>NZ_JALPVL010000009.1 GCF_023544465.1 Paractinoplanes maris | reverse complement strand
GGCCGAAAGTGCGCCCGTACCGCGCCGCCTTGTACTCCAACATGCCGGTGAATCCGGCCCATCCCGCATCGTGCACAGACTTCGCCAGTCGGGTCCGGCCGAGACCGGCCACGCACAGATCCTCGACGTACACCGCTTGGTTCTCGCGGATGATCGCCGTGGACAGTTTGTGCTGCCAGTCCCGCCGGGTGTCGGCCACCCGGGCGTGCGCCCTGGCGACCTTCACGACGGCCTTCTTCCGGTTCTGACTCCCGCGCTGCTTGCGCGAGAGCGCCTGCTGCAACCGCTTTAGCTTGCGCGCCGCGCGGCGCAGGAACTTCGGTGCGGCCACCTTCGTGCCGTCCGGGAGCACCGCGAAGTGGGTCAGTCCCAGATCGATACCGACCTCGGATTCGACCGGCGGCAACGCCTCGTCGGTGGTCTGCACGACGAACGAGGCGAAGTGACGCCCGGCCGCGTCTCGGATGATCGCCACACTCGACGGGTCCGACGGCAGCGTCCGGGACCAGCGGACCGCAAGGTCGCCGATCCTCGGCAGGCGCAACCGGCTGTTGTCGAGGACCTTGAACCGGGAGTTTTTCGTGAAGCGGATGGCCTGCCGGTTGTCCTTGCGGGACCGGAACCGGGGCGGGGCCAGCTTCCGCCCCTTGCGCTTGCCCGAGATCGAGGCGAAGAAGTTGCGGTACGCGGTGTTCAGGTCCGCCAGGGCCTGCTGCAAGACCACGGACGACACCTCGCCCAGCCATGCCCGCTCAGGCGTCAGCTTCGCCTCGGTGATCAGGCGGCGGGACAGCTCGCCGTCCGAGACGTACTTCTCGCCCGCCTCGCGGGCCTGCTGACGCAGGCGCAGCCCGTCGTTGAACACCACCCGCGCGCACCCGAACGCCCTGGCCAGCTCGATCTGCTGGCTGGTCGTCGGGTAGACGCGGAAGTTGTAACGAAGCTGCACGAGACATACCGTAACATGTTGGTCTATGGCTGAACTTTCAGGCATCCGCACTGGTAGACACTGCGTTTTCGCGATGCACGTCCACTTGGTCTTCGTGACGAAGTTCCGGCACAAGGTATTCGCCGACCAGCACCTGACCCGCATGGAGGCAATCATGCGGGACGTGTGCGCCGACTTCGAGGCCGAGCTGGTCGAGTTCAACGGCGAGAACAACCACGTGCACCTGCTGGTCAACTTCCCGCCCAAGGTGGCCGTGGCCCGGCTGGTCAACAGCCTCAAGGGCGTCTCCTCGCGGCGGCTGCGGCAGGAGTTTCCCGACCTCGTGCGGCACTACTACCGGGCCAACAAGCTGTGGTCGGGCTCGTACTTCGCAGGCTCCGTCGGCGGGGCACCGCTCAGCGTCGTAAAGCAGTACATCGAGCAGCAGAACCGTCCCGGTTAAGGCACTGCTCGGGCCTGGCGGCCCTCCCAGCGCGGGCCTTCACCCCCGGCCTGAAGACCGGAGCACTGGCCCGCATTCCGGTAGCACTACGTGTCGCAGCCGGTGCGAGAGCCGCAGAGCGCCCGGCCCGCATTGCCATGCACCCAGCAGGACCGGCCGACGACGTATGCCGAAGGCGGACGCAACCGGCATTGTTGAGTTCCCGCAAGCCACCACCCAGGCCGGCCTGCTTTCGCTGGCCGCCTGGTTTCATCCCCAGCGCGGCAGCCAGACCACCTACCCGTCAGGTGACCGCCACCCCGACCAAGCATCCAGCAGCCGGCGACCAAGGTCTTCAGCCGGCGGCAAGCTCGCCCGCAAGGGCGGAGGCGGGGGTGAGCAAGCAAGGCCGTAGCTGCTCTTCCAGGCCCTGCTTGCTCACCCCCGCCTCCGCCCGTCCAGCGCAAGCAAGCCCAACCCACAAAGCCGACACGACCCCTGATCCCGCCGCAACCCCCGACTCAGGATGCAGCGGCTGAGGGAACCCCATTGGGCGGCGTCGAATCGGCGGCCACCGGGTGCGGGATGCCAGGAGCAGCCGTCGAGCCCGGAGCCTCACCGCGGGCGACTGCACCCGGGGCCTCGGCTGGGCTGATGCCGGCTGCGGCGTAGGCGTCGGCCTCGTCGAGTGTTTCGGTTTGCAGGAGGCGGTGGGCCAGGCTGTCGAGTTGGGGGCGGTGGGAGCGCAGCAGCGACAGGGCTTCGGTGTAGCACTCCTCGACGATCTTCCGGACCTCGGCGTCGATCAGTTCCTTTGTCGCCGGGGCTACGCCGTCGAGGCCGAAGGGGGACTCCTGGCCCGGTGGGGGTAGCACGGTGACGGGGCCGATGACCTCGGACATGCCCCAGCGGCCGACCATCTGGCGGGCGATGTTGCTGACCTGGTCGAGGTCGCTTTCCGCGCCGGTGGTCATGTCGCCGAACACCACTTCTTCGGCGGCGCGCCCGCCCAGCGCCCCGATGATGCGCCCCCGCAGATATTTGGCCGAGTAGCCGTACCGGTCGCTTGACGGGCTTTGGAAGGTCACGCCCAAGGCCTGGCCGCGCGGGATGATCGAGATCTTGCGGACGGGGTCGGCACCGGGGGTGAGCATGCCCAGCAGGGCGTGGCCCGACTCGTGGAACGCGGTGCGCTCCTTTTCGTCGGGGGTCAGCATCAGGCCGCGGACTGTGCCCAGCACGATCTTTTCCAGGGCGTCGGTGAAGTCGTTGTTCTGCACCTGGCTGTGGCCTCGGCGGGCGGCCAGCAGGGCTGCCTCGTTGACCAGGTTCTTCAGGTCGGCGCCGACCATGCCCGGGGTGGAGGCGGCGATGCCGTCGAGGTCGACGCCGGGGGCGACCGGGACACCGCGGGTGTGCACGACGAGGATCGCGCGGCGACCGGCCAGGTCGGGTGGGCTCACCACGACGCGACGGTCGAAGCGGCCGGGGCGCAGCAGTGCCGGGTCGAGGACCTCGGAGCGGTTGGTGGCGGCCAGCACCACCACGCCCTCGCTGCCGGTGAAGCCGTCCATCTCGGTCAGGATCTGGTTGAGCGTCTGCTCACGCTCGTCGTTGCCGCCCAGCGACTGGGCGCTGCCCCGGGCCCGGCCGATGGCGTCGAGCTCGTCGATGAAGATGATCGACGGGGCCACCTTTTTGGCCTGGTCGAACAGGTCTCGCACGCGGCTGGCGCCGACGCCGACGATCGCCTCGATGAACTCGGAGGCCGAGATCGAGAAGAACGGCACCTGGGCCTCGCCGGCGACCGCACGGGCCAGCAGCGTCTTGCCGGTGCCGGGCGGGCCGGAGAGCAGCACGCCGTGCGGGATCTGGGCCCCGAGCTTGCGGTATTTCTCGGGCTCCCGGAGGAAGTCGACGATCTCGGTGACCTCCTGCTCGACCTCTTCGATGCCGGCCACGTCGGCGAAGGTCGTGCGGGGCCCGGACTCGGGTTGGTAGAGCTTGGCCCGCGACTTGCCGAAGCTGCCCAGCACACCCCCGCCACCGCCGCCGGCCATCCGCCGGCTGATCCAGATGAACAGGGCGACCAGCAGGATCGTCGGGCCGAAACCGATCAGCAGCTGCTGCCAGATCGGGGCCGGTGCGTCCGGCGGGTTGGCGTTGACCGGCACGTTGTCGGCCTGCAGCTGGGAGAAGAGGTCGTCATCGGCGAACGAGGGCCGCTGGGTGGTAAACCGGTCGACCTGCTCGGATTTGGTGTCGCCGGTGGGCGTGTAGGCCACTTCCTTTTTGAACTGGCCCTCGATGGTGTCGGCCGTCGACGTGATCTCGCTGACATTGTTGCCCTGGACCTGGGTCAGGAAGAACGTGTACGAAACCGAGGCGCGCTCGGGCGGGGCCAGGAAGAACGACGAGATGATCCAGTTGAGGGCGAGCAGGACGACCAGCGTGCCGCCGAAGCGGACCCAGGAGGAACGCGGCCTTGGCGGGCCACCGGGAGCAGGAGTGGGCGGCACACCCTCCACCTTCCACGGGTGTGGACGGTGGGGCGGCTTCGCTTCGGGGGCTTCAGCGGGCATGGCGCGAAGCTACCCCTGGTGGGTGACATGAATGCGCCGTCGTGACGCGCGTGACTCGTGCCAATTTGGTTGGAGACATGAAGACGCGCGCCCGGGTGGGGGTCCGGGCGCGCGCCTGGCAGGTGGAGGGACTAAATGCTTACTGGTTGAGCGCGCAGGGGGCGAGGCCCTCCGCGTTCAGGTTCGGCTTGGCGGCGTTGCGGCCGATCGCCGTCTCGATGCGGTTGATGGTGGCGAACCGCTTGTCCTCCAGCGGGCCGAGGATGGCGTTCTGGATGAAGGCGGGGCCGCCCTGGCCGACCGACGACACGATGCGGGCGTTCGCCTCGGCGATCTGGGTGTCGAGCAGCTCGAGGTTGCGCTGCACCTCGGCCGCGGCCTGGGCCGGGATGGCCGGCAGGTTGGCGACCTGCGGGCAGTTGACCGTCGGCACGGCCACGTCGGAGCCGGCGTCGCCACCGGCACCCGCGTTGCCACCGCCGGGAACCTCGGTCGGCTGCTCGGCGGAGGAGCCGCCGTTCTCGTTGAGCGAGCAGGTCGACAGGCCCTCGGCGTTCAGGTTCGGCTTGGCCGCGTTACGCCCGATCGCCGTCTCGATCCGGTTGATCGTCGCGAACCGCTTGTCCTCCAGCGGGCCGAGGATCGCGTTCTGGATGAAGGCCGGGCCGCCCTGGCCGACGGAGGTCCGCAGCCGGTTGTTGGCCTCGGAGATCTGCGTGTTCAACAGCTCCAGGTTGCGCTGCACCTCGGCCGCGGCCTGGGCCGGAACGGCCGGCAGGTTGTCGACCGCCGGGCAGTTGACCGTCGGGACCGCCGCCGCTTCGCCACCGCCGCCGTTGTTCCCCGCGGCCGGCACCTCGACCGGCTGCTGCGCCGAGGAGCCACCGTCCTGGTTGAGCGAGCAGGTCGACAGACCTTCGGCGTTCAGGTTCGGCTTGGCCGCGTTGCGCCCGATCGCCGTCTCGATCCGGTTGATCGTCGCGAACCGCTTGTCCTTCAGCGGGCCGAGGATCGCGTTCTGGATGAAGGCCGGGCCACCCTGGCCGACGGAGGTCCGCAGCCGGTTGTTGGCCTCGGAGATCTGCGTGTTCAACAGCTCCAGGTTGCGCTGCACCTCGGCCTGCGCCTGGGCCGGAACGGCCGGCAGGTTGCCGACCTGGGGGCAGTTGACGGTGGGCACGGATTCCGCGGCTGAGGCGACGCCCAGACCGACACCGGTGATGACGACCGCGACCCCCACGACCGCACCGATCTGCCAACGGCGCGAACTCGTGCGGGACTTGTTGTACCGGGCTCTGTACATTGGGGCTGCGCCTTCCGCGACGGGGGACCGAAAACTGGCTACGGCCATCCATACGGGAGCGCTCCCATGAGGGATTATCGCTTAAGGAACACTTAAGACGATCTTTCTCAGCGGCAGCCATTCCCCCAGTTCATAGGCCCGGAGGCGATCTCTTCGAGCTTCGCGGGACGGCTCGGCCACCAGGAGAGCTCCCGCAGCGCGTTCTCGCTTCGCCCCTTCCCCGTACGGTCGGATTGTCGCCACCGACGGTCAGGAACCGCTCCCCCGAGCCGCCGAGCGTGAGCCGCCAGAGAGAGTTCGGCCAGTTCGTCGACGTGCACGGTGGTCCAGTGCTGGTCGTCCGGCCCGACCAGCCGCAACGCCGCCGGGTCACCGCCGCTCGCCGCCGTGGCTCCCGGCCGCAGCCCGGCGAGCACAGCGCCGACAAGTCGTGGTCGGCGCCGGGACACCTACTGACCCGAGCAAACAGGCTTGTCGGCACCGAGGGATCGCCATATCGTGGCGGCTCTCGGCAACGGTGAAGAGGTGATCGCGGTGCATCCGGTCTGACGACGGCCCCAGGACGGGGCTGCGCGGAACCGGAAGGTGACCGTTGATGAGCCGGACCGACAAGACTCGGCCCTGGTGGGTGCAGCTGGCGGACGCACCCGGGGTGAGCTGCAAGCCTGTGCACGACCACCGGTTCGGGCCGTGCACGCTGCCGCGGGTGGTCGAGCCGCGGCGTGAGCGCCGTGGTGGCTGCTTCTGGGCGGGGTCAGCCGCGTTTCGGGTACGGCGTTGTGAGAGCCACGGGCACGTCGAGTGGAATCTCCTGCGCCGTCAGGAGCGCCGGCGCCGCCGCCACCAGGCGCGCCGGGAGCTGCGCGCCTGGGACGGGGCGTGACGATCAGCCGACGATGGCGGCCAGCCACTCGTTGCGGAAGGTGCCGGCCGGGTCGTAGCGGCGCACGAGCTCCTGGAAGTCGGCGAAGTGCTCGTATCCGGCCCGGATCGTCTCGGGTGACTGGGTGAAGACCTTGCCGAAGTGGGCGCGGGGAGCCAACGGCTCGAGGACCCGCTCGAGCTCGGCCACCACGGGCAGCACGGCCTCGGTGTCGGCGATCCAGGTGAAGTGCAGGGCCATGCTGTCGCGGTGGTAGTTGGGGCTGAGCCACAGGTCGTCGGCCTTGATGGTGCGCAGCTCGCACACCTGCAGGACCGCCGCCACCTTCTCCCGGATCGAGGCGACGGCGTCGATCGCGGCCAGGCCGTCGGCCCGGGCGACGTGGTATTCGGACTGGAGCTCCTCGCCGCTGGACGGGGTGAACTCCATCCGGAAGTGGGGCAGGCGCTGGTGCCACGGGCCGGGGACGCCGCCCTGCTCGGTGCTGTTCATGGCGGGCATGCCGGGCACCGGGTGACGCGGGCCGTCGGCCAGGTGGGCGCCGAACCAGTCGCCGGTCATCGGCTCGGTGCGCTTCAGCCAGGCGTGGCTGATGTCGAGGCTGGTCCAGTTGGTGAACAGGCTGACGCTGTAACCGTCGGCCAGCATCTCGTGCAAATGCTGCTCGACCGACGCCCGGGGCACGCTGTCATAGACGTACTGCCGCAGTTCGAAAGCCGGTTGGACGTCGAGTGTGAGCGCGGTGACCACGCCCAGCGCGCCCAGGCCGACCACCGCGCCGGGGAAGTCGGCGTCGCCGCGGGCGAGCGTCACGAGCTTGCCGGAGCCGTCCACGAACTCGATCGACGAGACGGCGGCGGCCAGGTTCTGGTTGCGCTCGCCGGAGCCGTGGGTGGCGGTGGCGACCGCGCCGGCCACCGAGATGTGCGGCAGGGAGGCCGTGTTGTGCAGGGCCAGCCCGTTGTCGTAGAGGTGGGCGGCGAGCACGCCGTAGCGGATGCCGCCGTCGACTCGTACCGAAGTGCGGTCCTCGCTGATCTCGGCCAGCCGCGGCAGGTCGGCCAGCGAGACCAGGGTGCCGTCGGTGTCGGCCATCCGGTTGAACGAGTGGCCGCTGCCCAGCACCCGGATCGGCCCGCCCGCGGCCACGATGTCCTGCACCTCGCTCACCGAGGCGGGCCGCCGCACGTCGCGGGCCCCGAAGACGATGTTGCCGGCCCAGTTGGTCAGTCGCTCACTCATCCGCCCACCCTAAAACCCTTTCCCGTACGCCGGGCAGGCGCGCACACCCCACCGGAGCACCAGAATCGGAACCCACCGCGATAACCGCCTATATCGGGCGCACGATCGACCCGGAAAGGGGGCAATGCGGTCGTTGCGGCCGAGGCCGGGGTGAGCCGGACGGCCGATCTTCCGATGCCGCGATGAGTTCGGTGGCCGCGGCGAGTCTCATCTGACATGACGGTCCTGCTCGCCGTCGGCGCGAAGGTCACCCGCGCCGACATCCCCTGCCTGTGCGCACGGCTGGCCGACCTGCTGCGCGGCCGGGCCGGGCCGGGTCAGGTCGTCTGCGACGTGTCGCAGGCCCGGGCCGACGTCGTCACCATCGAGGCGCTGGCCCGCCTGCGGCTGACCGCCGGCCGCCACGGCTGGCGGTTCAGCACGCACGGGGCGACCGACGATCTGCTGGTCCTGTTCAGCCTGATGGGGCTGGGCGGGATCTTCTTCTCAGGCCGGCAGGCTCTCCGGCAGGTCGAAGAGCGGGAACAGGCGCTGGGTGTCGAGGAAGTTGTTGATGCCGGCGATCCGGCCGCCGGAGATCTCCAGGACGATCAGCGCCCACGGCACGTGGCCGGGACCATCGAGATTCGGACGGTACTGGGCGAAGGCGGGCAGACCGTTCGCGACGAGCGGGATCAGGCGTGAGCCCTCGCAGCCGGCGCCGGTGCCGGTCATCCAGGCGATGATGTCGCCGGTGCCGCGCAGCCACAGCGGGAGCGGCGGCATCGACAGCGTCGCGTCCTCGTGCAGCAGGGCGGTGAGCGCGGTCAAGTCATACGCCTCGAAGGCCTGCACGTAGCGGGCCAGCAGCTCCTTCTGCTCGTCGTCGGAGGGCTCGAGCAGCTGGGCGCCCTGGTCGGCGGCGGCGATCGTGGCCCGGGCCCGCTGCAGGGCACTGTTGACACTCGGCACCGACGTCTCGAGCAGGTCGGCCACCTCTTGCGCCGACCAGGCCAGCACCTCGCGCAGGATCAGCACGGCCCGCTGCTTGGGCGGCAGATGCTGCAGCGCCGCCACGAAGGCCAGCCGGATCGACTCGCGGTCGGCCACCACCTGGGCCGGGTCGGCCACCGCGGCCAGCACCCGCCCGTCGGGCACCGGGCCGACCCAGATCTCCTCAGGGCGCGGCTCGCCGGGATGGGTCGCGTGGCCGTCACCGGGGCCGCCGAAATCCATCGGCCGGGCCCGCCGCTGGGCGCTGCCGAGCATCGTCAGGCAGACGTTGGTGGCGATGCGGTAGAGCCAGGAGCGCAGGGCCGAGCGGCCCTCGAAGCTCTCATAGCTTTTCCACGCGCGCACAAGAGTGTCCTGCACCGCGTCCTCAGCCTCGAACGCGGAGCCGAGCATGCGATAGCAGTAACCGGTCAGCTCGGGCCGGAACGTCTCGAGCTGGGTTTCGATCGGGATGGCGACGTCGCTCACGCATTCGAAACTAGCGGAGGGGTACGACAAGAAAAACCTCCCGCCGCACCGATGAGTCCTCCGGGCGGGTCCGGTCTGAGGGGTGTCGCACAAAGCACGAGACGCCACGGAGGCATCAGATGACGAACTGGACCCAGGACACCGCGGGCAACGGCGAGTACGCGGAGGTCAACGGCATCAACCTGTATTACGAGTCGCACGGCGACGGCAAGCCGCTGATCCTGCTGCACGGCGGGCTCGGCTCGGGCGAGATGTTCGGCCCGATCCTCGGCCAGTTCACCGCGGGCCACCGGGTCATCCTGGTCGACCTGCAGGGGCACGGCCGCACGGCCGACATCGACCGGCCGCTCGACATCAAGTTCATGGCCGACGACGTGGCCGCCCTCATCGACCACCTGGGTCTCGACAAGCCGGACGTCGTCGGCTATTCGCTCGGCGGCGGCGTCGCCCTGCAGCTCGCCTTCCGCCACCCGGCCAAGGTCGGCCGGCTGGTCGCCGCGTCAGCCGGCATCCGGCGCGACGCGACCTACCCCGAGATCCTCGAGCAGCAGGGCCAGGTCGGTCCCGAGGCGGCCGAGTTCATGAAGGAGACCCCGATGTACGAGCTGTACCAGCGGGTCGCGCCCCGGCCGGAGGACTTCCCCCGCCTGCTCGGCAAGATCGGTGAGGCGATGTCCCACGACTTCGACTACACCGACGAGGTCCGCAACCTGCAGGTGCCGACGCTGATCCTGGCGGCCGACGCCGACATGTGCCCGCCCGCGCACTTCGTCGAGGTGTTCGGCCTGCTCGACGGCGGGCAGCGCGACGGCGGCTGGATGGGCGAGGGCCGGCCCAAGGGCGGCCACGCGCTGGCCATCCTGCCCGGCGTGACCCACTACAACGTGTTCATGTCGCCGCTCTTCGCCGCCGCTGCCGTGGGCTTCGTCGACGCCGCCGAGTAGGAGCCGGGTCCGACCGGCGCGACCCGGGCCAGGACGGCGTGCACGGCGAAGAGCGCATAGCCGGCCAGCACGGGCAGCAGCGCCGGGTGCAGGAAAGCCGCGAGTGCCGCCGCCAGCAGGACCACGCCGGTGGTGGCGGCCAAGGCGGGTGGGCGGGCCGCCACGAGTGCGGCTGCCCGGCGTACGGAATGGGGACGGGACGGGCCGGCCAGGCCGACCACCAGGGCGGCGAAGCCGGCGGCGATCGCGGCTGCCAGCAGCACCGCGGCGACCATGAGGGAGCCGCCCGGCACCGCGCCCCGGCGCAGCGCGGCCACGTCCACGGCGATCAGCCAGACGACCGCCAGCGCCAGCGGGCCGGCGAGCAGGCCCGGCACCAGCCGGTCGCGGAAACTGGCCCAGCCCTCGGCCGCCGTGGGCCACCGTCCGATCGTCAGCAGCTTGTCCAGGGCCGCGCTCCCGGCACTCAGCGCGGCCCCGGCGGTGACGATCGGCAGGCAGGCCAACGTCATCAGGACGCCCAGCAGGGCCAGGTCGGCTCCCAGCCGCACCGAGTCGCGCCAGTCGTGGGGCATCGTGATCAGCCCTTCAGGCCGCTGGTGTTGATGCCCTCGACCAGCAGGCGCTGGAAGGCCACGAAGAACAGGAAGACCGGGACCAGCGAGAGCAACGACATCGCGAACATCGGGCCGACCGCGTTCTCGCTGCCGGAGTCGATGAACAGGGTCAGCGCGACCGGTGCCGTGTAGTCCTTGAGGTCGGACAGGAAGACCAGCTGGCGGAAGAAGTCGTTCCAGGTCCAGATGAACGAGAAGATCGCCGTGGTGACCAGGGCGGGCCGGGACAGCGGCAGGATCACGTGCCGGAAGATGCTGTAGGACGAGGCGCCGTCGATGACCGCGGCCTCGTCGAGCTCGCGCGGGATGCCCCGCATGAACTGGACCATGAGGAACACGAAGAACGCCTCGGTGGCCAGGAACTGGGGCAGCAGCAGCGGCAGGTAGGGCCAGTCGCCGCCGACCCAGCCGAGGCTGCGGAACAGGATGTACTGCGGGATGATCAGCACGTGGCCGGGCAGCAGCAGCGTGCCGATCATGAGGCCGAACCAGATGCCACGCAGCCGGAAGCGCAGACGGCCGAACGCGTACGCGGCGAGCAGGCACGAGATCGTGTTGCCGGCCACCGTCAGCAGTGAGACGAGCGCGCTGTTGAGGAAGAACCGGCCGAAGTTGATGTCGAATTTGGTCCAGCCGTCGGCGAAGTTGCCCGGGGTGAACTCGCGCGGGATCAGCCCGATGTTGTTGACGATCTCCTGCGGCGACTTGAACGAGGTGCCCACCATCCACACCAGCGGGTAGAGCACGACGGCCAGGATCAGCAGCAGGGCCACGAGGCGGAACGGAAACCGCATCACCGCTCCTCGTTGTCGGAGTAATGGACCCAGAAGCGGCCCGTGTTGAACAGCAGCACCGTGATCGCGCCGATCACGAGCAGGAAGACCCAGGCCATCGCCGACGCGTAGCCCATGTTGAGGTCGACGAACCCGGCGATGTAGAGGTTGAGCGAATACATCAGCGTGGAGTCGACCGGGCCGCCGGTGCCGTTGGAGAGCACAAAAGCCGACGTGAAGCCCTGGAAGCCGTTGATGGTCTCGAGCACCAGGTTGAAGAAGATGACCGGCGACAGCATCGGCAGCGTGATGTGCACGAACTTGCGCCACGGGCTGGCGCCGTCGACCGACGCCGCCTCGTAGAGCTCGACCGGCACCTGCTTCAGCCCGGCCAGGAAGATCACCATCGGGGCGCCGAACTGCCACACGGCCAGCAGGATCAGCGTCGACAGCGCCCAGTCGGGGTCGTTGACCCAGGGCAGCCCCTCGATGCCGAAGATCGCCAGGAACGAGTTGAAGGCGCCGTCGCGGTTGAACATGCTGACCCAGACGATGGCCAGCGCGACGCTGCCGCCCAGCAGCGACGGCAGATAGAACAGGCCCCGGAAGACCGAGATGCCGCGCATCGTACGGTTGAGCAACAGCGCCACGGCCAGCGCGGAAGCCAGCTTGAGGGGCACCGCCACCAGGGCGAAGGTGATCGTCACCTGCACCGCGTGCCAGTAGGACTGGTCGGCGGTGAACATGCGCCGGTAGTTCTCGAGGCCGATCCAGTTCGCCTCGGTCAGCGGGATCAGCGGGCTGTAGTCGGTGAAGCTGAGATACAGCGAGATCAGCATCGGGATCGCCGTGATGCCGAGCAGACCCAGCAGCCACGGCGACAGGAACACGTAGCCGGCCAGGTTCTCCTGTCGGCGGCGGACCCGCCGCCCCGGCTGCGGGGCAGCCGGGGCGACGGGTGCGGGGGTCAGGGTGGGGGCGGTCACGAGGCGCCGATCGCCGCCTTGGCGGCGGTGACGAACGCCGCCGCGCCCTGCTCCGGGGTCTGCCGGCTGTAGATGACCTCTTCGGCCACCCGGATCAGCTCGGAGCGGACCTTGCTGTGACCCTGCGGCGGCACGGTGGGGGCGGTCGGGCCGTACTTCTTGCCCAGCTCGTCCATCACCGCGATGGTCTGCTTCATGTTGGGGTCCTCCACCGTCGCGGCGACCTGCTTGCGGACGTCGAGGTTGGGCGGCAGGCCCCGGTCGGTTCCGAGGATCTTGCCGGCCTCGGGGTCGTTGGCCAGGAAGTTGATCACGTCGACCGCGACGTCCTTGTGCTTGCCGCCGCGGAAGGCCGACATGTACATCGAGGCGCGGGCCCACTGCGCGCTGGGGTCACCCGGGTAGGCGATCAGGCCCAGCTCGTTGTCGGTGCTCTTCTTGAGCTCGGGCATCTGGTTGGCCCAGACCCACGAGGTGCCGGCCTTGCCGGTGGCGACCAGCTGCTTGCTCACGTCGCTGGCGTTGCCCTCGTGGATCACGTCCGGCGTCGGCGTCGCACCCTTGTCGCGGGCGCCCTTCCAGAGCGCGAACCACTTGGTGATGTCGGCCTCGTCGAAGCCCAGCTGCTTACCGGCGTACAGGTCCTTGCCGTTCTGCCGCAGATAGACCCAGAGCGCCTGGTAGACCGCGCTGGCGTCCTGCGTGCCGGGCAGCTTGGAGACCTTGGTGACGTTGGCCGCCCAGTCGACGAACTCCTCCCAGCTCATGCCGGTCTTGGGCTCGGGCAGTTTGTTCTTGGTGAGCAGGGTCTTGTCGTAGACCAGGCCCTGCGTGTTCTCGCCCAGCGCGACGCCGGCCAGCTTGCCGTCGACCTCGCCGTATTTGAGCAGGCTCTCCGGGAACTTGCTGACGTCGAGCTTGCCGTTGCCGGTGTACTCGGTCAGGTCGAGCGTGACGCCCCGGCCGGCGTACTCGGAGATGTAGTTGTCGTCGATCTGGAAGAGGTCGGGCGGGTTGCCACCGGCGGTGAGCGTGGCCAGCTTGTCGAAGTAACCCTGGTTTCCCTGCCAGGTCTTCTTGAACGTGACGTCCGGGTGCTTCTGGCTGTAGAGCGCGAGCGCCTGGTCGGTCAGTTCGGCACGCTTCTCGGCGCCCCACCAGAAGATCGACAACTCGGTCTTGCCGCTGTCGCCGCCGGCGTCGTCACCGCCGCAGGCCGCGGCGCCCAGGAGCAGCGGCACGGTCAGGGCGGCGGCCAGCAGCCGTCGGCGGGTAGTACCTTGAGCAGGCGTGACCGCCTGCGTGATGGGCTCCATGACGCTTCTCCTCTAGGAAGCGACACCTCCGTGGGCGATTGCGTCGCCCGGGTCCGCAGGGCTGTGCGGACCCGGGCCCCGCCCCGTCGAGTCGCGGATGACCAATTCGGTCTGCAGATGGATGTGTGCATTGGTGCGGCGGTCGTCGCCATGCGCTAGCAGCATGTCGACGGCCGCCCGACCAGCGGCGGCGGTGGGGGTCGCCACCGTGGTCAGCTTGGGGCGGGTGAGCCGGCTGAGCATGATGTCGTCGATGCCGACGACGCTGACGTCGGTCGGCACGCGTGCTCCGGCGGCCAGCAGACCCTCGATGAGACCGATCGCCATGAGGTCGTTGTAGGCCAGCACGGCGGTGGCGCCGGCCCGCAGCACGTCCTCGGCGACCGTGAGCCCGCCGACCTCGGTCGGCGGGTTGGGGCCGATGATGATGAGTTCGGCCCCGCCCGCCCGGGCGGTGGTGCTCGCCGACCGCCGGATCTCCCGGCTGGTCCACGAACCGCGCGGACCGCCGAGCAGCGCGACCCGGCGGTGGCCGAGCGCGGTCAGGTGCTCGATCGCGGTGCGGGCGCCACGGGCGACGTCCATCACCACGGCCGGGATGCCGGCGATCTGCCGGTTGACCACGACCAGCGGCACCTCGCGGCTGAGCTGCTCGATCAGCGCGTTGCTCATCCGCGGGCTGACCAGCAGCACGCCGTCGACCTGCTTGGCCAGGGCCCGCACCACCTCCTCCTCGAGCGCCGGGTCCTCATTGGTGTCGGCGACGAAGATGTGGTGGTCGTGCTTGCGGGCCTGGCTCTCGGCCGCCTTGATCAGCGGCGGGAAGAACGGGTTGGCGATGTCGGCCACGATCAGGCCGATGTTGTAGGTGCGGCCGGTGATGAGTGCGCGGGCGGCCCGGTTGGGGCGGTAGCCCAGCTGCTCGGCGTGGGCCAGCACCCGGCTGCGGGTGTTGGGGTTGACCAGATGCGGCGCCGAGAACGTGCGGGACACCGTGGAGATGTGCACGCCGGAAGCCCGGGCGACGTCGCGAATCGTGACAGCCATTGCCGACCTCCCTTGTGGCCCCGGTCACTGATGACAGCAATTAATGCAAGCGGTTGCACAACTGTCAATGCCGTTTTGTTGCGTCCGGGTTGCGAACACCATCCTCGAACTAGGTCCTATAGGGACGTAGCTGTATTTACCACCCGTGGTCATTGACGTCAGGGGATCGATCGTCCTAACTTCGCTGCAAACCTTTGCTGCCGCGGAGCCGGAGTGATCATGGCTAGACGCAGAATCGCCGTCATAGGCGCCGGCTCACGAGCCGGGATGTTCATCCGTGCGGTCACCGACGACCACGCGGACACCGCCGAGCTGGTCGCTCTGGCCGACACCAACCAGTCCCGGATGGACACCCACAACGGCTGGCTGAGCGCACCCGTGCCCACCTACCAGGCGGCCGAGCTCGCCACCATGCTCGCGAAACAGCGGGTCGACGAGCTGATCGTGACCAGCGTGGACAGCACCCACGCCGGGCACATCGTCACCGCGCTCGAAGCCGGCTGCGACGTCATCACCGAGAAGCCGATGACCGTCGACGCGCCGAGCTGCGAGCGCATCCTGGAGGCCACCGAGCGCACCGGCCACCGCGTGCAGGTGGCCTTCAACTACCGGTTCAACCCGGTGCACGAGGTGGTGCGCACGCTGCTGGCCGGCGGGGAGATCGGCGAGATCGGGTCGGTGCACTTCGAGTGGTTGCTCGACGTGCGGCACGGCGCCGACTACTTCCGCCGCTGGCACCGCGACAAGGCGAATTCGGGCGGCCTGCTCGTGCACAAGTCGGGGCACCACTTCGACCTGGTGAACTGGTGGCTGGGGGCCGCGCCGGCCGAGGTGTACGCGTCGGGGCGGCTGTTCTTCTACGGCGACCAGGGGCGCGGACGCGGCCAGGCCGACGACCGGTTCGCGCTCGACCTGGCGGCCGACCCCCGGCTCAAGGCGCTCTACCTCGACGCGGCGGCCGAGGACGGATACCACCGTGACCAGGACGTGTTCGCGCCCGGCGTGACCATCGAGGACGACCTGGCGGTGCTTGTCCGCTACGACACCGGCGCCACGATGAGCTACCACCTCACCGCGTACGCGCCCTGGGAGGGCTACCGGCTGATGGTCAACGGCAGCAAGGGCCGGCTGGAGCTCGAGGTCGTCGAGAGCGACCACGTCAGCCCGGGCGCGGCCGGGATGGTCAAGCAGGGGGCCAGCCCCGAGGCCGGGTCGGTGACGCTGACGATCCGGCCGTTCTGGTCACCCCCGTACGCGGTGGAACTGCCCCCGGCCGACCGGGAAGGCCATGGCGGCGCCGACAAGCGGATGACCGCCGTGCTGCTCGGCGGCGAGACCGACCCGATGCGGCGCTCGGCGACCGCCCGCGACGGCATGCTGGCCCTGCTGACCGGGCTGGCGGCCAACGAGAGTCTGAGTACGGGCCGGCCGGTGCGCGTGAAGGAGACGAGATAGTGCCCGATCCCATCCTGACCGGCGGGACCGCCCGCGAGCTCTACGCCGTCGCGCGGGACCTGCCGCTGATCAGCCCGCACGGGCACGTCGACCCGGCGCTGCTGGCCGACGACGAGCCGTTCGGCGACCCGGCCCGGCTGCTGATCGTGCCCGACCACTACGTGACGCGCATGCTGCTCAGCCAGGGCATCCCGCCCGACCGGCTGGGGGTGCCGCGCCGCGACGGCGGCCCGGTCGAGACCGATCCGCGGACGATCTGGCGGCTGCTCGCGGCCAACTGGCACCTGTTCCGTGGCACGCCCTCGCGGCTCTGGCTCGAACAGACCTTCCGTACGGTGTTCCAGGTCGAGACGCCGCTGAGCCGGGACACCGCCGACGACGTGTACGACGCGATCGCCGCCCGCCTGGCCGAGCCGGAGTTCCGCCCCCGGGCGCTGTTCGAACGCTTCGGCATCGAGGTGCTCGCGACCACCGAGTCCCCCACCGACGACCTCGCCCGGCACGCGAAACTGGCGGCCGACGGCTGGGCGGGCCGGGTCATCAGCACGTTCCGCCCGGACGACGTGGTCGACCTGGAACGGGAGGACTGGGCGACCAACGTCGGGCGGATGGGCGAGCTGGCCGGGGAGGACACCGGCACGTACGCGGGGTATCTGAGCGCCCTGCGCCGGCGACGCCAGGACTTCATCGACGTCGGGACCACGTCGTCGGACCACGGCCACCCGACCGCCCGTACGGTCGCCCTCTCCCCCGCCGACGCGGCCAAGCTCTACGAACTGGGGCTGCGCGGGGAGGCGTCGGCGGCGGACGCCGAGACGTTCCGCGGGCACATGATCCTCGAGTTCGCTCGCATGTCGATCGACGACGGCCTGGTCATGCAGCTGCACCCGGGGGCCTCCCGGGACTACAACCGGGCGCTCTTCACGGCCCACGGGCGCGATGTGGGCGGTGACATCCCGCAGGCCACGGATTACGTGCACGCACTGCGGCCGCTCCTGGAGGCGTACGGGATGGATCCCCGGCTGCGGGTGGTGCTCTACACGCTCGACGAGACGGCGTTCAGCCGCGAGCTGGCCCCGCTGGCCGGCGGCTACCCGGCGCTGTTCCTGGGCGCGCCCTGGTGGTTCCTCGACACCCCGGACGCGATGCGCCGCTTCCGCGAGGCGGTCACCGATTCGGCCGGGTTCTACAACACCGCCGGCTTCGTCGACGACACCCGGGCGTTCTGCTCGATCCCGGTCCGGCACGACGTGGCCCGCCGGGTCGACGCGGCCTATCTGGCCTCGCTGGTCGAGCAGGACCGCCTACCGTTCGACGAGGCGGCCGAGACGATGGCCGACCTCGCCTACCACCTGCCCAAGCGGATCTTCAAGCTCGAGAAGGGCGCAGCCAGATGACCACGATCACCGGGTTCGCGGTGCACGACGTCCGCTTTCCGACCGCGGCCGCCGGGGACGGGTCCGACTCGATCAACCGGGGCGACTACTCGGCCACCTACGTCGAGCTGACCACCGCCGAGGGGGTCACCGGCACCGGTTTCACCTTCACCAACGGGCAGGGCAACGAGATCACCTGCGCCTGCGTGCGGGCCCTGGCCCCGCAGGTGGTCGGGCGGACGGTCGCCGAGCTGACCGCCGAACCGCCGCGGGCACTCACCGCCCACCCGCAGCTGCGCTGGCTCGGGCCCGAGAAGGGCGCGCTGCACATGGCCACCGGCGCGCTGATCAACGCGGTCTGGGACCTGCGGGCCAAGCTGGCCGGCCGGCCGATGTGGGAGTTGCTGGCCACCCTGCCCACCGACGAGCTGCTGTCGTGTGTGGACTTCCGGCACATCGACGACGCGCTCACCCCGGCCGAGGCGGCCGCGATCCTCGACAAGGGCCGGGTGGGTCTGGAGGACCGGCTGGCTCTGCTGCGCAGCGACGGCTTCCCGTCCTACACGACCAGTGTCGGCTGGCTGGGCTACCCCGACGACAAGGTGCGCGAGCTGACCAGGACCGCCTACGCCGAGGGCTGGCGGGCCGTGAAGATGAAGGTCGGCGGCCCGATCGAGGACGACGTGCGGCGGGCCGGGATCATCCGCTCCGAGATCGGCCCGGACGCGCTGCTGATGATGGACGCCAACCAGATCTGGGGCGTCGACGAGGCGGTGGCCAACATGGCCCGGCTGGCCCCGTTCGACCCCTACTGGATCGAGGAACCCACCCACCCCGACGACGTGCTCGGACACGCCCGCATCCAGCAGGCGGTCGCCCCGATCCGGGTCGCCACCGGTGAGGTCGCGGCCAACCGGGTCATCTTCAAGCAACTGCTGCAGGCCGGGGCGATCGGCGTGATGCAGGTCGACGCGTGCCGGGTCGCGGGCATCCCCGAGGTGCTGGCCGAGCTGCTGCTGGCCGCGAAGTTCGGCGTACCGGTGTGCCCGCACGCCGGTGGGGTCGGCCTGTGCGAGCTGGTGCAGCACCTGGCCATCTTCGACTACCTGCGGGTCGGCACGTCCCTGGACGGCCGGATGGTCGAATACGTCGACCACCTGCACGAGCACTTCGCCGATCCGGTGCGCACCCGCGACGGCCGCTATCTGGTGCCCGACCGGCCGGGCTACAGCTCGGACATGCTGGCCGCCTCGATCGCCGAGTTCTCCTTCCCGGACGGCCCGGCATGGAGCTGAGCCGCGCCGCCCTGCCGAGGGTGCCGGCCGGGTGCCGGCCGCGCATCTCCGCGCCGGCCCCGGGGATCGTCCATCTGGGTGTCAGCGCCTTCCATCGGGCCCACCAGGCCGTCTTCACCGAGGAGGCGATGGCCGCGGGCGGCGGCGACTGGGGCATCGTGCACGTCGCGCCCCACTCACCGCAGATCGTCGGGGCGATGCGGGCGCAGGACGGGCTGTTCAGCGTGACCGCGCTCGGGCCGGAGGGCACCAGCACCCGGGTGGTCGGCTCGTCGGCCGGGCAACTGCTGGCCGCGGCCGACCCGGACGCGGTGGTGGCACTGCTGGCCGATCCGGCTGTCCGGATCGTGACGCTGACCGTGACCGAGAAGGGCTACCGGCTCGACGGGGCGACCGGGCGGATGCTGCTCGACGACGAGTTGCGGGCCGACCTCGAGACCGACCGGGCCCCGCGTACGGTGCCGGGCCTGCTCATCCGGGGGCTGTGCGCGCGGCGGCGGGCCGGTGCCGGGCCGATCGCGCTGGTCAGCTGCGACAACCTGCCGGCCAACGGGCATCGGATGCGGGGCCTGATCGACACGCTGGCGGTGGCCAAGGGGATCAGCGACTGGGTGCGGGAGAACGTGACCTGCCCCGGCACGATGGTCGACCGGATCGTGCCCGCCACCACGGCCGAGACCCTGACCCTGGCGGCAGAGACCCTCGGCGTCCGGGATCGGGCCGCGGTCAACGGCGAGCCCTACCGGGCCTGGGTGATCGAGGACGACTTCCCGGCCGGGCGGCCCGCCTGGGATCTGGCCGGGGCGGTGATGACCGGTGACCCCCGCCCCTGGGAGACGCTGAAACTGCGCACGCTCAACGGGGTGCACTCGGCGATCGCCTACCTGGGCGCGGTGGCCGGGCACGAGACCATCGCCGCCGCGCTGACGATGCCCGGGCTCGAGACCGCGGTGCGGCTGTTCATCGCCGAGGACATCGCCCCGAGTCTGGAGCCGCCGGACGGGGTCGACACCATCGCGTACGGGGATGAGGTGCTCGTCCGGTTCGAGAACCCGGCCATCGCGTACCGGACCACGCAGGTGGCCGGCGACGGCACGCAGAAACTGCCGCCGCGGGTGCTGCACACGATCCAGGACCGGCGGGCGGCGGGCGAGATGCCCCGGTGGGGTGCGCTGGTGGTGGCGGCGTGGATGCGCTTCGTCCAAGGGGTGACCGACGACGGGCAGCCGCTGCCGCTCGACGACCCGCTGGCCGACCGGATCCGGGCGCGGCTGGCGGCGGCCCCGGCCACGCCGGAGGGTGTCGTGGAGGCCTTGCTGGGCCTCGACACCGTCTTCAACCCGCAGCTCGCGGACGACGCCGAATTCCGGGCTGTTCTCGTGGGGTGGCTGACCTCGCTGGAGAAGCACGGCGTCGCGGCCACGCTGGCCGGTGCGTGATGACGGCCCGTACGCCTGATCGGCGGGTCCGATGAGCGCCGCCGCTGCTTTGATCGGCGGGGTCCGGTGACGCCGCGGGTGGCTCTGGTCGGTGCCAACGGCCATGGGCGGTGGCATCGACGGCGGATCGCCGAGCTGGCCGCCGGTGGTCTGGTGTCGCTGGTCGCGCTGGCCGATGTGCAGCCGATCGACCCCGAGCCGGACGTCGCGGCCTTCACCGATCACCGCGCGCTGCTGGCGACGGCCCGGCCGGACGTCGTGGTGATCTGCACGCCACCGCACACCCACCTGCCGATCGCGCTGGACGCCCTGGCCGCCGGCTGCGACCTGCTGCTGGAGAAGCCGCCGGTCACCTCGTCGGCCGCGCACGAGACGCTGCTGGCCGCCCTGCGCTCGACCGGGCGGTCCTGCCAGGTCGGCTTCCAGGCGCTCGGATCCGTGGCCTGGCAACGGTTCCGCGACTCGCTGTCGCCGGCGGTCACCGGCCTGTCGGCGGTGGCGTCCTGGCAGCGCGACGACGCCTACTACGCGCGCTCGCCGTGGGCCGGTCGCCGGATCGTCGGCGGGCGGCCGGTGGTCGACGGGGCCCTCGTCAACCCGCTCGCCCACGCGGTCATGCAGGCCCTGGCCGCGGGCACGGCGGCCGGGGCGGGACGGCCGCGGCAGCTGGAGGTCGAGCGTTACCGGGTGCGGCCGATCGACGTGGAGGACACGGCTTTCGCGCGCATCACCTTCGAGAGCGGGCTGCCGCTGATGGTGGCGGTGACGCTGGCCGGTGAGGACTTCATCGCGGGCGAGATCGAGGCGCGGGGGCCGGACGGGCGGGCGTTGCTCGAATATCCGACCGACCGGCTGGCGTTGCCCGGGGCCGGCCTGGCCGACGTGCCGGGCCGCACCGATCTGCTCAGCGACCTGCTGCGGCACCGCGCCGAGGGTACGCCGCTGCTGGTGCCGCTGGAGGCGACGGCCGATTTCACCGCCGTACTGGAAGCTCTGACCCTGCCCGAAGCGCCCGAGCCGCACCTGGTCGAAGCGAAAGTGGAGGGCGCGAACCGGACGATCCCCGGGATCAACGCGTTGCTGCGGCAGGCCGCGGAGAGCCTGGCCCTGCCGTCGGAGCTGGATGTGCCGTGGGCGGTCAAGCCTTGTCGCCGGCGCCTGCCCGTGACTTGACGCGGTGCGGGTCGTCGGCCGGCAGCCAGGCGGCCGGGTCCTCCAGGCAGAGCCGGTCGACCGAGGTGGTCAGTGCCTCGGCCACAGCCCGGACGGCCGCGCGGGGCTCGTCGCGGCGGGACACCAGCGACCACGTCCAATAGACGGCCGGATGGTGGATCGGACGGGCCACCAGATCGGGCGGCACCGGCGCGGTCTGGCTCTTGGGGTTGTTGACCACGGGGCGGCGCAGGCGGCGGACGTGGTTGAAGAACGCCTGCCCGGTCACCCCGCCCTCCTCGACGTCGAGCGCGTGAGCGCCGGTCTCGACGGCCATGGACTTGGCCCAGCGGTTCCACGACGACCAGGACGTCTCGTCGGCGTCGATCAGTACGGTGGCGTCGCGCGGCCGGATCGGCGTCGTGGCGGTGCCCGTGCTGAGGGTGTAGAGGCGGTCCGAGCCGAGCAGCCGCGCCTCCAGGCGGTCGTCGATCAGCGTGCTGTCCGGCACCCAGCAGATCGCCAGATCGAGGCTGCCGTCGGCGACCCGGGCGGCCTGTGCGTGCGAGGGCAGCACCCAGGCGTCCACCACCAGCTGGGCCACGCCGGCTGCGCGCTCCTCGAGACCGGGAGGCCGCCAGTTGACGTAGCCCAGGCGCACCGGCTCGGAGGCGGACAGGCCGGCCACCGTACGCCGGAGGTCGTCGGCCTGGTCGAGCAGCGCCCGGGCCCGGGGAAGCAGCAGGACACCGGCCGCGGTCAGGGCGACCGAGCGGCGGTCGCGGTCGAACAGGCGGTTGCCCAGATCACGCTCCAGCGCCTTGATCTGCTGCGAGAGCGACGGGCCGGCGATGCGCAGGCGCCGGGCGGCCCGGGCGTAGTTGAGCTCCTCGGCGACCGCGACGAAGTAGCGCAGCTGGCGTAGCTCCATCGGCCCAGCTTAGGCCGCTGATAGGCCCGGCCTCTCAGTCGGGAGGAAGCCGGTCGTGCCGGTTCGGCGGCCGCGACGGAGTCTCTGGTCATGACGAACAACTCTTCCCAGGTCGCCGTGGTCACCGGAGCGTCACAGGGCATCGGGGCCGCCACCGTCGCCGCCTACCGCAAGCTCGGCTGGTCGGTCGTCGCCAACTCCCGCACCATCGAGCGCTCCGATGATCCGGGCGTACTGGCTGTGGCCGGCGATATCGCCGACCCGGCCGTGGGTCCCCGGGTGATCGCGGCCGGTCTGGCCGAGTTCGGCCGCATCGACACGCTGATCAACAACGCCGGCATCTTCATCGCGAAGCCGTTCACCGAGTACACCGTGGACGACTTCGACGCGGTCGCCGGCGTCAACCTGCGCGGCTTCGTCGCGATCACCCAGCCGGCGGTCGAGGCGATGCTCTCCGCCGGTGGCGGCCACGTCGTCACCGTCACCACCTCGCTGACCGATCACGCCAACAGCGCCCTCGCGTCGGCGCTGGCCTCGCTGACCAAGGGCGGGCTCAACTCGGTCACCAAGGCCCTGGCGATCGAGTACGCGACCCGGGGCGTCCGCTTCAACGCGGTCTCCCCCGGCATCATCAGCACGCCGATGCACCCGGCCGAGACGCATGCGTTTCTCGAGGCGCTGCATCCGGTCGGCCGGATGGGCGCCATCAGCGACATCACCGACGCGATCGTCTATCTGGAGGGCGCGCCCTTCGTGACCGGCGAGATCCTGCACGTCGACGGTGGTCAAAGTGCCGGACACTGAGGCTGAAACCGTGCTCGGCGAGGTGCTCGACGCCTGGCGGAAGGCGATCGGCGACCATCACCCGTCGTCGGTCGCGGAAGTGTTCACCGAGGACGCGATCTTCCAGGGCCTGCGCCCCTACAGCGTCGGACGAACCGGGGTCGAGTCGTATTACGCGGCCCAGCCGGAGGGCATGACCGTCGCGTACCGGATCCTCGAGTCGCGCCGCATGGGCGACGATGTCGTGCTCGGCTGGGTGACGGCCGACTTCGACTTCACCCGGGCCGTTCCCGGTCGCGCCCCGATCGCCGTGAACCTCACGGTTGTCGTGCGGCGGACTGCCGGCGGCTGGCGGATCGCCCACTATCACGTGTCACCGCGTCTCTGATCAGACGCGGGCCGGGCGGCTGTGAGGCCGCCCGGCCCGCGTGCGATCAACCCTGGTTCTTGCGCGTGTCCGGACCAGGCTGTTGTTGGCCTGGGCGAGCACGCAGTCGGGGGCGTCGCCGATCGGACAGCCGCAGCGCGTGGGAACGGTCCTACGCTGCGGAGATGACACAGGCGACGTCGCTCACCGACTTTCTCGGCACGACCGAGGCCGGCCGGCTCACCCCGGTCCAGCGGCGGCTGATCGTCGACCAGGCACTGCTGCTGCTCGAGCAGAACTACGCGCTGCTGCCGTTCAAGGTGGCCCGTTACGGCATCAACCCGTTGCAGCGCCTGCGGTTGCTCCGGCAGCGCCTCGGCCGCGACGGCGACCCGGAGCGGGAATGGCAGACTCACCTCGAAGTGCTCGATGTCTTCAACTCGCTGCGCGACCTGCACACCCGCTACACGTTGCCGCAGCCGTTCAACGGTGTCGCGGTGTTCCTGCCGTTCCTGCTCAAGGAGTTCGCCGAGGACGGCCGCCGGCGCTACCTGGTCAGCCGCCGCCAGGCCGACCTGCCCGAGCTGGACGATCAGGCGTTCCGCTTCGGCGTCGAGGTGACGCACTGGAACGGGGTGCCGATCGCCCGCGCCGTCGACCGCTTCGCCGAGCGGCTGCCGGGGGCCAACGCCGACGCGCGGCATGCCCGGGCGGTGCAGATGTTCACCGTACGGTCGCTGGCCTTCGCCGCCCCGCCGGACGAGGAATGGATCGATCTGTGTTATCTGGACGCCCAGCAGCAGAGCCGGCAGATCCGGCTGCGGTGGAGCGCGACGCCGATCGAGTCCGCGGTGTCGCCGCCGGCCGGCACACCGCTCGGCGTGGACGTCGAAGCGGCCCAGCTCGCCCGCCTGCGCGCCGCGCTGTTCGCTCCCGACGCGCTGGCCGGGCTGGCCGCCACCGCGGACCCCGCCGCCGTGCCGGTCGTCCCCGAGCTGACGACGGTCTTCGAGGCCCGCCGGGTGACCGTGGGCGGCCGGACGATCGGGCACCTGCGGGTGCGCACGTTCATGCCGACCGCGAGCGGGATCGTCGGCTTCGTGCGCGAGTTCGCCCGGCTGCTGACCGCGCTGCCACCGGACGGCCTCGTGCTCGACGTGCGCGGCAACGGCGGCGGCGCGGTGGTGGCCGCCGAGCTCTGCCTCCAGGCGCTCAGCGCGCGTCCGGTCGAGCCGGAGCCCGCCCAGTTCGCGGCGACCGCGCTCAACCTGCGGCTGTGCCGCACCAACGAGAGCCTGCGCCCGTGGCTGCGGTCGATGGAGCAGTCGCTGGAGTCCGGCGCGCCCTACTCGGCCGGTCTCCCGTTCACCGAGCGGGAGTGGTTCGAGGCGGTCCCGCAGTCCTATTTCGGCCCGGTCGTGCTGCTGACCGACGCCCGCTGCTACTCGGCCACCGACATCTTCGCCGCGGGCTTCCAGGACAACGCCCTCGGCCGGGTGCTGGGCACCGACGGCAACACCGGCGCCGGCGGCGGCAACGTCTGGCAGCTGGGCGACCTGATCGGCGCGCTGGCCGGCCAGGCCGACGTGCCGTTCCAGCCGCTGCCTCTGGGCGCCGGGTTGTCGCTGGTCATCCGGCGGGTGCTGCGGGTCGGGGCCAACGCCGGCACGCCGCTGGAGGACTACGGCGTGGTGCCCGACGAGGTCCACCACAGCACCCGGCGCGACATCCTGCACGACGACGCCGACCTGATGGTGGCGGCCGTCGAGCTGCTCGAGAAGTCGCCGGCCCGCCGCTTCGACGTGACGCTGTCGGAGGCCGAGGGGTCGATCACCGCGGTCTTCGCGGTTCTCGGCGTCGAACGGGCCGACTTCGAGGTGGACGGACGACCCCGCTACAGCGCCGACCTGGGCGGCAACCCGGGGCCGGTCGAGGTGGTCGACTGCGGAGGGGCCGGGCTGGTTCGCGTACGGGGGTTCGACGCGGGCGAGGTGGTCGCGCTCCGGACTTTCGTCCGCCGGGGTGACACGCTGCAGCCGCTGGAGACGCTGGCCGATTAGCGCGGCAGGGGGACGGCGATGGCGCCGGCGTGGGCCGGGTTCTCGGCCTCGTCGAGCATGGCCGCGGCGACCGTGGCCCGGCTGATCCGAGCCGGTAGCAGCGTTTTCGGGGCGTCCCGCAGGCCGGTCGTGCGGCGGGCCGGGCTGAGCGGGCCGTCCGACAGCATGCCCGCGTGGAAGACGGTGCCGCCCGCGTCGAGCACGGCCGTGTCCGCGGTGACCTTGTCGGCGATCTGGTCGCCGAGCAGCCGCAGCAGCGCCCGGTTGAGCCGGCTGGTGGCCGGGGCGGACGCACCGGTGCCGAAGGCACCGAGCCAGACGACCCGGTCCGGGCGGGCCTGGGTGACGGCTCGGGCCCCGGCGGTGAGCGCGCCCGCCTTCTCGCGGCGGGCCACGCCGAGCCCGGACACCACGATCGCGCGCCCGCGCAGGGCGGCGGCGATGCCGTCCGCATCGCGCACGTCGGCGGCCACCTTGAGCAGGTGGGGCGAGTCGGGGACGGCGATGCGCCCCGGTGTGCGGGCGATGGCCACGACCCGGTGCCCGCGCGCGAGCGCCTGGCGGGTCAGCTCGAGGCCGGTCCCACCCGAGGCGGCCAGCACGGTGATCTCCAGGCCGGTCGCTTCCGGGCCGGTCGCTTCCGGGCCGGTCATCGCAGCGGCCGGAGGACGTCGAGGGCGGCGGCGTGCACGCCGGGTGCGGCGGCCAGGTAGCCGTCGCTCGTGATCTGCCAGGGTTTGCCGTCGAGGTCGGTGACGGTGCCGCCGGCCTCCTGGACGAGCAGGACGGGGGCGATGTGCGAGCGCAGGTTGTCGAACTGCCAGTGCGCGTCCATGCGGCCGGCCGCGACCTGGGCGAGCTGCTGACCGACGGGCACCGAGGCTCGCACGTACAAGGCCTGTTGCATCATCGCGGCGATGGCCGCGCCGGCCCGCTCGGCGTAGGCCCGCTCCTGGCGCGGTTTCGCCTGGCCGGTCCCGGTCAGGGCCAGGCTCAGGTCGGTCTTGGCCGAGACCCGCACGGGTACGTCGTCGAGGAACGCGCCGCCCCCGGCGATCGCACTGAACGTCTCCCCGGTGGCCGGCGCGTGCAGGACGGCGAGCTCGGGCCGGCCGTCGCGCACCAGGCTCACCCCGATGTTGTGGTCGGGCATCCCCTGCACCGCGTTCATGTTGCCGCCGACCGGGTCGACGACCCACCAGTCACCGTCGGGCATCGGGCCGGAGCCGTGCTCGTCGGTGGTCCAGCGGGAGCCGGGCAGCGCCTCGGTCAGGATGGGCTGGAGCACGCCGGCCACGGCTTCGTCGTTGGCGCGCAACGCCGCGAACAGCTCCTCGCGATCGAGGGGCGGCGGGCCGGCGCGGTTGATCTTTTCGGCGGCGGTGTGGACGGTGGCGATGACTGTTGCCAGGAGTTCCTGCATGCGTCCACTGTCACCGCGGGCCTGGATTAAGTCCAGTGCAACGTTGTTAGGTTACGATTTACCACCATGCAACTGGATTTGAACCTGCTCACGGCGCTGGACGCGCTGCTCGAGGAGGGCAGCGTGGCCGGGGCGGCCCAGCGGCTGCGGCTGTCGTCGCCCGCGGTGAGCCGCAACCTCGGCCGGCTCCGCAAGCTGACCGGCGACGACATCCTGGTGCGCACCGGGCGGACGATGACCCCGACCCCGTACGCCTTGGCCGTGCGCGACCAGGTCGGTGAGCTGCTGCGTCAGGCCCACGACGTGCTGGCGCCGAGCCGGGAGCTGGACCTGGGCGGACTCGACCGGGTCTTCACCCTGCAGTGCCACGACGCGCTGGCCACCGCGCTCGCGCCGCCACTGATGGCCGACGTGGCCGAGCACGCTCCCGGCGTACGCCTGCGGTTCCTGGCCGAGGCGGCGGTCGACACCGACGAGCTGCGGCACGGCCGGGTCGACCTGGAGATCGGGGCCGACGTGCCGGCGCGGCCCGAGATCCGCCACGAGACCGTCGGCCACGACCGGTTCGCCGTGCTGGTGCGCCGGGATCACCCGTACGCCGGCGGGCTTGATCTGGACGCCTACGCGGCCCAGCCGCACGTGCTGGTGTCCCGTCGCGGCCGGCTCACCGACCCAGTCGATGCCATTCTCGAGGCGCACGACCGGCGGCGGCGCGTCCTGGCCACGGTCGGCACGATCGCCACCGCGGCGCACCTCATCGCCCGCTCCGACGCCGTGCTGACCGCTCCCGAACTGACCTGGCGCCCGCTGGCCGAGGCGTTCGGGCTGGTCACCCTGCCACTGCCGTTCTCCCTGCCGGCCCCGCCGATCATCTGCGGCTGGCATCAGCGCCACGACACCGACCCGGCCCACACCTGGCTGCGCGACCAAGTACGCGCCGCCTTCGCCGGCGTCCTCGGCGGCTGAATCGAGTTGCGCGCCCATCGATGATCATGTTGCGATCGAGGCATGGGGGACTTACGAAGGTCGATCGAGAAAGTCCTGCCGCCGCCCGGGCTGCCGAGACGGCTGGCCACCCAGTCGGCGGTGCTCGGGGTCGGCAGCGGCACCTACCTGACCGGCAGCGTGGTGTTCTTCACGCTCTATGTGGGACTGACGCCGGTGCAGGTGGGGCTCGGTTTCTCATTGGCCGGGCTGATCGGGTTGCTCGGCTCGCTGCCGCTGGGTCACCTGGCCGACCGGGTCGGCGGGCAGCGGGCCTGGGTGATCGGCGCGCTGGCCGGGGCGGCGGCGTTCGCGGCGTACCCGTTCGCGGGCGGATTCTGGACGTTCCTGCTGGTCATCGCGGCCGAAGCGGTGGCCGACACGCTGGCCAACTCGGGACGGATGGTCTACACGGCGGCCGCGCTGCCGCGGGAGGACCGGGTGCGGGCGATGGCATTCAACCGGGCGTACCTCAACGTCGGCTTCACCGTCGGCTCGGGGCTCGGCGCGGCCGCGCTCGCCCTCGACTCGCGGGCCGGCCTGCTGACCCTGGTGCTGGCCAACGCGGTCGGGCTCGTGCTGAACGCGATCTTTGTGGCCCGGATGCCCGCGGTCCACGCCGATCCGGTCGCCGCCGGGTCGCGGCCCAGCCCGTGGGGTGTGCTGCGTGACCACCCGTACACGGCCCTGGCCGGGCTCTTCGGCGTGCTGTGGCTGAACGCGACGTTGTTCGGCGAGGTGATCCCGTTGTGGGCGATCACGATGACCGACGCCCCGAAGCCGTTGCTGGGCGCGCTGTTCGCCCTCAACACGGTGATGGCCGTGGCGTTGCAGGTGCGGGCCACCCGCGGCGCCGACAGCATCGCCGGCTCGACCCGGATGCTGCGCTGGGCCGCCCTGGCCAGCGTGGTCGCCTGCCCGGTGCTCGCCCTCAGCGGCTCCACCCACGGCTGGGTCACGATCGGCCTGCTGGCCCTCTCGATCGTGCTGGTCACCGCGACCGAGCTGTGGATGTCGGGCGCCCAGTGGTATCTGCAGACCGAGATCCCGCCTCCCGAGCAGCGAGGCGCCTATATGGGAGCCAGCAAATCGGTGGGCGGCGTCTCCAAGATGCTCGGCCCCGCCTCGCTGACCTTCCTGGCCATCCACACCGGCGGCTGGGGCTGGTGGGTGATCGCCGGTATCTTCGCCCTCGCCGCCGCGGCCACCGGCCCGATCCTGGCCTGGGTCACCCGGACCCCCCGCAACGGCGTCATCCGGGTGCCACAGACGGCGTAGCCGAGCGGCCGGGACTCAGCTGCCGGTCGTTCCGTCGATGAGCTCCCGGATGAGGTCGGCATGGCCGTTGTGCCGCGCGTACTCCTCGATCATGTGCACATACACCCATCGCAGGTCGCACGTCTTCCGCTCCTTCCCGAAGACGAACGTCTCGTCCAACGGCCGGTCGCGGACGGTCCGGCGGACGATCTCGACCTGCTCGAGATACGTGGCGAGGTCCTGCTCCGCCCGCGCGGCGTCGACCAGCTCGAAGTCGGCGTCCGGCACGCCCTCGTAGAGCGGCCCCAACGGCTCGCCCGCGAAGCGGAAGCGGAACCAGATGCGCTCCACCTCGGTCAGGTGCCGCACCAGGCCCAGCAACGACAGCCGGGACGACGGGACCGGGCGACGGGTCAACTGCTCGCCGTCCAGGCCGGCGCACTTGTGCAGCAGAGTCGCGCGGTGCAGCTCGAGGAAGCCGTCCAGGCTCTCCCTCTCCTTCGCCGGCCGAGGAGGAAGGGGGCGTTCCACATCCGGGGCTGTCCATGTCATTCGGTCGATCCTGCCAAGAGCCGGCGCGCCACAGCAAACGCCCGGGTTGTGCGGTGCTGCGACGATCCATCGGTGCGCGGGCGGGGATACGGGGTGGCGGCGGCAGCTGTGCTGGTGGCCGGGGTGGTGGTGGGGCATCGGCTCATCCCGGAGGTGAGCGGGAACCCGGGCAGCATCGTGGAGACGTTCCTACCGTGGTCGGGTTTGAGCATTCCGGTGCTGGCGGTGCTGGGCTGGTGGCGGCGGCCCGCGGTGGCGCTGCCGGCGGTGTTGCTGCCGCTGGTCGCCTGGATGGTCGTCTTCGGGCCGGTGCTGCTGCCCGACGATGACCGGCACGACCTGATCGCGGTGCAGCACAACGCGAGCGACGAGAATCCCGATCCGGCCGGCACGGTGCGGGAGCTGCTGCGGGTGTCGCCCGATCTGGTGGCGCTGGGCGAGGTGCTCCCGGAAGTCCTTCCCACGTATGCGGCGGCGTTCGGTGCGGCCTACCCCTATCGCGCCGCGTACGGCACGGTGGCGTTGTGGTCGCGTTATCCCCTCGTCGCGGAGGGAGCGCTCGACATCCGGCCGCGGGCCTTCGGGGACGACTGGAACCGGGGGCTGCGGGCGGTGGTTCGCACCCCGGGTGGTGATGTCGCCGTCTTTGTGGCGCACCTTCCCTCCGTACGCATGGGGTTGCAAGGTTTTGCCACCGGGCCCCGGGACGAGAGCGCGGCCCGGCTCGGTTCCGCCCTGACAACCGAGCCGACCGAGCGGGTGCTGCTGCTGGGCGACCTCAACGGCACCGTCCAGGATCGGGGCCTGCGGCCGGTCACCGAGCAGCTCCGCACCCACCCGGCGTTCGCCTTCAGCTGGCCCGCCCGGGCGCCGGTGGCCCGCATCGACCAGATCCTGGCCCGCGGCCTGACCGTCACGTCGCTGTGGTCGTTGCCCCGCACCGGAAGTGACCACCGGCCGATCGCCGCGCGGATCCGGTTCTGAGACCGGTCGTGATCGGCCTCACTGCGCGGGCCAGATCTTGCGACCACTATCAGACGAGCCGTTCCACACGGGGACAACGGCTGTCTGGAGGGCGACGTGCCCATCGCCAGTGCCGGTACGACGGTTTCGTCCGTCCGCCTCCGACTGCTCGGATGGGTGGCCCGCCGGTTCGCCGGGGCCGGCCCGGTGTCCTTCGGCGGCAGCCTGTCGCGGCTGCCCGACCAGTCCCTGTTCCCGCTCTTCCGGGACGGCCTCGACCCGGTCGATCAGGTGGCCGCCTGGCGCGAGCGGGCACCGGTCAGCCGGCTGCCGTTGCCGTTGGGCGTCCGGGCCTGGCTGGTGACGGGATACGAGCCGGTGCGGGCCGTGCTGGGCAGTCCGGACGGGTTCAGCAACGACTTCGGCCGGTTCGCCGCGCGGGTCGGGCTGACGGCGGCCGTCGAGCCCGGCGGCCTCGGCATGACCGACCCGCCGATGCACACCCGGCTGCGCCGCATGATCATGCCCGAGTTCACCATGCACCGGCTGGCCCGCCTGCAGCCACGGATCGAGTCCATTGTGGCCGACCGGCTCGAGGCGATGGCCGGGATCGACGGCCCGGTCGACCTGTTGCAGGAGTTCGCCCTGCCGGTGCCCGCGCTCACCATCTGCGAGCTGCTCGGGATCCCGTACGCCGACCGCGCGCTCGTGCAGCGGTTCAGCACCGCCCGCTTCGACCTCGGCGACGGTGCCTACGCTCCGCTCGAGGCCATCAACGAGTCCCGGGCCTATCTGCGCGGCCTGGTCGCCGACCAGCGCCGGCACCCGGGTGACGGGCTGATCGGGTCGCTGATCCGGGCCCACGGCGACGAGCTCGGCGACCAGGAGCTGGCCGGGCTGGCCGACGGGGTGCTGACCGGCGGGCTGGAGACCAGCGCCAGCATGCTCGCGCTGGGCGCCCTGGTGCTGATGACCCAGCCCGAGCTGGCCGATCCGCTGCGGTCCGGTCAACCGGCCGACGCGCTGGTCGAGGAGCTGCTGCGCTACCTGACCGTGGTGCAGGTCGGGTTCCCCCGGTTCGCCGCCCGCGACCTGGAGCTCGCCGGCGCCTCGATCAAGGCGGGTGACCTGGTCATGTGCTCGCTGAGCGGGGCCGACCGGGATGCCGTGCTGGGCCCGGGGATGGACCGGATCGACGCCGGCCGCGCGACGAGCCGGTCGCACCTGGCCTTCGGGCACGGGTTGCACCGCTGTGTCGGCGCCGAGCTGGCCCGGATGGAGTTGCGTACGGCCTATCCGGCGCTGGTCCGGCGCTTCCCGGCAATGCGCCCGGCGGTCGACCCGGCGAGCCTGCCGCTGCGCCGGGCCTCGATCGTCTTCGGCCTCGACGCGCTGCCGGTCGTTCTGGACTCTTAGGTCTGGTCGAGGACGAGCACGCGGATGTGCCGGGAAAGGGTGTCGCCGGGCGGGATGAGCAACGGCTTCTCGTACGCCAGGGCGGCGCACACTCCGATGTAGTCGTCGGTCCGGGTGAACCAGCGGTCGTCACCGGCCAGACCCCGGAAAACGAGCGTGTAGCGGTCATCGACCGTCAGCGTCAGCGACTCGGCGCTGCTGCCGTTCTCCTCCGACGCGACCGCGCGACCGCCCGGCGACGCGACTGCCTGACCGCCCGGCGACGCGACTGCCTGGCCGGCCGGCGACGCGACTACCTGGCCGGCCGGCGACGCGACGGCTCCGGCGGCCGAGGGGCAGCGCCAGAAGAAGCCGCCGTAACCCGCTCCGCCGGTGCGGCCGTTGGTGGCGGGGCTGCCGATCGTCACCGGCTGGTCCGGGGGCGCCGTCAGGGCGTACCGGAAGGAAAGCTCCCACCCGCCGGGAGCCGCCGCCGCCGAGAGCAGCCGGCGTTCGGTCAGCACCGTGCGCTCCTGCCCGTCGCACCAGCGCAGGACCTCGGTGTCGCCCTCCCAGCGGTCGTGCCGGACGGTGCCGTGGTCCGGCAGCCAGGTGTAGCCCTGATCGCGAACGAACGTGCGGCCGCCCCAGAAGTTCCAGCCGTTGACGTCGGCCAGCGTGACCGAGGCGCCGAGGTGCCACGGGTGGTCGAAGCACAACTCGTCCGTGACGACCGTGCCGCCGAGGGTCCGCACCGGATGCAGATAGGGCCGGGGCGCCAGCCGGATGTCGAGCGGCGGGTCGACGACGTAGGTGGCCACGTCGACACCGCCGACGCGCAGCGACGTCACGCGACCGCCGCCTCGTAGCCCGCGATCGCCTCGGCCAGCACGTCGGCTCCGGGCCGCGCCCACACGTCCTCGTGGAAGACTTCCACCTCGACGTACCCGTCGTAGCCGGTCTCGCGCACGGCCCGCGCGAACCGTCGCATGTCGACCGAACCGGTGCCGGGCAGGCCGCGCCCGAGAAGGACCCCCCAGGGGAGCGGCGTGATCCAGTCGGCGAGCTGGAACGCGGCCAGCCGCCCCTCGCGTCCGGCCGTGGCGATCCCGTCCCAGACCGTGTCGTCCCACCACAGGTGGTAGGTGTCGATGACCACGCCGACGGCCTCGGCCGGGTAGGGCGACGCGAGCTGGAGCGCCTGGCCGAGGGTGGCCACCACGCAGCGGTCCGAGCAGAACATCGGGTGCAGCGGTTCGATCGCCAGCCGTACGCCCGCGGCCAGCGCGTCCGGCACCAGCGCGCCGATGGCGTCACCGACGTGGCGGCGGGCTCCGTCGAGGTCGCGGCTCGTGCCCGGGAGGCCGCCGCTGACCAGGACGAGTGTGTCGGTGCCGAGCGTGGCAGCCTGCTCGATCGCGCGCCGGTTCTCGTCGTACCAGTGGGCCTCGTGGAAGAAACCGCCGCGGCACAGCGACGACACGGTGAGCCCGGCGTCGCGGACGAGCGCGGCTGCCTTCTCCGTCCCGTATTCCGACACCTCCTCGCGCCACAGCCCGACCGCTTCGACGCCGGCCGAGACGCAGCCCGCCACCAGGTCGTCGAGTGGCCATCGTTTGGTGGTCGCCTGGTTCAGCGCGAAGCCCTTCATGCCAGTCCCACCGTCGTCAGCCACGCGCCGGCCCGGTGCGCCGCGAGCGAGGCGTCCGGCAGCAACCCGGCTTCGTCGGCCAGCTTCATGAGGGTCAGCAGATGCTGCGGCGACCGGCCGGACTGGGCTCCGTTGACCATCGTGAAGTGATCCTGGTGGCCGGCCAGCCAGTTGAGGAAGACGATGCCGGTCTTGTAGTGGTAGGTCGGCGCCGCGAAGAGATGGCGGGCCAGCGGCAACGTCGGGCCCAAGATCTTCTCGTACGTGTCGACGTCGCCCTCGTCGAGCGCCCGGAGTGCCGCCGCCGCGGGCGGAGCGATGACCGCCAGCACGCCGAGCAACGCCTCGGAGTGCCCCTGCTCGTCCCCGAGGATCAGCGACGGGTAGTTGAAGTCGTCGCCGGTATACATGCGCACACCCGCGGGCAGCCGCCGCCGCATCTCGATCTCGTAGTCGGCGTCGAGCAGCGACAGCTTGATCCCGTCGATCCGGTCGCGGTGCTGCTCGATGATCTCGAGCACCGTCTCGCGGCGGCCCCAGTATCCAGCCAGCGCCGGGTCGAACGCCTCGCCCAGCCAGTGCAGCAGCACCGGCTTGTCCGACTGGGTCAGCAACTCGCCGTAGACCCGCCGGTAGTCGTCGGCGTCGCGGGCGGCCGCGGCCAGATGCCGGCTGCACATCAGCACGGGGGTCGCGCCGGCCTCGTGGACGTCGTGCAGCTGCTCCAGATAGGCCTTGGTGATCTCGTCGATGGTGGCCGGGCCGGGCGGCAGCTGATCGGTGCCCACGCCGGCCACGATGGCCCCGCCGACCGACCGGGCCTCGCCGGCACTGCGCCGGATCAGCTCGCGGGTGGCCGGGTAGTCGAGCCCGGCACCGCGCTGGGCGGTGTCCATCGCCTCGGCCACCCCGAAGCCGTACGACCACAGGTGATGCCGGAATCGCAGCGTCGTGTCCCAGTCGAGGGTGGCCGGTGCGCCCGGGATGTTCTCGGCGCGCGGGTCGGCCGTGACGGGCGCGGCCGCGTACGCGATCCGGCTCGTGAAGGGGGTGGTCGGCTGGAATTGGGCGCCGTGGCCACTGAACTCGACGGTCATCGCCCGAGCTCCGGGATCTCCAGGCGACGGCCCTCGCGCGACGACTGCAGGCCCAGCTCGGCCACCTGGACGCCGCGGGCACCGGCCCACAGGTCACCGGTGTAGGGGCCGTCCTCGGCCACGTACCGCAGGAACTGCTCCCACTGGGCGCGGAAGCCGTTGACGAAGACCTCGTTGTCGGGCACCTCCTGCCACTGCTCGCGGAAGCGCTGCGCGGTCGGCACGTCCGGGTCCCACACCGGCTTCGGAGTGCCGGCCCGCGGCTGGATGCGGCAGTGGTGCAGGCCCGCGACCGCGCTGCCGTGGGTGCCGTCGACCTGGAACTCGACCAGCTCGTCGCGGTTGACCCGGACCGCCCAGGACGAGTTGATCTGGGCGATGACGCCGCCGTCGAGCTCGAACAGGCCGTAGACGGCGTCGTCGGCGGTGGCCGGGTAGGGCTCGCCGGACTCGTCCCAGCGGCGGTCGATGTGGGTCACCGAGCGGGCGGTGACCGCGTTGACCGAGCCGAAGATCTGCTCCAGCACGTAGTGCCAGTGCGGGAACATGTCGAGCGTGATGCCGCCGCCGTCGGCCGCCCGGTAGTTCCACGACGGGCGCTGCGCCCCCTGCCAGTCGCCTTCGAAGACCCAGTAACCGAATTCCCCGCGTACGGAGAGAACGCGCCCGAAGAAGCCGCCCCGCACCAGCCGGTGCAGCTTCTGCAGGCCGGGCAGGAAGAGCTTGTCCTGCACCACACCGTGCTTGATGCCGGCCTCGTCCGCGGTCCGGGCCAGGTCGACCGCCTCGGCCAGACTCTCGGCCACCGGCTTCTCGGTGTAGATGTGCTTGCCGGCCTCGATCGCCGCCCGCAGCGCCTTGACCCGGGCCGAGGTGACCTGGGCGTCGAAGTAGATCTGGACGTCGGGGCGGGCCAGCGCACCGGGCAGATCGGTGGTCCAGTCGGTGAGACCGTGCTGGTCGGCGAGCGCGCGGAGCTTGCTCTCGCTGCGGCCGACGAGCACCGGTTCGGGCCAGAGGACGGTGCCGTCACGCAGCGGCAGACCGCCGTCCTCGCGGATGGCGAGGATCGAGCGGATCAGGTGTTGTCGCAGGCCCATGCGGCCGGTGACGCCGTTGAGGACGATGCCGAGGGGGGTGCGGTCCATAACTTCATTGCCTCCGGCCAGGTCTGAAAACCTTGAGGTAAGCGCTTTCCTGATACCGTACGGGGCGTGCCGCCGGGCGGGCAAGACCGACGGCGGTATCCTCGGCTTCTTTGGATCTGGGGCGGGGGTGGGCGTGGCTACCTTGGCGGACGTGGCGCGCCGGGCCGGGGTGTCCACCGCGACGGCATCACGGATCATCAATGGCAGCTCCAAGCCGGTGACCGAGGAGCTGCGGACCCGGGTGCTGGCGGCGGTGGCCGAGCTGCGCTACGTGCCCAACGCGCACGCCCAGATGCTGGCCCGCTCCAACCGCAACGCGGTCGGCGTCCTCGTGCACGACGTGTCCGACCCCTACTTCGCCGAGATCACCCGCGGCCTGCAACGGGTGGCCACGGCCCACGGCCGCCTGGTCATCATCTGCAACACGTTCCGCGAGCCGGCCCGCGAGCTGGAATACATCGACCTGCTGCACGCCCATCAGGTCGCCGCGATCGTGGTGGCCGGCTCGGGCTACCTGTCGTCGGACGCCGAGACCGAGCTGCACGAGCGGATGGCCGCCTTCGAGACGACCGGCGGGCGCATCGCGGTGATCGGCCGCCACTCCCACACGTCCGACGCCGTGCTGCCGGCCAACGAGGAGGGCGGCTTCCTGGCCGGCGATCACCTCTTCGCGCTGGGCCACACCGCGGTCGGGGTGATCGCCGGACCGGCCGCCCTGACCACCACGGCCGACCGGCTGGCCGGCCTGCACCGGGCCGCCGCCGCCCACGGCGCCACCCTCACCGTGGTCCACGCCGACTTCACCCGCGACGGCGGCGAGGCCGCGACCCTGAAGCTGCTCGCCGACGAACCGGCCCTGACCGCGGTGGCCGCCCTCAACGACTCGATGGCCGTCGGTGCCCTCTCCGCCATGCGCACCTGCGGCCGCACGCTGAGCGTCGTCGGCTTCGACGACATGCCCGTGGCCCGCGACGTGACACCCGCGCTGACCTCCGTACGGCTACCGCTGACCGAGCTCGGCGAGCGAGCCATGGAGCTGGCTCTCACTCCCCCGACCGGCTCGTCCCCCCGGGTCGAGCACATCCCGGCCGAACTGATCCGCCGCGAAAGCACGTGGCCGCTGTCCCGGCCCACCTGAGCCACCCTCGGCCTCCCAAGAGTGCGGCCCGGGCAGACGCGGTGCCCGACCTCACCACTTCGCCCCGGCAGGCGCCGCGAAACGCCCGTTTCGGGCGTCGGTCAGAAAAGTCCGCCCACGGTCGCAACTCGATCACTCAGTGCGGCCTACCCTGCTGATGGCGGTGATCGGCGACCACGTCCCGCGCGCGTGGGCGCGGGCGGGAGGCGATGGGGACATGGCCGGCTTGACGGGGCGGGACGGCGAATCGACCGAGCTCGATCGACTGACCGCGGCCGTGCGGACCGGCGAGAGCCGGGTGCTGATGGTGCGCGGCGAGGCCGGCGTGGGCAAGACGTCGTTGCTCGAGCAGCTGATCACGCGGGCCGCCGGTTTCCGGGTGCTGCGGGCGGCGGGTGTGCAGTCCGAGATGGAGCTGGCCTTCGCCGGGGTGCACCAGCTGGTGGCGCCGGTGCTCGACGGCCTGGATCGGCTGCCCGGCCCCCAGCAGGACGCGCTCCGGGTCGCGTTCGGTCTCGGCGCCGGCCCCGCACCGGACAAGTTCCTGGTCGGTCTCGCGGTGCTGGGGCTGTTGTCGGAGGTGGCTGGTGACCCTCCCCTGCTGTGCGTGGTCGATGACGTGCAGTGGCTGGACCGCGAGTCGGTGCGGGTGCTCTCCTTCGTGGCGCGCCGCCTGTCGGCCGACCCGATCGGCCTGGTCTTCGGGGGCCGGGATGCGGGCGACGATCTGGCCCCGCTCCCCCAGCTGACCGTGACCGGGCTGCGCGACGCGGACGCCCGCGCGGTGCTCGACGCGGCTCTGGCCATGCCGGTGGACGAGCGGGTCCGGGATCTGATCGTCGCCGAGACCCGGGGCAACCCCCTGGCTCTGCTGGAATTGCCGCGCGGGTTGACGCCGGCCGAGCTGGCCGGCGGCTTCGGGCTGCTCGGGGCGATGCCGCTGCCGGCCCGGATCGAGGAGACCTTCGAGCGCCGGCTCGGCGACCTGCCGGCGCCGACCCGGCGTCTGCTCACCCTGGCCGCCGCCGACCCGTCGGGCGACCCGCTGCTCGTGTGGCGGGCCGCGGGCCGGTGGGGCATACCGTCGACGGCCGCGGCGCCGGCGATCGAGGCGGGCCACGCGGAGTTCGGTGCCCGGGTGCGGTTCCGGCATCCGCTCGTCCGGTCGGCCGCCTACCGATCGGCGCCCCTGGCGGAAAGGCGGCAGGCCCACGCGGCGCTGGCCTGGGCCACCGATGCGTCCCTCGACCCCGACCGGCGCGCCTGGCACCGGGCGCAGGCCGCCGCCGGTCCGGACGAGGAGGTCGCGGCCGACCTGGACCGGCTGGCGGGCCGCGCGCAAGGTCGCGGCGGGCTGGCCGCAGCCGCGGCCTTCCACGACCAGGCGGCCCTGCTGACCCCCGACCCGGGCCGCCGGGCCCAGCGATTCCTGGCCGCGGCCCACGCCTTGCGGGAGGCCGGTGATCTGGAGTCGGCGCTGAAGGCGGTGGCTGTGGCCGAGACCGGACCGCCCGATCCTCTGCGCTCCGCACAACTCCAGCGCCTGCGGGGGCTGGTGGCCGCGGACCGGCAACTCTTCACCGAGTCCGTGCCGTTGCTGATGAAAGCGGCCCGGATGCTGACCCCCCTCGATCTCGAGCTGGCTCGGCAGACCCACCTGGACGCCGTTCTGGCCTCGGTCGGAGCCGGCGATCTCGGCGCACCCGACGGTGTGCGCCGGGCCGCCGAGGCCGCTCAGGCCGCGCCGCGCCTGCCCGGACCGCCACGTCTGCTCGATCTGATGCTCGACGCGCATGCCGCCTGGCCGATATCGGGGCATGCCGGAGCCGCACCGGCGATGATCCGGGCGATCGAGCTGCTCCACGAGCTGGACACCGACGCGCACGGCTGGCTCGCGATAGCCAGCGAACGCGGGCCGTCCGCCATGGCCCTCGAGGTCTGGGACTTCGAGTCGTGGCGGGCCTTCGCCGACCGGGAGGTGCGGGCCGCCCGCGAGTTGGGCGCGCTGATTCAACTGCAGGGGGCACTCAACCACCTCGCCGGGGTTCGTCTGCTCTCCGGTGAGCTGAGCGCCGCGGAACGGCTGATGGACGAGTACCGGATGGTGGCCGAGGTCACCGGCAATCGCCCCGATCCCTACACGACGACGATCCTGCTGGCCTGGCGGGGGCGTGGCCAGGAGGCCTCGGCTCTGATCGCGCGCGAGTCGCGCGAGGCGGCCGCTTCGGGCAGTGGACGGTCGAGCGGATCGGCCGAGTACGCGCGTGCCGTCCTCAACAACGGTCTGGGCCGGCACGACGCCGCATTGGAGGCCGCGTCGCGGGCCTTCCGCGCCGATCACTACGGGTACGGCCCCCAGGTCCTGCCCGAGCTGGCCGAGGCGGCCGCCCGGACCGGTGACACCGCGTCCCTGCGAGCCGCGCTGCGGTGGATGGCCGGGCGCACCATGGTGACCCGGACCGACTGGGCGCTGGGGCTGGACGCCCGCATCCGGGCCCTGGCCGCCGACGGTGACGCCGCCGGCTCCCTCTACCTCGAGTCGATCGAGCGCCTGGGCCGGACACCGATCCGCACCCAGCTGGCTCGCTCGCATCTGCTCCACGGCGAGTGGCTGCGCCGGCAGGGCCGCCGGGTGGACGCCCGGCATCAGCTTCGCACCGCCCACCGGATGCTGGACGAGATGGGGCTGGCCGGTTTCGCCGAACGGGCCCGCCGCGAACTCCGAGCCACCGGCGAGAGCGTCCGGAAACGGACCGCCCCGGCCGTCCGGACCGACGGACTCCTCACCGCGCAGGAGACCGAGGTCGCGCGTCTGGCCCGCGACGGCCTGTCCAACCCCGAGATCGGCGCCCGGCTCTTCCTCAGCACCCGTACCGTCCAATATCACCTGAGCAAGGTCTTCACCAAGCTCGGCATCAGCTCCCGCGGACAGCTCCATCGGAGTCTGCCCGGCGAGCCGGCCGGGGCCTTTGTGCGCTGAGTCACGCACGGCCTGGACTGTGCACTTGGCGGACGCGAGCACGGCGGGCCCGGTCCGACGATGACGGTCGCCCCACCTCATCGAAGTCGAGGAGCGCCGCCATGACCGAACAGACACTGACCGATCCGGCCCGACCGGCCCGGCTCCCCGGACTGCGCGGGCGGGAGGCGGAACTGGAGGTCGTCGACGAGCGTCTGGCGGCCGTGCGGGGCGGGTGGGGCGGCGTCCTGCTGCTCGACGGCGCTCCGGGCCTGGGCAAGACGCGGCTGCTGGAGGAGTTGCGCCACCGGGCCGGGCGGGCCGGACTGCGGGTCCTGCACGCCCAGGCGATCCCCGGCCGGCCCGCGATGCCGTTCGCTCCCCTGCTCACCGCCATGCTGAACGCCGAGCCACCGATCGGCGACCTCCGGTCGGCCCGGGACCTGAGCCGTCGCGACGATCTGTCCTACTGGATGGTGCACGACCTGCGGCACGCTCTGGAGAAGCAGGCGGCGGGCACCCCGCTCGTCGTCGTCCTGGACGATCTGCAATGGGCCGACGCCGGCACGGTCGCCGCTGTCCGGGTGCTGGCGGCCCAGCTCGCCCGGGCGGCGATCCTCTGGGTGCTGGCCGCCCGGCTCGGCCAGGCCGCTCCGGAGGTCGGCGATCTGTTCGGGCACCTGTCCAGCGCCGGTGCCGAGACCCTCCGGCTCGCTTCCCTACCGCCGCCGGCCGTGGTCAGCGTGGTCGAGGACGTCACCCGCGCGGTCGCCTCGCCCCCGTTGCTCGACCTGGTGGGCCGGGTCGACGGGCATCCCTACTGGCTCCTGGCGCTGGTGCACGGGCTCCGCGAGGACGACCGGCTGCTCGTCGCCGACGGGTGCGCCACCGTGGTCGGCGGACGACTGCCGCGCCGCCTCGCCCGGGCCGTGGACGAGCAACTCACGCCACTGAGCCGCGAGACCCGGCTGCTCATCCAGGTCGCGGCCGTCCTGCCCGCCCGGTTCACGGCGGAGCAACTGGCCGGGCTGATGCGGATCCATCCGGCCGACCTGATCGAGCCCCTCGACGAGGCGATCCGCGCGGGTCTTCTGGCCATCGACCACGGTGCGATGCGGTTCAGCCCGGAGCTGCTTCGCCACGCCACCCGCGAGGCCCTGCCGGGATCGCTGCGCCGGGCCCTGCAACGGGCGGCAGCCGACGTGCTGGTGGACACCGGGGCCGACCCGTCCGACATCGCCGCGGCGTTCACCGAGGGAGCCGGACCGGGCGATCGGGCCGCGGCCGCCACCCTGCGTGACCTGGCCCGCAGGCTGGCCTGCTCCGACGCCTCGGCCGCGGCCGACTTGTGCCTGCGGGCCCTCGACCTGCTGGCCGCGGACGACCCGGCCCACCTGCCGACGCTGACGGACGCCGCCGACCTGCTGCATCGCGCTCACCGGACGGCGGAGGCCACGCAGCTCACCGAGCGGGCCCTGGCCGGGCCGCCACCGGCCGAGCAGGAGGCCGCGCTGCGACTGGCCCTGTCCGGCATGGCGGCCCGGCCACTGGTCGCGCGCCTGCGGGACAACCGGATCAGCCTTGATCTTCCGCATCTCCCCCCTCTCGTCCGGGCCCGGCATCGCGGCCGGCTCGCCTGCCACCTGATGCTGAGCGGTGACCACGAGGCGGCCGGCCGCTCCGCTCGTCAGGCGCTGGCCGAGGCAGCCGAGCTGGGCGACACCGACACCGACACCACGACGTACGCCCGGCTCGCCCTGGCCGGGGCGGAGGCCGCCCGGGGTCACGGCGACGCGGCAGCGGCCCTGCTCGACCGCTGTGCGGATCCCCGGCCAGGGCTCGACCCGTTCGCCGCGGACCTGTGGCACTGCCTCGGACGGGGGCCGGAGGGTGACGCCGCGGCGACCGAATGCCTGCGTCAGGCCCGGCGGGAACGGAACGGACCCCAGGCCGACCTGGCCACCCAGATCCGCGCTCAGGCCCACCTGGCGTCGGGCCGGCTGGCCGCGGCCCGGGCCGGTCTCGACGGCGCCGGGACGGACCGGGACCGGGGTGTCGTCGCGGTCCTGCGGATGGTCACCGCGGCCGGGCTGGCCGCCCACGTGGGCGACAAGGACCTGGCCAAGTCGGCCGCCGGTGTGGCCCGGCAACTGCGCACCACCGGCAACACCGTCGAACGGTGCTGGGCCACCCGGGTCCTGGCGATGACCGCGGCCCGCCGGGGCGACCCGGCGCAGTCCTGCCGGTTGCTCGCCGGCGAACCGCTGCTGCCGGCCCCGATGCCGCTCCCGGCCGACATGGCGTTCCTCATCGCGGTCGCCCGCGCCGCCATAGCCGGCCAGGACCGCGTCCTCGTCGAGCGCCTCACGGCCGTGGCAATGACGCTGGCTGCCGGGACCGGCAAGGCCCCGGCCTATGCCGCCACCGCGGAGCACCTGTTCGGCCTGTTCACCGAGGACGTCCCCCGGCTGCGTGCGGCCGGCCGGATGCACACGACCGCGGAACGTCCCTTGCTGGCCGCGCAGGCCGCACAGGACGCCGCCGAGATGATGCTGCGCGAAGGCCCGTACGCCGAGGGCCTGGATCTGCTCAACGACGCCTTCGACGCCTTCTCCGCCACCGGGGCCGTCGCCGACGCCCAGCGGACCGGCCGGCTCCTGCGGTCGAACGGGACGCCGCGCCGGGTCACCACCACCACCCGGCCCAGCACCGGTTGGGCGAGCCTGACCAACGCCGAGCTGCAGGTGGTGCGTCTGGTCGCCTCCGGTGCCACGAACCGGGACGCAGCCCGCCGGCTCTGCCTCTCGCCGCACACGGTCAGCACCCACCTGCGGCACGCCTTCACCAAGCTCAGCATCACGTCCCGCATCCAGCTCGCCAACATGCTGCACGACCTGGACGGCTGAGCTTCACCAACCCGGCGGGAGTCCTACTCCACACGCGCGATGCCGCCCGGAGCCCCCGTTCCGGGCGTGGAGTCATCCATTGCGGACGGACCGGCCGAAGGAGCACGACCCGCTCACAGGTCGGCGCAGGTCTGTTCGCCGGGTAGCAGCGGGCGGACCACCAGCGTCACGCGGTGGCCTTCGGCGTCCCAGCGGGTGTCCGGGCCGGCGTCGCGCAGCGCGGGCAGCAGCGGCTCGGCTTCGCTGCGCCCGAGCACCTGGCAGGGTTGCGCCGGGGCGCCGGGCAGCGCGGACAGCGGCACGGCGAGGGGCCACGGGCGAGCCTCGCCCCGGCCGTCCGAACCGGCCATGACCAGCACCGCGTACTGCTCGGGCTGGTAGTCGCCCGCGTCGGTGCCGCTGCCGAGGGCCGCGTCGGCGAACTCCCGGACCTCGCCGCGATCGCCGCCGTCGTCCTCGCCCGGGCCCACCACCGTGGTCTCGTGGATTCCGGCCTGGTCAGCGATCCGGACGGTCAGCACGTCACCGTCCTGGATGTCGCGGTCGTAGACGTGGTCCTCGAAGAGGCCGGCCCGGTCGGCGAGCCGGTACAGCTCGGTGATCCGGTCGGGCGGGACGGTACGCCGGATGCCGGTCAGCACGGCGCCGCGGGTCTCGCCCCGCACCACCGCGGTTCCGTCGCCGAAGAGGGTCAGGTCCGGGAGCGTCCACCGCTCGACCGGCGGCGCCAGGCCACCACCCCGGTCGACCGTCACGATCACGGTGGCCGGGCCGGCCGGAGCAGCGGGTGGTTCGCCCGGGCCGCACGCCACCAGCAGTGACAGCATCAGTACGGCGTACAGCGGCAGTCTGCGACTCATCGTGGTCGGACGCTCCTCGGGGCAGAGCGGTTCCGGCGGGCCGGTCGGCCCGCCGGAACCCTCCGGTCAGGACCGGGTCACTGTGTAGGTGCCCGCGCCCGCCTTGTTGACCACGATCACGCCGACGCAGCCGTCGGCCGGTGCCGTGTAGCCGACCTGCTCCGGCTGGCCCGGGCCGGCCGGGGTGGCCGCGGTGGCCGCGCCCCGCGACTTGACGTCCGGCTCGGCGCCACCGGACTCGACCACGAACAGCTCCGGGTCCTGCGTGGCAGCGCCCGGGGTGACCGTGAACGTCACCTGCTGGTTCGCCGTCAGGCACGAGGTCCACGACGTGACCACGTCGCCCGCGCCCAGCTGCCGGGTCGCCGTGCCGGTCAGCAACTCACCGGTGTCGAAGAGCTGGACGGTGTAGGCCCCGGTGCCGGCCAGCCGGCGGACCTGCGGGTAGTAGTCGCCGAGCGGGCGGTGTCCCGGTGACGAGTTGACCGCGAGGAAGTCGACGGTGTCGGTTCCGATCGCGCTGGTGCCGAGCAGCTGGGTCAGTGCCCGGTCGTCGTAGAGGCGCAGGTCGTCGTCCGCACCCGTCGGCGGCCGCACAGCCACCACCGACCACGCCTGGTGCTGGGTGTCGTAGCGGTAGTTGTGATCGTTGGGCGGGGTGGTGCCCTGGACGGCCGCGCCGCTGGTGAGCGGCTGACGGAAGCCGTAGTCGATCGTGTTCTGGAACAGCGAGCCCAGCGCGGGGTCGCCGACCTGCTTGCCCTCGCGTCCGCGGGCCGCCCAGTAGGCCGCGAACGTGGTGACCCGGCCGTTGAGGAAGGTGTCCCAGACGTTGGCCAGGGTGTCGTTGTAGGTGTCGGTGCCGTCGTCGGTCGTGTCCAGCAGGTCCCACAGCGAGCCGGCCACACGACCCTCGACCTGGTCGCCGTCGTTCCAGCCGGGGGTGCCCCAGGTGGCGGTGTCGATGTTGCCGCGGTTACCGGGGATGTCGGGGTTGTTGAGCACGGCCGTGCCGTACCAGTCGGCGAAGCCCTCGACCCAGGCACAGATGGGCCCGGACTGCTGGTTGACGAAGTGGGTGCGGCAGGCCGGCTGCTCGCTCGGCGGCATGTTGTCCTCGTAGACGTCGTCCATCACGCCGTGCCCGAGCTCGTGGATGACCACCCACGGTTCGGCCGGGTCGGGCGCGCCCAGCCGGACCTCGTCGGAGCCGGGGTCGTAGAACGCGCCCCGGTTGATGCCCGGTTCCCACTCGATGTCGATGTTCTGGCAGTTGGTGTCGCGATCGTCCCAGCAGTCGCCCGGCGTCCAGGCGGCGGCGGTGTCGGCCGTGTCGAACGCGTGGTAGGCCGGCATCTGCGCGGCGTTGGTCGGCTGCAGGGTGCCGAACCCGATCGTCCGGCCGGTGCCGACGTTGTTCCTGGTGGCCGTGTCGTACTGGTACGGGTCGTCGTCATCGTTCTCGACCTTGTATTGCGAACCCTCGGTGACCGCCCGGAGGTAGACGTCCTGGCCGCCGCCACCGAGACCGTCGTTGTTCGAGAAGCAGGCACGGAAGGAGCCCTGGGCGTCGGCCAGACCGGAGGCGAGCAGGTCGTCACCGAGCAGATCCTCGTCCCAGACCTGGTATTGCAGGTTCTTGGACGGGTGGGGAGCGCCGGTGTTGTCGGCGTAGATGAGCGTCGCGGTGACACAGGTCGGCTGTTCGATCGCCGCCCCCGGTGCGGCCGGCGGGTCGTCACTGAACGGCTTGGGCAGGTGAGCCGTGCTCGCGGGCCGGTACGGCACCGAGGGGTAGGCCGGCACCGCCACGGTGCCCGGCGGGCTCGCCTTCGCCACGTCGCTCTCGCTCAGCCCCAGCCGCGACTGCTGCGCCGAGGCTCCGATCGTGAGGGGCAGGTGGAACTCGGTGCTGCCGTACTCCGGGCCCCGGGCCGACGTGGCCTGCGCGCGGAGCACGGTCGCTCCGGCCGCGACGGCGGTGACGTCGGCCTCGAACCGCTGGGTGCGGCCGGGAACGGCGGCCACCTTGGCGGTGATGGTGCTGACCGAGCCCAGGTCGGACGGCCGTTTCGACGCCGTGCCGGCCTTGGTGAAGCCGGTCGGGACGGTGGCCCAGGTGAGCGGCGCCGGCAGGGCGACCCGCACCGTGAGGTCGTCGACGGGTATCTGGGTGTCCACGGTGATGCTGAGCCGGGCCTGCTGCCCGACGGCCGGGGCCTTGCTCAACGTCGCCGCCACGGTGGCGCAGCGGGCCCACTCCGAGGCGACCGACGTGCAGTCGGCGGAGGTGGGCACGGCCTCGGCGGCGGCGACCGGCGCCGGCAGCCCGAACGAGCCGACCGCCAGCGCCAACAACGCGGCGCCGGCGATCCTTCTGTCTCGCGATGATTCGTGGTGGTGCACGTGACCTCCCGTTATCGCGTGCGGATATCGGAGGCGCACCAGTCACCAGCCGGCGAGCGCGGCGTTGCCTGCGCCGAGCCGGCCTGTTCGTCAGCCCCCGCATAGACGAACGTCGCTAGGTTACGTGGCTTCCGGGGCCTCAGGGGGAATGATGTGTGCCAATCGATTCGATCTACGACAGACCCGCCTGATCCATTGACTTACGCCGATGAAGAACTCTAAGTTGCGCAGGAAAGGCCTTTCCTGGCCGGTTCGAGGAGGCGGCATGCGCAGACGGACGTTTCTCGGGATCACCACGGGCGCGGTCGCGTCGGTGTCGGCCCTCAGCGGGCGGGCCGCGTCCGCGGCGCCGGCCGGCCATCGCGCGGATGTCGTCGTCGCCGCCGACGGCAGTGGGGACTTCACGTCCGTACAGGAGGCTGTGGACGCCGCGGACGGCTCGCCGTTCGTCATCGGGGTCCGGCCCGGCACGTACCGGGGACGGGTGGTCGTCCCGGCTGACCGGCCGTTCGTCACGGTGGCCGGGCTGGGGCGGCGGCCGCAGGACGTGGTGATCGCGGACGATCGGGCCAACGGGACGCCCCACCCCGACGGCGGCACCTGGGGGACGAGCGGCAGCGCCTCGGTGACCGTCGACGGGGCCGGGTTCCGGGCGCACAACCTGACGTTCGCCAACCTCTTCGACGAGGCGGCCCACCCCGAGATCACCGGGCGGCAGGCCGTCGCGGTGCTGACCCGGGCCGATCGGGTGGCCTTCTCCCGCGTACGGTTCCTCGGCAACCAGGACACGCTCTACGCCAACAGCACCTCGGCCGCGACGGTGGCCCGCGCCTACTTCCGCGACTGTCACATCGAGGGCGACGTCGACTTCATCTTCGGCCGGGCGACCGCCGTCTTCGACCGCTGCCGGGTGCACTCACTCGACCGGCAGTCGACGCCGGCCGGCTATGTGACCGCGCCCAGCACCGACATCGCCAACCCGCACGGCTTCCTCTTCACCCGGTGCGCCTTCACCACCGACGCCCCGCCCGCGACGGTCTTCTTCGGCCGGCCCTGGCATCCCAGCCAGGACCCGGACGCGATCGGGCAGACCATCATCCGCGACTCCCGGATCGACGTCCACATCGGAGCGACGGCCTGGAGCGACTTCGGCACGTGGCCGTGGCGTGCGGCGCGCTTCGGCGAGTTCCGGAACTTCGGACCGGGCGCCCTGGTCACCCAGGACCGCCCTCAGCTCACCGCGGCCGAGGCGGCCACCCGGACGATCCCGGCCTTCTTGCGCGGCACCGACGGCTGGGCCCCCGACCGCCGGCCCTGACACCGGCCCGACGGAGAGGCCGGGGGGTGCGCCGGCTGGCGGGCCGACGCACCCCGGTTCTCAGCCGGCCGGCGGTGTCACATACGAGCGGGTCACGCGATACGTGCTGACTTCCGGATCGGCCGTCACGGTGAGCGTGGTGGGCGCTCCGGGGAACGCCATGCACGTGAAGCTAGCCTCGTCCATGACCTCGCACACCCGTCCGGCATCGGTGTTGACCTCGCCGGTGGCCGCACCCGAGCCGGACGTGCGCTCGATGGCCACGGCCATGTCACCCTCCGCCTGGTTGGTGAAGGTGAAGCACTCGGTGAAGCGGTGGGGGCCGAACGAGACGGTCACGTCCGGGCGCCACGGGCGGCAGCCCTCGAACCGGTCCTGGCGCTGCAGGCCGATCACATAGTCGCCCGCGGCCTGACCGATCTTGGGGGACGCCAGCACCCGGTAGGGGCCGCCGGTCTCCTCACCGATGCAGTAACCGGGACGGCCACACCGGGGCTCGCCGGAACTGGTCAGCAGCGCGACGTCGGGACGCTGGGTGCGCGCCGTCAGGATGCTGAGGTATTCGGCATCGGTCTCCACCGTGTAGCAGTCGATCTCGCCGATCGTGGCGAAGGAACCGCGCCGGGCCGGGCCGTGCGCACCCTGGTCGTCCATCGACCGGCAGCCCGCGGCCGAGGCGGGGGTGAAGGTCGTCCGGTACGGCCGCTCGTCGAGGCCCGACCATCGCTGGCCGGCGAAGAGGTAATAGGTGCCGGCGGCCGGGAACGTGCACAGCAGCTGCAACTCGCCGCAGTCGCGGAGGACGTTCACGTCGGCGTCGACCACCCAGTAGTCGCGCGGTTCGTTGGCCACCGCCCGGGCCCGCAAAGCGTAGGTGCCGGCCGCTGGCACATGCAGCTCGCGACAGCGGATGCCACTGGCCGGGTCGGCCGGCGCGACGCCGAAGCGGCGCGCGGGCGTCACGACCGGGCAGCCCTCGAACGGCGCCACCGAGGCGACCTGGATGCCGGCCGGCTCGTCGGCCGGCACGCTGCGGGTGGTGAACACAGCCGTGTACGGCCCGTCGCCGGTCAGCACGCACGGCGGGTTCTGGTATTTGTTGGGGAACCAGCAGATGGCCTGACCGGCGGCGTCGCTGATCCGGGACAGGCCGTCGTCGGTGTAGGCGTAGACCTTGCCGCCCGGCTCACCGGGGAAGGTGGCGCAGTGCGACTCGAGCGGGTCGCTGTGCGGCACCTTGGTCGTCGGGGAGTCCCACCGCGTGCCGGTCACAGGCGTGCAGCCGATCGGGTCGACCAGGACCGCGGCCACCCGGTAATCGAAGGGCGGGGTGCTCGCATAGGTGTCGACGTCGATCGTGTAGTCGCCGGCCGTCGCGATCGAGCACGACCAGAAGGTGCCCGCCGGTTTGAGGCAGACCCGCCGGCCGTCGGCGACCGAGGTGACCCAGCCGGTGAAACCGCCGACGCTGGGCGTCGCGATCTGGATGAAGTGGGTGCCGGCCGACAGGTGGACAGCGTGGCAGGTCCGCGCGCCGGTGACGGCCCGGCCGGTCGCCTTCTCGTCGTCGGCCAGAATGCCCAGGCGGCCCTCCTTCAGCGGCACACAGTCGGCCGAAGCCGCCGGTGCCGGGTCGGCGGCGTGGGCCGGGCCGGCCATCCCCGACGCCAGCAACAGGCCGCACCACAGTGCGGCGACCCAACGTTTCATGACTTTCCCCCGTGGTGTCTCGAAACAACGTCCTCAGTGGATATCACGGCGGAACTGCATCGATCTACCCCGTTGTGAAATATTCGTTCACGAGACGCTTATTTCAGCGGACAGTCTGCAAATTTCTTGCGTTGCCGCATCCATTGACGGTGGTCGAACGGCGTGTGACCGTGGCGGCAAACGCTTTCCTGCACGTCAAGAAGGGGAACCGCCATGCCCGTCGCCGCTCCGCTCGTCGCCGCCTTGCTGCTCACCTTCGCTCCCCCACCGGCGGCGCCACCGGTGTCACCGGTGGCACTCGCGGTCGCCCGGCAGGTGGCCGCCCCTGATGACGGCTGGGCCGCGGGCACGACCGGCGGCTCGGCCGCCGACGACGCGCACATCCGGGTGGTCCGCAGCCGGGACGAGCTCGTCGAGGCGGTCGCCGGGGACACGCCCAAGATCGTCCTGGTGCGGGGCCGCATCGACCTGCGCGAGGGCCTGAGCTGCGACGACTTCGCCGACCCGGAGTACTCGCTGGACGCCTTCCTCACCGCGTACGAGGGTGTCCCGACCCGCCCGGCCGGCCCGTTGGAGGACGCCCGGGTGCGCTCGGCCCGCGCCCAGTCCGACCAGATCCGGGTGCCGGTCGGCAGCAACACGACGATCATCGGCCTCGACGGCGGCCGCCTGGAGCACGGCAGTCTGGTGCTCACCAACGTGAGCAACGTGATCGTGCGGAACCTCGAGGTGACCGACGCCGCCGACTGCTTCCCGGCCTGGGACCCGACCGACGGCTCGGCCGGCAACTGGAACTCCCTCTACGATCTGGTCTCGCTCAGCGGCGCGACCAAGGTGTGGCTCGACCACAACACCTTCAGCGACGGCAACAACCATGACGCCGATCAGCCGCTGTATTTCGGCCGGCCCTACCAGGTGCACGACGGCGCGACCGACTTCATCCGCGGCTCCGACCTGATCACGGTCTCCTGGAACGACTACTACGACCACGACAAGACCATGCTGATCGGCTCGACCGACACCCCCGGGGTCGACGTGGGCAAACTGCGGGTGACCGTGCACCACAACCGTTTCGGCAATGTCATCCAGCGCGCGCCACGGGTCCGGTTCGGCCAGGTCGACGTCTACAACAACCTTTACGTGGCCACGGACGAGGAGTACGGCTACTCGCTCGGCGTGGGGGTCGAGTCCAGCATCTACGCCGAGAACAACTACTTCCGGCTGAGCGCCGACGTGCCGGCCTCGGACGTCATCGCGTACTGGAAGGGGACCCGCATCACCGCGCGCGGCTCTCTCGTGCAGGTCTCGGGTCGTGCGCCCCAGCCGGTCGACCTGGTGGCGGCCTACAACGCCGCGCACGATCCCGATCTGGCTCCCGACGCCGGCTGGACGCCCTCCCTGCGTACGCGTCTCGACCCCACCGTCCTCGTGCCGGTGCTCGTCAGCGCGGGCGCCGGCATCCGCCGCATCCTCCGCTGAGAAGCGACCGAATCGACGCGGCAGTCACCGCACTCCGCGAAACGACGCAGGTCAGGCCCCGGATCCGGGTCGGCGAAAATGACAGTTCGCCACTCGTCCGGGGCCGGGAGCGGGCACGCTGAGGACATGCACATCGGCGTGATCGGGGCAGGACAACTCGGCGCAACTCTCGCCGAGTGGTGTGTGGAGGGCGGGCACGACGTGGCCGTCACGTCACGCCACCCGGAGCGGCTGGGCGACGTGGTCACTCACCTCGGCGGGCATGGTACGGCGCTGCCGGTGGCCGAGGCGGTCGACTTCGCCGACGTGGTGCTCTTCGCACCCAACTGGGAATCGGCTCCCGAGGCGATCGAGCTGGCCGGCACGACGCTCGACGGCAAGATCGTCATCGACGCCACCAACCCGACCGGCCCGCTGCTCGGCGGCGCCACCAGCGGGTTCGAGACCTTGATGAGCCTGGCCCCTCAGGCGCACTGGGCCAAGGCACTGAACACTCTGCCGGCCAACGTGCTCCAGCGCCGCCGCGGTCACGACCCGCTGCTGGCCGAATTCGTCTGCACCGACCTGCGCGACGCCCGCCAGGCCGCGTCGACGTTGATCCGCGACATGGGCTTCGCGCCGTTCTATGCCGGCGGCGCCGAGACCGCCCGTCTCACCGAGCCCGGCGGCCCGCTCCAGCGGACCGAGGTCGACGTCTTCCACGCCAAGGACGTCCTGGCCGAGGCCCTGACCGGCCGTTTCTAGACGTCGACCGTCACGAACTTCCGGCCGCTGGTGTTGACCACCCGGACGGCTTGGACCTGCTCGGGGTCGATCAGGGCGCTGCCGTTGAGCGTCGTGCCGCCCGACTCGCCCGCGGCCGACACCAGCCAGCTGCCGGCGAAGGCCGTCGAGCCGTCCTCGGCGACGACCTCGAGCACACACTTCTCCCCCGCCGGGATGCCCCCGACGGTGGCCGTCACCCGCACCCAGCCCGCGGCCGGCGACATCGCCACTTCCATCCGCGCACCGGTGGACGCGTCGGTGGCCGACCCGAGCCGGGCCCCGGCGGGCACCGACAGCGTCGCCGAGGGTTGTGCGACCGGATCCGGCGCGGGGGCGGTGCCCCGCCCGACCAGCACGCCGCCGGCGATCGCGACGGCGGCGGCCGCGGCGGCGATCGACGTGACCGCGGCCAACCGGCGGTAGCGGTGACCGGAAGACTCGCGCCGCACCTGGCGCAGCGTGCGCTGCAGCAGGAGGTCGGCGTCGTCGGGCGGCCCGTCGAGAAGCATCTCCTCGGGCACCTCGCCCAGCTGATCGGACCACTGGCGCAGCGAATCACGCTCGGCCCGGCACTCGGCGCAGCCCGCCAGGTGCTCGTCGGCCTCGGCCCTCTCCTGATCGGAGAGCATTTCCAGCAGGTAGCCCGCCAGGTCGACGTGGTCGTCGATCGGCGCGCTCTCCGGCGTACTCATGATGCCAACCGTTCCGTGCCGGCCTCGCGCAAGGCCCGCAGCGCATAGAAGGACCGCGATTTCACTGTGCCCGGCGGGATCCCGAGCACCTCGGCCGCCTCGGCCACCGTGTTGCCTTTCAGATAGACCTGTTCGAGCACTTCACGGTGCTCGGGCGAGAGCCGGCTGAGCGCGTCGACGACAACCATCGACGTGACCACGCGGTCGGAGTGGTCCTGCTCCACCGCGGCGTCGGGCGGGCTCTCGGCCACCTCGGGAGGCCGCCTGTTCCGCGCCCGGATCTGGTCGAGCACGATGTTGCGGCAGACCGTGAGCAGCCAGCCGCGGACGGAGCCCTTGCCGTTGTTGAGGCTGTCGGGGTGCCGCCAGGCCCGCACCAGCGCCTCCTGGACCACGTCCTCGGCGGCGGCCCGGTCGCGGGTCAGCTGCGTGGCATACGCGAGCATGGCCCGGCCGTGTTCGGAGAACAACGATCTGACCAGTGCCTCATCGGCCACCTCCCGGTGCGGTCTCTGTCTGCTCGACGGCATCCGTCTCTCTCCCCGCGGCACTCTCACCCGTGCCGTCTGCTTTTGCAGGCGTGTGACGACATCGATGAAAGTACTGCGCCGCGGCTACCGGGAATACGTGCCCCATGACCGGCGCGGATCAAGATTTTCGGGAAAGTGGCACATCCCGGTGAACCGCGGCCCGGGGCGCGGCGTGTGGAGGCCATCCCCATTGGACGGGCACCGAGACGGAGCGAGTCATGATCAAGCGGAGCAGGACGATCTACGTCGCGGCCATGCTGGCCGGTCTGGCCAGTGTGGCCGCCTGTGGCAGCCAGGAGACGCCGGCCGGCACCGCGGCCGACCTGCCGGTGCCGGTGGCCGTGCAGGAGTCCGAGGCCCCGGTCAATCCGCAGGGCCCGGGTGAGCTGCCGGAGCTGGCCGGCGCGGACGAGCCTCCGGCGGTGGACGAGCCCCCGGCGGTGGACGAACTGCCGGCCACCGCGGCCCCGACCGCCTCGGCCGACGCCCAGGCCGACGTCCAGGAAGAGGAGCAGGCCGCTCCGGAACCCGCCGCGTCGCCGACGGTGGCCAAGAAGCAGCGGTGGGTCAAGATCTTCAGCGGTCCGTCGCAGAAGGACATCACCCCGCCGAAGTCGCGCCTCACCGGCAGCAACGTCGTCGAGCTCAACGCCACCGAGAACCAGCAGATCGGCACGTACGTCACCGACGGCGCCGGGCGCACGCTCTACCGCTTCGACAACGACTCCAACAAGCCGCCGAAGTCGGTCTGCAACGGCGACTGCGCGACCGCCTGGCCGCCGCTGCTCATCAAGTCCCCGGGCAAGATCTTCCCCCAGGGCATCGACCCCAAGATCGTCGGGTACGTCGAGCGGGCCGACGGCCACTGCCAGGTCACGATCAACGGCTGGCCGGTCTACTACTTCGTGGCCGACGCCAAGGCGGGCGACCTCAACGGCCAGGGCCTGAACGGCAAGTGGTTCGCCATCAAGCCGGACGGTGGCAAGACCGCCGCGATCCCGGGCTCGCTCTCGCCGGGCACCACCAAGTAACAAGCCGAACTCGCACCACATCGGGGGCGCGCCCGGCGGTTGAGCACCCGCCGGGCGCGACTGTGTCACCGGCTCTGGGCTAGCGTGGCCGGGGTGGATCGAGACCTTCTTGCCGTACGCGACCTCGCCTCCGACCTGGCCGTCCGGGCCGGCCGGCTGCAGATCGAGCGCCGCGACACCCTGCGCGTCGGCGCCCCCAAGGCACACGCCAACGACGTCGTCTCCGACGTCGACATCGCCAGTGAGCGGCTCATCGCCGACGCCGTCCACGCCGCCTACGGCGACGACGCGATGCAGGCCGAGGAGGGCAGCGGCCGGGCCGGCACGAGCGGCTGGACGTGGGTCGTCGACCCGCTCGACGGGACCCGCAACTACATCAGCCGTACGGGTCCCTGGTCGGTCTGCATCGCGCTCTACCAAGGTGACCAGCCCCGGGTGGCGGTCGTGCACGAGCCGGTGGCCGACGAGACGTTCAGCGCGATCGACGGCGGCGGGGCCTTTCTGAACGGTGAGCGGCTCACCGTTTCGGGCGGGCCCTCGCTGGACAAAGCTCTGGTCGGGGTCAGTTTCCAGCCCAACCCGCGGACCAAGGAGCGCGCGGGCCGGGTGATCCGCGAGCTGCTCCCGGTGTCGGGCGACATCCGGCGGCTCCCGGCGGCGCTCACCCTGGTCTACCTGGCCGCCGGCCGGCTGGACGGCGGCCTGGCCCTCGACACGAACCTGTGGGACATCGCCGCCGGGGCCCTGGTCGCCCGCGAGGCCGGGGTGATCCTCGGCGGGCCGGCGGACGAGTTCACCACCGAGCTCACCATCGGGGCCGCCCCGGAGCTGTGGCCGGCGCTGTCGAAACTGGTTCGAGCGGCCGCCTGATCAACCTTTCGGATGATCTAAGTTGGCTGAATGTTGGCATTCCCCACCTGTTCGGGTGAGTTTGGGGATATGTGGCCCGCGGGCATGACAGGCGGGCCATCCGTTCCGAAGGAGCCTCGTACATGAGCGTCGTCACCGCATCGCCCCGCACCGCCGGCACCGGCACGGTCGACTCGACCAGCACCGACACCGCCAGTGAGCTGATCGCGGCGATGGCTGCGCTGCCCACCGGGCACCCGTCGCGGCCGGCTCTGCGCGACCGTGCGATCGAGGCGTGGCTGCCGATGGCCCGGCACCTCGCCCAGCGCTACGCCGGGCGCGGCGAACCGGCCGACGACCTGTTCCAGGTGGCCGTGGTCGGCCTGATCAAGTCGGTCGACCGGTTCGAGGCCGACCGCGGCGTCGACTTCGCCGGGTACGCCATCCCTACCATCGTCGGCGAGATCAAGCGCCACTTCCGCGACCGCACCTGGTCCATCCGGGTGCCGCGCCGCCTGCAGGAGCTGCGCCTGGCCATCACCGCCGCCAACGCGGCGCTGAGCCACCAGCTCGGCCGGTCGGCGACCGTGGCCGACATCGCCGTCCACCTCGGGATCACCGAGGAAGAGGTGCTGGAAGGCCTGGAGGGCGCCCGCGCCTACAACGCCACGAGCCTGTCCACCCCGGTCAGCGCGGACGGCAACACCGAGCTCGGCGAGACCCTGGGCGGCGAGGACCGGGAGTTCGAGATCGCCGAGTTCCGGGCCTCGCTGAGCCCGGCCCTGGCCACCCTCGACGAGCGTGAGCAGCGGATCGTGCACCTGCGCTTCTATGGCAACCTGACCCAGAGCCAGATCGCCGAGCAGGTCGGGATCTCCCAGATGCACGTCTCGCGGCTGCTCACCAAGGCGCTGGCCAAGCTGCGCGGGCAGCTCGGCGAGGACTGAGACCGGCTCGGCACCGCCTCCGCGCCGGCCTTCGCGCCGCGTCAGGTCAGCGGCACCTCGGCCCAGACGACCTTGCCGCCGTCGAGCCGGCTGCTGCCCCACGCACGGGTCATCGCGGCGACCAGCAGCATCCCGCGGCCGCCGATGCGGCGCGGGTCCGGCGCGTACTGCCGGGGCAGCACCGGGCTGGAGTCGGCCACCTCGATACGAACGGCATCATCGCGACGGCGGAGAACCAGTTCTCCGCCGTCGCCGGTGTGTTGCATGACGTTCTCGACCAGCTCGGTGATCACCAGAAGGACGTCCTCGACCAGGTCGGGGCTGTGCAGTGGGCTCAGAGCCCGGCGAGCGTCCCCGCGCAGGGAGCCGAGATCGGTGCTGTCGGTGAACGGAACCCGCAGCGAATCCATGGCTGCTCTCTCTACCCGGTCACACGCCGCTTACGCACCGCGCCCGGGTGAGCGCCCGCGAAGACCCGCGCTGACCGGCCGCAGAAGCCTCCGTGACGGCCGTTGCAGCCTCCGTCACCGGCCGCGGCCGGTCAGCGGCGAAGACCGACCGCGGCCCGCCCCCGATATCAGCGTGATCGACATTTTGGCGTTCGCTGACGGCGGGGCGATGAGTTCGGCTGGGCTCGCTGGTCTGGTGAAGGCATTCGTTTCCCGCGGCTGCACTCGACGAGCGAAGGACACGCCATGACTGCCATCGACACCGCGTCCGCACCGGTCGCGCCCGCGCTGAACCGCACACTGTGGGTGCTCCAGATCCTGATCGGGGTCTTCCTGATCGTCGGCTCGGCGGCGCCGAAGCTGTTCGGTGAAGCGAACGCGGTGCAGATTTTCGAGGACATGGGGGCCGCGCCCTGGTTCCGCTACTTCATCGGGGTGGTGGAGCTGGCCGGTGGGATCGGGCTGCTCGTGCCGCGCCTGGCCGGGGCGGCCGCGGTGGGTCTGGCGCTGCTGATGGTGGGAGCCGCGATCACCCAGGCGTTCATCCTGGACGGCGGCGCGCTGGTGGTCACGCCCGTGCTGCTGTTCGCGCTGGTCGCCTTCATCGCGTGGGGGCGCCGCGCCTCGATCCGCCGGCTCGTCCGCGCTGACCAGCCCGTCCCGCGCTGAGCCGCCCTCCACGCGCTGACCGCCCGTCCGCCGCTGAACCGGCCCTCCGCGCGCTGACCGGCCCGCCCGCCGCTGAACCGGCCCTCCGCGCGCTGACCGGCCCGCCCGCCGCTGAACCGGCCCTCCGCGCGCTGACCGGCCCGCCCGCCGCTGAACCGGCCCTCCGCGCGCTGACCGGCCCGCCCGCCGCTGAACCGGCCCTCCGCGCGCTGAAGTGCTGCGACCGGGCGTGGCGGGTCACGGCAGGTGGAGGGTGAAGACTGTGCCGGCGCCGGGGGTGCTCTGCGCGGTCAGGGTGCCGCCGTGGGCCTCGGCCAGTTTGCGGGCGATCGGCAGGCCGAGGCCGCTGCCACCGGTGGCCCGGCTGCGGGACTCGTCGGCTCGCCAGAAGCGGTCGAAGATCTTGGGCAGGTGGCCGGGGGCGATGCCGACGCCGGTGTCGCGGACGGTGACCGTCGTGTCGTGGGCCTCGACCGTCACCGTGCCGCCGGACGGGGTGTAGCGGATCGCGTTGGACACCAGGTTGCCGATGAGCTGACGCAGGCGTACGGGATCGGCGGTGACCACCGGGTCGCCCTCGACCGCGATCGTCAGCCGGACCCCGGCGGTCTCCGCGGCCGCCCGGTGGCTGTCCACGACCTGGGTCAGCAGGTCTGGCAGCGGGGTTGGCGAAGGGTGCACCCGCAGTGTGCCGGCGTCGGCCGCGGACAGGTCGCTCAGGTCGTCGATGATGTGCTGGAGCAGCACCGCCTCCTCGTGCAGCAGGGACAGCAGCTGGGCGTCGGTCGGAGCCAGGTCGTCCTGGGCCGCTTCCAGCCAGCTCCGGATATTGGTCAGTGGGGTGCGCAGCTCGTGCGCCACGTCGCTGACCATCGCCCGCCGCTGGGTCTCCGCTTGCTCGCGGCGCTCGGCCGAGTCGTTGAGGGCCCGGGCCAGGCGGCCGATCTCGTCGTGGCCCGACACCGGCGCCGGGGTCTGCCGGTCGGCCGCCTCGGTGAGCGCGCGCAACGGGCGGACCAGGCGCCGCCCGACGAGCACGGTGACGACGATGGTGACCAGCAGCACCGCGCCCGTGGTGGTCGCGATCCGGGTCGTGTTCTCGCGGGACAGCGTGAAGCGGGTCTCGTCGGCCCCCAGCCTCGGGTCGGTGACGAAGAGCAGGGCGGGCGGGGCGACGTACTCCTGAAGCATGGCCCGGCGCGACTTCTCGACGCAGCCGCGGACGCGGACGGCCCCCGCGACGTTGGTCGGCTCGAACAGGGCCAGCATGGGGGTGACCTGCTCACTGACCCGTTCCTCGGCGACGCCGGTCTTGCCCAGCACGAAGGAGAAGTCGGGGGCGACCAGCACCTCGAAGGTCGACGGCATCGTGAGGCAGCGCGTCGTCGACCGGCTCAACGTGCGCAGGGCTTTCGCCTCGGAGGCCGTCCTCAGGTCGTTCAAGCGGTAGAGGCAGCCGGCTGCCTCCGGGGCGGCGCTGCTGAGCCTGACCGTGGGCCGGCCGCTCGGCAACTGCTCGACGGTGCCCTGCGCGCCGGTCTTGCGGACACAGGACAGTACATCGGCCGCCGCTCTCTGCAGCAGCGGGCGTTCGGCCGCCGGCACCCGGAACGGTCCGGCCGCCCGCGGGTCGATCCGTTCGTCGCCCCCGACCAGGCCGAGATCCAGGTTGAGCGGGTCGATCAGGGCGGACGGGCGAGCCGTACGCAGGGAGGGCCCACCCCCGGAGTCGGCGATCACCGTCCGGTCCTGGGTCATCAGCGTGATCCGGCGACCCAGCTTGGCCGCTCGAGCGTCGATCAGGGTGGTGGCGCCGGACCAGTCGCCGTGCATGGCCGCGTAGCCCACCAGCAGGTCGTAGACGCCCTTCTCCTCGGTCAGCGACCGGCCCTGCTCCTGGGTGATCGCCCGGGTGGCCGTCCGGGTGGCCAGCCAGGCGGTCGCGGCGATGGCGGCCACCGCGATCAGCACCGAGGTGACCAGCAGCCGGGTCACCAGGCTGTGCCGCAGCGGCACCCGGGCCGCGCTCACGGCGTGCCGGCGGAGAGCTTGTAGCCCACCCCGTAGACGGTGACCAGCTGGCTCGGCCGCTGCGGGTCGGTCTCGATCTTGCGGCGCAGGTTGACCACGTGCATGTCGATGGTCCGCTCGGTCGAGCTGCGGTCGATGCCGCGGGTGTGGTGCAGCAGCTGGGCCCGGGTGAACACCCGTTCCGGCTGACCGGCCATGGCGGCCAGGATCGCGAACTCGCCGCGGGTGCACTCGACCGGCACCCCGTCGACGCTCAGCCGGTGACGGACCGGGTCGATCAGCAGCCGGCCGACCGGGCGGGGGCCGGGCTCGGGCGCGGCCCGGGTGGAGCGCCGCAGCAGCGTCCGGACCCGGGCCATCAGCTCCCGCGGGCTGTACGGCTTGGTCAGGTAGTCGTCCGCGCCGAGCTCCAGCCCGAGCAGCAGGTCGTCCTCGGTGGCCCGGGCGGTCAGCATCAGCACCAGCACGTCCGACTCCTCCCGCAGCGTCCGGCACACCCGCAGACCGTCCAGGCCCGGCATCATCACGTCGAGGACGATCAGGCCGGGCTGCCACCGCCGGGCCTCGTCGAGCGCGGTCCGCCCGTCGTGCACGACCACCGTCTCGTGCCCCTCGGCGGCCAGGTAGCGCCGCACCACCTCGGCCTGGCGGGGGTCGTCCTCGGCAACCAGGACCTTCGCACACATGGCGGCGATGATAGGCGGGCCGGGAAAGGCCGGGCTCCGATGCCGCCAGACCTGACAGGATCCTGACGATCAACGGACACGCTGCTCGACCATGCCCCGCAAAACCACCATGGGTGCCGTGCTCGTCGTCGTCCTGGCGGCCGCGGCGGCTCTCGTCCTGACCCACGAGTGGCGGCCCGCCGCGAAGCCGGTGGCGGTCGAGGAGACGCCCCAGGCCGCCACCGTGAAGCTCGAGCGCCGGGACCTGTCGACCACGACCTCGCTGCCGGGGCAGATCGGCTACGGCTCGGCCCGTCCCCTGGCCGGCCACACCACGGCCACGGTGACGTGGCTGCCCGCGGTGGGCAGCACGGTCCGGCGCGGGCGTCAGTTGTTCCGGGCCGACGACGAGCCGGTCGTGCTGTTCTACGGCGGGATGCCGCTCTACCGGCCGATCGCCACGGCCGGCCTGTCCGGGCGGGACGTGCGGATCGTCGCCGACAACCTGCGGGCGCTGGGATACCGGGTCGGCCGCCGGCCCGCGAACACCCCGGCCGGCGAGAGCGTGCTCACCCCGGGCCTGGTCGCGGCGATCAAGCGGTGGCAGCGCGACCTCGGCCGCCCGGTCACCGGGGGGATCGCCGTGGGCGACCTCGAGGTGCTGCCGGGCGCGGTGCGGGTGGAGTCGCTGGCCGTGCAGCCCGGCGCGACGGCCGACGCGCCGCTGATGTCGGTCACCTCGACCCGCAAGGTGATCACCGTGCCGGCCGAGCCGGCCGACGCGGCGAAGATCACGAAGGGGCTCCGGGTGACCGTCACGCTGCCCGGCGACAAGACCGTCCCGGCCCGGGTCAGCGCGGTCGGCCGCACCCTGGCCGCGGCGGGCGAGGGCGAGGAGCAGCGGCTGACGGTCTCGGTGGCCGTGGGCAACCCGGCGAGCATCGCCCGGCTCGACTCGGCCGAGGTCAAGGTCAACTTCCCCGGCCGTACGGTGAAAAAGGTTCTCGCCGCGCCGATCGAGGCACTGGTCGCGCTGACGGAGGGCGGTTATGCCGTGCAGGGGCCGGCCGGGCTGGTCGCCGTCAAGACCGGAATGTTCGCCGAGGGATGGGTCCAGGTCACCGGTGACGGGCTGGCCGAGGGCCTGGACGTGGTGGTGGCCTCATGATCGGCGCCGGGCTTCGGAGCTGCGGCGGCGCGCTTCGGAGCTGCGGCGGTGTGCTTCGGCGCTGCGGCGGTGTGCTTCGGCGCTGCGGCGGCGGGGTGGTCTCGTGACGGCGCCGGTGCTGTCGGTCCGGGACGCGAGCATGGTCTATCCGGGCGGGGTGACCGCGCTGGACCGGGTGAGCCTGGACATCGCGGCGGGCGAGCTGGTGGCCATCGTCGGGCCGTCCGGGTCGGGCAAGTCGACGCTGCTGCACATCGTCGGCACGCTCGACAAGCCCACCTCGGGCACGGTCCTGATCTCCGGCCGGGACGTCGCCACGATGCGCGATCGTCACCTGTCGTCCCTGCGGGCCCGCGAGATCGGCTTCGTGTTCCAGCAGTTCCACCTGACCGACGGGCTGAGCGCCGCCGACAACGTGGCCACCGGCCTGCTGTACGCCGGGGTCCCGCGCCGCCACCGCCGGGAGCGGGCCCGGCACGCGCTCGACCGGGTCGGCCTGGCCCACCGCGCGTCCCACCGCCCGCAGCAGCTCTCCGGCGGCGAGCGCCAGCGGGTGGCGATCGCCCGGGCGCTGGTCAACCGCCCGTCCCTGGTGCTGGCCGACGAACCCACCGGCGCGCTCGACACCGCCACCGGCCACGCGGTCCTGGATCTGCTGCGCCGCCTCAACGAGGAGGGCACCACCATCGCGCTGATCACCCACGACCGGGACATCGCCGCCTCGATGCCGCGCCGGATCGAGATCCGCGACGGTCGCCTGGTCCGGGACGAGATCGCGGAGGTGCGGCGGTGAGGGTGCTGGATCTGCTCGGGCTGGGCGTGATCGGGTTGCGGACCCGGCCGGGGCGGGCGGCGCTGTCCGGGCTGGGAATCGCCATCGGGATCGCCACGATGCTGGTGGTGACCGGCATTCCGGCGTCCAGCCAGGCGGCGCTGGTCGACGAGCTGAGCGCGCTGGGCACGAACTCGTTGCAGGCGGTGGCCCGGCAGGACGTCGAGCCGCCGGCCCGGCTGCCCGAGTCGGCGGCGGCCATGGCCCGCCGGATCGGCCCGGTCACGGCGGCCAGCGCGGTGGGCAACACCCATGCCCTCGTACGCCGCAACGACCACACCGCCCCGGACGACGGCCTGGGCCTGACCGTCCTGGCCAGCCGCCTCGACCTGCTGCCCACGATCGACGCCCGGGTCCGGGCGGGCCGGTGGCTGACCCCGGCCACCGAGCGCTTCCCGGCGGTGGTGCTCGGGTCGGTCGCCGCCACCCGCCTGGGCCTGACCGACCTGCCGCCGGGCGGCCCGACACCGCAGGTGATGATCGCCGACCGGCGGTTCGCCGTGGTCGGGATCCTGGCCACCACCCCGCTGTCGCCCGACGTCGACCGTTCGGTGCTGATCGGCTGGCCGGTCGCCCAAGCTCAGCTGGGCTTCGACGGCGGCCCCACCGTCCTCTATGTCCGGGCCGACGAGCCGCAGATCGAGGCGGTGCGGGCGGTCCTGGCCGAGACGGTGTCCCCGGAACGGCCGGGCGCGGTGGTGGTGACCCGGCCCTCGGACGCGCTGGCGGCCAAGCGGGCCACCGAGAGCAGCTTCTCGGTGCTGTTCCTGGCGCTGGCCGGGGTGGCCCTGGTGGTCGGCGGCATCGGGGTGGCCAACACGATGGTCGTCTCGGTGCTGGAGCGCCGCTCGGAGATCGGCCTGCGCCGTGCGCTGGGGGCCACCCGCGGGCAGATCCGCGGCCAGTTCCTCACCGAGTCGGTCGTGCTCGCGACGATCGGCGGCCTGGGCGGTACGACGCTGGGCCTGCTGGCCACGGTCGGCTACGCCCGCTGGCAGAGCTGGCCGCTGGTCGTGCCGGCCGAGGCGGCCCTGGCCGGGGTGGCCGGCGCCGTGGTCATCGGCGTCCTGGCCGGCGTCTACCCCTGCGTACGGGCCGCCCGCCTGACCCCCACCCAAGCCCTGGCCGCCGTCTGAACCGCCGCTATTTCGCGGCTGCGGCCTCGCGCTCGCAGTCCGGGGTGAGGTCGAGGAACTTGCGGACCACCGGCAGGTTCTGGTCGTCGGAGCCCAGCGACACGCTGACGCCGTCGTCGCCGACCGTCGCGTTCTTGATGCCCTTGCCCTTCAGGCATTTCACGACGGCGCGGGTGAAGTCGACGGCCTCCGGGTTGGCCGGGTCCTTCTCCCACGGCGGCAGCGGGTAATGAAGCGGCTCGCAGATCCGGTCGGCCGCCTCCCCCTGGGCGATGTCCTCGGGCGTCATGGCCTTCTTCCGGCCGCCGGTGGCCACCCGCACGGCGAGGACGCCCTTGTCGTCCATGCATTTGTAGTACGCCGTGAGCAACGCTTCGAACTCCTCGGGCGTGGTGTCGAGCCGCTCGCGGGGACGGTCGGGCTTCGCTTTCGCCGACGGTGACGCGGCAGCACTGGCCAGAGTGGCGACTTTCGCGCCCTCCTTCGCCGGTGACCCGCAACCCGGCAACACCGTCAGGGCGATGGTGGTGGCCAATAGAACGTGGCTTCTGCGCACGATCCCGTCCTCCTGTCCCGGCCCGGGACTGTCCCGGGCCGAGCGGTCAGCCTGGCGAGCCGACGTCAGGAACGTGTCAGACCGGGCTGTCAGCGGCGGGCGGCCACCTCGCGTTCGCACTCGGGGGCCAGTTCCATACCCCGGGTGATCGACCGGGAGTCGTTCTGGTCGCCGCCCAGGGCCACGCTCAGGCCGTCGTCGGAGACCGCCACGAACCTGATGCCGCGTTTTTTGAGACAGGCGACCACATCCCGGGCGAAGTCCCGCGCCTCCGGGTTGGCCGGGTCCTTCTCCCAGGGCGGCAGCGGCATGAACTGCGGCTCGCAGATCCGGTTGGCCGCCTCGGTCTTCGCGCTGTCGGCCTTCGACGCCGGTTTGGGCCGGCTGCCCGCGGCGCCGCCCTTGGTGTAGCCGCCCTGGTCTTCCATGCATTTGTTGTACGGCTCGAGCATGGCCTCGAACTCCTCGGGCGTGGTGTCGAGGCGTTCCCGCGGTCGCTGCGAGACCTTCGACGGCGAGGACGAGGGTGCCGTGCTGACCAGCGTGGCCACCCTGGAGCCCTCCCGTTTCGCCGGCGATCCGCATCCGGACAGCGCGATCGACGCGATCACGGTGGCCGCCAGCACTTCTCCGCGCATGAGGTTCCCTCCCCGCCCCAGGACGGTCCCGGGCCGAGCGGTCAGCCTCACGACACGACGTCAGGAACCTGTCAGGGCGGCGCGCAGCCAGTGGTAGGACGCCCTCGGCGTACGGGAAAGGTCTTGGAAATCGACGTGGACCAGGCCGAAGCGCTGGCTGTAACCCTCGGCCCACTCGAAGTTGTCGAGCAGGGACCAGACGAAATACCCGCGCACGTCGACGCCGGCGGTGATGGCGTCGTGCACCGCGCGCAGGTGGGCGTCGAGGTAGTCGATGCGGAACTGATCCTGGATGCCGGCCTCGGTGGAGCAGCCGTTCTCGGTGATGTAGACCGGCGGCAGCGCGTCGCCGTAGATCTCCCGCAGCCCGGTCAGCAGGTCGGTCAGGCCGGCCGGGACGACGGGCCAGCCGAAGGACGTGGTCGGGTAGCCCTCGATCTCCCGCAGCTCGAACGGCAGCGGCGAGTCGCCGGACGGGGCGCCGACCTGCGTGGGGTTGTAATAGTTGATGCCCAGCGCGTCGAGCGGCGTGCTGATCGTCTCGAGGTCGCCGTCACGGACCACGTCGCCCAGAGCTCCGGCCAGGAAGTCGGGGTAGGAGCCGAGCAGCACCGGGTCGTTGAAGAGCCGGTTGTGGAAGGCGTCGTAGACGGCGGCGGCGGTGACGTCACCCGCGTCCTCGCCGGCCGGCCAGACCGGTGTGCAGTTGTTGGTGATCATCACCTCGGTCGCGCCCGCGGCCCGCAACGCGCGGGTGGCCAGGCCGTGCGCCAGCAACTGGTGATGGGCGACCGGCAGGGCGTCGAGCAGCAGGGTGCGGCCCGGGGCATGCGTGCCGTAGGCATACCCCTGCGCCATGTGCACCACGGGCTCGTTCAGCGTGATCCACCGCCGGACGCGGTCACCGAGCCGGGTCACCACGTGCGACGTGTAGTCCGCGAAGTAGGAGGCGGTGTCCCGCGCCAGCCAGCCGCCCTTGTCCTCCAGCGCCTGCGGCAGATCCCAGTGGAACAGCGTCGGCAGGGGCACGATGCCCCGCTCGAGCAGCGCGTCGACCAACCGGTCGTAGAAGTCCAGACCCGCCTTGTCGGGCCGCCCCGACCCGGTCGGCTGCACCCGCGGCCAGGCGATCGAGAACCGGTAGGCCCCGACGCCCAAGTCGCCGAGCAGAGCGATGTCCTCGGGATAGCGGTGGTAGTGGTCGCACGCCACGTCGCCGGTGTCACCGTTGAGCGTCTTGCCGCCGGTGTGCGAGAACGTGTCCCAGATGGAGGGCCCGCGCCCGTCCTCGTGCACCGCCCCCTCGATCTGATAAGAGGCCGTCGAGCAGCCGAAGAGAAATCCGTCCGGGAACTGGGGCAGCGGATCCACCATGCCTCCGAGCTAATCAGGTGCCGGCGCCGCCGTCCACGCGCAGGACCGTGCCGGTCACAAAAGACGCGCGATCGCTGAGCAGCCACCCTGCGGCCTGGGCGATCTCGTCCGGCTCGGCCTGCCTGCGCAGTGGGGTGGCCGCCACCAGCCGCTCGACCAGCCCGGGTGAGCTCGCCTGCCAGGCCTCGATCATCTCGGTGCGGGTGTTGCCGGGGGCGACAGCGTTGACTCGGATGCCCTCGGGCCCGTAGGTGATGGCGGCCGACTCGGTGAGGCTGTTGACCGCGCGCTTCATCGCCCCGTACGCCGGCAGCTGGGGGTTGCCGCGCAGACTGCCCACGCTGGAGTTGTTGACGATCGCGCCGCGCCCGGCGGTGGCCCGGATGGCCGCCACCTGGGCCGACATGGCCAGCCAGACGCCCCTCAGGTTGACCTCGTAGAGCCGGTCGAAATCGTCCAGCTCGACCTCGCCCAGCGGCCCGGGCGGCGAGATGGTGGCCCCGTTGTTGAAGGCCACGTCGAGCCGCCCGAAGGCCGCGACCGCCCGGTCGACGGCCGCCCGCACACTCGCCGGGTCGGCCAGGTCGGCCGGCACGAACTCCGCGCGGCCACCCGCCGCCCGGATCTCCTCGGTCACCGCCTCGAGCTGGTCCTCGCTCCTCGCCGTCAGGAGCACCTGGGCGCCCTCGCGAGCGAAGAACCGCGCCGCCGCGGCCCCGATGCCGCGACCGGCACCGCTGACGAAGGCGACCTTGTCCTGCAGCAGATTTGTCATGCCCCGAGAGTGGCCGGGCCGGCCGGGCTGAGCCAGGGAGCGCCGGTACCTGGATAGCCCGGCCCGGTCCGGGGAGACTGATCGCCATGGACCGGCAGGAGCTGGCCGCTTTTCTGCGGTCGAGACGCGAGCGCATCACCCCGGTCGACGTGGGCCTGCCCGCCGCAGGCCGCCGCCACCGTCATCTCGGCCACCTTCGACGTCCTCGCGTGGAACGAGCTGGCCGCCGCCCTGCTGGAGGACTTCACGGCACTGCCCGTGCGCGAGCGCAATCTGGCCCGGCGGGCCTTCCTCGGGCCTGATCGGCACGGCCGGCTCCTCTACGGGGTCTCCGATCATCAGAACTTCGCGCGGCACTGCGCCCAGCGCCTGCGGGCGACGGCCGCGCGCTATCCCGATGACCTCGCCGTGACGTCGCTGATCCGGGAGTTGCAGGCCGGCAGCGAGCTGTTCCGCGAGCTGTGGGCGTCGCACGACGTGACCGACGAGTCCGTGCTGCGCAAGACGTTCCGGCATCCGGTGGTGGGCCCGATCACGGTGAACTGCGACGTGCTCGACATCACCGACCGCGACCAGCGCGTGGTGATCTACACCGCCGTCCCGGGCTCGGCCGATGAGCAGGCGCTGCGCCTGCTGTCCGTGGTCGGCACCCAGCGCCTGGACGTCGCCGGTTGAATCATGATCTGCTGGCCGGATGAGCCGTATCGCTGACCTCGCGCACCGCAATCTGCTGGGCGTTTTCGCCGAGCGCGACCCGCAGAAGCGTGCGGCCGTCGTCGCCGAGATCTATGCCGAGCGGGTGACGTTCGCCGACCCGGACGAGACGGTGGTGGGGCGCGACGCGCTCAACGAGAAAGCACAGCAGCTGCTCGATCGGGCGCCCGATTTTGTCTTCAGCCCGGCCGGTGAGGTCCGGGTCAGCGGCAACCTGGCCATGCTGGCCTGGCACCTGGGGCCGGCCGGGCAGCCGCCGGTGGCCAGCGGCCTGGACGTCTCGATCATCGAGAACGACCGGATCGTTCACCTCTACACGCTGCTCGACCCGCCGCCGGCCTGAGATGGATCTGCCCGAGCTGCTCGATGAGGCGGCCGCCCGGCATGACGTGACCGGGGCGGCGGTCGCGGTGGGCCACGGCGACACGCTGATCGAGGCGGCCACCGGGGTGCTCAACCGGGACACCGGCGTCGAGGCCACCCCCGACAGCGTGTTCCAGATCGGCTCGGTGGCCAAGGTCTGGACCGCCGCGCTGGTGATGCAGCTCGTCGACGAGGGCCTGGTCGAGCTCGACGAGCCGGTGCGGCGCTACCTGCCGACGTTCGGGGTGGTCGACCGCACGGCAAGCGAGACGGTGACCGTCCGCCAGCTGCTTCTGCACACCGGGGGCTTCGACGGCGACCTGTTCGAGGACACCGGCCGCGGTGACGACGCCCTCGATCGGTACGTGGCTCACCTGCGCGACCACGCGACCCAGGTGTCGCCGCCGGGGGCCCTCTACTCGTACAGCAACGCCGGTTTCGCCGTGCTCGGCGCCCTGGCCGCGCATCTGCGCGGCGGCACCTGGGAGTCGGTGCTGCGTGAGCGCCTGATCGAGCCGCTGGGCGCCCGCCACATGGCCCTGCTGGCCGAGGAGGCGATCCTGTTCCGGGCCGCGGCCGGTCACGTGGGTGGTGCGGTGGTGCGGCCGTGGCAGCTGCCCCGGTCCCTGGCGCCGGCCGGAACCACCGCCTGCGCCGCTCCCCGCGAGCTGGTCCGTTTCGGCCGGCTCTTCCTCGACGACGGGGCGGATCTGCTGTCGGCCGGGGCGGTCGCGGCCATGACGTCGGCCCAGCTCACCCTGCCCGGCGCCGGGGTGCCGGGCGGCGGCCGGCGTGGCCTGGGTTTCGAGATCTACGACTGGGACGGCGCCGCGGTCCACGGCCACGACGGCGACGTGATCGGCCAGGCCACGGTGTGGCGGGTGGTGCCCGGCCACCGCCTCGTTGTGGCGATCTGCTCGACCGGCGCCCGGTCGGTTGCCTTCTTCGACGAGGTGCTCACCACGGTCGTCCGGGAACTGACCGGTCTCACCGTGCCGGCCCGCCCGGTCCCGCCGGCCGGGCCGCACGAGCCCGGCCCGGCCCGGTTCGCCGGCCGCTACGGGTTCCCCCTGGGCACGTACGAGATAACCCCGACCGACGACGGCCTGGAGGTGACCGCCACGCCGCGGGGACCGGCCGCCGCCGCCGGCGAAAGCCCGTCCACCCGCCGCTACGTCGCCCTCGCGGGGACCACGTTCATCAGCACCGAGCCGTCCCAGGGCCGGTTCGACACGTTCACGATCCTGGACGACGGGCAGTATCTCTACGGTGGACGGCTGGCCCGCCGCCTCACGGCTTAGCTGAGCTCGAACGTCACGCTGTCGGTGGCGACACCGTTGACCTGCAACGCGATCGCGTGCGGGCCCGGGTAGTAGCGGCGGGTGGTGATCACCCGGAACTGGTGGGTGCGCCGCACCTCCAACCTCTGGCCCGGGGCGAGGGTCGCGGTCGTCAGCTTGAAGGTCTTGGCGGTCTGGGTGCCGTTCGCCTTCCGGTGGTGGACGACGTAGTCGATCGCCAGCCGGGCGGGCTCGTCGCCGGTGTTGCGGATGGCCGAGCGGAACTCGACGGCCTCGCCGATGGGTACCACCGTGCGGTCCAGCGAGACCTGGTCGATCTCCAGGGTGGTCGCGGCGGCGCTGAACCCCAGCAACGCCAGCGCTCCCGGGTCACCGCGTTTGATCAGCGTACGCAGGCTGCGGCGCACCATCGGGGCGGTGTTCCCGTCGGGGTCGGCCAACCAGCGGGTCGCGGTCTCGACGACCAGGGCCGGGTGATCGCGGCTGAGGTCGTTGAGGTGGTTGCCGACCGAGCGGCGGACATACTCGCTGGGGTCGCGGTAGAGCGCGTCCAGGATCGGCACGGTGACGCCCGGCCGGCGCAGGATCTCGGGCACCCGCACCGACCACGGCAGATAGGGCCGGGTGCCCTCCGAGGCCAACCGGCGTACGTCGGTGTCGCCCGACCGGGTCCACCCGAGCGCCGCCGCCAGCGCCCGGTCGAGGTCGTGCCGCAGCAGCGTCCGGATCGCGAACTCGGCGGTGAGCAGACCGGTGAGCTCGGCCAGCAGCGCCAGGGCGTCGTCGAACGCCTCGGGCCCGCCGTCGGCCACGGCCCGGCCGGCCACCGCGGCGGTGACCGGCCAGATCATCCACCCACCGAACTCCGGCGCACCGGCCCGGGCCGACCGCACCGTCCGGGCCAGCTCGGGATAGCCGCCCGGCAGGTCGGCCAGCAGGGCGTCGCGGAGCAGGTCGGCGCGTTCCCGCAGGGCCAGCCCGTCGAGCTGCCGGACGGCGGCCCGCAACGCCGTCAGGGGTTCGTCCGGCGCGGCCGGCTGGAGGGCTCGGGTGAGGCTCTCGGCCGTCCCGCGGCTGATGAGCTGATCGGCGAAGGGCATCGCACCATGCTGCCCGACGCGACACTCTTCAGGAGAACAGGGCGCTGTAGCCGTTCAGCGCGGGCTGGCCGCCGAGGTGGGCGTAGAGGACCGTGGAGTCGGCCGGGACCTCGCGGCGGGTGACCAGGTCGATCAGGGCCGCCATCGACTTGCCCTCGTAGACCGGGTCGGTGACCATGCCTTCGGTGCGGGCGGCCAGGCGCATCGCGTCGAGCGTGGCCTCGTCGGGGATGCCGTAGACGCCGGCGTGGTAACGCTCGTCGAGCAGGATCTCGTCCTCGGTGAGGTCGCGTCGCAGGCCGATCAGCGACGCGGTGTCACGGGCGATCCGGGCGACCTGCGCGCGGGTCTCGGTGGGCTTGGCCGAGGCGTCGATGCCCAGCACGCGGCGGGGGCGGGCACCGGCGTCCCGCAGGGCGGCGAACCCGGCGATCATGCCGGCCTGGGTGCTGCCGGTGACCGAGCAGACGATGACGGTGTCGAAGAAGACGCCCAGCTGCTCCTCCTGCGCCTGCACCTCGTACGCCCAGTTGGCGAAGCCCAGACCGCCGAGCTTGTGGTCGGAGGCGCCCGCCGGGATCGCGTACGGCTTGCCGCCGGAGTCCTCGATGTCGCGCAGCGCCTGCTCCCAGCTCTGTTTGAAGCCGATGCCGAACTCGGAGCGCACCAGGCGCACCTCGGCCCCGGCCAGCCGGCTGATCAGGATGTTGCCGACCTTGTCGTAGACCGGGTCGGGCCAGTCGACCCAGCTCTCCTGCACGAGCACGCACTTGAGGCCGGCCCGGGCGGCGACCGCGGCCACCTGGCGGGTGTGGTTGGACTGGACCCCGCCGATCGAGACGAGCGTGTCGCAGCCCTGGGCCAGCGCGTCGGCCACCAGGTATTCGAGTTTGCGGGTCTTGTTGCCGCCGTAGGCGATGCCGGAGTTGCAGTCCTCCCGCTTGGCCCAGACGGCCGCGCCGCCCAGGTGCGCGGTGAGCCGGTCGAGCCGGTGCACCGGGGACGGGCCGAAGAGCAGCGGGTAACGGTCGAACTCAATCGCCATGATCGTCTCCTAGGTGTTCCAGCGACCGCCAGATCAGGCCGGTCAGCTCGGTTGCCGTGGCGGCATCGCCGGCCGCGCAGGCGGCGATCAGGTCGTCGTGCCGCTCGACCGAGCGGCGCGCGTGGTGCTGCGCGAACTGCCGGCGCTCGAGCCGGCGGATCAGCGGGGTGTAGCGCTCGATGGTCGCGGCCAGCGCCCGGTTGCCACTGGCCCGCACGAGCACGCCGTGCAGCTCGTCGTCGGCGGCCAGGGCGGCGTCGATGTCGCCGGTGCGGGTGGCGGCCTCGAACCGCTGGTTGGCCGCGCGCATGTCGGCGAGGTCGCCGGGCGACAGCGAGCCGACGGTCGCGGCGGCGGCCAGCTCGTGCATGGCCCGCACCACCGCGGCGGCATCGCGGGCCTCGTGCGGCGCGACCTGGGTGACCCGCGTGTAGCTCTGCGGCTTGGTCTCGACCAGACCCTCGTCGGCCAGCCGGGACAGCGCGTCGCGGACCGGGGCCCGGGACAGGCCGAGCCGGTCGGCCAGCTCGGCGCTGTTCACAGCGGCGCCCGGGGCCAGCTCGCCGCGCACGACGGCGTCCCGAATGGCCTCGTACGCCGTCTCGCGCAGCAGTCTGCGGTGCACCCGTTCCACAACTGAAATGTTAGATGACAGCGCACGAGGCTGTCCACTTCACGGGCAGTGCGCCGGGTGCCGGTTGGGTACGATGCGGACGTCGATCTCTGCGAAGGATGTGCGGTGCCGGATCCCGAGGACTTCCTGACCGAGTGGCAGCGCCGGGTCGAGCAGCAGACCACGCAGACGACCGAGCTGAGCCGCCGCATGCAGCACGTCCGCGCGTCGGCGTCGGCCCACGGCGGCGAGGTCGAGGTGACCGTCGACCACTCGGGCGGGCTGGCCGGGCTCGAGCTGAGCGAGCGGGCGCTGCGCCTCTCCCCCGGCGAGCTGTCCCGGGCCATTCTGGAGACCAGCCGGCGGGCTCAGGCTCAGCTCGCGTCGCGGATGAACGAGCTCGTCACCGACATCTACGGCGAGGGGTCGGACACGGCCGGGTTCATCGGGTCGGCCTACGCGGAGACGTTTCCGCCGCCGCCGGAGGACGAGGAAGAGAGCACCAGGCGCGATAGGTTGTGAGAACAGCTCGGAGACGGCATGGGGGCGATCGTGGCTCGACGTGGTGAACGCCCGTGATGACTCCGACCCAGCTGCGCGCCTACTCCACCGTCGTCCGGCTCGGCTCGGTCAAACAGGCCGCGGCCCATCTGGCCGTCTCCGAGTCGGCGGTCTCCCTGCACATCGGTCAGTTGCGGCGCGAGCTGGGCGATCAGCTCTTTTCCCGTACGGCGGCCGGGCTCGCCTTCACGCCGGGTGGCCTGCGTCTGGCCAGCCGGGCCACCGAGTTGCTCGGGCTGCAGGACATCACGGTGCTCGAGGTGAGCGCGGCCGGGCGGGGACGCCGCCTGCTGCGGGTCGGCGCGTCGAGCCTGTTCGCCGAGCACGCCGCACCCGGCCTGATCGAGCGTTTCGCCGCCCGTGCCGACGACCTCGACCTGGAGCTGAGCGTGCGCGACTCCGGCTCCTTCGAGGCACTGCTGGTGAGCCGCACGATCGACATCGCGATCGGGCCGCCGCCCCCGGTGCTCGACCCGGCGTTCGCCGCCCGGCCGGTCATGAATTACCGCATCGTGGTCGTGGCCGGCCCCGACCACCCGATCGTCCACCTGCGACCGTCGGCGTCCCAGCTGCGTGACCAGACGTGGTTGCTGGGCCCGTCCGCCACGGCCACCGCGGGCGCGATCCCCGACCTGCTGGCCCGGCTGGGGGTGCCCGAGGAGCGCCAGCAGATCTACCAGAGCAACGCGGCCGCGCTCGAGGAGGCCAAGCGCGGCAAGGGCCTGGCGCCGGCACTGTCCTTCGCGGTGGCTCCGGACGTCCGCAACGGCACGCTGATCCAGCTGGCGTCGCCGCATGCGGTGCTCGAGGCGGGCTGGCAGGCCATGACGCTGGCCGAGCAGGGGGCCCCGTCGGCCGCCGCCGAACTGGCCCGCTTCGCCTGCACGCCCCGGGCCATCCAGGCCATGATGCGCGGCGCGGGGGCCAAGGTCGGCCACTTCCGGCCGTCGGTGCACGTCACGCTGTGGAGCTGACCCGTTCACGGTGGTGCCGGGCGGAACACCCGGTCCAGCTGGGCGTCGACGAGGGCCAGTGCCTCGTCCGGGCGGTAGAGGCCGACGAGAATCGGGCCGACCAGACCCTGGGTGAGGAAGTAGAGCGCCGGCGCCTCGACGTCGGGGTCGACTCCGTCGCGCAGTTCGCCCAACCGGGACGCCTCGCGGAAACTGGCGACCGACACCGTCAGGATGCGCCCGTATCCGTCGCGGAGCTGCTCGGCGTACGCCGGCGTGACCGTGGCGGCTGAGAAGAACGCGATATTTACGCAGGCCTCTTCGCGGCCGGCCGCGTCGACCGGGAGCATCACCGCGGTGGCGGCCCGGATCAGGTCGCGGCGGGTGGGCTCGCGCAACGCGGTGACGGCGCCCTGGAGCCGGGCCAGCACGCGTTCGCGCATGTGCGCCAGCGCGAACGACAGCATCTGCCGCTTGGTCGGGAAGTAGTACTGCACAGTGCCCATCGAGACACCGGCCTGTTCGGCGACGTCGCGCAGGCTCACCGCCTCGAACCCTTGCGTGCCGATGACTGCGAAGACCGCCTCGGCCAGAAGGCGGCGGCGCTGTTCATGGTCGACCTGCTTCGGCACGCTCCGAACTTATCTCATGCGAGCGCATTGCTAACGACGGGTGACCACCGTTACCATGCACTCGCATGAAAAAGCCACGGGGAGGCTGGTATGGGCATCGAATACGCCGTGAACAAGGACGCCAGAATCGCGTACGAGACCTTCGGCACGGGCGGTGAACCACTGCTGCTGGTGCTCGGCATCGACTATCAGATGGTCTGGTGGCCCGACGCGTTCTGCGAGCGCCTGGTCGAGGCGGGCTACCACGTGGCCCGCTACGACAACCGGGACACCGGCCTGTCCACGCATTACCCCCCACCGGCGGACGGCCACCCGTGGCGCGCGCTTCTGGGCCGCACCCCGCCCCTCTACACCATGGCCGACATGATCGATGACGGGCTGGCGGTGATGGACGCGCTGGGCTGGGACTCCGCGCACGTCCTGGGCGGTGCGTCGGCCTACGCCCAGGGCCTGGTGCTGCTGCACCCCGAGCGGGTCAGCGGCCTCACCCTCTGTATGAGTTTCCCAGCCACCGCGCGGGCACTGCAGATCCTGCGATACCTGAAATTCGGCGTCTTCCGCGAGTTCCGCAAGCTGCCGAAGGCGACCACGCCGGAGCAGGAGATCGACAACCTGATCGCGATCTACCGCGCGCAGTCCTCGCCCGGCTACCCCTTCCCCGAGGAGTGGGTTCGCGAGGCGGCGACGCTCAGCCACAACCGCGCGCCCCGCGACCCCCGCACGACACAGCGGCACCTCGCCGCGGGCCGGGCCGTGAAGCTGCCCCCGCTGTCCACCATCACCGCGCCCACTCTGGTCGTCTCGGGCGCCGAAGATCAGCTCATCAAACCCAGCGGAGGCCGCGACCTGGCCGCCCAGATCCCGGGGGCCGAGTTCGTGGTCTACCCCGGCGTGGGCCACGACCTGCCCGAGGGAATCTGGGACGACGTGATCGCCCGGATGCCGCGCTGACACCGGTCGTATTCCTCAGCCGCCCACCTCTTGCAGGAGGTGGGCGGCGCGGGTCAGATCGTGGAACGTCGCCGCGGGCAGCAGGCGGTCGCAATAAGGGAGGGCGGCGGCCATGCCGGCCACGCTCGGAATGAAACCCGGGGCTCCGGCGCGGGGGTTGAGCCAGAGGATGCGGTGGGCCCGGCGGCGCAGGCGGGCCATCGCGGCATCCATCTGGTCGGCCGGGTCGCTGTCCCAGCCGTCGGAGGCGACGATCACCAGGGCGCCGCGCAGGGCGTTGCCGTGGTGGGAGTTGAGGACCGCGGAAATGTTCGTGGCTATCCTGGTGCCGCCGAAGCGGTCGGTCACCAAGGTGCCGGCGCGGGCGACGGCTTCGGTGGCTGAGGTGTGCCGCAGAGCCGGGGTCAGGCGGGTCAGCGTGGTGGCGAAGGCGAAGACCTCGGCGTCGGCCACCAGGGTGAAGGCGCGCATCAAGTGCAAGTAGGCGGTGGCCTGGGCGCGCATGGATTCGCTCACGTCGCAGAGCAGGACGGCCCGGCGCGGGCGGCGGATCGGGCGTTCCCGGACGAGGGCCACGGGCTCCCAGGCTGTGCGGCGGGCACGGGCGATGGTGGGGCGTAACGCGATGCGGCGACCGGACGGGTCGGCCGCCTGGCGGCGGGTCCGGCGGGTGGGCCAGCGGGTGAGGGTGGCTCGCAAGGCCTCGCCGAGCTGGTCGGTCTGGCTCGCGTCGAGATCCTCGAACGGCAGCTCGGCCAGGGCGGCCAGCGCGCTGGGGCGGCGCTCGGGAGTGGCGAGCGCCGAGTCGGTCGGATCGGCCGGAGCGACCGCGGGCGGCAGGGTGGCCCACGGCAGGCCACCGCCGTCGGCCGGGTCACCGGCTTGGGCCGGGACAGGCACGTGTACGTCGTCCCGCCGCGCGACAAGGGGGCCGGAGGCCCGAGTCAGGGGCAGCGGTGGGGCGTCCGCGAAGACGGCGGCGAAGACCTCGTCGAAGACGGCCAGGTCGGGCTGGCGGCGGACCAGGGCCACCCGGGCCGTCCAATAGAGCGCGCCGACGGTCAGCGGCGGGCTCACGTCGAGCGCGTGGACCAGGTCGCCGGCCTCGGTCAGGCCGGTGGGCAGCCCGGCCCGGCGCAGGCGGTCGACCAACGCCACGGCCAAGGCGGCCCGGTCGGTGCCACGGAGCAGCACCGGCCGGGCCGGCGGCGGGCGGTCCGGGCCGGGGTGCCCGGCCGCCGCACCGGAGGGAAGCTCAGCGCCGGCCAACGAGCCACACGATGAAGGCGACGAGCGCGGCCACGACGACGCCCAGCGGGATCAGTCGCTTGTAGACGGAGCCACCGGCGATCGCCAACAGGTCGAGCGCTTCCGGCTCACCGTCGGCGGCGGGCGCGGCCGACCGGGGAACCGGCTTCGCGAGAGTGGCCGGCCGACCGGCGACGGCTCCGTTCACCGCCTCGTGCGGATCCCGGATCGTCGAATCCGCCGGCTCGGCCGCCGTCGCCTGCCCCGCCGCCGTCGTGTTGTGGCCGCCGGCCGTTGTGGTGTGCCCGGCGGGCGCTGCCGGCTCCGTCGTGGTCGAGGCGGCCAGGGGCTCGCTCCCGGCGACGGCCGGGGTCGCCGGCTCGGCCGCGCCCGGGTCGGCGGGCACCAGGTTGGCGGTGAGAGAGCCCGGGCTGGGAGCGTCCGGGCCCGGCGCCGCAGCGGGCGGGCCGGGCGCCACCACGGCGGCCGTCCCCGGAACCGTCTCCACCGCGGCAGCCGACGGGACAGAGGACGCAGCCGCGGATCCGGCCGACGCCGCAACCGAGAGTCCGTCCGACGCCGCGACCGCAGGACTGGCCGACGTGGCAACGACAGGACTGGCCGGCGCCGCCGCTGGGGAGTCGGCGGCTGTGGAGGTCTCGGCGGCGTTCGGCGAGGAGTCGGTGGCCAGCTTGGCTTCCAGGTTGGTGACGAACTGGGCCAGCAGTTTGCCGGAGATCTCCTTGATCATGCCGCTGCCGAACTGGGCCAGCTTTCCACTGATCTTCAGGTCGGTGTCGACGTTGACCAGCGTACTGTCGCCGGCCGGGGTCAGGACGGCGGTGACCAGGGCCGAGGCGTTGCCGCCGGCCCGGGCGTCGCGGCCCTTGGCGTCGATGACCGCGCGGTAGGCCTCGTCGTCCTTCTCGGTGAACCGGGCCGTCCCGGCGAAGTCGGAGATCACCGGGCCGACCTTCACCTTCACCTTGCCCTGGTACACGTCGCCGTCCACGCCGGTCAGCTGGGCCCCGGGCAGGCAGGGGGCGATGCCCGGCAGATCGGTCAGCACCTGCCAGGCGCGGTCGATCGAGGTGTGCACGGTGAACTCGTTGGTGATCTTCATGGGGTCTCCTGGTGGGCGGCGAGGGCCACCGCTGTCCGGTCGTCGGGGGTTTTGGCGATGGTGCCGAGGGTGCTGACGACCGCGGCGTCGGTCAGGTCGGTGACGCCCAATGCCGACAGGGCCGACACCCAGTCGATGGTCTCGGCCAGGCCGGGTGCCTTGTCGAGCTCCAGACCGCGTACGCGTCGGATGAAGTCAGCGGTGCTGCGGATCAGCGGCTCGGTCGCGCCGGGAACCGACCGGCGGACGATCTCGGCGGCGCGGGCCGGGGCCGGGAACTCGATCCAGTGGTAGAGACAGCGGCGCCGCAGCGCGTCGTGCAGGTCGCGGCTGCGGTTGGAGGTGAGCACCACGACCGGCGGCCGCAGCGCGGTGAAGGTGCCCAGCTCGGGCACGGTGATCGCGGCTTCGCCGAGGAACTCGAACAGCAGCGCCTCGAACTCGTCGTCGGCCCGGTCGATCTCGTCGATCAGCAGCACCGGCGGGGTCGGCCCGCGGTGCCGGACGGCGCGCAGGATGGGCCGTTCCTGCAGGAACTCGGCGGTGAACAGGTCGGCGTCGCCCAGTTTCTCCTGGCGGGCCTCGGCGAGCCGGATCGCCAGCAGCTGCCGCTGGTAGTTCCACTCGTAGAGGGCCTCGCCCGCGGTCAGCCCCTCGTAGCACTGCAGCCGGATCAGCGGCGTCTCGAGCACGAGCGCGAGAGCTTTGGCGGCCGCGGTCTTGCCGACGCCGGGTTCCCCTTCGAGCAGCAGCGGCTTGCCCAGCCGCAACGCGAGGAACATCGCCATGGCCAGGCCGTCGTCGACGAGGTAGTCCACGGCGTCGAGCCGGGTCCGCACCTGCTCGGCCGAGTTCACCGGGCCTCACCGGCCAGCAGCCGCTCGTAGTCGTCGCGGGTGTCGACGTCGATCGGCACCGGCCCGTCGACCGGCACCTCGGTCACCGGATGGGCGCCGGAGTGCAGCATTTTCCAGACCGCCTTGTCGCCGTGCAGGTCGGACAGGCCGGCGAACGTGGCGCGGCGGAAGAGAAAGGGGTGACCGAGACCGTCGTCGTAGCGGCAGACGGCGAGCGGGGTCGGCGCGGCCAGAAGGAAGAGGACGTCGGCCCGGGTGACGCCCGGCTGATCGCCGAGCAGCAACACCAGCGTGTCACCGGCGACCGACGGGATCGCCGAGCTGACCGAGGAGCCACAGCCCGACGAGTACGCCGGATTCTCGATCACCGTGCAGCCGGTGAGGTCGACCCGCTCCCGGACGTCGGAGGCCGACCCGCCGAGCGTGACCAGCAGCTGATCGAAACCGCACGAGCGCGCGACGTCGAGGGTGGCGTCGAGCAGCGTACGGCCGCGGTAGGGAAGCAGTTGCTTGGCCTCCCCCAGCCGCAGTGAACCGCCCGCGGCCAGCACCAGCCCGGTGACCCCCATCGGTCAGCCGGCCACGAAGCTGTCGCGGCACCCCACCCGGCAGAACCAGTAGTCCTGCCCGTCCACGACGGCGTGCGGGGTGTCGTCATCGATGATGACGGTCATGCCGCAGACCGGGTCGATCGCCTGCCGGGGGGCGGAGGCCGAGAGCGTGACCACCGTGGGCGCGGGGACGTCGGCCCGGAGCTCCCGGACTATCTCGGCCAGGATCGACAGCGCGATCTCCTTCGGCGTCCGCGCACCGATGTCCAGCCCCGCATGCGCGCGCACCCGGCCCCGTTCCGCCGGCGTCAGCCTCATCCCGTCCAGGACGATCGCGCCCCGCTTGTGGCTGGCCACCAGGGCCACGTACGGAATCCCGGCGTCCAGGGCGATCCGGATCGCCTCTTCCTCATCGCGCCCGAGCCCCGCCACCACCACGGCCGCCGCGCCGTCGAACGACGTGCCCGGCGCGACCTCGAAGTCCAGGAACTCGGCCAGCGACGCCACCGCCCGCCCGATCGGCGTGCCGCCCACGACGCCGAGCAGCGGCTTGGGCAGCACCGGCTGCAGGAAGATCTCGATCGCCCCGCCGGAGTGGCACGGGTTGACCACGACCAGCGCGCCCGGCGTCTCGGGGAACGCGGCCCCGTCGTCCGGCAGCACCCGGAGCAGCAGCGTGTTGCCGTCCTTCAGCGTGTCGAGCGCCGCCGCCCGCACCGAGCTCTCGGCGCACACCCCGCCCACGAAACCCTCGATCGAGCCGTCGTCCAGGATGACCGCGTCGTCGCCGGGGCGGGCCGAGGTCGGCTCCTGGGCGCGGACGACCGTCGCGTGCACGAACGGGCGCCGGGAGATCGTGAGCTCGGCCGCCCGCGAGGAGATGCTGATCGTCATCGGGACCTCAGATCGGCGGGGTGGCGCGGCCGCGCATGGCGTCCCACACCCGCGAGGGGGTGAGCGGCATGTCGGCGTGCCGCACCCCGAAGGGCTTGAGCGCGTCGACGACGGCGTTGACGATGGCCGGGGGCGAGCCGACGGTGGCCGACTCCCCCACGCCCTTGGCTCCGATCGGGTGGTGCGGCGACGGCGTGACCGTGTATCCGGTCTCCCAGTCGGGCACCTCGAGCGCGGTCGGGATCAGATAGTCCATCAGGGACGCGCCGAGACAGTTACCGTCCTCGTCGAAGGCGATCATCTCCATCAGCGCCATGCCGACGCCGTCGGTGAGCCCGCCGTGCACCTGACCCTCGATGATCATCGGGTTGATGCGGGTGCCGCAGTCGTCGACCGCGATGAAGCGCCGCACCTTGACCTGGGCTGTCCCGGGGTCGATGTCGACGACGCAGATGTACGCCCCGTGCGGGTAGGTCAGGTTGGACGGGTTGTAGCAGATCTGGGCCTCGAGCCCACCCTCGATGCCCTCGGGCAGGTCGCCCGCCCCGTGCGCCCGCATGGCGATCTGCTGGATGGTCACCGACTTGCCCGGGTCGCCCTTGACCTGGAACGCGCCCTTGGCCCACTCCAGGTCGGCCACCGTCACCTCGAGCATGGCCGACGCGATGATCTGCGCCTTGTCGCGAACCTTGCGCGCGACCAGGGCGGCGGCGGCTCCCGAGACCGGGGTCGACCGGCTTCCGTACGTCCCCAGGCCGAACGGGGTCTGGTCGGTGTCCCCGTGCACGACCTCGATGTCGGCCGGCGGGATGCCGATCTCCTCCGCCACGATCTGGGCGAACGTCGTCTCGTGCCCCTGCCCCTGCGTCTTCACCGACAGCCGGACGACGGCCTTGCCGGTCGGGTGCACCCGCAGCTCACACCCGTCGGCCATGCCGAGGCCGAGGATGTCCATGTTCTTACGCGGCCCGGCCCCGACAGCCTCGGTGAAGAACGAGATGCCGATGCCCATCAGCTCGCCGCGGGCCCGTTTCTCGGCCTGCTCGGCGCGCAGTTCGGCGTAGCCGGCGATGTCCATGGCCTGGCGCATCGTGGGCTCGTAATTGCCGGAGTCGTAGACCCAGCCGGTCTTGGTCGTGTAGGGGAACTGGTCGGGCTGGATGAAGTTCTTCAGGCGCAGCTCGGCCGGGTCCATGTCGAGCTCGGCGGCCAGGCAGTCGACGATGCGCTCGACCAGATAGACGGCCTCGGTGATGCGGAAACTGCACGCGTACGCGACCCCGCCGGGTGCCTTGTTGGTGTAGACCGCGGTCATCTTGCAGTAGGCCGCTTCGATGTCGTAGCTGCCGGTGAAGACGCCGAAGAAGCCGGCCGGGTATTTCACCGGCGCCGCGGTGCCGTTGAAGGCGCCGTGGTCGGCCAGCACATTGGTGCGGATGGCCAGGATCTTGCCGTCGCGGGTGGCCGCGATCTCGCCCCGCATGATGTAGTCGCGGGCGAATCCCGTACTGATCAGGTTTTCCGACCGGTCCTCCATCCACTTCACCGGTTTGCCGGTGACGATGGAGCCGACGATCGCGCAGACGTAACCGGGGTAGATCGGCACCTTGTTACCGAAGCCGCCGCCGATGTCCGGCGCGATCACCTGGATCTTGTGCTCGGGCAGGCCGGCCACGATCGCGTAGAGAGTGCGGTGGGCGTGCGGGGCCTGGGTGGTCGACCACAGCTTGAGCTTGCCCTCGACCGCGTCGAAGTCGGCGACCGCGCCGCACGTCTCCATCGGCGCCGGGTGCACGCGGGGGTAGACGATGTCCTCCTTGACCACCACGTCGGCCCGGGCGAACACGGCCTCGGTCTCGGCCTCGTCGCCGGTCTCCCAGTCGAAGCAGTGGTTGTCGGTCTTGCCCTCGAGGTCGTCGCGGATCAGCGGCGCCCCCGGCTCGAGCGACCGGCGCACATCGATGACCGGGTCGAGGACCTCGTACTCCACGTCGATCAGCTCGAGCGCGTCGCGGGCGGCATACCGGTCCTCGGCGACGACGAACGCGACCTCCTGACCCTGGAAGCGCACCTTGTCGGTGGCCAGCACGGCCTGCACGTCGTTGGACAGCGTGGGCATCCAGGCCAGGCCGAGCCCCTTGAGGGTCTCGCCGGTGACCACGGCTTTGACACCCGGCGCGGCCTCGGCGGCGCTGGTGTCGACGCTGACCACCCGCGCGTGGGCGAACGGCGAGCGCAGGATGGCCAGGTGGAGCATGCCCGGCAGCTGCACGTCGTCGGTGAAGCGGCCGCGGCCCCGCAGCAGGCGCGGGTCTTCCTTGCGCAGCATCCGGCCGAACCCGACCGGCGTCTGATCGTTGTCGTCGAAGGTGGTGGTCTTCGGCTCCTCGACTGTGGTCACTGGTTCACCGCCGCCGCCTCGTGGACCGACGCCCAGCGCACCGAGCGGACGATCGTCGAATAGCCCGTACACCGGCAGATCTGACCCGAGATGGCCTCGCGGATCTCGGCGTCGGTCGGGTCGGGATTCTTGTCGAGCAGCGCCCGGCAGGTCATCATCATGCCCGGGGTGCAGAAGCCGCACTGCAGGCCGTGGCACTGCCGGAAACCCTCTTGGATCGGGTCGAGCTCACTGCCCTTGGCCAGGCCTTCCACCGTACGGACCTCGTGGCCGCCGGCCATCGCGGCGAGCACGGTGCACGACTTGACGGGCTCACCGTCGAGCCACACCACACACGTGCCGCAGTTGCTGGTGTCGCAGCCCCAGTGGGTGCCGGTCAGGCTGAGCACGTCGCGCAGGAAGTGCACGAGCAGCAGCCGGCCCTCGATCTCCCGGGTGACCTCGACATCGTTGACCATCATCGTGACCTGCATGGGTTCAGCTCCTCGCCCGGACCACGGCGGTGCGCAGCGTCCGCCGGGTCAGCTCGTCGGCCAGGTGGCGCTTGTAGTCGGCGCTGCCCCGCTGGTCGGTGGCCGGGTCGCAGCTGCGCGCCGCGATCGCCCCGGCCTGCTCGTAGAGTTCCTCAGCCGGCGCGCGCCCGCGCAACGCGGCCGAGATCTGCGGGATGCCGGTCGTGTTGGGACCGACCGCGGCCAGCCCCACCCGCGCGTCGGCGATCGTGCCGTCGGCGGCCAGCCAGACCGCGGCGCCGGCCGACACCACGGCCCAGTCCCCGGCCCGGCGCTCGACCTTCTCGTACGCGCTGCCCCCACCCGCGCGCAGCGGCAACCGCACCTCGGTGAGCATCTCGTCGTCGCCGACCGCCGTCTCGTACGGCCCGACGTGGAACTCCTCCATCGTCACGACCCGCTCGGCGCCGCCCGGGCCACGGATCACACAGCTCGCGTCGAGCGTCGTGCACACCGCGGACAGATCCTCGGACGGGTCGGCCTGGCACAGCGAACCGCCGAGGGTGCCGCGGTTGCGCACCACGGGGTCGGCGATCACCCGCTCGGCGTCCCGGAAGATCGGGAACGCGGCGGCCAGCTCATCGGACTCGAGCAGCTCGCGGTGCCGGGTCAGGGCCCCGATCCGTACGTCGTCAGCGGTGAGCCGGATGTAGCCGAGCTCGGCGTGCAGCGGGTTGATGTCGATCAGATAGTCGAAATTGGCCAGCCGTAGCTTCATCATCGGCAGCAGGCTGTGACCGCCCGCCACCAGACGCGCTGAGCTGCCCAGACGTTCCAGCAGACCGATGGCCTGGTCCACACTGGTGGCACGCTCGTACTCGAACGGCGCGGGCACCTGCACGCTGCACCTCCTGCGATTGCCGAGCATCTTTCCTGAGCGCCGTCCAATGTCAACAGCTACCTAAGGGATGTCTTAGGTTGCTCTGCGTAACCGCGAGCGGTGCGGCTCGGGAGTGCCGGCGACTCGATCCCGCGGTTGGGCAGCGGCAATTCGGTGACGAGCCTCACCGCGATGAGCGCCGGATATCGCGCTGGTTACCCGCTGTTGATCCCGGATGTCCGGAAAGACATCGGACGAAGATTCCGATCCGGGACGGAAGTGTCCGGTGGGGCGCCCGGGAAAGCGTCAGGTTCGCGAAACCCGGCCGATCGTCCAACCGTGGCCGCTCCGGGACGCCGAGTCCCGCCCACCTGAGGGCGGCCCGACCTGACACCGACAGGAACTTCAGTGGGCGGGAACGGGGGAACCAAATCGCCGGCGCCGTGACGGGCCGGCTCGGGGTGAGGTCGCGCGAGCGACGGGCCGCCTTCAGGCCTAATCCGACAGCTAACCTCGCAGGCGGTTGAAGGACCGAGGATCGTCTTGTCTTTCCCACTGCCACTGCGCCGCCTACTGCTGCTCATCGCCGCGACGGCCATCGCCACCACGCTGCTCATCACCCCGTCGGCCACCCGGGCCGAGGCCACCCCGTCGGCCGCCCAAGCCGCAGCCACCCCGTCAGCCGCCCGGGCCGGGGCCACGCCGAAACTGACTCCCGTGGCCGCGGGGATCATCCGTGGCAACAAGATCGTCGCGGTGGCCCGGGCTCAGCAGGGCAAGCCGTATAAATACGGGGCTCGAGGTCCCGGCGCGTTCGACTGCTCCGGGTTGTCCGGATTCGCGTACGGGAAAGTCGGCCTCACGCTGCCGCGGACCGCCCAGGCGCAGTACACAGCGGCCCGCAAGATTTCCCAGGCCGCCGCTCGCCCGGGCGACCTGGTGTTCTGGATGTCCGGGGGCCGCGCCTACCACGTGGCCGTCTACGCCGGCGCCGGCCGGGTGTGGCACGCCCCCAAGCCCGGCGACCGCGTCAAGCTGGCCAGGATCTGGTCCGCGAGCCAGGTCAGGTTCGCCCGGATCGGAAGCTGAGCCCCATCCTCGCCGGCTCCGCCTCGGAGTCTGCAGGCTGAACTCCGGCACGCCGGGGCGGCGCGAGCTGGGACTCGCACGCTGGGACCGCGCAAGCTAGGACTCGCCGCGTCCGCACCGCACCGCACCGCACCGGCTGGGATTCAGCACCCTAGGAGCGCGGGCTGTGACTCGGCACCCTAGGACCGCGCACGCTGGGACTCGGCGCGTCCGCACCGCACGGGCTGGGATTCAGCACCCTAGGAGCGCGGGCTGTGACTCGGCACCCTCGGACCGCGCACGCTGGGACTCGGCGCGCTCGGACCGCACAGGCTCGGACTCAGCACCCTAGGAGCGCGGGCTGTGACTCGGCACCCTGGGACCGTGCAAGCTAGGACTCAGCACGCTAGGGCCGCGCGGGTGGGACTCAGCAGGCTGGGACCGCGCAGGCTGGGACCGCGCAGGCTGGGACCGCGCAGGCTGGGACCGCGCAGGCTGGGACCGCGCAGGCTGGGACTCAGCACGCTCGGACCGCGCAGGCTAGGACTCAGCACGCTCGGACCGCGCAGGCTAGGACTCAGCACGCTCGGACCGCGCAGGCTAGGACTCAGCACGCTCGGACCGCGCAGGCTAGGACTCAGCACGCTCGGACCGCGCAGGCTAGGACTCAGCACGCTCGGACCGCGCAGGCTAGGACTCAGCACGCTCGGACTCGGCACGCTAGGACTCGGCACGCTAGGACTCGGCACGCTAGGACTCGGCACGCTAGGACCGGGCGGGCTGGGACTCGGCGGGCGCGGCTTTGGGTGCGCCTGCCGGGTCAGTCGCGGCAGCGGGGGCTGTGGCCTGGGTAGGGGCTGTGGCGTCGGTGGGAGGTTCGGGGATGGTGTGGGTGAGGCGGGCGGCCAGGCGGTCGTAGGCCAGCAAGACCGCTCCCAGGATCGCGAAGATGACGCCGAGCTTGACGAACTGGCCGGCCACCCAGCCGTACCCCTGGGAAGTGGGGTCCAGGAAGAAGTAGGGGTAGCGGTCGCTGACCGTGGGGAACGCGACCGCCCGGGCCACCGAGGTCGCTCCGTAGCCCAGTGGGTAGAGGATCCACAGCGGAAGGTCTCGCCATGGGGAGACGCGGCGCGGCCCGAATGCAAGCCAGTCGGTCAGGACGAGCACCGGGACGGCGTAGTGGACCAGGAAGCGGGACCAGTTGAGCACTTGCCGGGACGGGTCGTCGATCAGCAGGCCGGGCAGCGGGTTCTCGCCGTTCTGGAGCATGAAGTGGGAGATCAGGCCGGTGATGACGATCCACAGGGTGACCGCGCCGCGCAGCCGGGGCGCTGCTGGGGCGGTCGTGCGGCGGCGGATCATCCAGTAGAGGACGCCGCCGAAGTAGCCGAGCGTGATGATGTTGCTCTGGCTGGTGTAGTACGCGAGCCGATGCTCGCCGATCAGCAGACCGGCCAGTCCGCAGCCGACGATCAGCACCCGCAACCACCACTGCGGACTCAGACCCACCCTCACCGCAACGCTCCCTTTTGAACCTTGCCCATCGCATTGCGCGGCAGGGCGTCGACCAGATGCACGGCGCGCGGCCGTTTGTGGGCGGCCAGGCGGTCGGCGACCCAGGCGATCAGGTCGCCCTCGCGGGCGCCTTCGGCCACCACGTACGCGGTGATCTGCTCGCCCAGGTCGGGGTGCGGGGTGCCGATCACGGCTGCCTCGCGCACCGCCGGGTGCAGCAGCAGCGCGTCCTCGACCTCTCCCGCGCCGACCCGGTAGCCGCCGGTCTTGATCAGGTCGGTGGAGGCCCGGCCGACGATCCGGTGCCAGCCGTCGGCCCCGATTGTGGCGACGTCACCGGTCGCGTACCAGCCCTCGGTCCTTTCCTGACCCAGGTAGCCGTCGAAGAGTGTGGCCCCGCGGACCTGCAGGTGACCGATGTCGCCCGGTGGCACGGCTTCGCCCGCTTCGCCGACCAGCCGGGTCTCGACGCCCGGAACGGGCAGGCCGACCTGGCCGGGGCGGCGTTCGCCGTCGGCGCGGGCGCTCACGGTGATCAGGGTCTCGGTCATGCCGTACCGCTCGACCGGCGCCTGACCGGTCAGCGCGACCAGGTCGTCGAAGACCGGGACGGGCAGCGGTGCGCTGCCGGAGACCAGCAGGCGGGCGTGGCTGAGGGCGCGGGCCTCAGTGGGGGCGGCGCAGACCCGCGACCACACCGTGGGCACGCCGAAATACATGGTGCCGGGCGTGGCCGCGTACGCCTGGGGTGTGGGCCGGCCGGTGTGAACCAGCCGCGACCCGAGCCGGAGCGGACCGAGCACGCCCAGCACCAGCCCGTGGACGTGGAAGAGCGGCAGGCCGTGGACCAGTGTGTCGTCCGGCGTCCATTGCCACACCTCGGCCAGGGCGTCGAGGTCGGCGGCGAGCGCCCGGCGGGAGATGACGGCGCCCTTGGGCGGTCCGGTGGTGCCGCTGGTGTAGAGGATCAGCGCGGGGGCGTCGGGGCCGGGCTCGGCGGGCACCGTGGTGGCAGTCCGGGTGGTCGGCCCGTCGACCAGCTCGGCGCCGGAGTCGCGGAGGAGGTGGGCTCGCTCCAGTTCGCCGGCGTCGGGCGGCACGGGTACGGCGGGAACGCCCGCCAGCAGCGCGGCGGTGATCCGGATGACGGTGTCGATCGTGGGGGTGGCGTCCACGGCGATCATGCGGCGGCCGGCCAGCTCGGCGGCCAGCGCGGACGCCCGGCCCAGCAGCTCGTGCCGGGAGATCGCCGAGTGCTCGTCCCGCACAGCCTCGGCCTGATCGGCGTCGTCGTGCAGCGCCCGCAGCAGCCGCGTCACCGAGCACCCCCGAGCTGGGTGAGCATGGGTGCGAGCAGGTCGTTCAGCTCGCGGACGAGGACGGTCACGGTGCGTTCGGCCAGGTCGGGCAGCTCGGGGCCGGGGCTTTCGGGCAGCTTGGGCAGCTCGGTCAAGGCCAGCGGGGCCTCGGCGGTCAGCGTCGAGCGCAGGTGCGGGGTGCGGCTCAGCTCCTGCTGCGACGGGGCGAGGAACTGCCCGAACGTCTCCGGCCAGCCGCGCCAGCCGCGATCCTGCGTCCAGGCCTGCGATCCGCTCAGCGCGGCCGGCCAGGGCGCGACCAGCTCGACGGCGGCGGTCAGCGAACCGTCCCAGGTGTTGCGCCGGCAGGCGGCGCTCAGCACGCGGCGATGGAATCGCACGAAGCCCGGGTCGAGGTGCGGCGCGGTGGCGAGCCGCCAGGCCACGCAGGCGAAGCCGACCGGCGAGATGTCACCCCAGCAGTCGTCGAACTCCTTGGCGTTCACCCACACGTGCTCGGCGAACCGGCTGCGTCCCAGCCCCGCGTTCTCCCGGTCGTAGTGATGGTCGATCCAGGCGACGCTCGACGGAGCCATCCGCCCACCTTAGGCCCTGGCCCGGAGCCCGTCGAAGACGATGGCGAGCACACGGGCCCGCAGGGCGGCGCCGTCGGCGTCGAGCTCGGGAACCCGGGAGACGGCCAGCATGAGGGCCACCAGTTCGCCGACCGTGACGTCGGGGCGGATGGCGCCCTGCTGCTGGGCTCGTTCGAGCAGGGTGCCCAGGGCCAGCGGCAGCTGCTCACGGGCCGGGGTCAGAGCATCTCGTACGTTCGTCGCGGCGAAGGCGTCGGCCCAGGCCTGCTTGCCCGCGGCCACCTCGGCCACCCGGTTGAGGAAGACCCAGATCGCCTGGCTCGGGTCGTCGGCCTGGACCAGTTGGTCGGCTTCCTCGCCGAAGCGGCGTAAGCGTTCGCGGAAAACCGCTTCGATCAGTGCCGCCTTGGTCGGGAAGTGCCGGAAGACGGTGCCGATGCCGACGCCCGCCGCGCGAGCCACCTCCTCGGTGGAGACTGCCGTGCCTCGCGCCACGAACACCTGCTCGGCCGCCGCGAGAACGCGGGACCTGTTACGCAACGCATCAGCACGCGGCGCGCGTGCGGCCATGGTTCACTCTCCGTCCGTTTTGGGGCTTTGACAGCCGGTTGACCGTTCATCAGCCTAGCGTCCCCTTTGTAACGGAGTGATCACTCCACTTTAGACACTGAACGCCGACAAAGACCCGGTCTTTCTAGCCAAAGGCGACCCCTCCTCCAGCATCCTAGGAGGCTAGGTAATGATCTTCGGCGACCGGGCTTGCGGCTGTGGCTCAGCTCGCAGACCGCGGCCGGCTCCGGCCAGACGATCCCGGCCCGAGTCGCTCGACGGCCGGGGCGCGCAAAAACGCCCGGTGCCGTGGGACGGCACCGGGCGCTCTGGGACGACGACTTACTTGAGCAGGCGCTTGTCCGCGTTCAAGGACTTGGGCAGCGCGATGGTGATCCACTCGTTGTTGTCGGCGGCGGTGGCGCTGCGGCCGGTCGAGAACGGGAAGTTGTTGTCGTTGAGGACGGCGATCGTCCGGTCGTCGAGGATGACCACGTCCTCGATGGTCTGGAAGGGGAACGTGAACGTCGGGCCGAAGCCGCCGATCCGGCGCGGGTTGGCGATGTTCATGAGGTCCACCAGCAGGGTCTTGCGCAGCTGGGTGCCGCGCTTCTCGGCGAGGTAGATCTTCTTGACGACCGCCGTCGCCCCCTGGCCGTTGTCCCGCTCGATGACCAGGAACCGGTTCTTGTCGACCGCGATCGCGTCACCGATGGCGAAATCCGGGTTGTCCAGCTGATAGGTCCAGCGCTTGCCGGTGTACTTCTTCGCCCGTACGTCGAACTCGTTGAGCCGCAGCTCCCCGGCCGGATCGCCGGCGACCGTGCCCTCGAGCAGCCCGTAGAGGTAGCGCCCGTCGGGCGACTGGGCCAGCCCCTCGAAGCCCTTGCTGCTGCGCGCGGTCGCCGTGACCCCGGTGCGGGCGGCCGTCTCGGGCGCGATCACGCCGTCGAGTGCGACCGGCGCGTCGAGCATTCGGCCGGCCCGGTCGAAGTGCAGCAGGTACGGGCCGAACTCGTCACCGATCCAGTAGGAGCCGTCGGCCCCCTTCTGGATCGACTCGGGGTCGAAGTCGGCGCCGGTGAGCACCCGGTCGGTGCGGGTCAGCGCCCACGGGACCAGCTGGCCGGGGTCGGTCAGGTTGATGCCGCCGAGCACGTCGACCTGCTGGGTCCGCGGGACCGGGGCCAGCTTCTGGACGCGCAGCAGGAAGTCGCCCGAGTTGGCCTGGTTGCCGTACCCGTTGTCGGAGAGCACGTCGAAGGTGCCGTCACCGTTGTCGACGATGCCCGAGAAGCCCTGGATCGGCTGGTCGGCGAAGGGCACGGTGAAGCCGTTGAGGTTGCCGGTGGCCAGCGCGCCGGACTGCTCACTGCCCGGGACGAACGTGCCGGCGGGCAGCGCGGCCCAGCCGGTCAGCGTGGGCTTGGTGACCTGGTGGCCGCCGGCGTAGGACGCGGTGCCGGCCAGCGGCAGGGTGAGCGCCAGGACGCCGGTCCCGGCGAGAACGTTGCGGACGATCTTTCGCATGGCCGCAGGCTAGGGGCCCCGGGTTAATCGGGACCGACCAATGGCTTGCGCGGGCACGCGTAATGATCAAAAGGTGAGCTCAGCGGGTGGCCGTCTCGGCTTCCCCGAGCGAGTGGATCGTCTCGACGCCGCCCCCGAAGCCGGCGGCGGCGACCGCGGCGATCACCGTGGCCGCGCGCAGGGCGTGGTGACCGCCGTGGCCCAGGGTGGCGGCCTTGATGTTGTGGGCGACCGCGCGGGGCAGGGTGCGGCGCAAGTAGTCCTGCTCGGCGCCGAGCTTCTGGTCGCGCGGGAGCAGGCCGGCCATCTGCACCTTGCCGCGCCCCTCGGCATAGCAGCGGCGCAGGAAGAAGCGGAACGTCGACCGGTCGAGCGGAACGTCGTGCTCGATGACCGAGTCGGGGACGTACATCCAGTGGCCACCGGTCTCGGCGCTGATCCGCAGGCACAGCTCGGTGTCCTCGGGCCGGTTCTGGTCGCCCAGCTTGCCGAAGCCGACCCGGAAGCCGCCCACCTTCTCGAACGCGTCCCGGCGGATCATCATGCTGGCCGACCACACGTTGCGGATCTCGGCGACCGAGGTCGGCATGCCCGCGTACGAGACGCCGACCGTCCACAGCAGCTCGTCGGGCATCCAGCGCGGGCGGTTGCTCTCCCACGCCGGGACGATGAGGCCACCGGCGCCGACCACCGCCGGGTCGGCGAACGGCGCGGCGAGGTGACCCAGCCAGGTGTCGTGGGCGACGGTGTCGTCGTCGAGGAACGCGATCAGCTCGGACCGGGCGTGGAAGGCGCCGGTGTTGCGGTTGCCGGAAGCACCGCGGGCCGACTCGTTCTCGAGCACGGTGACGCCGGCGAACTCCGCCGTGGCCCGCTCGAACAGCCCGGGGTTGTGGTCGACCACGACGATGATCTCCGCCGGGGTCACCTTCTGCTCCTGGGCGGACGCAACCGTGCGCCGCAGCGAATCCCAGCGACGCTCGCTGTGCGTAGGGATGACGACGCTGGCGTCGATGCTGTCAGTCATGGCGAGGCGCTCCTGAAAGTGGCGAAGCAAGGCAGTTGATCAACCCGTGGCCGGGACCATACCGATCTTTCCTATGAATGGGATAAGAGTCTGCCCGGCCATGATTTACAGTTCTGACGCCATTGTTTCGGCCCGGGAAACGCTCCGGGCAATGGCGTTCTTTGCGACGCGCACGCCGAAACACCCGCAACCCGTCCCAGTTACCCTCCTAAGCCCGCAGGCCGGACATGGGCCCGCGTTTTAGCAGGTCGAATACTCGATGTACGAATCAGTGACCGTTCCCGGGCGGGGACGGTCCCCGGAATGCCGTCGCCGGCCGCCAGTCGTCCCGGCCATGATTCACCGTTCGACCGATGCCTTTTTCGCTCAACGGCGTGCACGCACACAGAAATGGTCGGGCATTCAGCGCCGACGTTGTCGCACACATCACCGACCCGGGCGAGGCGGCGGGAAATCAGGCGTACAAAAAGTGACGACTGTCATGCACGGAGCGTGACAGTCGTCAGGGAAAAAGGAGTCAGCGCCAGAAGACGGCGACCGCGGCGTTGGCCAGGGTCAGGGTGATGATGCCGATGAAGTGGCCCTTGTTCACGGCCTCCCGCCTGCGCGGGACGAACACCATGATGAAGATCAGGATGGCCAGCAGGAGCTTGACGCCGAGCTTGATCGGGCTGGGCTCGGCGTCGCCGCCGCCCCGCAGCGGGGCCGCCAGCGCGAGGCCGGACAGCAACTGGATGATCGAGCCCCACAGCACGGCCGGATTGATCCGGAACTTGCCGGTGAGGAACTGAGCGATCGCCCCGCCGAGCAGCAGCGCGAAGCCGACCAGGTGAATGAAGAGCAGGATCAGCCGGAGTGCTTCCACCCGGGAAAGCTTGCCAAAGCCGGTTGTGCCCCGGTCACCCGGGGCCGGTGGTCACCGGCAGGGTGAACAGGCCGCGCAGGAGCAGACCGGGGCGCCACTGCAGCTCCGACGCGGGGACGGCCAGGCGCAGCGACGGGAATCGGCGGGTCAGCGCGCCGAAGGCGATCTGCGCCTCGAGACGGGCCAGCGGGGCGCCCAGGCAGTAGTGGATGCCGTGCCCGAAGGCCAGGTGCGGATTGTTGGGGCGGTCGAGCCGCAGCTCGTCGGGGTCGGCGAAGCGGGAGTCGTCCCGGTTGGCCGAGAGCAGGCTGATCACGACCGGCGCGTACGCCGGGATCGTGCGGCCACCGAGCTCGACCGCCGACTTGGTGATGCGGAAGGTGGCGACCTCCACCGGGGACTCGAACCGCAGGAACTCCTCGATCGCCGTGGGCAGCAGTTCCGGCTGCGCGCACAACTGCTCCCAGCGCTCCCGCTCACCGAGCAGCAGCGAGGCACCGTTGCCGATCAGGTTGACGGTGGTCTCGTGGCCGGCGATCAGCAGCAGGAAGACCATCGACATCAGCTCGTCCTCGCTGAGCCGGTCCTCGCTGTCGCGCACCTCGATCAGGCCGGAGAGCAGGTCGTCGCCGGGCTGGGCCCGCCGGGCGGCCAGCAGCGCCCGGATGTAGGCGACCATCGCCTGCGCGGCGGCCGGGAAGTCGGCCTGGTAGGCGACGCCACCGACGATGATGTTGGACCACCGGCGGAACGCGTCCTGGTCCTCGGCCGGGATGCCCAGCAGCTCGCAGATCACCTGGATGGGCAGCGGGAAGGCGAACGCGTCGATCAGGTCGAAGTCCTGACCGGGCCCGGGGAACGCGTCCAGCAGGCTCTCGGTGATCTCGGTGATCCGGGGGCGCAGCGCCTCGATGCGGCGGGCCGTGAAGGCGGCCGACACGAGGCGGCGCAGGCGGGTGTGGTCGGGCGGGTCGACGGCCAGCATGTGCCGCGACAACGCCCGCTCGATCTCGCTCGACGGGTGGCCGTCGTCGCGGCCGGTCTTGGAGAAACGCGGGTCGGTCAGCGCCTGCCGGGCGTCGTCGTAACGGGTCACCAGCCAGACGATCGCGCCGCTGGCGATGCGGACCTCCCGCACCGGGCCCTCGCGCCGCCACAACGCATACGCCGGGTGGGGGTTGGCATGGAACTCACGGTCGGCCAGATTGTCCCGGACGCTCTGCGACATGCCTGCATCTCCCCCGTCATTCGTGGACTTCTATGACAGTACGCCCCGGAATGCCGTGCCAGGCAAGCAGGTTTTCCGCCTCGGCGACGACCGGATCGAGGTCCACCGGGAAGAACATGGTGGCGTGCAGGGTGTCGCCGGTGATGGTCCACCGGCCCGCGACCCGCCCGTCGACCAGCACGAACCGGGCGCCCTCGACGCTGTGCTTGCGGTACGCGTCGTCGATCACCCGGCGGCGGTCGTCGAAGCCCAGCACCACGTTGTCGAAGGCGGGCAGGAAACGCGGCGGCTGCGGCTGATCCTCCTCCGGCAGCGGCCCGTCGAGCACGTCGAGCAGCTCGCGGCCACGGGCGTCGCGGAAGCTGCGCAGCCGGGGCCGCAGCCGCTTGATCGACTCGCGCAGGCCGCTCAGCCCGGACCAGGCCCGGATGTCACTCGACGAGGCCGGCCCGAACGCCCGCAGGTAGCGCAGGACGAGGTCGTCGGCCACGCACGGCGGCGGCACCGGGCGGCCCAGCCAGGCCTCGATCGTCGTGTTGCGGGCCGGCGCCGTCCGGCCCCAGACACCGCGCGGCGGCACCTGCACGAGCGGCACCAGCGAGCTCAGCAGGTCGCCGAGGACGCGGGCCGGGACCGACGGCCAGCGCGCACCGACCGCGCGCCCCACCTCGAGCAGGATGCTCGGCGTCCGGGCGAAGTGCGGCCCTCCGGCCTCGGCCAGCTCGGCGAGATCGACATCCTCGATCTCCCGGCGGTACACGGCTTTGACGCGGGCCTCGAGCATCGGCTGGTGCAGCCCGCGCAGTCCCAGGCAGTCGGCCGCCGTGACGAGGTGCATCGTGCGCCGCATCAGCAGCGTACGCACGACCTGCCGGCTCTCCAGCGCCTCGACCAGCTCGGCCGGCTGGAACCCCTCGAGGCGGCTCCAGAGGCCGACGTACGGCTCCTGGGGCTCCTGAGCCTGCAGCCCGATGAGGTGCTCGACCGCCTCGACGGCCGGGCGGACCCGCCGCCGGTCGAGCAGTTGCCGCGTCATCAGGGCCCGGTTGAGCGCGCGGTCGCTGAGCACTTCCATGGGAGAAAACTAGTCGTCGAACCCTTCGTCGGCGCGCTCGCGGCGCAGGTGGGCCTCGGCCCGGCGGGCGATCGGACCCTGCTCGGCGGCCAGGCCGGCATACATGGCCCGCACCTTCTCGGTCGGCTGGTTCGGCGGCAGCAGCGGCATGGCGGGGTCGGTGCGGGCGTCGATGACCACCGGGCGGTCGGCGGTCAGCGCCGTCTCCCAGGCCGCGTCCATGTCGCCGGGTGACTCGACCCGCAGGCCGCGCAGCCCGAGCAGGTCGGCATACTTCGCGTACGGCACGTCGGGCAGATCCTGCGAAGCCGCGAACCGGGGCTCGGACTCCATCTCGCGCTGCTCCCAGCTCACCTCGGCCAGGTCGCGGTTGTTCAGCACGCACACCACGAACCGCGGGTCGGCCCAGTCCCGCCAGCGCGCGGCCACGGTGACCAGCTCGGCCAGCCCGGTCATCTGCAGGCCGCCGTCCCCGCTCAGCACCACGACCGGGCTCTCCGGCGCGGCCAGCTTGGCCGCGATCCCGTACGGGACACCGCAACCCATCGACGCGAGCGTGCTCGACAGGTGAGCCGGCACGCCCGGCGGCAGCCGCAGGTGGCGGGCGTACCAGTAGACGACCGAGCCGACGTCGACGGCCACCTGCGCGTCGGCGGGCAGCCGGCCGGTCAGCGAGCGCACGACGTGCTGCGGGTTCAGCGGTTCGGCCCCGGCCGCGGCCCGCGCGGCGGCGATCTCGTGCCAGCGGGTCACCCAGTCCTCCACCCGCTTGCGCCAATCGTGGTTGCCCTTCGGCTCGACCAGGGCGGTCAGCGCGCGCACGGTCTCGGCGGCGTCGCCGATCAGCGGCACCTCGATCGGGTAGCGGACGCCGAGCCGGCGCCCGTCGATGTCGATCTGCACCGCCCGGGCCTGCCCCGGCTTGGGGTAGAACTCGGTCCACGGGTCGTTGGTGCCGACCAGCAGCAGCGTGTCGCACTCCTGCATCAGCTGGGCGCTGGCGGTCGTGCCGAGGTGGCCCATCACCCCGGTGTGGAACGGCAGGGTCTCGTCCAGCACCGGCTTGCCCAGCAGCGAGGCGGTGAGGCCGGCGCCGAGGCGGTCGGCCAGCTCGAGGATCTCGCTCCTGGCCCCGTACGCGCCCTGACCCACCATGATGGCCACCCGCTCACCGGCCGAGAGCACCTCGGCCGCCGCCCGCAGATCGGTCTCGTAGGGCACCACCCGGGCCGGGCGCAGACCGGGGCTGGTCATCATCACGCCGTGCTCCTGGGTCTGCTCGTCCGGAGCCGGAGCCGTCTGCACGTCGTGCGGCAGGATCACGCACGTCGGGCTGCGGGTGGCCAGCGCCGTCCGGAAGGCCCGGTCGATCAGCATGGGCAGCTGCTCCGGGGTGTGGGCGGTCTGCACGAACTGCGCACACACGTCACCGAACAGCCGCTGCAGGTCGATCTCCTGCTGGTAGGAGCTGCCGAGCACGCTCGACGCCTGCTGGCCGACGATCGCGACGACCGGCTTGCTGTCCAGTTTGGCGTCGTAGAGCCCGTTGAGCAGGTGCACCGCGCCCGGCCCCTGAGTGGACAGACAGACCCCGGCCCCACCGGCGTACTTGGCCTGGGCCACCGCCATGAACGCCGCGTTCTCCTCGTGCCGGGCCTGGACGAAGGCCGGCTTGCCGGCCCGCCGCAGAGCCCCGACCACGCCGTCGATGCCGTCGCCGGAATAGCCGAACACCCGCTCGACACCCCACGCCGACAGCCGCTCCACCACCAGGTCCGAGACTGTCCGCTCGTCCGCCATGCCGTGCCCCCTCCGGTTGTCGCACCGCAGGGGGCATACCCGGGGTCAGGCGCCTGATGCCTCCTTGATGAGCTCGACCAGCTTGGCCGCCTCGGGGATGGCCACGGTGTGCGAGCCGCCGGCCAGCTCGACCGTGCGGCGCGAACCGGCCCGCTCGGCCATGAAGCGGTGCGCGGCGACCGGGATGTTGAGGTCCTCGCTGCCGAACAAGAACCACGACGGGATCGACTTCCAGGCCGGGTCGCCGGACGCCTCGTTGAGCGCGCCGTCGGTGATCGGGCGCTGGGTGACGGCCCAGACGGCGGCGTCACCGGCGGACGAGTCGGCGGCGAACTGGTGGTGGTAGAGGTCCTGCTTGATGTAGAGGTCGCTGCTGCCGTCGGGCAGCTTGACCGGGTTGAGCGTCTCGCCCAGCGAGCTGCCGGGGAACTGGCCGGACAGGGCGGCGGCGCTCTCCCCCGCGTCGGCCGCGAAGGCCCCGACGTAGACCAGAGCCTTGACGTTCGGGACGCCGGTGGCGCCGTTGGTGATGAGCATGCCGCCGTACGAGTGGCCGACCAGCACGATGTCGCCCTCGATGGAGGCGAGCGTGGCGCGCAGGTAGTCGGAGTCGTACTTGACGCCGCGCAGCGGGTTGGCCACGGCCACGGCCGGGAAGCCGTCGGCCTTCAGCAGCTTGATGACGCCGTCCCAGCTGGCCGACTCGGCGAAGGCGCCGTGCACGAGGACGATGGTCGGTTTCATGTGCTCTCCCCAGGTTCGCGGATCGGTTCTCCCCAACCCTGTCCCTTCCGCGCCCGGAACGGGATACGTAACTCGACTGGTTATCGACGATCGAGCCGGGTATTCGGCCTGCGTATCACTGCGTGAGAGGAGCGCGTCATGACGAATCCATCCGGGCCGCAGGGCCTGCCGGTCGCCGCGTCGCTGGCCGGGGAGTTCGGCGAGGACACCAAAGAGGCGAGCGGGGCCGCACCGGCCGGGGCGACCGTCGGTGCCGGCGACGCCGAGGCCGACGCGGTGCGGTCGGGCGCGGACGCGGACGGCGACGCGCTGCGGGACGCCCAGCGCGACTCCGACGGCGTCCCGGTGGGCGCGGACGACGTCGAGGAGGACAAGCGGCAGTCGGGCGCCTGACCTCAGCTGACGATGGCCAGGCCGTGGTCGGTGGTGTTGAGCCGCCGGCCACCGGTCTCGGTGACGGTGACGATGTCCTCGATCCGCACGCCGAAACGGCCGGGCAGATAGATGCCCGGCTCGATCGAGAAGCACATGCCGGGCACGAGCGGCTGCTGTTCACCGCGGACCAGATAAGGGGGTTCGTGGGTGGTCAGGCCGATCCCGTGGCCGGTCCGGTGGATGAAGAACTGGCCGTATCCGGCGTCCTCGATGATGCCGCGGGCCACCCGGTCGATCTCCTGACAGGCCACCCCCGGCCGTACGGCTTCGAAGGCCGCCTGCTGGGCGGTGCGCACGATGTCGAAGACCTGCTGCTCCTCCTCCGACGGCTGTCCGACGTGGACAGTGCGCGAGGTGTCGGAGCCGTAGCCGTCCTTGAGGCCGCCGAAGTCGAGCACGACCATGTCGCCCTCGGTCAGCACGCGGTCGCCGATGTGGTGGTGCGGATCGGCCCCGTTCGGGCCCGACGCGACGATGGTGAAGTCGACCTGCTCGTGGCCGTGCTGCTGCAGCAGGTCGCTCAGCTCGGCGGCGATCCGCACCTCGGTGCGCCCTCGAAATCGTACGGAAAGAATCTGCTCGTAGGTGGCGTCGGCCGCCGCGGCCGCCGCGGCCAGCAACGCGACCTCGGCCTCGGACTTGACCGCCCGCAGCAGGGGCCGGGTGGCGGTCATCGACGTGAAGCGGACGTGCGGCGCGGCCTGCTGCAGGGCGATCAGGTGCATCGCCCACGCCGAGTCGGAGATGGCGTATGCCGGTTCCCGCAACAGTTCGGCCACCAGCGCGTACGGGTCGTCACCGTCGTGCCAGGCGACGACCTCGAGGCCGGGCAGGTCGCCGGGATGCTCCAGGGCCGGCACGACCAGCACTCTGGCCGGGAGGATGAGCATGGTCAGCCGCTCGGTCATCGGCGGGCGGAGGCCGGTGAAATAGACGAGGTCCGGGCCGGGAGTGATGAGCAGGGCGTCGTCCAGCGCTTTCATCGGCGCACCTCCAGCAGATGGCAGCCCCACGGGGGCAGGTCGACGTAGAGCCCGGCCGCGTCGAGGTCGTCGCCGTCCCGGTCGAAGACGCGGTCGTCGAGCAGATCGGTCAGGCGCCACCGGGATCCGGCCGAGGGCCAGGGCAGGCGTACGTGGGTCCGGGCTCCGCGGTCGGCGAAGTTGATGACGACGAGGTGGCGGGTGTCGCCGTCCTGCCAGGCCCAGGCGAGCACGTCGGTGGAGTCCAGGAGCTGCCAGCGGCCGGTCTTCTGGTTCTTGGCGAAGCGGTCGTAGAAGGCGCGCAGATCCTCGTCGACCGGCTCGTCGGGGAACCGGCCGAGGAAGACCGGGAGCTTGACCCGCCGGCCCTCGAACTGGCCGTCGTGCCAGAGCATCGAGCCGGGCAGGGTGGCCACGGCGACCGCGGCGGCCCGGCCCCGCGCACCGGGCAGGGCGGTGGCGGCGCGGGGCTCGTCGTGGTTCTCGATGAAGCGGATCAGCTTGTTCTGGTAGTCGAGGCCCGCCGTGAGATGGGCGCGGACGGCGGCGGCGTCCTCGTGGGCGAGACGGTCGTAGAGTCGCTTGTCGTAGCAGAGGTCGAAGCCCTGCCGCTGGAGCTCCCATTCGGTGTCCCAGTAGGCCTCGGCGATGAACAGGAAGTCGCTGCGCAACTGCGAGATGATCTGGGGCCAGAACTCGTGGGCCGGGCGCGGGCCGGCGCGGTCGCCCCAGGTGCGGGCGAAGATCTCGGTGAAGACCAGCATGGCCATGTCACAGCGGACACCGTCGCACTGCTCGGCGATGCGCCGCAGGGTCGTCAGGGTGGCCTCGCGCAGGCCCGGGTGGAAGGCGTTGAGCTGGGCGACATCGGGCCAGGGCGGAAAGTACGGGTCGCGGCCGCGGGCGATGACCCGGTCGCCGGAGCGGAACCAGCTGCCCGGGTCCTTCGCGAGGTCGTCGAGGGTGCCGTTGATGAACCAGTCCGGGTTCGCGGTGACCGCGGGATGGTCGGGGGCCACGTGGTTGGGGACGTAGTCGAGGATCAGCTTGAGTCCTCGGGCGTTGAGCTCGGCCCGGGCCCGGGCGAGCCCCTTGGCTCCGCCCAGATGCTCGTCCACTTCGTAGCGGCGGATGCAGTACGGCGAACCGACGACGTCTTTGTCGGAGAAGTCGGGCAGGGCGGCGCGGAAATCCTGGTTGAGGCCCTCGTTGTCCAGGGCGATGGCGCGGCCGGCCGGGCTGCGTTCCCAGACGCCCATGAGCCAGACCGCGTCGAAGCCGACCAGCTCGTCCCACGTCTCGGCCGGCACGTCGGCCAGGCTGTGCACGCCGAGCCGGGCGAGCCAGGGCCAGGTGTTGATCTCGTAGACCGACGTCATGTCCGGTGTCTCTCTCGATAGGCGGCGACCGCGTCGTCCAGGGTCGGATAGAAGTGCTCCGGGTCGATCGTGCGGGTGAGCTCGTACCGGTCGATCTTCTCCTTGACCGGGTGCTTCAGCTCGGCGAACACCAGGGAGATGCCCTTCGCGTTGAGTTCCTCGTCGAGTTCCTCGAGCATGTCGGCGGCCGTGGTGTCGACGTCGGTGATCGGCTCGGCGGCGACGACGATCCACCGGGGCCGTCGCTGGGCCAGGCGACGGACCTCCTCGCGGAACGTGCGCGCGTTGGCGAAGATGAGCGGCGCGTCGAACCGCCAGATGACCAGGCCGTCCAGCTGGGTGGCATCGGGATACTGGTTCAGGTCGTGGTAGCCGTCGACGCCGTCCGGCTTCCCGAGCACCGTGCGGTAGGGCCACCAGGCGCGGCGGAAGACGTTGAGCACCGAGAGGGCCACGGCGACCGCGATGCCCGGCAGCACGCCGAACACCGCCACCCCGACGAAGGCGGCCAGGGCGAGCGCGAACTCGACGCGGCGCTGCCGCCAGAGCCGCACCATGCCGGCCACGTCGAGCAGCCCGATCGAGGCGGCGATGACCACCGCGGCCAGCATGGGTTGCGGCATGTCCTGGAGCAGCCCCGGCACCAGCAGGAGCATCAGCGTGATGGCGACCGCCCCGACGAGCCCGGTGACCTGCGACTTGGCCCCGGCGGTGGCCGCGACCGCGGTGCGCGACCCGCTGGTGCTGACCGGGAAGCCCTGGAAGAGCCCGGCCGCGAGGTTGGCCGCCCCGATGCCGGCCATCTCCTGGTTGCCGCGCACCTCCTGCCCCGCGCGGGCGGCGAAGGTCGAGGCCGTGGAGATGGTGTCGGTGACCGAGACGAGCGTGATGCCGACCGCGGCCGCGGCCAGCACGCCCAGCTCCTGGAGGGTGACGAGCGGGATGGTGAAGGGCGGGAAGCCCTGCGGGAGAGGCCCCACGACGGCGACGTCGTCGAGGTCGAGCAGGGTGACCGCCGCGATGGCGCCGACCACCGCGACCAAGATGCCCGGCACCCGGGGCAGCACCCTCTGCAATCCCAGGATCACGGCGAGTCCCCCGGCGCCGATGGCCACCGCGGCCGGCACGGTGCCGCCCAGCCCGGTGACGAAACCGGTGATGTCGTCGAACAGGCCCTCACCCTCGACCGGGAAGCCGAACAACTTGGGCAGCTGGGAGAAGAAAATGGTGACGGCGAGACCGTTGATGTAACCCAGTTGGGTGGGATGAGACAACAGATCGGCGACAAAACCGAGCTTGGCCACGGCCGCCACGGTCATGAACAGCCCCACCAGCAACGCCAGCACCGACGCCAGCGCCACCGCTTTGCCGGGGTCGCCGCCGGCCAGCACGATCGGCACGACGACGGCCGCGATCATCGGGCCGAGCGAGGAATCGGGGCCCAGCACCAGCACCCGGGAGGGGCCGAAGATCGCATAGGCCACCAGGCAGAGGATCGAGGTGTAGAGGCCGGTGATGGGCGGGAGGCCCGCCAGTTCGGCGTAGGCCATGCCCTGGGGCACCAGCAGCGTGGTGAGCACCAGACCGGCCACCAGGTCTTTGGGCAGCCACTCGGCCCGGTAGGACGCGGCGGCTTGAATCCCGGGGACCCACTGAGCACCGCGCACGCTGTCACCGTAGTTGGTCAACGAGCCGCCCGGTGGACGTCGCCCGGGTCGCCAGGACGCTGGGTCCCGGCATGTCCCGGGGAGAGTGGCACTACAGTCGCTACGGTGGACCATCAACGAGCCATCGTTCGGCTCCCTTACGTGAAAAGCCGGCCCGTGCGGGTCGGCACCGTGCTCGACCAGGACGGCGACCTCTACCGGGTCAAGTGGGACGACAGCGCGGAGGAGGAAGTCCACCTCGGCGACTACGAGCAGGTCACCCCCCGCGGGTCGTTGCTGTTCCAGTCGCTGGTGGAGCCGGACGAGCTCCGGGCTGCCTTCGACCGTGACCCGAGCGCCGTGGTGATCCGGGCCCTCCAGGAGTCGGCGACCCCGATGACCGGCAAAGACCTGAAGGAAACCCTGACCCGCCTCGGCATCGACGACAAGAACTACCGAGCGGCCTGGACGTCGATCCGCAAGGTGCTGATGAACGACGACCGCGTGACGGTCGAGGGCACCGGCGCCGGAACAACGTTCACGTCAGGCGGCGAAACCGCCCAAAGCAACCCGGACGACTGACATCCCACCCGGCAGCCCGGCACCCTAGCCGGTCCGGCTGCCGGGTCGGTGAAACAGGCGTTCCTTCACCGTGCCCTCATACGCCGCCGGCGACCGTGCCGTGCGGCGCTTCACCACGTCGGGGGCAGCCTCCAGGAGCTGCGTCCGGGCTCATTCCCAGACCAGGACCCACCACTGCCAGTCGGGTGGGGCGGGGGGCCAGGCGGGGTCGGGGCGCCAGCCTGATGGCGGTGTCCAGCCGTCGGGTGGGGTGGGCCAGTCCGGTGGGATGGCGAAACGGACGCCGGTGGGTGGTGGTGGGACAGGGGCGTGCTCTTGGGGTGTTTCTGGGGGGCGGTCGCCCAGCCAGGTGTCGGGTAGTTCGTGGGCCCGTACGACGTACAGGATGACCTCGGCCTTGATGCGGTTGCCTTTGACTATGGCGCGGGCCGCGGTGGTCAGGCCCTGCTCGGCCAGGTGGTGGATGGCGGGGAGGAGCTCGCTGCTCATCTTCGGGGTGAGCCGGCCGACTCGTACGCCGTCCATGCGCACCTCGACCAGGGTGCGGGCAGCCCGCTCAGCGATCTCGTGCAGGGTGACGTGGGCCCAGCATTCGCCCTCGGGGCGCAGGAACGGGGTCAGCTCGGCCAGGTGCTTGTCCTCGCCGGTGACCTGGATCGCGTTCCCGGAGGGCAGCAGGCAGTGGCTCTCGCTCGGCGGCAGGTTGGCCGGGACGATCAGGTGGGGCTCGGCGAGGTCCAGACGTACGGAGCCGCGGAACGCCGCCCCTCGGCCGTCGAAGTCGTCCCACTCGGCGCCCCACACCCGGGCGGTCACCTGCGGAGCCCAGCCGCCGGTCAGGAGCTGGATGAGGACGGGGTAGTAGCGGGCCGCGTCCGTCCGGGACAGGTGGCCGACCTGGTCGCCGTCGATCCACACGCCGACGGCGTAAGGGTCGTGCGGGTTGCCCGATTCGGGCATCAGGACGGCCGGGCGCATGACTTCCGAGCCGTCGGGCTTGAAGTCCTTGCCGAAGAGGGACCGGATGGCCCGCCCGTAATGCGACTCCCCGACAACCTCGGCATGCGGGTAGCCGCGCTGCCCCCACAACTCGAACGCGATGGCCATCAGCAGACCGTAGGGGCTTCAAATACCCCGCGGTGTGGTCACTTCGGACGGCTCGGACAACCGATCATCCGAGGATAGTTAACCTGCGACATCGACGTGCGAGCGGCGCGTCGTAGCCACCCAAGATTCGGGCCGCTAAAGTGCAGGCAGTCCGTATGCGGTCCGACAGGCTTCCGAACGCAGGATATGCCTCCCATCCGCACGATCAATTCGTGCTGCCCGGGGGCATCTCTTCATGTCGGCATTTCGCGTTTCCGCGGCCGCCCTTCTTCGTCTCGTCACCGAAGGAACCCTGGTTGACCGGCTGTCCGAGCAACTTCGGATGAGCGGCCATGGCGTCGGACCCTCCGAACGCAGGTCATGGGAGCGGAGCCTCTCCATACTCGCGCAGGACCTGGCGGACGCCGGTCTGCACGACGTCGAGGTGCTTCTGGAGTATCAGCTCCCACTGACCAGCCGCCGTGTGGATGTCGTCCTCGCGGGCTCGCACCCCAAAACCGGCGACGACTCTTTCGTCGTCGTCGAACTCAAGCAGTGGTCGGCCGCCGGGCGGTACGAGGACAGCGACGAGCTGGTCAACGTCGCCCACACCGCCGGGCCGCGACTGCATCCTGGCCTTCAAGTGGCCGAATATTGCGACTACATAGTAGATTTCCTTGGCCTTTTCGTCGACCACCAGGATGCCGTACGCGGTGCGGTCTATCTCCACAACGCGGTCGACCGAGACGTCCAGGAACTCTTTGAGCGCCCGGCGGACGAACGGAGCCGCATCTTCACAAAAGAGCGCCGCGGCGCATTCCTGGCTTATCTGAGGGCATTGCTCGACGTCCGAGAGCCAGGCGCTGCGGCCGCCGATCGTTTCTTGAAGAGCGCTGTGCGGCCAAGCCGGCAGCTGTTGGCCTATGCGGCTCGTGAGCTCAACGAAGGGTCTTTCTTCACGCTCCTGGACGAGCAGCGGCTCGCGTACGAGCTGGTCCTGCATGCTGTTGAACGGGCCAGGCGAGGAGACCACAAGAGCGTCGTTGTGGTCTCCGGCGGGCCCGGGAGCGGCAAAAGCGTGATCGCGCTCAGCCTTCTCAGTGAGCTAGCTCGCCGAGGCGAGTCAGTTTTACACGCAACTGGCTCCAGGTCTTTCACAATGACCTTGCGGAAGTATGCGGGAAAAGGTTCCGGCCGCACCCAGAAACTGTTCCAGTACTTCAACAGCTTTACCAGCACTGACCGCAACGGAATCGAGGTACTGATTTGCGACGAAGCCCATCGCATCCGGGAGACGTCCGTGAATCAGTGGACCAGGAAGGAAGTTCGACAAGCAGCACGTCCGCAGGTCGATGAACTGCTGTCGGCAGCCCGCGTACCTGTGTTCCTCCTCGACGATCACCAGGTTGTCCGGCCGGGCGAGCAGGGCAACGTAGAAATCATCACGGCTCACGCCCGGGCAATGGACCTCGAGGTCAGTCTGGTGTCACTGCACGACCAGTTCCGGTGCGGTGGCAGTGAGGCTTACGGGGAGTGGGTGCTGGACCTGCTCAGTCTTGAGAACGGTCGCCCGTCCGTGTGGGAGGGCGACGGTCGGGTCGACTTGCGCGTGGCGCAGTCGCCGCAAGAGATGGAGGCCTTCCTCTTCGCCAAGCAGTCGATGGGCGAGAACGCGCGGATCACAGCGGGATACTGCTGGCCCTGGAGCGATCCACACGAGGATGGCACATTGGTCGAAGATGTGACGATCGGCGACTGGTCGCGACCGTGGAACGTCCGTGGCGATCGTAGTGTCGGCGGCGCACCGGGCAGTCCGTTCTGGGCTACGGATCCGAACGGCTTCGGGCAAGTGGGTTGTGTCTACACCGCTCAAGGCTTCGAGTACGAATGGTCAGGCGTCATCATCGGCCCTGACCTCGTGGCACGGGACGGACAGCTCGTGACCAACCGCGCCGAGTCCAAGGATCCTAAATTTCGTAGCACCAAGACCGTAAGTGATGAGGCCGCCGACAGGCTCATCCGCAACACCTACAAGGTGCTTCTCACCCGAGGGATGCGCGGCACCATCCTCTACTCCACCGACCCCGAGACGCGCCGATTCCTGTCTGATTTGATCCGGGTGCAGCGCGGCCTGGAGACGGTCTACGAGCCGGCCGAGGATTGATTCAGACCACGGAGACGAATCGGGTCGGTTCCTCGATGACGCGCCGAGCCCCATCAAGGTCGGCGAGGCGGGCGGCCAGAGTGGCGACCGCAAGGCGCTCCGGCAGAGCCTCGCTGAACTTCAGCCCGTCCAGCGCCTTCTTGTTGACTTCGGGCAAGCACAGGCGGGATTCCGCATCGGCGATGAGTTCGCGCCACGCTGCAGGCGTCAGGTCCTCGCGAAGCCGGATGTATTGGTCGTTGAACCGATGGCCAGGGTCGGTGACCTCGCTCAACGTTGCCGTCAAGGTGGCATTGGCCCGGAACCCGGCCCACGTCCACCATTTCAGGTCACCGTCGTCGGCTCGCATGATGACGTTCCCACCGGGATGCACCAACGACGAGCACTTCTCACGCTGATCGGCGAGCTGGTCGACGGCACGCCGGGTCAGCTTGACCGGCGGGTCCGCGCCGAGCAGGACCTCCCGCATCGCCCTGGTCAGCTCGAGGCTCGTACCCGCGAAGCCGGTGTTCGTCCATCGCGCTCGCCCGCCGGACTCGACCGGCTCGACGAAGCAGCGGCGCCGCTTCCAGTCGATGTAGGTGACCTGCCAGCTCCGCCCCGACAGCAGCAGTCGGCGAGGGCCCTGCACCTCTTCGACCAGCAGGTAGGGGTCGACCTTGCCGATCTCGTTGCGGCCGGCCAGCACCGTGAACTCCGGGACACCCAGGAACACGGCTGTCATGCCCATGAAATGCCGCTGCCCGAAACGCTTCTCCGCTTCCGGTCCGATGAAGTACATGCCGCCATCGCTGTCGAGGTATCCCTTGCGGGCGAGATGACGGACGATCGGTTCTGCCCCGCGGTCGAACGGTGCCAGCCCGTTCCACCACTCCGGGTGGGGCGCAGTTCGTCGTACGGGAGTTGCCGGCGACCCAGCAGGTGGTCGCCGGCCACGGCAAGCGCCTCGGCGGGGTCGCCGGCGGCGGCCAGGAGGCTGCGCCAGAGGCGGTCCTCGTCGGCTACCGCGGGGAGTTTGCCCTGGTCGGCCAGCCAGCGTTCGACGTCGTCGAGGTCGAACTGGGGGCTGGCGGCGGTGCCACCGATCGGGGTGGGGAACGTGTCGTACCGCTTGCGCCAGTTGCTGACGGCGGCCCGGCCGACTCCGGCCAGGCGGGCGATGTCGGCCGCGGTGACTCTCGCTCTCTGCTGCACGGGGGCAGTGTACACATATGCCTTGCCTGATGTCTGTTGATATAGTTGTCGCACACTGCTTCTATAAACGGCGTCGCGGTACACGGATCCTGTGTACACAACCCTTCGCCTCCGTGGAGTTCCCATGACCTACCCGCAGCCTGTCCTCGTCCCCGCCAAGCGCCGCAAGTTGCCCTGGATCGCCGGCGGGGTCGCGGTGCTCGCACTCCTCGCCTGCGGCGTCGACACCAGCAGCGCCGAGGGCGGCAGCACGCAGGCGCCGGCCGAGGAGACGGCTCCCGCGGCGAAGAAGGCCTCGACGCCGGGGCTGAACAAGCCGGCCAAGGACGGCGACTTCCAGTTCACCGTCACCGGCCTCAAGTGCGGCGTGGCCAAGGTCGGCTCGCAGTACGTCAACAAGAAGGCGCAGGGGCAGTTCTGCCTGGTCAGCCTTCAGATCAAGAACATCGGCAAGGAGGCTCAGACCATGGTCGACTCGGTGCAGAAGGCGTTCGACGCCAAGGGGACCGAGTTCTCGGTGGACTCGTCGGCCGCCCTCTATGCCAACGAGGACCAGCAGGTCTTCTTCGAGGAGATCAACCCGGGCAACACCGTCAAGGGCAAGCTCGTCTTCGACGTCCCGAAGGGCACCAAGCTCACCACCGTCGAGCTCCACGACTCCCTCTTCTCCGGCGGCGTCAAGGTGGCCCTCAAATGACCACCCAGCTGGAACGCCAGGAGCCCGGCCTGCACGTGCTGGCCGAGTGGACCGCTGACGAGGACGAGCCGCAGCGGCTGGTCATCGCGGCGCGGCGCGTCAACCGTGACAGCTTGCGGCGCGCGGCGCGGCATCTCGGCGACATGACCAACGAGCACGGCGGCACGGCCACCGTCGGGGCCCGGCCGGTGATGGTGCGGCGGTATGCCGAGGATCAGCTCGCCTTGCTGCCGGAGGACGGGAACGCGTACCACCGCGGTCTGCTCGACATCCGGGACGACCTCGCCGCCCGCGGTGTCCAGGACACCGACCGGGTGCTGGCCGGCGCCATGCGTGTGCCGGTGGAGACCCTGCGGGCCTGCTTGCGGGTCGCCGAGCAGCGGCTTGGGCGCTGACTGCTTCAGTAGCCGGCGTCGTCCAGGGCCTTGGTGGCCAGGTCCCGGCCCAGGGTTACCAGGTCGGCTGCTCGGTGGAAGTCGAGGATGCCGCTGGCGCTGACCGGGACGGCGATGTGGATGTCGGGTGGGAGGCCGGCCATCCGGTAGCGGGCGATCAGGTCCTGCATCGCGTCGAGGGAGAGGCCGAGGACGGTGCCGATGCGCAGGTCCTCCGGGAGCGCGGGCGCCTTGGGGCCTCGGGTGTGCAGCACCTGGCGCAGGCGGCCGCGCCACTCCTCGACCCATTGCGGGGCCGCGGCGGCTCGTACGGGGCTGGCGGGCTCCTGCGCCGGGCGGGGCGCCTGCAGGGAGACGGCAATGGTCAGGTCGGCACCGGAGGCGGCGGTCGGCTCGATCGGGACGGGGTTGAGCAGGCCGCCGTCGGCCAGCAGGCGGCCGTCGACCACGACCGGGGTGATGACGCCGGGGATGGCGATGGAGGCTCTGATCGCCGTGCGGAGCAGGCCTTTCTGAAACCAGATCTCGCGGCGGGCCTCGATGTCGGTGGCGACCGCGGTGTACGGGATCGGCAGGTTCTCGATCTCGATGTCGGTCAGGAATTCGTTCAGGTGGTTGATCAGGCGGTCGGCGCCCATCGCCCCGGCGGCGGCCCACTTGGGGTCGATCAGGCGCAGGACGTCGCGTTGTTTGAGGGCCACCGCCCAGTCCTTGAACGCCTTCAGCCGGCCGGCCGCCATCACCCCGCCGACCAGGGCGCCCATCGACGAGCCGGCCACCGCGGAGACGGTGAAGCCGCGTTCCTCGAGCACCTCGATGACGCCGATGTGGGCGAACCCTCTCGCCCCACCGGAACCCAGCGCCAACGCCACCGACCGTGACATCCTGCCGATGCTAACGGAGCCGGAAGGGGTCCGGCCCCGTTCGCGTCGACGGTCACACCGGCAGGCGCTCGCCGAAGATCAGGCCGTTCTCGTCGTGGTCGATCACCACCGGGCGGCCGGGGCGCAGGTCGTTGAACAGGATCTTCTCGGCCAGGGCGTCCTCGATCTCGCGCTGGATGGTGCGGCGCAGCGGCCTCGCCCCCATCGCCGGGTCAAAGCCTTTCCGGGCCAGGTAGGCGCGGGCCGCGTCGGTCAGTTCCAGCTCGATGTCCTTGTTGCGCAGTTGCCCCTGGATGCGGGCCATCAGCACGTCGACGATCCGGAGCACTTCGTCCTCGGTCAATGCGGGGAAGACGATCGTCTCGTCGATGCGGTTGAGGAATTCGGGCCGGAACTGATCCTTGAGAGCCTCGGCCACCCGGCTGGTTCGAGTGGCATTGAAGCCGATCGGTGCCGACGAACCCGTGCCCAGATTGGTCGTCATGATGATGACCGTGTTCTTGAAGTCGACCACCCGGCCTTGACCGTCGGTCAGGCGACCGTCCTCGAGGATCTGCAGCAGCGTGTTGAAGACATCGGCATGCGCCTTCTCGATCTCGTCGAACAGCACGACCGAGAACGGCTTGCGGCGCACTTTCTCGGTGAGCTGGCCGCCGTCGTCGTGGCCGACATATCCGGGCGGGGCACCGACCAATCGGGACACCGTGTGGGTCTCCTGGAACTCCGACATGTCCAGCTGGATCAGCGCGTCCTCCGAGCCGAACAGGAAGGCGGCCAGCGCCCGGGCGAGTGATGTCTTTCCCACGCCACTCGGGCCGGCGAAGATGAACGAGCCGGCGGGCCGCCGAGGATCTTTCAGACCGGCCCGCGTACGGCGGATCGCGCGCGACACCGCGGCCACCGCCGCGTCCTGGCCGACGACCTTCTTGTGCAGCTCCGCCTCCATGCCCAGCAACCGAATCGTCTCCTCCTCGGTCAGCTGATAGACCGGAATGCCGGTCCAGTTGGCCAGCACCTCGGCGATCTGCTCATCCCCCACTTCGAGCGTCGCGGTCTCCTTGTCACCGTCGGCCAGAGGCAACTGCTGAATGCGCAGGCGCGCGCCGGCTTCGTCGATCAGGTCGATCGCCTTGTCGGGCAGGAAACGGTCGGCGACGTACCGGTCGGCCAGCGTCACCGCCGCACTCAGGGCACTGTCGCTGTAGGTCACCCGGTGGTGGGCCTCGTATTTGTCGCGCAGGCCTTTCAGGATGTCGATCGTCTGAGCGTGGGTGGGTTCCTCGATCGGCACGGGCTGGAAACGGCGGGCCAGCGCGGCATCCTTCTCGAAGTACTTGCGGTACTCGCTGGTCGTGGTGGCGCCGATCGTCTGCAGTTCGCCCCGGGCCAGCATCGGCTTGAGAATGCTGGCGGCGTCGATCGCGCCCTCGGCGGCACCGGCCCCGACCAGTTGATGGATCTCGTCGATGAACAGGATGATGTCGCCCCGGGTGCGGCATTCCCGGACGACCTTCTTGAGGCGTTCCTCGAAGTCGCCGCGATAGCGTGATCCGGCGACCAGGTCGCTCATGTTGAGGGTGTAGAGCTGTTTGCCGGTCAGGGATTCCGGCACTTCGTCCCGGACGATCCGCTGCGCGAGCCCGTCGACGACCGCGGTCTTGCCGACACCCGGATCCCCGAGCAGCACCGGGTTGTTCTTCATCCGGCAGGAAAGGACCACCATGACCCGTTCGATCTCGCTGTCCCGGCCGATGACCGGGTCGAGTTTTCCGTCCCGGGCGCGCTGAGTGAGATTGTCCCCGTATTGGTCGAGCAGCGTCGAGGCGGAGGCGGCGGCAACAGTGACCGGCGCGGGGGAAGAAGGGGTGCCCGACAGCAGGGTGAGCACTTCTCGGCGTACGCGGGAAGGGTCTGCTCCCAGCACCTGCAACGCGACCCCTTCGCCCTCCCGGATCAATCCGAGCAGGAGGTGCTCGGTGCCGATGTAGTTGTGGCCGATCTGCAGGGCTTCGCGCAATGACAGTTCGAGCGCCTTCTTGGCCCGGGGCGTGAACGGCATGTGCCCGCTCGGCGAGGATGCGCCCAGGCCGACCTGGTCCTCGACCTTCAGCCGTACGCCGGAAAGGGTGACCCCCACCCCCAGCAGAGCCCTCGCGGCAATGCCTTCGCCCTCGTGCAGAAGGCCGAGCAGAAGGTGCTCGGTGCCGATATAGCTGTGGTTGAGCAGCCGGGCTTCTTCCTGAGCCAGGACCACTACGCGGCGGGCCCGGTCGGTGAACCGTTCGAACACGACAATCACGTCCTCAGGGCAAGGCCCCACGCACCTCACCGATAGACGCGCGTCATCGCGTGTGGGTGAGATGCGCTGAGTCGAGGACTCTTGGCGTGACCGCGCGGCCCGCGTGGGGAGCCGCGCAACGCTCGTGCCTGCGCGCTGCCCCCTCACCATAACGCCGCCCGTCCTACGATGGCCGCAAGGGGAACGCCGGAGGGCCGCAGGGAGGCAGTGATGACCGGAACCAAGCGTCGCCATCCGGTGCCCGACCGGGCCCGTCGCCGCGCCGTCCGAGCGCTCGCGGCCCAGCTCGGAGTGGCTTACTCGGTCGCCGCGCGGCTGCTGGCGGCCGGCCATCGCCCGGTGGTGTTCGCCCAGCGCGAACACCGCCCGTTTCACGCCCGGGTCCGCGACACGCGCGAGGCGGTCGACCTGCCTTTGGGCCGGGCGGCGCACCTGAGCGCCCGCTTCCCGGCCGGGGCGTCCGGCGTCCGGACCGTCCTGGCGATGCTCTACGCGACTGTCGAGCACGAGTCGCCCGAGGTCCTGCCGGCCGTCGACGAGCTGACGTGGGTGGCCGAGCTCGGCGAGAACGCCGCCACCGACATCACCTGCGAGGCCCTTGATCAGGCCGCCCGCCGACTGCTCGACCAGGACTCCTGGCATCTGTGGACCCGCGTCGAGGCGGCCCTCACGGCCGGCGAGGGCCACCCCAGCCCTCGGGTCCGCGACGCGGCCCGGGTCCTCGGGCGCGAGCTTCGCACGGTCAGCCTGCGCGGCTCGCTGCTGGGCGCCCGCGAGACCCTCGACGCGCTGCTGCTCCGGCCTTAAGGCAGCATCGCCCGGACGTGGGTGAGGGCGGGCTCGGCGAGCGGGAAGGTCACCGTGCCCTCGTGGTCCTGCCGTTCGAGGGTCCACTCGTCGGCCAGCCGTCGGATCGTCACCTGGACGTTCGGTCCCTCGCCGTGCCAGACGGCGTCGCCGCGGGCCGCGCCGTAACGGCTGCGGGCCAGCGCGCCGACCTTGCTGACGGTCGAGCACGCCCGGCAGCGGCCGTCCGGTCCGGCGACGCAGCGGCGGCACACCGGGCCGCCGCACAGGGTGCAGGGACTGACGCCGTCCTCGCAGGCCCGGCAGGTGCTGGTCAGGCAGGTGGCACAGGAGCGCACGCTCGCGGCCAGGTGGTGACTGCGGCACGCGTACGCCTCGGTCAGCGGCTCACCGGTGCTCGCGTCCGGCACGTGGCCCTGGGACTCGCCCGCCGCCACCTCGTACGAGACCTCCAGCCGGCCACCGTCGGCCAGAACCCACACCTCCTCGACCTCCAGCCCGATCGCCAGGTGCACCACCCGGGCCGGGCCGCCGCCCAGCCGCTTGGTCAGCTCGGCGATCAGCGACTCCGACAGGTCGGTCGTCGCCTCCGGGGCGGCGGGCACCTCACCGGCGGCAACGGCGGCCAGCGCGTCGGCCGGCGGCACCTCGTCGTCCTGCGGGCGGGCCACGACACCGCGGTAGAAGCGGCGCCGCTCGAGCAGCGAGGCCCCGGCGATCGTGATGCCGGAGAGCTGGTCCGGGGTGGTCAGCGCGGTGATCGACGCGGTGACGTGCGGCTCGATCAGGGCCGCGCCGACCAGGCCGCGGGACAGGTCGGCCGGCTCCGCGGCGACCTCGTGCCACACCGGGTCCTGGGCGTCGTGGCGCAGGCCGAGCAGCGCGTGGCCGCCGACCCGGGCCAGCACCGCCTCCCACTCGCCGAGGCGGGCCCGCGAGACCACCTCGGGCGCCGGGTTCCAGCCGGTCTCCGACCACCACACCGGCTCGTCGGGGGTCTGCCACTCGGCGACGGCCTCGGACACGGCGGGGCCGGCGGCCGTCCGGCGGACGAGCCCGCGCCCGTCCACCGCGGTCAGGTCCTCGGTCCGCATCCGGCAGGCCACGAGCCGCGCCGCCGCCGGTGTGACCACCGCGGCCGGCCAGGCCTCCGAGGACGGGGCGGGCGCCGGGGACGTGGCGGGCGCGGGGAACGCGGCGGGCGCGGGGAACGCGGGCGCCGGGGACGCGGCGGGCGCCGGGGCGAGGCCGGGCAGCACGGCCATCAGCTCGTCGCGCAGCGCGGCGTCCGGCGCGGCGCCGTCGCTGACCGGCGGCGGGGTGAAGGTTCCGGCCCGGCGGGCGTCGCCGGCCATCACCGCCCAGTGCAGCGTCGTCCCGCTCGTCCGGTCGACCGGGAGCCAGTCGCGCGGAGCGGGCGGGCAGTGCTGCTCGGGCAGGACGTGGACGTCGGCGTCGCCGGTGCCGGCGACACCGGCGGCGGCGATCCGCAGGGGCAGCAGGGGATCGTCGGCCGCGGTCGTCCAGCGCACGACGCGCGGGCCGTCCAGCACCACCAGCTCCCGCCGGTGGGCGCCGGTCAGCACGACCACCCGGCCACCGTCGTCCTCGGCGGTCAGCACGGTCAGGCCGCGCGCCACCAGCTCCTCCGGCAGGCCGTCGGCCGAGCCGGGCTCGAGCGCCTCGCAGGTGCGGCAGATCGAGCCGTCGCGGCACGGGCGGCACACGTCCCGCTCGCACAGCCGGCACTGCTCGACCGGGAGCTGCCGGGAGCAGGTGCCGCAGGAGGTGTCGCCGCAGCGGGCACACCGGGTCGCCGGGATGTCGGCGCCTTCCCGGCACGCCCCGCAGGCCGGGCGGTCGCAGGTCGTGCAGGCGAAGAGCCGGGCCACCTCACCGCAGCAGGGCCCGTAGACGTTGCCGCAGCCGGGGCAGCCGGTCGCCCGGCGGGCGTCGAAGAGGTGGCCGAGGCTGTCGACCGAGATGTCGCGGTGCGCGGACTCGCCGCCGGGGAAGGTGACCGAGAGCGGCGCGTCCGGGGGCAGCCAGGGCAGGTCGACGCCCGCGGGTGGGCTCGGGGCGACCAGGTAACGCCGCGAGGTGCTGCCGTGCGGCGACCGCCACACCTCTTCGATTTCGAGGTAGTCCGACTCGGCCCGCACCGTCTTGATCGTGCGCTCGACCTCGGTGCCGGGCACGGGCGTGCTGAAGTCGAGCGCCTCGCCCTCGCCCCGTTCGCCGCCACGAACCGGGCCGTCGCGCTCCGCCTCTGCCTCCACCACCTGCGCATCGTCGCACAACCACGGCGCCGCGACAGCGGAGCTCAGCGCAGCAGTGTGGGCATCGCCTCAGTCAGCATCGGGCGCCAGTGGGCCAGCGGGGCGACGCCGGCCGCCGCCCACCGGTCGTGCGCCAGGACGCTGTAGGCCGGGCGGCGAGCCGGGCGCGGGAAGCGGTCGCTGGTGGTCGGGCGGACCCGGGACGGGTTGAGGCCGGCCTCGGCGAAGACGGCCTGGGCCAGGCCGTACCAGGTGGTCGAGCCGGCCGCGGTGCCGTGATAGACGCCCGGCGGCGGTTCGGCGCGGGCCAGGGCGACCACTTGCCGGGCCAGCGCCCCCGACCAGGTGGGTGGGCCCGTCTGGTCGTCGACGACGTCGACCGTGTCGCGGTCGGCGGCCAGCCGCAGCATGGTCCGCACGAAGTTGGGGCCGTGCGCGCCGTAGAGCCAAGCGGTGCGCACCACGGAGCCACCGGCCGCCAGGACATGCCGCTCCCCCACGGCCTTGCCCCGGCCGTACGCGTTGATCGGTGCCCGCGGTGCGTCCGAGGCGTACGGCGTGGTGGCCCGCCCGTCGAAGACGTAGTCCGTGGAGAAGTGGATCAGGCGGGGGGACGCCAGGTGGCGCAGCGCCTCGCCGTTGACCGCGGTCGCGGCCTCCTCGTCAGCCTCGGCGCCGTCGACGTCGGTCCACGCGGCGGCGTTGAGGACGAAGCGGTCGCCGACGGCCTCGCGGACCGCGACCGGGTCGGTGATGTCGAGATCGGCGCGGGTCGCCGCGACCACGTCGGTCTCGCCGGCCGCGTCGAGGGCGGCCAGCAGATCCTGGCCGAGCAGGCCGCCGGCCCCGGTGACCAGCCAGCGCATCAGGCCGCTCCCCGCGCCTTGAGCGGTTCCCACCAGGCGCGGTTGTCGCGATACCAGGCGACCGTGGCGGCCAGCCCGTCGTCCAGGGTGACCTGGGGGGCGTACCCGAGCTCGTGGCCGATCTTCGTGATGTCCAGCGAATAGCGGCGGTCGTGCCCCTTGCGGTCGGTCACCGGGCGCACCATGTCCCAGCCCGCGCCGCACGCCTCGAGCAGGCGGCCGGTCAGCTCACGGTTGGTCAGCTCGGTGCCGCCGCCGATGTTGTAGACCTCGCCGGATCGGCCCTTCTCCAGCACCAGCTGGATGCCGCGGCAGTGGTCGGAGACGTGCAGCCAGTCGCGGACGTTGCCGCCGTCGCCGTAGAGCGGGATCGGCTTGCCGTCCAGCAGGTTGGTGACGAAGAGCGGGATCACCTTCTCCGGGAACTGGTGGTCCCCGTAGTTGTTGGAGCATCTCGTGACGACGACGTCCAGACCATGCGTACGGTGGGCCGCCAGCGCCAGCAGGTCGGAGCTCGCCTTCGAGGCGGCGTAGGGCGAGTTCGGGTCGAGCGGCCACGTCTCGGTCCACGAGCCCTCGTCGATCGAGCCGTACACCTCGTCGGTCGAGACGTGCACGAAACGACTTACCGCGGCCGTCCGCGCGGCGTCGAGCAACGTCTGCGTGCCGAGCACATTTGTGCGGACGAACGGCATCGCCCCCTCAATCGACCGATCCACATGCGATTCGGCTGCGAAGTGGACAATCGCGTCGTGGCCCGGCAGAAGCTCCCGCAACAGGTGGTCGTCGGTGATATCACCGCGAACGAAACGCATGCGGGGGCGCGTCTCCGGGAGGTTGTCGCGATTGCCCGAATAGGACAGAAGATCGAGGACCGTCACGTCGTGCTTGTCATCGTCCAGGAGGCCACGGACGTAGGCCGATCCGATGAAACCGGCGCCACCGGTCACGAAAATGTGCACGGCTGGCGAGTGTAGAGACGGTGCGATCGCTGCGTAACCTTCGGTCGTGCGCGGAATTCTGCTCGCCGGGGGAACCGGCTCGCGACTCTGGCCCCTTACCATCGCGACGTCGAAGCAGCTGATGCCGATCTTCGACAAGCCGATGATCTACTACCCGTTGACCACGTTGGTGTCGGCCGGGATCCGCGAGATCCTGGTCATCACCACACCCGAGGACCAGCCGCTCTTCCGGCGACTGCTGGGTGACGGCCGCAGCCTGGGCCTCTCCCTGTCGTACGCGGAACAGGCGGAACCGAACGGCATCGCCGAGGCCTTCCGGATCGGGGCCGATTTCATCGGCGACGAACCGGTCGCACTCATCCTGGGCGACAACATCTTCCACGGCGTCGGCCTGGGCCGGCAGCTGGCCCGGTTCCGCGAGCCGGGCGGCGGGCGCGTCTTCGCCTATCCGGTGTCCGACCCCGAGCGGTACGGCGTGGTCGAGTTCGACAGCGACCGCCGGGTCGTCTCCATCGAGGAGAAACCGGAGAAACCCAAGAGCACGTACGTGGTTCCGGGGCTCTACTTCTACGACTCGGACGTGGTGGCCATCGCCGGCGACCTCGTGCCCAGCGCGCGGGGCGAGCTCGAGATCACCGCGGTGAACGAGGAATACCTGCGTCAGGGCCGCCTCGACGTGACCGTGCTCGAGCGGGGCACGGTGTGGCTCGACACCGGGACGTTCCAGTCGATGGTGCAGGCGTCGGAATACGTGCGGGTGATCGAGGAGCGGCAGGGCCTGAAGATCGGCTGCGTCGAGGAGGCGGCCTGGCGGCTGGGCTTCATCTCCGACGACGACGTGCGGGAGCTGGCCGAGCCACTGCTGAAGAGCGGCTACGGCGAATATCTCCTGCGGCTGGTCGAGGGTGGTCTGCTGTGAAGGTTCGCCCGTTGACCATCGAGGGCGCGTACGAGATCACTCCGGCCCAGCACGGTGACTCGCGCGGGGTCTTCCTGGAGTGGTACCGCTTCGACGCGCTGGCCGCCGCGGTCGGGCATCCGCTGGATCTGGCCCAGGCCAACCTGTCGACGTCGGCCCGCGATGTGGTGCGAGGCATCCATTTCGCCGATGTCCCACCCGGGCAGGCCAAGTATGTGACGTGTGTGACCGGTGCGGTTCTCGACGTGGTGGTGGACCTGCGGGTCGGCTCGCCGACCTTCGGGGCCTGGGAGTCGGTGCGGCTGGATGACGAGGAACGGCGGGCGGTCTATCTGGCCGAGGGGCTGGGGCACGCGTTCTGCTCGCTCACCGACGGGGCCACCGTGGCGTACCTCTGTTCGAGCACCTATCGCCCCGGGCACGAGCACGGCATCGATCCGCTCGATCCGGAGCTGGGCATCGTCTGGCCGGCCGCCGTGCCGCTGCTGTCCACCAAGGACAGCGCGGCACCGTCACTGGCGCAGGCTCGGGCGACCGGATTGCTGCCGAGTCATGAAGAATGCAGCCGGTACGTGAAAAGCCTTCGTCACATTGACGACAGCCGCTCATCCGTCGCGGATGATTGACCACCGGCATTGCCTGTAGTAAGAGGCATACTGCAGTTGGCTATTTCGCCACACTGTGCGCCGGACATGCCGATAGTCCGATCTGGACACATTGGACGCGAACAGGTCTCAGAATCATCCGATCCTCCAATTCGAACGAACGGAAAGGCGTAGCGCGCGGGGTCGCCGGGTTGCCAGTCTTGGCGAGGCGTCCCTGGAGAGTGACCGTGGGGACACCGATTGTGCACGATGTCCGCAACTCGGACAGATCAGGCTCGGTCGATGACGGAGGCACCGCGTGCAGACAGTCGGATCAGCGTCGACCCTCGACCTCTCCGCCCGAAAATCCCGGCTCGACATCGGCCCGCCGTCCGGTAGCGCCCGCGATGGCTGGCAGAGCCGCTACGTCCGGGCCCTGCTGGTGCTGGACGCGGTGGCCGGCCTCGGCGCGGCGTCCTCGGCCCTGCTGGTGCGCTTCGGCTCGCCCGTCCGTGAACCGCTCATCAGTGGCTATCTGGTAGTCACTTTTCTTTTCCCCGTGGTCTGGGTGGCGTGCCTGTTCCTCAATCGCGCCTACGAGACCCGCCATCTGTTCGTCGGCACCGACGAGTACGTGCGGGTGTTCCGATCCGGTCTGGCACTGACCGCGGCCCTGGCGATTGTCTCGTTCTCGTTCGACCTCCGGTTGGCGAGGGGATATGTCATCGTCGTGATGCCGCTGGTGGTGCTGGCCAACCTGGCCGCGCGCTATGCGATGCGGCAGCGGCTGCACCGTTCCTGGGCCCGCAGCGACCGGCTGCACCGGGTCATCCTGGTCGGCCACGGGCGCGCGGTGGCCGACATGACCCGCCGGCTGCGGCGCGAGCGGCACCACGGTCTCGGCGTCATCGGTGCGTGCCTGCCCCCCGGATCCGGCGCCGCGGCCTTCGACGCGGGGATGCCACCGGTCTACGGCACCTTCGACGGGGTGGCGGCCGCGGTCGGGCGGTCAGGGGCTGACACGGTGGTCGTGCTGGCCTGTCCCGAGATCGACGGTGCCGCGTTGCGCCGGCTCGCCTGGCAGCTCGAGCCCGACGACATCGACCTCATCGTGGCGAGCACGCTCGTCGACGTGGCCGGCGATCGCACCACGATCCGGCCGGTCGACGGGTTGCCGATGCTGCACGTCGACCACCCCCGCCTGAAGGGCAGCGCCCGCTGGGTCAAGGCGGTCTTCGACCGGGTCGGGGCGCTGACCCTGCTGCTGCTCGGGGCGCCGGTGCTGGCCGTCGTGGCCGGGCTGGTGATGTTCGCCCCCGGCGGGCGGGGGCCGGCCATCTTCCGGCAGGAGCGGGTGGGCAAGGACGGGCGGCTGTTCGTGCTCTACAAGTTCCGCACGATGGTGGTGAACGCCGAGCAGCGGCTGACCGAGCTGCGCAACCTCAACGACACCGACGGCGAGCTGTTCAAGATGCGCCAGGACCCTCGGGTCACTCCGGTCGGGCGGTGGCTGCGGCGGCTGTCGCTCGACGAGCTGCCCCAGCTGGTGAACGTGGTGAAGGGCGACATGTCGCTGGTCGGGCCGCGGCCGCCGCTGGCCCGCGAGGTGGCCGGCTATCCGTCGGACATGTTGCGGCGGCTGGTGGTCAAGCCGGGGCTGACCGGGTTGTGGCAGGTGTCCGGGCGCTCGGATCTCTCGTGGGAGGAATCGATCCGGTTGGACCTGACCTACGTCGAGAACTGGTCGCTGTCCATGGATCTGGCGATCCTCGCGCGCACGGTGAGCGCGGTGGCCCGCAGCTCCGGCGCGTACTGAAACGACGGCAGGGCCTCACCCGTGACGGGTGAGGCCCTGCGCTGTCCCGGGAAGTCAGTAACCGAAGTCCTGGGTGAAGTACGGGGTGCCGCCGGCGTAGGCCACGCCGACGCCGACCGCGATCGCCTTGCAGTTGAGGATGTTCGCGCGGTGACCCGGGCTCTTCATCCACGCCCCGACAACGGCGGAAGCGCTGCTGAAGCCGTAGGCGACGTTCTCGCTCAGCGGACGGCTGTAGCCGGCGGCCTTCGAGCGGGTGATGAAGGTCGAACCGGCCGAACCGGTGTGGCTCATGGTCTTGGTGCGGGCCTGGTAGGCGCTGTGGCCGACGGCGGCCCGGGTCAGGGCCGGGCTGACGACGACGGCCTTGCAGCCGTGGGCCGCGCGCTGCTTGTTGGTCAGCACCGCGATGTCGCTCTGCAGCTTCGCGGAGCCGGTGACGGCGGCCTGGGCGGACGAAGCGAACGCGACCACGACGAGCAGGGTGGCGGGGATCATCGCGATCAGGGCCAGACGCTTGGTGATCGAAGAACGCATCGACTGCCTTCCGGTAAGTGGTCCCGGTCGCTACCGGGGCTCTCACAGACCTGGTTCGGCCTCGCAGGCGCCGACTTGGGAGCTACCCCGATGCCCTCTGGTTGCGGTCCGGTTGGCCGGCCACCGATGTCGCCCCGGCGTCCTGTTTCGGCCGGGGCGTCCCACCCCGCTCGGCCCGGGACTCCCGGGCCGAGCGTCGCGATCGGGGTCTACCGGCCGGTCTCGGTCGGCGTGTCCCGCGGCTTGGCGTCCGAGGTGATGCTGAGGCCCCGGAAGACCGGACCGGCGCGGCCGGCTCTCAGCTCCACGCGGTATTGCGCGTAGCGGGAGCTCCCGGCGACCCGGTCGCCCTGGCGCACGAGCGTCCAGCCGCTCCAGGAGGCGCCGGGGCTGGACGTGCTGCCGGTCCGCACATATACGAGCGCTGACGCGCCGGACGGCACGGCCGCCTCATAGGTCAGCCTGTCCCACGTCACCATCTGGCCCGCGTCGAGCACCCGGGAGATCAGCGTCCCGCTCCGGGCGCCACCGCTCAGCCGCACGCCGTCGCTGGTGACCGAGACCCTCTTCTCTCCCCCGGTTCGCCACTGGGCGGCGGTGTGATCGGCCACCCCGGCGGCCGACGAGACGAAGGTCGCCGGTGGCCGATCGGCGCTGGGCCACACGGTCACGTTGCCCGCGCGGTCGGTGCTGCGCACCCGGTAGTGGTAGGTGGCTCCCGGCTCGAGGCCGGTCACCACCGCCTGGTGCCGTGTGCCGCCGCGGTCGGCCGGCCACGCCTCCAGCGCCGCCGGGTCCGGGCCGGCCAGCAGGGTGGCCGCGGCCGACTCATCGGTCTGCCACCTCACCGCCGCGGTGCCGTCGGCCTGGGCCAGCACGGACACCGCGGAGGTGCCCGGCGCCCGGCTGTCCGCCGTCGCCGCCGGGCCGCCCGCCGGAGCGCGCACCGCGGGAGCGGCGCCACCGTATCCCGCCGAGTACGCACCCGGGGCGGCGGTGAACATGGCGTACTCGACACCCTTGATAGTCGTACGGGTGAAGGGAACCGCCGTGCCCGCGCGGGTCAGGGTCGTCAGCGTCCGGCCACCCACCCCCAGGGTCGGCACCATGCCGGTCAGCCCGGTCGCGCCCGCACCGACGTTCACGGTGAACGACAGCCCCGTCCCGGACCAGGAGATGCCCGAGTACGAGGAGCCGTTGCGACCGTCGAGCCAGGTGAGCAGCTGGAGCGCGCTGATCAGCGGCACCCCGCGGCTGCGGGCCGACTCGAGCACCTGGTCGCTGTCCCAGGTCGTCCCCAGATCGGTGTGCATGTTGGCGGTGAAGGCCCCGTAGTAACCCTCCGCGCCGAGCGCCCGGTCGAGCAACGTGTTGACGGTGAACGGATAGCTCTGGCCGGACTCGTCGGTCATCTGGGTGGCCGCCTGATAGACGTCGAGCAGTCCGCCCGCCTTCGCCGAGAACCGCATCGGCATGCCGGAGCCGGTCATGAAGCCGGGCCGGTCGTTCACCCAGCTGCCCGGCCAGTAGTAGTAGTTCGTGTCGAGCCGGATCCCGTTGGCCGCCTCGGCCGAGGCCTGCGACGACCAGTCCGACCACACTATGCAGTGGGTGCGGTTGGTGGCCGGCGCGGCGACCGAGGCGTATTTCGCCCGCCAGGTCGCGAGCTGGCCGGTGAGGGTGCTCGCCAGCGACGAGGCCGTGTAGTTGGCGCAGCCCGTGTTGAGGTGCAGGGCGACCTCGAAACCCTGCGCCTGGAACGCCGCCGCCTGGCTGTTGGTCAACGGGGTGTCCGGGAAGACGTACGAGGTGAAGCGGTTGCAGCGCCACTCGGCGTAGTCGCACTCGGCCAGGCTGTTGGCGCTGAACTGGTCGAACCGGCCCACCGTGCCACCGTTGGCGTGGTCGTCGCCGGTGGCTACCACCACCGCCTTGAGGCTGCGCGGGAAGTACCAGAACCTGGGCAGCGGCTTACGGTCCAGGTTCATCGCGCCGATCAGGTTGGCCAGCAGGCGCTGCTGCTCGTCGGCCTGGGGCACGGCCACCTTGGCCAGGTTGACCCAGTCGGGCGAGGACCCGCCGAAGTACAGATCGTCCGAGCGGATCGGCCCCGCGCCGTCGCGGTCCTGCCCGTCCCAGGCGGGGTTGCCCTGCCGGGTCTGTACCAGCGACTGCGGCAGGTCGAAGGTGAAGGCGGCGGCCTGCCCGCCCGCCGATCCGACGTCGGCCAGGGTGACGGCCGGGTTGGTGGTGGCGGTGGTCGCGGTCGAATAGAGCGTGGCCACCGCTCGCGCCCCGGCCAGCGTGTAGCGGTCGGCGGTGCCGTGGAACTGCATCGTCTGATCGGTGATCCCGGTGCCGGGTGCGGCCGCCGTGTCGACCTTCAGGTAGCCCTCGGCGAGCGTCCCGGTGGTGGCGGTCAAGCCGAGCAGGCTCGCCAGCTGTTTGTCGGGCCGGAAGGCGATGAGGTTGCCGCCGCCGGAGACCCAGGCCGTGAACAGGCCGGCCTGGGCCGCGGTCAGCGTGCTCTGGCCGAGCAGCACGACGTCGTACTGGCTGAGCGTCGCCGCCGTGACCGTGGACAGGTCGGCGGTGGCGAACTCGTTGAGCCCCTCGGTGCGCAGGACCTCGGCCAGGAACGGGGTGAAGCCGCTCGCGGTCTTGACCACGAGGACCGGACCGCCGGGGCCCTGGTCCGGTGGCGGCGGTGGCGGGGCGGCCGTCGTGAAGGACCACGTGAGCGGGGCCATGAGGTTGCCCGCGGTGTCCCGGGCGCCGCTGACCGAGGCGGTGTAATCGGTCGAGGGAGCCAGCGTGGCTGACGGCGTGAAGGTCACTGTGCTGGTGCCCGCGTCATAGGTCGTGGTGCCCGTGACACCGGCGAGCGCGAGGGCGGCCCCGGACACCGGCTCGTTGAAGGTCGCGGTCACTCGCGCGGTCGTCGCCACACCGGTGGCTCCGGCCGCCGGGCTGCGGGTGGTGAGCGACGGCGGCGTGCTGTCGGTGGCCGTGGTGTCGAAGACGACGTCGACCCAGTAGTTGGTGGCCTGGTAGGCGCTGGTGGGGAAGGCACTGGCCCCGTACCGGTAAAGGCCGTTGCCGCTGTTGGCCGCGTTGGCCAGGGCGGTCAGGGGACCGCGGGAGACCGCCGAGGCGAGGCCGTTGGCGGTGGCGGAATAGAAACCGGTGTCCGTGTGGTACGAGGCCACGTATGTCGTGTTGGCCGTGACCGCGACCGGACTGGGCAGGGTGGCCGTCTGCCAGCCGGTCGCCGATTCGCCGGTGAAGGTCACGGTGCTCAGGCGGGTGCCGGTGTTCGTCCACAGCGCCCCGGTGTGCGTGCCGCTGTTGCCACTGCCCTTGTAGAACTTCAGGCCGGTGACGAAGCCGGAGGTGCTGGTGCGGAACCGGACGCCGAGCTCGACCGCCGAGTTGTCGCTGACGGCCGGGGTGGCCGGCGTGGCGGTGGACGCCCAGATCGTGCAGGGACACGACCCGCTGGGCGCGGCGGTGGTGAAATTCCAGCTGTACGGGGTCATCGTGTTGCCGGCCGGATCTCGGGCGCCGGAGACCGTGACGGTATAGGTCGTCGACGGGGCGAGCGGGCCGGACGGCGTGAAGGTGAGAGTGCGCGACGTCGCGTCGTAGGCCGGGGCCCCGGCCACACCGCCGACCGCGATGGTCACCGTACCGGCCTGCAGCGCCTCGCTGAACGTCGCGCCCACGGTGGTCGTCGGGGGGACGCCGGTGGCGCCGGCCGCCGGGTTCGCGGCGGTCACCGACGGCGGGGTGGTGTCGACGCCGTTGTCGGTGAACACGACGTCGACCCAGTAGTTGGCCGCCTGCCACGTGTTGGCCGGGAAACCACCGCCCGCGCCGTAGCGGTACACGCCGTTGGGACCGTCGGCACCGTCCCGCAGCGCGTGCAGCGGCGCGTTGTCGACCCCGGCCGCCGCGAACGTGTTGTCGTCCGCGGCGTACCGGCCGTTGGGGGCGTAGTAGGAGGCGACGTAGGTCGTGTTGGCCGTGACGGCCACCGGCGCGGCGAAGGTGGCGGTCTGCCAGCCGGTCGCCGTCTCGTTGGTGAACGTGACTGTGCCCAGGTTGATCCCGGCCGCGCTCCACAGGTGCCCGACGTGGGTGCCGGTGTTGCCACTCCCCTTGTAGAACCGCACGCCCGTGACGAAGCCGTTGTTGTCCGAGCGGAACTTCACGCCCACCTCCACGGCCGCGGTGTCGGCCTCGGCCGGGTTGGCCGGGACGGCCGTCGCCGACCAGATCGAGCAGGGGCAGACGGCGGCCGACGCCGCCCGCGGCGCGGTGAGAAACGTGGCCACCAGCGCCAGGCAGAGCGCGAGCAACAACGACCGTTTGTGCATCGGGGCTCCTCAGGTGCCGGGAGTGAACAGGACGTCGACCCAGTAGTTGCTGCCTTGCCAGCTCGCGGACGGGAAGCCGCCGCCGGTGCCGTAGCGGTAGACACCATTGGGACCGTCGACGCCGTCGCGCAGCGCGTGCAGCGAGCCGTTGTCGACGCCGGACGACGTGAAGTAGCCGCTGTCCGTGGCGTATCGGCCGGTCGGCGCGTAGTAGGAGACGACGTACGTCGTGCCGGCCGCGATCGTCACGGGCGTGGCGAAGGTCGCCGTCTGCCAGCCGGTCGCCGACTCACCGGTGAAGGTGACCGTGCCGAGGGCGGTCCCGCTGGCGCTCCACAGATGGCCCACGTGCGTGCCGGTGTTGCCGCCGCCCTTGTAGAACCGCACCCCGGTCACCTGACCGGCCACGTCCGACCGGAACTTCGTGCCCACCTCGACGGCGCCGGAGTCGGGTTCGGCCGGGGTGCCGGGCGTCACCGTGGCGGCCCAGATCGAGCACGGGCAGCCGCTGGGGGTGCTCGCCGCGGTGGTGAACGACCACGAGGTGGCGGCCATGAGGTTGCCGGCGGCGTCGCGGGCACCGCTGACCGTGACGGTGTAGCTGGTGGAGCCGGCCAGCGGGGCTGAGGGGGTGAAGGTCGCGGTGCTGGTGCCCGCGTCGTAGGTCGTGGCTCCCGCGACACCGGTGACCGCGATGAGGGCGCCGGTCACCGGCTCGCTGAACGTCGCGGCCGCGGTGGCGGTGCGGGCGACGCCGGTGGCTCCCGGGGCGGGCGTCCGGGTGACCACGGCCGGCGCGGTCGTGTCCGGTGTGCCGCCGCCCGGGCTGAACACCACGTCGACCCAGTAGTTGGCAGACTCCCAGGCCAGGGTGGGGAAGCCGGTGCCGAACCGGTAGACGCCGTTCGCGCCGTCGGTCCCGTCCCGCGGGGCGTGCAGCGGTTCGTTGTCGTAGCCCCGCGTCGCGAAGTAGCCGGTGTCGGCGGCGTACCGGCCGTTCGGCGCGTAGTAGGACACCACATACGTCGTCCCGGCGGTCAGCGTCACCGGCGTGGCCAGGGTGGCCTGCTGCCAGCCGGAGGCCGTCTCGCCGGTGAAGGTGACGGTCGACAGCAGCGAGCCCGAGGCCGACCACAGGTGCCCGACGTGGGTGCCGGTGTTGGCCGAACTCTTGTAGAAGCGGATCGCGGTGACCCGGCCGGCGACGTCCGCGCGGAATCTGGTGCCGACCTCGGTGCCGGTCGTGTCGGGGTCGGCGGCCAGCTCCGGGGTGACGCCCGAGCCCCAGATGCTGCAGGGGCAGGTGCGCGCCCCCACGGTGACGGCGACGGTCGTGTCCGCCCCCACGTTGGCGCTGTCGTCGGTCGCCCGGACCCGGATCGTGGCCGGCCCACTGGCCGTCGGGTTCCAGGAGTACGTCCAGGCGGCGCGGCCGGTGGCCGGGTGCCAGCTGGCACCGCTGTCGGTGGAGATCTCGACCCCGCCGACGACGCCGCCGGTGTCGGTGGCCGTGCCCGAGATGGTCACCGGCGAGCCCGACTGCACCGTCGCGCCGGCGGCCGGCGAGGTGATGACGGCACTCGGACCGGTGGTGTCGGTGGATGCCGAGGCGGCGGTCAGGCCGGACTGCAGGGTGGCCGGTTGGGAGCCCATGTCGGCGAACAGGTTGACCGTGGCCTGGCGCATCGGGGTGCTGGCGGCGCCGGAGCCCCGGTCGTGGGTGCTGTCGAGGCCCCACGACCACTGGACCGTGCCCGCGCCGAAGACCAGGGCGCCGCTGGGCGCGCGGTAGAGCGTCAGCCGGTGGGTGGCGCTTCCGGTGGCGTACGTCGAACCGTAGTCCTGCAGCACGTCGAGGCCGCCGGCCGTGGTGGTCGAGAGCCGGATCAGCCCGCGGGGCCGGGCGCCGTTGTCCGCGTCCTCGTCCCACTCGTAGCCGACCGTGCCGGTGCCCAGCGTCGCGGTGGCGCCGGCCGCCTGGGTGGCCACGGTGGTGCCCCGCCAGAACCGCAGCTTGCCGTCCGCGGCCGGCACCTTGAGGCTCACCGTGCCCGCATTGACCTTGAAAATGGTGCCGGTCAGCCCGTTCTCCGGCCGGTTGCCGTCGGACGGCGGGCTGAACCGTGGGTCACGCCAGCTCCCGGTCCACTCCGCGGTCGGGTCGATCTTGGCGTTGGCGTGGGTCTCCTTGTAGGCGACCAGAGTCCGGTACGGGGTGCCCGAGCCGTCGATCGACGTCTCCCACCGGGTCTTCCAGAACACCTCGTTGCCACTGAAGAAGGCCAGGTGCACCCCGGCGTCGCGGGCGGCCTCGACATTGGCCCGCTGCCGCCCCGACCAGTACTCGTCGTGGCCGACCGACAGGAACGCCTTGTGGTTGGTCAGCAGTGAGCCCCGGGCGTCGGTGTCGACGCCGGAGAGGTAGCTGACGTCGTAGCCGTTGGCCTCCAGCCACCGCACCATCGGGTATTCGGCGTTGAAGACCGAGTCCTCGGCGCCGGTGCCCCGCGTGGTGACCGGGCGGTTGTAGCTCACCTTGTAGGCCCGGCCGGCCGGAGAGCCCACGTAGAGGCTGTTGCCGCCGTACTGGTTGTAGGCCTGCCAGGTGGTGTCCGCGGTCTGGAACACCAGGTCCGACCGGCTGGCGTCGTCCCGGACGACGAAGACGACCAGGCTCGCGCCGGACGTGCCGTCGGTGCGGGTCAGCCGGGCGAAATAGATGCCGGAGACCGCGGTGGCGGGCACCGCCCAGGAGGCCGACACCGCCCAGTTGCCGCAGTCGACCAGCCCGGTCGCCGGGGCGGTGAGGCACTCGGGCTGGGTCTGCCGGCCGACCGGGTTCACTGTCGTGATCAGCCGGGCGCCGGCCCCGCCGTAGTAACCCATCCGATAGATGTCCAGGCGGTACGACGCCGCCGTCGACTTCACCTTGAACCGTTGCGTCCCGCCGACATTCACGCTCATCTCGGTGGCGAAGCCCTGGATCGCCGCGCTGCCCGACCCGGCCACCTCCCAGGTCGAGGACGGGGTGCCGGGCTTGCTGTTCTCGCACGCGACCGGGTTGACGAGCGGGGTGCACGGATCGGCCGCCGAGGCCGGGGCGGGCACGAGGAGCCCGGCCGTGACCAGGGCGAGGGCAAGGAAGGACCGCAACGGCTTGGGCATGGTGTACCGCCTCACATGGCAGTCGGGGCTTGTTCGAGCAGGGCGCTGTGCGGGGGCCGGGGCTCGTCGACCTCGGGCCAGCCGGCCTGCCAGGTGCGGCGCGCACGCCACACGGCCGTCCAGTCGACCCCGCGGGACCGGTCGCGCCCGAGCACGGTCTTGGCGGCGGCTCGCAGGCCCACGCCGGTGGCCATCAGCCCCAGGGCCAGCCGGGCCTTCGCGGGCGACCAGTGCCGGCGTACGTAGGTCGCCTTGCCTCGCAGGATCTTGATGCGCTGACCCTCGGAGCTGGACGACGCCCCACCGACATGGATGACGGAGGCGGACGGCACCACGACCGGACTGGCACCCAGCGCCGCGGCCCGCGTGCACAGGTCGATGTCGTCGCTGTAGAGGAAGTAGATCGGGTCGAAGCCGCCGAGCCGGTCGAACAGGCCGCGCTCGACGAGCATGCAGCAACCCGAGACGGCCGGCACCTCACGGACGCTCTGCCGGTCGTACCCGGGAAGGCCCTCGGGGTTGAACCAGCCGGACACCGAGCCGAGGCCGGTGGCAAAGCCGACGTAGCCCCGCAGGCTCGGCAGCCCCCAGCAGCAGTACATGTCGTCGGTGCCGTCGGCGTGCAGGGTCCGGCCGGTGTAGATGCCGTGACGCGGGTGGGCCTGCGCGAAGCGGAACAGCTCGTCGACCGGGTGGCCGACCGGCGCGGCGTCGGGGTTCAGCAACAGCACGTAGCGGCCCGTGCTCGCGGCCACGCCCCGGTTGACGCCCCGGCCCCACCCCACGTTCACCGGCACGCGCAGCAGCCGCACCTCGGGGAACTCCGCGGCGATGGCGTCGGCCGACCCGTCGGAGGAGGCGTTGTCGACCACGGTGACGTCGAAGCCGACGTCCGAGGTGCGGCTGTCCAGCAGCCGCCTCAGCCCGTCCAGCGTGAGCTCGCGGGTGTTGTACGAGACGATGACGACCGAGACGTCGGGGGGGCTCATCGGGCGGCTCCCGGGCGCAGACGCTCGCGGGCGCTGCCGGCGAGCAGGCGGACGGCGAAGGGTGCGTCGTCGACGAGGTAGCGGCGCATCAGCCGCCGCGGCTCCCGATACAGCCGGTGCACCCACTCCAGGCCGTTGTCCTGCATCCAGCCGGGCGCCCGCGAATGCACGCCGGCGACGAAGCCGATGGCCGCGCCGCAGCCGAGGAACCAGGTGCGCGGCAGGCGGACGCGCAGCCGGGCGATGACCCGCTCCTGCTTGGGGAAGCCGAAGCCGACGAACACCAGATCGGGGGCGGCGCCGACAACCTCGTCGCACACCTCGTCGTACTCCCCGGGGCGGGTGTCGAAGCCGAACGAGGGGCTGAGATGCCCGGCCAGCTTGAGATCCGGGAACCGATCCCGCAGCACGTCGTCGGCCCGCTCGGCCGTGCCCGGCTCACCACCGAGCAGGTAGACCGATCGCCCACCGCCGGCCATCGCGGCCGAGAGGCTCCAGATGAGATCGGATCCGGGGACCCGGGCCGGCAGGGCGTTTCCGGCGATTCGCGAGGCCCAAATGAGAGGTTTCCCGTCAGCGACGACAATCTCGGATGCTGCGAGATGTCCATGCAACTCGGGATCTCGCGTGACTCGATGCAGAATGTCCACATTGGGGGTCATGATCTGCCCGCCCCGCCCGTCGGACAACTCCGCCAGAACCCGGTCGACCACCTGCTGCTCGCTCATGGGGTCAAACTGGACACCGGCCAGGCTGACCGTCTTCCGTTGGGAGACAAGGGGTTGGGGCACGCTTCGAGACACCGGCATTCTGTGGAAGCTACCGATCGATGACTCTGTGGACAGAGAACCGAATGGCCCCAACGGCTGTCGACTATGCGATCGCAACTTGTCCATTCGACCGGTTGCTGGAGGCCCGTCCGGCCCGGAAGCATCACGGTGTGCGAATAAGCGTCATCATGCCCGCTTTCAACGAGGAAGCCGGTATTGGCACGGCATTGCAGGCATTGACCGACACCACCCAGCACGACCTCGAGATCGTCGTCGCGGCCAACGGTTGCACCGACCGGACGGCCGAGGTCGCCCGGGCCTACGGCGTCCGGGTCGTCGAGATCGCCACCCCGTCCAAGACGGCGGCGCTCAACGCGGCCGACGAGCTGGCCACCGGCGACGTCCTCGTCTATCTGGACGCCGACGTCCCGGTCGACGTGGTCCTCCTGCAACGCCTGGCCGACGAGGTGGCGCGCCCCGGGATCGAGGCGGCGGTGCCGCGGCCGGCCGTCGACACCTCGGCCAGCACCTGGCCGGTGCGGGCCTTCTACGCGGTCAACAGCCGGCTGCCGGTCTTCCGCGGCCACCTGTTCGGCCGGGGGGTCATCGCGGTGTCCTCGCGGGCCCGGTCCCGCTTCGCCCGGTTCCCCGAGATCACCGCGGACGACATGTTCCTCGACGCGGTCGTCGCTCCCGGCGAGAAAGCCGAGATCGACATTCCGGTACGAGTCGTGGCCCCGCGCACGACGGGCGACCTGGTCCGCCGGGTGGCCCGGGCCCGTGACGGCAACGCCGAGTTCGGGCGTTACCTCCAAGCGCATCCCGAGGGCGTCGCGACGCCGGCCGAGCCCGACTCGACCTCCTGGCTGCGCGACGTGGTCCTGCGCCGGCCGTGGCTGCTGCCTTCGGCGGTCGTCTACGTCACGGTCGTGATCCTGGCCGAGCGCAAGCGGCGCTCGGCCTCCTGGGACGTTCGATCCGGCTGGGGACGTCCGGCGGTCACAGTGCCCCGGCCGCGAACTCCCAGCGACAGCGAAAGGGTCTGACTCGTGCGCGTGACAACCACGGACCGGCGGCGTCTGATCGCCGTCGCGGCGGTGATCACGCTGCTGATCGTGGCGGGCGTCGTGTCGGTCGTTCTCGCCAACCGCAACGCGCCGGCCGCGCCGCGCACGGCCGCCGCCGCCACCAGCGCGGCATCCGAGACGTTCTCCTTCTTCGCCGACGACGACACCTCGGAGGTGCAGACCACCGAGGAGAAGGCGCCGGTCGAGATCGGGCTGCGTTTCTCGTCGACGATCGACGGCACCCTGGCGGCCGTACGCTTTCTGCGCGCCCACAACGACAGCAGCAGTCACCCGGTGACAGTGTGGAGCGTGCGGGGCGGCAAGAAGCTCGCCAGTGCGGACTCCAGCGCCACGCTGACCGGCTGGCAGGAGGTGCCACTGTCGGCGCCGGTGGCCATCGAGGCCGGCGAGCAATACGTGGTCTCCTACCAGGCCGACCGATACCGGGCGAGCACCGGCTTCTTCAGCAAACCGGCGCAGGCCGGGCCGCTCAGCGCAGCCGGCGACGCCGGCGTCTTCGCCTACAACGAGGGCACGCTGCCGGCCCTGTCCTACCAGGCCAGCAACTACTGGGTCGACGTCGTCTTCCGATCGGCGACAGCGGCGCCTTCGGCCGCTGCCCCGGCGGAGGCCGCGGCGATGAGCCTCCCCCGCATCCCGTGGGAGGGTGGGCCGTCGTATTACAAGTCGTTCCCCCAGGCCCGCAAGTCGGGCTGGGACAAGGAGTCCTTCTTCCCCCTCGCCGTCTGGTACGAGCAGGTCAGCAGCCGGCAGGACGTCACCACGGACAAGGCGATGGGCCTCAACACGTACATCATGGTGACCGCCGACTCGAATCTCCGGCTGATCAAGGACAACGGGATGTCCGCGATGATCGCCGAGGATCACCAGGACCGGGGCGACGAGAGCGTCGGCTGGGTCCTCGCCGACGAGGCCGACATGTGGGGCAAGGCCGGCCCGGGCCGGTGGACGGGCAAGTGGCCCGGCCAAGGCGACACCTGCACGCCGGCCACAGCGGGCTGCGGCTTCGACATCCAGAAGAAGCTGCGCGATCGGTTGCCCGATGACGGCCGGATGCCCTATGCCAACTACGGCAAAGGCGTCATGTTCTGGGAGTCCGACGAGGACGCCGCCCGATTCGTCAACGACTACTCGGCCGTCGTCTCCAACGACATCTACTGGTACACCGACGGCAACGTGTGCAAAGCCCCGCATGAGGGACCGGTCCTGGGGGTCAAGGAGGGGAACTGCCGGCGCGCGGCGAACTACGGGCTGACCGTCGACCGCATGCGCACACTCGACGCGGCCGACGGCAAGCATCAGCCCGTCTTCAACTTCGTCGAGGTCGGCCACCCGATCGACGACTCGTCCTCGCCGACCATCACCGGCGAGCAGGTCGCGGGCGCGGTGATGAGCTCGGTGATCCACGAGGCTCGGGGCATCGTCTACTTCAACCACAACTTCGGCGGGCCCTGCGTCTCCCAGCACGTCCTGAGGGAGAAGTGCGGCGACGCTGTCCGGCCGGCCGTCACCGAGGTCAATCGCCGCATCACCGAGCTCGCGCCCGTGCTCAACACCCAGTCGTACCAGTGGACCTTCAACCCGGCCGTGGACACCATGCTCAAGGCCCGTGACGGCTCGTACTACATCTTCGCGATGCCGGGCCGCGAGGGCGGCACGGGCGAGCAGACGCTCAAGCTTCCACCCGGGATCGCCGGATCCCAGGCCGAGGTGATGTTCGAGAACAGAACCATCCCGATCACCGACGGCAACCTGCATGACACTTTCAGTCGCGAGTCTTCCTATCACATCTACCGAGTCACCCCGTGAGAGCCGATCGACGGACCGGCATCACCGTCGGGCCGGAACTCGCGGACCGACCGGTCGGCCCTCCTGTCGGATCCAGGACCGGCCGCGGTGTTCACCACTAACATCCTGTTTGCTGCACACATAGGACAGCGCGGGAGTTGAGAGGACGACGTGGATTTCTGGGACCTCACGAAGGTGCTGCTCCGGCGGTGGTACCTCACAGTGCCGTTCCTGTTGCTGACGGCCTTTGCGGCCTATTGGACAGGTTCCACCATCAAGCCCGACTACGTCGCCACGTCGTATGTCCAGGTTGTTCCGCCGACGGCACCGGAAGTGCCGCTGACTGATCCGGCCAAGAGGAAAGACCTGGGACCGGTCAACCCCTGGCTCTCGCTCGGTTTCAAGTCGCTCGGTCAGGCGGCGGTGCTGACGGTGTCGGACACGGCCGTCCTCAAGCAGCTGGAGGCGCAGGGCCTCTCCGACACTGTTGTCATCACCATCGACGACCAGTCCCCGGTCATCACGGTCGAGGCCGTCGGCACCACGAAGGAGCAGGCCGGCGCCACGACCGAGGAGGTCGTCAAGCGGCTCGGCGGCGCCGTCCAGGAGCTTCAGGCCGAGTACGGCGCCAAGAAGACGAGCTACGCCACGACGCGACGCCTCGACCAGGGCGTCAACATCGAGGAGAAGAACTCCAAGGTGAAGCGGGCGCTGGTCGCCGTCCTCGGCGCCGGGGTCCTGTTCAGCACGGCCGTCACGATCGGCGTGGACGCGCTGCTGAGGCGCCGCACCCGGCGCATCGGAGCCCAGGCCGAGGCCGGCAGTGAGCCGGCACCGGTCAGCGGCCCGCCGGCCGCCTCGGCCTCGGCCGTCGTACCGGTCTCACCGGCTGCCGCGTCCACCGCCAAGCCCGCGGGCCGCGAGTACGCCTCCTCTGCGCTCGACGACGAGCCCGGCGACCGGACCGTCCGGCTGAGGCCCGCCCAGCGGTCCGCGTTGCGCATCCCCGGCGAGGCGACGATCGTGCTGCCCACGCCGGGCAGCCAGCCGAGCGAGTCGGGCGCCGGGCACAACGGCAAGGACCCGCGGCCTTGACCTCGAGCGCCCACCTCGCCGATTTCGACCCGTCGCTGATCGCCGACCGGACCTATGTCACCCGGCGGCGCTTCACGACGGTCGACGCTCCGGCGGTGCTGTCGCTCACGATCTGCCTGCTGACGCTCTTCCCCGCCTATCTCATCGTTCCCGGCATGACCGACCTCGGCCGTCCCGCCCTGGTCGTGGCGTTCCTGCTCGGCAGCTGGTGGATCATCGCCCGGCTGAGTCCCCGGCTCATGATGGTCGGGCCGCAGCCGATCCGCTGGGTGGCGCTGGTCTACGTACTCTCGCTCCTGATCTCCTATGCCGTCGGGTTTCTGCGGGGTTTGACGACGATGGAGGTCAACGCGGCCGACCGGGCGATGCTCGGCGCCATCGCCTTTCTCGGGGTCATGCTGATCGCGGCCGACGGCATCCCGAACTGGGAGCGGTTGCAGGGCGTTCTCCGGGTCTTCGTCTGGTGCAGTTGCTTCATGGCCGTGATCGGGCTGGTCCAGGCGCTGGCCTACATCGACCTCACCCAGCAGCTGCTGATTCCCGGACTCCAGCCGAAGGGGTGGATCGTCGGGCTGGAGGTGCGCGGCGGCGGGGTCCGGGTCGCGAGCACCGCGTTCCACTACATCGAGTTCAGCCTCATCATGGTGATGGCCCTGCCGTTCGCCATCCACTTCGCCCGCTTCGCGCCGACACCGCGGCAGCGGCACCTGTTCGCGGTGGCCGCGCTGCTGATCGCCGGCGCGGTGCCGGTGACGATGTCGCGCACGGGCTTCCTGGCGCTCGCCGTCGTGCTGGCCGTGCTGTTCCCGGTGTGGGGATGGCGGTTGCGCTACAACATGTTCGTCGTCGGTGTCGGGCTGCTGGCCGCGATGGCGGTGGCCAAGCCGGACGTCATGAACACCATCACGGCCATCTTCCTCGACGCCGAGAACGATCCGAGCGTCACCGCGCGCACCAAACGGTACGAGATGGTCGGCCAGTACTTCTCCCAGACGCCGTGGCTGGGGCGGGGCACGGGCACGTGGGTCTCGCCGCAATATCAATACCTCGACAACCAGTGGCTCGGCACGGCGCTGCAGAACGGCTGGGTCGGTGTCGCCGCCCTGGCCTCGCTGTACATCGGCGCCGTCTGGCTCGCCGGCCTGGCGTTACGCCGCACCGCAGTGGTCGCGGAGCGGCATCTCTGCGCCTGTCTGATCGCGGTGGTGCTGACCGGAATCCTGGCCAACGCCACCTTCGACGCGTTCAGCTTCAGCACCTACTCAACGATTCTGGCGCTCATGCTCGGCCTCTGCGGCGCCCTCTGGCGTTTCACGCATCCGGCCCGCACCGTGCGCACCTCGGCGCCGCTGAAGGCCGACCGATGACGGCCCGATCCGTGCGGCATCCGCCCGGCCGACCCGACGGAGGCACCCCGTGCGCGTCCTGACCTGCCTGCACACGATGGAGATCGGCGGCAGCCAGATCAACGCCATCGAGATCGCGGCCGGCGTGGCCCGGTACGGCCACGAGGTCATCATCTACGGACCCGACGGTGAGCTGCGCACGATGGTCGCCGGGCTCGGACTGGAGTTCGTGCAGGCTCCGCCGAAAGGTGAACCGCCGTCGCGGCGCAACGTGGCCGCCATCGCGGAGGTGGCGCGGCGGCGTGAGGTCGACCTGATCCATGCCTATGAGTGGGCGCCCAGCCTGGAATCGGCCTACGGCGCCTACCTGCGGGGTGGCGTGCCGCTCGTGACCACCGTGCTCTCCATGGAGGTGCCGGCGTGGGTACCGAAGCATCTCCCGCTCGTGGTCGGCACCCATGAGATCGCGGAGCGCGAGCGCGACCTGCGTCCCGACCTGCACGTGATCGAGCCGCCGGTCGACACCGAGGCCAACGCCCCGGTCACCGACAACCGGCAGGCCCGTAAGAACCTCGGGCTCGGTGACGACGAGATCGCCGTGGTGTCGGTCTCCCGCCTGGCCGCGGCCCTCAAGCTCGAGGGGCTGCTGGCCGCGACGCGCGCGGTGGGGTCGCTCGATCCGGCACTGCGGGTCCGGTTGCTGATCGTGGGCGACGGCCCCTGCCGGGCCGAGGTTCAAGCCGAGGCGGACGAGGTCAACACCCGGCGCGGCGCCGAGGTCGTGACGCTGACCGGGGCCATGCTCGACCCGCACGACGCCTACGCCGCCGCCGACGTGATGATCGGCATGGGCATGTCCGCGCTGCGCTCCATGGCGTTCGCCAAGCCGCTGATCGTGCAGGGCGAGGGCGGCTTCTGGCTGACGCTGACGCCCGAGACCCTGCCGATCTTTCTCGACCAGGGCTTCTACGGCGTCGGCGACGGCACCGACGGCACAGCCCGGGTGGCCGCCGCCCTCGACGAGCTCAGCCGCGATCGCGGGCGGTGGGCCCAGCTGGGCGAGCTGGGGCGGTCGGCGGTCGTCGACCGCTTCAGCCTGGAGGCGGCCTCGCAGCGGCAGCTCGAGATCTACGCCGGCGCGCTGCGGCCGCCCGGCAATCTGGTGCGCCGGGCCGTGGCCCTCGCCCATCCGACGGCACACCTGATCAACTTCAAGATGCACCTGGCGCGTCAGCGCCGGGCGCGATAGGAATCCCGATGGCCACGGCCACCACGGTCAAGCGGGCACTCGCCTGGAGCACCGTCAACAACATCGTCCTGCGCGTCGGCAACCTCGCCGTCGGCATTCTGCTGGCCCGGCTCCTGTCCCCCGCGGAGTTCGGCGTCTTCGCGGTGGCGATGACGGCCCTGGCGATCGTCATGGCCCTCGCCGACCTGGGCATGAGCGCCGACATCGTGCGGCACGGCGTGCAGGGCCGCGCGGGCACGGTCACCACGCTGTCGATGCTCACCAGCGCGGTGCTGACGGCCGGCATGTGCCTGGCCGCCGGGCCGGTCTCGGACGCGATGGGCAGCCCGCAGGCGGCGCCCGTGGTGCGGGTCATGTCGCTCACCCTGTTGCTCAGCGGCCTGTCGGTCGTGCCGTACGCGATCATGCAGCGCGAATACCGCCAGTCGGCGCAGATGGGCCTCGACACGACCAGCTTCGTGCTCGGCACGGCGCTCACCGTCGGGTTCGTGTTCCTCGGCATGGGCGCGATGGCGCTGGCCCTCTCCCGCGTGGTCGCCCAGGGTGTCGTGACGGTGCTGCAGTTCGTCTTCACCCGTACCCGGCCGGTCTTCGGGTTCGACCGGGGAGTCGCCCGGCAACTGCTGTTGTTCGGCGTCCCGCTGGCGGCGGCCAACGTGCTGTCCTGGGTGGTCATGAACGTCGGCCACCTGACCGTCGGAACCGTCGCCGGCACCGTGATGCTCGGCCTCTACACGCTGGCCTTCAACATCTCGACCTGGCCGATGAGTGCGCTGGGCATGGCCATTCGCGCCGTCGCCCTGCCCGCGTTCGCCGGCACCGACGACCGCTCCCGCCGGGCCGACGGCTTCGTCGCGGCCGCCGCGCTGACCTGGGGCATCGCCCTGCTTGTCGGGGTGGGGCTGTCCGCCCTGGCCCACGTGGTCGTGCCCCTGCTGTACGGCGAACGCTGGTCCCTGGCCGCGGCCGCGCTGGCGGGACTGGCGTTCTTCGGCGCCCTCCGCGTGCTCTTCGACCTGATCGCGACCTTCCTGATCGCGGTCGGCGCGACCCGCCCGGTTCTCATCGTCCAGGCCGTCTGGCTGGTCGTGCTCTTTCCCGCGGTCATCGTCGGCCAGCGGGAGTTCGGGCTGGCCGGCGCGGGCTGGGCGCACGTGGTCGCCTGCGCCGTCCTGATCCTGCCGCTCTACGCGGTCTTCCTGCGCCACCATCATGTCCCGTTGGGCACCTTCACCGCGCGGCTGGTGGCACCCGTCCTGGTCGCCGTGCCGGCGGTCCTCGCGGGCCGGTGGGCGGTCTCCATGGTGTCCGGCGCCGTGCCTCAGCTTCTGATGGGCGGCGCGGTCGCGACAGCCGTCTACGTCGTCCCCCTGCTGCCGTGGCTGCGACGGCGGCTCGGCGAGCTTCGGACGATCGCCCGGAGCCCGGATGTGACCACCGATATCGAAGAGGCGGCGCTCGCCGTGCCGACGAGGGGTTGAGATGAGCAGGCTTCGGGCCAAGGCTGTCGTTCCGTACCGGGGAAGCAAGGCAGCCGGGCGGCCGTCGGCGCGGGTGTCGGTGGTGATCCCCACGTACAACTACGGGCACTTCCTGCCGTCGAGCGTGGGCAGCGTCCTCGCCCAGGAAGGCGTCGAGACCGAGGTCGTCGTGGTGAACGACAGCTCCACGGACGACACCCTGGCGGTCGCCGAGGAACTCGCCCGGGGCGACAGCCGGGTGGTCGTGGTCGGCAACCCGGTCAACCACGGGCCGTGCCTGGCTTTCAACGACGGCCTCGAGCGGGCCACCGGCGAGTTCGTCGTCCGCCTCGACGCCGATGATCTGCTGACCCCCGGCAGTCTGGATCGCGCGGTGCGGGTCTTCGACGCCTACCCCGAGGTCGGCCTGGTCTACGGTCGTCCGCTCCACTTCCACACCGAAGAACCTCCCTCTCCCCGTACGGAGATCACGGGCTGGACGGTGTGGTCGGGCGAGGACTGGCTGGCCGAGCGATGCCGCACCGGGGTCAACTGCATCACCACGCCGGAGGCGGTCGTGCGGGCGAGCGTCTACGCCGAGGTCGGCCCCTGGGACACCCGTATGCGTTACGCCTGCGACATGGAAGCCTGGATGCGGGTGTCAGCCGTGTCCGACGTGGCCCGCATCGACGGCGCCGTCCAGGCTCTGCACCGCGAGCACGCGGCGAGTTTGAGCGTCAACGCGGGCTCGGGACGCCTGCTCGACCTGCGCGAGCGGCAGGTCGCCTTCGACGCCGTCTTCGAGGGCCCGGGCGGCAAGCTCCCCCGGGCCACCGAGTTGCACGACGCGGCCCGGCGGGCCCTGGCCGTGGAGGCACTCGAGGCGTGCTACCACGCCTACGACCGCAAGCTGACCGAGGTCGAGCCGATCGACGAGTACGTGGCCTTCGCGCTCGACGTCTATCCGCAAGCGCGCGAGCTCAAGGACTGGCGGCGGCTCGCGGCCCGTCGCCGGGTCGGCGCGAAGCTGTCACCGGTCGTGCCGACCTTCTTCGCCTGGGAGGTCTACCGGAGGCTGCGCAACGACGCCCACCACCGCCGGTGGGTGGAGCAGGGCATCTAAGGCGTGTTTCATGACTGGGGCCGGCCTGCGGTGCGGTCCAGATTTCGTCTGCGTGCGGCCCGGGGAAGGCAGGCTACCGGTGTTGTAACCGGCCTTTCGCGGGACGTGCGCAGGCGGAATCTGGGCCTCGGCGCAGGCCGGCCCCAGTCATGAAACACGCCTTAAGGGCAGAAGCGGGCCGTAGAAAGCGGTCAGGTCCGCACGGAGGTTGTCCGCCGAGTACCGGGAGAGCACCTGCCGGGAGGCCTCCGCCCCCTTCTTGGCCGGCACCGCGGGGTCGCTGTCGAAGGTGGCGCAGGCGTCTTCCACGGCGCGGGCCAGGGCCAGCAGGTCACCGTCGGCCACCGGCGCCGAATACGCGGGGTCCAGGAACTCCCGGCCGGCCAGACCGGGATACCCCACCACGTACGACCCGCAGGCCATCGCCTCGGCCGGCGGCAGGCCGAAGCCCTCGCGCTCACTGAGGCTCAGGAAGACCGCGCTGTCCCGCATGATGGCGGCGGTCTCCTCCTCGGTGCGGCCGCTGATCGCTGTCAGGTCCCAGCCGCGGAGCACCCCGCGGGACCGGAGGATGTGCAGCAACTGCTCGCGTTCGGCGTGCCGGCGGTGCGGGACGTAGGACAGGAGCCGGCGGCGCGGCGCGGATGACGGGAAGAAGATCCGGTCGTCGATGACATTGCGGGTCAGGTGCACCGGAATCCGCGGGAACGCGTATCGGAGCAGCTCGACGTTGTCGTCGGAGACGGCCAGCAGGGCGACCGGGTGCGGCTCGGAATACGGCGCTCCCGGCGCGGTGCCGTCGTAGGGGACGCTGTCGAAGGTGTCGTACGCCCTCTGGTTGAACACGACCAGGCGGGGCTCCCGCGGCACCTGCCCCATGGCCGGGCCGTACCACTCGGGGACGACGAGCACGTCGGCGCGGCCGGGGACGACGGCGGCGGCGGTCACGACCGGCGTCTCGTTCGCGAACCATGAGCAGCGGAAGCCGGCCTTCTCGTGCACGACCGCCGCCCGGATGCCGAGCTCGCCGAGCAGGTCGACGTGCCGGTAGATGACCCGCACGCCGCCACTGGGGCGATCGTTGTCGGGAGCCAGGTAGTAGACCGTGGGCCCGGTGGCGGTCGGCGCTCCCACCCCGAACCGCGGGACCTGCCGCGCCTTCCGGTCGGTGGCCCGCCGATAGTGGCCGACCCCTCGTCGGGCCAGGTCGATCACGATCTTCTTCACCGTTTCTCCGGTTCCTCGTGGGGCATCGCCGGGGGCCTGGTCACCGCACGACCGCGGGCGACCAGGCGTCCGGGACCAGCAGTTGCGGGCTACCGCTGCCGTCGGCGGGCACGCGCCACACGTCGCTCGTGGCGGCGCCGTTGCCGGCTGTGCGGGACAGGCCGTAGACGACGGTGGCGTCGTCCAGCCACTCCGCCTGGTCGTCGACGCTGCCGGGTTCAGCCAGCATCGTCTCCTGGCCGGTGCGCAGGTCGTAGACGGCGAGCCGCCACTGGCCCGGCGGCAGGTCGCCGTGCTTCTTGTAGGCGACGCGGGTGCGGTCCGGCGACAGCGACGGGCATTCGACATCGCCGTGCAGCGCGGTGACCGTACGGGCCTTGAGGCTGCCGTCGACCAGCCAGGTCTTCCCGCCGGAAGCGGCGGTGGCGTAGAAGCGGTCGTCGTCGGCGAACGTGACACCCCACAGGTTCTTGTCGGCCGCCGTCACCACCCGGCCGTCGACGATCAGCCGGAACTTCTCGATGTCGCCGACCAGCTCGCCGCCGGCACGGGTCACCACCGTACGGGTCGAGAACTGCCCCGGATCGGCGTAGGAGTCGCCGTAGACAAACGTGGTGGTGGCGACCAGCGAACCGTCCCGGGACAGCCGCGCCCGGCTGGGCAGGCCGGTCAGCGGCAGCTCGTGCACGGACGCCCAGGAACTGTCGAGCAGCCGGGAGTGATAGGTGGTGACGAGTCCACGGTCGGCGTAGAGGCAGATCGCGTCGCCGGCGGTGGCGTAGACCCGCTCGCACGACGCCGGTGTGAAGGCGCGGGGCCCGGTCGGCGCCGACAACGGCACGACCGCGACCTTGCCGTAGCCGTCGCCCAGCGCCGTGCTGCGGAAGACCAGATGGGGCTGCGAGCGCAGAGAGGCGAGGTCGCCGCCCTGCGCGACGGCAGGCGCCTCGGCCCGGCTCTGGGCCTGGCTCTGCCGCGTGTTCCAGACGTAGCCCCCGGCGCCGAAGGCGGCCAGCACCAGGATCGCGGCGAAGACCAGGGCACGGAACCGCCGGGTCATCGGTCACTGTCCCGCAGAAGCCACCCGGCCGCCGGAACAGCCACCGTCAGCACCACGGCGAACAGGAGCAGCGAGCGCCCCGGCCCCTGGAACGTCCACAGGAGGCCGAACAGCAAGGACGACGCGAACCGGGACAGCGCCACGACGGTCTGGGCGGCCGCGATGCCGCTGCCGCGCGCTTCGGGCCGGACCAACCGGCCGATCAGGGCCGGCAGGACCCCGTCGGTGCTCGCGTAGAACACACCGAGCAGCAGCAGGACGCCGGCGGTCAGCGCGACACCCCCGGCCGGCAGGGCTGCCAGCAGATAGCAGCCGAGCAGGGCGACATGCCCGGCCACGAGCACGCGGGCCCGCCCGATCCGGTCCGAGAGCCGGCCCAGAGGTACGGCCAGCGCCAGGTAGGCGATGTTCGTACCGACATACAGCAGCGGGAAGTAGACCGCGGTCAGGTTGTCGCGCTCCTGCAGCGTCAGGTAGAGAAAGCCGTCCCCGACGGTCAGCAGCCCCAGAAGTCCGGCGGCCACCAGCGGTCGGCGCAACCGGCGGCCACTGATCTCGCTCAGGGCCATCCGCAGCCCGATCTTCGCGGCGCTGCCGGCGGTACGCAGATTGGGCACGAAGAGCACCAGAACCGCGACGCCGACGATCGCGAACGCGAACGACACCACGAAGACGGAGTCGTAGCTGCCGGGGACGCTCGCCAGCAGGGCGAACGCCACCAACGGCCCGAGCGCGGCTCCGACCGTGTCCAGCGCGCGGTGCACGCCGAACGAGCGGCCGAGCAGCGCCGGGTCCGACGCCTCCACGATCAGGGCGTCGCGCGGCGCCGTCCGCAAGCCCTTGCCCAGCCGGTCGGCGGTCACCACCGCGGTGATCGCGGCGAAACCGGCCGCGGGCAGCATCGCGAGCCGGCTGAGCGCGGACGCGCCGTACCCGAGCACCGCGACCCACTTGGGTTGTCCGCCCCGGTCACCGGCGAAGCCGCCGGCGATCCGGACGACGGCACTGACTCCCTGGTACATGCCGTCCAGGAAGCCGTACGCGAACAGGCTGAGCCCGACGGACGCGGTGAGATACAGCGGCAGCACCGACGCCACCATCTCCGAGGAGACGTCGGTCAGCAGGCTCACCGTGCCCAGCAGGAACACAGTCGAGGAGACCCGCCGGGCGACGCGCCCGGCCCCGGATCCGGCATCCGATCCGGGCCGGTCGCGCAGACTCACGTACACGGTTTCTCCGCAGCCTCAGCCGGCCGGCGTGAAGACGACGTCGACCCAGTAGTTGTGGCCGGCCGCGTTTGCGGGGAAACCGGCGCCGTAGTGGTACCGCCCCCCGTTCGCGACCGTCCTGAGCGGCGCCCTCACCACCGGCGACGCCAGCCCACCGACATCGACGGCGTAGTGCCCGCCCGGTGCCGAATAGGACACGACGTACTGGGTGCCGGCCACGATCGGGGCCGGCTCGTCGAACAGCATGGTCTGCCAGCCGGTGCCGGACTCGCTGACGAAGCCGCCGCTCGCGATCGGACTCCCGGACGCCGACCACAGTGTGGCCGTGTGCGGGCCGCTGTTCCCGGCGCCCTTGTAGAAGCGCACCCCGTTGACCTCGCCGGCCACATCCGAGGTGAAAGCCAGACCGACCTCGAGCGCGTCCGTGTCGTTCCAGCTCGGGTTAGCCGGTGTCGCCGACGCCGCGAAGACGGTCGTCGCGCCCGCGGGAACGGCCGGCTGTGTGGGCGCCGGGTCGGCGACGAACATGACGTCGACCCAGTAGTTGCTGCCCGACCACGAGCTCTCCGGGAAGGTGTCCGAGCCGTAGGTGTAGACACCCGCTCCGGCCGGTGTGCTCAACGGTCCCACGGTGCGTGCCGCCGTGAAGTAGTCACCGGTCGCGGCGTACTGCCCGCGCGGAGCGAAGTAGGACGCCGTATACGTGGCGCCGGCCGTCACCCGCACCGGTGTCGCGAAGTAGGCCTCCTGCCAGCCGCTCGCCGACTCGCTGGCAAAGGTCGCCGAGGTGATGCGGGACCCGGCCGACGACCACAGGCTGCCGGAGTGGGTGCCGCCGTTGCCGGGACCCTTGTAGAAACGGATACCGGTCACTGTGCCGCTCACATCGGGAGTGAACCGCACGCCCACCGTGATCGGGGACGGCTCGGCGACCGCCGGATCCGCCGGCACCTCGGTGGCCGGGAAGAGTCCGTTGACCGTCGTCGAACCCGGATCGGTGTGGAAGGACCAGGTCTCGTCGTCCGGCAGCGTGTTGCCATCGGTGTCGGTGGCCGTCACCGCGACCGACAGCCTCTGCCCGGCGGGCAGGGCGGCCGACGGCACGAACGAGACTGTCCGGGAACCGGCGTCGTACGCCGTGGTGCCCGGAACCGGGATGCCGTTGCTTGCGGTCACGGTGAACTGAACCGTGGCCGGGGCGATCGCCTTGCTGAAGGTCGCCGCGGGCCGGGCCGACGTGGCCACGTAGCGCGCGTTCGGCTTCGGTGAGACGGCCGTGACGCCGGGCGCGGTCCGCGCCATGGAGTCGAACACGACATCTACGTAGTAGTTGGTGCTCTCGAACGGCTCCTCGGGGAAGTGCCCGATCCGGCCATGCACCCCGTTCGCGGCGATCAGCGGCAGCGCCTTGCGGGGGCCGTACGCGAAGGCCCACGGCTCGGCCGCGTAGCGCCCGCTCGGCGCGCTGTAGGACGCGACATAGGTGCGGCCCGAGACGACCGGGACGGGGGTCGGGAACCGCATCGTCTGCCAGCCGAGCGCGGTCTCGTCGTCGAACGTGCCACTCGCGATCAGCTCGCCGTCGGCGGACCACAGGCTGCCCGTATGGGGACCGGCGTTCCCGCTGCCCTTGTAGAACCGCACACCCTTGACGAACCCGTCGGTCTGCGGAGTCACCTTCACACCGAGTTCCACGGCGCTGCTGTCGGTGACGGCCTGGGTGGCCGGCACCCGAGCGCCGAAGATCGACGTCGATCCGGTCAGCGTCAGCGTCCGGGAAGCGACGGCACCGAGGTTCGCGCTGTCGTCGGTCGCCCGCACCTTGACCGTCACGGCTCCGTCGCCGGTCACATTCCCGGCGTACGACCAGGCCGTCGTGCCCGTGGCCGGGTGCCAGCGGAGGCCGTCGTCGAGCGAGACCTCCACGCCGGCCACCACCCCGCCGCCGGTGTCGCTCGCCGTGCCCGCGACGGTGATCTTGGCGCCGTTGGCGACGGAGGTGGCCGCGGGTGACACGATGGTCGCGACCGGCCCGGTCGCGTCCGCGGACGCGGTCACCGGGTGCAGTGAGCCCATCAGGGTGGACGGCTGCACACCCATGTCCGCCAGCAGGTTCACCACGGCCTGCTGCATCTGCGGGTCGGCCGGTTCGCCCTGCGCGGCCGCGCTGTCGTGGTATTCGTCGAGCCCCCACGCGTATTGGACCGTTCCCGCCCCGAACACCAGCGCGCCGCTCGGCGCGCGGTAGAGGGTCATGTGATGGGTCGTGGTACCCGCCTCGACCTCGAGCCCGAAGTCCTGCAGGTATTCGGGTGTCGCGCCGGTTGTGGTCGACAGCCGGATCAGCCCGGCCGGGCGGAAGCCGTTGTCGAGATCCTCGTCGGACTCGTAGCCGACGGTGTGCGGTGCCAGCTCCGCGGTCTCCCCCGGCCCCTGCTCCGCCGCGTCGGTGTGGCGCCAGAAGCGGTTCTTGCCCTGCGCGGCCGGGACGGCCAGCGTGAGGTCGTCGCTGTTGGCCATGAAGGCGGTCCCGGTCAACGCGTTCTCCGGCCGGCCCCCGCCCTCGGACTGCGGCCGGAAGCGGGGATCACGCCAGGTGGCAGTCGACTCACCGGACGGGTCGCTCCTGATGCCGTCCCAGGTTTCCTTGTAGCAGACCAGGGTCCGGTGAGGGTCGCCGGCGCCGTCCTTGCTGTTCTCCCAGCGCGTGCGCCAGTAGACCTCGTTACCACTGAAAAAGGCCAGATTCGTGCCGGCGTCGCGGGCGGCCTCGACGTTGGCGCGCTCGGCCCCGGACCAGTATTCGTCATGGCCGACGGAGAGGAACACCTCGTGGTTGTCGAGGAGATCGCCGTGCCGGTCGGCGTCGACGTCGGTCAGGTAACTGACGTCGTAGCCGTTGCGCTCGAGGAAGCGGATCATCGGGTATTCGTTGCTGAACAGGAAATCCCGGCCCCAGTACGCGCCGCGGGTGGCGAAGGGCCGGTTGTAGCTCACCTTTGTGGCCCGGCCGCCCGGACCGCCGTAGAAGTTCGGCCCACCGTAGGCGTTGTACGCCTGCCACGTCGCGTCGGAGGTCTTGAAGATGACGTCCGACGTGCCGGCGTCGTCGCGGACGACGAAAGTGATGTGGCTGCGGCGGCGCGGATCGTCGGTGCGGGCGATCTTCGCGAAGTAGACGCCGGAGACGGCCGTCGCGGGCACCGGCCAACTGGCCGACACCGCCCAGGTGCCGCAGTCGTAGACCTGGGTGTCGTCGTCGGTGACGCAGGCTGTCTCGACATTCTGGACCGGATAGGTGCCCGGCAGCGTGGTCACCTTGCGAGCGCCGTCGCCGCCGTAGTAGCCCAGCCGGTAGATGTCGATGGTGTACGCGTGCTCGGCCTGGACCTTGAAGTCGATCGTGTGACCGGCGTCGACGCTGATGTCGGTGGCGAAGCCCTGCAGCGATCCGTCACCGGCGAGGCCGATCTCCCACTCGTCCGGCGAGGCGCCCGGCTCGTCGTTCTCGCATACCACGGGGTTCGCCGAACAGTCGGCGGCCGCCGCACCCCCGGTGCCGATCAGCGCGGCGGCGGTGAGGACGAGGCTGGTGGCCGCGGCCACCAGCGCCCGGCTCCGGCGGCCCTTGGTCATGCAGTAGCTCCCGGTCTGAGTGCGGCGGCCAGCGCCTCGGCCACGCGGGCCTGCTGGCCGGGCGTGATCTGTGGGTAGATGGGCAGCGACAGGATCTCGCCGGCAGCTGCCTCGGTGTGCGGGAACGAGCCGCCCAGGTGGGCGAAAGCGCCGGTCTGGTGCACCGGCACCGGGTAGTGGATGCCCGCGCCGATGCCGGCTGCGTTCAGCTTCCGCAGCACCTCGTCGCGGCGGGGCACCCGGACGCAGTAGATGTGCCAGACGTGCTCGTTGCCCTCGTCGGTCACCGGGGTCACCACGTCGAGGCCGGCCAGCAGTTCGTCGTAGCGGGCCGCCGCCGCGCGACGCCGGTTGTTGCCGTCGGCCAGGCGGGCCAGCTTGGCTCGCAGCACGACCGCCTGCAGGCCGTCGAGGCGGCTGTTCACGCCGATCAGGTCGTGCCGGTATTTCGTCAGGCCGCCGTGGCTGCCCAGCGTGCGTACCGTGGTGGCCCACTCCGCGGAGGAGGTGACCACGGCGCCCGCATCGCCGTACGCGCCGAGATTCTTGCCGGGATAGAAGCTGGTGGCCGCGATGCCGCCGGAGCCCGCCGGGCGGCCGTTGCGGGTCGCGCCCTGGCTCTGGGCGGCGTCCTCGACGACGGCCACACCGCTCTCGCGCAGGCGCTCCACGTCGGCCATCTGGCCGTAGAGGTGGACAGGCGCGATCGCCCGGGTGGCCGGGGTGACGGCCGCGAGCGCGGCCTCGACGTCGATGAGGTACGTACGAGGGTCGCAGTCGACCAGCACGACCCGGGCCCCCGCGCGGGCGACCGCCTCGGCCGTGGCGATGAACGTGTTGGCCGGCAGGATCACCTCGCTGCCGGGACCGACCCCGACCGCACGGAAGGCCAGCTCCAGCGCGTCGGTGCCGTTGGCCACCCCCACGCAGTGCTGGACGCCGCTGAAGGCCGCGTACTCCTGCTCGAACGCGGCCACCTCGGCACCACCGACGAAGGCGGTCTCGGCGATGATGCGCTTGAAGCCGACCTCGACCTCCTCGGCCACCTCCGCGTGGGCGGCGGCCAGGTCGACGAGCGGGATCCGGGACATGCGTCAGCTCCTCGTGAGTGGGCGGATCAGACGGGCCGGGTTGCCGGCCCAGACCTCGCCGGCCGGCACGTCGTGCAGCACGACCGCGCCCATGCCGATCAGGGACCAGGCGCCGACCTTCATGCCCTCGCGGACCAGCGCGCCGGCCCCGACGTAGGCGCCCTCGTCGAGGACCACCCCGCCGCCGAGCCGGACGCCGGAGGCGATGGTGCAGTAGTCGGACACGTGGTCGTCGTGGGTCAGCACGGCCTGGGGCATCACGGCCACGTGCGCGCCGACACTGACGTCGGCGGTCAGCACCGCGCCGGCCAGCAGCACGGTGCCGGGGCCGATCGCACTGCCCGCGCCGACCGACGCGAGCGGGTGCACCACCGTGGCGTACCGGTCGTCGGGCAGGCCGAGGCGCTCCACGATGGCGCGCCGGGCGGTGAAGTTGCGCGGATTGCCCACGCACACCACGACTTGGGCGTCCGGCATGGCCCGCACGCTGTCGACCGGGCCCAGGATCGGCCGGCCCGAGCGGTGGGTGCCGTGCAGCGCCGGGTCGTCGTCGACGAAGCCCAGGACGCGGAAACCCCCGGCGGCGGCCGCCGTCTCCCGGGCGAAACCGCCGGCGCCGACGATGACGAGATCGGTCACCGGGAGAGCCTGCGCAGCACGGCGACGATGTGCTCCTGGTCATCGGTGGTGAGCTTGTGGTGCAACGGGAGGATCAGCGAATCGCGGGTCAGCCGCTCGGTCACCGGCAGCGGTGCGGGCGAGACATCGGCGTACGCGGGCTCGAGGTGGGCCGCCATGATGCCGCGCCGAGCGGAGACGCCCTGGGCGGCCAGCTCGGACAGGACCTCGTCGCGGGCCGCCGGGAAGCCGTCGAGCAGCACCCAGAACGACTGGTAGTTGGTCTGGCCGTAGGCCGGGTCGCGGACCGGCACGAGACCGCCGACGCCGGCGAGCAGCTCGTGATAGCGGGCGGCCAGCTCGCGCCGCTGGGCGACCAGACCGGCCAGCCGGCCGAGCTGCACGAGCCCGATCGCCGCCTGGATGTCGGTCATCCGGTAGTTGTAGGCGGTCTCCAGGTAGGCCTCGAGCACCGGCTGGGAGCTGGCGTGCCGGTCGGCGGCCGAGACATTCATGCCGTGCTCGCGCAGCCGGCGCAGACGTGCGGCCCGCTCGGGGTCGTCCAGCGTGAGCATGCCGCCCTCGCCGGTGGTCAGCAGTTTGCGCGGGTGGAACGACCACGCGGCCACCTTTGCTCCGGCGCCGGCGGGTTGCCCGTACGCCGAGGAACCCGCCGCGCACGCGGCATCCTCGACCAGCTCGACCCCCCACCCGGCCGCGGCCTTGCGCAGCGCCGCGGTGTCGAACGGCACGCCACCCTGGTGCACGGCGATGACCGCCCGGGTGCGCGGGGTGCGCACCGCGTCGACCGTCTCGACGGTGACGTTGCCGGTGGCCAGATCGACGTCGGCGAAGACGGGCGTCGCACCCACGTAGCGGACCGCGTTGGCCGTGGCGATGAACGAGAACGAGGGTACGACAACCTCGTCGCCCGGCTCGATGCCGAGCAGCACCAGGGCCAGGTGCAGGGCGGTGGTGCAGGAACTGGTGGCCACGCCGTGGGTCGCGCCGACGGTGGCCGCGAAATCCTGCTCGAAGCTCCGGACCCGCGGGCCCTGAGCCACCCAGCCGGAGCGGACCGCGTCCGCCGCGGCCTGTGCCTCTTCCTCGCCCAGCAGGGGAATCATCACCGGGATCATCGGGACGACCGCCACCAGTCGACCAGGCCCCCGAGACCCTCGTGCAGGCTCAGCTCGGCGCGGAAGCCCAGCTGGTCGGCGGCCGCGCCGGTGTCGGCCAGGCGCCGGGTGACGCCGTTGACCGCGCGGGCCGGGCCGAACTCCGGCTCCAGGTCACTCTTCATCACGTCGCTGAGCGCCTGGGCCAGCTCGCGCAGGCTGGTCTCGGTGCCGCTGGCGATGTTGAACACCTCGTCGGTGACCTCGGCCCGGGCGGCCAGGATGTTGGCCCGGGCGATGTCGGCCACGTGCACGAAGTCCATCGTGGCCAGTCCGTCGCCCTGGATCAGCGGTGGCGTGCCCGACTCGATGCGCTCCATCCAGCGGATCAGCACCTCGGTGTAGAGCCCGAAGATGTCCATCCGCGGGCCGTAGACGTTGAAGTAGCGCAAGGCGACGTAGTCGAGGCCCTTCATGGCGTGGAAGCTGCGCAGCGTCGCCTCGTTGAACGCCTTGGCCGCGCCGTAGAAGGTGTCGTTGTTGTAGGGGTGGTGGCGCTCGGTGGTCGGGAACTGCTCGGCCAGTCCGTAGACCGACGCCGACGACGAGGCGACGACCTTTTTGACGCCGGCCCCGGCGGCCGCTTCGACGACGTTGAACGTGCCGTCGACCAGCACCTCGTTGGCCAGCCGGGGTTCCTCGGCGCACTGCGTGATGCGGATGGCGGCCAGGTGGAAGACCAGATCCTGGCCCTCGGTGAGGCGGCGCACCAGATCGCGGTCGCGGATGTCCCCGTCGTGCGTGGTGACCCGGCCGTTCTCCGTGGCCCAGGCCAGGTTTTCCCGGCGGCCGCGGACGAAGTTGTCGAGCACCACGACCTCGGCCGCACCGCCCCGGACGAGCTCGTCGACGACGTGTGAGCCGATCGTGCCCGCCCCGCCGGTGACCAGAGCGCGCGCGCCCTCGATCTGTACGCCCGTCACGCCATGTGCCCTTCGTCGAGTTTGACCATGGTGCCGCCCGAGGCCAGGCTGACCGAGGCGGCTTGCAGGATTTCCAGTACGCGCAGACCCGCGCGGCCGTCGGTCAGCGCGGGCGTGCCGGTGGTGATGGCCCGCGCGAACTCGTCGACCATCGTGCGCAAGGCCTCCCGCTCGACCAGGGCGGGCGCGACCATGTCGCCCGAGCGGTACGACACCAGCATGTCGCGGCGCTGCTCGTCGCCCAGCTCCTCGGGCGAGGCCACGTCGACACCGCGGTCGTAGATGGCGATCCGCTGGCTCGGGTTGAGATCGTCCCAGACCAGGGTGCGCTTGGAGCCGCCGACGATGGCCGTCCGGATCTTCACCGGGGACAGCCAGTTGACGTGGATGTGGGCGATCGCGCCGTTGTTGAGCTCCAGCGTCAGGTAGGCCACGCAGGCCCGGCCGGCCCCGATGCCGTCGGCGCCGTGGGCGGCCACGGCCACCGGTCGTACGCCCGGCGGGAGCACAAAATCGAGGATGGACAGGTCGTGCGGGGCGAGATCCCAGACCACGTCGATGTCGCGCTGCACGAGGCCCAGGTTGATCCGCACCGAGTCGAGGAAATGCAGCTCGCCCAGCTCGCCGGAGTGCAGCAGCTCGCGGATCCGCAGCACGGCCGGGGTGTAGCAGTAGGTGTGGTCGCACATGAGCGTGAGGCCGCGCCGGTCGGCCTCCTCAACCAGTTCCAGGCCTTCGGCGTACGTCGCGGCGAGGGGTTTCTCGACGAGCACGTGCTTCCCGGCACGCAGCGCGGCCATGGCCACCGGCAAGTGCGTGCCGGCCGGGGTGGCGATGGCGACGGTGTGCACCTCGGGGTCGGCCAGCACCTCGTCGAGGCTCGCGGTCACCTGGACGGTCGAATAGGCACCGAGGACGCGGCGGGCCCGGTCGACGTCCAGGTCGCACAGCCGGCGCAATCGGAAGGCCGGCGACGCCTGGAAGTTGCGGACGAGGTTGGGGCCCCAGTAGCCGGCTCCGATGACGGCGACGCCGATCGGCTCGCCGGGCGCGAGTGGTGGAGGAGTCACGGACATCTGTTCCGTTCTTCGCTTCGGTGCACGTTGGACGCTCTCTTCGACCGGAAGCTATCGACGCGGTCCGGTCCGCCGCCAGAGTCGTGGCGGAAATCCGTCGGAAGCCGTGAGGGATCCGGTACCTTCGGTCATCGGGGCCCGCCTGTCGGCCGGAGCGGGCGACGACCATCGGTCAGAGTGAGCCGAAGTGTCGATGGTCCGATGTCGCCGGAGGCGTTGCGGTCAGGAGGCTCGCCCGCTCGCGAATGTCCGGAAAGGACCGCCCATGACGATCACCGTGGCCCCGACGGCCGATGTGGAGGAAGGCGCCGAAATCGGTGCCGGTACTCGGATTTGGCACTTGGCGCAGATTCGCGAGAATGCCACAGTCGGCGCCAACTGCACCATCGGCCGCGGAGCGTACGTCGGCCCCGGCGTCATCCTGGGCGACAACGTGAAGCTGCAGAACCACGCGCTGGTCTACGAACCGGCCCGCCTGGGCGACGGCGTCTTCATCGGCCCGGCCGCGGTGCTGACCAACGACGAGTACCCCCGGGCCGTGACCCCCGACGGCCGCCTGAAAACCGGCGACGACTGGACAGCCGTGGGCGTCACCATCGCCGAGGGCGCCGCCATCGGCGCCCGCGCCGTCTGCGTGGCCCCGGTCAGCGTGGGCCGCTGGGCCCTGGTGGCCGCGGGCGCGGTGGTCACCAAGGACGTCCCCGACTTCGCCCTGGTGGTCGGTGTCCCCGCCCGCCGGATCGGCTGGGTGGGCCGGGCCGGTCACCCCTTGACCCCCAAGGACGACAACACCTGGCTGTGCCCCGAGACCGGAGCCGAATACACCGAGTCCGACGGCCGCCTGACCGAGCGCTGACTCCGGCGTGTTGCCGGGCATCGATATCGTCGTGGACCGGTCGAAGACACCTGGAGGTCGGTCATGCCGGACGTTGCCGACGATGCGGAGCAATGGGTCCGATCCTGGTCGGCATCGGTCTCGGAGCAAGCCGCGGCGGCCCAGTCGTTGTCCGATCAGGTCAGCCGCTTGACCGTCACCGCTTCCGACCCGGAACACCACGTCACGGTCACGGTGGACGGCTCCGGCGGCGTCACCGATCTTCGCCTCGAGCAGCAGGCTGCTCACTTCGGGATGACCGAACTGGCCGACGTGATCCTGCGGACGATGCGTGCCGCTCAGGTGCGCCTCACCCGCCGGGTGGCCGAGATCGCCGAGCAGACGGTCGGTGTCGACAGCCCCACCGGGCGGGCCGTCGTCGCCGGCTTCGAGGCCCGATTCCCGGGCACCTCGGCCGAGGATGACGATGGGCGCTGAGTCCGGTTTCGAGGTGCAGGCCGACGCCGTCGGGCGACAGGCCGCGACGGTCGACGAGGTCGCCGAACAGGTGATCCAGGGACGGTCCGCCGCCTCAGCGGTCACGATCGGCCGGGACGCGTACGGCTTCCTCTGTCAGCTGATCCCGGCCCTGCTCGATCCACTGCAGGAGGCGACTGTCGACGCCCTTCAGGAGGCGGCCGACTCCTTGCAACGGTCAGCCGACGATCTGCGTACGACGGCCCGCGCGTACACCGGCTCGGACGAGCGAACGGCCGGCGCCTTCCGCGGCGGGAACGGACCGTGAGCGACCTCGCCAACCCGCTGATCGCGCCGCGGGAGGACAGCACCCGCTGGTTCAGCGGCGTCTTCCTGGCCGAGGACGTCGACTCGCTCATGGCGTCCTTCGACGGGGGCGGTTGGATCGATCCGGCCATCGGTGGCATCGCGGCCGGCCTCGACGCCCTCGCCTTCGTCACCGACCCGCTCGGCCAACTGGTCTCCTGGGGCGTGGGCTGGCTGATCGAACACGTGAAGCCGCTGTCGGACGCCTTGGACGCGCTCGCCGGCGATCCGGATCAGATCAACGCGTACGCCCGGACCTGGAGCAACGTCACCGGAGCCATGGCCTCCGCGGGGACGACCCTGCACGACGGGACCGCAAGACAGATCAGTGGATGGACGGGCGTCGCCGCACGGTCGTACCGGCACATCGCGGGCGAGCAAGAGGCCGCGCTTCAGGCGCTGGCCAAGGCGACCACCGCGCTGGGGCAGATCACCGCCGGCGCGGGCATGCTCGTCGCCACCGTCCGCATGATGGTGCGGGACCTGATCGCCGATTTCGTCTCGGTGCTCGCCGTCCGCCTGTGGGAGTGGCTGGCCGAGGCCGGCATCACCCTCGGCCTCGGCACGCCGTGGGTGATCGCGCAGGTCACCACCCTGGTCGGCAAGTGGGTCGCCCGCATCACCAAGCTGCTTGATGGTCTGGTCAGCAGCCTGCGCCGCCTGACGCCGATGATGCGGGGCCTGGAGAAGACCATTGCGGACATCAAAGGCCTGCTACGCCGGCTGGGCCGGTCCGACCCAGGCGGAGCGGCACCCGCACGGGGCACTCACCTGTTCCACGCCGAAGCAGATCCGCTGCGCAGGCACGGCTCCGCGAGGCAGACACACCCCGCCGAATGGGATGCCGCCATGCGGGAGGCGGAGGCGGCGGGAGTCGAGGTCGTCGTCCGCGAAGGCGCGATGGCGTATGGGCCGGCACCCTCGGCCGGCAATCCGGGACAGATGATCCTGGACCCGGACGCCTCCTACGGGGCGCTGCTGCACGAGATGTCACACTTGCGCGACGATCGGGACGCCGGATGGGCGGGCATGGCCGCGGCGATGGGCGATCCACGAGCACGGTACGAGAACGAAGCCCGCGCCTACCAGCAGGAGATCGACTATGCCCGGTCGATCGGCGACCAGGAGTCGGTGGACCGGCTGCACGAATTGCTGCGGCAGGAGTACGAGTACATCTTTGGAGTGGCACCGTGACGATTCCGCCACCACCGGCCCTGCCGCCGGAGCCTCCCGTCCGCGACATGACCGTGGGTGAACTACGCGCATTGGTGGAGCGGGGCGATGTCTACCGGGCCAAGTCGGTGTTCGAGCTGGCGTCGCGGGCGCGGGAGGACGACCGGGCGGTGGACGCACTCGGAGAGTTGAGCCGGCTCCCGGTTCTGCGGGGCGATCGACTGCATGGGTACGTCTCGTTGGCCTGGGCAGCGATCACCGGCTTGCTCGCGGCCGAGACGCCGCGGGCCCGGGAGACCGCGTACGCCGCCTTCGCAGAACTGCCACCGGGCGACCGGGACCTGTTCCTCACCTATCTCCGTGTCGACGCCATCGAAGAGGCTCACCCGCGGCTGTGACCGCCGGCGGCTCGCTGTCAGGCGGCTTTGCGCTGGGCCTTGCGGACGGCCTTCTCCAGGTCGGGGCGGGTCAGTTTGGTGCGGCCGGGGATGTCGAGGTCGCGGGCCAGCTGGGTCAGCTCGGTCTTCGACAGGTCGGCGAGGTCGTTCCCGGCGCGAGCGGGCTTGGCGGCCTTCGCCGTCTTGCGGGGCTTGGCGGCTTTGGCCGGGTGGGCGGCCTTGTCCTGCTTGGCTGCTTTGGCCGGCTTGGCGGCGGGGGCGTCGGCGCCCGAGCGGCGCTTGGAGGCGGCTTCGACGCTGCGGCGGAGGACTTCGAAGAGGTCGGAGGCGGCGGTGGGCTCGGGGGCGGGGTCGGCCGTGGTGACCTCCTTACCCTTCTGCTTGGCCTTGATGAGTTTGTTGACCCGGTCGGTGTAGGTGTCGCGGAAGTCGGCGGGCTTCCACGGGCCGGACATCGAGTCGATCAGTTGCTGGGCCATGTGCAGTTCGGCGGGCTTGGCCGTGTTGCGCTTGGGCAGCTCGTCCAGCTGCTCCTTCGGGTCCCGCACCTCGTCGGCGAAGAACATCGTCTGCAGGACCAGCAAGGGGCCGTCGGCGCGGATGGCGGTCAGGTATTCCTTGCCCCGCATGACCAGCGTGCCGACGGCGGCCCGGCCGGTGTCGGCCATGGCGTCGCGCAGCAGGCCGTAGACCTTGGCGGTCTCGTCGCTGCCGGGGCCCAGCCAGTACGTCTTCTGGTAGTACAGCGGGTCGATGTCGGCCAGTTCGACGAAACGGTGGATGTCGAGACTACGGGAGCGGCCGGGCGCGACCGAGTCGAGCTCGTCCTGGTCGAGCAGCACGTAGTCGCCACCGCCGACGTCGGCGCCCTTGACGATGTCGTCGAAGTCGACTTCTTTCCCCGTACGCTCGTTGACCCGCCGATATCGGATGCGGTCCGACGTGCCCTTCTCGAACTGGTGGAAGCTCACCTCGTGTTCGTGTGTGGCCGAATACATCGCCACGGGGACGGACACCAGGCCGAAGGTGATCGCGCCGGTCCAGATCGGTCGAGCCATGCTCGCGGCAATACCCGCGAAAAGGCCTGACCGAACCTGGAGTGGAACTCGCATTTCCGGCGTACCGTCAGAAAATGTGATGCGCAGCGCCACCGACCACCGCGAGCGGTGGGTCGGGGTGCGCCGGTCCGTCCTGGCCCTGGTGCTGGTCGGCGTGGTCGGGCTGGCCGGCACGGCCCTGTCCGCTCTCACCCTGAACGGGGTCGAGCAGGACCGCCTCAACCGGGCCCTCAACCAGCGGACCACGATGATCAAGCAGGCCATCACGGCCGAGGTCAACCGGTACTCGGCCTCGCTGACCGATCTGGCCGCGGCCGTCGGCTCGCAGTCCCGGCTCGAGACGGCCGAGTTCGCCGCGATCACCGCCGGCGTCGACCGGCAGCGGCTGCCCGGCGCGACCGGCCTGGTCTTCGTCGTACCGGTCAAGCACGCCCAAACGGCGGCGCTGGAGTCCGAGTGGCGCGGGCGCGGCTCACCCAGCCTGAAGCTGCGCCCGATCGGCGAGAGCACGCACCGCTTCGCCGTGCTCGACAAGTCACTGGACAACACCGGATCGTCGGCCGGGGTCGATCTGTCCCCGTCGGCCCAGGCGGTCGAGGCCATGGACATCGCCGAGCAGGATCGCCGGGTGACCGTCAGCCGCACCTACCGGCTGCTCAAGGACTCCGGGCTGCCGCCCGAGCGCCGCCAGTTGTCGTTCGTCTTCGTCGCACCGGTCTTCGCCTCCTCCCCCGGCGCCCCCGACGCCGGCCGGTTCCGCGGATGGCTGGTGCTCGGCACGCGGGGCGGGGACTTCCTGAGCGAGGCGGTCGCCGACGCGGCGGGCGACGGGGTGGCGGTCACCCTGATCGACGACGGGTCGGGCGATCCCATCCCGATGGCCAGCTGGCAGCCGCCGGCGCCGCTGGACACCTCGGTCGAGGCGCTGCAGATCACCGTGCCGGTCGCCCAGCGCAGCTGGAACCTGCGGGTGGCGGCCACCGACCGGCTGCTGGCCGGCACCGACCGCGGCCTCGACCGGATCGCCTGGCTGGTCGGTCTGGTGCTCACCGCCCTGCTGGTCGCGCTCACCGGCTCGATCGTGACCTCGCGCGACCGGGCCCTGCGCCGGGTCGACGAGGCCACCGCCGCGCTGCGCCGCGACATCGCCCAGCGTGAGGAGGTCGAGCACCGGCTGCGGCAGCGCGAGAGCGAGCTCGTCGGTTTCGCCGGGGTGGTCGCGCACGACCTGCGCAGCCCGCTGGCCCGCATCATGGGGTACGCCGACTTCCTGCACGAGGAGGCGTTCGACCAGCTCGACAGCACGCAGCGCGACTTCCTGGCCCGGCTGCGCAAGGGCGCCGACAACATGCGGGTGCTGATCGACGACCTGCTCGACTACGCCACCGCCGAGAACCGGCCGATGGCCAACGTCCCGGTCGACCTGCACCGCCTGGCCGAGGAGATCGCCCGCGACCGGGCCGCCGACCGGGCCGCCGGCATCGAGGTCGGGGAGCTGCCCACCATCTACGGCGACCCGACGCTGCTGCGCCAGGTGCTCGACAACCTGATCGGCAACGCCATCAAATACACGCCTCCGGACCGGGAGCCGCACGTCCGCGTGGGTTGCCAGCCGGTCGAAGGCGGGCGGTGGCGCTGCGAGGTGACCGACAACGGGATCGGCATCCCGGACCGCGACCGGGCGGCCGTGTTCGACGCGTTCACCCGTGTCGGTGGCAGCGAGAACTACCCCGGCACGGGTCTGGGCTTGGCCATCGTGCACCGCATCGTGGAGCGCCATCACGGCCAGGTCGGTGTCGAGGCGAACCCGAGCGGCGGCAGCGTCTTCTGGTTCACCGTCCCCGAGCACTCACGGGTGCCCACACCGCACTGACGCGATCGCCCAGGCCGCGTTGACCAGGCCGATGTGGCTGAAGGCCTGCGGGAAGTTGCCGAGCATCTCGCCGGTCCGCGGGTCGATCTCCTCGGCCAGCAGGCCGACGTCGTTGACGTGGCCGGCCGCCAGCTCGAACACCTCGCGGGCCCGCTCGTCCCGGCCGGCCAGGGCGAGCGCCTGCGCCAGCCAGAACGTGCACAGCAGGAACGTGCCTTCGTCACCGGCCAGTCCGTCGCCGGCGCGGTAGCGGTAGACCAGGCCGCGCTCGTCGGTGAGCCGCGCGCCGATCGCCTCGATGGTGGCCAGCACGCGTGGGTCGCCGGCCGGCAGGAAACCGACGATCGGCAGCATCAGCAGCGACGCGTCCAGCTCGGCCGAGCCGAACGACTGCGTGAAGATGCCCTCAGCCGTCACCCCCTCGCGCAGCACGGTCTCGCGGATCTCGTCCCGTTCCGCCTTCCAGCGCGCCACGTCGCCGGCCTCGAGCAGCGACTCGAGCTTGATCGCGCGGTCCAGGGCGACCCAGCACATCACCTTGGAGTGGACGAAATGCCGGGGCTCACCGCGGATCTCCCAGATGCCCCGGTCGGGGTCGCGCCACCGGGCGGCCGCCGCGTCGGCCATCGCGATCAGGAACGCCCGGACGTCGTCGTCCATGGTCGTGATCTGCTCGGCGAGCCGGTCGGCGGCCGCGAGCAGTTCCCCGTACACGTCGATCTGCTCCTGACGCCACGCCCCGTTGCCGATGCGCACCGGGCGGCTGTCGCGCCAGCCCCGCAGGTGGGGCAGTTCGCGCTCGGTCAAGTCGTGCTCGCCGCCCACGCCGAACATGATCTGCAACGGGGTGGAGGCGGTGGTCATGAACGCGAAGAAGTCGCCGGCCTCGTCGGGGCAGGCGGCGACCCACAGCGCCTCCATCGTGAAGCTGGCGTCGCGCACCCACGAATAGCGGTAGTCCCAGTTCCGTCCGCCGCCCGCGCTCTCCGGCAGCGAGGTGGTGGCCGCCGCGACGATCGCGCCGCTGGGCCGGAAGGTCAGGGCCTGCAGCACGAGGCCGCTGCGATGCACCAGATCGCGCCAGGGCCCGTCGTAGGTCTGATGGAGGTCGGACCACGATCGCCAGCCCTCCACGGTGTCGGCCAGCCTGTCCCGCAGAGCCGCCTCACTCCACACCTGGGCCGGGTGCTCCTCGAGGGTCGAGCGGTGCAGCGCGAAAGTGCGCGTTTCGCCGTCTTCGACCATGAAGCGCGCGGTGGCCACCCCGTCCTCGAGCGTCAACCGGACCGGCGTCGACAGCACCAGCCATTCGGCGCCGCCGCGCGCCGTGACGCCACCGTCGACGTGACCGAGCAGCGGCGTCACGATGCCGTACTCGGGCCGCGGGCGATAGCTGATCTCGACCTCGACCGAGCCGGTGAGGCCGGTGACCGACCGGATCAACAGGTGCGGCGAGCCCCGGCCGAGCTCGTGTCCACGGTTTCCGGGGCTGAGGGCCAGGGCGTCGGTCACCCGCACCGAGCCGGTCGCGGTGGTCAGGTCGGTTTCCAGGACCATCGTACGGTCGAGGTAGCGCCGCACCGACCGGTGCGCGGCGACCGGGCCGATGCGCCAGTGCCCCGCCTCGTCGTCGAGCAGCCGGCCGAAGATCGACGGGCTGTCGAAGCGCGGGAAGCACAACCAGTCCACCGAGCCGCCGGTGGTCACGAGGGCCGCGGAGTGGCAGTCGGACAGCAGCGCGTGCTGGGCGATCGGGACGTTGCTCATGCCCGCATTGTGGGCCCGAGCAACGTCCCGTCACGCCAGTCGCTTTCCCCGGTGCGGTCAGGCCAGGGTGCAGCTGACCGCCGGGGTGGCGGCCGGGCCGGTGCCGACCAGGCCGAACGACGTGCCGGCCCCGGCGGCCAGGGCGCCGTTGTGGTCGGCGTTGCGCACGGTCACGGCCGGGGTGGTGAGCACGCCGTTCCAGAGGGAGGCGACGGTCGTGCCACTCGGGTACGTCCAGGACACGGTCCACCGCGCGCCGGCGGTGGTGCCGGTGTTGCGTACGGCGACCTCGGCCTGGAATCCCCCGGTCCACGAACTGGTGGTCTTGTAGGTGGCGGTGCAACCCTGGTCGCTGCTGCCACCGCCGGCCGTGGTGGTCACGGTGCGTCCGGTCGAGGCCGCCGAGACGTTACCGGCCGCGTCGCGGGCGCGAACACTGAACGTGTAGGCGGTCGAGGCGGTCAGACCGGTCGCGTTGTAGGTCGTGCCGGACACCGTCGCGACGACCGAACCGCCGCGCAGCACGTCGTACGCCGTGACGCCGACGTTGTCGGTCGAGGCGGCCCAGGTCAGCGTGGCGCCGGTGGCCGTCACGTTCGTCGCGGCCGGCTGCCCGGGCACGCTGGGTGCGGTGGCGTCGTTCTCGCCACCGCCGGTGCTGTAGCGCTGGCCCAGGCTGATGCCGGTCGTGATGCCCGAGCCGCCCAGCGGCACCTGGTGGTCGAGGCTCACGAACTTGTTGCTGTACTGCCACAACGCGGGCTTCAACAGGGCGTACTTCTGCTCGTCCCAGGTCTTCCAGTCGTCGAGCAGCAGGCCACCGGTGTCGCCGGAGTTGGGGTTGAGCACCCAGAACGTCTGGTGCAGCTTGTTCTCGACGATCAGGTCGCGCAGCGCGGTCATCCACTTGTCCTGCCGCGCGTCCTGGCCGAGCCGGCCGCCCCACTCGCCGATCAGCAGCGGCGCGGTGCCGTTCTCGTGCAGGTAGAACCAGTTCGGGCGCCACACGTCGTTGGTCAGCGAAGCCTTGTCGAACGGCTTGTCGAACCACGGCTGGTTGTAGACGAGCGGGCCGTAGTCGTGCGGGGAGTAGACCAGTTGGTCCTGATTCGCGCCGAGGTTGATCGGGTAGTCCTTCACACCGCGAAGGTTGCCGCCCCACCAGTTGTTGTAGTAGTTCGGCGACAGGTCGGGGTTGGTGTTGGGCGAACTCCAGGTCTTGCCCTCGCGCGGGTAGATCTCCTGCCCCTCGACCAGGATCAGCACCTCGGGATTGATGGCGAGGATGCGCCGGGCCGCGGTCTCGGCGGTGTTCTTCCAGTTGTCGATGTCGGTCGAGTTGTCCCACTTGGCGCGGATGGGGTCGTTCGCCGTGCCGTGCGGCTCGTTCTTGAGGTCGAAGGCGACCACCGTGTCGTTGGTCTTCCAGCGGGTCGCGGCCCACTCCCAGGCCTGGTAATACAGCTCCGGCGTGATCGCGCCCTTGTACCAGACCGGGTGGATGTGCCCGGAGTTGTCGGCCTCGGCCGAGTGCACGTCGAGCAGGACCTTGATTCCGTACGTCTCGCAGAGCGCCAGCCAGAACTCGAAGATCTCGAGACTGTTCATCCCGGCCAGCTCCGGGTTGGCGTAGGTGTTGACGTTGGGCGCGGCAGCCTGGCCGTTCTTCCACTCCAGCAGCAGCTGCGTCGAGATCGGGACCCGCACGATGTTGATGCCGCGCTGGGACATCGACTTGGTGATGTCGGTGATGTTGGCCGACCACAGGCCGTGGAAGACGCGCTCGGACGCGTTGAAGCCGAACCAGTTGACGCCGGTGAGCCAGACCGGGTTGCCGGCGGCGTCGACGATCTGGTTGCCGTTGACATGCAGCCAGTCGGTCGCCGGGGCGGCCGCGGCCGCCGCCGGTGCGGCGGCCCGGGTGGGGGGATCGGCCGCGGCGGCGGCAACCGTCGAGGGCAGGGCCAGGGTCAGGCCCAGCACGGCGGCCAGGCAGGTGGTCACTCGGGTACGGAACACATGTACTCCCGGAGATCGGAGTGTGTGCTGCCATCGACAGCTTGGGAGCGCTCCCATCGACAGTATTTAATGCGTTCGTCATCCAGGCAAGACCGGAAGGTGAACGCGCTGCCCGGTGGCCGCGGCGGCGGCGACCGCGGACATCAGCTCGGTGTTGTGCCGGGCCAGCGCGAAATCCGGGACGGCGCGGGAGCCGGTGGCCAGGCCGGCGTACATCTCGGCCACGTTGATCGCGGGCCCGGTGACCGGCGCGACCGGCCGGTCCGGCGCCTCGAACGGGGCACTCGACGTCAAAGTCAGATCGCCGGCCTGAACGCCGAACAACGTGCCGCCGGTGAGGGTGAGCCACCCGTCGGTGCCGCGCAGCTCGAACCGGAAGGTGGCGTCCCCGGGTGCCACGCCGCCCAAGATGCCGGCGGTGAGCACCGCTCCCGTCGCGGTGCGGGCCAGGACGTCGACGTGGTCGGGAACCTCCCGCGTCGCCTTGTCCCCGGTGTCGGCCAGGGTGGGGTGCGGCCACAGCGTCTCGGCCCGCGCGTCGACCTCGGTGATCTCGCCCAGCACCGCCTCCACGATGTCGAGGGTGTGACCGGCCGTGACCGTGAGCAGGTTGGCTCCGGACGCGGCGCGCTCGAAATACTCGTACGGCGAGGCGGTGACCGGCCCGAACGCCGACGAGGTGGACACGACCCGGGCGGTCAGCGGCCGGCCGATGCCGCCCCCGGCGACCACCTGCGCGGCCCGGCGCACGGACGGGTTGAGCCGGCCCTGCAAGCCGATGGCGCTGGGCCGGGAGCCTGCGGCCGAAGCGAGCTTCCGGGTCTCGGCGGGCGACACCCCGAGCGGCGCCTCGCAGTAGACGATCTTGCCGGCGTCGAGGGCGGCCAGCACCAGGTCGTGATGGGCGGGGACCCGGACCGCGACCGTGACGACGTCCACGGCGTCGTCGCGCATCATCGCGTACGGGTCCGCGAACCACTTCCCGGCGCCGAACGCCGCCGCGGCCTGCCGGGCGCTCTGCTCGCGCCGGGTGGCCACCGCGGCCAGCGTGACGCCCGCAAGAGCCTGGATGGCCGGGATGTGGGACACCTGGGCCCAGCTGGCGCTGGTGTCCGCCCCGATGATGCCGACCCGCAGTTGTCTGCTTTCCATGGCGATCCCTCTTTCTCAGAACAGCTTGGTGGCGGTGATGCCGCCGTCAACGGCAACTTCGGCGCCGTGCGGGTAGGCGGCGCGGTCGGACACGATCCAGGCGACCTCGTGCGGTGTGCCGGCCCGGCCGGCCGGGGTTCCGGCGGTGACCGATGCCGTACGCGAATCGCTCATGGAGCTCAGTCAACGGACCCGGCGGTGCGGCAGCCAGGTCGAGCTGTCCCTGGTCACGGCGTGACCAGGTTCAAGGCGGAACGACCTCTTACGATGGCGAAGTGGCCACCCGCACCCCCAACGCCGCGCTGGGGTCCTTCCTGCGATCCCGTCGCGACCGGCTGACCCCGGCCCGGGCCGGCATCACGCCGTTCCCCGGGGCCCGGCGCGTCCCCGGTCTGCGCAAGGACGAGCTCGCCGTGCTGGCCGGGATCAGCCCCGACCACTACAGCCGCCTCGAACAGGGCCGGCAGACCACGCTGAGCGACGACATGTGCGACGCGCTGGCCCGGGCGCTACGCCTCGACGAGATCGAACGCCGGCACCTGCGGGCGCTGGCCAAGCCCGCGCCGCGCGGAGTCGCATGGGAACGCCCGCAACGCCCGGAGCCAGGGCTGCTGCGGGTCATGACCGCGCTCGACCACCTGCCGGCTCTGCTGCTCGGACGCCGGGCCGAGGTGCTGGCCCGCAACGCCTTGCTCGACACGGTGCTGGGCCAGACGTTCGAGCCGGGAGCGTCGTTCGTGCGGTGGCTGTTGCTCGACCCGGCCGCCCGCGAGCGGATCCTCAACTGGGAGGACTTCGCGCGGGCGGCGGTGGGCGGGCTGCGGTACGAGACCGGGCGGCATCCGCAGGACCGGAAACTGACCGAGCTCGTCGGCCAGCTGCGGGAGGGGGCACCGCAGGTCGCCGAGTGGTGGGACGACCACAGGGTCACCGACCAGTCGTCGGTCACCAAGCGCCTGGCCCACCCGGCGGCCGGACAGCTCGAGTTCGACATCGAAGCCGTCACGCTGCCGCACTGCCCCGACCAGCGCCTGGTGATCTACACCGTCGAGGTCGGCTCGCCTACCGCGCGCGTGCTTCCGCTGCTCAGCAGCTGGACCCCCGAGCCTCGACCCGGCGCCCAGCGAACCTGACGGCGTGCCGGGGGGCGCGGTGCGAGCGAGCTGCCTGCGGGCCAGGGTGCACACCAGGGCGTTGCCCTGGGGCGATCGGGGCCGGTCCGGGGCGAGCCTGTAGTCATGACAGTCAACTTCCGCTTCGAGGTCACCGTCCTGCCCGTGTCCGACGTCGACCGGGCCAAGGCCTTCTACGAGACCCTCGGTTGGCGTCTGGACGCCGACTTCCCGATCAACGACAACCTGCGGATCGTTCAGCTCACGCCGCCCGGCTCCAAAGCCTCGATCCAATTCGGTACGGGGCTGACCGCCGCACCCGCCGGCTCCTCCCAGGATCTGATACTCATCGTCGACGACATCGAAGCCGCCCGCGACGAGTTGCTGAGCCGGGGCGTCAAGGTCAGCGAGACCTGGCACGGACTGCGCGGTCTGGACACCAGCTCCCGCCAGCCCGGTCCCGATCCCGGCGGTCGCTCGTACGGCAGTTACGCGTCGTTCGCCGACCCGGACGGCAACGGCTGGCTGCTGCAGGAGATCACCGAGCGCCTCCCCAACCGCGACTGATCGACAGGAGTCTCTGGACGCCGTAGGGTGCAGGGTCGATGGGAGCGCTCCCATCGACCCGGCCTCATCCCCAGGGGGTTTCCCACCGTGCGCCACATCCTGAACCAGACCCACCCCACCTCCCCGGCCACCGCAGCCCTCCTCACGGTCGCGAGCCCGGTATCCCGGCCGCGTCCGGAACGGCGTACGGGAAGAACCGGCCGCATCGTGGGCGCCCTCGTAGTGGTGGGCATGCTTTCGAGCGCCGGCGCGTGTGGCACCGCTCAGCCGCCGCCGGGCACCGCGCAGGCTCCGTCCGCCGCGCGAGGTCCGTCCGCCGCGGCCGCCTCGACGCCGCCGGCCGCGATCCGCAACACCTGCGAGGCGCTGGGCCGGGCCTACCAGACCAACATGGCGCCCCTGGCCGAGTCGCTGACCAAGTTCGTGGCCGACCGCAAGACCATCGCCGCCGCGCAGCAGTCCCTCGCCGCGTTCGCCACCGCAGTCCAGGAGGCCACCGCGACCAGCGACGACGCCGACCTCAAGGCCGCCGGCAAGAAGGCCGCGACCCAGATGCACAGCAAGTCGACCGACGACAAGTTCTTCGGCGCCATCAAGACCTCGAAGGACATCGACAAGACCCTCGGCCCCACCCTGACCGGCTGGCTCTCCCCCGTGACCCGCCACTGCTCATAGATCAGGTCCGGGTCGTCGGCATGCGGCTCTTCATCGCGGTCGGCGGGACACCGTCGTGGCATCGATGGATCGGTCCATGGCGGCGATGTACTGGGTGAGCGCGTGGCAATGATGCTCCAGCAGCGCCATGCGCTCAGCCATCCGGTCGCGCTCCCGCACAAGCAACTCGCGCAGCTCAGGGTCGGGATCGGCGACAACGATCTCCTGCGGCTGGTTGAGACACGGCAGCATGTCACCGATGATGCGGGTGGGAATGCCGGAGTCGAGCAGACCGCGAATCTTCTTCACCCGATCCACCAGATACTCGTCGTACTCCCGGTAGCCGTTCTGCTGCCGCTGCGGCGTGATCAGCCCCTGCTCCTCGTAATAGCGCAGCATGCGCGTCGGGACCTCGGTGCGTTTCGCCAGCTCGCCGATCTTCATGACCACCTCCTGAGGCAACGTTACAGTGATGTCAAGGTTTGCTGGCTGTGAGGGACCACTCGTCGCTCAGAGTTGACATTCACATCGTGTGAAGGTTGCACGATCGTCGCATGTCTGGGACCAACAACCTCACCCGATGCCGCCCGCGAGCACGCCCATGAGCACCTCATCGGAATTCGACGTCGCCGCGCCGGCACCGACGGTCCACTCCGGCGATCGGCTCCCGCCGGGCGTCGCCCTGGTCATCGGGATCCTGATCGTCTCGACGTTCATCGTCTTCCTCAACGAGTTGCTCCTGGGAGTCGCGCTCCCGACGCTGATCGAGGACTTCGGGGTCACCCCGAGCACCGGGCAGTGGGTCACGACCGGCTTCCTGCTGACCATGGCAGTGCTGATCCCGGCCAGCAGTTTCGTGATGCGGCGCTTCCACCTGCGAACGGTCTTCCTGGTCGCGCTGTCACTGTTCATCGTCGGGACGACGCTCGCCGCGATCGCGCCGGCGTTCGGTGTCCTGGTGGCCGGCCGGGTCATTCAGGCGTTCGGCACCGCCGTCTTCCTGCCCCTGTTGATGACCACGACGATGCGCTTGGTCCCGGTCGGTCGCCGGGGCCGGATGATGGCGATCACGACGGCCGTCCCGGCCGTGGCGCCGGCGGTCGGGCCGGCGTTGTCCGGTCTCGTGCTGTCCACACTGAGCTGGCGCTGGCTGTTCATCCTGATGCTGCCGATCGCCATCGCGGCCCTGGCCCTGGGCGCGTGGAAGCTGCCCAACACCACCACCCCCGAGCCGGTGGCTCTGGACGTGCCGTCGCTGCTGCTGTCCGCGCTCGGGTTCGGAGGCTTGGTCTACGGACTCTCCCTGATCGGCGAGGCGTCCTCCGGGCACACCCCGATCTCGCCGTACCTGCCGGTCGCGGTGGGTCTGGCCGGCCTGCTGGCGTTCGTCCTGCGGCAGATTCCCCTGCAGCGTCGCGACAACGCGTTCCTGGACCTGCGGATCTTCCTCCGGAGGTCGTTCACGGCGCCGCTGCTGGTGATGCTCTTCGTCGCGGGCAACGGGATCGGCCTGCTGGTCGTGCTCCCGCTGGTGCTGACCAACGTCACCGGCCTCAGCACCCTGCAGCTCGGCCTCTTCCTGATCCCGGGCGGGGCGGCGATCTCGATCGTGGCCGCTGCGAGTGGCCGGGTGTACGACCGCTTCGGCCCACGCCCGTTGATGATCCCCGCTGCGGTCGTCTGGCTGGCCGTCCTGTGGTTCCTGAGCCGGGTGGACGAGAGCACGAGCGTGGTCACGCTGATCGTCGCGTGGCTGGTGTTCACCAGCGCGCAGGCCGCGATGTGGGCGACCCTCACGACGAGTGCGATGGGCGGCCTGCGCCCCCAGCTGTACCCGCACGGCGCCTCGGCCTTCGCCGCCGCGCAGCAGCTCGCCGGTGCCGCTTTCGGTGCGGTCTTCATCTCCGCCTACACCGTCGGCTCCGGTGCCCGGGACGCCGGCGTGCTCAGCATGCCCCAGGCCACGTCGGCCGGACACGCCGCCTTCCTGACCGCCTGGGTCATCGGCCTGCTCGTGCTGGTGGGCGCCTTCTTCGTCCGTCGGACACGCACATGAACGAAACACAGCACATCTCGCAGGAGGAGATCATGAAAATCGGCATCATGGGGGCCGGCAGCATCGGTGGCTTGCTGGGCCTGCGGCTGAGCGCCCACGGCCACCAGGTCAAGATCGCGAACTCTCGCGGGCCTGAGACGATCCCCGCCGAGGTCCTCGCCACCGGCGCCCGGGCGGTGCCGGCGGGCGAGGTCGCCGCGGACGTGGACGTCCTCATCACCTCGGTCCCCCTCATCCGGGTGCCCGGCCTCAAGCCGTTGCTGATCGACCTGCCGGTCGACGCCGTCGTCATCGACACCTCGAACTACTACCCGGCCCGCGACGGGCACATCGCGGCCCTCGATCGCGGGCAGGTGGAGAGCCGCTGGGTCGAGGAGCACCTCGGTCGCCACGTCGTCAAAGCGTGGAACGCCATCACGGCACAGTCCTTCGCCGCCCACGCCGGCCCGAGCGGTACCCCCGGCCGGATCGCGATCCCCGTCGCCGCCGACGATGACGACGACCGGGCCCTGGGCATGTCGCTGGTCGAGCAGACGGGCTTCGAGGGCTTCGACGCGGGCACCATCACCGACTCGTGGCGCCAGCAGCCAGGCAGCCCGGTCTACTGCACCGACCGCACCGCCGAGGAGATGCCCGGCGCACTCGGCGCGGCCGTCGCCGAACGCTCCCCGAAGCGCCGGGACCTGGCGATGCACGTCATCGCCGAGCTGATGGGCGACCCCACCAGCGAGCTCGGTGAGGACTTCCTGGTCCGGGTCAACCGACTCATCTACGGGTAGCTTTCGGTTGTCCACAGGCGGGTGCGTGCCAATCGGGTTACGGCGGCGTCGACCGGTCCGCGGCCGCGACCTCCGGAGTGTGCGGGTCAGTGCTCGAGGCGGCAGCGGCCGGCGGCGGCGACTTCTTCTCCGCGGCGGCCTCTTCTTCCAGCGCCGCCGCGCCCGCCTTGGTGCGCAGCGGGATCTCCGGCAGGAACAGGAAGACGAGCAGCCCGACAACCATGATCATTGAGGCGACCAGGAAGATCATGTCCATCGAGGTGGAGAAGCCGGCCTTGAACGGGTAGGCCAGGGCGGCGTTCACGTGGCTGAGGAACGACGTGTCGTTGACGGCCGACGAGTCCAGTCCGCCGCCCCGCAACGCCTCGATCACCGGCTGGTTGGCCGGGTCGGCGGCCACCGCCGGATCGTTGACGGCCTGCTGGAACGCCGGCCCGGCGGTCCGGAAGGCGGTCGTGATGTTGCCGCCCACCGTGGAGAACAGCAGCGACAGGAACAGCGCCGTGCCCGCCGTCGCGCCCATCTGGCGGAAGAATGTGGCCGACGACGTAGCCACGCCGATCTCCCGTGGTGACATCGCGTTCTGCACGGCCAGCGTGATGGGCTGCAGGATCAGGCCGAGCCCCAGCCCGAGGACGGCCATGAAGATCCCCGTACGCCAGAAGGCCGTCGACACGCCGACCGTGTGCAGCAGGAAGAGCCCGACCGCGGACAGCAACGCGCCCAGAACCGGGAAGATCTTGTAGCGGCCGGTGCGACTGATCATCTGACCGGCGACCACCGAGCCGATCATCAGGCCGGCCGTCAGCGGCAGCAGTTGCAGGCCGGATTCGGTCGGCGACGCACCCCGGACGATCTGCAGGTAGAGCGGCAGCACGGCCAGCCCGCCGAACATCCCCATGCCGACGATGAAGCCGCCGATCGCGGTGAGCCCGAACGTGCGGTTCTTGAAGAAGCGCAACGGGATCAGCGCGTCCTCACCCATCCGCCGCTCGGCCCACACGAACAGGGCCAGACCGAAGATCCCGAGCCCGTACGCGATGAGCGCCCGCGCCGAGCCCCAGCCCCACTCCCGGCCCTGCTCGGCCACCGTCAGCAGCGGCACCAGCCCGACGACCAGGGCCACCGCCCCCCACCAGTCGATGCGATGCGCGCGCCGCACCTGGTCGATGCGCAGCACCTTGGCCACCACGATCAGGGCCAGGATCCCGATCGGCACGTTCACCAGGAACACCCAGCGCCAGCCGGTGATCCCGAGGATGCTCGGCGCGCCCGCGAAGAACCCGCCGACGACCGGGCCGATCACGCTCGACGTGCCGAACACCGCGAGGAAGTAGCCCTGATAGCGGGCCCGCTCGCGGGGCGGCACGATGTCGCCGATGATGGCCAGCGCCAGCGAGAACAGACCGCCCGCGCCCAAGCCCTGGAAGGCCCGGAAGCCGGCCAGCTGATACATCGACGTGGCGAACGAGCTGGCCGCCGAGCCGACCACGAAGATGGCGATCGCGGCCAGGAAGAACTTCTTGCGGCCGTAGATGTCGGACAGCTTGCCGTAGAGCGGCGTCGAGATCGTCGCGGTGATCAGGTAGGCGGTGGTGACCCACGCTTGTGCGCTGAGCCCGTGCAGGTCGTCGCCGATCGTCCGGATCGCGGAGGCGACGATGGTCTGGTCGAGGGCGGCCAGGAACAGGCCGAGCAGCAGGCCCCCGAGGACCTGCAGCACCTGGCGATGCGTGAGCCCGGGCGGGCTGGTGGGTGCGGTGACGGCGCTCATGCCTCAGCATCTACCCCCGGATCGCCTTTCCTCCCGGAAAGAGGGACGACCGTCACGTGCGACGGCTGTCACGAACCGCTTACCGTTCCGCCATGCCGGCCGCGGGCCGGCTGGGGGTCAGTGTCACCCCCCGTACGGGAAGCGCTCTGAGCTACGCCGGCGAATATCCGGGGCGCGAACCGGGAGCGGGACCCCTACGATCGGGCGGATGAGCCCTCGGAGTCTTACCCAGGTCGAGGCCGAGCAGCGAGCGGCGCTCCTCGCCGTGGAGCGCTACGACATCTCGATCGACCTCACCGACCTGCCCACCGGCTCCGCCGTGGTCTGCGTCTCGACCATCACCTTCGGCTGCCGCGAGCCGGGGGCGTCGTCCTTCGTCGACTGTGTGGCTCCGGTCGTCTCCGCGACCCTCAACGGCGAGGAGCTGCCGCCGGCCGTCGACGGGCGCATTCCGCTGCCGGCGCTGGCCGAGCACAACACGCTGCGCGTCGAGACGGTTCAGGCCGACACCACGGACGGCCCGGCGGTGCACAAATCCGTCGATCTGACCGACGGTGAGGTGTATGTCTGGACCACCTTCGAGCCCGACGAGGCACGCTATCTGTTCGCCTGCTTCGACCAGCCCGACTTCAAGGTGCCGCACGCCTTCACCGTGACCGCGCCCGAGGCCTGGACGGTGACCTCCAACTGCGGCGACCCCCGGATCGACAACCTTTCCGGCGTACGTCGCTGGGCCTTCCCCGACACGCCCGCGCTGGCCACCTACAACACCGTCGTCAACGCGGGCCCGCTGCACGAGGTGCGGCGCGAGGCCGGTGGGCACGACCTCGGCCTGTTCTGCCGGCGCTCGCTGGCCCCGCTTCTCGACCGCGACGCCGACCACATCTTCGAGGTCACCGCGCAGGGGCTGGCGTTTTTCGGCGACGTCTTCGGCTTCTCGTTCCCGCAGCGCAAGTACGACCAGGTGTTCATGCCCGACTTGGGCGGCGCGATGGAGAACTGGGGCTGCGTGACCTGGGAGGACTCGTTCCTCGAGCGCGCCGAGCCGACCCCGGCCGAGCAGGAGACGCTGGCCCTGGTGCTGCTGCACGAGATGGCCCACATGTGGTTCGGCAATTTCGTGACGATGCGCTGGTGGGACGATCTGTGGCTGAACGAGGCGTTCGCCGAGTTCGCGTGCTACTGGGCAGCCTCCCGGGCCACCCGCTACACCGATGCCTGGGTCGGGATGCTCGCCGCCGACAAGCTCACGGCGTACCTGGCCGACCAGGGTCCGGTGTCGCACCCGATCCGCCAGCCGGTGCCCGATGTGGCCGAGGCCGCGTCCATCTTCGACTCGATCACCTATCCCAAGGGCGCCGCCGTGCTGCGGCAACTGATGACGTACGTGGGTGAGGAGCAGTTCGTCGCCGGGATGAAGACCTACTTCGCCCGGCACGCGTGGGGCAACACCACCCTGCAGGATCTGATCGACGCCCTGGCCGAGACGTCGGGCCGTGACCTGAACGCGTGGCGGGCCGGGTGGCTCGAGACCGCGGGCGTCGACCGGTTCACGCTCGCCGGGCTGACGCTGACCGGGCGCGGCCCGGCCGGTCCCCCGCGGCCGCAGGTGCTCGCGGTCGGGGCGTACGAGAAGGGGCCTGAGGGTCTGACCCGCACCGGACTGGCGCGCGTGGACGTGCAGGGGCCCGAGACCGCGGTGCCGCTGCCCGCCGGCGCCGGCCTCTATCTGGTCAACGACGACGACCTCACATTCGCCACGACCCGGCCCTCGGCGGCCGACCGCGAGACCCTGATCAACGACGCCGGTTCGCTGCCGTCAGCCGTGTCGCGCGGCGTCGCGGTGGCCACGGTGTGGGACATGCTGACCAACGGCGAGGCGACTCCGGCCGAGGCCGTGCGCTGTCTGACCTCGGTGCTGGCGGTCGAGACGTCGGACACGGTGATCGAGCCCTATCTGCGCCGGGCGGGCGACGCCGCGGAGTTCTGGGCCGGCGACAACGAGCGTCCGGCGCTGCTGGCTCAGGTCTACGCGACGTGCGCGCGGCTGGCCGAGCAGCCGGGCCGCCGCCAGGTCGCGCTGCGCGGGATGGCCCGCTCGGCACCCGATCTCGAGGCCGTGGAGCGCCTGCGGGAGGCGCCGGACGCCGACACCGACCTGCGCTGGCGCTGTCTGCTCCGCGCGGCCGAACTGGGCGGCGAGACCGACGCCGAGGTGCGCGACCTGCTCGAGCACGACCCCGATCCGGACGCGACGTTCCGGGCCCTGGCGGTGCGCGCGGCCCGGCCCGACGCCGGGGAGAAGGCCGCGGTGTGGCAGGCGCTGGCCGTCGACCGGTCGGTGCCGATCGGCTCGATGGGCGTGGTCGCCGGCGCTTTCTGGCGCCCCGGCCAGGACGACATCCTTTCCCCGTACGGCGAGAAGTACCTGGCCCTGCTGCCCGGCTTCACCCGGGGCGGGATGATCCCGTCGATGGTCTATTCCGGCCGCCTGCTGCCCCGGGTGGCGACCACCGCCGACTTCCCGGCCGAGGCTGAGAAGGCGGTGGCCGGTGCCGCCCCGGTGATCCGCCAGACCGTCCTGGAACACGCCGACCAGCTACGCCGGATGATCCGCGCCCGGGGCTGACCGCCGGACGACGAACGTGCACGGGGCCGGCCTTCCCCGTGCACGTGGCGGGCCTGCACGCCGTCCTCAGCGTCGATTTATCCCCTATGGCGTCACCGGCACACTCAGGAACCTCCCAGCCGGCAATCTCACGATGTTGATCGGATTTGTTGTAAAGTCCGTGCACACGCCGCGACGCAAGATCATTTCCTCATCCCCCGGTCGGTGCGTCTCGTGGCTGCCTTGACCAGGCGAACGCAAAACTCCAACTGTCGTAAAGCGTCTCCCGCGATTTCGCAGGTAAAGGACACGGGATCGGACGATGTTCAACAGCGCTGTCATGTTCGCCAAGCAGAACGCTCCGGAATCGGTGCGCGTGCTGGCCCGCCGCACCATGCTCGAGGCCTACAACGCCCGGCTGCGGGTCACCGTGCCCGTCACCACGCGCAGCGAGTTCCAGAACGTCTACCACTGCGCCGTCCGCAAGACCGCCAGCCAGTGGATCAAGGCGGTGTTCAGCGATCCCGTCGTCTACCGCCACTCCGGCCTGCTGACCTACGACCCGCGCTTCTACGGCTGGAAGCACCCGCACGTCGTCCCGCGCGGCCGCATCGGGCTGTCGATGTTCATCCCGCGGGCCCGGTTCGACAAAATGGCGAAACCCGAGAAATACCGAGCCTTCTTCGTCATGCGCGACCCGCGCGACATGGTGGTCTCGAGTTACTTCTCGACGCGCAACTCGCACGGGCCGATGGGCGACGTGCTCGAGCAGCGCCGGATGCTGCTCGAATTGCCGCGCAAGGAGGGCCTGCTCTGGCTGATCGACGACCTGGCCAAGAAGGGCCGGTTCAACGTGCTCCGGTCGTGGATCGACGTGCCGCCGTCGGACGAGGTGCGACTCGTGCGGTATGAAGACCTCACCGGCGAGGGCCAGGCCGACGAGATGGAGCAGTTGCTGAAGCACTGCGGCATCCACCTGCCCCCGGCCGAGCTGGCCCAGACGCTCGACAAATACAGCTTCGCCAAGATGAACGAGCGCCAGGGCACCGCCGCGGTCTCCCACTACCGCAAGGGCCAGGCCGGCGACTGGCAGAACCATTTCGACGACGACATCTACGAGGCCTTCACCAAGGCCACCGGCAACCTGGTCGAGCGTCTGGGCTATCCGTCCTACCAGGAGAAGTAACGCAGCCTCCATCAGCACCAGGTGAGGGTGGAATTGGTGCGAGTCACGTTGCTGATCGTGTTGTTGCTTCCCGTGCACGGGCTCCAGGTGACATTTGTGCCGGAGACCGACAGGTTCTGGAAACGGATGCCGGATGAGGGCGGAAAATCCGAGCGGGCGGCGATGCGGACCTCTCCCCCGCCGCTGATCGTGCCCGAGACGCCGGCGACGACGACGTTGTAGCAGTTCTCGATCAGCACGGAATTGTTGCCGGCGCCCGCGATGTCGACGCGGTCGATGGTGGCGCCGCCGCTCTCCGAGACACAGAAGACGCCCCGGCCGCCGCCGCGGGCCTTCACCGTTCCGACCCTGATGTTGCTGGGGTAGGCGTTGCCGACCCGGCCGTTGCGGTTGGCCATCCGGAAAGCCGCATAACCCGTTCCGGCGCCCGCGTTCTCGGCGTCGACGGTGCCGACCGTGGCGTTGATGGTCTGATTGAGCAGCAGACCCGACTCGCCGACGTTGCGGGCGGTCACCGTGCCGACCGTGAGGCCGTCCACGCCGTATGTCTCCATCGCGTGCGAGGAGGCTCCGGACACGTACACGGTGTCGACTTTGACGTTGCGGGTCCACTGGCTGGTGTCGCCGCGATTGTCGATTCGCACGCCCAGGCCGGCGCTGAGGCGCATGTCGATCTGACCGAGCCAGACGCTGGTGACGTTGCGCAGGAAGATGCCGTAGATCGGTGTGCCGGTGACGTTCAGATAGGGCACTTCGATGTTGCTGACCCCGCGCGCGTAAATGGGCGCGTAGTCACCGCTTCCCGATCCGGTCACATTGATCGTGCCGCAGACCGACAACGACGTGTACGACGCCAGCGAGATCCGGCTGCCCGCGGCCATCGATCCGTTGCCCCGCACCACGACTCGCTGCATGGACGCCCGGCCGGAAGTGAGGCTGCCGATGCCGGCCTGCACGGCAGCACGGAAATCGGTGCCACTGTAAACGCTCGCACCGGACGCATTGCGCGCCGTCCACGTGCTTCCGCTGGCGGTCACCTCGGATTGGAAGGTGCCCGATCCGCATCCGCTCGCGGAGCCGCCGCCGGTGCCGGCCTGCACCATCTGCCATTGCTGATTGGCGCCGTCCAGATCGCCGTACTGCGCGACGATCCCGCCGTCGGCGGTGGACCATTCCCAGGTTTCCACGGCCTTGCCGCTGTGCCGGTTGAGGAGCCGGACGTATCCGCCGGCCGAGTCCTTGAGGGTGAACTGCTGGCGGGTCGTGCCGTTGTCGGTGTTCTGGATGAGCTGGGTGCCGTCGGTGGCGTTGGGCAACTCGAGGAGCAATCCGCTGTGCCGACTCTTGATCTTGTAATAGCCGCCGCCGGCGTCGACGAACTGCCACTGTTGCCAGTTGCCGTCGTTGCGGGTGAACTGAGCGATGCCGGCGCCGGCGTTGGTGGCCAGGTCGAAGACGTCCATCGCCTTGCCGCTGTTGCGGTTGACCAGCACATACCAGGCGGAGGTGCTGACCGTCGCCGCCTCGGCCCGGGTGAGGCCGACGAGAGCGCCGGTCGTGGCGAGCACGGTGACGGCCAGGGCCGCGGTCCATCGTCGTCGGGACATCGCCGCTCCTTTGTTATCGTTCACATAGATAGGTGTCCATGAGTGTGGGACCGCTCCCAGAAGGTGTCAACCGAGCTTGGGGAAAAATGTCGTAGGCCCCCGCTACCTTCGGCGCCATCGAATCGCCTCTGAAGGGGATGGTGGCACGGATGCCGGCCGACACGACTTACCTCGAGCTCTCCGAAGACTCCGGCAGCGCCCACAAGTTCTACGAGGTGACGGTCGACGGCACCGACGTGACCGTCCGCTATGGACGCATCGGCGACCGTGGCCAGGTCAAGCAGTCCTCGTTCACCACCACCGACAAGGCGAAGACCGAGGCCGCCAAGAAGATCGGGGAGAAGGTCCGCAAGGGTTACGCGCCCGCGGTGCCCGGTGGCCGGGAGAGACGCTCGATCTCGCGCCGCCAGATCGTCAGCACCCGCTCGACGGCCAGCACCCGGGCCCCGATGCTCTGGCGCTACAAATCCGGCTCCCCCGCGTTCGGCATCTTCGTCGACGGCGACGTGTGCATGGTCGGCAACGAGAGCGGGCTGATCACCACGCTGAGCCACGACGCCGAGGTGGTCCAGCAGTTCCGGCTGCCCGACGGGGTGAAGTGCCTGGTCGCCGATGACGGCTGGATCTATGCGGGCTGCGACGACGGCAATGTGTACGACCTGTCGGGCAAGGTGCCCCGGCTGGCCTACCGCATCGCGCCCGACATCGACATCTACTGGCTCGACATCCACGACGGCGTGCTCGGGGTCTCGGATTCCGGTGGGGGCATCGCCGCGCTCGATCACGAGGACGAGTTCCTGTGGCGCCGTCAGGGTCACGGGTTCTCGGCCTGGATGGTGCGGTGCGACACCGACGCCGTGCACCACGGTCACTCCAACGGTGTCACCAGTTACGACTGGCGGACGGGACGCGAGCTGTGGAACACGAGGACCGGCCCGGTGCTGTTCGGGTGGCAGGAAAGCGACACCCTCTACGCCGGCACCGCGCGGCGGCAGGTGGTCGAGCTCGGCAAGGACGGGTCACACCGCCAGACGTATTCCTGTGACGCGCAGGTCTTCTCCTGTGCCACCGCCGAGGACGGCCGTTACGTGTTCGCCGGTGACAGCAGCTCGTCGATCTACTGCTTCGATGTGGACGGCACCCGGCTGTGGAAACTGGCCACGGGGTGCGGCTCGGCTTATTCGATGCAGTATCGCGACGAGAGCCTCTACATCGTCACCACCGACGGCTCCCTGGCCTGCATCGACGCCGGCGAGGCGGCGATCCGCTCGGCGGTCGGTGGCACGATCCCCGAGCCGATCGACGTGAAAGCGCCGCCGCGCATGCCCGCGGTCGTGCCGTCGACGACGGTCGAGGTTGTCCACGACGTCGCCGGTGGCGTGGTCGTCGAGTGCGTCGAGGAGGCCGGGCGGCTGCGCATCCGGGTTGTGTCGTCGGGTTACCACGGCGACTGGCAGGTGCAGTTCCCCAAGGGGATCCGCGAGCGCGGCAGCCGCTATGTGGTGACCGGTGTTCGCGAGGCGAGCCGGGGCGGCTTCTATCGCGCCTACGGCGACGTCCGGCGCCTGCTGTGACGGGACGTGGGCGTCCAGGCCCGGCCGGTTCGGCCGGGCCTGGACGGGGCCGGTCAGAGCGCGAGGCGCTGCCCGGGGTAGATCACGTTCGGGTTGTCGAGCGTGCTCTTGTTGAGCTGGTAGAGGGTCTTCCAGCCGCCCTTGACGTGGTTCTTGGCGGCGATCTTGGCCAGGGTGTCGCCGGAGCGGACGACGTAGTGCTTGCCGGTGGCCTTGACCGAGGACGCCTTCGTGGTCGCCTTCTTCGTGGTCGCCTTCTTCGCCGACGACTTGGTGACCGACTTGGCGCCGCTGGTGTTCTTCGCCTTGTAGGACTTGGTCGAGCCGGCCTTCTTGCCGCAGGTCGGCCAGGCACCGATGCCCTGGCCCTTCAGCACCTTCTCGGCGATCTTGATCTGCTCGGCGCGGGACGCCTTGTCGGCGGTCGAGGCGTATTTCGTGCCGCCGTAGGCCTTCCACGTGCTGCGGCTGAACTGCAGGCCGCCGTAATAGCCGTTGCCGGTGTTGATGCTCCAGTTGCCGCTGGACTCGCACTGGGCGATCGCGTCCCAGTTCACTGCCGCCTCGGCCGGGGAGGCCGGGCCCAGCAGGCCCACTGCGCCGGCGACACCGGCCGCGGTCAGACCGAGAGCGATCCGGGTCTTCTGTGCAAATGCCATGAGAGTGCTACCTCCACGCCTGCGAGGTGAGCTGTCGGGTTCGGGCTGAGGTGCCCGGCCGCGCGTGGCGGCTTCACCCCGAGGCGCGCATCAGCGCGCCGAGGAACATGTGGTTCCCCCGCTCCGTGCCTTGGGTTGGGTCCCGCCGGGCGGCGGCAGGATTCGGCGTTCCGCCCGGGGCGTCCACGAACGCGGACCGGCCGACGGTAACCACGGTCGCCCCCGTGCGGCCAAGCCTGAGGCCCCAAAGGTGAAAATGCTCTCAGCGACGAAGGAACCATCGAAGATCGGCCGGAGTCGGAGGAATGTGATCCGCCTCCTAATCGCTGCCGGCCTGGTCAGCGGCTTGCTGATGACCGCCGCCTGCGGCGGCCGGACCCCGCCCGGCGACGCTTCCCGCATCGACGCCGACCTGGTCGCCGCCCTTGTTCCGGCCGACGCCACGGCGGCGGCGAGGGCCGTCGACGACTTCGCCTTCGACCTCCTCGACGATCTTGCCTCACCTCGCGACAAAGCTGTTGAAACCGGACCTAACGTGATCACGTCGCCGCTTTCGGTGGCGGTGCTGCTCGCGATGATCTCGGCCGGCGCCGATGGGGACACGGCGGCCGAGATGGCCGACGTTCTGGGTCTGCGCGAGGGCGGCGATCCCCGGGTCGGCGCGCTCCTGCGGAAGCTCGCCGACACCGAGGACGTCACCCTGTCCGTGGCGAACGCGCTCTACAGCGACGGGCCGCTCGAGGACGACTACGTGAGCTTCGTCCGCCGCACCTTCGGCGCGACCCTGAAGGAGGCCGACCTCGGTTCGGCCGAGGCGGCCCGGGCGATCGACGACTGGGTCGGCGAGAACACGAACGGCCGCATCGACAAGATCGCCGCTGAACTCGGGCTGCCCGACCCGCAGGCCGTCCTGGTGCTGCTCAACACGGTCTACTTCCTCGGCGAGTGGACGACCAGCTTCGACGAGGACGACACCCGTCCGGCGCCGTTCACCACGCCGGGCGGCCCGGTCGACGTGCCGACGATGCACCTCACCGGGGAGAGCTTTCTTCATACGCAGCGTGACGGCTACCGGATGGTCCGCCTGCCCTACGGCGAGGACGGCCGCTTCGGCATGGAGATCGTCCTGCCCGAGCCGGGCGCGACAGGCGACATCGACGCCACCGAGTGGCACGCCGCCGTCGACAGCCTCGTCCCCACAAAGATCGACGAGCTGGCCCTGCCCCGTTTCGAGCTGCGCTGGTCGGCCGAGCTGAACGAACCGCTGGAACGCCTCGGCATGCCCACCGCGTTCCAACCGGAGCGTGCCGACTTCCGCCCGATGTCCCCGGCCGCCCCGGCGTTGAGCTCGGTCGTCCACAAGACGTACATCAAGGTCGACGAACGAGGCACGGAGGCCGCCGCCGTCACGGGCGGCGTGATGACCACGTCGGCCCTGGCGAACCCCATGGACTTCCGGGTCGACCGCCCGTTCCTGTTCACAATCTCCGACCGCGACACCGGCACCATCCTGTTCCTCGGCCGCGTCACCGACCCACGCTGAAGACGGCCCAATCCCAGACCATCGCCGAGCCGGCCCGACTCCCTGACCTGCGCCGAGCAGGGCCAGCCCCCTGACCCCGCCGAGTTAGGCCCACTCCCCGACCCGCGCCGACCTCCGCCGCGCTGCGCCCACTCCCTGGCACGCCGAGCTGGGCCCACTCCCCCGACCCACGCCGAGCTGGGCCCTCTTCCCCGACCCACGCCGAGCTGGGCCCACTCCCCCGGCCCACGCCGAGCTGGGCCCACTCCCTCGACCCACGCCGAGCTGGGCCGACTCCCTGACCCGCGCCGAGTAGAGCCAGCTCCCTAACCCCGCCGAGTTGCGCCCGCTGCCTCACCCGCGCCGAGCTGAGCCCGCTCCCTCACCCGCGCCGAGCTGGGCCCACTCCCCCGACCCACGCCGAGCTGGGCCGACTCCCTGACCCGCGCCGAGTAGAGCCAGCTCCCTAACCCCGCCGAGTTGCGCCCGCTGCCTCACCCGCGCCGAGCTGAGCCCACTCCCTCACCCGCGCCAAGCTGGGCCTACTTCCCGACCACTGCCGAGTTCAGCCAGCTCGCTCACCCGCGCCGAGCTGGGCTTACTCCCCCGACGCGTACCGGGTTGGGCCAGCTCCCTCACCGGCGCCGAGTTGGGCCACCTCGCCGGCCCCGCTGAGCAGCTAGCCGACCCGGACAAAGCGGACCGCAGCGGCCCACGAGACGGACTGAAAGAAGCTCCCGCGCCCGCGAGGTGGGTGGGGAGGAGTCCGACGGCGGCCGGGAAGAAAGGTGGTGCGGTCAGGACAGGGCGTCGTTGACGGTGGGGTGCAGGGTGAGCATGCGGTCGAGGTTGACTACCCCGATCACGGCGGAGACCGGTGGGGTGGCGCCGGCCAGGCGCAGGGAGGCGCCCTCGGAGTCGGCCAGGCGGTGCAGGTGGACGAAGACGCGCAGGCCGCTGGAGTCGCAGAATGTCAGGCCGTGCAGATCGAGCACCAGGCGCTCGGCCCCGGACCTCAGCGCCGCCTCACCTGCCTGCTCGAGCTCGTGCACGCTGTCACGGTCGAGCTCGCCACTCACGGTGAGCACGGTCACCCGGCCGTCCGGGTTACTCGCGGTCACTGTCAGCTGTTCCGTCATGGCGCCTCGTCTCCGTCCGGCTGCGCTGCCGTCGGCACTGTATTCAACGCAGCGGCCGACGACCACTCCACCAGCAGGAGTGTCGCGTCGTCGGTGGATGGGCCGCCCTGGTGCCGCAGCACCGCTTGGGCCAGCCGGCGCAGTGTCTCGGGTGCGGGGAGACCGGCCGCCGCGTTGCGTTCCACCAGGTCGACCATGCGCTCGACACCGAATCGGTCGCCCGACGGCGTCCGCGCCTCGGTCACGCCGTCGGTGTAGAGCAACAGCCGATCGTCCGGCTCGAACGTCTCCTCCCCCACCTCGGCTCCCGGGTCACCCAGACCCAGCGGCAGGCGGCGCCCGCCCCCGAGCTCGCGCACCGCGCGGCCGCCGCGGAGCACGATCGGTGCCGGATGCCCGGCGTTGATGTAGCGCACCCGCCCGGTGTCGAGGTGCAACTCGGCCAGCACGGCGGTGGCGAAGCGGCTGTCGCGGAACTGCTCGGTCAGCGCCGTGTCGACCGCCCGCGCCTGGTCGATGAGCCCGCCGCCGGCCCGCCGGGTCGCCCGCATCGCGGCCAGTGCGACCGCGCACGTCAGCCCGGCCTCCAGCCCGCGTCCGGCCGCGTCGAGCACCACCAGGCGCATGACCTCGTCGTCGACGGCGTAGTCGAAGCCGTCGCCGCCCACGTCGTAGCAGGGTTGCAGGATCGCGCTGAGCACAGCCCGGTCGAAGCTGACGGTGAGCGGCGGCAGCATCGACCACAACAGTTCGGCCGCCGTCGACATCGGCTGCGACCGGCCGGCTCGTTCCAGCTGGTCCCCGCGCTCATTGGTGCTGGCCACGAGGTGCCCGACCAGCCCGGCGAACAGCTCGCACCGCTCCCGGAACCCGGCCTCCCGGGTGTCAACGTCCGCGTCAGCCACGATCTCGAGCACCCCGAGCCGGTCGGTGCCGTCCAGCATCGGGAACCACCATCGCCGGGCCGCCTCGTCGCCGGCGGGCGCCGACCGGACGCGGGTGAACACGCGACCGGCCAGAGTTCCCTCCACCGGCAGGGCGTCCGGCGCCGGACCCGCCTGCGGCAGCGGGGTCAGCGACGTCTGCTCGTAGTTGATGACCCAGATCCGGGTCCGCAGCCCCAGCCTCGCCATCACCTCGTCCAGCGCCGGGGCGACTCCTTCGGGGCGCCACAGATGGGACCCGGCCAGAAACTCCCGCATCGCGTCGAACCAACGCAGGTCGGTCGCTCGATCCATGAACTCACCCTAATCCCGCAACCACCCCGGACCAGCCAGGCCGCGATCCACCCCCACGAGCCGTTTCCCGTACGCAGCGACAGGCCGGCCGAATCAGAAGTCAGCCCCATAGCCACCAGGCCTGTCCCGCACGCGATGACGGGCCCGCCAAGCCGAGGATCAGCACCCACAGCGACCAGGCCTTCCCGTACGCGATAACGGGCCGGCCAAGCCGAGATCAGCACCCACAGCCACCCAAACCTTTCCCGTACGCAATGACGAGCGCACCACGAGCACCCACAGTCACCGGGCATCTCCATACCCGACGACTGGCCGACCAAGCCGGGAATCAGCACGCCGGAGCCGCCAGACGATTCCCATGAGGGGCGACGGCCCGCCTGCCTGAGCCGGGCACCACCTCCTGGACCGCCGACCGCGGTGCCCGCCCGAAGGACGAACACCGCGGTATGGGTCACACCAACCCGAGAGGCAGGCACCCCACCGGCGCCACAGCAGCCGTCACAGCCACCACGGCCCGAGGCACAGCCACCCGCACGCAGCCGCCACGGCTGAGGCACAGCCACCATCAAGCAGCCACCACGGCCCGAGCCACCGCCACCCGCATGCGGCCACCGCGGCCGGAGGCACAGCCACCGGCGAGCGGTCGCCGCCGGCGGGCTTACAGGGAGAGCGTCCAGCCGGTCACGGTGCCGGTGCCGGCTGAGGCGGCGTCCTGCACCCGCAGGGTCCAGGTGCCATTCGCGGTCTTGGCGGCCAGGTGCCCGTGCCGTCGCCGTAGGTCATCTGGGCGCCGTCCCCGAACGCGTTCACATAGCTGCTCCCGTAGTGCACTCGCGACGGCACACCGCGCCCGTCGCCGAAGATGCCGTTGCGGCCGTGCACGTCCCGGAAGTAGTCGAAGGTGACCGCGGCCCGAAGTGCGCGTCGACCGCGGCCGACTGCCGGTCGGTGGCGGCCCCGCTGCCGCACTGGTTGTCGGCGTCGGTGAACGACGGCTCGGTGCCCAGGCTGAGCGGCCTGATCAGACCGGCCGAGGCCCCCGGCGTACGTGCCGTCGGTCTTCGTCCGGATGACCAGGTCACCGCCCGCGACGCGCAGGCCGTCGTAGGTGCGCGTGTAGCGGACGGTTCCCTTCTTGCTGCTGTGGACCGGCCTTCACCGCACGACGGTGACCGGACACTTCGCGTACGCGGCGACGTGCTGGCTGACCGAGCCGAGCACCAGCCCGGAGAAGCCGCCGTGACCGCGATGCCCGACCACCAGCAGGTCGGCACCCCCGGACTCGTCGATCAGCACCTTGGCCGGCCGGCCCTGCCGTACGTGAGCCTTGACCGGCACCGGCGGGCTCTCGCCGAGCTCCTCCTTGATCACCTGGAGCAGCTCCTCAGTCGTGGTCTGGCTCGGCTCGGGCACCATCCGCTCGGACACGCTCACGCTGCCGGCCGGCGGCAGCAGGGTGTGTTCCCAGACGTTGAGCACGAGCAGCTCGGCACCGTGATCCGCGGCCTCGGCCGCCGCCCAGGTCAAAGCCTTGCGGCTGCCGGGTGACCCGTCGACGCCGACCACGATGGTCGTCCATCCGCTCATGGCGTCACCTCCGTTGCTGATTACAGGACGCCGGCCCGGCCTAATCAACGCCCATCGGGGAAACCGCAGGCAGATGCGCGTATCGACATCTCTGGTTGCGAGGCCTGGCGGATCGGTTTAGCGTCGGTGACGGAGTGTGTGATCTAGATCACCTCCAGTGAGAACCGGGAGGTCGGCGCCATGACCACGACCACATCGGACACCGTCACGACGGAATCCGGGGCCGAGCACAAGCCACTGATGACCGGCCGGGCTCTGCTGCTGATGAACCTCGGCTTCTTCGGGGTCCAGTTCAGCTTCGGCCTGACCCAGTCCGCGGTGAACCCGCTCTTCCTGCTGATCGGCGCCAGCCCCGAGCAGCTGCCCATCCTCAACCTGGCCGGCCCGGTCACCGGCCTGATCATCCAGCCGTTGATCGGCGCGATCAGCGACAGCACCTGGCATCCCCGGTGGGGGCGGCGACGGCCCTTCATCGTCGCCGGCGCGCTGCTCTGCGCGGTCATCCTGTTCCTGTTCCCGTTCGTCGGCGTGCTCTGGCTCGGCGTCATCTGCTTCTGGCTGCTGGACGCGGGCAACAACACCTCGATGGAGCCCTACCGGGCCTTCATCTCCGACCGGCTGCCCAAATCACAGCTCGCCCGGGGCTTCCTGACCCAGAGCATGTTCACCGGTGCCGGCGCGGTGCTGGCCAACGTATCGCTGTTCGCGCTCCAGAAGGTCTCGGCGCTGCAGGAGGAGGCGGGCAACGGGGTCCCGTACTGGATGTTCGTCTGCTTCATGATCGGCACGGTGTGCATCCTGCTCACGGTGCTCACGGCCATGGCCCGTACGAAAGAGATCAAGCCGTCGGACGAGGAACTGGCCGAGATGAAGGCCGCGCCCAAGGGCCTCGGACCCGCGGTGCGCGAGATCGCCGACGCGGTGCGCACGATGCCGGTGGCCATGCACAAGATCGGTGTGGTGTTCGCGTTCCAGTGGTACGCCATGTTCATCTACTGGCAGTTCCTGGCGGTCAGCCTGGGCGAGACGGTGTTCGGCGCCAACCCCGAGCAGGGCGGCGCCGCCTGGGACGACGCGATCGGCTGGAGCGGCCTCGAGAACGGCGCCTACAACTTCGTCACCATGGTCTCGGCGCTGTTCCTGGTCGGCTTCGCGCAGCGCATTGGGGCCAAGCGGGTGCACGCCATCGCGCTCGGCCTGGCCGCGCTGTCGCTGGTCTGGCTGGCCCGCATCGACAACCAGTACACCGCGCTGGTGCCGATGATCGGCGTCGGCATCTTCTGGGCCAGCGCCGTCGGCATCCCGTACCTGATGGTGGCCAGCATGGTGCCGGCCAAGCGGACCGGCGTCTACATGGGCATCCTGAACATGATGATCGTCGTGCCGATGCTGGTGCAGACGCTCACCTTCGGCTGGATCTTCGAGCACTGGCTGGACAGCAAGGGCAGCAACGCGATCACGCTGGCCGGCGTCCTGCTGGGCATCGGGGCCATCGCGATGCTGTGGGTCAACCCGCCCGCCGAGGCCGACGAGTCCCCGATCGTCCCGCTGGGCGGCCGGCGCAGCATCACCGTCTACGACCGGGTCGTGGTCGGTTCCGACGGCACGGCCACTTCCCTGTACGCGGTGGATCGCGCAGCCGAGGTCGCTCAAGCCGCCCAGGCCCGCCTGGTGGTCGTCACCGCCTACCGCGACGAAGACGACGCCCCGGCCGCCACCGCCGAGGGTGTACACCGCGACCTCTACGGCGCCGGCCCGGCCCGGCAGGCCCTGAGCGGTTCGGTCACCGGCCTGACCCGCGAGCGCGCCCGTTACATCGAGCAGCTGCTGGTCCGCGGTGACCCGGCGCAGGCGCTGCTCGACACGGTCGGCAACAACCCGGCCAACCTCATCGTCGTCGGTAACCGGGGCCTGGGCGCCTCCCAGGGCCAGCTGCTCGGCTCCGTCCCGGCCGCCGTGGTCCGCAATGCCGTCTGCGACGTCCTGGTCGTGCAGACGTCGGCCCTGGACGAGGAACGCCTCTTCTCGGCCGGCCAGCAGCCCGCCGGACGGCAGCCCGCCGGCCAGCAACCGGCCGGCCAGCAGCCTGGCGGCCAGCAGCCTGGCGGCCCGGCGGCGATCGACCGGCCCGGCACAGAACCGGCCGGCTGATCCCGCCCGCGGCAGCCACGCGGAGCATCCGGGTGCCCGGCCGGCCGGGCACCCGGATCCCACGGCCCGCCGGCACCCGAATTCCACAGGCCGGCCGGGCACCCGCAGGCCCGCCGGACGCCCGCATCCCACAGGCCCGCCGGGCACCCGCATCCCATTCGGGTGGCCCGGCGGGCCGCGTAGGCTGCCTGGTCATGGCGGCTGACGGGGATCTCAGGGAACTCACCGAGCTGGTGCGGGCCTTCGCCGTCGAACGGGAGTGGGAGCAGTTCCACACCCCCAAGAACCTGGCCATGGCCCTGGCCGGTGAGGTCGGCGAACTGCTGGCCGAGCTGCAATGGCTCACCCCTGAGCAGTCCCGCGAGGTGATGGCCGACCCCGAGCTGGGCCCGCGGGTCCGGGCCGAGATCGGCGACGTGATGATCTATCTGACCCGGCTGGCCGACGTGCTGGGCCTCGACCTGGCCGAGGCCGCCCGGCAGAAGCTCGCCGACTCGGCCCGCCGCTACACCGTGGAGGCCGCCCGCGGCTCGGCGGCCAAGCAGCCCCGTTAGAAGCGTCCGTCCCCGGGTAGTGGCGACGGCATGGCCAAACCCGTGTCGGACCAGGTTGTTGTCATCGCTGGGGCCTCCAGTGGGATCGGGCGCGCCACGGCGCTCGCCTTCGCCGCGGCCGGGGCCAAGGTGGTGTGCGCCGCCCGGTCGGCCGCGGCCCTGGACACGCTCGTCGAGCAGATCCGCGCCGACGGCGGGCAGGCGGTCGCCGCGCCGACCGACGTGGCCGACCCGGCGCGGGTGCGGGCGCTGGCGCACCTGGCCGAGCAGACCTTCGGCCGCATCGACACCTGGGTCAACAACGCCGCCGTCGGGGTGTGGGGCCGCGTCGAGGACATCACCGACGAGGAGTTCGAGCGGGTGATGCGGGTCAACTTCCTCGGTCAGGTGCACGGGGTGCACGCCGCACTGCCCGCTCTGCGCCGGGCCGGGGGTGGCGCGATCATCGGCGTCGTCTCGGCCGAGGGCGCCCGTGCCGTCCCGCTCCAAGGACCGTACGTGGCCAGCAAGTTCGCGTTGCGGGGGTTCTACGACACCCTGCGGATGGAGCTGGCCCAGGAGGGAGTGCCGATCGGGGTCACCTCGATCCTGCCCGCCTCGGTCGCGACGCCGTTCTTCGAGCACGCCCGCAGCCGGCTCGGCAGCATGGCCAAGCCGCCCCCGCCGGTCTACGCGCCCGAGGTGGTCGCCCGGAGCATCGTGTTCGCGGCCGCCCACCCGCGCCGCGAGATCATGGTCGGTGGGGCCGCCGCGGCCTTCGCCCTCGCCCAGCGCCTCTCCCCCGCCCTCACCGACGCGGTGCTCTCGATCCGCCGGCTGGGCGCGGGCTCCCAGCACACCGACCGCCCTGACAACGGCGTCGACAACCTCGACGCGCCGCTCGACGGCCCGGGCCGGATCTGGGGCACTTTCCCGGGCCGGGTGCTGCGGAGCAGCCCGTTCACCGAGCTCATCAGCCACCGCCCCCGCCCGGCGGAGCTCCTGACCGCGGCGGTCCGGCGACTTAATCCCGTACGGAAAGAGGGCGTGACCGACGGGAATGCCGTGCACCCACAGCCGGTTGACTGAGTAGTCGGTGCGCCCAGTGTCCCAGGGCCTCACCCATTGCCTTCGCGGAATACCGTCCGGCTGGAACCGCGTCGCGCCACTCGCCTTCAGGCGACCTGCGCACCGACCTCGCATCCGGCCCGCCCGGCGCCCTGAAAAGCGCCGGGCGGCCGCGTTTCTCCGGCGGTGACGGGGGTAGCCGCCGCCCATGCTGACACGAGCCGTATGGCAGGGGATGATCGCCGGACTGGCCGGAGCGGCGGTGATGACCGCCGCCGAGAAGGTCGAACAGCGGTTCACCGGGCGCCCCGACTCCTATATGCCGGCGCGGGTGCTGAGCCGGCTGATCGGGCTGCCGGAACGGCCGGGTCGTCAGCCGCTCTGGCGCAACCTGACCATGCACTACGGGCAGGCCGCGCTGGTCGGGATCGTGCGGAGCGTGATGGCCCAGTCCGGGCTGCGCGGACCGGTCGCCTCGGGCATGTTCACGGTCGTGCGGCTGACGACCGACCAGATCCTGGAGAACGCGACCGGCGCCGGCGCGCCACCTCAGACCTGGCCGCGCCGCGAGCTGGTCGTGGACGTGCTGCACAAGGCCGTTTACGGCTTCACCACCGGCGCCGTGGCCGACGCCCTCGCCGAGCGCGACGGACCGGGCCCGGGCCAGGTGCACGCCCAGCTGCGCCCCGGCCGCCGCTCCGGCGTCGGCCCGATCCCGCCGCGCGTCGCGGCCCTTGTCCGGCGCGGTCGTGGATGATGCGCCTATGCGATTGCGGGTGGAGCAAGCCTCCACGCTGACCTTCGACGACGGCACGCCGGTGCGGGCGGCCTCGGCGGTGGCGCCGTTCGGGGACGGCTGGCTGGTCGTCCAGGACGATGCCACCCACGCCGCCTGGGTGCGGGACGGCTCGGTCACGCCGGTGCGGGTCGTCGAGGCGGTCGAGGGTCTGGAGGTGTTCAGCTCGGCCGCCGGCACCAAGCACCTCAAGCCCGACTTCGAAGCGGCGTGCCCGATCCCGTCCCGGGGCGTCCTCCTGCTCGGCTCCGGCTCGACGGCCGCGCGGATGCGGGTGGCGCTGGTCACCCTCGACGGGACGGCAGGGGCCGATCTGAGCCCGCTCTACGCCCTGGTCGCGGCCCGGTTGGGGCTTCCGGTCGGCCTGCTCAACCTCGAAGGTGCCTGCCTCGTGGGCGACCGGATGCGGTGGTTCCAGCGGGGCAACTCCGCGGCCGGGGTGCCGACCGCCTCGGTCGACGTCGAGCTGCCCGCTCTGCTGGCCGCCGTGTCGGGGTTCCCGGCCGACCGGGTCGGCGTTTCCGGCGTACGTCGTTACGACCTCGGCTTCGTGCGGGGCGTGGCGCTGGCCGTCACCGACGCGGTGGCCCTGCCCGACGGGAGGGTGCTGGTCAGCGCGGCCGCCGAGGACACGCCCAACGCGGTGGACGACGGGCCGGTCGTGGGCGCGGCGCTGGCCCTGCTCGACGACGAGGCAGTCGTGGCGGTGGCCGAGCTTCCGGCCGTCGACGGCACAGCACCCAAGGTGGAAGGCCTGGCCGTCCGGGACGTGACCTCGGACGGGGTGCGGTTGCTGGCGGTAGTCGACGTGGATGACGCGCTCGTCCCATCTCGGGCGCTGAAAATCACTCTGCAGTGGTGAGCGCCTCGTTCGGGAGGAGTCTGAGGTGGCTGGAAGTGGGTAAACGCTCTCTCTCCATCACTGAGAGAGACGAGTAGTCGCACCATGAAGATCTGGCCTGGTTCGCCGTATCCGCTGGGTGCCTCCTACGACGGTGGCGGCACGAACTTCGCCCTGTTCTCGGAGGTCGCCGAGCGGGTCGAGCTGTGCCTGTTCGACGAGGACGGCACCGAAACGCGCATCGACCTGCCCGAGCGCGAGGCGATGGTGTGGCACGGCTATCTGCCGCGGATCGTGCCGGGGCAGCGCTACGGCTACCGGGTGCACGGCCCCTACGACCCGGCCAACGGTCTGCGCTGCAACCCCAGCAAGCTCCTGCTCGACCCGTACGCCAAGGCGATCGAGGGACACAACGACTGGAACGAGGCGCTGTTCTCGTACCGGTTCGACGACCCGGACGCCTACAACGACGACGACTCCGCGCCGTACGCGATGCGGTCGGTGGTCATCAACCCGTTCTTCGACTGGGCCAACGACCGGCCGCTGCGCATCCCGTTCCACCAGACGGTGATCTACGAGGCCCACGTCAAGGGGATGACCGCGCGCAACCCGAGGATCCCCGAGGACGTCCGGGGCACCTACTCGGGCCTGGCCCACCCGGCGATGATCAAGCACTTCAAGGACCTGGGCGTCACCGCCGTCGAGCTGATGCCGGTGCACCAGTTCGTGCACGACAGCAACCTGGTCGAGCGCGGGCTGCGCAACTACTGGGGCTACAACACCATCGGCTTCTTCGCCCCGCACAACGACTACGCGTCGTTCGGCGGGGACGGCGGCCAGGTGCAGGAGTTCAAGTCGATGGTCAAGGCGCTGCACGCGGCGGGCATCGAGGTCATCCTGGACGTGGTCTACAACCACACCGCCGAGGGCAACCACATGGGGCCCACGCTGTCGTTCAAGGGCATCGACAACCCGGCGTACTACCGGCTCGTCAACGAGGACAAGCAGTACTACTACGACACGACCGGCACCGGGAACAGCCTGAACGTGCGGCACCACGAGTCGTTGCGGCTCATCATGGACTCGCTGCGCTACTGGGTGACCGAGATGCACGTCGACGGCTTCCGGTTCGACCTGGCCGCCTCCCTGGCCCGCGACTTCCACGAGGTCAACCGGCTGGCCGCGTTCTTCGACCTGGTCAATCAGGACCCGGTCGTCTCGCAGGTCAAGCTCATCGCCGAGCCGTGGGACGTCGGCGACGGCGGTTACCAGGTCGGCGGCTTCCCGCCGCTCTGGACCGAGTGGAACGGCAAATACCGCGACAGCGTGCGGGACTTCTGGCGCGGCGAGCCGGCCTCGCTGGGTGAGTTCGCCTCCCGCTTCGCGGGCAGTTCCGACCTGTACGAGATCGACGGCCGCCGCCCGATCGCGTCCATCAACTTCGTCACCGCCCACGACGGGTTCACGCTCAACGACCTCGTCTCCTACAACGAGAAGCACAACGAGGCCAACGGCGAGGACAACCGCGACGGCGAGAGCCACAACCGGTCGTGGAACAGCGGAGCCGAGGGCCCGACCGACGACTCGGACATCATCGGCCTGCGCGAGCGGCAGAAGCGCAACTTCCTGGCCACCCTGCTGCTCTCACAGGGCGTGCCGATGATCGCGCACGGCGACGAACTGGGCCGCACCCAGGGCGGCAACAACAACGTGTACGCCCAGGACAACGAGATCAGCTGGATCGACTGGGCCGACGCCCGCAACCACGACGTGCAGACGGTCTTCACCCGGCAGCTGACCCGGTTGCGGGCCGACCACCCGATCTTCCGCCGGCGCCGCTTCTTCACCGGCGCGCCCGCGGGCGACTCGAACCTGCCCGACATCGCCTGGCTGCGGCTGGACGGCACGCCGATGCGCGACGGGGACTGGTCACCCGAAGCCACCCGGACGGTGGCCGTCTTCCTCAACGGGCACGGCATCCCCGAGTCGGACGCGCTCGGCGAGTCCATTGTCGACGACTCGTTCCTCACCCTGTTCAACCCGTCGCCCGACGAGGTCGAGTTCACCCTGCCCGACCAGGCCTACGGCCACATCTGGGAGGTGGCCATCGACACCGCCGACCCGCTGCTGGCCACGCGCAGCAACGTCAAGGCCGAGGAGGGCCTCCGGGTGCCCTCCCGGTCCATGCTCGTGCTGCGCTGCATCGGCTGACGAGGCTCACCGGGGGCGGCACTGCCTGCGGGCATGCCGCCCCCGCGGCCGATGTGGCGCGACTCAGTCGAAGAGGTCGCCGATCCGGTCCTGGAAGGTGAGCAGGGACAGCACGCCGAACAGCAGGAACGACCACACCAGCATCGCCAGGCGGAGGCCGCGGACACGGATGGGCCCGGGCAGGATGCGACGGTTGATCAGGATCAGCAGGCCCGAGTAGAGGAACATCATGAAACCGCCGACGACGGCCGAGATCACCAGCAGGACGATGGGCTGGCTGAAGCCGGCGATCAGCACCAGGATGCCGATCAGCACGAGACCCCACACCAGACCGGCGTACACCTTGCTCTCGTTGGCGTGGCGCGCGTACGAGGTCTTGATGACGTCGGCCGCGAGCCGGCTTGTGTAGTCGACGATGCCGAGCGCCGCCGCGAACAACGAGAACGCGCCGATGATCCAGAACAGGTACTGGAACCAGGAGCCGACCCGGTCGGCCAGCACCTGACCCTCGATCTCGAGGAAGCCGATGCCGTTCTCGAGCCCGTCGCGGCCGAACACGGTGGAGTACGCGAGCAACGACGTGAACAAGATGGTGATGAAGGTGATGAGCACGAAGGTGGTCAGTTGCTCGATGTTGGCGAACTTCCACCAGCCGCGCCAGCGTCGCAGGTTCTCGGAGGTCGGCTCGAAGGCGTAGCCCGTACTCGGCTCGGCCTCGGGCTGACCGGTGACCGGGCTGACCAGGCGGGGCACATAGGTGCCCATGCCGTAGCCCTTGTCGCGGATCCAGTTGCTCTGCACCAGATTCTGCCCGCCGCCGGCGCCGGCGAAGGCGAGCGCGCCGAGCAGCAGCGCGAAGCCGAGCTCGTCGATCGGCAGCCGCGGTTGCGTCACCACCTGCGGCAGGTCGCTCCACGCGGCCGCGCCGACGGCGAAGATGGCGGCGATCACGAAGAACGTGAGCACCGCGGCCACCTTGACCATCTGGGCCTTCTCGAGCGCGACGTAGACGACCGGCGCGAGCGTGAGGATCAGGCCGATGACGATCAGCATGCCGACCGCGATCACCGTGCGGTTGCCGCCGAAGATGTACGTCGTCAGGGTCGCCGAGCTGGTCGCCCACCCCGGCCAGAGGTTCGCGAAGTAGGTCAGGAGCGCGAAGACCAGACCCCAGTGCCGCCAGTAGCGGCTGAACCCGGTGAGCGCGGTCTCGCCGGTGGCCAGGGTGTAGCGCTCGATCTCCATGTTGAGGAAGTACTGCGTGATCAGGCCGACGAGCGCGGCCCAGACGAAGACCAGCCCGACCTGTGAGGCGATGTAGGGGAAGAGCACGAACTCGCCGGAGGCCAGCCCGACCCCGGCGGCGATGATGCCGGGACCGATCAGCCGCCAGCGGTCGCGGGGCTCCTCGGGCATGTCGCGGATCTGAGGGGACGGCAGATAGCGGGTGGGAAAGGCCCGGGTCACCTTGCTGAGGTCGTCGGAAGTCGCCACGGCAGCTCCTCGATCGGGTCTCCTACCCTTGCCGCGCCCACCATGGTGTGTCAAGGGTCACAGACGGCCCGGCCAGCCGGGCGCCGCCGGAACCGCACAGCAGGTCGAGGACCCCGGCCACAGCCAGCACCTCCTGGACGATGCCGGCCGCGTTGACGACCAGGTAGGAGCAGCCCCGCACCAGCGTCGCCTGCCGGCCGTCGAGCAGGCTCCGGACACCGGCGGCGGCGATGAAACTGACTCGTTCCAGATCGACGACCAGAGCACACAGCCCGTCCTGATCGGCGGCGTTCCGGATGATCACCGCGAGCGCGGCGCCCACATCGTGGTCGATCTCTCCCCGGACCGCGATCCGGACGACTCCTGAGCCCTCGTCGTACTTGCGCGCCTCGAACGGCCCGGCCATTTTCGTCCCTTCGCGAGACCACCGACGGGCTCGTCATCACAGATTGTGCGACAGCTGCTAGCCGGATTGCGTCGTGGTCACCCAAATGAACGAGACATTTCAGCCGGTCAAGCGAGGGGCAGCCGCAGACCGAGGTGGGCCCAGACCACCTTGCCCCCGTCGACCGGGCGGCTTCCCCACCGCTCGGCGACCGCGTCGATCAGCATCAGGCCCCGCCCGGTGGCGGGGTCGTCGCGCGTACCGAAGTCGAGGCGCGGCACCTCGGGCGAACCGTCGCGCACCGCGATCAGCAGGTGGCGACGCCCCAGGGTGATGCGGACGTCGAAAATGGTGTGGGCGTGCACCATCGCGTTGGTGGCCAGCTCGCCGGTCACCAGCTGGGCCGGTTGCCTCAGGTGCGGCAGCTCCCAGCGGCTGCACACCTCGGCGGCCAGCTCGCGGGCGCGGGCCGGGGCGCCACTGATGGGCAGCAGGCTGTCGCCGAGCGAGGGCAGCCCCTGCCGTGGCTGCGCGGCCAGCGCCCGCTCGACCGAGGCGAAGACGGCGAGCCGGCCGTACCCGGAGAACCGCCGAGCCAGCTCGGCCTGGGGAACGCTGAGCGCGATGGGCGTGCCCGGCCACATGGCGGCCTGCCGCGCCACCGCCCGGAACACCAGCAGGGCGACCGGCTCGCGCACGGTCAGCGCGGCCAGATCGACGACCAGGGCGTCGGGCTGATCGATCAGGCACTTCAGCAAGGTCAGACGAACCTCGGAGGCGGTCCGGACGGAGAGCTCACCGTCCAGGTGCACCACCGTCCTGGTGCCCACCTGTTCGATCTCGCTCCGTAATTCCGCCATCGACCCATTGTGGGGTCGCGCGCCCGGCGGCCGCCAGGACGGTTCGCCCGGACCGACTCTTTCCGCACAAGACCCGCGTGAATCGGCCAGCACGGCCGTCTCACACCGGTCCGCGACCGGCCGACAGCAGGTGCGTCGCGTGCGGCGGGCCGTCGGCCAGGGCCAGCGCGCGCTCCTCGGCCAGGCGGTCGGCGCCTTAGTGCCCACCTTCGATCTCGCTTCGTAACTCCGCCATCGACCCATTGTGTCGTGCCTCTGGAGAGGTACGACAAACGGCTCCTCCGAACCACGGCACGGGTGACGAATGTCGAGTGTGACTGGGGTCACACCGCATGCTAGGGCCACAACGAGAGCCCCTGAGCCGCACACTCACCGATCAACAACTACGTATAGATATTATTTGGTTACCTGTGGTATCCAAACGGCTGATGCCTCGTGTGACGTCGACGACGGTAAGAAATGGGGCACAAGCCCGCCTCACAACGAATGCCCCAGGTGACAAAAGTGCCCTCCCGACCGGTGGACATCGCCAGCAGCACACCGCTTCCCGGCACCTTCCTGCATCAGCTCGACGAGACCCAGCGCCATGGACTGACGAGAGCCGGCAGCACGCGGCAATACCGCGCCGGAATCGCGTTGGTCCACCACGGAGACCCATCCGAACATGTCATCGTGCTGGAGTCAGGTTGGGTCAAGGCGACCGTCACAGGCCGGAACGGGTGGGAGACATTGCTCGCCATCCGAGGCGCCGGCGACATCATCGGCGAGCTGTCCGGACTGGATGCGGAGCCGCGAATGGCAACCGTAACAACGCTCACAGCAGTGACGGCGACCATTCTGTCAGCTGAGCGGTTCGAGACTTTCCTGATGGGCAACTGGCCGGTCGCACGGGCGCTGCTGCGGCACCTCGCGGCCAACCTGCGCGAGTCCGACCGGCGGCGAGCGCTACACGGGCAAAGCAACGGCGACACCCGGCTGACCGCGATGCTGCACGAACTCGTCACGCGGCACGGTATTCCGGTCGCCGAAGGCATGGCGATCGACCTGCCCCTGTCTCAAAAGGATCTGGCCTCGTCGGTCGGTGTCTCGCGTGAGGTCGCAGCCCGCACCATGCGGTTGCTGCGCGAGCGAGGCATCGTTGCGACGCACCGGCGCCGAGTCGTGGTGCGGCGGCCGGACCTGCTGCGGGTGCTCGCGCTTTCTGTGTCGATGTCGACAGAAGCCTCGTGATACTTGACCACCCGCCCACTCGCGATCCGCCGGATCCTGATCGATGCCACCACCCCGATCCAGGAGTGACCATGACGATTCCCTCCACCGTCGATCCTGCCCCCGCCGTACGCCTCGCCGAGCGTCTCCTCGGCGAGACCCGGGAGGAGCTGCGCCGAGCCGATGCTCGAGCCACCCAGTGGGTCGCCGCAATGAGCGCAGGCTCGGTGACGATCTTCGCGTCGTGGACAGCGGACCGCGCCATGCCGTGGCAAGATGCCGGCGCTTCGACGACATTGGCTGTGGCCGCCGCCATCTGCGCCACGGCCGCTGTCATCGCCCACGCGCTCGCCTTGCTACCGCGCACGACAGGCGGCGCGGACATCACGCACGTGGCCTACTTCGGGCACGTCAACCGCATCAAGGACCCCCGGATCGTCCGACGCCACCTGGAGGAAGCCGCTGCGGACACCATGCCGGCCCTGGTCACTCAACTGTGCTGGCTCAGCCGGCTCGCCGCGATCAAGTACCGCTACATCCGGATCGGCACTGTCCTCGGCGCCTCGGCCGGGGTACTGGTCCTGCTCACCGTGATCTGACACGACCAGAAAAGCACACCGGACGTCGGCGGCAACCGCCCGACGGGCGATGGCGGCTGCCCGAGAGAGGAGGAAGGACAGTGGACGCTCGGCAGAAATGGCCGGTCGGCACATTTGTCGGTCATCTGTCCCTCCAGGAACGCTCGAGCTTGTTCCGGCTGGGCACGCGGCAGAGCTTTCGCGGCGGACATTTCCTGTTGCGGCAGCGGGAGGCCGGCCGCGGCGTCTTCGTCGTGATCAGCGGGCGCGTGGAAATTCTCATGCGGGACAGGCGGGAGCGCGAGCAACGCATCGCCGTACGCGTAGCGGGTGACGTTCTCGGCGAGATGGCCTTCATGGATGCCCGTCCGCGATCCGCTTCGGCGATGGCTGACGGTCCGGTCATTGCGCATCGGTTGCCCCGGGAGGCTTTCAACCGGTTCTTCGAGGAGTGCCCCGACGCGTATCGGCATTTGGTCAAGACCTTGGTCGACCGGCTGCGCGCCTCGGACAGCCGGCAGCTGGAGACCGGCCGCGACGTGGAATCGCGTTTGGCTGCGGCCATCTGCCAATTGGCGACTACGGAGGGCAACGGGCAGGAACGGCTCCTGATCGTGCGGCGCACCCAGCGCGAACTCGGCCAGATGATCGACGCCTCCACCGTCTCAATTCATCGAGCCTTGCGAAAACTAGCTGGTCGCGACTGCTTGCGAACCGAATATCGAGCGATCGTCATCCTCGATTTTGAGGGACTGGCAGCGGTCGCCGGATCCCGCACAACTATGCATCGCCTGATGTAGATCAGTTGGCCGGACACCGAATATCTCACTCACAGTGGAATCCCTCACTAATAGATCAAGGCGGATACATGACCGGCAACCTGCCCCTCGCGGGCGTCGTTCTCAATTCCGACATCGTCGACTCCAGCGCTGGAGGGTACCCGCGGCACGGCGAGCTCGGCCGCACCGCTGAGTCTCTGATCACCGAGGCCATCCTGAAGTCGCCCGTCCCCGACGCCTGGACCCGGAGCAGCCGGGGTGACGGCGAAGTGACCGTTGCTCCGGGCTCGATCCCAGCGGCCTGGCTGCTCGGCGACTTCGTCGACGCCTTGTACGAGGGTGCGGTGGCTTACAACCGCAACAAGCGGCGGGAGGACAAGGACGACCACCGACTGCGCCTGCGAGTCGGTATCGCCGGCGGCGACGTCCTTATCGAGGAGGGTGTGCCACGAGGCGGCGACGCGCTCGTCGTCGCTGCCCGTTTGCAGAATTCCGCGGCGGCGCGCGAGGCGATGCGACTTCTTCCCGACGCACCGATCGCTGTCATCTTGGCGGACGACGTCTATCAGCGCGTCGTTCCGCATGGCGCCAAAGCTTTCGACCGGCGGCAGTTCCGAGAGATCACGGTGGATGTGAACGGCATCTCGACCACCGCCTGGCTGTACCTGCCTCGCACCTACCCACCGCAGATCACCCCATCGGCCACGCCGGCGCCTAGTTCTTCGCCGTCACCGGCCGCCACGTCAAGGGCAACCGCCGGATCGAAGTACGGGATCTCCATCACCAACTCGGACGGTATTCAGGTCGGCGACAACAACGAGCAGAACAACTACCGCTATGGCCGCTGACGAACCGCCCGAGCAAAGCCGCCCGGAGAATCCGCCGCCCGAGGAGCGCCCGGACCCGCCACGAGCGGAACCGGAGCCCGAGCCGCAAGTGAAGGACCAACCGGATCAGCCCGCGACCGACAATTCGCGGCCGGCTGACGACGGCGTCAAAGAAGACTACGACCAGTTCGCGCAAGCGAGCGCGGCTGCCGACACCAAGCCGGCCGGTCCCGACGCGAGCTGGCACGGCGGGTCGGACGACGCGGACCTCGGCCCGGACACCGCCTATCAGGTGAAGGCGGACGGTGGCTACACAACTGTCGGCGACGGTTCGCGCATGTACGTCTACAACCTGCGGAACGGCCGCGAGATCACCGTTCTGCGCTATCACCGCGGCGACGACTGGATGACCCGGGCCGAAGACACCTTCGTCCATCCGGACAACCACCAGACGTGTTACCAGACGCTGGCCAATGCACGGCTGCTGTTCCTCCGTGGCGCTCCGGGCAGTGGCCGGCGTTTCTTCGCCGAGATGCTGCTCAGAACTGTGGTCGGTCCAGACCGAGTGGTCGGCATGCAGGTGAGCCAGACGGACGTGTCGCTGGCCGCACTGGCCGGTGAGAACGGGTTGTTCGCCGACATCGAAGGCTACGGAATCGTCCTCGAGCTGGCCGCTCCGGGAGCGGTGACCCCGTCGGTGCTGGCCGCCCTGCAGACCACAGCCAAGCAGGCAGAGACGGCTCTGGTCGTGCTCGGCGACTGGAGTGCGACCCTCGATCAGGCCCTGCATCCTTATGACGCCCTCATCGAACCGGTGGACCCCGAGGCCGTCCTGCGTAAACACCTGATCCGTGAGTTGGACGACCGGATCAAGCAAGGGCTGCCGGTCGCCGGCGCCGACTCGGACGCTTTCGTCCAGCGGTGTCTGGGGCGCGAGGAGGTCCAAGACCGGCTCGCCGCCGACCGGCATCCCGGCTCGGCCGCCGACCTGGCCCGCGCCCTGGCCGCGTGGGACGGGACCGACGAGAACCTGACCCGCGCGCTCGACCGCATCAGAGCACGAATCCGCGAGCTCGCGGCCCGTCTCGTCTGCGGTGAGGGCGACGTGAACGATTCGCCGGCCACGCCACGGCGGCAGGCGGTACAGATCGCCCACGCCGCCTTCGATGGGCATTCCCTGGCCGACGTGTTCGAGGTCGGGCAACAGTTGCTGGACATCCTGCACGCTTTGCAGGACGGCGAGGCTCGCGCGACCCGGGCGGTGTTCGACGCCGGCGTCGACCAGATGCTGCGCCTGTCCGACGGCACCGTGGTTACCCGGACGGACAGTGCCGACTCGCCGCGCCGGGCACACTTCCTCGACCCCGGGTTCGCCGCCGAGGTGCTCGACGTCGTCTGGAACGACTTCGACAGCGTGCGTGTACCTCTGCTGTTCTGGCTCCACCGGCTGGTACTCACCGGGCGTCCCGCGATCCGGCGGCGCGCCGCCTACACCGCTGGAGCATTGGCCACGCGGGACTTCGAAGAGGTGTGGCGGCTGCTGATCCGGCAGTGGGCCGGCGCCGGCAGTGGCGCCGTGCGGCAGGCCGCAGCCTGGGCGGTGGACGCGATCGCCCGCGACGGCCGGCTGCTTTGGCTGGTCCGTTCGCTGGTGCGGGACTGGGCGCGTAGCCGCAACCCGCAACTGCACGACTCGGCAGCCCGCAGCTACGGCACGACTCTCGGGGAGAAGTCCGTCTCCGAAGCCTTGGCCGCGCTCCACCTGCTGGCCAGCCGGGACGACCTCAACCAGAGCGCCTCGGTCGCGTACGCGATGAAGTTTCTCTACGTCGGCGCGCCGGCCGAGACCCGGGAGGCCTTGGTCAATTGGACCGACGCCGATTTGTACCGGCTACGGGTCCACGCCGCGCGGTCGCTGATCCTGCTGGCCCGGCTCACCGGACGGCCACCACGGCAGCAGTGGCCCCGGCTCCTGGCGGACGGGTTGTCCACCGACGGAGCCGACGGGCCCGCCGGGGCCGACGATCTGGTCGACCTGTGGCGGGCCGCGCTCACCGACCCGACCACCATGCGACGCGCGTGGCAGGAACTCCGCAACTGGCTGCAGTGGGCAGATGCGGATCCGGATTTGCAGGACCGCATGGTGGCGCTCGGCCGGCAGATTCTTGCGCCGCACACAACCACGGCCGGCCGGCGCTCCCCCACGGGCCGGAGCCGCTTCTACCTGAGGCAGTGGCGGGGAACCAGCGCCACCGCCGCCCGGTTGCTCGCCGAAATCTGGCCCGACTCCCCTGGAGACCCCACATGAAGACCCTCGAGCCACCCCGGAGATCCCTCTTCCGCCGGATCAAGGACTGGTTCCTCGGCGAGCCCGGCCAGCCGGCGGAATTGGAGCCGGTCAGCTACCGGCCGGCCGGTGAGCGCAGTCCGCTCGTCGCCCTCAGCCGGGGCGACGTGTACGAGTTCCAGGTCAGCCTCGACACCGAATGGACCGCGGACAAGATGCCGTACGACACGCTGATCAAACAGGCGGACAAATACCGGACCAGCGCAGATGACACGCACCGCCGCCGGATCTGGCAGATCGCCCGGTCCTACGGCCCGCATCAGGCCGCCGAGGCGGAGGATGCGATCCAGCGTGCGCTCGGCACCATGTGCTACGACACTGAGGACGGCCAGGTCCGGTGCACGACCTACTTCCGGGTGACGCCGGACGGACGAGTACGCGAGCACCTCACGCCTTACCTGTTGAGAGAGATCGACGTCGACCGGGAGGCGGTCCTGGCCCGGCAGCGCGTCGAGTCGGTACGGGAGATCACCACACGCTGGTCCGAGCTGTTGACCGATCTGGGTGTCAGCCCGGTGCAGCTCAGCTCCGCCGCGCTGGCCGACCCGGCCTTCGCGGCTGAACTCGGACGCCTGGCGGACGACCGCCGGCTCACCGCGAGGCAGCTAGTCGAGGTGCTCGGCGAAGCTGCCAAGGACCACGGCCAACTCGGAATGTACGAGTTCGTGGAGCTGTACGCGTCCGCCATCGCCGCGTTCCAGCGGCAGATGGAAGTTCAGGACAGTGAGTTCATCCGGAAGGTGATGGACATCGAGCCGGCGGAGCCAGCGCGATGAGATGCCTGGGAACGTCAGCCGCGCTGCTGCTTCTGCTCTCCTACGGCCTGGTCACGGCCTGTGGGGCCGACCCCGACCTGTGCGACCAGATGGAAGGGCGGGACCCCGCCCAGGCTGGTGCGACGATCCTGCTGACCGACGTGACCACGTCGGTGCGCGACGGCCGGACCGGTCCGGACTACGCCACCGCGATCGGCGGCTACCTGGAGGCGGCCATCGGCCGCGGCGATCTCGTCTTCATCGGGTCGTTCGACGGATCGGCGTCGACCGTCCGCTGGACCGCCGAGAATCGGCTGACCCGTGCCGACGCCAATCTGGAATCCAACAAGAAATTGCTCCGTGAGGCATTCAAGAAATGTCTCACCGACGCCGCCCGGCAGGCCGCCGCCCGGACGCCCGAGATCGGCAAGACAGACATCGCCGGAGCCATCGGCGTCGGTGCGGCGGCCGCGCCGCGCGCAGCTGTTCTGACCGTCGTCATCGCCACCGACGGGCTCAGCAACACCGGCTGCCTCAGCCTGCTCTCCCCGTCGGCCGGACGGTCACGCTGGATCGACGACCTGGTCGGCGAATGTCCGGCCCAGTCCGGCTGGCCCGCCGCTCTGGCGGGCAAGAGCCTGGTAATGCTTGGTCTGGGGCAGCCCGCTGACAATGTTGCACCGCTGGAGACCGGCAGCGTGGAGTTCCTGGAGCGATTGTGGCAGCGCACCTGCCTGGCCGCCCGCGCGCTGTCGTGCGAGGTGTCGACCGCGCCCATCGCGCGCACCGACGGCACCGAGAAGGCAGGACCGGTCGACCCGGTGGTCACCTTCGTTCCGGATTCCGGCCCACCGCCGATCTCTCCGGGTCCGGTCTTCAACCTTTCCTCGGAAGAACTATTCGACCTCGACTCGGACGTGTTGCGCGAAGGAGCGCAGGAACGGTTGCGACTGCTGGCCACGGAGATCGGTCGACGGGATCCGGTGTCGATCGAGGTGGTCGGGCACACCGATAGCCGAGGCACCGTCGCACACAACCTCGTTCTGTCCCGGCGGCGCGCCGAGCGGGTCTCAGGAGTGCTGGCCCAAGCCGGTCTTCCGAACGTATCGAGCACCGGGAGCGGTGAAGAAGATCCATTGTGTACGCGCGCGAAGCTCTCGGACGGATCGTGGGACGAGGTCTGCCTGCAACGTGACCGGCGCGTCGAGATCGCGGTGAAGGTGAAGGGCGGGCCGGCTTGATGACCGAGACGATCAGATCCGACGAATCCGGGAACGGCCGTCGCTACCCGAGCACGCCGTGCCCGGCCGGGCTCGCCTCAACGCTCCCGCTGCTGCAGGTCGCGGCCAGGCCGGAGAAGTACGAGAAGGGTGAGCTGTCGTACGCCGAGTCGGCCCGTCTGACCCGGGCGGCGATCGCGGCCGATGCCGTCATCACGGCAGCCCGCGGGGGCATCCGGCAGGGCTTCCGCCGCCTGGTGACCGCCTGGCACTCCGGTGAGACCGCGGTGCGGCAGGTTGAGGACTTCGCCGCCGGCCACCGCCTGGGAGAAGCCGGCCGGTCGCGCCGGCGTGTCCTCGACCGGCATGCCGGTGACGGTCCCGAGGACAGGCGGGCCCGGCCGCGATGGCTGAGCTGGTGGATGGTCTGGCCGCTCATCCTGGTGAGCGCGGCGTACGACACCGCCTTCTTCGCCAGTACGTTCCAGACGGCACTCGACATGCCACCGGACGCCCCATGGTGGCACAAAGCCATCTCGTACATCCCCGGGTTCGGCATCGCGATGGCGCTCATCCTGGCCGGTAGCTGGCTGGCGATTCCGCTCCTGCGGCACCGCTCGCGAGCCGAGCGGCGGACGATGCGCGGGCGGCTCAACTGGCGTGTCGTCCTGTCCCGCACCTTCTTGCGGTGGCGGCCCACTCCGGACAGCCGTCGCCCCGACGACCTGCCATGGCCCAGTTGGCCGCTGCCCGTCGGCTTTCTGCTGGTGCTGCTGGGGGTTCTGGGCATGTGGGCCTGGTTCCGGGGCGACGGGTTGATCGACGGCCGGCTCCAGGGCCCACTGGTGGCGCTGCTCGTCCTGTTGACCGTCTCGGCCATCGCGTTCAAAGCCAGCGCTCACAACCCGTTCATGGACCGGGATGTCGAGTCCCGCGCCGAGCTGACCGGGAGCAGGGACGAGATGACCCGGCTCGAGACCGCGGCCCGCCACGAGCTGGGCGAGCTCACCGCGGCGTGGCAGGACTTCCACAGTGCCGTGGAGGACGCGGCGGCCGAGTCGCGGCGACCAATCATCGAGGCATGGGCGGAGATCGCCGACGAGCGCGGCCGACACGGCTTGACCGGAGCAGTGGCGCCGCACTTCGCGCCGGCCGACAACGACGTGTCCGGCGTAGTGTTCGAGGGCCTGCTGCCGGCTCCGGCCGTACGAACACTGGTCCTGGGCGACGCCGCTGAGTCCGTCGACCGCTATCAGCCGGCCGCTTTGGAGGAGAGGCTGACCGCCGCCCTGCGCGAGTTGACCGCTCAGCTGACCCGGACGATGACGCCGACGGCTTCGTCTGCCCACCAAGTCATCACTGGCCGCCCCGGGGTGGACGAATCCGGCGGTTCCCGTCCAGTGGAATAGGAAACGCTCGCCTCCGGACGCGAGCCATGGCACCCGCGGTCCGGATGCGTGGCCGGACCGCGGTGAGTTCATCATGGCTTGTCGACCATCGGGTTTGTGAGCAAATCGACCGTCTCCGCACGAGGCGCAAGTAGATCGGTCATCGGGACGGCCGTCTCACACCGGCCCGCGACCGGCCGACAGCAGGTGCGTCGCGTGCGGCGGGCCGTCGGCCAGGGCCAGCGCGCGCTCCTCGGCCAGGCGGTCGGCGCCGGTGAGCCGGCCGGTGTGCTGGCGATGGTGCTCGTCCCAGCTGGGGACGAGATAGGCCTCGACGAAGCGGCCGGGCTCCTCGCCGTCGCGGAACAGGCCCCACTGCACCGCGCCGGTGCGCAGCCGGCTGCGGCGCACTGCCTCCATCGCCCCGACGAACTCCTGCTCGTGCTCCGCCCGTACGGGATAGGCGACGGTGACCAGGACCGGCCCGTCGTGGTCGTCGGGGTCCAGCTCGAGATGGGGCTCGGGCCAGTAGGACGCCGGCTCCCGGTTCATCGCGGCCGTGTCCAGCATCGGCCACCAGCGCAAGGTGACCACGCCGGCCAGCATCACCGCGGCCGCGGCCACGTGCGCCACGACCAGGCCGGCCGCGTCGGAGAGGGCGCCCCAGGCGAGGGCTCCGGCGGCCTGGGCTCCGGCGAAAACCATCTGATAGACGGCGAGGCCGCGGGCCCGCACCCAGTTGGGCAGGAAGAGCTGCATGGCGGCGTTCACGTTGGACAACACCAGGACCCAGGCGACACCGGCCGGCAGCAGGGCCAGCACGACGGCGACCTCCGAGCGCACCAGCCCGAGCACGGCGAACACGGCGGTGAACAGGACACCGGCCACGAGCAGCAGCGTGTTGATCGACCAGCGGGCGCGCAACCGCGGGAGCAGCAGCGCGCCGGCCACCGCGCCGACGCCCACGGCGGCGAGCAGGAGCCCGTACCCGCCGGAACCGAGACCGAGCCGCCGGCTGGCGACCAGCGGCAACAACGCCCACAGGGCACTGCCGGGCACGAGGAACAGCGTGGCCCGCAACAGGATGCGGCGCACCACCGGCGAGTGCCGCACGTAGCGCCCACCGGCACGCACCGCGGCGGCGAAGCGCTCGGGCACGCCGGCCAGGTCGGCCGCCGGTGGGTGCCAGCGCCACAGGACCCAGGTGAACAGGGCGAAAGTGCAGGCGTTGAGGGCGAAGACCACGCCCGGGCCGGTGCGGGCGATGAGCACCCCGGCGACGGCCGGGCCGACCGCGCGGGCCAGGTTCATGCTGATCGCCCCGAGCGCGGACGCCGAGGCCAGCTGGGGCCGGGGCACCAGGTCGGGGATGAGCGCCTGCCAGGCCGGGGCGGTCAGGGCCTGACCCGCCCCCAGCGCGAAGGTGAGCGTCAGCAGCAGGGCCGGCGGCATGTGGCCGGTCACCGTCAGCGCGGTGAGCAGGATGCCGACCGCGACCAGGAACGCTTGGACGGCGATGAGCAGCCGCCGCCGGTCGAGGGTGTCGGCCAGCGCCCCGGAGGGCAGGGCGAGCAGGACGATCGGCAACGTGCTGGCCGTCTGCACGACGGCCACCAGCGTGTCCGTACCGGATTGCTCGACCAGCAGCCACTGCGCCCCGACGGTCTGCATCCACGTGCCGATGTTGCTGGCCAGCAGGGCCAGCCATAGGTTGCGATAGACGGCGATGCGCAACGGCGCCCACGCGGAATCGGCTCTCACGACACCTGACTACCCCGGGCGCGGGCCCGGTAATAGGAGATTGACATCCTTCACTGCCGGGCCGGAGGATGGGAGCGCTCCCAGTCCGCCCGTCCGTGGAGATCCGATGAAGCCGTTGCTGATGCGGTGTGCCCTGGCAAGCACCGTCCTGCTTGCCGCCGTCGCCGTCCCGTCCACTGTCCATGCCGCTCCCCCCGACACCCGCGTCGACATCGACGTGCGGGCCGGGCTGGCCACCGTGGGCGACGTCGCCCTCGGCGTCAACCACGCCATCTGGGATGCCGAACTCGGCAAACCGGCCGTCTCCGACCTTCTGCGCGACGCCGGGGTGCAGATGGTGCGGTACCCGGGCGGCTCCTACGCCGACATCTACCACTGGCGCGACCACACCGCACCGGGTGGTTATGTGGCGCCGGGGACCGACTTCGACACGTTCATGGCGGGGGCCGAGCGGACCGGGGCGGAGCCGATGATCATCGCCAACTACGGCACCGGGACGGCTCAGGAGGCGGCCGACTGGGTCCGCTACGCCAACGTCACCAAGGGGTACGGCGCCAAGTACTGGACCATCGGCAACGAGAACTACGGGAACGGGCACTACGGGTCGGCCTGGGAGGCCGACGAGCACGCCGACAAGAGCCCGAAGGAGTACGCGGCCACGGTTGTCGCGTACGCGCGGGCCATGAAGGCCGTGGACCCGACGATCAAGATCGGCGCGGTGCTGACCATGCCGGGCAACTGGCCGGACGGCATCGTCGGCGCGGGCGACGAGGGCAGCTGGAACCAGGAGGTGCTTACCCGGGCCGGCGCGGTCATCGACTTCGCCGACGTGCACTGGTATCCGGGCGGCAGCACGCCCGCCGAGACGCTGACCAAGACCACGCACATCGGGGAAGCCACCCAGCTGCTGCGGCAGCAGATCGACCAGTACGCGGGCGGGCCGGCCGGGCGGATCGGCATCAGCATGACCGAGACGAACGTCGACGTCGGCCGCAACACCCAGCCGGGGGCGCTGTTCCTGGCCGACGCCTACAGCGGCCTGCTCGCCCAGGGTGTCTTCACCGTGCACTGGTGGAACGTGCACAACGGGATCGGCGATGTGTCGACGGTCGAGGGGCAGACCGACTACGACGACTTCGGGCTGCTCTCCAGCGGGAACTGCACGGCCGACGGCTCGGTGTGCCAGCCGCCGCTGAACACGCCGTTCGCGCCGTACCACGCGCTGTCGCTGATGGGGGACTTCGCGCGCACCGGCGACCAGTTCGTCGGCGCCGGGACCGATGACGCTCTGGTCAGTGCGCACGCTGTCCGCCGGGGCGACGGGGATGTCGCGGTGCTGCTGATCAACAAGGATCCGGCGAACGCGCGGACGGTGAAGCTGAACTATCAGGGCTTCACGCCGGCGTCGGGAACGCCGGCGGTGGCCACGTTCGCCAACGGTGACGACGCGGTGAGCACCGGGACGGACGGCACGGCCGGGGCGCAGACCCTGGCCCCGTACTCGATCAAGCTGGTCACGCTGCACCCGGCCCGCAGCACCGCGGGCGCGCCGGCCGCACCGGCCAAGCCGACGGCCACCACGACCGACCGCACCGCGACGATCACCTGGCCCGCGGCCGCCGCCGGGGTCAAATACGAGGTGTACCGGCAGAACGGCGGCACCTCGGAACTGCTCGGCGAGACCACGGGTACGTCGCTGACGGTGCGCAACCTCGAGCCGGGCCGCCGCTACACGGTCAACGTGGTGGCCCGGGACAACGCCGGACGCCAGTCACCCCCGTCGCCGCCGCTGACCTTCACCACCGGCACCCCGGCCGACGCGGCCTGCACGGTGAAGTTCCGCGACACCAACGACTGGGGCAACGGCTTCGTCGGGTCGATCGACATCACCAACAACCGGGCGAGCGCGGTCACCGGCTGGACCCTGACCTACACCTGGCCCACCGCCTGGCAGAGCGTGAGCAGCGGGTGGAGCGCGACGTGGGAGCAGACCGGCCGCACGGTCCGCGTGACGAACGACGGCAGCCTGGCCGCCGGCGCCACCACCTCGGTGGGCTTCGTCGGCTCCTACAGCGGGCCCAACGCCTTCCCGCAGGTCTTCACCCTCAACGGCACCACCTGTACGACCGTGTAGCGGCGCCCCTTCGAGCCGAGGCTCGCCGGTCCGATCGGGCCGGCGAGCGGCTCGAGACCGGCCCGGCCGGCGGCTCAGGGCCGGCCTGGCGAACGGCTCAAGCCGGGCCGGCGAGTGGCTCAGGGCCGGGTGAAGGCGTCGCAGAAGTCGCGCACGCCGGGAAGAGTCCAGACCCGGTGGCGCGCGGCTTCGCGGGCTTCCTCGGAGTCGAGCTCGCCCTGCAGGATCACGACGCCGTCCTGCACGATGATCTCCAAGCGGCGGCCACGGATCAGCGGGTCGCTCGACAGCGCGGCGGCCACCTGCTCGGCGAGCTGCTCGTCGGCGGTCAGCCGGGCGATCCACCCCGACACGTTGAAATCGGCGTCGCCCGGTCCCGGAAACGGATTCATCGCCCAGGCCTCCTTCCGGCGCGCGAACTGTACCGGCCACCGTCCCGGTTCGCTGTGGCGGCCCCTCAACGGCGCCCAGGAATCAGTGGCGCCTCAGCGGAATCGGGTTGTCGTCCGGGATCACCTGCCGGGCGCGGTCGGCCAGCGGGGCCAGCAGTTCCGCGCACCGTTGTGTCGCGGCCGCTCCCAGCCGGGCCCACGGCCCCGCCGCCAGCTGGTCGGTCAGGGTCTCGACCCGGGCGTACGCTTCCCGCCCGGCCGCCGTGGCCGACCCGTCGGCGGCAACCCAGCCACGGTCGCAAAGTCGTGCGGCGGCGGCTTCCCACTCCTCGTCGGTCCAGCCCCGGGCCGGCTGGGTCACCTCGCGCAGGCGGCCGCCCTCCAGCGAAGCCCGCCACGCGAGGGACTCGGCGCCGTCGACGCCCGTGGTGAGCAGGGCGGCGACATGGCCGTCGCCGCGGTGCTCGCGCAGGATGGTGGCGGCGTGCCACAGGCGGGCCACCGGATCGGCCGGCCACGGCAGACCGGCGTGGGCGGCGGCCAGCACCCGCCCGGGCAGATCGACCGCCCGCGCCGCCTCACCGAGCAGATCGGCCGCCTCCGCGATCTGAACGGAAGACAAGCCAGCTCGATCAGGCGACATGCCGGCTTCCCCGAGCGGCGGACCGGCTTTTGCGGGCGGCGGGCCGGCGAAGAGTTCGGTCAGCGCGGCGGTGGCCCCGGCGGTGCGGGCGGCGACGGCGGCGGACGGGGTGATCCGTGACCAGACGCCGGGCAGGGCGCGCGCGACCATGGCCGGCGCGAACCCGAAGAACGCCGCCGTCACCGGCTCGGGCCCGATCGGCCCGAGGGCGGCGGCCCGCCCGGCGAAGTAGCGCCGCCAGAAGCCGGTCAGCCCGGCCTCCTCGAAGGCCGGCCCGCATTGTGGCGCGAAGTAGGTGACCGCGTGCAAAGGCTCGAACAGCGCCCACATCCGGCGCTCGGCGGACGGCTCAGTCATGGTCCCATCTCAGAGCCCCCGCCACCGCGGGGCAAGAGCCGCACGGCATCCGGTGGCCCCGAGCCGGAGCCCGGGGCCACCGCCACCGGTCAGAGGTCGGCCGGACCGGCGACCACGGCCTCCCGGACGGCGTCGGCCCGGCGGGCGTCGGCCTTGCCGGTGTCATCGGTCCGCGGAGCCGCCGACCGGGCGGCCGACCGAGCTGCGGCTGCGGCTGCGGCTGCGGGCGGGTCGGTGACGACGCCACGGCGGATGCGGTTGTTGGCCGCGATCTGGGCGGCCGGGGTGTTGCCGGTCGCGGTCAGGGTGCCGTCGATGATGTTGTCGTCGACCGTCACGCCGCCGGTGGTGCTGGTGACGCTGACGTCCTTGCCCCAGAAGCCGCCCGACGCGCAGGAGTCGAGCGGGCCGTTCGGGCCGAGCTGGACGCCGCCCAGGTTGCCGGCGAACGTGGCCTTGCCGCGGATCGAGCTGCCGCAGACCACGCTGCCGGTGGCGCTGTTGAGCACCGAGAGCGTGCCGTCGACGAACGAGTCGTGGACGTCGGTGTAATACGTGCCGGTGCTGCTGACGTTGCCGGTGACCGACGTGTTGCCGTCCAGGCGGACCTCGCCCGCCTGCACGTTCACGCTGCCGGTGACTGTGCTGCCCTCGGCGTACAGGAAGCTGTCGACGGTGGTGGCGCCCTTCGCGCGTACGGTCACCGCGCCGCTCGTCGCCTCCCTCAGATAGACCCCGTACCCGCCGGCGGCCAGCACGACCGGGCCCGAGACCTCGGTGTCCGAGGCGTCGAAGTAGCCGTTGCCGGCGATCCGGACGTCGCCGGCCAGCCGGCCGCCGGTGACGACCAGGTTGCCGCCCGCGGCCACGCTGACGTTGCCGGTGACGATCGTGCCGGTCAGTGCGCACGACTCGCCGGCCGGGACGTAGAGGTCGTTGGGCACGGTCACCGCGCCGCCGGTGCCGATGCAGTGGGTGACCAGCGCCGCGCTGGCCGGGACGGCGGAGAACACACCGGCCAGGACACCGGCGGCGACGAAGAACGGGACACGCTTGTGCATGGGGAGGCCTCTCATGATCCGATGTCCGAACGGGCGGCGGCGCGGACGATCGTGCCCTGCTGCCGTTTGGTGAGCGTGCCGCCGGTGACCAGCGCGGCGGTGACCGTCTCGACGTGCCGGACGAACGCCGCGTGATCGGCGTAGTCGTCGTACTCGGCGATCCGGTCGTTGACGGTGCAGCCGTCGCTGAGTGCGTAGTTGCGCACGGTGGTGTCGAATCCGTCGATGACCACCGTGGCCCGGGTGTCGGGGACCGGGCAGGCGCCCGTACCCGAGCCGGTCACGGTGAACGTCGCGGTCTTCTCGGCCGAGGTGTTGCCGGCGGCGTCCGTGGCCCGGGCCCGCACGGTGTGGGCGCCGAGTCCGCGGATCTCGACCGGCGCGTTGTAGGTCGTCCAGGCGCCGGAGTCGAGCGCGTACTCGATCCGGCCCGCCTCGGACGACGTCACGGTCACCGTGGCCAGTCCGAGGTAGGCGCCGTCGCCGTTCTGGGTTCCGGCGACCGACAGCGAGACCGTGGGGGCGGTGGTGTCCCGGGCCACCACGGTGAAGTGCGACATCTGCTCGGCCGAGGTGTTCCCGGCGTTGTCGGTCGCCCGGTAGTGCAGCATGTGCATCCCGGCCGTGCTGACGACGACCGGATTCCCGTACGCCGTAAAGGCTCCCCCGTCCAAGGAGTACTCGATCCGGGCCACGCCGGAGTCGTCGTCCGCCGCCGTCAGGGTGGCCGTGGCCGTTCCGAGGTAGTTGCCGTCCCCGTCCCGGTCCCCGGCGAGCTGCGCGGTGACCGTCGGCGGTGTGGTGTCCTCGTCGGGAGCCGGCTCGACCACCCGGAAGGCCAGCGACCCTTCGGCGGACGCGTTGCCCTCCTTGTCGGTGGCCCGGTATCGCACGGCGTGCTCGCCCACCGCCGTCACGGTGACCGGCGCGGTGTACGGCTGGAAGGCGGCGCCGTCCAGCGCGTACTCGATGGTGTCGACGCCCGAACCGGTGTCGGCGGCGGTGACCGTGACGCTCGCCGAGCCCACGTAGTTGCCGTCACCGTCCCGGGTCCCGGCCGCCTGGGCCGCCACCGTCGGCGGGGTCGTGTCGGGAGTGGTGCCGCCGTCGGTCACCACCAGCTCCCCGACCATCGTGAGGTGCCCGGGGATCGAGCAGAAGTAGCGGTAGCGGCCCGGCGTGAGGGTGATGGTGGCCTCGTGCCGGCCGTTGTTCGCGTCGAAGGGGTTGGCCAGGATGTTGAGGTTGACGTCGTGGTTGTAGCCCTCGGTCGACGTGTCGAAGGTCAGCGTGTGCGGCATGCCGGTCGTGTTGCCGGTGGCCTCGCTGTTCTCGAACACGACGGTGGTCTGACCGGCGACGGCTTGGGTCGGCACCGACCTGTACGCGGTCACACTGTTGTCGGCCGTCCAGGTGAGGGTCTGGGCGGCGACCGCCGGTGCGGGCGCGGCGACCAGTACGAGAAGGGCGGCGCAAACGAGCGCTACGAGCCGCTTCACAGCGCACGCACCCGGATGTCCCGGAAGTCGACCAGGTCGGTGTCGCTGTGGTTCTGCAGACCGATCAGCCCCTCGGCGAACTGTCGTAGGTCGGTCGGCGGGTCACCGGCCCGGGAGGACTGCTTGCCCGGCGTGTTGTCGAACTCGTTGATGACCGTGCCGTTGCGGATGATCGTGTAGTGCTGGCCGGTCACCCGGATCTCGTAGCGGTTCCACACGTTCTTGGCCGTGGCCCCGGCCGCGCTCATCGGGTTGGGATCGAAGTTGTAGATCGACCCGGTCTTCTGCGTCTCACCGGTCTCCCCGTCGTAGATCTGCACCTCGTGCCCGCAATAGATGGCCACCCAGGCCTGTGAGGTGCGCGCCGAGCCGACCGTGCCGCAGCTGCCGGCCGGTCTTTGGTCAAGCGGGATCCGCGGGTCGGGGAACCGGGTGAAGACTCCGCTGTTGCCGCGGGCGTCACCGGGGGCGACATCACGGAACTGCAGGGTCAGCGAGAAATCCTTGAACGGCTTGGTGTAATACAGCATTCCGAGCCCGCCGCTGGGCCGCAGTGACCCGTCCGGCTGGATCGTGAACTGCCCGGTCGGCGCCTGGGCCCAGTCCCGCAGCGACTCCGGCGTGCCGTTGTAGAGAGACACGTAGCCGGTGTGGCCTTCCTTGCCGATCGGCGAGGCGGCCGCGGCCCGGGTCAGGGCGCCCGCCTCGCGAGCATTGATCACCTTGTCGCCGGTCAGCGACGTGGCCACGGCGGTCACGTGGCGGACGAACGCGTCGTGGGTCGCCCACGTGCTCTCGTCGTCGATGAGGTCGTCGATCGTGCAGCCCTGGCCCACGACCCGGTTGGGCACCCCGGTGTCGGTCCCGTCCAGCCGTACGGTCGTGGCCGGATCAGCCACCGTGCAACCGGCCGTGACGGTGGTGCGCACGGTCGCTTTCTCCCCGCCGGCATAGGTGACGGTGAGCGTGGCTGTGTAGGAGCCGACCTTGGCGTACGTGTGGGTGGGGTTGGCCTCGGTCGAGGTGCCACCGTCGCCGAACGTCCACTGGTAGGACAGCCCGCCCGAGCGGGATCCGTTGAACGCCACCGTCAACGGCTTGTTCTGCACCGCCACCGACGTCGCGGCCGGAGCCGGGGTGGGCGCCCCGCCCTGGTACGTCACCCGGATCAGCTTCTGGTTGGGGTGCAGGGAGAAGAATCCGCCGGCGTAGTCGAGCAGGTAGAGCGCGCCGTCCGGGCCGAACTTGGCGTCCATCCAGGACTGCAGCTGGGTCGCCCCGCCACCGGCCGGGATGATGGCCCGCAACGACTCGCCGAAGGCGGGCGGCTTACCCGGCTGGTCGACCGTGACGGCGACCCGGTTGGCCGCGTTCGACTGGTCGCCCAGGAACCACTTGTCGTTCCAGTACGACGGCCAGGCCACGCCGCTCGCGGTGTCGGCCAGGTCGCGGTGGTAGGTCGGGCCCGACATGATGGCCTGGCCGCCGCCGCGGAGGTAGGGCTGGGTGTACGTGGCATCCGCGGCCCGGTAGGTCGGGATGTCACTGCCCTCGCGCTTCGGGAAGACCGGGCCGCCGCCGTCCGGCGAGTACCAGATCATGTTGTCCTTGATCGGCGGCAGGTCGGTCAGGCCGGTGTTGCGGGGTGACTCGTTCTTGGGGTGGTCGCAGTCGTACCAGCCGGTCAGCACCTTGGCGTCGGTGGTGCTGCGATCGCGGTAGGGCTGCCGGTTGCCCATGCAGTAGGGCCAGCCGTGGTTGCCCGCCTCGGTGATGATCGTGGCGGTCTCGTACTTGGCCGGGCCCAGCTCCGGGCTCGGGGCCGAGGCGTCCGGGCCGACCCAGCCCGCGGTCAGCCACTGCTTCTTGGGGTCGATCTGGAGCCGGGCGATGTTGCGGACGCCCATCACGTAGATCTCCGGGCGGGTCTTCTCGGTGCCCGGGGCGAACAGGTTGCCCGACGGGATCGTGTAGGTGCCGTCGTCCTCCGGGTGGATCCGGATGATTTTTCCGTTGAGGTCGTTGGTGTTGCCGGCCGTGCGCCGGGCGTCCTGGAACGACAGACCCTCGTAGGCCTGGGTCCAGTTGTTGCCGGAGTAGCCGTCCGAACCGCCCGACGAGTTGCTGTCACCCGATCCGACGTACAGGTTGCCCTTGTTGTCGAAGGCCATGCCCCCGCCCGCGTGGCAGCAGCTGTGGATCTGCACCGGCCAGTTCAGCAGGTCCTTGCGGGTGCCCTGGTCGATGGTCTGGGCCGCCTTGTCGTACGTGAAGCGCGAGACCGTCCGCTGCCCGACCCGCTTCTGGCGGTCGATCGAGGCGTGCGGCATCCAGTAGACGTAGAGCCAGCCGTTCTCGGCGAACTTCGGGTCGGGAACGATGCCCAGCAGACCCTCCTCGTTCTTGACGAGCTCGTCGCCGCTGCCGCGGTTGCCCATCACCGGCAGGGTGGTCAGCAGCTTGACCTGTTTGGTGGTCGGGCTCCACGAGTGGATGGTGCCGCAGCCGAGGCCCACGTTCGGGTTGTCCCAGCTGACCACCGGGCCGCTCGGGCAGGCCGCCTTGCCGACGTAGAAGACCGTGCCGTCGGGCGTGATGGTCAGCCCGTGCGGCTCGCCGATCTGGTCGAGCTCCCCGGTCTTGTTGGCCGCGGTGAGGCGCTCGACCTTGTAGTTGCTCGCGATCGTGGCCTGGCAGTCGCCGCGGACGATGCCGCTGGTCCAGCCGAGCGCGCCGGTCAGGTGCTTGCGGAAGGCCTCTTCGCCGTACGAGCCCTCGGTGTGCCCCATGCCGGTGTAGAAGGAGCGGCCACCGTCGTAGTCACGGCACCACGAGACCGGGTGGAACGGCCCGTTCGCGCCCAGACCGGCGTTGTAGTGGCGCTCCTCGACCTGGGCCAGGGTGTGCACGGCGCCGACCGGGTTCGGATCCCAGTTGTACCAACGGTCCTCGCGGGTCACGGTCAGCGCGAGGTCCTTGGTCGCCGGGTGCTGCCGGTCGAGGATGTCGACCACGGCCCGGTTCACCGCGGGCGGTGCCGGCGTCTCGGTGGTGCCGGTGAACAGGCGCAGATCGGCCAGCTGGGTCAGCGGCTCGCCGCTGTTGGCGGTGATGTTCAGCCGATAGAACTTGTGGTCGGCGGGCGTTGTCACGTCGAACCGCCGGATCTGGTAGCGGTCCGGGAAGGTCTGGTTGGCGCGCTGGTCCACGTCGGACCAGGTCTGGCCGTCGGCCGAGCCCTGCAGCGTCCAGTCCCGGGGGTCACGGCCCGACGAGTCGTTGGCCGACGTGAGCGCGTACCCGGTGATCCGGGCCGGCGCCGCCAGCTCGTATCGGACCCACGCGGCCGGGGTGCGCACCAGCCACTTGGTGTTGGCGTCACCGTCGTTGAGCTTGGCCGCGGTCTCGTTCGGCGGGTTCTCGCCGCTCGCCGTCACGGCCGAGACCGGGTGGGCGACCGGGATCGCCCCGGCCGGGCGGGTGCCGATCAGGCCGGTGAACCAGGTCGAGTCGAGCTGGGCCCGGGCCGCGTCGCCGATGCCGAGGAAACCGCCGCCGGCGTTGACGAAACCCTTCAAAGCCGCTTCCTGTACGGCGTTCAGGGCCACACCGTCGGCCGAGAGGAAGACCACCGCCCGGTAGGCAGCGAGGCCGCTCGCGCTGAACACCGAGGCGTCGGTGCTCGCCGTGACGTCGAGGCCCTGCGCCGTGCCGAGTTCCTTGATGGTCTGGGTCGCCCGGGTCACCGGATCCTGCTGCCCGGCCGCCGCGCCCGAGAAGACGAGGATGCCCGGCTTCGCCGGTGCCGCCGCGGCCGCCTGCGCCGCTGTGGCCTCCCGGGGCGGTGCCGCGCCGATGGTGAGTAGAGCGGCCATGGCGGTGGCCACGGCTTGTCTCAGCCTCATGAGCCAGTCCCTCCGTGTTGGTGGGTCTTCGCGGCCGCCGCGGTGTGCTGGTGGCCCTGGAACCGGTCGATCGCTTCCTGCGCGCCCGGCGGCATGGTGCCGTCGGCGTTGCGGACGAGGAAGATCCCGGCCATGCCGGTGTCCGAGTGCGACTGGACGTGGCAGTGGTACATCCACGCGCCGGGCCCGACGGCCTCGCCGGCCAGCACCTGGAACCCGAACGAGCTGCCCGGGTTGAGGTCCTTGTTGTCGATCACCTGGCTGGGATCGGACGGGCCTTCGAGCATCCCGGTCCGGTTGTCGGCCCAGCGGTGCGCGTGCAGGTGGAAGGTGTGGAAGAAGTTGCCGTGCCCGATCGCGATCCACTCGACCCGCTGGCCCAGACTGGCCTCGAACATCGGGGTGTCCGGCGCGGCCTTGTTGTTGATCAGCAGATCGTTGAAGACGACGGTGACCTGCTTGTCGGGCAGGATGTCGCCGCGCCGCCGCACGATCAGGGCGCCGTAGAGACCCTTGATGAGCCCGGCGGTGCCGTGGTCGGTGCCCATCGCGTGGTCGTGGTAGTGCCAGTAGCCGGCGCTGCCGGGCATGAACCGGCGACCGGCGGCCGCGGTCATCTCGTGCGAGCGCCAGACATACGTACGGGTCTCGCCCGGCGCGTTGAATGAGTTGTTGAACGGCGCGCCGTCCGACTCGGTGCTGTAGTCGACGCCGTGCGGGTGGATCGAGAGCCGCTGAGTGGTCGTGTTGACCAGGGTGATCTCGAGCGTGTCGCCCTCGTACATCTCCAGGACGGGACCGGGGATGGTGGCCCCGCCCCGGGTCAGCCCGTAGCCGAACTGGCCCCCCGGCAGCGCCTCGGCATAGATGGTGACCTTCTTGGTCACGCCCGCGGCGGCCTCGGCCGGAGCGCCCCGGGTCACCGCGACCGCTCCGCCGGTCAGTCCGAGGACCCCGGCCGCGGCGAGCAGTGACCGGCGGCGGAGATGCTGCTCACCGTCCGGATTGACAACGTTGTCGTCCATGCGCGTCCTCCGGCGCCGCCGGCCGAGCCGGTACGCCATGCTGTCGTGAGGTGGGCGGGCGGGTGTCCCGCGGAGACCGGGCTCCCGGCACGGCTCCGCCCACGTGCCGGCCGGTCGCCGCCATGGCCGCCGGGCACGTGTTACGGACTTTTCTCAGAGAAATCAAAACTTCGGTCTGATGTGAGCAACTTATGACGCTCATCAATGGAAGTAAAGGCATTCCAAAGGAAAGTCCGCCGTGGGAGCGCGCCCATTTCCGCGCGTTCGGCATCGTCGTACGCCGATGCATCGCTGCGCTGATTCAACGACCCTGGTCGATGAAGCAGGCGTTGTCCACCGAGTTCAGTACAGCGGTTGGCCGTCGCGCAGTTCGCGGACCAGGGACGACACGACGGCCTTGAGGCTGCCGTCGCTGGCCGCGGCCACGCGGAGCTGGCGCTGGTAACTCGCGCCCCGGTCGACGATGTCCTGGACCCGCGCGAGCTCGGCCCCGCAGCCCAGCGACTCCGCGATCGGCGCCAGGAACGGCAGCAACTCCTCGAGGTCCTTGGTCACCAGCCGTTCGTCGCCGTCGGCGTTCCGGATGATGATCGCTTCCATGCCGTAGCGGGCCGACCGCCACTTGTTCTCGCGGACGAACCAGGGCTGCATCGTCGGCACGGCGCGGCCCGCGTCCAGCTCCCGGGAGAAGTGCTCGACCAGGCACTGGGTCAGCGCCGCGACCGCCGCGATCTCGCCCGCGGTGGGGATGCCGTCGAACGTGCGCACCTCGATCGTGCCCCACTTCGGCGAGGGCCGGATGTCCCAGCGCAGCTCGTTGAGTTCCTCGATCACGCCGATGTGCAGCAGATCGGCCACCAGTCGCTCGTACTCGGCCCACTCGGTGAACTGGGGCGGCAACCCGGCCGTGGGCAGCTGCTGGAACATCAGCGCCCGGTTGGAGGCGTATCCGGTGTTCTCCCCGCTCCAGAACGGGCTGGACGCGCTGAGCGCCTGGAAGTGCGGCAGATAGGTAAGCAGCCCGTCGATGATCGGCAGCACCTTGCGGCGGTCCTCCACCGCGACGTGCACGTGGACGCCCCAGATCATCATCTGCCGGCCCCACCACCGGGTGCGGTCGATCAGGGTGTCGTATCGAGGCTTGCCCGGCGTCACCTGCTGCTGGAACCACTGACTGAACGGGTGCGTCCCCGACGAGATGAGGTCGACGCCCATCGGCTCGGCGAATCGCTGGACCCGCTCGACGAGCCGGGTGAGATCCGCGACCGCGTCCCGCACCCGATGGTGCGGCGCGCTGACGATCTCGATCGTGTTGGTCAGCAACTCGTTCGTCACGTGGGGGAACGTCGACGCGGCGCCGAGCCGGGACAGCAGCTCGGGCGCCGCGGGCGACAGCTCACCGCTGCGCCGGTCGACACAGGCGATCTCCCACTCGACCCCTAGGCGCGATCTCTCCGATGGGGCGAATTCGATTGCCATGGGCCAACTCTACGGACCGGGGCACTCAGGGGCGCGCCGCTGCCCGGCCGCGGTGGGCCACCCGCAACGGGGCGCCGACCTCGTGCAGATGCCGCAACGCCTGCCGGTACGACTCGACCAGGCTCGTCTCCTCGTAGGCCACACCGATCTCGGCGCAGTACTCCCGCACGATCTTCTGCGCGGTCCGCAGGTTGGGGGTCGGCATGCCCGGGAAGAGGTGGTGCTCGATCTGGTAGTTGAGGCCGCCCAGGGCGAGGTCGGTGAACCACCCGCCGCGGACGTTGCGCGAGGTCAGCACCTGCTTGCGCAGATAGTCCTCGGTGCCGTCGGGGTGCGGCATGCCCTTGTGGTTCGGCGCGAACGTCATGCCGAGGTAGAGACCGAACAAGCCCTGGTGAACGACGAGGAAGGCGACCGCCTGCAGCGGCGAGAGCACGAGGAAAACAGCCGACAGGTACGCCACCGCGTGCACCACCAGCAGTCCGGCCTCGAGGACGGGCCGCTTGACCACGCCGGCCCGCAACGCCTTGATGCTGGACACCTTCAGGTCGGTGCTGAGCAGGGTCAGCAGCGGGAAGAAGAGCCCGGCCTGGTGGCGGGTCACGAAGGCGGCCAGACCACGGCGTCCGAGGGCCGACTTGGTGGCCCAGATGAGCACCTCCGGCTGCACGTCGGGGTCGAGGTCGTCGTGATTCGGGTTGTTGTGGTGGCGGGTGTGCTTGTCCATCCACCAGCCGTAACTCATGCCCACGCCGAGGTTGGCGGCGATCCGGCCGAAGATCTCGCTGGGGCGCTTGGTGCGGAAGACCTGCCGGTGGGCGATGTCGTGCGCGACCAGGCCGAGCTGAGCGAAGGTGACGGCGAGGAAGACCGCCACCAGCAGCGTCCACCAGGACGACCCGACCAGGAAGAAGGCGGCCCAGCCGCCGGCCACCATCAGGCCCACGACGGTCATCCGCAGGGCGTAGTAGCGCGGTTGCCGCTCCAGCAGGCCGGCCCCGCTCACCTGCCGGTTCAAGGCCGCGAAGTCACTTCCGGCGGCCGCTCGTGGTCGCACTGTGGTTGCCGTCATGCATTGATTGTCGGCGCCGCGGGCCCCGAGATCAGGAGTGCGGGACCCCACCGGCCTGGGGGTGCCAGCACCCCTTGCGGGGGCTCGTCCGCCGTGCCGGGCCGCCGAGCGAGAATGGTGTCATGACACTCCGAGGCCGGTTGGCCGCGAGCCTGAGCGCCACCCCGGACGCTCTGTTCGCCATCGGTCTCGGGCTGCTCAACCCGGCCATGCTCGCGTTCTGGCTGGCCGGCCTGGTGCTCAGCCCGGTCCCGGCGCTCGGTCCCGAGCTGCTCGGGGTGACCACCAGGGTGGTGCGGTGGCGGGCCGACCTCGAGCGGCGCCTGAGCACCCGGGCCGGGGTGCCGATCCGCCGCCCCTATCTGCCCGCGCCGGCCGGGGCCGAGGTGGGCAGCCGGCGCTGGCTGCGCTGGATCATCACCGACCCGGCCACCTGGCGCGACGCGGCCTGGCTGCTGCCGGGCGCTCTGATCGCGATGGTGCTCAGCCTGATCGCCCTGGCCATCACCGTCTACGGCTTGACCGGTGCCCTGCTCGTGCCGCTGTGGCTGGTCCTGGGCGGGGTGCACGTCGGGTACGGCTTGTTCTGGCCGACCGCCAACGACGTCGAGGGGATGCTGGCCCTCCCCCAGGGCCTGGCGATCCTGGCCGTCGGGCTCACGGTGACCCCGCTGACCCGGGCGACCCACCTGCGCTTCAGCCGGCTGTTCCTCGCGCCGACCCGCTCCGCCGAGCTCCGTCTGCGGGTCGCCCGCCTGACCCTGACCAGGGCCGACGCGATCGACGCGCAGGCCGCCGAGCTGCGCCGCATCGAGCGCGACCTGCACGACGGGGCCCAGGCCTGGATGGTGTCGGTCGGGATGACGATCGGGCTCGCCGAGCGACTCGTCCGCCGCGACCCCACCGCCGCGCTCAAGCTGCTCGCCGAGGCCCGCGCGGCCAGCACCACCGCGCTGGTCGAGCTGCGCCATCTGGTCCGCGGCATCCATCCCCCGGTCCTGGCCGAGCGCGGCCTGGAGGGGGCCGTCCAGGCGCTGGCCATGATGCTCCCGGTGCCCACCGACGTCAGGTCGCATCTGCCCGGGCGCCTCGACACACCGGTCGAGTCGGCGGTCTATTTCGCCGTGGCCGAGGCGCTGACCAACATGACCCGGCACAGCAATGCCCGGAAGGCCTGGGTGGGCCTGCGGCACACCGAGGGCGTGCTGTTCGTCGAGATCGGGGACGACGGCGACGGTGGCGCCGACCCCGGGCGCGGCACCGGCCTGCTGGGCATCGAGCGCCGGCTCAACGCCTTCGATGGGACGATGGCCGTCTCGTCCCCGCCCGGCGGACCCACCGTCGTGACCCTGGAGCTGCCGTGCGCGTTGTCCTCGCCGAAGACCTGATGCTGCTGCGGGACGGTCTGACCCGCTTGCTCCAGGCGTTCGACTTCGACGTGGTCGAGGCGGTCGACAACGGTCCGGACCTGCTGCCCGCCCTGCTGCGGCACCGGCCGGACGTGGCCATCGTCGACGTCCGGCTGCCGCCCACCCAGACCGACGAGGGCCTGAAGGCGGCCATCGCCGCCCGCGCCGAGATCCCCGGGCTGCCGGTGCTGGTGCTGTCCCAGCACGTCGAGCCGCTCTATGCCCGGGAGCTGCTCACCGACCACGCCGGTGGCGTCGGTTACCTGCTCAAGGAGCGCGTGGCCGACGTCGAGCAGTTCGTCGCCACGGTGCATCAGGTGGCCTCGGGCGGCACCGCGTTCGACCCCGAGGTGGTCGCCCAGATGATGGCCCGCCGTAAGCCGCTGGCCGGGCTGACCGCCCGCGAGCACGAGGTGCTGCGGCACATCGCCGAGGGCCGCTCCAACGCCGCCATCGCGGCCCGGCTGTTCATCACCGAGAAGGTGGTCAGCAAGCACATCAACAACATCTTCGCCAAGCTCGGGATGCCGCCGTCCGACGACGACAACCGCCGGGTCCTGGCCGTCCTGATGTTCCTCGACGCCTGACGCCGGTCTCAGGAGGTCGTGGTGTGCCGCCGCCACTGGAGCATCGCGGCGGTGGCGTCGTCGCGGAGCTCGCCCGCCTCGTACGAGATGATCGTCTGAATCAGGCGGCGCATCGTCTCCGGACCCGAGGCACCGTCCCGCAGCGCATCCACCAGGAACTCACTGAGCCGCTCGGGGCCGAACAACGCCCCCGACGCGTCCCGGGCCTCGGTGATGCCGTCGGTGTAGAGCACCAGGGTGTCGCCCGGCTCCAACTGCTGCTCGACGACCCCCGGCCGCCGGGCGACCATGTGACCGAGACCGAGCGGCAGCGCGTTGGGGGTGGGCAGCGACGGCAGCGCCCCGTCACCGCGCAGGAAGAGCTCGGCGGGGTGGCCGGCGCTGATCCGCCGGTAGGTGCCGGTCGCCATGTCGAGCTCGGCCAGCAGCGCGGTGACGAAGGCCCCCGGATATTGCGCCCGGATCCACTTGTCGATGGACCGATAGGTGTCGGGCAGCGAGAGCCCGGACCGGCGGGCGTTACGGTACGTGTTCAACGTCAGCGTGGTCAGGGCGCTGGCGCTGATCCCGTGCCCGACGGTGTCGAAGAGCGCGACGTGCAGGACGTCGCCGTTGGCCGCGTAGTCGAAGGCGTCGCCACCGACGTCGTAACAGGGCTCCAGGACGGCGGTGACCATCGTGCCGTCGACCGCGAAGGTCAGCGGGGGCAGCTGGTTCCAGATGATCTCGGCGGCCAGCTGCATGGGCAGCCGGCGCCGGGTGTGCTCGACCGCGTCGCCGTAGAACCGGCGGCTGGCGATCAACTCCGCGACCAGGGCGGCGATCACCTCGAGGTCGTGCCGGTCCGAGTCGGACGGATAGGCCTTGACCCGGAACTCGAGGACGCCGAGCCGCTCGGCACCGTGCAGCAGCGGCAACCAGAGCAGGCTCTCGCCGTCCCACTGCTGGCGGGCGGTGGTGAACGCCAGGCCCGCGGGCGTGCCGTCCACGGTGAAGCCGGTCGTCATGTCGGGGACCGTCCCGCGCAGCGGGTGCAGCGCCTCCTGCGCGTAGTCGACCAGCAGAACGGTGGCCGTCTCCGCGTCGAGCAGGGGCGCAGCCGCCGCCAGCACCGCCGGCAGGTCCTCAGCCCGCCCGCGGTGCCTGAGATCCATGAGCCGGCGAACGGCTTCCATCGACGCGAGCATCAGAACCATCTTCCATGCCACCGGCCGGGTCCGCAGCAAGGGGCCCGCCAGACGGGTGCTTTTCAGCCGCTACCGCGACCAAGTCGGCCGAACGGCTCACGCGCAACCCTCCGCATGGGCATCAGGTGACAGCTGGGCCAGATCCCGCAGAGCCTCTGATGACCGAGCCGGGGCGGCGGCCCCCGGACTGATCGATGGTCAGAGCGAACGCGGCAGTGGGGGCAGGGCCGGGCGGTCGAGCCAGGCGGTGAAGAGGTCGTCCAGGGGCACCGCGGAGAAGCGCTGGGCATGGGTGCGGAACTGGGCGGTGGTGACGGTGCGGTGCTGGTGTTCGGCGACCCAGGAGCGCAGCAGGGCGAAGAACGCCGGGTCGCCGATGGTGGTGCGCAGGGCGTGCAGGGTCAGGGCGCCGCGCTTGTAGACCAGGGGGTCGAACATGCGGTCGACGCCGGGGTTGCCGACGGTGACGGTCGCGGGGTGGGAGAGCAGCCAGATGTGCCAGCGGGTGGCGTGTATGTCGGCTGACGGGCCGCCCGAGACGGCGGACCACAGCCACTCGGCGTAGGTGGCGAAGCCCTCGTTGAGCCAGATGTGCTGCCAGTCGGCGACCGTCAGGCTGTTGCCGAACCACTGGTGGGCCAGCTCATGCGCGACCAGCCGCTCATGCGTGCGCCGGCCGTCGAGGTGGTTGCGGCCGAAGACGGCCATGCCCTGGGCCTCGACCGGGTCGTCCAGGTCGTCGTCGGCCACCACCACGACGTACTCCCGGAAGGGGTACGGGCCGAAGAGGCGCTCCAGGGCCGTCATGATCTCACCGTGCCGGCCGAAGTCGTGGCGGAAGACCGTGCGCAGCCGGGGCGGGATGGCCGCCTTCTGCGGCACGCCGCCGGTGGCCAGCTCGACCATCTCGTACCGCCCGATCTGGACGCTCATCAGATAGGGCGAGGTGGGCTCGGTCCGCTCGTAGACCCAGGTGGTGGTGCCCGCCCCGCGACGCCGGGAGACCGGGTCGCCGGTGACCAGCACCGTGTACGGCGAGGCGGCGGTGATCGACACCAGGAAGGTGGCCTTGTCGTCGGGGCGGTCGTTGCACGGGAACCACGACGGTGCCCCGTTGGGCTGGCTCGCCACCAGCACACCGTCGGTCAGCTCGTCCCAGCCGATGTCGCCCCACCGGCCCGAGATCGGCACCGGCGTCCCGGCGTACCGGACCTCGATCTTGACTGTGGTGCCGTGGTCGATCGCCTTCTCCGGTTTGACCCGGAGCTTGCCGGCCCGGTGCGTCCAGCTGGCCCGGCGTCCGTCGACCCGCACGTCCTGCACCCGGAACTGGCCGAGGTCGAGGCTGAACCGGGACAGCGACTGCACAGCCTGCGCCGTGATCGTCGCCCGCCCGGCCAGCCGGTTGGACACCACGCGGTAGTCGAGGTCGAGGTGGTAGTGGAGCACCCGGTAACCGCCGTTGCCGTGCCCGGGGAGGTACGGGTCGGGCGAGTGGCCGGCGCCCGCTGGGGTCATGCCCAGTTCGCGATCGGGTTGCCCAGCCACCTGCTGTCCTCGGGCACGGCGTCGCCCCGGGTGACCAGCGAGCCCGGGCCGATGGTGGTGCGGGCGCCGATGCTCGCGCCGGGCAGCACGATCCCGTGCGGGCCGAGCGTGGCGCCCGCGCCCAGAGTGACCTCGTCCATGCTCATGATCCGATCATGGAACAGGTGGGTCTGCACCACGCACCCCCGGTTGACGGTGGCGCCCGGCCCGAGCCGCACGAGGTCGTACTCGGGCAGCCAGAACGTCTCCAGCCAGACGCCCCGGCCGATCTTCGCACCGAGCGTCCGCAGCCACATGCTCAGCAGCGGCGTACCGGTCGCGAAGCGGAACAGCCACGGCGCGACCAGCACCTCGACGAACGTGTCGGCCAGCTCGTTACGCCAGACGAACGACGTCCACAGCGCGTGGTCGGTGACCCGGAACCGGCCGACCAGCAGCCACTTCGCGGCCGTGGCGAGCAGCGCGCCGGCGAGCGCCGCGGCGAACAGCACCGGGCCGGCGGCCAGCGCGGCCGCCCCCAGCCCGGCCGCCTGCCAGATGCCTTCGACCGCGGCCAGCACCAGGACGGCCAGGACACCGGCCAGCATCACCGGGACGATGCGGCACAGCTCGATCGCCGCGCGGGCCACCTTGAGGCGCAGCGGCGGGTCGTAGGTGCGTCCGCTGTCGCCGGTCTCGACCGTGCGGCGCAGCGGCATCGGCGGCGCGCCGAGCCAGGACGAGCCCTTCTTGGCCTTGCGCGGCGCCGACGACAGCACCCCGACCAGGCCCCGCTTGGGGACCGACCGGCCCGGTGCGGCCATCCCCGAGTTGCCGAGGAAAGCCTGCTTGCCGATCCGGGCGGGGGCGACCCGCAGCCAGCCGTGACTCAGCTCGTAGGTGGCCACCATCGTGTCGTCGGCCAGGAACGCGCCGTCCTCGACCGTGGTCATCGTGGGCAGCGCGAGGACCGTGGACAGCTCGGCGTTCCGGCCGATCTTGGCACCGAGCAGGCGCAGCCACACCGGCGTGAACAGGCTGGCGTAGATCGGGAAGAGGGCGATCCGGGCCAGGCCCATGAGCCGCTCGGTGGCCCAGACCTGCCAGGCCACCCGGCCCCGGACGGGGTGGTAGCCCGCTCGCAGTCCGAGGCCGAGCACCCGCACGGCGAGGAGCACGAGCAACGCGTACGTCAGGAAGTAGGCGACCGCCCCGGCCGGGGCCACCAGGAGCGCGGCGCCGAGGTCGAAGCCGCCGGAGAAGGCCAGTCCGAGCAGGGCCAGGGCGGGCAGCACGGCCACCACCGGCAGCAGGCCCATCAGCTGCGCGGTCAGGCTGTAGGCGACCACCCAGAGGCGCGACCGGCGCGGCGGGCGCTGCGCGGGCCAGGCCACCCCGTCCGACTTGCCGGGCCACCGCTTGCCCGCCGCGACCGCACCGGTCACGGTCGAGCCGGCGCTGACGTGCGCGCCCTTGCCGACCCGGGCGCCCGGCATCAGGGTGCTGCGCGAGCCGACCCGGGCGCCGGCGCCGACCCGGACCTTGCCGACCCGGACGACGTCGCCGTCGACCCAGTAGCCGGACAGGTCGACCTCGGGCTCGATGGCCGCGCCGCGGCCCAGCTTGAGCAGGCCGGTGACCGGCGGGGCGGAGTGCAGGTCGACGTCCGGGCCGATCTGGGCGCCGAGCGCCTTGGCATAGGTGATCATCCAGCTGGCGCCGGTCACGCCGGTCGCCCCGCTCAGCTCGGCCAGCCGCTCGGCCGCCCACAGCCGCAGGTGCACACCGCCACCGCGGGGATAGTTGCCCTTGCCGACACCGCGCAGCAGCAGCCGGGCACCGCCGGCCGCGAGGGCAATCCGCCCGGGCGGGCTGAACAGCACCAGCCAGCCGGCCGCGATCCACCACCACGAGACGTGCGGGGCCCAGGACACCAGGTTGGCCAGCGCGGCCAGCACGGTGAGCCAGCGCAGCCCGACCAGCGCCAGCATCGGCGCGATCAGCAGGGCCTGCCCGAGCCCGGCCCGCCGCGGCGTCGGCCGGACCTCGCGGCGCACCGTCTCGGTGACGACGAGCGCGTCGAGCGCGGCCGCCATCTGCGAGAGCCGCGGATGCTGGTAGACGTCGGCCACCGCGACCTGCGGGTGGGCCCGGCGGATCCAGGCCACCAGCTGCGCCGCGTTGAGGCTGCTGCCCCCGCTGCTGAAGAAGTCGGCGTCCGGCGCCGCGGGGCGCAGGCCGAGGATCTCCTCCCAGCCACCGGCCAGCCAGGCCTCGGTCACGGTCAGCTCGGCCGCACCCGGGGCCGGGGCACTGGCCAACGGCCACGGCAGGGCGGCCCGATCGACCTTGCCGGAGGTCCGGGTCGGGAGCGCTTCCACCTCGGCCAGCAACGGGACGAGGGCGGCCGGCAGCTGCTCGCGGATGCGCAGCGCCGCGGCGGCGGCATCGAAGCCCTCGCGGGGCACGACGTAACCCACGAGCAGCTGGTTGCCGGCCGCGGTGCGCTTGACCGCGGCGGCCGCGCCGGCCACACCGGGCAGCGCCTGCAGGGCCGCGTCGACCTCGCCGAGCTCGATCCGGCGCCCGCCCAGCTTGACCTGCTCGTCGCCGCGGCCCAGGAAGAGCAGCCCCTCGGGCTCGGCGCGCACGATGTCACCGCTGCGGTAGGCCCGCTCCCAGCCGAGCGAAGGCAGCGCCGCGAACTTCTCGGCGTCCTTGGCCGCGTCGAGATAGCGGGCCAGGCCGACGCCGCCGATGACCAGCTCGCCGGTCTCGCCCATGGCCACCGGCCGGCCGGCCGCGTCGACCACGACCAGCTCCCAGCCGGCCAGCGGCAGCCCGATGCGCACCGGGCCCTCGCCGGTCAGCCGGGCGGCGCAGGCGACGACGGTGGCCTCGGTCGGACCGTACGTGTTCCAGACCTCGCGCCCCTCGACGGCCAGCCGCTCGGCCAGCTCGGGCGGGCACGCCTCGCCACCGAAGATCAGCAGCCGCACCTCGTCGAGCGTCTCGACCGGCCACAGCGCGGCCAGTGTGGGCACGGTGGAGACGACGGTGATGCGCTGCTCGGCCAGCCACGGGCCGAGGTCGACACCGCTGCGGACCAGGGAGCGCGCGGCCGGCACCAGGCAGGCACCGTGCCGCCAGGCGAGCCACATCTCCTCGCAGGACGCGTCGAAGGCGACCGACAGCCCGGCCAGGACGCGGTCGTGCGGGCCGATCGGCTCGGCGTCGTCGTCGGCCAGGAACAGTTGCGCCTCGGCGTCGACGAACGCGGCGGCGGCGCCGTGCGTGACGGCGACCCCCTTCGGGGTGCCGGTCGACCCCGAGGTGAAGATGATCCAGGCGTCGTCGGCCGGGCCCGGCCGGACGTCGCGGTCTTCCGGCGTACGGTCTTCCGGCGTACGGTCCTCCGGCGTACGGTCCTCCGGCGTACGGTCTTCCGGCGCACGGCGCGGGGAGACGCTCAGCCCGTCGCCGAGCACCGCGCGGACGCCCGCCTCGGCGAAGACCAGCTCGGCCCGCTCCTCGGGGTCGTCCGCGTCGACCGGGACGTAGGCCGCGCCCGCGGCCAGCACGCCGAGGATCGCCAGATAGAGCTCGGCCGACCCGGACGAGACCCGGATGCCGACCCGGTCGCCGGGGCCGATCCCGTGGCCGCGCAGCGTGACCCGCAGACTCTCGACCTCGTCGGCCACCTCACGGTAGGTCAGGGCGGTGCCGCCGGCGTCGATCGCCGGGGCGCCCGGGTGGGCCTGCACCGTCGCGTCGAAGATGTCGACCAGCGTGCGCCGCAGCGGGGCCGAGTGGGAGCGGAACAGGGCCGGTGCCCCGGGCGCCGCGTCGATCTCGGGCAGGCCGATCAGTCGCAGGTCAGCGGTCGTCGCGGTCACCGGGCGTGCTCCATCTCCACCACAAGGTCAACGTCGCCAGGCGTACGGCGTCGAGCCGCCCGGGGCAGCGATCAAAGCTACGGGCGAACAACGGTAGGTGACGACCGAATGACGAATTCGTGTCCAGAGACACACCGCCGATTGTCGATCCGTGGCCGGTCTTGGCATGATCTCGGCCATGTCGCTGACTCGCCGCCACGTCCTGGGTGCCGGAGCCGCCGCGCTCACCGCCGCCGTCGCCGGCTGCGGCCGGGGAGACTCGGGCTGGGTCGACGGGCAGGCCGGTGGCGGCACCGGCGGTGGAGGCACGGCCGCGGCGGCGGTCCCGGCCTATGTCGCGCCGCTCAAGGCGGTGCTGACGAAATACCTGAAGTCCACCACGGCCAACCCCAAGCACCCCACCTACGCCGGGGCGGCGCTGGTCGTGATGGTGAACAACTCGACCACGGCCAACCTCGCGGTCGGGCACGCGCTGCGCTACGGGGCCGGGCCGGTCGAGCTGGCCACGGCCAAGCGGGTGGCGATGCGCACCGACTCCATCTTCGACCTGGCCTCGCTGACCAAGGTGTGGGTCTCGGTCGCGCTGCTCCAGCAGGTCGACCGGGGCAAGGTCGACCTGGACGCGCCGGTCGCGCGCTACCTGGCCGGGTTCACCGGCACGGGCAAGGACAAGGTCACCGTACGGATGCTCCTGACCCACACGAGCGGGCTGCCGGTCGGCGTCACCGGGGTCAAGGGCCTGACAGTCGCCGCCCAGCGGGCCAAGGTGCTGGCCACGCCGCTGGTCAGCGGGGCCGTCCCGGGCAGGACGTTCCGCTATTCGAGTGCCGGGCTGATGGTCGCCGGTCAGCTCGTCGAGAAGGTGACCGGCACCGCCCTCGACGTCGCCGTCAAGAACGGCATCACCGCGCCGATGGGCGCGCGGTACATGGGTTTCAACCCGCGCAAGTGGCTCACCGCGGCCGACCAGGCGGCCCGGCTGGTCGCCACCGACACCCGTACGGCCCGCGGCCTGTTGCGCGGCACGGTGCACGACGACATCGCGGCCCAGATGGGTGGCGTGATCGGCAGCGCCGGCCTCTTCGGCACGGCCCGCGACGTGGCCCTGCTCGGCCAGATGCTGCTGGCCGGCGGCGTCTATGGCGGCAAGCGCATCCTGTCGGCCGCGATCGTCAAGGACATGCTGACCAACCACAACGCCGGCCTGCCGGCGATCGACCCGGAACGGCCGGGCCGCCCGTCCGACCACGGGCTCGGGGTGACGCTGCGCCAGCCGTGGTTCATGGGTTCGCTCTCGTCCCCCACCACGTTCGGCCACACCGGCTTCACCGGCACGTCCCTGCTGGTCGCCCCGCAGCACAAGCTGGTGGTGTCGCTGCTGACCAACCGGGCCCACCCCAACTGGAGCTGGGCCGACCCGGACCCGATGAGGGCCGAGGTCGCGACCACCCTGGCCGAATACCTCTAGGTGATCATCCGGGACGCCACCACGCTCGACCTGGAGGCCATCGCCACGGTTTCGCTGGCCGCCGGTCAGCCGGCGACCGACTCCGGTGCCGACGCCCGCTACACGAACCTGGTGCTGGGCCAGGGATCTGTCGTCGTCGCCGTCCAGCCCGACGGGGTGGTGGCCGGCTGGGGAGCAGCCCGCCCCACGCCGGTCGGCGCGATGCTCAGCGATCTGTTCGTCGATCCGGGTCAGCACGGACGGGGCGTGGGCGGGCGCCTCCTGCGTCGTTTGTGGCCCGGCCGGCCCGGGACGCCGGGGCGGTTCACGTTCAGTTCCCGGCACCCGTCCGCGCTTCCGCTGTATGCCAAGGCCGGCCTGCTGCCTCGATGGCCTCTGCTGTACCTGACGGGAGATCCGCAGCACCTACCGGTTGTGCCGGCCATGCGCGCGACGGTGGTCGGCGCCGACCAGGCCGCCGCCGCGGACGCCCACCTGACCACGAACCGGGAACGAACCGCGGACTACCGGTACTGGGCCGGATCGGGCGGCACCGGTCTGCTCGTCCACGACGGCGACCGCCTCGTGGCGGCCGGCGCCGGCCGCCACGACGAACTGACCCACCTGACCTGTTCCGGCGCGGACCAGGATGCCGTCGCCGTCGTCGCCGCTCTCGCGCGAGTCGGCGGCTCGCAGGTCACCGTCCGGCTGCCGGGCCCCCATCCGATGGTGGGTGAGCTGCTGCGCCGGGGGTGGCGGGTGGAGGACTACGACCTCGCGATGACCACCCCGGACCTGCAGCTGCCCACGACCTGGGCTTACTCACCAGGCCTGGCGTGATCCCCTGGGGCCGGGCTGCAGCCGGACGAAGCTCGCGGCCTGGGATTTCGGCCTGGAGCTGCAAGACGTCCGCCGCCGCCTCCCGAGAGAGAGACGGCGGCGGCGGTGATGGGTCAGCTGCAGGCGTAGACGCGGAACTCCCAGAGCGAATAGCCGTACGGGGTGCCGCGCTCGGTGCCGTACATGCGCACGTAGCGGGCGTCGCCGCTCAGGGCGTGGGTGGTCTGGCCGCCGGCTCCGGTGCCGGTGACCGTGACGGCCGGGCTCCAGGTGGTGCCGTTGGCCGACGTCTCGATGCGGTAGGAGCGGCCGAACGCGGCCTCCCAGCTGAGCTCGACCCGGTTGAGGGCCCGGGACGAGCCGAGGTCGACCTGGAGCCACTGCGGGTCGGCGAAGGCGGACGACCAGCGGGTGCCGGCGTCGCCGTCGACCGCGTTGGCGCCGGGGAAGCCGGCCTCGACGGACGACACGGTGACCGGGCGGCCCTGGGAGGCCAGGGTGCCGGTGCCGCAGCCGGTGGGCGGCGGCGTCGTCGGGGGCGGGGTCGTCGGGGGCGGGGTCGTCGGCGGCGGGGTGGTGCCGCCGCCGGTGGCGTTGCCGCCCGACCAATTGGTGGCGCCACTGGCCACGGTCTTGCCGGCCGGCAGGGCCAGGATGCGGCCGTCGGAGAACGTCACGGTCTGGGCCGCGTTGGTGATGTTCGAGGCCACGTACGTCTTGGCGCCGTTCTTGACAAAGACCTTGGCCAGCGGGGAGTTGGCGGTGACGGTGGAGTCGACCTGGCCCAGCGCCTGGAGATTGCGGATCCAGTGGAACGTGTGGGCCCGGCTCTCCCCCTCCTCGGGCGTGTAGTTGCCCGCCGCGCGCAGCTTGGACATGGCCGCGTCGGGGTCGCCGAGAGCCAGGTACTGCCAGAGCATGTCGCGCCAGATCGTGGGTTCACCGCCCTTGTTGCGCACCATTTCCGCGTACGTGCTGCGAACCGCCGCCGGGTGGTCACCGAGATAGAACTGGCCGCCGGTGATCGGCAGCATGTTGATGCCGACGATCATCTCGTGCTCCCCGGAGAACCAGGTCGCGTACGCCCCGCCCGAGCCCCACACGATGGCCGTGTAGTTGTGGCCCCAACTGGCCGGGAAGTTCTCGTTGCGCACGTCGAACCAGTACTCGTTGATCGCCGCGGCCTGGGTCGTGTAGATCCAGACGCCGGCGTCGCGCACGGCCGTGTTGCCGGTGGCCTGACCCCACTGGATCAGCGCGTTGGCGAAGTTCTGACCCTCCGACGAGGACTCCTGGTTGTTGCCGGCCCCGAACGAGCCGTGCCCGGACGCCCAGTCGTGACCCTCGTAGATGTCGAAGTCGCGCAGGTAGGGGAACCGGGTGTCGTTGCGGTCGTAGTTGTTGGCGTCCCGGATGAGCAGGTCGACCATGCCGCCGTAGCGCCCGGCCGAGGCCCAGGCCGGGTCGAACTTGGCCAGCGTGGCCGCCGCCGCGACGAAGTAGCCGTAGTGGAAGTGGTGGTCGTTCAGCTCCTGGTCGGAGCCGTACGAGGCCGGGTAGCCGATCAGCGTGCCCCAGTTGCGGTCGTAGTAGAAGACCCGGGACGTCTTGCCGGCCGACGCGGTGAACCAGTCGGTCAGGCGGGTGCGGATGACGGTGAGGGCGGAATCCCGTACGGCGGTCAGGTTCAGCTGGTCGGCGATCTCGGCGATCCGGGCCGCCCGGCCGAGGCCCTTGCCGGTCCAGTAGGTGTCGTCGCCGCGGAAGTCGGCCGGGTTGTTCAGCTCGGCGTTGAGATAGTTGCTCACCGTCGTCAGGTCGGCGCCGGCCGAGTCGCCCACCGCCGGGATCTCGGGCAGCACGCCGGTGTATTTCATCGACGTGGTGAACTGCGTGCCGGTGAGGATCCGCATGGCGCCGCGCGGCGAGACGTAGCTCTGCGCGAGCGGGGTCGACCCGGTCAGGTAGCGCCACTGGTGCGGATAGAGCGCGATGACCGTGCCGGTCCCGCTGCCCTCGCGGGCGGTGGTGGTCAGGGCGTACGTGGTGCTGACGGTGCCGTTGGCCTGGTTGTAGCTGTAGGCCAGGCGGCTGCCGGTGACGTGGTTGTGCGCGTACGGGGTGAACCGGTCGGCCAGCGCGATCTTGTCGGCCGTGCTGGTGCCGCTGGTGGTCGGCAGCACCGCCACCGAGAGATAGCCGCGCCCGGCCAGGGTGGAGCGGATCGTGGTGCCGCTCATCGACCACGTCGCCCCGGTGGGGGCCCAGGCCACGTAGTCGTGCCCGCCGATCGAGAAGCCGATGCGGTTGCCGCCGGTCGACCAGGCGGTGCCCGGCCCGGTCGTGGTGATCACCGCGTCGCCGCCGGTCACCTGGTAGTACGACAGCGGCAGCCCCCGGCCGATGGTGGCCCGCAGGGTGCGCCCGCCGCCGCTGAGCGTGGTGCTGACCGTCCAGTCGCTCCAGCCGTCGACCAGGGCCTGGGTGGCGTTGAGCCCGTCGACTCCGACGCGCACGTGTTCCGCGTACGGGTAGTGGTATTCGCCTGTTCCGGTCGCCGAACCGCTGATCGCGGCATCGGTCTGATAGGACAGACCCAGGCCGCCCGGGCCCGGCTTGTAGGCGACGGGGCCGGCGAACAGCGGCATGGAGAACTGACAGTCGATCCGCTTGTAGAGCAGCGACGACCACCAGTCGTTGGTGGGCACCGGGCCGGCCGGGGCGTTGCCGGTCACGTACTGCCGGGGGTTGGTCGAGATCGAGCCGCAGCCGGTGGGCAGGCTGCGCCCGGCGGGAAGGGTCTCGGTGTAGCTGCCGGCACCGACCGGGGCGGCCGCGGCGGTGCCGGAACCGGCGACCACCGCCAGCCCGCCCGCGCCGAGCGCGACGAGGACGGCCGTGAGCAGGCCGGAAAGACGTCGGGAACGAGGATGAACCATCAGGACAGGCCTCCTGGGGATGGGGGATCCCGGAGGGCACAAGCGGGGAGAGAGCGCTCTCCGAGTGTCAGCAGGCTAACCAAGGACGGAGAGTTTCGTCAATGTTACGAACGTGAATACAGGCTGGTCAGCGGAAAGGCCCGCGCCGCCGGTGGCGACGCGGGCCGGGGATCACACCGGGTAGACACGCACCCAGTCGGCCTCGTAGGCGGCCGGGGTCATGTTCGTACCGTCGAAGTTGTCGAGCTGGATCGTCAGGTGCCCGGACGCCATGGCCTGCATGACCTTGCGGCTCGAGCTCGCCCCGCCCGAGTAGCGGAACCACTCGGTGCCGTCGAGGAATCCGCGCACGTGGTCGGCGGTCCACTCGAAGGCGACGTTGTGCCACTCGCTCAGCGGCGCGCCGCAGTTCCGCTCCTCGGCCCGCTCCTGCTGGGTGTCGCCTCGCGTCACCGGGTAGTGCAGGAAGGCGACGGCGCACGCGGCACCGGGCGCACTGTTCTCCAGGAAGTCGTACTCGCCCTCCTCGGGCCACTTGTCGCCGTCCGGCCAGACGATGAGCAGCGGGTGATAGGTACGGCCGTTGCTGCCGCCGGTGTTGCGCGAGCGGACCCGGGCCTCCCACCGGCCGTACTTGGTCTTCCAGTCGTTCTGCAGCCAGCCCGTCGTGCCGTTGGCCGCCCCGGTCATCACCAGCTTGCCGCCGTCGACCGTGGTCGCGCTGGCGCAACGCTGACCGCCGGACGCGTGCGGGTTGCGCCAGCACTCGTCGGCGTCGCTCCACTTGGCCGGATCCGGCCGCCCGGTGTAGGCGAACTCGTCGCTGTACTGGGCCAGCGGCGTGCCCCACCCGTTACGGACCGCCGCCTGGACGCCGTCGCCCGTGCTCCCGCCCCCGTCGACCGGCGGCGGGTTGAGGCTGGGGGTGACGCTCACGCTGACCGGGGTGAGCGGGCCGGCCGCGGTGAACGGGATCAGAATGAACGAGTACGTGGCGTCGTTGCGCAGCAGGTTGAACTGCTGGCTGCGGACGCCGGCCGCCACCTCGGTCGCCCACGGCCCGTTCTTGCGGCTGTCCGTGCCGTCCCGCCCGACGTTCCAGCGCACGATGTCGGTGCGGGTGGTGGTCCAGGTGAGCGATCCGGTCCCGTTCCCGGGTACGCCGGTCACCTTCACGTCCGGGGTCGGATTCCCCCGGTAGGCACAGGCCGTGGTGGCGAACAGGCCGCCGGCGGCCAGGTCGGTGGCCCGCAGCAGCACGTTGGCCCGCACGGCACCGGCCGGAGCCGTGAACCGCCCGGAGATCCGGGTGAATCCGGTGGCGCCGGCGATCGGCAGATACCCGCCGTTGGTGTGGCCCAGGTAGGTGCTCGCGGTGTCGTACCAGTCGATCTCCATCCGGGCCTGGGACGGGTCACCCGGTGTCCGGACGTCGGCGGCGACGTCCCAGATCGCGCCGGGCAGCACCCGCTGCTGGGGCAGGTAGATGCCGGCCGTGGTCGCGGTGCCGTTGGCCACGGCGAGTTCCCACTGCGCGGCCGGGTGCCCGGTGACCGTCCGCCGGGTCGCGGTCAGGCTGCTGCTCAGCGTTCCCCAGCCGTCCGTGTCGGTGCCCAGCACCGGGTTCGCGCACTCGTTGTCGGAGATCTGGTACTGACCGACCCGCAGGAAGTAGTCGACATCGGTGTCCGAGCCGGCCAGCGCGTCGCGGGCGGCCCGGGCCAGGTTGGTCTTCCCGGCCGCCTCGGCCGCCGCCTCGATCGCGCTGACCCGGCGACGGTCCTCCTGGCCCTTCTTGCGCAGTGCGGCCTCCAGGTCGCGGTGGTCGGCCTGATGGATCCCGGTGTGGATGAACGTCTTCCAGGCGACCGGGTCGGCACTGCGCAGCGCGGCCATCGCCGCCGCGTAGACCTCGGTCGGCTCGGCCGCCGTGTTCCACACCCAGCGCACGAAGTTCTCGTCGCTGATCACCAGCTGGGCCTCGGTCGCCACGAACCCGAGCACGGCGGCCGCCCGCTTGCGGGCCTCACGCTCGATCAGCGCCTGCCGCTCGGCCTCGGTCCGCTCCTGGTCGGCCTCGATCTCGGCGATGCGGTCCTGCTCGCGGGCCTGGACGACGCCGGTGGTGATGAAATCGCGCTGCTGCTGCGCGGTTCCGCCGAACGCGGCCAGCGCCGCCGCCCGCACCCGCTGGCCGGTGGCGCGCTGATAGACGGCGAACACGAAGTCGCGTTCGGGCAGCAGGAGCAGCTCCGGCGTCACTGGGATCTCCAGCACCATCAGCGCCTGCTGCCGGATCTGCCGCGCCTCGCGGGCGGCGGTCGCATCGCGGACCTGGCTGGCGACGTCACGGGCCTTCGCGTCGTGGATGCCCGACTCGACGAAGACCGTGCACTGCACGAACGACGTGGTGGTGCAGTTGACCAGGGCCAGCTCGGCCGCGCCGCGCACCTCGGACAGGTCCTGCGCGTACTCCCAGATCTTGAAGACGAAGTCACGCTCCCCCAGCACCAGCCAGTCGTCCGGGGCGACTTCCCCCACCACGGCGGCCGCGCGGACCCGGTCCTCCAGCGAGGACTCGAGCCCGTCGGCGGCGCTCGCCGCCGTGGCAGTCCCGGTCACGACGGCGGTCACCAGAGCGGTCACCAGAGCGACGGCGGCGGCCGCCACTCGTCTCGTTCTCGACGTTCTCATCATTCCTCCCGGAGTCGGCGAGTTCGGTTATAGCGACGCCGATACATTTCCGCTCCATCGCGGAAATGGGCCCGGTGGCCGCTTCCGGCCATTTCGGCAATTCACCTGAGCATCGATGTTTGTCTGTCGCCGCCACCTCGTCGTCTGCTGTGGAGAATGCGATGAAAACGAGAATGCGAACGTCCGTCGTGACGGTTGCCGTCCTGCTGAGCACCGGCCTGGCCACGCCCGCGGCGGCCGTCGACCAGCACTCGGCGAACTGGTCGATGACCCGCACGGTCACCCTCTTCTATCCGCGCTCGTCGGTGCGCGCCGCCGCCTGGGGCGCACTCGTCAGCACCAACGTGGAGGCGGCGGTCGCCCGTTTCATCACCAGCGGTTTCGACTACGCCAAGAAGCGCGCCGCCCTGAACGACGCCCGCAACACCGACTTCTGCCTCCGGGTCCTGGCCACCCACACCGCCGAGTTCGCGCCGGAAGTGCACGCGGCCGCGCAATGGGCCCTCGACAACGGCGTCGCCGAGCGAGAGGCATTCGCCCGCACCGGGTACGCCGCGGCGAAGGCCCGCGACCGTCAGGCTCGCGAGGCCACCGGCGAGCAGGCGGCCGCGCTCGAGCCGTTCGACCGCGAGTTCGTGGTGTTGCTGCGCGACAACGACCCCGGCCCCCAGGTGCGGGCGGCGGCGACCTACGCGTTGCGGCCGGCCGCCACCGACGCCGACCTGGTCGAGTTCTTCGCCTACGACTGGGCCAACGCGGCCGGCCTCGACCTGGAGGCGTTCCGCCTCCGGGTGACCGACGAGGACATGCGCTGGCGGGCCGGCGTGGCCCGCCTGGTCACCGCCGCCCGGACCGCGGAGGCCCAGGCGCGGGAGCTCTCGGGTGAGGCCGCTGAGCAGGCCCGCGCGGCCGCCGCACGGGAGTGGGGTGCCGTGGCCGCGCAGACCGGCTCGCCCCGGGTGGTGTGGGCCGACGCCCAACGGGTGGCCGAGGAGCAGGCCGCCGCCTGGCACCGGGTGGCCGCCGCGGCCGGTGGCGCCGGCGGCCTGAACTGGAACGTCATCCTGGGCAGCGCCGGCACGACCGCGGAGTCGTGGGGGGCCGAGCGCGAGCAGGCCGCCGCCCAGGCCGCGTACTGGTCGGACCTGCTGGCCGACGCACTGGCCGGCGAGCAGCGGATGACCGGCGGTGCGGCATGAGACGCCGGCTGGGCACCCTCGGCGCCGCGCTGCTGGTCGCGGCCGGCCTCCTGGTCGCGCCGGCCGCTCCGGCGATCGCCGCCCCACCCGCGGCGGTCAGGCAGTCGAGCGGACCCCCGGTCGAGGTGCCGCCATTGGTCACCCAGCCCTGGGACGGCCGATCCGGCGTCACCTTCCCCGACGACCCGTTCCTGCGCAACCTGGTCGTCGACATCGCCGAGCTCAACGAGGAGCCGGAGATCAGGCAGGCCGCGGCGGCCGCGCTGGCCTCGACCGAGCCGGGCGCCGTCCAGCGCTACCTTGCCGAGACGCACAAGCCGCTCGAGAAGCAGATCGCCGACCGGAAGAAGGCCACTGCGCAGCGCAACCTCGAGACGATCCGGGGGATGGCCGGCACCGGCGGAGCGAACTTCAACGCCGAGGTCACCCGGGTCCTCAAGGGCACCGACGCCGACCGGGCCGCGTTCCTGGCCTACGGCGCGACGATCGCCCGTACCCGCGACGAGCAGATCGCGGCGGCCGAGACCGACCGGCGCCGGGTGCTGCGCGAGCGGCTGACCGCCGTGGCCGCCGCCGCCCCCGACGGCTCCGAGATGAGACGGGCGGCCGAGGCCGCGAAGGACGGCGACGACAACGCCGTGGCGGCCTTCTGGAACGGCGGCTACCTGACCGCGGCCACCACCGACGCGGCCGCCCGCGAGCAGTACCTGGCCGATCTGGAGGCCCGCACCAAGGCCGCCGACGACCTGACCGACCTGGCCCGGCGTGCGGCCCGGGCCGCCGAGGCTCGCCGGCTCCTGCTGGTGGCGCACGGCAACGCCGTACGGGAACTGCAGCGCGCGGCGAACGCCATGGGCGGCGCCGCGAACGCCGCCCGGTCGGCCGAGCGCATCCTGGCCGGCGGGGGCACCGGCGCCGACAAGGGCACCCAGCTCACCGCGGCCCGCACCGAGACGGCGGCCCAGCTCAGTGCCGCCCAGCAGGCCGCCCAGCGCGCCCAGGCCGCCGCCGCGGCCGCCGTCGCCGCGGCGGACACGCTGATCGACACCGGACTGGAATACGGCGCCGAATGGTCGCTGATCGTCCAGGGCATGCACCAGGCCGCCGTGGCGGCGGTCGGTGCGGCCACCACGGCCGCGCACGCGGTCGACGCCACGATCGCCACGAACAACGCCCAGAGCGCCGCCGAGCGGGCCCAGGCCCACCAGCAGCAGGCGGCGAAATGGAAGGAGCATGCCCTCGAGCACGCCGCGGCGGCGGCCAAGCTGGCCGCCGCGGCCAAGGCACAGGCCCAGGCGGCCAAGACCGCCGCGGCTCGGGCCAAGACGGCCCGCGAACAGGCCCAGGCCGCCGAGGCGAGGGCGTGGGCCGCCGCCGAGCGGACCCGGCAGCACCGGATCACCGCCGAGGCCGAGGCGGCCACCGCCCGGCAGCAGCGGCTGATCGCCGAGAAGGAGCGCAAGACCGCCGGCGACAAGCGCAAGGAGGCGGAGGGGCAGGCCGCGGTGGCGGCGAACGCCCGGCGCAACGCGACGGCCCAGGCCGACATCGCGCGGGCGGCCGCCCAGCGCAGCCAGCAGGCCGCGGGCGCCGCCGCCAACGCCGAGCAGAACGCTTGGGCCCGCGAAGGTGCGGCCAAGAAAGCCCGGGATGACGCCTTCAAGGCCGAGACCAAATCACAGGTCCAGGTCGCGCGGGCGCAGGCGTACGCCCGGGTGGCCGCCGCCGCGAGTGGCGCGGAGAAGGAAGAGGCGCAACGCCAGGCGGACCAGGCGGCCCGCGACTCCGGGGTTGCCGGCACGGCTGCCCGGAGCGCCCGGTCGGAGGCGAACACCGCCACCGGCGCGGCCGGGAACGCCCGGGCGGCGGCCACCGAGGCCACCCGGGCGGCGTCCCGGGCCCGTGCCGCTGCTGATGCGGCAGCTGCCGCCGCGGCCCGGGCCGACGCCGCCGCCGGCCGGGCCGAGGCCGAGGCCAAGGCCACTCATCAGGCCCGGTTGCAGGCCGACGCTCGCGCCGCCGAGGCCACCGCGCAAGAGGCTCGCGCCGCCGAGGCGGCCCGGGCCGCGGTCCGGCTGGCCGAACAGGCGCAGAACGAGTCGGTGCAGGCGCTGTGGTCGGCTCAGCGCACCCAGCAGGAGGCCGAGTCGGCCACCACCGAGGCGGTCGCCGCGTCCGCGCAGGCCGACATCGCGCTGACCGCGGCCGCCGCCGCGCGTGCTTCGTCGGCCGGCATCGCCCAGCCGCACAACGCGGCGCTGGCGATGGTCAGCCCGTTCACCACCGCCGACCTGGACGCCGACTTCGTCGTTCAGGTGGCCGCGGAGGCTCGCGTGATCGGGGCCGAGCAGGCCGCGGCCGCGCAGCAACGCGCGGACGAGGCGGCGGCCGCGGCGCGCGTGGCGGTCGAGGCCGCCCGGGCGGCGAACACCGACGTCAAGGTGGCCTTCACCGCCGCCGCGGAGGCGGCGCAATCCGCTGCCGCTGCGGCCGCTTCGGCCGCGGAGGCGAAGAAGTCGGCTGCGGACGCCGCCCGCGAGGGTGCCGCCGCCCGGGTGGCCGCGGCCAGTGCGGCCCGCGCCGATGCCCAGGCCAAGGCCGACGCCAAGCTCGCGCGCAACGCGGCCAACGCCGCCGCGGACGACGCCGCGATCGCCGGCCGTTCGGCGCGGGACGCGCAGGCCGACGCGGATCACGCGGTCGCGGCCGCCGGCGCCGCCGAACGGGAAGCTTCGGCGGCGCGGGCCGCGGCCACCGCCGCCGAGGCCGACGCGGTCAAAGCTCAGAAAGCGGCCGAGGCGGCCCGCAAGTCCGCCGACAGTGCCGCCGTGGCGGCCGAGCGGGCGCTGGAACACGCGATCGACGCGCAGAAGGCGGCCTACCGGCACGAGGAGCTCGACCGCCAGCAGCAGATCCGGTGGTTGATGAATCCCCAGCAGTACTTCCCGCTGGACGGCATCCTGGCCGAGCTGAGCCCGGAGGAGCAAGCCCTCTACCGCGAGAAGCTGGCGCTGCTCGAGGGCGGCATCATGGGCTGGCTCGAGCGCAACGGCGACGGCTTCCTGGACCTGCTGTCACCCCTCCCGGACCTCAACGCCTGCTACTACGACCACGACGCGGTGGCCTGTCTCTGGAGCGTGCTGTCGTTCACGCCGTTGACCGCGGGGCAGGTGGCGCTGTTCCGGATGGCTCGCATCTCGTTCACCTTGGGCAGTTTCGTCTACGACCTGGGCGGCGCGGGCGCCACCGTGTGGGGGTTGCGGAAGAAGGCCGAGCGTCTGCGCGCCTGCCGCACCAAGGAGCCGCCCGTCCCGGTCGAGGACTGCGGGCACATTGCCCTCGGCCGGAACTGGACGCCGCAGAGCGAGGATGCGCTGCTGGAATTCGCCGAGAAGGTCGGTGCGCAGTCCCACCAGCAGTGGCCGGCCGAACCGGAGTGGTACAACCAGGTCAAGCAGTACGTGAACGACGGGAAGACGCGGATCCACGTCAACCTCGACGGTCTGCCCTACGCTCCCACCGCCAAGGAGATCGCCCAGAAAGCCGCCGAGGCCGGTCGGCGGGTGGATCCGAGGACGGATGGCGAGCACCTGACCGAGTGGGAGATATTTTGGATCAGCACCGAACCCAACTGCTGGGATCGCGTCACGTTCTATCTGGACGGTGAGCCCGTTGACAATCCCTTCGAATGACGCCGGGACCCTGCCCTGGCGCAGTGAGCGCGGCTTCGGGGTGTGGCGCTACGGCATCGGACATTCCCAGCTGCTGCTGCGCTCACCGGGCGACGGGCGGGAGCCGGCTTACGGGATCCACTTCGAGGGCGTCGAGCTGATGAAGTTGCAGCGCAGTTATCCGCTACTGACCCTGAGGCTGGCGACGGAGGCCGAGACCGTGGTCTTCGCCGAGGTCGACATGGTGCCGAAACCGCTGCTCCAGGTTGTACTGGAGAGTCCGGGCAAGACCGGGCTGGTCGCCTGCTCGCGCCTGACCGTCCGGCGGAGCGACTCGGCCGACGACGGTGAGTGGGCCGCCGGTGAACCGGTCCTGCATGTGCTGGCCTCCGGTGGCCGGTAGGTGGCACGGTCAGGGGCCGAGGTGGTAGCCGATCCCACGCACGGTGTGCAGGATCGGGGGGTCGCCCAGTTTGCGGCGCAGCTGGGCGACCACCACGTCGAGGACGTTGGAGGCCGGCGGGACCAGCTCGTCCCAGCCGGCCGCGATCAGGGCCGACCGGCGCACCGGGTCGCCGCCGGCTGCCACCAGCGCCTCCAGCACGGCGAACTCCTTGCCGGTGAGCTCCAGCGGGCGTCCGTCGCGGCGGGCCTGGTAGCGGCCGCTGTCCACCTCGACGCCGGACCGGCGCACGGTGGTCGCCTCGGGTGGGGCCGGGCCGCGGCGGCACAGGTTGCCGACCCGGGCCAGCAACTCGGGCAGGGCGAACGGCTTGCCCAGGTAGTCGTCACCCCAGGCCAGGCCGGCCACCCGCTCGGCCGGGACGCTGCGGCCGGTCAGGAACAGCACGGGCACCCGCCAGCCGGTGCGGCGGCGGGCCGCCACGTAGTCGAGGGCGTCGCCGGCCGGCAGCATCCGGTCGACGACCGCGCAGTCGTAGGCGTGGACGCTCAGCAGCTCGTCCACATCGGGCAGATCGGCCGCGGTGTCAACCGCGAAGCCCGCCCCCCGCAACGCCACGTCCAGCGCCAGAAGCAGATTCGCGTCGTCCTCGATGACCAGCACCCGCACAGCCACACACGGTAGCCGGTGGTGTCAGCCCCTGACGGGCGGCGATCAGGCCGGCCTGGAACCGGCTGCGCGCGCCGAGCCGGGCCATCACGGCGGCCATCGTGCGGCGGACCGTGCGCTCGGAGACGCCGAGGCGGGCCGCCACCGACTCGTCGGTCAGCCCGGTGGCCAGCAGCCCGAGCATCTGCCACTCGCGGTCGTGCTCGTCCTCGTCCATGGTCAGGTCGCCGGGGCCAGGACCGCGGCCCGGGCCGCCCGCAGCTCCGGCCCGGGCGGCACGTCGAGCTCGAGGGTGAGCAGGTCGGACGCCCGCCGGTACGCGAGCAACGACTCGGTGCGCCGCCCGGTCCCGGCCAGCGCCCGCATCAGCCCGGCCCACGCGCCCTCGCGCAGCGGAGCGGCCGCGGTGACCTGCCGGAGCTCGGTGACCGCCTCGGCGCCGCGACCGAGGTCGAGCAGGCGGGCCGCCCGCATCTCCCGCAGGTCGAGCCGGAGCTCGTCGAGCTGGTCGGCGGCGGCCGCGGCGGCGGCCAGACCCGGGTACGCACGACCCCGCCACCACCCGAGCGCTTCGTCCAACCGGGCCAGCGCCCAGGCCGGGTCGGCCGCCCGGGCCGCCTCCACCGCGGCCCGGGCGGCGCAGTCGGCGTCGACCTCGTCCGGAGCCGGGAGCAGGCGGTACGCGTCCCCCCGGCGCTCCACCCGCCCCGGCTCCGGCAGCGCCCGGCGCACCTGCCAGACGTACGTGCGGAGGTTGGCCACCGCGGACGGCGGCCCCCCGTCGGGCCACACCACGTCGGCCAGCTGGTCGAGACTGACCCAGGCGCGGTGCAGCAGCAGCGTGGCCAGCACGGTGGCCGGCTTGCCGGCGACCGTGCGGTGCACCCCCGCGGTGTGCACCTCGATCGGTCCGAGCACGTGGAACAACATGGACCCATCCCCCCGTCGCGCCGGCCTCTAAGGTGGCCGTCGGCACGACCTTCCATCGAGACACATGAGGATCCGATGACACGGGTGCTGGTTGTCGAGGACGACGAGAACTTGCGGCTCGCGGTGACCGCCGAACTGACCCGCGGCGGCGCCGACGTGCGGGCGGCGGGCAGCCTGGCCGCCGCCGACGCCATGCTGACGTCCGGCGGGGCCGACTGCGTGGTGTTCGACCGGATGCTGCCCGACGGCGACGCGGCCGGCTACGTGGGCCGGCGACGACAGGGCGGGTGGACCACGCCGGTGCTTTTCCTGACCGCGCGGGACACGGTGGCCGACGTCGTGGCCGGGTTCGAGCACGGCGCCGACGACTACCTGGTCAAGCCGTTCGCGATGGCCGAGCTGGTGGCCCGGGTCGGCAACCTCGTCCGCCGCGGGGGCGCGGCCCGGCCGGCCGTGCTGCGCCAGGCCGACCTCGAGCTGAACGGCCCGCGGCGGCAGGCCCGCCGGGCCGGGGTGCTGCTCGGCCTGACCGCCAAGGAGTTCGCCGTGCTCGAGCACCTGATGAGCCGGCCCGGCCAGGCGGTGAGCCGGACCGAGCTGATCGACCACTGCTGGGACACGAGCGCCGACCCGATGTCCAACGTGGTCGACGTCGTCGTGCGGCGGTTGCGGGCCAAGCTTGGGCCGCCGGAGCTGGTCCACACCGTCCGCGGCCGGGGTTACCGCTTCGCCCCGGAGGCCGGATCGTGAACGCCTCGGCCCGGCTGCGCTCACTCCCCCGCTGGATCACGCTGTGGTCGGTGCTGGCCGGCGCGGCCGGGGTCGTCGTGCTGGGCCTGCTGCTGGTCCGGTCGGACGCCGACCGCCGCGACGCCGAGATCGACGCCGACCTGCGCCGGGTCACCTCGACGGTTTCGCGGCTGATCCGCCTGGACGGCACGGTCACCACGGCCGCCGTGCTGCGCGATCCGCTGGAGGAGTCGTGCCCGCAGTTCGCCGTGCTGCCGGGCGCGTCCGTGCGGTTCGGCGGTCACTTCAGCCGGCACGAGTGCGTGCCCGTCGACCCGGTCGTGCTGACCTCGGCCGCCGAGCGGGCCACCCGCTCCGGCCGGCTGATCTGGGTCACGAGCGTGGCCGAGGACGGGCGGCCGGTCCGGCTGGCCGCCGAGCCCTTCCGGCAGCCCGACGGGCAGGCCATCGGCGCGGTGGTCGCCGTGGCCGACGCCGCCCCGGCCGCGGCCGCGCACCGGCGGACCATCCTCGTGCTGGTGGCCGGCGGCGTTCTGCTGCTCGTCGTGACCGGGGTGGCCGGGCGCCTGCTCGCCGGCCGCGCGCTGCGCCCGGTGGCGGCCGCGCTGGAGCAGCAGGAGGTGCTGCTGGCCGACACCGCGCACGATCTGCGGACCCCGGTGGCGGCGCTGCGCGCGCTGGCCGAGGCGGCCCTGCTCAACCCCGGCCACCGGGGTGAGCTGCTGCCCCGTACGGTCGAGCTGGCCCAGCGGATGGGCACGATCATCGACGGTGTGCTGATCCGGGCCCGGCTGGCGGCCGGCGTGCAGACCCTGGAGCGCGAGCCGGTCTGGCTCGACCAACTGGTCAGCACCGTGGTCGACGAGACGCCGGCCGAGGGCGCCCAGGTGACGGTGACCGCCGCCCCGAGCCGGGTGGTGGCCGACGCCGCCCTGGTGCGCCGGGCGTTCGGCAACCTGCTCGACAACGCGCTGCGGCACGGCAAGGCGCCCGGTCAGGCCGCGGTCGTGCACATCACTGTGGCCGGCGGGCGGGTGATCGTGGCCGACCACGGGCCGGGCATCGACCCCGAGCTGGCCGGCGCCGCCTTCGACCGGTTCCACAGCACCGGCGGCTCGAGCGGGCTCGGCCTGTCCATCGTCCGCTGGGTGGCCGAGGCCCACGGCGGCGTGCTGCGCGTCTACAACGCCGAGGAGGGCGGGGCGATCTTCGAACTGGCTCTGCCCGCGGACGATGGATGAATTCTGTATCGCATGTGGACCGAAGATGTAGGCGGTTGTCTATGCTCGGCCGGTGAGCAGGTCGAGCGGCGGGGGCCGGAACCGCTGGCCGCTGGTGATGCTGGTGGCGTTGACACTGGTGGCCGGGGTGGCCGCGGTGTCCGGAGCGAGCACGGGCAGCCCCGGCGTGCGGTTCGCCGCGGTCGGCCGGTGGTTCGCCGACCCGGGCCACGACACGGTCATCCATGTCAACGGCGTGAGCCGTACGGTCGACGCGCGCGCCACCGTGGGCCGGGTCGAGCCGGGCACCGAGGTCGTCGAGGGCGAGCACAGCTCGTACGTGATCGGCTCGGAGCAGATCCGCGAGCTCGACCGGTCGAGCCTGACGGTGACGGGCTCCTCCACGCCCCCCGTCCGCGAGCGTCCCGCCACTGTGGAGGCAGCCGGGCAGCCGTACGCGGTGTACCGCCGGGCCGGCCTCGTGGTGCGGCTCGGCTCGGCCGGGACGGTGATCCAGGCCGGCGGTCCGCTCGGCGAGCCGGTGGCCACCCCGGACGGCACGCTCTGGCTGCACCGGACCGCGGCCGGGCTGCTCTGCCACCTGCCGCCCGGCGCCGACCGGGTGACCTGCGCCGTCCCCGTGCCGCCGGCCACCACCGGGGCGCTGAGCGTGCTCGACGGCGTCGCGGTGTTCCTCGACCCGGCCGACGACACCCTGACCACCCTGACCCCGGACGGGCCGGGCCCGGTGACCTCGGTCGGTGCCGACCTGCCGGACGGCCTGCGGGTCGCCCCGGCCTCGGTCCAGGGCCGGCTGGCCGTGCTGGCCGGTGGTGACCTGCTGTTGCTGGACGCGCGCGGGATCGCCGGTGGGGTGGCGCTGCCACCGGGCCGGTGGGCGGCGCCGATGGCCGGGCGGTCGTCGGTGGTGTTGCTCGAGCTGCGGCGCCGGCAGATCCACACGTACTCCCCGGCGGGCCGGCCGCAGCGGGTCACGTCGCTGCCGCCGGGCAGCGAGGACGCGCAGCTGCGGCAGGGCCAGGACGGGCGGGTCTATGTGCAGGCCGGTCGTGGACGGCACGTGCTCGTGGTGGACGACCAGGGCGGCGCCGAGGCGGCCACGGCGGGCGCGGGCCAGGCGACGCCGGGCGGGTCACGATCACCCGGTGCGGCCACCGACGCCCCGGTTGCCGGGCCACCCACCAGCACGCCGCCCGGAGCTCCGGTCCGCACTCTCTCCGCGCCGACAACCACGCTTCTGCCGGCGACCGGGCCGGCCGAGCCCATCTGGCCGAGCCGCCCTTCTCTGGGTCCGGCGGCGACGACCGGACCGCCCGTAACGACCGTGCCGCCGGAGACCACCGGACCGCCGGAGACCACCGGACCGCCCGGCCCCGTCGGACCGCCTGGCCCCGTCGGACCGCCTGGCCCCGTCGGACCGCCCGCGGTGACCGGGCCGCCTGGACAAACCGGGCCGCCCGGCGAAACCGGGCCGCCGGGGAGCGGGGAGACCGAGCAGCCGGTGTTGCCGCCGAGCCGGCCCGGGATGCCGCCCGGGCTGACCGCTGTCGCGCGCGGCATCGAGATGATCCTGACCTGGGACGCGGCCCCGGCCAACGGCACCGACATCACCGCGTACGAGGTGACGTGGACCGGCCCGGACGGCGCCGCCGGCGCCACCACCACCGGCGGGCAGGCCCGGACCGTCGCGATCGGCGGGCTGGTGCGCGAGAAGCCGTACCGGATCGGGGTCTTCGCCCGCAATGCCGGCGGCGTGGGCGTGCCCGCGGTCGTGGAGACCGCTCTGCCGAGCCGATGGATCACTGTCCGCCGCGGCACGGACATCACGTACGAGGACAAGTGCGGACCGCCCGCGTGCGCCTATCCGTACATCGAGCTGTTCGGCTTCCCTCCCAAGACCGCGATCCAGCTCACGCCGATGGCCTCGGTCTGGGGCCGGTTCAACGTGGGGGCCGAGCTCATCACCAACGAGGAGGGCTACCTGCGTTCGAGAAGCCGGTTCCCGTTCAGCGGCGTGGGCCAGACGATCTGGATCGACGTGGGCGACACCCAGTCCAACCGCTTCCTCTGGCCCGAGAAGGGACCGTCGTGACGGCCCACCTGATCGCCACCCGGATCATCGAGAACGTCGAGCGGATCATCCGCGGCAAACCCCGGCTGATCCGGTACGCGGTGGCCGCCCTGCTCGCCGAGGGCCACCTGCTCATCGAGGACGTGCCCGGCCTGGGCAAGACGTCGCTGGCCCGCTGCCTGGCCCGCAGCATCGGCGGCTCGCTGCACCGCATCCAGTTCACCCCGGACCTGCTGCCCGGCGACATCACCGGGGTCAGCGTGTTCCTGCCCGGCAGCAACCGGTTCACGTTCCACCCGGGCGCGGTGTTCGCGAACGTCGTGGTGGCCGACGAGATCAACCGGGGCACTCCGAAGACCCAGTCGGCGCTGCTCGAGGTGATGGCCGAGCGGCGGGTGACGGTGGACGCCGAGACGTACGAGGCGCCCCGGCCCTTCCTGGTCGTCGCCACCCAGAACCCGATCGAGCTGGAGGGCACCTACCGGCTGCCGGAGGCGCAGCTCGACCGGTTCCTCATGCGGCTCTCGGTCGGCTATCCCGAGCCGGCCGACGAGGTCCGGGTGGTGCTGGCCGACCGCTTCGGCGAGTCGCCCGACGACCTGCGGCCGGTGGTCGACATCGGGGTGCTGCGCGATGCCCTGGCCCAGGTGCGGGCACTGCGGGTGGACGAGGCCGTCGCGGCGTACGCGGTCGCGCTGTCCGCCGCCACCCGCACCCACCCGGCGGTCCGCTACGGCGTGAGCGTCCGGGGCAGCATCGCCCTCGTGCGCGCCGCGCAGGGGCTCGCCGCCGTGGCCGGACGCGACTTCGTGACCCCGGACGACGTGAAGGACGTGGCCGGGCCGGTCCTCGCGCACCGGTTGGTACGCACGCCCGAGGCCGAGCTGGCCGGGCGCGGCGACGAGGAGATCGTGGCCGAGGTGCTCAGCGCGACCGCCGTGCCCGCGGCGGGCGCCGGCCGCTGACCGTGCGGCCGACCCGGCGCGGCCAGGCGGTTCTGATCGCCGGCACGGTTCTGCTGGCCGGCGGATGGTGGCTGCGCTATCCCTTGGCGGCACTGATCGGGGCGGCCGGGCTGGGCGCGCTCGCCGTCGCGCTGCTGACCGTACGGCGGCGCCCGCCCGTCGAGGTCACCCGCACGATCAGCCCGGCCCAGGTGGAGCGCGGCCGCCCGGCGACGGCCGTCCTCACGGTGCGTCCGGCCGGCCCGGAGGTCGAGATCCGCGACGTCGTCGCCGGACAGGTCCACGTCGTCCGGACCGGGGACACCGGCGAATACCCGCTGCCGACCGGCGTGCGCGGCCGGCACCCGGTCGGGCCGCTCGAGGTCGGCCGCGAGGACCCGCTCGGGCTGGCCCGCGGCCGTCACCGCACCGGCTCGGCCACGACGCTGGTGGTCTATCCGCGGCAGCTCCCGGCCCGGGCCGGCGGCGGGCCGTCGCGCCGGACGCCGCCCGGGCCGGCCACCGACGATCTGCGGCGGGGGGCCGCCGAGCCGCGCGGCATCCGCGAGTACGAGCCCGGCGACGAGGTGCGCCGGATGCACTGGCGGGCCACCGCCCACACCGGCCGGCTGATGGTGCGCGACCTCGGCGATCCGCGACAGGCCCGGCTGACCGTGCTGCTGGACACCCGGGCCGGGGTGCTCGCGGCCGGCGACTTCGAGGAGGCGGTCGATCTGGCCGCGTCGCTGCTCGGCGCGGCCGGTCGGGCCGGGCTGCCCGCGCGCCTGGTCACCGCGGACGGCCGGGAGCCCGCCGGGCACTTCCTCGAGGTGCTGGCGGGCGTCCGGCAGGGCGGCGCGGGCACCCTGGCCGCGCGCGGTGGCGGGCGGCTCGTGCTGATCACCGGAGAGCCCCGGGCCCCGGCGGCGCTCGGCCGGGCCTTCGACAGCGTCGTGGTGCTGGCCCTCGGCCGCGGCGCCGGTGCCGAGCAGGCGTTGCGGGTGTGGAACGAGGCGCATCGGTGACCGGCGTGCGGGCTCCGGCCGTCGTGGCCACGGCCGTCCTCGGCGGGCTGCTGTTCGCTCCCGTGCTCGGCCTGACCGCGCTGCTCGGGCCGGTCGGGGCGACCGGGCTGGCGGTGCTCGTGGCCGCGTCAGCCAGTGCCCGCCGGCCCGACTGGCGGCCGCTGCTGGCCGCCGCGGCCGGGGTGCTGGCGGTCGTCGAGACGGTGCTGTGGCGGACGACGGTGGCCGGGCTGCCGACCGCGGCCACCCTGCACGGCCTCACCGACGGCGTGACCCGGTCGTGGGGCCGGACCCTGGAGTCGACCTGGCCGGTCCGCCCCGAGCCGGGGCTGCTCATCTTTGTGCCGCTGCTGGTCGTCGTGGCCGCCGTGGCCGGGCTGGAGTTGTCCCACCGGGTGCGCAGCCCGCTGCCGTCGCTGCTGCCCGGCCTCGCGTTGCTGATCTTCGCCCAGACCCACGTCCCGCTCGCACCCTGGCCGGCGGCCGGCGTCGCGGTGGTCTGGGCCGGGCTGGCCGGGCTGCTGCTGACCACCGCCGGCCGGGCGCGATCCCTGCCCCCGATCGCCGCCGGCGCGGCCGGGGCGGTGGTGCTGGCCGCCCTGGTCGTACCGGCCGGACCGGCCCGCTTCACCTTCCGGGCCGACCCGCCGGCCCCGTCCGTGCCGGCCCCGCTGACCAGCCCGCTCGACGAGCTCCCGGGACGGCTGGCCAGCCCTCGGACGCCGGTCTTCCGGTTCCGGGCCGACGCCGTGCCCGACCGGTGGCCGCTGGTCGTGCTCGACCAGTTCGACGGGGTGAGCTGGACACCCGGCGACCGGCTGCGCCGCCTCGGCGCGCGGCTCGAGCCCGCGATCAGCGGTCCGGTACGCGAGCGCAGCGCGCGCATCATCGGCGCGCCGGGCCCGTGGCTGCCCAGCCAGACCTGGCCGGCCGCGGTCGAGGGCGCGGCCCCGTACGTCGCGCCCCGGCACGGCACCCTGCTGCTGGCCGGGCCGGTCGACTACACCCTGCGCTGGTGGGAGCCGCAGATCGACGGCGCGACGCTGCTGCGGTCCGGCCTGGATCACGACGCGGCGGGCGGCCTCGACCCGGTCGGCAGCGCGCCCGCGGGCATGGCCGAGCTCGCGGCCCAGGCGGCCGGTGGGCGCCCGTCCTTCCGCACCGCCCTGCGGATGGAGCAGTGGTTCCGCACCCGCTGCCGCCTGGCCGTCGGGGCCGACCGGCCCGCCGGCCACGGCTGGCCGCAGCTCACCGAGTTCCTGCGGACCCGGCGCGGGACCAGCGAGCAGTTCGCCGCCGCGTACGTCGCGCTGGCCCGCACGATCGGCATCCCGGCCCGGCTGGCTGTCGGCTACCGCACGCCCGCGCGGCCGGACGCCGACGGCGCCTACACGGTCCGCAACGGCGACGTGCTGGCCTGGCCCGAGGTGGCAGTGCCCGGGGTGGGCTGGGTTCCGCTCGACCCGACCGGGCAGGCATCGGCCACCGGCCTCGGGGTGAGCGGTCCGGCCGCCGCGGCTCAGCAGGCCCGGTCCGCGCCGCCCGGCGCTACGGTGACGGCTCCCCCGGCCCCCGTGGCGGCGCCCGTGCGACCGTCACCGGCCGCGCGACGGTGGCCGTACTGGCTGCTGCTCGCCCCGGCCGTGCTGCTGGTCGGGCCGGCGCTGGTGCCGCTGCTGTGGGCGATCCGAGCCGGACGACGGCGGCGGCGGACCGGGGCGCCGGGCGTGCTGGCGGCGGCCCAGGAGGTCCGGGATCGCTTGCGGGCGTACGGGGTCGTCGTCTCGCCCGCCCTGACCCTGCGCGACCTGGCCGACGTGGCACCCGCGCCCCGGGCGGCCGGGCTGCGCCGCCTCGGCGCGGTCGTCGACCGGGCGGTGTGGTCCGGTGAGACGGTGCGGCCGGGCGATGTCGACGAGGCGTGGGCGGCGGTCCGGACCGTCCGGCGGGACCTGGCCGATCAACCGGTCCGGGACCGGCTGCAAGCGGCCGTCGGCCCGCGTAGCCTCACGGTCTTGCGGCACCGGTATAAACATGATCCCTGAGGGCGGAGGTGGAGCGTGTCGGACGAGCTGATCGCCTGCGAGAGCCTGGTGCGCATCTATCAGACCGGCCCGGTCGAGGTGCAGGCTCTGCAGGGGCTCGACCTGGTGGTCGAGAAGGGCGAGATGATCGCCGTCGTCGGGGCCTCCGGCTCGGGCAAGTCGACGCTGCTGTCCATCCTGGCCGGGGTGGACGCGCCGACCGCCGGGCGGGCCCGGGTCGAGCAGTGGGACCTGCTGGCGATGTCGCGGGCCGACCGGGTGCGCTACCGGCGGCACACCGTCGGCTTCGTCCGGCAGCAGACGGCCAGCAACCTGATCCCGTATCTGACGGCCCGGCAGATGGTCGACCTGCCGATGACCGCCGCCGGCACGCCGTCGAGTGTGCGCCGGCAACGGTCCGGCGAGCTGCTCGAGTCACTCGGTGTGGCCGACTGCGCCGACCGCAAGCCCGGGCAGCTCTCCGGCGGGCAGCAGATGCGCGTGGCCATCGCCGTCGCCCTGGCCAACCAGCCGCACGTGCTGCTGGCCGACGAGCCGACCGGTGAACTCGACACCACGACCTCGGCCGACGTGTTCGGCGCGCTGCGCGACGTCAACCGCGACCTCGGCGTCACCATCGTCGTGGTCACCCACGACCCCGCGGTCAGCGGTCAGGTCGAGCGCACCGTGGCCATCCGCGACGGGCGCACCAGCAGCGAAGTGCTGCGCCGCACGGCCACCGCCGACGACGGCGGCACCCACGTGATCGCCGAGGAGTACGCCGTGATGGACCGGGCCGGGCGCATCCAGCTGCCCCGCGACTACCGCGAGGCGCTCGCCCTCACCCGCCGGGTGCGGCTCGCTCTCGAACCCGACCACATTACGATCCGGCCCGACGCGTGAACGGGGCCCTTCTCGCCGTACGGGAAGTGAATCGGACCTTCGGCTCGGGTACGGCGGCCGTGCACGCGCTGCGGGACGTGTCGTTCGACGTCGAGCCGGGCACGATGGTCGCCCTGGTCGGCCGGTCCGGTTCCGGAAAGACCACGCTGCTCAATGTGATCGGCGGCCTCGACCGCCCCGACTCCGGCACGGTCGTCGTCGACGGGCTCGAGGTCACCGGCCTCGACGAGGACGGCCTGTCCCGCCTGCGCCGCGACAAAGTCTCGTACGTGTTCCAGACCTTCGGCCTCATCCCGGTGCTCTCGGCCGCCGAGAACGTGGGTGTGCCCTTGCGGCTGGCCCGCGCCGAACCCGGCGACCGCGAACGCCGCGTCGCCCTGCTGCTCGACCTCGTCGGCCTGTCCGACCACGCCCAGCAGCGACCGGGTGAACTCTCCGGCGGCCAGCAACAACGCGTGGCCATCGCCCGCGCCCTGGCCGCCTCACCCCGCCTGCTCATCGCCGACGAGCCGACCGGTCAGCTCGACGCCGAGACCGGCCTGGCCGTCATGGGGCTGCTGCGCGGCGTGGTCGAGTCCGAGGGCGTCACCGCCGTCGTGGCCACCCACGACCCGGTGATGATGGCGCTGGCCGACCGGGTGATCCAGATCAGCGACGGCCGGGTCCCCGCGTGCTGAGACTTCTGCCGCGCCGGGCCCGGGCCCAGTGGCCGCTGCTGGCCTCCCTGCTCACGATCCTGGTCATCGGGGCCACCCTGCTCGGCACGTGCACGCTGCTGGTCACCCGCACCTCGGAACGCGCGGTCGAGGTCTCCGCGGCCCGGGCCGACCCGGACGACACCACGGCCACCGCCTATGTGGGAACCGTCGCGGCGGCCGACGCCGAGTCGGTCGCCGCCGACACCCGCACGGTGCTGACCACCGCGGTGGCGCCGTTCCGGGTGACCACGACGACGCGGGTGTCAGCCGCCCTCCGGCTGCTGCCGGCGGCCGACTCCGACGGCGTCCTGGGCGGCGGCTACCTGGGCGCCATCGAGGATCTCCGGTCGCGGGCGGCACTGGTCTCCGGCCGCTGGCCCCGGGCGCCGCTGGAGGCGGCCGTCCTGCAGAGCACCGCCCGGCTGCTCGGACTGAAGCCCGGCAGCCGCGTGCACCTGGGCCCCGAGCTCGGCCGCTCCCCCAACCAGCCCGTCGACCTGCGGATCGTCGCCGTCGTCCGGCCGCTGCCGGACACCGGCTGGGACCGTGACCCGCTGGGTGGGACCGGGTTCGACGCCGACCCGCCGGAGAGCACCTCGGCCCGGCAGATCCACGCCTACGGGCCGTTCCTGGTGGGCTTGGGCGACCTGCTGACCGGCGGGTCGGCGCTGAGCCGGCTCGAGGTCACCGCCCGGCCCGACCTCTCCGCGCCCACCGGCCGGGGGCTCGACCAGCTCACCGCGTCGCTGCTCGACGCCAACCGCAAGCTGGAGGGCACGCTCGGCGACCGGGTGGAGATCCAGCGCGTCTCGTCCCCGCTCCCCCAGCTGCTGCTCGCCGCGCGCGACCAGCAGCAGCTCACCTCGGGGGCGGTCCTCGCGCTGGCGTTGATCGGCCTGGTCCTCACGGCGATCGCGCTCACCCTGGCCGGCCGGCTGACGACCGGGGTCCGGACCGCCGAGTTCGACCTCCTGGCCGCCCTCGGCACGAGCCGGCGCCAGTTCACCGCCGTGGCCGCGGCCGAGGCCGGGGCGATCGCCGTGGTGGCGGCCGCGCTGGCGGTGCCGCTCTCCGCGTTGCTGTATGCCGCGCTCACCCGGCTCCCTCCGCTGGACGGGGCCGGGCTCGCCGCCCCGGTGACCGTGACCGGAGCCCAGATCGCCGTGGTGGCCGGCGGGGCGCTGGCCCTGGCGGCGCTCAACGTCGGGCTGGGCACCCGGCCGGCCGCTGATCCCGGGGATCGCCGTACCCACCGCGAGCTGCTCGCCCGTTCCGGGCTCGACCTCCTGCTGCTGGCGCTCGCGGTGGTCAGCTGGTGGCAGCTGCGGGCCCAGCCGGCCGCCGCCGGGTCCCGGGCCGATGCCGTACGCGTTCTGGCGCCCGCCCTCATCCTGACCGCCGGCGCCGCGCTGGCCCTGCGCCTGGTCCCGCCGCTGCTGCGCGGGGCCGAGCGGCTGGCCGGCCGGGCCCGCGGCTTCACCCTGTCGCTGGCCGCCTCCGGGGCCGCCCGCCGCCCGCAGGCCCTGGCCGCCGGGCTGCTGATCTGCCTGGGCTGTGCCGCCGCGACCTTCGGCACCGCGTTCGGCTCGACCTGGAACACCTCCCAGCGCGACCAGGCCGACCTGTCCGTGGGCACCGACCTGGCCGTCTCCCTGACCACCGCCCCCGCCACCGGGCAGAGCGCCCAGGTCGGCGCGGCCACCGGCGGGGTGATCAGCCCGGTCGCCAAGAACAACATCGTGGTCGGCCAGTGGCTCGGCGGCCCGTCCACGGCCCCGCAGCTGGTGGCCATCGACACCCGGCACGCCGACGCCCTGTTGCGGGGCCGGGCCGATCACCCGGACGGCTGGGCCGGCGCGACCCGGGCCCTGGTGCCGCCGGCCCCGGTGACCGGCGTCGCCCTGCCCGAGGGCAACACCCCGTCGCTCACCGGGACGGCCACCGGCGACAAACCGATCGCCGTGACCCCGCACCTGCTGCTGCAGGACGACATCGGGCTGCGGACGACCTGTGACGGCGACCCGGTCGCGCTGGACGGCCGTCCCCATCCGCTGCCGGGTTGCGTCCCGATCGCCGGGCTGCGGCTGATCGGCGTCACGCTGTCGGTGCTGGGCGAGACCGGGATCCAGCACGTGGCCGCGATCGACGCCACGATCACGCTGCCCGGTCCGTCGACGTCGGCGTGGACGGTCCGGGCCGCCGCGCCGGAGGCCAACCAGCTCAACAACGCCCAGGTCGGGGTCACCGGCACGCGGCTGAGGCTGAGCGCCGCGGTGAGCTTCGCCGAGACGACCCCGCTGACCCGGGTCCTGGTCGCCACCGCCTTCGCCGATCCGGGCCCGGTGCCGGTGGTCGTCTCCCAACGGTTCGCGGCCGACGTCGGCGCCCGCCGCGGCTCCGAGATCTCGTTCGCCCTCGACCAGACCGCGGTGCACGCGACAGTGGCCGAAATCGTGCCCCAGGTGCCGTCGGCCGCCGGTGCCGCCGCGCTGCTGGTCGACGTGGACCGGCTGACGCGAGCCCTGGCCGTACGCGGCAACGTCGACTCCCCGGTGACCGAGTGGTGGGTCGGGGACCCGGCCCGCGCGGACGCCGCCGCCCGGATCGGCGAGCTGCGCCTCGGCACCGTCACCACCCGCCAGGCCGAGGGCGAGCGGCTGACCGGCAGCCCGCTGCGCGCCTCCTTCCCGGCCGTCCTGCGGGTGCTCGTGGTGGCCGCGATCGTCCTGCTGCTGGGCGGGGTGCTGCTCCAGGTGACCTGCGACACGCAGCTACGCGCGGTCGAGGTGGCCCGGCTACGCGGGCTCGGCGTGTCCCGCCGCGGCATCCGGGCCGCGCTGCTGGGCGAACACGCCGCGGTCGTGCTGCCGCTGCTGGCCGCGGGCGCCGGCGTCGGCGCACTGGCCACGTGGCTGATCGCACCGCTGCTGATCCGCTCGGACACCGGCGCGGCCGCCGTGCCGTCGGCCGTGGCCCACTGGCCCTGGGGCGGCGAGCTCCTGCTTCTCGCGGGGCTGGTCGCGGCCTGCGCGCTGGCCGTCGGCTCGGCCGTCCTGGTGCAGGTCAGCCGGGCCGACGCGGCACACCTGCGGGTGGCGTCGTGAAGACCCGGACGGCCACTGCGGGTGGCGCCGTGAAGGCCCGGACGGCCACTGCGGGTGGCGTCGTGAAGGCCCGGACGGCCACTGCGGGTGGCGTCGTGGAAGCCCGGGCAGCCTTGCGGGTGGCGTCGTGAGCGCCTGGCCGGCCCTGCACTGGCCGAGCATCCGCGGCCGGGCCCGGGCCGACGCCGGTCCGCTCTTGCTGGTCGCCTGCGTCGTCGCCGTCGTGGCTCTGCTGGCCGGGGCCACGCCGCCGCTGATCCGCACGACCTCGGACGAGGCCACCCGCGACGCGATCCGCCGCGCGGCCGACGACGCCGCCGTGCGGGTGGAGTCGGACTGGCCGGACGACTACGGGCCGACCGGCGGCCGGCTCCGCTCCCCGCGGCTGGCCGACGACGTCGCCGGGATCGGCTCGCTGGCCAAGAGCGACCTCGACGCGAGCCTGCGCTCGGCGCTCCGGCCACCGGTCACGACCGTCTCGAGCATCTCGATGGCGGTCACCGACGGCAGCGTGCAGCGGCGGCTCCAGCTCGAATACCTGCGCGACGACTCCGGCGGTCCGGCGGTCACCTGGATCTCCGGGCGCGCCCCCGGCCCGGCCACAACCGACCAGTCCGTCGAGATCCCGCTGAATGGCAAACCGTGGCCGATGCACATCGGGCTGTCCGAGGCCGACGCCAAGGCGCTCGGGGCGAAGCCGGGCGACCGGCTCCCGGTGCAGGACGAGCGCCGGACCCCGTACGACGTCCGGGTCAGCGGCATCTTCCGGCCGGTGGACCCGGGCGACCCGGCCTGGCGCCTGGCACCGTGGCTGTTGCAGCCGGCGGCCAACCGGGACGGCCTGGGCAGCACCCGGTTCGGCGGCTGGCTCTCCGACCAGTCGCTGCCCGACGCCCGCCTGGCCTTCCGCCCCGACCAGTTGCGCCGCACCGTCCGCTTCGACGCCGACCCGGACAGGCTCACCTGGAAGTCGGCCCAGGCGCTGGCCGAAGCGGTGGCGGCTCTCAAGGGTGGCTCGGCGGTCTCGGCCGAGCGCGACGACTCTCTCAAGTGGGCCACCCAGCTCGACAGCGTGCTGCGCGACCTGCGTGCTCAGATCGCCACCGCCTCGGCCCAGGCCGCCGTGCTGCTGATCGCCGTGCTGGCCGGCGCGCTGCTCGTCGTGAGCCTGGCCGCCGATCTGCTCACCCGGCGGCGTACGGCCGCTCTGACCACCGCCCGGCAACGCGGCGCCTCGCTGCCCGGCCTGGCCACCGAGCTCGCGATCGAGTCGGTCGCGGTGACGGTGCCCGCGGCCGCACTCGGTCTCGCCCTGAGCTTCGCGCTGGCCGGCGGAGCCGCGCTGACCTGGGTTCTTCCGTTCGTCGTGATCGCGCTCGCGGCCGGGCCGGCGTTCGGCACGCTGGCCGCCGCCCGGGCCACCCGCGACCGCCGGGCGCCGGCCAACCGCAGCGCCCGTCGGTGGGCGCGGCGCACCGGTCAGCTCCGCCGGGCCGCGCTGGACGCCGCCGTGGTCGCCCTGGCCGCCGGTGCGCTCATCGCCCTGCGGCAGCGCGGCATCGGTTCCAGCGCCGACGGCGACGTGGGGTTGCCCGCGGCCGCGCCGGCGCTCGTCGCCCTGGCTGTCGCCCTCCTTCTCGTACGCCTGATGCCGTCGGCCACCCGAGCCACCCTCGCCATGGCCCTGCGCTCCCGGCGCCCACTCGTGCTGTTCGCCGCGGCCCGGGCCGCCGCCACCTCCCGCGTGCTGCCCGCCTTCGCCCTGATCACGGCGATCGCCCTCGCGTCGTACGCCTTCACCCTGAACGCCACCACCGAGCAGGGCCTGGCCGACGGGGCCTGGCAGTCGGCCGGCGCCGACGCCCGGCTGACGATGGGCTCCGAGGCGGCCGGCGCCACCGTCCCGGTCACGGCCAAGGTGGCGGCGGCACCCGGCGTCCGCAACGTCGTCGCGGCCCGCGTCGTCGAGAACGAGCGCTTCATCGCCGACTCCACCGCGATCGTCGCCCGCCTGGTCGTGGTGGACACGGCAAGCTTCCGCCGGCTGCTCGCCGGCACTCCCCTGCCCGGCCTGCCCGACCCGGCCGGACTGACCACGGCTCGCGACGGCACCATCCCGGCCCTGGTCCGCACGAGCGACAACACCCTGCGGCCCGGCACGAGCTTCCGCATCCCGCTGCAGACCAACAGCGCGATCCCGCTGGTCGCGGTCGGTGCCGCGCCGCCGGTCGGCACCGGCGACGACGTGGTCGTGGTGGACGTGGCGGCGGCGAAGGCGGGCGGCCTGGCCTTCGAGCCCGACACCATCTGGGCGACCGGCCCCGGCGCGGCCGCGGCGATCCAGGCCTCGGGGGCCGACGGGCGGCTGACGACCCGGGCCGGCCTGCTCGACGAGCGCCGCACGGCGCCGCTGACCGCCGGGCTCACCCGCCTTTATCTGGTCGCGGCGGCGATCCTGCTGGCGCTGGCCCTGCTCGGCTTCGCGCTGGCCGCCGCGGCGAGTGCGCCCGAGCGCTGGGAGACGCTGGCCCGGCTGCGGACACTGGGCCTGCGGCCGCGCGACAGCCACCGGGTGGCGGCCGGCGAACTGCTGCCGGTGCTGGTGGTGGCGGGGGTGTGCGGTCCAGCGCTGGGCGCTCTGCTGGCCTGGCTGACGCTGGGCCCGCTGGCCCTGCGGATGCTCACCGGCCAGGTGGCCGACCCGGCGATGGTGGTGCCATGGTGGGTGCTGGAACTCGGCACGGTGGGCGCGCTGGCCGCGGTGCTGGCCGCCGTCGTGGCCACCGAAGCCTCCGTACGCCGACGCCGCCGCCTCGGCGACGTCCTACGAGCCGGCGGCGGCTGACCAGCCGTCCATCGGGCGGGCTGATCAGTTGTTCGCTCAGTCGGCTGAGTGGCGTCCGCCCGGCCAGTGCACTGAAGGCGCTCACCCGGCCAAAGGGCCGAAAGGCGCTCGCCCCGCCCCAGCCCCGGTCGACACCCCACCGAGCTGCACCGTGATGCCGGGCCCGGGGACTGAATGGCGCTCGCTTGACCAGTGGACTGAATGGCGTCCGCCCGGCCAGTGCGCTGAAAGGCGCTCACCCGGGTGAAGGGCCGAAAGCGCTCATCCGGCCAGGGGACTACATAGTGCTCTCTTGGCCGGTGAGCCGAAAGGCGCGCCCCGCCAGTGGGCTGAAGGGCGTTCGCATGGCGGGTTGAGCAGATTTTGACTTCGTCGGCGGCTGATCGGGCGTCCGCCGGTGAGCTGAGCGGGTTTCACTCGGTCGGCCGGGCTGATCAGATGTCCGCCCGGTCGGCCGGTGGGCTGGTCAGGTGTGAGCCCGGCGGGAGCGCAGGGCCAGCACCAAACCCGCGATCGAGATCAAGGCGGCGATCGTTTCGGCCACGGCCGAACCAACCTTGCCTGGAACGTTCCAGGTGCCCTCGTACAGGTTGGGCAGCGGGCCCAGCTGGCCGACATTCACGTACGTGTAGAGGGTCACCGCCACGGCGGCGCTGCCCGCGACCAGCAGCGAGATGATCCAGGTGATGACGCCGGGCCGGATGAGCAGGGCGAGGGCGACCACGATCGCCACCACCGCCTGGATGCGGAAGAGTGTGCCCTCGCTCATCACCGACGAGCGGAACTGGTCGTACTGGGCGGCGTGTTTCAGATGGACATATCCGTCCACTCCCAGCAGCGCCGCGGTCACCACGGCGAGGACGCGCTGAACGATCGGGATGTCGCGCCAGGCGACATGCGATCTGGTGGGCAATGCGTGACTGGCCATCGGTCCGGTCCTTTCGGGAGGCTTCCTCGTGCGGCCCACGGTTCTCCGGACTGGACACCCCCGCAATGCTGCTGGCCCCAATCCCGCGATACCAGCCATCCGGTAGTCGTCCGCATTCTCGCTGCTTGGCGCCCGGCGCTTCACCATCGCGACGGACGCCAACCAGACGCGAGTGCCGGTGACCCCCGCCACCCGGCCCGGTTGACCAGTGATCGGTGCCACCCAACCGCGGCCCACCGGTATCCCGCGCAGCCCCACCACGCCTGACGGATGCCACCTGACCAATGGCCCGCGAGTCCCATCACAAACGCCGATGCCACCCGGCCGATGGCTCCCGCCAGCCGCACCGCGAACGACAGGTAACACGTGCCAACCGGCCGCGGCCGGCTAGTGCCCCGTGTTGCTCGACGACAGCTGGCGTACGCCCCATGCTGCCCGACCTCAGCTTGCGAGCGTCCCGTGCTGTTCAACCGCAGCTTGCGAGGGTCCCTTGCTGTTCGACCGAGGCCGACCGATGGCCGCGATGCCCGAGCCCGTGCCCCGCACTGCGCGGGGTGCCCGCACTGCGCGAGGTGCCCCCCACTGCGAGGTGCCCCCCACTGCGAGGTGCCCCCCACTGCGAGGTGCCCCCCACTGCGAGGTGCCCCCCACTGCCAGGTGCCCCCCACTGCGAGGTGCCCCGCGCTGCTCAGGGTGCCCCCTTCTGCGCGAGGTGACTCGTACCCGCGGTGCCCAGCACTGCTTGACCCCGGCTGGGGTTCAGCGTGGGAGTGGGGAAGCCAGGACGGACGACAGGTGGGCCACGGCCTGGGCCACGGCGGCGCGGGCCTGTGGGGTGTCGGGGCGGCTGCCGGCCGTGACGAAGTCGTGGGTGATTCCGCCGTACCGGACTGCGGTGACCCGGACGCCGGCGGCGCGTAAGCGCGTCGCGTAGCTTTCGCCCTCGTCGCGCTGGCCGTCGCACTCGCCCGTCACCACCAGGGCCGGCGGCAGGCCGGTGAGGTCCTCGGTGGTGGCCCACGGCGCCGGCTTCCGCTCGGCGGCGCCGGTCGTGTGCTGGTCCCAGAACCACATCAGGGCGTCGCGGCGCAGCCAGTATCCCTCGGCGAACCGCAGGTGCTTGTCGGTGCCGGTGACCGGGCAGAACAGCACCTGGCCGCGGAACGTGACGTCCCCGCGCTCACGGGCCAGCAGGGTCAGCGCGATGGCCGTGCGGCCGCCGACCGAGTCCCCGGCCACGGCCATCCGCGAGCCGTCCAGGCCGTGCTCCCCGCCCTGGGTGGTCACCCAGCGCGCGGCCGCGTACGACTGCTCGTCGGCGACCGGGTCGCGCGGGCAGACCACCGCGGCGCCGGTGCCGGTGGCCAGGTCGCGCATCAGGCGGTCGTGGGTGTGTTCGTCGCCGGACACCGCTGGGGCGCCGTGCGTGTGGAGCACCACCGGCAGCGTTCCGGTCGCCCCCTCGGGGCGCACGATGCTCACCCGGACCGGGCCGGCCGGTCCACCGTCGATGGTGATCCACTGCTCGTCGATCCCCGCCATCCGGACCGGCCGGTCCCGCACGGTGATCACGCGGAGGCGCGGGCGGCGGTCTCGATGACGTCGGCGACCCGCGCCGGCAGCGCGTGCATGACCAGGTGCGGGCCGTCCAGTTCGACAACCTCGCGCAGGCCGGCCCGCTTGTAGCCGAAGCGCTCGACGTTCGGGTTGATGGTGTGGTCGGCGGCCGAGACGATGCCCCAGCCGGGCTTGGTCTTCCAGGCGGCCACCGGCGCGGTCTCGCCGAACGCGACCGCCGACAGCGGGCGCTGGGACACGGCCAGCACCTCGGCCACCCGGGGGTCGACACCCGCGGCGAACACGGCCGGGAAGGCGTCGACCTTCACCGAGACGTCGGTCCCGGGCTCGCCGCCGGCCACCGGGTAGGGCGTGTAGACGAGGTTGGCCGCGAGGTCGGAATCGGGGAAGCCGCCCTGCAGCTGGGCCAGGCTCTCGCCCTCCTCCAGGGCGTAGCCGGAGACGTAGACCAGCGCGGCCACGTTGTCGGCGACGCCCGCCACGGTGATGACGGCCCCGCCGTACGAGTGGCCGGCCAGCACGACCGGGCCCTCGACGGACTCGACGAACGCCTTGACCGAGGCGGCGTCCTCGATCAGGCTGCGGTTGTAGACCGGCGGGACCAGCACCCGGTATCCGCGGTCGAGAAGCTCCCGGGTGACCGGGGCCCAGGACGCGGCGTCGGCGAACGCTCCGTGGATCAGGACGATGGTCGGGTTCTGCGGCATGGTGGTCTCCCCTGTGCGCCGGATGTGATGCCGCCATGCTGCCGAGCGCGGGTGGGGGTCGTCGTCCGTTGAATGACTGACGGCCTCAGCCGGGCGGGTCGAGGACCGCGCGGAGCTGGGCCCGCCGGGTGACCCCGAGCACCGGGAACGCCCGGGCCAGGTGGGTGCTGACGGTACGCGGCGACAACGCCAGCCGGGTGGCGATCTGCTGGTTGGTCAGGCCCTGGGCGGCCAGCCGGACCACTTCGCGTTGCTGCGGGGTGAGCTGGGCGGTGACGTCGCGATGGGCCGGTGCCGCGGCCGCCGCCAGTTCGCTGTCGGCGCGGGCCCGCCAGGCCGGGAGCCGGGCCGCGGCGAAGGCGTCGCGCGCGGACTCGAGCAGGGCCCGCGACTCGGCCGGTCGGCGCCCGCGGCGCAGCCAGCGGGCGTAGTCGACGGCGGCGGCCGCGCGTTCGACCGGCCACTGACCGGTGCCGGGATCGTCCAGCGCGAGCCGGTAGTGCGTCTCCGCCGCGGCGTCCCGCCCGGCGAGCAGGGCCCGGGCGCGCTGCCAGATGGCGGTGAGCCGGAGCGACCCCAGCGCCCGGACCCGCGGCTCGGCGGCGGCGACGATTGCCGTCACCTCGCCGGCCCGGTCCAGCGTCACCGCCGCGCTCACCAGGTCGGCCAGGCCGAGGTCGGAGACGCGGTAGTGCACCGGCTGCCCGTCGTCGTCATAAAGGCGCCGCAAGCGACGGAAGGCCAGGTCGAAGTCCCCGGCGATGGCGTCGGCCTGGCCCCGGGCCCGGATCAGGCGCTGCTCGTGCGCGGGGGCGGCCGCCACCGGGCCGTCGAGGACGTCCCGCAGGCGTTCCTCGCGGTCGTCCCGCTCCTGCAGCAGGGCCACCGCCGCCCGTACGGTGAAGGCCCCGGCCCGTACGAGGTCGGCGACCTCGCCGCCCACCGCCGGATTGCGCAGCGCCGCCGCCACGGTGCGGTCGGCCCGGTCGAGCTCGCCCGCGTCGAACTCGGCCCAGGCCAGGGCGGTCGCCGCGATCGGCAGCTGGTAGCCGGCGCCGGGGGCCAGATCGGTGGCCTCGAGCAGATAGCGCCGCGCCTGTGTGGTCTCGTGCCGGGACAGCGCCATCACCCCGTACATGGTCCACTGCTGCGCAGGGGTGAGCTGCGCGATGCCCGGGTGGGGCCGGTCCTGGTGCATCTCGCGGGCGAACCGGCCGCCGGGGTCGGCGTCGTCGGTGATCGCCTCGACCCAGGCCGGCCGCGGATGGTTCACGGCCGAGCGCAGCGCCGCCCGGGACCGATCGTCGCCGCGCAGCCAGGCCTGTCCGACCAGATCGATGATCGACGCTCCGGGATTGACGCCGCCGGCGGCGATCCGATCGGCCCAGGCGACCTCCCCGGCCGACAGCGCACAGTGGACGGCCTGATCCCGGCGCCGGTCGGCCACGGGGGAGGGCGGCGTGTGCTCGGCCGCCATGGCCAGGGCGTAGGCCGCCGGCCGCAGCCGGCCGGTGGCGGCCAGCGCGTGACCGGCGTGCTCGAGTGCCGTGGCCTGGGCCGCGGTGAGCTCCTGGCCGCCGCGGGCGCGATGCCACGCGTACGCCGGACCGGCCGGGTCGAGGTGGGCGGCGAGCCGCCGCCGGACTTCCTGCTGCGCGGCCGGCCCGGCCCGGTCGAGGACGGCCGCCCGGACGACCGGGTGGCTCGGGCGGTGCCGGCGGCCCGGTCGCACGATGCCCGCGCTGATCAGCCGGTCCCACACGTCCGGAGCGACGAGCTGATCCCACCGGCCGGCCGGCTCGCGGGCCGGTGCCTCGACGGCCAGCGCGGCCAGCACGGCGGCGTCCAGCTCGGCCGGTTCGAGCTGGGCGACGGCCGGGGCGAGCGCGCCGCGCAGCCGGGCCGGGACCGGCAGCTCGGTGACCGTGGCCGGCAGACCGGCCGCCGGCGGCAGTGTCCGGGCCAGCTCGACCAGCGCCAGCGGGTTGCCGCCGGCCTGGGCCAGCACGACATGTGCGGCCGGGTGCGAGGCCGCTCCGGGCAGCCCGGCGAGCAGGCCGGCGGCGGCGGTCCGGGGCAGCGGGTTCAGCCGGACCACCGGCCAGGCCAGGCCGGGCGGCGGGGTCACCGCGGTGGCCAGGACCGGGACCCCGCTCGTGGTGATCACGGACGCCGAGGCCGGGTCGCAGCGGTCCAGGTCGTCGACGCACCACAGCCAGCGCCCCTCGGCCTCGATCGCGGCGGTCAGGTGGCCGACGGCGCGGGCCAGGGTGCCGGCCGACGGCACCGGGCCGTGGTCCGGGCCGCCGGTGCCGAACAGGCTGTCCAGCGTGGTCTTGGCGTCCGGCGGCAGGTCGACGGCCCGGTCCCGGACCGGGGCCAGGAGGCGTTGCAGGGCGGCCAGGGGCACCGCGCCGTCACCGGCCAGGACCCGGGTGGCCAGCACGGACCCGCCGGCGGCGGTGAAGCGGCGGGCGGCCTCGGCCAGCACGGCGGTGCGGCCCGTCCCCCGGCCGCCGGCGATCAGCACCGAGCCGCCCGCCGCCAGCGCGCCGAGGACGTCCTCCCGGCCGGTCGGCCCGCTCATCGGCCGGCCGGCTGGTGCTGGTCGGCCGTCGCCAGCAGGTCGCCCAGCTGGGCCCGGTTGGCCACGCCGAGCAGCGGGAAGACCTTGTAGAGGTGAGACGCGATCGTGCGCGGGGACAGGAACAGCTGTTCACCGATCTCTCGGTTGGTCAGGCCCGCGGCGGCCAGCCGGGCGATCTGCTCCTGCTGCGCGGTCACCGCCTCGAACAGGTCGGTGCGCGCGGCGGGGGCGCGCACCCGCAGGTCGGATTCGGTGCGGGTGACCCATCGCCCGGCCCGGATCCGGTCGAAGGTCTCCAGGGCGTCGAGCAGCCGGGTCCGGGCGGGGCCGGGCTGGTGGGCGCGGCGCAGCCGGTCGGCGACCTCGACGGCGAGCACAGCCTCCTCGAACGGCCACGCACCGGGCCCGTCGGTCACGAGGTCGCCGGGCCGGTCGGCCAGCAGCGCCCGGGCGGCGGCCAGCCGGGCCGCTCGTCGCCCGGTCAGCCACCCCGGGCGGCTCGCGATGCGGTCCACCAGGGTCCTCGCGTGCTCGGTCGCGCCGGTGCGCATGGCCGCGCTGACCAGGTCGGGCAACACCAGGACCTGCCAGATGTGGTGGACCCCGTCGGCGTCGGCCGCCGCGCGCAGCAGCTCGTAGGCCCGGTCGTGGTCGCCGGTCGCCAGGGCCGCGGTCCCCTGCGCCCAGCGCAGCCGGATCGCGAAGGCCGGCACGTCGAACGCGTCCAGTTGCCGCCGGGCCTGCTGCAGCAAGTCCTCGGCGGCGTCGATCCGGCCCCGGTTGTAGGCGATCACCGCCAGTTGCGCGTAGGCCCCGGTCCGGATCACCGCTGCCTCCGACGCCACCGGCAAGGACAGCAGCGGAACGATCATCTGCTCGGCCTCGGCCCACCGGCCGAGATCGATCAGGGCCCAGCCGGCCACGCCCGGCGCGGTCAGATACACCGAGGTCGCGGCCCCGTCGAGCACCAGCCGGACCGCCGGGCCGAGCATCCGCAGGCTGTGCTCGGGCTCGTCGAGCAGCATCGCCCCACCGGCGAAGGCGGCCATCGGCAGCACCTCGGCCGGCGTCTCGGCGGCCGGCGCGGCCCGCACCACCTCGATCATGCCCGGGTCCGGCTCGGTCAGCGAGCGCGGCATCAGCGTGATCCCGCCGATTCCCGGGGGCAGCCGGTGCAGCCCGTCGAGGACGTCGCGGTCCATCTCGGGCGAGCCCATCAGGAAGGCCGGGAAGCCCGCGGTCACCACGACCTGGACCAGGTCGGTGACACCGGCCCGGCGTTCGGCCATCGCGGTACGCAGCATCCGCGCGCTCGCGTCCAGCCGGCCGCGCACGGTCAGGGTCCAGCTGGCCAGGGCCAGCAGATCGACGTACAGGCCGGGGTCGGCGGCCGGGTCGGTGCCGGCCAGCGCCCGGTCGAGCAGGGTGGCGGCCCAGTTGACCCGGCCGATCGCCGCCGCGCGCCGGGCCGCCAGCAGCAACAACGGGGCCCGCTCGGCGACCGGCAACAGATCGGCCGCGAGCTCCAGCAGGCGCAGCGCGGTGGGTGGGTCGACCGCGGGTTCCTCGGTGGCGGCCACCAGCTCCTCGACCAGTGCCGGGTCGTGGCCCTCGGCGGCCGACGCGCGGTGCCACAGCGCCAGATAACGATCGGGGACGACCGCGGCCAGCAGCCGGTGCGCCTCCCGTTCGGCGGCCGGGCCGGCCTCCAGCAGCGCGGCGTACTCGACCAGCGGATGGCGGAACCGGACCCACCCGTCGGACACCTCGATCAGGGCGGCCGCCGCGGCGTCCTGCCAATCGTCCACGGTGATCCCGGGGTCGGCGGCCGCGACGACCGAGATCCGGCTCTCGCCCGCGGCGGCGAAGGTCAGGGCCCGGCGGGCGGCCTCCGGAAGCCGCCGGATCTGGTCCACGAACAGCCGTACGGTGTCGTCCGGGAGCTCGCCCCGGCCGCCGAGCTCGATCAGGGCCAGCGGGTTGCCCGCGGCGAGCCGCAACAGCCGCTGCCGGTCGGCCCGGCCGGAGGCGTCGGCGACGGTGTCCAGCAGCCGCTCCGCCTCGGGCTCGGACAGCGCGGGCACGGTGACCACCCGGGCCAGGTCGGCCAGCTCCAGCGGCATCCGGTCGTCGCGGGCGGCGAAGAGGGCGACCACCGGCAGCTGGTTCCAGACGATCGTCGCGGTCGCCGCGAGGAGCAGGTCGAAGCTGGGCGCGTCGAGCCGGTCCACGTCATCCACCACCAGCACCAGCGGGCGGTCCCCGGCCAGTGACTCGAGCGCCGCCGGCAGCGCCAGGCGCAGCGTCAGCAGGTCGATGCCGTCGGTCGCGCCGGACAGGGCAGCTCGCAGGGCGTCGCGCTGCCGGGCCGGCAACGCGTCCACCGCCGCCGCCGGCTCCGGACCGGCCAGAAGTTCGCGCAATCCCGCGTACGGGTCGGAGGACATCCCGGGCCGGCCGTGCGCCCGCACCACGACCTGCCCGGCGGCGACCGCGGCGGCCGTGAACCGTCGCACCAGCGCGGTCTTGCCGATCCCGGCCGGGCCGACCAGCAGCACGGCCCCCTCGCCGAGCAACGCCGTCAGCTCGGCCCAGAGCCCCACCCGCCCGATCAGTCCCGGCGCGTCGCCGTCGGCAGCTTGATCACCGTTCACCGGTACGAGTCTGCCCTGGCCGGGCGGTGTTCGGCGGCACCCCCCGCGTCCTCTGCCTGAACAGCGGGCCACCGTGACCGGCCGGACCGCCGGTTCGGCCGGTCTTGACAGCCGCCCCGGGCCGAGCGTTTGGTATACGGAGCGTCGGTGAACCGTTACCGGGCACCCCTCCCGGGCCGGTCGATCGGCTCGATGGAGGCTGGGCCATGACGGCTGCATTCGGCGAAGCGCCGCCCCCCGATCTGCTGGACGAAGCCGAGCGGATGAGCGTCGATCAGCTGCGCGAGCTGCAGTTGCAGCGGCTGCGATGGACGCTTCACCACGCGTACGAGAATGTCGCGCACTATCGGCGCGCGTTCGACGAGGCCGGGGTGCATCCGGAGGACTGCCACGAGCTGGCCGACCTGGCCCGCTTCCCGACCACCAGCAAGTCCGACCTGCGCGAGAACTATCCCTTCGGCATGTTCGCCGTGCCGCAGGCCGACGTGCGCCGCATCCACGCGTCGTCCGGCACCACCGGGCGGCCCACCGTGGTCGGCTACACCCAGAACGACCTGGACCTCTGGGCCACGGTGGTCGCCCGCTCGATCCGGGCCGCGGGTGGCCGGCCGGGCGATCGGCTGCACAACGCGTACGGCTATGGGCTCTTCACCGGCGGGCTCGGCGCGCACTACGGCGCCGAACGGCTCGGCTGCACAGTCATCCCGGTCTCCGGGGGCATGACGCCGCGGCAGGTGCAGCTGATCACCGACTTCCAGCCGCGCGTGATCATGGTGACGCCGTCCTACATGCTGACCGTCATCGACCAGTTCGAGAAGCAGGGCCTCGACCCGCGCAAGTCGAGCCTGGAGATCGGCATCTTCGGGGCCGAGCCGTGGACCGAGCAGATGCGCCTCGAGATGCAGGAGCGGGCCGGTCTGCACGCCGTCGACATCTACGGGTTGTCCGAGGTCATCGGGCCCGGGGTGGCCCAGGAGTGCGTGGAAAGCAAGGACGGCCTGCACATCTGGGAGGACCACTTCTATCCCGAGGTGATCGACCCGGAGAGCGGCGAGGTGCTGCCCGAGGGCGAGCTCGGCGAGCTGGTCTTCACGTCGCTGACCAAGGAGGCGATGCCGGTCATCCGATACCGCACCCGCGACCTGACCCGCCTGCTGCCCGGGACGGCCCGCCCCGGGATGCGGCGGATGGAGAAGGTCACCGGCCGCAGCGACGACATGATCATCCTGCGCGGGGTGAATCTCTTCCCGACCCAGATCGAGGAGATCATCCTGCGCACGCCCGGGCTGGCCCCGCACTTCCAGCTCGTGCTCACCACCCGCGGCCGGATGGACCACCTCACCGTGCAGGTCGAGGGCCGCCCCGACTGCCCGGCCGACCGCCGCGACGCGGCCACCGCCGAGGTGGCCCAGGCGGTCAAGGACACCATCGGCACCAGCGTCGAGGTGGTGGGCGTCGAACCGGAGACGCTCGCCCGCTCGGCCGGCAAGATCCAGCGCTTGGTCGATCACCGCGACTGATCAGGAGGACCCATGGCCGTCTTCCGCATTCTGGAGGCCACCGCCCGGCCCGGCGCCATCGGCCGGCTCTCGGAGCTGCTCGTCCAGCAGGAACAGGACGTTGTCGCGAACGCGCCCGGCATCGTCTTCGCGCAGTCCCTGCGCAGCGGCGACAGTGTGCTCGCCGTCTCGAGCTGGCGCAGCGTCGACGACATGCAGCGCTACCTCGACCAGCCGGTGACCAGCGCGTTCTATCAGGCGCTGCCCGAGCTGCTGATGGGCGTGCCCAGCGTCCGGACGTTCGAGGTCATCGGCGCCAACGGGTGGGGGCCCTCGTGAGCTGGTACTACCCGAAGGGCTGGACCGATCAGGAGGACGGCATCGACCAGGTGCTGATCCACTACAGCTGCACGCCGCCCGGTCAGTGGCCGGACTGGAGCTGGAGCCACGACGCCCGGGTGCTGCAGGACTTCGGCGGATATCCACGGCAACGGCTCAAGGTGCTGCGCATGCCGCGCGAGGTGTGGGACATGGAGCACGGCTGGTCCACGCCGGAATACCGGTTCCACTACTACTTCGAGGTCCACCAGAACGGGCACCGGTGGACGACGGATCTGTTCACCGAGGACATCGTCTATCGCGACCTCGAATACGTGGACGACACCGGCTGGATCACCAACATCTGCATCTACTGGTCGGTCGGTGACTGGGGCGCGCCGGTCTACAGCCCGATGGAGGACCCGCGCATCCCGGCCGATTCCGAGTTCCTGGCCCGCCACTACTACACGTACAACGACAAAGAGCGTTTCCACCGCGAGAAATACCAGATGCTGTACGAGTTGGATCTGCCGCACCGCTTCTCTTCGCGCATGTGGGGGCCGCGCGGCGCGTCGATCGTCCAGCAATACCACATCGGGCGCATGTATCCGCCCGAGGAGAAAAGCGAGACCTGGATCGGGCCGTACGGCTCGTCGGCGCCGGGAGGTGGAAACTGTTGGATCCATCATCTGTGACCCCTTTCTTCAGCCTCCGGAAGTCCTGGCTGGACCCGGGGCCGGGCATCTCGATGGTGCAAGCGCACTACACGTGGTCGGCCCGCGAGGTGGCGCCGGACTGGTCGGCGGCCGAGCAGGTGGTGCTGTCGCCGCAGGACGGGCCGCTGCGTACGGCGGTGCTCGAGGTGCCGCGGCTGGACTCCGGTTTCGCGCTGCACCACTTCTTCTTCGTGGTCGGGGCGGACGACCGGGCCGCGTCGCCGGTCTTCACCGAGGACATCGTGTCGGCCGAGGTGGCGTACGAGGACGCTTCGGGGGAATTCACGGCGGTGGGCGTGGTGTGGAGCGAAGGGGAGCCGTCGGTGCCGAACTACACGAGCACGGTGATGGACGGGCTGCCGTTCGAGACGATGGGTGACGCGCCCGACGAGGGCAGCCTGTACGAGTTCGTCCGGGCGCAGCCGCTGCCGCACACGTTCCGGGGCCGGGTGTGGGGTGTCCGGGGCACGCGCATCCGCTACGGCTTCCACCTGATCCGGCACGGGCGTCCCGACCCGGCCGACGACCTCGAGAGCTGGGACGACAACGGCGGTGCGGGCTGGACAGTCGAGCTGTGAGGCGTTACGACCACCCGCTGCGCTGGCTGACACCCGCGGCCGGGCGGGCCGTGCGGGGCCGGGTGCGCTACACCGGGCCCCTCGCCCGCGCCGGCCGGGTCACCGCCGCCGGCCTCCCCCGGACCGCCCGCCCCGCCGCCCGTGGCCTCACTGCCGGTGGCCGGGCTTTGGTGCTGCATGTCGGCCACGACGGTTGGAAGTCGCCGGTGGACGTGCCGATGGAGCAGGTCGGCGATCACGCCTGGGAAGCCGCCGTGACCACGCGGGACCGGGCGGTGCTCGACTGCGTGGTGCGCGACGAGACCGCCACCCGCTGCGACAACAACCAGGGCGCCGATTACCGCCTGTGGATCGGCCTCGACCCGGTGGACGCACACGTGCACGCCCGGACGCCCGGCCGCGACCAGCTGGGTTTCGACAGCCTGCTCGCCGCCGCCTGGTCCGGAGGCATGACCCAGGCGGTGGTGAGCTGGGGCGACAACGACTTCATCGACATCGTCGCCGAGGCCGTCCCCTGGCTCACCCGCCTGGTGTGGGTGCGCCCGGGCGGTCCCGGCCCCGATGACGTACGCCGTCGGCTGACCGAAGGCGCAGCCGGCCTCAAGCTGCACCCCGCCTACGACAACTTCCCGGCCGACACCCCCGGCCTGGACCCGTACCTGAAGATCGCCCAGGAGGCCGGCGTCCCGGTCACCATCCACAGCGCCCCCGGCCCGGCCGACCCCGACCTGATCGCCCACCTGGCCGAGCGCTTCCCCACCGTCCAGTTCGTGCTCTACCACACCTATCTGGGCCCGCCCGAGGGCCGCCGCCGAGCCACCCAGCACGCGAAACGACTCCCCAACCTGCACCTGGAAACCTCCTGGTGCGCCTCCACGTTCACCGAGCGCCTCCTCGACGACCTGGGCCCCGACCGAGTCCTCTTCGGCTCCGACGCCGCCACCGACGGCCCCACCCATTTCGTCCGCAAGCCCCCCAACATCGAGATGCGCGAGAACTACAACCAGTCCCTGCTGCGCCTGGCCAAGCGCCTGAAGCCCGCGGTGACCCGCAAGTTCCTGGAGACCAACGCCCGCACGTTGTTCAACCTGAACACGTGACGAGCGTCGTCGTCCGCGGCTGTCATAGCTCAGGTGGGGTACCTCGGTAACTGAGCGACCGGCCAACGGCAGGCCGCCAATTGACGGGGTCACCGCAGCCGCATGGACCTCTGTGGATCAACTCGTCGCCGACGACCAGGCCGGACCGGTTCCCCGAAGGAGCCATCTGTCCACTGAAAGTAATCGCGTACCGCTGTCAGAGTGACCCTCATCTCCCCCGAGGAAGGGCCACATGACAATCACAAAACGGCCGCTCGCCATCTCCAGCATCGCCCTTCTGGCAGTAGCGTCGCTGTCCGGTTGCAGCCGGAGCGACGCAACCGGCGAATCCGACCCCACTCCGACCGTCGTGGTCACGAGCACCGACACTCAACAGCAGGATTGCGGCGAATCCGCGGTGACCAACACGGTTTCCGAAACCGGATCGTTGTTGCAGGTGACCAGCCTGGGCTTCACCGCGAGCAACGGCCGGCTGGACTTCGTCCTGCCCGCCGGGATCCGAAGCAACTATCCCGCGTTCCGGGCCGGGGAGTTCACCGGTGATTCCACCGAACCCTTCGACCGGGCGATCGCGGAAGGCGCTTTCATCTATGGCAATCCCGACATCAATCTCTTCGTCGAGAACGCTGAGCACGAGGACATCGTCGTCACCGACGTGCGGGCGGTGAACACCCGCGACGTGTGCATGCCATCCGGCCTGCTCGCGCTGCTCGGCACCGAAGGCGGAGACGAGACCACCCTCGCCATGAACTTCGACGCCGATCGGCCGATAGGCATGGTGCCGACCGACTCGGGCACCGTCGCCGACACCCCGTACTTCGACAGCAACACCATCGACATCCCCTCCGGCGAGATGAGGCAGATTCTCATCGTCGGCACCCTTCTCAAACGGGCGCGCACCTTCGAGCTTGCGTTGACCTACATTCATGACGGCGCCGAATACACCCAGCTCATCGGGCCGTCGGACGGTCCGTTCCGCGTCACCCCGAGTATCTGCCCGGGACAGGAGGACCAGGCCGCTCTGGAACAGGAGGATGTCGACCGGCTGCACGCCCACCAGTTCGACGACGTTCTGCGCCGATCCGACGAGATGGTCAACGGGCACATCAATCTCGAGACCGTCTCCACCGAGACCTACGCCCAGTCCTGTACCGGCTGATGAGCCGCCGCCGCCCATCCATCCCGAAACCGCGAAAGCGGGTAACCGGAAAGCAGGCGCCGGCACAGAGCACACCGGTTCCAACAGTCATATCTGCTCCGGTCGTCCTGCCCACCGCTGACGGAGCCGGCCCGGCCACGCCGGTGCAGACGTCTTCCGGCCTGACCGTCGCCGAGCGGCGGAACCTGCGCGCCTCCTATCTTCAGGGCATCACCGCCGTGATCGCGTTGCTCATCTCGACAGTCGCGTTCATCCAGCAATTGGACCTCAATGAGGATCAACAGATTCTCAACGAGTACGCCCAGCGGCGCGACGAGCGTAAATACAGCTCGAGGGTGGCGATCTGGGCCGTCACCGGCCGGAAGTACAGCAGCGTGCTGCCCGCCGGTTTCGACATGTTCATCCAGAACCGATCCCCGGCGCCGCTGCGCGACGTCCATGTCCTGGCCACCCTCTCCTCCGGCCAGAACGCCGAGGTCGCGCTGACCGACATACCGCCGTGCACGATCGAGACGCATCGCATCGCCGCGCCGCACAGCGACGCCTTCGCCAAGAACGACCGACGAGTGATCGACTACAGCAGGATCTGGCTGGAGTTCACCGTCGACACCCGGAGCTGGCGGCTCACGAGCGAACGCCTCACCGAGGCTCGGCGGACCTCGTCCGAACTCGCCGGCAAGCTCCGCAATGTGCCGATGGACAACGACCCGCAGAAGAACGGGGGCGAGGTCGAGGACTGCGGGGAAGGCGGCTGAGCGGGCGACGCCGGAACATCGGTCAGGTTCGGGCTCGGCGGCAGTGGTAGACCAGGGCGGGCGGCAGGTTGGCCCAGACCGTGCGGCCCAGGACCACCTCTTCGAACGTGTCGTGCAGGGCGCGGCGCAGGCGGCGGGCCGGGGGTGTCCAGCGGGCGTGGACGTAGGCGAACGTGGTGAAGGCTCCGGTGGGGGTCAGGGCCTGGGCCACGGCGTCGAGCACGGTTTGCTGCTGGGTGCGTTCGAAGGCGGCCCAGGGCAGGCCGCTGACGATCACGTCGGCGTGGGGCCGGGCGCGGGTGGCGAGGACGGTGATCAGCTCGCGGGCGTCGGCGGTGACCACCTCGAGCTGGGGGAAGCGGGTGGCCAGCAGGGTGGCGAAGCGCGGGTTGAGCTCGATGGCCAGGTGGTGGCCGCGGCCCGCGAGCCGGGTCTGGATGGCCTGGGTGAACGCTCCCGTGCCGGGGCCGAGCTCGACCACCACCGGGTCACCGGAGGCGGGCACCGGGGAGGTCACCTGCTGGGTCAGGGCCCGGCCGCTCGGGGTGACCGAGGCGACCGCCATCGGGGCGCGGACGAACTCGGACGCGAAGGCCGCCAGGTCGCTCATGCGGGGATCGACGTGCTGGTGAGGCGCTCGGAGATCTCCCAGATGCGGGCGGCGTCCTCGGTGCTGCGGAGGCGGGGATAGAGGGTCTGCTCGGCCGGTGCGCCGGCGAGATGCTGGAAACCGCTGGGACCGTAGAAGCGGGCGTCGGGGCCGGTGACGGCGAGCAGGGCGGGCAGCGCCGCGGTGTCGGGGGTGCCGACGAGCAGGCCGCGGCGGGCCATGGCGTGGATGAAACGGCCGCCGGTGGTGGCCCGGGCCCGGCCGACCTCGGGGCGCGCGGTCAGCAGGTTGGTGGCGGCGACGCCGGGGTGGGCCAGGTTGCTGGTGATGCCCCAGCCGCCGGCCCGGCTGCGCCGCTCGAGCTCCAGCCCGAACAGGCCGAAGGCGATCTTCGACTGGCTGTAGGCCCGCATGCCGTCGTAGGAACGCTCCCAGTTGAGGTCGTCCCAGTTGATGGCGTTGGAGTTGGCCGCCACGCTGATCTGCGAGGTCACCCGGGCCCGACCGGCGCGCAGCAGCGGCATCAGGTGCGACACCAGCGCGAAGTGGCCGAGGTGGTTGGTGCCGAACTGCAGCTCGAACCCGTCGGCCGTGGTCTGCCGGTCGGGCGGGGTCATCACGCCGGCGTTGCCGATGAACAGGTGGATCGGCCGGCCCTCGTCGCGGAGCCGGGCACCGAGCGCGGCCACCGACTCCAGCGACGACAACTCGAGCTCGCGCAGCGACACGGCGGCTCGGGGATGGGCCTGCTTGATCGCCGCGACCGCCGCTTCGCCCTTGGCCTGATTGCGGACGGGCATGAGCACCTCGGCCCCCGCGGCCGCAAGCCGCCTCGCCAGGCTCAGCCCGACGCCGTCGCTGGCGCCGGTGACGACGGCGAGCTTGCCGGTGAGGTCGGGAACGGTGATGTCCGGTCGGGTGCGTGCCATGAGGTGCTCCTGGAGTCGGCGGCGGTGGTGCTGGACCCAGAGTGCGGCAGATCGCCGGGGACAACCACGGACTACCGATCCCAGGCTGCGAAGGGGGGATCGGTAGTCCGTGGCTGTGCCTCGCGGCGGCTGGTAGAACCGAGTCGTGATCGATCGAGCCGGCCTCGCCGAATTCCTGCGCAACCGCCGGGAGTCCCTGCAGCCTGAAGATGTCGGGCTGCCTCGCGGGCAGCGCCGCCGCACGTCCGGGCTGCGCCGCGAGGAGGTCGCCGCGCTCTGCCACATCTCGGCCGACTACTACAGCCGGCTCGAGCGGCAACGCGGCCCGCACCCGTCGGAGCGCCTGATCGCCTCGATCGCGCAGGGTCTTCACCTGTCACTGGACGAGCGCGACCACCTGTTCCGACTGGCCGGCCACAACCCGCCCACCCGCGGCACCACCAGCGAGCACATCAGCCCTGGCCTGCTGCGCATCTTCGACCGGCTCACCGACAGCCCGGCCGAGATCGTCACCGAGCTGGGCGAGACCCTCCGGCAGACCCCACCCGGTGTCGCCCTCACCGGCGACAACACCCGCTTCACCGGTCCCGCCCGCTCCATCGGCTTCCGCTGGTTCACCGACCCGGCCGCCCGCGCCCTGCACCCGCCCGAGGATCACCAGCACCACTCACGGGTCTACGTCTCCGGGCTCCGCCGGATGGTCACCCTGCGCGGCCCCGATTCCCGGGCCGCCCATCTCGCGCGGCTCCTGCTGGCCCGCAGCGAGGAGTTCACCACCATCTGGAACGACCACGAGGTCAGCGTGGGCTTCGACGAGAGCAAGCGCTTCGTGCATCCCGAGGTCGGCCCGCTCGATCTGGCCTGCCAGGCGCTGATCGACCCCGAGCAGTCGCACATCCTGCTGGTCTACACCGCCACCCCCGGCACCGAGAGCTACGACAAGCTGCAACTGCTCTCGGTGATCGGCGCCCAGGCCCTGGCCACCGCTCAGAACGACTCGTAGACGTCCGGGTCCGCTCCCCACAGGCGGCCCGAGCCGAGCGACGACAGCGCCGCCATCTCGTCGCCGGTGAGGGAGAACCCGAAGATGTCCAGGTTCTGGCGCTGCCGGTCCGGATCGCCGGAGCGCGGAATCGGCACCGCCCCGAGCTGGGTGTTCCAGCGCAACGCGACCTGGGCCGCAGTCACGCCGTGAGCCCGGGCGACCGCGGCGATGGTCGCGTCGGCGCCCAGCTCCCGGCCTGCGGCGAGGGGGCTCCAGCTCTGGGTCACGATCCCCCGGGTGCGGTCGTCGGCCAGCTGAGCCGCCTGCGGGAAGTAGGGGTGGAGCTCGATCTGGTTGACCGCGGGCGTGACCCCGGTCTCGGCGGACAGCCGGTCGAGCTGTTCGACAGTGAAGTTGCTGACCCCGATCGAGCGGACGCGGCCCTGGTCACGGAGCTTGATCATGGCCCGCCAGGAGTCGGCATACAGGTCGAGGCGCGGCAGCGGCCAGTGGATCAGATAGAGGTCGACGTAGTCGAGGCCGAGGTTGCGCAGCGACACCTCGAAGCCGGCGAGGGTCTGCTCGAAACCGTGGAACCGCCCCGGCACCTTGGTCGTCACCCGGATCTCGGACCGGTCGATCCCCGACCGGCGCACGGCCAGGCCGACCTCGGACTCGTTGCCGTACTTGAGCGCGGTGTCGACCAGCCGATAGCCGGCCTCGAGCCCACCGAGTACCTGATCCGCGGCCAGCGCGTAGGTGCCCAGCCCGACCGGGGGAATCGTGGTGCCGTCGTTGAGGACGATCATCGTTCACCTCTCCGCGGTGCTCGGGACCAGTGCCAGTTTGCCGTCGGCGGGCCCGGTCCGCAGCAGCCGCGGACCACCGAGCCCCTTGCGGCTCGAGCCGGTGCGGATCCACCATCAGGGTCCGTACGCCGAGGAGGATCACCATGACGCACGCCGCCACCACCGTGCTCGACGGATTCAGCTTCACCGAGGCGCCTCGATGGCACGAGGACCGGCTGTGGTTCTCCGATTTCTACACGTCCGAGGTCAACTCGGTCCGCGCCGACGGCACCGGCCTCCGCCTCGAGGCGACCGTGGAGCAGCAGCCGTCCGGGCTGGGCTGGCTGCCCGACGGCCGGCTGCTCATCGTCTCGATGCGCGACCGCCGGATCGTGCGCCGCGAACCCGACGGCAGCCTGGTCACCCACGCCGACCTGGGCGAGCACGCGACCGGTCACCTCAACGACATGGTGGTGGATGACCGAGGCCGCGCCTTCGTGGGCAATTTCGGCTTCGACCTGATGGGGGGCGCACCGCTGGCGCCGGCCGGCCTGCACCGGGTGGATCCGGACGGCACGGTGACCGAGCTGGCGACCGATCTCTGGTTCCCCAACGCCATCGCGATCACCGCCGGCGGCAGCCTGCTGGTGAACGAGACCTTCGGCAACCGCATCACCGCCTTCGACCTGACCGGCGACGGGCAGCTCACCGACCGGCGGGTGTGGGCCGAGTTCGGGCCGCTTCCCACCGACCCCAGCGTCACCGGCGCGATCGCCCAGCTGACCGTCGCCCCCGACGGCTCGTGCCTGGACGCCGAGGGCGGGCTGTGGGTGGCCGACGCCGTCGGCGGCCGCCTCATCCGGGTCGTCGAGGGCGGCGAGATCACCGACGAGATCCGGCCCGGCATCAACGTCTACGCCTGCGCCCTGGGCGGCTCGACGCTTTTCGCCTGCGCGGCCCCGGACTTCTACGAGCACGCCCGCCGCCCGGTCCGCGAGGCCAGCATTCTCGCCTTTCCGGTGGCCGTGCCGCACGCTTAGAGCAGGTTGACAAAGGCCGTGGCCACCAGGGCAACCGACCGGTCGTCATCCTCGGCCAGCTGCCGCAGGACGTCGCCGGCGCCCAGCTCGAAGAGGGCCTGGGTGAGGCGGATGCGCACCGCCGCGTCCGTGGGATGGGCGGCCAGTTCGCCGGTCAGCGCGTCCAGGATCCGGTCGGCGGTCGCCGGATCGCTGGACAGCCCGCCCAGCACTTCGGCCGCGTCGACGTCCTTCACCCCCGCGACCACCAAGGCGACGAGCACTGGCACGGCCGCGGCCATGCCTCGCGCGCCCAAGGCCAGAGCGGCATTCCCCCGTACGGTGATGTCCTCGTCCCCGAGGGCGCCGGCCAGCACCGCGGTCGCCTCGTCGCCGGCCATCCCGGCGATCGCCAGCACCGCCCGGCGACGGATGTCGACGTCGGCCGACGACACCCCGGACGCCACCGTGGCCAGGCCGTCCCCGCCGGCCCGGGCGAGCGCCCACCGCAGGGCGCCGGCCACGTTGGTGTCGGCCTCGGCCAGGACGGCTCCGGCCAGCAGCTCGACCGGCACCCGGACGTCCTCGGCCCGGGCCAGGACGGCCTGCTGCCGCCGCGCCGCGCTGGGCGAGTCGAGCCCGTGCATCAGCTCGACGATCCGCAGGACGTCCGGCCAGCCCGCGGGCGAGGTGGCATCGACCGCCCGCAACCGTTGCAGCAGCTCCTGTTCCCGCTCCACCCGCTGCTCGGTCCAGCGGATCAGATCGCCGACCAGCTCGGCCGGGGTGAACTCGGGATCCTCCAGGGCGGAACCGATCTGCCGGAGCGACAACCCGAGCGACCGCAGGCTCTCCACGTGGAAGATCCGCCGGATGTCCTCGTCGGTGTACTCGCGGTAGTTGCCCACGGTGCGGCCGGTCGGCCGCACCAGCCCGAGGGTGTCGTAGTGCCGGAGCATCCGGGTGCTCACCCCCGAGCGGCGGGCGACCTCACCGATCAGCATTTCTCCGGTCCCAGCGCGACGATCCGCCGGGCGTCCTCGATCGCGGAGTCGAAGCCGGCCTCCGGGTCGCGCAGCAACGTCCCGGTGGCGTGGGCGTGGGCCCGCACCTCGGGGTCGGCGCTCGCCTCCCCGGAAAGCAGGGCCGGCTCGGCCGCCTCGCCGAGTGCGACGAGCGCCCGGCTCAGGCTCAGTCGCACGTTCCGGTCGCCGCGACCGAGCTGCGTGACCAGTTCCACGGCCAGTTCCTCCTGTTCCTCGTCGGGCGCCAGGACCACGGCCGCGCGCCAGGCTGCCCGGGCGACCTCGTCGTCGGGGTCGCGCAGCAGCGACCGGGTGATCGCCGGCCACGCCGTCCCGTCGCCCACCTTGGAGAGCGTATGCAACGCCTGGCTCCGGGCCTGCGGAGCCGGGGACCGCAGCTCGGCCACCAGCCGGGGCACGGTGATCGCGGCCGGAAGCCGGGTCAGGGCCCAGGTGAGCATGTCCCGGACGAAGAAGTCCGGCTCGACCGCGCACCGCGCCACCAGCGCGTCGAGCAGGTCCGGGTCGGCCTTAGTGCCGGCGGCCAGCGCCATCTGCAGCCGGGCCGACGAGTCCCCGGCGCCGAGCCGGTCGATCAGGGTCGTGTTCATGGCGACCACCTCCGGCATCCCAGTGAAAACCTTGTCACAGTGTCAATGTCAACCGCAGCGCACCGCGACAACGTCAACCGCAGCGCCGCCCGTCAACGTCAACCGCCGCGCAGCCCGTCAACGTCAACCAACCGCAGCGCAGCCCGTCAACGTCAACCAACCGCAGCGCAGCGCGACAACGTCAACCGCGGCGCAGCGCGACGGCTGGAGTCGGCTGCCGGCCGGCGGTCAGGCCGAACGCCGTCACCGCGGCGGCCACGACGACGGCACCGACCGGCAGCCACAGCGCCGCGCGGATCGAGCCGATGCTGACGCCGCCGGCCAGGCTGACCGCGGTGACCGCCGAGATGCCGAGCGCCGAGCCGAACTGGATCGCGGTGTAGAGCAGCCCGCCGGCCAGACCGTGCTCGTGCTCGGCGACACCCTCGGTCGCGGCCATCGTCAGCGGGCCGTAGGCGAGCGCGAAGGCCACCCCGAGCAGGACCAGGCTGGGCACCATCGCCGCGTAGGTCCAGTCCTCGGTCACCGGCAGGAACAACGCGTAGGCCAGCACACCGGCCAGCAGGCCGCCGAACAGCACCCGTACGGCGCCGTGGCGGTTGACCAGCCAGGTGGTGAGCGTCGGGGCGAGCACCGTGTCGATACCGGCCAGCAACATCACCAGTCCGGTCCGCATCGGGCTCCAGCCGCGCAACTCCTGCAGATAGAGGGTGACGGCGAACTGGAAACCGGCGAAGGCGAACAGGAACAGGTGGGCCGTCACGTTGACCCGCACGAGGCGCGCGGACCGCAGGATGCCGAGACGCACCAGCGGATGCGGGGCGTGACGTTCGATCGTGACGAACACGCCCAGCAGAACCAGCCCGGCGAGCAGCGGGACGACGGTCAGGTCCACCACGGCGTACGCCAGAAGCAGCATCGCCGCGGTGACCGTGACCGCACCGCCCAGGTCGAAGGCCCGCGCGGGCCGCCGCGGCGGCGGAGTGTCCCGCACCAGCGGCACCGCGGCCGCGAGAATGACGGCGGCCAGCAGGACCGGGGCGAAGAAGACCCAGCGCCACCCGATCGTGACCAGTGCCCCGCCGGCCACCAGTCCCAGCGAGAACCCGCCGGCCGCGGTGCCGGCGTAGACCCCGAGGGCCCGGTTGCGCTGCGGCCCGTCCGGGAAGTTGGCGGTGATCAGGGCCAGCCCGGCCGGTGTCAGGAAGGCCGCGGCGGCACCGGTGACGAACCGGGCCACCAGCAGCTGCCAGCCCTCGGTGGCCAGCCCGCCGAGCCCCGAGAAGGCCAGGAAGACCACCAGCCAGAACAGGAACATCCGCCGCCGGCCGAGCAGGTCGGCCGCGCGGCCACCGAGCAGCAGGAAACCGCCGTAGCCGAGAACGTAGGCGCTGACCACGCCGCTGAGCACACCGGTGGACAGGCCCAGGTCGGCCCGGATGGCGGGCAGCGCCACGTTGAGCATCGCGATGTCGATGCCTTCGAGGAAGATCGCTCCGCAGAGGACGAACAACACACTCCAAGCGCGCAGACCCATGGCGGTTACCCCCGTGCAAGCCGGTTACTTCTTGTCACCGACCACACCACCAGGCACCATCGAGCTGTGGAAGACGGAACTTCGGAGTCCCTCGGTATCTGCGGTGATACCGAGGACCCGTACGACGCGCGCCAGTGGGACACCCGCGAGGACTGCGAGGTCCGGCAGATCCTCGACCGCATCGCCGACAAATGGTCGCTGCTGGTGATCGCCCTGCTGGAGCGGCGGACGATGCGCTTCACCGAGCTGCGCCGCGAGGTCGACGGCATCAGCCAGCGCATGCTGGCCCGCACCCTGCGCCACCTCGAGCGGGACGGGCTGGTGAGCCGGACGGTCCACCCGACCGTCCCGCCGCGCGTCGACTACGCGCTGACCGAGATGGGCTCGACCCTGCACCTGACGATCCAGACCCTGGTCACCTGGACCGAGGAGCACCAGTCGAGGATCGCGACGGCCCGTGACACCTACGACCGGCGGGCGGCCGCCGAGCACGAGCAGGCGGAACGGGAGGCGGCCGGCCGGGAAGCCCTCGCCCGCCAGGTGAGTCTGCGCTCCTGAGTCGGCCTAGTCGGCTTGGCGGAGGGCGACCGGGGTGCCGTGCTCGACCGTACGAGTGACGGTGCAGAGCCGGTCGTGCGACTGCTTCATGATGCGGGGCAACGCCTCGCGCGCCTTGTCACCCTGTGCGCCCTCGGGAAAGACCACGTCGAACTCGACCTCGAGGTGCTCCATCCGGTTGACGCCGGCGTCGTCCTTGATCTTCTCCCCGCTGACCCGGATGACGAAGCGGGCCGGCTCGGCCCGGCGGCTGGTGACAAGATCGACGTCGATGCCGGTGCAGCCGCCGATGGCCGCGAGCAGAAGCTCGACCGGCGTGAAGGCCTCGTCCTCGCCCGAGCCCAGCGGCATCTCGCCGCCCCGGGCATTACGCACGACAAACCGCCCGGCGCCGGAGCGCTCTAGCTCCACCGACCGCACATTTTCCTGATTCATGCCACGACGCTATCCCGTCAGGAGAGGCGGATCGGGTTCACCAGGTCGGCGGTGATGGTCAGCAGCATCACGGCACCACCCAGGGCGACCAGGACCATGGTGGCCGGGAAGAGCCTGGTGAAGTCGATCGGGCCGGCGGCCGGGCGGCCCCGCATCCGGCGTACGGCGTCGCGGACGCGCTCGAACCAGACGATCGCGAGGTGGCCGCCGTCGAGCGGCAGCAGCGGCAGCAGGTTGAACACGGCCAGGAACAGGTTGAGGCTGACCAGCAGGAGCAGGAACGTGCCCCACCGGCCGCGCTCGACCGCCTCGCCGCCGAGGCGGCTCGCGCCGACCATGCTGATCGGGGTGTCGGGGTCGCGCTCGCCGCCGATCGCCCGGACCACCGCGGGCACCCGCTCGGGGAACGCGATCAGTTGGGTCACCGTGCCCGAGACCAGCTCGCCGGTGAACGCCGCCGTCGCTCCGGCCGCGTCGATCGGGTCGTACTGCAGCGAGGCCGGCGGCGGCTGGGGCGTCGCGCCCATCATGCCGATCTCGCCGCCGGACTGCGGCACCCGGGCGACGTCGACGGTGAGGGTCAGCGTCTCGCCGCCGCGCCGGACGACCACCGGGGTCGGCCCACCGGCGGCCTGCACGGCCGCGATGACGTCGCGCCACAGCGGGGTGGGCCGGCCCGCCACCGACTCGATCCGGTCGCCCGGACGCAATCCGGCCGCCCCGGCCGGGCACACCGCGCCGACACACGAGGTGGCCGCCACGACCGGCTCGGTGACCGGCCTCAGGTTGGGCAGGCCCAGGCTGACCGCCATCGCGTAGAGGATCGCCACGGCCAGCACGACGTGCATGACCGGGCCGGCCAGCATCATCGCGGTGCGCTTCCAGGCCGGGTAGCGCCACATCGCCCGGGACTCCTCGGCCGGGCCAGCTCGTCGAGGGTGGTCAGCCCGGCGATGTCGCAGAAACCGCCGATCGGCAGCGGAAGGTTCATTGACAGTTTTCCATCTATGAATTTACGGTGACATCGTTGTCACCGGCCCGGTCCCCCGAACGGCAGGTAACGCCATGCGCAGAACCGTCTCCTGGCTCGCCACCCTCCTGCTGACCGCCGGCCTGGGCCTCGCGATCACCACTCCGGCCGTCGCCGCGCCGGGCGACTTCGCCACCGGGTTCGAGGCCGGTGATCCGTCGCCGACCTGGTCGAGCAGTGTCGAGAGCAGCGCCGGGATCGGCGGTTACTGCTGCGGGCTGACCGGGATGGAGAGCGCGACCCGGGCCGAGACCGCGCACACCGGCACGTCGGCGCTCATGTACTCCGGCAACGACACCAGCACCACCTCGTCGTACTCGTACAACCGGGTCTTCGACGTGGACCTGCCGGTGACCGCCGCGACCACGCTCTCGTACTGGATCTTCCCGCAATCCGGCGGTCACCTCGACGTCGCCGTCGACCTGGTCTTCACCGACGGCAGCCGGCTGCGTGACTCCGGTGCGACCGACCAGAACGGCATCCGGGTGCACCCGGCCTTCCAGGGCAACGGCTCGGTGCTCGGCTTCGACCGGTGGAACTACGTCACCTCGGCCATCGGCACCTGGGTCGCGGGCCGGACGATCGACCGCATCCTCGTCGGCTACGACCAGCCGGCCAACACCGGCACGTTCCGGGGTTACTTCGACGACCTCGCGATCACCGCCGCCGCGCCCGCCGCCCGCCTGTCCGATCTGGTCGACACCCGCCGCGGCTCGAACTCGGACCCGAGTTACTCGCGCGGCAACACGTTCCCCGGCACGACGGTGCCCAACGGCTTCAATTTCTGGACGCCGATCACCAACGGCAACAGCGACGGCTGGCTCTACCAGTACAACGCGACCACCGTGCAGGGCTTCGGCGTCAGCCACGAGCCCAGCCCGTGGATCGGCGACTACGGCGCCCTGCAGGTGATGCCGATGACCGGCGCGGTGAAGACGACGCCGGACGCGCGCAAGTCGACGTTCAGCCACAGCAACGAGGTGGCGAAGGCGCACTACTACAAGACCCAGCTCGACACGTACGGGATCACGGCCGAGATGTCGCCGACCGACCACGCCGGGGTGATGCGGTTCAAGTACCCGGCCACGTCCGAGGCGGTCCTCGTCCTCGACACGATCGACAAGGTCGGCGGCTCGATCACCGTCGACGCCGCGGCCCGCACGATCACCGGCTACGTCGACCACAAAGGACCGAGGCTCTACTTCTCGGCCACCGTCGACAAGGCCATCGCCGCCACCGGAAACGTCAGCGGGCAGGGGGTGACGAGCTGGGTCCGCTTCGCCACCGCGGCCGGCGAGCAGATCACGCTGAAGCTGGCGACGTCGTATCTGAGCGTGCAGCAGGCCACCGCGAATCTGAACCAGGAGGTCGGGGCCAAGACCTTCGATGCCGTACGGGAGGAAGCCGCCGCCACCTGGGACTCGACGCTGGGCAAAGTGCGCCTCGACGGGGCCTCCACCGACCGGCAGGTCACGTTCTACTCGAACATGTACCGCGCGTTCATGTACCCGAACAACATGTCGGAGACGGTGGGCGGCGTCCGGAAGTACTTCAGCCCGTACGACAACGCGGTCCACGACGGCCAGATGTATGTGAACAACGGGTTCTGGGACACGGCGCGGGCGGTGTGGCCGCTCTACACCCTGCTCACCCCCACCCGTACGGGGGAAATGCTGGACGGATTCGTCAACGCCTACAAGAACGGGGGCTGGACGCCGCGCTGGTCGGGCCCGGGCTACATCGACATCATGGTCGGCACGAATCAGGATCTGGCCTTCGCGGACGCGTACGTCAAGGGGGTGCGCAACTTCGACGCCCGGGCGGCCTACGCCTCGATGGTGAAGAACGCGGCGGTCCATTCCTCGTCCGGCTCGCGCGGTCGCAAGGGGATCGAGGTGTCGACCTTCAAGCGGTACGTGCCGACCGACGTCCGCGGCGAGGCGGCCTCCTGGACCCTCGAGGACGCCAACAACAACTTCGGCATCGCGCAACTGGGGCGGGCGCTCGGGTTCACCGAGGACGCCGCCTACTTCGAGAACCGGGCCCTGGACTACGCCAACCTCTATTCGGCCTCGACCGGGTTCTTCCGCGGCAAGACTTCGTCCGGCGCCTGGCGGACCACCGACGCCGCTTTCCGGCCCAACGAGTGGGGCTACGAGTTCACCGAAGGCGCGCCCTGGCACTACGCCACGCCGGCCCCGCAGGATCCGCAGGGCATGGCCAACCTGTACGGCGGTCGCGCGCAACTCTCGGCCAAGATCGACTCGGTGTTCGCCGCCTCCCGCGACTACCTGCCCGGCTCGTACGGCGGTGTCATCCACGAGATGCGCGAGGCCTACGACACCAACATGGGCCAGTACGCCCACCCGAACGAGCCGATCCACCACATGCTCTACATGTACAACTACGCCGGCACCCCCGCGAAGACGCAGAACCGGGTCCGCGACGTCCTCACCAAGCTCTACGGCTCGGGCGCGGGCAACGGCGGCGGATACCTGGGCGACGAGGACAACGGCCAGATGTCCGCGTGGTACGTCTTCAGCGCCCTCGGCTTCTACCCGGCCCGGATGGGCAGCACCGACTACACCATCGGGGCGCCGCTGCACCCGTCGGCCACCCTCAGCCTGGAGAACGGGCGCACCTTCACCGTTTCGGCTCCGGGGGTGAGCGACACCAACCGCTACATCCAGAGCGCGACGCTCAACGGGGCGCCGTACACCAGGAACTACCTCACGCACGCCGACCTGCAAGCCGGTGGCACGCTCAGCTTCGTGATGGGTCCGTCGCCCTCCTCCTGGGGGACCGGCGCCGGCGACGTGCCCCCGTCCCTCACGACCGGGAGCGCACTCCCCCGCCCGCTGACCGACAAGCTGACCGGCGGCACCCTGACCGCCAGCGGTGAGAACGCCCCCACCGAGTCGGCGGCCAAGCTGGTCGACGACACGTCGCTCACCAAGTGGCTGACCTTCCAGAACACCGCCACCCTCGAATACCGCCTGCCCGCCGCGGCCGCGGTGAAGCAGTACACGCTCACGTCGGCCGAGGACGCGGCCGAACGCGACCCCCGGAGCTGGACCCTGCAGGGCTCCACCGACGGCACCACCTGGGTCACCCTCGACACCCGGACCAACCTCGACTTCGCCGACCGCCGCCAGACCCGGGCCTTCGTCATCCCCAACACCACGGCCTACCCGCGTTACCGTCTGCAGATCACCGCCAACCACGGCGGCGCGGCGACCCAGATGGCCGAGTGGGAGCTGCTCTCGTAACCGGGAGGAACGCGCATGGGCGGCAACAGATACGACGCCTCCGCCCGGTGGAACGGGCGGTCCGGGCAGGCCTGGGTCCAGCTCCAATCGGTGATGGACCACATGTACCGGCCACTCGAGAGCCTCCTCGTCGACACCGTCGATCCGGCGCGCCGCAGTGTCCTGGACGTCGGTTGCGGCACGGGCGCGACGACGGTCGCCGTGGCCCGCAAGCTCGGTCCCGGCGCCCGGGTCACCGGGGTGGACATCTCCGACTCGATGATCAGCGCCGCCCGCGCGCGCGACGCCCAGCTGGAGTTCGTCCGGGCCGACGTGCAGGACCACGAATGGGCCCCCGCCTCGTTCGACGCGGTCATCTCCCGCTTCGGGGTCATGTTCTTCGACGATCCCGTACGCGCCTTCGCCCACCTGCACCGGGCCGCGACCCCCGAGGCCGGCCTGGTCTTCCTGGCCTGGCGCGACATCGCGGAGAACCCGTTCATGACGGTCGCCGAACGAGCCGCCGCCCCCCTCCTGCCGAACCTGCCGCCCCGCCGGCCGGACGGCCCCGGCCAGTTCGCCTTCGCCGACCCCACCCGGGTCCACCACTTCCTCGACGCCGCCGGCTGGACCGGCATCACCGTCGAGCCCACCGACGTCGAGTGCACCCTGCCCGAACCGGAGCTCGTCGGCTACTTCACCCGGCTGGGCCCGGTCGGCCTGGCCCTCCCCGACGCCGACGACGAAACCCGCACCGAGGTCATCACCACCGTCCGCGCCGCCTTCACCCCCTTCATCCACGGCACCGAGGTCCGCTTCCCCGCCGCCTGCTGGCTGATCCGTGCCCAAGCCGCCCCACGGCTCAAAACTCCCGGCGCTAGTGCCGTGACCACGAACGTTTGAGGGTGCTGGGGCCAGGTGATTTGGCTCGCGACAAACGACACGGAGGTTCGTGAGTTTTGACTCCGTTGATCGGTTCGGCTGGTGATCAATCTCCGCGAGTCTTGACCGCACTCTGATCCGCCGCCATGGGCTGGGCGGGGTCGCCGGCGGTTTGCAGGCGGAGCCCGGTGAGCGCGAGCATGTCGATCAGCCAGCCGGGGCCGTCGTTGATGTATCGGGCTGGCAGGAGGGTGGCCAGGTTGCCCTGACCGTCCCGGATGCAGAGCAGGGATGGGTGTCATCAGACAACCGCACCGGGCGCGATCCTTCTCACCAGATCTGTTATAGGTCGACCACTAACTTGATCGCTATGGTGGGTACATGACCGAGACGACCGAGAACCGCTCCCCGGCACAGCACGCGGTGTCCGACCACCTGCGGCTTCTGACCACCGGCAGGCTGGACGCCTGGGCTGAGCTGTACACCGCCGACGCCACGTTCACGTTTCCGTTTGCGCCAGCCGGGATGGTCTCCGAACTGCATGGGCGCGAAGCCCTGATCACGCACATGCGGAACTTCGTAGCCACCTTCGACGTGCAGGCCGTGAATCTGCGCTACATCGCGACTACGAGCCCGCAGATCGCGGTGGCGTTGTGGACGCTGGACGGGACGGCGACGCCCACCGGGAAGCATTTTCACCAGGACTGCTTCGGGATCGTGCAGACCGACGCCGACGGGCTGATCACTCGATACGACGACTACTGGAACCCTCTGGCCGCCGTTGAAGCGCTGACAACCAGCGACCCCGAGGCAACCGGAACCGTGGGTGTAGCCGGCTCTTTCGGTAGCTGAACGGAGCGAACCGGCGGTCCAGGTGCCGTGGATAGGCTGACACCATGCCTGCCGCCGGGACGACCACGAAGAGCGATGAACGCCGTCAGCACGTTGTCGACGCGGCGGTGAGCTGTTTCGCGCGGAGAGGCTTTTACGGTACGACCACGAACGAGATCGCCGAGCGCGCCGGCATCTCGCAGCCCTACCTCTACCGGCTCTTCGCCAACAAGCAGGCGATCTTCGCTGCTGCCGTCACGCACGTCGGCGGCCTGCTGACCGAAACGCTCACCGCCGCCAAGACCGCCAACAACACGATGAGCCCGCCGCAAGCACTGCGAGCCGCGTACAGCACGCTCATCACCGACGGTGACGTCCTGCGCTTCCTCATGCACGCCAACTGTGCCACCGACGAACCGGTCATTCGCGATGCGGTCCGCACGTGTTATGCCCAGCAGGTAACGATCGTCCGCGAGCTGTTGGACGGTGACGACGAGGCGGTCCGGCAGTGGTTTGCCGCCGGCATGCTCGACAACGTCATCACCATGCTCGGCCTCGCCGACGTAGCCGAACCCTGGGCCGCCACGCTCATCGACGCCTAGCCATCGCGTCAGACCATCTTCATCGGGTCCGTGGTGCCGACATTCGCGGACGCGAAATCCGCCAGTGATCAAGCGGTGTCAAAAGTGATGTTCAAACGGTGTCCGAAGGCCTGAAGACAATCAGTCAGGCCGCTCGAGCGGTGGATTGGCCCCATCGGCGTTGTCTTTCGCTGCGGATGCGGGCACGTTCGCGGCGTTGGGCGGCGAGGACGTCAGGATGGCGGGCGTCAGCGTTGCGCCAGCGCAGGTATCGGTGCAGGTGACGGGTCAGCGCCGGATGGTTCGGGTGGTCCGAGCCGGCGATCACGAAGGTGCGTAGCGGCCCGAACTGGGCCTCGATCGGGTTGGCCCAGGACGCTCGCTCGGCGGATCGACTTGAGCGCGGCGAGAGTGTTCACCGCGCTCTTGCGGCGGTGCACGACGCCCCAGAGTTGGTCGTCGCCGACCGAATAGCGGCCGTGGAACTGCCGGACACGGTGCAGCTTGTGATAGTTCGCCGGCAGCCGCCGCGGATGGTTCTTGGGTGCCCAGCCGGAGCCGGCCTGTGGGCGGATGGCCAGCGGCCCGAACTCATCGAACGCGAACACCCGCTGCGGGAAATGTGTGGTGACGTAGTCGATGCGGGCGCCGTCTCGACCGATCGGGCCCTTGTCGCAGCATGGTGTCGTGCGGTGGGGCCGGTCGCGGTGGTCGAGGCCCGGCGTCAACTCGCCGAGCTGATCGAGCTGGTCGAGGACCGCGCCAACCGTGTCACGTCACTGTTCTTGAACCACCACACGCACAACGACGCCGCACGGCGTGAGCTGCTGGACTTCCTGGCCGCCCTCGAAGTGGGCCTGTCGACCGGCTCACGAGCGAGTTGAACACGTCAGGGCTGGGCGACCGGGCCGGCGGTGCCTCGGACCACGAGCTGGGTCGGCAGGGTCACGTGGGCGGCCTCCGGGTCTCCCTTCTGGAGGATCTCGTGGACCAGGCGGCCGGCCACCAGGCCCTGCTCGGTGACGGGCTGGCGGACCGTGGTGAGGTCGAACATGTCGGCCAGGTGGTGGTCGTCTATGCCGACGACCGAGATCGTGTAGGGGACGGCCACACCGGCTCGGCGCAGGGTGCGCAGGGCGCCGAAGGCCACCTCGTCGGAGAAGGCGACCACGCCGGTCGGGGGGTCGGGCAGGCTGAGCAGCTCGCTCATGCCCTCGACGCCGCCGTGGCTGCCCCAGTGGCGGTGCACGACCAGGGCCGGGTTCACCTCGAGGCCGGCCTCCTCGAGCACCGTGGTGAAGCCGCGCAGGCGGGCGCTGGGGGCCGCGTACTCCAGGCTCCACGTCCCGGTTGAGTTGATCATCGCGATCCGGGTGTGGCCGGCCCGGACCAGCTGGGCGGTGGCCTGGCGACCGGCTTCGACGTCGTCGATGCGGACGTGCGGGTGCTCGCCCAGTGTGCCGCCGGCCATGACCACGGTGACGCCCATCAGGTCGAGGCGGCGCCGCTCGTCGTCGCTGATCGGCAGGGCGACCAGGATCAGGGCGTCGACCTGGCGGCGGGCCGGCAGCTCCTCGAAGAAGCGGCGGCGCTCGCGCTCCTGTTTCACCTCGTAGAGCAGCACGTCGAGGTCGGTGCCGCGCAGCCCGGTGACGATGCCGTCGAGCATGGCCGCGTAGAACCAGTGGGCCACGTCGGGGGTCACGACGGCGACCCGGCCGCTGGAGCCGCGAGCCAGGCGGGCCGCGTCGGGTGAGACGGCGTACGACAGGTCGTCGGCCAGCATCCTGATCTTGCGCCGGGTCTCCTCGGACACGCCGGGAGCGCCGCTCAGGGCCCGCGACACCGTGGCGATCGAGACGCCGGCGCGTTCGGCCAGGTCCGTCATGTTCAGGGACACCGGTCGCTTCGTCACGGTCATCACGGTAGAGCACGTAAGCGTTTACGTCACCAGCGTGATCCCGGTTGTGCCAGTTCAGTGAGACATCGAAATTCGTGGTTGACAGCAGCGGTGACGTGTTTCACTCTCGTTTCGTAAACGCTTACGTAGCAGCTCCCGGCGACCACACCGACAGAGGAGTCCCGATGAGGCTGACCCGACTGCTCGCCGTCCTGGCGGCGACGACCTTGCTCCCCACGGCCGCGTGCACGAGCGGCGAACCCGAGGCGCCGGCCCCGGCCTCGGCCTCCGCGGCCGCCGCGGCACCCTCCGGCGGCCCGGCCCGCGAGAACGCCGACCTGGTCATCTGGACCTCCGAGGCGGCGAGCCGGGCGGTCACCCCGATCGCCCAAAGGTTCGGCCAGGAGAACGGCATCACCGTCGCCGTGCAGGTGATCGCGGCCGACCTCGCGGCCAACGCGATCACCGCCAACCAGGCCGGCAACGGCCCCGACATCCTGACCCTGCCCAACGACTTCCTCGGCGGCGCGCTGCAGAACGGCACGGTCAAACCGCTCTCGCTCGGGGCGGCCGACCTCGAGGCGTACGAGCAGAGCGCGATCGCGTCGGTCAGCCGCAACGGCCAGGTCTGGGCATTGCCGTACGGGATGGAGAACCTCGTCCTCTACCGCAACACCAAGGCGGTGCCCGGGGCCCCGGCGACCGTCGAGGAACTGGTGAGCACCGGGCAGGCCGCGGTCAGGAAGGGCACCGTCAAGCGGGCACTCTCGCTGCCGGTCGGGCAGGAGGGCGACGCCTACCACATGCACCCGTTCTTCACCTCGGCCGGCGGCTCGCTGTTCGCGATGGACGCGAGCGGCCAGTACGACACCACAAAGGTCGGCATCGGGTCGCCGGAGTCGATCGCCGCCGCGAAGAAGATCGCGGCGCTGGGCGAGAAGGGCTCCAAGGTGCTGTCCCGCTCGATCGACGGCTCCAACGCGATCGCGCAGTTCACCGCGGGCAACGCGGCCTACCTGATCTCCGGCCCGTGGGCGCTGGCCGACATCCGCAAATCCCAGCTCCCGTACGACATCACGCCCATCCCGCCGTTCCAGGGCGGGAAGCCGGCCGCACCGTTCCTGGGCGTGCAGGCCTTCTGGATGTTGTCGAACGCGAAGAACCCGGCGTTCGCCGAGGAGTTCGTCACGAAGACGATGAACACCCCGGAGGCGATGACCGCCATGTACGAGCAGGACCCGCGCCCACCGGTCCGCACCGACGTGCTGGCCACTGTCTCGGCTCAGGACGCCGACATGGGCAAGCTCGCGGCGGGGGCCAGGAACGCGACGCTGCTGCCCGACTTCCCGTTCATGGCGGGCGTGTGGCCGCCGCTGGGCCAGGCCTACGCCACGATCGTCGGCGGGGCCGACCCCGCGTCCACGATGACCAAGACCGGCCGGACCATCGAGAGCGCGGTCCGGGCGAAGTGACCCGGATCCTCTGTCTGGGCACCGCCGTGGGCACCGCGGCGGCGCTCACTCCCAGTCTGGTCGCCGGCGGCCACTACGTCGTGCTGAGCATCGCCTGGGTTGTCGTCGCGGTGCTGCTGGCCACCTACGCCACCCGCCGGGCGCTGCTGGCCAAGTATCTGGTCCCGGGCACGCTCCTGCTCGTCCTGTTCACCGTGGCCCCGGTGCTGGCCACCGTGCAGATGTCGACCACCAACTACGGCGACGGCACCCGCACCACCAAGGAGCAGACCGTCGCCCGGATCCTGGCCAACTCGGTCGTGCCGACACCGGACTCCCCCACGTTCAACCTGTCGGTGGCCACGACCGGTCCCGGCGGCTTCACCTTCTTCCTGGTCGACCGGGCGACCGGGCGGGCGTACGCGGGAACTCCGGACGGCCTGGCCGAGCTCAGCGCGGAGGCGGTGACGGTCACCCGGGGATTCGTCACGGCGGCGCCCGGCTACACCTTGCTGTCGGCGGCCCAGGTGAACGACGCGGCCGAGCAGTTGCGGGACTTCGCCGTTCCCACCGAAGGCGGCGCGATCCTGCGCCGCGGGCTGCGCGAAGCCTTCGAGGGACGCGCGGTGCTGCGGTACGACCCGGAGAGCGACACCATCGTCGACCAGCGGTCCGGCACGCGATACACCGTGCAGCGCCAGGGCGACCGCGAGTACTACGTCGACAGCGGCGGGGAGCGGCTGTCCGACCAGTCCTGGCGGGCCGGCGTCGGGCTGGAGAACTACCGGCGGGCGTTCACCGACTCGCGCATCCTCGGCGGCTTCCTGCGCATCTTCGGCTGGACGGTGATCTTCGCGGCGGGCTCGGTCCTGCTCACCTTCGCCGTCGGGCTGGCGCTCGCCGGGATGCTCAACGACCCGCGCGTACGGGGTCAGAAGTGGTACCGCTCGATCCTGCTCCTGCCGTACGCGATCCCCGGGTTCATCAGCATCCTGGTCTGGTCGGGCTTCTTCAACCAGGAGTTCGGGCTGATCAACAACCTGACCGGGCTGAGCATCGACTGGCTCGGGGATCCGTTCTGGGCCAAGGTCGCACTGCTGCTGCTCAACCTGTGGCTGGGCTTCCCCTACATGTTCCTGGTGGCCACCGGCGCCCTGCAAGCCATCCCGGGCGAACTCAAGGAGGCCGCCATCATCGACGGCGCCGGCGGGTTCACCGCGTTCCGCCGGATCACGTTCCCGTTGCTGCTGGTGGCCGTGGCGCCCATCCTGGTGGCGTCGTTCGCGTTCAACTTCAACAACTTCAACGTGGTCGAGCTGCTGACCCACGGCGGCCCGTTCACGCCCGACAACCCGGACGCGGGCGCGACCGACATTCTGATCAGCTACACCGTGCGGCTCGCGTTCGGCGCGGGCGGCGCGCAGTTCGGCTTCGCGGCCGCCATCGCCACCCTGCTCTTCGTCATCACCGGGGTGCTGGCCGCGGCCCAGTTCCGGGCCACCCGCAGTCTCGAGGAGGTGCACTGACGTGACAACCCGTTGGTGGCGCGAGGTCGGCTGGCGGCACGCCGGCGGTCTCGTGGCCGTGGTCTTCGCCGTCGTCCCGGTGCTCTACATCGTCTCGGCCGCCTTCAACCCGCTGGGCACCGTGGTGTCGACCGACGTCGTGCCGACCCAGTTCAGCCTCGTGCACTTCCGGTCGTTGTTCGAGGACCCGGCCCGGCCGTTCCCGCGCTGGCTGCTCAACACCGTGGTGGTCTGTGCCGCGGTGACCGTCGTGCAGGTCCTCTCCAGCGCGATGGCCGCGTACGCCTTCTCCCGCTTCCGGTTCCGGGGCCGCCGCGGCGGTCTGTTGACCCTGCTCCTGATCCAGATGTTCCCGCAGTTCCTGGCCGTGATCGCCCTGTTCACCATGATCACCGAACTCGGTGCGGCGGTGCCGGCGCTGGGGCTCAACACCATCGCCGGTTACAGCCTGGTGCTGATGGGCAGCGCGCTGGCCCAGGTGTGGCTGATCAAGGGCTATTTCGACACCATCCCGCGCCAGCTCGACGAGGCGGCCGTGGTGGACGGCGCCGGCCACGCCACCGTCTTCTTCCGCATCCTGCTGCCGCTGGCCCGGCCGATCCTGGCCGTCACCGGCCTGCTGGCGTTCGTCGGGGTCATCGGCGAGTTCCTGCTGGCCTCGATCTTCCTCACCGACACCCGCTCCAAGACGCTCGCGGTCGGCCTCTACGGGATCATCGAGTCCGACCGGTCCAACAACCTGGGCGTCTTCGCGGCCGGCGCGCTGATGACCGCGCTGCCGGTGGTCCTGCTCTTCCAATACCTGCAGCGCTACATCGTCGGCGGGCTCACGGCCGGGTCGGTGAAGGACTGATGCGGCCGGTGGCCGATCCGGCGGCGGTCGTCCGGGGCGAGCACTACCGCATCACCGTGCTCACCGACGGCCTGGTGCGCCTCGAGTACGCCGAGGACGGCGTCTTCGAGGACCGCGCGTCCACCTTCGCGGTCAACCGGCTGCTGCCGGTGCCGGAGTTCCGCGTACGGGAAAGCGATGGCCGGCTCGAGGTGGTCACCTCGCGCTTCCGGCTCACCTACGACCGGGGGCCCTTCACCACCAGCGGCCTCAGCCTCGCGGTGGGCGGTGGGATCAGCGCCTATCACTCGGTCTGGCGGTACGGGCAGCCGCCGCGGGATCTGGGCGGCACGGCCCGCACCCTCGACGACACCGACGGGGCCATCCCGCTCGAACCGGGGGTCGTCTCGCGCACGGGCTTCGCGGTCATCGACGACTCGCACTCGTTCCTGTTCGACGACGAGGGCTGGGTCAGCGCCGGCAACGTCGGCCGCACCGACCTGTACGTGTTCGCCTACGGCCACGACTACGCCGAGGCGGTGCGGGCGTTCTACGCGGTGTCCGGTCCGCCGCCGGTCGTGCCCCGGTGGGCGCTGGGCAACTGGTGGAGCCGGCATCACGCCTACACCGACGAGTCGTACCTGGCGCTGCTCGACCGGTTCGGCCGGGAGGGTCTGCCGTTCTCGGTCGGGGTCATCGACATGGACTGGCACCTGACCGACGTGGATCCCCGGCACGGCAGCGGCTGGACCGGTTACACCTGGAACCGCGCGTTGTTTCCCGACCCGGCCGAATTCCTCAAGAGGGTGCACGACAACGGCCTGCGCGTGACGCTCAACGTCCATCCGGCCGACGGCGTCCGATCGTACGAACAGGCCTATCCGGCGATGGCGGCCGCGCTCGACCGCGACCCGTCCACCGCCGAGCCGATCGCGTTCGACGTCACCGACCGGCGGTTCCTGACCGCCTACTTCGAGGTGCTGCATCGCGGACTCGAGGCCGACGGCGTCGACTTCTGGTGGCTGGACTGGCAATCCGGCCCGTACTCGCGGATCGCCGGCATCGATCCGCTGTGGATGCTCAACCACTTCCACTTCCTCGACAACGGGAAGCTCACCTTCTCCCGGTACGCCGGTCCGGGCAGCCACCGCTACCCGGTGGGGTTCTCCGGCGACACCGTCATCTCGTGGGCGTCGCTCGCCTTCCAGCCCTTCTTCACGGCGACGGCGGCCAACATCGGGTACGGCTGGTGGAGTCACGACATCGGCGGGCACTTCTTCGGCGTCCGCGACGACGAGCTGGCCACCCGCTGGGTGCAGTTCGGCTGCTTCTCGCCGATCCTGCGGCTGCACTCGGCCAAGAACCCGTTCCTCCACAAGGAGCCGTGGTCCTTCCCGTCCCCGGCGCGGGAGGTGATGACAACCTTCCTGCGGTTGCGGCACCGGCTCGTGCCCTACCTGCACACCATGAACCACCGGGCCGGACTCCCCCTCGTGCTGCCCATGTACTACCGCTCGCCCGGCACCGACGAGGCCTACGAGGTGCCCGGCCAATATCAGTTCGGCACCGAGCTGCTGGTCGCCGCGATCACGTCGCCCGCCGACCGCCGGACCGGCCTGGCCCGGGTCCGGACGTGGCTGCCCGAGGGCACCTGGGTCGACGTGCTCACCGACCTCGTCTACGACGGCGGGCGCACCTTGTATCTGCACCGCGACCTGGCCACCATCCCCGTCCTGGCCACCGGCGGCGCGATCGTCCCGCTGGACGGTGCGGCGGTCCCCGCCAACGACCCGGTCGAGCCGGAGCACCTCGAGGTGCTCGTCGTCGTGGGCGCGGACGGCTCGTTCGACCTCGTCGAGGACGCGGCCACCACGCCCCTGCGCTGGCGCCAGGACCAGGGTGAACTCGTGGCCGGGCCGGCGGCCGGGGCCGGGCTGGTCACGCGCACCTGGACAACCACCTTTCCGGCACTCACCGGCGTCGATCCGGTGGCGAGCGTGGACAACCTGCCAGTCCCGGCGGAGATTCACCGCGATGAAACTCGAACATCCATTACAGTCCGAGACGTGCCTGTCACGGCCACGTTACGGATCGGCGTCGGCGCCCGTCCCCGCCCGCGCCGTAACGACGTGGCCGGGCTGCTCTTCACCCGGCTCGACCGCGCCCAGATCGCCTATGCCACCAAGACCCGGGTGCACGAGACCGCCACCGCCGACCGCCCCCTCGCGATCCGCCTGTCAGCCCTGCAGGCCCTGGGCCTGGACGACGAACTGCTCACCGCCATCGGAGAAATCCTGCTAGCGCAGACTCTCGAGGAGATCTGATGCACATACGCCGCAAACTGGCCGTCCTTCTGTCCGTGGTGCTGGCCGGCGGGGCGATCAGCGCCCCGGCCGCCGCGTCCGGCGGTGGCGGCGGCCTCCCGGCCCGCCACTCGCTGCGCGCGCCGGTCACCGACGAGAACTTCTACTTCGTGATGGCCGACCGGTTCGACAACGGCAGCACGGCCAACGACCAGGGCGGCCTCGGCGCCGACCCGCTGGTGTCGGGTTTCGACCCCACCAAGAAGGGCTTCTACAACGGCGGCGACCTGGCCGGGCTGCTACGCCGGATCGACTACATCAAGGGCCTGGGCACCACCTCGATCTGGCTGACCCCCAGCTTCAAGAACAAGGCCGTGCAGCTGGAAGACGGCCCGTCGGCCGGCTACCACGGTTACTGGATCACCGACTTCACTCAGATCGACCCGCACCTGGGCACCAACGCCGAGCTGAAGTCGCTGATCGACGCGGCCCACCGGCGGGGCATGAAGGTCTACTTCGACATCATCACCAACCACACCGCGGACGTGATCGGCTACGAGTCGGGCGCCCGCCGGCCGTACGTGTCGAAGGACGTCTCGCCGTACAAGACCGCCGCCGGCCGGCCGTTCGACGATCGCGACTACGCCGGGAAGTCCACGTTCCCGCCGCTCGACGCGAAGACCTCGTTCCCGTACGTCCCGGTCCTCGACCCGGCCGAGCAGAACCTCAAGGTCCCGGCCTGGCTCAACGACCCCACGCTTTATCACAACCGCGGTGATACGACGTTCACCGGCGAGAACTCCCTCTACGGCGACTTCTTCGGACTCGACGACCTGTTCACCGAGCACCCCCGGGTCGTCCGGGGCATGACCGACGTCTACGAGAAGTGGATCGCCGACTTCGGTGTCGACGGCTTCCGGATCGACACGATGAAGCACGTCAACGACGAGTTCTGGCAGAAGTTCGGGCCCGAGGTGCTGTCGTTCGCGCGCAAGCACGGCAAGCCCGAGTTCTTCATGTTCGGCGAGGTCTTCGACACCTCGAAGAGCTTCACCTCGCAGTTCACCACCCGCGACCGCATGCAGGCCGTGCTCGACTTCCCGTTCCAGGACGCGGCCCGCAACTACGCCTCACGGGGGCAGTCGGCCGCCGCGCTGGGCCAGTTCTTCGCCGGCGACGACTGGTACACCGACGCCGACTCGAACGTCTACCAGCTGCCCACGTTCCTCGGTAACCACGACATGGGCCGGATCGGCAGCTTCGTGCAGGCCGACAACCCGGGCGCCGGCGACGCCACCTGGCTGGCCCGCGACCGGCTGGCCCACGAGCTGATGTATTTCTCGCGCGGCAACCCGGTCATCTACTACGGCGACGAGCAGGGCTTCACCGGCCCGGGCGGCGACCAGGACGCCCGGCAGACGATGTTCGCCAGCCGGGTCCCGGAGTATCTGGACGACGACCTGCTCGGCACCGCCGCCACGCACGCGCAGGACAACTTCGTCACCACCCACCCGCTGTATACCGGCATCGCCGGCCTGGCCGCGCTGGCCAAGCGGCACCCGGCCCTGCGGGACGGCGCGCACCAGCACCGGTATGCCGACGAGGGCCCGGGGGTCTACGCGTTCTCCCGCACCGAGCGGGGCAAGCAGCGCGAGTACGTGGTCGCGCTCAACAACAGTGCGACCGCCAGGACCGCGGCCATCCCGACCTATCTGTCCGGCGGCCGGTTCGAGCGGGTCCACGGCAGCGGACCGGCCACGGCGACCTCGGCCGCCGACCGCCGTCTCACGCTCACCGTGCCGCCGCTGTCCACCGTCGTCTACGCCTCGGTGAGCCGGATCCCGGCCTCGAAGGCGGCCCCGGCCGTGTCCCTGGCCGCCCCGGCCGCCGAGCCGGGCGGACGCATCCAGGTCGGCGCGACCGTCGGCGGCTCGTCCTTCGCCGAGGTCAGCTTCTACGCCCGCACCGGGCGCGGGGGCTGGACGCCGATCGGGACCGACGACAACGCGCCCTACCGGGTGTTCCACGACGTGTCCGGGCTCGCCGCCGGCACCAAGGTGGAATACCGCGCCGTCGTTCTCGACAACGCCGGGCACACCGCCACCAGCGCGACGCGGACGACCCGGGTGGCCGCGCCGGCGCTGACCATCGAGGCGCCGGCCGAGGGCAGCAACGTCCGCGGCACCGTCGAGGTGCGAGCGGTGGCCGATCCGGAGCGGGCCACCCACGTCGTCCGGTTCGAGCGCAGCGTGGCCGGCGGCGCCTGGACCACGATCGGCCGGGACGACTCGTCGCCCACGTACACGGCCTTCGACGACCTGGCCCGGCTCAACCTCGCCGCGGGCACACAGATCCGCTATCGGGCCGTGCTCAGCGATCCGGCGGTGGTCAGCGCGATCCGGACCGTGCGCTACGCCGGCCCGCCGTTGACGACGGCCACGGTGAGCTACCACCGCCCGGCCGGCGACTACAGCGACTGGGGTCTGCACCTGTGGGGCGAGGCGGTCGATCCGGCCGTCCTGGCCCAGATCGCCTGGGACAAGCCGTGGCCGCCGACCCGGATCGAGAACGGCTGGGCGACCTACGAGATCCCGCTGGCCGACGACACGAAGCCCATCAATTTCATCCTGCACCGGCCGAACGGGGACACCGTGCCGACCACCCGTGAGCCGGGCGGCGACCGTTCCTTCACCCCGATCGACAATCCCCGGATCTGGCTGAAACAGGGCGACGCCACCATCTACACAACAGCGCCGCCGGTATAGATCACATAGGCGAACGGCGGCCCGGCTGATTCAGCCGGGCCGCCGTTCGTCAATTCAAAGATCAGAGCGGGCGAATGTTCTCCGCCTGCGGGCCCTTCTGGCCCTGGGTGACATCGAATTCAACCCGCTGGTTCTCGTCGAGGCTGCGGAATCCGCTCGACGCGATCGCGGAGAAGTGGGCGAAGACGTCGGGGCCGCCGCCGTCCTGGGCGATGAAGCCGAAGCCCTTGTCACCGTTGAACCACTTCACGGTACCTGTAACCATGTCTGCTCCTCGCAGGCTGTTCGAGCTCGCACTGTGCGGACTCGCACGCCGCCGCGTTGATCACCCGCGCCGAACCGACACGAAAAACGAAAAAGCGCCCGCGGGTTTCAGATAACCCCATCAGGCGCCGAAAACGTCTACGGAAATCAAAACTGCAACGACGCCAAGCTAGCACAGATTCGTCGGCCGAGCCCAACGCGAGTAGGCTGGTCACCGGATCGGTTCGTCAAAATCATTTCGGCGCGCCGCCGCCATCCGAGCTCATCGACAGGAGAGCGACCTTCGTGACAGCCCCGCCCCAGGTCACCGCCGCACCCGCCAAGACCTTCCGCGAGAAGGGTGCGGACAGCTTCCACGCCGCGCTCGGCGCGGTCCTGGCCACCGCGCTCGACGACGCGCTCGAGTCGGGTGACCACCCGCGGGCGGTCACCATCATCAACCGCGGCTTCGCCGAGGGCACCCCCCAGCTGGGCTGCGACCTGCTGTGCCGGGCCATCGCCGCGGTGGGCGCGGCCCGCACGTGGACGGTGCAGCTGGCCCCGCAGAACGACAACCGGCGGCGAGCGACACCGTAAGGCCGGCGGCTCACTCGCCCGGGTTCGCCCCGATCTCGGACTCGCTGACCCGGGTGGGCTCGAGCACACGGTGCAGGAACTCGCGGGTGCGCTCCGCACGCGGGCTGCCGAAGACCTGCGCCGGGCGGCCCTGCTCGACGATCACCCCGGCGTCCATGAAAACCACCCGGGAGGCGACCTCGCGGGCGAAGGCCATCTCGTGGGTCACCACGAGCATGGTCATGCCCTCGGCGGCCAGACCGCGCATGACCGCCAGCACCTCACCGACCAGTTCGGGGTCGAGGGCGCTGGTCGGCTCGTCGAAGAGCATCAGCTGCGGCTCCATGGCCAGCGAGCGGGCGATGGCGACCCGCTGCTGCTGGCCGCCGGAGAGCTGCGCCGGGTAGGAGTCGGCCTTGTCGGCCAGGCCCACCCGGTTCAGATTGTCCGAGGCGATCCGGTACGCCTCGGCCCGGCTCCGCTTGAGGACGCGGCGCTGGGCGATGGTGACGTTCTCCCGGACGGTCAGGTGGCCGAAGAGGTTGAACTGCTGGAACACCATGCCGATGCCCCGGCGTACGGCGTCGATGTCGCAGTCCGGGTCGGTGACCTCGACACCGGCCACCCGGATGGAGCCGCTGGTCGGCTCCTCGAGCAGGTTCACACAGCGCAGCAGCGTCGACTTGCCCGACCCGGACGGCCCGATGACGCAGACCACCTCGCCCGGCTCGACCGAGAGATCGATGCCGCGCAGCACCTCCAGCCGGCCGAACGACTTGTGCAGCCCGCTGATCTCGATCGTCGACATCGCCGTCACCTCTCCCTCGCCGCGCGACGTTCCAGCCCCCGGACCAGCTGCGACAGCGGCAGGGTGAGCACCAGGTAGAGCAGTCCGGCCACCACCAGCGGGGTCGGGTTGACCCGGGTGTTGAGCGTGTCGCCGGCGAACTTGGTCAGCTCGATGGTCGACGCCGTGACACCCAGCACGTAGACCAGCGAGGTGTCCTTGGTCAGCAGGATGATCTCGTTGGTCAGCGGCGGGATGACGATGCGGAAGGCCTGCGGCAGCACGATCGAGACCATCGCCCGGGTGTGTGACATGCCGAGCGTACGGGCGGCCTCGAGCTGCCCCTTGGGGACGGCCTGGATGCCGGCCCGCAGGGTCTCGGCCATGTAGGCCGCGGCGGTCAGGCCGAGGCCGACGGTGACCGAGCCGTAGACCCCGCCCGGGATCTCGCGGTCCGGGAAGGCCAGCGGCACGCCGTAGCCGACCATGAAGAGCACCAGCAGCGAGGGCAGGCCGCGGAACAGCTCGATGTATCCGGTGGCGAACCACCGGTAGGGCAGGATCGACGACAGCCGCATCAGCGCCAGCACGAGCCCGAGGGTCAGGCCGAAGACGAACGCCAGCAGCGTGTAGAGGATCGTGTTGCGCAGCGCGACGGTGATCGCCTCGGGGAACATGCTGCCGGCCACGTCCAGCCGGAAGAACGCGTCGGACAGGCGGCCCCAGTCGGCGGCGGCCAGCGCGGCCACGATCGCCAATCCGAAGACGACGTAGCCGGCGACGCGGACGATGCGGCGCCGCCGGCGGGGAGTCAGTCTCATCGCGGAGGTCAGCTCGCCGGCTTCTCGCCGATCCACTCGGCGTAGATCTTGTCGTACGTGCCGTCGGAGCGGGCCGCCGTGATGGCGTCGTTCACGTTCTTGAGCAGCTCGGCGTTGCCCTTCTTGACGGCGAAGCCGTACTGCTCGCCGGTGTCGAAGCCGGCCGCGACGACGACCTTGCCCGGGTTGGCCTTGATGTACTCGTTCCAGACCGGCAGGTCGTTGACGGCCGCCACGACCTGGTTGGTGGCCAGCGCCTGCTGCAGCGCGGCCAGATCCTTGTAGGAGACCACCTCGATCTTGAGGTTCTTCTCCTTGACCTGGGTGTTGATGTATTCCTCGCCGGTGGTGCCACCCTGCACGCCGAGGCGCTTGCCGACCAGCTCCTCGAGCGTCTTGACCTCCTTGCCGGCCTGGGTGGCGAGCGCCTGCGTGGCGTCGAAGTAGGGCACCGAGAAGTCCAGCACCTTCTTGCGCTCGTCGGTGATCGTCATGCCGGCCGCGGCCACGTCACACTTGCCCGAGTTGAGGTCGGCGCCCGACTTGATGCCCTCGAACGGCGTGTCCACGATGGCCTGCGTGACACCCAGCTTGGTGGCGACCAGGTCGATGAGCGCGACGTCGAAGCCGACCACCTTGCCGCTCGGGTCCTTCGACTGGAACGGCGCGTACGGCAGATGGGTGCAGGTGGTCAGCGTCCCCGCCTTGACCAGCGCCACGCCGGCCTCGGTGGTGCCGCCGGTGTCCTTCTTGGCGCAGCCCGCGGCGCCGGTCAGCGCCAGTGACGCGACGATCGCGACCCCGGCCAGTCCCGTTGCTCTCATGCGTCTCTCCCCGATCGACGGTCCGCGCCCGCCGCGCGATCACGACAGGCTAATCCATGATCCCCTATACCCATCGACGTGGATCCGCGCATCTGCCTTCCGGCCGATGCCCGGCATCGGCCACAAGTCGTGAAACCTCCCGGATTCGTGTCAACGCTCATCGATCTCACAGGTTCCTTACATTGTCTGGCTTGGATGTCCCGGTAGCGGCCGCTCCCCCGGCGGCCGCCCGACCGGAAGGACCCCATGACGGACCCGTTGAAGAAGCGACGCCGGCGCTCGCGGCTGATGACGTACGGCGCGGTGGCCGCATCGCTCGCGCTGACCGCCGCCGGCGTGGGAGTGGCCCAGGCCGCCGCCACCCCTGCCCCGCTGTCCTTCGTGGCCGCCACCGGGCAGGTGACCGCCGAGCGGTACGACTACGACGGCGAGATCTACCTGTCCTTCGACCTGGGCCTGCACGTGATCGCGGGCAAGGACCCGCTGGAGATCTGGGCCAAGCGGACCGGCTACGACAAGCCCATCGTGGCCGAGCGGACCGTGGTCCAGAACGGCAAGAAGAAGAAGGTCGCGTTGCCGGCCGGTCTGGTCCCGGACTTCAACGGGCTCAAGGACTTCACCTCCATCTCCATCGCCGACTCGGCCGGCCAGGTGGTCAAGGAGTACAAGACCCCGTTCTGCGGCAACTCGTGGGCGTCGGCCCGGGCCCGGCCGGACGCCCCGGCCGCCAACCCGTACCCGCAGAGCTGCGGCGGCTACAACCCGTTCACCCTGGGCGCGGTCTGGGGTGTGCAGGCCGGCTGGGACGCCGCGGTCCTCGACCAGCCCCCGTCCGACGACGACCAGCCCTTCGACCTGCCGGTCGGCCAGTACACGGCCACCGCCACGGTGAACCCGGTCTACCAGGAGCTCTTCGGCATCCCGAAGGACCAGGGCACCGCGAAGGTCGGCGTGAACGTCGTCGTCGGCGACACCGACCGGAAGGGGCTGGCCCGGATCAAGGCGGCCGACGCCGGACCGGTCGAGGCGGCCGACGAGCACTCGGTGCACACCGCCGAGGGTGACGCCAAGCGCCAGGTGTCGGCGTTCGTGCCGGAGCTGCGCGCGCCGGCCAAGCGCCCGACCCCGCTCAAGGCCACGCCGACCGGCGGCCCGCGGCCGGACCTGCGCTCGCTGCCGGCCTGGGAGATCGCGCTGGAGCAGGAAGACGACAAGTGGTACGTCAACTTCGGCGCCACCGTGTGGAACGCCGGCACGTCCCCGCTGCTGGTCGACGGGTTCCGCCGCACCGGCACCGAGCTGATGGACGCCTACCAGTACTTCTTCGACGCCAAGGGCAACCAGGTCGGCAGCCGTCCGGCCGGCACCATGGAGTGGGACGCGCGGGAGGGCCACCTGCACTGGCACTTCACCGACTTCGCGCAGTACAACCTGCTCGACTCGACCCAGAAGCTCGCGGTGCGCAGCGGCAAGGAGGCGTTCTGCCTGGCCAACACCGACGCGGTCGACTTCACCATCCCGGGTGCGAAGTGGCGGCCGGAGAACACCGACCTGTCGACCTCGTGCGGCGCCAACACCGTGATCGCGGTGCGTGAGGTGCTCGACATCGGCAACGGCGACACCTACAGCCAGTACCGGCCGGGCCAGTCGTTCGAGATCACCGACCTGCCCAACGGCACGTACTACATCCAGGTGCTGGCCAACCCGGAGAAGAAGCTGGCCGAGCTGGACACGACCAACAACTCGGCGCTGCGCCAGATCGTCCTGGGCGGCACGCCCGAGGCGCGCACGCTGACCGTCCCGCCCGTGCACGGCATCAAGGGCTGACCACTCGAGAGAGGGGCCGGCACCCGATCGGGGTGCCGGCCCGGTCGCTCCTCAGCCGGGCAGCAGCGAGTCCGGCGGGCCGCTGCTGCCGGCCGCGTACTCCCCGAGCGGCACCGCGCCGGCCCGCCACGCGGCCAGCACCGGGTCCACGATCCGCCAGCACTCCTCGGCCGTGTCCCCCCGCACCGACAACGTGGGATCGTTCTCCAGCACACCCTTGAGCACTTCGCCGTACGGCGGCAGCTCGCCCGGCCCGAACTCGGCGTCCAGGGTCACCGGGTCGATGACGAACGGGTCACCCGGACCGTTGATGTTGAGGTCGAGGCCGAGCCGGTCCGGGCCGAACCCGATCCGCAACCGGTCCGGCTGTTCCCAGCCGCTCAGTCCACCGGGCACCCGCTGCGGCTGCCGGAACGTGATCACCGCTTCCTTGCGGGTGGCCGCCATCGCCTTGCCCGACCGCAGCCGGAACGGCACTCCCGACCATCGCCACGTGTCCACCGCGACCACCATCTCGGCCAGGGTCTCGGTCTCCCGCGCGGGGTCGACACCGGCCTCCTCGGCGTAGGCCGGGAGCCGGCGGCCGTCGAGCTCGCCGGCCGTGTAGCGGGCCCGGCGGCTCGAGGCGGCTGGATCGTCACCCCACAGATGGGTGGCCCGCAGCACCTGGGCCTTGCGATCACGGAGCTCCCGGGCCTCCACGCTGGGCGGGGCGTCCATCGCCAGCAACGCCAGCACCTGCAGCAGGTGGCTCTGCACCATGTCGACGAGCGCGCCGGCCCGGTCGTAGTAGCCCGCGCGCCCCTCGAGCGCGAGGCTCTCGTCGAAGATGATGTCCACCCCGGCCACGTGGTCCGCGTTGAGTACCGGCTCGAGGATCCGGTTGGCGAACCGCAGCCCCAGGATGTTCAGCACCGTGGACTTGCCCAGGAAGTGGTCGACCCGGTGGATCTGCTCCTCGGCCACCAGCCCGGCCAGCTCCCGGTTGAGCTGCGCGGCACTGGCCTGGTCGACCCCGAAGGGCTTCTCCAGCACCAGCCGGGTGCCGGCGGGCAACCCGACCCCGGCCAGCGCGCGGCACGCCGCCGCGGTCACCGCGGGCGGCAGCGCGAAGAAGATCACGACTTCCCCGCGGCAGGCCTCCAGCAGGCGGCGCAAATCATCCTCTCGGGTGACATCGGCTCGCAGGTAGCGGGTCTCCCGCACGGTGGTCGCGACCCGATCGCCGTCGACGGCGGCGAACGACTCGCTCATCCGCCGGCGCCAGCGCTCGTCGTCCCAGTCGTTCATGCCGCTGCCCAGCACGAGCAGGTCGGAGCCGGCGGTGCCGGCCAGCAGGCCGCCGAGACCCGGCAGCAGCAGCCGGCCGGTCAGGTCGCCCGTCGCGCCCAGGATGAGAAGCGTCTGCGTGGGCCCAGTCGTCGTCATGCGACACCCATGCCCCGGCGCGCGGGCACTGACACCACCGCGGCGCCCGGGCATCGCCGTCAGTCGGTGCCGGACTCCATCGCCGCGCGGTCGAGGGCGTCCGGGGCGACCTCGGTCTCCTCGCCGACGGCGACGATCGAGGCGGCACCGCCGAACGGCAGCTCGCCGATGAGGTTGCGCGACGGGGCCAGGCCGCCCTCGGCCACGTACTGCTCGAGCTTGTTGCGCGAGTCGGCGATGTCCAGGTTGCGCATCGTGAGCTGGCCGATCCGGTCGTCCGGGCTGAACGCGGGCAGGTGGCTGCGCTCCATCGACAGCCGCTCCGGCTGATAGCTGAAGTTGGGCCCCTGGGTGTCGAGGATCGAGTAGTCCAGGCCGCGGCGCAGCCGGATGGTCACGCTGCCGGTCACCGCGCCGCCGATCCAGCGGTCGATGCTGTCGCGCAGCATCAGGGCCTGCGGGTCGAACCAGCGACCCTCGTAGAGCAGCCGGCCCAGGCGGCGGCCCTCGGTGTGGTACATCGCGACGGTGTCCTCGTTGTGGATGGCGTTCAACAGCCGCTCGTACGCGATGTGCAGCAACGCCATGCCCGGGGCCTCGTAGACGCCGCGGCTCTTGGCCTCGATGATCCGGTTCTCGATCTGGTCGGACATGCCCAGGCCGTGCCGGCCGCCGATGACGTTGGCCTCGTGCACCAGCTCGACCGGGGAGGCGAACTCGCGGCCGTTGATCCGGACCGGGCGGCCGTGGTCGAACTCCACCGTCACGTCCTCGGTGGCGATCTCGACGTCGTCGCGCCAGAACGGGACGCCCATGATCGGGGCCACGATCTCCATCGACGTGTCGAGGTGCTCCAGACGCTTGGCCTCGTGGGTGGCGCCCCAGATGTTGGCGTCGGTCGAATACGCCTTCTCGACCGGGTCGCGGTAGGGCAGGTTGTGCTCCAGCAGGAAGTGCGACATCTCGTTGCGCCCGCCCAGCTCGGTGACGAACGCGTCGTCCAGCCAGGGCTTGTAGATCCGCAGATCGGGGTTGGCCAGCAACCCGTACCGGTAGAACCGCTCGATGTCGTTGCCCTTGAACGTCGAGCCGTCACCCCAGATCGAGATGTCGTCGGCCTGCATCGCCTGCACCAGCAGCGTGCCGACCACGGCCCGGCCCAGCGGGGTGGTGTTGAAATAGGTCTGCGCGCCCGACCGGATGTGGAAGGCGCCGCAGGTCAGCGCGATCAGGCCCTCCTCGACCAGCGCGGCCCGGCAGTCGACCAGCCGGGCCTGCTCGGCGCCGTAGGTGATCGCACGGTCCGGGATGGTGCTGAGGTCGGGCTCGTCGTACTGGCCGACGTCCGCGGTGTACGCATACGGCACGGCGCCACGCTCGCGCATCCAGGCGACCGCCGCCGATGTGTCGAGACCACCGGAGAAAGCGATTCCGACGCGCTCGCCGACAGGGAGTTTCCGCAGCACCTTGGACATGGCGGAGAGTCTAGGGGGCGCCGGTGCTCCTGGGGCTGAGGGGTACGGGCGCCACGCCGGTCAGGCGCTGCCGGTGACGGTGTCGCCCTCGACGGCCCCGGCCGGACCCGGCGGGGTCAGGCGATCTCGTTGCCGCGGTCGTCGAGCATGTGGTCGTTCCAGTATTTGTCCCACTCGTCGTCGACGTGCTCGGGGACCTTGCCCTCGGGGAAGCGGACGTAGCCGGCCGGCGGGTCCTCGCCGTCGGGCACGCACGCGCGGCCGGTGGTGCTCTCCACGGCGGCCACCGGGTACTCCCCCGAGCTGCAGATGGCCTCCCGGAACGAGCAGCCGGCGGTGAGGCCGGCGGCCAGGACGGCGGTGACGAGCAGGAACGGCATGGTGGGGCGCTTGGTCATGCCGGGAAGTCTGGTCGACGGCGGGCGGATGGGCATGCGTACGGGTACTCAACCCGCGGTGAGGCGGGTCCTCAGGTCGGCCTTGAGGATCTTGCCGACCTTCGACCGCGGCAGGTCCTCCCAGATCTCGATCTGCTTGGGCGTCTTGACGCTGCCGATGCGCTCCTTGACGAACGCGGCCAGTTCCTGTTTGTCGACCGTGGCACCGGCCCGCAGCTGGAGGACCGCGGTCACCCGCTCGCCCCACTTGTCGTCGGGCAGGCCGATCACCGCGCAGTCCTGGATCGCCGGGTGCTGCATGAGGGCCTGCTCGACCTCGGTCGAATACACGTTGAATCCTCCGGTGATCACCATGTCTTTGGCACGGTCCACGATGAACAGGTAGTTCTCGTCGTCGAGGTAGCCGATGTCCCCGGTGTGGTGCCAGCCGTGGGCCGAGGCGGCCGCGGTGGCGGCCGGATCGCGGTGGTAGCCGCGCATCACCAGCGATCCGCGGGCCACGATCTCACCGGTGACGCCCCGGGGCAGCAGCTCACCGTCGGGCGCCATGATGGCCACGGTGACCAGCGGCGAGGGCCGACCGGCGGAGGACAGCCGGGCGACCGCGACGCGACCGTCGGGCAGGTAGTGGTCGGCCGGCGCCATCGTCGAGATCATCATGGGCGCCTCGGTCTGGCCGAACAGTTGCGCCATCGGGCCGATCCGGTGCAGCGCCTCCTCCAGGCGGCTCGCGGACATCGGCGCCGCCCCGTACCAGAAGCACTGCAGCGACGTCAGATCGGCAGTGTCCAGTGCGGGGTGTGCGAGGACCATGTAGATCAGCGTCGGCGGCAGGAAGGTGTGCGTCACACGGTGCCGCTCGAGGGACGCGATGAACTCGGCCACGTCGGGCCGGCGCATGATGACGATCTCGCCGCCCTTGGCCAGCACCGGGAAGCACAGCACCCCGGCCGCGTGGGTCAGCGGGGCGAGCGCGAGATAGACCGGGCGCTCCGGCCACGGATAGCTCATCAGGGTGATCGCGGTCATCGCCTCGAGGTTGGCCCCGGTCAACTCGACGCCCTTGGGCCGCCCGGTGGTGCCGCCGGTGCCGACGATCATGGCCAGGTCGTCGGCCGGGGGCTGGTCGGCCTCCACCGGAGGAGAAAGGAACTCGGCCCAGTCGGTCTCGAGGCAGACCAGGGTGCGCAACGACGGCAGCTCATCGCGGATCTTGGCGACCAGCGGCGCGTACGCCTCCTGATAGATCAAAGCCGTGCAGCCGAACAGATCCAGCAGCTCCCGATTCTCGTACGCCTCGTTGCGCGGATTGATCGGGCACCACACCGCACCGGCCCGGCTGATCCCGAACACACACGTGAAGGCGGTCGGATCGTTGCCGGAGAGCACCGCCACCCGGTCGCCGGGAACGATCCCCCGGGCGGCCAGCGCCCCGGCGATGCGGACGCTGAGCTGCCACACCTCGCCGTACGTCCGGGTCTCCCCCTCGGTGGTCAGACACGGCGCGTCCGGGTCGAGCGAAGCCCCTTTGTCGAGGTAGTCGGCCAGCCGCATGGCTCAGCGCTCGACCGTGACGGTCGGCTCACGGACCAGGCCGAAGCTCTCCAGCACGCCGAGCAGCTCGCGATGACCGAAGGCCTGGCAGCCGGAGGCGAAACCGACCCGCCGGGGCGGTTGCTGCAACAGGTGGTAGGCGGCATAGGCCTGCATCAGGCCGGTCTGCTTGTAGTTGGAGTTGCCGTAGAGGACGCAGTGCGCGCGCCCGAGCGGCCCGGAGGCGTGCACCGAGTCGACCGACTTGTTGAGCCGGGGGTTCTCCCGCGGCGGCATCTGGTTCATCACCTGGGCGGCGGTCGCGGTCAGGGCCGCGTACCGGTCGGCGGGCGCCATGTCCCTGGTCGCCTCGACGGCGCCGGCCACGATCTGCGGGACGCCGTTCATCAGCGCGCGGTTGAACACGCCACCGAGCACCTTGACGTTGGCCACCCGCGGATCCCGCCGATACCAGACCGGGTGCGAGGTGCCGCCCCACGGCAGCGCCAGCGCGAGCTCGTGCTGGCCGGGCAGCACCAGTTGATACAGGCCGGCCTCGGGATCCCAGGCCTCGTAACGGTTCTGCTCGAGCCGGAAGGCGCCGGAGGTGGCCGCGTTGACCAGGATCGTCAGCGTGGACGCGATGGTCGGGCTCCCGCCCCAGAACACCGCGATGTCCAACGTGTCCAGTCCCGGCTTCTCCAGGCACAGCTCGGCGGCGATCTCCCCGGTGGTGTACATCTGCGCGATGCCCGGCGCGAGCAGCAGCCCGGCGGCGGCGAAACCGGCGCCGTACTTCTCGTCGCAGGTGATCATCCAGTCCTGCTCGCCGGTGGTGTCGAGGTAGTGCGCGCCGGCGGCCAGGCAGGCCTCGACCACCTCGGGCCCATGGACGCTGAACGGCCCGACGGTGTTGCACACGACCGAGGCCCCGGAGAACAGCTCGGTCAGCGCCTCGGTGTCGTGGCCGACCTCGGCGATCTCGTAGTCGGCGGTCTCGATACCGGCCACGTTCTCCTGCATCGACTGCTTGAGCTTGGCCGCGTCCCGGCCGGCGGCGACGAACGGGACGTTGTACTCCCGCAGGTACTCGCAGATCAGCCGGCCGGTGTAGCCGGAGGCGCCGTAGACGACGACGGGCTTGGTGGCCATGTCACATCCCCATTCCGCCGTCGACCGGCAGGCTGGCGCCGTTGATGAAACGGGCCGCGTCCGAGGCCAGGAAGACCACGGCGTCGGCCATGTCGGCCACCTCGCCCAGCCGCCCCGACGGGGTGAGCTCGACCACCGCGCCGACCGCCTCCTCGGGCGAGCCGAACAACCCGATCCGGGCGACGTCGTTGGCCAGCCCGGCCCCCATCGCGGTGGGCACCAGGCCGGGACAGACGCAGTTCACGCGTACGCCGTAACCGAGCTTGCCCGACTCCATGGCGGCCACCCGGGTGAGCCGGTCGACGCCCGACTTGGTGGCCGAATAGATCGCGATGCCGGGGAAGGCGATGGTGGCGGCGACCGAGGCCACGTTGATCACGACGCCGCTCTTCTGCTCGCGCATCGCGCGGAAGGCGTGCTTGATGCCGAGCGCCGTGCCCAGCACGTTGACCTCGAGCTGCTTGCGCACGGCGGCCGCGTCGAGGTCGACGATCAGGCTGGTGATCTCGACGCCGGCGTTGTTGACCACGATGTCGAGCCCGCCCAGGATCCCGGTCGCCTGCCCGACCGCGGTCGCCCAGCCGTCGTCGTCGGTGACGTCGAGATGCACGAAGCCGTGCCCGTCGCCGAACGACTCGGCCACCTTGGGCCCGAGGTCGTCCTGCAGGTCGGCGATGACAACCTTCGCGCCGGCCGCGACGAGCGCGCGGGCCATGCCCTCGCCGAGACCTTGGGCCCCGCCGGTGACGAGGGCGCGGCGGCCGGTGAGATCGATCTGTGCCATGGCAGCTCCTGTGATGCTCGACGGCGTGAGACCCACATCACATGCCCGTTCTTGACACTTGTCAAGAAAAACCTGGACGACTGTCAAGACGTACGATGTCGGCGTGACGTCTGTGAAGGCCCGGCCGGTCGACAAGTTCGACCGCCGCCGCGACGAGCTTGCCGAGTCCGCGCTGCTGACCCTCGGCGAGCTGGGTTACGCCCGGGCCAGCCTGCGCGAGATCGCCGGCAACTCCCCGTTCAGCCACGGCGTCGTCCACTACTACTTCCAGGACAAGCTCGAGCTGTTCATCTACAGCATCCGGTACTACAAGGCCCGCTGCGTGACCCGCTACGACGCCGTGGTCCGCGACTCGGCCTCGCCGGACGAGCTGATCGAGGCGTTCGCGGCCAAGCTGGCCCAGACGATCCGCGACGAGGCGCCGATGCACCGCCTCTGGTACGACCTGCGCACCCAGAGCATGTTCGAGGACGGGCTGCGCGAGGCCATCACCGAGATCGACGGCACCCTCGAGGCGATGATCTGGCGGGTGGTCGACCGCTACGCCGAGCTGCGGGAGGCTCAGCCCACGGTGAGCCCGAAGGCCGCGTACGGCATGCTCGACGGTCTTTTCCAGCAGGCCCTGCTGGCCCACACGGCCCTCGGCGAGCCGGTCCTCGACCAGCTCGCCGCCGAGGTCCGCACCGTCCTGCCGCTGCTGGTCCGCTGAGATCCCCGTCCCGCATCCTTCGGCGGCCTGGATTCATCCCATCATCCCATGTTTCACTGTCGCGGTGACTACGACCGTGCCCCCTCCCGTCCGGCTGCATCGCGGCATCCTGCTCGCCGTCGCGCTGACCGCGCTCAACCTGCGCACCGCGGTGACCGGGTTCAGCGTGCTGACCGGCCAGGCCGGCGACGACCTGCACTTCGGACCGGTCGTGGCCGGCGCCATCGGCACGATCGTGACCGCCTGTTTCGCGCTGGCCGCCTTCGCCGCCCCGCCGCTCGCCCGCCGGCTCGGCCTGGAACGCACCGCCGCGATCGCGGTCACCGCCACCACGGCCGGGATCCTGCTGCGGGCGGCCGCCTGGTCGCCGGCCGTCATGATCGTCGCCACCGTCATCGCGTTCGCCGGGGTGGGTGCGGCCAACGTCATCCTCATCCCGATCGTCAAACAGCACTTCCCGCAGCGGCTGCACGCGATCAGCACCATGTACATGGTCCTGCTCCAGGTCGGCCAGCTGGCGGCCCCGCTGCTCGCACTGCCGCTGGCCCACGCGTACGGCTGGCGGACGGCCGCCGGCGCCTGGGCCGTCGTGACCGCGGTGGCCGCCGTGCTGTGGTTCGTCGCCGTTCCGCGCTCGAGCGCCCCGGCCGCTCCGGCCGCGGCGCCGCCACCGCCCGTCTCCTGGCGCACCCCGCTCGTCCTGGGGCTGATCGGCCTGATGGCGATGACCACGCTGCACGTCTACACGCTGGTCACCTGGTTCCCGGCCATGCTGGAGGACGCCGGGCTCAGCACGACCGAGAGCGCCCTGCTGCTGTCGTGGTTCGCCGGGCTCGGGCTGATCGCCGCCTTCGTGGTGCCACCCCTGACCACCCGGCTGCGCAACCCCTACCCGATCGTCGCGGTCTGCGTGGCGCTGATGGGCATCGGCTACGCGGGCATGCTCACCGCCCCGGCCGGCGGTGCCTTCGCCTGGGCGACCGCCTTCGGTCTCGGCGTCAGCACCTTCCCGCTCTGTCTGACCCTGATCGCCGCCCGGGCGGCCGACTCGCAGAGCGCCTCCCGGCTGTCCGGCCTGGTCCAGGGGGTCGGCTACGGCATCGGCTGCGTCGGCCCGCTCGCGCTGGGCGCGATCCACCAGGTCAGCGGCGGCTGGAACGAGACGTACGGGCTCCTCGCGGCCACCCTGCTGATCACCCTGGGCGCCGGGTGGGCCGCGTGCCGCCCCGTCCCGGTCCCCGCCGATTAGGCTGCGAGCCGTGCCTTTCGATCGCGCCGGCCTCGGCACCCAGGTGACCGAGCTCTTCCGCTCCCAGGTCACCGACGGCCGCTGGCCGGTGGGCAGCAAGATCCCCACCGAGCCCGAGCTGGTCGAGTGGAGCGGGGCGGGCCGCAACACCGTACGGGAAGCGATCGGCTCCCTCGTCCAGGCCGGCATCCTGCGGCGCGAGCAAGGCCGCGGCACCTTTGTGGTGTCCAGCTCCGACCTGCGATCCTCGGTCTCGCGCCGGGTGGCCGCCACGTCCCGCCGCGACAGCCTCGAGTTGCGTCTCGCGCTCGACGCCGCCTCGGCCCGCCTGGCCGCACAACGCCGCACTCCCGCCGACGCCGACCACCTGATCCGCCTGCTGAACGAGCGGCAGGCCGCCTGGACCACCGGCAACGCCCACGAGCGCGTCCGCGCCGACTCGGCCCTGCACCGGGCGGTGGTCGCCGCCACCCACAACGCTCTCCTGGAAGACGTCTACGAAGGACTGCTCGGCGTCTTCGAAGAGGTTCAGCTGCACGACGTGGCCGGCGACACCGACGATCTGGCCCAGCTGCACACCGACCTGGTGACCGCCATCGTCGACAGCGACCCCGACCGGGCCGCGGCCACCATGTCCACGTTGCTCCAGCCGATGATCAACCAGGCCGCCATGCCACCACCCTGACGGACAGCACGCAGTTGCGTCGTAGATGCCCGCCGAAATCGGTTCTAGGTTCCCTCTCAGTGTCCTCATCCGAGGGGGCGCCGACCGAGAAAGGACCATCATGCGGCACGCCGGTCCACGGCGTGCCGCTCGGCTGCTCGCGGCCAAGGCGATCTCGGTCACCGGCGACGGGGCCTTCCTGGTCGCGGTGCCACTCCTGGCCGCCTCGCTGACCAGCGATCCGTTCACGCTGTCGGTCGTCGCGGCCGCGATGCTGTTGCCGTGGTTGCTGTTCGGTCTGCCCGCCGGCGCTTTGGCCGACCGGTGGTCCCGTCGCCGCACCATGGTCGTCGCCGATCTGGCCCGGGCGGCGATCCTGTGTGTACTCGTGGTCCTGCTGGCGACCGGGCACGCCGGCATCGGGGTGCTGATCGTCGCGGTCATCGTGATCGGTGCCGGCACCTGCATGTTCGACGCGGCCGCGCAGGGCGCCATCCCCACCCTGGTCGGCCGGGACAAGGCCGCGCTGACCCATGTCAACGGCCGGTTCTCGGCCTACGACACCATCGGCCGCAGCTTCGCCGGTCCGGCGCTGGGCTCCGCCGGTTTCGCCCTCGGCCGCAGCCTGCCCTTCGCGGCTGACGCGCTCAGTTTCCTGGCCTCGGCCCTTTTCGTCCGCCGGCTGCCTGAGCTTCACGTCCAGCGCCCCCGCACGAGCATCGCGGCCGACATCCGCGCGGGACTCCGGTTCGTTGCCGGCCATCGGGAGGTCCGGTTTCTGGTCGTCGCCGCCTGCGTCAACAACAGCGCGTTCACGTGCGCGTTCGCCACGTTCGTCCTCTACGCGACTGACGTGCTGCACGTGCCTCAGGCCTGGTACGGCATCCTCATCGCGGCCAGCGCGGCCGGTGCCGTGGCCGCCGAGTGGTGGGTCGAGCCGCTCACCCGTCGCTTCACCCACTGGCACGCGCTCGCCCTGTCCTGCGCGGGGCAGGCGGTCGCCTGGGCCGGCATCGCCCTGGCCGGCGACGTGTGGGTCACCGCGGCTCTGCTCGCCCTGTTCGGAGCGGCCAGCGGCATCGGCGCGGTCGCCCTGATGTCGGCCCGCCAGGAGGCCACCCCGGACGAGCTGCTGGGCCGGGTGACCAGCGTCTTCCGCATCGCCGGCACCGGCGTCACGGCGCTGGCCGCCCTGGCCGGCGGTCTCCTGGCCACCGCCTACGGCCTGGCCTTCCCCATGTACGCCGCCGCAGCCGCCCTCGCCGTACTGGCCGCAGTCATCCGCCTGCGTCGATAGCCCGCCGGCATCGCCGACTCCGGGATCGCCCCACCGAAGCCCGATTCTCTATGCGGGGTCGGTGACCAGTGAGGCCACGTGGCGGCCGACGTTGACCGCCTGGTCGGCGTAGCGCTCGTAGAACCGGCCCAGCAGGGCGCCGTCGATGGCGCCCTCGACGCCCATCGGCCACTCCTGGCTGAGCATGACGCCGAACAGCCGGCGGTGCAGCTCGTCCATCACGTCGTCGTCGGCGTCGAGCTGGGCGGCCAGCACCGCGTCGTGGTCGGTCAGGGCTGAGACGATCTTGCCGGCCAGGTCGTCGGCCACCGCGCTCATCGCGCTGAAGAGCTCGGCCAGCTCGGGCACCACCGCGGGGCCCGGATGCCGGCGCAGCGCCGCCCGGGCCACGTGCACCGCCAGGTCGCCCATCCGTTCGAGGTGGGCCGCCACCCTGATCGCGGTCATCAGCTTGGTCACGTTGCGCCCGTCGGGCTGCCGCGCGACCAGCTCGTAGACCCGGTCCTCGAGCACCCGGGAGAGCACGTCGATCTCGGCGTCGCGCTCGGTCACCTGCTGGGCCAGGGCATGGTCGGAGCTGAGCAGAGCCGCACTGGCCTGCCGCATCGACTCACGCGCGGCCCGGGCCATCGTGACCAGCGTGCCGCCGACCTGAGCGAGCTCACCGCCGAATCCGTCGCTCATCTGCCGCTCCTGCCTGAGGCCCGCCGCCTGCCGAGAAGCTGCCGCCGGGGAAGCTGAGATCGTACAGCTACGGCGTGTCGCCCACCTCACGAGAAGACGTGAACGGGCCGGGCTGGAGGAACTCGACACGCGTACCGGTCAGCAGGGGATCCTTGCGGGCGTGGAACCGGCGGATGTGCTCGGCGCTCTCGTGGGCCTCGAAGGCCTCGCGGTCCCGATACACCTCGTAGAAGACCCGGGCCAACGGTTCCTGCTCCACCGCATGCGTGGCGTAGGTCAGCGTGCCCGGTTCTTTGTCGGCGATCTCCCGCACCACCTCCGCGGTGAGCTCGTCGAACCGGACAGCGGCCGCCGGATCCCGGCAGTCGAAGCGAACAACCAGTGCGAACATGACTCAGACCCTACGCAGCCCGGTCACCGCCGCTTCGACGATGCCGTGACGCGCCATGACCGCCGCCGGCCGATCAGGAAGACGTCGGCGAGGGTCCGCAGGCCGCAGCCACCCAGCGTGAAGAGCATGGCGCGGTATACCTGGGTACCACGGCGGCCGGGAAGTGCCGACCGTGGTACCACGATCTCGGCTCTCCGGAAATCTAACGTCGAGAGCATGATTCAGGTACGCGAAGTCACCAAGCGGTACGGCGCGAAGACGGTCGTCGACCATCTGTCGTTCACCGCGAAGCCGGGGAAGGTCACCGGGTTCCTCGGCCCCAACGGCGCCGGCAAGTCGACCACCATGCGGATGATCGTCGGCCTCGACGCCCCGAACTCGGGCGACGTGCTGGTCAACGGCAAGCCGTACGCCTCGTCCCAGGCCCCGCTGCACGAGATCGGCGTGCTGCTCGAGGCCAAGGCCGGTCACCCGGGCCGCACCGCGGTCAGCCACCTGCTGGCCCTGGCCCGCACCCACGGCATCCCCCGCTCCCGCGTCGACGAGGTGCTCGAGCTGGCCGGTCTCTCCGCCGTCGCCCACAAGCGGGTCGGCGCCTTCTCGCTCGGCATGGGCCAGCGGCTCGGCATCGCCGCCGCACTGCTGGGCGACCCGGCCGTGGTGATGCTCGACGAGCCGGTCAACGGCCTCGACCCCGAGGGTGTCCTGTGGGTGCGCAACCTGCTCAGCGGCCTGGCGGCCGAGGGCCGCACCGTGATGCTCTCGTCGCACCTGATGAGCGAGGTCTCACTGATCGCCGAGCATCTCATCATCGTCGGCCGGGGCAAACTGCTGGCCGACACCACCGTGGCCGACCTCGTGACCGCCGAGGGCGTACGGGTTGTCACACCCGCCCCGGACGCGCTGCGCACGCTGATCGGCGGGCCGGACGTCACGGTCACCTCGACCGGCGCCGAGGAGCTGTTCGTCACCGGGCGCACCACGCGGGAGATCGGGCTGGCCGCGGCCACCCGCGGGATCCCGCTGTTCGAGCTCACCTCGCAGAACGCCTCGCTGGAAGAGGCGTTCATGGACCTGACCCGCGACGCTGTCGAATACGAGGCCGCCCGATGAAGATCACCCCTGGTGGCGTCGTCGCCGCCGAATGGACCAAGTTCTCCTCACTCCGCTCCACCTGGATCACGACCGGCATCTCGGTTCTGCTCCTGATCGTGTTCGGCACGATCGCCTCGGCGTCCTTCTCGGGCGACAGCTTGTCGGCGGTCGACCTGGCCCTGTCCGGCAGCACGCTGGCCGCCCTGGCCGTCGGCGTGCTGGGCGCGCTGCTGGCCGCGAGCGAATACACCACCGGCATGATCCGGGCGACCCTGGCCGCTGTCCCCCGCCGGCTGCCGGTGTTGTGGTCGAAGAGCCTGGTGGCCGGACTGGCCGCCCTGGTCGTGATGACCGCCGGTGCCTTCGCCGCGTTCGCCCTGGGGTCGGCCGTGCTCAACCAGGACGTCGGCGCCCTCGGCCTCGGCGATGACGGGGTGGTCCGGGCGCTGGTCGGCGCCGGGCTCTATCTGGGCCTGGTCGCCGTGCTCGGGGTGGCGCTGGGCATGCTCGTGCGCTCCAGCGCCGGCGCCATCGCGATCCTGGCCGGTGTGCTGCTGATCGTGCCCGGTCTGGCCGCGCTGCTGCCGGACGCCATCGCCGACGCGATCACCCCGTATCTGCCGAGCAACGCGGGCAGCGCCGTGATGACGCTGACCCAGGGCGAGGGCACCCTGGCCCCCTGGACCGGTCTCGCCGTCTTCGCCGGCTACGTCGTCGTGACCCTCGGCGTCGCGGCCTATCGGCTCAAGAAGTCCGACGCCTGAGAGGCGCGAGGGGAGAATGATCTGATGAGCGCACAGGGATGGCTGGTGGACCGGCAGGGCCGGGTGCGGGGGTTCGACCGGCGCCACCCGTGGGTGATGGACACCCTGGTCGCCATCCCGATCGTGCTCTTCAGCATCCCCGACCTGATCGAGAAGCCGCTGCCGGCCACGATCGCCACCCTGGTCCTGCTGCCGCCGCTGTACTGGCGGCGGCGGTACCCGTTCCCGGCGTTCCTGGTCACCGCGGCCACCGAGCTGATCCTGGCCGTGCTCGACGCCGCCGTCGGCGCCGGGGTGATCCTGCTCGTGATGCTCTTCGGGGTGGCCTCCCGAGGTTCGTGGCGGGCCCTGGCCTGGGCCACCGGGATCACGCTCACGTTGTCGGCCGCCGAGATCTATCTGTTCGAGCCGGAGCTGGTGAACCGCACCGTCACGCTGTTCCTGGTGCTCGGCACGGTGGCCGGCGCGGTCGCGTCGGGCGTCGCGGTGCGCACCCGCCGGGCGTACCTCATCGCCCTGGAGGACCGGGCCGCCCGCCTGGAGACCGAGCGGGATCAGCGGGCCCGCCTCGCCGTGGCCGACGAGCGGACCCGGGTGGCCCGCGAGATGCACGACATCGTCGGCCATCACGTGTCGGTGATCGTGGGCCTGGCCGACGGCGGAGCCGCGCTGGCGCGCTCGCGGGACGAGCAGACCGCCGAGCCGCTCCGGCTGATCGGCGAGACCGGCCGGCAGGCGCTCGCCGAGTTGCGCCGGACGTTGAGCGTGCTGCGCGACCAGGACGCCGATCCGCAGCTGAGCCCGCAGCCCGGCATCGAGGATCTCGACCGGTTGCTGCCCAGCGTGCGGGCGGCGGGGCTGCCGGTCACCTACTCGACCACCGGTGACCTGCGGACCCTCGGCCGGGGCGTGCAGCTCGCGGTCTACCGCATCGTGCAGGAAGCGCTGACCAACACCCTCAAGCACGCGGGGCGCGGCGCGGTCGCGGAGGTCACTCTGGCCGCGTCCGGCGGAGAGGTACGCGTCCGCGTGAGCGACAACGGCCGGGGCACCCCGGCCGCCCCCCACCACGGCCTGCTCGGCATGCGCGAGCGCGCCGCCCTCTACGGCGGGGTGATGACCGCCGGGCCGGCCGGGAACGGCTGGCTGGTCGACGTCGTCCTGAAGGAGCCGGCATGACCACCGTGCTGATCGTCGACGACCAGCCGTTGCAGCGTCTGGGTTTCAAGATGCTGCTCGACGGCACCCCCGGGATGATCGTGGTGGGCGAGGCGTCGGCCGGCGCCGAGGCGGTGCGGATGGCCGATCAGACCCGGCCCGACGTGGTGCTGATGGACGTGCGCATGCCCGGCATGGACGGCATCGAGGCGACCCGCCGGATCACCGCGGCCGGCCCGCGCACCCACGTGCTGATCCTGACCACGTTCGACCTGGACGAGTACGTCTACGACGGGCTGCGCGCCGGGGCGAGCGGCTTCCTGCTCAAGGACGCCCGCCCGGAGGAGCTGATCGCCGGTATCCGGGCCGTGGCGAGCGGCGACTCGGTGGTGGCGCCCAGCCTGACCCGCAAGCTGATGGACGCCTACCTGCACGACTCGCCCCCGGTCGCGCCGGTGGATCCGCGGCTGGCCACGCTCAGCGACCGCGAGCGGGAGGTTCTGGAGGCGATCGGGCAGGGCGCGACCAACACCGAGATCGCCCAGCGGTTCACGCTGACCGAGTCGACCGTCAAGAAGCACGTCGGCCGCGTCCTGGCCAAGATCGGGGCCCGCGACCGGATCCAGGCGGTCATCTTCGCGTACGACAACGGTCTGGTCCAGCCGCGTCCGTGACCGTCAGGAAGGGTCGCGGGAGACGCGGTATCCGAGCCGGAGCAGCATCTTGACGGTCTCGGTGACCAGTTCGCGGTCGTAGTCGCGTTCGTCCTCGGGCAGATCCGCGTACGGCACGAGGCTCGGCATGGTCCGCTCGGCCGTGCTCCGCTCCGGCCCGTATCGCCAGCCGTCGGCCAGGCGTTTGGAGCCCCACACGTTGTGCACGTGCTCGGCCAGTTGCTCGAGATCGGTGACCACCGCCGGCGGCAGCGTCAGGGCGGCGGTGTCATGCAGGTCCGGAACCCAGCTCATACAAGTTCTCTTCCGGTTCGTCGCCCGCGGGCGGGCGGGGCCACACGTCCGCGACCAGACGGGTCAGGACGACGGTGCCGACGTCGGCGGAGTACGCGGCGTTGACGGGCTTGTCATCCTCGCAGACGCTCCACAGGGCCGAGAACTGGGTGATCCGGCCGTGCTCGCGAAGCTCCTCGAGCAGTTCCACCACATTGATCATCGTCTCGTCGGCCGCGACCACGTCCGGCCAGACCTCGTCGATCTGCTGGAGGACGTCGTCATGGGGCTCGGCGCCGGACCGGCCACAGGCGACCGGCCCGACCAGCACCCGCGGGTTGGTGGTGACGCCGTGGCGGGCCGCGACGTCGGCCAGCGGAGCCATGGACACCGTCCGGGCCGACGCGGAGACAGCCGGGTCGGCCGGGAAGTTCCAGCCGGGGCGCGGGGCGAGTCGCCCCTGCCGGTGCTCGAATCCGTAGATCTGGGTGGTGACCAGAACGTCCCCCTCGGCCGATCGGCGGCCGACCGCCTGTGCCGTGCCCAGGAGGACGACCGAGTCCGGCTCGAAGGCGTCGACCGTCCGCCGGATCGCGCGGCCGGCGTCCTCGTCCGGGGTCTCCGGCCGCGCGAGGACCACTCGGTAGCGGCCCTTGCGGGGCGAGTTGACGGTGCCGGTCACCCAGGACGAGCGGTTGGGGTGCTGCGCCGTGCCGGTCACCGGTTCCGCCCCGTCGAGGCGGCTTTCCACTGCTCTGTACATCTCCTCGGTCACCGCGATCACCGCGATGTCGGCCCGCACCGGCCGCTGCTCGCTGCCGATCACGGCGGTCGGGCGGTGCCGGAGCTTGCCCTCGGCCTCCAGGCTCGCCTGCAGATCGGCGATGATGCGCGCGACCCGCTCCTCGGTGCTCAGGTGCATCAGCGAGACTCCCTGCACCTGGCTGTCGACGCCGGTCAGCCGATCGAGGAAGTACGGGATCATCGTGAGCCGGCCGATGCGCCGCAGCTCCTCGGCCCGGACGAACTCCTTCTGGCACCACTCGCTGCCCTGATAGGACCGGCTGAGCAGCGGCACGAAGATGCGGCTCTCGTCCACCTTGCCGAGCAGCCGATGACGCCACGTCGTCGAGACCGGAATGGTGTTGTGGTATTGGTAGTGGAAGTAGTCGATGTTGTAGGCGACGAGCTCGGCGGTGATCCGCTCGGCGAGCGGGTTGTCGTCCCAGGCGTTGCTGATGAAGACCGGCCCGTTGGCCCGGCCCAGACTGCGGAAATAGGCCTTGCCCTCGTCCGCGTCGGCGAACTGACGACGCGGCCGGTCGAGCTGGTTGATCTGCAGCGCGAGCTCGCTGATCAGCTCGTGACGATCGCTCCACCAGATGGCGTGCCGGTTGGCCGCACTGCCGGCCTCCAGGGCGGCGCTCCGCACGATCGCGGGCAGGGCGGGCGGTGGCTGCGCACCGGGCTCGTGCTGGATCAGCTTGATCGAGGGGATGAAACGCCAGGTGATGTAGGGGACGACCCAGGCCGGCACGTCCGGCGCGGCCACGTCGACCAGCACGAAGTCCACCGCGTCGAGCTGAGCCGCCTCGACGACCGAGGGAAACTCCCCGAGCTTGAGGTCGACCGGCCGGTAGCCGATGTCGCGCAGCAGATCGATGATCGCCTGACGGGTCGCACCGGCATACCCGCTCTCCGGCAGGACCAGGCCGACCCGGCCCCGCGGACGGTTGCTCACCGCGCCGCTGGCCCGGGCGGCCGCGGCGATCCGGGTCAGGTCGTCGACCGGCGGCTCGAAGCGGGACAGGTCGCTGCGGCTGAACACGTGCTCGAGGTCGCCGGCCAGGAACGGTTGCTCGGAGACACCACGCTCGACGAAGAGGATGCGCGGCTTGCGGGGCGCTCGCAGGGCCAGCTCGTACTCGTAGACGGCGAACGGCGAGCATCGGTATCGGGGCTGGTCGTCGCGACGGGTCACGACCCCGACGAAGCAGTCGCTGTCACGCATCGTCATTTCCAGGTGGGTCGGCGACAGGCTGGTCGATTTCGGATCCACGGTCAACGTGAAACCGGACTCGTACATCAGGTCCACGAAGTACTCGTTGACAGCGCGGTCGGTCGACCTGTAGCTGTGGCTGAAGTAAGCGTTGATGGCCCGCTGTGGCACCTGGAGCTCCCGGCGGTGGGTCTTCGGCGGCTGGTCGATCCTACTCTCGGGAGTGCTCGTGGACCCGATAGCCATTCCGGCCGGGGGCGGACGGCCGAGCCTGGCCGGCGCGCTCTTCACTCCCGCGGGGGCCGGGCCGCGACCGGCTCTCCTGTTCGTCCACGGCCTCGACTCCGATCAGTACGGATACCAGATCCGGGCCCGGGCCCTGAGCGAGCCGCTCGGGCTGGTCTGCCTGACGTTCGATCTCGGCGGTCACGGGGATTCCGGCGGCGGCCTCGACGACCTGACGCCCCGGGATCATCTGGCTGACCTGGTCGCGGCCTACGACGTGCTGGCCGCTCACCCGGTTGTCGATCCGGCGCGCATCGGGGTCTGCGGCGCCAGTTACGGCGGATACCTCGCGGCCCTGCTGGTCGCCGAGCGTCCGGTCCGCCGGCTGCTGCTGCGAGCCCCGGGCCTCTACGACGACGCCGTGCTCGACCGTCCCCTGCGCGAGCGTCCACACTCGGGCGTCGGGGCCGCGAGCACGGCGGCGACGCGCAGCCTCGCGCGTTTCACCGGCGAGGTCCTGATCGTCGCGTCGGGGGCCGACGAAGTCATCCCGCGGGCGGTCATCAGCGCTTACCAGGACGCCGGTCCACGGACCAGGCTGGTCACCCTCAAGGGGGTACCCCACCAGCTCGCCGAGCCGGATCACCGCCGGCGCTTCCTCGACCTGACCGGCGAGTTCTTCGCCGCGCTCTGACCGCCGATCACCGCCGGGCCTGGGCCGCCAGATAGGCGAGCCGGGCCCGTACGTACTCATGCCCGACCAGCACGGGCGTGCGCACCCGGTCGATCGGGAGCGGGCTGCCGGCACCGCGCCAGTCCAGTCCCTCGGCGAGCGCCTCGTCCGGCGTGACCAGGAGCCCGGCCGTGTCGTCGACCGAACCCGGCCGCCCCTCACGGGTGCGCAGCAGGGCGCCGAACAACAGGTACTGGCTGACCAGGAGCCGCCAGAGCACCGGCGCCCGGCCCGGGTGGAAACCGGAGAGGAACTCGGTGATGTCCGTGCTGCGCCGGCCGAGCTTCTCGTCCGGCCGCTCGAACTCCGCCCAGAACTCCCCCAGCGACTTGCAGTGGTAGGCGTTGTCGGACCGGATCGTCAACTCGTCGGCGATCTGATCGAGCACCCCCAGATAGAGCCCCTGCCGGCGGTAGCGCTGCGGAGCGGCGGCCGCGACGGCCCCGGCCACCACCGCGTCGGGCTCATAGGGCTGGGCCGGATCGACGCGGGCCAGGTCGTGATCCCACGTGTACGAGTGGAAGATCTCCTTCAGCAACAGGTACTGGAAGGCGATCCGTGGCTCCAGGGCGAGGTCGATCTCGGTGAGGCGACGCTGCAGCAGCTTCACCGAGGTGGACGGGGCCAGCAGGTAGTAGGCGGTCGACCGGAAGTAGTAGCCGTTACCGGCCAGCCAGCCCGATCCGTCCTCGGCCAGGCCCCCGTTCGCGGCCGCCCGGGCCAGGCTGAGCACCCGCCGGCGGAAGGTCTCGGCGAGCTCCATGGCCTCGAAGATCACCGGTTCACATTCCGCGTACAGCCGCTTCTTGGCGTCGTACTCGTAGTCCCGGCGCGCGTCCCGTTCCGCCCGCTGCTCCTGCAGCCGATGCGTCAGCTCGGCCACCCGCCGCTGGGTCCGCCAGGTCAGCACGGCCGTGATGAGCGCCACCAGCAGTGACGTCCCGGCGGCGAGCACAGCGATCCATCCCTCTTTCGGCAAGCCCAGCCTCGCTTCCCCGGATCGGTAAGGACACGATCCGATACCAACCCACGACGGGTCCGTCGTGAATGGTTAGTGTCGCGCCAGTGGTGACCGGTGTCGATGTGATCATCCACGTTCGAGGACAACCGGTCGGTCCGTACCCATAGGACGAGGTGGACACGATGCGTGCATCAGGAATGCCGGCGACGAGACGCCGGGCGGTCATCGCCGCCGGTGTCGTCGCGGCACTGGCGATCGGCGCGGCCGGCTGCGCGGAGAGCGACCGGGACAGCGGTGGCGGCGACAAGGCGGCGAGCGGCGGCACCTTCATCTTCGCGGGAGCCGGTGACCCGAAGAACTTCGACCCGATCTTCAATGACGACGGTGAGTCGTTCCGGCCGATCCGGCAGATGTACGACACGCTGATCACCCACAAGCCCGGCACCGCGGAGCTCGAGGGCGGGCTGGCCGAGAGCTGGACGAACGACCCGACCGGCAAGGTGTGGACGTTCAAGCTGCGCCAGGGGGTCAAGTTCCACGACGGCACGGCGCTCGACGCCGCGGCGGTCTGCGCCAACTTCGATCGCTGGTACACCATGAAGGGCGAGGCCGCCCAGTCCCAGATGATCTATTACACCGACATCTTCGGTGGGTTCGCGGGCAGCCCGGACGCCCTCTACGACAACTGCAAGGCGCAGGACGCGTCGACCGCGGTCGTGACGATGAAGAAGTACAAGGGCGCCTTCCCGGGTGCGTTCACCCTGACCGCGTTCTCGATCGCCAGCCCGGCCGCGATGAAGCAGTACAACGCCGACACGGTCACCCAGAACGGCGACTCGTTCTCCTACAGCGCGTTCGCCAACGAGCACCCGACCGGCACCGGCGCGTTCACCTACGGCGGCTGGAACAAGGCCACCGGCGAGATCACGCTCAACAAGAACCCCGACTACTGGGGCGACAAGGCCAAGGTCGACAAGACGATCATCAAGATCATCAAGGACGAGAACACCCGGAAGCAGGAACTGCGCGCGGGCACGGTGCAGGCGATCGACTTCCCGGCCCCGGCCGACCGCAAGGCGCTGGCCGACGAGGGCTACCAGGTGCTCGACCGGCCCGCCTTCAACATCCTCTACCTGGGCATCAACCAGAAGAACCCGAAGCTCAAGGACCTGCGGGTCCGGCAGGCGATCGCGTACGCCCTCAACCGCGCCCAGCTCGTGCAGACCAAGGGTCCGGGCGGCTCGGCCGTGGCCGACGAGTTCCTGCCCAGCACGGTGTCCGGCTACGCCCCGGACGTGCAGAAGTACGAGTACAACGTGGACAAGGCCAAGCAGCTGCTGGCCGACGCGGGCGCGACCGGCCTGACGCTCAATTTCTACTACCCGACCGAGGTGTCGCGGCCCTACATGCCGAACCCGCAGGAGATCTTCACCGTGCTGGCCAACGACCTGCAGGCGGCCGGCATCAAGGTCAACGGTGTCCCCCGCCCGTGGAACGGCGGCTTCAAGGACGACGTGCAGCAGTTCGGCAAGCAGGACCTGCACATCCTGGGCTGGACCGGCGACTACAACGACCCGGGCAACTTCGTCGGCACGTTCTTCGGCCGGAGCAAGGTCGAGTTCGGCGACGAGTCGATGACCGAGATGTTCACCGCCATCGGCAAGGCCGACGCGACCGTCGACCAGGCGGCCAAGAAGTCCGCCTTCGAGCAGGTCAACCGGGACCTCGCCGCCAAGTGGTTGCCGGCCGTGCCGATCTGGCACGCCCCGCCGGCCATCGTCACCACCAAGGGCGTCGAGGGTCTGGTGCCCAGCCCGCTGACCGCCGAGGAATTCAACACCGTCTCACTCACCAAGTAGCACCTGGCGCCGCCGCGGCCCGGACCTCCGGCAGGTCCGGGCCGCCCGGCGCGCAGACCCGAAGGATTCCTCATGGTGAGAGTCATCCTGCGCCGGCTCATCCAGCTGGCCGTCACGCTGATCGTCCTGATGACACTGGTCTTCTTCTGGCTGCGCAGCCTGCCCGGCGGGCCGGTCGACGCGTTGCTGGGCGAGCGCGCGACCCCGCAGACCCGCGAGCTGCTGACCCGGGCCCTCGGCTACGACCAGCCGATCTGGGTCCAGTACGGCCGCTTCCTGGAGAACGTGGTCACCGGCAACTTCGGCAACTCCATCCGCACCGGCGAGCCGGTGATGGACGTGATCAGCCGATCATTTCCGGCCACCATCGAGCTGGCCCTGGCGGCGATCATCATCGCGGTCGGGCTGGGCATCCCGCTGGGCTACCTCGCGGCCCGGCACCGCGGGCGGGTGCTCGACAACGCGACCATCATCGTCACGCTGATCGGCATCTCGATCCCGATCTTCTTCCTGGGCTATCTGCTCAAGGACTGGCTGACCCAGAGCGTCCACCTGTTCCCGCCGTCCGGCCGGATCAGCACGGGCCTGGGCAACACCGACGTGACCGGCTTCTTCGTGCTCGACGGCCTACTGACCCGGGAGCTCGACGCCTCGGCCGACGCCCTCTGGCATCTGGTGCTGCCCGCCTTCACGCTGGCCACCATCCCGCTGGCGATCATCATCCGGATCACCCGGGCGAGTGTGCTGGACGTCCTGGACGAGGACTACATCCGCACCGCCGACGCCAAGGGCCTGCGCGGCCCGACCATCCGCAGGCGGCACGTGCTGCGCAACGCCTTGCTCCCGGTGGTCACCACCATCGGCCTGCAGACCGGGGCGTTGCTGGCCGGCGCGGTGCTGACCGAGAAGGTCTACAACTGGGGCGGGCTGGGCACGCTGATCACCGACTCGATCGGCGGCAGCCGCGACTATCCCGTGCTGCAGGCGCTGATCCTGCTGGCCGCCGTCGTCTTCATCGTGGTCAACCTGCTGGTCGACCTCTCGTACGCGATCATCGACCCGAGGGTGCGTGTGAAGTGAGCGGACCCGGTGGCATCGCGACCCTCGCCGACCACAAGCGCAAGCGGATCGACGAGCTGATCGCCCGCACGTCCGACGCGGGCGGGGTGAGCCTGATCCGCGACGCCGGGCGCCGCCTGCTGCGCAATCCGACCGCGATCGTCGGGGCCGTCCTCATCCTGCTGTTCCTGATCATCGCGATCTTCGCGCCGCTGGTGGCCCCGCACGACCCGGTGCAGCGGTTCCCCGAGCTGACCAAGGATTTGACCGTCGACAACATCCCCGGCGCCACCGCCGGGCACCCGCTGGGCAGCGACCCGCTGGGCCGCGACTTCGCCTCCCGGATGATCTACGGCGCCCGGCAGACGTTGTTCGTCGGCGTCCTCGCCACGCTCATCGGCCTGCTGCTCGGCGTGCTGCTCGGCGCGATCGCGGGCGCCGTCGGCGGCTGGGTCGACGTACTGGTCATGCGGCTCACCGACGTCATGCTGGCCCTGCCCAGTCTGCTGCTGGCGATCACCCTGGTCGCCCTGGCCAGCCGCTCCACCCAGTGGACGGTGATCATCGCGGTGGCGGTGGTGAACGTGCCGATCTTCGCCCGGCTGCTCCGGGGCTCGATGCTGGCGCAACGCGAGAGCGATCATGTGCTGGCGGCCCGGGCGCTCGGGGTCAGACAGCGCCACATCGTGCTGCGGCACATGCTGCCGAACTCGCTCACCGCGGTCATCGTGCAGGCCACCCTGACCTTCGCGGTGGCCATCCTGGACGCGGCGGCGCTGTCGTTCCTGGGCCTCGGCGACCCGGACATCAACCGGGCCGAGTGGGGCCTGATGCTCGGCGTGGACGGCGTGCGCTACTTCGAGGTCCGCCCCGAGCTGGCCTACTTCCCGGCCCTGGCGATCATCCTCGTGGCCCTGGGCTTCACCCTGCTCGGGGAGAGCATCCGCGAGGCACTCGACCCGAAGAACCGGCGGTGATCTGGCATGCCTCTGCTCGACGTACGTGACCTGTCGGTCGTCTTCCAGCGCAAGGGCACCGCGCCGGTCAAGGCGGTGGACGGCGTCAGCTTCACGGTCGAGCCCGGCCAGACGGTCGGGCTGGTCGGCGAGTCCGGCTGCGGCAAGTCGGTGACCAGCCTGGCCATCATGGGTCTGCTCCCCCGCCGCGGCAACAAGGTCACCGGCGAGGTGATGTTCGAGGAGACCGATCTGCTCACGCTGCGCCCCCAGGAGCTGCGGGACCGGCGCGGCCGGGACATCGGCATGATCTTCCAGGACCCGCTGTCCTCGCTGAACCCGGTGATCCCGCTCGGCGTCCAGGTGGCCGAGGTGCTCGAGCGCCACCAGGGCCGGACCCGGCAGGCGGCGCTGAAACAGGCCCGGGAGCTGCTCGACGCGGTGGGCATCCCCGACCCGGCCCGCCGGCTCAAGGAGTTCCCGCACCAGCTCTCCGGCGGCATGCGGCAGCGGGCACTGATCGCCATCGCCCTGGCCTGCAAGCCGCGCCTGCTGATCGCCGACGAGCCGACCACGGCGCTCGATGTGACCATCCAGGCGCAGATCCTCACCCTGCTCAAGGAGCTGGTCGACGACTCCGGCACGGCGCTGGTGATGATCACCCACGACCTCGGAGTGGTGGCCGGGCTCTGCGACACGGTCAATGTCCTGTACGCCGGGAAGGTGGTCGAGCGGGCCGGGCGCCACCAGCTCTTCCGGGAGCCGCGACACCCGTACACCGATGGGCTGTTGCAGTCGGTGCCCCGCCTGGACGTGGACCGGGGCGGGCGGCTGCACCAGATCCGCGGCTCGGTCAGCGACAACATCCCCTGGCCGGAGGGCTGCGCCTTCGCACCGCGCTGCGACCGGGTGATCGACGACTGCATCGGTGACACGGTGCCCCTCGAGCCGACCCGCGCCGGCGCGCTGCGGTGCACGAACCCCGTACCGAGAGAGGTGCCGGTGTGAGCGACACACTCGTCCGGATCGACGACCTCAAGGTCCACTTCCCGATCAAAAGCGGACTGCTCTTCGACCGTACGGTCGGCTATGTCTACGCCGTCGACGGGGTGTCGCTGACCGTCCGGCGAGGGGAGACCTACGGCCTGGTCGGCGAGTCCGGGTGCGGTAAGTCGACGCTGGGCCGCGGCCTGCTGCGGCTGGTCGAGCCGACCAGCGGCGCGATCACCTTCGACGGTACGGATGTCCGCTCGCTCAAGGGTGAGCAGATGCGGCTCTTCCGCCGGCGGATCCAGATGGTCTTCCAGGACCCGATGTCCAGCCTGGACCCGCGGCAGTCGGTGGAGTCCCTGCTGGTCGAGGGTCTCAAGGCGCACGGCCTGCACAAGAACAAGGCCGAGGCCCAGAAGCGGCTGCGCTCCACCCTCGACTCGGTCGGCCTGCCCGCCTCGGCGCTGAGCAAATACCCGCACGAGTTCTCCGGCGGGCAGCGGCAGCGCATCGGCATCGCCCGGGCCCTGGTGCTGGGTCCCGAGCTGATCGTGGCCGACGAGCCGGTGTCCGCGCTCGACGTGTCCATCCAGGCCCAGGTGGTCAACCTGCTCGGTGACCTGCAGGAGTCGCTCGGGCTGACCTACCTGGTGATCGCCCACGACCTGGCCGTGGTCCGGCACATCTCCGACACCATCGGGGTGATGTATCTCGGTGCGCTGGTCGAGGAGGCCGACGGCGACCAGCTGTACGAGAGACCCCTGCACCCGTACACCCGGGCCCTGCTCTCGGCGGTGCCCATCCCCGACCCACGGGTGGAGGACCGCCGCGAGCGGATCCTGCTGGCCGGCGACCTGCCGTCGCCGGCCAACCCGCCCAGCGGCTGCCGCTTCCGCACGCGCTGCCCCTGGTCGCAGACCCGCTGCGCCGAGGAGCGCCCGGAGCTGCGGGTCTTCGACGACTCCGGCCAGCGGGTGGCCTGTCACTTCGCCGAGGACATCCTCAGCGGCGAGCTGCGGCCGCACGAGGTCCACGCCCAGCTGGTCCGCCCGGACGCCGGCCACACCCCCGACGTCGGCAACGAGCTGATCGTGACCCGCACCGACCTGCCCGCGCCGTGACCGCCCTCAGCGCACCTGCTCGGCCTTGAACTGCATGCGCGGGGTGGCGTAGAACTCCTGGGCCTCGATTAGCTGGAGCTCGCGCTGCCCGGAGCGGTAGGTGGTCTCGATCAGGTCGAAGATGCTCGAGGCCGTCCGCTCGAGAGCTGACGCCGCGTCCTTGGTGGCGACGTAGTGCGCGGTGAACAGGGCGGCCGTGACGTCACCGGACCCGTTGGCCTTGAACGGCAGGTGCGGGGTGCTCACCAGCCAGGCGCCGGACGGGTCGACGACCAGCATCTCGATCGTGCCCTCGGCCCGGTCGGGGCGCTCCACGCTGGTGACCAGCACGGTCGAGGGACCCATGGCCCGGGCCAGGTCGGCCGAGGCGAGCGTCGACTCGGTGCTCGCCGGCTCGGTGCCGGTCAGGAACCCCAGCTCGAACTGGTTGGGGGTGATGATGTCGGCCACCGGCACGACCCGGTCGCGCAGCAGCTCGGGGATCTCGGGCGCCACGAAGCAGCCGGACTTGGCGTTGCCCATGACGGGATCACACGCGTAGAGCGCCGCCGGGTTGGCGGCCTTCACCCGGCGGACGGCGTCGACGATGACATCGCCGATGCCGACCCCGCCCTGATATCCGGACAGCACGGCGTCGATCTGCGGAAACACCCCACGCTCCTCGACCCCGAGGAGGATCTCGGCCACCTCCGGCGGCGGGATGAGCGGCCCTCGCCAGGCGCCGTAACCCGTGTGGTTGGAGAAGTTCACCGTGGGCACCGGGATGACCTCGACCCCGATGCGCTGCAGCGGGAACACAGCCGCGGAGTTCCCGACATGGCCGTAGGCGACTGCCGACTGAATGGACAAGACCTTCATGTCCTCCAGCGTAGAGAACCAGCTGCCCGGTGCGGGCCGCCCACCAAGAGATACCGTTCTGGAGGTCATCCACCGGACGCACGATGGAGGCCCCGGTCAGGTAATCGTGAGGAGCGAACGTGAGTCAGAACGTGCTGCCGTCGACGGCGGGGGTCGCGGTTCAAGCGAGCCGCAGGCGTACGTTCGCGGTGATCTCCCACCCTGACGCCGGCAAGTCGACCATGACCGAGGCGCTGGCCCTGCACGCGCGGGTGATCGGCCAGGCGGGCGCGGTGCACGGCAAGGGTGACCGCAAGGGCGTGGTGTCCGACTGGATGGCGATGGAGCAGCAGCGTGGCATCTCGGTCACCTCGGCCGCGCTGCAGTTCTCGTACCGCGACACGGTGATCAACCTGCTCGACACGCCCGGGCACGCCGACTTCTCCGAGGACACCTACCGGGTGCTGACCGCGGTGGACAGCGCGGTCATGCTGCTCGACGCGGCCAAGGGGCTCGAGCCGCAGACGCTGAAGCTGTTCGAGGTGTGCCGGCAGCGGCAGATCCCGGTGATGACCTTCATCAACAAGTGGGACCGGCCCGGACATGACGCCCTCGCACTCCTGGACGAGATCGAGCAGCGGATCGGCCTGCGACCGACCCCGCTGACCTGGCCGGTGGGGATCGCCGGGCACTTCCACGGCGTCATCGACCGCCGCACCGGCGTGTTCACCCGGATGCAGCGCTCCCCCGGCGGCAGCGACCTGGCCATCGAACAAGAGATGGACCCGGCCGAGGCGGCCCAGCAGTTCGGCGCCGACTGGGAGACCGCCGCCGAGGAGCTGGACCTGCTCGCGATGACCGGTGCCGATCACGACCAGGCCGCGTTCCTGGCCGGCACCAGCACGCCCGTGCTCTTCGGCGCGGCCGTGGCCAACCTCGGCGTACGGCAGCTGTTGAACCTCCTCGTGGAGCTGGCCCCGCCGCCGGCCGCCCGGCCCACCGTGGCCGGAAACGATCAGCCGGTCGACGGCACGTTCTCCGGGTTCGTCTTCAAGATCCAGGCGAACATGAACCGGGCCCACCGCGACCAGGTGGCGTTCATGCGGATCTGCTCCGGCCGCTTCGAGCGCGGCATGGTCGTCAAGCACGCGGTCACCGGCAAGCCGTTCACCACCAAGTACGCCCAGCAGATCTTCGGGCAGGGCCGCGACACGATCGACGAGGCCTACCCCGGCGACGTGGTCGGCCTGGTCAACGCGACCGCACTGGGCATCGGCGACACGCTCTACACCGGTGACCCGGTGCAATATCTGCCGCTGCCCTCGTTCGCGCCGGAGCACTTCGCCGTCGTGCGCACCTCCGACACCTCGGCCTTCAAGCGCTTCCGCCGCGGCATCGAGCAGCTCGACGGCGAGGGCGTGGTCCAGGTGCTGCGCTCCGATCAGCGCGGCGAGCAGGCCCCGGTGCTGGCCGCGGTGGGGCCGATGCAGTTCGAGGTGGCCACCTACCGCCTCGAGGCCGAGTTCGGCGTGCAGGTGCAGCTGGAGTTCCTGCCGTACGAGGTGGCGGCCCGCATCGATCCGGCCGGGCGCGAGAGCCTGCGCTCCGAGGGGAGCGTCGAGGTCATGACGCGCGTCCGCGACGACGCCCTGCTGGCTTTGTTCGCCAACAAGTGGCGGATGCGCTCGGTGGCCGGCCGGCACCCCGACCTGGGCCTCGACGCCTGATCGGAGCCTCGCTGGGGACGTGAGATCCACCTCATCCGGGACCTTGCCACGCCGTACCGGCAAACCGCGCACGCGCGATCGCGACACCTACGCTACGGTTACCCGGTTGCAGTTTTGATTTCCGTAGACGTTTTCGGCTTCGCTCGTCGTGTCGGTTCGGCGCGGGCAATCAACGCGGCGGCATGTGAGACCGCGCAGTGTGGTCTCGACATCCTGCTTAGGAGCAGACATGACTACAGGCACCGTGAAGTGGTTCAACGCCGACAAGGGCTTCGGCTTCATCACCCCCGACGACGGCGGCGCTGACGTCTTCGCCCACTTCTCCGCCATCTCGACGAGCGGCTACCGCAGCCTCGACGAGAACCAGAAGGTGGAGTTCGACATCACCCAGGGCCAGAAGGGCCCGCAGGCGGAGAACATCCGTCCGCTCTGATCCACGCTTGACGAACGGCGGTCCGCTCACCAGCGGGCCGCCGTTCCGCGTTTCCCCGGCCGTGACCGTGGCCGTGGCGCTGATCGCGCGGGAACGCTGACCGACTGGCCGGTGCTCGATGGGGATCCTGAGCAGATCACAAAGGATGACCAGAGCCGGCCGGGCCGTTGCGTCGAGCGGCGGCCCGCCGATCGACGGGCCGCCGTGGTGAAACCTGTCCGGGCCGGCCACCACGGGGCGGCGTGGCAGACCGATCCGCTGGTGCCACCAGCCAAGCGATGACGGCCCGCTTCTCAGCCGCGACAGCGCGCGGCGAAGGTGACTTCGGGATCGTCATCGCCCCCCGTTTCAACCGGGGGCATCCAACGGGATCACTCTCCACCCTGGCAGCCCGCCCGGAGACTCACCAGGTAATTCACAGGTAATTCATCGGTACTATCGCGGGGTGACCGGAGGATCGGCCTTCGGGCTTGCTGTGCGAGCCCACCGGCGGCGGCTGGGGCTGTCGCAGGAGGATCTGGCCGATCGCATCGGGGTCAGCACCAGCACGATCGGCAAGGTCGAGGCCGGTCGGATCAGCCAGCCCCGGCCGGCCACCGTGCGCCTGCTCGCCGACGCCTTCGGGTTGACCGGTGAGGCGCGCGACACGTTCTGCCAGGGCGCCGACGGTGAGCCGGCCCCGGCTCAGGTGGCGGCCCAGCTGCCTCCGGACGTGCATCCCTTCACCGGCCGCACCGACGAGCTGACCCGGCTGGACAAGTTGCTGGCCGCTCCGGGCGAGCGGCCGACGGTCGCCGTGATCACCGCGTTGTCGGGCATGGCCGGGATCGGGAAGACCTCCCTGGCGGTGCACTGGGCCCACCGGGTCGCCGCGCAGTTCCCCGACGGCCAGCTCTACGTCAACCTGCGCGGCTTCGATCCCTCCGGGCGGGTGATGGATCCGGCCGACGCGGTCCGCGGATTCCTCGACGCGCTCGGCGTCGCGCCCGGCCAGATCCCGGCCAGTCCGGACGCCCAGGCCGCCCGTTACCGGAGCCTGCTCGCCGGGCGGCGTGTCCTGGTGGTGCTCGACAACGCCCGCGACGCCGAGCAGGTGCGGGCCCTGCTGCCCGCCAGCCCCACCGCCCTGGTCCTGGTGACCAGCCGCAACCAGCTCACCGGTCTGCTGGCCACCGACGGCGCCCATCCGCTGCACCTCGGTGCGCTGAGCCCGCAGGAGTCCCGTGACCTGCTGAACGAACGGCTCGGCACCGATCGGCTGGCCGCCGAGCCCAGCGCCGTACCGGAAATCGTCGCGGCCTGTGCGGGGCTGCCGCTCGCCCTGAGCATCGCTGCCGCCCGGGCCCAGCAGTCCGGGTTCCCGCTGGCCGCGCTCGTCGCCGACCTGGGCGAGACCGGCAACCGGCTCAACGTGCTGGACGCCGGCGACCCGCTCAGCGACGTTCGCGCGATCTTCTCCTGGTCGTACGCGACCCTCACCCCACCCGCGGCGCGGCTCTTCCGCCTGCTGGGCCTGAACCCCGGGCCCGACCTGTCCACCTCGGCCGCCGCGGCCCTGGCCGGCGCCCCGGTGACCGAGACGCGCCGGTTGCTGGCCCAGCTCACCCGGGCCAACCTCGTCACCGAGCATCGGCCGGGCCGATACGTGCAGCACGACCTGCTCCGCCTCTACGCCGCCGAGCTCGCCTCCCCGGAGGCCGCCGCCGAGGCGCTGTCCCGGCTCATCGCCTTCTACGTGCACACCGCCTGCACGGCGAATCGGCTCGTCTATCCGAACCTCGACGCCATCGCCGTACCGCTCGAGCCGTTGCCCGACGGCGTCGGCGCCGAGTCGCCGGCCGACCATGACGCGGCCATGGCCTGGCTGGACGCCGAGCACGCCAACCTCCTCGCGGCGGCCACCCAGGCCGCCCGCGCCGGCCTGCACATCTACGCCTGGCAGCTCGCCTGGGGTCTGGACACCTTCCACTACCGCCGGTGGCACCTGCATGACCAGGTGGCCACGTGGCAGGCCGCCGTCACCGCGGCCCGCCATCTGGGCCGCCCGGGCGTGCTGGCCTACACCCACCGCCGGCTGGGCGAGGCCTACCGCCGTCTCGGCCGCCCCGCCGAGGGCTTGGCCCAGGCGCGCGAGGCGCTGTCGCTCTTCCACGGCATCGGCGACCGGTGCGGCGTGGCCGACGTGCATCTCGACCTGTCGATGCACGCCGAACGCGAGGGCAACCTGCGAGAGGCTCTGGAACAGGCCGAGCGAGCCCTGACCGCGACCCGGTCGGGCGAGGATCCCGGCGCGGATCCGGTCGAGCTGCGGATGGCCCGCGCCCTCAACACGGTCGGCTGGTTCCGGGCGCTGCTGGGCGACCACGCCGCGGCCCTGACCTTCTGCCAGGAGGCCCTGGAGATCAACACCCGCCGGGGCGACGAGGAGAACATCGCGTTCACCTTGGACAGTCTCGGCTACGCCTACCAGCACCGGCACGACTACCAGCAGGCCGTCGACCACTACCAGCGAGCCATCGAGTCCTTCGAGCGCCTCGGCTATGCCTCGATGACGGCCGACGCCCTGGAACGTCTGGGCGACACCCACCACGAGGCGGGTCACCCCGGCGCCGCCCGGGAGGCCTGGACCCGGGCCCTGAGGATCCGGACCCGGCTCGAGCTCGACTCCGCCGAATCAGTGCGGATCAAGCTCCGCGCCCACTGATCGATTTCCGCCATCTGCGTATCAACGCCGGACGCGGCGCCACTGTCACCCGATCATGGGTCATCCTCTTGAGGCAGGCGATTCTGGATTCGGGCGCCGCATTCTGGGCAGTCCCGGCCGTCTACTGTGCATCCGAGATGACCTCCGAGGAGGACGATGCGATGAAGGTCGCAGCCATGGACTACGTTGCCGCCCGCAGTCCCGACGAGGTGCTGGCCGTTCTCGCCGACGGGCAGGCTTCGGTGCTCGCCGGGGGTCAGAGCCTCGTGCTCGAGGTGACCAGCCGGGCCGCGCAGCCGCGTCGTCTGGTCGACATCAACCGGGTGGCCGAGTTCGAGGTGCTGGACCAGACGGACGGGATGCTGCGGGTCGCGCCGCTCGTCCGGCATCGCGTCTTCGAGTCCGACGCGATCGATGGTCCCCTCGGTGACCTGTTGCGCGTCATCGTCCGCCACATCGGGCATCCGCCGATCCGGGCCCGCGGCACGATGCTCGGCAGCCTGGCGTACGCCCATCCGGCCGCCGAGTGGCCGGTCGCGGCGGCCGTGCTCGGTGCCGAGCTCGATCTCGCCGGCCCGGACGGTCGCCGCACGCTGACGGCGGAACAGTTCTTCACCGGCCCGTTCACGACCGCTCGCCGCCCCGAGGAGTTGCTGGTCGAGGTACGCCTGCCCGCCCTGCCCGCCGGCACCGGAGCGGGATACGCGGAACACCGCCGGTCGCACGCCAAATTCGTCGAGGGCGCCGCCATCGTGGCCGTGACGGTGGCCGACGGGCTGGTCACCGGCGCGGCGATCGGGCTGGTGAACGTGGGCCCGTGCCCGGTGCGGGCCCGGGCCGCTGAGGCCGCGCTGATCGGCGGCCCCTTCTGCGACGCGGCGATCATCGAGGCCGCCCGGGTGGCGGCGGAGATCGACGCCGACAACCGCGCGATGACCGCCACCCGCCGCGGGGCCATCCGGATGCTGACCCGCCGGGCGCTGACCCAGGCCCGCGAAGGGGTCTGACCGGTGCCGGTGAGACTGGTGGTGAACGAGAACAACTATGAGGTCGACGCCGATCCACGACGGAGCCTGCTCGCGGCGCTCCGCGCGGACTGCGAGGTGACCAGCGCCCACGCCGGGTGCGCGGACGGCACCTGCGGAGCCTGCACGGTGCTGGTCGACGGTGACGCGGTCCGGTCGTGCCTGATGCTGGCCGTTCAGTGTGACGGCGTGGCGGTCCGGACCGCGGAGGGGCTGACCGCCGGCCACCCGCTACGGGCCGCACTGCCCGGCGGTCACGAGCTCTGCCGGCCGGGACTGGTCATGCTGGCGGCCGGGGCGATGCGGCACGATGGCGACCTGGCCGCCGATCCCGGCCAGATGAGCCGGCTGCTTGCCGCCAACCTCTGCACGTGTGCGGACCATGATCAGATCAAGCGGTCTGTCGTCCGCGCGGCGTCACTCCCGCCCGGGGCCTCGATCGCCGCGATCGGCCCGTCCGACGGGCCGAGCCCGGATGCCACCGGTCCTTGATCCGCCGGTCGGGGCCGACGCGTAGGGTCCCATCCATGGAACCGAACGCCGAGCGTCAGTGGCTCGATGCCCTGAGCGATCTGCTGAACCGGTCACACCTGTTCCAACCGGACCAATTGGCCGACGCCCTCGGCGCGACGATGGCCGGCCTCGATATATCGACCACGATCTACCTCGTCGACGACGAGCAGAGAGCCTTGCACCCCATCCCCCAGGAGGATCTCCGGACGCCCGAACCGGCCGGTCTGGATGACAGCCTGCCGGGCCGCGTGTTCCGCGGGATCAAGACCCTGCCCGCCCCGGACGGCACCGACTTGTGGGTGCCGATGGTCAACGGCACCGATCGGCTGGGCGTCATCAAGTTCACCTTCGGCGACGACGCGGATGCTCCCGGCGAGCTGACCCGGCGGCGTTGCGAGACGATGGCCGGCCTGGCCGGCCATCTGATCACCGTCACCGCACCCAAGGGTGACTTCCTGCTCCAGGTCCGCCGGTCCCGGCCGATGAGCACCGGGGGCGAACTGTTGTCGCACCAGCTGCCGCCGTTGACCGCCAGCTGTGAGCGCCTGTCGGTCAGCGCGATCCTGGAACCGTGTTACGACGTCGGCGGCGACGGCTTCGACTACGCCATCGACGGCCCGATGGCCCGCCTGGTCGTCCTCGACGCCGTCGGCCGCGGCCTGCGAGCCGCGACCATCTGCACCGTCGTCATGGCCTCGATCCGCGCCGCCCGCCGCACCGGGCAGGACCTGAGCGCGCAGGCCCGGGCGGCCGACCGCGTCATCGCCGAGCAGTTCCCCGGCGGTTCCTTCGCGACCGCCGTGCTGGCCGAGCTGAACATGGACACCGGCATCCTGCGTTACACGAACGCCGGGCACCCGGCGCCGCTGGTGCTGCGTTCCGGCCACGTCGTCCGCGAGCTCACGGCGGGCCGGCGTCTGCCGCTCGGCCTCGGCGGCGTCCCGGACAAGATCGCCGAGCAGCGGATGGAGCCCGGTGATCGGCTGCTGCTCTACACCGACGGCATCACCGAGGCCCGCGACCCGGCCTGCGAGCTCTTCGGGGTCCAGCGCCTGGCCGACCACGCCGAACGCCACGCCGCGGCCGGCCTGCCCGCCGCCGAGACACTGCGCCGGCTCGCCCGGGCGGTCGCCGCCCATCAGGACGGCCCCGCCCGCGACGACGCCACCATGCTGCTGGCCGAGTGGTCGCCGGACGCCGCCCGCCGATCGGTGCCCTGAGATCAGAATCCGCGAAGAAGGACGTTAATCCGTAGCGGCTGTGGGCAACCCGGGGCACCCCCCATGCCCGAGCAAGGACCATCGTCATGACGCAGCAGCGATTCCGCACATCCACCGAAGCCTTCGCCGAGCTCGACCGGCTCTCGTTCCCGAAAATGCGGCTCGACGATGCACTCACGCACGTCGCCGACGTGGCCGCCCGGGCTGTTCCGGGCGTGCACGCGGTGTCGGCCACGTTGCTGAGCGCCGAGGGCGCACGAACCGCCGCCTACACCGGACGGGTCGCCATGGACCTCGACGAGTGGCAGTTCCACAACGGTCACGGTCCGTGCCTGGCGGCGGCCGCGGCCTCGATCACCGTCAGCGTGCCGGACACCGCCGGCGACCGTCGCTGGCCCGACTGGGCCGACCGGGCGGTCGAGGCCGGGGTGCACAGCTCGCTCTCCGTCGGACTGCCGCTGCGGGACTCGGTCAGCGGCGCGCTCAACCTCTACGCCCCTCAGCCGCAGAACTTCGACGACGACGCGGTCATCCTGGCCGAGACCTTCGCCGGGTACGCCGCGGTGGCCATGGCCACCGCGTCCCGGCCGGAGGATTCGGGCCCGGCCACGATCCCGTGGTCCTCGGCCGCCGACCGCCTCGCCCTCGAACAGGCACGGGGCATTCTGATGGCCGAACGCCAGTGCACCGCCGAGGAGGCCCTCCGCGTTCTCCGCGAGATGGCCGCGGAATCCCATCGGCCCCTGCGGGACGTCACCCGGGTCCTCGTCACCCGGGCCGGCTGGCCCCTGGACGCCTGACCACCGGTGGAATGCGTGACCGGCGGCGTACGGGGTAGTCGGGCGCTCGACGAAAGGAGAACGCCATGACCAACCCGCAGCAGCCCGAGATCAGGCGCAGTGACGAGTCGCCGACGACCAAGCAGCGCACCGAGGACGCCAACCCGACGGACGCACCGGGCGGCACCCACGACAAGTCGGCCGGCCGTGCGGTCCCGGCGGCCCAAGCGTCGCCGTACGGTCCGCCGGACAAGATCGCGGACGACAAGTCCTGACCGCGGACGGCGAGGCCCGGGACTCCGGGCCTCGCCGGGGCCGCTGATCAGGGAGCCGTCAGGTCGAACCGGTTGACCGTGACGGAGCCACCGAGCGCGCTGGTGGCGTAGTTGAAGAGGCCGAACCGGTAGCCCATGAAGAACTGCCAGTCGTTGTTGAGCGTGAACGCCGGCCCCAGCGTGGTGAAGGAGCTGCCGTTCGTGCTGTAGGAGAACGTGGCCGTACGCCCGGATCCGGGTTGAATGTTGGCGCTGACCCGCAGCCAGACGGTGCCCCCGGAGACGGCCGCGCCGGCCGCCTCGGTGCCGGTCCCGGTGGTGGTCCACCCACTCGTCGACATGCTCAGCCCGTTGGTCATCGACACCCGGGTGACGCCGTTGTCCTTGCGGACGCCGATCCACGCCGATTGATCCCGCAGCATGGCCAGGCCGGCCCGGTCGCCGTTGGCCATCGCCGAGTAGTTCAGCTGGATCGTGGCCGTGGACGTGGGGCCCTGGATCCGGTGCGTCAGCGTGTTGCGGGCGTTGTAGAGGTCATTGGTGACGGTCGCGGTGGACAGCCGCAGCCCGCTGCCGACGCTGAACTTCGACGTGTCCGGGTTGTGGTTCCACTCCCAGCGCGGCGCCAGCGAGGTGCCGGTGAAGGTGTCCGGCCCGGTCATCGGCTGGACGGTCCGGGTCGTGGTGATGGCGGGCTTGGGATAGCTGGCGCCCCAGCGTCCGTTGACGGTCTGCAGCACCGGCCAGCCGTCGCCGCTCCAGGTGATCGGGGCCAGCGTCGGCATGCGGCCGCCCGGGTAGGCGTCGGTGAACGCCATGTACCACCAGTCACCGTTCTGGGTCTGCACGAGACCGCCCTGGTGCGGCACGCCGCCCCCGGAGATCGGGCCGGGCAGGTTCAGCAGGACCTGACGTTGCTCGTACGGTCCCCAGGGGCTGGTCGAGCGGAGCACGTACTGGCCGTTGGCCGGGCGGGTGAGCCAGATGTAGTAGTAGTTGCCGCGCTTGTACATCCGGGCGCCCTCGAGCGTACCGATGCTCGACGGAGTGGTGTAAACGGTCTGCGACCGTACCTCCGAGGTGAGGTCGGGCGAGAGCTGCGCGACACTGATCGTGCCATTGCCGTAGGCGACGTACGGGGTGTCGTTGTCAAACAGCAGGCCGGCGTCGTAATAGCACTTGTTGATCCGGGCCTTCTTGCTCCAGCCGCTGCCCACCGCCGTCGAGGTGTAGACGTAGGTGCGGTTGAACTCGGTGCAGCCCAGCCAGTAATACGTGCTGTTGCCCGGCCGGTAGTTGAACGCGGACGCCCAGATGCCCTTGACGTAGGCCCGGCCGCCGCTCAGGTCGTAGGCGGACGAGTCGAAGTCCAGCCGCGGCACCGAGTGCCCCGCGAACTCCCAGTTGACCAGGTCATAGGAGCGCAGGATGGGCGCGCCGGGCGAGTAGTGCATGGTCGACGCCGAGTAGTAGTAGGCGTCGCCCACCCGGATGATGTCGCCGTCGGCGAAGTCCTGCCAGACCACCGGATTGGTGAAGGTCCCGGAGGCAGGCGGTGTCGTCGGGGTGCCGGAGCCGACCGGGACGAGCTGCCACTGCTGGTTGGTGCCGTTCCAGTCGGCGTACTGGACGATCGCGCCGCCGTCGGCGGTGGAGGCGCCCTGCACCTCCAGGGCCTTGCCGCTGTTCCGGTTGATCAACTGAACGTGGCCGTCGATGTCCTGCACACTGAACTGCTGGTTGGCGGCGTTGTTGTCGGTCCACTGCACGATCGCGCCGCCGTCGGCGGTGGAGGCGCCGGAGACGTCCAGCACCTTGCCCGACAGCCGCGACTTGAGCCGGTAGAAGCCGCCACCGGAGTCGACGAACTGCCACTGCTGCTGAGCGCCGTCGTTGCGTGACCATTGGGTGATCCGGGCCCCGTCGGTCGTCGCCAGGTTGTACACGTCCAGTGCTTTGGCGCTGTTGCGGTTGACCAGCACGTACCAGGCAGTGGTGTCGATGGTGGCCGCCGACGCCGCGGAAGCGCCCACCACGGCCGTCGCCAGGCCGGCCAGCAGAGTCAGGACGGCGGCGATCGCCAGGCGCTTTCTTGAGGGTGCGTAGCGTGCGCTCATTGCCGCTCCTCGGCGTCAAATCGGGGATGGTAGTTATCGTTCACATTTTTCCGTACGGGCTTTTGCCGGCGCGACGGCGAAGATGCTGGGGGTGCTCCCAGAGTGAAACGGATATTGACGAGTGTCAAGGAGGATGGAGCTCGCTTCCCTTCTTAGAAGCGACTCTCGACGGGTCGTTCCGGTAACACTTTCTCCGGTACCAATCGCGGCGCCTGCGGTTCCGGCTCTCCCCGTGACCGACCACGGCCCTTCAGCGCTCCGGCAATACGCAGGCTGGTGTTAGCGTTAACTGCGGCTTAAGGTGGCGTCGCCCTCAGCCGGTGAGCGCGCCCTGCGCCGTCAGCTGGGCGAGGCGGTCGGCGTCCGGCGAGTCCGGCGCCGGTGAATAGACCACGATCCGCACGTCGCAGCCCGGGACCTGCAGGACGTCGCCGTCCAGCGCGAGCGGGCCGACGTCAGGGTGGTCGATGTGCTTGCGCATGCCCCGGTAGCGCGCGGGACGGGCGGCGGTCCAGCGCTCGACGAACTCGGGGCTGGCCTCGTGCAGGCCGGCGACCAGGTCGGCCAGCTCGGCGTCGTCGGGGTGCTCGAGGAAGGCCACCCGCAGGTCGCCCACGATCGCGTCGCGGAATGTGTCGTCCTCGCCGGGGTCGACCCACACGCCCGGGTTGGGCTGCGTCATCTCGAACCAGACGACATTGCGCGCTCTGCCCCGCAGGGTCGCGGAGTCGCCCAGCAGCGCCGTCCAGGCGGAATTCCAGCGCAGCAGCCACCAGTCGGCCGAATAGACCGCGACCGGCCACTCCCGCAGCCGGGTGACCATCCGCTCGATGCTCTCGGGCACCACCCGGGCCACGGACCCGGTCGCGGGAGCCAGGCCGGCGGCGCGGTGCAGGAGGGCGGACGCGTCCTCGTCGAGACGCAACGCGCGCGACAGGGCGGCGACCACCGGTGCCGACGGCCGGGCGGCACGCCCCTGCTCGAGCTGGACGAGGTAATCCACGGAGACGCCGGCGAGCGACGCCAGCTCCTCGCGGCGCAGACCCGGGGCACGCCGGGCGCCGGGGCCGGTGAACCCGAAATCGCAGCGATCCCGGAACCCGCGCAGCAGCGTCCCCAAGCTCGGAGCCCCCACCGTCCTGGTCGCCTGATCCACCACGCGGCCAAGATACCCCCGGTCACGGCAGCGTGGGTGGTACTGGCAGTCCCCCCGACACACGTCGCCTTCCTCGCACCCGCCCCAGGTCACAGGCTGGTGGACATGGAAACGATCACTCTCGTCACCGGTGGCAACAAGGGCATCGGCCGCGAAACCGCCCGCCGGCTCAAGGAGGCCGGGCACACGGTGCTCATCGGCGCCCGCGACCCGGAGCGCGGCCGGACCGCCGCCACCGAGCTCGGCGTGGGGCTGCTCCCCCTGGACATCACCGAGCAGGCGAGCGTCGACGACGCGGCCGCGCAGGTGCGGGCCGATTACGGACGCCTGGACGTCCTGGTCAACAACGCCGCCGTCACCGGCGTGGTGACACCACTGGAGCAGACCACGGCTGAGGACGCCGCCGCGGCGCTGGACGCCAACCTGCTCGGGGCGCTGCGGGTCACCAACGCCTTCGTCCCGCTGCTGCGGGCGTCCCAGCACGCCCGGGTTGTCAACGTGTCCTCCCGGGTGGGCTCTTTCGCGGCCACGCTCGAACTCGACATGTTCGACTGGCGGGTCGTGCCGCCCCTCTACGCCATCACCAAGACGGCGCTGACGATGCTCACCCTCAAGTACTCCCGCGCCCTGCCCGGGATCCTCGTCAACGCCGCCGACCCCGGCTACACCAAGACCGACTTGAACGACGGCCAGGGCACCCAGACCGTCACCGAGGGCAGTGACGCGATCGTGCACCTGGCCACCCTCCCCGACGACGGCCCCACCGGGATCCTCCTCAGCCGCGACGGCTCCGTGGCGTGGTGAGCGCCGGCTGCTGACCGGGCGCCCGGTAGGTCCCCGCAGCGACCGCCGCCAGCTTGGGCAGCAGCCACGGCGCGATGACGCGCTGGACGCCGGACGGTGTGTAGTGCAGGCCGTCGCTGCGGACCTTCAGGCGGTTCACCCGCCAGGTGAACTCACCCCCGGGGCAGACCACCGGGTTGAGGTCGAGAACCGTGATCCGGCCCGGTCGCCGCGCCGCCTCGGCCCGCAGCAGCCGGTTCCAGGCGTCGACCCGTTCCGGCCGGTCCTCGGGATAGAGGCTGCCGTCCGGCCGCTCCGCCCGACGGGTGTACGAGGCGGTCAGCAGAACCACGGCGGCACCCCGGGACCCGGCGATGGTGACCGCCTTGTCGAGCTGCCGGAGCAGGTACGCGTCGTAGCCGGGGTCGCCGACGTGCTGGTAGCGGCCCTCGTAGTAGCGGTCCATCAGCTCCCAGCGGTTCAGGTTGATCACCGCCACGTCCGGGTTGTCCCGGGCGACGCCCTTGCGCCAGCGGCTCTCCCACGCCGGGCAGCCGGGGTAGTTGGTGAACGGCTCGTCCAGCTGGCGGATCCGCGGGAGGGTCGCGATGCCGCAGCCCTGGATCGACCGCACGCTGGTCCACATCCCCGGGTGCGGCGGGAGGTACGTGCCGATGGTCCAGGACACCGAGTCGCCGAAGAAAGTGATCCGTGGCTCATTGCCGGCGGATCCGGGGCGGCCCGGCCGGTTGATCGGCACCACCGGCGCCGGTGTCCGCGACCTTCGCGGCGTGCCCGGGACGGCCGGGGCCGGGGCGACGCTGATCGCGATGACCGGCGCGTCGGCCGGCGCCGGTTCTACAGCGGGTACGGTCGCGTACCCGATCACGGCGATCAGGACACCGAGCGCACCCACGGTCACGGCGGTGGGCCGCCACCCGGTCAGGGCGCCGTGGCGGATCGGCTGCTCGATGAGGTGGTAGCTCAGGACAGCGACGGCCAGGGTCCCGGCCAGGCGCACGACCAGCAGCGGCCAGCGGGACAGGCCGGTGGCGTCGGCGGTGACGAACAGGAACACCGGCCAGTGCCAGAGATAGACCCCGTACGAGATCCGGCCGAGCGCGGCCAGCGGCGCCAGCCCCAGGAATCGGGCCATCGGCGCGGCCGGGCTGACCACGACGTGGGCGATCACCGCCGCGGTCGCGAGAGCGGCGACGGTCAGGCCGCCCTGGTACATCCACGGCGCGGTCTCGGAGGCGCTGTGCCAGAGCCAGCCGGTGACGCCGGCGCCGAGCAGAGCCGTCACCCCCAGCGCCGCACGGCCGCCGGGGCGACGGCTCTCCGCGTACGCCAGGACGCCGGCCAGCAGGGCCCCGATCAGCAGGGCCTGGGCCCGGGTGTCGGTGCCGTAGTAGGCGCGGCTGATCGACTCGGGCCGGTACAGCCACGCGCACAGCACGGCCGAGGCCGCGGCGCCGGCGGCACACAGCACCACCAGCACGGTCCTGGCCCGGCGCAGCGTCAGCTTGATCGTCAGCGCGGCCACGATCAGCGGCCACAGCAGGTAGAACTGCTCCTCGATGCCCAGCGACCAGGTGTGTTGCAGCGGCGACGGGGCAGCGGTCACCGCCGCGTACCCGGTCCCTCGGAAGATCATCCGCCAGTTCGCCAGGTAGCCCAGCGCGGCGTAGGCGTCCGTGCGCACCAGGGCCAGCGCGTCGCTGTCGAGCAGGAACCGGCCGGCCACCACCGTGGCCAGCAGCATCGCCAGCAGCGCGGGCAGCAGCCGCCGGATCCGCCGGACCCAGAACCGGATCAGGTCGATCCGGCCGGTGCGCCGCCGCTCGGCCAGCAGCAGCGAGGTGATCAGAAATCCGGAGAGGACGAAGAACGTGTCCACCCCGAGAAAACCGCCGGCGAGACCCGCGATCCCGGCGTGGAAGAGCACGACGGACAGGACCGCGAACGCGCGAATCCCGTCCAGCGCCGGAAGGTGACCCCAGGATGGCCCCCGTCCGCTCACGGGGCTGGACACGATCGCCGGCCCGGTCATCGAGCCGTTCCCACTGTCCTAAAGAGGATCAGGGTCGCTGTTGGGCGACCCTTCCCGCGACGTCTCCTGTCCGCCCGGCTCGTTCGCCGGCGCCCGCGGGTCGGAGCGGGGGTCCTCGGCGTTCGCCTTCTTCAGATACTCGTCGGCTTCCTTCGGCGGATCGCCGAGTGCCTCGGGGTTGACGGTCATGGTCATCCCTTTCCGGTGACTACCGCTCACGACCGGGCGCCGCGCGGGTGCGTCGGCGCATACCCGGCGCTCCGCCTCTTAGTCGGGCCATCACTCATTGGTCCGGCAACCACGCCGACGCTCGCCGCACGATGTCGTCCGGCACCTCGTGACCGCCGTGGAACTCCTCATAGGTCACGTCGTAGCCGGCTCCGCGCAACCGCGGCACCAGGCGCCGGCTGCACCGGTCGATCGGCAGCACCCGGTCGCCGTCACCGTGCGAGAGGAACAGCCGGGGCGCGCCGTGCGTCACCATCGGGGCCGCGAAACCGGGCGAGAACGCCAGGACGCTGTCGAACAGGTCGCCGTTGGTCAACCCGAGCGTCAGCGCGTAGGAGGCGCCGTCGGAGAAGCCCCCGATACTCATCCGGTCCACCGGGCAGGCGTCGAGCACCTCGGACAACACCCGGTCGAGCCGCCGGACGTCCGGGCCGAAGCCGGCGGAGATCACGTCCCAGCTCGCCCCGGCCGACTGGGGGGCCACCAGCAGCAGCCGCCGGCTCCGCGCGACCGGGAGCATCAGCTCCAGGCCCTGCCGCGCCGAGCCGCCGGCCCCGTGCAGCAGGACCACGAGCCGGTAGGGGCCCGCGTCGACCGGCTCGGGCACGTACGTCAGCGCCGGCAGCCCGCCGTCGAGGTCCGAGATCCGGGCCGGCCCGGTGCGCATGCTCTGCCGGACGCGATCGCTGAGCCGGCCGTGCGCGAAGTTCTCCTCGGGTTCGCCGTGCGCGGGCCCCGGTTCCTCGATGATCGGCATACGTCCTCCTGCGCTGCCGGCCGCGGGTCAGTCCGGTGTCTCGTCCGGCCCCAGGTCGACCGAGCTGCGGATCTCCGAGATGTTGCGGTAGGTCGCCACCGGCATGGCCCGCAGGGCCCGGACCGGCGCCGAGTCGTACGCCGCGCCGCGTTCGGTGGCGTGCCGCACGATGGCGTCCTTGTCGGCCGGGAAGTCCAGGTCCTCCAGCAGCGTCTGCACTTCGGTGAAGGTGTCTGTGCTCATGCCGGGCCGCATACCCCGCCCCGGAGATCCCATTCGGCCGTCCGGCGGGATCACCGGCGGCGCGACCGCACAGCGGCGGCCGTCGCGCCGGCCACGACCGCCAGCCCGGCCGCCGCGGCGCGCGCCCGAAGGCGCTGGGGCCGTCCCCAGCCACCGCGGCCACTCACCGGAGCGGGCCGGACGTCGAACAACGCACCGTCGGACGGCCCGGACGGTTCACCCGCCGACCGGAAGTACCAGCCGCCCAGGCGGGCCGCGGCCCGGCCCACGGTGGCCGGAGCGATCGCGTACGCCGCGGAGAGAACGTGCTGGCTGCCCACCCGGCGGGACCGTCGCGGACGGCCGGCGAGCGCGACTATCGCCCGGGCCACCCGTTCGGGCGACACCACCGGCGGGACGGGTCGCAGCGTACGCCCGGTGTAGTTGCCCGATCGGGTCGCTGTCGGCGTATCGGTGAAGGCCGGATAGACCCCGCACACCGCGATGCGCGAGTGCGACGCCAGCTCGGCCCGCAACGCGTCGGTCAGCGCCGCGACACCGAACTTCGCCGCGCTGTAACTCGCCGCCCACGGGCTCGGCAGGCGACCGCCGATCGACACCACGTTGATGATCACCCCGGTTCCGCCCCGGGCCAGGAAGTGCGGCACGACCGCGTGCGCGCCGTTGAGTGCGCCGAGCAGATCGACCGCGATCAGCTGCTGGTGGGTGGCCAGCGGGATGTCCTCGAACGCGCCCCACAGACTCGTCCCGGCGTTGTTGACCCACACGTCGACCTGCCCGAAGGCGGCGACCGCCTCGTCGACCACGGCCCGCATCCGGGCGCCGTCGGTGACGTCACCGGCGACGGCCAGCGGGCGACCGCCGAGGGCCGCACACCGGTCGGCCGCCTCGGCCAGCCGGTCCGCCTCCCGGGCGACGAGCACGACGTTGTCGCCCCGGCGCGCGAACGCCTCGGCCGTACACAGCCCGATGCCGCTCGACGCGCCGGTGACCACCACAGTCCGTCGCATGTCAGATCCCTCCGCTGAGCAGAGCGGGTGCCCGCCGCCGATCCGTCCGGCGTTGTGGCCGCCCGGCACGACATCGGCACCCGCGCGGGCGAAGGACACCGCACCGCGCCGCCCGGTGCCGTTCCCGCCTGCGGTGATGATGGCCTGGCGGGGCCTCACCGGGCCGGCGCGACGACCGCACCAGCACCCTGACCATCCGGTGGACGCCGGTCGCCGGGCTCGGGCCGGGCAGCAGATCGGCGGCGCCGAGAAGCTTCATGGCCTCGGCCGCGGCCACGCTGATCGCCCGCAGCCGCAGCGCCACCCGCAGGTTGACGGCGATCCGGTGGACCACGACGAGGGCGCCCGCCGCGGCCGGGTCGAGCAGCGTCAAGCCCGCCAGGTCGAGGTCGACGGCGGTCACGTCCCCCCGGTTCAGCACGGCCGTGACGGCGCTCCGCACGGTCGCTGCATCATGCATGAACAATTGACCGCGAACGACGACGTCCACGGTCCCGGATCCTTCTGCCTCGATCTCCAGCACGTCAGGTCACCGGCTGCCCTTTCTTGTACCCAAGCCCGCCGAGCAGCCGCCTACCCGTGAGGACAACGATGTAACGGCTGTCACCCGGCGGTGGTCAGGTTGTCCCCCCGGTGCCAGCCTCCCTGGTGAGATTCCGGGAATCGGGGGTAGCCAGCGTTGTCCGGCCGACGTGATCAGCGGAAGGTGCCTACCGTGAAACTCGACTTCCTGCGTCCCCTGTTCGACCGCCCGGGATCGTGGGTGTCCGTCTACCTCGACGCGACCCGGGCCGGCGAGAACGCCGACCACGAGGTCGCCCTGCGCTGGCGCGGCCTGCGCGAACAGCTGGCCGGGCAGGGCGCCGACGCCGCGACCCTCGACGCCGTGGAGAGCGCCGTGCAGGATCATCCGACCGAGCCCGGACGGTACGGGCTGGCCGTCTTCGCCACGGCCGGTGACGTCGCCCTGACGCAGACGCTGTCCGCTCCCCCGCCGGCCGACATGGCCTATTTCGAACCGCTGCCGCACGTGATGCCCCTGCTCGAACAGCGCAGCGCCGAGGTGGCGTACGTGCGGGTGCTGGCCGACCGGACCGGCGCCGACCTCGACGCCCTCTCGGTCGGTGGCGCTCCCCGGCATCGCGAGGTGGCCGGCAGCGCCACCTTCCCGATCCGCAAGGTGCACGTGGGCGGCTGGTCGCACCGTCACTACCTACAGGCCGTCGAGGAGTCCTGGAAGCGCAACGCGGGCGACGTGGCAGCCGCGGCGGCCGACCTGGCCGAGTCCGTCGGCGCCGAGGTCATCGTGGTCGGCGGCGACGTCCGCGCCGTCCAGACGCTGGTCGGACGGCTGCCGAAACGCTGGCAGGACCGGGTGGTCGCGACCGACGCCGGCTCCCGGCACGCCGGCGCCGACGAGTCGGCGCTGGACGACGTGACCATCCAGGCCGTCGCGGAGGCCGGCGACCGGCACGTCCGCGAGATCCTGGACCGCTACGAGGCACAGCGGGGTGACGGCACCGCGAGCACCGGGCTGGTCGACGTGGTGACCCGGCTGCAGCGCGGCCAGGCCGACACCGTGCTGCTGGTCGACGACCAGTCGTCCACCGACCAGCTCTGGATCGCCCCGGACGACCCGACGCTCGTCTCGGTGGACGACCACGTGCTGCGCGAGGCGGGCGTGGACGACCCGCGGAAGGTCCGCGCCGACGCCGCGCTGGTCCGCGCCATCGCCGGCACCGGAGCCGAACTGGTCCTGATCGTCCCCGGCGAGGCCCCGCTCGAGCACGGCATCGGCGCGGTCCTGAGGTACGCGGACGCGAGCACCGCGGCAAGCTGAGCCGCGGCCCTGAGGTACGCGGACGCGAGCACCGCGGCGAGCTGAGCCGCGGCCCGACGAGAACCGGAGGCGAACGATGAGCGAGCAACCGTGGGGCGTGGACGAGAACAACCCCCTCGACGAGGGCAGTGAGCCCACCGCGGTCGGCACCGGCGACATCGCCGAGCGCAAGGCGGCCCAGGATCCGACGGCCCAGGACGGCACCGACATCCGGACCAAGGACAAGCCCTTGGCGTACGACCCGGACCAGGAGCACGAACCGCAGGCCGGGGAACAGGGCGGCCAGCCCAATCTGTCGCCCGATCCCGCGGTCGCGGGGCGGCGCAGCAACTTCGGGCAGGGTTCCACCGACGACAGCCCCGGCACCCCGTCCGGCCTCTGATCGATCGCGGCCCGGCGGCCGGTGCCTCAGCCGCCGGGCGTACGGTCCGACGACCTCGCCGCCGTGGCCGCCTCGCGGACCGTTGCCGCCAGCGCGCCCGCGATGACGGCGTAGCCGGCGCTGGACGGGTGGAACCGGTCGGCGCTGAACAGGCCGGGATCGACGGCGAAGCCCGCCGAGGAGGCCATCCCGAAGTCGGCGACCCGAGCCCCCTGAGCGAGAACTGCCCGGCTCTGCGCGTCGTGCAGCAGCTGGCTGCCGGCCCGCACGACCGCCCGCATCTGCGGCGGCACCCAGGGCACCACGCTGAGGTCGGGTGCGGGGGCGACCACCACCTCGGTGCCGGTCGCCCGCAGGCGCCGGACAGCCTCGGCGAGCTGAGCCGCGGCCTGCTCCGGCGGCACGAAGCGGGTCAGGTCGTTCGCGCCGATGATGATCAGTGCGAGCTGCGGGCGCCAGGCGAGCCCCCGCTCGATCTGGGCTCGCAGGTCGCGGCTCTGAGCTCCGGGTACGGCGAAGACCCGTACCTCGTTGGGCAGGTCATGGGCAGTCAGATCGGCCGAGAGTCGCTGCGCCACCGTGTCGGCGGTGGCGGAGGCACCCTGGCCGTAGGCGATCGAGTCGCCGAAGACCGCGAACTTGAGTGTCACGTCAGGTTCAACTCCTTTCCTCCGGGTCACTTCCCGCCGACGGCAGGATCACACCGGCCAGACGCGGATAACCGAGCCGGCCGAAGTCGCGGCGTTCCAGGTCGCGCCGCGGCACGACGACGATCTCGGCCGCCGTCGGCTCGTAGAACCAGGCGCCCGCGTCGTCGTGGCGCAGCAGCAGCACGTAGTGCCGGGGAACGACGTCGCCGATCAGCACCGGCACCGGGAGGCCCCGGTTCGCCGCGGTCAGCGCCTGCCGCAGGACGGCCCGGTCGGCGCCCGGGACCGGCAGCGCCGGCCGCCACCGGTATCGGCTGCCCAGTGCGGCCGGGTCGCGGCTGAGCCGCGTGCTGAGCCCCCAGGGCGGCGTGCCGGCGAGCTGCGGCCACAGCACGTCGGTGTCGTCGTGGATCTGTTGCTCCTCCCCCGCCAATCGTTGCCGGAAGCGCTCTTCGGACTCCTCCACGGTGTCCGGCTGCCCGCCGGTGGTCAGATAGAGCGCATAGAGCGGATCCACGTACATCCGAGCGGCCAGCACAGCGGTGGGACCGCACGTGGTGTCGTTGTACTGGCCGATCCGGCTGCCGCGGAACTGCACGGCGCCGGCGCCCATGGCGTCGATCGGCCGCAGGCGGCTCCGTAGCCAATACGGGGAACGCCCCTTGACGGTGGCCGCGAACGACCCGATCTCGGCGACCGAGTGCCCGGCGGCGAACGCCGCGGCGAGATAGCCCTGTACGGCGGGCGAGGCCGCGGCCAGCACGGTGTCGAGGCGGTCCCGCCCGGCGGTGGGGAGCCGGTCGCGCAACGCGGCCGCCCGGTCGACCTGGGCGGCGCTGAGGATGCCGGGCTGCCGGGCGACGACGCCGAGATATCCGGCCACCGTGCGCGCCGGGGAGGCGAGGACCGGGGACGGGCTCTCCCGTCCGGCGACCGGCGATCCGGCGCCCGACAGCACGGTCAGCAGAAGCAGCAGCACTGCCGTGACGGATGGAGGCTGTTCCTCTTGCGACCAACGCATTCTGAGGCCTACCCGCCTCCCCGGCGCTATCACCACGACGGAGGGCACACCGCCGATTCGGCATGACGGGGCGCGCACGGGGTATCCGGCGCGACTGAACCCGAGAGGCGGCTGACGGATGCGGACAGGCATGGCGGAGTCCTGGTGGATGCACTCGGCGGGGGCGACCTCCTACCCCGCGCTCGAGGCCGACCTGGACGTCGAGGTGGCGGTGATCGGCGGTGGGATCGCCGGGCTGGCCACGGCGTGGGAGCTCACCGAGGCGGGCAGCCGGGTGGTGGTGCTGGAGGCCGGCCGGATCGCCGCCGGGGTCACCGGGCACACCACGGCGAAGCTGTCGGCCCTGCACACCCGGATCTACTCGCGCGTGCGGGAGTCCTTCGGGCCGCGGTTCGCCCGCTGGTACGCCGAATCTCAGCTCCAGGCCGTCGAACGGGTCGCCGACGTGACGGCCCGGCTGGGCATCGACGCCGATTTCGAGCGCGTGCCCGCGTACACCTGGACCGAGACCCCGGACGGCGTGGCCGAGTTCCGGGCCGAGGCCGAGGCGGCCGCCGAGGCCGGGCTGCCGGCCTCGTTCGTGTCCACGACCGGTCTGCCGTTCGCCGTCGCCGGCGCGGTCCGGGTCGAGAACCAGGCGCAGTTCCACCCCCGTAAATACCTGCTGGCGCTGGCCGAGGACCTGAGCCGGCGCGGTGGCCGGATCTTCGAGCGGACCCGGGTGACCGGGCTCAACGAGGGCCACCCGTGCACGATCACCACTGAGGGCGGGCACACGGTCCGGGCCCGGCACGTGGTGGTCGCGACCCACTACCCCGTCTTCGACCGGGCGCTGCTGTTCACCCGCCTCGAAGCGCGCCGCGAACTGGTGGTGGCGGCCCCGATCGAGGCGGACCGCGACCCGGGCGGCATCTATCTCACCCCGGAGAGCAACACCCGGTCGGTGCGCACGGCTCCCTACCGCGACGGGCAGCGCCTGCTGATCGTCACCGGCGAGCACTTCACCCCCGGCACCGGCGACGTCGCCCAGCACTGGGAACGGCTGGAAGGCTGGACCCGGGAACGGTTCCCCGGCACCGAGATCGCCTTCCGCTGGGCCGCCCAGGACAACACCACCACCGACGGGGTGCCGTTCGTCGGGCCGTTCCATCCCGGCACCGACAACGTCCACGTCGCCACGGGGTTCGGCGGCTGGGGCATGAGCTCGGGCATCATGGCCGGCCGCCTGCTGGCCGCACTCATCGCCGGCGACGAGCCGCCCTGGGCCGGCCTCTACGACCCGCGCCGGCTCAGCCTGGCCCGGGAGACGGGCCCGCTGCTCAAGCTTCAGGCCAAGGTCGCCGGCCACTTCGTCGGCGACCGCCTGCGGCCGGCCGGCACCGAATCGGTCGACGACATCGCGGCCGGCACGGGCGCCGTCGTCCGGGTGGACGGCGAGCACCGCGCGGTCTACCGCGACCCGGCGGGCGACCTGCATGCCGTCTCGGCCCGCTGCACCCACCTGAGCTGCCTCGTGCGGTTCAACGAGGCCGAGACGGCCTGGGAGTGCCCCTGCCACGGCTCCCGGTTCACCGTCGACGGCGCGGTCCTGCAGGGGCCGGCCAACCGGCCCCTGCCGCCGCTCACTTAGGCGAGGCTTTTCCGGCCGGCCACGTCCAGTCCGCCACCTCGGGCAGATCGACGCCGTGGTCGCGGGTCCACATGCGAGCCGCGAGCCGGGTGTCGACCATGTCCTGACGCAGGCCGGCGGCGCGGGCGCCGAGGCCCGGCACGCGGTCGATGACGTCCATGACCAGGCGGTAGCGGTCGAGGTCGTTGAGCATGACCATGTCGAACGGTGTCGTGGTGGTGCCCCGCTCCTTGTAACCGCGCACGTGCAGGCCGGCATGGTTGGCGCGCCGGTAGGTGAGGCGGTGGATCAGCCAGGGATAGCCGTGGAACGCGAAGATCACCGGCCGGTCGGCGGTGAACAGGGTGTCGAACTCGCGGTCGGGCAACCCGTGCGGGTGCTCGGTCTCCGGCTGCAACCGCATCAGGTCGACCACGTTGATCACCCGGACGCGCAGGTCGGGCAGCCGCTCGCGGAGGATCGACGCGGCGGCGAGGGTCTCCAGGGTGGGCACGTCGCCGGCGCAGGCCAGGACGACGTCGGGCAGTCCACCGGGCTCGTCGTTGATGCCGGCCCACTGCCAGATGCCGAGTCCGCGGGCACAGTGCACGGCCGCCTCGTCGACCGTCAGCCAGTCCGGCTGCGGCTGTTTCCCGGCGACCACGACGTTGACGTAGTGCCGCGAGCGCAGGCAATGGTCGTACGTCGAAAGAAGGGTGTTGCCGTCCGGCGGAAGATAGACCCGGACGATGCTCGGGTTCTTGTTCATCACCACGTCGAGGAAGCCCGGGTCCTGATGGGTGAAGCCGTTGTGGTCCTGGCGCCAGACGTGCGACGACAACAGATAGTTCAGGCTTGCGATCGGACGCCGCCACGGCACGTCGGCGCTGGCCTGCAGCCACTTGGCGTGCTGGTTGAACATCGAGTCAACAATGTGGATGAACGCCTCGTAACAGGTGAACAGCCCGTGCCGGCCGGTGAGCAGATAGCCCTCGAGCAGGCCCTGGCACATGTGCTCGGAGAGCATCTCGACGACCCGGCCGCGCGGGCCCATCTTCTCGTCGAACTGCCCGATCTCGGCCTGCCAGTCGCGTTCGGTCACCTCGAGGATGTCCTGGAGCCGGTTGGAGGCCAGCTCGTCCGGCGCGAAGGTCAGGAAGTTCGTCCGGTTGGCGTCGACCACATCGCGCAACCAGCCGCCGAGCACCCGGGTGGCCTCGTGGTGCTCGCGGCCCGGCGCGGGCACCTCGACGCCGTAGTCGCGCCAGTCCGGCAACCGCAGGTCCCGCAGGACGCTGCCGCCGTTGGCCACCGGGTTCGCACTCATCCGCCGGTCACCGGACGGGACCATCCGCACCAGGTCCGCGACCGGGCGCCCGGCGTCGTCGAACAACTCCTCGGGCCGGTAGGAGCGCATCCACTCCTCGAGAACCCGCCGGTGGGTGTCGTCGGTGCGCGCGGCCGGCAGGGGCACCTGATGGGCCCGGAACGTGCCCTCGACCTGCAGACCGTCGACGATCGGCGGGCAGGTCCAGCCCTTCGGTGTCCGCAGGATGATCATCGGCCAGGCCGGCCGGGAGCTTTCGTCACCTGTGCGGGCGGCGCGCTGGATCTCCTCGATCCGGCCCAGGCATGTGTCCAGCGCGGCCGCCAGCTGCTGATGGACGTCGGCCGGATCATCACCGGAGACCAGATATGGCGTGTAGCCGTAACCGCGCATCAGCTCCAGCAGCTCCGGCTCCGGGATGCGGGCCAGCAGCGTGGGATTGGCGATCTTGTATTGGTTCAGCGCCAGGATCGGCACCACCGCCCCGTCGCGTACCGGGTTGATGAACTTGTTGCCGTGCCAGCTCGTCGCCAACGGCCCGGTCTCGGCCTCGCCGTCGCCGATCACGCAGAAGGCGGTCAGCTCCGGGTTGTCGAGCACGGCACCGTACGCGTGCATCAGCGAATAGCCGAGCTCGCCTCCCTCATGGAAGCTGCCCGGCGTCTCCGGCGCGCAGTGGCTGGGCACCCCACCCGGGTACGAGAACTGCGCGAAGAACGCCGCCATGCCCTCCTCGTCGCGCGGGATGTGGCTGTAGAGCTCGGAATACGTCCCCTCCAGCCAGGCGCAGGCATTCGGACCGGGACCACCGTGACCCGGCCCGGCGATGAAGACGGCACTCAGGTCGCGCGCGGTGATCTGACGGTTCGCATGGGCCCAGATCAAATTCAGACCGGGTACGGTGCCGAAGTGGCCGAGCAGGCGCGGTTTGACATGCTCGGGGGTCAGCGGTTCGCGCAGCAGCGGATTGGACCGCAGATAGATCTGGCCGACGGCCAGGTAATTGGCCGCCCGCCACCAGGCGTCGACCACTTCCAGCTCGCGGCGGTCGAGTGGACCGGGAGCGTCACCCAGGACGTACGGGGTGGGAGCGATCGACTCGCCACCGCCCGAGCCCTCGTTGTCGGCTGACGTATCCCCACCCATGCTTGCCAACTGCTGCGTCACGCGGCCCCTCCCCGGCACAACCCGGCCGGACGGTTCCGGCCAGGACGCGAGTGCCACCCGGGCCGACATCTAAACCGGCGACACCACGCGGCCATCAGCCGATCCCGTCCACAGCCACACCCCATTGCCACCGCGCGGACCTCGGGCTCAGCCGCAAACGATCGCATGGTCGGCAACGGAGTGGGTAGCCGTCGGCTCCGACGTCGAAATGGGGGCAACCGTGGACCGGACGACGACCGCGCCCATCGGGGAGAACGACGAGCGCCGAGTGATGACCGAGGGCGTGCACGACTTCCTCGCCAGACATCGCGATGCCCTCGTCGAGGAGCTGAGCGGGTGGATCCGGCTGCGGTCGGTGGCCGGCCTGCCGGAGCGCGTCCCCGACGTGCGCAGATCGGCCAACTGGCTGGCCGGCACGCTGCGCGACGCCGGATTCCCATCGGTCGAGGTGTGGGACACCGAGGGCGGTCCGGCGGTGTACGCGCAGTGGTGCGAGGCACCCGGCGCGCCGACGGTGCTGGTCTACAGCCACCACGACGTGCGCGCGGCGAAGGACGACAACTGGGACCAGTGCCCACCGTTCGAGCCGGTGGTGCGCGACGGTACCTCTACGGCCGCGGCGCTTCCGACCCGCAGCATCGGCGGCGAGGCCGGCTACACCGTCCTCGAGCGGCTCTGGACCCGCCCGGCGCTCGAGGTGATCAGCGTGATCGCCGGAGACCCGATCGGCGCCGGCCGAGCCGCGATCCCCTCGGTCGCGGCAGCCGACCTCAGCATCCGCATCGTGGCCGGCCAACACGCCCGGACTGTCGGCGAACAACTGCGCCGGTGGGTCGCCGACACGATCAGCGACCGCTTCGACTACCAGCTCACCGTGGCCGAGGAGACCGGGCAGGAGCCCTACCGCACGCCGGATGACCTCCCGGCCGTCGAGGTCCTCGCCCAAGCCATGCGGGAAGGATTCCGACGACCGGTGGGACGGATGGGCAATGCCGGCGGCGGCCCGGCCCAGCTGCTGACCGACGTCGTCGGCGCACCGGTGCTGTTCTTCGGCACCGGTCTGCCGGAGGACCACTGGCACGACAGCGACGAACGCGCGTCGATCGACGTGCTGCTCGCCGGCGCGGCCACTCTTGCCCTCTTTTGGGATCGTCTTATCCAGGTTTAACCCACTTTGACATGGGCAGCCACGCGACCCGACGGCGCGGTGAGGGCGGCGCCTCCACACGATCGGCTCATCTCATGGTCACTTCGTATCCGGTCGCGGCCACCGGCCGCGACACCACCGACCAGCATCACCTCACTCTCGGCGTGGAAGAGGAGTTCCTGCTCCTGGACCCGGACACCGGCCGCAACGCCCCCGTGGCCGACGACGTCATCGCGGTCCTGCCTTCCGTGGTACGCCGGCAAAGCCGGCTGGAACTGCGGCGCAGCATGGTCGAGATGGTCACCTCCGTCTGCACCGACCTGGGACAGCTGCGCGAACAGCTCATCCGCCACCGCCGGATGGCCGGGGCAGCCGCCGCCACCACGGGAGCGCGCCTGGTGGCGGTCGGCGCCACTCCGGTCGACGAGCCGCAGTGCGATGTGCCGGACCAGCCGCGCTATCGCGACATCGTGCGGCGCTACGGTCCGGTGGCGCTGGATCCGGCGCTGTGCGGCTGCCACGTGCACGTCGGCGTGCCCGACCGGGACCTCGCGGTGCGGGTGTGCGATCGGCTGCGGGTGTGGTTGCCGGTCGTGCAGGCGCTGACCGCGAACTCGCCGTTCTCCGCCGGCACCGATACCGGGCACGCGAGCTGGCGGTCGGTCCAGCTGACCCGGTGGCCCGGGGTCGGTCCGACGCCGTCCTTCGCCTCCGCGGACGACTACGACGCCACGGTGGCCGCGCTGGTCACCACCGGCGTGATGATCGACGACGCGATGGTCTACTGGTATGCCCGGCCGTCCGCGACGTATCCGACGGTGGAGGTCCGCGTCGGTGACGTCTGCCCGACCGCCGACGACACCGTTCTGGTCGCGGCCCTGATCCGGGCGCTGGTCGCCACCATGATCGACGACGAGCGGGCCGGGGCACCGGTCGAATCCGTCCGCGACTGTGTGCTCTCGGCCGCGCACTGGCGCGCCGCCCACGAGGGCCTCGACGGCACCCTCGTTGATCTGCGGCTCGGCGGGGTGTTGCGCCCGGCGTGGGAGATGGTCGACGAACTGGTCGCCACCGTCAGCCCGGCTCTGCTGCGACACGGCGACATCGAACTGGTCGTGGCGCAACTGGCCCGGCTGCGCGCGCAGGGAACGGGCGCGGCGCGGCAGCGGCGGATCCACGCCCGTACCCAAGACATCAACGCCGTCCTGGCCGACCTGGCCCGGCAGACCATCGAACAGTGAGGTACTCCCCATGGCTGACCATTCACGCGTGCCGGTGCTGGAGGCGTTGCGGGAGTTCCGGCGCCGCGGTGACACGGTGTTCGAGCCAGCGGGGCACAAACAGGGCCGTGGCGCCGATCCCCGGGTGATCGACATTGTGGGCGCCGGCGTGTTCGCCTCGGATGTGCTGTCGCTGAACGGCCTCGACGACCGCCGCCAGTCCCAAGGGGTATTGGAGCGGCTCTGATCATCAGTGGGTGCACAACTCGATCCCCTCCGCCTGACCATCGACGTCCGGGGACTGGGGATCAGCGGCTATCAGGCCGCCGAATGGCTGCGCGCGGTGAGCCACGTCGACATGGGCTCAGCCGACCAGTGCCATCTGGGCGGCCAGGTCAGCTACGCCGACGACGACGACACCGAGCAGCGGCTCGTCGAAAGCCTGCGCCGGCTGGTCGACGAACGCGGCAGCATCGAGTCGCAGCCGCAGGCCGACCTGCCGGAACCGCGGACGCTGGAGCTGGAGAACGTCATGCTGCCCGGCGACGCGTTCTTCGGCCGCACCGAACAGGTGCCGACGGACCAGGCGACCGGGCGGATCGCCGCCGACCCCACCATGAAATCGGTCCGCGTCGTCGCCGAGTGAGCCGGCATCCGCTCGTCATCGAGAGGTCAGCCAGTAGGCAATCAGACCGCGCCCTGGTTGTGCGGCTCGATGCTCGCCGTCGGATCGGCGCCGGCGTCGGCGGCCGGCTCGACCGGACCGGGGCCGGGCTCCGAGCCCGACCCGGCCGCGGTGTTGCGGGAGGACCGCTCGGGGTCGTTGACGTCGGTGGCGGTGGGGGCCTGGCCGATGCGCTTCACGCTGTCGCCGGTGCCGGTGTATTCGAGGCCCTCGCCCTGTTCCCCACTGTCCTGCACGCCCTGCTCCTCGCGGATGCCGGGGGCAGGCGCGCCACTGGCCACAGCCGGGCGGACCATGCCGTCGTAGTTGTAGACCAGCCGGGTCTGCCCGTCGGTCTCGCGCGTGGCCGTGGTGCGGATGTAACGGTGGACGTAGGCGTCTATCTCGAGTTCCACCAGGGCCGCGCCGGCCGAATCGAACTGGTTCCCGTCGCGCGGGCCACCGACGAGGACCGCTTCCTGTGACTCCGTCATGGCGGCCGCGTACCCGGCAAGCAGCCGTTGATACCTACCCGGACGGGTGTCGGTCAATCTGTCCGTCCGGCCTGCTCGACCACGTCGGCCTCCGCCCCCTCGTCCGTCGCGGCGGTGACCGGACCGGCGTCGCCGGCCGTCTGCTCCTGCTCGACGGCGTCACCCTCCGGCGCGTCGTCCAGCATGTCGATCGGATGTTCCGCGTCGCTCATCGTCGTGATCCCCTCAGAGATGTGCCACCGGCGGCGCGCATACCCCAGGACGGCCCGAACCAACGCCTGCCGTTCCCCCGGGCGTTTACTCAGCTCCGGAACGGTAAGTCAGGCCACCGAAGTCACCCTGCGACGAACAGAAAGGACTGATGACATGTCCGACCAGGAGAACAAGGCGGGAGCGAAACAGGGCTCCCTGGCCGGCAGCGACGCTCATCCGGAACGAGCCCAGGGCGAGCCCGGCATCACGCCGGAGGCGACCGCGCGCCCCACCCACGGCGGCGCCCCCGGAGATCAGCCGGCGCGCTCCCTGCCCGACGAACCGCTCAAACCCCAGGACTGAAGGACAGGCAAGGGGGCGGCACCAGATCGAATACTCAGTTTCCAACCCTTACCCCCGTACGACATCCACGTCACCATGCCGGCTGACCCCCGCATCCGGGTCATTGCCGAACGGCTCATCACCGACCCCGCGGACTCCCGCGAACTCGTCGCCGGGGCCGACCACACCCACGCCGGCCTGCGGACGCTGGCCCGGCACCTACCGGCCAGCCTGACGTAAGTCGTCTTGATCGAGAATTTCTTAGGTGATACTTTCGACGAGTTCGAGAGGGGAGATCGCTATCACGGCACAGGACACAGACGCCCCAGGTCCCCGGCCGTCGCTCGATTCCGAGCTGACCTGGCTGTTGCATCGAGCGGCCCAGCACATGCACAGCGCGACCGGCGAGCAGGCCGAGAAACACGGACTCACCCTGCGCGAATACATCGTGCTCAGTGCCCTCGACAAGACCCCCGGCCTGACCCAGGGCGAACTCGGCAAAACCCTGAGCTTGGACAAGTCCACCCTGATGAGCCAGCTCGACCGGCTCGAGCGCCGGGACTTGGTGGTTCGCCACAACGCTCCCCATGACCGTCGCCTGCGCATCCCGGTGATCACCGAGAGCGGTGAGGCCCTGCGGGCCAAGGTGGCCGAGACCAGCGCCGCGGTCGAGGCCTCGGTGCTCGACGGGTTCAGCGAGGACCAGGTCGCGTCCTTCCGCCAGATGCTCTTCGCCATCATCGGCGACAGCGAAGACCCGGGCTCCTGCCTCTGACGTCCTGCGTCACGGCGCGGCCCCACGGATAGCGTGGGCGGATGAGTATTGATCCCGTGGCGCACAACCGCGTGGCCTGGGACAGCGTGCCGCTGCGGACCGTGCTCGGCGACATGCGCGACCTGTCCGCGTTCGCCGAATCCTCGTTCGATCTGGTCTTCAACCCGGTCTCGAACCTGTTCATCCCCGATCTGGCCCCGGTCTGGTGGGAATCCTTCCGGGTGCTGCGACCGGGCGGGACGCTGCTGTGCGGCTTCCTCAACCCGGACGTCTACCTGTTCGACCACGAGGCGCTGGACCAACGCGGCGAGTTGGTGGTCCGGCACAAGCTGCCGTACAGCGACGTCACGCACCTGTCGGCCGGGGAACGCGAGCGGCTCTTCGGCGCGGACGCTCCGCTGGAATACGGCCACAGCATGGGCGAGCAGCTCGGCGGCCAGCTCGCCGCGGGCTTCGTCATCACCGGGTTCGAGGAGGCACCACACCACTCGGACGCCACCGCGGGCTGGCTGCCCGGCTACTTCGCGACCCGCGCCGTCAAACCATGACGGACTGAAGGCACGAGCGAGTGGTCCGATGCGATTCACCCGAAAGGCGGCCACCAGGCCCGAGGCGGCTTCCGCCGGTACCCGTTCGGGACCGTTGACGGACTCTCCTACCGGCCCGTGGATACGCCTGCGCGTCTTAGGCTCACCCAAATGATCAGGATGAGGTTCCCCGCGGCCGGGATGGCCCGGGTCGGCGCGGCGCTCGCGGTCGGTGGGGTGCTCACCCTGGCCGCGGCCGGCTGCGCGGGTCAGGTGAGCGACATCGGACCGGCGGATGCGCAGTCGCTCGCCTCGGCCGAAGCCGTGCCGGATCCGCGGCCGTCCGGCGCACCACAGATCCACCCGCGCTGGCGCGCATGTGCCGGCGAACCGTCCATGCGGCCCCAGGACGAAGGAAACAACGCCGCGCCACTCCCGCAGTTCGCCGGTAGCTTTCACCCGGTGGCCGCCGTCAGGTGCCGGGAAGACACGCAGCGACGCCCGGACGGTGGCACCGACTCGATCGCCGTCGAGGACCGCGCCGATAACGTGGCAGCCCTGCTCGCCGCGCTGCGCCTGCCCGACGCGCCACCGCCGTCACCCCCGTCACCGGAGCCGCCGACCGGCGATGTGCCACCGGATCCGGATCTGATCTGCACCGCGGATGGTTATTTCCCACCGCGGTTGGTGCTGCTCGACGGACAAGGCCGATGGGTGCGCCCCCGGATTCCCCTCGACACCTGCGGCAAGCCCCTCGCCGCGGCCACCGCAGCCCTGGACAAGCTGCACTGGACCCGGGTCACCACCCGGGTAGTCGGCGAGGTTGAGTCAGCCGAAGCCGCCGCGAGCGGATGCGATCAGGTTCAGACCGACATGGTCTGGTTCACCGGCGTCTACCCGCCCACCTGGCAGGGCGATCTCGTCCCGCCGGCCGGCGACGCCGCATCGGTACGACTGTGCGTCTACCAGGTGAAGGCGAGCGGGCGGGACAGCGAGAAGCCGCAGGGCGACTTCGTCTCCGGCGGCATGCTGCCGGCCGGCCGGTGGGCAGCCGTCAGGCGAGCGGTCCAGATCTCCGGAGAAGCGACACCATGCACCACCCCGGCCAACCGGTTCGCCCGGCTGGAAACCCCGCGGGGCGACATCTACGTGGAACTCGACGGTTGCCGGCGCCTCGTCGCCCCCGGCGTCTTCGCCGGCGACGGAACCACCGGCGACACGATTTGGCAGGCACCAACGGACTTGCCCGCACTGCTCACCAAGCCATAAGTCGTCATGCGGTCGGCACCGGGCCGGCCGAGCGGCGGACCGCTTCCATCGCCAGCGACGTGTACGGCTGCCCGAGATAGGCCGTGAGCAGAACCATCAGTTCGGTGAGGGCCTGCTCGTCGAGACCGGTGCGGCGGGCCAGACCGAGATAGGTGGACAGGCGTACGTCGGTCACGTTCTGGGCGACGAGTGCGGCGATGACGGCGATGCTGCGGTCGCGGTCGGTCAGGTTCTGGCCCTGCCAGCCGGGTCCTCCGGCGGCCTCGAACGCCTCCCGGGTGAACACCGCCCCGGCGCGTTCGTTCATGATGCGTTCGGCCTCGGTGGGGGCCACTGCGAAGTTACGGGCGTAGACCTCACGTCCGGCAACGGCTCGGGCGCTCATCTCCATGCTGTCACTTCCTGCCGCGAGTGGGAGGGATGGAAGGCGGGGCTCAGACCGGCTGCAGCAGAGGAATCCCCTCGTAGGAGCCGAGGTCGTGGGCGGGCACGATCTGCATCAACCCGTCGACCGCGATCATCCGCCCCAGGCCTTGCCGGAGCTGTTCGGGATCACTGTCGGCGAGTTTGCTCAGCAGCCAGGGGCGTTCGACGCGGCGGCGGATGCCGTCGATCTGCCAGGTGAGGTCGCCGATGAAGGCATACCTCCGGCCGCTGGGCAGGACGACGAAGACGATGACCGAGCCGGTGGTGTGTCCGCCGGCCAGGGCGATGACCACGGAGCCGTCGCCGTGCACGTCGTAGCTCGACGCGAAGCCCAGATAGGGCCGGGCCTCGAATCCGTACTGGTGAATCTCGTGACCCTCCGAGACGCTGCGGAAGACTTTGCCGTCCGGGTCGCTGGCCGCATATGCGCGTTCGTTGGCGTTCATCCAGATCGGAGTGTCGCGCAGCCCGTCGAGCCCGCTGACGTGATCCCAGTGCGAGTGGGTCGGCAGCACACCGAGCAACCGGCGGCGGTCGTAGCCGGCGGCGTCGAGCTGAGTGCTGACCGTCTGACCCGTTTCGTAAGGCGCACGCACGAAGCGGGGCAGCATCGCGATGTGCGCGGCGACCCCGGCCCCGAAACCGGCGTCGATCAGCAGATCGCCCTGCGGGTGCCGCACCAGCACCGCCGACGAGGCGAAGTGCCGCTTGTCGCCGAACGATCCGCCCTTGACGGCCAAGGCCGCACGAGTCACGTAGGTGCCGGTCGGCAGGTGATGGATGGCCAGCTCCGCCGGCGGAGAGGCCTCGGGCAGCGGCTGGGTCCACGGAACGGGTGCGGGGAGAGGTGCCATACCGAGACCGTACGACCCGAGAACTTCTCAGTCAAGACGTTCTCAGGCGAGAATACTGCGATCGTCAAGGTTGGAACGTCTCCCTGATGGCCCGATCCAGCGGCCGCCCTGAGACGGGCTCGATGAACAGGTCGGCCAGCAGCAGGTCGGCGAGGTACGTCAGATCGGTCCCCGACTCCTTGCCGCCCAGCGCCTGCAACGCCCCGCCCAGCTTGAGCGAGGCCCGCACCGCGCCGGCCGGCAGGCGGACGACCCGGCGGCCCCGACCGGCGGCCGCGGCGATCCGGCTGATCATCTCGGACCATGCCAGGTTCTCATCGGCCACCGGGATGTCCTGGCCGCTGCTCCGCTCGAGCGCGTCCGCCGCGACCTCGGCCACGTGGCGGGCCGAGGTGACCGCGGTCCCGCCGGGCGGAGCGACCAGCGGCGAACGGGACCGGACCCAGCGGTCCAGGGCGGGCGCCCAGTTCGGCCGGCGGTCGCCGGCCCGGCCGAACACGAAGGGCAGTTCCAGGACGGCGACCGGCATCCCGGCGGCCACCCTCGCCTCCCGGGCCTGCTGCACCCGGCAGCGGATGTAGACGTGCCGCTCCGGGAGGCGCCACTGCGGATGCAGCCGATCGAAATACGTGTAGTACGAGCCCATGATGACGCCTCGGGTGAGGCCGGCGTCCCGGGCCGCGGCGAACAGGCGTACCACCGGCTCCACCATGTCTCGGCGGAACGCCGGGTAGATGGGCCGGCGTAGCGGCCTCTGCTCGTCCGTGCGGGCGGCGAAGACCACGCCGTCGTGCCCGTCCAGCACCAGCCGCATCTGCTCGGCCGAAGCTGTCCCCAGATCGAGCCGGTGGTCGACGCCGGGCGCCGCCGCGCGAGCCACGCTGGTCACCGCGTGACCGCGTTCGCGCAGCACGCCTGCGACATGAGCCCCGATGAGACCACTTCCGCCAACGACGAGAATCCGCATCCCTCATCGTCCACGAAGGACCGAAACGGCTGTCAAGCCGGATCGCCGGGTCACAGCATCGTGAGCAGACCGCCGTCGATGACGAAGTCGGCGCCGGTGACGTTGGCGGCTCGGGCACCGGCCAGCAGCAGCACCAGATCGGCCACCTCGTCGGGGCGGGTGAACCGTCCGGTGGCCGTGCCGCTGACGGCACCCTTCGCGACGTCGGCCGGGTCGATGTCGCTCGCGCCGGCGACCGTCTCGGCTACGCCACCGGCGCCGATCCACAGGTCGGTGCTGACCGGGCCCGGGCTGATCGTGTTGACACGTACGCCTTGCGGGCCGACCTCTTTGGACAGCGACTTCGCGAAGCTGGCCAAGGCGGCCTTGGCCGCGCTGTAGTCGATGACCAGCGGATCGGGCAGCGCCGCGTTGACCGAGCCCACGACGACGATCGACCCCGCGTGCTCGATCAGCGCCGGCAGCGCGGCCCGGGTGGTGCGGACCGCGCTGAGCAGGTTGAGGTTCAGCGAGTCCAGCCACTGCTCGTCGGTGACCGACAGGAAGCCGCCGACCCGCGGGTGCACCCCGCCGACGTTGTCGACCAGGATGTCGAGGCGGCCGTCGAGAAGGTCGAGAGCCGCCTCGATGAGCCGGGCCGGGCCGTCGGGGGTGCTCAGGTCGGCGTTGACCGGCCGCACCGCGCCGGTCGCGGCCAGCTCGGCGAGCTCCGGTGTGGTCGTGCGGGCTCCCGCCACGACGGTGACGCCTTCGGCCACCAGGGCCCGGGTGGTCGCGAGTCCGATGCCTTTGCTGGCGCCGGTGACCACCGCTGTCCGGCCGGACAGTTCGAGATTCACAGTCAAAGTCCTTTCCGTGTACGGGGTACCGCGCCCGACCGTGCGGGCGCGATACCCGTGGTTGCCGGTGGAGGTCAGCGCAGGAAGGTCAGCAGGACCCGGGTCATCTGCTGGGGGTGTTCCTCGTAGATCCAGTGACCCGAGTCGGCGATCACCTTCCCGGTGACGTTGGTGGCGTACTGGCCCACCTGGGTTTCCAGCGACTTGCCGAGGCTGCCGCTGGCGCCGACGGCTAGCACCGGCATCGTCAGCTTGGTCCTTTTGTTGACCGCGTTGTCCTTGACGTCCCTCGGGAACGCCCGGAACCAGGCGAAGCTCGCCGCGAGGTGCGCGTCGTCGCGCAGGTAGGACGCGAACTCCCGGACGCTGCGGTCGTCGACGCCACCCTTCTGGATCTCCAGCTGATCGATGAAACCGTCCACCCACAGCCGCTCGCGCCCGTCGACGAGCTTTTCCGGCAGGCCGTTGGTCAGGCTGAAGAAGCCGAAGTTCCAGACACTGGCGCCCCGGGGGTTCAGCGCCGGGAACGTATAGATGCTGCTGTCCGGGATGGGCGCCTCGCTCAGGACCAGCTTGGTGACCTCTTTGCGGTACGCGGCCGCGTAGGCGTAGGCCACCATCGTGCCGATGTCGTGACCGACGAGCCGGATTCCCTTGTTGAGCCCCAGTTTCACGAGCAACCCGTGCAGATCGGCGGCCATCGTCTTCTTGTCGTACCCGCCGGCCGGGGCGTCGCTCCTGCCCGCGCCGCGCAGGTCCGGCGCGATGACGGTGTAGTGCTTGGCCAGCTCCGGCAGTTGGTCGCGCCACTCGTACCAGGTCTGCGGGTAGCCGTGCACCAGCATCAGGACCGGGCCGTGGCCGCCGCGCACGTAGTTGATGCCGACGTCGCCGACGCGGACCTTGCGCTCGGTGAAACCGGCCGGGACGCGGGGTTCGGCACCGGTGCGGACCGCCGCCGCGGCTGAGGGCGGACGGTGCGGGGCGGCCGCGGCCGCCGGGGCGAAAAGGGTGCCGGCGACGACCAGCGCGGCCACGGATCCCAGAAGTTTCACAGGCCCTGCTCCTTCAGCCAGGTCAGCGACGTGTCGGCGACCTCGCGCCAGCCGCTGTCGATGGTCAGTGAGTGCCCCTTGGCCGGGAAGTCCACGATGTCGGTGACCGCGTGCGAGTGGCGGTATTGCTGCAAGGTGGCCCGGACGACGGTTTCCGGCACCGTGTGGTCCTTGCCGCCGGCCATCAGCAGCAGCGGGCCGCGCGACTCGTTGCCGGTGTCGACCTTGGCCGGCGAGTGGGGGTTGAAGTTGGCCGCCGCGGCCTCGAACAATGGCTGACCCGGCGCCGGGATCGACCACCGGTCGAACAGCGCCCGGGACTCGGACTCCTCGACGGCGTTGGCGAAGGCGTACCGGAACTGCTCGGCGGTCAGCGACACCGCCTTGTGCTTGTTGGCCGGGTTGCGCAGCACCGGGAAGCCGGACCGCAACGTGGACAACGGCAGCGGCAGGACTCCCTTGATCTGTGCCGCGTCGACCGCGACCGCGGCCACGGCCAGGTCCTGACCGAGCAGCTTCTGCGCGATCATGCCGCCGAACGAGTGGCCCACGAGGATCGGCTTGCTGTCCAGCCGCGCGATGAGGCCGGCGTAGTGCTCGACGACGTCGTCGATGCCGTGCCCGGCGACCAGGTCGGGCTGGGCCCGGGTCGCCTCGACGGTGTCCTGCTCCCCGGGCCAGCCCGGCGCGGCCGGCGCGTACCCGGCCTCGGTGAACAACTCGATCCAGGGCTGCCACGACGTGGCGTGCAACCACAGACCGTGAATGAAGAGAACCGGTGTGGCCATGGTTTCTTTGTCCTTCCCGCTCAGCTGTCGCCTCACGGTAGGAAGATCTTGTTGACAAGCTGTGCGCATCTGGTGGTGCCCGGCGTTTGTTGCCGCGGTGCCGCCCGGCCCGCACAGATCGCCAACACGAACGCCCTAGGTTCGTCCGCGTGGGAGACACACGCGGGGCGACGAGTGGTCCGCGGGTCGCGGTGGTGACCGAGGCGACCACCGCGCTCGGCCGGGCGATCAGCTTGGCGCTGGCTCGGGCCGGCTATGCGGTACTGGGCTCCGGACGCACGCCCCGGGTCGGCGAGCTGGTGATGCGCAGGATTCGCGACCAGGGCGGAGATGCCGTTTTCCTCAGCACCGACCCGGATTGCGAGGACGCCACCGCCGCGTTCGTCGCCGAGGCGGCGGCCCGGCACGGCCGCCTCGATGTCGCGGTCAACAACGCCGGCGCCGCCTTGGACGAGGGCCGGCTGGCCGACGTCCGCACCGAGGCCGTGGAGCAGATGTTCCGGCTCAACGTGCTGACTGTCTTCTGGGCCATGAAGTACCAGATCCGGCAGATGCTCGCCCAGGACCCGGCCGGTGGCGTGATCCTGAACCTGGCCACCGCCGCCGGGGTCGACGGCGTCCGGTTCTCGGCCGGGTACTCCGCGACCAGACACGCTGTGGTGGGTCTCACCCGGTCCGCGGCCCTGGAGTACGCGGTCGACGGCATCCGCGTTCTCGGCTTCGTCCCGGCGTCCACCCAGCACGCGCCTCTGGCCGGAGCGCCCGCCGCCTGGGCCCGGAACAACCCGCAGATAACCGGATTCCGCCCGGCGGACCGGCGCGAGTGGCTGGACGGCACCGCCGCCGCGATCGTCCGGCTGGCGGCGCCGGAGGCGGCCTTCATCACCGAGACCGTCGTGCGTGTCGACGGCGGGCACGGGCCGGCCACGCCACCGCCTTCACCGTGACAGCCAGGAGCGATACGGTGGCCGCACATGATCGAGGAGGACCTGGTGGCATCGGATCAGATGTGGTTCTCCATCCTGGGACCGGTCCGCGTCTGGCGCGACCGGCACGAGGTCGACCTGAGCACGCCGCAGCACCGGGCCGTGCTGACCGTGCTGCTGATGGCCGCCGGACGACCGGTCAGCATGGCCGAGCTGATCGACGTGACCTGGGGCGACAATCCGCCCGGCACCGCCGTCAACGGCATTCACCGCACCATCGGCATGCTGCGGCGTCTGCTCGAGCCGTCGCTGACCGCCCGCGAGACCGGCCGCTGGCTGGTCCGCGCCGGTGGCGGCTACCGGATGGCCGTGGACGCGCGCAGTCTCGACCTGCTGCGTTTCCGCGAGCTCGTCGAGCAGGGCCGGGCCACCCGCTCGGTGGATCCGTTCGTCGATGCTCTGATCCTGTGGCAGGGCTCGCCGGGCTCCGGGGCCGAGGTCCGCGAACGCCCGGCCGCGATCGCCATCGACCGGGAGTATCAGGCCGCGGCCGGTGAGGCGGCGGACCTCGCGCTGATCAGCGGCACCGCGGAGCGGGCGATGGCCACGGTCCGGCAGGCCGCGGACCGGTATCCGCTGGACGAGGCGCTCCAGGCCCGGGTGGTGCTGCTCCTGGCCGGCATGGGCCGTCAGTCGGAGGCGCTGGAGGTGTACCGCGAGGTCACCCAGCGGCTCGCCGAGGAGCTCGGTGTCGACCCCGGGTCGGAGCTGCGGGCGGCGCAGAGCCAGGTCCTTCGGCAAGCCGTCCCCTCGGGCCGGCCGGCCCCACCCGCGCCCACGGCGCGGCCCGCGCAGCTGCCGCCGGATCTGGCGGTGTTCGTCGGCCGGCGCACCGAGCTGTCCGACGCCTCGACGCTGACCGCCGGATCGGCTCCGGTCATGACCATCAGCGCCGTGGGCGGCATGGCCGGCATCGGCAAGACCACGCTGGCCGTGCACTGGGCCCATCAGGTCGCCGATCGTTACCCCGATGGCCAGCTCCACGTGGACCTGCGCGGCTTCGACCCGTCCGGGCAGGGCATGGATCCGGGCGACGCGCTGGCCTACCTGCTCACCTCACTCGGCATGGACCCGGCGCAGATCCCCACCGGCCTGGCGAATCAGACCGCGGCGTTCCGCAGCCTGATCTGGGGCCGGCGCATGCTGCTGCTGTTGGACAACGCCCGCGACGAGGAACAGATCCGGCCGTTGCTGCCCGGATCACCCGGCTGCCTGGTCATCGTGACCAGCCGGCGGCACCTGTCGGGACTGGTCGCCGTGGAAGGGGCCGTTCCGCTGGCTCTTGGTCCGCTCGACGCGGCCGAAGCCCGGGACTTCCTCAGCCGGCGGCTCGGCGCCGACCGGATCACCCGGGAGAGCGAGGCGGTGGACGCGATCGTCGACCTCTGCGCCGGCCTGCCGCTCGCCCTGGCCATCGTCGCGGCGCGGGCGGCGCTGCGCGGTCCCCGCATCCCCCTGGCCACACTCGCCGCCGAGCTGCGGCGTTCGCACGGCACGCTGGACGCCTTCGCCGGGCCGGCCTCCTCGATCGATGCTCGCGCGGTCTTCTCCTGGTCCTACCAGGCGCTCAGCGACCGCGCGGCAGCCATGTTCCGGCTGCTCCCGGTCCACCCCGGACCCGACGCCGGCAATCCGACGCTGGCCAGCCTGGCCGGCGTAACCCCGGCCTCGGCCGCCGCATCCATGGCCGAACTGCTGGATGCCAGCCTGCTCGGCGAGGGCGCCCCCAGCCGCTACCGCAGCCACGACCTGCTGCGCGCCTACGCCGCCGGGCTCGACGACGACCGCCCGCGCGCCCGGGAACGCCTGCTCGATTACTACGTGCACTCGGCCTACGCCGCGAACCGCATGTTGCGTCCCCATCGGCCGCCGATCACCCTCGAGCCGGCCGTGGCCGAAGTGACCGTGGTCGTGCCGGACAACGAGGCGGACGCCCATGCCTGGCTGGCCTGCGAGGAACAAGCTTTGCTGTCGATGGTGGACGATGCCGCGCTGCACGGCTACGACCGGCGAGTGGTGCAGTTGGTGTGGTCGCTGAGCACGTTGCCGACCCGGGTGGAGACAGACCTTCATCTGTTGCAGGTCGCCTCGGCGGCGGCCGATCGGCTCGGCGACCGGCCGATGACGGCCCGGCTGGAGATGGGCCTGGCCCGGGTCTACCATCGCACCGACGACACCGGCAGCATCCTGCGGCATTACGAGCGGGCGCTGAAGCTTTACGTCGACCTCGGCGACCTGGCCGGGCAGGCCCTCGTGCATTTCCAGCTGGGCAACGCGTACGAGCGCATCGGTCGCTACCCGGCCATCGCCGTCCAGGTCGAACGGGCGCTGAAGCTCTATCGGGAGATCGGTGACCGGGACGGTGAGCTCAGTGCCCTCTCCGCCCGGAGCTGGGCCCAGCTCCGGCTGGGTGAATACCGCGACTCCATCGACGGCGGCCACCGGTTGCTGCAGCGGCTCCGCGACACCGACGACCCCGAGATCACGGCCGGCATTCACGACACCATCGGGTACGCCCATCACCTGCTGGGCGAGCACGATGTCGCCCTGGTCCACTTCGAGAAGTCGCTCGACCTCTTGCCGGTTAGCATGGACCAGACCAGCCACGCGGCGATCGTCGCCCATCTCGGCGATGCCCGGGCCGCACTGGGCGACCGCTCGGCCGCTGTCGCCGCCTGGCAACGGGCACTCGACCTCGTCGACCACACCAACCCGCCCATGGCCGACGAGCTGCGCGTCAAGATGGAAGCGAACCTGACCGGCCCGGCGCGTTGAAAGCCTCCGGAGTGGGCGGCGGACCGGCCACCGTGAGGTCGACGGCCGCCGCCGCGGTGAGGACCGTCCCGAGGTCGAACGCGGCCGGTGCCTCGTCGGCGTCGAGCACCGCGGTGCCCGCAGCCGCGAAGAACCCCTCGATCCCAGCCGGGGCGAACATGACGGCCAGGCGCGAGCCGGCGGACCGTACGAGATAGGAATGCGGGACACCCCGCGGCCCGAAAGCGACCTGCCCGGCCGTGAGGTCGTGCCGCTGCTCCCCGACGAAGAACGAGATCTCGCCGTCGAGCAGCACCCACACCTCGTCCTCCCCGCCGTGCACATGCAACGGCGGTGCGTGCCCGATCGTGTCATCGAACTGCATGACCGTGAGCGCCCCCTTGGTCGCCGACCCCGGAATCAGAACGCGGGCCTTGCCACCGAGGAACCAGAAGGTCTCCGCGCCCGCCGTGGGTTCGTTCATGTGCTGTCTCCTTCTCGTTGGCGAAAGACGCCGGCTTCGCGACCAAGCTCCGCCGCTCGCCTCTTCCGCCTCACGGTAAGAAGATCTTGTTGACCAACAGTGCGCGTTCAGTGGTGCCGCAGGTGAAACACAGCCTCAACGGCCCCGCTGCGCCGACCTCGCGGCGTGACCCGGCTGCCGCAATCCCCTGAGTGATCAGCGTCCGGGCAGTCTCCAGCATGTTGGCCGGCGCCATTGTGCGCTGGGTGCGTACGACTGTGCGCCCGGTGCTGACGACAAGGCAGCCCGGCTGGCCGAACATCAGGCGCACACGGCTGCGTCGACGACGGGGGATCCGATGATGATGAAGGTCAAGGCACCAGCGATGTTCGCGATCGCGTTGAGTGCGATGTTGTCGCTGATCGTCGGCGCCGTCGTGGTGCCGGCGTCGCCGGCCTCGGCTGACTCGTCCGATCGGATCATCTGGAGTACCTACAACGGCAACTGTCTCGACCAGCATTACCGCGACGGCGAACCGACCACGACCGTCTACGCCTGGGGGGACTGCCACCGCCAGAACAATCAACGTTGGTGGTTGGAGGACAAGGGCAACGGCACCTTCAAGATCAGGAACCTGGCCAGCAAGTGGTGCTTGTCGGCCCCCGAGAACAGCGGCAGCAAGGTCTTCGCCGAGCACTGCGTGGACGGGGCCCGCAAACAGCTCTGGGGCCGATCGGTCTCGGTCTACGGCTTCTACGTCCTGGCCGTCCAGCGCCCCGGCGCCAGCTGCATGTACATGCATACCGCGACCGAATTGCGGGTGGTCCCCAACAAGATCCCGTCCGAATGCCGTGGCGACCTGAGCACGTACAACTGGGGCATGCACCTCGCCTAGCCGGCCGGGATCCGGGCGTAACCTATCGCGGCCCGGACCGCCTCGGCGCGAGCCCGCGGTGCGATCGTCGCGGTGTCCAGTACGAGCGCCATGAACCTGAGCCTGCCAGCGGCGGCGCCGCGGCACATCGCACGAACGGCGAGGAATCACCTCGCGCACAACACCTCGGACAGGCCGGTGATGTCGAGGACCTGCTGCACCATGCCGTGGCCGTTGACCACGGTGAAGCTCCGACCGGCCGAGGTCGCTGCCTCATAGCCCGAGACCAAGCCGGCCACCACGTGGGAGTCGATGAACCGCGCACGGTCCAGGTCCACGATCACGTCCGTGATGCCGGGGCGCCGGCTTGCTTCGGCCAGGGCGCCGGAAAGCGCGTCGCCGATGCTCATGTCGAAGTCGCCCGCCAACTCCAGACGCAGGACGCCGGTCGGTCCCTCCAGCGAGAGGATCGTAAAGAGTGAGGTAGTCACAACCGGCATGTCTAGCACGGGGGTATGACATTGCTCGTCGTCGGCGTTCAGCCCGGGCGCGGCGACGGGAACGACGCCCAGATGTGTTTCGCGTTGTCGGTCTTGTACCAGCACAGCTCCTGAGCCAGGGAGAGGACGATGTGCAGGCCACGCCCACCGGCACTGAACTGCCCGGAAGCGACGACCGGTCCAGGCGGGTTATGGGGGTCGTGGTCGCTGACGTCGAGGAGGTAGCAGTCGTCGTCACGGAGAAGCCGGACCGTGATCGGTGGCAATCCGTGGCGCAGGGCGTTGCCGGCCAGCTCGGTGGCTACCAACTCGATCCGTTGCACCAGGTCTTCCGGCACCGGGTGCGGCTGGTCGGCGAGGACCCGGACGACTTCGGCCCGGATCCGCCGGAGATCCTGGTCGCTGTGCAGCTCCCAAGCGAACAGCAGGCGGCTGTGCGGGGGAAACGCAAGCAACCGCAAAGCACTCATTGCCGCAAACTGCCCTCATCACGATCGTGGGAAACTTGTCGTCCTCATCGAACGTGATGATTTTTCAGGTTGAGCGGGGATCTCGAGTTCGAGAACGAGGGCCCCGGCGCTGTCGAAGCGCCGGGGCCCAGGGTTATGGGACTGATACACCATCTACCGACATGAACGCCGGATTGTCATTTCCACACCAGCCCTGAAAACGGGGTTCGGGTGTGAGGACCGCATAAGCGTGACCGGAGACCACCTCTCGTTCGATGGAAACTGCGGTGTCCGCGCCCAACCTGTCAAAACGGCCAGGAACGGGCGATCCAACGGTGTAAGACCCTCCCTTTCCTCTGACTTCTCTTCCCACGTGCCGCTCGTCGGTGCTGGAACCCCACGCAACTTCATGGCCCCGAACACGTACGACGAACTCTTGCCACCTGCGACGAAGCCCCGAATCCCACCTCGGCCCCGCCACCTGTCACACCCGGACCACACACCAACCCGTCCGGGAACTACTCAACTGCAGGCGCACTCACCATCTGTGCGCGTGAGCCGGGGCGTTGTCGGTCCGGCTCCTTCGCCTCAGCAAGGCGGTGTTCCGTACGCGTCTTTTCTCCTACTTCGTTCTCGACAAGAAAGAATCTAACCGGCGGTCGCGAGAATGTCTAGTACGTTGAACCTAGATTTTCTGGTCCGAGGTGACCTGACTGCGAAGCCCGCCCCGTACCTGCTTCGACCGGCCAGGTTCGGCTCCGATCCGCGGCCGATCTGCTGGCTCGGCGAGTGTCGGCGCCGGCGGTGGTGGTACGGGTGTCGCCGTGCCCCCCGTACCAGTCCAGGACCAGCAGGCACGCATCGTCGGGCAGTGCGGGTCCGGCCACCTCGAGCACGAGGTCACCGAGCACACGGACGACCTCGCGCGGGTGCAGCCGAGCCAGTTCCCGCAGGCGGGAAGGCAGGTCGAGAGCGGCGGCGCCACGCTCCAGCATGCCGTCGGTGATCAGGACCAGCCGATCACCGGCCATCAACCGAAGGCGGTCCGGCCGATACGGCTTGTCCGCCAGCACACCGAAAGGCCGGTTGACGTCCAGAGCCACGGACAGCACCTGTTCGCCGCGAATCAAGTAGGGCATGGGGTGCCCGGCGTTGACCACATCGAGCAGCCCCGTCGCCAGGTGCAGACGGCCCAGCAGCCCGGTGGCGAACAGCGACCCGGCCGGCCGGTTGCCGATGATCGCCTGATTCGCCGCCTGCGCCTGCTCCGGCAAGGTCGCGCCGCGACGACGGGCATTACGCAGCCCACTGACGCACAGTGTCGCGGTCAACGCACTGTCCACCCCGTGACCGACAGCGTCGGTGATGCTCAGATGGAGCACGTCGCGAGCGAGGCTGTAGTCGAAGGTGTCGCCGCCGATACTGGCCGCGGGTTCCAGCCACGCCGACAGGGTGAACGAGTCGGCCTCACAGGTGAACGCCTCGGGCAGCAGCCGCCGCTGAATCTCCGCGGCCAGGGTGAACGGCGTCGTCCGCTGACCCCACTCGAACAGGTCGGTGTGCCGGCGATTGGCAATCACGACGAACGCCAGGGTGTGCGCGGCCAGCGACAAGCGCCGGACAATCGCCTCACCCGGCGCAGCGGACAGCGCGATCTCCAGCAGTCCGATGGCCTCGCCGCGCTGGGTGACGGGCGCCCGAACCACGAACCGGTCACCGACCTGCTCGACCAATGCCTGCTGCGCGCGTAGCGCCTGCTCCTGCGGGCCCCCGTCGAACGGCATCAGCTGAGCGACGTCCCGGTCCTGCCTGCGGCCGCCGGCCGGCTCGCCGATCGGGAGGTGAACCAGCCGTACCAAGGCGCGACCGCTCATGTCGGCCACGAGAAACGACACCCAGTCCGCGTCCAGGCTGCTGCCGATGGCGCGGGTCACTGCCTCGACCGCGTCGACCGGGGCGGCCCTCTCCACCGCCAGCAGTACATTGTCGAGCTCGGTACCGCTCATCGCGCTGTCGGTCACGCGAGGCAGCATATGCGGCATCGATCAGCGGCAGCGGATCCGAGTTCACTCAGGCCGTGAGGTCGAGGCGGCCCGCCGCGGTGGTCAGGCCAGAGCCCGCCTGAGGTTTCACTTCCGAACGGTATCGGGAGCCGCCTGCCGGACACCGATCAGATTGCCGAAGGGGTCGAGCAGCTGGCAGAGCCGCTCACCGGTCATGATGGTTTTCGGTCCGCGGTGGGCGGTCGCGCCATGCCGGCCCCACTCGGCGACCACCGCGTCGACGTCCTTGACGTCCCAGTAGGCGACGCAGCCGGCCGGTCCGCCGGTGTTGAACTCGTCGAACCGGTGCAGGGTCAGGCTGCTCGGGCCGAGATCGAAGCGGGCCATCTGGGCGGCCTGCAGAGCCGGCGGGACGCCCAGCCGCTCGGTGTACCAGGTGGTCGCCGCGACCAGGTCGGGCACGAAGCAGAAGACGTCGGCGACAGTGCTGAACGGGCTTTTCATGCGGGCTCCCCGAGGTGCTGGACGACGTTGTGCACGTGATGTGGGACGGCGACGGTCAGAAAGCGCTGCCAGGTAACCGTGTCGGCGAGCGCCTCGACCCGCCGGCGTACCTCTTCGTCGAACGGCGTCTGCCGGTTCGTGCGCTGGTCGAGGAACTCGGTCCAGGAGGCCACCCGGTAACGCTCGACCAGCTGATCCGCGTCGACGGCGTCGCTGAGCAGCACCCACTGCGTCGCGCCGGTGCGCAGCCGGCTGGTCCGCAGCTCGGCGATCGCCCGCACGAAGTCGTCCCGGTGCTCAGGTCGCACGTGATAGCGGACCAGGACCTCCACCGGGTCGTCGGGCGAGATCGCGCCGACGAAGGTCGCCTCCGGCAGCACACCGGCCGGGACCGCCGTCCGGTCGCCGACGTCGGTGCGGCGCAACGGCAACCACACACCGGCCACGGTCGTGGCGACCAGCAGGACCCCCGCGACGGTGAAAGCGGGGCCCAGCCCGATCCAGGTCGCGACCGCGCCCCAGAGGGCGGCGCTGCCGGCGAACGTCGCGAACAGCACCATCTGGTAGACGGCCAGGGCGCGGGCTCGCACCCAGTCCGGCAGGAACGCCTGCACGCCGGCGTTGAGGCCGGCGATCACGGCGATCCAGGCGACGCCGACCGGCACCAGCAGGGCGACCGCCACGCCGACGTCGCGGACCAGGGCCAGCCCGATCAGCCCGGCGCCGTAGACCGCGCCCGCGACGGTGAGCCTCGCGGATCCCGACAGCCGGTTCTGCACGAGTGGCATCAGGACCGCACCGGCGACCGCCCCGGCCCCGGCCGCACCCAGCAGCACGCCATAACCGGCCGCGCCCAGCCCCAGACGGCGCTCGGCCAGCGGCGCCAGCAACGCCCAGAGCACGTTGGCGGGCAAGGCGAACAGCACCAGCCGGAGCAGGATGCGGCGTACCGCGGGCGAGTTCAGCACGTAGCGGCCACCCGCCTCGAAACTCGACAGCGATGCGGCCTTCATCGCGGAGCTGTTCGCCGGCCGGCCACCCGGGGTGAACAGGAGCGCGACAGCGAAGAGCAGGAAGCTGATCGCGTTCAGGGCGAACAGCCACGGCACGCCGAGGTGGGCGAGCAGCAACCCGGCGATGGCCGGGCCGACCGCCCGCGCGAGGTTGACGCCGAGCGAGCTGAGCGACGCGCCCGGGCCGAGCTCGGAGCGGGGCAACAGGTCGGACACCATCGCCTGGTACGCCGGCAACTGGGCGGCCGCCCCGCAGCCGAGCAGGAACGTGAACACCAGCAGCACCTCGGGCGAGGTGCGTCCGGCCGCGGTGAGCAACGCCAGGATCCCGGCGATCACCGCCTGCACGCACTGGGTGGCCAGCAACAGCCGCCGGCGGTCCAGGAAGTCGGCGACCACACCGGCCGGGATCACCAGCAACAGCACGGGAATGCTGGAGACGCTCTGTACCAGGGAGATCAGCAGGCTGGAGCTGTGCTGCTCGACGAGCAGCCACTGGCCGGCCACGGTCTGCATCCAGGTGCCGACGTTCGCGACGAAGGCGGCGATCCAGACCGCCCGGAACACCGGGTGCCGCAGCGGCGCCCAGGCACCCGCCGCGGTGGTCATGCCAAAGCCTGCCGGAGGAAGGTCAGCGTCCCCTCGACGGCGTGCTCCAGGTAGCCCTCCGCGTGCTTGGTGCCGGGGATCAGCTGAAGTGTGCTGGCCACCCCGACGTCGGTGAGCGCCTGTTGCATCGCCACCGGATCGCTGACCGGCACGAACTCGGCCAGCGAGTTGGCCAGGTAGACCGGACCGGCCGACGCGACGGCGTGCCGGACGGTCGAGGCCTGGGGCAGCAGGGACCGGTCGCCGCCGACCTCCTGCAGGATGCACCAGCGCAGGAAGGCGTCGTCCCGGCCGGTCTGGTTGATGTCGGCGCTGCGCATGGCGTCCAGGTCCTGCGTGGTGGGTGTGGCCGCCACGGTGGCGTCGGTCGCCTCGATGAACGCCTCGAGGTTGAAGATGCCCGACCAGCTCGCCGCCGGCCGGCCGGTGGCCAGACCGGCTTCGATGACCAGGTTGCCGCCGGCCGATCCGCCGAGAAAGGCCAGTCGGTCGCGGTCGAAGGCGTACCCGGAGGCAATCGCCCAGTCGGTGGCGGCCAGGATGTCCTCGCGGCCGGCCGGGAACGGGTGGTCCGGAGCGAGGCGGTAGTTGGGCACGAAGACGAGGTAACCCGCGTCGACCAGGATCGTCGCCAGCTTCTGTTCCTTCGACTTGTCGCCGCGAAACCAGCCGCCACCGTGCACCAGCACGATGGCGGGGCGGGTGGCGGCCGGGTCTCCGTAGACGTCGAGGACTTGTTCGCTCGCCGAGGCGTACGGGATGTCGTGGTCCATGTCCTCACCCTGCCTCCAGGGCCGGTGAGTGGCATCGGTACAACGACTGACGCAGCCGCGGGTCGTCGCGGGGCGCCTCGGCGGGAATGCCGACGGCGATGTCGGGCCCGCCGTCTCACGATCAGGCGACGCTGAGGTCTCCGGTCGTCGACGAGCGTCCGGGCTTCCTGGTGGCGTGCGCGTCGGCGAAGGACCAGACGGTCTCGATCAGCGCGTCGGGAGTCTCGATCTGCGGCAGGTGACCAGTTCCGGGGAGCAGCGTGAACTGTGCACCGGGAATGGCGGCGGCGTAGGCCCGGCCGAAAGCGGTGTCGCCGATCCGGTCGGCCTCGCCCCAGACGACCAGGGTCGCAGTGGTCACCCCGCTCAGCCGGTCGGCCAGCGTCGGGTCGGTCATCGCCCGCCCGGCATACACCTCGAGGGCGGTGCGGTTGCCGGCCATCGCCTCGCGGATCTGCGCGGGCAGCTTGGCCGGGTCGACCCCGTACGTCTTCGGGTCGTGGTAGCTGCGGGCGGCGAGCCCGGCCGGAGTGAGGGAGAAGAAGTCGGCGACCGGGTGGCCGGCGACCTCGATGCCGACCGCGTCGACCAGCACGTAGCTGCTGACCCGAGGTGAGCGCAGCAGAGCCATCTCGGCGGCGATCCAGCCACCGATCGAATTCCCGATCACCGTGACGTCGTGCAGATCAAGGGCGTCGAGCAGAGCGACGTACGTCGCGGCCAGCCCGGCGATCGAGTCGAGCCCGGCGGGACGCGGGGTGGCGTTGAAGCCCGGGTGAACCGGGGTCAGCACACGCGCAGGCTTGGCCTCGGCGAACCGGTCGGCCCACGCGGTGACGGTGAGCGGTCCCCCACCGCCGTGCAGCAGCAGAACGGGGTGGCCCTGGCCGCGCTCGGTGACGGTGAGCTCGACAAGGCCGGCTCCGGGGACGGTGAGCGAGTGAACGGACATGCGAGGGCTCCTTGCAACGGGCGACTATAAGGAACCTTAGAACAGGTTCCTTATATACGCAACCTTGCTATAGGCTCCCCCGGTGAGTTCCTCCCTGCAGCAGGTCGGTTTGGCCGTCAAGCGCCTCCAATGGCAGCACCACCGCGAGGCCAATCGGCGCCTTGCCTCACTGGGGCTGTCGCTGGTGCAGTGGGACACCCTGCGCCACCTGCACGCCAATCCCGGCGCCTCGCTGCATCGACTGGCCGAGCTGACCTTCCAGACCGACCAGTCGATGGGTGAGCTCGCCAAGCGAATGGTGGACCGCAGTCTCATCGAGCGCGTCGAGGGACCGGGCCGCAAGGTTCAACACCAGCTCACCCCCACCGGCGACGAGCTCCGGCAAGCCGGCGGCGAGGCCGTCGACGGCGTCCTCGCCGACTCACTCGGAAAGCTCACCGCCGACGAGCGCGAGACCCTGCACGCCTTGCTGCTCAAAGCAGCGGAACTGCCCTGAAACAGCGCAGTCACCCCCTCAGATGGTCACGACGACCTTGCCGATGGACGAGCCGGACCCGGTGCCGACCAGGTGGTGCGCCTCGGTCATCGTGGCCGCATTCAACGGCCCCAGCCGCGTGACCAGGGTGCTGCGCACCTGGCCCGCTTCGACCAGCCGGCCCACCTCGTCGAGCAGGCGGCCCTGGTAGTCGTCCTCGGGCGCGTACATCGGCCGGGTGAACATCAGCTCCCAGTGCCAGGCGATGCTCTTCGCCTTCAACGGCTGGACGCTGTCCACCTCGTCGATCGCGACCACATGCCCGAACGGCTTGAGCAGGCGGGCGAACTCGCCGACGTTCGCGGCCGAGTGCGGTGAGAACACGTACTCGACACCGTCCGGCCGCAGCCGCAGCACCTCGCGGGCCAGTCCCTGGTGGTGGTCGACCACCTCGTCGGCGCCCATGTCGACGGCCCAGCGCGACGATTCCGGACGCGACGCCGTACCGATGACGGACAGCTTGGTCCGCGTCTTCGCGAGTTGAGTGACCATCGAGCCGACGCCGCCGGCGGCGCCCAGAACGACGATCGTGCCGGTGCTCTCCGCGGTCAGACCGAGGTGGTCGAAGAGGGCCTCCCAGGCGGTGATCGTGGTGAGCGGCAACGCCGCGGCCTGCGCCATGTCCACGGTGGAGGGTTTGCGACCGACGATGTTCTCGTGCACCGCCTGGAGTTCGGCATTGCTGCCCGGCTTGCGGATGTCCCCGGCGTAGTAGACCTCGTCGCCCGGCCGGAACCGGGTGACCCGCGGCCCGACCGCCTCCACCACGCCGGCCGCGTCGTAGCCGAGGATCTTCGGGTCGCCGCCGGTGGGCCCCCGGCCGGCGCTCTGCACGTCGACCGGGTTCACCGAGACGGCGTGGACCCGCACGAGCAGGTCGTGCGGACCGGGCTGGGGGTCGGGCACCTGCACGTCGACCAGGTGATGGGCGGCGGAGACGGCGACAGCACGCATGGGATCTCCTCTCTCAGGGGTTGCTGATCACGCAACCCGGCCGGATCCGGCCGGGCATCTCCCGGTCAGGCGCCGGCCCAGTCGGTCGAGGCGGCGGCGGCCTGCTGCGGCTCGATCTCGGCCAGCCGCTCGCGCAGGGCGGCCGTCACGAACTTGTACGCGTCGGAGCCGAGCACGAGACGCATCGGGGCCGGGTGCTGGTCGGCGCTCTCGATGATGCGGGCGGCCATCTTCGCCGGGTCGCCCAGCGGTGGCCGGCTCCGGTCCTTGGCCCCGCGGACCATGGCCGCCGGAGTGCCGTCGTAGGCGCCCAGGGGTTCGGCGAGCTGGAGGCTGTCGAACCGGAACTCGGTGCGGGCGCCGCCCGGCTCGACGATGGTCATCTCGATGCCGAACGGGGCGACATCCTTGGCGGTGCCCTCGATGAAGCCCTCGATCCCCCACTTGCCGGCGTGGTAGAGCGACGCCCCCGAGTTGGTCGCCTGACCGCCGTACGTGGAGATCTGGATGACCCGGCCGCTGCCCTGGGCCCGCAGGTGCGGCAGGGCCGCGCGGACCACCTGGATCGAGCCGATCAGATTGGTGTTGATCTGTGCAAGGACCTGCTCGTCGGTAAGCTCCTCGGCTGCGCCGAACAGGCCGTAGCCCGCGTTGTTGACCACCACGTCGATGCGGCCGAGCTCGGCGAAGGCCCGATCGACCGTGGCCCGCACGTTCGGCAGGTCGGTGACGTCGAGGTTCGCCACCCAGAATTGCTCGCCGTACTTCTGCCGCAGGTCGTCGACCGAACCGGTCCGGCGGATCGTTCCGGCGACTCGGTCGCCCCGCTCGAGCAGCTGTTCGGTCAGCTGCCGGCCGAAACCGCTGTTGACGCCGGTGATGAACCACGTCTTGACTGCCATGTCAGTTCCTTTCGAGGTGTCCGGTGACCAATCTTCCCGGGGACCGCGGTGGTCGGCAGATCCCCGTTGTTCCTGGTAGCAGCAGGGACAGGCACCGGCAGGTGACTGCGTCTACCGTGGCGATCATGGGTAAGGACACTGCGCTGGGCGACTTCCTGCGGGCTCGCCGCGAGCTGGTGACCCCGGCCGAGGTCGGACTGCCCGGCCAGGGACTACGGCGGGTGCCGGGGCTGCGCCGCGAGGAGGTCGCGATGCTCGCGGGGATCAGCGCCGAGTACTACCTGCGTCTGGAACAGGGCCGCGACCGTACGCCGTCGGCCCAGGTCGTGCAGGCGCTGGCGCGGGTCCTGCAACTGGATGCGGAAGGCACCGCCTACCTGAGCGACCTGGCCCGCCCGAGGGTCCAGCGCTCCCGGCCCCGCCCGGCCGAGCGGGTGCCGGCGGGGGTGGAGATGCTGCTGACCACGCTGAACGTGCCCGCCTTCGTGGTGAACCGGTACCGCGACGTGCTGGCGGCCAATCAGCTGGCCGTCGAGCTCTCGCCGTTGATGCGGCCGGGCACCAACCGGCTGGTGGTGCTTTTCACCGATCCGGCCGCCCGGGCCTACCACCCGGACCTGGACGACAACATCGGCAACGTGGTGGCCCAGCTCCGGGCCGAGATGGGTAGCGACACCGACGACCCGCGCCTGCAGTCGCTGATCGGCGAGTTGTCGCTCAAGAGCGAGCAGTTCCGCAAACTGTGGGCGCGGCACGACATCCACCGCGGAGGCAGCGAAACCGGCGTCATCAACCATCCGACCGTGGGCGAACTACGGCTGCGCCGCGAGAAGCTCGCGCTGATCGGCAGCGAAGGCCTGCAGTTGGTGATCTACCACGCCGAGCCGGGCACCCCCGCAGCCGACCGTCTCACCCTGCTGTCGACGCTGGCCGCATCGACCGACCAGCACGTCAGGGAGCACGAACAGGGCTGAGGGCGGCGCAACTACTTCATCGAGTGCACGCCGGCAGTCCTAGCTGCCCAGCGGGATCCCGGTGAGCTGGGCGAGTGCACCGAGCAGGCTCCTCTGGAACTGCTCGTCGGCGGCGGCCGCATGGGGTTCTTGCCGCCGCTGATGGAACCAGTAACCGCCGGTCGTGCCGGCCCGAGGGTCGTCGCTCGTGGCGAGCCACTCCTGGGTGAGGTGCCCAAGACGCAGGTCGTCGGGGGCACCGGGACCGCCCATTTTGGTGGGCACCCACCCCGGGTCCACAGCGTTGCCGGCCACCGCTCGTACTGCTTTCCCTGGGACTTGTCACGACGGCCGACCACCCGTCATTCCGGCTTCGCCGCCAGGAGCTGCCTCTTCGCGTCTCTCGACGCAGCGCCGGCAGACGAGCGGGCACGGGCTCAGGGCGGCGGCCTCGCCGAGACCGCTGTCATGCAGGATCATCGCCGCCGTGTCCTCAACATTCGACGTCTCGTCGACGACCTGTTCGCCCGGGACACCGAGGAGGTCGAGTTCGGCGTACCAGGCGCGCATCATCTCCGGGGTCACGTGGGCCAGGTCCGGGCGGCCGGCGTGCCGGCGCAGCGTTTCGTCGAAACCCACGTCCATCCAGAACACGTACGACGGGCCCGGATGCCCGGCGATGAGCTCACGCAGCGGCGTGCCGTACTGCCCGGTGTGCAGGATCCCCTCCAGCACGACGTGGTATCCCGCCTCGAGCGCCGCACCGCTCACCGTTGTGATGAACCCAGGCGCCACCGTCGGGGAGCTGTCGCTACCGTGTTCGCGAAGCACCTCACGGCGCAGATAGTCCTGCTCGATCAGGGCGACGCCCCGCCCGTAGCGGCGGCGGATCTCTCTCGCCACGGTCGACTTCCCGCTGCCGGAGTTCCCCCGGATGATCACCAGCGTCGGTGCGTTCCCGTTCGTTGTCATCGGCCCCCGCCGGGCCAGGTGATCGCGACCTGGGAGTGCCGACGCGGTAGGAGCAACTGCAAGTCGTCCGTCGCCGGCAGCGGGGCGCCGACCGGGTGCACGGTGATGCCCGGGCCGCTTCCGTGCCGGTGATGCTGGTCCCAGGCGACGATGAGGTCGGCGAGCTCGGCCGCCGGCGCGGCGCCGCCGGGGCCGAAACCGTGGGCGCCGAACTGGTAGCTGCTCTGCTCGTGCCGGCGCAGGGTGAGGTGGGCGAAGCTGTCCCCGGCGAGCAGGGTGGGACAGACGAACCGGTTGTCCGGGTCGAGCAGATCCCCGACCCGGCTCCGATCGACGGTCAGCGCCCCGTACGGGCGCGGCTGGCTGGCCAGCCACAGATGGATGGACTCGAAAGCCCCGCCTTCGTCGATGCGGGCGGTGACCGGCGACCACACCTCCACGCGCGGCGTGTGCAGGGCGGCAGCAAGCGCTTCGGCGTCGGCGGTGGTGCTCGGGTCGTCGATGGTCAGGACGATGTCGTTGCCGAGCAGGGGTGTGCGCCGTACGGGGTCGTGCCCGGCTCCTTGCATCGGCACGAACCCGCATTGCCGGGCGGCGATCGCGACAAGGTGATCGCCGCGGCGGCGCAGGGTCAGGCAGCGGGTGTTGGCGCGCATCCGTACCGGTGCGACCAGCAGCCCTTCTGGAGCTAGCTGCTCGATCCAGGCCGGTGGGATGTCGCTGCACTCCACGGTGACCAGGATGGCGTCGTACGGTCCGCCGCCCGGGTAACCGTTCTCCCCGTCCGCACAGATGGCCTCAACCACCTGGCCGTATCCGGTCCGGGCCAGCGCAGCCTGCGCGTTCGCGATGACCTGCGCATCGATGTCGACACTGACCACCGTCCCGGCCGGACCGACGAGTTCAGCGATCAGCGCGGCGTTGTAACCGCCCGAACCGATCTCCAACACGCGCCCGCCAGGCCGGAGACGAGCAGTCTCGAGCATATGAGCCTGCAGCCATGGGGCGGAGATCGAACTGGTGGTCGCACCGTCAGGAGTGCGGACGGTGATCACCGTGTCATCGGCGTACGCCGCTCGGACGCTGGTGCCGGCCGGGGCGAACTCGTGCCGCGGCACCGTGGAGAACGCGGCGGCCACCTCCGGGTGGGTGATCCAGCCCTTCGCGGTCAGGTGCTCGACCAGCTGCTGCCGAGCCGTTTCGGGCGACAAATCCTCCATGAGTTCGTTCACGGTTGCTCCTTCGCGAGTTGGACTTCGCCGGGCACCTGGCCGTCGGCCGAGGAGTCCGACTGGGTTCGGCCGGTCGCTGGGTTTATCTCTACCGGTCGCCCAAGGTTCAGCAGTCGTGACGCGCTCGCGGGTCGCCGAGGTCGGCGATTCTGTCGTTCGTCAGAAGGACTGGCCCATATCGCCACAGGCGTCGTCGCTCCTGACGATGATCGACGGGTCGGCGTCAGCAAGGTCGCGCATCGGGGCGAGCAGGACCGTCGCCTGCTGAGGCAGCGCCGACGCGTGCGGGGCCTGGCGTCCTGGCCGATCCGCCGGCAGCGCGCGAGCAGTTCGTCGCCTTCCTGGCACACCGCCACCGCAACGGTCGATCAGTGCTCTGCCACCTCTACGCCCTTGGCAACGACCTTGCTGCGCTGACTTCCAGGGCCGTTCCACGGCTGCTCCGTGGGTCAGAAGCTGGCCTTGACGATGGCTTGGCTATGTGCCGATCGAATCTTCGCACCCAGTCGTCGTACCAGCCGGGCAGGAGGTCCAGCGCGTCCGGGGCCGACGGGAGAATGGCCAGGTCCTCCACCGTCGGGATGTCGCGAATCAGCCGGGTCGCCCAGTCGTTGAGCAGGTGGACGTCGACCGCTACGTCGTCGCGCAGCTTCAGCGACCACTTGTCCGCCGCGAGCAGATCGATGCCGGCCGCCTTCAACCGCCACAGCGCCGACCGCAGATTTCCCGACGCCCGGAGATCATCCCCGATGGGCCACAGCGCGCCGGCCGCGCATCGTCGCTCGATGCGCCCGCGGTGCAGGGCGACGATGACCAGCAGGCGCTTGCTTCCTTCCGGCACCTCGATCCGACTCCCGTCGACGGTCACGAAGGGACCCTCGAAAAGGTGCAGGGCAGGTGCGTTCCGTCCGCTCGGCCGTTCAGCCGGCGGGCTCATCGGTTGAGTCAACATGTAGGTCGTCAGTCACGAGACTGACGGCGTCGTGTCACCACAACGTCGTCGGGTGACCGATATCCCCGTCAAATCATGGCATCCGGAAATCCCTGATCATGATCTTGGCTGACACAGTCACCACAGATCACACCGAGGTATCACAACACTCTCTGAGCCCTTCGGCGGCATGGCGAACTGCCGGGCAGGTGTGCTGGAGTGCCGACGGTGCAGCTGTGGTCGGGGCAGTGGGAGGCTTGCGCGGCTCGGACCCTGACAGTGAGCTCGACCGAAGCGGTGCGGCAGCTGTTACCGGACCCACGGCGTCGAGCGATCATCCGCAGCGATCGTCATGGCTGATCGACGGGCGTGGGCTCGTCGCTGACGCATTCGACGATGTCGCCGGCAGCACGCATGGCGTCGAGGAAGCGCCGGAACACCGGCCACGGAAGGGTCCATCGGCCATGCATGGTCAGCGTCACGTGGTCGCAGGGCATCGGGATGAACGGACCGCTGTTCCGGGACGCGTCAGGGATGCGGACCTCGATGTAGTTGTTCTCGGCCGCGCGCGTGTCGACCTCGTACAGCTCGTAGCACCACGAATCATCGTGATGGAAGTGATTGACCTCGAACCGACGGGTTCCGTAGGTCCAGGCATTGAGTGTCAGCGGAAGTGTCGTGGCCTCGGTCGACAAGTCACGTGCCTCGTCGACCAGGTCACCACTGGAGTCGAGCACGCGTATCAGATTCGCCAGGATCGGCCATGGCAGTGTGCCGCCGCCGGAATGAATGACGATGTGCTCTGCCGGCCTCGGCGTGAAGGGTCCGATGGGTGTCGCGTCTGGAATGGAGACAGAGAGGTAGGGGCCGGTGCCGGGAGGTCCCGTAAGACCCATCAGCTCGTACTGCCAGGCATCGTCGAGGAGGCTGTATCCCGAGGAGGCCTCGTACAACTTGCCGTCATGGGACCAGATCTCCATCGCTGGATGATCGCAGCTGCCGACCACCATGCCGAGCGATATCCGACGGTGGCCGGAAAGAAGGCCGATGCCGGCCGGTGGCGCGAGCAGGCCCCGCGGGTCGGCGACCGCGCTTGCGCGGCGGTCAAGGTGAGCTACCACTGGCACTACTTGACTCTTGTGGTCCCCAAGGACGCGGAGAAGACCGGCCCGAGATCCGGACCAGCCTTCTGACCTGCGAAAGAACTTTGTCGGGCTGACACAGTCGGGCTGACAAAGCCGCACGGCCACAAGCCTTCAGCATCGGTGGCGTCTACGCCCCGCGTCGGCCCACCAGCCGGCGCAGGACATCAGCGTGACAGTCGACGTCTAACGGGCACCAGCACGCCAGCGCGCGCCCCGGTAGTGCACGTTGCGCCCGTTTGATCAACTCGGGTCGATCCTGCAGCCTCTGACGGTGTAGCCGCAGCGCTTCTTCGCGGCCGTGCGTGCGGACGCCGTAGGGATCGGCCCACGGCGAACGGCGCAGGCCGGAACCCTGACGTCCTACATAGATCGCGTCAGGCGGCACTACCGGATGGTGGAGATCCCCGGACACGCCGTTCTCGTTGACCATGCCGCTGCTGCGACGCCGCCACATCCCCTCGCCCAGGTCCGGGGACAACTTGGTCTTGCGCGTCCCTCCGCGGCGTCGGGCTTATCTCGCGATGGCATTGCGGTCCCTTCAGCGGTCCCGCTGCCGTTGTCACATCATTGATCGCGAGGGGTGCGGTGTCGCGCAGAGGCAAAGCCGAGCCAGGTGTGGCGGTTGCCGGCCCAGCACCATCCGATCTTGGGGGCTCTGCGTCGGGCCCTGCCGTCGTGTCCGGTGCCGCCGCTGATCCAGATGGCGGGTGTCCGGGCGTCGAGGGTGGCGCCCTTAGGTTTGCGCGAGCCGATGGTCATGTAGCAGTGGTTGGGTTCGAGCATCTTCGGTTCCTGGAGCAGCCAGCTGATGCCCTCGTTGATGGTGAGCGGTGTTCGTCCACGGTCGCGGATGGCCGGTAGCGCCTCGTCGGGGCTCCAGTTGCGCATGTCGTCACCGCGGTCGGGTTCGCGGATGAGATAGAGCGGGCAGTCGGGTAGTGCAAGACCGTCGATGGGCACGAACTGCTCGAGGTCGGTCATGTCGTCGACGACGAAGCCGGGCTTGTCGTGGTGGCGCAGCAGCGGTGCCAGTTGACGCGCGGTGGCCAGCCCGGGGTGCACGGCCAGCGTGCTGTGTGGTTCGTCCGGCAGGGCGGCGACGTAGGTGGCGAGTTCCGCTGGACTACGGCCCGTGACGTCGGCGAGACCGGCTTCGAGCAGGCGGTCCAGCAGGTGGATCAAGTTCATGCGCTCTCCTCCTGGTGAGCGATGGGGGCGTGTCGTGGTGCACGATCACCGGCGATTCAGCCCGAGGCTGTGGCTGAGCGGCGCAGGCCGCGGTACGCACCAGCGCTGGGCGTGGCGGTCCAACCGGTAGCGAAACCAGCCACGCTCGCCCACCCGCCGTCGAGGCGATGGTCTTGCTGGCGCCGTGGGGCCCGAGCAAGCCGTGGATGACCCCGGGCGGCACGGCCAGGTCGAAGCCGTCCAGGGCGTCGAGATCGCCGTACCACCTGCGAAGTCCGTCAGCCGCCGACGTGTAGTAGGCCGCCACACTGCTCCTAACTCCGTATGCCTCACGGAAATATCAGCAGGGAACACCGTATACCATACGAGGTAATTTATGTACGTGGCCGCCCATTACGCAGCAGCCCTGGGCACCGCGGTCCGGACACGATCGTTACGGGCCGACCGGCGAAGCACCCGTACTGACTTGGTTCATCCTCGCTCAGCTCCTCGGCCGGCCGGGCGTGACAAATTACGACGGATCCTGGGCGGAGTACGGTCACTGATGGATTTGCCCTACGCGACCGCTGGGCCATGGTTCGGCGAGTTCAGCCGATTCTGGGGCCGACGACATGGGTTGATCGCATAGACCTGGTGGCCGACCGCGAGTATTGCCTGAACCCGGGTGCCGCGGTCGGTTTCAATCCCGATTTCCACATGGCCGGACGCCTCCGCAGGGTCAAGGTCCGCCCAGGACGACACACCGGCTCGTGCTCAGCGACGAGCGACTCCTGCCGGGTGACGCCGTCGAGACCCCTTTCGACCCTGACTACCGAGTACCGCGAACGTCAGGGGCGGAACCGGTAGCCCATGCCGGGCTCAGTGAGAAGGTGCTGCGGGTGGGCCGGGTCGTTCTCGAGTTTGCGGCGCAGCCGGGCCATGTACTGCCTCAGGTAGTTGCTCTCGTTCAGGTACTGCGGGCCCCAGACGTCGTTCAGCATGGCGTGCTGGCTCAGTAGTTTTCCGGGATGGCGCAGCATGTAGTCGAGCAGCCGCCACTCGGTCGGGCTGAGCCGGACATCGCCGTCCTCGTTGGTCACCGTACGGTCGAGCAGATCGACGGTGTGCCGGCCGATGGTGACGGTGGAGTCCTGGTCGCCGGTCTGGTGGCCGCGCCGGGTGACGGCTCGGATGCGGGCCAGGAGCTCGTCGACGCCGAACGGTTTGGTGATGTAGTCGTCGGCGCCGGCGTCGAGCGCGTCGACCTTGTCCTGGCTGCCCGCCCGGCCGGACAGCACGATGATCGGGATGCTGGTCCACCCGCGCAGGCCGCGAATGACGTCGGTTCCGTCCATGTCGGGCAAGCCGAGGTCGAGCACGATCAGGTCGGGGTGCTGGCGGGACGCGGCGTGCAGGGCGCCGGCGCCGTCCGGGGCGGTTTCGACGTCGTACTGGCGTGCTCGCAGGTTGATGCGCAGCGCCCGGACGATCTGCGGCTCGTCGTCGACGACGAGGATCCGGGTCATGCGGTCCGGCCGGTGGGCAGGGTGAGGATCATGGTGAGTCCCCCTCCGGGGGTGTGGTCGGGAACGAGGGTGCCGCCCATCGCCTCGGTGAGGCCGCGGGACAGGGCGAGTCCGAGGCCGACGCCGGTGTGGTTGTCCCGGTCGCCGAGGCGCTGGAAGGGCAGGAACACGTCGTCCCAGCGGTCCTCGGGGATCCCTGGCCCGTGGTCGATGATGCGCAACTCCAAGGTGTTGGCCAATGTGCTGGCTGTGATGGCCGGTGGCTGGGCGGGCGGGCTGTAGCGCAGGGCGTTCGCGACCAGGTTGATCAAAATCTGCTCGAGCAGGCCGGGGTCGGCGCGCACCGGCGGGAGATCGTCCGGTATGTGCACCGCGACCTTGCGCCCGTCCGGTCCGAGCTCGTCGAGGGCGCGGGGTACGGCGTCCTCGGCACCGAGGTCCACGGCGTTGACGCCGAGCGCGCCCGCTTGCAGCCGGCTCATGTCGAGCAGGTTGGTGACCAACCGGACCAGGCGGTCGAGCGACTCGTCCGCGGTGGCCAGGAGTTCCCGGCGATCCTCCTCGCCGAAGTCCACCTCCTCACTGCGCAGGCTGGCCACTGCCGCCTTGGCCGACGCCAGCGGGGTGCGCAGGTCGTGGCTCACCGCGGCCAGCAGCGCAGTGCGCATGCGGTCGGCCTCGGCGAGCGGCTTGGCCGCCGCGGCCTCGGCGGCGAGCCGTTCCTGGCGCAGCGCGACGGTGGCCTGGGCGGCGAAAGCTTCGACGATGCGCCGGTCGGAGGCTTCCAGGGGGCGACCCCGCAGCAGCATGGTCATGTCGTCGTCGACCTTGACTTCGACGTCGGCGTCCCGGGCCACGGTGCAGGCCTCCCCCACGTGGGCAGCGACGGTGCCGTGGTCGAGCAGGGTTACGGAGTCGAGAGTGAACGTCTCCCGCAGCCGTTCGAGCAGGGCCATCAGCGGACGCTCCCCGCGCAACACGCTGCCGGCCACGGTGGCCAGGGTCTGGGCGTCGGCCGAGGCGGCCGCGGCCTGCCGGGTCTTGCGGGCCGCGGTGTCGACCACCCAGCTCACCGCGAGGGCCACCACCACGAAGATGGCCAGAGCGAGCAGGTTGTCGCCCTCGGCGATGGTGAACCGCCCGAAAGGAGGGGTGAAGAACCAGTTGAGCAACAGCGAACCGGCAACCGCGGCGAACAGCGCCGGCCACAAACCGCCGATCAGCGCGACGCCGATGACTGCGGCCAGAAAGAGCAGAATGTCGTTGATCAGCGAGAGTGACGGGCCTACCTCGAGCAGAGCGGTGAGGGCGGGCAGTCCGAGCAGAGCGGTCAGCAGCCCGGCAATGCGGCGACGGCGGGACAGGGCGGCTGGCAGCCGCCGGGCGCGGCGGCCCTGCGCGGCGCGTTCGTGGGTCACCAGGTGCACGTCGATGGAGCCGGACATCGCGGTGGTGGTGACGCCCACCCCAGCCGAGAACAGCTGGGCGAGCTTGCCGCGGCTGGACGCGCCGAGCACGATCTGAGTGGCGTTGACCGCACCGGCGAAATCGAGCAGCGCACGCGGCACATCGGCGCCGACGACCTGGTGGTAGGTGCCCCCGAGGCTCTCGACCAGGACCCTCTGGCGGGCCAGGACGGCCGGGTCGGCGCCGGCCAGGCCGTCGTTGCGGGTGACGTGCACGGCCATCAGGTCGGCGCCCTTGTCTCGGGCCGCGATCCGGGCGGCGCGGCGGATAAGAGTGTCACCTTCGGGACCGCCCGTCAGGGCCACGACGATGCGTTCCCGGGTCTCCCAGGTCGCGCTGATCCGATTGTCGGCACGGTATTTGTCCAGCTGCTGCTCGACCTTGTCGGCCAGCCACAACAGCGCCAGCTCCCGCAGTGCCGTCAAGTTTCCCGTACGGAAGTAGTTGCCCAGCGCCGCGTCGATCTTCTCAGGTTGGTAGATGTTGCCGTGCGCCATCCGCCGGCGCAGCGCCTCCGGAGTCATGTCGACCAGCTCGACCTGCTCGGCTGCGCGCACCACCGCGTCGGGCACGGTCTCGCGCTGCTGGGCGCCGGTGATCTGGGCGACCACATCGTTGAGCGATTCCAGATGCTGGATGTTGACGGTGGTCAGCACGTCGATCCCGGCGTCCAGCAGGACGTCGACGTCCTGCCAGCGCTTGGCGTGTTTCGATCCTGGCACGTTGGTGTGGGCGAGCTCGTCCACGACGGCCAGCTCGGGCCGGCGGGCCAGTACGGCGTCGAGGTCCATTTCGGTGAACTCGGCGCCCCGGTACTCGACGGTGCGGCGTGGCACCACGTCGAGGTCGGCGATCATGGCCTGGGTGTGTTTGCGACCGTGGGTCTCGACCAGGGCGACCACGACGTCGGTGCCTCGCTCGGCCCGGCGGTGGGCCTCTTCGAGCATGGTGTAGGTCTTGCCGACGCCAGGAGCGGCGCCGAGGAAGATCCGTAGTTCTCCGCGTGCCATGTCGGCGCCGCTCCTCCCTTCGTACGGTTACTTGCCGGCGTCGAGCGCGATGTTGAGCTCGAGGACGTTGACGGCCGGCTCGCCCAGGAAGCCGAGCGCCCGGCCGTCGGTGTTCTGCTTCACCAGGGCGCGGACCGCGTCCTCGGTCAGGCCGCGTTCCCGGGCGATTCGCGGGACCTGCAGCTCCGCGTACGCGGGGCTGATGTTCGGGTCGAGCCCGCTGCCGCTCGCCGTGACCGCGTCGGCGGGCACAGCCGGCTTGTCGGGTGCGTCGCCACGGATCGGCGTGATGACACCACCCTCGGCCACGTAGTCGGTGCCCGGCACGGCCGGCTCGACGGTCACCCCGGCGTACGTCTGAATGAAGGGGTCTGCGGTCTGGTTGACCGAGACCGCCCGCGTCACCGGACCGGTCAGGCCGTCGCGGTAGAAGACGGCCAGCACGGCGCCCACGCCGTCGGGGGTGCAGTAGGGCCGGGTGCCGTCGACGTTCTCCAGCTTGCCGATCGCCACGCTCCGCTCGCACACCTGGGTGAGCAGACTCTGCGACGCATCGTCGGGGTTGTCCGAGAGAGTGTCGACCACACTCTCAGGACCGAGGTTCGACGCGCCGGTCGAGGTGGGGTCGTAGCCGTCGCCCGCCTTGGACGGACGGCTCTGGAAATACTTCGGGACCGGGTTGCCGTCGGCGTCGGTGTAGGCCTGGCCGATCAGGCTGCTGCCGACGGTGGTGTCGGCCATCGTGACGAGCGAACCCTCCGCCTTGCCGGACAGACCAGGAACCTGGCCGATCGCGACGAACGCCAGCGGATAGGCCAGTCCGAGAAGGACGGTCAGGACGAGCAGCGCGCGCAGCGCCGCGAGATGCTGGCTGAGCCAGTTGGGAAGTCGCATGTCAGATCCCAGGGATGAACTGAACGAGAAGGTCGATGAGCTTGATGCCGGCGAACGGCACGATCACGCCGCCGAGGCCGTAGATCCACAGGTTGCGTCGCAGCAGCGCCGAGGCGCTCGACGGCCGATAGCGCACGCCGCGCAGAGCGAGCGGGATCAGCGCGATGATGACCAGTGCGTTGAAGACGACCGCGGACAGGATGGCCGAGCCCGGCGAGTGCAGCCGCATGATGTTCAAGGTGTCGAGGCCCGGGTACACCGCCGCGAACATGGCCGGAATGATCGCGAAGTACTTGGCGATGTCGTTGGAGATCGAGAACGTGGTCAGCGCGCCCCGGGTGATCAGCAACTGCTTGCCGATCTCGACGATCTCGATCAGCTTGGTCGGGTCGGAGTCAAGGTCGACCATGTTGCCGGCCTCCTTGGCGGCCGACGTGCCGGTGTTCATGGCCACGCCGACGTCGGCCTGGGCCAGAGCAGGTGCGTCGTTGGTGCCGTCACCGGTCATCGCGACCAGCCGGCCGCCTTCCTGCTCCTTCCTGATGTAGGCGAGCTTGTCCTCAGGGGTGGCCTCGGCCAGGAAGTCGTCCACACCGGCCTCGTCCGCGATGGCCTTGGCGGTACGCGGGTTGTCACCGGTGATCATCACGGTGCGGATGCCCATCTTGCGCATCTCGTCGAACCGGGCCCGCATGCCCGCCTTCACGACGTCCTTGAGGTGAATGACGCCCAGGGCCCGTGCCGGCTGACCGGCGACGAACTCGGCCACCACCAGCGGGGTGCCACCGCTGCCGCTGATCGCGTCGACGATCCCGCCGACCTCTTCGGTCGGGTGCCCGCCGTTCTGGCGGACCCACTTCATGACCGCCGAGGCGGCGCCCTTGCGCACTTCGCGGGCCGCCTGGTCGCCGTCGCCCGCGAGGTCAACGCCGCTCATCCGGGTCTGCGCGGTGAACGGCACGAACGTGGCGTTCGACATCAGGCCGGGTTCACGCTCCCGCAGACCAAACGAGTTCTTGGCCAGCACCACGACCGACCGGCCCTCAGGCGTCTCGTCGGCCAGGCTGGACAACTGGGCCGCGTCGGCCAGGGTGGCGGCGGTGACGCCGTCGACCGGGACGAACTCGGCGGCCTGCCGGTTGCCCAGGGTGATCGTGCCGGTCTTGTCGAGCAGCAGCGTGTTCACGTCACCCGCCGCCTCGACCGCCCGGCCCGACATCGCCAGCACGTTGCGCTGTACCAGCCGGTCCATGCCGGCGATGCCGATCGCCGAGAGCAGCGCCCCGATCGTCGTCGGGATCAGGCACACGATCAAGGCGACCAGCACGATCCCGGTGACACCGTGCGCGTTGACCGCCAGCGTGTCCGGCGCGGCCGCCTGCCACGCCTTCGAGAAGATGGCCAGCGGCTGCAGCGTCACCACCGAGAGCAGGAAGATGATCGTCAGCGCGGCCAGCAGGATGTTCAGTGCGATCTCGTTCGGCGTCTTCTGCCGGTTCGCGCCCTCGACCAGGGCGATCATGCGGTCGACGAAGCTCTCGCCCGGCTTCTGGGTGATCCGCACGACGATCCGGTCGGAGAGCACCTTGGTGCCGCCGGTGACGGCCGAGCGGTCGCCGCCGGACTCGCGGATGACCGGGGCCGACTCGCCGGTGATGGCCGACTCGTCGACGCTGGCGATGCCCTCGATGACATCGCCGTCACCGGGGATGGTCTGCCCGGCCACGACCACGACGACGTCGCCGAGCTTGAGGTCGGTGGCCGGGATCTCCCGGCCGTCCTTCAGGATCGCGACCATGTCCTGTTTGGACGCCCGCAGCGCCGCTGCCTGGGCCTTGCCCCGGCCCTCGGCGACCGCCTCGGCCAGGTTGGCGAACACGACCGTGAGCCAGAGCCAGACGGTGATGAGCCAGGCGAAGACACTCGGGTCGGCGATCGAGAGCACGGTGGTGAAGACCGCGCCGATCTCGACGATGAACATGACGGGGTTGCGCCACATCAGGCGCGGGTCGAGCTTCTTGGCCGCCGCGGGCAGCGACTGCCACAGCTGTTTCGGGTCGAGCAGACCGCCGCCGATCTTGCGGCCGTCGGCCGGGACAGCCGCGTCAGGCTGAGTCTTTTCGAGAGTGGGGGTGGTCATGACAGGCCCTCCGCGAGGGGTCCGAGAGCAAGGGCGGGCAGGAAGGTCAGCGCGACCAGCACGACGGTGACGCCGACCACGAGCCCGACGAACAGGGGTTGGTGGGTGGGCAGAGTGCCTTCGGACTCGGGGGTGGCTTTCTGCCGGGCCAGGGAGCCGGCCAGGGCCAGCACCAGCACGATCGGCAGGAACCGGCCGAGCAGCATGGCCAGTCCGAGCGCGGTGTCCCACCACGGCGTGTTCACCGTGATGCCCGCGAAGGCCGAGCCGTTGTTGTTCGAGGCGCTGGTGAAGGCGTACAGCACCTCGGAGAGACCGTGCGGGCCCACGTTCAGTGCCGTGCTGTTGTTGCCGGTGGCGAAGGCGGCGGCCGTACCGATCAACACCAGCGCCGGCGTGACCAGGAAGTACGACGAGGCGAGCTTCATCTCCCGGGCGCCGATCTTCTTACCCAGATACTCCGGGGTGCGACCGACCATGAGACCGGCCACGAAAACCGTGATGATCGCCAGGATCAACAGGCCGTAAAGTCCGGAGCCGGTGCCGCCGGGCGCGACCTCGCCGAGCATCATGTTGACCATCGGCATCATGCCGCCCAGGGCGGTGTAGGAGTCGTGGAACGAGTTCACCGCGCCGGTCGAGGTCAGCGTCGTGGCCGCGGCGTAGGTGGCCGAGTCGGGGATGCCGAACCGGGTCTCCTTGCCCTCCATGGCCGTGCCGACCGCCTGCGGCACCGTGCCCGCGCCGTGCAGCTCGAAGCCGACGGTCAGCGCGATCGAGGCGATGGCCAGCACGGCCATGACCGCGACGATCGCGTATCCCTGCCGGTTCTGCCCGACCATCCGGCCGAACACCCGCGGCAGGCTGAACGGGATCAGCAGGAGCAGGAAGATCTGGATCCAGTTGGTCCAGGTCGTCGGGTTCTCGAACGGGTGGGCCGAGTTGGCGTTGTAGAAGCCGCCACCGTTGGTGCCGAGCAGCTTGATCGCCTCCTGCGACGCGACCGGGCCGCCGGTGATGTGCTGCGCCGCACCGGTCAGCGTGGTGACGTCGGTGCCACCGGACAGGTTCTGCACCACCCCGCCGATCATGAAGATCAGCGTGACCAGCGCGGTGATCGGCAGCAGCACCCGCACCGTGATGCGGGTCAGGTCGACCCAGAAGTTGCCCAGCGCCCCGCTGCCCCGCGAGGCGAACCCGCGGATCAGCGCGACCGCGACCGCGATGCCGACCGCCGCCGAGACGAAGTTCTGCACCGCCAGGCCGGCCATCTGCACCAGGTGACCCATGGTCGACTCACCGGAGTAGGCCTGCCAGTTGGTGTTGGTGACGAAACTGACCGCGGTGTTCCAGCTGACGTGGCTGTTGACCGGGTCGAAGCCGAGTGAGAGCCACAGCTTGTCCTGCAGGCGCACGAACGCGTACAGGAAAAGAACGGAGACGGCGGAGAACGCGAGCACACTGCGGGCGTAGACACCCCAGGTCTGCTCGGTGCCCGGGTCGACGCCGACGAGCCGGTAGACGCCGCGCTCGACGACATTGTTTCGCTTGCCGGTGACGACCCGGTACATGTAATCACCGAAGGGCCGGTAGACCGCGACGAGCGCCAGCACCAGGGTGATGACGAAGATCCAGCCGGCCATCAGAACTTCTCCGGGAACAACAGGGCCGCCACCAGAAAAGCGGCCAGCAGGACGGCCACAATGAGGCCGATGACGTTGACGGCGCTCACCAGCGTTCGACCGCCTTGATCAGCACGGTCAGCGCTGCGAACAGCGCCACCGTGATCACGACGAACACGAGATCAGCCACGGCAGGACTCCTAGAGGAATGTGTGGTGTTGCTTCGGAATGAAGCATCGGCGCGTCGATACGCTTTGTCATCGGCGTTCACGCGATGACTACACCCACCGGCCGATCGTTAACACCCTTTTTACGGGGAGGGTGACAGCCGCCACCGGTGAATCGGCGTGATCGCGGCGTCAACATCGGCCCGGGCTATGCATAAAAACTGTTAACAGAGCGCCGGGCGAGGCAACCCAGGCGTATATCTGCAGTCATGACCAATTTCCCTGGCGCGCAGCCGGAGACTGAGGACGCCCGGCACGAAGCGATCGTCTGCGTCCGTCTCAAGACGACCGTCGCAGGCAGCTACCTGCTCGATCACCTGCGCGCCCAGCCGTACGTCGTCGCGGCCTGGTGGATCGCCGCCGACATAGACGCCGTCGTGCTGCTGTCCGCGCCCAGCATGCGTGCACTGCACCGCGCCGTCGACGACCTGCGAATGCTCGGCGGCGCCCAGGCCGCGGACGCCCACATGGTGCTGCGCAAGATGAGCCTGGCCACCCGCCGCTGACGGCGCGAAGAAGATCGCCGCCCACGACAAAATCTTCTTGACTGCTTCGGTGAGCGCATGTGCCCACTCGAGTGGGAGGTCACGTATTTGTTGACGCGCTTTTCACGCGCTCGGTCGGCGCCGGCGGGTGCTGTCCGGGCATCCTTGGCATCATGGACAACACGTGGTTGCACTTGTTGCTGGGCGTGCTGGGGGTGCTGACTGTGTTCGGGAGCGCGGCACTCGGCGCATACGTTCTTTCATCCACCTCGCTGCGCCCGCCACCCGAATGACCTAGCCAGGCGCGGCACGAAGTGCGAAGGGCCACCCGAACCGGGCGGCCCCTTCCTATCAGGAAAAGTCACTCGCTCGCGCGGCGTAGCAGGTCCTCGAAAGTCTCCCGTCGCACCAGGGTCCTGGTCTGACCGCCGGCGACGCCCATCACCGGTGGCCGGCCGACGAAGGCGTCACGGCGGTGGTGATACGCGCCGGTTCCGGCCACGGCGATCAGGTCACCGGCGGCGACATCGGCCGGCAGCCGCACCGATGCCTGCTCGTCCTGATCCGCCCCGCCGACGATTCTCGCCCGGTGCAACCGGGCCGTCGACTCCCGGCCGATCAGACAGGCGGTGTGCCGGCCGGCACACTGCTCCGTCGCCACGCAGTCGGGCACGCTGCCGTCGAGTATCACTGTCGTCTGCTGCGGGCCCTGGAGGACCTCGCTCACCCGGTGCAGAGTCAGGCCGGCACGGGCGACGACGGCCCGGCCGGGCGAGACGGTGAGCCTAGGTTCGGTGATTCCGTAGCGCTCCGCGGACAGTCGCATCATCGCGCGAACCCGGTCGGCGAAAGCGGCAACGGCGAAGCCGTCGTCGCCGTCGGCGTAGGAGACCGCATGACCGCCACCGAGGTTCAGCGCCGGCACGGTCACGCGGTAACGGGCCCAGATCACGGCGCAGAAGCCCATCGCCTCGCGCAGGCAGGTTTCGAACGCGACGAAACGGCTCAGCTGATGCCCGATCGAGCAGTCCAGTCCGGCCAGGACCAGATTCTCCGAGGTGAGCACCCGCTTGATCGCGGCCAGGGCGGTGCTGGAGCCCAGTGCCAGCCCGTACCGGTAACGGCCGCCACGACCGGCCCTCGAAGGCACCACCCGGACGAGGACACGTTGGCCGGTCGGCGCCCGCCGGGCGATCGCCTCGACCTCGGCCAGGGACCCGGCCACGATCGCCGCACCACAGGAATGGGCCGCTTCGAGGTCGGCGACGGACTTCTTCGAGCCGTACAGCACCAGATCGGCGGGCTTGAACCCGGCCAGCAGCGCGGTCCTCAACTCGGCTGCCGAGGCGACGTAACAGCCGAGGCCGGAGCCGGCGATCCACCGTCCGACGCCGGTGTTCAGCCCCGCCTTGGCGCTGTAGGCGACCGCGCCGGCGCCGAACGCGGTCACGTACTCCGCGCACCGGGCCCGCACATCGGCCTCGTCGAGCACGTGCCCGGGAGTGCCGTAGGTGGCGGCCGGCGTCGTCATCCGGATGCCACCCACGAGCAGGTCGCCCTGGGACGCCCAGCGAGCGGTGGCCGGCCAGACCTCCGCGTCGAGTGCGGGACGCAACGACGTGCGCAGCGACGGCAGCAGCTCGGTGAGCGTCATAGCGCCCGTCCGCCGGTCATGAAATCGTGTTCCATGTCCCGACGGTGCACCCGGATCGCCTCCACGGAAAGGGCCGGTGACGCGTTGTTCACGCCGGACGCGCCGATATTGACACCGTGGATACATCGGCAACGGCATGGCCCCAACCCAGCAGCGCGGGGTAGCAGGCGGCCAAGGCCGCTCATCGCTATCGCCGTCCTGTTCTCACACGGTCGGCGGTGGGTCCGCCGGCCGGTTCGCTCAACGATCGATGCGTGACGGGCTTTTCTCCAAGGACGTGATCGCCTCGCGCAGCATCCGGCGGGTGACCTTGCTACCGCCGGCTCGAGCCGTTCGCTCCCATTCCCACAAGGAACGCGCCCGCCCGCTGTTGTTGCACGACCAGGCCCGGACGGCCATCAGCGTCGCTTGACGCCGACGTGCTTCTGCTATCGCGAAGCGCAACGCCTCAAGTCCAGCCAGGGACGACGAGATTCCGACGACTACCTTGCCCCGCTCATCACTCATCCTGCCAACCTGCGCTCGGACGGGACCAGTCACCAGGGTCGTTCACACGGATACAGCGTCCGAGGCGCAGATTTTGACGCGTTGTCAACGCCCACTGCCGGGCCGGTGAGCCTCGGCCGGGTGACCCTGGTCCGGTGAACGAGCAACCGCCTCCGGTCGAGGCGCCACCCGAGTACGCCGTACCCGCGGTCATGGCCTCCCCCGCCCACGAGAGCACGCCGTCGAAGGGTGTGGCCGGCTGGCTGCTGCGCCATCGGGTGCAGCCGGTCGGACCCGCGGCGCAATCCTGCTCGCCCTGCGCGACGCCACCGGCGTACGCCCGCACTGCTATTTCGCCTGGGCCGAAGGCAGCCCGCTCGTCCACATGATCCGCCAGGAAGAACATCTTGACGTTGACGCAGCGTCAACCCTCCATGCTGACCGGCATGAGCACATCATCGACGGAGCAGACCGCGATACGCGTACGAGACTTGGAGAAATCGTTCAAGGAGCTGAAGGTGCTCCGCGGGGTCGACATCGAGGTGGCCCGGGGCAGCATCTTCGCATTGCTCGGTTCGAACGGTGCGGGCAAGACCACGCTGGTGAAAGTCTTGTCCACCTTGCTTCGGGCCGACGCCGGCACCGCCTTGGTCAACGGGTTCGACGTCGCGGCGCGGGCGGCCGACGTCCGGGAGTCGATCAGCCTCACCGGACAGTTCGCGGCGGTGGACGAAATCCTCACCGGGCGGGAGAACCTCATTCTTATCGCCCGGCTGCGGCACCTCAAGGACGTAGCCACGATCGCAGACGACCTGCTACTGCGGTTCTCGCTGACCGAGGCCGGCGGCCGCCGGGTAGCCACGTACTCAGGGGGCATGCGCCGCCGGCTGGATATCGCGATGAGCCTGATCGGGAACCCGCCGGTCATCTTCCTCGACGAGCCCACCACCGGCCTGGACCCGGAGGGACGCCTTGACGTGTGGCAGGCCATCCAGGAACTGGCCCAAGGCGGCACCACCGTACTGCTCACGACCCAGTACCTCGACGAGGCCGAACACCTCGCCGACCGGATTGCGATCCTGCACCAGGGCCGGATCATCGTCAACGGCACTCTCGACGAGCTCAAGCGGCTGCTACCCCCGGCCAAGGTCGAGTACGTCGAGAAGCAGCCCACCCTCGAGGACGTCTTCCTCTCCCTGGTCGGCACGGCCACGAACGGAGAACAGCGATGAACAAGCACTTCCTCGGCGACACCGCCGTCCTGCTGGGCCGTTCGTTGCGGCACATCGCCCGCAGCCCCGACACGATCATCACCACCGTGGTGACGCCCATCGCCATGCTGCTGCTGTTCGTCTACGTCCTCGGCGGCGCCATCCAGACCGGGACCGGCTCCTACGTGAACTACCTGCTGCCCGGCATCCTGATCATCACCATCGCCTCGGGCATCTCCTACACGGCGTACCGACTGTTCCAGGATCTGCAGGGCGGCATCTTCGAACGGTTCCAGTCCATGCCGATCGCCCGCCCCTCCGTGCTGTGGGCGCACGTCCTGACCTCGCTGGTCGCCAACCTGATCTCTCTCGTGGTGGTCCTGCTGGTCGCTCTGGTGATGGGTTTCCGGTCCGGGGCAGGCGTGGTGGACTGGCTCGCGGTCGCCGGGATCCTGGTCCTGTTCACCCTGGCGCTGACCTGGCTCGCGGTGATCCCCGGCCTCACCGCGAGATCGGTGGACGGCGCGAGCGCGTTCGCCTACCCGTTGATCTTCCTGCCGTTCATCAGCTCGGCCTTCGTGCCCACCGACTCCATGCCCGGCCCGGTACGCGCCTTCGCCGAGAACCAGCCGGTGACCTCCATCGTGAACACTCTGCGGGCGCTGTTCACCGAGCAGCCGGTCGGCGCCGGCATCGGGACCGCCCTCGCCTGGTGCGTCGGCCTTCTCATCGTTGCCTCCGTTTTCGCGGGCATCGCCTACCGCCGCCGCTTCAACTGAGCCAGGATCAGGCCATGCTCACCATCGGGCAACTCGCCGCATACGCCGGCGTCACGGTGCGCGCGGTGCGGCACTATCACCAGATCGGCTTGCTGCCCGAACCGGAGCGGGACGCTTCGGGCTACCGGAAGTACGACGCGTCCGCCGTGGTGACGCTCATCAAAATTCGCACCCTCGCCGACGCCGGCGTGCCGCGGGCACAGATCGGCCCCATGCTTGAGGCCGACCCTGCGACCCTCGCCGAGACGGTGAAACGGATCGACGGCCACCTCAGCAACGAGATCGACCGGCTGACGGCGAGCCGTAAGCAGATCTCGCAGCTCGCCGCCGGGGACGGCCTGGTCCTTCCGCCGGAGGTGGTCGCGTATCTCGACCGGCTCCGGGCGATCGGAACGTCCGAGCGGATGCTGGCCGGCGAACGGGACGGCTGGATCGTTCTCGCGGCCCGCTGGCCCGGCAAAGTGATCGAGTGGATACCCGACAAGATCGCCCAGCTGGAGGACCCGCGGGTCGTCCGGCTCTATCAGGTGCTGTCCGCGCTCATGGAGACCGAAGGGTTGGACGACCCGCTCGTGGTGGAGGCCGTCGACCTCATGGTCGAGCTGGCTGAATCCGCGGAAGCCGCGGGTGATCTCTACCCCTACGAGACCGGCGACGACACACCCTTCGCCCTGCTGGACGACCTTGCCGACGTGGCCGACGAGCGAGCCGAGCGGATGCGCGAGTTGATGCGCGAACGCGGCTGGGACGGATGGCTCCGGACGCGGCGGGTCTGAGCAGCCGCCCACACAGCCGCGCTGCACTCCGGTCATTGGTTGTTCGAATCTGGTGCGGCTACGCGTCAACGGGCCGTGAACATCGGCAGGCCGGGCGTACCGGATTCATTAACAGCTTTGGATGCCGGACAGCGGGCGCGCTGTCATGGAGGCGGAGCCGGCTCCAGTCCGGCGACGCGATGCGAAGGAGCCACGGTGCGTACACGGCCGGAGAAGAACTTGATGTTCGGGTTCGAGACAGCGGGAGGGTGCGCTGCTGTCGTCGTGGCGGCGCTGGCCGCGGCGGCACTCACCGAGCCGCAGGAACCGGCGAAGCGTCTGATGATTTTGGCCGTGACCACAGCCGTGCTGGCCCGGTTCCTGGCCGACTGGCGGGCCTGTGCCGCTGTGGCCGCCTTCGCCGCGGTGGTATTCGTCGGGTTCCTGGCCAACCAGGGAGCCGTCGTCAGTGACGTCGCGCCGTGGCCGTACATCGTGCTCATCGGTTTCGCCGCGGTCCTCGGGCGGGGGCAGCGATGGATGGATGCGGCTTCCGAGGCACCCCGGGATGGCGGGTCTGCCACACCAGTGACAGCCCGAAGTCGGACGTCGCCTTCCTGACCGGTAGTCGCCGTTGGGACGCGGCGTCTGCTACGGCTGCGCGACCATGCCCAACGGCGGCGAGGTGCTACTCGTGGCCGTCCACGTACCGCCCGACCGGTACCCGGACACCTGGATCCGCCGCGCCGTCGCCCACTGGCACGAGACCCGTGGGCGGGCCTTGACCATCTCGGTCGCGGAACCGATCGCCGGGCAGTCCGCGCTCGTCACCGCGGTCACGCAGGCCATCGCGGGCGAACGCCGCGCGCTGACCGGGAACCCGGGGCCGTTCCGCAGCCCGACCTGGTCGCAGATCACCCGCCACACCCGGCAGGTTCTCATGTGCCGGGGTCCCCGACGCACCGCGTACGGGGCCAACGAGGTCACCGCCGCCCTCGGCGACCGGCTCGGGCAGCATGGTCTCGGCGACGACGACGTCCTGGTGACCTCTACCGGCTGCCTGTTTCCCTGCAACCTCGGCCCGCTGGTAATCGTGCACCCCAACGCCATCTGGTACGAGCACGTTGACACCGCCCTGGCTGGGAGTCGGTGCTCAGCGCCGCCGGGTCGCCGAGGTGTTCGAACACATAGTCGCGCAGGTCGTCACGCACCGCGTCGATGTCCCAGTCCGCCCACCGCAACAACGGTTGCATCCCGTCCCGCGACACGTCGCCGGCCTGCTCGGCGAACGTCCAGCCGTTCGTCCGGTCCAGGCCCGCGACCAGCCCCGCCAGATACTGCCGCGCCCGCCGCCGCGGCTCGCAGCGGATGAACCGCCCGCCGACGCGGGTATGCAACGGGCCCAGCTCCGCAAACCATTGATCAACTGAGGCAAGGCCTCGCGCAACGCCCGGAGCACCCGATTCCATTTAGCCGGGCCGAGCTCATCCGGGGACAGGGCTCGAGTTCTCTTCGCTACTGCCGCGGCGTTCGTCGAGGAATGGGAACAGCGAGGTAGATGGCGCTGCCCCACCACGCATACTCGCCGTTGACCATCAGGCAGGGTGTTCGCACGCTGTAGCCACGCAGGATTTCCAGGTCGACTCCGGGCATCCGAACCTGTACCTGCTGACCGTTTACCACGATCATCCAGGCGAATCGGCCGTCCAGGTCGCCGGTGCGGTCCCGAACGGCCTCACCCACCTGGCCACCGGTTCCGCGGACCTGGCGCTCAACGGCCGCTTGGCGGCGGACCTCGTCCAGGAAGATCACTAGGTTGGCTGATGCGGTCTCTTCGTCGCCGGCCACTGGCAGGGTCCCTGGGACGATGACCGGTCGACGCGTGCTGGACGGGAACGGTTCAGACGGGCGGGGCATGGTGGCTTCCGGCTGCCTTGCCGGTGGCGGCGCAGCGGCGACGGGTTGTGCAGCCGAGACGACGATCGGCTCGAGGGGGCCGGCTGCAAGTGGCTCTGGCACAGTGGTGTCTTCGCCGTAAGTGCAGGTGCGGTCGAGCGGACGAACGTCCTGATCATCGGGGCCGGGTCGGCGACGCTTCGACGGTCGGGCCTCGGTTTCCTGTTCCACTTGATTCGCTTCGGCGGCCCGCACCCAGAACCAGCGGATGCTGCCTTTGCTGGTGCGGTGCTCATAGGGGATCCACTCGCCGTAGGCGGCCCGGACGACCAGGTCGTCGAGGTTGCGCATTTGCTTGGGTTCCCACTCGAAGTGCCAACCGGGGCACGTCCGGCCCTTCTTGCGGTCCGGGCACAACGCACCAGTGCGCCCACATTCCCGTCTTGTTAGCGTACGGACCCCACCGATCACCGGCAGCTCAGTGACACTGAGGTACTCCTGCCAGGGCATCCGCTTGATGCCGGCCCACGGTGCGACATCGACCAGCGGGGCCTTGAGGCTGGGTGTGGTCCAGAGCGGGGTGAGCCCGTCGCGCCGGGCCCGCTTGGAGCGACGTTGCACGTTCTCCCGACTGGCGTACGAGATTTGAGCTTCGAAGGCGAGGTCCTGATTGCCGCCGTGGATGAGCACATCGGTGCGGCGTTTGCGGTCGGGCGAGGCGCTTTCGGTGTCCGCCTCGAGACCGTTCCTCTGCGCGGCGGTGGCGATGCGCTCCTTGAGTGCCTTATGGGCGTCACTTTCGCCCTCGTCGTGGTCACGGATGCCGGGGTTGTGATGGACGGCGTGCAGTAGGCCGTTGCGGCGCCGTAGGAACATCCACTCTGGGCAGTCTGGGTTCATGTCCCTGCACTGCGGGCACTGCAGAACACCCTCACGGAAGGGCCGGGAAGCACCGGGAGAGTACAACCGCCCGAGCAGGCCAGGATGCTCAGGATGCCCGAGGGACGGCTCGTCACGGAGATCAAGTTCGATCTGGGCGGGGACGTACCACACCGCAGTGTTCGGAGACATCCAATCACGTTAAGCAATCAATCCGTTACACAGGAGCTCGTATACGATGCCCGATTTGGCGCACGGTGAATGAGTCAAGCCCCGCTGACAGCAGGTACATCGGACCACGCCGACACGGATGGCGCCCTGTCCTGCTAGAGGGTCCACTCTCGGGTGCGGCTGACGGTAGCCAGCTTTGGTCACGTACGCCGTAGGAAAAAATAACTGGTCGGTCGCCGGGCAAGCCGTCTCGCGGCACCCCCGAACCGCGCTTGGATCTCGGCGACTAGCTCTACTTTTGAGCAGTGGCCTGCGGCATGCTGGTCCGGTGCTCGGCGACCGCAAATTCGTAGAAGCGCACCTATAGGAGCTCATCGCCGGCTCACCACCGTCTCGAGGGCCACGATCGCCCGATACCTGACCGCCCAAGGGCTGGTCATGCCCGAGCCGGCCAAACGACCCAAGAGCTCCTACATCCGCTTCGCCGCCGAACAGCCCAACGAATGCTGGCAAGCCGACTTTACCCACTACCGGCTCACCCGCCCCGACGGCCGGCCCGGCACCGACGTGGAAATCTTGTCCTGGATCGACGACCACTCCCGCTACGCCCTCACGGTCACCGCCCACCCGAGGATCACCGGCGCCGTCGTACGGCAGCAATTCCGGGAAACCGTGCCGCGCATGGTGTTCCGGCCTCAACGCTGACCGACAACGGCATGGTGTTCACCACCCGCCTATCCGGTGGCAGCCTCCGCGGCAGCCGCGGACGCAACGGCCTCGAACAAGAACTGCACCGCCTCAAAGTCACCCAGAAAAACTCCCGCCCGAACCATCCCACCACCTGCGGCGAAGTCGAACGCTTCCAGCAAACCCTGAAGAAATGGCTCCGCGCCCAGCCGACCCAACCCACCGGCCTGCCTCAACTACAGGCCCTGATCGACGCGTTCGTCGACGAATACAACCACCACCGCCCGCACCACTCCCTACCGCAGCGCTGCACCCCGGCCACCGCGTATCAGGCCCGCCCCAGCCAGCAACCCAGCAACCAAACCCACGAACGGCTCCGCCACGATCGCATCGACAAAGCCGGAAAGATCACCCTGCGCTACAGCGGACAGCTCTACTCCATCGGCGTCGGACGAACCCACATCCTGGTGCTGGTCCAAGACCTCAACATCCGGATCATCAACGCCGCCACCGGTGAACTCCTCCGCGAACTCACCCTCGACCCTGCCAAGCGCTACCACCCCCCGGCCGACCACCCGGACCCACACCGAAAAAGAAAACCCCTGAACCCACAACCGCGGGTTCAGGGGTTTCCGATGTCTTGAGACATCACACTGGTCGGTCTGACAGTGTCGGGCTGACAGTGTCGGGCTGACAGGATTTGAACCTGCGACCCCTTGACCCCCAGGCCGTTGGAGTGGATGTTTCCGCACGTCAAACGCGATGCGCAGCGTTCGGCCGCGGCTCAAGTGTGCAGGTCTGCGCACTAACGCGCGTACCGTGTGGTCCCCCAGTGGTCCCCAAGGTCCCACTGCCGCGGAGTGACACTCACTGACTCCGGGTCACTCACCTTCTCCCAGGTCAGACCCGTCCAGTGACAGCGGTGACAGGAGCGACAGTCGTGGCACACCGCTAGTGACCCCTCGCTTGTACGTCCTGGGTGTTCCATGCCTCTACGCTTGTGACTCTGAATATCGAGGAGGGGCTTTGACCGAGCTGGTGGTGACCATTGCAAGCTCTGATGGATCTAGCCAACAGGAAGCGCTGGGTGAGTGGCTTCGCGCAGAGGACGCCTTACGGGGCCGAGTACGCATCGCGACTCCCCCTCCCACCAGCGGATCGATGGGAGCGTTATCAGATGGAATCGTCGTCGCGGTTGGTTCTGGCGGGCTACTTACTGTGCTGGTCTCATCTCTTGTAAGCTGGGTGACTCGTGATAGGTCGAAACCCTCGATCGATAATGCGCCATCAATTACGATAACCCTGCCCGACGGCATAGTTATCCGCATTGACGGTCAGGGCTCGACAAATCCGTCGGAAATCGAAGCTGCACGGGTGTCACTAGACCGCAATGGACAGCAGAATGATCAAATTTGATCCCGCCAGATCTCGTGCCGTTTATGTCGGCGTAAGTCGATACGACAACATGCCGAACCTGCCAGCCGTCGAGCAGAGTACCTCGGACTTTGCGTCAACGTTGTCCGACGCATATTTAGGCGCTATTCCGGCAGCGAATTCTACTAGGTTAATAAATCCCCCGGATCAAGATGCCGTAGGTGTGGCCCTGGAGTCTGCCGCAGACGTCGCCGAGGATATGCTTCTGTTTTACTACGCCGGCCACGGTATCAGCGGGCGACGCAGGGGCGACCTTTACCTATCCCTCCCTAAGACGAGTCCCCAAAGGCCAGCGTTTAGCGCAGTGCAGTATGATCTAATTCGCGAAGTAATTCTAGAGAGCAAAGCGGCAGTCAGAGTCGTAATACTCGACTGCTGCTTTTCAGGAAGAGCCGCATTGCTGGGACTTTCTCCAGATGCGAAGGATGTCAGAAATGAACTGGAGATAGCCGGCGCTTACGTCTTAACGGCGAGCCCGGCCAACGCGATAGCCGTGGCAGGAGAAACGCACACCGCTTTTACTGGAGAACTGATCTCGCTTCTTAGTGACGGCATACCAAACGGCGAACAATACCTAACACTCAATAATATTTATACACAGCTGCATTCCCGAATGCGTAAGCGAAATTGGCCTGAGCCTCAGCGGCTTACGACAGCGTCGGCTGACCAGCTTGGTCTAGTAGTTAACCGGGCTTACGGAAGCGCCAAGAAAGGGCAGCCCGAACCAACGCCGTTGCCACCACCCCCGATCGCACCCGAGCGCATCGCGTTCGAGCGAACAATATTCCTGGCACTTCGAGATCGCCAAGCCGATTTCCAAAGACGGAGTTCTACGCCCGCATCGAAACTGCGTCGCGCTGTAAGGGGAATCGTGGGCCCGACCGAGGGCGAGTCGACGTACGAATGCTGCCGCGTTCCAACACAAGAACGACAGAAAATTAACCTAATAAGGCGCCCGGCACATCCGTCCAAGACGCTGCGCTGCCCCGTGTGTGGTGGCAAAATCCCCAACTGGCATGATCATACGCAAGGTTCCTTTTCAATAGATGAGTTCGCCAGAGCTAGTATCCCAATCGACGATAGTCAGTACAGGAAGTTGGTCGAGAGCGTACCGGATGGACGGCTCGACGTCATGCGTGAATGCACGGTAGTGCACGAAGATCGGTGCCAATCCAGGATCAGGCACGCTATTCCAGATCTCATGGGTGAGTTCGGTCCCCCCGTAGTGATCGGTCTTATTGGAGGCGTCGCTGCGGGAAAGACCCTTCTGCTCGCAGCTATGATCAACGAACTGAGGCGCAACGCCGATGTACAGAAATTTTTCGGCATAAGTCTCGCACCCTTGCATCGCGGAATCGAACGGTCCTACTTCCAGGGCACCGTAGATCCGTTCTGCAAGGAGCGGAGGCAGTTGGCGAAAACGATGGCGTATAGCTCTGGAATAACATACGCAACCAGGATTGACAGTCGCTACGCCGGCCGTTCGTTTTCGGTCGTCTTCTTCGACGTGGCCGGCGAGACATTCTACGGACTCGATAGCGCGCGTGCTGCCAGTGTCGTAGCTGGAGCAAGTGGCTATATTTTCGTTGTCGATCCTGTATCAGCGGTCCCGGCTTTGGTGCCGCCAGGAAAGAATCGTTGGCCGGCCCCCTCCGGCTTCACCGCCCCTATTGACGTGTTGAGGGAATACCGCAGAGGCCCTAAGGATCCGTTCGTGCCCGTGCCGGCGACTATAGTACTCACTAAGGCCGATCTTATTTGCGACTCGGATTCACTGGCCAGGCGGTGGCTCGAGTCTCAAGATTTGCTGAAGCCTCAAACGCTAAGCGAGGAGAGCGAGGACGTGTATTCGTTACTCGCTGGGCGCGACGCCAAGCAATGGTTGTATCCGGCCGAGTCTTTTATGGATGTGAGTCTTCATTTTGCATCCGCGTCCGGCGTCGATGTGCTTGATAGTGGCTATTTTCCCGCCGACGGATTTGGGCAGCGCCGGGTGTTGCGTCCGCTGCTGTCTTTGTTCGCGATGTTAGGTATTGTGGACCGCAATCTTTTTCTGGCATAGCCCTTGCAGCCCCGACTCCTTAACCCCCAGGCCGTTGGAGTCGACGTTTGCGCACGTCAAGCCCGATGCCTAGCGTTCATGCGAAGGGTCAAGTGTGCAGGTCCGCCCACCAGCGTGCGTACCGTGTGGTCCCCATTTGGTCCCCACCACCACACCGGCCGACTGGCGGGAGGAACCTCAGCGCTGCCATAGAGCCCTTATTCCATAGTCACATCGAAGACGAACAGGTCGGATCCGGTTACGAATGCTTGCCATACGACAATTGTTACGCCTTTTGCCGAAGACAACTTGGTCTTCACCTCACCTCTCCCCTTCCGCTCCGCAACCGATAGCATCCGATTTTCCGGCGGAACGAACTCCAAGGTGATGTTTATCGAGTCGGCCTCAACCATTGCCGGGTTTCGCCTTACTTGCCAAGTCAAAGTGTCGTGGCCCGTAACGCGCAACGGATCCCATAGCCCAGGAGACTTGTAATCAACCAACCAGCGGCAGGGACTCTTGATTTCAGGTCGAAAGATGGCGAGGACTCGAATCCAACGGTCCGTAAGAACCGGAAGGATTTCAAGGTTAGTACCCAGTGGATTCAGCACGCGCCCTTTGAGCGACATTGATTTGAATTCAGGGGTTTCCCGAGTGTTGGGTACCACCGGGTAGAAGGCTCGATAATTCAAAGCATTCCGAGGGGTAGTTGTTGCAATTTGGTGAACCAGGTCATCCGATGAATTTTCCCCAACCTCGAAAGTGAGAGACAGCTGTTCGGAGAATGATGCATCAGCCGATACAGTAACGTGATGTAAGGCACCCATCAAGGCATCGCGCTCGCTTTTTAGCTGTAGAAATCTTGCGGAAAGCCGGTCGCGCGACAAGCGATAAAGTAGGAAAGATAGAGATGCCGCGCAGAGTACAGCAAAGAGCGCCGTCCCAACCCCACTAGCAACCAGCTGAGCAGCTCCGGACAAAACAGCCAAAATGACCGAGAAGAAAAGCCACGTTGAGCGCATGGTCTGCTTTTCACTACTCGCCAAGGCGTGCCCCAAAAATGATCTCGGTCAGTAGTGCTTCTCGTAGTCGCAGCATGACGCAGGTAGAGGTCTTTGCTCAAGCTCTGACACTGTAGGACGTGCCGACTCCCGCTGAACCGCACGATCCCCAGGCCGTTGATGTTGGCGTCTCCGCACGTCAAGCGCGATGTGGGCCGTAGCGGTGGGTCTCGTGGACCGGGCCGTCTACTCGTGGATCGAGGACGAGTGCAGCCGCTCCACTGTCAAGAACACCCTTGCCATCCTGGTCAGGGTCCTTGAGCAGGCTGTCCGCGATGGTGTGGTGGACCGCAACGTCGCGCGAGTCACCGGTTGGCAGCGTGAGTACCAACGGGCCGAAGACGAGTTGGACGATCCGCGCACGCTTGCCCTGCCGAGCTGGGAATCCCTGACCACCCTTGCGGACGCCCTGATCGCCCGGTCACACGGTCAGTTCACCGGGTGGGGTCACATCGTCACCTTCGCCGCGTGCACCGCGGCCCGGATCGGCGAGGTGTCCGGCGTCCGGGCCGGGGACATCGACCGAGCAACGTGGACGTGGACTGTGCGGAGGCAGACCACCCCGGGACCGGGCGGCCTGATCGACAAAGGCACCAAGGGAAAGCGCGCCCGCAAGGTACCGATCATCGAAGAGGTCCGACCGATGCTGATCGAGCGACTCGATTCGGCGCCCGGACCGGACGCCCGGTTGTTCACCGGCCCGCGCGGCGGCCGGATTAGTACCGCGGTGCTGCGGGACGCCACGCACTGGGACGAGGTGGTCACGGCGCTGGGCTACGAGCACTTGCGGCGGCACGACCTGCGGCACACCGGCCTGACCTGGCTAGCCGACGCCGGCGTCAAGGTGCACGTACTGCGGAAGATCGCCGGGCACGGATCGCTCACCACCACACAGCGGTACCTACACCCGGATCAACGCTCGATTGATGAGGCTGGCGATGCCCTTAGCGCCCACCTCAAAGCACCACGATCCCTGAATCACCCACGGCTTGCAGCCGTGTAATCAGGGCTGTTCCGAAGTGAGGCCGCTGACCGAGCGCGTAGGTGCCGGTCAGCGGCCTCACTAACGGCTAGCTGGGCGAGACCTCAGGAACCGTCGTCGTAGCCATACTGCATGTTCTCGAAGTCGATGTCACTTGGCTCGAAGTCGAGCATTTCCGGTGGAGTGTCTACGTGTGCATACCGTTTTGCCGCGTCAAATAGCCACTTCACCTCTACGAGGCCGAAAACGTATTCATGATCGCCAGGACCGAAGCCAAGGAAGAGCGCTCCCCCGGGCAGTTTGTCAATGCTCGGGTTCTTCCACTTCGTATTCGCGGCATCTTTCCGCGCCACCGCCTCGCCGAGACGTGCGTCACTCAGGTGCTCGATGGCGTTACGCAGCACCTGCATAATTTGCCTGTCCTCTGATACCTCTGTGTCCTCGACATCCGTGCCGGACGCTTTCAGATAGGCGTTCAACCATTGCTCCATTTGGTAAGCGCCCATGATGAGGTGGTAGCCGCGAGTCCAAGTCTCCTCCATGGCCATCGCTAGGTCCTCCTGCGATGGTGACCAATCCTCGCCGTACTCAATCGCTCGGTCGGTCCAAGCCGCCTTTAGAGCGGCCTGGTAGTAGCTATGCGCCGCACGCTGGACCTCTCGCGCCCACATGCCCAACATGCGGGTGACCCGACGGAGATGAATCTCCGCCTTCTCGCCCGGCGTCAACTCAGGGCGCTTCGGAGCGTCTGGAGGCGGCGGGAGGAAGTAGCCACCACCATCAGGTGCGATCGGTAGCGTATTGCGCGGCTTCCACCCCTCCGGAGGTGTCCAGCCATCCGCGGGAGGCGGCCACGATGACGAGGGCGGCCACGAGGGCGGCGGGAAGTAGCGCACGTCGAGGCTCCTTGGTTGTCAGCTCCGTCCAATCATGAGCCACCTGCCCGAGGTGCTCCAGCGCTTAATGGTCCCCAGGTGGTCCCCAGCCCTCAGGTTCTCGCCGCATCCGAGGGGCCCAAGAGCGGACAGCAAAGAGGCCGTTGAACTGGACTTATGCCCATTTCAACGGCCTTCAGATGCTGGTCGGGCTGACAGGATTTGAACCTGCGACCCCTTGACCCCCAGTCAAGTGCGCTACCAAGCTGCGCTACAGCCCGCCGCCGCCCGGCACTAGCACCGCGCGGCAACCTGTACAGACTAGCAACCCTACCCGTGGGCCTTTCCGCGACCCCCCGGGCCGGTCTTCTTGCGGGGCTTCACCGACAGCTCGATCGGCGACCCTTCGAACCCGAACTCCTCGCGCAGCTTGCGCTCGATGAACCGCAGGTACCCGGCGTCCAGCGGCGCCGTCGTGAACAGCACGAACCGCGGCGGCGCCACGCCGGCCTGCGTCGCGAACAGGATGCGCGGCGCGCGCCCGCCTCGCACCGGGTGCGGAGTCGCCTGGGTCAGCGCGGTCAGCCACTGGTTCAGCGCGCCCGTCGGGATGCGCTGCTCCCACGATGCCAGGGCTCGGCGCAGGGCTGGGGCCAGCTTGTCCACCGCTCGGCCGGTCTTGGCCGAGATGTTGACGCGGATAGCCCACGGGATGCGCTTGAGCTCGCGGTCGATCTCCTTGTCGAGGAAGATCCGGCGGTCGGCGTCGACCAGGTCCCACTTGTTGAAGGCGATCACCAGCGCGCGGCCGGCGTCGACCACCTGGCTCAGGACGCGCTGGTCCTGCTCGGAGATGACCTCGGAGGAGTCGAGCAGGACGACGCCTACCTCGGCCGCCTCGACGGCGCCGGCTGTGCGCAGGGAGGCGTAGTACTCCGTACCGGAAGCTTGGTTGACTCGCTTGCGCAGGCCGGCGGTGTCGACGAACTGCCAGAGCTCGCCGTCCATCTCGACGAGGCTGTCGACCGGGTCGACCGTGGTGCCGGCGACCGAGTCGACGACCGCGCGTTCCTCTTTCGACACGCGGTTGAGCAGCGACGACTTGCCCACGTTGGGGCGGCCGACCAGGGCCACTCGCCTCGGGCCGCGCGGTCCGCCCTCGACGATCGGTGGCGGTTCGGGCAGCGCGGCCAGGATGTCGTCGAGCAGGTCGCCGGAGCTGCGGCCGTGCAGGGCGGAGATGGGGTGCGGTTCGCCGAGGCCGAGGGACCAGAGCGACACCGCCTCCATCTCGAGGTTCTGGTTGTCGGCTTTGTTGGCGACCAGGATGACCGGCTTGTGCGAGCGGCGCAGCATCTTCACCGCGGCCTCGTCGACGTCCGTGGCACCGACTGTGACGTCGACGACGAAGACCACCACGTCGGCGGTCTGCACGGCGATCTCGGCCTGGTTGGCGATGGCGGCGGCGCGGTCGCGCGCGTCCGGTTCCCAGCCGCCGGTGTCGACGACGGTGAAATGGCGGCCGTTCCACTGGGCGTCGTAGGGGACGCGGTCGCGGGTCACGCCGGGGACGTCCTCAACGACGGCCTGGCGGCGGCCGATGATGCGGTTGACCAGGGTTGATTTGCCGACGTTGGGGCGGCCGACGACGGCGACGACCGGCACCGGGCCGGTTACTTCGTCGTCGTCGACCTCGTGGTCGACATCGAAAACGGGAACTTCACTCACGAACTCACCTTGCTGTTCAAAAGATTCAAAAGGTACGCGACCACCTCGTCGATGCCGATGCCGGTGGTGTCGACCTCGATCGCGTCGGAAGCCTGACGCAGCGGGTCGGTCGCGCGGGACGAGTCGAGCTTGTCGCGCCGGGCCAGGTCGGCCTCGGTGGCCGCCACATCGACCGCGTCCTCGGCGCTGCGCCGCTGGGCACGCGCCGCCGACGAGGCAGTCAGATAGACCTTGAGGTCGGCGTCGGGCGCGACGACCGAGGCGATGTCGCGGCCCTCGACGATGATGCGCGGGTGGGCGGCGATGATCGCCTGCTGCAGAGAGACCAACTGCTTCCGTACGGAGGGAACGGCCGCCACGGCCGAGACGGCTTGGGTGACCTCGGCGCCGCGAATGGGCTCATCGACATTCACGCCGTTGGCCGCGAAATGCGGAGCGGACGGGTCGGTGCCGATCGACAGCTCGGTCTCGAGCGCGATCTTCGCGATGGCGTCAGGGTCGTTGAGGTCGACCCCGGCCTGCAGAACGGCCCAGGTCACGGCACGATACATGGCACCGGTGTCGAGGTAGACGCCGTCGATCCGGGTGGCGAGCCGCCGGGACACGGTGGACTTGCCGGAACCGGAGGGGCCGTCGACCGCGACCACACACTTTTCCGGCCGTACTTCTTCCGCCACCGTTCCTCCTGAGTTCGCCTGCCCGACCAACCCTCCTATTGTGCCCGGACCCCCGGCGAGCGACTAACTAGGGTATGTTACCGGCTAGTAACGTCGAAGGGAGCCGTCATGCCCACCCTCGAGCGCCAGGACGCCGTGTTCGTCCTCGATCTCGGCGACAGTGAGAACCGCTTCCATCCCGACTGGCTGACCGAGGTGGAGTCGGCCCTCGACGAGATCGCCAAGACCGACGGACCGCACGCGCTGGTGACCACCGCGCGCGGCAAGATCTGGTCGAACGGCCTCGACCTGCAGTGGCTCGGCGAAAACCCGGAGCAGTTCACCGCGTACGGCGTACGCGTGCAAGCTCTTCTCGCCCGCGTCCTGACCCTCCCCTGCGTGACGGTGGCCGCGCTGCAGGGCCACACGTTCGCTGCCGGCGCCATGCTGTCACTGGCCCACGACCTGCGGGTGATGCGGGCCGACCGCGGCTTCTGGTGCCTGCCCGAGGCGGACATCAACATCCCGTTCACGCCCGGAATGTCAGCACTCATCCAATCTCGTCTCACCCCGCAGACGGCACACGAGGCGATGGTCACAGCACGCCGGTTCGGCGGCCAGGAGGCGTACGAGCGGCAGATCGTCGACCACGCAGCGCCCGAGACCGACGTCCTCAGCTCAGCCATCACGCTCGCCGCCGCCCAGGCCGGCAAGGCCGGCTCCACGCTCGAGACGATCAAGACCCGCCTGTACGCCCCGGTGCTGCAAGCCCTGCAGACACTGGACTGACCCGGGCTCGCAGCATCAGCCAGCCCGAGGCGAGGATCAGCCAGGTCACCGTGCAGGAGGTGGCCGTGGCGGAGTAACGGCCGTGGCGGTGCCGGTGGGTGGAGCGTTTCGCCGTCCACTGCCGGGACCGAGCCGCCGGGCGCGGCCGAGAAGGACGGCGAACCGGCGGCGGGTCGCCGACCAGGATCCGCCGGTGCGCTTCCTGCAGTTCGGCGCCGGGCTCCACGCCGAGTTCCTCGCGCAGCAGCGAGCGGAACCGGCGGTACTCGGCCAGCGCGTCGGCCATGCGCCCGGTGGCGTGCAGGGCGGCGATCAGACGTTCCCTCAGCGTCTCGCGCAGCGGATGGCGGGCCACGGCCGCGCTGAGATCCTCGAGCACCTCCGCTGCTTCGCCGTCGGCGATGCGCAGACCAGCCCACGCCTCCACGGTCGTGGCGTGCTGGTCGTCGAGCGAGGCGGCGAGCACCTGGACGAGGTCACTGTCGACGCCGGTAGCCGCCGGACCCTGCCATAGGTCGAGGGCCCGGCGCAGCAGGCCGGCCCGCTCGCCGGGATTCGCGGTGGCCCGCGCCGCGGTCAGCAGGGAATTCCACCGCAGCAGGTCGAGGTGCTCCGGTCCGACCTCGAGCCGGTAACCCTGCGGCGTGGTGTGGATGGTGCCGGACGGCAGAGACCCGCGCAGCCGCGAGACGCAGGTCTGCACCTGAGTCCGTACGGTCGGGGGCGGGTCCTCGCCCCACACCGCCTCGATCAAAGTCGCCGCGGACACAGTGCGGCCCGCGTTCATCAGCAGCATGGCCAGGACCACGCGATCCCGGTTGGCGGTCAGCGGCATGCCATCGGCGCTCAGATCGCCGAGCACTCGGAAAGTCACCTGGATCCCCCGTCCTCCCGGTTCATCGATGATGTCAGATCGCCGCGATAGGGCGGGAATAGCGAGCGGATAGCGCCGGGGCCCAGCCTCCCCTCGTACGAGAAAGATCTCAGGGAGGACCATCGTGTCGTTGATTCACCGGCTGCTGGGTGCAGCCGTCGCCGTCCTGACGACTGCCGCGCTGGGCACGCCGGCCGCACGGGCCGCCGAGCCGGATGTGGTGGACCTGGTCGCCGGGCCGCGCTCCATCACCTATCAGTCGGCTCCGGGCGGTGTCGTGTGGCCGCGCATCGAGATCACCAACCTCGGGCCGCGGGCGGTCACCGGTGTGGTGCTACGCCTTATCACGGATCCGGGCGACGTCAACTGGTTCAGCAACTACCGCAACTGCGTCTATCGCGAGGGGCGGCACGAGGCGATCTGCAAATTCGGCACCACGCTTGAGCCCGGGCAGACGTACGAGGTGGAGTCGGCGCACCTGAAGGTTCTGCCGACCACCACGCCCGACCGATATCACTTCTTGCACATGTGGTGGACGAAGGACGACTTCGACTCGCGCGGGCCGTCCTACTACAGCCAGGACAAGATGACCGGCGGCGTTGCCGGGCTCATGTTCCTGCGGCCCGTGGCCACGGCGCCGGCCCTCACCACCGATCCGACGTTCGGCAACAACATCGGCTACGGCCAGATCGCGGTTTCCTGATCCGGCCGGTTCCGCGCGGCCCGAGGGGGAGGTCGCGCGGGACCGGTCAGGAGGCGGCGGCGACCGGCTCGGCGGTGGGCGCGCTGGGCCGGGGGTCAGTTCCCCGCGTACGGAACATGGCCCACCCGACGAGGGCCGCCGCAACCGCCGTGAGGACGAGCCCGGCGGTGGTCACCGAGGTGCGGAACTCCGCGGTCTGCTGGGTGCTCCAGTTCGCGGTGGCGATCGTGCCGGTGAACAGGGCAGCCAGGATCGTCCCGGTGACCGCGACCCCGGCTCCGGAGGCAACCTCCGAGGCGGTGTCGACCAGGGCCGCACCGATCGAGGTGCGGTTCTGCGGAAGGCCGCGCAGCACGTTGACGCCGGCGACGGTGCCGACCACGCGGATCGCGGCGGCCACCAGGGCGAGGGCGAGCGCGACCCACACGTACCCGAAGCGGCCCAGCACCCCGTAGACGGCCAGCCCGGCCACCACGGCGGCTGAGCTGAGCCAGGCGGCCCGGTCGAGGCCGACCCGCTCGACGAACCGGTTGACGAACGGGCCGGCGAAGACCAGCACGACGACCTGCGGCAGCAGGCCGACGGCGGCCAGCGCGGGTGACCACCCCCAGTCGAGCTGCAGCTGCAGGGTCACCAGGTAACCCATGCCGGCGACGGCCAGCCCGGTGGCCGCCTTGTAGGCCAGCCCGGCCGAGACCAGCGGGCGTGCGACCAGCGCGAGGTCCAGCAGCGGGTATCGAGCCGAGCGCTCGCGCAACACGAAGAGAACCGCCGCGACCAGGGCCGCCGCGGCGGCTGTCCACGGCGCCCAGGAACCGGTGCCCTGATCCACGAACAGGGTCGGCGCGACGAGCGCCAGCACCACCGTCACCGTGCCCAGCACCGCGCCGGGGACGTCGACCGGATCACGGTGCAGGTCGGCCGGGTCGTCGGCGGCGATGCCGGCCCGGATGCCGACGATCGCCAGCGCGGCGATCGGGACGTTGATCAGCAGCAGCACCTGCCACGGGGCGACGGCGAGCACAAAACCGCCGGCGGTCGGGCCGATCGCGAGCCCGACCAGGCCGACGGTCGAGATGAGGGTCATCGCCCGGACCCGCAGACCGTCGGCGGTGAACAGCCGGAACGCCAGCGCGATCGAGCCGGGGGTGGTCATCGCCGCGGCGATGCCCATGACGGCGCGTACGGCGATCAGTTGCTCGGCGGTGGTGACGAAGGCGGTGGCCAGCGAGGCCAGGCCGAGCAGCACCAGCCCGAGGAGCATGATCCGGCGCCGGCCGTACCGGTCGGCGATCGCGCCGAAGACCAGCATCAGACCGCCGAACACCACCGCGTAGGCACCGGTCACCCACTGCAGGGCGACGGTCGAGGCGTGCAGCTCGCGGCCGATCGTGGGCAGGGCGACGTTCAGGATCGAGTTGTCGAGCATCTCGAAGAGAAACACCGCGGAGAGTCCGGCCAGGGCCACCCAGGCCGCCCGCAACGACTGCGGGGTGAGGTCACGTTCCATGGTCACCACGATAACGCTAACCGTTAGCTTTTCACAACGGCTGTTATTTAAGGACTGATAGCGTACGAGGGGTGACCGATCAGCTGGGACGCCGAGAGCGCAAGAAAGCCGCCACCCGCCAGGCCATCTCCAACACCGCCCTGGCCATGTTTCTCGAGCGCGGGTACGACGCGGTCGGCATCCGCGAGGTGGCCGAGGCGGCCGACGTCGCCGTCACCACGGTGTTCGCGCACTTCCCGTCCAAGGAGGCGCTGGTCTTCGACCGCGACCAGGGCCTGCAGGACCGGCTCGTCCGGGCGGTGTCGGACCGCGACCCGAGCCGGAGCGCCCCCGACGCCCTGCGCGAGGAGCTGCACGCCATGGTGCGGGAGTTCACGCCGTCCGCCGCGTCGCCGTTCTGGCAACTCGTCGCGAGCTCACCCGACCTGCTCGACTACGAGGCGAAGATGTGGCAGCGCCACGCCGAGGCCCTGTCGGTCGCCATCGCCGCCGATTTCGGGCGGTCCGCACCGATCCCGGCGGACCGGGCACTCGCCTATTACGTGCTCGGGGTCTTTCGCCTGGCCCGGGAGGCGGCCGACCCGGCGGCCGCAGTCGACGAGATCATGGATCTGATCGCCGCCGCCTGGCGAGCCGCCCCTACGGGCTGACCGGCTCGGGCAACGGGTGAGCGCCCTCGGGACGGAGCCCGTCGAAGATGATGCCCAGGTAACGACGCCACAGCTCGGGCGGCGCGCCGGGCACGAAGCTGACCACATGGTTGGGCGCGCACATCAGCAGGATCACGTCCATCCCGGTGATGTCGGCCCGGATGGCGCCGGCCTGCTTGGCCCGGTCGACCAAGGCGGTGATCGCGGCGAACAGCTCCGCCCGCTCGCCGTCGAGCCGGTCGTTGATCCCGGCTGCCTCCCGCAGGAACGACAGGTCGAGCTGACGCTGGTGACCGGCCGCCGACCCCATGAACTCCAGCAGCGCGGCGCCCGGATCGGCCGCCGACATCAACTCGTGAGCCAGCCCGGCCAGCCCGTCGACGCGGTCGAGCACGACCGCGGCCAGCAGGTCGTCCTTGGTCGGGAAGTGGCGGAAGACCGTGCCCTTGCCGATGCCCGCGCGCCGGGCGATCTCGGCGACCGAAGCGTCCGGACCACGCGCGGCGAACTCCTCGGCCGCGGCGGCCAGCAGCGCGGAGCGATTGCGGGCGGCGTCGGCGCGCAGCGGGCGGTCGGCGGTCACCACCTGACTCTAACAAGTTGACCGCCCGGTCCGTTTACCTCTAACCTGACCGCACGGTCCGCTTCCGACCCGAAGGAGCAGTGCCATGCAGGCGGTCATCGCCCCCGACTACGGCGCGCCCGAGAGCTTCACGCTCGCCGACGTGCCGGTTCCCGAGCCAGGTCAAGGTCAGCTTCGCGTACGCATCACCGCCGCCTCGATCAACCCGGGTGACCTGGTCATCCCCAGCGGCGTTTACCGAGCCCAAGCACCGCTGACGTTCCCGCACGTGCTCGGCAACGACTTCGCCGGCACGGTGCACGCGATCGGCGAGGGCGTCACCACCTACGAGGTGGGTGACGAGGTGTTCGGTCACGCCGTGCCGCGCGCCCTGCGGGCCATGGCCGGCGCCCAGCCGTCGCTGACCACCGGCACGCTGGCGGAGTATGCGATCTTCGAGGCCGCCACCCCGTTCATCGCGCACCGGCCGGCGAGCCTGACCGCGATCGACGCCGCCGCGCTGCCCACCGTCGGGCTCACCGCCCGCGCGCTGATCGCCACCGCCGAGCCGCAGCCGGGCGAGACCGCGCTCGTCATCGGGGCCACCGGCGGGGTCGGCACCACGCTCCTGCCGCTACTCAGAGAGGCCGGCGTCCGGGTGACCGCCACCGGCCGGCCCGGCGACGACGACCTTCTGCGCAAGCTCGGCGCCGACCGGGTGATCGGCTACGAGGACGACTACCCGGCCGGCGTCGACCTCGTGCTCAACCTGGTACTGCCGACCGACCAGCTGCGACGAGCGGCGACCGTCCTGCGGCCCGGCGGGCGCCTGTTCACGATCACGTTCCCGCCGCCGCGCCCCGACATGATCGACCGGGACGACATCCGCTTCGAGCTGGTGCTCGACCTCGACGGGCGCCTCGGCGGCATGGCCGGGGTGGCCGATCTCAGCCCGACGATCGCCGCGACCTACCCGCTGCGCGACGCCGTGCAGGCGCTGACCGGCTTCGCCCAGGAGCACACCGTCGGCAAACTGGTGATCACGGTCTAGGCGACACCCGGGTCCAGTTCCGCTCGCCCCGCCGCGACGTGGCGGCCACGCACCGCGGGCAGATGTAACGCACCTGGTCCTCGGACGTGACCACGTCGGTGGCGCGGAAATCAAACGGCACGTGCGGAAAGCGGCGCAACCGGGTGCGGCTCAACGCCAGCCCGCACACCGTCTGGTTGGTCCCCGGCCGCCACGCGTGCACTTCGCCACCGGGCTGCCGCACGCCGTCCGATCCGATCCACTCACTCGACGCCGCCACCGCGTTCATGGCCCCCGCATGCCCGGCCGCCGACCGATTACACCTGCCTACCGACCGCCCACCCGTCGCCCCGCCAACCCTCTATCGCCGACCGACCACCTTCTTGCCCGCCGACCATCTGTTTGCCGCAGACCCCTGATCGCCCGCCGACCACCTGTTGCCCCGGACCACTGATTGCCGACCGGCCACCTTTACCCGCCGACCTCCTCTTGTGCCTGTGGCGCCCGGGTGTCCCAGACGATCCCGAGGATTACGACGGGCAGTTCTTCCCATCGGTTTTGGTCGCGGCGCCTGGCTATTACCAGGAGACTGAACCGCGGACCCATAGGGCTTCGGCCGAGACGGCGCGCGTTCGGGAGATCAGCGGACAGGAAAGCCTGTTCTGGTACCTCGCGGGCCACTCGCAGCGTGACAACGGCCCATGATCGATTCAACTGACATGCCGCAGACGAAACGCGGAGCGTACTCGTGTGCTGGTGGCGCGTTGCCCGTCGGTTTCGTGGCGGGATCCGTGTAGGAGCACCTCGACAGATCAGCACTCTCCCGCACTCCGCCGCCGCTGAGGTCGCTGCGGCAGCACGGGCCGTCACCGGCCTGGGCCGTCACCGGTCCGGGCGCAATGAGCTGCGGCGGCGTGTGCGGTCCGGAATGGGCCGGCGCAGCACCGTGCTGTCAGTGGTTCGGGGTGCGCAGCACGGTGTCGAGCTGGCCGTCGTGGTCTGTGTCGAGGTAGGTGAGGTCGGGCACCCCGTCACCGTCGAGGTCGAGCTGCACCATGTCGGCGATGCCGTCACCGTCGAGGTCGGTGACTACCTCAATCGATCCGTCCGGGCGCCGGCTGACAATCGAATTAGCGGTGGTGGCAACCCGGCCTGCCGGTCCGGGAATGGTCGGCGATCCAGGCGCGGAGGATGGTAGTGGGCCGGGCCGGCTGGCGTACGCCCCGACCGGGCCGTCGGTGCCGGACGGATCGATCTCCTCTTCAGAGGGATAGACGTCGCCGTGCGAGGCCGGATCAGGATAGGTACTCATCTCCGTAACGTTCCCTGACGGAGCCGGCGGTAACCGTCGGCACGGGAAGAGGCTCACTGCCGTGCCGAGTACCGCGCCGACCCGGTTGCAAGGGTTGTCCGCCCGGGCCTGGCAGACCGTTTGACCAGTACCAGGACGATCACCTCGCGATAAATCCAGAACACGCTGCCGCAACGTTGTTTGGTGCACGTATCTGCCGCAGACAAGGCGTGCCCTGTCTCAGCCACCCGTCACCGTGGGTGAACGACAGGGCCGACCGGCGACGCCTGAACGGGTCCCGCTCGGGGTGGAGCCCGAACTCGCGAACAAAACCATGCTTGCCTGCCGACCACCTTTGCCCGTGAACCACCTGATTGCTGAGCGGCCACTTGCTTGTCTGCCGACCACCTGTTGCCCGTGAACCACCTGATTCGCCGAGTGGCCACCTTCCGGCCGCCGACCACCTGATTGCCGAGCGGCCACCTGTTTGCCCGCCGAGCACCCGGGAAGCCATCGGGGCATGACCGACAATCACCCGACCGACGAGCCGGACGGCACCACGGCTTACGCGGCTTCGCTGCGGCCCCCGGGGCATTCTGTGGAACCGCCCGCGAGCGACAAGGGCGCCGACCTCGCGCCCGAGGACACCCGCGGCAACGACGACGACGACGACAGCCCGCAGCCGTCCGAGGTGCACCGCGCCGGATACAACACCCGCACGGTGGCCGGCGACTCGCCGAACTACCGGCCCGACTGAAACGAGGGGAGGAGCCGGGATCACCCGGCTCCTCCCCTGTCATCAGCCCATCAGTGCTCAGCGCCTGGTGCGCCGGGTGGTCAGCAGCCCGAGGGCGATCATGCCGAGGCCCAGGAACAGGTGCAGCCAGTCGTCCGCGGTGTTCACCGGAACGAAGTTGGCGCTCGAGTTCTGGCCGACCACGAGCCCGTAGAGCCACAGCACCAGATAGACGGCACCGCCGCCGACCAGGTACGCCCGGGCGCCCTGCACGGTGCGGGCCAGCGCCAGACCGACGACGCCGAACAGCAAGTGGACGATGTTGTGCAGCACCGACACCTGGAAGATACCCAGCAGGTGGGCGTCCGAGTGGTGCCCGGCGAAGGTCAGGTCACTGAAGTTGCTGGTGATACCGGGGATGAAGCCGGCCACGCCGACGACGATGAAAACGATGCTCACGGCCAGGGCGGCGGTGCGCACCGGGCTCCGCACGGCTGCCGACGTGCCGGCGGCCTGATGGGTGGTCATGCGGGGTCTCCTTTCCTAACAGGACAGCCCGCATTCCCGGCCCTTCAGGGCACAAACATCAATCTCCAGCGGCCTTGAACAGGGCGGCCACCTCGGCGTTGGACAGGTGCCGGAAGCCGCCGGGACGCAGGTCACCGAGGCGGACCGGGCCGACCGACGTGCGGACCAGGCGGGTCACCGGGTGGCCGACGGCCTCCATCAGGCGGCGCACGATGTGCTTGCGGCCCTCGTGCAGCACCAGCTCGACCTGCGCGGTCTTGCCGAGCGCGCCGACGAGCTTGAACGCGTCGACCTTGGCCGGGCCGTCCTCGAGCTCGACGCCGGTGAGCAGCTGCCGGCCGACGTTGCGGGGCAGCGGACCGTTGATCACCTCGGCCAGGTAGGTCTTCTGGATCCCGTACCGGGGGTGGGTGAGCTTGTTGGTGAGCTCGCCGTCGTTGGTGATCAGCAGCAGACCCTCGGAGTCGGCGTCGAGCCGGCCCACGTGGTGCAGCCGCTGACCGAACTGGGCGAGGAAGTCGGCGAGCTCCGAGCGGCCCTTCTCGTCGTCGAGCGACGACACGACGCCGCGCGGTTTGTTCAGCGCGAGGTAGACGAGCTTGGTGTCGGTGATCACCCGCTGCCCGTCCACGCGGATCTCCACGCTGGTGGGGTCGACCTTGTCGCCGAGTTTGGCGACCTTGCCGTTGACCGTGACGCGCTTGCGGAAGATCAGGTCTTCGCAGGCGCGCCGGGATCCAACACCGGCCGCCGCCAGGACTTTCTGGAGGCGTTCGGCGGTGTCAGCCTGTGGCATCAAGCACTTCTTCCACGTCGTCGGGCAGGAATGGAGCGAGCGGCGGCAGCTGGTCGACCGAGTTGAGGCCGAGCTTCTCGAGGAACAGCCCGGTCGTGCGATACAGGTGTGCCCCGGTTTCGCTCTCGGTGCCGCATTCCTCGATCAGGCCGCGGGTGACCAGCGTACGCATGACCCCGTCGCAGTTCACACCGCGGATGGCGCTGATCCGCGATCGGGTCACCGGCTGCTTGTAGGCAACTACAGCCAGTGTTTCGAGCGCCGCCTGGGTCAGCCGCACAGACTGCCCGTCGAGAACAAACCTTTCCACGTACGCCGCGTATTCCGGCCGCGTGTAGAGACGCCACCCACCAGCGACCCGCCGCAGGTCGAAGCCGTGCCCCGCCGCCGTGTACCGCGCCGACAGATTGTCCAGCATCAACGCGATGCGCTCCGTCGGCTGCTCCAGAACCTGCGCCAGCTGCAACTCAGCCACCGGCTCGTCAACCACCAACATGATCGCCTCAAGCGCCGCCGCCAGCTCGGAGTCCTCAGTCAACCCCGGAAGATCAACCTCCACCGGCCCCACAACCGGAAGCTCAGCCGGCGCCACCCGCCGAGTCTGCCCCGGCACCGCCGCGCCCTCACCAACCGCTCCACCGCCACCGCCAGGCACGGCACCACCAGCAGTCACGTCTCCGCCCGGCGCCCGGTCACGAAGGCGATCAGCGCCCGGGCCACCGTCGGACACCGCATCACGGGCCGGCGCCGCCGCACGGTCACCACGTGCCGCCAATTCACCAGAAGGCGTCACGCCACGCTTACGCGCAGCTTTGCCGGCAGGCGCGGGCACAGCGTCACCGGTCGGCGCAGCGCCACTCGCGGGCGCGTCCCCACCAGCCGGCGCGGCGTCGCTCGCGGGGCCGCCTTCACCGGCAGACGCGGCCTCATCCGCCGGCGTAGCTACGGCGTCGAAGTCGTCGTCGTCATCGACGATGTCGGATTCTTCCTCGGGGTCGTCCTCGGTCGACGAGACCGGCACCTCGTCAGCGAACGGCAGGTCCATCTCCCCGTCGTCGCTCACGTCGTCGTCGGCCGCCGCGTCGAACACGTCCCCCGCGTCGTCCCCCTCAGGCGGCAACGGCGCGTCCACCGGCGTGCCCGGCTCGTCTTCGTCCGCCGCTTCGACCGCATCCTCGATCGCCTCCGGCAGCGGCAGCTCCGGCCCCGGCGCGACATCCACCGACGCCAGCTCCGGCTCGACCCCGGCTTCGCTCCCGCCCTCGGCTCCGGCTCCAGCGCCGGTGAAGTCGACCTCGGCGTCCACGCTCGCGGCGTCGTCCCCGGTCTCGACCGTCGGGTTGGGCCCTTCGAAAGCCGGGTCGAAGTCGTCATCGTCGTCCGACAGCCCCGCCTCGTCGACCGACTCGGTGTCCTCCGGCGCCCCGACGGCCGGACCCGAATCCGCGGCCCCACCCCCCGGTCGAGCGGAAGCCTCCCACCGCCGGCTGCCCCCGGCGGACTCAGCCGCGGCGTCCGCCCCAGCCGACGATTCCCCGCCCGGCGACTCATCCGCCGAACTGATCGCATCCACCGGAGCAGCCCGGTCCGCCGCAACAGCTTCCGAACGCGCTGAATCAGTCTCCGACCCCTCAGCCGACAAGGCCGACTGCTCCGACGAGGTCGCGTCATCCCGCTGACCAGCACCGAACTCCGCCCGCGCCTCGTCCTCAGCCGCGGCCTGATAGGCCCGGTCGGGCTCGCGGGCCGCACGCTCCCACGGCGGCACCCAGGCGGCGGCCTGCGCCGCGAGTGAATCCGGCCGCTCGTCGTCGCTCACGATCGTTCCTCCGCGTCGTCGTCTACCCCGCCAAGATCATCAAGTGCCGGACCCGCGTCAAGTCGGACATCCGCCCCGGGATTACCCGACCGAGCAGAAACGCCACCCTCAAAGCCGCCGACTGCGCCCTTGGTCACGCCGGCTCCTCCCCAGGCACTATCCGACTCCACACCGCCGAGACCTACCTGATCACCATCAGCGTGAACCTCGCCTGCGGACAGAGACTCATCCGGGTCGGTGTCCCACTCATCAGCAGCGGAATCGAACCCGCCCCCGGAAAGAGACTCCCCCCGCCCAGCACCCAACCCATCAGCAGCGACATCAGACTCGCCCGCGGAAAAAGACTCACCCCGCTCAGCGCCTGACCCGCCCCCAGCGCCATCAGACTCGCCCGCCGAGAGCGAGTCACCGCGCTCAGTGCCCCGCCCACTCGCAGGGCTGTCAGACTCGCCGACCGAGAGCGGCTCACCGCGCCCAGTGCCCCACCCACCCGCAGCGCCGTCAGACTCGCCCGCCGAGAGCGAACCACCCCGCCCAGCGCCTAACCCACCCGCAGCAACATCAGACTCGCCGGTAGAAAGAGACTCGCCCCGCTCGTCGCCCAACCCACCAAGAGCGACATCAGACTCGCCGACCGAGAGCGACTCACCCCAGCCAGTGCCCGACCCACCCGCAGCGACATCAGGCTTCCCCGCCGAGAAGGAACCCAGCTCAGCGCCTAACCCACCCGCAGCGACATCAGAGTCGCCTGCGGAAAGTGCCTCACCCCGCTCAGCGCTCCACTCATCAGCAGCGACATCGAACTGGCCGGCAACCGGATCACCGGCAACGACGTTCAGGGGGCCCGAGCCCGGCTCGTTCGCAACAGCATTCAAGGCATCGGATGCGACCGCATCCTGATCCTCCGACGAGTCGCTCGCGTCGTGTGACTCGTCAACTGGGGACGCGACGGGATACCCAGCGTCGACGCTTGCCCTGATCACTGCCTGCAACTCACCGGCGCGAGCGTCCCACTCGTCCACGGCGGCATCGAAGTCGTCGGGATCCGCGATGGCGTCCGGCTCGTCCTCGTCCGGCTCGGCTGCCGCCGCCTCCAACTCGGCTTCTGCGGCCACGGCGGCGTCGAAGTCGGCTTCGGCGGCGGGGTCGGGTTTGCTGCCCTCGTAGTCGTCGATGTCGAGATCGGCGTCGGTGGCGTCGCCGCCGATCCAGCGGACTGTCAGCTCGTCGAGGGAGACCGGCTGCTCGAAGTCGATCAGGCCCTCGCGGTAGAGCTCCAGCAACGCCAGGAAGCGGGCCACCACCTCGAGGGTGTTCTCGCAGTCGGCGACCAGCAGGGAGAACGTCGCCTGGCCGGCCCGGCGGAGCCGGTCGCGCAGCAGGGTGGCGTGCTCGCGGACGCTGACCCGCACCTGGTGGATGTGGGCGATCGACACCTGCGGCGGGCCGGGTTTGGGCACGAACTGTTTGAGCGCGAGCTTGAACAACCGCTCCGGCCCGACGCCCAGCACGAGCTCGGGCAGCGCCTCGGCATAGCGCGGCTCCATCGACACGGCCCGGGGCCAGCGGCGCATCCCGTTGACCTCGAGCTCCATGATGTGGGCCGCGGCCTCCTTGTACGCCTTGTATTGCAGCAGCCGGGCGAAGAGCAGGTCACGCGCCTCGAGCAGCGCCAGGTCTTCCTCGTCCTCGACGTCGGCGGCGGGCAGCAGCCGGGCCGCCTTGAGGTCGAGCAGGGTGGCCGCCACCAGCAGGAACTCGCTGGTCTCGTCGAGATCCCAGTCGTCGCCCATGGCCCGGATGTAGGCGATGAAGTCGTCGGTCACCTGGTGCAGCGCGACCTCGGTGACGTCGAGCTTGTGCTTGCCGATCAGCTGGAGCAGCAGGTCGAACGGCCCGGTGAAGTTGTCGAGCCGCACGAGGAACTTGCTCTCGTCGAGCGGGTTGCCCGCGGCATCGACCAGAACACCGTCCGCACCACCCGGCACCGCAACGGCCTCAGAAACAGGAGCCGCCACGCCGTCGGGTACGGAAGCCGACGCGCTGTCGGAAGCGGAGGTCGGCACGCCCACAAAAGCCCCCTCAGGAGCTGACGCCGGAACCGCGACGTCGCCGGTGACCGGGGTGGGCGGATCGGTTGACTCTTCAGGCACGAACTGACCGTAGACCACGGCTCCGACAACCTGCTCCCGCGTCACGGTCACTCCCATCGCTCCTGATGATCAACGCCGGATCAGGGAGCAAGTGACTGGCATGAGCGGGACATATCGGACGGGCGGCCGCGCTCGTCCACAGTGGGAATTTCCGCAGTCAACTACTGTCTGGCCCATGAGTTCGTTCAATGACACAGTCATCGAGAACTATCGCGCCAACAACGGTGAGCTCGGCGGGCACTGGGAGGGCAAGACCACCCTCCTGCTGCACACCCCCGGCCGCAAGACCGGCAAGGTGACCATCAACCCGCTCGTCGCCGCTCCCGACGGCAACTCGTACCTGGTCTGCGGCAGCGGCGGCGGTGCTCCGGACGACCCGCAGTGGGTCTCCAACCTGGAGGCCCTCGACGGTCCCGTCACCATCGAGCTGGGGGCGGACACCCTTCAGGCCGATCACCGCGTTGCTCGCGCGGGCCGCGACGACGACTGGGACCGGCTCTACGGCATCTGGCGGGCCTACTGGCCGGACGCCGCCGACTACGAGACCAAGACCGACCGCAAGTTCCCGATGGCCGTGATCACCGTCCGCTGACCTCATCCGGGAGCGGCCCCCGGGCCGTTCCCACCGGCAACCCCGTGGACGACCCCGGCAGGAGCCCAGGCGCCGCATGGCTCGCCGCTGAAAGACGGAACACTGCACGTTGACGGTCCCGCCAAATACCAGACGGTTCGGCCTCAGGCAGCCAGCGCCAGACTGGGCGACGACTGCTTCTGGTCGTACATACTCATGATGACGCCCCGCGCCCAGCGCATCCGCACCATGGCGCTTTCGGGATAGTCCCCGTACGCGGCGGCGAGCGCAGCCGCACACCCCCGCGTGCCACCACAACGGCGCACCGACAGGGCGATCGCGCTCTCGACGACCGCAGCGCTGGGCTGCGATCCGGACGACAGGTCACTGGCGAACAGGGCGGCGGCGCGGGCGGCGAGCATCTGGCTTCGCATCTTGATCAACTCCGGTGGACGAGCCGATGAAAGTGGACCGACTACAGAGTGCTCCTTGCCCGCCACAGATCGCCTCCAGGTTTTCACCGGAGGCACGAATCCGGGACTACCATTACGTCCCCGCACGCCGTAGCGAGTGCATGGTCCGCAGTCCCGCCTTGCGGTGGGACGATCCCGGTCTGACCCGCGGGTGCGGTGCCGGGTTGACGTTTCACAGCCACCTGCCCACGTACGCGGGTCTTCTGGTCGGCTCCACGTCCTGCCACCGAGCCATTCCCGGCGGTGTCGAGCTCCGCCGCGAACGCGGCAAGATTCAGTGCGGCGTTGCTGTCACGGTCCATGACCAAACCGCAGGCCAGGCAGTGGTAGTCGCGCTCGGACAGGGCCAGCTTGGCTTTCACCGCGCCGCAGCCCGAGCACGTCTTGCTGGATGGATACCAGCGGTCGGCCACAACCAACCGACCGCTGTTCCAGGCGGTCTTATAAGTCAGCTGGCGTCGGATCTCCGCGAACCCGGCGTCGGCGATGTGCCGAGCCATCCGGCGGTTGGCAATCAAGCCGATGACGTTGAGGTCTTCAACCACGATCGTGCCGTACTCACTTGCGAGATGGGCCGTGAGCTGGTGCTGGCCCTCACGGCGCAGATTGGCAACCCTGGCGTGCACGCGGGCCAGCCGGTCGGAGGCTCGCTGCCACCGCTTGGAAGGACGCCGACCAGTGCGCCGGTCCGGGCCGGTCTTACGCGACAACGACCTGCCCAGCCGCCGCAGCTGCATCTGGGAGGCGCTGAGATGGCGCGGGTTTGGCACTCGTTCACCGGTGGACAGCACCGCGAGGTGGCTGATACCGAGGTCGACGCCGACCGTCGAGCCCGGCCGAGTCGGCTTCACGTCAGCGCGCTCGACCTCAACCGTGAACGCAGCATGCCAGCGTCCACCGATACGCCGCACGGTCGCGGACAGGATCCGGGCTGTGCCGACCTCGATGCGCCGGGCTAGTTTTCGAGCGGACTCGTGCAACTTCAACCGGCCTAAGCGCGGCAGCACGATATGCATCCGGTCAGGTTCAACGCGAATCGATCCGGTGGTGAACCGAACCGATGGCGAGCTCCGCCGCAGTGACTTGAAGCGAGGAAATCCGACTGGGCGGCCCTTACGCCGGCCCGCTCGCCAATCAGACCAGTTCTTCAACCCTCGAGCAAGAGCATCCAGGCCAGTGTTGAAAGCCTCTTTGGAGCACTCCCGCCACCACGGAGCCACCTCGTCCTTCGCGGCATTCCAAGCCCTCCGCAGCGCGGCCAAAGACCACGACAGGCGCTCCGTGAGCTGATCGTTCGGCACACCGTAGGAAAGCTCGGCCGCCCGTTGGTCGATTACCGTCTTGACGCGAGCCAGTGCCCAGTTGTGGGCGACCCTTGCCGCCCCGGCGTGAGCAAGCACTGTGCGCTGCTGCGTCGGGGTCAGATCGAGGGCGTACCGATACGCCTGGGTCACTTTCATCTCAGGACGTCCACGGTAGCTATCCCCAAACGCGGACGAAGACCAGCCCGAGGGCGTTCAGGATCTGCAGCAGGAACGGCGCGCCCAGCGGGAAGAGACACAGGACGAGCAGCACCAATACGCCGATGTTCTTGTCCTCGAACCACAGCCGCATCCACTGCAGACCCCGGCCGGGCCGGTTCACCGCGTTGTAGAGGATGCCGAAGCCGTCCAGCGGGGGGATCGGGATCAGGGCCAGCAGGCCGAAGCACAACAGGCCCACAGCCAGCGACAACGGCACCTGGTGGACGATCGGCAGGCCGATGCCGAGCAGCACGTCGGCCGGTCCGATTAACGACAGCACATTTTCGGGGTAGGCCAGCCGGTAGCCCAGCAGGATCAGCTGCGACAGCACGATGCACAGCACCGGGCCGGCCGCGAACACGGCGATGGCCCGCGCCTTGCCGCGGTGGCGGGGGACCTCGTCGACCGAGAGCATCTTGCCCCAGCCCATGCCGCCGATGGCCGCCGCGACCCCGCCGAACGGGTCGACGTCCTCACGCAGGCGCGGGGTGATCGAGTCGCGGCGCTCGGCCAGGCCGACGGTGCGCGCGGTGAGCCGGATGGCGACGGCCCGGAGCACGAGCGCGAGCAGGAAGGAGGCGACCAGGGCGACAAAAGCCACCGGCTCGCCGAGGGCGAAGAGCATGGGTCAGCCGCGCTCCGCCTTGGCGGCGATGACTTCGCGGGCGAGCTGGCGATAGTTGCGGGCGCCGGAGGAGGCCGGGTCGAGCGTGGTGATCGGCGCGCCGGCCACGGTGGACTCCGGGAACTTCACGGTCTTGGTGATCACGGTCTGGTAGACCTTGTCGCCGAACGCCTCGACCACGCGCTGCAGCACCTGGCGGCAGTGGGTGGTGCGGGAGTCGTACATGGTGGCGAGGATGCCCTCGAGCTCGAGGTCGAAGTTGAGCCGCTCGCGCACCTTGTCGATGGTGTCGAGCAGCAGCGCCACGCCGCGCAGCGAGAAGAACTCGCACTCCAGCGGGATGAGCACGCCGTGCGCGATGGTCAGCGCGTTGATCGCCAGCAGGCCCAGCGAGGGCTGGCAGTCGATCAGGATGAAGTCGTATTCCTTGCGGACCGAGCGCAGCACCCGGGCCAGCGCCATCTCGCGGGCGACCTCGTTGACCAGCTGGATCTCGGCCGCGGACAGGTCGATGTTGGCCGGCAGCAGGTGCAGCCCGGCCACATCGGTCTTGATGATGACGTCCTCGGCGGTCACGTCGTCCTGCATGAGCAGGTTGTAGATGCTGAGGTCGAGGTTGTGCGGGTTGACGCCGAGGCCGACGGAGCAGGCGCCCTGCGGGTCGAAGTCGACGAGCAGCACTTTGCGGCCGTACTCGGCCAGGGCCGCGCCCAGGTTGATCGTCGTCGTGGTCTTGCCGACGCCGCCCTTCTGGTTGGCCAGGGCGATGATCCGCGCGGGGCCGTGCCGGTCGGTCGGCATCGGCTCGGGGATCGGCCGGCGCATCGTGTACGCCGTGGGGTCGGCGGGGCCGAGGTCGGCTCCGAGGTCCATGGAGCCCTGCTGCTCGCGGAGCGCCGAGGTCCAGGCCTCTGCCCGATCGTTACCTGCCATGCCCTCGCGCCCCCTCCCCCGACTCGTTAACGCCGGAGCCGATGCCCGACTGTACGCCACGCGTGCCGTCGATCCGGGCTCAGCGGTCGGCGTGTCGCCGTCCATGGGTGGGCAATGCTCTAACGAGCGCGCGGGTGTGCGGTCGCGTACACCTCGCGCAGTCGATCAACGGTGACCAGCGTGTAGACCTGCGTCGTGGCCACCGACGCGTGCCCGAGCAGCTCCTGGACGACCCGCACGTCGGCCCCGCCGTCGAGCAGATGGGTCGCGTACGAATGCCGCAAAGTGTGCGGGCTCACGGCGTGCGGTCCCTCGACGGGCAGCCCGGCCGCCGAGGCCGCGCGGTGCAGGATCGTCCAGGCGCTCTGCCGCGACAACTGTCCACCGCGGGCGTTCAGGAAGACCGCCGGTGTCCCCTTGCCGGCCGCGGCGAGCGCGGGTCTCCCCCGTACGAGATAAGCGCCCAGCGCGGCTTTCGCGTAACCACCGATCGGGACCACCCGGGTGCGTCCGCCCTTGCCGTGCAGGATGGCCGCGGCGTCGTCGCCCAGGTCGAGGTCGTCGATGGCCGCCCCGACGGCTTCGGAGATGCGCGCCCCGGTCCCGTACAGGAACTCGAGCAGGGCCTTGTCGCGGAGCCCGAGTGGACTGTCGGCGGGCACGTCGAGCAGCCGGGTGACCTGGTCGACGTCGAGCGCCTTGGGCAGCCGCTTGGCCGGCGCGGGCGGGCGGACCTCGGCCGCGACGTCGGCGGTGACCAGGCCTTCGCGCGCGGCGAAGCGGTGCAGGCCACGGACCGCGCTGATCGCCCGGGCCGCCGAGGACGCGGCCAGCCCCTCGGCGCGCAGGGTGGCCAGATGGTCGTTGATCTGGCCGGCGCCCACCGAGGCGAGATCGTCGATCCCGTCCTCGGCGAGCGCCCGCGCATATCGTTCCAGGTCACGCCGGTACGACAGGAGGGTGTTGCGCGACAGCCCACGCTCGACGGTGAGGTGGTCGAGGTAGGCGTCGAGGGTGCGCTGGACGGTCAGTTGAGTACCTCGGCCAGGTCGAGTGCGGTCATGCCGTGCGCCTCCGCGACCGGTCCGTAGGTGACCCGCCCGTCGTGGGTGTTGAGACCCAGGGCGAGCGCGCGGTCGGCCCGCAGGGCGTCCCGCCAGCCGAGGTTGGCCAGTTCCAGAGCGTACGGGAGGGTGACATTGGTCAGTGCGTAGGTGCTCGTGTGGGGCACCGCGCCCGGCATGTTGGCCACGCAGTAGAACATCGACTGGTGCACCTGGTAGACGGGGTCGGCGTGCGTGGTCGGCCGCGAGTCCTCGAAGCAGCCGCCCTGGTCGATCGAGATGTCGACGAGCACGCTGCCCGGCTTCATCCGCGACACCAGCTCGTTGGAGACGAGGTTGGGCGCTTTCGCGCCGGGGATCAGCACGGCCCCGATGACCAGGTCGGCGTCGAGGACGGCCTTCTCGATCTCGTACGCGTTGGAGGCCACCGTCTGCAGATGGCCGCGGTAGTCGGCGTCGGCCGCGCGCAACCGGGCGATGTTGCGGTCGAGCACGAGGATCTCGGCCTGCATGCCGAGCGCGATGGCGGCGGCGTTCATGCCGGAGACGCCGGCCCCGATGACCACGACCTTGGCCGCGTAGACACCGGGGACGCCACCCATGAGCACGCCGCGCCCGCCGCCGGAGCGCATCAGGTGATAGGCCCCGACCTGGGGCGCGAGGCGGCCGGCGACCTCACTCATCGGTGCCAGCAGCGGGAGTGACCGGTCGGGCAGCTCGACCGTCTCGTACGCGATGCCGGTGACCTTGCGGTCGACCAGCGCGTCGGTGCACTCCTTGGACGCGGCGAGGTGCAGGTAGGTGAAGAGCACCTGCCCGGGCCGCATGCGCGGGTACTCCTCGGCGATCGGCTCCTTGACCTTCAGGACGAGCTCGGCCTCGCCCCAGACGTCGTCGGCCGTCTCGAGGATGGTCGCGCCGGCCGCGATGAAGTCGCCGTCGGTGATCGACGACCCCGCCCCCGCCCCCGCCTGCACCAGCACGTCGTGCCCGGCCCGGCGGAGCTCGTAGACCCCGGCGGGCGTGATGGCCACCCGGAATTCGTTGTTCTTGACCTCACTGGGAATGCCGACCTTCATGGAGCCGACACCGTCCTTTCTCAACGCTGAGTGACGTCCCCCGGCGGCCTGTTCGCTCGGGCCGCCCCGCCCGAAGACTACTCCGCGCTTCGCACCAAATGCCCCCTTTGCCAGCTCCCGACCGCATCGATCCTCGTCAAACGGTGGGCGCCAGGAGGCCGGCCAGCTCGGCCGGGCGGGTCAGCTGCGGCCAGTGGCCCGAGTCGATGTCGACCAGGTCGAGATGCTTGACCTTGGACAACTCCGGCAGATCACCGCCGGCCAGCCACTCGCGCACCTGGGCCGGGGTGAACTCCGGGCAGATCAACACCACCGGTACGTCGTAACGCCGCTCCTCGGTCAGCCGGACGACCGCCTTGGCCACGCCCTCGGGCACCGGCACGGCCGCCGCCTCGAACGCCTGCCGGGCCGGCTCGTCGAGGTCGGCCGCGTCCGCCCCCTCGAACGGCTCCCAGCCCGGGAAGGGCATGAGACCGTCGGTGATCGGGAAGAAGTTCGCGTACTCCTCCCCGTCGGCGTTGGGGAAGCCGCCGATCAGGACCACCTTGGCCACCCGGCCGGGCCGCCGGTCGGCCACGATCCAGGCCAGCGAGCAGGCCGCCGAGTGCCCCACCACGACGGACGGGCCGGGCGCCGCGTCGACGGCGGCGAGCACCGCCGCCACCTGGTCGTCGAGCGTCGTCTCCGGCTCGACGGGCAGCGACACGGGTACGGCCCGGCGGTCCCGCTTCTCCAGTTCGGACACGACGCCGCTCCACGTCGAGGCGTCGAGCCACAGGCCACCCACGAGCACGATGTGTTCATCAGTCATGAGAGCAACCTAGGACCGAATCAGGACGTTCTACTTCCGGTACGGTCGTCGGTGTGCCAACCGGTTTGAGCCCCACCGCGCGGGCGCTGCGCACGCTCGAGATCCTCCAAGGCCGCCCGGGAACCACCGCGGCCCAGCTCGCCGAGCAGCTCGGGGTGACCGAGCGTGCCGCCCGCCGCTACATCGAGATCCTGCGCGAGGCCGGCATCCCGGTCGAGGCGGTCCGCGGGCCGTACGGGGGTTACCGGCTGGGCCGCGGCACCCGGCTTCCCCCGGTGGTGTTCACCGAGGAGCAGGCGCTCGGCCTGGTCATGGCGGTGCTCGACGGGCAGCCGGCCGCGATCGACGCCGACGACCTGGTCGGGGCGGCACTCAGCAAGGTCATCCGCGCCCTGCCCGAGAGCATCGGCCGGCAGGCGGCGGCCCTGCGGGCGTACGCGTCGGCCGCCCCCGACCGCCGGGCGTCCCGCGCCGATCCGGCCCTGACCAGCGCGCTCGTCGCGGCCGTGGCCGACCGCAGCCGGGTGCTGGTCACCTATCGCGGCGAGAGCGGTGACCCGTGGGACACCGAGGTCGACCCGTGGGCGGTCGTGGTGCGCTTCGGCCGCTGGTATCTGCTGTGCCACTCGCACCGGGCCGACGCGATCCGCACCTACCGCATCGACCGGATCCGCGCGGTCAGCCGGCTGCCGCAGACCTTCACGCCGCCGGACAACCTCGACCCGGTGGCCGCGCTCGACCAGAACCTGGGCGCCGGCTGGAAATACCCGACGAAGGTGATCTTCCACGCGCCCCACGACGCGGTCGCACCCTACATCCGCGGTCCGATGGGCCGCCTGGAGCCCGACGGCGACCGCTGCGTGCTGACCGGCACCACGGGCAACCCCCAGATGTACGCCCAGGAGTGGCTGGCCGCGGTGCCGGTCGATTTCACCGTCGAGGAAGGCCCCGAGCTGCGCGCCGCCGTGGCTACCGTGGCCGCGCGCTTCGGCAAGGCGGCTCCCTAGAAACGGTCCTGCGGGTTGGGCGGTGGCTCGGCGATCTGGTTGCCGGCGTCGTCGACCAGGCCCGGGGCCATGCTGCCGCCGTGCGCCTCCTGCTCGGCCGGGGCCGCCTTGCCGTCGGCCGACCCGGGGCCGTCCTCGGTCACGAACTCCTCGTACTGCTCGGTGTGTGCATCGCTCATGATCGGCGTATACCCGTTCCGGCGCGGCCCTATCGTCGCCCTTGACCTCAACGGAACTTGAGGTTGCAGGGTGGGTGGATGCCCTTCACCGAGCTCGAGACCACCTACCTGGCCGGCCAGATGCTGGGCCGCCTGGCCACGCTGCGCCCCGACGGCACGCTGCAGAACAGCCCGGTCGGCTTCCGCCTCAACGAGGCCACCGGCACGATCGACATCGCCGGTCACACCATGGCGGCCAGCCACAAATACCGCAACGTCGCCGCCACCGGGCAGGTCGCCTTCGTGGTCGACGACGTCCCGTCGACGTCGCCGTGGCGGGTGCGCTGCCTCGAGATCCGGGGCACGGCCGAGGCGATCGACGCCCCCACCGACTCCGCGCACGGCTCGGCGGCCCCGATCATCCGGATCCATCCGCGCCGCATCCTCAGCTTCGGCCTGGACCAGCCCGACACCGAAGCCCACTCCCTGACCCTGTCCAGCCGCGACGTCTGACCCTCGACCGCAGGCGGGGCGGAACCGGGGTAGCGCTCGCCTGCTTCGATGAGGGAATGGATCTCCTGACCGTGGTCGCCATCGTCATCGCCGTCGTGGGGCTGGGGCTCATCGTGGCCTCCGGGCGCAGTCAGCGCAGCGGGCGGGAGGCGGCCCGGCTGGCGGCGATCGAGCGCAAGCTGGATCTGGTGATGGGCCACCTCGGCATCGAGGAGCCGGTGCCCACGGAGGACCCGGAGGTCGTCGCCCACCTCGTCAAGGGCGAGTTCATCCAGGCCATCAAGGTCTATCGCGAACGGACCGGCACCGGCCTGGCCGAGGCCAAGGACGCCGTGGAACGCATCGCCCACCAGCGCGGGCTGCGGTAGTCAGGGCAGCGGTGATCAGGGCAGCGGCGGGAGGTCGGCGACCCGGTCGGCCAGCTCGCGGCGGCGGCGCTGCTCCCAGTCGGGGTCGAGGGTGCGCAGCAGCGCGAACTGCTGGAGCCACAGGGTGACCCGGAAGTCCTGGCCCTCGACCGGATGCCGGGTGGCCCACTCGCCGGCCATCGCGTAGGTCGTCGCGTCGAACGACCAGTAGAGGAGCTCGTCGCGCGACGTGGTGGTGCGGTCCTCGAGCACCTCGCCCCGCTCGACCACGAGCCAGTGATAGGTGCCGTCGGCGTCGACGAGGACATAGGGCTGGGCGGCGTCGCGGGGCTCGAAGGCGACCAGGCCCGCCTCGGGAGCGCCGATCAGCGCGCCCAGGCGGGTCACCTCGGCCCGCAGCACCTCGAGGCCCCACTCCGAGTTGCCGGGGCCGGAGTCACGGGTGAGCTTCATGGCCTCAACGGTAGGCCGGATGGTGGAAGATCACCTCGGGATAACGCGGCAACGGCCCCGGGCGCAACCGCAGGTGCTTGTCGAGGATCGCCGCCACATGGGCCCGGGTGATCTCCAGGCAGCGGTCGCCGGCCAGCGGTTGCAGCGGCCGGCCGGCCTGATCGGCCAGTGGCGCGTAGTCGGTGAACGACAGGTGATCGGTGCCCTCGACCGAGAGCCAGCGCTTCCAGCCGGTCAGGTGGGCCCACGTCGAGGTCCACGTCGGATCGTCGCCGGGCGTTCCGTGGTCCTCCGCACCGACCAGGACGAACGGGCGGTCATGGCTTCACCCTGGCCGCCCGGGACCCCGGGACGCATCCAGGACATGCCCTTAAGTGACGCGCAGCAGCGCGGCGGCCACCGTGTCGACGTACCAGTGATGGAAGCGCTCGACCGGCCAGCCGCGCTCGCGGACCAGGTAGTCGAAGTTGCGCACATCCATGGCCAGCCAGAGCACGTCGGCGACCGTCTCGGCGGTGTGCTCGGGCCGCACCTGGCCGGTGCCGAGGAGTTCGGCCGCGAACATGGTCATGCCCTGGCGGCGCTCGTCGAGATTCTTGCGCCAGATCGCGGCCGCCTCGGCGTCGGCCGTGGCGGCACCGGCCAGGGCCAGCATCACGTGGGCCTGACGGGTGTGGATCTCGACCAGGTGGGTGGCGTAGCGGGACAGCTTGGCGCGCGCGTCGGGCAGCGCCCGGATGTCGGCCACGAACTGCCGCTGGGGCAGCGGCACCGGCTCGTCGTCGCCGGCCACGGTCACGTCGACCAGGGCCGAGAGCAGCGCCTTCTTGCTGCCGAAGACCTTGTAGACGGTCTGCACGGCCACCCCGGCCCGGTCGGCCACGGCGACCAGCGGGGTGGCCGCATAGCCGGGATCGACGAACAGCTCGGCGGCGGCGTCCAGGATCGTGCCGCGGGTCAGCCGGGCCTGCTCCTGACGCCGAGACGACTCGTACGGACGCTTGACAGCCACCTCGGTAGCGTAGTCCTCTATTAAGTAGAGTTTTACTCTACCGAAAAAAGGTGATGACCATGGCACTGCCGGTCGAGGCGCATCGAGGCGCCCGCGTGATCCTCGTTCCGCCCCCGCTCTACTACGTCGCCGCGTTCGCTCTGGGCCTGGTGGCACAACAGGTGGCACCCCTGCCGATCGGCGGGCGGCCGGCCACCCTCGTGCTTGGGATCGTCGTGGCCGTCCTCGGCGCGGCCCTGACCGTCGGCGGCGTCCGCGGCGTGCTCAGCCGGGGCACCACCATCGTTCCGCACCGGCCGGTCACCACCCTGGTCACGACGGGTGCCTACCGTGTGTCCCGCAATCCGATGTACGCGGGACTCGCGGCCGTCCACGCCGGTGGCGCCCTGGTCGTCGGGTCGTGGTGGCCGCTACTGCTGGTGCCGCTGCCGCTCGTCGCCATCCAGCTTCTGGTCGTCGGCCCCGAGGAGCGCTACCTGTCGGCACGCTTCGGCGAGGAGTACGACGCCTACCGCGCCCGGGTCCGCCGCTGGCTGTGACGAACGAGCTACGTGGCCCGGATCATCGGCGCTCCGGCGGCGGTCAGCCGGGCCAGCTCGGGGTCGTCGCCCGGCCGGTCGGTGATGATGCCGGTGACCTCGGGGAACGGCAGGACCGCGTACGGCGAGACCGCCCCGACCTTCTCGGCGCTGGCCAGCACGTACGTCTCGGCCGCGCGCGACGCGAGCAGACGCTTCATGGCGGCCTCGTCGGCGTCGCCGGTGGTGAGCCCGGCCCGGTGGTGCACCCCGGTGACGCCGAGCAGGAAGAGGTCGGCCGTGATGCCCGACGCCGCCTCCGCGGTGGCCGCACCGCACGTGACGGCGGAGTGCTTGAAGAGCCGGCCGCCCAGCACGAGCACCTCGACGGCCGGATGCCCGACCAGGGCGGCGGCCACGGTGACGCTGTGCGTGACGATCGTGGCCGGCCGATCGGCGGGCAGCGCGCCGACGACGGCCAGCGCCGTCGTGCCGCCGTCGAGCAGCACGGTCGCGCCGGGGCGGATGAGGCTCGCGGCCAGGGCGGCGACCCGCTTCTTGCTGCCGGGCGCCACCGCCGTCCGGGTCTGGTAGTCGGCCGCGGCCGGGGCGGCCGGCAACGCACCGCCGTACACCCGCTGGCACAGACCCGCCGCGGCCAGCTCCCGCAGATCGCGCCGGACGGTGTCCTCGGGAAGGCCGAGTTCCGCGGCGATGTCCTTGGCGACGAGCTTGCCGTCCGCGCTCAGGCGGGCCAGCAGCAGGTCGCGGCGCTCGGCCGGCAGCATTGCGTGTTTCTCCTCATTGTTGTCGACTGTTGCGCGTTTAACGGTTAGCGTACCGGACCATGAACGGAATCAAGGGCATCGACCGGCCCGACAGCCGGGGCCGCACCGGGCTCAACCGGGCCGGCCGCGATCTGACCGGCAACCCCGACGTGGTCATCCGCGACGTGGAGTTGCTCGCCACCGCGTGGCATGTGCTGCGCCGCACGACGTTCGACTACCGCCACCGCGACGGGAGTTGGACCACCGAGCAACGCGAGACGTACGACCGCGGCGACGGCGCGACCATCCTCCTGTACGACCGGGAGCGGCGCACCGTGCTGCTGACCAAGCAGTTCCGCTACCCCGCCTACGTCAACGGCCACCCGGACGGCATGCTCGTCGAGGCCGCCGCCGGTCTGCTCGACGACGACGACCCGGCCCGCGCGATCCGGCGCGAGGCGGCCGAGGAGCTCGGGGTGACCGTCGGCGAGTTGCAGCACGTGTTCGGCGTCTGGATGAGCCCCGGGTCGGTCACCGAGCGCCTGCACTTCTACGCCGCGCCCTACACGGCGGCCGACCGCACCGGCCCCGGCGGCGGCGTGGCCGACGAGGGTGAGGACATCGAACCGGTCGAGCTCGGCTTCCACGAGGCCCTGCGGGCCACCACCGACGGGCGGATCGCCGACGCCAAGACCATCATGTTGCTGCAGTGGGCCGCGCTGAGCGGGCCGTTTTCCCCGGCATCCTGATATGTATTGATTGGGATGAGTGCATGGGTCAGCTCCGCTGACATGCTCGCGGGCACACCCCCGAGCTACACGGAGGACCTTCGTGCGAGCACCACTCATCCTCGGCGCCACCGCCGCCCTCGTCCTGGGCCTGGCGACCGGGCCGGCCGCGGCGGCACCCACCACGGCGCTGGCCGCGGCCCCGAACATCTCCGTCACCAGCGTCAAGGCGCATCTGTCGCAGTTGCAGAGCATCGCCACGGCCAACGGCGGCAACCGCGCCCACGGCCGCCCCGGCTATCTGGCCTCCGTGACCTACGTCAAGAACCTGCTCGACGCGGCCGGCTTCACCACCCGGCAGCAGTCATTCACCTACAACGGCGCCACCGGCTACAACCTGATCGCCGACTGGCCGGGCGGCGACACCGCGAACACGCTGATGATCGGCGGGCACCTCGACAGCGTCACGGCCGGCCCCGGCATCAACGACAACGGCTCCGGCTCGGCCGCCAACCTCGAGGTCGCGCTGGCCGTGGCCCGCACCGGCTTCCAGCCCGACCGGCACCTGCGCTTCGGCTGGTGGGGCGCCGAGGAACTCGGGCTGCGCGGGTCCACCGCCTACGTCAATTCGCTGACCACCGCGCAGAAGCGCGAGATCACCGGGTATCTGAACTTCGACATGGTCGGCTCGCCCAACCCGGGCTACTTCCTCTACGACGGTGACAACTCCGACGGTACGGGCTCCGGTCCCGGCCCGTCCGGCTCGGCGCAGATCGAGGCCACCCTGGCCGCCTACTTCACGTCGATCGGCGTGCCCACCCGCGGCACCGACTTCGACGGGCGCAGCGACTACGGCCCGTTCATCGCGAACGGCATCCCGGCCGGCGGCATCTTCACCGGCGCCGAGGGCCGCAAGACCGCCGCCCAGGTGCAGCTGTGGGGAGGCACGGCGGCCGCGTTCGACCCGTGCTACCACGCGTCGTGCGACACGACCGCGAACATCAACGACACCGCGCTCGACCGGAACTCGGACGCCATCGCGTACGCGGTCTGGACCCTCGCCGCCGGCGGGACGACTCCCCCGCCGACCGGGACGACCGTGTGGGAGGACACCTTCGAGACGGCCAAGGGCTGGACGGCGGGCACGGGCGACACGGCCACCTCGGGCCGCTTCGAGCGCGCCGACCCGGCCGCCATCACCTCGCAGCTGGGCACCGCGGTCGGCGGCACCTACGACCTGGTGACCGGAGCCACGGCCGGGGCCAGCGCCGGCGCCAACGACGTGGACGGCGGCACCACGACGATCCTGTCCCCGTCGATCACCCTGCCGACCGGCACGCTGACGCTGAGCTTCAGCTGGTACCTGTCGCACCTCAACAACGCGACCAGCGCCGACTACGTCCGCATCCGGGTGGTCTCGGGCAGCACCACCACCACGGTGTTCACCCAGTCGGCGGCCGCGACCGATCGCGCCGCGGCCTGGGCCACCGCTTCGGCCAACCTGTCGTCGTTCGCCGGCCAGACCGTCCGGCTCAGCGTGGAAGCGGCCGACGCGTCCACCGCCTCGCTGGTCGAAGCCGCCGTCGACAACGTCAAAATCACCAGGTCCTGACCCGTACGCGCGGGTGACGGCACCGCCGCCACCCACGCACCGCATCCGGCCGCATCCCAGCCGGTCGTAACCAAGCCGGTCGCACTCATCCGGTCGCACCACGAGTTCCGCGACGCCCGTTGCCGTCAGCCCGGCGACGGGCGTCGCCGTGTCCGTGCACCCCCGCGCAGCTGCACCCCCGTGCAGCCGTGCCGCAGTGCAGCCGCACCCCTGGTGCAGCCGCGCCGCCGTGCAGCCGTGCAGCCGTGCAGCCGTGCAGCCGTGCAGCCGTGCAGCCGTGCAGCCGCACCCCTGGTGCAGCCGTGCAGCCGCGCCGCCGTGTCGCCGTGCAGCCGCGCCGCCGTGTCGCCGTGTCGGTCTACGCCAATGTGGTCAGGTAGGCGGCGCTGCCGGCGGCGAGAATGAGACCGGCCAGGCCGAAACCGACCACCATGCGGGCGCCGAGGCCGATGTCGTCCTTGCGGCTGGCGATGACCTTGTCGCGGCTGTTCGACGAGAAGACGGTGAGGCCGGCGAAACTGCGCTTGAGCTCGCCGTTCGAGAGGCGACCCAGCGCGAAGACCTGGGCGCCGCGGGGCACCCTCGTCTCGGTCAGCGTCAGGCGCTCACTCTTGCGCAGATCATCGACGATCTCGCGCGGGACCACGGGCGGCAGCGTCTCCGGTTTCGAGCGCTTGTGCATGATCTTGGTGTGCACCGCCACGCTGGGGCCGGTCGTGTTCAGCACGTCGAGCAGCGCCGGATCGACCGGCACCCGGCCACTGTGGTCGGCCAGTGTGAACCCGCCCGGCGACGAGAAGTCCAGCAGCACGTCGTGGTCGGGGTCGTCGCTGCTCGTGTAGTGGCGGCTGGGTTCACGGATCAGCCGTACGTGGAACCAGGCGCACTGTTCGGCCGTGACCGGCGCTGTCTGGGGGCCGGCCGGGCCGTACTCGATGTGCCCCTCGACCGCGACCCGGCCACCGCCCGCCTGAGCGACCGACCGGACCCGCAGACGGCGAAGCGTGCGCAATGACTGGTAGTCGCCCACGTTGAGCAACAGGAAGATGCCGGCGCCGCCGAGCAGGCAGCCCCCGATACAGAACGCCACAGTCGCGACGACCATCACGCCTGTCAAGGTAGGGCACCGGCTCCACGTACGAGAAGGGCCGGTCACGCCCAGCGTGACCGGCCCTCCGCGCGGGATCAGCCGCCGATCTGGGCCGCCGCGAACTCGGCCCCGTCCTGCACGTCGCCGTTGCGCGCGTAGGAGAGGTGGGCGGCGAAGTTGTTGCCGCCGCCGCATACCGGGTCACCGGTGGCGCAGAACTCGACCGCCCGGTCCGCGAACTCCGGCGCGGCACGCGCGATCGTCTGCCGCCGGATGCCGAGCGGGTTGCCGAAGACCACCACGGCCGCGACCCGGTCACGCAAGTTGGCCGGGATGGCCTGGCCCTGGGTGCCGACGCCGCGGATGCCGATCGCGATGTCGGTGACCGTCGCGCCCTGCGAATATCCGCCGATCACGAACTGCGTCTCCGGGCAGCTCTGCGCGACCTGCTGGAGGTGCTGGGTCATGTTGGTGGCGCCCGGTCCGGCACTCTGCTGGTTGCTCGCGGCCGCGTAGACGACGGCGAACGAGCCGACGGACTGGTTCGGCAGTTCGTCGGCCAGCGCCTGCTCCAGCGGCCGGCCCAGGATGCCCAGCCCCTGCGGCTCCCCGGTGCCCCGAGCGAAGACGAGCTCCACATCGGAGCAACCGGCGCCGTTCTGACCGCCACCCGCGTTGCCGCCCGCGTTCCCGCCGCCCGCGTTTCCGCCGTTCTGGCCGAATCGGGCTCGCAGCCGCTCGAAGAACGAGCCGCCCTGGGCGCTCGCCGCCGAGCCGCCCGTGGTCCCCGCGAACGCCTGCGGCGTCACGACAGCGCCGGCCGCCACCACGGCCGCGCAGATACCGACCGTCAGGAACCGCCTGCTCTTTCGGGCCCCCACACGCCTTCTCGCCATTTCCGTGCCCTCCTTCATCCCCGCGGGCGGCTGTCGACCGTCCGCTACAAGCGAGTACGGCGGCGGCCCGAATGCCGGATCGGACCCGGCTCACAAAGAATGGCGAGGGAATTGATCTAATGGCATATTACCTGCTCAGAGCCCTGAGACGGCCGTCTCAGAATTGCTCGTCAATGGTCACCGATAACCGAGAACGGCTGGTCGCGCGCAAGGCGACCAGCCGTTCACCGGGTGTGTATTCAAGCGATGGAGCACCGCATCGCGGGCAGAGAAAAGCGGCGGTGCGGGCCGAGATATCCCCACACCGCCGCCGCTCATGCGCCTCTACTTCTTGGCGGCGGGAGCTGCGCCCTCGTCGGCCGCACCGCCCTCGGCGCCCGCTTCCTCACCGGCGCCGGCCTCTTCACCAGCACCGGCTTCCTCGCCGGCGCCGGCGTCCTCGCCCTGACCGGCTTCCTCACCGGCGCCCGCGTCGTCGCCCTGGCCCGCGTCGCCACCGATACCGGCCGCGGCCTTGGCGTCGGCCAGCGTCAGGCAGGCCTGGAGCAGGCTCTGCTGCGCGGAGGCGACAGCCTTGGCCGCAGCGGCAGCCGCAGCGTCCGCGGCACCCGCGTCCTCACCAGCACCAGCCTCTTCGCCGGCGCCCGCCTCTTCACCAGCACCGGCTTCCTCACCGGCACCGGCTTCCGCGCCTGCACCAGCCTCTTCACCAGCACCGGCTTCCGCGCCCGCACCGGCTTCCTCAGCAGCGCCGGCCTCCGCGCCCGCCTTCTTGCCCGCACCGGCCTTCTGGCCGGCCGCAGCCTTCTCGGCGGCCCGCGCCTTCAGCACCTTGGCCCACTTCTTGGCCTGAGCCTTGTTCTCGGCCTTGGCCGCCGGGGAGCCCGCAGCGGCTTCCTCACCGGCGTCCTGACCGCCCGCTTCCTCGCCGCCACCCGCGGCCGCCGCCGCGTCGGCCGCGAACGTGTCGCACGCCGTCTCGAGCGCCGCCGCCGAAGCAGCGGCCGCGTCACCGGGCGCCTGGGCCTCGACCGGGGCGAGCTCCTCGCCGTCACAGACGACGGCGCCCGCGTTGACCTGGACGTCCGCGCACTTGGCGACGTCGAACTGCTGACCGTCCACAGTCACCAGATCGACGGCCTTGGTCTCGGTGGACGCCGAGGCCAGCTGAAGCCCGGTCACACCCATGGCGACGACCACACCCGCGACCACCACCGCGCCGATCGTCTTGCGCCGGCTGTCGTCGTTCCGTCGTCGATACGTGCGGGACCTCATGACCACTCCTCGTCGTTGGACGTCGATGTCACCGGTGTTGCGGGCCAGTACGGCCCTCACCCGTCGCCCGGTTCAACGCCCTCCGCCGGAACACCCCCCATATCGACGCTTGCCGGGCAGCAAATGCCCAGCTCAGACCGCCTGCTAGAAAATCTTGAAAATTAGCCGCACCGGAGGCTCATCGACGCCACTCATAGGGGGTCGTGGTCGAGACCTTGACCAGACCGGAACGTTCCAGGATCGGGCGCGAGAACTCGGTCGAGTCACTGTTGATCAAGGTTTTGCCCATCCGGAGCGCCGACCGGGCCCGGGCCGCCGTCAGGGCCCGATAGATGCCGCGCCCGCGCCACTCGACCCGGGTCGCCCCGCCCCAGATCCCGGCGAAGTCCGTGCCCGCCACCGGCTCCAGCCGCCCCGCGCTGACGATCCGGCCGTCGGCCTCGGCGACCCACAACTCCATCCCGTCGTCGCGAGCCAGCCGGCGCAGGAGGGCGTCCACCATGTCGTGCCCGCCGGGCTCGCCGAACGCCTCGTCCTGCATCGCGCACATGGCCCGGACGTCCGCCTCCTCGGTGACCGTCCGCAGGGTCACGCCCTCGGGCAGCGGGACGTCGACGGCCAGCAGCCGCGCCTCGCCCAGCATGATCGACTCAGGCTCGTCGGCGATGAACCCGTTCTGTGTCAGCGCCTCGGGCAGGCCCGGCGCGTGATCGTGCCCCCGGGTCTTCCACTCGACCCGCTCGATCTCCGGGTCGGCCTGATAGTGGGCGAGCGCCTGCGGGACGAGTTGCCGGATCGCTTCGGCGTCGGCCCCGCCGAGATCCTGGTAGGTGATGAATCCACGGCCGCCCGCGAAGGTGGCGAGGCGCAGCGGCCCCAGCCGGGTGACGGAGACCGCACCCGGAGTCTCGGCATCGGTGCGTAACTGGGCGTCATAGGCCGCCAGAAGATGGTCATTCACGGGCGCCACAGTGCATCGGCGTACTGCGCGAAGCAACCGATTTAGAGCGCGTTGGTGAGATCCCGCCGACGACTGCCGGTGCGCCGGAAAGGCCAGTGGCGCCTGGGTCACGCGCAGCCCGGCATCACTTCTGGAATGCGCCCGAGCAGGCTCCCCCGAACGGGTCGAAACGGGGGCCGACAAGCGTCTCCGGGACCGCCGAACGGCAGATTGCCGGGCTCCGGAACGCGGGAGACCATCATTCCGCCAGTCCACAGTGGCCGGTGTCCGCCGGGGGTGACGCCGGCGAAACGGTGAGCGCGGGCCGGTGGCGGCCGGCCCGCGCTCACCCGGTATCAGAGCGCCGGGGTGCCGGCGGGCCGCAACGTGGCCCAGCCCTCGTCGCGCGCGCGGGCCGCCGCGAGCAGCCCGGCGACGGCCGCCGCGTTGGTGATCTCGCCGCGGAAGACCATCGCCACCGCCTCGTCGAGGTCGATCCAGGCGATCTCGAGGTCGGCTTCCTCATCCGTACGCTCGAAGCGCTCCTCGTCCGGCACCGGCACCAGCTCCCGGGCCAGGAAGATCCGGATGGTCTCGTCGGCGAAGCCGGGCGACGTGTAGAGATCGATCAGCAGGTGGAACAACCCGGCCCGCAGGTCGGCCTCCTCGGCCAGCTCCCGCGCGGCCGTGACTTCCAGCCCCTCGCCCTCGACGTCGCGCAACCCGGCCGGCAGCTCCCACAGCCGCTGCCCCACCGCGTGCCGGTACTGCTTGATCAGCACGACCCGGCCGACCTCGTCCAGCGCCACCACGCCGACCGCGCCCTTGTTCTGCACGACGTCGCGCTTGGCCGTGCCGCCCGACGACATCGTCACCTCGTCGGTGAACACGGTGAAGATCGGGCCCTCGTAGCGGGCGGTCCGCGAGCGGGTGTCGTGCTGGAACGCGGTCATGACGCTTCCACCGGCAGCTCGTCGGCCGCCGCGTACTCGATGGCCGCCTTGACCAGGCCGTCGAAGAGCGGGTGGGGACGCGTGGGCCGGCTCTTGAGCTCGGGGTGGGCCTGGGTGGCCACGAAATACGGGTGGACCGAGCGGTCGAGCTCGATGAACTCGACGAGCCGGCCGTCGGGCGAGGTGCCCGAGAAGACCAGGCCGGCCTCGGCCAGCGTGGCCCGGTAGTCGTTGTTGACCTCGTAGCGGTGCCGGTGCCGCTCGGAGATGTCGGTCGAGCCGTACACCTCGGCCACGATCGAGCCCTCCTGCAACTCGGCCGGGTAGGCCCCCAGCCGCATGGTGCCGCCCAGGTCGCCCTTGCCGGCCACGATGTCCTCCTGGTCGGCCATCGTCGAGATCACCGGGTACGGCGCCTGCTCGTCGAACTCGAGCGAGTTGGCCCCGGCCAGCCCGGCCAGGTGGCGCGCGGCGTCGATCGTCATGCACTGCAGGCCGAGGCAGATGCCCAGGATCGGGATCTGGTGCTCCCGGGCGTACCGCGAAGTGTTGATCTTGCCCTCGATGCCGCGGACACCGAAGCCGCCCGGGATCACGATGCCGTCGACACCCTTGAGGGCCGCGGCCGCGCCGGCCGTGGTCTCGCAGTCGTCGCTCGGCACCCAGCGCAGCTGGATCTTGACATTGTTGCCGAACCCGGCGGCCCGGATCGCCTCGCTGACCGACAGGTAGGCGTCGGGCAGGTCCACGTACTTGCCGACCAGCGCCACCGTGATGGTCCGCTTCGGGTGGTGCACGCGGTGCAGCAGATCGTCCCACTGCGTCCAGTTCACGTCGCGGAAGGACAGACCCAGACGCCGTACGACGTAGGCGTCCAGCCCCTCCCGGTGCAACACCTTCGGGATGTCGTAGATGCTGGGCGCGTCGGGTGCGGCCACCACGGCCTCACGGTCGACGTCGCAGTAGAGCGCCAGCTTGTGCTTCAGCTTCTCGGGGATCTCGCGGTCGCTGCGGCACACCAGCGCGTCGGGCTGGATACCGATGTTGCGCAGCGCCGCCACCGAGTGCTGGGTCGGCTTGGTCTTGAGCTCGCCCGAGGGGGCCAGGTAGGGCACCAGCGAGACGTGCAGGTAGAAGACGTGGTCGCGGCCGACCTCGTGGCGGACCTGGCGGATCGCCTCGAGGAACGGCAGCGACTCCATGTCGCCGACCGTGCCGCCGACCTCGGTGATCACGACGTCGGGCCGGCGGCCGGACTCGTCGGGGTCGGCCATCGCGAAGATGCGCGACTTGATCTCGTTGGTGATGTGCGGGATGACCTGGACGGTGTCGCCGAGGTATTCGCCGCGCCGCTCGCGCGCGATGACCGTCGAATAGACCTGGCCGGTCGTGACGTTCGCCTTGCCGGACAGCGACCGGTCGAGGAACCGCTCGTAGTGCCCGACGTCGAGGTCGGTCTCGGCCCCGTCCTCGGTCACGAAGACCTCGCCGTGCTGGAACGGGTTCATCGTGCCCGGGTCGACGTTCAGATAGGGGTCGAGCTTCTGCATGACGACCCGGAGCCCGCGCGCGGTCAGAAGATTACCGAGGCTGGAGGCGGTCAGGCCCTTGCCCAGCGAGGAGGCGACGCCCCCGGTGACGAAGATGTGCCGCGTTTCGCGCACTGATGAGGCCAACGCCCTGCTCCCGTGGTCGCCTGATTGTGACTGCGGCCGGGGCCTGGGCCCCATCCACGGGAGTTCACCGTAACACCTGCCGCGGCGTCCGCACGTTCGGGCTGGTCGCGACGCGTGTCCGCGATCACGCCACCGGCGTCGACGAGGCCGGTTCGCGCAGCCCGGGGCCCCCGGGGCCGTACGTCTCGCCCTCGGGCCGGGTCCGGTCGGCGGCGTGCAGCAGCACCCGCAGCGTGGTGAGCACCGCGGTCGGCACCGCCGCGGCCGCCGCCGCTCCGGCCACGGTCAGCGCCGACCCGTTGAGCACCCCGGCGATGAGCGTCGCCACGGTCACCCCGGCCCCGGCCGCCCGCAGCGCCGGGTGCAGCCCGAAGAGCCGGTTGAGCCCGCCCCACGGCGAGAACTGGCAGAAGGCCAGCATCAGCACCCCGGCCACGGCCAGGACCGTCAGCGGGCTGTCCAGCAGGGCCTGCCCGTTGGCGGTGGCGGCCCGCTGCATGGCCGGCCCGGCGGTGCCGTTGCCCAGCTCGGTCAGCAGCCGCCCGACGATGCCCTGATCGGCCGCGGGCCGGCGCAGGTCGACCGCCGCGAAGCTGATCGTGACGGCCAGCCCGGCCAGCGCGGCCCAGGCGAAGCGCGGGACGGTCAGCCAGCCTCCGGTGGTGATCGCGGCGGCCACGCAGACCCCGGCCGTCACGGCGATCGCCCCGACCGGGTCGGCCCCCATGTAGGGGCTGCCCACGACCACCACGCCGATGCCCCCGAGCAGGACGACGATGACCGGCCGCCACTGCTTGGTGATCCACTGGGCCAGCGAGCCGGCCAGCACGAGCAGCCCGGCCACGAAGACGCCGAGACCCACGCCGCCGACCCCCGCATAGCGCCCGCCGGACACCGCCGAATAGCCGGCGACGCCGTTGAGCTGGAGCTGGGCGCCGGTCAGCAGGTCGAGGCCGACCACCAGGGCACCGATGCCGGCGACCGCGCCCATCGGCCACAGTGTGCGGTGATAGCGGGGCGCCAACCGCACGAGGGCGGTGCCGATCACGATGAACAGGCCGGTGACGCTGCCGAACACCCAGGCCGGATGCCCGTAGCGCCACCACGGCGTCGCGTCGGCCAGCAGCGCCGCCGGGATGGCCAGGGCCGCCGCGATCAGGGCCAGTTCCAGGACGGCGACCAGCCGGGCCGACGGCAGCGCGGGGCCGCGCGGCCCGGCGTGCCGGCGGGCGCGCACCATCACCGGCACGGCCAGCAGGAAGAGCAGGACCTGCAAGCCGGCCAGCACGGTGAAGAAGATCTCGGCCACCGAACGCTGGGCCACCGAGCGCTGGTCGGCGTTGTGCACCCCCAGCATCGCGTCGGCGACGTCGGCCGGGCGTCCCTCGACCGCCGTGGCCGCGCGGCCGGCGAAGAGTTTCTCGGGCGCGGGCTTGCCGAGCGCGGTGAGCACAGTCGGGGCCAGGTCGATCAGCTGGAGGTAGCCGTCGCGGCCGGTGCCGGCCGAGGTGAGCCAGCCGCCGTTCCAGCCCTCCCCCTCGGCGATGGCCACGTGCAGCCGCGACGAGCGCTCGGTGTCGGACACCCCGGCCACCATCAGCAGCGAGCGCTCCGGACGGGCGGCGACGATCCGGGCCAGGATGGCGTCGGCCGCCCGCACCGCCTGCTCGCGCTGGGCGCCGGAGCCCGCGATCGTGCCCAGGTCGACGATGCTCAGGTTGCACTGGGTGAGCAGAGCCCTGGGATCGGCGGGCAGCGAGGGCTCGTATTTGTCGACCCGGCCGAACGGGCGGGCGGCCGCCATCGCCGCGGCCGGCCCGAAGGCGTAGGTGCAGCGCACCGACTCGGCCAGGGCGCCGGGCACCGCGCCGTACGGGAGCTGGTCCTGATTGTTCTGGACCACCGAACGCTGGTCGGTGAGGTTGGCGCCGATGGTGTCGGGCCGGGTCAGCGCGGGCGCGGCGGGCTCGCACTGGCTGCCCGTGGTGCGCCGGGGCCAGGCGGCGTAATTGCCCGCGCCCAGCGTCAGCCACCCGTCGGAGGGGCAGGTCACCCGCATCGCCGAGCGCACCGACAGCCAGCCGATCGAACCCTTTGTGGCCTCCTGCCACAGCGTCGGGGTGCGCTGCGGGTCGAGGTCGTCCCAGCGCAGGCCGGCCGACCCGGCCAGGATCACGTAGTCGGCGCTGCCGGTGTTGTTGTCGCCGGCCGGGCGCACGGACAGTCCGGCGAGGCCGGCCACCGCGATCAGCGCGACCATCAGATAGGGCACCCAGGCCGCGGTCCGTCGCCGCCCGGCCGGAACCGAGGCCCGGCGGACGCGCCGGAACCGGTCGAGAGCTCTCACCGCGCGCCCGTCACTTCGGCGTACGCCGCGAGCACGTCGGCGACCGTGTCGGCCTCCCGAGGCCAGGTCGCGGCTCGCGCGGGCCCCCGGGCGGCATAGTCGGCGCGCATCTCGGGGTCGGCGAGCATTTCCCGTACGGCGTTGTCGAGCGCGTCGACGTCGTCGGGCGGGATCAGCACCGCCGCGTCCCCGACCAGCCCCGGCAGCCCGCCGACGGCCGTGCTGATCAGCGGGACACCCGATTCGAGGGCCTCCTGGGCGAACAGCTGCCGCGCCTCCCAGTCGCTGGTGATCACGGCCAGGTCGGCCCCGAGCAGCAGGTCGGCCACGTCGTTGCGCCGCCCGAGCAGCTGAAAGGGCGCGTGCTCACGCGACGCCCGCTGAGCCAGCTCCATGTAGCTGGGGCCCGACCCGGCCACCACGACCACCGGCACCGGGTCGAGGTCACGCCACCGGGCGGAGGCGTCGACCAGCAGGTCGTAGCGCTTCTGCGGGTGCAACCGGCCGACCGAGACGATCAGCGGGGTCCCGGGACGCAGCCGGAACTCGGCCCGCACGGCCGACCGGCTGCGTTTGGGCGCGGGCAGCGTGGGCGCGGCGACGGCGCCGAGGCGGGCCCGGCGGGCGCCGAGCGCGGTGGCCCGCTCCACCAGGTCTTCCGAGGCGCCCAGGGTGAGCGTCGCGGTGCGGGCCACGACCCGCTCGACGAGCAGGGAGGCCTGACCGCGCAGGCCTTTGCGGGACAGGACGGCGTTGTGCCAGGTGATGACCAGCGGGGTGCCGGACCGGGCGAGCTGGGCGACGAAACCGGCGCGGAAGCCGTGGGCGTGGACGACGTCGGGGCGGCGCGCGGCCAAGGCGCCGCGCAGCTGGCGGACGGCGTTGGCGTCCTGCGGGCCAGGGGCGGCCGGGATCTCGACCGGGACGAAGGTGGCGCCGGCGGCGGCGAAGCCGAACAGCTCGTCGGTGGCCTCGGGCCCGCACACCAGCACGTCGCAGCCCGCCGCGACCAGGCCGCGGGCCAGCGAGGCGACGTGCTGGCCGACCCCGCCCGTGCTGGAGGCCAGCACCAGAGCCACCGAACCACGCCAGTCGACGCCCACAAAAATCCCTTCGATCAGGCCGAGCGGCGCCGCAGCCGGCGGGCCAGCGGCGCCAGGTCACGCCGGGCCAGCGGATAGGCGACGCCCACGAAGACGACGAGCACGGCGAGACCCCCCAATATGCCTTGCACGATGCTGGGAACAGCCTGCGGGGTCGCGCCGAACAAGGCACCCGACCCGGCCACCGCACCCCAGCCCGCGAGCGCGGCCAGACCGGCGGCGAGCAGCGTGACGAGCGTGGTGCGCCCGAGACCGGCCAGCGCCTCGGGTCCCGCATGCCGGCGGACGGCGAGCACCAGCAGGAGTCCGATTGCCGACATGGCCACGGCGTTGGCCAGTCCGAGGGTGAACACCTGGTCGCCCGCGCCGGCGAGCACCAGCGCCACCGCGGCACCCAGGATCCAGCCGGCGGCGGTCGAGCCCGCGGCGGCGACCGTCGCGCCCCGCGCGTAGAGAGCACGCGAGAGCAGTGCGAACAAGGCATAACCGAGCAGGCCGGGGGCGAAGCCGACGATGCCGTCCGCGGCAGGGGCCGCACCGATCAGGTAGGCCACCGGGCCGGCCAGCGCCACCAGGGCGGCCGCGCCCAGCCCGGCCAGCAGCATCACCGACCGCGCGGTCCCGGACAGAGCCGCCCGGTAGGCCGGCTCGTCGCGGTGGCTGGCGGCGGCGGACAGCGAGGGGAAGACCGCGGTGGCCACCGGCACGGCCAGAACCGCCCACGGCAGCAGGAACACGGTCTGGGCGGTGTTGTAGAGGACCAGTCCGCCGCTCGCCGTGAGCGCGATCGCCACCACCAGCATGATCTGCTGCGAGCCGACGGTGACCGCGCCCGCCCAGCCCAGCCGGATGGCCTGCCGGCCCTCGTCACCCGGGAAGCGCAGCGTCCACCGCAGACGCAGGCGCAGCCTCGTCAACGGGATCAGCAGACAGAGGGCGAGCACGGCGACCCCGGCTGTGGTGCCGTAGGCGAGAATCGCCTCGCCGCCGCGGCTCAGCCCGGCGAAGTCGGTCCGGGCGCCGTCCACCGCCGCGTACGAGAGGTAGGCCGTCATCACCGTGACGCTGGACAGCAACGGGGCGATCACCGGCCAGGCGAAGCGGTGGTGGGCCTGGAGCACGCCGGTGAGGACGATGCCGAGGCCGTAGAGCGGCAGCTGCCAGGCGAAGACCTCCAGCATCGCGGCCGCGGTCTGCTGGTGGGCGGCCGGCACATCGGGCAGGAGCCCGGCGATCGGGCCGGCCAGCACCCTGACCAGGACGGCCAGTGGCACGAGCAGCACGACCGACCAGCCGATCAGGGCCGAGGTGACCGCCCCGACCCGCTCGCGGTCACCGGCCGCGACCGCCCCGGCCAGCAGCGGCACCACCAGGCTGGCCAGTGCACCCCCGGCGACCAGCTCGAAGACGATGTTCGGGATCGTGTTGGCGGCGTTGTAGATGTCACCGAGGTCGCCGTGACCGACCGTCTGCAGGAACACGAAGGTGCGCCCGAACCCGGCGAGGCGCGCCACCACCGTGAGCACGGTGATGAGCGCGGCCGCCCCGGCGATCCGCACACCGGGAGCCTGGGCCAGACCGCCGCGGCCCTCGCTCACGCTTGCGGAGGGCGGCGGCCCAGCTCGTCGATGGTGCGCAGCCACGGCGTGTCCTGGATGACCCGGGTGAAGCTGACCTTCTCGCTGGCGGCGGTCAGCGCGCCCAGCACGGTCAGCGCGGCCAGCCGGCCGGCCGGGCCGCTGCGGGCCACCAGAGCCACGCCCAGCAGTGCGCCCAGCGCGTTGGCCCCCGAGTCGCCCAGCATGATCTCTTCGCCCAGGTCGGCCGGCAGCAGCGCCGCCGACGCGCCGAGCGTGCCCGCCGCGATGCCGCCGCGACGACCCAGGGCCAGTGGCGCACCGATGATCGCGCCCGCCTTGATGGCCCGGCCCGGGCGCAGGTCGAGCAGGTTGACGAGGTTGGCCATCCCGGCGATGACCCCCGCGCCGATCAGCACGTCGGCCGCGCGCCCGGCCCGGCTCGACCGGCCGCTGCCGATCAGCGAGCTCGCGATCAGCCCGGCCGCGCCGACCCCGGCGATCTTCACCAGGCCGCTGGTGACCCGGCCCTCGCGCAGCGCGCCCAGGTGACCCGCGAAGCCCTTGGCCGATTTCTGCTCGGGCCGGTTGCCGACGATGTCGTCGTAGAGGCCGACCGCTCCCGAGACAGCGCCGGCGGTGACCGCGGCCGCGCTGAGACGGCCGCCGGGCGCACCCAGGGCCGCCGCCGCGGTCGCCCCCAGCGCCAGCGCCGGGCCACCGGCCAGGGTGACCGTGCGGCCGTGGAAATTGGTGCGCTCCAGGGCGGCGGCGTGCTGATCGCGGCGGATCCAGGCGAGGGCGGCTCGGGCGGCGGCCGAGCCGACGCCGAACGACCGGAGAACTCCAGTGGCCATGGTCGCGAAGTCTAGTGACTGAGCGCTACGACGCGGCCTTGGGCACCAGCGACGCGGCGCCGGCGGCCAGACCGTACTGCCCGACCTTGTTGTCGACCACCCGCTCGGCGGTGGCCATGCCGGTCGCGACCTGGCCGTCGGCGGTGCTGGCGTTGTCCACCGTGGAGATCTTCTTGACCAGCGTCGGGTCGCCGCGCACGGCCGAGATGAGGTTGCCCTCGCCCACGCCGACCCCGGCCACCACCAGCGGGCCGTCGTTGCTCACCTCGGTCGCCATGTAGACCATCGACTGCGCCTTCTTGGCCGCGTCCTTGTCGACGGCGGGCGCACCGGTGATCATCACGGTCGCCTCGGCCCCGCCCACGGCCTTGTCGTCGACCGCGATGTAGCTCTGCTCGCTGTAGGCCGTCAGCACCGCGGTCACATCGGCGGCCGTCGGCTGGCTGACCGGGGCGGCGCCGGTGGTGCCGCTGCGCTGCATCAGGGCGAGCGAGAGCTGCGCGCTCGCCGTCTCGACGCCGTTGCTGTTGAGCGGGACCTCGTTGATCGGGATCGAGGTCTGCGCCGACTCGTTGGCCAGGTCGAGCAGGTCGAGGTCGACCGCCGGGTCGAAGAACTTGTCCTGCACGGTGACCTTGGCGGTGATCGTCGCGCCGGCGATCGTCAGCATCGTGATCACCTTGTCCGCGTACTGGTCGGTGCCCGGCAGGGCCAGCACGGCCAGCTTGCGCCCGGCGAGCCGGCCGTTGAGCACGGTCGGCGCGATCTCGGTGGCGAACTCCTGGTTGCGGCTGATCTCCTCGCGGTACTGGTTGATCTCGTCCCGCTTGTTGCCGAGATCCTTGTTGAGCGCGGTGATCTGGCTCTTGAGGTTGTCGGCCACCGGACCGTTGAGCGCCGCGGTGCCCACAACCAGGCCGATGGCCAGGGCCAGGAAGACCGCGGTGAGCGACACCACGTGGTACCGGAAGTTGATCACGACAGAGCCCCGTAAACGTCAGAAAAGATGCCCGAGCTGGAAGACGAGATTGTCCCACCACTCGGAAACCACGGTCAGGTAAGCCTTCCCGACCGTCGACACCGCCACCGCCGAGGCCATCGCGGCCGTCGCCGAGAGCACCAGCAACAGCAGGGCCGAGCCGGAGATGTTCTGCTTGTAGAGCCGGCTGACACCCTTGGCGTCGACCAGCTTGCCGCCGACCTTGAGCCGGGTCAGGAACGTCGAGGCCATGCCGCCGCGGCCCTTGTCGAGGAACTCGACCAGGTTGGCGTGCGTGCCCACGGCCACGATCAGGGTCGCGCCCTTCTCGTCGGCCAGCAGCATCGCCAGATCCTCGCTGGTGGCCGCGGCCGGGAAGGTCAGCGCGGCCACGTCGAGCTTGTGCACCCGCTCGAGGCCGGGCGCGCGGCCGTCGGGATAGGCGTGCACGACGACCTCGGCCCCGCAGCGCAGCACGTCGTCGGTCACCGAGTCCATGTCACCGATGATCATGTCGGGGGTGTAGCCCGACTCGACCAGCGCGTCGGCCCCGCCGTCGACGCCGATCAGCACCGGCTTGTATTCGTGGATGTAGGGCCGCAGGACGTCGAGGTCGTCCTTGTAGTCGTAGCCGCGGACCACGATCAGCACGTGCCGACCGGCGATGCGGGTCTGCACGTCGGGCACGCCCACGCCGTCGAGCAGCAGGTCGCGCTCCTGCTTGAGGTAGTCCATCGTGTTGGCCGCGAACGCCTCGAGCTGCACCGACAGGCCCTCGCGGGCATCGGCCATCGAGCGCGCGACGGTCTCGGTGTCCTGCCGCACGCCGGTGGCGACCGGCTCGCCGTCGAGCAGCACGGTGTCGCCCTCGATCACCACCGAGTCGCCCTCGCTGAGCCGCTCGAAGACCTCTTCACCGAGGTCGTCGATGAGCACGATGCCGTTCTTGATCAGCACCTCGGGGCCGAGGTTGGGGTACCGCCCCGAGATGGACGGCTTCGCGTTGAGCACGGCGGCCACGCCGACGCCGACCAGCGCGTCGGCGGCCACCCGGTCGATGTCGACGTGATCGATCACGGCGATGTCACCGGGGCGCAGCCGACCGGTCAGACGCTTGGTCCGGCGGTCGAGGCGGGCGGTGCCGGCCAGGGCATCGGGATCGGTGCTCCGCGCACGGCGCAAAGTGGGAAGTCGCATCACGGCCATCCTGACATGCCGCGTCACACGCCTGGCACGCGACATGCGCGATCTCACCCACAAAAGGGGCATTCGCCCCGCTAGTCCCTCTCGGTCATGGTGCCATGACCGAACGCGCTGGTCAGGCCCTTTTCTCGCGCCCCGCGACGGCCAGCAACTCCTCCGCGTGCGCGATGCCCAGATCGGAGTCGGGCAGCCCGGCCAGCATGCGCGACAACTCGCGCGCCCGCTCGGTCTCCTCGACGATCCGGACCCCGCTGGTGGTGATGGCGCCGCCGGTGTCCTTGGCGACGACCAGGTGGCGGTCGGCGAACGCGGCCACCTGCGGCAGGTGGGTCACCACCAGCACCTGGTGGGTGCGCGAGAGCCGGGCCAGCCGCTTGCCGATCTCGACCGCCGCGGTGCCGCCGACACCAGCGTCGACCTCGTCGAAGACCAGGGTCTCGGGGCCGCCCGCACCGGCGAAGACGACCTCGATGGCCAGCATGACCCGGGAGAGCTCACCGCCGGACGCCCCCTTCTGCAGGGGCAGCGACGGCGCACCCGGGTGGGCCAGCAGGCGCAACTCGACCTCGTCGGCCCCGTCCGGCCCGACCGGCAGGTCACCGGCGGTCGGCTCGTCCCTGCCGGCCACCCGCGGGACGACCGCGACCTCGACCTTGGAATGCGGCATGGCCAGGCCGGCGAGCTCGACGCTGACCGCCTCGGAGAACCGGACCGCGGCCTCGGCCCGGGCCGCGGTGAGCCGGGCCGCCAGCTCGCCGACCTGGGCGGAGAGGCGCTGACGTTCCTTGTCGAGCTCGTCGAGCAGCTCGTCGGACGAGTCGAGCGCGGCCAGCTTGGCGCGCGCCTCCTCGGCCCAGACGATGACGCCCTCGACATCGTCGGCGTATTTCCGGGTGAGCGCGCGCAACGCGGCGCGGCGCTCGTAGATCTCCTCGAGCCGGGCCGGGTCGGCGTCAAGACCGCTCAGGTAGGCCGACAGCTCGGCCGAGACGTCGCCGACCAGGGTGGCCGCCTCCTCGATGCGGCCGGCCAGCTCACCCAGCATCGGGTCGACCGGGGCCTGCGCCTCGAGCGTGCGGCGGGCCGTGCCCAGCAGCTGGGTCGCGTCGGGCGCCTCGTCGGTCACCTCGATGCCGCCGGCCAGCGCCTGCGCGGCCAGCGCGGCGGCCACCCGCAGACCCTCGGCGTGCTCGAGCCGCTGCACCTCGGCGCGCAGATCGTCGTCCTCACCGGGCTGCGGGTCGACCCGGCTGATCTCGTCGAGACCGAGCTTGAGCAGATCGGCCTCCTGCGAGCGGGCCCGCGCGTTGCGCCGGCGGTCGGCCAGGTCGTCGACCACGGCCCGCCAGCGCCCATAGGCCTCGCGATAGGTCTCCAGCAGCTTCTCGTGCTCGGGCCCGGCGAACCGGTCGAGCGCGGCCCGCTGCTCGGCCGGGCGCAGCAGCCGCAGCTGGTCGGACTGGCCGTGCACGGCGAGCACCCGCTCGCCCAGGTCGCTGAGCATCGCCACCGGCATGCTGCGGCCGCCGACATGCGCCCGGGAGCGGCCCTCGACGGTCACCGTGCGGCTCAGCAGCACCGAGCCGTCGTCGTCGATCTCGCCCCCGGCGTCGGTGATGCGGGTGGTCACCTCGCCGGCCAGCTTGCCGCCCAGCCGCAGCCGGCCCTCGACGACCGCGCGGCCCGGATCGGCCCGTACGCGGCCCGCGTCGGCCCGGCCGCCGAACAGCAGGCCGAGGCCGGTCACCACCATTGTCTTTCCGGCACCGGTCTCACCGGTGATGACGTTCATGCCCGCCGTCAGCCGCAGCGTCGTGTCGTCGATGACGCCGAGCCCGGTGATGCGCAGTTCCTCCAGCACACGGCAGACAGTATCGGTGCCCCCCGACATTTGCCCACCGGCCGTCACCGCCGATTGCCGCGCCACCCCTCCACCGGGAGGGCGAACTTGGCCACGAGCACATCGGTGAATGGCCTGGGCTGCAGCCGGACCAGGCGTACCGGAAGCTGACCGCGCTCGACGGTCACCTTGGCCCCCGGCGGAAGGTCCCAGGTGCGGCGCCCGTCACAGCAGAGCACGGCGAACGAGGTGTAGGGGTCGACGGTGAGCGCGAACGTCGACGTCGGGGCGGTCACCAGCGGCTTGCTGAACAGGGCGTGGGCACTGATCGGGACCAGCAGCAGCGCCTCGACCTCGGGCCAGACCACCGGGCCGCCACCGGAGAACGCGTACGCCGTCGAACCGGTCGGCGTCGCGCACACCACACCGTCGCAGCCGTAGCGGGCCAGCGGCCGGCCGTCGACGTCGACCAGCAGCTCGAGCATCTGGGCCCGCTGGCCCTTCTCGACGCTCACCTCGTTGAGCGCCCACGACTCGGCGATCACGCGGCCGCCGTACTCGGCCCGGACGTCCAGGGTCAGGCGCTCGTCCACCTTGTAGGCACCGGCCACCACGTCCTTGACCGCTTGGTCGAGGTGGTCGATCTCGGCCTCGGCCAGGAAACCGACCTTGCCCAGGTTGATGCCGAGCAGCGGTGCCTTGACCGGGCGGGCCAGCTCGGCGGCGCGCAGGAAGGTGCCGTCACCGCCCATCGCGAGCACGATCTCGACGCCCTCGGCCGCGGCCAGGGTCGGACCGCCCTCCACCGTGGTCACCTCGGGCGGCAGATCGAGATCGGCCACCTCCTCGGCGATCACCCGGACCTCGAAACCGGCCGCGAGCAGGTCCTGAGCCACCGTCCGGGCATGCTGCGTGCTCTGCCTCCGGCCGGTGTGGGTGACCAGCAGAGCCGAGCGGGTCATGAGTCCTCCAAGGGGGCGGCCGTCTGCTCCGGCCCGGCAGAAGCTACCTTGCCGCCGGGCCCGGCGGCGACAACTTCTTCGATCTCCGCTCGATCGGCGGGTGGGGCGTCGCGGCGGAACCAGACGAAGAACTCGACGTTCCCGCTCGGCCCGGGCAGCGGGCTGGCGGTCACCCCGGCCACGCCGAGACCCAGCTCGGCGGCGGCCGCGGCCACGTCGAGCACCGCTTCCGCGCGCAACTGCCAATCCCGTACGACGCCGCCCGCCCCCACCCGGTCCTTGCCCACCTCGAACTGGGGTTTGACCATGAGCGCGAGGTCGCCGCCGGGCGCCGTGCAGCCGGCCAGGGCGGGCAGGACCAGCCGCAGCGAGATGAACGAGAGATCGGCCACAGTCAGGTCGACGAGGCCGCCGATCGACTCCGGCGTGATCGCCCGGACGTTGGTCCGCTCGAAGATCACGACCCGCTCGTCGGTGCGGATCGGCCAGGCCAGCTGGCCGTAGCCGACGTCGACGGCGACCACCTGCCGGGCGCCGGCGCGCAGCAGCACGTCGGTGAACCCGCCGGTGGAAGCCCCGGCGTCGAGGCAGCGACGCCCCTCGACGGCCAGCCCTCGCGGGCCGAACGCGGCGAGCGCGCCGGCCAGCTTGTGGCCGCCGCGCGAGACGTACTCGGTCGCCGGGTCCTCCCCGGTGACCAGCACCGGGTCGGCCGGGTCGACCATCGCGGCCACCTTGCGGGCCACCGTGCCGCGCACCTGCACGCGGCCGGCCTCGACCAGCTGGGCGGCCTGCTCGCGGGAGCGGGCCAGCTTGCGGCGGACCAGCTCGGCGTCGAGCCGGGCCCGCTTCACCGGTCGATGCTCGCCAGGGTCTCCTGGAGAACCTGGTGAGCCGCCTCGTACTCGGCGATCTGCTCGGACGGCGCCAGCCGGGACGCGTTCTCCAGCGAGCTAAGCACGGCGTCGACGGCCGGGTGGCCGGTCTCCCGCACGATCTCACCGGTGGCCTCGTCGACCGCCGACGGCAGGTTGACAGCGACCTGGGCCGGGGCCTGCGGGCCGCCGGTGGCCGGGCTGGTGGCCGGGCCGGTGGGCGGCACCGACGGGCGCGGCGGGCCGGGCCGGAAACCGCCGGGCTGCGGGCCGGGGCGGAAACCGCCGGGCTGGGGGCCCGGACGGAAACCGCCCGGCTGGGGGCCGGGCTTCGGGAACGTCATCGGCTCACGCCTCCGGGCTCGGCTGCGCCGGGGGCAGCTCGGTGGCGGCGGCGGCGTCCCGGACGCCCGCGGTGGGCGCCTCGGCGGTGCCGGCCGGTGCGGCCGGGGTGGCCTTCTTGGCCGTCGCCTTCTTCGCGGCCTTCTTGGCCGGTGGCTCCGTGCTCGGCGCGGCCTTCCTGGCCGGTGTCTCCGTGCCCGGCGCGGCCTTCTTGGCAACCGTCTTCTTGGCCGGAGCGTTCTTGGCCGGAGTGCTCTTGGCCGGAGTGCTCTTGGCCGCGGTCTTCTTGGCCGGGCTTGCGCCCAGCGCCTCCGCCTCCGCCGTGGCCGGGGCGATCTTCGCGGTCGACCGCAGGTCGGCCGGGATCACCTCGTCGGGCGTCGGCACGGCCTTGGCCGGAGCCTTCTTGGCCATCGCCTTCTTCGCGACCGCCTTCGTGGCCGGGGTCTCGCGGGGTGAGTTGGCCGGCGGCTGGGAACCGATGGTGCCCGCCGACGGCATCGCGTTGGGAACGGCCTTCTTCGCCACGGCCTTCTTGGCCGGTCGCGGCAACGGCGCCGGCCGGTCGATCCGGGTGCCACCGGTGCCCTCGCTGGGCGCGTCGGCCGCCACCCCGGTCTCGGCCCGGGACTCGGCGTCCCGCAACTGCCGTTCCAGATCCCGGACGCGGGTGGTCAGCTCAGTGACCTCCTCGGCGGTGGCCAGGCCGACCACCCCGAGCGCCTTGTCCACCTCGTAGCGGACGATGTTGGTCAGCGCCTCACGGTTCGCCATGCCGGCCGACAGCAGATCGTCGACCAGGCCCTGCAACTGGGTGGCCGTGGCACCGCCACGGTTCACCACGTCACCCACGACCTTCTGGGCACGCTTACGCGGTGCTTCGGTCAATCCGAGCGCCATCTCCAGATACGCCCGCCATGCGTCCGGCATGTTCCGCTCCTCTCACGGCTCGTGGGTTGCCACGCTACCGGGCGCTTCGCAGTACTTCGTGAGGTACGGTGCCGTACGCGCACCGGTGTCGTGAGGAAAGAGGTTCGATGGCCACCGTGGACGAGTGCCGGCAGGCACTGCACGACCTGGCGGCGAGGCTCGAGCGCAACGCGGAGACGCGGGGCAGACTCGACTTCGACCGCACGCTGGCGTGCCGGGTCACCGATCTCGAGACGGCCTTCCACGGCCGGCTCGTGGGCGGCCTGCTGACCGACATAGCCGACGGCGACGACCCCAAGGCCAAGATCGCCCTGATCGCGAGCAGCGACGACCTGATCGCGCTGATCGGCGGCCGGCTCGACGTCACCCGGGCCATCGCCGCCCGCCAGATCCAGGTCAAGGCCAACCCGTTCGACCTGCTGAAGCTGCGCAAGCTTCTCTGACGCGGGCCACTCAGCGTCCGGTGTGGTCCAGGGCGGGCATCCGCCAGCCCTGGGCGAGCCGCGACGGGTGCAGGTTGACGCCGCCGCCGAAGAACTCGGTGAACTTCATGATGAGCGGATCCCACCGCAGCGGGTCGACGTGGGCCGTGCCCGGGATCAGCAGGCTGTCGTCCACGTGCGTGCGGAGGACCTCGATCTCGTACGCCGTGGCGTGCAGATCACCGGTGAAGCCGTGCGCCCGCACGACGCGGCACTCCATCTGGATCAGGCACTCGGCGACGCGCGGCGGCGCCACCAGATCGGACGTCTGTGCGCTCAGGCCGCCGAGCGCGAACTTGTCGGCGACGTACCGGTAGCCCTGCTCGGCCTTGGCCGCCGGCACATCGGGCCGTCCCGTGGTCATGGCGATCCGGTCGACCGCCCCGACAAGCCCGGACGACGGCAGGTTGAGGACACATTCCCGCTCGCGCCGCAGGTTCTCGGCCGTCCGGCTGCGGTCGCCCATCCCGAGCATCGCCGACTGCCCCAGCCACCAGGCCGACGACATCGGCGCCAGGTTGGCGGTGCCGTCGGCGTTGACCGTGCTGATCAGAACCACGGGCGTGCCGAAGTAAAGGACCTTGAGGCCCGGTACGAGATGCATGCCCTCATGCTCGCCCGGCGCCCCGGTGGGATGCTGGCGGCTTTCGGACGTCGCGTCCACGACCGGGCTCCTCAACCCCGTGCGGTCCACACCGAAATCCCCAGCCCGGCGCGGCCCGGACCCGGACCTCAGCCCGGTGCGGCCCACACTCAGACCTCAGCCCGGCGCGGCCCACGCGCGGGTCCGTCCGCCCGGATCCTCGGCGCGGTGTGGTCAGAGGTTCCAGGACTCGAGCAGCTTGCGGGCGGCGTCCGAGTTCGGCCGGAGGGCCGGCACGGCGACGCCTGACCACGTGACGGCGCACAGCAGACGCAGAGCTACGACCGGGTCGCCGGCCCCGTCGAGGGTGGCGGTGTCACCCTCGCGGGTGACGGTCCAGCCGGCTGCCTGGTCCGCCTGAAGGGGCACGGTCGCCTCCTCGGCCGGGCGGAACAGGGCGGAGAGGTCGGCCGACACGTACGTGGGACGGCGCGACTCCTCGGCGGCCAGCAGGTCGGCCGGACTGCTGACGCCGGTCAGCACCAGCAGGCTGTCCACGCCCGACGTGACCGCGCCCTGGATGTCGGTGTCGAGACGGTCGCCGACGGCCAGCGGGTGCTCGGCCTTCGCCTGCGTCGCGGCGGTGGTGAACAGGGCCGGCTCGGGCTTGCCGACCACCAGGTCGGGTTCGCGGTCGAGGGCGGTCCGCAGCACAGCGACCAGCGAACCGTTGCCGGGCAACGGGCCGCGCGGGCTGGGCAGGGTGCGGTCGGTGTTGGTCGCCACCCACAAAGCACCCGCCCGGATCGCGAGGGACGCCTCGCTGAGGACCTGCCAGCCGACGTCCGGGCCGAAGCCCTGCACCACCGCGGCCGGCTTGTCCCCGGCCGACTCGACCACGGTCAGGCCGGCCTCGGACACCTCGTCACGCAGCGCGTCGGCCCCGACCACCAGCACCGGGGCGCCTGCGGGGAGCTTCTCGGCGAGCACGGCGGCCGAGGCGCCGGCCGAGGTGAGCACCTCGGCCGGCTGCGCCGGCACACCCATGCCGGTGAGCAGGTCGGCGACGGCGGCGGCACGGCGGGACGCGTTGTTGGTCGCGTACGCCACTGCCGTCTTCCGCTGCCGCAACTGCTCGATTGCCTCGGGCGCGCCGGGGATCGGCTTGTCGATCAGGTAGACGACGCCGTCCAGGTCGAAGATGACCAGGTCGTAGCCGCCTACCAGATCGCCGCTCACTCCTGGGACTGCTTCGGCTCGCTCACGAACTCGTCGCCCTGGCCGGCCGGCTTCTCGTCGCCGGACTGCGCCCGCTTCTCGTCCGCCAGCTCCTCCGCGTCGGCCTCGAGCTCCTCCGCGACATCCTCGACGGCCACCGGGTCGGTGTTCACGTCGGTGTCCGCCGCGGCGACCGGCTCGTCGTCCTCATCCTCGAGGTCGGCGCCGACCCGCGCGACCGGCTTGTCGGCGTCGCCCAGCGCGGCCGGCTCGTCGTCGTCGTCGGCGGCGGCGTCGCTCAGCGCGGCGGGCTCGTCGTCGTCGAGGTCGTCCTCGTCGTCGTCGGCGGCGTCGGACCGCGCTGCCGCGCCGTCGTCCCCGTCGGCGTCGCTCAGCGCGGCCGGCTCGTCGTCGTCGTCGAGGTCGTCCTCGTCGTCGGCGTCGGACCGGGCGGCAGGCGCGTCGTCTTCCTCGTCCTCGTCGTAGTCGTCCTCGTCGTAGTCGTCCTCATCCTCGTCGCCGTCGAGAGCCGCCCGCCCGTCGCGCTCGGACTCCTCCTCGTCGGGGGTCGTGCCGCTGCGCACGTCACCCTCGGTGGGCTCGGTGTCCTCGTCCTGGAGCGTCACCCCGTCGAGCTCGAGCAGGCGCTCGGCCGCATCGGTGAGACCGTCCTCGTCGGCCGTGGCGGCGCGGGTGAACCACTCCCGGGCCTCCTCGCGCCGGCCGGCGGCGAGAAGAGCGTCGGCGTACGCGTACCGCAGGCGCGCGGCCCACTCGGCGTCCTCGTCGGCGTTGAGCTCGCGAACCTGCAACATCGACACGGCCGCCTCGTGCTGGCCGAGGTCGCCCCGGGCACCGGCCGCCACGATCAGCAGCTCGATCGCCCCGGACTTGTCCATCTTCTCGACGTCGGCGCCACGGTAGAGGTCGATCGCCCGCTCGGGACGGCCGAGCGCGCGCTCGCAGTCGGCCAGCTCGGCCAGGTGCGTCTGCCGCCCGGTCATCCGGTGGTAGGTGCGCAGCTCGGCGATCGCGGTCGTCCAGTCCCCCGCCGCATACGCGGCCAGGCCCACGGCCTCACGGACCACGGCGATGCGGGACGCGAGCCGCCGCGCGGCGATCGCGTGCTGCAGCGCCAGCTCGGCGTCCTCGTCGATGATCTGGCCGGCCGCCACGAGGTGCCGCGAGACCTTGTCGGCGACCTCGCGGGCCAGCGACATCAGCTCGGCCCGGACCTCGTTGTCGAGATCGGTCGCCTCGATGTCCTCGGGGATGTCCGGCGCCACGAAGGACTGCTGGTCGTCGCGCAGCCGCTCGTCGTTGGCCGGGTGCTGGTTCTCCCGGTCGTCACGCACCCGGGGCGCCCGGTCCTCACGGTCGCGGTAGCCGCCCTCGCGGGGAGCACGGTCGTCCCGGCCGCGGAAGCCACCCTCGCGGGGGCCGCGGTCGTCGCGGTCACGGAACGGACGGTCACCTTGCGGACGGTCGCCCTGGGGACGGTCGCCCTGCGGACGGTCGCGGTAGCCGCTGCCGCCGCGGTTGCCCGGCCGGTCACCCTGCGGCCGGTCGCCGCCGCGGAAGCCACCCCGGTCGTCCCGGCCCTGACCGCGATCCTGGTAGCCGCCACGGTCGCGGTCACCGCGGTAACCGCCCGAGCCACCGGAGCCGCCCTGGAAGCTGCCGCGCGGGCCACCGGTCTCCCGGTCGCCGCCCTGCGGACGGTCACCACCGCGGAAGCCACCCCGGTCGTCCCGGCCCTGCCCACGATCCTGGTAGCCGCCCCGCTCACGGTCGCGGAAGCCGCCACCCTGGGGGCGGTCCCCCCGGTCCTGATAGCCGCCACCCTGCGGACGGTCACCGCGGTAGCCACCGCCCTGGGGACGGTCACCACCCCGGAAACCACCGCGGTCGTCCCGGGTCGGTCCACGGTCGGACGAGCCACCGCGGTATCCACCCTGGGGACGGTCGCCACGGTCCTGGAACCCACCACGGTCACGGTCACGGAAGCCACCACCCTGAGGGCGGTCCCCCCGGTCCTGGAAGCCGCCGCTCTGAGGGCGGTCACCGCGGTAGCCACCGCCCTGGGGGCGGTCGCCACGGTCCTGGAACCCACCACGGTCACGGTCGCGGAAGCCGCCACCCTGGGGACGGTCGCCACGGTCCTGGAACCCACCACGGTCACGGTCACGGAAGCCGCCACCCTGCGGACGATCACCACGGTCCTGGAAGCCGCCGCTCTGGGGGCGGTCACCGCGGTAGCCACCGCCCTGGGGGCGGTCGCCACGGTCCTGGAAGCCGCCACGCTCACGGTCGCGGAAGCCACCCTGAGGGCGATCCCCCCGGTCCTGATAACCGCCACCCTGCGGACGGTCACCGCGGTAGCCACCGCCCTGGGGGCGGTCACCACCCCGGAAGCCACCACTCTGAGGACGGTCACCGCGATAGCCACCGGTCTGCGGACGATCGCCGCGATAGCCGCCACCCTGGGGACGGTCACCACCCCGGAAACCGCCACTCTGAGGACGGTCGCCCCGGTAGCCGCCGCTCTGCGGACGGTCGCCGCCCTGGGGACGGTCGCCGCGATAGCCGCCGCTCTGCGGACGGTCGCCGCCCTGGGGACGGTCGCCGCGGTAGCCGCCCCGGTCACGGTCGCCGCCGCCGGTCACGCCACGACGGTCGCCGCCGCCCTGGTATCCCCCGCCGCCACCCTGGTAGCCACCACGGTCACGGTCGCCGCCGCGGAAACCACCACGGTCGCCGCCACCGGAATAGCCGCCACCCTGGGGACGGTCGCCACCACGGAAGCCCCCGCGGTCGCCGCCGCCGGTCGAACCGCCACGGTCACCACCGCGGTAGCCGCCACGGTCACCACCGCCGGCGGATCCACCACGGTCACCGCCCCGGAAGCCCCCACGGTCGCGGTCACCGCCCCGGAACCCGCCTCGGTCACGGTCGCCGCCTCGGAATCCGCCACGGTCGCCACCGGAGGAGCCGCCGCGGTCACGGTCACCGCCCCGGTCGCCCCGGAATCCGCCACGGTCGCCCTCGCGACCGCGGCCGCCTCGGCCCTCGTCATCGCGGGGGGCGGAGCCGCCCTCGTCCTGGGGTCCAGTAGTCACGGATCAATCCTTCCGATACGGCCGGCCCTCCTCGACATGGCGGGCTTGCCTCGACATTCAAAGCTACTCGGGTACGAACACACAAAAGCAGCCGAGGGCCGACCCCGTTAAGGGGCGGCCCTCGGCTTCACGTTGAGTCCGGCGGCGTCCTACTCTCCCACACCCTCACGAGTGCAGTACCATCGGCGCTGGAGGGCTTAGCTTCCGGGTTCGGAATGAGACCGGGCGTTTCCCCTCCGCTATGACCACCGAAACAGCAATCAGCGGAACAAACAAACCAGTATCAGCAGCCGGCCCCTTGTCGGGGGTGGCGCTTCTGGTTGTTCGTTTGCTGTGAATCACACAGTGGACGCAAGCGCAATGTTTAGGGTGGTTAAGCCCTCGGCCTATTAGTACCGGTCGACTGAACCA
>NZ_JALPVL010000008.1 GCF_023544465.1 Paractinoplanes maris | reverse complement strand
ATCCCCATGCAAGGTTGGGGCCGAGGGTGGCCACGCAGGGCATAAAACGCTCCACAGCCCAGCGTGGCCACCCTCGGCCCCAACCGTCCCACTGCAAGAAAGTCCAACCCACCCAGGTCTCACCGATAAGCGACAACAACCGCGCTCTCAGCCGGCAACTCGACCCGGTCACGCTGGAGGACAACACCCTCGGACGTAGCGAGCAACACCTGAGAGGGAACGTCCCGCAACGACACGGTCTGCGGCACACCAGCCAGATTGACCGCCACAGCCGTACTGCCGCGCCGCATCACGAGATGCTGGTCTCCGTGCCACACCTCGACTTTGTCGAGCCATGGATCGGTCAGCTCCGGACGGCTGCGCCGCAGGGCGATCAGCCGCTGGTAGATGTCGAGGATCTCCGCGTGTTCCGGTTTCGCGCGCTCGTCCCAGTCCAGTTTGGACCTCAGGAACGTCTCCGGGTCCTGCGGGTCCGGCACTTCCGCCTCGGCCCAGCCGTGCGCCGCGAACTCGCGCCGGCGCCCGTTTTTGACCGCCGCCGCCAGTTCCGGCTCCGGGTGGCTGGTGAAGAACTGCCAGGGGCTGCTGGCCGCCCATTCCTCGCCCATGAACAGCATCGGCGTGTAGGGCGACGTCAGCAGCAGGGTCGCCCCCACTTTGAGCAGGCCCGGGGACAGCGTCGCCGAGATGCGGTCGCCGATGGCGCGGTTGCCGATCTGGTCGTGGTCCTGCAGGAACGCCACGAAGCGGTGGCCGGGTGTGCGGCTGCGGTCGACCGGTCGTCCGTGCCGGCGCCCGCGGAAGCTCGACCACGTGTTCGCGTGGTAGAACGCGCTGGTCAGCACCGTTTCGAGGCATTCCAGGGATCCGAAGTCACCGTAGTAGCCTTGCCGTTCGCCGGTCAGCGTCGCGTGCAGCGCGTGGTGGATGTCGTCGTCCCACTGGGCGTTCAGGCCGTAACCACCGGCCTCGCGCGGGGTGATCAGCCGCGGGTCGTTGAGGTCGGACTCGGCGATCAGCGACAGCGGGCGGTTGACGTGGGCCGACAGCGTCTCGACCTCGACCGCCATCTGCTCCAGCAGGTGGACCGCCGAGTGGTCGGCCAGCGCGTGCACGGCGTCGAGCCGGAGGCCGTCCACGTGGTAGTCGCGCAGCCACATCAGGACGTTGTCGATGATGTAGCGGCGGACCTCTTCGGCGCCCGGCCCGTCCAGGTTGACCGCCGAGCCCCACGGGTTGGCGCCGGCCTCGTTCAGGTAGGGGGCGAACATCGGGGCGTACGCGCCGCTGGGGCCGAAGTGGTTGTAGACCACGTCGAGCACCACGCCGAGCCCGCGCCCGTGGGCCGCGTCGACGAACCGCTTCAACCCGTCCGGACCGCCGTAGGCCTCGTGCGGCGCGAACCAGGCCACGCCGTCGTAGCCCCAGTTGTATTCGCCGTTGAACGAGTTGACCGGCAGCAGCTCGACCAGGTCGACGCCGAGTTCGACGAGGTGGTCGAGCCGGTCGATCGCCGCGTCGAAGGTGCCCTCGGCCGTGAACGTGCCGACGTGCATCTCGTACAGCACCGAGCCGGGCAGCTGCTTGCCCGTCCAGCTCTGATCGTTCCACGCGTACGCGGTGTGGTCGTAGACGCGGCTGGCGCCGTGCACGCCCGCCGGCAGCCACGCCGATCGCGGGTCGGGCAGTGGTTGTTCGACGTCGGGGACGACGAAGGCGTAGTCGGCGCCGGGCCCGGCCGACGGCACGTCGCGCCGCCACCACCCGTCCGCGCCGCGTTCCATCTCCAGCTCCTCGCCCCCGAGGGAGAGACGCACGGTCTTCTCCGGGGCCCACACCTCGAACAGCGTCATTTCTCTTTCACCAGGAGTGCGACGGGATAGGTCTTCAGGAGTTCGGCCATCGAGAGGCGGTTCCCGCCGTAGCTGGTGTTGGTGAACACTTCCGTCCAGCTGTGGCCGTCGAGTGACACCACGGTGTCGCCCCAGCCGCCGTGGCGTGACAATCCGACCGGCAGCCGGGTGGCGATCGTGACGGCGCCGCCCCGGTCGAAGGCCAGCACGTGCTCGGAGACCCGGCCGTCGGCGAAGACCGGCCGGTAGCCGCCGAACAGTTCGGGTCGCTGCCGGCGCAGGCGCAGGGCGCGGCTGGTGACGAGCAGTTTGGCCGCGCCGGTGTCGTCGACCGGGGGCAGCCAGCCGTCGTCGATGCGGGCCAGCAACTCGCGACGGGCGCCGAAGTCGACCGGGCGGCGGTTGTCCGGGTCGACCAGCGAGTAGTCCCACAGCTCGGTGCCCTGATAGACGTCGGGCACGCCGGGCATGGTGAGCTGCACCAGTTTCTGCCCGAGCGAGTTCGCCCAGCCGGGCGGGGTGATCGACGCGGCGAAGTCGGTCACCTCGCGGTGCAGCGCCGGGTCGTCGTAGATACGGTCGACCATCTCGCGCAGGGCCGTCTCGAAGCGCTCGTCAGGCTTGGTCCAGGTGGTCGCGCTCGCTGCCTCCTTGGCCGCTTTCAGCGCGTACGCCTGAAGCCTTTCTCGCGACAGCGGCCAGGCCCCGACCGCGGCCTGCCAGACCAGGTGGGCCAGTGCCGGGTCGGGCAGCGGGCAGATCCGCACCCAGCGGCGCACGACCTCGGTCCAGTCGCCCGGCACCTCGGACAGCACGGCCAGCCGGGCCCGCACGTCCTCGCTGCGCTTGGTGTCGTGGGTGGAGAGGGCGGTCATCGCCGCCGGCCACTTGCGGCGCCGTTCCTCGTTGGCGTCGTGGAAGTCGTCGGGGGTGACGGCGAAGTCGGCCGGGTCGTTGCCCACCTCGTTGCGCGCGGTGAAACGGGTCCAGCGGTAGAAGGCCGTGTCCTCCACGCCCTTGGCCATGACGGCGCCGGTGAACTGCTGGAACCGCGCGGCCAGTTCGTCGTCCGGGTTGCGCAGCCGGGCGGTGAGCTGGTCGAGCACCGGGATCAGCGGCGGGCGGCGGCGGCCGGCCTCGGAGCGGGCCCGGGCCAGGTGGCGGGAGCCGAACGGCAGGTAGGAGCGGTAGACCGGGAAGCACGCGGCCAGCTCGGCCAGGGCGCGCGGGGCGGCCTCGACGTCGGGGGCCAGGCGGCCCATGCGGGCCAGCTCGGCGGCGAGCAACGTGGTCGCGGCGGTGAGCTTGGTGCCGTGCACGAGGTCCTGCCAGGACGTCTCGCCCCCGGTCAGGTGGTGCTGCAGGGTGTCGAAGAAGGCCTCGGTGCCGGGGTCGACGAAGACGCCGCCCACCTCGGCCAGCGCGTCGTAGCCGGTGGTGCCGTCGACCGGCCAGTCCGGCATCTCCTCGCCCGGCTCGAGGATCTTCTCGATCACCAGCCAGGTGTCGGGAGCGGCCCGGCGCAGGCGCTCGAAGTAGGCCCCGGGGTCGCGCAACCCGTCCGGGTGGTCGATGCGGATGCCCTGCACGAGGTCCTCGTCGACCCAGCGCAGGATCTCGGCGTGGGTGGCGTCGAAGACCTTCGGGTCCTCGACGCGCAGGCCGGCCAGGTCGACGATCGCGAAGAACCGGCGGTAGTTGAGCTCGCTGTCCCCGCGGGTCCAGTTGACCAGTTCGTAGTGCTGCCGGTCGTGCACCTCGCGCGGCGTGCCCTCGCCGGTGCCGTCGGCGATCGGGAACCGTTTGTCGAAGTAGCGCAGCTCGCCGTCCTCGAGACGCAGGTCGTCGAGCGCGTCGGGCGAGTCGGCCAGGGTCGGGATCAGCAGCCGGCCGCGCGACCAGTCGATGTCGTAGAAGTCGGCGAACTCCGATTCCCGTCCCCGGCGCAGCACGTCCCACCAGGTCGGGTTGGCCGAGGGCACGGCGACGCCGGCGTGGTTGGGCACGATGTCGACCACCAGCCCCAGGCCGGCGTTCTTGACCGCGGCGGACAGCACGCGCAGGCCGTCGGCGCCGCCCAGTGCCGGGCTGACCTGGGAGTGGTCGACCACGTCGTAACCGTGTTCGGAACCGGGAGTCGCGGTGAGCAGCGGTGCCGTGTAGAGGTGACTGACGCCGAGGTCGGCCAGGTAGTCGGCCAGCTCGGCCGTCGCCTTCAACGGGAACTCGGGGCGGACCTGGACTCGATAGGTTCCAGAAGGGGGCATTCAGACCGTCCTGTCCAGCACGATGAGCGACCTGTCCGGCACCCAGATCTTGTGGCCGGCCTCGACGACCGACGGGCGATCCGGAGACGGTTCGGCCGTCTCGATGACCTTCTCCCACTTCTCCCCGTACTCCGCGGGAGGCGTGGCGAACTCGATGGGCGCGTCGTGCGCGTTGAAGAAGAGCAGGAACGAGCTGTCCACGTGGCGCTGGCCGTACTGGCCGCGCTCGCGGATGCCCTCGCCGTTGACGAACAGCGCGACCGCGCGCCCGAAGTCGTTGCCCCAGTCGTCGCCGGCCATCTGCCGGCCGTCGGGGGTGAACCACTCGAGGTCGGGCAGCGGGTCGCCGCCGCCGCGGGCGGTGACCGGCAGGCCGGTGAAGAACCGCCGCCGCTGGAACACCTGGTGGCGGTGGCGGAACGCGGTGAGCTTGCGGGTGAACTCGAGCAGCTGCTCGTCGGCGTCGCCCCAGTCGATCCAGGCGATCTCGTTGTCCTGGCAATAGGCGTTGTTGTTGCCCTGCTGGGTGCGGCCCAGCTCGTCGCCGTGCGAGATCATCGGGACGCCCTGCGAGAGCATCAGCGTGGCCAGGAAGTTGCGCCGCTGCTTGGCCCGCAGCTCGAGCACCTTCTCGTCGTCGGTCGGGCCCTCGATCCCGCAGTTCCACGACCGGTTGTGGCTCTCGCCGTCCCGGTTCTCCTCGCCGTTGGCGTCGTTGTGCTTGTCGTTGTACGACACCAGGTCGTTCAGCGTGAAGCCGTCGTGGGCGGTCACGAAGTTGATCGAGTGGAACGGCTTGCGGCCGTCGTCCTGGTAGAGGTCGGCCGAGCCGGTGATCCGGGAGGCGAACTCGGCCAGCGTGGCCGGCTCGCCGCGCCAGAAGTCGCGGACGGTGTCGCGGTACTTGCCGTTCCACTCGGTCCAGTTGGGCGGGAAGTTGCCCACCTGGTAACCGCCGGGGCCGACGTCCCACGGCTCGGCGATCAGCTTGACCTGGCCGACCACCGGGTCCTGCTGGACGACCTCGAAGAAGGTCGACAGCCGGTCGACGTCGTAGAACTCGCGGGCCAGCGTCGAGGCCAGGTCGAAGCGGAAGCCGTCGACGTGCATCTCGGTGACCCAGTACCGCAGCGAATCCATGATCAGCTGGAGGCTCTGCGGGCTGCGCACGTTGAGGCTGTTACCCGTGCCGGTGTAATCCATGTAGAACTGCGGCTGATCGTCCACCAGACGGTAGTAGGTCCGGTTGTCGATGCCCTTGAGGCTCATCGTCGGGCCCAGGTGGTTGCCCTCGGCGGTGTGGTTGTAGACGACGTCGAGGATCACCTCCATGCCCGCCTTGTGCAGGGCCTTGACCATGCCCCGGAACTCCTGGGTCTGCTGGCCGAGGGTGCCGGTCGACGAATAGCCGTGGTAGGGCGCGAAGAAGCCGAGCGTGTTGTAGCCCCAGTAGTTGCGCAGGCCGAGGTCGTGCAGCCGGTTGTCGTGCACGAACTGGTGCACCGGCATCAGCTCGACCGCGGTCACGCCGAGGCCCTTGAGGTGCTCGATGATCGCCGGGTGGCCGATCGCCGAGTAGCTGCCGCGCATGTCCTTGGGGACCTCGGGGTGCCGCTCGGTCAGCCCCTTGACGTGGGTCTCGTAGATCACCGAGTGGTGGTACGGGATGTCCGGCCGGCGGTCGTTTCCCCAGTCGAAGTACGGGTTCACGACCACGCCCTTGGACATGTACGGCGCGGAGTCGAGATCCGACATCTGGTCGGGGCTCTCCATGTCGTACGCGTACAGCGACGGGTGCCAGTCGATGTCGGCGTCGACGGCTCGCGCGTACGGGTCGAGCAGCAGCTTGTGCGGGTTGTACCGCAGCCCGCGGGACGGGTCGTACGGCCCGTACATGCGGTAGCCGTAGCGCTGACCCGGCTCGACCCCGGGGAGGTAGGCGTGCCAGACGAACGCGTCCTGCTCGTGGAGCTGGACCTTGCGCTCGTTGCCGGACGGGTCGAACAGGCACAACTCGACCGCTTCGGCCCCCTCGGAGAAGATCGCGAAGTTCGTGCCCGTGCCGTCGTACGTGGCACCCAACGGGTACCGATGACCAGGCCAAACCTGCATGTCGTGCTCCCACCCCTCGACCGTCGGTGCGCTGCGACCACACAGCTGACGGGCACCGCGGCGCGACGGTGTTGCCCACCGATCCGCCGGAGTAACCCTCCGCGTACGTGTCGTCGGCTCATTCTCACCGATGGGGCGGACAGTTTTCGCGCGACGACCCCGATACCCAACTCAGGTGGACCCCTCCCCTGCCGGGTTTGACTTCGCGCAAACTGAGCATAGATGCGGCGTGCCGATCACTTTCGGACCGCAGGAGTGCGGATCCCCGGACCGCGAATGGCTGGTGACAGACGGTCTGGGCGGCTTCGCCACCGGTACCGTGCCCGGCTTGCGTACGCGCCGTTACCATTCGCTTCTCACTCTCTGTGACCCTATCAGCGCCGAGCGTCGACTGGCGCTGGCGGCTCTGGACCTCACAGTGACGCTCGCCACGGGCACCAAAGTCCAGCTCTACACGCACGAGTGGGAGTCCGGAGCGCGGGCTCCCCGGGGAGATCGGTTCCTGGAGAGCTTCACGTCGGTGGACGGCGTTCCGCGGTGGCGCTGGCGGGTCGGTGACGTGGTGATCGAGCGCGAAGTGGCGATGCGTCACGGCCACCCGGGTGTCGCCGTGACGCACCGTGTGGTGTCGGCCGCCGAGCCGGTCGGGCTGGCCGTCGCGGCCATGTGCACCTGGCGCGACGCGCACGAGCAGCGCCGGTCACCGGCCGGGGCCCTGCGGGTCGAGCAGGTCGCCGGCGGGGTGATCGTCGAGGACGCGTACCGGATCGAGGGACCCGGCTGGCAGCCCGGCGGGGAATGGCACCTGGGCGCCTACGCCCGGGAGGAGGCCGCGCGCGGCCTGCCGGCCGTCGAGGACCTCTGGCACGCGGGCACGTACTTCGAGCGGGTGGGCCCGGGCGAGGTGATGGAGATCTCGGCCTGGGGCGGCGATCTCACCGTACGGCCCCCGGCCGCCGCCGCGGTCGTCGCGGCCGCCCGCACGCGCGCCCAGGAGCTGATCGCCACGGCCAAGGCCGAGGGCCCGGCCGCGACGCTCGTGCTGGCGGCCGACGCGTTCGTGGTGCGCGGCGCCGACGGGCCCGACGTCGTCGCCGGCTACCCCTGGTTCGGCAGCTATCTGGGCGACACGGCCACCGCGTACGAGGGCCTGTTCCTCGACACCGGGCGGGCCGACGAGGGGCGTGAGCTGCTGCTGGCGCACACCCACCGGGCGGCCGAGCAGATCGCCGAGCCGGCCGGCCCGTGGGCGCCGCGGACCTCGCCCGACGCGCCGCTGTGGCTGGTGCACGCGATCGACCGGCACGTGCGCCGCACCGGCGACAGCGACCTGGCCGCCCAGCTCCTGGACCCGCTGGGGCGGCTGCTGCGGCGCCACGTCGACATCGACCCGGCCGACGGGCTGGTGCGTCTCAGCAACGCCGCCAGCTGGATGAACGGCTACACCGGGGACGGCCCGGTCACCCCGCGGATCGGCAAACCGGTCGAGATCAACGCGCTCTGGGTGAACGCCCTGGCCGCGCTGGCCGACCTGAGCGCCGAAGCCGGGCGGGACGACACCGACACCCGGGCCGGGCACCACCGGGTGTGCGAGGCCTTCCGGAAGCGGTTCCCGGCGCCGGAGGGCTGGCTCCACGACGTGGTCGACGGTCCGGCGGCGACCTATCCGCTCGGCGCGGGCAGCCGGCACGACGACCCGTCGCTGCGGCCCAACCAGCTCCTCGCCTGGTCGCTGCCGCACGCGCCGCGGCCGGAGGGCACCGCCGCCCTGCACAAGATCGGCGCCGCCCTGCTGACCCCGCTCGGCCTGCGCACGCTGGCGCCGACCGAGTACGGCTACCAGGGCGAGCACCGCGGCAACCGGGACGACCGGGACATCGCCTACCACCAGGGCACCGTCTGGCCGTGGCTGATCGGCCCCTACGCCGACGCCTGCGAAGCGCTCGGCCTGCCCACCGAGGGCCTGTTCACCGGTCTCGAGGCCCACCTGCACGAGTGGGGCGCCGGCTCGGTCAGCGAGACCGCCGACGGCGACCCACCCCACCGCGCGAGCGGTAGCCCCTTCTCGGCGCGGTCCGTCGCCGAGCTCCTGCGCGTGACCCGAAAGGCCTGAGCCGTGACCCGCATCCTCATGCTGTCCTGGGAGTATCCGCCGCTGCTGGTCGGTGGCCTCGGCCGGCACGTGCACGCCCTGGCCACCACGCTCGCCGCCGCCGGCCACGACGTCACCGTGGTCACCCGGCAGGCGCCGGGAGCGCTGCGCGAGGAGTACGCCGAGGGGGTCCGCATCCTGCGCGCGCCCGACGACCCGGCGCGCTTCGAGGTGCACGACGGCGACATGCTGGCCTGGGCCATGGCGTTCAACCACACGCTGACCCGGACCGCCCTGCGCGCCGCCCGCACCGGCGACTACGACGTGATCCACGCGCACGACTGGCTCGTCGCCCACGCCGCGGTGACCGTGCGCGACCACCTGGACGTGCCACTGGTGGCCACCATCCACGCCACCGAGTCGGGCCGGCACCAGGGCTGGCTGCCGCACCCGCACAACCGCTCGATCGACGACATCGAGCGCTGGCTGGCCGCCGAGGCGTCCCGCACGATCGTCTGCTCCGATTACATGAGCGACGAGGTGCAGCGGCTCTTCGACGTGCCCGCGGCCGGCATCGACGTGGTCCCCAACGGCGTCGACGCGCTGGTCTGGAGCCCGCGGCCGCGCGCGGTGGCGGCCGCCCGCCGCCGATATGCCGAGGCGGACGGGCCGCTGGTCAGCTTCGCCGGCCGGCTCGTCTACGAGAAGGGCGTGCAGCACCTGCTGACGGCGGTGCCGGCCCTGCGCGAGCGGCACCCGGGGCTACGAGTGGTCGTGGCCGGCGATGGCCCGTACCGCAAGGATCTGGAATCTCTGGCCACCGAGGGCGTGACCTTCGCCGGCTTCCTGACCGGTCATCACCTGACCGCTTTGATGGGCGCCTCCGACTGCTACGTCGTGCCCAGCATCTACGAGCCGTTCGGCATGGTGGCGCTGGAGGCGGCGGCGGCCGGCACCCCGGTCGCGGTGGCCGACACCGGCGGGCTGGCCGAGATCGTCGAGGACGGCGTGACCGGGGTGAAGTTCCCGCCCGGCGATCCGTCGGCGCTGGCCGAGGCGGTCGGCTCGGTGCTGGCCGACCGGGAGCACGCCCGCCGGGTCGCCCGCCGCGCCCGGCGCCGGGTGCACGACGACTTCGCGTGGCCCGGCATCGCCGCGGCCACCGTCGCCACGTACGACCGGGCCCGGGCCGACGACGCCCGCCGGGTGACCCGCGAGGCCGAGAGTGTGCTGGCCACCACTTCCGGTCGCGCCTGGTCAGCGCCGGGGGGCTGCCCCTAGGATCTGCGGACATGGGCAAAGGCGTTCGCATTCAGGAACTTCCCGGCCTCGGCACCCGGTACGACGTCGATCTGCACTCCGGCAGCGACCGCGTCTCGATCGTGGTCGGCCGGGACGGCAAGCGGCACCTCTACGTGTTCACCACGGCGGGCGACGACCCGGCAGCGGTGATCGAGCTGACCGAGGAACAAGCCCGCAAGGTCGGCGCCGTGCTCTCCGGCACCTTCTTCGTGGACTGACCGCGTGCACGCGAATCTCATCGGGCTGGGCGCCCTGATCCTGGTGGCCGGCCTGCTCGCTCGTCTCGGGCGCCGCATGGGCCTGCCCACCGTCCCCTTCTTCATGCTGGCCGGCATCCTGCTCGGCCCGAGCACCGGCGGTCCGGTCGCCTTCGAGCACCCCGAGGACCTCGACATCCTGGCCCTGTTCGGGCTGGTCGTGCTGCTGTTCCACCTCGGCCTGGAGTTCCCGGTCGAGCAGGTTCTGGGCAGCGGTAAACGGCTGTACTACGCGGCCGGGGCCTACATCGGCATCAACATCAGCGCCGGGCTCGGCCTCGGTTTCGCCCTCGGCTGGGGGGTCAAGGAAGCCTTCGTGATCGCCGGCGCGGTCGGCATCTCGTCCTCGGCCATCGCCACCAAGCTGCTCATCGAGATGCGCCGGCTGGCCAACGCCGAGACGCCGGTCATCCTCGGCATCATCGTCATCGAGGACCTGTTCCTCGCGCTCTACCTGGCCCTGCTCAGCCCGATCCTGTCCGGCGCCAGCTCGGCCGGCGAGCTGCTGCTGCGCATCGGCATCAGCTTCGGCTACCTGGCCGTGCTGTTCGCGGTGGCCCGATGGGGGGCCAAGTGGATCGGCAAGGTGCTCGACAGCCGCGAGGACGAGCTGGTCGCGATCATCATGATCGGCCTGGTCGTGCTGATCGCCGGCATCTCGGCCGAGATCGGCGTCTCGGACGCCATCGGCGCGCTGATGATCGGCCTGGTGGTGGCCCGCACCTCGATCCGCGAGCGGGCCGAGCGCATCGTCGTGCCGCTGCGCGACGTGTTCGCCGCGATCTTCTTCATCGCGTTCGGCACCAGCATCGACGTCGGCGAGATCGGCTCGGTCATCGTGCCGGTGATCATCGCCATCGCCATCACCGTCGTCACCAACATCACCGCGGGCCTGATCACGGCCCGGCTCTTCGGGCTCAACCAGCGCGGCGCGGCCAACGTGGGCCTGACCGTGCTCGGCCGCGGCGAGTTCTCGCTGATCCTGGCCACCCTGGCCATCGGGGCCGGGCTCGACGAGCGGATCGGCCCGTTCATCGCGCTCTACGTGCTGATCCTGGCCGTGCTGGCGCCGATCCTGGCCGCGAACTCCAAGTACCTGGCCCGGATCATCCCCGACCGGCTGCTGCACGACCGCTGGCGGTATGTGCGCGAGGAGACGATCAGCACCGCCTGCACCCACCTCGACCGGATCCAGATCACCGAGACGGACGAGGACGAGTGCGGGGAGTGTGTCGAGCTGGGTGACACCTGGGTGCAGCTGCGCATGTGCCTGACCTGTGGCCTGGTCGCCTGCTGCGACGACTCCAAGAACAAGCACTCCACGGCGCACTACGAGGACAGCCGGCACCCGCTGATCCGCTCGCTGCAGGAGGGCGACGGCTGGCAGTACTGCTACGAGGACCAGTCACTGGTCCGCGAGCCCGCGGGCTCAAGCCGATCCTGAGTATCCCCGCTCTGGTGTCCGGCCCGGCCGGCCCGGAAGGCTGTCACGCATGAATGTGGGGATCACCGGGGTCGCGTACGCCCTGCCGGCCCGGACCGAACTGACCGACGACCTGCAGCAGCGGGTCACGGCGGGACTGCCCGTGCCGGCCGGGCTGTTCCGCCGGACGACCGGCATCCGGCAGCGGCACGTCGCGGCCGACGACGAGTACGCCTCCGACCTGGCCGTCGACGCCGCGACCAAGGTGCTGGCCGAGACCGGCACCGACCCGCTCGACGTCGACCTGCTGCTGTTCGCCAGCGCCACCCGCGACATGACCGAGCCGGCCACCGCGCACGTCGTGCAGGCCGCGCTGGGCAGCCGGGCCCACGCGCTGGACGTCACGAACGCCTGCAACAGCTTCCTCAACGGCATCGACCTGGCCCGCTCGATGATCCTGGCCGGCCGGGCCGGCAAGGCGCTGGTGGTGACCGGCGAGACGCCGACCCGGGCCAGGCGGCCCCGACTGCACGGCCTGGCCGAGGCGCGTACGGCGTTCGCGGGTTACACGTTCGGCGACGCGGGCGCGGCGGTGCTGGTCGAGCCGGTCGGCACTGGCGGCATCCTCGACATCGACGTCGAGACGCACTCCGAGCACTGGGCGGTCGGCGGCATCTTCGGCGGCGGGTCGCGGCACCCGCGGGGCGAGGAGCACACCTATTTCACCGGCGACGGCCACCGGCTGCGCGAGGTCTTCGAGCGGATCGGCGCCGGCCTGATCGACCGGGTCGCCGCGCGCACCGGGCTGGGCTGGGACGACTACGCGAAGGTGCTCGTGCACCAGGTGACGCTGCCCTACCTGGAGCGCTTCGTGGCGGTCACCGGGGTGCCGCGGGACAAGCTCGAAGTGACCGTGGGCGAGCTCGGCAACATGGCCTCGGCTTCGATCGGGGTGCAGCTGGGACGCGTACGCCCGGGTCTGAGCACCGGCGACCGGGTGCTCCTGGTCGGCCTGGGCGGCGGCGTCAGCCTGATGACCATGGTCTGGGAGGTCTCGTGAGCACGCCGCTGTGGGTGATCGTGCCGGCCTACAACGAGGCCGCGCGGATCGGCGCCACCCTGGCGGCGCTGGCCGCGCAGACCGACACCGACTTCACGCTGCTGGTGGTCGACAACGGCTCGACCGACACGACCGGCGAAGTGGTGCGGCGGTTCCGCGCGCCGTTCCCGGTCCACCTGCTCGTCGAGCGCGAGAAGGGTGTCGGCTGCGCGGTCGACACCGGTTTCCGGCACGCGATCGCGGCCGGGGCGGTGCACCTGGCCCGGACCGATGCCGACTGCCTGCCCGCTCCGGGCTGGGTCGCCGCGGCCCGGGCCGCCCTCCGGCGAAGCGACGGCCTGGCCTGCGGCCGGATCACCGCGCGGCGCGACGAGCACGGGCCGTTCGGGCGCGCGTTCTTCCGGCTGCTGGTGGTGCTCGCGGCGAGCTTCGGCCGGCTCCGCCCGGCGCACGCGGGCGGCGGATACCAGGCGCCGTACCGGATGCACGCCGGCAACAACATGGCCATCACCGCCGCGCTGTACGAGGCGTGCGGCGGGATGCCCCGGCGCCCCTCCCCGACCGACCGCACGTTCCTCAACCGGGTGCGGCGCACCACGCCGGCGATCGTGCACAGCCGTCACATGGTGGTCGCCAACTCGACCCGCCGGATCAAGGCGTACGGGGTGGTCGGCACCGCGAAGTGGTATCTCGACAAGGGCAGCGGCACCCGCACGGCGGACCCGCGCTGATGCTCACCGACCTGATCGCGAGCCTGCACGAGGACGACACCGACCCGGCGCTGCCCGGCACGACCCGCGGTGACCTGGCCCGCCTGATCCGGGGCTACGCCGTCGCGCTGGCCGCCGAAGGCCTGGTCGCCGGGGACACCGTCGCCCTGGCCGTACGCCCGGGGGCGCGCTCGCTGGCCACCCTGCTCGCGGCGTACCACCTGGGTCTGCGCATCGCCGTGCTCGACCCGACCGCCGGACCCGAGGTGGTGCGGGCCCGGCTCGCGCTGGCCGCACCGCGGCTGGTGCTGGCCGACGCGGCGGCCCAGGCGGTGGCCGGGTGGGCGGCGCCGCTGGCCCGCCGGGCGCATCTCGCCCTGCCCGACCTGAGCACGATCGCGCCGGTCAAGACCGTCGGGCGCCGGCTTCCTGGTGCGCCGCCGGCTCTGCGGCCCCTTCCGGGCCGGAGTCCCCAGCCGTACGACGGTGACGGCGACGCCGTGGTCGTCTTCACCTCGGGCACGACGAGCCGGCCGCGCGCGGTCGTGCACACGCGCGCGTCGATCTCGGCCGGGATGGCCGCCGTGCGCGACCTGGTGCGCCCGGTGCCGGGGTCGCCAGTGCTGGGCGGCACGTTCTTCGTGCTGCTGCCGTCGCTGGCCGGCGGGGCGCCGGTGGCGTTACCGGCTCGGCGCGGGCTCCGCCGCCAGCTGCGGTCGCTGGAACCGCAGGCGGTGTATCTGACGCCGCCGCAGGTGCGGGCCGCGCTGGCCGACGGCTGCCGCTTCACCGGGCGGGTCTACAGCGGGTCGGCGCCGGTGAGCGCGTCGCTGCTGACGGCGGTGCGCCGGGCGGGGGCGCGGGAGGCGTGGGGGGTCTATGCGCTGACCGAGGTGTTCCCGGCGGCGGCCGTCGAGTCGGCGGCCAAAAGTGCCTACGACGGCGACGGCGACCTGGTCGGCGAGCTGCTGCCGGGCGTACGGGCCCGGGTGTCCGCAGCGGGCGAGGTGCTGCTGGCCGGGCCGACCGCGGCCGACCGCTATCTCGGCGAACAACGGCCGGCGTGGGTGGCGACCGGCGACATCGGCCGGGTCGACGGGCGCACGGTGGTGCTGGGCGGCCGGGCCAAGGACATGATCCTGCGCGGGGCCGAGAACATCTATCCCGGCCTCTACGAACCCGCGCTGCACGTGCCCGGCGTGGAGCTCGCCCTGCTGGTCGGCGTGCCGGCCGGCGACGGCGACGAACGCGTGGTCGCGGTCGTCCAGCCGGCCCCTGGCACCGCCCCAGATGAGCTGCGCGAGGTCCTGCGCGAGCCGCTGGCCCGGATGGGCTCGGCCCGGCCGGACGCGGTCGTGTTCGCCCGCATCCCGCTGGCCGGCCGATCCCGCAAACCCGACCGCGCCGCCGCCTCGGCCCTGGCCGCCCGCCTCGCCGAGGCCGGCCCGGATCGTCGCGGGGGTGCCCGATGACCGGCTCGGCCCTGGCCGCTGGCCCCGTGGGAGCCGACCCGGATCAGCGCGGAGAGCGCCTGACGACCGGCTCGGCCCTGGCCGCTCGCCTCGCGGAAACCGGTCCGGCTCTGTGCGGGGGTGCCGGATGACCGGCTCGGCCCGGAGGCGGGACCGGCGGGTCTATCTGGGTAGTCATCCGGTGTTGTTCGCCCTGCTCGCGGCCACTCGGCGGCGGCCGGTGCGGCGGCTGGGGCACACCGTGGTGGTGCACGATCAGGAGGCGTTCCGGGCGGCGCTGACCCGGGTGCCGCTCGATCGCACGGCGGCCGGCACCACCGGTGGGGCGGCGGGCGAGCTGGCCGGGGCCGGGGCGCTGTTCGATCAACAGGGAGTTGAGCACCGGGACACTCGCCGGGACACTGCGGCGCTGTTAGGGGCAGCCGGGATTGCGAAGGTGCGGCCGATCTGGCGGAAGCTGCTCGACGACCGGCTGCCGGCCCTGGAGACCGGGGGCACGGTTGATCTCGTACCGCTGACCGCCGAGATCGCCGGGGCCACCGCGGCCGAACTGCTCGACCTCGGCGTCGATCCGGTCGAGCTGGCCGGGGCGGCCCGGTCGGCGGCGGCCGCGGCCGCTCGCACGCACCTGCCGGGGCCGCGCCGATGGTGGAGCTCGGCCGACGGCCCGGCCGAACGGCTGCTCGACCTGGTGGCGCCGGGGCGACCGGCCGACGCGGGGCTGACCGCGATGCTGGCCGTGGCGGCGATCAACACGACAGTGGCGGCCCTGCCGCGCGCGGTGGCCTGGGTCTGTGACGACGGCCTGTGGGCCCACGCGGACAACCCCGCGCTCGTGGACGAGTTGCTGCGGGTGACCGCCGCGACCCCGCTGCTGCCCCGGGTGGCGGCCGGGGACGCGGAGCTCGGCGGCTGCCCGGTCCAGGCCGGCGACCGGCTGCTGTTGATCGCCCGGCACGCGGCCGAGGCCCACAGCCGTGACCCCGACCCGGAGCATCCGGCCCCGGCCCGGACGTCCCAGCTGGTCTTCGGCGTCGGCCCACACGCCTGCCCCGGGGCGGGCCTGGCCCGCGCACAACTGGCCGACCTGCTGACGGCGCTCGCGCCCTACCGCCCGGTGGTGGTCCGAGCGCGAGCCGACCGCCAGGCCGCTCTGCCGGGCTGGCGCTCGCTGACAGTTCGCGGCACGGCATGAACAGGCGGCAACACGATCGTCCAGGACACAGCACGAACGGGCAGACCCGGAATCGCGCAGTGCCGGGCACGATCGGCGGCGGAGTCCAGCGGGGCCGGGCATGAGGATCGCGGTCACTGGGGCGAGCGGCTTCTGCGGGGGCGTTGTGGCGCGGCTCGCTGCCGAGTCGGGTGCTGACGTGGTTTGTCTGGGGCGGCGGCCGGGGCCGGTCGGTGAGCACGTCTTCTGGGACGCCGCGGCCGGGACGCCCGATCTGGCCGGCGCCGACGTCGTGCTGCATCTCGCGGCCGCGGTCGGCGATTCCGGGCCGGAGCAGGAGTTCGCGGCGGTCAACGTCGACGGGACCCGGCGGCTTCTCGAGGCGGTGGCCGGCACGACGCCCGTGGTCTGGGTGAGCAGCGCCAGCGTGTATCGGCCGGGCCCCTACCCGGCACCGGTCGCCGAGGACCACCCGACCGACGGGCAGCGCACGGCTTACGGGCGGACCAAGGCGGCCGGCGAGCGGCTGGCCCTGGCCGCGGGCGCGGTGGTGTTGCGGCCGCGCGCGGTCTACGGCGAGGGCGACCCGCATCTGCTCCCCCGGCTGCGCCGCGTGGTCAAAGCCGGTCAAGCGTGGCTGCCCGGCCCGGATGTGCCGCTGAGCCTGACCGCGGTCGAGAACCTGGCGTCGGCCTGCCTGGCCGCGCATCGGTGGCCGCCCGGCGCTTACAACATCGCCGACGCGACGCCCTACTCGCGCGACGCCGCGGTGGCCGCTGTGCTCGGTGTGCCGGTGCGGCACGTGCCGGTGCGAGCGGCGAGGACGGTCGCGCGGACCGGCTTGGTGCCGGCCCTCACCCCGTACGCGATGGACCAGCTCACCGACGGCCTGGTGCTCGACACCGCGCGCGCCCACGCGCAGGGCTGGGCGCCGGGGGCGGGGCTCACGACGTCGTGACGACCCGGGAGCGGGCGACCGTCGCGGCCAGGGTGCCGTCGCTGCCGTGGCGGGTGGTCACCATGTCGACCGAGAAGACGTAGCGGGTCCGCCGGTCGAGGCCGGTCACCGTGGCGGTCTTGTAGCCGCAGGTGGTGCCGGGGGTGACGACGGTCCAGCCGACGTCGCGCTGCGGACCGAGCTTCGCGTCCTGGCTGATCGCCGTGATCCGGTATTCGACGATGTTCGACGTGGCCGGGTCGTACCAGGTGACGGTGCCGCTGGTGGCGCCCACGGTGGCGTCGGCACCGTTGATCACGTTGCCCTTGACCGGCGGGCAGGTCGAGGTGCCGGTCGCCTTCGCGGTGGGCGTGTTGGTGGGCAGCGGCAGGAAGCCGCTCGGGAACGGGCTCCGGGTGCCGGTCGCCCGGGCCGGGACCGACGACGGGGCGGCCTTGCCGGTGGACAGCACGACCCACGGCGCCGCGCCGTTCTCGCTGGGGGCGGCGCTCGGCGTCTCGCTGCTGCCGCATCCGCCCAGCACGAGCGGGGCGGCGACGAGCCCCAGCCAAAGACGGCGCACGCGGCCTCCTCGCGATCGGATCCGTTCCAGGATTCCGATCGTCCGGCGCGACGATCCGCTTAGCTGTATACGCGGGTGGGGCTGATCAGGACCGCGGTGCGACGCTGCTCCCGCATGACCTGGTCGTACTCGTCCCAGTTGTCGTGGCTGCCCCCGGCCGCGGCGAAGATCTCGCGCAGGAGCAGGCGCAGGCCCTCGGCGTCGAGGTCCGGCTGCGGGTCGTCGGGCCCGGCCAACTGGGCGCGGCCCTCGACCGCCGCCCATTTCCAGCCCTGCCGGAAGCCGACGGTCACCTGCGGCCGCTCCCGCAGGTTGGCCAGCTTGACCGGCCCGTACGTCACGAAGGCCAGCACCGGCTCGCCGCGGGTGATGATCCCGGTGTTGACCAGCGAGGTCTGGATGCTGTGATCGGCGCGCAGCGTCGACACCAGTGCCAGACCCGAGTCACCGCGGCTGAGCTCCCAGGCTTCGGTCAGCGTGATCCCCATGGGGGGAGGTTAACTCGGTTGCCGGTCGGGCTGCCGCGCGTGCCTGTACTGCTCCCGGGCGCGGGCCGCCAGGTCCTTGGTGGCGGCCGAGTTGACCCAGGTGCCGAGCACGATCGACGCGCCCGGGATCATCTTGGCGAAGATGCGCCTGGCCGCGTGGACGCCGGCCATCTGGGCCAGCTTGATGCCCAGCCGCATCATCACGCCGGTCAGCGGCCGCGAGGCCGCGCCGGCGAAGAGCTTGACGGCGCGCTCCCGCCCGGCGGCGACGCCCAGGGCGAGGCGGGCCGACTGGGCCACCTTGTGCACCCGCTGGAGAACCAGCAGCTCGGTGGCCCGCTCGGGAGCGGTCGGGTCGTGGCCGTGAGCGGCGGCGATGTGCAGCACCATGCGGGCTTGGTTCCAGGCCAGCACACCGACGTCGAGCACCGCGCCGGGCAGGCCGGCGACGCCGGAGACCGCGCCGGAGATGCGGGCGAGGGTGGTGAAGCGCTTGACGGCCAGGTCGGCCAGTTGGTCCGGTGAGCGGTCGGGGTGCTCGATCCGCATCCGCTCGGCCCAGGCGGCGGCCTCGGGGCCGAGGCGGCGAACAGCCTCCAGGGCCAGGTGCTCCGGTGCGAACTGCGGGTCGGCCTTCATCCGCGACCAGAGGGTGCCGGGGGGCGCGTCGGTTTCGGTGATCACGGGGAGATGGGAGGGGTCGGTCACCAGATCGCTCCTAGGGGGTAGGGAACGTTCCTTTGCCATTGTGCCGTGCACATGCACGTGCACGCGACCTTTGGTGATCGTTGTGTTCAACCAGAGACCTGTCCGGCCGATATCTCAGAGCGTGACGACCGACCGCCCCGTGGCCCCGCTGCGCGTGACGCCCCTGCTCGCCACCGGCGCAATCGTGCAGGTCATGGCCATTCTTCTCTATGCGGTCAACGCCAGCCGGCCGATGTTCAGCCCGGCCTGGGGCTGGCTCCCGGCCATCACCCTGGCCGGCGTGGCGGCCGTCACATGCCTGCAGGCCGCCCGCACCCCGGGCCTCGACCGGCCCGCCGTCCGGCTGTGGCGATCCATCGCGGTCTGCGCGGCGCTGGTCGCGCTGGGCGTCGTCGGCGACACCCGGCAGAGCGTGGTCGACCCGGCCCGGGTCACCCAGCAACAGCACGATCTGCTCTCGTCGATCTGCTACGCCGGGGCCATCGTGGCCGTCATCTGGGCGCTGTTGCGCCTGCCGCTGGGTGGCAGCCGCCGGACCACGACCCGCTTCATGCTCGACGCGATCACGATCGGTGTCACCGTGAGTGTCTTCGCCTGGTATTTCACCGTACGGGCGATCGACAGCGGCGGCGGTCAGCGGACCACCGTGCCGATGCTGATGCTCGCCGTCCTCGGGCTGATCGTGGCCCTGGCCATGGTCAAGGTCGCGATGACCGGCATGGGCGGCCTGGAGTACGGCACGTTGGGCTGGTTCGCCGCGGCGGCCATCGTCGGCACGGTCGGCGGCGGCCTCTTCCCGCTGGTGTTCGACGCGCCGACCGGGCTCAGCGGTTCGCAGATCTTCGTCCCGATGACCATGCTCTGCGTCGCGTTCGCGGCCGACCGGCAGCGCCGGTCGGCCGGCCTGCCGCCCCGGCCGGCCCGGCGCCGGCTGTTCAGCGTGGTCCCGTACGCCGCGGTGGCCGCCACCGACGGCCTGCTGCTGTGGGTCAGCGGCGACTCGGGTCGCATCGTGTTCGTCGTCGCCGCCGGCGCCTCGCTGCTCACCGCGATGGTCGCGGTCCGCCAGATCGGCGCGCTGCGGGAGAACGGCCGGCTCCTGCACCGGGTGGACCAGCAGCTCACCCAGCTCAACCGCTACCAGGACGAGCTGACCCACCGGGCCACCCACGACGGCCTGACCGGGCTGGCCAACCGGGCCCTGTTCGAGCAGTCCGCGCAGGACCTGCTCACCCGGGGCGAGCCGCTCTGCCTGGCCCTGGTCGACCTCGACGACTTCAAAACCATCAACGACCGGCTCGGGCACGCGGTCGGCGACGCCTTCCTGACCGCCATCGCCGACCGTTTCCGCGAGCAACTGCGCGCCGGGGACCTGGCCGCGCGGCTCGGCGGCGACGAGTTCGGGCTGCTGATGCCCGGACTGACCAGCACCGAGGCGGTCGCCGTGCTCAGCCGCCTGAACGAGGCGATGGGCCGGCCGCTGCGGGCGGGCGGCCACGAGCTGCTGGCCCGCGGCAGCATCGGGGTGGCCGAGGCCTGGCCCGGCGCCACCGCGGCCGAGCTGCTGCGCCGGGCCGACGTCGCCATGTATGCGGCCAAGGACGCCGGCAAGGGCCGGTTCGCCGTCTACGACGCCGCGCTCGAGCGCACCCACGAGGCCGACCAGCAGCTCGGCGCCGACCTGCGCCGGGCCCTCGCCGCGGACGAGTTCACGCTCGTCTTCCAGCCGATCGTCACGCTGCCCGCCGGCACCTGGACCGGGCTGGAGACGCTGGTGCGCTGGCCGCACGGCGAGCTCGGCCCGGACGCCTTCATCCCGATCGCCGAGCGCACCGGCCTGATCGTGCCGCTCGGGTCCTGGATCCTGCGGACCGCGCTGAGCCGTCTGGCCGAGTGGGACGCCGAGTTCGGCGAGGCGGCTCCCCGCCATCTGGGGGTCAACGTCTCGGCCCGCCAGCTGCGCGAGCCCGGCTTCGCCATCGAGGTCCGCGACGCGCTGGCCGAGTTCGGCGTGCGCCCCGGCCGGTTGGTCGTCGAGGTCACCGAGACCGCGGTCTTCGACGGGGGTGTGGCGCTGGACACCCTGCTCGCCCTCAAGGAGCTCGGGGTGCGGGTGGCCCTGGACGACTTCGGCACCGGCCATTCGTCGCTCGGTCTGCTGCGGACGGTCCCGGCCGACACGTTGAAGGTCGACAAGTCCTTCGTGGCCGGTATCGGTGGCCGCTCCGAGGAGGCGGTGATCGCCAGTGCGATGATCCAGATCACCGAGGGCCTGCACCTGCAGGCCGTCGCCGAGGGGGTGGAGACCGCCGCCCAGGCCGGCCTGCTTCACGAGCTGGGCTACCGTTTTGCTCAGGGGTACCACTTCTCCCGCCCGCTGCCGCCGGCCGAGGTGCGCTCGCACCTGGCCCAGAAGCAGTTGGCAAGATCGTCCATGGCCCGGAATTAATCGCCGGGTGCGGTTGTTCGCACGGTTTACCCCTCGATGAAACACAGGAGGCCTCGACGTGCTCGATCCGAACGAGCTCTACGAGCTGGCCGAAGACCTGCCCGAGCTCGCCGAGCCGGTGCTGGTCCAGGCCCTCACCGGATTCGTCGACGCGGGCAGCGCGATCCAGCTCGCGCGCGAGAACCTGTTGGAGCGCCTCGACAGCCAGGTCGTCGCCACCTTCGACCTCGACCAGCTGCTCGACTACCGTTCCCGCCGCCCCCCGATGATCTTCGACGAGGATCACTGGGTCAGCTACGAGGAGCCCAGCCTCGCCCTGCACCTGGTGCGTGACCAGCTCGGCACCGAGTTCCTGCTGCTCGCCGGGCCCGAGCCCGACCTGCAGTGGGAGCGTTTCATCGCGGCCGTCACCGGCCTGGTCGAGCGGTTCGGCGTGCGCCTGACCGTGGGGCTCAACGCGATCCCGATGGCCGTGCCGCACACCCGGCCGGTCAGCGTCACCGCCCACGCCACCGACAAGTCGCTGCTCGGCGACCGCGAGCCCTGGCTGCAGAAGGTCCAGGTGCCGGCCAGCGTCGGCAACCTGCTCGAGTTCCGTCTGGGCGAGAGCGGCCACGACGCGATGGGCTTCGCCGCCCACGTGCCCCACTACCTGGCCCAGACGACCTATCCGGCCGCGTCCGAGCTGCTGCTCGACTCGGTGTCGTCGACCACCGGCCTGGCCCTGCCGACCGGTGAGCTGCGCGAGGCGGCCAAGGCCGTCCGGGAGGACGTCGACAAGCAGGTCGCCGACGACGAGCAGGCCGGCCGCCTGGTCACCTCGCTCGAGGCCCAGTACGACGCCTTCCTGCGCGGCCGCGAGGGCAACCTGCTGGCCGACGGGGACCGCCCGCTGCCCACGGCCGAGGAACTCGGCGCCGAGCTGGAGCGCTTCCTGGCCGAGCAGCAGAACCGCGACAACGAGTAACGCTCAGCCCTTGGCCATGAAGTCCAGGGCGCGCGGGATGTGCCTGTCCCAGAAGGACCACTCGTGCCCGCCCGGCTCGAACTCGCTGTCCAGCGGGAGGCCGGCGCGGGCGCACGCGTGCACGAAGCGCTCGTTCTGCTCGAACAGGTGATCGCCGGTGCCGCACCGCAGCATCAGGCGCGGAAGGGTCGCCTTGTCGGCCCGCTCGAGCAGGTGGAACAGGTCGTCGTCGGTGCCGGTGGTGTCGCGACCGGCGAAGACCCGCTCCATCACCTCGCGGATGTGCGGGCGGTCGTCGTGCTGCTGGAGCCACGGCACGTCGAGCGCGCCGGAGAGGCTGACCGCGGCGGCGAACTGCTCGGGCCGGCGCAGTGCCCACTTGAAGGCGCCGTAGCCGCCCATCGACAGCCCGGCCACGAAGGTGTCCTCGCGCTTGTCCGAGACGTTGAAGAACCGCTGGACCACGCGCGGCAGCTCGTCGGACAGGAACGTCCAGAACTTCAACCCGTACGCCTCGTCGGCGTAGAAGCTGCGGTGCACCTGCGGCATGACGACGGCGAGCTGGTGGTCGTAGGCGTACCGCTCGATCGAGGTGTATCTCGTCCAGGCGGTGTGGTCGTCGGTGAGACCGTGCAGCAGGTAGAGCACCGGCGGCGGGGTCGGACCCTCCTGCGGCAGCACGACGGTCATGGACGTGGCGAGGTCGAGCGACTCGGCATAGAAGTCAACGTGGATCAGGGCCATCGCCCCAGTCTGCCCGAGCGTTACAGCAGCGCGCGCAGCCGCCCGGCGAACCCCTCGGGATCGGTCAGATGGCCGAACGCGCCTTCCGGCACCGGCCCAGCGGGGCCCGGACCGGCTCCGGCGACGGCCAGGCGGCGGGTGGGTGGTTGCTCCCGCCACCCCGCGTACGCCTTCAGCAGCGCCGGATCCCGCCGGGGCTCGGCGAACGGCCGGTAGTGCTCGGGCACCGCGGCCAGCCCGGCCGCCGCCACCAGGTCGTCGACCGTGCCCGGCAGGCTGCCGTGCGGCTCGTCCAGGGTCAGCACGCACTGGGTGGCATACCGGTCGGCGAACGCCACCGCCAGCCAGGCCGCCGTGCCGTGACCGACGACGATCGGCGCCCGGTGCAGCTGCAGGCCCAGCACGAGCCCGGCCAGGTCGTCGGCGATCCGCTCGAGGCTGTAGTCGAGGCGCGGCGGGCACTGCCCGTGACCCGGCAGGTCGGGCGCGATCACCGTGCACTCGCCGGCCAGCTCGGCCGCGACCGGCCACCACATCGTGCGGTCGAAGAGCAGGCCGTGCAGCAGGAGCACCGGCCGCCCGAACTCGCCCCACCGGTCGTAGACGATGCGGTTGAGCGGGCTGTTCGTGGCGTGCGTGGAGCGGCGCGGCGGCTGTGGCTGCATGGGCGTCGGTCCTTCTCTGCCGGGAGGGAGAATGGTGCCTATACCCGGGAAACGGATCGGCACGCGCCGAAGCCACTGCCGTTACGCGACGTTTATCGAATCACCAGCTAACTGGCAGTGATGGCGATGGTCAGCGCGCCCGCACCGACCATGACACCGGCCCACAGGCGATCCATGTTGAACCAGGCCTTGCGCAGGATGGCGACGCCGACGAACTCGTAGACGCCGACGGCCAGCGCGGCCATGACGGCGAACATCGCCAGCGTGTGCACCCCGGCCGCGGCCAGCCCTTCGAGTGCCGCCAGCGGGGTGCCGTCGACGCGCATCCCCGGCATGGCGTGATCGGCGTGCGCGCCGGCCGCGCCGACGGCCAGCACCGGCAGCAGCATCAGACCGGCGCCGTGGGCCGAGGACATCAGGAACGACCAGCCGGCCAGCTGCGCGGTCGACAGGCGCATGCCGGCCCACCGGAAGTGCCGCTCGGAGAGCAGGCGCCACAGCCCGAACACCACCAGCACGGCCCCGCCCACGATGCCGACGACGTTGCCGGCCACGACGGACTCGGTCGCCGACACCACCGAGGCCACGATCGCCACCGAGGCCAGGTGGCCCAGGGCGATCGGCGGCAGCGACCTCAGCAGGACGCCCCGGGACCGCTCCTGCATGCCCCGGGCGACCGCGAACAGCCAGCCCATGGCCGGGTTGAGCCCGTGAAAGGCGCCGAGCCCGGCCAGGACCGCGATCTGCCCCCCGCTCACGCGGAGGGGAAGCAGTACGAGTCGGAGCTGGCGTCGCCACCCTGCAGACGGGTCTGGTGCACGCGACGGCCGCGGAAGTCGTCGCCGTGCGGGAAGAACGCCGGGTCCACCGTCAGCCCGCCGCCGTCGGCCACATCGAGCTTGGCCAGCCAGGCGCCGACCCCGTCCGGGTAGAACTGGTCGTCCCAGGAGCCGTAGAGCGAGTTGGTCACGTAGACCCGCCGGCCGTCGCGGGACACCTCGACCATCTGCGGGCCGCCGGCCAGTCGCTCGTCCGGGAACGACGGGTGGGGCACCCGGCCGACGATGCCGCCCAGCCGCACCGAGCCGGTCTCGACCGGGCGGAACGGGTCGCTCACGTCGTACTGCTTGAGCTCCCCGGTGCCCCAGCAGGACACGTACAGGAACTTGTCGTCGACCGAGAGATCGATGTCGGTGACCAGGGGTGGCACGGCTCCGAAAGGTTGGAGCGCCGGGGGCAGATCCTCGGTGGCGGCGGGCTCGGCCGGGATGTCGATCACCTTGGTGACCTGGAACTCGCCGCCGTCGCGGTGCCACACCCAGACCGACGCCGACAGGTCCTCGACGCTGACGACCACGCCGACGAAGCCGTACTCCCGGGTGGGCTCGTGGGCCGGGCGCAGCTCGAGCGTCATCTGGTATTGGTCACCGAGGTCGACCGACTGCACCAGGGTGCGCTTGGCCAGGTCCCAGAAGTGCAGCCGGTGGCCGTACTTGCGGGCCAGCAGCAGCTCCGAGTTGATCCCGTCCTCGATCATGTCGGGCGTGCCCCACTCGGACGTGACGAGCACGTCGCGGGTCAGGTGCCACCAGAAGTCGTACGCGAGATGCTGGTCTCCCCGGTCGGCCTCCCACTGGCCGCGGACCTCGAAGGTGGTGTGGTCGAGGACGGCGATGCCGCCCGGACCGCCGCCGTCGGTGCCGTTGCCCAGTGCCGAGACATAGATGCCGTCGGGTCCGCAGTGGATGGTGTGCGGCCGGGAGTAGTTCGCCTTGGACGCGAGCTCCTCGGCCGCGATCTCCTTGACGACGCGCGGCGACCGCGGGTCGTCCTTGGTGTCGATCACGTAGATCCGCGACGACCGCAGGCCCGGCACGATCAGGTAGCGCCGCTCGACGTGCGGGTGCGGGGCAGTCGGGCAGAGCGCGCTGCTGCACGCGTTCCATCCGAAGTGGTGCAGCTCGTCGCCGGTGTGCGGCAGGTCGGTCCAGCCGACGACCCGGCCGTACGTCTCCGAGCCGGGGTCGGTGTCCACGACGGCGATCGCGTCGGGCTGCTCGCCCGCGCGGTCGAAGGCGGCCACATAGGCCAGCGTCTCGGCCGGGGCGCCGGCCGCGTCACGAGGGGTCGGATAGAACGTCGGATCAGGTGTCCACCGGGTCATTCCGCCATCCTCGTCCCGGCGGCCCGCACGTGAACAGGGTCACAAGTGTCAAGAGGTTGTCAACGGGGGTCCAGCGGCAGCCGGACGAGCACGGTGGTGCCGCCCTCGTGGTCGGCCAGCTCGATGCTGCCGTGATGCCGGCTGACCACCGCCCGGCTCAGCGTCATGCCCAGACCGGTGCCCGGGATGGCCGAGTCGCGGGCCCGGCTGGTGCGGTAGAGGCCGGTGAACAGCTTCTCGCGCTCGTCGGTCGACACGCCCAGCCCGGTGTCCGACACCGCCAGCTCCGCGGCCCGGCCGGTCGCCTTGAGCGTGACCCTGATGTGGCCGCCGTCGGGGCTGTACTTGACCGCGTTGCCGAGCAGGTTGTCCACCACCTGGCGCAGCCGCTTGCGGTCGCCGGGCAGCACGAGCTGCTCGGGCAGGTCGTCGTCGATGACCAGCGGCGCGCCGGCCACCGCGGCCCGCGCCTGGGCGACCGAGTCCCGCACCACGTCGGCCAGGTCCATCGGCATGAGCTGGACGTCGGCGTGACCGGTGTCGAGGGCGGACAGCTCCATCAGCTCGTTGATGATGTCGCGCAGCTGGTTGGTGTTGCGCTCGATCACCTCGATGAGCCGCGGCCCGTCCTTGATCAGGCTCACCTCGTCGGCCTCGCGCAGCAGCTCGGTGTAGGCGCTGATCGACGTGAGCGGGGTGCGCAGCTCGTGCCCGACCAGGGCCAGGTATTCGTTCTTGCTCCGGATCAGCTGCCGTTGCAGGTCGTCGACCAGGTTCTTCTCGACGAACTGACCGATGTGCGCGGCTATCCCGGACATCAGGGCGAGCAGCTCGTCCTCCGGGTCCTCGACGGTGTCGGCGAAGACCGTCAGCACCCCGAGGATCTCGAACCCTTCCCGTACGGGCACCGCCAGCGCCGAATGCAGGGCGCCCGACGCGGCGGTCTCGGGCGAGATCAGGCTCTGCGGCCGGCCCACGTCCCGGATCCACAACGGCTTGCCGGCCTGCCACGCCCGCCCGGCCAGGCCCACCCCGAAGGCCAGGTCGGCCGGCACCTCGATGTCGGACTGCCAGCCGGGCGCACTCCACCGGGCGGCCGGCCGCACGACCGCGGCCGCCTTGTCGACCAGCCACAGCTCGGCGTGCACCCATTCGAGCGTGCTGACCACGGCTTCGAGCACGCGCGGGCCGGCCGCCTCGATGCTCGGCGCGTCGGCCAGCGCCGTGGTGACCGCCAGCTCGCAGGTGCGGAAGCGCTCGACCCGTTTGCGGCGGGTGACGTCCTGCACGGCCTGGACCGCGCCGACCGTCTGCCCACCCGGCCCGGTGATCGGGTGCGCGTCGACCAGGTAGTGCCGGACCCGGCCGTTGAGCCCGGGCAGCACCACGTCGCTGTCCCGCTGGTGCTCGCCGCGCAGGGCGCTGAGCAGACCGAGATCGGCACCGGCGGGCCCGATGTCGGCCCAGATGCGGCGCATCCGCTCGTTGACGAAGACCACCCGGCCCTGCTCGTCGCAGGCGGTCACCCCGTCGTGCAGGCTGTCCAGCACCGCGTCGAGGAAGCGGCGCTGGCGGTCGATCTCGTACCGGGAGAGCTGCTCGGTGATCAAGAGCGCGCCGACCACCGCGGCCTCGGCGATCGAGGCCCGCTCGCCGGCCGACCAGGTGCGGGGCCGCACGTCGCGGGCGCAGCAGACGGCCAGGACCGCGCCGTTGCGGTCGCGCATGGGATGGCCGAGGTAGGCACCGGTGCAGCCGGGCGGCACCCGTCCGTCGGCCGAGAGGTCGTCGACCACCAGCGGCTCGCCGGTCTTGACCACGACCGAGGCCAGCGTGCCCTCGAGCGGGATCTCCGGGCGCGTCTCGGCGGTCAGGCCGTATCCGCCGTACAGCCGCAGGGTGTCCTCGTGGACCAGGTGGATGACGCCGATCGGGGCGTCGGCGGCCCGGGCCAGCAGGCCGGCCAGCTCGTCGCCACCACCGCCGTCCAGCGAGGCCGGGTGCAGCTCGGCGACCTCGTGCAGCAGGTCCTCGTCGAGGCGCCCGGTCCCTGACGACACCTCGGCGTCTTCCACGCCACCAGCCTATAAGGCGCTAATTGCACTTAAGACCTGTTTGGGGTACTACGACGGTAGCGCAGGTCGGTGATGGGGCGCCCGGCCCCGACGCCGCGCCGCTCGAACTTCGTCTCGGGGCGGCCCGCGCGGTCGTGGTCGAGCGGTTCCAGGCCCGGATCGGCGTCGAGGGTCTCGGCCATCGCCTCGGCGTAGTGCGGCCAGTCGGTCGCGCAGTGCAGGACGCCGCCCGGACGCAGCCGGTCGCGCAGCAGGGCGACGTTCTGCGGCTGGACGAGCCGGCGCTTGTGATGACGGGCCTTCGGCCACGGGTCCGGGAAGAAGATGTGGACGGCGTCGAGGCGGCCGGGGGCGAGGCGGTGCACCAGCTGCATGGCGTCGCCGCGGGCCACCCGTACGTTGGGAAGGTCTTGATCCTGGATCTCGGCCAGCAGGTTGCCGATGCCGGGCGTGTGCACCTCGATGCCCAGGTAGTCGCGGTCCGGGTCGGCCGCGGCCATCGCGGCCAGCGTGTCCCCCATGCCGAAGCCGATCTCGAGGACCTTGGGCGCGCCGCCACCGAAGAGCTCGTCGAGGTCGAGCGGGGTGCGGTCGCCGTCGAGGACGGTCACGCCATGGCTCGGCCACAGCGCGGAGTGCGCGTCGGTGTGGCGGGAGCTCATCCGGCCCCGGCGCGGGTGGAACGTGCGGATCGGCGGGTGGGTCACGCCTGTCTTTCTACGCCGAGACGTCGATCCGGCTCGCGCCGCCCTGGCTTTCGGAGAGGTACGCGAGGGCCTTGGACAGGTAGGCGGCGACCGGGTTGGGGCCGCCGGTGCGCTCGTAGCGCCGGTTGAGGTCCTTGAGGTAGAGCGCACCCGCCTCCTGGCCCGGGGCGAGACGGCCCGCGGCCCGCTCGGCGGCCAGGATGGCGGCGAAGGCGGTGGCACCCTGCTGGGCCGGGTCGCGCACCCCGGTGACCTGGAAGATCAGCTCGCGGTCGCGGCCGGTCAGGTTCTCGTCCGAGCGGCCGGCCGGCTTCTCCGGGCGCGGGGTCCGGTGCAGCGGCGTGAACGGCGAGTGAGGGGTCCGGGCGGCGCCCAGTCCGGAGACGGTCATGCCTGCTCCTCAGCAACGTGCCTACTCCCGGTCACCACCCCTATCGGCAACCTCGCCGGACCGGCTTAGCGCACCGGTTGCACACTGGGCTGCGAGCCCTCGTGGAAGGGGGCGCGGGCGCCGGTGGCCAGGCCGACCACCAGGACCCAGGAGCCCTTGCCGTACTGGCCGGTGACCACCGCCCGCTTCGTGTCGAGATAGGCCATCTCCCGGTCGAGCGCTCCCCCGACGGTCCGCTTGGCCCTGGTCCTGGTGTCGTACTCGACCAGGTGCACGGGCCGGTCGGCGGCCTTCGTCTCGCCCTTCTCGTAGGCGGTCCAGGCCAGCTTGGCCCCGTCCGCCCGCCAGCTGGGCACCACGGCGAAGCCCTTGTTCTGCAGGCTGCCGCCGCCATAGGCGGCCACTGTCTGCTCACCGCCGGTGGCCACCGTGCCCAGGCTCAGGCAGGCGTCGTAGACCGACTCGCAGTCGCCGCCCCGGAAGGCGACCCGGGTGCCGTCGGGCGACCAGGCGACCGCGTCGTCGGTGCTCAGGCGCTCGCTCAACGACCCGGTCCGCGCGGTGACCGGGGCGGTCTCAGCCGGCAGGTCCTCCCCGCGGCAGTCCCGCGGGAAGAGGACCTCGGCCGCGCCCCCGGTCGCGGCGATCCGGTAGACGCCCGGCCCACCCGAGCAGGACAGCGAGGCGAAGGCGATGGACTTGCCGTCCGGTGCCCACGACGGCCCGCTCGCCGGCCGGCTCGACAGCTTGCGCTGCCCGCCGCCGTCCGCCCGCATGACCCAGAGCAGCCCGGTCCGCAGATAGGCGATCGACTTCCCGTCGGGCGACCAGCGAGGCCGCGCGTGGCCGCCGCCGGTGGTGAGCCGCTTCTCCGCGGGGCCCTTGCTCACATAGATGTCCCCGCTGCGCACGTACGCGACCAGGGTGGCCAAGCTGGGGGCGGCGACTCCCACGACCGCGCCGCCGGCCTGGGCCGCGACCGGGTGCAGCAGCGCTCCCGCCGCGACCCCCGCCAACGCCAAGTTCTTGACCAGCACCTTCATGACGAACGCCCCCCGACGCGCCGGACCTGCTATGTACACCGAGAGGATCGTCGCAACCGTTCTGCTCCTAAGGCATTCCTCGCCCGAAACCCGGAAATCCCACCGTTCCGGTGAGCCCGGCCTACTGGTCGTCGCCCTCGGCGAGCTGTTTGATCGTGGCCAGCCGGGTGTCCCAGCGGCGGGCGGCGGCGGCCATCCAGCGGGCCGTCTCGTCCAGACGCTCGGACCGGACGGTGTAGCGCGTCTCGCGGCCCTGGCGCCGCGCCGCCACCAGGCCGGCCCGCTCGAGGACGGCCAGGTGCTTCACCACCGCCTGCCGGGTCACCGTCCGGCCGGCGGCGAGCACCGTCGCGGTCGCCTCCGGCCGGCCCGCCAGCTCGTCGAGCAGGCTCCAGCGGGTCGGGTCGGCCAGGGCGGCCAGCACCTGCAGCTCGGCGGTCACTTCTCGGCGTACTCCTTGACGATCTCGACGATGCCGCTCCAGCCCTCGGCGTGGCTGTCGTAGCCGGCCGTCGCCACCCGTTCGGCCGGGATGGTCAGCGCCGCGAAGCCGGTCTCGACCACCCGCAGGCGGGTGCCCTCGGCCTCGGGCTCCAGGAAGAACTCGACCAGCGTCGAGTTGCTCTCGTCGGCCACCTCACCCGGGTAGGCACTGGCCCACCGGTAGGACAGGTAGCGCGGCGGCTCGACCGCGACGATCAAGGTCGGGAAGACTCCGTACTGCCCGTGGTCGAGCCGCATGGTCCCGCCCGGCCGCAGATCGATCTCGGCCGGCTCGCCCGGCCCGAACCACACGCCGACGTGGTGTGGCTCGGTGATCACCGCCCACACCCGCTCCACCGGGGCCTTGACGAACGTGTCGCGCTCGATCCGATCGTTGGTCATACCGACTCCCTCTGTGAGAATGCGCAACCCCAGGGTTGCATATCTGCCGGATGCGCAACCCCTGGGTTGCACTTTCAGTCGGCGAGCCGTTCCAGATCGGTGAAGAAGGCGGGGTACGTCTTGGCCACGCAACCCGGGTCGAGGACCTCGATGCCGGGCACCCGCAGGCCGAGCAGGGCCAGGCTCATCGCCATCCGGTGATCCTCGTAGGTGTGGAAAGCGGTCGGCCGCGGGACGCCCGGGTGGATCGTGAAGCCGTCCTCGTCCTCGACGGCGTCGATCCCGGCCCGGCGCAACTCGGTGACCACGGCCGCGATCCGATCGGTCTCCTTGCCCCGGATGAAGCCGATGCCGCGCACCCGGGTCGGTGAATCCGCGAACACCGCGACCGCCGCCAGCGTCTGCGCCGTGTCGGAGATGTCGGCCATGTCGATGTCGACCCCGCGCAACCGGCCCGACGAGGTCACCGTCACCGACTCGGCCGTCCGGGTCACCGAGGCCCCCATCCGCTCCAGCACCTCGGCGAAGCCGACGTCACCCTGCAGACTCGCGGTCCCGAGCCCTCGTACGGTGACCCGCCCACCCACGACGGCCGCGGCACCCAGCAGGTAGGACGCGGCGCTGGCGTCCGGCTCGATGTCGTAGGCGCGGGCCTGGTAAGCGCCGGGCCGCACGGTGAGACCGGCCACCGGCACGCCGAAGGCCGCCATCACCGCCTTGGTCATCTCCACATAGGGCACCGACACCAATGCGGAGGTCAGCGACACCTCGAGCCCGTCGCGCAGCAGCGGCCCGGCCATCAACAGACCGGAGAGGAACTGGCTGGAGACGTGCCCGCTGACGTGCACCGCCCCGCCGAGCATGGGTCCGCTGACCACGGCCGGCAGGAAACCCGGCTCGCCCAGCTCCTCGACCTCGGCCCCCGCCTGCCGCAGAGCGTCGAACACCGGCCCGAACGGCCGCGCGCGCAGCTGGGGCGTGCCGTCCACGACCGTACGGGTGCCGAAGAGAGCCGCCGCCGGCAGCACGAACCGCGAGGTGGTGCCGGACTGCCGCGCGTCGACGACAGCCCCGGGCGCGGGCGCGCCGCCACCGCGCACGACGACGATCGACCCGCCCTCGTCGGCCGCGACCGTGGCGCCGAGCGTGGCCACGGCGGCCATCATCGCCCGGGTGTCGTCGGCGAACAGAGCCCCGGTCAGCGTCGACGTGCCCGGCGCGAGGGCCGCACAGATCAGCGCCCGGTTGGTGATGCTCTTGGACCCGGGCGGCCGCACATCGGCGTCAAGTTCCCGTTCCACTGGTCGCACAGCACGAGTTGAAGTCACGCCGCCATCCTCCCGGCGCCCGCGCACCCGAAGTTCTCCCATTTCCGACAGTTGGACACTGCCCCTGGCTGGAGGCTTCCACAAGTCGCCAGCGCGGGCAGGCCGGCGTGGGCAAGCGCGGCGCGGGCGGGGGCGCGCGGGCCGGCGCGGACAGGCGCGACGCGGACAGGCGCCGCGCGGGCAGGCCGGCAGGCGCGGCGCGGATTGGCGCGGCGCGGATTGGCGCGGCGCGGATTGGCGCGGACAGGCGGGCGGGCAGGCGCAGGCGGGCGTGGGCGCTGCCTTAGCGGCACGGGCAGGGGCGACCGCCCCGGCTGACATGGGCGGTCGAGGCCGGGGCGGTCGCGGATCGGGGTGGGGTCAGGCAGCGGTGGTGCTCCACATGGCGGTGAAGGCGGCCGCCTCACCGGCCAGCCAGGTCTCGATGTCGGTGGGCTTGGCCGACGGGTCGAGGCGGTGGACCTGGCCGCGGCGCAGGTCGACCAGCACCGGCTCGGCGTTGGGCAGGATCTGATCCATGTGGCGGGCCATCAGGTGCAGCATCGCGGTGGTGGCCTCGGGGGTGGGCGGCAGCTCGTCGAAGTGCAGCCGGACGGCCTCGCGGCGACCGTCCTCGTAGCGCAGTCCGAAGTGGGGGTTGACCTTGACGACCAGCGGCCCCACCGAGGCGAGCGCGTCACGCGTCTGCGCCAGCCCCACCTGATCGGGGTCACCGAGGGAATCCAGGTAGGTCTTGGCGCCGGCGCTGACCGACTCGTAGAGCGGCTTCCACCTCTCCTTGACCAGGCCGACCACGCCGGACAGATAGCTGCCGCCGGTGCGGAAGGCGATGTCGGCCTTGAGCGCCTTGACGAGCTGGCCGTGCGGGTTGAACCCGGACCGCCGCTCGCGAGCCTTGCGCAGACCGCCGACGAACGTGGCCTTGGCCGGGCCGGTGCGGGTCACGTAACGGGTGAAGCCGAGCATGGTCGCGTAGGGCGGGATGACGGGCACGGGGTTGGTCGAGGGGACAGTCCGAACGGGCGCGGTCACGTCGATCTCCTAACTGGCCCAAAACTGACATTCGGCACACCGATAACGCCAAAGATCAGCAGCTCACAGGCCCTTTTCGTACATACATTCTAATCGACGGGTACGACATTCCCAAGCCGCCGGAGGCGCGCAGCTGCGAGGTCCTCACGCGCGGTCGCGGAGCCCGGCCGCGAGGCGTCAGAGGAGTGCGGCCGGCAGGACCAGGGCGGCGAATCGGAGCAGGCGGCCGGCGAAGCAGACGAGGGCGAACTCCGGGGCGCGCAGGTTCGCCGCGCCGGCGGCCAGGCTGACCAGGGCCAGCGGTGGGAGTCCGACCGCGGCCGAGAGGAACACGGTCGGCAGGCCGGTGCGGCGGCGGGAGAGCCAGCGCTGCATCGGCTCGGTCCACCGGGCGGCCCGGGCCTGCGCGCGGCCCGTACGGCTCCGGCGCGTCAGCCTCCGGGTCAAGCGTCCCGTCCCGTGCCGCGCGGCTTCGAACAGGACCAGTTTGCCGGCGGTCTGGCCGAACGCCAGAACGACGACGAGGATCACGAGGTGGCCGGTGCGGTGGCCGGCCACCACCGCGTACGCCTCGGCGTTGACGACCGGCACGAGCGCGGAAGCGAACCCGTACCCCAAGGTTGTCAACGCCTCGACCAGGCCGGTCACGTCCGGCCGTCCCGGTCGAGCAGTCCGGCCACCGCCACGGCCGACCAGAGCTTGACCCCGAGGACGGCGAGCGCGACCACCAGCGCCAGCCGGAACTGCCCGAGGGCGACGGCGCCGATGACCCCGGCAGTGTTGGCCGCCTTCGCCGGCACCGACCAGTTCAGGGTCCACACCCGCCGGTCGACGACGTGGAAGTGGTTGGGGCTGAGCAGCGGCCAGCACAGGAACGCCAGCGAGAGCATGGTGTCCAGCACCATGAACGAGGGCAGGAAGACCAGCGCCACGACCGCGACGTCGGGCACCAGCACGACCAGGCCCACGCAGAGCACGGCGGTGCACGCGCGGTCGCTCACGATGTCGAGGACAGCGCCCGCCCGGGTCTCCTGGTGGAGCAGCCGGGCGGCCAGTCCGTCGAGCATGTCGCCGAGCCAATAGATGCCGTAGGCCACGACGAGCAGGGTCATCGAGCCGGAGACCACGGCGGCGACGCCGAGGGAGACGGCGGCCAGCGTACGGATGACGGTGATGCCGTTGGCGGCGGTGCGGAACGGACCGGCCCGGACTGCGGCGCGGGAGTCGGCAAGAGTCATGCCTGCACGGTCGCGTGGCCGGCCGCCGGGGCGGAACGTGCCGCGGTGCCGTCCGGCCCGGGACCACGGTACGGCGGTGCCGGGCCATCCGGTACCCGGGGACCTGGCCGGGGAGCACGCCGATCACCGAGACTGACCGGGTGGTCACCACAGTCCTGGGAGGGTCACGCGCCCCGGAGCGCGTGCGCCAGATCGCCGACGCGGCGGCCGGCCTGATCGTCGTCGTGGTCGTCGCCACCGTCGACGGGGGCGTGTCCGTGCCGGCCGGCTGGCTGTGGCTCGTGGTGCCGGCCGGGGTCGTGGCCGTGATGCTGCCTCGCTACCGGGCTCTCGTGTTCGCCGCCGGCGCCGCGTTCGTGGCCTGCGTGAGCACCAACGAGTCGGCTCAGCTGGGCCTGGCGGCGGCCGCCCTCGTCTTTCTGTCGACCGGTCACGACCGGGCCCGGCGGCCCTGGCTGGGGTGGGTGGCCGGGCTGGCCGGCGCCGCCGGTGGCTTCACCCTGGCGTTGTCGCAGCAGCGGGGCCCGTACGAGCAGCTGTTCGTCTTCGTCGGCGTGGGCTACCTCCTGGCGGCGCTGTTGCGAACCTGGTCGCGGGCCTCCGCCGTCACCCGGGAAGCGGCCGCGCTGCGCGGTCACACGGCGTGGCTCGAGCAGCGCACCAACCTGGCTCGCGAACTGCACGACGTGGTCGGCCATCACGTCACGGCGATGGTCGTCCAGGCCGAGGCCGGCCAGCTCGGCCCCGACCCGGCCGCCGCGCTGCAGCGGATCGCCGACAGTGGCCGCACCGCCCTACGCGACCTGGACACGCTCGTTGTGCACCTGCGGGACCCGGGCGCCGAGATCACGGTGAGCCAACCGCCCCGGTTGTCCGACATCGACGAGCTGCTCGCCCAGCCACTCCGCCAGTCGGGCGTCACGGTGCACGTCCACGTCGACGCCGAGCCGGGTCTCAGCGAGGCCGGCGCGCTGGCCGCCTACCGGATCACCCAGGAGGCCCTGACCAATGTCGCCCGGCACGCCGGAGCCACGTCGGCCTGGGTGGAACTGGTGCGTGCGGGCACCCTCGCCCGACTGCGGGTGAGCGACGACGGCATCGGCCCGCCCCGGGCGCCGGCCCGCGGCTCCGGTCTGCTCGGCATCGCGGAACGCGTGAGCTCGCTCGGCGGCAGCTGGCGCCTGAACGAGCGGCCCGGCGGCGGCACCCGGCTCGAAGTCGATCTGCCGGTGGCACCACCGTGATCCGGGTGGCCATCGCCGACGATCAGGAGCTGGTCCGCGACGGCTTCAGCCTGATCCTGCGCTCCCAGCCGGACATCGAGGTCGCGGCCGAGGTGGCCGACGGGCGGCAGCTCCTCGACGCCGTCCACCGGGACCCCCGCATCGACCTCGCCCTGGTCGACATCCGCATGCCGGTCCTCGACGGCCTCCAGGCCACTCGTGAACTGGCCGGGATCCCGCACGCCCCGGCCGTCCTCATCGTCACCACCTTCGACGACGACACGTACGTCCTGGACGCCATCGCCTCCGGGGCGCGCGGATTCCTGCTCAAGCGCAGCAGCGCCCGCGAGCTGATCGCCGCGGTGCGGGCCGTCGCGGCCGGCGAGGCGATCCTGTCGGCCGAGGTGACCGGCTTGGTGCTCGACCGGGTTCGCTCGACCGGTCCGGCGACGCCTGTCGAGCTGACGTCCTTCCGGCTGACCGCCCGGGAGACGGACGTCCTCACCCTGATCGGCTCCGGGCTCAACAACGACGAGATCGCCCAGCATCTCCACCTTTCCATGAGCACGGTCAAGACCCACGTCGCCAACGTGCTGGCCAAGACGGGCAGCCGGGATCGCGTACGAGCGGCCATCCTGGCCATCCGGGCCGGCCTGCCCCGATGAGTCGCCCCGCGGGCGCTGGCTGGGCCCGCTTCCACACGCTCACGGATCCCGCCCTGCGCGGATCGACGCTCGACCTCACCGGGCCCGAGGCTGTCAGCCTGGCCGGCCAGATCGAGGCCCTGGCGGCCGCTCTCGATCAGAGGATCGCTGTCAACCGGGTCACTGCGAGCGGTGGAAGCGGTCGGTCGGCGGATACGTCACCGCGACATCCACCTGTACCGCTGACCCTGGGACCGGACCGGCATCCTCGGCCGCGCACTCGCTAGGCTGCGTCCGTGGATGCCGCGATGGTCGAGCGAATCGCCTCCTGCCAGCCGGTCGGCGGCATGCGCATCGTCGGTGTCGACGGCCCCAGCGGCTCGGGCAAGAGCCACCTCGCGGGCGAGCTGGCCGAGGCTGTGGGTGCGCCGATCATCGAGATCGACGACTTCGTCTCGTGGGGCGACTTCGCCGGGTGGTGGCCGCGCTTCGACGCCCAGGTGCTGACCCCGCTTCTCCGCGGTGAGGACGCCGTCTTTCAGGCACGGGACTGGACGGACTGGCACGGCGACCGGCTCGGTGCGTGGAAGACGCAGCCGTGGGTGCCCACCGTGATCTTCGAGGGGGTGACCTGCACCCGGCTCGAGACGGTGGGACGGATCGCGTACGCGATCTGGGTCGAAGCGCCGGCCCCGATGCGCCTGGCCCGGGGCATGCGCCAGGACACCACCTTCGACGACAAGGAGCAGCTCTGGCGCAAGTGGATGGTCGAGGAGGAGGCTTTCTTCGCCGCCGACGGCACCCGCGAGCGCGCCGACCTGATCGTCGACACCACCCGCCACGGCTGATGACGAATCCCTGGCTCGCCGAGCCCATGCCGGCCGCCCGTCTGCCCCGGGAACGGCTCGAGGAGCGCATCCTCAACCTGCTCTCCGCGCAGAACATGTGTGTGCTGGCCACCGCCGGCGACGACGGACCGCTGGCCACGCCGGTGCGCTATTACTCGCTGGGCTTCGCGGTCATGTTCACCGCGTCGCCGCGCTCGCCCAAGGTTCGCAACATCGGAGCCGACCCGCGCGTCTCGGTGGGCGTCTTCGCGCCGCTGGTCGGGCTGGCCAGCAGCCGCGGCGCGCAACTGTTCGGCCGGGCCCGCGTGCTGTCCCGCGACGATCCCGATCGGGCGCGCTACTGGGCGGCCTTCCGCTGGGAGAACGAGCACGCCGAGCAGGGCCGATCCGTCACCGAGCCACCCCGCGACACCCTGGTCGTCCTCGAACCCGACCGCATCGTCTACACCGAACACTGGCTGCGCCGCGAGGGCTTCGCCGCCCGCCAGTTCTGGAGGCGCCCATGAGACAGGATCCGATCAAAATCCTTCCGTACGACGTGAGCTGGCCCGACGCCTTCAAGCAGCAGCGCGTCCGGATCGAGCCGGCCCTGCTCCCGTGGCTGACCGGCCCGGTCGAGCACATCGGCAGCACCGCCGTCCCCGGTCTGGCGGCCAAGCCGATCATCGACATGCTGGCCCGCATCGACTCCTACGACGCGGGTGGCATCGAGCAGACGATGACCGCGATCGGCTGGGCGCACGCCCCCGAGCCGGGCGACGCCGAGGCCCGCAAGTGGTCGTTCTGCTTCCCCGGGCCGGCCTGGCGCACCCACCACCTGCACATCTATGAGAACGCCTCGGACCAGTGGCCCCGGCTCCTGGCGTTCCGCGACCACCTGCGGACCCATCCCGGGGACGCCGCCGACTACGCCCGCCTCAAACAGGCCCTGGCCGCGGACGACGACCGGGACCGCCCGCGCTACCGGGCGGGCAAGGCCTCGTTCATCAACCGCCTGTCGTGATCGTCCGCCCCCGCCGTGATGACGATCTGGACCGCTGTGTCGAGGCCCTGCGGGTGGTGCACGAGGCCGACGCGTACCCGATGACGTGGCCGCCCGACCCGCGAGCGTGGCTGGCCACAGTGGACGCGGCCTGGGTCGCCGAGAGTGCCAGCATCGTCGGCCATGTCGCTGTGCGGGACGGGGATCCGGCCGAGCTCTGCCGCTTGTTCGTGGTGCCCGCGGCCCGTCGCGGGGACGTCGGCCGGCTCCTGATCGATCAGGCCCGGGGCTGGGCAGCCGAGCGCGGATGCGGACTCACACTGAACGTCGTCGACGAGCAACGCTCGGCCGCGATCGCGTTCTACGAGGCCACCGGCTGGCGGTTCACGCACGTCTCGCAGGCCGACTGGACTGGGCCGGACGGGCGCCCAGTCCGCCTGCGCCACTACGAAGCCGGCTGACCCCCGCTGGACGGCGAGTCGGCGCCCGCAGGATCGCGCCGCCGACCTCGCGACCACCGCAGCACAAAGCGGTCAGTCTCGTAGACCTCGCCCACGACTTCCATGGTGACGACGCCGTCGGTCGTTGGATTCTGCTGGTCACGGCTGTGACTCTGAGCCTACCGAGTACGTCAGCGACAGCCCGCCGGGGCGCGCATGGCGGCAAATCAGTGCATCGGATCATGGCAGTTGGACACGCTGGGCAGAATCTTGGAATGGCAACGAACGCACCCCGGGTCATCCTCGTTGACGATCTACGTTCGTTCGTGGACAGCCGTAACGCAGAGGTCGCTCGGACAAGCGCGGCCGGAGTGGAACTTGTCGAGAGCTGCCGAGGCCAACGGCTGGACGAACTGTGGCTGGATCATGATCTCGGCGAGGACGACACGATATGGCCGGTGAACAGAGGCAGATTTCGCACCAGCCTGAGCACTACGCGGCAGATCAGTAGGCGGCTGGCCTCGCCGGGACTGCCTCGGCGCCAAACGCTGACGAAGTCGCTCACTCCACGAAAGGCCTCAACCATCTGACCTGCGGGTGGCCCTTCCCACACCGCCAGGTCCAAGCTCACGTCCGTCAGTATGCCCAACTCATCCGAAGGCTCCGGCCGCCGCACGCCGCCACGACGGAGGACGCTCGGACCGCGGCAAATCAGTGCGTTGAAGGGCTCGGTCCCTCATGCTTGATTGTCAGTTTCTTGACCATCATCGTTGTTGAGAGCCGCGTAGCCGCGGTCCTGAACGAATGGGAAGCGCCTCGACGCGTTGTCTATCCATGCGTCGACGGCTTCTGGCGATTGCCTGATCGCGTCGATAAGGTTCTGGATGACTTCACGTTTGCCGGGATTGGTATGTCGATCGAGTTCGGCTTCGGTCACCTCTTGATATGTCATCGCCAGCTGCCAGAAGAACTTCATCAGCACTCGGCACTCCTCCTGCTCGCGGTCGTCAGCGAGGCGCAGCATGACAACACCCTGAGCCAGGCGGAGCTGTGCTTCGTCGCGGAAGCCGTGGCGCAGATCGACCAAGGACACGAGGGGACACTACAAGGCCACGTTTGGCGCAGCGAGCGAATACACCGGGCGCCCGCTCAACCGCAGGAGCGTGCGTCGGGGCGAACCGACCTGCGATACACCGCGTGACGCCCACGCGTTGTTGGAGGATGAAGGGCGTGACTTCCTTGAGACGCGGCGCTGACAGCGGCAAATCCGGATGCTGGTAAAGGTGCTGACTGCCGGTCGAAGCCGGACAGCAGGTCGGCAGGCGCGCCAGCCCGTCTAAATGGGGGCGCGAGCGGTGTTGACGCATTCGGCGACATCGAGCACCAGCAGCAGCCGATCCTCAGTCTTGTACGAACCGACAATCATCGCTCGGGTCGGCCCGGTCAGTGTGTCCGGTGGCAACTCGAACGCCGCATCGTCCAGATCGGCGACCAGCCCGATCCGGTCCACCAGCAGGCTTACCGGTTCACCGCCGACCAGCACGACCACGTTGATGATGGGACCCGACATCGACCTGCGCGGCCGCCCGAACCGGACCTGCAGGTCCACCGTCCCGATGACCTCACCGCGCAGGTTGAACAGGCCGCCCCACCCGTCCGGGGCGAGCGGCATCGGCGTGTACTTCTCGTTGAGGAGGACTTCCTGCACGATTTCCACGGGGACCCCGAAGAACTGGTCGGCCACGTCGAAGGTCACGAACTGACGGCTGGTCATGGGTGATCTCCAGGGTTTGCTGGCCGCCAGGCTTCGCCGGGGCGTACCAGCTGCTTTATTCGGTTCGCCACCCTTCCACTCAAGGAAATCCTGGATCGGACATCACTTTCGTCACGTCAAGGCTGTAGACGGGAGGACACGCGTCCCTGCACCGGTCCGTTCGACGTGACCAAGCCCTGGCTGCTCACCGCGTTCGCGGACGTCCAGCCGATCTCTGAGAAGATCAACTGCAACGGATGGGACTGGCTGGAGTGCTGACGGGAACGCGGGATGGATAAGTCGATCATGTTTGGCCCGGCCGACCTCGGCTGGGCGCCGACCCTGGCCGAAGTCGGCGAGCAGATGAGCGCCGTGCTCGGGTTTCCCCTGGGTCCCGTCACCGGCGGCGAGTCGCTGCACGGCTACTCCGACGGCACGCATGCCTGGCTGACCTTCGGTCAGGCGGACAACGAGCCGTTCCGCAGCCATCCGTACGACTTGGCGGTCTCGACCGGCGGGGACGTGGAGCCGATCCTGCACGCCCTGTGCGACCGGCTCGCGGAGCAAGGCCGGTGGCGGCTCATGCTGATCTTTCACGACGAGTGCGTCCGCTCCACGCACTTCCCCTGCGACGAATGGTGAAGGCTGCCTATCCGGTGCTGCTGCTGAGAGGCCTCGCGAGCGGACTTGGCTCCAACCTACGATCGACGACAGGTCACGGATCCTCGAAGATCGTCTGGTGCAGATCTCCGTTCTGATCGGGCAAGTTCCTGTCACCTGGGACGTCGACGCCAATCTCGGCACGGTGCGGGACGTCGTCGACGAGGCGCAGCCCGGTGACATGGTCGTCCTTCCCGAAGGCATGCTCTCCGGGTACGGCGAGGATCTGACACCGCTGGAGGCTGTCGACCCCGCCTTGGTGGATCACGCCGTGGCGCAGGTGGCCGCGCTCGCCGTCGACCGGCAGGTGCAGATCTTCTGCGGATCACTCCTGCCGTGGCAGGGCGGGTGGTGCAACGCCGGACTGATCTTCAGTGCCGATGGCGACCACCACGTATACCGGAAGATCAATCTCGCCATGAACGAACGCGGGCGGCTGCGGCCCGGTGATGATCTGCCGACCATCAGCATCGAGCAGCCCCGGGGAAAGTTCACCGTGGGTGTGCAGTTGTGCCGGGAGATCCGCTTCCCGGAGCAGTGGCAGCACTTGGCAGGCGCCGGGGCGCAGGTGTTCGTCTACCTGACCAACGCCGCGAATATCCGCGAGGTCGACGGCGTCTGGCGCAGCCACTTGATCAGCCGCGCCGCGGAGAACCAGCGCTTCGTCGTATCCGCCAACGTCGCCCACGCCGACCAGCACTGCCCGAGCATGGTGGTGTCTCCCCGCGGCGAAGTGCTGGGTGAGCTTCCCAGCGGCTCCCCAGGCCTGCTCAGGCAGACTCTCGACCTGGCCCAGGTGGGGAACTGGTACCTCGGACAACGCCGGCAGGACGTCCTGTCCGTGACGTGTCACCGGCCGACCTGACGTTCGCCGCCCGGCCGATATTCAGACGTGCCCTGCGGACTCCTCGGCGATACTCGCACTCATGGAGATGCCGCCGGCAACACGGTCCTCGGCCCGCGCCGCCATCGACCAGCTCCACCAAGGTGGATCCCCTGTTGCCATGCCGGACACGGCCGACGATGTCATCGACGTCGGCTGGCGCCGCTGGCAGTCGTTCCAGCGCAGGCACCGGAAGGCCGCCGGGACCTGGGATCAGCGCTCGGAAGACCTGGCGAAGGGCTTGCGTGATGCCTTCGAGCCCGACCGGCTATTAGTGGGGCCACTCATGGAGGACTACCGCCATCTGGCCTCCACCTTGGGGCAGGTCTTCCTGGCCGACCCGGCTCAGCCCTTCAGGTAGCGCAGGACCGCGAGCACCCGGCGGTGATCGGTGTCCGCGGCGGCCAAGCCGAACTTCCCGGAGATTGCGCTGACGTGCTTCCCCACAGTCCCGTCGCTGACCGCGAGCAGGCGGGCGATCGCGGTGTTGGAGCGACCCTCGGCCATCAGGGTGAGCACCTGCTGTTCCCGGGCGGTCAGCCGGTCGAGGGTTTCCCGCTGCCGATTCGCGCCGACCAGCTGGCGGACGACGTCGGGATCCAGCACGGTTTCGCCGTCGGCCACCCGGACCAGCGCCGACATGAAGGCTCGGACGTTGGGGACCCGTTCCTCGAGCAGGTATCCGACCCCGCCCGCGCGGACGGCGAGCAGATCGGTCGCGTACCGCGCCTCGATGTACTGGGAGAAGACCAGCACACCACGTCGCGGATACCGGCGGCGTAGGTCGACGGCGGCGCGCAGGCCTTCGTCGGTGTGGGTGGGTGGCATGCGGATGTCCACCACGGTGACGTCCGGGTCGTGCTCGGCGACGGCGGCGAGCAGCGCGTCGTCGGCGACCACCAGGCGAATCACCCCGTGCCGGGTCACTCACGTCGACAGTGACCCGTCGCGCGCCGCTGTGCTTGGCGGCGTTGTTGACCAGCTCGGTGGCGCAGAAGTACAGGCATGTCTCGACTGCCGCGTCGGGGCGGCGCGGCATGGTGACGGACAGATCGACGGGAACGGCGCTACGAGCCGCGACCGTCCGCAGTGCGGCTTCCAGACCGCTGTCGAGAATCGGCGGATGGATGCCCTGAGCGAGGTCGCGCAGGTCGGCGATCGCGTCGGTGGCGCCCCGGTGGGCCGAGTCGATCAAGGCGAGGACGCGGTCCAGGTCCGGTGGTGAGGTGTCGCCGGCCAGCATGGTGCGGGCCATGTCCAAGCGCATCGCCAGGGCGACGAGCTGGGGCTGGGCGCCGTGGTGCAGATTGCGTTCGATGGCTCGAAGCTTCGTCGCCGCGTCTCGCACAGCGTGCGCGCGGGTCTGTTCCAGGTCACGGATCCGCTCGTCGCTGCGGCGTCCGCCGAGCAGGCTCCGCATGAGCCAGGTGTCCGGCGCCACCGCGGCGCGCACCGCCCACGGCGCCAGGATGAGCAGGACGAGCCCGGCACCGGCGGTGGCCACGGCGCGCGGCCAGCTGTCCAGATAGACGTCTCCGAGCAGTCCGAGGCCCGGGTGGGCGCGACCGTGACTGTCGGTCTGCGCCGGTACGAACGACCACCACACCGAATAGGTGGGAGCGAGCAGGCCGTACCCCCAGAAGATCACCGTGACCGCCACGGCGAGCAGGGCGGCCGGCACCTTCACGACGCGGTAGAGCACAGCGCGCCACCCGGCGGCGTCCCGCAGCCGGGTCCACCCGACCAGACCACGGCCCGGCCCGCGCGGGCCCGGAGGCTCCACGGTGACGCCGAGCAGCCGGCCGGCCATCGCGCGATCCACGGCTGCCGCAGATCGGTGTCGCTGTTGTCGGGGCCACCGACCAGCAGCGACGGCCCCTCGAGTCGCACGTGCACCAACGCGTTGTGATAGTCGGGCTCATCGGCGACCCACCAGCATGACCTGGGGGACAGCCCTACCCCGGACGCAACGACGCAGGGCCCGGCGGGTGCGCCGGGCCCTGCGGTTCAGACGGGTGTCAGCGGGACGGGTGGACCACCCCGGCGGCGCCGGAGCCTCGGCGGGCCGGTTCGGCGGAGGCGATGAAGCCGCCGTTGCGGGTGAACTCGATCGCGGTGGCGGCGCCCAGTTCGGGGACGTCGGCCGCGAACGTGTGGCCCCGTGCGGTCAGCGACGGGCCGTAGGTCGTCCGGAAAGCCGGCTCGGCCTGGATGCCCGCGGTGTTGCGCTGGGACGCGCGCGGGGCGGCCATGGCCTCGGGCAGGGACTGGCCCAGGACCACGCGGTTGAGCAGGATCTGCAGGACCGTGGTGATGATGGTGGCGCCGCCCGGTGAGCCCAGGGCCAGGAACGGCTTGCCGTCCTTGAGGACGATCGTGGGGGACATCGAGCTGCGCGGGCGCTTGCCGGGGCCGGGCAGGTTGGGGTCGGCCGCGGGGGCCTGGGTGTTGGTGAAGTTGAAGTCGGTCAGCTCGTTGTTGAGCAGGAAGCCGCGGCCGGGGACGACCATGGCGTTGCCGCCGGTCTGCTCGATCGTGAACGTGTATTCGACGATGTTGCCCCAGCGGTCGGCCACCGTCAGGTTCGTGGTGCTCTGACCCTGCTCGGTGGGGCCGCCGACGGTGGCCGGGGTGCAGCCGGAGTCGTTGAGGTTGCCGGGCGGCACCGGCTTGGTCAGGGCCCGGGCCGGGTTGATCTGGCAGGCGCGCTGCTTGGCCCAGCCGTCCGAGAGGAGCTTCTTGACGACCGGCTGCGGGGTGTACGCCCCGACGTAGCGGTTGCGGTCGGCGAACGACAGCGCCGACGCCTCGAGGTAGTAGTGCAGGGCCTTGGTCACGTCCGACTTGGACAGGCCGGCGGTCTCGAGGATGTTGAGGGCCTCGCTCACCGCGATGCCGCCGCTGGACGGGGTGTTCATGCCGTAGACGGTGAGGTCCCGGAACTGCGACCGGGTCGGTGCGGGGTGGCGCAGGTCGTAGCGGGCCAGGTCGGACAGGGTCAGCGTGCCCGGGCGGATGGGGTAGGCCCAGGTGCCGACCGGCGTGGACGAGACCGGCGGGTTCTGCACCGTGCGCACGATGTCCCGGGCGACCGCGCCCCGGTAGAGGACGTCGGTGCCGCGCCGGGCGATCAGGCGGTAGGTGTCGGCCAGGTCGGGGTTGCGCTGGGTCGAGCCGACCGCGGGCGGCTGACCGCCGGGCAGGTACAGCGCCTTGGTCGAGTCGAACTGACCGAAGGCGGCCGCGTTGTCGGCGATCTGCTGGCGGAACGTGGCGTCGACCGGGAAGCCGCGGTCGGCCACCTTGGCGGCCGGCTGGAGCAGGGCGGCCAGCGACCGGGTGCCCCACTTCCTGGTGGCCGACTCCCAGGTGGCCAGCGTGCCGGGGGTGCCGACCGAGAGGCCGGAGACGCGGGCCTCGGCGAACTCGTACGGCAGACCGTCGGCCGGGTCGATGAAGTGGGTCTCCTTCATCGTGGCCGGGCCCGACTCGCGGCCGTCGATGGTCTGGACGCTGCGTTTGCGGGCGTCGTAGTAGACGAAGAAGCCGCCGCCGCCGATGCCGGCCGAGAACGGCTCGGTGACGCCGAGGGTGGCCGCCGCGGCGACCGCCGCGTCCACCGCGTTGCCGCCGCGGCGCAGCACGTCGAGGCCGACGGCCGTGGCGGTCGGGTCGACTGTCGACACGGCACCGCCGTACCCGGTCGCCGTGGGACCGAGGGCGGGAGTGGAACCGCCGGCGACAGCCGGCGAGGGCGCGACGAGAACCGCCGCGGACAGAGTCAAAACGCCTAGGGCCGGCCGAATCCGCATTGATCCTCCGAGTGGCAGAGCAATTCGTCTATCTCTGCCTACCAGATCCGTCAGGAATGCGCCGCCCAAGTGGCGAACATGTCCGCGTACGTGCCCCCGGACGCGACCAACTCGGCATGCGAGCCGGTCTCGATGATGCGGTGGTCGTCGACCACGATGATGCGGTCGGCCCGCATCGCGGTGGAGAGCCGATGCGCCACCAGGATCGCCGTGCGCCCCTCCAACAGGGCGTCCAGCGCGGCCTCGACCCGCAGCTCGGAGCGCAGGTCCAGGCTGGACGTGGCCTCGTCGAGCACGACCACCCGGGGCTCGGCCAGGAACGCCCGGGCCAGCGCCAGCAGCTGCCGTTCGCCCGAGGAGACCGACTGGCCGCGCTCGTGCAGCGGCGTGTCCAGGCCCTCGGGTGAGCGTTCGACCAGCTCGCGCAGCCCGACGGCGTCGACCGCGCCCCAGACCTCGTCGTCGCCGGCGGCGGGCCGGGCGAAGGCGATGTTGTCGCGCAGCGTGCCGGCGAAGAGGAACGGCTCCTGCGGCACGACTCCGATCTGGGTGCGCAGCGATTCCAGCGTGACCGAGCGCAGGTCGTGCCCGTCGATCAGGATCCGGCCCGCGGACGGGTCGTAGAAGCGGGTCACCAGCTTGGCCAGCGTGCTCTTGCCGGCGCCGGTCGGGCCGACGCAGGCGACCGTCTCCCCCGGCTCGATGCGCAGCGTCACGCCTTCGAGGACCGGCCGGTCGGGCCGGTAGCCGAACGTCACGTCGTCGAAAACGATCTCGCCGCGGACGGGCGGGAGCGCGACGGCCTCCGGGCTCTGGACCACCGTGGGGGCGAGGGCGAGCAGGCCGTTGATCTTGCCGATGGCCGCCTTGCCCTGCTGGTATTGCGTATACAGCTGGACCAGCTGCTGCACCGGCTGGAAGAACGAGTTGATGTAGAGCACGAACGCGGTCAGCTCGCCGATCGTGAGCGTGCCGCGCACCACCATCCGGCCGCCGAGGAGCAGCAGCACGGCCATCGCGATCAGGCCGATGACCGACGTGCCGGGCCCGTAGATCGCGTTGATCCGGCCGGTGAAGTCGTTGGCGTCGCGGTAGCCCCCGACCACCTCGCGGTGGGCGACGACGTTGCGGTCCTGCCGGTTGTGGGCGGTCACGACCCGTACGCCGTTGAGGCTCTCGGACAGGTCGGCGAACATCGCGGCGATCGCGTCGCGCTGGCGGTTGTAGCCGCGGTCGGCCGCGTGCCGGAACCACAGCGACGCGATCGTCAGCGGCGGCACGACCAGCGCGAGGGTGATCAGCGCCAGCGTCGCGTTGTAGTGGAACAGCAGCCCGGTGACGACCACCATGGTCAGGCCCTGGATCAGGAACTGGGCGAAGCCGTCCTGCAGCAGGCTCTGCAACGACTCCACGTCGGAGGTCATCCGGGTCATGGTGACCCCGGCCTTCTCCCGGGTGTAGTAGTCGAGCGACATCCGCTGCAGGTGGGCGAAGATGCGGATGCGCAGGTCGCGGGTGGCGGCCGCGGCGAGCAGGCCGCTCTTGCGCATGCGGACGGCGGTGGCCAGCCCGGTGAGCAGCACGGCGGCCACGAAGCAGACGGTCGCGACGATCAGCACCCGGAGGTTGCCGGCCGCGATGCCGTGGTCGATTCCCACCTGGACGAGGTAGGGCCCGGCCTGCAGCAGCAGGGTCTCCACCAGGATGGCGAGCGACGCCGCCACCAGCAGGCCGGGCCGCCCGGCGAGGAGGCGGCTCAGCGAGATCGTCCGGCCGGAGTCGCCCGCCGGGTCGAACCGGACGCCCGGGTCGCCGTGGTCGGGCTCCCGCGACTCCAGCGCGGCCACACCGGCCCGCAGGTCGTCCGGGATGCCGGCGAAGGGCAGGCCGTTGCCTTTGCGGCCGGCGGCTCCCATCGTCGGCCGCCCGCCGACGTTGAAACCGCCGAAGCCACCACCGAACATGCTCATGCGGACGGGACCTCCGAGTCGACCGAGGACGCCAGCACCGCTGCGTAGCGCGGCTCCGACTCCAGCAGCGAGGCGTGCGTGCCGTCGGCGATCACCCGGCCCGCCTCCAGCAGCACCACCCGGTCGGCCAGGCCGATCGTGGAGAGGCGGTGGGCGACGATCAGCGTGGTGCGCCCGCGCATCTGGTCGCGCAGCGAGGTGTGGATGCGCTGCTCGACGGTGACGTCGATGGCGCTGGTCGCGTCGTCGAGCACCAGCACCGGCGGGTTGACCAGCAGCGCCCGGGCGATCGCGACGCGCTGCCGCTGCCCGCCGCTGAGCGTGTAACCGCGCTCCCCGACCACCGTGTCGTAGCCCTCCGGCAGGTCCCGGATGAACTCGTCGGCCCCCGCGGCCACCGCCGCCTCGATCACCGCCTCGCGGGCGGCCGCCGGTTTCCCGTACGCGATGTTGTCGTGAATGGACAACGAGAACAGGAACGGCTCGTCGGGCACGATGCCCACCTGCTCGCGCAGCGAGGACAGCGACAGGTCGCGCACGTCGTGGCCGTCGATCGTCACCCGGCCCTCGGTGACGTCGTAGAACCGGGCCGCGAGCCGGCCCAGCGTCGACTTGCCCGAGCCGGTGCCGCCGACCACCGCCACCGTCTCCCCCGGCCGGACCCGCAGGTCGAGGCCGTCGAGGGCCGGGGTGCCGTTGGGATAGCTGAAGGAGACGTGCTCGAACGCGAGGTCGCCGCGCAGCGGCACGACGATCGGGTCGGGGCCGTCCACCACCTCGCTCGGCGTATCGAGGATCTCGTAGATGCGCCGGGCCGACGCCGAGGCCCGCTGCCCCATCATGATCATCATGCCGAGCATGCGGAACGGCGGTTGCAGCATCAGGACGTACGAGTTGAAGGCGACGATCGTGCCGACGGTGGTGCTGCCCTCGATCACCATGTAGCCGCCGACCAGCAGCACCAGCGCGAGCCCGAGCCGGGGCAGGTTGTCGAGCATCGGGTTCCACCGGCTGCGGATGCGCGCGTCCTGCCGGTAGGCCCACCGGATGCGGTCGGCGCTCTCGGCCAGGACGCGCAGCTGCCGGCCCTCGGCCGCGAACGCCTTGACGATGCGGACCCCCTGGATGTTCTCGTCGACGACGGTGGCCAGCTGGGCCAGGCGGGCCTGGATCATCCACGACACCGGGAAGATCGCCTTGCGCATCGTGACCCCGAGGATGCCGATGACCGGCATGGTGGCCATGGCGACGATCGCCAGCGGCACGTTGATCGAGAGCATCAGCCCGAACGCGACCACCGCGATCAGGCACTGCACCAGGATCGACGGGCCGAACGACAGATACATCTGCACGGCCCGGATGTCCGAGCCGGAGCGCGACATCAGCTCGCCGGTCTGCACCCGGTCGTAGAAGCCGAACGGCATCCGCACCAGGTGGGTGTAGACGATGTTGCGCAGGTCGTACTCAAGCTCGTAGGCCGTGCGCAGCAGATAGAGCCGGGCCGCGAAGTTGATCAGACCCTGGAGCAGGGCGAAGCCGACGATCCACCACACGTACGTGCTGAGCTGGGCCGTCTTGTCGACGATGGCCCGGTCGATGCCGATGCGCACCAGGTTGGGAATCTGCACCTGCACGATCAGGCCGGCGAAGGACAGCACCAGCGAGGTGATCAGCAGAGCTCGATGGGCCTTGACCAGCGGCAGCGCGCGGCGCAACCAGCTTTTGCGGACGTCCGGATGGATGGACGCCCGGGGTGCGCGGCGGCTCAACGGCGCCTCCTGGGACGGGGATCTAGTTAGCCTGGCTAACGATACTCCGGGCCGGTTCGGCGGCCGGAGTGACGCGGGCCACCAGAATGACGGCCACCGCGCCGAGCGCCTGACAGACCGCGATCGCGGCGAGCAGCGCGGGCGCGCCGATGCCCGCGGCCAGTCCGGCCGCCGCCGCCCCGGCCGCCGCCGCGGTGACCTTGAGCCCGGCGCCCAGCGTGAAGACCTGGGTGCGGACCGCCGGCGGGGACTCCTGGTCGCGTACGGCGAAGACCGCGACCGAGACGGGCGCGCCCAGACCGCCGGCCAGCGCGAAGAGCGGGAGGCCGAGCCAGCCCCCGGGCAGCAGGATCAGGATCAGGAACGGCACGGCGGTGGCGCCCAGGCAGATTGCGACCACCCGTTCGGGGCGCCACCGGCGGATCGGCCAGCGGGTGCACAGGAGCGAGCCGATCAGCCCGCCGGCCGCGCCCGCCGACAGGATGATGCCGGTCAGCTCGGGTCGCTGCTCCTGCGCGGCCAGCAGCGCGCCGACCAGCGGCAGGGCGCCCAGACCGGCCAGGCTGAACACCGTGCCGGCGGTCACCGCGCCCAGCCGCGGCCGGCGCCACATCAACGCCAGCGCGGCGAACGGCGACGCCAGGCGGCGGCCACCCGCCCCGGCCGGAAGCGGCAGCGTGGTCACCAGTACCGCCGAGACCAGCACGAGCGCGGCCAGCCCGGCCGTCGCCCAGGCCGGACCGGCCAGCGCGGCGAGCACGGCGGCGAGGGCCGGGCCGGCGATCCCGGCCGTGCTGTACGACATCACGTCGAGCCCGAAGGCGCGTTCGAGCCGGTCCGGGACGAGATCGACGAGCAGGCTGCTGAGACCGCCGATCAGCAGCGGGGCGACACAGCCGGCGACGACCAGCACGGCCACCGCGCCCACCGTCGACCAGCCGATCAAGAAGGCCGCGGCACCGAGACCGGCGGCGTAGATCAGGTAGGCCGACACGTAGACCAGCCGGCGGCGCCGGGCGGCATCGGCGATCGAGCCGGCGATCGGGGCCGCCAGCACGTGCGGCACCATGAGCGCGGCGATCAGGGCCCCGGCCAGCGAGGCACTGCCGGTGCGCTCGAGCACGAGCAGCAGGATCGCCACCCGGGCGCCCTCGTCGGCGAGGCGGGCGCAGACCGCCACACCGAGATAGCGGCCGAGAACGAGAGACGGCGACACGTGCTCAAAAGCTACCCGACGCCGAAGGCCGGCGGCTCGACCGCCGGGCACCGCGCCCCGGCCGCCACCGGGGTGAGAGTGAGCAGATACTTGTCCACCGCGGCGGCCACGCACGGGCTCTTGCCATAGGCGACGTGCCCCCAGCCGTCATAGGTGAGCAGCCGCGCCGCCGGGCCGAGGCGGGCGGTCACCTGCTGCGCCCAGGCATAGGCGGTGGCCGGATCGTGCCGCGCGTTGACCAGCAGCACCGGCGCCGGGAGGGTCAGCGGCTTCAGCGGGCGCTGCGGGTTGTCCGGTGGTGACGGCCAGCCCAGGCAGCCGGTGACGGCGACCAGCGCGAGCGGCGACACCAGCATCTGCGGCGCGCCGGCGGCCAGCGTCCGTAGCCGCCGCCGGAGGTCGGCGAAACCGGCGATCGGCAGGTGCCAGTCGTCGCAGAAGACCGGGGCGAAGCTGTGGTCGACCAGGTCGACCGGGTCGACCGGCGGCGCGGGCGTGGTGACGGCCCGGCGGCCGGTCAGCATCGCGTCGCGCAGGTAGTAGGCGAACGAATACCACTGCGGGTCGTAGAAGGCCGAGAACGCGGCCATGGTCAGCTGGGCGACGTCAAGCTTGTTGGGCGGGTCGTACGGGTTGATGAGCTGACCGGCGCGGGCCCGGGCCATGGCGGCGATGAAGAGCTTGGGGATGTCCTGCCCGCGGAGCACACAGCGGGCGTCGCGGGCGCACCACTTCACGAACTCGCCGAACGAGTCCTGGGCGGCCGCGGTCCCCTGCACGAGGAAGCGGTCGAGGCCGGCGCTGTGGTCCACCACGCTGTCGAGCACCAGGCCGCGCAAACGGCCGGGGTAGCGCTCGGCGTACTCCAGGCCGATCAGCGTGCCGTACGAGGCGCCGTAGAAGGTGATCTGCTGCTCGCCCAGGGCGGCGCGCACGGTGTCGAAGTCACGGGCGACGCCGGCCGTGTCGAGGTGCCCGAAGACCGGGCCGCTGTGGGCGGCGCAGTCGGCGGCGAGCTTGCGGTTGTGGGCCACCGTGGCGGCGTACTGCTGCTCGGTCTCGATCAGGGCGGACGGCTGGGCGTCGACCAGGTCGCGCGAGCAGAGTACGGGTGAGCTGCGGCCGACCCCGCGCGGGTCGATACCGACGATGTCGAACCGCTTGCGCAGCTCCTCGCCGAAGAACGTGGTCGCGCCGAAAGTGAAGTCGACCGCCGAGCCGCCGGGGCCGCCCGGGTTCACCAGCAGGGTGCCTATGCGTCGGGCGGGGTCGGTGGCCCGGCGGCGGGCCATGGTCAGGGTGGTCGACGGGCCGGTCGCGTCGGACCAGTCGGCCGGGACCGTCAAGGTGCCGCACTGCACCTGGGCGTCCTCCGGGCACACGGCCCAGGTGATCGCCGCGGTGGCCGCCGGGCGCCCGTGGGCGGGCGTTATCCCGTACGCCGGCAGGACGACCACCGCCAAGGCGGCCAGGAAAGCTCGCACCCCGCCCATCCTGGGGGCCTTGAAGAACATGAGTGCGGTAAATCAGGTGAGATTCAGCGTCCCGTGGCACCGTGGGGCGATGACACCCGCCGCACGGTCCCGTCTCGTCCTCGCCACGGCCGGCGTGTTCCTGCTGGTGGCCTGTTCCGACGGCGAGGCCACCACCCCGCGCGGCGAGGCCACCTTCAGTCCCCCGCCGCCGGCTCCGGCATCGAGCACCGCCGCCGCCCCCGGAGGCATCGATCTGAGCAAGCCGCAGGCGATCGTGAGCGGACTCGAGACCCCGTGGGGCCTGGCGTTCCTGCCCGACGGGTCGGCGCTGGTCAGCGAGCGCGACAGCGGCGACATCCTGCGCGTTCCGGCCGGCGGCGGCGATCCGCAGCGCGTCCATCGGGTCGAGGGCGTCGACGCGGGCGGCGAGGGCGGCCTGCTGGGCATCGCGGTCGACCCCGGCTACGAGCAGAACAAATTCGTCTACGCCTACTACACCGCGTCCGGCGACAACCGGATCATCCGGTTCCAGCTCGGTCAGGGCCGCCCGAGGGTGATCCTCGACGGGATCGACAAGGCGCGCATCCACAACGGCGGGCGCATCGCCTTCGGCCCCGACGGTTTCCTCTACGTGGGCACGGGTGACGCCGGCAACGGCAGTGAGTCGCAGGACCGCGCGGACCTCAACGGCAAGATCCTGCGGATCACCCGGGACGGGACGGCGGCGCCGGGCAACCCCCGCGCGGGCTCGCCGGTCTGGTCGATGGGCCACCGCAACGTGCAGGGCCTGGCCTGGGGGCCGGACAGGAAGATGTACGGCATCGAGTTCGGCCAGAACACGTGGGACGAGGTCAACGTCATCGAGCCGGGTAAGAACTACGGCTGGCCCGAGGCCGAGGGCAAGCAGGGCGACGACCGGTATGCCGACCCGATCGTGCAGTGGAGCACCGACGAGGCCTCACCGTCGGGGGCCGCGGTCGCCGGCCGCACGCTTTATGTCGCCGGCCTGCGCGGCGAGCGGCTGTGGACGGTTCCGCTGGGCGGCGGCGAACCGCGGGCCGCGCTCAACGGCGATTACGGCCGGCTTCGTACGGTGGCAGTGGCACCCGACGGCGCGCTCTGGGTGACCACTTCGAACCGGGACGGCCGGGGCGACCCGCGCGACGGCGACGACCGGATCCTGCGCTTCGCGGCCCGGTGAGCCGGCGCTGATGACAAGTGGCCCGGTCGAGGGCGACCGGGCCACTGATCAGTTGTTGTTGGGCGGGAGTTCGGGCAGGGACGAGATCGCCGCCGCGTACTGGGCGATCTGACGGCCGTTGGGCACCACGCCGACGGCGCGGAGCTGGTCGTGAATGGCCTGGGCAACCTGGTCCTCGTTGTGACCGCGATGGGTCTGCATGACCTTGTTCACGACGTAGTCGACACGGATCTGCTGTTGCCAGCCGGCGGTACGGTAACCGCCCGACCTGGCGTTGCTGATGGGGGCGATGGCTTCCATGCCCGGGGTATCGGTCGCTCCGGGTCCCGAGTCGAGGATTCCGGGGGGCGGTGCAACCCGATGGCTACCGGGTCACACCGCCCCGGACATCAGTGCGACGGGGGCCGATCCTCGTCGATGTCCGACGGGTCCGGCGGCTCGGGCGGGTTCAGCCGCAGCCAGAGCAGGAAGAGCAGCCCCAGCACCAGCATGCCGATGCCCATCCAGAGGTTGATCCGGACGCCCTCGGCCTTGTCGATCTCGGCCTGGCTGTCGAAGAGCCCGATCAGCGTGACGATCACGCCGTAGACGACGAACAGGCCACCGATCACCCGTCGTACGTCGAACAGCCGTGCCGCGGCCGACAACTTCTTCTCGTCGACCTGGTCGTTCTCAGCCATGTCGTGACCTCCTTACCAGACCGGGATGTACAGAAGCAGGGCGAGCACGACCGCGATCGTGCCGAGCACAACGGGGTTGCGCCACCAGACCTTCTCACCGGAGACGACCACCGTGCCGTTGCTGGTGCCGCCGAGGCCGTAGACGAGACCGCGCAGCTCGTCGTCGGGCTTGGAGGGCGTGAAGAAGGTGACCGCGATGGCGACCACGACCGCCGTCACGAAGGCGACACCGGCGCCCCAGAAACTCTGCTCGAGCGCCGAGTTGAACGTGATCGCGTCGGTCAGGTAGGCCACGTAGAGCGTCAGCGAGGCGAGGAAGCCCAGCAGCAGCGACCAGAAGCCGGCCCACGGGGTCATCCGCTTCCAGAACATGCCGACGATGAAGGTGGCGAACAGCGGCGCGTTGAACAGCGAGAACAGCTGCTGGATGTACTCCATGATGTTGCCGTAACCGGACGCGATGAACGCGGTGCCGATGCCGACGATCACGCCGCCGACGGTCGCCCACCGGCCGATCCGCAGGTAGTAGTCGTCGCTGCGGCCCTTCTTGATGTAGGCCTGCCAGATGTCGTACGTGAAGACGGTGTTGAAGCCGCTGACGTTGGCCGCCATGCCCGCCATGAACGAGGCCAGCAGACCGGTGACCGCGATGCCCAGCACACCGTTGGGCAGCAGATCCTCCATCAGCAGGGGGATCGCGTTGTTGAACTGGAGGTCGCCCTCCTTGGCACCCAGACCGGTGATCGTGACCGCGGCGATCAGACCCGGGATCACCGTCACGCCCGGGATCAGCAGCTTGGGGAAGGCGGCGATGATCGGGGTCCGGCGGGCGGCATTCATGTTCTTGGCCGAGAGCGCGCGCTGCACCTCGGCGAAGTTGGTCGTCCAGTAGCCGAACGACAGCACGAAGCCGAGACCGAAGAGGATGCCGATCCAGTTGGCCCCGAGTGGGTTGTCGGCGCTGCTGCCCGTGTTGGACCAGGTGTGCAGGGCGGCCTCACCGAGCGGGCCCTGCCGCACCTTCTCGAACAGGCCGTCGATGCCGCCGACCTTGACCAGGCCGATGATCGTGAGCGGGATCAGGCCGGCCAGGATGACGAAGAACTGCAGGACCTCGTTGTAGATGGCCGAGGAGAGACCACCGATCGTGATGTACGTCAGCACGATCGCCGCGCCGACCAGGATCGACACCCACAGCTGCCAGCCGAGCAGCGCGTCCAGGATCAGCGCCAGGGCGAAGAGGTTGACGCCGGCGATGAGGACCTGGGCGACGGCGAAGCTGATCGCGTTGAAGATGTGGGTCGGCTTGTTGAAGCGCCGTTTCAGGAACTCGGGGACGCTGCGAACCTTGGAGCCGTAGTAGAAGGGCATCATCACGATGCCGAGGAACACCATGGCCGGCACGGCGCCGATCCAGTAGTAGTGCAGCGTCAGCAGGCCGTACTGGGCGCCGTTGGCGGCCATGCCGAGGATCTCGAGCGCGCCCAGGTTGGCCGAGACGAACGCGAGGCCGGTCACCCAGGCCGGCAGTGATCGCCCGGAGAGGAAGAAGTCGGCGCTGGTCTTGATCGCTCTACGGGCGGCGAAACCGACCCCGAGGACGGTGCCGAAGTAGAGGACCAGGATCAGGTAGTCGAAAATGTCGAGATCGAGCCTCAGCCCGCTCTCCGCGGCAAGCACCACAGGCCACCTCCAAGGGGAAAGTCGCCCGCCACCTACCCGTGGCGAGAATCTTTCACACCTGCATGTGTCCTACGAGTTAACAGTCACGAATCACCGAAGTGTATCGATGGCCTCAGCGGTGAGCTCGGCGACGTTGCGGACGACCAGCGACGCCTGGGCCAGGGCATCGGCCGCCGGGGGATAGACGCCGTGCGGCACCGCGATCACGGCGAAGCCGGCGGCGGCGGCCGAACGCAGGCCGTTGCTCGAGTCCTCGACGGCGGCGCAGACGGCCGGGTTCAGGCCGAGCTTCTCGGCGGCGGCGAGATAGACGTCGGGGGCCGGCTTGCCCCGCGGCACCTCCTCGGTCGAGAGCGTGACCCGGAAGGCGTCGGTCAGGCCGGCCGTCTCGAGCACCTGATCGATCAGGATGCGGGCCGACGAGCTGGCCAGCCCGAGGGGGAAGCGGGCGCCGAGACGGCGGACGGCCTCGACCGAGCCGGGGATCAGGGGCAGGGACGTGCGGTAGCGCTCGGCCATGCGGCCCAGCACGTCGGCGGCGACCTGCTCGGGCGTACGCGGGACGCCCACCTCCTCGGCCAGGTGCCCGGACCACTCCGGGGTGCTCATCCCCATCATCCGATCCTGGGTGTCCGGGAGGAACTCGCGACCGAACTCGGCGACGTAGCCGCGGCGCACCTCTTCCCAGACCTCCTCGGAGTCGATGATCACGCCGTCCAGGTCGAAGACGACCGCCTCGATACTCATGTTCTCCACGCCTCCGGTGTCGACCAGGACATACTCCGCATCGGGCCAAACCCTACCCCGAAACCCCCATTCCCGTACGGAGCGTAGCGCCGGACCAGTTCTTTCGGACCGCCCCAACCCGACGGGCGGGGGCCGCCCTCCACCGTTCCGCTGAGTTGCTATCCGGTTGCCGACCGGTAGTTTCCTTGATCAGCAACCAGCCTGAGGAGCACCGCCATGCCTCCTTCGCCGCTTCCCCCCGCGACGAGCAGACACCGATCACCGTCACCCTCCGTGAGCGATGGAGGTGCGGTCCGCACGCGGCTGCGCCAGTGGATGCGATCGGTCCTCGACGGGCTCGGACTGCGGGACCGTTCGCCGGCGATCGTCAACCCGCCCGTCCCGGGGAACCGCCGGCCGCGCGGGCTCGACGAGACCGGTGCCGGCCGGCGCGCCCTGGACCGGCGCGCGGTCGAGGCCCTGGCCGCCGAGCGGCAGGCGAGCGAGCGGCTGGCCGGCTCCGCTCAGCGCAGTGCCGGCTCGTCCGCTCAGCGCAGTGGCGGCTCGTCCGCTCAGCGCAGTGCCGGCTCTTCCGCTCAGCGCAGTGCCGGCTCGGAGGGCTGGGACCGGGCCGACCGCGGGACGGTCCGGCCGCTGTGGGCGCCGTCGGGCCGCCGGGCCTCCGCCGCCGCGCACGACGTGCCCAACGCCTCGCCACCGGCGTGGCGCGACGGCCATCCGGAACGGCTGGGCGGGCCTGACCTGCAGCCGCGGCCCGCTCCGGCACCCTGGCCGGCCGGCGGCACCACCCAGCCCTCGTTCCGCCCGGAGGTGGGTGGGCGCCGGCGACGCATCTCGGGCACCCGCCAGTCCCAGCCCGACCTGCGCGTCATCAACGGCGAGGGCACGGACCCGTCCGGCCGCCGGGCCCGCCTCCGCTCGGTCAAGAAGCCTTAGGCCCGGTTGCGCAGCTCGGGCAGGATGCGCTCGCTGTAGAGGCGCAGGAAGCGCTCCTGGTCGGGGCCGGGCGCGTGGAAGACCAGGTGCTTGAAGCCCATGTCGAGATACTCGGCGACCCGGCCGACGTGCTCGTCGGGGTCGGACGAGCAGATCCAGCGCGAAGCGGTGCGCTCGACCGGCAGGGCGTCGGACAGACGCTGCATCTCGATCGGGTCCTCGACCCCGGTCTTCTCGTCGGGCGAGAGCGCCAGCGCACCCCAGTGCTGCGTGTCGTTGCGGGCCCGCTCGTCGTCCTCGTCAAAGCTGACCTTGACCTCGATCAGGAGGTCGAGGTCGTCGATCTTGCGGCCGGCCTTCTCGGCGCCCTCGCGCACGGCCGGCAGCAGTGTGTCGGTGTAGAGCGCGTGGCCCTTGCCGCTGGTGGTGATGAAGCCGTCGGCGATGCGGCCGGCGAGCCGGGTGGCCGCGGGACCGGAGGCGCCGATGTAGATCGGCACCGGGGTCCCGGGCTTGTCGTAGATGGTGGCGTTCTCGGTCTTGTAGAACTGCCCCTCATAGGTCACGCGATCCTCGGTCCAGAGCTTCTGGATCAGCGAGACCGCCTCCTTGAGGCGCGCGAACCGCTCCTTGCCGTCCGGCCACTGCAGGCCGAGCGGCACCTCGTTGAGCGACTCGCCCGAGCCGACACCGAGGATCGCCCGGCCGGGCGCGAGGCAGCCGAGAGTGGCGAACGCCTGCGCGACCACGGCCGGGTGGTAGCGGAAGGTCGGGGTGAGCACGCTGGTGCCGATCAGCACCCGCTCGGTCCGGGCGGCCAGCGCACCCAGCCACGGCAGCGCGGCCGGGGCGTGCCCGCCGTCGTGCCGCCACGGCTGGAGGTGGTCGCTCACGAAGACCGAGTCGAAACCCAGCTCCTCGGCCAGCACGCCGTAATTCAGCAGTTCCACCGGCGGGAACTGCTCCGCCGAAGCCTTGTACCCGAACCGAATCATGAACCGACTTTAGCCCGCGGCCCGGTATGCCTTCCCGGCCTCGGTGGGGCTGTCGCCGTCCTTGTAGAGGCCGAAGTCGACGCTGTCCCCCACGGCGGGCAGACCGAACCAGGCGTACCGCTCGACGTACGACCGCTTCTGCATGCCCTTGGTGGTGCCGTTGATGAAGGTCACCAGCTGAGCCTGCGTCGGGTACTTGGGTGAGCCGCCGAAGTTCATCAGGCCGTACTCGGTGACCCAGATGGGCTTGCCGTAGCGCTTGTGCACGGCGTCGACATAACCGAGGAACTGGTCGGCCGCGGCGCCGGAGAAGTCGGAGCCGTACCAGTGCAGGGTGATGAAGTCGACGCGGTAGCCCTTCTGCCCGGCGCCGGTCATGAACCGGTCGAGCCAGCCACCCTTGGTGTCACCACCGAAGGCGACGGCCGGACTGCCCAGCCGCCGGCCGGTCGCCTCGAGCTTGGGCCAGGCGTCGAGGGCGGCCTCGACGGTCATGTCGGCCTGGCCCGCCATGTCGGGCTCGTTGAAGCCGAGGATGACGTCGCCCTCCTTCTTGGCCTCGGCCAGGGTGGCGTCGGTGACGTTCTTCTGACCCCAGATCATCGGCACGTACTCGACGTCGGCCGGGCCGGGCATGCTCCGGTTGTTCGAGGACCAGTTGTAATACCAGCCGGCACTGACGTCGTCGAGCGCCTCCTGCGCCGCGGCGAACTCCCAGACGCCGACGCCCTTCTTCTTGCTCGCCTTGGCGGTGATCACCACGGGGGCCTTGGTGGTCGGCTTGGGCTTGGGCTTCTGCGTCGTGGGGATGGGAGTGGGCTTCTTCGACGGGCTCGGGCGGGCGCTGGTGGGAGTTACTCGGGGCGGCGCGACCACGGCCGCGGTGGTGACCGGCGGCGGGTCGGCCTGCTGGGTGACGACCACGGCGGCCGCCCCGCCGGCGACCGCGGTGGTGGAGAGCGCGGCGGTCAGCACCTTGCGCGAGAGACTGAAGCCGACCTTGGCCGCGACGTGCTTCGCGGTGATCGTGGTGCCGGCCTTGGCGGCTCCCAGATTCACCGCTCCCAGATGGGCCAGGGCGCCCTTGCCGAGCAGGCCGGCCGGAAGCGGGATCAAGGCCATGCCGGCCAGGAGGCGCTCGGCCGCGACCAGGCCGTTCCACGAGGGTGCGCAATGCCGGCACTCGCGGGTGTGGCGCGCGATGCGCTTGCGCCAGAGCGGGCTGGGCCGTCCGTCCCACTCGACGGTGATCGTCTGCAGCTCGGGGCAGGGCGGGCTGGCGGTGATCGCCCGCACCACGACCCGGGCCGTCTCGAGCTGGCCCTTCATGCGCTGGATGCGGACGGCCGCGTGCTGACGGGTGACCTCGGTCGCCTCGACGATCTCGTCGCGGGTGAGCTCGCCCGAGGCCTCCAGCCACCACAGCGAGAGCAGCTCGCGATTGTCCTCGTCGAGCCAGCGGGTCGCCTCGGCGGTCTCGCGGCGCTGGCCGCTCAGCTCGAGACGGGTGATCGCCAGGTCGGTGAAGTCGGCGCCGGGGTCCCGGACGTCCTCGTGCAGCAGCGCCTCGGGGGCGCCGCGCCGGGCCCGGAAGCGCTCCCGCACCTGCCGGACGGTGATCGCCACCAGCCACGACCGGAACGCCTCGGGCTCGCGCAGATCGCCCAGGTTGCGCAGAACCCGCAGCATCACGTCCTGCACCACGTCGTCGACGTCGGCGTGACCCTCCAGCGCCCGCCCCACGATCGTGTACACCAGTGGCAGATAACCGGCTACCAGCTGGTCGATCGCCACCGGGTCGCCGGCGCGCGCGGCGATCACGACCGCCATGTCGGGTTGCTCCGCCATTGTCCAACCTTTCCTGGGCGTTCCCGGGCCTGGCCTTGATCAGCCACGGGAAGGGAGACGCCCGAGCCGCCCCTGGATAACACGTTTTTCGAGCAGGATCGGATGAGGTGGTGCGCTGGGCGCCACGATTAAGGCTCAGCCGGAGGGGGCACCACAAGACCATGCGTATGACAGTCCGGCTGGATCTGCCCCGTGAAGCGGACAGCGTGCCCACCGTCCGCCGGCTGCTGCGCTCGACCCTGGCCGTCCTGCGGATCGACAACGAGGCCCAGGACGATCTCGAGATCGCGATCACCGAGGCCTGCTCGAACGTCGTGCGGCACGCCGGTGGCACCGAGATGTTCGAAGTCTGCCTGGACGTGGCCGAGAACCACTGCTCGATCGACGTGCGCGACAACGGCACGGGATTCGACGTCGACCAGGTCGGCTCGGCCGGGCCCGAGAGCGAGAGCGGTCGCGGCCTGGCGCTGATCAAAGCCCTGGGCGAGAACGTCCGCATGCACTCCGTGCCGAAGCACGGCAGCTTGATCCACTTCGAGAAGTCTTTCGCGTAGACCTCGTGGCAGGGGCCGGAGGGCAAGCACATATCATGCTTGCTCCCCGGCAACTATTGCCTGAGCGCCGCCGAGGAAGGGAGATCGAGTGTCCGTTCGTCCGGCATCCGTCGGCTCGTTCCTGCGCGCCGCACCGCCCGACCGCCTTCCCGAGGCAGTGGCCGAGCACCTGCGCACCGGCTTCCCGATCGACGTGGTGGAACTGCTGCTCAGCGATCTGACCATGAGCGCCCTGTGGCCGGTCATCGTCCCCGAGGCGCCGGCCGGCGGCCCGCTGGAGCAGCGGTGCTTCGGCAGCCAGCAACCGGTGACCGACGGCTCGAACCGGGTCCTGCTGCCGCTCACCACCTGGGGCGACCGGCTGGGCGTGCTGCGGGTCCAGTTCACCGGCCCGCCGGCCCGGGACGTGATCGCCGAGCTCGTCACCGTGGCCGACGAGCTGGCCCTCGCCCTGCGCGCCGCCGACAAGGACACCGACCGCTACCGCCAGGTCGTTCGCCGGCAGCGCCTGACCATGAGCGCCGAGCTGCAGTGGGAGCTGCTGCCGGGCCGCTCGCTGGGCGGCGAGCGGTTCCAGCTGGCCGGTCAGCTCGAGCCCGCGTACGCGATGTACGGCGACCACTACGACTGGGCGCTCACCGACGACCGGCTCACGCTGACCGTGCTGAACGGGCACGGCGACGGCATCGAGGCCGCCCTGCTGACCACCATCGCGGTCAACGCCATGCGCAACGCCCGCCGCTCCGGCGCCGGCATCGTCGAGCAGGCCGAGCTGGCGTCCGACGCGATCTACGCACGGCACGGCGGCGACACCCACGTGGCCACCCTGCTGCTCGAGATCGACCTCACCGGCGGCACGGTCGAAGCGGTGGACGCCGGTTCGCCGCGGGCGCTGATCGCCCGCGAGGGTGACATCCGCCCGGTCCACCTGGAACAACAGTTACCGCTCGGCATGTTCGGCGACAGCCGGTACGAGACCCAGAAGTTCCAGCTCGAGCCGGGCGACCGCCTGCTCGTGGTGAGCGACGGCGTGCACGCGGCGACACCCGCCGGGCGTTCCCCCTACGGTGACGCGGGCCTGCTGAGCGCGCTGCGCCGGACGCGCCTCCAGCCACCCACCGAGGCGGTGGGTACGGTGATCCGGGGGCTGCGCGAATACCACGGCAGCGCCGAACAGCAAGATGACGCAGTCATCGTCTGCCTCGATTGGCTCCGCCGGACGGCATGATTCCCGCCACGGACGGGTAGGGGCAGTGCGCAGCCGGGCACGTCCGACGAACGAGGTAAAGCCGCCATGGATCGGGTCACCGACGTCGCCGTCGCCGTCGAGTCGACAGTCGACGCGCTGGTGGCTGTGCTCGGAGCAGCCGATCAGGCGCAGAGTCCGAGCGTCCCGCCGGCCCAGCTGCGCGTGCTGACCATCGTCGCCGACAACCGGCACACCAACATGAGCCGCCTCGCCGAGGCGCTCGAAGTGGTGCCGTCGTCGGCCAGCCGGCTGTGCGACCGGCTCGAGGCCACCGGGCTGCTGCGCCGGGTGCCCGACCCGCGCGACCGGCGCGAGGTGCGGCTGCTGCTCACTCCCTCGGCCCGCAAGCTGCTCGACCAGCTGCGCGACCGGCGGCGCCAGGCCCTCGGCGACGTGCTCGAGCGCATGACCCCGGCCGATCGGCAGGAGCTGGTGCACGCGTTGCGCTCGTTCGCCGACGCGGCCGGCCGCACCGGCGAGAGCGAAGCTTTGCGTACGGCCTGAGCCCACCGCCGAGGCGGGTCGCACGGTATCGCCGGATCGCTTTCGCGGGCACGCCCATTCGACCGGGCCTGCTCACGCGGCACTCATCGTGGATCGACGGCTTTGCGCGGGGCACGGTTTTGATCGGTGCTCACTTTGCGCGTAGCCACCTTGCGCGTAGCCGTCTTGCGCGTAGGCGTCTTGCGCGTAGCCACCTTGCGCGCGGAATCGATGGTCCGCGCTCCGCTTTTCCTGGCGGGCCCGCGAAATTGCACGCGGCGGCGGGTCAGTGGCCGTTCGCTGCCCGGTAAGCCTGCGTCACGCTCTGTGGAATGCGGCCGCGCTCGGAAATCTGATGCCCGTTGGCCATGGCCCACTCACGGATCTGGCGATTTTCGTCGCGGGATCCGGCCGTCCGGGCCGGAGCACCCGCACGGCGGGGCGAGACCCGGCCCGCCGCCCGGCCGAGCCGGGTGCCCGCGTTGATGTAAGGGTCCAGGGCCTTACGCAGCTTCCCCGCATTGGCCTCGGAAAGGTCGATCGTGTAGTTAATGCCGTCCAGACTGAACTCGACCGAGCGATCGGCCTTCTTTCCGTCCAGATCGTCGATCAGAGTGGTGATTACCTGGCGCGCCATGACGACTCCCGAGTCCATCCGACCAACGCGCCCAGTGTTGCTCGTGACCGGGTTCGGGCGCAACTGTCTCAGGCATATTCGCCATTCTTTTCGCGCGGGGGCCCGGCCGGTATACAAATGGCGGACGACATTCACCGGAATCACCACGGAAAGCCTGGGCCGGCCCGGCGCCCCAGGTCGGCGCCCCGGGCCGGCGTCGGCTTGGCCGCGCGGCGAGCCATCACCTAGGGTCGCTGGCATGGACCGCGCAGCCGACTGGGAGGAACAGCGCCGGCAGGCCATCGCCGGCCACGCCGCCGCGCTGGAGGCCGGCCGGGCCGCCGAGGCCCGTGAGGCCGGTGCCCTGCTCGACGACTTCGTGGCCCGCGCCGCCGAGCGCGGTCTGACACCCCACACGCTGCAGGCTCGAACCTTCGACGGCCGCGGCACGTATCGAACTCATGTGCGTGGCTGGTATCTGAAATCCAACCGTTCGGTCGCCGTGGGCGAGGACGGGAAGTACTACGTGCTGACCGTGCCGGCATCGCTGCGGGCGCGCTTCGCCGGCGCCGACCTGAGCCCGAGCACCCCCCGCCTGATCGTCGGCGCGGGCGGCGGCGACGGCGAGACCGTCCCCTTGAAGCAGTTGCTCGACAAGCGACTCGACGCCGGGATCTCCTGGCCTTGATCCGTCCCGTCCTGGCCGCCCTGAGCGCCGCCACCCTCACCCTGCCCTCCCAGCTCCCCGCCCCGGCCCACGCCGCCCCCGCGAACAGGCCGGCCGCCGCCGCTCACGCCGCCCCCGCTGTCGCCGCCGCGTCCGGCACCGCGACCCGGGGCATCGCGGGTGCTGTCGCCGCCCGGCCCGGCACCGCGACCCGTGGCATCGCGGCCGCTGTCGCCGCCCAGCCCGGCATCGCCGCCCGTGCCGGCACCGGTAAGAAGGCCGACATTCCCTGCCCCAAGCCGAAGGTCGCGCCGCCACCCAACCGGCCGCCCACGCCCGTGCCGCCACCGGACGACCCGGTCGGCAGCGCGATCGGCGGCGACGCGCTCGCCACCCACGGGCTGGTCATCCCGGCCGGGGTCAAGCAGCCGCCGGCGGTCACCGCGACCACCTGGATGGTCGCCGACCTCGACACCGGCGAGGTGCTGGGCGGGTGCGGGCCACACGTCTTCCGCACCCCGGCCAGCGTGCAGAAGACCCTGCTGGCCGCCACCGTGATCGACAAGCTCGATCCGAAACAGCAGATGACCGTGGTCCCCGGTGACCTGAACATCGAGCCCGGCAGCTCGGCCGTCGGCCTGCTCGTCGGCGGCAAGTACCCGATCTCCACGCTGTGGCTGGGCCTGATGCTCAACTCGGGCAACGACGCCGCCAACGCCCTGGCCCGGCTGGCCGGCGGCGGCGGGCCGGACGGCGTGGCCAAGACGGTCGCCGCGATGAATGCCACGGCCCGGCGCATCGGGGCGTACCAGACGCACGCCGTCACCCCGTCGGGCCTGGACGGCAAGGGCCAGTTCACCAGCGCGTACGACCTGGCGCTGATCGCCCGGGTCGCCTTCGCCAACGCCGACTTCCGTCGCTATGTGCTCACCGAGAGGGCACAGATGCCCGCCCAGCCCCGGTTGAAGAAGGGCGGCTTCCAGTTCCAGAACGAGAACAAGCTGATCTTCAACTACCCGGGCGCACTCGGCGGCAAGACCGGCTTCACCACCGTGGCCCGGCACAGCTACGTCGGCGCCGCGCAACGCAACGGCCGCCGCCTGGTGGTGACGCTGCTCGGCGCCGAGGCCCGCCCCCTGCGCGGCTGGCAACAGGGCGCCGCCCTCCTCGACTGGGGTTTCTCCCTGCCCCGCGACGAGTCAGTCGGCAAGCTCGTCTCCCCCGAAGACGTGGCCGCCAGCCCTTCCCCCACCCCGAAACCCACCGACCCCGCCCCCCAGGCAGCCACCACGACAAAGCGCGACGATCCCCCACAGGCCCTCTCGCTCGCCGCCGCCGGCTCAGTGGCACTCGTCCTGGCCGCCACCCCCCTGCTCCTGCTCATCCTCCAACGCCGCCGCCGTCGCCCAGGCCGCCGCTGAGACGGTCAAGCCGCCGTGAGTGCCGGTCAGGGGAGCAGCCAGCCTGACCAGAGCAGGCCGAAGACCCAGAGGACGGCCACGGCCAGGGCCGCGGTGAACTCGATCAGCATGGCCATGCCGGCCGCGTGCAGGGCCTGCTTGGTCGAGGGCCAGGCCTGACCGGGGCCCAGCCGCATGCGTTCGACCAGGTAGATACCGAGGACGAAGCCCAGCGGCAGGCCCAGCACCGGAATCACGAAGAAGCCGATCACACCGAGCAGCCCGCCGGCCAGCAGGGCGGAATTCGGGACTCCGGCGCTCTTTAGCCGGCGGCCCGGAACCAGATATTTGATCAGCGCACCCAGCAACGCCACGGCGGTGGCCACGCCGAAGGTCAGCCAGCGCACCGCGCCGCTACCCTCCCCCAGCGCCGCCCACAGCAGCACCCCGGCCCAGCTCAGCAGCAGGCCAGGCACAACCGGCACCACGACACCGACCACACCGACGGCGATCGCCAAGCCGGCAATCAAGTTGATCACCCACGCGCTGTCGGTCAGACCCATGCGCTCAAGGTGCCAGGCCGACGCAACGGCGAAAAGAGCCACCCCCGAAGTCTCAACCAACCCACAGCCAACCCGATCCTGAAGCCACCCCCCAACCAGCAACCACCCCCACCAACCCGGCAGTCGATTTGCCACAGCCAGTGGTCTGTCGAGCCACAAACCGGCGATCGCCGCGAAGCCATGTCACAGCGATCGCCGCCAGTGATCTGGCAGTCGGTTTGCCAACGGCTACGTGGTCTGTCGAGCCACAACCGGCGATCGCCGCGAGCGAAGCGAAGCCATGCCACAGCGATCGCCGACGGTGATCTGGCAGTCGGTTTGCCAACGGCTACGTGGTCTGTCGAGCCAGAACCGGCGATCGCCGCCGGTGAGTTGGCAGTCGGTTTGTCGACGGCCGCGGGGTTTGCGGACGGCGGCAAATCGCCTGCCAACTCATCGGGTCCCAGGCGATCGCCCGCGGAGCGAAGCGACGCCATGAAATCAGCAACCGTCGCGCACCCTGTTGTCACTTCAACGGGACCCACCCGCTGACGAACCTCCCTGTGTACGCCGGAGAGCCCAGCCACTCGGGCCGCCGACAACGGGGGGAACCACACATGACCAGCACCGCGACGACCGCTGCCGACTTCACTGCCGACACCGCCGCCACGACGGTGCTGTCCGCCGCCGAGCAGGAGCAGATCATCCGCACCCACATGCCGCTCGTCGGTCACCTGGTGCGCGACATGCTCAGCCGCATCCCCAACCACATCCACCGGGACGACCTGACCAGCGCCGGCCTGCACGCCCTGGTCACCGCGGCCCGCGGCTGGGACCCGGACCGCGGCATCCCGTTCCACCGGTTCGCCAGCACCCGTATCCGCGGCGCCATCCTCGACGAGCTGCGCGCTCTCGACTGGGCGACCCGTTCGGTGCGCACCAAGGCCCGCGCCACCGACACCACCCGTCAGGCGCTGACCACCACGCTGGGCCGCACGCCCACCCCCGACGAGCTGGCCCAGGCCCTCGGCACCACGACCGGCGAGCTCAAGCAGACCGACACCGACGTGCAGCGCGCCACCGTGCTCTCGCTGCAGGGCTTCACCACGAGCAGCGCCGACGACCTGGTGACCGAGAAGACCCCGGGCCCGGAGGACATGCTGATCCGCCGGGAGCAGATCGGTTACCTGCACCACGCGATCGGCTCGCTGCCCGAGCGGCTGCAGGTCGTCATCACCGAGTACTTCCTGCACGAGCGTCCGATGGCCGACATCGCCGCCGACCTGGGAGTCACCGAGTCACGGGTGTCGCAGCTGCGCGCCGAGGCGTTGTCGCTGCTCAAGGACGGCCTGAACACGCACCTGAACCCGGACATGGCCCCGGTGCCGGACAACCCGGAGAGCATCGTCGCGCGCCGCCGGGCCAGCTACTACAACAGCATCGCCGAGACCACGACGATGCACAGCCGGCTGGCCATGACCAACGCGCACGGCCACACCGCGTACAGCCGCGGCGTGCCCGTCCCGGCCGCGTAAGCAGAAACCACCCGCAGGGGGCTCGGCGCAAGCCGAGCCCCCTTTTCTCATGCGAGCGCGCTGAGCACCTTCGGCAGCTCGGCCGTGTGCAGCACACCCAACCGGCGCGTGGCCCGGGTGACCGCCACGTAGAGATCGGACAGCCCGCGCGGGCTCTCGGCGATGATCTCGTCGGGTTCGACCACGATCACGGCGTCGAACTCGAGGCCCTTGGCCTGCCGCACGGTCATCAGCACCACCTGGTTGAGCAGGTCGGGCTGCTCCCCCACGGCCGCGCCGGGAACCGCATCGACCAGCGCGCTGCCCAGTGCGGCCTCGCGCGCCTCGGGGACGATCACGGCGACGCGCCCGTTCCCGGCTTCGGCCGCTTCCAGCCGTACGGCGGCAATCACCTCCGACGGCAGCGCGACCGACGGGACACGGAGCGCCCACGGCTCGACGCCGGCCGTGCGCACCGACCGTGGCGGCTCCAGCGCCGGGTCGACCGCGGCCAGCACGTCGGCCGCCACCGCCATCACCTCGGCCGGCGTGCGGTAGTTGACGGTCAGCTCGACCAGGTTCCAGCGCTGGGCCACGAACGGTTCGAAGACCTGCTCCCAGGTCGTGGTGCCGGCCAGTTCCGAGGTCTGGGCGACGTCGCCGACCACGGTCATCGACCGGCTCGGGCAGCGCCGCATGAGCAGGCGCCAGGCCATCGGCGAGAGCTCCTGGGCCTCGTCGACGATCACATGACCGAAGGCCCAGGTACGGTCGGCGGCCGCGCGCTCGGCGGCGGTGCGGGTGTCGAGCACCTCGTGCCGCTCGACGAACGCACTGGCGTCCACGACGTCGATGGCCGAGAGGATCTCCTCCTCCTGGTCCTCGAAGTCGAGCGAGCGGGAGCCTTCGACGATCTCGAGCACACCCTCGGCGTACTCGATGGCCTCCCGCCTCTCCTGCGCCACCTGCCGGGCCTTGAGGGTGTCGTCGACACCCAGCAGTTCGGCCAGCTCGTCGAGCAGGGGCACGTCAGCCGGGGTCCAGCGGGCGTCGTGCTCGCGCAGCAGCAGCGCGCGCTCGGCCTCGGTGAGCTCGCGCCCGGCCGATTCGAGCCGGTCGGGGTCGCTGAGCAGCTCGCGGAGCACCCGGCGCGGGGTCAGCACCGGCCAGAAGTCGAACAGCACGCGCTGCACGTCGATGTCCTCGCGCAGCTCGCGACGGGTCTCGGCGAGGTCGGCCGCGGAGAGCAGGTTGTCGCCGCCCAGCGGGTCGGCGCCGATCCGCTCGGCGATCTGCAGGGACAGCGCGTGGATCGCCTCGGTGACAAAGATCGATCGGGCCACGTTGTGCGGGCGGCCGGGCCGGCGGGCGGCGGCCCGGGCGTCCTCGAGGACGGCCCGCTCGATGCGCAGCGGGTAGCCGTCGTGGTCGACCTCCACGTAGTCGGCGGGCACGGTCTGCCAGTCGGCGACGGCGCGCTCCAGCACGTCCAACATGACCGTACGGCCCTTGAGCGCGGCCGCCGCGGCCGGTTCGACAGCCCGGGCCCGGACGCCGGGGAACATGTCGCCGAGGGTGGCCAGCAGGACTCCGGTCTCGGCGAGCGACGGCAGCACCTGCGAGATGTAGCGGAGGAACGTCGGGTTCGGCCCGAGGATCAGGACGCCCTGCTTGGTGAGCTGACCGCGGTAGGTGTAGAGCAGGTAGGCCGCCCGGTGCAGCGCGACAGCGGTCTTGCCGGTGCCCGGGCCGCCCTGCACCACCATGACGCCGTTGAGCCCGGCCCGGATCACCTCGTCCTGCTCGGCCTGGATGGTCTCGACGATGTCGCGCATCCGGCCGGTGCGGCTGGCGGTCAGCGCCGAGAGCAGTGCCGCCTCACCGGTCACGTCCTCGCGGCCACCGGCCCCGGCCTCGAGGTCGAGCACCTCGTCGTCGATGGCGGTCACCGTGCGGCCCTTGGTGCGCAGGTGGCGGCGCCGGGTCACCCCGTCGGGCGACACCGCGGTGGCCAGATAGAACGGTCGCGCGGCGGGGGCCCGCCAGTCGACGAGAAGCGGATCACGGTCGTGTTCCTCGGCCGACAGTCCGAGACGCCCGATGTAGCGCGGCTGGTCGGCGGCGAAATCGAGCCGCCCGAAACAGAGACCGTTCTCGACCGCATTCATCTGTGCCAGTTGTTCGGCGTAATGACTGCGGGTCGCCTCACGTTGTGCGCGTCCCTGCGGGGTGCCGCCGCCCTCCAGCAGAATCGCCCGGAGACGGTCGTCGGCCTGCGTCCGCAGGCTGTCCAGCCGCTTGTAGAGGGTGGTGAGGTACGCCTGTTCGGCACGGAGGTCGTCGTCTCGCGTCACCGCGGCGGAGCTTGACAAAGCCACTCCCCTTTGTGTTAAAATTCGGGCCCTACAGATTAAGGCTTAAGACGACAATTCCTGTCGTCTTTTTTTGTTGCATGGAAACGCTTAGATTAGCGCATCGACTCCCGTGCTCCCACCCGTGAGACCCAGGTTACGGCTCGCCGGTGAAGTGTCGTCAATCGGTCAACTTTTCCGGCGAGCCGTTACGCACGACGGCCGATCCCCATTAACCCGGTCATGACCCACAACCACCCGATCCGACGCCTCGGCGCGCTGACCCTCATCGCTGCCGCCACCCTCGCTTTCTCCGCGGCCTGCACCGGGGACGACGAGGCCCCGGCCGACGGCGCCGCCCAGGCGGCCGCGGGCGGCCCCCAGCCCAAGAACATCGAAGCCGCCAAGTCGGCCGCGCAGACCGTCTTCGATCGCTTCGCCGGGGGCGACTTCGCCGGCGCCTGGGACATGTACACGGCCGCCGGCAAGCAGGCGATCACCAAGGACGACTACGTCAAGCTCAACCAGGCCTGCTCCCGCAAGGGCCTGGCGATCCAGCTCACCAGCGCCCGCATGGAGGGCACCGACCGGGCTGTCGTCATCGCCAAGCAGCTGGTGGCCGCCCAGTCGTACACGATGGTGTACGAGACCGACGCCTGGAAGCTCGAGCCGGCCAAGGAGGGCCTGGCCCTCTACAAGCAGGGCGCGGCCAAGGCCATCGCGGCTCAGAAGAAGGCCGGCACCTGCGCCAACCAGTGATCCGTATCTCCCCTTGAACAAGCCGGTGCCCGCCGCGAACCGCGGCGGGCACCGTTCTTCGAGGCAGACGTTCAGGCGGCCACGGTCAGTCCGTCCGGGCTGGTCCAGGCCAGCCGCGACTGCAACGTGCCACGGTCGGCGATCTGGTCGTAGTACGCGGCCCGGCGGCGGGCGACGCAGCCCTGCTTGACCGCGTTCTGGGCGGCCAGCGCCGGGTCGAGGTGCGTGTTCAGGCCGTCGCGCAGCAACGTCAGGGCCTCGGCCCGCAACTGTGACACTCGCGACTCGGTGACTCCCAACTCCTCGGCGATGCGGGCCATCGGCCGTTCCTCGAAGAAGTAGCCCCGCACCACAGCGCGCAGCCGCTCGGGCAGCGCGTCGATCGCGTCCCGCAGATAGCCGACCCGTTCCCGCCGGATCAGCATCTCCTCCGGGCCGGCGCTGGGCTCGGTCACCATGTCGTCGGCGCCGGCCGTGGCGAAGCCCTGCAGGCTGAACACCACGGCCCGCTGGACGTCGTCGTCGGCGTGCTCGATGTCCTCGACCGAGCAGCCGAGCCGGTCGGCCACCTCGCGGACGGTGGGCATGCGGCCCAGCTCGGCGATCAGGTCCTGGCGGGCGGTGTCGGTGCGGCGGGCCCGCTGCCGCACCGAGCGGCTGGCCCAGTCGAGGCCGCGCAGCTCGTCGAGCAGCGCACCACGCACCCGGGCCGCGGCGAAGCGGGCGAACGGCACGCCGCGGTCGTCGTCGTAGCCGCGGGCCGCGTGCACCAGCGCGGCGTAACCGGCGGAGAGCAGGTCGTCCCGGTTGACGTGGGCCGGGACCCGCGCCAGCATCTCGCGGACCAGATGGCCGACCAGCGGCATGTGGGCTTGGACGACGTCCTCGCGACGCCTTTCCTCAGCAACGCTCATGTGGGGGGTCTCCTCATGTGCCGGCCGGAGGGGGGATCCCGGCGCTGAGAAGAAAGGTGATCTCGATAAAGTGCGAAATGGGTCCTTTGGGGGTGCAGAACGGTTGCTTCACACCCGGCAACCGTCTCCGTGAAGTACGGGTATGCTTGATCACGCGGCCCGCCCAGTCTTGCCTCGGGCCGCCTGCCGGACCGGCACCCGGAGGCACAGTCCTCGGGCACGGTCCTTCGGATCGACCACCACGCGCCGCGACTGAGAACAAAGTCTGCGCCGGGCAGGACGACCCTCGACCTTTTGGGAGTTCCCGCTACATGACCACGTTCACCGATTTCGGCGTGCCCGCCGTGCTGTCCACGGCCCTTGCCGAGCTCGGCATCACCACCCCGTTCCCCATCCAGGCCGCCACGCTGCCCGACTCGCTGGCCGGCAAGGATGTTCTCGGCCGGGGCCGCACCGGCTCCGGCAAGACGTACGCCTTCGCCCTGCCCGTGCTGGCCCGGCTGGCCGCCTCCAAGACCCCGCGCCGGCCCGGCCGCCCGCGGGCGCTGATCCTGGCCCCCACCCGCGAGCTGGCCACCCAGATCGACGCCACCCTGGCGCCGCTGGCGGCCAAGCTCGGCCTGCGCACCCTCACCGTCTTCGGCGGGGTCGGCGCCAACCCGCAGATCAAGGGTCTCAAGGCCGGCGTCGACGTGCTCGTGGCCTGCCCCGGGCGGCTCGACGACCACCTGCGCAACGGTCACGCCTCGCTCGACGCGGTGGAGATCACCGTGCTCGACGAGGCCGACCACATGGCCGACCTCGGCTTCCTGCCGGTGGTCCGCCGCCTGATGGAGCAGACCCCGCGCGAGGGCCAGCGCATGCTGTTCTCGGCGACCCTCGACAACGGGGTCGACGTGCTGGTCAAGCGCTTCCTGCACAAGCCGGTCACGCACTCCGTCGACTCGGCCACCGAGGCACCGGTCGAGATGTCGCACCACGTGCTGCACGTACGCGGCGACGACCGCTTCCCGGTGCTGGTCGACCTGCTGTCGGCCCCCGGCCGGTCGGTCGTCTTCACCCGCACCAAGCGCCGGGCCAAGGTGCTGACCCGCCAGCTCGTGCAGGCCGGGGTGCCCGCCGTCGAGCTGCACGGCAACCTCGCCCAGAACGCCCGCAACCGCAACATGGCGGCGTTCTCCGACGGCAGCGCGGGCACGCTGGTGGCGACCGACATCGCCGCCCGCGGCATCCACGTCGACGACGTGGCCCTGGTCATCCACGCCGACCCGCCGGTCGAGCACAAGGCCTATCTGCACCGCTCCGGCCGGACGGCCCGGGCCGGCGCCGCAGGCACCGTGATCACGCTGATGACCGACGACCAGCAGGCCGAGGTGCGCGACCTCACCCGCCGGGCCGGCGTCCGCCCGACCACCAGCCGCACCCGTCCGGGTGACCCGCTGCTGGCCGAGCTCGCGCCGGGCGAGCGGACGTTCGTCACCCCGTCGGCCGCGCCGGCCCCGGTCGCCGCGACCGCTGGCGGTGCCCCGCGCGCCGGAGCCCCGCGCCGGGGCGGTCGCGGCCGTGGCCCGGCTCGCCCCGCCGAGGGTGGTGCCGTGCCGGAGCAGACCGGTGGCGCGCGCCGTCGCGGCGGATCGGGCCAGCCCCGGTCCAACCAGCCCCGGTCGAGCCAGCCCCGCTCCGGCTCGACGCCGGTGCACTCGACCCAGTCCCGCACGAGCGGCGCGGCCGCGTTCTCGTCGGGCACCCGGGTCGGCGGACGCCGCGCCGGTCGCTGATCGACCATTTTGCGCCGGCCCGCACCTGTGGGCCGGCGCAAAATACTTTCCTCAGGGTGTCGAACGGGGCGGCCGCCGTTCGACGCGTAGGTGCACAGACACCCGGACATGAGGAGACAGTGATGCGGTTCATGGTGATCACCAAGGCCACCGCGGACAGCGAAGCCGGACGGCCGCCGGCCACCGAGGACTTCGCGACGATGGGCAGCTTCATCCAGGAGCTGATGGACGCGGGCGTGCTGCTGGCGGCCGACGGCCTGCACCCCAGCACCCAGGGCGCCCGGATCTATTTCGACGGCGAGAAGAAGACCGTGGTCGACGGGCCGTTCACCGAGACCAAGGAGCTGATCGCCGGCTTCTTCCTGGTCGAGACAAAATCGCTCGAGGAGTGCGTCGAGTGGTTCAAGCGCTGCCCGATGCCCCGCACGGCCGACGGCGAGCAGCCCAACCTCGAGATCCGGCGGGTCATCCAGGCCGAGGACTTCGAGGCGGCGATGACTCCCGAGCTGCGCGCGGCGGCCGAGCAGCGCGACCAGGAATCCCGCTACAACTGATCGGCTGTGGTTGCCGGAGATCGCGCGGTGGAGTAGACGGGGTTCGTGACCACTGACACCCACCGCGCGATCGAGGCGGTCTGGCGGATCGAGGCACCCCGGCTGATCGCCGGGCTGACCCGGCTCGTCCACGACGTCGGCACGGCCGAGGAGCTGGCCCAGGACGCACTCGTGGCAGCGCTGGAGCAGTGGCCGGCCGCGGGGGTGCCGGGCAATCCGGGCGCGTGGCTGATGACCACGGCCAAGCGCCGGGCGATCGACCAGATCCGGCGCAACGAGACCTTCCGGCGCAAGGTCGAGGAGGTCGGCCGCGACCTCCAGGAGTCCAGCCCGGACATCGGCGCGCTGGTCGCCGAGGACGACGGGATCGGCGACGATCGGCTGCGGCTGGTGTTCGTGGCCTGCCACCCGGTGCTGTCCACCGAGGCCCGCACCGCGCTGACCCTGCGGCTGCTGGGCGGCCTGACCACCGACGAGATCGCCCGGGCCTTCCTGGTGCCGGAGCCGACCGTGGCGCAGCGGATCGTGCGGGCCAAGAAGACGCTGGCTCAGGCCCGGGTGCCCTTCGAGGTGCCGCAGGGCGACGAGCTGGCGGCCCGGCTCGCGTCGGTGCTCGAGGTCGTCTACCTGATCTTCAACGAGGGCTACTCGGCCACCGCCGGCGACGACTGGATGCGGCCGGCCCTGTGCGAGGACGCCCTGCGGCTGGGCCGGATCCTGGCCCGGCTGGCTCCGCGCGAGCCCGAGGTGCACGGCCTGGTGGCGCTGATGGAGATCCAGGCCTCCCGAGCCGTCGCCCGCACCGGCCCGGGTGGGGAACCCGTCCTGCTGGCCGACCAGAACCGGGCCCGATGGGACCACCTGTTGATCCGCCGGGGCCTGGCCGCGCTCGACCGGGCCGAGGCCCTGATCGACGACGAACCCGGCCCGTACGTGCTCCAGGCGGCCATCGCCGCCTGTCATGCCCGGGCCACCCGGTTCGCCGACACCGACTGGTCCCGCATCGCCCGGCTCTACGAGCGCCTGGCCCGGACCATGCCGTCACCGGTGGTCGAGCTGAACCGCGCGGTGGCGCTGTCCATGGCGTACGGGCCGGAGACCGGCCTGGCCCTGCTCGACCAGCTGACCGCCCTCCCCGCCCTGCGCGGTTACCACCTGCTGCCCAGCGTGCGCGGCGACTTCCTGAGCAGGCTGGGCCGGCACGCCGAGGCCAGGACGGAGTTCGAGCGGGCGGCGTCGCTGACCCGCAACGAGCGCGAGCGCACCCTGCTGCTCGACCGCGCGGCCGGCTGCGATTAGCCGGCCACCAGCCGTAGCGGCGTGATGGCGCGCAGGGCCTCGGCGGTGGCCTCGTCGGCCGGGAGCTGGATGATCAGCCGGAGCCCGGTGTCGCCGGGCACCGACAGGATCTCGTAGCTCAGCCGCAGGGACCCCGCGTCGGGATGCCGCAGGCGCAGCACCCCGTGGGCCCGGGGCAGACCGGGCACCCGCTCGGCCCGCTCGGTGAACTCGGGCCCGGCCAGCGCGGTCAGCTCGTCGGCGAAGTCGGGCCGGGGCGGGCCGTCCTTCAGCGCCGCGACCTGCTCGTCGGCCACGTGCGCCCAGTCCGGGTAGGCGTCGCGGGCCCGCGGGTCGGCGAAGACGTACCGGGTGAGGTTGGGCCGATCACCGTCGAGCAGCCCGATCGGGCCGGCCAGGTGACCGAAGCCGGTCGTGTGGGCCAGCACGTCACCCACCTGGTTGACCACCATCGCCGGGGCCGGCTCGAGCCGGTCGAGCACCGCGCGCAGGCCCGGCCGCACGGTCCGGACCGGGTCCTGAGCGAGCCCGATACAGCTCGTGCCCGAGGTCTTGGTGAGCCGGTAGAGGTGGGCCCGCTCGGCCGCGGTCAGTCGCAGCGGGCCGGCCAGCGCGGCCAGCACCTGCGCGGACGGATGCCGGTCGCGGCCCTGCTCGAGGCGGATCAGGTATTCGACGCTGACCCCGGCCAGCATGGCCACCTCGGCCCGGCGCAGACCCGGGGTGCGCCGCCGGGTGCCCGGGGGCAGCCCGACCTCGGCCGGGGTCACCTCGGCCCGGCGCGCCCGCAGGAAAGTGCCCAGCTCGTTGTCGCCCACCGCTCGACTGTAACGACGCTCCGGCCGGTCAAGGTGTCCCCGCCGCTACCACCCTGAGCGCGGCCTCCCTGACCGGCGCCGGCCGCAGCAGGGTCGGGGCATGACGACGAAAGTAGTGGTGGTGGGCGGTGGCTACGGCGGCATCGTGGTCGCCCGCGCCCTGGATGATGTGGCCGACGTGACGCTGGTGGAGCCGAAGGAGGCCTTTGTGCACCACGTCGCCCACCTGCGCGCGGCGGCCGACCCGGCCTGGGTCGAGAAGATCTTCATTCCGTACGACGGTCTGCTGACCACCGGCCGGGTGATGCGGGACACCGCGGTGCGGGTGGAGCCGCAAATGGTGGAGCTCGCGTCCGGGTCCCAGCTGGACGCCGGCTACGTGGTCCTGGCCACCGGCTCGACCGGCCCGTTCCCGACCCGGGTGGCGGGCACCGGCCGCGACGCGGCGGCGGCGAGCCTGCGGGACCTGCACGCCTCGCTCGACCGGGCGTCCTCGGTGCTGCTGCTCGGGGCCGGGGCGATCGGCCTCGAGTTCGCCGGGGAGATCGCGGCGGCCTGGCCGGGCAAGCCGGTGACCGTCGTCGACCCGGCGCCCGAGCTGCTCGGCGGGCGCTTCCCGGACGAGCTCCGCACCGATCTGGCCCGGCAGTTGGACGAGCTCGGCGTACGGGTCCTGCTGGGCACCAAGCTTGACACCCCGCCGGGCACCGAGGCCGGTGCGGTGAGCCCGTTCCAGGTGACCACCGGGGATGGCGAGGTGCTCGCGGCCGACCTGTGGTTCCCCTGCTACGGCGGCACGGTGCCGACCGCCTATCTCGGCCCCGAGCTGGCCGCCGCCCGGCAGCCCGGCGGCCGGCTGGCGGTCACCGAGCACCTGCGGGTCACCGGGCACGCGCGGGTCTTCGCGGTCGGCGACCTCAACGACACCCCGGAGCTGAAGACCGGCCGGGCCGCCGACCGCCAGGCCGAGGTGGTCGCGGCGAACGTCCGCGCCCTGATCGAGGGCGGCCCGCTCACCGCGTACGAGCCCTTCCCGGACGGGATGATCCTGACGCTCGGCCCGGCCGGAGGCGTCGGCTACGCCCCCGAGTTCGGCCTCTTCGGAGCCGAGGCGACCGCCCAGTTCAAGGGCAGTTTCCTGCTCGACCACTACCGGGCCAAGCTGGGCGCCGCCTGACTAGCCGGCGTACAGGTCCAGCGTGATCTTCACGGGCCGGGCGATGATCGCCCGGCCCGTGGCGACGCCGGCCGCCACCCGGTCGATGACGCCCGAGGCCACGAAGTGGCAACCCGGGCCGGCCGGCCCGGCCGACTCGAGCGTCAGGGTCACCTCGCTGTCGTGGCCGCGGACCCGCAGGACGCCGGTCAGCCGCCAGCCGTCCGGGCCCTGGTGGCAACGCGTGCTGCGGAAGGCGATGACCGGGTGGTGGGCCGCGTCGAAGAACTTCGGGCCGGTGATGTCCCGGTTGCGGCGCTGGTCGTCGCTGTGGAAGGTGGCCGCGTCGAGCTCGGCCGAGGCACTGGACGCGGCCGGGTCGGCGGCCACGGTCACGGTGCCGCCGCGCAGGGCGACCGTGGCCGCCACCGGCTTGAGGCCGAAGACGTGGGTCGCGGTGAGGCGGCAGGTCGAGCGTGCGGTGTCGATGGTGTAAGTGCCCGGGCGAAGGGTGGTCTGCACGTTTGTCGTCATGCCGATCAGAGTCGGCGCGGGCGGCCGCGGAAACCTCAGTGCCGGTACTGAGTCGCACCACGTAGCTCGGCTCGACCGGTCAGCCCGAGCTTGCCCAGGATGTTGCGGACGTGCGTCTCGACGGTCCGCTCGGAGAGCACCAGCCGCCCGGCGATGGCCCGGTTGGACAGTCCCCCGGCGACCAGCCCGGCGATCTCCCGCTCCCGGGCCGTGAGGTCGTCGCGGGCCAGCTCGGCGGCCGGCCCGGCCAGCACCGGCAGGCCCAGCCGGCGGGCGGTGGCCAGGGCCGCCGACGCCAGTTCGCGGCTGCGGCGCGGGTCGGTGGTGCGCAGTTGTCCCGCGTACGCGATCTGGGCCTTGGCCAGGTGCCCGGGTGCACCGATCCGTTCCTCCATCGCCACCGCCGCGGCCAGATGCCGCCCGGCCTCGGGCCGGCCCAGCGCCGCCGCCATCATCCCCAGTGGACGCGCGACGGCACCGTGGCAGCTCGACATCGAGTTCAGATACAGGCCGGCCCGCGGCAGCATGCGGGTGTAGCACTCGGCCGCCAGGTCGAGGTCACCCACCCAGGCCGCCATCTCCCCGGTGATCACCGTGACGTAGGTCCGCCGCCCGTCGGCCGGCAGCCGGGGCAGCGCGCCCCGCAGCCGCCGGGTCGCGGCCAGCGCCCCGTCCCGGTCACCGCGGCCCATCGCGATATGCCCCAGCTGGGCGACGGCGATCGGGACGTCCTCATTGCCGAAGGCGGTGGCGCCGGCCCACGAGTAGTCACCGTCGAACTCGGCCAGACCGCTGAGAAAGGCCAGGAACATGTATGCGGCCGAGGCGTCCTGCGACCGGGCGGCCAGATCCCGGGCCTGTTCGGCGAACTCGCGGGCCGGCCCGAGCCGTCCGGCCACCAGGGCCCGGGCGGCCCGGGCGCGCAGCAGATGCCAGTGGGCGACCGGCCAGCCCAGCCGGTCGGCCAGCGCCGCCAGCCGGCCGGTCTCGGCGTCGAACTGGCCCAGGTCGCCCAGCGCCAGACAGGCTTCCAGCCGCCAGGTGCGCCCCCACAGCTCGGCGTCGGGCTGCCCACTCGGGCCGGCCAGCTCGCAACTGCGGCGGGCCAGCTCGAGCACCTCGTCCAGGTCGTCGGCCGGATCGATCGTCTCGTGCCGCGCGTGCACGGCCGCGACCAGCGCGTCCGGTCGCCCGGAGGCGGTCGCCAGCACCATCGCCTCACGGCTGATCCGCCCGGCCCGCTCGGGGTCGAGGTCCTCGGCGAGCAGGAACGCGGACTGGGCCAGCACCTGGGCCCGGTCGCCGTCGTCGAGGTCGTGCGCCAGGGCCCGGTCGCACAGCCGCAGCAACGCCGGGCCCAGCGGACCGCCGAAGCCCCGGATCACCAGCGCCGCCGGGGCGCCGACCTCGTCGACCACCGCCTCGCAGTCGGCCACCGCCAGGTCGAGCCGGCCGTTCCGGTACGCCGCCTCGGCGCGGGCCAGACGCAACGAGGCATCGCCGGGAGCGTTGGCCAGCGCGTGCCCCAGCCAGCGGACGGCCTCGGCGTGGTCGAGCGCACGGGTGGCCGCCCGCGCGGCCGCGACGCAGGCCTGGACGGCGGCGGCCCGGGACTCGGCGCCGGCCGCGGCCCGTACGCGATGCCGGGCAACCTCGGCGGCCGGCGCACCGTGCTGGTCGAGGGCGGTCGCGATCGCCGCGTGCACCCGGATCCGCTCGTCCCGGCTCAGCTCCGTCTGGAGCGCCTGCCGCACGAGCTCGTGGACGAACCGGACCCGGGACGGCGCCCACGGGTCGTCGACCAGCACCCCGGCCGCGACCGCCTCGGCGAGCGGCTCGACCGCGACGACCCGCTCCAGGACGGACACGTCGATCTCGGACCCGTACGCCGCGGCCACCGCGAGCATGTGCCGGCCGGCCGCCGAGAGGTGCGCCGTGCGCCGGGCCACGATCGGCCGCAGTCCCGCGGGCAGATCGACCGCGCCCGCCGGCCCGGTCAGCCGGCCCTCGCGGATCAGCAGCCGGGTGAGCTCGCGGGTGTAGAGCGGATTGCCCCCGCCGAGCCGGTGCAGGACGCCGGCCCAGCTCGGATGGACCGGCCCGCCCCGGTTCTCGGCGGCGACGTAGCCGGCCACCGCCGCCTGCTCCCAGGCACCGATCGTCAGCGTCTCGACGGTGGCCGGATCGAGGGGCTCGCCGGGCGGGGTGCGGCTCGTGCCGAGCACCAGGATGCGGGCGCTGCCGATCTCGCGGGCCAGGGCGGCCAGCAGCGCCAGCGACGCCTCGTCGGCCCAGTGCAGATCCTCGAGCACCAGCAGGAGAGGCCGCTTCCCGGCGGTCGCGCAGAGCGCGGTGACCGTCGCCCGCACCGCCCGGAACCGGGCAGCGGCCGCCGGCTCGGCCGAACCGGAAAGCTCGAGCAGGGTCGGCGACAGACCGTCGGGGCCGCCGGCCAGCAGGCTCAGCCACGGCCAGAAGCTGGGCGCGCCCTCGTCGGGGTCGGCCCGGCCGGTCAGCACCGTGACGCCGGCCGCGGACGCCCGGGCCACCGCCTCCTCGACCACCGCCGTCTTGCCGATGCCGGCCTCGCCGACCAGCAGCGCCACCCCGCCCCGGCCCTGCTCGGCCGAGGCACGCAGCCGATCGAGGGCGACCACCTCGGCCACCCGGCCCACCAAGCGCACTCCCATACCGACAAGGTGGCCCTATGCGTCGGGTACGTCCACCTCGATCTCGTCGGAGAGGGTGAAACCGTCGCACAGCTCGAGGTCGTCGCCGCTCCAGAAGCGGCCCGGGTCATACCAGTTGGGCTGGCGTCCGCGCGGCAGCAGACCCATGTCCTCGTAGGTCACCGCGACGACCTCGGCGCAGTAGGCCGTCTCCAGGGCGGCGTCGGTGACCGGGCGACCGCCGCGGGCGCGCCAGCGCGGGCGGACCTGCGGCACCCGGCCGCGCACCCACCGCCAAGCGAGCTGCGCGGATGACGGGAACGGCGTGCCGTCGAGCCGGGCCACCGTCTTGAGGGCCAGGTCCTCCATCGCCATGTCGACGCCGGGCTCCAGCTGACGCAGCCAGCCGCGCTGCCCGTAGCGGCGGGCCCAGATCGTCACCGCGTCGCGCAGGTCGTGCAGCTGGACGCCGCGCTGGAACGTGCCGGACCACAGGTCGGGCAGCGACCGGCCGAGCTCGGCATGCCACATGAGCGGCGGCATGTCCTCGACCACGATCGACATGCCGACGTGGTTGACCGGGCTGTTGGTGAGGGTCTGGATGGCCCGGTCGGCACCGGTGCGCCCCCGGAAGATCCAGATGTCACCGGTCCGGGTCAGGTCGAGAGCCTCATCGAGGCTTAAGGCGGCGTCCACGTGTCTATCCTCAAGTGATGCGTTGGTGGAAAGTAGTGGGATTGGCCGGGTTGGCGGGCGTCGCGGCGACCGGAGCCGTCGTGGCACGAGCCGAGCGCAAGCGCCGGCAATACACCCCGGACGAGATCCGTGATCGGCTGCACCAGCGGGTCGCCGAGGCGGCCGAGGAGTCAGACGACATCAGTATCGCGGAGTAGCGACCACAGCCCCGCCCCGTCCGGCGCGGAGAACCAGGTCTTGCCGCCGGAGCCGACCGCCTCGGGGTCGCCGGACGGGCCGGGGATCGCACCGGCCAGCACCGACTGGGTGGGCGAGAGCTGGCGGATCGCCACCGCGGCCACGTTGTCGGGGTGGGCGTGCGCGAACTCGGAGTAGATCTCCTGGTCGTGCTGCCCGTCGTCGCCGATCAACAGCCAGCGGATGTGCGGGAACTCCCGGGAGAGCCGCTGCAACGTGTTGCGCTTGTGCTCCTGACCGCTGCGGAACCAGCGGTCGGGGGTGGGACCCCAGTCGGTGAGCAGCAGCGGGCCCGCCGGATAGAGGTGGCGGGACAGGAAGCGGGTCAGCGTGGGAGCCACATTCCACGCGCCGGTCGACAGATAGAAGACCGGCGCCCCGGCGTTCGCCGTGATCAGCCGCTCGTAGAGCACCGCCATGCCGGGCACCGCCATGCGCGCGTGCTCGTCGAGCACGAACGTGTTCCACGCCGCGAGCAGCGGGCGGGGCAGGGCGGTGACCATGACCGTGTCGTCGATGTCGGAGACCAGGCCGAAGCGGCACTCGGGGTCGACCACCCGGATCGGGGCCTCGGCCGGGGCCGCCCCCTCGGTGAACAGCCGCACGCTGCCCCAGCCGGGCTCGAGGTCACCCTTGACCCGGGTGTCCACATAACCGCTGCGGTCGGTGCGGGTCTCGGTGATGCTGTCACCGATCTGGATCTTCACCACGGCGTTGTTGACCGGTGAGTTGGTGAAGCTGCGCCAGCCGCGCAGTTTTTCCAGCCTCTTACTGGTGGGGGTGCCTCGGGTGAGCACCACCCGGGCCATCACCCGGGCCCAGCCGGGCGCGCCGTAGCCGGTATACGCCGTGATCACCGGCCGCCAGCCCCGGTTGCGCAGCCGGCGCTCGATGATCTCGTGGAAGGCGTCCTCCACCCGTGCCGCCCGGTGCATCCGCATCGCGGGCGGCTGGCCGCTCGCCGGAGTTGATGACACGCTCTGGTCCCCTGCTCCCCTGGTCTCGGCGGTCTCCTGCCCGGTTACGGTACCCGGACAACCTGGCAGGCGCGGGTGAACGGTCCGCCCTCCACAGGCGACGGTCAGGCGACGGCTTTGGCCATGGCCGGAATCTCGGTGGTGGTCCACTGATCGGCGAACCACTGGTCGTCGGCGACGAGCCGCCCGGCGACACCGGCCCGCACGAGTGCCGCGGCCGCCTCGGCCCGCAGGCTGCGCAGTGCGTCGGCGGCCAGCTCGGATTCATGCCAGGCGGCCTGCTCCTGCTTCTGGGCGTCCTCGTACTGCGACAGGCGGTGGGCCCGGACGGCGGCGCGCAGATGCCCCTCCTGCACCACCGGGTGCAGGCGCGGGTTCCAGCCCCGATGGGCGAGCACGTCGTTGAGCTGGGCGATCGAGATCTCGCGCCGGCGGCAGGCGGCGGTGGCCGCGTGGTGCAGGTAGCGCTGCCGATCGACGTTGTCGCCGGGCTTGCGGCGGCGGCTCATCAACGGGTACGCGGCGGCCCGGACACCCTCGCGGGCCAGCCGGTCGGCGTCGTCGAAGGCCAGCCAGGCGGCGTCCACCCGGTCCTGGGCGGTGGCCCACTCGGCGCGGCGGCGGGCGGCGGTGGCGGCGGCCCGCTCGGCTGCGACGGCGACCTCGCCGGCGAAGCGCAGCGCGTCGGCCTGCGGGCCGGTCAGCGGCGGGGCCGGCGCCCGGGTGGGGATGGCGGCCACGGTGGCGGCCACGGCGATGGCGAGCAGGAGGAGAAGCCACAACGCGGCGGCCTGCGGCAGGGAGACGAAGAAGCTTTGCACGGCGGATTCCATGGCAACCTCACATGCGGACACGGTCTACCCGATGACGACGCTTGGCGAGAGCGGCCGGACGGCCGCGGGCGGGGTCGGCCCCGCCGATGCTGGGCTTGGCGGTCAGCTGAGGGGCGGGCCGCGGACGGCGTGGGAGCGCAACGAGACGCCGGCGAGAACAACAACTGCGGCGCCCACGAGCAACGGGGCCATCGGGAGGGGCGCGATCGGCGTGCTCAGCGGAACCGCGGCCCGCACGGCGGTCTCGACCGGCCCGGGGGTCTGCACCTCGGGGACTGCCTGCACCTCGGCGACGGCAGCGGGCGGCGCGGGAACCGCGGTCGCGAGCTGACCGGGCGCCCACTGGGCGGCGAAGGCCAGGGCGAGCATGGCCAGCCCGGTGAGAAAGCGCAGCAAGCGGTGCCCATCCCAGTCTCGGGGAAGCACACGCGCCACGGCCGTCACACCCACCAACTTACCGTTTCGGCCCGAAACGCGCAGGGCTCATCCGAGTTACGGCAATTTCGTGACGAATCCCTCGGACGAGTGAGCGCCGCCGGGGTGGGCCGGCGGCGCTCGTCGCAAGCTACTTACTGGGTGGCGGAACGTCCAGGTCGCACGTGATCTTGGGGTTGACGCCCGCCCAGTTGAGCGGGCCGGCGATCGTCGTGACGGCGATCGTGCCGAACTCGGCACAACTGGTGTCACTGGTGTCGGAGAAATAACCTCGTTCGTAGGCGGCCACGCCGCCCAGCACGAGCCAAATGATCAAAAGCAGCCCGCCGATAGAACCTGCGCGCATTGGGGGTCTCCTATGCCGTGGGGATGCCCACCGATACCCCGAACCGTTCAAGCTCTAAACGGGATGCCGGGCCGGTGGTCCTAGGACGGCTTCGCCGCCTGCAACGTATAGGTGTGCGGGAGCCGCACCGGCCGGTCGGCGAGCTGCCACTCGTTCTCCTGCACCTCGGTCATCTGCCCGCCCCGCAGTGCCTCCCACGGCACAGTGGTGTGCTCGACCAGACCGGTGAGCGTCATCCCGGCCTCCAGCACCGCGGTCACGATCTCGCCCAGGCCGTGGTTCCACTCGTGGGTCGTGTTGTGGGTGAAGGCGACGTCGGTGGTGGCGTAACTGCCCTCATCCTCGTAGATCTGCGGCTTCTCGGTCTCGAAATAGGGCTCCTGGAGCACCAGCAGACCGTCGGTGCGGTCGTAGTCCAGCGCCCACAGCACCGGGTGTCCCTCGCGGATGAACAGCCGCCCACCCGGCCGCAGCAACGCCGCCACGGTCCGTGCCCAGCGCCGGATGTCGGGTAGCCAGCACAGGGCCCCGATACCGGTGTAGACCACGTCGTAGCCGTCACCCACGGCGCTCACCGCGTCGTAGACATCGGACTGCACGAAGCGCACGTCCTGGCCGGCCAGCTCGGCCAGGCGGCGGGCCTCGTCGAGCGATTTCGGGGAGAAGTCGAGCCCGGTCATCGTGGCGCCGAGGCGGGCCAGCGACACCGTGTCGGTGCCGATGTGGCACTGCAGGTGCACACCGCGCAGGCCGGAGATGTCACCGAGCAGCGGCTGGTCGAACCGGACCACCGGGCTCAGATGATCGGGGTCGGTGAAGCGCTGGAATTTGTAGTCGGGCGAGGCCGCGTGTGCCGCCGCGCGGTCGTCCCAGGCTGCACGGTTCACGTCACGGTAGTCGGTCATCCGGGCACGATATGACGCCGCGGATCTTTCCGGCTTACGTTTTTTCGCCCGGCTGGGGTTGGATGGCAGTTCGGAGCGGGGCTGACGGCGGGGGTGCGGGCTTGGAGACCAGGCGTACGACGGTGCGTGATGTGCGCCGGGCGAACCGGTCCAGCCTGCTCACCGACCTGTTCCACGGCGGGTTGCAGAGCCGGCAGCAGCTGGCCGCGAGCACCGCGCTGAGCCAGGCCAGTGTGAGCAACCTGATCGGCGAGATGATCGAGGAGGGGCTGGTCGAGGAGGCCGGCCTGGTCGGGTCGGACGGCGGCCGCCCGCGGGTGCTGCTGCGGGTGCGGCCGGGCTACCGCTACGTGGTCGGCGCCGACGTGGGTGAGACCCGGGTGCTGGTCGAGCTCTACGACCTGGAGATGTCGCGGCTGGCCGCGGTGACCCTGGACCACGACGACGGTCCCGAGCAGGTCGCCGGCCGGCTGCTGAGCGGCCTGCGCACAGTGCTTGACGAGGCCGGGGTGGCGCCGGCCGACGTGCTCGGCTTCGGGGTCGGTGTGCCCGGCGTGGTCGGGCAGGACGGGGTGGTCGACTCGCAGTCGACCGGCTGGGACGCGGTGGCGCTGGGCGACATGCTGCGGGCCGGCACCGAGGTGCCGATCTTTGTGGAGAACGGGGCCAAGACGCACGGCCAGGCCGAGATGTGGTTCGGCGCGGGGCGCGGGGCCCGGCACGCGGTGGTCGTGCTGATCGGTCTCGGGGTGGGCGCGGCCGTCGTGATGGACGGGCGCAGCTACTACCGCGGGGCGAACAGCAACGCCGGCGAGTGGGGACACACCACGCTGATCTACGACGGCGACGAGTGCCGGTGCGGGGCGCGGGGTTGCCTGGAGGCCTACATCGGGGCCGACCGCATCGGGCGGCGGCTGGCGGCGGCACTCGGTGTGCCGTACGGGAAAGAGCTTCTGCCCCGGGTGCTGAGCGAGGCCGAGCTGCCGGCCGGGGCGGCCGAGGTCTTCGAGCGGACGGCCGGCTATCTGGGCGCGGGGCTGGCCGATCTGATCAACCTGTTCAGCCCGGAGCGGATAGTGCTCGGCGGCACCACCGGGTCGGTGTTCGGCGCGCGATTCCTCGACGAGATCCGGGCCGCCGCGGCCCGGCACGCGCTGCGCCGGCCGTACGCGCAGACGACGATCACCGTCTGCGAGCTCGGCGTCGACGCGGTGGCGATGGGCGCGGCCACCCTGCCGATCGCGCAGTTGCTGGCCGAGGGTGGTCTGGCCGAGCCGGTCGAGCCGGTCCTGACCTTCACGCCGCGTCAGCGCCGGCCGGGAGACCGGGCCCGGCGCTGACGCAACGCTTCAGCCGCGCAGCGAGGCGATCGAGTCGCGGAACCAGAGGGCGCTCCGCTTGGGAGTGCGCTGCTGGGTCTCGTAGTCGACGTGCACGATGCCGAACCGTTTGGCGTAGCCCTCGGCCCACTCGAAGTTGTCGAGCAGCGACCAGGCGAAGTAGCCGCGCACGTCGGCCCCCTGCTCGCGGGCGGCGGCGACCGCGGCGATGTGCGACGCCAGGTATTCCGTGCGGTCGTCGTCGGCCACGTAGCCCGACTCGTCGGCCTGATCGTCGAAGGCGGCACCGTTCTCGGTGATCACCATGGGCAGGCCGGGGTAGTCCCGGTGCAGGCGCACCAGCAGCTGGGTGAAGCGCTCCGGGGTGATCGGCCAGCCCATCGCCGTACGGGCGGTGTCGGGCAGCACGGACCGGACCACCGGCTCGCCGTTCGCGTCCTCGGTGCGGCCGTCCTCGTCGGTGCCGGCGAAGTCCTGTCCGAAGTAGAAGTTCACGCCGAGGGTGTCGAACGGGGTCGAGATGATCTCGAGGTCGCCGTCCTGGACGGGCATCGCCGAGCCGCGGGCGGCCAGGTCCTCGACCACGTCGGCCGGGTAGGAGCCCTTGCGCAGCGGGTCCAGGTAGAGCCGGAGGCCCATGCCGTCGGCGCGGCGGGCGGCATCCCGGTCGGCCTCGGTGTCAGCGTGCGGGTCGGCCGTGCCCATGTTCAGCGTGATGCCGTAGTTGTGGGGCCGGGTCTCGGCGGCGCGCATCCGCTGGACGGCCAGGCCGTGGCCGAGCAGCAGGTGGTGGGTGGCGGCCAGCGAGGCGTCGAAGTCCTTGCGGCCGGGCGCGTGCACGCCGACGTGGTAACCGAGCCAGGCCGAGCACCACGGCTCGTTCAGTGTGGTGAACGTGTCGACCCGGTCCTGCAGCTTGTCGAAGACCAGCATCGCGTAGTCGGCGAACCGGTAGGCCGTGTCGCGGTGGGGCCAGCCGCCCGCGTCCTCGAGCTCCTGCGGCAGGTCCCAGTGATAGAGCGTCACCCAGGGCGCGATGCCGTTCTCGAGCAGCTCGTCCACGAGGCGCTCGTAGAAGCCGAGACCGGCCGGGTTGACCGGGCCCCGGCCGCCGGGCTGGATCCGGGGCCAGGCCACCGAGAACCGGTAGCTGTCCACGCCGAGGCTCTTCATCAGCGCGACGTCCTGCGGCATCCGGTGGTAGTGGTCGCACGCCACGTCGCCGTTGTCGGCGCCGGCCACGGCACCGGGGACCCGGGAGAAGGTGTCCCAGATCGACGGCGTGCGGCCGTCCTCGGCGGCGGCGCCCTCGATCTGGTACGACGCCGTCGCGACCCCCCACAGGAACTGCGCGGGCAGTCCGGTGGCGAGCGGGACGGAGGTGGTGGTGGGATTCATGGCACTCCAGTGGGGATGTATAAGAAGTTGAGGGCCGGTCCGCGTCGGCGGACCGGCCCCCGTTGTCATCCGACGGGTTGCTCCGTGGGATGCAGCCAGCACGCGACGGAACGTGCGGCTCCGTTCTGGGCGTCGGGACGGCCGAGCACCGGGATGTGCTGGGAGCACGGCTCGAACGCCCGCGGGCACCGGGGGTGGAACGAGCAACCGCTGGGCATGCCGGCCAGGTCGGGCGGTGACCCGGGGATGCCGGCCAGCTCCCGGCGGGGCCCCCGCAGGGCGGGGAAAGAGCTGAGAAGCCCCTTCGAGTACGGGTGGAGAGCGTCCCGATAGATCGTCGCGGCCGGCGCCTCCTCGACGATCCGGCCGCCATACATGATCGCGATCCGGTTGGAGAACTCGACCAGCAGCGACAGGTCGTGCGTGATGAAGATGACCGAGAAGCCGAGCCGCTCGCGCAGCTCGATCAGCTGGCCCAGGATCTGCCGCTGCATGACCACGTCGAGGGCGGTGGTCGGCTCGTCCATGATGACCACCTGCGGCTGCAGGATCAGCGCCATGCCGATCATGACGCGCTGCCGCATGCCACCGGAGAGCTGGTGCGGATAGGCGTCCATCCGGTCGGGCGAGATGCCGACGAGCTTGAGCATCTCGCGGGCCCGGGCGTTGCGGGTGTGGTCGCTCATCTTGGGCTCGTGGGCCTTGAGCACGTCGGTCAGCTGGGTCGAGATCTTGTGCACCGGGTTGAGCGAGTTCATCGCGCCCTGGAACACGATCGCCGTCTCGGCCCAGCGGAACGCGCGCAACGCCTTGTCCGAGAGACCGAGCACGTCGTACGGGTCGCTCTTCTCGGGGTGATAGATGACCTCGCCGCCGGTGATCACACCGGGCGGCGCGAGCAGCCGGGTCAGCCCGTAGGCCAGGGTCGACTTGCCCGAGCCGCTCTCGCCGGCCAGGCCCAGGACCTCGCCGCGGTGCAGGGTCAGGTTGACGTCGCGGACGGCCCGCACGGCCTTGTCACCCAGGCCGTACTCGACGTTGAGATTACGGATCTCGAGGACCGGTTCCATGGTCATTTCGCCACCTCTCGAGCCACCGGCGTCGCGCCGTCGGTGTTGATCGGGATCGCCCGGGCGTGGGTGTGCGGCGCGGCCGAGTTCGACAGCACCGGGGTGAAGCCGATCCGCATCCGTACGGTCCCGCCGGAGGCGGTCTTGAGCTTGGTCTTGCCGGCGCTGCGCAGGCGGGGGCTGACGAACTCGTCGATGGCGAAGTTGATCAGCGAGAGGGCGGTGCCGAGGAACGCGATGGCCAGACCGGCCGGCACGAACCACCACCACGCGCCCTGGGCGAGCGCCTGCTGGCCCTGCGCCCAGAACAGGATCGTGCCCCAGTTCCAGCCGGCCGCCGAGACGATGCCGATGAAGGCCAGGGTGATCAGCGAGAGCACCGCGAAGATGACCGTGCCGATGAACCCGGAGGCGATCACCGCGGTCAGGTTGGGCAGCAACTCGAAGCCGACGATCCGCCAGGTCTTCTCGCCGGTGGCCCGGGACGCCTCGATGTAGTCGCGCCGGCGCAGCGAAAGGGTCTGCGCCCGCAGCACCCGGGCGTTCCACGACCACGACGTCAAGCCGATGATCAGCGCGATCAGCAGGTTGCTGGCGTTGTCCAGGATCGAGGTGATGATGATCATCAGGGGGACGGCCGGGATCACCAGGAACACGTTGGACAGGGCCGACAGGGTGTCGTCGGCCTTGCCGCCGAGGTATCCGGCGGTGATGCCGATGATCACCGACAACACGGTCGCGATGGTGCCGGCCAGGAAGCCGACGAACACAACCGGGCGGGTGCCGTCGAGCACCTGGCTGAAGACGTCCTGGCCGAGGTGGGTGGTGCCGAACCAGTGGTCGGCCGACGGCGGCTGCAGCAGGTCGTTGCTGCGCGCGTCCGGGTCGTACGGGGTGATCCAGGGCCCGATGACCGCGAACAGCAGATAGAGAAAGAGGATGACCAGGCCGGTGGCCGCCTTGATGTTGCGCAGGAAGAGGAACCGGTGCCGCTTGGCCTTGCCCGGCTTGGCGCTCTCGGGCTGGGCCATCGCCCCCTGGCCGGGTATGACCTGGGCGGTGCTCGAGGTCGGAATCGTCATCGCTCAGCCCTCCTTGCGGGTGCGCGGGTCGAGGAGCAGATAGGCCAGGTCGGCCAGCAGGTTGGCGACCAGCACCGAGATCGTGATGACCAGGAAGATGCCCTGCATCAGCGGGTAGTCCTTGGCCCCCAGCGCCTGCAGCAGGATGAACCCGAGGCCGGGGTACGAGAAGACGATCTCGACCAGCAGCGTGCCGCCGACGATGAAACCGAGCGACAACGCGAAGCCGGAGATGTTGGGCAGCAACGCGTTGCGGGCGGCGTAGCTCACCGCGACCCGCCGCTCGGAGAGGCCCTTGGCGTGCGCGACGGTGATGTAGTCCTCGGACGCGACGGTGACCATCATGTTGCGCATGCTGAGGATCCAGCCGCTGACCGAGGAGATCAGGATGGTCAGCGCGGGCAGCAGGCTGTGCTGCACGGCGCTGGGGATGAAGTACTGGTCGAAGGCCGGCACCAGCGCCGAGTCGAAGCCGCCGGACGACGGGAAGAAGCTGTCCGGGCCGGTCAGCAGGTAGATCGCGATGATGCCGAGCCAGAAGTACGGCACCGACGAGAAGAACGTGGTGACCGGCAGCAGGCCGTCGGTCCACGAGCCGCGCCGCCAGCCGGCCAGCACACCCAGGCTGGTGCCGAGGATGAAGCTGATCACCGTGGTGATGCCGACCAGCATGACCGTCCACGGCAGCGCGTCCCCGATGATCTGGGAGACCGGCGACGGGAAGAACGTGAAGGACAGGCCCAGGTCGCCGTGGAACAACTGCTTCCAGTAGTCGATGTACTGCGTCCACAGGCCCTTGTCGTCGTCGAGACCGAACAGGACGTAGAGCGAGTTGATCGCCTCGGTGCTGAGCTGGCCGCGGAACTTGGCGATCAGCGACTGCACCGGGTCACCGGGCACCAGCCGCGGGATGAAGAAGTTCAGGGTGATCGCGGCCCACGCGGTGAACAGGTAGAACGCGATGCGCTGGAGGAAGTACTTCACTTCGCCGCCGCCTCTCCGGGCGTCGCGGCCGCGACCGTCGCCTCGTCGTAAAGCCAGCAGGCAGCCCAGTGCCCGGGCCGGTCACCGATCTCGAGCCGGATCGGCAGATCGGTGATGCACCGTTTCATCGCCATCGGGCAGCGCGGATGGAACCGGCAGCCGGACGGCGGGCGGATCAGGCTCGGCGGCTCGCCGTTGCCCCGGTCCTCGTCCAGTGGGTTGACCTCACCGGCCAGCCGGTCCGGGTCCGGCGCGGAGTCGATCAGCAGCCGGGTGTACGGGTGGGCCGGAGTCTGGGTGACAGTCTCGCTGTCGCCGCCCTCGACCATCCGGCCGGCGTACATCACCAGCGTCTCGTCGGCGAAGTACCGGGCCGACGCGATGTCGTGGGTGATGTAGAGGATCGCCAGGTTGAGGCGCTCCTTGAGGTCGCGCAGCAGATTCAGCACGCCGAGCCGGATCGACACGTCCAACATGGACACCGGCTCGTCGGCCAGCAGCGCCTCCGGGTCGGCGCCGAGCGCGCGGGCGATCGCGACCCGCTGGCGCTGGCCGCCGGAGAGCTCGTGCGGGAACTTGTCGAGGTAGCGCTCGGGCGGCGTCAGGCTGACCCGGGTGAGCAGGTCGCGCAGCGCGGTCTCGAGGTCGTCGTCGGTCTTCCCGGCGTTGCCGTGGATCTTCAGCGACCGGGTCAGGTGATACCGGATGGTGTGCACCGGGTTCAGCGACGCGAACGGGTCCTGAAAGATCATCTGGACCCGGGCCGCGTAGGCCCGGAACGCGCTTCCGCCCTTGACCTTCGTCGACCGGCCGTGCAGCTGGATGTCGCCACCGGTCCGCGGATAGAGCTGGGCGAGCACGCGGGCCACCGTGCTCTTGCCCGAGCCGGACTCGCCGACCAGCGCGACCACTTGGCCGCGGCGCAGGGTGAGTTGCACGTCGTCGACGGCGTGCACCGCCGTGCGTTCCTGGGAGAACAGCTGGCGCAGTCCCCGGCGTACGGGGAAGTGCTTGGTCAGGCCGATCGCCTCAAGCACCACCTCGCCGGCCGGCGCCTTCGCGTCCTGGGTGGTCATGCCGGTTCCTTCAGTGGGGGGTGGACCTGCGGGTGCCGCTCCCGCCCGGCGGCACGGGCGGGAGCGGCGACCACGATCAGGAGTTGGCGGGCTTGAGCTTGCCGATGAGCAGCGACACGTACGGCTGGGTCGGCTGCGCACCCGAGTACGGGTCCGCGTCCGTCGGCCATCCGGTCCAGTTCTTGTCGCTGTAGGCAGCACCGACGTTGTCGGCACCCACCGGGAACATCGGGGCCTGCTCGACGAAGACCTTCTGGATCTGGTTCATCGCCGTGGTGCGGGCCTCGTCGCTGGTGGCGTTCTTGTAGGCGGTCAGCGCGGCGGTCGCCTCGGTGCTCTTGAAGCGGCCGAAGTTGCCCTGCTGAGCGGCGGTGCCGATCGGCTTGATCAGGTCACCGTCCATGACGGTCTGGTAGATGTCGTACGGCGTGGCGCCACCGTTCGTCCAGCGCATCGAGGCCTCGAAGGCACCCGTCTGCACGTTCTTGTCCCAGACGTCCTGGTTGGGCTTCTCGACGGTCGCGGCGATGCCGATCTCGGCGAAGTTGCTCTTGATGATCTCGAGCGAGGTCTGGTAGTCCGACCACGGCGCCGGGTCGCTGAGCTTGATCTTGACCGGCTTGCCGGACGGGTCGCTGAGCACCTTGCCGTTCAGCTTGTAACCGGCGCTCTGCAGCAGGGCCTTGGCCCCCGCGACGTCGTTCGAGAACTCCTTGCCCTTGTACTCCGGAGCGATGAACGCGTCACCGGCGCCCGGCGGCAGGCCGGTCACACTCTTGATCTCCGGGTGGAAGTACGAGGCCTCGGCCTGGGTGAAGATGTCCGCGCGGTTGATGACCATGTTCATGGCCTGGCGCAGCTTCACGTCGTCGAACGGCTTGACCGTGGTGTTGATGTAGAGGCCGTGGATGCCGAGCACGCCGGGCGCCCAGACCTTGTGGTGCTCCGGGTCCTTGTCGATGAACGTCGCCTTGGGGTTCGGCAGGAAGACGAACGACCACTCCGAGTCGCCGTTGGCCAGCGCGGTGCCCTGGGCGTTGTTGTCGGCGTAGGAGACGTACCGCAGTTCCTTGACCTGAGGAACCGTGCCCCAGTAGCCCTCGGGCCGCACGGACAGCGTGACGCCGGCCTGGGTGAAGGACTTCAGGGTGTAGGGGCCCGAGCCGATCGGGTTCTTGTTGACGTCGGTCGCCGGGTCGGCGATCTTCTCCCAGACGTGCTTGGGCACGATCGGGGTGCTCGCCATGATCTTGTTCTGGTTGACGAACTGCGGCGTCTTGAACGTCACCTTGACGACGTTGCCGGCCACCGTGATCTGGTCGAACGGGATGGCGTTCTGGTTGAGCGCCTCGTTGCCCTTGAGCAGGCCGAACGTGTACGCCACATCCTCGGCGGTCAGCTTCTGACCGTCCGACCAGGTGGCGTTGTCACGAACGGTGACCTCGGCCGACTTGTAGTCGTCGGCCCACTTGACGCCGCTGGCCAGCCACGGCACGGCCGGCTCGGCCGGGCGGACCGGGTTCCACTGGGTCAGCGGCTCGTAGATCATCCACTTGTAACCCAGCGCGTTCGCCGAGGAGGTGCCGGCGAAGGGGTTGTGGTTCTCGGTCTGCGTCCCGTTCGGCATGCCGATCTTGAGGAAGTCGACCGACGACTTGTTCGCGTTGTTGGCATTGTCGGCGTTGGGCGAGTCGCCGCACGCGGCCAGACCGCCCGTGGCGAGCACGCTCGCCACGGCGACCGCGAACAGTTTCCTTCTCTGCATCGCGAAAATCTCCTCGGATGTGCTGGGTTTCAATGAGAGGTGTAAGGGCGTGCGCCATCGCGGCACCGGCCCTGATCGCGGGCCGGCCCCGGGTCTGCTTTCGTGGTTAAGCCACAGTGGAGGGGCGGGTGGTGAAGGTGGTGGGGATGACGGTGGGGCGGTTGGGCAGGGGTGTGCCCTCGAAGTGGGCGAGCAGCGTACGAGCCGCCGCCTCACCCATCTCGCGCAACGGTTGGTGCACGGTCGTCAGCGGCGGCTGGGTGTGCGCCGCGGTCGGTATGTCATCGAAGCCGACCACAGCCACGTCCTGCGGGACGCGGCGGCCGGTGTCGAGCAACGCCTGCATCGCACCGATGGCGGCGAGGTCGTTGTGGGCGAACACGGAGTCGAACTCCACACCGGCCTTGATCGCGGAGTGCACCGCGTCCGCGCCCAGGGCGAAGGTGAAGTCGCCCAGGAACTGCCGGTCGGCGTCGATCGGGTGGCCCGCACCGGCGAACACCGAGGCGAAGCCGGCGTGGCGCTGCTGGGTGCAGCCGAACCGCTCGGGTCCGGAGATCACCAGCGGCCGGGTGCGCCCGATCTCGAGCAGGTGCCGGGCGGCCGATCCGGCGCCGTCGTGGTTGGTGGTGCCGACGCTCGGGATCTCACCGGAGGTCTGATCACGGTCGTCGATGAGCACCACCGGCAGGCCCCGGCGGTGCAGCGTGGCGATGTAGTCGAGAGTGCCCTCGGGTTCGATGACCAGCAGGCCGTCGAACGACTTGGCCGACACCTGCGCACCGAACTGGCGCATCGACTCCTCACCCCGGTTGCAGGTGAACAGCAGCAGGCCGTAGCGCTCGGTCTCGAGCACGTCGACCGCCCCCTGGATCACCTCGCCGATCCACGGCCAGGTGAGCGAGGGGACCAGCATGCCGACCACCCGGGTGCGCCCGCGGGCCAGCCCGACGGCCCGGGAGCTCGGCACGTAACCCAGCTCGTCGATCACCGCGCGGACCCGCGCGGCCGTCGACTCGTCCAGCTCACCCTTGCCGTTGAGCACCCGGGACACGGTCGTCTTGCTGACCTTCGCCCGGGCCGCCACATCGGCGATGGTGATTGGCACTGGTCCTCCTGACGTGTCACCACTTCATTGCGGCCGGATTTCGGAACCGGTTTCGGAAGCGGTTTCGGCAGTTAACGCCAGTGAGGCCGGTCACGTCAACGGGACCCCTGAATTATTTAAGTTTCAGTGCGATAACACGGGGGCACAGGCCCGGTTTCGCGCCGGTCAAATGTGGACCGGTGCGGACAACTCGGCGGCCAGGTGCGGCAGAACAATGCCCAATGGGGCATCGATGTGCAGCCCCGCGTACGGCTCGCCGCGAGTGACCCCGCGGTTGACGATGGCGACCCGGATGCCGTCCTTGACCGCGCGCAACACGAAGCGGCGGCCCGACATCACCGTCAGGGAGGAGCCGAGAACCAGCAGCGTACGGGCGGTGCCGACGAGCGCGAAGCTGCGCGACACCCGCTCCGGGGGCACCGTCTCGCCGAAGTAGACGACATCCGGCTTCAGCAGGCCGCCACAGCTCAGGCAGTCGACCACGGTGAACTGGTCGAGATCGGTGTCGTCGAGCTCGGCGTCACCGTCGGCGTTGATGGCGACCGCGGCCGCGTCGAACCCCGGGTTGGCCTCGTCGAGGCGGGTGGCCAGAAGCTCGCGGGCGGTCAGCTCGCCGCACTCCAGGCAGATGATGCGGGCCAGGTTGCCGTGCAGCTCGACGACGTCGCCGGCCCCGGCCGCCTGGTGCAGCCCGTCGACGTTCTGCGTGATGATGCCGCCGACCGCGCCGCAGCGCTGCAGGGCGGCGACCGCGCGGTGACCGTCGTTGGGCGAGGCCTCGCCGATCGTGCGCCAGCCGAGATGCGACCGCGCCCAGTAGCGGCGGCGGGCGATCGGGTCACGGGTGAAGGCCTGGTAGGTCATCGGAGTGCTGCGACGGGCCGACCCGGACGGGCCGCGATAGTCCGGGATGCCGGAATCGGTGGAGAGCCCCGCACCGCTCAGCACCACCACGCCGCCCTCGGCCATCCACGCACCGAGCTCGGCCACCTGCTCCACCACCTGTAAGTCCACGAAACCATGGTCCCTCGTCGCGGGCGCCGCGCCCATCGTTGCCGGTTCTCAGCCGGGATGACCTTGGCGTAGCCGGGCGGAGCTGGCACTCTCAGTGGCATGGGGTTGTTCACGCTGGGTGAGGCGCGGGACGAACTGAAGCGGTTGCGGCCCGTACTGGAAGAGATCGTGGCTCTGCGCGCGGACGCGGCCGAGCTCGGCGCGGTGATCGGGGTGACCGGTGGGCCGCCGACACCGCTGGGCGGGTTGCCGGAGTGGAAGGCGACGACCGCCCGCCTCGACGACCTGATGACCGAGGTGCAGCAGACCGGGGCCGTGCTCAAGAGCCTGGCGCCGCTGCTGATCGACTTCCCGGGCGAGCTCGACGGGGTCGACGTCGACCTCTGCTGGCTCGAGGGCGAGGCCGAGCTGGGCTGGTATCACCGGCCCGATCTGGGCTTCGCCGGGCGGCGCCGGCTGCCTTCCTGAGGCCGGCGATCTTCGGGGGGCCGGCGACCTTTCGATCGCCGGCGATCGCGGCTTACCCTGACGTCGATGCGCGTCGAATTGAAGTGCTGGCTGCACGCGGGCTGGTCCGCCCTCGCCGCGGCGCTGCTCTTCCTGACCAGGTCGCCGTGCCTGATCGCGCTGGGCCTGATGTTCGTCGCGTTCTGCGCGTACTCGGTCTTCAGCGGGCTGTCGCTGCGCGCGATGTCCCGCTGGGCCACCGCGATGGGCTGCTCGCCGGTCGACCCGAAGGCGCACGAGTGGCCGTGGGAGAACCTGCACCTGCAGGGGGGCAGCCGGGTCACCCAGGCCTGGAGCGGCGACATCGAGGGGCTGGCGGTGACCTTCGGCGAGATCCGATGGTGGGGCGGGGCCTTCGCCGGGGCGGTCGTCGACCGGGACAACCGGGGCACCTTCGTGGTGGTCGGACTGCCACAGACCCAGCCGCCGATGGCGACCCGGTTGCCGTACTCGTTCATCGGTGACTCGCCCCGGCTCGAGCACGCCGCACTGCGTGACGCATTTCGCATCATGGAGATCCCGCCGTTCACGGTGCGCGACACCGTGTTGTTCACCGTCGAGCCCCGGCAGAGCGCCTTCGAGCCCGGCGAGGTCTACCGGGCGGTGCGACGGGCCCTGCTCGTCGTCCGGCTGCTCGACGTCGGCCCCGACCGCCCCCTGGCGGCCGCCGGATGACGATGCGCCGGCGCTGGTGGGTGCTGTGGTTCGCGCTGATCTATCTGAGCCTGCTCCTGGTCAAGGCCCTCACCCGGCGCGACGACTGGTCCAGCGCCTACGCCGCGGTCGGCCTGGTGGCCGTGGCGGGCGGCGGATATCTGCTCGCCCGGCTGAGGTACCGCCGGCACCTGCGCCGGTGGGCCGCCCACCGCGAGTGGACCCCGATCGATCCGGACGGCCGGGCGTGGCCCTGGCCGGGGCAGCCGCGCGGCACGGTCAAGGTCCGGCGGGCCTGGCAGCGCGAGACCGGCGGGTTGCTGGTGACTTTCGCCGAGGTGCGGTGGAGAGGCGACGCCTTCGACGGGATGATCCTGCAGCCGAAAGGCTCGGGGGCGCTGGTCGTGGTTCGCCTGCCCCAGCCAGAACCGCCGATGGCGCTGCACCACGCCTTCGAGCCGGTCGGTGACTCACCCCGCCTGGAACAGCCGGCGTTGCTCGAGGCCTACCTGGCCGGCGACATCCCGACCTGGACCGTACGCGGCGACGAGCTCTACACGGTCGAGGCGCGGGACGCCTGGGTCTCCCCCGAGCTGGCCGACCAGGTCGTCGACGGCGCGCTGCGGGTCGTCCGCCTGCTCGACCTCGGCCCGGACACGTCGAGTGCCGGGCCGAGAGTCGAATCCTGACGGCTTTTCGTGCTCAGCCGCGTTCGATCAGGTGGCCGATGATCTGCGGGCCCATGAGCACAGCCTCGCCCGAGCCGTCGCGACGGGCGTCCGGACCGGGCAGGTCGATCGGGTCGCCCGTCGCGCTCGAACCGACCGGGCGCGGGCCGACCCAGGCCACCGTCAGCCGCGTCTCGCCCTTGAGGAACCGCTGGACCCGTACGCCGCCGGTGGCCCGGCCCTTGGCCGGGTAGGAGGAGAACGGGCTCACCTTGACCTGGGTGCCGGTCGACGTCACAACCATCGGCTCACCGTGGTCGTGGTCGGCCGTGGCCACCGCGTTGAACGAGACAACCTCGGCGCCGGCCGCGACGTTGACCCCGGCCATGCCGCCGCCCTTGAGACCCTGCGGCCGCACATTTTTGGCCGGGAAGCGCAACAGCGCCGCGTCCGACGTGACGAACACCAGCGCCTCGGAGCCGTCGGTCAGCCACGAGGCCTGCAGCACCTCGTCGCCCTCCTTCAGCGTGATCACTTCGAACTCGTCGGAGCGCACCGGCCACTCGGGGGCGCACACCTTGACCACACCCTGGCGGGTGCCCAGCGCCATGCCCGGCGAGTCGCCCGCGGTGAGGGGGGCCAGGCCGACGACCTTCTCGCCCTTCTCCAGCGGGATCAGCTCGGACGCCGACATGCCGCCCCGGATCGACACGGTGCCCGACTGCTCGGGCAGCACCGGCAGCGGGAGCACGTCGGTCTTGAACGCCCGGCCCCGGTTGGTGACCAGCAGGATGCGGCCCCGCGCGGTCGAGTGCACCACCGCGCGGACGGCATCGTGCTTGACCCGCCCCGAACGACGCCGGGCCTCGGTGGCCTCCTCGCTCTCGGCCGCCGTGCGGGCGATCAGCCCGGTGGCCGACAGGATCACCTGGCACGGGTCGTCGGCCACCTCGAGCGGCCCGGCGGGCGCGGACGCGGCGAGCACCTCCTTGAGGTCACCGTCGATCAGCGTCGTGCGCCGGGGCGCCCCGAACTCGCTGACCACCTCGGCCAGCTCGTCCGACACGACCTGCTTGAGCACGTCGGAGTTGTCGAGGATGCGCGACAGCTCGGCGATCTCGCCGCGCAGGCGCTCCTGCTCGGTCTCGAGCTCGATGCGGTCGAAGCGGGTGAGCCGCCGCAGCGGGGTGTCCAGGATGTAGGTGGCCTGGATGTCGGACAGGCTGAACTCACTCATCAGGGACGCCTTGGCCGAGGCCGCGTCGTCGCTGCCCCGGATGATCGCGACCACCCGGTCGATGTCGATCAGCGCGATGAGCAGGCCGTCGACCAGGTGCAGCCGGTCCTGGCGCTTGGTCCGGCGGAACTCGGTGCGCCGGGTGACCACGTCGTAGCGGTGCTGCACGAAGACCTCGAGCAGCGCCTTGAGCCCGAGCGTGCGGGGCTGACCGTCGACCAGCACCAGGTTGTTGATGCCGAACGACGACTCGAGCGGGGTCAGGCGGTAGAGGTCGGCCAGCAGGGCCTGCGGGTTGACGCCGACCTTGCACTCGATGACCAGCCGGGTGCCGTGCTCGCGGTCGGTGAGGTCCTTGACGTCGGCGATGCCCTGCAGGCGGGCCGCCTGGCGCTGGCCCCGCTTGGGCCCCGACACGATCAGCTTGCCCTTCACCTCGTCGGTGATCGCCTCGATGATCTTTTCGGTGCCCACTCCGTACGGAAGCTCGGTGACGGTGATGGCCTGGCGCCCGCGCCCGCCCTCGAGCGGACCGGTCTGGGCCCGCGCCCGCATGCGCACGACGCCCCGGCCCGTCTCGTACGCCCGCCGCACCTCGTCCAGCCCGAGCAGCTGACCACCGGTGGGCAGGTCGGGCCCGGGCACGAACCGCATGAGCGCGTCGAGATCGGCCTCGGGGTCGGTGATCAGATGCCGGGCGGCCGCCACCACCTCACCCAGGTTGTGCGGGATCATGTTCGTCGCCATGCCCACCGCGATGCCCGACGTGCCGTTGACCAGCAGATTGGGGAAGGCGGCGGGCAGCACCTTGGGTTCGAGGTCGGAGCCGTCGTAGGTCGGCTTGAAGTCGACCGTGCCCTCGCCCAGCTCGCCGACCAGCAACATCGCCTCGCGCGACATGCGGGCCTCGGTGTATCGGGAGGCGGCCGGTCCGTCGTCCGGGGATCCGAAGTTGCCGTGCCCGTCGATGAGCGGCGCGTTGAGCGAGAAGTCCTGGGCCAGGCGCACCATCGCGTCGTAGATGGCGACATCGCCGTGCGGGTGATATTTACCCATCACGTCGCCGACGACGCGGGCCGACTTGACGTAGGCGCGGTCGGGGCGGTGGCCCTGCTCGGACATCGACCACAGGATGCGGCGGTGGACGGGCTTGAGGCCGTCCCGGGCGTCGGGCAGGGCCCGCGAGTGGATGACCGAATACGCGTACTCCAGGTAGGAGTCCTCGACCTCGGTGGTCAGCGGGTTGTCGATGACGCGCGCGCCGGCCTGGTCGAAAGCGGACAGGTCGACGCGATTGTCGGTGTTCTTGCGACGTGCCATCTCTGCTTACGGCCTCTCAGGCGTCGATCGTCTCTTGGTCGATGCGGCCCGCCGCCTCGATCAGCCAGTTCTTACGCGGTTCGACCCGCTCGCCCATCAGCAGCTCGAGGGTGGCCTCGGCGCGCTCGGCGTCGTCCAGCGTGATCCGCCGGACGGTGCGGGTGGCCGGGTTCATCGTGGTGTCCCACAGCTCGTCGGCGTCCATCTCGCCCAGGCCCTTGAACCGGCTGACCGGCTTGTTGACCGCGCCGCCGCCGCGCTCGATGCGGCTGACGGTCGTGTCCATCTCCTGCTGGGTGTAGGTGAAGATGGTCTGCGAGTTGCGGCCCTTGGTGACCACCTTGTGCAGCGGGGGCATCGCGGCGAACAGCCGGCCCTGCTCGATCACCGGGCGCATGTATTTCGCGAACAGGGTGATCAGCAGCGTGCGGATGTGCGAGCCGTCGACGTCGGCGTCCGCCATGATCATGACGCGGCCGTAGCGCATGGCGCTCAGCTCGAACGTGCGGCCCGAGCCGGCCCCCAGCACCTGCACGATGGCCGAGCACTCGGCGTTGTCGAGCACCTGCTGCAGCGACGCCTTCTGCACGTTCAGGATCTTGCCGCGGATGGGCAGCAGGGCCTGGTATTCCGAACTGCGGGCCATCCGGGCGGTGCCGAGCGCGCTGTCACCCTCGACGATGTAGAGCTCGGAGCGGGCGATGCCGGTGGCCCGGCAGTCGACCAGCTTGGGCGGCATCGAGGCGCCCTCGAGCGCGGTCTTGCGGCGGGCGGCGTCCTTCTGCTGTTTCTGGGTGAGCCGGACGCGGGCGGCGTCGACCACCTTTTGCAGGACCGTGCGGGCCTCGGCCTTGGTCTTGCGGCCGTCGATCCACTCTTTGATGTGCGCCTCGACCAGGCCCTGGAGCACCCGGGTGATGCCGGCGGTGGACAGCTCGTCCTTGGTCTGCGAGGTGAACTGCGGCTCGGGGACCCGCACGTGGATGACCGCGGTCAGGCCCTCGAGCAGGTCGTCCAGGACGGGCGGGTCCTCCTTGGGCTTGAGCAGGCCGCGCGTGTTGCGGATGGCGTCGGTGAGTGCGCGGACCAGGGCGCGCTCGAAGCCCTTGCGGTGGGTGCCGCCGTGAGTGTTGCGGATCGTGTTGGTGAAGCACTCGATGGTGCGCTCGTAACCCGTGCCCCAGCGGAAGGCGATCTCGACCTCGGCCCGGCGCTCGACGTTGGACTGCATCACGCCGTTGGCGTCGGCCGCGTTCTCCTTGTAGGTGCCCTCGCCGTCGACCAGCAGGATGCCCGAGACCGGCTTGTCACCGGCGTGGGTGAGGAACTCGACCATGTCGGTGAGACCGTGCGGGAAGTGGAAGGTCTCGTTCGTCGTCTCCTCGGCGGTCTCGTCGCGCAACGTATACATCACGCCGGGGACGAGGAAAGCCGTGTTGCGCAGCTTGGCCCGCACCGCGTCGACGTCGAGCCGGGCACCGGTCTCGAAGTAGCGGGCGTCATACCAATAGCGGATGGACGTGCCGGTGGGCTCGCCGCGTTTCATCTTGCGGACGACGCGCAGGCCCGACTCGGGATGAAAACGGGCCTGCGGGCCGGGACCGTCGAACGAGCCCGGGACGCCGCGCTGGAACGACATCTCGTGAACCTTGCCGTCGCGCTTGACGGTGATGTCGAAGCGCGTGGACAGCGCGTTGACCGCGGAGGCGCCGACGCCGTGCAGACCGCCGGAGGTCTTGTAGCCCGAGCCGCCGAACTTGCCGCCGGCGTGCAGCCGGGTGAGCACGAGCTCGACACCGTTGAGCCCGGACTTGGTGTTGACGGCGGTCGGGATGCCGCGGCCGTCGTCGTCGACCTGCAGCGAACCGTCGGCGTGCAGGATCACCGCGACCTTGGCGGCGTGGCCGCCCACGCCCTCGTCGGTGGCGTTGTCGATGATCTCGTTGGCGAGGTGGTTGACGCCCCGGCTGTCGGTCGAGCCGATATACATGCCCGGGCGTTTCCGGACGGCGTCCAGCCCCTCCAGGTGCGTGAGGTCATCAGCCCCGTACAGGATCTCCGCGGTCACGAGGTGGCACTCCCGATCGGCCCAGGTGGTGGTCAAGTCGCGGCGAGCCTACCGGGACCCTCCGACACTTCTGGTCAACCGAGCCGGGAGCGGCCACCTGTGAACCGATAATTCGGACAAAAGATACGGTTGGTGAGCTACAACACCCGTCTAAGCGGCCGCCGGCACCGCCCACAGGTGACGGGTGGCCGCCCGGGCTCCCTGCGGGGCCAGCGCGCGCCAGAGGTCGAGCGGCCGCGGCTTGCCCGACACCCGTACGGGGGGAAGCTCTTGATAGGCGATCAGGCGGTCGGTGACCGCCTGGGTCTCGGCACAGACGACCACGGTGTCGTGCGGGGCGTACGCCTGCAGGCGCGCCGCCGTGTTGACCACGCTGCCGCTGATCATCGCCTGCCCGAAGTCGCGGGCCGCCGCCACGTCGACGATCACGTCGCCGGTGGCCAGACCCACCCGGGTGCGGACGGCGAACCTGCCGGCCAGGAGCTGCCCCCTCAACGCCTCCTGAACCGACAGGCCCACCTTGACCGCCGAAGCGGCCGCCTCCGCGCCGAAGCCGCCGGTGCCGGTGCCGAACACCGCCATCACCGCGTCCCCGACGTATTTCTCCACCACTCCGCCACCCGCGCGGACCACGTCGGACACGATGCCGAAGTAGTCCCGCTGCAGGGCGCGGACGACCGCGCAGTCCAGATCGTCGACCAGGGACGTGAAGCCCACGATGTCGATGAACAGGACGGTGACGGTCTGACGCCGCTCCTGCTCCGCCATAGCGATTGCGGTCATGTCTTCACGCTCCCCCAGTTTCCTGCTGTGCCCCGGGAGAACGGTGCCAGCCGCTGTCGAGAAGCGGATCAGCAGAACGACGTATCTCCGACAGCGCAGCACTACGCGTCTCTCTAAGGACTGCGCCGAGGTGCGCGCTGATACCGGTCAGTCATGTGACCCAGATCAGACCGAACCGCCGACAACGGGCCGGGTCGATGGGCACTAGGGTGACCACCATGGCCAGCGAGGAGGAGGACGGGCCGCTTGTCGGACGAGCCGACACGTTGAGCCAAGTCCAGTCCGACCTGCGCAACGCGGGGCCCGGAGGCACCTCCGCGGTGTTCGTCACCGGGGAGAGCGGAGTCGGCAAGAGCCGTCTGCTGCGCGAGACCGCCGGGGCGATGCGCGACGCGGGTTTCGCCGTGCTGTCCGGCACCTGCCTGGACATCGGCGACGCCTCTCCCCTGCACCCGGTTCTGCAGGCCCTGCGGCAGTTCGACCACAATGTCCGGCCGGCCGGTGACGCCGGCGCCCTGCTCGACCGCGTCTCGCAGGATCTGCGCGCGGTGGCCGGTGACCGTCGCCTGCTGCTGGTCCTCGACGATCTGCAGTGGGCCGACCGCAGCACCCGTCAGCTGCTGCTCTATCTGCTGGCCGGGCTGGGCGGCGTCGAGATCGCCGTGCTGGCCGCGGTGCGGGCCGAGGCACTGCAGGGCGCCCACCCGCTGCGCAAGGTGCTCGCCGAGCTGCGCCGTCTCCGTTCCGTCCGCGTTGTCGACCTGGCCCCGCTCGACCGCGACCAGACGGTCGAGCTGGTCACCGCGATCACCAACGGCCGGGTCGAGCCCGAGGACGCCGACCGGGTGCACAAGCGCAGCGGCGGCAACCCGTTCGTGGCCGAGGAACTGGCCCGTGACCTGCGCGACGGCCGGGCCGAGCTGTCCGACACCCTGCGCGAGATCTTCCTGTCCCGCCTGGCCGAGCTGCCTCCGCCCGCCCACGCGGTGGTGCACGCGATCGCGGCCGGGGTCGAGCCGGTCGCCCACGACGTGCTGGCCCGGGTCGTGCCACTGTCCGAGGCCGAGCTGATCGAGGCGGTCCGGGCCGCGGTCGCGCACCGGTTCGTGGCCAGCGCCGGCGACGGCTACCGCCTGCGTCACCGCCTGGTGGCCGAGATCCTGGCCGGCGAGGTGCTGCCGGCTGAAGCCACGGCACTGCACCGCCGCTTCGCCGAGGCGCTGGAGGAGCCGGGCGCCACCCCCGACCACGCCCGCCTGGCGCACCACTGGCAGAAAGCGGGCGAGCCGAGCCGCGCGCTGCCGTCGGTGGTCGCCGCGGCCCGGTCGGCCGAGGAGCTCTACGGCTTCACCGAGGCGCATCGCCACTGGTCGTCCGCGCTGGAGCTGACCGCCGACGGCGCCCCCGAGCGCACCGAGCTGCTGGCCCACGCGGCCGAGTCGGCCCACCAGTGCGGCGAGCACCTGCGCGCGTTGTCCCGCCTCGAGGATTTGTCCCACCGGCCCGACGCGCCCAGCCAGTGCGACCTGCATCTGCGCCGCGCGCGCTACCTGGCCGCGGCCGGCCGCACGGCCACCGCCGAGGCGGAGTACGAGCGCGCTCTCGAGGCGCCCGACTGCTCCCCGCGCCAGCGCGCCTCGGCCGCGGCCTACCTGGCCGAGCTGCTGCTCCACCTCGGCCGTTACGCCGACGCGAACGCCCGGGCGGTCGACGCGCTCGAGATGGCCGAGGTCAACGGATCGACGGCCGATCTCGTACGAGCCAGTGCCGCGCTCGGCTTCAGCGCGGCGTTCCGCGAGGACCCGGACGCCGGGCTCGCCGTCATCCGCAACGCCGTCGACATCGCCGAGCGCAGCGGGCACCCCGACGAGCTGGGCGTGGCCTATCTGCACCTGGCCGAGCTGCTGACCGGCCCGCTCAACAACATCGAGGAGGGTGTGCTGGTCGCCCGCCGCGGCGCCGACCGGCTGGCCTCGCTCGGGGCCGGGCGCACCTATCAGACACGGCTGCTGGCCGTCGCGGCCAAGGGGTTGTTCCGGGTCGGGCAGTGGTCGGAGGCCGACGCGGTGCTCGAGACCGCGATGCGCCACCGGCCGTCCGGCGCCGACGCGGTCGAGCTGCTGCTCTCGCGGTGTCAGCTGTGGGTCGGCTTCGGCGATGTCGAGGCGGCCCACCGCGACCTCGACGCGGTGGCCACACTGCTGGCCGGGGGCGGGGCGCGGCACGTGCTGCCGATGCTCACGCTGCGCGCCGGGCTGGCCATGTGGCAGGGCGAGCACGCGACGGCGCGGGCGTCGGTGCAGCGCGGGCTGACCGAGACGCGCTCCGACGACCTGGTGCTGATCGGCGTCCTGGCCTGGCACGGGCTGCGCGCCGAAGCCGAGGCCCACGCGGCCGGGCAGCCGGTCGACCCGGGGGCGCTGCGCCGGCTCAAGGTCGCGGTCGAGCGGATGGTGGCCGGTGTGGGCAACGCCGCGGTGCCGGTGCGCGCGGTGATCGACGGCTATGCCGACCTGTGCGCGGCCGAGCTGAGCCGCGTCGAGGGCCGGCAGGATCCGGCGCCGTGGGCCAAGGCCGCCACCACCTGGGACACCCGGCGGCAGCCGTACCCGGCGGCGTATTCGCGTCTGCGGCAGGCCGAGGCCGCCCTGCAGCGCCGGTCACGGAAAGCCGTGGCGATCGGGGCGCTGCGCGAGGCGTACGCCACGGCGATCGCGATGGGGGCGCGGCCGTTCGCGGCCGAGATCGTCTCGGTGGCCCAGCGCTACAAGGTGGCGCTGGCCGACGACGTCGCGACAGTGCCGTTCCCCCAGCCGCAGGACACCGACGAGCTGAGCCTGCTCACCCAGCGCGAGCGCGAGGTGCTGGCCGCGCTGGCCGAGGGCCTGACCAACCGCGAGATCGGCGAGCGCCTGTTCATCAGCGAGCGCACGGTCGGCGTCCACGTCGGGCACATCTTCGACAAGCTCCAGGTCCGCACCCGGGTGCAGGCCAGCCGGGTGTTCCTCACCGCGGCGTGACCATTCCGTTATCTTCCCGGGCGATCGCGCACCGGTAATACGTAGATCTACCGATCCCCCGCATACGTCGGCTTTGGAAGTCTGTGGTCACGGGGGAGCACCGCCCGGCGGCCACCGCCGCCGGGCGGTGCTGGGGGCCCTCCGCCGATGTTCGTGGAGGGAAAACCGATGAACCAGTCGGTCTGGGGACCTGTGCAACGGGAGATGACCGATCTCCTGCAAGGCCACCCCGACGACGTCCCCGCCGTGGTCGAGCAGCTCAAGGAGCTGCAGGCGATCCTGGGTCACGTGCCGCCGCTGCTGGTCGAGAACCCGCTGTGCGACTTCAACAAGCTCTACCTGACGATCACCGAAGGTGTGCTCGAGAGGTTGTACGCCGGCAAGTTCAAGGACCCGGCGTTCCTGTCGCGTCTCGACGTGGAGTTCGCCGCGCGATACTTCGACGCGTTGCGCGGGTGGGCCGGCGCCGGCACGAGCCCGCGCTGCCCCGAGGTGTGGGCGTGCCTGTTCCAGCGGATCCCCGGGCCGGACTGCCGGCCGCTGCCGTCGGCCTGCGCCGGGGTCAACGCGCACATCAACTTCGATCTGCCGTTCGCGCTGGTGACGACGTTCGACCACCTGGGCAGCGACCCGATCGACGACAGCGACCAGCACCACGACTACCTCGAGATCAACGACATCTTCGCGACCGCCATCCCCGGATTGCGGCGGGGTTATCTCGAGAAATGGCAGCTGCTGATCGACACCATGAACGGCTGCCTGGACGACTGGTGGCAGGGCGAAGCCGTCGAATACACCCGCAACGTGGCCTGGCGCAACGCCCAGAAGCTCTGGGGCATCCGCCACGACATGTCGGCGACCGACCGCGAGCGCGCGGGCCTCGACAAGACCGCTGCCGGCCTCAACAAGCTGCTGCTCTCACCCCTCGGGGCGTTCCTGCAGTAGCTCGTGGCCGGCCCGGGCGATCAGATAGCGCTGCTCGGGGCCGCTGGTGGTCAGCTTGGCCGCGGCCAGATAGGCCTCCCGCGCCTGCTCGGCGAAACCGGCCTGCTCCAGCAAGTGAGCGCGGACGGCGGCCAGCCGGTGATGACCCGCCATCCGCTCGTCGCCGGCCAGGTCACCCAGCACCGCCAGGGCGGCCAGCGGCCCCCGGGTGCGGGCGACCGCGACGGCCCGGTTCAGCGTCACCACCGGACCGGGCGAGATCGTCTCGAGCACCTCGTAGAGCGCGAGGATCTGCGCCCAGTCGGTTTCGGCGTCCGAAGCGGCCTCGTCGTGCAGCGCGGCGATCGCGGCCTGCACCTGATAGGGCCCGATCGGCCCGCGCCCCAGCGTCGACGACACCAGCGCGACCCCCTCGGTGATCCGCTCCTTGCTCCACAGCGAACGGTCCTGCCGGTCGAGCGGCACCAGCTCACCCGCGGCCGTCGTGCGAGCCGCCCGCCGGGCGTCGGTGAGCAGCATCAAGGCGAGCAGCCCAGCCGTCTCGTGGTCGCCCGGCACCAGATCACGGAGCAGCCGCGCGAGCCGGATCGCCTCGCCGGTCAACTCGGCCCGCTGCAGCTCCGGACCCCCAGTGGCCGTGTAACCCTCGTTGAAAATCAGATACAGGACCTGCCGTACGACCCTCAGGCGCTCGGCCCGCTCGGCGCCCGGGGCCGGTGGCGGGAAATCCTGCCCACTCCGGCGGATCGCCTGCTTGGCCCGGCTGATCCGTTGAGCCATGGTCGGCTCGGGCACCAGGAACGCCGCCGCGATCTCGGCCGTGGTGAGGCCGCCGACCGCGCGCAGGGTGAGGGCGAGCTGCGAGGGCGGCGAAAGCGACGGGTGGGCGCAGAGGAAAAGCAGGGCCAGCGTGTCGTCCCGGTCGGCAGCGTCGCCGCCGGCATCGGCCAGCGCCTCGGCGGCTTCCCGGCGCCGGCGCGCGCTGTCGCTCCGGAACTCGTCCACCAGCCGCCGCGTGGCCACCGAGATGAGCCACGACCGCGGGGTGGCGGGCGTGCCCTCGTGCGGCCACTGCACGGTGGCGGCCAAAAGCGCCTCCTGAACGGCGTCCTCGGCCGCGTCGAACTGCCCGTAACGCCGGACCAGCGCCCCCAGCACCTGCGGCGCAAGCTCCCGCAACAGCCCGTCCAGCACCCGAGGCTCACTCATCCGCCGCACCCCTCCCCCGACACCCAGCCTCTGCTGCCGCCCGCTCCTACCGCCAACGCCCAGCCTCTGCTGCCGCCCGCTCCTACCGCCAACGCCCAGCCGTTGCGGCCATCCAGCTCCTGCCGCCCAACCAGTGTTTGCGGGCCGTCAAGCTCTTGCTACTGCCCAGCCTCCTGCGGCCGGTGCAGCTCGCGTGCTGTCGACCAGCCTTTGCGGGCGTCAGGCTCTTGCCAGTGCCCAACCTCTTGCGGCCGATGTAGCTCGTGCCGCCGTCCCACCTTCTACGGCCACCCGGCTTCCGCCCAAGGCTCGGCCACTGCTGCGGGCGCGGTGTACTCAGGCGTCCTCGTGGTCGGGCGGGCCGTCGGGGACCTCGCGCAGCTCGACCTTGCGTGACCAGAACGCCACCCGGCCGGCCAGCTCGATCGCCCGCTGCTCGCCCGGCACGTCGAGGATCCAGAAGCCGGCCAGCGACTCCTTGGTCTCCGCATAGGGCCCGTCGGTGACCGCGACCTGCCCGTCCTCATAGCTGATCGTTTTGGCGGTGGACGGGAACGCCAGCCCGTGCGCCTCGACCAGTTCGCCGGTCTTGGCCAGCTCGGCGTTGAAGTCGCCCATGAACGTCATCATGTCGCGCACCCAGGCCGGGTCGGCCGTGGCCGCCATCTCGCCGCCGTCACCGAACATCATCACGATGTACTTCATCGGGTAGCTCCTTCTCGTTGATCACTGTCGCGTTCGTTCGTCGCTTTCGCGGTGTGGTCGGAGCCGCCCCGCCGTTCTCGACATCGCCCGCCGAAATTCGCCGCCCCGTTCTCCACCAAGATCGTCGCAGTGCTGGTGAGCCTCCGCCTCCCCCGCCCACCCAAGGGCTGTGGTGGGGTGATCGCGAAGTGGCGTCTCGTTGCCGGCCGAGCATCTCCGGCGCCGCCGCCGGCCGCAAGCAGCCTCGGCCATCCTGTGGATAACTCGGCGCTCGCCCCCGATGGGAAACCGCTCTCCCATCATCTCCCGGTAAGGCGACCGACTGCCAAGAATGCCACCCTTTGTCCCGTACATAAGGGCGAGACTCATCGTCGCCTATTGACACGCGTGAAAGCCCGGCGTAACACTTCGGCCATTCATGGAGAGCGCTTTCCCCAGCGTCCCGACATCCCCAGGAGTCCCCGTGAACCCGGCTCAATCCCCGCCCCACGTCTGGCGGCGCCTCGTCATCCCCCTCGTGCTCGGCCTCGCCGCCGCGTATCTGACCCTGGCCGCGCCGCACGGCGCCTACGCCGCCGACACCCTGCTCTCGCAGGGCAGACCGACCACCGCCTCGTCGAGCGAGACCGCTGACACCGTCGCCGCCAACGCGACCGACGGCAACGCGGGCACCCGCTGGTCGAGCCAGTTCTCCGATCCCCAGTGGCTGCGGGTCGACCTCGGCGCCACCGCGACCGTCACCTCGGTGGCCCTGCAGTGGGAGGCCGCCTACGGCACGGCGTACCAGATCCAGACCTCACCCGACGGCGCCACCTGGACCACGATCGCCACCAAGGCGAACGGCACCGGCGGCACCGAGACGCTGACCGTCACCGGCAGTGGCCGCTACGTCCGGCTCTACGGCACCGCCCGTAACGGCGGATACGGCTACTCGCTGTGGGAGTTCAAGGTCTACGGCACGATCGGCGGCACCACACCAACTGACCCAGTGCCGACCACCCAGCCGCCCGGCACCTTCACCACGGTCTGGCAGGACACATTCGACGGCGCGGCCGGCACGTCGCCGTCGTCGGCCAACTGGCTTCTGCGCACTGGCACGAGCTACCCCGGCGGCGCCGCCAACTGGGGCACCGGCGAGGTCGAGACGGCCAGCAACAGCACCGCCAACGTCTCGCTCGACGGCACCGGCAAACTCTCGATCAAGGCCATCAAGGACGGCGCCGGCGCCTGGACGTCGGGCCGCCTGGAGACTCAGCGCACCGACTTCGAGCCGCCGGCCGGGCAGCAGACCAAGTTCACCGCCGTGCTCAAGCAGCCGGACGTCGCCAACGCGCTCGGTTACTGGCCGGGCTTCCGGGCCACCGGAGCGGCCTATCGCGGCAACTACACGAACTGGCCGGGCGTCGGCGAGACCGACATCATGACGAACGTCAACGGCCGCAGCCAGCTCGCCCAGACCCTGCACTGCGGCACCGCCCCCGACGGCGTGTGCGCCGAGTACAACGGCCGCTCGTCCGGCTTCGCCACCTGCACCGGCTGTCAGACCGGTTACCACGAGTACACCCAGATCATCGACCGGACCAGGACCGACGAGGAGATCCGCTTCTACCTCGACGGCCGGCAGACCTGGATCGTCCGGGAGTCGCAGGTCGGTGTCGCGGCCTGGAACGCGGCCGTGCACCACGGCTTCTTCCTGCGCCTCGACCTGGCCATCGGCGGGTCGCTGCCCAACGCGCTGGCCGGGCGGACCACGCCGACCCCCGACACGACCTCGGGCGGCGTGCTCAGCGTCGACTCGGTCAGCGTTTCCCGTACGGCGACCGGCACGGTACCCGCGGCGATGACCGACCCGCCCGCTCCCACCGCGCCCACCGTCGTCCGGGTCACCGGCAGTCAGGGCAACTGGCAGCTGCAGGTCGACGGCTCGCCCTATCAGGTCAAAGGCCTCACGTACGGTCCTCCGCAGGCCGCCGCCGACGGCTACATGCGGGACTTGCGGAACATGGGCGCCAACACGATCCGTACGTGGGGGGTGGACGACGCCAACACGCCCACGCTGCTCGACCGGGCCGCCCGGCAGGGCCTCAAGGTGATCGTCGGGCACTGGCTCAATCAGGGCGCCGACTACGTCAACGACACGGCGTACAAGAACTCGGTCAAGGCCGGGATCGTGGCGCGGGTCAACACCTTGAAGAACAGCCCCGGCGTGTTGATGTGGGACGTCGGCAACGAGGTCATCCTCACGATGCAGGACCACGGCCTGTCGGCGGCCGAGGTCGAGGCGCGGCGCATCGGCTACGCGAAGTTTGTGAACGAGGTGGCGGTGGCCATCCACGCGGCCGACCCCAACCACCCGGTCACCTCGACCGACGCGTACACCGGGGCCTGGCCCTACTACAAGCAGTACGCCCCGGCGCTCGACCTGCTCGCGGTCAACTCGTACGGCGCGATCGCCAACATCTATCCGGACTGGGTGGCCGGCGGTTACTCGAAGCCGTATGTCATCACCGAGGCCGGGCCGGCCGGCGAGTGGGAGGTGCCCAACGACGTCAACGGGGTGCCGACCGAGCCCACCGACCTGCAGAAGCGGGATCAGTACGCGAGCAGTTGGGCCGCGATCAACGCGCATCCGACCGTGGCGCTGGGCGCGACCGAGTTCCACTACGGGCTGGAGAACGACTTCGGCGGGATCTGGCTCAACACCTTCACCGGTGGGTGGCGGCGGCACGGCTACTACTCGCTGAGCCGGGCCTGGACCGGCCGGACGCCGGCCAACACGCCGCCGGAGATCACCGGCATGACCGTGGCCAACCAGAACGCCGTACCCGCGGGGGGTTCCTTGACCGTCGGGGTCACCGCCTCGGACCCGCAGGGTGACCTCATCCGCTACAACCTCATGTACTCCGACAAGCACGCGGGCGGTGGCACCGGGCTGACCAACGTGACCTTCACCGACAACGGCAACGGCACGTTCACGGCCAAGGCCCCGGAACGCCTCGGGGTGTGGAAGGTCTACGTGTACGCCTTCGACGGCCAGGGCAACGTCGGGATAGAGCAGAAGTCCATCCGCGTGGTGGCTCCGCCGGAGACCGGCACCAACCTGTCGCGGGGCAGAACGACGACGGCCTCCACCTATCAGCCGACCGGCACGAACGGGCCGCAACTGCCCTCGTACGCGACCGACGGTGACTACGGCACCCGGTGGGCCAGCGAGTGGGCCGGCACGGCGTGGCTCCAGGTCGACCTGGGCTCGGTCCAGTCGTTCAACCACGTGCGGCTGGCCTGGGAGGCGGCGCACGCCACCGGCTACCGGATCCAGACGTCGAACGACGGCTCCAGCTGGACGAACGTCTACACGACGAGCAGTGGGGACGGCGGCTTCGACGAGCTGAGCGTCTCCGGCACCGGGCGGTATGTCCGGGTGAACGGGGTCGCCCGCGCCACCTCGTACGGGTATTCGCTCTGGGAGTTCGGCGTCTATCGCCGCTGAACTCGACCCGAAGGGCGTCGCGGCCTCGGTCGCGGCGCCCTTCTTTGTGGTGACCCCCTACTTCCGGCCCTTCTCCGGCCCGGGGCCGCAGCTCTAGGGTCTGGGGAAAGGAGGCGGCGAGATGGACAAGGTGATCCACTTCGAGGTGCCGTTCGACGACGGCGAGCGCGCCACGCGGTTCTATGCCGAGGCCTTCGGCTGGCAGCTCAACTCCATGCCCGGCTATCAATACACGATGGTCACGACCACGCCGACGGACGAGCAGGGCCGTCCGGCCGAGCCCGGCATCAACGGCGGCATGCTGGCCCGCCAGGGTCCCATCACCGCGCCGGTGGTGACCGTGGGCGTCGAGAGCATCGACGACGCCTTAGCCAAGATCGAGAAACTCGGTGGCAAGGTCGCGATCGGCCGTTCCCCGGTCGGCACGATGGGCTTCAGCGCCTACTTCCACGACACCGAGGGCAACCTGATCGGGCTGTGGGAGAACGCCTGAATTCTGTCCCTCGGCGACGCGGAACAGCGACCCGAATAACAGAAACATCCATCAATATCGACTCATTGACACCAGCGGCGCCGCACGGACAGAATCGCGGATGTGAAAGCCATTCCCCGCCTGTTGCTCGTCGGTGTGCTCGGTCTGGCGGGGTGCACGACCACGGGGGCACCCGCGGCCACCACGCCGTCCGCCGGGGCTCCGGCCGGGGCGGGCGCGGCAGCCGGGTTCGGCGGCACCGACCTGGCCTGGATCGAGATCAACATCGCGATGGACGAGCAACTCCTGCCGCTGCTCGAGCTCGTACCGAAACGCACCCGGACGCCCGCCACGCTGGCCATGACCACGCAGGTCAAGGCCTTCACCGACGCCGAGCTGAGCATTCTGCGCCAGCTGCACGCCCGCGCCGGCCTGCCCGACGAGAACCCGCACGAGGGCATGCCGATGCCCGGCATGGTCACGCCCGAGCAGGTGACCGAGGCCACCTCGCTGGCCGGCCCGGCCTTCGACGAAACGGCGACCAAGCTCATCAAGGCGCATCTGCAACAAAGTCAGGATCTGGCCCGCAGTGAGGACAAATCCGGGATCGAGCCGCAGACCCGCGATTTGGCATTGCAGATTCTGCGCACCCGCCAAGGGGCTCTGTCCACAATGCCGAGCACCGAGCCGTAAAAGCGAAACGGGCGCCGCCCGGCGGACGGCACCCGTTCGTTCAGTCGCCGGTTACGGCAACTCGTAGTTCGCGTTCAGAGCAGCGCCCCGGTCGGGCTTGTAGAGGTCGAAGCCCCGCGGGTCGCACTGGAGACCGCCGTTGATGCAGTGGCGGGTCAGCGCGGCGAGCGTGGGCCCGTCGAAGGCGTTGAAGACGTCATAGTGGAACGAGAAGCCGCGGCCGCTGGAGAAGCGGACGTTGGCCATGGTGCCGCTCACCGGCCAGGCCATCTTGAACTCGATCATCGGGACGGCCACCGGGTGCGATGCCGGGCAGACCCCCAGCACCGGGTACGCCATGTGGCTCTTGTGGTCGGGCACGTCCAGGTGCAGGCCGTTCCAGCAGCTCGGGGCCTGGAAGCGGACGTTGAGCTGACTCCCGGGCGCGCAGTTGGCCGGGATGTCCCAGTTGAACGACAGATCGCCGCACTCGAAGCCCTCGACCGCGCCCGGGTGGTTGCGGAAGTCGTCGATCGTGGAGGTCGGGCTGCCGACCACGTAGCGCAGGCCCTCGGGGAACGGGCGCACACTGCGGTAGTCGATGACGCCCGACTTGTAGTAGATGGTCTGCCGGCCGACGGGCTGCACGGCGGTGTCGCCGTTGAGCAGCGTCGGCATCCAGTAACCGGTCTTGTCACCGGGCGTGATGCACGAGGTGCCACCGGCCTTCAGGCTGTTCAGCGTCGTGCCCGCGTTCGTGGTGGTGTTGCCCATGAAGGTGTGCGAGTGCGACGCGCCGGGCAGGCCGGGGAAGACGATCGGGTCGTCGTTGAGGTTGCTCCGGCTCACCGAGCAGTTCATCTGGAACTCGTGGTGGGTCGTCGGCGGGTTGGTGTCCGGCGGCACCGCGGTCGACGGCACGACCCCCGTCACCGTGGGGTTGGCCGGCACGTAACCGGGGCCGGTGGTCGGTGGCGGGGAGGTCAGCGTTCCGTACACCTGGAACTCGTACAGCGAGTAGCCGTAGCCGGTGGCCCGCTGCGTTCCGTACATCCGCACGTAGCGACCGGAGCCGGTGACCGACAGGGTCTGCGAGCCGCCGCCGGCCGTGGTCGTGCTGTAGACGGTCGACCAGGTGGTGCCGTCGGGCGAGGTCTGGATCTGGAAGGCCTTGGCGTACGCGGCCTCCCAGGTCAACTTGACCTGGCCGATGGTGGCGGTGCCGCCGAGGTCGACGCGCAGCCACTGCGGGTCGCTCCACGCGCTGCCCCACCGGGTGGTGGTGTTGCCGTCGACGGCCGCGGCGGCCGGGGCGCCGCCGTTCTCGGTCGACGAGGCCAGGACGGGACGGCCTTGCGAGAGCAGGGTGTCGGCGGCCTGCGCCGCGTTGACACCGGTGAGGACGGCGGTCGCGGTGAGGGCCGCGACCGCGCCGAGGGTGAGCAGGCGCCTGGGTCTGAGGGGATTCACGAAGTCTCCTTCGGGGTTGGAGAGCGCTTTCCGAGTGTTCCGCCGAGATGTCAAGCCCGTCAATACCTCCGCGCGTTTCCCCTGGTTCCGGAACCTGGATCGGCGCGTGCCGGAGAGCGCTCTCCCCTTGTGCTATAAAGGCGTCTATGCGAACTGAGCGGCTCCCGACCCTCGAGGACGTCGCCCGCATCGCCGGGGTGTCCCGAGCCACCGTCTCCCGGGTGATCAACGGCATCCGCAACGTCGACCCGCAGCTGCACGAGGTGGTCTGGGACGCCGTCGGCCGCACCGGATATGTGCCCAACCGGCTGGCCCGCTCCCTGGTCACCCGCCGCACGGGCACCGTGGCGCTGGTCGTCTCCGACTCCGAGTCGCACGACGACGACCCGTTCATGAGCCGGTTCTTCGCCGACCCCTACTTCGGCCGGGTCGTGGGCGGGCTGATGAGCGTGCTGCGCGCGCAGGGCGTCCAGCTGGCCCTGCAGATCGTCGGCACCGACGACGGGCGCAAGCGGCTCGTCGGCGACCTGCGCAACGGTCAGGCCGACGGCGCGATCGTGCTGTCCCTGCCCGCCGTCGACCCGCTGCCCCGCATGCTCACCGAGGGCGGCGTCCCGGCGGTGCTGATCGGGCGGCCCGCCGAGCCGGTGCCGATCGACTACGTCGACCTGGCCAATGACACCGGCGCCGCACTGGCCGCCGAGCGGCTGCTGAGCCGGGGCGCTCAGCGGCTGGCGATGATCTCGGGTCCGGCCGACGTGCCCGCGAGCAGCGACCGCATCGCGGGTTTCCGGCGCGCGCTGGCCCGGCGCGGGCACGGCTGGGTGCCGATCGAGACGGGCAACTTCACCCGCGACAGCGGCGAGGCGGCCATGCGGACGCTGCTGGCCGGCCATCCGGGGCTGGACGGGGTGTTCGCGGCCAACGACCTGATGGCGCTGGGCGCGCTGTCCGCCCTGCGCGAGGCGGGCCGTCGCGTTCCCCAGGACGTGGCCGTCGTGGGCTTCGACGACAGCAGCGCCGCGGTCGCCGCGTCGCCCGCGCTGACCACGATCCGCCACCCACTCGAGGACATGGCGGCCGAGGCCGCCCGCCTGCTGCTGGCCCGCATCGAGGAGCCGGCCATGCGAGTGTCCTCCGTGATCTACGAGCCGGCGCTGGTCGAGCGCGACTCAGCCTGACCGGGCGGGGCACCGCCCCGCCCCCGGCCTCATGATCCGGCAGCGCTGCCCATCCTCCACGAACCGGCTGCGCTGCCCGAGTTCCCCGGCCCGGTCGACCGAACGCAAGCCATGACGTTCGTTGACGACGTGGTCCACCGGGAAGATGAAGACGCGGCCAAGCTTGGCGGCCGGCGCCGCCACGTCGACCTTCAAGGCGTGCCGGCTTCGGGTCGCCACCGTCCCTGACCAGGGTCAGCACTTCGCGGAAGTGGACGGCCCCGGACCCCCGGGCTTCGGTGCCGACCGGCACCGGACGCCGGTCAGCGACCGAAGGCGATCAGGGGCTGGCGGCGAGGAAGAGGAACGCGGCCAGCAGGGCGAGATGGACGCCGCCCTGGAGGACGTTGGCGCGGCCGGGGACGATGGTGAGGGTGCCGACCACGACGGTCAGGGCCAGCAGCACCATCTGGGTGCCGCCGAGGCCGAGCAGCAGCGGGCCGTCCAGCCAGATCATCGCGATGGCGATCGCCGGGATGGTCAGGCCGATGCTGGCCATCGCCGAGCCGACCGCCAGGTTGAGACTGGTCTGCACGCGGTCGCGGGCAGCCGCACGGACCGCCGCGATCGTCTCCGGCAGCAGCACCAGCAGCGCGATCACCACGCCGACGACCGCCTGCGGCAGGCCGATCGACTCGACGCCCGACTCGATCGACGGCGAGACTCCCTTGGCCAGGCCGACCACCGCGATCAGGGCGGCCATCAGGACACCGAGGCTGGCCAGCGCGAGACGGCCGCTCGGCGGGTCGAGGTGCTCCTCGGTCGTGATGACCTTTCCGCTCGTCGTGATCGGCAGGAAGTAGTCGCGGTGCCGGCGGGTCTGCACCGTGACGAAGAGGGCGTAGAGGCTGAGCGAAGCGACGGCAGCGAAGGCGAGCTGGGCGGGCGAGAACTGCGGGCCGGGACGGCTCGTCGTGAAGCTGGGCAGCACGAGGCTGAGCGTGGCCAGGGTCGCCACCGTGGCGAAGGCGCCGCCGGTGCCCTCGGCGTTGAAGACCGACACGTGCCGGCGCAGCGAACCGACCAGCAGCGAGATGCCGAGGAGCCCGTTACAGGTGATCATCACGGCCGCGAAGACCGTGTCGCGGGCCAGGGCCTGGGTCTTCTCCCCGCCGCTGATCATCAACGTGACGATCAGGGCGACCTCGATGATGGTGACCGCGACGGCCAGGACGAGCGAGCCGAACGGCTCCCCGACCCGGTGCGCGACGACCTCAGCGTGGTGGACGGCGGCCAGGACAGCCCCGCCGAGCAGGCAGGCGGCCACCACCACGACCGGCATCGACAGGTGACGGCTCCACGTGAGAGCCAGGGCGACGAGGGCGATGATCGGAACGAACACCGTCCACTGAACGAGGTAGCTCCGGATCTTGGCGGCCATCAGGCCACTGTGTCAGATGTGACGGCTGTCAGCGCCCGAGTCCGGCGGCCATCGGGCTTCGGTGGGCGCGGGCGCCACCGACGTCGCAGGATGGAGACATGGCGTACGTGAACCCGCAAGGCGAATTCACCCGGGACCAGCGGTACATCGCGACCCGGATCACCGAGGACGGCCGGGACGGGTATCCGGTCGAACCCGGCCGATACCGGTTGGTGGTGGCCCGGGCCTGTCCGTGGGCGAACCGCGCCATCATCGTCCGGCGCCTGCTCGGCCTCGAGGACGTGCTCTCGATGGGCATCGCCGGCCCGACGCACGACGAACGCAGCTGGACTTTCGACCTCGACCCGGACGGCCGCGACCCGGTGCTCGGGATCGAACGGCTCCAGGAGGCCTACTTCAAGCGGTTCCCGGACTACGACAAGGGCATCACCGTGCCCGCGATCGTCGACGTGCCCACCGGGCAGGTCGTCACGAACGACTTCGCGCAGATCACCATCGATCTGTCGCTGGAGTGGACGCGCTACCACCGCGAGGGCGCACCGAAGCTTTACCCGGAAGAACTGCGCGACCAGATCGACAAGATCAATAGGTCGGTCTTCACCGAGGTCAACAACGGCGTCTACCGCGCGGGCTTCGCGGGCACCCAGGAAGCCTACGAGAAGGCCTACGACCGGCTCTTCGCCCAGCTCGACAAGCTCTCGGAGCTGCTGTCCGGTCAGCGCTACCTGGTCGGCGACACGATCACCGAGGCCGACGTGCGCCTGTTCACGACGCTGGCCCGCTTCGACGCGGCCTATCACGGTCACTTCAAGTGCAACCGCAGCAAGCTGACCGAGATGCCGGTGCTGTGGGCCTACGCCCGGGACCTCTTCCAGACCCCCGGCTTCGGCGACACCACCGACTTCGTCGACATCAAGAAGCACTACTACATCGTCCACAAAGACATCAATCCCACCGGCATCGTGCCCAAAGGCCCCGACCTGAGCGGCTGGCTGACCCCGCACGACCGCGAAAAGCTCGGCGGGCGCCCCTTCGGCGACGGCACACCGCCACCCCCGGTGAGGCCCACCGAACGCGTCCCACCCGGCCACGGCGCCGAAGGCTGACCGCCGGCCGCCGCCCGGCCTATTTGCCGCCGGCCCGGCGGGGACGCCTCTTGGTCGTGTCGGACGCGTGTCCCTCCCATTCGACTCGGACGGGCAGATCCGGACCCAGCCAGCGCACATCGGCGTCGCCCCCGGCACCAGCGAACACCTCACGCAGCAGGTCGTTCAGCCGGTGCTGGGCCTCCTCGGGCAGGTGGCCGAGCATCCGCTGCTGCACGGCGAGGCCGGCCCCGACCGCCTGGTCGATGACGTCGAAGCCCTGCGGCGTGAGACGAACCAGGACACCGCGCCGGTCGGTCGGTGAGGGCAGGCGCTGGATCAGGTCCGCCTTTTCGAGCCGGTCGAGCCGGGCCGTGGTGCCGCCCGTGCTCAGCATCATCGAGGCCGCCAGCTCGCCCGCGGACAGCTGATAGGGCTCCCCGGACCGCCGCAGCGTGGCGAGCACGTCGAACTCCGGCCGCCCTATCCCGAACGGCGCGTAGGCCTGCTCCATGCGCTCGCCGGCCAGGCGAGCGAGCCGGAAGATCCGGCCGAACACCGCCATAGCGGTGGTCTCGAGGTCGGGCCGCTCCCGCGCCCATTGCTCGACGATGCGATCGACCCTGTCGGCCGGGTTGACGCTCGGCTCAGCGCGTCCGTCAGATGCCTCATCTCGTGCCACCTCTCGATTCTTCTCAACGATTGTCTCGATGTCGAGCTTCTTGACAGCAAGAGGCTATCGCGATTTTATCTTGATGTCGAGATACTTTTCATCGAGGGAGTTGCCATGAAGCCGGTCCTTCTCCTCACCGCCCTCACGCCCGCTGTCTGGGGCACGACCTATGCGGTCACCACCGAGTTCCTCCCACCCGATCGCCCGCTGCTGGCCGGCACCCTGCGCGCCCTGCCCGCGGGTCTGTTGCTCCTGGTGCTGACCCGGCGGTTGCCGCGCGGCGTCTGGTGGTGGCGTTCCGCCGTGCTGGGCACGCTCAACATCGGGCTGTTCTTCGCCCTGCTCTTCGTCACGGCCTATCGTTTGCCCGGCGGCATGGCCGCGGTGCTCGGCGCGGCCCAGCCGTTGATCGTCGCCGGCCTGACCGTTCTGCTGCTCACCGAGCGGGTGGCACTTCGCACTGTCGTGGCCGCCGTGGTGGGCGCGGGCGGTGTTGCTCTGGCCGTGCTGACCGCCACCGCCCGCCTCGACGCGTTGGGAATCCTCGCCGGTCTGGCCGGCACCGCGTCGATGGCGTTCGGGCTCGTGCTCACCAAGCGGTGGGGCCGGCCCGATGTCCCTCTGCTGACCTCCACCGGCTGGCAGCTCACCGCGGGTGGCCTGCTGCTGGCACCGGTGACGCTCGGCTTCGAGGGTCTGCCGCCCCGGCTGTCGGCGGCCAATCTGGCCGGCTATGCCTATCTCGCGCTGATCGGCACAGCGCTGGCCTATTCGTTGTGGTTCTGGGGTCTCGAGCGCCTGCCCGCGGCCCGGGTGGCGCTGCTCGGTCTGCTCTCCCCGGTCGTGGCCACGGCGGTCGGCTGGGCCGCTCTGGGTCAGAGTCTGACACCGCTGCAGCTGGCGGGCATGGTGCTGGCCTTCGCCGCGGTCATCTGGGGCCAGACCGGCCCGCGCCCCACGTCAGGCCGCAGCGGCGTGGCCGGTCAGCGCAGGTCGGCGTTCTCGACGATGTGGTCGGGGAAACCGACGCGGGCCGCTCGCAACATGGCCTGACCGACCCGGTCGGTGGTCGTGAGGTATTTCGGGGCGACGCGCTGGAGCAGGGGGACGACCGGATTCAGGACGGTATAGATCGTGTTGTACCAGCCGGTCTTCGACCGTATGCCACGGGTCGGCTGGATGAAGCCGGGGCGAAAGGCGTACCCGTTGGGCAGCAGGTCGATGATGTCGCGCTCGGCCCGGCCCTTGACCCGGGCCCACATCTGCCTGCCCCTCGCGTTGGTGCCGGCCCCCGAGACGTACACGAAGGTGGTCTGGGGGTTGAGCTCGGCAAACGTGCGCGCGGCAGCCATCGGGTAGTCGTAGGAGATCCTGGTGTAGGCGGCCTCGTCCAGACCGACCGACGAAACGCCCAGGCAGTAGAAGCACGCGTCGAAGCCGCGCAGCTCCTCCTTGATCGGTGTCAGATCGGCGAAATCGTCGAGCTTCACCTCGCGCAGGCGGGGATGCGTGACGCCGGTCGGCGTGCGGACCACGGCCAGCACCTGCTCGACGTCCGGCGCGACCAGGCTCTCGCGCAGCGCGCCCTGGCCGACCATGCCGGTCGCCCCGAAGACCACGACCTTCATCGTTCCCCCTCGCTGAGCTGGCTTCCGATCATTTCACCGGCTTCCCGGCGCGTGAGCAGCGGCCGCCAAATTGTCGTACCCGCGGCCTAGGGTTTCTCCCGTGACCGCAGAACGATGGCCGGCCGCTGAGGTCGAGACACTCGCCCCCGATGCCCCGTCGGTGAAGGCCGCCCGAGGCCTGTCCGCCCGGTCCGCGTGGTCGGTCACCGGGCGCCTCGACGACATCGTGTGGGGGCAGACCCGCAATTATCAGGTCTGCGTCGATCTCGCCGGTCCCGCGTTCAAGTGCTCGTGCCCGAGCCGCAAGATTCCCTGCAAGCACGCGCTCGGCCTCCTGCTGCTCTGGGCCGAGTCCGATGTGTCGGAGGCCCCGCCCGCCGCGTTCGCCCAGGAGTGGCAGGCAGCCCGCGCTGCCCGGGCCGCGGCCAAACCCCGGTCCGCCGCCTCGGCCCCCGATCCCGCCGCCGCGGCCAAGCGGGTCGAGCAACGCGCCGAGCGCGTCGCCGGCGGCATGGCCGAGCTGCGACGCTGGCTCGACGACCAGATCCGGCAGGGCCTGGCCGGGGCCCAGCGCGCCGGTCACCAGCCGTTCGAGGCGATGGCCGCCCGCCTGGTCGACGCGCAGGCACCCACCGCGGCCAACGCCGTGCGGCGGCTCGGGTCGATCGCCGGCATCGGGCCGCACTGGGCCGACCGGCTGCTCGGCGAGCTGGCCCTGCTGCGCTTGCTCGTGTCGGGCTACGAGCACCTCGCCGACCTGCCGTCCGAGCTGGCCGCCACCGTGCGCAGGCGCATCGGCTTCCCGGTCGCCACCGACGAGGTGCTGGCCGGCCCTCGCGTCGCCGACCGGTGGCAGGTGCTCGGTCAGGTCGAGGTCGACGACGGTGCGCTCACCACCCGGCGCACGTGGCTACGAGGCTCGGCGCAGGGCCGGTTCGCTCTGGTGCTCGCGTTCGCGGCGCCCGGCCAGCCCCTGGTCTCCGACCTGGTGCCGGGCACGGAGTTCCGGGGTGAGCTCACCTTCTATCCCGGCTCGGCCCCGCTGCGGGCGCTGGTGGCTGAGCGGGTCAGTGCCGCCGAGCCGTTCGGTGAGCCCGACGGTGCGGCCCCGCTCGCCGAGGCGCTCGCCGGCTACAGCTCCACCGTCGCGGCCGAGCCGTGGCGTTACGACGCTCCCGTTCTGCTTGCCGGGGTCGTCCCGGCCGACGACGGCTGGCTGGTCGACCAGACCGGTGCCGGCCTCCCGCTCGCACCCGGTCACCGCGAGCCCTGGTGGCTGCTCGCCTCGGCCGGGGGCCGCCCGGCGACCGTGGCGGCGGAGTGGTCACCCACCGGCTTGCGGCCGCTCGCCGCGTGGGTCGAGGGTCAGTTCATCGCGGCTGCTCCCCCGGTGCCCGATCCCGGCGCCCCGCGCCACCCCGAGCTGCCACCCGAGTTACTGGCGGCGGCCCTGGTCGGGACCAACCGGCGGCCCTGGACGGCCGACGCCTCGCTGCTCGACGCGGCCGCCGTGGCGCTCGCCCGCCGGCGGGCCGGCGTGTTGCCGGGTGACGGTCACGAGCCCGTGCCGGCCGCACCCGACGAGACCGACGCGCCGTTGCCCGCCGCGGCCGGGGTCCGCCTCCAGCGCATCCTCGCCGCGAGCGTCCCCGGCGGCGCTCAGCTCGCCCAGGAGCTGCTGGCCCAGTGGCTCGCCGCCGCGGCCGAGCGGGGCGGCCACGTTCCACCGGGCGCGCTGCCGGCGCTGCTCGAGGCCGGCCGGCGCAACTCGATCGTCCGGCCCGCACTGGCCCTGGTCGCCGGTCGCCGCGGCGCCTGGCTGGCCGGCCGGCGCGCCGATTGGCGCTGGCTGCACGACGAGACGCCGGTGGCCGTGGTGCTGCCCGATTGGCACACCGGCAGCGCCGGCGAACGACTCGGTCACCTGACCGAGTTGCGGGCGAGCGACCCGGCCCGGGCCCGCGAGCTGCTCGAGAGCACCTGGGCCCAGGAGTCCTCCGACGACCGCGCCCGCTTCCTGGGTGCGCTGGCCACCGGTCTCTCCGAGGCCGACGACCCGTTCCTCGAGCGGGCCCTCGACGACCGTCGCAAGGAGGTCCGCGAGGCCGCGCTCGACCTGCTGCGACGGCTGCCCGGCTCGCAGCTGCGCGGCCGGATGGCGGAGCGGGCTCTCGCCCTCGTGCGCCGCGAGCGCCGGCTGCTGGGGGCCGACCGCCTCACCGTCACACCGCCCGAGGAGCTCGACGCCTCGCTGCGCCGCGACGGCGTGGCCTCGACGCCCGCGCGTGGCATCGGGGTGAGCGCCTGGCTGCTCGAGGAGATCGTCGCCGGCGCTCCGCTCGACACCTGGTCCGATCCGGCGACGATGGTGCGGCTGGCCCGTGGCAACGACTGGGAGACACCTCTGCTGCACGGCTGGGCCAAGGCCGCGGTCGTGCAGGAGGACGCGGTCTGGGCTTCCGCGTTGCTGCGCGACGCCTCCGGCGCGCTGCGTGAGTCCGTACGGTGGGATCTGCATCTCGTCCTGCCGCCCGACGAGCTCGGCCGGCTCGCGGCCGACGCGTTGCGCCGCGACGACGGGCTCGCGACCCGGTTGCTCTCCCTTCATCCCGGTCATTGGCCCGAGGAGCTATCCGTCGCGGTGCTCGAGACGATCGCCCACCGCGCCCGCACCGATCGGCACAGCTGGCAGCTGGGTGAGCTGTGCCGGGCGGCTGGGCTGTCCATGCCGCCGGGCTATGCCGACCTCGTCGGGCGCCTGGCCGGGCAGCTCGACCAGGAACCGGCCGATCCGTCCCGGGTCCGACCGGTCGCCGATCTGGCCCGCACCCTGACCTTCCGCCAAGAGATGTTCGACGAGCTCGCAGCCGCCTGACCCGCTTCATCCACACCGGACGACGACAGCCGATTTTTGTCAGGGGCAGGCGATAGCCTTCGGCCCTGGCAAAGACCAAGGAGTTTCACGTGACCGCACTGCGCCCGCACGCCGAGGATCAGTATGCCGACGAGCTGGCCCTGCTCGCCTCGACCGACGACCGGCCCCGGCCGCCCGGCTGGCGTCTCTCCCCGCAGGCCGTGGTGACCTATCTGCTCGGTGACGGCGCCAAGATCACTCCGAAATACGTCGGACCGCGCCGCCTCATGGAGGTCGCGGTCTCCACCCTCGTGACCGACCGCGCCCTGCTCCTGCTCGGCGTCCCCGGCACGGCCAAGACCTGGGTCTCCGAGCATCTGGCGGCCGCCGTCTCGGGCGATTCGACCCTGCTCGTGCAGGGCACCGCCGGCACCGCGGAGGAGGCGATCCGCTATGGGTGGAACTATGCCCGCCTGATCGCCGAGGGCCCGACGGAGGCCGCGATGGTGCCCAGCCCGATCATGCGGGCGATGCAGACCGGCACGATCGCGCGCCTCGAGGAGCTGACCCGCGTGCCGTCCGACGTGCAGGACGCGCTGATCACCATCCTCTCCGAGAAGACGCTGCCCGTGTCCGAGCTCAACACCGAGGTGCAGGCGCAGCGCGGCTTCAACCTGATCGCCACCGCCAACGACCGTGACCGCGGGGTCAACGAGCTGTCCAGCGCGTTGCGCCGGCGGTTCAACACGGTGGTGCTGCCGGTGCCGGCCTCGGCCGACGACGAGGTCGAGATCGTCGCGCGCCGGGTCGCCCAGCTCGGTCGTTCGCTCGACCTGCCCGAGGTGCCGGCCGCGCTCGACGAGATCCGCCGAGTCGTGACGATCTTCCGCGAGCTGCGCGGCGGCCTGACCGAGGACGGCCGCACCAAGCTGAAATCTCCCACCGGCACCCTCTCCGCGGCCGAGGCGATCTCGGTGATCACCAACGGCATGGCGCTGGCGGCCCATTTCGGCGATGGCCGGCTGCACCCGGCCGACGTGGCCGCCGGCATCGTGGGCGCGGTCGTCAAGGACCCGGTCTCCGACGGCGTCGTCTGGCGCGAATACCTGGAGACCGTCGTGCGGGAGCGCCCCGACTGGCGCGATTTCTACCGGGCCGCCCGCGATGCCTGAGCGGCTCTACGGCATCCGTCACCACGGTCCGGGCTCGGCGCGGGCTGTGGTGCAGGAGCTCGAACGGCAGCCGCCCGATGTGCTGCTGGTCGAGGGGCCACCCGAGGCCGACGCGCTGGTGCGCTGGGTGGCCGACTCCGGCCTGGAGCCGCCGGTGGCCCTGCTGGGTTACGCGTCCGACGACCCTCGGCGGGCCGCGTTCTGGCCGTTCGCGGTCTTTTCCCCGGAGTGGCAGGCGATTCGCTGGGCGGTCGAGCGCAACGTGCCGGTCCGTTTCTTCGACCTGCCCTTCGCCTACCGCCTGACCGGCGAAGCCCGGCCACCCGCGGCACCATCACCAGCTACTGTCCCCGCCGACGAGCCGGACGCGGCCGGAATCAAGCCGGACCAGTCCGGAGCCGGGCCGGACGTGCCGCGCGACCCCGCAGCCGGGCCGGACGTGCCGCGCGACCCCGCAGCCGGGCCCGGTGAGCCGGGAGCCGGGCCGGGTGAGCCAGGAGCCGGGCCGGGTGAGCCAGGAGCCGGGCCGGCGGCCGAGCCACCGGCCGGTAATGACGGGCCGCAGACCGATCGAAACGGGCCGGGCCCGGACGACAGCGAGCCGAGTGGGACGACGCCGGCCGAGCCGGATCAGACCACGGAAGGCGGTGCGGCACCCCGGCGGCCGGTTGATCCGATCGGTGAGCTGGCGGCCGCCGCCGGATACGACGACCCCGAGCGGTGGTGGGAGGACGTCGTCGAGCATCGGGGCATGCCGGCGTTCGAGGCGATCGCCGAGGCGATGACGGCGATCCGCGACGAGTCGCCCGAGGATCCGGACGACCTGGTGCGCGAGGCCTACATGCGTGGCGTGCTGCGGGAGGTGCGCAAGACGTACGAGGACATCGCCGTCGTCTGCGGGGCCTGGCACGTGCCCGCGCTCACCCGCAAGGTCGCCGTCAAGGACGACACCGCGCTGCTCAAGGGGCGCAAGAAAGCCAAGGTCGACTTCACCTGGGTGCCGTGGACCTACGGCCGGCTGGCGTCCTGGTCGGGTTACGGCGCCGGCGTCAGCTCCCCGGGGTGGTATCACCACTTGTTCACCTCGGCCGACGAGGTGGTGCCGCGCTGGCTGGTCGACGCGGCCGGCGTGCTGCGCGCCGAGGGCGTGCCCACCTCCTCGGCCCACGTCATCGAGGCCACCCGGCTGGCCGAGGCATTGGCCACCCTGCGCGGCCGCCCCCTGGCCGGGCTGGCCGAGGTCACCGAGGCCGCCGAGTCGGTCATGTGTGACGGCGAGCCACTGCGGGTCGAGCTGATCACCCGCAAGCTCGTCGTCGGTGAGCGTCTCGGTGGGGTGCCCGACGACATGCCGGCTGTGCCGCTGGCCAAGGACCTCGCGGCTCAGCAGCGCACCGCCCGGCTCAAGTCGGAGGCCTTGGAGCGCGCCCTCGACCTCGACCTGCGCAAGGAGACCGACCTGCGCCGCAGCCGGCTGCTGCACAGGCTGCGCACGATCGGCGTGCCGTGGGGTGAGCCCGAGACGACCCGGCGGAGCACCGGCACCTTCCGGGAGGAGTGGCGGTTGCGGTGGCAGCCCGAGTTCGCCATTCGCCTCGTCGAGGGCAGCATGTACGGCACGACGGTGGCCTCCGCCGCCACCGCCAAGGTGGTCCGCGCCGCCGACCGGGCCGAGACACTGGCCGACGTCACCGCACTGGTCGAGACGTGCCTGCTGGCCGACCTGTCCGAGGCGTACCCCCAGGTCCTGGCCTCTCTGGACGCGCGGGCCGCACTCGACGCCGATGTGAACCACCTGATGGCGGCGATCCCCGCGCTGGCCCGCACCCTGCGATACGGCGATGTCCGCCGGACCGATGTGGCCGGTCTGGCGGCGGTGACCGCGAGTCTGCTGATCCGGGTCTGCGCCGGGCTGCCGTCGGCTGTCGGCTCACTCTCGGACGAGGCGGCCAAGGTGCTGCGCGACCGCCTCGACGGCGTGCACAGTGCGGTCGGCCTGCTCGACGACGCCGATCTGCGCGAGCGGTGGTTGTCCACGCTGGCCTCGCTGGCCGGCCGGGCCGATCTGCACGGCCTGCTCGCCGGCCGGCTGACCCGGCTCCTGCTCGACGCGGGCCGTCTCGACGGCGCCGAGGTGCGCCGCCGGCTGCGTCTCCCGTTGACCGTCGGCACTCCGCCGGCGCACGCGGCGGCCTGGGTCGAGGGTTTCCTCTCCGGCGGCGGTCTGCTGCTGGTGCACGACGACGCACTGCTGGGGCTGCTCGACGACTGGCTCGCCGACATCCCGGCCGGCGCTTTCGACGACGTGCTGCCGTTGCTGCGCCGCACTTTCGGGGCGTTCGAGGCCGGTGAACGGCGGGCGATCGGTGAGCGGCTGGCCGGGCCCCGCGCGGGCGGCGGCGAGGCGGCGGCCGGCGGCCTCGGCTTCGACCCGGGGCGGGCCGATCTGGTCCTGCCCACCCTCAGCGCCCTGCTGGGACGCCAGGTGGAGGCCTGATGAGTGACGAGACGACCGACGAGACGACGCGGGAGCGGCGGCGGCGCTGGCGGATGGTGCTCGGCGGCCCGGCCGACGAGTCGCTGGGCCGGGCCGAGGGCCGGGACGGCGCGATGGATTCGGCGCTGGCCGCGCTCTACGACGGTGGCGGCGAGGGCGGTGACGAGCGGAGCAACCGGCGCTCAGCCGGGCTGGGCGGCTCGGCACCGAAGGTGGCGCGCTGGCTCGGCGACATCCGCGAGTACTTCCCCAGCACGGTCGTGCAGGTCATGCAGCAGGATGCGATCGAACGGCTGGACCTGACCCGGCTGCTGCTCGAACCCGAGATGCTGAGCGCGGTCGAGCCCGACGTACACCTGGTCGGCACGTTGCTCTCCCTCAACCGTGTGATGCCCGAGAAGACCAAGGACGCGGCCCGTCAGGTCGTGCGCACGGTTGTCGAGCAGCTCGAGAAACGGATCGAGCAGAAGACCCGGGCCGCGGTGACCGGGGCGCTCAACCGCGCGGCGCGCATCCATCGCCCGCGGCACGCCGACATCGACTGGGATCGCACGATCCGGGCCAACCTCAAGCACTACCAGCCCGAGCAGCGCACGGTGATCCCCGAGCGGTTGATCGGGTACGGCCGCCGCACGACCGCCGTGCAGCGCGATGTCGTGCTGTGCGTGGACCAGTCCGGGTCGATGGCCGCCTCGGTGGTGTTCTCCGGGGTGTTCGCGGCCGTGCTGGCGTCGATGAAGTCGCTGCGGACGTCGCTGGTCGTCTTCGACACCGCGGTGGTCGACCTGACCGAGCAGCTCGACGACCCGGTGGACGTGCTGTTCGGCACGCAACTGGGTGGCGGCACCGACATCAACCGCGCCATCGCGTATAGCCAGCAGTTGATCAGCCGGCCCCGGGACAGCATTTTCGTGCTGATCAGCGACCTCTACGAGGGCGGTATCCGCGAGCCGATGCTGCGCCGGGTGGCCGAGATGACTGCGGCCGGCGTGCAGGTGGTGGTGCTGCTGGCGCTTTCCGACGAGGGCGCGCCGGCCTACGACCACGACAACGCCGCGGCGCTGGCCGCGTTGGGGGTGCCGGCTTTCGCGTGTACGCCGGACGCGTTCCCCGACCTGATGGCGGCCGCGATCGAGCGCCGCGATCTACAGGCATTTGTCGCCGCCCACCAGAACGAGGCACAGAGCAGACGGTTGTGAGCAGCAGACGAGGTAACTAGCGTGAGCGGCATGAGTGCTTACCTGAGCAACCCGCAGATCTGGCAGGAGAGCTGGGACCGTCAGCAGGAGGCGTTCCTGCCCGACCGCGAGGAGCGGTTCGCCGCGATGCTGTCGGCGGTCGCCGCGACCACCGACGGGGTCGCGCCGCGCGTGCTCGACCTGGCCGGCGGCACGGGCACGATCTCGCTGCGGACGCTGGCGCGCTTCCCGCGGGCCCAGGTCACCGTGCTCGACCAGGACCCGGTGCTCATGGCGATCGCGGCGGCCTCGCTGCGCGACCGCGGCCAGGTGGTCGACGCCGACCTGGGCGACGCGGGCTGGCGGGCGAAACTGCCCGAGGAGGACTTCGACGCGGTGCTGACCGCGACGGCCCTGCACTGGCTGCCGGCCGAGCGGGTGGCGACGCTCTACGCCGAGATCCGCGAGGTCCTCCGCCCCGGCGGCATCTTTGTGAACGCCGACCACATGCCGGAGGAGTCGCTGCCCACGCTGTCCGAGCGGCTCGATCAGCACGCCCGCGCCGAGCGGGAGGCTCGCTACGCCGCGGGCGGCGCGACGGCGTGGAGCGTGTGGTGGGAGCGAGCGGCGGCCGACGAGTTCCTCGCGCCCCGGGCGGTCGAACGCGAGCGGATCTACCCCAGGACCCGGCACAGCCACGAGTGGACTCCGCCGGCGCTGTGGCACGTCGACGCGCTGCGGGTCGCCGGCTTCGCCGAGGCCGGCGTCCTGTGGCGAGGCGGCACCGACGCCGCCGTGGCGGGCGTGCGGTAAAGGGTGGCGGGCGCGCGGTAAAGGTGGCGGGCGCGCGGTAAAGGTGGCGGGCGCGCGGTAAAGGTGGCGGGCGCGCGGTAAAGGTGGCGGGCGCGCGGTGAGAGTGGTCATGAAAGTGGTCGCCGTGCGGTGAAAGTGGCGGCGTGCGGGGAAGTGGTGGGCGTGCGCGGAACAGCGTGTTGGACATCGAGGAAGGGCCTACGGTTACGCCATGCCATTGACCGGTGAGTACGCGCCGAGCACGTCCGACTGGGCGCGCAAGCAGGCCGAGAAGATCGAGGGCACCGACGGCAAGGAGGGCAACGACCTGCAGGGCTATCCCGTGGTGCTGCTGACCTCCGTCGGCGCCAAGAGCGGGAAGATCCGCAAGACGCCGCTCATGCGGGTCGAGCACGACGGCGAGTACGCCGTGGTCGGTTCCCTCGGCGGCGCCCCCAAGAACCCGGTGTGGGTCTACAACGTGCGCAAGGACCCGCACGTCGAGCTGCGGGACGGGACCGAGGAGCATGACTACGAGGCCCGCGAGGTCTCGGGCGACGAGCGCGCCGTCTGGTGGGAGCGCGCGGTGGCGGCGTTCCCCAACTACGCCCAGTATCAGAAGAAGACCGACCGCCTCATCCCGGTCTTCGTCCTCAGCCGCCGGCCGGAGTAAAGGCCGACCGCAGCGAACGGGCACCCGGCACGACCAGGGGTGTGCCTGTCTGAGGATCGTCGATCACCTGGCATTTGAGGCCGTAGACGTCCTCGACCAGCTCCTCGGTGATCACCTCGGACGGCACACCCTGGGCCACGATCGTGCCCGCCTTCATGGCGATCAGATGGGTCGCGTAGCGCGCCGCGTGGTTCAGGTCGTGCAGCACCGCCACCAGCGTCCGGCCCTGGTCGTTGAGGTCGGCGCACAGGTCCAGGAGCTCGATCTGATAGGCGATGTCGAGGTAGGTCGTCGGCTCGTCGAGCAGCAGGATGCCGGTCTGCTGGGCCAGCACCATGGCCATCCAGGCACGCTGCCGCTGACCGCCGGAGAGCTCGTCGACCGGCCGCCCGGCCAGCGACGACACCCCGGTCGCGGCCATCGCCGCCTCGACCTGCTCCTCGTCCTCGGCCGACCACTGCCGCAGCAGTTTCTGGTGCGGGTAACGGCCACGCGCGACCAGGTCGCCGACTGTGATGCCGTCGGGTGCGACCGCGCTCTGGGCGAGCAGACCCATGCGCCGGGCGACCTCCTTCGACCGGTACGAGCTGATCGTCCGGCCGTCCAGCACGACGGAACCCTGTCGGGGCGTCAGCAGGTTGGCCAGTGCTCGCAGCAGTGTGGACTTGCCGCACGCGTTCGGCCCGACGATGACCGTGAACGACCCGTCGGGAATCGTCACGTCGAGTGCGGTGGCGACGACCCGCTGGTCGTACGCCAGCGTGAGGTCCGTCCCGGACAACCGAGTCATGCCCACCTTCCAGCCTTAGGTTCGCCTTACCTTAGCGTTCCGGCGGGGACGTCCGCGCCGCTGAGCGAGCCGCCGGACGCGAGCGCGCGGCGGGTGGTGCGAAGCGCCCGTCCGGGAAAACAGGGTGCTATCCGGGCATCGACGGACGATCATCGTTGGTATGCGCACTCCCCACCAGTCCGTCGAGCGACTCGGCAGCCGGCACGGTGACGCGACGGCCGCCGCGCCGCTGCCCGCTGCCCTGCCGCTGTCCGGCGCGGTGGACGACGGCGATCGCCTGGTCGACGTGGTGGATCTGCTCGCGCTCGACGCCTTCGTGACCGGACGCGAGCCGTACGGCCGCAGCAAGTATCTCGAGAACGTGCGCTCCGACGCCCCGCTGACCACCGACGGCGCCCGCCTCGTGCGCGACGCCGTCGACGAGGACGGTCAGGGCCGGCTCGCCGTCGGTGACGGCTGGACCCTGCACGTCACCCGCTGGAAGCAGAGCCGCCGCGCCCGGGTCACCGTCACCGCGATCAGCGCCGAGCTGGCCGAGTCGGTCCTCGAGGCGGCCACCGAGAACGCCGTCGAGGAACCGCAGCCGACCCCGGACAACGTGCCCATCGGGTTCTGGCACTTCGGCCAGCACGGCCCGCGCCGGGCGGCCCGCGAGATCGACGCCGCGCAGTGGGGGTCGATCCGGGCCAACTACAGCAGCTCGGTCGCGGCCACGCTCGAACGCCTGATGGCGCTGACCAGCGAGACGATCAGCGGCCGCCTCCTGCTCCTGCACGGCGAGCCCGGCACCGGCAAGACCACCGCGCTGCGGGCGCTGGCCCAGCAGTGGCGCTCCTGGTGCCAGGTCGACTGCGTGCTCGACCCGGAGCGGCTGTTCAACGACCCGGCCTACCTGATGAGTGTGGCGCTGGGCAGCGACGACGAGGACGAGCCGCGCTGGCGCCTGCTGATGCTCGAGGACTGTGACGAGCTGATCAGCGGCGAGGCCAAGGCGAGTGCCGGTCAGGCGCTGTCCCGGCTGCTCAACCTGACCGACGGCCTGCTCGGCCAGGGCCGCAACGCGCTGATCGCGATCACGACGAACGAGGACCTGGCGTCGCTGCACCCGGCGGTCGTGCGGCCTGGCCGGTGCCTGGCCAGCATCGAGGTCGGGCGTCTCCCGTACGCCGAGGCGGTCGCCTGGCTGGGCCGGTCCACGGGCGTCGGCGCGGCGGGAGCGACGCTGGCCGAACTATATGCGCTCAAGACCGGCAATGTCCCGGTGACCGTACCCAAGAGCGAGCCCAGCACCGGCATGTATCTGTAATTGTCCGCCGGAAACAATGAAGATAGCCTCGCCTAACCTGAAACAAATGTGCCCGCCGGTCGCGAAGGGCGACGGCGGGCACATTACAGAGCGTTGGTCAGCCCTTTTCGTACGTGAGGCAGTCGGCCTTCTCGCCGGACTCGCCCACCACGATCGCCGGGGCGTGGCACTCGAGGTCGGTGTTGTGCACGCAGTCGGACCGCTTACACGCCCCGACCTGGGCCAGCGCCTTACCCATGCCACCTTTGTCACCCGACTGCACGTAGGTGTCGCACTCGGCCGAGATCGCACTGCCGATGGTCACCGCGAACGCGGTGCACCCGTCGTGGTTGTAACCACAGCTGGTGACGGTGCAGGTCTGTACGCGCGGCATTTCGAGCATCTGAGTCATGGCTTCGTCGCCTCCTATAGTTCCACCCGGTCACGTCGACCATAAACCATTTCCCAGAATTGCTCTAACTACACCACGATTTAATTGATTAGGTTAGGCGCACCTAATAATGCAATTGAAGGATTTTCTTGTCCGCCGCCGACGGCCCGTGTGACTCGATCACCACGGGGGCGCCGAGCAGTCCGCCGACGGCGCCGGCCCAGTCGTCCGGCCGCCACATCGGGCCCGGTCGCGCCCGATTCAGCCGCCGGGTCAGCGCCGCCTGGTGCTCGAGGTCGCGCGCCGGCCCCGGGACGATCCGGGTCCAGGCTTCGCCGTCGATCGCGTACGAGTCGCAGATCCGCAGCTCTGGGCAGCGCTCCGGCACGTCGAGGTGGGTGACGGCCAGCCCGTCGACCCCGCCCGCCACCTCGACCGCGTACCGGTGGGCGACCGCGTCGAAGTGCCCCACCCGGAACGCGCCCTGCCACCGCCCCGTCGCGTTGTGCCCCTCGGGCAGGTCGAGCGTCTCGTCCTCGGTCACGAACGGCCCCGCCCCGTGCCGCGTCGTATAGGTGCGGACCACGCCGAGCCGCCGGAACGACGAGCACATCGACGAGACGTTGCCGAACGTGGTGGTCGACCAGGTCGTGTGCGGATGCCAGCCGCGCCACTCGTCGAGCAGCACCCCCTGCGCCCCCTCGAAGACACACGGCCCCTCCCGCAGCAACCTTTGCTCGAAGCCCGGCGCGACGATCGACACCGTGCGACCGAACGCCAGGAACGCGTCCACCACCTCGTCGAGCGCCACCGCCAACGGCCCCAGCTCGGCCTCCACCGCCGCCAGCCGGCGCCTCAGCCTCGTACGGGAAAGGGTGTCGGAGACCCGGGGAGCGTCGACGTGACTCAACGCGTACGCCATGGTCTCGCCGACCCCCATCCCGCACGAACCGTGACGGGCCCCGCCCCGGGCGACCTCCCGGCGCTGATTGGCGGCCCGATGCCACGGCGTGGCGAGGAGGGCGTCCCCATCCACCGTGAGCAGCTCGAACGGGTTGCCCAGAGCGGCCGCCTCGGCCGCCAGAGCCAGCGGATCGACCACCATGAACCGGGTCAGGTGCGTCGGCACCCCCCGCAGCGTGCCCGACCCGAACTGCGCGAACGTGTGCTGCCGCCCGTCCTCGGTGACCACGTTGTGTGCGGCCTGCGCTCCCCCGTTGAAGCGCAGCACGGCCCGTGGTTGCGAGGACGAGCACAGAGCGTCGACCACAGTGCCCTTGCCGGCGTCCCCGTAGCCGAGGTCGACCACCGCGACGTGTTCGTTCACAGCCGTTCGTTCCCCGACGGCGCGTCCCCGACCGGCAGAGCGCTCCTGCGGACCACGCCGCCACGCTGCAACGGAGCAAGCGCCTTGCCCACCGTGCGGCGGTGCGCCGACCCGGCCTCGACCAGGTCGTCGAGTCCCGCGTCGAGGTCGATCGTGCCCTCGCCGAGACCCACCGTGAGGGCGATCGTCTCGCACACCGCATCCAGGTCGTCGAGCTCGAGCACGTTCTGTCCCAGCAGCTCACGCCACCGCTTGAGCACGTCCCGGTTGCCGCCGTGCCCGGCCGCGGTCGGCAGCAGGTAGTAGACGTCGAACGTACGGGTCAGCTCGGCCACGATGGCCTCGGTGCTCATCCGCTCGGCGCGCTCCCCGAGAAACTTCTCGACCTCCCGCGGCTTGAGCTTCGCGTACGGCATCTCGTCGCCGATCAAGAACAGATAGCCCCGCCGGCCACGCTTCTCGTAGGAGTCGAGAGCGGTGTGCCGGGCCATGAAATACATGGCCAGCTCGTACGACTCCATCATCTGCCCACCGCCGCCGCCTTCCAGCACGATGCGGGCCAGATCGTCGTCCATCCGGTTGTCCGACTCGAACTGGCCGATCTGCAGCGGCACCCGGTCACAGCTGGCGTCGCCGACCGCCCCGAACAGGATGTGCGGGTCGGTCGCATACGACTTGCGGGTCAGCAGACCCAGCAGCTGCGGGAGCTTGGTCTGCAGCACCCGCGGCACCCCACCCATCGACCCCGTGACGTCGAAGAGCACGGCGATCGGCGTACTGAAGGGGTGCTCGTCGTTGTCCCGGCTCTCCCGCTGGGTGACGCCCTTGGGATCGAGAGCCGGGTGGGCCTGCCGGGCGCCGCTGTCGCTGTAGGCGAAGGCGCTCGCCCCGGTGGCCCGGCGGTAGTTGTCGGCGGCGGTGTAGACATCGGTGGACCAGCGTCCGCTTCCCATGGTGGTACCTCCCGTTAGATGACGAAGGGCCGGAATGTCCGCGGCCCGTACAGGCTGTGCAGGATGTCGTCGAGCTCGCCGAGCAGGCGCCAGGCGTCCTGCGGTCGCATGCGCGGCTTGTCATAGCTGCACCCGTCGGCGAATCTCCGCAACGCCTTCGGTGGGTCTTGCATCAACCGGGTCATCAGCCCGGTCGCCATGTAGATGTCGGTGGCCGGCCCCGCGGTCTTGTCCTGCAGAACCTCGGGCGGATAGGCGTCGCGACGCTTGGCCACCACCGCCTTCACGCGCGTCGCCGAGTAACACCAGTCGACCAGCGCGACACCATGCTGCTCGGGATGGATCAGAACGTGCTCTTCGAGGACAGCCCCGTGCACGACGCCGGCCCGATGAGCCCACCCCAGCCCGACCAGCAGCCGCCGCCACATCCAGGCAACGTCCCGCGGATCCCGGCGCGCGCCGATCACACTGAGCGGAACAAAACCGTCGAGCCGCTCCAAAACATTGACGCGCCGCCGCTTCCGCTCCCCGTCCTCGTGCAGATAGCTGTCGATCAGCCGGGGCGCGTAGGCCCGATACTTCGGGTCGCCCTTGTCCCGCAAGGCTTTCAGCGCAACGGCCTCGGCCTCCATGAGGTCGCTGTCGGCCGGGCTGCGCGGGATCTTGAGCAGCCCCTTCGGATCGGCGACGAGATCGGCGATGTCACCGACGGCCACCCGCCGGCTCCGCTGTTCGTAAAGCTTCGACAGCTGAGCGAAAGCCCGGTTGGCGGTCGCGCTCTGCGCGTCGGTCACGGCGTCCGGATGTACGGCCTTCGCGTACGCCCGGTAGGCCGCCTCCCCGTCTCCCAGCTCGGCAAAGCTGCCGGCCCGCTCGATCCGAGCCACAGCCTCCGCGAACCTCATCGGACGTCTTCCTCACGCCCGGGCCGCAACAACGCCGGATGCAGCAGCTTGGCGTCCCCGGCGCGATAAAGCTTCGGCTTGGGCCCACCCCGCTCCCCACCGCGCGTCGCGGTCTGGCCTGTGCTCTCGACAAATCCGGGTACGGACAGCACCTTGCGGTGGAAGTTGCCCGCGTGCAGCTCCTCCCCCCAGACCACGGCGTAAATCTGCCGAAGCTCCGAAATCGTGAACTCGTCGCCCGCGAAAGCTGTGGCCAGCGGGGTGTATTCGAGCTTTGCCCGCGCCCGGTCGAGCCCGTCAGCCAGAATCGTGTCGTGGTCGAAGGCCAAGCCGGTGGCCTGCTCGACCGGGACCCACGCGGCACCGGACGCATCCGAACCGGCCTCCGGCTCGGGCAGAAGCGGCGCGAACGCTAAGTAGGCCACCGAGAACACCCGCATGCGCGGATCGCGGCCGGGATCGCCGTAGGTCTTGAGTTGCTCGAGGTGAACGCGCGTCAACCCGGTCTCTTCATTGAGCTCCCGCAGCGCCGCACCATCCAGTGCTTCCTCCCGGACGAACCCGCCCGGCAGAGCCCGCCGCCCCGCGTAGGGGTGCTCGGCGCGCTCGACGAGCAGCACGCAGAGCCGGCCGTCGCGAATGGTCAGAGCGACAATGTCCACCGTGACGGCAACCGCCGGGTAAGCCGCCGGCTGGTAGTCGGCCAAGAACTCGCGTTCGTTCACCACTCGTTACTCTCCCTATGAGAAAAACTCGACTTGAGCATAACTTACAACGGGGCTTCCTAGCTGTCAAAGGCCGGCCACAGCGAGCGCGCTTAGATCTCACGCACTCTGACGCGCAGCACATACGCACCGGTAAACGCCACGAAAAACTGTTAGACAACGATATTTATGACTCTACGCAATTGCCCCGCTACGACTGGTTACGCTTCCGGCGAGACGGCCCGCGACGGTTCACCGAGCCCCCGGGCCTCACCAATCAGCGACGTGGTCCAGACGGACCCGTAGGAGGACCTCGCATGCGCAAGACCACATCCAGTTCGAGAAGCCGGCTGCTCGGAGCCGGTGTGGCGGTCGGAGCGGTCGGTGCCGCCGCTCTCTTCGCGCCTCAGCCCGCGTTCGCCGTCATCAGCGTCACCACCGACCTCGTGATGCCGGGCGACACCGTGACGATCACCGACACGACGACGAGCCCGGCGCCATTCACCGTCTCGAACGGCAGTCGGGTTGAGGTGACGACGGCCACCACGTGCAACGCCAAGTACCAGGCCGCGTCGAGCACCGTCTTCCCGGTTTCGGCCGCCGACTCCACCAGCTCCACGACCGTTGTGACCTTCAAGGTGCCGGCCGAGGCCACCCCTGGCCCCAACGGTGTCGTCAAGCAGTACCGCGCTTGCGTGTACGGCGGCGACACTGTCAACACGAGCTCGTTGCAGCCCACCACCAACACCGCCGGCTATCTGTTCAACGTGGGTCTGGCGCCCAGGCTGAACAACGCCGCAGGACCCTCCGGCGGCACCAACAGCCTCACCGTCACGGCCGCCGACACCGCGGCGATCTTCACCGGTGTCGCCGCCGTCGGAGCGTACTTCTCCTCCTCGACCTGCCCGACGGCCTACGGCACGCCTGGGGCCACGCTGGTCGCCTCGAACGTGAACCGGCTCTCGAACACACAGACGTCGCTGACCGTGCCGGCCGCCATCACGTCCACCGGCGTGGGTCCGAAGTCTTACGCCCTCTGCCTCTACAACGGGGCCACCGCCGCGTCCACGCTGCTGTCGTCCACGAGCTACACGGTGGGCAAGGTCTACCTGAGCAACACCAGCGGCCCGTCGGCCGGCGGCAACGGCATCACGATCACGGCGACGGACGCCACCACCTACTCCGGCTTCACGCCGGGCATCCTGCTGGTCTCGGGTCAGCCTTGCAACGCCACCTATGAGACCACGGATGACACGACTGATCCGACGTACCTCTACCGCGTGGCCACCGCCAAGGTGCGGAAGCTGAGCGACACGCAGGTCGCGTTCACGGTCCCGACGGTGGCCAGGGTCGGCAGCTGGACTGTCTGCACCTATAACTCCACCAACGACGGCGGCGGATCTGTCGTGGCCTCGGCGGATTACACGACGATCGCCGCGGCGATCCCGGCCGCCATCCGGCCCTCGGCGGGACCCGCGACCGGTGGCACCGAGATCGTCGTCTCCGGCACGGACTTTCCGACGACCCCGGGAAGCATCACCGCCACCCTGGGCGGTGTCGCCCTGGAGAACATCCGGCCGCTGAGCGCTTACTCGTTCCGGGCCACGACTCCGGCGCACAGCGTGCAGGCCAACTCGCCGCTGGTTGTCACCACCTCGTCGGGCGTGCGGACTCTGACGAACGCCTTCTCGTTCCAGAACGAGATCATCGTCGCGCCGCGCACCGCGCCCAACACGATCGGCTCGCTCGACGTCAAGGTCACCGGCACCGGCTTCCTGAGCTACAACTGGCCGACCAACCCGACGACCTACGGCACCTCGAGCCCGACCGCCACCGACTCGCGGGTCTACCTCGTCCGAGGCACCTACAACGGTGCGGCGGCAGTGTCTACCGACCGTAAGGCGAACGCGCCGGTGTCGGAGTGCTGGAACGTCCTCGTGATCAACGATGAGACGCTGGTCTGCAGCCTGGTTCTCGACCGCCGTTTCGGCGGGGCCGCCGCTACCGCGGCGGCGGGCGCCGAGGCAGCGTTCCCGCTTACATATGCGAACACGACCGGCACGGGTAACAAGCCAAACGTGACCGCCAGCACCACCAGCACCGTTTGGGAAGTCACCGATGGCACGTTCTCCCAGGACGATGTGGGCCAGCCCATCTCCGACGGTGGAACGCTCATCGCGGCCGGCACCACAATCACCGCGGTTCTGAGCCCGACCCGCATTGTCGTGTCGCAGGTTGGAACGGGCGCGGGTGGCGCGGTCACCGACGCCGTTGTCGGCGGACCGGTGCGCACCGGCGTGACGACCCTTACGGCGAGCTCGGGCGCCACCTCGGTCACCTCGGCCAGCGCCGTGTTCACACAGGCCGACGTCGGCCGAGCCTTCAACGCGTTCACCACTGGCGACATCGCGGACGGCACCGTCATCCTGTCTGTCTCGGCGGATGGCAAGACGGCATACCTGAACCAGCCCACCAACGCGGTTGTCGACGCGAGCGACAGCGGCACGCTGCGCGCGGCGGCGCCGGTCCCGAACGGCGCGTACACGCTCACCGTGGTGAGCAACGCGGCCGTGGGCGCGGCCACGTCGGACCCCGCCTACACCCAGTCGGTCGTCAGCAGCGGTTCCACCTTCACGGTGGCCCCGTCCTGACCGACGCCCCGACACATTAACCGGCGGCCCGGAGCATCTGCTCCGGGCCGCCGACCCATATACGACGGCGGCTGACCGAGTCGGCCGCCGCCTGCGGTTCCGCCTTCAGTCGAGCCGGCGCCAAGCGGCGTCGAGCGCGGCAACACTCACCTTCGCGGACGGCCGCCCGTCCTGATCGACCATGACTGTGTACGCACTGCGCTGCGCGCTGGTCCGCCAGCACACCAGCAGAGTCGGGTGCCGCGCCGGCTTCTCGTCCAGGGAGAGCCGAATCGTCTGCGAGCACCGGACACCGTGCGCCTCCTGGCGCCCCCGGTCGGCGACCCACGCGAGCTCGCGGTAACCCGTCAGGTCCCCGTGCCCCGAGACGACTCGCAGGGTCCGCTCGGCGGTACGCCTGCTCGTCACGGTCACCTCCGGGTAGTCCCGCACGGTCTGCGGCAGCGCACGTGTGATCGGTTCTTGACTCCTCGCTGCCTTCTCGACGGCGGCTACCCGCTGCTGTTGTGCCGGCGTCAGGGACGGCGGCGATGCACTCGGCGGTGTCGCCTTGGTAAGCGTCGCCGCCTCGGTCAGAGCCACCGCTTCAGTACGTGGCTGGTCGAGCGATCGAGCAGGTCCAGCGGGCACGGCCACCGACGGCGGGTCGTCGTGGCCGGCCGTGGCCACCAGCAGCCCGGCGCCCAGCACAGCAGCGACACCTACGCCTCCCGCGGCATACACCTGCCGCCGGCCGGCAGACCGATGCGTGCGCGGCTCAAAGCCGCCGTCGCGTTCTCGTCCCGTCATAGTGCTTCCTCCCAGGCTGGCGTTGTGGCAGTGCCCAGGGCGCACCCAGGCAACCGCCCGACCGGAAGCCCATGCTCGCGCGGGCGACGACGCCGTTGTCCCAGTTCTGCCGATCCAGCCCTGACATACGGGGACGTGCGTTATCGTGCCGTCGCAATGAAAGACGCGGCGTGCGCGATTGTGCGCACGCCGCGTTCGTCACCCGGGACGCCGGGATCAGAGTTTCGCCCACTCCTTGTCAAGAACCGCCACTGTGTCGGCCGGCGTCGGCTTGCCGTGGTAGCGCACGTTGATGATGACCACGCTCTTGGCCGCCGACGTACGCCAGCACATCAGCATGTTCGGCAGGACGTTGGGTGCCTGCTCATTGCTGAGCCGGATCTTCCGTGAACACCGGGCGTCTCCGGCAGGCGTCCCCTTGTCCGCCACCCACCGCAATTCCCGCTGGCCGGTCAGGTCGCCCTTCGCGGTGATGATCCGCACCGAGCCGTTCTTGTCGCGCTTCTGCGTCTCGCGCTGCTGCGGCGCCGGACGTGCGGTGCTGGTCGGCAACGGACGCACCAGCGGATAGCCCTCCTTGGCTGCGGCAATTCTCGCCTTCTTGATCTCCTTTTCGACCTTGGCGGACGCGGACGCCACAGGCGCCGGCACGGGCGGCTTGCTCGGCTCCAAGGACGTTGACGCCTCCGTGGCCGGTGGAGTCGACGGTCCGGTCGAGGTCGCGCCTGGCTCGGTCGGCGCCGGCACGAGCGCTCCGACTGCTCCGGCATCGGGCGGCCGCACCGCGGCCGGCTCGCTGAGCTCCGTAGTCAGCGCATAAGTCCCGCCCCCCAATAGCGCAAGCAGACCCACCGCCCCGACGGCGGTCCGGCGCCGGCGCCACCACGGCATCGCCTCGGTCGCCGACTGCGCGGCGTGTGTCTCCCGGTCATCGTCGTGAGTGCTCATCTCGATAACCTCGCTCACCTAGTGCTGCTGCTCGACGTGCCGCTGAACGGCACACCTTTCCCAATTTCATGGTGGCAACAGAGGGGACATAGAACAGCAAAATGGCCTAATCAGTGGATGAGACCGGCACTTCGGCCCTTACGGTCAACTGTCAGGCCGGCCACGGACGTCGTATGACGGCCCAGATTCTTCATGGCACCAACATCCGGACAGTGGTCTGATCCAACAAGCTCTCAGGCACTTATGAACCTTTGGCCAGTTCCGCGGCTCTTGCGCCGATACGCTCCTGGGCAGGCGACCATGAGCGGTCCACGGGAGGCGAATCCATGAGCAAGCTCGTTCGCGGCGGCCTGGCCACGTTCGCTGTGAGCGCGGTCGTTCTGACCGGCACGGCGGTGGCCGCCGGCGCCGCACCCCCGACGATGACGCTCAGCAGCGCCAACGGGCCCAGCGGCGGCGGTAACTCGATCACCGCGACGGTCACCGCCGCGAACCTCAATCCGTTCCCGGCGGGCACGACACCCACCGTGCAGTTCCAGTTCACGGGCAAGGGAGTCACCGCCTGCGCCGCGACGGCTAAGGCCGACGCCAACATCGAGGCGACGGGCGCTGCCACCACGGCCGGCGTGCTGACCGTCAACCCCGAGGACGTCAAACGAGTGGCGTCCAACAAGATCGCCTTCCGGGTGCCGAGCGGGCCCTATCCGGCCGATGCGGAGATCAACACGACCGGGCTGGTGCTCGCCGGGACTCAGACCACGGCCAAGTGGAACGTCTGCGTCTATGACGACCCGTCGACGACCACCAGCACCCTGCTTGCCACCGCGGCGTACACGCTGGCCGTCCGGCCCCGCATCGCGAAGATCATCCCGGCTAGCAGCCCCTCCTCCGGCGGCCAGTTGATCACGGTGACCGGCGTGGGTTTCGGTGCGGCCAACACCACCACGGCTTCGATCGGAGGAGCCACCTTGACCGGCATCAAGGTGGCGATCAACGGCAACAGCTTCACCGCCGTCACCTCGTCTCGTTCAGCGGCCGCCAACCTCACTCTGACCGTCAACACGCCCGGTGGCACCGTCATCAGCTCGGATCCGGACAACAACGGCCTCGAGCAGGACGCCGAAGCCGACACGGCGGACGAGCCCCTCTTCTTCACCTACCGCAACGCCGTCGCCGTGACCCCGGACACCGCACCGGCGGGGTCGAAGGTCGATGTGTCGCTCAAGGGCGTCGGCTTCCAGTCGTTGACCTTCAAGGAGTCGGCCGCGCCGACCGACACCACGGCCCACGTCTTCCTGGTCAAGGACGCGTACGTTCCGGGGTCCAACCGTGGCGTGCAGGAGTGCAAGAAGGTCATGGTGGTCAGCAACACCGAGTTGATCTGCACATTCGACCTGCTGGGTACGCGCCTCAACCCTGGGGACGGGACGGCGGCGGACGGTCCCGTGCCCGAGGGCACCTACACGGTGACTGTGGTCGCCAACGGCGCCACCGATGCCGGAGAGCTGGCCAGTCCGACGGCGCTCAGCAGCGGGGCCACCTTCACGGTCGGGCCTTTCTGATCCACCACGTATGACGGCCCGGGGCGCGCCCCGGGCCGTTTTGCTGTGCTCCCGAACTGCACCAAGCAAAGGTCTGCCCATTTGCTGCCGGGCCGCCGACCGTTCTCGTCGACCACCTAAGGGGAGGACGACGATGAAGAAGCATCTGCGCCGGTACGCAATTGGCGCCCTGGCTGTCGGTGCGGTGGCCGGCGGCGCCGCGATCGCCCTGCCCGCGACTGTCACCTCGGCGAGTGAGTGGCAGCCCGCGACCTACAACCTGACCGAGACGCCCGAGCAGATCCTGCCGACCACCGTGTCGACCCAGGCGCCCGTACGCGTCGTCACCACGAGCCTCGACGCGAGCGGCAAGCCGGTCATCAAGGTCACCACCGCTACCAGCAAGACCGCCGCCGCCAAGGCCGTCAAGGCCGGCCAGTCGGCCACCAACGCCGTCGGCGTCGAGCTCGACGCCGTCACCACCGCGCTCGACGTGCCCACCGGCAGCGACACGTACCGCAGCCAGCAGTGGGACTTCAGCAAGATTTCCACCGCCTCCGCCTGGACGAAGTCCACGGGTGCCGGCGTCACCGTCGCCGTGCTCGACTCGGGTGTCGACGCCAAGCACCCCGACCTCGCGGCCAACGTGCTCCCCGGCTACGACGCGATCGCCGACAAGGCCGAGGCCAGCAGCGACCCCCACGGCCACGGCACGCATGTCGCCGGCACCATCGCCGCGGTCACCGGCAACGGCGTCGGGATCAGCGGCATCGCGCCCCACACCAATATCCTTCCGGTACGGGTTCTGGCCAAGGACGGGTCGGGCTTCATGTCCGACGCGGCCGAGGGCATCATCTGGGCCGCCGATCACGGCGCGAACGTCATCAACATGTCGCTCGGGGCCACCAAGGCGGTCAGTGCGGTCACCAACGCCATCACGTACGCCCGCAGCAAGGGTGTCGTGGTGGTCGCCGCCGCCGGCAACGAGCGGGCCAAGGGCAGCCCGACCAGCTATCCGGCCGCCGACGCGGGTGTCATCGGCGTCGCCGCGACCGACTCGGCCGACAAGGTCGCCACTTACTCCAACGCGGGCAGCTACGTCGACATCGCCGCGCCCGGCACGTCGATCCTCAGCACCTACCCCACCGCGCTCGGCGGCAAGACCGGTTACGTGTCGATGAGCGGCACCTCGATGGCCTCCCCGCATGTCGCTGCGGTGGCCGCACTGCTCAAGGCCTACCAGCCGTCGCTCACGCCGGACCAGGTGGAGGCCGCACTGAAGAGCTCGGCCGTCGACCTGGGCACCAAGGGCCGGGACAACGACTTCGGCGCCGGCCGCATCGACGCCGCCGCCGCGCTCGCCACCGTCACCCGGACCGAGACCACCAGCCCCACCCCGTCAGCCAGCAAGACCACCAGCAGCACACCCACCCCGGCCCCGTCAGCCAGCAAGACCACCAGCAGCGCGCCCACCCCGACCCCGTCGACCAGCAAGACCACCAGCAGCACGCCCACGCCCACCCCGTCAGCCAGCAAGACCACGAGCAGCACGCCCAGCGCGGCACCGACCACGACGCCCGCCAAGCTCACCCCCACGGTGAGCGTTTCGACCCCGTCGACCACAGTCGCCCCCGGCCGCCCGGCCTCGGTCCTCTACACGGTCACCGCGGCCGGCGCCCCCTGGGCCGGTAAGACCGTGCAGGTCGGTCTGGCCGCCACCGGCTCAGCCAAGTTCGACTACAAGACCGTCCAGACCGACGGCAACGGCCGAGTGAACCTCTCCGTCACCGCCTACGGCGGATTCCAGATCAAGCTCGTGGTCCCCGCGACCGCCACCTCGGTCGAGGTCGTCTCGCCGGTCACCACCTTCTCCGTCCAGGGACAGGCGACCGGAAAGAACGCCACGGTCAAGAAGAAGTAGAACCGCGAGAACAGGACCCCGAGGCCGCCCCCAGCCTCGGGGTCCGGCGCATCACCGCAGCCGCGCCCATTCCCGATCGATCACCGCGACACTCTCGCCCGACGACGGACGGCCTCGTTTCGCCGTGGCGACCGTGACCACGCTGCGGCGCGGCGACGTACGCCAGCACACCAGCACCGACGGCATCACCCGCACCTGTTCCCCGGTGGCCGAGCGCACGGTCTTGGTGCACCGCGCCGCCCCCACCTCCCAGCCCGGGTCACCCACGATGGAAAGTTCCGGCTTCCCGGTGAGGTCGAACCCGGCCGAGGTCACCCGGATCCTGCTCGAGCGGGTGGTCTCCTCGTGCCGGTTCAGCGACGCCGCGACCGCCATGCTGGGCGACGACGCCGAGGTGGCCGCCGCGATGCTGGGCGACGCCACCGAGGTGGCCGCCGTCGACGAGGGTGGCGGCGCCGGGCTGACCCGCTGCCGGGCGCCGTCCCGGGTCACACGTCCGGGCCCGGCCGCGAGCCCCGACGAGACCGACGGCGAGGGCGAGGGCGAGGACGAGGACGGCGCCGGCACCGGACGCGGCGCGACGGCCAGCGGCTCCCGGGTCTCCGTGTGGCGCGAGAGATCGATCAGCCGGCTCTGCATCACGAACGAGCCCGCCCCGGCGAACACGGCCACCCCGGCCAGTCCCACCCCGAGCTGCTTGCGCCGCTGGTTGCGGCGCTCACGGGCCAGCGATCGGTAGACGCCGTTCTCGTCCTGCACTGTCATCGGTGCGCGGTTCCCTGTCGACTAGCGGATCGGCCGCGAGGCGACCTCGATCCGATCGTGTCACCGAGACGGACAAAGCGCTCTAAAACCACCGAAGACTCGTCGGAACCGAGTTGCACCGCTTCGCTTCCCGTCCCGCCAACCCCCGCAGCCGAATCGGTCTGACATGAAGAAGCTGAGTGTGGGTGCCGTCGTCCTGGCCGCCGTCGCGGGTGGGGCCGCGCTGACCCTGAAGTTCGACGAGCCGGCCTGGCGGCCGATCACCCACAACCTCTCGGCGAGCCCGGCCGGGCTTCTTCCGCCGGTCGTTTCCCAGACCCTTCCCGTACGGGTGGTCAGCACCCGCGTCGGCCGGGACGGCCGTCCGGTGATCGCCGCCCGCACCGTCACCGACCGGAACGCCGCCGAGGCTCTGGTCGCCGAGGGCCAGCAGGCGCCCGGCGCCGTCAGCGTCGAGCTGGACGCCCCGGTCACGGTGGCCCAGGTCGACCCGTACCTGCCCGCCCAGTGGGACCTGGCCCGCGTGCGGGTCGACGGCGCCTGGCCGCGGTCGACCGGCGCCGGCGTCACGGTCGCCGTCGTGGACAGCGGTGTCGACGCCACGCACCCCGATCTCACCGGGCAGGTGCTGCCGGGCGCCGACTTCATCACCCGCACCGAGGGCCCGTCGGTCGACCCGCACGGCCACGGCACCCACGTGGCCGGCACGATCGCCGCGCTCACCGGCAACGGCGAGGGCGTCGCCGGCATGGCTCCCCAGGCCCGGATCCTTCCCGTACGCGTGCTCGGGCCCGACGGCTCGGGCTACATGTCCGACGTGGCCAACGGCATCGCCTACGCCGCCGACCACGGGGCCGACGTCATCAACATGTCGATCAGCTCGACCTGGCAGGTCAGCGCGGTGAGCAACGCCGTCGCCTACGCCCGCAGCAAGGGTGTCGTCGTCGTCGCGGCGGCCGGTAACGCGCGCGCCCAGGGCAGCCCGGTCAGCTACCCGGCGGCCGACGCGGGTGTCGTCGCCGTGGCCGCGACGACCTCGAACGACGATGTCGCCGGCTACTCGAACCGCGGCGGGTACGTCGACGTGGCCGCCCCCGGAAGCGACATCCTCAGCACCTTTCCGGGCAACCGATACGTACGGATGAACGGCACCTCCATGGCCGCGCCCCACGTCGCCGCGGTGGCCGCGCTGCTCAAGGGGGCCGACCGCGCACTGACCCCCGACCAGGTCGAGCAGGCGCTGACCACTTCGGCCGTCGACCTCGGCGCGCCCGGCCGCGACGACGACTTCGGCGCCGGCCTGCTCGACGCGGCCGCCGCCCTGGCGCGCATCGTCCCGCCGAGCACCGCCCCGGCCATCGTCACGACTCCGGCTCCGGCGGCGACACCGTCACCGGCGGCGTCATCGAGCTCGCCCGCGACACCGACCGACCAGCCGAAGCCGACCACCAGCTCGCCCGTCCCGAGCGAGATGCCGACGGCCACCCCGACGCCCAGCACCCCGGCCACCCCGACGCCCAGCACCCAGGCCACCCCGACGCCCAGCGCTCCGGCCACCCCGACGCCGAGCGCCTCGGCCAAGCCGATCATCCGGCTCGTCCGCACCGGGGCCGGCGAGCTCACCGTAGTGATCAAGGGGGCCGAAGGTGTACCGGTCGAGATCCAGCAGGAGGCCGGCGAGGAGTGGCGGACGGTGCGCACGTACCCCGCCACCCTTATCACCCGGTTCGTCGATCTCGTCCCGGGCCTGGAGCACCGCGTTGTCGTGTCGGGCACCACAAGCGGCGTGATCCGGCTCTGAGCGCTGTCCAGGTGCAAGATCATCCGGTTTACTCATCACCTATGGGCATCATTTCCAGGGGATTCGGCGGCCGCCGACGAGAGTCGGTGCCCGGCTTGCCGCCCGGTCAGTACCTCACCCACGATTTCCCGGTGCTTTCCGCCGGGCCGACCCCGCGCGTCCCGCTCGATCGCTGGCGCTTCACCGTCACCACGGAGACCGGCGACAGGACGAGCTGGAACTGGACGGAGTTCCAGGCGCTGCCGGCCGAGGACGTCACGGTCGACATCCACTGCGTCACCAAGTGGTCCAAGCTCGGCTCCACCTGGCGCGGCGTCTCGCTCGACACCCTGCTGGCCGGCGTCGAGTCGGCCGCCGACTACACGATGGTCCACAGTTTCGGCGGCTACACGACCAACGTCCCGATGGAAGATCTTCTCGACGGCAAGGCCTGGGTGGCGTACAAGTTCGATGGTGAGGATCTCGAGCCTGAGCACGGCGGCCCGGCCCGGCTTCTCATTCCGCACCTGTATTTCTGGAAATCGGCGAAATGGGTCAACGGCATTCAGCTGATGCCCGAGGATGAGCCTGGTTTCTGGGAGGCCGCCGGCTATCACATGTACGGAGACCCATGGCGCGAACAGCGGTATCAGGGCGACTGATCTGGCGGGCGGCGACGATTGCCGAAGCCCGCTGGGAGTCGCCGACGGCACGCACGCTGGTGCTCGACGTTCCGGACTGGCCGGGTCACCTGCCCGGCCAGCACGTCGACGTGCGCCTGACCGCCGAGGACGGATACAGCGCGCAGCGCAGCTATTCGATCGCCTCGGCCTGGCCCGAGCCGGGTGGAAAGGTCGAGCTGACCGTTCAGCGGCTCGACGACGGTGAGGTCTCGCCCTATCTGACCGACACCGTGCAGGCCGGTGACCAGATCGAGCTGCGCGGCCCGGTCGGCGGCTGGTTCGTCTGGCGCGAGAAGTCGACGGCACCGGTGGTGCTGCTCGGCGGCGGCTCCGGGGTGGTGCCGCTGATGGCGATGGTGCGGGCCCGGGCCATCGCCGGTTCCAAGCAACCGTTCCGGCTGATCTATTCGGTGCGGACGCCGGAGGACGTGCTCTACGCCGACGAGTTGCGGCGCCGCGTGCGCGACGACGCTGGGCTCGACGTCCACTACGTCTACACGCGGAAAACGCCGGACAACTGGCCTTCGGCCCCGAAGAGGATCGACGTGGCCGCCGTGAACACGTACGGTTGGCCGCCGGACTTCACACCGGACTGTTTCGTGTGCGGCCCCACCACGTTCGTCGAGACCGCCGCGGACATCCTGGTCGCGCTCGGCCACGACCCGCGCCGGATCCGCACCGAACGCTTCGGAGGGACGTCGTGACACAACCCGGGCACAGGGGGCCGATGCTCGACGGCAACTCCATGGCCGGCGACCTCCGCGAGATCTTCGCGGTCGACGTGACGGCGGCCCGCTACATGTGCGCGGGTTGCACCCACACCGACGCGGTGGCCACGCTGATGGTGTGGCACCAGTCCCCCGGGCTGGTGGCCCGCTGCCCCAACTGCGACGACGTGGTGATCCGAGTCGTTCGAGCCCCCGACCGGGTCTACCTGGATCTGCGCGGCAGCGTACGCCTCGAAGTGCCCCTCGAAGGCAGCTGACCTTGACCCGCGTCGCGGCGCCGGACGATCCGCTGCTGGCCGAGGCCGGCGACTTCGCGGCGACCATCCGCACCGCCCAGGACGAGCTGATCCGCGCGGCCCCCGAGAGCGTGCTGATGATCCTGGGCGGTCCGGGCACCGGCAAGACCGACACGGCCCTGCGCCGGGTCGCCTGGCTGCTCGACGACCCCGAGCTCGGTCTGACCGACGGTGAGGTGCTGGTTGTCGGGCCGTCCCACGCGTTCGCCCGGCGCACCCGCGCACTGCTCGCCGAGTGGGGCCACGAGGGCGTCGCGCACAGTTCGATCGACGGGCTGCTGCCCAAGGCGGTCACCGGCCGTCCCGAGGCGCCCCACGTGACCCGGCTCAAGGGCGAGGCCCGGATGGCCGGCCTGCTCGCCCGGGCGCTCGAGAAACGGAGCAAGCGGCAGGCCCTCGTGCCCTCGGTGATCACCGTGCGGGGCCGGGTCGTCCGGCTCGACCCGGCGCAGATCGAACGGGTGATCACGACGGCCAAGGCCAGCGAGGCGCCGGCCGGCGACCGGCGGCGGCTGCTGCGGGCGGCGCTGGTGGCCGGCACCCAGGATCCGCGCCTGATCCTCGACGCGGCCGACCAGCTGGCCGACCGGTTGTGGCCCGAGTTCGAGGCGACGACGTTCCTGACCGAGCTTTTCTCGTCGCGGGCCCTGCTGACCGAGGCGGCCGAGGGCGAGTTCACCGACCGCGAGATCGACGCGTTGCAGCGGATGGCGGCGGCCGACCCGCCGTTCAGCGACGCCGACCTGCCCCTGCTCGACGAGGCCGAGCACCTGTCCGGGGCCGGACCCCAGACGTACGCCCATGTGGTGGTCGACGAGGCCCAGGACCTCTCGCCCATGCAGTTGCGCGCGATCTCCCGCCGCTCGTCGAACGGCTCGCTGACCGTGGTCGGCGACATGGCCCAGTCGACCGGCCCGTGGGCCCGCGACGACTGGCACGACGTGCTCGCCCACCTGCCGTCGGAGATGCCGCACGTGCACCGGGAGCTGCGTTTCGGCTACCGCGTGCCGCGGCAGATCTTCGACCTGGCGGCCGAGCTGCTGCCCACCGCAGCCCCGAGCGTCCAGCCGCCGACCACCGTACGGGAAGGGCCGGCCGACCCGGCGATCTCACCGGTCGAGCCGGCCGGCCGTGCGGCTGTCGTGGTCGCGGCGGCCGCCGACCACGCCGCGGACGGGCGCTCGGTGGCGGTCATCTGCCCGGCGCGCTGCCGAGACGAGATCGAGGCGGCGCTGCGCGCGGAGGAGTTGCCCTGGGGCACAGCACCGGGCGACGAGCGCGGCCCGGCGATCACCCTGCTCAGCCCGCACGAGGCGAAGGGCCTGGAGTTCGACGCGACGATCGTGGTCGAGCCGGGCTTCATCGTCGACGACGACCCGCGCGGGCATCGGCTGCTCTACACCGCCCTGACCCGGGCCACCGCCCACCTGCACCTGGTCGGCGCACCCGAGGACCTGCCGGCCGCGCCACCGGGCCAACTGACAGCCGCGCCGCTGGGCCACCCGTCGGAGGCGCCCGAGGATCTGCCGGTCGCACCCGAACCGGAAGCACCCGCTCCGGAACCCGTCGCCCCGGCCCCAGTACTTCTGCCGCCGCCTGTCGCGCTCGATCCGGCCGTGGAAGAGAAGATCAACGTGGTGGCGCACACGCTGGCCGAGACGTTGCTGAGCAACCTGACCCCGGAGCTGTGGCCGGTCGCACTCGACCGCCTCATCGAGCTGATCAGCCCGGAGTAGGACCACACGCCAAGCCGAGCAGCCCCGGCTCTCCAAGCGCGATAGAGCCGCGACCGCACCGACTTATCCCTGCCGACCAGCCCACGACAGCGCCGCCCCCAAGCAGCGCGGTCAGCTCACGCCCGCGCCGCCCCACAAAGCGCGGTCAGCCCACGCCCGCGCCGCCCCACAAAGCGCGGTCAGCTCACACCCGCGCCGCCCCACAAAGCGCGGTCAGCCCACGACAGAGCCGCCTCACCCAGCTGACCAGCCCACGGCAGGGCCACCTCACCGAGCTGATCCGCGCCGCACAGTCAGGAGCGGAAGCCGCCCCGCAGGCGCTGGGCCAGGGTGACCGGCGACGGCGGACGGGTGGCCGCGGGCCGGGGCTTGGACGGGATGGATCGGCCGACCGGACGGTCGTAATCGGCCGTGGCGATGGACTCGACGATCTGGCCGTCGCCGAAGTTCTCCGAGTCGGGGATCGAGGCGACGAAGCCGACCAGGATGCCGTTACGCATGATCTGCGCCTCGAGACCGGCCGTGCCGTCGTTGTCCCAGATCGCCTCACGGCCGTCGGGCAGTACGACGCGGATGCCGTACTGCGTGATGCCGGCCTGGGGCAGCTTCACATGGGCGAAGACATTGCGCGTCCGCAGCGTGTCGACAATCCGCCGTGCCCGTTCTTCTTCCATGTGAGGACCGTAGTCACGCCGTCTGAAGGCACCCTGAGGATCAGCTGTGCCGGTCTTGTGAAAATGCCGTCACCCACTGACATCGACCCAGGTCACATCGATGGACGTTACTACTCCGTAACAGGAATGTCACCGTGTTTCTTTTCTCGGCACGCTGACTTACCGTTCAGTAACCGGAGCGCTCCGGCTTCCTCTCCCCCACGGACCGGAGGCCACTCCATGGGCAGACGTCTATCCCTTCTCGGCTGTCTCATAGCAACATCACTACTCTCGCTGGCCGTCGCGGCACCCGCGGCCGCGGCGGTCGACCCTGCCGTGACCGACTACGTCGCGCTCGGCGACTCCTATTCCTCGGGAGTCGGCGCGCCCGGCCAGAGCGTGTTCTGCCTGCGCAGCAAGCAGGGCTACCCCGGTCAGTGGACGGCGCGCAACAAGCCCAAGTCGTTCACCGACCTCAGCTGCGGCGGCGCCGTGACCAGCGACGTCCGCAACCTGCAGGTCCCGTTCCTGAGCAGCGGCGCCGACCTGATCAGCATCACGATCGGAGGCAACGACGCCGGCTTCGCCCCCACGGTGCTCGGCTGCCAGGTCGGCAGCGACGCGGCCTGCCTCGACAAGGTAGCCACCGCCCGCACCGACATCACCGGCTCATTGCCGGGCAAGCTAGACGCGACGTACGCGGCCATCAAGCGCAAAGCACCCAAGGCCAAGGTCGTCGTGCTCGGCTACCCGATCCTCTTCGACACCTCGTCCGCGTCGTGCGGCCTCACCGGCATGAGCCTGACCAAACGCCGGGCGCTCAACGAGGGTGCGCAAACCCTCAACGACGTCATCGCCGCCCGCGCCCAGGCCGCCGGCTTCACGTTCTCCGACGTACGGGACGAGTTCGCCGGCCACGGCATCTGCGCCCCCACCCCCTACCTGAACGGCCTCACCGTCGTCCCCCCACAGAACTCCTTCCACCCCAACGTCAACGGCTACACGTACGGCTACCTGCCCGCCCTGGCGAGCGCGCTCTAGCCCCACAACGCCCCCGGGCGGGTGCCGTCCCCAGCACCCGCCCGGCCGCCACCGGAAAGCACCTGTTCGCGACCGTCCGGCGGCCCCCACGCCGGGGATCGTCTGCAGGCATGGCAAGCGTCTTCGTTCTCCTGCTCCTGCTCGACCTCGCGCTGGTGATCATCGCCTTGGTCGACTGCCTCCGCGCCCACGAGGACGAGATCCGCACCGCCCCTTGGGCCGCCTGGATGTTCGCCATCCTGCTGCTCTCCCCGTTCGGCGCGATCGCCTGGTTCGTCAAGGGCCGCCCGGTCCCCCAGGTCGTCCTGCGCCCCCGCCCGGTCTTCGTGGCCCCCGACGACAACCCCGACTTCCTGAAGTCCCTCGCCACCGCCATCCGCGACAACAACCCGGACGCCGGGCACCAGCAGCAGCCGTGACCGTTCACGTCAGAATCGTCCGGGCCGACCGGTGTCCCGCCCGAACCCGCCGCCACCGCGCCCCGGCCAGTCACCCGGCAGGCGCGTGATGTCCCCCGGTTGCCGCAGATCGTCTCCCGGGTGACGCACATCGTCTCCAGCGTGGCGTGGGCCCTCAGCCGGGCTACGGGGATTTCGGCCCGGTTCGTCAGGTCCATGGCGGAGGGAAATCTCGCTCACCCCTCGGCCCTGATCGCCGCGCTCAACCCGGAACGCGGCCAGATCGCCGCTGATCCGCTCGCCCAGTCCCAGCGCCCGAATCACTGATGGGCTCACTCCCTGGTCGCCGACGCCGTTCATCCGGTCGGCGATCCACGGGCCGAGCGATTCGTCGTTCCGCAACGCCTCCGCCACCTCGGGATCGTGCGTACAGAGCACGATGTTGATTTCAACGTTCACTTCGCCGTTGATCTGAACATTTTGGTCGCCGATCTGGACCCCACGAGATCCGAACAGCACTACCCGGCTGACCATCTCGTTCTCCGGACCCGGAGCGAACAGGACCGGCTCCGCTTGCACGCTCGGGTCGATCGGCTTCAGCCGGCCGGTCAGCCCCTCGGCGCGGGTGCGGTCCTGAGGCCTGTCGAGCAGGTGGTCGATCGCCGACTTGATCTCGGGCCGGCGCAGCGCCTCAGCGCCGTCGCGCAGGAGCTCCCCGTCCGACAGGAACCGATATGCGGGGACGTTGTGATCGCCGCGCCGGCCGGTCCGGGTCTCACCCAGTCCTGCGTGGACCTGGTCGGCCGAGCGCCACTCGATCACCTCCAGCGCGAGCCGGCGGCCGAGGCCGGCGAGCGCCGACTGGATACCGGGCCGGAAGTAGCGGGCCACCAGATCCCGCTCGGACGTGCGCAGGCCCGCCCGGCGCGTCACCAGCCGGTGGGCTTCCTCGGTCCACCAGACGCTGGCGTCGAACAGCAGCGCACCGGGATCCGCCGGTTTGTCCGACGTGGTCAGCGTGACCGGCCGCGGAGTGCCGGCGAGATCGATCTGCACGACTTCACCGACTTCCAGGCCTTCCAGCAGCGACCGCCAGGATCCGCTGACCACCTGGGCCGGGTCACCACCGGCCAGATCGTGTTCGACCAGGTGATCGGATCTCCAGAACTCGTCGTAGGGCGATGGCTCAGGCATCCGGCGGCGCACGAGGAGGCTCCCGCCGTCGCCGCTGCGGGCCCAAAAGAGCTGCACGGTCAACGGATCAGTCTCCATGCCCCTCCGATCTCGTCCCGTAGTGCTCGTCGACAAAGCGCTCCTCCGCCCGGACGATCTCGGCGAGACCCGCGATCAGCCGCCGAGCCGACTCGTCGCTTCCGGCCAGCCGGTCCAGAGCCAGCTCATGCGCCTTCAGCTGCGCCATGAGGCCGCGCACCACACGGTCGGCCTCGGCCGTCCGCAGCATCGACAGCGCCCCCGACGGCGAGTTCTTCTCCAGCGCCCCTAGCCTCATGCCAAGGTCAGCAAGCTGCTGTTTCGTCTCGTCGAGTCGTCGCCGAAGGCCGCCGGCATCGATGCCGGCGAGCTGCTGTCTCGTCTCCTCGAGTCGCCGCCGGAGGTCGTCGGCATCGATGTCGGTGACCTTCCGCCCAAAAACCGACATGTCGGTCCTCAGTGGACCGGAAACGCTCGCGACGATCTCGGCCGCCCACCGTTCGCGTCGGAACCACGCCGCTAGGACCAGAGCGGACGCGAGCGCCGCGCCGGCCACCGCCGCCCAGACGAGCGGGCCGCCGGGACCGCCGGAGCCTCCGTTGGTGACAGTCACTGACGAGGGCACGGCTCGGATCGACGGAGTCTGGCCGAGGCGACGCAGCTCCACCGCGGCCTGCACGTCACCCTGGTCGGTGCGCAGCGCCGCCTGCAGTGACGCCTTGGCTTTGGGCAGGTCCCCGGCCCGGGCCGCCGCCATTCCCTGCTCATAGGATCGCCGCCCGGCGGCCTGCTGCTCGACCACCTCGTCGAGGCCGTCGTCGGCGCAGGAGCCTTCACCGACCCGCTGGGCCTCGGCGTAGGCACGAGCCGCCTCGGTCAGGTGGTGATCGTCGACCAGGCCGGCGGCGTAGTCGCACAGATGTGACGGGCCTGAGCATCCGGCCAGGGCAGCCAGCAGCGCGACTGCGACCACCCACCGGAACCACACCATCGAGACCCCTCACGACGATGAATGTCCAACGTAGCCCGAAGATCGTCGGCGCGCGCGTTTCCGGAGTGTTGCTTATTAGTTAAGGGTCTTAATAAACTCCTGAACGAATCGCGCTTGATCTATCTCTGGGAGGTCTGGTGAAGCGACCACTGACCGCGGCCCTCGCCGTGGCATCGACGGCCGTGACGTTGCTGGCGGGGCAGCCGGCCACGGCCCACAAGCCGCGCGGCGAGCTGGTGACGGGCACGTACTCGACCGGCGCGGCCAACGCCTGGGCGTCGCTGCCCACGACGCGGGTCGGGGACGGCACGGGCCGGGCCGTCGACGCGACCGTGGTCGTCGATCCGGGCCGGCAGCGGCAGCACTACAGCGGCATCGGCATGTCGATCGACGAGACCAGCGTCTCCAACCTGTGGAAGCTGACCCCGGCCGAGCGCGAGAAGGCCGTACGCCTGCTCGTCGACCCCGAGAACGGGGCCGGCTTCGACCGGTTCCGGCTCACCATCGGCAGCCCGGACCTCATCGAGCACCTGCCGTTCTGGTCCTACGACGAGCTGCCCGCGGGCGTCACCGAGGACTTCGCGCTGAAGCACTTCTCGATCCAGCGCGACATCGACCTGCACATGGTCGAGGCGGTCAAGTTGATTCAGAAGTACAACCCCAAGGCCACGTTCTTCGCGTCGGCGTGGAGCGCGCCGGCCTGGATGAAGACCAACAACCGGTTCACCGGCGAGGTCGCGCTCAAACCGGGCAGCACCACCGAGCACTATCAGGTGGGCAAGCTCCGTGATGACTGCATCGATGTGTTCGCCCGCTATTACGTCAAGTACATACAGTCAATGCGTCAACATGGAATCAACATTGACGCGATCACCATGTTGAACGAGCCGGGGATGGACGTCGTCTACCCGGCCATGGACATCAGCGTCGAGCAGCAGCAGAAGCTCGCGGTCGCGATCAAGCGTGAATTCCGCCGGGCCGGCCTGGGCACGCAGCTGTATGTGCACGACTTCAACTTCTGGGACTGGCGCGACCCCAACAGCACGGCGACCAAGAACTACCACCGGATCATGAACGACCCGGCCACCCGCCGGGCCGCCGACGCCATCGCCTTCCACCCGTACTGGGGTGACCCCGCGGTCATGCGCGAGGCCTATCAGGAGTTCGGCAAGCCGGTGCACATGACCGAGACGAGTGATCTCAACCCGGCCACCGTGCTCAGCTACTTCCGCCTCGACGCGAGCAGTTACACGCTCTGGGCGCAGGCGACCGACCAGACCGGCGGCACGCTGCACTGGACCGACCAGCGCGACAACAACGTCGACTGGGAGGAGGTCGGCCGCACCACCAAGTGGCCCGATCGGCTGGTCAAGGTCAACACCGAGACCAAGACCTTCTCCGTACGCGATGAGCTCTACCCCCTGGGGCAGTTCGCCCGCTACCTGTCGCCGGCCGACGTCCGCGTCGAGTCGAGCGCCCCGGCCGCCGGCGTCAGCAACGTCGTCTACCGCGACGGCAACCGGTTCACGGCGATCCTGGCCAACTCCGCGGCGACCGCACGAAACGTCCGGATCACCCTCGGCCGCCAGTCCTTTGTGGTCGGCGTCCCGGCCGACGCCTACGCCACGTACCGGTGGAAGGCCGATCCTCCCCGCCGCGACCACGCCCCGGTCCTGCGCGCCGTGCCCGCGCTGACCGTCGATCAGTACGCGACGACCTTGTTCCGCCTGTCGGCCACCGACCGCGACCGGGACCGGCTCTCGTTCTATGCCACCGACCTGCCCGCCGGCGTGTCCCTGGACGCGACCACCGGTGTGGTCACGCTCAGCCCGACCACCGCGGGCACCCAGCAGCTGACCTTCTTCGTCACCGACGGCGCGTCCCGCGATGAGGTGACGGTCCCGGTCACCGTCGTGCCGAAGGGCGCTCCGATCGGCGTCCGGGTCGAAGCCGAGTCCTATGCGGCGCAGAACGGCTGGACCGAGGGCGGGGCCAACTTCGTCGAGAGCAATGCCGGAGCCAGCGGTGGCAAGAACATCGGCTGGACCGCCCCCGGCAACTGGCTGAGCTACCGCGCCGACGTCGCCCAGGCCGGGACGTACGACCTGGAGCTGCGCGTCGCCAACGGCACGGGCGCGGTGGCGGCGGACGCCATCTCGTTCCGCAACGCGGCCGGCGAAAAGCTGGCCACGGTGTCGGTGCCCGACACCGGAGGCTGGGCGTCCTACCAGTCGGTCCACGTGCCGGTCACCCTCGCGGCGGGCGACCAGCTGGTCACCGTCTTCTGCGAGACCGGCGGCTTCAACATCGACTACCTGCAGCTGACCTGACGCACCGGGTGCTGCGGCCACGGCGGCGGCACCCGGAAACTCAGCCGCTGCCACGGCGGCGGCACCCGGAAGCTCAGCCGGTCGAGCGCCGCTGCGATGGCGGCGGCACCCGAAAACTCAGCCGTCCCGGTGCCGCTGCCACGGCGGCGGCACCCGGACGGCGGCCATGCCGGCCGCGGCCGCCGACTGCATGCCGAAATCGGTGTCCTCGAAGACCAGGCAGCGCTCCGGCGCCACGTCCAGCAGCTTGGCGGCGGTCAGGAAGCACTCCGGGTCGGGCTTGCCGTTCAGGTAGTCGCCCGCGCAGACCATCACCTCGAACCGGTCGAGCAGCCCCAACGTGGTGAGCGACGCGGTCACCGATTCCCGGCTGCTCCCCGAGACGACGGCGAACGGCAGCTTCCCGTACGCGTCCTCGATGTGCTCGAGCACCTCGGGCACCGCCGCGACGGTGGGCAGCAGCTCCTGGAAGATCTGCTCGCGCCGTTCGTCCACCACCGCGACCGGCATCGCGAGCCCCTGCCGGGCGTTCAGATCGGCGATCACCGAGACCGGCGTGCGACCGCCCCAGGCATAGAAGAGCTCCTCGCCGAACTCGGCGCCCCACTCCTTCAGCGCCAGCTGCCAGGCCTGGAAGTGGATCGGCATCGAGTCGGCGATGGTGCCGTCACAGTCGAACAGGTAGGCGTCGAACTCGCCCTCAGGCAGCGGCAACATCACGCCCGTCACGATAATCCCGGCCGCTGTCCGATTCGTGGCGGCGCCGTTCGTCGGAGACATGGACCACCGAAACGGGGTCCGTGTCCGAGACCGGGAGGCCCGCGTGACCCTCAGCCACCTCGACCCGCAGCATCGTGTCCGGGCGGAGCACGACCGGTGGGCAGTCACCGCCGTCTTCCTGCTCAACGGCTTGACGCTGTCCACGTACATCGTGCGGGCCCCCTCGTTCAAGGCCGCCCACGACCTCAGTGACGCCTGGTTCGGGTTGTCGGGGCTGCTCTTCGCGGCGGCCGCGCTGGCCTGCATGCAAGCCGTCGGTCCGCTGGCCGCGCGGATCGGCACCCGCGTGATCCTGCGCGGCGCTCTCACCGTGATGCCGCTCCTGCTGGCCGGCCTGGCCGTCGCCCCCGGCCCGGCCTGGTTCCTGCTCGGCGCGGCGGTGCTCGGCGGGGCGCACGGCGCGACCGACGCGGCGATGAACGCGAGCGCGGTCGCCGTCGAGCGCGCAGCCGGGCGCCCGATCCTCAACGGTTGTCACGCGGCCTGGAGTGTCAGCGCGGTGGTCGCGTCGCTGTCCACGGCGGCCCTGGCCCACTTCGGCGTACCGCTGGGCGCGCACCTCGTCACGGCCGGCGCCCTGCTGCTGGTGGCCGGCCCGGTCGTCGCCCGCCGGCTGCCGGACAACGGGCACGCCGCAGCCGAGCCGGGCGCGCCGGTGTCGGTACGGTCGGGCTGGAGCCGTCCGCTGATCCTGCTCGGCCTGACCGCCACCGCGCTGATGATCTGCGAGGGTGCGGCGCTCGGCTGGGGCGGCATCTTCCTGCACGAGGTGCGCGGCGCCTCGCTGAGCCTGGCCGCCGTGGCGATCACCGCCTACACCGGCGGGCAGACCCTCGGCCGGCTGGCCGGCGACCGGCTCACCGGCCGCGGCGGCGGCAACCGGCTGTTCCGGATCGGCGCGGTGGTCGCAGCCGGCGGTTTCTCGGTGGCCGTCCTGGCGCCGCACCCCGGAGTGGCGGTGGCCGGGTTCGCGGTGGCCGGGCTCGGCTCGTCGGTGCTGCTGCCGCTGACGTTCAGTGCCGTCGGCCGGCTGCCCGGCGCGTCCACCGCGGCCCTGGTCTCGCGGCTGACCACGTTCACCTACACCGGGATCCTGCTCGGCCCGGCCCTGATCGGCTGGGTCGCCGGACTCGTCGGCCTGGCCGCCACCATGACCGTCGTGATCCCGCTGCTGCTGCTGGTGATCCTGGTGCCGCGGCCGGAACAGTGACGGGTGGCCGGTTCGCACCGGCCACCCGTCCCTACCTACCTTGTCAGTCGAGCAGGCCCGTCACGGTGCCCGCGGCGACCGTACGGTTGCCCTCGCGCACCGCGAAGCCGGCGCCCACCTCGAGCGCGACCGGCTTGCCCAGCGTGACCGTGACCTTGTCGAGCGTGTCGCCCGGCATGACCAGGTCGACGTCGCCCAGGTCGAGCCCGCCGGACACGTCCGTGGTGTGGAAGAAGAACTGCGGCCGGTAGTCCGTCGCGAACGGCGTGTGCCGGCCACCCTCCTCCTTGGTCAGCGCGTACATCCGCGCCTCGAACTTCTGGTGCGGCGTCACCGTTCCCGGCACCGCCACCACCTGTCCACGCTCGACCTGCTCGCGCTTGATGCCGCGCAGCAGGATCGCCGCGTTGTCACCGGCCTCGGCCGACTCCAGCGACTTGCCGAACGTCTCGAGACCGGTGGCCACCGTGGCGATGGTCGGGCCGAGGCCGACAACCTCGACCGGCTCACCGACGCGCAGCGTGCCCCGCTCCACCTTGCCGGTCACCACCGTGCCGCGACCGCTGATCGTCAGCACGTTCTCGATCGGCATCAGGAACGGCTCACCGAGCTCGCGCGGCGGCACCGGCACGTAGCTGTCGACCGCGTCGAGCAGGTCCACGATGGACGTGACCCACTTCGGGTCACCCTCCAGTGCCTTGAGCGCGCTGACCCGTACGACGGGAACCTCGTCACCGGGGAACCCGTACTCGGTCAGCAGTTCCCGCACCTCGAGCTCGACCAGGTCGAGCAGCTCCGGGTCGTCGACCGCGTCGCTCTTGTTGAGCGCCACCACCAGGTAGGGCACGCCGACCCGCTGGGCGAGCAGCACGTGCTCCCGGGTCTGCGGCATCGAGCCGTCCTGCGCCGACACGACCAGGATCGCCCCGTCGACCTGAGCCGCGCCCGTGATCATGTTCTTCACGTAGTCGGCGTGGCCCGGCATGTCGACGTGCGCGTAGTGCCGGTTCGGCGTCTCGTACTCGACGTGCGCGATGGTGATGGTGATGCCGCGGGCCGCCTCCTCCGGGGCCTTGTCGATGCCCTCGAACGCGACGTACCGGTTGGCGGCCGGGTCGCGGTCGGCGAGAACCTTGGTGATCGCGGCGGTCAGGGTCGTCTTCCCGTGGTCGACGTGCCCCATCGTGCCGATGTTGACGTGCGGCTTGCTGCGGATGAACTGGCTCTTGGCCATGGTTTTTCTCAGTCCTCACTGGATGTAAGGGCAATGGGGGGAGCGCGCCCGTTGCCAGGCAGAGCGCGCCAGAACCGCGCACGGCGGGACCACCCTCCCCCTACGGTTCTGCTGCTGGTGGGGAAGGGTCAGATTCGGGTATCGGCGCCGCTGAGCGAAAGCACGCACACGGGAGCCGCCCCTGGGGGCAGCTGCAGACCGAGCGCGAACATGCGGATCACGGTAGGCCAGAACGCCGGCCCCCTCCACCGAATTCCCCGGCCGCCGGCCGACGGTTTGCCGGGGCCGGGCGGCTCACCAGGTGAAGGTGGCGCCCTTGGCTTCGCTGGTCAGGGTGCGGCCGTCGCGGTCGTAGCTGAACGACATGACTACGGCGTAGCTGCGGCCCCGGGACGGGCTGGTGGCGGCCGGGCCGCAGGTGCGGGTGGCGGCGTCGCCCTCGAAGGTCAGGTTGTCGCAGGTCCGCGGGGTGCCGATCAGCCGGCCGGTGCCGGCGTCCTTCAGCGACACCGTGATGCGGCCCCGGCCGCCACCGGCCGCGGTCACCGAGGCCTGGTAGCGCACGTCACGGCCGAGCATGTGGCAGGGCTGGACCCGGGCGGCGGTGCGGGTGCGGAAGTCGATCGCGAAGCTCTGGTTGCACTGCCACGGGCCGTACGGCTGGGCCTCGAGGCGCGGTGACCGGCGCGGCCGGGGCTGGGCCGGTGGTTGCGCTTCCCTCGGGCGTACGCGGGAAGGAGCCGCCGCCGGAGCAGCCGGCGCGCCCACCGACGTGGTGGCCTGGGGCGAGGTGGCCGACGCCCGGGCGGCCGGCTTGGTCGCGGCGACGTTCGTGCGGCGCTGGGCCGGGGGTGGCGCAGCGCTGGAGGCCGGCGCCGACCGGGGGGCGACCACGATCTGCGGGGCGGCCAGATCGCGGGGCTCGTCCTTCGCCCGGCCGTCGTTCCAGGCCGTGGTGGCCACCGCCGAGGCCACCATGGCCGCGACGACCAGCGCCAGCGTGGCCCCCGGACGGGCCCACCGCCAGCTGGGGACGGCGTTGCGCTTCTCCGGCCGGCGCTGCGGCGGGACGATAGATTCGGCCGGCTTGCTCCCCGCGAGCGGAGGAACATCGGCCTGGTGACGGGCGAGCGAGGGAACGTCGGCCTGGTGACGGGCGAGCGGGGAAACGTCGGCCTCGTGACGGGCGAGCGGGGAAAGATCGGCTGCTCGCTGCCCGTCCGGGCATCCGGGCCCGTCGTCGGACCACAGCCCCTCGTCCGGGCGGGGATCACCGGCCGGCGGTGGCAGCAGCAGGAAGGGCTCGGACCGGGAGGGGACGGCCGCGGGCCCGCCGGCCGGTGGGGGCAGCGCGGGGACGTCGGCCAGGCGGCGGGCGGCGTCGGAGAGGTCGGCGACCAGTTCGGCGGCGGTCGGGCGCAGGCGGGGTTTGTGGGCCATGCACACCGCGATCACGTCCCACAGCGGCGCCGGGATGCCCGGCTGACGGGCCGGGTTGCCCTCGAGGTGCTGGCGCATGAGGTCGGGGATCGAGTCGCTGACGTACGGCGGGCGGCCGCAGACCAGCTCGTAGAGCAGCACCCCGAGGGCGTAGACGTCGGTCGCCGGGCTGGCCGTCGCGCCGTGGAAGGCCTCGGGTGACATGTAGTGCGGGGTGCCGACGACCGCGTTCGGGGTGGTCATGCTGGGCGTGTTCAGGATGCGGGCGACCCCGAAGTCGGTCAGCCGGGTGTCGAGGCGGCCGCCGACCGTGGCCAGCAGGATGTTGTCGGGCTTGAGGTCGCGGTGCACCACGCCCAGGTCGTGGGCCTCGGCCAGCGCGGCGGCGACCTGCGCGGTGAGCCGGGCCGCCTCGCCCGGGGCCACGGTCGGCCGCTCGCGCAGCAGGTCGCGCAGGCTGCCCCCGCTGACCAGGTCCATCACCAGGCCCAGGGTCTCGCCCACGCTGAACAGGTCGTGCACCCGCACCACGTTGCGGTGGCGCAGCATCCGCAGGATCGTGCGCTCCTGCACGAATCGGGTGACCAGCTTGGGCTGCCGCAGCAGGCTCTCGTGCAGCAGCTTGACCGCGACCGGCTCACCGGTGGCCCGGTCGAGCGCCTCCCACACGGTGCCGGTCGCGCCCTGCCCGATCGGGCGCTGAAGCACGTACGAACTGCCGACGCAGCGTCCGCTCAGGTCCATGGTCGACGTGCCGTGCGTGTCGGCGCGTGATCCGGCGCTCGACCGGTCCCGCGTGCCATGCTGAGTCACTCGATGGTCCTTCCGGAGCGGACGATGCCCCGGAATATTGCTGTTTGTCCGCTTCGAAAGGCAAGCCCCTCCGCCCGAGTTCGCACCTTCGGTCGGAGTCGTGGAAACGCCGTTACTTGGACGTGGCGGTCTCGTTCGAAGTCGTACCGGACAGCGTACGAATCGCCCCGAGCAGCGTCGACCGGGTGAACGGCTTCTCGATCAGCATGCTGTTGTCGTCGAGGTGCAGCTGCGGGCCGAGCGACGCCGCGGTGTAGCCGGACATGAAGAGCACCGGCAGGTGCGGATGGTGGGTCCGCAGTGCCGCCGCCAGCTCCGGCCCGGTCATCGTCGGCATCACGACGTCGGTGATCAGCAGATCGGGATGCGCCCCCGTAGCCACCTGGGTCACCGCCTGCAACGCGTCGGTCGCGACCGTGATGGCGTAGCCGGCCGGCTCGATCAGGCGCTGCACCAGCTGGGCCACCTCGGGCTGATCCTCGACGATCAGGACCCGGCCGATCACCGCCGGCGCACCCTGGCGGCCGCTGGCGGCGAGCGGCTTCTCCTCGGCGGCGGGCAGGTAGAGGTGGACGGTCGTACCCATCCGGGGCTCCGACTCCAGCTCGATGTGGCCGCCCAGCCCCTGCACGATGCCGGCGGTGGTGGCCAGGCCGAGCCCGGCGGCGGTGGGGCGGGTGGTGAAGAACGGCTCGAGGGCCCGCTGACGGACCTCGTCGGTCATGCCCACCCCGGTGTCGGTGATCACGATGTGCACGAGCCGGCCCGGCGGTACGCCCTCGGGGCCCTTGCCCGCCTCGACCAGCTCGTTCATCGCGGCCACCCGCAACATGCCGCCGTGCAGCATGGCGTCGCGGGCGTTCGCGGCCAGGTTGACCAGCGCCTGCTCGAGCGGGCCGCGCTCGGCCCGCACGGCCCACACGTCCGGGCCGAACGCCAGGTCGAGACCGATGTGCTCGCCGAGCGTACGGCTGAAAAGGGACTGCACGTCGGTGAGCAGGTCGGGAATCGGGATGATCTCCGGCCGGTTGCCGTCGCTGCGACCGAACGCGAGCAGCTGGTGGGTCAGCGAGCGGCCGGTGCCGACGGCGTCGAGGATGTCGGTGGCCAGCTTGTGGTGCTGGCTGCCGGGCTCGGCCGACGCCGTGATCATCTCGGCCGAGCCGCCGACCACGGTCAGCAGGTTGTTGAAGTCGTGCGAGATGCCGCCGATGAGCTGGCCCAGGCTGTCGAGCCGGCGCAGGTGGTCGAGCTGGCGCTTGAGACCGCGGGCGTCGATGTGGTCGGTGGTGTCGGTGACCATGCAGACCACGCCGCTGAACGCGCCGTGATCGTCCATCAGCGGCATCATGCTGATGCGCACGCTGCGCTGCGAGCCGTCGGCCCGCATGAGCCGGGTGCCGCCGACCGTCGAGCGGCCCTCCCGGCACTCGGTGATGCGCCGGTTCAGCTCCTTCTGACCCTGGTCGTTGAGGAAACCCCGCAACGAGACCCCGACCAGCTGCGACCGGGGCATGCCGAGCACCACCCCGATCGGCTCGTTCGCGTACGTCACCACGGCATCCGGGTCGATCTGGAGCACACCCTCGGGGATCGTCTCGAGGACCCGCCGGTAGCGCTCCTCACTGGCCCGCAGCCGCTCCAAGGCCCGCGCGCTGGAGCAGGCGAGGGCGAGCTCACCGGCGATGTCCCGGGCCAGCTCGACCTCCGCCGTCGAATAGAACGAGCCCGGCGTCTCGCGGGTCAGGACCAGATACCCCGCGTACGTGTTGTCGACGATCACCGGGCACAGGACCGCCGAGTGGATCTCGTGCTCCTCGCCGGCCAGCGGCTCCACGCCGTCGCCGGCCAGCACGATCGGGCGGCGGCTGGCCGCGAGCGCGGTCGAGAAGTCGTCGTCGGGCAGCTGGTCGACGTGGTCGAGCACCCGGGCCAGCGAGGCCGACCGCCCGTCGTCGATGTGGTGGTACGTGATCGAGTCGTAGCGGCCGTCGTCGCGCAGCAACTGCACGCCGGCGCCGTCACCGATCATGTCGGCGGCGGCGCGGGCCGCCGTGGACTGGACGAGGGCAGGTTCGTGGGAGACCCGGCTGAGAGCCAGGGCAAGATCGGCGAGCGCGTACCGGAGGGGGTAAGCCATGACACCCATGACGACATGATCCGCGTCTCGAGGGGTGCGTGGTGCCGGTTCGCCAGGTTTGCAACCATTCATCTGATGATCTCGGGAAGCACCTCCGCCGCGGTGCCCCGCAGGTTGATCGCACAGAACGGATCGAGCGGGGTGGGCTGCGGGTTGACCTGGATGACGGCGCCACCCCTCTTGGCCGTCACCTGCGGGATCTCGGCCGCGGGATAGACCTGACCCGACGTCCCCACGGTGATCAGCACGTCGGCGCGGGCCGCGACCTCCACCGCCCGCTCGAACGCGGCCACCGGCAACTGCTCCCCGAACCAGACCACCCCGGGCCGTACGGGCGAAGCGCAGTAGACACACGCCGGCGGTGTCCGAGGCCCACCTTCCCCCACCGCGCCGCCTGCCGCCTCTCCCGCCCTCCGATCCGCCGCGCCGTCGGCCACCCCTCCAGCCGCCCGATTCGCCACGCCTATCGCCGCGCCGTCGGCCGCCTCTTGTTCCACCGTGCCGCCCGGCACGTCTGCCGCGGGCTGGTGGCAAGCGGAGCACCGTGGGGCGAAGAGGCTGCCGTGCAGGTGGATCACGTCCTTCGAGCCGGCCCGCTCGTGCAGGTCGTCGACGTTCTGCGTGATCAAGGTGCAGTCGCGCCGGGCGACGGCCCGGTGACCGGCGTTGGGGTGGACGCGCTCGACCAGTTCGCGGCGCCACTCGTACCATCCCCACACCAGGGCCGGGTCCCGCTCGAAGGCCTCCGGGGTGGCCAGCGCCTCGGCGTCGTAGCGGGCCCACAACCCGGTCAACGCGTCGCGGAAGGTGGGCACGCCGCTCTCGGCCGACATGCCGGCCCCGGTGAGCACGACGAGCCGTTCGGCGCGAGTGATCAGATCGGCCGCGGTAGGCAGGGAGTCCATCGCCCGAGTGTGCCCGTCACGGCGTACCGGAATCGCGGGTCTTCTCTTGCTATTGACAATCGTCGATTTTGTGCGAGGTTGTTACGACACCCGCCGGTGTCCTGATTCGCAGAGCTGAGGGCAGCTCTGGCCGGATCCCCCTGGCCTGTCCACCGGGCCACCGACCATGCGGAGCTCATGCCCTCATGAAACTCAGAATCCTCTTCAGCGCGCTGGCGGGCCTCCTGCTCGCCGGCCTCACCGTCCTGTTCGCGCCGGTCTCCCCCGCGAGCGCCCACGGCAACGTCACCGGCCCGGCTTCGCGCAACTACGGCTGCTTCGAGCGCTGGGGCAGCAAATTCCAGGACCCGGCCATGGCCACCGAGGACCCGATGTGCTGGCAGGCCTGGCAGGCCAACCCGAGCGCCATGTGGAACTGGAACGGCTTGTTCCGGGAGAACGTGGCCGGCAACCACCAGGGCGCCATCCCCGACGGCCAGTTGTGCAGCGGCGGGCGCACCGAAAGCGGCCGCTACAACGCGATGGACGCCATCGGCGACTGGAAGGCCACCAACGTCGGCAACAACTTCAACGTGAAGTTGTTCGACGGCGCGCGGCACGGCGCCGACTACATCCGGGTGTACGTGTCGAAGCCCGGCTTCAACCCGGTCACCCAGGCCCTGAAGTGGTCGGATCTCGACCAGGTGTCCCAGATCGGCAACACCCCGGCGGCGCAGTGGACACAGCGCAGCGACGGCGTCGAGATCGACGTCCCGGTGTCGGTGTCGGGCCGCAGCGGACGGGCCATGGTCTACACGATCTGGCAGGCCAGCCACCTCGACCAGTCCTACTACTTCTGCAGCGACGTGAACTTCGGTGGCACGACCACGCCGCCCACGACCCCACCGACCACGCCTCCTACGACGCCGCCGACTACTCCTCCGACCACGCCGCCCACGACCCCGCCGACCACGCCGCCCACCACGCCGCCGGCCTCGGGTGCGTGCTCAGCGGCCTACTCGACCAGCAGCCAGTGGTCGGGCGGCTTCCAGGGTGAGGTCAAGGTGACCGCGGGCTCGGCGGCCATCAAGAGCTGGACAGTGACGCTGGGCTACGGCAGTGCGCCGTCGGTGCAGCAGTCGTGGAACTCGACGGTCACGGCCAGCGGCAGCTCGCTGGTCGCCAAGAACGCCGCCTACAACGGCGCCCTGTCGTCGGGCGGCACGACCAGCTTCGGCTTCATAGGCTCCGGCACAGCCACTACCCCCACGGTGACCTGCACCGCCACCACCTGACCGGTCGCGATGTGGCCGGCCCCTCCACGGCCGGCCACATCGCCCCGCCCCGCTCGCCCCGCCCCGCTCGCCGCGCCCCGCTCGCCGCGCCCCGCTCGCCCCGCACCGCTCGCCCCGCCGCGCTGGCCCCGCCCCGCTCGGCCCCGCCCTGCTCGGCCCCGCCCTGCTCGGCCCCGCCCTGCTCGGCCCCGCCCTGCTCGGGCCCGCCCCTGCTCGCCCCGCACCGCCCCTACTGGTCCCGCAGCGCTCGCCCTTCACCGCCCTGCTCGGCCCGCCCCCGCGCCCCGCACCACTCACACCGCAGACCGTGTCGGCACGCCAAGCACCGTCGACTGCCGCCAACTGCGCTCTGGCGCCCGGCGACCCAAGCCATTACAGTCGTTTGGGAGCGCTCCCAAAACACCCTCAGCGAAAGGAGCACTGCTCGACCCGGCGGTTTACCCGAAGCTGCGGGGGACGGTGTTTTGCCCTCCCCGTCCCCCGGTTTCACCCAGCAGTTGGCACTTCAGCAACACCACATCGATCTGGCCAACCGGCCGGCGGACGACGTGCCGGCACGGCCGTTCTCCACATTCCGGTTCGCCCGCTGAGCCAAAGCCGGATCAGCGCCCGTCCTCAACCGAGCCTATGACTTGATCAGCAGGTCGCCGGAGTTATCCACACTGCGGAGTTGTCCACAGGCTGCGCCCCTCACGGATGCGCGCCCAACCGCTCGGCCGCTACCGTCGCCAGCAAGTGGAAAGCCTGAGCCTCGGGCGACGTGCCCGGGCGGTCGAAAGAGGGGGTGCCGCAAGCGTTCTGGACCAGTCCTCGCCCGTCGACCTCTCCGGTGGCCGCGGCCAGCAGCTCCCGCCCCGCGTCCGCGTAGGCATCCGGGAGCCAGCCGTCGGCGACGCCGGTCAGGGCGGCGTAGGCGAACATCTGCGCGGCGTTGGTCTCGCGGAAGGTCGTGGCGTCGTCCAGCACGTCGTGGAAGAGACCGTCGTCGCGGCGCAGGGCCAGGCATGCGTCGAGCACCTCGCGCGCGTGCCCGGGCAGGTCGGTCGAGCCCAGCGCGGGAGCCAGCCGGATCGCGCGGGCGATCCCGGCGACCACCCAGCCGTTGCCGCCACCCCAGCGGGCCGGCCGGTCCGGTGCGATCGCCGAATACAGGCCGTCGCGGCACAGTTGCTCCCGATGCCCGTGGACCTGGCGCACCGCCTCGTCCAGTTCACCGCTCAGCGCGAGGAAGGGCACCACCATGTAGACGGTGTCCGCCCAGACCTGCGACGAGCCGAGCACATGGCAGATCGTCCCGTCCGGCCGGCGCGGGGCCTCCCGCAGCAGGAACTCGAGTTGGCGCCGGGCGGCGTCCGCGAAACCGGCCCGCAGCGCCGCCTCCCCGCACGCCGCACCGTTGACCGCGTTGTCGTCCGGGCCGCCGAGCCGGCCGTCCGGCGTCTGTCGCGCGACCGCCGACTCGGCCATCAGAAAAGCCAGATCGTCCCGGCCCAGATCGAGCGCCGCCTGCGAGGCGACCCCCTGCTCCCAGCTCTGCCGCTGCATGGCCAGCAACGCGTCGAGAACCCGCCCGACCCGAGCACCGCCTGCAGCGAAGCCGTCGGCGTTCATGCGAACAGAGCGCTGACCGACTCGCCGTTGTGGATCCGGCGCATGGCCTCGGCCAGGGCCGGCGCCACCGACAGCACGGTCAGCTTCTCGGTGTGGTCCTGGGCCGGGATCGGCACCGTGTTGGTGCTGACGATCTCTTCGATCTCCTTCTCGGCCGACAGCCGCCGGATCGCGTCGGCCGCGAACAACCCGTGCGTGCAGGCCACGCGGACACTGCGGACGTTGCGCTCGCGCAGCCGGTCCAGCAGCTCGAAAACCGTGCTGCCCTTGGCGATCTCGTCGTCCAGCACGATCACGTCCTTGTCGGCCACGTCGCCGATCACCGTGCTGATCACCACCTTGTCGTCGGCGTAGCGCTGCTTGGCGCCCGCCGCCACCCCGATGCCCAGCAGCCGGGCGAACGCCGCCGCCTCCTTCGCGTTCCCCAGGTCGGGCGACACGACCACGGCGTTCTCCAGGTTGTAGCGCCGGAAGTGCTTGGCCAGCTCCTGCAGCGCGTGCAGGTGGTCGACCGGGATGTTGAAGAAGCCGTGCACCTGCGGCGAGTGCAGGGTCATGGCCAGCACCCGGTCGGCCCCGGCCGTGGTCAGCAGGTCGGCCACCAGGCGGCCGCCGATCGAGATGCGCGGCGCGTCCTTCTTGTCGCTCCGGGCGTACGCGTAGTGCGGCAGCACCACGGTGATCCGCCCGGCCGAGGCACCGCGGGCCGCGTTGAGCATGAACAGCAGTTCGACGAGGTTTTCCTGGACGGGCGGGACGAGCGGCTGGATCAGGAAGACGTCACGCTCCCGGCAGTTGCCCTGCAGCTGCACCTCGATGCAGTCGTTGGCGAAGCGGGAGGTGCGGATCGGCAGCAGCGGGACTCCGAGGTGGTCGCAGATCTCGGCGGCGAGGTCAGGATGGGCGGATCCGGAGAAAACGGCGATGTCGCGCACGCTTCCAGCCTAGAATGCGACCGGTCCGCGGGTCCTCACCGGGCACGGAAAAGCGCTAGCGTGACCGGCATGAACGGACTCGCCGTGGCCTGCCGCCGCGTGGTGCACATCTATCGGGCCGAGGCGGGCGACGTGGTCGCGCTGGCCGGTGTCGATCTCTCCATCGCGCCCGGTGAGACACTCGCGCTGGTCGGCCCGTCGGGCTCGGGCAAGTCGACGCTCATCGCGCTGCTCGCGGGTCTGATGCGCCCCTCGGCCGGGCGGATCAACATCGGGACGTACGACATGGGCAAGCTCTCCGACGGCGAGATCTCCCGCCTGCGGGGCACCGAGATCGGTGTGGTCCTGCAGGGCGCGGCGCGCAATCTCTTGCCGTACGCGTCTCTGCACCGCAACATCTGGCTGGCCCAGCGCCGGGCGGCGCACACGCGCGGCATCACGCTGGACGACCCCGACCGCATCCTCGACCTGGTCGGCCTGCCCGGTCAGGGCCGTCAGCGCCTGGCCGACCTGACCCCGGGCGGCCGCCAGCGCGCCGCACTCGCGGTCGGCATCGCCACCGGCCCCGGCCTGCTGCTCGTCGACGAGCCCACCAGCCGCCTCGACACCGCCGGCCGCGACGAGGTGCTGGCCGCGATGGAGACGGTGAACGCGGAGCGCCAGACCACCATCGTCGTGGTCACCCACGACAACGAGGTGGGTGCCCGCCTGGGCCGCGCGGTGACGATCCGCGACGGCCGGGTCGGCGCCGAGGGCCGCGACGGGCAGGATTTCGCCGTGGTCGCGGGCGACGGCACGGTGCAGCTGCCGCCCGAGGTGCTCGGCAGTTACCCGCCGGGCACGCTGTTCACCGTCCAGCACATCGACGGTGAGGTCACCCTGGTGCCGGGCGGCACCGAGCACGTCCTGTAGCCATGGACGCCTTGCGGCTCGAAGGCCTGCACAAGTCTTTCGGCGGCAAGGTCGCGGCCGACCGCGTCGATCTCACGGTGCCGGTCGGCTCGTTCTTCGGTCTGGTCGGCCCGAACGGTGCCGGCAAGACCACCGCGCTCTCCATGGCGACCGGCTTGCTGCGTCCCGACGACGGCCGGGCCCAGGTGTTCGGCCTCGACGTCTGGGCGCGGCCGGTCGAGGCGAAGGCGCTGATCGGCGTTCTGCCCGACGGCCTGGCACTGCCCGAGCGGCTGACCGGGCGTGAGCTGCTCACGTTCCTCGGTCAGCTGCAACGTATCGAGCCGGCGGTGCTGGCCGGCCGCGTGCGGGAACTGCTCGACGTGATGCAGCTGGACGGCGCCGAGACCACGCTCATCACGGACTACTCGACCGGCATGCGCAAGAAGATCGGCCTGGCCACCGCGCTGCTGCACGGGCCGCGGCTGCTGGTGCTGGACGAGCCGTTCGAGGCGGTCGACCCGGTGTCGGCGGCGGCGCTCAAGACGATCCTGACCCGCTTCGTCGCGGCGGGGGGCTCGGTGGTGCTGTCGAGCCATGTCATGGCGCTGGTCGAGCAGCTTTGTGACACCGTCGCGGTGATGGCCGAGGGCGCCGTCGTGGCGGCCGGGCCGCTGGCCGAGGTGCGCGGCGACGGCACGTTGGAGGAGGCCTTCGTCCGGTTGGTCGGTGGTGACGTTCGCCGCTGGAAAGGGCTGTCGTGGCTGGCGTCCTGATCCGGATGAAGCTGGCCGTCCTGCGCAACTCGATGACCGGCGGCGCGGCCGCGTGGATGATCACCGGCGGGGTCCTCGGCCTGCTGTCGGCGGCGGCGACGATCGCGCTGACCTTCACCGGCCGCGGCGTCCGGGGCGACCTGCTGGCCTGCGCCCTCGCGATCTGGACGCTCGGCTGGGTGGCCGGGCCGCTGCTGGGCGGCTCCGCCGTGCTGCGGGGCGATCATTTCGCGCTCGTGCCGATCTCTCGCCGCCGGCTGGCCACCGGTCTGCTCGGCGCCGCCTTCGCCGGCGTCACGACCTTGGTCACGGCCGTCGCTTTCACCAGCTTGATCGCGTACGGCCTCCGACTCGGAGCCCGGGCGGCGCTCACCGCCGTCAGCGCGGCCACGCTGTTGCTGATCTTCGTGGTGCTCCTGTCCCGCGTCGCCCACACGTTGCTCGGTACCGTCGCCCGGTCCCGGACCGGCGCCGCGATCACCGGCGTCCTGCTCGGCGGTCTGCTCACCGCCACCCAGTCGGGCTGGATGGTCGTCGTCGGCCTCGTCTCCTCCGACGTGCTCGACGACGGCTTCCCCACGGGCTTCTCCACGGTGCTGCGCGCTGTGCCTTCCGGCTGGGGTGTGGTCGCCGTCGAGGCCGCCGGCCAGGGCGACAGCGTACGGGCGGCCGGGGCGCTCGCCGGGCTGGCCGGGTTGATCGCGCTGCTCTGGCTCGCCTTTGTGGCGTCCCTCGGCAGGCCGCGACGCCGACGGCTGACCATCCGCGGCTCGGCGCACGGCGGCGCACCGGCCCGCGGCGTGTTCGCCGGTCCCACCGGAGCAGTCTTCCGCAAGGAGCTGCGCACCTGGTTCCGCGACCCCCAGCAGTGGACGGCGGTCGCCTTGCCGGTGTCGTGGGCTCTGCTCACCGTCCTGCTTCCGCTGACCTTCGACGCCTGGCTCCAGCTGCCCTGGGTCGCTCCGGCGATCGCGCTGTTCGCCATCCCTTCGCTCGGCAATCTGTACGGCCGCGACGGCACCGCACTGTGGCTCACCCTGACGACCGCCAGCCAGCGGGCCGACGTCCGCGGGCGGCAGTGGGCCTACCTGGTCGTGGTCGGCCCGATCGCGGTCGTGCTGGGCATCGGTTTCACGCTGTGGAGCGGACACCTGTGGACGTGGCCGTGGATCGCGGCCACCGTGCCGGCACTGCTGGGCGGCGGCGCGGGCCTGATCGCGTACGCGTCGGTGGCCGCGATGGTGCCTGGCCCGGACGCCCACCAGCGCCCGGACAATCCGCTGGAGCGGGCGGACACCACCGGCCCGGCCCAGGTGCTGTTCTGGCTGGGCCTCCTGCCGGCCGTCCCGGCGTTCGCCGTGGTGTTGCTGGGCGAATGGCTGGACAGCACCGCACTGCGGTGGGCCGGGGCGCCGGTCGGACTGGCCACCGGCATCGCCCTCGCGTGGTGGCTGGGCCATGCGGCGGTCACCCGCCTGACCGCCCGCGGCCCCGAAATGCTCAGCCATCTGCGTACGGGACACGCGCCCGCTGCCACTGAGCCGGCGCCGGGGCCTGCGCCTGCGCCTGCGCCGGGCCAAGGAGAACGCCCCGCCGGAGCCACCGTCGCCAGCCTGGTCGGTGGCACCCTTCTGCTGTTCCCGCAGGGCCTGGTGCCGCTCGTCTTCCTGCTGGCCGGGGTGGACGCGAAGGTCTGGTTCCTGGCGATGTACCTCCCCGTCGGCTGGGGCTTGGCCCTGGCCGCCCTCTGCACGCTGACCGGCGCCCTCCTGCTGGCGCGGGCGGTCCGCCTCCTGCGCGGCAAGCCTCAGCGGGCCCAGCCCACCTCGCCGCCGCCCAAGTGACATCCGCGGCCGTTCAGACCGCCCAGACCGCCTCCCCGTCGCCCAGGTGGAGTTCGCGGTCGCAGGCCGCGGCGGCCTCGGGGTCGTGGGTGGCGAAGACGACGGCCGCGCCGCGGTCGGCCTCGGCGCGCAGCAGTTCCATGACGCGCTGCCGGTTCGCCGCGTCGAGCTCGCTGGTGATCTCATCGGCCAGCAGGATGTCGCCCCGCAAGGCGAGCCCGCGGGCGATCGCCGTGCGCTGCTGCTGGCCGCCGGAGAGCTCCTCGATGAGCTGGTTGGCCTGTCCCGAGAGGCCGAGCGGCTCCAGCGCCTCGGCCGTGCGCCGCCGCGCCTCGGCCGCGGTGCCGCCGGTGGCGATGACCGCGACCGAGATGTTCTCGGCCGCCGTCAGGATCGCGGCCAGGCCGTTGTCCTGCGGGATCAGCACCACGCCGAGCTTGACCGCCTGGTCGCGGCCGGTCAGCCGCTCACCGTCGACGGTCACCTCGCCCGCGACCGGGGTCAGCAGGCCGGCCATGGCGCTGAGCAGCGTCGTCTTGCCCGCGCCGGACGTGCCGGTGACGGCCAGGATCTGGCCCGGGCGGACCTCCACCGACACTCCCCGCAGGACCGTACGGTCGCTGTCCCAGGCCAGGTCGGCCCGGGCGACGCTGAGTGTCTTCATGTGGTGGTCCCCTCAGGATGGCGTTATGCGGCGGTGCAGGTCGCGGCCGGTGGCCAGGGCCACGGCGGCCAGCAGTAAAAGTACGAGAGCGGTCACGCCGGCCACGGCCAGGACCCGCGGCCACGACGGCAACGGCAGGTCCACCGGGTTGACCCCGGCCAGCGGCAGCGCCCACCCGGTCACCGCCCACCCGGCCAGCGCGGTCAGCATGCCGGCCAGCGCGGCGATGCCGACCAGCGCCGGATAGGTCCACAGCGTCGCCCGGCCGGTCATGGCCCGGCTCAGCCCCTGCACGCGCAGCGCCGACAGGTCCTCGACCCGGCGGCCCCGGTCGACCGCGGCCGCCAGCACCAGCGCGATCGCGCCGAGCAGCACGGCCAGCCCGCCCGCCAGCACGTGGAACCAGAGCGACAGCGCCGGCCCCTGCTCGTCGAGCTGGCGGCGCACCTGCTCGGAGCGGGTGTCGGAGCGCACCGTGATGCCCTGCTCCTTGAGCCGGTCGACCACGTCGGCCGGGGCCCGGGAGTTGAGCCACACCTCGGGCAGCAACGCGGGCGACGCGTCGACGGCCATCCGGTCGGCGTATTCGAGGTCGACCAGGCTGGCGTGCCGGCCGAGTCGGGGAACGGCGGGCAACTCGGTGCCGCCGTCGACGGTCATCGGGTAACCGTCGAGGCCGGTGAGCACGTCGCCCGGCGGCGAGGCCCCGGCATAGGCGACCGGCAGCGGGAACGGTGTGTCAGCCGGCCGCACCCAGGCTCCGTCGGGCAGGCTGCCGGCCACGTCGATGTCGACCCGCAGACCGTCGGGGGCCGGACTGAGCCGGCCCGACCGGGGCATGCGCCAGCGGTTCGGGTCGGCCAGCATGGCCGCGGTGACGGTGTCGTCCTCGCTGCCACTGGTCACGCCCGAGATCGTCACCGCCTCGGTCACGCCGACCACGTTGTCGTTGACCGCGAACTGGAACCCGTTGATGCGGCAGCCCTCGTCGCAGACGGGCACCTCCTGCGAGTACACCCCGGGCCCGGGCCGGAGGTCGCCCAGACGCACCACGGTCTCGCCCAGATCGGTCAGCGACGACAGGGCGACGTTGAGCCGGACCTCCTTGTTCTTCACGACGCCGGACGCGCTCGCCCGCACCGTCAGGTTCTCGCCGCCGATGATCGGCGGGGCGGCGGCCTCCGGATGCAGTTCGGCGATGACGTCGCGGGCGTCGTCGGCGCCGTCCGGCCAGGACGCCACGGCGGCCAGCCGGGACGTGTCGGCGGCCAGGCCGAGCGGCTCACGGCCGTCGCTGTTGCGCAGCCGGACGGTCGCCATCGCATACGCGCCCTCGGGGTCGACCTGGCGGACGGCGTGCAGCAACTGGCTGCGGAAGACCGGCTCCACCTCGAGCACCCGGCTCGCCCCCACACCCAGCTCGGCCTGCACCACCCGGCCCCGGGCGGCCACGTCGATCGCGCAGGCCGCGTAGCCCGCCACGGCGACGGTCGCCACCATCAGCGCGAAGAGCCGCTGGGCGCCGGGGCGCCGGGAGAGCTGGAAACCGGCCAGCGCGGGGCCGAGATCGCCGGCCGCGAGCGCACGGGAGGCATATCGGGTGACCTGCGGCAGCACGGCCCGGGCGGCGAGCAGGGCGAGCGCGAGCATGACGAAGGCCGGGGCGAGCAGGCCGACGCCGGTGAGCGACCCGTCGGAGATCACCAGCTGCACCGCGAAGACGGCGGCCAGCAGGACGACGACGGCCTCGACGGCGAGCGCTCGCGGGCCACCGGCGACCGCCGGGTTGCGGCGCAGCAGACCGGCGACCGGGCTGAGCAGGTGCCGTCGCTGGGCCAGCATCGCCGCGCCCAGGGCGGCCAGGGCGGCGAAGGGCGCGTACCGCAGGGAAGCCCAGCCCGGGTCGACGCCGACGCCGGGGAACCGGGCCGCGGCCACCGCGTTGACCAGCAGTTGCCCGGCGACGCAGCCGGCCACGGCGCCGGCCAGGATGGCCACCAGATTTTCCCCGGTGGCCAGCCACCAGCGGGTCCACCAGCGTGAGCCGCGCAGCGCGACGAGGGCCAGCTCGGGCTGGCGGCCCTGGGTGCCGTAGCTGACCGCCAGGAAGATGCTGTAACAGGCCAGCAGCACCAGCGGCACGGCGAGCACCGGCACCAGCAGATGGGCGGCCGACCGGCCCGACTCGACGCGGTCGAGCAGGGCCGGGATGGCCGTGTCGACCTGGAAGTTGGGACCGATCTCGGTGGCCTTGCCGCGCAGCGCGAGCAGGCCGGCCCGCAGGTCGTCGAGCCGGTCGGCGTTCAGCGCCTCCGGGCCGGCCACACCGTCGATCGACAGGTCGGTCATCCCGTGGTCCATCGTCTCGAACGTGGTCGCGCCGGTGAAGACCGGCTCGCCGGGACCGATGCCGGGCATGGCGGTGAAGTAGCCGTGCGTGCCCCAGTAGACGTCGGTGGGGTCGCCGACCTCGTAGGTGCCGGCGATCACCAGCCGCTTGGGCTCGCCGTCCGGTTCCCAGTGCGGGTCCTGCGCGCTCTCCACAAAGGACGCGAAAGTCAGCGTGACCGCGTCGCCGGCCGTGAGTCCGGCCCGTTCGGCCGTCGCCGCCCCGACCAGGATGTCGTCCTCGCCGACCAGGCAGCGGCCGCTGACGATGCGCACGCGGGTGCAGACATCCTGGCGGAACACGAACCGGTCGGCGTAGGTGTCGTCCTTGGTGAGCCCGACGGTCGGGTAGGACGAGCCGTAGACGTAGGTGAAGCCGGGCAGTTCGACCAGGGCGGCGCCGACGTTGGCGAAATCGGGGGCGCCGGTTTCCTGCCGCAGGTCCTGGGTGGTCGAGATGACGAGGCTACGCTCGCCGGGGGCGGACGTCTCGATCTGGCCGGCGGCGATCGCGCGGTCGATCGCGGTGAGGTAGGCCGGTGACGCCACCGCCGACGCGACCGCGAACAGGGCCAGCAGCGCGAGCGTGACGGACTGCCCGCGCCTGGTCCAGATCATGGCCAGCACCAGGGACATCATCGGCCGGCCACCCCACCGCGCAGGCCGCGCACCAGCGGCAGCACCGACAGCCACCCGACCAGCCCCAGCACCACGCCCGCGATCCCGCCGGCCAGACCCAGCGCGGCCCAGCCGAGGGCGTCCGGCGGGGGCAGCACATTCCACCCGTCGGTGAAGCCGCGCACGGCGACCCGGGCCAGCGGATCGGCGATCGCCGCGGCCACGAGCCCCGCCACCAGGCCGATCAGAATCAGGACCCAGGTTCCCGCGTACGCCGTTCCGAGCGCCGCCCGCAGCGGCAGCCCCTGCAATCGCAGCGCCCGCAGTTGCTCGAGACGGCTGCGCCGGTCGACCGCGCCCGCCACCGCGATGGTGGCCGCGGCCAGCAGCAGCCCGACCACCCCGCCGACCAGGCCGAAGCGGGCGATCGCGGTCGGCGCCTGCTCGGCCAGCCGGGCCGAGCGGCGGGCGACCGTGTCCTCGCCGCTGACGGTCAGTCCCGCCGCGCGCAGCGCGTCCACCACCGGGGCGCCCGCATCGGGCGCCAGCCACACCTGGAACTCGCCGGGCGCGGTGACGTCACCCCCGATCCGGCGGGTGGTGTCGAGGTCGATGAGCACCCCGCTGCGGCCGACCACCGGCAGCACGCCGGCGACACCGCCGACCCGGACGGGAACCGGCCGGCCGTCGAGGTCGAGCGCGGGCTCGCCGAAGCGCCAGCCCTCCGGTGGCGGCCCGGCCGTCACCACCGGCGGAGGCAGCGGGCTGTCGACGGCGTACACCTGGGTGCCGATGTCCGGGACGCCGGAGATGTTGCGGTCGACCGAGAGGCGCAGCGCACCGTCCATAGTGGCCAGGTCGAGCGCCGCCCCGATTGTGCCCGGCCGCCATCGGGCGACGTCGCCGAGCTGCCCGGCGCCGAGGATCTCGGCCGGTGGACCCGTCTGGGTCAGCCCGCGCACGGTCGCCGCACTGCCGACTGAGGCGGGTCCGACGTTGCCGTTCGGCTCGCGCGGGCTGCTCAGCTGCCACCGCAGGATGCGGCAGCCGGGCGCCGCGGCGCAGCCGTCGACGGGCGCGGTGAGCGTCTGCTCACCCGGGCGCAGCGGGCCGAAGCGCACCTGTGTGGGCGACCCGGTGCCTTCGTGCTGCAACGAGAGAGCGACCTCGGCCGGGTCGCGGCCCTCGTAGCGCAGCCGGACGGTGAGCCGGTCGCCGGTGATCGCCGGGACCGGCGCCGGACCGGGATCACCGGCCGTGGCCGCCGCCAGCAGACCGGCCGGACCGTAGGCGGGTTGCCAGCGCGCCACCGCGGCCAGCCGCGAGCTGTCCACCGCGAGCACCGGCAGGTCACCCTCGCGTTCGACGACGACGGCCATGGCCCGGTGGCCCTCCGGATCGGCCCGGCGCACGGCGTTGAGCAGCGCGGTGCGGTTGGGCGCCTGCACCGAGAGCACGCGGTCGGCGCCCAGCTCGGCCGCGGCGCGCTGGGCGCGGGCCCGGTGGTCACCGATGGTGAGGCCGAGGGTGGTGGCGAACAGCGCGACGGCCACCACGATGAGGGCGAACACGCGATCGCCGCCGGGCTGCCGGGAGACCTGCACCGAGGTCAGGCCGAGCCGCAGACGGCCGGCCCGCATCGCGACCCCGCCACCCCGATCGGCCACCCGCCCCAGCAGCCGGGCGAGCAGCAGCGCCACGGCCAGCGCGACCAGCGCGGGTGCGGCCAGCGCGAGCCCGCTGTCGGGCGCGCTCGACCGGGCCTGATAGACGGCGGCCACGGCGATCGCCAGCAGCAGCAGGTCGGTCAGACCGGCCCGCCAGTCGCCCCGCCCCAGCCCGACCTGGCGCAGCAGGTCGGCCACCGGACGGCGCAGCACCACGGCCTCGACCGCGGCCAGCACGACCAGCCCACCGAGCAGCACCGCACCGACCGCGGCCAGCGACAGCAGCAACGCCTCGCGTTGCTGGGCCGCCGCCGTGACCGGGCCGGCCATCCACCGGGCCAGCAGCCAGCCGAGCGGCAGACCGATCAGCGCGCCGGCCCCCAAGGGCAGCAGGTGCTGGCCCCAGGCCAGCCGCAGCATCGACGATCGGGTGCTGCCGCGCAGCTTGAGCAGGGCGATGTCGCCGCGCCGGTCGCGCCCGGTGTAGCGGCCGGCCAGCCCGATCGCGAACCAGGTGAGCACGAGCGTCTGCACCATCGCGATCACCACCCCGAGGCGGATCTCGGTCCGGTCGCGGTCGATCGCCACCAGCAGTGGGGCGGTCGGGTTGACCAGCCGCAGCCCCGAGGTGGCCAGCCGGGCCTCGGCGTTGCGCAGCACCCGGCCCAGCCGGAACCCGCCGTCGCCGCGGAGCAGCTCGTCGGGCAGGGTGAGGTCGAAGGTGACGGTCGGCTGGCGCAGTGCCCCGGTGCGGAAGGTCAGGACCGATGTGAAGGCCGGGTCGAGCCCCTGGTCGGCCTTGAAGAGCGTGTTGCTCCAATAAGGACCGGCCGGATCGACATAGGTGAACAGCGCGACCACGGTCAGGTCGAGCGGGTCGGCGCCGGGCGACGACCGGACGGTGAGGGTGTCGCCGGGGCCGAGGCCGAGCTGTTGCGCGGCGGTGACGCTGATCGCCGCCTGCCCGTCCTGATCGGGGCAGGGCCCGTCGAGGCGGACGTGGGCGCAGAAACCGTCCCGGTAGGCGACGTTGATGCCGGTGGTGGCGCCGCCGGCGATGGTGGTGAGCGGCGACGCGAGTCCGGTGACCGGGTCGGCCAGCGGCAGCGACAGCTGGGCCCGCGCCACCTTTTCGAGCTCGCTGATGGCCGACTGCGGGTCGCCGCCGGTGTCCGAGACCTGTTGCACCGACACGTTGCGCTGCTCGGCCGGGGCGGCGGCCACGTCGGAGGCGGCCGCGCGGTTGATGCTCGCGTAGGCATACCAGGGCCCGGCCGCGGCCACCGCGGCGGCGAGCACGGTGAGCACCAGCACGGTCAGCACCTGGGCGGTGCGGGTCCGCACCGCACCCCAGATGAGCCCGACCATGCCGGGAGGCTACGCCACCCGCCGGACCCGCGGTGTCCCGCCGATCAGAGCCAGCCGCGCCGTTTCAGATAGAGATAGAGAAGAACCGAGACGGAGACGATGACCGCCGTGCTCACGAGGAAACCGGAGAGCTTCTCGTACCCGGGATAGGGCAGGTTCTGACCGAAGTAGCCGGTGACCGCGGTCGGCACGGCGATGATGGCGGCCCAGGCGGCCAGCTTGCGGGTGGTGTCGTTGAGAGAGTTGCCCTGCTCGGCCAGGTCGGCCTGGAGCAGCGACTCGATCCGGTCGCGCAGGTGGTCGACGTCGTCGACGGTGTGCTGGGCGTGATCCTCGACGTCGCGGTAGTACGGCCTCATGCTCGCGTCGACCAGGCCCAGGTCGGCGCGCATCAGCTGGCCGACCATCTCGGGCATGGGCGCGACCGCCCGGCGCAGCGCGGCCAGCAGCTTCCGCTGCTCGACCCCCTGCAGCCGGACCGCCCGCGGGGCGCCGCCCTCCTCGAGCAGCCTGTCCTCGACCTCGTCCATCGACGTGTCGAGCCGCTGGGTCGCCGCGTACTGCCCGTCGACCACCGCGTCGAGCAGGCCGTAGAGCAGGAAACCGACGCCGCCGCCGTCGGCACCGAGCTCGGCGTCGGCGTCCCAGCGGGTGACGAACTTCGAGGTGTCGCTGGCCGACTTGCGGACCGTGATCAGGGCTCGTGGCGTGACGAAGACACTGATCTCGGTCTTGCCGAACTGGGTCGTCGAGTCCTTGGTGGCGATGTCGACCGCATAGACGTTGAGGAACACGTGCTGGGGATAGCGGTCGATCTTGGGGCGCTCGTGGTCGACCACGGCGTCCTCGACGGCCAGCGGGTGCAGGTGGAAATCCTTGGCCACCAGGCCGAGGTCGTCGGTGCCGGGGTCGAACAGGTCGAGCCACAGCACCGCGTCGGGATGCTTCTCGAGCAGTCCGGCCACCTGGTCGTACGCGAAATCCTCGGCGATCGCCTTCCCGTTCTCATAGAGCCGGGTCTCGATCGGGCAGGTGGGTTCGGTCACGCCACCACTATGCCTCGCCCGCATGTGCCTACGATGAGCCGTGTCCTGGGCCGATCACATTCTTACCGCGTTCTACGACGCCAAGTGGCAGGTGACCGCCGACCAGGCGATCTACTACCGCGAGATCGTCGGCAACGCCTTCGGGCTGGGGTCCGCGCTGTTCGGCATGCGCCGCAGCGTCTGGGCCTGGCCGGTCGGCATCGTCGGCAACGTGCTGCTGTTCACCGTCTTCGCGGGCCAGGCCATCGGCAACGACCAGGGCACGCCGTTGTTCGGGCAGGCCGCCCGGCAGGTCTTCTTCGTGATCGCCAGCGTCTACGGCTGGTGGCGGTGGGAGCAGAACAAGCGGCGCAACCACGACGGCGCCGCGGTGCGGCCGCACTGGGCGACGGCGCGGCAGCGCCTGGTCTACGGCAGCCTGGCCCTGTTCGCGGTGGTTCTCTGCTTCTACGTGTTCCGCGCGGTCGGCGCCGGCTTCGAGGTCCCGTGGTGGTATTACCTGGCCGACTCGTGGATCTTCGTCGGGTCGATGCTGGCGACGTACGCGCTGGCCCGCGGCTGGGTCGAGTTCTGGCTCTGCTGGATCGCCGTCGACCTGGTCGGCGTCCCCGAGCTGCTGCACTTCCGCTACTACCCCTCGGCGATCCTCTACGGCGTCTACGCCGTCTTCGTGATCTGGGGCTTCGTGGTGTGGCTGCGCATCTCGCGGACCGAGCAGGGGCCACCCGCCGGGCAGGCGGCCCCGTCCGCTCAGACCTCCGACGTGAGCTCGTAGATCTCGGTCACCGGGTGACCGGCCCGCTCGTGGATGCGCAGCACGGCCTCCTTGCTCGGCCCGCTGCTGAGGCAGAACACCTTGCCCTGCTCCGGGTCGAGCCAGGCCCGCTCGAAATGGACCCCCTCGTCCCCCTCGACCTTCAGGTCGGCGTCGTGGGCCGCGGCCAGTTGCTCCGGCGTGACCCCGTGAAATCCGCTGTGTACGTCCATGAACTTCGCCATGGCCCCAGAGTGGCCGTCCCGGCAGCGTCGGACATCGGTCAGAGCACCTACGAAGGCCCGGGGTCCTGACCTAAAGTCGCGGGCGTGGTGGCCAGCCCCGTGCTCGTCGGCCGGGAGGACCTGCTCGCCCTCGCCGACCGTCGGCTCGCCGCGCCCACCGGCGAGGTGCTGTTCCTCGCCGGCGAGGCCGGCATCGGCAAGACCCGGTTGCTGGCCGAGATCGTCGTCCGGGCCCGCTTGCTGGGGTACGAGGTCTTCGCGGCCGGCGCCTCGCCCGGCGACACCGAGATCGCGGGGGGCCCGCTGGCCGACCTCGGCGCCGAGTTGCGCCGCCACCCCTCCACCGCCGCCGCGGGCGAACGGCTCGGGCAGCGCCTGCGCGAGCTGACCGACGGCGACGCGGCCCGGCGACGACGCCTGCTCGTGGCCGACCTGGCCGACCTGATCGCCGTATCCGGGGCGCCCGGCGCGCCGGAGAGCGGGCACCGGCCCGGCACGCTCATCACGCTGGAAGACCTGCACTGGGCCGATGACCTGACGCTCGACGTGCTGGCCCGTCTCGCCCGGCACGCCCGGTCGGCCCGCCTGCTGGTCGTCGGCACCTACCGCAGCGACGAGCTCTACCCCCGCGTCCCGATGCGTCAGTGGCGCGCCCGCCTGCTCACCCAGCGGCTGGCCGAGGAGGTGCGGCTTCCCCGCCTCGTCATCGCCCAGACCGCGACCATGGCCGCCGCCATCACCGGGTCGAGCCTGCCCACCGCGGCCGCCACGGCGTTGCACGCGCGCAGCGACGGCATCCCGCTGCACGTCGAGGAGTTCCTCGCCGCCGGCCCGCCCGTCGCTCCCCCGACCGGTTCCTTGGCCGGCGCCGCGGCCGACCCGGTGCCCGACACCCTGGCCGACGCCGTGCTCGCCCGCGCCGCCCACCTGCGCCCGGCGTCCCGCCGCCTGGCCGAGGTGGCTTCGGTGCTCGGCCGCTCGTTCGACCTCGACCTGCTGACCACCATGACCGGTGCCGGGGCCGACGCCGTGGACGAGCAGTTGCGCGAGCTCTCCGAGCAGTTCTTCATCCGCGCCCAGCCCGATCGGACCGGCTACGACTTCCGCCACGCCCTGATCCGCGACGCTCTCTACGCCGACATCTCGCCGCTGCGCCGTCGCTCGCTGCACGCCCAGGCGGCGGCCGCCGGCTTGCCCGACGCGCTCGCCAGCGACCACTACGAGCGAGCGGGCCGGGCCGATGCGGCGTTCCGGCACGCCCGGGCCGCCGCCCGCGAGGCGGCCGCCCTGTCCGCCCACCGCGAGGCGGCCGAGCTCTACCGGCGGGCGCGGCGCACCCGGCCGGCCCGGCTGCCCCGGTCGGAGTGGGCCGGGCTGCTGGCCGCCCTGGCCCGCGAGCTGGCCTCGATCGACGAGATCGAGGAGTCCGCCGCCTGCTACGCCGAGGCCTACGCCGTCCGGCTCGAACTGGGCGACCAGGTCGGCGCGGCCGCGCTGGTCGGCGACTGGGTGGCCGTGCGCCACCTGCTCGGCGCCGACCTCGAGACGCGGACCGAGGCGCTGCGGGCCGCCCTGCCGCTCGCCGCCGGCCACCCCCGGACGTGCGCCGAGCTCCACGCCGAGCTGGCCGCCGCCTACATGCTCGACCGCCGCCTCGACGAGGCCCTGGCCAGCGGCGAGCGGGCCCGCGCGCTGGGCGTCGACAATCAGGCCCGCTGCCACGTCGACGCCACCGTCGGCTCGGTGCTGCTCTTCGCCGGCCGCACGGCTGAGGGCACCCGGCTGCTGCGCGACGCGATCACCCGCGCGTCGTCCCTGCGCTTCGAGACGCAGGCGGCCCGCTCCTACCGGATGCTCGGCACGTCGATGTCGGTGCTGGTCGACTACGCCGGCGCCGAGGACACCCTGCACGAGGGCATCGCCTACGCCGATCGGGTCGAGCAGTTCAACGACCGCCACTACATGGCCGCCCACCTGGCCCACGTGCAGTGGGCCACCGGCGACTGGACCGCCGCCACCACGACCGCCCAGCAGGCCCTGGCCGACGGCGGCGGGATCACCACCGACATCACCGCTCGGCATGTGCTCGGCTATCTGGCTCTGGGCCGCGGCTCGTACGAGGAAGCCTCGGACCACTTGAGCCGGGCCGAGAGTCTGGCGTCGGGCATGCGCGAGCTCCAACGCCTCTCCCCCGCCTGGTGGGGCCAGGCCGAGGTGGCCCTGGCCCGCGGCGACGCCACCACGGCGATCGCCCGCTGCGAGCAGGGCTACGCCGCGTCGGCCGCCGTGCGCGACGCGGCCTACCTCTTCCCGTACGTGGTCACCGGCGTTCGCGCCCACCTGACCGGCTCCGGCCCGACCGCGGCCCGCGACTGGCTCGACCGCACCTCCGCGCTGCTGCGCTCCCGGGCCATCCCGGGCACCCTGGGCGCCCTCGACCACGCCGAGGGCCTGATCCACCTGCACGAGGGCCACACCGGCAAGGCCCGCGACGCGCTGGCCGCCGCGGCCACGTTCTGGGCGGCCCGGCGCCGTTTCTGGGAAGGCACCGCGGCGCTGCTCGACCAGGCCCGCTGCGCCCACCGCTCCCGCCGCCCGGCCGAGGCCGCCGCCTACCGATCGGCCGCCCTCCACGCGTACGCGAAAGCAGGCGCCCCACCGCCCCGGGAGATCGCCGCGGCCGGACCGGCACAAGCCGGCCCCTTGCTGTCGGCGCGCGAAATCGAGGTAGCCCGCCTGGTCGCCGAGGGCCTGACCAACCCGCAGATAGCCGCCGCGCTGACCATCGCCCCCAAGACCGCCGCCGCCCACGTCGAACACATCCGCACCAAGCTCGGCGTCTCCCGCCGCGCCCAGATAGCCGCCTGGATGACCACCAACGACCGCGTCACCGCCGGCTGACCGGCCGCCGGCAGCGGAAACTCGATCGCCTGGTGGAAGAGCCCGTGCGAAGATCGATCCCGGGTCGCTAGCTCAATTGGCAGAGCATTCGGCTAAGTAGCGCGTCCGCCCTCCGCCCGCGCGGCCATGGGGGCGCTTCCTTCTCTTTCCGGGATCGAAGGGTTCGGGGTTCGAGTCCCCGGCGGCCCACTCCTGCTCGCCTTCCCCCGGTGAGCCACACCCACCCGAACGGAGGACCGCATGCTGGAGAACCTGATCATTCAGAAGACGCTGCGCGTCCCGGCGAGCACCGGCGCGGCCGGAGACAGCACACCCGTCGCCCGGCAGTTCGACGCGGCTCTGCTCGATGTCGGTTTCTCGGCGTCGCGAGCCCTGCTCGATCACGTGGGCGCGCTGGCGCACGGCCCGGCCATGGATCTCGCCGCCACGGTCGTCGCCGCGGTCCGCGAGCTGGTCGGCGATCACGTGCGGCACAACGCGTACTTCATCGGCTTCCCGCACGACGTGCCCGACACCGTCGAGTTCTGGGCCGAACGGCTCCGGGCGGCCGTGCTCCTCGGCGGTGGCACGGCGACCAGCGAGCAACTGCGCGACGCGGTCGCCTCGGGGCACATCGATCTGCTCGGCCTGCCCGGTTACGGCACCTATCAGCACACGTACGCCGAACTGCTGGCCGCCCACGACGAGCTGATCGCCGCGGCCGGTGACCGGGTGACCGTCCTGCATCTCGGCGACCCGGGCGAGGTGGAGGCGTCCCGGCTCTATCTGGCCCTGGCCGGCAGCACGACGCCGCACGGCGAGGCGAACCTGGCGATCCTGGGTGAACTCGCCGTCGCCTGCGCCGACGGTCCACAGCCGACGGAGATTCCGGTGCGGGAGAACCGTGCCGTCCTCAACGGCATCCGGCTCGTCCTGGGCCGGCCGCTGATCGCCGTCGACACCACCATCGACGTGCTCCGCCTGGCCTGTCAGGTCTCCGGCGGCGACGTCGCCCTGCGTACGCCGACCCGGTTCCGGGCCTTCCGCCGGCCCGAGCGCCGCGTCCTGCTGGCCGCGCTGAACGAGGTCGCCCGGTCCAACCCGGCCAAGCTCGGCGACATCAGCCGTCACGCCGAGCCGTTCAAGCGGCTCGGCGAGCGGCTGCACCCCCACGAGTACGACCAGTGGCCGTACGCCCAGAAGGTCTTCGCCGTCGCCCGGGGCGAGCTCCGCGTGCGCAGCCTGGCCGGCCGGGCCGAGGCGGCGGTCGGCGCCGGGCAGATCGGTGCCGCCGCGTCGATGCTGTCGGCCGCGCCCGGCCTGCTGCTGCGCTCAGCCGACCGGCTGCTGCGCACCGCGACCGGGCCGGAACGCGGCACCGTCATCGACGCCGTCACCGACGCGCTCGGCTCCGCGTCGGGCCGGGTGCTGTGCTCGCTGCGGGAACACGTCGGCAACCGCGCGACGCCCGCATCCGCCCGTCTTTACGCGAACCGCTCCCGCCGCTCGTGGGTCGGCCGCGACACCCGTCCTCCGCTGCCGGCCGAGCTGATCGCCGAGCTGTCCGCCCGCCTGGACACTGAGATCAGCGCCCGCCGGCCGCGATGGGAGTTCCCGCTGCTGGTGGATCCCGCGGTACTCGACGTCGCCCTGCCACTGTCCGGCAAGGCGGCCGAGGACGGCTTCACGGTGCTGCCCCGGGGCTCGCGGGCCTCGGTGACCGGCAGCCTGCTGCGCTTCTTCATGTATTGGCGGCAGACGGTCCGGCGCACCGACTACGACCTGTCGGTTCTCCTGCTCGACGACGACTTCGCCCCCGCCGGTCAGGTCTCCTGGACCAACTACCACCACGGCGGTGTGGTCCACTCGGGCGACCTCACCGAGGCCCCCGACGGCGCGACCGAGTTCATCGACGTGCCCCTGGCCCTGCCGGGAAAGTACGTGGTGCCGCAGGTCCACATCTTCACCGGCGAGTCGTTCGACGAGGTGACCGAGTCGATGTTCGGCTACCAGACGCGTGACCCCGACCAGCGCGGCGCCCCGTTCGACGCCCGCACCGTCCGAGCCCGCTCAGCCCTGCGCGGCGCCGGCCGGGTCGCCCTGCCCCTGGTCTTCGTCCAGAACGACGACGGCTGGCAGGCCGTCTGGCTGCACCTCTACCAGCAGGGCCACCCCACCTTCAACCGGGTGGAGGACCACAAGGCCACCACCGCCGACCGGGTACGGGCCCTGATGGAACGCCGCTACCTGACCGTCTCCTACCTGATCAACCTGTGGCGCCCGCACACCGAGGTGCGCGCCTGGGATGGCCGCCCCCCGGAGTCACCGGTCACCTACATCGGCATCCACGCTCCCGACACCCTGCCGGAAGGATCAGAGATCTACACTGTGGACCGTCTTCACGAGCTGATCCCGGCCTGACCGCCGGCCCCCGGACCGGGGCCGAGGCCATGCGAGCGCTTCCTCCTGTTTCCGTTCAACTCGGGAACCTCCGCGCAAGCGGGGGATCGGTAATCAGCGCCCGCGCTCTCCTCGGCCCCACCACCAACCAACGCCGGTTTGGTCTAGCTTCCTCAAGATGGTCATGAGCACGCAGGACGTCGTGGACCTGATCGAGTCGGACCCCGGAGCCATGAGAGTCCTCCGGGTCACGGCCGGCCTGGACCTACCGGACTGGTGGATCGGTGCCGGCTTCATCCGCAACCGCGTCTGGGATGCGATCAGCGATCTGCCGCCCCGACCGGACCGCGACGTGGATGTCGCCTACTTCAACCCGGACAAACCAGACCCTCACCAGGACACAAGCGCCGAAGCGCGCGCCCGGCTGGCCTTGCCGGGAACGCCGTGGGAGATCCGTAATCAAGCTCGCATGCACCTGCGCAATGGCGAGGCTCCCTACCCGTCCACCCTGGCCGCGATGGCGCGGTGGCCCGAGACAGCAACGTGCGTGGGAGTGACTCTCCAACGCGACGCTGTCCATCTCGTAGCCTGTCACGGCCTGGACGACCTGGTGACAATGGTGGTCCGCCCGTCCCCCACCTTCGACAACGAAGCAGGCCGGGCCAAAATACGGCACCGCATGACAACCAAGGGCTGGCTCAACCGGTGGCCCGGACTACGACTGGAGATCTAGGTTCCGGCGTGAGTGCGGAGCGACCAGGACGCATCCGCCTGAAGCGCGCCTAACCACGTATGCCGAAGGCGGAAGCGACCGGCATTGTTAAGTTCCCGCACCCCACCACCCAGCCCGGCCTGCTGAAGCTGACCGCCTGGTTTCGTCCCCAGCGCGGCAGCCAGATCCCCTCACCCGTCAGGTGACCGCCACCGCGACCAAGCATCCAGCAGCCGGTGACCAAGGTCTTCAGCCGCCGGCGAGCTCGCCCGCAAGGGCGGAGGCGGGGGTGAGATCGCATGGCCGTCGCGTCTCTTCCCGGCCGGGGGTGCACCCCCCCGCCTCCGCCCGTCCAGCGCAAGAAAGCCCAACCCACAAAGCCGAAACCCGGGCACAGCACGCCGCACCCGGGCCAGAGAGCGAGCGACCTACTCCGCGACAACCGGAGCCGACGGCCCCACATTGGTCCGGGACCGGACGACCTCGGCCACGTGCGCCACAGCCTCGTCCAGCGGAACACCATTACGCTGAGAGCCGTCGCGGTAGCGGAAGGAGACGGTCCCCGCGGCCACGTCGTCGTCACCGGCAATGGCCATGAAGGGGATCTTCTGCTGCTGGGCGGTGCGGATCTTCTTTTGCATACGGTCGTCGGAGTAGTCGACCTCGGCCCGGATCCCGGCCTTGCGCAACGCGTCGACGAAGCCGGTCAGGTAATCGGCGTGGTCGTCGCGGATCGGGATGCCCACCACCTGGACCGGAGCCAGCCAGGCCGGGAACGCCCCGGCGTAGTGCTCGACCAGGACGCCGAAGAAGCGCTCGATCGAACCGAACTTGGCCGAGTGGATCATCACCGGCTCCTGGCGGGTGCCGTCGGCCGCCTGGTATTCGAGGCCGAAGCGGGCCGGCTGGTTGAAGTCGTACTGAATGGTCGACATCTGCCAGGTGCGGCCGATCGCGTCCTTGGCCTGGACGCTGATCTTCGGGCCGTAGAAGGCCGCCCCGCCCGGGTCGAGCACCAGGTCGAGCCCGGACTCGGTGGCCACGTCTTCCAGGACCTTGGTCGCCACGGCCCACTGCTCGTCCGTACCGATGAACTTGTCGCTCTTGGGGTCGCGGGTCGACAGCTCGAGGTAGTAGTCGTCGAGACCGAAGTCGTCGAGCAGCGATCGGACGAACTCGAGCAGGTGCTTGATCTCGCCCGGGGCCTGGTCAGCGGTCACGTACGAGTGGGAGTCGTCCTGGGTCAGCCCGCGGACCCGGGTGAGCCCGTGCACCACGCCCGACTTCTCGTAACGGTAGACCGTGCCGAACTCGAAGAACCGCAGCGGCAGCTCACGGTAGGACCGCCCGCGCGACTTGAAGATCAAGTTGTGCATCGGGCAGTTCATGGCCTTGAGGTAGTAGTCGGCCCCCTCCAGCTGCATCGGGGGGAACATCGTGTCCTTGTAGTACGGCAGGTGCCCGGAGGTCTGGAACAGCCCCTCCTTGGTGATGTGCGGCGAGCTGACGTACTGGAAGCCCTCCTCGATGTGGCGGGCGCGGACGTAGTCCTCCATCTCGCGCTTGATCACACCACCCTTGGGGTGGAACACGACCAGGCCGGAGCCGATCTCGTCGGGGAACGAGAAGAGGTCGAGCTCGGTGCCGAGCTTGCGGTGGTCGCGGCGCTCGGCCTCGGCCAGTCGGTTCAGGTACGCCTTCAGGTCGTCCCGGGACGGCCACGCGGTGCCGTAGATGCGCTGGAGCTGCGGGTTCTTCTCCGATCCGCGCCAGTAGGCGGCGGCCGAGCGCATCAGCTTGAACGCCGGGATCAGCCGGGTCGTCGGCAGGTGCGGGCCGCGGCACAGGTCGCCCCAGACGCGCTTGCCCTCCTTGTCGAGGTTGTCGTAGTGGGTCAGCTCGCCGTGGCCGACCTCCATCACCTCGTCGGCGTCCACGTCACCCTTGAGGTCGACCAGCTCGAGCTTGTACGGCTCGTCGGCCAGCTCCACCTTGGCCTCGGCCAGCGACTTGTATTCGCGGCGGCGGAACGTCTGCCCGGCCTTCACGATCTCCTGCATCCGCTTCTCGAGCTTCTGCAGGTCTTCCGGCTGGAACGGCTTGGATACGTCGAAGTCGTAGTAGAAGCCGTTCTCGATCGGCGGGCCGATGCCCAGCTTGGCCTCGGGGAACGTGTCCTGCACGGCCTGGGCCAGCACGTGCGCGGCCGAGTGGCGCAGCACGTTCAGCCCGTCGGGCTCGTCGATCGAGACGGGGGTGGCGTCGGTGTCGAGCTCGGGGCGCCAGTCGAGGTCGCGCAGGCGGCCGGCGGCGTCGCGGACGACCACGATCGCCTTGGGGCCGGTCGTCGGCAGGCCGGCTGCGGCCACCGCATCGGCGGCCGTAGTCCCGGCCGGGACGACGAGAGGGTCGGCCACAGCGGGGGTACGGGATGCGGACACGGTGATCTCCTTCAGCTGCGAAAAGCCCATCAGAACCTTGACGATGCTATCCGCCCGGAAATTCCCGGGGTCGCCCGCGCCCGCACGTCACCGTTTGGTGAGCTCGGCCTCCTGCTCGGAACCGGCCTCGTACGAGAGAAGGTTTTTGCCCTCGGACCGGTGCTCCAGGTCGGTGATGGCGGCCAGGCGCCGGTCGAGGTCGAGCTGGGCCTGGTTCATGGCACCGTCGTGGGCCTGCTCCTGACGGGCCCGGGCGGCCAGCAGCTCGTCCTTGGCCCGGCCGAGCAGGATGCGGTTGGCGGCGTCGCGGTCCTTCGGCGGGATGCCCGGCGCGGCCCCGATGATCGTGGGGAATTCGGCGATGGCCCGCTCCTGGTGCACCGAGTGCAGGCCCTTCCAGTAGTCGGTCTGGCTCGTGTCGACCCAGTTGGCCAGGGCGAGGATGGCGACGTCGTCGAACCGCGACTGCTCGGCGTCGGGCAGGGTCTCCTCGCGGTAGACGTGCCGGCCGATGTCGTCGGCGGCCTTGCGGTCGGCCTCGTTGACCACGGTCAGGACCTCGCCGATCTGCTGGGCGTAGGCGTCGACCGCGCCCGGTGACGCGGCGGCCGCGATCGTGGCGGTGATCAGGCCCGCCTCCAGGTCGACCCGTAGACCCGCCGCCTGCGCCTCGGCCACCAGCTCGTTGAGCCGGCGCCGGCCCTGTTCCAGGTCGAGGGCGAAATCGCGGATGATCCAGGCCACGGCGGCGCAGTGGGTCTGCCCGTTGCCGACCTGGACGCGCAGCTCGGCCGCCTTGTCCTGGGCGGCCTGCGAGCTGGGCCCGGCCGGCCAGTGGTTGGGCAGTTCGCGGGTGTCGCGGCCGAGGTCCTCGACGGCGGCATCGAGGGCCCGGGCCAGCTTGTCCCAGTGCCGGGCCACGGTCTCGAGGCGGCCGGTGTCGGCGGCCAGCAGCCCGGGGAGCGTGATCGTCATGCCGTCACCCGGGCTTTCCGGCGGTCTGGATCCGGTCGGCCGCGTTGTTGTCGGTGGCGACGAAGTCACCGGCCGCCGCGCGCAGGTCGTCGCCGTAACCGCGGACCAGGCCGGCCAGCCCCTCCACGGTGATCTGCCAGAACCGGGCCGCGTGGGCCATCTCGTCCGCACACACCACGGCGCCCTCGACGGCACCCCGGCCCGCATACTCCCAGCCGGGTATCACGGCGGCCGCGCCCGCGAGCTGATCGCCCGTCCCGGTCACCGCCGCACCCATCGCGCGCACCGCCGGCGCATCGATGCTGGTCATGTCGTCCATCGATCAACCACCCGCCCGTAGAGGTCCTCGCCCGGCGAAACCTACACGGCGCCGGCACGCCGGTCGGTTCAGTCGCCGGAGCCGGCCGGCCGCGATTCGGCACGGGCGCCGAGTCAGGCGCGGCCCGCTCCGGCGTACGGGAAAGTCAGCGACCCGTCTGCCGTCGGCGGCGAACAAGGCGGCCCGAACTCTCGTCCACAGTGGTTGGCCACGCTCGGCTCGGCTTTGCCGGATGGGCGATTAGGCTCGGCGGGGACGGAGGGCGGACCTGATGATCAGTGCCGGGTATGACGCTGAGCTGCGGCGGCATCAGGAGGTGTTGCGGCGGGCGTGGGGCATCGGGGCCCGGGATCATGTGCTTGATCTTGGGTGTGGGGCTGGGCTGACCACCCGTGAGGCCGCGCGGGCGGCGTCGGCGGGTAGCGCGCTCGGGGTCGACATCTCCGCGCCGGCCATCGAGCGCGCTCGGGAGCTGGCCCGGGCCGAGGGCGTGCCCAACGTCAGCTTCGCGTGCGCCGACGTGCAGGAGCACGACTTCGGGGCGGGGCGGTTCGATGTGGCGATCAGCCGGTTCGGCACGATGTTCTTCGGTGATCCGGCGGCGGCGTTCGCCGGTGTCGGGCGGGCGCTTCGGCCGGGTGGGCGGCTGGTGATGCTGGTCTGGCAGGACGGTGCGCTCAACGAGTGGCATGTCGTCATCCGGCGGGCCCTGGGCGAGCCACCGGTCGCGGGCCGGGGGGCCTTCTCGCTCGGTGACCGGGCGGGCGTGACCGCGATGCTGAGCGGCGCCGGGTTCGAGGGCGTCGCTTTCGCCGATGTGGACGAGCCGCTCTATTACGGGCCCGATGTGGCGGCGGCGCTCGACTGGGTCCGGAATTTCGCGCCCGCGGCGGCCGGGACCGCGGAACTGCGCGAGACGATGCTGGCCCATACGACCGATGACGGCGTCTGGCTCGGTTCGCGAGCGTGGCTGGTCACCGCTCGGAAGGGACAGCGACCGGCGGCACGCATCGATACAGTTGAATGATTCCGATACGGGGAGGAATCATGAGGGCTCTTGTCACCGCCGCCTCGGCGGCTGCCGTGCTCGTTCTGGCCACCGGCAGCGCGTCCTACGGCCACCAGCAGCGCGCCGACGCGCCGCCCTGCGCCGGGCAGCTCATCACCAACCCCAGCTTCGAGCGCGGCACCACCGGCTGGACGGCCGGGCCCCGCATGGTTGTCCTCGGTGACCAGGCCCGGCCCGCGCACACCGGCCGCGCGTACGCCTCGCTGGCCGGCCTCGACATCACCCGGACCGAGGTCCTGCGCACCGACGTCACGCTCCCGGCCGGCTGCAAGCTCACGCTCCGGCTGTGGGTACGCACGACGACCACCGAGACCACCCGCCGCGACTACCTGAATGTCAGCCTCAACGTCACCGGGGTGCCGCCGAAGACCTACTTCGCACTGTCCGGCGACGGCTCGCCGCAGTGGCACCAATACACCGGCTCGACCGGGACGGCGGCCACCGACCGCACCGCGACCGTCATCTTCTTCGCCAGCGAGGTCGCCGGCGACGGGGTCACCGCCTTCGACGTGGACGACGTGACCTTCACCCTCAGCTGAGCCGGGTCACTGCATGGTGGTGGCTGTCGGGTGGTCGAACGAGACGGGGCACCGGAACACGTACAGCGAGTAACCCCGGCCGATGGTGACGCCGACGGGATCGGCGCTCGCCCCCTCCGGCTCCTCGACCGGCCGCCAGCTGCTGACCCGCCCCTCCCACTCGCCGGAGTCGGCGGTCAGCAGCAACGTCATCGCGGTGCCGCACTCGGCGCAGTCCATCGGGTGCGGATCGGTCAGCGACCAGTTCGCGAAGCCGCCGATCTTCCAGCCGGGCGCCAGCGACAAGTCGGACTGGTAGCTGGTTCCCAGCTCCTCCTCCCACGCGTCGATCCGGGCCCCGAGATCGCCGGGCAGCAGACCGCCGTACGGGAACTCGCGCACCTGCTCCGGGTGCACGACACACGGCACGGGCAGATACGAGTCGTTGACCACCGGCGGCTCCGGGGGCTCGGCCAGGAGTGGACCGAGGTCGGCACCGCGCCGCCAGAAGACGCGGACCCGCGGGTTGTAACCCTCCTCGGGATGGTCGAGCGGGCACCACAGCACCTGCATCAGGTCGCAGTCGTCCGGCCCGGCGAAGTCGGGGATGTCGCGCCGGTGCAGCTGGGCCACCGGGATCAGCGGGATCGGCTGGTCGGCCAGCCGGTGCGGCTCCGAGAAATCCGGACTCGGCAGCTGCGCCCTCTCCTGGTTGGTCAGTGTGTGACGGGTGCCCCTGGCCGCGTGGACGGCCCGCTGCCGGCGGACCGTCGCCGGTGTCAGCAGCCGGTGGATGTAGTGGTTACGGCCGTCGTGGCAGACCGGCCACGCCTCGTCGGCGGGCCATCGCAGCGGGCCGGCGACCGAGCTGTCCGAGGCTGAGGGCGCGCCCGGCCGGGGATGCAGCCGGGTGGCGGTTGTCGACAACCCGGACAACGACGGGAACAGCGCCGTGACGTCGATCGGCCGCGGCGGCGTGGTGCGGGTCATGGGCCCGATCCTAGGGAGACAGCACGGCGGCGAGACCGTCGGCGCGCGGGTCGCTGCCGGCCTCCAGACGGCCGCCGCTGAACCGGGAGAGCTGCCCGTGACCGGCACCGTCATGCGGGCCGCTGGTCGTCGTCACGGTCAGGCCGTCCGCGCCGGCCGGCGCCGGGACACCGGGCTCGACGATCAGCTCGGTGCCGCGCAGGATCCAGCGCGGTCGGGTGATCAGCGCCGACGGGTCGGCGGTCAGCACGTCGGGGGCCAGCTGGGCGAGGATCCACGGCTGGGCCCGGCCGCCCTGGCAACCGAGCGCGACCACCGCGTCCGGCGCGGCCACCGCGTCCGGCGCGGCCACCGCGTCCGGCGCGTCCGGCGCGTCCGGCGCGTCCGGCGCGTCCGGCGCGTCCGGCGCGTCCGGCGTCAGGGCGATCGTCGGGCAGAGGGTGTGCGGTGGGCGGAGGCCGGGCGCTGTCCGGGCCGGGTGCGACGGGTCGGGGCTGAACGAGGAGCCACGGTTGTGCAGCACCACACCGGTCGACGGTTCCAGCAGGCCGGAGCCGAAGCTCTCGAAGACGCTCTGGATGAGGGTCACGGCGTTGCCCTCGTCGTCGACCGCGGTGACGGCAACCGTGTCACCGGTGGGTTTCGGGGGCTCGGCACCGGCACCGGCGCCGCTCGGGTGGAGAAGCCCGTCCAGGTCGATCGGGCCACCACAGGGATCGCCGAGCAGCGCGTTGCGGGCGGCCTGGGCGCGACGGCAGTCGGCGAGGAGCGAGGTCGAACCGACGACGGCCAGGAACGTGGCTCCCTGCACGGGCGGTGGCGCGGCATGCCAGGTCACCCCGCCGACCGTACGGCGTAGGGGTTCGACCACCTCGGCGGTGTGCGCGGCGAAATCGGCCCCGGCCAACGGGCTGCCGAGCGCCCGGAGGCCGGGAATCAGCGGGCCGGCGTAGAACGACCGCCAATCCCGCGCGATCCCGGTCAGCGTCCGCGCGAGCGCCGGCTGCACCAGCGTCGGCGGCAGCATCACCGCGGCCAGCCCGGGGTCGGCGCGGATGACGTCGAGGCCGTTCGCGATGGCCGCCCGCAGACCCGGGCTCTTCTCCACCCCGTCGGCCGCGAGCCGGACGGCCGGCGCCAGCAGCTCTGCCAGCGGCAGCCGGGCGCCGAGCTCGTGCACCGCGGCCCACCCGGCCACCACCCCGGGAACTGTCACGGAATGCGGGCCGCGCAACGGCACCGGCCCCGGACGGGCGGCGAGCGCCGCGGCACCGACCGAGACGACCGCGCGTACGGGGGAGCCCGCCCGCCGGACCATGGCGACGAGATCGCCGCCGACCGAGCACTGGTGCGGATAGACGACGGCCAGCGCCCCGGCCGCGGCCAGGGCGGCGTCGAAGGCGTTGCCCCCGGCCGTCACGGCCGTGCGCGCGGCCTCCACGGCATCGGGGTGGGGAGCGGCCACGGCGACTGACATACCGGCGACCCTACGGGGTCAGAATGGCGCGATGGAGAGCTTGCGGACGGACCGGCTGTTGTTGCGCGGGTGGCAGGATGCCGACCTGGATGTGCTGGCGGCGATCAACGCCGACCCGGAGGTGATGCGCTACATCCTCGACGGGAGGGTGCGTGATCGGGAGGAGAGCGCCGAGGGCCTGCGAAGGATGCGGCGGGAGTGGGACGAGCACGGCTTCGGGCTGTACGCGGTGGAGGTGCGCGAGACCGGTGAGCTGATCGGCTGGGCCGGGCTCGCGGTGCCGGCGTTCCTGCCCGAGGTGATGCCGGCGGTGGAGATCGGGTGGCGGCTGAGCCGGGCCGCCTGGGGACACGGCTACGCCACCGAGGCGGCCGCGGCGGCGCTGCGGTTCGGCTTCGACGAGGCCGGCCTGGACCGGGTCATCAGCATCCGGCATGTGGACAACCAGCGGTCAGCCCGGGTCATGGCGAAACTGGGGCTGGTCCACGAGTTCGACACCGTGGTGCCCGGGGCCGGGCAGCCGGTGGCCGTCCACGCGCGGACTAAACAGTCAGCGGGTTGACCACCTCGAGCTGGTCGTGCTCGATGAGGTGGCGCACCGACTCGAGCACGGCCGCCTCCGGCTCGTACCGGGGGGCGTAGCCGAGCAGGGTGCGGGCCTTCTCGATGCTGAAGTAGTGGTTGCGGACGAGGTGTTCCCAGCTGGCCCCGGCAGCCTCGTCGCCGGCCGTGCGACGGAAATCGGGCCAGCTCACCGGGCGCAGCTCGGCGGTCTGGCCGAACCACGACGCGGCGATCCGGGCGTAACCGCGCACGGTGAGGGCGGAGGGGGCGACGACGCTGAAGTCCTCGCCCGCCGCCGCCTCGCGCCGGGTGATGGCGGCCTCGAAGGCCTGGGCCACGTCGTCGGCGTGGACGTGATGCATGAGCTCCGTGCCGATGCCGGGGATGTCGAGCGGCTCGCCGGCCGAGAGGGTGCGCCACACTCCCGGATCGGTGTTGCCGAGCGGGCCGATCGGGTGCCAGCCCGGCCCGACGATGTGGCCCGGGTGCAACGAGGTGGTGACCAGGCCGCCGGATCGGGTCTCCTGCTTCAGCATCCGCGCGATGGCGTCCTTGGCGATGCCGTACTCACCGATCGGGGGTGCGCCGTTGTCCTCGGTGACCGGCAGCTTGAGGCTCGGCCCGGCCCGCCAGATCGACCCGCAGTGCAAAAGATGCCCGGTCTCGCCGCGCAGCCGCTCGACCAGCGCGGTGGCCGAGTCGAGCGTGAAGCAGATGAGGTCGACGACGACGTCCGCCCCCAGCCCGGCGATCCGCTCCGGGAAGTCGTCGGCGTCGCGATCGGCACTCTCGTGGCGCACGTGCTGCCACGCGGGATCGTCGACGTAGGCGGCCCGCTGCCCCCGGCTGACGTTGATCACCTCGTGCCCGCCCCGCACCAGCCGCGGAACGAGGAACGTGCCGATGTGCCCACTGCCGCCGATGACCACCGTCTTCATCGACCCAGATTAGGCCGGCGCAGGAGATGCTCGTCGCCGGTCTCGGACTCGAGCACACAGCCCAGACGCTCGTAGAGGCGCCGGGCCCGCGGGTTGTCCTTCTCCACCCCGATCAGCAGCGTGAGTCCCTCCCCCGCGGCGGCGGTCTGCAGATCGCGGACGATCGACGAGCCGATGCCCCGGCCCTGCGCCGACGGAACGAGCTGCAGACCGGCCAGCTGAACGACCCCGTCCCGCCGCACCACGCGCAACCGCCCGATCACCTCGTCGCCCAGCATGATCACGGACAGGGCGTTGCCGGGGCTCGCCTCCCGGACGGTGTCCCGGCTCCACTCGGCGAAACCCTCGCGCCAGTCCGCTTCGTCCCCGGGGCTGCGAGCGGTCCACCGCCCCTGGGCCTTGGTGGCCGCCATGACGATGTCGGCCAGGACGTACGCGTCATCGGCAGTGGCCGGCCGCAGCGTCACCCCGGGCAGCAGATCGGCCAGGGGCGGACGGATCTCGGCCGGGTGCAGGTTCAGCGCCTCGAACTCCCCGGCGGTGGCCCAGCGGAGCTCGAAACTGTTGTCCGGGCCGTTCTCCTCGGCCTCCGGACCCGACAGGACCGGGGTGCCCACCACGTCGGTCATCAGGAAATACGTGGCCGGACGGCCGTTGTGCCGGCCGGTCCACAATCGACGGCCGATCACCGCGCGCAGGGTGGTCTCCTCGACGAGCTCGCGCACCGCGGCCGCCTCCACGGTCTCCCCCGGTTCGACACCGCCACCGGGCAGGACCGCGTAATGATGGCCGGCGCACGACGTGGCGCCGGGCGGGCACATGACACACGGGTGCGGTCGACGCAGGTAGCGCTTGATGACCAGAACGCGGTGATCGGAGAGGACGACGGCGACGGCGCGGGGAACGGGCATGTCCCCATCTAAGCGAGATCGGACAGCGCGGTGGCCAGACGGTCGATGTCCTCGTGGGTGGTGCCGAGGCCCCAGCTGGCGCGGAGCAGGCCGCCGGTGTCGCAGGAGCCGGCGCCGCCCAGCCTGCGGACCAGGGGATGGGCGCAGAACAGGCCGGCGCGCACCCCGATGCCGTGCTCGCGGGCCAGCCGGTCGGCCACGGCGGCCGGGCCGGCCACGGCGAACGAGACGATGCCGACGCGGGGCTGCCGGCCGCCGAAGAGCGAGACGCCGCCGTCGAGGCCGGACAGCAGGCTCTGCTCGTGTTCCAGCAAGGCCGCGCGGTCGGTCCGCAGCAACGCCTCACAGACGGCGGCCACCGCGATGGCACCGATCAGGTTGGGGGTGCCGCCCTCGTGGCGGGCCGGGCCGGTGGCCCAGACCACGTCACCGGCGTCGTCGCCGACCGAGACACTGGCGCCGCCGCCCCGCAGGTAGGGCGGGGCCGCGTCCAGCCAGTCACCGCGGCCGGCCAGCACACCGGCACCGAACGGGGCGTACAGCTTGTGACCCGAGAAGGCCAGATAGTCGGCGCCCAGGTCGTCGAGGTTGACCGGCACGTGCGGGGCGAGCTGCGCGGCGTCGACGAGCACCCGGGCCCCGTACGCGTGGGCGACGTCGGCCAGGCGGCGGACCGGCCAGATCTCCCCCGTGACGTTGCTGGCCCCGGTGACCGCGAGCAGCGCCGGGCCGCGTACGGAAGAAAGCGCGTCCCGCACCGCTGCGACCGCCTCGTCGGCATCGGCCGGCGCCGGCAGGCGCACGGGCGACGGCCAGGGCAGCAGGTTGGCGTGGTGCTCACCGTCGAAGACGATCGTCGTGGTGCCCTCGGGCAGCGCGCGGGCCAGCAGGTTCAGCGCGTCGGTGGTGTTGCGGGTGAAGACGACCTCGTCGCCGGGGCGGGCGCCCACGAACTCGGCCACGATGTCGCGGGCCCGCTCGTAGGCGAAGGTCGAGCGTTGCGACCGCAGCCCGGCCCCGCGGTGCACGCTGCCGTAGTAGGGCAGCAGATCGCGGACGGCCTCGACGGCGGCCCGCACGGCCGGGGCCGAGGCCGCGTAGTCGAGATGGGCGAAGCGGACGGTGGCCCCACCGGGCAGCGTGGTGGTGAGGTCGGCGCCGACGATGTCGAGATGATCGGACATGGAGAAACCTCCGGCAGACTCGCGCTTGCCCACGCCGGTCGGCGCGGGCCAGGTCGTCACCCGGGGCACCCCATCGCGATCGCAAGGGTTGCCGGCCAGCGAGCCGGGGCTTGTCGCTGGCACTCATGACCTTCAGGGCGAAGCCTAGCACCCCCTATTGCCTATAGGCAAAGTAGGGATATGGTCGATCGCATGAGCACCCAGACCTGGCTCGAGTGGCACGCCGAGCACGAGCGCGCCCTCGCCGACCCGCACGGATTCCTGGCCATCACCAGCCTCAACTTCCTGGACGCGACCCCGCGGCGCTTCTCCGACGCGCCCGGCGAGTGGAGCACCGGCCCCGACGGCGTCGTCGTCGACCTGGCCGAGGGTGAGTCGCTGACGGTCGACGGCAAGGAGGCCACCGGGCGCCACCGGTTCGGCGTGCTGCCCGAGCGCGGCGGCGTCTTTCCCGGCTCCGGCGACGCCGTCATCGAGGTGGCCAAGCGCGGCGGGTTCGACATCGTCCGGCCACGCCACCCCGGAAACGAGTTGCGGCAGCGGTTCCACGGCGTCCCGGCCTACGAGCCGACCGGGAAATGGAAGTTGACCGGCCGCTACGTGCCGTTCAAGGAGCCGCGCGCCGTCACCGTGGGCGCGGCCGTCGAGGGCCTGGAGCACGTGTACGAGTCGCCGGGCCGCGTCGAGTTCGAGGCGCTGGGCATCCCGCTGGCCTTGACTGTCTTCAATGGACGAACGCCGGGCTCGCTCTTCGCCCTGTTCACCGACGAGACGTCGGGCATCACGACGTATGCGGCCAACCGCAGCCTGGCCATCGACGCACCGGCCGCCGACGGCACGGTCACCCTCGACTTCAACAAGGCCACCAACCTCGTCTGCGCCTACACCGACTTCGCGACCTGCCCCCTGCCCCCCACCGAGAACCGGCTGCCGGTCGCGGTCGAGGCGGGCGAGAAGATCCCGTACGAGCGGCAGCCGTGATGCACCTCGCGCTGGAGCTGGGTGACGCCCCGATCGACGAGGTCGAGGCGGCCGGGTTCGCCTTCGTGACGATCGGGAACTCCGGTCCGGTCAAGGCCGGCGTGCGAGCCGCGTACCTCTCGCGGCGCACCCGGCGGATCGGTCTCGCCCCGCAACTGCACGTCACCGTCACCGAGCCGTTCCACCTGGCCACACAGTTGGCGTCGCTCGATCATGCCTCCCTCGGCCGGGCCGGCTGGGTCGTCGGCGCGGTCGACACCCCGTCCGCGAACGCCGCTACGAGCGGGCCGCTTCGTTCGTGACGGCCGCCACTCGACCCATCACCGCCTGGCGCGCACTGGGCCTGTCGATCCGGGAGACCGTGATCAAGGTGACCCCGCAGCACAACCATCTGGAGCCGCCCTAATGCTCGACGTCGTCGTGGTCGGCGCTGGAGCCATGGGCTCCGCCGGTGGCCCGCCGCTGCCACGCTTCAGACTTGGGTCCGCCAGCTGAACTCGGGCTCGTAGCCGAGCACGCGCCGGGCCTTGTCGATGGAGAGCAGGGTCTCGTGCTCGCCCAGCTCCTTGGTGATCGGCAGGTCGGGGAAGACCTCGGCCGCCAGCTCGGCGCTGGAACGGGTCATCACCGTGTCGGCGTTGGCGATCACGAAGACGTCGGCGCCCGGTGTGGTGTGGGCCAGGGCCTTGCGGACGGCCTGGGCGCCGTCGCGGGCGTCGATGTAGCCCCAGGCGTTCCAGCTGCGCAGGTGGGGGTCGGCGTCGTAGGAGGGGAAGGCCGCGTAGTCGGCCGGATCCATCACGTTGGAGAAGCGCAGACCGGTCATCGACAGTGCCGGGTCCCAGCGGCAGAACTGGGCGGCCATCTGCTCCTCGAGGTGCTTGCCCAGCGAGTACGCCGAGTTGGGGCGGGCCGGGTAGTCCTCGTCGGCCGGCAGGTACGGCGGTGGGGTGCTCCCGAAGGGCAGCCCGAGCACCGTCTCGCTGGACGCCCAGACCACCTTCTTGATGCCGGCCACCCGGGCCGCCTCGAAGACGTTGTAGGTGGCCGGAACGTTGTTGTGGAAGATCGCCGCGTTGGGCCGCAGTCCGGGGGCGGGGATCGCCGCCAGGTGCACGACGGCGTCGATGCCGTCGTAGCGCTCGTCGACCGCGGTCAGCGCCCCCACCACCTGACCGAAGTCGGTGAGGTCGATCTTGATGAACGAGCCGTCGCCGGGGGCGGCGTCCAGGTTGACGACCTGGTGGTCGTGCGCCAGCAGGTCCTGCACCACGGCGCGGCCGAGTTTGCCGCTGCCTCCGGTCACCGCTATACGAGCCATGACCCCCTTTTTACTCCTGGGCCAGGTGCTCCCGCAGCGCGGCCATGATCTCGCCGGTCGCGGCCAGCTGGTCGGGGGTCAGCGCGTCGACGAAGATCTCGCGGATGTCGCGCAGGTGCGGCCGGGTCACCGCCTGGAAGATCTCGGCGCCGGCCGGGGCCAGCACCGCCTCGGCGCCCCGGTTGTCGGTGAGGCACTCCTCGCGGCGGATCAGGCCGCGCTTCTCCATCCGCCCGAGGTGGTGGGAGAGCCGGCTGCGCTCCCAGCCGACGGCCGTGGCCAGCTCGGACGACCGCATCCGCTGCCCGGTCGCCTCGCTCAGGGCCAGCAGCACCGTGTAGTCGCCGGTCGACAGGCCCTGCCGCTGCAACCGGGCGGCCATCTCCGTGCGGACGGCCTCGCCGGTCTCGATGAAGTCACGCCAGACGCGGAGCTCGTCTCTGGTCGGGAACCGAGTGGTCACGGACACACCTCCTGTAGTTGACGTGTCAATCGTAGCGAGCATAATTGACACGTCAACCAGCTTGGAGGGGTCATCATGACCGACATCACTTTCGGTCTCGACACGTTCGGCGACGTGCCGGAGGACGACAACGGCAACCTGCTGTCGTACGGTGCGGCCATCCGCCAGGTCGTCGACGAGGCCGTCCTCGCCGACGAGCTGGGCGTGGACGTCATCGCGCTCGGCGAGCACCACCGCCCGGAGTATGCGATCTCGTCCCCCGAGACCGTGCTGGCCGGCATCGCCGGCAAGACGAAGAACATCCGGCTCGCTTCCGGCGTGACCGTCCTGAGCTCCGACGATCCCGTCCGGGTGTTCCAGCGCTTCGCCACCCTCGACGGCCTGTCCGGCGGGCGCGCCCAGGTCATCCTCGGCCGCGGCTCCTTCACCGAGTCGTTCCCGCTGTTCGGCTATGACCTGAGCGACTACGACACCCTGTTCGAGGAGAAGATCGAGCTCTTCGCCGAGCTGCTCAAGGAGAAGCCGGTCACTTGGAGCGGCACCACCCGCGCGGCCCTGACCGACGCCGACGTCTTCCCCAAGACCGACTCGGGCCACCTCGACACCTGGGTCGGCGTCGGCGGCTCCCCGCAGTCGGTCGTCCGCACGGCGCGGTACGGTCTGCCCCTGATGCTGGCGATCATCGGTGGAGCCCCCGACCGCTTCGCGCCCTATGTCGATCTGTATCGGCGCGCCGCCGACCAGCTCGGCACCGTGGCGCACCCGGTCGGGATGCACTCCCCCGGTTTCATCGCGGACACCGACGAGGAGGCCAAAGAGGTGTTCTACCCGCGTTACAAGGTCATGCGTGACCGCATCGGCAAGCTGCGCGGCTGGCCCCCGCTGCGCAAGGAGGAGTTCGACCACGAGGTCGAGCACGGCTCGCTCTACATCGGCTCGCCCGAGACCGTGGCCCGCAAGATGGCCAAGGCGATCACCTCGCTCGGCGTCGGCCGGTTCGACCTGATCTATGTGGCCGGGTCGACCCCCGCGAGCGCCCGCCTGCGCGCCGTCGAGCTGTTCGGCAGCAAGGTCATCCCGATGACCCGCGACCTGCTGGCGGCCTGAGCCATGACGACGATCGGCATCCTCGGCGCCGGCAAGGTCGGCACCGTCCTGGCCCGGCTGGCGGTGGCGGCCGGGCACCGGGTCCTCATCGCCGGGTCCGGTGACGTCTCGAAGATCAGGCTGATCGTCGGCGTCCTGGTGCCCGGCGCCGAGCCCACCACGGCGGCCGAGGTGGCCGCCCGGTCCGACGTCGTGGTGCTCGCGCTCCCGCTGGGCAAGCACCAGACCCTGCCGGTCGGCCAGTTGCACGGCAAGCTCGTCGTCGACGCCATGAACTACTGGTGGGAGGTCGACGGCATCCGCGACGACCTCACCGACCCGCGCACCTCCTCGAGCGAGATCGTGCAGGCCTTCCTGGCCGATTCCCGGGTGGTCAAGGCCTTCAACCACATGGGTTACCACGACCTCGAGGAGGACGCGCGCCCGGCCGGGGCGCCCGGCCGCAAGGCGATCGCGGTGGCCGGGGACGACGAGGCCGACGTCGCCGCGGTCGCGGCGATCGTCGACGACCTGGGCTTCGATCCGGTGATCGCCGGGCCGCTGTCCGAGGGCGTACGGCTGGAGCCCGGCACCGAGGCGTTCGGCGCCAACGTCTCCGCGCCCGAGCTGCGCGCCATGCTCGACCGCTTCCCCGCCTCCGAGCGGGGCCAGGCCGTGACCCGGGCCCGGCTGAACTCCCCGGCTTCGTAATACGAGACACCGTCCGACACGCCACCCGAAGCACTCACCGGCGCGCAGAATGACCATGTGAGCCCAGAGGCGACCGAGACCACCCGTCCGCAGACCCAGCACGGCAACCAGACGGCCCGGGCCGCCGTGGTGGTCGGCGCCCTGGGGGTGGTGTTCGGGGACATCGGCACCAGCCCCATCTACACCATCCAGACGCTGTTCAACCCGGATGACCCGCACCCCGTGCCGCTCACCGACGTCAACATCCTCGGGGTCGTGTCGACGATCTTCTGGTCCGTCATGATCATCGTGACCCTCACCTACGTCACGCTGGTGATGCGGGTGAACAACGACGGTGAGGGCGGCATCATGGCCCTGATCACGCTGTTGCGCCGCTGGGGCACCTCGACCGGCCGGCGCAGCGCGGTCGCCCTGGCCCTGCTGGGCATCTTCGGCGCCGCCCTGTTCTTCGGCGACAGCATGATCACTCCAGCCATCTCGGTGCTGTCGGCGGTCGAGGGCATCAAGACGGTCGAGCCGGGGTTGGCCGGCATCGTCGTCCCGCTGACCGCCCTGATCATCGTGGTGCTGTTCAGCTTTCAGCGGCGGGGCACCGCCGCGGTCGGGCGCCTGTTCGGGCCGGTGATGATCGCCTGGTTCCTGGTGATCGCGGCGGCCGGGGTCGGCGGCATCGCCGGCAACCCCGAGATCCTCAAGGCGCTGTCCCCGACGTACGCCATCGGGTTTCTGACCGGCCACTTCCCCATCGCCTTCTTCGCGCTGGCGGCCGTCGTGCTGGCCGTCACCGGGGCCGAGGCGCTCTACGCCGACATGGGGCACTTCGGGCGTAAGGCCATCATCCGCGGCTGGCTGGGGCTGGTGCTGCCCGCGCTCACGCTGAGCTACCTCGGCCAGGGCGCCCTGCTGCTCGGTGACCGGAGCGCATTGACCGGGCCGTTCTTCCTGCTCGTGCCGGAGTGGGGCCGGCTGCCGCTGGTGATCCTGGCCACCGCGGCCACCGTCATCGCGGCGCAGGCGGTGATCACCGGGGCCTACTCGGTGGCCTCCCAGGCCGGTCAGCTCGGCTACCTGCCGCGGCTACGCATCGCGCACACCTCCGAGTCGACCATCGGCCAGATCTACGTCCCGTGGATCAACTGGCTGCTCATGATCTCGGTGCTGGTGCTGGTGTTCGCCTTCCGCAGCTCGGCCGCGCTGGCCTACGCGTACGGCATGGCCGTGATCGGCACGATCACCATCACCACGCTGCTGTTCTTCTATTTCGCCCGGGTCCGCTGGCACACCCCGCTCTGGCTGGTGCTGACCGGCGGCGGGATCCTGCTCGCGATCGACGTGCTGTTCCTGGCGGCCAACCTCACCAAGATCGTGCACGGCGCCTGGCTGCCCCTGCTGATCGGCGTGGTCGCCTTCACCGTGATGGCCACCTGGCAGCGCGGCCGCCAGATCGTCACCGAGCAGCGCGACCTCGAGGAGGGCCCGCTGCGCGAATTCGTCGAGCAGATGGAGACCCGCCAGCCACCGCTGAGCCGGGTGCCCGGCACCGCCATCTTCCTCAACCGCGGCAAGCAGACCGCCCCGCTCGCGCTCCGGGCGAACGTCGAGCACAACCATGTACGCCACGACCACGTGATCATCCTGGCCATCGACACGCTGCCCGTGCCCCGCCTGACCGAGGATCGGCGCATCGAGGTCGACCATCTCGGGTCGCCGGGCGACGGTGTCACCCACGTGACCGCGCGATACGGCTACATGGAGACGCCGGACGTGCCCGCCCTGCTGCGCATGCTCGACGAGGAGCTGACCGAGGGGCAGATCTCGGTCGACGAGGCGTCCTACTTCCTGTCGAAGATCGAGCTCGTCCGCGGTCCGTCCCACACGATGGCGCCGTGGCGCAAACGCCTCTTCATCGCCACCTCCTACATCACGGCCGACGCGGCGGAGTATTTCAGCCTACCCCGCGACCGCACGGTGATCATGGGGTCGCGAATAGAGGTCTGAAATACCGGAGCGTCGCCTCCGTCTTGGTGACCTGGGGCTCGTCGTCGGGGACGATCCCATACGCCCGGAGAGCGCTCGACGTCTCGGCGGCCACCGCGGCCGCCTTGCCCGAGGGGCAGCGCGTGGAGAGTTCGGCGATCGACGTGCCGTCCGGGAAGGTCCACTCCTCGGCCATCAGCGGATGGTCCAGGGCGATGGGCGTGATGCGGCACTTGCGCACCCGCACCGGACCGAAGGTCATCAGCGCGGTCAAAGGCACATTCGCGTACGCCGTGAGCAGGCGCCGCTGACGGCCGGAGAGCAGCCGGGTGAGCGGTTTCCCGGACGCGACCGTGCGCTCCACCTCGTGCCGCCCGAGGGTGCGCTTGAGCGTGCCCGAGCAGGCGTAGTTGTCGGGTAGCGCGTCGATCTCGACCGCGAACCCGTTGTCGTTACGCAGCCATCGCGGCAGCGCCTTGGGCAGCACCGGCCGCAGCTTGACCACAGCGTCGCCGGCGCGACCCTTGGTGCTGCGCACGCGCACGATCAGGCCGTGCTGCTGCAGGGCGAGGCCGGCCGTGTCGAGGAAGTAGATCTCGCGGGTGAGGCCACCGTCGAGATTCGCCTCCAGGGCCCGCAGATCGTCGGAGGAGACGGCCACCTTGAGCTCGACCTTGGGTGCCTGTTTGCTGATCGGAGGTTGCCAGAAACACCTGGTCATTGCTGTTTTACTCACTGCACGCCCGCGTATCTGGTGGTCCGACATGCCGACCCGCATTGCCCGAATCGGCGAAACAAAACGTCCTCTTCCCTAGATCGACAACCCTCAACCGTTTTCCTGAGGAACGCTGCTCGTTAACCTGCCGTTAACCTATGAAGCACTCCTCGTTCACCGCAGCGGCCATCATACCCCTGGCCCGTGAACCCGGCCGTTTGTCCGGTTTCCGACCGCCCGCTCCGGGGTGATACTGACTGCCGCTTATACCCCTCAGCCGGCAGGAGCACTGGTGGACCCTGAACCTCGGCATATCGAGACCTCGGTCCACGGCAGCAGCGGTGTCCAGGCCGGCAACAACAACATTCAGATCAACAATGAGTCGCGCAAGACGCTCGATCTCGGGTTGATCGGCCGGGCCGCCCCATGGAAAGTCGTTCGGGAACTTCGGCAGCTGGACGTCGACGACGCTGACCAGATCATGAAAGCCGCGCCGGAGAAGGACGCGGATGAAGTTCTGCGTCTCCTGTACTCGGTCGACGAGGAGTACGCCGTCGCACTCGTCGCGGTGATGCACCCAGCTCGAGCCCGAGCGCTGATCAGTCGCGGCGGGCCGGATCTGCAGGGCTTGGCGGATGTGCCGGCGGCGGCGGAAGCGATGTCGAGAGTTCACGACAAGTGGGGCGAAGTTCTCGGCGCCAAGCCTGATTTTCTTCGCCGAACGCAGCTGTCACCCCAAGGAACCGACGGTTTCTACATTATGTATCGAGATGGTGCGGTCTTCTGGTCCGCACGAGGGGGCGCCCACCCGACCACGGACCCCATCGCCGATCTTTATCTCGAGTCGGGGGGAAGTGAAGGACCGCTGGGCTTTCCGCTCACGCCACCCACCGATTTCGAGGTCGGCGCGGAAGCGGGGACTCGTCAGCACTTCGAATTCCTGGGCAACTACAGCGCCGAGACATGCTCGCGGCTCGGTGTGGTCTGTGGGGCAACCGTCTACCGGAGCGAGAAGCACGGGACCTTCGCCACGTGGGGTGGCATCGGCGAGCACTACGAGAGCCACCGAAGCGTCGAACGGTTCGGTTTTCCCACCGGCCCGGAGCAAGAAGCGGGCCCGACGCGCAAGAACGGCACCGGCGACCACGGCTGGATCCAACCGTTCGAGCGGGGCAGCATCGCCTTCACCGAGTCGGTCGGGGCGATCGAGATCATGTCACCGGTGCGGGAACTTTACGACGTCCTCGGCGGGGTGAACGGCCGTCTCGGCTTCCCGCGGGGAAAATCGCACGCCGCCGGCCGGTCGCCGCAAGGTACCGACGGCCGGTTCCAGCGTTTCGAGGGCGCCTGGGACTACCCCGACGACCTGGTGGCCGCCTGCATCGGCTTCGACCATCCCGGTGGCGCCACCGTCTACACCTCGACACACGGAACCCACACCGTCGATGCCGGTATCGGGATCCTCTACGAGCGCCTGGGCGGCACCGCTTCCTGGCTGGGTTTCCCCACCGACGCCCCGCGGAAGGCCGACGCCCGCCGCCGGATCCAGCCCTTCGAGGGCGGCGCCATCTATTGGAGCCCCGAACACGACTCCATCGCGGTCCGCGAGGACGTCCTGGCCATCCTCGGCCCCGACATCGGCTTTCCCACCCACCCGGAGCAGACGATCGGCGACGGTCCCGACACCGTCCAGTTCTTCGAGGCGGGCCTGGTGACCCGTCGTTCGGCGGGTATCGCCCGCTGGCACCAGTAGCAGCCGTAGCCCGATATCCCCCACGGGCGGGCTACCGAAAAGAACCCTGAGGGAAACCTTCAAGCCGGGACCCGCCGTCGCCGATGAGGTGTCGAGCAGAGCGCGGGCGATCCGCGCCGGTCGAAGCGAAGGATCCCCCGTGCGCCTCCCCCGAATCGTGGCTGTCGGCACGGCAGCCGCCATGCTCGGCGGCAGCCTGAGCGGCTGCACCACCCTCAAGGACTTCACCAGCAGCAGCAAGCCGCTGGCCGGCGCGAGCACCCCCGGCGCCGCCTCCACCCCGTCGGCGTCCCCCACCGCCGTCGCGGTCAAGCTCCCGGTCCGGGCCAGCGGCCCGCTGGACACCGGCACGGTCACCCACAGCCTCAAACAGGGCGCCTTCTCGGTGAAGCTGACCTATTGGACCTCGGACAACGCCAAGCTCTACAGCGCCGAGACGCTCAAGACGATCAACGTCGCGGCCCATGTCGAGGACGCCGACGACACCCACCGGATCACCATCAGCACCTTCCAGGTGATCCAGGACGACGGCACCAAGCGGGTCACCGCCGCCACCGACAACGGCAAGTTCGACGTCACCCCGCCCTTCCCCTACAACACCGTGGTCACGCTGCCGGCGGCCACGGCGGGAGCAACGACGCTCGCGCTCACGATCCGGCTGGACCTGCTGGTCGAGACGGCGCCGAAGTCGAACAGCTACTACCGCTCGACCGCCCTCGACACCCTGACCCTGCCGCTGCTCACGAATGGTGCCCCCCGATGACCGAGTCCAGCCCCGGCCTGCGCCGGGCCACCGACCGCCAGATCCTGCTGCCCCGCAGCTCCAAGGCCGGCCCGCTGGCGCTCCCGCCGGCCACCCCGCAGCTGCACGAGCTGGAGGCGGTCGAGACGGTGGCCGGGGAGATCGCGGCCGCCGCCACCAGCGCGACCCCCCGCAACGCGACCATCAGCTGCATCATCCCCTGCTACAACGAGCAGGACACGATCGCCGAGGTGCTGAAGAGCCTGCTCGCCCAGACCCGCCTGCCGGACGTCATCCACGTCATCATCAACAACACCGACGACGACACCCCGGAGATCGCCCGCGGCTTCGAGGGCCGGCACACCCGTACGGTCAAGGGCGAAGAATTCGTCACCACGGTGCACGTCCACGACATGGGCGTGAACCCCGACAAGAAGGTCGGCGCGCTCAACTACGGCTACTTCCTGTCGCGCGGCTTCGACTACATCCTCGGTGTCGACGGCGACACCACGCTGGCCCGCGACGCCGTGGAGCGGCTCGAGCTGGAGATGACCGACGACCCGCGCATCGGCGGGCTCAGCGCGATCTACAGCATCGACAAGAACCGCAAGGGCCTGATGGCGCGGTTCCTGGTGGCCGGGCAGCGCGCGCAGTTCGCCGCGTTCAACATGGACAACCTGCTCCGCGGCCGCAACATGGCCGTGCTGGGCGGTCAGTGCAGCCTGTTCAACATGCGGGCGCTCGAGACGGTCATGGTCCGGCACTATCAGCAGGCGCCGTGGGTGCGCGACAGCGAGGTCGAGGACAGCAAGCTGTCGCTCCAGATCAAGGACGCCGGCTTCAGCACGAAGATCAGCGCCAGCGCCCGCGCGTACGTCGGCCCGATGACCAACCTCCGCGCGCTGCACGGTCAGCAGGTGAAGTGGAACTTCGGCGCCATCGACCTGTTCTGGCCCGGCCAGCGCGGTGACAGCAAGGGCCAGCCGCTGCACCCCAACCTGCGGCTGCGGTGGTTCGAGAACATCTCGATGGCGTTCAACATCGTGTCGCGACTGGGCTTCCTGCTGCTGCTGGTGGCCGCGCTGTCGATCGACGCCTTCGTGTTCAACCCGATCTGGCTCATCCCGCCGGCCATCGCCATGCTGCTCAACCTGCGCCTAGCTCTGTCCATGAAGGACAAGAGCGCCTCCGACATCCTCTATGCGGCGCTTTTCGTCCCGGCCGAGCTCTACATGTTCGTCCGGATGGGGCACTTCGTCTCGGCCTGGGCGCAGTTCCTGGCCAAGACCGATCAGGACAACTGGGCCGCCCAGGCCAACGCGGAGAAGGGCAAGGGCTCGGCCTACGTCATGCCGCTGGTCGTGCTGATCGCCGTCATGGGCGGGGCCATCTTCGCCTGGACCCAGCAGAGCGTGGGCGTGCAGTCGGCGATCCTCTCGCTCGGCTGGCCGTTGCTCTACATCGCCACCATCGCGCAGACCGTCTTCATGCTCCGCAAGCTGGTGCGCCGCCACCGCGGGTTCGCGGTCTGACGTACGGCGGAGGAGGGCGCCGGCCGAGTGCCGGCGCCCTTTCTCATATCGCGGCCTGGACCAGATCGGTGAAACCGTTGGCCAGCAGGATCACCGCGATCGCGGTCAGCAGGATGCCGGCCACCCGGTCGAGGATCATGCTGATCCGGGGCGACACGCGCCGTTCGACGTGCCCTGAGATATACAGCGTCACACCGGTCACGACGGCATAGGCCAGGGCGGCGACGGAGAGCAGGAGCCGCTCGCCGTTGTCCGCGGCGTCGGCCGAGGCGGCCACCCCGAAGGCGAACGTCGTGCCCCCCACGGTCAGCGGAAACGTCAGCGGGGTGAACAGCACCGAGCGCCACGGCACGTCCGGCCCCGGGCCGTCGTCGTCCGGCGACGGTGTGGCCACAGTTCCCCGCATCATCGGCACCGCGGCCAGCAACAGCGCGATGCCGCCGGTCGCGGTCAGCGCCGCGGTGCTGATGCCGAGCAGCACGAGCAGCGGCTCGCCGACCCAGATGGCGGTCAGCACGAAGACCACGACGTTGACCGTCAGCGCGGAGGCCAGCCGCAGTTGCTCGCCGTGGGCGTAGGGGCGGACGATCGGCAGGTACGACGCCAGGGCCGCGACCGGGCTGTAGAGCGCGAACAGGGCCAGGAACAGCACCAGCGCGCTGTGCTCGTACATGGGATCTCAGAAATCCACGGCGTCGCGGATGAGCGGGCAGGTCATGCAGTGCCCGCCGCCGCGGCCCCGGCCCAGCTCGGCGCCGACGATCGTGATGACCTCGACCCCGGCCTTGCGCAGCAGCGTGTTGGTGAGCGTGTTCCGGTCGTACGTGAAGACCTTGCCCGGCTCGAGCGCGACCGCGTTGTTGCCGCTGTCCCACTGCTGGCGCTCGGACTGATAGACGTCCCCGCCGGTCTCGATGACCCGGAGCTCCTTGAGGCCGAGCGATTCGGCGACCACGTCGACGAACGTCCGCGAGCCCTCGTCGGTGATCTCGACCCCGTGCCGGTTGTCGCTGGGGCGCAACGAGAAGGTGTGGATGCCGTCGACGATGGCCGGATAGAGCGTCGCGATGTCCCGGTCGGCGAAGGTGAACACCGTGTCCAGGTGCATGGCGGCGCGCAGCTTGGGCATGCCGGCCACCACCACCCGCTCGGCCGCCCCCTGGTCGAAGAGGGCCTTGGCCACCTGGGTGATGGCCTGGCGGGAGGTGCGCTCGCTCATGCCGACCAGCACCACGCCGTTGCCCACCGGCATCACGTCGCCGCCCTCGAAGGTGGCCAGCCCCCAGTCCTTCTCGGGGTCACCCCACCAGACGGTCGCGCCCGCGAAGTCCGGGTGGAACTGGTAGATCGCCTTCATCAGCAGGGTCTCGTCGTGGCGGGCGGGCCAGTAGAGCGGGTTGAGCGTGACCCCGCCGTAGAGCCAGCACGTCGTGTCCCGGGTGTAGAGCGTGTTCGGCAACGGCGGCATCAGATACTCCCGTACGCCGGTCGACTCGCGCGCCAGAGCGACGTACCCGGACCGGAAGTCGTCCGGCAGGTCGGACGTGGCCAGGCCGCCGATCAGGAAGACGGCGAGCTCACGCGGCGTCAGCGACTCCAGGAAGGCGCGGGTGTCGTCGACCAGCCCGATGCCGACCTCGTTGGGCACGATCTTGCGGTCGAGCAGCCAGGCCCGGGCGTCCGGGAGAGCCATGGTCTGCTCCAGCAGCTCGTGCAGCTCGACCACCTCGACGTCGTGCCCGCGCAGCTTGTTGACGAAGTCGGCGTGGTCGCGCTGCGCGTTCTCGACCCACATGACGTCGTCGAAGAGCAGGTCGTCGGCGTTGCTGGGGGTGAGCCGGCGGTGGGCCAGGCCGGGCGAGCAGACGAGCACCTTGCGCAGCCGGCCGACCTCGGAGTGGACGCCGTAGGGGGTGGATTCAGTCATGATCGACTCCTCGGTTCAGATGGAGATCCAGCCCGCGGCGAGCGCCACGATGCCGACGACCGCCCCGATGACCGAGACGGCCAGGATGACCAGTTCGCGCGGCGAGAACAGCCGGCGCCCCTGCTCGCGCCGGGCCATGACGAACAGGATCGTGGCCGGGGCATAGAGGATGAACGAGACCAGCAGGAACTTCAGACCCGCGGCGAACAGCAGGAACACCGTGTACGCGGTGGCGATCAGCGGGACCGTCAGCGCGCGTCCGCGGCCCAGCTTGACCGCGTAGGCCGCCGCCAGCAGGAACGGGATCAGGCTGAGCGCGCTGGTCAGGTCGAGCGCGAAGTTGAAGGCGTCCTCGGAGAAGTACGTGATGATCAGAACGACCTGGATCAGGATCGTGGTCAGCAGCAACGAGTTGAACGGCACGTCGGCGCCGCGGGTGCGGCCCAGGAAGCGCGGCATGTCGTCGTCGCGCGCGGCCACGAAGAGCACCTCGGCCGCCATCAGCGTCCAGGCCAGATAGGCGCCCAGCACCGACACGATGAGGCCGACGCTGACCAGCACCTTGCCCCACTGGCCGAAGGCGGCTTCGAGCACCCCGCCCATCGACGGCTGGCGCAGCTGGGCGATCTCCTGATAGGGCAGGATCCCGTACGACACGACGGTGACCGAGGCGAAGACGGCGAAGACGCTGAGGAACCCGAGGATCGTCGCGCGCCCCACGTCCGAGCGGCGGGCCGCGTGCCGGGAGTAGACGCTGGCCCCCTCGACCCCCAGGAAGACGAAGACCGTGACGAGCATCGTGCCGCGCACCTGCTCGAAGAGCGACCCGAGATCGCTGCCACCGCGCAGGTTGTCGGCGAACACCTGGGGGTCGAGGGCGAACAACGCCAGCAGCACGAAGGCGATGATCGGGACGAGCTTGGCGATCGTGACGACCCGGTTGATGACGGCCGCGTCCTTGACCCCGCGCTGCACGAGATAGAAGAACGCCCAGACGCCGATCGTCGACAACACGACGGCCAGCACCGTGTCGCCCTCACCCAGAGCCGGGGCGATGGTCCCGATCGTCGACATGATCAGCACCCAGTAGGTGACGTTGCCGACGCACGAGCTGGCCCAGTAGCCGAAGGCGGCGAAGAAGCCCAGATACTCGCCGAAACCCGCTTTGGCGTACGCGTAGACGCCCGCGTCGAGCTCGGGCTTACGGACGGCGAGAGTCTGGAACACGAACGCGAGCATCAACATGCCGGCCCCGGCGATCACCCAGGCGATCAGCGAGCCGAGCACCGCGGTCTCCTGGGCGAAGCGCCGGGGCAGCGAGAACACCCCAGCGCCGACCATCGAGCCGACGACCATCGCCGTCATGGTGATCAGGGTCAGCTTCTGCGGTGTGCTCACCGCCTGAGCGGTGTCGGTCGTGCCCATGGTCACGTCCTCCGTCGAGCTCAGATGGCCGACACCGGGACCGGCGCCAGCAACGTCTTGCCGTCCCGGACGTACGTCACCTCGACCGGCTTCCCGGGGCTCTGCTTGCGGACGGCGACCAGCATCTGGTCGACGCTGTCCACGGCGCTCCCGCCGACGCTGGTCAGGACGTCACCCTCGCGCAGACCGGCCCGGGCCCCGCCCAGGCCCGGCAGCACCTGGTCGATCAGGGCTCCCCGGGGCAGCCCGGTGGCCTGGGCCATCTCGTCGGTGACGGTCACCGCGAGCACCCCGATGCTGGGATGGGTGACCCGGCCGGTGTCGATGATCTGGTCGGCCACCGAGCGGGCGAAGTCCATCGGGATGGCGAAGTTGAGCCCGATGCTGCCGCCCCCGCCGCCGGGCACCTGGGCGCCGGCCGAGTTGACGCCGACCTGCCGCCCGGAGCAGTCGACCAGCGGTCCGCCGCTGTTGCCGGGATTGATCGCGGCGTCGGTCTGCACGGCGTTGACCAGCGCGCTCGGCCGGCCGCCCTGCCCGACGTCGACGTATCGGTTGAGGGCGCTCACCACCCCGGCGGTAATGGTGCTGTTGAGGCCGAGCGGCGAGCCGGCGGCGACCACCGGCTGCCCGATGACCAGCGCCGACGAGTCACCCGCCTCGATCGGGGTCAGCGCCGCGCGATCCGGCGGCACCCGCAGCACGGCCAGGTCGGTGCTCGGATCCCGCCCGACGACGGTCGCCGGCACGTCCGCGGCGCCCCGGGCGAAGTCGACGGTGATCCGGCCCCCGGCGGCGGCCGAGGAGATGACGTGGTCGTTGGTCAGAATGTTGCCCTCACGGTCGAGGACCGAGCCCGACCCGAGACCGGAGCCCTCGGCCCCCTGCACCTGGATGGTCACCAGCGAGGGGAAGACCCGTTCGGCCACGCCGGTGACGTCGCACCCGGTCGAGGCGGCGGCGACCGCCTGCACCGCTTGCGGCTCCGGGCCGGGAGCCCACCAGGCGCCGAGGACGCCGCCGACCACACCGGAGGCCACACACAGCGCCACCGCCCCGCCGATCAACGTTCTCGTGTCTGTCCGCATCGCCTGCCCCATCCGGCCCTGGTGTCCCGCCGACCGTCCCGCATGCCGCCGGGCCGGGCATCACCCGTCGCGGATGAACGATTAAGCGAAAAGTTCGGGGGAATGCGCGGCCCATGACGACGACCCAGACGGCTGCCGCCATGGTTCGACTGACCGACGCCGACACCGCCCTGCTGCGGCTCGGTGCGACGCTCAAGGAACGTGGCTACTGCTTCACGACTGTCACACCGGCCACCCACGAGCGGGTCAACCGCCGTCCCGGCAACGCCGTCGCGCGCAGCCTGCGCGATGTCTTCGGCTGGAGCCGGCCGTTCGCCCCCGACCTGCTGCCCGCCCCGATCGTCGACCTGCTCCGGGCGGCCGGCGCGGTCGACACGAGTGGCGACCTCTGGCGCAGCCGGGTGCGTTTCTCCTCGTACGACGGGGAGCTCTACGTCCACTCGGCGTTCCCGACCGAGGCGCCCGACTCGGTGTTCTTCGGCCCGGACACCTACCGGATGGCCGATGCCGCCGCGGCCCACGTCAGCGGCCTCGACATCGCGCGAGCGGTCGACATCGGCTGCGGCACCGGAGCCGGCGCGATCACCGTCGCCAAGCGGGCCCCCGGCGCGCAGGTGCTCGCGGTCGACATCAACGACAAAGCCCTCCGGTACGCCCGGGTCAACGCCGCCCTGGCCGGCGTCGACCACCGGGTGCTCCCCCGCCGCAGCAACCTGCTCGACGACGTCGACGGCTCCTTCGACCTGATCGTCTCGAATCCGCCGTTCATGGTCGACCCGGCCGGCCGGACCTACCGCGACGGCGGCGGTCCGGGCGGTCACGAGCTGTCGCTGACGATCATCGACGTCGCGGCGCAGCGGCTGAGCCCCGGCGGCTCGCTCGTGCTGTTCAGCGGTTGCGGCATCGTCGACGGCCACGACCGGCTGCGCGAGGCGGCCGCCCGGCGGCTCGAAGGCACCGGTCTGACCTGGACCTATCGCGAGGTCGACCCGGACGTCTACGACGAGGAGCTGGACGGCTCGGCCTACGCCCGGGCCGAGCGGATCGCGGTGGTCCTGCTGACCGCCACCCGTCCCCGGTGAGCCTCACCCTGGGCGTGGAGGAGGAGTTCCTGCTTCTCGACCCGGACACCGGCGAGAACGCGCCGATGGCCGAGAAGGTCTACGCCGAGCTGCCCGACGAGTTCCGCCACCGCAGCCGCCGCGAGTTCCGCCCCAGCATGGTCGAGATGGTCACCGACGTCTGCACCACCCTGGACGAGCTGCGCGACCAGTTGCTGACTGCCCGCCGGGCCACGGCCGCGGCGGCCACCGCCACCGGCGCCCGCCTGGTGGCGATCGGAGCCACCCCGGTCGCCGAGCCGGTCCGCGAGCCGATGGACGACACCCGCTTCCGCAAGATCGTGGCCCACTACGGCCCGATCGCGCGCGACCCGGCGGTCTGCGGCTGCCACGTCCATGTCGGCGTCCCCGACCCGGCCCTGGCCGTGCGGATCTGCACCCGGTTGCGCCCCTGGCTGCCGGTGATCCAGGCGCTGGCCGCCAACTCGCCGCTGCATCTCGGGGCGGACACCGGATACGCCAGCTGGCGCTCGATCCAGCTCGACCGGTGGCCCAGCCTGGGACCGTGGCCGCACCTGGCGTCGGTGGCGGACTACGAGCGTACGGTCGAGGCGCTGATCGCCTCGGGCGAGATGATGGACCACAGCATGCTGTTCTGGTTCTCCCGCCCGTCGGCCAACTTCCCGACGGTCGAGGTGCGCGTGGGCGACGTCTGCCTGGAGGCGGCCGACACCGTGCTGATCGCCGCCCTGGTGCGCGGCCTGGTCGACACCATGGCGTCACCGCCGGCCGAGCCGGTGGCGATCCCGGACGTGGTGCTCGAAGCGGCCCACTGGAATGCCGCCCGCCAGGGCACAGCGGGCACGTTGCTCGACCCGCGCTCGGCCCGGCCCCGGCCGGCCTGGGAGCTGATCGCCGAGCTGCTCGAGCTGGTCGCGCCGTCCCTCGACCGGCACGGCGACCTGGAGGTGGTGACGGCCGGCCTCGACCGCCTGCGCCGCGACGGCACCGGCGCCGCCCGCCAGCGGCGCCTGCTCGAAGCACACGGTGTAACCGGTGCGCTGGCGCTGGCGGGCGACGCGACCGTCGCCGGGTGAAGGCTGCCCGACGCCGGCGTATCACTTCACGAGCACTTTCATTCCGAACAGTTTCTCTGCATTTCGGAACGCAATCTTTTCCTTGTCTTCGCGTGGCAGATCGACTCCGCGGAACCAGTCGGTCTGCGCCTTGATGTCCGCGAACGGGTAGTCGGTTGCGAACATCACTCGATCCACGCTGATGAACTTCAGCAGAAGATCGAGCAGTTCGGTCTGGGGGAATGCGCTGGTCGTGATCCAGAAGTTGTCCTGGAAGTATTGCCCGATGGGCTTCTCGAGCGAGTTTTCGGTCGGCTCGCCCATGTCTTCGATGATCCGCTTGTAGTAGAAGGGAAGACCTTCGCCCATGTGTCCGATGATGATTTTCAGTTCAGGGAATCTGTCGAAAACCCCGTACGTGATCATCCGAATGCATTGGGTCAGCACCTCCTGGTGCCAGCCATATCCAGACCCACTGAAAATGTAGTCCTGGAACTCTTCCGTGTATTCCGACCGTGTGGTGCTGTAGTAAATCTTGAAGATTTCGTCCGCTGGATAGCCGGGATGCAGGTAGATCGGCACATCGAGAGCGACGGCACGCGCCAGAACAGGCTCGAAATCGGGATGATCGAGATACTTCTTCGTGATGTGCCCGTTGGTCAGTGCGCCCAGGAAGCCATCCTCCTTGACCGAGCGTTCCAGTTCGTCCGCCGCCGCCTCCGGGCTCTGCAAGGGCAAGGTGGCGAAAGCCTTGAAGCGGCCCGGATATTTGGCGATCGGCCCGTCGACAAGTTGCCGGTTGAGACGATAGGCAAGGTCGATGCCCCTTTGCCCGGGGACGTTTTGTACGGACGGTGTATGAGCAGAGAGGATTTGAACGTTGAGTCCCCCCGCGTCCATATCGCCGATGCGTCGTTGGCCCAGATCCGAAAGACCAATTTCCTCGAGGAACGCTATGTGCTCCTCATTGATGGAGTTCAGCTTCAACAACGTGGGAGTCGAAAAGGTCTCCTCCACGCCGATGAAGGGCAGGTCCCGGTCTCGCAATGCAATGTCCGGAGTCTTGCCCGGAGCGTCTTTCCCGTCGGCTGCCGAAGCAGCGGCATACGTGGACAAGCCGGCACCAGCGCCAAGTGCCGTGGCGGCGGCCAGAAAGCCGCGGCGTCCCATGGACTTCATGTCAGTCTCTTTCCAGCTGCTTGTGGTGTGGTATCCGCACGGCAAACGTCTGCGAGATGCTTCAGTTCGACCCTTCGTCGTCACCAGGCGCGCCCGGGTGTGACATCATTGCCTCCTGCACGCGGATTGCCTCGTTCATCCGATGCCGAATTCGTACCAAGCGAATCTGAGACGAACGTTAAGAAGCCCTGACACGGTGTCCTGAGTGATGTCTCGTAACTCGGTGCGGGCGCCGGGCAAACGGGTGGGCGGCGTCAGTCGGCCAGAGCGATGTCGTGCAGATGAGCGATGCCTGAAGCAGTGACCGCGGGTATGCGCCCGGCGCGGCGGTAGTCCCGCAGGATCGTGTAAGTCTTCGGGCCGGCGGCGTACTGGCGCGAGTGCGAGTAGCGGGCCGAGGGTGTCGATGGCCCGGTGGGCGGCGGAGTGCGAGACCCCGACCAGCGGGCCGATGACGCCTTCGAGCAGGCAGGGAAGCTGCTACGGCATCCGGTCGGCCTCGAGGAACTGTTCGAGCGGCAGCACCAGCCGGCGTATCTCAGTCCGCGCTTCGTGCCTTTCCGGCCTGGGGATCGGCGTCGGCGCCCAAGCGGGACCAGAAAGCGGCCAGGGTGGCGGCGCCGTTGAGGAGCATCTGGATGGAGACTCGTTCGTCGTCGTCGTGCCAGCGGTCCTCGGGGAGGCCGACGCCGAAGAAGAGGACCGGGGCGGCGAGCTTGCGGGCCAGCAGCTCAGCCGGACCGCCGCCGGCGTTGCCCATGCGGCCCGGGCGCCGGCCGAAGCCCTCCTCCATCGCGGCCGCCAGCACGGCCAGCGCGGGAAGGTCGCCCGGCGTGCGGTAGGGCTCCTGGGAGATCTGCTCCGAGATGGTCAAGTCGTAGTCGACCTTGTCGTCCAGCCGAGCGGCCACCCACTGCCGCAGCTGTTTCTCGACCGTGGCGGCGCGCTGCCCGGTCGCCGTACGGATGCTGAGCCGCGCCGTGGCCACCGCCGGCACCGCCGCCCGGGGCAGACCGGCCGGGTCCCCCGACAGCAGCCCGATCACCTCGACCGAGGGCCGCTCCCACAGCCGCTCCAGCACTGTGTAGCCGTGCTCCCCGCCGATGCTGCGCGTCTCCGACCGCTCCAGCCAGTCCTCGTCGCTGTAGGGCAGCGCCGCCAGCTCGGCCCGCCGCGCCTCGGTCAGCTCCTCGACGTCGTCGTAGAACCCGGGGAACGTGATCCGCCCCTGGTCGTCGTGCAGCGCGGCGATCAGCGCGGACAGCTCGATCGCCGGGTTGACCGCCGGACCCGACACGGCCCCGCTGTGCACGTCGCGCAGCGGCCCCAGGACCCGCAACTCCGCGCTGATCATGCCGCGCACGCTCGTGCACACCGCGGGGTGGTCGGCCCGCCAGGTCAGCGTGTCGCTGACCACCACGAGGTCGCAGTCGAGCAGGTGGCGGTGCTGGTCGAGAGCGTCCGCGAGGTGGGCCGAGCCGGTCTCCTCCTCACCCTCGACCAGGATCTTGATGTTGACCGCCGGAGCTTCGCGACCGGTGACCGCCAGGTGGGTGCGGATACCCCAGAGGTGGCTGAGCACCTGCCCCTTGGCGTCCGACCCACCCCGGCCGTAGACGTAGCCGTCCCGCACGGCCGGCGAGAACGGCGCGGTCTCCTCCCATTGCTCGTCGTCGGTCTTCCGTACGTCGTGGTGGCTGTAGATCAGCACGGTCGGTGCCCCCGGCGCCTCGCACCACTCGGCATAGACCGCCGGCGCACCCTCGATCCGCCACACGTCCACGGTCGGGAACCCGGTCGCCCGCAGCGCCCCGGCCAGCCAGTTCGCCGAGCGGAGCAGATCGGGCTCGTTCTCGGGCAGCCCGGCCACCGACCGCAACCGCATCCAACCGATCAGTTCGTCCACCAGGTCGTCCCGGTGCTGGTTCAGGTAGGCGCGCACCCGGCCCGGCTACCCGCGACGGACCCGATCATGCCCGCAGTGCCTGCTGGAACCGGTCCTGGTCCCACTTCTCGGTGAGCGCCCGGCGCACCAGCTCGGCCTGGGTCGGCGGGGCCAGTCCGCCGATGGGCTGGTCGCGGTCGAGGTCGGCCGGGAACGCGTAGCCCTCGGCGGACGCGGCGATCACGTTCTCGACCGAGCCGCCGTACGTCCGGAGCACCGGGTAGAGCGCGGCCACCATGGCCGTACGGTCGACGGCCTCCATCGCGCGGCCGAAGCCCGACGAGATCTGCAGGAGGTTGGCCATCCGGCGTACGCCCGTGGATCTGTTGGTGCCGGCGCCATGGAACAGGGCCGGGTTGAAGAAGGCGGCGTCGCCCTTGTTCAGCGGCAGCTGCACGTGGTGGGCGTCGAAGTAGCCGGTGAACTCGGGCTGGTGGAAAGCGATGTAGCCGGCCGGGTACTTCTGGGAGTGCGGCAGATACAGCGTCGGCCCGGTCTCGATCGGCATGTCGACGTGCGCGACCGCGCCCTGCAACGTCAGCACCGGCGACAGCGCGTGGATGTGGGCCGGATACCGCAGCGCCTGCTCCTGCGACATGAACCCGAGGTGGTAATCGCGGTGCGCCACCTGCGCCTGGCCACCCGGGTTGACCACGTTGACCTGCGAGGTCACCTGGTAGCCGGTGCCGAGCCAGGCTTCGCAGATCAGCGCCAGCACCGGGTTGTCGTAGTAGGCGGCGAACGCCGCCGGGTCCCGCAACGCGAACTTGTCGAGCGCGCCCCACACCCGGTCGTTGGCCCCAGGCTTCGCGAAGTGGTCACCGCCCTGGACGCCGGCCGCCCGCTGCTCGTCGATCAGCGCGGTGAACACGGCGGTCGCCCGGTCGACGACGTCGGTCGCGAAGGCGTCGGTGAACACCACGATGCCCGGCCCGTCGCGCAGCGCCCGGATCAGCTCGCCCTGGATCTCGCGGGTCCGGGGCAGCGATCCCGGATAGATGAGCACGTTGTCGACGACGTCGGTCGCGTGCGGGTAGCCGGTCAGTTCCGTCTTCTGCTCGCAGACCGCCCGGAAGTCCTCCAGGTCGCAGTCGGCGGCGGTGAACCACGTTGTCATGGGCCTCACGCTAGGTCTCCGTGCGCCGCCACGGACCCTTGAGAACCCCTCAAAACCCCATCATCGTGGGACGCATGAAGCACCCGTACCGGATCCGCGAGATCGCCTCTCAAGCCGGGCTCAGTGAGGCCACAGTGGACCGGGTGCTGCACGGCCGGGGTGGCGTCCGGGAGAGCACCGTCCGCGAGGTGCGCCGGGCCATCACCGATCTCGACCGGCAGCGTGACCAGGTGCGCCTGGCCGGCCGGACTTTCCTCGTCGACGTGGTCGTGCAGGCACCGCCGCGCTTCTCCACGACGATCCGCGCGGCGCTGGAGGCCGAGCTGCCCGGCTTGCGCCCGGCGCTGGTCCGGGCCCGCTTCCACCTGCTCGACGGCCCTTCCGTACGGGAGGTCGTCGCCGCCCTGGACCGGGCCGGCCGCAGTGGCTCGCACGGCGTCATCCTCAAGGCGCCCGACCACCCGGACATCGTCGCGGCGGCCACCGGGCTCAGCATTCCGCTGGTCACGCTCGTGACCGATCTGCCCACCAGCCCCCGCATCACCTACGCCGGCCTCGACAACCACGCCGCCGGGGCCACCGCGGCCTACCTGATCGAGCAGTGGCTGGGCGACCGTCCGGGTGAGGTGCTCGTGGTGCGCGGCCGCGGCACGTTCCGCGGCGAGGACGAGCGTGAGGCGGGCTTCCGGGCCGAGACCCGGCGCCGCGTCGTCGAGGTCACCGACGCCGAGGACCGGCCCGATACCGTACGCCGGGACATCCGCGACCGGCTGACCGCGAACCCGGCCGTCCGCGGGATCTATTCGCTCTACGCCGGCGCGGGCGGCAACGCGGCCGTCGTCGAAGCGTTCCGCGACCACCCGTACGACGTCTTCGTCGCCCACGACCTCGACCGGGAGAACACGGCCCTGCTGCGCGAGCGCAAGCTATCGGCCGTGCTCCACCACGACCTGCGCACCGACCTGCGCCGGGCCTGCCACGCCATCATGCAGTCGCACGGCGTGCTCCCCGGCCCGATCCGCACCAACCCCTCAGCCGTCCAGGTGATCACCCCGTTCAACGCGCCACCGGTCGAATTCTGACCCGGCCCGGTGCTCACTCATCCGTACCGGACGATGCCCTGCCCTCAGATCCGTGCGCGCCGCTCAGGAGGTCAGGTGCGTCCAGGCCTCGCCGATCGTCAGGCCCACCGGCAGCGCCTCGACCCAGGTGCGCCACACCTGCTTGTCGACCTGCCAGGTCTTGAGGTAGCTGACGCAGTCGTCCGAGGTGAACTGGTGGAGGCCGGCCCGGGCCGCGTGCAGCGCCTCGGCCATCTGCATGCGGCGGAACACCGAGATGCCGGGCGCCGTGTCGAGCCGGCGCAGGATGCCGGTGATGAACTCCTCGCGGTCGGCCCGGAAGGCCTCCCAGAACGGGGTGGCGGCCGCCTCGTCCAGCGTCCGGCCGTCGTCCAGCAGGGAGAACAGACCCTCGGCCAGGCAGTCGCCGAACTCCTCGGTCACGGCCCGGTTCTTGACCGCGTACGGGTCGAAGCGCGCCTGACTGAACGTCCCGTAGACCGCACACCGGGCCAGCCCGTGCGGGTCGAGCAGGAAGAACCAGTCCTCGTTGTAGATGCTCGTGAAGAACGAGGTCGCCCGGCTCCGGCGGAACAGCATCGCGCCCGACCCGATGAACGTCCCCTGGTGGCCGCCGGTGTCGCGGTGGGCGTGGCAGACCACGGAGTTGTCGGGGAAGCCGACATTGTCGAGGCCGACCACCTCGTAGTCGTCGAGCAGCGCAGCCGCCCGGCGCACCTCGGAAGCATCCCGGATGTCGATGTCGTCGTCCAGGAAGAGGACCCGCTCCCACCCGGCCATCCAGGCCAGGGCCAGGCCGAAGTTCCGCTTGCCGGGGGTGTCGGTCTGCCGCCGGAGGCTGCTGTCCAACCGCATGAACCGGCTCTCGAGCACCGGCAGCCGGCTGGTCTCCGGCGATTCGACCGCGAACACCTCGACCCCGGAACCGGCGGTCTGCGCCCGGACGCCGGCCGGGGTGGCTTCGAGGCTGCACAGCACCAGCAGGGGGCAGCCGAGCTCGGCGGCCAGCCGGGTGGCATGCGCGAGGCTGCCGGCCGACCGCGCGGCGGGCACGATGATCGCGTTCACGTCAGCCTCGGCGTCCACCGCCGTGATGTGGTGGAGGAGCGGACGGTGCGTGGCCCGTTGCCGGGACTGCTGCGCGTCAGTGGGCAGCAGCACCGCTGGTGCGGTCATGCTCGGCCTCCGGCCACTCGTGTAAACGAATGTCGTCCACCGTCCAGTCGGGGACGACGACTTCATTGGCGACGATCTTCACGCGGCAGACGATGCTATAGGTGTCGGTCCCGTGAAATCTACGGTCGACGTAAGCCGCGTTCCGCTCCTGGATCTTCGGATCGGTCAGGGCCCGGACGATCCCGTAGCTTCCCCGGCTGTACATGCCGTTGAAGAATGTCAGTGTTCGCTCCCGATTATAGGGATTCGGAGCGCGCAGATAGTGCGCAACGTCCTCCCGGAGAGTGGTGCTGCCCTGGTCACGGTGCAGCTTCGGGGCCAGCCGGGCGCGCCGCCCGTCCGCGTAGCCGACCGAGAACGCCCCGGTGTCGTGGAACGTCTCGCGCTCCAGTTGCTTGACCGGGACGTGGCTGAGGTCGGTCAGCGCGGCCGCGGTCACCTCGTTGAAGTCGACGCCGCCGAGCGCGATCAGGTGGGCGGTCAGATCGTCGGTCGACAGCTCCCGCGGGACGCCCACGGTTGTGGGGTTGGTCGGATTCATCCCGCGGATGAACGACAGCAACTCGATCAGCGCGTCGAGGTCGGCGTACTTGTACGACTCGACGTAGTCGGGGCCGTGCGGCCGGGACACATCGCCGAACTGGTCCCGCACGTGCTGGGGCAGCTCCGACGGGACGATGGTGATCGCCTGGCCGGGTGGGAAGTGCAACGGATGCGGGATGGCCGGCTCACCGAGCGCATCACCCTCCCCGGCGACGCGGCCGCGCAGAGTGTGCAGACTCCGCCGGAGCTCGTGAAAGGCCTGCTGCTGCTCGCCGTCGAGCTGATCGACGCCGGGCAGCGACGACGCCGGCTCGGACAGTGCGAAGTAGAGCGCGTAGTCGTCCAGGCGCTCGGGCGGCGGCACGGTGCCGTGCTCCCAGGAGGAGATCAGCGGAACACTCACTCCGAGCACCCGGCCCAGTGCCCGCTGGGTCAGCGGGTGACCCGGCCACCCGGCCGTGCGCAGCTCCCTCAGCCGCTCGGCGAGCGTAGTCACCCTGGGCATCGGCGCCGTCTCCTTCAGTTGACTTCAGTAGCTCGCTGAAGCACAGCCCGAAGGATAGACCTTAACGCCGGGAAAAGCATGAGTGAACCGGAATGAGGTTATCGGGGCTGCCGTGAGGAGCCAGAAATTGACGATGGTTAACGCTACTTCAGTGAAGTGCTGAAGTTTAGTCTGAGCTTACAAGAAGCGCTGAAATCAAGCGCCGGCAGGGGTGATGACGATGCCGATGCCCGGACGTTCTCCTCGATCACGTGAGCCACCGCGATGGCTCCGCCGCTCTCCCCTCGCGCCCGCCCCGAAGATGCTCTGTCGCGAACCCGCCTCTTTGTCAGGGAAGGCACGCTCATGTCAATTCTCGTCCCCTTCGCCGCGGCGGCCGGCACCTCTCCGGAGCTCCCCACCGACCTGATGAGCACCATCGCGATCATGGTCGCGATCATGCTTCTCGGCTTCGCGGTCAGCTGGGCCCGCTCCGTCCTGACCGCCGTCTGGCAGATGACCCGCATGCTGCTCACCTCGCTCGGCGTGGTCGTCCTGCTGCTCCTGTCCCTCGTCGCCCTGATCGGCGCCGTCATTGTCTCGGCCCTCGGCCGGTGACGAACCCACGTGCCCCGGCCGTGCGCCGGGGCACGTGCCGGGTTCGCGGCCGGACCGGAAGTGGGATTAGCTGTGCGGGTGCCCGTGAAGATCCGCGCCGCGAACCGCGACGACCTCGAATCGCTCATCGGTGCCCTCGGTCCTGATCATCACGAGTTCTTCGCCGGCCGCTATCCGTTGCAGGAGAAGGGGTTGGGCGAGATCCTGCTGGCCTTCGAGGACGACGGACCGGTGGGCGGGGTGTTCCTCTCGTGGGATCTGGCCACCGAGCCCGAGATCCGGCGGCACCTGGCCGGCGTACCGATGATCTTCCATCTGCACGTCGCGCCCGCCCGGCGGCACCACGGGGTGGGCCGGGCTCTGCTGCGGCAGGCCGAGGCCAATCTGCGCGCCCGGGGTCACGAGCAGGTCCTGCTCGGTGTGGACAAATCCAACCGGGTGGCCCGCGACCTCTATCTGTGGCTCGGCTACGTGCAGCCGGCCGAGCCCGATCTGCGCGACCTGCGGGCGACCCCTGAGCCGGGCGCCCGCGACCACGCGGTCGGCGACACCTACGACATCCTCGTCGCCGACCTCGACCGGACCGTCCCGCTCTGGAGCTGACTCCCCACTTCCGTACGCGCTGATCGGCGAGGACGGGCCGAGCCGCGATCCGGCCTACCATTGACCATGGTCTCCGACGGGTTTCTGCGCTGGCGGGAACCCGTCGCCCGGGCGCTGTCCCGGGTCATTCCGGGTGACGTGCTGTGGTTCGCCGACACCACCGAACCCGTGTTCGCGCTGACCTTCGACGACGGGCCGCACCCCGAGACCACCCCGCAGCTGCTCGAGGTGCTGCGCCGGCACCGGGCGTCGGCGACGTTCTTCCTGATCGGTGAGCGGGTCGCCGCGTACGGGGAACTGGTCGAGCAGATCGTGGCCGACGGCCACGAGATCGCCAACCACCTGATGCGCGACGAACGGTCGGCCTTCATCGGAGACGAGCGGTTCCGCCAGGACCTGGCCGAGGTGAGCCGGATGCTCGCCCGTTACGGTCCGGTCCGGTGGTTCCGCCCCGGCTCCGGCGTCTTCACCCCGCGGATGCTCCGCTCGGCGGCCGAGATCAACCTGCGCGCGGTCCTCGGCACCCTCGTCGCCGGCCACACCGGGGGCCCGGCCGACGAGGCGATCGCCGGCCACCTGCTGGCCTCGATCCGCCCGGGCTCGATCGTCGTCCTGCACGAGGGCACCGCCCAGCGCAGCGGTGTCGCCGCCACCACCGACGACCTGCTGACCGCCCTCGCCGCACGAGGCCCGACCGCCGTGACGGTCTCCGACCTCGTACGGGATCGGAGAATCAGATAAGGCAGCGTCGCAAGCAGCCGGCGGTGAGCAGCGGGCGGCATCTCGCCGGCCGCCACCTGACCGGCCGGCACCGCACAGATACGGCCCGCGATCATCGGCCGGCCGTTGCCCGAGAATCGTCGCGAACAATTGCCGCTTGCCCTCAGCGACTGCTTCCTCGCCGCCGGCCCGCTCGACGTACTCGGACCGAATGTCCCGCCAGCACGAGTAGCCGCTCATTCCTCACCCGCCGGCGCCGGTGTCGACACGCACCCGATCAGTGGTAGTCACGAAGCAAGTGTAAGGCAGGCCGTACCGCGCCAGATCCGGTTGAGCGGGCGGGACGGGCGGTCAGCGCTTGGTGCAGGCCGGGACTGAGCGGGCGATGTTGTTGGTGCCGTAGGCCACTGAGATGGTGAAGCAGTAGTTCAGCTGCTCGTTCAGGCCGTAGACGACGTAGTCGGCGCTGCCCGCGGGGAGCTGCTGGAACGGTTTCTGGGGCTGGCCGGCGCGACTGCCCGAGACCAGGATCGGGCCCTCGGAGTCCTTCGGGTAGGTCCACTGGAGGGTGACGCTGTCGCGGTTGTCGCGCAGCTTGAGCGCGGTGGGGGCGCCGGGGTCGGCCGTCGGCGGGCGGGTCGTGGGGGTGGCCGGCGCCGCGGCGGAGGCGGACGCGGCCGGAGCGGAGGTGGCGGCCGGGGTGGGGGCGGCGGCCGGGCTCTCGTCGCCGTTGGCGTCGGGCAGGGTCAGGGCGACCACGGCCACGGCGGCGGCCACGCCGGCCACCAGGACGGCGGCCAGCAGGAACGGCTGGCGGCGACGGGTGGGTGCGGGCTCGGCGCGGACGGGTAGCCGGCTCTCGGTGTTGGGCGGCAGCGTGTAGGTGCTGGCGGGCGCGGAACCGATCGGCTGCGGACGGCCGTCGGGGCCGTAGTCGGGCGCGCGCCGGCCGGGCAGCGGCGGCGGGGTGTCGGCGCGGGCGTGGCGGCCGCCGGCCAGGTCGTCGGTGTCCTGATGCACGTCGGCCAGATAGAGCGGCTGCTGATAGACCGAGCCGTTGGGGTCGGTCGGCCGGTTGTCCGGGGGCGGCAGGGACGGGTCGTCGGCCGGGTCGGGGTCGGGCACCGTGGGGCGGCGTGGGAACGGCAGCGTGCGGACGCCGGGGGCACCCACCGTGGTCACGCCGGGGCCACCCGCTGTGGTCACGCCGGGGCCGCCCACTGTGGTCACGCCGGGGGCGCCCGCTGTGGTCACGCCGGGGCCGCCCACTGTGGTCACGCCGGGGGCGCCCGCTGTGGTCACGCCGGGGCCGCCCGCTGTGGTCGTGCCGGGGCCCTCGGACTGCTCGACCCGGCCGCAGACGTGGTTGCCCGAGGGCCCGGCCGTGGCGAGCGCGGTGACTTGGCGTACGAGAGGGTGGTCGTCGGGCAGATAGCGGGCGCACAGCTGCTGGGCCTGGGCCAGGTGCTCGCGGGATTCGGCGTCCCGCCCGCACTCGCGCTCCATCGCGCCCAGCCGGGCCAGCATCTTTATACCGGGGGCGGACGCCTCACCGTGGAGCCGGGTGTGCCGGCGCCAGGCGGCTCCGAGCCGGGAGCGGGCGGCGGTGCAGTGACCGGCTGAGTGTTCGGCGGTGGCCAGGTCGGCCTCGGCCGCGAGCACGCGCGGCGACTCCGGGCCCTCGAGCTCGGTGAGGTCGCCGACCAGCTGGCGGTAGACCTGGGCGGCCCGGGCGAACTGTCCGACCCGCTGGAGCACCGCGGCGTGGGTGGCCGCCGCGCCGACCGTGTGGTCGTGGCGGGGGCCGTGCAGACGCTCCTCGGCCGCATGCGCATACTCGGCCCAGAACCGGGCGCCGTGGGCGTCGCCCAGCGCGATCAGGATGCGGGCGTGCAGCGCGGCCGCCAGGGCCAGGTCGGGGGTGGCCCGGCGCGGGTCGGCGGCGTCGGCCGGATCGAGCACCTGGGCCAGCACGCGGCGCGCACCAGCGAGGTCGCCGGCAGACGTGAGAGTCTGGGCGCGCGCGGTGAGTTCGGCGAGCTGGGGAGGGGCCACGTATCCCATAGTGCTCATGTGACCACTGTAGGTACAAGTGCAATGTTGCGAAGTCCTCGCTGACCAGACACTGGAGAGCCCGCACATGTCCCCTTCGGCAATTGCCACAGTCAAGCGGGAGCTGCTGGTCCGCTACCTCGAGGCCTGGGCGCCGGCCGCTCTGCACCGGGCCCGGCGGGTGATCTACGCGCACGGCTACGCCGACGCGGACGACGGGGCGGCGGCCGAGGCGGCGATGCGGGTGCTGGCGGAGCAGGCCGATCTCGTACGGGGCCGGGAGCTCGCCATGGTGGCGGCGGGCCACGACCTGACGGCGCTCGACGCCCGGCTCCAGGCGATCCAGGTCGCATCGGGAGCGGGCACCGGACTGTCGGTGCACACGATCTCGGGCGGGACGGACGGGCTGCTGCCGGTCGGCCTCAAGGCGATCGGGGCTCAACGCGTACCCCTGCTGGGGTTTGTGGACGCGGCCGGCGAGACCGCACTGCCGGCTCCGGCGACCGTGGCCGCCCTGACCGCGGGCAAGCCGGCCGAGATGATCCTGGTGCTGCCGCCCGGGGCGTCGGCCGAGCCCTATCGCGGTGGCTGGCCGTTGTTCACCCAGGTCGAGCTGGCGGTCTCCGAGGAGCCCGGTGAGCTGCTGGTCTTCGGCACGACGGCCGGCAAGAGCCTCGAAGGGTTCAAGGAGGCGCTGTGGTCGGTCGACGAGTTCGCCGGGGTGCGGTATCGGGACCCGGGCGACCCTGACCGGCACCTCATCGACATCTCGCTCACGCCGCACCCGGGGCCGCTACGCCGGGAACTGCTGGCTCACCTGGGTGAGGCCGGCGAGGCCACGGTGACCGCGTTGCGGACCTTCGCCCTGACCGAGACGGTCTATCGCTCGGCGGATGCCACGCGGGTGCTGCACGCGCTGGTCGACGCGGGGACGGTGACCCGCCGGCCGCCCACGGGGCGGCTCGGCGGGGACGTCGTCATCGCTGTCCAGTAGCTGCCGGCGGCCGCTCGCCGCCGGCGGCTGCCGACGGTCAGGAGCGGCTCTTGTCCTGCTTCCAGGAGAACGGGCCGGGCAGGTCGTAGCGGTGCGAGCGGCTGCGCGAGTTCCAGGACCAGCGGCCGATCTTGATGCTCCACGAGGAGAAACCGTTCTCGGTGAAGTTCAGGATCAGCGGGCCGAACTTCTTACGCTTACGGAAGACGAGAGCCATCGGTACGTCCCTCCCAAGGTGCGTCGGATGGGAGATCAATTCCCGATTGGACAAATTGGCAAACGTCAGCGCGGCTGCCAGGCATCGGGGCGGGTGGTCAGTTTGCGGACGTGCGCCGGCATGCGCCCACTGATGAGCTCGGCCAGATTGACCTCGTCGACCACTTCCCGTACGGCGGCGCGCACGGCGACCCACAGGTTGGGCAGATTTTCCGCCGCGCCGGTGTAACGAGTCTCCTCAGGACGCAGGCCCCGCACGCCGGCCAGCGGACCGTCGACCGCGCGCAGGATCTGACCGATCGTCACGTCACGCGGGGATTGTGACAATGTGTAGCCACCCTCGGCGCCGCGCTGCGCCCGCACCACTCCCGCGCGGCGCAGATCGGCCAGCACCGCCTCGAGGAACTTGCGGGGCATTTCCTGGTCTTGGGCGATGGCTTGGGCGGACATCAATGCCGGGTAGGCCCTCGCCAGGCTGAGAGCGGCCCGGACCGCATAGTCGCCGCGCGCGGAGATCTGCACTCATTCATCATGCCCTCTCGGCGCCACCGAGTCGCACATACCCCACGGTTTTGTGGGAATTACGCTCAGTCAGACGATCGTCGCTGGGCGGGGATGGCGGCGTGCGGCTCGTCCGAGGTCTCGGCCCGGAACTGACCGGGGCTCATCCCGACCTCGCGGTGGAAGAAGCGACCGAAGTTGGTCGGCTCGGGGAAGCCCAGGTGGCGGCCCACCTCGGCCACCGAGAGCGGTGTGCAGGCGAGCAGCCGGCGCGCCTCCAGCGAGACCCGGTCGTCGACCACCTGCTTGGCGGTGCGCCCGGTGACCGACAGGCAGGCCCGGGTCAGCGTCCGCACCGAGCAGCCCAGCTCCTCGGCGTAGTCCTCGACCCGGCGGCTGTGCGGGTGCCCGGCCTCGAGCAGCCCGCGGAACCGGGTGTAGGTGCGGCTCTCGGGCCCCGACGCATCGGCCGAGGCCATCAGCGCGACCCGCAGGAGCAGGACGCGCAGCTGATGGCGCAGCAGCTCAGCGGCGATCGGACCGGGCGGGTGCCGCTCACAGTCCACGGCGAGCTGGGCGAACTCGTTGATCACCGCGTCCTCGTCCTCGCCGCGCAGCTGCCAGCGGCTGTGCAGGTGCTCCTCGTCGCCGGCCAGCCGGGGGTCGAAGGTGACCACCGACGCGATCAGCCCGTTGCGGCCGACACGCAGGGCCTGGCCCGGACGGATCCAGAGCAGGGTGCCGGGCCGGCACGAGTGCCCGAAGAAGTCGACCTCGACGGTGCCGTGACCGGCCGTGGCCAGCAGCAGGACGTGATAGGGAAGCCGGCTCGGCGGCTGGGCGGAGGTAGCGTCCAGAGCGCAGGTGCCGACGCCCGCCCACCCGGGCGGACGGAACGTGGTCGCGGTGTCGAGCCGCAGAGCTGCAGTGGACATCGGGCCGACGGTAACTGGCCCTGACCAGCGATGCACCCGTTGAAACACAGCTTGAGCGAATGGGCATCGCGGACCGTGATTTCTAGGGTCTAATGTCCGGTTATGAGCTTTAAGTTCCGTACACGGAAAAGCGACCCGAGCGGACCGGCAGAGTCCGCGCGAGTCGCCCCCATCGCATTCCGTGCGTTATCGGCCGGCCAGCAACCGATTGACCGCCGCGTCGACGTCCAGGTGCTCCGATTCCCGGCCGCGCGGCACCACCACATAGGTGCGACGGAGGAATCGGACAAGGACGCTGCGAGGCACCTCAAACAACGCATTGCCGTCAGGTGATGACAAAGCGAGAGCAACGAAGTCCCCCCGCGGCGTGGCCCACGGCCACACCCGGACGTCTCCGATGCCCGCGGGCTCATCGAGCCCGGTCACGAGCAGTTCCCGCGCAAAGGACCAGCTCACGGCTTCCCCACCGGCTGATTCTGCGTGGAACAACACGTGGACCGCATAAGGGTCGGCTGGGTCGTAACGCAGGCTGGCACGCACGGGCAGTGCCGTGGCATCAGGCGCTACGAGCCGCAGTGAGGTCTCGACCTCGACGGTCGTTGGACGAATGGTACTCATGGACGAACTCCCCCCGGCACCGCGCGAGGCTGGTGAACCCCGCGTTTCCCATACTCAGGTGATCCCTGTCGTTACGCTCCGCCATACGCTGATCTCACCCAGTAGTGGGAAGACGGTTCCGAAAACCCATTCGCACAAGACGTAAAGCGTTATCTTGTCCTGTTCTGCCCAAGTACTCGGTTCCGCCCGGCGTCGGGTGGTCCAGCAGTTGACTTACTCCGGTAACGTCCATTCCTCCCGGGTAGTGACGGGGCTCCGGGACACTGGGGGATGAAATGACTGCGAAACCCGACCACGAACAAGCCCGACCGGGTGTGCTGGACAAGATCCGGGCCAACCCGACGGGCCGGCTCGCCCTGAAGATCTCGATCGCCACGCTCGGCGCCATCGTTGTCGCCATCGGCATCGTGCTGATCCCGTTCCCCGGCCCCGGCTGGGCCATCGTCATCGCCGGCCTGGCGATCTGGGCCGTCGAGTTCGCCTGGGCGAGACACCTGCTCGAGTTCACCAAGAAGCACGTACTGGCCTGGACCCACTGGATCGCCCGGCAGTCGTGGCCCGTCAAGGCGCTCGTCGGCCTGGTCTGCTTCGTCTTCGTGAGCGCGATCGTCTACTTCTCGGTCAAGCTCAGCTTCGGCGTCGACCTGATCCAGGAGACGGAGGACTACCTGAACTGACCCCTGCTCGCCCCACAGCGACGCGGTCTAGTACAGTCTGTCTTCGTTGAGGGCGATTAGCTCAGCGGGAGAGCGCTCCGTTCACACCGGAGAGGTCACTGGTTCGATCCCAGTATCGCCCACGAGTCGGGGGCGGCAGTGTGTCTGCGGGGTGCGCAGACCGGGCCGCCTCGTTCCTTCCGCGCGACTTCGTCGCGCGAGGCGGGGGCTACGCCACCCGCACCCCCTCTGCCGCTCACTCACCGGTCGTGGCGGGGCGGATACCGCGACTTCGTCGCGCGAGCCAACCACCGCGACTACGTCGCGCGAGCGGGGTTCGCCAACTGCACCTCACTGCGGCACGCCAACTAGGGTGTCGGGGGCTGCGCCCGTACCAGCACGACTACGTCGCGCGGGCACGGGTTCGCCACCACCGCGACTCAGTTCAGGCGTCTTTTTTGGGTTCCAGCTGGGGTTGGGGCTTTTCGGGGTGGTCGGTGGCGACCTTGTTGATCATTGACTTGGCTCGGCCGAAAGCGCTCAGGCCGAAGCGGGTGGCAGCGCCTACGCTGTCGGCACCTGCTTCCAGGACCTTGTCGCGCACTTCGGAGCCGGTGTTCAGGGCCTTGTCGCGTACTTCGGAACCGGTGTTCAGGGCCTTGTCTCGTACTTCGGAACCTGTGGTCAGGGCCTTGTCTCGTACTTCGGTGGCGGCGTCGAGCCAGCGGCGGGCGTTGTGGGACTGGTGGTCGCGGTCCAGGCCGAGGCGGGTGTTGAAGGTGGTTACGGCGGTTCCGACGTGGTTGGTGGAGTGCACTACGGCTCGGGACGAAGTCGGGTTGAGGAGGACCTTGGCGTTGGCGGTGGCGGCGGCCGCGTCCAGGCGGGTCAGCAGGCGCTCGGTAGTGCCGGCGATGATGTCGATGCGGTTCCGCCGGGCGATGCGAATGCCGATGCGGTGCTCTTCCAGCTCCTCGGGGGAGGCGTTCAGCACCCGGTCGAGTTCGAGGACCGATACCGCGTCCTGCAGCTGGAAGCACCGGGCCAGGACGGCCAGCCACTCCTGAACCTTTCCCTCGGCCTCCCTGGTCGCCCGGGCCAGGTCACCGACCTTGGTGGTCTCCAGGGCCTCGGCGATGGCGTCGAGCTGCCGCACCGCGTACACCTGGGTGCGGGCCAGCGGCACCGGGGTGGCCTGCACCTTCGACCAGGTGATCTCGGAGACCCGGCCCACCCGGTCGCGGATCTCGAGGGCCTCGTCGACGACCAGCTCGACCCCGATCATGTCGGCCACCACGGCGTCGGTCTGGGCGCGGAGCACGGCGTCGACCTTCGCGTCGATCACGGCGAGATACTCGGTGATCTCGTCCATGCTCTGTTTCATCGCGAGCTGCGCCATGAGCCCGGCCGCGCCGGTCAGGATGGCCGGGTTGGTCAGCAGCGCGGTGGGGTGGCCCCGGACGATCTCGAGCAGGCCGGTGATCTTGCCGTGGTCGGTCAGAACGGCCCGGCTGACGCCGTTCTCCGAGCCCTTCATCAGGTCGTACTTCTTCAGGGCCTCGGCTGATCGGCCGGTCAGCTGGACCCAGCGACCGGAGTGCTCGGCGACCCCGGCGCCCGCCTTGGACAGGAGGGATCCGGCGAAAAGGGCGGTGTCGAGCCGTTGCAGGCCGAGGTCCTTCGACGGCAGCCCCTCGGTGGTGAGGAAACGTTCGACAGCCGCCGGGTGCCCGATGACCGCCAGGCCATCGCCGTCACTGATCAGCTCGATCTCGTTGTCCACCGTCTGCTCCTCGAGGTGCGGGCACGAACCGGCCCCACGCTACGGCGGCGTGCTCGGTGCCCACCATGGTCCGCTCGTCCAAGATGATCTAGGGATCGGACGATCTCGTACGCCGGATCGGCCTGCCCCCGGGAGCCGGGGACAGGCCGACGGGTCGGTGGTGGTCAGTTCCGGTAGGCGAACCAGACCAGGGCCATGCGGATGCTCTGGCCGAGGGTGAAGCGGTCGAGGCACGGGTCGTCGCCGTAGCTCATGAAGTTGTGCACCGGGTCGCGGCCCGGGGCCGGGCAGGTGTCGTCGGACTCGTTGCATTCGAAGATGTTGTCGCCGTCGGCCTGGTAGGGCGTGTCGAAGACGGCGTCACCGGGAGCCGTGCAGCCGTTCTCGAAGGTGTGGTAGAGCCCGAGCCAGTGGCCGGCCTCGTGGGTCAGCGTGTCGCCCTCGTTGTACGGCGCGGCGGCACCGCCGGGCAGGCTGTCGTTGAGGATCACGACACCGTCCTGGATCAGCGTGGCCTCGTTCGGGAAGTACGCGTAGCCGAGGAGACCGTCGGAGAGCCCGGCGATGTAGATGTTGAGGTCGTCGTAGCCACCCCGGTGCAGGGCCGCCTTGGCCTCCTGGTCGTCGGCCGGGTCGACGTCCGGGTTGGACCAGTCGAACCAGTCATCGTTCGCGGTGTAGTCGACCGACTTGGTCTTGAACCGGAAGATCGTCGGAGCGTCGTGGCGTGAGCTCCGGCCACCGTAGGCGGCGTTGAGCACGGCGATCTGGTCGGCGATCTGCTGCCGCGTCACGCCCCCGGTGCCGTCGGCGCGGGTGATGACGTGCACCCGGACGTCGATGGTGATCGGGCCCTTCGGCACCCGGGACGCCCAGTTCAGCCCCTTCGACCGCAGCTTGGCGGTCATCTGCTTCTCCGCCTGCACGGCCTGGCTCCGGGTCAGGTCGTTGGGGTCGGAGCCGCCCGGCCGGTGGTCCCGGGCGCGCTCACTGGACACCGAGGAGCAGGCCGCGACCGATTGCCCGGCCGGGATCGCCGCGGCGGCCACCCCGTTCATCGGGATCGTGACCAGCGCCGCCCCCAGGACGCCGATCGCGGCCATGCTGACTCGCCTTCGTTGCATGAGGTTCCTCCTCGTTCGCGTCGTGCGTAGCCGTCCTCGGAACGTCCCGCACAATCACGCTCACCGATACCAGCCGACCGGCCGGACGAGGATGGCCACCCGGCCGACCGGGGTCAGGCGGGAGCGTTGACCTGGCCCATGGCGAAGGGGCGGGCGCCGGTCAGAAACGGCCGGGCGGGAGCCGGCTGAGCTGGCCGCGGGAGGTGATCTCGAGCTTGGCGAAGACCTTGCCCAGGTGGTATTGCACAGTCCGGGGACTGATGAAGAGCTGCGCGCCGATCTCGGGATTGGACAGACCGTCGCGGGCCAGGCGGGCGATCTGTCCCTCCTGCGGGGTGAGCTCGACGCGGGTCTCCACGGTGCGCCGGCGGGCGGTCGCACCGGTGGTGAGCAGCTCGCGGCGGGCGCGCTCGGCGAACGCCTCGGCCCCGGCCCGGTTGAACATCTCGTACGCGGTCCCCAGCTGCTCGCGGGCGTCGACGCGGCGGTTCTCGCGCCGCAGCCACTCGCCGTAGACCAGGTGGGCTCGGGCCCGGTGCAGGCTGATCCGGCTGCGACCGAGCCGCTCGATCGCCTCGGTGTACAGGGCCTCGGCGGCTTTGCCCTCGCTCAGCAGGGCACCCGACCAGGCCTGGACACCGAGCGCCCAGTCGGTGCCGGCCGCATTTGTTCGTTCCTCGAGCCGGCGCAGGGCTACTGCGGCCTCGTCGTACGCGCCGCTGCGGGCCGCCGCCTCGATCAGCTCGACCAGCGCGAACCCGGTGATGCCGAGGTCGTCGTACTCGACCGCCGATCGGGCGCCGGCCATCGCCGCCTCGTAGCGGCCGAGGCCGTTGTCGCGCACCGCGGACGTGTAGCCGTAGCCGCCGATCGCCCGTCCCTCGCGGCGCTCGAGCGCGTTCTGCAGATTCCACTCGATGTCCGGGCTGCCGGCATCGTCGACGCCCCGCCACGCGGCGAGCAGGATGGAGGAGTACCGGACCGGGGCGTTCCCGGTGGCCTCGGTGATCGCGTCGGCCTCCTCGGCCAGCGACGAGGCCGCCGCGAACTCTCCGGCGTGCAGGTGCACGACGGCGCGGTTGCCCAGCGCCAGCGGCAGCATGGTGAGCGCGCCGGCCTCGCGGACGAGCCGGACCGCCCGGGTGGCCAGCCCGTGCCAGGTCTCGTCGTCCCACAGGTCGCCGGCGACCAGCCAGGGCAACCAGAACCATCGGGTCACCTCGCCCGGGTCGTCCGCGGCGCCGCGTCCGAACACCTCGAGCGCGGCCCGCAGCGGCGCCACGCCGGCGACGTAGCCCCCGGTGTACCGGGTCGCCAGTCCTTCGAGGAGCAGGTCGATCGGCCGCGGTGGCGATCCGGCCGGGGGTGCCGTGCGTACGGCCTCGGCCACCTGACGCGGGCCGATCCGGTCGTTGAAGCGCCCGGCGAAGATGGCCGCCCCGAGCGCCTCCAGGTAGGCCTCGCGGGCCGTCCCGCTGTCCAGCGGCGCCAGCTCGGTGGCGGCCTCGAGCAGCAGGGGCGGAGCGTCGCTGCCCCGCCGGAGCGCGAAGGCGATCCGGGCCCGCAGATGGGTCAGCCGGGCCCGGTCGAGGTCGTCCAGCGGGCACAACGCGGCCAGCGCCAGGTGCTTCTTCGCCGCCTCCGGTGACCCCGACTCGAAGGTGGCCTGGGCGGCATTGAGGGCCCGCCGCCCCCGGCGGGCCGGATCGGGAGTGAGCTCGGCCGCGCGCTCGAGGAAGGCGGCCGCGGCGGCCAGCCCGCCCCGGTCGGCCGCGCGTCCGGCGGACAGCTCCAGCTCCGCGGCGATGCCCTCGTCGGGCACGGTCGTCGCGTACGCCCGGTGCCACGCCCGGCGGTCGGGGTCGACGCCCGGATCGGTGGCCTCGGCCAGCGCCCGGTGCACTCGCTCCCGTTCGGGCAGGGTGGCGGTCCGATAGATCGCCGAGCGCACCAGCGGATGGCGGAAACGCACCCGGCCGCGCAGATCGATCAGCCCGGCCGACTGTGCCGGGGCGGCGGCACCGGCGCCGAGCCCGAGCACGGCGGCCGCCCGCCAGAGCAGGGCCACGTCACCCACCGGCTCGGCCGCCGCCGTCAGCAGCAGTCGCCGGGTCTGCTCGGGAAGTGCGTCGAGCCGCCGCAGGAAACTCTGCTCGATCCGGTTGGCCAGCAGCGACACCTCGAGCACGCCGAAACCCCCGGCCAGCTCGGTCGGCGTCAACCCCCGGGGCAGCTCGAGCAGGGCCAGCGGGTTGCCGCGCGACTCGGCGATGATGCGGTCCCGGACGTGCTCGTCCAGGCGCCCGCGGAGGGCCGAGTCGAGCAGGGCCGAGGCGTCGCTGTCGGGCAGCCCGCCCAGCGCGAGCTCGGGCAGCCCGGTCAGCTCCGGAACGCTGCCCGGCTCCCGCACCGCGAAGACCAGGCCGGCCGATTCGGCGAGCAGGCGGCGGGCGACGAACGCGAGCGTCAACGCCGACGCCCGGTCCAGCCACTGGGCGTCGTCGACTATCCACAGATGCGGCTCGTCCTCGGCGGCCGCGGAGAGCAGGCCGAGCACCGCCAGTCCGACGATGAAACGATCGGGGGCCGGGGCCGAGCTCAGTCCGAAGGCCGCCGCGAGGGCATCCCGCTGGGGACCGGGCAGCCGATCACTCAGGTCGAGCAACGGCGCGCACAGCTGATGCAGGCCCGCGTAGGCGAGCTCCATCTCGTACTCGTGCCCGGCCGCCCGGGCGACCCGGCAGCCGGAGGCGTTGCGGGCCAGGTAGTCCAGCAGGACCGATTTGCCGACCCCGGCCTCGCCCCGCACGACCAGCACCTGGCTCCGGCTCGCCCGCACGCTGGTCAGCAATTGATCCAGAACCTGGCATTCGTCGCGCCGATCGCGCATGGCCGGGCTGATCGACATCGCCCCGGACGCTATAACCGCTGGCCAGGTCGCGTCAATCGGGACTGGCCACGCCGGCTGGCGTGTTGGCGGACTCGACCGGCCGGCCCCGGCGGCGATCCTCGACCACGAGAGGAGGTGCCGACCGTGGTGATCGATCAGAGCGTCCGTGCCCAACTGTTCACAGTCGCCTACCGCATTCTGGGTCGCAGCGCCGACGCTGAGGACGTCGTCCAGGATGTGTGGATCCGCTGGCACCGCACCGACCCGGCCGAGGTCCGGGACCCGATCGCGTTCCTCGTGACCGTCACCCGGCGGGTCGCGCTGAACACGGCCACCTCGGCTCACGCCCGTCGCGAGGTGAGCACCGGCCGCTGGGCACCGGAGTTCCGGCCGGCGGCCGACGACCCGGCGCGGGAGGCCGAGCGCGGCGAGTCCCTCGCGGCCGCCGTCCAGCTGCTGGTGGAACGGCTGACCCCGGCCGAGTGTGCCGCTTATCTGCTCCACGAGGCCTTCGGCTACCCGTTCCGCGAGATCGCCGGGGTGCTCGGGGTCAGTGAGGCGAGCGCGCGGCAACTGGCCAGCCGGGCCCGCCGGCACCTGACCGAGCCGCGACACCGTCCGGTCGACCCGGCGATGCGCGAGGAGCTGCTCACAGCCTTCCTCGAGGCGGCTCGGGCGGGCGCCATGGCCCGGCTGGTCGAGCTGCTGGCACGTGACCGAACTGACAGTGCCTCCGGCGGCCGCTCGGGGCAGGCTGGACGATGGGTTGTCGGGCGATCAGTGAGGTGAGCGGTATGGCGACGGAGAAGGCGATTCTGGCCGGGGGCTGTTTCTGGGGGATGCAGGACCTGATCCGGCGGCGGCCGGGGGTCGTTTCGACGCGGGTCGGTTACACCGGCGGCACCGTGGCCGACGCGACCTATTACCACCACGACGGGCACGCCGAGGCCATCGAGATCACGTTCGACCCGGCTCAGACGTCGTACCGGGATCTGCTGGAGTTCTTCTTCCAGATCCACGACCCGACGACGCTGAACCGGCAGGGTAACGACGTCGGCACCAGCTACCGCTCGGCGATCTTCTACGAGACCGACGAGCAGAAGCGGGTGGCCGAGGACACGATCGCCGACGTCGAGGCGTCGGGGCTGTGGCCGGGCAAGGTGGTCACCGAGGTGACCGCGGCCGGGCCGTTCTGGGAGGCCGAGCCGGAGCACCAGGATTACCTGGAGCGCATCCCGGACGGTTACACCTGCCACTTCCCGCGCCCCGACTGGAAGCTGCCGCGCCGCGCCGACGCTCAGGCGTGACAGACCGCTTCCAGGTTGATGCCGTGCGGGTCGAGCACGAAACCGCCGTAGTAGTCGTCGTGATATTCGGGATGGACGGCCGGCTCCAGCAGTGAGGTGGCGCCGGCCTTCAACGCGGCGTCATAGAAGGTGGCGACGTCCTCCCGGCGGTCGACGGTGAACGCCACGTGCATGTTGGTGCCCACGGTGCCGCCGTCGATGAGCCAGAAGTACGGCTTCACCCCGGCCAGCCCGAACCCGGTCATCGCGGTCGGCTGGTTCGGGGTCGCGTTCGGCGGGATCTGGAGCATCTTGGTGATCCCGATGGAGGCCAGCACCGGCTCGTAGAAGGCCACGGCGGCACCCAGGTCGGGTACGGCGATGTTCAGGTGGTCGATCCGGGAGCCCGCGCGGTCGATCGAAGAAGTCATGACCTCACCGTGCCCGCAATAGCGGCCACCAGGTGACCGCTGTCAGGCTCCGCGCTGCAACGGGATGTCGTCGGCCCGGGTGATCAGGGTGTCGCGGTGCTCGTCGTCGCCCCGGACCAGGGCCGCGATGTATTCGGAGGTCTCCGGCGAGATCGTGCTCAGGGTCGGGCCGGCCGGCTGCCGGGTGATGTAGCCCTGCACGTGACGGATGCGCTGCTCGTAGATCTCGCGCAGGGTCAGCGGCGACTCGTTGTCCACGCCCTCGACGATGACCACCCGCGGGGCGTGGCCGGCGTACCGGGCCGTGTCCATGACCAGCGACAACTCCTTGGCCGCGAGCGGGTGGTGCAGAATCGCCCGGTCGACCTTGATCTGGGTGAGCGGCAACTCGGCCATGCGCGACAGCGACGCGTACCCCTCGCCGAAGTCGTCGACCGCGAACGCCACCCCGACGTCGCGCGCGATCGCGGCCAGCCGGTTGTGGAAGTAGGCGTGCGGAGCCTCGGCCCACTGCTCGCCGCGGCGGGGCTCGATCGGGTCCTGCTCGGAGATCTCCAGCGTCACCGTCTCGGGGTCGATGCCCAGCTCGGCGATCATCGTGCGCAGGACCTCGACGTACGCGTCACTCAACAGTGACCGCACGGCGACGTTGACCGAGACCGGTTTGGGCTGAGCCCACGGCCCTTCGGCGTGGGCCTGGGCGTACGCGCGCAGGGCCATCCGCAGGATCACCTTGTCGCGCTCGACGACGAACCGGTCACCCCACACCTCGGCCAGGCGCAGCATGGCGACGGGGGCGCGCTGGTCGCTCGGCGAGCGCCGGGCCAGGGCCTCGTAACTGTGCACCCCCACCCGCCGGGCGGTCTTGCCGAGTGTCACGACCGGCTGGAAGACGACACAGTACGACTCCATGACCCGCCGGTAGAGCTCGAAACAGTGCTCGTAGAGCGGCACCGGCAGCCGGCCGAACGCGTCGCGCAGCGCGGTCAGCACCTCGACCTCGGCCTCGTCCGGGGAGGCGGCGAAATCCGTACGCCAGATGGTCTCGAGGATTTTGGCCAGCGGCTGGCCGAGCCCGAGCAGATCGGTGGCCGGGTCGACCAGGGCCAGCAGCAGGGAGCGGCCCTCGGCGTGACGCAGCGGCACGCAGAGCACCGTGCGGTGATCGTCGTGCACGGTGTGCCCGAACCAGTCGGCGCCGGCCGGGAAGCGCAGCAGCGGCCGGATCACGTCGAGGTCGAAGCGCTTGGACGAGTCGATCGTCTGGAAGCCGTTGGGGGTGTACTCGAGCAGCGCCGTGGAGTGGGCGTCGGTCGCGGCCCGCAGGTATTCGACACGCGAGGGCGCGGCCACACCGGCCTCGGCCCGGCTGCCGGCCGATCGCGGGGCGGCGTGGCGGGGCATCCGGGCGTGGTGGGTGAGCCGGCTGATCAGGTGCAGGATGTCGCCCGCGGCCGCGTCCATCGGATTGGCCAGCGGCAGCGACGCGGGCGTGCGGGGCTGACCGGCCGGCCCGGCGAGCACGATCCCGTCACCCCACGGCGGATTCACCACCTGGGGGGTCAACCCCTGTTCCCGTACGGCGAGAACGAGCGACCCGAACGTGACGCCCGGCCGCCGGCGGAGCGTGGCGAGGATGTGCGCGGTGAGGACGCCGTGCTGGATGACCGGGTCCTCCCGGCTCGCGGCGTCGGGCTGATAGGAGGTCAGCGCGCTGTAGCCGGCCTGTGGCGCGACGTGGGCATCACCGGCCGCGTCGACGAGCAGGACGGCCGGCCCGGCGAAGAACTCGAGCACATCCCGTTCGAGAAAAGCCATCCGAAGCCCCGAATCCGGATTTTCGGAAAGGGCCGATTCGTCGAGATCGGGGGTGACCAGATAGGTATCGGTACCCCGGCTCCACTCCGGAGTGACCGTGTGCCCGGCGAAATAGACAACCAGGACATCCGAGGTGTCGGACCGCATAACGGCTTGGCGCAGAGTCGCCTTGATCTCGGCCGCGGTGGCCTCCGCGCCGATCAACAGGCAGGTCTCGAAGCCTTCGAGCTCCAGCTGGTCACGCAGGGCCTCGGCGTCCCGCTCGGCGAAACGAAGGCGCGGGTGCGGGCCGGCGTCGTTGACGCCCACCATCACCGCCAAGCGCTGATTCGCCATCGAACGCCTCCGGTTTCGAGCACTCCCGCATTGGAGCGCTTCCGAGTGCGGCGTCCGCTGATGATAGCGACCAACCCGCCCCAATCAAATCGATCTCCCCTGAGGCAATGCCCACCCTCCCCGCCTCCCATGCGCGGCGGACCGTGGCCCGCTCGACGCCGGAGTTACCCTGCACCCGAAGGACGTCTCATCCGGCCACACGAAGACCGACGCAGCCTCACGGCAGAATTCACTCTGAGTAGTGCATCTCGGCTGCCCAATCAAGGACCCATCAAGGAAAATATGACAAGTCTTTCCAGCTCAAAGCATTACTACGGCGAAATCTGAGGTAGCAACACAGTTACTCATCAAGGAAAAAATCACTCTGAGCAACCTGACGCGAACTAGGAGAGTCGAGTGCACTCCTCGCGTCAAGCCCCACCCGACTCAGGCCGGCAGGCTGCCGTCCGGGGCAGCCCACCAAGGTACGTACTCACGCAGCTTGACTGGCGCTTGCGGGTCACGCAGGCCGATCAACTCTCCGTCAATCGCTTCTTTGATCAACCGTGAGGCCCTGGCGCTGTTATGTGCCTCGATGCCGAACCGTGCACGCACTGAGGTATTCGTCATCCGCTGGGCGCTTACGTAGCGCAGGCACGCGTGTAGATAGACGGCCCGGACCCGGTCGGCACGATCCATGTCGCGTAAATCCCGGTGGCTGTAGAGGGTGACCCGCGTGTGTTCCTGAGTCACCTCGACCAGCGGGGCCGGAAGCTGGTGGAACTCGATCTCGAAAGCCACCTTGTCCCATCCGCTGCCGCGCTCCTCGCAGAGACCGCCCCGCCGCATGGCCCTCCCCATACGCTCGTTTCGGCTCACCGGGGGACTGTCGACGAACCGCAGCGGATCCACCAGCGGTCGTCCCGGATTCGTAATCTCCATCCGGTCGTCGAAGATCTCCACGGTCGGCCCACTGCCGGAGACGAGAAAGTCCTGATGGAGCAGAGCGTTCGCCACCAGCTCGCGGACGGCGAGCTCTGGATAGAGCTTGACGGTCTGACGCAGCGCCTGTCCGATTACCTCGTTCGAGGGAATCAGCTCATCGATGTAACGGACCAGGCCGGCGAACCCGGCGGCGTAGCCGTGCACACCCTCCTGCTCTTTGATCGTCTCGACGCGACTGCTTCAGCGGTATTGGACCACCCGCACGGACTTGCGGCGCAACGCTGAGAAAGCAGCGATGTCGTGCGCGAAAAGCATGGCCCCGAGGTTCGTCACCGCCCAGCTGCCGCAGTCGTCCGCCACCGCCATACCCTCGTGTGTGACCGCATCCAGGATTCCGGACCGGCTCTCAGGCAGGGGCGCCTTCATGATCCGGAAGTAGGACGGATAGTCGAGCAACTGCAGCACCTCGGAGGGGCTCAAGTGGTCGGCCGCGATGCCGCCCTCGAACGTGCCGTGCACGAACGACTTCCAGAGCCGCCGTTCCACGTCGGGATGCGTGTTGAGCTTCTTCTTGTAGGAGCCGATCCGGATGAAGGCTTCGCCCTTGAACGTCACCGGCTGCTGCACCGCCCGGTCGATCTCCAGGACGACCAGTGGCTTGTCGCCGACGGCAACGCTGTGGAAACTAAAGTGGATCTGCGGGCTCAGGTGTCGCAGCAGCCAGTTCTCCAGATTCTCGTTACCGACTTTATGCCGCAACGGCTCGAAATCCGTCCCGACCGGGGCTCGGGTGCCATCCTCGATTCCCCACAGGAGATATCCGCGATCATGGTCGGCCAAGGCAGCGCCGTTGGCCAGCGCGGAGATGTAGCTCCCGATCTCCGCAGGCTCACAGTGGCCCACCTTGTCTTCCAGCCACTCCGTCTCGACCGGCAGCCTCAGTAGCTCTCGCACAAGGCGAACGAGCTGCTCGGGCGGCCGCGCGGGACTCATCGACGACCCTCGGCGTCTTCGACGGATGACTCAAAGATCAAATCTGCGGGCACGCGGCATTGTTACACGACTAGCTTACGTATGACCACTCCCAGGCCAGCCGGCACGAATCGAACGCCGCTTGATCTCGGGGGTCAGCCGGGCAGGTCGACGCGGAGGGGGTAGTGGTCGGAGGCGAACTCGGTTTCGTCGCCTCGGACCACGGTCATGGCGGTGGCCGCCTGGGCCAGGGTGGGGGTGGCCAGTACGTAGTCGAGGCGCATGCGGGAGAACTCGCGGCCGCCGCCCCGGGTGGTGGGGACGGTCAGGGGGGAACCGGAGCCGGCCACCTTCCACAGGTCCACGTAGCCGGCGTCGAGGAAGGCGGCCACCGCTCTCGTGTCGGCCGAGCCGTCGCGGGCCAGGTGGCGGGCTCGCAGGAAGCCCGGCTGGGGGGCCAGCGTCTCGGTGTGGTCGGTGCCGGGGTCCAGGCCGTTGAGGTCGCCGGCGATCACGGTGGGGACCTGAGCCGGGTTGTAGCGGGCGGCCAGCCACACAGCCTCGCGCATGCGGCGGTAGGGGGAGAACGGGTTGAGGTGGGCACTCACGATCCGCAGCGGGCCCGACGCCGTGGCCACCGTGACGATCGCCGCGGCGTGGTGCAGGCGCCAGCGCACCTCGGCCCGGTCGATGATCTGCATGGACGGGCGGACCAGCACGGCGACCGGCTGGCCGAGGAACGAGCGGGCCAGGTGCGGCACCAGGCCCACCGCGCCGGCCAGCTCGTGCAGCACCCGGCCGCCGTCGCGGTCGAAGTCGCGCAGCTCCTGCAGGGCCAGCAGGTCGGGCTGCTCGCGCCGGATCACCGCGGCGATCGCGTCGAGCCGGCCCTTGCCACCGGTCTTGATGTTCCAGGTGAGGAAACGCAGCGTCACGCCGTCACCACCTCGTGGTCGCGGGCGAGGTGCGCTTCCTCGGCGGCCTCGGTCACCGTCTCGGGGCGGGCGTTGGGGCGGATGACGAAGTAGAGGGCGGTCACCCAGCAGGCGGTCAGCAGCGTCGCGCCCAGGACGTCGGTGGGGTGGTGCATGCCGCGATACATCCGGGAGAGGGCCACCAGCGCCGGCATCACGAAGGCGAGCACCGGGAAGACCCAGCGCCACCACTGGCGTACGCGGGGCATGCAGACCACCGCGATCGCCACCCAGAGGCACATGGTGGCGGCGATGTGACCGGACGGGAAGGACGACGTCGGCATCTGGCCGTCGAGTTGCTCGACCGACGGGCGGGCGCGGCCGGTCGCGGCGGCGGCGCACAGGAACAGCGTGAGCTCGCCGATCATGGTCAGCACGACGAACACGATCGGCCGCCACTGACGCCACAGAGCCAGGGCGAGCGGGCAGAAGACCAGGCAGACGATGAGCACCGCGTGGGTGTCCCCGGCCTTGGAGGCCAGCCAGCTGAGGTGGTCCAGAGACGACGTACGGAAGGTCTGGAGCCACCGCGGCACGCCGTCGTCGAAGGACGGCTCCCAGCGCGTCACCGCGTACCCGACGAAGTAGAGCACGCCGAACGTGAACACCCAGCCGACCAGGATCTCGGCTCCCTTGGCCCACGGATGGGGCAGCACCGCGCGCTCGGCCGGCGCCGGCACGAGGTCGTCGGCCGCGTCGGGGTCGAGGCCGTCGGTCAGCGGCGGCACGGCGTGGCCCGCTTCGCGGCGCCAGACCCGGAACGCGTACGCGGTCACGCTGATCCAGGCCAGGCCGAGCATCCAGCCGGCCAGCACGTCGGAGAGGAAGTGCACGCCGAGCGCGATCCGGGTCAGTCCGACGGCCACGATCACCGCCGCCGCCACCGAGAGGATCCAGGCCTTGTGACGGCCGCGGGTGGCCGACAGCAGGACGAGCGCCAGCATTCCGTACACGATCGTGGCGCCCAGCGTGTGACCGCTCGGGAAGCTGTTGCCACCGCCGAAGGCGATCGGGTCGGCCACCACCGGCCGCAGCCGGCCGACCACGGCCTTGAGCGACGGGTCGAGGACCACCGCGCCGAGCCCGGTGACCGCCACATACAGCGCGAGGCGCGGCAGGCGGCGGATCAGCAGCAGCACGACGGCCATCACGACCAGCGGGGCCAGGACTCCCCGGCCGCCGGCCGAGGTGATCGTGGTGAGCACCTCGACCATCGCGGGATGCGGCGCGACCAGGTCGTTGAGACCACTCGCGATCGACTCGTCGAGGCGGCGCAGCGGGCTCCAGTTGGCCCTGACCAGCAGCAGCAACGTGCCGAAGACCAGTCCGGCGAGCACGACCCCGGCCAAGCCGGCGACGCTGCGCTCGGCGAAGTGGCGGACGGGGGCCCAACCGGCGCGTTCCACCACGCGGTTGTCGTCGGTCACATCGAGCTCCTTTGTCGCCGGGTCGGAAGGTGACCCGCCTTTACCCTGAGCGCTTCGCGCGTACACCGGGGGACGAATCGTCCTCCGGCTCCCATCGGTCGCGTTTGGCCGGGCGGGGCGCGCCGACCCGGGCCGCCTCGAGCTGGGCCGCGAAGGCCAGGCCCAGGAACAGCGCTATCCCGGTCAGGTTGGCCCACAGCAGCAGCGCGATGATCGCGGTCAGCGGGCCGTAGGTGGCACCGAAGCCCGAGCCGAAGCGCACGTACCCGGCCAGCATCAAGCTGGCCAGCCACCACAGCGCGGTGGCCAGCCCCGCGCCGAAGAGCAGCCACGACAGGCCGGGCTGGCGACGGCGGGGCGAGTACTTGAAGAGCAGGGCGACGGCGAAGACGATCAGCAGCAGGCTCAGCGGCCACCGCACGAAGTCCCACAACACCCGGACGTCCTCCGCCCAGGGCCAGTGCCGGGCGGCCGCGTCGCCGAACGGGCGGCCCGCCACCAGAAGCAGGAAGCCGAAGAGGGCGGGCAGGCCGGCGACGGCGGCCAGGATCGTGGCCCGGACGTATTTGAACAGGGCCGGACGATCACGTTCGACGCCGTAGATCCGGTTGGCGCCCCGCTCGATCTGGGAGATCGCCGTGATCAGTGCGGCCAGGCCGGTGATCAGGCCGAGGGTCAGCGCGAGCTCGCCGGCGTCGCTGGACTCCTCGGTGTCCTCCAGCAACTGGCTGACCAGCGGGTCGCTGGCGCCCGGGGTGAGCTCGAGGATGGTCTCGGCCACGACCCGGCCGCCGTCCTCGGCGCCCAGGTCGGCGGCCAGGCCGGAGAGCGCGATGAGGAACGGCACGATCGCCAGGCACAGCTGGAACGCGAAGGCCCGGGCATGGCTGAAGCCGTCGCCGTAGCGGAACCGGATGAACGCGTCGCGGACCAGCGGCCACCGCCCGTAGTGCCACAACGCGTGGACGGCGTCGTCCGCCGAGAGCTCGTCCCCGCTCATGTCGCGGGTCTGGGGCACGGGCTCCGTACTACTCACGGGCGGCCTCGCGGATGTCCTCGGCCGCCTCGGCCGCGACGCTCACGTCGTACGCCAGGTCGGGGTCGCCGGCTGGGCGGGGCACACTGAGCAGCAGCGCCCCGGGCTTGACCGACACCTTGAGGGTGCGGCCGGGCTCGATGAGGTCGCCGTCGAGCTGCCGGGGCTGGGCCGAGCGGGCCTGGATCTCGACGTGCTCGGCGGTGTAGGTCTCCATCAGCGGCACCCGCTTGCGGCGGCGGATCACGCCCCAGGCCAGCGACACCCAGTGCCCGAGGTTGCTGGGGCTCAGGATGGCGACGTCGAGCTTGCCGTCGGCCGGGTCGGCCTCGGTCAGCAGCCGTACGCCGCCCTGCAGACGCCCGACGTTGCCGACGATCACCGATCGGGGGCGCCGCGGCATCACCTTGCCGCCGTCGAGCACGATCCGCACCCGCATCGGCCGGTCGCGCAGCGCCTTGACCCCGCCGCCGATGTAGGCCAGCCAGCCGATCCGCTTCTTCGCCTCGTCCGAGGTCTTCTCCAGCATCTGGGCGTCGAAGCCCATGCCGGCCATCACCGCGAAGCACTTGTCGTCGACGACACCCACGTCGATGCGGCGGCGGCCGCCCTCGAGGGCCACCTCCACGCCGGTCGCCGGGTCGGTGCCCAGGCCGAGGTTGGCCGCCAGCAGGTTGCCGGTGCCGGCCGGGAGCACGGCCATCGTCACGTCGGAGCCGGCCAGGGCGGTCACCACGGCCATCACCGTGCCGTCGCCGCCACAGGCGAAGACCAGCTCGGCCCCGTCCTCGACGGCCTGCTTGGCCTGACCTTCGCCCGGGTCCTCGGGGGTGGTCTCGTACCAGGCCGGGTCGGGCCACCCGGCCTGGCTCAGGCCCTCGCCGATGATCCGGCGAAGCTCGTCCATGTCGGGCACCTTGGAGGGGTTCACTACTACGGCGCTGCGGGGTCCGGTCACGGCGACAGTGTGCCCGGGGCGGGCCGGGATCGAAACTCACCTTCTGTACCGTGGAATGTGTGAGCACGACTACGGTCACCTGGTGGGGCCACAGCACTGTGTGGCTTTCCGACTCCGGCACCACCCTGTTGACCGACCCGGTGCTCACGAGCCGGGTGGCTCACCTGCGCCGGATGGCCGGTCCGGCCCCCGAGCCGGCCGGCGTTCCCGACGCGGTGCTGCTCTCCCACCTGCACGCCGATCACTTCCACGTCGCGTCGCTGCGCAAGCTGGGCGGCACCCCGCGGCTGATCGTGCCGCGCGGCGCCGGATCGTTCGTGACCCGGTCACTCGGGGCCGAGGCGGCCGCCCGCACGGTCGAGCTGGCGCCGGGCGAGGAGACCACCGCCGGTTCCCTCCGGATCCGCGCGGTGAAGGCGGCCCACGACGGCGGCCGCGGCCCGTGGTCCCGGGAGCGGGCGATCGCCATCGGGTTCGTCGTCGAGGGCGAGGCCCGCACCTGGTTCGCCGGTGACACCGGTCTGTTCGACGAGATGCACGACCTGGCCCCGCTCGACCTGGCCCTGATACCGGTCGGCGGCTGGGGGCCCACGCTCGGCTCGCTGCACCACCTGGACGCGGCGGCCGGCGCCGAGGCCCTGCGGCGGGCGAAAGCCGCCTGGGCGGTGCCGATCCACTACGGCACGCTGTGGCCGGTCGGCATGGGCCGGATCCGCTCGCACATGTTCCGCGACCCCGGCGAGGAGTTCGCCCGCGTCGCGCTGCGCTCCGCCCCCGACTCCCAGGTGCGGGTGCTGGCCCACGGCGGGACCTTGACCGTCGGACGTCCCGGGTGACGGCCACCCTGGGCACGCTGGCCTGGCTTTTCGCGGTGGTGGCGTTCGGCGCCATCATTCCGATCGTCCCGACCGGCGCGGCGGTCAGCGGCGCCGCGGCGCTGGCCTTCCACGAGCACCACCCGGTCCTCATCGTCTTCGTCATCGCCGCCGGTGCCGCCGGGGCGTACGTGGGTGACCTGGTCATGTATGCGATGTGCCGGGTCGGCGGCGAGAAACTGGCCAAGCGCCTGCGCTGGCTGCGCGACGAAGAGCACCTGGTGTCGGTCAAGGAGAAACTGCAGCAGAGACAGATCCCGGTGCTGCTGGTCTCCCGCCTGATCCCCGGCGGCCGGGTGCCGGTGCTGCTGGCGGCGGCCTTCCTGGGCATGCCGTGGCGCACCTTCGTGGTGGCCAACGCGCCGGCCTGCGCCCTGTGGTCGACCGTCTACGCCGGGATCGGGGTGGCCGGCGGCTCGATCTTCCCCGAGCCGTGGGAGGGCGTGATCGCGGCCGTCCTGCTCATCCTGATCATCAACCAGACCATCTCGTGGATCTCGAAGCGCCGCGAGGCCCGGGCGGCCGAGGCTAATACTTCAAGTGCTGGCGCGTGAGCTTCGCGACCTTCTGCACCGTGCTGATGCCGCCCGACATGCTGGCGTTGTCGTGGGACAGCACGGCGATCGAGACGTCGGTGCCCGGCCCGGTGACGCGGCCGACCGAGTTGATGATCCAGCGGTAGTTCTCGGTCGAGCGGGCCAGCCAGCCGTTCTTGACGGTGAACTTCTCCCCGCTCCGGGCGACCGCCGGGACACCCCAGTCCTGGCTGTCGTCGACCGTGCTCATCAGCGTGTGGGCCAGCTTGCGCGAGCCGGCGTCGAGCGGGCCGGACGTGTCGACCAGCTCGGCGAGCAGCTTGACCTGGTCGTTGACGGTGGTCCGGGTCAGGCCCCAGGCACTGTTGACCGTGGTCTGGGTCAGGCCGAGCCGCTTGTTGCAGGCACCGACCCCGGAGGCGCGGCCGAGCTTGCCGAACAACGAGGTCGTGGCGTCGTTGTCGCTGAGCCGGATCATGCGCTTGGCCAGCGACAACTCGGTGGCGGTGAGGTCGCGGCGGGCGTCCTGGGCCTTGAGCAGCAGGCAGGCCAGCACCTGAACCTTCACGACGCTGGCGGTCTCGTATCGCTCGGCGCCGCGATAGGAGTAGCGCTGGCCGGTGCGGCGGTCGAGCACGGCGACCGAGAACTCGGGGGCCGACGCGGCGTATTTCTTGAGCGCGGCGTTGAGGGCTCGGACCCGGGCCGCCCGCACCTCGGCCGGACCCGGACCGGTCCGGGTGGGCGTCGGAGCCGGCGTGGCCTGGGGTGGAGCGGCCTGGGGCGGAGCGGCCTGAGCCGGAGCCCCAGCCGCCTTGGCCCCGGCGTCATGGAACGTGCCGGCCGCCGGCGTCGAACTGCCCCCGGAGTCGCGCATCATGCCCGCGCCGACCAAACCCGCACCCCCGAGGACTCCCACCGCCGCAATGGCCAGAATCCAGTTTCGCGTACGTCGCACGCCTGCCATAGTGCCGTGTCTCGACGGTTCATGGGCGTCCTAGGGTGCTTCGGCGGGGAGATTGACCGAGACTACCGACATTCGGCGCACGGCTCGCTCACGAAGGGTGACCCCCCGGCCGGAGGTGACGAGTGGGCGCATGATGGGTGCATGCGCTTCCCGTTGGTGTCTCCGGCCGCGATCGCCGAGCTCGCTCGTTCCGCCGTCGGCCAGGTCGTCGAGACGGCGGCGGCCGCGGCCACCGTTCCGGTCCGCGTGCTCGGGCTCCTCGGCCAGACGGAGCTCCTGGTCAGCCGGGTCACCATGCTGGCCGACGAGGCCGAGGGCCTGATCCAGCGGGTGACCCGGGTCGTCGAGGCGGCCGAGTCGACGGTGGCCGAGGCCCGCGCGATCGCCGCCACCGCCTCCGGCGTCGTGGGCCAGGCCGTCGAGATCAGTTCCCGGGCCGGCGCCGTCGTGGGCAGCGCCGAAGAGATCAGCGGCCGGGCCGGCATCGTCGTCGGCAGCGCCGAAGAGATCAGCGGCCGGGCCGGCGCCGTCGTCGGCAGCGCCGAAGAGATCAGCGGCCGGGCCGGCATCGTCGTCGGCAGCGCCGAGGACATCAGCGGCCGGGCCGGCGGGGTCGTCGAGCGGGCCGAGGACATCAGCGCGCGGGCCGGGAAGGTGGTGGGCCGGGCCGAGGAGGTCAGCGAGCGGGCCGAGGGGGTCGTCCTGCGGGCGGTCGGGGTTTCCGACGCCGCGGCGGGCGTGGTGGAGCGGGCCACCGAGGTCAGCGCGCGCGCCGAGCTGGTGGTCGGCAGTGCCGACGCCTCCGCCAAGGAGGCCGCCCTGCTGCTGGCGGCCTATTCGGAGGCGCTCCTGAAGGGCGCGCCGCTGGCCCGCCGGTTCGTCGACGAGTTGTCCTCCGAGGAGGTGACCGCCGCCATCCGCATGATCGACCAGCTCCCGACGCTGCGGGCCCACCTGGTCGACGACGTGATGCCGCTGCTCGGCAAGCTCGACCAGGTCGGCCCCGACCTGCACAAGCTGCTCGAGGTCACCGAGGACCTGCACCTGGCGATCGCCGGCCTGCCCGGTCTGAAGCTGCTGCGCCGCCGGGGCGAGGAGCGGGTCGAGGAGACCCGCTAACGGGAGCCGCGGCGCAGGACGTCCAGCATCAGGTCGAGGTGACCGCAGTGCTGGGCGGTCTCCCGGATCATCTGCACGAGCATCCAGCGCAGGCTGACCGGCGCCTTGCCGAACGAGGACCGGGCCGCGCGCCGTCCCAGGTCGTCGACGCCGGCCACGGCGGCCCGGCTCCGGGCACAGGCCACGGCGTACAGCTCGCGCAGTGACCCGGCCGAGTCGTGACCGGCCGACGCCCAGGCCCAGGTCTCGTCCGAGCCGACCGCGGCCCAGGGCTCGGGGTAGGCGGCACCGAGCAGGGTGTGGGTGAACCAGAGGTCTTCCATGTGGGCCAGGTGCTTCACGATCCCGCCGATCGTCATCCCGGTGGCCGGGAGCAACCGGGCCGCCGCCTCCTCGTCGCCGACCCCGGCCAGGGCGGCCAGCACCATCGCGCGGTGTTCGTCGAGAAACTGGGTGAGCGTCTCGCGCTCGGGCGGGTGCAGCCGGGGAAAGTTCGTCAAGCCTCGACGATAAGCCTCAGGACGGTCAGCGGCTGAGGAGGCGGCGGGCGAAGCGGGCCTCGAAGTGGGCCGCGGCGCTGACGACGGCCGGCAGAGTCAGGGCGAACAGCACGCCGGCGGCGAGATAGAAGGCGATGGACGCCGGGTAGGTGTCGCTCAGGCCGAGCAGTTCGGGCAGGTCGTCGCCGGGCAGCGACCAGCCCCACAGGGCGAAGCTCACACCGCCCAGCATCCCGGCCCACCACGTCACGACGACGGAGAAGGCGATCGTGCTCGGAACGAGGCGCAGGATCGCGTGGGCCAGTTCCCGCCACGCCGGCCCGTCGGTGATCAGGGCGGTGAGCCGGCCGGTGCGAGGGGCCGGCGCCGGCATCGGGACGCCGAGGACTTCGGCGACCCGCGCGCGCTCCGCGGCGGCGACCGTGCGCGACCGGGTCAGGGCGAGGACCAGCAGGGGTACGCCGATCCAGACGACCACCAGGCTGAGCCCGGCCACGAAGGCGGCCAGGACGATCACGGACGACGCCAGCGCGATCGGGAAGCCACTCAGGACGTACCGCGAGTTGTCCGCCACCTGCTTGGCCAGCGGGGTCTCGAGCTGAGCCGCGGTCGGCCGCATGTCCAGCTGAGGAGCCGTCTCGAGCTGAGTCGTCGTCATGCCGTCGACGCTATTCACCCGTGCGCCGGCTGCCGATCCCGTGAGCCACCCGATCGAAGGTAGGGCTACCCCTACCCTCGGGACGAGGACGGCCCCGCCGGTGAGGGCGGGGCCGTCCGTTGTGGAGCTGGGTGGATCAGAACACCTGGACGCCGTAGACGCTCAGGGGCTCGGTCACCGGCTGGAAGTACGTGGTGCCGCCGGAGGTGCAGTTGCCGCTGCCACCCGAGGTCAGACCCAGGGCGGTCGTGCCGGCGTAGAGCGAGCCGCCGCTGTCACCCGGCTGGGCGCAGACGGTGGTGCGGATCAGACCGGAGACCGAGCCCTCGGCGTAGTTCACCGTGCTGTTGAGGGCGGTGACCCGGCCCGAGCGGATGCCGGTGGTGGAGCCGCGGCGGGTGACCGTGGCGCCGACGGCGGGGGTGCCGGCCGAGGTGATCTCCTGGCTGCCGACGGTGCCGCTCTTGGTGATGGTCGTGTTGGTGTAGCGGACGATGCCGTAGTCGTTGCCCGGGAAGCTGCTGCCGGCCCGGGTGCCCAGGGTCGCCGAGCCGTTGGTCCAGGTGCTGGCGGCTCTGGTGCAGTGGCCGGCGGTCAGGAAGTAGTAGGTGCTGCCGGAGCGCACGTTGAAGCCGAGCGAGCACCGGCTGCCACCGGCGTAGATGGCGTCGCCACCGCTGATCTTCGTGGTGATCGCGCCGGGCGCCTGCTGGATGCGGGCTTTGTCACCCAGCTTGGCCACGGTGGCCTGGACCGCGGCGAGCGCGGCACCGGTGACGGTGCTGTCGACCTCGACGACGACCTGGTTGCTGACCGGGTCGATGGCGAACGCGGTGCCGGGGGTCTTCAGGCTGCTCTTGAGGGCGTTGTCGGCGGAGGCGAGCTCGGCGCCGGTGCGGGTGACGAAGCGCGGGACGGCGCCGGCCGCCTTGACCGAGCGGGCGGTCGCCGCGTCGGTGACGTTGACGACGACCTTGCCGGCGTCGTCGATGTAGGAGCCGGCGTCGTTGACGCCGAACTGGGCGTCGAGTTTCTGGGACAGAGCGGACGGGGCGAACGACGGGTCGCCGGCGGGGGCGGCCGACGCCGGTGAGGCGGCGAGTCCGGTGCCGACGAGCATGCAGGCAGCAAGGCCGACGATCGGCCGGCGCAGCTTCCGGTTGAGCACGGGGGTCCTCCCAGGGGGTGGGGGTACGCCGGATCCGGCGTACCACTCTGCCCTCGGAGTATTGAGGGTTCTCGATGGTTCGACAAGATGTTCACATTTCCCGCGGCAGCGAGCGAAATCCGTCTGACCTGCGACAACCACCCCACATAGCGCGAATCGTATTATCCAACCGGGATGGCTAAACCCCGCGCCTGCGAGCGGATCTCGGGCACCGCTGTCGTCTCCCACTTCGCACCCCGGCGCAGCGGCCCGATCAGCCACCGGTCCGGCTGAACCCGCCCGCCGGCGCTGATCAACCGCCCGGCCGGATCGATGTCGAGCCCCAGCCCGTGCGGCCCGACCCGCGCCTGACCGGCCTCGAGCAGGCTGCCCACGAACGAGCCGGCCGCAGCCGGCAGGCGACCGGGCCCGGCGCAGTTGACCACGGCCCCGAACCACTGCACCCCGGCCTCCAGCTCGACGAGCAGGCCACCGGCGGGCGGCGCGGTCATCGACCGGATGCCCCCGGCCCGCACCTCGAGCCGGCCGTCCTGGCGCAGCGAGGCGACCCGGGCCCCGACCGACGGCGCCATCCGGTGCCGGTGACACTCCCACGGCCGCGCCAGGTGACGCAGGAACGCGTCCTGCTCGTCGGGGGTGAAGGCGGTCCACATCTCGTCCAGGTAGGGGCGCAGGCCGTCGACCACCGCCCGCCAGTCCCCCGCCCGCGCCGCCTCGGCCCGCACGGCCCGGACGATGTCGCGCAGCGTGGTGCAGTCGTCGAGCGCGAGCCCGACCGGGGGCGCGGCCACCTCAGTGTGGGTCAGCGGCAACTGGCCCCGGCGGCTGACCGCGGTGATCGGCGCGTCCCGGTCGGACGCGGTGAGGGTGAGCGCCACGTCGATCGCGGTCAGCCCGGCCCCGACCAGCAGCACCGGCACGTCGGAGGGGATCGCCTCGAGCGCGCCCTTGGCCCACGGGTCGGCGACGTAGTCGGGGTGGTCGGGGCGCCCGACCGGCTGCGCGGGCGCGGGGTTGCCGGTGGCCACCACCACACCGTCCGCGCGGACCTCGGACCCGTCCGCGAGCCGCACCCCGGTGGCCGAGAGGCCGGCCGCGCGGGAACGCCGTACGGTCAGCCGATCCTCCGACGCCAGGGACGCGAAGACATCGCGGAGATAGCGGCCGTACTCGGCCCGGGGCCGGAACTCGCCGGGCGAGCACCCGGCCCAGCGCGCGAAGTGACCCGGGTCGTCCGGGTCGGCGCTCATCGCACCGGCCCTCGAGTTGAGCAGGTGCCACGGCCGCGCCGAGCCGTAGGCCAGGCCACCACCCGGCTCGTCCGGCTCGATCAGCACGACCCGGTCGCCGGTGCCGCGCAGCAGCTCCCGGGTGGCCAGCACACCGGCACAGCCGCCGCCGACCACGGCGACCGTGCGAACAGAGGGGGTCACCGCTCGACCACCGTCACGCCGGAATCGTCGGCCAGGCGGTAGCCGAGCCCGTAGACGGTGGTGACGACCTCGGGGTCGGCCAGTTTCGTGCGCAGCCGGCTCACGTGCACGTCGACCGTGCGGTTGGTGGTGTGCGTGTGTCCCCACACCTGGGACAGCAGCTGGCTGCGGCTGAAGACCTGGCGCGGGTGCCGGGCCAGGAACAGCAGCAGGTCGTACTCGAGGCGGCTGAGGTCGAGCGGCTGCCCGTCGCGGACGGCCGTGCGGGCCCCCGGGTCGAGCCGCAGCCCGCCGGCCCGCTCCGGCTCGACCGAGATCGCCGGCCCGGCCGCGTCCACGAAGTCGCGCAGGGCGGCGACCACCCGATCGCGGCCGGCGCCCGTCCCCGAGATGCTGATGGTGACCGTGACCGGCGGCTCGGGCAGCGTGGGCACGGGGTGGAGCCGGCGGCGTGGAACGGCGGGGTGGGCGATGGCGAGCGCGGACATGGGGTTCTCCCTCCGGTGGCGGCCGGATCACTATACCCCCTAGGTTAACTAGGATATGGGAAGCGCGTTGACATCGATGCTGGAAAGGGCGCACGGTGATGGTCATGCAAGCAGCCGTAACGGGTACCGCAAGTTCGTCCGATTCCGGTTTTTCTCACTATGTGGACGGCGTGGACACGGATCTTTTCCGGGCCCTCCTGCGCCGGCACGCCGCGGCCGTGGTCGTCATCACCGCGCCCGGTGAGCCGCCCGCCGGTTTCACCGCCACGTCGTTCACCTCGGTCTCGCTCGACCCGCCGCTGGTCTCGTTCTGCCTGGCCCACACCGCCTCGGCCTGGCCCGCCGTGGAAGCGGCCGGCGTCGTCGCGGTGCACGTGCTGACCCGGGAGCAGGAGGAGGTGGCCCGCACGTTCTCGACCAGGAACATCGACCGTTTCGCCACCCACGGGGCGTGGCAGCCCGGGCCGGGCGGCGTGCCGCTGCTCGACGGTGTGCTGGCCCGCATCGTCTGCCGCGTGGTGCGGCGCGTCGAGGCCGGTGACCACACGATCGTGCTGGCCGCACCCGAGGCCGGCTGGCACCACGAGGACGACTCCGTGACCCCGCTCGTCTATCACGACGGGCACTACACCCATCTGCGGCACGCCGCCTGATCCGGGAGAGTCGATGACCCACTACGTCGTCGTGTCCGGCAACCCCCGCCCGGGTTCCCGGACGTCAGTTCTGGCCATCGCCGTCGGCCGGGCCCTCGCCCGCGACGGAAGCCCGACGGTGATCGAGGTCGGTGAGCTCGGCGCGGGCCTGCTCACCCCGGGCGACGAGGCGACCGCGGCCGCCGTGGCGGCGCTGCGCGAGGCCGACGTGCTGGTGGTGGCGACGCCGACCTACAAGGGCAGCTACACCGGCGTACTGAAGGTCCTGCTCGATCAGTTGCCGTCCCAGGCCCTCGCCGGGAAGCGGGCCGTGCCCGTGGTGACCGCCGGGATCGCACCTCAGGCGGCCGCGGCCGAGGCGCTGCTGCGCCAGTTGCTCACCGAGCTGGGAGCGGACGTGGCGGAAGGCCTGCCCGTCGTCGAGGCAGACCTTCCGGATTCCGTTGCGGTGGCTCAGAAGTACGCCGCGGGCTTCAGCTGACGTCGATCGTCAGGTCGCGCAGGCCCCGGGTGCCGAAGGCGTCGGTGAAGGCCACGGTGAAGGCGGCACTGCCCGCGGTCGTGGGCACACCCTCGAGGATGCCGCCGGACGACAGGGTCAGGCCGTCGGGCAGGGCCCCCGCGCCGATCGACCAGGTGCCGGGGCGACCGCCCGCGACCGTCAGCTGCTGGTAGTAGTAGGCGCCGGTCACGGCCGGCTCCAGGGAGTCCGAGGAGATCACCGGCGTGGTCGTGCGGACCGTCACCTTGAGCGCCCGGGTGACCGACTGCGGCACGTAGTCGGTGAACCGGACGGTGACGGTGGCCGAGCCCGGCCCCTTCGGCGTACCGGTGATCGACCCGCTCGGGAAGAGCGTGAGACCGGCGGGCAGCTTGCCGGACACGATGCTCCAGGTGCCCGAACGGCTCCCGGTGAGGGCCAGCTTGCCCGCGTAGGCCTGACCGGCGGTCACCGTCAGCGAAGCGGTCTTGACAACCGGCTTGGCCGGCGGCTTGGGCACGAAGAGCAGCTTGTTCGGCGAGCCCTTGGGGTTCTTGATCTTGCTGGTGGTGGCGTTCTTGACCAGGTAGTTGCGCACCTGGGCCGGGGTCAGCCCGGGCGACGCGTCCAGGGCCAGCGCGGCCGCGCCGGCCACGTGCGGGGAGGCCATCGAGGTGCCGCTGGCCACCGCGGTCAGGCGGTCGCCGCCGTAGTAGTCGGAGCGGATGTTGACGCCCGGCGCGAACAGGTCGAGCACCGAGCCGTAGTTGGAGAACGAGGCCCGCCGGTCGGCGCTGTCGGTGGCGCCCACGGTGATCGCGGCGGGCAGGTTGGCCGGGCTCATCGTGGCCGCGTTGGCGTTCTCATTGCCCGCCGCCACCACGTAGGTGACGCCGGAGTTGATCGAGCGCTGGACGGCGGCGTTGAGCGACTTGCTGTTCGAGCCGCCCATGCTCATGTTGGCCACGGCCGGCTTGACCGCGTGCGCGGTGACCCAGTTCACGCCGGCGATCACCTGGGACAGCGAGCCGCTGCCCTCGCAGTCCAGCACCCGGACGGCGACCAGCTTCACCTTCTTGGCCACGCCGTAGACCGAGCCGCCGATGGTGCCGGCCACGTGGGTGCCGTGCCCGTTGCAGTCGCTCGCGGTGGTCGTGCCCGAGAGAGCGTCGTAGCCGTAGGTGGCCCGGCCGCCGAAGTCGGCGTGAGTGATGCGGATGCCGGTGTCCAGCACGTACGCGTGCACCGCGCTGCCGTCGTCGGTCGGCGTGAAGGACTTGGACGCCTTGGTGGCCCGCTGGTCGATGCGGTCGAGACCCCACGCCGGGTTCTTCTGCGTGCCCTGCAGGGTCAGCATCCGGTCCTGCTCGACGAAACGCACGTCCGGGTCGGCCGCGAGCCGGCGGGCCTGGGTGGCGCTCAGGTCGGCGACGTAGGTCGTTCCACCGTCGACCGACAGGGCCGAGGCGTCACCGCCGACCGGCTGGTTCAGGGTCACGATGTAGCGACCGGGGATGGCACCCGGGACGCCGGCACCGAAGACGGCTCCTTCCGGGACGAAGGCCTGGGCGGGGAGGGCGGTGCCGGCGATGACCACGGCGGCGGTGGCGGCCGCGGTGGCCAGGGAGCGCATACGCATGGCCCTGTGATCGGTGCGGCACCCGGCCGACATGAGGCAAAACCCCGGCTCGTACCCGGGAAATACCGGCCCTGCCCCGGGCGTTACTTCACTCGCGACCGGCGGACGCCTCGCCGGCGCGGAGAGAGGTACCGATCATGAAGGTCCGAAACTCGCTGCGGTCGCTGAAGAGCAAGCCCGGAAGCGTGGTCACTCGTCGTCGCGGCCGCCAGGTCGTGATCAACAAGAAGAACCCGCGCTGGAACGGCCGCCAGGGCTGATAGCACGTTCACGGGACGCCGGGGTGCAAACCGCGTTACCGTGGAGGAGACAAAGCCGGAGTCCCACCGCCATGGGGCTCCGGCTTTTCACTGCCGGTGGGCCACCAGCGCCAGGCGTACGCGGTTGGGGCTGTTGGTCTTGGCCATCAGCGCCGTGATGTGGGTTTTCACGGTGGTGACGCCGATGTGCAACCGCTCACCGATCTCGGCGTTGGAGAGTCCCTCCCCCACCAAGTCGAGCACGTCCCGCTCACGCGCGGTCAGCCCCTCGACCGGGCGCCGCTGATCGGCTCCGGCGCTGGTCGCCCGGTGCACCAGCCGCCGCAGCACGTCCCGGCTGAACGGGCTGTCCCCCGCCGCCGCCCGCCGGATGCCTTCGAGCAGTTCCTCGGGCGGCGCGTCCTTGAGCAGGAACCCGCAGGCCCCCGCGTTGAGCGCCGGGTAGAGGTGGTCGTCGTCGCCGAAGGTGGTCAGCACCAGCACCCGGGTCGCCGGCCGCTCGGCCAGCACCCGGCTGGTGGCGCTGATCCCGTCGACGCCCGGCATCCGCAGGTCCATCACGATCACGTCGGGCGTCAGCCGCGCGGCCAGCGTGATCGCCTCACGACCGTCGCCGGCCTCGCCGACCACCTCGAGGTCGGGCTCGGCGTCGCACAGCATGCGCAACCCGGCCCGGATCAGCCGCTGGTCGTCGGCGAGCAGGACCCGGATCACGCGGCCGCCCCGCTGTGCACCGGCAGCACGGTCGCGACCCGCCAGCCCGAGCCCTCGGGCCCCGCGGTCAGGGTGCCGCCCAGCACCTCGACCCGCTCCCGCATGCCGGTCAGCCCGTGCCCGCCGCCCGGGGTCGCCCGGACCGGCCCGGCACCGCCGTCGTCGCTGACCTCCCAGACCACGTCGCCCGCCCCGACCGCCACCCGCAGGCGCGCCCGGGCCTCGGGACCGGCGTGCTTGGCCACGTTGGTCAGCGCCTCCTGGGTCAGCCGCAGGACGGCGAGACCCCGGATGGCGTCGATCGTCCCCACCGCCTCGTCGATGTCGGCCTCGACCGTCAGGCCGGTGCGCCGGGCCGTGTCGACGGCCGCACCCAGAGCCGCGGGCAGCGCGCCCGGCTCGATCGCGGTCAGCGCGGCGTCGGTGCTGTCCCCGTCCGCGCGCAGCACGGCGACCAGTCGCCGCAGGTCGGACAGGGCCGCCGTCCCGGTCCGGTGCACGTCGTCGAGCACCTCGCCGACCCGGGGGTCCAGGCCCGGCAACACGTGCCGGGCCACCCCGACCCGCAGCACCATCGACGCCACGTGATGGGCCACCACGTCGTGCAGCTCGCGGGCGATCGCGCTGCGCTCGTCGGCCCGGGCCGCGCGGGCGGCCGCGACGATCTGCTGCTCGGCCTGCCGGCTGAGCTCGCGGGAGGTCCGCACGACCAGGCCCAGCATCAGCGGCAACCCGATCGGCACGAGCAGCCCGAGGAACTCCCGGCCGAGCCGGTCGTCGATCGGGAGCACGTCGAGACCGATGTGCAGGGCGGTCAGCAGGGTCGCGGCCAGCACGAAGACGCGCGGCCGGCTCGCCTGGACGACGAGCTCGCCCAGCGCCCAGCTGCTGCCGACCTGGTTGATCGTGGTGTCGTCGACCAGCACGAACGCCGCCACCAGCAGGGCCGTCTGCACCAGGAAGTTGATCCGGGGCAGCCGGGACAGGACGAGCATCGTGACGAACGCGGCGATCGCCAGGCCCCACTGCGCCGGGCTCGGCCCCGGCGCCCCACCGCCGTAGAAGGTCAGGTAACTCAGGCCGCTGAGGTCGAGCAGCAGCATCCGGGCCCAGGTGTCCCGCTTGTCGAAGAGGCGAGCCAGCCAGCCCATGACGCTCAGCCTAGGCGCTGGGTGCGCAGCACGGCGCGGCCGCCCAGGACGGTTCCGGCCACCAGCACGGCCAGCGCGGCCAGAGTGAGCAGGTCCGGCTCGAGCAGGGGCTGACCGCGCAGGGCCTGCCCGGTGGTCAGGAGCGTCAGGCCCGCGTACGCGAAACCGGCCACCACGATCAGCCGGGAGCTCACCGCCGGATCGAGGCGGGTGCGCCGGGTCAGCAGCAGCGCGAGCAGCGGCATGGCCTGCAGACCGTGCATGCCCACGAAGTGCCCGATCCGCAGGTCGCCGCCGGTGGTGCTCCAGCCCAGCAGCGGCAGCCCGGGCCCGCCGTCGGCCACCCCGACCGCGTGGGCACCCGAGATCGCCTCGGCCGGCGACGCCTGGCCGGGCATCACCATCGGCCAGGCCACGATCAGCCCGAGCAGCGAGAGCAGCAGGCCGGCCCGGATCGCGTACGCGGCCACCCGGTCCGGGATGCGCTGGCGCAGGGCGACCACGGCGATGACCAGGTGCGCGACGAACAACACCATGATCGACGCGCCCATGATCGCCCAGAGCCGGCTGTCGAGGGCGTTGGTGTCGTTGAAGTGGCTGCGGTGCCCGCGCACGGTCTGCCCGGTGATGATGGCCATCTCGACGAACGAGACGGCGACGATCACCAGGCCGGCCCACTCGCCGACCCGGCTGCGCCGCGGCAGCACGGCCAGCATCCAGGCCAGCGTCAGGGCATAGAGCGCGAACGAGACCGCGAACTTGAACGGCTTGGCCCAGATCGGCGCGCCGACCAGGATGCGGTCGTCGGCGAGCAGGCCGACGGCGGCCACGAGCGCGAGCCCGGCCATCGCCGCGGTCAGCACCAGCAGCGGCCGGTGCCATCGGGTGGTGCGCAGGGCAACGGTAGTCATGACCGAAGCGTCGTGGTTTCCCAGCGGCGTCTCGTCCGCCCGCGGGCCCCGATCGCGGCCGGTGGTCGGAAGGCGCCTCCTACCCCGGGAGGAGATACTGTCGCGCGTGATCGAGTTTCCCGCCGATGAGACGGGCCGGCGCAGCAGTGCTGCTTTCGGCCGCCACGTGGTCGCCGACGCCCTGCGGGCCGCCGACCCGGCCGCCGCCGGCGCCGCCGCTGCCGAGACCGACTGGCGGCGGGGCTACCTGCGGCATTTCCGGGCGCTGGTCTCGGCCGGGCTGACCGACGGGTACGCCATCGCCTCAGCCGGGCTCGACTCGGTGCACCGGCGGATGCCGGTCCCGCTCGACCGGCCCGAGAAGCCGTTCGAGACGGTGACCGTCACCGGTGATCGCGCGCCGGAGACGGAGGTCGTGCTCCCGTACGGGAAGGAACTGTTGCGGGGTGATGCTCTGCGGCAACGCCTCGACGCGTGGGTGGCGGCCGGGGTGATCGAGGAGTCGTGCGCCGGGGCGGTGCGCGAGGTGATCGACAACCCGGATTGGCTCGACCTCTCCGACCAGCGGCTGGTGGCGGTCGGGGCCGCGGCCGAGATGGGCCCGGTGCCGGCCGTGCTCGGCTGGGGTGGCACGGTCGTGGCGGTCGACCTGCCCGCCGTGTGGGGACGCGTCTCGACAGTGCCCTCGGCCGGCACGCTCATCGCACCGGTGCTGTCCGGACGTGACCCCGGGGCCGACCTGCTGACCGAGCCGGGCGCGGTCGCGCACTGGCTGGACGGGATCGACGGACGGCTGATCCTCGGCAACTACGTCTACGCCCCCGGCGCCGCCTACGCCCAGCTCTCGGTCGCGTTCGACGCTCTCGCGGTCCATCTGCGCGCGCGCCGCGACGACGTCGCGCTGGCCTTCCTGGCCACCCCGACCGACGTCTTCGCCGTGCCGCCGGCGGCCGTGACCCAGTCCACCCGGCGCTTCGAGGCCCGCTCACGCCGGGCCCGGGTGACCGCGGCGCTGTCCGGCGGCCACCTGCTGCAGCCGAACTATCGCGGCGAGCCGATCAACGACAGCCTGGTCCCGCAGCAGGGCCCGAACTACGCGCTGGCCAAGCGGATCCAGCGCTGGCGGGCCTCGGTCGCCCGGCGCGACGGCGTGGTCAGCTTCGCGGTCGCGCCGCCGACCTGGACCCGCTCGGTGACCAGCAACCGGCTGCTGGCCGCGGCCTACGCCGGGGCCCACCTGTTCGACGTCGAGATCTTCCGCCCCGAGACGGCCAACCGCCTGATGGCGCTGCTGCTCGTCCACCAGATCCGCCGGCCCCGCGCGGCCGCCCCGCTGGCCTGGCCGGACGAGGCGGTGGCGGCGGCCCACGGCGGCCTGTGGCGGACGGCCTACCATCCGCGTACGGCTCTGGGCCTGGCCGCCGTGCGAGGTTTCCTGCCCGGAGCGGGTAAGGGCAGGTGATGCGCCGACTCATCGTGACCGAGAACAGCACCCTCGACGGGATCATCTCGCCCATGGCCGGATGGTTCGACCCGATGACCGACGACGCCGAACTGGCCGCCGTCAACGACCGGCACGGCGCGGACTCCGACGCGCTGGTGCTGGGCCGGGTGACGTACGAGGAGTTCGCCGGTTTCTGGCCGCACCAGGAGGGAAAGATCTCGGCCTACCTCGACCAGGTGGCCAAGTACGTGGTGTCGACCGGCCTCGAGCAGGCGGATTGGCCGAACACGACGATCCTGCGCGACCTGGACGCCGTGGCCGCCCTCAAGAAGCAGCCCGGCCGCGACATCACCGTCACCGGCAGCACGACGCTGGTCCGCTCACTGATCCCGACCGGCCTGGTCGACGTGTTCCGCCTCTTTGTCCACCCGGTCGTCCAGGGCCACGGCATCCGCCTGTTCGACGAGGTCGCCCTGCCGTTGTCACACACGAAGGCCACCGCCTTCCCCTCCGGCGTGGTTCTCCTCGAGTACACCCCGCGCTGACGTCCCGGCGCCGGTTCCCGGCTGTTCGACTGGCCGAACCAGCCGTCAGGACGACCATGGGCGGCGTTGGAGATCAACTAACCTGCTGCTTCAGGTTTCAAAGATCTCCTGGAGTGCCGCCGTGTCCCACCCGGTTCCGTCCGACGACCAGCCTTCCTACGGTGGCTATCCGCCGCGTGGCGAATACCCGCCCATCCAGCCCGGCTACCCGCCGGCGCCCGGATACAACGGGCAGCAGTACGGGAACCCGCCGGCTCCCTACGGCCAGCAGTACCCGCCACAGGGATATCAGCAGCAGGCGTACCCGCAGCAGGCGTACCCCCAGCAGCCTTACCCGCAGCAGGCCTATCCGCCGCCGCACTACGCACCCCAGCCGGTGCCCCAGGTCGTGATCCAGAACAACACGACCGCGGCCGCTTTCGCCGGGGGCTACGGATTGCGCAAGCGCCAGTCCTTCGGCCTGCACGTCGTGCTGTTCTTCCTCACCGCCGGCCTCGGCAACATCCTGTACGCCTGGTATGTCATCGACTGGAACCGCAAGCGGGGTCTCTGAGGGCCCGACGGCCGGTCACGCCGGGTGGATGCGGCCCGCGGTGGCGGTCAGGCGGGCGCCCGTGCCGCCCCAGCGCAGGGCGACGATCTCGGCGGCGATGCTGACCGCGGTCTCCTCGGGGGTGCGGGCGCCCAGGTCGAGGCCGACCGGGGAGGCCAGCCGGCCGAGCTCGGCGTCGGTCACCCCGGCCTCCTGCAGGCGCTTGTTGCGGTCGTCGTGGGTGCGGCGGGAGCCCATCGCGCCGATGTAGGCCACCGGCAGGCGCAGGGCCGCCTCGAGCACCGGGACGTCGAACTTCGGGTCGTGAGTGAGTACACACAGGACGGTGCGCTCGTCGATCCGGCCGGCTTCGAACTCGGCGGTCAGATAGCGGTGCGGCCAGTCGACCACGACCTCGTCGGCCGACGGGAAGCGGCGCGCGGTGGCGAAGACCGGGCGGGCATCGCAGACGGTCACGTGATAGCCGAGGAACGACCCGATCCGGGCCGTGGCCGCGGCGTGGTCGGTGGCGCCGAAGACCAGCATCCGGGCCGGCGGCGCGAACGACGCCACCAGCACCGCGAGACCCTCGCCGCGGCGCTCGCCGGACGGGCCGTAGTGCAGCACGCCGGTGCGGCCCGCGGCGAGCAGGCCGCGCCCGTCGTCGGTGGCCGCGTCGTCGACCCGGTCGCCGCCGAGCGTGCCGTCCCGGCCGTCGGGGGTGATCACCAGATGCCGGGCGTCGCCGACCCGGGTCAGCAACGCGACCGGCCGGCCGGCGGCGATCGCCCGGGCCAGCTCGGGCAGCTGCGGGAACGACTCCCGGTCGACCCGCTCGATCAGCAGCTCGATCGTGCCGCCACAGGTCAGCCCGACCTCGAACGCGTCGTCGTCGCTCACCCCGAACCGGGCCGTCCGGGCCGTGCCGGTCTCGACCACCTCGCGGCACAACTCGTAGACGGCTCCCTCGACACACCCACCGGAGACGCTGCCGGCCACCTCACCGCCCGGGCCGACCACCATGGCCGCGCCCGGCTGGCGGGGCGCGCTCGACCAGGTCGCCGTGACCGTGGCCAGCCCGACCGGTTCGCCGGCCTCCCACCACGCCAGCAGGCTCTCGAGCACATCACGCATGGGGATTCAGCTCCGGGACGTCGAGGTCGAGGTCGTCGGCCACGTCACCGACGGGCACCACGTGGACGGAACGGGTCCGGAGATAGGACCGTGCCCCGGAATCGCCGGTCGCACCCGCGATCACGCCCGGCCAGTGCGACCGGCCCAGGACCACCGGATGGCCGCGGCGCTCGCCGTAGCCGCCCATCACCAGCGCCCCGGCCGTCGCGTGGGCGGTCACCCGGCGTACGGCCTCGGCGGTGACCCCGGGCATGTCGACCAGCAGCACCACGGCCGCCTCGGCCGGCGTCCCGGCCAGGGCGCGCAGACCGGCCCGGAGCGACGACCCCAGGCCCGACTGCCACTCGTCGTTGATCACCGTCGCGGGCAGACCGGGGGCGGCGGCCAGCACCCGCTCGGCCTCCGCCCCCAGCACCACGACGATCGGTGACAGACCAGCCTCACCCAGGGTGTCGACCCCCCGCTCGACGAGCAGTCGCGACGGGTAGGGGATCAGCGCCTTGGGCATGCCGTACCGGCTCCCCGCGCCCGCGGCGAGCAGCAACCCGGCTGTGGTCCCGATCACGGATCAAGCGTAGTCGCTCACTGTTCGCCCGCCTCCTTGTCGCGCGCCACCCGGACCAGCTCGACGAGCCCGCCCGCGTACTCCTGCGATTCGGCGTGGGCCTCGTCGAACGGCGGCTGGAACCCGACGCCCTCCCACTGCTGGGTCGCCTCGTTCCACCGGTCGTTGCCGACCTCGAAGTCCCACGCGTCGATGCCCAGCTCGTAGTAGAGCTGGTCGGCCGAGTTGCCGGCCGCCGAATAGAGCACGTCGGCCACCGGCCCGGTGTACGACGGCCAGGTCACCGTGCCCCGCTCGGACGCGATCGCCCCGACGATCCGGCGCGCACTGTCCAGGAAGAACTTCGACTCGTCGATCGACGGCCGCGGCAGGGTGACCCGGCCGTCGGCCTTGTACGCACCGGGCGGCCACATGAAGTACCCGCCGTAGCTGTGCACGTTCATGGCGAGCCCGATGTTCGGGTGGGCCTGGGCCAGCGCGATCACGTTGCCGCTCTCGTTCTCGGAGAGCTCGGCGGTGCCGGCGTAGGTGCCGGACAGGCAGTTGCCGCTGCCACCGACGTAACCGTCGAAGTAGGACCCGACGGTGTAGTTGCGGTTGACGTCGACCCCCCACGAGTCGCGGTTACGCGGATCGCGGGCCGCCCCGGTGCAGTGGTTGACCAGATTCTTGCGCTGGAAGTTGAAGTCGTTGAAGGAGTAGTTGGCGCCGTCCGGGTTGACCGTCGGGATGACGAAGACGTCCACCGAGTCGACCAGCTCGCGGGTGGCCGGATCGGTGGCGTAGTTGGCCAGCAGCCGCTCCGCGAACTCCAGCGTGACCAGCGGGGTCGCCCATTCGCGCGCGTGCTCCTGCGAATACGCGAGCACACCCGGCTTGGACCCGTCCCGCACCTTGCCGATGCGCAGCGCCTGCACGGTCCACGGCCCCTTGGGCACCTCGGCGCCCTCGAGCCCGTCGTCGAGCCGCGCCGGCCCGGTCACCGGCATGGGCACCCCGGCCGAGCCGTCCTCGACGAAGGCGCGGAACTGCTGCGGGTAGCGGGCCGTGATGAAGGCGGCCACGTCGTCGGTCGTGCTGATCACCTTGCCGCCGGCGTCGGTCGCCAGCCGTACGGTGAGAACGCGGTCCCGATAGGTGGCAGCCAGCGGGCGGTTGGCCACCCCCGGGTCCACGGTCCGCACCTGGACGCCGTTCATGTTCTGATCGCCGAACTTGACCGACTCGACCACCACGGCCACCGCGGCCGGGTCGCCCAGGTAGGCCACGGCCGTACGCCGGTAGCCCTGGGTCTTTCGGGGCAGGTTGATGACATCCACCAGCGCCGGGTACTGCCGTCCCAGCCGCTTGATCCGCGCCCGGACGTCGACCGGCGTCATGTACGCGTCGACGAAGTCCTTCTGATATCCACTGGGCGCGGCCGGCGGGGTCGCGCCGGGCCAGGCCGCCGGGGTCACCGCGCGGGCGGTGCCACCGAGGCTCGACGTGGCCGTCACCTGCACCGGCTTGGCGGGCAGCGGGCGGGGCAACGTGTAGTGGTACTGGTATTCGCCCGCGTCCTCGAACCGCACCAGCGGGAACGATCCGGTCGCCCCGTCCGCGGTCCGCCAGGTGACCGTGATCTCCAGGTCGGGGTCGTCACTGGCCGTCGTGGCCACCTGGGTCTGCAGGAAGGTCCGGCCGCCGGTGGTCCACCAGTAGGCCTGCAGGAAGTGCAACGTGTCGGCCTGAACGGCCAGTCCGGACCGGGCGGAGACGCGGGCCCGGTCGGACTCGCGCTGGATGACCTGCACCGGGACGGCGCCCTGCCCGGTCAGCGTGGCGAGCTGCTGGTCGTCGACCACCATGTCGACCAGCACCGCGCCGTCCTGGGTCCGCGGCCGGGCCGCGAGGTCGGCTCCTCCGGCGACCAGCCGGCGCAGCATGTCCTCGCCGGGAAGACGGAAACGGATGAGCGCCGACTCCCCGGCGCCGAGAGTGACCGACGGCGCCGCAGCCGGCGCCGCCTGGGCCGGCACCGACACCGGCGCCGTGATGAGAACGAGAGCGGCCAGCGCGGCCACCCATCGAGGACGAAGCGACATCGAACCCCCTGCTTCATTGAAGGCTGTCGCTCCCCACCTCACCCCTTACATAGTCGCCTGTCAATCGCCTGGGAAATCGGTTGTCCGCGTGGCCCCGCCGCTGGCAGAGTCGGGGCATGACGTACTGACGGACTGCCCTCAGCCCTTCCTCCGGCCGCGCGCCGTGCCGCGCCGCCGTCCGTTCGTCATTCCCTTTTCGGAGTCTCCTTGTCTCAGCCGTCTGTCCGTGTCTTCGCGTCTCCCGGCAGCTGGATCGAATCGAACGCCCTCGCCCAGTGCGACCAGGTCGCCGCGCTCGACGGGATGATCCATGTCGCCGGCATGCCTGATCTGCACCCGGGCAAGGGGGCGCCCATCGGCGCCGCCATGTTGTCCTCGGTGCTCTATCCGTTCCTCGTCGGCTCGGACATCGGGTGCGGCATCGCGGTCTTCCCGATCCGGCTCAAGCGGCCGGACGCCGAGCGGATCGCCGCCCGCCTCCCCGACCTCGACCGGCCGCTCACGCCGGACGACGACCTGTGGCCGGACGACATCCCGGCCGGGCACACCGACAGCCTCGCCACCGTGGGGCGGGGCAACCACTTCGTCGAGCTGGCCCGGGTCGACAGCGTTCTCCAGGCGGGCCGGGTCGCCAAGGGCGACCTCGTCCTGATCGTCCACAGCGGATCGCGGGGGCTCGGCGAGAGCATCCTGCGGGCGCACACCGAGGTGCACGGCGCGGGGCCGGCCGCCGATCCCGGTGCTTACCTGAGGGCCCACGACGACGCCGTACGGTGGGGGTCGCTCAACCGGCGGCTGATGGCCGCCCGGGTCGCGCACGCGCTCGGAGCCGAGGCCACCGAGCCGATCGCCGACGAGTGCCACAACCTGGCCGAGGTCCGCGACGGCCTCTTCCTGCACCGCAAGGGCGCGGCCCGCGGCGACGGGCGCGACGTGCTGGTCGCGGGCACCCGCGGCACGCCGTCCTACCTGGTCGCCGGGCACGCCGGGGCCGAGGCGAACTTCTCGGTGGCGCACGGGGCCGGGCGCAAGATGTCGCGCTCGGACGCGTTGCGCCGCGGCAAGGTCAAGCACACGGTGGCCGGGCTCCGGCGTACGCCGGTGGGGTCGCTGGTCGTCTGCGGTGACCGGCAGTTGCTGTTCGAGGAGGCGCCGACCGCCTACAAACGGATCGAGCAGGTGATCGGTGACCTGGTGGCGCACGAGCTGGCCACGCCCGTCGCCGTCACGATTCCGCTGGTCACGTACAAGACGAGGAGCCACCGATGACGGTGCATCTGATGCTCTCGGCCGGGCGCGGGCCACAGGAGTGCGAGTGGGCGCTCGTCGAGCTGCTGCGCCGGCTCGAGGCCGAGGCCGCGGCTCACGGGCTGCGCACCAGCGTCGCCGAGGGCACGACCCGGTCGGCCCTGGTCGCGATCGAGGGCTCCGGCGCCGGCGATTTCGCCCGGTCCTGGACGGGCACCCTGTGCTGGCAGGCCTCCAGTCCTTTCCGTACGGGCATCGGCCGCAAGAACTGGTACGTCGTCGGGCAGCCGATCAGCCTCGAGGTGCCGCGCACCGTCTTCTCGGCGGGGGACGTCGACGTGGTCGCGATCCGCACCGGCGGGCACGGCGGGCAGCACCGGGACAAGGCCAGTACGGCGGCTCGGGCCACCCACCGGCCGTCGGGGCTCGTCGTCGTGGTCGACACCGAGCGGGAGTTCGGGCTCAACCGGCGGATCGCCCTGCGCCGGCTGCGCGAGCGCCTGGAGGCGGGCGACACCGCCGCCGAGCGGGCCGCGGTCACCGACCGGTGGCGGGTGCACGACCGGCTCGTACGCGGGAATCCGGCCCGGGTCGAGCGGCCGGCTACCGAAGCGAGCGCCCGCCGAAGAAAGAAATCGCCTCTGCGAGCCCGAGGTCGGTGAGCGCCGGATCGTAACGCGGGCCGACGTCCCGCATGAACGCGTGCTCCCCGCCGGCGTACACATGCAGTTCGAGATCCTCCTTGCCCGCCTCGTAGAGCGCGGACAGGATCTGGACGCGGGCGCCGGCGGGCACGTGCGGGTCCCGCGAGCCAAAGATGATCATCAGGTCACCCCCGACGTCGGCGGCCCGGCTCAGCGAGTCGGCGGTGTCGGCGCCGAGCGAGCCGTTGTGCAGGCCGGTCGGATAGAAGCAGACGGTCGAGGCGACCCGCTCGTCGAAGGCGGCCCGGAACGCCAGGTGCCCGCCGAGGCAGAACCCCGCCGCGTGCAGGGTCGTGACGTCGTCGCGACCGGCCAGGTAATCGAGCGCGGACGCCCGGTCCTCGTCGAACTCGGCCGTCGTCATCGAGGCCGCACCGGCCAGCCCGGCCTGCTTGCCCGCGTCGTCGAACTCCAGCGCCACCCCGGCCAGCTCGCCCCGCGGATAGATCTCGGGCACGCACACGACCAGACCGGCCGCGGCCAGCCGGCGGCAGGTGCGCAGCGTCGACTCGGTCAGCTGGAAGATGTCGGAATAGAGCAGCACCGCGGGCCGGTTGCCGCCACCGTCCGGGATCAGCACCTTGGCCCGGATCTCATGGCCGGCCCCGGGAATCCGTACGTCCTCTTCATGCACCTTCATGCCGACGCACCCTACTGGCCGGGCCCGGATCGGGGTCGGACGTTCGCCCGGGGGCGGAGTGGCGGGTCGCGACGCGATAATGCGGACGTGCAGAGCGCATACGAGTACGTCGATGTCGTCCGGCCGCCCCGGCTGCGGGCCGGCGATCAGGTGCGACTGGTGTCGCCGGCCGGCCCGCCGCAACGGGCCGACGTCGAGCGCACGGTCCACCGGCTCGAGGGCCTAGGCCTGAAGGTCTCGGTGGGCGCCCACACGCTGGACGCGGACGACGACGCCGGCCGGGTCGGCGACATCGACGAGGCCCTGCGCGACCTGTCGATCAAGGCGGTGATCGCGGTGGGCGGCGGCGACCGGGCCCACCGGATCGCCGACCGGCTCGACTTCACCACGGCCGCCCACCTGCCGACGCTGCTGGTCGGCTTCCGCGACTGCACGATCCTGCATCTGGCGTTCTGGGAGCGGGCCGGCCTGGCCGGGATCTACGGCGTGGCCGACCGGTCGCTGCTGGCCGCGGCCTTCGGCGCCGACCCGATCGTGGTACGCGGCGAGCCCGACTCCCACACGGCCGAACTGACCACCACCGGCCGGGCGTCGGGGGTGCTGCTCGGCGGCGACCAGGAACAACTGGCCACCGCCGCCGGCTGGATCCTGCCCAGCCTCTACAACGCCATCCTCCTGCTGGAGGCCGAGCGCCTGACCGCGGCCCAGATCGACCGCCAGCTGACCATGCTGACCCGGACCGGTCGCCTCAAGGGCGTCCGGGCGGTGGCGGTGGGCCGCTACGTGGAGTGCGGTCCCGGCCCCGTCCTCGACGTCCTGCGGGACCACCTGACCCCCCTCGGCGTGCCGATCCTGGCCGGCCTCCCGATCGGTCAGGCCGCCATCCCGCTGGGCACCCCGGCCACCCTCGACGCCACCGCCGGCACCCTGACCATCGACCCGGCCGTGTCCTGACGGCTCGACCTCGTTCTGCGTCTTTCAGTCCACGATCGCGCCAGCGCGAGCCAGATGCGCGCGGACCGCAGGCTCGACACCGGTAACGTCGAGGAACGTCGCGCCGCGAACCTTGTTGTTCAGATTGACGGCGGCAATCTCCTCGCCGGAGTCGATGTCATAGGCGCTCAAGCCGCCGTACGTGTCGGCGAACACCAGGACGTCCTGCTCGGTCAGGAGGGCGCAACTCACATTTTGATCCTCGGAGATCGACAACACCCGCCGCCGCGGATCATCTAGGCGGACCACCACAAGTCCCCCGCCAACCGCGAACGCACCGACACTACCGTCGCGGTTGAGTACGAATCGTCGCGCCATCGCATGCCCATAGCGAAGAAAAAGACTTCGATAGTCGACGATCGCCTCCGGCAGATCCACCGTCATTGACGAATTCGTATCGACATCCATCAAGACAATTCGTGTACCGCCATCCTCGGCCGCCAGCAAGTAGGCGAAGCCGCTGCGGCCGTACAGCGCGAAGAGGTCGCGGTCACTGGCCGCCATCTTGATGTCGCGACGCTTGACAGAACGCAGCCGATGGGGCGACTCGAGCACCAATTCGACCACTTCAGCGTCGATAAGCCGGCTCGTGTAGTCGAAAACCCCATCCTCGAAGATCAGGACAAATAGGCGACCGTCGCAGTTGACATCGAAAACCGCGTTCGAGAACGGAAACGGAGTCTCCGCCACATCATCGCCCGACTCGAAATCGAGGAGGACAAGTGAACCTGAACTATCGACTCCCCGCCGTTCCAGCAGGTAGCGTTTCCCATCAACCTCCCAGACGTCTATCAATGAGCCTCGAACGACTGTGCCGGCGTCCTTTTCCGCGGAGGAGCGATGCATGTCCCCAGTCATCGCGCCGGTCTCGCTCCGGTCCCGCCAGAATGTCACCGTCGTTCCGTCAGAAAACGTACAGGCGCTTTCCGCCTCAGCCGGTGCGGTGAACACGGGGGAGGGATCGCCGGAGAGATCCCACCGGTAGACCCGGCCGTTACGGCTCACGCACAGGATCGGCAGATCACCTTTTGTCCGGACCAGGTGAATCGCGTTCCGGTCGAACCCCACGTATCTCGCGTTTGTCAAGTCCGCTCCGGTGAGATCCGCGCCGGTCAGATCGACGTCTTCCATGTCGGTCTCCGAGAGGTCGGCGGAACGCAGGGAGCAGCCGGTCAGATCCAGGACGGTATCGATCCGGTCGAAGTACGACTCTCGCAGGATCACGCCGTCGAGTTGGCGTCCGCGCAGCGCCGTCGCGTCCAACCGCATGAGCAGTTCGACGATGTGCGCACCGGTGTATCCCGACGCCGACGGACCGATCACCGACGTAGCCTGAACCAGCTCGACCAGTGACTCGACGACGTCCTCGATCAACATGGGCCGCAGAAGGTCGAAAACGGCTGACTCCAGGGGTATGGCACCCAACGTCTTGGCCTGCCGCTCATGATCTTCCGCTTTCCACCCGATCGCGGTCGCTCTGCCACCACTGGGCACCCCGGGTAGTTCGGACCAGCAGAACGACGGCGCGCTCTCGGCGCTCGTCGCCCCGATGAGAGCCATGAAATCAGCGTTCATGATGCCCAGCTCAGCAGCGATCTTGTAGGCGGCGAAGAATTCCAGCAACGACTTGTGAGCCGGCGTGTAGTCGCCGGCCTCATCCCGGACCAGCATCGTCTGGCCGAGCATGTCGTAATGCCAGTGGTCGAGGTCCCGTTGTTCCCGCACGGCACGCCCGAAACAGGCCCGGATGTGATCGGGTATCGCACGGTAGTTGATCCTGAGCATCGACTCGGTGAGCATGAACCAGGACAGCTCACACAGGAAGTAGACCTTGTCGGCCAGCGATGTGAAGGTCCGCTCGGCCTTGATGTCGGCGTTGATCTTGTGCTGCACCGCGTACAGATAGACGCGCGCGAGATCGACCTTGGCGCCGCGCTCGATGGCCGGGAGGGCCGACAGGACGAATTCCCCCATGACGGGGCGGCGCATCAGATCGACAAGATCCTGATGCTGCAGGATCGTCTCCCGGGTCCGGTCGGTGGTGATCCGTTCGAGCATCCGGGCGATCTGCTCGTCGTCGAACGGCTGCAGCTCTACCACCTCGAACTGAGGCGGCTCACCCGTGAGGGCGCTGGTCGAGGCGATCAGTTGTGCACTCAGCACATCTCGTCCCTCTTGCGCCTCCGGGAAGTGCTCGGTACGGCAAGTGAGCAGAACCTTCGAACCGGGCACGACGGCCCGGGCCAGTTCCCAGAAGTTGTTGATCCTTGACTGGCGGTCGACGCGTGCCGCCATCTCGTCGAAGCCGTCGAAGATGAGAAGGAGCCGGCCCATCCGGTTGAGCGTCTCGAAGACGCGGTACCCGTCCGGCAGGATCGAGTGCTTGCGGAAGAAGAACTCCGAGAACAGCGACTCGATGCTTACCGCCTTGGCGTAGTCGCGCAGCGGGACCACCAGCGGCAGCCGGGGCCTTTTCCGACCGGCGGCTTTGGCCGCACGCCACTCCTGCGCCATGGTCCAGGCGAAGTGGAGGCTGAACCAGCTCTTTCCCATGCCGAACTCACCGAGGATCGACAAGTGCTCTTTGGCGTTGTCGTCGACCCACGAACGCACGTGCTCATCCAGACCGCCCTCCCGCCACGAGTAGTGGCTCGATGCGGCGATCCGGCCGGTCCGCCGGTCCGGCTCCTCCTTCACGCACGACAGCGGCACGAACCGATGTTCGATGTCACGGCTGCGGATCTCGTTCTCCAGCCACGAAAGGTAAGGCTCGAAGTCGGCCCGCTCATCGATCAGCTCGTCCATCGTGTAACAGATGACCTGCTCGAATTCCTGGTCGGCAGCCCGGGCGGCCTTGCTGATGCGCTGCGGGACGATGACCCAGCCCTCGGCCGCCCGGTGCGTCGTGACCAGATCGGCCGCCTCGGTCACGTCCGGAGCACTGAGCTCACCACTCTTCCCGAGCACCACGACGGTGTCGAAGCCCCGCCGCGATCCCGGCACCCGGACGAGCCAGACGAAATCCGTCGCGCTGCTCCGCACCTCCTGAAGAATCTTGTACTCCACGGCCGCGAACCACTCCCGCAGCTCGTCGGCCAGACGGCTCACCGGGGTCCGGTCACGCCACTCCTGGCGGAGGATCTCCTCGCGGGTGTTCATCCGGTCGAGTCGTCTGACCAAGGAGGACAGCGACTCCTGGATGTCCTTCACGCCGCCCCGGACGTCCTGAACGTCGCGTTCCACGCGGGTTTCGGCGGCCGTGCGGGTGCGGTCCACCAGCCGGTTGAAAACGACGGAGAACCCCGTCACCTCGCGGGCCAGGTTGTAATCGATCCGGCCGAGGGCGCCGGTTTCGTCGTTCCACTGCAGGATTTCGGTGATCTCGCGGTCGAGGTGCGCCGGGTCACCGGTGGCGAAGGACTTCTCGAACGCCGAGCGCACGTACTCGTTCTGGAACAGCCGCAGGACCGGCTCCGGTTTGCCGTAGCAGTACTCGACCACGGTGTAGGTGTAGACGCCCGCGAAGTCGGGCGGCGGGACGTCGGGCGCCATCCCGAGCCGGTGCAGGACGGCGACGACCCCTTCCTGGCGTTTCAGCTTCTCGGCGGCCGGCTTGGCCACCGCGCCCAGCAGTTTGAACGCTGTGGACAGTTCCGCTCCGGCCAAGGCGACGCCTCCCGCACTTCGTGACACTGGTCTCTGCCTTCTATCACGCCCCCAGCGCGGCGGGAATCGGACCGAAGGCCGAATGGGGAATACACCGCGCAAAAGTATACGAATGGGCATCTCGGGCGCATGACGAAGGGTCACGGGGTATCGACGCTGCGCTGTCCCGGATGGCCGGATAGGTGAGCTTTGGTCGCCGGGCGGTCACGATCGGCGGGCGGGGCGGGACCGGCGGGCGGGGCGTCGCTACCGTTAGCCCGTGTCTGACATCCCGTGGTGGGGGCTACCCCTCATCGCTGCCCTGTTCGCCCTGGCCGGAGCCGCTGCGGTGCAGCTCACGTCCGCTCGCAACGACTATCTGCGCAGCCGCCGGCGGCGCACCCGGAGGTGGTACGAGGAGCGCAAGGAGGCGTACGTGACCCTGCTCTCGGTCTTCGAGCGGGACACCTATCGCCTGCGTGCCGCGTACGACGCCGGGGAGAAGCCGGTGCCGGTGCTGACATACATGGACGAGGTCGGCCCGGCCCTGATGCAGGTGCGGCTGCTCGCCTCGGGCTCGGTGCGCAGCGCCGCCCTCGCGGTCCACGTCCTGCTGCAGAAACTGCACGGCGAGATGAACCCGGCCGCGGTGGCCGGGGTGGAGCCACAGATCCACTTCCGCGAGCTGATCGCGCAGGTACCGCTGGTCATGCAGCAGTTCGAGGCGGCGATCCGCGAGGAGCTCCGGATCGACACGATGCCGCCGGCCCAGCCCACGGTGGCCGACGCCGACCAGCGCGGCCGGCCCTGGTCCCGGTTGAGACGTCCCGCACGCACCGCACCCCTGGATGGCCGAGCCGAAGTGGGGCAGGATCTGAAGGCGTGACCGATGACAGCGTTCCCCTCGACGCCGTGTCCGCCGCCGTGGTCGAAAGTGGGATCGTCGCGATCCTGCGAGCCCCCACGGCCGACTATTTCGCCGCGGTCGCCGATGTGCTGGCGACCAACGGTGTCACCGCGCTCGAGGTGACGCTCACCTCCCGCGGCGCTCTCGAGGCGCTGGCCGGACTGCGCCGTCAGCTGCCGTCGTCGGTGGCGGTCGGTGCCGGCACGGTGCTGACCGCCGACGACGCCAAGGCCGCGGTCGACGCCGGCGCCGAGTTCCTGGTGTCCCCGGTGCTCGACGTCGATCTGATGGGGCTCACCACCGTGCCGTTCTATCCCGGCACGTCGACCCCGACCGAGATGTACGCGGCTCACCGGGCCGGCGCCCCGCTGGTCAAGGTGTTCCCGGCGGCCGGTCTCGGCCCCGACTTCCTGCGCAACGTGCGCGGCCCGCTCCCCCAGATCAACGTCATGCCGACCGGCGGCATCAAGATCGAGGACATCGCCGACTGGCTGTTCGCCGGCGCCCGGTCGGTCGGTCTGGGCGGCCCGCTCGTCGGTGACTCCGTCGTCGGGGGCAGCCTCACCGCCCTGGCCGCCCGCGCCCGGCACGCGGTGAGTGCGGTCGCCTTCGCCCGCTCATGACGGGCCTGCTCACCTTCGGTGAGACGATGGGGCTGGTCGCGGCGGACGGCATCGGCCCTCTGGCGTACGCGAAAAGCTTCTCCTTCGGCATCGGCGGCGCCGAGAGCAACGTGGCCATCGGTGTCGCCCGGCTCGGCGGCGAAGCCACCTGGCTGGGGCGGGTCGGCCCCGACGCCACCGGCAGCCTGATCGCCGCCCGGATCGCCGCGGCCGGGGTCCGCACCGTGGCGATCACCGACGAGTCGTTCACCGGTCTGATGGTGCGGCACCGCCGCTCGGGCGAGTTCGCCCAGGTCGACTATCACCGGGCGGGCAGCGCGGGCTCACACCTGTCCCCGGCCGACATCAGCGCCTCGGAGATCACCGCGGCCTCGATCCTGCACGTCACCGGCATCACGCCCGCCCTGAGCGAGACGGCCCGGGCGGCGGTCTTCCAGTCCATCGAGACGGCCCGGGCGGCCGGGGTGCCCGTGTCGGTCGACGTGAACTACCGGGCCAAGCTGTGGAGCAGCTACGACGCCGCCCCCGTGCTGCGGGACCTGGTGTCGCGCTCCGACATCGTCTTCGCCTCCCCCGAGGAGGCGACCCTGTTCGTCACCGGCGACGACGTGCCCGCGGCGCTGGCCGAGCTGGGCCCGGCCGAGGTGATCGTCAAGGACGGTGGCCGCGGCTGCGTGGCCCTGATCGACGGCGAGCGGCACACCGTGCCCGCCCTGGGAGTGACGGTGGTCGACCCGGTGGGGGCCGGCGACGCCTTCGTGGCGGGCTATCTGGCCGACCGCCTGGCCGGCGCCACCGCGGTCGATCGCCTGACCACGGCCATCGCGGCCGGCGCGTTCGCGGTCACCGTGCCGGGCGACTGCGAGGGTGCCCCGTCCCGGGCCGAGCTGGCCGCCCTGGCCGGCGACGACGTGCGGCGCTGATCAACGGCCGTCCGCGGGCGGCTTTTGCGCAGCGCGGCTTTTGTGCAGCGCGGCTTTGGTGCGGCTGGCTTCCGTGCAGCCCGGCGCTGGTGCAGCCCGGCGCTGGTGCGGCGATCAGCTGCGGTTGCCCTCGCGGGCCAGGCGCTTGCGTTCGCGCTGCTCACGGGTGTATCGCTTGCGGTTCTCGAGGTCGCGCTTCCACTGCTCGCGGGCGCCCTCGTCGCAGCCCTGCACGGCGTTCTTGGTCTGGGCCGGGCCGATCATCGACCGGAACCACATGTCGTCGAACGTCTCGTGAATCCACTGCCGGAACCGGCCGCGTCCCTCGGCGTCCTTCGTCATCTCCGCGCCCTCCCGAGCTTCCGTTGCCACGCAAATCATTTGTACCCCAACTATCGGCCGAGCGCCATGTGATGTGAGGCGTAGGGCTGGACGCTTTCCCGGCGCGTGGCTACAGGCTGTTTCGGCGCGCCGTCAGGAAGGCGTGCTCGACCTCGTTGCCGGTGAGGGTCAGGGCCTCGTCGTAGGCGGCGGCCGCTTCGGTCCGGCGGCCCAGGCGGCGCAGGAAGTCGGCCCGACTGGCCGAGAGATACGCGTACGTCGCCAGGGCGGGCTCGGCCGCCAGCGGGAGCAGGGCGTCCAGGCCCGCCTGCGGGCCGTCGCGGAAGCCGATGGCCACCGCCCGGTTGAGCGCCACGACAGGCGAATCACCGGTCAGGCGCAGCAGGACCCCGTAGAGCCCGACGATCTCGGTCCAGTCGGTCTGCTCCCACGACGGCGCCTCGGCGTGCACCGCGGCGATCGCGGCCTCCACGGCGAACCGCGTCGGCGGCCGGCGGCGCAACGCGTCGGTCAGCAGAGCCGTCCCCTCGGCGATCAGCGCCCGATCCCACCGGCTGCGGTCCTGGTCGGGCAGCAACACCAGGGCACCGGCCGGCGTGACCCGGGCGGCCGAGCGCGCGTCGGTCACCAGCAACAGCGCCAGCAGGGCCGTCACGGCGGCCGACCGCGGCATGAGCAGGTGCAGCGTCCGGGCCAGCTGGATCGCGCCGGCGGTGAGGTCGGAGCGGATCAGCGCCGGGCCGGTGGGGGCGGTGTGACCGGTGGTGAAGAGCAGGTGCACCACTTCGAGGACCGGGTCGAGACGCTCCTCCATCTCGTCCGGGTCCGGCGTGCGATACGGAATGCGAGCGGTGGCGATCTTCTTCTTGGCCCGGGTCAGGCGGGCCGCCATGGTCGGCTCGGAGAGCAGGAAGGCCCGCGCCACCTCGTACGTCGACAGGCCGCAGACCAGGCGGGCGGTCAGCGCCACCTGGCTCTCCCGGGACAGCGCCGGATGGCAGCACGTGAAGATGAGCCGCAGGCGGTCGTCGCCCGGACTGTCCGGTGAGGTGACCAGCAGGGGCAGGCGACGACGGAAGGCCGCTTCGCGCCGCACCTCGTCGAGCGCCCGGTTCCGCGCCACCCGGGTCAGCCACGCCCCCGGCCGGGCGGGCACACCGTCGCGCGCCCACACGACCAAGGCCTGGGCGTACGCGTCCTGAGTGCACTCCTCGGCCAGCTCGAGATCCCGCGTGACCCGCGCGGTCGTGGCCAGCACCTGGGCCCAGTCGCGGCGGTGAGCCTCGGCCACCGCCGCGACGATGCCGGCGGTCATGGGTGGTCGACGACCGGCCGGATCTCCACCGCGCTGTGCCCGTCGTGCACCTCGGGCAGCAGCTTGGCCAGGCCCAGCACCTCGTCGAGATCGGCCGCCTCGAGCGAGTAGAAGCCGCCCAGCGCCTCCTTCGTCTCCAGGAACGGCCCGTCCGAGGTGACGAAGCCGCGCAGCGTCGTGGCGTTCGGAGCGGGCTCCAGCTCCTGCCCGCCGATGATGCGGTCGCCGGCCGCGGCCCGGAACTCGGCGTGGGCGGCGTCCTTGGCCCGGCGCTCCTCGTCGGACAACGCCTCCCACTGCGCCGCGTCGCCATAGATCAGCAGGGTGTACTTGGCCATCTCGGTCCTCTTTCCGTTGGCTAGCTGTCATTCCACCGACGAACAGCACCGCCGCGAAATCGACGATCCGGGCGAGAATCTTGACCTCAACCTCGGTTCAGCTTGCAGACTCCGGCCATGAGAGCTGCCGTGTTCGACCGTTTCGGTCCGCCCGAGGTGCTGCACGTGGTCCACATCCCCGATCCGCAACCCGGCCCGGGCGAGGTGCGGGTACGCGTCCTGGCCGCCGGTGTCCAGCCGTTCGACGTCGCTGTCCGGCAGGGACAGATGCCCTGGGCCAAGATCACGTTCCCGCAGACCATCGGTCAGGAGTACGCCGGAGTGATCGACGCCGTCGGCGAAGGTGTGCGGGACTTCGTGGTCGGCGACCCGGTCCTCGGTTCGACCATGCTGAACGGCGCGGCCGAGCTGCTGTGCGTCGCCGCCGAGACCGTCGTCCGCAAGCCGGCCGCCCTCGACTTCCCCACCGCGGCCGCCCTGGTGGCCGCGTCCCAGACGGCGAGCGGCGCCCTGCTGGAGCTGAACGCCGGCCCGGACGACGTGCTGCTGGTCCACGCCGCCGCGGGCAGCGTGGGAACGATCGCCACCCAACTGGCCCGCCGGGCCGGGGCCACGGTGATCGGCACCGCGAGCCCGCGCAACCACGACCGCCTGCGCCGCCAGGGGGCGATCCCCGTCGCGTACGGTCCGCAGCTGATCCGCGACCTGCACGACCTCGGCCTGAAGCCCACCGTCGCGCTCGACGCGGCCGGCGGCGAGGCGATCGCCCAGTCGATCGAGCTGGGCATCACGCCCGACCGCGTCGGCACGATCGTCGACGACAAAGCCGCGGCCGAGCACGGGGCCCACGTGGTGCGGGCGGGCCGCGATCCCCAGCGCCTGGCCCAGGTGGTCGAGCTGGCCGCGCGGGGCGAGGTCGTCATGCCGGTGCAGCTTTTCCCCCTCGATCAGGTCGTCGAGGCCCATCGTGCCGTCGAATCCCGGCACAGCGAGGGCAAGGTAGTCCTGCTCATCGCCAGTTGACTCCGGGCGCCGTAACTCGGGGCGCCTCAACTCGGGGCGCCTCAACCCGGGGCGCGTCAACTCGAGCGCGTCAAACGCAGGCGCGCCAAACGCAGGCGCGCCGACGGCGGGCGCCTCAACTGCGGGCGTCGACGAACAGGGTCAGGCCGTCGAGCAGGCGGGCCAGACCGAACTCGAAGAGCTGGTCGAGGTCGAAGTCGAAGCCGTCCGCGGTGAGCTGCTCGAATCGGGTCAGGGTGCCCGCCTCGATCATCCCGGCCAGGGTCGTCTCCTGGGTCTCCAGCCACTGGTCGCTGGTCAGGCCCGTCTCGCGGACCGCCTCCTGCTCGAACTCGATGGCAGCGGCCAGGCCGCGGACGAACGTCAGGAGGGCGATCTGGACATACATGCGCTCGGCCATAGTCAGCGCCGTGCCGTCGAAGGTGGCCAGCACCCACTCGCTGAGGCGCACACCGTTGGGCGCCATCTGCGGGCGGGTCAGCGACATCGACCGGCCCAGCCAGGGATGACGCTGGAAGATCGCCCATTCCTCGCGGGCCACGATCTCGAGACCGGCCCGCCAGTCCCTCGGACGACGCGCGGGCAGACGGACCGCCCCGATCGCCACGTCGATCATGCCGATGATCAGCTCGTCGCGGCCGGGCACATGCCGGTAGAGCGACATGGTGGCCACCCCCAGCCCGGCCGCGAGCCGGCGCATGGTCAGCTCGGCCATCCCGTGCTCGTCGGCGATCGTGATGGCGGCCTTGATGATCCGCTCCCGGCTCAACTCGTGCTCGCGCCGCGGCACCGGCCCGGCGACCACCGTGCCCACGCCGGGCCGGGCGATGGTCAGCCCCTCCTCGCGCAGCGCGGCGTGCGCCTTGGTCGCGGTGGCGATCGCGACACCCCACTCCCGGGTGATCGCCCGGGCCGACGGCACCCGATCGCCCGGGCGCAGCTCGCCGGCCTCGATGCGGCGCCGGATGTCACCGACGATCCGCCGGTAGGAAGCTTCCACCGTTCTAGTACACCAGATCGCCCTGATCCTGTGTGTACTAGTGTGCTTTGCCAATGAAGGCAAGGCTTTCTAGCCTTCGGAGGCATGCGAGTACACCGTACGCAAATGCGCGTCCTCATCTCCGGTGCCGGCATCGCGGGCCCGGCGCTGGCCTGGTGGCTGCACCGCGCCGGCGCCGACGTGACCGTCATCGAGAAAGCTCCCGGCCCCCGCCCCGGCGGCCACGCCGTCGACCTCCGCGGCGCCGCCCGCACGGTGGTCGAGCGCATGGGCCTCATGCCCGACGTGCTGGCCCACCGCGTCGACGAGCGCGGCTTCGCGCTGGTCGACGAGCACGGCCGCCGCCGGGCGTCGATGCCGGCCGAGCTGTTCGGCGGCGAGGGCATCGTCGCCGAGATCGAGATCTCCCGCGGCGACCTCACCCGCGTCCTGATCGACGCCACCCGGGATCAGGCGACCTACCGCTTCGGCGACCGCATCGCCGCGCTGACCCAGCACGACGACGGCGTGGATGTCACCTTCGCGAGCGGCGGCACCGAGCGATACGACATCGTGGCCGGCGCCGACGGTGTCCACTCCGGAGTGCGGGCGCTGGCCTTCGGCCCGGAAACGGACTACGTGCGGCCGCTGGGCGGTTACGGCGCCCTGTTCACCGTCGGAGACCCGGGCGACCTCGCCGGCTGGTTCCACATGTTCAACGCACCGGGCGGGCGGGTGGCCGGTCTGCGCCCCGAGCGCGGCGGCACCGCCAAGGCGAGCCTGAGCTTCCGTACGAGGGAACGTCATGGCCGTCTCGACCGCGCGGCCCAGCAGCGGCTGGTGACCGAGCGCTTCGCCGGCGTGGGCTGGCGTGTCCCGTCGTTCCTGGCCGCGATGCCCGACGCCGGCGACTTCTACTTCGACTCGATCGACCAGGTGCACGTCGACCGCTGGCACCGTGGCCGGGTCGTGCTGCTGGGCGACGCGGGCTACTGCGGCTCCCCGCTGGCCGGCCTCGGCACCAGCATGAGCCTGGTCGGCGCGTACGTCCTGGCCGGCGAGCTGACCTCAGCCGGGACACCGATGGCAGCCTTCGCCCGCTACCAGGAGGCCATGGCCGCGTACGTCGCCGAGGGCACCCAGCTGCCGCCGGGCGGCATGGCCGGCTTCGCCCCGAACAGCCGCCTGGCGATCCGCCTGCGAGCCCTCAGCATGGGCTCGATGGGTCGCTGGCCGATGAAACAGCTGCTGGCCCGCCAGTTCGCCAAGGCCGAGGCCATCACCCTCCAGCCCTACCCCACGTTGACCGCGCCTTGAGGGCTCCTTCAGGCAGTCGAACATGTGTACTATCTGCGGATGGGTCGAGGACCGCTCCTGCACGCGGATGCTGATGCGTTCTTCGCCTCGGTGGTGCTGCGACACCGGCCGGAGCTCGTGGACCGGCCGGTCGCCGTGGTGGCTCACGTCTTCGTGGCCAGCGCCAATTATCCGGCGCGGGCGCGCGGAGTGCGGGGTGGCGTCCTGGCCCAGGAGGCGTTGCGGCAGTGCCCCGAGCTGGTGCTGATCGACGTGCCGCGCGCCGAGGTGGAGGAGGCCGGGGACGCGCTGTTCGACCTCTTTCACGAGTGCGCCCGGGCGGTCGAGCCGGGCTCGATGGAGGAGGCGTTCCTCGACGTCGGTGCGGCCGATTGGCCCGCGGCGGTCGCGGCCGGTCACGAGTTGCGCCGACGGGCGGCGGCCGAGCTGGGGATAGCCGTCAGCGTCGGGATCGGGCGGACCAAGCTGATGGCCAAGCTCGCCTCGCGCGCGGCGAAACCCGACGGGCTGCACGTGATCCGCGGCGAGCAGGAGGCCGAGCTGCGCCGCGACCTGCCGATGACGAAGGTGTGGGGCGTGGGGGCCCGGACGGTCGAGCGGCTCGCCGAGCTCGGGGTGGCAACGCTGGGCGAGATCGACACGGTTCCGTGGGACACGCTGCGACGGGTGTGCGGCACCGCGATGGCCCGCCGGCTGCGAGCGATCCGCGACGCGACCGACGACGCGGCGGTGCGGCCGGTCGAGCACCGCTCCGAGCTGTCGGCGGAGGGTTCGATCAGCGGTTACGCCCGGCCCGACTGGACGCCGGCCGAGCTTCTGGAGCGGTGCGTCGAGCGGGTGTGCCGCCGCGCCGAGCGGGCCGGGCTGGCCGCCGCGGGCCTGACGATCACCCTCCGGCCGGATGACGGGAGCCCGGCTCAAGTGCTCAGGCGAGCCGGGCGGACCGCGACGGCCGACCTGCGGGCCTGGCCGGCGGTCGCGCGCGAGCTGCTCGAGCAGGCGCCGGAGCTTGCGCTGACCGGGCTACGGGTCACCCTGACCGGCATGACCCCCGTCGACCAGCTGCCCGGCACGCTGTTCTGACCGCGAGCCCGACCCGGCAACGGATACGGCACCGGCCTGGCACGTCGATGCGGCCCGCCGTGCGGTTCGGGTGCTCGGCGGGCTGGTTCCGCCGGGGGGTGAGCCGCCGGCCAGGCCGCAAACGATGCGCATGGGGGAGCCGAGGACTGGCCCGGCGGCCGATGAAACGCGCCGGCCATCGCGCGCGGACTGGATCCGGATCATCACCGACGCCGGCGACCCCTGGCGGTGCCCCGAGCGGCAGCATCACCCTCGCCGGGCGTCAGGGCGGGGCAGTGTGCCCGTCGACAGCCTGGCGCGGGTCACGCGCGGGGTGCGCAGTGCGCGGGTCGTCGTGCGCGGGGGTGCGCTGGAGGCCTGGCGTGGGGTCGTGCGCTGGAGGCCTGGCGCGGGGCTGCGCGGGTGCACTGGGGGCTTCGGAAGCGGAACACGCCGGACGTTCGGTTGGTTCGGCACGCCATTCGTCCGATTTGCGGGGCTTATTTGGCGTTCTCGGGACGGGTGGGAGCACTGACGGCAGGGTGGCACGTGGCCGGTCAACTGGACCACGGGGGGACACGTGCATCGGAATCGGACGTTATCTCGAGCTGCCGCTGCGCTCCTGACCTTGGTGGCCGGGGCGGGCGGCGCGCCGGTCTCGGCCGCTGAGCAGCTTGCGGGAAGTGCCGTCAATCCGGCGCTGCAGACGGTCGCGCTCGGCTCGGCCGTGAGCAAGGGACCGGCGGCGATCAGGCCGTTCAGTCTTGTCGGCGTGACCTGGGCCGATCCGGCGGCCCGGGTCGGCGGTGTCGTCCAGGTGCGCACCCGCGCGGCCGACACCCGCCGGTGGTCGTCGTGGCTGACGCTCGAGACCGACGGTCGCGCTCCGGCCGACGTACGGGGATCGTCGGACCCCCTGTGGGTCGGACCGTCCGATGGTGTCCAGGCCCGCGTGACCGGCGCTCGGGGTCCGCTGCCGGCCGGACTCCGCATGGACCTGATCAATCCCGACGCCGCCGACGCGGTCACTCCCCCGGCGGGCGGCAGATCCATTCCGCACCCGGCCAAGGCACCGGCCACGATCAGAACCGCCACACCGCATGCCGCCACGCCGACGCCCAGCGGCACCATCGCCGCGCGGCAAGCAGAGAACCCGAGGCAGGACGCCGGGCGGACCGAGAAGACGACCGCCCGGGCCGTTGTGCCGTTGCCCGCGCGGCCGGTTCCGCGGCTGGTCACGCGGGCCGGGTGGCGGGCCAACGAGGCGATCGTCAAGGGCGTGCCCGAATACACCGGGCCGACCCAGGTCTTCTTCGTGCATCACACGGCGACCGGCAACGGCTACAGCTGTTCGCAGTCGGCGAGCATCGTGCGGGGGATCCAGGCCTATCAGGTGCGCAGCCGGGGCTGGGACGACATCGGCTACAACTTCCTGATCGACAAGTGCGGCACGGTCTTCGAGGGGCGTGGCGGTGGTGTCGCGCGCACGGTGCTCGGTGCGCACACGCTCGGCTTCAACGCCGATGCCAGCTCCATCGCGGTGATCGGCTCCTACGGCGGCCTGCGGGTCACCCCGCGGGTCCAGACCGTGATCGCCGCCGTGGCCGCTTACAAGCTCGGGGCGTACGGGAATCCGCCGAGCGGCCGGGTGGTGGTCACCTCGACCGGGGCCGACCGCTTTCCCCGGGGTCGGCGCGTGCCGTTCTTCCGGATCTCGGGGCACCGTGACGCCGGGCAGACCGCGTGCCCGGGCAACGCCCTCTATGCCCAGCTGCCGTCGATCCGCGCGATCGCCGGCGCCGCCCCGACCGGCCTGCGGCTGACCGCCATGCGGGGCGCCGCCCACGCCGGCGCCTGGTATTTCACCAAGGGCGTCATCCAGCCGGCCTGGACGGTCAGCACGCCGGCCGGGCTGATCAACCGCTACGAGGTCTGGGTCGACGGTGTCCTGCGGGTCGCCACGCCGGCCGGTCGCCGCTTCGCCCCGATCCGGCTCGCCCCGGGCGGGCACACCGTCACCGTGCGCGCGCTGCACCTGTCGGGCCGGTCCACGGCCGTGAGCAGCCGGGTCTTCGCCGACACGAGCGCGCCGGTCTTCAGCCGTGAGCCCGACGTGGCACTGCGGCCGGGCACTGTCGATCTCAGCGCGGTGCCGATGCACCTCGACTGGACCGTCCGCGACAACGCCAGCCTGGGTTCGGTGCGCTTGACCCGGCCCGCGACCGTCAATCTGGGCGTCACTTCCCGTACGCGGAACGTCGGCGCCCCCGCCAACCGGCCCACCACCTTCACGGTGCGCGCCACCGACCGTGCCTTCAACGCCGTGAGTGCCTCAGTCACCCGTACGCCGGTGGTGGTCTCGGAATCGTCGGCCCAGCGCACCGGAACGTGGCGTCCACTGAGCAACGGGTCCTATCTCGGCGGCACCGCGGTCGGCGGCAGCGTGCGCGGCACGAGCGCGTCGTGGCGGTTCAGCGGCAGCTCGGCGGCGCTCGTGCTCAGCCGGGGCCCGCGCGCCGGCCGGATCGGGGTGTTCCTCGACGGGCAGCCGCAGGGTCTGATCGACCTGCGCTCCGCTCGGCCGCAGCCACGTCAGGTGGTGTGGTCACGCTGGTGGCCGCAGAGCGGCGAGCACACCGTACGGATCGTGGTGGAAGGCACGACGGGTCGGCCGGGGGTCGCCCTCGACGGGCTGGTCTATCTGAAGTAACTGACAGAAGGTGTCAGTCTCTGCGGGAAGGATCGCGTTCATGAGTGGATTCGCAACGCTGGCCATGATCAATCTGGACGCGTCCGACCCGGCCGGACAGGCCCGTTTCTACGCCGCTGTGCTGGGCTGGGAGGTCCAGCACAGCCAGGCCGAGTACGCGATGATCGGCGACGGCTCGACCAGCATCGGCTTCGGGCAGGTGCCCGGATATTCGGCTTCGGGCTGGCCGCGGGAGAGCTCGCCCAAGCGCTACCACCTCGACTTCTACGTCGACGACCTGGACAAGGGTGAGCAGCAGGCGCTGGCGCTGGGCGCGACGAAGCCCGACGAGCAGCCGAACGCCGACCGCTGGCGGGTGCTGCTCGACCCCGAGGGTCACCCCTTCGACATCTGCCTCAAGAGTTGAGGGCCTGAGTCACCAGACCGGTGATCGTCCACCCGGCGATGCGATCGAAGTCGGGTTCGCGACCCTGGCCACCTTCGGCCAGGGTCGCGGCCAGTTGCGGGAAGTCCCCACTGGCCACCGCCTCACCGATGAGCGCGACCTGTTCCGGTACGGGCGTCGTCCCGGCCACCTCGGCCGTGACGAACGTGGCCACCAGCCCGGTGAGCAGCGCGACGATCTCCATCTTGATCGACCCGGGCAGGCCGGTCGGTTCGAGCGCGGCCAGGCCCTGTTCCAGATAGGCGAGCGTGTTGCGGCCGGTCAGCCGCCGGTTGGGCAGGGCCGTGGGTAGCCACGGATGCGCCCGCATCAGGGTGCGCTGGGAACGGGCCAGGGCCAGCAGATCCGTACGCCAGTCGCCGGTGATCGCGATCGGCGGGACGGTCCCGGAGATCCGGTCGACCATCAGATCCACCAGGCGGTCCTTGTCCGGGACGTACGTGTAGAGCGACATCGCGCCGGCGCCGATGTCCTGGGCGATGCGGCGCATCGTCACCGCCCCCAGTCCTTCGACGTCGGCGATGCCGATCGCGGCGTCCACGACCTGCTCCCGGGTGTGCGCGGGCGGACGTCCGCGAGCCATCGATGCCTCCTGCTACTATTTTTGGTACGACGTACGATAATTGCGGGGGTGGACCGATGAAAAGACTGCCACTGTCCCTCCGACTCCTGAGCCGCCGGGCCCCGGGCCCCTACACCGTCCAGCGGGAAACGGCCGTGCCCGTGCCCGCCGCCGACGGGGTCGCGCTGCTCACCGACCACTACGCGCCGGCCGCCGGCGCGCCCTGCCCGACCGTGCTCGTCCGGGCCCCGTACATCCGAAGTGGTTTCCCCTGGAACCTGCTGTACGGCGTCCGCGTCGCCGAGCAGGGCTTCCACGTGCTGCTGCAGAGCACCCGAGGCACCCAAGGATCGGGGGGCGAATTCCACCCCTGGCGCCACGAGACCGCCGACGGCGTCGCCGCGGTCGAGTGGCTGCGCAAGCAGAGCTGGTTCACCGGCGAGCTCTACACCCTCGGCGCCAGCTACATGTCCTATTCGCAAGCCGCCCTGGCCGCCGACCCGCCACCCGAGTGGCGCGGCGCCGTGATGCAGCTCGGCCACACCGACCCGTACGACTTCTTCTGGGCCGGCGGCGCGTTCGGCCTGGAGCGGGCAATCGTCGGCGGCATGGCTTTGAAACAGGGCGGAGCCACCTCGGGCGATCTGCTCATCGGCGCGCTGCGCCTGAAGTACCGCTTGCAGCGCGCCATCCGGGGGCTGCCGCTCCTCGACGCGTATCCGTCGGCGTTCGGGGGCCGGCGGCCACAGTTCGAGGAGTGGCTCACCCACCCGACACCCGAGTTCTGGGAGGGCGCGTCGATGTCCGCCGCGGCCGGCGCGATGGAGGTGCCGGTCAGCCTGCTGCTCGGCTGGTGGGATCTCACCCTCAACCAGGTGCTCGATCAGCATGCCGCGCTGCGCGCCGCCGGCCGCGACGTCGACCTGCTGATCGGCCCGTGGACCCACACGTCGGCCCTCGAGAAGGGCTGGACCGAGATCTTCGCCCAGACGATGCGCCGGCTGCGCGGCGAGCCTCCGGCCTATCGCGTACGGGTCCACGTGGGCGGCGTGGACGAATGGCGGGACCTGCCCGACTGGCCCCCGCCCGGCACCCGCGCCGAGCACCTGCGCCTCGACTCGTTCGACGCGGCACGGGGTTGGCAATTCCGGTACGACCCCACCGACCCGACCCCGTCGATCGGCGGCCCGCTGCAGTCCCCGACCCAGGGCCAGGTCGACAACGCCGAGCTCGAACGCCGCTCCGACGTGCTGCTCTTCACCAGCGACCCGGTCGAGAGGCCGCTCACGCTGATGGGCCCGGTCCGCGCCGAACTGGACGCCGCCACCACCGCCGCCAGTGCCGACCTCTTCGTCCGCCTCTGTGACGTGGACCCCACCGGTCGCTCCCTGAATATCTGCGACGGCCTGACCCGGATGACCACCGAGGGCCGCGTCACCGTCGACATGGGACACACCGCGCACGTGTTCCGGCCCGGCCACCGCCTGCGGGTCCAGATCAGTGGTGGGGCGCATCCCCGCTTCCTGCGCAACTACGGCACCACCGAGCCGGTGGGCCCGGCCACCCGCCTGGTCCCCACCGAGACAACGATCACTCCCGGCTCCGAACTCGTGTTGACCTTGGTTTGAAGCCTCCCGTCGTGGGGGTATTGGCTGCGCCGCCACCCCCACTATCGAGGAGCTTCCATGTCCGTTCAGGGCATCTTCTATCTGATCGCCATCATTCTGCTTGTGCTGGCCGCGCTGCCGATCTCGTCCCGCGGTGTCAGTTTGGCGTTGCTGGGGGCGGCTTTCGCGTTGCTCGGCTACTCCTGGGACACCATTACCGGCTGATCCCGCTCTTGTCTGATCTGGGCGCCTGGCTGCATGCAGCCAGGCGCCCAGCCTCATGTTGCGCGCTTCTCATCTTGGGCCGGCATTCCCAGCCCCACGAAGCGATCAGCGGCGGCAGGGGCGCAGTGTGCACGGGGGTAGACCTTGGGGCTCTGCCCCAATCCCCGGCCGCTCGAAAAGATCAACTGGGTTTGTTGCGGTGGTGGGCTTGGTTGATCTCTCCGCGTCGGAAGCCGGGAGCGAATCGCAAGCTGGGGCAGGCCGCAAGAAGAGCGCTTGCGGCCTGCCCCAGCTCACGATGAGCTGAGGCTGCCGCCCCGGAGAGATCAACCAAGCTTCAGGACGGATTTTGTGGACGGAGCACCGCCATGGCAAAGCTCGGCATAACGCGCCCCGCTCTGAGCCGATTCAAGTCGTCGGCTGTTGGCGCCGCGTAAACTTGATTCGCGCGGCTCGGCCGGGGGGCTACGCACGCATCGGCCAATGGTTGGGGCGAAGCTACGCGTGCGTCGCCCGCTTGGGCGTAAGCCGAGGCGAAGCCCGGCCGGCGTTCAGCCGCCGAGACGGCACCGGCAAGTAGAGCCATGCACCCAGCGGCCGTTGCACGATGTATGCCGAAGGCGGACGCGACCGGCATTGTTAAGTTCCCGCATCCCACCACCCACGTCGGCCTGCTGAAGCGGACCGCCTCGCTTCGTCCCCAACGCGGCAGCCAGATCCCTCACCCGTCAGGTGACCGCCACCCCGACCAGGCACCCAGCAGCCGGTGACCCAAGTCGATGCCGCCGGCAAGCTCGCCCGTCCACCGCAACAAATCCCCGCCCACCAAGCCACCCCGACACAGCCCAGAGGGAGGCAACGCGGGTTATCCCACCGACCGCCGATAAACCACAGCCTGCCAAGGAGCCAGAGTCCAGTCCTTGTCCGGCGGCGCCGACAGATTGGTCAGCACGAGCTCCGCCCCCGACCAGTCGTCCTCGAGGTCTGCCTTGACCGCCGCCCCCGAGAAGTTCCCGATCACCAGCAGCTCGGTCCCGCCCAGCCGACGGGTGTACGCGTACAACTGCTCGTGGTTGGGCAGCAGCATGGTGAAGTCACCGTCCACCACAGCCGGCTCGTCGTGGCGCAACGCGATCAGCTGGCGGTAGTAGTGGTAGACCGAGTCCGGATCGCCTTGGGCGGCCTCGGCGTTGACCTCCGGGTAGTTCGGGTTGACCGCCAGCCACGGCGTTCCGGTGGTGAAGCCCGCGTGCTCCGAGACGTTCCACTGCATGGGCGTGCGGGCGTTGTCGCGGCCGCGGGCTCGCAGGACCGTCAGGACCTCGTCGGGTGACCGTCCCTCGTGGTCGATGGCCTGCGCGTACTGGCCCAACGCCTCGATGTCGCGGAACTCGTCGATCGTCCGGAAGGGAAAGTTCGTCATTCCCAGTTCTTCGCCCTGATAGACGTACGGCGTGCCGCGGTGCAGGTGGAGCACGGTGCCCAGCATTTTGGCGGACGCCACCCGGTATTGCGCACTGTCGTCGCCGTAGCGGGAGACTGCCCGGGGCTGGTCGTGGTTGTTCCAGTAAAGGCTGTTCCACCCGACCTCGGCCAGGCCGGTCTGCCAGCGGTTGAAGATGGCTTTCAGGTTGGTCAGCTGCAGCGGCATCAGGAGCCACGGGTCTTCGCCGCGGTCGGCCCAGACGTGGTCGAACTGGAAGACCATGTCGACCTCGTTGCGCTGCGGGTCGGTGAACAGTTTCGCCTCGTCGACGGTGACGCCGGGCATTTCGCCGACGGTCAGCAACGCGTCGCGGCCGGCGAAGACCTCGCGGTGCATCTCCTGCAGGAACTCGTGGATCCGGGGGCCGTTGATGAAGCCGGCCGAGCCGTCACCGTAGAGCGATCCGGCTGTGACGCGGCCGTCGGGGAGCGGCACCACCTTGGAGATCATGTTGATGACGTCCATCCGGAAGCCGTCGATGCCCCGGTCGAGCCACCAGTTCATCATCGCGTAGACGGCCTGGCGGACCTCGGGGTTCTCCCAGTTGAGGTCGGGCTGCTTCTTGGAGAACAGGTGCAGGTAGTACTCGCCGGTCTTCTCGTCGAGTTCCCAGGCCGAGCCGCCGAACACCGAGCCCCAGTTGGTCGGTTCGGCGCCGGGGGTGCCCGGCTCCATGCCGTCGCGGGCCGGCTGCCACCAATACCAGTCGCGCTTCGGGTTGTCCTTGCTGGAACGGCTCTCGATGAACCACGGGTGTTCGTCCGAGGAGTGGTTCACGACCAGGTCCATGATCAGCTTCATGCCCCGGGCGTGGATACCGGCCAGCAGTTCGTCGAAGGTCTCCAGGTCGCCGAAGACCGGTTCGATGTTCTGGTAGTCGCTGATGTCGTAACCGTTGTCGTCCTGCGGGGAGGGATAGATGGGCGACAGCCAGATCACGTCGACGCCGAGACCGGACAGATGGTCCAGGTGGTCGATGATGCCGCGCAGATCGCCCATGCCGTCGCCGTCGGCGTCCGCGAAGCTGCGCGGGTAGATCTGGTAAACAACCGCACTCTTCCACCAGAGATCCGTCATGGGTCTTCTCTAACACGAGAACGCCGGATCAAACCGCTGGGCATACTAAGCACGTGTTAACTACCTGTACGAGGCATTTGTCATGAAGGTCGCCATGCTGGGCCCGATCGCCTGGCGTACGCCGCCCCGGCACTACGGGCCCTGGGAGCTGGTGACCAGCCTGATCACCGAAGGCCTGGTCGACCGCGGCATCGACGTCACGCTGTTCGCCAGCCTCGACTCGATCACCAAGGCCACCCTGGACGGGGTCGCCCCGGGCGGGTACGAGGAGAACGACGCCCTGGACGGCCGGGTCTGGGAAGCCCTGCACGTGGGACACGCCCTGGCCCGCTCGGGTGAGTTCGACATCGTGCACAACCACCTGGACTGGCTGCCGCTGGCCTTCTCGGAGCACTGCGCGGCGCCCATGGTGACCACGATCCACGGCTTCTCGGGGCCGAACATCCTGCCCGCTTATCGCCGCGGGCGCTCGGCGTACGTCTCGATCTCGGACAGCGACCGCTCCCCCGACCTCGACTACCTCGGCACGGTGCACCACGGCATCGACCTCGACGCGCTGCCGGTGCACACCGGGAGCCGGGACGACCTGATCCTGTTCGGGCGCATCCACCCCGACAAGGGCACCGACCTGGCCATCGAGATCGCCCGGCGGGCCGGCCGGCGGCTGGTGATGTGCGGGATCGTGCAGGACCGGGAGTACTTCGAGGAGCTGATCGAGCCGCGGATCGACGGGGACCGGGTCGTCTACCTGGGGTCGGTCGGGCCGGACGAGCGCGGGACGATCCTCGGGTCGGGGCTCGCGCTGCTGCATCCGATCCGGTTCGCCGAGCCGTTCGGCCTGTCGGTGGTGGAGTCGATGGCCTGCGGGACGCCCGTGATCGCGTACCGGAAAGGGTCGATGCCCGAGGTGGTCGACGAGGGCGTCACCGGGCATCTCGTCGAGGACGTGGACGAAGCGGTCGCCGCGGTCGGCCGGATCGGCGGGCTCGACCGGGGCGCCTGTGCCCGCCGCGCCCGAGAACGGTTCTCCCGTGACCGCATGGTCGAGGACTACCTGGCGATTTACCGGAAAATCGTCGAGTGAATGGTCTTTCTTGTTAACGTCGTAATGTGAATTGCGCGTTAATCCGGGCAATTTCCCGGATCTCCGCAATGGCGTTTGCGCGCGCCCGGCACAGTCCTGTCCGGGTGCGCTGAGCCGTGCTGCGGAGAAGGGTCCGCAGAGCGAGAAAGGCCACGTCATGCCCGCGACGTACGGTTTCCTGAGTACCTATCCGCCGACCCAATGCGGTTTGGCCACGTTCAATGCGGCGCTGGCCACGCATCTGAACACCAACGGCGGCTCGGGAGTCGTCCGGCTGCTCGCCGGTGACAGCATCAGCGGCGGAATCGAGCTCGACCGCGCCGCTCCGCGGACCGTGCACACCTGGCACACCGACACCCCCGGTGGCTGGCAGGCCGCGGCCAACGCGCTCAACCGCTTCGACGTGGCGATCCTCCAGCACGAGTACGGCATCTATCCGGGCGACGCCGGCAACGAGGTGCTGCCGCTGCTGCGGGCCCTGCAAGTGCCCTCGATCGTCGTGCTGCACACCGTGCTCAGCTCGCCCGACCCGCTGCAGCGGCAGGTGCTCGAGCGGATCGCGGCCACGGCCGACGCGGTCGTCACCATGACCGACACCGCCCGGCAGCGGCTGACCGCCGGCTACGACGTCGACCCGCGCAAGATCTCGGTGATCCCGCACGGTGCGGCCAGCCGCGGGACCGGCCCGCGCGCCGACCACGACCGCCCGCACCTGCTCACCTGGGGGCTGCTCGGGCCGGGCAAGGGCATCGAGTGGGCGCTGCGGGCGCTCGCCCTGCTCGGCGACGTCGACCCGGCGCCGGTCTACACGGTCGCCGGGCGGACGCATCCGAAGGTTCTGGAGCAGTTCGGTGACGCGTACCGGGACTCGCTCAAAGCCCTCGCCGCCTCGCTCGGGGTGACCGACGCGGTGAGCTGGAACGACGCCTATCTCGACGAGGACGACCTGACCCGGCTGATCCGCTCGGCCGACGTGGTGGTGCTGCCCTACGACTCCACCGAGCAGGTCACGTCGGGCGTGCTGATCGAAGCCGTCGGCGCCGGCATCCCGGTCGTGGCGACCGAGTTCCCGCACGCCGTGGAGCTGCTGGCCGACGGGCCCGGGCTGCTCGTGCCGCACCAGGACCCGGAGGCGATGGCCTCGGCCATCCGGCACGTGCTGGCCGAGCCGGGACTGCCTGGGCGGCTCACCGGCCTGGCCGGCGGCCCGACGCTGCGCTGGCCCGCCGTGGCCGCCCGCTACCAGTCGCTGGCCTCCCGCCTGCTCGCCACCCGCTCGCCGCTCGCCGCGTCGGTTCCGGCGTGATCACGGCTTCCGGTGGGCTGCGACTGGTGCCACCGCCGATCCAGCTGGCCGACGCGCCGCTGCCCGACTGGAGTCACGTCGCGCGCCTGTCCGACGACACCGGTCTGCTCGAGCACGCCCGCAACGCCATCGTCCGGCGCGAGCACGGCTACTGCGTCGACGACGTGTCCCGCGGGCTGCTGCTGATCAGCCGCGAGCCGCGGCCGACCGCCCAGCTCGTCGGGCTGGCCGAGCGCTATCTGGCGTTCCTGACCCACGCCCAGGCACCCGGCGGCTTTCGCAACCGTTTCTCGTACGAGCGGCGATGGCTGGACGAGCCGTCGCTGGGTGACTGGTGGGGCCGCGCCCTGTGGGGCCTGGGGACTGCCGCCGCCCGCTCGACCGTGCCCTGGATCCGGCGGGAGTCGCTGAACGCGTTCCTCATCGGCTGCCGGGAGCGGTCGCCGTGGTCGCGGGCGATGGCGTTCGCCGGGCTGGGTGCGGCCGAGGTGCTGCGGGCCGACCCGCGGGCCACCGAGGCGGCCGAGCTGCTGGCCGACGCGGCCACGGTGATCGGCCTGCCCTCGCAGAAGGAGGCCGAGTGGGTCTGGCCCGAGCCCGAGCTCACGTACGCGAACCCGGCCCTGCCCGAGGTGCTGATCGCCGCCGGCGACCTGCTCGGCGACGAGACCCTGCTGCGGTCGGGGCTCAAGATGCTGGCCTGGCTGTGCCGCGAGCAGGACAACGAGGGGCACCTGTCGGTGGTGCCGGTCGGCGGCTGGCGGCCCGGCGTGCCCAAGCACCGCTTCGACCAGCAGCCGATCGAGGCCGCCGCCACCGCCGACGCCTGCGCCACGGCGGCCGCGGTCACCGGCGACGACCGCTGGGACGAACAGCTCTTCCGGGCGATCGCCTGGTTCCTGGGCGACAACGACGGCCAGACGACGATGTACGACCCGCTAACCGGTGGATGTTATGACGGACTGATGGCAACTGGTCCTAATGTGAACCAAGGAGCCGAATCCACCCTCGCGCTCGTCTCCACGTTGCAGCATGCCCGCACGCTGGCGACCCGGAGCGCGACCCGACCCTCAGGCGGCCTGGCGTGACCGCAACGATGAATACTCAGACCATGACCACTCGGCACGACGTCGTGATGCAGCCCGACGGGCGGCGCGTCGTCATCAAACTGTTCGTGCCCGGCGAGGACTCGCAGACCGTCAAGAACCGGGCGGGCCGGCTGATCGAGCGCATCCTGCAGCTCGACGAGGCCGAGATCGCGACGCTGCTCGACGACGTGCTGACCCGCTTCGGCGGCCGGCACCACGACCTGCTCGGCACCTTCCAGCACCACTACGAGCTGGTGCAGCACCGGGTGCCGTCCGAGATCGAGCTGTCCCCGACCGCCCGCACGCTGATCGGGGCGTACTTCAGCCACGAGTTCGCGGTCGAGGCGGCGGCCCTGTGCAACCCGTCGATGGTCGAGCACCCCGACCAGGCCGGCCTCGAACCGGGCGAGCTGCGGGTGGCGATCAGCCTGCGGCAGATCGGCGAAGGGCACATCTCGTCGATCGGATTCTGCTCGGCCGTGCTCGGCCCCGGCGCCAAACTCCGCATGGAGAGCCGCGAGGGCCCGCTCATGGTGGGCCAGCGGGTGGGCGCCACGCACTGGAAGAACCAGCTGGCCGCGGCCATGATCGACGCCCAGATCGACAACGAGGCCTCGGCCTACGTCATCTCCACGCTGCCCGAGCGGTTCACCGACAGCGAGTTCGAGGACGTCATCTCGCACGTGCCCGGTGAGCTGCTGGCCCGGCCGCAGTCGCAGGAGACCATCGACCAGATCCGGCACATCGTGTCCGAGGACTACGCGGTCGAGTTCCCCTGCGCGGTGCCGCTGCACCAGCGGGTGATGTGGCCGGCCACCCCGGCCGAGAGCAACGGCATGGAGGACGCGCGGTTCGTGCGCGTCACCGACCCGGACGGCCGGCACGTCTATCAGGCGACCTACACCGCGTACGACGGCCGGCAGATCTCCGGGCGGGTGATCTTCTCGCGCGACCTGCGGCACTTCGAGGTGACCCGGCTGAGCGGACTGGCCGCGCGCAACAAGGGCGTGGCGCTGTTCCCGCGCTATGTGAACGGTCAGAAGATGGCGCTCTGCCGCTCCGACGGCGAGACGCTGGGGCTGGCGGTCCGCGACGAGCAGCACCGGTGGCAGCAGTCCGCGCCGCTGCTGACGCCGCACCGCGGCTGGGACCTGATCCAGGTCGGCAACTGCGGCTCGCCGATCGAGACCGAGGCCGGCTGGCTGGTCGTCACGCACGGGGTCGGCCCGATGCGGCGTTACGCGATCGGCGCGATGCTGCTCGACCTGGACGACCCGTCGCGGGTCATCGCCGACCTGCCCGCGGGGCTGATCGACCCGGACGAGGTCGAGCGCGAGGGATACGTGCCGAACGTTGTCTATTCGTGTGGCGGGCTCGTGCACGAGGGGCGGTTCTGGCTGCCCTACGGCGCGAGCGATGTGCGGGTCGGCTTCGCCAGCGTGCCGCTCGACACCCTGATCGCGCGGATGGTGCCGACCGGGTACTAGCGGGCGCTTCTCAGCGGGCGTCGTGGACCAGCAGGGCGATCTGCACCCGGTTGGTCAGCGACAACTTCGTGAAGATCCTCGAGACGTACGCCTTGACGGTGGCCGTGCTCATCAGGAGCTCCGAGGCGATCTCCTGATTGGTGCGGCCCTCGGCGATCAGCCGGGCGACGTCGCGCTCGCCGGGACTGAGCCGTTCCAGAGCCGTACGGGCCCGGTCGCGGCCGGGGTCGGCGCCGGAGACCATGCCGATCATCTTGCGCAGCACCTCGGGCGACATCATCGGCTCACCGCCCGCCACCCGCCGGACGGCGTCGGCGATCTCGCGCGGTGGCGTGTGCTTGAGCAGGAAGCCGCCCGCCCCGGCCCGCAGCGCGCGCAGCACGTGCTCGTCGGTGTCGAACGTGGTCAGCACGATCACCTGGGGCGCGTCCCGGCGCTTGCGCAACGACTCGGTGGCGGAGAGCCCGTCGAGGCCGGGCATGCGGATGTCCATCAGCACGACGTCGGGCCGGTGGGTGTTGACGGCGGCGGCGACCTCGGTGCCGTCGGTGATCGCGCCGACCACCTCGAGGTCGTCGAACGCGCCCAGCATCATGGTCAGCCCCGCCCGCACCAGCGCGTCGTCGTCAACGAGCAGAACCTTCACTGTGTCCACGGGAGCCAGGCTCTCAGGTGGAACTCGCCGGCCGCCGTCGGGCCGTGCTCGAGGCGGCCGCCGACCAGCGCCACCCGCTCGCGCAGCCCGGCCAGCCCGGTGCCGGCACCCGGCATGGCCGGGCCCTGCGCGGTGATGGTGTTGTGCACGGTGACGTCGAGGCCGTGCTCGGCACCGCCGCTGATGGCCACGCTGACCGGGGCGCCGGGCGCATGCTTGCGGGCGTTGGTGAGCGCCTCCTGCACGATGCGGTAGACGTGCCGGCCCACCGTCTCGGGCACGCCGTCGCCGCCGTCGAGCGTGAGCCCCACGTCGGCGCCGGCCGACCGGGACTGCTCGACCAGCGCGGGCACGTCACCCAGGGTCGGCTGGGGCTGATCCTCGGCCGGGGCGCGCAACATGTGGATCACCGAGCGGAGGTCCTCGAGCGCGTCGTGCGCGGTCGCGCGGATGACGCCGGCCGCGTGCTGCTCGCCGTCGGAGGCGTCGCGGCGTACCTCGAGGGCGCCCGCGTGGACCGCGAGCAGGGACAGCCGGTGGGCCAGCACGTCGTGCATCTCGCGGGCCAGGCGCTCCCGCTCGGCCAGCCGGGCCTGCTCGACCCGCAGCCGCTGACCCTCCTCGGCCTGGCGGGCGCGCTCGGCCCACGAGGCGACCAGCAGGCGGTGCGAGCGGATGAGCATCGCGATCGCGACCAGGCTGACGTGCAGGAGCACGAGGAAGACGACGCTCTCGACATAGAGGCGGGTGGCGCCGAGGGCGATGTAGTAGATCGCGGCGACCAGCACCGAGTGCAGGGCGACCAGGCTGGCCGCGACCCACGGGCGGCGGTGCAGGCCGACCGCGAAGAGCGCGACCGGGGTGGCTCCCATCGGCAGCGCGAACAGGATGCCGAGCGGGATCAGCACCAGGGTCAGGGCCACCGGACGGCTGCGGCGGAAAAGGATCAGCCCGGCCGCGGCGAGCACCCCGGTCGCCACCTCGAACGCGACCGGAGCGCTGTCACCCTCCGAGATCGAGGTGCGGAGGAACACGACGCCGAGAGCCGTGGCCGCCAGGGCCAGCGACAGCTCGACCATCCATCTCCGCACGTCCCCGACGCTACCGGCGGCGCGCACGCGCGGGCAGTCGACTTTGGTCTACGTCCGGTCGACCCCGGTCGCTACCGGCGGCCCGGCGGCGACGGAAGACTCGGTGGCGTGCTGGAACAGGAAACGACCGTGCCCACGCCCTGGTGGATCCGGGTCCTCGTGTGGCTCACCCTGCCGATCGCGGGCGCCGCGCTGCTGTGGGGGATCCTCTGGGTGATCGATCGGGTGCCGTTCGGCGGGCCGTTCGAGCTGATCCGGCGGCTGCCCGAGCCGTGGGATCTGGTGGCCGGGCTCGGGATCGGACTGATCGCCGGGCTGATCCTGGCCGCGCTGGTCGACGCCGAGTCGCTGACCGTCCGGATCACGCCGCTCGAGGTGGTGCTGACCCGGCCCGGTCACCGGCGAGCGGTGGCCAAGGGCGAGATCGCGCTGGCCTTCCCCGACCGCGACCAGCTCGTGCTGCTCGGCCGCACCGGGCGGGAACTGGCCCGGGAGCCGTCCCATCTGTCCCAGCAGAAACTGAGTGCGGCGTTCGGCTCGCGCGGGGTGGCCTGGGCCGAGAAGGATCCCTACCTCGACGCCTACCGGCGGTGGGTGCCCGGCCTGCCCGACCTGCCCGACGCGGTGTTCACCGCCCGGCAGAAGGCGCTGAGCTCGGGCGACGACGACGACGCGCGCGAGCTGCGCGAGGAGCTCGGACGGCTGGGGTTCGTGGTGCGCGACGAGAAGAAGCGTCAGTACTGGCGGCGCGCCTCCTGAGCCGCGCCGGTCACTTGAACTGTGCCGGTCACCTGGACTGTGCCGGTCACCGCCCAGATCGTCAGGATGGCCAGGAAGTCGCCTCGGATGCCCGCCTCGTCGACGTGCGAGAACCAGCTTTCCCGTACGCCCGGGGGTGTCATCCAGGCCTCCTGGGGCACCATCGGGTTGACCATCGGCAGCACCACCGCGGCCGACGGCGGGTCACCGAAAACGCAGGTCACCGGGGTGGCGACAACGTCGCACAGGCCCTTGCCGACAAGCCGGCGCCGCAGCGTGCGGCCCATGTCGACCTGCTTGGGGGTCAGCCGCCCGTGCATGGCCGCCACGACGGTGCGGGCCAAGGCCGGCGGCACGCCGTCGAAGGCCAGAGAACTCCAGTCGGTGTCGATCAGGCACAGCCGGCCGCCGGGCCGGGTCACCCGCACCATCTCGGCGATGGCCAGGTCGGCGTCGTCGACGTGCTGGAGCACCCGCTCGCACCAGACCCCGTCGACGCTGTCCGAGGGCAGCTCGAGCGCGGACACGTCGCCGGTCAGATAGCGCACGTTGCTGCCGTCGTGCCGCCGGACCGCGGCGTCGATGGTGGCCGCCGAATAGTCGAGCGCGGTCACCGAGCCGGACGGACCCACCACACCGGCGAGCCGGCGGGCCACCTCACCGGCGCCGGAGCCCGCGTCGAGCACCCGCCAGCCCGGCTCGGGGCGGAACGTGTCCATCGCCGTACGGCGCACCCGCTGGATCTCGGGATGGCGCCCCATCGCGTCGAGGGCGGCCAGCAGCATCGCGGTCATCTCCCGCGGCTGCCCATCCAGGTCGGCGAACGGCGTACGTTCCTTTTGCTTCATGCGTCGAATGTTGACGCATCAGAAGCTCCCCAGTCCGGAACCCGTCATCCATCCGACAGGCAGCCTCACCCGACCACCGTGACACTCAGGGCGCGAGTTGCTCGATCGTCAGGCGGCTGTCCTGGCCACCTTGAACCCGTGCCGCTCGAGAGCACGGACGATGCGCGTGCCCGGAACGGAAGGGAGCGGTGGCGTCAGGCGGCGATGGTGACCGAGAGCTCCCTGGGGGCGCCGAATTCCTCGATGAGACCGGCCAGCGCCTCGCGGAGGTCTTCCAGGGCAGCCTCCTCCGTGTCGCCCTCACCGTTCGCACCCAGGCCTGGACGCAGCTGGGCGTGGGCGCACCACACGCCGTCCTCGTCGCGCTCGACCACGACAGGCACCGTCGCCGTGCGAAACTCGGCCATGGGATCACGATAGCGCGATTCATAGATCGAGATCCCGGGCCTTTCAGTGCGCTCCGGTCGGTGTTGTGAGCTGCCCATACGTCCTCTTCTCCGATCGTGGCCAACGGGCGGATTCGCCGCCGGCGAAGTGCTTCGTCCGAGCTGCGCTTGCTCGTCGTGGGGGAACCCTATGGCCTGACGGAGCCGGCTGAGGTCGTTGTCCACAGGGCGGGTGACAGCGGGTGTCCGTTGTCCACAGGCTGCGGGGCAGCGTGCGAGAACAGGCCGCGGATGTGGCAAGGTTTCGAAGCATGAGTGACGCGGTGCGGTTCGGGCTGGTGGGCTATGGCTCGGGTGGGCGGACCTTTCATGCTCCCCTGATCGCCTCGGCGGCCAATGTCGAATTCCTGGGCGTGGTCACGACCAACGACGAGCGCCGTAAACAGCTGGCCGAGCAGCATCCGGGGGCGGCCGCGTTCGACTCGATCGGGGCGCTGGCCGAGGCCGGGGCCGAGGCGGTGGCGATCTCGACGCCGGTCACCACCCACGCCGAGCTGGCGCTCGAGGCGATCTCGCATGGGCTGCACGTGGTCTGCGACAAGCCGTTCACGCTGACCGCGCCGGCGGCCCGTGAGGTCGTGGCGGCCGCCAAAGACAAGGGCGTGCTGCTGAGCGTCTATCAAAACCGGCGCTACGACTCCGACTTCCGCACGCTGCGGCGCCTGATCGACGACGGGCAGTTCGGCACGGTGCGCCGCTTCGAGTCCCGGTTCGAGCGGTGGGCACCCGAGCGCAAGCCCGGCGCGGCCGGCGGCGGCACACTGCTCGACTTCGGCTCGCATCTGGTCGACCAGGCGCTGGTGCTCAACGGTCCGGCCGTCCGGGCCTATGCGGAGGTTCGCGGCAGCGGCGAGCTCGACGACGACTTCTTCCTCGCGCTGCATCACGTCAACGGTGTCGAGTCGCACCTGTGGGGCAGCTGGCGCCAGGGCGCGCCGGGGCCGCGCTATCGGGTGGCCGGCACCACCGGCACGTTCGTGGTCGTCGGCGTCGACGGGCAGGAGGCCGCGCTCAAAGCCGGCCGGTCCCCCGCCGACCTCGGTGACGAGTGGGGGGTCGAGCCCGAGGAGAGCTGGGGCCGCATCTATCGCGGCGACGACGGCACCAAGGTGCGCAGCGAGCGCGGCCGGTGGGATCTCTACTACCCGGCCTTCGCGGCGGCGGTGCGCGGTGAGGGCCCGCTGCCGGTCGACCCGGCCGACGTCGTGCGCAACATGACCGTGCTCGACGCGGCCCGCGAGAGCGCCCGCAGCGGCCAGGCCGTCCGGCTCTGACCGCGCCGGCCAGCCATTGACCGAGCGCGCGGCGGGCACCCAGCGAGCGACGCTCGGCGGGCGACGCTCGGCCCGGTGCTGCGACTCAGCGAGCGACGCTCGGCCCGGTCGCTCAGTTGGCGACAGGCGGCCGCTCAGTGGGTGACGCGTAGGCCGCTCAGGGCTATGCCGAGGACGCGGTCGCGCTGGGCGTCGTCGACGTAGGTTGCTGAGGTCAGGCCGGAGACCAGGCGCAGCAGGTCGTCGAAGCCGGCGTCGGTGCGGACCTCGCCGGCCGCCTGAGCGCGCTGGAAGAGTGGCTCGCCGGCCTCGTACATGGTGGCGCGGCACGACCGGAACATCTCGGACTCGCGGTTGAGCGCCTCGATGACTGCTCGTTTCGTGCCCACGTACGAGACGAACTGATCGAGCCAGGCGGTGAGCGCCTCCCACGGCGGCCGGTCGGCGACCTCCTCGGCGACGCGGGCGAGCTGGCTGATCTCCTCGACGTACACGGCCTCGAACAGGTCCTGGCGGGTCGGGAAGTTGCGGTAGAGCGTCCCGATGCCCACGCCGGCGCGACGGGCGATGTCCTCCAGCGAGGCCTCGGTGCCGTTCTCGGCGAACGCCTCGCGGGCCGCGGCTAACAGGGCTTCGAAATTGCGCCGCGCATCAGCACGCTGCGGACGGCGTACGGCAACCGCCACAGTGACCCTCCCCACAGTCGTTCCGGTTGCGAACCGGAGGCACCCCTCCACTAATGTGGAGGCATGCCTCGACTTTACCAGCGCTCACCGCGAACGACATTCGCGGTCCTGGCCGCCGCGGCGGCGGCCTTCTCGCTCATGCAGTCGCTGGTCACGCCGGTCCTCCCGACGATCCAGCAGGACCTGCACACCTCGGCCGGCACGGTCACCTGGGTGCTCACCGCCTGGCTGCTCTCGGCCTCGGTCGCCACCCCGCTGATGGGCCGGATCGCCGACATGACCGGCAAGGACCGCGCACTGCTGGTCGCGCTGGCCGCCATCGCCGTCGGCTGCCTGCTGGCCGCGCTGGCTCCCAACATCGCCGTGCTGATCGTGGCCCGCGTCATCCAGGGGCTCGGCGGCGCGATCTTCCCCGTCTCGTTCGGCATCCTGCGCGACGAGTTCCCGCCGGCCCGGGTCACCTCGGCGATCGGGGTCATGGCCGCGGTCATCGCCACCGGCGGCGGCCTCGGCATCGTGCTGGCCGGTCCGATCGTCGGCGCGCTGAGCTGGCGCTGGCTGTTCTGGCTGCCCCTGGCCGTCGTCGTGCTCGTCGGGCTGGCGGCCTGGCGTCTCGTGCCGGCCTCGCCCGTTCGCACTCCCGGACGGGTCAACTGGCTCTCGGCCGCGCTGCTGTCGGGCTGGCTGGTCGCCCTGCTGCTGCCACTGAGCAAGGCCACCGCCTGGGGCTGGACCTCCGGCCGTACGCTCGGTTTCCTCACCGCCGGCGTCGTCCTGCTCGCCGCCTGGCTGCTCGCCGAGTTCCGCTCGGCCGAGCCGCTGATCGACATGCGCATGATGCGGCTGCCCGCGGTGTGGACGGCCAACCTGGTGGCGCTGCTCTTCGGGGCGGCCATGTTCGGCGTGTTCGCCTTCCTGCCCCAGCTCATGCAGATCCCGCGCTCGTCGGGCTACGGCTTCGGCGCGACGGTCACCGGGGCCGGCCTGCTGATGCTGCCGATGCTGGTCACGATGGCCGTGTTCGGCTCGTTGAGCGGACCGCTCACACGGTGGGCGAGCAGCAAGGCGCAGCTGTTGTGGGGCGCCGGGTTGAGCACCTTGGCCACCCTGTCGCTGGCCCTGCGCCACGGCGAGCAGTGGGAGGTCGCGGTGGCCGGCGGCGTCTTCGGGATCGGCCTCGGCCTGGTCTACTCGTCGCTGGTCAACCTGATCGTCCAGAGCGTCCCGCGCCACCAGACCGGCGTGGCCAGCGGCATGAACACCAACATCCGTACGATCGGCGCCTCCATCGGCACCGCGGTGGTCAGCTCCATCATCACCAGCCACCCGGGCGCCCAGGGCGTGCCCGCCGAGTCGGGCTTCACCGAGGCGTTCCTGGTGCTGACCGTGGTCGCCGGCGCCGCCTTCCTGGTGGCCCTGCTGGTGCCCACGGCCCGGGCCCCGCAAGCCGAGCCCGAGCCCGAGCCCGAGCGGGAGCGCAGCCCCGAGACACTGCCGGAGCTGTCCCCGGTCGAAGTCTGATCGCACCGCACACCACACAGCGCGCACCCACCCCCAGGGGCGGGTGCGCGCTTTTTGCGGGCCGCTCGTCAGACGTGCCATCGTCGATACAAGCGACTAGAGTGCGGGCGACTAGTTGGCGAACGACCGAAGTTAGAGGCTTCAGTGATGCGATCGAACACGACGCCGCCGCCCAGCCCTACGCTGACGGGGGAACACTCAGGGGCTGGCCGGCGAGAAACGTTGCCAATGAGAACTGTGCCGGAAAAGACTTTGCCCCGGGTCGCATGCAAGCAGAGGCGAGTCCCGGGGCGTACGACTACGAGGCTAGCACAGCGTCGGCCCGTTCTGAACCTGCCGGAGAATTCACGTGTCTGTCCGTGAGCCCGATGCCGAGTGGGTCAAGAGGTTCCTCTCCGTGCCGCGATTCAAGCCCTACGTCCGGGACTGCGCAGGTGACGAAGCCGTGGCTCTGGAGCTCTACTGGTGGAACATCGAAGTGTCAGCTGCCTTCTATCCCGCGCTCAACTTTCTGGAAGTCATCCTGCGCAACGCTTTCCATGACGAGCTGACCTCCAACTACGCGCGATCCGAGTGGTGGACAACCGCTCCGCCGGTCGGTGATGGCGCGTTCGTGATCGATGCCGCTCAGCGAAAGCTCAACCGGACCAGCGGCCACGTGCCGACCTCGGACGACGTCGTCGCCGCGATGCCGTTCGGCTTCTGGGTCTCGTTGCTCAGCCGCAGCAACGAGGAAGTCATGTGGCGGCCCGCCCTCTATCGAGCCTTCCGCCCCGGCTACCGCGGGCCGCGCCGCCAGATGCACGCTCATCTCGAGCATCTCCGCATGTTCAGAAATCGCATCATGCACCATGAGCCGGTTCACATGCGACACCTCGAGGCGGACCGCGAGCGCATCTATGAGCTCGTGGAATACCTCGCACCGGGCGCCACGAGAATGCTGGAGCGCGTCGACAATCTCGCGGAGGTCCTGGCCCGGCGGCCCGTGCCGTATCTCGGAAGAGGGCGGAACAGGGCCTGATCAGACGGTGATGTGGGCCAGCAGGTTGTCGACCACCTCGTCGATGCCGGCCAGCAGGGATAGGTGACCCTCGTCGGGGAGCAGGTGAACCTCGGCCCCGGGAACGTGGCCGGCCAGCCAGTGGCCGTGGGCGGCCGGGACCATGCGGTCCTGCTCGCCCTGCCAGATCGCCACCGGCACCCGGAGGTCCTCTAGGGGGAAGCCCCAGCCGGCGAGGAAGGCCAGGTCGTCCTCCCGCCACCCGGCGATGCCGGCCGACACCGCGTATCGGGTCGACTCGGCCAGGTATTCGGCGAAGCCGCCGGTCAGGGCAGTCTTGTCCACCTCGGACAGCAGGTCGCCGAAGGCCTCGACCACGTCGTCGGCCGTCACCCGGGCCAGGTCGCCGGCCATCGACGTGAGCAATGTGTCGAGCGCTTGCACGCTCTCGGCCGCCGCGGCGAACTCGGCGACGTTCTCCTCACCCATGCCGGCCGACCAGTCGAGGTTCTTGGCCTCGTAGGGGGCCACCCCGGCGATGGTCGCGGCGCCGACGCAGCGTCCGGGCAGCTGGGCCGCGCAGGCCAGGGCGTGCGGACCGCCGCCGGACCAGCCGATCGTGACGAAGTGGGCCGCTTCCAGCCCGTCGAGCAGGGCCGCGGTGTCGGCGGCGACGTCGGCCACCCGGCGACCGGGGTGCGGTGAGGAGCCGCCGTAGCCGGGGCGGCTGGCCAGGACGATGCGCAGGCCGTGCCGCAGGGCGGAGTCGAAGACGGGCGCGTAGCGGACGGCGCCGGACGGGGTGCCGTGGTGCAGGACCAGGGGCAGACCGCCGGGCGGCCCCTCGACGAGGTATTCGAGCGTGCGGCCGTCAGGCAGGACGATGCGTTCCACGCGAACGAATGTACGCAAGCGACACGTCCACCGCCCGCCGATCGGCCTCAGCTGACCCGAAGGGGCCCGCGCGGACGGGCGCGGGCCCCAGTGGTGCGGGAGTGGGTCAGTTCCGGATGATGGTGAAGGTGGAGGTCGGGTTCTCGATGTCGCGGTAGTTGTTGCTCAGCTGCAGGTTGGTGAAGGTCGCCGAGCCGACCGCGGGGCCCTGACCGGATTCGGGCATCGGGTTGGCCCAGATGCCGTATCCGGACTTGGCGTCGAACGCGTCACCGCTCTTCTGGGCGCCACTGATCGTGACGTTCGTGAAGACGGTGTCCTTGACGATGTTCTGCGGTTGCCCGCCCACGTAGTTGGTCTGGAACATGATCCCGGAGTACGTCGGGTCGATGATGTCGACGTTCGAGACCCGGATGCCCTGGAAGACCTTCGACGCGCTGAACACCCAGATCGCCGGGAAGACCTGGCTGCCCCAGAAGTGGCCGCCGGCCCGGACGATCGAGATGTTGTCGAACACCGTCGGCGGGTTGGCGCCGAACCCGTTCATCGGGTAGCCGAAGTCGAGCGAGCTGATCGTGATGCCCGAGTAGACCAGGGTGTCGGCGATGTAGATGTTCTTGAACGTGTTGGCGTAGCCGCCGTAGACCGCGATGCCCGCGGCCCGCCAGGTCAGGGTCGACGTGAGGTTGGAGTAGACGTTGTTGATCTCGTCGGCCCCGCCCGCGTCGATCGCCGAGAACAGCGCGAAGCTGTCGTCGCCGGTCGCCCGGGCGTCGTTGTTGTCGACCAGGTTGCCGGTGCTGCCGTTGGTCATGTTGACCCCGTCGGCGAACGTGTTCCGGATCCGGCTGTTCTTGATCACCATGTTGTCGGTGTTGGCGCCCCAGTAGAGGCACACCACGTGCTCGGTCCAGATGTTGTCGATGGTGATGCCGGCCGTGTTGGCGAAGTCGAAGACCTTGCCGGGGCCGTCGATCCGGATCGTGTAGTTGCCGAAGAACGCGAAGTCGGCGAACGTCGAACCGTTGGCCGTGCTGTCGGCCCGGAAGCCGGCGTCCGTCTCGGACTGTGTCGACGGGGTGTGGAAGCGGGTGTACCAGGGTCCAGCGCCGACGACGCGCAGCGACTTGCCGTACACCTGGAACTTGTTCGACGTCTGGTAGTCACCGGCCGGCAGGTACACGCCCAGCTTGGTCGTGTCCTGGCGCGCGGTGTCCAGCGCGTTCTGCACCGCCTGCTGGTCGAAGCCATTGGGTACGACGTAACGCGCCGCGTCCGGGTTGGCCTTGGGCGCGACCTGCTCCAAGTTGATGAAGTCGATCGCGATATTGCCCGAGTTGGCGCCGTCCTTCTGCAGCTTGATGGTGCTGCCGGCCGGGAACGACCCGGTCAGCAGGATGTTCGCCTCGTCGTAGATGTGCCGCGGGCCGGTGCCCGAGTTCTGCGGCGCGGTCTCGTTGCCGTAGAGCCAGGCGTACTTCGAGGTGAGCGGCAGGGTCTTGTTCAGCGTGCCGTTGACATAGACGTTGACCGAGCTGGTGGTGCCGTCCGGGATGGAGAAGCGCGCGACGACCGTGTTCGTCGCGACCCGGGTGGTCCACTGCACGTACGCGCCGGTCTGGTTCAGCGTCACGGCCTTGCGCCCGGACGCCTCGCCGGCCAGGTCGCCGACCGTCCGGTTGGGGCCGACGACAGCCGCGCCGCCGCCGGTCTGGCCGTCCTCGGCCTCGTACATGTCGTACGGCATGTTGGCCCCGCGGCCGACGAAGAAGCCCTTCTCGCTGGTGTTGTTGGCCTGCTTGACGGGCAGCTCATTGGCGTCGTTGGCGATCACCGTACGCACGGTGTAGCGCCCGTTGGCCGCGGTCCAGGTGCCCAGGTTGACGGCCGGCGACGACGCGCCCGCCGCGAGGGTGCCGGTCCAGGAACCGGTCAGCGTGCGGACCACGGAGGAGCCGTTGAGCACGGTCAGCGTGATGCCGTGCGCCCCGCCGGCCGAGGCGGCCGAGCCCTGGTTCTTCAGGGTGACCGAGAAGGTGACCGTCTGGCCCGCCGCCGGGGTGCCCGGCGACCAGCTGACCACCGACGCGACCAGGTCGGAGCTGCTGACCGGGGTCACCACGAGAGCCGACGGGCTGGTGTAGGAGTTGTTGGCCTCGTTCGACTCGATGACCGTGTTCGCCTCGTCCACCTTGGCCACGACCTGGTAGGAGCCGGCGTCGCGGGCGCCGATGCTCGCCGAGACGGTCGCCTGGGCGCCGGCCGCGAGAGCGCCGACGGTGGCGGTGCCGACCTTCGTCGTACCGAGGTAGAAGTTGACGGTGGAGGCCGCGCTGCCGACGCCGCCCGCGTTGCGCACGGTGGCCGACAGGGTGACCGAGTCGGTCTCGACCGGAGCGGCCGGCGAGGCCGAGGTCGCGGTGACGGTGAGGTCCGGGTTGGGGGCCGCGACACCGATGACCTGCAGTTCGGCGACCTGGCCGCTCGGGGCGCCCGAGTTCGCGGTGAACGACAGGCGCAGGTCAGCGGTGGTCGCGCTGACCGGGACGGTCACGGTGTTGCCCGAGGCCGGGTTGAAGCTGTACGACGCCGCGCCGGCGATCGTCGTGAAGGCGCTCGCGCTCTGCTCCCGGCCGAGGATCGAGAACGTCTGCTGGCGGGCGCCCCACGAGCTGTCCGGGTTGAGCTTGACGACGACCGACGACACCGACGCGTTCGAGCCGAGCTTGACCGTCAGGGTCGCGGGCTGGCCGCCGCCCTCCCAGTAGGTGGCGGTGTCGTTGTCGTTGGCGTTGGTGGCCACGAACGTGTGCACCGTGGACGAAGCCTCGATCGGCTTGCCCTGGGCCAGGTTGCTGCCCGGCCCGGTGGTGCCGTTGCGGGTGACCGGGTTGCTCAGCGCCGAGACGTTGCCGGCCGCGTCTTTGGCCCGCACCTGGTAGGAGACGGTCGCCGAGGCCGGCTGCGTGTCGGTGTAGGTCAACACGCTGCTGCCCACGCTGGTGCGCTGCACCCCGTTGGCGAAGATGTCGTAGCCGGTGACGCCCACGTTGTCGGTCGAGGCCGACCAGGTCAGCCGGATCTGGTCGGTCGCCGGCTGGGTGAAGGCGAGGTTGCCGGGCGCTGCCGGGGCCTGGGTGTCGCCGCCGGAGACGGGGCCGTAGACCTCGAGCTCGGAGAGCTGACCGGCCGGCCAGCCGGTGTTGCCGGTGAAGTTCAGGCGGACGAACCGGGCGGCGGCCGCGGTGAAGTCGACGGTGACGGCGTTGCCACTGGCCGGGTTGAACGTGTAGCCCGCGCTCGCCTTGAGCGTCGAATAGGACGAGCCGGTGGTGCTGCCCTGCACGGTGAGCGTCTGGGTGCGGGTGGCCCAGGCGGTGGCCGGCGGCAGCTTGAGGACGACCTGGTTCACCTGGGTGGCGGTGCCCAGGTCGACCTGCAACCACTGCGGGAACGCGTTGTTGCTGCTCTCCCAGTACGTATTGGCGTTGCCGTCACCGGCGTTGCCGGCGCCGTAGACGTCACTGGTGCTGCTGGCGCTGAACGTCTTGCCGGCGGCCAGGTTGGGGCCGGCGGCGGAGGCGGCCGGGGCGTGGACGAGGGCGGCGACGACACCCGTGGCGACGGCGGCCGCGAGGAACTTTCTTCTTATTCCGGACATGTGGGAGCGCACCTTTCTTCGAGGACAGAGCAAGCTGGGCTCAGGAGGGATGGACCTCGAACTCGGAGAGCTGGCCGGCGGGCCAGCCGGTGTTACCGGTGAAGGTCACCCGCACGAAGCGCGCGGTGGACGCGGTGAAGGTGACGGTGGCGGTGTTGCCCGATGCGGGGTTGAAGGTGTAGCCGGCGCTCGGCTTGAGCGTCGGGAACGACGAGCCGTCGGTGCTGCCGAGCACGGACAGCGTCTGGGTGCGGGTGGCCCACGCCGTGGCCGGCGGGAGCTTGAGGACGACCCGGCCGACCGACCGCGACGAGCCGAGGTCGACCGTGACCGACTGCGGGAAGGCACTGCTCTGGCTCTCCCAGTAGGTGCCGGCGTTGCCGTCGGTCACGTTGGCCGGGGCGTAGACGTCGGCCTGGCTGGTCGCCGTGACCGGCCGGCCGGCGGCCAGGTTGCCCGCGGGCGGCGTGGTCGTGGGCGGCGTGGTCGGCGGAGTGGTGGTCGGCGGCGTGGTGCCTCCGTTCGCGTACGCCTCCAGTTCGGAGAGTTGCGCGGCCGGCCAGCCGGTGTTGGCCGAGAAGGTGAGCCGCAGGTAGCGACGGTTCCCGGACGGCAGCGTGACGGTCGCCGCCGGGCTGAAGGTGTAGGCCGCGGCCGGCGTCACCGTCGTCCAGGACGACCCGTCGGTCGAGCCGGCCACCGCGATGCTCTGATTGCGCGTCTCCCAGCCCGAGGGCAGCTTGAGGACGAGCCGGCCGACCGGCTGGGCCGAACCCAGATCGACGGTGTACGTCTGCGGCAGCGCACCACTGCTCTCCCAGTACGTCGCCTGGTTGCCGTCGACCGCGTTCGCCCCGGCGTACGGCCCGTTGACGGAGGAGACGGTGACCGGGCGCCCCTGAGCGAGGTTTCCCGTGGCCGGCGGCGTGGTCGTCGGCGGCGTGGTGGGCGGTGTCGTCGGCGGCGTGGTTGTCGGCGGGGTCGTCGGGCCGTTGCCGTATTGCGGGGCCGGCCACGGTCCGCAGTACGAGTTGGCGGTCGACCAGCCCGAGTTGCCGCCCCCGTCGGCGATCTGCAGACCGGAGCCCGCGCAGTTGTAGACCGTTTGGCTCTGCGCGATCCCGGACGCCCGGACGTTGGTGAACCGGGCCGACGCCGGAGCCTGGGCCTGCAGGGCGAACGTGCCCGCCCCGGCGATGTTCACGTTGGTCAGGTTGAGCCCGCTGGTCTGGCTGCCGATCCACTGGATCGCCGCGTACGAGCTGTCCAGGATGTCGGTGTCGGTGACGTTGATGGTGGCGCCGGTGATCGGCCCCTGGTCACCCCAGAACCACAGCGCGCCGATCCCGAAGTTCCAGTTGTAGTCGGAGTTGCCGGCCCGGATCAGGGTGTTGCGGGCCAGCGTCCAGGTGCCGGCGACCGCGGTCGGCCCGGTCACGCCGGGATAGCGGTTGCCGACGTGGATCCCGCCGCCGTTGGAGACCGACTCGCTGACCACGTTGTCGGTCATCACGATGTCGCGGCCGCCATAGCTGACCAGGTGGTTGGCCAGGATCGGGGCGACGATCGTGTTGCGGGTGAACGAGTTCCCGACGTTCGGCACGTTCTCGGCCCACATCGCCAGCGCGTCGTCTCCGGTGTTGCGGACGAAGGTGTTGGTGACGGTCGAGTTCGTGACGCCGATGTGGAAGTTCACGCCGTCGGCCGTCTGGTCCAGGATCCGGCTGTTCTTGATGGTGAACCGGTCCATCGGCCCGTCCATCCAGGCACCGACCTTGGTGTGCTGCATCCAGACGTTGTCGATGGTCGAGTTGGACATGGCTCCGCCGAACGCGTTGACCTGGTCGTTGTCGACCCGCTCGCGGATGTCGCCGATCACCGCGAGGTCGCGGACCACGACGTTCTGGCTCGGGCCGCCCTCGTTGGTGTACTTGCCGTAGAGGCCGGCGGCAAGGTTGCGCTGGGTGGGGTGCCGGCCGCCGAGGACGCTGTACCAGGGTCCGGCGCCGGCCAGCGTGACCCGGTCGACGATGACGTGGCTGTAGAGCGTGAAGGTGCCCCGCGGGACGTAGACGGTCCGGCCGGCGGCCGCGCCCGCGTTCACCGCGGCCTGGAACTTGGCCGTCGAATCGGTGGCGCCGGTCGGGTCGGCACCGTAGTCGGCCACCACGTCGATGGCGCCGGCCGGCTTGGCGATCGGCTCGGGCACATTCTCGAAGTCGGCCAGGTCGATGGTGAAGGTGGGCGACTGCGCGGTCGAGGAGACCTGCAGCCGGATCTTCGTACCGGCCGCGTAGGTGGTGCCGAACAGCGTCCGCGCCTCGTCGTAGAAGTGGTGCGGCAGCGGGTCGGCGGGGTTGTTGGAGAACGGGTAATACCCGTAGTACCAGCTGTACTTCGAGGTCACCGGCACCGTCTTGACCAGCGAGGAACCGGCCCGTACGTCGATGGTCGCGTCCCGGCCGGTGCCGTTGGCGTTGTCCGGGATGCTGTAGCGGAACGTCACCGCGTTGGCCGGCTTGGTCAGGGTGAACTCGACGTATTCGCCGGCCGCGTCGAGGGTGACGGCCTCGCGTCCGGAGGCCTCCGACGACAGGGTGCCGTAGGTGCGGCTGGTGCCGGTCGAGGTGCCGTTGTGCGCGGCCCTTTCGGCCTCCTGCTCGACGAAGGGAACCGTCGCGCCGCGGCCGGCGATGTCGAACGGGGAGAGGCCGGCCGCCTGGGCCGGCGAGGCGGTCCAGGGAATCGCGGCGACGGCGGCGCCCGCCGTGAGGGCGGCGAGCGTCAATCGGAGTGTGCGGTTGGCCATGGGGATCCCTTCATCGGTGGCCAGCCCCCGGATTTACGAAAGGCGCAGCCACACGGCGGTGTCCGGGGGGAGGCGGTCACCGTCGAGAGGGCCACTGGTGAGCAGGACGGACTGATGGGCGGGCAGGGCGATGGGGGCGCCCGACATGTTGACGACACAGCCGAAGTTCCGGCCGCGGCAGAAGGCGAGCACCGACGGGTCCAGGTCGAGCCACGAGAACTCGGCCAAGGACTCGGTGCGGCGCAGGGCGATCGCCGAGCGGTAGAGCTCGAGCATCGAGTTGGGGTCGCCGGTCTGCGCCTGGGCCGTGCGGTCCTTCCACTCGGCCGGCTGAGGAAGCCACGGGGTGGCGGTGGTGAAGCCGAACGGCGCCTCGTCACCGGTCCACGGCATCGGCACCCGGCAGCCGTCCCGGCTGTGCCCGCGCCGGCCCCACATCGGGTCCTGGAACTCCTCGGGCGGGATGTTCTCGTTCTCCCAGAGACCGAGTTCCTCACCCTGATAGATGTAGGTCGCGCCGGGCAGCGACAGCGACAGCAGCGCGGCGGCCCGGGCCCGGCGGGTGCCCAGCTCGAGATCGACCGGGGTGCCGTCGAGGTTGTTGTCGAAGCTGAACGTGGTGTCCTCGCGGCCGTACCGCGTGACGTGCCGGGTGACGTCGTGATTGGACAGCACCCAGGTGGCCGGGGCGCCCACGGCGGCGTGGGCGTGCAGCGTACGGTCGACGCAGTCCCGCATGAGCCGGGGATCCCAGGCACAGCCGAGGAAGTCGAAGTTGAACGCCGCGTGCAGCTCGTCCGGCCGCAGGTAGTTCGCGAACCGCTCGACCTCGGGCATCCACACCTCGCCGATCAGGGCGCGATCCTCGCCGTACGAGTCGGAGACGCGCCGCCAGGCGCGGTAGACCTCGTGCACGCCGTCGAGGTCGTGGAACGGGTGCGGGCTGTCCTCGAGCACCTCGGGCAGCGCCGGGTCCTTGAGCAGCAGCGCGGCCGAGTCGATGCGGATGCCGTCGACGCCGCGGTCGAACCAGAACCGCAGGATGCTCTCGAACTCGGCCCGCACGTCCGGGTGGTCCCAGTTCAGGTCGGGCTGCTCGGGCGTGAACAGGTGCAGATACCAGGACCCGTCGGGCGTACGGGTCCAGGTGGTGCCGCCGAACTCCCCTCGCCAGTCCGTCGGCATCTGCTCGCCCGTGTCGCCCCGGCCCGGCCGGAACCAGAAGTAGTCGCGTTCGGGCGCGTCCGGGGAGGCCAGCGCCGCCTTGAACCACGGGTGCTCACTGGAGATGTGGTTGGGCACGATGTCGACGATCATGCGGATGCCGGCCGCGTGCGCCTCCTCGATCAGCGCCTCGGCCTCGGTCAGCGTGCCGAAAGCGGGGTCGATGTCGCGGAAGTCGGCCACGTCGTAGCCGGCGTCGGCCATCGGCGACGGATACCACGGGCTCATCCAGATCGCGTCGACGCCCAGGTCGCGCAGGTGTCCCAGCCGAGCCCGGATGCCCGCGATGTCGCCCACGCCGTCGCCGTTGGCGTCGGCGTAGCTGCGCGGATAGACCTGGTAGATCACCGCGTCGCGCCACCACTGGGAGTCTTTGAGAGACACTGCAACCCGCTTTCTGTGCACAGTGGGTCTGACGACCCCGAGGAGGTCGCCCGAAATGTGTGGAAGATCAGCCTTTCAGACTGCCGGTCGTCAGGCCTGACATGATGTTTCGCTGGAAGAGCAGGAAGATGATCACCGTGGGGATCGCGGCGATGACCGAGGCGGCGATCACCACGTTCTGCGGCGTCCCTCCGCTGAAGGCGTAGATGCCCACGCTGAGCGTGCGGGTCTCCGGTGACGGCATCACCAGCTTGGGCCAGAGGAAGTCCTTCCAGACCGCGGTCACCGCGAAGATCGCGACCACGCCCAGGATCGGCCGCGACATCGGCAGGATGATCGACCACAGCGTGCGCAGCGGCGACGCGCCGTCGACCTGGGCGGCCGCGATCAGATCCTCCGGGATCGAGTCGAAGAACCGCTTGAGCAGGAAGATGTTGAACGCGTTGGCGATCAGCGGCAGCCAGATGGCCCACGGCGAGTCGAGCAGGTTGACGTGGATGATCGGCAGGTCGATCGCCGTCACGTACTGCGGGACGATCAGCACCATGGCCGGGATCATCAGCGTGGCCAGCATCAGGGCCAGGATCACGTTGCCGAAGGCCGGGCGGAGCTTGGAGAGGGCGTACGCCGCGGCGGTGTCGAAGACGAGCTGGAAGAAGACCGCGCCGGCCGCGTAGTAGAACGTGTTGAACATCAGCTTGGCCAGGTCGAGGTTGGTCCAGGCGTCGACGTAGTTCTGCGTCTGCGGATCCCGCGGCCACAGCGTGGGCGGGGTCTGCGCGATCTCCTGACCCGATTTGAGCGCGCCGGTGACCATCCAGTAGAGCGGCCCCAGGAAGACCAGGGTGAAGCCGAGAACCACCACGGTGAGCAGCGTCCAGTAGAGGAACTTTCCGCGTCCGCGCCGGAGCTGGGCCTGCGAGATGAGGGTCCGGGTGCCGGAGTCAGCCATGGTGTCAGTCCTGTTTCGTCGTCAGTCGCACGTAGACGGCGGAGAAGGCGGCCAGCACCAGCAACATGATGACCCCGAGGGCGGCGGCGCCGTTCAGGTCGTTCTGGAAGAAGCCGTGCTGGTAGATCAGGTAGGCGACCGAGGTCGCGGAGTCCTGCGTGCCGGCGCCGTTGGCCAGGATCAGCGGCTCGATGAACAGCTGCATGGTGGCGACGATCTGCAGCATCGCCAGCAGGGCCAGGATCAGCCGGGTCTGCGGGATCGTGACGTTCCAGATGCGCCGCCAGACGCCCGCGCCGTCGAGCTCGGCCGCCTCGTACAGCTCGCCCGGGATGTTCTGCAGCGAAGCCAGATAGATGAGCACCGCGCTGCCCAGGTTCATCCAGGTCGAAGCGATCACCATGGCCGGGATCGTCATGGTCGGTGACTGCATCCACTCCGAGGTCGGCAGGTGCAGGAACTTGAGGATCGCGTTGAACAGGCCGGCTTCGCTCGGGTCGTACGCGTAGTACTTGAAGAGGAAGAGCGCGGAGGCCGGCGGCAGCATCACCGGCAGGTAGACCAGGACCCGCAGGTAGCCCTTGGCGTGCCGGAACTCGTTGAGCAGGATCGCCACGAAGAACGGCAGGACGTAACCGACGACGAGCGCGAGGGCCGTGAACAGGAAGGTGTTCTTCCAGGCGATCCAGAAGCTCGGGTCGGCGACGATGCGGGTGTAGTTGTCCCAGCCGACCCAGGTGGTCTCGCCGCGCCGGGTGCGCTGGAAGCTCATCACGACGCCGCGGATCATCGGATACCACATGAAGAGGGCGAAGCAGACAACCGCCCCGATCAGGAACGCGTGCCCGGTGAGGTTGTCGCGTAGCTTGCGGCCCCGTTTCGAGACCGGGCGTGCGGGCGCCGGCGCGGGCTTCGCGGTGACGCCGGGTGCAGTCATGATCGCCAAGTGAGGCTCCAGGGGTGCGGGTGCGGGAGCCGATCGCCGGCTCCCGCACTCTTCTCGGTCAGCTTCCGGCGGCCTGGAGCTGGTTGACCTTGGTCTCGGCCGTCTTGAGCAGCGAGTCGATGTTCGCGTTGGGGTTGGTCAGCACCCCGGACATCGCCGAGTCGAGGACCGCGTAGATGGCCTGCGCGTTCCGGGGCTCACCGACGATCGGCACCGGGTTCGCCTCGAACGCCTCGAAGTTGGTGGTGTCGACGTTGGCGTTCGCCTTGCGCAGCTCGAGCTCCTGCTTCTGCGCCTCGCTGCCGTTGGTGAACAGCAGCGGCTGGGGCAGGCCCACCGGGTAGTTCTGCGGCTTGGCCCGCACGTAGTCGAGCTGTCCCTTGCCCGGCGTCAGCTTCTGGTACGCGATCCACTTCAGACCAGCCTTGACCTGCTCCGGGGTGAGGTCCTTCTTGAAGAAGTAGCCCTCGCCGCCACCGAGCGTGCCCTTGGCCGGGCCGTCCTGGCCGGGCATCGGGCCCATCGCCCAGTCCTCGTACTTGCCCTGGAACTGGCTGACGATCGCCTGGGTGGCGTCGGGAGCACCGATGAACATGCCGACCTTGCCGGCGCCCGCGTTGGTCAGCAGGTCGCCCCACTGCAGCAGCTGCCGGCTGCCCATGCTGTTGTCGCCGTAGCGCATGTCCTTGAGGTTCTGCAGGACCTGCTTGCCCTGGGCGGTGTTGAAGTCGGCCTTCTTGCCGTCCTCGCTGAGGACCTTGCCGCCCTGCGAGTACGTCATCGCGGTGAAGTGCCAGCCACCGGTGTTGCCGGCGCTGTACTCCGAGTATCCCGCGACGCCGCCACCGGTCCCGGCGATCTTCTTGGCCGCGGCCCGCACCTCAGCCCAGGTCTTGGGTGGGGCGGCCGGGTCCAGGCCGGCCTTCTTGAACAGCGCCTTGTTGTAGACCAGGCCCATCGAGTAGTTCTTCACCGGTACGGCGTAGAGCTTGCCCTCCTCGGTGAAGACGTCCTTGAGGGCGGGATCGACGCTGTCCCAGGTCGGGATGGTGTCCTTGGTCGCGTACTGGGTGATGTCCATGGCCTGACCGCTGTCGAGCACCTGCTGCAGGTCGGTCATGTAGCCGTAGAAGACGTCGGTCATCGTGCCACCGGCCAGGCGGGCGGTGAAGTCCGGCGGGTTGTTGCACTGCTCGCCGACGCTGACGCTCTTGATCGTGATGTCGGGGTTCTGCTTCTGGAACTCCGCGACATCCGCGTTCCAGTTCGCCAGCAGCTCCTTCTGCGCGCCGACCGGCTGGCAGTCGACCGTGATGGTGACCTTGCCGGCCGCGTCGGACCCGCCGTCGTCGTCGCTCTTGGTGGAGCATGCCGTGAGGCTGAGCCCCAGGCCGGCCACGAGCGCGAGCGCCGCTGCCTTCCGGTACTGCGGTACGGACATCTGTCCATCCCTTCGGGAACGGTGTATCCATGGCCATCGCTGATATGCGTGATCGTGTGACTTGGGTCTCGCATGTTTCGTGGAGGTGACGATACAAAGTCCAACGGCGTCTACGCAAGAAGCCGACTGGACTAAGAAAAAACTCGACTACTCCTGCGGGCGCACGGAAACGCCGAAGGGCGGGCCGACGGCCCGCCCTCGAAGGAAGAAACTTGCTGGTCAGTGACGCTTTCGCGCCGGCCCGGTGGAGCCCCGGACGACCAGCTCCGGCTCGAAAAGGAGTTCGTCAGGCTCGACGCCGCTGCCCTCGATCTGGTTGACGAGCAGATCGACGGCCGCCTGGCCCATCATCTCGATGGGCTGCCGGACGGTCGTCAGCGGCGGGTCGGTGCAGGTCATCAGCGCCGAATCGTCGAAGCCGACCACCGACACGTCACCCGGCACGTCGAGGCCGAGCCGGCGCGCGGCCCGGATCGACCCGAGCGCGAGCACGTCGGACGCGCAGATCATGCCGGTCACGCCGCGCTCGATCAGCTTGGCCGCGGCCAGCCGGGCACTCTCCATCGAGAAACTGGTCCGCTCGACCTGGTAATCCTTGCCGTCGAGGGCGGCCAGCTTGCGCCGCGAGGGCACGTGGTCCTCCGGGCCCATCACCATGCCCACGCGCTCGTGCCCGAGCGAGCGCAGATGCCCGTACGCCTGCTCGACGGCCACCGCGTCGTCGGTCGAGATGTGCGGGAAGCCCAGGTCGGAGACGCCGGCATTGACCATGACGACCGGCATCCGCCGATCGGTCAGCGCGCGGTAGTGCCCGTGCTCGGCGTCGGCCAGCGCATAGGAACCACCGGCGAAGACCACCCCGGAGACCTGGTGATCGAGAAGCATCTCGATGTAGTCGCGCTCGGGGACGCCACCGATCGTGCGGGCGGCCAGCAGCGGGGTGAACCCGCGCTGGGCCAGCGAGGCGGTGACCACCTCGGCCAGCGCCGGGAAGATCGGGTTCTGCAGCTCGGGCAGGACGAGACCGACCAGCCGGCCGCGCTCGCCGCGCAGCTTGGTCGGGCGCTCGTAGCCCAGGACGTCGAGCGCGGTCAGCACCGACGCACGGGTCGCCTCGCTCACACCGTTGCGACCGTTGAGCACCCGGCTGACGGTCGCCTCGCTGACGCCCGCCTTCTTGGCCACCTCGGCCAGACGTTTGGTCATGCGGCAATCCTAGGGCAGATCACTGCAATTTCCGAACGGCGGTTTGCAGGTCTGCCCGAATCTTTGGCCGACGGCTGCAAGTTTTTTGACCGCCGCTTGATCTTGCGTGGTCGGAATATCGCTCACCGTGTCGGCCCGGCCGGACTGAAGCGAGTAAGTCGTCGCTCACCGCGATGAAGGACCGGACATCGACTTACGCCACGGTTCCATAACGCCCGTGGCCGCAAAAGCGGCGGACCCGAGTGTGCGGTGCCGGGCGGCTGAGAGAATAGCGGCATGGCGCAGACGAAGCTTTGTCCCTGTGGCCGCGGGCTGCCCTACGCGGAGTGCTGCGAGCCGGCCCACCTGGGCAACCCGCCGGCCACCGCCGAGGCGTTGATGCGCTCGCGGTATTCCGCCTTCGCGCTCGACGACGACGCGTACGTGCTGTCGTCGTGGCACCCGAAGACCCGGCCCGCCCGCATCGAGCCCGACTCGCGCCTGCGCTGGACCGGCCTCGACATCCTGGAGGCCAGCGGCGGCGGCCTGTTCGACACCGAGGGGATCGTCGAGTTCCGCGCGCACTACAAGGATCACGGCAAGGCCGGCGACATGATCGAGCGGAGTCGTTTCGTCCGGCATGACGGCCGGTGGGCGTACTGGGGCCCGATCCTGGCCAACGGATCGTTGGCCAACGTCTGAGCTGGTGTGATTCCCTTCAGGTGACGAACCGAGGAGGGCTCCGACGTGACTTCCGACCAGCGCCCGATCGAGGACTCCGTCGTCCGCGATTTCACGGTCAACCTCTCGTACGGCCGATATCTGCACCTCGACGAGCTGCTCAGCTCGCAGCACCCGGTCAGCGTGCCCGAGCACCACGACGAGCTGCTCTTCATCCTCCAGCACCAGACCTCGGAGCTGTGGCTCAAGCTCGTGCTGCACGAGCTGCGCGAGGTGACCCGGCGGATCGCCAAGGACGACCTGCGCCCGGCGCTCAAGGGGCTGGCCCGGGTCAAGCACATCCAGCGGACGCTGACCGAGCAGTGGTCGGTGCTGGCCACCCTCACCCCGAGCGAGTATGCCGAGTTCCGCAGCTTCCTCGGCACGTCGTCGGGCTTCCAGTCGTACCAGTACCGTGCGGTCGAGTTCCTGCTCGGCAACAAGGACAAGCGGATGCTGGCGCTGTTCGACGACGACCAGGCGGCCCGCGAGATGCTGACCGAGGCGCTCGCGACACCCAGCGTCTACGACGAGTTCCTGCGTTACCTGCACCGCCACGGCCACGACGTGCCGGTCGAGCTGCTGCAACGGGACGTGACCCTGCCGTGGCGCTACCACGAGGATCTGGTGCCGGTCTTCGTCCGCATCTACCGCGATCCCGAGCAGTTCTGGGAGGCCTACGAGGCCTGCGAGGAGCTGGTCGACATCGAGGAGAACTTCCAGCTCTGGCGGTTCCGGCACCTCAAGACGGTCGAGCGGACGATCGGCTTCAAGCGCGGCACCGGCGGGTCGAGCGGGGTCGACTTCCTCAAGAAGGCGCTCGACCTGACCTTCTTCCCCGAGCTCTACGCCGTCCGCACCGAGATGGGAACTCCGGGGTCAGGGAGCCGCGCTCATCAGTGAGCGCAGCGCGGGCACGAGTTCATCAAAATCGGCCTTTCGGCCGGTGAAGAACTCCGCGTAGAGAAAAGCCCCGACCATGCGGACGTAGAGAAAGGCGAGATGCTGGATGTCGGCGCCGGGTGACAACTCGTCGATCAGGCCGGTCTCGCGAAAGATCTCGATCTGATTCCGTACCGCGCTCTCGTGCACGGCCCCGGCCGGAGTGAACAATATTCGCGATGCCGCTTCGGCGTCCCGGTGCAGAAAAGTCTCGAGGACCGGCGAGCGCAACATTTCCCCGAAATAACGGGAAACCTCGACCACACCGTCGAATCCGCTCGCGGTGCGGGTCGCGCGGGCCTCGGCGAACATGGCCTCGGTGAGGGCGCTCAGGATGTCGCCGAGCAGGTCATCGTGGCTGCCGGCGACCCGGTAAAGAGTGGCGCGGCTGATCGCCATTTCGCCCGCCAGCACTTCCATGTCCAGTGTCGAGCGTTGCAGAAAGTGATCGATCCCGGCTCGCACGACTTGGTCGCGATTGACCACACGGCGACTCGTCGCGCCGCCGTCCGCGGACGCCTTTGCGTCAACCATCTTCGCCGCCATCACCGTCTATCCGACCCGGCGCTCACTGTAGCAAGACTCTGACGCCGCGTGCACTTTGCTTTTGCCGGATCTCCACCCTGCCCGCTCCTTTGTCCGGATTGCCGCCGAGACATCGAAGAAGGTCAAACGCCTTCCTGCGACAGCCGTCTCACGATTTCCGTTCGTCTTGAAATACGGATTGGAAGGCCCTCAGGATCGATTCCGCCACGATCCGATCCCGCTTGCCCGCGGGTATGACAGGAGACCCCATGTCCTCCATCCAGACCGAGCGGCGCCCCCGCCGCCTGCTGCGCGCCCGCAACCTCGTCGGCGCGGCCGCCGCGGTGACGATGGCCGTCGGCGGAGTCACCCTGGTGCCGTCGGCCCAGGCCGCGACCAACCCCTTCGAGCGCGGCCCCGCGCCGACCCTGTCCAGCATCCAGGCCACCCGCGGCTCGTTCGCGGTCTCCCAGACGAGCGTGTCGTCGCTGACCGCCAGCGGCTTCGGCGGCGGCGACATCTATTACCCGACCAGCACGAGCGCCGGCACCTTCGGCGCGGTGGCGATCGCCCCCGGCTACACCGCCTCCAAGTCGAGCATGGCCTGGCTGGCGCCCCGGCTGGCCTCGCAGGGCTTCGTGGTCTTCAACATCGACACCCTGACCCGCTCGGACCAGCCGGCCAGCCGCGGCCGTCAGCTCCTGGCCGCGCTCGACTACTTGACCCAGCGCAGCACCGTCCGCACCCGGATCGACGCCACCCGCCTGGCCGTGGTGGGGCACTCGATGGGCGGCGGCGGCACGCTGGAGGCCGCCAAGAGCCGTCCCAGCCTGCAGGCCGCGGTGCCGCTGACCCCGTGGAACACCGACAAGACGTGGCCCGAGGTCCAGACCCCGACCCTGGTGATCGGCGCCGAGAGCGACTCGGTGGCCCCGGTCTCGTCACACTCGATCCCGTTCTACAACAGCCTGCCGTCGTCGCTGGACAAGGCGTACCTGGAACTCAACAACGCCTCGCACTTCGCCCCCAACAGCAGCAACACGACGATCGCGCAGTACTCGATCTCGTGGCTGAAGCGTTTCGTCGACAACGACGTGCGCTACGACCAGTTCCTCTGCCCCGCCCCGCGGGTCAGCACGTCGATCTCCGACTACCGCGACACCTGCCCGCACTCCTCCTGATCCGCTCCCCTGCGGTTTTCCGCAGGACAGATCGGCGGTCGGCTGCATGGTGCGGCCGGTCGCCGATCCCTAGCGTTTTCGCCATGACCTCGACCCCCACGACCGACGGCGGTCTGACCGGCTTCGTCACCGACCTGGTGGACCGTCTCGGCGGGCCCGGAGCCGGCCTGGCCGTAGCCCTGGAAAACCTGTTCCCGCCCATCCCGAGCGAGGTGATCCTGCCGCTCGCCGGGTTCGCCGCCGGGCAGGGCCGGATGAGCGTGATCGGGGCGATCGCCTGGACCACGCTCGGCTCGGTGGTCGGGGCGGTCGCTCTCTACTACGCGGGCGTGCTGCTCGGCCGCGACCGCTTACGGGCGATCGCGGGCCGTCTGCCGCTGATCAAGGTCAGCGACCTCGACCGGACCGAAGCGTGGTTCCACCGCCACGGCCCCAAGACCGTGCTGCTGGGCCGCATGATCCCGATCTTCCGCAGCCTCATCTCGATCCCGGCCGGCGTGGAGCGCATGTCGCTGCCGGTGTTCCTGCTCTGCACCACGGTCGGCAGCCTGATCTGGAACAGCGTGTTCGTCCTGTCCGGCTATTACCTGGGCGCCAACTGGCACGAGGTCGAGGCCTACGCCGCCACGTTCCAGAAACTGGTCATCGCCGTCTGCGTGGTCGCTGTGGCCGCCTTCGTCGCCGTCCGCCTGGTTCGCCGCCACCGCGTACGGTGACCGGGATGCTTTCTCGCGACTCAGCGCCGGCTGGTCCCGTGCCGGCGGGTTCCAGGCCGGCGGCTTGTGGGCCCGCGACTCCTGCGCCCGCGACTCCAGGGCCCGCGACTCCTGCGCCTGCGAGTCCTGGGCCCGCGACTCCAGGGCCTGCGACGCCTGGGCCCGCGACTCCAGGGGTCGCCACTCCAGGGCCCGCGACTCCAGGGCCCGCGACTCCAGGACCCGCGACTCCAGGGGTCGCCACTCCTGGGCCCGCGACTCCCACGATCGCCACTCCCGGGATCGTCACTCCCGGGCCCGCCACTCCCGAGATCGCTACTCCGGGGATCGCTACTCCCGGGATCGCCACTGCTGGGCCCGCCACTCCCGGGCCCGCGACTCCTGGGCCCGCGTCTCCTGTTGTCGGGAGCCGGGCGCATCGGGCGCTGGTGCGTGTGGGGCGGCCGCCGGCGGTGGTGGCGTTCGGGGCTTTGAGCGGTGCGGCCGAGGCGGTCTTCCTGGTGCTTGCGGGTCTGGTGTGGCCGACGCGGGGCCGGGCCGTTGTGCTGGAGGCCGCTCAGGGGCTCGTCGCGTGGGAGCGGCGGCGGCTGCGGCTTCCGCCGGTGCGGGTGCGGGGGCCGCGGGTATTCGGATATCTCGGCGCGCGGCTGGCCCCGGCCGTTCTCGGGGCGGTCACGTCGGGGCTGCTCGTGGTCGGGCTGGTGCTGGCCGGGATCGTGACGCGGGCCCTCGTCGCCGGGCGGATGAGCGCGGGTGAGGCACTCCTGCAGGTGGTCATCGGCGGCTTGCTGCTCGCGCTGAACATCCAAGCCATCGGCAGCGTGCTGGAACTCGACCGGTGGCTGGCCCGCAACCTGCTCGAGCCGGGCCGCCGCGAGGAGCTCGAGCAACGCATCTCCGAGCTCACCACGACCCGCGCCGGGGTGATGTCGGCCGTCGACGCGGAACGCCGTCGCATCGAACGCGACCTGCACGACGGCCTGCAGCAGCGCCTCGTCTCACTGGGTCTGCTGCTCGGCCGGGCCCGCCGCAGCCGCGACCCCGACCAGGCGGCCCGGCTGCTCACCCAGGCCCACGGCGACGCGACGCGCGCGCTCGACGAGCTGCGCGAGGTGGCCTGGCGGGTCTACCCATCCGCGCTCGACCACGGCACCCTCGACGATGCGCTCAGCATGGTCGCCCACCGGTCCGCCGTACCGGTCCGCATCGACTACCGGCTGACCGAGCGCCCGCCGCCGCCGGTCGAGACGGCGCTCTACTTCGTGGCGTGCGAGGCCATCACCAATGCCGCCAAACACTCCGGCGCTACGGTCATCCACATCGACATCACCCGACGCGGCACCGAGGTCGAGATGCGGCTCCGCGACGACGGTCAGGGCGGCGCCGACCCGTACGGCAGCGGTCTGCAGGGCCTGGCCCGCCGGGTGGCCGCGCTCGACGGCCGGTTCGCCTTGGACAGTCCGCCCGGGGCCGGCACCATGATCCAGGTCGGCCTGCCGTGCGAATAGTCCTGGCCGAGGACTCGACGCTGCTGCGCGAGGGGCTGGCGCGGTTGCTGTCCGACGAGGGGCACGACGTGGTCGCGGCCGTGGCCGACGCCGACCAGCTGATCGAGGCGGTCGGCGCCCACCAGCCCGACGTGGTGGTGACCGACGTCCGGATGCCGCCCACCAACACCGACGACGGACTGCGGGCGGCCCTGGAGATCCGCCGACGGTGGCCCGGCCCGGCTGTGCTGGTTCTCTCGCAGTACGTCGAGAAGCGGTACGCCGCCCAGTTGCTGGCCGATCGCTCGGAGGGCATCGGTTACGTCCTGAAGGACCGGGTCGCCCAGGTCGAGGACTTCCTCGACGCCCTCGACCGGGTGGCCGCCGGCTCCACCGCGCTCGACCCCGAGGTCGTCCGGCAGTTGATGTCCGCCACCACCCGCAGCGATCCCCTGAGCCGCCTCACTCCCCGCGAGACCGACGTGCTGCGCACCATGGCCGAGGGCTACACGAACGCCGCCATCGCCGACCGCCTGCACGTTTCGCAGAGCGCCGTCGAGAAACACATCAACGCCATCTTCGACAAGCTCGGCCTGGCCGGCGCCACCGGTTACAGCCGCCGGATCCTGGCCGTCCTGCACTACCTGGGCATGTGACCGGTCAGCCGATCTTGGTCCAGGTGGTGCAGCTGCTGCTCTTGAAGACGCCGCCCGCGGTGATGGTCACAACCAGCTGACCCTCCGAGATCTCGTTGGCAATGATGTTGCTGGAGGCACCGTCGGCCGAGCGCGACCGCTCCCAGTAGCAGTACTCCTTGTTGCCCGACGAGCGGTAGGTGCCGGGGACGAAGTCGGAGCCGACGAAATAGACACCGTTGCCGGGGATCGTCGTCCGGGTCGACTTGACGGTCATCGCGGCCGGGGTCACCCTGATCCACTGCTTGCAGCTGCTGCTCTTGAAGACCTTGTCGGTGGGCCTGACGTAGACGAGCCGCTGACCGCCGCCGATGTCGTTGGCGATGATGCTGCTCGTGGCACCGGTGGCGTCGGTGGCCCGCTGCCAGTAGCACGAGTCGTTGCCGACCGAACGGTAGACGCCGGCCTGAAAATCCTTGCCGACCAAGTAGGTGCCGCTCCCGGGAATCGTCGTCCGGGGCGCCGCGGCCGCTGGGGACAGCCCGGTCAGCCCGCCGCCCACCAGACAAACCGTAGCCAAGGCGACGTGTCGCGTCCTTGATCCCTGCCGGAGAAAAGCGCTCATCTCGTTCCTTCGATCGTGCCGATGGCCGGTCCGCCCGAGTCGCGCCCGCTGCGTCGCGGAAGGCATACCGCCCACCTGGCCTTGGAGGGTCGAGTCCAACAAATCGGATTCCGGGCCACACCGTGCCCGAACAGCGCCGCGTCGACCTTCCGCGCACGAAGATCCGCCAAATGGCCGATTTCGTTCGGATTCACCCCCGCATCCGTCGCCGACGAGCAGCGAGCCGCGGTCGTCGGCGGCCCACGTGGCGCGGTCGGCGGCGGGCGACAGGGCGCGGTTGACGGCGGGCGGCGCGGCACGGTTGCGTGGCGGCGCGGCACAGTCGGCGCGGCGGCACGGCACGGCACGGCCGGTACGGCACCGGCGGTGAGGGTGTCTGCGAGGTGGGGGGCGGCGTGGCGGCGTACAAAAGGGGGATGGGTTTGATCGTGGTGACGGGTGCCAGTGGGCGCCTTGGTGGGCGGGTGGCTCGGAAGCTGGGCGGGGCGCTGCGGCTGGTGGTGCGGGATGCCGCGCGGGCGCCCGGGATCGCTGGGGCTGAGGTGGCCGTGGCTGAGTATCGGGATGGGGACTCGGTGCGGCGGGCGCTGGCGGGGGCGGAGACCGTCTTCATGGTGTCGGCCGCTGAGACTCCGGACCGGGTGGGCGAGCACAAGAGCTTCGTGGATGCGGCGGCGCGGGCGGGGGTGCGGCAGTTGGTCTACACGTCGTTCATGGGGGCGGCGCCGGAGGCCACGTTCACGTTGGCGCGGGACCACTGGGCGACCGAGGAGCACATTCGGCGCAGTGGGCTGGGGTTCACGTTCCTGCGGGACAACCTGTACGCGGATTTCCTGCCGTTCCTGGTGGGCGAGGACGGGGTCATCCGCGGGCCGGCCGGTGACGGGCGAGCCGCCGTGGTGGCCCAGGACGACATCGCCGACGTGGCGGTGGCCGTGTTGCGTGATCCGGCGGCCCACGCGGGGCGGACCTATGACTTGACCGGGCCGGCGGCGCTGAGCATGACCGAGGTGGCGGCGACGATCAGCGCCTCCACCGGCCGGGAGGTGCGCTACCACGACGAGTCCCTTTCCGAGGCGTACGAGTCGCGGGCCTCCTACGACGCGCCGCGCTGGCAGGTCGACGCCTGGGTCAGCACCTACACGGCGATCGCGGCGGGCGAGCTCGCCGCGGTCAGCACGGCCGTTCCCGAGCTGACCGGTCACCCGGCCACAACCCTGGCCGAGCTGCTCCAGAAGTGACGCCGATATGACATCATTGTTGTCATGTCGGCGAACCGGGGTGTCCTGCTGTACGACGTGTTGCGCCAGGTGCGGCCGCTGGTGCTCAACTCGGCCCGGGTGGTGGAACAGGACCTGGCGGCCGACGGGCTGACCGTCGGCATGCGGGCGGTGCTGGAGGTGCTCGCCGACAACGGACCGGCCACGGTGCCGGCCATCGGCGAGCGGCTCGACCTAGCACGCCAAGGGATTCAGCGGCACGTCAACGACTTGAGCGAGCGGGGGCTCGTCGAGACACGGGACAATCCGGCCCACCGGCGGTCCGTGCTGATCGGACTGACGGCGGCCGGTGCGGCGCGGTTCGAGCGGATCCGGCGGGACGAGCTCGGGCGGCTGGACCGGATGGCCGGCGAGTGCACGGCCGACGAGATCGCCACGGCGGTCAAGGTGCTGCGCAGCCTCAACCGGGACGTGCGGAGCCGGGCCGGGGGCGACCGATGATCTATCAGCTCACCACCGAGAACCGGCTGATGATCGCCGGCGTACTGGAAAGCCTCGACGACGAGCAGTGGGAGTCGCCCACCCTGTGCGGCGGGTGGACCGTACGGCATCTGGCCGCCCACTTCGTGCAGCCGATGCTCGTCGGGTTCGGCCGGTTCTTCCTGGCCTCCCTCCGGTACCGCGGCGACACCGACCGGACCGTCGACCACTTCACCCGCCGGCTGGCCCACCGGCCGAGACCCGAACTGATCGCCCTGCTGCGCGCGCATGCGGCCGACCGGGTCGACCCGCCCCGCGTCGGGCCGATGGGCCCGTTCGCCGAGACCTGCGTGCACCTGCGGGACATCGCCCGGCCGCTCGGTCTCGCGGCCGACGTGCCGGCCGACCATTGGCGGCTGCTCCTCGACTACCTCACCTCTCCCGGTGTGGCGCCGGCCCTGGTGCCACCGGGCCGCCTCGACGGCCTGGAACTCCGCGCCGGCGACGGCACCTGGTACACCGGCGCGGGCGCCGTGGTGACCGGCTCGCTCGAAGCTCTCGGCATGGCGGTGACGGGCCGGCGGGCCGCACTCACCGACCTGACCGGCCCCGGCGTCGAGCAGCTCGCCACCCGGCTGCCGCCGTCCTAGGGCATGTTGATCGGGACGGTGTCCCGGACGCCGCGGAGAGGGTCGACGGTGTACATGTGAGCCTCGGCCAGGTTGAAGTAGAGGCCGGTCAGCTTCAGCCGGCCCGCCGCCTCGGCGGTTCGCACCACCGGATAGGTCCGCAGGTTGATCAGTTGCTGGGCCACGTTGGCGGTGACGCAGTGCTCCTCGTCGGTGCACTCGGTGAAGTCGGCGCCCGATTGGGTCAGCCACCGGCCCAGGGCCTGGTCCTCGCGGAAGCCGCCGGTCATCAGGGCCCGCACGGCACCGCAGCCCGAGTGGCCGCAGACCGTGATCGCGTGCACGCCCAGGACCTCCACGGCGAACTCGACGGCCGCACCCACCGAGGCGTCGCCCGCACCGTGGGGCGGGACGATGTTGCCCACGTTGCGGACGCAGAACAGGTCGCCGGGGCCGCTGGTGGTGATCAGGTTGGGCACCAGGCGGGAGTCGGCGCAGGTGATGAAGAGCTGCTCGGGCTGCTGGCCGTCGCGGGCGAGGCCAGCCAGGTGGGGACGTACCAGTGGCGCCACGCTCAGCTCGAACTCGCGGATGCCGGTCTCCATCGCGTCGCGCCGTTGACGGTCGCGGCTCTGCCACTGCGACCACGAGCCGAAACGGCGGGCCGGCGCGGTCTTGCCGTCGCCCAGCCGCCCGCTCCGGGCTCGCGAGAACCACCCGTCGTGGGTCTCGCGCACCGTCACGGTGCCGCCCGCCCTCTCGAACGCCTCCCGCCAGTCGTCGATCACCTGGAACGCCCCGTGGTCGAGATAGTCGAGGTGCAGCTCGATCGTCACGCGCTCGCCGGCCGGCACGAGGGCCAGCGCGCGAGCCACCCGCCCCGAGCCCACGAAGGCGAGCGAGCCGCTGATCGTGACCGTCCACTCCCCCGGCCCGGCCTCGACAACCTCGGTCTCGCACCGCGCCAGCCGCCACAGCATGAGCAGCACCGCCGAGGCGAGGCCGAGCGCGACCCCGGTCAGCAGGTCGGTCACCACCACGCCGGTCGCGGTGATCAGATAGGTGGGCAGTTCGCGGTGCCGGATGTACGTGCGGATCTGGGCCAGGCTGATCAGCCGGAGCCCCACCACGACCAGCACCGCCGCCAGCGCCGCCATCGGGATCGTCTCGAGCAGCGGCGCGCACAGCAGCACGAAGGCCGCGATCCACAGGCCATGCAGAATCGCCGAGACCCGCGTACGAGCTCCGGCGGCCACATTGGCCGAGCTGCGGACGATGACGCCGGTGATCGGCAGGCCGCCCAGCAGGCCCGAGGTCGCGTTGCCGGCTCCCTGGGCGACCAGCTCGCGGTTGAGGTCGGCCCGCGGGCCGTCGTGCAGGCGGTCGACGGCCACCGCCGAGAGCAGCGACTCGACGCTGGCGACCAGGGCGATGGTGACCACCGCGATCGCGATCTCGCCCGGCTCGGCGTCCGGCCAGCGCGGGAACACGATCTCGTCGAGCGGGTTCGCGGGCAGGTCGACCCGTTTGACGTCGGCCCCGATGGCGGCGGCCAGCGCGGTGGCCAGAACGACCGCGGCCAGGGCGGCCGGCAGCAGCGAGGTCTTCACCAGGCGGGGCCAGAGCAGGAGTACGGCGATGGTGAGCACGCCGAGCATGGTCGACACGCCGTGGTTGCCCACCACCTGGGCGGGCAGGTCGCGCAGGTTCTTCCAGGCCTCGCTCTGCGCGTCACCGCCGAGCAGCACGTGGATCTGGCTGAGCGCGATGACCAGGCCGATGCCGGCGAGCATGCCGTGGACGACAGCGGGCGAGAGCGAGAGCGCGGCCCGGCCGAGGCGGGCCACACCCAGCAGGATCTGCAGACCACCGGCGAGCGCGACGATGGCAGCGGTGCCGGCGAAGCCGTAGCTCGCGATGGTCCCCGCCACGATCACCGTGAGCCCGGCGGCCGGTCCGCTGACCTGCAGCGGCGCGCCGCTCAGCGCTCCCACGACCACACCGCCGACCACCGCGGCGATCAGCCCCGCGAGCAGGGGCGCGCCCGAGGCCGCGGCGATGCCGAGCGAGAGCGGGATGGCGATCAGGAAGACGACGATCGACGCCGGGACGTCATGCCGAAATACCTTCAATACGGACATTCCGGCAATGTACCGATAGCGGGTTAACCGAACGTTACGACCCGAGCGCGCGGCTAACCGGCGGCCGGCTTCCAGACGTCCTGGTTCGCCTCGTACATCTCGCGCAGGATCGCCGGGACGTCGTAGGTCAGCTTCCAGTCCGGGTAGTGCTGCTCGAAGCGGGCCGTGCTGCTGATCCACCACTGGTGGTCACCGGTGCGGGCCTGGTCGACATAGTCGGTGCGGGCCTCCAGACCGGTGATCTCCTCGGCGATCTTGAACGCCTCGATGTGGCTGCAGTTGGAGAATCGGCCGCCGCCCATGTTGTAGACCTCGGCGACGCGCGGCGCCCGGTGGAAGGCCTCGAACGCGGAGACCAGGTCGTGCGAGTGGATCGCGTCGCGGACCATTTTCCCCTTGTAACCGTAGATGTGGTACATCCGCTGCTCCATGACGCACCTCATCACGTACGCCAAGAAGCCGTGCAGCTCGGCGGCCGAGTGACCCGGGCCGGTGAGCGTGCCGCCGCGGAACACCGCCGTCGGCATGTCGAAATACCGGCCGTACTCCTGGGTAAGCACGTCGGCGGCCACCTTGGACGCACCGAAGACCGAGTGCATGGTCTGGTCGATCGACATGTCCTCGTCGATGCCCTGATACCACCGGTGATCCTCGGGCAGCTCATACCGCGTCTCGTGCTCGATCAGCGGGAGCCGGTTGGGGGTGTCGCCGTAGACCTTGTTGGTCGAGGTGAAGATGAACGGGGCGCTCGGCGCGTGGGCGCGCGCGGCCTCGAGCATGTTGAGCGTGCCGACCGCGTTGACGTCGAAGTCGGTGAACGGCTCCTTGGCCGCCCAGTCGTGCGAAGGCTGCGCGGCGGCGTGGATGACCAGGCCGATGTTCTTGCCGAGCCGGGCGAAGAGGGCGGCCAGGCCGTCCCGGTCCCGGATGTCGATCTCGTGGTGGGTGTAGCGGTCGCCGACCTCCTTGGTCAGGCGGTCCAGGTTCCACCGGGTGGAGCCGTCCTGGCCGAAGAAGTAGCTGCGCATGTCGTTGTCGATGCCGACGACGTCCATGCCGAGCCCGGCGAAGTGCCTCACCGACTCGGAGCCGATCAAACCGGCGGATCCGGTCACCACGACGACATTGCTCATCAAACAAACCTCCGGTGAGAGTTCGGCCCGACGTTACAGGGTGTATGCGAAGGGCTGGACCGCCGCCTCGCATGTCGTCACAGTCATGCATGGCTCAGGACGGAAACGGGCACGTGACAGATTCGGCACATGTGATGGCAAGGCTCCGACGAGGCAGTGTTGGGCCATCAGAAAGGCGGTCCCCATGACGGAGTCTCTCAGTGTGACCTCGGGCGACGCGACCGCGAGCCACGGTCTCGACCTCGGTGTCGAGGAGGAATTGCACGTCGTCGACCTGGTCACCCGGGAGCTGGTGCCGCGGGCGCAGGAGATCCTCGACAAGCTCGACCCGACCGCCTTCTCGGCGGAGCTGCACCGGTCGGTGGTCGAGACGAACACCCCGGTGGCCGGCACCCTGGACGGTTTGCGCGACGCCATCGTCGAGCGCCGCCGCACGGCGATCACGGTCGCCGAGTCACTCGGGCTCGGCCTGGTCGCCGCGGGGACGGTCCCGCTGGTCGACCTGGAGTCACTCCCGGTGACGGCCACGTCGCGTTACCGGCGGATGCTGGACGACTACCAGATGCTGGCCCGGGAGCAACTGATCTGCGGCGCCCAGGTGCACGTCGGCGTCCCCGACCGGGACGAGGCGGTCGCCGTCACCCAGCGGGTCGCGTCCTCGCTGCCCGTGCTGCTGTCGCTCAGCACCAGCTCGCCCTACTGGATGGGTGAGGACTCCGGCTATGCCAGCGTGCGCTCGCTGGTCTGGCTGCGCTGGCCGACCGCCGGCGACCCGGGGCCGCTGAACAGCGCCGCCGAGTTCGACGAGCTGGTCGCCGACCTGATCGCCTCGGGCACCATCACCGACCCCAAGATGGTCTATTTCGACGTCCGGCCGTCGGCCCACGTGCCCACGGTCGAGCTGCGGGTCACCGACTCCAGCCCCGACGTCGACACCGTCGTGTTGATCGCCGGGCTGTTCCGCGGCCTGGTCCTGCGGGCCCAGCAGGACTACCGCGCCGGTCGGCCGTTCACCCCGACCCGCCCGCCGCTGCACCGGGCCGCGATGTGGCGCGCCGCCCGCTCCGGCCTCGAGGGCGACCTGCTCGACCTGCCCCGCTCGATCGAGCCGATCCCGGCCGCGGTCGCCGTCGAGCGGCTGGTCGGCGACCTGCGCCCACAGCTCGAGGAGCTGGGCGACTGGGAGCAGGTCTTCGACCTGTCGGTGCGGGCGCTCAGCCGGGGCAGCTCGGCCGCCCGCCAGCGCCGGGCCCTGGCCCGCCGGGGCCGCATCTCGGACGTGGTCGACCTGATGGTGGCCGACACCCGGGGCGGCGCGACCGGCATCGGTCCCGAGGGCCAGTCGGTTCCGGCCGGGCTCTTCCCCTACGCCTCCGCCGGCGATGAGGCCTTCCCGGACGGCGAGGTCGCTCCGGCGTACGCGGGAGTCGTCAATGTCCTGTCGGCGCTCGGCTCGGCCGGTCTGCGACGGCGGGAGGACGCCCGGGACGACGAGCAGCGTTCACGGGGCATCACGTTCAGCGTGGCCGGCGAGGCCGCCACCCGGCTCTTCCCGTTCGACCTGGTGCCGCGCATCGTGCCCGCGTCCGACTGGTCGGGCCTGCGCGGCGGGCTGGTGCAGCGGGTGCGCGCGCTCGACCTGTTCATCCAGGACGTCTACGGCGACCGGAACGTCGTCCGGGACGGCATCGTGCCCGAGTGGGTGCTCGACGGCTCGCCCGAGCTGCGGCCGAGCGGCGCCCTGATCACCCACGAGGGAGTCCGGGCCCAGGTGGCCGGGGTCGACCTGGTGCGCGACGACGTCGGCCGCTGGTGCGTGCTCGAGGACAACCTGCGGGTGCCCTCGGGCATCGCGTACGCCATGCAGAACCGCCGCCTGACCCAGGCCGTCCTGCCCGAGCTGCCCGAACCGGACGGCCTCATCTCGGTCGAGCGCACCCCCGAGATGCTGCGCCGCGCGCTCACCGAGTCGGCCCGCCCGGCCGCCGGCGACGACCCGAGGATCGTCGTTCTCAGCCAGGGCCCGGACGACTCGGCCTGGTTCGAGCACCGGATGCTGGCCGAGGAGATGGGCGTCCCGGTCGTCCGCAGCACCGAGCTGTTCGTCGACGAGACCCGGGTGTTCCGGCTGCGTGACGGCAAGCGCCATCCGGTCGACGTGATCTATCTGCGGATGGGCGAGGACAGCCTGGTCCACTCGCCCGGGGCCGACGGCATGCCGCTCGGACCGAGCTTGGTCACCGCGCTGCACGCCGACACCGTGGTGCTGGCCAACGCGCTCGGCAACGGGATCGGCGACGACAAGGCCGTGTACGCCTACGTGCCCCAGCTGATCGAGTACTACCTGGGCGAGAAGCCGCTGCTGGCCGACGTGAAGACCTATCTGTGCGGCATCCCCGAGCAGCGGGCCGAGGTGCTCGACCGCCTCGACCAGCTGGTCTGCAAGCCGGTGGACGGCTACGGCGGCGACCGCATCGTGATCGGCCCGCACGCGACGCCGGAGGACCTGGCGGCCGTCCGGCGGCAGATCCGCACCGCGCCGCACCGGTGGGTCGCCCAGGAGGTCGTCCAGCTCTCGACGCACCCGGTCTTCGACGGCCATCAGCTGGCCCCCCGGCACGTCGACCTGCGCGCCTTCGTCTTCACCGGCACCGGCTCGGTGGTCGCCCCGGCCGCCCTGACCCGGGTCGCGCCGGCCGGCTCGATGATCGTCAACTCGTCGCGCGGCGGCGGCTCGAAGGACACCTGGTTGCTGGGGTGACCGGCGCGTTACGGCCCGGTGACACGATCGAAACCGACGAGAGGGAGGTTCTCTAATCATGTGCGGAATCGCGGGCGAACTGCGGTACGACGGACACCTCGCGGACGCCGAGGCGGTCCGCCGCATGCTGCCCTGCCTCGAGTCGCGGGGTCCGGACGGCGAGGGCCTGTGGGCGCGTGGACCGGTCGCCCTCGGCCACCGCCGCCTCAAGATCATCGACCTCTCCGAGGCCGGCGGCCAGCCGATGACCGACGACGAGCTGGGACTCTCCCTGGTCTTCAACGGCTGCATCTACAACTACAAGCAGCTGCGCGAGGAGCTCCAGGGGTACGGCTACAAGTTCTTCTCCACCTCGGACACCGAGGTGATCATCAAGGCCTACCACCGCTGGGGCGCCGACTGCGTGCAGCACTTCCTCGGCATGTTCGCCTTCGTGATCGTCGAGCACGACAGCGGTACGGTCGTGCTGGCCCGCGACCGGCTCGGCATCAAGCCGCTCTACCTGGCCGAGACCCGCGGCCGGGTGCGCTTCGCGTCGACACTGCCCGCGCTGCTGGCGGCCGGTGACGTGGACAAGTCGATCGACAAGGTCGCCCTGCAGCACTACATGACGTTCCACTCGGTGGTGCCGGCCCCGCGCACGATCGTCAACGGCGTCCGGAAACTGCCCCCGGCGACCGTGCGCGTCATCCGGACCGACGGCACGTCGACCGAGCGGGTCTACTGGGAGGCGTCGTTCACCCGGCGGCCGGACATCGCCGACGCCGAGTGGCCCGAGCTCATCCACGAGAAGCTGAAGCTCGCGGTCGAGCGGCGGATGGTCGCCGACGTGCCGGTGGGCGTGCTGCTCTCGGGCGGCATCGACTCCAGCTACATCGTGGCGCTGCTGGCCGAGCAGGGGCAGCGCGGCCTGACGACCTTCAGCATCGGCTTCGAGGCGGCCGGTGGTGAGACGGGCGACGAGTTCGCCTACTCCGACATCGTGGCGAAGCAGTTCGACACGGTGCACCACCAGATCAGGATCGGCAAGGATCGTTTCCTGCCCGCCGTCGACCACACCGTGGCGGCGATGAGCGAGCCGATGGTCTCGCACGACTGCATCGCGTTCAACCTGTTGAGTGAAGATGTTTCAAAATCCGTCAAGGTCGTGCAATCTGGTCAGGGAGCGGACGAGATCCTGGCCGGCTACAGCTGGTATCCGCCGCTCGAGCACGTCGAGAGGGATCAGGCCGTCGATGCGTACGCGAAGGAGTTCTTCGACCGCCCGCACAGCCGCCTCGCCCAGCAACTGAGCCCCGAGTGGTTGATCGGCGAGGACGTCAGCCGGGCCTATGTCGCCGCCAGCTTCGGCCGGCCCGGCGCCGACACCGCGGTGGACGCGGCATTGCGTCTCGACTCCCAGGTGATGCTGGTCGACGATCCGGTCAAACGGGTCGACAACATGACTATGGCGTGGGGGCTGGAAGCTCGCGTACCGTTCCTCGATCACGAGTTGGTGGAACTGGCCGCGGCCTGCCCGCCCGCTCTGAAACTGGCGCACGGTGGCAAGGGGGTTCTCAAGGAGGCGGCCCGCGGGGTCGTCCCCGACGAGGTGATCGACCGCACCAAGGGTTACTTCCCGGTTCCGGGCATCCGGCACCTCGAAGGAGCCATGCTCGACAAGGTTCGCGACGCGCTCGGGGCACAGGCCGCGCGTGACCGGGGGTTGTTCCGGCCGGAGTACGTGGAGCTCCTGCTGGCCGACCCGAACACGCCGAGGACCACACTCGGCGCCAACCAGCTGTGGCAGCTCGCCCTGCTGGAGATGTGGCTGCAGGACAAGGGAATCTAGACATCGAGGGAGGACCCGTATGACCGGTCAGTTCAACCGTGTCGACGTCACCGTGCTGCCCATGGGGTGGACTGATCGTGAGACGGGTACCTTCCCTTCCGAAGTGTCGGGCAGCTGGTCGCCGGCGTTGTCGCCGGACGGCCGGCACGCCGCCTACGTCTCCGACCGCAGCGGGCGCCCCCAGGTGTGGGTGCAGCCCGTCGGCAGCGACCTGACGTTCCTGGTCGACACGGGCGAGCCGCCGGTCGCCGAGGTGCAGTGGTCGACCGGCGGCGGCTGGCTGGCCTGCCTGGTCGCGCCGGGCGGGGCCCCCCGCCACGAGATCTGGCTGGTCCGGCCGGACGGCTCCGAGCTGCACCAGATCGCCGGTTTCGGCGACGGCACGGCCGACAACATGCGCTGGCTGCCCGGCCGGTCGCTGCTGGCCTTCACCGAGAACCTGGACACGGCCCTGCTGGTCGACCCGGTCTCGGGCGAGCGGTCGGTGGTGGCCCGCGGCGAGCTGATCTCGCTGCTCGATGTCGCGCCCGGCCGCGACCGGGCGCTGCTGCGCATCGGGCCGCGCGGTGACCGGCACATCGTCGTCCGCGACCTGCTGACCGGGGTGGACGAGTTCGTCACCGCGGGCGAGCAGGCGGTCTTCGGGCCGGACGGCACGACGGTGTACGCCCGCAGCGAGTCGGGCGAGCTGCCGATGCTGATCCGGGTGGTCAAGGGCAGCGTCGAGGTGCTCGCCTCCTCCCCCACTGACGAGGTCGAGACCTTCACGATCACGGCCGACGGGCGTACGGCGGCGGTGTTGTGGAACGTGCGGGGCGGGCTGTCCGAGCTGTCGCTGGTCGACCTCGACTCCGGCGGACGGCGCTCGGTGAGCCCGCTGCCGGGCTGGGTCGTCAGCGGCCCGACGTGGTGTTTCGACGGGTCGACGCTGGCCTTCACGGCCGAGGGCCCGGGCCAGCCGCACGGCGTGTGGGTCTCGTCGGCCGAGGGTGTCGCGGCGGTGTCGGCCGAGCCGGCGGCGCCGAACGCGGTCCGGCCCACGCTCGAGACGTTCGCCGCGCACGACGGGCTGACGCTGACCGGCTGGCTGTTCCGGCCCGAGGGCGACGGACCGCACCCGACGGTGCTGTGGTTCCACGGCGGTCCCGAAGCTCAGGAACGGCCGGGGCACGGACCGCTCTTCCAGTCGCTGACCGACCGCGGCATCGCCGTCTTCGCGCCCAACGTGCGCGGGTCGTCGGGCTTCGGGCGCAGCTTCGTCAACGCCGACAACCTGGGGCTGCGCTACGCGGCGATCGAGGATGTCCGGTCGTGCGCCCGCTTCCTGACGGAGTCGGGCATCTCGTCCACGCTGGGGATCATGGGCCGCTCGTATGGCGGTTACCTCACGCTGGCCGCGCTGACGACCTTCCCCGACCTGTTCGCGGTGGGCATCGACGTCTGCGGCATGTCGAACTTCGCCACCTTCTACGAGCACACCGAGCCGTGGATCGCCTCGGCCGCGGTCTCCAAGTACGGCGACCCGGTGACCGACCGCGACCTGCTGGCGGACCTGTCCCCGATCACCCGCATCGACCACCTGCGCACGCCGCTGATGATCGTGCACGGCGAGAACGACAGCAACGTCCCGGTCATCGAGGCCGAGCAGGTGGTGGCCGCCCTGCAGGCGCGCGGCGTGCCGCACCGCTATCTGCTCTTCCCGGGCGAGGGCCACGAGCTGCTGAACCGCTCGTCCCGGGCCGATTACCTGCGGGAGACGGTCGACTGGCTGACCAGCCACCTGCACCCGCGCCCCTTCACCCTGGGCTGAGCCGCAGAGTGGTGGCCGCCGCGGCGGCGGTGACCATGGAGTCGGCGCCGCCGCCGTACTTGCCGCGGTAGGCGGCGTCGACCTCGGCGGTGACCTGAGGCGACGCGTCCCCGACGTCCTCGACGGTGACGTCGGACTCGAGGCCCGGCACCCGTACGCGGGCCCGCCGATCACGGACGGCATGGCCGAACCAGCCGGTGTCCCGCCGGTGCCAGCTCCGCACGTACGCCTGCTCACCGGCGCACACGACCCAGACCGGCACCCACCGTCGCAGGCTGCCGTCCGACCGCCGGACCGCGATCTCCAGCTCCCCGGCCTCGGCCACCCGCCGCAACTCCTCCGCCGACCATCGACCAGTCACCGTTGAGCCCCCTCGGCGCCACGGCCTGACGAAGGGATGACATTCCCTTCATCAGGCTCCCGCCCCTGTCCCGAGCGTTGCCATGAACCTATGTCGAGTCCGGCGCCGATCTGACCGGTGCGGACCTTCGCGGAGCAATCCTGCAAGAGGCCGACCTCAACTTCGCCGATCTGAGTGACACCGACCTGACCGGCGTGGACCTGACCGGCGCCACCGGCACCTATCACCGCGGCGCGGTCCAGTTCACGCTTCGATGAGAAACGGGTGGCGGCGTGGGAAGCGCCGGCCACCGCGCGGTCCCCTCCCGCGGCGGTGCCGGCGCTTCCGTCCAAGGGCGTCCGGCTGATCGCGGACGCTTCGGTCAGTGGTTGGCTCAGAACGGGCTGAGGGTGATCCCGGCCGTGCGCGGGTCGCCGCTGTGGACCAGGGACTCCTGGTTCTGCACGTCGTCGAAGGCGAACGCGTACGCCTTGCCGTCGACCATGTTGTCGTGCACCACCTTGGCGTACAGGTTGGCCGGGGTGCCCTGATAGAAGTCGGCCGCCGTGCCGCTGGGCTGGGTGTCGAGCCGGCCCAGCGTGGTGCGGGTCAGCGCCGCGCACAGCGTCCGGGCGATCGGCCCGACGATCAGGTCGTTCGGGGCGCCCAGGGCGCCGTCGCAACCCCACACGTTGGCGGTCGACGGCTTGGTGAACGACGCGACCGTCTTGCCCGTGCTGTCGGTGAAGTTCATGACGTTGCCACTGGTGCGGCCCAGGAACTTCGTGTCCGGCCGGTCGGTGAACGGCACCACGGTCAAGGTCTTCGAGCCGTACGCGTTCCAGGCGCTGGTGATGTACGGGTCCAGATAGGTCGGGCTCATCAGGCCGGCGTCCGCCGCCTTGCCCGGCGCCAGCACCCGCAGCACCGTCCCGTCGCCCCGGGTGACCACGCTCTTGGCGAAGTCGGGTGACGCCTTGACCGCGTTGATGACCCGCTGCCGGCCGCCCGCCTTCACCTCACCGGTCTTGGCCGTCCGCCCGTCGCCGCCGGTCACGCTGACCACGTGCGGCACGGCGAACATGTCGACCTGGGAGCTGTTGAGCCACAGGCCGGAGTCGTTGAGCGTGAACTCGCTCCAGTCGAACAGGATGTCGCGGTTGGGGTCACCACCGGCCCACGGCGCCGGTTGCACCAGGCCGTCGCCGGTCAGCCGGAAGTCCAGCTTCTGCCCGAAGGACATGTAGAGGCGGCCGGACAGGTTCTTCGGCAGCTTGAGCGTGGTGGTCGAACCGTTGGCCGGGCCGGCGATCGACACGTCGGGCGCCGGGACCGGGACGGGACCGCCGCCGGTCCAGTTGGTGAAGGCGCCGGCCGCGGTGACGTACCCGAGCTTGCCGGTTGTCAGGTTGGTGCCCAGCACGTAGAGGAAGACGTTGTCGCCCCGCCCGGTCTCGTTCTTGACCGCCACCGGCAGCACGGTGCTCGCCTCCGGAACGGCGACCGGGGCAGCCGGGGCCTTGGTGGTGGCCGACGGAGTAGCCGGCGGCGCGGTGGTGGGCGCCGTGGTGGGCGCGGTGGTGGGCGCCGTGGTGGGCGCAACAGTCGGAATCACCACGCCGGCCCCGGAACAAGGCGCCCCGTTGAGCTTGCAGTTGGCCGGCTTGCCGCCCGACCCCACGAACCCGAACGTGACGGTCCCTCCGACCGCGACGCCGCCGTTCCAGGGCCGGTTGCTGAAGGTCCGGTGGCTGCCCGCGGCCACCATGCCGGCGTCCCAGAAGCTGCCGACCGCCGCGCCCGCGGGCAGGTCGAACTCGACCTTCCACGACGACATCGCGTCCGTCCCGGTGTTCTTGATCGTCACTTCGCCCTGCCATCCGGATCCCCAGTCGGAGACCGTGCGCAGCTCGGCGGTGGGCGCCGCCGCGGAGGCCGGGAGGGCGATCCACGTGGTGATGCCGACGACCGCGGCGACGACACCGGACAGGACGAGACTTCGTTTGCGACGCATCTTCTGACTTGCCTCCGTAGTGAGCCGGACCAGCCCATCTTTGGAAGCGAGGGGCCCATCCACCCCATCCATGTTGATCTTTAAGGTCGCTTTAAGGTCGAATTGCCCCTCCGCCCCCGGCCCGCTGCCCGCACACTCAGCGCCGGTGCGGCAGGGTGCCGTGGCAGGCTCCCGGTCACGGCCGATGCCGCCCGCGCGGCCGGAAACCACCCGGTGTGACGCGATTGACAGCTCGATTCGGTCCGGGAAACCGCTGATCGCGGCTATGACGAAGCTATGGCCACGAAGATCCCGCCCCCGCCGGACTCACTGCCCCGGGCCATCCAGGCCCGCGGCATCCGGCACAACACCCTGCGCGACCTCGACGTGGACGTGCCGCTCTGGCGGACCGTGGTCATCGCCGGGGTGTCCGGCTCGGGCAAGACGTCGCTGGCCATGGGCACGCTCTACGCCGAGGGCCTGCACCGCTTCCTGGAGGGCCTCAGCACGTACAGCCGGCGGCGGCTCACCCAGGCCGAGCGGCCCGACGCCGACCGCATCGACAACCTGCCGCCGGCCCTCGCGCTGCGGCAGCGCCCGCCCGTACCCGGGCCCCGCAGCACCGTCGGCACGATGAGCGAGGTGCTCAACGTGCTGCGACTGACCATGTCGCGGCTCGGCACCCACCGCTGCCCCAACGGGCACGACGTGCCGCCGTCCATCGCGACCCAGGCCATGGAGATCCAGTGCCCGACCTGCGGCATCCGGTTCGAGGCGCCCGGGGCCGAGACGTTCGCCTTCAACTCGTACGGGGCCTGCCCGCGCTGCCACGGCATCGGCACGGTGTTCGAGGTCGACCCCGCGACGCTGGTGCCGGACCCGGGCAAGACGATCGCCGAGGGAGCCGTGCTGCCCTGGAACGTGGGCGGTCGCCGGCTCAGCATGTATGCCGCGGGCGAGCTCGGGGTGCGGCTCGATGTGCCGTACGGGAAGCTGTCGCCCGAAGAAAAGGAACTCGTCCTGCACGGCGAGCCCCGCAAGCAGGTCGTGACCGTCTCGGGGCGCAACGGGCGGCCGGTGCGGCTCAACGTGACCTATGACAATGCGGTCACCGCGGCTCAGCGCTCCGAGAACAGCAAATACCTGAACTCGCACACCTGCCCGGTCTGCCACGGCTCCCGGCTGCGGCCCGAGGCGCTGACCTCGCGGCTCAACGGCCGCAACCTGGCCGAGATCAGCGCGCTCGACCTCGATCACCTGGTGGTCTTCGCCGGTGAGCTGGCGCCGCTGATGCCGCCGGAGTTGAGCCGCCTGACGACCGGGCTGCTCGGCGAGCTGACCGGCGCGATCGCCCCGCTGCTCGATGTCGGGCTGGGCTATCTGGGGCTGGACCGGGCCGGCGCCACGCTGTCGACCGGCGAGCGTCAGCGGATCGAGCTGACCTCGACGGTCCGGTCCACCACCACCGGCATGCTCTATGTGCTCGACGAGCCGTCGGTCGGGCTGCACCCGAGCAACGTCGAGGGGCTGCGCAAGACGATCGCCGCGCTGGCCGCCAACGGCAACTCGGTGGTGATCGTCGAGCACGACCTGGACGTGATCCGGACGGCCGACTGGGTCATCGAGATGGGCCCGGGCGCGGGCCGGCTGGGCGGGACGATCCTGGCCCAGGGCCCGGTCGCGTCGCTGGAGACCAACCGGAAGTCGATCATCGGACCGTTCCTGGCCGGGCAGCCGGCGGTGTCGCGCTCGCCCCGGCCGCCGGCCGGCGCCTCGATCACGATCGAGGTCGAGCGGCTGTGGAACCTGCACGACGTCTCGGCTGCCTTCGGCATCAACCGGCTGACCGGGGTGGCCGGCCCGTCCGGTGCCGGCAAGACCGCGCTCGTGCTCGACAGCCTGGTGCCCGCGGCCCGCGCCCGGCTGGCCGGGGCCGATCTGCCGGCCCACGTGAAGTCGCTCGATCTGGGCCCGCTGCGCCAGGTGGTGGAGATCGACGCCACCCCGATCGGGCTCAACGCGCGCTCCACGCCGAGCACGTACTCGGGCGCCTTCGACGCGATCCGCGCCCACTTCGCCACCGCATCCGGCCGCCCGGCCGGGCACTTCTCGTTCAACACCAAACAGGGTCAGTGCCCCACCTGCAAAGGCCTGGGCTCGATCGACCTCGACGTGCAATACCTGCCCGACATCAACGTCGAGTGCCCCACCTGTCACGGCGCCCGGTTCAACCCCGAGACCCTTTCCGTACGGGTGGACGACCTGACCATCGCGGCCGTGCTCGACCTGACCGTGCAGCAGGCTCTGGAGCACTACGCCGCGGTGCCGGCGATCGTCCGTCCGCTGCGGCCCATCCTCGACGTGGGGCTGGGCTATCTGCGCCTGGGCGAGCCCACCCCGTCGCTGTCCGGTGGCGAGTCCCAGCGCCTGCGCATCGCGGCTCGCCTGCGCAGCAGCCAGCGCGACGTGCTCTACGTGCTGGACGAGCCCTCGACCGGGCTGCATCCGGTCGACATCCGTACGCTGGCCGGGGTCTTCGACCGTCTCCTGGACTCCGGGGCGACGATCGTCGTCATCGACCACGACCTGGACGTCCTGGCCGCCGCCGACCGGCTGATCGACATGGGCCCGACCGGCGGCCCGGCCGGCGGCCGCATCGTCGCCACCGGCACCCCGGCCGAGGTGGCCGCCGACCCCGCCAGCGTGACCGGACCCTGGCTGGCCTCCCACCTCGGCTGACCGGTTGCGCGGCCGTCACACTATGAACGCATGTCGATCGATGCGATCACTGAGCGTCCCGCGCCCCGGGCCGCCACGGCGAGCCGGGTGGTCATCGCCGTCGCGGTGGCGCTGGTGGCGGCGGCCGGGGTGGCCGTCTGGCTGTGGCCCCGCGCCGACGACCCGCGGACCAGGTCCACCGAGGCGGCCCTGCGCCAGGCGCTCGCCATCGGCGGACCCCGCGGCTGGAGCAGCGCCGATCCCGTCGCGCTGCTCCCCCAGGACGGCCAGACCGGCACCCCCGAGATCCGCGGCGGCGTACGCCTCGGGGTCGTCCACGACGGCCGGGCCGAGACCGGCTTCGTCGCCACCTGGACCACCGCTTCGGCCGGCACAGCGGCGTGCGACGCGCTGGCCGAGTGGGCGGTCCGCACGGTCCAGCACTCGTCGCCCGACGAGGTCCGGGCGGGCTGCCGCGACGCCGGCAACGGTCTGTTCGCCAGCCACGGCACCACGCCCGGCCCCGGGGGCCGCCAGATGTTCTACGCCTCGGCCGACGGCGACATCCTCACCGTCTCCCTGGCCTACGAATCCGCGCTGAACTGACCCCCGACGCCGCCTCCCGCGGAGGATCAGCCCACGACACCGCCTCCCACGGAGGATCAGCCGACAACGCCACCTCCCGCGGGGGATCAGCCGACAACGCTGCCTCCCGCGGGGACTCGGCTCACGACCAGGCGATCTCGCCGTGGCGGTCGACGAAGCGGCCGGAGCCGTGGCCCGGGCCCTCGGTGGCCAAGGCGACGATCGCGTCGGTGCCCTCGGTGACGGTCTGCGGGCCGGAGTGGCCGTTGAGATCGGTCGCGGTGTAGCCGGGGTCGGCCGCGTTGATCCGGATGTCCGGCAGGCCCTTGGCGTATTGGGTGGTCAGCATGGTCAGGGCGGCCTTGGACGACGTGTACGCCGGGGCGACGACGCCCGACTCGGCCCGTGCCGGGTCGTGGGTGGCCGCGAGCGAGCCCATCGCGCTGCTCACGTTGATGATGACCGGGTCGGCCGACCGGCGCAGCAGTGGCAGGAACGCGGTGGTGGTCCGGACGACGCCGACCAGGTTGACGTCGAGCACGCCGAGCAGCTCGTCGCCGGTCAGGCCGCTCGGGTCACCCATCGGGCCGTGCACGCCGGCGTTGTTGATGAGCACGTCCACGACGCCCTCGTGCTGCTCCACGTCGGCCGCGGCGGCCCGGACCGACGCCTCGTCGGTGACGTCGATCCGGACCCAGCGCACGCCGAGCTTGTCCGCGGCGACCGCGCCGTCCCGGGCGCCCAGCACCACGGTGTGGCCGGCGTCGACCAGGCGGCGGGCGGTCTCGTATCCGAGGCCCTTGTTGGCCCCGGTGATAAAGGTGATCGTCATGGACCCAATAGTTGGACTTCCCCGAGCGACCAACCAGGGAAGAGCCTTACCACCCTCATCGGCTCCGGGCGAGCAACAATCGGCACCATGACCACCGAACTCGGAGCTGCCCTGCGCACCTGGCGGGACCGTCTGACCCCGGCCGCCGTGGGCCTGCCCAGCGCCCACGCACGCCGGGCCGCCGGTCTGCGCCGGGAGGAGCTGGCCGACCTGGCCGGCATCTCGGTCGACTACGTCGTACGCCTGGAGCAGGGACGTTTCGCGTCGCCGTCGGCCCAGGTCGTGGCCGCGCTGGCCCGGGCACTGCAGCTCACCACGGCCGAGCGGGACCACCTCTACCGCCTGGCCGGGCACGTCCCGCCGGCCGACATCTCCGACCACGTGCCGCCCGGCCTGCAGCGCATGCTGACCCGGCTCGGCGACACCGCCGCGGTGGCCGTCTTCGCCGCCGACTGGCAGCTGATCTCGTGGAACCGTGGGTGGGCGGCCCTGCTCGGCGACCCGTCGGCCGTGCCGCCCCCGCTGCGCAACTTCGCCCGCGACAGCTTCCCGGCCGAGGGCCACACACCGCGACTCTCACAGTGGCCGGTGACGTCGTTCGCGCGCGAGGTGACCGAGGCGGCCATCGTCTCCGACCTGCGCCGGGCGACCGGCCGCTTCCCGGGCCACCGCCGCCTGACCAAGCTGGTCCGCGACCTGACCGAGGGCAACCGCCGCTTCGCCGAGCTGTGGGCCGCGGGCGGCGTCGGCTCCCACCGCGAGGACCACAAGATCGTCGACCACCCCACGGTGGGCCCGATAGCCGTCGACTGCGACGTCCTGACCGACGGCGACGCCGAGCTCAAAATAGTCATCCTCACCGCCGCCGCCGACACCGACGACGAAACCCGCCTGCGCCTGGCCCTGGTCTCCGGCTCAGGCGCTCAGCTGATGTGATCGGCCCGCCCCGAAAGCCTCCGCGGCGAGGAGAACGCCGACGCGGCCGGGCGTGACCTACCGCTGCTTGTCGGCGAGGCCCAGGCCGCGCTCCGCCAGCGCGGTGGCCAGGATGCCGACCGCCTTCGGCCCGACCCCGTGCATGCCCAGCAGTTCGCTCCGGCTGCGAGCCGCCACCTGCGCCAACGTCGTGATACCGGCGGCGAGCAAGGCGCTGTTGGCCGGCCGCCCGATCGGCGGCAGGTCACCGATCCGCGCCGGCACATCCCGGGTACTCACGCCATCACGATAGTGGCCCGACCGCGCCGCGCGATCTCGTCGCCCAGCGCTTCACAGTCGGCTCAGATGAGCCGATCCGATACACAGCATCGAGATGGGTTCGACCGACGGAGGCCGGCCGGTACGCGCCTGTGGTGCCGGAGTTCCGAATACCCGACTGTCGACCGGGACGGTCGAGGTCGTGACCAGCTCAGCTTTATCGTCTGCGGGCTGAAGCCACCCGAGAGGTAGACGCGAGCGACGGCGCGTGTCGCTCTCGGTCTGCAGAGAACCTCACGCCGATCGGCGATAGGTAACTGATCTCAGGAGGCACCTGTCTCGCCCAGTTCCTGAGGCGGCCAGAACTCAAGCTGGGTATCTGACCCGGTCAAGGAATCGGTGCATATGGAAGTGACGAACCACTACAGGCCGTGCTGCCCCCGCCCGCCGTTCTCACTCAGGTCTCGGCCGCGCGGGAAGGTCGTCGAGGAAGGCGCGCCATTCGTCCCGGCTGAAGGTCAACACGGGGCCGCCGGCGTCCTTGGAATCCCGGACCCACACGGTGTCGTCGACGAAGGCCACCTCGACGCAATCCCCACCCCCACTGCGGGTGCTGGTGCGCCAGCGAGGTTTGATCTGGTCGGGATCCGTCACGTTCGCCTCCTTGATCGAGGCGCGGCACAACAGGCGGACAACGCGAGCCGCCGCCACCGACGCCTCCGTTCGGCTGTCGCAAGACGAGTCACTGAATCACTGACAGTGATCATCGCTCCACCCGACAGTGTAGATAGTCAATGGTCGATCCACTAGGCTCGAAGTCTCAGGCCCCCTGTCAGCCTTGCGACGACGCGTCGTCGGATTGGCGGCAATCCTGTTTCCTACTGTTCAGTAGCCATTAGGCTCAACGAACTCACCGACGGACGGCGCAGCGCCCTGGAGGAAGCCAGATCACGGACCCGTGGAGGTGTTGCATCGTGGTCGAACGGCGAGAAGCCGAGACTTCGCGAAGCACGCTGAGTTGGCCCGCACTGGCTCTAGGAGCTTTTTTGACCGGAATTCTCGCCGTGGGTGCCGGCAAGGCAGTCGGCTCGCTCCTCGGCCGGGATTCCGAAGCGGCACTACTGACGCAGATCATCGTCGCCCTGGCGCTCGCCGGCAGCACCGGCGTCGCCTTCGGAAGCAGTGATGTCCTCCGTGCCCGATGGCGCGCTCTCCGGAGAAGATGACACCTGCCGCCGACTGACCCAGGCGCGCACCGAGACGACCGCCTTGGCGACGCCGGCCGTGACAACTCCGAGCCCCAGGGCGGCAGCCCAGCGCTGGGGATCCACCTTGAGATAGAAGATCACCGTCACCGCGATGCCAACGAAGATCAGAACTCCGACGATGGGTGCGGAGATGAGAAGAATGGCGCGGATGGAGCGCGGCCAGGTGCTGAGGACCCATTGCAAGAAGGCGAAGGTCTCCGACTTGGGCGGCTCCTGCTCTGCCGGCTGACGGGCGGTCATGCCATCCGCCTTTCGCCGAGCCGACGCGCACGCATGCACCACACGGCAGTTAGGCGATGCGTGCGCGTCGCTCTCATCGAGCCACCTCCGTCGAGGTGAAGAAGCGGGTGTCGGTTCCCGCAGCTGATACTTAGGTAGTGGTCGTCTCCGTGCTGGTTCCGTTCTGGTTCAGATCGAATCCCTTCAAGACCTCGTCCAGGTACGTGGAGGCCTCGCGGGGCTTGGTGGCAATCGCCTCGAGATCAAAGAAGAGCGTGAGGTAGCGCTCCGTCTCGGCTCCGACATCCCGGGAGGCCACCCCACCCGCCGGGTCGTCGAGATAGAGGACGTAGTCCTCACCCTCGCGGAATTCCAGAATCTGGAAAGGGCCGAGGATGCCGCCATGGACGCCGGCGTTGAAGGGCACGAACTGGAGGGTCATCCGTGGTTGGTCGGCGACTGTCTTCAGCTTCTCGAGTTGCTTGCGCATGACTTCCGGTCCACCGACCCACCGGCGGACCGCAGCCTCGTCGATCATGAAGTAGAGCTCGGGGCGATCCTCGCGATCGAGAAGGTTCTGCTGGTCCAGACGAGCCTGGACGCGCTCGTCGACGTCGTTGTCCGACAGGCTCGGCGTCGAGTAGGCGGTGATCACCTCGCGGGCGTACTCCTCGGTCTGCAGCAGACCCGGGATCAAAAGAGTTTCGAACTGACGAACTCGGATCGACGAGCTCCGAAGATTCCAGAAGCTGATGGTGCTCGACGGAACCGACCGGCCGTAGTTCGCCGTGGTGAGCCTGCGTGACTGCTGAGCCAGCTTGCTCAGTTCTTCCACGCGCCGGCGATCGCGAACGCCGTAGTGATCGAGGAGCGCCCGTAGGTCGGTCACCGTGATGCCGACCATGCCGTTCTCGATGCGGAGCAGCTTGGACGGCGACCAGGCCAGCGCATCGGCAACTTCCTTCTGCGACTGCCCGGTCTCGTCTCGCGATTTCCGCAACTCGATCCGCAACCGGCGACGGAGGACTGCCGGGTCTCGGCTCTCGGCCATTATTTGGGTCTCCTAGGAGGTAGCTTTCAGCTAGCAAGCTGACAGTAGCATTCAACTAGCTACATAGCGGGTAGCTACCTATGAACCGCAGGAAGCCTGCTTATCAGGGGCTCCAGAGCGCGGCAAATACGCTTCCGGCCAGGCGACCACCATCCAGCAGCTAGGTAGCTAGTAGCAGGTAGCGCCTGGCTGGGAGCGAGCAGCAATGTAGCGAGCCGGTAGGTGCACGGTGGAGAATATGTGAATTCGCGGATGACGACGGGATCACCGTATGACGCCAGTAAGCGATGCCTGATAAGCCAATCGGGCGCGCGCATCGGGTGGCGGCCTCAGGCGCGGTAGGCGCGTACCTCGGTGGCCTTGACCGTGGCCCAGACCTCGCGCCCCGGTTCCAGACCGAGGTGCACCGCCGCGGCCGGGGTGACGTCGGCGGCCACCGGCAAGGGGCCGGTCAGTTCGATGCGCAGGGCGTCGCCGTGGCGGGAGACTGTGGTCACTGTGGCGGGCCAGCTGTTGCGGGGGCTGCCGTCCGGGCGGGTGGCAAAGAGGGCCACCGCCGACGGCGGGAAGGCCACGAAGACCTCGCCCTGCTCGTCGCCCGCGGTGACCAGGGCGAAGCCGTCGGGCAGGGTGACCGTGGCACCCTCGGCCCGGCCCCGGTAGAGGTTCAGGCCGACCAGGCGGGCCACGTAGTCGGTGCGGGGCTGGGCGGTGATCGTGGCGGCGTCGCCGGTCTGCACCACCCGGCCGTCCTCGATGATGACCAGGCGGTCGGCCAGCATCAGGGCGTCCAGCGGGTCGTGCGTCACCAGGATCGTCGCGCCAGGAAAAGCGGCCAGGTGGCCGCGCAGCTGGGCCCGGGTGTCGAGCCGGGTGCGGGCGTCGAGCGCGGCCAGGGGTTCGTCGAGCAGCAGCATTCTGGGTTCGGTGGCCAGGGCGCGGGCCAGGGCCACCCGCTGGGCCTGGCCGCCGGACAGCTGCCGCGGCTTCTTGCGGACGTGATCGGCCAGACCGACCCGGGTCAGCCACTCCTGGGCGGTGCGCCGTGCCTCGGCCTTGGGGACGTGACGGCAGCGCGGTCCGAAGGCGACGTTGTCCAGGGCGCTGAGGTGCGGGAAGAGCAGGTAGTCCTGGAAGACCACGCCGATGCGGCGCTGCTCGGGGGCGAGCGGGTCGAGGCGTACGCCGTCCAGGGTGATGTGACCGTCGTCGAGCCGCAGCAGGCCGGCCAGCGCGCGCAGCGTCGTGGTCTTGCCCGCGCCGTTGGGGCCCAGGAGCGCGACCACCTCCCCCGGCTCGGCGGTCAGCGCGATGTCGAGGCCGAACCCTTCCCGGCGTACGGAAAGACGCGCGCGCAGACTCATGCCGCCACCCATTTGTCGCGCAGGGCGGCGAGGATCCCGACCGAGACGGCCAGCAGCACGAGGCTGAGCACGATGGCCGCGTCCAGGTCCTGCTCGAGCGCCAGATAGACGGCGAGCGGCATGGTCTGGGTGCGCCCCGGGAAGTTGCCCGCGAAGGTGATCGTCGCGCCGAACTCGCCCAGCGCCCGGGCCCAGCACAACACCGCCCCGGCCGCCACGCCGGGCGCGATCAGCGGCAGCGTGACCCGGCGGAACGCGGTCCAGCGGGAGGCCCCGAGCGTGGCCGCCGCCTCCTCGTACCGGGCGTCCGACCCGCGCAGCGCCCCCTCCACGGCGATCACCAGGAACGGCATCGCCACGAAGGCCTCGGCCACGACCACCCCGGCCGTGGTGAACGGCAGGCTCACCCCGAAGGTCTGGTCGAGCCAGCCGCCGATCAGCCCGCGCCGGCCGAAGACGAGCAGCAACGCCACCCCGCCGACAACCGGCGGCAGCACCAGCGGCACGGTGACCAGCGCCCGCACCAGCCGGCGCCCGGGGAAGTGCAGGCGGGCCAGGACCCAGGCCAGGGGTACGCCCAGGATCAGGCACACGACCGTGGCCAGGCTCGCCGTCAGCAGGGACAGTCGCAGCGCGGCGAGGATGCCGGGCTCGGTGAGGCGTTCCGGCAGCGTCGACCAGGGCGCCCGGATCAGCAGCCCGGCCAGGGGCAGCGTCAGGAACACCAGGCCGAGCGCGGCCGGGATGGCCAGCGCGAGCGGGATCTTCGGACGGTTCAGAGCTGGAACCCGGCGTCGGTGAGCACCTTCAGCTCGGGCCCGGACCGCACGAAGGCCACGAACGCGGCGGCCGCGGCCGGGTTGGGCGCGCTCTTCAGGGTCACGATCGGGTAGTCGTTGATCGCCCCGGCCGACTCGGGGAATTCGACGCCGTCGATGTCGGCCGAGGCCGCCCTGGCGTCCGTGCGGTAGACCAGCGCCGCGTCGACCTCGCCCAGTTTCACCTTGGACAGGGCCGCCTTGACGTCCTGCTCCAGCGTCACCGGCTCGAGGTCGACGCCGGCCGCCTCGATGGCCTTCCTGGCGGCCGAGCCGCACGGCACCTGCTCGGCGCAGAGCGCCACCTTGAGATCCGGTTTCGTCAGATCGGCCAGGGTCCGGATGCCCTCGGGGTTGCCCTTGGCGGTCGCGATGACCAGCTGGTTCCGGACGAAGACGGCCGGCTCGCCGGCGGCCTCGCCCGCGTCGACGACCGCCTGCATGGTGGCTGGGCTGGCCGCGGCGAACACGTCAGCCGGGGCGCCCGCGGTGATCTGCTGGGCCAGGCCGGAACTGCCGCCGTACGAGATGGTGACCTGGAGGTTGGGGTTCTGCGCCTGGAAGTCTTCCTTGATCTTGTCGAACGACTCGGTCAGCGACGCCGCGGCCAGCACGACCAGCTGACCGGAGGCTCCCGGCCCGGCGCTGCCCGGCGCGCCGCCGCCGGCCGGGGCGCTGTTGGCGCTGTCGTCGGAGCCGCCGCCGCAGGCCGCCGTCGCGAACACGGCGACCAGAGCCAGACCGGTCAGCACTTTTCTCATCTGTCGTCTCCCCGCTCCACGACCACGGTGGTCGACTTGATGACGGCGACCGCCGTCGAACCCACTTCGAGCGCCATCTCGTCGACCGCCTCGCGGCTCATCAGCGACACCACCCGGAACGGGCCGGCCTGGATGTCGACCTGAGCCATCACCGAGTCCCGGGTGATCGCGGTGACGATGCCCCGCAGCCGGTTGCGGGCCGACGAGCGGCCCGTGCCGGGGTCGGGCTCGTCGGCCATCGAGCGGGCGAAGGCGGCCAGAGCGGCTCCGGCCACGTGCCGGTGCCCGTGGTCGTCCCGGTCGGCCGGCAGCCGGCCCGCGTCGACCCACCGCCGGACCGTGTCGACGCTCACGCCGAGCAGCTCGGCCGCCTCGCCGATGCGGTATGTCGTCACAGGCGTCACCCTAGGGCCGCATCTGCGACGGTGAGAACACGATAGGACTCGCAGATGCGAAACCGTTGCCGACGTCACATGGCGGCGGCATGCTGGGAGGCGTGTCCCAGCGCCTCACCGAGGTCACGGCGTTCCTGGCCGAGATCCTCACCCCCCGCGCGCCGCTCACCGTCATCGTCGACGGCGGCGACCACGGCGCGGCCGGTCATTTCGCGGCGCGGCTGGCGGCGGCCTTCCCGCCTTCGGCCCGCGCCTGGAACGTCGACGCCGTCCTGGGCCTGACCGGCTCGTCCGGCGGGGCGCTCGACTCGGCGCTGAACGTGCTCGAGCCCGCGGCCGACCGGGTGATCGTCTATCTGCGGTCCGGCGGCCGCGGCCCGGCCGGTCCCGGTGAGCGGCGGGCCCAGGTGGTGATCGACAACCACGATCCGCAGTGGCCGGTGATCCGGGAGCTGCATCCGCGCCTGGCCGACCCCGACCGCTGGCACCTGGCCGAGAGCCAGGCCTTCTTCGCCCCGCGGGCGGCGGGCTGGGACGACAAATTCGGTGAGGACCTTCCCGCGTACGCGAAAGCCGTGGACGCCGTCGCCCCGGAGCCCGGCGATGTCGTTCTCGACATCGGCTGCGGCACCGGCCGGGCGCTGCCGGCCCTGGCCGCGGCGGTCGGCCCGGCGGGTCGCGTGATCGGCCTCGACTGCACCCGCGACATGCTGACCACGGCCCGCACAAAGGGTCGCGACCGGTGGGCGACCCTGGTGCAGGCCGACGCCCGCCACCTGCCGGTGGCCGACGCCGCGGCCGAGGTCGTCTTCGCCGCCGGCCTGGTCCACCACCTGCCCGACCCGGCCGCCGGCCTGGCCGAGCTGGCCCGGGTCACCCGGGCCGGCGGCCGCCTGGCGCTTTTCCATCCCACCGGCCGAGCGGCCCTGGCCGCCCGGCACGGCCGCACCCTCACCGCCGACGAGCCCCTGAACGAGGCCAACCTCGAACCGCTCCTGACGTCGGCCGGGTGGGCACTGTCGGTCTACGAGGACGACGACGACCGGTTTCTGGCCGTCGCCGTGCGCGTCAGCTGAGCTCTTTGAGCTTGGCCTCGAGGGTCTCGCGGCGCTGCTCGAGGGTGTCGATGACCGCCTCGGTCTCGGCGAGCCCGGTCAGCTCGGTGGCGAGCTCCTCGGGCTCCTGCAGGCCGATCGAGCTGGCGCCGTCCTGGCCGCGGCGGTCTCGGACGTCGCCGGCCAGGCGGCGCATCTCGGCCAGTTCCTCGTCGAGGTCCTTCAGGTGCTGCCGAACCTGGTCAGCCGTGGTCTCATCGGTCATGCCCGCCATCCTAGGCGGCGCGTCCGGTCACGGTGTCAGCGCCTCGAAGTATGCCTTCATCGACGGGTAGTAGTCGGTGAAGGCGGGCAGCGGCTCGCCGTCGCGGGCGGCGACCAGGTTGTCCAGGTAATACTCCCAGCCAGGGCCGACCTCGCCCAGCCCGTCCGTGGTCGTCAGGTGGTGCACGAGGCGGAGCTCGGTCCCGCCGCCGGCCGCGGTCAGCAGCAGCTCCAGGTGCCAGGATCCGGCCTCGTCGACGGTGGTGAGGAGCAGACGGCTCGGCGGCTCACAGGCGTCGATCCGCGCCTCCATCCAGGGGCTTCCTTCCTCGTACGCCATCTGGACCTTGATCGTGCGCCCGGGCCCCGCCTCGCCGGTCCACGGCCCGAACCACCGCGCGGTGCGGCTCGACTCGGTGACGCTCGCCCAGACGTCGTCCGGGCCGGCGTTGAAGGTGCGGGTCAGCACGAGGTCGTTGCCGTCGAGCCGTCCGGTCGGTGCGTTCGTCATGCCGTCTCCTGTCGGTCGGTGGCCGGGGCGCGGCGGTCCCGGCGGGTGCGATAGACCTCGGTCTCCAGGGCGTCGAGGCGCCGGTTCCACGCCTCGGCGGTGTCCGGGAAACCGGCGAGCCAGTGCTTGATGCCGGTCAGGGGTGACGGGTCGAGCCGATAGACGCGCTCGCGCCCGTCCGGGGTGTCGTGGACCAGCCCGCACTCGCGCAGGACGCGCAGGTGGCGGCTGACGGCCGGCCGGCTGATCGGGAACCGCTCGGCGATGCGCCGGGCGGGCAGAGGTCGATCACGCAGCATCTCGAGGATCTCCCGGCGGACCGGGTCGGCGATCGCCGCCGCGACATCGTCCACCCCGGAAGCGTAACCCATGCGTTACGCTTTTGCCCATGAGAGAACGCTTCCGCGCGCTGCACGAGAGCGGCACCTTCCTGCTGCCGAACCCGTGGGACACCGGCTCGGCCCGGCTGCTCGAGTCGCTCGGCTTCCAGGCGCTGGCCACCACGTCGTCCGGCTTCGCGGCCGGCCTGGGCAAACGCGACCAGCAGGTCACCCGGGACGAGCTGGTGGCCCACGTGGCTCAGCTGACGGCCGCCGTCGGGATCCCGCTCACCGTCGACGCCGAGCGCTGCTTCGCCGACAGCCCCGAGGGCATCGCCGAGACGGTCGACCAGCTGGCCGAGGCGGGGGCGGCCGGCCTCTCGATCGAGGACTACGACCCCGCCACCGGCCGCATCGAGGCCCTGGAGTCCGGCATCGAGCGGGTCGCGGCGGCCGCCGAGGCCTGCGCCCGGCACGGCGTGGTCCTGACCGCCCGGGCCGAGAACCATCTGTACGGGTACGACGACCTGGACGACACGATCGAGCGCCTGCGCGCCTACCGGGCGGCCGGCGCCGACGTCGTCTACGCCCCCGGCCTGCGCACGCCGGAGGACATCGGCCGCGTGGTCGCCGCGGTGACATGCCCGGTCAACGTGCTCGCCATCCCCGGCGCGCCGTCCGTCCCCGAGCTGGCCGACCTGGGCGTCCGCCGCGTCTCCACCGGCGGCGCCCTGGCCTGGGCGGCCTACGGAGCCCTGCGCGACGCCGCCCGCGAACTACAGGAGACCGGCACCACGACCTTCCGCCGCGGCGCCCTGACCGAGGAGGAGATCAGCCGGGCATTCGGGTGACAGCGCCGACCCGAGTGTTCCTGAGGCGTGGTGCCGCTGCCGCGACGGCACCACGCCGGTTCAGGGGCCGGATCAGCCGCGGCGCCACTTCTGGTTGGCGCCGCCGGTGCACTCCCAGAGGACCAGCACGGCGCCCTCGTTGGCGTTCCAGGCGTCGATGTCCACGCACTTGTTGGCCTGCGGGTTGACCAGGTCACCGGCCGCCGAGAGCACGAACTGCTGGGCCGGGTTGCCGCTGCAGCCGGCGATCTGGATGACGGTGCCGTTGGCCGTCGAGCCCCACGCCACGTCGAGGCACTTGTTGTTCGACGTCTGCAGCGTGCCGTTCACGAAGTTCCACTGCTGGGCGGGGGTGCCGTTGCAGTTCCACATCTGCACCCTTACGCCGTCCGCGAAGTTGCCGTTGGGCACGTCGAGGCACTTGCCGTTCAGGTTGCTGATCACCGCCGACCCGCCCGAGCCACCGCCGGTGGTGGTCAGCGACAGGCCGTAGACCGACAGGATCTCGTTGACCGGCTGGAACCACATCGTGCCGCCGCTGGAGCAGTTGCCGCTGCCGCCCGAGGTCACACCCTGCGCCTGGTTGCCCGAGATCCACGAGCCGCCCGAGTCACCCGGCTCGGCGCACGCGTTGCTGCGGGACAGGCCCGAGACGGCGCCCTGCGAATAGACGATCGTCTCGTTGCGGCCGAGCAGGGTGCCGCAGCGCCAGCCGGTGGTGCGCCCGGAGCGGCAGATCGAGCTGCCGATCGCCGCGTCCTGCGAGCCGGCCACGGTGACGTTGCCGCCCGAGTAGTTGTTGACCCACGGCTGCGAGGTCCAGTTGCCGTTGGTCCGCACCCAGGCGTAGTCGTTGCCGGGGAACGACGAGCCGGCGAAGGTGCCCTGGGCGACGTTGTTGTAGCCGAGCGTCGGGCTGCCGGTGCCACCGCAGTGCCCCGCGGTGACGAAGCCGCCGGCCACCGAGAAGCCGACCGAGCACAGCGTGTTCCCGTTGATCACGTACTGGTCGCCGCCGCGGGTGTCGTACATCGTGCGCGGCTGCTCGGCGGTGACCACCGTGACATCGCCGGCGCCCGCGGCGAACTCCCGCGCCGACTTCTCGGACCCCGGGGCGGCCATCACGACGACCCGGTTGTTCGGGGTGTCGACATACCAGCCGCGCACCACGGAAGCCCGCGCCCGGGAAGCGCGCTTGTCCAGAGCCGTACGCGTCGACGCCAGATCGCCACCGCTGTGAGCCACGACACGGGGGTCGGCGCCCTCCGCCCGTACGGAAGCCGCGGCGGAAGCGTCGGTGACCGCGACCGTCAGTCGCTCGGATCCCTCGGGGATCCAGGCGCCGGCGAAGGCCGAGCCGAGCTTGGCCTTCAGGCGCTTCTCGACCACGGGGGCGGCGGCCTCGGTGCGCAGCCGGGTCGCGATCTGGGAGTCGTCCAGCTTGAGGTCGCGGCGCATGGCGCTGAGCATGCCGGGGTCGATGTCGGTCGCGGGGGCGGCGGCCTGGACGGGAAGGGGACTGAGGGTGCCGACGGTGACCGCTGCAGCAGCGATCGCCAACCAACGGAGGCGCATGTCGGAGGTCCTTTCAGTGCGCCGGGAAAAACGGGGATTAATCGGAGGCTGTCTATGTGTGACAACGCTGTCAAGAAACCGGAAGGAAACCTGCCCGAATGAACCACGTGTGCTCCGTCGCCTGCCCTCGCCGATCGGGGGGCGGACGTGCAAGGCTGTGATGTCGAGTCGGACGAGGGGCGGGGCGCTGGATGGGCATGGTCAAGGTCGTGGGCCTGGTGCTGCACCCCCGGCGCGACTGCGGGTCGGCGATCGACGCGATCGTGAAATGGGCCGACCGCCGCGATGTCACCGTGCTCGGCCTGCACGACGAGATCAACCGCATCGACTGCGACGCGGTCGCGGTCACCCCGGAGGAGATGGTCGAGCGGGCCGGCCTGCTGGTCAGCCTGGGTGGTGACGGCACCATGCTGCGCACCATGCGGCTGGTCGAGGGGCGCAAGACGCCGGTGCTCGGGGTCAACGTGGGCCGGCTGGGCTTCCTGGCCGAGGTCGACCTGCCCGATCTGCCCGCCGCGTTGTCGGCGATCGACGAGCACAAGTTCACGATCGAGGCGCGCACCGCGGTCCGCACGACGCTGCCCGACGGCCGGGAGGTGTCGGCGTTCAACGACATCGCCATGGTCCGGGTGCCCGGCGACGGGCTGGCCGCGATCGGCATCTCGGTCGAGAAGAAGAACTTCGTCAACTACGCGGCCGACGCGGTCATCGTGGCCACGCCGACCGGCTCGACGGCCTACAGCTTCTCGGCCGGCGGCCCGATCGTCTCCCCCAACGTCGAGGGTCTGATCGTCACCGCCTCGGCCGCGCACTCGTCGTTCAACCGCCCGCTCATGCTGGCCCTGCAGGAGCAGCTCGACCTCGACGTCCTGCCCACCAGCGGCCGGCTGGCCATCGAGGTGGACGGCATCATCGAGGGCTACGCCGGTCCCGACGACCGGCTCTGCATCCAGCCTGTCCCGGCCGCCGCGCAGGTGATCCGGCTGGGCAACACCAGCTTCTACGAGCGGGCCCGCCGCAAGCTGCGCGTCGAGGGCAGCGCCCAGGTCGGCGTGCCCGACTCGGGCGACGCCGTGGTCGTCGACAGCTTCGAGCGGCAGCGCTACGAGCTGCTGCTCGGCGGCGAGGTGGCCGGCGTGCTGCACTATCGCCGCCACGGCGGCCAGATCGAGCTGATGCACACCGACATCGAGCAGTCCTTCTCGGGCCGCGGCCTGGCCAGCCGGCTGGCCACCGCCGCGCTCGAGGACGCCCGCAGCCGGGCCACCCCGGTCGTGCCGAGTTGCCCCTTCGTCATCGGATATCTGGACCGCCACCCCGAGTTCGCCGATCTCCTCGCCACGCCAACTGTCGATAGCTGAGGTACCTGCCATGGGCCACCCCGCGATCCTGACCGTCGACGACGACCCCGCTGTCTCCCGGGCGATCGCCCGTGACCTGCGCCGTCGCTACGGCGACCAGTACCGCATCGTTCGCGCCTCCTCCGCCGCCGAGGCCCTGGAGGCGCTCCGGGAGCTCAAGCTGCGCGGCGGCCGGGTCGCCGTCATCCTCGCCGACTACCGGATGCCCCAGGTCAACGGCATCGAGTTCCTGGAGCAGGCGATGGACCTGTTCCCCAACGCGCGGCGCGCGCTGCTGACGGCGTACGCCGACACCGACGCCGCCATCCAGGCGATCAACGTCGTCGACGTCGACCACTACCTGCTCAAGCCGTGGGACCCGCCGGAGGAGAAGCTCTATCCGGTGCTCGACGCGCTGCTCGACGCGTGGCTGGCCACCGGCGACCGCGAGACCGAGGACATCCGGGTCGTCGGCCACCGGTGGAGCGAGCCGTCGTACGAGATCCGCGACTTCCTGGCCCGCAACCTGGTGCCCTACAAATGGCTGGGCGCCGACGAGCCCGAGGGCCGCCGCCTGCTCGAGGCGGCGGGGGTCGGCCCCGAGTCGATCCCGCTGGTGGTGACGGCCGACGGCCGGGCGATGGCCCAGCCCAGCAGCACCGAGGTGGCCGAGGCGGTCGGCCTCTCCACCGCCCCGGGGCGCGATTTCTACGACCTGATCATCGTCGGCGGCGGCCCGGCCGGGCTGGGGGCGGCCGTCTACGGCGCCTCCGAGGGGCTCCGGACGCTGCTGGTCGAGCGGCGCGCGGTCGGCGGCCAGGCCGGTCAGAGCTCGCGCATCGAGAACTACCTGGGCTTCCCCGACGGCATCTCCGGCGCCCAGCTCACCGACCGGGCCCGCCGCCAGGCCGGCAAGTTCTCGGCCGAGGTGCTCAACACCCGCGACGTCACCGGTCTGCGCCAGGACGGCTCGGCCCGCACGCTGACCTTCGCCGACGGCGGCGAGGTCTCGGCCCACTCGATCGTGCTGGCCACCGGCGTCTCCTACCGGCCGCTGATCGCCGACGGCGTGGCCGAGCTGACCGGCTCGGGCGTCTACTACGGCTCGGCTTCGACCGAGGGCCCCTCCTGCGCCGGCACCGACGTCTACATCGTCGGCGGGGCCAACTCGGCCGGGCAGGCGGCGCTGTTCTTCTCCCGGTACGCCCGGACGGTGACCCTGCTGGTGCGGGGCGACTCGCTCGAGGCGTCGATGTCGTACTACCTGATCCAGCAGCTCAACAAGATCGACAACATCCGGGTGCGCACCCGCTGCGAGGTGCTCAGCGCCCAGGGCGACGGCCACCTCCAGGCGATCACGATCTGCGACAGCAAGGAAGGCGTGAGCACCACCGTCGAGTGCGGTTACCTCTTCGTCTTCATCGGTGCCGAGCCGCGCACCGACTGGCTGGGCCAGTCGGTCGCCCGGGACGAGAAGGGCTTCGTCTACACCGGGCCCGACCTGCTCTCAAATGGCACCCGTCCGAAGGGATGGGATCGGGAGCGGGATCCGTTCTACTTGGAGTGCAGTGTTCCCGGCATCTTTGCCGCCGGCGACGTCCGGGCCAACTCGGTCAAACGGGTGGCCTCGGCGGTCGGCGAGGGCGCGATGGCCGTCACGCTGGTCCACCGCTACCTGGAGGCTCAGTAACCCATGGCTGACACCACCGACGAGGTCCGGCTCGTCCCCTGCGATCCCGGCGCGCTCACCCCCGACGACCTGCGCACCCTGTTCCTCTTCGAGAAGCTGACCGCCGACCAGCTGGCCTGGATCTCGGCCCACGGCTGCACCATGCACATGCCGGCCGGCGGCGTGGTGATCCGCGAGGGTGATCCCGCCGACCAGTTCTTCATCCTGCTCAGCGGCACGATCGCGCTCACCCGCAAGATCGGTCAGGACGAGGTCGAGACGACCCGCACCGAGCAACGCGGGGTCTACATGGGCGCGACCCAGTCCTACCTGCGCGACGACGGCCTCGAGCGGCGGTACATGGCGAGCATGCGCGCGCTCGACGACGCCGACTTCTTCGTGATGAGCGCGTCCGACTTCGGGCACATGATGCGCGAGTGGTTCCCGATGGCGATCCACCTGCTCGAGGGCCTCACCCTGGGCATGCGCAGCACCCAGGCCGCGGTCAGCGAGCGCCAGCGCCTCACCGCGCTCGGCGCGCTCTCGGCGGGCCTGATGCACGAGCTCAACAACCCGGCCGCGGCGGCCGGGCGGGCCACCAGCGCGCTGCGCCAGCGGGTCGCCGGCATGCGGCACAAGCTGGCCATGCTGGCCGCGGGCAAGGTCGACCCCGAGCGCCTGGTGGCGCTGGTCGAGCTGCAGGAGGACGTCATCGAGCGGGCGGCCAAGGCCAAGCCGCTGACGGTGATGGAGACCGCCGACCGCGAGGACGAGCTCGGCGACTGGATGGACGAGCGCAACGTCACCGGCGGGTGGGACCTGTCTCCCGTCTTCGCCCAGGGCGGCATCGACATCGAGTGCCTCACGCTGATCGAGGAGCGGGTCGGCACCCAGGCTCTGCTCGACCAGGCCATTCACTGGATCGGCTACGCGCTCGAGACCGAGCAGCTGATGACCGACATCGAGGACGCCACCAGCCGGGTGTCGTCGCTGGTCTCGGCGGCCAAGCAGTATTCACAGATGGACCGGGCGGCGCACCAGTGGATCGACGTGCACACCGGCCTCGACAGCACGCTGGTGATGCTCACCCACAAGATCGGCAACGGGGTCACCGTCGTCAAGGACTACGACCGGTCGCTGCCGCAGGTGCCGGCTCACCCGGCCGAGCTCAACCAGGTGTGGACCAACCTGATCGACAACGCGGTACAGGCGATGAGCGGTGCCGGCACGCTGACGATCAAGACGTACCGCGAGGACGACCACGTGGTGGTGGCGGTCGGCGACACCGGGCCGGGCGTGCCCGAGGATCTCAAGAAGCGGGTCTTCGAGCCCTTCTTCACCACCAAGCCGGTGGGTGAGGGCACGGGTCTGGGCCTCGACATCTCCTACCGGATCATCGTGAACGGGCACGGGGGCGACATCCGGCTGGAGTCCCAGCCGGGTGACACCAAGTTCCTCGTACGGCTTCCGTTGACCGAGCCGTCGTCGGCCTGACACAGAAAAGCGGGCGGGGATCTCCCCGCCCGCTCTCTCGTTCGTCCTACAGCAGCCCGCGCACGTAGGCGGCCTGCCCCGCATGCTGGGCGTCGTCGTCATAGACGCTGATCAGCCGGACCCCGAGGGTGACCGGCGGATCCCAGTTGTCGTCGACCACCCGGTCGAGGTCGGCCTCGGTGAGACCGGCCAGGTAACCGGCCGTGCGGTCGTGCACCGCCCGGTAGTAGTCGAGCAGCACCTGCGCGCTCTCCGGCGCGACCGCGGTGATCTGGGACGCGTCGTGGCCGTACCCGGTCTCGGACGGGTCCTTGAGCCCGAAGCGGGCCGCCCAGTCACCGGTGGCGTAGACCTGCTCGGTCCCCATCACCTCGGCGACGTGGTCGTCCTGCACCCGGGTGAGGTGCCAGACCAGCCAGCCGATCGAGTTGGAGCCCTCGCCCGGCTGCCACCGCAGCTGCTCCGGGGTGAGTCCCCGCACGGCCGTCTCCACCAGGTCGGGGAGGCGCCCGAAGGCCTCGGTCAATACGCCCTTGGCATCCATCGTCACTCTCCGCTCTGCTGGTTCGTGCCGTCCTGCGTGATGCCGTCCTGCGTGATGCCGTCCTGAGTCGTGCCGTCCTGAGTGGTGCCGTCCTGGGTCGTGCCGTCCTGCGTCGTGCCGTCCTGCTGGTCCGCCCCGTCGGTGGGCTGGTCCGTGGGCTCGGTGCCCGAACCGGTGTCACCGGTCTGCTGGGGGTCGACCGGCTCGGTCGTCGGAGCCGGAGTCGCGGCCGGGTCCTCCGTGGGCCCGGTGGTCGGCGTGCCGGACGGCTCACCGTCCGCGGGTGCCTCGGTGGAATCGGTGGCAGCGGACTCCGACGGCGTCGGCGTCGCCTTTTCGTCGGTGCCGTTGTCGCCGCTGAAGGCGGATCCGATCGTCGTGGTGGAACTGGTCGTGTGCCCGACCGCGGCCGGCACACTCTTGCCGGTGAGCAGCTCGAATGCCGTGAGCGAGCCCATCGCCAGCACGAACAACGCGCCGGCCATGGCGGCGGCCCGCCCCCACCGCACGTCTTTGCGCGCCGGCTTCTGCTCGACGACCGGCTCCTCGGAGGGAAGTTCCTCCTCGGCGGCCACGACCGTCGGCGTACCGATGGCGGCCGGGGCGGTCACGAACGTCGACACGATCTTCTTGCTCCCGCGGTTGATGAAGCGGGTGTAGAGCTCGGTGCCGACCGACCCGATGAGGCTGGCCACGGCTGCGCCGATCAGCGTTCCTGCGACGCCGAGGAAGGAACCCACGACCGCGGCGGAGACCGCGGCGAGTGTTCCGGCGATGGTCTTGGGGATGTCGATGCCGGACCAGAGACGGTCCGGTGCGTGCTCGGTCATGTCCTCCTCTGCCCTTACTGACGTCCGGCTCCAGGCGGCCGGATCACTGCTGGCGGGTCTACTTCCGTCCCGTGAAAGCCTTGGCCTTCTCCGTACGGCTGATTGCTAAACCCCGTCGTTCTGCCCACACTTCGCGAAGCGGGCGGATCACGATACCTTCCTCGGCCATCCGCCGCCGGGCCAGCCTGCGGGTTCGCAGGATCCCGGCGACGCCGATCACGAGGAAGACGTATTGCACCGACATGGCCACTTTGAAGTCGGCGATGTCATAGTTCGTGCCGCCACCGGTGCGCGCGTCGAGAATCAGGCCGATCAATTCGATCGAGAGCAGCGACGCGACGAAGCCGCCGACGTTGACCACTCCGGTAGCGGTGCCCAGGCGGCTGGCCGGGTTGAACGTCCGGGCGTAGTCGAAACCGATCATCGAACCCGGGCCGCCCAGACCCAGCGCCACGATCAGCAGCACCAGGACCGGCAGGGGGGCCCGGCCCGGCCAGGCCAGCACCAGACCCCAGCCCGAGGCGTTCACCGCGACCACGCCCAGCACCAGCCAGGAGCGGCGCAGCGGGTGCCGCTGCACGAGGACCCCGATCAGCGGCCCGGCGGCCATGCCGACCAGCACGAAGAGGGTGAGCAGGGCGCTCGCCGTCTCACGGGGCAGGCCCTGCCCGGCCACCAGGAACGGGAACCCCCACATCAGGGCGAACACCGTGCCCATGAACTGGGTGGTGAAGTGCGTCCACAGCCCCAGCCGGGTGCCCGGGTGCCGCCAGGCGCTGCCCAGGTTGTCCCCGAGCTGCCGCATGGTCATCGAGGCACCGTTGCTGATCCGCTTGTCCGGGCTGTCGTGCAGCGCGGCGAAGGCGGCGATCGACACGAAGACCCCGGCCCCCGCGGCCGCGAAGAACGCCGTGCTCCAGCCCGGGCCGGCCAGCAGGATCGCCAGCGGCACGGCCGACAGCACCTGCCCGGCCTGCCCGACGATGCCGGTCACCTGGGTCAGCACGGGCACCCGCCGGGCCGGGAACCACTGCGGCACCAGGCGCAACACGCTGATGAAGGTCATCGCGTCGCCCGCGCCGACCAGGATGCGGGCCAGCACGGCACCGCCCACGTGATCGGTCGTTGCCATGATCGCCTGACCGGCCGCCATCAGCACACCGCCGCTGACCACCAGTCGCAGTGACCCGAATCGGTCGAGCAACAGCCCGACCGGCACCTGGAGTCCGGCGTACACGAGAAGCTGCAGCACGGCGAACGAGGCGAGCGCCCCGGCGCCGATGCCGAAGCGGTGCTGCGCGTCCAGCCCGGCCACGCCGAGCGAGGTGCGATGCAGCACTGCGATGATGTACGCGGCGAGGCCGACGGCCCAGACCGTCCAAGCCCGTGCTGAGGGACGCAGGGGCATGAGACGCCTTCCACTCGCTTTCTGACACGTACGGCGTCCAGCCTTGTCCGCCCGGCCGCCGGTCACAACTGAATCCGGCCGAAACCACACGTGCGTCCCGTCACTGATCGTTTTCGCAGCACAGGACCCCGAGCAGTCAAGCCCATCAGCGCGATTCGGCGAGGTGTGATCACTATTACCGGACGGAAGAATCCCGGCCGACGGAGGCTTGAAACCGAATATGCGCCAAGATCCTGCCGGCCGCCGCTTAGGTGTCGTCCTCGTCCTCGGTTTTCTGTCCGCACTCGGGCCGCTGACCATCGACATGTACCTTCCGTCCCTTCCGACGATCGCCACTGACCTGCAGACCACCGAGGCCGCGGTGCAGCTCACGCTGACCGGCACGCTCCTCGGTCTGGCGCTCGGCCAGTTGCTGATCGGCCCGCTCTCGGACGCGTTCGGGCGCCGCCTGCCGCTGCTGGCCGGGGTCGGCGTCCACGTCCTGGCCTCGGTCCTGTGTGTCGTCGCCCCCAACCTGGCCGTGCTCGGCACGCTGCGGATCCTGCAAGGCCTGGGCGCCGCGGCGGCCGCGGTGGTCGCGATGGCGATCGTGCGCGACCTGTTCAGCGGGTTCGCCGCGGCCAAGCTGCTCTCCCGGCTGATGCTCGTCATCGGCGTGGCGCCGATCCTCGCGCCCACCATCGGCGGCACGGTGCTGCACTGGACTTCCTGGCGTGGCGTCTTCGTGGTGCTCACCTTGGTCTCGATCGCCATCCTGACCGCGACCGCGCTGTTCCTGCCCGAGACGCTCCCGGTCGAGCGGCGGCGCAACGGCGGTGTCATGGGCACGCTGCGCGATTACGGCACGCTGTTCACCGACCGCACGTACGTGGGTCTGATCCTGGTCGCCGCCCTCGCCTTCTCCGCCCTGTTCGCCTACGTGAGCGGCTCCTCCTTCGTCTTCCAGGAGGAGTACGGCATGAGCGAGCAGCAGTTCGCCTACGTCTTCGCCGGCGGCGCGGTCGGGCTGATCGGCGCCACCCAGCTCAACGTGCGCCTGCTCCGCCGCTGGGCGCCGGCCCAGATTCTGGGCACCGCGCTGGTCGCCGGAGCCGTCTTCGGCGTCGTGCTGCTGGTCACCGCCACCACCGGCTTCGGCGGCCTGGTCGGCATCCTCGTCCCGCTGTGGCTGGTGCTGGCCACCGTCGGCCTGGCCATGCCGAACGCCCCGGCGCTCGCCCTCTCCCGGCACGGTGAGGCCGCCGGCACCGCCGCGGCCCTGCTCGGCGCGGTGCAGTTCGGCGTCGGCGCGCTGGCCGCCCCGCTGGTCGGCGTGCTCGGCAACAGCTCGACGGCGATGGCGATCGTCGTCGCCGGCGGCATGGCGGCCGCCGTCGTCGTGCTCTGGGCGGTCGTCCGGCCGAGCCGGTTGCCGGCCGAGACGGGCGAGCCCGTGATGGCCGTCGCACACTGAGCGACGCGCATCGCATTTCCGTGAGTCGATCCCACCGGTCGGGTAGCAGCGTGCCATGCGCGATCACACCCGCCGGTGGGCCTGGCTCGGCGTCCTCGTCACCGGACTAGCTCTGTACGCCGTAGTGCTGCGGACCCTCGTTCACACGCAGAACCCCAACTTCGTGCCGGCGCTGATCCTGCTCGGCGCGACCGTCGTCCCGCTGTCCTTCCTCACCTTCGCCCAGGCCCACGCCGGCCGCTGGCAGGTGCCGACCTCGGCCCTGGTGATCTCCGGCTTCTTCGGCGGCGTCATCGGCATCGTGGTCGCGGGCACGCTCGAATACGACACCCTGCGCGGCCTCGGCGTGCTGCCGATGGTGCTGGTCGCGGTGATCGAGGAGGCGGCCAAGCTGATCGTGCCGCTGATCCTGCTGCTCACGATCATGCGCCGGCACGAGCGGCGCCTGCCGTCGGACGGCCTGATCATCGGCGTAGCGGCGGGCATGGGCTTCGCAGCCCTCGAGACCATGGGGTACGCCTTCACGGCGCTGCTCGCCTCGGACGGCAACATCAGCAGCGTCGAGCAGACCCTGTTCCTGCGCGGGCTGACCTCGCCGGCCGGGCACACCGCCTGGACCGGGCTGACCGCGGGTGCGCTGTGGGCCCTGATCGCGGCGCCGAACGCCAAGCGGGTGCTGGCCTTCCTGGGCACCTTCGCCGGGGCGGTCGTCCTGCACACCTGCTGGGACACCTTCGGCGCGCCGATCCCCTACGTCATCCTGGCCGTGATCAGCCTGGGCTGGCTGTTCCTGGCCCTGCGCCACTACCGCACCTTCGCCGAGCACGAGCCGGCCGCGCTCTCCCTGCGGCCCCTCACGATCTAGGTCTGTTCGCTAACCTCGCCGGATGCGCAGCCCCACTCAACCGCTGATCGGCGTCGAGGACATCGCCGGGATCGTCCGGGACGGTCTCGGCGCCGTCGTGTCCGAGGCCGCCGAGCTGAGCGGGGGCGGGTTCGCCGCCGTCTGGCGGGCGTCGCTCGACGACGGGCGGGACGTCGTGGTCAAGGTGGGGCCGCCGGCGTCGGCTCGACTGCTCGGGTACGAGCGGGGGCTGATCCCGGCCGAGGCGGAGTATTTCTCCCTCGTACGCGGGAAGGCGCCCGTCCCGGCGGTGCTGGCCCGCGACGAGAACTGGATCATTTCGTCGCTGCTGCCCGGGCGGGCGCTCACCGGCCGGGATTCGGCTGTGGCCCGCCGTCAGCTGGGCGAAGCCGTCGCGCGCGTGCACACGATCAGCGGGCCGCACTTCGGTTACACCGGCGGCCGGCCGGCCGGCGACGACTGGCCGGCCGCGTTCGGCGCGATGATCGCGTCGTTGCGGGCCGACGCGGCCGCCTGGGAGGTCTCGCTGCCACCGCTGGACGGGTTGCTCGAGCGGCACCGCGACGTGCTGGCCACGGTGACCCGGCCGGCCCTGCTGCACTTCGATCTGTGGGACGGCAACGTGCTCGTGGCCCCAGACGGGTCGCTGAGCGGGCTGGTCGACGGGGAGCGCTACCTCTACGGTGACCCGCTCCTCGACTTCGTGTCGCCGGCCCTGTTCCGGCGCATCGACGCCGCCCATCCGTTCGTGGTGGGTTACGGCGCCGGGCCGTTCACCGAGGCCGAGCTCACCCGGCTGGCGCTGTATCGGGTCCACCTCTACGTGCTGATGCTGGCCGAGGGACCGAGCCGGGGTATCGCGCCGGACGCCGACCGGCAGCAGAGGGTGATGGCACTGCTCGAAGCCGAGCTGGCGGACCTCCGATGACCGTCGCCTGGGTGACGCCGGCCGATCCGGGCTTCGCCGGGGTGGCCACGCTCTTCGACGAATACCGCGTCCACTACGGCCTGCCGCCGGCCGGCCCGCGGACGCACACGTGGCTGGCCGACCAGGTGACGACCGGCCGTTTCCGGGTCGCCGCGGCGGCGGATCAGGGGTTCGCCACGGTCGCGGTCCTGCCGGCCTCGCTGACGCTGGGCGAGGCGTGGCTCGTCCGCGATCTGTTCGTCCCGCCGCGGGCCCGGCGCCGGGGCGTGGCCCGCGCGCTGCTCACCCACGTGGCCGAGGCCGCCCGCGCGGCGGGCGCACGCCGGGTGTCGCTGCAGACCGAGAGTGACAACGCGGCAGCGCTGGCCCTCTATGCCTCGGCCGGCTTCGGACCGGTCGGCGGGTTGACGATGCTCAACCTGCCGCTGGCCTGAGCGCGGCCATATTCGGTGGTCCCGGCGACCGGGCACCGGTACAAACAGCACATGATCAGCAAGTACCCTCGGACGCCGCACCTGGCCGGCTCACGCCTGCAGCCGGGCGACGAGGACCTGTCGCAGACGCCGTTCGCCGAGCTCGCCGGGCGGACTCTGGTCGTCGAGGAGAAGCTGGACGGGGCCAACGCGGCGATCAGCTTCACCGGCGACGGCGAGCTGCGCCTGCAGTCGCGGGGGCACTATCTGACCGGTGGCCCGCGGGAGCGCCAGTTCGCGCCGTTGAAGTCGTGGGCCAACCTGATCGCGCCCATCCTGCGGCCGGTCCTGGGCGCCCGGTTCGTGCTCTACGGCGAGTGGCTCTATGCCAAGCACACCGTCTTCTACGACGCGTTGCCGCACTACTTCTGCGAGTTCGACATCCTCGACCGGGAGACCGGCGCGTTCCTGGACACCCCGGCCCGGCAGGCGATGCTGGCCGGCACGCCGGTGGTCAGCGTCCCGGTGCTGCGAACCGGGACGGTGGCCACGCTGGGCGAGCTGACCGCGCTGGTCACGTCGTCGACCGTGCGGACTGCGGCCTGGCGGGAGTCGCTGCGCGTGTCGGCGGCCAAGGCCGGAGCCGACCCGGGTCGCGTCCTGGCCGAAACCGACCCGGGCGACGAGATGGAGGGCTTGTACGTCAAGGACGAGTCGGGCGGTCGGGTGGCCGGCCGCTACAAGTGGGTGCGGGCCGGTTTCCTGCAGGCCGTCCTGGACTCCGGCTCGCACTGGGCCGACCGCCCGATCGTGCCCAACGGCCTGGCCGACCCGGCGGTGATGTATGCGATCTGACTGGACCATCTTCGCCGAGCTGTGCCCGGCCGGTCCATCCTGGACGGTGCCGTGGCCGCGGATCGAGGCCGAGTTCGACTGGATCCGGCGGCTGCGCGGCGTGCCCCAGGACGCGGTGCACCACGCCGAGGGCGACGTGGCCACGCACACCCGGATGGCCGCCGAGGCCCTGGCCGCGCAGCCCGCCTGGCGGGAGCTGCCACCGGCCGGCCGGGCCCGGCTGTTCGCGGCGGTGCTGCTGCACGACGTGGCCAAGCCGGACTGCACCCGCACCGAGGCCGACGGCCGGATCACCGCGCCCGGCCACTCCCGCCGCGGCGATCTGACCGTGCGCCGGATCCTGTGGGAGCTGGGCGCGCCCCGGCCGTGGCGCGAGCACGTGGCCGCGCTGGTGCGGCACCACCAGGTGCCCTTCTGGGCGCTGGAACGACCGGACCTGGAGCAGATCGTGCTGCGGGTCAGCCTGCTGGCCGGCAACCGGGAGCTGGCGATGCTGGCCGACGCGGACATCACCGGCCGGATCTGCGGCGATCGGGACGAGGTGCTGGAGAATATCGAGTTGTTCCGCGAATACTGCGCCGGCCTGGGCGTGCTCGACCAGCCCTCGCCGTTCGCGTCCGACCACGCCCGGTTCCAGTATTTCCGGACCGAGGGCCGCGACCCGCGGTACGCCGCCTACGACGACACCCGCCTGAGGATGACCGTGCTCTCCGGCCTGCCCGGTGCCGGCAAGGACACCTGGGTGGCCGCGCACGCGAACGGCCGGCCGGTGATCAGTCTGGACGCCATCCGCACCCGCCTCGGGATCAAGCCGACCGACGGTCAGCGGGCCGTGGCCGCCGCCACACACGATCAGGCCCGCGAGCATCTGCGGGCCGGCCGCGACTTCGTCTGGAACGCCACCAACATCTCGCGGCAGCATCGCGAGCTGTGCATCGGGCTGGGCGCGGCCTATCAGGCCCGGGTCGAGATCGTGGCCCTGGAGGTGCCGCCGGGGACCGTACGCCGGCAGAACGCGAGCCGGTCGGCCCCGGTGCCCGACGCGGTGATCGACCGGCTGATCGGCAAGTGGGAGTCGCCGGACCTGACCGAGGCCCACGCCGTCCGGGTGCCCGGCGCCTGGACAATGGCTCCATGATCCCGGAGGCACTGCGCCGTGAATTGCTGAGCGAGCTGGCGGAGGCTCGCCACGACGCGGCCCCCGGCCGGGTGCGGGACGCCGAGCTGGCGCTGGGCGACCTCCCGGCGGAACCGGCGGCCCGGCTGGGCGCGGCGATGCGCGCGCTGTTGCGGCACCGCCGTCCCGAGTCCACCATCTGCCCGAGCGACGCGGCCCGGGTCACCGGCGGCGAGTCGTGGCGCGACCTGATGGACGAGGCCCGCGAGGTGGCGGCCGAGCTGGCCCGGGACGGCGTCATCACGGTCCGCCAGCACGGCGCCGAGGTCGACGTGGCCACCGCGACCGGGCCGATCCGGCTGGCCCGCGGCCCCCGGTGGTGAGGACCGTTCCCCGTCCGGGTGCGTAGGCCGGGGGCCGGAGGGGGATAGTGAGCGCATGCGCGAGTGGGTCGACCATGTGATCTGGTGGCACGTCTATCCGCTGGGGTTCGGGGGCGGGCTCAAGCGGCTGACCGGCTGGCTCGACTACGCCGTCGAACTGGGCGTCAACGGTCTGCAGCTGGGGCCGATCTTCGCCTCGGAGACGCATGGGTACGACACCACCGACCACTTCCGGATCGACCCGCGCCTGGGGGACGACGCCGACTTCGACGCGCTGATCGCGGGTTGCCGCGAGCGCGGGCTGCAGGTCATGCTCGACGGCGTCTTCAACCACGTCGGGCGCAGCTTCCAGGCGCCGGAGAGCTGGTTCAAGCACACCGCTTCGGGTGAGCGGGCGGTCTTCGAGGGGCACGGCTCGCTGGTCGAGCTGAACCACGACGAGCCCGAGGTGCTCGACCACGTCGTACGCGTCATGGAGCACTGGCTCGACCGGGGCGCCTCGGCCTGGCGGCTCGACGTCGCCTACGGGGTGCCGCCCGCGTTCTGGCGGGCCGCCCTGGCCCGGGTGCGGCCGGCCAAACCCGAGGCCTGGTTCACCGGCGAGATCCTGCAGGGCGGCTACGTGGCCTACCTGCGCGACAGCGGGCTCGACTCGATCACCCAGTACGAGCTGTGGAAGGCGATCTGGAGCAGCCTCAACGACGGCAACTTCTACGAGCTGGCCTGGACCCTCAAGCGCAACAACGACGTGCTCGAGGCCGGGCAGCCGCTGACCTTCGTCGGCAACCACGACGTCACCCGGATAGCGAGCAAGCTCGACGACGAGCGCCACCTCGCCCACGCCCTGGCCGTGTTGTTCACGGTCGGCGGCGTGCCCAGCGTCTATTACGGCGACGAGCAGGGTTTCCGCGGGGTCAAAGAGGACCGGGCGGGTGGCGACGACGCGGTCCGGCCGGCCTTCCCCGAGACGCGCGACGGGCTCGCCGGCTACGGGTGGCCGATCTTCCACCTGCATCAGCGGCTCATCAGTGTCCGGCGGCGGCACGCCTGGCTGGTCCGGGCCCGCACGACCGCCGAGCAGCTCACCAACACGGCCGTGGCCCTGGTCTCCACCGACGGCGGCAACCGGCTGGTCACATTGCTCAATATCGGCGACGAGCCGTACACGTTCACGGTCGACGGCGCGAGCGTCACGGTCCCGGCGCACGACTGGCAGATCGTGGACGAGTAGTCCCTGAGGTATTCATCACCGGGTGCAACCCGTGATCGCGGCCTAGATTGACTGGCATGCAGGCACTCGAGCTGACCGACTACCGCGCCACCGTCGCGCGGATGTATCTGGCTGACACGAGCCTCGAGGAGTTCCGCGCCGAGCGCGACAAGCTGTTCGGCACCCATCCCCAGTCGGCGATCCCCGAGGACGAGCGCGGGTCGTTCGCCGGCCTGCGCTACCTCCCGCGCAACGACGACGTGATCGTCGAGGCCACCGTGCGCCCGGCGTCCGGTTCGATCGACATCGACACCGGCGGCCCCGACGGCGTCGTGCACTACGACCGGGCCGGTGTCATCGAGTCACCGTTCGGCGAGCTGTCGCTGTGGTGGATCGCCGCCTACGGGGGCGGGCTCTTCCTGCCGGTGCGCGACGCCACCTGCGGCAAGGGTGCCTACGGCGGCGGGCGCTACCTCACCGACACGGTCAAGGGCACCCACGGCCGGGGCCTGCAACCGCTGTCCGGTGATCGGGTGCGGCTCGACTTCAACTACCTCTACAACCCGTCGTGCGCCTACAACGACGCCTGGCTGTGCCCGCTGGCCCCGCCGGAGAACACGATCCCGGCCGCCATCGAGGCCGGCGAGCTCACCTACCACTGATCGCTGCGTAAGCGGCCCGGGCCAGCCGCGCACCCCAGGTCGAGCGCGGCCCGGCGTACGCGGCGACCGGTCCCTCGGCCGGGCAGAGCACACACACCGCGTCGGTCGGGGTGCCGGTCGCGTCCCACCCGAGGTCGCGGATCGCCTGCGCCTTCGCCTCGGTGACCGTGGCCACGGCGTTGACCAGCGCACCCGCGCTGAGCCGGGCCGGCACCCAGGCCACGACGTTGACCGTGCCGACCCGCGGTCCGAGCTCCACCGGCGGGGCGGCGGCCCGGATCGGCACGCCCAGCCCGACCGTCGCCCACAGCCGCACGCCGTCGTCGGCCGTGCTCACCACTTCGGCGACGTCGACCCCGGTCAGCAGGCCCACGCCGGGGCCGCGCAGACCGAGGCCCCCGGCGATGGCGGCCAGGTGGTCGGCCGGGTCGTCCCGGTCGTAGGACATCGGCACGGTCGCGTTGACCACCCAGCCGCACGGGCCGATGCCCCCGCCGAGCACGGCCGACGAGATCGCCAGCACCGGCTCGGGCAGCCGCCACACGAGCAGCGGCTCGTCGCGGCCACCCTCGGTGCGGTGGGTCAGTGCGGGCTCAGGCAGCACCTCACTTGCCGCCGGACCACTCCGGCGCGAGGACGGCCCAGACCTCGCTGTCGTGGCGCACGCCCTGCCACGGGAAGCTCTCGCGCAGCGTGCCCTCGTGCGTCATCCCGAGGCGGCGGGCGACGTTCGAGCTGGCCACGTTGTCGGGCCGGCAGCGCCACTCGACGCGGTGGATCGACCGCTCGGTGAACAGCCAGTCGATCAGCCGGGCCGACGCCCGGGTGATCAGCCCGCGGCCGGTGCCGGCCTCCTCGAGCCAGCAGCCGACCTCGCAGGCATCGGCGTGCGCGTCGTGGTTGAACGCCATCACGCCGCCCACGAGGACGTCGTCGAGCCAGATGCCGAGGATCCGGCCCTCGCCGCGCGCCTGCAGATCCGCATAACGCTGAAGGGTCTCGGTGGCCGTCGCCAGTGTCGTGCTGCGGCCGGCCCAGGCGATCCACGGGTCGACGAACGGGCGGGCCCGATCCATGTGTGCGAGGAACTCCTCGGCCTGCCACGGCTCCAGCGGCCGGAGCTCCGCGCCGCCACCCAGATCGACCTTGAACATCCGCACAGCGTAGCCGCCGCGTGCCGGAAATTTCCCCGTCGCCTCTCGTCCACCCACCACCCTTAGATTTACGATCATCAATCTCAGGAGGTAGGCATGGGTATCAGTCGGGTGATCGCGTCCGGCGTGGCGGGCGTGCTGGCAGCGGCCGGATTGGTGGCGCCGGCAGCGGCCGCACCGAGCCGGGCCGAGCTGGCGCTGCGCTGGGCGCCGGTCCATTACCAGGACGTGGACGCCACCGGCAGCCACGCGCTGAGCGGCAAGAGCGACTTCATTACCCGGTACGACTTCGACGGCAATCTGAACGGCCGCGACAACTGGGACAACGCCGGGAAGAACACTGCGGCCGCGGCGTACTACTCGGTGCTCGAGACCGGCACCCACTACTACCTGACGTACTTCTTCTTCCACCCGCGCGACTGGATCGACCACCCGTTCTTCGAGACCGAGCACGAGAACGACGGCGAGGGGGTGCTCGAGGTCGTCGAGAAGGACGGCTCGGCCTACGGCACCCTCAGGGCCGCGGTCACGGTGGCCCACAGCGACTTCTTCTCGTACGCGCCGAGCGGCAGCACCTGGGCCAACGGCAGCGAGACGATCGACGGCACCCTGCAGTTCAAGTCCTCGCCGCACGACTCGTTCCAGCACCCGGTGACCGCGCAGGAGCGGGGCGGGCACGGGCTCAAGGCGTGGCCGCAGTACGACATCGACGGGGACGGCGTCGTCTACTACCCGTCGTCGACCGTGTCCGAGTCGCCCAGCGGCACCAACGACCGGGACGTGCGTTATGAGCTGATCGACGTCTTCGCGGACGGCGGCCTGTGGTCGCAGCGCACCAACACCAACCTGTTCGCCAACCTGGGCACCTTCGCCGGGGACACCACGGGCGGCTGCGGCCAGGGCACGTACTCGTGCGGCACCAACTCGGCCAACGCCCCGTGGGGCTGGGACGACGGCAACGACGTGCCGGCCCGCGGCGAGATCGCCACCGACCCGGCGAGGCTGGCCGCCGCCTACTACAAGGTCCCCGGCTCCCTCGACCGCTCCTACACCTACAACCCGTACGCCGGCGCCGCCGCCGCCCTGAAAGCCGCCCGAAACCTCCCCCCGACGATCGACTAAGGCGCGTTTTAGACCTGGGGTCGGTCTGCGGTGCGGCCCAGATCCCGCCTGCGGGGGGCCCGCGGAAGGCCGGCTACCGGTGTTGTAACCGGCCTTCCGCGGGCCGCACGCAGGCGGAATCTGGGCCTCGGCGCAGGCCGGGTCCAGCTCTAAAACGCGCCCAGGGTCCCGAGTCGTTCGTCAGGCGCTCCCCGCAGGCCTCTGCTTGCGGGGAGCGCCTCATTCTCCGCGCACTCTCTTGAACCCCGTCGGTTCACGCGCCCGCCTCGGCACCGCCGACGCTCCGCCCAGCTGGGTTCCGCTCGGGCGGCGTTCCGCTGGAGAAAAGTTTCGGGCGCGGCCACATCTGGTGCGCACGAGACGCCGGCCGCCTCCCGGAGTGCGGCGTGGGTGGCTTCCTGCTGGACGGCCAGTGCGGCTTCCGTATCGATCATCGAGTGACGGCCGGTCCAGCACCAGGCGGCCCGAAAGGGCTCTCCACCCGATTCCTCGGCAATCGGCTCACTTCATAGGTCACGTCGTCAACAGCGCAGCAGGATCTCCTGACTCACTCGGGTGCCCCGCCATGACGTGACCCTGGGCCGGCCGTTGTCGATGACATGAGGAAGCGCGACCCACGGCCCTGGCTGGTCGCTGACGACCTCCGGGCCCGGATCGAGCCGCTGATCTCCGAGCGGCAGCCGCGTGGGGGCCCTGGTTGCCGGCTGGTCGATGACCGCAGAGCGATGTGCGGCATCTTGACGCCTTGCCGTCGTTGAACACCCACCCCGTTCAGCGGATCTCCAGCTCGAAGAGCGAGAAGCCGTACTGGTTGGAGCGCTTGGTGCCGTACATGCGCACATACCGCGCGCCAACGCCGCCGGCGTCGACTTGGACTGTGCCGCCCTCGCCGGCCGTGGTGGACCAGATCGTGCGCCACCGCCGGCCGTCGAGTGATACGTCGATGCGGTAGCCGATCGCGTACGCGTGCTCCCAGATCAGCGTGACCTCGCTGACCGCGCGCCGCTCCCCCAGGTCCGCCTTCAGCCACTGCGGCTCGGCGAAGCCGCTCGACCAGCGCGACCCCGGGTCGCCGTCGGCGGCGTCGCGGGCCGGCCACGCGCTGCCTTCGCTGCTGCTGGCTGTGATCGTGGCGGTCCGCGCGAGGTTGGCCCGGGACGGATTCGTGCGGGCGGTGACCTTCAACGGAGCCGGCTTGACCGATACCGAAAGTGACGGTGACGGCACTCGGCTGACCGGAGCCGCCACCTCCGCGCGAGCCGGGCCGGAGGGGGCGAACGCCTCGGTCGGGATCGCCACCGGCGGCACACCGCGGTCGGGGATCGTGGCGTCGGTGGTCGCCCGGTAGGCGACGACCAACCCGCCCGCCAGGGCCAGCACCATGACCAGGCCGGCCGCCGCCCACCAGGCCCTACGAGACTTCCGCCGGGGTGCCGCGGGCGGGGGCGGCGGCTCTGGGGCCGGTCCTGACGGCCTGTTGGGCGGGCGCAGCTCCGGCATGCGGGTCAGCCTCAGGCTGTCCGCCCGGGACGGCCGCTGACGGTCCTCCACAGAACTCCCCGTTCGCTTCCGCCGGCTGCCCCCTCGCAGCCGCCGAAGGTCATCTTGACGGACTTCGGTCACGGAAAGGAGTGACGCGCGGGTAGATCGCGGTCTATTCGCTGTCGATCATGCGATAGGGAAGTTCGTCACTCTGCGTTCAGTGAGGTTCCCCTTGCGGGCTGTAGGCGGTGAGGAACTTGTCGCGGAACTCGTTCATCGGCCACAGCGGGGCACCGGGCGCCGGGGTCAGCCCGTCGGTCCAGCCCCAGCCGTTGATCCGGTCGAGCACCTTGGGGTCCTTGGCCACGATCGAGATCGGCACGTCCTTGGTCGCGTTGGTGCCCACCACGACCGAGGCCGGCTGGTGGTCGCCCAGCAGGACGAGCACCAGGTTGTCGTCGCCGTAGTTCTCCACGTACGAGAGGAGGCTGTCCACCGAGTAGGCGATCGATCCCGCGTACGCCTGCTTGACCTTCTTGCCGTCGGAGAAGAGCTGCTGGGCGTTGGGGGCGCCGGCGATCATCGGACCGTAGACCCGGCCGTCGCCGATCTCGTCCCAGGGCAGCATCGGCGGCACCGGGGTCCACGGCGTGTGGCTCGACGTCAGCGTCACCTCGGCGAGCAGCGGCGGCCGCTTGGCCTTGCCGAACTCGTACTCGTGGACCTGCTTCATGACGAACTGGTCGGGCATCGTCGACCAGCTCAGCATCGGGCCGTGGTAGCCGAGCGTGTGCGAGTCGTAGACCTGCTGGTAGCCGTAGAACTCGCCCTCGGGCCAGGCGAACGTGACCCCGGGCTCGAACCCCACGGTGCGGAACCCGGCCCGTTTGAAGGCCGAGGTCAGCGTGAGCCGGTCGGTGGCGACCAGGCTGCGGTAGCGGTTCTGGTTGTCGATCCACAGACCGGACAGGAAGGTCGAGTGGGCCAGCCAGCTGCCGCCGCCGAAGGTGGGTGACGTGAGGTAGCCGGTGCGCGCCGCGAAGCCCTTGGCCGCGAGCTTGCTCTGCCCGGCCCGCAGCTGGTCGAGCACGGGCTGGTTGAACTCGGGGTTCTCGACGGCGTCGCGCCCGTAGCTCTCGACGAAGCCGATGATCACGTCCTTGCCGCGGAGCGCGCTCAGCAGCTGGTCGTCGGGCAGGTTCTTGAAGTCGTCGTTGCGCACCTCGCGGGCGAAGTCCTTGCGGTCCTGGATGTCCTGCGGCACCGCCAGCACCGTGTCACGGGCCAGCTCGGCCGCGCTCTGGCTGGCCACCGGGATGCCGCCGACAAGCTGGAAGCCCAGCACGGCCAGCGTCACCCAGGCCGCTGAGAAGGTCAGGACCGTTCCCCGTACGGGCCACGGGTGAGCCGCGATCACCCGGCTCAGCCGCCGCACCGAGAACGTCATGGCCACCAGCGTGACCGCGGCCAGCAGCACGGCGCCGGCCGCCGCGAGCAGCGCACCACCCCGGCCGACCGAGTCGACCAGGAAGTGGAAGCCGTCCTTGAACAGCGTCCAGTCGAGCACCGGGTCGAACTGGCGGGCCAGCACGGCGTAGAAGCCGATGTCGATGACCTTGAGAACGGTCAGTGCGCCGAGGAGCGCGCCCAGCACGGTCGCGGTGATCCGGCGGGCCCGGCCGGGCAGGGCCAGCAGCAGGGCCACGGCCAGCAGCGCCTCGATCGGCACGCGGATCAGCGCCGTGAGCCAGAAGTTGCCCGGTGGGAGCCGGGTGATCTGGTCGGGGAGCACCAGCGCGAGAAAGACGAGGAGGGCGGCGAGGAGGGTGACCACCCCGCCGGCGACCCGGCGCACGTGCTTGTTGACCGCCACTGAGAATTCCTAACCGCAGAGTTGCACTACCAACAGGTACACGCTGGGTGCGGGCTCTCGGTTCAAGCGGAGATGGTGCTCACCCCGGCCAGCAGGTCGCTGATCTGATCGGGGTCGGCGGGCCGGCCGAAAAGGTAGCCCTGACCGTGGTCGATGCCCAGGCGGCGCAGCGTCACCCACTGCGCATCGGTCTCGATGCCCTCGGCCACGGTCTGCATCTTGAGCGCCTGGCCGAGCCCGGCCACGGCGTCGACCAGGGCCACGTCGTCGGCGTCGGTGTCCACGTCGTCGACGAACGTCTTGTCGATCTTGATGACGTCGACCGGGAGCTGCTTGAGGTAGCTCAGCGAGGAGTAGCCGGTGCCGAAGTCGTCGATCGCCAGCCGTACGCCCAGGGCGCGCAGCGCGTGCAGGGTGCTCTTGGCCGTCTCGATGTCCTCCATCAGCATCGACTCGGTGATCTCGAGGGTGAGCGAGGCGGCGTCGAGGCCGGCGTCGCGCAGGGCCTCGGCGACGTCGTCGACCAGCCCGGCGTACTGGAACTGGCGGGCCGACAGGTTGACGTTGACCTTGAGCGTGGCGGCGGCCGGTGACTCGGCCCGCCACCGGGCGAGCTGGGCGCAGGCCTCCCGCAGCACCCACCGGCCGAGCGGCACGATCAGGCCGTTGGCCTCGGCGGCGCCGATGAAGTGGTAGGGGCCGAGCAGGCCGTCGCGGGGGTGGTTCCAGCGCACCAGCGCCTCGACCGAGGTGACGCTCTGCGTCTGCATGTCGACGACCGGCTGGTAGAGCACGGCGAACTCGTTCTGCTCCAGCCCCTGCTCGAGGTCGATGCGCAGCTGGGCCTCCTCGAGCACCGAGATCGTCATCGTCGGGTCGAAGATCGCGTAGCCGTTGCGGCCGGCCCGCTTGGCCGCGTACATGGCCAGGTCGGCGTTGCCGAGGAGCTGGTCGCCCTGGTCGTCGGCGGTCGAGGTGGCTATGCCGATGCTCAGCGAGCAGGCGATGTCCCGGCTGCCGAGCCGGATCGGCTCGCGGATGGTGCGGACCAGCCGCTCGGCCAGCGCCGCGGCGTCGCCCGGCTCGAGGTCGCGCATGATGATGGCGAACTCGTCGCCGCCGAGGCGGGCCAGCACGTCGGACGGGCGGACGTGCCGGCGCAGGCGGGCGGCGATGGTGGTCAGCAGCTCGTCGCCGGCGCTGTGCCCGAGGTTGTCGTTGACCAGCTTGAAGTCGTCGAGGTCGAGCAGCAGCACGGTGACCGGCCGCTCGGCGTGCCCGGCCACCGCCTCCTCGAGCCGCAGCCGGAACAGCGCCCGGTTGGGCATGCCGGTCAGCGAGTCGGTGTAGGCCTGGTGCTGCAGCTCGTTCTCCAGAGCGCGGCGGGCGCCGATGTCGCGCAGGCTCACCACGGCGGCTTCGATGTCGGGGTCGTCGACCCAGTTGGTGGCCAGCACGTCGACGTACACCCATTTGCCGTCGGCGTTGCGCAGCTGGGACTCGGCGCGCATGCTCTGGCCGTTCGGCAGCGCGATCAACTCGGCGAAGAACTCCCCGGCCGGGCCCACCCGGTCGTCGGGGAGCAGGCTGCTGAGGCGCGAGCCGACCAGTGTCTGCCGCGAGATGCCGAGCATCGGGCTGATCGACTCGGTGGCGTACAGGACCAGGCCGTCCGGGCTGATGGCGATCACCGCGTCGGCCGAGGCGGCCAGCAACGTCTCGGCCCGCTGCTCGGCCGTACGGCGCCGGTTGTCCAGCGATCGGCGGCTCTTGGCGAAGATCGCGGTCAGACCGACGACGCAGGACATCATCGCGATGAGGACGAACGTGGTGCCCAGGTTGGTTCCGGCTCGGGTCGGCAGCAACAGGGCGTAACCGCCGACCGACATCACACCGAGGACGATGACGAACCGGGGCGACCAGAGGGCGGCCGCGGTGATCAGCAGAAGGACGGCGGCCGGGACGTAGAGCATCCAGCCGTCCGGGTCGACCCAGCCGAACAACACCATCACCGGCATCTCGCTGAGCCACCACAGGGTCAGCAGCCGACGGGTGCGTCCGCTGCGCACGAGCCGGGCCCAGGGCAGCGGGAAGATGGCCGCCTGGGCCAGCACGGCCAGGATGATCGGGATCAGCCACCCGCGGTACGCGCTCTCCCAGCCCGTGGCTATCCGGAGGCCACCGATCGCGGTGACCACCGAAGCCATGGCGGCGCCGATACGTAGCTGACGCGCCCAGTACTCGGCGGTGTGATCGTCCATCTCGGCTGGCTGCACGGGCGCATCGATCGGCCCGGTCGTTCCCGACCTGAGGTTTCTCGCCTCCGCCGAGCGACCCATGACAAATGTCAGTGGATGAGTGAGTGCTCGCTCAGTAGTCTCGTCGTCGTGGAGAAGCGACAACGTGTGCGCGCCCTCGCCCCTGAGGAGCGTCGCGCCGCCCTGATCGACGCGACCATCCCGCTGCTGCACGAGCACGGGCTGGACGTCAGCACGCGGCAGATCGCGCAGGCCGCCGGCGTGGCCGAGGGCACGATCTTCGGCGTCTTCGAGACGAAGACGTCGCTGGTGGTGTGCTCGGTGATCAAGGCACTCGACCCGCAGCCGACGCTGGACGCGCTGGCCGCGATCGACCGTGCCGCGCCCCTGCGCGAGCGGCTGATCAAGGCGACCGAGCTCGTGCACGCCCGGTTCGCCGAGAACGCCCAGCTCATGAACTCCGCCCGGAAGCTGATCCTGTCCGGGGACGCCTCGGTCCAGGCGCTCAACAACCGGGAGAAGCTGCACGCCGCGCTGACCGAGGTCGTCGCGGCGCCGGGGGCCGAGGAACTGCGCCGGCCGCCGGCCGCGGTGGCGACGCTGCTGCTTCTGTTCTGCGGTGCCAACACGTTCGGGCCGTTCGGCGACCCGGACGACTTCAGCGGCGAGGAGGCGGTCTCCTTGCTGCTCGACGGACTGCTCATCCGACGGGGGAACCGGTAGTGCTCATCCAACTGCTCCGGAACTACTTACGGCCCTACCGGCGAGACATCGTGCTCGTCGTGCTCTTCCAGTTCATCCAGACGCTGGCCACGCTCTACCTGCCCACGCTGTTCGCCGACATCATCGACAACGGCGTGGTCAAGGGCGACACCGGCTACGTCATGCAGATCGGCGGGTGGATGCTGGCCATCACGCTCGCCAGCATCGCCGCGCAGATCGTCGCTGTGTACTTCGGTGCCCGTACGGCGATGGCGGTGGGCCGGGACGTGCGGGCCTCGATCTTCGGGCAGGTGCAGACGTTCTCGGCCCGCGAGGTGGGCCAGTTCGGCGCGCCGTCGCTGATCACGCGCACCACCAACGACGTCCAGCAGGTCCAGATGCTGGTGCTGATGACCTTCACCCTGATGGTCTCGGCGCCGATCATGTGCTTCGGCGGCATCATCCTGGCCCTGCGGCAGGACGTCCCGCTGTCCGGGCTGCTGCTGGTCATCGTCCCGATCCTGGTGGCCACGGTCGCCGCGATCATCGTGCGGATGCGACCGCTGTTCCGCACGATGCAGACCCGCATCGACCGGGTCAACCGGGTGATGCGCGAGCAGATCAGCGGCATCCGGGTGATCCGCGCGTTCGTCCGCGACGAGCGCGAGCAGGCCCGCTACGCGGAGGCCAACACCGATTTGACCGACGTGTCGCTCAAGGTCGGCAAGCTGATGGCGCTGATGTTCCCGACCGTCATGCTAATCGTGAACCTGTCCAGCGTCGCGGTGCTGTGGTTCGGCGGGCACCGCATCGACTCCGGCGCGATGCAGATCGGCGCGCTCACCGCGTTCCTCAGCTACCTCATGCAGATCCTCATGTCGATCATGATGGCCACCTTCATGTTCGTGATGATCCCGCGGGCCGAGGTCTGCGCCGAGCGCATCGAGGAGGTGCTGGGCACCGACTCGAGCGTGGCGCCGGCCGCCGACCCGGTCACCGAGGTCACCGAGCACGGCCGGCTCGACCTGCGCGGCGTCGGCTTCAGTTACCCCGGGGCCGAGGCGCCGGTGCTCAGCGACATCAACCTGGCCGCCCGGCCGGGCGAGGTCACGGCGGTCATCGGCAGCACCGGCAGCGGCAAGACCACGCTGCTCAACCTGGTGCCCCGGCTGTTCGACGCGACGGCGGGCACCGTGCTGGTCGACGGCGTCGACGTCCGCGACCTCGAACCGGCCCTGCTGTCGCGGCTGGTCGGCCTGGTGCCCCAGCGGCCGTACCTGTTCTCGGGCACGGTTGCCTCCAACCTGCGGTACGGCAATCCGGACGCGACCGACGAGCAGCTGTGGGAAGCCCTCGAGATCGCCCAGGCCCGCACCTTCGTCGAACGGATGGAGGGCGGCCTGGACGCGCCGATCGCCCAGGGCGGCACCAACGTCTCGGGCGGCCAGCGGCAACGGCTGGCGATCGCGCGGGCCCTGGTCCACCGGCCCGAGATCTACCTCTTCGACGACTCGTTCTCGGCGCTCGACTACGCCACCGACGCGGCATTGCGGTCGGCGCTGACCGAGCACACCGCCGACGCCACCGTGATGATCGTCGCCCAGCGGGTCAGCACCATCCGCGACGCCGACCGGATCATCGTGCTCGACGACGGCCGGGTGTGCGGCACCGGCACCCACGCCGAGCTCATGGCCACCAACACCACCTACCGGGAGATCGTGCTCTCCCAGCTCACCGCTGAGGAGGCCGCCGTATGACCGCCCCTGCCCGCCGGCCCGGCCCACCCGTGGGCGGACCTCCCGCCGTACGGATGATGGCGGGACCCGCTCCGACCGAGAAGCTCCAGGACTTCAAGGGGTCCACCAAGCGCCTGCTCGGCCTGCTGAAGCCGCAGCGTGTCCTGGTCGGCGTGGTCATGCTGGCCGGCGCGATCAGCGTCGCCCTGTCGGTGATCGGGCCCTACCTGCTGGGCCACGCCACCGACGTCATCTTCGCCGGCGTCGTCGGCAACATGGTCGACGGCAACGTCACCAAGGCCGAGGCGATCGCCGCGCTGCGGGCCCGGGGCGAGAACACGCAGGCCGACCTGCTCGGCGCGATCGACTTCACGCCCGGCCGGGGCATCGACTTCGACCGCCTGGCCCAGGTGCTGATGTGGGTCGCGCTGATCTACGTCTTCGCCTGGGTGTTCGGTGTGCTGCAGGGCCGCCTCACGGCGACCGTGGTGCAGACGGCGGTCTACCGCCTGCGCGAGCAGGTCGAGACCAAGCTGTCCCGGCTGCCGCTGTCGTATTTCGACCAGCAGCCGCGCGGCGAGGTGCTGAGCCGGGCCACCAACGACACCGACAACATCGCCCAGACCCTGCAACAGACGTTCGCCCAGCTGACCACCGCCCTGCTGACGATCGTCGGCGTGCTCGGCGCGATGTTCTGGATCTCCCCCCTGCTGGCGCTGATCGCGCTGGTGACGGTGCCGGTCTCGTTCCTCGTGACGACGGCCGTGGGCAAGCGCTCACAGCCCAACTTCGTCGCCCAGTGGGCCACCACCGGCAAGCTCAACGGTCACATCGAGGAGATGTTCACCGGTCACTCACTGGTGAAGGTCTTCGGCCGCCAGGACGAGGCCAACGCCGTCTTCGCCGAGCACAACAACAAGCTGTACGCGTCGTCGTTCCGCGCGCAGTTCATCAGCGGCCTGATCCAGCCGGCCATGATGTTCATCAGCAACCTGAACTACGTGCTGGTGGCGGTGGTCGGCGGTCTGCGGGTGGCCTCCGGTTCGCTGACGCTGGGCGAGGTGCAGGCGTTCATCACGTACTCGCGGCAGTTCAGCCAGCCGCTCACCCAGGTGGCGTCGATGGCCAACCTGATCCAGTCGGGCGTGGCCTCCGCCGAGCGGGTGTTCGCCCTGCTCGACGCGCCGGAACAGTCCCCCGATCCCGCTTTCGAGGGCCTCGACGACGTACGCGGCCACGTGACGTTCGACGATGTCTCGTTCCGCTACCTGCCGGACAAGCCGCTCATCGAGCACCTGTCGCTCGACGTCGCGCCGGGTCAGACGGTGGCGGTGGTCGGACCGACCGGCGCCGGGAAGACCACCCTGGTCAACCTGCTGATGCGGTTCTACGACGTGGACTCCGGCCGCATCCTGCTCGACGGGGTGGACATCGCGACGATGCCGCGCTCGCTGCTCCGCGAGGAGATCGGGATGGTCTTGCAGGACACGTGGCTGTTCGGCGGCACAATCGCCGAGAACATCGCGTACGGCGCCGACTCCTTCGACATGGACTCGGTGATCAAGGCGGCCGAGGCGGCCCACGTCGACCAGTTCGTCCGGACGCTCCCCGACGGCTACGACACGGTGATCGACGAGGAGGGCTCGAACGTCAGCGCCGGCCAGAAACAGCTGATCACGATCGCCCGGGCCTTCCTGGCCGAGCCCAGCATCCTGATCCTCGACGAGGCGACCAGCTCGGTCGACACCCGCACCGAGGTGCTGATCCAGAGGGCGATGGCCACCCTGCGCGAGGGCCGCACGTCGTTCGTGATCGCCCACCGCCTGTCAACCATCCGCGACGCCGACCTGATCCTGGTGATGGAAGAAGGACGCATCGTCGAGCAAGGAACGCACGACGAGCTGATCGCGGCGGACGGGGCTTACGCCCGGTTGTATTCGGCGCAGTTCGCCCAGGCGGTGGTCGAGGTCGACTGAGCCATCACGCAAAGAACGGGGGCGGCCAGCTGGCCGCCCCCGTCCTACTTACTGGGGCTTACTTGATGACCGGGCGGACGATGTCCGACCAACCCGGGCCGTTGATGCCCCGGCCGGCGTCACCCTCGACCCAGGCGCGGAGCGCGATCGTGCCCGAGGGCACCACCGTCGTGGCGGCGTAGGCGCCGTTCACGTTGGCCCGGCTCACCAGGAGGTTGGTCCAGGTGTTGGGGCCGGTCCAGCGCTGGACGACGACCTTGCGGCCGTTGGCGTTCGGGCTGGTCTTGACGGTCACCGAGACGCGACCCTTCGAGGGCGAGGTCGCCGTCAGGGACGCCCACTGGTTGACCAGCACCCGCGCCTCGTTGGAGTTGACCTCCTTGGACTGCGTGACGAAACGCATGCCCTGGACGATCGAACGCGTGAACGAGTAGTTGCCGGTCGCGGTGGCCTTGGTGTTGGCGATCCAGGCCGGAGCGCCGCCGCCGATCGGGGCACCCCACAGCTCGACCGTGGCGTTGGCCGCGACCTTACCGGTGATCGTGACGTTGGCCGCACCGTTGACCGTGGCCGGGGCGAAAATAGTGGGCTTCGGCGACTCGCCGGGCTCACCGGGCTCGCCCGGGTTGGTGGGAACCTCGTCCGCGCCGTCGTTGGCCGCGATGGTCAGCGTGCCGGGGACCACCTTGCCGGCGGTGCCGAAGGCGCTACCGGTGATGAGAACGGTCTCGGCCGGCTCGGAGGCCTCGTCGTCGGCCACCGTGACCGGGTCGCCGACGCGGACCGTGGTGCCGGAGATCGTGCCACCGTCGATGGTGACGCCGACCGTGCCCGGGTCGGTGAAGTCGTTCGCCGAGGCGGCGACGCTGCCGTTGACCGAGCCGCCGCGCAGAGTGACGTTGTAGGTCAGCGTGTTCTGAGCCGCGCCGACCGTCACCGCGGTGAGCTGGACGTCGTCGCCCTCTTCGGCGTCGGCGTCGTTGATCTGCAGGGACGGAGCGGCGTCATCGTCGGTGATCGTGACCTTGGCCGTCTTGCCCGTCCCGGTCACGAGGGTCTCGGTGAGCGTCGTCGGTGAGACCGTGAGGGTGAACGACTCGTCGCCCTCGTAGACGTCATCCCCGTTGACCAAGAAGTAGGCATAGCCGGTTGTCTGACCGGCCGGGATGATCACAGGAGTGGCCGGCGCGACGTAGTCGACCTCACCCAGGCCCGCCCCGGTGTTCGTGGCAACGCCCGGCCCGGGCGTGCCCGATGGCGTCACGGTGAAGGCCGCGTTCGTGTCGGTCGCCGCGCTGAGCTTGATCGGAAGGACCGCTACGGTGCCCTCCGAGCCTTCCTTCACGCTGAGCGGTGCGACTGAGTAGGTCGCCGTCGAGTCGTCATTCCTGATGGTGAAATCTTGCGGACCGTTGGCCGACGTCGCCAGCTCGGCGACGCCGGTGGGAACGGTCAGAGTAACGGTGAATTTCTCGTCGAGCTCGAGCGCAGTGTCGCCCACGACGTTGACCGAGAACGTCTTCTCCGTCTCGCCCGGCTGGAAGATCAAGGAACCGGACGACATGATGAAGTCAGAACCCTGCTTGGCGCTGCTTTCGTCGGTCGCGTAGTTGACGACGACCTTCCGGCCCGAGGCCTTGTCCAGACGCACAGTAAAGGTCTGCGCCTTCTGGCCCGAGTTGCCCTCGGCCGCAGAGCGAGTGGTTGGAAGCAGCCGCACCTCCGGCGGCAGGTTCTCGTCGGTGATCCTGCCAGTAGCCACGCTCTTGTCACCGAGCTTGCCGATCACCGGCTTCGACAGCGTGAGATGCAAAGCCTCGGGGTCGATCTCGTCAATAGAGTCACGCAGCGTACGGATCTTGACGTGCTGCTGCTTGTTGGCCTCGGTGCTGTCGTCCTCGCCCGTCGCCGCGCGGAACGTCACCGTGCCAGTACCGCCGTTGTAGTCACTGCTGGCGGTAGCGCGGCCCACAGGGTCAGTCGGGTCTGGCACGAAGTCAGACCCAACACCGTCAGCCGTAGTCCAAGTCGCCGAGACGGGCCGCTCCGAGCGAGGGCCGGAAAGCGACACGAGGTAATCAAGGTCAGTGCCCTCGGGGGCCGCGTCCACGGCCTCCACGTTGATCTCGGGCTGCTCCTCGTTGTCCTCGATCCCGACCGTAACCGACTGAGTGCCGCTGGCCGTCGTGCTGCTGGAGCTCTTGACGGTGAACGACTGCGTCTGCTCCTCGTACAGGTGGTCGTTGTTGATTGTGATCGACTCGACGCTGCTGTCGTAGCTCCCGACCGGAACGGTAAGGACGGCGTCACTGGCCAGCGCGACGTAGTCCTGTTCCGCGCCCGCCTTGGCGGAGCCGGGGGTGGTGCTGACGGGGATCCTGACTTCCTTGCCCGACGGAGCACTGAGCATGGCCGAGACCTTGACCGAGCTCGCACCCTCGTCGGGAGTCGTGTCGTCGACCATCAGCCGGTAGGTCGGCGGAGCATCGTTGTCCTTGATGTGGGCGGTCACCGGAATGGAGCTGCCCGGCACCGTGATCGCGATGTCCAGGTTCTCGACGTCCTCCTCGTCCATCGTGTCGTTGACCGTCTGGATCGAGATGGTCTGCGACTGCGGCGAGGTCGCGTTGGTGGCGGCCGGGAAGACGACGGTGCCGGACATCGAGACGACATCATCCGAGTCAGCGGCTGGCAGGTCACCTCCCGTGGCGATCCAAGTCACCTCCTGCTCGGTGACCGGTCCGCCGGTCTCACGGTTGAGGCGGATCTCGATCCGGCCGCCTTCGGTAACGTCGATGTCGGTGGTGCCTACACGTGTGATCTCGCCCGGCACGGCGTAGGCCGGCGAGGCGACCATCACGGCCGGGGCGAAGCCGATCGCGGCCGCTACGGCGACCGCGAGGGTCGTGCGCACGGACTTGGGGCCGCGCAGCATGAACGGAACCGAGCCGCTCGTGGCTGCATGGGCTTTGGAATCGCGCATGTCTTTCTTTCTCCTTCGGCGGCTGGGCTGCCTCCATGGAGGGAGGCCCCTGGCTTTGCGTCCCCGCCTTGCGACGGGTTTGCCTGTTCGGGCACCGCACCTGAGGGCGGCTCGGGGAACCGGCCGGGCCGGTGTAAGCAACGCGAGAGAGTCGCGCCTTCCGTAATCTAACCGGCCTATCACCGCGTTAACGGCGGAACGCTTTTTTCGTCCCAAATAGGCCTTACGGCCCAACGCCACCTCTGCCGACAACCGCCCTCCGGGCTCGATCGCCACCTATCCCGAACCGGACTGCAAGGCTGTTTCAGAGCAGATAGGAATACTCCGCCCAAACCGCCGACACCGGTCAGCGACGGCGCGGAGTCCGCCGCCAGGCGGCACCCAGCAACCACGGCGCCAGGCCAACGGCCAGGAACAGCGTCAGCAGCGGCAATTGCCACCAGCGGGACAGGAAGCGGGACGGCGGCTCGACCGGGACCGCGGCGACCCAGGGGCGGGCGGACTTCGACCAGGCCAGGAAGGCGTCGCCGATGGGGGCGGCTCCGAAGGCGTAGCGCTTGGCTCCTGGGGTGTAGATGGGCAGGCCAGCCACTTCGCCGAAGCGGGAGAGGCCGTCGGCCAGGGTTTCGTCGCCGTGGACTTTGGCGGTGCCGATCGTCACTGCTGTGGCCGACAGGCTCACGCCCAAGACCAGCGGGCCCGAGTCGACGTTCGCCGGGCCGTCGATCCCGGTCGGGTGCTCGCGGATTGTCGGGCCCAGGCCCAGTGGGGCGTCCAGGAACCACGTGCGGAAGCGGGCGTACTGCTGGCGGGCGAAGTCCTGGTCGATCTCGGGCAGGAAGCGGTTGATCAGGCTCTGCGACGTGCCCTGCGCACCTGACGTCGGCTCGCCCGTCTCGGCGTCGGCGGTGTGTGGCATGAGCTGGGTGGTGGGGTCGAGACGGGCCTGCACGTTGGCCAGCCAGCGGATGGCGGTGACGTCGTACGCGGGGGTCAGCAGTTTGTCGCGCAGGCGCAGCGAGGCCAGGGCGACCGTCGAGTCGACTGGCCACGCCTTTCCGGGGTAGGACACCAGGAACGGGGTCGGTGAGGTGTCGAAGGCGGCGGCGATCTCGGCCGAGTCCTGCTCGAAGGCGCGCAGCTGGGCGGCGTCCCGGGCGGCGGCGGGCTCGTGCGAGAGGATGCCGCCGCGCAGCCAGTTGACCCAGCCGCGGTAGAAGACGCCGTACCGCAGGGGCATCTCGCCGGTGAACGGGGCGCGGCCGGCGTCCGATTCGAGCCGGGCCAGCGCCCACCGCGCGTCGTCCAGGCGGCCCAGGTCGACGGCGGTCAGGCCATACAACGCGTACGAGAAGAAGTAGCCCTCGGGGAAGAGCCGCTGCGCGTCCTCGGCCGCCCCGGACTCCAGCTCGGTGCGCAGGAAGGCCAGCTGCCGCCGTACGCCGGACTGGCCGTCGGCCGGGGCGACCAGCCGGACCACCGCCAGGGCCGCGGCAGCACTGATCATCACCGCCAGGACCAGCCGCACCCACCTCACCGGACGAGCTTAGATAGGCGCACCAAACGGGGAGGCGTCTCCACTTACGTGTCGCACCGATCTCAGGGAACTGACAGCACCTGGTTGTTGTCCGTTCACGTCGAACGTCCCCTCCGGCCCGAGTTGGCCGAGGCGTCACTTTCCGGCCACCGGGGCTTCAAGAAAAGCTGATGGCGTGGGCCTCGACAATGCATCAACGCATATTGGAGTGCGCATTCATGAATGCTCTGCGTTCCCGTCGTGGCCGCCTCGCCTTGGCGCTGGTGGCGACCACGGTCGTCGCGGTGCCGTCGGTCGCTCTGGCCGGCGACGCGCACCAGGACCGCACCTGGGCCGCCAAGCAGGCGATCAAGGGCGGTTCGGCTCGCAACGTCATCCTGCTCATCGGTGACGGTATGGGCGACAGCGAGATCACCATCGCCCGCAACTACCAGGTCGGCGCGAACGGCCGGCTGGCCATGGACAAGCTGCCGCTGACCGGCGCCTACACCACCTACGCGGTGCAGAAGGCCGACCCGTCGAAGCCCGACTACGTGACCGACTCGGCCGCGTCGGGTTCGGGCTGGGCGACCGGCCACAAGACCTACAACGGCGCGATCTCGGTGCTGCCGAACGAGAAGCCGGTGCCGACGATCCTCGAGCTCGCCAAGAAGGCCGGCTACAAGACCGGTGACGTCAGCACCGCCGAGCTGCAGGACGCCACCCCGGCCGTGCTCGGCTCGCACGTCGTCAGCCGCGACTGCAAGGGCCCGGACGCGATGGCCGCCTGCGCCGTCAACGACAAGGTGAACGGCGGCGCCGGCTCGATCGCCGAGCAGCTCGTGCAGACCAAGCCGGACGTCCTGCTGGGCGGGGGCAAGCAGTACTTCGACCAGACCGTCAAGGCCGGCCAGTACAAGGGTCTGACCGTGACCCAGCAGGCCCAGGCGAATGGTTACCAGGTCGTCACCGACGCCGCCGGGCTGAGCGCGGCCAGGGGCGACAAGCCGATCCTGGGCGCGTTCGCCAAGAACAACATGGACCTCGAGTGGGTCGGCCCGACCCCGACCCGTACGGGTACCGCGCCGGCCACATGTGCGGTCAACACGGCCCGTACGGCCTCGCAGCCGCACCTGGTCGACATGGCCGGCAAGGCCCTGAACGTGCTGGACCAGCAGACCAAGCGCAGCAAGAAGGGCTTCTTCCTGCAGATCGAGGGTGCCTCGATCGACAAGCAGGACCACGCGGCCAACCCGTGCGGCCAGATCGGTGAGACCGTCGCCTTCGACGCCGCCGTCAAGAAGGTGCTCGAATACCAGAAGCAGCACCCCGACACCCTCGTCGTGGTGACCGCCGACCACGGCCACACCAGCCAGATCGTCGAGGAGGCCACCCTCGGCTACACGGCCACGCTGGTCACCCACGACAACGCGAACATGACGATCTCCTACGCGACGTCCGAGATCACCGGTTCGCAGCAGCACACCGGCACCGAGGTCCGGATCGCCGCCGGCGGCCCGCAGGCGGCCAACGTGCTCGGCGTGACCAACCAGACCGACCTGTTCTTCACGATGAAGCGGGCGCTCGCTCTGCGCTGACCGCGGTCAGACGCAACGCCAGGGCCGGGCATCGGTCCACCGCTTGACGTGCCGCCGGCTCCAGGGCCGGCGGCACCGTCAGGTCGCCCTTCGGCACCGGATAGCCCCAGTCGTCCTCGGCCAGCAACTCCGGCAGCAGCTCCGCACAGAGCCCCCGCCCGTCACACGCGGTCCAGTCGACATGCAACCGGCTCACAACGCCCCCTCCCTGATTCACTGCCGCACCTGCTGGGCTCAGACCCGCATCTCCGCGTTTCATCGGCTCGCCCCGGCAGCCAGGCAGCGGCCCGCGAGATGAGCGGCGACGTCCGGTTCGAAAGCGTGCATCGCGCTCAGAATGAGCCGGGCGGTGCCGTCCGGGTGACGACAGGCGCCCCGGCCGGTCACCAGGCGCGCGAGCCGGTCGACCTCGGCGGGCAGTCCGGGACGGGCCCGGCGGTGCGCGAGATCGGTGAGTGTGCTCGCGAGACGCGGCAAGCCGTTCACGCACGGTCCACATTGGCCGGCCGCCTGATCCGCCAGATATCCCGCGATCCGCGCCGTCTCCATCAACCCGCAGGCGTGCCGGGGCAGAGCGACGATCACACCGGCGCCCGGGCTTGCCCCGTACGCGGTGAGGGCCGCCCGGCTGACCGGCAGCGCGGCCGCCGCCGGCACCCATCCGCCGTGATATCCCCCCACCAGCACCGCGCTCAGCGCAGAGGTGGCACCGCCCGCAGCCGAAATCAGGTCACCCAGCGCCACGCCGTAGCCGGCCTCGACCACACCCGGTGAGGCGACCGCGCCACTGATCGTGGCCAGGAACGTGCCCGGCTCATCGGCCGTGCCCGCGGCGCGGAACCACCCCGGCCCGTACCGGGCGATCATGGCCAGGTGGGCAAGCGTCTCGACGTTCTGCACCAGCGTCGGCGAACCGCCCGGTCCCGACTCGGTGATCCGCACCAGTTTGTCGGCCGGCACCGCACCCCGGCCCGCCACCGCGGCCGCAGCCGCCGTCTCCTCCCCCGCCACGAACGCATCCGGCGCCGCGACCAGCCGAACCGGCACCCGGTCGAGCCCGGCCCGGCGACGAGCGTCGATCAGAGTCTGGAGGGGCCGGTGAGCTGCCGCCGGCACATACAGGACTGCGCTCTGCGCGCCCAGGGCCGCCAGTTGCAGACCGTCGAGGACCAGATTCGGCGCGTACGTCAGAAGCGCACGATCCTTACCGCTGGCCGGTTCGCCTTCCGCCCCGTTCGCGATCACCACCGGCGGGCGACCGGCCGCCGCGACGGCGCTGAGCTTGCGCCACACCGGGAACCCGGCGCCGCCCCGGCCGGTGAGCCCCGCATCCCGGGCCAGGCCGATCACCTGGGCGGCGTCCAGCACCGGAAGGCGTCCATGCTGGGCGAGGTGACTGTCGAGCCGCCCATCGTGCGTGCCGGCCAGCAGCCGAAGCTGCACCCGGCTGCCGGGCGGCGCCTCCACGACGCTGGTCATCGTGCCTCCTCAGGGACGCCGGGCATGCCCGCTGGGGTAGGGCTGCCGGTATGGGGTGACGTGCCGGCATGGGGCGACGGGGCGCCGGCGGGTGTCGGTGTGCTGCCTGACGTCGGCGCTACGGCGGGGAGCAGCCGGGAGTTGACCTGGCGGTCGGCGCGGTGGGGATATCGGGTGAAGGACGGGGTGAGGCGCCAGGCGACGGCGGCCAGGACGGTGGCGGCGCAGAGGGCGGCGATCGACCAGAGCCAGGCCGTGCCGTTGTCCGTGCCGGTGCCGAGGCCGTGCAGCAGCGCGATCGGCCAGCAGAGGTACGCCAGCCAGTGCACGGCCCGCCAGGTGCGGGCGCCCAGGCGGTGCCGCAGGAGGCTGGTGACCACGATCGCGATCACGAGGTCGAACGCCAGCGTGCCGAAGCCCTGCCAGACCGGGCGGTAGTTGCCTGCGAACGGCACCACCAGGTCGAAGACGCGCAGTTGGGCGTACGGGTCGAAGAGCAGGCCGACCACGTGCCCGACCAGGAACACGACTGCGAGCAGGGCCGCGTTGCGGTGCAGCAGGTTCACCGCGAAGCGGGGCAGCCCGAACGCCGTCCGGCCGCTGCGGGCCCCGATGCCCAGCGCGACCACCACGGTCAACAGCACCAGCGAGATCACCCCGCTGCCGCGGGCGAAGTACCAGAGCGCATCAGCCATGCCGCACCTGCGAAGAATGCCTCGCGAAAGGAGCAACGGGAGACGGCCACCCGCCGAGGCGCAGCACGTCGAGCGACGGTGTGACCAACCGCGACGGTGCGCGGCCGAGCAGGGCCGGAGCGCGCTCACCGCGGACCATGGCGGCGGTGCTCAGCGTGTTGGCGCGCAGGCACGAATGAGCGGCGACTGACACCGTGCGCCAGACGGGAGCGGCCGGACGGCCGGTGCGGGGGTCGACGATGTGGTGCAGCAGCTCGCCGGGGCGGCCCCACGTGCGCGACGCTGTGCTGGAGGTGGCCAGAGCGGCGCCGGCCGGGAGCCGTACGGTGCAGGAAGGGTCTCCCGGACGGTCCTGGACCAGCACTCGCCAGCCGCCCTCGGGAGCGGGACCGGCGGTCGCGAGGTCGCCGCCCAGCGCGACCAGCACGCCGACATCCAGCTCAGCGAACACGCGCGCGGCGGCTCGGTCAGCGGCTACCGCCTTGGCGGTGGCGCCCAGGTCCAGGAGCACGCCGTCGGGCACGGTCAGCTCGCGGTCACGCAGTCGCACCGACCGCCAGCCGGGCGAGTCGAAGACGCGGACGGCCGGCGCCACCGGGCGGCCGGTCAGTTCGGCGAAGTCCCGGTCGTAGCCGAGCCCGCACATCGCCGCGCCCACGGTCGGGTCGACGTCACCGCCGGTCTCCCGGGCCGCCGTCAACGCGGCCTCGACCAGCTCGGCGAGCAGCGGGCTGACCGTCACCGGGCGTCCGGAACGGCAGGCCGCGCGCAACTCGCAGTCGGCGCGGAACCGGCTGCACGCCTGGTCGACCGCCGCCAGTCCGGCCCGGACAATCGCGGCTGCTTCGTCGCACTTGTCCGGCGAGGTCACGACGACCCGAGCCGTCGTTCCCCACACGTCCCATTGGGCGGTGTCAGCTCCCACCGGCAGGGTCTCGACGAGCGGCATCTCAGGAACCTCCCGAAGTCGCCTGGCCGCCACCGCTGGTACCGCTGTCGCTGCTGTCGTCGGAGAGCGACGGATAGTCCCCGGTAGTGGTCGAGGACGACGAATCAGAGGTCGCGGACTCATCGGTGGTCGTCGTCGTGGTTGGCGCTGAAGATGCGTACGCGGCGGCGGCCACAGCCGCGGTCCCTACCGCGCTCGCCGCCACCAGGACGCCGGTGAGCAGTGCCGCCCGTCGCCGGCCGGTCTCTCGTTCCATGATCCGCCTCCGTTCGTCGGTGTCCCCTTCCTGGTGACACCTCAGCAACGGTGCGCGTTCCGCCTCGCGTAGACCTATGCGCGACCTTGGCGGTTCCTGTGAAGCCGACGCAGGGGGAGCCGACGCAAGGGAAGCTAAAGCAAGCCGTGCTGCATCGCGGTGGTCACGGCGGCGGTCCGGTCGGCCACGTCGAGCTTGTTGAAGGCGCGCAGCAGGTGGGTCTTCACGGTCGCCTCGCTGATGAAGAGCTCCTTGCCGATGTCGGCGTTGGTCAGGCCGCGCGCGACCAGCCGCAGCACCTCGGCCTCGCGCGCCGACAGGGACGGGCGCGCGGGTTGGCGCACCTGCCGCATGAGGGTCGAGGCCACGCTGGGCGCCAGCACCGTCTCGCCCCGGGCGGCGGCCCGCACCGCGTCGGCCAGTTCCGACGGTGAGGCGTCCTTGAGCAGGTAGCCGCCGGCCCCCGCCTCGATCGCCCGCAGGATGTCGCGGTCGGACTCGTACGTCGTCAGGATCAGCACCCGGACCGCCGGGGTCACCGCGGTGAGGCGTTCGGTGGCCGACACCCCGTCGCCGCCCGGCATCCGCAGGTCCATCAGCACCACGTCGGGGCGCAGGGCGAGGGCGAGCGCGACCCCCTGTTCGCCCGAGGACGCCTCGCCCACCACGGTCAGGTCCGGTTCGGCGTCGAGCATGCCGCGCAGCCCGTGCCGCACCACCGGATGGTCGTCGACCAGCAGGATCGTGATCACGCGAGCACCTCCACCTCGACGGTCGTGCCGGTTTCGGGGTCGCTGCGCACCGTCACGTCTCCCCGCACCTGTTGCACCCGCGCTCTCATGCCGGCCAGACCGTAGCCGTCGGCCTCACCGGGGACGAATCCACCGCCGTCGTCGCGCACCACGAGCCGCACCGACATCGGCGTGTAGGCCAGCAGAACCGCCGCCTCCCGGGCCCGGGCGTGCCGCCGGACGTTGGTCAGCGCCTCCTGCGCCGCCCGAAGCAGCACCACCTCGATCGCCGTGGGCAGCAGCCGTTGCTCGCCGGTGACCCGCAGGGCGGCCGGCACGCCGGACTCCTCGGAGAAGCGGGCGACCTGACGACGTACGGCGGAAGGCAGGGACCCCGATGTCAGCTCGGCCGGCGAGAGGGCCGCGACCAGGCTCCGGGCCTCGGCCAGATTTTCCCGCGCGGTCCGCACCGCGAGCGCCAGATCGGGTTCCGGCGCCTGCAGCAACGTGATGATGCTGGTGAAGCCCTGGGCCAGCGTGTCGTGGATCTCGCCCGCCAGCCGAGCCCGCTCGGCCGTCACCCCGGCCTCCCGGGAGAGGCGCGCGACCTCGGCCCGGCTGCTTTCCAGCTCCCCGATCAGGCGGTGCCGCTCCTGGCTCTGCTGCACCACCCGGACGATCCAGGTGCCGAGAAAGATACCGGCCGCACCCGCGATCAGGGCGATCACGAGGTCGGGCCCGAAGGCGTCCGGCCGCAGGATCAGGTCCGAGACGGGCAGCACCGCGTTCACCGCCACCACCGCGAACACCGCCGTCCGGAGCGGCACCATCTGGAAGATCAGCGGGTTGACGCTGAAGAGCATCCAGTTCGCGTTGGGCACCAGCGTCACCGCCACGGCGAAGAGCACCAGCATGGCCACCAGCAGACCCGGGCGCGCCTCGTCCCGCGCGATCGCCCGCCGCCCGGCCGCGAAATGCAGCACGACGATGCCGGCGATCGCTCCCGTCGCGACGAGTCGCGCGCCCAGGCCGGGGCCCTCCGCGGCGAAGATCACGACTGCCACCGCGGCCGCGATCACCACCAGATAGACGTCCCACCAGAAATTGCGCGACAGATCCGACCGCGACAGATCCGATCGCGCCGGATCCGACCGCGCCGAAGCCACCGTCACCGATCGGGCCGGGTCCACCGGAACGTCACCAGACACAACACCAATGCGATCACACACCAGGCGCCCAGCACCAAGGCCACGCGGCCCAGCTCCCATTGCCCGGCCGCCTCGTTGACGCGCATGCCGTCGGGCAGGAAGACGGAGCGGAAACCCTGCGCCATCCATTTCACCGGGAAGATCGACGCCACCGAGATGAGCCAGGACGGCAGCTGAGTCACCGGGTAGATGAAGACGCCGGAGATGAATTGCAGCGCCACCACGGGCACATTGAGAATGGCGCCGGCCGTGCGAGCGTGCTTGACGATCGCGCTCACCGCCATGCCCAGCAGCGAACAGGCGATCACCGACAGCAGGAAGACCCAGGCGAAGGTCAGCCAGTGCGAGGCATCCGGCAGGGACATGCTGAAGACGAATACACCGATCGCGATGAGGACAACCGTCTCGGCGACGCTGAGAACCAACACCAGGAAAAGCTTGCCCAAGATGTACGAAGTGGCGCTGATCGGCGTGCCGTGCAGGCGCTTGAGGGTGCCGTCCTCGCGATCCATGGCCAGTCCGGCGCCCATCGTCACGAAGGCGGTGGCGAGGATCCCGTACGCGATCATGCTGGCCGTGAAGACGTGGCTGGCACTGACCCCGGGCTGATCGTACGAATCCTGGAAGATCGTGCCGAAGAGCAGCAGAAGCATGCCCGGGAAGGCGAACGTGAAGACCAGGGCCGTGCGGTCCCGGAAGAATTGGATCAGCTCCACGTGACCGCGGCTGACTCCCAGGGTGAGGGTGCTCATCGATGCGCTCCGATCAGGGCCAGATAGGTGTCCTCGAGGGTGGGCCGGGTGACCGTCAGCGTGCTCAGGTCGGTCTTCGCCTCGACCAGTTCGCGGATCAGCGGGGTCGGGTCGGGCACCTGTTCGGTGCGCAGCACGCCGTCCACGCGCCAGCTGACCTTGGCGCCGGCTGACGCGCGCCCGCCGAGCGCGGCCGGGGTGCCCTGGGCGACGATCTCGCCGCCGGCCAGCACGGCCAGCCGGTCGGCCAGCGCCTCGGCCTCCTCCAGGTAGTGCGTGGTCAGCAGGATCGTGGTGCCCTCGCCGGCCAGCGCCCGGATCAGATCCCAGAAGTTCCGCCGCGCCTCGGGGTCGAACCCGGTGGTCGGCTCGTCGAGGAAGAGCAGCTCGGGACGTCCGACGATGCCGAGCGCGACGTCCAGGCGGCGGCGCTGACCGCCGGAGAGCGTCCGGATCCGGCTGTCCTTGCGGTCGGTCAGGCCGACCAGGGCGAGCACCTCGGCCGGCGCGCGCGGGCCGGCGTAGAAGCCGGCCACGTGCTTGACCATCTCGCCGACGGTCAGGTCGGCCGCGTCGTCCGCGTCCTGCAGCACGATGCCGATGCGGGCCCGCCAGTCCGAGCCGGCCGTGCCCGGGTCGGCCCCCAGCACCCGCACCTCGCCGCCGTCGCGCCGCCGGTGTCCCTCCAGGATCTCGGTGGTCGTGGTCTTGCCGGCACCGTTCGGGCCGAGCAGCGCGAACACCTCGCCGCGGGCCACGTCGAGATCGATGCCGCTAACCACTTCCCGGCCCCGGTAGGCCTTGCGCAGGCCCCGCACCTCAATGGCTGTCATGCCCTCGATCGTGCTGGTCCGCGGGGGCCCGGCGGGACGACCGGGTGGCCGTCAGCGGTTGTCCACCGAACGGTGGACAGAGATCACTCCCAGCGGAAGGTGCGGGCGGCGGCGGTGACGAAGACGACCGCCCACGTGCCGAGGCTGAGCCAGATCGCGGTGGGCACACTTCCGCCGTACGAGAGGGTCTCCCGCAAGGCCTCGGCGTGCGCGGCCAGCGGAAGCAGGAACCAGCCGAAGGTCCCCAGGTCGGGAGCGGCGAACATGATGCCGCCGGCCGCGAGCATCAGCACGTAGATCAGGGTGGCCGCGCCCGTGGTCGCCTCCGGCCGCAGCCGGCTGGCCATGAGAAGGGCCAGGCCCGAGTACGCCGCGGTGGCCAGCACGGTGACCCCGAGCGCCGGCAGGATCGACCCGAGGTGCGGCCGCCAGCCGACCGCGAGACCCACCGCGGCCAGCGTGATCAGTTGCAGGACGATCAGGCCGAGCACGGCGGTGGTCTTCGCGAAGAGCAGGCCGGGCCGGGTCAGCGGCGAGGCGCCGAGCCGCTTGAGCACGCCGTAACTGCGTTCGTAGCCGGTGGTGATCGCCTGCCCGGTGAACGCGGTGGACATGACCGTCAGGGCCAGCACGCCGGGCACCACGAAGGCGAGCCGGTCGTCGCCGGGCACGTTGGTCGCCTCGGTCAGGCCCGCCCCCAGCAGCACGAGCAGCGGCACACCCATGGCCAGGACCACCGCCTCGCCGCGGCGCGCGGTCAGGGTGAGCTCCATGCGGATCTGGCTGGCCACGACCGTACGCAGGGGGGCGCGGCCGGGGGCGGGAGCGAAGGCGCCGCTCATCGGTACACCCTGGTTTTCTCTCCGGCCGTCAGGGCCAGGTAGACGTCTTCGAGCGTGCGCCGGTGGGTGTTCACGGCGGTGACCTGCGCATTTTTGGTGGCGAACCAGCTCAGCACGTCGGCGATGACCGCCGCGTCGAGGGCACCGGTGATCGTATATTCGCCCGGGGTCGGCTCGGTGACCTTGAGGTGGGCCAGCCGGCCGTCGGGCACCAGGCCCGGATCGGCGCGCACCTCGAGCAGGTCGATGCCCGCGGCCTTGGTGAGCTCGGCCGGCGTGCCGGTCGCGGCGACCACCCCCGAGCGCATGATCACCACGTCGTCGGCCAGCCGCTCGGCCTCGTCGAGCAGGTGGGTGGTGAGCAGCACGGTCACACCGTCGGCGCGCAACTCCTCGATCAGCCGCCAGGTCGTGTGGCGGGCCTCGGTGTCCATGCCCGCCGTCGGCTCGTCGAGGAAGACCAGCTCGGGCCGGCCGACCAGGGCCACGGCCAGCGACAGCCGCTGCTGCTCACCCCCGGAGAGCCGGCGCCATCTCGTACGCTCGAACTTGCGCAGCCCGAGTCGGTCGAGCAGCATGTCGACGTCGAGCGGGGTGGCGGCGAAACTCGCGAAGAGCCGCAGGATCTCCCCGGCCGTCGCCCACGGATAGACGCCGCCGGACTGCAGCATGATGCCGAGGCGGGGCATCAACGCGTCGTGATCACCCATCGGGTCGAGCCCGAGGACCCGGACCGTGCCGCTGTCGGCCCGGCGGAAGCCCTCACAGACCTGCAACAGGCTGGTCTTGCCGGCGCCGTTGTGCCCGAGCAGCGAAAGCACCCGCCCACGGGGGACGGTCAGTGACACGCCGTCGACGGCCGGCGTGTCGCCGTAGCGCACCACCACGTCCCGTACCTCGACCGCGTCCGTCACGGTCACTCACTTTACGTGCCGCCCATTCCTCGACGGCTGTGGGCAGGGCGCCTCCGTTAGGGTCCTCACATGACCGTGGTGGAGATCTACACCGACGGGGCCTGCGCACCCAATCCCGGCCCCGGCGGCTGGGGAGCCGTGCTGCGTTACGGCGCCAAGGAGAAGGACCTGTTCGGGGGCACCGCGGAATCGACCACGAACAATCGGATGGAGCTGATGGCGCCGATCCGGGCGCTCGAGACGCTCAACCGGCAGCCGCTGACCGTCAAGCTCTACACCGACAGCATCTATGTGCGCGACGGCATCACCAAGTGGCTGCCGCGCTGGGCCGCCAACGGCTGGCAGACCTCAGCCAAGCAACCGGTCAAGAACGTCGACCTGTGGCAGCGCCTCGACGCGGCGGTCCGCCGCCACGACGTGCAGTGGCACTGGGTGAAAGGGCACGCCGGCCACCCCGAGAACGAGCGGGCCGACCGGCTGGCCGCGCGCGGGCTCCAGGAGGCAGTCACCGCCGGCGAGGTCGTCGGCGGGGCGTGACCGCCCCCGCTCATTCGATCGTGGTACGTCGAACGGGTTATAGCTCCTGATCTATTCACTTCGAAAGAATTGGAGCATGACCGCGCCCGGCGACCTCGTGCTGATCTCTGTTCTCGTGGCCCTGTTCGTCGCCTCCTGCGGATACGCGGCCGGCCGCCTGCACCAGCGCTATCAGCTGCGCCAGGACCGGGAGGAGGCCTACCGGGACGGCTACGAGACCGCCTCGAGCCGGGTGTTCAGCCTGGCCGCGCGGATCGCCGCCCCCAAGCGCGCGGGCCGCCCGGCGCGCGGGGCGGCCGCCGTGCAGCCTTCGCCCCCACCGGCCGAGCCGGCGCCGGCCCCCTTCCCGGATCCCGGTCGCGCTGTCCGGCATCAGGGGGTCGCCGCCAAAGCCGCGGGTCCCGACCCGTCACCGGCCGGCTCGTTCGGCTTCCCCGTGCCACCGCCGCCCCCGCCCAACACGCTGGCCGAGCCGGCGGCGGTGGGCGGGCTCAGCTTCCAGCCGCTGCGCGACCCGCGCCCGGCCGACGGCTCCGGCCCGGTCCTCGGCCGACGCCCGTCGCCGTTCCCGCTACCGACCTCGCCCCTGATCGCGGCCGCGACCTCGACCTCGACTCCGGCCTCCGCCTCGTCACCGGTCTCGCCCTTGTCACCGATCTCGCCCTCGTTACCGGCCTTGTCCTCGTCACCGGTCTCGCCCTCGTCGCCGGCTTTGTCCTCATCACCGGGCTCGCCGTCGTCACCGGCCTTGCCCTCGTCGCCGGTCTCGTCGTCACCAGCCTTGCCCTCGTCGCCGGTTTCATCGCCGGATGAGCCGGCCCCCCGCGTCGGCAAGCACACCGTGCCGGACGAACTGGTGCAGGGTGCCACCTATCGCCTCCCACCCGACCGCATCTTCCGCGCGAAGGTGCCCAACAGCACGCCCCTGCCCGAGCAGACGACAACACATCTGTCCGTACCCAAGCCCCGCCGCCGCACGGACGAGAACGTCGCACCTCCGTCCTAGAACCCTCGGCTCAACCGACGGTCCTGGGACCCGCGGCTTAACGGTCTTGAGACCCGCAGCTCAGTCAGCGGTCCTGGGATCCGCGGCTTTGCTGACGGTCCTGGGATCCGCGGGCTTTGCTGACGGTCCTGAGATCCGCGGCTTAGCTGACGGTCCTGGGATCCGCGGGCTTTGCTGACGGTCCTGAGATCCGCGGCTTAGCTGACGGTCCTGGGATCCGCGGGCTTGCTGACGGTCCTGGGATCGGCGGCTTAGCTGACGACCACCTCAACCCCGCGCCCACCTCAGCCGCACCAGGGCCTCAAGCGGGCGACCACCTCAGCCGCGCGACGATGGCTGCGTCGGGGTGGGGCGTCGGGGGCGGACCCGAGAGACGTCGTGGGCTCGGGTCTCGTCAAGCGGGCGACCACCTCAAGCGGGCGACGATCTCAAGCGGGCGACGATCTCAGCCGGGGTGAGGTCGCGGTCGTTCTCGGGGGCGGCTTCGGCCAGCGGCGTGCGGGCGATGTCGGCGTAGACCCGGGAAATGGCGATGAACAGCTCCGCCGTCAGACCGGCCGCCTCCTGGGTGGCCGCGACTTCCCGCATCTCGTCGACGAAGCGGTGGGCCTTCGTGGCCGACCGGGCCACCCCGTCACTGTCGGCCAGCCCGTTGCGGTCCAGGTCGGCCAGCACGGCGTCGAGCACGCCGTGGGCACCCGCCGTTCGCATCGCCTGGGTCACCAGGGCGGTCAAGCCCTTGTAGACACTGCCCGTGCACATCTTGAGCGCACTGGCCGCGCCGATCTCGTTCCCGAGCACGATCGGCTCGACCTGGCCGTTCCACGGCAGCCCGGCCACCGCCGCCGCGTCCGCGCCCGAGAGATAGAGCCGCGCCCCGGGCCGGACACTGGGTGGCGGCCCCGAGATCGACCCGTCCACGAAGCGCGTCTCCGCCAGCACGGCGGCCACAGTGGTCATGGTCCACGGCGACACCGCATTCAGATCGGCGACGATCAGCCCGCGCCGTCCGGCAGTGTGCTTGGCGATCGCCCGCGCGGTGTCCAGCACAGCCCCGGGCGGAGTGACCGACAGCAGGACATCGGCCGCCGCCACCACGTCACCCAGCGTGGCCAGCACTTCGAGGCCGGCTTCGGCCGTCAGCCGCGCGGTCCGCGCCGAACGCCCTTCCAGAGTGGTCACCACCCGGGCCCCACCCCCGAGCAGAGCAGCACCCAGCCCCGACCCCATGAACCCGGCGCTCACCAGCCCCACAGTCAGCATCGCCATCCCACCTCCCGATCACCACCGTCAACCGCCGGCCGCCGTGTCAGCCGCCGGCCGGAGCCGCAGCGCCAGCCGCCAGAGTCAGCCGCCAGCCGTAGCGCCAGCCTAGGTGTACGGGCGCCGAAGGTTGTCGCTCGACGCGGGAGCCGGACACCCTCTCGAGGCGGGGTGCGGGGGATCCGTCTGACACCGCCGCTGAGAGCGAGACCAAGCCAATGGCGCCAACCTGTGCCGGCCGTGCGAGCGAGACCAAACAATGAGCGCCGACCTGTGACCGCCCTTGCCCAACGTGGTCGCGTGGACGGTCCATTCGGGTTGATGAATTGATCAGGGGACGCGGGAGGCCTGTGCTGGGGTCGGACCGGCTGGGCTCGATGTCATACTTGGCTGTCCCGCCACTGAGAGCGCTCGGAGCGTTATGCCCGCCGACGATGTGACCGTTCGCCGGCCGACGTTGACTCAGGTGGCTGAGCTGGCCGGCGTCAGCCTCAAGACGGCCTCCCGCGCGCTCAACCAGGAGCCCAACGTCGCGCCCACCACCGGGCGGCGGGTGCGGGACGCGGCCGACGTTCTCGGCTATCGGCTCAACGGCATCGCCCGGGAGCTGCGCCGCGGCGCCACTTCGGCGCTGGTCGGGCTGGTCAGCGGTGATCTGACCAACCCGTTCTATTCGGCCGTGGCCAGTGGCATCGAGCGCGAGCTGCGGCAGCACGGCCTGCTGCTGATCACCGCCAACAACGACGAGGACGCCATGCTGGAGCGCAGCCTGGTCGACGCGTTCCTCGAGCGGCGCGTCCGGGCCCTGCTGGTCATCCCCAGCGCCGACGACCACGAGTATCTGGCCATCGAGGGCAACCGCGGCGTCCCGTTCGTCTTCCTCGACCGGCCGCCGGACGGATTGTCGGCCGACGCCGTTCTGATCGACAACGTGGGCGGGGCCCGCTCGGCCGGCGAGCACCTGCTGGCCGCCGGTCACCGGCGGATCGCCCTGGTGGCCGACCTGGAGCGGATGGCGCCGCAGCGGGGGCGGATCGACGGCTTCGTCGGGGCGATGCGGGCGGCCGGCAACGACGCCTGGGAGCCCTACATCCGGACCGACGTCCACGATGTCCGGCACGCCGAGCGCACCGTGCGCGAGCTGCTCGCCCTCGACCCGGCGCCGACCGCGTTCTTCACCACCAACAACCGGCTCACCACCGGGGCGCTGCGCGGCCTGCGCGGGCTGGCCGATCCGCCGGCGCTGGTCGGTTTCGACGACTTCGACCTGGCCGACGTGCTGGGCACCACTGTGGTCGCCCACGACATGACCGCCCTCGGGCGCGAAGCCGCGCGGCTGGCCCACGAGCGGATCAGCGGGCACTCCGGCCCCGCCCGGACCATCGTCATTTCTACATCTATCATTGCCCGCGGTTCCGGCGAGCGCCCTCCACGGTGACCCGGCACTGATCACAAGGCACCACGAACGAACACGCGCAGCGAAGAGATCGCCACGCAAACGGGCGGTCGGGTGTCCGAAATGATGGCAAGCCTCAGTTCGACGGATGCCGAACCATCAGCGTTTTCGCAGGTCGGCGGTCATCCGCTCAGATAACGACAAAGCCCGCACGTAACGACACGGAAACAGGCGTTGACACGTGTGCGATCAGGCGGCACGGTACTCCCCATCGCGTGACAACGATGTCAATATTTCGATGGAGGAAAAACAGGATGGTCTTCAGTCCGGTTAAGGGTGGCGGGCGGGGAGGTCGGACGGGCTTCACTCGACGGGCTGCCGTTGCGGCTGTCGGTGTCGCCGCGCTCCTGACCGCCGGGGCCTGCGGGTCCAGTGACGACGGCGGCGGGTCCGGCTCGACAAAGGTAGAAGTCTTTACCTGGTGGGCCGACGGCGGCGAGAAGGCCGGCCTCGACGGCCTGGTCAAGCAGTTCGGCACCGACTGCGCCGGGCAGACCTTCGAGAACGGCGCGGTCGCCGGTGGCGCCGGCGCCAACGCGAAGTCCGTGCTCGCGTCCCGCCTCCAGCAGGGCACCCCGCCCGACACGTTCCAGGCGCACGCCGGTGCCGAGCTGAGCGACTACATCCTGGCCGGTCAGGTCGAGGACATCAGCGCCGACTACGACACGTGGGGCCTCAAGCAGGCGTTCCCGCAGGGCCTGATCGACAACCTGACCGTGGACGGCAAGATCTACTCTGTCCCGGCCAACATCCACCGCGCCAACGTGGTCTGGACCAACAAGAAGGTCCTGGCCGACGCGGGCATCACGAAGGACCCGGCCGACATGGCGGCCTTCATCGCCGACCTCGAGAAGGTCAAGGCCAAGGGCATCAAGGCGCCGCTGGCCATCGGCAAGGACTGGACGCAGCTGATGCTGTTCGAGTCGGTCCTGATCACCGACCTCGGCCCGGACAAGTTCACCGGCCTGTGGAACGGCACCACCGACTGGAACGACCCGCTGGTCACCAAGGGCATCAACGACTTCAAGACGCTGCTGACCTACACCAACACCGACCGCGACGCGCTGGACTGGACCGACGCCGAGAAGCTGGTCATGGACGGCAAGGCCGGCTACCAGCTGATGGGTGACTGGGAGGCGGCCGACCTGGACGCCAAGAAGTTCACCGACTACGCCTGGTTCACGTTCCCCGGCAACGGCGAGACGTTCCAGTGGCTGGCCGATTCGTTCGTGCTGCCCAAGGGGGCCAACAACCCCGAGGGTACGAAGTGCTGGCTGAAGACCGTCGGCTCGGCCGCCGGCCAGAAGGCGTTCAACACGACCAAGGGCTCGATCCCGGCCCGTACGGACGCCGCGCCCGCCGACTACCCGAAGTACCAGCAGGCCGCCATGGCCGACTGGAAGTCGGCCAAGCAGGTGCCGTCGTGTGCCCACGGCTCGGCCTGCTCGCAGGGCTGGCAGGGTGCGGCCAACTCGGCCCTCGGCGCCTTCTCGACCAAGCAGGACGTCGCCGCACTGCAGAAGGCGCTGGCCACCGCCGCTTCGCAGTTCGTCAAGAAGTAAGCATCTGAGTTGATGGGGGCGGCCGCGAGCCGCTCCCATTTCCCCCATTGTGAAGGAGCCCGGATGCGCAAACTCCGGCACTGGGGACCGGGCCTGCTGCTGCTCTCCCCCTCGCTGATCCTGCTCGCCATCTTCGTCTACGGCCTGATCGCCTGGACGACCAAAGTCTCCGTCTCCGACGAGCACAACGCTCTGGGGTCGAAGGGCTTCGCCGGCCTGGACAACTACACGAAGCTGTTCACCGAGGACATCAACGACCGGTTCACCCACTCGCTCAAGAACCTGGCCGTCTTCACGGTGGTGTTCCTGGTCGGGGCCATGTTCTTCGGCCTGCTCTGGGCCTTCATCCTCGAGCGGGGCGTCAAGGCCGAAGGCTTCTTCCGTACGGTGTATCTCTTCCCCATGGCGGTCTCCTTCGTCGCCTCGGGTGTGGTCTGGCGCTGGCTGATGAACCCGAACAAAGGCGAGAACGCGGGCGGACTCAACGCCGTACTCGGGGGTCTGGGTCTGGATTTCGCGCAGAGCACCTGGTGGACCAATCCGAGCTGGGGCATGGCGTCGATGGCCATCCCGGCGATCTGGCAGCTGTCGGGCTATGTGATGGCGCTGTTCCTGGCCGGTTTCCGGGGCATCCCGGCCGAGCTGCGGGAGGCCGCCGCCATGGACGGGGCTTCGACGTATCGGCTCTACCGCAACGTGATCTTCCCGCAGCTGACGCCGGTCGCGCTGTCGGCGCTGATCATCCTCGGGCACATGTCGATGAAGATGTTCGACTTGATCATGAGCGTGTCGGGGCCGCAGTGGCTGACCGAGGTGCCGGCCATCTATGTCTGGCAGACGCTGCTGACCAGCGACTACGCCAAGGCCGCAGCCATCTCGATCATCCTGCTGCTGCTCGTCGCGGTGGTCATCGTGCCGTATTTGGTCTATACGAACCGGCAGGAGAAGAACGCATGACGACGACGTCGATCGCGGCGCCGCCGCCCGTCGAGACGCTCGCGCCGAAGAGCAAGCCGCGTCCGCGATCGGGGCCGGGGTCGATTTTCAAGTACCTGCTGGCGCTGATCTTCCTGATCATCGTGCTGATGCCGCTCTACGTGCTGATCGTGACCAGCTTCAAGTCGGGCGCGGACATCGGCGTGACCAGCCAGTGGAACCTGCCCGAGACGTGGACGACGGCGTCCTGGGAGAAGGCCTGGAACGTCCTGCGTCCCTCGTTCATCCGCACGTTCGAGCTGGCCGTCCCGGTCGCGATCATCTCGTCACTGATCGGCGCGGCCAACGGGTTCGTGCTGTCGCGCTGGCGCTTCCCCGGGGCCGACTTCGTCTTCACGCTGATCCTGTTCGGCATGTTCATCCCGTACCAGGCCGTCATGATCCCGCTGCGCGAGATCGTCACGACGCTCGGCATCCCGCCCGGCATCACGACGCTGGTCTTCGTGCACTGCGTCTACGGCATCCCGATCTGCACGCTGATCTTCCGCAACTACTACGCGACCACGGTTCCCGAGGAGCTGATCGAGGCGGCCCGGGTCGACGGCGCGGGTCTGCTGCGCACGTTCAGCCGGATCATCCTGCCGATCTCGATCCCCGGCTTCGTGGTGACGATCATCTGGCAGTTCACGTCGGCCTGGAACGACTACCTGTTCGCCATCTTCCTGTCCAACACCCGCAACGGGCCGATCACCATCGCCCTCAACGCTCTGGCCGGCGCCCAGTCCCCCGACTACGCGGCGTCGATGGCGGGCGCGCTGATCACGTCGCTGCCCACCCTGCTGGTCTACGTGCTGCTCGGCCGCTGGTTCATCGGCGGCCTGATGGCGGGCTCGGTCAAGAGTTAGCTCCCGGTCGGTCACGAGCCGCACCGGGCCCCCGGCACATCTGAACGGTGTGCCGGGGGCAAGCCAACCGGTGATGACGATTCGGTCAAATCACCCGTGGCGAAGGAGACGGCAGAGCAAGATCACCCGTACGCTCGGGCCTGTGACCACCGAGGTTGAATCCGTGAAGAGCGTGCGCCTGGCCCGCACCGCCCAGGGCTTCGCCGAGCGGATGGCGTACGCCTGCCAGAAGGACCCGGCCGAGATCGCGCGCCGCCTCCGGATCCGGCGTGTCGTCACCGCTCTGACCGTCGGCTGGGCGGTCATCGTCCCGATCCTGATCGGGTACGGGGTGACCGGGCGCGAGAACGAGCCCGAGATCATCTCGATCGCCGCGCTGCTGACCGTGATGATGCCCTTCCTGGCGGCGGTGATCGCCACCCACGGCCGCCGGTTCGGGCTCGGAAGCGCGTACGTGATCTTGACGCTTCTGATGGTCCTGCCCGCCGTGTGGGTCGCCCAGCTGCGCTGATTCCGGCACGATGGGGCGATGGCCGGCAAAAGCACGGGCGAGGAGCGCGACGGGGTCACGCTGACCAATCTCGACCAGGAGCTGTTCGAGGGCGCGGGCGCCACCAAGCGCGACCTGGTCGACTATCTGGACGCGGTGGGTGACCGGATGTTGCCGGTGCTGCACGAGCGGCCGCTGTCGGTGATCCGCCTGCTGCGCGGGCAGGACCAGTTCATGCAGAAGAACCTGCCCAAATACACGCCCGACTGGGTGCCGCGGACAAAGGTCTGGGCCGAGGCGTCACACCGCGAGGTGACTTACGGCCTCTGCAACGACCGCCGCACGCTGCTGTGGTTCGGCAACCAGCGGGCGATCGAGTTCCACCCCGCGCTGATGGTGGCCGGCTCGACCAAGCCGACCCATCTGATCATGGATCTGGACCCGCCCGAGGGCACGTCGCACTTCACGCTCGCGGTGCGGGCGGCCCGGCTCGTCCGCGAGGCCCTGGCCAGTGCCGGCATGGCGGGCGCGGTGAAAACGAGCGGCTCCAAAGGTGTGCACGTCTTCGTCCCGCTGGACGGCCAGGCGGATCCCGAGGAGGTCGCGGCGGCCACCCGCGCCGTGGCGGCCCGGGCCGAGCGCCTCGACCCCGAGCTGGCGACGACCGCCTTCATCCGCGACGACCGCCACGGCAAGGTCTTCCTCGACGCGACCCGCTCGGGCGGGGCGACCGTGGTGGCCACGTTCAGTCCCCGCGTACGCCCCGGTCTGCCCGTGTCGTTCCCGGTGCCCTGGGACGATCTGGACGACGTCACCCCCGCCGATTTCACCGTGCACACCGCGCCGGGCCTGCTGGGCGAGGGCGACCCGTGGGCGGCCGCGATGCCCGCCCCGCAGAAGCTCGACCAGGGCCTGATCGACGAGGGCCGGACGATCCCGGTCGCCCGCGTCCAGGCCATGCACGAGGGCAAGCGCCGGGCCAAGGCTCGCCGCGAGGCAGAAGACTGACCAGCGTTCCCCGCATGTCTGGAAAACCGCCGTTCCCGCCGTTCACGCCGGAGACCGCACGGCAGAAGGTGCAGGCCGCCGAGGACGCGTGGAACACCCGCGACCGACCGGAGCGAGCGCCACATCCTCGGCCCCCGCCCCGAATCGGAGCGGGGCCAGGACTTTCCCCTGCACTAGGCCGAGTACCGGTTGACCTTCTCCGGTCGCAGGACGAGGCGCACCAGGGGTCCGGTCCGCCAGGCGTCGAGCAGCTGCGGGTGGATCGGGTCGTCGAAGGTCCAGTACCGCTCGGCGAGGCGGGCGGCGAGCTCGGAGGCCCCGTCGTCGTGGAGCGTGACCGTGCCCTCCACCGAGATCCAGTTCTCCGGCTCGCCCACCGGCGCCGCGACCACCACGGACGCCCGCGCCTGCTCGCGAAGCCGGTCGAGCTTGGGTGCACCCGGATCCGAGAACATCTGCAACTCACCCGCACCAGTCATCTCGAACCACACCGGCCGCGGCGCCGGCCACCGCTGGCCACGAGGCGCAACGGTGAGAAACGCATACAGCGGCCGCCCCAGCAACACAAGATCCTCATCACGAAACATGAGATCCACCCTAGGCCGGAGGCCTTTGCGCCGCCGTGCGCGAACTGTGGCCCCCTCCCGCATTCATCGCTTGTCACGGATGGCGAAGATCCACACAACAGTCAGCGGTGACGGACGGGGCGCTGACCTGCGGTGCCGGCCGCTGCCCGCACGGTTGTTGCGGCCATCTGCCAAAAGGCCCGGCGGCACGTGCTTGACCTGCGGTTCCGTTCGTTGCGGCACGGTTGTGGCCTGCCTGGGGTCTCTCGCCGTGGATCAACGACCGATGGCCCGGGAGCACGCCGGCGCCCGCATCCTCCGCCAATACCAGGACGCCGGCCGGTGGTTCGACGGGATCTACCAGATGCTGCTGCCGCACCTGCGCGACCACCGGCGGGCCGAACCGCGGCCAGCCGATTACGGGCAGCTGGTCGCGGACATCGGGCATCTCGGCTTCACCGACTATCACCGGCCGCTGACCACGTGGCCCAACCTGGTCATCGACGAGAGCGTGCTGCTCTCCTACGCGCAGCTGGACAACGAGACCGTCGGGGCGGCACTGGTCGACGCCGCCCATGACAGCGCCTGCCAGATCGTCGTCTCCACACTGGCCTACCTGCGCGCCGCCCCCCCGCTCATCGGCACGAGCGGCGAGCAGCGGGTCCACACCCTGCTCCGGCATCTGCCGGGCAGCGTGACCGACGTGGCCGACCTGACTTTCCGCCAGGCCGACATCATCTCCCGGCTGAACACGGGCGAGCCGCTCGACGTCATGCACACCACCCTGCTGGCGCTCCAGCACAAGTGCGTCATCGCCACACTCGATCCGAGCGCCTACCACCGCGCCGGCTACCTGCGCACCCTCAACCTCGCCGCCTGAGCACGCTCGACACCCTCCAACGTGGCTGGGCCTGCGCCGCGGCGTCACCATCCCCCTCACCGGCGTGCTTCTCACCTGGGCCGCCGCCATCCGCGAGGACTCTGGGGCTGCCGTCACCGGCGTGCCGATCTTCAACCGCCCGCCGCGCAAGAATCGGCTCACCGACAACGGGCCCGCCCCCCAGACCCGACTGGCCCACCCTCATCGACGGCGTCGGCCCTGGATCGCCGTCACCACAGTCCACCCCAGCCGAAGGTGTCGTCCCCCGGCTGCCGGCTCGGGCCAGGGAGCGCGACACGGTGCTTCATCGGACTACCGCGCGGAAGCCCATCAACGTCGAGTCCAAGGTGCACGACCACTCCCGCGAGGGATCGCGAGTGGTTAGAAGTGGCGCGTCCACGTTCGCCCACTGCTCGTTCAATCCGGCCCCTGACGAGATGTGGGCTAGGCCTCGACCGGGGTCGGGGGTGGGCGGCGCAGGGTGACTGCCCAGGCGATGAGGGACAGGAGGAGGCCGGCGGCGGCCAGTTGGGGCAGCAGCCACGTTGTGCCGTAGGACCAGTACGGGCCGGCGCTCAGTGCGCTGTGGACGGTGAAGATCGGCATCTCCCGGTGCTCGAGGACCCGCCACACGTTCACCCACAGGGCGAAAGCGGGCACGGCCAGCGCCCCCAGCGCCAGCGTGGTCAGGGTGGCCACGACCCGGCGGCGGGAGGTGGGAAGGGGACGCAGCCGGTAGGCGCCGGCCGCCGTCAGCAGCCAGCCGGCCAGCAGGCCCAGGACAGCGCCGGCGATCATCAGCGGGGCCACGGCGCCCGTGTCGGCCGGCCACAGCTGGACGTTCACCACGCCGTGGCCGGCCCTCACGTAACCGGTGGCCTGCAGCCGGAGCCCGTCGCGGGTGGCCTCGAAAGCACTGCTGCGCACGGCCTCCGAGACCGTCGCGCCGGTGGCCGGGTCGAAGGTGGCGGACGTGCCGGAGCGGGGCTGGATCGCTGTCACCTGCCATCCATGTGCGGTCAGCCGGGCCTGCGCCGCCTCGGGCGTATAAGACGGCTCGTCCACGCCGGCGTGGACCATCGTGGTCCACCACGGGGAGGCCGCGCGGTCGGAACCGAACTCGGCGCCGCCGCCGGCCACCTGGCGGGTCAGGGCCTCGACGCCGGCGTCGCCGGGCAGGTCGGTGAAGGTCTGCTCGGCCGCCCATGAGCCCGCGGCCGCACCGAAGGCCCCCGTGACCAAGGTGATCAGCACTGCGGCGATCAGGACGAGCGGCCGCCCGGAGGGCAACCGGAAGCGTTGCCGCAAGCCGCTGAGGAACAGATGCCAGGCGTCGGACGCGGCGGGCCGGGTCTGGCCGGGCGCCGCCATCTCGAGCAGCGTCGTGACGATCTCGGCGCCGTGGCCGCGCCGATAGGGGCCGGGATAGGCCAGCAGGAGGCGGCGGTAGCGGCGCTCGAGCGTCACGCGGCACCGCCGAACGACAGCCGGAGCCGGCGCTGGAGCTGCCGCTCGGCCGCGGCGGCGTTGCGGCGCAGCCGCTCGATCTCGACCGACAGCGCCCCCGCGCCGCTGTCGGTGAGCCGGTAATACCGCCGGAGGCGGCCGTCGACCTGCTCCTCGCGGTCGACCTCGATGAGGCCCTGCTCGGTGAGGCGGTCCAGCGCGCCGTAGAGCGTGCCGGCGCGCAGCTTCACGTCGCCGTCGGACAGACGGGTGACCGCCTGGATGACGCCGTAGCCGTGCAGCGGTTGATCGGCCAGCGAGGCGATGATCAGAAAGGTCGGCTCCTGCATGCGGCGATAGTACGGTCGACGATATATACCGTCAAGCGAGTCATGGCCGCCGCAACCATTCGTAGATGTCGTTGTAGATGTCCGGGCCGGGCAGATGGCCGCCGGTGTAGACGTGCCCCTCGGCGCCCGGGATGTGCGACAGCAGCCACTCGGCGTGGTCGGCCGGCACGGCCTGGTCGTCGGTGCCGCGCCAGAGGGCGACCGGGACGGTGATCGCCTCCACGTCGAAGCCCCACGGCCGGCCGAAGGCCAGGGTGTCGTCCACCCAGCCGTCGAGGCTGTCGGTGAAGGTCGCGTGCAACCGGGCCAGCGCGTCGGGGTCGTCGCGGGCCGGCGGTCCGGGCTCGGCCGGTGACTCGGGGCCGCCCACGGCGACCTGCTCCATGATGCCGGCGGCGTGACCGGCCAGATCGGTCCGCAGCACCGGCTCGTCGAGGCCGGGTCTGGCCGTCGGCTTGATGCCGGACAGCACAGCGCACCGGGTGACCATTTCGGGCAGCAGCGCGGCGCAGGCCAGTGCGTGCGGGCCACCGCCCGAGCCACCGAAGACGGCGAAACGCGACCAGCCCTGGGCCTCGGCCAGGAGTCGTACGTCGGAAACCGCGTCCACCACCGTGCGGCCCGGCCGCCGGGTCGAGCCACCGTAGCCCGGACGGTCGTAATGGAGCATCCGCAGCCCGCTGGGCGCCATGGCCTCCAACTGGACCGGCCGTTTCCAGCGACTGCTCGGCGAACCACCGTGCGCGATCACCGGGAAGCCGTCGGCCGGGCCGTAGAAGCAGTAGCGCAGAACGCCACCGGCCGTGCGGAGCTCGTCCGTGGGAGGCAGGGTCACCACGGCAGCCTATCGGCGGGTAATACTCCGAATGGTGCAGCCGGTAGCCGGGAGGCGTCGATGGAAGTGTCCACCGTGGGACGACGTGCCGCACCCCCGGCCGGTCCTAGCGTCCTGGCCATGAACAGATATCTCGCATCGGCCGTGACCCTGGTCGGCGTCCCCGCGGGCCTGGCGATCACCGGCGGCAACGGACAGACCGTCATGACCCTCACGCTGGCCTTCTGGCTGGCGGTCGCCGCCTTCTTCGCCCCACGCTTCCCCCGTACGGTCCTGGTCTTCTCGCTCGCGACGGTCGCCGCCATGCGTGGCGCCGGATTGGTCGGGTCGGGCTGGGTATGGCCGGCCAGTGCCGCCTTCGTGGCCGTGGTGCTCGCCGGGCGGCTGCGGTTCACCCTCATCGCGGGCGGGCTGGCGCTGCTGTACGGGGCCAACTGGGACACCTTCGTCCTGATGACCGAGCACGGCGCCGACTGGACGCTCGCGCACGTCGGCGGCGACGCGTTGTGGCTGGCCGCGCTGCTCGCGGCGGCGACCGCCTTTGTGAGCACCCGCCACTGGCAGCACGAGACGGCTCTGCGCCTCGAGCAGGCCCAGCACGAGCGGGATCTGGACGCGCGGCGCCGGCGGGCCGAGGAGCGGGTGGGAATCGCGCGCGACCTGCACGACGTCGTCTCGCACACGCTCGCCGTGGTCGGGGTGCACCTCAACGTCGCGCTCGACGCCTTCGACACCGACCCGGCGGAGGCCCGCTCGTCGCTGCGGCTCGCTCAGGACGTCCGCGGGCAGGCCATGACCGATCTGAAGTCGCTGGTCGACGTGTTGCGCGAGGGAGGCGCGCCGCCGGTCGCCGAGCCGGCCCACGGGCTCGACGGGCTGGACCGGCTGGCCGAGCCGGTGCGGGCGGCCGGACTGACCGTGTCGGTCAACGAGTTCGGCGAGCGGTCGGACGTGCCGGCCGCGGTGGGCACGGCGATCTACCGCGTGGTGCAGGAGTCGCTGACCAACACGGTGCGGCACTCCGGCGCGACCCGGGTGGCGGTGACGCTGCGCTATGCCCCGGCAAGTGCGGTGGTCGACGTGCAGGACGACGGCCGGGTGCCGGCCGAGATCGTCGACGGCAACGGCATCGCCGGCATGCGGGAGCGGGTGGCCGCGCTGGGCGGGGCGCTCACGGCCGGCGCCGGCCGGACCGGTTTCTCCGTACGGGCGACCATCCCCTACCTGGAGCGCGAATGATCAACGTGTTGCTCGCCGACGACCAGCATCTCGTCCGCGCCGGGTTCCGCAGCCTGCTCCGCCGGGACAAGGAGATCCAGGTCGTCGGCGAGGCCGCCACCGGCGACGAGGCCGTGCGCACCACGCGGACGCTGCGACCCGACGTGATCCTGATGGACATCCGGATGCCCGGCCTGGACGGCATCGCGGCCACCCGCGAGATCCTGTCGTTCGCCCCGGACACGCGAGTGATCATCCTGACCACGTTCGAGACCGACGAGTACGTCTTCGCGGCGCTCGCGGCCGGGGCGAGCGGTTTCCTGACCAAGGAGATCGAGCCGGACGGGCTGCGCCAGGCGGTGCGGGTCGTGGCGGCCGGTGACGCCCTGCTCTCGCCCAGCGTCACCCGGCGGGTGGTGAGCCAGTTCGCCCACCGCCCGGCCGCCGCGCCGCGGGGTGACCGGCTGGCCGTGCTGACCGGGCGCGAACGCGAGGTGGTGCGGCTGGTCGCGACCGGACTGTCCAATGACGACATCGCGCGCGAGCTGGTGATCAGCCCGCTCACCGCGAAGACCCACATCACCCGGGCGATCGCCAAGCTCGGCGTCCGCGACCGGGTCCAGCTGGTCATTATCGCGTTCGAGGAAGGTCTGGCCGGACCCCTATCGTGACCGGATGCAACGCATTCTGGTCTACGGGGTGACCGGCTCCGGCAAGTCGACGCTGGCCGCCCGGATCGGCGAACGGCTCGGCCTGCCCTACCACTCGATCGACGACCTCACCTGGAAGCCGGGCTGGGTGGCGCGGCCTGAGCAGGAACAGCGCGACCTCATCCGCGAGCTGCTCGCGAGCGACGCCTGGGTGATCGACGCCGGCTACGCGATGTGGCACGACCTGGTACTCGAACGAGCCGATCTGATCGTCGGCCTCGACCTGCCGCGGTGGGTGTCGTGGACCCGCCTGCTGCGCCGCACGGTCCGCCACATCGTGCACCGCACGCCCATCTGCAACGGCAACTACGAGACCTGGCGGCTGGCCTTCTTCGACCGCGAGTCGTTGCTCTATTTCCACGTCAAGTCGTTCGCCCGCAAACGCGCCCGGATGCGCCGGTGGCAGGCGAGTCCGGACTTCCCCGAGACGGTGTTGCTGCGCTCGCCGGCCGAGGTCGAGCGGTGGCTCTCCGGTATCGGTCACCGGCGGCCGCTCAGCCCGGGATGATGAACCGATGCCTTCGCGTACGGATGAACTGGCGGCCTTTGTCGCCGCGGCGATACCGGTCCTCCGGGTGCGGGTGGCCGCCGGTCCGGCCGGATCGCTCGGGCGGCTCGGTCTCCCTGACGAGAACCGGCGCAACTGGGGCATGCCCTGGCCGGAACCGGCAAGCATGTCGGTCCTGCGAACCTTGAGCCCGCTGGCGGCCGAGCGCCTGCTCGGCGCGCTCGAGCTGACGATCGCGGGGTACGACTGGGGAGCGGCGCCGGACGTGCTGGACGGCCTGCCGGCACCGCCGGAGCGATTCGGCTATGCGACGGCCTCCCTGGGCGGAATTCGGGAAAGCGAGACCACGTCCGCCGCCACGCTGCTGGAAAGCTATCGCGTGGGCATCATCGATCGTACGGTCGCCCTGGTCCGCGAGATGGCCGCCCACCCGGTGACCGCGCCGCTGCTAATGGTCCCAGCCGGCGTGACGGACGAGGACGGGGTCGCGGCCGCTCATGGCTCGGCCTACCTCGCACTGGCCGTGGCCGTCGCGGGCGCCGTGGTGCATCAGGCGGGAGCCGCGACCATGCTCGACGAGACCGCCGCCACGGTCGGCCTGGGCGCCGGAGCGGCCGCGTTGCTGTTGGGCGAGGTGCCCATGCCTCCCCGGTACGCCGAGGCGCTGCTGGCCAAGCGTCGCGCGGAGTACCAGTTGCCGAGCCGTTCGTCCGCCCACGTGGCCGTGGCCGGCCACCGCTTCGGGCTGATCGAGCACGAGTTCCCCGAGCGGGCCGACTTCTCCGGCAACGGACTGGCCGACGCGACCGCCGGCGGTGTCGTGATCCGCACCGGCACCGCCGACGGTCACGTCCAGGTCCAGGTGGCCGTGCTCGCCGAGGCGCCGTCCGACGACGACGAGGACTTCCAGGACGACGACTGGGAGGAGATCGTGGACGTCAGCTGGCCGGCCACCGAGGGCGCCGCGTCGATCATCGGGCCCGGCCCCCGAGCCCGCGGGCTCGACCGGGTGACGCCGCCGTGGCCCGGGGACTACCGGATCCGCGTGCGGGCTCGCGGCCGTGACGAGGCGGACGCCCACTACGAGGCCTACAACCTCGCCGTCTGGAGCGCACCCGCCGCACCGGACACCGTGCACAAGCGCACCGACCGGCTGGGCCACCGGCTCCGCGGCGAACCGGAACCGCCGGCCCGTCCGTCCCGTCCCGAGCACGCCTACCGCTGGGTGGACCGCGGATCGCTCTCCCAGGCGGCGACCGTCACGGTCGTCACCGGCTCGGCACTGCCTCAGGTGCTGCGGACCTTCGGGGCCGACCCCGGGCGCCCGCAGCCGTTCGACGAGATCGAACGCGAGCTGAACGAGACTTTCCAGTACGGCGCCGGGCCGTGGGTCACCGCGCTCGAGGTCGACGGAGTCGTGCTGGTCGTCGAGTTCAACGGCTATGTCGGCTCGGACGAGGGGGTGCTGCGGGCCGCGTCCTCCGGCGGCCGCGCGGCCAGCATGTACTGGAACGTCAACATGCTGACCCGGCTCTCGTTCGCTGAGGGCGGCCGGCTTCTCGCCGCGTTCGAATACCTCGATGACAACGATGCCCTGCCGCCCGAGATCGACGCCGTCCTGGCCGGCCTCGACTTCGACGACTCGGGCGAGCGCATCGGAAAGGGTCTGGTGGCGGTGGAGCGCTTCACCGGCCGGGGCATCACCGAGGCCGACGTGGCCCGCATCGAGGAGGCGGGCGTCGGCTACCGCGTGGCCGGCTGAACCCTAGGTTTACAACCGTTGCCTTAGCGAGTAAGTTAACGGTTGTAAGCCTAGCGATCGGAGCTCATGCCATGGAAGCCACCGAAGTTGTCCTGCCCGGGGTCGTCGAGCCCAGTGGCCTTCAGCTGCGCACCCGGGAGCTGCCGCCGGCCGGGCCGGGTCAGGCACTGGTCACCGTCGAGGCGAGCGGGGTGTCGTTCGCCGAGCAGGCCATGCGGCGCGGCCGCTATCCCGGTCAGCCGAAGTTTCCGTTCGTGCCCGGCTACGACGTCGTCGGCATCGTCCACAGCGTCGGCGCCGACGTCGACGCCTCGCTGGTCGGGCAGCGGGTCGCGGCGATGACCAAGACCGGCGGCTGGGCCACCCACCTGGTGCTGCCCGCCGGTGACCTGGTCGCCGTGCCCGACGGGCTCGACCCGGGCGACGCCGAGACGCTGGTCGTCAACGGGGTCACCGCGTGGCAGATGCTGCACCGCACGGCCCGCGTGCGCCCGGGGCAGACGATCCTCGTGCACGGGGCCAACGGCGGGGTCGGGGTCACGCTGGCCCAGCTGGCCCGGCTCGACGGCATCCGGGTCATCGGCACGGCCAACCGGCGCCACCACGACGCGCTGCGCGCCTTCGGCGTCATCCCGCTCGACCACCAGGACCCGCGGCTGGCCGAGCGGATCCGCGAGCTGGCCCCCGGCGGCGTCGACGCGGCCTTCGACAACCTGGGCGGCGTGCACCTGACCCGCGCGTGGCGCCTGCTGGCCCCGGGCGGTGCGCTGGTCTGCTACTCCATCGCGGCGCACGAGTCCGGCCCGATGGTGCCCGCCTTCCTGGTCACCCTGGCCCGCCTCGGCCTCTGGAACGTGCTGCCCAACGGCAAGCGGGCGTCCTTCTACGACCTGTGGTCGGGCCGGCGCGATCGGGCGGCCTTCCAATCCCGTACGCGTAAGGATCTGACCACCGTGCTGACCCTGCTGGCCGAGGGCCGGATCACCGCGCAGGTCGCCGCCCGGGTGCCCCTGGCCCGCATCGGGGAGGCGATGACGCTGGCCGAGGCCCGCGCCGTGCCCGGCAAGGTCGTCGTCGTCCCCGCGTGAGAAGTCACCGGACCACCTGCGCGAGAGTGGCCCAGACAATCAGCACGCGATTGGCGTGTTCGGTCGGCTGATCGCTTCGTAGGGTGAAGTGGTGACGAAAGTTGACTTCTTCTTCGACCCTGCCTGCCCGTTCGCCTGGATCAGCTCGCGCTGGATCCTCGAGGTCGAGAAGCAGCGCGACCTCGACCTGAACTTCCGGGTGATGAGCCTCTATGTGCTGAACGAGAACCGCGAGCTCGACGAGTGGTACCGCGACCTGATCGACCGTTCCCTGGGCACGGTCCGGGTGATCATCGCGGCCGCACAGCAGCACGGTGACGGGGTGCTGCGCGACCTCTACACCGCTCTCGGCACCCGCATCCACAACCAGGGCAACAAGGACTTCGAGGTCGTGATCCGGGAGGCGCTGGCCGAGGTCGGTCTGCCCGCGTCACTGGCTGAGGCGGCCACCAGCACCGAATACGACGAGGCGCTGCGCAAGAGCCACCACGAGGGCATGGACCCGGTCGGCGAGGACGTCGGCACGCCGACCATTCACATCGACGGGGTCGCGTTCTTCGGGCCGGTGCTCACCAGCATCCCGCGCGGCGAGCAGGCCGTGAAGGTGTTCGACGGCGCCGTGGCCCTGGCCGGTTATCCCGACTTCTTCGAGCTCAAGCGGACCCGTACGGGCGAGCTCAACTTCGGCTGAGCCGGCGCTCGTAGAGTGCGCTGCGATGCGTCGGCCGGTAACCGAGGGCGTGGTTGACCCGGCGCATCGCGGCGTTGTCGTCGGCGGTGTCGGCGACCAGGCCGGCCAGGCCGGGGAACCGGTCGCGCACCCGGTGGATCTGCTCGGCCTTCATCCAGCCGGCCAGGCCGCGGCCGCGGTGGGCGGGCAGGACGCCCGTGCCGTAGTGCTGAGCGTCGCCGGTGCCGTCGCCCGGCACGACCAGCTCGGTGAAGCCGGCGATCTCCCCGTCGGCGTCGAGCACGGCCGTGGTGACCAAATGCTCGCCGCGGCCGGCGACGGCGGCCGCGACCGCGTGCAGGCGCTCGACGGTCCAGGGTTGCGGGATGCCGGCGGTCTCGCCCATCGGCATGTCGTCCATGGCCTTGCGGGCGTGGGCGAACGTCGCGGCCAGGTCGCCGGGCACCGTCCCGTCCCAGTGGACCAGGCGATAGCCCGGCGCCGGCCGGCCGGCCGTGCGGTCGCCGCCGAGGGAGAGCCGGGTGTAGGTCAGGGCCAGGACGGGCCGCAACTGGTGTGCCCGGCAGAAATGCTCGCCGTCCGAGGCTTGCGCCACCGCTTCCGTCCGCAATCTCCGCATGCCCTCCTCGGCCGCGGACCCGGCGGCCGCCTCGAGCAGCTGGCTCCCGACCCCGGCCCGGCGTTCGGCCGGGTGCACCTGGATGTCGAGCTCGGCCACGTCACCGGCCACCGGGATCCACAGGAAGGCGGTGCCGAGCGGCCGCAGGTCGAGGCCGGCCGCCACCCAGGCCAGCCGCCGGCCGGCCGTGTGATGGGCCGGATCGATCAGCGCCGTGATGTTGACGATCATGCGAGCCGCAGGATGGTTTCCTCGATCTCGGCGCGCCGCCCGTTGGCGTACCCGGTGTCGGTGCCGACGACCTCGAACCCGGCCCGCCGCAACACCCGCAGCGACCCCGCGTTGTCGCTGGCGGCGCGGGCGAACAGCGGCCGGACGGGAACCAGCTCGAGCAGCAGGGCGAGTGCCCGCCCGGCGATGCCCTGCCCCCCACACGGACCGGTCGATCCAGTAGGTGACCTCGGTGTCGCCCTCGATGACGAAGGCCGCGATGCTGCCGACCAGCCGCCCGTCGAGGGTGACGACGCGGTTGGTCACGTCGGCCCGGGCCCGGATCCTGGCCTGGTGCGCGTCGAAGGCGGCCCGGTCGTCCGGATCCTCGGCGACGAAGGCCGCCATCCGCACCGACTCGGGATCCCGCATCAGCTCGAACAACGCGTCGAGGTCGCCGTCCTCGAGCGGCCGCAGCGCCACTTCCCCCACGGGCCCCTCCCCCTCCAGGATTCCCCGCGGAGCGTACGGGGTACGACCCTCCCGCCGCAGCCCGCGGTCACCGGCGAAAGGCCTCGGCTGTGCCCTGGATAGAGCTGAAACGCGCCCATGACGTCGGCGCCATCGCCCGCCGCATGACGTTCCGGGTCGACGGCCGGCTGGTCGCCCGGCTGAGGCGCGGGGCAACGGCCCGCATCGAGGTGCCCGCCGGCCGTCACACGGTCCAGGCCCGGATGGACTGGCAACGCAGCGAGCCGCTGGAGCTGGACCTCAGCGACGACACCCTGGTGACCCTGACCGGCGCCCTGACCGAGCACTCGATGACCTTCACCGGCACCTTCCGCCACCCCCGCACCGCCCTGGAACTCCTGGTCACGTAGCCGGGACCGCGAGCCGTCAGGCGGGGAGGTCGAGGCCCAGGTGCAGCCGGCGGGCCAGGTCCTGGATCTCGTCGTGCACGGCGGTCGAGGTCTCGGCGTCGAAGGGGATGTCCTCGTGGATAGCGTCGACTCGCAGGACTCCCTGTTTGCGGTCGGCGGTGGCGTCGAGCTTGCCGATCAGGCGGTCACCGCTGAGGATCGGCAGGGCGTAATAGCCCCAGCGGCGCTGGGCAGCCGGCTTGTACATCTCGAGGTTGTAGTCGAACGCGAAGATGTCGGCCATCCGCTTGCGGTCGAAGATCAGCCGGTCGAGCGGGGAAAGCAGAGCCGTACGCCCCTCGAAGGCACCGTCGAGGAAAGCGGGGTCCACCCGCCAGTGGCCGCGGACACCGTCGACGACCGCGCGCTCACCGACCTCGGGGCTGATCTTGCGGACGAGGCCCAGTGACCGCAGCAGCCGCTCGGCGCGGATCCGGTGCGCCACCTCGGCCGGGACCACCTCGTCGGGGTAGACGCGGTGGGCCAGGTCGAACAGGCGCTCCCGGCCGTCGCGGTCGGCCACCGCGACCTCGCCCCGCACGATGAGGCATTCGAGCATCGTGCCCACGTTGCGGTTGTTGTTCCAGCCCGACGATCCCCACGGCACCTGCGCGGTGTCGGGGATGGACGTCTGCGGCACCGGGCCGTCGACGTCGAGCAGGGCCAGGACGTCCTGCCGGAAACGATCGTTGGCGTCGACCCAGTGCTGGGCGCCGGGGTGGCCGAACTGCGAGTCGGGGGCCGCCCACGCCTGCATGTCGGCCCGGAACAGCGGGATGTCCGCCATCGGCCGGATCAGGCCGCGCAACTCGACGTACGTGCGGTCGGCGAGTCCCTCGGCCAGCTCGGCCGGGCGGTAGGCCGAACCCAGCCGGCTCCAGGCCACCAGGTCGGCGCTGGGCGCCACCGCGGCCGTCTGGTCGTACTGCAGGAACGTCAGCCGGCTGACCATCTCGTACAGGTCAGCCGGCTGACGCCGGTCGAGCAACTGGGCCCGGACGGCGATCCGGCGCGCCTCCTGGCGGCTCAGCTCGACGACGGCTCCCATCCTGCCGACTGTAGGGGATCTACAACTTCGCGCACTGCCCGAGGCGAGGACCCGAGCCCGCGTTCTTCAGGCCGTTGTCCACCGGCGCGGGCCGGTTGCCCGCGCAGGTGAGTGGTCCGTTGATCGTGTTGCCGGCCACCACGGTCGCGGTCCTGCCGGTCAGCACCGTGACCGGCCCGCGCACGGTCGAGTCCTCGATCGTGACCGGTCCCGAGCCGCTCGCCGTGATCGCCCCGGTCACCGTCGAGGAGAGCAGCGACACCGTGCCGGCCCCGCTGGCGGTCAGCGCCGCCTTGAAGGTCGCGCCCGTGGCATACAGCGAGGCCCCCTTGCGTACGGTGACCAGACCGGTCACCGATGAACCGGGCGCCAGGCAGGTCACGCCGGACGACACCGTCAGCGCCCCGGTCACCTTGTCGGCCACCGTGGTCGTGCAGGCCGGCGCGGGCTTCCCGAGCAGCTCCACCTCGGCCAGCCCGGCCGCGCCGTCGAAGGCGATCGAGTAGAACTTGTACCGCCCCGGTGACGCGACCTTGAACGGGCGGGTCTGCAGCCGCCAGTCGAACTTCTCGTCGGTCCGCTTGTCGATCGTCGTCCACGTGGTGCCGTCGTAGGAGCCGCGCACCGTCCACGACGACGGGTCGGATCCGGCCGTGTCGGCCGACGTCAGCGTGTAGTGCGAAACCGGCGCGAGCTGAGCCGACGCGAATTCGTAGGTGAACGCGCCGTCGACCGTGGCCCGGGTGGCCGTCGTGTCGTCGACCAGTGCCGGCACCGAGGCGGTCCCGTTGTCGGGCCCGGTCAGGTCGCGCAGCGGGTTGGCCGGCGCGTCACCGGTCGTGAGCGACGGCGGCGGCGAGCTCGCACCCCACGACGACGGCTTCGGACCCATGGCGAAGTCGAGTGTCGCCCCGCCGGCCAGCGTCGCGTGCGGGATGGACGTGGACCCGTACGCCTTGCCGTTGATCTTCAGGCCCTGGACGTAGACGTTGGTGGCGCTGTTCTTCGGGGCGTTGACGACGATCTTCTTGCCGTTCTCCAGGTTGACCGTGGCCTTCGTGAAGAGCGGCGACCCGACCGCATAGGCCGGCGAGCCCATCTGCAGCGGATAGAAGCCGAGCGCCGAGAAGATCTGCCAGGCCGACATCTCGCCGTTGTCCTCGTCGCCGGGGTAGCCCTGCCCGATCTCGCTGCCCAGGTAGAGCCGGGACAACGCCTCCCGCGCGAGCTTCTGCGCCTTCGCGGGCCGGCCGGCGTAGTCGTACATGTAGATGATGTGGTGCGACGGCTGGTTGCTGTGGCCGTACTGGCCCATCCGGACGTCGCGGGCCTCGAGCATCTCGTGGATCGTGCCGCCGTACGAGCCGGGGAACGTAGCCGTCTCGGGCGTCGCGAAGAACTCGTCGAGCTTCTTGCCGAGCCCGGCCTTACCGCCGTACAGGTTGGCCAGGCCCTGTCCGTCCTGCGGCACGTGGAACGCCATGTTCCACCCGTTGGTCTCGGTGTAGTCGTAACCCCAGACCCGCGGGTCGTAGTTCCCGGGTGTCTGCCGCCAAGCTCCGGCCGAGCTCTTGCCTTGGAAGAAGCCGACCGATTTGTCGAACATGTTGACGTAGTTCAGCGCCCGGTTGCGGAAGTACTCGGCCTCCTCGGCATACCGCTTCTTGCCGGTCTTCTCGGCGAGCGCCGACGCCATCTCGCTGATGCCGAAGTCGTTGATGTAGCCGTCCATGGCCCAGCTCATCGCCTCGCCGGTGGCGTCGCTCGGGGTGTAGCCCTTGAAGATCGAACTGGCCAGGCCCTTGCGGCCGACGTTCTGGTTGGGCGGCGTGACGGTCGCGTTCTTCACCGCGGCGGCATAGGCCTGTTCGACGTCGAAACCCTTGACCCCCTTGCGGTACGCGTCGGCGAACGCGACATCCGAGCTGGTGCCGACCATCAGGTTGGCGTAGCCCGGTGACGACCAGCGCGAGATCCAGCCGCCGTCGCGGTACTGCTGGACGAACCCGTCGACCATCTCGCCGGCTTTTGCGGGCGTCAGCAACGAGTACGCCGGCCAGGTGGTGCGATAGGTGTCCCAGAACCCGTTGTTGACGTACACCTTGCCGTCCTTGACCGGCGCCCCGGTTTCGGTCGGCGTGCTCGCCGGGCTGGTCACCGCGGACTGCACGGTGTGCTTGTAGGCCGGCGCTTCGGTCGTGCCCGTGTTCTCGTACGCCGAATTGGGGTAGAGGAACAGGCGATAGAGGTTGCCGTAGAGCGTGGCGAGCTGGTCCTCGGACGCGCCTTCGACCTCGACCGTGTGCATCTTGTCGTCCCACAACGTCCGGGCCCGATCCCGTACGGATTCCAGGGAGGCGTCCGGGGCGATCTCGAGATCCAGGTTGTGCTTGGCCTGGGCGACGCTGATCAGCGACGTGGCGATCCGCATGGTCACCGTCTTGTCGCCGAAGCTCACGTAGCCGGTGGACGGCCGGTTGCCCGCGGCCAGCGAGCCGCTCGCGGTCACCGCGCGGTCGAACGTCGCGTAGACGAACATCCGCGTCCAGCCGGCCGAGAGGCCACCACTGTTCACATCGGACCAGCCGCTGATCGACCGGCCGGCGGCGTCGATGGTCAGGCCGGCGTTGTTGTTGACGTTGTCGAGGATCAGGTTGCCGTTGTCCCCCGGGAAGGTGAACCGGTAGAGCGCGGCGTGGTCGGTCGGCGCGAGCTCGGTCTCGAGCCCGTTGTCGAACGTGACGCCGTAGTAGTAGGGCTTGGCCACCTCGTTGTCGTGCGAGAACGGCAGCGCGCGGGCCGTGCGGGACGGGTCGAGGCCGGTCGAGGGCATCACCTGGAACGTCTGCCGGTCACCCATCCATGGACTGGGCTCGTGGCTGGTCGAGAACGCCTGGATGGTGGGCTTGTTGCCCGCGTTGTTCTGCCGCGACCACTGGTAGAGCCAGCTCGTCGAGCCGGCGTCGGTCACCGGCGTCCAGAAGTTGAAACCGTGCGGGACGGCGGTCGCGGGGAAGTTGTTGCCCCGCGAGAAGTCGCCGGACGACTGCGTTCCGCGGCGCGTGTCCACGTACTCGGAAAGGTGGGCTCTGGGCTTGGCCGGCGCGACCTGGCTGATCGTGAGGTCGTCGAACCAGGCCCGGAAACTGGTGGGGCCGCCCGGCTTGTCATAGCCGACCAGGATGCGGTCGATCGTCTTGCCCTTGGCCACCGCGCCGATGCGTGCCTTCTTGAGGTTCCACTGTGCGGTGTAGAGGCTCTGCGAGGCACCCTGCGCGGCCGGGCTCAGGACGAAGCCGTGCTGGTCCTCGGCCTTCAGGTCGGACAGGTAGGTGCCGTCGGTGAAGGCCAGATCCACCGCGGTGTACGTGGCCGGGTTGCTCAGATCGGTGCGGTTGAACTCGGGGAACACCAGATAGCTGAGCTCGGTGTCGTCCGCAACGGCCAGATCAACGTCGAAGACCTTGTTGTACGCGTATCCGCGCCCCTCGGCGGTGTGGCGCCCGGCGATCTGGAACGCCTTGAGGCCCGTGTAGCCGGCGTTCGCCTTCGCGGTCGGCGAGCCGGCCGGTCCGTTGCCGATCCGGCTCTGCATGGGCCCGGTGGGTGGCGGTGTCGTGTTCGCGTCGGCCAGTTCGAGGTCGGCCAGCTGCGTCAGGTTGCCACTGCCGTGGGCCGAGATGCTCAGGCGGTAGACCTGGTAGCTGCCCGGCGTGGCCACCTCGTACGTCTTGGTCCGGAACCGCTCGTCGAAGGTCTCACCCGTCCGGGTGTCGACCGTGGTCCAGCCGGTGCCGTCGGCCGAGCCTTCCAGGGTCCAGTCGCGGGGGTCGCGCTCGGGGGCATCGTTGGCGCTGGTCAGAGCGTATTTGACAACCTCGGCCGGGGCATCCAGCGTGTACTGCGCCCAGCTCGCCGGGGTGTCGACGAGCCACTTGGTGGCGGCGTCGCCGTCGTTGAGGTTGGTGGCGCCCTCGTTGCTGTTGGGCTCGGCGTTCACCGCGATCGCGGTGACCCGGCCGCGGAGGCTGCCCGGCATGCCGGCGGTCACCGTGCCGTCGACGCCGGCCGCCCGGTCGGTCGTGTCGGTCCAGTCGGGTTGCGGCTGGCCGGTCTCGAACGAGGAGGCGAAATCCGCGGCCGCCGCGGCGTTCGCCGGCAACCCGATCATCATCGCTCCCATGACTGCCAGAGGCACTGCCGCGACTAGCCATCGTGGTCGGCGCATCCACCCTCCCCAGTTTCCGCGTAACGTGCGCAACACATCGTTACCGGTAAATCCATGGATGGGCAAGCCTCGATCCAACACGATCGCGCAGCGGCTGACATCGATGTCAGCGATGGGCTTGTGCCCCATCTTGCCTCGCTATATGGTCGATCCGGGCCCTGAGTGCGAGCTCCCCCCGGTGTTGATTCGTGTGCGGTTCCGATCGCCACCTGCGCTCACCCTCGGCCTCTTCTTCCCGCTGGTCATCCCGATCTCGGCTTCGCCTGGGGCGCCTCCCTGTGCGCGATCGTCAGCCCGGCCGACGCGGACGTCCTCGCCCTGGCCGACCTCGACACGTCCCGGATCGCCATCGAGATGCGCGGCGCCCGTCCACCTGACGTTCCCGTGTGCGAGGGACCCGGCTCCCCCACGGGAGGGATCCACCGCTCCCCGCCATCGCCCAATGTGGAGGGCGCAGCGCCGCGACGCGGCGACGGACGAGGGGAACGACATGCGAAAGACGTTGCTATGGGGCATCACCGCGGCAGCCGCCCTGGCGGTCACGGCGGCCGCGGCACCCGCCGTGGCGGGAGCCCGCGGACCGGCCCGGGTGACCGGCTGGGCGGAGTTCGCGCTGCCCTACGGACAGGACGCCGACGTACGGTCTTTCGCCTTCGACGCCCGGGCGGTGCCCTGGACCCGGCCGATCCCGGTTCCCGGCGGGGAACAGGGATCGCCCGCTGATGCGACCGGCACGGTCCGGGTCGCCCACCGGGTGGCGGCACAGAACATCACGGTGCGGTTCGAAGCGGCCGTCGACTGCATGATCACGAGCCCGGGGCACGCGAGCCTGACCGCCGTCGTCACCCGGGCCGACCCGCAGGCAGCCGACTTCGTGGGCAAGCGGGTCGGCTTCAGCGTGCAGGACGGCGGCCGGAACGGCGATCGCGTCGGCTTCTCCTGGTCGGCCAGCGCCGACCAGGACGAGAGCGGCCAGTGGGGTGAGTCCCGCGTCGGCACCTGTCTGGCGCCGGCCGCCTTCGCGAGCGTGACCCGCGGCGGCTACACGGTGCGGCACGCCGAGTTGAAGGCGCCGCCGGCCGGCCGATGAGCCCGGCCGCGCGGTGAACGGGGGTGACGGCGGGGCGGGCGACCGCCCCGCCGTTGCGGCTCCGGAAGATTTTCCCCGGGACCGTGACGGATGATGGACCGGTGAACTTCCGGTCGATCTACCAGCACGGGTTCGCGCGGGTCGCCGCGTGCACCAACCACGCCGCCATCGCCGACCCCGCCGCGAACGCCGAAGCGATCCTCCGCACGGCCCGCGAGTGCTCGGAGCAGGGGGTGGCCGTCGCCCTCTTCCCCGAGCTCGGCCTGTGCGGTTACTCGATCGAGGACCTGCTGCTGCAGGACGCGCTGCTCGACGACGTGGTGGCCGGCCTGCGGACGGTCGTGGCCGGGTCGGCCGACCTGCTGCCGGTGCTGGTCGTCGGGGCGCCGCTGCGGCATCGCAACCGCATCTACAACTGCGCGGTCGTCGTGCACCGCGGCCGCATCCTGGGCATCGCACCCAAGTCGTACCTGCCGAACTACCGCGAGTTCTACGAGAAGCGTCAGATCGCCGCGGGCGACGACGAGCGCGGCGGCGTCTACACGTTCGACGGGCAGGAGCTTCCCTTCGGTCCGGATCTGCTGTTCGAGGCCGAGGACGTGCCCGGCCTCGTCGTGCACGTCGAGATCTGCGAGGACATGTGGGTCCCGATCCCGCCGAGCGCCGAGGCCGCGCTGGCCGGGGCCACGGTGCTGCTCAACCTCTCGGGCAGCCCGATCACGGTGGGCCGGGCCGAGGACCGCAAGCTGCTGTGCCAGTCGGCGTCATCGCGCTGCCTGGCCGCGTACGTCTATGCCGCCGCCGGCCTGGGCGAGTCGAGCACCGACCTGTCCTGGGACGGGCAGACGATGATCTTCGAGAACGGGGTGCTGCTCGCCGAGTCGGAGCGGTTCCCGCTCGGTGACCTGGCCTCGGTGGCCGACGTGGATCTCGACCGGCTGCGCCAGGAGCGGATCCGGATGGGCAGCTTCGACGACAACCGCCGCACGCACACCGACCGGATCGGCGGCTTCCGGCACGTACGGTTCGAGCTGGACCCGCCGGCCACGGACCTCGGCCTGCGGCGGCGGGTCGAGCGCTTCCCGTTCGTGCCGGCCGACGTGCGGCGGCTCGCGCTCGACTGCTACGAGGCCTACAACATCCAGGTCGCCGGTCTGCAGCAGCGGCTCGGGGCGATCGGCAACCCCAAGGTCGTCATCGGCGTCTCGGGCGGGCTCGACTCGACCCACGCGCTCATCGTGGCGGCGCGGGCGATGGACCGGGCCGGGCGCCCGCGCAGCGACATCCTCGGTTTCACCATGCCCGGCTTCGCGACCAGTTCCGGTACGAAGGAGAACGCGCACCGGCTGATGCGGGCGCTGGGGGTGACCGCCGCCGAGCTCGACATCACCTCGACGGCCAAGCTGATGCTGACCGAGATGGACCACCCGTTCGCGTCGGGCGAGCCGGTCTACGACGTCACGTTCGAGAACGTTCAGGCCGGGCTGCGCACCGACTACCTGTTCCGGCTGGCCAACCAGCGCGGCGGCATCGTGCTGGGCACGGGCGACCTGTCGGAGCTGGCGCTGGGCTGGTGCACCTACGGCGTGGGCGACCAGATGAGCCACTACAACGTCAACAGCGGCGTGCCCAAGACCCTGATGCAGCATCTGATCCGCTGGGTGGTCAGCGAGAAGATCTTCGACGCTGAGGTCGGCGCGGTGCTCACGTCGGTGCTCGACACCGAGATCAGCCCCGAACTGGTGCCCGGCGCGGAGCTGCAGTCCACCGAGAGCACGATCGGCCCGTACGCGTTGCACGACTTCGCCCTGTTCCACGTCCTCCGCTACGGCCTGCGCCCGTCGAAGATCGGCTTCCTGGCCTGGCACGCCTGGCGCGACGCGGCCGAGGGCGCGTGGCCGCCCAACTTCCCGGACCCCAAGCGGGTGGCCTACGACCTGCCCGAGATCCGCCACTGGCTCGAACAGTTCTGCCGCCGCTTCTTCGCCTTCGCCCAGTTCAAACGCTCCGCCATGCCCAACGGCCCCAAGGTCTCGGCCGGCGGCTCCCTCTCCCCGCGCGGCGACTGGCGGGCGCCGTCGGACGGCAACGCCAACGCCTGGCTGCGCGACCTCGAACGCTGGGACAAGGCGGGCGCCTGGTCCGCGGATGACTGACCGCACTCGCCGCGCGCTGCTGACGGCGACCGTCCTGGGCGGCTGCTTCACCTGGGCGATGGTCGTCGTCGGGCTGTCGTTCGCCATGGTCGACCGAGGCGCCCGCGAGTGGTGGGTCATTCCTCCCTTCGGCGCCCTGATCCTGCTGGCCGCCGTGCTGGCCCTCCGCCGCCCACCCCCACCGCCCCTCCCCGGCGCCGCGTCCATCCCTCAGGCGCGTATCGCCAAGGCCGATTCTGGTCCTGACGCGCGTGTCCCCGACCCCGATTCCGATCCCAGCGCGTGCTTTCCCGACGCCGCGCCTGTCTCCAGCACGCCGGCGGCGGGCGCCGTTCCTCTCCCCTCAGGGCATGCAGCCGACAGCGCTCCTCTTGCCGGTGCGCGTGCGGCCGATGCTGGTCCGGGTGCCCGGATGGATGATGCTGGGCTTGCTACCGACACCGTGATGGGCCCGGCCGAGCTGCTCAGTCCGCGCGAGCGGGAAGTGCTGGATCAGCTGGCCGCCGGCCGGTCCAACCGCGAGATCGCCGAGGCCCTCTTCGTGGCCCCGGGCACGGTGAAAGCTCACCTCAGCCACATCTTCCGCAAGCTGGACGCCGGAAGCCGGCTGGAGGCCGTGGCGCATGCCCGCGAGGCCGGCCTCCTCGACCCGGCACCCCGGCCGGCCGGTCCGCCGCGAGATTAAACCCGGCCTATCCCCTTCGGCAGATGCCCGGCCGGTGCCCCGCTTCCTAGCGTCGGCCCCCATGAGACCTCATCTGCCCTACGCCTTGGCCGCGGTGTTCGTCATCGTGGTCCAGGCGCTGTCCCTGACGGAGTTCGTGCCCGTGCCGGTGGCGCTGCTGATCGGCGCCGGCTGGGCGGCTCTCGTCTGCCTCGCGGCCCGCGCGATCCGTCGCCGGCCGGTCACGGGCGCTCGAGCCGAGGCGATCCTCATCGGCTCGGGCATCACCACGATGGCGCTGTTCGCCTTCGGCGGGGCCATCGGGCTCCTCATGCTGAACACCGCCCTCGAAAGCCCCTCCATCACCGGCGAAACCATGATCAGGATGTTCCTGCCCAGCATCCCGATCGCCATCGCGGCCAACGTTCCCACCGAGCTGGTCATCATCCCGGCCCTGTTGATCCTCGGCTGGCGCCCCGGCCGGCGCCGCCTCCTCATCGTGCTGGCCGCCGCCCTCTACTTCGTCCTCCGCATCTGGACCTACCTGGTCTTCGCCCACGACCGCCTCGACTTCGCCACCGCCGAACGCTCCACCACCCCGCTCACCGCCGCTGAACGCACCCAGTTCGAGGCCGGCCTCCACTTGAACGACCCGCGCTGGGCCCTCAACCTGCTGATCTTCATGGCCCTCCTGCTGGCCGCGTTCGCCCGCCCCACCCCGACAAGGCCCGAGACCGGCCAAGCCACCGACGTCACCACGGACGGTGCCGCCAGCACCGTTGAGGCCGTCAGCACCACAAAGCCCGGCCCCGGCAGTGCTTTCGGGCACCGGAAAGTGTCGTAGGGCTCTGCGAGGATGCGCGGCATGGAAACGAAGCTGAGCGGCCGGGCGGCGTCCGACGCCGTCGGTGAGCACGGGTGGCGGCTGGTGCTGGGAGTGTTGTGCAGCTCGGTGGCGGTGAGCTCGCTGGCCGAGGCGGTCGAGGTCGCCGCGCGGGCGGTGGCGGCCTGCGGTGAGCGCGCCGACGGCCACCTGCGTCTCGAGGTGCGGGCCGACCGGGTGCTGCTCAGTCTGCAAGCACTCGCCGTCGCCGCGGTGACCGATGTCGACGCCGAGCTGGCCCGGGCGATCACGGCGACCGGCTTGAAGACCGAGCCCGGCCTCGGCGCGCCATCACCCCGCTCAGTCCAGCTGATCGAGATCGCGGTCGACGCCCTCGACATCCCCGCGGTCCGGCCGTTCTGGCGGGCGGTGCTGGCCTATGCCGACGAGCCGGGCGCCCCGGCCGACGGCCCCCTGGTCGACCCGCTCGGTCAGGGCCCGGTCCTCTGGTTCCAGCAGATGGATGCCCCACGCCCGCAGCGCAACCGCCTGCACTTCGACATCTCGGTCCCGCACGACGAGGCGCTCCGGCGCATCGAGGCCGCCCTGGCCGCCGGCGGCCGGATGGTCTCCGACGCCCGCGCCTCCGCGTTCTGGGTGCTGGCCGACCCCGAGGGCAACGAGGCCTGCGTGACCACCTGGCAGGACCGCGACTGACGCCCGGTACCAGTGCCGGTCGGACGTTCGGCGGATAGGTCTGACATTAATCCCGTGTGACTCTCGGGCAGTGCCTCCGATCACTGGACGTCGCCGCCGCGTCACTGTGGCCGCTGTCACCGCCGTTTCCCTCGTGCTGAGTGCCGGCGGGTGCTTCTGGTCGCGCGACCATGCGAGCACTGAGTCGATCAAGCTGGGCGGCGGAGTGGTGATGACCGTGCGAGCGGACCTCGGCGACGGCTCGCTGACCCACGAGGCGGTGCCGGGGGCGGCGAAGACCCTGCCGTTCCTCCGGCCGATCAGCGACGTGGTCCGGCTCGGGGTCGAGGGCGGCCGGCTCAAGGGCAAGGCCACCGTCAGCTTCACCGTGCCGGCCGACGTCCAGGTGCCGGCGGGCGAGCGTCTGGAGGATGTGGTCTTCATCGCGAGCCGCTCCGACGCCCCGGACGCCTCGTGGGAGGACGCGGGCGGCGTCTACGACCCGGCGACCCGCGTCATGTCCACCGAGACGACGCACTTCTCGGAGTGGACCCTGTCGGTCACCGACCCGGAGATCATCCGGCGCGACTTGGCCGTCAAGAAGTCGGCTGACAGCAACTACCTGTCCCGCCAGCTCACCGAGACCCTGATCGGCAAGTACGCGCCACCGGCCTGCACCTCCCCCAAGACGCTCGAGGAGCTGGGCGTCAAGAACCCGATCCTGGTGCCGATCCGCATCGCCGACCCGGCCCCGCCGCCGCTCGAGATCTGCGACCTCTATCTGACGGCCAAGGAGTCCGGTTCCGGCACGCCGGGCTACTACGTGGAGATCTCCAACCCGCACGACTTCCCGCTTGTCCTCGACCTGCCGGCGTCGGTCACCAAGCTGGACGAGCCCAACGCGGACACCACGCTCTTCAAGGACCTCTACCGGCTGGCCACCGAGGACAAGGACAACGCCCGGTTCCAGCCGCGCGAGAAGCGCCGGTTCACCGTGAAGCAGGCCGATCTGGTCAGCGAGTTCCAGATGCGCGGCGACCTCGACTTCACCACTTTCCTGATGGACCTCGCGCTCACCATGTTCGACTTCGCCGCCGAGGACAACTCCGCGAAGGCCACCGCCGACAAGAGCAAGTACTTGGACGAGGCCGCGCGCAACAAGGACACCCTCACCTGCATGCACAAGGTGGCCGAGACCGTCGAGAGCGACCTGGCCCGGGCCAAGGCGAAGGAGCTGCCGGGCAAGCTGGCCTCGGCCGCCCAGTCGATCGTGAACGACTGCCTCGGCGCGGTGCTGGATCTGGCCAACGACCTGTTGAGCAAGGCCCGGAGCGCCGCCCGGTTCTTCGTACGGTCGGTGAAGAAGTCGCTGACCCTCGCGCTCAAAGCACCGGACATCGCCGACGCCATCCGGGAGTTCGCCGCGGTCAACAGCCATTCGTGGCGCAACGCCCTGGGCGCCTTCGACGGCGACTACCGGCCCACGGTCGATCTGCGGCCGTTCCTCGCCAACCTGGCCCACATCCTGCCGCCGCCCGGTGGCCGGTTCGTGGCGACCGCTCCCCGAGCGGTCCTGCCCGGCGAGGACGACGCCGACTTCCAGTTCCTGCCTCAGTGCAAGCCGGCCGCCCCCGCGCCCGCGCTCAGCTGGTTCGAGGGCGGCAGCGACGGAACCCCGGTCGGCGTGGCGAGCTACGACCTGGTCGACGGCGGGGTGCGGCGCGCCACCGCGATCTTCAACGTCGTCAAGGTCAAGGACGCGCAGCAGTCGGCGCTGGCCACCTACATCCGGACGGCCAAGGCCGACTGCTTCAACGGCATCTTCCGGCAGAGCACCGTCAAGGGTCCCCCGGTGGCCAAGGACGTGGCGGCCAGGATGGTCGTCCAGACCCGGGCCGGCGACCCCGACGGCGACTTCATCATCATGGCGGCCCGCGGCGACTGGCTGATCCGCGCCTTCCTGCTGCCCGGTGACGCCGGACCGCTGGCCGAGCCGGTCAACAGCCGCTTCGTCGACGACAGCCTGGAGGCGGTCCTGCGTTACACCACAGCCGTCACCGGGACCCAGTTCGCCGCCGAGTGACGGTTCAGCTCAGGGTCACGGCATAGACGTAGACGCGGGGGTCGGAGGGAAGGGTGATCGTGCGGATCTGCTTGCCCTGGGTCACCGGGATGCGGGCGCCGAAGAGGGAGACCGGTGGGCCGTCCACGCCCTGGCCGGCCTTGATGCGGTGGGGCATGGACAGCACCGTCGTGGTTCCGGTGGCCGCCGAGCCGCACCAGTCGGCCACGGTGACCGGGGTGGAGGCGTAGGTCCCGTCGGTGTAACCGATGGTGACCGAGGTGCCGATCGGTCCGTTGTGGCTGGTGAGCACGACGTTGGCCGCGGTGCGGGAGGCGGCGGGCAGCAGCAGGGTCTGACCGGTGGCGGGTACGAAGTTGGGCTTGGTGCCAGTCGGGTCGGGAGCGTCGTAGGTGACACCGCCCCACGTCACCGGGCCGGCCGCGGGCAGCAGGCCCGCGTCGTAGCTCCAGCCGCCGCCGTCGAAGTTGCCCTCGGCGGTGGCCGCGACCGTGGCTGTCCCGTCGCGGGTGCGTGACGACGACAGGTTGACCGCGCACTGGTTCGCCGCCGACGACGCGGCGCAGGTGGCGGGCGTCGTCACGACGAGGTTCGCCTTCTTCGTCAGGGTCTGGCCGGCCCCGGTCACCGTGACGGTCAGCGGATACGTCCCGGCGGCGGTGCCGGCGGGGGCGGTCACGGTCACCGCCGACGTGCCCGACACCGGCTGGCTGCCGGACACCAGGGCGGCCGGCTGGCGAACGGCCGCCGTCCAGCCGGCCGGCGCCGCCGCCGTCACCTGAGGCTGCAGGGTGCCCGGCGCCTGGCCCACCAGATCAACCGTCAGCACCACGGAGCCGCCGGGTGGCAGGGCCGCGGTGGCCGGGCGGAGGGCGGCGTCGAGGTGCGTGCGGTTGTCGGGCGGCGCCTGGTTGACCGACGGCGGCTCGGCCGCGGCCGCGGTGCCCCACGTCGACGGGGATGTGCCCAGGGTGTGCGTGATCGTCCCGCCCGCCCCGACGGCCGACCACGGCAGCCAGTTCCTGGTCAGCGCGGCGCCGTTGACCCGTACGCGTTGGATGTACCGATTGTGATCCGAGGCGCCGGGCGCGTTGATCGTCAGGGTGCCGCCCGCCAGAGCGAGCGACGCCGAGGGGAACTGCGGGCTCGACACGGCCAGGAAGTTCGCGCCGCTCATCGTGGGATAGAGGCCGAGCGACGAGAACACGTACCAGGCGCTCATCGTGCCCAGGTCGTCGTTGCCGGTCATGCCGTCGGGCCCGGTCGTGAAGAGCGTCATCGCCGCCCGCACCACGGTCGCCGTCTTGGCCGGTGCGCCGGCCCAGTGGTACATGTACGGCGCGAGCAGATCGGGCTCGTTGTTCGGGTTGTAGGTCGCCTTCGCGTAGTAGTCGTAGGGCGAGGCGATCCAGTCGTTGCGGGCGGTCCCCGCCGGGTCGGTCAGGAGCTTGGCGTACGCGAAGAAGTCGTCCAGCCGGCGCTCGGTGGCCGGCCGCCCGCCCATCAGCCGCACGAGCCCGGCCGGGTCCTGCGGCACCAGCCACTGGTACTGGTAGGCCCCGCCCTCGTGGAACTGCCGGTTCGCTTCCACCGGGTCGTACGGGGTCAGCCACGTGCCGTCGACCGTGCGCGGCCGGAACTGCTTGATCGAGGAGTCCCAGAGGTTGCGGTACCACTGCCCGCGCCCGGCGAAGAGCTGAGCGTCGGCCGTCCGGCCCAGCCCGGCCGCCATCAGGGCCAGCGAGGCGTCCGCCGCCGCGTATTCCAGGGTGGCCGACGCCGGGTGCACGCAGTCGTTGTCGCCGCCTTTGTGCACGCAGTCCTTCCCGAGCTCGAGCCCGGACGGGACGTACCCGCGGTCGCTGTAATACCGGACCCCGGTACGCCCGTTGTAGGGCGACCCGGCCGGCGGCTCGCTCGTCGCGTTGGCCCGCAGCAGCGTGTAGGCCTCGGCCTCGTGCCCGGCCAGCAGCCCCTTCGACCACGCCTCGACCAGGAACGGCGTGACCGGATCACCCGTCATGATGTTGGTCTCGCTGTTGACCAGCGCCCAGCGCGGCAGCCAGCCGCCGTCGCGCCCGATCGCCAGCACGCTGAGTGCCACGTCCCGCGCCACGCCGGGGGTCAGCAGCTCCAGCAGCTGGTTCTGCGGCCGATAGGTGTCCCACAAGGAGAAGTTCTGGTACGGCGTATAGCCCGCCGCCTTGTGCACGGCCCGGTCGAAGCCGACGTACGACCCGTCGACGTCCCCGGCCAGGTTCGGGTGCAGCAGCGAGTGGTAGAGCGCCGTGTAGAACGCCGCGCGCCTCTCCTCCGTACCGCCGCCGATCTTGACCTTGTCCAGAGCGGCCACCCACTTGGCCCGCAGCGCGGCCCGGGTCGCGTCGAAGTCGTAGCCCGCGGTCTCGGCCGCCAGGTTGGCCCGCGCGCCGGCCGCACCCGTGTACGACAGCCCCACCTTCACCACCACGTCGCGATCCGAGGCGGCGTCGAAGGTCACGTACGCGCCGTTCGAGCCCGCCCCGGCCGCGTCCCGGCTGCCCGCGGTGCGGGTGGTTCCGCGCCACGTCCCGAACGCGGCGAACGGCCGGTCGAACGAGGCCGTGAAGTAGACCGTGTGGTCGTCCTGGCCGGCGCAGAAGTTGCCCGCCTCGACCCGCCCCTCGAGCGTCCGGTCCCCCACGACGTGGATCTCGGAGTCGAAGACCGACTGGTTGGCCTTGCCCGTGTTGAACAGGACGTTGGCCGCCGCGGTGGAGGGGAACGTGTAGCGCTGCCACCCCGTGCGCTCGGTCGCGGTGAGCTCGGCCTTCACCCCGTACGTCGGCAGACCGACCCGGTAATAGCCGGGCGAAGCCTCTTCGTCGTCGTGGCTGTAGGCCGACTTGTAGGCCGCCGGGTCGACGCTGGTGATCGCGCCGGTGGTCGGCATGATCGGCAGCTCACCGGCCACGCCGCAGCCCACCCCGGACAGGTGCGTCTGGCTGAAGCCGTAGATCGAGGACTGCCGGTAGTCGTATCCGCCCTGCCCACCGGTGTCCGGGCTGACCTGCACCATCCCGAAGGGCGCGCTCGCCCCGGGAAACGTGTTGCCGAAGTTCTCGGTGCCGACGAAGGGCCGGACCAGGTCCACCGGCTCGGCGGCCCGCACCGCCGGGGCGGCCCCGGGAGTCAGGGCCAGAACGGCGCTGAGCAGCAAGTGCATGGGATGAACCTCCCGTGACCGATGTGACGAGGCCGTGACAACGTTGTCACCTCCCAGAGACGTACGTCAATGCCTCTGCACCCGAATTGCCCTGGAGAACTGCTCATGGCAGCCCGTCCGGTCCCGATCTAGGCCCTACGACCGCCCATCTCGGGGCGGTTCTTGGCGGACCGGAGACACGTCTGATGACAGCCGGCATCGAATCGCGGACCCAGAGCCGCCGCCCCACGGGGTGGTACGCGCTCTGCTTCCTGGTCGGCGCGTTCGTCGTGGCCTTCGCGTTCATCCTGAGCACCGGGGCCGGAGGCGCCGGCTTCGGTCTGCTCCTCTCCAACTTCGGCCTCTGCTTCGCGGCGATCGCCGCGGCGGTGGCCTGTCTGGGCCGCGCCCGGCTGTTCACCGGCCGGATGCGCTGGGGCTGGGCCCTGATCGGCCTCGGTGTGCTGAGCTGGGGGCTGGGTCAGGCCGCGGCCTGCTACATCCAGACTGTCCTGGGCGACGAGGTGCACCTGCCGTCGCAGGCCGACATCGGCTACCTCGGCATGGTGGTGCTCACCCCGATCGGCCTGCTCGTCCTGCCCAGCCGGGCCCAGGCGCTGGCCGGCCGCGTGCGCAGCGTCCTCGACGGACTGATGATCGCCGCCTCGCTCGTCCTGATGGCCTGGATCTTCGTGGTGCAGCCGCTGCTCGACGCCGGCCAGAGCGGGCCGCTCGCCCTCTACGTCAGCCTGGCCTACCCGCTGGGCGACGTCGTCATCGTGACGATGGTCCTCTACATGCTCGCCCAGCAGCGCCGCAGCGGCCGCACCTTCAACCAGGTCGCGCTGGTCGGCGTCGGCATCGCCGCCTTCGCGGTCTCCGACATCGGGTACGCCTACCTCAACCTGCTGGGCAGCTACAGCTCCGGTGGCGTCACCGACATCGGCTGGTTCACCGGCTTCTCGCTGATCCTGCTGGCCGCGCTCAAGCCGCTCCGGCGCACCGAGGACACCGCCGAGACCGACAGCGGGCAGCCGGTGGGCATCCTGCTCCCGTACGTCGCGGTGCTCGCGGCCCTGTTCACCTCGGTCGTCTGGTACGCCACGACGGGCGCCAGCAACGGCTTCGTCGCCTACACCCGCTCGGTCATCATCCTGCTGATCGTCGGCCGTCAGCTGCTCACGCTGCGCGAGAACCGCAACCTGACCCGGACGCTCGAGGCCCGGGTGGCCGCCCGCACGGCCGAGCTGTTCGCCAGCGAGCAGCGGTTCAAGGCCCTGGTGCAGCACAGCTCCGACGTGGTCACCGTGGTCAGCCCCGAGGCCGACGTCCTCTACCAGAGCGAGTCGGTGCACCGTGTCTTCGGCTACCCGGCCCGCTTCCTGCACGGCCGCCGCCTGACCAAGCTGCTCGACCCCGAGTCGGGCATCCGGCTGGCCCAGGCGCTGCGGCAGGTCGCCGGCCGGCCGTACGCGACGACCGTGCTCGAGCTGACCGTCCAGCACCGCGACGGCCGGCACCGCCAGGCCGAGATGACCATCACCAACCTGCTCAGCGACCCCAGCGTGGCCGGCCTGGTGCTCAACACCCGCGACATCAGCGAGCGCAAGGAACTGCAGGACCAGCTCGTCCACGAGGCCTACCACGACGCGCTGACCCAGCTGGCCAACCGCGCGCTGTTCCGCGAGCGGGTCAGCGAGGCGCTGCGCGCCCGCCCGGCCGGTGGCGAGGTCACCGTGCTCTTCCTCGACCTCGACGGGTTCAAGGAGGTCAACGACAGCCTCGGCCACCTGGCCGGTGACCAGCTGCTCGTGCAGGTCGCCGACCGGCTGCGCTCCTCGGTCCGCGAGGGCGACGTGGTGGCCCGCTTCGGCGGGGACGAGTTCGCCGTCCTCATCGAGTCGGACCTCGGCGGCGACGACGCCGAGCAGGTCGCGCAGCGCATCATCGACGTCCTCGAGGAGCCGTTCGCCAGCGACAGCCGGGCCATCCACGTGCAGGCCAGCATCGGCCTGGCCGCGGCCGGCCTGCTCGCCGACGGCGAGGCCGACGGGGCCGAGCAGCTCATGCGCAACGCCGACCTGGCCATGTACAAGGCCAAGTCGGCCGGCGGCAGCGACTACGCCAGCTACGACCCCGAGATGCTCTCGGGCCTGGTCGCCCGGCTCGAACTCGAGGCCGACCTGCGCCTGGCCCTCGAGCGCGACCAGCTCAAGCTGCACTACCAGCCGACCGTCGACCTGGCCAGCAGCGAGGTCATCGGGTTCGAGGCGCTGGCCCGGTGGGCGCACCCGACCCGCGGGCTCATCCCGCCGGCCGAGTTCATCCCGATCGCCGAGGCCACCGGGCTCATCGTGCCGATCGGCCGCTGGGTGCTGCGCGAGGCGTGCCGCCAGGCCGTCGAGTGGAGCAACGCCGGCGACGGCCGCCCGGTCAAGATGGCCGTCAACGTCTCGGTCCGTCAGTTCGACCGCGAGGACCTGGTCGACGTGGTCGCCGGGATCCTCGCCGAGACCGGCATGCCGGCCGACCAGCTCTGCCTCGAGATGACCGAGAGCGTGCTGATGACCGACACCGACGACAACCTCGAGCAGCTGCTGCGGCTCAAGGCGCTCGGCGTGACGCTGGCCATCGACGACTTCGGCACCGGCTACTCGTCGCTGGCCTACCTGCGGCGCTTCCCGGTGGACACCCTCAAGATCGACCGCTCGTTCGTCGAGCGGCTGGGCGCCCTGACCGACGACACCGCGCTGGCCGACACCATCGTGCAGCTCGGCAAGAGCCTCGGCATGGCCACGGTGGCCGAAGGCATCGAGGAGTTCGGCCAGCTGGCCGCGCTCCGCGACATGGGCTGCCACTTCGCCCAGGGCTACTACTTCTCCCGCCCCGTCCCGGCCGCCGAGGCCGGACGGCTGTTCCTCGAAGGCGCCGACCCCCGTTTGGAGCTCTCCGCATGACCTCGTGGCCCACCCCGCTCGCCCCCGCGACGCTCGGCGGGATCGTCGACGTGCCGACGCCCTATCTGGTGACCGACCTCGACACGGTCGCCGCCCGGCACACCGCCTTCCGGGCCGCGCTGCCCGGCGTGGCCGTGCACTACGCGATGAAGTGCAACCCGTCGGAGGAGATCCTGCGGACCCTGCACGCCGAGGGTGCCGGCTTCGAGGTCGCCTCGATCGGCGAGCTGCGCATGCTCCAGGCGATCGGGGTCGACCCGGCCGACGTGCTCTACAGCAACCCGGTCAAGCCGCCCTCGCACATCGCCGCGGCGCACGCGGCCGGCCTGTGGCGGTTCAGCTTCGACTCCCCCAACGAACTCGCCAAGATCGCCGAGCACGCCCCCGGCTCGGCCGTCTACGTCCGGCTGCGCGTCGACGACGAGGCCAGCGTCTTCCCGCTGTCCCGCAAATTCGGCACGGACCCCGAGGACGCGTACGACCTTCTCCTGCTGGCCGAGCGGCTCGGCCTGCGGGCGTACGGGGTGACCTTCCACGTGGGATCCCAGTGCGGGCGCCCCGGCGCGTGGGCCGAGGCGATCGACACCGCGGGCAAGCTCCTGGACCGGCTGCGGCACGACGGCATCCACCTCGAGATGCTCGACCTGGGCGGCGGCTTCCCGGCCCGCTACACCACGGACGTGCCCACGATCGAGCAGATCGGCGCGGCCACGACCGAGGCGCTGGACGCGCTGCCGTACCGCCCGCAGCTGATCGTGGCCGAGCCCGGCCGCCACCTGGTGGCCGAGTCGGGCGTGCTGGCCGCGACGGTCATCGGGCACGAGCGCCGCGACGAGGAGAACTGGCTCTACCTCGAGGTGGGTGCCTTCAACGGTTTGATGGAGGTGCTGCAGACGCCGGGTGGCTGGGACTTCCCGATCCGGACCTCGCTCACCGAGGTCCGCGAGCTCGTGCCCTACACGGTCACCGGCCCGACCTGCGACAGCAGCGACACCATCGGCTACGGGATCATGCTGCCGGCCGGCCTCCGGACGAGCGACGTGCTCTACATCGGCACGACCGGCGCCTACACCCTGGCCTACGCCTCGAACTTCAACGGCTTCGACCAGCCGATCCCGCTGTTCGTCGGGCTCCATGCCCGTGTCTGACGTGCTGGTGGCCCGACGCGGCCGCCGCCGGGCCGGTCCCGGGGGCATGCGCCGCGCCGGCCGCCTGCGCGAACTGGTCCTCTCGGGTGTCGTCGACTCGTTCGGCATGGCCCTGGGCTGGACCTTCGTCGTGCTCATCGCCACCGCCCGGGGCGGGCTGGCCGAGGCCGCCCTCTACAACGCGGCCATGCTGGTCGGCGTCGTGCTCTCGGCCCCCGTCACCGGCTGGCTGGCCCGCCACCTGGACGGCCGGACGCTGCTGCGGGGTGCCGCCGCCATCGAGGTGGTGCTGCGCTTCGGCACGCTCCACGGCCTCATCGCGGGCTGGCCGGCCTGGCTGATCGCGCTGCTGGTCGGCCTGCAACACGTGGCGGCCTGGGCCGGTTTCGCGGGCATGCGGGCCGAGGTGTCCGCGGTGGACGCCTCACCGCGCTCGATGACGCGCTACGCGGTGGCGATCGCCGGCGTCGAAGCGGCCGGCACGGCCATCGCCGCCCTGCTGCCGACGGGCACGCTGGGTTACCCCACGGGCTGGCTGCTGATCACGGTCTTCGCTGTCTACCTGGGTTCCCTGCTCCCGACGGTGCTGGTGGCCCGCCGAGCCCGCATCACCCCCAACCCGTCACCGTCGTCCCGCCCCCACGCGTCCCCGGTCCTCGCTCACACCGGCGCCCTCTCCGCCGGAGCCCGCGCCACCACCCTCCCCGGCCCGTCGCCCGTCCTCCCCAGCCCGTCGCCCGCGTTCGCCGCCCACGAAGCGCGCGGGTCGGTGCCGACACGGTGGCGGCACCGGGCGTCGGCGCCCGCGTCGCCGGTCAGCTGGCACCTGCCCCAGCCCCGCATGCTGATCGCCGGTGCCGGCGTCATGGTCCTGGCGTCCGGCCCGACCCTGCTCGCCATCCCCGTGATCTCCCAGCTCCACGGCAACGGCTGGGTCGCCCTCTCAGCGATCGCCTTCTGCCTCGGCACGCTGCTGGCCACCCGCGCCGTAGCCTCCCTCAGCCGCCTGCGGCTCCCCGCCGTCCTGCGCTGGTGCCTGTGGGGCCTCGGCATGCTCGCCGGCTGGATCCTGGCCCCCGTCTACGCGCCCATGGTGCTGGTGGCCCAGTTCGCCGCCGGCCTGAGCCAGACCGCTTTCGAAGGCGACATGGATGCCCGGGTCGCCGCCGAGGCCAAACCGGAGTCCCTGACCCGCGATCTCGCCTACAGCGCGTCGGTGCGGGCGATGGGCGGCGCGCTCTCCGTACGCCTGCTCCCCATGGTCGTGGCCGCCCCGGCCATCGGTCTTGCCGCGAGCGCCTCGGCCCTGATCCTCGGCACAGTCACCCTCGTCCTCTGGGCGGGCCTGTCCACAGCCCCCCGCCTGTTCCGCCGCCCAGCCCACCCCTGACCGACCGCCCCTGTGGACAACCCGCCGAACCGGCGCTCATCCCCGATAAACTGAAGCGGGCTCGTCCCCCAGGGTGGGCGGGGTATGGCTAGTGGGGCCACTCTGCCCATTGGCCCCGATGCGCCGGTCTGCCCTGGTGCGCCGCTGCGCCGCTCTGCCGCACCGCCGCACCCCGCTCCCCACCACGCCGCGCTGCCCACAGCACCGCGCTGCCCACAGCACCGCGCTGCCCACAGCACCGCGCTGCCCACAGCACCCGCGCTGCCCACCGCGGGCGACCAGCGCGCCAATTCGCTTGACCGTCCCGACATCCGCCATGAGCATGAGCGCATGACAACTGCGTGCGGCATCGCTTCGTTTGTCCGGTGCCCTGTGACGACTGCGGGTTGATGACCCCCTAACAGCAGCGAACCACCCCGGCACCGGGTCGACTTCTCGATCCCGGAGCGCTCACGCATGTCCTCGTATCGTCTCTACCTGTTGATCAACGGTGTCGGCTCGTTCGCGTCGACCACCGCGTTCACCCTCAATCTCCTCTATCAGGCGACCGTCGTCGGGCTGTCGCCGCTTCAGCTCGTGCTCGTCGGCACGCTCATGGAAGCCGTCTGCTTCGTCGCCCAGGTGCCGACCGGGGTGATCGCCGACCGCTACAGCCGCCGCCTCAGCGTCATCACCGGATACCTGCTGATGGGGGCCGGCCTGCTCGTCTGGGGTTCGGTGCCCACCTACGCCGCGATCCTGGCCGGCACCGTCATCTGGTCGATCGGCGTGGTCTGCGTCGACGGTGCCGAGGAGGCCTGGGCCGCCGACGAGATCGCGCCCGAGCGGGTGACCAAGGCTTTCGTACGCGGTGGACAGCTCTACCAAGCCGGCTCCCTGCTGGGCATCGTCGCGGCCGTCGGGCTCACCGCGATCGCACCGGCCCTGCCCATCGTGGTCGGCGGCGTCGTGACGCTGGCTCTCGGCGTACTCCTGAGGTTCGCCATGACCGAGAACAACTGGAGCCCGGCCCCCGTCGGCTCCTGGCGTTCGATGCACCGCCAGGTCATCGACGGCGCGCGGATCGTCCGGCACAGCGCCATCCTGGCCGGCATCCTCGGCGCCACCCTGTTCGCGGGGGCGAGCAGCGAGGGCTTCGACCGCCTGAGCCAGCCGTTCCTGCTGCCGTTCCTCGGTGACCACCCGGTCGAGCTGGTCTTCGGCGGGCTCTCGATGATCGCGGCGCTCGGCTCGATGGCGGTGACCGGTCTGGCCGGGCGGTGGATCGACGTCGTCCGCCCGCAGCGGGTCGGCCGCGTGCTGGCGGTGATCCAGGCGCTCATCGCGGCCGGCATGATCAGCCTCGGCTGGGCCGGTCACTGGTGGGCGGCGGTCGGGCTCTATCTGGGCGTACGTCTCCTGCGCAACACAGCCGCGCCGATCCTCAACGTCTGGCTCGTCTCCGCGACCGCGCCGCAGTCCCGGGCCACGGTGTTCTCGATCGTGTCCCAGGCCGACGCGCTCGGCCAGGTGGCGGGCGGCCCACCCGTCGGTCTCGTGGCCCAGCGCCGCGCGCTCGGCGCCGGCATCTCGGTGGCCGGCCTGTTCGTGCTGCCCGCCGTCGCGCTCTACGCCCTGGCCGCGAGACGTGCCCCGACACCACAGCCCGATTCAGCCGCGGAACCGGCGACCACCCGTGAACCCGCGGCCGGACGCGACCACGAGCACAGCTTGGCCGGCCGCGAAGCCGCGGACGAACTCTAGAAGGAGGGCCGGCGCAGCAGGTACGTGTCCATGATCCAGCCGTGCTGGTCACGGGCGGCGGTTCGCGTCTCCACGATGTCGTCGGCGACCTCGGAGACGCGGCCGGAGCGCAGGATCTCGTCGGGCGTGCTCACGTAGGCGCCCCAGAAGATGTCCACGTCGGGGAACGCGGTGAAGGCCTGCTGGGCGTCGAGCATCACGACCACGTCGTCGACGCCCTCGGGCCACCCCTCGGCCAACCGGCGGCCGGTCGTCACCTGGAACGGCCGGCCGACCCGGTTGAGCGGCACCCGGTGCTTGGCCGCGAGCGCCGACACGCTGCTGATACCGGGGATCACCTCGTACTCGAAAACGATGTTCCCCCGGGCCAGCACCTCGTCGAGGATCGCCATCGACGAGTCGTACAGGGAAGGGTCTCCCCAGACCAGGAAGGAGCCGGTCTCGTCCTCGCGCAGGTGCTCGACCAGCATCTCCTCGATCACCAGGGCCCGGCGGTGCCGCCAGTCCTCGACCGTGCCCTCGTAGTCGGCCGGCGTGCGGTCACGGTCGGGGTCGCGGCCGGACACCATGCGGCGGGTCGGCTTCGAATAGCCGCGTACGATCCGCTCCCGCAGATCGATCATGCTCTGCTTGGTCTCGCCCTTGTCGAGCAGGAAGAAGACGTCGGTCCGCCCGATCGCCTTGGCCGCTTGCAGGGTGAGGTGGTCCGGGTCGCCCGCGCCGATCCCGATCAGACTGATCTTCCGCACCCGCACCAGTGTGCCCGACGCCCCCGGCCCCTCCGGGATCACCTCCCGGCCGGCCCGGGAAAACCGCCGTTGTCAGCCTCCATCGGTGCGGCGGGCCGGGGGTCAGTCGGGCAGGATCGGGACTGAGGGGCCCAGCTCGCGGCCGATTGTGGCTGCTCGGGAGAGCGACGACGAGCCGAAGCGGTCGCGGACCGCGTCGACGGCCACGTCGAGACGGTCGTCGTCGGCCTCGTCGAAGAGGGACGGCTGCACGTGGCCGTCGCCGTCCAGGTTGCTGACGGCCACGCCGACCAGGGTGAGGCCGCGTTCGGCGATCAGCGGGCGGGCCTCGTGGAGCAGGTCGCGGGCCGTGGTCTGGATGGCCCGGGTCTGCATGGTCGCCTTGAGCAGGGACCGGGAGCGGGTGGCGCGGCCGAAGTCGTCGAACCGCAGGCGCACCGTGATCGTGCGGCCGGCCCGGTGGGCGCCGCGCATCCGCCGGGTCACGCGGTCGACCAGTGCGTCGAGGGTGGCCTCGATCTCGGTGAACGGGCGGGGGCGCCGGCCCAGGGCACACTGCGCACCGATCGAGCCGCGCCGGTGCCCCACCCGGACGCGGCGGGGGTCACGGTTGTGGGCGAGCGCGTTCAGATGGCGGCCGGCGCCCGGGCCGAGCATCGACACCAGTGCGGCCTCGCCGATGCGGGCCACGTCGGCCACCGTGGTGATGCGGTGCTCGCGCAGCTTGGCCGAGGTCACCGGGCCGACGCCCCACAGCCGCTCGACCGGCAGCGGATGCAGGAACGCCAGCTCGCCGCCGGCCGGCACCTCGAGCAGACCGTCCGGCTTGCCGGCCGCGCTCGCCACCTTGGCCAGGAACTTCGTGCCGGCGATGCCCACCGTGATGGGCAGGCCGACCTGGTCGCGCACCTCGGCCCGCAGGCGGGTGGCGATCTCGCGCGGGGTGCCGCTGACCCGCAGCAGGCCGCCCACGTCGAGGAACGCCTCGTCGATGGAGATGCCCTCGACCAGCGGAGTCGTGTCCCGGAAGATCTCGAAGACGGCCTTGCTGGCGGTGGAGTAGGCCGTCATGCGCGGGGACACCAGGATCGCCGCCGGGCAGATCGCGCGGGCCTGGGCGATGCCCATCGGGGTGCGCACACCCCGCGCTTTCGCCTCGTAGCTGGCGGCCAGCACGACCCCGCCGCCGACCAGCACCGGGCGACCGCGCAACGCCGGGTCGTCACGCTGCTCGACCGACGCGTAGAAGGCGTCGAGGTCGGCGTGCAGGATCACCACGCCGTCACTATAGAACACTTGTTCGACGACGAGAACCGTCGGAACGGTGGTGACGGTGAGCACCCGGGCTACGAGAGAACCGTCACGCTGAGTGCCAGGGTGGGCCACCGCCCGCTGACCCGCGCCTGGTCAGCGGCAGCACCTGCCACCAGAGAATTGGTGGTGGTGAGGGCACGCCTGAGAGGTAGTCGAATTTCGGCTCGACGACAACAGATCGTAACGAAAGTTTCGTCCGGATCGTGACGCCGGTCATGTCCCTATGGGAATTCGGAGGCCAGAATCTCCGTTGGCCAGACCGGACCCGAGCTCACCCCGCCCGGGCCGAACGCAGAGAAGAACTCCGCCTGGAGGAACCACCATGTCGCCTCACGGCGCGACGGTTCGTGAGCTCGACCAGCTCACCTGCCGCGTGTTCGACAGCACCCGCCACTCCGGGGCACGGCTCGCCGCGTACCGGATCGACGGGACCTTCTACGTCGACATCGACCTGCCGGGAATCGACAAGGCCGGTATCGACATCTCCGTCGACGACGGTGTTCTGACCGTTCGCGTGCAGCGTCGCGCGGACACGGCCGAGGCCGGCACGCCGGCCGCGGGCCCGGTGACCCGCGAGGTCGATCTGAGCGAGTCCGAGTCGCTGGACACCGATCGCCTCGAGGCCCGCTGCGACAACGGAGTGGTCACCTTGCACATTCCGGTCGTCCACGAGCCCCGTACGAGTGAGCTGGCGGCCGCAGCCGCCTGACGAGACAAGCCGCGCGTTCCCCGCGCGGCTTTCTCAGTGGACGAACTGCAACCAGTTCAGGTTCACGAACTCGGCGCCGTCGCCGCGCACGAAGACCAGGAAGACCGTGTGGTTACCGGTCGTCGGCGTGATGTCGACCTGGTCGGTCCGCCATTTCTGCCAGCCGCCCGTCCTGGTGACGTTCAGCGTGCCGATCGGCGCCTGGTCGGCCCCGTCGAGCCGGATCTCCATCCGCCCGCCCTCGGCGTCCGACGCCACCCGCACGTCGAGCTTGGTCGCCGCCACCGGTCCGAAGTCGACATCGTCGAACCGCAGCTGGTCGCCGTTGGCGATCCAGCCGACGTTCTGCCCGCCGCCCTCGTCCTCGGTCGGCTGCGCCTCAGTGCCCATGGTGCCGTCGGCCGCCTCGGCCTGCAACGCCGGATAGACCGTCGGCTCGGGCGGTTCGCTGGCCGGCCCGGGTGGCGGGGAGACCGACGACGGCGCCACCGGAACCGGCAGAGCCGCCGCCGACGGGGCCGGCGTGTCCTGCCAGCGACCGAGACCGTACCCGGTCAGCAACAGGGCGAGCCCGGCCAGCGCGATGAGCGAGCGCTGCCGGACCCGGTAGGCCTTGGTGCGATAGACGGATTGGCGGGGCGGCGGGACCAAGGTCAGGCCGTCTCCGCGAGGATCGACTCGGCCGGCGGCTCGGCGAAGTGGCAGGCCACCCGCTGGGCCGGGGCGCGCTCGATGAGGGCCGGGTCCTCGGTGGCGCAGATGTCCTGCGCCTTCCAGCAGCGGGTGCGGAAGCGGCAGCCCGAGGGCGGGTCGACCGGGCTGGGCACGTCGCCGACCAGGCGGATCCGGTTCTTCGGGGGGACGCCGCGGACCACGCCGATGTCCGGCACCGCCGAGAGCAGCGCCTGCGTGTACGGGTGCTGCGGCTTCTGGTAGAGCGCGTCGCGCGGGCCCTCCTCGACGACCCGGCCGAGATACATGACCGCGACCCGGTCGCAGAAGTGCCGCACCACGCCGAGGTCGTGCGCGATGAAGACGAACGCGATGCCCAGCTCCGAGCGCAGGCTCTCGAGCAGGTTCATCACCTGGGCCTGGATCGACACGTCGAGCGCCGACACCGGCTCGTCGGCCACGATGATCTTCGGCCGGGCCGCGAGCGCGCGGGCGATGCCGATGCGCTGGCGCTGGCCGCCGGAGAACTCGTGCGGGTAGCGGTTGTAGTGCTCCGGGTTGAGACCGACGACCTCGAGCAGCTCCTGCACCCGGGACAGCTCGCCGCTCTTGGCGACCATGCCGTGCGTCCGCAGCGCCGTGCCGACGATCGTGCCGACCGTGTGCCGCGGGTTCAGCGACGAGTACGGGTCCTGGAAGATCAGCTGGATCTCGCGGCGGTAGGGACGCAGCTGGCGCTCCGACATGTGCGCGATGTCGACGCCCTGGTATCGGATCTCGCCCGCGGTCGGCTCGAGCAGCCGCGTGATCAGGCGGGCGGTGGTCGACTTGCCACAGCCGGACTCGCCGACCAGGCCGATCGTCTCACCCGCGCCGACGGTCAGGTCGACACCGTCGACGGCCTGCACCCACTGGGTGCGGCGGGCCAGGAAGCCCTCGCCCTTGGTCTTGAAGTGCATCTTGACGCCGTCGAGCTCGAGCAGCGGAGCCCCGGGCACCGTGCGGACGCCGGACTTGGCGGGGGTCGTGGTTTCGGTCATCGCAGTGGTCTCTCTTACGGCAGCCGGGGCAGGATTTCGGTCTCGAAGATCCTGTCGGGATCCTTCAGATGGCACCGCGAGGAGCGGCCCAGATCTGCCGTCCGCGGGATGAGGTCGGGCCGCAGCGTCGTGCACCAGTCGTCGGGCACGCGGTCCTTGAACTCGCAGCGCGGGTGGAACGGGCAGCCCGACGGCACGGCCAGCAGGCTGGGCGGCGAGCCGGGGATCGGGTGCAGCGGCTGCGGGTCGCCGGTGAGCGCCGGGATGCTTTCGAGCAGACCCCAGGCGTACGGGTGCAGGGGTTGACCGAGGATCTTGTTGACCGGGCCGTGTTCGACCGCCGTGCCCGCGTACATCACCAGGATGTCGTCGGCGATCTCGGCCACCACACCCAGGTCGTGGGTGATGAAGACGACCGCGGAGCCGAAGTCGCGCTGGAGGTCGGCGATCAGGTCGAGGATCTGCGCCTGCACGGTCACGTCGAGCGCGGTCGTCGGCTCGTCGGCGATCAGCAGCTTGGGGTCGTTGACCAGCGCCATCGCGATCATCGCGCGCTGCCGCATGCCGCCCGAGAACTCGTGCGGGTACTGGTCGACGCGCCGGCGCGGGTTGGGGATGCCGACCCGGCCGAGCATGTCGACCGCCCGCTCCTTGGCCGCGCGCTTGCTGACGTTGTTGTGCGCCCGGTACGACTCCATGATCTGGTTGCCGACCGTGAAGTAGGGGTGCAGCGAGGACTGCGGGTCCTGGAAGATCATCGCGGCGTCGCCCCCGCGGAAACCCTCGAGGTCCTTGTCGCTCATGTTGACGACCTCACGGCCGCCGACCTTGATCGAGCCGGTGATCCGGGCGACCTTGCGGTCGTGCAGGCCCAGGACAGCCATGCTGGAGACGCTCTTGCCGGAGCCCGACTCGCCGACGATCGCCAGCGTGCGGCGCAGCGGCACCGAGTAGCTCAGGCCCTGCACCGCCCGGACCAGGCCGTCGGCCGTGGGGAACTGCACCTGGAGGTCGTTGACCTCGAGGTAGGCCTCCTCGTTGGCCGACGGGTCGCGGGGGACGCGGGTCACCGTGGTGGGGGCCCCGGGGGTCTGGTCGCTCATGCTGCCGCCTTCGTGCTGCGGGAAGTGGATAGCGGGGTGCGGGCCGGGATCATCCGAGCCGCACCCGGGGGTCGAGGACCGTGTAGACGATGTCCACGACGAGGTTCATCACAACTAGTACCACCGAGCCGATGAGCACGCCGCCCATGAGCACCGGCAGGTCGTACTGGTTGAAGGCGCGCAGCGTCAGCAGGCCGATGCCCGGCAGGTTGAAGATGCTCTCGGTGAAGATCGCACCGGTCAGCTGGAAGGCCAGGTCGATGCCGAAGATCGTGACGACCGGGGTGAGGCCGGCCCGCAGGCCGTGGCGGTAGACGACCCGCCGCCGGCTGATGCCCTTGGAGGTCGCGGTGCGGACGAAGTCCTGCCCGAGCGCCTCGATCATGGAGGCGCGCGAATATCGGGTGTAGGACGCCGCGTTGGTGACGCCGATCGTCAGCCAGGCCGCGAGCAGACCGCTGGCCCAGGCGAACGGGTTGTCCAGGAACGGGTGATAGCCCGAGTCCGGCAGGAAGGTCGCGTAGAGGGCGATCAGCAGGGCGAAGACGAAGTACGGGATGGCCTGGACGACCAGCGTGGAGCCGACCACGAACCGGTCGAGCGAGGTGCCTCGTACCTGAGCCGCGATCGTGCCGGCCATGATGCCGACGATGAGGTAAACGACGGCGCCACCGAGGACGATGGAGACCGTCACGGGCAGGGCCGCGGCGATCAGCTTGGTCACCGGCTGGCCCAGCGTGTAGGAGTAGCCGAGGCAGGGGGCGTCGCAGTGCCGGACGACGCCGCCGGTGGAGTACTCACGCCCGGCGACGATGCCCTTCATGTAGAGGGCGATCTGCTCGACCTTGGGCTGGTCGAGGCCGAGGCTCGACTCGATGTCGGCGACCCGCTCGGGGGTGCAGCGGGGGCCGCAGATGACGCCGGCCGGGTCGGTCGGCGCGAAGAAGAACAGCGCGAAGCTGGCCACCAGCGTCACGATCACGACGGAGATCGCGCTCAGGACGCGTCGCAGGATGTACAGCAGCACCGCTTGCTCCTCTTTCATCACGGCGCCGGGGGTGGGCCCGGGAGTTCGATCGGACGCGCGTCGGTAGCCGCGGCGCCGGAGGTCTCATTCTTGCGCCCGGGGTGGCCCGGCCGGCCGAACGGCAGGCCGGACCACCCCGGTTTTCAGCGATTTACTGCGTCAGCTCTTCAGGAACATGTTCGCGAAGTTCGGCATACCCATGGTCGGGTCACCGGTGGTGGTGCCGACGTTCGTTCCCTTGACCACGGCCATCTTGTCGTAGTACTGCGGGATCGCGACGTACAGCTCCATGACCTTCTTGTCGAGGGCGGCCCACTTAGAGGTCGACTCCTCGGCCGGCAGGTCGGCCACGGCGGTGATCTCGGCGTCCAGCGCCTTGTCGCTCAGCATGCCCCAGCTCTGGCCGTCGGCGATGCTGTGGGTCTGGAAGAGCACCGGGAACCACGAACCACCGGTCGGCCAGTCGGAGCACCAGCCACCCGGGCTCTGGCCCATGTTGACCGGAGCGTCGTAGTCGCCCTTCTTGGTGCGCAGGTCGGCGGTGGAGACGCCGATCGCCTTGACCTTGAAGCCGGCCTTGGTGAGCGCGTCGGACCGGATCTGGCTGACCTGCTGCGTGATCGGCTTGGTGTTGTCGAAGTAGTACGACAGCTCGAAGCCGCTCTTGCCCGCCGCCTCGAGCATCGCCTTGGCGGCAGCCGGGTCACCGGCACCGGTGCCGGTCAGGTCGGGGACCGGGGAGTACTTCTCGTAGCCCTGCACCGAGGGCGGCATGACCGTGCTGGACGGCTCGGCCACGTAGTCGTTGAAGCCACCGGCCTTGTAGATCTGGTCGTTGGGGTACGCCTTGGCGATCGCCTTGCGGACCTCCAGCGGGATCTTCCGGGTGTCGAGCTGCCACACGATGTTGCAGGAGCTCTGGCCCTGGACCAGCTGCTCACGCTTGTCGCCGGTCAGCTGCGGGATCAGCGAGGCGTCCAGGTCGTCGTAGTTGATCGAGTTGGCGTCCTGGCCGTTGCTGTTGAGCACCGCCTGCTGCGACTTGACCGCGTCGCCGCCCCACTGGAAGTTGTAGCCGTCCAGGTACTGGTGGCGCACCGCGTCGGTGGCCGGGTCCCAGTTGGTGTTCTTCTCGAGCACCAGCGACGTACCGGCCTGGTAGGTCTTGAACTTGTAGGGGCCGGTCGACAGCGGCTTGTTCTTGTAGTCCTGCCGGTTGTCCTTCGCCTTGGGGATCGGCGTGAACATCGGGAAGGTCATGTAGAACGGCAGGTCCGAGAACTGGCGGGCCAGGTGGATGACCAGGGTGTCGGTGCCCTGGGTCTCCACGCCGGAGTAGGTGTCGCCGTCCTTGTAGGGACCCTTGTACTTGTCGCCGTCCTTGAAGTACTGCTGCTGGTAGGTCGGGCCGTTGACGTAGACGTCGTGGGCGAACGACCGCTTGATCGCGTACGCCAGGTCCTCGACCTTGACGGGCGTGCCGTCCTCGTACTTGATGTTCGGCTGCATCTTGAAGGTCCACGTCAGCTTGTCGGCCGACGGGGTGCCCAGGTCGGTGAGGTCCGGGACGAGAACGGCCTTGCCGTCACGGATGTCGAACTGGGTCGGCGTGCGGAACATCAGCTTGCCGATCTCGTTCGAGTCGACGTAGTAGATGTCCGTCGGGTCGAAGGTGTTCGGCGTGGTCTGCGCAACGACGTTGAGCACACCACCCGGACGGGCACCCTCGACCTCCTTGGCCGGGCCCTTGGCGTTGGGGTCGGTCGCGTTGACCTGGGACTCGATCTTGCCGGCGTCGGACGAGCCGCCCTCCGCGTCGTTGTTCGACGACGGGCTGCTGCAGCCGGCCACACCGAGCGCCAAGGCGGCGGTGGCCGCAATGGCAACGTTAAATCGCCTTGCCATTTCTCCTCTTCTCATACTGGGCGTCACCTCGTCACCTGCGGGTGCGGGGATCGAATGCGTCACGAATCGAGTCGCCGAGCAGGCTCAGCGCGAGCACGAGGATCGTGATGGCGGCTACCGGGATCCACAGGTAGAGCGGATCGGCCCGGTACCAGCTTTGTGCGGCGGCGATGGTCAGGCCCCAGGACGGCGTCGGCTCGGTGAGCCCGACGCCGAGGTAGGTCAGGCCTGCCTCGGTGACGATGTAGGTCGGTAGAGCCATCGAGACCGAGATGACAATGGGCGCCACCAGGTTGGGCAGCAGCTCTTTGAAGAGCACCTTGCGGGTCGGTACACCGAGCACCTTGGCCGCAGCGATGAACTCTCGCTCGCGCAGGGTGAGCACCTCGCCGCGGATCAGTCGCGCGAGGCTGGCCCAGCCGAAGAAGGAGAGCACGATGATCAGGGCGTAGAAGCGCACCGAGGCGACCTCTTCGTTGCCGGCCGCCTCCGTGTTGCCGACGAATACCGCCAGCAGCGCGGCCGGGACGGCGATGGCGAACAGGAGGTAGGGCAGGCTCAGGACGAAGTCGATGATCCAGGAGAGGATCCGGTCGATCCAGCCACCCATGAACCCGGCGATCAGACCGACGACCACACCGACGAGCGTGGTCACCACCGTGACCGAGCCGGCGACGATCAGCGACGGCCGCGCGCCGTAGACCCAGCGCGCGAACAGGTCGCGGCCCAGGCGCGGCTCGACGCCGAACCAGTGCTCGCCGTTGGGGGCGACGGTCGGATAGCCGTACCGGTCGATCAGGTTCTGGTTCAGCGTCGTCGGGTCCTGACCCTCGAGCTTGGCCAGCAGCGGCGCGAAGATCGCGATCAGGATGAAGAAGAGGAAGATGCTCGCGCAGATGACCGCGACCTTGTCCTTGCGCAGGCGCGCGAGGGCGATCTGAGTCGGCGACTTCCGGCGGGTGTCCACCTTCTTCACGGACTCGCCGGTCGGCGCTGCAATCGGGTCGGTCGGCGCACCCTTACGGGCGAGCTCGGCCTCTTCGATCAGCGGTTCCAAGCGTCGGTCACCTCCATCGGACGACACACCTCACATGCGCCGTGCGTGAGAGGCATTCGGATGCTGCGCTGGGAAAGGTAGCCCGGATCTCGGGCGTAGGAAATGAGTTGACGCATCGAATGAATAACAGCCAGCTGAAAGACGGGGATGGCAGGTGTCACAACTGTGCCCACCTTCGGCCGCTCTGAAGTAGTACTTGAGCGTACAAATCGCCCGTATCGTCGCTCATCTTCGCCACCAATGTCCGTAATGGAGTACCAGAGGGCAATCGTACTGTTGCGCAAAGTCATTGAAGTCAGCCCCGCCGTCCGGTCGCCCGCTGTTTCGTCCCCGTTTCCTGACCGTGTCGATCTTGGCTGGTGACCACCGTCGGATTCTGCGGTGTAGGCGATCAGGTAACGCAAGATCTTCGGTCAGAGCGCTTGCACGGGGCCGTATCGACGGCCATCCCACCCATCGGACCGTTGTTCCATGGTCCGCCCGGATGCCCAGGCGTGTTCCCAGGACTACTCCTGGTAAACCCGGGAAAGGTCGTCATACGATGACGACGGCCATTCCGATAACGAATCGGGCTCACCATTCGGGCCCATTCAGACTTCGAAGGCGGTCTTAGCCCGGCGGGGCCAGCGCGGTGAGGATCTCGTCGGCCCGCTCACCGGCCACCCGCGGGTCCGCGTCCGGCGCCCCGATCAGAGGGTCCCAGTTGAGGTCGTAGAACAACTCGGTCACGCCGGACTCGGCGTACCGCTCGGCGCCGGCCCGGATCTGGGCCCAGTCGCCGGACAAGGGATCACTGTCGTCGCGCTGCCCGGGCCGCACGACGGCGCGCACCACGATCCGGACGGCATCGGGGTCCCGCCCGGCCTCCTCGGCCGCCCGCCGCACGATCTGAGCACCCCGCGCAACCTCGTCGAGCGTCGAGCTGCTGCTGCTCACCCAGCCCGCGGCGAGCCGCCCGGCCCGGCGCAGGGCGCTGTCGGCTGTGCCCCCGAGCAGCACCGGCGGACCGCCCGGCTGCACCGGCGGGGGCGCCATCGTGCTCGGCGGGACACGGTAGAGCTCGCCCTCGAACGACGCCACCGGGTCGTTCCACAACGTGCGCAGCACCTCGAGGTATTCGGTGACACGCCGGCCCCGCGGATGCGGATCGGAGCCGGTGGCGATGAACTCGGGCCCCGACCAGCCGGTGCCCAGCCCCAGGTCGAGACGGCCGCCGGAGAGCCGGTCGAGGGTGGCGGCCTGCTTGGCCAGGTGGGCCGGGGAGACGTACGGGATGTTGAGCACCGCGACACCGAGCCGGACCCGGCTGGTGCGCGCGGCGGCCCAGGTCAGGGCGATCAGGGGGTCGAGCACGCTGCGATAGACGGGGAGCACCCGCTGCTCCGTGCCGACCAGCAGGCGCTGGAACGTCCACAACCCGTGATAGCCGAGCTGCTCGGCCCGCTCGGCGAACCCGCCCAGCGAATCCGGGCCGGCCCAGGCTCCGGCCACCGGCGCGCCACAACTGATCAGCATCAGGCCAGGCTAGCCGGACGCCCGGTCGTACTCCGCTTTCAGCGCCCGGCCGAGCTCAGCCAGCCGGGCGTCCGGGGCAGCCGCCTGAACGGCCGCGATGAAGGCGCCGTAAGCGGCGGCCAGGGCGGTCAGATCGTCGTCCTGCAGGAGCAACATGTATGCCGCGTCGGCTGTGCGGCGGAAGTCGGCCGGGGTCTCGGCGGGCGGCCCGGCCGGACCGGGCGACTCCGGCTCCTCGGCCTGCTCGTCCGCGACCGGCCCGGCCTCGGGCACCGCCATCTCGGCCCGCAGCCGCAGGCTGGCGCTGAGCAGACCGACCGGGGAGCCCTCGAACACCGGCGCCGGCTCGTAGTCGCGGGCCACCAGCCCGGCGCCCCGGGCGACCATCTCGTCCGGGTCGAGGTCGGTGCGGATGCGGGCCGCGCCCCAGCCGAGGTAGGCGGCCAGCCGCTCGCGGATCGCCGGGATCCGCGTCGAGCCGCCGGCCAGCACCACCTGGTCGATGTCGGCCCAGCCCACGCCGTGCGCCGCGCGGGCCGCCGCGATGGCCTCGCTGAGCAGGTCGAGCGAGCGCTGCACGTCCGGCTCGATCATCGCCTCGAAGGCCCGCCGGCTCAGCGGCACACCGGCGCTGACCGTGGCGGTGAGCAGCGGCAGCTCGAGCGTCGTGGAGTCGGCCGACGACAGCTCGCGTTTGCGGATCTCGGCCTCCCACCGGACCCGCCGGCGGATCGCCCGGTCCTGGCTGAGGTCGACGTGGTGCCGCTCGCGGATCTGGCGCAGCACGTGACCGACGATCAGCTCGTCGAAGTCGTCGCCCCCGAGCACCTGGTCGCCGGCGGTGCCGAGGACCTCGACCGTGCCGTCGGCGACCCGCACGATCGAGGCGTCGAAGGTGCCTCCGCCCAGGTCGTAGACGGCATACGTGCCGGGCGGGGCGTCCACCCCGAGCACCATCGCCGCGGCCACCGGATCCTCGACCAGCCGGCGCACGTTGAGCTGGGCCAGCCCGGCCGCCTCGCGCAACGCCCGCCGCTGGGCCTCGCCGGCCGCCGCCGACACGGTGATCACCGCATCGTGGATCAGCTCGCCGACGAACGCCTCGGCCTGACGCTTCAGCTCGATGAGCAGGAAGGCGCAGATGTCGCGGGGCAGATAGGTGCGGCCGCGGAACCGGACCCGGTCGCCGCTGCCCAGCCGGCGCTTGATGCCGGCGATGACGTTCTGGGGGTCGCCGGCCGCGGGCACTCCGGCGATCACCTGACCGGATCGGTCCTGGCTCACCGTGGCCGGCATGGTCGGGGCGCCGGTCGGGCCGCGGACGACGAGCGGCTTGGCGCCGTCCCAGACCGAGACCGCACACGAGCTGGTGCCGAGGTCGATCCCGATCACCCGGTGGAAAGACGGATACGCGTCGCCCAGCTCGGTCAAGGCCGCCCCCTGTGACCAGCAATGCTCAGTGCTGCTGACCGTCAAATTAGCGACCCAGCCGGAATGATCGCGATCGATCCGTCGGACATCCGACTGACGCTGGACACTCCGGTCAGCCCGCGACGCCGGACGGGTCAGCCCCGCGACGCCGGACGGGTCAGCCCCGCGACGCCGGACGGGTCAGGCGGCGGCGCGCTCGGCGTCGGCCAGCGCGTGCTCGGCCCAGCTGATCCGCTGCGGGGTGAGGCCGGCCTGGCGGGCCTGGTGGACGGCCTCCCGCAGCAGGCGCAGCGCCTCGGGCACGTTGCCCGCGGCCAGCTCGGCCTCGCCCAGCGCCAGCGTGCCGGTGGCGACCCGGCGCGGGTCGCCGTAGCGCTCCCGCAGCACCTGCGACATGCGCAGATGGCGCAGCCCGCGCTCGGTGTCACCGGCCACGAAGACGTGGAAGAAGCCGATGTGCCGGTGCACCTCGGAGCGCACCATCTCGTCGGCATAGCTCTCGGCCAGCGCCAGCGCCTCGGTGTAGAACGGCATCGCGGTGGTCCAGTCGCCCCGCAGCACCTGGTGGACCAGTCCGAGACCGAACAGGGACTCGGCCGCGCCGGACGCGTCACCGATCTCGCGCTGGATGCGCAGCGCCGCGGTGAACAGCTGCTCCTCGGTGGCCCAGTCGGCCCGGGTCAGGTCGCCGCCCAGAGCGGCGAAATGGGCCAGCATGCCCAGCCGGGTCAGCGCGGCGGCCTCCTCGACCGGCTGATCGGCGTCACAGGCCTGCCGCCGCGCACCCTCGAGCATCTGCCAGGCGGGGAGGAAGTCACCCGTGCGGAACGCCGCCTCGATCATCGCCTCGGTGCCGGCGGCGAGCAGCGCACCTGCGGTCTCCATGGACGCTACGTTAGCTGCTCATCACCCTCCGATGTGACGGAGAGCTTCGTCGATGGGATCAGGCCCGGCGAACAGCTCGAAGGTCACGCCGATCGTGGCCGGCGTGGTGAGACAGGCCGCCACCACGGCGGCCACGTCGTCGCGCGGGACCTGGCCGCGGCCGCCCGGCTCACGGCGGACGGTGACCAGTCCGGTGCCGGGCTCGTCGACGAGGTGGCCCGGCCGCACGATGGTCCAGTCGAGGGTGCCGAGCCCGGTGACGTACGCGTCGGCCTCGCCCTTGGCCGCGAAATAGGCGCCCATCGTGTCGCCGCCCGCGGCCGGGTCGTGGGCGCCGACCGACGAGATCATCACGTAGCGGCGCACGCCCTGGTCGACCGCGGCGTCGGCCAGCTTGACGGCGCCGCCGAGGTCGACGGTCCGCTTGCGCGCGTCCCCGCTGCCCGGACCGGCGCCGGCCGCGAAGACGACGGCGTCGGCCCCCTTGACGTACGCGGAGAGCGACTCTTCGTTCTCGAGGTCGCCGATCACCGCGACGGCGCCGGCGGCCTGCAGGTCGGCGGCCTGCTCGGGCTTGCGGATCAGCCCGCGAGCGGTGTGCCCCTGGTCGGCCAGGAGCTTGAGGAGGCGGAGGGCGACCTGGCCATGGCCGCCGGCGACGAGGATGTCCATGAACCAGTCATACCCCGTCTCAGGCCGAGTCGCGCACCACCAGGGTCGGCTGGAAGGTCACCGAGCGCGGCAGGCGGCCCGGGGTGGCGATGTGGGCCATCAGCACCTCGGCCATCTCGGCGGCCATCTCCTCGACCGGCTGGCGCACGGTGGTCAGCAGCGGGCGGCAGTCGAGTGCGGCACTGCTGTCGTCGAAGCCGACCACGGCCAGGTCGTCGGGGACGCGGCGGCCCAGATCCTGCACCGCGCGCAGCGCGCCCTCGGCCATCAGGTCGCTGGCCACGAAGAGGCCGTCGAGCTCGGGGTGCTCGGCCAGCAGCCGCCGGGCCGCCGCCTCGCCACCGGCCCGGGTGAAGTCGCCCTCGACCGCCGGCACATCGGTGAAGCCGCGCTGGGCCAGGAACGACCGGAAGCCGTCGAGGCGGTCCAGGCCGGACGGGATGTCGAGCGGGCCGCTGATCGTGGCCGGCCGGCGGCAGCCCCGCGTGAGCAGGCGCTCGGCGGCCAGCCGGGCGCCCAGCCGCTGGTCGACGTCGACGAAGCTGACCGCGATGGGCGAGGTCGGCCGGGCCGACACCACCGCGGGGATGCCGAGCTCGTGCACCTGACGGGGCAGCGTGTCCTGCTCGTGGCTGCTGATCAGCAGGACGCCGTCCACGTGGCCCTGGCGCAGATAGCGGATGACCTGGTGATGGTCGGTGGAGTCGGTCGGGATGACGACCAGGTGGATGTCGTGCGGGCGCAGCGCCCCGGTGGCGCCGGCGGTGATGCGGCCGAAGTAGGGGTCGGTGAAGATCCGGTTGAGGAATGAGTGGTTGTCGGGCCGGTCGGGCTCGCTGATCACCAGCGCCACCGAGTTGGACCGGCGGGTGACCAGGCTGCGGGCGGCCACGTTGGGCACGTAGCCGGTCTCGGCGATCGCCCGCTGCACCATCTCGCGGATCTTGGCGTCCACGCTGGGGGCGCCGTTGATCACCCGGGAGACGGTCGCGCGGGACACCCCGGCCGCCTCGGCGACCTGGTCCATCGTCGGATGATGCCCACCGCGCGCGGGCCGGGTTGTCATGCGGTCCGTTATAGCACCGGGTGAAATGTGGGAAAGAGCGCTCTCACGGCTCCGGGGGTGATGGGGACGGGTGCCGCCGCCGTCAGATCCTCCGCCGGCGACACCCGTGGTCATCAGGGACGTCCGTTGGTGCCGCACTTGACGATCGGGCGGATGCAGTCGTTCACCCGCCGCGCGAGCTCCTCCACCGGCCAGGCGTTGAAGAAGTCACCGTGCATCGTGTAGCCGGCGCCGGACGCCAGCCGGAAGTTGGCCGGGTTGCCGTTGACCGGGTACCGCATGACCTGCCGCAGCTTCGGCACCACGACCGGGTGGCTGGGCGGGCAGGCGTTGCCGACCGGGTACGCCATGTGGCTCTTGTGGTCGGGCGAGTCCAGGTTGACGCCGTCCCAGCAGTGCGGGAAGTCCAGGTAGGACTCCAGCATCGTGCCCGGCGGACAGGTCACGAAGTCGTGCGACGAGCCCACCTCACCGGCGTGCAGGCACGACCAGCGCGAGAGGGTGTTGTCGTTCGGCCCGGTCGCCTTGGCGTTGCCGGCCACGATCCGCAGGCCCAGCGGGAACGGCTGGGTCTGCGCGATCAGGTCGTCCCGCACACCCTCCCCCAGGTAGTAGAAGATGCCCGTGGTCGGCTCGACCGGGGTGTTGCCGTTGTAGAAGGTCGGAATCCAGTACGACGACTTGTCGATGGACGGGTTGCAGTTGCTGTTCGCGTTGAGCAGGTCCTGCGTGGTCGAGAAGGCGTTGGTCACCTCGCTGCCGAAGAAGCTGTGCATGTGCGAGGCGCCGGGCAGGCCGGGGAAGATGATCGGGTCGTCCGGCAGCCGGTGGCTGTACGGGCAGTCGGCCAGGAACTCCGCGACCCGGACGGCGCCCGGCGGGATGGTCGGCGTGGTCGTGCCGCCACCACTGCCGTACACCTGGAACTCGGTCAGCGAGACGCCCCACTGCGTGGCCCGAGCCGTGGTCTCGAGCCGGACGTAGCGGCCGGTGCCCGTGGCGGTGATCGTCTGGCGGCCGCCCGTGCCGTTCGTGGTGCTGTGGATCGTGGTCCAGGACGAGCCGTTGGCCGACACCTTGACGCTGAAAGCGCGGGCGTAGGCGGACTCCCAGTTGAGCACCACCGACGAGACGGTGGCGCTCGCGCCCAGGTCGACCTGCAGCCATTGGGGATCGCTGAAGGCGCTCGACCAGCGGGTGCCGAGGTTGCCGTCGACGGCGTTCGAGGCGGGGAAGGCCGCGGACTCGGTCGACGACGCGGTGGCCGTCTTGCCCTGGGAAATCAGGGAATCGGCGGCGCTCGCGGTGGTGGCGTTGACGATCAGATAGGTGGCCAGCAGGGCGGCTGCCGCTGTGGCCAGAAGGGGACTTTTTCTCATGACTGCCGTCCTGGGGGAAAGGGGCCGGGGGCTTTCACCCCCGGCCGGCACTCACTGGTAGACGCGCACGTAGTCGACGAGCATGCGGGACGGGAACGGGGTGGTGGCGTCGATCGGGCCGGGGAAATCGCCGCCGACGGCCAGGTTGAGGATCAGGTAGAACTTGTGGTCGAAGATCCACGGACCGCGGGTGTTCTCCACGGTGTCCTTCTTGGCGTCGAAGACCAGCCGGCCGTCCAGGAAGAACCGGATGCCCTTGCTGTCCCACTCGGCGGCGTAGACGTGGAAGTCCTGCGACAGGTCCACCCCGGCCGCGTTCTTCTGGCCGTACCCGCCACCGCCGTTGTAGGCCGGGGCGTGCAGCGTCGTGTACATCTCGCTGGTGTTGCGGCCGAGGACCTCCATGATGTCGATCTCGCCGTTGTAGGGCCACGGGCGTCCGCTGAGGAAGTCGTCACCCATCATCCAGAACGCCGGCCACAGGCCGTTGCCCTTCGGCACCTTGATCCGGGCCTCGAACCGGCCGTACTGGGTGCTGAACTTGCCGCCGGTGTTCATCCGGGCCGAGGTGTACTGCCGGCCCTGGTAGTCCTGCCGGCGGGCCTCCATCACCAGGTTGCCCTGGCCGTCGGTCTGCGCGTTCTCGCTGTTGGGCGTGTAGTACTGGATCTCGCCGTTCTGCGGGACGCCCGGGTCGTAGGTCCACTTGGCCGTGCTCGGCTTGGTGCCGGCACCCTCGTTGAAGTTGTCCTCGAAGACCAGGCGGGTGGCCGGGAAGGCCGGGTCGGCCGGCTTGGCCGGCGGGTTCACCGGGGCGCCGCCGGTGCCGTAGACGCTGAACTCCCACAGCGAGTAGCCGTAGGCGCTGCTGCGGGCGGTGCCGTACATCCGCACGTAGCGGCCGGTGCCGGTGGCGTTGATGACGTCCTTGAGGCCGTCACCGGTGGTCGTGGAGTAGATCGACGACCAGGTCGCGTTGTCGTTGGACACCTGGATCTGGTAGGCGCGGGCATAGGCCGGATCCCACTGCAGGACGACCTGGCTGATCTGAGCCGTGGCGCCCAGGTCGACCGAGATCCAGCCCGGGTCCACCCAGCCGTTCGTCGAGCTCGTGGCCCAGCGGCTGGCCGGGTCGTTGTCGAACGCCTTCTCCGGCGTGCACGGGTTGCAGTTGACGTCGTTCTGCGACGTCGAGGCGAGCGCCGGCTTGTTGTAGGAGAGCAGCCGCGCGGTGCCCGGCGGCGGCGTGGTCGTCGGCGGCGGGGTGGTCGTGGGCGGCGGGTCGGTCGGGGTCGTGCCGCCCGAGAAGACCTGGAACTCCCAGAACGAGTAGCCGTAGATGTCGAGCGCGCGCTGGGTCAGGTTGATCCGCACGTACCGGGCCGTGCCGCTGACCGCGATGCTCTGCTGGCCGCCGGTGCCGGTCGTGGTGGCGTAGGCCTGGGTGTAGGAACTGCCGTTGGCCGAGAACTGGATCGTGAACGCCTTGGCGTAGGCGCCCTCCCAGTTGATCGCGATCCGGCTGACCGCGGTCGGCGCGCCCAGGTCGACCTGCCACCACTGACTGGCCGAGAAGGCACTGGCCCAACGCGTGCCGTTGTTGCCGTCGACGGCCTCACCGGGCTGGTAGGCGCCGGCCGCCTCGGTGGACGACGCGGTGGCGGTCTTGCCCTGCGAGACGACCACCTCGGCGGCCGAAGCGGCGTTGGTGGTAGCGACGAAATAGGCGGCGAGCAAGCCGAAGACGGCCGCGCCGAGAGTGAGGAACCGGGCCGGGGACAGCCGTTTGCGAGGCGTCCCGAGCCCGTCCGTGACCGGGGATGTCATGGAGGGGACTCCTGGGGATCGGAGGTGTGTCGAGCGATTCCGGCCTGGGGATCGGCTGGGGAAGCGCTCTTTGTAACGACACTGTTAACCGGCGTGTCGGCACGTGTCAATGCCTGGTAGCGGGCCGGGAAGCGCTTTCTCGCGGGTTCTTGCAGGTGGGGGCCGACTCGGCCCGGACGGTTCCGGAACCGTCGTCCGTCCTGTTCGCTCCGGAACCCGGAGCAGGTACAGTTTCGGGCCATGACCGACACCGACCAACCGAACGGCCGTCACGCCGCCAAGCAGGACGACCTGGGCGCTCGCTCCACTGTCAACATCAAGAAGTACTTGGAGAAGGACGAGGCGCTCGAGCGCCAGGCCGCAGGCCGCCACGCCGCCCCGGAGGACAAGCCCGAGGCCGGCTGAGACTCAGCAGCAGGCGATCCGAGCACCCGGCTTGGCCTTGGTGAAGCGCATGGCGCCGCGATCCTGGTCCACGCCGGGCCACGCCGCCGGCATCAGTGGTCTTCCAGATCGCCCTCGGTAGCCAGGTAGAGCTCCTGCAGGGCGCTCAGCGTGTCGGTGGACGGGGAGTCCCAGAGCTTGCGCTCGGCCGCCTCCAGCAGGCGCTCGGTGATGCTGTGCAGCGCCCACGGGTTGGACTGCTGGAAGAACTGCTGGTTCTCCGGGTCCAGGGCGTACGTCGTGGCCAGCTGCTCGTACATGTAATCGGTGACCACGCCGGCGGTCGCGTCGAAGCCGAACAGGTAGTCGACCGTGGCCGCCAGCTCGAAGGCACCCTTGTAACCGTGCCGGCGCATCGCGGCGATCCAGCGCGGGTTCACCACCCGCGCGCGGAAGATCCGGGCGGTCTCCTCGGTCAGGCTGCGGGTGCGGGTGGCGTCCGGGTTGGTCGAGTCACCGACGTATGCCGCGGGGGCCTTGCCGGTCAGCGCGCGCACCGTGGCGATCATGCCGCCGTGGTATTGGAAGTAGTCGTCCGAGTCGGCGATGTCGTGCTCGCGGGTGTCGATGTTCTTGGCGGCGATGTCGATCCGGCGGTAGGCGTTCTCCATGTCGGCCCGGGCCGGCACCCCGTCCAGGTCCCGGCCGTAGGCGAATCCGCCCCACACCGCGTAAACCTCGGCCAGGTCCTTGTCGTCCCGCCAGTTGCGGCTGTCGATCAGCGGCAGGATGCCGGCGCCGTAAGCGCCCGGCCGGGAGCCGAAGATGCGGGCGGTGGCCCGGCGCCAGTCGCCGTGCTCGTCGCGGTCGGCCAGGGCGTGCTGGCGGACGAAGTTGTCCGGCTCGTCGAGCTCGGCGATCATCCGGAAAGCGTCGTCCATCATGGCCACGACGTGCGGGAACGCGTCGCGGAAGAAGCCCGAGATGCGCACGGTGACGTCGATCCGCGGGCGGGCCAGCTCATCGCGGCCGATGGGCTCGAGGCCGGTGACCCGGCGCGAGGCCGGGTCCCAGATCGGGCGGACGCCGATGAGCGCGAGGATCTCGGCGATGTCGTCGCCGGCCGTGCGCATGGCGCTGGTGCCCCAGGCCGAGAGCCCGACCGAGCGGGGCCAGTCGCCGTAGTCCTGGCGGTAGCGCTGGAGCAGCGACTCGGCCATCGCCTGACCGGTCTCCCAGGCGAGCGCGCTCGGGATCGCCTTGGGGTCGACCGAGTAGAAGTTGCGTCCGGTCGGCAGCACGTTGATCAGCCCGCGCAGCGGCGACCCGCTCGGCCCGGCCGGCACATAGCCACCGTCGAGCGCGTGCAGCAGGTTGCCGAGCTCGTCCGTCGTGCGCTCGAGCCGCGGCACCACCTCGGTTGCCGCGAAGGCGAGCACGTCGCGCACCGCGGCCAGGTCGGCTGCATCACCGGGTCCGGCCAGGATCCCAGCCAGCACGACGTCGACGATCTCGGCGATGCGACCGGTGTCAGCCGGCCAGCCGGCCTCCTCCATCGCCCCGACGAGCGCCCGGGCCTCACCCTCGACCCGGTCCGTCTCGGCGGTGGAGGCACCCTCGGGCAGGCCGAGGGCCTCGCGCAGGCCCGGCAGCGCCGCGACCTTACCGGCCCACATCTGCTTGGCGCGCAGCATCGCCAGCACGAGGTTGACCCGCGCCTCGCCCGACGGGGCGGCACCCAATACGTGCAGACCGTCGCGGATCTGGACGTCCTTGACCTCGCACAGCCAGCCGTCCACGTGCAGGATGAACTCGTCGAAGTCCTCGTCGCCGGGGCGGTTGTCCAGCCCCAGGTCGTGGTCCATCCGGGCGGCCTGGATCAGGGTCCAGATCTGCGACCGGATGGCCGGCAGCTTCGCCGGGTCCAGGGCCGCGATGTTGGCGTGCTCGTCCAGCAGCTGCTCCAGGCGCGCGATGTCGCCGTACGACTCGGCCCGGGCCATCGGCGGGATCAGGTGGTCGACCAGGGTGGCGTGCGCCCGGCGTTTGGCCTGGGTGCCCTCGCCCGGGTCGTTGACCAGGAACGGGTAGATCAACGGCAGGTCGCCCAGCGCCGCGTCGGTGCCGTCCGAGGCCGACATGCCGACGTTCTTGCCCGGCAGCCATTCGAGGTTGCCGTGCTTGCCGACGTGCACCACCGCGTGCGCGCCGAAATCGTCGGCCACCCAGCGGTAAGCGGCCAGGTAGTGGTGGCTCGGCGGCAGGTCGGGGTCGTGATAGATGGCGACCGGGTTGGCCCCGAACCCGCGCGGCGGCTGCACCATGACCACGACGTTCTCGTCGCGCAGGGCGGCCAGCACGATGTCGCCACCGTCCACATAAAGCTCGCCCGGCGCCGGCCCCCAGTGCCGCTCGACCGAGGCGCGCAGGTCGTCGGGCAGCGTCGCGAACCACGTCGCGTAGGCGTCCCCCGGGATCCGGACGGGGTTGCCGCTGAGTTGCTCCTCGGTGAGCCAGTCGGGGTCCTGCCCGCCCGCCGCGATCAGCGCGTGGATGAGGCCGTCGCCGTCGTACTGGCCGAACGACCCGGTCCGGTAGCCCCGCGCGCGCATCGCCTCGATCAGCGCGACCGTCGAGGCCGGGGTGTCCAGGCCGACCGCGTTGCCGATGCGCGAGTGCTTGGTCGGGTAGGCCGAGAGCATCAGCACGATGCGCCGCTCGGCGGCCGGGATGTGCCGCAGCCGCGCGTGCGCCACCGCGATGCCCGCGACCCGCGCCGCCCGCTCCTCGTCGGCGACGTAGACCGACAGCCCGTCCGCGTCGATCTCCTTGAACGAGAACGGCACCGTGATGATCCGCCCGTCGAACTCGGGGATCGCCACCTGGGTCGCCGCGTCCAGCGGGGACAGCCCGTCGTCGCTGGCCTCCCAGGTCGCGCGGCTGCTGGTCAGGCACAGCCCCTGCAGGATCGGCACGTCGAGCCCGGCCAGCACGCCGACGTCCCAGGCCTCGTCGTCACCGCCGGCCCCGGCGGTGGCCGGCTTGGTGCCGCCGGCGGCGAGCACGGTCACGACCAGGGCGTCGGCCTTGCGCAGCTCGGTCAGGAGCTCCTCCGACGCCGTACGCAAGGACGACGTGAACAACGGGAGCGGCCGCCCGCCCTTGGCCTCGACCGCCCGGCACAGCGCCTCGATGAAAGCCGTGTTGCCGGCCATGTGGTGGGCCCGGTAATAGAGCACCGCGACCGTCGGCCCGGTGGCCGTGGTCTCGCGGGGCAGCGGCCCCCAGTCGGGCGCAGCCTGCGGCGGCGCGAACCCGTGCCCGGTCAGCAGCACGGTGTCGGACAGGAAGTCGTGCACCGCGGCCAGATTGTCCGAGCCGCCCTGGGCCAGGTAGGTGTGCGTCTCGGCGGCCACCCCGGCCGGCACGGTCGACAGCTTCATCAGCTCGGCGTCCGGTGCCTGCTCACCACCGAGGACCACCACCGGGATCGGCCCGGCCAGCAGCGCGTCGAGCCCTTCCTCCCAGGCCCGGCGCCCGCCCAGGATGCGCACGACGACCAGCTCCACCCCGTCGAGCAGCGCGGGCAGATCGCCGGCACCGGTGCGGGCCGGGTTGGCCAGGCGCCACGGCGAGCCGCTGGCCCGGGCGCTGAGCAGGTCGGTGTCAGAGGTCGACAGCAGCAGGAACACGCCAAGCTCCCCTCGGGGTCCGCGCCCCGGGTAGTAGAGATCACGGCGACCGGAGTTCCTGGCTCCCGGACCCTGGCGGGCCTGGTGACAGTGGCGGGACCGCGCCGGATTCACACCGGCTTCCTCCGCGGCGTCGCCGCTCGTGACCTCCCACCCTTCCCGGCGGCCGGGGGCGGCGTCAAGGAGGGGCCCCTGGTGTGACTATCCCGACCCGAGCATGCAGTCCGGTCGGTGGTCGACCGTAGTATCCGGCTCGTGCCCGCCCGAGCCCATGACGTCGATGCCTGCCCCGGCGCGCTGCGCCTGCACGCCGCCGCCGACGGTCCGCTGGCCCGCGTCCGGCTGCCCGGCGGGCTTCTGACCGGGGCCCGGCTGGCCGTCCTGGGTGAGCTCGCGGCAGCGTTCGGCGACGGCTGGCTCGAGCTGACGTCCCGGGCAAATGTGCAGCTCAGAGCCCTGACAAAAGCCGACCCAGCGGTGCTCGCGGCCCGGCTGTCGGCGGCCGGCCTGCTGCCGTCGGAGACCCACGAGACCGTACGAAACATCGTCTCGCCGCCGTGGGCCGATGCGACACTCCGCGCTCTGACCGAGGAGCTCGATACCTCGTTGTGCGCCACCCCGGCCTTGGCCGCCCTGCCCGGCCGTTTCCTGTTCGCGATCGGCGACGTCGCCCTGGCCACCGACGTGGCCGCCGTTCCCGTGGCCACCGAGTTCGCGATCCTCTTCGCCGGTCACGACCTCGGGCTGCGGGTGCCCGCCGACCGGGTCGTGCCCGCCCTGATCGCCGCGGCCGGCGCCTTCCTCACCGAGCGGGCCGCCGGCACCCCGGGCGCGCCGGCCTGGCGCCTGCACGAGCTGACCGACGGCCCGTCCCGCGTGGCCGAGCGCACCGCCGCCGCCCTCGGCCATCCCCTCGCCCCCACACCGATCCCTCCAGCCGCACCCGGCATGCCCCCGGCCGCCCTCGCCGCACCCGGCATGCCCCCGGCCACCCTCGCCGCACCCGGCATGCCCCCGGCCACCCTCGCCGCACCCGGCATGCCCCCGGCCTGCCCGCCGACCATCCCGGCCGGCGGTGATCGGCCGACTGTCGGTGTCGTGCGGCAGGACGACGGGCTGGTCGCGGTGAGCGCTCTGGTCCCGCTGGGCCGGCTCGGCGGGGAGGCACTGCGCCTGCTCGCCACCGCGCCCCGGCTCGTCGTCACCCCGTGGCGCGGCGTCGTGGTGCCCGACCTGACGCCGGAGGCCGCCCGCCGCTGGGCGCGCGCCCTGTCCGAGGCCGGCCTTCCGATTGACGACACTTCGCGCTGGGTAGGGGTGACCGCCTGCGCCGGCCGCCCCGGTTGTGCGAAATCCCTGGCTGATGTGCGCGCCGATGCCGATGGCACCAGCGCGTATGCGGACGGCCTGCCCGTTCACTGGATCGGCTGCGCCCGCGGGTGCGGCAGCCCCTCCGGCCCGCACGTGCGGGTCGAGGCCACCCCGACCGGCTACGCCGTGACCCGGCAGCCGGACGGGGAGACATTCACCGGCGACCCGGCATCCGCGGTCGCCGCCGCGAGGAGGAACTGATGGAGTACGAGAAGGACGGCGCCGAGATCTACCGGCGTTCCTTCGCCACGATCCGGGCCGAGGCCGACCTGAGCGGTCTCCCGGCCGACGTGGCCCGGGTCGCGGTCCGGATGATCCACGCCTGCGGCATGGTCGACCTGGTGCACGATCTGGCCTACAGCCCCCAGGTGGCCACGGTCGCCCGCAAGGCGCTGCTGTCCGGCGCCCCGGTGCTGTGCGACGCCGAGATGGTCGCGTCCGGCATCACCCGCAAGCGTCTCCCCGCGGCCAACGAGGTCGTCTGCACCCTCCGCGACTCCCGGGTGCCCGCGCTCGCCGAGCGGCTGGGCACGACCCGCAGCGCGGCCGCCCTCGACCTCTGGCTCGACCACCTGGAGGGCTCGGTGGTCGCGATCGGCAACGCCCCCACCGCCCTGTTCCGCCTGCTCGAGATGATCGCCGCCGGCGCCCCGCGCCCGGCCGCGATCCTGGGCATCCCGGTCGGCTTCATCGGCGCCGCCGAGTCCAAGCAGGCCCTGGCCACGACCGACCTGGAACACCTGATCGTCCGCGGCCGCCGCGGTGGAAGCGCCATCACCGCCGCCGCCGTCAACGCCCTGGCTTCGGAGGCGGAGTAAGTGACCACCGATCTCACTCCCCCGAGCGGCGGCCGCCTCTACGGGGTCGGCGTCGGGCCCGGTGACCCCGAGCTGATCACCCTCAAGGCCGCGCGGCTGATCGAGGGCGCCGATGTGGTGGCCTTCCACGCGGCCCGGCACGGGCGGAGCAACGCCAGGGCGATCGCCGCCGGTCTGCTGCGGGACGGGCAGATCGAGGAGCCGCTGATCTACCCGGTCACGACCGGGGACACCGACCACCCGGGCGGATACCAGGGCGCGATCGACGAGTTCTACACCGAGGCCGCGGCCCGGCTCGCGGCCCACCTCGACGCGGGCCGCGACGTGGTGGTGCTCGCGGAGGGCGACCCGTTCTTCTACGGCTCCTACATGCACATGCACAAGCGCCTGGCTCACCGCTATCCGACCGAGGTCGTCCCCGGCGTCACCTCGGTCAGCGCCGCCTCGGCGGTGCTCGGCCGCCCGCTGATGGAACGCGACGAGGTGCTGACCGTGCTCCCCGGCACGTTGCCGCCGGCCGAGCTGGCCGCCCGTCTGGCCGGCACCGATTCGGCCGCCGTGATGAAACTCGGCCGGACCTTCGACGGTGTCCGCCAGGCCCTGACCAAGGCGGGCCGCCTCGACGACGCCTGGTACGTCGAACGGGCCACCACCGACCGGGAACGCCACGCTCCTCTGGCCGAGGTCGACGCCGACTCCGTGCCGTACTTCTCGCTGGCCCTGCTGCCCAGCCCCGCCGCCACCGCCTTCGTCGAGGAGACCGGGCGCGGGGAGCAGGGCGAGCCGGGCGGGGGCGGCAGCGTGACCGTCGTCGGCCTGGGGCCGGGTGATCCGCTGTGGCTGACGCCCGAGGCCCGCGCGGCCCTGGCGCAGGCCGATGACCTGGTCGGTTACCTGCCCTACCTCGAGCGGGTGGCCACCGGGGCCCACCAGCGCAAGCACCCGTCCGACAACCGGGTCGAGGCCGAGCGGGCCGCGTTCGCGCTCGACCTGGCCAAGCGGGGCCGGCGCGTCGCCGTCGTCTCGTCGGGGGATCCCGGGGTGTTCGCGATGGCGGCGGCCGTGCTCGAGGTCAGCGAGGACCCGCAGTGGAAGGACGTGCCGGTGCGGGTCGTCCCGGGGCTCACCGCGGCGCAGGCCGTGGCGAGCCGGGCCGGGGCGCCGCTCGGCCACGACTTCTGTGTCGTGTCGCTCTCCGACCGGCTCAAGCCGTGGCCGGTCATCGCCGGCCGGCTCACCGCGGCGGCCGGCGCCGACCTGGTGATCGCGCTCTACAACCCGGCCTCCAAGACCCGCCGCGAGCAACTCGTCAACGCCCGCGAGCTGCTGCTCGAGCACCGCTCGGCGGAGACGCCGGTGATCGTCGGCCGCGATGTCGGCGGTCCCGAGGAGACCGTCCGCGTCACCACCCTGGGCGAGCTCGACCCGGCCACCGTCGACATGCGCTGTCTGCTGATCATCGGCTCGTCGCAGACCCGGGCCGTGCAGCGCGGCGACGGCAGCACGTTCGTCTACACCCCGCGCCACTACCCCGCCGGATAGGGCCCCAGCACAAGAAGCCGGCACCGATCGGGGTGTCCGGCCGATGCACCCTGCCCGCACCCCAGGGCAACGGCAATGCAATCAGCAAACTTTCTTCACCCGAACCGTCCGACCGATTGGAGGGGCCGCTCCCACAGACCATTTCCGCACCTGACCGAAGGGCAACGACCCACCGTGATCTCGCCTCGCCGCTGCGCCGCCTCCCTGGCCTCGACGCTGCTCCTGGGCCTCGCCCTCCCCCACGCTCCCGCCTCCGCCGCCGCCCCGGCGAAGACGGTCACCGTCAAGTCCGTCATGACGACCAGCGCCCCCGCCACGCCTGCGAAGACCGGCGCCACGCCGGCCAAGACCGTCGCCACGCCGGCCAAGACCGTCGCCAAGGACGCCGAGACCGTCCCCACCCGGGCGTCCCGCCTGGCCGCGGTGCAGACCGCCAAGACGCTGAACTACTACCCGTCCACCGCCGGCTGGTCGAAGATGTGGACCGACTGGGACCCGGCCCGGATCGACGCCGACCTGGCCAAGGCCCGCGCGCTCGGCGCCGACAACGTCCGGATCATCATCTTCCCGACCCAGTTCGGCTGGCCCAAGCCGTGGAACGGATACCAGGACCGCCTGGCCGCGTTCGTCGACCTGGCCGAGGCCCACGGCATGACCGTCAAGTTCACGCTCTTCGACTGGTGGGACGGCTACGAGGAGATCGCCAACAGCATCTCCTGGACCAGCACCGTGCTCAGCCGTTACCGGGACGACAAGCGGGTCATCGCGTTCGAGCTGCAGAACGAGTTCAACGCGAACGACGCCGCGGCGGTGGCCTGGGCCAAGAAGCTGATCCCGGCCATGCGCTCGTCGTTCCCGACCATGCCGCTGAGCTTCTCGGTCGACGGCACGGCCGGCGCCCCGGGCATGGCCAGGATCAAGTCAGCCCTGGCCTCGACCCCGATCGACTACTTCGACTTCCACTTCTACGGCAACTCGGAGCGCGCCCTCGCGACCATCAAGAACGCGCAGGCCACGGTCGCGCCGTACCCGATGGTCATCGGCGAGGTCGGCCTGAACACGCTGCAGAACACCGAGGGCGAGCAGGCCGCCTTCCTGGCCCGCGTCTTCGAGGCGTCGGAGGCGGCCGGCGTGAAGTCGGTGGCCCCGTGGACGCTGAACGACTTCACCCCGGGCGCCATCCCGTCCTCGGCCGTCTCGCGCATCCCGGCCCAGTACAGCTATGGCCTCTACCGGGTCGACGGCTCGGCCAAGCCGGCCGCCGCGGTCGTCAAGGCCGGCTGGACCACCGGCATGACGCCGGCGTCGGTCATGGACCCGAGTTTCGAGTCGAGCGCGGGCCAGACCCCGTGGCGGGCGTACATGCCGGAGCTGGGCCTGGCGGTCAAGACGCAGTCGGCGGCCCGCACCGGCAAGTGGTCGATCAGCCTGACCAACACCGGCAAGAACTCGTCGGGCTCGCCGTCCTACCGGGTCTCCCCGATCGACCCGGTCAAGGCCGGCCAGAAGTGGCACGGCGAGGTCTGGGCCAAGGGCAACGCGGCCACCGGCACCACGCAGATCGCGCTGAGCTTCTTCGACATCAACGACAAGTGGCTCGGCGGCGCCTCGTCGGCGTGGCTGCCGGTCGGCACCACCGGCTGGACCAAGCTGGTCGTCGACCAGGTCGCCCCGGCCGGCGCGACCAGCCTCCAGGTTCACCTCAAGTCGGGCGAGAACAAGGGCACCGTCTGGTTCGACGACGCCACGATCTCCGTCTCCTGAGCCACCGGCTCCGCGTGCGACGGCCCGGCGACTGAAGGCGACGGCCCGGCGGCTGAGGGAGCCGCGACGAGCACGCCCATCCGGGCGAACAAACGCGAGAAGGCGGCCACCGACTGCTCCCACGAGGAGGGGTCGGTGTGCCGCCTTCCGGCTTTTCCGGTCGCGGTGACGATCGCGTCGGCCAGCGCGGCGGGCGCGGCGGCGGGCACAAAAGTGGTTCCGGAGTATCGCTCGGCCGCCTCCACCAGACCGCCGACCGCGGTGACCACGACGGGCAACCCGTGACTCATCGCGATGTGCAGGGGCCCGCTGGCCGAGCTGCGCCGATAGGGCAGCACCACCAGGTCGGCCGCGCCGAAGAAGTCGTCCACTTCGGAGTCGGCGACGTAGCGGTTGACGAACGTGATGCGGGAGGCGGCCGGCGACCCGGCGATCATCGACGCCGGAAGCGTCCAGCCCTCCCACGTCTCCCCCACGACGGTCAGCGTGTAGTGCGTAGGCAGCCGCCCGAACGCTTCGACAAGATCTTCCAAGCCCTTGTACGGCCGGATGGTGCCGAAGAACAGCAGCCGGCAGGCCTCCCCGGCGGCCCGGGGCCGGGGCGCCGGTGGGGTGGGACTGTCGTGGTGGTCGAACGGGCCGTGCAGGGCGATCTCGTCCGGGACGCCCGTCAGGTCGTACGTCGCTCGCAGCGCGACCCGGTCGAAGCGCGAGTGGACGACGACCCCGCTGGTGCGCCGCAGCAACGGTTTGATCAGTTTGCGGCAATAGAGCGACGCCCACCGGTGCTGCGCCTCGCCGGTGTCCTGCACCTCGTGGAACTCGACCACGACCTTGATCCCGGCCAGCCGCGCGACCAAGCACAGCACCAGATAGGAGTGCAGCACTGTGCCCGTCCACCACTGGAACACGATCACCTCGGGCCGGAACTCGCGCAGGAACCGCACCGCCCGGATCAGGCTCGGCACCGCCCACCAGTCCACCCCGTCGAAGACGGTCACCGCGGGGTCGTACGAGAGGTCGTTGAGCCGTCGACCCACGCGGCCGCGCCCGGGATAGAGCCGGGTCGGCAGCAGCTGTCGCATCAGGATCGTGCCGACCTCGTAGCGGGTGGCCAGCGCGTTGCTGAGCCGGCAGGTGTAATAGCTGATGCCGGAGAGGAACCGCCAGCCGGAGCCGACGACCACGATCCGGGTGCGCTCGTCAGCGGACGGCGGCGGCGATGCAGTCACGGTAGACCTCCTCGATCTGGGGGACGACGCGCGCGGCGGTGTAGTCGAGCCCGCGCTGGTGCCCGGCCGAGCGCAGCCGCGCGGCCAGGACCGGGTCGGTCAGCACCCGCAGCAGGGCGGCCACGAGCGCCTCGGGATCGCCGACCGGCACCTGCAGGCCGCTCTCGCCGTCCCGGATCATGTCGGCCAGCCCGCCGGCCGCGGTGGCGATCAGCGGCGTGCCGGCCAGCAGGGCCTCGACCGCCACCTGACCCATCGGCTCGAGGACCGACGGCACCACGCCGGCCGCCGCGTGGTGCCACGCCGCCATCACCTCGGGATGGGCCACGTTGTGCCGCACCAGGACGCCGGGCGGGATCGGCGGCGTGTCCGCCCGCGGCGTCCCGAGACAGACCAGGGCGGGCGGTGGGTCCGGCTGCTGCCATCCGGCCCGCAGCCGGGTGTACGCGGTGAAGAGCGCGTCGATGCCTTTGTGCGGCCCGAGTTGCCCGACGAAGAGCAGGTATCGCCCGGCCGGCAGCCACGCCGGCCGCGCGGTGTTGCGGGCCAGCTCGTCGAGGCCGTCCGGCACCAGGCTGCTGATCACCCGGACCGGCACGTCGCCCGGCAGCCGCCCGGTGATGACCCCGTCGGCGACGGCCGGTGAGATCGCGGTGAGCGCGTCGATGCCTTGGTGGCGCTGGGCCCGCAGCGCGCTGGTGAGCAGGGCCGCCCGCGGCCGCCCGTACTGCTCGCTCGCGCACGGAACACAGCGGCTCAGCCGGGGCCCGCCGCACGGGCGGCCGTTGCGCGCGTACGTCTTCTTGACGCACGTGAAGCCGAAGTCGTGCGCCGTGTGCACGTGCGGCACCCCGTCGCGGCCGAAGCGCAGCGGCAGGTAGCTGTACATCATCCAGTCGTGGCTGTGCACGACGTCGTAGTCATCGGCGCGCAGCACCCGCCGGATGGCCGCGGTGGTGAGCGGGTCGGCCGTGGTCGGGTGGAACGGCTTGGTGGCGTCGGCGTTCATCCCCGGCAGCAGGGTGTTGGCCACACTGCGGACGCGCTTGACCCGTACGCCGTGGATCGTCTCGTCGTGCTCGGCGAGCGGTGTGGCCAGCGTGAGCACGGTGACCTCGTGCCCACGCCGCACCAGCTCCTCGCTGCTGGTGGCGATGCTGCGCTCGAGCCCGCCGATGACCGGCGCGTACAGGTTGGACAGGTGCAGGATCTTCATCCGGTGGGGGCCTTTCGTCGGGACATCACACTGCGGGCGCCGACCGCCACCGCCCCGGCCGACTGGCCGGTCAGCCACGCGATGCCGGCCGCCTCGATGCCCGTGCCGGGCAGCCAGAGCCAGGTCAGCGTCAGACAGGTGGTGGCCATCAGCAGGTTGAGGCGCAGGCACCGGCGATACCGGCCGAGCGAGCGCCAGTGCGCGACGGCGAGGTTGGTGATCGCGTCGGGCAGCGCGGCCAGCACCAGGATGCGCAGCAGCAGCTCCCCCTCGGCCGCATAGCCGGGACTGAACAGGGCGAGCACCCGGTCACCGGCGAAGAACAGCAGCAGCGCCGGGATCCCGGTCACGACCAGCACGACGGCGGCGGCCTTGGGCAGGGCGGCCGTGCCGGCGTTGGTGCGCTCGGCATACAGCGCCGACGCCACCGCGGGCGAGACCATGAACAGCACCGACGCCGTCATCCAGGCCACGTAGAAGTGCGCGTTGGCCTCGGGGCCGAGCCGCGCGGTGACCAGCACGGGCAGCAGCGCGGTGGGGCCGGCCTGGGCCAGGTTGATCAGATGATGGCCACCGAGCGAGCCCTGGACGTGCCGCAGTTCGGCGCCGAGTCCCCGGCCGCCGAGCCGGGCGCCGGGCCGCAGCCGGGTCAGCATCGAGATCAGGGTGTAGCCGGTGACGGCGAGCGACGGGAGCGTCCAGGCGAGCAGCACGACCCCGGATCCGCCGTACCCGGCCCCGGTCAGCACCGCGAGGGCGCCCAGCTTGCCGCCGGCCAGCGCGAGGTTGCGGGTGAACATGCCCCGGCCGGCCCGCTGGGCGATGAAGACGTGGTCGAGCAACGTCGACGCGGTCAGCGCGACCGACGTAACGACCAGGGCGGTGGCCCCCGACGAGCTGCGCAGGAAGGCGAAGTTGCCGCCCATCGACGGCAGCACCCCGGCCGCGACGAACGAGGCGACCGCCGTGGCGCCGCAGCCCAGCAGCAGCCCGGCGCTGACGATCCGCGACCACTCGCCGGGGCTCGTGCCGGGCAGCCGCTGGATGAACATGTGCCCGAGGCCGAGGTTGGACACCATGCTCACAACGGCCGAGACGGAGATCAGGGCGGTCGCCGTGCCGATCGCCGGCTGGGTCAGCTCGCGCGCGGCCAGCATCCAGTAGAGGTAGCCGAGCCCGGCCGTGCTGACCGTGCTCGCCATGATCAGGACGCTGTTGCGGGCCAGCGAATCGCGGGCGACGGTCTTCAGCATGCGGGCCGCCCGCGGACGACCGGCCCCCGGCCGTAGAAGACGGTGCTGGTGGCGCCGAGACTGATCTCGATGCGGTGCAGGCAGCCGTCGGGCGGCGCCGGAACGAAGACGTCGACCGAGCGGGTGGCGTCCGGCTCGACGGTCAACGGGCGGCCGGAGACGAGCCGGGTGCCGACCCGCACCCGCAGCGGCTGGGTCGCGGTGGGCATTCCGGCGCTGCTCACCCGTACGGGAACGTGTACTCCGCGGGCGGGGATGGCCACCGGGCGGGCGATGTCGGTGGCCCAGCCGTTGAGGGCCAGGCTGGTGTAGCCCGGCTGGGGCGGGTGCGGCAACCGCCCGTACGCCTGAAGGGCGACGAACCCGGCGACCAGCGTGAGAAGACCGGGCACGGCCACCGCGACGAGCGTGTGCGGCAGGCGCGGGTCGACCGGGGATCCGGCGGCACGCTCGCGCAGCAGCACGATCACGCCGAGCACGGTCACCAGGATCCCGAGGCCGGCCACGATCGCGCGGGGCCGGATCTCGACGCCCGCGACGTGCAGCCCGATCGCCACCAGGGGCAGGCTGACCAGGCCGCACGCGGTGGCCAGGCCGATCCGGACGATCGCCGGCATGGCCTCGCCGGTCAGCGCGCGCAGCCAGAGCTCACCCAGGGCGAGCAGCGCGGTCAGCAGGACGATCGCGAAGAGCCACGGCAGCCGGTGGCCGAGCGACAGCACGACCAGCGCGGCACAGATCCCGGCGAGAAGCCGTACGGTCGTCATCGGCCCGCCTTGCCCGGCTGCAGGCTCGCCTTGCCCGGCTGCAGGGAGGCGAAGTCGAATCGGTAGATCGCGATGTTGCCGCTGTCGTAGATCTTGATCGTCCACGGCGTCCGGTCGAACTTGGTGAGCTGCCCGAGCGTGAACGCGGGCCGGTCGCTGTGCGGCACCGGCTCGTTGGTCTCGAAGTAGATCTGGATCTCCGGCACCTCCCGGGCCATCCGCCGGTCGACGACGAGATAGGTGAACCGCCACGAGCTGAGCTGCTCGATCAGCCGGGGCGAGATGTCCCGGCCGGGCTGGGCGAGGTAGAGCTCGTAGGTCGGGAACGAGACCGAGCCGGTGACCGGCTGCTGCCCACCGAAGGAGCCGAAGATCAACCCGGAGTACCGGTCGGCGACGATCCGCAGGTCGCGGCCCTGGGTCGAGCGCAGCCAGGCCGACGCGGCCGACACCTCGGGGATCGACGAGCGGGTGTCCGAGCCGAAGACGGGCGGCCCCGGGAAACGGTAGGACGGGTTCATGCCGGCCGCGGTGTTGCCGACCATCACCACCGCGCACACCGTGAGCAGCACGCCGCCGCTCCAGCGACGGCCCCGGTCCAGCAACCACACCACGACCGGGGCCACGACCAGCGCGATCCCGAGATAGCTGAAGGCCCACGTGCGCCGCGCGCCCTCGGCCCCGGACGGGGTCAGGATCAGCAGTGCCGCCGGGAAATAGAGCGAGCCCAGCACCAGCATGGCCAGCGCTCCGTTGCGGGACACCGCGTCGCCCTCGCGCCGGCGGCGCAGCCGCCACGCGGCAGTGGCCATGGCGATCCCGGCGAAGCCCTGGGCACCGAAGGCCGCGTACCGCTCCCACCAGGGCGCGACCGACTCGCGGAAGAGCGTGCGGCTGCCTCCACCGGTGCCGGCCATCCCGGCGATCTGGTCGAGCGCGCGGGCCAGATAGGGGTCGAGGTAACCCGCGGTCCGCGGCGCGACCACGGCCAGATAGGCCACCACCAGCACGGCCGCCGCGGCCGTGAGCCCCCAGGCGGTCCAGGTCACGGCGCGCGGGTTGATCCGGCGCAGGGCCCGGGCGGTGGCCACCGCGCAGAGGATCAGCATCACGCCGAGCAGCCCGAGCGCGGTCAGGTGATGGGTGGCGATGGTCGCGGCCGAGAGCATGACCGTCACGGCCGACCAGCCGAGCCGGGCCCGTCCGGCCGGCCCGCGCATCGCCCGGTGCAGCGCGACCAGCGTCCACACCAGCAGCGCGATGGCCAGCGACTCGTAGCCGAACTGGGTGTCGAAGAACAGGAACGAGCTGTTCAGGCTGTAGATGATCGTGGCCACGGCGGCGATCCGGGCGTCGTGCCAGATCTCCTGGGCCAGCGCGGCCACCCCGAGCACCACGAGCAGGTGCGCGAGGATCAGCACGAACAGCGCGCCGTGCCAGATCGAGACGCCGGTGAGCCCGGAGACCGCGGCGACGGACGAGTGCAGGCCGGGGAAGTCGCCGACCACCTTGACGATCGGGTTCTGTTCGAAGAGGCGGCCGTCGAGCAGGATCTCGCGCGCCTGGCGCCAGTGCGCGAATTCGTCGTGATAGAGCGGCCCGTCCGGCGTGCGCAGCAGTTTGGGCAGATAGGTGAAGCCCGCGTACGCGGTCAGGACGGCCACTCGCAGCCGGGCCCCCGACCCGCGGCGCACCAGCCAGAAGACGGCCGGCAGCGTGAAGATCAGCATCCCGGCCCAGAAGAAGGCGAACTGCTGGCCGGTGTCCCACTCCGCGGCCCGGTTGGCCGCCACCAGCAGCGCGGCTCCGGCCCCGCCGGCCACCACGAGTGAGCCCGCGCAGAGCACGGCCGCGCGGCGGGACGCCGTCGCGGGCACCTCCGGCGAGGAGGGCGTGCTCGCGACGGTGCGGTCGTCGGCCACCGGCCGGGTCAGGGTCATCGGTCGCCGGCTCCGGCACCGGCCTTGGCCTGCTGGATGACGTGGACGCGGGGCGCCACGCCGGCGTAGATCTCGCGGGTGGCCAGGACGACGTCGCTCCACGTGGGCAGCGCGTTGCGGCCGTGCTGGGCCCGGTCGGTGCTCGCCGCGACCTGCAGTGCCCCGGCCAGCGCCACCTCGTCGTCCGGGTTGACCAGCCACAAGGGCGCGCCCGGGGCGACCATCGAGGCCAGTTCCCGGTGGGCCGGGATGAAGCTGGCCACGGTCGGGATGCCGGCGGTCAGCGCGTCGGCCACCGCCATGCCGAACGCCTCGTGCTCGGACGCCGACACCACCGCGGCGGCCGACGCCATCCGGGCGTGGAAGGCGCCGTCGGGCAGCCGGCCGTGGAAGACGACCCGGTCCGGCCCCAGGCCGAGCCGTACGGCCAGGTCTTCCCACTCCTCGCGAGCGGGCCCGGCGCCGACCACGTCGAGCCGGTGGTCGGCCGGCAGCTGGGTCATCGCCCGGATCACCCGGTCGACCCGCTTGTAGCGCTCGAGCCGCCCGACGCAGAGGATGCTGCGTCCCGGCTCGGGCCCGGCCACCAGGTGGGGCGCCGGGTCGGTCCCGTTCGGCACCACCACCAGGCGCTCCCGCGCCTCGGGGAAGTGGCTGATCAGCAGCTCACGCTCGGCCCGGGTGACACAGATGATCCGGCCCGCGCGGGCCACGATGCGCCGGCCCAGCGGTCGATAGAGCGGGTGCAACGCGGCTCGCAGCCGGCTGTGCCCGGTGCCGTGGTAGTGCGGCGTGAAGACCAGCGGCGTCCGGTTGGTCAGCGCCGCCGGCAGCGCGGCCAGCGCGTGATAGCTGTGCGCGTGCAGCACGTCGTAGCGGCCGGCGTTGCGCCGCAGCCACCGCCACATCGCCAGTGAGCAGCGGTAGTTGGACGCCTTGACGGTCAGCGGGAACCGGCGGACCAGCACCCCGTCGATCGAGTCGACCGAGCCGTGGGTGTGCTGGGTGAGCACCTCGACCTCGTCACCGGTGGCCACCAGCGCGGCACAGAGCCGGCGGACGTGGGTCTCCACCCCGCCGATGTCCGGGTGGTAGGCGCTCGTGACGACGCCGATCCTCACCGTGCCCGCTCCGGTGCGGGGACGGCGGCGGCCCGTCCCCGTCGCGGCCACTCGCGCGCGATCGTGCGCAGCACCCGCAGGCCGTCGGTGAAGGCGTTGAGGTTGCTCTCGCCGTGGATGCGCTGCTGCTCGTAGCTGGGCACCTCGACGATGCGCAGGCGGGCCCGGGCGGCGCGCAGGGTCAGCAGCGTCTCGATCTCGAAGCCGTCACCCCAGAGCCGGCCGTCGGCCTGGGTGGTGCTGTCCAGGGCGAAGACGTCGAGGTGCTTGGCCCAGAACGCGTTGTAGCCGTAGCAGAGGTCGCTGTATCGGGTGCCGAAGAGCACGTTGACCAGCAGGTTGAGGCAACCGTTGCCGGCTCGGCGCAGCCGGGTGAGGTCGGCGCTGCCGCCAGTGCCGGCGAAGCGCGAGCCCTTGGCGAAGTCGGCTCCGGACCGCAGCTCGGCGATGAAACTCGGGATCTCGCGCGGGTCGGTCGACCCGTCGGCGTCGATCATGACAATGATGTCGCCCGTGGCGGCGGCGAAGCCGCAGGCCAGCGCGTTGCCCTTGCCGCGGCGGTTCTGCTGGACGACGCGGATGCCCGGCATCAGCCGGCGGGCCACGTCGACCGTGTCGTCGGTGGACCCGCCGTCGACCAGGATGACCTCGTCGACCGCGGGCAGCGCGGCCATCACGTGCGGCAGGTTGAGCGCCTCGTTGAGCGCGGGGATGATGACGCTGACCAGGGGCTCACCGGCGCCGACGACGACCGGCGGCGGCAGTTCGGTTCCCGCTCCGGCCTCGGGGCGAGCGTAGGGGACCGTGGACATGACTTCACTCCAAGACTCGGTGGGGACGTGCGGGAGGTGCCGCCGGTGCCCGGCGGGCACCGGCGGACAACCTGGTCAGACCCCGGAACCGTGGACGGTCCAGGAGTAGATGTCCTGCTTCGACAGGCCCGTGCCGGTCGAGGCGGTGAAGCCGATCCACGCCTCGGTGTCGCCGACATGGCCGGCCAGATTCACCTCGTGCTCCAGCACCAGTTGCTCGGTCGACCCGGCGCTCAGCGACTTGATGTAGACACGCAGCAGCGACGCGCCGGCGTCGTAGACGACCCGGGCGTTGAACGGCTTGCCGAACAGCGGGATCGGCGCCTCAGCCGTGTCCGCCTGGTAATCCGGGTTGCCGCCCAGCACGACCGCGAGGTGGTTGCGGCTCGGGTCGTACGAGTTCTGGTAGGTGTCGAACTCGACGGCCAGGCTGGGCTCGATGCCGCGGTAGCCCAGGCCGCCGCCCCACCCGCCGAGCGCCCGCGGGCCCTCGGTCTGCACGACGAACGCGATGCCGTCCGCGCCCGGCCGGAAGTGGTGCAGGTAGACCTTGAACTCGGACTCGAACGACCGCGTGACGTCGAGTTTCGTGAGCGACCAGGCCGAGCCGGACTGGCGGTAGCCACCCGGGGTGAGCCGCAGGATCTTCTGCCGGGCCTTGTCGCCGGACGACAGGATCAGGTCGGCCGCGCCGTTGCGGTCCAGGGCCTGGGAGGCACCCTTGAAGGTCGGGTAGTCGATCAGCGGATCGTCGGCGGCGCGGGCCGGTGCGCCCGCGGCGGCTATCGAGAGGGTCAGGGCGGCGGCGAGTCCACCGCGAGCCAATCTCGAGGAACGTGAGGAAAGCACAGTTCTGCGCTCCATTTCGGATATTTTGCCCCACTAGGACGTGGCCCAAGGTAAGGCAGCGCGCAGAACCGCGTGAGCGAGATGATGCTATTTATCCCGAATCGGATGCAGTCGGTCCGTTAGCCACGAATGGAACGCGCCGATGTGGTGCTCGCTCGGGACGAGAACACCCCCCTGCGCGTACGCCCGGGAGGACATCGACGGCTGGCAGCGTTCACAGGCCTCGAAATCCTGGCGGTTGACCCGGTCGAAGAGCTCCACCGACCGGCTCAGGTCCGCGCCCGAGGCCACCACCGCGGGCAGGAACAGCCAGTCGCACTCGACGATCGTGCGATCCGCGGCCACCGGATACATCCGGTGCACGATCACGTGGTCGGGCACCAGGTTGACAAACACCTGGGGCTTGATCGTGATCGCGTAGTAGCGGCGGTCCTGCTCGGCGGCGATCGTGCCGATGGTGGTCACGCCGGGACTGCCGTCCACGGTGAACCCCTCCACGTCCCGGCCGAACTCGGCGCCGTGACCGACGTAGTACTGCGCGGCGTAGCCACCGGCGAACTCCGGCAGCACGTGCACCAGCTCGGGGTGGATCGTCGAGCAGTGGTAGCACTCCATGAAGTTCTCGATGATCAGCTTCCAGTTGGCCGCGACGTCGTAGCGGAGGCGGCGGCCCACCTCGAGCCCGTCCAGCCCGTAGCGGTCGATGGCGTCGAGGTCACCCAGGCGTTCGGCGCAGGCCGCCATGACCTCCTGCTCGAAGGACGGCGGATCGTCGGCCAGGCACACCCAGACGTAGCCCAGCCACTCGCGCACGTGGACCGTACGCAGGCCGTACTCCACCCGGTCGACATCGGGCATCTTGACCAGGTTGGGCGCGGCCACGAGCGTGCCGTCGAGACCGTAGGCCCAGGCGTGGTAGGTGCACTTGAAGGTGCGCTTGACCTGGCCGGCCTCCTCCACACAGAGCCGGGCGCCCCGGTGCCGGCACACGTTGAGGAAGGCCCGCGCCCGGCCGTCCGCGGCCCGGGTCACCAGCACGCTCTCGCGCCCGACCTCGACCGTACGGAATCGCCCGGGCACCCCGACGTCGTCGCCGCGCACGGCGCAGAACCACATGCTCTCGAAGATCGCCTCCTGCTCGCGCGCGAAGATCGACGGGTCGGTGTAGTAGCTCCCGGCCAGCGTCGGGATCAGCGAGGCCGTCACCGGAACCGCCGCGGGTCGAAGAGCCCGATCGGGTGGACGGTCGCCCCGCAGGTCGCCAGGTCGGCCAGGATCTCCCCCACGACCGGCACGAACTTGAACCCGTGACCGGAGAAACCGCAGGCCACGGTCACCGACTCGTGCGCGGGGTGACGGGCGATGACGAAGTGCTCGTCGGGTGTGGTGCTGTACATGCAGGGCTCGCCGCGCAGGAACCGCCCGGGCAGGTCGGGCAGCCGTTGCCCGGCGTAGGCCATCATCTCGGCCACCTCGTCGTCGTGCACCTCGGTGTCGAGGGTGTCCGGCGTGGTGGGTGTGCCGCGGCGGAAGAAGGCGATCTTGGCGCCCCCGGCGGGACCGTCGACCGCCGGGAAGCCGTAGATCTGGCCGCCGTCGGCATCCTCCCAGACATAGATGGGGTGCCGGTCCGGCAAGTACGGCTCGACCCCGCCCCGGGGCTGATACCAGTGCTGCACCTGGCGCTCGATCCGGAACTCGATGCCCAGGTCGGCGAGCAGCTCGGGGGCCCACGGCCCGGGCGTGATCACCAGCTGCCCGGCGGTGTAGTGGCCCCGGCCGGTGGTCACCCGGACCCCGTCGCCGGCCGGCTCCCAGCTGCTCATCGGCTCGTCGAAGCGCAGGTCGGCGCCGTGTTTCGTGGCGAGCTGGAGGTTGGCCGCGACGGTCGCCTCGGGCCGGACGAAGCCCGCCTTGGCCTCGAAGAGCGCGACCTCGTCGGGCTGCGGAGCGAACGTCGGATACCGGCGGCGCAGCTCCCGGGCGTCGAGGATCTCGTGCTCGAGACCCCACTGCTCGGCGCTGGCCCGGCTGCCGGCGACCGTCCGGCTCTCCGGACGGCCGATCATCACGCCACCGGTCAGCGTGATCACGTCCCGCCCCGAGTCGGTGGCGAGCTGGTCGAACAGGTCGTAGGCGCGCAGCAGCAGCGGCACGTACTCCGGGCCCTCGAAGTAGGACTGCCGGGTGACCCGGGAGCCGCCGTGGCTGGCCCCCCGGTCGTGCGCCGGGCCGTACTTCTCCAGACCGAGGACCCGCTGTCCGCGGGCGGCGAGCTGCAGGGCGGCGGCACTGCCCATGCCGCCGAGACCGACAACGATCACGTCATACGCCGACAAGGGTGCCTCCAGGGTGGGTCAGGCGCGCAGCCGTTCGTGCTTGGGGTCGAAGAGCGGCTCGGCGGCGACGGTGGCGCCCAGCCGGTGGTCGAAATACCCGATCGAGAGCCGGGTGCCGGGCCCGGCCAGGGCGGCCGGGAGCCAGGCGTACGCGATCGGCGCTTCTATGGTGTGGCCGAAGGCCGCGCTGGTCACGAACCCGACCGGTCTGTCCCCGTCGTACACCGGCTCGCGGCCCATCGGCACCCGACCGGCGTCGTCCAGCAGCAGGCAGGTGAGCAGCCGCCCGGGTTCCCGATCGTCGAGCGCGGCCCTCCCGAGGAAGTCACCGGCGTCGCGGCGCACGGCAAAACCAACCCCGGCCTCGTACGGGGTGTCCTCCGCGGTCATGTCGGTGCCCCACAGCCGGTAGCCCTTCTCCAGGCGCAGGCTCGTGAAGGCGGCCCGCCCGGCGGCGATGATGCCGAGCTCCTGACCGGCCGACCACAGGGTGTCCCACAGCTTGAGGCCGCAGTCGGCCCGCGTGTAGATCTCCCAGCCCAGCTCGCCGACGTAGGAGAGCCGGAGCATGGTGACCGGGACCGTGCCCAGGTAGCCCTCGCGGGCCTGGAAGTAGCGGAAGGCGTCGCGCGAGACGTCGATGTCGGTGAGCGGAGCGACCAGGTCGCGGGCCCGCGGACCCCAGACCCCCAGGCCGCCGGTGGCGCCGGTGATGTCCCGGATCCGCACGCCGTGGGGAGCATGCCGGCGCAGCCAGTGCAGGTCCAGGGGGCCGTTGACGCCGACCTGGAACCGCTGGTCGCCAAGCCGGGCCACGGTGACGTCGCTGCGGATGCGGCCGGCCTCGTCGAGCAGCATCGTGTAGGTCACCGAGCCGACCGGCTTGTCGACGTTGTTGCTGGTCAGGCCCTGAAGGAAGTCGACCGGGCCGTCGATGGCGAGGCGCGTCAGCGGGGTCATGTCATAGAGCGCGACATTCTCGCGGGTGAGCCGGGCCTCGGTCCCGGCGATCGGGGACCAGTGGCGGGCCGACCACTCGTCCCGGGGTCCCGGCTCGGCCGGGGTGGCGTTGGCGGCGTACCAGAGGGGTCGCTCCCACCCGGCGGCCTCGCCGAACACCGCGCCCAGCTCGACCTGCCGGGCGTGGAACGGCGAGGTGCGGACGTCGCGGACGCTGGGCGGGTCGAGCGGATGGACGATGTCGTAGACCTCGACGAAGCTACGGATCGACCGTTCCTCGACGTAGGCCGGAGCCAGCTGGGTCTCGTCGAAGCGGTTGAGGTCGCACTCGTGCAGGTCGAGGCTCGGGCGGCCAGTGACCAGCCACTCGGCGACCTCGCGGGCGGCGCCGGCCGAGTGGGTCACCCAGATCGCCTCGGCCGTCCAGAATCCGGGCAGCTCGGCGGCCTCGCCGAGCAGCGGGAAGCCGTCGGCGGTGAACGAGAAGACGCCGTTGAAGCCGTCCGCCCGCCCGGCCTCGCGGACCACGGGCAGAAGGTCGGCGGCGGCCGCCCACGACTCGGCGAAAGTGCCGGGGGTGAACGGGAGCATCGACGGGTGCTCACCACTCGACAGCTCGTCCAGGCTCACCGGCATCGGCTCGTGCAGATAGGAGCCGATGCCCAGGGCGGCACCGTGGGCCCGGAAATACAGATCGCGATCCTGGTGGCGCAGGATCGGCATGGTGTCGGCCGCCCCCACCTCGCTCGTCCGGACGTACTGGTGGGCCATCGGCAGCAGCGGGATCGTGACGCCGGCCAGCTCACCGATCCTCGGTCCCCAGAACCCGGCACAGCTCACGACGATGTCCGCGTCGTAGGTCGTGCCGGCGGTGCGAACGCCCTTCACCCGCGCGCCGCCGATGATGCCGGTGACGCGGCTGTGCCCGATGAACCGGGCGCCTCGTTCCCGCGCCCGGGCCGCCTGCGCCTCACCGGCCTTGACCGCCGAGGCCAGCCCGTCGGCCGGCACGTGCAGGCCGCCCAGGATTCGATCCTGGTCGAGCAGGGGGAACAGTTCGGCGCAGGCGACCGGGTCGATCACCTGGGAGCCGATCCCCCACGACTGGCCGAACCCGAAGCGGCGGTGCAGCTCGCGCAGGCGTTCCGGCGTGGTCGCCACCTCGAGGCTGCCGACCTGACGGAAGCAGTCGAGCCCGGTCAGCTTCTCGACCGTGTACCGGGCCAGCCGGGCCATGGTCCGCGACGGGTTCGTCTGGAAGACCAGCCCGGGCGCGTGCGAGCTCGACCCGCCGGTCACGAAGAGCGGCCCCTGCTCGAGCACGGTCACGTCGGTCCAGCCGCGCAGGGTGAGCTCATCGGCGAGGGCGCAGCCGACCACGCCCGCGCCGATGATCACGACCTTCGGTCCCATGGGTCAGCTACCGGCCGGGATCCACGGCTTCCAGGTGGCCTCGTGCTCGTTCACCCACTTCTCGGCCGCCTTCTCATCCGACATGCCCTGGTTGGTGATGTAGTCCGAGACGAGGTTCTGGTCGTCGTTGGTCCACGTGAAGTTCTTCACGAGCTGATAGGCGGTGCTGTTGCCGTCGGCGAACTTCTTGCTGGCGATCTTGTCGAGCACGTAGTCGGGATAGTCGCAGGCGACCTTCTTCAGGTCGGCGTCGCAACCCTCCTTGTACTCGGGCAGCTTCACCCGGACGTATTTCTCCTTGGCGAACAGCCACTGCGGCTCGTAGAAGTAGAAGAGCAGCGGCTTCTTCTGCGCCGAGGCCTGCTGGGCGGCCTTGATGATCGCCGCCTCGCTGCCCGAGTAGACGACGGTGTAGTTCAGCTTCAGGTTGCTGACCAGGGCCTCGTCGTTGGTGACGAAGGACGGGTCGCCGGCCAGGAACTGCCCCTTGCCCTTGGACTCCGAGGTCTTGAAGAGATCGGCGTACTTGTTGAGGTTCTTCCAGTCCGTGATGTCCGGGTATTTGTCGGCCATCCACTGCGGCACGTACCAGCCGATCACGCCCTGGTTGCCGGTCGGGCCGACGTCGACGGCGACCTTCTTGTCCTCGATGTAGGTCTTCTTGAGATCCGGGTGCCCCCAGTTCTCGACGATCGTGTCGACCTCGCCGGTCTCGAAGCCCTGCCAGGCGATCTCCTCCTTGAGCTCCTTCTTCTCGACGGTGTAACCCATCTTCTTCTCCAGCAGGTGGGCGATGACCGCGGCGTTCGCCTCGTACCCGACCCACGGGTTGATCGCCAGGTTCACCGTGCCCTTGGCGCCGGCGCTGGGCTTGTCCTCCCCGGCGCCCGAGGTCGCGCCGCCGCAGGCGGTCAGAGTCGCTATCAGGGCCACCGCGGCGGCCGTTCGGATCGATCTCATCTATGAGGTCCCTTCGAGTCGTCTCATCCGCGGGGTCGCTTCGAGTGGTGGAAGCCCTGGGTCAGGCGGTCGAGCAGGATGCCGAGCAACACGATGGCCAGGCCGGCAGCCAGGCCCTGGCCGAAGAGCTCGCGCTGGGAGAAACCGGCCACGACGTCGTATCCGAGGGCGCCCGCACCGACCAGGCCGCCCACCACCACCATGGCCAGGACCATCACGATCCCCTGGTTGGCCGCGAGCAGCAGGCCGCCGCGAGCCATCGGCAGCTGCACCTTCCAGAGCAGTTGCCGTGGGGTCGACCCGGCCGAGAGCGCGGCCTCGACCACGGTCGGTGGCACGTCGCGCAGCCCCCGCTCGACCAGGCGCACGACGGGCGGGACGGCGAAGATGACCGCGGCCACGATCGCGGTGAACCGGCTCGCGCCGAAGAGCGCGACGGCCGGCAACAGGTACACGAAGGACGGCATGGTCTGAGCCGCGTCCAGCAGCGGCCGGATGCCGGTGGCCAGCCGGTCGTGGCGGGCGCAGAAGACCCCGATCGCCACGCCGATGGCCATCGTGATGACGATCGCGACCAGCACCGTGGCCAGCGTCTGCATCGAGTGCTGCCAGAGGCCCAGGGCGGCCGGGCCGGCCGCGGCCAGGGCGGCGATCAGGGCGGCCCGCCAGCCGCTGATCAGCGTGCCGAAGGCGGCCACGGCGGCCACGAAGAGCCACCACGGCGTCGTCACCAGCACCGTCTCGAGCGGGTCGAGCACGCCCGCGCTGATGCCGTTCTTGAGGCCCTCGGTGACGTCGTACCAGTGCAGTTCGATCCAGCCGACGAGATCGTTGACCGGCGCCGCGAAGGAGTACGCCGGGAGATCGGTCTCCCGCACCGGCACTAGCGCGATCAGCACGACACCGGCCAGGGCCGCTCCGGCGACGATCCACCTCGTCCGGCGCTGCCGGGCCGGGCGATGGAGCCGCGTCCGGCGGGCGGCGCCGGTGGTGATCCGGTCGAGCACCACGGCCAGGATCACGATGGCCACCCCGGCGTCGAAGGCCGCGCCGACGTTCACCCGCTGCAGCGCGTTGACGATGTTCTGCCCCAGGCCGGGCGCGTCGATCAGCGCGGTGATGACCACCATCGACAACGCCAGCATGATCGTCTGGTTGACCGCGAGGGCGATCGTCGTCCGGGCCATCGGCAGCCGTACCTTGCCGAGCAGCTGCCACCGGGTCGAGCCGAGTGCCGTGGCCGCCTCGACCGCGGTCGGCGGCACCTCGCTGATGCCGAGCGCGGTGATCCGGATGGTGGCCGGCACGGCATAGATCATCGTGGCGATCACCGCGGCCGGCTCACCGATGAGGAAGAGCAGCGTCATCGGCGCCAGATAGGCGAAGGTCGGCATGATCTGCATGACGTCGAGCACCGGCCGCAGCGTCGCCCCGACCCAGCGCACCCGGGCCGCCAGAATCCCCAGCGGCACCCCGATCAGCACCGACAGCAGCACCGCGGAAAGCGTCAGCACGAGCGTGTCGACGCTCTCCTCCCACAGGCCGAGCACGCCGAAGGCGAGAAACCCGCCCAGCGCGAGCAACCCCGTGCGCCACCCGGCCAGCACCGCGCCGATCGCCGTCACCGCCGCGACCAGGCCCGCGAAGCCGAGCCCGGTCAGCGCGCCGTGCACCGTGTCGACCAGCAGCCGCACACCCAGCCGCACGTAGTTGAAGCCGTACAGGAAGAACGGGCTGGTGTCGCGGTTGGCATCCACCCAGTCGCGCACGCTGTCGAAGAACCGGAACGACGCGGCGTCGCTGCTGTCGGCCGCCCCGTCCGTCCGGAAGAGCAGATAGGCGGCCACCGTCAGGACCAGCAGAACCGCGGCCACCGTACGGCTTCGTACGCGCCCGCGCCGGCTCGGCGCGGGCGGGTCGAGCGCGGTTCCGAGCACGCGCCCGCCCGGTTGCAGCACCGGAGGCGGCGGGACGGTCGCCGTCATGCCCCGGATCCCCCGCTTCTCATACCGGCACCTGGCGGTGGTGGCTGATCAGCGCGGGCAGCAGCTGGTCGGCGTCGATCACACCGAGCCTCTCGGTGCCGTCGACCACCGCGATCGGGCGCTCGGCGCGCAGCACCCGATGGACGGCGTCGCGGATGACCGTACGGTGGCTCAGGGGTTCGTCCTCGCACAGCTCGCCCGGGGCCGGGTCGCGCATGATCCAGCGCAGCGTCAGCACGTCCGAGCGGGGCACATCACGCACGAAGTCGGCCACATAGGAGTCGGCCGGCGCGCCGACCAGATCCTCCGGCGTGCCCACCTGCACCAGCTCGCCGTCGCGGAGCACGGCTATCCGGTCGCCCAGGGTCAGCGCCTCGGCCAGGTCGTGAGTGATGAAGACCAGCGTCTTGCCGACCTCGGCGTGCAGGCGCCGCACCTCGTCCTGCATGTCACGCCGGATCAGCGGGTCGAGCGCGCTGAACGGCTCGTCGAACAGCAGGACCTCGGGGTCGGTGGCCAGCGCCCGGGCCAGGCCGACCCGCTGCTGCATGCCGCCGGAGAGCTGATCCGGGTACTGGTGCTCGTGCTCCTGGAGGCCGACCAGCGCCAGGGTCTCGGCCGCGCGGCGGTGCCGCTCGGCCCGCGACCGGCCCTGGATCTCCAAGCCGTACGCCACGTTGTCCAGCACCGACCGGTGCGGCAGCAACCCGAAGTGCTGGAACACCATCGCGACCTGGCGCCGGCGCAGCTCGCGCAGCCGCTTCGGGTTCATCGCGCGCACGCTCTCGCCGCCGATGCTGATGTCGCCGCTGGTCGGCTCGATCAGCCGGGTCAGACAGCGGACCAGCGTCGACTTGCCGCTGCCGGACAGGCCCATCACCACGAAGACCTCACCCGGGCGCACGTCGAAGCTGACGTCGCGGACAGCGGCCAGACAGCCCGTGCGGGCCCGCAGCTCGGCCCGGGGCAGATCGGCCAGCGGTGTGCCGACGACGCGGTCGGCCCGGGGTCCGAACACCTTCCACAGAGCGGCGATCTCGATCATCGGCGTCATTCCCGGCTCCCCTGTCCGCGTTTCCGGGCGGTCTGCTCGCTCTGCCGGGCGGTCTGCTCGCTCTGCCGGGCGGTCTGTTGGCTTTGCTGGGCAGTCTGTTCGCGGCGGCCGGTCAGGTCGGCGCTGATCAGGTCGGCCGCCCGTTCGCCGATCATCAGCACGGTCACCATCGGGTTCACCGACGGCATCAGCGGGAAGATCGAGGCGTCGGCGATCCGGACGTTGGGCGCCCCGCGCAGCCGCAGCTCGGGATCGACCACGGCCAGTTCATCGGTGGCGGAACCCATCCGGCACGTGCCGGCGGGGTGGTAGACGGTGTGGTGGGCGGCTCGGCCGTACGCGGAAAGGTCCTCATCGGAACGCAGGGCGGGACCGGGCGCGATCTCGCGCGCGATCCACGACGCGAACGGCTCGGTCGCGGCCACCTCGCGGGCCAGGCGCAGACCGTCCACGATGGTCCGCTCGTCGTATCCGTCCGGGTCGGTGAAGTAGCGGAAGTCGAGCAGCGGCTTGGTCTCCGGGCGGGCATCGGCCAGGGTGAGCCGGCCGGTGCTGCGCGGGCGCGGCACGTTGGGGGTCATCCCGAAGCCGTGCTCGGGCACGTCGTAGCCGAGCCGCTCGGTGTTGAACGTGAACGGGATCTGATAGAGGTGGAACATCAGGTCGGGACGCGCGGCGCCCGGCTCGCGGCGCACGAAGAGCCCGGCGTCGGAGTCCATGGCGGACATCGGCGGGATCGGCCGGCTCGCCTCCCAGAGGATCAGCGACTCGGGGTGGTCGAGCAGGTTCTCGCCCACACCTGGCACGTCGATCCGCGTCTCGATGCCGAGCGCGGCCAGGTCGGCCGCCGGCCCGATGCCGGAGAGCAACAGCAGTCGCGGAGTGTCGATGGCGCCCGCGCACAGCACGTACTCGTGCCGGGCCTTCACGATCTTGACCCCGGAGCGGGAGCGGACCGTGACCCCCGGTCGGGATCTAAATGGGACGCCCAGTGCTCGGTCAGGATCGTCAGGTTGGGCCGGTCGAGGTGCGGGTGCAGATAGGCGACCGAGGCGGAGGAGCGGATGCCGGTCTCCGGGTGGTAGCCGACCGGGAAGAAGCCGGTGCCGTCGGCGAACGGCGCGGCGTTGAAGTCCTGGTGGACCGGGACGCCCAGCGCGGTGTGGCAGGCCGTCACGAAATCCTCGGCCAACGGGTTGCGGTCACGCTCGGCCACCGGCGTGATGCTGATCGCCAGCCGCTTCCACAAGGGCACCATTTCCTCGTACGACCAGCCGGTCGCCCCCGCTTTCACCCAGTCCGCGAAATCGTCGGGCGGCGGCAGAAAGCTGATCATGGTGTTGTGCGACGAACAGCCGCCCAGCACCCGGGCCCGCGCATGCCGCAGATGCGAGTTGCCGCGCGGCTGGGGGGTGATCGGATAGTCGTAGTCGTAGTCGCCCTCGAGCAGGTTGAGCCAGTTGCGCAATTGCAGGATCGCCTGGTCACCCACGTCGGAGGGACCGCCCTCGATCAGGGCGACCCGCAGCTCGGGGTCGGCCGACAGCCGGGACGCGACGACCGATCCGGCCGTGCCGCCACCGACGATCACCACGTCGTACTCGATGGTTTCCAGCGGGCTCCACCTTCCGGACCGTTGAGGAAAGAATCATCAGCCACGGTGGCGCCGGTCAATGTCAACACCGGACTTTTACCTCAGTGCAACAAAGGCCGCTGCATTGATCACCTTCTTCGTATCGCCTTTTCCACCGGTTTGCCACCGGTTTCCCGGCGGCGCGCCGCGGTGATCGGCGGGGCCCTACGATCGGCTGGTGCCCTTCCTCGACGCCCCGACCCCGCTGGCGTTCGCCCACCGCGGCGGCGCGGCCGACGGCGACGAGAACACGGTCGAGGCCTTCGAGCGCGCCGTCGAGCTCGGCTACCGCTACGTCGAAACCGACGTGCACGCCACCGCCGACGGCGTGGCGGTCGTCTTCCACGACGCCACCCTCGACCGCGTCACCGGGCAGGCCGGCCGCATCTCCTCGCTGACGTGGGCCGACCTCCAAGCCGTACGGATAGCCGGCGCCGCCCTGGTCCCCCGCCTCGACGACGTGCTGGCCGCGTGGCCCGGCATCCGCTTCAACATCGACATCAAGGCCGACTCCGGCGTCGCCCCGGCCGTCGGCACGATCCTGCGCTCCGAGGCCGCCGAGCGTGTGCTGCTGGCCTCCTTCAGCGACCGCCGCCTGGCCCAGGCCCGGTCACTGGCCGGACCATCGGTGGCCACCTCGCTCGGCTCCCGATCGGTGGCTCGCCTGCGCCTGGCCTCCGTGGCCGGCATCCCGTTGCGCCTGCCCCCGTCGGTCGCCGCCGTCCAGGTCCCGCCCCGCCTGGGCCGGCTGCCGGTGGTCGACCGGCGTTTCCTGACCCTCTGCCACCGCCTGGGTCTCCAGGTCCACGTCTGGACGATCGACGACCCCACCGAGATGAACCGCCTGCTCGACCTGGGCGTCGACGGCATCATGACCGACCGCCTGACCGTCCTCCGAGACGTCTACCAAGCCCGCGGCCTCTGGCCCTGATCTCCCTGGCGCACAACGCACGACCCGCCCGCCGGCGCAAGGCCCGGCAAAGTCGTCAGATGGTGCCGAGCCGGCCATCGCTGTCACCGTCGACTCGCATGAAGCCGGGGATGACCGTCTGTCACGTAACGCCTAGGGCCCAGACACGCCAGGTGAGATCAGCTGCGCGAGCCGCGTGTAGAAGTCCTCGGGGTCGGCGGTGGCCGACGACTTGAAGAGGGCCGCGATGTCGTCGACGACAACCTCGTACCGTCCGGCCTCGACGCCGTCCAGGGTTGCCCGCGCCACGACGGCGGGGTCGACCTTCGGCAGGTCCAGGCCCTTGGTCAGGTCTGTATCGGCCAAACCGAGATGCACCGACGTGACCAGGGTGCCCTGCCCGGCGAGTTCATGCCGGAGGCCGTTGCTCATGCTCCATTGCGCGGCCTTGCTCGCCGCGTAGCCGGTCGCGCCGGGCAGCGGGAACCAGGAGGCGGCGGACGCGATGTTCACGACGGCGCCGCCACCGTTGGCGGCCAGGACCGGGGCAAAACCGCGGATCATCGACAGGGTGCCCCAGAAGTTGACCTCCATCTCCGCGCGCAGGCTGTCCGGATCGCCCAGCAGGGTGCCGCCGAAACCCGCACCGGCGTTGTTCACCAGCAGGTCGACGTCGCCCGCTGATCGGGAGGCGTCGGCGACGGCTTCCGGATCGGTGATGTCGAGGGCCAGGAGGTGGGCACCGGGCAGATCGAGGGTTTCCGGACGTCGCGCGGTCGCGTAGACCTTCGCTCCGCGCTCCAGCAGAGACTTGGCCAACGCGCGGCCGATGCCGCGGTTGGCGCCGGTGACCAGCGCGGTGGCTTCGTTGATCTTCATGGGGTTAGGCTAAAACGTCACGCTGACGTGAGATTCAAGTCAGACATTTGGGGGATCTTTTGCGCATCGGGGAGCTGGCCCAAGGATCCGGAGTGAGCGTGCGGGCCCTGCGTTACTACGAGGAACAGGAGCTCCTCGTACCGGAACGCAGCTCGGGCGGTCATCGGCGCTACCCGGTGAACGCGGTGGACTCGGTGAGGTTCATCCAGCTGCTCTTCGCCGCCGGCCTCGGCAGCAAGACGATCAAGGGTTTCCTGCCGTTCCTGGACGACGGCATGAGCACGCCCGCGATGCTCGCGCAGCTGGCCGCCGAGCGCGCCCGGATCCGCGCGAAGATCGATGAGCTGAGTGCGGCCGATGCCCGGCTCGGTGACCTGATCGAGCAGGGAGCCCGGCTGCGAACGCCGAGTGTCCCCATGCGTTGCTCGCCCTTCACCGCCTGATGGCAGCCGCCATTCGTGATCATGGCTGGAGTTCGAGGCCGACGCGGCTGCCGTAGTGGGGTTCGTTTGGTTGCTGGGCCGGCCGCTGTTGTCCGGGTCGCCGTCGGCGAGCCACGCCCAGTCGTAGAACCGTGGCCCTTTCGACCCGGAACCGGCGCTACGCCGTGTCCACGCCCAGGCGGGCAGACCGGCGGTGAGCTGGTCGGCCCGGCGGCGGGTCTTACCGCCGTCGATCGGCACCGAGTGATCACGGGAATCGCCGGCACATAACCCCACCCCAGCCGCCGCAATTGAGCGCGCAGCACGGTGTTGTTGCCGTAGGCCCCGTCCGCGGTGACCCAACGGACCGGTGTGCCGCCGTCGACGGCTGAGGTGATCATGTCGCCGGCCAGCTGGGTCCACAGCCCACCGACCGGGCGAATGCAACCGGGGAAAGGTGACGATAAGCTGCTGGAACAGTTTTCCCAGGATGCTCCCAGGTGCATCCGGCGGAACTTGCTTTACATTTCTCGGTGGAGACGCGTCTCCGAGTGACCCCGGAGCGTGACCGGAGCCGCTCGGAGAGAAGTGCCAGCTCAGCGAAGTTTTTGTGATCTTGGTTGAACCTCGGACATCAGCCGTTCGGATGATGTCGACGGTTCGAGGCCGTCGCCATATTTCTTCTTTAAGTTCGGGCTAAGAATTCATCAAGTTCGCTGGCGGAATTGCATTCCAGCGGTCCGGCTCATACCGTCTGGGAGCCGGTCGGAATGTGGGCCGGGTGGATTCTTCGAAGAAGAGGTATCACGCATGCGTAGGTCTGCTTACCGCCGCGCGGCCGCCACGCCGTCGGGACGCAACCGACGGTTGTTCGCGGCCGGAGCCGTGATCGCCGCCCTGGGTGCGGCCGTCGGCTTCGCCTCGCTGTCGGGCGCCGCCGAGAACGACCAGCCCGAGGGCAGTGGCGCCGGCAAGGTCGTGAACGGCCAGGTGATCCTGACCGACACGTGCGTCGACAGCAATCTGACCCCGCACGACGGGTTCCAGCTGGGCAGCCGCTGTGTCTCCACCGAGTTCGGTGAGGTCGGCGAGGCCAAGGACAACCCGACGCTGCTGATCACCGAGTCGCCCAGCGCGGTGGCGCCCAACACCCCGTTCACCTTGAAGATCAGCACCCGCAACCTGATCCGGGACCGCTTCCTCGCGGCCGGTAAGGGCGGCTACTACGTGGAGAGCTCGGTCCTGCGGGACGGTCTGGTCCGCGGCCACTTCCACACGGCGTGCCGCATGCTGGAGAACACGAACGAGGCGCCCGCGCCCGAACCGGTGCCCGCGTTCTTCGTCGCCACCGAGGACAGCAAGGGCGGCAGCACCCCCGACGAGGTGGTCATCCAGGTCCCGGGTGTGCCGACCGAGGGAACCGCGCAGTGCGCCTCGTGGGCCGGTGACGGCTCCCACCGCGTCCCGATGATGGTGCGCGCCAACCAGACTCCCGCGATCGACTCGGTCCGCATCACCGTCCGCAACGCCGGCGGCGGCGACAACGGCGGCGGCGACGACAACGGCGGTGGCGGCGACAACGGCGGTGGCGGCAACACTGGCGGCGACAACGGTGGCAACACCGGCGGTGGCGACAACGGCGGCAACACCGGCGGTGGCGACAACGGTGGCAACACCGGCGGTGGCGGCAACAACGGTGGCAACACTGGCGGCGGCGGGAACACTGGCGGCGGCGACAACGGCGGCGACAATGGTGGCAACACCGGCGGCGACAACGGCGGGAACACTGGCGGCGACAACGGTGGTGTCACGCCGGGCAACCCCAACAGCACCGTCACCCCGACGAAGCCGGCCAAGCCTCCGGTCAACAACCCGACGACCGCGCCGACGGTGAAGGACGACTTCACCCCCGACCCGACCAAGCCGGCCAAGCCCAACAAGCCGGCGACCCAGCCGCCCGCCACCGGCAAGCCGAACACGGGCAGCAACAACGGCGGCAACACCGGTGACAACACGAGCGACGACACCGAGTCGGGCACCGGCGACGAGGTCGAGGCCCCGGCCACGACCAAGGCGCCCAAGCCCAAGCCGACCAAGACCAGCGCCGCCCCCGCGGCCGGCGGCACCGACTACACCTACGACGACGGTCAGTTCAACTCGGGCAACAAGGCCCCGGTGGCCGACCAGGTCGCCCAGGTGCAGGCGGAGAGCGCCAAGAAGGACGACGGCGGCCTCCTCGCCAAGACCGGCAACAACACGGTCGCGGTGGTCGGCGGCGCGGCCGTCCTGCTGATGATCGGCCTGATCATCATGGCGCTGACCCGGCGCCGGCGCCTCCCGGGCAGCACCTGGGAGTAAGCCTCCCGAGCAGCACCTGGGAGTAAGCAGTCGACAAGGAAAGGGCGGCCCGCTGGGCCGCCCTTTTCGCGTCCGGCGGAGCAGGGACCGTGCGACTGGTCAAGTGAGGGTAGCCTTACCATCCGGCACCTGCCGCACAAGGAAGAGGTTCAGCATGGCGAACAGGCCGGTACGAGCGGCGACCGAGGCCGTCGTCACCCGCGTGGAGCAGCTCACCCCGCACATGGTCCGGGTGGTCCTCGGCGGCGAGGCGCTCAAGAGCATCGAGGCGGGCTCCTGCACCGACCATTACGTGAAGGCCTTGTTCCCGCTGCCCGGGGTCACCTACCCCGAGCCGTTCGACATGGGTCAGATCCGCGAGACGTTGCCCCGGGCGGATTGGCCCGCGGTCCGGACGTACACGATCCGCAAGTGGCTCCCTGAGGTGCCCGAGATGTGGGTCGACTTCGTGGTGCACGGCGACGAGGGCATCGCCGGCCCGTGGGCGGTCGGGGCCAAGCCGGGTGACCCGTTCCGGTTCATGGGACCCGGCGGCGGTTACGCACCCAGCACCGAGGCCGCGTGGCATCTGCTCGCCGGTGACGAGAGCGCCCTGCCCGCCATCGCCGCCGCGCTCGAGGGCATGCCGGTCGACGCCCCGGTCCGCGCGTTCATCGAGGTCGAGAGCGCGGCCGAGGAGCAGAAGCTCGAGTGCCCGGGCGACGCCGAGATCACCTGGCTGCACCGCGACGGGCGCCCGGTCGGCCAGGCGCTGATCGAGGCCGTACGCGGTTACGAGTTCCCCACCGGCCGGGTGCAGGCGTTCGTGCACGGCGAGGCGAATTTCGTCAAGGATCTGCGCCGTTACCTGAAGGTCGAGCGGGCCATCCCGATGGACCAGCTGTCGATCTCGGGTTACTGGCGCAACGGCATGAATGAGGACGGCTGGCAGACCTCCAAGCGCGAGTGGAACCAGCAGGTGGAACAGGAGCAGGACCAGGCGTGACCTGAATTTTCGGGCAGTCGATGATGTGTAAGTGGTGACTGCCTCGCAAGACCTGACCAAGAAAAGCAGCCGCGCCGTCGCGCTGGTGGCGCTGCTGCTGGCCGCGGTAAATCTGCGGCTGGCCGTGACCAGCGTCGGCCCGGTGCTCGACGAGCTCCGCGACGGCCTCGGCATGAGCTCGACCATGGCCGGGTTGCTGACCTCCGTACCGGTGGTCTGCTTCGCCGCCGTCGGCCTGACGGCGCCCCGCCTGGCCCGGCGCTTCGGGTCGTCGCGGGTGATCCTGGTCGGCCTGGTCGTGCTGGCGGCCGGGCTCGCGGTGCGGCCGTTCGCTCCCGGCACGGCCCTGTTCCTGCTGCTCAGCCTGGTCGCGCTGGCCGGCATCGCGGTGGTCAACGTGCTGCTGCCGTCGTTCGTCAAGGACCGCTTCGGTGACCAGGTGGGTTCGACCACCGGCCTCTACACCGTCGCGCTCAACGTGGGCGCCACCACCGCCGCGGCCACCACCGTCCCGCTCACCACGCAAGCCTTCGGCGGCGACTGGCGCCTGGGTCTGGCCTGCTGGGCGGTGATCGCCGTCCTGGCCGTGCCGTCCTGGCTCCCGCTGGCCCGCGAGCCGTTCGCCCGGCCGGCCGAGGTCAGGAGCGAGGATCTCGTACGGGTGGGCCGGAACCCGGTCGCCTGGGCGCTTGCGGTCTACTTCGGCATGCAGTCCACCTCGGCGTACGTGATCATCGGCTGGCTGCCGCAGATCTACCGCGACGCCGGCATCTCGGCCGAGGAGGCCGGCCTCCTCTTCGCGGTCACGTCGTTCCTGGGTGTGCCGCTGGGCTTCGCGCTGTCGGCCTTCGCCGGCAAGGTGCGCTCGCAGAGCTGGATCGCGGTCGGCCTGGGTGTCTTCGGCTTCGCCGGCTACGGCGGACTCTGGTACGACCCGGCCGCCGCACCCTGGTTGTGGGCGATCTTCCTGGGCATCGTGAACACCGCGTTCCCGCTGGTGCTGACGATGATCGCGCTGCGCGGCCGCAACCCCGGCACGGTCGTCCGCCTGTCGGCCTTCGCCCAGAGTGTCGGCTACATCTTCGCCATCCCGGGCCCGTTCCTGGTCGGCGCCCTGCACGACGCCACCGACGGCTGGCGGGCCCCGCTGATGCTGATGATCCTGCTGATGGTCCCGCAGATCATCGCCGGCTACCTGGCGGGCCGCGACCGCCAGGTCTGAGCTCGCCGGCGGTCGATTTCGCGGGCGGTCGATTTCGGGGGCGGTCGATTCGGGGGCGGTCGATTTCGCGGGCGGTCGATTTCGGGGGCGGTCGATTTCGGGGGCGCGGTGCGGCAGAGTCGGGCCATGAGCACGGATGTCTGGGAAGTCGGGGACGCCTACGAGGCGTACGTCGGCCGGTGGAGCCGCAAGGTGGCCGCCGAGTTCGTCCGCTGGCTGAGCGCGCCGCCCGGCGGACGATGGCTCGACGCCGGCTGCGGCACGGGCGCCCTGACCGAGGCGATCTTCACGGCCGCCGCCCCGGAGTCGGTGATCGGTGTCGACCGGTCGCCAGGCTTCCTCCGGCAGGCCCCTGAGCAGGCCGGCCGGGCGGTCGGCGACGCGGCGGCTCTCCCGCTGCGCGACGCGAGCTTCGACGCCGTGGTCAGCGGTCTGGCCCTCAACTTCGTGCCCCGCCCGGCCGACGCGATCGCCGAGTTCGCCCGGGTCGCCGCCCCCGGTGCGCTCGTGGCCTCGTACATCTGGGACTACACCACCGGAATGCGCATGATGCGCTACTTCTGGGACGCCGCCACCGAGGTCGTCCCGGCCGCCGCCGGCCACGACGAGAGCCCGCGTTTCCCGATCTGCCACGAGCCCGCCCTGCACACCGCGTGGCGCGAGGCCGGCCTGACCGGCGTCACCACCCGGTCGATCGAGATCCCCACGATCTTCACGGACTTCGACGACCTGTGGCGGCCCTTTCTCGGCGGTCAGGGAGCGGCGCCCGCCTATCTGGCGACGCTCCCCAGCACCGACCGGATCGCGATCCGCGAACGGCTGCGCTCGACCGTGCCCACCTCGGCTGACGGCACCATCGCCCTGACGGCCGCCGCCTGGGCCGTCCGCGGCTCCGCGCCGGCCTAGGCAGCGAGATGGCTCCAGCCGGTCGGGGCGCGCTCGGCGAACCGCCAGCGGATCCGGATCTGGCTGGTCAGCAGCAGCTCGCGCAACCGGAGCGTGTAGACGACGGTGTCGTTCTCCCCCGGTGACTCGGTCGGCGAGAAACCCTTGATCCCCGCGTACGAGAGGCTCTCGGCACTCACCTCGGCGCCCAGCGAGGCCGGCAGCCGCAACGACATCGTCAGCGCCCTGGTCGGGAAACGAATGTCGCGCTGGAACCACTGACCCCAGAGGCTGGCCGGCACGCGATAGGAATACGTCACCCGCGTGCACTCGCCCGGATAGAGCGGGAACCTCGCCCGCGCGTTGCCGAACACCAGGACCATCTTGAGGTAGGCGTCGGAGGAGCGCGTCACCCGCACCTCCATCGGCTCGGAGCGATCGTCGCCCACGGAAGCCACCGACGCCTCGAAGTCGAGGTCGGAGAGCTGCAGCGGGCTCTCCTGATAAAGCCGGCGGGACACGCCGGGCTGGTCGGGGAAGCGGTCGACGTCGACGCGCACGGGATAGCACGTGACGGGCCGGTCCCCCACGTTGCGCACGACGCGCTCGACCTTGGCGAGATACCACCCGTCGACGTAGGACAGGGTGGCGTTCTCCTCCTCGATGACGAGCGTGGCGGGCAGCATCGGGCTGGGCTCGTAGTCGCTGCGCGTGAGCTGGACGGGTGCGGGCTCGCCGGCGGCCTGCCGGCACTCCTCGTACCGCGAGATGATCTCGCCTCCGCTCGCCAGGACCGCCTCGGCGCGGCCGGCGAACTCGAAGGTCGGGTGGTGGCGCAGGCTCTCCACGTGGCTGATGTAGGACGGGTGGTAGCCCATCGACGCGGCGAGCTGCTTCTTGGACAGCCCGCGACGTGTGCGCCAGGCGGTCAGGACCTGGGCGAACGCCGCGCGGGCGGCGAGCTCGAGTTGTGAGGTCATCACACACTCCTGAAGGGACGCTGTCCGGTCATGATGCCCCACCGGAAACCGCCCGGCCAGTGGAAGCAGTGTCACTTTACGAATTCTTCAGATCACCAAGAGCGATGGCCACGCGTCACAGCGCAAGGGTTTTCCCTGATTCGGTGACGCCCATCGATGCCTAGGTTCTCCTCAAGTCGTCCGAAGTGACTGAGGAGTAGCGCGTGAAACGTCGAACCCCCTTGATCATCGCGCTCGCGGCCGGAACCGCGGCCGCCGGCGCCATGATCGCGGTGACCGGGCCCGCCACAGCGGCGCCGCAGGACCCCGCAGCCTCCGCCAAGCTCGCCGCCGACAAGGCGGATGCCCTGGTCGCCAGCCGTCCCTCGATCCTGCACGCCAGCTCCTCCGAGACCTTCCTGCGGAAGAAGGTCATCCAGTCCTCCGGTCTCAACTACGTGGCCTACGAACGTACGTACAACGGCCTCCCGGTCCGCGGCGGCGACTTCGTCGTGGTGACCGACTCGGCCGGCCAGGCCAAATACACCTCGGTCGCGCAGAGCAGCCCGATCGGTGAGCTCTCGACGGCGGCCAAGGTAACCGGCACCGCCGCCGCGGCGATCGCCCGGCAGCAGCTCGAGAGCGTCAAGACCGTCGAGGGTACGAACCTCGTGGTGGTCGCCGAGGAAGGCGCACCCGCCGCCCTGGCCTGGGAGACCACCGTCGCCGGCACCGGCGCCCGGGGCGACAGCCGGCTGACTGTCGACGTCGACGCGGCCACCGGCAAGGTCCTGCGCACCACCGAGCACGTCACCGAGGCGGCCGGCACGGGCACCGGCTGGATCAACGGCTCGGTCTCGATCGACACCACCCAGTCGGGCTCGAGCTACCTGCTGCAGGATCCGAGCCACACCACGATCCGGTGCCAGGACGCCGCGAACAACACGACGTTCAGCGGCCCCGACAACGTGTGGGGCAACGGCACCGGCACCAGCAAGGAGACCGGCTGCGTCGACGCCTTCTACGTGGCCCAGAAGCAGTACGCGATGCTCTCGTCGTGGCTGGGCCGCAACGGCCAGAACGGCAGCGGTGGCGCCTGGCCGATCCGGGTCGGGCTCAACCAGCAGAACGCCTACTACGACGGCACCCAGATCCAGATCGGCAAGAACACCGCCGGTCAGTGGATCTCCTCGGCCGACGTGGTCGGTCACGAACTCGGCCACGGCATCGACGACACCACCCCCGGCGGCATCTCCAAGGCCGGCACCCAGGAGTTCGTCGCCGACACCATCGGCGCGGCCACCGAGTGGTTCATCAACAACCCCAACGACGCCCCCGACTACCAGGTCGGCGAGGAGGTCAACCTGGTCGGCAGCGGCCCGATCCGGTACATGTACAACCCGTCGCTGGCCGGCGACGACAACTGCTACTCCAGCAGCACGCCGAACGACGAGGTGCACGCGGCCGCCGGTCCCGGCAACCACTGGTTCTACCTGCTCGCCCAGGGCTCGAGCGGCGGCGGCTCCGGCCAGCCGTCCAGCACGACCTGCAACGGCAGCACGGTGACCGGCCTGGGCATCCAGAACGCCATGAAGATCATGTACAACGCGATGCTGACCAAGACGTCCAGCTCGTCGTACCTGAAGTACCGCACCTGGACGCTGGCCGCGGCCAAGAACCTCTTCCCGACCGGCTGCGCCGAGTTCAACACGGTCAAGGCGGCCTGGGACGCGGTCAGCGTGCCCGCCCAGTCGGCCGACCCGACCTGTACGGGTGGGGGCACCACGCCGCCGCCCACCACCACCCCGCCGCCCAACCCCACCGGTTGCGCCGGCACCAACGGCACCGACGTCACCATCCCGGACGCGGGCGCCGCGGTGACCAGCAGCATCACGATCAGCGGCTGCGCCCGGGCCGCCTCCTCCACCTCGACCGTTGCCGTGAACATCCCGCACACCTTCCGCGGTGACCTGAGGGTCGACCTGGTGGCACCGGACGGCACGGTCTACAGCCTCAAGCCGAGCTCGACCTCGGACAGCGCCGACAACGTCAACACGACGTACAGCAAGAACCTGTCGAGCGAGGCCGCGAACGGCACCTGGCAGCTGCGGGTGCAGGACACGTACGCCCGCGACACCGGCTACATCAACACCTGGACCCTGACGGTCTAGCTCCGATCGGGACGGGGCCGGCGCTCTTGCGCCCGGCCCCGTTTCGCGTTTCCCGTACGGGAGCGGCTGCGTTGCCCCGCGTTGCTTCCCGGTTCCCTTTCTTCATCCCGGCCGGCCCGGCCCGATCAGGACCAGCGACAGACACCGACCGAAAGGGCCCACCTTGAAGCGTTTCGTCCGCCGTGCCGTCGTCATCGCCGCTCTGATCGCCGTCCCGACGATGGTCGGCGCCCCCGCGTTCGCGGCCGCCACCGCCGGTGCCCCGAAGAAGACCGCCGCGGTCATCGACCAGGCCGCGTACGAGACCGAGGTCGTCAAGCTGACCAACGCCGAGCGCACCGCCCGCGGCTGCAAGGCCGCGCGGATCGACACCCGCCTGGTCGAGGCGGCCCGCGCCCACAGCAACGACATGGTGAAGAACAACTTCTTCGACCACACCGGCTCCGACGGCAGCACCTTCGTCACCCGCGAGGTCCGCGCCGGCTACCCGAAGAAGGACGCCGCCGCCGAGAACATCGCCTGGGGATACCGCACCCCGCAGCAGGTCGTCACCGGCTGGATGAACAGCACCGGCCACCGCAAGAACATCCTGAACTGCGCCAACAACGCGATCGGCGTCGGCATCGCCGTCACCAAGTCGGGCGCTCCCTACTGGACCCAGGACTTCGGCCGCGTCTGACCGGTGCTCCCCTGCAGCAAATGCCGCACAGCTCAGGCTGTGCGGCATTTCCGCTTTCCCGCGAGGGTGGGCCGTGACAGATTAGTTGGCGGCCGGAACATTCACCGGAATGGGTGAGGGCACGAAAAATTCCGCGCCCGGCGAAATGGCGCGGAATGGCTATTCAGAGTGAGGGTGCCGCGACTCCTGGTGAGTAGTGCCGCGGCACCCACCAGACACGCACCGGAGAAGTTGACTTTGTGTAGGCACTTCCCATCGGTGCGTGCCTATAGGTAATGTCTGACGTCAGGAATGGAGGTCGAACTCGCCATCCTTGGCCGAGTCCACAAAGGCGGACCACTCCGCCGTCGTGAACATCAGCGCAGGACCGGAGCGGTCCTTGCTGTCCCGGACAGCGACCCCCTGGTCGAGGAACGCGACCTCGACACAGTTGTTCCCGCCATTGCCGTTGCTGCGGCTGGCCTTCTTCCAGACCGCAGCGGTGAGAACTGCAGCATCTGGCTGGTGCGTGAGCAACTCAAGCACCTCCCTTCGTTATGCGATTGTCTTTCGGATTCACGAGGGCACTACGCGACGAGCAGGCTCTCGATCATCTTGATGGTCATTCGAGCATCCAGCGCCCGAGCGCTCAAGCGCTCGAACTCCTGCCGGTAACGGACAACCTCAGAGGGTTGCTCTTCGTAGTAGTCTCCCGCAAGACCTTCAAGATAGACAACATCCAAATGGGTGGTCTCGCGGAACTCCAAAAGCGCAGCTGAACCGCCCAGGAACGTGTGTTCACCAGCACCGAACGGCAGAATCTGCACCAGCACATTCGGTAATTGTGCGACTTCGATGACGTGCCGCAACTGTTCGTTCATCACGTCGTCACCGCCCACCACCCGGCGCACCACCGATTCGTCGATGATGGCCGTCAGTTCGAGCGGGCGCTCGGCGCGCAGCCGGCTCTGCCGGGTCATCCGGAGGTTCACGCGACGGTCGACCTGCTGCGACGACTCGTTCGACCGGCCGGTGCGGATCAACGCGCGCATGTAGGCCTCGGTCTGCAACAACCCGGGCACGAGGATCGGCTCCCAGGCCCGCATGGCGGCCGCCGCCGCCTCCAGGCCGACGAAGTTGCCGGGACGCATGATGTCCCGGTAATCCGTCCACCACGTGCGCTCGCGGGACAGCCGGGCCAGCTCGACCAGCGCTTCCCGATAGTCCTGATCACCGACGCCGTAGAGCGTCAGCAGATCCTTGACGTCGCGTGGCGTCACGGCCACTCGCGCGGTCTCGATGCGCGTGACCTTCGCGGCGTGCCACTCGAAGTGTCTCGAGACGTTCTCTTGCGTCAGCCCCGCGGCCTCACGACACCGCTTGAGTTCCGCGCCCAGACGGCGACGGCGCAGGGTTGGCCCCTCATCAACGGACACCTGGACTCCCTCGGTCCTGATGAGACTGATAGTACGGGTCACGCCTCCATGATCCAAACACGGCGCACCAAACAAAAAGTACTAGCCTTCTTGTATTGGCCCTTCGGCCGGGTACATGATGCGCGGACATCGAGTCACAACGTTTTCTACCCACAGTGATCATCGCGGCCATGGTGGTCACTGGAGATCCGACCGAGAACAAGACGTTGTCTAAGGGGCGTGGCGGCGTGTTGGCTGACCAGTATTTCCTGATCGCACACGAGGACCGCACCGGCCGGTCCCGTCTCCATCCACGTGCGACCGGCCTGGGCCTGGCCGCCGCACTGCTCGGCGAGCTGATCCTGGAAGGACGGATCGGGATCTCCGACGGAGACCTGATCCTGCTCGACCGGCATCCTCCCACCGATGCGCTGGCGCACGACATCCTCGACCTGCTCATCGCGCAACCGCAGCACCGGGACGTCCGGATCTGGCTCGCCTTCCTCTCGCAGGACGCGGCGATCCGGGTCGGCGAGAGGCTCTCCCGCCTCGGTGCGGTCGAGCCGGTCACCCGGCGGCGCATGTTCTCCTCCACCGAGACCCTCTACATGCCCAACAGCGCGGCTCAGCGCAACGCCGCCGCCTGGGCGCCGGCCCGGCTGGCCAACATGCTCGTCCGCGGCATCGGCATGAGCATCAGCGACCGGCTGCTGATCGGGCTGGTGGCCTCCACCGGCCTGACCCGCCACGTCCTCTACGACTTCGAGGCACACCGGCACGCGTTCCAGTCGCTGCCCAGCGCCGTCGGGTCGCTCCCGTCCGACCTCCGGGAGCTCGTCGAATACACCGAGGCCTCCGTGGGTTCGGTTGTGACTGTCGGCCGCAGGTGAGCGGCACCGGGCGCCATCACCTCGGGCGCGACAACTCTGATCATTGGGCTGGAAGGATGCTCGTGTCACGTATCGAACCCGCAGAGCCGGACATCGTCTCGAAAGCGCTGGCCAAGAACCGGCTGGGTGTTCCTTCGGTGGTGTTCTTCGGCGTGGCGGGCGCGGCTCCGCTCACCGTGATCATCGGTTCGATCACGACGATCTACGCCATCATCGGCAGCACCGCGGTGCCGATCGCCTATCTGGTCACGGCCGGGCTGCTCTCGCTGTTCACGGTCGGCTTCGTCGCCATGAGCCGGCACATCGTCAACACCGGGGCCTTCTACTCCTACATCAGTCATGGCCTGGGCCGGATCGTCGGCGTGGGGGCGGCGTTCGTCGCCCTGCCCGCCTACTCACTCATGCAGATAGGCCTGTTCGGCTTGTTCGGCTCGGTGGCCAGTGGCATCCTCGGCGCCTTCGGCTTCGCCGTTCCCTGGTACGCCTGCGCGATAGCGGCCTGGTTCGCCGTCGCGGTGCTCGGCCTGCTCTGGGTCGACCTGAGCGGCAAGGTGCTGGCGGTCCTGCTGGTGCTCGAGATCGCGGTCGTGCTCATCTACGACCTCGTGATGGTCAGCAACCCGGCCGACGGCCACATCACGTTCTCCCAGTTCTCCCCGGCACCCCTGGCCACCCCGGTGGTCGGCGTCCTGCTGGTGCTGGCGATTGCGGGCTTCGTCGGCTTCGAGGCCACGGTCGTGCTCTCCGAGGAGGCCAAGGACCCCAAGCGGACGATCGCCCGGGCCACCCACATCGCGGTGATCCTGGCCGGCGTGCTGTGCTCGCTGTCGGCATGGGCAATGTCGGTCAACACCGGGCCGGATCAGATCGCCGCGAAGGCCGCCCAGCACGAGACCGACCTGGTCTTCACGCTGGTCGGGCCGCACCTGCCCGGCTTCATGGTCGACCTGGGCTACGTCCTGTTCCTGACCAGCGTCTTCGCCGCGCTGCTGGCGTTCCACGCGGCGGTGTCGCGCTACCAGTTCGCCCTGGGGCGCGAGGGCGTGCTGCCGGCCGCGTGGGGGCGCACCCACCCCCGTACGGGTGCTCCGCTCCTCGGCTCGATCACCCAGAGCGTGCTGGCGATCATCGTGCTCAGCCTCTACGCGCTGGTCGGCTCGGATCCGCTGGTCTTCGTCTTCGCGTGGCTCACCACGATCGGCGGTCTCGGAGTCCTGATTCTCATGTGGGCGGCGTCGGCCGCGGTCCTGGCGTTCTTCATGAGGAACCGGCGCCGGGAAAGCATCTGGAAGGCGTACATCGCCCCGGCGACCGCGTTCCTGCTGCTGACCATCGTCCTGGCCGCCACCTGTATCGGATTCGGTGAACTGCTCCAGGTCGACGGTGATTCACCGTTCCAGTGGCTCATTCCGGCGCTGTATCTGGCCATTGCCCTGGTCGGCTTCGTCTGGGCGATCATCATGCGGGCCGCCCGCCCCGAGGTCTACGCGGCGATCGGTCGCGGCACCGAGGGCCGGGTGAACGTCGTCCCCGATAGCTCAATGCTGCGGGCCCTGCACGCCGATCCGGTGGGTGCCCGCAGCGGATATCCCTACTGAGTTTTCCCACGCCGGTTCCCCCACCGCGCGGGAAGCAGAGAACACCGACCGAACAGCAGAGGAGTTGCCTATGAACTGAAGGTTTCCCCCAGCTCCGCGGCAGACCGTCACCTTTCGGGACGGCCTGCCGCGCTATGTGCTGCCGCCTTACGCCGCCGAGGGGAATTCGTAGAGCCAGTACGACTGCTGGTCGATGCGGGTGAACTTCATGTTGTCGCTGAGCCGGCTCACCATCATCCGGAAGACCCGCGACATCCGCCGCACCTCGTCGTTGTGGTTGCAGATGTCCAGGCAGACCAGGCCGTTCTGGGCCGAGGCGACCATGTACATCTGCTCCACGAGCTGGGCGAACGCCTCCCGGCCCTGCGCGTGCGGGCTGACCGCGACGAAGCCGATGTACCAGATCTTGCGAGCGTGGTACTGCTCGGGCCAGTGCCGCTCGAAGTATTGCGGTGCAATCAGGGGTACTGCGTCGAGATCATTTGTGTACGTGGCCACGCCGCAGATCGTGCCGTCGTCATCGAGGGCCAGGTACTTGTCGACTCGCGGATCCGCGATCACCGCGTCGAACTCCTCGCGGGTCATCAGATGCCGCTGTACAGCCAGGTGATTCAGCTCCTCGAAAGCATCCCGGTACATGGTCCACATTGTCTCGTGGACGGCTTGGTCGGTGATCCGGTCGATGACTTTGATAAGCATGCTCGGCTCCCCCGCAGGCCGCCGCCAGGTCGGCCCGCTTGTCGCACTCACCTTGATCGATGATTGTTGACCATCAGAGTACGAAGAGTGACCTCGATACGACAATGCGTAGCGCCCGATTGAATGTGCCAATTCATCGCCGGAACAGGCCGACTGACCGATTTGGTCTGCAAGTTGCAGCGACCGGCATGGATTCGTCCCTCGGTCCAGCAAACCGTTCATGACCAGGAGTACTAGACACCGTGCGCATTACTGCTGGTCCAGGCCCTCTTCGATCGACCGGCGACAACCGCCGCCGGGCAATCGGCGCCGAGCTCGACGATCAAGAGAAAAGCCTGATCAATTGCCGGACGACACACAATGCAGGGTAGCGAATTCCGTGCCTTGATAACAGAGAGTGACTACATCGCGGTGTGCCGGCGCAACAGCCCGTCGACGCTGTGCGGAGCCACCTCGTGCAGCACGATCGAGGTCGAGGTGCGGACCACTCCCGGCGCGGCGACGACCAGATTGGTGATGCGGTAGAGGTCGCCCGTGTCCTGGGCGACGATGCGCACGAGCAGGTCACCGTCGCCGGTGGTGGCCAGGATCTCGACGACCTCGGGGATCCGGACGATCTGCTGCGCGGCCCGGTCACCCTCGCGCTGGCTCAGCGACAGCGTCATGAAGGCCATCAGCGGATAACCCAGGGCGGCCGGCTCGACACGGCGCGAATAAGCCCCCAGCGCCCCGGACTCCCGCATGCGGCGCAGCCGGGCCTGGACGGTGTTGCGCGACATCGCGAGGCGCTCGGCCAGCGCGACCACGGTGGCGTCGGGGTCGGCGTCCAGCGCCAGCAGAATGCGCGCGTCGGTGGCGTCCAGAGATCGCATCGTTGCCATCCTCCCCCCGTCGGCGGCCATTGTCCTGGGCAAACCGCACAGGAGGCAACCTTCCGACCGGGCAGGATGCTCAGCCTGTCTGCCAACCCGGAGCATCCCGGCGCTCGATGACCGGGAAAACGCTGGAGTAGTGCTGCCAGGCCGGCCGGGGTGGCGCCTCGGTCAGGGCGAGCAGGCGGGCCAGTCCCTGGAGGGCATCCATCAAGGCCTGATGCAGCCGGGGGTCAGTGACCAGACCCTGATCGTCCACCGCCCCCGGGTCGATCGGCAGCCGGATGCAGGCGGCCCGCAGAACTTTGGCACTGGCGTGATCCAAAACGGTCTCCAGCGTGGCCCGAGCCCCGTCGTCCTCGTTGGCGTGAGCCACCGACAGCCAGGCGACCGGCTTGCCGGCCAGCAGGTTGTCGTCGATCAGCCAGTCGAGCAGGTTCTTGAGCGCGCCCGGGATCGACCCGGAGTACTCCGGTGTGCTGATCAGCACGGCGTCGGCGATCCGAACCTGGTGGCGCAGCAACACGACGGTGTCGTGCGGATCCGGTTCCCCCGGAACGTACGCGGGAACTTGGCGCAGCCCCTCGAAGAGCCCGGCGTTGATCTCCTCCGGCGCGTGGAAGGCCGCGGTGCGCAGAGCAGCCGTGTGCAGCGAATCCTCGCGGGTGCTGCCGGAGATCAGCAGGATGCGGGTCATGCCGCAGAGAGTAGAGCGCCCGGGTTACCAGCTGCCGCAGCGACCCTCGGTCGTGGGACGCTGTGCAGGTGACCGACGTCGAGACCTACCTCGCCACGATCGCCGACGAGCAGCGCCGCAACGACGCACGCCTGCTGGTCACGCTGATGACCGAGGTGACCGGCACCCCACCGGCGATGTGGCCGGGCACCATCATCGGCTTCGGCTCACGCCACTACAAATACGAGTCCGGCCGCGAGGGCGACGTGGCGGCGGTCGGCTTCGCACCCCGCAAAGCGCAGACGGTGCTTTACCTGACCGGCTACCTCGAGGAGTACGCCGACCTGCTCGACCGCCTCGGCCCGCACACCCACGGCAAGGGCTGCCTCTACCTCAAGCGCGTCGACCGGGCCGACCAGGCCGCCCTGCGCGAGATCGTCGCCCGCTCCTACGAGACAGCCCAGCTCACCGAGTAGACCGCGGCACCGGAACCAGGTCGAATCACGAGGACAAATGCCGCAGCAGCAGCAGCCACAATCCGCAGATGACGAGAATTCACAGTGTTCCTTCCTGTCGGCAGCGGGGGCGCACCTGGCCACCGTCCAGTTCCGGCGAGGTTTCGGGTGACCCCCGACGACCGGCTCACGGCCGTGGGTCACCTCTGGGACGACCACCTCGGACCGCACGTCTCGACGTCAATCGATAAGCCACCATGCACATTGTTCGATCATGTGGGAGTCGGCGTGGATTGCCCCTTTTCGGCCTTCGCCGCGGGCCAGGGATGCGACGGGTTTCCGGCCCGCCGCATCCCTCTCACCTCTTGACGACCGGATCAGTATCGGCGATTCATAAGAATGGCGATCACCATGAGCGTCATCGCCACGATCAAGCACACGGCTCCGTAGGTCGGCTGCACCAGACTGCCCTGAACGCCGGCCTGAGCTGCGAAGTTGGTGAGCGCGGCAACGGCCGCACCACCGAGCCCGCACGCTGCTACGGCCACCCTGGCGGTGGGCGACTGACGACCGTTCGGCGACTGGTACGCCGACCTTCTCTTGGTTAGGCTTTTTCTGTCCGACTTGGTTCGAGACAAGGGGACCATCCTTAGGTTTTCGGCCCGGGTTGGATCCGCGGTCCGCCTGCCGCACGCGGGCGGGCCGCATCCTATGAGCGGGTGGGCCTGGCTGAGGGTCGTGCCGGGCTCCGGCTGAGAAGCGCTGGTGTAACCCGTTCTGGTGAAAGCCTCTCGCAGAGCCTCCAAGATAGGCAACATCCAAATGGGTGGTCTCCCGGAACTCCAAAAGGGGCGCCGCACCGCCGAGGAAGGGGAGCTCACCGACTTGGAACGGCCGAACCTGAACCATGATGTTCGGTTATCGAGCGCCCTCAATCAGGTGCCCGAGTTGCTCGCCCATCACGTTGGCGCCGCCGGCGTGACAGCTTGGGAGCCGGCCGCGCGGTGAGGTATCAGGCGGGGGCCGGCGTGCTCTGAACCGGCAGCCGGAGACTTCAGGGGGAAGCATGGCAGCCGCTGTCACCATCAAGCTTGACCGGGAAACGTTGTTCGTCGGGGCCTACGTGCCGGTGGAGGTGCGCATCGACCCGGGCAGTGAGACGACCGTCGACGACTACGAGTTCGTTGTTCCGACCGGGGCGGCGGGTGGGATCGTCTCGCCGGCCCGCGGGCCGAAACACACGCCCACCGAGCCGACCATCATGCTTCTCGGCGGCTACGAGCCGGGCACGCACGTCGTCCAGGTGCTGGAGAAGGCGACCGGCGCCGTGGTCGACGAGGCGAAATACGAGCTGACCACCGTGTGGGTCGAGGAACGCGTCGGGCCCGGCGTCTGGTTCAGCGGGTCGCCGACCGCTCACCTCGCGGGGTCGGCCTGGGGCGGTGGACCGTCGGGACCGCAGAACGTCGGGACCGTGCCGGCGCTGGGCACCCGCCGGATTGCCCTGCTGCTGGTGGACACCACCTCGGAGCGATTCACCACCGACCCGGCGGCCCTGCAGGGTCACCGCGACCGGTGGATGGACGAGACGATCAACGGTGTGGTCTCGGGTGGGCAGACGCGCAGCACGCGCGCGTTCTTCCGGGAGATGTCGTACGGGAAGTTCGATCTCAGCGCCCAGGTGTTCGGGCCGGTGTCGCTCGGCACGGACTGGAGCACCAACTTCAACGCGGACGGCACCCCGAAGGGCGCCTATTTCCAGGCCGCGATCACGGCGGCCGACGGGCTGATCGACTACGACGACTTCGACTCGGTGGTGTGCGTCTCGCAGAGCGCCGACGGGAGCTCGGCCTGGCCGTACGCGAGCATCGGGTCCTGGGGTCCGTACGCGACCGCCGAAGGGCAGAAGAACCTCGGCGTCGTGTCGATGCCCAACGAGTGGGGTGTCGCCGGCGACCGTGAGATCCACGAGACGCTCGCCCACGAGCTGGGTCACAACCTGGGGCTGTGGGACCAGTACGCGCCCTCGGTGGCCGGGCGCAACGTCGGCGGCTGGGACCTGATGCACGCCGACGACCCGTTCCCGCACGTGTCGGCGGCCCACCGGATGATGCTCGGCTGGACGCCGGGCTCGGCCGTGCGCAGCTTCAACTTCGCGGGCGGGGCCAGCCCTGTCGACCAGACGGTGACCCTGCACGCCATCGAGCGGGGCCTGCCGCCCGCCGGGCGCTCGAGCGCGGTCGAGGTGCGCATCGGCGACGGGCTGAACTACTACTTCGAATACCGCAACGGCGAGAACCCTCAGATCGGTGATCGCTCCCTGCCCACCGACGACCGGGTCCTCGGTACGGACGTCGCCTCCGGCGTATTCGTCTCCCCCTACGCGAGGCCGGCGATCCTGCTGCTTCCGAGCGACGGCGACGACAACGGCGCGGTGCTGGCCGCCGGGCAGACCTACCGGGAGATCGACGCGTCGCCGTTCCCGGTGGAGTTCCGGGCCGATGTGACGGCGATCAACGGCGACCGGGCCGACCTGCGGATCCGGTACGGCGTCAACGGCCGCCCCGACCCGTCGATCCGCCCATGGCCGGCCTCGCCGAGCCGTCCCTGGCAGTCCCCCGACATCGAGGTGCGCAACGCCAAGAACCTCGCCGACCCCGCGTGGGCGAACGTGCCGTGGGTGGGCAACGTCAACACGGTCGTCGCCCGGGTCCGCAACGCCGGCACGATCATGGCGCCTCAGGTGCGCGTCGTCTTCTCGATCAAGAATTTCACCCTCGGTGGAGCGCCGGAGGTGTTCCTCGGTGCCGACATCCGCGACATCGCCCCCGGCGCGACGGTCGAGTTCACCACCACGTGGGTGCCGCCCGCCACCGGCCATTTCTGTGTGATCGCCAGAATTCCGCTCTACGTGGTGCCCACGGCTCCGGCGGTCGTGGAGATGACCGAGCTCAACAACTTCGCCCAGTCCAACTACGACCGGTTCAACACGGCGACCAGTTCGGCGTCGACGCGGGAGGAGACCGTGGTCGAGGTGGGCAACCCGTACGACAAGCCGACCCGGGTGTGGATCGTCGGCGAGCAGAGCAATCCGTTGTACCGCACGTATGTGGAGAACCGGTGGCTCTGGCTCGAGCCGGGTGAGACCCGTCCGGTGAGCGTGCTGATGGAGTATGCGCTCGACCCGAAGGACGACCGGATCCCCGACGATGTGCGGCGGGGCCTGGCCGGTCGCAGCGTCGAGAAGCTGACCCGCGTGCCGAACGACCTGGGCCTGCACGCGTACGCGGAGAACCCGGACGACGACCCCCGCCACACGCTCGAGCTGCTCGGCGGCGCGGGCCTTCAGGTCACGACCGGCCGGGCGACCGAGCTGAGCGAGTTCGGCAACGACGGCAACGTCGTGGTCGGTCAGGTCGTGACCAGTGACGACCGCCGGCCGGTGCCGTCGGGCCGGGTCGTGGTCACGGTCACGGTGGAACCCGAGGCTTTCGAACGTCACTTGTCGGTGGTCGGTGAGATCACCGACGGCCGCTTCGTGATCAAGCTTCCGGACGACGACTTCGTGTTCCTGCGGGCCGACTTCCTGCCCTCGCCGGGGTACGCCCCGTGCGCGGTGGACTGGCTCGAACGACGCGGCTGAGACCGGCCGCCGGTCAGCGGAAGGCGGCCAGGCGTACGGCCAGGTTCGGGTCTTGGTGCTCCAGGGCGGCGGCTCGGCGGCCGTCGTCGAGGGTGTCCAGTTGGCGTACGAGATCTCGGACCTTGCCGTCGCCGGCGTCGGTTGTGGTGAGGATGGCGTGGAAGGTGCGCGCCAGCAGGTCGTCGTCGAGGGTTTCCATGAAGTCGGCGAGCAACATCCACAAGGGAGCGACTGCGGAGCCGATCGCGGTCACGCCCGGGGTCAGCAAGCTACGCAGAGCCAGTTCCGCGGCGCGGGGAGTGGCTGTCTGCCCGTGGGTGATCAGGATGCGGGTGATGGCGATGACGCGGTCCGGCGGGAGGCGGTCGGCGTCGGCTCGCAGCGCCTGCATCATCAGGGTGATGGCGGGACTGTCCGGAACCGGGCCGATGGCGGTGATCGCCGCCGTCAAGCGCTCGTAGCGAGTGATCAAGGTGTCCGGCGATTCTTCGAAAGCGGAGGCCTGCCACAGTTCGATCAGGCTGCGGGCCAGGGACTCGTCGCCGCCGGTGTCGTGCCGCACGAAGGTGGTCAGCGATTCCGGCATCCGGCCGGCCAGCGGTTCCAGCGCGTGCAGGACGGTGTCGTCGCCGACGCCGTTGCTCAACCGCATCGACTTGAGCACGGACGGCATCTCGTAGCGGGCCCGATAGACCGGTGCGGGCTCGCTCCCCGGCGGGAAGTCGTTGATCCAGCCGACGTCCACGGCTTGCGGCAGTCCGCCCGGGCGGTGGGTCAGCACCATGTCACGGCGGCCGCGGTGCCAGACCCGCTCGACCGTGAGGACCTGCATGGCGTCGAGGTACATGTCGCCGGGGATCGCCGCGCGCCACTGCAGGGCGGAACCGCGTAGCCAGTACGCGGGGTCGTCGGTCCGGGTGAAGAGGTCGGAGGCGCGGACCGGGCCGCCGCAGGCCAGGGTGAGCAGCAGCAGGTTGAACGAGTAGGTGGCCATCCAGTGGTCGATGCGCTTGTCGACCGGGCGGTAGGGGCTTTCCGCGTACGTCGGCCTGGTCACCGCCTGGCTCGTGCGCCCGGCCAGCCACGTCCGCAAGCGGTCGCGATCCGGACCGTCGAGCAGATCGGCGATGAAGGGCAGCACCGTCGCCCGCGCGGTCAGGGACGTGAAGCCGAGCAGGGAGCGCAGCAGGTCGTCGTCGGCGGCCGGGCCCAGGCGCAGCGCCAGCGTGCCCGCCGCCTCGCGCGCCTCGGTGTCGCGGACCGCCTGCACGACCAAGCGGGCCACCAGGTATTCGCCGAAGGTGGCGTGCAGGAACTCGTACGTCAGAAGGGTTTGATCGTCCTGGACGGCCTGGGCGCGCTGGATGAAGAAGAAGCGCCCGACCATCTCCTGCCCCGCGGTGAGCGGGGTGCGGAAGGCTTCGGTGCGGCCCGGGCGCGACGGGCTGAGGCCCAGGCCGGCCAGGTCGTCGTCGAGCTCGCGTTCGGTGACCCACAGGCGCAGGCGGTGGAACATCGCGAACGCCACCACCGACAGCCGCAGCAACTCCTGCTCGACCAGCGCCGGAATCGCCGAGTCGGGCTGCCCGGCGTGCACCCGGCGCACCTCCCGCGCGGCGAACGACGCCAGCAGACGCTCGTAGAGCCGGCCGCCGTCGAGATCGCCGGACTGCAGCGCGTTGCCGGTGGCGTCGTAGAGCGCGAGCATGAGCAGCAGCAACGGCTGCTCGGCGAGGTGCCGCAAGCGCCGCAGGGCGGCCAGCGGCAGCGGTTCCCGGCCCGGGTTCGTCTCGTTCCACACCCGCACCCAGCGCTCGATCTGGTTGTCGTCAAAGGGCTCCAGCCGTACGACGAGAGCGCCCCCGGGCAGGCGGGCCCGGTCGGCCACGGCGATCCGGCTGGTGACCATGACCGCGACCGGCCGCCCGAGCGACGCCTCCCGCTGCTGGAAGAGCGCCACCCGTTGCAGGTAGTCCGACTGGTGCAGACCGGTGGCCTGCAGCAGCTCGTCGAAGCCGTCGAGCAGCACGACCGGCAGCGCCCCCTGAGCATCCCGGGAGACCTCGGCCCACGACACCGCCTCGCCGATCGCCGCCCGCAGCGCGAGCTCGATCTGATCCTGGATCTCGGCCTCGGCCGGCACGTCGCGCAGGGCGACGCGGCAGACGAAGAAGTCGCTCGCGGGCAGCCGCGCGGCCAGGATGCGGGTCAGCGACGACTTGCCGGCCCCCGGCTGACCGAGCAGCAGCATCGGCGCTTCGCAGGCCTGCGTGGTGGTCAGGAAGGAGGCGAGGAACGCGGCCAGGTCGGTGCGGATGGGGGCGTCACGCCACCAGTGGTCGTCGGCCGGGCGGGCGCCCGCGGCTGACGCGCGGACCCGGAAGAGGGGATCGAGATAGGCGGTGCCCAGCGCGGGCAGCAGCACCTCACCGGCGTCGCCGCCGAGGACCGGGCGGCCAAGGTGAGCGCGGTAGGCGCGGGCCAGGGCGGCGCGGTGCCGGCTCGGATCGCGACCCGAGGTGGCTTGCAGCAGCACGGATTCCAGACGTTCCAGGCCGTGGGTGGCGGCCCGGTCGGCCAGCCGATCGGCCCAGACGGCGAATTCCGGGATCTCGGCGGCCAGGCGCCGGTGCGCCTCGTCGTACTTCTTCGTCGCCTCACCCGGCAACCGCAGCTCGATCAGGCCGGTCACCGCCACGCGGGCGCGGTCGTCGGCGTCGTCCCAGGGGGCGAGGCCGGCGAGGTGGGTCTTCATCCGCGCGGCGGCCTCGGCGAACCAGCTCTCCAGGCGGTCCAGGAGCTTGTCGTACGGGACCTCGGGCGCGGGCATCGGCACGGCCGTCCTGAGTAGACGGCCCATCAGGGTGCCACCGGCCGGGTCGGCCACGAACAGCAGCTGGTCGTCCCGCCCGAACCCGGGATGACCGACGGCCGCCTCGGCCAGGCAGTCGTCGAGCGCCTCGAAGAAGGCGGTCACCACCAGCACCACATGCGCGGCCTGGAGCCGCTCGCTGCGGTCGTGACGGCCCAGACCTCGTACGGAATCGTTGATCCGGGTCGTGACCAGACCACCCAGCCGGACGACCTCGGTCTTGGCGTCGAACAGGCTGATCGCGAGATCGCTGCCGCCGGCCGTGGCCACGCTGAGCACCCCACCGAGCAGGGTGTCGGCCGCCTGGGCGAACGGTCCCGTCCCGCCGAGGATCCGGACGGCGTCGGCATAGGACAGGCGCTGGGGCATGCCTGAATCATCGCCCACCGTGTCGACGGGACTCCGGCTCTACTCCTCCTCGGCCGCCTCGATCTCGGCCGCCTCGGCCTCCTGGAGGGGGGACGACGTGAGCAGCTCGACCTCCCAGCCCTCGATCAGCTCCTCGCCGTCCTCGCTCGCCTCGACGTAGCTGCGGACCCGCACGCCGAGCCCGAGCTGGTTGGCCGCCCGCAGGTGCTCGGCCACGTCGTCGACGCTGGTCAGGTAGTGGGTAGCAATGAGCTCGGGCTGGACGACGGTTTCACCAAGATCAGTCACCGCACCAGGGTAAGCGGCGCCGGTGAGTTCCGCCGTACAGGGCGTCCGGGCCGCACGGTTCAGGCCAGCCAGCGCTCCAGGTGGCGGGCTCGATCGCCGGTCTGCTCGGTGACCGCGGCCAGCACCTCGGCGGTGATCCGGTCGAGGTACTCCGGTGAGTATTCGAAGAGCCCGAGCAGGTGCTGGATCCAGGCTCGGGCGACCCGGTCGGTGGCCCACCCCGAGCCGCCGGCGGCGAAGCTCATCGCGAAGGTGGCGATCTCCGAGGTCACGGCGGGCGCGAACCTCTGCCGTACCCGGTCGAGGGCCGAGCTGAAGAGATGGCCGGCGACGTTCCCGGGAAGGCCGAGCTGACCCAGTGCCGCGGGGCTGGTGTGTTCGGCGAGTTGCCCGGTCCGGCCGACACGTTCGACGATGCGGTCCAGCTGGTCGGCGAACAGGTTCGGCAGGGTCAGTTCGAGCCGTACGCGATCGGTGGGCACCCCGTAACGCCGGCAGATCCTCTCCACCCGCATCGACAGGTAGTAGACGAGAGCGTCCTCGAGGGCGCGCTTCGCCTCGAACATGCCGAACTTGATGTGGTTGGTCAGGTCGGCGGCCGACCCGCGCGCCTCCATCACCTGCGCGGCAACCTTGTCCTTCATGCTGTCCAGGGCCGCCGCAGCCTCCGTCCGGACCTTCTCCTCGGTCTGCGGAGCCCGGACCAGATCGGTCATGTCACGCCGGAAGTGGTCGACGTCGGCTCGGCGCTGTCCGTTGCTCACCAGGCCCCGGGCGACCGCGAACGCCGGATCCTCGTCGTGCTCGACGGTCGAGGCCGGGAAGACCTCGCGGCACAACCGGCCCGCGAGAGGCATGCGCGACCCGCCTCCGGTGAGCACCACCAGCTGCGGGCACCGATCACCGAGCAGGCCGGCCACCTCGGTGAGCACTGACCGGAAGTCGTCACCCCAGCCACCGGGCGCCGCTACGAGCTGCGGAATCTCCAGGTCGAGCAACCAGGTCCACGCGGTCGCGACGATCGGCCGGAAGCGCTCGTCGCACGACTCGCGCAGGTCCATGATCCGTCGTGACACGCCGGAGAACTGCGCCTCCTTGGCCCACCGGCAGGCCAGGAGCAGGAAATCCGGGCCGCCGTCGGTGGCCAGCGCCCGCGTCAGAGCCGCGTCGTGCCCCAGGGCCGCCCGGACCAGGCCGGCCAGTTGCTCGTCGATCCGCCGGCAGCCGAGCATGGCGCCCACCGGCAGGTTCCTCGGTGCGAGGTCCTCGACGATCGTGAAGTCGGTGGTGGACGAGCCGATGTCCACGACCAGGACCTGTTCGAGGTGCCGGTCGTCACGACGCCGGTCCCGCACCTGCAGCAGGGCCGACTGCGACTCGGGCATGAGCCGCACCGGCAGGCCCAGCACGCTGAGGTGCCGGGCGTAGGCGGCGACCGCTTCGGGCGGCCAGCCGGCCGGGTGGCCGACATATGCCGTACCGTCCCGCACGACCTCCGGATGGTGCTGCCGGAACTCCGCCAGCAGCGATTGCGCGAAGATGACGGCGGGCGGCGTCTCCGCGGCGAGCGCGTCCGGCGCCTCCTTGAAGGTGACGCTGAAGTGAGTCGCCCCGCGGCTCGTCACGGCCTCATCGCCGATGATCCGGCGCCGTTCCGGGCCGGATGCCTCGGCCCAGGCGGTGACGATGCTGCGTTCCCCGGTACGGGGCCGGGCATAGATCCGCGTCGGCTCGGAGCGATCGAGAGGCGCCCACCCGAGGCAGCTCTCGCCGTCGCCGATGTCCAGCCCGATCGCATAGCGGGCCTCGGCGGTCACGAGACGTCTCCCGGCCCGCCGGTCACCGTCAGCACCTGCGTGACGACCTCGATCTGGGCCTTGGTCGGGATGGGCGGGAACGAGCAACCGCTGCGCTCGCCCGGCGTGATGGTCAGCAGGAGGTTCGGCAGGGCCGGTTCGGCCGTGGCCAGCTCCACCTCGTCCTGGCGGAGCCCGGCGTTGTTCTGGGTGCGGGCGGCCTCGTCCAGCCGGACCCAGACCGCCGGGTTCGCCTGGACCCGCCGGAAGAAGTCGGGGAAACGCATCCGGAGCGCGAGCAGGATCGCCGCCTGCATCAGCCGATCCCGGCTCGGCTGCGAGTGCAGCCGGAGTGTCGCCGCCGTGAGGTTGAGCGCCGAGACGAATCGGCGGATCCGCCGGGGGTTGTCGCCGAACGCGTCCTCGGCCAGCTGCCACAGAGCCGGATCCCCGCTGAGCTCGGCCACCACGGAATCCTGCAATTGCCGGAACACCGCCTCGAACCGCACCTCGGGCAGGTGATAGGGAAAGTGGATCAGCTTTTCGAGATATTGACGCCCGCGCGCCCGATCACCGTCGACGCGTTTGGCGGCCGCCGCCGAGATCACGTCGAAATCCATGGCCAGGACAAAAACGCAGGAGGCCTCGCCGAGAAAGAGCTTGAGGGCGTCGAGCACCGCGATGGCGGTGTCGCCGTGACACCGGTCCAGATCGTCGACGAACACCACGAGGCGCCCCCGGTCGCCGACAAAGGCCCGCACCACCTCGGCGAAATCCGCTTCGAAGTGATTGATGTGCCGGTAGTTCTCGACGCCTCTGGTCTGCCAGGCGTCCCGGGCCGCCGTCAGGTCGTCACCGTCCAGGAAACCCGCGGTCAGCGGGCCCGAGGCGTGGCGCAGAAGGAGCCAGGTGGCGGTGCTGCTCAAGCGCCGGGCCTTGGCCACGAGATCGTGCCGCCGCCCCTCGGCGTCGCCGGCGATCTCGGTGAGGATCGTCTGGATCAGGGCGTGCCAGATCGCTTCCTTGTCGTCGTACTTCCACGGGTTGAAAGCGATCGTGGGAATGTCGCGCCGGTCCAATATCTCGCGGCAGATGTTCAGGAAGCTGGACTTGCCCGTCCCCCACGGCCCGAAGACGCCCACGGTCAGGGGCAGGTGAACGGTGGCCTGAATGGCGTCGCAGAATATGCGGCCATGGGTGGCGAACCCGAATTGATCGTCATCCCGGCCGGTCACCGGGTTGTCGGTCAGGAGCAGCGGCGGACCAGCGATGTCATTCATGAGCGCTCCGGGGGACGTGCCTGTGCCTGACAATACGGTCACCGGCCCCATGCCGTTCGTAAAATGCCGATACGCGACTCAGTCCCGAACGATTCGTCGTCGGGCTCCCGCCCGTCAGTAGTTGCCGTAGACCCGCCAGAGGTCGTCCTGGTCGGTCAGCTGCTTGTCGTAGACGGCGAGCTCGTCGATCGTGCCGGTCAGATAGGGGTTGGCGGGTGCGGCCGGCCAGGTGTCGAGCGGGAGCAACGGCGCGCCGCCCCAGCGCCAGATGCCGGTCGACGCGGTGGCCGCGGTGACCGCCGCGTTCGAGGTGACTGTGCCGTCGAGGGACAGCCGGAGGCCGCCGGCCGCGATGGCTCCGGTGCCGGTGATCGGGCCCACGCTCGCCGTGATGTGGTGCCAGGCGCCGTCGTCGACGGTGGCGGCACTCGCGACGGTCACCGGGGTGCCGGAATGCAGCAGGCCGAAGCGCACCTTGCCGGCCGAGTCGACGTAGAGCAGCCGATCGCTGGTGGTGCCGCCGAGCCCGGTCGGGATGGCGGACGGGGTGAATCCCGCGATCACGCCGCTGTGCCCGGGGCCGACCCGGATCAGGCATTCGACGGTGAAGTCGGTCGTGGCCGCGGTCGCCGAGTATCTGCTGTTGTAGGCGTTGGCGGTGCCGCCGAAGGCGACCGCGGTCGAGCCGGCATGGCCCGTTTTGGTGCTGCCCTGGAGTCCGCCGGGCACCTCGCCGGAGAGACCGGGATTCAGCAGGTCGACGAAGGTCTGCAGGGTGGTGCTGCTGGAGCCGGCCGCGGTGTTGAGCGGGTAGCCGTTGTAGACGCGCAGGTCGTCGATCTGCCCCGGCCAGATGTCGTCGACCACACCCAGTGCCTGCCGCCCGCCGACCGCGACCGCGCTGTCGGCATCGCTGGGGGTGCCGATGGTCACCGGCGTTTGCGGGACTCCGTCGACGTACAGGCGTAATCGGCTGTGGAACTGGTCGTACAGGGCGACCAGGTGCACCCACTGGTTCAGCACGGGCGGAGTGACGTCGGCTGTCGCCGTCTCGGTGAGCACCCCGGTCAGGACACCCACCATCCACCTGTTGCTGCTCTGGCTGTAGCCGAAGCCGGCCACGGTGCCGAGCCCGTTGCTCGCCGAGAAATAGGTGCGGTCGGTGGTGTCGTCGGTCAGTTTCACCCAGGCCGCCACGGTGAAACTGCCGTTCGTATTGAGCTGCGCGTCCGGGCCGACGAGGTAGCCGGTCGTGAAGGCGTTTCCCTCGCGGCCGGCGGTGAGCGTGGCGCCGCCGGCGAGAGCGAGGCCGGCGGATCGGGCGACCGTGCCGGGGGTGCCGGTGCTGGCGCCGGTGGTCGTGTAGGTCGGGCCGGTGGCGGTGGATTCGTTGAAGGCGTACCGGGCGGTGGGCCGCACCGAGAGCTCGGTGACCTCGGCCGCCGGCAGTGCCCGCCGCCAGGTCCGCTCCTCGCCCAGCCGCGTCCCGCCGGTCATGCCCAGCCAGGAGGCGTCCCGGTAACGGCCCGCGTCCAGAGCGGCATCGGTGGCCGCGTTCGCCGCAGGCGTGTGCGCGTTGGTCCCGTCCGGCGAGCCGTTGACGTAGAGCGACATCAGCCCGGCGTTCTTGTCGAAGACGGCCGTCAGGTGGACCCACGTATTGGCCGTCACCGGGCTGGTGCTGCGGGCCATGTCGAAAGGAACTGACTGGCTCTGCGGGTCACCGGCCATGCCGAAGGCCCAGCAGGGGCTGGACGGCACCGGGCAGTTGGCCGGCGGCTCGGCGATGATCATGGCATCGCTGCGGTTGTCCGGTGTGCCGCCGGTGGTGCCGGTCATGCTGAGCACGGCGATGCGGGTGGTCGACGGCACCACGCTTCCGATGTTGAACCAGACCGACATCGTGAAGTCGCGATCGGCCCGGAACGGTGAACCGGCCGACGACAGGTAACTGTTGGCGCCCAGAGTGACGGCGCCACCGGCCGGTCCGGGTTGGCCGGCGGTCGCCGTACCGGTGAGCGAAGCGGTGTTGACCGCGCCCGAGACGTCGCTGAACGACGTCGACCCGGCGAACTCGTCGAAACGCGACCACATCGACGGGGCATCGGGGGGCGATCCGTAGACGCCCGGACTCGGACCCAGGGCGTCTGCCGCTACCGACGCCGTCTGTGACTCCTCCATCCGGTGGTGGAACACCGGGGCCTGGTCACTGATGAGCTCGGGCAGACCGGGGAAACCGGCCGATGCCGCGACCGTGGCCGGCGCGTTCACCGCGGACGTGAAGGTCGCGGACGACTCCGGCAGCAGGAACACGGCGGCGATCAAGCTGATGAGTGCGGCCGGCAAGGCGATTCTCCATCGCTTCGCCCGCATGGTTCTCACTTCGGCGCAACCAGTCTGCAACTGAGGCGCTCCGTCTTTCGGCCGTTTCTGAGCGCCTCAGCCGTCATCGCGGGGCGCCGAAAGGACACAGGGAAGACAGGGGGATTGCGCGCCGTGGGCAAGCATGAGCAACCCGGGAGCGGCCGGTCGCTGATGCAACGCGCCCGGACGCGGGCCCGCTGGCTGCTGCTTGACTGCCGGGACGCCTTCGTCACGTGTCTGGTGGGGCTGCTGCTGGTTTCGGTGGCGCCGGTGGTGCTGGGGTGGAAGTCGACTGTGGTGGTCTCCGGGTCGATGATGCCGAAGATCCGGCCGGGTGACGTGATCTCGGCTGCTCCATCACCGGACAAGATCACCGCGGGCACCGTCGTGCTGGTCGACGACCCGGCCCACCCCGGTGAGCTGCTCCTGCACCGGGTGGTCCGGTTGGACGACGACGGCCGCATGATCACCAAGGGCGACGCCAACCAGACGGCCGACACAACGCCGGTGCCGATGGCCAACCTGGTCGGGGTTCCGCGCATGCGCATTCCGTGGATCGGGTTGCCGTACCTGTGGATCAGGCAGGGAAGGTACCTGCCGGTCATCGCGGCCGGGGTCCTGCTGCTGGCGCTTCTGTTCTGGCGGCCGTCGAACGACAAGTCCATTCCGCTGACCGACCCCGGGAAGATCCTGAACCGACCGGTGGACGCGGACACGTACCGCTGCGGGAGCGTGCCGCTCACCGATCCGGGGCGGATCCTGAACAGTCCCGTCGACGCTGATCCGTACCGGTTCTGCCGCGTGTCGAGCGGTGAACTGGTTCGCAACTCAGCTGCTCTGCTCCCCTACTCGAACCCCGCCGCCGTGCGGCCGAACTGGACCGGTGAAGCCGCCGCAGCGGTTTCCACGGGGGAACGATGAAGGGGAAACCAATATGCGGGGGATCATCAGCAAGGCAATCCGTACGGCCGGCGCGAGTCGTCGTCTTGGTCGGGGGGTAGCCGTGGCTACGGGGTTGGTCGCCTGCTCCGCGCTGGTCTGGCAGTCCTCGCACGCGAGCTTCTCCTCGACCACCAGCAATGACGCCAACGAACTTGCCGCCGGTACAGTCGTCATCGGCGACAACGACGGCGGTTCACAGGCGATGTTCGCCGCTTCGTCGATGACTCCGGGCGCCGCAGGGACGCCGGGCTGCATCGGCGTCACATACACCGGGTCGCTGACGCCCACCGCGATCAAGATGTACTTCCCCACGACGGGCCTGGCCCCCCACGCGATGGAAAGTGCAGCGGGCGCCCCCTACGTCGACTGGGTCGACAGCGACGCGTCGGAGATGGACAAGTACACCACCATGCACATCGAGTACAGCAACGAACTGATCCTCCCTCCCGCTTTCAACGACTGCGCGCCCGCCGGTTTCACCACCTGGACCGAAATGGCGCCAGCGACCAGCACCATCCAGTCGCTCATCAAAAACAACAACACCTACGCCGGAGCCTTGCTCACGATGCCTGCCATGACCAAGGACAAGTGGCGTGTCTTCCGGTTTTCTTACGACCTTCCGCTCTCCGCCCCGAACTCGGTTCAGGGTGACGGTGTCCAGTTCGCTGTGACCTGGGAGGCGCGGCAGTAACCGATCGGCAAACCCCTAGTCGGCTCCGGTGGCTTTCAGCTGCCGGAGCCGACTGGCGTTCAGCGTCGTTGGCATGCTGCCGAAAGGTCAATGGAGGAGGCCGGGAGCCGTGGGCAAACATTCCCGCCGGCCGCAGCACCGCCTCTGGCGACGCCTGCGCTGGTACGCCGCCGCTACAGCTCTTGCGGCAGCGGCGGCTCACCTGTACCCGGCCAACGCGCGCTTCACTGCTGCGACCTCGACCGACGGCAACATGTTGGCGGCCGGCACCGTCGTGTTGTCCGGCACAGTGTCCGGGGGCAGTCAGTTCTTCACCGTCAGCAACGCCATTCCTGGCAGCACCGCCATCGCCTGTGTCATCACGACTTACACCGGTTCCCTGCCGGCGACGGTGCAGATGTATGTGCCCGCCGTGACCGGCACGCTCAGCTCGTTCATGGTCTTCCGTCTTCAGATCGGCACCGGAAGCAACACCGACTGCAGCGATTTCAGCCCCACCAATACGCTCTACAACACCACCGGCATGCGCGCCGCGTCGCAGACCTTGGCCGCCTTCATCGCCGCCAGAAACACCTGGGCCAACGGCGTGGGCAACTGGGCCGCGACCACCAACACGACCCGCACCTGGAAGCTCGAGTGGATCGTCCAGAGCGACGACGCCGCCCAAGGTCAGTCCACGTCCTTCACGGCCCGCTGGGAAGCCCAGCGCTGAGCTGCGCCCGCCCTACCCAGGCTCCCGCTCGCCGTGCTCAAGATGCTCGCCGTGCCCAGGGCGCGCTCGCCGTGCCCAAGATGCGCCCGCCGTGCCCAAGGCGCGCCCGCCGTGCCCAGGATGCGCCCGGCGTGCTCAGGCTGTGCGGAAGACACCGTCGAGGGCCAGGTCGATCGTACGGTCGGCGGCGGCGCGGGTCTGGAGCTCACCGTCGAGACCGCCTTCCAGGACGCCCTCGACCATGGTGAAGATCAGGATGAGGTCTCCAGGCTCCAGATCACCGCGCACGTAACCGTGTTCCTGGGCCTGGCGCAGCGGCTCGGCCAGCAGGGCGACGATCCTCCGGAGGTAGCGCCCCTGCACCGCCGGCTCCAACCGCCGAGCGAGATGAACGAGCGGCCGCATGCTGACCTGCGCGCGCAGTACGGCGTCGAGCATCGCGCGGAAGGCGGCCGGCTGCTGACTGTTCGCGGCGACGCAAGCCTCCAGAATCTCGACCTGGTGGGCGATCACCGCAGCCGTCATCGCGTACCGGTCGGGGAAGTGCCGATACAGGGTCGCCAGGCCGACACCGGCCCGCCGAGCGATCTCCGGCATGCCCACCGCGGCGTTCCCGCTGGTCATCAGATCGCAGGCTGCCAGCACGATAGCCGCCCGATTGCGCACCGCGTCCCGCCGGCGCGGCGCCTGCACCCCGTACAGCATCGGACCGCTCCTCCCACCGCCGTGGCCTGCGTCTTCTCGCTCCGAAGTGACCTACGTTACTGGCTGGTAACGATAATGTCATGAAGTTCAATTTCTCGGAACAGGCTCCTACGCTGCCGAAACCGGAGCGCTCCAGCACCTCCCATACGCCAAGCCGAACCGACCGGACGTGCCACCACGCCCGCCGACACGGCTCGCCGTCCTCGCTCTGCCTCAGGAGTGCGCATGGAGCCACGCCGCAAGATCCTGCTAAGCCTCGCCCTTTCCGCCGGCCTCGCCCTCTCCGGCGCAGTCCCCACCCCCGCCGCCGCGTCGGTCATCGCCGCCACCCCCGCCGCGTCGGTCATCGCCACCGCCCCAGCCACCGCGGCCGCGTCGGTCATCGCCGCCCCCGTCACCGCGGCCGTTGCCACCACCGGCTACAGGTTCGTCGACATCGCCGGTGCCGGGGTGACGCTCAAGGCCAACGTCATCGCACCGTCGGCGGCGGGCCGCTACCCGGCTGTGATCCTCCCGGCGAGCTGGGGACTCAACGACCTCGAATATCTGGCCCAGGCCAGGAAGCTGGCCGAGGGCGGCTACGTCGTCGTCTCCTACACGCCGCGCGGCTGGTGGGCCTCCGGCGGCGAGATCGACACGGCGGGGCCCAAGGACATGGCCGACCTGTCCAAGGTGATCGACTGGGCGCTCGCCAACACGTCCGCCGACCCGGCCCGCATCGGGGCGGCCGGGGTCTCGTACGGTGCCGGAATCAGCCTGCTCGGGGCGGCTTTCGACAAGCGGATCCGCGTCGTGGCCATGATGAGCGGCTGGACCGACCTGGTGTATTCGCTCTACAGCGACCAGACCCGCCATCGCCAGTCGGCCGGCCTGCTCGAACTGGCCGCCGCGCTGCTCGGCAACTCCGGCCCCGACCTCAGCGGTAAGCTCGCCGACTTCAAGGCCAACCGGGACATCGCCGACGTCATGGCCTGGGCGCGCGTCCGTTCCCCGGCCACCTACCTGTCCCAGATCAACGCCAACGCCCCCGCCGTGCTGATCGCCAACGCCTGGGGTGACTCGTTCTTCCCACCCAACCAGTTGGTCGACTTCTATGGCGCGCTCACCGGTCCCAAGCGCCTGGAGCTGCGTCCCGGCGATCACGCGATTGCCGAGCTGGGCGGCATCTTCGGCTTCGAAAACGACGTCTGGTCCGGCGTACGGGATTGGTTCGATCAGCACTTGGCCGGGCGTCCCGGCGAGGCGCGCCCGCCGGTTCTGGTACGCCCCGACAACGCCCCCACCGAGTCGTACGCCGACTGGTCCGCCCTCAGCCCGTCGACCACCCGTTACGGCCTCGGCCGCATCCGCGCGCTGGACGGCACCGGCCTGCTCGGCGGCGCCCCCACCACCGGCTGGTCCAAGCCTCTGCCCACCGACTTAGACACGACAGCCAACGGCGGCGTGGTGCTGCTGACCAACGGGGTGTCGGCGTTCACCAACCAGCGCCCGTCCATCTGGCTGCCCACGGTCAGCCGCACCCGAGCCGGCGTCTGGGCCGCCGCCCGCCCCAGCGCCCCACTCAAGATCCGCGGCATCCCCCGCGTACACCTGAACCTGACCGGCCCCACCCAGGGCTCCCTGGTCGCCTACCTCTACGACCTGGACGCCCTCGGCACCGCCCGCCTGATTACGCACGCCCCGATCACGTGGTCCGCCCCCGGCGAGGTCGACCTGGCTCTCTCAGCAGCCGCCTACGACGTCCCCGCCGGCCACGCCCTGACCCTGGTGATCGACACCGTCGACCCGCTCTACTACGACGCCAACCCCCCGAACAACACGATCACCATCACCGGCGGCTCCTACCTGGACCTACCCACCCGCTGACACCAACCGCTCGGCACATCTGTCCCAGCGACACCCCAGGCGCCGCCGCCGCATCACACATCCATCCCAGCGACACTGCGGACGCCGCCCGGGATCGCACATCCCGCCGCACCTCACCGCGCACGTCACCCCGCATCGCGCATCCAGTCGCACCACACCACGGACGCCGCCCCGCCGAAAAGCGGGACGGCGTCCGCTGCAAAGCCTTACGCGATACCCCGGCTCATCACTTGCGGAGCTTGGCGCGTACCCGCTTCAGGTCCTCCGGTGGCGCCGCCATGATCCCCCAGCGGGACCGCCACGACATGACCGCGCCGATCGACACGGCCGACATGATCGAGCCGATCGACAGCCAGGAGCCGACCGACAGAATCGACAGGTTGGAGCCGATGGACCCGATGGAGAGCGACGACCCGACGGACCCGATGGACAACACCGACCCCTTGGAGTAGATGCTCAGCACGGAACCCTCGGACTTGTACGACAGGATCGAGCTGTCCTTCATCCGGTGATTATCGCCCCCGTCCCCCCATGACGCGCCCCCTCAGAAGTCGGCGCAGATGTAGGGCATCTGACGCGGGAACAGGCTGGACAGCGGAGCCACCGCGGCGCTGTCGACCTGGCCCAGGCCGCGGGTCACGACCTCGATGGGATCCAGTACGCCGTACAGCAGGCCGCTCAGACCGCCCACCGTGAGAGTCGCCGCCGGCGTCGCCGTGCCCTTGGTCACCGTCAGGTGACCGCCCTCGCCGGTCAGTCGCCACAGGCCACCCACCAGCGGATCGTCGGGGATCTCGACCGTGACGTCACCGGAGCCCGCGGCCGTGCCGGTCAGCGCCGGCATGTCGAGCACGCGCACCATCGCGCCGCCGTGCCGGGGCTGGTCGACCTTGGCCTCGGTGGTCACAGTGAAATCGGTGCCCCACAACTCAGGCACCTCGTCGGTGCTCACCCGCACATGCACCCGCGCCACCTGATCGACGTGCCGCGCGAAGAATTGCAGCAGCAGCGCCCGCCCCAGGGGCCCGGTCGCCAGCAGGTCGGAGGCGTAAAGGTCCCCGCCATACGACCCCACCCGGTAATCCACGGCACCGACCACCTCACCGTCGACCCGGGCGATGGCCACCCACCGCTTGTCGTCGCGGAACTCGGCGGCGCGCGTCTCGTCGTACACCGCGAACCCGTGCCGCTCCCCCAGCAGGCGCTCATGCAGCCGCTGCCACTCGGCGAAGCCGTCCCGCATCGACAGCCGCTCCACCTCACCGGGCAGCTCGGCCCGGTGGAGATGAGCGAGCCCCTCAGGGGCGAAGGTCGCGATCCGGTGGCGAGGCGTCCCCACATAACCGAACCGGGCATAGAAGCTCGGCCGGAACGGGTAGAGCGCGCTGACCGTGCTCCCGTCGTCGCGGGCCTGGCGCAACAGCCGCTCGAGCAGGCCCCGCACGATGCCCCGGCGCCGGGCGGACGGATGCGAGGCGACTGAGGCCACACCAGCCATGTCGTGCACCTTGCCGCGCACGTTCTGCCGCATCCGCAGCGCGGCCGCGCAGGCCAGGGTCTGCCCATGCTCCTCGGCAATCAGGCTGATCGCGGTGGAGAAGAAGGGCATGCGTTTCTCGTACGCCTCCTCGTCGCCCTCGGTCCACGGCGAGGGCATGAACGCATAGGTCTGGAGGGGGAACATGGTCGCGGTGCGCTCCGCCGCGCTGATCTGTCGGATCTCCATGGACTCATCCAACACTGAGGCGGCCCTCCGGCGCCCGCCTGATTTCCAGCCTGTGGATAACCCGGAACGCCCTGGTGAACGCCGCCCCGCGACGCGCCGGGGGACCCCGGTTTGGCAAGGCCCCTGGTGACCGGCTAATGTTTCTTCCGTCGCCAGGCAAGCCCTGACACAGGGCAGGCCGACACGACGTGCGGACGTAGCGCAGCTGGTAGCGCATCACCTTGCCAAGGTGAGGGTCGCGGGTTCGAATCCCGTCGTCCGCTCGGAGAGGCCTTCACAGTCGTGCTGGGCCGGCTCGGTGGAGTGGCCGAGAGGCGAGGCAACGGCCTGCAAAGCCGTCTACACGGGTTCAAATCCCGTCTCCACCTCGCAAGAGGTTGTTTACCGAGGGCGATTGGCGCAGCGGGAGCGCGCTTCCTTGACACGGAAGAGGTCACTGGTTCGATCCCAGTATCGCCCACCAACTGAATCAGCAGGTCACAGCGGGTTTCGCTCACCACGAGCGGGGCCCGTTTCTCGTCACCAGGGTGGCCAGGAGAATCCTGGGAGAAAATCTTGGGCCGCTCATTCGCTCAGCTCTATCAGCAACCAGTCGAGCACCGCGACCGGTGATCTCGGGCTGAGCTCACGCCGAGCCTTCAGCGCCGCCCTCCCATTCGCGGTCAGGCCGGCCACAAGCCGCTCAGTCATCCCTTGCGTGACGTGGGAGTAGATCGCCTGCACGGAGCCGTCGGCGTGGCCCATCTGCGCATCCATCAACGTCGCGGGCGTGCCCAACTCGATCATCAGGGTCTTGTAGGTGTGCCTCAGCCCGTGCGGCGTCAGCCCCGGGGCGATCGGCACCCAGCACGCGTCCGCCTTCGCCGTCGCTCCCCTGCCCGCACCGAGACACCCGGCCACGGTTCGGAGAGGATCGGGACCGGGCTGACTGGCCGTGGAGCCTTCCCGGGATACCGTCCCGTGGTGGCGGGCTGGAACAACCAGGTGGCGAAGCCGTTGCGCCGCCAGTGTGAGGCGAGCTGCCCGGCTGGTCGGCCGCGCAAATAGCCGAGATCATCGACTGCGGCCAGCACCCGCGCCCGGGTCTCGGAAGCGACGAGCTCAGGACAGAAGCTGAAGCGCGCCACAGCGCCGAGCGGTAGATAGGACGCTCCGCACGGCCAGCACGCTGGGCATCCCGGAGCCGGAGTGCCCCCGCCGGAGGCGCAGTAACCCCAACCACCACTTACCCAGCCTGCGCCCCACGGCACGGCTTGGGCAACTCGGCCGCGTCGTCCAAGCCGTGCCGGTCGGCCGCCGGGACACCCCCGCACATCCGGACTTCGTCAGTCCTTCGGCAGGCCCGACTCTCTTGCGCTCCCACGAGTGTCGCCGGGGAGCGGTTAGCGTGCCGCCGCCCGCATCCCCCGCGGACGGCGGTGCGCTGCCCTCGGCGACGGAGTGAGCGGCCCGGCGCGGTCCGGGATCCGCGCTTACGCCTGCGGCGACGCGCAGACCCGGCCGCGCAGACGCGGAAGCCTAGCCGGACGCCACGAAGCCCCGGCATTCCTCCGTTGAGAGGACCGGGGCTTCGTCAGGTTGCAGGAAGCCGTGACAAGCTAGCCCTGCTTGTTCCCTGCTTCCATGGCATCGGCGATCCGACCTAGCTCCTCCGCAAGTGCGATCAACGCCAGCACCTGCGCGGTCGCGATGCCATGCGCTGGTGTTGCCTGCCCTGGCCGCTGGCTACTCTCACGAAGCTCCTTCAAAGCACCGTTGACCCAAGTCGTATTCATCGCAGCGCCTCCGGGGTAGATGACGAGTATCGATCTATCAAACGAGATGCACCGCTGGATTGTCACGCAGTCTGGGCCCGGGCCGGCGAGCCTCCGGCGGGCAGGATCTCCGACCCTGCACCCGGGATGCGCCTCCGGCGGCCGGGCTACCCGCCCTGGACCAGGCGGCTCTGGGATGCCGAAGCCCGGCTGGTACCTGTCGCACACCGGGAGGCAGCCAGACCGCGCCTGCGCAACGGGATGCCCGAACAGGCCGCAGGTGATCCCCGTCGTGAAATCGGGGAGTGACCGGGGAGTGGATCTTTTACCTACCTCCGACGAAGCCCAACGCAGACCAACGACCAGCAACACTCACCAGCTCATATAGAAGAGCGGCAAGGTCATCCACGACCCCGGGTCCAATTCGGCGCGAAGAGACCGTCAGTTCAGTGGCGGTAGCAAGCTCTCGATCGGATTCCGCCTGTGGGAGAAATTTGGGAGACGATCTTGCACTGGGCGGCTTCGCCGACCTCGGCTGGCCAACGACGACCACAAGTCTTCGCAGCATGTATAGCCAGAGGCCCACGTGGCAGGCAGACGCTGACCTAGTAGGACTTTGTTAGGTGGGGACGGGCTGGTGGCAGTGTGGGCAGAAGCCGAGCCAGGTGGCGAGTTGGTATTGCAGGTGCCGGAGGACGGCGTAGAGGCTCAGGGCTGCCCTGCTGCTTTTGGGTCG
>NZ_JALPVL010000007.1 GCF_023544465.1 Paractinoplanes maris | reverse complement strand
TCAGCAGCGAACTCCTGGAGCTGCACCCGGACCTGCTCCAACCTGCCCTCATCCACACCGGGCAGCCAACCATCACCACACGACCGCTACAAGCGACACACCACAAAGACCTAACAAAGTCCTACTAGGGGATGGCGGCAGTTTTGTTCTCCCTACCGCCACGACGTTCCTATGCGACGCACTGATCGCTCGAGTTACGGCCATCCCGCACCTGACAACCTGCCCGTACTGCGACGCTATTCATCGCAGGAGTTCGGCAACGGCCGCGTCAACCGCAATCGTGGTGATGGGTGGAGGACTGTAGGTCTCGACCCGGCGAACTATCGCCGTGGCGAGGTCCACCCCATCCACAGCGAGAATTACTTCGTCGCCCACGTGGAGTTCGCCACCCTCCAAGCTGCCGGAAACCCGGACCCAGGGTTCACCGATAACACCGTGAAGGCCAAACAGTGCGAGTCGCGCCATGAGGGGATCTTAATCCCGCTCCGGCGAGCCGTTCCGAGCCGACGGGAGTGCGTTCCCGGCAATAACCGGCCAAGGCGTTCCGCCGCGACACGAACCGGCATCTCGCAATGAGCGACGCCAAGCGGCTCAGGACGGGCCCGGGAGGACAAGTGGGGGCGACTCTGCAATCCAGCGCGGCCGACCCGAACCCCTGGGCCGACACTTCGGAGAAGTCACTTCCCGGACCCGCCAATCACCAGACTAGAACACCCCTCCTCACCGCCTCATGACACAGAGGCGTACCAGATGAGTGGTTTGATCGTGGAGGAAAGACACGGCCTGAGGTCGGCTGGGTCAGCGGTCGGCGGGTAGGGCCTGTCGAAGCCCGAGCTTGGTGCCGTCGGCGAGCTGAACGACGGCCAGGCGTGATCCGGGGACGTCGACGATGCCTGTGGCGGGGTCGCCGTTGGTCACCGGGGCGGTCCCGAGCACGGCGAGTGAACCGTCGGCCACCTCGCCGAGCCCGACCGCCGCCCCCGCTTCGATCAGCTCACCGCGGGTCTTCTCGATGTCGGCGGTGTCCAGCAGGACCAGGGGTGCGTCCGTCCATGGCAGAGAGGTGAGGCCGACCTCGATGTCCGCGGTTTTGAACACGGCGAAGTCAGCCTCGCCCGGGGCGCGCTCGACGCCGCCGCTCGAGAACGTCGGGCCGGTGCCGAAGACGGTGGACCAGGCGTCCACGCTCTTCTGGAAGTCGCGGGCGGGAAAGACGACGGTGGCGATGACCGGAGTGTTCATGGCGGTGTTCCCTTCGCAGTGGTTGTCGGGGCGACAGGTACAGACCACTCCACAACGCGGCAGGTTTGCTTCCTCATGGGAAGTTAGTGTCGGGCCCATGTTGACCACGTCCGCGCGAGTGCTGCGCCTGCTGTCGCGACTGCAGGTTCCCGGCCGGCACCCTGGCCCCGCTCTGGCCGAGCAGCTCGGGGTTTCACCGCGTACCGTGCGCGCCGACATCGCGACCCTGCGGGAGTTGGGCTACCCGGTCACGGCGGTGCCGGGCGCCGCGGGCGGATACCGGCTCGCAACCGGCAACCGCCTGCCGCCCCTGGTGCTCGATGACGACGAGGCCGCCGCCGTAGTCGTCGGTCTCACCTCTTCGGCGACGCACGCCGTCGCCGGCACCGCCGACGCGTCCATGCGGGCCTTGACGAAGGTCGTGGCGATGCTGCCGGCTCGCCTCCGGCCGAGGCTCGCCTCCCTCAGCGCGGTCACGTCCGGCGTGTCCACCGGCCGGACGACCGTGGAAATCGACGTCCTGCACGGCATCGCAGCGGCCACCCAAGCGCGGGAGCAAATCCGGTTCCTCTACACCAATGCCACCGGCGAGCAGGCGCACCGCGAGGTCGAACCTCATCGCATCGTGCTGCGAGCCGGCCGGTGGTACCTCGTCGGCTGGGATCCGGCGAAAGCCGGCTGGCGCACTTTCCGGGTGGATCGTATGCGGGTCAAGACCCCGAACGGGCGACGATTCGCCGAGCGTGCCGGGCCGGCGGACGGATTTGAGGAATACCTGACCCGGTCGATCCAGACCGCGTCCTGGCAACAGCTCTATCGGGTACGGCTGCACGCGCCGGCCGAGACCATCCGGCGCCGGGCCCCACTGGCAGTCCGGGTCGAGCCCGACGGCGACCAGGCGTGCGTCGTCACCGTCGGCTCGGACTCGGCCGCCTCCGTCGCCCGTTATCTGAGCTGGTGGGAGGTGCCGTTCGAGGTACTCGACTCACCCGAGCTGCGCAGCGAGGTCGCGCTCCTCGCGGAGAGATACACATCGGCCGCGGGAGACGGGCGGCGGTGACACCCGGAAAGTTCCCTCGACCGGGTGAGCACTCCGCCCGGCACCCGTGCGGGCGCGACATTCCTCCCTACGGTGATCTTGTCGTCCCGTCCGAGGAGTCGCCGTGAAACGTCGTTACCTGGTGGTCGCCGCGATCTGTGCGACCGCCGGCCAGGTCGCCGTCCCGGCTCCGGCCGCCGCGACGACTCCCGACTCCTGGGGGCAGGTCGCGGCTCACGCGACCGGCGACTACTACAACGCGGGCGAGACCCGGCTGACCCCCGCCGTGGCAGCCAAGCTGAAGCCGCGCTGGAACGTTCCACTGGCCACCGCCAAGTGCGCCGAACCGGCCGTACCGCTGGTCGGCGCGAACCGGCTGATCACCGCCGCCTCGTACCGGATCAGCGGTTATGACGCGACCACCGGCGCCCTGGCCTGGCGGACCCCCGCCACCGGCAAGAAGACCAGCATCAGCCTCGCCGCGATCGTGGGGACCAGGCTCGTCGCCCAGTCCCGCGACTGCCGGTCCGGCACGACCTTCCTGACCGCCCACGACGTGACCACCGGCAAGCTCCTCTACACCAAGCGGATTCCCGAGACCATGTACGGCTTCGTCGTCGACCGGGGGATCGTGCTCGGCGGGGTGTGGGACGCGGCGATCAGCAAGTACGGCATCCGCGCCTACCGCATCGCCGACGGCTCGCGGGTGTGGGCGCGTCAGGGATCGATCGCCGGCGAAACCGTGGCTGCCGGCGGGCGGGTCCTGGTGGTCGGCGACGAGTCGGCAACCGCTGTCGACGTGACGACCGGCAAAGCGGTGTGGCCGGCCGGCGCGGGTTGTTTCACCCCGATCGGTGCGTCGCCGGACGGCGCGACGTTCTACATGCGCTGCGACCCGGACGGGCGTATCCGCAGCGTCAGCGCAGCCACCGGAGCGGTCCTCAAGACGTTTCCCAGTCACGGCGCGACCTTCGGATTCGCCACCGACGGCGAGCGGATCTACCTGCACACCTTCAACCGTGAGCTGATCGCCGTCGACGCGCACGACGGCCACCGGGTCTGGACGGCCACCTTCACCGAGGACGCCCCCATCATGTTCGCGGTCGCCGGGGGAGTGGTTTACGGCTGGCGGGACAACGGCCACCGGCTGGCGGCTTTCGAGACGCGTACCGGAAGACCAATCGCACTCGACGCCAGCACCAAGGGATTGCAGGGCGCCCCGATGGTGGCGAACGGGCGGCTGTACGGCCGGACCGGGTCGACGCTCACCGCGTACGCGCCCTGATTGTCCGGCCTGGTCGTGGCGTGCCGATGGTGGCGCGTATGGTCGGGCGGTGAATCCCGCCGACCTGCAAGGCCTTCGATCAGGAGACCTCGAGACCCGCGAAGCGCATGTGCATCAGTTGCTCGACCGGGCCAGGACGCAGCGTGACGAGTCAGCCATCGCGGCGCTGCACGTGCTCGTGCGCGATTACCCAAAGTTTCACCGGTCGCTGTATTCGCGGGCGCTGAACCACGCGGCCGTCTTCGCGGACGCCGGACTGGCGGAGCCGTTGCTGGCCGCGCTCGGCGACACCCGATACAACTGCCAGGCCTGGGCCGCGATGGGCTGCGCGGCCATGGACATCCGGGCCGCCGTGCCCCAGCTCGTCACGCTCCTGGACCACCCACAGTGGATTGTCCGGGCCGAGTCGGTGACCGCCCTCGGCCTTCTCGGCGACGCCTCGGTCGTGCCCGCGCTGCGGCCGCTGCTCGGCGATGAGGCCGACTGGATGCGTCAGCGGGCCGCCGACGCCCTGGCCCGCATCGGTGGCGACGCGGCGATGGAGGCGCTCTGGCACGAGTTCGAGCATCGGCGCTTCCCCCGGATCGGTTACCTGGCCAGCACTTTGGCCCTGTTCGCGCCCGAGGTGGTGCCCCGGCTGCTCGCCGCGGCCGACAGCCCCGATCCGGATCAGCGGTATTGGGCCGCGGTCGCGCTCGGATCGACCGGGGACGATCGGGTGAAACCGACCCTGGAGCGGCTGATGGCCGCCGACCGGGGCGTGACCGTGTTCGACGGCGAGGTCCGGGTCGCGGCGAAGAAAGCCCTGCGCACACTTCGTCGTATCCGAGCAGCCATCACCGAACGAGAAAGCGTCTGACCAGGGGCACGGAGATAATGGAACTGGGTGAGTATCAGCGCGGCGCCCTGCGTACCGCCGCTCCGCGTGACAAGAAGAACGAGCTGCTTCACCTGGTGCTCGGGCTGGTCGGCGAATCCGGCGAGGTCGCCGAGAAGTTCAAGAAGTGGGTCCGCGATCTCGACAGCGACGAGTCGCGGATCGACCGGGCCGACATCGCCAAGGAACTCGGTGACGTGCTCTGGTATGTGGCGGTGCTGGCCGACTACCTCGACCTGTCGCTGGACGACATCGCGCAGGTCAACCTGGAGAAACTGGCCAGCCGGCAGGCTCGCGGCCTGCTGGGTGGCAGCGGCGACAACCGATGACTCCGGAGCGGATGCGGATCGCCGTGGCGCAGACGGAAGTCACCACGGACCCGGGTGCGAACGGGGCGGCGATCCGCGCGGCGATGCGGCAGGCCGCCGAGCAGGGTGCGCGGCTGGTTCACTTCGGCGAGGGCGCTCTTTCCGGTTATGCCGGTGCGGCAAAGCCCTATTACCGCGGCTGGCGGATTGATTGGGCCCCGGTCGCCGCGGAGCTGCGGGCCACGATGGCGGTGGCCGCGGAGCTCGGCATCTGGGCCGTGGTGGGCGGCAATCACCGGCTGTCCGGCGACCACTGGCCCCACAACTCGCTGTGGGTCATCAACGATCGTGGCGAACTCGCCGACCGGTACGACAAGCGGTTGGTGTCGCACTCCGAGATCACCGGCTTCTACACCCCGGGCGACCACGTCTGCACCTTCGAGGTCGACGGGTTCCGGTTCGGCTGCCTGCTCTGCATCGAGGTGAACTTCCCCGAGCTGTGGCTGGAGCAACGGGAACTCGGGGTGGATTGTGTGCTCTTCTCGACGTACTCCGAGGATCCGATCTTCGAAGTCCTCGCCCGCGGACATGCCGCCGCGAACGGTTACTGGGTCAGCATCGCCGTGCCCGCCTCCTGCGCCGCGGCCGGCCCGTCGGCGGTGATCGGCCCGCACGGCTACGTCCTCGAGCACGCCGGCCCGGACCGGCCCGAGGTGATCTGCGTGGACCTCGACCGCACCGACCCCGAGCTCGACATCGCGCTGAACAAAGCCCGGCCATGGCGGGAGATCGCGCGCGTCGGCGACATCTACACCACCCGGCGGGTCGACGACTTCCGCAGCACCGACCGGACCAGTATCTGATGGTGGCGTTGTCGGCGGGCCGCTGCTAACGTCCGTACTGGCGTGGCCCACGCCCAACCTCCTGCGACCGTCCCCGACGCGCGGTCCTCGACGGAGGCAAAGGGATTCCCATCTCGGGTCGCTGTCCTCGTTCGTTGTTCCGGACGTCTGATCGCGCGGGGGATCGACGCGCGGGACAGCGGAGGGCCGATGACAGCGAACAGGAACTTCAAACGCCGGGTACGAGCCCGAGCGGCCAAAACCGGCGAGTCCTACACCGCTGCGCTGCGGCACTTCCGCACGACTCCGCCAGGAGAATCGATGCCGAAGAACACGACACTGCGACTGTCGGTCGCCCAACTCACCGGGTCATCCGATCCGGGCGACACCGCGGCCGTACGTGAGAGTGGTGCCCAGATCCGTCGCCTCATGCGCGACGCCCACACGGCCGGCGCCCGGTTGCTGCACCTGCCCGAGGGCGCGCTGACGTGCCCCGACAAGGCAATCATGTCGGCCACCGGCTCCGCGCCCGTCGGTCCGTCCGACTGGTCCCGGGCCGATTGGCCGACGCTGGCCCACGAATTGCGGGCGATCACGGAGCTGGCCGGCGAGCTGGGGCTGTGGACCGTCCTGGGCTCGGTGCACCCGCTGACCGCACCCCGCCGCCCGCACCTCAGCCTTTACGTCATCTCCGACGAGGGTGCGATCACCACCCGCTACGACGAGCGGATGCTGTCCAACACCAAGGTGAGCCACATGTACACGCCCGGCACGGCGCCGGTCACCTTCACCGTCGACGGCGTGCGGTTCGGCTGCGCGATGGGCATGGAGGCCACGTACCCCGAGGTCTTCCTGGAATACGAACGGCTCGACGTCGACTGCGTCCTTTTCTCCACCCACGGCCCGGGATCGGCGCCCAACAACGGCCCGTTCGCCCTGCAGGCGCGGGCGCTCGCGGCGGCCAACAGTTTCTGGGTCAGCTACGCGGGCACGGCGCAGGACGCTCCGAACGCTCCCTCCGGCGTGATCAGCCCGGACGGTGACTGGATCACCCGATGCCGGCCCGATCCCGTACCTGCCATCGCCACCGCCGAGCTCGACCTGACGGCCGAGAACTATGCGCGGCCGTGGCGCCGCGTCGCCCGCAGCGGCCTCTACGCCCAGCATCAGGCCCCCGACGACCCCAGAAGCCTCGACCGGGCCAACCCCTGATCCGGTGAGTGTGGCCGGCCGGCCAGGCGCCGGCCGGCCACACCACAGCTGTCTCAGCCGGCCCCGATCATCTGGAGGACCGCGCCCAGCCCGTGCACCGGTCCCGGCGTACGGGGCAGGATGAGCGTACGGATCTGCAGGGGCACGCCGCCGACGTCGTCCCGGGGACTGTCGCCGACCATCAAGGCATGGATCCCCCGAACGTCGAGCAGGTCCAGTGCCCGGGCGAAAATGGCCGGGTCGGGCTTCACCAGGCCCACCTCGTACGACAGCACCACGCCGTCGATCAGCTCGGTGACCCCGGCCCGATCGAGGAGGGGACGGATGTCCAGCCCGATGTTGGACAGCACCACGACCCGGATCCCGCGCGCCTTCAATGCGCGCAGGACCGCAAGCGTGTCGGCGAAGAGCCGCCACTGATCCGGCATCACCGCATACAGCGCGCCGATCAGGTCGGGCTTGATGCCGGGAAAGAGGGCCGCCGTCTGCTGGAAGACGTCCCGATGACGATCCTGGCTGAGGTCGCGCTCGCTGCGCGGGTCGATCGTGTGGGCGTGCTGCCAGATATGGTCGAGATGCTCACGCAGGCCCGCGATCTGGCCGGGAGTCAGATCCGGCTCCGCTGTTCCGTTCTCGGCCAGACGGCGAAGAGCGGAGCTGATCCACAGATCGGCGTCGCCGCCCTCGACCAGCGTGGCATGGAAGTCGAAAATGACACCACGAATCGGTACGAGTGTCTCGCTGATGAGCATGCGGCAGCCTATCCGGGTCACCGCCGGCCACCGATCAACCCGAAGGACCGTGACAATCATGTCTCTCGCTGACGTCCGCTCCCGCTTCGACGACCTCGACACCCAGCTCGTCGCGCTGCTGGCCCGCCGCCAAGAGCTCGTCGAGGCCGCGGCCGCCTTCAAGAGCGATGAGCACGCCGTGCGAGCACCCGATCGCGTCGAACAGGTTGTCACGGCCGTCCGCGCCAAAGCCGTGGACGCCGGACTGGACGCCACCGTGGCCGAGGCGATCTGGCGCGCGATGATCACCGCGTTCACCGAGCTCGAGCTGGATCGTCATCGCCGGTAGAGGTGTACCCCAGCTCGTCACCGCACCGGCTGGACGATTTCCGTTTCCCACGTCGCCGGGTCCGGGCGCTCGCCGGGATCGGTCAGGTATGTCTCCCAGGGCGCTCCGGCCGCGGACAGTCCCTGATCACGCATCCACTTCTCGATCTCCTGATAGGACTCGGTCAGGCTGTCATAGGGCCCACGATGAATGGCCGTCACCGCTCGGCCCGGCGGGATGACGAGCGCCTCGATCCCGTGGGTGAGAGCCGTTGACGGGGGCTCGGCGATCGTGATGCCACCCTCGATGACGAGTGAACCCATCCCGACCTCCGGGTAGCGGGCGAACGGCGGCCCGGCGATGGCCAGCCCGTGTTGCTGGGCGTAGCCGAACACTGTCGGCAGGGTTTCGGCGAGCGCGGTCGCGATCTCGTCGCGAGTGATCCGGCGACGTATCACCAGGGCGTGGATGGTGGGCAGATCACGAACCGAGATGTCGAGGGGCACAGCGGTTTTCCTCTCGGTGATGCTGATGCGGTAGAGGCCGATGCAAGGTGCCGTGGAACTCACTGCCGAGGCGTGCACGGCCGCGATGCGCCGTCCGGTCACGTGCAACCCGCGAGCGCGGTAGCTCTGCGGACTACGACCGAGGCGGCGGGTGAAGGTCCGGGTGAAGACCTCATGACTGCCGAATCCGTGGTCGAGGGCGATCGCCGACACCCGGCGGTCACTCGCCACCAGCTCACCCGCGGCCCGAGCCAGCCGGACCCGCGTCGTGTAAGTCTTCGGCGTCTGACCGGTCAGTCGCCGGAGACGGCGGTGGAGATCGAAACGCGACCGGTGGGCCCGCCGCGCCAGGGCCGACAGTGAGACATCCTCACCCGGCCGGGAGTTGACGACGGCGAGGAGTTCGAGTAACTCGCGGATTCGCGACGACACGACCGGACGGTACCAATCAGGCGGCACCCACGCTTGACGGTTCTTGCGCTATCACGTCGTTCACCGGCCCCTCAGGAACGGCTGGTGTCATCCCCGCCATCATCGTCCGGGTCGTCCTCGATGTAACCGGTCACCGGATCGACGATGTCGAGGAAGGACCGGATCTCCTCGACGTGCTCGACGACCGTGCTCCTCACCTGATCGGACCGCCGGCTGCTGAACCCGTAGCCCGGCGCAGGACCGGTGAGGCGGGTGTAGTGATAGGCGCCGGGTTGCGCCGGGTCGTAGGCAACGTCGAACGGCTCGTCGTCGACAGTGAGCTGGAAACGGTCCGGGGACGGTTCGGTGTCACTCGGTTCCACCGCCTCATTCAACCAAAGGGTGGTTCAGGTGCCTCGCCGATAGGTGACGGTGCGTCCGGCGTCGCGGAAGCCGATCCGGTGGTAGAGCTCGCGCGGCACCGGGTAGGCGGCGTCACCGCATGGGTACACCACGGCGAGGGCCGCGCCGGCGTCCCGCATCGCGCGCAGGCAGGCCAGGCTGACGGCGGCTCCGAGGCCACGCCGGGTATGCCGCGGGTCAGCGGTGCTGAACCCAGAGATTCTGCTCGACATAGACGCCGCGGTCGGTCTCCCGGTCGATCGCGACCAGATCGAGGGCGTCCGGGACGACGTATTCGCGGGTGACGGGGAAGACCATGCCCGTCCACTCTTCCCACTCCGCGACGGAACCCTCGATCACCATGGAGGTCGGTGCCGGACCGAGGATCCGCGCGCCCATCCGCTGATGTGTGCGGATCCACGGATCGATCGAGAGCCCGTCCGCTCGTGTCCATGCCGCATACTCGCCCATGGGGACCGTCGGGCAACGGTGCTTCCAGGTCGGCCGCAGCGGCGCGATGACGTGGGCAAGGCCGGCCTCCTGAGCCCGTTGCGTCAGCTCCCGCAGAACCACAGTGGCCAGACCACGTTTGTCCTGCGCGGATCCGACCGCGACGGCCATGAAACTCAGGGTCGTGGCCGGGATGTCCGCCTCCCGCCCCTGCACGTCTCGGACCAGGGCCTCGTCGTAGCCGGACGGCAGATCGCCGGCTTCGCCGTTCCAGGCGATCGGGACGCCCCAGCCACCGGCCACCACGGCCTCCTGGTCGAGCACCAGGATGTCGAAGTGGCTGAAGTGCTCCAAGACCCGGCTCAGGTACTTCTTGGGTGTCTCGTCGTGGAAGATGAACTCCGGCCACCGCTCCTTGAACACGGCCGCGGCCGTGTCGTTCAGATCCGGCCGGTCGGTGCGGGTCACGATCTGCACGCCCGCAACCTACCGCGCCGGCACCGGCTGCCGGTGAGCCGTGGAGCGGCTTTCAGGGATGCCGGGTGTTTCGGCGGTGGTCGACGCTGCGGCCGCGGCGGTGGCCGGTCCGCACGCCGATGATGAACGCGCCGATGATGAGCAGAATCCCGATGAGGACGAGGCCTGGCGAGTCGTCGCCACTGCCGTACAGGATGGCGAGCACGCCGACGGCGGCGAGGGCGAGTCCGGCGGCGAGGATGGCGGCGAAGGATTTCAAGACGTCTCCTGTCCAGGGTCGGATGCGGCTGCGCCAGACGGCGTCGGCGGGCAGGCCCCGGGCCATGCGGGACATGACACTGAGGGCGATACGCCAGTCGGCTGTGCCGCGAGCCTGATCGTCCGTGATGTGGTCGTGAAGGTCGGAACGGAGCTCGCCGAGCCGGCGCTCGGCCACCGGGTCCGGGAGTCGCCGCGTGTAACACCGCGCCCACCAGATCGCCAGATGGGCGGCGCGACGGGTCGGCGGCGTCCTCATGCCGTCTCGGGGGCGAATCGTGGAATGCGTCCCGCGGTCCGGTCCGCGCGGACCCGGTCGGCGATGTGCATGCCCTGAGCGGTCAGTTGGTAGAGCCGCCGGCGCGGCCGACCGGCAACGGCCTGGGCCGGATCTTCCCAGTCCGAGGTGAGCAGGCCGAGATCCTCCAGCCGGTTCAAAGCCTTGTACAACGTGCCGTGCGCGGTGAGGGAGCGGGACCCGTACTGCTCCTGGATGACCCGGGCGAGGCCGAAGCCGTGAAACGTCGCCTGCCCGCCGCGGCGCTCCAGCACCGCGGCGATGAGGATGTCCGCCTCGAGAGGCAGGAGCGTTCCTGGTTTACGTGGAGGCACGGTCCAACGTTAGGAAGATATCTTCCTGATGTCAACGGCCGAAGAATGCGGTGGCGCCGCGGCGACCACTCGCGGCAGTCTCAATTCAGAAGGCGTTGCGTCCAATAGACCTGGCCGTCGGGCCCGACACCGATCAGGGCGACGAGCAGGTCCTCAACAGACACGGGGGCCGTGGGGACCCGGTACGAGGGTGGTGCTTCCGGGTTCGGCGCGCGGAACACGGTCTGGAAGGTCACCGGTGACACGTCCACCGCTTCCACAAAAATCGCACTGCCCTCCTGCGTGCCGGCGCCCCGCAGCCAGGAGTCGCGCTTCTGGGCACTGTCGATGGCGCCGTCCAGGCCGGTGCTGACGTCGTCCGGCCGGGCCGAGGTCACGGCGATGAAGCCGGGCATCAGGTGACTGCGCTTGTCCAGCAGAACGATCCGGAAGGAGTCGCCCTTGCGGGCCTGGGACGGCCGGGACCAGGTGACCCGGCCGAGAACGATCTGGTCGCCCTCAGCGGCTCGGACCGCGTTCACCGGTTTGAGCGCGGCGTCCGCAGTCGCCTGGTCGACCAGCTGAAGCGTCGCCCGAGCGCCGAGCACACCGGGGTCGTACGGCGGCCGGTTGTGCCACCAGCGCCAGCTCGCGACGCCGCCGGCCGTGATCAGGACGATGGCCACGCTCAGGAGGAGGATCGCCCGTCGCTTCACCTCCGAGAGCGTAGATCAAACCGGCTCGGCGGGGCCGGCTGACTGCCCGATCCGGCGTGGAAGCTCAGAACCAGGCGCTGGCCTCAAGCCGTCCGGTGTTGCCGAGATCGAGAGGTGCCTGGAGGGTCACCAGCTGGCGCGTCCCGCCGGTGGACACGGCCACCGCCAGCGACACCCCGGTGTCCACCCCGCCGCTCGTGTTGGTGACGGTGTTGCGCCAGGACAGCACGGACCGCGCACTGGTGCCCGGCTTCAGCACGACTTTCCGCGGCGCCGCGGTGTAGTGCCGGCTGGCCACGACGGCGACTTTCAGCGGACGACCGTCTCCGTCGAGCACGACAATGTCCGGCCGTCCCTTCATCTCGTACGGCTCGGTGCCGCAGTTCCGGATCGTCAGCGGCATTTCCCGGTACCCCATCGCCGCGTCCCCGCGATCGGCCGTGATCAGCACGCCGATCACGGCACAGGCGGACGCCGGCTCGATCGCCTCCGGAGCAGTGGGACCAGCGGAGCGGGGAACAACGGGCGACGAGGCCGCGACGCTCGGCGCAGCCAGGGGCGCGAGCCCGTCGGTCGCCTGCCACGGCTCCGAGCACGAGGCCACCAACAGGACCACGAGCAAGGGCAGCAACCGGCGCAGCAGAACCACGTCGACGATCATGCCGCACTCCCGCCCGCGCCCTGGGTCAGGTCAGGCGGCCGGGCTCGGCAACCACGCGCGGTCTTGGCCGGTTCGCCGTCGCTGGGTTCGACGCCTTCAAAAGTTGAACAGCAGCCTCGTGACTCGAGCCGGGGGCCGGCGTGTAGGTCAGGAGGCGGTGCCCGTCGTCCTCCGGCAGGTGCAGTGCCTCGTAGTCGAGCTCGAGATCACCGATGACCGGATGATGGAGGTATTTGGTGCCCGCGCCGCATACCTGAACCGGGTGCTTGGCCCAGCACGCGGCGAACTCCGGGCTCTTGACGATCAGCTCGCCGACCAGCGCCGTCAGCGCGGCATCATCGGGATACCGGCCGGCGACCACGCGCAGCGAGGCCACCGCCCGGCTGGCCTCCTCATCCCAGCGTCGGTACAGCTCCCGGGTGTGCGGATCGAGGAACAGCATGCGCGTCAGGTTGGGCCGGTCGGCCGGCCGCTTCGGAGCATCCCGGTCGTAGTGCCCGGCGAACAGGAGGTGCCCCAGCTCGTTCCAGGCCAGGACCTCGGTGCGACGGCCCAGCACGAGCGCCGGTATGTCGCGCATCGCCGTGATGAGTTGCTCGACACCATGCCGGGCCATCTCGGCCCGCTGGGGCCGCCGCCGTTTCGCCGGACGCGGCCGGGCCAGCTCGTGCAGATAGGCCCGCTCGTCGTCGGTGAGACCCAGCGCCCGCGCGATGGCTTCGATCACCGACTCCGACGCGTTCGTGCTCTGCCCCTGCTCCAGGCGGGTGTAGTAGATCGGGCTCACGCCGGCCAGCTGAGCGAGCTCCTCACGGCGCAGCCCAGGCACCCGGCGCGCCCCGTGCGAGACCAGGCCGACGTCCTCGGGGCGCACCCGGGCCCGGCGACTTCGCAGGAAGCCGGCCAATTCGGGACGGCCCTCGTGCTCACTTCGCATGACCCCATCTTGCCCATCGTCGCCCGCGCGCTGCCTGTCCTTGTCAGTACCAGTCTGGCGCCGCGTAGGCCCCGCAGTGGGCTGGTTGGTGCCGTATCAGCAGCTCAAGATCGTGGGCGGCGAACAATCGCCCTGTCCCGACGCGGAGGTCGCTGTGATGACCAGCACGGATTCGGTGCCCGAGACCCGGACGGCGATGAGTGGCCGTGAACGGCTCACCCTTGTCGTCCTGTTGACGGCCGGTTTCACCCTTGCTGTCGACTTCTCCATTCTCAACGTGGCGCTGCCGGTGATCGGCGCCGACGTCGGCTTCTCACTGTCCGGACTGCAGTGGGTCGCCACGTCCTTCGGCCTGTGCGCGGCCGGGTTCACCCTGTTGTTCGGCCGGGTCGCCGACATCTTCGGCCGCCGCCGCCTCTTCCTGGCCGGCGTGGGCCTGCTCGGCATCTCGTCGCTGGCCGGCGGACTGGCCACCGACCCCGCGGTCCTGCTGAGTGCCCGCGTCGCCCAGGGCCTGGCCACCGCCGCAGTGACGCCGGCGGCCCTCTCCCTGCTCACCACCGCGTTCCCCGAAGGTCCCCGCCGGGAGCGCGCGCTCGGGCTCAACGGCGCGCTCATGGCCGCCGGTTTCACCACCGGCGCCATCCTTGGCGGTGTCGTCACTGATCTGCTGAGCTGGCGGTGGGCGTTCTTCATCAACGTCGCGGTCGCGGTCGCCGTGCTGGCCGTCGCCCCGCTCGTACTCGCCGAAAGCCGGCCCAGCGAGCGCCCTCGCCTCGACCTGCCGGGCGCCGTGACGGTGACCGCGGGTCTGCTGGCCGTGGTCTTCGGCCTCACCAGTGCCGGGGAACACGCATGGACCGACACCCGGGCCTGGGGTGGTCTGCTGGTCGGTGCCGGGCTGCTGGTCGCCTTCTGGGCGATCGAACGCCGCGTGCCCGCGCCGCTGGTGCCGGTTCGCATTCTGCGCAGGCGCAGCGTCGCCTGGGGCAACATCGCCGGCGGGCTGGCTTTCGCCACCGAGACCTCGCTCGTCTTCCTGCTCACCCTCTATCTGCAGGAGGTCCTCGGTTACTCGCCGCTCGCCGCCGGCATGTCGTTCGCCGTGCTGGGTCTCGGCACCGTCCTCGGTGGCGTCCTGGGTCCCAAGGTGATCGTCCGTCTGGGCAACCCGCCGCGGGCGCTGGCCCTGGGGATGATCGTCCAGGCCGGGGCGACGCTGGCCCTCGTGTTTCTCGGTGCGTCCTCCAGCTGGATGCCGCTGTTGCTGGTGGCAACCTTCATCGGCGGCGTCGCCAACCTCGTCGCCATCGTCGGGTTCATGGTCACGGCCACCTCCGGCTTGCCCGACGAGGAGCAGGGCCTCGCCGCGGGCCTGGCCACCATGAGCCAGCAGATCGGCATCACCCTCGGTATCCCGGTGATGTCGGCCGTCGTCGGCAGCACGCTGGCTTCGCTGGGTGCCGAGAATGCGCAATCTCTTCTTACCGCGGTGCGGACCGCTATCGGCGTGAACACCGCCCTCTGCGTGCTTACCGCGGTCGCCGTGACGGTGTTCCTGCGGGCACCGCGGTTGCTCAGCGAGCCGGTGCCCGGCAGTCCGGTCGACCCGATCACCCATTCCTGACCGCGGCAAGAAAGTCAGGCGGCGCCGGCAGGCCTCGACGTGGCCGCGGCCGATCTTTAGGATCCTGCAGTAGCCGACTCGGCCGCGGGAGGCCGGCGAAGGAGATGTCACGGATGTCCGATCACGACGAGACGGGTCCCGGGGCACGGGTGGATCTGCGCACCGATCGCCCGCACCCGGCCCGGGTCTATGACTATCTGCTCGGCGGTAAGGACAACTTCGCGGCCGATCGTGAGGCGGCCCGCAAGGGCATGGAGGCCAACCCGGACAGCCGGATCCCGCCGCGGGAGAACCGGCTGTTCCTGCGCCGGGCGGTGCGCTTCCTGGCCGAGCAGGGCATCGACCAGTTCCTGGACATCGGGACCGGGATACCGAGCGCACCGAACGTCCATCATGTAGCCCAGGGGATCAACCCCCGCTCCCGGATCGTCTATGTGGACAACGACCCGATCGTGCTGGCTCACGCCCGTGCGCTGCTGACCAGTCACCCCGACGGCAAGACCGACTACATCGACGCGGACCTGCGCGACGTCGACTCGATCCTCGGCTCGAGGACCCTGAGCGACACTCTCGACCTGGACCGCCCGGTCGGCTTGCTGCTCTTCGCGATCCTGCATTTCGTCGGGGACGAGCACCACCCGGGCGACATCGTCGACCGGCTCCTGACAGCGTTGCCGGCGGGCAGCTACCTGGCGTTGTCACACTTGACCGGCGAGTTCCGTCCGGAGGCTTGGGAGCACGTGACCGAGGTCTACCGCCGGCAGGGTGTCACGATGAAAGTCCGTTCCAAGCAGCAGATCGAACAATTCTTCACCGGCCTCGAAATGGTGGATCCCGGGCTGCGGATCCTGCCCGCGTGGCGCCCGGATCTCGGTGAGCCCGCCGATCAACCGCCACCCTCGGACGCGCAGGTCTCGGTCTACGGCGCGGTGGCCCGCAAGCCTTAGAGCCGATGGTCGATGCCGGCCGGTCAGGTGTTGTTGCGGTAGTCGCGCGGTGGGGTGCCGGTGTGGCGGTGGAAGGCGCGGCTGAAGTCCGCCGGGTGGGCGAAGCCCCAGCGGCGCGCGATGCCGGCGATCGTGAGGTGGTCGAGGCGGCGATCGGCCAGGTCGCGGCGTGCCCGGTCCAGGCGGCGGGTGCGGATGTGGGTGGCGACGCCGACCGGGTGGTGCAGCTGGAAGATGCGGTGCAGGTATCGCGGCGAGATCCGGTGGGCGGTGGTGATCGCGGTGGGGTTCAGCTCGGGGCAGTGCAGGTTGTTCTCGATGAAGGCGATGATGCGCAGGTAAAGAGTGTGCGTGGGCGAGCGCAACGGCGGGCTCTTCAGCTCCAGGTGGTGGGCCAGCGCGGCAGTCGTCAGGTCCACCGCGACGTTCTCGAGGCGCAGCGCGTCGCGTTCGGTGCAATGGGTGTGCCCATCGGCCAATGAGGAGAGGAAGGTGGCGAGAAGACGACCGATGCCCGCGGTCCCGGGCAGGGCCGTGGCGTAAAGGCTTGCCACCTGGTCTGCGCGCAGCGGAAGCAGCCGCTTGGGGAACTGCAGGATCACCGCTTCCGCCGGTGATGTGGCGCTGACGTTGATGGCCTCGTACGGCTCGGAACTGTCGTAGAAAACGAGGTCGCCGCAGCGGATCATGGTGCTGACGTCGTTCTGCGTTATGCCCTGCCGACCCGCGCGGATGAGGGCGATCTGGTAGTGCTCCGGGTCGGATTTGCGGATCTCCCGCGGTGATCGCCGCGACGACAGCGAGGTGTAGGCCAGCGCCGTCACCTGCGAGCTGCCGAGCGGCACGCAGTCGAGGCGAGCGGTGAACGCCGCGGGGTCCGGGCTGTCGATCGCCGTCGGCATCAGCGAGGCGGCGGTGATTTCCCGCCAGGCCTCGAGGCGTTCTCGTGCGGCGATCGTGGCGCTGTCGAACACAGTGAGCATGGCTCCCCGCTTCCCGTACGCGTTTTCACCGTAACGGGGCGGGTCAATGTGCGCCGGACGTGCAGGGCTGTGCGCTCTGTGCCAATGACAAAGCCATCGACACTGCCGAAACTGAGGAACGAGGCGGCCAATCGGGGGTGGTGGCCCAACCGGTCCACCAGGCTGGTCGACGACCCGCTGCGCCTCGGACTTCAACCGGACCACTTTCAGGAGAGGGCTGATCAATGACCATCACACGGGGGATAGGCCGATTGGCGGCGGCGGCAACGCTGGCGACGACGGTGGTGAGCGTTCTGGTGGTGGCCGGGCCGGCCACCGCCGCCCCGTCCGGCTGCAATACCGGCCGCAGCACCGGTAACACCACGTGGGCTGCGTGCAGCTCGGGCACGGGCCAGTACCGCGCCTACACCTGGTGCGACGCTTTCTTCGCCCGGGACTACAAGCGGTACGGCCCCTGGCTGTCGCCGGGTCAAGGCCGCAGCATCGCCGCGTGCAACAGCAGCGATTACGCCTATGACTACGGGTACGCCACGCTCAGTTGACGATTCCGGGGTGTCGCGTGGCGGTCATCCCACGGCCGCCAGGAAATCCGAGTAGAACAGGCCCAGGCCGGCCGCCACGCAGACACCGGCAATGGTCCAGAACCGGACCACGATATTGACCTCGCTCCATCCGGCCAGCTCGAAGTGATGGTGCAGTGGCACCATCCGGAAGACGCGTCGGCCGGTGGTGCGGAACGACACGATCTGGATCACCCAGGTCGTCGTGATGAGGACGAAGAGACCGCCGATCACGATGGACAACAGCGTGGTGCGGGTGGCCACCGCGAGCCCGCCGATCAGGGCGCCGAGCCCGAGCGAGCCCACGTCACCCATGAAGATCCGGGCCGGCGACGTGTTCCACCACAGGAAACCCACGCAGGCGGCGGCCGCGGCCGCCGCGATCATGGCGATCTCCAGCGGGTCCCGGACCTGATAGCAGTAGTCGTTGGCGCGGACGTACGCGTCGTCGGCGCACCAGTGCCGGTACTGCCAGAACCCGATCAGCGCGTACGCCCCGAACACCAGGATCGACGCACCGGTGGCCAGGCCGTCGAGGCCGTCGGTCAGGTTCACGCCGTTCGACATCGCCGTGATCACGAAGACGAACACGATCACCGAGCCGACCTTGCCGACGTCGAGCCAGCTGATGTCGCGGATGAGCGAGATGTGCTCGCTGGCCACCGTCTCACCGTTGGTGCTGACCACGTAGAGCGCGGCGACGGCGAACGCCCCGCCGACGATCGCCTGCCCGAGCAGTTTGCCCTTGGCGGACAAGCCGTCGGAGTTGCGGCGGCGCACCTTGAGGAAGTCGTCGAGGAAGCCGACCACGCCGCAGAAGACGAACAGCCCGAGCAGGACGAAGGCCGTCATGGTCGGCCCCTCCTGCGCGATCTGCCGTTCGGGCAGGGTGGTCAGGGCGATGTGCCCGGCGACGTAGGCGAAGACGGTCGCCACGATGAACACCACCCCGCCCATCGTGGGCGTACCCGTCTTGCCCTCGTTGCTGGCGAGCCCGATGGACCGGATCGGCTGGCCCGCCTTGAGCGCGGTGAAGACGCGGATGGCCACCGGCGTGCCGAGCAGCGAGATGATGAACGCGACGGCGGCCGCGACGATGACCGCCCTCACGAGTGAGCCTCCCTGAAAACGATCACGGGACGTGAGCTTGCCATCCGGCGGCACAGCAAGCCAGCGGAGTCAGCGGCGCCACCGCAGGGGACCGGGATGGATGCTCCACCACCAGCGGCGCCACCAGGAGCGGCGCGCCCGGAGTTCGGTGGCGAAGGCGACAGCCTGGTCACCGGCCCGCACCGCCTGGCTGTCGTCGGCCGAGCCGGGGGCGAAGCCGACCGTGTTGATGCCGGCGACCAGGTCGTCGAGCAGGGGCAGATCGCCTGCGGCGGGCTCCGGCACGGCTTTTCGCAAGCGCTTGCGGGGTGGTTCCGGTTTCCCCGCGTACGTCGCAGCTTCCGTCGCCGCCAGATGCGGGGGCACCGGTTGCCCGGCCAGCCGCAGCGCGTCGCGGAACTCGGCCCACGCCCCGGTGATCCGGTCGTCCGGGCTGCCGGTACCCAACCGCCGGCGGCGCAGCGACCGCCGCATCAGCAGGAGCGTTCCCGCCGCGGCGACCAGCACCAGCAGCACCGACCCCGACGCACCACCGGCGACCACAGCCGCGGGCAGTCCGCCGTCCTGCTTCGCGGCGAGCGCGGCCGGCGGCGCCGATGACGGCGGGGTCTCCGACGGTGGTGGCGGCTCCGAAGGCGCGGGCGGCGGTTTGGTCGGCTTGGGGGTGAAGTCCTCCTCGACCGGCCGCGGGTTCTTGGTCTTGGGCATCGGGTCGAAGGCCACCCAGCCCAGACCGTCGAAGAGCACCTCGGGCCAGGCCAGCGCACTGCGCGCCGTGACGATGCCCCCGGCCGCGGGCGCGTCGAAGCCGACCACGACCCGGCTGGGCAACCCGGTGAGCCGGGCCAGCAGCGCGAACGACGCCGCGAACTGCTCCGACGTGCCGGCCTGGCCGCCCTGCTGCCGCGGTCCGAACAGGAAGAAGTTCAGGTTGGGGAACGCGTGGCCGCTGGGCGCGTCGGCGACCTTCTTGTAGTGCTCGGCCAGGAACTCCTCGATGGTGATCGCCCGGTCGAACGCCGCACCGTTGTCCTCGGCGAGCTGGTCGGCCAGGCGCTGGATCTGCGGCGGGATCTCGGCGCCGCCGACCGCGAGGTAGCGGGCCACCGCGTCGCCGGACGGCACGTCCGCGGTGGGCAGCAGGTTCAGATCCGGCGTCTGCAGCTCGGAGGTGACCGAATACCGCAGCCCGGGCGTCAGCCCCTCGGGCCGGATCATGGTTCCGGTGGCGGCGTCGAACGCGACCCGCGCCCCGTCCACCCCGGTCGGTGTGGGCACGACCGGCAGCAGCCGACCGGTCAACCCGTCGACGATCACGGTCTGGCGCACCTCGGTGACCTGCGCGTCCGGCATCCGCGCCTGGGCGGGCAGGATCCGCCCCGCGTTGCGATAGGTTGCCCCGACCCGCCACGTCACCCCGTCGTAGTCCGGCAGCACGGCCAGCCGCAACCGCAGCCGTTTCCCCGGCGAGGCCGACGCCCGCGACACCTTGAGCAGCGGCTCCTTCGGCGTGAGGGCCCACCCCGAGATCCGGTTGAGCGGGCTCTCATCGAGGCTGTCCACCTGCGGCGGCTCGACGTACTGCCGGGGGTCGACCGGAGTCACGCCGACCCGGCCACCGATCCACGGCCCGACCGCCACGATCAGCACAAGCACCGCCACGAGCCCCGACGCCGCACCGGCGAGCGCTCGACCCCGTACGGCCGAAGGAACTCCGCCCTCGGCCGGCGCGCTCGACCGGGCACTCGCCGCCAGAGCCGCCACCGCCAGCCCCGCGAAGATCACCGTGGTGGTCCCGGCCGCGTCCGCGTTGGGCCCCACGACATAGAGCGCGCCGCCATAAAGACCAGCGACCGGTACGAGCCCCAGCAGCACCCGCCCGGCCCGGACCGCCACCTCGGCCCCGGCCAGCCCGGCCAGCCAGGCCGCGATCACCGGCACGACCACGGTGTCCGGCGTCGGCTCGACCGGGATCAGCGCGGTGAGCAGCCGCGGAATCCCGTTCTGGAGACTCTCCCGAACGATGTCCGCCAGCGGGTCGCCGAGCTCCGCGCGACTGGCCGCGATCCGCAACGCCAGCACGGCATAGCCGGCCAGCAGCACCGCCGACAGCGGCGCCACCACCCAGTTGGGCAGCCGCCGGCAGGCCAGGCTCAGCCCCATCGACCCGACCGCGGCCCCGGCCACCAACTCCAGCAGCAACGACCCCGCAAAGATCCGCCCGAGCACCACCCCCGACAGCGTGATCATCCCGGCCAGAGCCCCAGCCACAACAGCCGCCCGCACCCACCTCACCATCCGCAGCCCCCACCCCACACGGCTGCTAGCACCCGGCTCACCATCCGCGGACCCCGTCCCACGCGGCCGCGAACTCGTCGCCGTCGGCGGCCTCGATGACGATCAGACCGTCGCCGGTCGAGACGGGCGCGCCGTCGCGGTCGCCGAACAGCCCGGCCAGCACCACGGAGTAGGGGCCGCGCAACGCGCTCACCGCGCCGAGGTCATCGCGGCCACCGGGCCCGGTGAGGAACACGAGCGTGTCGCCGAGCCGCTGGGCCCGTACGCGTCGCAAAGTCGCCGCCAGATCGCCCGGCCGCAGCGAAGCCTGGGTGAGCACGTCCAGATAAGGCCCGCTGACCACGTCGGTTATCAGATGCAGGCTGACCGGAATGTCCTCGCGCACCGCCGCCGCCACGATCGACGCCGCCGCCTCACACGCCGTCTCGAACGATTCGGCCGTCCCGTCCCTGAGATCCGGATGGGCGGCGGCACGGTCATCGAGCAGCACCACGATCGTCGGCTCGGAGGTGTCGAGCTGCTCGCGCACCATCAGCTCGCCGACCTTGGCGCTGGAACGCCAGTGCACCCGCCGCAACTCGTCACCGATGACGTATTCGCGCAGCGTGTCGAACGTGATCGTCCCGTGCGGCACCTTGTCGACGCGCCCATCGAGGCTGCGCGCCATCCCCGCCGGCACCGCCCGCAGCAGATGGATCCGCGGATGCACCCACACTTCGGCCAATTCACCGTACGTCCGAGCCAGCGTCACCAGCCCGAGCGGATCCCCCCGCGTCACCCGCAACGGCCCGATCGCCACAATGCCCCGCCGGCTCGTCGGCACCGGATACCCCACGGTCGTGTCCCGCCCGGGCCGCAACCGCAACAGAGGTACGGGAACCGCCCTGCTCCCACACCGGTCGGACGCCACCAGATTGGCCGCCCGCAGCCGGCTCGTATTGCGCACCGTCAGCGTCATCCGCGCCGCTTCACCCCGGGCCACCCGATCAGGCTCCGCCACCCGATCCACCCCCAGGCGCGGCCGCCACGACGCGAAACCCACCGCACAGCCCAGCGCCACACCCGCCGCCGCCCCGAGCATCGCCAGATCCGGATATCCGAACCGGAACCCAGCGACAAGCAGCCCCACCGCAGCGAGCACGATCCCGTAGCCGCGCGCCGTCAACCCCGTGCTACGCCGCCACCGACGCAGCCGATCCCCGACCGCAACCCGCCCGCGACTAGCTGATGTGCCGGCGGCAGAGAAGCCGCCGCTGGCGGGGGAGAAGCCGTCGCCAATGGGGGAGAGTGCGTCGCTGCCGGAGGAGAGACTGCCGCTGGCGCGAGAGCCGCTGCCAGCGGGAGAGCCGCTGCCAGCGGGAGAGCCGCTGCCAGCGGGAGAGCCGCCGCCGGTGGGGGAGAAGCCGCCGCCGGTCGGCGGAGCGCTGCCGGCCGGCAGCGGCGGCTCTCCGGCGGTCGCGGGTGTGCTCACGCCCCGGCCGCGACGCGGTTGGTCTCGGGCAGCGGCACCGGCACCGAACGCACCGCGTCGGCCAGCACCTCCGCCGCGGTGACCCCGCGCAGTTGCGCGTCGGCCGACAGCAGCACCCGGTGCGCGAACACCGGCTCGACCAACGTCTTAAAGTCCTCCGGCAGCACGTACCCCCGCGCGTTGATCAGCGCGTACGCACACGCCGCCCGGGTCAGGGCGATCACCCCGCGCGGGCTGACCCCGACCCGCACCTGCGGATGGTTGCGTGTCGCGGCCGCCAACCGCACCGCGTACGTATACAGCGGGTCAGCGATGTGCACCCGCGTGGCCATCCGCACCATCTCGCCGATCACGGCCGTGTCGGTGATCGGCTCGAGCGCGTCGGGGGAGCGCAGCGCCGCCCCGCGCAGCACCTCCACCTCGACGTCCTCGCTGGGGTAACCGACCGACAACTTCACCAGGAACCGGTCGAGCTGCGCCTCGGGCAGCCGGTAGGTGCCGTCCATCTCGACCGGGTTCTGCGTCGCCACCACCAGGAACGGCTGTGGCACCGGATGCGGCACCCCGTCCACGGTGACCCGGCGCTCCTCCATCACCTCGAGCAGCGCCGACTGCGTCTTGGGGGACGCCCGGTTGATCTCGTCGGCGATCACGATGTTGGCGAACACCGGCCCCGGGTGGAACTCGAACCCGCGCGACGCCTGGTTGAAGATCGTGACACCGGACACGTCGGACGGCAGCAGGTCGGGCGTGAACTGGATGCGCCGCCACTGTCCCTGGATGGACGCCGCCAGCGCCCGGGCCAGCGTCGTCTTGCCCACCCCGGGAACGTCCTCGAGCAGCACGTGCCCCTGGGCGAACATCGCGGTGAGCGCGAGCCGCACCACGTCGGGTTTGCCCAGCACGACCGTGCCGATCCGGTCGGCGAGCGCGCCCGCGACCTCGGCGAAGCCGTTGATGTGCTGCGGCGGCAGTGGTTCCGTCACGTCTGTTGTCCCCAGTAGCTCAGCTCAGCAGGTCGGCAGGTTGTTCAGGTTGTCGCCGCCTTCGAGGTTCAGCCACGCCCACGGGATGTAGTTCTTGCCGCTGTAGTTGACCCGCACCCACCAGGTGCTGCGCTTCTCGTTGTTGTAGATGTACGCGTACACCAACTCGCCCGACTTCTTGCAGTAGGCCTCCAGCCGGGTGCCCGGTTTGGCCCAGCCGACCTGCCGGTCGTCGTCCTGCTTGGTGACGCTGAAGATCTCGTTGCCGTTGCGGCCGTCGACTTCCTTGTTGCAGTACGTCGCGGTCTCCCCCTCGGCGCCGTTCTTGCAGGTGGCCACGCCGAAGATCGCATCCGTGGTGGCGGTGGTGGTCGCCTTCACCGTGCCCGCCGCGTTCTTGGCCGTGACGGTGAACGTGTACTTCGTACTCGGCTTGAGGCTCGCCACCTTGAGGCTGCCGCAGCTGCCCGCGGCCGAGCCCCCGCCGCCGGAGGACGCCACCGAGCAGCTGGCCGTGCCGCCACCCGCGTCGACGCTGAACGACACCGTCGCCGTGTTGAACGTCGGGTTGACCCCGGTGACCGTGATCCGCGGCAGCGCGACGGTCCGCGCGGTGGCCGTGCCCGGCTCGCTCTCGCCGGCCTCGTTGACCGCGCGCACCTCGACCGCGACCGTGGCACCGGCCTCGAACCCGGTCAGCGTGGCCGCCGTGCCGTCGGTGACGTCAAGGCTCTGATCGCCCGCGCTCACCACGTATTTCGTAACCGGCCGCCCGTTGTCGGCCGACGGCTGCCACGCCACCTGGATGGAGCCCGCCTGGTCGCCGGCGGTGGCCGCGTCGGTGCCCTCGGGCTTGCCCGGCTTGGTGAAGGGCACCACGCTGCCGCTGACCGGTGACGCCTTCGACCCGGCGCCGCGCTCGTTGATCGACACGACGGTGAACGCGTACTGCTTGCCGTACTCGAGCTCGCCGTCCTTGATGGTCAGCGTGGGCTCGGTGGCCTCACCGATCGGGGCGCTGCCACCCTCGGAGATCGCGGTGACCGTGTACCGGCGGATGTCCAGGCCCTGCCCGTTGGCCGGCGGCCAGCTGACCACCACCGAACCGTCCGGCTTGGCCTCGGCGGTCACCGCGGTCGGCGCGTCCGGCACTTCGGAGGTCGGGCGCACGGCATTACTCGTCCGCGGTGGGCCTTCGCCCTTCTTGTTGACCGCGCGCACTGCGAACTCGTACGTCTGCCCGTTGACCAGCCCGGTCACGGTCAGCGCGCGCTGGTCGGCGCCCACCTGGAAGGTGCGGCCGGCCCCGGCCACGACGTAGCGGGTGATCGAGGCACCGTTGTCCCGCGCGGCCTGCCAGGTCACCCGGGCCTCGGCGTTACCCGCGGCGGCTCGCACGTTGCGCGGCGCGCTGGGCTTGGTGATCACCGGCTTTTTGGGCTTGGGCGGCGGGGGAGGAGCCTGCGGCGGCGTGGGTGGCGCGTCGCCGCCGAGCACGTCGTCGGCGTACTTGTTGACCGTGCGAACCCCGTGCGAGCCGTCCACGACCCGCGCGGTCGACGAGCCCGGCGCGTTGATGAAGAGATAGCCCTCGCGCACGTCGAGCTCGAGCGGCCCGCCCGGGTTCCGGAAGCGGATGTCCTTCTGCCGCTTGCCCGCCGAGTCGAACACGCGCACCGAGCCGCTGGCGTCGGCCACGTAGAAGTAGCCCTCCCAGGCCACCGCGGGCTGCAGGTCCTCGCCGTCACCGGGCACGGTGAAATCGCTGCGGAACCCGTCGTCACCGACCACGTAGACGTGCCGGGCGTCGGGCACGGTCACCGGCACCCGCTTGCCGTCGGTGTGCGGGGCCAGCGTGCCCGGCCCGGCCAGCGGCAACGTCTGACTGTCCTTGCCCGGCTGGTCGCCGCGGATGGTGTGCAGCTTGTTGTTGGTGCGGTCGAGCACGGCCACGCCGTCGGTCAGCGTGGACAGCGCCAGGTCGTGCGACGGCTCGGCCACCGGCTCGGTGCGCACCCGCTGCGGCTCGCCGCTGCCGGCCGGCGCACCCGACGCTGAGGTCGGCACGGGGGTGATCGCGGTGACCGTACCCTCGCTGGGCGCCGCAACCCACAGCCGGCCCTTGCCGTCGAAGACCCCACCGGCGATCCCCGGCGCGAAGCGCAGCGGATTGCCCACATTGCCCAGCGAGCGCGGGTCGAGCTGCTGCACCAATCCCTGCACGGTGTCGATCACAAAGACGGAATCCTCGTGCAGCGCGACCCGCACCCCGATGCCCGAGGTGGTCGACGAATTCCAGAACTCCTGCAAGGTCGTCAGATCCATCGACCCGATCGCGCCGGTGTTGACATCCCGCAAGATCACGAAGCGGTCGTTCTGCACCACCTGCACGGCGTGGCCGCGAGCCTTCTGCACGTCGACCCGCGTGTCCACCTTGGCCGTGACGCCGTTGATCCGCGCGATCTCGCCCTTGGACTTGCTCCACACCCAGGACGCGGCGTCGAAACTGGCCACGGCCTGATCGGCCGAACCCAGCCCCAGCACGGTGAGCGCAAGACCACCCGCAAGACTCAGGACGGTGCCCATCGTGACCAGGTAACCGCGACGCCACTTGCGTCTCGGCCGGTCGATGCTCACCTCGTCTGCGCTGGTCACTGCCACTTCCTCCCCGTCTGGACCTGGAACGCAGGCCATCATAGGGGGAGTTCGGCAAGCCTCGATACCCGTTGTGGATAAGTCTGGTCGCTCTCCGTGATCATCCTCTCCGGAGAGTCACGAAGATCTATCGTGGAGTAGCCGAAGCCCGCTTCGTGCACGCCTGAGGCGACGTAGCGAACTGGTTCCCGCTGTAGACGGCGACCACCGCGAAGCAGTAGTTCACGCTCGGATTGAGCCCACTCATCTCGAACGATGTCTGCCCAGGTCCCAGCGTCCCCACCGGCTTCAACTCGAGCCCCGGCCGCCCCATGATGACCATGAAGGACACCGACGACTGAGTCGGATCGGTCCAGGTGACGTCGATGACAGTCCCGGTGTCCCGCAGCTCGACACCGGTCGGTGCCTGCCCCGCCAGAGTTGGCACATTGCCATTGTCAGACGAGTCACTCGTACGGTTGGCAAGCACAAACACCAGCGCAGCCACCGCGATGACGGCCGCCAGAACAGCGGCGATAGCCGCGAAAACCCCGAGTCCCTTACGCCCGGTGGGGGTCGAGCTTCCTTGCGCGTACGGAGGGGGTTCGTCAGACGGGTACGCAGGCGCGAACACTTGGGTGCTGCCCGGCGCGCCCGGGTAACCGGGGCCACTCGCCGGCGTGCCCGGGTAGCCCGCACTGTTGAACGGTGCGCTCAAGTAGCCGTGATCGTTCGCCGGCGTGCCCGGGTGGCCCGGGCTATCGAACGGTGCGCTCGGGTAGCCGGGACTGTCTGGCGGTGCGCTCGAATAACCGGGGCCGCTCGACGGCGGGTCTGGGTAGTTAGGGCTGTTCGACGGTGTGTTCGGGTGGCCCGGGCTGCTCGATGGGGCGCTTGGGTAGCCGGGCGCCGGGCGCTGAGCTGGGATGTGGGGGCTGTCGAACGCTGCCGGCGGTAGAAACGTCGGCTCGGGCGGCGGGCTGAGGATCGGCTGAGCGATTGTCGGCTCCTCGACCGGGCTGGACCGGGGAGCCGGGACCGGGTTGGCCCGCGGTTCGGCGATCGGGCCGGTCCAGACGTGCTGATTGGTGGGAGACGGCGGCTGAACCGCCCCGGGGCGCGCGGGCGGCGCTTCCGGATCAATGGCTGGGAACACCCTGGTCGGGTTGTTGTCCGCCGCATCGGAATCTTCGTCGCCGGAGAATGGGCTGGGCTGCGCTGGTGGCTGCGCCTGCGGAAAAGCAGCCTGCTCCGGCGCAGCCGTGGCCGGCCGGAACGGATTGTGCTGCGGTGGCGGTACCGCAGCTTCCAGTGGCGATGGAGCCTGCTGTTGCGGCACGGCCGGGGCTGGCCGGGGCTGCGCGACCGGCTGCGGCGGCGCAAACTCCCCGCGTACGGGGGAAGGGCCTTGACCTGGCCCGAGATAAGCCATTGCCCGGGCGACCGCCGGGTGCCCGGCGCCGAGAGCCGCCGGCCCGAACTCAGCCACCCGCGTGAAGGCCTTGCGAGCCTCATGCCGGTTGCCCAGTTCCTCAGCCACCACACCGATGTCGTGCGAGATCCGCACCATCAGCGCATCGGAGTCGCCCAGCCGCCACTGCCCAGCCGCGTAGGCCTCCTCGAGCACCCGCCGAGCCGCCGACGGATCATCGGCCTGCTGCAGAACAGTCCCCAGCTGAAGGGCCGTGACCAGCACATCCGGGTCATCCTCGGACAGGTTGACCTTCCCCAGCTCCACGGCGTGCTCCAGCACCGCACGCGCTCCCGCAAGGTCCCCCGACGAGGCAAGGGCAAGCGCACGCTGCCGGGCAGGTTCAAGCGGGGAGGGCTGCGACACGCAGGCCATGCTGCCCGCTGCACCCTCCAGGCGCCAGACCACCCCACCAAAGCCGGTCGTATGCCCCAGAATGTCCGTGCCCCACCCTCCCTGCAACCCCTCCCAGGCACCGTGTAAAGTTCTCTCCTGTGCGGCCCGCCGGGTCGCCGATTCCGGTTGGAAAATCGGATATCGGCCCAGGTAGGCTGTAGTGCAGGTCCGGGTGGCGGAATGGCAGACGCGCTAGCTTGAGGTGCTAGTGCCCTTTATCGGGCGTGGGGGTTCAAGTCCCCCTCCGGACACAAATCCGTAGCATCCATGCACAGCATGGGTGTTCATGGGCACATGATATCCAGATGACCCATCTTGGGTTCGTCTCAAGGCATATAAGTAACGGCCAGCCGAGGCGGCTGGCCGTTACTTATATGCCTTGTTAGGTGCTCTGAGCAGGGACGATTATGCCTTGTTAGGTGCTCTGAGCAGGGACGATTATGCCTTGTTAGGTGCTCTGAGCAGGGACGATCCCACGCCGGTGAACGCGGTCACGCGTCTTCTGAAACCTCTGCCGAGGCCTTGTCTGGAAGTCGAGGTGGATCGTTCAACCAGGTTGGGGCTTCGGCGCGGAGCATCGTTGCCATGGGGTCCATGTCGGCGATCGGATGTGGTTCTCCGGTCATCGTCGCGAGTGCTCGAGCGAGTTCCTGCAGGGTGGCTTTGACGTAGGTCGCGGTGGTGCCGGCTTCGCTGCCCCCGGCGTGGCCGGCGAAGGCGCGGGCGATTGCGTAGGAGAAGTGCCGCTCGATCCAGGTGAGGGTGGTGTGGCGTATCCAGTGGACGCTGATCTGCTGGACGGCCACCCAGGGTAGGTAGGTGCCGATGCGCTGCCAGAGATGGTCGTAGCGACGGCGGCCGACGGCGCGGCCACTGCGGTAGCGCAGCAGCTGCTCATCTGGGCTGCCGTCTGAGCGTTCGTTGTGATGGGCGACCAGCGCTGCGGTGAGGGTCGGCGAGATCGGCTGCCAGCGTTGAGTTTGGCCTTTGTCCCGGAGCAACACGAGGCACTGGTCGGTGTCCAGGTCGTGGCGTCTGATCGCGAGTGCCCCGCCGCGGCGGCACGCGGTCTCGATGTGCGGGCGCAGGATCAGCAGGTCCAAGTTGGGGTCGTTGCGGGTTTCGCCGGCGACTTTGACGATCGCAGCGAGAGCGGGGTCGGGGAGTGCGTGCCGCAGACTGGGCTGGCGGTGGGGTTTGTCGACACGAGCGGCCGGGTTGTTTCCTGCCTCGATGAGCCGGTCCGCGACGGCGTAGCGGTAGATGCAGCGGAAGGCGGCGATGAGGTGTTCGGCGGCGCCGGCTCCGCCTCGATGGTTGCGGCGGACGACGGCGCCATCGCGGACTTCCTGGGCGAACTGTGTGATCTCCAAGGGCGTGGGCTCATCGAGACGCCGGTGTCCCCATCGCTCGCGTATGCGCCGCCAGTAAGTGTCGTAGACGCGGCGAGTTCCGGCGACCACACCAGCGGCGACCTGGAGGATGTATTCGTCGAAGGTAGGAACGGTCCGGCTCGGGCGTGGGGGAGCGTCGGTGCGGGGAAGCTGGTCGGCGGTGATATTGAGCTGCGCCATGAGGGCAGCGACCAGAGCTACATTGCCTTCGGTCTGGCTGGCTCCCTCAGCGTTCGGCGTCGTCACGGCGGTTGATCGGGTCATCGGTGTAGGCGTGGAGGATCAGCGCAAGGACTTTCGGTGGGAAAAGCCAGTAGGTGATCAGCCCGGGATCGTCCGGGCCGCTCCAGTCGGACCAGCACTACAAGGCTGCTCGAAAAGGCCTTCGCTCACCTCGTCCAGGACCACTCCGGCACAGGGTGAGCACGCACCCACGACAAGGGTGACGACGGCTCCCGTATTCATGACGGCACGCCGCCGCCCGCAGGCAAGGCGGTGCGCCCGAGGCGCGCAGACCGCGGACCATGCCCGTCGGAGTTGGCCTCGGCAGTCGAGACTGACGAAGGCCCGGCCCCTGCGCCGGCCTCAGCCACCACGACGCGATTGCGGCCGCCGTGTTTGGCCTCGTATAGGCACGAGTCGGCGCGGGTCAACGCGGCGTCGACGGCAGTCACTCCGACGGTGGGTGTGGCACCCACGCTGACGGTCACCGGCACCGGACCGGCTGAGGTGGCGATCGGGGTGCCGGCCACCTCGCAGCGGATCCGCTCGGCGACGGCCGAAGCCTGCTCGCCGCCGTCGGGTAGCAGGACGACGAACTCCTCGCCACCGTATCGCGCCACGAGATCGGTGGTGCCGCAGCTCGCCTGCAAACGTGCGGCGACTCCGCGGAGCACTTCGTCGCCGATGTGGTGGCCGTGCCCGTCGTTGATCTTTTTGAAGTTGTCGACGTCGATCATCAGCACGGCGCCCCGGTGACGCTCGCCAGCGCTGGCGAACTCCTGCTGGGCCCGGTCGAAGAAGGAGCGCCGGTTGGCGATGCCGGTCAGGGAATCGACTGCGGCCATGTGGTGGACCTGGGCGAACAACCTCGCGTTCTCGTACGCCGTCATCGCCTGCCCGGCCAGCGTCGCGATGACCTGAGGATCAGCGGTGCTGCCCGCCGGCGCGGCACTGCCGAGCAGCAGGATGCCGAGCTGGCCGTCGCGGACCGTCAAGGGGATCAGTCGCCAGCTGTCGTGTGACGTCACGCCGCAGTCGGCTAGGGCTGCGCCGACCCGGGCCAGGCCGGACGCCGCGGGGCCGTGCTGGGGTGGCGTCGGATGGGCATACCGCAGCAACGCCGAAAATTCCTCCGGCATGCCTTCGACCAGCCGCCGCCGGGTCTCGTCGCCGTCGTGATACCGCACCGTCAATGCGGCCGCATCCTCCGCCGCTGTGATCAGGCCGAAATGGTCTGTGGCCCCGGTCTGACGCACCGCAACCATCAGCCGATCGAGGACGTCCTCCGGGTCTAGAGTCCCGGCGAAGGACGTCATGGCCTTCCGCAGCAACTCGGCCAGGTCTCGCTGATGCTGTGCGGTGGCCACCGCCACCTCCAGCTGCGCCGCCCGGGCTGTCTCGAGGGAGATCGCGATCTGATGGCCGACCGCCGTCAGTAGTTCCAGGTCAGCCCCGGTGAAGACGCCCTTGGCGAGCCTGCTGTCCAGGTAGACGACCCCCAGCAGCCGGTCGTCGAGCACGATGGGCGCCGCCACGATGCTGCGCAGGTCGTACTCGATCATGCTGTCGGATCGCGGCAGCTCGCCGCGGTCGGTTCCGGTCACGACGACGGCACGTCGCCCCGCGCGGACCTGATCGACGATGCGGGTGCTGTAGCCATGGGCCTGCACCAGGTCCTGGCTGTAGGCGTCCCGGCCGACGTGGGATCCCAGGCCTGCGGTGCTGTCATCTTCCAGGAGCAGGAACGCACGTTCGGCGCCGAGGATGCGGATCACTTCGTCGAGAGCGATTCGGACCAGCTGGGCCGGGTCGAGAACGCGCGCCGCGGCGAGGCTGACCTGTTGCAGTGCCGACTGGCGCTGGGCGTCGCGGTAACGGGCGGCGCCCGAGCGGACGGAGATGTCCTCGGCGGAGGTGGCGAAACCGAACTCGGCCATGAGCCGCTGGACGCGGTGGGGCCAGCCCTGGAAGTGCGCCACGGTTGCGGCGAAGTTGGCCTGGCGGCGGGCGTGCTGCGGCAGCTGCAGAGCCGCCAAGGCGTGCGCTTGGATACGTGCTGCTTCGTATTCGAGCAGTGGCGCGTCCACGGCTCGTACGTCGGCAGCGGCCGCCGTGAGCCGCTCCAGCGCTTTGCCGGGGGAGCCGTCGAGCACGCACAACGCGGCCCGGCCGACGCGGTGATATGCGCGCAGGATGGGCCGGTAGGCCACCTTGCCCAGGGTCGCCAGGGCGGCGCGTGCCGCTACCAGCTGAGCCGGCCGGTCCTGCTCGGGGACCGTACGGCACCGCTCCAACTCGGCGTACGCCCGCAGGCAGTAGAAGGTGTGCTGAGCGGGCAGCAGGTCACGGGGTGTTAGCCCGTACGCGTCGAACTCTGCCATCGCGCGCTCGTAGTCCTCGCCGAAATCGCCGCGCTCGATCGCCGTCTGCACCCGGCCGATCAGAAGGTCGACCCATTGGTGCAGCGGTATCTCTCCACTGGCGATCGTGTTGAGCTTCAGCGCCGCCTCGCCCGCACGCCCGCGCAGCGCCAGCAGGCAGGCGTCAGCCGCCACAACGGCACTGCGCCGGCTCTGCCCGCTCACCGTGGCACGGCGACGAGCCTGATCGAGACCGGTCTCCGCAGTGGCCATGTCGCCGCACAGCAGCCAATCCCAGGACAGTACGGCGTATGCGTCGAGCGCCAGGCCGAAGTCCAGCCAGCGGCCGTGCTCGTCCAGCATCCTGCGTATCTGCGTGCCGTCGTCCCGGCCACTGCCGTGCCGGGCGATGGCTCGGCTCCACGCGACGTGGGCCATGAGCGCCTGGTCGCCGAGCGCGGCGGCGTCCTGGGCGACCCGGGACGACACCCGGTTCGCCAGCCGCGGGAAGCCGGTGAACTCCAATAGCAGCGCGACCGCGGTGATCGCGCGCACGCCCTCGGTGGACCGGCCGGTGCGGCGGGTGAGGTAGGGCGCGCGCAGGGCGAAGATTACGGACTTGGCCGGTTGCAGCTCACGGGTGTACGCCGCGCCCAGACTCTCGTAGAGGGCGCACTGCAGCAGGTAGCGGTCGCGCGTTCGTGGGTTTCTGGTGCTGCCGCCGATCCCGGTGAGCTGGATCAACACGCTCAGCAGGAAATAGCCGACCGAGGACAACGCCCGGCCGGCGCTGCGGTGAGGCAGGGGTCGTCCCAGCTCGGCCAGGGCCTGCTCGGCGGCGCTGATCTGCCGTTCGGTGTCCCAAGCGGACTGGTGCACCATGCTCAGCAGGCGCAGCAGGTGGGCCCGCCGCAGGGGATCGGTCGCGCGCTCCACGGCCGCGTGCACGGCGGCGACGGCGTCGTCCAGCCGGGCGGATCGGTGATAGGCCGTGGCGAGCAGTTCGCCGAAGGTGTCGTCCGTCGGCATGCCGTTTTCGTCGGCGACCGCCGCGGCGTGTTCCAGCATCACCGCGGCCGTCTCCGGGGCCCAATCGGTCAGGGCGAGCTCGGCCGCCGCCCGGCACGCGGCGAAGGTCGCGGTCGCATCGTGTCCGGGGGTGCCGCTCATCCGGTGGTGGGCGAGCGCGTACACGTCGGCGTCGGTCGATGGGGTGTCCCGGTCCAGCACGTCGGCGATGCGGTCGTGCAGGCGCTGCCGGCTCACCTCGTCGAACTGCTCCGTCAGCGCCTCGCGGATGCGCTCGTGCAGGAACCCGTAGACGCCTTCCTCGAGTTCCTCGACCAGCCCGAGCCGGGCGGCGTCGGTGAGCAGGGTGACGACGGAACGGTGCGACAGTCCTTCCACGGCGGCCAAAACGTCAGCCTGGAACCGGAAACCGGCGGTGGCGGCGGTCCCGAGAACGTGGCGGTTCGCCGCGTCCAGCGCATCGACGCGCCGCCGCACCAGATCGGAGACGTCCTGGGGCAGGGTGAGGCCATCGAGCATGGCGACGTCGACGCGCCATTCGCCCCAGCTGACGGTGACGACGCCGGCGTCGATCAGCGCCCGCACGTACTCGGTCAGGATGAACGGATTTCCCCCGCTGCGGGCCGCCAGCCGCGCGGCGAGCTGGTCACTGATCGCCAGCCCGCCGTTGACAGTGGTAATTAGCGCAGCCGTCGCCGCAACGTCCAAGGGAGGCAGCGTCACAGTGGTCAGCTGATCGCCGAGCATTTCCCGCACAGCGGCCACCGGCTCGGCATCGGCCTCCTCCGAGCGGACGGTGAAGACGACGAGCAGAGGCGCCCGGTCCGCCTCGGCAGCGAGCTGCTCCAGCACTCGTACGGTGGAACGGTCGTACCACTGCAGGTCGTCGAGGTGCAGTAGCAGGCCGTTGCTGCGACGGGCCAGCTCGAGCAGGAAGCTGGCCACTGCGGCGGTGTGGCGCGTCTCGTCGACGGCGCTACCGGCGGACGCCGGCGTGCCCAGAGCGGTCGACAGCCCGTCCGACAGATGACTGATCATGTCGGCCGTGTCCGCGGCCGCCGTCCGCAGCACCTGCACAGCAGTCTCCGCCTCGCTGTCAGGCAGCTGCGCCAGCTCGCGAAGATATCCGTCGATGGCCGCGCGCAGCGGCGCAAGGGGCTGCTTCGTCCCGTGGACGCCGACGCCGTGCAGCACGGGAGAGCTGGTCGGCAGGCTGTGTGTGAGCTCGCGGACCAGGTGACTCTTGCCGACGCCGGAAACCCCGGTCACCATCACCAGGCCGCCCCGGCCGGCCAGCGCCTGTGTCCACCCGTCGCGCAGGGCCGTCAGTTCAGCGTCGCGGCCGATGAGCGGAACCTCGTCCCGCGCTCGCTGCTCGGTAGCCGGCACGTCGCCCGGGTCACCCTGCTCTGCCGCCGCCAACCGCAGGTCCGCGAGCACATCGGACGCGCTCTGGTGACGATCGTCTGGTTCCTTGGCGAGCAGCCGTTGGAGGATCCGCGTGAACGCCGCCGGCAGGTGCGGGGCGGCCTGCTGAAGGTCGGGCAGTGGTGCCAGCGCGTGCTGCCGGAGCAGCTGCCCGAGGTCGGGCGCGGTGAACGGTGGCTTTCCGGTGGCCGCCTCGAAGAGCACCGCACCCAAAGAGTAAAGGTCGGCGCGCGCGTCCAACGCCCGTTCCAGCATTCCGCTCTGCTCGGGCGAACTGTAGAGGGCGCTGCCGGCGACGCGGCCGTCGGCATCGGCGGCGGACAGCTGGGCGCCCAACGAGAAGTCGATGAGCCGGACGACGCCGTCCTCGCCGAGGATGATGTTGTCCGGTTTGACGTCGCCGTGCAGCAGTTGGGCGCGGTGTACCGCTTCCAGCACTGTAGCGGCGCCGATTGCGGTCCGCAGCAACGTGTCCCACGGCAGCGGCCCTGGACGCAAGGCGTCGCTGAGCGGACGGCCTTCCACCACCTCCATGACGAGGTACGGCCGGCCCTCCACCGACCCGACCTCGTACACCCTCGGCACGCCGGGACAGCGAATCGTCGCCAGCTTCGCGGCCTCCCGGCGCGCGGCCGCCGGTGAGGTGCCGGTCTCCGCCCCGGCGGCGAGCACCTTCAACGCGAACTCCGCACCGTCGCGCTGGACGCGGTAGACCGTGCCCTGGTGACCCTGCCCCAAGGTGCCCAGAACGACGTACCCCGGAGGGCGCGGGCCGTCCGTGACCGTTGTCGCGGCGAAGGGCGATGCGGAGGTCATACCTGGCTATCGACGTTCCTGCCGCGCACTTGAGCGAAACGCGCTGTTCGCGACTCGGGCGGCGACGCGCCTGGATAGTATCGGTGCAGGGAGCGTGGACCTGGTTTGGACGGGGCCCGGCGTCGACGAGCCGGTAGCCATAGGGTGCCCGGCCGCCAAGGTGCGGTCTTGTCGACGGACCTGCGCGCACATCGCGGCGCTGGTCCTGAACCGGGAGCGGGTCCGCGGCGGCTGCCGCCGAAGACCGCGTCACCGGCGCCGACGACCTGTCGCTCGAACAGGTAGTCGTAGCGGCGTCGTCCGACCGCTCGTCCATTGCGGTACCGCAGCAGCGGTTCTTCCTCGAAGGCGTCGCGCTCCTGGACGTGTAGTTGGAGGAAGGCCATCAGGGTGGGGGGGAAACCGGCTGCCAGCGGAACGTTTCGCCTTTCTCCCGCAACATGACCAGGCACTGTTCAACATCCAGGTCCTTGGGTCGGAGGCCGAGCAGGCCGCCGCGGCGGCAGGCGGTCTCGATGTGGAACCGCAGGATCAGCGTGTCGAGTTCGGGGTCGTTGCCGGTGACGCTGGCGGTTTCGATGAGTTCGCCGAGCCGTTCGTAGGGCAGCGCGGTGCGGGTGCTGGCCAGCCGGCGGGGTTTGGCAACCTTCCGCGCAGGGTTGTCGCCTTCCGTGATGAGTCCGTCGGCGACGGCCCGCTTGTATAAGGATCGGAGGCCCGGCGATGAAGTGTTCCGAAGCGCTGCGCCCGCCACGGCTGTTCCGGCGTTTCAGCGCGTGCTTCTGGACGTGGCGCATGGCTGCTTCGATCTCGAAGGCAGGATCTGGTCGATGCCGCGGTCGCCCCACAGGTCGATAGCTTTGTTCCAGTAGGTGCCGTACATGCGCTGGGAGGCGGGGGAGACCGCGGCCATGACCACCGGGACGTAGTCGCGGAACGAGGGCACTCCTGATCCGAGTTCGGCGGGTGCGGTGATCAGGTCGACGAGGGAGACGCCCATTTGTTGCAACAGCACCCGCGCCGCCTGCAGGACTTCGGGTCTCGAGTTGGTGGCGTTCACAGGTCACCGCCCAGTGCGGCGACGTGGGCGGCCGCGGTGAGTTGCCCGAGGGAGGCGGGCGGATGGATGATCAGCCGCTGCCGTCCGGGTAGTGCGGCGAGCAGGACCCGTTCGCGGTCGTAGAGCCGGCAGGCGTGCCGGACGTTGAGCGGGAGCCAGAGGTGGCTGCGGTTGTCGAGCCGGCGGTTGCCGTTCTCGTCGGCGACCGCCACGATCAGCTGCTCGCGGATGGTGAACCCGACCCGGGTGCCCGGCGTCCAGCCGAGGCATTCCATGAGGGCCCGGTCGGAGACGCGCCCGGCGCGGTCCATCCAGCACATCCCGGACACCACGTCCCGGCGGGGCAGCACCGGCACCTGGGGGAGTGGTAGCGCCGGCTGCCGCCGGCGGCCGAGGACACGGCGTTCGCCCTGACGGTCCGGCAGGGTCAGTTTGGGAACGAGTGGGGGCAGTGGCACGGACCTCACGGCGCCCACCGCCGGCCGAGACTCTTCCGGGTGGCTCGTAGCAGCGCAGCTACCGCAGCGTGCTGGAGCAGATATGATAGCCAGTAGGACGTTTTGGTGCGGGATGCTATAAAAAGGACTCAAGTCCCCCTCCGGACACAAAGACGGTTGGGCGGTCTCTGCTCGCGGCAAGTGCGAGCTGATGACCGCCTTTGTCATATCTGCTCCGGGGTCGAGCCCCGGCAACCCCACGGCGGCGTTGTTGCGCGCCCCAGGGACGGGATGATCTGTCGGGCCTGTCCTGCGGTGAAGGCGCGTTCGTATTCACCGATCGCCACCGTGTCGGATCGACGATCCGGCTGCGCAACCTCACCGGGGCACGCGGCGTCGGTTTCTCGAAAGGCGCCCCGTTCGTGCTGGCCTGCGCCGCTGCCGGCGACCTCACCGACGCCGCTGTGGTGGCAGGCACCGACGAACTCGCCCATCCGTCGCTCGCCGCGGCTCTCCCGCCAGAGGTCACCGCGATGGTCGAGGCCGTACGCACCGATTCAGCCGCCGCGGAGACGTTGTTCGCCGGGTACGGGATCCGGAAGAGTACTGGCAGCGGATCCTCATGATGGCCGGTGACACCGACCGGACCGTCTACACCGATCCGGTATTCGAACGCGCCTTGCGGCACGCCATGGCGGAGGCCTTCGCGCAAGGCCCCGGCGGGTACGCGCGGGACACCGTCCTCGTCTCGGCCCGATGGCCGTTCGACCCGGCGCTCGTACGGGTCCCTGTGGACCTCTGCTACGGCACCGCCGACACCAGCCCGGTGCACTCACGGTGCCTCGCTTGCGGCTCGCCTGCCTGACGTGCGGCGGAATGTGGTACCCGACGCCGGCGACGCGCTGTTGTGGACCCATGCCGGCAAGATCCTGCGGACACCGCTGCACCGCTGAGCCCCGGCCGGCATCCCCGGGTAACCGACGTCCGACATCCACGACAGCCTGGTCAACCTGGCCTGCGTCCTGATTTGCTGGCGCCCTGGATCGCGTAGGTCACCCTCAGACCCTGGGGATTGAACTGGGCGGAACCGGAACGACGTTTCGCTCCGGCCAGACCGGTTCTCCCGCGGTCAGCCGGCGCAGGGCGAGGCGGCCGGGGCCGGTACGGGACGCGTCGTAGCACTCACCTGCGGTACGGCCTACCGGGAAGGACCCGACGTACCTTTCGCATCGCGGTTATCAGGTACTGCCCGGTGCTCGGCTCCCGCGCCACCTGCGCGTCGCGCGCCCCGCCGTTCCGAGGGTCGAGGTTGATCGGTGGCCTTCGTTCCTTCCGCGGTCGTTGGTGTGGAGCCCAGCGCGGCGACGGATGCGAGCAGGGCGCGCGGATCCTCCTGCTGGGCGGCGGTGGTCTGTCGGTGGGCGAGGGGGTGGATCCGGGTGAGCAGGTTGAGGAGGGTGTCTCGGGTGACGGGCCTGAGGCGACCCGCTACGCGGCTCATCCGGGCGAGCCGGTCGGCGGTGTCCTGGACACGTCGCACCGGCCGGGCTCGGCGGGTGGTGTAGCGCCGCAACGCATCGGCGATCGGCCGGTCGCCGGCCAGTTCGATGGCCAGTACCGCGGCGTCAACCATCGCGCTGTTGGCGCCCTGGCCGAGGTTGGGTGCCATTGCGTGTGCCGCGTCGCCGACGAGGACGAGGCGACCGTCGACCCAGCGAGCGCAGTCCACTCGGGTGACGTCGTTGATGAGCAGCGCGTCGAAGTCTGGGACGCGTTGGAGCACGCCGGTGCTGGGGGCCAGGGCGTCTGCCCACACGCGACGCAACGCCGGCAGGTCTCGCTGGGCGAGCGCCGCCGCAACCCCGGCGGCGTCGCCTGCGGCGTAGAAGTAGGTGGTTCCGTCGCCGAGTCGCGCGCCGCCGAACACGCCCAGCGGCGTCCAGTACTCACCTTCCAGGCCGAGGTCGTCGCCGGGAATGATGCCGCGGATGTAGGTGGCGCGGCTGCCGCGCACGGTGGGGCGGAACGCGCCGACCGCGCGGATCTGCGACCCCGCCCCATCGGCGCCGACGACGAGGTCGGCGCGCAGGGTCTGGTGAGTTCCGTCCGGGTCGCGGTACGTCACGTGTCCGTCCTGGTGGGCGTCGATCACCTCGTGGCCGAAGAGCGTCCGGACGGCCGGTGCTGCTTCGACGGCGCCGAGCAGCACGGTGAGCAGGTGGCTGCGCCGCACGGCGAGGGTGTGGTCGAGGCCCGGACCGTAGTCGGGCATTCGTGTGTGCAGGATCGGCACGCCGGCCGGCGACCGGACCACGGCGCCGCCGATGGGGTGCGCGCGCTGGTGGAGGTCGGCGGCGAGTGACAGACCGCCCAGCACGGCCAGGCCGTTCGGTTGGATCAGCAGTCCGGCGCCGACCTCTTTCGGCTGGGGTGCTCGTTCCAGCACGGTGACGTCCGCTCCGGTACGGGCGAGGAGCAGTGCGGCCGTCAGCCCACCGATGCCACCACCGACCACGGTGATCCGGCTGTTCTGATTTGTCATCGCAACACTCCTCATCCGTTGTTCGTCGGCACCCACCAGGCGATTACCCCGGACGTCAGGGTCGCCTGCAGTACGCGCGATCGAGCAGGTCGTAGTACTCGGCCAGAGCCTGTGGACCGACCGACTGGGGGTCCTCGTTGATCATCAAGACGGTTTCGTGCTGGGTGTCCGGGCTGATCCAGGTGTAGACCAGATAGCCGGGAGCGTTGCCGCTGTGCCCCCACGCGACGCCACACGGCGTCCATCGCTGGACCCCGAGGCCGCTGCGGCTGGGCAGGTCGCTGTCGGTGACCTCGATCGTGGTCTTCATCTCGCGGATCAGCGCGGGGGACAGCAGCCGGCCCGCGAACAGAGCGCGATAGAATCGGGCGGAGTCGTGGGCGGTGCTCGTCAGCCCACCGGCGGCCCACGAGAACGGATACAGGGCGGTGACGTCCGTGTCGGCCGGTGGGTCGCCGAACACGATGTATCCGTGTGCGTGCCGGCCGGCGATTGCGTCGACGGTCGGCAGGTCGGTGCCGCGCAGCCCCAGCGGGCGCAGGATCCGGCGCCGCAACTCGTCGCCGAAGGCGTGTCCGGTGACCGCCTCGACGATGTAGGCCAGCAGGAAGTAGCCGGTGTCAGCGTAGGAGAACCGGGTGCCCGGCGGGAACAGCGGCGGATGCTCGAACGCGATCGCCAACAGTTGCGGCGGGGTCCACACATGACCGAGGTCACCGGCGAAGTACGGGGCGAGTACGCGTGGATCGTCACCGAAGTCGAACAGTCCGCTGTTGTGCAGTAACAGGTGCCGCACCGTGACTCCGGCACCGTAGCCGTGCGGCACGACACCGGGTAGCAACACGTCGATCTGATCGTCGAGGCGTAGCCGGCCTTCCTGGACCAATTGCAGGACCACCACCGCGGTGAAGCTCTTCATCTGGCTGGCCGCTCGGAACCGGTCGTCCACGCGCATCCGACGGCCCTCGACCGGATCGGCGAAGCCGCTCGCCAGTCGGGTGGTGCGCGATCCGTGCCGGTCGAGAAGGACGGCTCCCGGGGCGCCCGCGGCGACCACCCGATCGAGGGCCTGTTGCAGGCGTCGTTCGGCCTGGTCTGCCGGCACGGGCTGGGCGCCCGCGGGCCCGCCGGTTGTCAGCGCCACCGCGAGCGCAGTTGCCGTGGCGACGAGGAGCCGGCAGGTGATGTGGGTGCGGTTCATCGGTTCCCTCTATTCGGGTGGTGTCGTGGCGGCGGTGGCCTCAGTACTCCCACGCCGAGTACTCGCGGTGGCGGGTCTTCATGTCGTCGAACAGCAGCACCATGCGCTCGAGGTACCAGGCTTTGGCTGCCGGGGCGAGCCCGACGCCGGCCACCACCGCTGCGGTAGCGGGTGGGTAGCTCGTTCGCAGACGATCGTGCGCGGCCGGGCTTGACGGTGACTTGACGCCGGGTATGGCGCTGTGTCAAATGCCCGCCGAACGGCGCCGCCGAGGCGAGAAGGTGCCGTGCGCCGGGCGACTGAATCGCGTCGAAGTTGCCCGCAGTGCGAGCACCACTGATGTGGTTGCCGGTCGTTGCGGTTGCTAGCGCAGTCAGCGTCCGGGCGAGGACCGCTCGGGCGAGGGGTCAGCCTGTCCAGCCGAGCCAGGTCTCTCCGGCGGTCAACGCGGCGTACCAGATCAACCATGCGGCGATCGGCGTCATCAGCACCCACAGCGGTCGCCGGCGGCGCAGCAGTCTGATCGCTGCCACCACCAGCCCAAGCCAGACGACCAGTAGGACTGCGACTGCCCAGGCCGGCGCGAGCAGCCCGCTGGCGGCATAGAAGATCAGCGTCGCGAGCAACGCCGCGAATCCAAGCCAGCCGAGGAGCCATTGCCACCACGGACGCACCGTTGCCTCCTTAGACGTCCCGCATGAGCCATTCGATGGAGCCAGTGTCAGGCAGACCCGGATCCGAGGTCGTGTCGAAGCCGGCGCGGCGCAGTAGGTGCACCGCGGCCGTGTCGCCATCCGCGACGGCGGCCACCATCCACTCCGCACCGTGCGCCCGGCACACATCGGCCAGCTCCCGCACCAGCCGTCCGCACGTCTGTGACCAGTGTGCACTTGTCCACACCAGCGCGCGTGCCTCCAGCACCCGCGCCGACGTCGGTAGCGTGGCCGCGGCGGCCGTCAGGGCGGCGCCGTTGGCCGCGGTGAGGTCGAACAGCCCGAACCACACCTCGTCGCCGGCCAGCCGCGGCGAGCGGTACGCGGGCCCGGCGGCGTCCAGCAGGGCGCGTGCCCGCGACCGTTCGGCCGGCGTGCCCAGCCGCCGGAACACGATTCCCGACGGCCGGGGGTCCTCGTCAACTCCCACGAGCACCATCCTGGTGGCCACGCCTTGGCGACCACTTGACGCGCGGGGATGCTCCGTGTCAAGCCGCCGTCAAGCCCGGTGCCGCACCCTCGTGACAGTCACGTCGAGTCGCCACCAGGGAGGTCCACGATGAGTACTCCGGCCATGTCGGGCACACCTACCACCACCAAGCTGAGCGGGGAGCAACGAGTCGCCAAATGGTTCGGCCTGACCGGCGACAGCTGGACCCGCCACGCCAACCCGGTCAGCGTCGTGACCCGGTTCGCGGTCCTGCCGTTGCTGGCGTTGTCGATCTGGAGTCGCGACTGGATCGGGTGGTGGTGCCTGGTGCCGATCGTCTTGTCGCTGGTCTTCATGATGGTCAACCCGTTGCTGTTTCCCAAGCCCCGGTCCACCCGCAACTGGGCGTCGAAGGGCGTCTTCGGTGAACGGGTCTGGTCGGAGCGAAACGTCGTTCCGGTTCCCGCCCAGTTCACTCCCAAGGTGCTGCGGGTGACCTACGCGATCCAGACCATCGGTGCGGCGGCGCTCGCGTACGGGCTCGTCCAGCTCGACCTGATCGCGACCGTCACCGGTCTGGTGATCCTGCAGGCCGCCAAGGCGTGGTACATCGACCGGCAGGTGCTGCTGTACGAGGACATGAAACAGCGCAACGCCAAGTACGCGTCCTGGGAGTACTGACCTGACCCCCGACGATGCCGTCGCGGTCGGCATCGCCCCCGACCCCGACTGGTACGCCGCCGAGAAGGCCATCACCCTCGACCGGACCGCAAAGCCGGCCCACACGGTGCAGATCACCGGGGCCTCCCACCTCAGCTTCATGGACATCCCGTTTCTGCCGCTGGCACCGCAGTCGCTGGCCCGGCCGATGCTCGCCGGCACCACCATCGACCCCGCCGCAAGCTGACCATCACCAACACCCTGATGGTCGCCTTCCTCACCGGTGCGGACGTGGCCGCGATCCTGGCATCGGACGAGAGGGCGACGGCGGCAACGGTGCCGTGGCGGCCACCCGGCTCCTGAGGCGTCGCCCTCGTTCGACGGCGCCCGTAGGCTCCGATCATGTCCGATGTGCGGGGTTCCCTGGTTCCGGAGGCGCTATAACATGGTCCGTGCGACTCCCACCGGTGGAGACGGGCGGTGCGGTGAAGTTCAACATTCTCGGACCGCTCGAAGTGGCGGAGGGCGGGCGGCTGCTGCAGCTGGGCCGCCCGAAGCAGCGTGCCGTGCTCGCCATCCTCCTGGTGCACGCAAATCGTCCAGTCTCGCTTGAGCACCTGGTCGACGAGATCTGGGGGGAGGACCCGCCGGCGCAGGCGCTCGCGTCGCTCCAGGCGTATGTGTCTCATCTGCGGCGGCTGCTGGAGCCGGTTCGCGAGGCCCGCACGCCGGCGCGCGTGCTGGTGAGCCAGCCGCCCGGGTACCGGATCGCGGTCGCCCCGGAGGATCTTGACGCGGCGCGGTTCCAAGCGCTCGCCACGCAGGGCCGGCAGCTGTTGGGCACGGGCGATCCCGAACGGGCCGCCGACCTCCTCGGGCAGGCGCTCGCGCTGTGGCGGGGCCCGGTTCTGGCCGACTTCGCCGACGCTTCGTTCGCCCGCGAGGAACGGGCTCGCCTGGATGAGCTGCGGCTGGGTGCACTCGAGGACCGGATCGCGGCCGACCTGGCGCGGGGGCGGCCCGCGATCGACCTCGCCGAGCTTGATCAACTGACCAAGGCCCATCCGTACCGGGAGAGCCTGCACGGTTTTCGCATGCTGGCGCTGTACCGCTCCGGGCGCCAGGCGGAGGCCCTGAGCGCCTACCAGGACGTCCGCCGGATGCTGAACGAGGACCTGGGTATCGACCCGCGTCCACAACTGGAGGTACTGCACCAGCAGATCCTGCGGCACGCACCGGATCTCGATCAGGCCGTGGCGCGGTGGTCCGCACCGGACACAGCGGTGCACGCGGCCGAAGCCGGGCCGGTGCCCGACCCGGAACGCACGCTCGTCGGCCGCACCACCCAGCTGAGCTCGCTCGACCGGGCGCTGGCCGCGAGCGTGGCCGGGCACGGCCGGCTGGTGCTGCTGACCGGCGAGCCCGGTGTCGGCAAGACCAGGCTCGCCGAGGAGTTGGCCCGGCGCTCGACCGGGGTGGCGGTCGCGTGGGGCCGCTGCGGGGAGGAGCCTGGTGCGCCGCCGTTCTGGCCGTGGACGCAGGTGCTGCGGGAGTTGATCGCAGACCTTCCGTACGATGACCGGGAGGCGTTGCTGGCTCCGCATCTGCCGGTGCTCGGGTCGATCCTCATCGACCCCGCCGGTGAGCAGGCGGCCGCACCGCCCGTCGTGGACGTCGAGGCGGTCCGGTTCCGGCTGTGCCGTGCGGTGGTGGCGCTGTTGCACCGGTTGGCTGCGCGCCGACCGCTCCTGGTGGTGATCGACGACCTGCAGTGGGCGGACGCCGGCACGTTGCGCGTTCTACCGGCGCTGGCCGGCGAGCTCGGCACCGCGCGGATCCTCGTCGCCGCCACCTACCGTGACCCCGATCCGGCCGGCAAAGCGGTACTGCGCGACACGCTCGCCGCGCTGGCGCGCCTGCCGACGGTGGACCGGGTTGCTCTGCACGGCTTGAGCGAGACCGACGTACGGCAGCTGATGGCCGCGAATCTCCGAGCGAGCCCCGACGGTGGGCTGGTACGGGTGGTGCACGACCGCAGCGCGGGAAACCCTTTCTTCGTCCTGGAACTTGTTCGCCTGCTCGGCAGCGACCGGAGGCTGGCCGCGGCGGAACAGGCCGCGGCCCATGAGGTGCCGGTGGGCGTTCGGGACGTCTTGCGCCGCCGCCTCGCCGGGCTGCCGGAGCAGACGCGATCGGTGCTCCTCGTCGCCGCGGTGATCGGGCGGGAGTTCAATCTCGACGTCGTCCGTGACGTGTCCGGTCTGGACGACGAGAGCGCACTCGATGCCATCGAGGCAGCACTCTTGTCAGGCCTGGTGGTCGAGGACACGGCCGTGGGCCGGTACCGGTTCGCGCACGCCCTCGTCCGGGAGGCCATCCATGGCGAGGTCAGCCGGGTCCGGCAGGCGCGGCTGCACGCCCGCGTGGCTCAGGCGCTGGCCGGCCGCCCCGGCTGGGCCGACCGCGCCGGCCTGCACTGGTGGCTGGCCTCGCCGGTGGTCGGCACCCGCACCGCCCTGCCACACCTGCTGGCAGCCGCCGACCACGCGTTGGCCACCCTGGCGCACGAGGGGGCCGAACAACACCTGCGGCACGCGCTGGAACTGCTCGTCGGAGAGGCCGAGTCAACCGAACGCATGCGGTCGGAGCTCGACGTGCAGATGCGGCTCAGCATGCTGTTCGCCCAGCTCGACGGTGCACAGTCGGCGGCTGGCCGCGCCGCCGTCACGCGTGCCCGGGAGTTGGCTGAGCAACTGGCCGACGGCCCCGCCACGATCGCGGCGTACCGGAGCCTGTACGAGGTGGCGGTGGCTCGAGCCGAGCACGCCGACGCGCGCCGGCTGGCCGAGCGGATACTCGATCTCGGCCAGCAGATGGCCGATCCGCTCGCGCTCGCGCTCGCCCAGCTCGCCGTCGGCCGAACCCTGTGGTGCATGGGCGAGCCCGGCGCGGCGCGGGAGCACCTCGAGCAGAGCCTCGGCTTGGCCGCCGCCGCGCCCGATCCGTCGCACCAGGCACTCCCGGTTGACATCACCGTCCGGCTGCAACTGGCTCCGGTGCTGGACCTCCTCGGCCACGGACACGACGCGACCGCGCAGGTGGACTCCGCGATCGCCGCGACCGGCACCGCGGCACCCCTGGTGCGAGCGGCCGTGTTCACCAGCGCCGCATTGATCGGCGCCCTTCGCCGGGACGTGACCACGGCTGGTCTGCATGCCGGCCGAGCGCTCGAGCTCGCCGGTCCGCTTCCGGCCTGGTTCAGCTACGCCTCGGCCGTCCGATCCTGGACCCGGGCGCTGACCGGCGACCCGGCCGGAGGTGCCCGAGCGCTGCGGCAGAACGTCGACGAGATCCAGTCGCGCGGCGCGCGGCACCTCGTCCCCTGGGTGCTGGGTCTGCTCGCCGAGGCCGAGGCCTTGTCGGGGCACAGCGAGGAGGCTCTGCGACTGCTGGACGAAGCGCTCGTACAGGTCACCCAGACCGGCGAGCGAATGTACGAGGCCGAGCTGCACCGCCTGCGTGGCCGAACCCTGCTCGCGAACGGGCCGTCCCGGAGAGCCGACGCTCGCGCCGAGCTCGAGACTTCGCAGGAGATCGCCCGCCGGCAGGGAGCCGAGCTGCTGGCCCGGCGGGCCGCCAAGGACCTGCGCCGGCTGGACGTCGCACGCTGAGTCCACACTTTGCACCGACGTCCGTCCTCGCGTACGCCCTGAGCCGGGGCGCCATCCCATGGGACAGCTTCGTCGCCGCGGGCACATTCATCGCCGCCCTCATCGTGGCGTCCATCCGCGACAACCGGGCCGGCCTGCGCGGCATCGATCGACGCCGGCACTACCATCGCCGTCACCTTCTGGTACGTCTGGCTGTTCAACCAGGTTGCGCTCCTGGCGCCGGGCGGTCGGTTTTGATGCCTTGGCGTTGTGGCCCCCCGTCACTCGGGACGAGGGGTCACCAATCGGCCAGGGGCTACTCGTCACACACTCGGTCGGCGGATGCCTGCGGGCGGACGAGGTAGTTGTCCATCGCGGCGCGTGAGCACGGCGAGGAGTAGTAGGAGGTGTGCCCGTCGCCCGTGCGGGTCAGCAGGTCGCTGCCATGGATCTGAGCCGCGAGGTTGTGCGTCCAGCGGTACGGGTCCTGTGGATCGTTTACCGCATGCACGAGTAGCGTCGGTATTCCGCGGACGTTCAGTGCCCGCGGCGGGTTCGTCGCCTTGACCGGCCAGCCGATGCAGCCGTTGACCCGCCAGGTGTCGGACGCGCCCTGCATGTGCGGGGCGAGTTGCCGGCCCAGCTGCATGCGCTGCTGCATCTCGGCCCACGATTCGACCTGGGGCACGTAGTCGGTGCAGGCGTTCGCCGAGATGGCGCCCAGGCCGTCCTGGGGCACGCCGTCGGGGAAGGAGATGAATGCCGAGGCGTCTCCGGCGACAGCGGCCGCGAGTGACTGGGACAGTGCCGCCCAGGTTGAACCCGGCGCGATGACGACCGGATCCTTGGTCGCGAGCTGGGTCTTGGTTCCCATCCGGATGTCCTCGCCGGTGACCGCTCGCAGCGCTCCCTCCACAGGGATGGGGTTGGCGTCGGCGCGTGCGACCAGCGCGTCGAACACGGTCCCGACGTCCTGGCCGCGAAGCGCGCACGCGGTTGCTGTGTCGCACCAGCGCGCGAACCGGTTGAATCCGTTCTCCACGGACATGATCTCGTCGGTCGCCTGCGCGGTCTCCGCCTGGCTGTGATCCAGTGCGGCGTCGATCACCATGGCGCGGGTGTGGCGGGGGACTCGTTGGCGTAGTTGGCCGCCAACTGGGCGCCGTACGAGATGCCGAGCCAGCTGACCTTGTCGACATTGAGGGCGATGCGCAATGCCTCGTGGTCGCGGGCGACGGTCCTGGTGTCCATGTTGTGCATGAGCGCGCCGGTCTGCCGCAGGCAGCTCTGGCCGAATTCGCGGTTGTGCCGGACCATCCGCTGGAACTGTTCCTCGGAGCGAGGGAACAGGGTCGTGTCGGGCGTGAAGAGGTTCAGCTCGCAGCGCACCTGCACGCTGTTGCCCATTCCGCGCGGGTCCATGGCGACCAGGTCGAACCGGGTGCGCAGCGTGGGGGAGAAGGCGGTTTCCGCGGCGACGATGTACCTTGCGGCACCGGCACCGGGCCCACCGGGATTGTAGAACAGCGTTCCGATGCGGGCGCCCGGATCGTCGGCCGGACGGCGCGCGACGGCGATCGGCACTCTTTCGCCCGTCGGCTTGGACCAGTCCAACGGCACCTGTAACATTCCACATTGGATATTTGGAGCGTCTGGACACGGCTTCCAGTCGACCTTGAATGTGCCTGCTGACGAAACGGCGTTCGCGGGGACGGATCCCGTGCTCAGGCCGGCCAGCAGCAACACCGCGGCCGCCAGCCGGGTGATCGCTTGATACTGCATGTCCATGCTCTTCGTCTCGAGAATTCGGCTTGATCGCTACGAAATCAACCGTTCCAGTGGCGATCGCGGCAGACAAGCCGGGTTCCCGCCGATCAGGGGGGCGGTTTTCTGGTGTACGTAAGACCTTCGACCATTCCGGACGGCCTCCGGTAACCGCCTTGAGCGTTCTACTCCTCGCAGAGCGCTCGTGGAGAAACTGCGCGTCTGACGTCCAAGGTCGTGACCGTCGCTCTCTTACGAAAGCGCTTCGCTAAATGAGGAACCTGCCGAGTGATCCGACGACGGCCTGTTCAGCGGAGCGACCGCCGCCAGTGCTCCTGACGACCGGACACGAATGAAGACGAGCGGGCTAAACCTGTTGGTGGGTTGGAAGACACCGCGCCGCGCGCGAGTATTGCGCGCGCCATGACGGCGATGCAGACGCCGCCGTTGAGGAACGACGCCACCACGCCTGACGGGTGGTGCATGCCGCGGTACATGCGGGCCAGCCCGACCGCGATCGGCACCAAGACCAGCGCCCAGCACAGGACCTTGAGCCACGTTCGCCGAGCGAGCAGGGCCAGCAGCAGGGCCAGTCCGCCATAGAGGGCCAACGCGGCGGACGTGTGCCCGGACGGAAAGCTGGAGGTGGGCGGCGACACGTCCAGCTTCGGCACGTCCGGCCGCGAGCGGTTGATGATCAGGGTGGCGGAGAAGAACACCAGCGCCTGCGTGGTCACCGCGGCCGCCAGGAACAGCGGCTCGCGCCAGCGGCGTAGCCCCACCCCATGATCAGATGCCCTACTAGGCTCTACATCTCCTGCGTGAGCTGTCGGCACGCCTGGAGGCTTGCGGGGCGCCGGTCGCAGATTCGCTTCCGCTGGATGCGTCCTACGATCAGTTCGAGGCAGCCGTCCGCGACATGCTTCCCGCAATGCGACGACGCCCGTAGAGCCTGCTCGACGAGTTCGCCACCTACCGCGACGTCTGACCGACCGGGAAGCCCGTGCCCCTTCAAACCAGCTGGTAGAGCTCATTTCGGAACCGGGTCATCCACTGATCGATCTCGGCTCCGGTCCACCACAGCCGCCGGGGCGAGTATGCCCAGACAATGCGGGTCGTGCCGCCGACGACCGCGCATTCGATGTGGAGGGGCGGTTGCCGCACGCCGGCCCCGGGATCCCACACGTCACCGATGGCGGCCGCGCTCAGAGAGAAGAGGCCGTTGCGGCTCCGCGTCGGCATCTCGCCCTGGAAGGTGAACCGTAGCGTCGGAGCCGGGGCCTGGCGGATGCTCTGTCGCAGGTCCGGGTCGTTGTTCAGATACTTGAGGCCTTCGAACGACAGCCCCGCGGACGGGACACCGGCGAGCCGTTTTCCCACTGCGGTCAGCGTCTCGGCTGGGCTCTGGGACTGGCTGTCCTCGAAGGCGAGCGGGAAGGTGCAGTGCAGATCGCCGACCGTGCGCGAGAGATCGAGGCCGTGTACCGCTGTCTGTCTCCCCGAGCCGGAGAGCTCGACCACGAGACGCCCGCAGCTCCACTGGCGCTGAGCGGTCCGCACCAGCGCCGTGAGCAGGGTGGTGCCCAGCGGTGCACGGCCGGCGTCCGGCCCGGTCATCCGTACGTTGCGGAGCCTGCGCGTCTCCTCGGGCGGCAGGCTGTGGCGGGCGGTCGCCAGGTCCTCCGTCTGCACGCCGGTGTGCGCCAGCGGGTCGTAGGTGGCCGGTGGTGGCACTGCCAGCTGAGTTCGCCAGAACTCGAGATCCGCCCTCGCGTCCCGGCGGGCGAAGTCGTTCATCCAGCCGGAGAACACTTCGAAGCGGGCCGATGTCCGGGCCAGCCGCAGGGCCTCGCCCTGTTCGTCCAACCGGCAGAGCTGGTCCAGGTCATCCAGCAGGATGCGCAGCGTGACCCTGTCCATGACGAGGTGGTTGACCGCGATGAACAGACGTTGCCTGGAGCCGCTCTCGATGAGAACCAGACGCATCAGCGGGCCGTGCTCGACGCTGACGCGGCGATGCTGCTCGCTGATGAGCGGCGGGCGCGCGTCGGGCCGGTCCAGCGTGACCGACTCGACGGTGAAACTGCCCTCGATGTCGCCGTAGCGCTGCGCGAATCGGCCGTCGTCGCGACGGAACCGCAGGCGCAGCGCCTCGTGCCGGGCGACCAGCGCGCACGCGGCTCGGCGGAGACGGTCCGGGGTGAGCCGCCGATGGACGTCGAGCATGACCGTACGGGTCGACCCGTCCCATTGCCCCAGCTCCAGGGCGTGCCGCTGCGCGGCGCTGAATGGGACGTCACCGGTGTCCGGAGCCTCGTCCAGCTCGGGAGGCGCCGACTCGAAGTGCCGTACCAGCGAGATCGCCATCGCCCGCAGGGTCGAGTCGTTGCCGAAGTTCGCCGGCGGGATGCGCGCTCCGGTCCGATCCTCGACGCGCAGGGCCAGATCGATCAACCCGAGCGAGTCGAGGCCGACGTCGAGGAGTGGCCGATCCACCGATATGTCGTTCGGGTCGGTCAGTTGCAGCACCTCTGCTACTTCGGTCTGCAGCAACCGGAGCAGGTACTCCGGCTCGCCGCCCGGGCCCGCCCGGGGCAATGTCGTCCATGTCGGCTCGCGTTGTCCCGGGACCGCCGACGAACGCAGCGATCCAGCCGTCCACTGTTGCCTGCACTGTGTGCGCCGCAGCTTTCCGCTGGTCGTCTTCGGAAGGCTGTCCGGCCTCATCAGCAGGACCTCATGACACTGCACCCCGCAGTGCGAGGTCACCGCGGCCCGGATCGCCGAGGCCGCGCGGTCCAGCGGGACCGGCTCCCTGTCCCGCAGGACCTTCTTGCGCAGCTCGGCCGCCACCACGACCCGCTCGACGCCGTCGACCCGCACCCCGAAGGCGACCGCGTTGCCCGGCCGCAGAATCGGATCGGCCGCCACTACCGCCGCTTCCAGATCCTGCGGATGAATGTTGCGGCCCCCGACGATGATGAGGTCCTTGAGGCGGCCGCAGAGGAACACCTCGCCGTCGTCGCCGATCACTCCGAGATCACCGGTCCGCAGGAAACGCCGCCCGTCGTGCGGGCCGGTTCCGGTCGCCGGGCGCGCGGCGAAGACGGCCGCGTTCTCCTCCTCGGTCCGTCCCCAGTAACCGCTCGACACGCTGGGACTGGAGATCCACAGCTCACCGACGGCGTACGGTGGCCGCGGCCGCCGGGTTACCGGGTCGACGGCGATCACCGAAACACCCCACTCCTCGTCCGGCACGCCGCTGCCCACGAGCGTCATCGCGGGTGCGCCCGGCGCCGGCGCGACGATCACGCCGTCGCGATCCAGCAGGGCCCGATCCCCGTGGAGCAGCGTCGGCTTCCGGCCGACCCGACCGCAGACGAAGAGCACGGCCTCGGCCATGCCGTAGACGTTGCCGAACGACGCCGGATCGAAGCCCATCCGGCTGAGCGCGGCCTCGAAGCGGTCCATCGTGGCGACCAGCATCGGCTCACCGCCCTGCAGGGTGGAGCGGACCGACGAGAGGTCGAACGAGTCGCCGTCGCGCAGACCGCGCAACACGTAGTCGTAGCCGAAGTTCGGCCCGGCGATGTGCGTGGCGCGGTAGCGATCGATCGCCTCGAGCCAGAGACGCGGGGCAGCCAGGAAGGTGGTCGAGGAGAAGGCGACGCAGCGCGCCCCGGTGTACAGGGCGTTGAGGATCCCGCCGGCCAGCCCCATGTCGTGGAACAACGGCACCCAGCCGACGAGCACCGACTCGCTGTCGACCCGGGTGTTGCGCGCGATCAGCTCGAGATTGTGCGTCAGATTCCGATGCCGTACGACGACGCCCCTGGGCGCCGACGTCGAGCCGGAGGTGTACTGCAGGTACACGACATCGTCCGGGCCGAACCGGGCGGCCGCGCGGGCCAGCCGGGCCGCGGCCACCTCCGGATCGGCGCGTTTGACGCGATTGGACAGCAACCAGGTGAGTTCGGGCCAGTTCGACGTCTCGCGGCCGCGCCAGCGGCCCGCCAAGCCGTCGCGTACCGACGCCAGTGTGGTGAGTCCGCGGTACCTCGCATGGGTGAGGGCGACGCGTGCGCCGCTGTCCTCGGCGATGTGCCGGAGCTTGGGCAGCTCCCGATCGAGATGCCGCGGGTCGGGGCTGGCCACCGGGACAGCGATCGCGCCGAGGAGCATGCACCCGACGAAGCCGGCGACGAACTCCAGACCATCGGGCGGGAAGATCAGCAGTACGCGGTCGCCGGGCGCAACCCCGGCCGCCTGCAGGAAGTCGGCGGTGCCGGCCGCCCGGCGCACGATCTCCTGGAGGTCGGCCGCGTCGATCTCCTTGCCGTGGCGATCGAGGAACGTGAAGAGGGGCGACCCGGGAGCGGCGTCGAGGCGGTCGGCCATGGTGGTCAGCAGGCTCGCGGACATCCGGGACTCCGATGGACGGGGGAGTGACTCGTTCGGACGTTACACCCGTCATCATGAAGGGGACCGGTCCCGCTGTGGACTGCTTCTGACGGTGCCGTCGCGCCACCCGGCCGGGCATGCACTTGGTCCGTGACAGTCAACTGTCAGTTCGCGGTTGATTCGTGGATCGGGGGAGTGGAGGACGGGTCGATCGAGTTCACGCCTGCGCTGCCGCCATGCTCCGGGGGCCGCCGTCCAGCACCAGGTAGTTGCGCCGGAGGGCGTGACCGGCGGACCCGGGGGCCGCGGTGTCGTCGACGTCCGGCACAAGCTGATTGTCGATGTCGGTCACGCCGGGGATCAGCGCGATGGTCCGGGCCGCGGCCTGCGCGGTCGTCCTCCGTGCCGTTCGTCCGGTGAGGGTCACGGCGCCGTCGTCCACGCTGACGCGCACTGCTCCGGGGCGGATCCGCAGCTCACCGATCAGGACGTGGTGCACCGCCTCGTCGCGGATCACGGCGTCCAGCCGGTCGTGGACCTTGAACAGGTCCGATCGGCTGACGATGCCCCGCAGCTTGTGGCCGGCGTCGACCACCAGCAGTCGACCGACGGCGCGCTGGTGCATCAGCCGGGCGGCGGCCGTCAGCGACGCGTCCGCCCCGATCGTCACCGGGGGACCGTTCATGATTCCGGCCGCCGTGCCCTCGGGCCAGTACAGGCGCGGTGGAAACGCCCGGCGCCACCATCGCCGCGAGCGTACTGGCTGGGCGACCTCGATGATCTCGTGCAGGTCGCTCCAGGAGACCACACCGAGCACGACGCCGAAATCGTCGACGATCGGCGCAGCGCTGATCTCCCGTTCGCGGAGCAGATCGACCAGCTCCTTCACCGGCGCATCTCCGGAGGCAGTGATCACATCAGTGGTCATCACGTCTTGGACTCGCCATTGCTGCATGTCAATCCCTTCCTGGTGCTCACGGTTCCGGCCACTGCCGACGCGACGATCGGAGGCGTTCACGCCTGTGGCTCGGAAGTACGGTGGTAGATCAATCTTTTGCGGGCCCAATGACGCAGGGCGTACACGGCGGACAAGGCGGCGACGACGGCGACGAGTGTCAGGGCTTCGGTCAGGCCGACGGTCACGAAGAGGATCACCGCCAGTCCGATGACGGCGGCGCCGAGGACGGCCACCACGGGGAACGAAGCTGTGCGGGATCGCATGAACTGCCTCCTTCGACGAAGCCATCGGGCCGGGAGCCGGCGCGGCGGCGATGGATCAAGGACGTGCCCCGGTCCGCGCCGGCGGCTGCGGTATCCCTGGGGTCTGTGTCCATTGTTGCCGCAGCTTCCTTGCCGGTTAAGAGCTACGAGGGACAGGAAACCGAGGTGCACGTTGCCGACCCTCGGCAACGAAGGTCGACGAGGCGTCGTGGGCCGGCTCCGGGTCTACGCTGATCGCGGAAGCGCAGACGTGGCAACCGGGGGTCTCAAGTGGATGTGTTGATGCCGGCGGCGTTCATCGGGCACGGCAATCCGATGAACGCTCTCGAGGTGAACCGCTACACCGCCGCCTGGCGGGTCTTCGGCGAATCAGTGCCCCGGCCGCGGGCGATCCTGGTGATCAGCGCCCACTGGTACACCAATGCCACCGCGGTCACCGCGATGCCCCGGCCGCGGACGATCCACGACTTCTACGGGTTTCCCGAGGAGCTCTTCGAGGTGCAGTATCCGGCGCCCGGGCTTCCCGACCTGGCCGCCGAGGTCAGCGACGTGGTCCATCTGACCTGGGTCGGCGCCGACATCGACAGCTGGGGCATCGACCACGGCACCTGGTCCGTGCTGACCCACGCCTTCCCCGACGCCTCGATCCCGGTCGTACAGCTCAGCATCAACGCGGACAAGCCACTGGACTACCACATCGAACTCGGCGCGAAGCTGGCTCCGCTGCGTCGTCGCGGCGTACTGATCATCGCCAGTGGCAACGTGGTGCACAACCTGCGCGGTATGGACTGGAAGCTCACCGACGACGGCTACGACTGGGCGCAACGCTTCGACGAGGATGCCAAGGTCCGCATGCTGACCGACCCCAGCGGGTTCGCGAGCCTCGACGCGCACCGTGACTACCGCAGCGCGGTGCCGACGCCCGACCATTTCATTCCCGCGCTCTATCTGGCCGGGCTCGCGGCGACCGCCGACGACCCCGGCACCTCGGTCCTGGTCGACGGCTACGCCTACGGATCGCTGTCGATGACGGCGTACACACTCGGGCTGTCCTGCCCGGACGCCGCCGGCGAGGGTGGTTCTCCGCAGCCGCCGGAGAGCCTGCCGCCGGACGGGTGCAACATCTGACGCCGCACGGCCCGGGGCATCGTCACAGACCGGCCCCTTCCGGCTGCCGTGAACCACGCACGTCAGGTGGTCTGCCGCGTGCGGAGCACACTCTCGTGCGGCACGACGGCCAGGCCTGCGGCAAGTCGTTGCATCAGCGTGGCGAGGTGGCGCCGGTCGTCGTCGGACCAGCCGTCCAAGGCTCGCCCGAAGAGGTCCTCGCCGGCCCTGTCCATGGCGTCGAGGCGGCGCCGTCCGTGGTCGGTGACGGTCATCAGGCTGGCCCGCCGGTCCCCGGGATCGCCCTGCCGGACAACCAGATCGCGGTCTTCCAGGCGGCGCACCTGCGGAGTGAGCGTCGACTTGTCGACCCCCTGCCAGGACGCCAGATCGGAGATACGCACGGGGCCGTGTGCGGTGATGGCCCGGAGCAGGGTGATGTCGTTCGCCGACAGCGTCTCGGCAGTGGACTCGAGCAGCATCCGGCGGACGTCGCCCCGGTGTGCCCACCGCATCAGCTGGGTGAATGCCTCATGTATCTGCCGGGCCGCAGTGCCATCGTCCATGCGGCACAGCCTACCGCGATAGATGGTTTGCGCAAACCAACTATTTTCGATATGGTTTGGATACACCAACTATTGAGAGGCGGTCATCGGCATGGTCACGAAGGCGACCCTGCACCACGGCATTCAGCGGGCGGGCGGCAAAGCCTCGCAACCCCCAAGCAACGGGCCACCCCGGCTGCCGCAGTCGGTGATGGTTCGACGAGCCTGGGGGAACGCGGCCATGCTGGGCATCACGTTGGGTGCCTGGCTCGGATTGCTGACCGGTGCGGTAGTCGGTCTCTTCGTCATCTCCGTGCCGACGCTGCTCGCGATGGTGAGCGGCCTGCTGATCGGCGGCGCCGCCGGTGGGATTCTCGGGCTCGTCACCCACGCGGCCACGGACGCGCGCAGTCGCGCGGGACGGAACGGCGGCGTGCCGTCACGCCGTCCGAGGGAGCGGCACTCCGCAGTCACTCTGCGCTCAGCGGGGCATCTGCGCCCTCTGGAAGTGGAGACCGAGCCGCTGCCCGGCTCGGCGGTCTCTTACACCCTGACGACGGCTGAGGGAAAGCGCGTCGGAGTAGTGGCACACCTGAACGGCCGGCGAGATGTGATCTCGTACGATCGCGACGACGTCGACCGGGTCGCGCACAACATGGTGCTGACAGAGACCGAGGCTCAGGCTGTCGCACAGATGCTCGGCCTGCCGGTGTTCTCGGCCCGGACGAGAACCGCGAAGAAGAACCTCGACGTCGCAGATCCCTCGCCCGCGCCTGTGCTCATCTCGGCCTGACGTCCGTAGCATCGATCAGGAACAGCGGATCAAGCAGCTACCAAGATCGATCGGCACAGCGCACTCCGCATCGAGTCGCGGACGGAATGTCGAGACATCATGACTGACCGACAGCGCGGTTTCCTCTGAGAGCGCAGGGGTACGTGGGCGGGCAGTCGCGAGACTGAGGGGACGCATGTGCTAGTCCTGCTGATCGCCCATCTGGCCGCCGCTCTCGTGGCGCCGACCCTCGTACGCCGCCTGGGGCTCCGGGCGTTCTACCTGCTCGCTCTGGTGCCGGCCAGTGGCCTGGGGTGGGCCGTGAGCCGTACGGCGGCGATGCGCGACGGAGGAGCGGTCACCGAGGTGTACCCCTGGGCCGGTCAGGTAGGCGCCGAGCTCGCCTTGCGCATGACGTCACTGTCTTGGCTGATGGTTCTGCTCGTCGGTGGAGTGGGCGCGCTGGCACTGGTCTACTGTGCCCGCTACTTCACCGCAGGAGAGCCCGGGCTGGCCCGATTCGCCGGTGTGTTCGTCGGTTTCGCCGGAGCGATGCTCGGCCTCGTGGTCTCCGACAACCTGATCGTGCTCTACGTCTTCTGGGAACTCACGACGGTTTTCTCGTACCTGCTCATCGGGCATGACCCGGCGAGCCGGGCCAGCCGGCTCGCCGCGCTGCAGGCACTCATCGTCACCACTGTCGGTGGCCTGGCGATGCTGGTGGGCATCATCATGCTGGGCGAGCATGCCGGCAGCTATCAGTGGTCCGTGGTGCAGGACGCCTTACCGACAGGCGGCTACCTCGTGGCTGCCGTAATCCTGTTGCTGCTCGGGGCCATGTCCAAGTCGGCGATTTTTCCCTTCAGTTTCTGGTTGCCGGCGGCCATGGCGGCTCCCACGCCGGTCAGCGCGTACCTGCATGCCGCGGCGATGGTGAAGGCCGGAGTGTTCCTGCTCGGGCTGCTCGGCCCGGCACTGGCCGGCGCCGCGCCGTGGCGGCCACTGGTCCTTGCCGGCGGACTGGTGACCATGGTGCTCGGCGGATGGACGGCGCTTCGCCAGCACGACCTGAAGCTCCTGCTGGCATACGGCACGGTCAGTCAGCTCGGTCTGCTCGCGGTCGCCCTCGGCGCGGGCTTCCGCGACGCCGCTCTGGCCGGCGCCATGATGCTGCTCGCACACGCGATGTTCAAGGCGGCGCTGTTCTTCGTGGTCGGAATCATCGACCACTCCGCCGGCACGCGGGACCTGCGCGAACTCAGCGGCCTGCGGCGGTCGCTGCCGTCGGTGTGGCTGGTGGCCGTCCTGGCGGCTCTTTCGATGGCTGGGGTGCCACCGCTGGCCGGCTTTGTCGGCAAGGAAGCCATCTTCGACGCGTTCCGCGGCGGCGGTTGGTGGAAGTGGGCGGTCCTGGCCGGCGTGGTCGCGGGGTCCGCGCTGACGGTGGCGTACACCCTGCGGTTCCTGTGGGGAGCCTTCTCCGACAAACACGGCGTCGCGCCGCGGACGGTGCACAACGTGTCGTGGCCGTTCCTTACTCCTCCTGCGCTGCTCGCCGTGGCCGGTCTTCTGGCGGGGTTGTCCTCGCCGGCGCTGAACGACCTTCTCGCCGGATACGCCGACACCTACTCGGGCGCGGCGGACTATCACCTCGCCGTCTGGCACGGTTTCACCCCGGCGCTGGCGTTGTCCATCCTGGCGTTGGGTGCCGGCGCGGCGATATTCGCCATGACCGCACGCACCACGCGGTGGCGGCGCCTGCGACTGCCGTTCACCGGCGCCGACGGATACGAACGGACCACCGGCCTGCTCGGACGGGCGGCGGTCGAGGTGACAGGCGCCACCCAGCGGGGTTCACTGCCGGTCTACCTCGGGACGATCCTCGTCATGCTGGTGCTGCTCGGCGGCGGTGCGCTGCTCGCCGGCCCGCCTCTCGTGGGCGGGTTCCGGCTGTGGGACGACCCGCTGCAGCTGATACCGGCGGCCGCGCTGACCGTCGCGGCTGTGTTCGCCGTGCGGGCCCGCCGGCGACTGGCGGCGGTGGTCCTGGTGGGTGTGACGGGGTACGCCACCGCGATGTTGTTCGTCCTGCACGGCGCACCGGACCTCGCACTGACACAACTGCTGGTCGAGACCTGCACGATGGTGATGTTCGTACTCGTGCTGCGGCGGTTGCCCGGTCATTTCGCCGTCCGGCCGTTGGTCTCCAGCCGCCCGCTGCGGGTGGCGATCGGACTCGCTGTCGGCGCTGTGGTGTCCGGTCTGGCGTACGCCGCGACCACGGGCCGTCAGGCTGTCGCCATCTCCACCGCCTTCGGGGAACCCGCGGTGTCCTTCGGCGGCGGAAGCAACATCGTGAACGTCATCCTGGTCGACATCCGGGCCTGGGACACGATGGGCGAGATCTCGGTCCTGGTCGTCGCGGCCATCGGAGTGGCCAGTCTGGTCTCCGGCGGTTCGCGGCGTCTGCTGCGCGGCGGCCGCCGTACGCCGTTGCCCACGCCGCCTCGGGGTGAGGTGTGGCTGATGGCCGGGCACACCCTCGATGCCGGGTTGCGCTCGCCGATCCTCGAGGTGATCACTCGCCTCGTCTTCCACACGATCGTCCTGTTCTCGGTGTACCTGCTGTTCGCCGGTCACAACGCGCCCGGGGGCGGTTTCGCCGGCGGGCTGGCTGTGGGGCTGGCGCTCGTGTTGCGCTACCTCGCCGGCGGACGGCACGAACTGAACGTGGCGGCGCCGGTGGACGCCGGCGTGGTCATGGGCACCGGCCTGTTCATCGCGCTCGGAACCGGCCTGGCCGCTCTGGTCGCCGGTGGCGAGTTCTTGCAGAGCACGTTGCTGGACTGGCACCTGCCGGTGCTGGGCCACGTCCACTTCGTGACGTCGACGATTTTCGACGTGGGCGTCTACCTGGTGGTCATCGGAGTGGTGCTGAACATCCTGCGCAGTCTGGGGGCCGAGATCGACCGTCACGATCGCACGGAACGGGCAGAGCCGGCCCGGCGGGAGGAGGAACTCGTATGAGCACGAATCTGCTTCTGGTCATCGTCGTCGGCGTGCTGTTCGCCGCCGGGGTCACGCTGCTGCTGGAACGAAGCCTGACCCGGGTCATCCTCGGCATCACGATGCTGGGCAACGGCGTGAACGTGCTGATCCTGCTGGGCGGGGCGTACGGCGGACCCCCGATCGTCGGCGTCACCCCCGAACCGGGCATGAGCGATCCACTGACCCAGGCGATGATCCTGACCGCCATTGTCATCACCCTCGGCATGACCGCGTTCCTGCTGGCGATGGCGTACCGAAGCTGGTTGCTGACCGGTCACGACGACGTGCAGGACGACGTCGAGGACCGGCGCATCATGGAGCGGGCCGAACGCGATCAAGGTCTCGAGGACCAGGATTCGCCACCGGTGACGGCGGCCGGCCCGGACAACTCCGATCAGGCGGGGCAGCGATGAACTGGCTGGTGCCCCTGCCCGTCGTCATGCCGCTGCTGGGCGCCGCCGTCACTCTGCTCCTGCGCCGGCATCCCAACCTCCAGCGCACTGTGAGCCTGGTGATTCTGGCCGCGACGCTCGCCGTGGCGGTGGCCCTGCTGGCCCTCACCGCCTCGGGTGACCCGCTGATCGTGGCCGTCGGCGGGTGGGCGGCGCCCATGGGCATCGTCCTCGTCGCCGACCAGTTGGCCGCCCTGATGCTCGTGGTGTCGGCCGCGGTGACGCTGTGCGTGTTGGTCTACTCCATCGGTCAGGGCATGGCCGACCAGGACGACGCCGTGCCCGTGGCGGTCTACCACCCGGCCTACCTCATTCTCACCGCCGGCGTCACCAATGCCTTCCTGGCCGGCGACCTGTTCAACCTCTACGTCGGCTTCGAGATCCTGCTCGCCGCGAGCTACGTTCTGATCACCATCGGCGCCACGAAGAGCCGGATCCGGGACGGCACCACGTACGTCGTGGTCAGTCTGCTGTCGTCGCTGATCTTCCTGACCGCGATCGGCCTGATCTACGGCGCAACCGGCACGCTGAACCTCGCCCAGCTCGCCGATCGGCTCGATGCGTTGCCGGACGGCCTGCAGCTCGGCCTGCAGAGCATGCTGTTGCTCGCCTTCGGCATCAAGGCCGCTGTGTTCCCGCTGTCCGCCTGGCTGCCCGACAGCTATCCGACTGCCATCGCGCCCGTCACGGCTGTGTTCGCGGGACTGCTGACCAAGGTCGGCGTGTACGCGATCATCCGGACCCAGACTCTGCTGTTCCCGGACGGTCCGGCCGACGACGCGATTCTGATAGCGGCGCTGCTCACGATGGTCGTCGGGATTCTCGGCGCCGTGGCCCAGTCGGACATCAAGCGATTGTTGTCCTTCACCCTGGTCAGCCACATCGGGTACATGCTCTTCGGTATCGGGCTCGCCTCGAGCGCCGGGCTGTCCGGCGCCATCTTCTACGTCGTGCACCACATCGTCATCCAGACCACCCTCTTCCTGGCCGCCGGCCTGGTCGAACGAAGGGGAGGCACCACGGCGCTCGAGCACCTCGGTGGGCTCGCCCGGCTGGCGCCCCTTCTCGGCGTCCTGTTCTTCCTTCCCGCACTGAACCTCGCCGGAATTCCGCCCTTCTCGGGCTTCCTCGGCAAGCTCGGGTTGCTCCAGGCCGGCGTCGCCAACGGCGGCGTCCTGGCCTGGCTACTCGTCTCCGGCGGCGTGATCACGAGCCTGCTCACGCTCTACGCGATCGGTCGGGTATGGAACCTGGCCTTCTGGCGGACTCCGCGTCCTGAGACTGTGGCGGCCGACGGCGCCGCCTCCGTCCGGGTGCTGCCGCGGCTCATGGTGGGCGCGACGCTCGCCCTCGTGGTTCTGGGCACCGGTCTCACGGTCGTCTCCGGCCCGCTCTTCGACGTCACTGGTCAGGCCGCTCAGGAGCTGCTCGATCGGGAACCGTACATCCAAGCCGTCTTCCCGGAGGAGGCGCCATGAGGTTGCCCAGATGGCGTGACCGGCTGCTGACGGCGGCCGTGCTGGTTACGGTGTGGATGCTGCTCTGGGGGGTCTTCTCCTGGGCCAACCTGATCAGCGGACTCCTCGTCGCCGCGGTGGTGATCACGGTGTTTCCGCTGCCGCCCGTCACCGTGGCCGGGCGCCCGCATCCGGTCGCTCTGCTCCGCCTGGCGTGGCGCTTCGTCATCGATCTGGTGGCTGCCAGCTTTCAACTCGCCGTGCTCGCTTTCCGCTTCGGGCACCAGCCGCGCAGCGCCATCATCCGGGTGCCGTTGCGGGTTCCTTCCGACCTGGTGCTGACCCTGACCGGAGAGGCCGTCTCCTTGGTGCCGGGCAGCCTCATCGTGGACACCGATCGGGCCTCCACGACGCTCTACATCCACGTCATCGGTGTGGCCGACCGCGCCGCCGTCGAGCGGTTCCGGCACGAGGTGTACGAGACCGAGGCGCGCATCGTCCGGGCGATCGGCTCGGACGACGAGATCCGAAGACTCAGCGACCCGCCGCCGGTCGAGAAAAGGAGACAGCTGTGATCGTCGTCGGCATCATCGCGTCCGTACTGCTCTGCGCGGCCGTGTCTCTCGTACTGGTTCGCATCGTCCGCGGGCCGACCACGCTGGATCGGATCGTGGCTGTCGACGTGCTGCTCGCCATCGTGGTGTGCGCCATCGCGGCCGAGGCCGCCTACACCCGCGACGCGACCTCGCTGCCCATTCTCGTCGTCCTGTCGATCCTGGGCTTCGTCGGCTCGGTCGCGGTCGCCCGGTTCTCTCCGAGGAGCAGGCGATGACCGTCCAGACCGTAGCTGACGTCCTCGCCGGCACCTGCCTGATCTCGGGAGCGTTCCTGAGCCTGGCGGCCGGGGTGGGGCTTCTACGCTTTCCCGATCTGCTCAACCGCATGCACGCGGCCACCAAGCCGCAAGTGCTGGGACTCCTGCTGATCCTGGCCGGCACGGCGCTACGGCTGCAGAACACCATCGACATCACGACTCTCGTCCTGGTCGGCGTCTTCCAGCTGGCCACCGCGCCGGTGGCCGCGCACATGGTCGGCCGAGCCGTCTACCGGGCCGGTCACGTGCGACGGGACCTGCTCATCGTCGACGAGCTCGCGGAGGATCGAGCAGACGCCCAGCCCCCGTCACGGTGACGCCGAGGTATTCCCGTCGCGCGGTGGAACGCGCCCGAGGCTCTGTTCCGCAGCGCGTGCAGTGGAGGGCGGTGGGCGCGATCCGTAGCCGGCCCAGCGGGATGGGCCGGTCGCAGGTCGCGCACACGCCGTAGCTTCCTTCGGACATGCGCCTGAGAGCGTGAGCCGTGTCGGCGATCCGTCGACGGGCCGAGGTGATGAGCCCGTCGAGGACCTCCGGGTCGTAGCCGGCGTGCCGAGGTAGCCGGGCGTATACCGTCAGCTGTGTCAGCCGGGTGGTCTGAGCGGCGAACTCGTCCTCGAGCATGGTGCGGAACAGTTCCATCGGCTCAACCGGGGCTTGCGGTGCGGCTGTCATGTTGCCTCCTCCAGCGAATCCTCCGAGGGACTCGTCGCCGCCGTCGTGGCCTTGCTGGCGCTGCTGGTCCAGATGGACATGTTCCATGGACCGTTCAACACCGGTGACCCGACCTCTGGACGATGATTGGCCTGCACCGCAGGCATTGCCGGCATCCCGGGGACTGGCGAGCTTTTACTCAAGGCCGTGCTGCGTGCCGCAGCTGGCGAGCCACCAGGATTGCCGTGTGATCGACGCGGCTGCTGATCGGGGGCGAAGGCTCCGCACCGAGGCCTCTTGGACGACATCCCGGGACTCTGAGTCTGACCTGCCCTGACATGGGATTTGTTCGCCAGTCTCGACACCATGGGCAGACAAACACTCGATCGGACGGTACGAAGGTCCTGGCGTCGAGGTGGTTGGCGGAGCCGGCACGAAGGTAGCTGAGCAGTGACCGTGTTGCGCTGGCTGTCCCCCGGACCGCTCGCGAGTCTCCCGGGATGTTGGCGTCGTGAGCGGTGTTGCCGCCGTCGAGCGCGACGGCAGTCGCATTGTTCCGAGGCGATGCGCCTGCGGTGTGACATTCTGCAGTGCCGCTCGCGGTGTCATCCGCGTGAGTGGGCTCAGGCATCCTGGCGCTGTCTGCGCCGACTGCCCGTGGTGAGGCGGATGCGGCCGCGCCGACGCTGCTTGCCGGGGTGGAACGGTTCGGCGCTGAACGGGTGGGTGCGGCTGACGTTGGAGCGCACCAGATCGGCGTCGTCGAAGTCGTACCGGATGCGGTTGGCCACCGCTGTTACCCCGGGCACCGCCGTGACCACCCGGGTGATGATGTCAGCGGTGGAGCGCCGGCCCACCGCGCCGATCAGCGTCACCGCGCCCGCGGCGACACGGACACCGACCTGATCCGGGTAGATCCACATCCGGCGACGCAACTCCGCCTCGACCTCGCGCCGCATCTCTGCGTCGGTGCGCGCGTACGGGCGCAGTACATCGCCGCGGGAGACCACGCCGAGCAGTCGTCCCTGCGGGCTCGTGACCAACAACCGGCGTACCTTGCGGTCCTGCATGGTTCTGGCTGCCTGGGTCAGCGACGCAGCTGGACCGATGGACATCGCAGGGGTGGTCATCATGTCCCTGGCTCGCGGAGCCGTGGCCTTTCCCTTCGGTCGGCCCCCACGCGCGTTGTCCCGCTCGCCCTTCGCGACGCCGACGAGCAGATCGGCCTGCGAGACAACACCGACTACGCCGCCCGTCGGGACGGTCACCGGTACGGCACTGATGCCCTCGCGTTCGAGCAGACTCGCGATCTGCCCCACCGGAGTGTCCACATCCACGGTGGTCACCTTGTGCGTCATCACGTCATCGACCTGCCAGTGCATCTCGACACCTCTCCGGACTGTCCGAGGCGGGGCAGGTGCCCCGTACCGCAGTCTTTTCGTCGCCATTACTTGCTACGTCAATTATCGCCGCGAGGGTGCGCGTCGACCACGGTCCGCGACGGCGACCTATCTCCTTGTTGCTTGCCGACCGTCGGCAACGGCCGCCATGCGGCCTGATGCCCGTGCCCGCTCAGATCGCACTCGGTCCTGTCATCGGGCAGCTGCTGGCCCAGACCGTGGTCAAGGGTGAAGTGCCGCCCGAACTGGCGCCGCTCGACCCGCTGCGCCGACCGCTGCGCGCCGGGAGCTTTGGCTTCCGGCGGTCCTCATCCTATGGTGGAGCCATGTCACCGGTCACGTTCTGCCCGCATGCCGTCACTGAGGTGCCGGCGGCCGCTGCGTGCGTGTTGACGCCAGTGCCGGTGGCCTCCCGGGTGGTGACCATCGCATCCACCCTCATGTGCCCGATGTCGGCGCGAACCGGCCGAGGCCCTCCCGCGGACCGTTGCATCCACTGAACGGCCGCCAGGGCGAAGCTTCTCAGCTTCGGCCCTTTTTTGTTTCCCGCATTCCGTGAAAGGAAGACCATGAGTATCGATCATCGAACTGTCGACCACAGCCGGCTGGCCGAGTTGCGCGCCTCCCTGGCCGACGACTTCACCACGCAGACGGCCCGGCTCCGAGAACTGACCGAGATCAACGCCGACACCGGCGACCCCGGCGAGGCGCACAACCGGGCGGAGCTGCTGGTCACGACCCGGCGCAACATCGAGCAGATCACCGGTGCGCTCCGCCGGATGGCCGACGGCACCTACGGCGGGTGCGAGAAGTGCGACCGGAACATTCCGGTGGAGCGCCTCGAGATTCTTCCGCATGCCCGCTTCTGCGTGCCCTGCCAGGCAAAGCACAAGGGGTGACCTGGCCGGGGATGCCGTGCCGCTCTGCGGCGCGGCATCCCCGCGCCGTCACCTACCGGCGAAATCGTCGCCGCGGAGTGCCCAGTGATGTCGACGCCTGCGATCACCACCCGTGGCCTGACCGTCGTCGGCGACGGTGCTCTGCATCAGAGCCGTCGAGCAACGACTTTGTTACCCGGGTGACCCTCGCAGCTCTCACGCTCGGCGGATGACAGCCGCACGAACGCGTCCTCGTCATCCCGATGCCGGTAGGGGCCTTTCGGGCCAGTCGAGGGCGCGTGCGCCGAGCACTGCGGCTTGCAGGGTGAATCGGTGAGCGGGGTCGGCCGGGTCGTAGCCGGTGAGGGTGCGGACGCGTTCGAGACGGTAGGTCACTGCCCGTACTGATATGTGGATGAGTTTCGCGGTTTCGGTGGCCACGCCGCCGGTGTCGAAGTACGCGTGCAACGTGGTGACCAACGGCTCGGCGCCGCCCCGCGCGCCGGTGAGCGGGCTGAGCACGGCGTGGACCAGTTCGACGATGGCGGGCTGATCGCGGAGCAGGACTCGGTAGATCAGCAGGTCGCGGGCACTGACCACAGGAGAAGCCACGCGGAGCCGGGCGGCCATGGTGAGTGCCTCGCGGGCTTCTTCGTACGAGCGAGCGATGCCGTACAGGCCGGGGTGGGGCCGGCCGACGGCGATCTGCCATGGCCGTCCGCGAGGCAGGCGGCGAAGCTGGTCGTGCATCAGATGTCCGAGGTCGTCGGCGGCAGCACTGCGCCGAGGCGGCGCGGAGTCGGGGTTGCTGGCGTCGGCGGGTGCCAAGACCACCAGGAGCCCGTCCTTGGTCGCGACGAGAACGTCACGGTCGCCGAGACGGTCGAAGATCACCGCTTCAAGAGCGGAGATGGCCGCATCGGTGTCGGGCAGCCTTCGGCTCGGCGCGGCCAAGGCGACCTGGTGGACCCGGGCGAGGTCGAGACCGAACGGTTCGGCGCGTTCCACCAGGGCGCCGAGATCGGAGTCGCCGCGCAGCAGGTCGTCGATGAGTTCCCGGCGCAGCGCCTCCTCGCGGCGCACCAGGTCGCGACGGGCGACGGCGTAACCCTCGGCCAGGGTCGCAACGGCGTCGTCCACGACGTGCAGCACGGCCGTCGCGGCGGCTCGTACGGCCTCTCGGTCGCGGCTGCGGACGACCTCGGGAAGGTCCTGCCACAGCCGGCGGGCGGCGGACAGGTAGAGCTGCACCACCCGGCCGGCGGAGATGCCCTGCTCGGCGGCTCGCCGGCCGAGCGCTTCCACGGCGTCCAGTTCGGCACGTTTGGGTTTACGGCCGGTGATGGCGGCGTCGGCCAGCAGCGGCAGGTAGTCGCCGAGCAACGCCACCGGCACGCCGCCGGCGTCACGGCTAGCCCCGGCGGCGACGGCGACGAGCCACTGCTCGTCGCCGTCGGCCACCACCGGGCGCTGGCTACGGCGCGCTTTGTTGTCCGCCATGTGCGCCCTCCCGTCTGACGTTGCCGGATGTCCAGCATCCCAGGTTCGACGGGCAGCGGTTCGACGGGCAGCGGGAAGATCAATTCCACGGCGGCCGCCTCGGCGGTCACCGGCCCGCCCACGGCAAGAGACCTACCCACAGCTTGAATAGCCGGCCGTGGTCGACAACTCATGATCCTAGGAAGGTCTGGCGTCGTGACGTCCGGTACGGACGGCACTCGCAACGGAGAGCCGATCAGGGCCGTGGCAACCAGCTTCCGTCCGGCCCTTGAACCGGGCGGCCTGAGGCTGGGAATACCCCACTGCCCCGACTGTGCGGGCACACTTGAGCTGTGGATCATCACGAGTTCGGCGCCGCGGTGCGCCACCTGCGGGAGAGCACAAATCCCGCAACGGTCGGGCTGCCGGTCGGCCGGCGTCGGGTGCAAGGTCTGCGGCGGGAGGAACTCGGCGAGCTCGCGGGGATGTCCGCGGACTACGTGCGCCGGTTGGAGCAGGGGCGCAGCCATCCGTCGGCCGGGGTGGTGAACGCCATCGCCCGTGCGCTCCGGATCGGGCGGGCGGATTACGAGCGGCTCTGCGCGCTGTCCGGGTACGCCGCCGCGGACGGGCAGGTGCCCAACGAGATCGGTCCGGGTGCGATGCGGCTGCTGGAGCGGTTCACAGACACTCCGATGTTCGTCTCCGACGGTGCGATGAATCTGGTCGCCGTGAACAGCGCGTTTCTGGCGCTGGGGCACTGGGCCGTCACGGGGGATCCCTGGGAGTGGAATGTCGCCTGGCGTACGTTCTGTGATCCGTTCGTTGGTTTCCGGCAGTCCGCGGCCGACGTGACCGATCACGAGGCGGTCCTTGTCGCCCAGCTGAGGAGCACGCTGTTGCGCTACCCCGCCGACGCGTCGCTGGCCGCGCTGGTGGACGAGCTGCGAAGCCGAAGCCGCCGGTTCGACACCCTGTGGCGTACGCCGCGACCGGTGACGGCGTACGAGAGCAGTGCTGAGTTCGTTCATCCGGACGGCGCCGCCGTCACGCTCGTCGGCAACCTGCTCGCCATCCCGGGTGACGACCTGGCGGCTCTGATGCTCACCGCGGCGCCGGGCTCGGCCGATGCGGCGCGTCTGGCCGAGATCGTCAGCGGCGCCGGGCATCCGGCCATCGTCAAGGTGGGCCAGCCCGGCCCAGGCTGATCACGTCGAATCCTGCGAAGTTGATTGACGTCTCCAGCAACACCTCGACGGCGTTCCACGGAAGCAGGTTCAGCGATGAAAGCAGTGCGTTTTCACGAGTTCGGCGGTCCCGAGGTCCTTCGGTACGAGGATGTCGAGCAGCCCACCCCCGGCAGCGGTCAGGTCCGGATCCGGGTCGCCGCGACGTCGTTCAACGGCGTCGACGGCAACATCCGGGCGGGCTTCATGCAGGGCCCGATCCCGGTCGAGCTCCCGCACACGCCCGGCATCGACGTCGCCGGCACGGTCGACGCGCTCGGTGACGACGTGGACGAGATCGCGGTCGGCGACCGGGTCATCGGTTTCCTGCCGATGACGGCGGCCGGTGCGGCGGCGGAGTTCGTGATCGCGCCGGCCGACATCCTGACGGGGGCACCGAAGAACATCCCGCTGGCCGACTCGGCGGCGTTGCCGCTGGTGAGCTTGACCGCGTGGCAGGCGCTGTTCGACCACGGAAACCTGACCGCCGGTCAGCGGGTGCTGATCAACGGCGCCGGCGGGGCGGTCGGTGGATACGCCGTGCAGCTGGCCAAGGAGGCCGGCGCCCACGTGATCGCCACGGCCAGTCCGCGCAGCGCCGGGCGGGTCGAAGCCGCGGGCGCTGACGACGTTGTCGACCACACCACCACCGACGTGACCGCGGCGGTGACCGAGCCGGTCGACCTCGTGCTGAACCTCGCGCCGGTTTCCCCGGAACAGCTGGCCGCGCTGGTCTCGTTGATCCGGGACGGTGGCACCCTGGTCAACACCACCGTCTGGATGCCAGCCCCTTCCGACGAGGAGCGCGGCGTTCGCGGCATCGATCTGTTCGTCCGCAGCGACGCCGACCAGCTCGCCGACCTGGTCGCTCGGGTCAACACCGGTGAGTTGCGCGTCGAGGTCGCCCAGCGGGTCGCCCTGGCCGACCTGTCGGCACTTCACGCCCAGGCCGGCGCGAGCGAGCTGCCGGGCAAGACCATCGTCACGCTCTGACCCGCCTCTTCGAAGGAGCCCCAGCAATGATTCCCGATGACGACCCGTCCCGCTCGCTGACCGTGGCCCATCCGGACGACCCGAGCACGACGTACGTCTCGCTGGTCGGCAACACGTACGCCATGCTCATCACCGGCGAGCAGACCAACGGCCAGTACTGCCTGATCGATATGCGCGTCCCCGACGGTGGCGGCCCGCCCCCGCACAGGCACGATTTCGAGGAGATGTTCACGATCCTCGAGGGCGAGATCGAGTTCATGTTCCGGGGCGGGAAGCACACCGTCCGGGCCGGGTCGACGATCAACATCCCGGCCAACGCGCCGCACAACTTCCGCAACGTCTCCGGCGCGCCGGCCCGGATGCTTTGCATGTGTACCCCGGCCGGGCAGGACGAGTACTTCCTGCGGATCGGCGACGTGATCGCCGGCAAGGACGCGCCACCGCCTCAGCTGTCGCCCGACGAGCTCGCCGAGCGCCGCCGCCGCGCTGCCGAACTGGCCCCCACGTACCGCAGTGAGTTCCTGTAGTCACGTCGGCGGACCGTCGTCATCCGGGAACCGGCAGGAATCCATTGACCGCTCCTCGCCTCCCTACGCCACGCCAGCGCGTACCGGTCGACGAGATCACCGCGGCAGGAGGGCAGGCGGACGAGTACGGCGTGCCGGAGCTTCGCGTGTACGCCGGAAGCGCAGCACCGGGCCGCCGAGAAGACGCTTGTCCTCATCGCTGCGTACGGGGTCGAGCGTGCCCGAAGTACATGAGTTCCCAGATGGCTTCTTCGGTGTACTCCTCGACGGACCGGCCGGCCTTCAAGTGCTCGACGGTCAGTGAGCCGGCGAACCGTAGATAGGCCCCGTCGAACCCGGCCAGCCGGGCCGCCATGCGCTTGACGAAGGGCAGGTCCTTGGTGATCGGGTTGCGCGCCAGGTCGCGCTGTCGATCGAAGGTGACCACGTAGGTGTCGTCGGCATCGACGTAGCGGTAGCGGACGATGTTCGCGACTGGTTTGCCGGTCTCGTCATCGGTGTAGATCTGCTGCGGCTCGAAGGCAGTCTTCGTGGGGTCGTCACCGATGATCCGGCCGTCGCGGGTCAGCATGAAGATGGGGATCTCGTCGTAGCCGTATTTCGGGGCGGCGGTGATGAACGAGGCGATGACCGTGTAGGGCCCGGCCTGCCCGCGACCCCAATACCAGTCGTGGATGATCTTCTGCATCCCGACGTTGCCCCAGTTGTGGTCGTGATACCCGACGCCGGTCGTCTCGTGCCGCCGGCCATCCACTGTGTACGCCCCGGTCACGGTGCCTTGCGGTACTGCCGGAAGCCAATTGAATTCGAGGTCTTTATCCGGGCCGAACAGCATGTGGCCGGTTGCCGGGCGCCAGGCCGGGACGTCGGCGGTCAGGGTGAAGTCGACGTCGACCGGGCCCGCTGTGGCTTGGATCCGGTATTCGCGCAGGCCTTCGCCGGAGAACCGGTTCTCTGATCCCATCCGGACGTCGGTGTGGTCGCGTTCCGCGGACCACTGGTCGGCCGGCACCGCGATGACATGGTTGGACATGGTGCCGTCGGGCAGTTCGAGGTTGACCCGCAGCTGCGGCGACAGCGGTTCGGTTGCCGCACCCAGGTCCTTGTTCATGAAGACGACCACGATCTTGGCACCGTCGGCGAGGTGCGCATCGAAATACCACCACTCGTACGATCCGGCGCGGTCGTCGGTGCGGGCACCGTCCTCCCATTCCGCGATCGCCTCGCTCGACAGGCGGAAACGCTCATAGTCGTTGCTCATCACGGCCAGATTGTCGGACATGTCATTTCCCTTTTCTTCAAGGCGGAGGCCCGGTCGGCGGTTTGCCTCGGTTCATCGGCGAGTGTGGAAGCGGCGCGTTCGGTTGTGGGTCGAGCCGGTCGATCGTTCGCGACGAGGACGGCGATCCAGGGCAGCAGCACCATGCCGGCGACGCACAGCACAAGCCACGGCCACATCACTGGGGGGCGCACGCTGACCACGACGGTGCCCAGGACGAGAAGGCCGGCGCGCCCGCTCATCATCAGCAGGTACCGCCTATGTCGGGCGCGGAACAGTTCTTCCTGACTCCGGGCCGCGCTCGTGATGAGAAAGGGCTGCTTCGAGGACTTGTTCACGACGGAAGCTCCGATTGGGTTCATCATGCGTGTTTCGATGGCGAAGTCGGGCGTTCAGCAAAGATGACGAGCCGGCGTCGGTGGATGTGACACGTCATTCGAGCCGGTTCGGCGGAGGTGGGCCTGACACGTCTTTCGTCGGCCGAACCGGACGAGAAACACAACGGGGCAGCGTGCCGGGTCGCGTCACGAGTGATGCGGCTCATGCCGCGTCACATCGGCCGGCTCTGCACCGTCTTCATGGAATGAGCATCCGTGTCAGGAGTACACGCCGATGGCTGCGAGCCGGGATCATATTGTTGATCGTTTCGGAGTCCGCCATCGGTGTTTGGCAGTACTTGTTCGATGTGGCCGGCCTCGGCCTGGGGCTGATCGGCGCTTTGCTGTTCGCCGCGGTCAGTTTGAATCATCAGATGGTCCGCGCATCACTGGTTGCCTTTGCCATCTATACGGCCGGCCACTTCGTCTATCAGGAGTTGCATTTCGACGGGTCAGCGGCTCATGTCATCAGCGGCTCCCTCATCGTGGAGTTCTTGCTGGCGGTCAGCCTGCTGGCGCTGACCCCTCGACTGAAACAGCGACATGCCCGTGTCCCTGCTCGGAGTGGTGGCCGCCCCCGCGTTTCCGAGATGTCCGGCACCTTGTGACAGGTTGAGAATATTGTGACCTAGCCGACGGCGCCGCATTCGGTGTCACATCTGGAGCGGCTGGCACGTCCTGACAATATGGCGACGAAAAAGGAAAAGCGCCGGCCGAATCCAGTTCCAGTGATGGCGGCCGAGGTCGACGCGAGATACAAGATCGCGACTCCATTGCGATCGCTGATGAACCGGGTCTTTCCGGACCACTGGTCGTTCCTGCTGGGCGAGATCGCGGTTTTCTCGTTCGTCGTACTACTGATCACCGGGGTGTTCCTGACCATCTTCTTCGAGCCGTCCATGCAACCGGTCGCCTATGACGGACCCTATGTCGCTCTGCGGGGGACTGAGGTCTCAAAGGCGTACGAGAGCGTTCTGGACATTTCTTTCGAAGTGCGCGGGGGATTGTTCGTGCGGCAGATGCATCACTGGGCGGCGCTGCTGTTCATGGCCTCGTTGATCCTGCACATGCTCCGCAAGTTCTTCACCGGAGCGTTCCGCCGACCCCGGGAGGCCAACTGGGTCATCGGCGTCCTGCTGTTCGTGCTGGCGTTCCTCGAGGGGTGGAGCGGTTACGGCCTGCCCGACGACGGGCTCTCCGGCACCGGCCTGCGCATCGCGCACGCCATCATGCTCTCGATCCCGGTCGCCGGCACCTGGATCACGGCGTCGCTGTTCGGCGGCGAATACCCGGGGTCCGTCATCATCGAGCGCCTCAACGTCCTGCACTCGTTCCTGCTGCCCGGACTGGTGCTGGCCGTCGCCGGCCTGTCCGCTCTGCTGTCCATGAGGCAACGGCCCGCCCAGTTCCCGGGCCCCCTGCGGACCGAGAACAACGTGGTCGGCGAGCGGCTGTTCCCCCGCGTCCTGATGAAGCGCGCCGGCCTCTTCTCCATCGTGTTCGCCGTGGTGGCCCTGATCGCGGGCGTACTGCAGATCAACCCGGTCTGGTTGTACGGTCCCTCGTCCGGCAGTGACGCGGCCTCGTCGAGCCAGCCCGACTGGTATGTGATGTTCCTCGACGGGCTGCTGCGCATCTTCCCGGCGTGGCAGATCACCATCCCGATAGGCGACGGCTACTCGATTCCGCCGGTGTTCTGGCCCGGTGTGGTCGTCTTCGGCGGGATGCTGACCTTGACGGCTGCGTATCCTTACATCGAGCGGCGCCTGCGCCGTGACACCTCGTGGCACAACTTGCTCGAGCGACCCAGGGACGCACCGGAGCGCACCGGCGTGGGTGCGATGGCCGTGACCTTCTACCTCGTCGCGGCGGTGTCCGGCATCAACGACATCATCGCCGACAAGTTCCACATCAGCGTGAACGCAATGGTCTTGGGCGGGCGCATAGCCTTGGTGCTCGGCCCGGCGCTGGCCTACTTCATCACTGTCCGGATCTGTCTGGGCTTGCAACAGCACGACCGTCAGGTGCTGGCACACGGGGTCGAGACCGGCATCATCCGCCGGCTTCCCGACGGCGGTTTCGCCGAGGTGCACCAACACCTTTCGACGGAGCCTCTGCCTTACTCGGGCTGGGCAGTCCCCAAGAAGATGAACCGGGTGGGAGCACTCGCCCCGGCGACCAAGGGCTTCTTCTTCCCGATCGAGCGGCCGCGGGCCGGCAGCGAGCCTTCCCAAGCTGATGAGCCGCAGCCTGATCTGGAGCGACAGTTGTGACGGGGCAAGGACTGCGGACGCTCTGCTGACGGTCCGCGGGGGATGCCTGGGCTCGGTCGGGCGTGGCGTCGTTCGATCGGGTTGATCCCGGTGCCGCTGCGCCGCTACCGGTTCCCGGGCCGGCGCGGGACCGACAACAGGGCCGCGCTGGAAAGGATCCTGTTCGTCATCAGCACCGGCATGCGCTGGAACGATCTACCCACCGTCAGGTTCGGCGCGTCCGGTGCGACGTGCTGGCGCCGGTTGCAAGAGTGGCACCAAGCCGGGGTGTTGCAACAGCTGCACGAAGCCGTCCTGGCCGAGCTGCGCGCTGCAGGCCTGCTGGACCTGGCGCACGCGACCGACGCCAGCGGACTACCCCTGGCGGTCATCCTGACCGGCGGCAACCGCAACGACGTCACCCAACTGCTGCCCTTGATCGACGCCATCCCACCGATCCGCGGCCTGCGGGGCCGCCCGAAACAACGACCCCGCGCAGGGTGTTCGCCGACCACGAGAGTGGTTGGCACGGTGTGCGTTTCCCTTTGAAGCTCCTAACGATCTGCTGAATCGAGGTTGATCAGCGCCACGAGGTGAAGATCAGTCTCGTTCGCCGGTCATGAGCAAGGCGTGGATCGTCGATGACGACCTCTGGAAGCTGATCGAGCCAGTGCTGCCGCCGTGGCCGGATAAGGCGCCTGGCCCGCGGCCGTTGCCGGATCGACTGTGTCTGCAGGGCATCTTATTCGTGTTACACACCGGAATCGGCTGGGAAGACCTGCCGCAGGAGCTCGGGTTCGGCTCCGGGATGACGTGCTGGCGGCGGCTGGTGCGCTGGACCGAGACCGGCGTGTTCGACCAGGTGCACCAGATTCTGCTGGCGAAACTGAACGCGGCGAACAGGATCGACTGGTCGAGGGCGGCGATGGACGGCAGCCACATCGACGCGAAAAAAGGGGTGCCGGAACAGGCCCGTCGCCGGTCAACCGCGGCCAGCCCGGCTCCAAGCATCACCTGATCTGCGACGGCCACGGCACCCCGGATCCATGTGCTCACCTCCGCCGCGAACGTGCCTGACATCAGCCGCGCCCTCGACGTGCTCGACGGCTACCCGCCGATCGCCGGCCGCCGCGGGCGGCCACGCCGCCGGTTCGACACGCTGCTGGCCGACAAGGGCTACAGCAGCGATGCATTCCCCCTGGCCCTCGACATCCACGACGGCCTGGTCGGCCTCGATTGCGTCCTGATCTGCTGGCGGCGACCGATCAACTGGACCGCCAGGAGATCCTTTTAGGAGCTTTTACACGCACGACGAACGACGGCCGCAAGATGCTCAGCCCGTCGGGCTCATTGCTTCCGGCCGTCTGCCAACGCCTGTTCGAGCTTGCCCGGCGCCCGCACGATGTCGATGGTGGCGATCTGCCCGGCCACGGTGGTCACCGACGCCACGAAGTCCAGCACCCCGTGGCGGAAGCAGGCGAAGCCGAGCGCGCCGTTCACCATGACCAGCCTCGCCTCCCGGTCCGAGGCGATCGTGAACAGACCCATGATGTACCGGCTGACCTTGTCCGCGCCGGCCACCGGCCGCCGCGCGGCGCTGACCTGGCCGCCGCCATCACATGTCGTGACGACGCCGGGGTCCAACAACGAGAGCAGCCCTTGCAGGTTTCCGCCGGCCGCCGCGTCGAGGAACGCGGTCACCGTCTGCCGGTGGTTCTCCGCGTCCACTTTCAGTCGCGGTGTGCTGGCCCGAATGTGGCTTCGGGCCCGCGAGGCAAGCTGGCGGACAGCGTCGGGGGAGCGGCCGACCGCGGCGGCGACCTCCTGGAACGGCAACGCGAACAGATCGTGCAGCACGAACGCCGTACGCTCGGCCGGGGTCAGCGACTCGAGCACGATGAGCAGCGCATAGCTGACGGTGTCGTCGAGGGTGATGCGGTCGGCCGGATCGACCCCGCTGGGCAAGTGCTCCACGAGTGGATCGGGCAGCCACGGACCGACGTAGGTCTCCCGGCGTGACCGCGTCGAACGCAGCGCGTCGTAGGCGACACGAGCGACGGCGACGGTGCTCCACGCCTCGATATTGAGGACGCGTTCGCGGTTGTCCGCGGAGACTAGCCGCAGCCACGCATCGGAAACGGCGTCCTCGGCGTCGCTGTGGCTGCCCAGGATCGAATACGCCATGCGGGTCAGCCGCAGACGTGCGGTGTCGTACGCCTCAGCGAGTTCATCGTCACGGCTCACGGCACGTCCACGCTCCTCGGGTGGGTCCCGCGCACCCAGGTCTGCTCGATGCCGATCGCGAGCCGGTCCGCGGGCAGTCGTCCGGTTTTCGTCATAGCTCGGCGCCCATCGCGCTGGCCAGCTGGTCCGGGGTCATACCGAGCTGGAACAACAGGTTGCGGTCGGCAGCGCTGTCCAGGTCGAGTCGCTCGGGCAGGTGTTCTCGCAGCGATTCGGCGATGTCCGGCCCGTACGCCCGGCGGGCGACCCGCAGCGCGTGGGCCCTGGTCACGATGATCATTGGGGCCTCCTTCGCTATGAAGACGGAGCGGCCCCGCGGATCTGTGACAACCCTGGCCGCCGGTCTACCGCACGGGGCCGTGCTTGGTCAGCTTGTCCGGGTTGGCCATCCACTGGATGCCGGTGATCAGGTCGCCGGAGATCTCGAATGCGATGACATTCACGTCCGCCACTTCCTCGGCGTCGTGCTGGAGAAGCAGCCCCGCCTGTCCGTTGACCTGGACGATCAGGCCGGTCGGGTGCCGCTTGGCAAACGCGCCGATCATCAGGCGGGAGACTCGCTCGGCGCCGGTAACCGGCCGCAGCGCGGTGCTGGCCCGGCCGCCGCCGTCGGCCCACAACGTCACGTCGCGGGCCAGCAGGCCCTCCAGGGCGTCCCGCTCGCCCGTCCGGGCCGCGAACAGGAACCGCTCCACCAGGTCACGGTGGATCTCCGGGTCGGTGGCGAACCGGTCCTGGCCGGTGTTCAGGTGGCCGGCTGCGCGCCGATGTAGTTGCCGGGCATTCGCGTCGCTCAGCCCGAGGATCTCGCCGATCTCCCGGTACGGCAGATCGAAGGCCTCCCGCAGCACGTACACCGCGCGTTCGGGGGCGGAGAGCTGCTGCATGATGCGCAACATGGCCAGCGACAGGGTCTCACGCTGCGCGACGGTGTCGGCCGGCTCGAGCGACCGCATGTCCCCGTTGTGGACGGGTTCGGGAAGCCACGGGCCGACGTAGGTCTCCCGGCGGCGGTGCGCCAGTCGCATCATGTCGATGGAAAGCCTGGTGACCACGGTCACCAGGAACCGGTTCGGGGCCTCGATCACCGTACGGTCGGTGTCCGACCAGCGCAGCCAGGCCGCCTGCACGACGTCCTCCGCATCGGCGAAGCTGCCGAGCAGCCGGTAGGCGAGCCCCAGCAACATGCCACGGTGCATCTGGAAGACGGCGACGGCATCACCCGCGGGCGGTTCCGGATCTGGTGACATGCCTGATTATAGGATCGCCGAGCGGCGGATGGATCTTCCGTTTGACACATTGACGAATTCGTCTCGCCGGTGCCTCAATTGCCGGAGCCTCGCTAGGAAATGCCTCATCATCACCTTTCTCGTGTTCTGGACACACCCAGGTGACCGGGGTTCAGGTCGGCAGTTTCTCCGGCGCGCGCACGATGTCTATGCGGGCGACCCGCTCACCGACCGTGGTGAACGAGACCACGCTGTCGAGGACGTCGCCCTCGTACAGGCCGACGCCGAGGGCGCCGTTGACGTTCAACGGCCGTACGCTCTGCTTTCCGGTGACGCCGTCGGCGAGCCCGAGGACGAAGCGGGTGACCTTGTGCCGGCCGACCACGGGGTGCCGCGCGGCCGTGACCTTGCCACCGCCATCGGTGGTCATCACGACGGACTCGTCCAGCAGCGCGAGCAGACCGTTCAGATCACCGCTGGCGGCCGCCTTCAGGAACGCGGTGACCGTGCGCTCGTGCTGGGACGCGTCCACCTTGATCCGGGGCCGGCCGGCCTGCATGTGCGCGCGGGCCCGCGAGGCGAGCCGGCGGACCGCGTCGGGTGAACGACCGACCGCCTCGGCCACCTTCTGAAACGGCATCCCGAACAGGTCGTGCAGCACGAACGCCGTACGTTCGGCCGGAGTCAGCGATTCGAGCATGACCAGCAACCCGAAACTGACGGCGTCGTCCAGGGTGACCCGGTCCGCCGGGTTCACGGTGCCGGGCAACTGCTCGACGATCGGTTCGGGCAGCCACGGTCCGACATACACCTCCCGGCGCATCCGCGCCGAGCGCAGGACGTCGAAGGCCGCTCGGGCGACCACGACGCCGGCCCACGCCTCGACGTCGACCACCGGCTCCCGGCGGTCGGCCGCGACGAGCCGCAACCACGCCTCGGAAACCACGTCCTCCGCCTCCCCGCGACGGCCCAGTACCGAGTACGCCACCTGGATCAATCGCGGGCGAGCGCGTTCGTACCGTTGCGCCAGTTCCTCTTCACGGCTCGCGGCACTCTCGTCCTTCGTGGATTCACTGCTCATGAAGAGAGGACGTTATTGCGCGACGGTGTGTGACATGCATGCCGTACGGCTGGACAGCGCCGGAATCCGTCCCTCAGCTGCTCACGGTTCTTCACGGCGATGCCATCGGCGCAGCTTCGCCGGAGCGGTCACCGCCCACAGACTCACCACCCGGCCCGCGTGCGTCTCGACGGCCAGCACCGCCAGGGCCACGCCGGCCCGGCGTACCACCAGAGCGGGAGATCCGTTGGCCATCTCGACGGTGAGCTCCGTGCCGTTCTCCTGAAGCAGGAGCAGGGCGAGATCGGTCACCTGGTCGACACCGAAGGCGGCGTGCCACGGCCCACCGTCACAGATCGCCGAGACTTCGGCGTGCAGCTCGGCCCGGAAGGCGGCCCGGTCGTCGCGCTGGGCAGCCAGCGCCAGCGCCAGGACGATCGGGTCTTGCTCGTTCGACGACACCATGACCACTTGACGAAATGGGGGGACCGAGTGGGACATCGGGATCGGTGTTGCCGAACGCCTCAGCAGCGTGGCCGAGATCGGCGACGTCGAAGGCCCACCGTCGGGTCGGGAGACCGGTCATTGCTCAGGCCGCTCGGGTGATGCTGGACGACGAAGCCTTCTCAGGTGTTATCAGGGCTGGCTTACGGGTGCCCCGGTGAGTGCCTCGGTGAAACCGCCCGCGTGAGGCGCTGGACGCCATTTGTGGGCAGAGTAGCGCGGACGACGGCGACTGGGCAGGCGGAGTGGTAGAGCAGAGTCTGGCTGACCGAGCCGAGCAACAATCCTTTGAAAGTGTCGTGGCCGTGAGCGCCGAGCACCATCAACTGCGCCTGTCTCGATCTCGCTATCAGTTCGTGTCGCGGGTGCCCACGCACCACTTCCGGTTTGACCACGACGTCGGGGTATGTCCGCCGCCAACCGGCGAGAGCATCGATGAGCGTTTGCCCGTCCGTGATCAAGCCGTCCGACCGCCCCGGCGAACCGTCCCGAACATGCAGAGCAATCAGTTCCACCGAGCGTTGCGCGCTCTCCTCGAACGCGAAGCCGAGCGCGAGATCGGATTGGTTGGTGCCGTCGATGCCGACCACCACCGGTCCGGCGGTCGGCCCGGCACCGCGAATGACCAGGACCGGGCAGCGAGCACGGGCGGCTGCGTGCACAGCGACCGACCCGATGATCAGTCCGCTGAGGCCGCCGAGGCCCCGATCGCCGAGTACCAGCAAGGTGGCCGGATCGGCCTCCTCGAGGAGTACCTGCGTGGCGGCACCGTCGATCAGATGCGTACCGACCAGTACCTGCGGCGCAGTCTTCCTGGCCTCGGCTTCCGCCTCGGCAAGCAGGTCCTCGGCTTGATGTCGCAGGCCGGTCGCGGGCAGGTCGGGGGCCACCGGCCCGACGTAGACGTGCAGGGACGACCAGACGAAGGCATGAACGATATGCAGAGGAACCTTTCGACGTGCCGCCTCGGCAGCGGCTGCGCGTACCGCAGCGAGGGACTGTTCGGAACCGTCGATGCCGACGAGCACCCGTGTGATCGCAGTAGTCATGTCGTCCCCCTGAGGTTGATCGGTCACCGGTATGACGGGACAGCCCCGCCGGCCGTGACATCTCGTCGATCCCGGCTCCCCAGAGGCCGGTCGCCGGCCGGCGTTTGTCCAGTCCCGGTACGCAGGGACGGCTGCGTCATTTCGTCAGCTAATTGACCCCCGGCCGGACGTGACATTGCCGTCGCCGTTGGCCGTCTTTACCTTTTCCAGAAATAGCGTTCGACTGGCAGAATAAAAGGAGTCGTCATGACCAGGATCGGAATCATCCTCGGCAGCACCCGGCCGGGCCGGGTGGGCGATCAGGTGGCCGCATGGGTTCAGCAGGTCGCCGTGACCCGCACCGACGCCGAGTTCGAGCTGCTGGACCTGATCGACTACAGCCTGCCGCACCTCGACGAGGAGGTGCCGCCGGCCATGGACCAGTACTCGCAGCCGCACACGCTGGCCTGGGCGGAGAAGATCGCCTCGTTCGACGGCTTCATCATCGTCACGCCGGAGTACAACCACTTCACGTCGGGCGCCATGAAGGACGCCTTGGACTTCCTCAACAAGGAGTGGAACAACAAGGCCGTCGGCTTCGTCGGCTACGGAGCGTACGGCGGATCCCGGGCGATCGACCACCTGCGCGCGGTGGTCGCGGAACTGGCGATGGCCGACGTGCGGGCACTGGTGGCCCTCCACCTGGCGACCGACTTCGAGAACTTCAGCATCTTCCGCCCGGCGGAGAGGCACACGGCTGAACTCCACAAGGTGCTGGACGAGACCATCGCGTGGAGCAACGCGCTCGTGCCGCTTCGCCTTCCGGTCCACGCCTGATGCGCAGGGGGCGGCGGCGCGGCCGGTGCCGCCGCCCGGCCTGAGTGACGCCCGTGACAGGCACGCCGACAGCCGTCACAAACGCCCGGGCGGCACCCGTCGTGTTGACGTGAAAACGATTCTGATAGTGGGCGGTGGCTATGCCGGCTTCTACACGGCATGGAAGCTGGAGAAGAAACTCCGGCGCGACGAGGCTCGTGTGGTGGTGGTGGATCCGCGGCCGTACATGACGTATCAGCCGTTTCTGCCCGAGGTGCTCGCCGGCTCGGTGGAGGCCCGGCACGCCGCGGTCTCGCTGCGCAAGCATCTGCGCCGCACCCGGCTCGTCCCGGGCCGGGTCGTCGCCGTGGACCACGCGCACCGGACGGTCACCGTACGGCCGGCCGAAGGCCCGGAGTTCCCGCTCAGCTACGACATCATCGTCGTCACGGCCGGTGCCGTGACCCGTAAGCTGTCCATTCCGGGCGTGGCGCAGCAGGCGATCGGCCTGAAACACGTCGAAGAGGCGGTGTCTATCCGCGACCGGCTGCTCACCGCCTTCGACCAGGCCGCGGCTCTCGAGCCCGGGCCGCGCCGGCGTCAACTGCTGACGGTGACGTTCGTCGGGGGCGGGTTCTCCGGCGTCGAGGGCTTCGGTGAGCTGTTGTCGCTGGCGACGTCGCTGGTCCGGGCGTACCCCGAGATCGATCTCGCCGAGCTGGAGTTCCACCTGGTGGAGGCCCGGGACCGGATTCTGCCCGAGGTCACTGACAAGCCCGGCCGGTGGGTGGTGCAGTCGCTGGAGAAGCGCGGGGGGCACGTCCACCTCAACGCGCAACTGGTCTCCGCGGACAACGGCCACGTGGTCCTGTCGACCGGGGAGGAGTTCGACTCCGAACTGATCGTGTGGACCGTCGGCAACGCCGCGAACCCCATGGTGCACAACCACACCGATCTCCCCATCGACGAGCGCGGGATGCTCGTCGTACGGGCGGATCTGCGGGTCGGCACCGAGGACGAGCCGGTGCCGGACGCGTGGGCGGCCGGCGACGACGCGGCGGTCCCGGACCTGGCGGCGGACCGGCCGGGGGTCACCACTGTGCCCAACGCCCAGCACGCCGTCCGGCAGGGGAAGCTCCTGGCGAAGAACCTCGTCGCCACCCTGCGCGGGCGGAAGGCGAAGCAGTACGTGCACCACAGCCTGGGCACAGTCGCCACGCTGGGCCTGGGCCGGGGCATCTTCCAGTACCGCGGGATCGTCATCAAGGGGTTGCCGGCCTGGCTGGTGCACCGGGGATACCACGTGCTGGCGGTGCCCAGCTGGGAGCGGAAGATCCGGGCGCTGGCGGTCTGGCTGACCGCGCTGGTGTCCGGCCGGGACATCGTGTCGCTGGCCTCGGTGCAACAGCCCCGTCACGAGTTCGTCACCGGCGGCGACCCGGGAACACCCATCAAGCCGTTGCCGCAACTGCTCGAACACGTCCCCCAAGATGACGGACGACGGCCGGAGTCCGGGGCATCGAGAACCACTATCACGTCGTGCACCCGGACGCCGGCCAGTTGACCGTGCTCAGCGCCATGCTGGAGAGCGGGATCTTGCGGCTTCCGAGACTCGGACGTTCGGGCTGAACGAGGCGCTGAGTCTGGTCAACCGTGGCAGCGGCGGGGTTCCCGTCGCCCTGCTGGTGTGAATGGCGACCGACCCTGGAGGACGGGCCGGGCGCGGACGTCTGGGTGCCGCTTAGTTCATCCGCAGTGGTGTGCACGGTCGGCCTCGACCCGGGCACGGGTCTCGAGGTCGACGGCTATCCTCCGGGGTCGCCGGCGACCGAGGTGACGGCGGTCCCGACCACAGCGCCGGTCCGGTCGTCGATCAGTCGGGACGGGCCCTCGAGGAAGGTTTCCTCCGCCAATGCGTACGTGTCGCCCGGGCTGTACGGCTCGACCGTAAAACTCCGGCTGCCTTCCACCTCCGTCGTGAACCCGTACGTCCGGCCCCAGGCAGTGTGGTCGTCCGACGGGATCCGTGGGTAGCTGTCCCGCCGGACGGCGAAGCCGTCGAGCCACTCGGTCGTGGCGTCAGCATGCTGGTAGGTGACGAGCTGGTGTCCCGCGCCGAATTGCCAGAGACCGACCCGGGCGCAGGTGTCCTTCACAGGTTGACACTCACGGCGGCCCGTCCGGGCATCTGACCCGGATGTCACACGCCACCCCCACTCATTCGTCAAAGGTGGGTGATGTCGTCATGACTGAAGAACAGGGCGGGATCGTCCGCAGACTGGCGCTGGCCGCCCGGCGCAACGACCGGGCTGCCTTCCGGGCCGAGCTGCACGCCGGGGTTCGTGCGGTATGCGACGGCGGACCCTGGAAGACCGCTTCCGGCACCGATCAGGTAACCGAGGTCGCGCTGACCCTGCTCCGGGTGTCCGGCGGGGAGGTCAGTGTGGAGCCGGCCAACGGCAGTCCCAGCCTGGTTGTCCGCCGCAACGGCGCGGCTCTCGCGGTGCTGATCGTCGCGACCGGCGGGGACCGGGTGGTGAACCTGTGGGCGGTGACCGCCCCGGCGAAGTTGCGGAGGTGGTGTCGGCCGTGAGCCGGCTGCACCACGGGCCACACCGCGACGGGCTCGCGAACTCGTCCGCAGGCGCCCCAGTTGCCGGTGTTGATCAGCAGCAGCGCGGAGGATGTCACATTGCGTCGCGCTCATCCGTCGTTCTTCCATGGTCACGATGGCGAGAGAAAAGTTCCCGATGAGCTCAGGGCTGACCCGCGGCGCGGGCCGCGACCAGCGGCGGGACCGGCGTGCCCGCCGGACCCGCAAGGTGCTGCAGGACGCGATCATCGAGCTGTTGCGCAGCGAATCGCTGTCGAAGATCACGGTCAGCCAGATCGCCGCCCGGGCCGACGTCTCCCGCCAGGCGTTCTATCTGCACTTTTCCTCGAAGGAAGACCTGCTGCTCAGCCATCTCGATGACATCTTCGCCGGCATCAGGGCGGCGCTGGTGCCGTCGCCCGCGCACCCCCAGCGGATCGGCCTGCGGAACCTGCTCGTCGCGGCATTCGTGGAGTGGCAACGACACGCGGGATCGCTGCGGCTGGTGATGCGGCTGGAGAACCGTGACCAGCTGATCGAGCGGATCCGGATCCACATCAGCGAGCTGATGAGCATGTTCGCCCGGTACGGGCGTGAGGACGTCGGGACGCCGCCGCTGCTCGGCTACATCATCGACTACCGCAGCGGCGGCATGTTCCTGCTCCTCAAGTCCTGGCTCAACGACGGCTGCCGGGTCCCGGCCGAGGAGATGGCCGACCTGGTGTACGAGATGTCGCTCGCGTACGTGCAGAGGCCGCTGGGCCTGGTGGAGCAAATCAGGTGACACGCATCGTTGAGAGAAGGTGGCATTGATATGCGCGGTTCACCCCTGGACCAGGTACCGGACCGGGACCCCGAGGAGACCGGCGAATGGATTGCCTCGCTGGACGCCGTCACCTCCGCGGCCGGTCCGGAACGGGCCTCCTACCTGATGCGCCGAACTCTCGACCACGCCACGCGGTCGGGTCTGGTGCTTCCGGAACTGCTGACGACCGGCTACGTCAACACCATCCCGACCGCGGCCGAGCCCGCGTTTCCCGGCGACGAGGACCTCGAACGCCGCATCGCGGCGTGGAACCGCTGGAACGCCGCCGCCATGGTGACCAGGGGTAGCCGGTACGGTCTCGGCGGGCACATCTCCACGTACGCCTCCGCGGCGTGGCTCTACGAGGTCGGATTCAACCACTTCTTCCACGGCAAAGACCTCGACGGATCGGGTGACCAGCTGTTCCTGCAAGGTCACGCGTCGCCCGGCATCTACGCCCGGGCGTTCCTGGAGGGGCGGCTCACCGAGGGACACCTGGACCGCTTCCGCCAGGAAGTGGGCGGCGACGGCCTGCCGTCCTACCCGCATCCTCGGCGGCTGCCGTGGTTCTGGGAGTTCCCCACGGTGTCGATGGGCCTGGGTTCGCTGGCGGCGATCCACCAGGCCCGGTTCAACCGTTACCTGCAGCACCGCGGGATCAAGGACACCTCCGCCGCGCGGGTCTGGGCGTTCCTCGGCGACGGCGAGATGGACGAGCCCGAGTCGACCGCGGCGCTCGGCCTCGCCGGCCGCGAGGGCCTGGACAACCTCACCTTCGTGATCAACTGCAACCTCCAGCGGCTCGACGGCCCGGTCCGCTCCAACCACCGAATCGTGCAGGAACTGGAGGCCCAGTTCCGGGCGGCCGGCTGGAACGTCGTCAAATCCCTCTGGGGCGCGGCGTGGGACGACCTGTTCGCCCTCGACACCACCGGCGCGCTGGCGCGCCGGCTCGGCGAGATTCCGGACGGACAGTTCCAGACGTACGCGGCCCGCGAGGCCGGCTACATCCGCGACCACTTCTTCGGCGCCGACCCCGTACTGGCCCGGATGGCGGCCCGGCTGACCGACGAGTCGATCGTCGAATCCTTCCACGACTCGCGCGCCGGACATGAACCGCGCAAGATTCACGCCGCGTACCGGGCGGCCGTCGAGCACCGCGGCGCGCCGACCGTGATCCTGGCGCAGACCGTGAAGGGCCACACCCTGGGCCCGGGTTTCACCTCGCGCAATGCCAACCACCAGATGAAAAAGCTGACCGGCGACGAGTTCCGGGCTTTGCGCGACCGTCTCGACCTGCCCATCACCGACCGCGAACTGGACGCTGAGCTGGTGCCGTACGGCCATCCGGGCGAGAACGCGCCGGAGGTTCGCTATCTCCACGAGCGCCGGGCCGCGCTGGGCGGGCCCACGCCGGTCCGCCGGGTATACGCGGCCGCCCTGCCGGAGCCGCCGGAGAAGGCTTTCGCGGCGTTGGCCAAGGGCTCCGGCCGGCAGGAGATCGCCACCACCATGGCCCTGGTGCGGGTGCTCAAGGACCTGATGCGCGACCCGGAGACCGGTCGACGGTGGGTGCCGATCGTGCCCGACGAGGCCCGCACCTTCGGCATGGAGTCGCTGTTCCCCAGCGTGGGCATCTACTCGCCCAGCGGCCAGAACTACGATCCTGTGGACCGCGACACGCTGCTCTTCTATCGCGAGGCCACCGACGGCCAGGTGCTGCACGAGGGCATCACCGAGGCCGGCTCCATGGCTGACTTCACCGCGGCGGCCACCGCGTACGCCACGCACGGCGAGCCGATGATCCCGTTCTATATCTTCTATGCGATGTTCGGCTGGCAACGTACGGCCGACCAGATGTGGGCCCTCGCCGATCAGCTCGGCCGCGGCTTCCTGATCGGCGCCACCGCCGGGCGCACGACGATGACCGGGGAAGGCCTGCAGCACGGAGACGGCCACTCGCATCTGATCGCATCGACCAACCCCGCCGCGATCTCCTACGACCCCGCCTTCGGATACGAGATCGCCGTCATCGTCCGCGAGGGCCTACGCCGGATGTACGGCCCGGACGCCGAAGACGTCTTCTACTACCTGACCGTCTACAACGAGCCGAAAATCCAGCCGCGCCAGCCGGCGGGGGAGCAGGTGGAGCAGGGCATCCTCCGGGGTCTCTACCGGCTGCCCGAAGACCACGCCATCACCACGCCGCCACCGCCGGATGCCCCGCGCCTGCAGCTGTTGTCCTCTGGCACTGCTGTCCACTGGGCTCTCGAAGCCCGGCGCCTGCTGGCCGCCGACTGGGGTGTGGCGGCCGATCTCTGGTCCGTCACCTCCTGGAGCGAGCTACGCCGTGACGGCCAGGCCAGCGACGCCGCCCGGGCCGCGGGGGAGGAGCGGGTGCCGTTTGTCGCCTCGGTCCTGGCCGGAGCGGCCGGCCCGGTCCTCGCCGTCAGCGACTGGATGCGTACGGTGCCGGATCAGGTCAGCCAATGGGTGCCGCAGGACTGGAACTCGATCGGCACCGATGGATTCGGACTGTCCGACACCCGGGAGGCAGTCCGCCGGCACTTCGGCGTCGATCCACAGTCCATTGTGGTCGCGGCGCTGGCCGCGCTGGCCCGGTGCGGTGAGATCGAGCCGGGGATCGTCGCCAAGGCCCGCGCTATGTATGCGCTGTGACCGGCCGGCCTTTTTGCCGTCGCAGATCAGCGGATCCTCGGTGGCGAGGTCCCCGATGAGGTGAAGATCAGTCTCGTTCGGTCGGCGTGAGCAAGGCGTGGATCGTTGATGACGGGTGGACTGACCGCTGACACCACAGCCGCCGCGTTGCGCGGCATCCGGCCTGCGAAAGGTCGCGGACAGTGCCCCGGCACACGTCGAGCGGGCGACCGCGACGGCACGCACGCCGACCGGCCGGCCGGATCCGGAACGCCTCGCGCAGAAGCTTCGTGTCGGAGGTGACGCCGCGATCTGATGGCGCCGCCACCGGTCGATCACCGCAGCGCCGGGTACGGGTGCGGCTCGCCTATCTGCGGTGAAGGCAGCGAGCCTCTCGAACGCCCAGTACAAGGCGGTGGTCTCGTCCCGATTTGACTGTGTGGCGACAACAACGTTTTCACTCGGCCATGCGAGGGCTCCAGCTCGAGACAACAGTGCGGAGAGAGACGTGCGTCGAAGGCGTGGCATGGTGATATCAGGATTGATTCTGACGGCGACAGTCGGTCTGGCCGGTTCAGTGGCGGCGGCGCCGACCACGACCGCCGAAACGACAAAACGGCTGGTGTGGGGCACCTGCCCGGACGAGATCGCGGCGGAAGCGCCCGGTCTCCAGTGCACGACCGTGTCGGTGCCGCTCGACTACCGGAAACCTGCCGGGACGAAGATCGCTCTGAAGGTGTCCCGGATCGCCAGCGCGAACCCGGAGAAGCGACGCGGTGTGCTGATGCTCAACCCGGGCGGGCCGGGCGAGACCGGGTTGAAGATGCCGGCCCAGCTGAGCGAGCGCGGCATCCCGAGCAGCGTTCTCGACACCTACGACCTGATCGGCATGGACAACCGCGGTGTCGGCTATTCGGCCCCGGTCGACTGCAAATTCACCTTCGAACAGAACTACGCCGGCAATGTTCCGCGATGGGCCGGGAACGCGGCCGTGGTCGCCGAGGACGCCAAGGCGGCCAAGGCCGTCGCCGAACAATGTTCGGCCAACGACAAGGACGGACGGCTGGCGCACATCTCGACGGCCAACACGGCGCGGGACCTGGACCGGATCCGGGTGGCGCTGGGTGAGAAGAAGGCCAGCTTCTTCGGCGTGTCCTACGGGTCGGCCCTCGGGGCTGCCTACGCCTCGATGTTCCCCACAACCACCGACCGGGTCATCATCGACAGCAACCTCGGCGACACCGCGATGACCCGGGCCAGCCTGCGCCGGTTCGGGCTGGGCGCCGAGCAGGCGTTCCCGGACTTCGCCGCCTGGGCCGCCGAACGACACATCGCGTACGGCCTCGGCCGGACGCCGAAGGAGGTGCGCAAGACATACTTCGCCACCGCCGAGCGACTCGACAAGCAGCCCATCCCCGGGTTCGACGGGCGCGTCTTCCGGCTCCTGAGCTACGGGTTCCTGTACAACCAGTCGAACTACGACCAGCTGGCTCAGCTCTGGCAGTCGCTGCAAAGCCCCGCAGCAGCCACCCCCGACGCCCCGAAGGCCGCGACGGCGCAAGCCCACCCGCGCTCCAACTTCTTCTCCGCGTTCCTGGCCGTGACGTGCAACGACACCGAGTGGCCGAGCGACGTCCGGACCTATCAGCGCGGTGTCGCCCAGGACCGCAAGAAGTACCCGATCTTCGGGGCCGCGTCGGCCAACATCAACCCGTGCGCGTTCTGGAAAGCCGGACCCTCCGAGCCCCAGGTCACCATCAACGACAACGGGCCGGCCAACATCGTGATCATGCAAAATCGCCGTGACGTGGCCACGCCGCTCCTGGGCGGGCAGATCTTCCGCAAGAATTTCGCCAACCGGTCCCGCCTGGTGACCGTCGACGACAACCAGCACGGCGTCTACGTCTACGGCGGCAACGCGTGCGCACTCAACATCGGCACAGCGTGGCTCGTCGACGGCAAGCTGCCGAAGGACACGAGCTGCGCGGCCTCCACGACGTCCGGCCCGGGATCCCACCGCCAGGGCCCCGGAAGCCATCCTTTCGTGAGCTGAATCAACGACACCCAGCCGCGGCGGGTGGGCGACGCACACCGTCGCTCACCCGCCGCGTGATTTGAGGAGACCCGAAAGATGCACTGGTGGACGCGCGAGTCGTCACGGCAACTGCTGTCGTTGCCGGCGGCCTTTCTCGGCATCTTGGTGCCGGGTGACGTGCTGATGAAGTTTCTGGCCGCCTGGGACCTCTACGCCATGACCTATCTGGTGCTTACCTGGTTCGCCTTCCGCGGCCGCACCTCGGAAGAATCACAGGCGATCGTTCTCATCCCGCGCCGCCGCAGCATGACTGATCGCCTGCTGGTCTCCGCGCCGGAGCAGTTCTCCCAAGCGGGCGCGGTGGCCGCGCTGGTCGCCACCGTCGTCGCGATGCCGCAGGCTCGACTGCTCGGCGCACCACTGCCGGTGGTGCTCATCGTCTGCACGGCCGCCGTCTTCACCGGCTGGTTGGTGCTGCAGACCGGTTTCGGCCTGAGTTACCTGCGGCTGTACTCCGAGAAGGGCGGCCTGGACTTCCCCGGCGACGACGAACCCAATACCGTCGACTTCCTGTACTTCTCGGCCGCGATCGGCACCACCTTCGGCACGACCGACGTCAACGTCACCCGAAGCCGGGTGCGGCGCCAGGTCCTCGCCCACGGACTGCTGGCGTTCCTGTTCAACACCTTGGTGCTCGCCGTCGCCATCACCCTGTTGGGCTCGTACATCACCCGGCCGTGAAGGACTGTAAATAGCTCCTCTGTCAACCTGTGACGGCGCAGTCGACCTGCAAGGCTCGGTAGACCACGTCGGACAGGCGTCGTTTCAGGACGCGGAGGGCTTCGAGTCCGCCGTCGCCGCCGGCCGGACCTCCTCGATGCGCACGGGGCGGTGCTCCGCGGCCGAACGGACGCAGGCCTCGGCGATCCAGTCGGCTTCGAGACCGTCGGCGACCGTGCACGGCGACGGCTGCTTCCCGGCGGCGACGTCGAGGAACGTTTCGAACTCGACGCGGAAGGCGTCGGCGAAGCGGTCCATGAAGAAGCGATGCGGAGGGGAGCCGGCGGCTGCGGTACCTGGCGTTGCGTCGCGCATCGGCCACTTCGGGTCGATGCCGGCGGCGATGCTGTCGGCCGAGCCGTGCACTTCCAGCCGTACGTCGTAGCCGCGGCCGTTGTAGCGGGTGTTGGACACGACGCCGAGGGTGCCGTCGGCGAAGGTGATGACGGCCGTCGCGGTGTCGACGTCACCCACCTCGGCGAAGAAGGCGGCACCGCGGTCGCTGCCGATGGCGTAGACCTCGACGGCTTCCTGGCCGGTCACCCATCGTACGATGTCGAAATCGTGCACTCCGCAGTCGCGGTAGAGGCCGCCCGAGCCCGCGATGTAATCGCGGGACGGCGGCTCGGGGTCCATGGTGGTCGATCGCACCGTGGTCAGCCGGCCGAGCTCGCCGGCGTCGACCGCGGCCTTGACGGCCGCCATCGCACCATCGTAACGACGCTGGAAACCCATCATCACGGGTACGTCGTAGTCCGCGAGCCGGCGCAGCAGAGCGGCGCCGGCGGCGCTGTCGGATGCGACCGGCTTCTCGCAGAGCGTCGGTACGCCCGCCTCCGCGCAGGCGAGGATGAGCGGGGCGTGCACGTCGGTGCCGGCCGCGACGACAACGCCGTCGACCCCGGCCGCGAGTAGTTCGCCGACCGAACCTACGCCTTCGGCCCCATAGCGGTCGGTGACCTGGCGGACCCGTTCCGGCAGGATGTCAGTGACGACGAGCGAGTCGATGGTGTCGAGGGAGCTCAGGGTGCCGGCGTGGAAAGCGCCGATCCGGCCGAGGCCGATCAATCCGATACGCATGGCGCTCAGCGTAGGAACCGTGACTGTGCGTTCATCACACCAGAACCCATCAAAAAGCCCTCAGGCATGGTTCCCCGGCCCGGTCGCGGGCAGGATTCGGCCATGAGTCTCCTTGCGACCTGCTGGACCACCGCCGGCGATGCGAACCCCTACCCCGGCGACCAGCGCAGCCCGGTCGGGATCCGCGAGCGGGTCGAGGCGGCGTCCGGCGCCGGGTTCGGGGGCATGGGTCTGCTCCACGCGGACCTGATGCCGGCGCTCGACGAATACGGAGTACGCGGCCTGCGCGCTCTTCTGGACGACCACGGCATCGTCGACCTTGAGCTGGAACTGATTACCGGCTGGTGGGAGACAGACCCCAACCGGCGGAAGTCCGATCCCGTACGCCGCGAGTTGCTCACCGCAGCCGAAGCGCTCGGCGCCCGGCATGTCAAGATCGCCCCCGACGTCACCGACGGCCCGTGGAACCGCGATGAGTGGGTCACGGCGTTCGCCGGACTGGCGGCCGACGCCGCCAACGCTGGAACCCGAGTCGGCCTGGAATTCCTGCCCTGGTCGAACATCAAGACCGTGCATGACGGGCTCGCGCTGGTCCAGGCGGCCGGCGCGGCGGCCGGCGGGCTGATCATCGACGTCTGGCACACCGAGCGTGCGCACACTCCACCGGCCGATCTCGCCGCGGTGCCGCTGCGCTATATCGTGGGCGTCGAACTCAACGACGCCGACGCGGAGCCGGTCGGCACGCTCTTCGACGACACCGTCAACCGGCGGCGGCTGTGCGGCCAAGGCGCGTTCGATCTGGCCGGCGTCATCGCAGCGCTACGCGCCGCGGGTTGGGACGGTCCGTGGGGCGTCGAGATCCTCTCCGAGGAGCATCGGAAGGCCCCGGTGCGGGAGGCGGTCGCGGCCGCCTTCCGCACGGCGGAAGCGGTTCTCGCGCCGCCTGTCTAGTACGGGCTTGTGCGGTCGACGGACCCGTAGCGTGTCAGCGGACAGTGGCGACGATTCGTGCGTAGCGAGTCATCGGCTTCTCGGCCCGGGTCCGTGACCTTGAGGATCATGTGGATCGTCTGGCACGGCCTTGCGTTCGACGGGACGGCGAAGCTCGTTCTCCGGTCCGAGGGCCGAGCGATGTCGACCACGCCTCGGTACGTGCCCGCCTCACGGTACTGCCACCAGTTGGTCGTCAGCTTGTCGTCGTCCGGGTCGGAGACAAAGGCCCGCAGATTGACCTTCTGCCCGGGACGGACGTCGATGTCGGTGTGCCGCGCCTCGATCTCGATGACCGGAGCGTGGTTCGCGTCAGCGTAGGACTTGGCCTGCCACTCAGATCAACGACGCTGGTGGTTTCCTCGATTCGTGCCCGGCGAACACGCCTTCGCGTCCCAAGCTGAGTGTGGCTGTGGGACGCTGACGCGCCTGCCGGAGCCGCCTCTCCCTGATCGATGGCTCGCCTGTTCGCCTGATCGAGCGGTCCAACGTGCTCGAGTACGCGCAGAATCACGCCGAACAGTTCCGGGAGTACGCGGGCCGTCTCGGCGCACCCACGCTGGTCGTCCTGCGTGGCGCGGCGACGAGTGTTGCGGGCATCGTGACCATCTTCGTGCTCGCCTACCCGATGGTGCTGGAGGCGCCGAAGGTCGTCTCGCACTGTTCGACGACCGCCGGGCCGAGCGGATCCGTCGGGTCGGCCATGACTGCGCCAAGAAGATCACCGGCTACATCACCGGGAGTCTGCTGATCAGTGTCATCTGCGGTGGTCTCACGTACGCGGTGCTCGCGATCATGGGAGTCCTCGGCGCGCTGCTGGCCATTCCCGTCGCCGGCGTCATTCAGATCATCGCCCGTGACATCTGGGACACCCGCCGCGGCCGGCTCAAGTCAGAGCCGACCGTCGGTGAGGAGAAGGTGCCGTTCGACGCCGCGACGGCGAACGGCGCGAACGGTACGACCGTGTCGAGCAGTGTGGGACCGGGTCCTCGCCAGGGGTGACCCCCGTCGTGTGATCCGTCGCAGTGCGGGTAGTCCGCTCGCCCAGGTCACTGCGACGGATCGGAGGCATGATGACCCGCGCGCACGATCGGCTCGGCGACGGAGACGAGGAGCTCGACGAGGAGGAGGCCGAGCAGGTCGAGGCCGTCCGGCCGCCCGACCTCAATCAGGAGTCGAACCGTTCGGCTACCCGTCTGGAACTATTCTTCGACCTGGCGTTCGTGCTGTTCGTGGCGCGCTGCGCCGACGTCCTGGCGAAGGACGAGAGCTGGCACGGCGCGCTGGTGTTCACCGCCGTTCTGACGATCGGCTGGTGGGCGTGGGCCAGCACGACCCTGTACGCCAACCGATTCGATACCGACGACGCGGTGTTCCGGCTGCTCACGTTGGCCGCGATGGCCGGCGTGGCTGCGATGGCGGCTGCCGTGGACAAGATCGACGGTTCCGCCGGGCGGTGGTTCGCTCTGGGCTACGTCGTGATCCGTCTTGCGTTGATCGCCGGCTACGTACGAGCATGGCGGCATGTGCCGCAGGCCCGATCGACGGCCCGGCTCTATCTGATCGGGCACTCTCTGGGTGCGGCGATCTGGCTGGTTTCGCTGGCTGTCCCGACGCCGGCCCGATACTGGCTCTGGGGTGTCGGCGTGCTGGTGGACGTGGTGTGGCCGACCGCTGCAGCCCGGCTGAAAGACGCCGTCCCGCTGCATCTGGAGCATCTACCGGAGCGCTTCGGGCTATTCGTCATCCTGGTGCTGGGCGAGTCGGTCGCGGCGGTCGTGACCGGCGTGCACGACGGCGGCTGGAAGGGTCCCGTGGTGATCACGGCGGGCCTGGCGTTCACGGTCGCCGCGGCGCTGTGGTGGGTGTACTTCGATCTGTCCGGCGGTGCGGCGAAGCGCCGGCTGGCCGCCGAAGGTGACGCGGTCACCAAGCACGGTGTGCATGACTTCTACGTGTATGTTCACCTGCCGTTGGCGGTGTCGCTGGCCGCAGTGGCGGTGGGACTGGAACACGCCGTGCTCCACGGCGCCGACCCGCACCTGAGCGCGGGGACGCGCTGGGTGCTGGGCATCGCCGCCGCCGGCTATCTCCTCAGCGCCGGTCTCATGCAGGCGCATCTGGGCCGGAGCGTACGCGGGTCGCTGATCTGGCCGGGTGCCGGCATGCTCCTGGTCCTGGTGGTCGTCCTGCTCGACCTCTCCCCGGTGGCCACGGTCGGCCTTCTCGCCGCGGTCCTGGTCGCCGGCGTCCTCGTCGGGTTCCAGCTGCACCGCGCGGGTGAGGTGCGAACCGCCAAGGTGTAAGGCCAGGCTGGGACGCCGCAGGCCCCCGTCGCGGCATGACACCTCGACAAGCCGCTGCCGGACCCGGACCGGGTTACGTCCTTCTTCGTCTGCGGCGCCGGACTCGGCTCCACTGTCGTTCGCCGACCGATAACCGGACCCGCTCCTCGACCGTTCGTGATCAACCACTTACGGCATGATGGAGATCGAACGCGGGAAGGGGATCGGAGGAACAGTGGAAGTGCTGCGCCGGCCCTTCGAGCATGGTGAGCCTGCCGGTCCGCTGCGCCACTCGGCCCGCTCCGCGCTGATGCCGTGGCTGGCTGCTGACGACCTTGCCGACGCGATGGTGGTCATCTCCGAGTTGGTGCAGAACGTCACCCAGCACACCGGCGGCGGCGGAGAACTCGTGCTCACCGCCGATGCTCACGCGATCACCATCGAGGTGCGCGACCACAGTCCGGTTCTGCCGCAGGTCCATCCTCCCGACACGCACCGCCTCGGCGGTAGAGGCTTGCTGTTGGTTGCCGGCGTCACCCGCGCCTGGGGCGCGAGGCCGGAGCGCTCAGGGAAAGTCGTCTGGGCCAGGTTGACCACATCAGCCGCCGCACCTGGCGAAGCCGCCGCCTGACCAGCTTGCCGGGCCTTGTCCTCGGCGTTGCCGGGCGCAGCAGTCGGGTGCACGTGTAAGCCACAACAGCCCGGGTACCAAACTCTCGTATCGTTCAACGACGTGCACGGAGACGCCCGGACCCCTGCGCACCCGTGCGAAGGACAGCAAGACATGACGTACACGATCTTCAACAGGCCGCCCGCGGCACCGGCACCACCCGCGAGACCTTCATGACGTCCGGACACGAAGGTGCTGATGGCCCGGCGCACACCGCGCTGATCATCGACTCGGACAATGAGCTGCTCAACACCCTGCTACCCGAGCTGCGTCGCTCGGCCGGCCGCTACGACGAAGTTCTCCTGGTGATCGGCAGAGACACCCGTACGATGCTGGCGGAGCACCTCGGCGACCTCGGCGGCGCTCTGCACTGGCGTGATCCGTCGGCGTTCTACCAACGGCTCGGATTCGCCTACGAAGGCTTCCGCCGCTACCTGGCCGAACAGCACGCCGCCGGTCACCGGGTGCACGTGATCGCCGAGCCCGACCTGGCCGGCGGCGTGGACGCCGGCATGCACGCCGATCGCGCGGCCGCCTACCTGGCCTATGAGGCGGTTTGCAACGACACCTACGCGCCGTACGACGCAGCGGTCACCTGCATCTGGAACCAGCGCCATCACCTGACGGGCGTCCTCGACGGGGTACGCGCCACCCACCGCTACCTGCTCACCACGGCCGGCCGCGTCCCGTCCCCGACCTATCAGGGCCCTGAGCGATACCTGGCCGGACGGCAGGACCTGTCCTTGCAACCCGCCCCCGCCGACGTCGACCACGAGGTGGTCCTGACCGAGGTCGCTGATCTGAGCCGGTTACGCGCGGTGCTGTACCCGTGGGCCGACCAGCACCACTTCGCCGGTGAATCCGCCGACGACCTGGTCACGGCCACCGTCGAAGTGGCCGCCAACGGCCTGCGCCACGGCGCCGCACCGGTGCACGTGCGCGCCTGGCATGGCCAGGACACCCTGATCGTCCAGTGCGACGACAGCGCCGGCCGTCCCATCCCGGCCACGGCCGGCTACCGCCGTCCCCAACCGGCCGGCGCCGCTCCGGGCGGCCGGGGGCTGTGGCTGGCGCGGCAACTCGCCGACATCGTGATCACCGACACGGCGCCAGGCTGCACCTCGGTCCGGCTGCATTTCCCGTACGGGGTGATGCACCGCAGCCCGGCGTAGGGGCCGCCAGTCCAGAAGCCGCCGTTTCGAACGCGTCCCGCAGTGTTCCGGTCCGGCACAGCCGGTCGCTGTCTGCGGTTTCTCAGGAATAGCGGGAGTTGATGGGGGAATGCGCCGCGAGACGTTACCGCGCATGGAAAGGGCAATCCCCGTGGCCGAGAACCAGTACGGCAAGCAAAACCCGCAGGAGCAGTTCGAGCAGCCCGACCAGCAGCAGAGCGATCAGATCCCGCACCCCGGACGCACCGGCGACATGCAGGATCAGCCCGACCACGGTGAAGACAGCTACCAGGGGACCGGTCGACTGACCGGCAAGCGGGCGATCATCACCGGCGGGGACTCGGGCATCGGCCGCGCGGTCGCGATCGCCTTCGCCCGCGAGGGCGCTGACGTGCTGATCGCCTACCTACCTGACGAAGAGGAAGACGCGCAGCAGACGGTGCAGCTGGTGGAGAAGGCCGGACGCAAGGCAGTCGCCGTGCCCGGTGACATCCGTGAGGAAGCGCATTGCACCGCGATCGTCGAGCGGGCGGTCAGCGAACTTGGCGGCCTGGACATCCTGGTCAACAACGCCGCCTACCAGATGGCCCAGCCGGGCGGGATCACCGACATCACCACCGAGCAGTTCGACCGGGTCCTGAAGACCAACCTGTACGCCATGTTCTGGCTGAGCAAGGCGGCCGTGCCCCACCTGCAGCCGGGCTCCACCATCATCAACACCGCGTCGATCCAGGCGTACCAGTCGTCTCCGGAACTGCTGGACTATGCCACCACCAAGGCCGGCATCGTCGCGTTCACCAAGGCCCTCGGAGCGAGCCTGGCCGAGAAGGGCATCCGGGTGAACGCGGTGGCGCCCGGTCCGATCTGGACGCCACTCATCCCGGCCACCATGCCGGAGGAGAAGGTGGAGTCCTTCGGTGAGCAGGTTCCCATGAAGCGCGCCGGGCAGCCGGCGGAGCTGGCTCCGGCGTACGTGTTCTTCGCCTCGCAGGAGTCCAGCTACGTCACTGGCGAGGTGCTCGGTGTCACCGGCGGCCAGCCGCTGTCCTGACCTCGATACGGGTTGGGTCTGCCGTCAACCTCTGCCGAAGGGACGGCGCTCGGAAGCGGGTGCCGTCCCTTCGACGTGGGTCGATAGGCCGTCGAGGGCCGCGTAGAGCTGCCGGCGCGGCCACTTGCAGCGGAGCTACGTAACCCTCAGAGCGACCCGCACGAGCGGTATTGCCGGCTGCTGGAACTCACCGGTAGCTCATACTCCAGCGGCCTCTGGGCTTACGACTCAGCGTCCTCCTGGGCACTGCGAAAGGACCCCGACAGCGCCCTTCGGTCCAACGTACAGATCTTCGAATGGACCAACTGCAACACCGAAGGCAATTACCGCACCTACGTCGTCGACAAGGACTACGCGGCGGCGGACCTCAGGACCATCGGCTGGAACAACACGGCCGCGTCCGTCCGAGTCACCATCGCCCCATGAATTCGTTGTCGGGGACGCTGCGGGGCACTCGCACCGCGATCCGCGCAGTTCCGGGCCGGCGGCCGGTCTGAGCGAGTCGATACCGCCGTTACCGGCGCTTTCAGCGCCCGGGCAGTGTCTTGAGCGCCTGGGACCGTTGCGCCACCAGATCGGCGTAGGTGCCGTCGCGTTCGGCCCAGCGGTGTTGCAGAACACCTTGCACGAGGATCTCATCCGGGGTCGGGTCCTGTCCGAGCAATGCGAAGACCTCGTCGAGGTAGTCGTCGAGGTCGAGCGCGCGGGGGTTGAGCCGCTTGTGCTCCGGCGTGGTCGCTACCGCCGGCGGTACCAGCTCGGCGACCTCTACACCGGTGCCGGCGAGTTGTGCGCGCAGCGCTTCGGTGTACGCGTGCACGCCTGCCTTCGTGGCGGCGTACGTGGCCATCAGTGGGAACGGCAGGAAGCCGATGCCGGAGCTCACCGTGACGAAGGTGCCGGCGCCGCGGGTGAGCAGGTGTGGGGTGAACGCGTCGAGTACCCGGATGGTGCCGAGCAGGTTGGTCTGGACCGTGGTCTCGGCGGTGGTGAAGTGCTCGGGGTCGCGCAGGTCCTCGGTCAGCTGGATGCCGGACATGGTGACCACCAGCTCCAGGCCAGGGTAGCTTTCCAGGACGCTGTCGCGGGCGCGTCGTACCGAGCCGGCGTCGGTGACGTCGATCTCGACCACACTCAGCCCGTCGAGGGGAGTGGGCCGGCGCCCGCCGACGATGACGGTGCCGCCGGCGGCGGCGAAGCGGCGGGCCATACCCAGGCCGATGCCGGAGGTGCCCCCGGCGATGAATACCGTGCGGTTCGTGATGTCCATGAAACCCAAGGTCGCAGCCTCAGCGAGGCGGAGGAAGTACTTCGCGAATCCGGGTAGTGGCAGGACCCCCTGTCCGCGCCGGCGCTGGTATTAGCCTCGGCCTCATGAGTGGTGAGGACGGCGCCAACCGGCTGGGCGATTACCTGCGCGCACGGCGAGAGTTGGTCACGCCCGAGCAGGCCGGCATCCGGCCCGGTGCCCGTCGCAAGGTCAAGGGCCTGCGCCGCGAGGAGGTGGCGCTGCTCGCCGGGATCAGCGCCGACTACTACCTGCGGCTGGAGCGTGGCCGCGACAAGAATCCGTCTCCGCAGGTGCTCGAGGCCCTCGCCCGGGTCCTGCACCTCGACGACGTCGAGAGCCGGTACCTGATCGAGCTCACCGCGCCCCGCCCGCGAGCCCGCCCCCGCCGCAATCGCGAGCAGGTTCCCACGCGGCTGCATCACCTGCTGGCCGCTGTGGGCGTACCAGCCTTCGTCGAGGGCCGATCATTCGACGTGCTGGCGGCCAACGCTTTGGCCACGACTCTGTCACCCCGGCTGCGCCCGGGTCAGAACCGGCTGCGCTCGATGCTGCTCGACCCGGAGGAACGCGAGTTCCACGTCGACTGGGAGCGCGCCGTGGCGAGTTTCGTCGCGGCATTCCGCCAAAGCGTCGGTGATGCGCCCGACGACGCCCGGGTCGTCGAGCTGGTTGGTGAGCTGTCGCTGTCCAGCGCACGGTTCCGCTCGTTGTGGGCCCGCCACGATGTGCGCGAGCTTCAGGGCGGTACGACCACCGTCCGGCACCCGGTGGTCGGCGAACTCACGCTGCACCGCGACAAGCTGCCGGTCGACGGCCTTCTGCTGGTGCTCTACTACCCGGACGAGGCCGGCGACAACGCCGAGAAGCTGCACCTGCTGGCCGCACTCGCGGCGTCCTGAGCGACTTCGGGACGCCGGGACGCGACTGGTGCGGCGGCGGAACGAGTCCAAACACGATCAGGCTGCGACAGCGATCCTCACAGTCAGCCCAGGGCTGCTCGGATGACCGCAGTGTCCCCGTTCAGTTTCAGCAGGTGCACGATGTACCCTCCCGGTTCGGGCTCGGCTCCGGGTTGGTCGCAGCCGAGTCGCCCGCCGCCGTCAGCACGCAGCTCCACAGCGCACCCAGGCCCGGCCAGGAAGCCGCCACCGCCGCCCTGCCCATCAGCGTCGGTCATTCGCACGTGGACACCGCCATCCTCTGTGGAGGCCGACACCGTCCACCTGGCGAGTGCGAATTTGACCGAACTGGAGAAGGACACCTTGCAGTCGCCGTCGGCACACTCCCTGTACTTGGTGCTGCCCTCGCTCGGCGCCTTCGTCTCCTGCCGCGCTTTCGGCTTCCGTGTCGCTTTGGGCTTCCGGACCGCTTCCGCCTTCCGTGAACGGTCCACAGTGGGGGACGAAGTTGCGGAGGGGTCGGCGTCACGGGAACTTGCTGGAGAAGCAGCGCGGGAAGCGGTCGCGGTAGCGGCGATGTCAGGGCTCGACGGCGTGGCAATGGAGGACGACTTTGCGGTGGAGTCGCAGCCGGCTACGGCCAAGCCCAGCAGTAGCGCCCCGATCGCTGTGCGTTTTGCGGGGGAACGTCGGCAATGCTGCATGCGCGGAGCCTAGCGGCCCGACTTCGCCGGGCGCCCTGGGGGAGCCGGACGACGGCACGGCGCGGTCCCGCCGCTCGCGAGCGGCGGGCGCGGCATCAGGAGGCGACGGCATGCCGTAGGGCGTCTGCTCCAGGGCCGTGCACGTGCCCGATCCGGACGGCGCGTCCGGTCAGCAAGAGGAACAGGTCAGTCATGGTGCCTGCCACCTGCGCGCCGTTTCCGGTGGACCAGTTGTAGTCGGTGGCGTTCAGCCGGAATGTCGTCAGCGGCAGCGAGCGGAAGACCTTCGCGTTCCCGCGGCCGCGGTAGGAGACCACCCGGTCGGCTGCCTCGGCCACCTCGGCGGCGGGGACGCGGATCTCCAGGCCCAGGGGGATGGCCATGTCGAAGGTGTGGCCGACGGCGTCGATGAGCGACTCGCGACAGGTCAAGCCCGGGAATGCGCGGTGCCGTCCGATCAGCAGGCCGAGCCTGTGAACGAGTTGTCCAGGATCGTGGCGTCGGGCGAGATCGATCGAGCCTTCCCGGATGAGACGGTTGGTCCCGCCCGGATGCCGGATGGCGAGCAAAGCCAACTGCCGCAGGGTGAGCAGCGGCATTGTCAGGTGTGCTGCGACATCCCTGACGGTCCAGGCTTCGCACAGCGAGGGAGTGTCCCACTCGGCTGGGGCCAGACCGGTCAAGAGCTCAACGATGACGCGGCGTCGCCGGTCGACGGCCGACCAGACCTCGGTGTCGTCCATGGCGTCCGATCCCTCCGCCGGCTGGAGATAGTACGATTATGGTACTACCATTTAGTCCTGATCGGGACTACCTGAAAGGCCTCTTGTGGAACGCGAGATCTCGTCCGGCTGGCTGATGTTCATCGGCTTCCGGGCGGCTGAGGACCGCATCGTCGCCGCGCTTGCCGAGGCCGGCTACGCCGACATCACCCGGGCGCAGGCGCGGTTGCTGGCCGGGATCGACGTGGACGGCACCCGGCTGGTGGTCCTCGCCGACCGCGCCCGGATCCCGAAGCAGACCGCCCTCGCTCTGGTCAACGGACTCGAGGCGGCCGGCTTCGTGGAGCGGGTGCCGGATGCCTCAGACGGGCGAGCACGACTGGTCCGGCTGACAGCACACGGCCGGGGTGTGCTGCCCGTCGCCATCGCCGAGGAAACGCGGATCGAGGCCGACTGGCAGGGCGTCCTGGGCGTCCGACGGATGCGAGCGCTCCGTAAGGCGCTGTGGGAGCTGGCTTTGAGCGCTGACCCACACCTGCATTCGCCGGATGCCGCGCAGGGGGCCAACGCGGTGCCGGGTGAGCGGTGAGCTGCGCTGCCCGATGCGGCGCGCAATAAAGCGTTCCAGGACGCGGTTCGCAGCACGAGGGCCAGTGGCGTCCTGGGCGCCTCAGGTGGTCCGGTGTTACACGTGCAACCGGTAGAACCGGAAGGTGATTTCTGCCGGCGAGGGCAGGATCTCGATCTCGCTGAACCCTGCCTCGAGGGCGTACCGGCGCAGTGTCTCCGGCCGCATGACGGTTCCGGTGCCGGCGCTGTCCTTGTGGGCCATGCCGTCGACCAGGCAGGTCGTGATGGAGAAGCCGTAGAGCAGTCGCTCCCAGGGCCCGGCCGGCGCGGTGAACCTCTCCTCGGTGAGCTCGTCCATGACGACGACGAACCCGTCGTCGGCCACCGCGCCACGCACGGTCCGGAGGAAGCCGACGGGGTCGCCGAGGTCGTGCACGCACTCGAAGGCGAACACCGCGTCGTACGGTGTCCCGTCGCCGAGCCGCCGGGCAGCGACGTCTTGCAGCGTGAACGTCACGCGGTCGGCGGCGTCCGAGCCGACGGCGTGCCGGCGGGCGGCGTCGACGGACTCCGCGTCGACGTCATAGCCGTCCACCGTGACCTGCGGGTAGCCCGTCGCGATGCCGATCGAGGACCATCCCTCGCCGCACCCCACGTCCGCGACCCGCGCGCCCGATCGCAGGCGCGCGTCGAGGTCGGCGACCCCGGGTAGCACCTGTTGCGCGAGCGCGTGCAGGAACATTGGCCGGTTGATTGCCGACTGGCCTTCGCGGGCGTTGCGGCCCAGCTGCCGCCAGCTCACGCCGGCGCCCGTGCGGTACGCCTCGAGGATGTCGTCGAGGTGGAGGCCGCTGGCCGCGACCATCCGGGCCAGGGGGCCGAGGTGGGCGAGGCTGTCGCCGTCGAGGAGCACCTCGGCGTGCGTGGCCGGTAGCCGGAACCGGCGGTCCTGCGGTGCGGCGGCCGCGTCGTCGACCGCCAGGTAGCCGCTGGCGGCCTGGTGCTCCAGCCACTCCCGGGCGTAGCGCTCCGCGGTTCCGGTGGCTCGGGCCAGTTCGGTCGAGGTGAGCGGGCCCCCTTCGTGCAGCGCGCGATACCAACCCAGTCGGTCGCCGAAGTAGACGGCGTACATCTCCATCGTGCCGAGGGTGGCGGCCAGCAGCCGCTCGGCGAAAGCGTCGGCCGGCAGGCCGGGTGTGGGTGTGGTCAGCAGGTCGGAGTGGTGGCCGACCGGCTCGAACGTTGTGGTCATCGTGAACTCCTTCGTTGTCGATCACATCACCCTGGCGCTTCCGATCGCAGGGTGTTGGTCGCCGGCTCGCATTGCCTCACCGGTCGATCGCGGCGCGGGTCTCCCCGTGGCCACCGTGTCTCCACACTGGACGCTGCCCAGCAGGATGCCGTCGACAGCCGCAGCCTTGGGCCGACGCGGCTGATGCACCGTTGATCTCTTGCGCCGGTGCAGGCCCTCGACCGCACCGGCGGCCGAATTCGTCGGCCTCTGTCGGCAGATGTCCGTGGCGTCAGCCGGTCGTGCTAGGAACGTAGCGTACGACCGCTCATCACCCGACGTCGTGAGGCAATTGCTCACCCGGTGATCAGCGCCAATGGCTACCAGCACAACGATTCCGAACAGGCCCGGCCGAGGCCGCGGTCACCGGCCCGGGTGGCTTCGATACCTTCTGCGGCGTGGGCGAGGCCGGGCCGATCGGCTTCTCCGCCGAGCACGCCGAACCCGCCGGCGAGGCCGAGGCCCTGCTCGACGCGCTCGGCGCAACCCCGGCCGAGGAACGGACCCTGGACTGGTTCGTCCGGGCCGGCCAGTGGGGTTTCATGTTTCCGGCCGACTTCCGCGTCGTCCACGACACGCTGGGCCCCGGCATGTTCCGCGACATCGGCATCTTCGGCCCGGACGCGCCGGGCGGCTGGAATCTGGCCGAGCTGCTGCGGGCCGGCCGCGAGCAGGTGACGGCCGCCGGCCTTGACCATCTGCGCTTCCATCCGGACGCCGGCGGCATGATCCCGTGGGGAGTGACGCAGGACGGCTGGCTCCTCGGCTGGCTGCCCCGGCATCCCGACCCGGACCGCTGGTGTGTGGCCGCGCTCGGGCCGGGCTTCCTCCGCATCGATTGGCCGGAGCTGTCCTTCAGCGAGTTCCTGCTCTATCACTCGGGTATCCGCGAGGGGTACGACGTCGCCCTCGCCGACCGTCCCGGCTGGACCGGATCGCCGGTCTTCCGGGGGCTCGCCGGTGGAGACGCCGGCAGCCGCTGATCGTGTTTCTCCACGACGGTGGCGGCGAGCCTCTTCGTCCCATAGTTGGCAATGGAAGCCGGCTGTCGGACTATGCGATTTCGTACCGGTCGCGTTTGACCTGCAGGGTGGGGCACTGCTTGAGTGCGGCCATCGTTCGGTGGAACGCCTCGGATTCGCCATGCGCCTCCAGGTCCGCCGTGTTCTGCCACTGCTCGACGAGCTGGTAGCGGCCGGGGTGCAGGACGTCGCGTCCAAGATCGAAGCGGATGCAACCCGGGTAGGTGTCGGCGGCCGCCGCGTGGGCGCCGGCGATGCGCTCGAACGTTTCTCGGTCCTGCTCCCCGAGGGTGTAGGTGAGGATCAGCAAGATCTGGCCGGTTGCGTCGGTGGTGCTCGTCATCGTCGGTGACCTCTCGTGGTGGTCGCGTTCTCAAGGCGGAGGATTGGCGATAGCCGTTGTGGAGGCGCCGGGCGATCGGGGATCTCTTGGGCGTGCTCGATGACAACAACGGGCCGGATCGGTGGTGGTTCGGACGCTGTGCTGAAAACACAGACGGGTGGCGGACCCCGCTTGTTCGCGGGTCCGTACCAAACCTCCGTGATCGGGCTCACCGCCTCTGAACTGGCAGGACCCGTACACGTCGAGCGAGGCAACCGACCGGTAGAAAGCGACGGGGGTCCCCACATGCAAAACGTTTCGGCGCCTGACGCCAAGCAGGTCCCAGCCCAGACCACGTCCTGGGCCGGGGTCGCCTCGCTCGGCCTCGGTGTCTTCGCCTTGGTCATGGCCGAATTCCTGCCGGCCAGCCTGCTCCCGGCCATCGCCGCCGACCTCGGCGTGAGCGAGGGCACCGCCGGCCAGGCGGTCACCATGACGGCCATCGGCGCGGGGCTGTCGGGTCTTTTCCTGCCGGCCCTGCTGCCCCGCACGGACCGGCGGCTGGTGCTGATCGGACTTACGGCGGCCGCCGTCGTCTCCGACGTGCTCGTGGCATTCGCGCCCAACCTGGTCGTCCTGCTGGCCGCGCGCCTGCTGATGGGCGTGAGCCTCGGCGGCTTCTGGGCCGTCGCGATCGCCATGTCGGCCCGCCTCGTGCCCAGCGACTACCTCGGCCGCGCCGTGACCGTCATCAACGCCGGCGTCTCGGTCGCCACGATCGCCGCCGTCCCGCTCGGCACCTGGCTCGGCGCCCTCTGGGGCTGGCGTGGTGTGTTCCTGCTCGCCGCGGGAGCCGCCTTGGCTGCGCTGCTCGTGCAGGCGGTGACCTTGCCGCGCTTCGTCCCGGACGCGGCCGGCAGCCTTCGGGTCCTGGTCGTGACGTTGCGCTCGCGTACGGTCCTGTTCGGACTCGGGGGGATTCTGGTGGTTGTCGCCGGTCACTTCACCGGCTTCACCTACATCCGCCCGGCCACTGAGAGCGTGTCAGGGATCGACGCCTCCGGACTGGCGGTACTGCTGTTCGTCTACGGGATCGCGAACGTCGGGGGCACGGCGGTCAGCGGCGTGCTGGCCGACCGCGTACTGCGGGTCGCCGCTCTGTTCTTCCCCGCGATGATCAGCCTGGGCATGGTGGCCATGGTTGTCACCGGCAGCACGCGGGCCGGGCTGTTCGTCGCCGTCGCGCTGTGGGGCTTCGGCTTCGGCGGCGTCCCGACCACGGCCCAGACGTGGGCCGCCCGCACCGATCCGCAACACCTCGAGCAACTGGGCGGGGTGACTGTGACGGTGTTCCAGATCGCGATCGCCCTGGCCGCGGTCGGGGGCGGTCTGCTGGTGGACCACATCGGGGCCACCGCACCGCTGGTCGTGGGCAGCATGGCTGCGATCGTCGGCGGTTTGCTGCTCGTCAGCGCCTTGCGGCCCGCCGCGCGTTGAACGGCGAGTCGGCCGTGGCAGCAGGGCATCCGTACGGGAAAAGCCTGTCTGGCCGGCACACCGAGGCCTGTCGCTGACGGGTTCGGGATACGGGGGCTGCGGCTCAGCATCGCAGCGTGGTGGTTCACCGGCGTTCGGCAAAGCGTTCTTGACTTCGAGTGCACTCGAAGTGCCAAGGTGTGCGGCATGACTGAGGTGAAGCCATCCTCGCTGGTGCTCGGCGCGATGATGTTCGGGACCGCCGTCGACGAGGCCACATCGTTCGCGTTGCTCGACCGGTTCGTCGAACGCGGCGGAGTGTGGCTGGACACCGCTGACTGCTACGCGTTCTGGGCGAGCGACACGGGCCACGGCGGTGACAGCGAACGGGTGCTCGGACGATGGCTCGCTGCCCGTCCCGGCATCCGTTCGAAGGTGCGGATCGCCACCAAGCTGGGAGCCGAGCCGCTCGAACCGGGTTCCTGGCCCGACCGCCGGGAGGGGCTGTCTCCCGCCGCGGTGCGAACGGCTTTCGCCGGCAGCCTCGACCGTCTCGGTGTCGACCGCGTCGACCTGTTGTGGCTGCACCAGGAAGATCGCTCGGTGCCGATCGAGGAGACCGTCGACGCGCTCGACGGGCTGGCCGCCGACCGGTTCGGCATCTCCAATCACCCGGCCTGGCTGGTCGAGCGGGGCCGCGCGCATGCCCGGTCGGTCGGGGCGCGACCGTTCGACGCCCTGCAACTCAATGCCACCTATCTGCGGCCCCGTCCGGGCACGCTTCCACCCGGTGTCGCACACCGCTTCGGGGTGCTCAGCGACGAACAAGCCGACTACGCCGCCGAGCACGGCATGGACGTGTGGGCGTACACGCCGCTGCTGTCAGGTGCCTACGACAACCCGCGGAAGGACATTCCCGAGGCGTACGACCATCCCGGCAACGCCTCCCGGCTGGCTGTCCTGGATGAGGTGGCCAAGGAGGCCGACGCCGCCCGCGGCCAGGTGGTGCTGGCATGGTTGCTGAGCCGCGGTATCCGGCCGATGCTGGGTGGCAGCAAGCTCGTCCAGCTCGACGCCGCGTTCGACGGTGTGGCGCTGGAACTGAGCGCGGATCAGCTGCGGCGACTCGACGAAGTGGACCGGTCCGACTGGGCCGCCCCGTACGCGCAACGCTGACGATGGCGCGCCGCGGGCCGCTCAGCAGCCCAGCCGTCGGGTGCCCAGGGCGACGTCGTCGATCCACAGGTCGAACTCGCCCGGCGTGGTCCCACCCTGGTACAGCTGCCAGCCGATTTTGACGGTGTCCACGGCCGGCAGCACGAACGGCACCTCGTTGCCGCCGTGCTCGTTGGTCGAGGCGGTCAGGTCCGGATTCGCGACGCCGTCGATCCACACGGCGACGTTGTTGTCCGTCCGGTCGAGCGACCACTCGAAGCACTGCCACGTGTCCTCGACGACCGGCGCCGACTCGCGCCAGCTGGTCCAGTCGCCGGTGGGGCCGCCGTCGGCTCCCACGCCCCAGAAGGTTCCGGGGACGGTGGGCGCGTACTGGCCGCCGATCGGGCGGACGACTTCGGCACTGCCGCTGCCGGTGGCCTCGACGAGCGTGAAGTGCGCCCAGTCCGGGGCGGTGGGGAACGCGTCGGTGCGCAGCCGCATCCGGCCGTAGAGACGATCGCCCGGCACGGCGAGATCGTCGACCCGCAGGAAGGCGCGCCCGTTGTCGACGGTGTGGACGTGCAGCACCTGGTTGCCGCGACGGGCGCGCTCGACGCTGAGCGTGCCGTTGCGGGTGTCGGTGCCCCACTTCAGGGTGCTGGGGCCGCCTGTAGGCAGGCGTTGGAAGTCTTCGCAGAAGAGCAGATCGCTGGTGCAGGCGCCGCGATGGGCGGCGCTTGCCGCGCCGGCCGGGGCGACACCGAGCATCAGGGCCGCGGCGGCAGCGGCGACGAGGTGACGCATGGATTTTCTCCTTCGTGGCGGGTGATGGGGTGTCAGCGGCGGCTGGTCTGGAGCTCGCGATCGCTCGCCACGGTGGCCGGAACGCCGCGGCGCCGGGCGATGAGGGCGTCGACGGACCACGGACCGGCGCCCGCCACCGCGATCGCCAGGAAGGCCCAGGCGTAGAGCGCCGGCGTGACACCGCCGTTCTGGATCGGCAGCAAAGCCTGCGGCTGATGGACGACGAAGTAGGCGTAGGCCATCGAGCCGGAGGCCACGACTGCCGCCGGGCGGGTGGCCAGTCCGGCCAGGACCAGGGCGCCGCACAACAGTTGGATCACTCCGGCGTACCAGTTCGGCCAGGTGCCCGGCTCGATCGCCTGGCCGGAGCCGCGGTTGCCGCCGAGCACCCCGAAGACGGAGGCGAGCCCGTGGCACAGGAACAGGAAACCGACGACCATCCGGAACAGTGACCACGTCGGCGCGGTGAAGCGGTGGGGAGACATGGCGCTCCTTGGGGGAGGGGGAACGGCGGGGATTACCGCAGGTTAGGGAGTCGGCGGCATCAAGGCAACGACGTACGTCAATGTCCTGGTCAACGAATGGGAGCGCTCCCATCAGATGAGAACCGGACATCCCCGCGTCTGATCCGGTGCCGGGCTCGACGCTGGATGAATGGCGGGCTACGAAACAGTCGGCGGGACTATCTATCGGGAGCCACCGGTCTAGAGTGGACGCGTGCTGGGAGTCGTCGCGGCCGCACTTGGCGGTCCAGAGGTGTTGCAGGTGACCGAACTGCCCGAGCCTGAGGCGAAGCCCGGGCAGGTTGTGGTCAGGATCCGTGCGGTCTGTGTGCACCCGGCCGACGTGGCGGCCACCACCGGAGAAATTCCGCGCGGGCCGGATGTGCCGCCGTTCTCGCCCGGGTGGGACATCGCCGGCGAGGTGGCCTCGGTCGGCCCCGGCACGGCTGACTTCGGGGTGGGCGATCGTGTCGTCGGGATGATCCCGTGGTATCTGACGCGGGGTGCACCAGGTGGCTACGCCGAGTTCGTGGCGGCCGACACGGATTGGTTGGTGCGGTTGCCGGACGGGCTCGACTTCGTGTCCGCAGCCACGGTGCCGCTCAACGCCCAGACCGCGCACCAGGGGCTGTCACTGGTGTCCTTGGCCATGCTTCCGGCCGGCAGCAGCATTCTGGTCACCGGTGCCGGCGGCGGTGTCGGCGGCTTCGCCACCCAGCTTGCGGTTCAGCGCGGCTACCGCGTCCTGGCGCAGGCCGCCCACGACGATGAGCAGTGGGTGCATGGTCTTGGCGCACACGAGGTAGTTCCCCGTTCCGTCGATCTGGCCACTGTCGGGCCGGTGGCCGCGGTGTTCGACGCGGTCCCCGTGGGGGAAGCGGCGGCCGCTGCCGTCGAGGACAGGGGAGTCGTGGTCGCGACCCGGCCCACGCCGGCCATCGTTCCAGCACGTGGCGTGCGCCAAGAGCTGCAACTCATCGCGCACGATCGTGAGCTGCTGGCCGACTTGGTGGATCAGGTGGCGGCGGGACGATTGCGTACGCGCGTGGCGGCCACGATGCCGTTGACCGAAGCAGCCGACGCCCACCGGCGGGTATTGGCCGGTGGCCTGCGCGGAAAAATCGTGCTGACGCTGGGCTGACGGGAACGTGGCGGCGGCCGTCAGCTCGGATCTCACCGGTAGGCGGAAGACTTCCGGTCCAGGTACGGATCGGCTTCGGCCCGGATCGTGAGGCAGTTCGTGGGGATCGTGTCGACCATCGTGCCGGCGCCGTTCGGGCATCGGTAGCGGACCAGGGCCGCCCATTCGCAGGCGCTCTCGACCACTCCCGCACGGCGGGCGCCACTGCGGTGCACCCATACCGGGTCGCCCGGCCGGCACGCCCCTGCAGGTTCCGAGGGCGGGGACACTGGGGTGGTGGCGGTCCCGTACATCTCGGTGTGGCCGCCGCTTTCGGTGGCCAAGGCCCAGGTGGCAACGGCTTTGCCGGTGGTGTTGGCGTGCTGCTTGGCGCTGAACATCGCCCGGTCCGCGCGGCGCAGCAGATCGGGAAGGTCAGTAGAGCGCCCAGCCGGCACGACACCGATCGAGGCTGTGACGGAAAGGGTGTGACCCTGCACGTCCATCGGGAGTGCGATCGCCGCGCTAAGCGAGCCGGCCACCTCGTGCCACCAAGCCTCCGGGACGCCGGCGCGCGGCGCCCGCGGCAGCGCGGCGAACTCGTCACCGCCGAACCGGGCCACCAGGTGGTCGCCGAGGCAGACGGCCATGCGCCGGGCGACCACGCAGAGGACCTCATCACCGGCGTCGTGCCCATAGGTGTCGTTGATCGGCTTGAAACCGTTGAGGTCGAGGACCAGAACGGCCGACGAGCCATCGTCGCCGCGCAGCAGCTCCGAGGCGAGCGCGTGGAAGAGGCGGCGGTTGGCCAGTCCGGTGAGCTCGTCGTGGCCGGCCATCCATCGGAGCGAGGCGCGCTCGTGCTCCAGCTGCTGGACGTGCGCCGCGAGCTGATCGATGCGGGCTTGGAGGCGGGCGGTTTCGGACTCGGTCCGCCGCTGAGCGTCATCTGGCAGTGAACCGCTCATGTCGGCGGCGGCAGGATCGAGGATCCGCATCGGCCGTCCTCTCAGAACTGCGGCGGTCCAGCGGGAGCTGTCGAGACGACGGCGAGGCATCACCAGCGCCACAGTTGAATCATGGCAGTCACGCGAGGCGCGTGCAAGATTTCACGGCGACGACTGTCACGACGACATGATGCATCCGAGGCGGCTTTCGGCTACTCTAGGTATGTGCACTTTCGTGGTGAAAGAGTCGTCGGATGGCCTGGTGCACTGATTTTGCACGTCAGACACGCTCTGGGGGACGTAACGGTCACTGGACCAGTGGCAAGTTGATGACCCACAGTGAGCAACTCCAGGGGGAGGGGCACTGATGAGTGGCGAATCAGGCTGGATCATTTCCAGCAGGTCGACAGGCAACGGAGGCAGTTGCGTCGAGGCCCGCCGCCAGGACGGCCTCATCGAGGTCCGCAACAGCAAGGCGCGCGAGGCCGGCACCGTGGTGTTCACGGTCGAGGAGTGGGACTCGTTCCTGTTCGGCGCCAAGCGCGGCGAGTTCGACGCGCTCTTGACCGACTGATCGCGGCGGACCTCCACCACGGATCAGTTCGTCAGCGGAACTCTCCGACCGGTATGGCATCTTTGCCGATGAGATCGAAGATCCGCCGGTATTCGTCCACCTCGACCTGCTCTTCCAGGTAGAGCGCACCGACGTGCGATTCGAGGTAGACCACGTCGGGATCGTCCGGGTCGTCGAACTCCAGGATCCGGAAGGCACCGGCCATCGCCGCGTGCGCCCCGACTGAGAACGGCAGCACCCGGATGTCGACCGTGTCCTCTCGGGACAGCCGCCGTAGATGCTCGATCTGCCCCTTCATCACCTGGTCGCCGCCGACCGGGCGGGTCAAGGCTCCCTCGCCGAGCACCGTCACGAGGTGGATCGGTGGGTTACGGGCGAAGAGCGTCTTCTGCCGCTGCAGGCGGAGTTTGATGTGCCGCTCGGCGAGCTCCGAGTCCACCGGCTGCTCGGCGCCGAAGATGGCGCGCGCGTATTCCGGAGTCTGCAGCTCGCCGGGAACGATCTCGCCGTCGTACCCGGACATGCGGGATGCGGACGCCTCCAGCCCGACATACAGCTTGAACCACTCGGGGATCACCGGGCTGGCGTCCCACCACTCCTGCTGTGACGTGCCCAGTGCCAGGTCGGCCAGCGCGTCAGTGATGCTCTGGTCGGCACTGTAGAGCCAGCAGAGCGCGCGTACGTTGGCCCCGGTGACCGGCACCTTGCCCGTCTCGATGCGGTGCAGCGTCGGCTCCGAGATGCCCAGCCGCGCTTCCACCACATCACGCCGGCTCATCCCGGACGCCGTGCGCAGCCGCGTCAAACGCCGCCCCAACGCCCGACGCACGACGCGTTGGCCTGTGACCGGCACCCTTACCTCCGCCTTGCCAACCCGTGTGGACGGTGACGCCGACCACCGTACCTGCAACGCCGTGTTGTCAACAGCCAACCCGGCGGTGATCACCGAAGGTGCCAGCGCGACGGTAGCGGCAGCTGTTACCTTGCCGGACTCCTCGCCGGCCGATCCTGACTCGAGCCGGAACCGCGGCACCTTATCGCGCTCGTCGATCTCTCAGTCCGACCCACGCGCCGAGCCGAAAGCGTTCGCGCCACCTTGGGCCCGATGGATTCGGTCGAAGGCGCCGCCTGCGCGATCATTCACTCCTACGGTGATGAAGTGACTGCCTCAAAGCCGATTGATCCCCGGATCGTGCTGCCGACGGTGAATGCAGAACTTGATGTGGCCGTGTTGCGGCTGCGGTGGGCGCAGAACATCGCCACGCGATTGCTACGCGACAGTGAGCGAATGCCTGATCTTCACATGATCGTCCTCGGGCTCCGGGCGGCACTGGATCGCATTGAAGGGACGTTGCAGCAGTGGGAAGCGGTGGTGGCGACCGCCGCCGATCGAGCCGCTGTGCCGCAGCGTAATTCCCGATACCGATGTGGCGTGGAGGTTCGATGAGCACTGTTGTCATGTCCGTGGCGCCTACCGGTAAGCGCAGCAGGTTCGCCCTGGCCGACCTTCCAGTGAGCACCAAGGTCCTGGCCTCCGTATCTGTCGCCGGACTGGTCGCGGTGGTGGTTGGTCTTTCCGGGCTCTTGGCGTTGAGTAGTGCCACCAAGGCGACCGAACGGCTGTACGGCAACGTCGACGCCACCGGGGCGGTGGGTGAGCTCAACGCGGCCATGCTCCAAAGCAGGCTGACGTTGGGTAATCACGCCGTGTCGCGAGACCAGGCCACGAAGGCCAAGTACGAGCAGACCTTCGCCGAGAACCTGAAGGCGGTCGATGCCGCGTTCGCGACCTACCGAGGGACTGATCCGTTCGGGGATCCGGCGATCCTGCACCGGCTCGAGGCGAACTGGTAAGCTTATAAACAGGTTGCCCAGAACGAGCAGCTGCCCGCCAGCCGGCGAAACGATATCGCTGCTTGGCAGGCGACCCGCGACGAGGAGATCGCACCGCTGGCCAACGCCATGCTCGAGGATCTCACCGCGCTCGACGCCGCCGAAGACGCCGACGCGGACAGCCAGGCCAGTATCGCCAGATCGGACTACTCGTCCAACCGCACCTTGGCTCTCGTCCTGCTCGGCGGCGGGCTGCTCGTAGCGATCGGCCTCGGACGCCTGGTGGCTCGACAGATCGTCCGGGCCCTCAACAAGGTCAAGGACGTGTGTGAAGGGCTCGCTCATGGTGATCTGACGCGCACGTCCGGCCTCACCTCCAGGGATGAACCCGGGCAAATGGGTCAGGCGCTGGATTCGGCGATGGTGCGGCTCCGTCAGACAGTCTCCGCCATCGACAACTCTGCGGCCGCTGTGTCCGGTGCAGCTGACGAGATGTCCGGAATCACCGTGCAGATCGCGACGTCGGCGGATCAAACATCGACTCAAGCGCAGGCCGTATCGGCAGCCTCGGAACAGATTTCTCGCAGCGTCGACACAGTGTCGGCCGGCAGCGAACAAATGGGCGCCTCCATCCGTGAGATCTCACAGAACGCCAGCGAAGCAGCTCAAGTTGCCGGACAGGCCGTCGATCTGGCAGCAACGACGTCAACTACCATGAACAAGCTCGGCGAGTCATCACTGCAGATCGGCAACGTCATCAAGACGATCACTGCGATCGCCGAACAGACCAACCTTCTCGCGCTCAACGCCACCATCGAAGCCGCCCGGGCCGGTGAGGCCGGCAAGGGGTTCGCGGTCGTCGCATCCGAGGTCAAAGACCTCGCCCAGGAAACCGCCCGTGCCACCGAGGACATCTCCCGCCGCGTGGAAACCATTCAAGCCGATACCAGCGGCGCCGTTTTCGCCATCGAGGAGATCAGTCGCGTGATCGCCCGGATCAGCGACTTCCAGACCACGATCGCCTCCGCTGTGGAAGAGCAGACCGCAACAACGTCTGAGATGAATCGCAGCGTGTCCGAAGCCGCTACCGGCACCGGCGAGATCGCCCAGAACATCACCGGTGTGGCAGAGGCGGCTCGTCACACCAGTCAAAGTGTCCAACATTCACGTCAGGTCACCGACGGCCTTAGCCGCACCTCTGCCGAACTGTCGGAACTCGTTGCCGAATTTCGCTACTGAATAGTGTGTAAGGCGTCCTTCGGCTGGGTTTGGATGCCACGGGCGTGGCCCGGCACCCGCCGACCGTGTGAGCCACTCCATACGTACGTCGCCTCAAGCCGTTCTCCCGGTCGTCGATGGCTGCGGCGTGATGCTTCTTGGTAGGCGACCGTTGTGGCATTGGTGGTTACTGTGCGGTGGCTTGATGGGTGCCGTTTATCTGGCTCTTCCGTCAGACAACCCGTGGGCCTGGGGGCTCTACAACGTCATCGGGTTCGCCTCGGCCGCTGCCATCGTGATCGGGGTCCGGCGTAACCGGCCTCGCCGATCCGGACCGTGGTACTGGTTCGCGGCGGCGCTGGCCCTGTGGGCCGCCGGCGACGTCGTCTATCAGGTGCAGTTCTTCGTCTGGGACTGGCAGAGCTTCCCGGCCCCGGCCGACGGGCTCTACCTGCTGGCCTATCCGATGTTGGCGATCGGCGCCTTCCAGCTGATCAAGGGTCGTATCTCCGGCCGTGACCGGGCCGGCCTGCTCGACGCGGCCATCGTCTCCACCAGCCTGTCGCTGTTGTGCTGGTCGTTCCTGATGCGGCCGATCGCCGTCGACGAGTCCCTCAGCGTGCTCCAGCGGCTGGCCTCGCTCGCCTATCCGGCGGGCGATCTGTTGTTGCTGATCATGGTGGTGCGGTTGATCACCACGCCGGGAGCCCGCACCGCCAGTTACCGCCTGGTGATCGCGGGGCTCGTCGCCGAGTTGGTCAGCGACATCGGCTATGCGGTGGTGAACCTGTTCACCACCTACAGCGACGGCGTCCTCGACGCCGGCTGGATCGGCATGTACGTGCTGTTCGGCGCCGCGGCCCTGCATCCGTCGATGCGGGCCCTGTCGGAGATCGCGCCGGACCGGACGGAACGGTTCACCAGGAGCCGCCTCACCTTGCTGGCGGTCGCTTCGCTGCTGGCCCCCGTCGTCCTGACCGTGCAGGGTCTGACCACTCCGGCCAGCATCGACTGGCCGGCGATCGCGATCAGCTCGGTCGTGCTCTTCCTGCTGGTGCTCGCACGGATGGCCGGCCTGATCTCGCGGGTCCAGGACCAGGCGGCCCAGCTGCGCGCGCTGGCCCACAACGACGCGCTCACCGGGGTGCCGAACCGCCGGGCCTGGGACCTCGAGCTCAGCCGGGAGATGGCCAAAGCGGTCCGCAGCGGCGAGCCGGTCGCCGTCGCCCTGATGGACATCGACCACTTCAAGCGGTTCAACGACGCCCACGGCCACCCGGCCGGCGACCGGCTGCTCAAGGAGGCCGCGGCCGCCTGGCGCGACCAGCTGCGTACCGGGGACCTGCTGGCCCGCTACGGCGGCGAGGAGTTCGGGGTGGTGCTGGTCGGCCAGTCCCTGGAGACCGCGATCGCCGTTCTCGACCGGATGCGGGCGGTCACGCCGAGCGGGCAGAGCTTCTCGGCGGGTGTCGCGCTGTGGGACGGCCGGGAGATCCCGGAGCAACTCGTCGCCCGGGCGGACGAGGCGCTGTACCGGTCGAAGCACGACGGCCGCAACCGGGTCACCGCCGCCGTACCAGTCGCTGCAGCACGGGCCGGTGCAGCATGATCGAGCCGGGCGTGGGCTACCCCGCGTCGGTGCGGCGCGCGCGCTCGTGATGCCAGACGAACGCCAGCACCCCCAGATTCACGACGGCCGGAACGATCAGCGCAGGACCACCACCACCCCCGCCGGCGGTGCGGTCGACGACCAGCGAGCCACCCCCGGCCAGGAGTGAGTTGATGGTCGTCGCGACCACGTTGTTGGCGATGTGGAACGCCATCGCAGCCTCGAGACCGCGGGTGATCAACCCCATGAGGGCCGTGCAGGCCGAGAGGAACACGTAGTAGCCGAAGAGCCAGGGATCACTGGCCGCGTGCACGACGGCGAACGCGAGACTCGAGACGACCAGACCGGCGATGAACGCCGGCCGCACAGCATGGAACCACGACCCCACGGCGGGGAGCACCGCACCCCGGAACATGATCTCCTCACCGGCCGACTGGATCGGCGTGGAGAGGACCACGACGGCGAGCAATGCCACGGTGGTGCCGCTGAAGCCGAAGCCGACCCAGCCCGTCGCATCGGGCGCGGCGACCGCCACGACGGCGATGCCGGCCCCGACGAGCACGACCGAGCCGGCGAACGAGACCCCCAGACGCCGCGGATCGAAGCGTCGCGGGGAGCTGAAGACGCTGCGCCACGGCACCTGCGAGAACCGCGTAACCAGCACCACGGCGAGCAGCGCCGTCAGTCCGGTGCTGAGATTGGCCGCCAGCAGCTTCATCGGGGTGAGCGTCGACTCGAGCGGGTCGCCGTTCTCGACCAGACCGGCCAGCAGGTAGAACCCGAGCTGAACGACGAGCAGGGTCAGCGGGATCGCGGCGATGATGATCAGCGACTTCCACCACGGCATCCGGATGTGCGTCCCGAACGGACGCGTGTCATCGGCCGGACGCGAGGGTGATCCGTGGCCGAGACCGACTTCCCGCGCGACGGGGTTCATGGATGTCATGGCGAGTCTCTTTCTGGGCGGATGCTCTGCCGGTGAAGCACACACTGTGTTGCCGGAACACGGTCAAGCCCGGCGCTTACCGACCAGCAAGGCGCAGCGGCGAAGGTGAGCAGCGCCGTGCCGCGTTGCGTGATGGCCTCGGTGCCGGGGATCAACCGACGGCGGTGACGGTCAAGGCAGCCCCGCGCGGGCAGAGCAGATAGCCGGGCACACCCTGGCAGGCCTGCTCGGCGAGCCGGTCGACCGTGCCGAGGGAGGTCTGCCGGCCATCGGCCAGGTCAAGGCGATTCACGGCGGTGCGATCCTCGGGCTTTCCGGTCGCGCGCAGCAGGATCAGCGAACCGGACGGGCCGGCCACGAACGCCTCCTGGCCGCCGAGCGGACGGCCGATCGTGCGGCCGGTGGCGGCGTCGACCAGGACCGTCGTGGACGAGGCCAGATTGGCGGCGGCGGAGAGCAGCAGGCGGTCGGCGCCGAGGTCCCACACGAACCTCATGTCGTCGCGCCGCCAGATCTGACGACCGGTGGCGGGATCTCGGCCGGCCACACCGCGCACACCGGCCGTACAGATCAGCGGGCCGCAGCCGGTGACGGAGCCGATCAGCTCGTCGGATCGCCACAACCGGCGCAGGTCGGCCGCGCGGTAAATGGCGGCGGCGGTCTGGGCGGAGGCTGTGCGGATCACCACCAGCTGGTCGCCGACCGGGAAGAACGTCGCGGAATACACCCCGTTCCAGGGGATGCGGCTGCGATGGCGTACGGCACCGTCGTCGTAGCCGTAGACGGTGGCATCGCCGGTGGGGGTCACCGTGACGACCGAGGTAGGCCGGCCACCCTCCGTGACGGTTGTCCACTCCTCGGCCGGGGTGATCGACCGTCGCCACACCTGGTGGCCGTCCCGGAGCCCGACCAGGCGCAGGCCCGTGATGGCCCCCGACTGGCCGGTCTCGGCGAGCAGCACCCCCGAGCCGACCGACGACGGCGAGGAGGCGCCGGCGGACTGCCAGAGTCGCGTGCCGGTTGCCGCGTCGAGCGCGATCGTGCGGGGTCCCGGCGAAAACGCGGCCGAGCCGGGCGGCAACGGGCCGGTGGTCGCCAGCACGACGCCTCCGACGGGCCGCAGATCGTACGCGTCGCCGGTCGGCGTGCTCCATCGCAGGCGTCCGGTGTGCAGGTCGTAGGCGACAACCTCGGCCGGCCCGGAAGGACTGCTGCGATTCAGGTAGACGGTCCGGCCGTCCACGGCCACGGCGTCGCTCGGCTGCAACGCCGTCGTCCAGAGCGGCCGCACCAGGGGCGGTGCCGGCGGCGCCGAGGCGGTCATCGCGGCCAGGCCCACCGCGGTCAGAACGGCCAGCGCCAGCCGGCGCAGCCGCGGCAGGTTGACCGGCGCGGCAGCTGCCTCGGTGGCAGCCCCGGCGTTGCCGAGGTCGATCAGAGTCACCGCGCACGCGTCCGCATCTTGTCAGCAAGATAGCTCGCCGGCGCGGTGACGTGCACTTTCGCTCGGGCTCGCCGCAGGGAGATGCCGTGAGCCGGCGTCCATTTCCGGTCGATGACGGTGGACGCCGGCTCGGATGGCGTCAGGCGACGATGATGACCGTCTTGCCGGGCAGCTTGCCGCCGGCCGAGGCCTGGTGAACCGCGGGGAGGTCCTGCATCGGGCGCCGGTCGACGACGTGCAGCTTCAGGACACCGTCGTCGACGCGCGAGACCAGGTCGGCCAGGTGGGACGCATCCGGGCTGACCCACACAGCGGCCGTGCGCACCGAGCGGGCATCGTCGGCCGGGACCGGACCGGCGGAGCTGACGACGATGCCGCCGTCGGCCACGTACGGGGTCAGCTTCGCGAGGTCGCCGGGGCCGAACCGCACGTGGTTGACCACCACGTCGAAGGGGCCGCCCACCGCGGCCGGCCCTGCGTCGAGGTCCAGCGGGCCGACGACCTGAGCCGCACCGTAGCCGATCAAGCGGTCGGTGTGCTGCGGCCCGTCGACGGCGGTCACCTTCGCACCGGCCTGGACGGCAAGCTGGACCACGAGGCTGCCGACCGCGCCGCCCGCTCCGTTGACGAGCACGGTCTGACCGGTCGTGATTCCCGCGAGCTCGACCGACGCCTGGCGCGCGGCCAGGCCGGTCAGAGGCAGGGCGGCGGCGTCGGTCAGCGTGATGCTGCGAGGCGCCGCGGTGACCAGATCGGCGGCGACGACCGCGTACTCGGCGGTCCCGCCGTGCTCGTTCAGCGGCAGCATGGCGATGACCTGGTCGCCCACCTGTAGGCCGCCGACCCCGTCGCCCAGCTCGGCGACGGTGCCGGCGACGTCGAGACCAGGGGTGACCGGCAGCGTGGTGGGGATCGCGGCGGCGAGCACGCCGAGCCGGATGTGGTCGTCGACCGGGTTGAACGAGGTGGCCGCCACCTTCAGCAGCACCTGGCCGGCGCCGGGAGCTGGGCGCTCCACCTCTTCATGGCGTAGCACCTCGGTGCTGCCGAACTCGTGGTAACGGATGGCCTTCACGACATTCTCCTCATGGTGTTGGCGCGGCGGATTCGTCGCGACACTTGCCTAGGCAAGTTAGAAGGACTGTCGCTCACTTGCCTAGGCAAGTCAAGAGGGGCGTCATCACAGAGCCGTTCTCAGGGGCCGGCGAGTGGTTGAGGTTGCCCAGGCAAGTAAGGTCGGTTCATGACCGACTCGCCCCAGTGGCTCGACGACGAGCAGCAGCAGCTGTGGCAGGACCTGCTCACCGTGGTCATCGCGCTGCCCACGCTGCTGGATCGTCAGATGCAGCGGGACGGGGGGATCTCGAACTTCGAATACAGCGTGATGGCCCGGCTGTCCATGACCGAGTCGCGCACGATGCGGCTGAGCGACCTGGCCGCGCAGTGCAACAGCACGCTGCCCCGGTTGTCCAAGCTGATGGTCCGGTTCGAGCAGCAGGGATGGATCATCCGCCACCCCGACCCGGACAACGGCCGATACACCCGTGCGACCCTGACCGACCTCGGTCTGCGGAAGGTCTCCGACAGCGCCCCGGCTCACGTCGATCAGGTGAGGCGGCTGGTGTTCGACCCGCTCAGCCGGGCACAGCAGCGCCACCTCGGTGCCGCCCTGGCCCGCATCGCCGCACCGGTACGCGAGCAACTCGCGGCCGGCGAGAGGCGTCAGGCGTCGTCCCCGATGCCCCTCGGCGAACAGTGATTCGACGCAGGGGCGACTGGCTCGCAGCGTCGCGCCGGGGTCAGCGGCGGGGTTCCCACCGGAACAGCCGCAGGGCGAGCACGACGGCCACGACGACCCAGCCGAACGTCGGACCCAGCAGCGGCAGCGAATCGGAGAGTGGCACGCCGCCGTTCCAGGTGTTCACGATGAGTTCGGTGGCCGACCCGCCGGGCAGCAAACGTTTGAGCAGGGTGAGGCTTTCCGTGCCGGTGATGCCGACCCAGCTGGTCACGGCGATGGTCACCAGGCTGATCGGCAGCGTGGTGACCTGAGCCTGCTCGGGTGAGCCGGTCAGTCCGGCGGTGGCCAGGGCGAGGGCCAGCATCATGGCGAAAGTCGCCAGGATGGCCACGACGAGGAGGGCGACATCGGCCGGGCGGCCACTCACCCCGGCGAAAACCCCGAGGATGACCACCACCTGGACGAGGGCGGTGAGGGCGACCGGCAGGGTCAGGCCGGACAGGATCGCCGCGTCGCCGGCCGCGGTGGAGCGCAGCCGCTTGAGGAAGAGGTCCTGCCGACGGGCGGACAGGGTGGTGACCGCCGTGGTGTAGAGGCTGAACGCGCCGACGGTGAAGACGAGAACCGCGGCGATGTAACCCAGGCTGCCGATCTCGGTGAACGTGTCCCGGCTGTAGATGAAGAACGCGGCGACCGCCAACGGCATGATGAGGTTGGAGATCAACACGGCACGGTTGCGGAAGATCTGGGCGAGTTCGCTGTATGCGATGGGAAGCATGTCGTTGCCTTCAGCGTGTCGGGGTGGGGACCGGGTCGGTCTCGATGGCGCGGAAGACGTCGTCCAGCCGGGTCGGCGCGGCCGAGAGCCCGTGCAGGTCGACGTCGTGCAGATCGGCCCAGTCGAGCAGCCGCTTCAGATCCGCCTGCAGTTCGAAGGTCTCGATCTGGTACGCCGGGCCGGCCGGCCCGGTGGTGCCGAAGGGCGGTACGGGAGCGCCGGGTGAGAGCGAGAACTGGATCGCGGCCGGCAGTGTCCGGGTCAGCTCGGGCACCGTGCCCTGGCTGCGGAGAGTGCCCTGGTGCATGAGCCCGATGCGGTCGGCGTACTGCTGCGCCTCTTCGAGGTAGTGCGTCGTCAGGATGACGGTCGAACCGTTGTCGCGCAGTTCCCCCACGGCCGCCCACAGGGCGTCCCGTGACTGGATGTCCAGCCCCGTGGTGGGCTCGTCCAGGAAGATCAGCTCCGGCCGCCCGTAGACGGCGGTGGCGAAGTCGAGTCGCCTCTTCTCGCCCCCGGACATCTGCCCGACCCTGGTCGCGGCCTTGTGCGTGAGGCCGACGATGCCCAGGACGCGGTCGACCGAATCGGAGCGGCCCGACAGCCGGCCGATCAGCCGGACGGACTCCGCGGCGGTGAGGTCGGCCGAGAACCCACTTTCCTGCAGCATGATCCCCATCCGGGGCCGCACCGCGCGCCGGTCCGCCGGACTCGTGCCGAAGACCTGGACGGTGCCCGACGACGCCTTCCGATGCCCCTCGATGACCTCCAGGGCCGAGGTCTTGCCGGCTCCGTTGGTGCCGAGCAGGGCGTACAGCTCACCCTGCTCGACCCGGAAGGTCAGATCCTTGACGGCCTGGAATTCACCGTACGAGACGTTCAGCCGGTCTACTTCGACAGCGGGTGAGGACGGTGCGCGGGATGTCTCCGCTTGCTCCACGTCGGTTCTGCCTTCCCTGAATGGTCGTCCTTGATCCGGCCCGTTCGTCCGGCGTGAACCAGTGCAGACCGTGTTCTCGCCACACAGTCAAGACAGCCGGGCCCACGTCTCCGTCGTCTTGACCGTGTGGCGACGACAGGGTTTCCACTGGGTCCGTCCAGTCATGAGTGGGGGAGTCAGATGCGAAGAACCTTGTCGGCCGTGCTCGTCTCAGCGATCGCGGCGATGTCGCTGGTTTCTGTCGGGGCCTCTCAAGCTGCGGCGCAGAGCCGCCTGCGGTGGGGTCCGTGTCCGGCCGACAGTGCGCTGCCCGGGCTGGAATGCGCAACGGTTCAAGTCCCCCTGGACTACCGGAAGCCGCAGGGGCGGCAACTCGACGTGGCGGTCTCCCGGTTGCCGAGCAAGGACCCGTCGCAGCGCCGGGGCGTGCTGCTGACCAACCCGGGCGGCCCGGGTGCCGGCGGACTGAGCTATCCCGGCCTGCTGGCCAGTGACCTGACACCGCGGCCTCTGCCCGAAAGCGTCCGGGACCGGTACGACGTGATCGGGTTCGACCCCCGCGGCGTCGGCCACAGCACGCCGGTGACCTGCGACGTGACGCCGGAGCAGATCGCCCGGCGAAATCTCCCGTACCCGGATGACGCGGCCGACGTGCTGAGGGACGCCCGGATCGCCCAGGCGATCGCCCGGCAGTGTGCGACGTCGGAGACGGCCGCGCTGCTGCCCCACATCACCACCGCGAACACTGCCCGCGACATGGACCGGATCCGCGAAGCGCTGGGCGAGCCGAAGATCTCCTACCTCGGTACGTCGTACGGCACCTACCTCGGTGCGGTCTACACGACGATGTTCCCTCAGCGCAGTGACCGCTTCGTGCTCGACAGCAACCTGGGGCCGGGCGGGTACGACCGTACTGCCCACCAGCGGTTCGGCCGCGGCATGGAGGATCGGTTCCCGGACTTCGCGAAGTTCGCGGCCGCCAATCCGCAGTACGGGCTCGGTACCACGCCGAAGCAGGTGCGCGCCAAGTTCTTCGAACTCGCCGCCCGGCTGGAGAAGACGCCCGTGCAGGGAATCAACGGCTCACTGTTCCGCGGAACCACGTTCGACCTCCTCTACACCGACACGGGCATGTCCGTGCTGGCCGCGGTCTGGAAGGCGCTCGACACGAACCAGCCGCTGCCTCCCGAGCCGCCGCTGGGCGACATCGACAACTCGATCTCCAGCCGTCTCCACGTGATCTGCGGTGATTCCCGCTGGCCGCGCTCGGTCCGCACCTACCAGCGCGACGTCGCGGTCCAACGGGTCAGGCATCCGTTGATCGGGGCGGCCGCGGCCAACATCGGGCCGTGCGCGTTCTGGCCGTCCCCGGTCGAACGGCCGGTGCGCATCGGTGACCGCGGGCCGTCCAATGTGCTTCTGGTGCAGAACTCTCGTGATCCCGGGACCCCGCTGGTCGGCGCCCGCGAGCTCCGGAAGGCCTTCGGTGACCGGGCCCGGATGGTCACGGCCGACCAGGGCGGCCATGGCGCGTATCTGCTGTTCGCCGCGAACATGTGCGCCAACAACACGGTGACCGCGTTTCTCACCACCGGACACCGCCCGCGTCACGACGTCACGTGCGCGGCCGAGCCCCGCTGACCACCCGTCCGCCCTCGCCGAACGAGGCTGGTAGCCGGAACGCATCATCCGCACGGTCACAGGAGGAGCGTCGGGCTCCTCCTGTGACTCGGGCGGGCTTACCGGTAGGTGATGTCGCTCTGGCTGACCTTGCAGTTGGCGTCGTTCCAGCCGGCGCCGAGGTACTTGGGCTCGCTGCCCTTGGCGACGCCCTGGTACTTGCCGCAGACGGTGGCGCTCGAGCTGTTGGTGAGGGTGACGCGGGTGATGGTGGCCGTGTCACCCCAGTTGGAGTTGATGCCGGCGACCATGTCGATGTCGTTCAGCAGCACGTTGTCGATCTTGACGTGGCGGGTGTACGAACTGGTGCAGTTGCCACAGCCGCGGTACAGCTTGCCGGAGCCGCTCAGGTAGAAGCCGGAGATGCTGACCGTGCCGTTGCCGTTGTGCTGGAACGTCTTGTCGCTGCCGTTGCGGGCGCCGCCGCCGATGACGTAGCTGGTGCCGTTGCCGGTGCCCTTGAAGGTGGCGGCGTCCTCGCCGATGTCGTTCCACCAGACGTTGCGGATGGTGCAGGTGCCCTCGCAGTGCACGCCGTCGCCGGCCGGGGAGCCGAGGATGACGTTCTGCAGGGTGCCACCGTTGGCGATCTTGAACATCGGGTCCTGCGACTCGTTCTGCGAGCCGTCACCGATGCAGCAGTACGTCTTCATGCCACCGTCGAAGGTGCCCGAGACGTTGACCGTGCCGGAGATGCTCACCGAACCGGCCGAGGACGGCCAGGCGCCGGTCGGTGTGCCGCCGGCCGGAGGGGTGGTCGGAGGGCTGGTCGGGGGGCTGGTCGGGGGGCTGGTCGGGGTCGGTCCGGTGGTCGGGGTCGTGCCGCCACCACCGCCGTACGTCTCGAACTCGGCGATGCGCGGTGCGCCGGACGCGCTCGTGATGTCGAAGGTGAGTTTCTTCAGCGACGTCGAGGCGAACGAGATCGTGCTCGGACTGCCGTTACCGCTGGTCAGCACGGCGCCGGTGTCGCCGTTGAGCACCCGCCAGGCGCTGATCGAGCCACCGCCCGAACTCTGCTTGATGATGGCCGAGGAGACCGCGGTGGCACTGCTCCACTTGACCGAGACGTAGCCGGTGGCACTGGCCGGTGACCAGTAGGTGCCGGTGTTCGCGTCCTTGACGTTGCCGTAGCTGGTACCACTGGCCTTGCTCGAGCCGTCGGCGCCGCCGCCCAGGCTCAGGTTGTCGGCCGCGAGGGCCTGGGTGGCCGGCAGTGTCATCACGATCGCGGCGGCGGTGATCGCGGTGGCGGCCCCGGCCGACCACCGTAGGGCGACTGATCGTTTCACTTTGTCTCACTTCCATCGTCGGGGATGTGTCGCGCGCCCCTCCCCACGACAGGAAAGCGCTTACCTCCGGACGATAGGCATCTGTAGATATCAATACAAGGAGTTGCAAGATTTGCATTTCGGCGGCTCGCCGGCCACCACTTCCGCCGGCGCGTGCCCGTCCGGAGCCGCGTGCCGGCAGAAGCGATTCCTTCGCGGGCTCGCTGAGGTCTACATGTTGTGATCCTCGGCCCGCTCGCCGGGAGTCGTGCACGACCTGCCATGTTCAGACCGAGAGGATGTTCGCTGATGACTCTTCCCACGGCAATGCGCGCGCTGCAGCAGATGTCTCTGAACGGGCCGCAGGACATGCGCCTGATCACGGACGCGGCGGTGCCGAGGCCCGGCTCGGGTGAGGTCCTGGTTCGGGTCGTCGCTGCCGGCGTCAACTTCGCTGACATCTCGAAATCGCGGGGTACGTTCCGGGACGGCCCGACGCCCCCGTACTTGGCTGGTTTCGAGGCTGCCGGCGAAATCGTCGCGGTCGGTGCCGCGGTGGCCACGGAGCTGGTGGGAACCTTCGTCGTCGGTGTCGGCGAGGGCACCTTCGCCGAGAATGCGGTGTTCCCCGCGGCCGGGGTGATGCCGGTGCCGCCTGGCTGGACCGCGGTCGAGGCGCTGGGGTTGCTGGTGAACGCGGTCACGGCGCTCGCGGTGCTCAAGCCCGTCGGCGGTCTGGCCGCGACGCAGACGGTCCTGATTCACGCCGCCGCGGGTGCGACCGGACAGGTGGCGGTCACGGTGGCCAAGCACTACGGGGCGACGGTCATCGCCACTGCTTCACCCGGCAAGCACGAGGTGGTACGAGCGTCAGGTGCCGATCACGTGCTCGACTCCGTCGGCGGTGACATCGTTTCCGAGGTGCGGCGGTTGACCGGCGGCGTCGGTGCCGATCTGGTGCTGGAGTCGGCCGGAGGGCTCACCTTCGAGGCCAGCCTGGCTGCGGCCAAGCGGGTGACAGGTCGGGTGGTCATCTACGGCTTGGCCGGCGGCGAGGCTTCGTTGACCAACTGGGACCTGGTGTACCGGCATCAGGTCCACCTGGCCGGCTTCAATCTCGGAACGCTGATCCAGGCAACACCACAGATATTCGGTGCCCTGATGGGCGAACTGTCCGCCCTCATCGCAGCTGGAGTCCTGACTGCCGGTCGGCCCACAACGTACGAGTTGACCGACGGACCGAAAGCGCTCGGGGAACTGGAAGACAGGGCCACGATCGGAAAATTGGCGCTGTTGCCGTGAGAAGCCTGCCGGCCCGGGCCGTCCCCATGGTGGTCACTAGGCTCGTCGCGTGACCTCGCACCTACGCCTGACGTCGGACCAGGACCGGTTCACATCCGAGACCGAGCGGTTCCGCCGGGAGTTGCTGGCGCACTGCTACCGCATGGTCGGATCGGTGCACGACGCCGAGGACCTGGTGCAGGAAACCTTCCTCCGGGCCTGGCGGTCCTACTCCCGGTACGAGGGCCGGGCGTCGATCCGGTCCTGGCTCTATGCGATCGCCACCAATGTGTGCCTGACAGCGTTGAAACCGCGCCCGATTCGCGTTCTACCCTCAGGGCTGGTGCCACCCAACGAGGGCGCCGATCGTCCGCCTCGGTCCTTGGCAAAGGGCGAGGTCTCGTGGTTGGAACCCATTCCGGACACGAGGATCGGTGCGTCCGAACACGACCCGGCCGAGGTGGTGATCGCCCGCGAATCGATCCGGCTCGCACTCGTCGCCAGCCTGCAGCACCTTCCCTCCCGGCAACGCGCGATTCTCGTCCTGCGCGAAGTGCTGAACTTCTCAGCCGCTGAGACCGCGGACATCCTCGACACCACCACTGCCGCGGTCAAGAGCGGACTCCAGCGCGCCCGGGCTCGGCTGGACGAGAGGGATCCCACTCCCACCGAATTGCTCGAGCCGAGCGACGAACGGGCTCGCGCGCTATTGGCCAGCTACATCGCGGCTTTCGAGCGCTCTGACGTTCGTCTCCTGCAACATGTGCTGCGCGCCGACGCCACCCTGGAGGCGACGCCTTTCCGAGACTGGCAGTCGGGCCGGACAATGTGCCTCCAGGTGCTCGACACGTATGTCCTCGGCTCACCCGGCGACTGGAGGATGATCGCGACCACCGCCAACGGCCAGCCGGCTGCGGTGGTCTACCGCCTGGACTCGAGCGGCACCTACTCCGCCGACGGCGTCGTCGTGCTGACGGCGACCTCCACCGGCATCTCGCGAGTGACCAAGTTCCATGATCCTGTCCTCGCGGCGACGTTCGGTTTTCCGCTCACACTGAAGGAGTAGCCGGCCGCGTGTGATCGAGGGCGTTCGACCGTCCGTGCGAGCCCCCGAGGGTCAGCTTCCGGCCACGGTGATGATCAGTTTGCCGCCCTTCGGGCGCTGCTCGCGCTCCAGTTCGGTCAGGGCGGGAATCGCCTCGGCCAACGGGACCGTACGGACTATGGGCAGGCGCAGGGCCCGGGCCACCTCATCCAGGTCGGCGGTCACCGGCCGGCCCATCGTCGCCCGGAACGGTCCGGGCAGGGCGCTTCTGATCATTTTGACCGGAGTCGGGACGATGTCGACGATGGTTCCGCCCGGCTTCAGCAGCGTCCGGGCGGCGGCGAAGGGAAGCATGCCGGGCGTGTCGAAGACCAGATCGAAGCGTCCCGCGAGGGCAGCCGGGTCGAAGCCGAAACCCACGACCGGTTCGACGCCGAGCTCGCGGGCCTCGTCGGCCGCGGTGTCGCGGCAGCTGCCGGCGACCGAGGCTCCCCGCGCCCGGGCGAACTGGACGGCGGCCCGGCCCACCCCGCCCAGGCACCCGTTGACGAAGACCGCCTGCCCGGGCCGGGCCTTCGCCATGACCTGGTAGGCGGTCAAGCCCACGGTCGGCAGCGCGGCGGCCTGCTCGTACGAGAGGTCCACCGGTTTCAGCACGACCGACTTCACCGGGGCCACCACCATCTCGGCGAACGCCCCCGCCTGCCGTAACCGAGCCCCACCGAGTACCGCGTCGCCGGACTTCAAGCGGGTGACACCGGCGCCGACGGCCTCGATGACTCCGGCGAAGTCGTGCCCCATCGCCCGGGGAAAGGAGCGACCAGTCATCAGCTTCATCTCGCCGTTGCGCATCTTCCAGTCCAGCGGGTTGGAGGCCGCCGCCCGGACGCGGACGAGAACCTCGTTCGGACCCGGCCGTGGTGGCTCGAAGTCCGCGAGCCGCATCACCTCCGGGCCGCCGTAGCGGTGGTACTGGAGGCGCTTCACGAGGCGTATTCGGTTGAGATCTCGGTGGCGTAGTTCTTCCACAGCGGTTTCATGGTCTCGGCGTTGACCGGCTGCCCGGAATCGATCATGGCCTTGAAGTCGCGGAAGTACTGCACGTACAGATCCGGCGTGAACGTGTTGAGCATGACCGCGTTCTCGTCGCCGACGTTGGCGAACGTGTGCGGCGCCCCGGTCGGCACGATGACCCAGGTGCCCGGCCCGGCGTCGTACTGCTCCTCGCCGACGGTGAACCGGAACGTTCCGGCCAGCACGTAGAAGCCTTCGTCGTGCTGGGCGTGGCGGTGCTGCAACGGGCTCGGGGTGCCCGGTGGAATGGTGACCTCGGCGAACCCCAGCCGGTGGTCGGTGTGCTCGCCGTTCTCCAGGATGCGGATCCGCTGCGCCCCGCTGCCGAGGATCTCGCCCTCACCGGGGCGGACGATGTTCACCTTCGCCACGACTTTCTCCCTTGCTATTGCCGGCCTTGGTGACCACCATCCTGTTCCGGGCCGGCTGGGCGCGTCCTGGTCGTCCGTGCACGGTTGCTGGTTGTCAGTGCGCGGGCGTTGTAGCCGTACGTCGTCTTGAAGAGCTTGCTGAAATGGGTGGGATCGGAGAATCCCCACCGGGCGGCCACGGCGGTGACCGTACGTCCGCTTCCGGCGAGCTCGGCCCGGCAGCGTTCCAGGCGGCGACGGCGGATCAGGGCCGCGACGGTGAGCGGTTGATCCTCGAACAGCTTGTGCAGCCGGCGTACGGAGATGTGGTGCGCGGCGGCGATGCCGGGCGGGGACAGATCGGGATCGGCCAACCGGGCCTCGATGTAGCCGGCGATCCGGTTCCGCAGCCTCTCGTCCGGGGCCGGTTGCTCGTCGCCCAGCCGGGCCTCCAGGGCGACCGCGATCAGCTCGATGACGGCGCCCGCGGACCGCAGCGCCTCCGCCTCGCGGAACTCGGTCGCCGACCGCGCCGACTCCCGGGCCAGCACGGAGACCAGAGCACCTGGACCGTGGCTGCCGTCGATGCGTTGGCCGATGAGCCGGTCGATCTGCGCGGGCCGCAGCCGAAGCTCCCGGCGCGGAACCAGGACGGTGACGTGCGTCGCGGCGGTGCTCTCGAATTGCAGCGTACGCGTGGGATCGAGCAGCACCAGGTCGGCCGGCCCGAGTTCGGCGTGACCGCGCCCCTGCTCGATCCGCGTCCGGCCTCGGGTCATCACCTTGATCGCCAGGTTCTCGCCGTCGGAGGCGTCGCGCTGCCGCCCGACACAGGAACTCGCGGGTGTGTCGAGGGAGATCAGTCGCAGCGGCCCGAGGTCACGGGTGACGATCCGGCCCCGGAATCCGGCCCCGGCCAGCTTGTTGACCAGCGGCGGGAACCCGCTGGCGGCCAGCTCGTCCTGGAACGTCTCAAGGTTGCCGATCACCGCTCAACGATAGCGGCGCCTTCCGGCCGTCGTGGCTGACGGCCGGAAGGCTTCCGGTGCCAATTGTTCAGCTGGGCCGGCAGGTTGTGTCCCGGGCCGGCATCCTGCCTCCGACCAACCAGTTCGTGGTGATGTTGTGTGCGCACGCGTTGGTGTGGACGAGGTAGACGCCGTGGCCGCTCTCCTCGGCGGTCACCAGCTTGGCGCGCGAGGCGAACTTGTCGCGTAGCAGCTTGCCACCCGCCCACGGGGTGACCGGGTCGCGGCGGTTCTGCAGGATCAGGATGTTGGCCGGGCCCTTGTCGTCGACCTTCACCGGGGCCTCGGTCGGCTCGTGCTTCCAGTAGGCGCAGGGCGTGATGTTCGCGGTCGCGGCGCCGAACAGCGGGTACCGCTTGCGGTCCTCGGCGACGGCACGGCGGTAGGTCGCCACGTCCTCGGGCCAGTCGACGTCGTTGCAGGTGGTCGCGAGGAACGCCGTGAACGCGTTGTCGCTGGGGTTCGCCGGCGCCGCTTGCCGGGTCGCCGGGGTCTGGGCCGGCTTGAGGTACGTCTGCAGAATGCGCGCGGTCCGGCCGTACAGCATTTCGCTGTAGAGGCCGGCGAAGGTGAGGTACCGGACGACGGCACCGTCAGCACCGTCCGGCGCGGGCGTCTTGTCGAGCCGCTCGGTGATCCGCAGGAAGGTGCGGCGGACCTCCTGCGGTGTACGACCCAGGCCGTACATGTCGTGCCGGGCCGCCAGCCACCGGGCGAAATCGGGGAACGTCTGCTCGAAGCCGAGCCCGTACCGGCGCATGCCCGCCCGGTCGAGATGGGTGTCGCCGACGTTGCTGTCGAGGACGATCCGGTCCGTGGTCTTCGGGAACAGGGAGACGTACGCCGCCCCGAGCGCCGAACCGTAGGACGCTCCGTAGTAACTGGCCTTTTTCTCGCCGAGCGCCGCCCGGACGCGATCGAGGTCGCGAGCCACGTTCGCCGTGGTGATGTGCCGCAGCCGGCCGTCCTTGTCGGTGGCGGCGCACTTGTCGGCCACCTGCTTCGCGATCGCGGCCTGCCGGGTCACGGCGGCGTCGTCGACCGCGTACGGCGGAATGTTGGCCCAGTACGGATCGTCGAGCGTGAAGCCGCAACTCATCGGCGTCGAGTGCCCGACCCCGCGGGTGTCCATGCCGATCAGGTCGTAGGCGTCCGAGACGGTGGTCGGCAGGCCGCGGTTGATCAGGAAGGAGCCCTGATTCAGCCCGGTACCGCCCGGCCCGCCCGGGTTGAGCAGCAGGATGCCGCGTCGCTGGGCCGGGTTGGTGCTGGCGATCCTCGAGATCATGACCTCGATCTGCTCGCCCCCTGGGTCGCGATAGTCCAGGGGTACGGGGATTTTCGCGCACTGCACCGCGACCGGCGCCGGCATCACGACATCGGCCGGGCACGCCTCCCAGGTCAACTCGGGTGCGGCTGGCCGGGCCACAGCAGCCGGCCCGGCAACGACAAATGTGCCGAGCAAGGCGATCGCCCCGATCACCACAGCGCCACGTTTTCGGTACATGTGAAACCTCCTGCGTCCTCCGTCGGCGTCCGGTGTCGATGCGACACCCTGTCGCGGGAACGCAGTCAAGGGCGCCTTGAGGTGACGAGCGCGGACGGGCCGGGTCTTGACCTTGTTCGAGGAACATGGTTTCTCCTGGGCCCATACCACCTGTTTCTGCCGGCCCGATGAAAGGTACTGACGTGAAACCCACCATCGTTCTCGTTCACGGCGCGTTCGCCGAGTCCGCCAGCTGGGGCGGCGTCATCCAGCGCCTGCTCGACGACGGCCACCCGGTCGTCGCCGCGCCCAATCCGTTGCGCAGCCTGTCCGGGGACGCCGCCGGCGTCGCCAGCATCCTGAGCACGATCGACGGGCCGGTCGTGCTCGTCGGCCACTCCTACGGCGGGGCGGTCATCTCCAACGCCGCCGTCGGTCACGACCACGTCAAGGCGCTCGTCTTCGTCGCCGCCTTCGCGCCCGAGGCCGGCGAGAGCATCGGCGCGTTGTCCGGCAAGTTCCCCGGCAGCACCCTCGGTGAGACGCTGCGGGAGGTCCCCCTGGCGGACGGAACCGTTGACCTCTACATCCGGCCGGAGAAGTTCCACCGGCAGTTCAGCGCCGACCTCCCGGCCGAGCGGGCCGCCGTCGACGCGGCCGCTCAACGCCCGCTGAACACCACCGCGCTCAACGAGGGGGCCGGCGAGCCGGCGTGGACGAGCGTGCCGTCCTGGTTCATCTTCCCGGAGCTGGACTACAACATCCCGCTCGAAGCACACCGCTTCATGGCCAAGCGGTCCGGCGCCCGCGCCACAGTGGAGATCGCCGGTGCGTCGCACGCCCTTCCCGCGTCGGAGCCGGTCGCGGTCGCCGAGCTCATCCTCGACGCGGCCCGGTCGATCGGCTGAATCGGTGCAGAGCCGTCCACCAAGTCCGGCCGGGCGCGGCCGATACGGTCCGCTGCAGCCGACACCGGGTGGCTGGAACACAGTCGAGCACCGCCTGAGGCTGTCCCGGCCGCGCCGCCGTCGAATCAGTGAAACTGCTGGTCGGGGCCGCGGCGCGGCTTGACCCGGTGGCAAGAACATGCTTTTCAATCGACGATGCAACCGGATCCGGATCGCACTTTCTCGGGTGGGGAGGCGGCACATGACAACCACTTCGCGCGTCGGCTCGAGCCTGCCGGCCCTCGACGAGCCGGTCCGGCGCGCCGGACCGGCCGGTGAAGGCTCTCGGGCGCTCGTCGACGGGACCGGTCTGGTGGGACGGGCCAGCGAGTGGGCCGGCCTCGGTGCCTTCCTGGACGAGGCCACTCAGGACGGTGCCGCCCTGCTGCTCACCGGCGAGCCCGGCGTCGGCAAGACGGCCCTGCTGAGCGCGACGGCGGACCGGGCGGTGGCCGCGGGCATCCGGGTGATCCGGGGTGGCGGTGTCGAGTACGAGTCGGACATCAGCTTCGCGGGCCTGCACCAGCTCGTCCATCCCCTCGGCGCCGAACTGGCTCTCCTGCCGCAGCCGGCCCGGGAGGTCCTGGAGGCCGCGCTCGGTTTCGGAACCGGACCCGGCCCGGCCGACATGGCGATCCTGCACGCCGCCCTCTCACTGTTCGCCGAGGCCGCCCGCGAGCGACCTCTGCTCCTGGTGGTCGACGACCTGCACCTGCTGGACCGGGCCAGCTGGTACGTGCTGAGCTTCGTGGCCCGGCGCACCGGCGGCCACCGCCTAGGAGTGCTGGCAGCCCTCCGCACCGGGATCCCTGAATTGCCCGAGCACCTCCGTCTGCCGGAGATGCCGCTGGCGCCGCTGGCCGAGGCGGACGCGATCAGGCTGTTGTCGCGCCGGTTCACCGGCCTCCCGCGCCGGGTGATCACGAAGGTGGCGGATCAGGCACAGGGAAACCCGTTGGCCCTGCTGGAATTCGGGGCTCTCGCCTCGGCGTCGCGGACCACCGGCAGTGGGCCGCCCGGGCCCGGCTCGGGGCCGGCCAGAGAGCTGCGGGCCGATGCCCTCACCCCGCAGGAACTCGAGGTCGCCGAGCTGGCCGCGGCCAGCCTGCCCACGAAGGAGATCGCCGCGCGTCTGGTGATCTCGCCGCGTACCGTGTCGTCGCATCTCTATCGGGTGTTTCCCAAGCTGGGCATCAGCTCGCGGGCCGCCCTGCGCGACGCCCTCACCGACCGGCAGCGGATGACTCCGGCCGGTCCGCACCGGACGCGTTGAGGACAGCGTTCTTGGTCCCGCGGGCGAGCCGGATCTGTTCCTGGGCAAGGACGCCGGCCCGGCCCAGCACGTCGAGCTGGGCGGCGTTGTAGAAGTCGACCACGGCGTCGATGAACGTCTGCCGCGTGACGTGCCCACTCCGGACCAGGCAAGTCGCCGGATCGCTCAGCCAGGGGTAGTCGACGAGGTGCCGTACGAGGATGGGCGTGAGCCGCCCGGCGAGGTGCCGGCGGGACTCCTCGTCGGCGTCGGCCGGCAGGTCGTCGAACTCCGCGCCCACGGGGTCGGTGCCGGCTTCAGCCATGCGTCTCAGGTCTTGCACGGCGTCCTCGTCGCACAGCTGGTTGATGAGGTGAGGCAACGAGCTGTCGGCGGCGGACAGGGCCGGCGCGTCGGCGGGAGCGCCGTCCCGCAGCATCACGGCGATCTCGGAGCGCACTTGACGCAGGCGTTCGAGCTCCGCTTCGAGACCGGCGTCGACTCGACGCAACACTTGGGGGCCGGCGTCGCCTTCGATGCCGGCCACCTCGATCTGCGAGAGTGGTACTCCCAGCTCGGCCAGCCGCCGGATACGAAGCAGGCGAACGAAATGCCGGACGCCGTACAGCTTGTATCCGTTGTACCGGCGTTCCGGCTCCTCGAGCAGGCCGAGCCGGTGGTAGTGCCGGATGGCGTTCACCGTTGTGCCGGCCAGATCGGCGAGCTCACGCGTGCTCCAGGCCACGTCGGTTCCTCCTGAGCCACTGGACATCGCGGCCAGTCGACACCCTGTCCCGGCGACACGGTCAAGAGGTCGTTCGGTGGTTCAGTGCCGTTCGCTGCCGGAGAGGACGGCGGCCGCGAGGATCACGTTGCCGGCCAGGGCCGCGGCGACGGCTCGGGTGAGCGCCTCGGCGACGGCCCGGGCTTCCCAGACGTCACGCTCGATCCCCGCGGCTCGGGCGATGACCGCGGGTGTCCAGGGGATCTCGGGGTCGAATCGCCGAAGTGTCCCGCTCGCGGACAACAGCGCGGCGAGCGCGACGATCCGTTGCGGCGCTTCCGCGCCGTCCACCAGCAGTCCCCGTACGCCGGAGACCAGGCGGACCCGGCGGCCGGCTTCCCCGTCCCCGCCGGAATCCGGGTCGACCGAACCGGCCCGGGGTGAGTCGCCGGGCCGGTCGAGCCGGGGGAGCAACGGGCTGATCAAGGTCGGCCCGATCTCGGCGAGTGCGGCCTGGACGCCGCGAGGATGTGAGCGCAGCAACTCCCAGGCCGATCGGAGAAAGTCGTCGGCCGGCGGGCGTTCGGTGACCGCTTCCACCCGGATCGATCCACCCCGGCCGGGGAGGGTTCGCACGTGGTGGCCGAGGCTGAGGTCGGCCAGCAGCGCTCCGGCGAGCGTGCGGACCAGCACGGGCTCCGTATCGATGCCGAACGGTTTCAGGACGATCAGGAGGTCTTCAGCCAGGGTCGGCGGGCCGGGCTGCGGTGTCATCGGGTTTGCCTTTCGACGGGGAGGCGGCGTAGTCGGCCCGGGACGAGATCTGTGGGCTGACAGTGAAGACCCTGTCCCCCGCACAGGGTCAAGCGCCGGGGGACCGACGGCGGCCTCAGCCCTCGGCGCGCAACTGCTCGCGGGCCATGTCCTTGGCGCGGCGGAGGACGTCGAGCTGGGCCTCGTTGTGGAGCTCGCGCACGGCGTCGATGAACGTCTGCCGCGTGACGGACTTGCCCTTCACCACGTGGGCCATCGGGTCGCCATCCATCCAGGGGAAGTCCCGGAAGGTACGGGCCAGCGACGGTGCGAACTTCTCGGCGAGGTTCTGCCGCGTCGCCTCGTCGGCATCGGCCGGCAGCGCCTCGAAGTCCTCGTTGACAGTGTCGTCGTTCTCCACCGCCTGCCGCACGTCGGCCAGCCCCTGCTCGTCGAAGACCTGCGTGTACATGTGGATGATCGAGCGGTCGGCGTCGGACAGGCGGCCGCCGACGGACTCGAACCCCGGCGGCGTGTCGGGCGGTGCGTTCTCGTTCAGGATGGCCGCGATGCCCTGCCGGGCCTTCTCCAGTCTCTGGATGGCGTCCGCGTGGTCGACGTCGACTTGGCGCAGCGCCTCGGGGGAGCCCGCGCCCAGCTCGCTGATCCGGGACAGGGGCACACCAAGCTCGACCAGCCGCCGGATGCGCAGCAGGCAGACGAGATCCGATGTCTCGTACTGCTTGTAGCCGTTGTAGCGGCGTTCGGGCTCCTCGAGCAGGCCCAGCCGGTGGTAGTGCCGAATCGTGTTCACGGTGGTGCCGGCGAGTGTCGCGAGCTCGCTCGTGCTCCAGGCCACGTCGGTTCCCTCCCGGCCTGCCGGGTGCGGACCCCGGCCGCAGGCAATCAGTACCAGACGGTACGTAAAGGATTTTGAGCCTAACAGCACGCAGCCGGGCAGCCGACGCGTTCTCCGTCACTATCGCCGCCTGACGCTTGACGACCAGCGTCAGGTCGCCGAGTTGGAGGCCGCCGCGCCGGCAAGGTCGTATTTCGGCTGGGGGGTGGTCAGCCATCGCAAGAAGTCGTCCGGAGGGAGCGGGCGCGAGATGAAGTAGCCCTGGATAGAGTCACAGCCCACGTTTTTCAGGTAGTCGAACTCCTCCAGCGTCTCGACTCCTTCGGCGACGACGTGCAGGCCGAGCGCGTGGCCGAGCTGCTGCGAGGCCGCGGTGACAGCCTGTCGACCGCGGTGGTGAACGATGTCCTGGACGAAGCTTTTATCGATCTTCAGCTCCTGAACGGGCAGGTCGATCAGCCGGCTGAGCGACGAGTGGCCGGTGCCGAAGTCGTCAACTGACAGCTTCACGCCGAGAGCCCTGAGCGCGTGCAGGACGCGTACGCCGTTGGTGGGGTCAGCCATGATTCCGCCCTCCGTGATCTCCAACGTGAGCGCGTGCGCGGGTACGCCGTTCTTGTTCAGCGCCTGCTGCACCACGTTCTGGATGACGGTCCGGTCGGTCAGCATCTGCGGCGACAGGTTCACCGCCACGGACAGGGGGTGCCCGGCCCGCCGCCAGGATGCGCACGCGGCCAGGGCGGTGTCGAGGATGTGCTCGGTCAAGGACGCGATCAGGCCCGCGCGTTCGGCCAACGGGATGAACTCGTCCGGGGGGACAGGCACGCCGGCGCGTGACCAACGGGCGAGCGCTTCGGCGCCCAGCACCCGGCCGGTCGCCGGGTCGACCTTCGGCTGGTAGGCGACCTGCACCGCCGATTGTTCGACGGCAGTGCGCAGATCGGTCAGCAGGCCCAGCCGGCGCGGCGTGTCCTGGTCATCCTCGGGACTGTAGACGTGCACGCCGCTGCGGGCCCTCTTGGCGACGTACATCGCGATGTCGGCCCGTTGCAGCAGTTGGTCCGGGTCGGTGCCGTGCCGGGGGGACAGGCAGACTCCGATGCTCGCCTGGGTGGTCAGAGCGAGGCCCGACACCGTTGTCGGCTTCTCCAGCATGGCGTGCAGATCCGCCGCGACGGCCAGAACCTCGTCCTCCGAGCCGGCATCCGAGATCAGGACGCCGAACTCGTCGCCGCCGAGCCGGGCGACCGTGGCCCGGTCGCCGAAGCGGACCTGGATCCGCCGGCCGACCTCGCGCAGAACGTCGTCACCGATGGTGTGCCCGAGCGCGTCGTTGATGTCTTTGAAGCGGTCCAGGTCGAGCAGGAGGACACTGACCTGCGAGTTGCTGTCCGGCCGGTCCTGCAGGGCCTGACGCAGGTCCGCGATCAGCTTGTGCCGGTTGGGCAGGCCGGTCAGGCTGTCGTGCTGGGCGCTGTGACTCAGCTGGTCCACCAGCCGGGCGTTGGTCAGGGCAACGCCGGCGTGCGCGACGACCGCCTGCAGCAACCGGAGATGGCCGGCATCGAAGGTCTCGATGTCCGGCAAGCTGTCCGAGACGGCCAGGACGGCGGTGGTGTCGCCCAGGCTGACCGGCGCGGCCATGGCGTCGCGCGGGCCTGGCCGCGTCGCCGGGCGGCTGCGGGTGAGGTCGGGCAGCAGGATCGATTCGCCGTGCCGGACCGGCTGCCACCAGGCGGCCTCCTCCGGTGCCCCGGTGAGCACCTCGAAGGTGCTCTGCCCGGTGAGTACGAGGCGCGTGCTTCCCTGCTCGTCGAGCAGGATCAGCTCTGCCGTCTCCGCCCGCAGCAGGTCTCGTGCCTGCCGCAGCACCTCGTTGGCCACCGCTGTGGCATCGCTGGAGCCGCTGACCGCGCGGGTGAAGCGGTACAGCGCCTCCACTTGCGCGTGCCCCTGTGTCTGCTGTGAGTAGCGGTGAAACACCCAGTACACCGCGAACGACAGGATTCCCAGCAGCACCGCGGCGGCGAGCTGGTCACGGACGACGATGGCGGTGATCAGGCCGAGCGTGGTGGTGACGACCACCAGCGGCATCTGCACGATGTCGCGTACGTCCGCGCTCATCAGACGACGCCACTCCTCGGTGTCGTCGTGCAGGGCGATCACCGCACTGATCAGGACGATGGAGATGAGGTCGGCGACGAGCGCCGCGACGAAACAGGCGACCCACCCTCGGGGGCTCAGCGGATCCGAGGACCCGGCGATCAGGTGGAAGAGCAGGCCGGCCGCAGCGGCCTGGATCCCGTACAGGGCGGTGTTGAACGCCAGTTTGCTGCCGCGCTGGCGGCTCAGCAGAACCAGGCCGGCGAGCCCGCCGACCACCCGCACCAGGACGAGCGTGGCCGGGGCGAGCGTCACCAGCCCGAGGATCAGGGGGATCTCGCTGAGGCTGATGGTGTGCGACCCGCGGCGCACGGGGAAGGTCACGGTGAACCGCTCGGTGGCGGCGAACAACACCGCGATGGCTCCCAGTTGCGCGAGGCTGCCGCCGTACGAAGGGTCATCCCGCAGCCAGAACAGGACGATGCCCGACGTACCGAGGAAGAGAGCGGCCGTCAGCAGGCCGGTCCGTGCGTCCGGGGAAAGCCGCGATCGTCCGGTGGAAGGTGGCACCTCCATCAGCGGATCCCCTCTTCGTCGCCTCGCTCCTACGATCGGCAGCCGCCGGGCCGGCATGAGACTCCCGTCCGGCGGCTGCCTCGGCGAGCCCGTCAGCTCCAGGAAGCCGACGCCCAGTCGTCGCTGGACCAGGAGCGGCCCGACCAGGTGCCGCTCGTCCACGATCGGCCGGTCCAGCGGCGTCCGGCCCACGCCGGGTCGGACCACGCCGTGCTCGAGGTCCACGGCGCGCTGTTCGACCAGGAGGCGGCCGCCCAGGTGCGGGAGGCCCAGGAGGTGCCGGTCCAGCCGTCGCCGGCCAACTGCTTGCCCATCCAGGTGCCGCCCACCCACGAGTCGCCCAGGCTGCTTCGCGGTGCCCAGGTGGCGGTCGGGAAGCTTCCCCAGACGCTGCGCTGGCCGGACAGCGGCGTGTTGTCCATCATGACGCGGCTGGAGCCACGGGAGTTGTCCAGCGTGCCCGTGCCGTTGGACACCGACCAAGCCTGGGCCGGGGTCGCCGTGCTGCTGCGCGCGATCGCACCGTTGACGTTGATTTCCTGCAGTCCCATGCCGGCAGCCAGGCCGTTGGGCACCCGGGTGGAACCCTTCACCATCCAGTCCTTGATCTGATCCGGGGTCGCGGACGGACGCGCCTGCAGGAGCAGGGCCGCGGCGGCCGACGTGACGGCGGCCGCCTGGGAGGTGCCGCTCCCGCGGAACAGCGTGTCGCCGACGCGGGCCGTCGGGTAGGTGGTGTCGATGTATGAGCCGTTGTCGCGCAGCGACAGGACAGAGACGCCCGGGGCCAGTACGTTGATCTGCTTGCCCGAGCTACTCAGGTTGGTGAAGGTGGTCAGCTGGTCGTCGGCCGCGCTGACGGTGCCCTTGGTGTCGGCGGCACCGACCGTGAGGATCCACTCGTCCGACGCGGGGTTGGCCAGCGAACCGGCGCTGTTGCCGTCGTTGCCGGCCGCGGCGACCACGACGATGCCGGCCTTCCAGGCCCTCTCCACCGCGAAGCCCAGCGGGTCGTTCCAGGTCTTCGGCGTTCCGCCGGAGCCGTACGACAGGTTGATCACCCTGATGGGGTTGGCCGGGTCGTCGCCGCGGTGCTCGACGACCCAGTCGACGGCGGCGATCACCTGAGTGACATCCACGGCTCCGTTGGCGGTGCCCACCTTGATCGAGGTGAGCTTGACCCCGGGGGCCAGCCCCTTGGTCCCGGTGGCCGTGTCGTTGCCGACGATGATGCCGGCCATGTGCGTGCCGTGCCCGAAAGTGTCGAGGTAGCGCAGCTCGGAGGCCTGTGACTCCAGCGACAGATCGGGACCGTTGACGATCTGCGAGGCGGGCAGGCCACTGACCGGGGCCACACCGGTGTCGATCAGGGCGACACCGACTCCCTTGCCGGTCAACGTGGCGGCGGCGCCGGTGTCGGCCCCGATGACCGTTCGGATGTGCTTCAGGGTCGTCCCCTGCGCGGTGTTGGCCGAGCCCAGCCAACTCGCCCAGTGCGTCGCTGCCCCGGCGGCGCCTGCTGCCCCGGCCGGAGCCGGCGCGACGCCGAGCGAACCGGCCCCCAGGGCTATCGCTGCCGTCCAGGCGCCGACTCGTGTCTTCCCGTTCATGTGAACCCCGCTGTCTCTCGATGCTGAGCGCCCCCATCGGCCTGGTCATCCGACTTTCAAGAGAAATCGGCAGGAACCTGCACCGCCGCACTCGGTGAGCGTTGCTCAAGTGCTGGTTCACCGCGCCGATGAACTCATCGAGACCCGAACCGAGGAGCGTGTATGCGCTGGCCGCGCGCGTCTGCACCGGCATGGCCCGTCCATGTCCTGTACCTCGTCGCGTCGGCGGTGCTGGCCACGGCGTACGCGCTGGCGGGCGACGCCGGCCGCCCGGTCGTCTACACGCTGGGGATTCTCATCCCGTTCAGCACCTTCGCCCTCGCGATCGCGGTCGGCCACCTCCCGGACCGCTGGCCGTGGATCACCGCGGCGGGCGGGCTGGTGGTGCTCCTGTGCATTCAGGTCCGCTGGCCCGGGTGGATCGGGCAACGCCACCTCGGCCAGGCCGAGGGCTCCGCCACCGACTTCGCGATGTCCGCCGCGCACCTGCTCTTCCTGCTCGGCGCGGGTGCGGCACTGCGCCGGCGGGCGAGCCAGGACATGGGCGGCATCATCGACATGGGCCTGCTCGGGCTCTGCGCCGGCGGGCCGATCTGGGAATGGGTGGTCCAGCCCCGCCTGCCGGCCGGGTCGCCGGTGGCCGGCCAGATCATGCTGCTGGCCGACCTGCTGGTGATGTGCGGCGTCATCGGGTGCATGGTCCGGATGCGGACGATGCCCGGCCGGGGCAAGGCCACGATCGTGTACCTCGCGGTCGGCTCGGCTCTGGTCCTGGCCGGTCAGATCGCCGGCACGATCTTCGAGAACCGCGTGATCAGCGCCGAGCTCCTCCTGCTCGCCTTTCCCCCGATGGCGGCGGCGGCACTGCACCCGGACGCGCCGGGGCTCACCGCCCGCCCGCAAGGGAGCACGCGGGCCGCCGGTGCCCATCTGGGGTGGCTGACCGCCGCCCTCTGCGCCAACCCGCTGATCGCCGCGGTCCAGGCGGTGCGCGGCCTGCAGTCGACAAGCCTCCTGCTGCCGGTCGGGACGCTGCTGATCATCCCGCTGGTGACGTTGCGCATCCGTCAGCTCTCGACGCAGCGGGACCGGGCCGAGCAGACCCTGGCCTACCACGCGACCCATGACGAACTGACCGGCCTGTTCAACCGCCGGCACATCGGCACCGAGATCGACCGGGCGCTCGCCGAGGTCAACCGGGGCGAGTTGGACGGCATCACGGTCCTGCTGTGCGACCTGGACGGCTTCAAACCGATCAACGACCGGTACGGGCACCCGGCCGGCGACGAGGTCCTCAAGGTGGTGGCGTCCCGGCTGACCGCGGCGGTCCGCGATGGCGACCTGGTGGGCCGGCTCGGCGGCGACGAGTTCGTGGTGGTCTGCCGGGGCGCCCACGAGCCCGCTCAGGACCGGATCACCGCCGCTGTCCGGCAACCGATCCCCGTACCCGCCGGAGTGGTCTCGGTGGGCCTGACGATCGGCGCGGCGCAGGCCCGGCCGGGCGAGAACGTCGACCGCGATGTGCTGATCGGCCTCGCCGACATGGCCATGTACGCCGGCAAGGCAGCCCGCCGCACGGCACCGTCACGCCGCTGAAGCCGACGTGCTTCCGGAAGGGGAGCCTGCTGCGCGGGCAGGCCCCGATGCAAGGATGAGGGCATGGACGAGCTGAGGAGTTTCGGCGTGGACGCTGAAGCGCTGGTGAGCGCGATGTCAGAGCCTGTCTCGGACAGTGAACCGGAGGACGATCTGGTGACCTGGCTCCGGCTGCGACTCGACGAGCGGGAGCGCCACCTCGAGCACAGTGCCTCCGCCTGCGACGACCCGCACCACATCAGCGACCCCCAGTGGAAGGCCGTCATCGTCGCCGGCCGGAAGCTTCTGGCTCTGTACGAGGCGAACCAGGACATCACCGTGCCGCCGCTGGCCCTGGTGGTGCTGGACGAGGCGGTCCAGGTGTTCGCCGAGGCTTTCGCCGACCAGCCCGGCTATCGCGAGGAGTGGCGACCGGAGTAACCGTGCCGGACACGTCCTCCGTACCTCAGCGGAGGTTGGCCCGGACGGCCGCGGCAATCGGCGTCGTGCCCTGGTTGACTTCGAGGATCTGCCGGCGGATCCGCGGCTCGTGCAGCATTTCCGTCAGGGTCGCGGCGACGTCCTCGCGGGGGATCTCGTCGTGCGGTTGCGCCGGACCGAGGGCGATCGCACCGGTCCCGGCCCGATCGACGAGCATGGACGGGCGGAGGATCAGCCAGTCGAGGTCGGACTCGCTGACCGTGACGTCGACGAGCTTCTTCACCGCGAAGTAGAACTCCTTCACGTCGTCGACATGCCGCCCGCGCTCAGCCTCGGGCAGGACGGAGAGCAACGCGAAGCGTTTCACGCCGGCTCTGCTCGTCGCCTCCAGAGCTTTCAGCACACCGTCACCGTCGATCGCGGCGGTGACCTCACGAGCCCCCGCGTTGGATCCGGCGGCATACACGACGGCGTCGAATCCGCCGATCATGGAGGTCAGGGAGTCGGCGGTCAGGTCCGTTATCTCACCGACGTATGCATCGGCGCCCTGCCCGACGAGTTCCGCTCGCTGATCGTCGCGGCGCACCAGACCACAGACCACATCGCCGCGATCGGTCAGCTTGCGTGCCAGCAGTCTTCCGACGCCTCCGCTGATTCCGAAGATGAAGACTTTGAACAGCTGCGTCATGGCGTTCCAGCCTTCCCGGGGATCCGCGCTGCCCTGGGGGAGGGCAGCACCCCCAGGTTCGCACCGGCACCGGCCCCTTCGCGTCGGTAGAAATCCCTTATTCCGAGGCGCGTCGCGGCCGAGCAGGTCCATGACTTCCGCCCCGGGTGTGACCCTGGCCGCTCAGCCCGTAGTCGCCGTCCTTCGGGCGTGGACCGGTAAGGGAGTTTCACCGACGCGAACCTCGCCCGGCCGATGCGACCGTGGAGCCACAGCCGTACAAGGGGGGAGGAGCCGACGTGGCCTGGAGCACTCGGGAACTCGCGGAGCTCGCCGGCACGACAGTCAATACGATCCGGCACTACCACCGGATCGCCCTGCTCGATGAGCCCACGCGCAGATACAACGGATACAAGCAGTACGGGGTTCTTCACCTCGCCCGTCTGGTGCGCATCCGGCGGCTGTCCGAGCTGGGCGTACCGCTGTCTCAGATCCGCGAGATCTGTGCGGACAACGCGGCCGCGCCTGAGGTCTTGAAGCAGGTCGACGCCGACCTCGCATCGGAGATCGAGCGTTTGAGCAAGGCCCGGACCGACATCGCCACCATCCTGGACACCCGGGTGCCGGTTGGAGCCGACCTGCTGGTCAGTTCCGGCATCCTCGAGCCCGACCGTCTGGGCCAAGTACCGGCGACGGTGCCGTGACACCGGAGCCGGCTTGACCATGCGGTCGGCGCCGGTGGTCAGCGGGCCAGTGCTTCGGTCGGGGCGAGGCGTGTGATCACTCGGGTAACCCCACCGTCATACCCACGGCCAGGCCGGCACCGCGTACCTCGGCCTTGCCGTCGGCGATCAATCCACCTCGACCGGCAGGGAAACGGCGCGTGCCGTCGTCGACTGTCGTCGATCGTTTCGAGCCCGTAGCCGCCTTCGGCGAGGGCGACCAACGCCGCGACCGGCACGGTGAGCACGTTTTTGCGCTGTTCGCTGACGTACGTCGCGGTGACCGGCCCCTCGCGCAGCTTCCCGAGCGGAGCCTCGTCACCGAGCGCGACGGTCACCGGGATCAGGGCCGTGCCACCGGGTTCCTTCGGCTCCGCCTTGGCGCCGACCGACGCGACCGTGCCCGGAGTCTTCTTGTCGTTGGGCAGAGTCAGCTGGCGCTGGGCGGGGTCGGGGTGTGGGCGGCCTGGTTCGCGGCCGGGCGATATTCCGCGCCGGTCAGTGAAGCCGCAGTTCCCTGAGTTGCCGGCGGGAGGTGACGCCGAGCTTGCGGAAAATCTTGCGCAGGTGGGCTTCGATCGTGCGAGGGCTCAGGAACAGCTGCGCGCCCACCTCCCGGGACGTGGCCCCGGTGGCCACCAGTCGGGCGATGTGCAGCTCGTGCGCCGTGAGATCGTCGGCCGGCTGGGCGGTCCGTTTGCGGGGATGCTCGCCGGTGGCGCGCATCTCCCGGGCCGCGCGCTCGGCGAATGCCTGCGCGCCCATGCCCGAGAAGAGATCGTGGGCGATGCGAAGTTGTTCGCGGGCGTTCTGCCGGCGGCCTTCGCGGCGCAGCCACTCGCCGTACACCAGGTGGGCGCGGGCCAGGTGGGTGGCTATCCGGCAGTGCTCGAGTCGCTCGACGGCCTCGCGGTAGTACTTCTCGGCGGCCGGCCCGCTGCTGAGCAGCGCCCTCGAGCGCGCCTCGAGTCCCAGTGCCCATGGGGTGCCGCTCGCGCGTGTCCGCCGGCTGAGCTGCTCCAGCGCCACGGCCGCACGCTTCGGCTGACCGGCGCGGACGGCTGCCTCGATCAGCTCGGGCAGCGCGATGCTGCTGTACGCCAACTCGTCGTGCTCACCCGGCGGTGTCGCGGCGGCGAGCGCTTCGTCGTAGTTGCCCAATCCGTTGTGCAGCGCCGCCAGCGCGACCTGGGCCAGGCCGAGCGTCGCGCCCTCACCCCGGCCCGTCGCATCCTCGACCACGGCCGCATACAGTTCCGAGGTCTCGGTCGGCCGGCCGCGCCAGGCAGCCAGGATGAGCCGGGCGTCGGGCGGCGGCGGAGCCCCGGTCGCCCGGGCGATGGCATGTCCCTCGGCGAACAGCTCGGCGGCCTGGGCGAGTTCGCCGGTGAGCACCAGTACCGAGGCCAGGGCGTTGAGTGCGGCGGGGAGGGTGCCCAGCGTGCCGGCTTCGCGGGCGAGCTGGACGTCGCTGGTGGCCAGTGCGTGGAGCGCCTCGTCGTCCCACAGCATCGCCGCGGTGCGGACGGCCAGCCTCAGCCAGCGGCGACTGCCGTCGTCGACGGGAGAGTCGTGGTCCCGCAATGTCTTCAAAGCCAGCTGAAGGGTGGGAACGCTCGCTTCGTACCCCTGGGTGAACATGGTGGCCAGCCCGTCCAGCAGCAGGTCGGCCGGTCGCGGCGGCGCCGGTGGTGCGGGCGCGGACCGGGCGGCCTCGGCCACCGCCGGCAGCCCGTGGCCGTGCCCGAGGCGGCCGACGCGGAAGGACGCCTCGAACGCGTGCAGGTGGGTCTCGCGGGCCAGCGCGGCGTCCAACGGGCCCAGCTTCCGCGCGGCGTCGAGCAGCATTCCCGTCAGCTCGCTCCCGCGAGTCAGAGGGAACTCGACCTGGGCGCGCAGCAACTCGAGGCGGGCGCGTTGCAGGGCGGCCAGCGGCCCGGCCGCCGCGATCGCCAGCAACTCCGAGGCGGCCTCGAAGGCGCCGGCCTCGTGCTTGGCGTGAGCGGCCTCCAGCGCCCGTCTCGCACGGTTGGCCGGCTCGGGAGTCAGCTCGGACGCCTGCTGCAGGAAGGCCGCAGCGGCGGCCGACCCGCCGCGGGCACGCGCCCGGCCGGCCGAGCGCTCCAGTTCGGCGGCGGCTTCCTCGTCGGGGTCCAGCAGCGACTGCGCACGATGCCAGGCCCGCCGTTCAGGGTCGAGTTCCGGATCGGTGGCAGCGGCCAGCGCGCCGTGCGCGCCGCGGCGGTCCGGTGGCGAGGCGGCCCGGTAGACCGCCGAACGTACCAGCGGGTGACGGAACAGAACCCGCTTGTCGATCTCCAGCAGACCGGAGGCTTCCGCGGGCGTCGCGGCCTCGCGGGTGATGCCCAGCTCCGCGGCGGCGCGCCACAGCAGGGCCACGTCACCGGTCGGCTCCGCCGCCGCAAGCAGAAGCAGGCGCTGCGTCTCGGCCGGCAGGCTGCCCGAACGGCGCTGGAAGCTGCGCTCGACACGACGCGGAACGCTCAGCACATCGGGTCGCTCGAATCCGCCGGCCAGCCGGGCCGGCGGCGCGCTGCGGGGCAGCTCCAGGAGCGCCAACGGGTTGCCCCGCGCCTCGTCGACGATCCGGTGGCGCACCCGGACGTCGAGCGGGCCATTGACCGCGGAATTCAGCAGCGCTCGGGCATCGGCCCTACCGAGCCCGTTCAGGCGCAGCTCCGGCAGCCCGGTGAAGCGGGAAACGTGGCCTTCGACGGGACTGCGCAGCGCGAACACCAGCGCCAGTCGTTCGGCGGCGACTCGTCGGGCGACGAAGGCGAGAACCTGCGCCGACGCCTGGTCCAGCCATTGCGCGTCGTCGACGAGGCACAGCAGTGGTCCTTCCTCGGCCACCTCGGCCAGCAGGTTGAGAGTGGCCAGCCCGACCAGGAAATGGTCCGGGGCGGCACCGCCCTGCCGTCCGAAGGCCACCCCGAGGGCGGTCTGCTGCGGTTCCGGCAGAGCATTCTTGCGGTCGAGCAAAGGCTCGCACAACTGGTGCAGGCCGGCGAACGCGAACTGCGTCTCCGACTCCACTCCGGTCGAGGACTCCACCCGGAACCCTCGTCCGACCGCGATGGTGCCGGCGTGTTCGAGCAGCGCGGTCTTGCCGATGCCGGCTTCCCCGCGCACCACGAGAGCCCCGCTGCGTCCCCCGTGCGCCCCGGTCAGCAGTTGCTCCACCGCATCACGCTCCGCGCACCGGCCCAGCAGAACTGTCCGTTCGGCTTCGCCGTCGAACCAGACGCCAGGCTGTTGCGACCGGAGGACTTTCCGATTCGGAGCCGGCCCCATGGTCCGGGTCGGTTGCGCCATGGTGCCCTCCTCGAGCGAAGCGTGTGGAGCTCACCGGTACGTTGCCGTCTCCGACCTCACCGGCACATCTGGCGCAGGCGTGAACTCCGCTTTGCGACCTCCGACGGAGGCGGCTCCGCCGCAGGGAGGAACTTCATGGCCGGACGCCTCGAGGAGCGCTGTGTGCCCGGTCCGCTGAGTAGCATCGGTGCTGGCCACACGTCGAGAGCGCGAATGGGTGAGCGGCATTGGATGAACCTCGCGGGCTCGCCGGGCCGGCCGACCGGCGACGGCGCGACTGGGACAGCAGACTGGACGCGCTGGGACTGACCACACCGTTCCGTCGGGACAGCGCGCTCGCGACTGTCGCCGCCGCCGTGACGGCCGGCCTGCTTCTCCTGCCGGGCATCTCCGGCACGGTGACCACGTTCACCGAGGATCCGCCGTACCTGGTGGCGGGTCTGCTGGTGGCACAGGCGGCGGCGTTGTGTCTGCGCCGGATCCGACCGGTGTGGTGCCTCACGGCGGTGCTGAGCCTGCAGATCGGCCTGGCCGTGGCGGCGGGGCCCGGGGAGGGCCTCCGCGGAGCGGCCTTGGCCATCGCCGTCTACACCTGCGGCACGTTGATGCCGAAGCGCCGTGCTCTGCTGGTCGCCGGGCTAGCGGCGTTCACGGAGACGGCCAGCTTCGTGGTGCTGAGCGCGATCCCGGCCGCCCTCGCGTCCAGCGTCGCCCCGTCGCCCCCGCTGATCTCCCGCATCCTGGTGCAGATCGTTCTGTCGGCGATCCTCTACGGCGGGGCGGCTCTGCTGGGCCGCAACACCTCGATTCGCCGCCGGTACACCGAGATGGTCGAACTGCGAGCCGCCGAGGCCGCGGAGAATCTGCGCGTGCGCACCGACGCCGCGCTCGCCGCCGAGCGCACCCGGATGGCTCGGGAACTGCATGACGTGGCCGCCCACCACCTGACGACTCTCATCGTGCAAGCGACCGTCGTGGAACGCATGCTCGACCGAGATCTGGAGGCGGCCCGTCGTGGCGCTGTCACCATCCGTACGGAGGGGAAAAGCGCCTTGCACAATCTGCGGCTGGTCGTCGGCGCCCTGCGAGAGTCCGACCCGGCGGAATCCGGACTGCCCGACGGCGGCGCGCCCGTACCTGGTCTGGTGATGATCGAACACCTGGTGGCCGGTCACGCGGACACGCAGGCGCGGCCCAAGCTGATCGTCTCCGGCCAACCCGGCGAGTTGTCGGCGGCGGTCGATCTGACCCTCTACCGGGTGACGCAGGAAGCGCTGTCCAACGCCCGCGATCACGCACCCGACGCTCCGGTCACCATCAAGATCGACCACCGTACGGAGGGTTGCGTGCTCGAGGTTCACAACGGCCCGGCTCATGCGCGACGGACGCGGGCCGACCGTCGCCATCGCGGCTTCGGACTCATCGGCATGCGCGAGCGCGCCGGCCTCATCGGGGCCTCCCTGGCCGCGGGCCCGACCCCGGACGGCGGCTGGTCGGTCAAGCTGACCATTCCCCGCACACCCGGCCGGCCCGCATGATCACGGTGCTCCTGGTCGACGACCAGCCACTGCTGCGCGCGGGATTCCGCTCCCTGATCGAGCTCGCCGAGGACATCCAGATCGTGGGGGAGGCCTCCAGCGGCCCCGACGCGGTGGCGCTGGCGCGCCGATTGCACCCCGACGTGGTCTGCATGGATGTCCGCATGCCCGGCGGCAACGGCCTCGACGCGACCCGCGCCATCGTCAACGAGATCGATCCGCCTCCCGCTGTCCTGGTGCTGACCACCTTCGAGCTCGACGAGTACCTCTTCGGAGCACTCGAAGCGGGCGCGAGCGGCTTTCTGCTCAAGGACGCCGACATGGACGACCTCATCGAGGCGATCCGCCGCTTGGCCGCCGGTGAGGGAATGGTCGACCAGACGGTCACCCGGCGGGTGATCGCCGAATTCGCGCGCCGGCGCCGGGCCATGCCGACCTCAACGGCCGCCGCCGTCGACCACCTTCTGACCTCGCGCGAGAACGAGATCGTCCGTCTGCTCGCCGAGGGCCTGTCCAACGCCGAGATCGCCGCCGAACTCGTCGTCGAGGTCAGCACGGTCAAGAGCCACCTCAGCCGGGCGATGGCCAAAATCGGAGCCCGCGACCGCGTCCAGACCGTCATCTGGGCCTACCGCCACGGCGTGGCGCCCTTGGATCCACCGCCCTTGGAACCAGCCGGCTGAACCACACCGCGCTCGCCGCCTAGTTGTTCTGGGACACGCCGTCCAGGTCGCGGGAGCCTCAGTCGCGGCGGGCGGCCACGATGCCAACGCCCCCGCGAGCCAGTCACCGAAATTGGTCAAGTCGTATTCGACGCGGACCCGGTTGCCGGTCGGCGGGGCGGCGAGAACGGACACCAGCCGCCGGTACTCGGCGAGGACGCCGCTCGGCCGTTTCTGGGGGTGTTCTGGTCGTGCTGAGCCAGGCCGGCGGCCGTCGGGTCGTCGTGCAGGCGCGGCCGGGGTATGCCGGTGCTCGTCCAGCCGGCTCAGTGCCCGCAGCGCGCGTGGCTCCCCTCGCGCCGTTCCACCCTTCCTCGAGGGTGAGGGCGGCTGAACAGCTCACGTTCCGGCTGTTTTCGACACTGGACACTATGTACGCGGGGCATAGTCAAGCGACGTCGGTCAGCCGCACCCGCCTGGGGCGATGCCGGCGCGTCACCTCGTTGTGCCGCGCACCGCGGGCGCGCCATCACAGGGCTTCGTCGTCGCTTCCCTTGACCCTGTTGCCGGGACACGGTTTTGGCTTGTCGTAAGCGATAAGGAGCCACGGCTTATGAGCAACGACGACTACCGCACCCTTCGTCTGGGGCGCGAGTCCGGTGTCGCCCGGGTCACCATCGACAACGCGCCGGTCAACGTCCTCGACGTGGCTCTCATGACCGATCTGCGGCGGGTCCTCACCACGCTGCGTGATGACGACACCGTGCGGGTCATTGTGTTCGAGAGCGCCAACCCGGACTTCTTCATCGCCCACGTCGACATGTCACTCGTGAACCGGCCGGACGCCTTCGACCCACTCGCCGCCGACATCCCGGACGGTGTCAATGTCTTCCAGGCCCTGGGCGAATTGCTGCGGCACCAGCCCCAGGTGACGATCGTCAAACTGGCCGGCCTGGCCCGCGGCGGGGGCGCCGAGTTCGTCATCGCCGCGGACATGGCGTTCGGCGCCGTCGGGCGGGCCGGGCTCGGTCAGATCGAGGCACTGATGGGCATCGTCCCCGGGGGCGGCGGTACGCAGTACCTCGCTGACCGGATCGGTCGCCATCGCGCGCTCGAGGTGGTGCTGGGCGCCGGGCTGTTCGACGCCGACACCGCCGCGCGCTACGGATGGCTCAACCGGGCGTTGCCGGCCGACCAACTCGACACTTTCGTCGATGGGCTGGCGCGCGACATCGCCGCGCTTCCCGACGGAGTCGTCGCGGCGGCCAAGCGCGCCATCGTGCCGGCCGATCTGGCCGAAGGGTATCGGCGGGAGCACGAGGCCTGGCAGGAGCAGTTCGTCCGGCCGGCGGCCGAGCGGCTGATCCGAGGCGGGTTGAAGCACGGTGCCCAGACCCGCGACGGCGAACTCGGTCTGGAGGCCTTGATGCGCAATCTGCCGAGTTGAACGGCACGACCACTCATTCATCGCGGTGCGGGTGAACCGCGAGCAAGTCTTTCCGGGAGCTGACATGACACTGGAAACTGCGATCCGGGCCGACGACACGGTGACTGTCAGCGAGCTGATCAGTTCGGGCGCTGATCCGCATCGCCGGGAATCCGATGGGCAGACACCCTTGATGATCGCCGCGGGCCTGGGCCGGACGCGGGTCGTGGAACTGTTGCTGGCGGCGGGAGCGGACGTTCTCTCGGCCGAACCCCGCATGGGCGCGACGGCCCTGCACAAGGCGGCGCAGTCCGGCGACACCGATGTCCTGGGTTGCCTGCTCGACCACGGTGCTCTCGTCGACCAGCAGTCGGCCCGGCTGGGGCACACCCCGCTGATGGACGCGGTGCAGCACAAGCACGAGGCGGCGGTCCGGTTGCTGCTGGCGCGTGGTGCCCGGGCGACGATCCGGAACCACTGGCGAGAAACGGCGCTCGACCTGGCCCGCCGTGACCAGTCCGACGTCATGGTCGGTCTGCTGCGGGCGCACATCGCTACTGAGGCCGATCGGGTACGCGCCGCACGCCTGCCGGCCGCTGCCGAAGCGGGCGATCTGGCAGAGGTGGAACGGCTGATCGCAGCCGGTGCGCCGCTTGACGAGCGGTTGCCGGCGGTGGGCGAGCACGACGACGACTACACCGCGCTCGGTCTGGCCGCCCGCGACGGGCACACCGATATCGTCCGCGTCCTGCTCGACGCGGGCGCCGACCCGCGCCGACTCAACGGCCTGATGCGGGCGACGCCCGGACACGAGGCCGCCTTCGCCGGGCACGCCGAGGTCTTGCAGGTGCTGACAGCGCCGGGGACGGCGCTCGACCTCGACGCGCAGGGTGCCTACAACGGTTTCACGGCCCTGCACGACGCGGTGTGGCACGGAAACCGGGAAGCGGTGCAGGCTCTGATGGAGGCGGGCGCCCGGCTCGACCTTGTCTCGCACACCGGTCATACGCCGCGGCAACTGGCCGATCTCTACCGCTACGACGACCTCGCGCGACTGCTCCTCGAGGCCGAGCGAATCGCGATCCGGCCCCGGCCTTTCGCTTTTCCGCAGGCGGCGCTGGACGACCTGCGCGAGCGGCTGACCCGTACGAGATGGCCCCGGCCCGAACCCGTGCGGGACTGGAGCCAGGGCGCTCCGTCAGCGCGGATGCGGGCGCTGTGCGACTACTGGCGGGACAGCTACGACTGGCGGGCGTGCGAGACGCGGCTGAACGGTTTCGACCCTTCGACGACGCGGATCGACGGTGTCGACATTCATTTCCTGCACCTGCGCTCGCCCGAACCGGACGCGACGCCGCTCGTGATGACCCACGGCTGGCCGGGGTCGGTCGTCGAGTTTCTCAAGATCGCGCCGTTGCTGGCGGATCCGCGGGCCTACGGTGCCGACCCGCGGGACGCCTTCCACGTTGTCCTGCCCTCGCTTCCGGGCTTCGGGCTCTCGGGCCAGCCGGCCGAGACCGGGTGGGGTCCCGAGCGCATCGCGCGGGCCTGGGTCGAGCTGATGCGGCGGCTGGGCTACGACCGCTTCGTCGCGCAGGGCGGGGACTGGGGTCATGCCGTCACGACCGCCCTGGGCGGCATCGGGGAGCCCGCGGTCCGCGCCATCCACTCCAACATGTTCCCGACGTACGGCACCGAGCAGGCCGTCGACGAGCAGGAGGCGCGGGCGCTGCAGCGGTGGCGCGACTTCGAGGCCAACGAGTCGGGCTATCGGCACGAGCAGATGCAGAGCCCGCAGACGGTCGGCTACGCGCTCACCGACTCGCCGGTCGGACAAGCGGCGTGGATCTACGAGAAGTACGAGCAGTGGACCGACCACGGGGGCGACCCGGAAACTCTGCTCAGCCGCGACGAGATGCTCGACAACATCACGCTCTACTGGCTGACCGGGACCGCGGCCTCCGCCGCCCGCATCTACTGGGAGAGCTTCCGCAGCTACCGGGACCCGAAGGTGGAGGTGCCGGTCGGTGTAAGCCTCTTCCCTCGAGACATCTACCTGGCCAGCCGGCGCTGGGTCGAGGACAAGTACCCGAATCTGGTGCACTACAACGAGCTGCCCCGGGGCGGGCATTTCGCCGCCTGGGAGCAGCCCGAGCTGCTGGCCGAGGAGATCCGGGCTACCTTCCGCCACCTTCGATGAGGCCTCGACCGACGCGGATGTGCTCGAGCTCGGCCCGGGGACACGGTGACCACTGACGACACCACCCCGAGCCTGGCAGGCCAGATCCGCGGTCAGCTGAAATCGATCACCACTCTGCCGTCGGCCGGTTCGGTCAGGGCCGCCGGCGCGTCGGCTGCCGATACCACCCGGCTGACGTGCGTGTGAAGCCGGCCGGCAGCCAGTTGCCCGCCGAGCCAAGTGAGGTCCGCGTCCACGCCAGGTGTGCCGTCGCCGAAGAAGAACGTCGTGATCGAGCGTCCGTGGCTGCCGTGATCACCCATCAGCTGTTCCGGCCGGAAGGTGATGTCCCGTCCCGAGGCCCGGCCCACGGACAGCAACTGGCCACCGGCCTTGAGCCGGCCGAAGGCCTCCACCAGGATCTCGCCACCGACCGTTTCGAGTACCCCGTCGACCGGCGCCAGATCGGTCAACGCCGGCGTGGCCACGACCTCGGCGGCGCCCAGGTTCAGCAATTCGGTGCCGGCCTCGGGGCGGCGGACCGCGGCGATCACATGGGCACCGGCGGCCGCGCCGAGCTGGACGGCGAAACGACCCACGGCCCCTGACGCGCCGGTGATCAGTATCCGCCGGCCCGGCGCCGCCGACAGCGCCCGCAAGGCTCGCAGGGCCGAGCCGGCGGCCACCGGCAGGGTGCTGGCAGCGGCGAAGTCGGCACCGGACGGCAGCACACCGAGGGCGGCAGTCGGCACCGCGCGCAGCTCGGCCCAGGCGCCACCCTCCCAGACCGTCACCACCGGCGTTCCGGCCTCAGGTCCGGAGCCGTCCGCCGCGGGGCGCAGCACGACCCCGGCGGCCTCCCAGCCGGCAATGGTGCCGGATGGGGCAGCGGGGAGACGGTCCGCGAGCTCACCGGGGTTGACCGCAGCCGCCTCCACCCGGATGAGGGCCTCGTGAGGGGCGGTGGTCGGCTCGGGCACCTCGGCCAGGGCCAGAGGGAACGGCGATTCATGATTGACGACCAGTGCTCTCATGACCGTCATGGTGACACCGAGTGCCAATTGTCGCCAAGTGACATTTCTTTCACATCGTCGTATGCTTGCCGCCGTGACCGGCCTTCGCGAGAGAAAGAAGCTGCAGACCACTCAGCAACTGGCTACTGTCGCGCTGCGCCTGAGCGCCCACCGGGGCTTCGAGAACGTGACGGTCGACGCGATCGCCGATGCGGCCAACGTTTCGAAGCGCACGTTCTTCCGGTTCTACCCGTCCAAAGAATCCGCGGTGCTCGCCACCGAGCAGGAGCTGTTCGACGCCGTACGACAGGAGGCCGGCCGGCGTCCGCCGGCCGGGCCGGTTCTGCGTTTCTGCCGAGAGGCACTCGTCGCCGCACTGGACGGCCTGGATGACGAGTGGTTCGATCGCTGGGCCGTCGCCGGCAGGCTGGTGCGCGAGACGCCGGCGCTCGAGGCAGTCAGCCTCCAACACTGCGCCTCGGTCAACGCGGCAGTCCTCAACCTGGTGACCGCCCAGCTGGACGGTCAGGACGAGATCGCACCCTCGCTGCGGCTCGCCCTGGACGCCACTGTGGCGGCTTGGCGGCTGGCCGTGGACCGATGGCTGGCCGCCGGCGCCCCTGATCGCGGCGCCCTGCGCGATCAGGTCGGCGCCGCTATGGACCTGGTAGCACAGCTGGACGGTGCCCGCTTCGGAGGCTGACGAGCGCCGTCCTCGCTCCCGTGGTGTTCGTGCAGCACCGTGACCACCACAAGGTAGGGGTCGAAGGGCCCGGCACGGGCTCATTCGGCTTCGGTGTGGGCGGTCGCGGCCGACACCTCCCGCAGCGGCGCGGTCTCGCGCTCGATGCGCTCGCTCATCACGGTGCGGCGGTCCAGCGCGTCCTGGCCGACGGGCAGGTGCAGGGGGAGCTGCTCGCCCGAGACGACCTGGTAGATGAAGGCGGCGCCCTTGACGGGGTCGCCGAGCTGCGTGTGGTTGGCCTTGTCCGCCCAGTCGAGCGTCACGTGGGCCGGGGTGCCGTCGTAGGCGGCGATGCGGTCCTGCGGCAGCTGCATCGACGAGGTGTCGAGGAAATCGGTGCGGAACACACCGGGTTCGACCACCATGCTCTGGATCCCGAAGGGCTCCAGCTCGGCCGCGAGGGCCTCACTGATACCGGCGACGGCGAACTTCGAGGCGGCGTACATGCTCACGCCCGGCTCGCCCTCGAACCCGGAACGCGATCCGATGTGGACGAGCTTGCCCTGACCGGCCGCGCGCATGATCGGCAGGACGGCACGAGTGGTGTTGATCAGACCGAACACGTTCACGTCGAACAGCGAACGCGTCTCGGGGTCGGTGATCTCCTCGAGCGCGCCGAGCAGGCCGCGACCGGCGTTGTTGACAAGCACGTCGATCGAGCCGAACCGGTCGACGACCTTCGCCACGGTCGAGGTGATCTGCGCCTGGTCGGTGACGTCGAGCCGCACCGGCAGCACGTTCGGGTGGTCGCGGACATCCTCCGGCAGGCTTTCCAGGCGGCGCGTGGCCGGCGCGACCTGCTCACCGCCGGCGAGAGCGGCGCGAGCGATCTCGAGACCGAGCCCGCGAGCAGCTCCGGTGATCATCCAGACAGACATGGGGTATTCCTTTCGACAAGGGTTCGCCGCATCACCGCGACTCGTTCATCGTCGGCGCGCAGCGGATCTCCAAGAAGGGCCACTGTTTCTTGGGACAGATTGGGCACCCCGACGCCCTGGCCGACTTCCTCCGCGCGGCGCGCGCCCGGCTGACGCCGCGTTACGCAACACATCCTGCCGGCGATGACTGACGCGGCGGCACGATCCTGTTCACCACCGGCGGTACCTCTGCCGATCCCGGCATGATGCTCGCCGTCGCGAACATCGCCGTTGGAGCAGGAGCCCTACATCGCCTTGCCGTGATGAACCCGGGTGTGGTGTCGGCTGAAGGGGGAACGCCCGGAAGGTGGAAATCACCTTCCGGGCGAGGGTTTCGCTGGGGAGGCCTACTCGCCGGGCTGTCCTGGCACTTCACCCGGCGACGCGCGCCGCCGTGCTGACTGGTGAGCCGTCTTCCGCTGGTAAGCGCGCCAGGTCATTGCCCTGGTGTCCGGGTCGTCGATCACGCCGGGCTTCAGGCGGTGGACCGCTTGATTGTGCGGGGCCGTCTTGACGAGTTCCGGATCGGAGTACGCCTCGTCGGAAACCTTCTTGAGGACGGCGATCCAGTTGTCGAGCGCTTCCTTGCCCCACATCTCGCCGGCTTCCGGGGTGATCGGCTCGGGCAGAAGCCAGGGTTCGTGGCTGGTCCACGGCGCGTCGATGCCGAAGTCGGTCATCCGGTTCTGGACGTCGTGGATGTCGACCCCGGTCTCTTCCTTGAGCGTCTGCAGGCTGTAGCGCGTCATCTCCAAGCGCGGAGAGGTCGCGTCGGGGTGCGATCGCGTGACCCCGCGGATGGCCAGCAGGCCCTTCTCCATGTAGTTGTTGGCCAGCACGGAGAGGTCGGAGACCTGCCCCATCCCTTCGGCGCCGACCGAACGCGACCAGGCGTAGGCCTTCACCACCACCGGCACGTTGCCCCAGAACTCACGGATCTTGCCGATGCTCTGCGGCCGGTCGTAGTCGAGGCGGTATCGGTGGCCGTCGAAGGCGACCAGCGGCGAGGGGAGGAAGGGGGCGAGCTCGGCGGAGCAGCCGTACGCGCCGACCGCTGGTCCGCCGACGCCGCTCTTGGGCGCTCCGAACGTCTTGTGAAGCATGAACATGCAGGCGTCGAACCCGATCTCACGCGGCCGGAGCTTGCCGATGATGCCGTTGAAGTTGGCGCTGTCGTGGAAGGCGAGCCCGCCCGCCTCGTGGACGATGCGCACCCACTCCTTGATCTCCGGGTTGTAGACGCCCATGTCGTCGGGGTTGTTGACCATCAGGGCGGCCGTCCGGTTCGAGACCGCGGCCTTCAGCGCGTCCAGCGACGGATAGCCGTTCTCGTCGAGCATCAGCGTGATGACCTTGAACCCCGCCGTGGCCGCGGTCGCGGCACTGGACGGGTGGGTCTGGATCGTGGTGATGATCTCGTTGCGCTGTTCCAGCTCGCCCCGGGCGGCGTGATAGCCACGGGTCACGGCACAGTTGACATACGCCGCCTCGGCGCCGCCGCCCGCCTGGAAGACGAATTGATCCATCCCGGAGAGCTCGCGCAGGATCAGGTCCATCCCGTAGACGATCTCCAGGGTGCCTTGCAGGGTGTCGTCGTGCTGGAGCGGATGCACTTCGGTGATTTCCGGTCGCCAGGAGATCGCCTCGTTGACCGACGGGTTGTACTTCATCGTGCAGGTCCCGAAGAGGCTGATACCCATCATGCCGAGTGTCTGCTGCGACAGCCGCAGATAGTGATAGAGCGCCTCGGGCTCGGAAAGCTCCGGCAGGGCGGGTCGGTCGCGGCGGCGCACCGCCTCCGGGATCAGGTCGGCGGCCGGACCGACGCCGGCCTCGATCTCGTCCTCCACCCGCGAGAACAGCACCCCGCGGCGGCCCGGGGCGCCCATCTGGTGGATGACCGGCTCGTGCCAGACCGGTGCCTGGTATTCCTTCGGTTCGATGCTCATCACGCGATCGCCTTCCTGAGGGCGCCGACCAGGCGCTCGATGTCGGTCCCGGTGTGGATCTCGGTGACGCAGTACAGAGCGCTCGCGCCCAGTTCGGGGAATTCCCGCGACAAGTCCTTGCCGCCGAAGATGCCTTGCTCGCGCAGGGAGTCGTTGATCTCACCGACTTCCCGGCCGGTGTCGTCGAAGTTCACGACGAACTCCTTGAAGAAGCCGGAGGGGAACATGACGCGTACGCCTTCGATCTCAGCGAGCTGCCGCGCCGCGTGATGCGCCCGCTGCAGGATGACGCCGCCGATCTCCTCGAACCCTTTCGGGCCCATCATCGCCATGTACGTGGTCGCGGCGATCGCCCACATGTAGACCGAGTGACCGGTCCAGTCGTTGCCTTTGTCGCGCAGCCCGTAGGAGGACTGCTCGAACAGGCTCAGGCCGTAGCCGTACTCGCCGGGTTCGATCGTCTCGGCGATGCTGAGCAGCAGCGTCGGGTACTGGTGGGCGTAGCGGTCCTCGTCGCGGGTGGCGATGAAGCCGCCGATTCCGCCGCCGGTGTTCAGCCGTACGCCGAGGGGCTGAATGGTGCCGACGACGAAGTCGGCGCCGTAGCCGGCGGGTGAAGCGAGCACGCCGAGCGAGATGGGGTCGACCCCGACGATCAGCTCGGCGCCCGCCGCGTGGGCGATCTCGGCGATGGCGGCACCCTGATGTTCGATCACGCCGAGATAGGACGGGGTCTCGAAGTAGACGGCGGCCGTCTGGTCGCCGACCGCGGCGCGCAGGTCGTCCAGGTCGATCAGGCCGGTGGCCGGGTCGTAGTCGACGAGGCGAACGGCGATGTGGTCGGCCATCTCGACCGGCTCGCAGTAGTTGCGGATCACCGAGAGGCGCTCGGGGTCGATGGCCCGGACGACCGCGACCTCGTTGCGCCCGGTCAGGCGTGAGGCCATCCGCAGCGCGGATCCGGCCGCGCTGCCCCAGCTACGCACCGGCAGGCCGACCAGTTCGAGATCGACCAGCTCGCCCAGCTGGCTGCAGAATTCGAACCACGCCTGGTTGCGGCCGTGGTCGGAGCTCGGTTCGCCGAAGACCGAGGTGAGCCATTCGTTACGGCGGACCACCTCGTCGCAGACGGCGGGAACGTGATGCTGCCAGCTGCCCGCGCCGAGGAAGTTGAGGTTCTGCTCGACGGTCCGATTCTTTGCCAGGATGCCGATGAGATGCCGGCTGAGCTCGCTCTCGCTGAGCGCCGGCGGCAGGTCGAACGAATGCTTCGTACGGTGGTCGGCCGGGATCTGGCTGAACAGTTGGTCGATGTTGTCGGCGCCGATCGCGTCGAGCATCTCCCGCTGAATCGCGGGCACCGAGTTGGCCATGTACGGATGTGCCGTGCTTTCTCCCATGAGAGGGCTCCTTCGTCGAGATGAGAAAGGGCCGCGGTCACGCCTCCACTTTGTAGAGCGTGCTGCGGTCGGGGCCGGTTTCGATCCGGATGTAGCCGGCCAGCATCGCGTCCACCTCGGCGTCGCCGGTGTCCACGTGCAGTGCTGCGGTTCGCAAGGCGATCAGTTTTTCCAGGCTGGAGAGGACGATGATGCGTTCGCGTCCGGCGCGGCGGATCACCTCGGCGCTGATCTGCTGGTTGCCGCGTCCGAACAGGCTGCCCTGGCCGCCGAGGACGCCGACGACGATCCACGTCTCCCGGCCCCGCATGACCTCCAGGAGCGCCTGTTCGTCGAGGTCGGCACCGACGACTCGGCCGTCCATCACGGCGTCGACACCGAGCAGGGTCGAGGGCAGGCCGAGAGCGTCGGCGACACGGCGTGTGGTCGTCCCCGGACCCAGGATGTAGAGGCAACCGGGCCGCATACCGGCCGCCACCTGCCGCGCCGCGACCTGCAGCGAAGCTTCGCTGCCGACCCCCGATCCGGCTTTGGCGTTCTGCGACAGGTGACGCTCGTACGGACTGCGCGCGTAGCCGTGGAGCCGTGCGGAAAGCCGGTCACCGCGGAAGGCGGCTTCGTCGAGGTCCATCACCTCGGCTTCGCGTAGCCTCGCGGCCGGACTGCCCGCGAGGAACAGGGCGGCGAGGTGTCCGGCATTCCTCGGGCTGGTGCCGAAGACCGCGGAATGCATCTTCACGCCGGCCGGCACCCCGAGAACGGGCACGCCATCGCCCACGACGGCGAGGATGTCGCGCGCCGTCCCGTCGCCGCCCACGAACAGCAGGAGATCGACCGAACGCGCCGCCATGACGTCAGCCGCCGCCCGCGTGTCGGCGGAGGTGGTGGGCCCGGGTGCCGCTCGGTGCACCACCTCCACATCGAGGCCGGCTGCGCGTACGACATCCTCGCCGGACTCGCCGGAGCCGGTGAGAACGCGCAGCGGCGTCACGGATTCGGTCAGTCGGGTGACCGCGGCGCGGGCGCGTTTCTCGGCGGCCGGCTGCGCGCCACGTCGCCAGGCTTCGCGCAGGACGTCCTCGCCGTCGGTGCCTTTGAGCCCGACACTGCCGCCCATTCCGGCCACGGGATTGATGATGAGACCGAGCGTTGCGCCGGCTGTCATGCCGCCTCCTCAGGATGCTCATTGATCTCTTGGCCGCGCGTGATTCGCCGAGTCGACCGTCAGCCCGCCCGTTTCCGTGGCTGATAAGGGATCGCTGGTCGCGCTGTCCTGACCTGATGAACTCGAACAGCCACAAGCGTGTTCAGAATGTGAGCCACCGCACGCCCCCCGGAAACGTCCGGCGCCGTCCACACATCGCCGATTTCCTCGGGCGATTGACTCGGTGGTCGCAACAGGGTTTCTCCTCAAGAGGCGTCAGAGGGACAGAGTCTCGACCGCAGCTGTGCGAAGGAGAAGCGCGTGCGACCACATTCCCGGCTCCTGAATGGATCCCGACATCTCAGCACTGTGCTCGCCACAGTCGTGCTGATCCTGGTCGCCGGATGCACGTCCGCGTCCCGTTCACCGGGCTCCGGGGCCGATGCGGACCTCAGTGTCTACCTCGGGCAGAAGCTCGACTGGACCAAATGCAAGGACACCGCCAAGACCGCGGCCGACGCCAAGCTGTTCGCGGACCCGGCACTCGAGTGCGCCTCGGTCGACGTTCCGCTCGACTACGCCAAACCGAAGGCCGAGAGGGCGAAAATCGCGCTCACGCGCCTCCCCGCCGCGGGCAAGGCCGAGGGCTCACTGCTGATCAACCCGGGCGGACCGGGCGGGTCCGGCACCAGCTTCGTCGCCAGTCTGCTTGCGCTGTGGCAGGCCGGCACCGTCGCCCAGCGCTTCGACATCGTCGGCTTCGACCCGCGCGGGATCGGGTCGTCGACCCCGGCCCTCGACTGCTACACCGACAAGGAGTACGACGCCGGCGACGTGCCACGATTCGGTGCGGTGTATGACATCACGAGCGCTGAAGAGGCAGCCGAGCTCGCGAAGCGCTGCACCGACGGCTCCGGCGGCCTCGCGAACCTGGTGAACGCCGGGTCGACGAACGTCGTGCGCGACATGGACGTCATCCGCCAGGTGCTCGGTGACGACAAGCTGACCTATCTCGGCTACAGCTACGGCTCCGAACTCGGCGCCATGTACGCCGCGACCTATCCCGAGAAGGTCCGCGCGATCGTGCTCGACGGGGTCGTCTCGCCCGACCTGACGGCCAGCGAGTTCCGCCTCTCCCAATTCGCCGGCCTGCAGGCACGATTCGACGACCTCGCCGCACTCTGCGCGAAATCGTCCGACTGCGTTCTCGGTCCCGACCCCGCGTCCGCGAACGACCGCCTGCTCAAGATCGTCGAGCCTCTGGTCGAGACACCGGCGCCGGCCACCGGCGGCCGGGACGTGAGCGTCTGGGACGTCTACCTCGGCATCAGCGGCGGACTTTACGCCGAAGCGAAATGGCCCGAAGTCATCTCCGCCCTGACCGCGCTCGAGGCCGGGAACGCCGACAAGATGCTCGCCCTGCGCGACACCTTCTACGGCCGTACGCCGGACGGTGCCTACAGCCAGGACTTCGATACCAACATCGCGGTGCGCTGCATGGACTCGCGCCGGTTGACGCCGGAGGAACACACTGCGCTCGCCCGCCAGATCGGGAAGGTCGCGCCGATGTTCGACCTCGACGTATTCACGGCGGGGAACTACCACAGCGAATGCGAGGCGTGGCCCGCGCCGCCGACACGCGACGAGCCCTGGCTCGCCGATGTCGAAGGCGTCCCTGAGACGCTCGTCGTGTCGGTCACCGGTGATCCGGCGACGCCACACCAGGGCGGTATCGCGATGGCCCGGGCTCTCGACGGAAGCCTGCTCACCGTCGACGGCAAGCAGCACGGCGCCTACCTCCTCGGTGGCAGCAAATGCGTCGACGACGTGGTCAGCAAGTATCTCCTCGACCTCAAAACCCCACCCGCCAACGCCCGCTGCAGCCTGTGACCCGCTCGACACCGGCATGACCAGGGGACACCGTGTCGGGGTTGCTCAACCTTGTTCCGGCTTGACCCTGTGCCGAGAACACATGATCGCCTGACCCGATTGGCAGACATGTCGCTGTTGAGGGAGAGACGCGTGAAATTCGTTCGTACGGGCGCCCGGGCGGCCGTCGTACTGGTCGCTGTGGCGGCCCTGACCGGTACGTTCATGACCGCCTACGCCGATGAGAAGGCGGCGGTGGCCACCGCGACCGACCCGGTCACCCACGAGGAGAACGACCGCGTGCCCAAGGGCGCGGCCTGGACCCAGCACTACTTCCCCTCCGCGGGCGCCGAACTGCACGCCGACGTCCTCCTGTCCGAGAAGCTGGCGCCGGGGCAGAAGGTGCCGGTCATCCTCTCGATCGGCCCGTACTTCGGGCACTCCGGCGAGACGACGAAGGAGGACTGGAAGCACACCGGCCCGTCCGCCCGGTTCCGCGACCTCATCGAGCAAGGCAGACTTCTCGAGCGCGGCTACGGCCTGGTGATGGTGGACTCACGCGGCTACGGCGGCTCGACCGGCTGCATCGACTGGGCCGGCCCGGGGGAGCAGGCCGACGTGCGGGCGGCGATCGACTGGGCGGCGAGCCGGTCCTGGTCGACCGGCAAGGTCGGGATGTACGGCAAGTCGTACGACGCGATCACCGGCCTGATCGGTAACACGCTGAAGGATGACGCGCTCCAGGCCGTCGTCGCGCAGGAGCCGGCCTGGGACCCGTACCGCCCGGCCCACTCCAACGACATCCCGCGGCTGAACTCGTTGCTGCTGCAGGGTTCCTACCCCGCTATCGCACAGCTGCCGCAGATGCCTGACGACGACAAGAAATATCTGGCCAACGCGGCGTACGAAGCCACCCACCCGCAGTGCACGGACACCTACATGGCCGGGATGCTGGTCAACGAGCAGGAGTCGGCGCACTGGCAGGCGCGCGACCTGGCCCGGATGGCCCGGGGCAGCGACACGCCGCTGCTGTTCACGCAAGGCTTCATCGAGGACAACACCAAGCCCGAGGCCATGGAGGAATACCTGGCCAACCACCGCGGTCCGCAGCGTGCCTGGCTGGGGCAGTGGGATCACGTCCGCGGCAACGACCGGGACGAGAGCGGGCGCCTCAAGATGGGCCGGGAGGGCTGGCTGACGGAGGTGATGTCCTTCTACGACCAGCACCTCAAGGGCATCACGCCGGCGACGAAGTACCCGGCCTTCGCGATCCAGGACAGCACCGGCAAGTGGCGCGCGCAGAACCGCTGGCCGGCCGCCGAGAAGACCGCCCGGATCGGTCTGGGCGGCGGCTCGTACGTCGACGACGGCGGCACCGACGCGTACGCCGCGCTGGTCGAGGCCGGCCACCCGGTCCCGCCGCCCCCGGCGCCGGGCCCCGGCAACTCGGGTGACGGCGGTGCGGGCGCGCTGGAACCGACCATCCCCAAGCAGCTGGCCGCGGTGCAGCTCAAGCGGATCCAGCAGGGACGCACCACCTCGGCGATCTACAAGTTCTCCACGCCGGTGGCCAAGGCGACCCGGCTGGTCGGCACGCCCGAGGTGACGATCGCCGCGTGGGGCCGGGGCAACGTCATGGTCAAGCTGTACGACGTCGCTCCCGACGGAAAAGCCGTCATTGTCAACGAGAACGTGTCGGTGCTCGACCCGGGCCGCACGACCTTCGAGCTCAAATCGACCGACTGGACCCTGGCTCCCGGCCACGTGCTGGGCGTCGAGATCGGCGCGGTGCAGACCGGCTCCTGGTACGACCTGCCGTCCGGCCAGACGATCCGGGTGCGGGACGCGCGGCTGAGCCTGCCCCTCGACAACCCGGCCGACGACGTCGCCACCGCGGGCGGCCCGGCCCTCTTCCAGGCGAAGTACCTGGAACGTCACCAGGTGAACCTGACCGCCGCCCTGCGGCCCTCGTTCACTCTGCCCACCATCCGCTGACCTGAGAGTCAGCCGTGTCCGCCGCGTCATCCCGCGGGCGCACCGAGCCATCGCGGGGACTGGCACGGTCCGCTGGATTCGTTGCCGATGGCGTACCGAGTGGAAGGACGAACGGCGATGCCCGTTGCTGTCTACAGGAAACCCGAGGCGGATTCGGCGGCGCGAGAGCAACGCATGTGTGAGCTCTACGCGGCAACCGCGGCTCATCTGAGGCGTTACCTCACGCGTCTGTCGCCGGGCCGGCCGGAGGACGCCGAGGATCTGCTTCAGGAGACCATGTTGCGGGCCTGGCGCAGGGTCGACGACCTGCCCACCGGCGTCGATGACTGTCGCCGCTGGATGTTCACCGTCGCGCGGAACGTGGCGATCGACGCGGTCCGGAATCGGAAGGCCAGGCCGGTCGAGGTCTACGGTGACCTCCCGGGGACCGCGGCGGTGCCCGACGAGACCACCCGCCTGCTCGACCGGCACGTGCTGGGGGACACCTTGGCGCGGCTGACCGAAGCACAGCGAGCGGTGCTGGTGTCGCTGTACTGGACGGACCGGTCGGTGGCCGAGACCGCGGTGAGCCTGGGCATCCGGGAGGGCACGGTTCGTTCGCGCTCGCACTATGCCTTGCGTACCGTCCGGGACATGCTGAGCAGCGTCGACCCCGGCTAGACCTGGCGTGGCCGTTACCCGGTGGTGGCAGATCGGTCAGCGTACGGTCGCGACGACGACCTTGGTCGCCTCGGCGATGAGCGCGTCGGCTGAGGGCGCGTCTGCCACACCGCGGTCGGATTGGATGGCGATGACGAGCGGGCTGCCGGTGGGGGGCCAGACGACGGCGATGTCGTTGCGGGTGCCGTATCCGCCACTGCCGGTCTTGTCGCCGACCTTCCATCCGGCCGGGACGCCGGCGCGGATGTACGGGCCACCGGTGGTGTTGCCGATCAGCAGGTCGGTGAGCTTCTGCCGCCTCGCCGGGGGCAGCAGGTCACCCAGGACGAAGGCCCGCAGATCGGTGCCGAGCGCCCGTGGGGTGCTGGTGTCGCGGGTGTCGCCCGGAGTGGCTTCGTTCAGCGCCGGCTCGTTCCGGTCGGCGTTGGTGGTCCGGTCCTTGATGGCCCGTAGCTGCCGCTGCAGCCCTTGAGGGCCACCGATCTCGTCGAGCAGCAGGTTCGCTGCTGTGTTGTCGCTGTATCGCACCGCGGCGTCGATGAGGGCGTCGATCGACATCCCCGTGGCCACGTGTTTCGACGTGATCGGTGCGTACTCCAGGAGATCGGCCTCGGTGTACTTGACGACGCGTCGGCGGTCGGTGTCGGGCAGGCGGCGCAGCACCACCGCAGCCAGCAGGGCCTTGAACGTCGACGCGTGGGCGAAGCGTTCGTCCGCGCGGTGGGTGATCAGGCGACCGGTTCCCGTGTCGATCGCATAGACGCCCAGGCGAGCGCTGAAGCGGCGCTCGATCGCGCTGAATTGCGGGTTTGTGGGTGTGGACTCCGCGACGGCCGACATGCTTGCGGGACTCGACGGTGGCGGTGCGGTGGTGGTGACCTCCGCACCGCACCCGCTCAGCAGCGCGGCAGCGAGGACGAGCGGGAGAGCCAGGACGGCAGGGCGCCGGGTAGCTGAAGTCATGAGTCCGAGCATGCGATCCACGGCTCATGCAGTCAAAGACACGAACAGCGCATTCCATGCTGTTGCGGCATATCAAGAGGCTGCATGGCCCGAAGCCCTTCGCTCACTCACGGGAACTGACGGATGGTCTTTCCGGCCATGTATTCGGCAACGGTGCGGTAGACGGCCGGGTTGACGATGCTGTGCCGCATGCGATCGCGGTGGGCGGCCCAGTCCGGGTTGGCCAGGTAGCCGGCCACCACCACGTCCCGGGTGCCGACGACCATCGAGGCGGTGTTGTCGCCGTCGGTGGTTCCGGTCTTTCCGAAGACCGGATGACCCACCACGGCTCGGGTCTCGGGTGCTGTGGCGCCCTGGCAGGTGCCGAGCTGGGCCCGGTCGCCGACGGGACAGCGGGCTGCGTCGAGCGCCTTGCGGGCGACCTGAGGTGAAGTAGCGCGGGTGCAGTGCGGCTGACCGATGTCGACGGCGGTGCCGTCGGCCGCGGTGATGTGGTGGATCGGCGTCGGTGTGCAATAACTGCCATCGGCGGCGAGCGTGGCGTACGCGTTCGCGATGTCCAGCGGGGTCGACGCCGAGACGCCGAGCGTGAAGGCCCCCCACTGATCGGCGCCGGCCGGGTTGCCGGCGATGGCGGCATCCGACCCCGCCCGGAACCGCACCCCGAACCGCTTGGCCGCCGCGACGACCTTCCCCGCCCCGACCTGTTCCTGCAGCGGCACGAAGTAGGTGTTGACCGACTGGCCGAAGCCGGTCCACATGTTGTACGTGCCTTTGAGGCTCCGGGAGGCGTTGTGCGGGCAGTAGAAAGACGTGCCTGGGCATGCGGTCGGCGAGTCCGGGTCGATGGCGTAGCGCGAGCGGTAGGTGTAGCCGGACGTGATCGGGTGATCGAGGTCATAGCCGCTCTCCAGAGCGGCGACCATGGTGAACACCTTGAAAACCGAGCCGGCCTGGTAGCCGGTGATGTCACCGCCGCCGGTGATGATCGGGTTGGTGGTGTTCGGATACGTGCTTCGCACCCCCTTCGCCGCTAGTGCGGGGTTGGAATTCGGCTTGTTACTGCCGTTGTCGAGTTTGTACTGACGGTTCGCCGCAAGTGCCTGAACCCGGCCGGTGCCCGGCTGCACCGCCGCCAGCAGCAGCGCGTTGCGGTTGTCGTCGCCGATGACGTCGCTGATCTCGGTGCGGGCCGAGGCCTGGGCCCGCAGGTCCAGCGACGTCACCACGCGGTATCCACCCGTCTTGAGGAGCCGCTCCCGCTCGTAGGCATTGGCGCCGAACGCGTCCTGGCTCAGCCACCAGCGGTAGAAGTAGTCGCAGAAGAAGCCCCAGCTGCTCTTGACGGTCTGGGTGCAGCCGTTGCCCGGCTGGGTGGTCGTCCGGCCGACCTTGGATCTCTTGGCGCTCACCGCCTGCTGCGCAGTGATGGCCCCGAGGTCCACCATGTTGTCGATGATGTAGTTGCGCCGGTCCAGCGCCTGCGGGTGACCGGTGGCGGTGGTCGGATCGAACGCGGTGGGCGCCTTCACCATGCCGGCCAGCAACGCGGCCTCGGCGATCGTCAGATTCTTCGGCTTCTTCTTGAAGTAGACCTGGCTGGCGGCGTAGACGCCGTACGCGCCGTTGCCGAAGGGCGCCATGTTCAGGTAGCGCTCGAGGATCTGTTGCTTGGACAGCGTCCTCTCGAGCTGGAGCGCGTACTTCATCTCGGTGAGCTTGCGCTCCGGCGTGTCGTTCGTGGCCGCGATCGCGGCGTCCGGCGTCCTGGCGGTGTAGGCCAGCGTCATGCGGACGTACTGCATCGTCAGCGTCGACGCGCCCTGCGGTGCGCCGCCGCGGCTGTTGTTCACGAACGCCCGCGCGACTCCCTTGAGGTCGACGCCGTTGTGCTCGAAGAACTGGTGATCCTCGGCCGCCACCATCGCGTTCTGCATGGCCTTCGAGATCCTCTTGAGGGGTACGTCGCTGCGGAACTCGTCGTACATGACCGCGATCTGCGTTTTACCGTCGGCGGCCAGGATCCGGGAGACCTGCGGCGCGGAGCGCTGCTCGAGTTCGCCGGGTAGCTCGGCGAAGCTGTCCGAACCGGCCATGGCGGCCAGGCCCGACAGGGCGACGGCCGGGAACGAAGCGGCAGCTACCAGCATGCCGGCCAGCAGACCGCAGATGCCGAGTAATGCCAGTCGTTTCATCGCGGACGCTCCGTCGCTTCGGTCGATCGGTCAGGTGTCGCTTCGACGTTGCCACGCGGGATTCATGTCGTCCAAGACAGTTTTCTTTGTGGTGATGCGATTTTGACATAGGTTGATCTGATGGACCTCATCGCGAGCTGCGCCGCCTTCGTCGCGGTCAGCAGGCACGCCAGCTTCACCCAGGGAGCCGCGGCCGCGGGTATTCCCCAGCCGGTGGCGAGCCGCCGCATCGCCGCCCTGGAGCGGCACCTCGGCGCGCTGGTGCTCGAGCGCTCGTCACGGACGGTCGTGCTCACCCCGTTCGGCCGGGACATGTTGCCCATGGCGCAACGCCTGGTCGACCTGGCCGACGCGATGCGCGACAACGCGGACCGGGCCCGGCTCCGGGTGTTCGACCTCGCCGTACCCGTCTCGTGCCCGGCGCTGGCGCTGGCCCGCCTGATCGCCGACGGCCGGCACCACGGTCTGTACTTCGATGTCGTTCCGGCCGAGCCCAGTCAGCGCTCCGACCTGGTGCGGGCGCGGGAGGTGCACGCCGCGATCACCGCGGTGCCCCCCGGCGACGGCACGTGGCAGGTGCCCGTGGGCCTGGCCGGCAACGACCAGGCCGACACCGCCATGTTCCTGGAGGAACTGCGACCGGCCCGGACGGCGGGGTCCGCACCTCGCCGGGTCTGGATTCAGCCCGAGGACGTCGTGCCCCACGTGCTCGACCGGATGGTCCGGCTCGGCAACGCAGTCGGGTTGCAACGGTCACAGATCACGACGGCGCGGACGGTGCCCGCCGCCGTGTCCCGGGCGATCAGCGGAGCCGACCTGCTGCTGTGCTCACGACGTGAGGCCGAGGCATGGGGACTGGGCTGGCGGCCCGTCGGGGAGGAACCGTTCAGTCGCGGATACACGATCACGTCGGCCGACAAGGAGGACGGCAGGAAGGTGCGCGCCCTGCTGTCGGACGCCATCGCGGACTGTCTGGGAGCGTGAGCCGGGAACGAGGTCAGACACGGGCAGCACGACCGGACCGCACCGTGTCGCGGAGCGTACGGGCGACGCGGCCCATGAGCGCTTCGACGCCGGTCTGCGCGGCGGCCGGCACGGTGGACTCGGTCAGGGCGGCGACGACGAATGCCTGTCCGTCGGCGTGCTCGACGACCCCGGCCTCGTGCCGCAGGTTCAGCAGGGTGCCGGTCTTCGACGACCAGCGGGACGCGTCGGAGGCGAAGTCCGGAGCCAGCCGGTGCCGGATGACGTTGTCACCGAGCAGCCGGCGTACGTGCTCGGCCGTCGCCGGGTGCAGTGCGGCCGGCCGCCAGATCTCCGTGAGCAGGGCCGCGTACGAACGCGCGGAACCCGTGTTGGCCCGGCTGACGTCCAGTTGTGGCACCGGATGGCCGCTCTCGGTCGTTCCCGCGGTGATGGCGAGGGAGTGGGCCAGGTGGACGTCTGCCGCGTCGAAGCGTTCCGCGGGCGTGTCCATCAGGTCGTGCATCACATGCCGGACGCTGATGCCGTCGAATCCCAGTTCGCGGACGGCGGCGTCGACCTCGGCCGGCGGGGTCAGCGCGAACAGTGCGTCCGCGGCCACGTTGTCGCTGACGGCCACAGCCAGGTAAAGCAGATCTTCGATCGCCACGGCGGCCGGATGCCGGAACTTGCTCAACCCGGTGGGCCCGGGAGCGACCATCCGCCCCGGGGTGACCTCGACACGTTCCGCGGGGTCGAGCTCGCCGCGGCGGACGCGTTCCAGGGTCACGACGGCCAGTGGGACCTTGACCAGCGAGGCGACCGGGAAGACGGTGTCGCCATCGAGGTCGACCTCGTCGCCGGTGTCCAGATCGCGAACGAGGAACGAGCCGCGCAGGCCGGCGTCCCGCAGCGCATCACGCGCGTTGCGGACGACGCGATCGGTGTTCATCGCCGCACGTCCTGTCTTCTCGTCCTGCCGTGCCGTTGTCTTGGCCCAGTCGGGGGCGCTGTGAAGTCTGATCTACAGTTTACGGGCCGCGTCGCCGGCGCCCGGTCCGGACTCTGGAGGGGGCCGATATGGCTTGGAGCACCCATCAACTCGCGGAACTCGCCGGTGCGACGGTGAACACCATCCGGCACTACCATCGCGTCGGCATCCTCGAGGAGCCGGAGCGCCGGCACAACGGTTACAAGCAGTACGAGATCCGGCATCTCATTCGCCTCTTGCGCATCCGGAGGCTGGTGGAGCTGGGTGTGCCGCTCAACCAGATCGGGTCGGACGGCGACATCGACCCGGAGCTGTTGCGCCGGATCGACGCCGACCTCGCCGCCGAGGCCGAGCGCCTGGCCAGAACCCGCTCCGATCTCGCCGTCATCCTCCGCGACGGAGCGCCGGCCGACATGCCGGCCGGCTTCGAGTCCCTCGCGCGGCGTCTGTCGGCGTCCGACACCTCGCTCATCCACGTCTACACCCGGCTGTACGACGATGGGGCGATGAACGATCTGCGCGAGATGGCCGGCAGTGACATCAGCGCCGCCGACGAGGATTTCGACGCCTTGCCGCCGGACGCCGACGACGAGACCCGACAGGGCCTCGCCGAGAAGCTCGCCCCGTCGATCGTGCGGCACCTGATCGCCTATCCCTGGTTGAGCGACCCGGCGGACCACGTGTCCAACAGTGCGCAGGTGACCCAGCGGACCTTCGTCGACGCGGTGGTAGCGCTCTACAACCCGGCCCAGGTCGACGTGCTGGGCCGGGCCAGCGTCCTCGCTCAGCAGCAATTGCGCGAGGCGCGCGAGAGGGACGAGAACCAGGACAGCGTCTGACTCCGGTTCCGCCCCCGGAGTCGCGAGCGCTCGGTGGAAGAGACGAGCGTGATGCGCCGGGGCAACGGCCGGACGGGCGCCGGCCGTCGCCCCGGTAGGCGCATTACGACCACCGGCGCAGAATCGCCCGGGCCGGCACGGTGACGGCGGCCAGGGCCAGGCCGACGGCTGCGGCCACGAACGATCCGTACGTCAACGGGGCGACGTAGGGCGCGTCGCCGGTCGTCCCGTTCATCATCGGGAACAGCGTGGCGGCCGCGATGGCCGAGCCGAGCAGGATGCCCGCGACGGAGACGAGCAGGCTCTCCCAGTGGAGCATCGTGAGGACCTGGCGCCGGGTGGCGCCGACCAGCCGTAGCGTCCCCAGCTCACGGCGACGGTCGACGACCGTCATCACCAGCGTGTTGAGGGCGGCGATGGCGGCGAAGCCACCGAGGACCGCGGCCATGGTGTTGTTCAGCCAGGCACCCGTTTGCGCGTCGAGGCTCCGCTCGGTGGCGTAGCCGGCGGCATCGGTGACCGTCCCCAAGGGAGCCAGCGAATCCGCCGAGCCACCCCGGACCAGCAGCGTGCTGTCGAAGCTCGAGGTGAGGTGCCCGGCCAGCGACGCCCGGTCCATGGTGACCGTGGCCAGTCCGAGACCGCGGCCGTACACCGCGATGATCTCGGGAGCGGCTTGGCTGCCGTCGGGGAGGTAGAGCGGGAGCCGGTCACCGACACCGCGCCCGGCCACGGTCGCCAGCGTCGTGTCGATGGCGATCCGGTCGCTGCCCAGCCGGTCGAGGCTGCCGTCGCGGACGTCCAGGTCCTGCACCTTCGTGAGCTCGGCGCCGGAGCCGGTGACGGCCTGGACCGCCGCGCCCTGCAGTGCTTTGAACTCACCGGAGCCGACCGGGACCAGCACCTGGGTCTTCAGCACGGCGACGGCGGTCTCCACCCCGGGGGTGCGGGCGGCATCGGCCGCCGCCGTCGCCGGCAGCCCGGCCGGGTCCGTGACGACGTGGTCCGCCGTGACGCCCGCGCGCAGCTGCTTGTCGGCGGCGCGGTTCTCGCTCGAGTTCATGAACACCAGGGTCGAGGCGAAGGCCATGGCCAGCACGATCGGCGTCATCGCCGAGGCGAGACGACGGGCGTTGGTCCGGGAGTTGGCGACGGCCAGTCCGGCGGCCGGGCCCGCGCCGCGCAGCGGCAGTCCGAACAGGCCCGCGAGCAACCACGCCACCAGCGGGCCGAGCAGCGCGACGGCCAGCATGAACAGCATGACGACGCCGAGAGCGGCACCGGCCGCGTCGTTTCCGGCCGAGCGTGCCGCGACGCCGGCGAGTGCTGTGCCGCCGACGAGGGCGGCCAGGCCGAGGACGGTACGGATCCCGCCCGGGCGCAGACGTTCGATCGACGCATCGGTGAGGGCCTGTCCCGGCTTGGTCCGTGCCGGTCGGCGACCGGCTGTCCAGCCGGCGCCGAGCGCGGTGAGCAACCCGACCACGACCGCGGCGAGCAGTGGCATCACCGAGATCTGCAGCTGCACCGCCTCCGGGATGGCGCCACGATCCTGCAACTGGTTGAACCACCAGTGCGCGAGCCCGAGGCCGGGCAGGAGGCCGGCGATTCCGGCGAGCGGCGCGACCAGCAGCGCCTCGGCGGCGACGGCCCGGCGAATCTGCCGTGGCGTGGCCCCGATGGCTCGCAGCAGTGCGTACTCCCGGGCCCGCTGGGACACCGAGAGGGCCACCATCGAGGCGGTGGTGAGGATCGCCACGATGACGGCGATGCCACCGAAGGAGCCGCCGATGCCGAAGAGGATCTCCTTGGCGTAGCTGAGACCCGGATCCTCGACGGCGCCGCGGTCGTCGCCGAGGTGCACCTGGGCTCCGGAGCCGGCCACGGCTTCACTCACCGAGCGGGCGAGCGCGGCCGCCTCGGTGCCGGGCGTCGCCATCACGGCGATGGCGTCGGCCCGGCCGGGATGCCCGGCGAGGACGGCCGCCTCGGTGTCGGCGAACCAGGCGAGCCCGCCCCCGGCGCCCGCGAGCTCGGCGATGCCGGCCACGCGGAAGTCCTGCCGGCCGGTAGCGGTCTCCAGCGCGACAGTGCCGCCGACGGCCGCTTGCATGGCCTGTGCCGTGCCCGGGTCGAGCACAACTTCGCCGTCACGGGGCGCGGAGCCGTCTGTCAGCGCGGCGCCGGTGAACACATGTGATCCCCAACCGTGCGCGGCGAGCGCCCCGCCGGGCACGGCCGCGCGTACCGGGAAGGTGTAGTCGGCGACGGCTGTGGCCGCACCCGGCGCCGAGGCGGCCCGGGCCGTGAGGGTGGCGTCCACCCGCTTCGTGTCGGGCAGGGGCACCGCCTCCCTCTCCTGGTCCTCACCGCTGCCGGTGACGATGTACTCGTTCTGGTCCATGGCCACGATGACCGGCGCGTTCGCGTAGCGCTGCGGCGGCACCGACGCGCGCAGGCTGGTCTCGAGCAGGATGCCGGCGGCCGCGACGATGAGTGCGGACATCAGCAGGGCGAGGAAGGTTCCCGCGAACGACGCGGGCTTGAACCGGATGGCCGCACGGGCGAGTCCGTTGGGACGCATCATGCCGCCGCACCGGCCATCATGCTCGTGCCGGAGGTGAGCGCGGTCATCCGGGCCGCGATCTGGGCCGCCGATCCCCGTTCGAGATGGCCGGCGAAGGCGCCGTTCGCCAGGAACAGCACCCGGTCGGCCCACGCCGCGGCGGCCGGATCGTGGGTGACCATGACGACGGTCGCGCCGAGAGTGTCCACCGCGTGCCGGAGCAGGCCGAGCACTTCGGCGGCGGTGCCGGTGTCGAGGGCCCCGGTGGGTTCGTCCGCGAAGATCACATCAGGGTCGCTGATCAGGGCGCGGGCAACAGCCACCCGCTGCTGCTGGCCACCGGACAGCTCGTCGGGCCGGCGCCGGGCCTTGTCGGCCAGCCCGACCCGCGCGAGCACCTCGGCCGCTCGGCGACGGTCCTGACGTCGCCCGGCCAGCCGCAGGGGCAGCAGGACGTTCTGTTCCACCGTCAGCGACGGCAACAGGTTGAACGCCTGGAACACGAAGCCGAGCCGGCTACGACGCAGCTTGGTCAGCTCGTCCTCGTTCATCCCGGTGATCTCCGTGCCACCGAGGCGCACGGAACCCTCCGTCGGCCGGTCCAGTCCCGCGGCGGATTGCAGGAAGGTGGACTTGCCGGATCCCGACGGCCCCATGACCGCCGTGAACGTTCCGCGCGGCAGGGCCAGGTCGATGCCGGCGAGCGCGTTCACGGCACGCGAACCGCGGCCGTACCGGCGCCGGACACCGTTCATCTCGACCGCGAGACCGGTGTCGGCGGCCGGAGCCGCCGAAGGTCCGGTCGTCCTGGGTCGCTTGTTGTTGCGTAGCCTCATTGCTGCCTCTCATGGCGTTCTCGTGCTTACGGAAGAACTGTGCGGGGGCGGTGTCGCCCTCGGCGTCATCCCCGGGGATCACACCGGCGTACATCCGCCGTGGGGCCCCGCATACATCCCGCGCCCGATGCCGCTGCACCGTGGCCGTTCCTAGCGTCGATTTCTCCAGACATCGACGGAGGGAAAGTCATGCGGCAGCGCGACCGGTTCATCGACGGGCTCCGTGCCCTGGCCATCCTGGGGGTTGTCATCGGGCACTGGATGGTCGGTGCGTTGGTGGCGACCCCGACGGGCCTGCGGATCGACAGCCCACTGCGTCATCTGGAGGGCCTGCATCCGGTCACCTGGTTGCTGCAGATGCTGGGATTGTTCTTCCTGGTCGGCGGTTACACGGCGGCCCAGGGACTGCGCCGGGCCCGGGCGCGCGGCGAGACCGACGCGCAGTGGGTGCGCCGCCGGCTGTGGCGGATCGGGCGGCCGGTGCTCGCCGCGACGGTGATCCTGGCCGTGGCGCTGCCGCTGCTCGTCGTCCTCGGACTCGGTGCCTCCACCGCGCGGACGACCGTGGTGCTGTTCCTGCAGCCGTTGTGGTTCATGGGCGTGTACGCGGTGATTACCGCCCTCACGCCGTACGCCCTCAGGCTCGACCGCCGTGGTGGGCTCCGGGTGGTCCTGGCGTTCGCCGCAGCCGTGGCCGTGGTGGACGTGCTGCGCTTCGGCCCGGACGTCGAGCCGGCCGCCGTCGGATACCTGAGCGTGTTGCCGGCCTGGTTCTTCGCCTACCAGCTGGGCGTGGCCTGGTCGGCAGGACGGGTCGGCCGGCGGGTCGCGGCCGGTCTGCTCGCCGCCGGCCTGACGGTGTTCGTGCTCCTGCTCGCCGTCCTGGAATATCCGGTGAGCATCGTGAGCGTGCCCGGCTCGGCGCGGTCCAATTCGAACCCGCCGTCGCTGATGGTCCCGGCGCTGGCCGCGATCCAGATCGGCGTCGTCCTGCTCCTGCGCGGCCCGATCGAGCGGCTCCTGCGCCGGCCCCGGGTCTGGGCGGTGGTGACCGGGCTCAATCTGAGTGCGATGAGCGTGTTCACCTGGCATCAGGTGGCGCTCGTCGGGGTCTCGGAGCTCGCCCGCCGGGTGGGCCCGCTGCCCGGCCTCGGTGACGCGCCGGCTAGCGCGGGGTGGGTTGCCGCCCGGTTCGCCTGGTACCCGGTGCTCGCGCTCGCCCTGGCCGGCATCGTCGTGATGGTGCGCCGTTACGAGAACCCGGTGACCGTCGCCCCCTCCCGCGAACATGACGCGGTCGTCACCCGGTGAGGCCGGGCCGATCGCCGTCGAGGCGTATCGGAACGAGGTTTGCTACCGAGCTGCGCGGGCGCCGGGACCGCCCGGGCTCACCAGGCCGGTCTCGTAGCCGAACACCACGGCCTGGACCCGGTCCCGCAGACCGAGCTTGCGCAGGATCCGGCTGACGTGTGTCTTGGTGGTCGGCTCGGCGATGAACAGCGAGGCGGCGATCTCGGTGTTGGACAGGCCGAGCGCTATCAGGCGCAGGACCTCGCGTTCGCGGTCGGTCAGGCCGTTGAGCGCGGTGGCGCCGGTGGGACGCTGTGGCCGCGCGTCGACGAAGTTCTCGATGAGCCGGCGGGTGATGTTCGGCGCCAGCAGCGCCTCGCCGGCGGCCACCACCCGCACGGCTCGGACCAGTTCCTCGGGCTCACTGTCCTTGAGCAGGAACCCGCTGGCGCCGGCCTGCAGCGCGGCGTAGATGTAGTCGTCGAGGTCGAACGTCGTCAGCATCAGCACCCGCGGCGTGTGGCCCGCCGGGCGTTCCGGACCGAGCAGGGCCCGGGTCGCCGCCAGTCCGTCGAGCACCGGCATCCGGACGTCCATCAGCACCACGTCGGGCCGCAACCGGTGGCTGCGGTCCACCCCGGCCTGCCCGTCCTCCGCCTCGCCGACGACCTCGATGTCCGGTTGCGCCTGCAGGATCGCCCGGATGCCCATCCGGATCATCGACTGGTCGTCCACGATGAGTGCGCGGATCACTGTTCCTCCCCGATCGGCAGGCGTGCCGTCACCCGGTAGCCGCCTTCGTTGCGAGCAGCGGTCTCCAGCGTTCCGCCGACCTGCCGCACCCGCTCACGCATCCCGGTCAACCCGTGACCGGTCGACCCGGCGGCCTCCATCGGCTCGGCCGGTCCGGCCGCGGCCTCGTTCACGACCGACAGCATCAGATCACTTCCTTCAAGATCAATATCGATCAGCGTACGCGCACCGGGCGCGTGCCGGATGACGTTGCTCAGCGACTCTTGGATGAGGCGGTACGCGGTCAGGGCCACGCGTTCGGGCACGGCCGCCGCTTCCACCGCCTCGCCCCGGCGCATCTCGACCGGCAGCCCGGCCTGCTGCGCCGACGCCAACAGTTCCCCGAGCCCGCTCAGGCCGGGCACCGGGGCCAGCTCGGCGTCCGCGTCCTCGGCGCGTAGTACCGACAGCAGCTGCCGCATCTCGCGCATCGCCGCCCGGGCGCCGGTGGCTATCCGTTTGAACTCCACCTCGGCGTCCGGGTCCAGGTTCTCGATCCGGTACGACGCGGACGTCGCCTGCATGTGAACCACGGACATGCTGTGCGCGACGACGTCGTGCAGTTCGCGGGCGATCCGGGTGCGCTCCTCGGCGACGGCGCGGTGACTCTGCTCGACCTCGATGTCGCGCCGCGCGTCGGCGAGTTCCCGCCGGACCTGCTGCCACCGGCGGATCAGGATGACGCCGCCGAGCACTCCGGCCGACAGGGACGGATACAGAACCTCCATGAGCAGCCCGTCACCGACCGATCGGCCGCCAGGGGCGAGCAGCGCCACGACGGGGATGAGCAGAACGCTCACTCCCCAGGTCGCGGCGGCGGCGCGCCAGCCGTAGCGGACCGAGATCAGGCCGATGTGTGCGATCAGTGTGAGCAGACCCGGCACGGTGAGCGGCCACGTCGATGCCGAGCCGGCCGGGATGGCCACCCCGACCACCACCACGGCCAGCAGTTGCAGCGCGGTCGCTTCGCGAGGCCGTACGAGGACCAGGGGCAGCGCGGCGCTCTGGGCGATGCCCGTGATCACCGCGACCATCGGGTCGATCCCGAACAGTTGAGCACCCAGCGTCGCGTTGACGGGCAGGAAGATCAGCGCGAGCCCCCCGGCGACCAGCCACCACATCAGCCACGACAGGACCGGGCGGCGCAGCCGCGGGTCGACCCCGGTGAGCGGGCGCGAATCGGCTGCCTGGTCCGGCTCCGGCGATGCGGTCACCCGGCCACCGTAGATTGGGTTGTTCGCGTGCAGGGTCCGACTGGTGATGGATACCACCCCTTCCCCGGGATGACGCCGGACGCGACCACGGGATGACGCCGGACGCGACGACGGGATGACGCCGGATGGGACCGCGGGATGACGCAGCCACCGGCACTCCGGCCCGAGGCTGAACGCATGGATCTGATGAGCCTGCTCGGCCCGGCGATGACCTCGCCGCTGCTGTACCCGCTGCTGGCGGTGCTCGGCGGCCTGGACGGCATCGTGCCGGTCGTCCCGTCCGAGGCGGCGATCCTCACCGCCGGCATGTTCTCGCGCACCGGCACGCAGAGCCTGGTCCTGGTGGTCGCCGCGACCGCCGCCGGCGTCTTCGTCGGCGACCACCTCGTGTACGGCCTGAGCCGTAGCGCCTTCGGACCCCGGCTGATCGGCCGTTTCCGGTGGTTGGGCCGGGCTGTCGACCTGGCCGGCCGGCAGCTCGAGCACCGGACCGGCCCGCTGATCGTGATCTCGCGTTTCGTGCCCGGCGGCCGGGTGGCGACGAACGTCGCCAGCGGGACGACGCGGGTGCCACTCACCAAGTTCAGTCCCGCCTCGGCGATCGCCGCCGTCACCTGGGCGACCTACCACGCCGGGCTGGGCCTGCTCGGCGGCGCGGCCTTCGTCGAGAACCCGTTGATCGGCCTCGCGACCGGCCTCGGCCTGTCCCTCGCGGTGAGCGGCATCATCGAGCTGATCAGGCGCCGATCCACCCTGCGTAACAGCCGGCGCAAGCTGCGAGCAGTGACCGTCGCGACGACGGCCGCGGCGATGCTGTTCCTGCCGGCACCGGCCAAGGCTCTGGCGCCGGTCGTCCACGAGACACCAGTACGCACGGACGCGCCCCGCTGGTGCCTGACAAGCTGCCGTCTCACCGATGCCTCCCCGCCGACGGAAGAGCAGTCCCCAGTGGCCGGCCCGGCACAGCTTCCCGGTCATCCGCCTCGGCGCAGCGCGATGGAGTAGGACAGGGCCTTGCGCAGACCCGGCATCTCCTGCTCGACCCGATCGGCCAGGGCGCCGATGTCGCGCCTGTGCGTTGCCAGTTCACGCCACCGGAACATCGTCCCCACCAACCCGTCGACCGCCAAGGTCGCGAGCACGGCGTGCACGAGGGGGACGGACGCGGATCCGGAGCCTCCCAGCGCCGCGTCGCGTACCTGCTCCCGCAGCGCCTCAACCCGGTCGGGATCGGCGAGGACGATCTCCTTCCGCCGGAACGGACCGAAGATCTGACGGTGCTCGATCGCCATGTGCCCAGCGCTGACGAGGTCTTCCCGGACGGCGCGCTCGGCCTTGTCCCATCGGCTCTCCAGCACCTCGAACCAGCTTCGTGAACCGCTCGCCGGGACCTCGCCGAGCACCTCGGTGAGGAACGGATCGAGCGTGGCCGGTGTCGTCGTGTTCGTTCGCCCGGCCTCGCCGTCGCGGTCGTGCAGCAGCCCGCCGATGCGAAGTTCGGCGACCGCGGCGGCGCAGAACAGCGATCCGCGAACCGGTTCGCTGTCGGCGTCGAGCCGGCCCTTCTCGAGGTGGACACTGAGGAGGAAGAGCTGGTGCGGAAACGGCAGGGCGTCGGCCGTCGGCATCATGCGGGAGTTCCTGACGTCACAGGGGCGTAAGTCGGTGGGCGAATCATGCGGTGCGCCGCCTCAGTCGAGGACGGCGATTGCTTCGATCTCCACGACGAAGTCGGGTGTGAAGAGCGCCTGGACGCCGATGATCGTGATGGGCGGAGTCGGTGCGGGCAGACCGTCCTCCTGGGCCCGAGCGATGCCGGCGAGCACCTCGTTCCACTTCTCCGGCACCCAGTCCACGATGAAGAAGGTGAGTCGAGCGAGGTCGCCGACGTCTCCTCCCGCGCCGCGGACACCGATGATGATGTTGCGAAGCGCGGCGTGGACCTGACCGGCCAGATCCGGCGCGGCCGGCTGGAAATCGGGCGTGACGCCGGCCTGTCCGGCCAGCAGGACCAGCCGGGATCCGGTGGCGACAGCGACCGGCGAGTAATCGGTCTGCTGAAGCAATCCGTCCGGATGCCTGAATTCGACGGCCATGTGATCTTCCTGTCGTCCGGCGTTGCGTGCCTGGTGATCCCTCCCAGTGAAATCTGTGTTCCGGGAACACAGTCAAGGCGAGGTGGTCCGCTTGCGTCAGGCGGATGCCGGGGCGGCCAGGCGCGCGTCGTACGCCGGGTAGGTGAGGTAGCCGTCGTCGCCGCCGGTGTAGAAGGTGTTCCGATCGGCCTCCGTCAGCGGCAGATCTGCCCGGAACCGCTCCACGAGGTCGGGATTGGCGAGGTGCGCGCGGCCGAACGAGACCAGGTCGGCCCCCTGGGCCAACCAGCGCTCAGCGTCGGCCCGGGTCGCTTGGACGGGACTGTTCGCCGCCGACGGGTTGACGATGAGCGTGCCGGGCCACGCGCGGCGCAGCCCGAGCAGCACTTCGTCCTCGGTGCTGGCCAGGTGCAGGTACGCCGGGCCGAGCGGGACAAGCTCGGCGAGCAGCGCCCCGTACGTCTCGGGAATGTCGGTGTCGATGGCGTCCCCGATGCCCGCGCCCGGTGACAGCCGCAGCCCGACACGATCAGCGCCGATCGCGTCGACGGTGGCCGCGACCGCCTCCACAGCGAACCGGATCCGGCCCGCGATGGTCCCGCCGTAGCGGTCCGTGCGCAGGTTGGCGTTGCCGGCGAGGAACTGCCCGATCAGGTATCCGTTCGCGCCGTGCACTTCCACGCCGTCGAAGCCGGCCTCCACCGCGCGCCTCGCCGCGGCCGCGAAATTCTGCACCTCGGCCGCCACCTCACGGGTCGACAGCGCGCGTGGCGTCGGCGTGAGCTGCGGTCCGGTGGGGGTGTAGACGTAGACCTCGCGTGCGGCGACGGCGGACGGCGCGACCGGCTGGTGGCCGGTCGTGTCCGGGTGACTGATCCGTCCCGCGTGCATGATCTGCGCGAAGATCCGTCCGTGGTGGGCGTGCACGGCGGAGGTCACCTGCCGCCACGAGTCGACCTGCGCGGGCGTGTGGAGCCCCGGCGTCAGCGGGTTGGACTGCCCGACCGGAGTGGGCCGGACACCCTCGCTGATGATCAGGCCCGCGCTCGCCCGCTGGGCGTAGTAGGTCGCCATCGACGCGGTCGCCAGCCCGTCGCGGTCGGATCGGATCCGCGTCATCGGGGCCATCACGACCCGGTTGGGGAGGCGGAGTCCGCCGAGCGAGACGGTGTCGAAAAGTGATGTCATGACTTCACCGTAGAATCTGACACCGATGTGAGATGCAAGTCGTGAACGCGCGAGGTGGCCAGGCTCACCCGGGCGGCGCCCGTCACGCGCCCGCGGGAGCCATCCGTTGCCTGCGATTGGCGTCGATCAGACCGTTGAGCACACCACGAGTCGAGGTCAGATCCTCGATGTGCTGATCGAGCCGGTCCCGCTCCTGGAGCATCCGTTCCAGGGCCGCCTCGGAGGCGTCGTCACTGGGGGAATCCACACAGGGCAGCAGATCGACGATCGTCCGGCTGCTCAGGCCCGCGGAGAACAGCCGCTGGAGGAAATCGATCCGCTCGACCTGGCTCTCGAGGTAGCGGCGGTGGCCGCTGGGACTCCGCAGGCTGGTGAGCAGCCCCTGTTCCTCGTAATAGCGCAGGGATCGAACACTCACTCCCGTACGCGAAGCCAGTTCACCGATCCGGATGGTCGATTCCACCACTGCCTCCCCGGCCCTGATCTCACGTCGATGTGAGATCCAGTCTACCGACGCGCCGGAGTGCGACCGGTGACCCGATGTCTCCGGCTGCCGGGGGGAAGCTCGTTCACCCGCTCCGGAATGCCGACCAGGCATGGCCACGCATGCCTGGCCGGTATTGGTGCATGGGCACCAGGTAACGCAGTTGCCGCAGGTCCACGTCTGCCACCGAGCAAGCATGACACGGCGGCGCCGCACGTAGCCCGCACAGCGGCGTCGCGGCAGGTAAGCGGATCGGCCGCTCTTGACCCTGTTCCGAGAACATGGTGTTCCGTGAGCACATGGACATCGAACCGGGTGCTTCGCCGGCACCGGCGCGTCGCCTTCTCGGCCAGGCCTCGGCCGCCATGGTGCCTCTGCTGTTGCTTCTGAGCGCGTGTACCGCCGCGTCGCCGTCCGCGCAGGCCTCCCCGTCGCCGTCGCCGTCGCTGGATCGGTACTACCAGCAGAAGGCTGCCTTCGCGCCGTGCAAGACTCCGCTGGAGGGCACCAAAATCGTCGTCGACGGAGAATGCGGCCAGGTGGAGGTGCCGCTGAACTACCAGAAACCTGACGGCGACGTCGCGCGGATCGCTGTGTTCCGGGTCGCGGCCCGGGGCGACAAAAAGATCGGGTCACTGTTCTTGAACCCCGGCGGTCCCGGCTACCCGGGCGTCGGCTATGCGGCGATGATCTCGGCGACCCTGGCCAAGAACCCGGTCTCCGAGCGTTTCGACATCGTCGGCTTCGACCCCCGCGGAACAGGCGCGAGCAAGCCGGCGCTCGACTGCTTCGACAACACCGAACGGGACGCCGACGTCACGCCGGGCAGTCAACTGATTAGTCCCGGTGCGCCCCCACTCGTGCAGGCGTGCGCGGACAGCGTAGGCGGCGCGGACAAGCTCGCCCACTTCGGAACCCGGGACGCGGCCCGCGATCTGGACATCCTGCGGGCTGTCCTCGGCGACGAGAAGCTGACCTACGCGGGCGCGAGCTACGGCACACGGCTGGGTCCGGTCTACGCCGAGATGTTTCCCGACAAGGTACGGGCACTGGTGCTCGACGGCGCGCTGGATCCGCACGCGAACACCCTCCAGCGCCGGCAGGAGCAGTGGGCGAGTTTCCAGCAGGCCTTCGACGAGATCGCGGCCTTCTGTATCGCGAAGGGGGATTGCCCGCTCGGTGACGACGTCAAGGGAGCCACTGCGGAGTACCAGAAACTCGCACGGCCCCTTCTGAGCAACCCGGTGCCGGCCGGCAACAGTCGCCGGCTGAGCTTCATCGCCGCCAACGACGGCATCGTCACCGGCCTCTACGCCCAGCGGCTCTGGCCTCAGGTCGTGGCCGGGCTGGCCGAGCTGAAGAAGGGGCGAGGGGAGATTCTGCTCGCCCTGCGAGACAGCTACCATCGGCGGTCACCGAACGGCCAGTACGACAACTCCGTGGAGGCGAATTACGCGATCGACTGCCTCGACGAGGATCGCTTCTCTCCCCGCGGCACGGCTGAACTCACACAGAAGACCCTCGCTGCCGCGCCCTTCCTCGATCCGGGTACGCCCGTGAAGGACACACCTGACTGGTGCGAGGGCTGGCCGTCGGAGCCGACACTCGGATTTCCCTATGCGACCGGCATCCCGAACCTGCCGCCCACATTGACGATCTCGGTGACCGGCGATGCGCTGACCCCGCACGCGGGCGGCGTGAGCTTGGCCAAGACCTTGGGCGGCGGTCTCCTGACCGTGGAGGGCAAGCAGCACGGCACGATGCTTGCAGCCAACGCGTGTGTCGATGCCGCCATCGCCACTTATCTGATCGACCTCAAGGTGCCCGCGCAAGACGCAACCTGTCGACTCTGAACTCCGGCTATGCACACCGATGACCGAGTAGCCACCGCAACGCTGGTGGGCCGGCGCGCGGAGCGCGATGCGGTGGAGCAACTCCTGGACCGGGCGCGGGCGGGGCGCAGCGGGGCTCTGGTGGTGCGCGGGGAAGCCGGCATCGGCAAGACCGCGTTGCTGGGGCAGGCCCGGGAAACCGGGGCCCGGTGGGGGTTCCGGTTGGAATGCTCGGCCGGGGTCGAGTCCGAGACGCAGTTCGCGTTCGCGGGCCTGAATCAGCTGTGCGCGCCGCTGCTGGACCACGTAGGTGCGCTGCCCGATCCGCAGCGAGCCGCCCTGGGCGTGGCGTTCGGACTGCAGGGCGGTGCGGCACCCGACCGATTCCTGGTCGGCCTGGCCGTCCTGAACCTGCTGGCCGAGGTCGCGGAGGAGGGGCCGCTGCTGTGCCTGGTCGACGACGCGCAATGGCTGGATCAGGCGTCCGCGCAAGTACTCGCGTTCGTGGCGCGACGGGTGGCGGCGGAGCGGATGGCGTTGGTGTTCGCGCTGCGCGACCCTACGGACGACGACCTCCGCGCGTTCACCGGGCTCCCCGCGCTGCGCCTGGACGGGCTCGGTCATGCCGACGCCCGAGCATTGCTCGCCACCGCGGTCCACGCGCCGCTGGACGACCAGGTGCGCGACCGGATCGTCGCCGAGGCGCGGGGCAACCCCTTGGCGCTGCTGGAGCTGCCCCGAAGTGCCCCGCCGGCCGGATTGGCGGGCGGATTCGAGCTACCGGACGTGCGGAACGTCCCGCGCCGCATCGAGGAAGGCTTCCAGCGCCGCTCCGGCAGTCTGCCGGCCGAGACGCAACTGTTGCTGTTGGTGGCCGCAGCCGAGTCGACCGGCGACGTGGCCGTCCTGTGGCGCGCGGCCGCGCACCTGGGGATCGCCCGCGAGGCGGCCGCGCCGGCTGAGGCCGCCGGGTTGCTGGAGATCGGCACCCGGGTGCGGTTCCGCCATCCGCTGGTGCGCTCGGCGGTCTATCGGGCTGCCCCACCACCGGACCGCCGCCGGGCCCACCGCGCGCTGGCCGCTGCCACCGATCCGGACACCGATCCTGACCGGCGAGCCTGGCATCGTGCGCAGGCGGTGCCGGGCACCGACGAAGAAGTGGCCGCGGGGCTGGAGCGCTCGGCCGTCCGGGCGCGTGCCCGCGGCGGTTCGGCCGCGGCCGCCGCGTTCCTGCGGCAGGCGGTCGAGTTGACCCCAGAGCCGGCTGACCGTGCGAGACGGGCGCTGGAGGCCGCTCACGCCAAGCACGAGGCCGGCGCCTTCGAGGCCGCCCTGCAGTTGCTGACGATCGCGGCGGCCGGGCCGCTGGACGTTCTGCAACGCGCCCGCCTCGAGTTGCTGCGCGCCCAGGTCGAGTTTCACCTGACTCGCGGGAGCGAGGTGCCGGGGATGCTGCTGGAGGCGGCCCGGACGCTAGGACCGCTGGACGCCGCGCTGGCCCGGGAGACCTACCTGCACGCGTTCGAGGCGTCCTTCCACGCCGGTCGCCTCAGTCGCGGTCACGGGCTGCCGGCGGTGGCCGAGGCCGCCCGGTCCGCGCCCGCACCACCGGCGCCGCCGCGACCGGTCGACCTGCTGCTGGACGGGCTGGCCACGAGGTTCACCGGAGGGTACGAGGCGAGCGTTCCCACCCTTCAGCTGGCCTTGAAGACGCTGCGGAACCACGACTTCCGGGCTGACGACGCCAGCCACCGATGGCGGTGGCTGGCCTGCCACGTCGCAGCGATGCTGTGGGACGACGACGCGATCCACGCACTGGCCACCCGCGACGTCGAGCTCGCCCGCGAAGCCGGCACGCTGGCTACCCTCCCCGCCGCACTCAACGCCCTGGCCTCGGTGCTGGTGCTCACCGGCGAACTCGCCCGAGCCGCCGAGCTGTTCGCCGAAGAACATGCCATCACCGAGGCCACGGGGGCTCCGCCGCTGCCCAACGCCCGGCTCATCCTGGCCGCCTGGCGCGGCCGGCACGACGAAACCTTGCAGTTGTACGCAGCCATGGTCAAGGAGGCGACGGACCGAGGTGAGGGCGCGACGCTCGGCCTGGCCCAAGTCGCCTTGGCGGCGCTGCACAACGGCTTGGGCAACTACGACGAAGCACTGGCCGCCGCGACACCGCCGTGGGAGTACGACGAGTTGGCGTACAGCAGCATCGCGCTGCCCGAGCTGATCGAGGCGGCCGTCCGCGCCGGTCAGCCGGAGCGTGCAGCCGTCGCGCTGGAGCAGTTCGGCGTACGGGCTCGCGCCAGCGGCACCCAGTGGGCGCTGGGTCTGGAAGCGCGCTCGAGGGCGCTGCTCAGCAGCGGGCCGGCCGCCGAGAAGTACTATCGCGAGGCCGTCGAGCGACTCGAGCACTGCCGGATGGCCACCCACCTGGCCCGCGCCCACCTGGTGTACGGCGAGTGGCTGCGCCGCGAAGGCCGCCGCGACGAAGCCCGCGGACAACTCCGTACCGCTCACGAACTCCTGACGGGCATGGGCGCGGAGGCGTTCGCCGCGCGGGCCGCCCGCGAGTTGCGTGCTCTCGGCGAGCGTCCACGGGAGAGGAGCGCCCGGCCGGCCGACACCCTGACCGCCCACGAATTGCACATCGCGCGACTGGTAGCCACCGGGGCGACCTCCCGGGAGGTGGGTGCGCAGCTGTTCCTGAGCCCCCGCACCATCGAAGCCCACCTGCGCAAGATCTTCCGCAAGCTCGGCATCACCTCGCGCCGGCAACTCAGGGAACTGCGGCTCCACCGGCCTTGACCGTGCCCACGGTAAGGCGACGAACTGCACCACCATGATGAGCGGACCGGGGTGTGGACTCGGCCCGGGCCAGACCGCGGACCATCTCGCCGGCCGACAGCCAGGCGTAGTGCTCGACAGCACGCTGGGCGACAAAGCCAGTACCGCGAAGACGGCGCGGGCGTTCGCCGTCAGGTGGCGGTAGACGCCTTCGTTGTAGATCTCCTGGTCGGACTCGTCCCAGTGAGCAGCAGGGCCGGCGCGGTCAGGCCGGCGGCGGCGACCGGTGCAGGCGGTAGGGCTGGCCCGGGGCGAGCACCTGGATGCGCTGGGGGTGCTGGACCAGGTCGTACAGGGTCTGCGGGTTGCCGTTGAAGGGCGGAAAGTCGGGTGCGTCGACCGATCCCCAATGGTGCAGCAGCAGCGGCGTTCGGGGGTAGGCGTTGGCCATCCGCACAGCGCCGGCGAGTCCGAAGTGCCATTCGCTGTCGGAGAAGTCGAACAGCAGGGCGTCCGGTGCGGGTCTCGTGAGGTGGTGTTCGGGGATGAGCCGGGAGTCGCCGGGCGCCCAGATGGTGCCGTCGGGTGTGGTGATCCAGAACCCACAGGCATCCTCGGGCCGGAAGACGCGGTCGGCGGCGCCGGGGGCCTCGTTCTGCCAGGCGTGGTCGGCCGGCGTCACCTCGACACCGGCCGGACCGACGGTGAAGTCGCCGCCGATGTCGTGGCCATGCGCCGGGAGCCCCTGGCCGGTCATCAGGGCGGCGACGTATCGGGTGGAATGGTAGGCGCCGGTGACCTCGGCGAGGTCCCGGCAGGTCGGGACGCTGTAGTGGTCGTTGTCGCTGTGGGTGACCAGGACAGCGTCCAGGTGTGGCACGTCGGCGGCGATGACCGGCATCTCGATCATGATCGGCATGTCGAACCCCCGCAGCAGCGGGTCGATCATCAGAGTCGTGCCGCGGCTGTTGATCAGGAAGCCGGCCATGCCCAACCAGCGCAGGGTCGTGTCGTCGGAGGGCGCGAACGCGTCGGCACCGAACCGCTGCGTAGGTGGGGCTTTGGCTTGCTGCGGCATGGGCCGGCTCCTTCGGCGATGGGTGGACTGCTCACCTGACGATGCCATCGCCAATCGCCTTTCGGCACTCTGTGCCTGGTGATATAGCAGTGGTACGGCGGGTGGCATCATGCACTGATGAATCCGGGTGGCGTCCTCATGTTGGTCGTGGGCTTGGCCGTGGGCGCTTTCGGCGTGGTGCGGATGCTGGGGAGCCGCCGGTTGCGGCGGACAGGTGTCGCGGCGGTGGGCACCGTCGTCCGCCATGAGGAAACGAGCGACGACGGCCCGATCTACCAGCCGGTTGTGGCCTTCGTCGACGAGGGTGGCGGCGAGCACCAGTTCACGGCCGCCATGCGTACGAGCTGGCGGGTTCACCGCGTCGGGCAGCGGGTTCCGGTGCGGTATCCGGCGGGCCGGCCGGGCGCCGCGGAGTTGGTCTCGGGGACACACGCGGCAGTGGTGGCCGGTCTGCCGCTGGCCTTCGGCGTGGTCTTCGCGCTGTTGGGCCTGTTCTGGTCACTTCAGGGTTGACGGCCGGCGCAGCGTCGCCTGTCACCGACTCGGCTTGAACCTGGGCACGGCGACACCTGCCGCCCGGGCCGTCGCGGACGCCACCACGTCGCTGCTGGCCGACGCGGAGATCCGGGGAACGTCGCCCGGCTGGTGAAGGGCACGAACGCCTGGCTCTCGGCTGACCGCACGGGCGGGGCGGAGATCCCGGGCAGGTGGCGGGCCTTTCGATCATTGAATACAAGATTTATCTTCCGGAGCGCTTCGTGTTTCCCCCAGTGCTCACGGTAATAGTTGGCATTGACAGCGGCTGACCGAGTGTTAGCCTGATCCGTGGCGGCCAGCCAATAACGTCGATCAATGGCTTATCTCATCCGACACGGGGGATGACATTGAGTTCTGAGAGCAACGGCGCCAAGCTGCTCAATCTTTTCGCCACTCCGGCGGCTCGCGTACCCTGCCCTTTCGGCACCGAGATCAACGAGGCGCTGACCAATGCCGTCCGTCGCCGGATGACCACCGAGGTCAAAGATCTCGCCTTCAAGTCGGAGACCGTCGGCAACCTCACCGACTGGGACGACCCGGCCGTCGACCGGCTGACCGGGTGGATGCTGGGCGTGGCGCGGACGTTCGTGGAGACCGTGCGGCGCGAGCCGCTGCACGAGGCGGTGGGCGCCAAGACGGCCACTGACGTGCAGATTTTGCCCCAGCGGAGCTGGGCGAGCATCTATCGTGGCGGCGACCACCACTCGGCCCACAACCATCCCAACACGGCGATCGCGGCCATCTATTACGTGGCGTCGGCGAGCACCTGCGAGCTCGACCTGTTCGATCCGCGGGTCAACGTGGACCTCTTCGACCCCGGCATCACCTTCGCGAGCGAGGGCCAGATAGTGCGGATCTCCTCCCGGCCGGGCGAACTCGTCCTGATTCCCGGGTGGATGAAACACGCCGTTCCGCAGTACGGCGACGCCGACGTGCGCATTTCTATCGCCTGGAACCTGGCTTACGCATTCGGCGAGGAAGTTCATCTCAAACCCGCTGGGGACTGAATCTCGTACGGCATTCGTCCATTCTCTCGGAAAGGAGATGGTCGCGAAGAAAGCTGCCCGGATCGCGAACCGCAAAGGCGCCATCAATCCAGTTTAGGAGCTTTTCGTGCCGATCGAAATCTTCTCCACCGACACCGACTCCGGCCAGATCTCCGTCGTCCGCAAGGACGCGGACGGCTACACGAATGTCACCGCCATCCCGGTGGGCAACGCTCCCCGCGGGAGCGTCAAGTTCACCCGTGACGGGCGGGGCTTCGTGTCCAACACCTCGACCAACTCCGTTTCGGAGATCGATGCCCTCACGCACCGGGAGGTGGCCCGGATCAGCGTGGGCTCCGGCCCCCGGGGCATCGGTATCCTGCCCGGCGACCGCTACATGCTGGTCTCGAACTCCGGCTCGAACACCGTCTCCATCGTCGACCTGGAGTCCCGCGAGGAACTGACCCAGGTCGCCGTCGGCCGTGACCCCCGGCACATGGCCATCGTCGGCGACTTCGCCTACGTGTGCATCTGGGGTTCCGGCTACCTCGCGAAGATCGACATCGCCGGCCTGCACAACGGCGACGTCACCAACGTGCGCGAGATCGCCCGGATCCGCATCCAGGAGAACTCGCACCCGTACAGCCTGAACGTCGACCGCACCGGCCGGTACGCGCTGGTCGCCTGCAACTCGGTCGGCTACGTGCCGGTCATCGACCTGACCACCGACAAGGTCGTGCACCGGGTCGCGGTGACGAGCCAGGGCGGCCGCGCGGTCGCGTTCTCGCCGGACAACCGGTTCGCGCTGGTGACGCTGGAACGCGAGTCGACGGTCGCGGTCATCGACATGTCCACCTTCGAGGCGACCCGGTACCTGCCGGTCGGTCCCTCGCCGCGTGGCATCGCCGTCGACGAGAACGACTTCACCATCTACGCCGCGGCGTTCGCCCGTGGCACTGTGATGCACGCCGGCCAGCCCGGCAGCGCGCCGCACGCGATCACCGTGGTCAAGATGGACGGGGTCGACCTCAGTACGGACGAGGAGACCGGCGGCCGGCCGGTGTTCGACGACATCCAGGTCGGCTTCGGCCCGTGCAGCGTGTCGCTCTTCGACACCGACCGGGTCAGCCTGGACAACGTCGACATCGACGCGAAGCACGTCGCGGACAGTTCGGTAGGCTCGGCCGGCTGAGAGCGGCGCCGGTCCTGGAGCGACAAGAGGACGAGGGAGCGATCAGACGACGAGGGGACGTCGCCGGTGGGGGATCACCGGCGACGTACCCATGGAAGGACGGCATGAAATTTGTACGCCTTCAGCCGTGGGCGGTTCTGCCTGAGCGGCGCACGGTCGACCTCGACGCGGCGAAGGAGCGGGAACGTCTCTACCGGGAGAACTTCCGCCATCTGCGGGCCGCCCGCCAGCCCGAGTTCTGCGCGCCCTGGGTCCTCGGTCAGCGCGTCGGCTGGCGGATCCTCAGCCCGGTCGACGTGACGGTCGCACCGCTTCCGCAGGTCGAGATCTCCGGGGAGGAGACCGAGGCCGCGGCCGCGGCGGTCGGCCGGAGCGAAGTCTGGCTGCGCAGCGGTACGGCGCTGGCGATGGACCGTCCGCCGTGGCTGCACCTGTACGAGTTCCGTGACGGCGACGGCTGGGGGAGCATGTTCGTGCCGAACGGCCAGGGCACCGTCGAATGGCGGATGGGCTGGTCACCGGACGACTTCCAGCCGATGTCGGTGCTGGTCTTCCCCAGCGAGGACCTGCCGGACCTCGGCGTCATGGTGGGTGTGCTGACCCCGGCGTCCTTGGACCGGATGCACGGCACCGGCTTCAGCATCGCCATTCAGCCCCGCCGCGAGCTGGGCATCCGCCGCGGTCAGGAGATCGCGCGGATCGTCCTGGTCGGTCCCGAGTCACTGCGAGCGTCATGACCGCCACGCTGACGGCGGCCGAGGCGCGCAGCGTCGCCATCGCCGCCCAGATCCTGGACGAGCCGACCCGGTCGGCGACGACCGTGTTCGACCGGCTCGGGTGCGTCCAGATCGACTCGATGTCGGCCGTACGCCGGTCCCACGAGCTCGTGCTGCTCAGTCGGGGCGTCCCGCTCGACGTCGTGCTCCAAGTCGGCACGGCGGCCGGCGAGGGCGCCACCTTCGAGGGCATGGCGCACGCGTTGTCGCTGGTCGCTATGGACCTGTGGCCGGCCTTCGGCTTCCGCCGCCGGCACATCAGCGCGCACGGCTGGCGCGGACCGGCGGTGGACTTCGCCGCCGTCGAGGTCGCGCGAGCCCGGCTGGAGGCCGACGGCCGGGTACGGCTGCGCGACTTCGGCGGCATGAAAGGCAGCGGATGGGAGCGCGACTCGCCCTACCGCTGGGCACTGGAGTGGCTCGCCGCCACCGGCGGAGCGGTCTGCGCCGAGCGCGACCGCTGGGAGCGCGTCTACTGCCGGCCCGACCTGGTCATCCCACCGGACGTACGGGCGGTGGAACTGAACGACGACGAGTGCGTCGCGCGCCTGTGCCGCCGGGCCATCGACGCGCTGGGGGTGGCCACCACCAAGGACGTGGCCGACTACTTCCGGATCCACGCCACCACCGCCCGCACCGCGCTGGCCGGCCTCGGGCTGGAGCAGGCGGCGGTGGCCGGCTGGAAGGACCCGGTGTGGCTCGCCCCCACCGCCGATCCCACCAAGAAGATCATCGAGGATGCTCCGAACCCGTTGTCCCCCTTCGACCCGCTCGTGTGGACCAGGGATCGTCTGCTGCGGATCTTCGGCAAGGACTACCGTCTCGAGGCCTACAAGCCAGCTGCCAAGCGCGAGTTCGGCTACTTCGCGCTCCCGATCCTGCTGGGCGACGCGATCGTCGGCCGGATCGCGCTGCGCCGGCGCGGTGACGTGCTCGTGATGGAGAACGGTGAGGTCGACGCGGGCCTCCCGGCCGGAGTCATCGACCGGAGCGCCGAGATCGTGGCCCGATGGACCGGGAGCAAATCCATCGCGTACGAAGGACGTGACCATGACTGAGCCGACCGGTTTCCTGTCGCTCCTGCGCGACAGCCGCGTCGCCGGCATCATCGGGGCCGTATCGATCGGCCGCCTCGCCGCCGGCATGGTCCCGTTCGGCATGATCGCCATCTACACCAGCAAGAATGAGCTGGGCTGGGCGGGCGGGTCGTTCGCGGCGTTCCTGATCGGGGCGGCCGTGGCCGGGCCCCACAAGGGCGCACTGGTCGACCGGTTCGGTGCGCGCCGCATGCTCGTGCCCATGGCGGTCGCCTTTGCGGTGGTCGCCACCGCGGCCGCCTTGCTGGCCCAGCACGGCGGCGTCGGCGCTTATGCCGCTGCCCTGGTCCTGACGGCGTCGGCGGCCATCCTCGCGCCACCCAACAGCGCGGTCCTGCGCTCGGTGTGGACCGAGGTGGCCGGCCCGGACGCCGGGAAGAACACCCGGTTGCATGCGCTCGACTCGGTCGTGGAGGAGGCCACGTTCGTGGTCGCGCCGTTGCTGACCTCGGGGATCTGGCTGGTCGTCGGCGCCCAGTGGGCGGTCATCGCCGGCGGCCTGTGCGCCCTGGTCGGCACAGTGTGGTTCCGCGGTCTGATCCACCGGATCGGCGCCCACCGGGTCTCGACCGGCAGCCGGCCACCGGGCGACCGCCCCCGGCAACGCACGATCGGGGTGCTGCTCTCCCGCAACGGGGCCGCGCTGCTCGTCCCGATGATCGCGGTCGGCCTGGCGATGGGCGCGCTCAGCGTGGGCTATCCGGCCTGGGCCCTGCGCCACGCGAACGCCGAACTGGCCGGCGTGCTGGTGGCGCTGGACTCGGTGGGCGGCATCCTGGCCGGGATCGTCTACGGCCACCTCTCGAGCCGGCGCCCCGGGCCGTGGGTGCGGTACTTCACCGGCATCCTGATCCTCTGCACCGGCGTCCTAGTGGTCGCCGTCAGCCAGACGATCCCGGTCGTCGTGATCGGCAGCTTCCTGGTCGGCGCCGCCCTGACACCGATGTACATCGTGGCCTACACCCTTGTCGGCGCGGCCTTCCCCGACGACCGGCACACCGCCGTCAACGCCGCCATCGGCTCGTCCTACAACCTCGGCTCGGGCGTGGCGGCCCTGGCCGCCGGCGCGGCCCTGGGCATCTGGTCGCTGCCCGCCACGCTGATCGTGGTGGCGCTGGCCACCCTGGCCCTGGGCGCGATCGCCCTCCTGGGCCGATCCACCTCAGCGCCGGCCCCGGCCCCGGCCGGTGCCGGTCCCGCCCCGCCGGCCGAAGCGGATGTGCTGTAGCGCGGCGCGTTCGCCGAGTGGGCGGGGCGCCCTCGAGACGTTGCGCGGAGGTGGTCGTGCCGGGCCCGCAACGACACTCCGTTGACCCGGCGGCCGAGCCGATCGATGCCGCGCCGGAATCGAAAACGCCGGCCGCCCACGAGGGCGGCCGGCGTTCACGTTGCTGAGCGGGTCAGGCGCGCGCCCACTTCTGGTTGGAGCCGCCGGAGCAGTCCCACAGTTGGAGCTGGGCGCCGTTGGCGGTGTTGCGATCCTTGAGGTCGACGCACTTGTTCGCGGAGACGTTCACGAGGTCACCCGAGTCGGACAGGGTGAACCGCTGCACGGGGTTGCCGTTGCAGCCGACCAGTTGGATCGGTGTGCCGTTGGTCAGAGCGCCACCGGCCGGGTCCATGCACTTGCCCAGGGAGCGCATCGTGCCGTCGCCGTTCGCTGCCCACTGCTGCGCCGCGGTGCCGTTGCAGTCGTACGTCTGCAGGCGCGCCCCGTCGACCGCGTTGCCGCCGGGGATGTCGATGCAGCGGCCGCTCAGGCTCGACTTGAGCGCTTTGCCGCCACTGGCGGGCGGCGGAGCAGGCGTGCCGGCCGAGGTGCTGACGTGCACGTAGTCGATCAGCATCCGGCTCTCGTTGGGCAGGCCGGCCGGGTTGCCCTGGCCGAAGTTACCGCCGACGGCGAGGTTGAGGATGATGAAGAACGGGTGGTCGAAGACCCAGCGCGCGCCGTTCTTGGCCGCCGCCAGGGAGGCCGGCGTGGCCCGGAAGTATTCCTGGCCGTCCACGGTCCAGACGATCTGAGTGGGTGACCAGTCCACGGCGTACGTGTGGAAGGCCTGATACCACGGCGAGCCGGCGACGAGGCTGCCGCCGAACGATTCGCCGCCGGAGTAGCCGGGGCCGTGCAGGGTGCCGAAGAGCCGGTTGGGGTCCCGGCCGACGACCTCCATGATGTCGATCTCGCCGTCGGTCGGCCAGTTGCCGCCGCCGAGCATCCAGAAGGCGGGCCAGAGGCCGGAGCCGTTGGGGACCTGGATGCGGGCCTCGACGTGCCCGTACTGCTGGGTGAACTTGCCGGCGGTCTGAATGCGGCCGGAGGTGAACTGGCAGGTGCCGTTCCAGCAGTCGTTGTGGCCACCGCTGCCCTTACGGGCGGTGATCACCAGGTGGCCCTGGCCGTCCATGGCGACGTTGCTCGTGCCGCTGTTGTAGTACTGCAGCTCCTGATTGCCGAAGCCACTGCCACCGGTGTCGAAGTTCCACTTCGACGAGTCGACGCCGGAGCCGGCCGCACCGTTGAAGTCTTCGTTCCACACCACAGCCGCTTCTGCTGTGTCGCTCCTGGAGGCGACGGTCAAGCCGGCGCTCAGGGCCACCGCGATGACGGCCGCGCCGATGAAAAGCCTTGATCTACGCATCGGGGATTCCTCGGGGGAGGGGATGGGATAGCCGGCGCCCGATGTCCAACCTCGGCCGCCTGCCGTCACCGTAACCACCGGACGGCCGACCCGGCCTGACTGTTCGTGCTGGCTTAAGGCAGCGTTAAGCAGATGTGGCCGAACCGGCAGACTTTCTACCCGTGGTTCAAAAAACCGTTATCCCCCGATTCGGCGCCGGCGTCATCGACTGGTCACAGCGCGGCGGCCAGGCCCAGCAGGTCGATGTGCGGCAGTGTCCGCCGCCGGCCGCCTTCGGTCACTTCGACCAGCGGGCTGGAGGACAGCGGGGCCTCGGGCCGGGTGGTCCGTTGCCCGGGCTCTTCCTCCCAGACCGTCTGCTCGATCGCTTGCAGGTGCGGCACGACGAAGCCGACACAGCCGGACGGGGTCAGGACGACCAGGACCCGGGCCGGCGGGCCGTCGGCGGGCGGGACGTGGCCGACCATGGTGGTCAGGCAGACCAGCGGGATGACCCGTCCCCGGTGCGTGAAGACCCCGCGCACCCCGGGGAAGGGCCCGGCCAGCGGGACGATGTGCTCCGGGTAGGGCAGGATCTCGTCGATCTGGTCGAGCAGGGTCGCCACGTCCACGCCGGCGTTGTAGGTGAGGAATGTCCGCGGGGTGAAGGCGGCCTCGGCGTTGGCCGTGCCGATGTCCTGCTCCGTGCCGGTCGCGATGCCCAGCGCGGCCAGCGCGCGCAGGCCGGGGTCGCGCCGCAGTTTCTCCTCGTCCAGGATCAGGTAGAGACGATCGCCGTGACCGGTCACGATGCCGGTCAGCGCGTCGGGTACCGATACGGCGAACGGGGGCAGCGGGAGGATCTCGTTGTCCGGCACCGCGACGATCTGTTCCACCTCGGTGACCGCGAAGACCAGCAGGCCCTCGTCGAAGCTCAGGGCCACGCCGCGGTCGGCCCGGGCCGTGTTCAGGTCACCCAGGCCGAGGTGCATCAGCGGGTCCAGCACCGGGACCTCGTAGTCACCGATGGTCACCACGCCCAGGACCGCGCCACCGGTCATCGGTGACGGTCTCACCCGCAGTTCGGGGATGACCGAGTGGACCCGGTTGACGTCGATGCACAACCCGATCGCCGCGGTGTTGAGCAGGATGATGGTGCGCCGCGGGGCGGCCGCCCCGGTGTTCTCGTCGAGGTCGTCGCCGGTGCGGGGCTCGATGACGCGCACCGCCGGCAGGCCCGGCAGCCGGCGGACCGCCGCGCTGTTCAGCAGGCTCACCACGCTGCCGTCCTCGGGCCGTTCGAAGACGTCGGTGGTGAGCCCGGCGCTGTCGGTGGGAACAGCCCGTGCGGCCCGGTCGACCACTCCCCGGACGTCGCCGGCGAGCAGGCCGAAGATGTGGTCCTCGTGGATCACCACGACGATGATGTCCATCGGCGCGTCGTCGCCGGCGATCCCCATGGCAGGCCGCAGGTCGAGCACCGGTACCACCTGGTGGCGAAGGTTCACCGCGCCGATCAGACCCGCGGCGCCGGCCGCCAGCGGTTCGAAGGTGACCGGCCGCGGGATCACCTCCCGCAGTTCCTCCAGCGGCAGGGCGAGCTGGAAATGGCCGATCGCGAAGACACCGTACTTGCCGTCCCGGGTGTCCTGACCGGCGCGAACCAGGTCGGTGGCGGTCACTGCACGTCGCTGGTCAGCTCGACGATCAGGGATTGGACGGTCTGCGACTCGTTCTGCTGGTCGTCGGTGCCCGTCGTGATGCGGCCGATGGTCTCGCTGGTGCGGTCGACGCTGACCAGGATCTCGTTGAAGGCCTCCTGAGCCCGGCGCGACACCTGGGCGCCCTGCTCGACCCGGGCCGCCGACTCCTTGATCAGCCGGCCGATCTCCCGGGCCGCCTCCGACGAGCGTTCGGCGAGCTTGCGGACCTCACCGGCCACGACGGAGAAGCCGATGCCGTGCTCACCAGCCCGGGCGGCCTCGATCGAGGCGTTGAACGCCAGCAGGTTGGTCTGGCCGGCGATCTCACCGATCACCTGCACGATGGAGGCGATCTCGCCCGCCGACTTCTCCATCAGTTCGATCGTCTCGATGGAGTTGGCCACCTCCTTGTTGCCGCGTGTCGCGTTGGCCAGCGTCTGCTGGGCCAGTTCATCGGCCAGCCGGGCGTTGGTCACGATCTGCTCGGTGGAGGCGCCCAGCCGATCGATCGACTCGTTCATGTCCTCGGACTTGTCGGCCAGGCGCTCGCGCAGGCGCACCTGCTGGGTCACGTCGTAGGCGTACTTGACGACCTTGGTCGGCTCACCCTTGAGGTCGAGGACCGGGTTGTACGCGGCCTTGAGGTACACGGTCCGGCGGAACTTGCCGACCCGCTCGAACTCGCCGGCGATGAACTCGCCCCGGCTCAGCCGCAGCCAGAAGCCCCGGTACTCCTCGGAGACGACGTACTCCTGCGTGCAGAACATGCTGTGGTGCTGACCGACGATCTCCCGCAGCGAATACCCGGTGGTCTGGAGGAAGTTGTCGTTGGCCCACAACACGTTGCCCTCGAGGTCGAACTCGATGACGGCCTGGGCCTGGTTGATCGCCTTGACCTTGCTCTCGAACTCGGCGTTGCGGGTCTTGGTCTCGGTGACGTCGAGCGCGAACTTCACGATCTTGAACGGCTTGCCCTGGACGTCGTAGATCGGGTTGTAGCTGGCCTGGATCCAGATCTCCCGGCCGTCCTTGTCGACCCGCTTGTACTCGCCGGACTGGAACTCGCCGCGTCGCAGCCGGTCCCAGAAGGCCCCGTACTCCTCACCGGCCACGTCATCCGGATCAACGAAGATCTTGTGATGCTTGCCGCGAATCTCCTCGATCGAATAGCCGGTCAGGTCGAGGAAGTTGCGGTTGGCCTCGAGGACCTTTCCGTCGAGATCGAATTCGACGACCGCCTGCGATCGGCTGATCGCGTTGACCTTGCCCTCGAACTCGGCGTTGCGCATCTTGGCCGCGGTGATGTCGGTGGCGAACTTGACCACCTTGACCGGCCGCCCGTTGAGATCGAAGATCGGGTTGTAGGTGGCGCTGAGCCACACCTCGCGGCCACCCCGCCCGACCCGCATGTACTCGCCGGACTCGAACTCGCCGCGGGCCAGCCGGTCCCAGAAAGCGCGGTATTCGTCGCTGGTGGCGTCCTTGGGAGTCACGAAGATCCGGTGGTGCTTGCCCTTGATCTCGTCGATGTTCGTGTAGCCCATGGTCTGCAGGAACGACCGGTTGGCCCGGATGACCGTGCCGTCGAGCTCGAACTCGATGACCGCCTGGGCGCGGTCGATGGCGTTGACCTTGCCCTCGTACTCGGCGTTGCGCATCTTGGCCGCGGTGACGTCGGTGGCGAATTTGACCACCTTGAACGGCCGTCCGTTGAGATCGAAGATCGGGTTGTAGGTGGCGCTGAGCCACACCTCGCGGCCGCCCTTGCCGATCCGCTGATACTCGCCGGACTCGAACTCACCCCGGGCCAGGCCCTGCCAGAACGCCCGGTAGGCGTTGCCGCGGGCCTCCTCGGGCGTGACGAACATGCGGTGGTGCTTGCCGAGGACCTCGTCGAGGCTGTATCCGACGGTCTGCAGGAAGTTCTCGTTGGCGTCCAGGATGTTGCCCTCGAGGTCGAACTCGATGACCGCCTGCGCCTTGCCGATCGCCTTGACCTTGCCCTGGTACTCGGCGTTGCGCAGCTTCGACTCGGTGACGTCCATGGCGTACTTGATGATCTTGAAGGGGCGCCCCTCGAGATCGAAGATCGGATTGTACGAGGCGCGCAGCCACAGCTCCCGGCCGCCGCGACCGATCCGCTTGTACTCGCCCACCTCGAACTCGCCCTGCGCCAGCCGCTCCCAGAATTTGAGGTACTCGGGGCTCTCGGCGTACTTCTCCTCCACGAACATGCGATGGTGTTCGCCGACCACGTCGCCCAGGGCGTAGCCGGTGAGGTTGAGGAAGTTGTCGTTCGCGGTGAGGATCACGCCGTTGAGGTCGAACTCGATCACCGCCTGGGCCCGGTCGATGGCGGCGCCCTTGCCGCGCAGCTCCGCCATCTGGCGCCGGTCCTCGGTGATGTCGTACGCGGTGACCAGGATCGACTCCGGCTCCCGGCCGGGCTCACCGATCGGGCCGACGTTGAACCGGAGCCAGCGCTGCCGGCCGCCGGAGTCGATGATCGGGTTGACCTGCTCGATGGTCTTGCCGCTGCGGGCCTGATCGAGCAGGTTGTCGACCACCTGCGAGGGCAGCCGCCACAGGGCCTCGAGCCGCTGACCCACGACCTCACGCGGCGGCCGGTCGGTGGTGTCCAGCACCTTCTCGTTGAGCATGCTGATGACGCCGTTCTTGGCGTTCAGCACCACGATCAGCCGCTCGGAGGTGAGCAGCCGGAAGGCCGACTGCTGCAGGGCCTCCGAGGCGTCCGCGTCGAGCATGAAGGACGGATGCGACACAGCGAGCTCTCCTCGAAAGGGCTGAGCGAAGTGGGTCTCCTCACTTTCCTTCGGCCGCGGTCCGGCCCGCCTTAGCAGCCAGGCCGAAGCGGTCGGCGAATGCAGCCGCGCTCGGCGCTACTGAGTCAGGACGTGCCGGCTTCGGTCCCCGGTCCAGGCCGCTTCGAGGATCGCGGTCAGGCTCGCGGTGTCGGTCGGGCCCGGATGGTTCTGGATCAAGCGGGTGACACCACCGGCCATCTCCGCGAAGCGCGGCAGGTCGGCGCGGGCCACGCCGATGTCGGCCAAGGTGGGCGGGATGCCGATGTCGGCCAGCAGCTCGTCGAGCCAGGTGAGGAAACTGTCCGCGGCCTCGGCGTCCGAGGCGTCGGTCACGTCGAGCCCGCACACCCGGGCGAGGGTGGCCAACCGGTTGCCGATGGCATCCCTGGCCGCGTCCAGGGCATAGGGCAGGAGCAGCCCGACGCCCAGGCCGTGCGGCGTGTGCGTGGCCGCGCCGATGGGGTACTGGAGGGCGTGCGGGGCCGCGTTGCCCGCGTGGGCGAAGGCGAGCCCGGCGAGCATGGACCCATAGGACATGTCCGCGCGGGCGTCCGTGTCGCCTCCGTCCCGGACCACGCGGCGCAGGCTCCGGGCGATCCGCTCCACGGCCCGGAGCGCGTAGTGGTCGGTGATCGGGTTGCGGCCGAGGAAGACCTGCTCGACCGGGTCCCGCGGTCCGTGCGGCCGCGGTCGCGCGGTGTAGCTCTCCACCGCGTGGCAGAACGCGTCGATGCCGGAGTGGGCGGTGACGGTCGCGGGGCAGGTGTAGGTGAGTTCGGGGTCGACGATGGCGAAGTCGGGCACGATGTGGACGCTGGAGACTCCCACCTTCAGTTCGCGGTCGGGGTCGGTCAGCACCGAGACCGGTGTGAGCTCGGAACCGGTGCCTGAGGTCGTCGGCACCGCGATGAGCGGAATCGTCGGCCCCGGCACCTTCGACTCGCCGTAGTAGTCGTGCGGCGTCCCACCGTGGCGCCGGATGACGCCGACGATCTTGGCGAGGTCGATCACCGTGCCACCCCCGATGGCGAGGATCACGTCGGCGTCCACCGCGGCGGCGACGGCGACGGCCAGGCCGACATCGGCCAGTGGCACGTCCGGGGTCGCGTCCGGGAACACCTCGAGGACCTCGACCTTTTCCCGTACGGCGGCCACGATCGCCGCCACGCCCGGCTGCCCCAGGAGTACCCGGTCGGTCACGACCAGGACTCGTGAGCCCATCTCGGCCACCACTCGTGGGATGTTCTGCGCGACTCCTTCGCCCACCATCACTTGGCGTGGTCCGCGGACGGTCTCAAGCATGTCGGTGCCTCTCAGAAACGTCGGTCACGGGAGGTCGATCGCCGCGTAGGTGAGGTCGAGGTACTCGAGGATGCCCTCGTGCGATCCCTCCTTGCCGATCCCGGACTGCTTCACGCCTCCGAACGGAGCCGACGGGTCGGAGATCAGGCCACGGTTGACGCCGAGCATCCCCGTGGCGAGCCCCTCGGTGAACCGGAGCGCCCGCTGGAGGTCACCGGTGAAGACATAGCCGACCAGGCCGTACTCGGTGTCGTTGGCCTTCGCCATCACCTCGTTGTCGGACGTGAACCCCATGATCGGCGCCACCGGACCGAAGATCTCCGCCCCGAGCATCAGCGCATCGCCGGGCACGTCGACCAGGACCGTCGGCGGATAGAAGTGGCCCGGCCCGTCCGGACGCCGGCCGCCCACCAGGACCCGGGCGCCGCGATCGACCGCGTCCGCGACCAGCTTGTCGATCTTGGTGACCGAGGCCTCGTCGATCAACGCCCCGACGTCCACGCCGTCGTCGAGACCATGGCCCATCGACAGCGCGCCCATCCGCTCGGCGAAGCGCGCCGTGAACTCCTCGCGCACCGGCTCCTCGACGTAGATCCGGTTGGCCGCGACGCAGGACTCCCCGATGTTGCGCATCTTGGCCACCATGGCGCCGTCGAGCGCGACGTCCAGGTCGGCGTCGGCACACACGATCAAGGCCGCGTTGCCGCCCAGTTCCATGGAGGTGCGCAGCACGTTGTCCGCGGCCTGCCGGAGCAGCACGCGCCCGACCTCGGTCGACCCGGTGAACGAGAGCTTGCGGGTTCGGCTGTCGGCCAGGAGTGCGGAGACCACCTCGCCGGCCCGCTTGGTGGTCACCACGTTGACGACGCCCGCGGGAACGCCGGCCTCTTCCATGATGCGGGCCAGCAACAGCATGGTCAGTGGCGTCTGGGCGGCCGGCTTGGTGATCGTCGTGCAGCCCGCGGCCAGCGCCGGAGCGATCTTGCGGGCACCCATGGCCAGCGGGAAGTTCCAGGGCGTCACGAAGACGCACGGGCCGACCGGCTTGGGCACGGTGAGGATGCGATATCCACCTGTGGGAGCAGTGCTGTAGCGCCCCTCGACCCGCACCGCCTCCTCGGCGAACCACCGGAAGAACTCGGCGCCGTAGGCCACCTCGGCCCGGGCCTCGGCGAGCGGCTTGCCCATCTCGAGCGTGATCAGCCGGGCGACCTCGTCGGAACGCTCGGTCAAGGCCCGGTACGTCGCGGTCAGCAACTCCGACCGCTTCCGCGGCGGGGTCCCCGCCCACTCCGCCATGGCCCCGGTCGCCGCGTCCAGAGCGGCGAGCCCGTCACCGACGCCGGCGTCCGCCACCTCGGCGATGGTCTTGCCGGTGGCCGGGTCCTCGACGGCGAAGGTGGCTCCGCCGGCGGCGTCGCGCCAGGCGTCGCCGATCCGGAGCCGCCGATGCTCGGGCGCCAGGGCGTCCATCGGGTCACTCATCGCGGTCACCGCCCGGCCTGCGACAGCGACCGGCCGGTGCCCGCGTCGAACAGATGCGCACGGTCCAGATCGACCGTGACCTGGAGCCGCTCGCCCTGCGTACCGGTGACGGTGGGCCGGGCCTTGACCTTGAGGATCTCCGTTCCTACCCGGACGTCGACCACCGTCCGGTCACCGAGCGGCTCGAGCCCGTAAAGCTCTCCGGGCAACGACGCGTCCCCACGCTGCTCGACGGACAAGTCTTCCGCGCGCAGGCCCAGCAGCAGCGCCCGACCGTCCTCGGCCGTGGTCCAGCGGGGCCGCGGCAGCGTCCAGCCTTGCGCACCGACCAGACGATCTCCCTCGGCATGGCAGGCGAGCAAGCTGATCGGCGGGCTCCCGACGAATCCGGCGACCCAGCGGTTGGCCGGCCGTTCGTACACCTCGGTCGGTGTTCCGACCTGTTGCACCTTGCCCTCCTGCAGGACCGCGACCTGGTCGGCCATGGACAGGGCCTCGACCTGGTCGTTGGTCACGTAGACGAAGGTCGCTCCGAGGCTGCGGTGGATGCGGGTGAGCTCGGTGCGCATCTCGACGCGCAGCTTCAGGTCGAGGTTGGTCAGCGGCTCGTCCATGAGAAACGCGCGCGGGCTGCGGACCAGGGCCCGGGCCAGGGCGACCCGCTGCATCTCACCGCCCGACAGCTGCGCGGGGCGGCGCTGCAGCAGACGTTCGATGTGCAGCAGGCTCGACATCCGTTCGACGGCAGCGGCGATCTCGCTCGAGGAGCACCGGCGTGCCCGCAGCGGTGAGGCGATGTTCTCGTACGCCGTGCGCCGTGGGTAGAGGGCGTAGTTCTGGAAGACCATGGCCAGGTCACGGGCGGCCGGGGTGTCACCGGTCGCGTCCCGCCCGTCCAGATGCACCGACCCGGCGTCGAGCTTCTCCAGACCGGCGATGGCTCGCAGGGTCGTCGTCTTGCCTGCCCCGGAGGGTCCGAGCACGACGAAGAACGAGCCGTCCGGCACATCCAGCGTCACCCCGTCCAGGGCCTGGACCTTGTCGAAGGACTTACGCAGCCCGTGCGCTGCCACGGTTCCCATCAGGCCACCAGCTCTTCCGTGCTCACGTCGTAGACCGCCGGGGTCCCGCCGGTGTGCCGCAGCCCGACCGGTGCGTCGGTGGCGAAACGGACGGTCGGTGCCATCCGCACCCGGGAGTCGCGCCGGCCGCCGTGGTCGACCACGTAGATGATTTCGTCGCCCAGCCACTCCGCCGAGACCACGCGGGCCGGGACGGAATGTTGCGCCCCCGCTTCGGTGACCTCCAGGGCCTCCGGCCGGACGCCGGCGACCAGGCGGCGGTCGCGCGGCAGACCCGGCGGTGGCGTCAGGACCAGTCCGCCCGGACTGCGCAGCTTCCCGTCGGCCACCTCGACGTCGATCAGGTTCATCGGCGGGGAGCCGATGAACGCGGCGCAGAAGAGGCTCGCCGGACGGTCGTAGACCTCCAGCGGCGTACCGATCTGCTCGACCCGGCCCTTGTTGAGGATGGCGATCCGGTGACCGAGCGACATCGCCTCGACCTGGTCGTGGGTGACGTAGACCATCGTTGTCCCCAGTTCCCCCTGCAAGTGCTTGATCTCCGTACGCATGTCCGCCCTCAGTTCGGCGTCGAGGTTGGTCAGCGGCTCGTCCATGAGGAACGCGCGCGGTCGTCGCACCAGGGCGCGGGCGAGCGCGACACGCTGCTGCTCCCCGCCGGACAGCCGGCTCGGCCGGCGGTTCAGGAGTGGGCCGAGCCGCATCAGCCGGGCCGCCTCGTCAACCCTTTCGCGCACCTCGGCCTTGGGCAGTCCCTCGGCCCGCAGCGGGAAGGCGAGGTTGTCGCGGGTTCTCAGATGCGGGTAGAGAGCGTAGAACTGGAACACCATGGCGATGTCGCGCTCGGCGGGCGGCAGGTCGTTGACCAGCGTGCCGCCGATCCGGATGTCGCCCGCCGTCTGCTTCTCCAGGCCGGCTACGGCCCGCAGCGTGGTCGTCTTGCCGCACCCCGACGGGCCGAGCATCACGAACAGCTCGCCGTCGCGGATCGAAAGGTCCACCTGGTCGACCGCGACCGTGCCGTCCGGGTAGCGCTTGTGCAGGGCGGTCACCTCGATACCGGCCATCAGCGTCGCACCGCCCCGAGCGTCACACCGGCGACTAGGTGTTTGCGCACCAGGTAGGCGAAGACGAGGACCGGCAGGGCGAACACCACGGAGGCGGCGGCCACGAGACCCCAATCCACTGTGGTGCCACCGATGAGGCCGGCGATGGCGGGTGGGGCCGTCCGCACCTCGTCGCTGGAGGTGAGGAAAATGGCGAACACGAATTCGTTCCACGAGAAGATGAGGGCGAAGACCGCCGTCGCGGCGATGCCGGGCACGAGCAGGGGGAGGGTGAACTTCCGGAAGGCCTGCAAGCGGGTGTAGCCGTCGAGCATGGCGGCGTCCTCGTACTCGGCCGGCACCTCGTCGACGAACCCCTTCATCATCCAGATCGTGAAGGGGACGTTGAACGCGGCGTAGATGAGGATCAGGCCGAGCTTGCTGTCGATCAATCCGACCTGGCGGTACATGAGGAAGATCGGGATCACCACCACCACGGGCGGCATGAACCGGGTGGACAGGATGAAGAACAGCTGGTCCTTCTTGGCCTTCACCGAGAAGCGGGAGTAGGCCCAGGCCGCCGGGACCCCCAGCACGGTGGCCAGCAGCGTGGAGACCCCGGCGACCACGACCGAGTTGAGGAACGAGACGGACAGGGCCGAGCGACCGCCATCGGGGGCGACGAACACGTCCCGGAAATGGTCCAGGGTGACCGTGAAGTCGAAGAACTTGGCCGGGATGGCATAGACGTCGCGGTTCTCCTTGATGGACGTCTCCAGCATCCACAGCGCCGGAAAGAGCATCACGGCGGCCAGCACGACCAGCAACGCGAGCTCCAGCACGGAGCGGCCCCGGCCGCTGCGGCGGCGCGTGGGGGCCGGGTGATCCCGGACCGGGCCGGGGGACACGGCCTCGTCGACGGAGACGGCCATCAGTCCTCCTTGAGCTTGTTCAGATAGCGCAGGTAGAGCTGCGTGAGGACGATGACGACGAGGACCATGAGAATCCCGTACGCCGAGGCGGTTCCGGTGTTGAAGCCGAGGAACGCGACCTTGTAGACGTGGAACGACAACGTCTCGGTGGAGACCCCGGGCCCTCCGTTGGTGAGGATGTAGACGAGGTCGAACAGCCGGAAGGCCTCGATGGCCCGGAACAACACGGCGATGAGCAGCAGCGGCCACACCAGCGGCAGAGTGATGGTGCGGAACCGGAACCACTCGGACGCCCGGTCGATCGAGGCGGCCTCGTAGAGGTACTTGGGCACCGCGGTCAGGCCGGCCAGCGCGATGAGCATGATGAACGGCGTCCATTGCCAGGTGTCGACCACGATCAGCGAGATCAGTGCCGTCCGCTGCTGGGTGAGCCACTCCACCTGTCCCAGGCCGAGCGAGCCGAGGATGCTGTTGATCACGCCGAACTGGGCGTCGAGCATGAAGCGCCAGAACAGCCCGACCACGACCGGCGACAGCATCATCGGGACCAGGAAGAGAGTGGTCAGCAGTCCTCGCCCATGCGTGCGCCGGGAGATCAGATACGCGATGGTGAAACCGAGCACGGTCTGCAGGACGACCGCGCCGACCACGTAGATCAACGTCGTCAGGGCCCGCAGATGGACCTGCGCCGACGTCAGAATCGCGGTGTAGTTCTCGAACCACACGAAATGAGCGGGCCCGCCGCGGGTGGCCGAGTAGTCGGTGAAGGACAGGTACAGCGCCCACAGCAACGGGAACACCGACATGGCCAGCAACAGCAGCAAGGCGGGCGCGATGAAAGCCACGGCGAGCCGGCGGTCGCTCAACCAGCGGGACCGGCCCCGGGCCGGCGGTGTCGCGGACGCCACCGGCCCGGGGTTGTCGGTCGTCAGAGGGACGGTGTCACTCACAGCCCGCCGCCGCCCTTGCGGCTGCCGGAGTCGAGCACGCTCTGCTGCTCCTTGGCGATGTCGTCGAGTGCCTCCTTCGGCTTCTTGGCGCCGTTGAGAGCCGCGTTCACGTTGGTGTTCTCGATGTCGACGAGGCGTGCGTACTCCGGCACGTTCCACATGTCCCGCATCCGGGGAACCGAGTCGGCGTAGACCTTGTTGAACGGCCCGGCGTTGAGGAACTCGGGTGACTCCAGGGCATCCGTACGCGACGGCACGCCGCCGGCCGCGGCCCACTTCTTCTGGATGTCGGGCTGCTCGAACCACTTCATGAAGTTCAGGGCCTCGGCCTGGTTCGCCGCGGAGGAGTAGGCCGACACGTGCATCCCCATGCCGCCGAGAGGCACCAGGTTCGTCTTCTGGGTCGGCAGGGTGGCGAAGCCCAGCTTGTCGAGGATCTGCTCCCGCGTCTTGCCGAGCGTGGACTCCTTCGGGTCGAGCAGGCCGCCGCTCGCGGCGATCCAGTTGAACGCGATGCAGGCCTTGCCCTGGGCGACCGACGCGTTCACCTCGTCGATGAACCAGTTGCCGGAGCCCTTGGCGGTCAACGGCTTCATCTTGTTGACCAGGACGTCCATCGCCTCCTGGCCCGCGGCGTCGTTCATGACGCCGTCGATCTTGCGCGTCTTGGCGTCCCAGAGGTTGCCGCCGTAGATGCCGTTGACCGTGTTGTAGGTGACGGCCGCGGCGTCGGAGCCGTTGGCCTGGTGGAAGGACAGACCGCTGACGCCCGGGTTGTCAGCCTGGCACTTCTCGGCGGCCGAGATCATCTCGTCCCACGTCTGCGGTGGCTTGTCGCCGATCAGGTCCTTGCGGTAGATCATCGTCCAGGTGTCGCCGAGCAGCGGCAGCCCGTACAGGCTGGCGTTCTCGTCACGGCGGCCGGTCTCCGCCTGGGGGAACTGACCGTAGGCGGCCAGCAGGTAGGGGTTGTAGGCGGCGACGTCGATGTTGTTCTTGACGAAGTCGGTGAGGTCGAGAATGTTGCCGTTCGTGACGGCCTCACCGATGTGTTGCGAGTCCAGGATCGCGATGTCGAAGTCGGTCTTGTGCGCGGCGAATTGGGTGAACATCGCGTCGTGCCAGTTCGCGTTCGGCACGGTGTTGACCTTGATGGTCGCGTTCGGCCGGACCTTCTTGTACTCCTCGTTCGCGAAGGCCTCCAGCGCTTGGGCGGGGGGCCACTCGAACCAGATGAAGCTGAGGGTCAGCGGGTCCTTGGTGAGCTCCGGGATGGTCGCCGGCGCCTTGGGGGCGCTCGCCTTCGCGTCGTTGTCCTGGCCGTCGCCACAGGCCGCCACGGTGGTGGCCATCAGCAGCAGGGCCGCGGTGGCCAGCTGCACCTTTCGACCAGGACCGGACCATCGTCCTCTTCGCGTCGGATACCGCATATCTCTGCCTGCTTTCTGGGAGGGGACTTCTGCGGCCTCGCTGGTTCTTCGCCGAGCAGTTGCCGGGTTTTCAGGCGTGCGGCGGCGCAGTCGCGGGGCTGCGTACCGGCGTCACGGGCACGCCGCGGCGTACGGGGTCTCGCTGCCGTCGGGAAGGGCGCCGGTCCCTGTGCGGCCCGGTGGCAACCGCGCGGGACGTCGAGCATGCTGACGGGTGCTGCAGATGATCAAAGGAGATGCAGGACGAAGATCATCCGTCACTTTTCCTATACGATCTGGTGGGCGTCAGCATGTCGCAGCGTTGTGACCGATGTCAACAGGCTCGCGATGACGCAAGAAAGGACCTCACGTCACGATGGACGACGAAGCGATGATCGCGCCGGACGGCCGGGCGACGACGGGCGGAACGCCGCCGGGAAGATCTCGTGGCCGGCTGGCCGACGAGGTGTACGACACGCTGCTCGGACAACTGATGTCGCTCCGGATCGAGCCGGACTCCCGCGTCACCATCGACGTCCTCGCGCGAGAGCTGGGGGTCTCCCAGACGCCGATCCGCGACGCGCTGAACCGCATGGAGGCCGAGGGGCTGGTCGTGCGGGTGCCCCACGCCGGCTACCGCATTCCGCCGCAGATCACCCGTCATCGATTCGAGGACATGCTCGAGGTCCGCCTCCTCCTCGAGCCGGCGGCGGCGCGCCGATCCGCCGAGCGCGCGTCCCCGGAGCAGGTGGGCGGTCTGCGGCGGATGCTGAAGGAGATGGCCGAGCTCGAGGGGAGCAGCGGGTCCCTGGCCTACGGCGCCTTCGGGCTGCGCGACGCCGCCTTTCACGATCTGGTCGCCCTGAGCGCGGAGAACCAGGTGATCCGCGAAACGCTCGCTCGTCTGCACAGCCACGTGCACCTGTTCCGGCTGCACCGCGACACCCAGGTCACCCACCTGGCCATGGCCGAGCACGAGGAGGTGGTGGCCGCGATCGCCGCCCGTGACCCCGACGCGGCGGCCTATGCCATGCGCCGGCACATTCTGCGGTCCGGCGACCGTTTCCGGCGATTGTTCGACGAGGTCAAGGACGCGGACGCGGTGACAGTGGAGGCTTGACGGTCGGGCCGGGGCGGGGAATGCTGACGTGACCGGGATCGGATCGGATTGGATCCAGGCCCACCCGCCCCGAGATGCGAGGAGAAGCAGGTGCCCCGAGCGCTGCTCCTGACCGGCGACGCCGCCGAGGAGCTCGACACCATGTATCCCTACTATCGCGTGCAGGAGGGCGGCTGGGACGTCGACGTCTCGTCACGGACGATGCGTGACGTGCAACTGGTCATCCACGAGTTCGACCCCGACTCCGACGCCTATGTGGAGAAGAACGGCCGGAAGCTGCCGGTCGACGTGCCCTGGGCCGAGGTCGACGTCGAGCGCTATGACGCCCTCATCATCCCCGGTGGACGGGCCCCCGAGTGGATCCGGGTCGACGCCGACGTCCGGCGCATCACCGAGCACTTCTTCGCCCGCAACCTCCCCATCGCCCTGGTGTGTCACGGCGCGCAGGTGCCGGCGGTGTACGGGCTGTTGAAAGGCCGGAAGACAGCGTGCTTCCCGCCGATCACCGGTGACATGGAGAACGCGGGCGCGACGGTCATCGACGCACCCGACGTCGTGGACGGCAACCTCGTCTCCTGCCGGGGCTGGCCCGACATGCCGCAATTCGGCCGGGCGATGATGGAGGTCTTCTCCAAGGCCGTCACCTCCCCCTCGGCATGAGCACACCGGCCCGGCCCCGGTGACGGCACCGCGGACCGTCACGGTCGACGGATCGCCCATCCACGTCCAGGAGAGCGGTTCAGGGCCCGCGGTGCTGATGCTGCACGGCTCCGGACCCGGCACGACCGGGTCCGGCGCCTGGGCGGCGACGGCGCAGGCGCTGGGTCCGTCCTGGCACGTGGTGGCTCCCGACCAGGCCGGATTCGGCGATACACCCGTTCCGGCGGGCTCCCGGGGTGGGCTCCGGCTGTGGGTGGGACAGGCCGCGGAACTGATGGATGCGCTTGGTGCCGAGCGCTACGCGGTGGTGGGTCACTCCATGGGCGGCGCCGTGGCGCTGGCGTTGGCGGCCGCCCGCCCCCAGCAGGTCACCCGGGTCGTGGCGGTCTCGACGATGGGCGCCCCCGGGGCGCCGCTCTCGGCCGATCTCGAGGCGATCTGGGCCGCCCCCGCCGGCCCGCTCGGGGCCCGGGACATGCTGAGTCGCCTCGTCCTCGATCAGGCGCTCGTGACCGATGCGGCCGTCGATGCCCGGGCCGCCGCGATGCGAGCGGGGGCGGGCGCGTTCGCGTCGCTGTTCCCTCCGCCCCGGGCCCGGTGGGTCGACGATCTCACCCTCTCGGCGCAGACGCTGGCCGCGGTCCGTGCGCCCGTGCTGCTCGTCCATGGCGCCCAGGACCGGATCACCCCGCTCGGGACGGCCGCCCTGCCCCTGCTCGACCATCTGCCCGATGTCCGTCTGCACGTGCTCGGCCGATGCGGGCACGTGCCGGCGATCGAGCACCCGCACGAGTTCCGGCAACTCCTGTCGAGCTTCCTCCACCGGGACCGAGGTCACTGATCGCGGCCGGGCTGGGCCGGCGACTCGGCGCCGGCCCACCTGATCGAGGCTCCGCCGGGCGGGCCGAGCGAGTGAGCGCGGTGGAGCCCGATCGATGGGATTTCTCCTCCCGGACCCCTATCGCTGCCGGGTGAGTAGTCCGGGCCGCCACGGCAGGTTGTTGTAGTCGCCGCCGGCGTTGGGGTCCTTGCCCTGATAGAGCAGCTGCAGGTTGCAGGGGTCGACCGTCTTGGTCTGGTCCGGGTTGCTGCGGACCAGGTCGCCGTGACTGATGTCGTTGGTCCAGGTGGCGCCGCTGTTGGCCTTGCCCGCGAACGGGTTGCTCTCGGTGGCGGCCTCCGGGGTCCACGTGCCGTTCAGGCTGGTCGCGGTGAAGGAGCGGAAGTAGCGGCCCTGGCTGCCGATCGCCTCGACGAGCATCAGGTACTGGTTCTGGCCGGCCACCTTGTAGACCTCGACCCCCTCGAACAGGTTGTTCGTGGAGTCGCTCATGATCGTGGTGTAGGACGCGCCGAAGCTGCCGGGGAAGTTCCCGATCGGCATGCTCGCCCGGTAGATCTTGCCGTTGTCGCCCGCGAAGAACAGGTACATGTTCTCGGCGTCACCGATGAGCGTCTGGTCGATGACGCCGTACGGGGCGTCGGCAATCGTGCCGGTGAACAAGGTCTGCGCGGACGACCAGGCGTTGGCGTCGGCCGGGTCGGTGGAGGTCTTGTAACTGAACGACGTCGGTCCCCACTGATAGGCCAGCACCCAGATGTTCCGGGGAGCGAAATAGAACAGGGTCGGCGCCACGGTGCCCTGGCTCATGCTGTTCTGGCCGGCCGAGGCCATGTCCGACCAGTTGGTGAACAGGCCGAAGTTCATCGACCCGTACGAGCCGTTGGACACGGTGGACGCGTACACCAGGTGCTTGCCGTTGTAGACGACGTTGGTGAAGTCCTTCAGCGACGTCCAGCCGTTCTTGGGCTGGGCCAGCGCGCCGGTCGAGGTCCAGCGGTAGCTCGACGGCAGTGTGCACGTGCCGCCCGGGTCGGTGGGCGGTGGACTGGTCGGGGGCGGCGTGGACGGCGGTGGGGTTGTCGGCACGGTGCCTCCCGTGCAGGTCACGCCGTTGAGGGCGAAGCCCGCCGGAGCCGGGTTGCTGCCGGTCCACGACCCGTTGAAACCGAACGAGACGGTGCCGCCGGTCGCGACCGATCCGTTGTAACCGGCGTTGGTGGCGGTCACGGCGGAGCCGTTCTGGGTCACCGTCGCGTTCCAGGCCTGGGTCACGCGCTGCCCGGCGCCGTAGGACCACGTCAGCGTCCAGCCGGACACAGCGTCACCCAGGTTGGTGATCGACACGGTGGCGCCGAACCCGCCCTGCCAGGACGACGACACGGCATAGTTCACCGAGCAGCCCGCGGCCGCGGCCGCCGCCGGCGTCACGGCGACCGCCGCTGACGCCACCATCGCGGCGCCCCCTGCCAGCAGGGCGGCCTTGTGTGATCTCGATAGGACCATGGTTCTCTCCTGACCGGCGCTGAGGACAGTTGTTATCGATAACAGCCGATGTCTGGAAAGATACGGGAGCGCTCCCAAAGCCTCAACAGCTCACCTTGACCGCGCTCAGCCCGCGGTGACGCTCACCGCCCGCCCGGCGCCCGGCGCTGATGGGCGGCGGCCAGAATCAGGTAGGCCGCGGCCGTCCAGGTGTAGGCACGGTCGCGCAGGCCGGCCCCGGTCTCGGCGTCGAAGTTCTCGGCGAAGCCCGACTTCTCGCACAGGGCGCGGAACCGTTCGCTGACGGTGTCGGCCAGGCCGGTGTGCCCGGCCCGGCGCAGCCCGTCCTCGATCAGGATGGTGGACGGAGCCCAGATGGGTCCGCGCCAGTAGCCGTCAGCGGTGTAGTGCGGTGAGCCGGGTGGTTCCGTCGCCAACCCGTACGTCGTCAGGTGGTCCTCGAGTCCGGCCGCGAGAGCCGTGTGGACCTCGGCCGGCAGGTCGTCGCCGAGAACGATCGGCACCAGCGCGAGCAGGCTCCGGCCGGCGCTCACCTGCCCGGTGCGGGCGTCGCGGGCGACGAACCGGCCGTCGTCCCACAACGCCGACACCAGCTCGGCCCGCAATCGATCGGCCGTGGTCTGCCAGTCGGCGGCGGCCGTGGGCTCGCCGAGCTCGGTGGCCAGCGCGGCCAGTTCGCGCAGTTGCAGGATCAGGAAGGCAGCGAGGTCGGCCGTCTCGAGCGTCCGGCCGGCGTCGAACGTGGTGGCGTTGTCCCAGCCGCTGTCGTTGCCGTGCTGGTAGTGCGGCAGCACCTGACCGGGGACGCGGCGCTGGGTGAGCCAGAAGGTGGTCCAGCGGCTCAACCGCTGATAGGTGAAGGTCAGCTCGTCGCGGCTCAGCGGCCGGCCCAGCTCGCGGCGCAGACGAGCGAAGGCCCAGCCGTGCACGGGCGGTTTGACGAAATTGAACAGGACCTCGGAGTGGGTCACCGAGTCGGGCAGGGCGCCCGTCGGCTCCTGGTGGTCGAAGGGCAGGTGGAACTGGTGCCAGGCCAGCTCGGGATCACCCGCGGCCAGGGCCAGAGCGTTGAAGCAGTGGTCCCAGCTCCACACCTTGTCCATCCAGTGTTTGGACATCAGCACGGCCGGACGGGCCAGGAACCCGGCCGGTGCCACGGTCGCCGACCACAGCACGTACGCGGCGAGTTCGGCGGCCGGTATGCCGGCGTCGCGCCACGGGGCCACCGCTTCGACGTACGTGTGAAACGCCGCCTCGGCCCGGCGGGCCACCTCGTCGAAGGGCACCTCGGCCCGGTAGGGGTCGCGGCTGGTCTCGTACTCCTCCACGGCGACCTCCCAGTCGCCGTCGCCGGGCAGATCGAGGTGCCGTTCGGCGGTGCCGAGCAGCTCGACTCCGGCCGCACCACCCGGGGGCGCGGTGAGAACCGTGACCCGGTAACGGCGCCCGGTCTCGTACGAGGTGAAGACGTACGCGTCGTCGCGCGGGTCGCGGTAGAGGTAGGTGCCCGAGAACGGGGTCAACGTCCCGGCCGCGGCCGCGATCCGCAGACCGGTGCCGGAACCGCGCAGCCGGACGGTGGTCGCGTTCTCGTACACCAACTCGGCCCGCCCGCCGCGGTGCTGCCACCGCAGCCGGGTGGGGGTGGCCTCGACATCGGCGCCCTCGGGCGCGGTGAACCGCAGAACCGGATGCATGCCGGTCTGGTGCGAAACCAGGTGCAGGTCGTCGGCGTACGTGTTCTCCGCGACGACGGGGGAGATGTCGAACCAGGAGCCGGGAAAGCTGAACGGGATGTCCCGCACGGAGAAAGCGGTGCTCACGAAAAGGTCACCCGTCCCTACCTGAGATTGCAGCGTCTGCCGGAGCTCGGTCCCGTCAGGGGCCGATGTGAACGTACGCCGCCCAGCGGGTGGGCAGGCCGGGATACCGGCGGCGCAACTCCTGGGCGGTCTCGTGCAGGGCCCGGGAGGCCGTGCCGGCCTGCGGTGGGGAGCCGAGCCGGTCGTAGAAGAGACGGGCCGTCTCGGCGGCGGTCCCGTCGGTGACCCGCCACAGCGTCCCGATCACCTGCCGGTAGCCGGCCACGTGGAACGCCGTCCCCAGGTGCATCACCTCGGCCGCGGCTACCGTGCTGCTCAGGACCGTCTCGCAGGCCGACAGGTACACCAGCTCACCCCGCGGGGCCCGGTCGGCCAGCAGATCCCCTACGGTCAGTGGGCCGTCGTGCAGGTGCAGGGCACTGCGGATCGGGGCGTTCCAATAGCTGGTGGCGTGGCAGGCGATGTGCAGCCAACTGCTCGTCCGCAGCGCGGCGGCCACCCGGGACCGGGTGGCGTCGGCGCCGAGGATGCGGTGGGCGTCCGGGAAATGCTCGACCAGCCGGTCCACTTCGGCGGTGGCGCCGGCCAGGGACGACGGGCCACCCGCGATCAGGTGGACCTCGCCGAGGGCCGGCGGGCCGGGACGGCGCCCGGCACGGGCCAGCGAGGTGACCGTGGGCGCGTAGGACGACACCGTCCGGTCGAGGGCCGATCGGCCCTCTCCGAGCTCGGCGGCGTGCAGCGGGAGGGTGGCGAGATTGCCGGTCGGGACCCACCAGATCCGGGCCGGGACCGGGCCGGACCGCCCGAGATGCGCCATCACCGGTCCGACGACGGCGCTCCCCAGCCAGGCGAGCACATCGCGCAACGGCTCCTGGGCGTCGTGGGTGGCTGCCGGGTCCGCGGGCGACAGCTCGGCGAAGGCCAGTGCGTCGAAGAACACGGTCTCCTGCTCGCGGACGGCCTCCACCGTGGCGTCCGGCAGCGGCACGGCCTCGACGGTGGTGGCGGTCAGCACCAGCGCGTGACTGCCGTACCGGCTGATGTTGACTGTCACCACCGGGCCGCCGGCCGCCGCCGGGTGCAGGTCGCGGACGGTCACCGGGGCCAGGAAGTCACCGCAACCCGGCAGCCGCCGGATGCTGTCCACGGTCCGGTTCCAGGCGGCGACGGTCGCCCGCCGGTGGTCCACACCGCCAGGCCCGCGCGGCGCGGCCAGTTGGGTCCCGAGCCGGCGGAGCTCCTCGATGAGCCGTGGTCCCTGCTCCGGATCGGCCGTCCGGATGTGCTCGAAAGTCTCCCGGTAATCCAGGGCCCGCCCGAGGAGCAGCCCCCGGCCGCGCTCGAGAAGCTCGAGGGCGTGCTCGACCGCGCCGGCCCGCACCGCGGCGGCCGCGGCGTCCGAGGCCACCTCCGACCAGTCGGCCACCTCGCGCAGGTGATCGTCGGGTGCGAGCTGCCGGCCGGCGAAGAGCGGCAGCAGGTTGACGGCGCCACCGAGGGCTTCCCGTGCGCCCGGCCAGCGTCCGCCCTGCGCCTCGGCCTGGCCGAGCTGCACGGCGGCGGCGAACCGGTGCCAGGTCGGCAGCCTTTCGTCGTCCAGGACCGGTCGCAGGTGCTCCGCGGTGGCGTCGAGGTCGGCCGCGCGGCCACGCGTGTCGTACCGCTGCCGGAGCGCGTACGCGAGCTTGATCCGGTGATCCGCCCGGTGCTCGGCATCGGTGGCTGGAAGCTCCTCGATGAGCAGGGCGGACTGATTGATCAACTCGTCGAGTCCCCGGGTGTCCGGCCGGGCAATGTACTGTCCGGACAGGGCGTCGACCAGGGCTTCCCGGATCTGGCTGCGGGTGGTGTCATCGGTCGCTCCCGTGATGGCCTCGGTCAGCCGGTCGATCTCCTGTTCCGTCTCCGCCGCGAGCTCGAGGTCGGGGTGGGTGTGCTCCCGCCGCTTCTGGGCCAGGGTGAGGTACGGCTCGCGGAAGATCCTCTTGAGCTTTCCCATCGGCCGGTCGGCCCGCCGCTCGTCATCGTGGAAGTCGGTGAGCCGCGGATCGAAATGGCGCAACAGATAGGCGCGCTGGGCGTCCCCGGCGCTGTTGTCGAGTTGCGCGCGCAGCGTCAGAGCCTTTTCCAGCAGCGGGGTGCAGAACTTCTTGGCGGCCGGGCCGGCCTCGCCGGACTGCGCCTGCACCCGCATGCCGAGGGTGATCGCCTCGTCGAGGTCGTCCCGCTGGCGGCTTGTCTCGAAGCGGTGGACGAGGAAGGCCACCAGGTGGGCCGCGCAGTCATGGCGTTGCTCGCCGGTGGTGGCGAGGCGCATCGCCGTACGCATCGCGGTCACCGCCGCGTCCAGATCTTCGCCGCCGCGCTCCGGTCCGCGCAGCGCGGCTCGCTGACTGAAGGCCAGCCCCAGGACGACGAAGGCGCCCGGCTCGGCGGCCAGGCCGGGTATCGCCCCGGTCAGGGCGGCGATGGCGTGTTCCAGATGCGAGGGCGTCCCGCCGTCGGCATAGCGGATCAGCAGACGCTCACCGAGACCGTACAGCGCGCGTGCGCACTCCTGTGCCGAGCGACTTCCGCGAACAGCGATGCGCTGAGCCCGCAGCAACGACGCAGCCAGCGTCTCGAGACCCACATCGCCGCGGTGATCCACCAAGGGCAGCTGCACCAGCGTGGCGGCGAACTCCACCGCGGAGGCGAAGTGCGGGTCGGCGGCGGAAACCGCATCGAGGGCGTACGCGTGTGCCAGCAGGGTGTTCCGGGCGGTGGCGACATCGTGCGCCTTGACGCTGCGCGCGAGGTACGCCTGGGCCAGGTTGGACAGCAGCGCATAGTCCGCGCCTTCCCGGAGCGCGGCGGCGCGGTAGATGGCGATCGACCGGTCGATGTCCGCGGTACTCGATGTCTGGTGCAGCTGGGCCATGTATCGGCTCTTGAGCGCGAACCCGAGAGTCACCGAGGCGCGGCCGGCCACCTCGGGGATCACGCCGGGCATGTCGGTGACGGACGACAACGCGTCGATGATGGTGTCCAACGCGTCCGGCGGAAGTCCGTCGCCGTGCTGCGCCAGCATCGCGGCAGCGCGGCGTTCCAGGCCTGCGACAGTCGCGTTGAGCTTCGCGGCACCGGATTCTCGGCTCATGACGCGCAGTATCGCAGCGCCAGGGGCGGCCTGAAAGAATGATCGGCATGGATAGCTTCAACACCACCGCTCCGGAACCCGGCTTCGGTGGCGAGCGTGGCGGCGGCGACCTGCTGCTCGGTGTGCTCGCCGGTTCCGCGCTCGCCCCGTTCCTGCAGGCCGTGGCGACCAAGGCCGGCGAGGACGTCTACGCCAAGATCCGGGACTTGCTCACCCGCCGACGCGCGAGCCCGCCACCTGCCGCCCCTGAGGCGCCGCTGATCCTCGCGGATCCGCAGACCCGGACGGCGATCCGGCTGCCGGCCACGCTGACCAGCGCCGAGGCCGCTCGCCTGGCCGCCGTGCACGTCCCGGCGCACGACGGCGGCCGCTGGATCATCGTGGATCACGCAGCTGACGGTGCGGGGTGGACCGTACAGGTGGCCGACCGGCTCCCGGACGGAGCGATCGAGGTGCAGAACCCGTCCTAACCCAGCGATGACCGTGGGCTGCTGCCTCTGCTGATCTCGGCCGTTCCGACGGCGAACCGGCCGTCCGGCAGCCGGTTGAGCAAATCGGCGAGCGCATCAGGAGCGAGTGCCGGGCTCCACAGGAAACCTTGGCCGGCCGAGCAACCGAGGCTTTGCAGGAGAGTGAGCTGTTCGGTGGTCTCCACGCCTTCGGCGATGGTGGTGAGCCCCATCGAGCGGGCCAGTCCGATGACCGTGGTGGTGATCGCCAGCGAGTCGGCGTCGGTGGTGATGTTGCGGATGAAGCTGCGGTCGATCTTCAACGTCGCCACCGGCAGCCGATTGAGGTAGGCGAGCGAGCTGTATCCGGTGCCGAAATCGTCGATGGCCGTCTTCACCCCGATGGCCCGCAGCCGTTCGAGCAGTCCGCAGGTGCGGTCGGGGTTGTCCATCAGGGCGCTTTCGGTGATCTCCAGTGTCAGGTCGCCGGGACGCAGCTCGTCGCCGGAGACCGCGGACATGACGTCGGTCTCGAGGTCGGCGTCCAAGAGGTGCCGGACAGAGATGTTCACGGCGATGCGGGGCAGGGCCGGTATGCGGGTGCGGAGCTGGCCGGCATCGCGGTGCGCGCGGTGCAGCGCCCACCGGTTGAGGGCGGACACAAATCCGCCGGTCTCGGCGACCTCGACGAACCGTTGCGGAGACACCAGTCCGCGGGTGGGGTGCGGCCAGCGGGCGAGGGCCTCCACGCCGACCACCAGACCGGTCGCGAGCTCCACCACCGGTTGGTAGTGCAGCGCCAGCTCGTCGCGGGCGAGCGCGTCGCGCAGGTCGTTCCCGAGCGTCAGCCGGTCGGCGGCATCCTCGGCGAGCGTCATGTCGAAGAGCTGCACCCGGCCCGGTCCGGCGGACTTGGCGGCGTACATGGCGGCGTCGGCGAAGCGGAGCAGGTCCGGGGCGGAGTGCGGCGGCGAGACGGCGACGCCCATGCTGGCCCGGATGTAGGCTCGCCGGCCGTCGAGATCGAACGGTTCGGCGAGCGCTTCCTGCAGTCGTTCCGCGACGGCCTGGGCGGCCGGTGGGTCGGTGTCCTCGCAGACGACGACGAACTCGTCGCCACCGAACCGCGCGACCGTGTCGGCCTGGCGCGCGGCGTCGGCCAATCGTCCGGCGACCTGAACCAGGAGCTGGTCACCGGCGGCGTGCCCCCAGGAGTCGTTGACGAGCTTGAACTGGTCGAGGTCGGCGAAGATGACCGCAACCGGCGTGTTGCCCGTGCGGGCGGCGCGGGCGAGGGCCTGGTCGAGGCGGTCGCTCAGCAGGGTCCGGTTGGCCAGGCCGGTGAGCTCGTCGCGCAGTGCCCGCCGGCGTAGTTCCTCCTGCGCCTCGACCCGGGCGGTGACGTCGCGACCGGTGCAGACGATGCCGGCGATGTCCGGGTCGTCGAGGTAGTTGGTGAAGACGTTCTCCATCCATCGCCAGGCCCCCGTCGCATCGGGGCCGCGGAACACGACCGTCTCGCCGGCGCCGGGGCGGCCGGCCACCCGGGCGACCGAGCGCTGAACCTCGGGCAGGTTGTCGGGGTGGACGAAATCCCACCCGGAGCGGCCGGTGATCGACTCGGGAACGTAGCCGAGCGCACCCTGCACTCCGGGGGAGATGTACGTCAGGACCGCATCCGCGTCGATCACCATGGTCCAGTCGTTGGCTTGCCGCTGCAGCGCTTCGAACAGCGCCTCGCGCCGGGTCAAGGCGCGTTCGGCCCGGCGTAGCTCGCTCAGATCCTGGACGAAGGTGGCGACCCCGTAGGGCACGCCATCGGCGTCCCGGAGCAGCGCTGCGTTGATCATCGTGGGTATGGCGGCGCCGTCGGGCCCGGTCAGCGTCCGCTCCCACGTGCCCGCGTCGACCGTTCCGGCGAGTACCGCGGGCAGGGGGTCGGGTATCGGTTGAACGCCTCTGGGATGGCGCAGCCGACGAACGTCGAGGCCCTCGAGCTCGGCGCGGTCGCGGCCGAGAAGCCGGCACAGCGCGTCGTTCACGAGCACCATCGTGCCGTCCAGGGCCAGCATCGCCTGGGGGACCGGCGTCTGGTCGAAACGCGCCCGGAACCGCTGTTCGCCGGCCATCATAGCCGCCCGGACCCGGTCAGCGCGCCTTCATCCCGCGTCTCCGCCTGCTCGCCCACTCGACGCCCCTATTCGCCCGATCCGCCGAGTCATTTTCAGGCCATCCTCCAGCAGATCGCCACCCCACCGCACAGCCTTCGCAGTTTTCCTCGCGGCAGATCAGCCGGCGTGGTTTGCCGGGTACTGAAGTGCCTGGCGGTACTGGCGCGGCCACCGTAGCGTGCAGTTCATGTCCGCGCAGTGCGCGTCGCGTACGGCATGGTGGCGTCGATGGGCGGGCCTGCCGGTCGTCGTCGCGCTGTTCTTCGCCACGTCGGTGATTGCCGCGACCCCGCAGACAGCGCGGGCCACCGAACCTGTCCCGGTGCCGTCGGTGCTTCAGGCCGTCATCGTGTCGCCTCCGCATGCCATGGGGCAGCGACCCGATCTCCGGGTGACCGACCACGGTGGACACGGGCGGGTCGCCCCGGATCTGACGGTGTTCGCCTGGCTGTCGGACCGGGCCGGCACCAGGACCACCGCGTGGTGGCACCTGCGACGCGACGGCGACGGGCACTGGGCGCGGACGGGCCGGGAGACAGCTCAGGTCAGGGGACCGCCAGGACGGCGTGCAGCAGACGCTTCGTCCTGACCCCGGCGCCGCGGCCGGTCCCGCCGGCCGCGCGCCACCCCTGCCCTAGGAGAACTCATCGTGTCGCGCGCTACTGCCGTGCGCGCATTTCTTGCCCTTGTCGTGCTTGTCGTCTCCGGGTGGCTTGTCGCCACCCGGCCGGCGCGGCTCGGGCTCGATCTGCGTGGCGGAACCCAGATCGTGTTGCAGACCCGGGACGGCGACCAGACCCGGGCCGACGCCACCACCACCGACCAGGCCATGGAAGTGCTGCGCAGGCGGGTCGACCAGCTCGGTGTGAGCGATCCGACGCTGGTCCGTTCCGGCGAGCGGCGGATCATCGTGGAACTGCCCGGAGTCACCGATCCCCGGGAGGCCGCCGAAGTCATCGGCCGCACCGCCCAATTGTCTTTCCGGCCGGTCCTCGCCCCCGCCGGCCCCGGACCCGCCAAGCCGCCGGCTGGTGGGCTCGCTGTTCCCGACGAGACGGGCAGGCCCGTGCTGCTGGGGCCGCCGGCGCTCTCCGGCCGGCAGATCGACGGCGCTCAGGCCACCACCGAACCGCCGGCCGGCTGGCAGGTCGCGGTCGACTTCGCCGGTGACGGCACCCGGGCCTGGCAACGGCTGACCGCTCGAGCCGCCTGCTCACCACCGGGTGACCCGGGGCGCCGGGTCGCGATCCTGCTCGACGACGAGGTGGTCTCGTCCCCACAGGTCAGCCCGGAGGCGACCTGCGAGGTCGGGTTCGCCGGACCGGCCATGCGGATCACCGGTTCCTTCACCGCGGACGAAGCCCGCGACCTGGCCCTGCTGATCCGGGCCGGTGCGCTGCCCGTGCCGGTCGACGTCATCCAGCAGCAGGTGGTCGGCCCTACCCTCGGGAAACAGGCGATTGACGACTCGGCGAGGGCGGCGCTGCTCGGCGCGCTCGCCACCGTCCTGTTCATCGTTGCGGTGTACCGCCTGGTCGGTGCGCTGGCGGCGGTGGCGCTGATGGCGTACGGGTTGGTCTCCTACGCGGCCCTGCTGGCGATCGGTGCCACCCTGACCCTGCCCGGGCTGGCCGGGTTCGTGCTGGCGATCGGGATGGCGGTCGATGCGAACGTCCTGGTCTTCGAACGAGCCCGGGAGGAGTACGCCGCCAAGCCGTCCCTGCGTACCGCCATCCGGGACGGCTTCAGCCGGGCCTGGTCGGCGATCGCGGACTCCAACGTCACCACCCTGGTGGCCGCTGCGCTGCTGTTCCTGCTGGCGTCCGGCCCGGTACGTGGCTTCGGCATCACCCTGGGCATCGGCGTACTGGCCTCCATGTTCACCGCGCTGGTCCTCACCCGGCTCCCGGCCGAGGCACTGCTGCGGCGTCGGTGGCTGACCGTCCGGCCCCGCTGGAGCGGCCTGGCCCATCAAGGCTGGGTGCGGCGGACCCTCGTCACCCGTGCCCCGGACCTGATGGGCCGGCGCCGATGGTGGCTGGCCATCTCGGCGGCGGCGGTGCTGCTCGCCTTCGCCGGTGTCGCCACCCGCGGCGTGGATCTGGGTGTGGAGTTCGTCGGCGGCCGACTGGTCGAGTACACGACCAGCCGGCCCCTGACCACCGAGGCCGCCCGGGAGGCGGTGACGGCCGCGGGCCTGGACCGGGGGATCGTCAGCAAGGTCGGTGAGGGCAACCTCTCGGTACGCGCCGGAGCGTTCGACGACGCCGCGGAGCAACGGGTACGCGACGCCCTCACCGCCCGCGGGGGTGGTGATGTGCAGCGCCTCCGCGACGACAAGGTCGGGCCCAGCCTCGGCGCCGAGCTGCGGAACAAGGCGCTGCTCGCACTGGGCATCGCGCTGGCGGCGCAGATGGCGTACCTGTCGTTGCGGTTCCCGTGGCGCTGGGGCGCCGCGGCGGTGCTGGCGATGGCTCACGACGTGGTCATCCTCATCGGGGTGTTCGCCTGGCTCGGCAAGCCCGTCGACGGGGTGTTCCTGGCGGCGCTGCTGACCGTCATCGGGTACTCGGTCAACGACTCCGTGGTGGTCTTCGACCGGATCCGGGAACTGGTCCGCGGCCGGCCGGGCACGAGCCCCCGGCTTCGCACCCCCTTCGCCTCGGTGGCCAACCAGGCCTGTCTTCAGACCGTCCCGCGGACGGTCAACACCGGACTCGGGGCGGTGTTCATCCTGGCTGCCCTGGCGGTGCTGGGCGGGCCGTCACTGGTCGACTTCGCGATCGCCCTGCTGATCGGGATCCTGGTGGGCACGTACTCGTCGGTGTTCCTGGCGACGCCACTCGCCATCACCTTCAAGTCGGGGGCCGCGAGGTCCCGCTGATTTCGACGAGGCTGCTCGGCTGTCCTCGGGAGCGGGACAGCCGAGCAGCCGACTTGAAACGTTGGGGTGCCGCACTGGCGTGCGGCCTGATTCTGGCTTCCGGGCTCACCAGCACCGCGTACGCCGCCGAGCCGGCCGCTGTGCGTGCGGTTCTCCGGACGCTGTCCGCTGCCGCACGCTCAAGGTCACCGAGCCGGGCACGTACTTCGTCGGCGCCGTGGACGCCGCCGGGGCCGCCCAGACCTTGGTGATCATGGCCGCCGACGGCGGCCTGCCCTGCAGCACCAGCGGATACCCGCCCGGTCCGGTCGACGGCCGTTACACCTCGACGGTCAACGTCGAGGAGGAGATCGTGCTGACGGCGTCGAAGGATCATCGGCTGGCCGGGCGGAGCGCGGTGGGACTGCCCGAGCTCGACGGCGAGGATCTGGTGCACTTCGCGCCGGGCAACGGCTTGAGCAGCTGGCTCGACTGGTCCCTCAGCGCCGCCGGCGTTCGCCTCAAGCCGGTGCTGAGAACGTCGGTCACCTCCGCGGCGCCCCAGCTCGCGGCGGCCGGACTCGGCATCGCGATCAGCCCGGTCAGTGCCGTCAGCGCGGGTTTCCCGGGCGTGGTCCGCTCCTTCTCGCCCCGGTGGGCCCGGCAACTGGTCGCGGTGACGGCGGGGGAGCCCGACCCGCTCGCTGCCCGCTTCATCGCCGACCTGCGGGCTCGCGGCGTGCGGGTGCCCCGGGATGTGAGGAACCAGCTCGTCGAGTAGGTCTCGGCGGTCAGGCCCGACGTCCTGCCGGACTCGTCCTGAGGGCGCATGCCGGGGACGGCCGCGTCGGCGAACGCGCGGTGGCCACTTCGCAAGGTTCACACCCGGCCTTCGTGACGTACGTGACATGTCATTCAACGCGACGGAGGGGTATGCATGACATGTCACTCAAAACCGCGAAGGGAAACGCCATGGGACAGCTGGACGGCAAGACGGCGCTGGTCACCGGAGGTACGAGCGGGATCGGGCTGGCCACCGCGCACCGGTTCGCCGCCGAGGGCGCGCACGTCTTCATCACCGGGCGCGATCAGGGGCGCCTCGACGCCGCCGTCAAGGAAGTGCCGAACGCCACCGGCATCACGAGCGACGTCAGCAACCCCGAGGACCTCGACCGGCTCGCCGCCGCGATCGGTGACCACGGGAAGGGGCTCGACGCGGTCTTCGTCAACGCGGGCGGCGGCGAGTTCGCGACGCTCGATTCGGTCGGGTGGCAGGATTACCAGCAGACGTTCAACACCAACGTGGGCGGCGTCATCTTCACCGTGCAGAAGGTGCTGCCGCTGCTCAACCCCGGCGCGGCCATCGTTCTGACCGGCTCCACCTCGGCCGGCAACGGCCAGCCGGCGTTCGGCCTCTACGCCGCCAGCAAGGCCGCGATCCGCTCACTGGGCCGCACCTGGGCCGGCGAACTGGTCAGCCGTGGCGTCCGGGTCAACACGATCGTTCCCGGCGCGACCGAGACGCCGGGTCTGGGTGGTCTCGCGCCGGACAACCCGCAGGGGCTGTTCCAGCAGCTCGCCTCGCAGATCCCGATGGGCCGGCTCGCGCGGCCCGAGGAAATCGCCAACGTGGCGCTCTTCCTGGTGTCCGAGCAGTCCAGCTTCATGACCGGTGCCGAAGTGTTCGTGGACGGCGGAGCCGAGCAGATCTAAGGCGGCCCGAGGTTCTCGTGCACCGTCTCGAGGATCGCCGCCAACTGGCGTACGGTCCGTGGGGAAAGCCCGTCGAAGAAGAGCTCCCGCACGAGAGCCACATGACCGGGCGCGGCGTCCCGGTTGGCCTGGCGCCCGGCCTCGGTCGCCTCGACCACGGTGATCCGGCGGTCGTCGTCGTGCGGGCGGGTGCGGACCAGGCCGCGGGTCGCCATCCGCTTGGTGTGGTGCGAGACGCGACTGCGCTCCCAGCCGAGCAGCCGAGCCATGTCCGTGATCGACAAAGGGCCCGTGACCAACACGTTCAGGATGTCGTAATCGGCCAGGGACAGCCCGCTGTCGGCCTGCAGCTGGCGGTTCGCCTCGAAGTTGATCCGATGCTGGACACGCATGAAGGCCAGCCAGGCCCGCTGCTGGTCGGCGTCCAGCCACTCACTCACCGATGAAGGATATGTCACGGGTTCGGCCGGGCGACGGGCCGTCGAACTTTGCGGCACCGCGCCCGTCATCCCGACGTGGAGACATTCGACGCGGTCGTGGTGGGCGCGGGCATGGCCGGATTGGCGGCGGCGTGGCAGCTGCGCGCGGCCGGTGCCCGCTTCGTGGTGCTGGAACGTGATGAGCGGCCCGGAGACACGTGGCGGCGACGTCCCGACTCGCTCCGGTTGTTCACGCCGGCCCGATTCTGCGAGTTGCCGGGGTGGTCGTTCCCGCTCGATCCCCGGGCCCATCCCGATCGCGCCGAGATGGCCGATTATCTGAGTGACTACGCGGCCCGTTTCGCGTTGCCGGTGCGCACCGGCGTCGGCGTGCGGGCGCACACCGTCGTCGACGGCCGGCATCGGCTCACCACGGACGACGGAGCGGTGATCGGGACGAACGCGGTGATCGCCGCCACCGGGGCGTTCGACGTGCCGGCGGTGCCGGCATTCGCCACCGAGCTCGACCCCTCGGTGCGGCAGATGCACTCCGCCGGCTACCGGCGTCCGGCCGATCTGGTGCCGGGACCGGTGCTGGTGGTGGGCGCGGGCACGTCCGGCGCCGACATCGCCATGGATCTCGTCGGTGATCACCAGGTGTGGATGGCCGGTCGCAGCACCGGCTCCGTGCCGGTCGCGCTGGCGCGCAGCCCGCTCGTCCGACAGCTGGTGTTCGGCCGCCGGGTTCCGGCGGGCCGGCTGGGGCAGCTCGTACGGGAACGAGGCCGTCGTGCGGCGCCGCTGGTCTGGCAATCGCCCGCCTCGCTGCGCGCCGCGGGGATCCGGCGGGTCCCGCGCGTGGTCGGTGTGAGCGACGGCCGGCCTCGGCTGGCCGACGACCGCGTGCTGACGGTGGCCAACGTCGTCTGGTGCACCGGATTCCGGCCCGGCTACGGCTGGCTCGCTCCCGGCGCCCTCGGCCCGGACGGGTGGCCCGTGCACCGGCGCGGCGTGTCCACCTCGACGCCCGGCCTGGGGTTCGTCGGCATGCCGTTGCAGAGCACCTTCGCCTCCGCGTTCCTGTCGGGTATGCCCGACGACGCGGCGTGGGTGGTCGCCCGGCTCCTCCAGGCATGAGCGCGGAGAGCCACGCGGACCTCCTCGGATCGCCGTACGAGCGTCTGACCATCCCGACGGCCCGCGACGAGCAGGGACCGGTGTCCGCAGGTTGGTGCCGGCCGGCCCAGGGAATGGGACTACGACCTGCGGCTCGAGCCGGCCGAGGGATTTCCGATCACGCTGGGCCGGCTGATGGCGGTTTCGGTCGGCTCCGGCGTGTGCTCGGCGTGCCGCTGCCGATTCTCGTGGGCTGCTCGGCGCGGTCCATCCGGACCCGGTCGGACCCTCGGGCGGAGGCCGGGTGAGCCGGGTTCGTTCCGTGACGCACACCTCAGCCCGGAGGTGAACCGCCGGTGGAGGCCTCCGTCGGTAGGAGTGAAGGCGTCATCACGAGGAGATGCGACATGCGGAACGTCAAACGAACGACGGTGGTTCTGGCCGGACTGGCCGGCCTGGTGATGTCGGCGGCGGCGTGTGCCGATCCGGGCCCGGCGCCCACGGGTGGCTCGTCGGCACCGGCACCGGCATCGGCGCCGGCCACCTCGCCGGCACCGGCCGGCGGCGGCAACGCGGCCGGCGGCGGCAATCCGTCCGGGGCAGGAGGCGGAGCCGGGACGAAGGCTGGGGCCGCAACCGGGAGCGGTGGCCACACCGGCGCGACGGCCACCGTGCGCGAGTGCCGTACCAGCGACCTCAGGGTGTCCCTCGTGGCCGTCCCCGGCACCTATGCGGGTTCGGCGTTGCGGCACGCCGACCGCCTGGTCTTCACCAATGTCTCCGGACGCAGCTGTTTCGAGCAGGGCTACCCCGGCGTCTCCTTCGTGGCCGGTGACAACGGGACACAGGTCGGCCGTGGCTTCATCCGCGACAGCGCGACCACCCCGCGGGTCACCCTGAAGGCGGGCGGACAAGCTCACGCGACCATCGTCGTCACCGACGCGCCCAACGCCTGCCGCCCGGTCCAGGTCCGCGGCTTCCGGGTCATGCCGCCGGACCAGGTCACGTCGGTCTTCGTGAGCCGGCCGCAGGACGCGTGCCGCGACACCGGCCAGTCGGGCGGCCACGTCCAGCCGATCACCAAGGGCGCGTAACGGATGCCGGCCCCCGCGTTCTCCGTGGTGGCCGATCCCGGCGGTGCACGGCACGTCGTCGGCCTGCGCCTGCCCGATGATGTGGGCCGGCCCGTGCACGCGCTGCTCGCCCTGCACCACGATTTGCGCCGGCTCCGGGGCGACTACGGTCCCCGGTCGGTCGACCTGCCGGGCACCCCGGCCGCTGGGACGCACGGCTACAGCGAGGCCTTCGGGGCCAAGGTACGTTTCGGTCGCCCGTTCGCTGTGCTGCGGGTGCCGGCCGGGGTGCTCTCCGGTCAGGTCGAGCGCTCCGGCCTCGCCTGGCGGGTCCGGCACGCGCTGGGCGATCGGCTCGGCGTGCGGTCGACCGCGCTGGCCGATGTGGCCCGGATGCTCGCGGTCCACCCGCGGACGATCCAGCGCGGCCTCATCGACGAGGGCCTGACATTCGCCGAGATCCTCGATTGCGTACGGCGGGAGCGCGCCGAAGCCCTGCTGGCCGGCACCGACCGGCCGCTGGCCGAGATCGCCGCCGGTCTGGGCTTCGCCGAGCCCGCCGTGCTGAGCCGGTGCGCCCGGCGCTGGTGGGGACACACCGCCGCGACGCACCGGCAGGTCGCCGTCAGTCGATAAGGCTTCCGACGTACCCGTCGGGACGGACCATCACCCGGCGGTCGTCGACGACCAGTTCCGCGGGCCGGCCGTCGAGCAGCGCGTCGCCGGTCTCAGCCACCCGGGATCCGACCGGCTGTCCTTCCTTGCCGTAGTGCACGTCGAGCGCGGCCAGACGGCGAGCCAAGATCAGGGAGAGGTCGGGCAACCGGTCGATCAGGCTGCCGAGCAGGTGGCGCAGGGCCTGGCCGGTCGGGCTGGTCGCGGTGATCAACGCGGTCTGGGCGAGGGTGTGTTCGGCGACGTCCTCGGCCCACGGCCGGCGCTCGTCGTGGTAGGTGTCCAGCAGGTCGTCACCGGCCCGGCCGCGCGCGACGTCGGCCAGCTTCCAGCCGAGGTTCATCGCGTCCTGCAGGCCCAGGTTGAGGCCGACCCCACCGGCCGGGAAGTGCATGTGGGCGGCGTCCCCAGCCAGCAGCACGCGGCCGTGGCGATACTGGCCGGCGACCCGGGTGGCGTTGCCGAAGCGGCTCAGCCAGGCCGGGTCGTGCAGGCCGAAATCGGTGCCACCGATGCGTACGGTGATCTCCCGCAGGTCCTCCAGGGTCAGCTCCCGCCGCCCGGCGTCCTGGTCCTCGGGGTCGTAGCCGGTGAACCGCAACAGCCCGCCCGGCACCGGCGCCACAATCAGCGCGCCCTTCTCGTTCTGCAGGCCGTAGCCGGGGGCGGGCGGCGCGTCGGCCCGGACATCACCCAGGTACGCGTAGGTGTCGGCGTCCGTGCCCGGGAAGGCGATGCCGGCGCTGCGCCGCACGGTGCTGCCCGCGCCGTCGGCCCCGACCACCCAGGCCGCGCGCCGGTCGGGACCGCCGTCGACGCTGACCCGCACGCCGTCCGCGTCCTGGGTCAGACCGGTGACCGACACGCCCCGCAGCACCCGGGCGCCCAGCTCGAGAGCGCGCTGCTCGAGGATCGCCTCCGTGCGGTCCTGCGGGAAGGCCAGCATGAACGGGTACGGGCTGTCCAGGCGGGTCAGGTCGAGCCGCTCGCGCAGGAAGCCGAAATGCCACGACGGCACGCGAATTCCCTTGGCCAGGAACGGTTCCTGCAGGCCGCGCATGGCCAGCTGCTCCAGCGTACGGGCGTGCAGGCCGAGCGCGCGGGGATGTCCGGCCCGGGCGTCCGCCCGTTCCAATACCACGGTGGACACTCCGCCCAGCCGGAGCTCGGCGGCCAGCATCAACCCGACCGGACCGCCCCCGACGATGATTACCTCAGTTTCGTCCTTCATGGTGACGACGCTAGGCACGAACACGTCCCCGGGCATTGATCCAGCACGACGACTAGTTCCTCACGCCGAGCGGCCGGTGGGCTCCGAGGACTGGCTCAGCAGGCGCGGCGGGCCGGCGATCACGGTGCTGGGGAACGGATTCCAGGTGATCGTCCCGTCCGCTGCGCGGGCGACGCGGCCGAAGGGCTGGTCGCCGAAGTGGAAGGCGAACGCGACAGTGCCCGGCACCAGCATCTCGTCGATCAGGCGCCGCCGGGCGGCCGGGACGCTGTCGCCGTGCCAGTCCGGACCCGCGCCCCACGCGAGGTGGTTCAGCTGCAGCGGGTGGTGGAAGGCGTCGCCGAAGCAGAGCAGCCGCTCGGTGCCCGCCGTGACGAGGTAGGACGTGTGACCCGGGCTGTGGCCGGGAGTGACGATCGCTCGGACGCCGGGGGCCACCTCGTCGCCGTCCTCGAGCAGGTCGGCGCCGGCCAGTGACGCCATCTCCGGCGTGGCCTTCCACTCCGCCGCGGCGACCGCGTGACGTCCGAAGGCCCCGGCCCAGCCCACGTGGTCGGGGTGCAGGTGGGTGAGCGCGAGCAGGTCGACCGCCGACGGGTCGTGGCCGAGGACGGCCAGCGTGTCCAGCAGGGAGCCGCTGTTGACCAAGCCTCCGCCGGCCTCGCCTTGCATCGGCCCCAGCCCGGCGTCGATCAGCAGCCGCCGCTCGCCGGTCTCGACCAGCAGACCGCCGGCCGACATCGGCACCAGGCCCCGCTCGTCCAGCAGGTCGGGCGTCCACTCGCCGGGCGGTATGGACGGGAAGAAACTGGCCGGGGGGAAGGCCATGGCGCCGTCGACAACGTAGGTGAATCGCACCCCGCCCAGGGTCAGTGAGCGGACCGAGGACTGGCTCTGCAGGTTCGTCATACGTCGTTCGACGGCGCCCGGCGTGCGGCGTTCAGCGCTGCTCCGTCACAGGCCGGCGAACCGTTCTCGCAGACCGCGTCGAAGGCGGCAGGCCGTACGGATGGGTGGCCGTCAACGTTTCGTCGGCGTTCCGTCGGCACGGCGCTGCTGGGCTGGGGACATGACTGATGCGATCGAAGACCTCCGGACCACCGCCGACGAGCTCGCCCGCCGTGTCGCCGGCGCCGTTCTGCTCCCGGGTGACGAGGGCTACGCCGAGGAATGCGCGACGTACAACCCGGCCGTGCCCAACAACCCGGCCGTGGTGGTGGGCGCCGCCGGCCCGTCCGACGTCCAGGCCGCGCTGGCGTACGCGAAGGACCACGACCTCGCCGTGGCGGTGATGAACACCGGGCACACCACCGTCGTCGCGGCCGGCCGCACGCTGCTGATCACGACCCGCCGGATGGACGAGGTCACCATCGATCCGGATGCCCGCCGGGCCCGGGTCGGCGCCGGCGTGCGCTGGCAGCAGGTCGTCGACGCCGCGGCCGAGCACGGGCTCGCGCCGCTCAACGGCTCCTCACCGCTCGTCGGCGTCGTCGGCTACACCCTGGGCGGCGGCCTGAGCGCCACGATGGGCCGCAAACACGGCTGGGCCTCGGACCACGTCACCGCGCTCGACATCGTCACCGCGGACGGGCAGCTGCGGCACGCCGACGCCGACGTTGAGCCGGAGCTGTTCTGGGCCGTCCGCGGCTCGAAGAGCAACCTGGGCGTCGTCACCGCCATGGAGTTCGAGCTGTTCCCGGTCACCCGGTTGACCGGCGGGGTGCTGATCTTCCCGGGCGACCAGGCCGGAGCGGTGCTGCGGGCCTACGCCGCCCTGACCGCCCAGGCGCCGGACGAGCTGACCACCTCGATCGCGTTCATGCGGCTGCCGGACGTGCCGGTGTTCCCGGAGCCGTTGCGCGGCACCTTCACGGTGCACGTGCGGGTTTCGTTCCTCGGGGCCGCCGCGGACGCGGACACGCTGCTGGCGCCACTCCGGGCGGCCGCACCGATCATGATCGACACCGTCGGCGACATGCCGTACACCGACTTCGCCGCCATCTACTCCGACCCGGAGGGCCCGGCGCCGTTCGCCGAGCGCACGCTGAGCCTGCCACCGCTGACCGACGACCTGGTGGCGCGGCTGATCGCGGCCATCGGACCCGCGGCCGACGTGCCGGCCAACATCATCGAACTGCGTCACCTCGGCGGTGCGCTGCGCGACACCCCGGACGGCGCCGGGGCGGCCGGCCTGCGTACGGCGGAATTCGTCCTGTGGGTCGTCACCGTCGGCGGACCCGACCTGACCGGGCCGGCTCTGCGCTGGACCGGTGAGCTGTTCGACGGTTTGAAGCCGTGGGCACTGGAAGGCAAGCACCTCAACTTCATCGGTCAGGAGGATCTGGCCGAGGAAGCGGTCCGCGCGGCCTATCCGGCCGCTGTCTACGGCAGGCTGGCGCGAGCGAAGGCCGTATACGACCCGGCGAACGTCTTCCACCTCAACCACAACATCCGGCCGGCTGCGGCAGTTGCCTGAATCACGGTGAACCCCCGGCGGCGGCATCCGTCGTCCGTCGCATGGTGCGCTTCACTCTGCTGGGCCCGGTGCGGGTCGTCATGGATGCCGGAGACGTGGCTCTGGGGACACCCCAGCAGCGCGGACTGCTGGCCCTGCTGCTCCTGCGGAACACGCCGGTGCCGATCGACGACATCGTGGACGCGCTGTGGGGCGAGGACCCCCCGGCGTCGGCGCACAGCACCGTTCGCACCTACGCCGCCCGTCTGCGGCACGTCCTCGCCGGTGGTGGGGCCGAACTGCGGCGGTCGGCGAGCGGCTACCACCTCGCGCGCAACGGGGCCGGTGTCGACGCGGACGAGTTCGACCGGCTCGTCGGCACCGCCCGCGAGTCCCGTCACTCCGGGGACATCGCCGGCGCCGCCACCGCGCTGCGCGCCGCACTCGAGGTCTGGTCCGGTCCGGCGCTGGGCGGCGTCCGAGCCGATTTCGCCGCCACCCAGCGCACCCGGCTCGAGGAATCCCGGCGCGCCGCTCGTGAACAGCTGTTCGACGCGGAATTGGCGCTCGGCCGGCACGAGGCGATCCGCGCGGATCTGGGCGCGGCCGTGGCCGACCGGCCGTTGGACGAGCGCCTGACCGAGCTCTGGATGGCCGCCCTGCACCGCTCCGGGCGGACGGTGGAGGCGCTCGAGGCGTTCCGCCGGCTGCGCACCGGGCTGCACGACCAGCTCGGTCTCGAACCCGGTGCCGAGCTGCAGCGGCTGCATCAGCGTCTGCTGCAGGGCGACGAGGCCGTCGGCGAGCCCGAGGTGACCGCCTCGCGGCCGGCGGCCCGGCCGGTTCAGATACCTCCGGACGTACGGGATTTCACCGGCCGTCACGCCGAGGTCGACCAGCTGTGCCGGGTGCTCACCGAGGACGGCGGGATACCGGTCGCCGGCCTCACCGGTCTCGGCGGGGCGGGCAAGACGACCCTGGCCGTCCACGTGGCCCATCTCCTGGCCGACCGCTTCCCGGACGGGCGGATGTACCTCGATCTGCGCGCCCGCACCGGCCGGGCCGTGAGTGCGCAGGAGGCCCTCGGATCGCTGCTCCGCTCGCTCCGGCCGGACATCTCGCTGCCCGGCACGGCAGCCGAGCGCTCCGCTCTGTGGCGCACGATGACGGCCGGGCGCCGGATGTTGGTCGTTCTCGATGATGCGGACACCAGCGAGCAGGTGGAGCCGCTGTTGCCGGGCTGCGCGGTGGTGGTGACGGCGAGCCGCCGGCTGCTGGAGCTGCCGGCGGTGGCGTGGCAGCGGCTCGGCCCGCTCAGCGACCAGGAGTCGCTGCGCCTTCTCGGCGAGATCGCCGGGCACCGGCGGGTCGGCGCCGAACCGGATGCGGCCCGGGAGCTGGTCACCGCCTGCTCCGGGCACGCCTTGTCGGTCCGGGTGGCCGCCGCCCGGCTGCTGGACCGGCCGTTGTGGACGATCCGGCAGATCATGGAGCAGCTGGCCGGCGATCTGCGGGCGCCGGTCGTCATGCACGAGGACTGCAAGATCGTCGACGAGCCGATCCGGCGGGCGGAGGCGCGGCTCGGGCCGGTGGCGGCCGAGGTGTTCCGTCTCGCCGCTCTTGCCGCATCACCGATCCGTACCGTGGCCGAAGTGACCGCGATGACCGGGCTCACCCGGATCGAGGCGCGCGGGGCTCTGGAGGAGCTGGTGGATGCCCACCTGGTGGAGGCGCTGGACATCGACACCTACCGGTACGCGGTGCTGATCCAGGCCTTCGCGCGGCGCCGGGCCGAGCAGGTCGAAGGCCCGGACCGCTGCCGGGCGGCGCTGGCCGGCCTGAGCCGCAGGCTGGTCGCGGTGGCCTGAGTGCCCGGCTTCCGCGCTCAGTCCCGGACCTCCCGCCAGACCCAGTCCCGGCCGATCCGCAACGGTCGGAAGCCGAACCGCAACATGGTGTTGTAGGACTGGTTCGATCCCGGAGACTCGGGCTCCTCGACGTCGACGAACAGCCATCGGACGCCCTGGGCCGCCGCGGCCGCCGCGCGGGCGGCGAGCATGGCGGACTGGCCACCCCGGCGCCGATGGGCGGGCAGGGTCACGGCCCCGCTCAGCGATGCGACCTCTCCGTCGGCGACGAGAACCGAGGCGCCGACCGCCTCCGTGCCCGCCCACGCCCCGTAGGCGATCGTCCCGGGCCAGGCGAAGCTGGCGGTCATGAGCCCGCGCAGGTCCTCCGACATCCCGAATCCCCGGGGGTAGACGTCGGCCACCTCGGCGCTCGTCGCCTCGTCGACGCGCTCGATCCGCAGGTCCGTGACCGCCACCGGCAGCGGCTCGACGGCGCGGACGAGCTTGACCATGGCGGCGCCGGTGCCGATGCCGTACCGGTCGCGGAGGTGGTCCCATCCCTGCGGCAGCAAGGCGTCCGGAATCGAGAGCACGGCCGAGGTGACCCCGGCGTCGCGGAAGAAACCGATGGTCTCGTCGAGAACGTCGTCGTCGACCGGCCGGTCGAGTCCCAGCCCGAGCGCGCGGTTCCAATAACCGCCCGTCGGGTCGGTCCGCATGGCCAGGGTCACGCGCGCGCCGGCGCGAGCCGAGACCATGCCGAGCCGTCGTGCGTCCGCCGTGGGAGCAGCGTCCCAAAGAGACGCGAAGGCTGCGGCCTCGGCCTGTGCGGCCATCGAGTTCATGGTGTCGGTCATGGGATCCCTTGTCTGTCGGAGGATTTGCCGGGAACTACGTCGGCGTGGAGAGAAGGTTCACCTCGAACCAGCAGGGCCACCGACCGTCTCACCTGGAGAGGCGCCATCCGGCGCCGACCGGGTGAGGAGGACTGTCATGTCGCACGTCACGAGGGAACGCAATGGCCAGGCCGTGGTGGTCGGTGGGTCGCTGGCCGGCCTGCTGGCCGCCCGGGTGCTGAGCGACGTCTACGAGCAGGTGGTGGTCCTCGACCGGGACGTGCTCCCGGAGCGGCCGGTGCCTCGCCGTGGTGTGCCGCAGGGGCGTCAGGCGCACGGCCTGCTGGCCCGGGGCGCGATGACGATCGAGTCGCTGATCGGGGGTTTCGAGTCGGACGTCGTGGCCGCCGGTGCCTCGATCGGCGACGCCGCGAACGACATCCGCTGGTATCTGGACGGCCGGCCGATCCTGGCCCAGGAGTCCGGCCTGCCGGCCGTCATGGCCGGCCGCGCGCTGGTCGAGCACGTGGTGCGGCAGCGGGTCGCCGCCATCGCGAACGTGCGGATCGTCGATGCGACCGAGGTGACCGGCCTGCGAGTCAGCGGGGACGGGTCCCTGGTGACCGGCGTCCGGCTGGCCGGAGCGGACCGGCCGGTGGACGCGGATCTGGTGGTCGACGCGGGCGGCCGGGGATCCCGCAGCCCGAGGTGGCTGGCCGATCTGGGGCTGCCCGAGGTCCCGCGGGAGACGGTGGAGCTCGGCCTCAGCTCGGTGTCGCGGCATTTCCGGAGCCGGGGCCGTCACCTGGACGGCCGGCTCGGCGGCAACTCACCGGCCCATCCGGGTCAGCCGCACAGCGGTCTGGTGCTGGCCGAGGAGAACGACACCTGGGTGGTCTCGATGAACGGCTGGTTCTCCGAGACACCGCCGACGGACCTGGCCGGGATGCTGGCCTACGCCGGGACACTCGACAACCCGGACCTCGCGGAGATCATCCGAGATGCCGAGCCGATCGGCGAGCCGGCGTTCATGCGCTTCCCGCACGCGGTGCGGCGCCGGTACGCCGATCTGGCCGGCCGGCCCGGGAACTATCTGGTGGCGGGCGACGCGCTGTGCTCGCTGAGTTATGTCTACGGGCAGGGGATGACCGTCGCGGCCTTGCAGGCGCAGGCGCTCGCGGAGGTGCTCAGGGCGGGGACGGACAAGCTGGGTGACCGGTTCTTCGCCGCCGCCGACGCCGTCCTGGACGGCCCCTGGGCCGCGGCGACGTCCAACGATCTGCGCTTCCCGCAGGCGGTGGGGGTTCGCCGGCCGGTCGATCCGGCCCAGGCCGCCTACCTCGGTGCGGTCCGTGCGGCGACGGCAACCGATCCCGACGTCGCGCGGGCGTTCCTCCGGGTCTTCCATCTCGTCGACCCGGCGTCCGCACTGGCCGCGCCGGAGATCGCGGCCCGGATCCGCCGGCCCGGCGTCAACGTTTCGTCGGCGTTGCGTCGGCGCCGGCTTGATGGGATCAAATCATGACTGACACGATCACCACCCCCGCGACCCTCGCCGCCCTTCTCGACCGGGCCGCCATCACCGACACCCTCCACCGCTACGCCGCCGGCCTCGATCTCAACGACGCCGGCCTGCTCACCTCCTCGCTCACCGAGGACGCCGTCGTCGATCTCGGCCCGGCCATGCGGCGCATCGGGTACGACTTCCCCGCGCTCGCCCCGCGGGAGACCGTCGTCACCACCCTGATCGGTGCGGTGGGGCCGCTGGACTCCAGCCACTCCATCAGCAACGTCCGCATCACGATCGACGGCGACCGCGCCACGGTGCTCGCCTACGCCCAGGCGCAGCACTTCAAGCCGGGCGCTGGTTCCGACCCGGCGGTGACCCGTCACGCCTTAATGATGAACCGCTACACCGCCACCATGGTCCGGGACGGCGAGCAGTGGCGCATCCGGCACCTCGACATCGCCAACGCCTGGTTCGAAGGCGACGCGCTCATGCTGCTCGGCGAGTAAGGCAGCCGCAATCGCACACCGACCGACTCGGGGGAGATCCGTGGCCGACAAGTCCATACTGATCGTCGGCGGTGGCATCGCCGGACTCGCACTGCGGCGCGCGCTGCGCCGGCGCGGCATCGCCTCGACAGTGGTGGAGCGCTTTCCGGACGGCGGCCGCAGCGGCCTCGCCATCCACCTGACCGGTAACGCGATCGCCGCGCTGCACCTGCTCGGGCTGGGCGACGGCGTCGAGCAGCTCGGCCGCCCGGTCCGCCACCGGGAATACCGCAACGAGACCGGGCGCCTTCTGTGCACGATGGACGAGGAGGCGATGTGGCGGCCCGGGAGCCGGCCCCGGCTCGTCCGCCGCTCGGATCTGATGGCCCTTCTCCAGGACGCGCCGGGCGGCGGGACGCCGAGCCGGTCCGCCGCGGTGGAGGCGGTGCGCCTGACCCCGGAGGGCGCAGCGGTGACCTTCGCCGATCGCCACGTGGAGGATCACGACCTGGTGGTCGGGGCGGACGGCGTGCATTCGGTCGTCCGCTCGCAGGTTCTGGGTACGGCGGGCACGCGCAGTGCGCTGCTCAGCACGGCCAGCTGGCGGGGCATGGCGCCCAACCCCGGCGTGGACTGCCTGAGCGCCTGGACCGGACGGCGAAGCGCCGCCTTGCTCATCCCGCTGTCCGACGAGGAGGTCTACTTCTACGCCTCGTCGGTCGACGGTGGCCCGGTCGAGGACGATCCGGCTTGGCTGGAGCAGACGTTCCGCGACTTCGCCGGCCCGGTTCCCGAGGTGGTCGACGCCCTGCTGGCCGAGCCCTCCCGGCTGTACCACTCGCCTGTCACCGAGGTCCGCATCCCGGCCTGGAGCAAGGGGCGCTGCGTGCTGATCGGCGATGCCGCGCACGCCACCGCGCCGGTCTGGGGCGCCGGGGCCGGGCTGGCCATGGAGGACGCGCTGGTGCTGGCCGATGTCCTCAGCGACACCGACGGGGATGCGGCCGGTCCCCGATTCGAGGCGCGGCGCCGGGCGAGGGTCGACCACATCGCGAAGATGACCGACCTGACCAGCCGCGGCGCCGGCACGCCGGCCTGGATCCGCCGGATCATGCTGCCCCGGACGTACCGGGCGACTTATGGCCCGATGAGCCGGCCGATCGAGCTGCGAACGCCGGCCTGACCGGGGAGGTCCGGTTGACGGAGCCTCGGATCACCCGCAACAGCTCCTGACGATCGGGCCCGTCGGCGAAGGCGGGCCGCCATCCCGCGGCGATGCGTTCCCGTGCCGCGACTTCCACCGGGGCCAACGCGGACGGCAGCACCCGCATGTCCAGGTACTGCCCGATGACGTCGCGCCATCGTGGCTCACCGGCGACGGCTCGGGTGATGGTCGCGGAGGGCAGCCGGCCGTCGATCTCCAGGTCGCCCCCGTCCCACATCCCGATGACGCCGGCGTCGTCGAGCACCTGGTCGTGGAACCAGGGCAGCATCCGGCCGGTGCACCAGGCGTCGAACCGGCGGGTCACGCTGTCCCGGTCGTGGCCGGCGTCGATGAGCTCGAGCAGGGCCCGGGCCTGTATCAGGGATGTGGCGATCCCGCGGCCGTACATCGGGCTCGGGGAGAAGACCGCGTCACCGACGTGTATCACCCCGGGCGTGTCGATCTCGTCCTTCGTGAGCTGGCCCCGATAGATGTTGCGCATCGCGCCGCCGGGGTACACGCGGGAGATGGGCCGCACCTTGTCGGCTGTCATGAGCGCGGCGAGCGGCGGTACGGCCGCGGTCGCCGCCTCGTAGGCCTCCGGGTGCCGCAGCACGGTCAGGTCGCGGTCGTCCGCGCGGCGCACGAACAGCGTCGAGATGACGTTGCTGTCACTGGGAAAGACGCGGACCAGGTATCCGGGGAGATTCCAGATGTGCCGGGCGCCGGCGTAGAACTCGTCGCGTGCCCCGGGTGCCACCTGATACTCGCGGGACACGTAGGCCAGGCCGGAATCGACATCCAGACCGGCCGTACGCCGATGTTTCAGGAACCGGGCCCGGCCGGTGGCGTTCAGAACGAGATCAGCCGTGCTGATGCCGGTGTCGCTGATCAGCACCGGCCGTCCGGCGGCATCGGTCCGGATGTCCCGGGCGCTGCCGGCGAGCATCGTGACGCCGGGCTCGCCGCTCAGGGCCCGGCGGAAGACCGCCTCGTACACGCTCCGCCGCACCCCCATCTGCCCCTCGGCGAGATAGGCACCGTCGGCCACGAGCGCCTCCAGCACCCCCGGCAGCTCCGCCCGCAGCGCCTCGGCGATCTGCGAGCGAAACGCGTGCGGTTGGCGGAACTGCGGGACCCCGGGACGCTCCCAGGAGCCGTCCGCGGCGGGGCCGGGGTCCCGGTCCAGCACGGTCACCGCGTGTCCGCGCCGGGCCAGAGCGAGTGCGAGGAAGGAACCGGTCGGTCCGGCCCCGATCACCATGATGTCCATACCACCGGCGACGGGCGGCGGGAGACGAAGTTCACCCGCGACCCGGCCGAACCCCTCGTCGCGGACGCCGTCGTGCGGGACGGAGAGCGGGATGTGCCCGCCGGATCGGGAAGGGGCCGCAATGAACGCGTTGACCGGCAAGGTCGCCGTGGTCACGGGGGCGACCAGCGGCATCGGGGTGGACGTGGCGCGGGCGTTCGTGCACGAGGGGGCTCAGGTCGTCCTGGCCGGGCGACGGCGGACCGAGGGGGAGGCCGTGGCCGTGGAGCTGGGGCCGGCCGCGTCGTTCCTGACGGCCGACGTGTCGCGCGAGGACGACGTCGCGGCCCTGCTGGACTTCGCCGTGCGGCGGCACGGCCGGCTTGACGTGCTGGTCAACAACGCCGGGTCACCCTCGCACCTGGGCCGCATCGAGGACGTCGACGTCGCGGCGTTCCGCGCCACCCAGGAGGTGAACGTCATGGGCGCGCTGTACGGCATCAAGCACGCGGTCGGCCACCTGCGCCGGACCGGCGGCAGCATCATCAACATGGCCAGCATCACGGGGCAGCGGGTCGTCTACGCCGGTGTCGCGTACTCGGTCTCCAAGGCCGCGCTCATCAACCTCACCAAGTGGGCGGCGGCCGACCTGGGCCAGGACGGGATCCGGGTGAACAGCATCTCCCCGGGGTTCATCACGACCGGGCGTTTCGGCAAGGCGGCCGGCGTCACCGAGGAACAGGCGCAGGCCCGCCTCGAGGCGCTCGAGGCGTACGCGCGGGAGCAGGCCCGGTCCCTGCAGGCCATTCCCCGGCCGGGTTTCGGCCCGGACGTCGCCGGGGCGGCGGTCTACCTGGCGAGCGAGGCCAGCTCGTACGTGACGGGCCTGGATCTGGTCGTGGACGGCGGTTTGTCGCTCGGGCAGCCCGGGGAGGCGATGGCGCGCATCCGGGACGCCATGACGAGCGTCTATCTCGGTTGAGCAGCCGGCCGCCCATGGGCGGCCGGCTCCGCGTCACCAGGCGAACAAACGGTATTCGCTGACCTGGTCGAAGCCCAGGCGCTGATAGACCATGGCGCCTCGAGGGCTTGCCGTCAGGGTGGCGACCTTCAGTCCCCGGCCCTTCGCCTCGCGCAGCAGTTCCGCGGTCAGCGCGGTCGCGATGCCACGGCTCTCGAACTTCGCGATCGTCGCCATGTTGTAGATGCCGGCCACACCATGACTGATCGACAGCACGCCGCAGGCGACCGGCCGGTCGCCGGCCCACGCGACGTAGCGCAGCTGTTCCTCGTGCCGGCCGTCCCGGGCGAGCTCGACCTGGGTGGTGGCGTCCGTGTCGGCCGCGGACATACCGTTCGGCACCGGATAGGTCGCGGCGAACGCGGCGAGTTCGGCATCGGTGTGCGCCTGCTCGATGCGGATGCCGTCCGGTGCCGGCACGGCGGGCACACCGTCCAGCCGCGCCGCCATCACGGGGACGACTCCGGCGAGGGAAGCGCCCCGGCTCAGGAGCAGATCCGCGACGTCCGGATCGCTGTCAACGGGATGGTTCCACCACATCCAGCTGGTGCCCTCGAGCACCTCGCGGGCCCGGCGCACCGCGGTGTCGATGTCGATGCCGCGGGCCCGCAGGACGCCGTTGAGCAGTCCGTGCCGGAGACCGCTGCGGTAGATCGGCAGTTCGGCATCGGTGTCGTCGGCGCTGCCCCAGCTGAGCCAGTAGGCGCGGTTGTTGGCCAGTTGCGGGGCCAGATCCCGGACGGAGGAGACAACGGGAGTCAGTGAGTTCACGAGCAGGACGACGCACCGGACCGGTCGAAGTTCGCCCGCATCCACGGTGTTGATGAATCGAACCATGCGGCCGGTGAACCGTCGTTCTTCCCAGGAACTACCGGAGGGACGTCATGTCAGTCTTCACCACCCCGGACGATCAGCCGGTGTACCGGCTCCTCAACTCGGACGCCCGGATGCTGGCCACCGAGCAACAGACCGAGGGCGAGCTCACCGTGGTCGAAAGCACCGGGAACCGCGGGCATTCCACGCCCCGGCACCGGCACCTGCGAGCCACCGAGACCTTCATCCTGCTCGCGGGCGAGATGATCATCGAGGTGGGTGACGAACGCCGGGAGGCCGCGGCGGGTCACGTCGCGATCCTGCCGCGCGGCATCCCGCACAGCTTCGTCGTGGTCAGCCCGTCGGTCCGGTATCTGACCGTGCACACGCCCGGCGGCTTCGATCGCTTCGTCCGCGATCTGAGCATCGCCTCGGCGGGAACCGGGCCGGCGGACGCCGCGACGCTGGCGGCCGTCGCCGCGCAGCACGGTATCGAGATGCTCGGCCCCGGCCTGCCCCTGCCCCGGCACGGAGAGTGACGGGGAGCGCAAGCGCCGCCCGGTGAGATGTACGCGTGTCGGCGGATGCCCGCGTATCAGCCGGTCGGCGACGGTAGCTACATGCCTGTCGCCACCACCTCGACCACCCCCGCCAAGCCCGTCCGGCCCATCGCCGCACCGGCCTGGTGAGAGCTCCGCCTCCGCTGCTGAGCAGTGGATCCCGGCCGGTGTGAATCTAGAATGCCGGTATGGATCCGTTGCTGGGACGTGTGCCGGAACTGGCCTCGCTGACCGCGGCGGTCCGCGATCTGCGCCGCGGCCGGGGTGGCCTGTTCTGGCTGGAGGGCGAGCCCGGGATCGGCAAGACCGCCCTGCTCGACACGGCGATCGAGGCGGCCCGGACCGAGGGCATGGACATCTATCGGGCGACGGCCGAGGAAGCGCTGCAGACCTTTCCGCTACGGCTGTTCGGCGGCCTGCTCGGCAACCAGGCGCCCGCTGCGGTGAGCACCGCCGGTGGCCCCGATCCCCTCCTGGTGGCGGTCGAGGAGATCGTCGACGACGTGCTGCGCCGCAGCGCCCGCGGTCCGGTCCTGATCGCGCTCGAGGACCTGCAGTGGGCCGACCCCGATTCGCTGACGACGTGGTTACGGCTGATCCGCGAGGCGTCGCATCACCGCATTCTGCTGGTCGGAACGGCCGCGACAGCACCGGACATCGACCGCCGGACCTGGCGCCCCCGGACAGCTGTCGTCGCCGCGGGCGGGACGGTGATGGAGCTCAGCCCCCTCGACCCCGGCGAGGCGCTCGACCTGTTCTCCCGGGAGCTGGGCACGAGACCGGGACCGCGACTGCGCTTGTTGCTCGCCGAGGCGGGCGGCAATCCGTTCTACGTGTCCGAGCTCGCGCGGTCCCTGGTCCGGGAGGGCTTGCTCACCGAGCGGGGCGGCGAGGCCGAATTGCGTACGGGTGGAGCCGAGCCACCCGCCTCGCTCGGGGCCGCCCTGCACCGGCGCCTGCGGCTGCTCAGCGACGAGACCCACCGGTTGCTGCGGATGGCCGCGCTGCTCGGCGGGGAGTTCGACGCGCAGGAGCTGGCCATCGTGCTCGACCGTCCGGCCGCCGGCCTGGTCGAGAACCTGCGGGAGGCCCACGCCGCCGACGTGATTGTCGAGACCGGCGACGGGCGGCTCGCCTTCCGGCACGGACTGATCCGCCGCGCCCTCACCGATGAGCTCTCGGCCTCCCTGCGCACCGCGCTGCACCAGCAGTTCGCCGAGGCCCTCGCCCAGCACGGCATGCCCTTCGCCTCGGTCGCCGCACACTTGCTCGCGGTGCCCGGTCAGCAGGCGCCGTGGGTCGCGAGCTGGCTGGCCGAGCTCCGCGAATGGGTCCTGCGTGTCTCGCCCGAGCCCGCCGCCGTGCTGCTGTCGGCGGCTCTCGAGGGAGCAGCCACGCCGCCCGCCCTGCGCGAGGTGCTGGCCGCCCGGCTGATGCCGATCGTGCAGGCCCTGGGCCGGGACGCGCAGACCACCGAGGCGGCCGCCGGCCTGCTGCGCATCTCAGCCGACCCGGTCCGCCGGGCCGACGCCTGGCTGGCCCGGCTGGCCGTGACCAATCGGACCGGCCGGTTCCCGGAGGCGCTCGCGCTGAGCGAGAAGGCCCTGGCCGATCCGCTGCTGACGGCCGGAAGCCGGGCCTGGATCCGGTCCCGCCGGGCCCTGTATCTGCTCAAGAGCGGTGCGCTCGCGGCCGGCGAGGCCGAAGGCAGCCGGGCTCTGGCCGAGGCGGAAGCGGCCGATGACGCCGTCGCCGTCGGGTACGCCCACCAGGCCCTGGCCGCCATCGGGCACGACCCGGGCGCGGCCCTGGTCCATCTGGACGCCGGACTGGCCGCGCTCGACGAGGCCGGAGTGACCGGTGAGCGACCCGCCCTGCACATGATGCTCCTCAACAACCGTCTGGCCGCCTTGAACAACCTCGGCCACCCGGCGGAGTTCCGGGAGGCGGCCCGCACCGTTCCGGAGCTGATCCGGCGCACCGGGCGCAACCGGGCCGCGATGCTGGTGCTCAGCGTGGCCATGGGCAGTTACGACATCGGGGACTGGGACGACGCGCTGTCGTACCTGCGCCTGATGCCGGACGAACTGCCCGCCGCGCTACGTATGGGACGACATGGGCAGGCCGCGCTGATCCTGGCTCACCAGCAGCGGTGGAGCGAGGCCACGCTCGAGCTGGCGGCCGGGTCGGCCATCACGATCGCCGGCGCGGACACGCACATCTATTCCGGCTACCTCGTCGCGGCGAAGGCCATGCGCGCGGAGGCGGACGGCGACCCGCGGCAGGCCGCCGAGCTGCTGGCCACGTGGGTCGAACCGGCCATCGGCATCGAAGGGCGCGAGCGGTACATGTGGCTGCCCGGCCTGACCCGGGTGTCGTCGGCCATCGGCGATCGGCAACTCGCGGCCACGGCCGTCGCCGCGGCGGCCGAGGACGCCGCGGCGGCCGACGCTCTTCCGATGCAACGCGCGGCGGCGCGGCTGACCCGCGCCCAGTTCGAGGACGACACCGCCGAGCTGCGCCGGGTGATCGGCGTCTACGAGCACCACGGCTGGCGCTACATGGCGGCGTTCGCCGCCGAGGAGCTGGCGGTCCGGTTGGCCGCGACCGGCCACGGCAGCGAGGCGCGGGAGGTCTTCAACGACGCCGTACGGGGATACTTCGCGCTCGGCGCCGCCGGAGACCTGCGCCGGGCCGACTCCCGGTTGCGTCCCCACGGCATCCGGCGGGGCAGCCGCACACTCGACCAGCGGCCGGCCGGGGGCGGGGAGGCGCTGACCGCGGCCGAGCGCCGGGTGGCCGAGCTGGTCGCCCAGGGCCGGACCAACCCGGATGTGGCGAAGGAGCTCTTCCTGTCGCCCCGGACCGTGCAGACCCACGTCACCCGGATCCTGCGGAAGCTCGGCTACACCTCACGCATGCAATTGGTGCACGCCCACGGGTCAGGCCAGGGTCTGGGTGACCCGACCGGTGCCGCCGGATAGCGTCACCACGGCGTGCGCGCCGGTACGCCGGTCAGTCGCGGTCCCGGGCGCTCCGCAGCCGGCCGACCAGCTCCAGCGCGTACTTGGTGCGGGTGTCGTCGAAAGAGGTGAGCGCCTTCTCCCAGGCCTCTTGGGCGGCGTCCCACCGGCCGGACGCCGCGAGGATGTCGCCGTTGGTGGTGAACGCCTCGGCCTGGGTGATGCGGTAATGCGTTCCGGTGAGACGGTCGATCCCGCGCTGCGAGAAGCTCAGCGCGTCGGCGAGCCGGCCCTGGGTCAGGGCGCTGCGGGCCAGCAGCTCGTCGCAGATCGCCAGACCCTGGACGTCGCCGGTCGCGGTGCAGATCTCGGCGGCGCGACGGGCGAGGGACTCCGCCGCCTGCGGGCGCTCCGTGACGAGATAGTTGGCCATGACCTGCAGTGCGCTGGCCTCGGCGGTGCGCAGGCCATGCTTGCGCAGCAGCAGGATGGCCGTGCGGTGCGAGCGGATGGCCTCGGCGTAGGCGCCCGTGGTGAGCAGGACGCGGGAGAGGTTCATCAGCACGTGGGCCCGTTCGGGGTCCATCCCGGCCTGGTCGAAGAGGTCGAGGGCCGAGCGGAGATGCCTCAGTGCCTCGTCGTAGTGGCCCAGGAAGAACAGGGCGCCGGCCACCGACCGGTCCATGTGCGCCCGGCCCTCCACGTCACCGGCCGCGGTGGCCGCGTCGAGCGCCAGCTGAGCGACGTCGCGCCACTCGCTCCACCAGCAGTAGCGGTGGTAGAAGAGCTGCATGGACAGCACGAGCGGCCACGCCCGGGAAGCCTCACCCCGGCGTACGGCGTCCTCGACGATCGCCCGGAGCACGTCGTGCTCGGTGAGGAACCATTCCATCGCGGGGGTTCCGTCGGCGGATTCCGCCGCGTCGCGGGGGAGCGGGGGCACCTGGCCGGAGCCCTCGATGAGGCGGTTGGCCGAGTCGGCCCCGTCCTGGTAGAAGTCCTGGAGCCGGTGGAGCGCGACCTCCCGCGTGTCCCGGGAATCGTTCTCCTGGGCCAGCTCCAGCGCGTAGGTGCGCACCAGCAGGTGCAGGCGATAGCGCTGCGGCCGGTGCTGGGTCACGAGTCGTGTGCGCAACAGTTCGGCCAGCAGCCCGCGGGTCCGCCCGCCATCGGTGCCGGCCAGGGCGGACGCCGACGGCGCGGTGATGTCCGGCCCCGGATGAAGCGACAGCAGCCGGAACAGGCGGGCGGCGGCCGGCGTGAGCCGTCGGTAGGACCAGGAGAAGATCGCGCGGAGGTCGTTGTCCAGGTTGTCGTCGGCGAAGGCGTCGAGAGTCAGCCGCGCCTCCCGCAGCTCCGACAGGATGGTGCTCAACGGCTGATCGGCGGCCCGGGCGGCGACCACCGCCATGGCCAGGGGGAGGCGTCCGCAGCGTTCGATGATCTCGTCGAGAGCCGCCTTCTCGGTCCGGGCGCGGTCGGGTCCGATCCGGTTGACAAAGCCGGCTCGGGCCTCCTCGGCGCCGGGCGTGTCCAGCGTCAGCAGGTTGGCGCCGATCGTGGCGGCCAGGGGAGCGAGCCGGGTGCGGCTGGTCACGATGACCAGGCAGTTCGGCGTGCCCGGAAGCAGCGGTTCGATCTGCTCGGCGGCGTAGGCGTTGTCCAGCATCACGAGTAGGCGACGGTCGGCGAGGACACTGCGGTAGAGCGCGGCCCGGGACTCGACGCCGGCGTTGCCGGGCGGTTCCACGACGCCCAGCGCGGAGAAGAAGGCGAGCAGGACGTCGCCCGGGTCGACCGGTGCCCGGTGGCCGTCGAAACCTCGCAGGTCGGCGTAGAGCTGCCCATCGGGGTATTCGGCGGCGAGCCGATGGGCCAGATGGATCCCCAGGGTGGTCTTGCCGACCCCCGGTATGCCGTCGATTCCCAGCACGACCGTCGATTCGGTACGCCGGCGCGCGTACCCCAGCAGCTTGTCGAGGGCGTCGTCGCGGCCGGTGAAGTACGGATGGTCGGAGGGGAGTTGCGCCGGACGAATGGCGTACGCCTGCTTCGGCGCGGGCTCGTCGTCCCGGGCGCTGTCAGCACCGTGCAGAACGGCTTGCAGCGACGCTTGGAGCTCCGTTCCCGCGACCACCCCCAGCTGGTCGTCCAGCTGCCGATTGACCTGTTGGTAGAGCCGGATGGCGTCGGCCTGCTTCCCGTCCGCGGCCAGCAGGCGCATGAGGTCGGCCTGGAGCGCCTCGTCGAAGGGGTTGCGCGCCGCCGACCGGCGCAGTGCCGGAAGGACGGCGGCGGGTTGCCCCAGATCCATCGCCAGCCGTGCTGCTTCCCGCGCGACGGAGGTGCATTCGTTCTCGAGGGCGACGAACGTCGGATGGTTGTCCACCGCGACGTCGAGCCCGGCGGCGCAGCGGTCCCGCCACAGCGCGAGCGCCGAGCCGAACAGTGCCAAGGCCTGCTCCGGGCGGCCCGATCGCGCCTGCGACCGGCCCCTGTCCACGTCCTGGCGGAAGGCGAGCAGGTCGAGGGAGCCGGCGCCGACCTTCAGCTGGTAACTGCCCGCACCGCCGGCCAGCCAGTGACCCTCGCCCCGGCGCGGCAGATCGGGTTCCAGCAGCCGGCGCAGTGCCCCGACGTAGCGGTGCACCACGTTGACGGCGCTGCTGGGCGGCCGCTCGACCCACACCAGCTCGACCAGATCGAACACGCTGACCTGCTCGCCGGCGCGAGCGAGCAGCAGCGCCAGGATGAGCCGCTGCTGCCTCGCGCCGAGGGCGAGCTCCCCGTCGCCCCGCCAGGCCCGCAGCGGACCGAGCAGGGTGAATCGTACGTCTGGCACTGTCGCGCGCTCCGGCTTGTCACGGCTGCTCGAAATCCTCGCCGCAACGGTACGCGCCGGATGGCCGTGCCGCCTGGTCGCTCACCTCAGGGAAAACACTTCGAGCCGGCCGGACTCATACGGTGGGATCGAGCGCCGTCCGGAGCAATCGCATCGCGTAATGCGCGCGGGACTTGACTGTGCCGGCCGGAACGCCGAGCCGTTGCGCGGCCTCCTCGACGGAAGCGCCGCGGAAATGCAATTCCTGCAGAACCATGCGATGTTCGGTGCTCAGCCGGTGGAAAGCGTCCGTGAGGTCGCGCAACGCCAGTGTTCCGGAGACGCTGTCGACCGTGCTCATCTGGTCGGCCTCCATCAGGCTGACCTCCGACGGCCGGGCCTGCCGGGACCGAGCGGCGTCGATGGCGACGCGCCGGGCGATGGTGAACAACCATTTACGGGCGTTCTCCTCCTCCGCGGGCAGCGAGTCGAGGTGACGCCAGACCCGGAGCATCGTTTCCTGCAGCAGGTCCTCGGCCGCCGGGCGTTCGTTGCGGGTCAGCCCGAGCAGGAAACGCAGCAAGGGCCGGTAATGGGTCGCGTGCACCGATTCCATCAGCAATTCGTCGTCACGGCGGCGCCCGGCCGTCGACGTGCCGTGGGACGCGACCATCGTCACCGTCATGGATATCAAGACCTTTCTCGCATTGAGCGTGGGGAAAGGTTATGAATTCCGGTGTTACAGAGATCTGGAAACGAAGTGCAATATTTGTGGAATCCATTTCCGGTGGCCGGCGGCGTTGCGGTCTCGATCACCATGACGATGACGAACGCCACAGGTTCACCGCTGAACGACATTTCCTGAACGATTCCTGTGTTTCCTCGGCGCCGGCTGGGGCAGTGCAGAGGGGGGCGCCGGCCGGTGCTGATCACAGAAGCGGGAGAGGACAACGATGGCTGCAGGAGAGCTGACCGGGAACGGGCGGGCGCGTGTGCTCGCCGACGGCAGGGAGATTCCGCTGCTCGCACTCGGTGTGTGGCAGGTGCCGGACGGGCCCGAGTGCGAGAACGCGGTGCGCTGGGCGCTGGAAGCCGGCTATCGCCACATCGACACCGCACAGGCGTACGGGAACGAGGCCAGCGTGGGGCGGGCGCTGCGGGACAGCGGCGTCGCCCGCGAGGACGTCTTCCTCACGACGAAGTTCTTCCCCGGTTCGAGTGACCCGGAAGCCGAGGCGCAGCGCAGCCTCGAGCGCCTCGGCGTCGATTCCGTCGACCTTTACATCGTGCACTGGCCGCAGGGCGGGCCGACCTGGGCCTGGGAGGGTATGCAGCGTGCGCACGAGCGCGGCTACGCGCGCTCGATCGGTATCTCCAACTTCAGCGCGTCCGAGGTCGACGCGCTGCTCAAGGTGGCCGACGTCGCCCCGGTCGTCAACCAGGTGCAGTTCAGTCCGTTCGAGTTCCGCCGGGAACTGCTGGCGGCCTGCGAAGCCCGCGGCCTGGCGCTCGAGGCCTACAGCCCGTTGGGCACGGGCCGGCACCTGCGCGATCAGCAGGTGGCCGAGATCGCCGAGCGGCTGGGCCGGACCCCGGCGCAGGTGCTGATCCGCTGGGCGCTGCAGCGCGGTCTCATCGTGCTCCCCAAGTCCACCCACCGCGAGCGGATCGAGCAGAACGCACAGGTCTTCGACTTCGAGCTGACCTCCGCCGACATGGACGCGCTGGACGGCTTGGACGCCACCGGCGGCACGGACCGGGCCCTGGAGCGGCCGTGGTGGTGAGCTGAACCTCGGCCGTTGCCGCTGAGGTCGATTCCCTCAGCAGAAAGGCGATTCAGCCGATGATGCGGCCGTGTGGTTACCCGGAGGAAGGCGACGAGCGGCGCGATCCGGTTCGCGGTTGTTCGTGACGTACCTCGGGGCCAGCCTGTTGCCGATCGGGGCGCTGGCCACGGTGTTGCTCAACGGCGTGCAGGAGGATGCGGCCAAGCAGGGGCGGGATCAGGGGGTCGCGCAGGCGGCCGTCATCGCCGAGATGGCGGTGGCGCCGGCGCTCGACGCCGCGGATCTGAGCCGGGGACTGACCGAGAGCGAGCGCGACTCGCTGGCCAGGGCGACCGATCTGGCGCTCATCCACGGTTCGGTCCTGCGGATGCGGTTGCGCACCTTCACCGGTCAGGTCGTCTACTCCGACGACGGGTCCACCTCGGGCGGCGTACCGGTCTCCGATCCGGCCTTTCACTCGGCGACCGTGGGGGTGGCCGGGGCGACCACGATCGAGGACGCCACCGAAGCCGGTGGGAAGGTCATCCGGGTGTTGCAACCGGTGTTCGCGCGAGCATCCGGTGAGGCGATCGGGGTGCTCGAGCTCTACCTGCCGTACGACAAGATCGACCAGCGGCTGCACGAACAGATGGCGGTCACCTACTGGCGGCTCGGCGGTGGTCTGGGCGTGCTCTACCTGGCGCTGGGTCTGATCTCCTGGTCGACGACCCGGTCGTTGCGGCGCTACGCCGCCCGGCAGGAGCACGAGGCGCTGCACGACGGGCTGACCGGGCTGCCGAACAGGGAGGCGTTCCGGCAGCGGGCCACGGCCGCGCTGCGCGAGGAGAAGGGCGGCGCGGTGGTCGTCGTCGACCTCAACCGGTTCAAGGAGGTCAACGACACCCTCGGCCACCACGCCGGCGACGAGCTGCTGAAGGTGATCACCGCGCGGTTGCGGGGCGGCGTGCGGCAGCAGGACACGGTGGCCCGGCTGGGCGGCGACGAGTTCGCTCTCATCGTGCCGGCGGCGGGCGCCGATGACGTACGGGCGATGCTCGAGTCGCTGCGGACGGTGCTCAGCAGCGAAGTGGTCCTGGACGGCGTGCCGCTCACGATCGAGGCCAGTTTCGGGATCGCGCTCTACCCCGCGCACGGCACCGAGGTCGAGGAACTGCTCCGGCACGCCGACGCAGCCATGTATCAGGGCAAGCGCGGAACAGCCGACATCGTCGTCTGGGCCGGCGAGCGGACCCGCCATCCCACCCAGTGGCTGGTGGTGCAAGCGGAGCTGCGGCACGCCCTGGACCGCGACGAGCTGGTGCTGTTCTACCAGCCGAAGGTGAGCCTGGACGACGGCACGATCTGCGGGGTGGAGGCGCTGGTGCGCTGGCAGCACCCGGAACGCGGTCTGCTGCCGCCGTCGGAGTTCCTCCCGGCGGCCGAGCAGTCCGGACTGATCGAGCCGCTGACCGCGTGGGTGCTGCGACGGGCGCTGACCGACCAGGTGGCGTGGGTGGCAGCCGGCCGGGACTGGACGGTCTCGGTGAACGTCTCGGCCCGCAACCTCGAGGCCGCCGACTTCGCCGGGATGGTGGAGGCGATGCTGGCCGAGTTCGGCACCGCGCCGGACCGGCTGGTCCTCGAGGTCACCGAGACAGCGATGGTCGACGACCGGGCGACCTCGATGGCCGCGATCGATCGGCTCGCCGGCCGGGGTATCGGATTCTCGGTGGACGACTTCGGCACCGGCTACACCAGCCTGGAACGGCTGCGCGGGATGCCACTGGTCGAGCTCAAGATCGACCGAACCTTCGTGGCGACGGTGCTCGAGGAAAAGGAGAACCAGGCGATCGTCCACGCGGTCATCGCCCTGTCCCGGGGGCTCGGCTGCCGAGTCACCGCCGAGGGTGTGGAGACGGCCGAGATCGCCGACTGGCTCGCTGCGGCCGGCTGCGACGAGGCGCAGGGCTATCACTACTCGCGGCCGATGCCGTGGACCCAGATTTCCGTACCGATGCCGGAGGCGGTCCGATGAAGAAGCTGCTGATCCCGATGCTCGCGCTCGCCCTCCTCGCGGGGTGCGGCACCAAAGCCGACGAGGCGACCGGGCAGGGCGCCGTCCAAGTCGACCAGGCGCTGCACGACTCGCTGCCGCAGGCGGTGCGCGACCGCGGCTACATCCGCTTCGTCACCGACGCCAGTTACGCGCCGATGGAATCGTTCGCGGCCGACGGCCGGACGATCGTGGGGTTCGAACCGGATCTCGCCGACGCCATCGGCCAGGTTCTCGGCATCAAAATCCAGATCGTGACCGGCCCCTTCCAGACCGCCCTGGACAAGGTGGCCGACGGCACCTACGAGGGCGTGCTGTCGGCGATGACCGACACCGCCGAGCGCGAGAAGAAGGCCGATTTCGTCAACTACTTCTCGGCCGGATCGTCGATCATCGTGCAGCGCGGCAATCCGCACCGCATCGCCGATCTGACCGGCCTGTGCGGCACCGTGGTCGCCATCGAGAAGGGCACCATCCAGGCCGATCTCCTGCACCGCTCGCAGAGCGGGTGCGACGGCCGGCCGATGAAAATCAACGAATACACGACGAATGCCGACGCGCTGCTGCAGCTGCGGACCGGGCGCGCGGTCGCGGTACTCAACGACTTCCCGACGGCGACCCACCTGGCGACCGACTCGCGGACCAAGGATTACTACGAGCTGGCGTCGACCACCCAGTACGATCCGGGCTTGATCGGCATCCCGTTCGCCAAAGGCAACAGTCAGCTCCGGGACGCGGTCAAGGGTGCGCTGGACCGCGTGGTCGCCGAGGGCATCTACGCCGATCTGCTGCAGCGCTGGAACCTGAGCAGCGGCGCGGTCAAGGCGGTATCGATCAACGGCGCCACGCAGGATCAGAAGGCCTGATCCGTTCGACGCTGCGCGACTGGCCGGTGAAAGCCTCAACCGCGATGGCTGCCGTCCGATGAGATGTCCCGGGGTCGCGTCGCGGCCGGGGGGAGGGCGGTACCCGTGGCGAGGCTGTCCATCGCCGGCCGAAGGATCCTGGCCGATGTCCCGTCCCGGATCGCGGTGCTGGCCGGAGTCGGCTGGATGGTCTGCTACGCGCTGCTCACCATGCTCAGTGCGGACAACCCGAGCCGCGCCATGTTCGTCGGTGACGTCCTCTATCTGCTGCCCATCACCGCCGGCGCCGTGGCTTCCGCTGTGGCCGCCCGCCGCCTGACCGGGCGGCACCGTGCGCTGTGGCGACTGCTCGCGATCGCGTACGGGGCTCAGCTGGCCGGGGAACTCGTCTATACCGGCTACGACTATCTGACGCCGAGTGGGCCGCCCGACCCGTCCTTCGCCGACGTCTGTTATCTGACCGCGTCCGTGGTGACCGTTGTGGCGATCCTGGTCGGTTTCGGTGGAGCCGGCCGGCTGCGGCATCTGCGTGGCCTCCTGGACACCTTGCTGCTGATCGTCAGTGCGGGTGCGATGGGCTGGCAGATTCTCATCCGGCCCCAGCTGTCCGAGGGGATGGCGCTGTCGAACGTCTTCACCGTCGCCTACCCGTTGCTGGACATCGTTCTGATCTGCTGTCTCGGCATCGTCGGGATCGGCGGTCACCGCCAGTTGCCCCTGTCGGTGCGCTTGGTCGGCTACGCGGGCGGACTCAACGCGATCAGCGACATGCTCTACACGTATCAACTGGTATTCAGCAACTACGCCAGCGGCAGCTGGGTCGACGTCGCCTTCGAAGCCAGCGCGACCTGTTCCTTCGTGGCCGCCGTGGTGGCCATCCGGTTCCGGGAGCCGGTGGCTCAACGCCGCACCTTCGACCGCGGCTTCACGGTGCTGCCGGTTCTGACCGCGACGCTGGCCTCCTTCACGCTTGTCATCGTCGAGCGGGTGACCACCGGCACGACGAGCGTCCTGACGCTGGTCATCGCCGGCGTGCTCTGCCTGGCCATGCTGACCCGGCAGTACCTGTTCGCGGCCGACCGTGCGAGCCTGGCCGGAGAGCTGCGCCAAGCCGTACGGGAACAGCAGCGCCTGGCCGTCACCGACGGGCTGACCGGTCTGCACAACCGTCGCTTCCTGACCGAGCGGATGGCCGCCGAGGGGGGCTCCGGTCCGGACGACCACCGTGTCAGCCTGCTCGTCATCGATCTCGATCACTTCAAGACGGTCAACGACACGTACGGGCATCCCGTCGGCGACGTGGTGTTGCGGGAGTCCGCCGCCCGCATCGCCGCGGCCTGCCGGGCGAACGACGTCGTGGCCCGGTACGGCGGAGAGGAGTTCGTCGTGTTCTGCCCGGACGCCGACGAGTCCGAGGCGCGGGCCCTGGCCGAGCGGATCCGGGAGAGCATCACCAGGACCCCCATTGTCTCCGGCGGCACGCGCATCCTGGTCTCCGCGTCCATCGGCGTGGCCACCGGCCCCGCCGGGGCGGTGGAATCCCTGATGAGCGCGGCGGATCAGGCGCTGTACCAGGCGAAGACAGCCGGCCGTGACCGTGTCGCCGTCGCGCTGGCCGGGTGACTCTTCACCGCGCTGGCCGCCCGGGTGGCCCTCTCGAAACGGCAGGAGCCGCGGACCCGCCGAGCCTGGCTGGTGATAACCATCGCGTTCGGCTGCCAGTTGGCCGCCCACGTCGCTTGGTTCGTCCAGTCGCACATCTTGTACACGACCGGCTATCCCTCCACCGCCGACTACTGTCTACTCATCTTCTCCCCGTTGATGTTCGCCGGGCTGCTGATGCTTCCCGGCCGGCTACGGCGCCGCCGCGACCGGCAGAAGCTGGCTCTGGACGCGCTGATCGTCGGCGCCGGCGGATTCATCGCGATCTGGTACCTGCTGCTCGGCCCGATTCTCAATGCGCCGGGACTCAGCACGTGGCAGCGGTCGTTCACCGCGGCGCTACCGATCGGCGACCTGCTGCTCGTGCTGGCCATGTCGACCGCCATGCTGCGGCATCCCCAGTCGGACACGCCGGCCCCGATCCGGTTGCTCGCCGGGTCGATCGCACTGACCGTGACCGCCGACGTGTCGTACAGCTGGATCCAGCTGAACGGCGGTTTCACCGGCGGCTCCTGGCCGGACCTGCTGTGGCTGGCCGGCTGTTTTCTGCTGGTGCTGGCCGCCGATCAGCAATACCGCCGTCCGCGGCACCCCGCGCCGAGACGGCGCGATCGCAACGCGGTCTTCCTCTTCCCGTACGCGGCCAGCATCGGCGCCTACCTTCTGCTCGCCGTTCAATCGGCGCGTCTGCCACTCAATCCGTACGGCGGAATGATCTTGGGTTCGGCCGTGCTCACGCTGCTGGTGATGGCCCGCCAGTGGCACGCTCTGCGGGACAACCGCGAGATGGCAGTCACCGACGGCCTGACCGGACTGGCCAACCGGATCCTGGTCGCGGAGCGCCTGGACCATCTCGCCGGCCAGGCGATCCGCCCGGGCCGGCACACCGCGCTGCTGCTCATCGACCTCGACCGGTTCAAGCCCATCAACGACACCTTCGGTCACGAGGCGGGCGACGCCGTGCTGGTGGCCGCGGCCGACGCCATGCGGGGCGTCATCCAGCACGGCGACCTGGCCGGGCGTCTCGGCGGCGACGAGTTCGCCGTCCTTCTGCAGCGGCTGCCGTCCCGGGAGGCCGCGGGTTCGGCCGCCATGCGGCTGCTGGAGGCGCTACGCATGCCGGTGGTCTTCGGCGAGCACGTGCTCATGGTGGAGGCGAGCATCGGCGTCGCGATCCACGACGATCCGAACGCCTCCGGCGAGACACTGTTGCAACAGGCCGACACCGCCCTGTACGCGGCCAAACGCGCGGGCCGGGCCCGGTTCGAGTACTACTCGGACGTGATGGACACCAAAGCGCGCGAGGCCGAGCTGCGCCGCGCCGTAGCCCACGACGAACTGGTGGTGTACTTCCAGCCCATCGTGGCGCTCGGCACGGGCGACCTGCGGGCGTTCGAGGCCCTGGTCCGCTGGAACCATCCCGTCCGCGGTCTGGTGGGCCCGGGCGACTTCATTGATCTGGCCGAGGAGACCGGTGCGGTGGTGCCGCTGGGCGCGTGGGTCCTGCGTGCGGCCTGCCGCGAGGCGACCGGCTGGCGCGACGGCTTCCCGCCCGATCGGCTCACCTTGGAGATCACCGAAAGCGTCGTCCTGCAACCCGACCCGCTCACCATCAGCCGCCTGGAGGCGCTGCGAGACCTCGGCATCCAGCTGGCGGTCGACGATTTCGGCACCGGTTATTCGGCCGTGAGCTACCTTCGCCGCCTACCGGTCACCGTACTGAAGATCGACCGCTCGTTCGTCACCGGTATCGCCGACGACCCGGAAGCGCGATCAGTGTGCGAGGCCGTGGTCCACCTGGGTGGGGCCTTCAAGATGAACGTGGTGGCCGAGGGCATCGAAACGGCCGATCAAGCGACCGCCCTCATCGACATGGGCTGCGAGATCGGCCAGGGCTTCTATTTTCACCACCCGCTCCCGCCCCGCGAGGCGACCACGCTTGTCGGCCGACGATTCGCGGCCGTGGATTAGCTCGGACGGACATCGAGGAGCGGCATGCCTTGGCCGGGGGTGTCAGGAGAGCCGCTCCAGCACAGGAGAGGCCCCCTCTGACGCTCTCGAAGTGACCTCAGTCCAGCGGCTGGCGGGCCACCGCGGCGGGCTCCCGGCCGGCCAGGAGCCAGGCGCCCCCGTACGCGATCACGGGCAAGCCGATCAGGATCGCGGCCAGGTGCGGTGCCGGCACGGAGGTCAGCCAATGCGGATCCCGGTGGTGCCAGGCGAGCAGCGTCAGGTAGGCGCCGGTGATGCCGAGCACCGCGCCCAGCAGGGCCAGCGCTCCGGCGGTCGCCGCGGTGAGTGCCCGCCGGGTGCGGCGCCGAGCGCCGACCGCGATCAAGGTGCGCAGATCGCGGGCCGTCTCGCTGCGGATCAGCCCCACGGTCATCGCGAGCACGCCCAGAGCGACCATGATGCCGGCGGCGGTGGCGTAGCCGGCCAGCCGCACGATCTCCGCCCCGGTCGGCCGCGATTCCACGGTGAGACCGGCGGCCTGCGCGGCCTTCTCCGCCCGCTCGATGTCGGCCGGGGCCAGCGGGCCGGCCGTTCGCACCAGCCAGCCGGCCGGGGACGGCGTCAAACGCAGCGACTGTACGGCGTGCGTGGTGAGCAAAGCGGTCGGTAGCGAGGTGTACGCCGGCAGGTCCACGTGCTGGATCCTCGGGTGCCAATCGCCGTAACGGCCCGGGAAGAGGTCGTACCCGCTCAGATCATGGACCGTGACGATGTCGGTGTCCGCGGCGATGCTCGCCGGTTCGATCCCGTATCGCTGCAGCACCTCGGGCGTGGCCACGAACAACGAGATCGCCTCGTCGCCGCGGTATTCGACGCCGGGCCGTCCGTTGAGCGTCGTTGCGTGCGGCCGCCCCAGCTGGACCGGCGCCCGCCCGCCCGACTCGCCCCCGAGCTGTGGCCCGTTCGGGTTCACCACCGTCTGCAGGGCCAGTACCGTCGCGCCGTCCAGGCCGGCGGCGATCGCGTCGACCCGGAGCTTCGTGTCGTTCGCCTGGGCGGGGGTCAGCGAGGGCACCGGGCCGTCGAGCCCGTCCTCGTTCAGCCAGACGATGATCTGGTCGGCGGGGAGATTCCCACCGGTGGGCTCGGCGGCCTTGGCGACGGACACGCCGGCACTCAGCGCGATCACCGCCGCGATGCCCGCCGCCAGCCCGATCGCGGCCAGGGCCGCGCTCGACCGGGACCGATAGCGGGCCAGATCGCGCAGGGCGAGGCGGGTCGCCGGTGGGGCGAGCCCGCCGAGCCGGCCCAGAGCGGCGATCCCGAGCGGCGCGAGCAGCAGGAGCCCGAGCGTGGAGGCCACCACACCGACAATGATGTAGGGCGGCTTGGTCTGCTGCGCCGCGACCAAGGCGCCCAGGCCGCCGAGCAGCAGCAGCACGCCGAGCGCGGCGAACCGGTGCGCCGGCCGCGGTGCTGCCGGGCGGGCCGACAGCGCGGCGACGACGGAGACGCGGGCGGCGGCCCGCGCCGGCCACCACGCGGCGCCGATCGCGGTGAGGACGGCCAGCAGCATCGAGGCCACCACCGCCGGCCAGGGCAGGTCGAAACGGTCGATGCGATGCCCGATCAGCGACTCGAACCGGGGGCCGAAGGCGAACCAGGCGGCGAGGCCGGTCACGCAGCCGGCGAGCGCACCGGCCGCGCCGATGACGGCGCCGTTGGCGACCAGGACCAGCCGTAGGTGGCGTTGGGCGGCGCCGATCGCGCCGAGCATGCCGAGTGAGCGCAGCCGGCGCTGGGCCATCACGGTGAACCCGGCCACCGCGAGCAGCCCGACGAAGAGCAGGCCGATCGTGCTCAGGAGGAGCACCACGACGCTGGCGTTGTCCGCTCCGTCGCCGCGGACCTCGGCCGAGACCCCGTCCGGCAGAGGCCGGGCGCCGCGATCGGTCGGGCCGGTGCGGACCAGCGCTACGACCCGATCCGGCGGCGTGGCTTGGCCGGGCGCCACGAGGGCGAAGCGGTCCTTCAGGTCCAGCGGGTTCTCGACCAGGCCGACGACGGTGCGGTGGCGGCCGTTCACGTCCCAGCCGCCGCCGAGCACCAGGCCGAAGACCTTGGCCACGCCGGTGGTGACCGCGACCTCGTCCGGGCCCCGCGGGTAACGGCCCTCGTCCAGCCGGAGCATCGACGCGCCGTAGGGGCCTCGCGGGTCCTGGGCTCGCAGGTCGATCGCGTTCGCCGAGCCCGGCACCGGGACATCCTGGTGTGTGATCACCTCGGTGACGCCGAACGAGGCGCGCACCGCGGCCAGATCCGCGTCCAGTCGATTTCCGGTGCTGGTCAGCGTGAGCAGGCGATCAGCGGTGCCGAACGACGATGCCTGCGAGCCGGAAGAGTTGGTGGCCAGGCCGAGCCCGATCGTGGTGGCAGCCACCGCGAGCAGCAGCAGGGCCAGGATCAGGGACTGCTGGCGCCATTCGCGGCGGAAGAGTCGCCAGGCCCACCGCAGGACGGCCCGGCGGGCGGCCATCCCGCCGTTGCCGGTGCCGAGCACCAGTGGCCGGTCCTGCAGCGCGGTGCTCACCGGGCCGGCTGTTCGGTGAGCAGCGAGTCGGGCCCGGGCCGGGCGGCGGTCCCGTCGACGATGCGGCCGTCGCGGATGAAGACGACCCGGTCGGCCCACGAGGCGAGCTGGGCGTCATGGGTGACCACCATCGCGGCGAGACCACGCCGGCAGGAGTCGAGCAGCAGCCGCATCACGGCCTCGCCGTTGGTGGAGTCGAGCGCGCCGGTCGGTTCGTCGGCGAGCAGCAGCCGCCGGTCGCCGACGACCGCCCGGGCGATCGCGACCCGTTGCCGTTCGCCGCCGGAGAGCTGGTCGGGGAATCGGTCCGCGCGGTCGCCCAGGTCCAGTTGCCGCAGTGCGTCCAGGGCGGCAGCACCAGCTTTGCGGCGGGATCGGCCGTCCAGTTCCAGCGGCAGGGCCACGTTTTCGGCGGCGGTCAGTCCGGGCAGCAGATTGAAGTCCTGGAAGACGTAGCCGATGGCGCGCCGCCGCAGCCGGCTCCGGTCCTCGCGGGACATCCCGGCGAACGCCAGGCCGGCCACGGAGACCTCGCCCGCGGTCGGCGTCTCCAGTGCGCCGGCGATCGTCAGCAGTGTGCTCTTTCCGGAGCCGCTGGGGCCCATCACCGCGACCATCTTTCCGGCCTCGACGCTCAGGTCGACCTCGCGCAGCGCGTGCACCTCGTCGGCGCCGTCCCGATAGGTCTTGGAGACCTGGCGCAGCTCCAGCACGCTGGTCATCGTCGTACCCCGGACCGGCGGCGGATCTGCGGCGTGGCCGGACTCGACGGCGGGGGCGCGAGAGCGGCGCGCTTGAGCCGCCCGTCGGCGGTGTCGAGCCAGCGCACGACCGAGTCGAGCCGGAAGAGCTCGGCGTCGACGGCCAGCGTGAGCGCGAGGTCGTTGCCGGCCTCCTCTTTGAGCCGGGTCCACTGTTGCATCAACTCGACCACGTAGCGCCGGTGGGTCTGGACCACGTCGTGGACGTCCACGTCGGGCAGGTGGACCGCGACCAGAATTTTGATGACCAGCTCATCGCGCGGCGGCGACGCCAGATCGGGCGGCGTGTGCAGCCAGCCGGTCAGTTCGCCGGCGCCGGTGGTGGTGATCCGGAATCCCTTCTGCGGACCGGGCTCGGCATCGTCGTCGGACTCCACGAGTCCGTCGCGTTCCAGCCGCTGCAGGGTCTGGTAGACCTGCCCGACGTTAAGCGGCCAGACCTCACCGGTCCGCGCCTCGAACTCCTCGCGGAGCTGAAGGCCGTATTTGGGGCCCTCGCTGAGCAGCGCCAGCAGGGCGTGCCGAATGCTCATCAGGTCACCGTCGTCAGCATCATGCTCGGTATAATACTCAGTATTATTGTGTTGTCACGCGCTCGTTCAGCAAGCGGCCCTGCTACGCGGTGCGCAGAGCCTCAGTGGGGGAGAGGCGCGCGGCGCGTAAGGCCGGGTAAAGGCCCGCGCAGCCCCCGATCAGCACGGCCGCGGCGAGCCCCGCGCCGGCGGCACCCGCCGGGACGAGCGTCGGCCAGCCGCGGGAGGCGGCCACCGCGTACGTGATCAGCGCACCCAGCAACACCCCCACCGCGCCGCCGCCCGCGCCCAGCAGCAGCGACTCGGCCAGGAACTGGGCGCCGACGTGGCCGCGGGTGGCGCCGAGGGCACGGCGCAATCCGATCTCGCCGCGCCGTTCGAGTACGGAGATGACCAGGACGTTGGCGATCCCGATCCCGCCGACCAGCAAGGCCACCGCGCCGAGGCCGAGCAGGAGGACGGTGGTGCCGCCGGTGACGGCAAGCCGCGCGGTGAGCGCCTCCGACGGCCGGCTGACCGCCACCTCCTCCGGATGCGCCGGGTTCGCAGCCCGCCCGAGCAGTCCGGCCACCTCATCCGTACGCTCGGTCTCCGCTCGCACGAAAATCCGGGTCGGGTGGCCCTGGTAGCCGAACAGGGCGGCCGCCACCGGCGCGCCGATCAGCGCCGCGGCGTCCAGTTCGGGCGCCAGCTCGACCGGCGCCAGCACCCCGGCCACGGTGAACCAGCGGTCGCCGAGGTAGATCTGCGGCCGGTCGGCGACGTCGCGAATGCCGAGCACGGTGGCGGTGTAGTGGCCGAGCACCGCCACCGGATGAGCGGCCAGCGCCCGGTCCAGGAAACGGCCGTGCACGAGTGTCGCGTCGAGGGTGTCGAGCAGGCCCGGGTCGGCGACGCGCACGGACAGACCACCGGTGCGGCCGGGCGGAATGCGGTCGCTGCGATAGACGCGTACGGGAAGAGTCGCCGTCGCCGCGGAGGACGACACCCCTGGCGTACGGGAGACCGCCAAGCCCGCCGTGCTCGGCAACTCGGCCTCGGCGCCGCGCAGAGTCTTGCCGTTCGCCACCGTCAGCAAATTGGTGCCGACCCGGTCGATCTGGGTGAGCACGTCCGACTGGCTGGAGCGGGTGACACCGAGCACGGCCACCATCGCCGCGATCCCGATAGCCACGCCCAGGATGGACAACGCTGTCCGGCCCGGCCGGGATCGCAACCCCACCGTGCTCACCGGCAGCAGATCGGCGACCCGCAGGCGCGACTTCATGCCGCACCTCCGGTATCCCGCACGACCAGGCCGTCCTTGAGCTCGACCTGCCGGTGCATCGCGGCCGCGATCCGCGCGTCGTGGGTGATCACCACGATGGTGACCCCGTCGGCGTTGAGCTCGTGCAGCAGGGCGACGACGCCGTCGCCGGAGGCCGAGTCGAGATTACCGGTCGGCTCGTCGGCCAGCACCACCGCGGGCCGTCCGACCAGCGCACGGGCGATCGCGACCCGCTGCCGTTCTCCGCCCGACAGATGCGCGGCGGGGAAACCGGCGCGGTGCGCGAGGCCGACGCGCTCGAGGGCGACCAGCGCGGCCTGGCGGCGTTTCGTGGCCGGTACGCCGCGATAGAGCAGCCCGGCGGCGACGTTCTCGGTCGCGCTGAGACGTTCGAGCAGGACGAACTGCTGGAAGACCACCCCGAGCAGGTGTGCGCGCACCCCGGACAGGGCCCGGTCGCGCAGCTTCTCGACCGGACGGCCGGTGATCCGGACCGAACCGGTGGATGGACGGTCCAGGCCGGCGGCCAGGTTCAGCAGTGTGGTCTTGCCGGAGCCGGACGGTCCGGCGACGGCGACCAGTTCGCCGCTGCGCACGGTGAAAGTCACCCCGCGCAGCGATGCGACCGGCGGAGTGCCGGGGTAAGTCTTGCCGACGTCGACGAGTTCCAGGGCCGCGGTCATGAGCCGGGCACCTCCACGGACTGGCCCTCGGTCAGACCGCTGACGATCTCCACCCGGCCCGTGCTCTCGTCGAAGCGGCCCAGCTCCACCCGCGCGAGCGGGCCACCGATCAGGCGAACCTGGTATCCGCCGCCCGGCCGGGCGAGGAGCGCGACGATCGGGATGAGCAGCACGTCGCGGTGGGTGCCGGTGGTGATGTCGACTGTCGCCGGCGCCTGGTCCAGGGTGAACCCGCGGGGAAGCTGGACGGCGATGGTGACCGGGACCGTCGCCGCGCCGGTGTTCTGCGGTTGGGGCGGCTCGGCGTTGCTGTCGCCGGGTTCCGAGGTCGCCACCTGGCCGATGCCGGTCACCCGCCCGCGGATCGGGTCGCGGTCCGGCAGCGAGACCTCGACCTGGTCGCCGACGTGGACGGCCTCCCGATCGGCGGTGTCGAGCGGGGCCATGACCGCGCGGGTGGTCGAGGTCGCGGTGAGCACCGTGGACCCGGATCCGGCCACCGCGCCGACCCGGGTCTGCTGCGCGGTCACCCGCAGCGGTGTGGGCAGGAAGACGATCGCGCCGTGGGCGAGGCGACCGGTGCGCTGGTGGCGCGCACGTCCCCAGGAGGCTTGCCAGCGGCGGATCGCGGCGGCGGTGGCCGCGCTGAAGTGCCGGTCGACGGTCAGGTCGTGCCCCATCGCGGCCAGGTTCTGCTCGAGCTGGCGGACGTCGGGGCCGTCGGTCATGCCGTACCGGAAGTCGCGATAGGCCGGGACCGAGCCCAGCAGGAGCCGGACCGGGGCGTCGGCGACCCGGAAGAGGATGCCGCCGCGACCGACCAGCCTGCCGGGCGCGGCCGCCGCGGTGAGCACACCGGGCACGCCTTGATGATCGATCGTGTACGAGCCGGTGTAGCCGAGCGCCCCGGAGATCTGCACGCTCTGGGTGAGCACCCCGCGCGTCACCTCCACGGCGCCGGTGGACACCTCGACGACGGGCGTCTCGCCGGCATCCGCCTGAGGGCGGGCCGCGTAGGCCACACCCGCCGCGGTCACCGCCACGGCGAGCACGACGCCCGTAGCCCTGCGGCTCACTTCTTGCCCCCGCTGCCGCCGGTGACACGGACGTCGCCGGACCAGATGTCGTGACAGGCGGCCTCGGCCTGCTCGCGCAGCGGTCCCGGGATGCCGTCGGCCAGTGGCGTCCCGGTGAGGTCGAATTCGCCGGCGGCGTTCGGGTCGGGGAAGCCGGGCAGGCCGTGCTTGCGGACGCATTCGGCGTACGCGGCGAGTTTGCGCAGGTCGTCGGCGGAGAACTGTTGCCGGGGGCGGAAGGCGTTCGGCGGGTACCTGTCCTCGATCGGCTGGCAGGCCTCGATGACCGTCCGGCGGGTGCGGAGGTCGTCCTTCCAGTTGTAGCCGGCCACGGGCGGGAACTGAAGGTAACCCTCGGGGGACAGTTCGGCGTCGGGCATCCGGGTCAGACCCTTGTCTCGCAGGCACTGGACCCATTCCTGACCGAGGGCGAGAATTTGCTGACGGTTCACGCCGGCCGACGCCGACGGGTCGGGCGGAGCGGCCGGACCGCCGGCGTCGCAGCCGGCGAGCCCGCCCACGAACAGCACGCAGAGCAGCACAGTGGACTTCGTTCTGGTCATGGCTTTCACCGTGGCCGTCCCGGCGAGGGAAATCGTCCGACCCCGGTGGGGGTTTCGTCGCACCGTGGCACCACCGATGTAGGACCTGGGTACGACGCTTTCGCGTCCGCCGCTGCCTACGATGAGGGCGTGCCGCGGCGCCTGTTGACCGATGCCGCCATCGCTCTGGCGTTGGTGCTGGTGACGGTCGGGCCCGGCCTGGTGACCGGGTTGGCCACCGTCGGCAAACCCGGCGACCCGGCCGGCCTCCTGGAGCGGTCGGGTCTGCCCGTCGGCGCGGCATGGTGGCTGCTGGTCGGGTTGATCGTCGCCGGGGTGGTGATCCGGCGGCAGCGCCCCCTCACGGCCCTGGTCCTCACCGGGCTGGGCACCTTCGGTCACCTGGTGACCCAGACCAAGTTCCAGCTCATCGACCTGGCGCTGCCGCTGGTGATGTACAGCGTGGCCGCGATGGCCCGGAGGCGGCGGGTGGCCCTGGTCGTCCTGGGAGTCGTCATGGTTCTGTCGTACGCGGCGATGTTCGGCGGCCGGCTGATGGACCAGCGGCAGGCTGCGCGCAACGCCAAGCAGGCCGAGCAAGAGGTCGTGCGGAACGGCGGCGATCGTCCGGTCATCAAGACGGTCCGGGTGACGGCGCCGCCGTGGATCGACGTGGTGGTCGACACCAGCCAGGCGGTGCTGGAGATGTGGCTGCTGCTGATCGCCGCCTTCGCGGTCGGCGACGGTATGCGCAGCCGCCGCGCCCACCTGGCCGCCGTCGAGGAGCGGACCGCCGACCTGGCCCGCGAACAGCGTCAGCGAGCCGCCCTGGCCGTCGCCACCGAACGCGCCCGGATCACCCGCGAGCTGCACGATGTGGTCGCCCACGGCATGTCGGTGATGGTGGTGCAGGCCCAGGGCGCGGCGGCCGCGCTCGATCGGCATCCCGAACGCACCGCCACCGCGCTGCAGCACGTGATCACCACAGGCCGGTCCTCGTTGGAGGAGATGCGCCGGCTGCTCGCCGCCGGCCGCACGGAAACGGCCACCGACCCGCAGCTCACCCCCCAGCCCGGGATCGGCACCGTGCCGGCGCTGGTCGACCGGCTACGGTCGGCCGGGATGCGGATCGAGCTGCACATCGACGGCGTGCCCGAGGTGATACCGGCGGCGGTCGATCTGTCCGCGTACCGGGTCGTACAGGAAGCTCTGACCAACACGCTCAAGCACGGGGGAGACGGCGTCGGCGCGCGGGTGCGGCTCGAGTTCGTTGCGGACTGTCTGCGGGTCGAGGTGGTCGACGACGGCGCCGGCCGGGTCGAGGGAGCCGACGGGCGCGGCCAAGGGTTGCGCGGGATCGCCGAGCGGGTTGCCGTGCTGGGCGGGGCGCTGGAGGCGGGGCACGGGCCCGGCTGCGGATTCCGGCTGGTCGCGACGCTTCCGCTCGGGGCGCGGCGATGACCGTACGGGTGGTGCTGGTCGACGACCAGACGCTGGTGCGCACCGGTTTCCGGCTCGTGCTCGACGAGACCGGCGACATCGACGTGGTGGGTGAGGCGGCGGACGGTTCCCAGGCCCTGGAGGTGGTCGCCCGGACCAAGCCGGACGTGGTGCTGATGGACGTGCGGATGCCCGGCCTCGACGGCATCGAAGCCACCGGCCGCCTCCGGTCCGGCCCGCACCCCGCCAAGGTGATCATCCTGACCACCTTCGACCTGGATGAGTATGTGCTCGCCGGACTACGGGCGGGAGCGAGCGGCTTCCTGCTCAAGGACGCGCTCGCCGCCGACCTGATCTCGGCCGTACGCGTTGTGGCCGCCGGCGAAGCGGTGGCCGCGCCGAGCGTGACCCGCCGCCTGATCGCCCACTACCTGGGCAGCTCCGCGACCCGCTCGGTCACCGGCGAACGGCTCGCCGCCCTCACCGCGCGGGAGCGGGAGGTGCTGACCCTCGTGACGCGCGGCCTGTCGAACCCGGAGATCGCGGCGGCCCTGTTCCTGTCCGAGAGCACCGTGAAGACGCACCTCGGTCGCGTCCTGGGCAAGCTCGGGCTGCGCGACCGCGTGCAGGCCGTCATCCTCGGCTACGAGTGCGGCCTCGCCGGCGACTGATCCTTTTGCCGCTCCCGCCGGCCATCATGCCCACCAGGCCGCACGCGCTCAGGCGGTGGTGCCGCCGTCGGCCAGCAGGGTGCTGCCCGTCATGAAGGCGGACAGGTCCGAGGCGCAGAACAACGCGACGCGGGCGATGTCGTCCGGGACGCCGGGCCGGCCGATCGGGCCGGTCATCATCAGGGCCATCGTGGAGAGCTCCTCGGCCGGGATCCCGGCGGCGGCCGCGGCGGCGATGTTGCCCTCGGTGGGGACGTGGCTCGGCGCCACGCCCAGGACCCGGATGCCGGCCGGCGCCAGTTCCAGGGCCAGTTCCCTGGTGAGTCCCCGCACGGCGTGCTTGGACGACACATAGGCGGCCAGGCCGGGCGCGCTCCCGCGGAAACCCGCCGTGGAGACGATGTTCACGATGACCCCGCCGGTGCCGGCGTCGGTCATCCGGCGGGCGGCCTCGCGGGCGCCGACGAAACTGCCCCGGGTGTTGACGGCGAGCACGGTGTCCCAGAGCTCGTCGCTCATCTCGAGCAGCGGCACGCTGGGGAAGATGCCGGCGTTGTTGACCCAGATCTCCAGGCCGCCCAGATCGGTGACCGCCCGGTCCGCGACCGCCTGGACCGACGTCGTGTCGGTGACGTCCATGGCGCAGCCGATGACGCGTACGCCATGTCGCCGGGCGATGTCCTCGGCGGCCTTCACGGCCAGCTCCTCCTCGACGTCGCCGATCACCAGGTCGGCTCCCGCCTCAGCCAGGCGCAGGGCGATCGCCTTGCCCAGCCCTCGTGCCGCACCGGTCACGACGGCCCGGCGGCCGGTCAGGGAGATGAGGTCGGTCAGGGACTTGCTGGATACGTCGGCGGTGGACATGGCGGTTCCTTCCCGTTGGTGGCACCTGCCGGTCAGCGGCGGGCGTGTAATCGCCGACGGTAGAGGCCACTCGGCAAAATGGCAACACAATGTAACCATTCATGGTCGCCGGTGGCCGCGGCGTCCGTTAAGGTCGACACCTGATGACGGAACCGAACCGGCCCACCCGCGGCATCCAGCGGGGCCCGCGCAGCATCCAGGTGGTCGAGAGCGTCCGCGCCGCCACCCTGGCCGAGCTGTCGAGGACCGGGTTCGGGAAGCTCACCATCGACGCCGTGGCCAAGACGGCCGGGGTGAGCCGGCCGACGATCTATCGGCGCTGGCCGTCGAAAGCGGCATTGCTGCAGGCGGTCGTGGAGCCGTTGCTCGAGCGCTACGACGTCGACCCGGACACCGGGACGGCCTCCGGTGACCTGCTCGCCCTTATGATTCTGATCAGAGACAACGCGGCCCGGCCCGAGGGCCGGGCGATGATCACGGCGGCGACCACCGGTGCGCCGGAACTCCGGGAGCTCGTCCGCGCCGCGAACGCCCGGACCCTCGCGCCGTTCCACCGGGCGCTGGAGCGGGCTGTCCGCCGCGGCGAGCTGAGTCCGGCCTGTGACGTGCCCATCGTCGCCTACGTCCTTTTCCAAGCGGTGGTGATGTGGGAGCAGGCCCACGAAGGCGCCCCCTCGGAGGCCGATCTCCTCCGCGTCCTGGGCACCGTGCTGTCACCGCCTCTCCTGCTCGAGCCTTGAGGCCGCCGCCTCGCTCGCGCCCCTCAGCGCGTGAGCGAGTTGCTGTAAGAGCGGGTGCGCAGCGGGGCGAGCGCTGTGCTCCAGGCGACGACCTGGTCGAGCAGTGTGGTGAGGGCGGCGCTCTGGTAGTCGGCGGGCGCGAACTCGGTGCGATCGCGGAAGTCGGTGGCCATATTGAGGGCGACCTGCGCGGTGACGTCGGCGACCTGCAGCGAGCCCATGACCAGACGCAGTTGTTCGGCGGCGCGCACACCGCCGTTCCAGCCGTAGGAGACGAAGCCGGCGGCCTTGTTGTTCCACTCTGGATGGACGCGGTCGAGGGCGTTCTTGAGCGCGCCGGGCATGCCGTGGTTGTACTCGGGCGTGACGATGACGTAGCCGTCATAGCGGGCGACGGTGGTGGCCCAGGCTTTGGTGTGCTCGTGGGCGTAGTGGCCACGCGCGGGCGGGACCGGTTCGTCGATGTCGGGCAGGTGGTGCTGGGCGAGGTCGACCAGGTCGAATTGGGCGTCGGTGCGCTCGCGGGCCCGGTCGAGGACCCAGTTCGCGACGGCTTCGCCGTGGCGTCCGGGGCGGGTGCTGCCGAGGATGATGGCAATAGTGGTCATCGGGGCATCAGTTCCTTTCCGCGTAGGCGGCGAACTGGTCCAGCAGGCTGTGCGGGGCGCGCTCGTCGAAGCAGAGCTCCAGGTTGCGGGCGGCTTCCCCGGCGGCCTCGGCGCTGCGCGGGAACAGATCCTTCTCGTACGCGGTGAGGGCGGCCTCGACGTCGCCGGGGTGGGCGGCGATGGCCTGGCCGAGTTCGGCGCCGTCGAGCATGGCCAGATTGGCCCCCTCGCCGGCGAAGGGCGACATGACGTGGGCGGCGTCGCCGAGCAGGGTGACGCCGGGGACCCGGGTCCAGCGGTGTCCGGCGGGCAGGGCGTTGATCGTACGGGGGACCAGGGCGCCGTCGGCCTCGGTGATCAGGGCGTGGAACTCGGGCGCCCAGCCGGCGAACTCCTCGATCAGGACGGCTTTGCCCCTGGCGGTGTCCGTCCAATCGACGGTGCCGACCCAGTCCACCGGTTTGGTCAGGGCGAGGTAGACGTGCAGGCTCCCGTCGGTCTCGGCGTGGGCGAGGAAGCCCTGGCCGGCGCCGAGCGCGAACAGCATGCCGGCACCCACCGTCTTGGCCGGGCCGGGATGGCGCCGGACGGCGTCCTGAAGGTCGAGCTCGATGAACGACATGCCGGTGTAGGCGGGCTCGGCGTCCGACAGGAGTGGCCGTACCCGTGACCAGGCACCGTCGGCGCCGACCAGCAGGCCGGTGGTGACGGCCGATCCGTCGGCGAAGGTCAGCTCATGCTGACCGCCGCCCAGCCGTTGCACCGCGGTGACCTTGGTGCCCCAGCGGATGGTGCCCTCGGGCAGCGAGTCGAGCAGCATCTGGCGCAGATCACCGCGGTCGACCTCGGGGCGGGAGCCGGTATCGCCGCCGGGCTCGCCGTTTTCATCGGTGTACACGGTGCCGTGCTTGTCGAGGATCCGGGTCGCCTCGCCACCCTGGTGGATGATCTTCTTGAACTCGTCGAACAGCCCGGCGGCCTTGACCGCGACCTGGCCGTTGTAGTCGTGGATGTCCAGCATCCCGCCCTGAGTGCGCGCCCGCGGTGAGGCGTCCAACTCGTAGATGGTCGACGGAATGCCGTGAACGTGCAGCACCCGGGCGAGCGTCAGCCCGCCCAGGCCGGCTCCGATGATGGCGACAGGATCGGTCATGTCTTCCTCCAGCTGGATCAGATAAAACCTGTTCGCTACGAACATGTTCTTTATGGGCATGGCGAGCCTCCGATCCGCCTGGACCGGAGGAAGTCTTCAGCTCCGCTCGTGGCCGGCGGCTCGCGCGGGTGGTGCCACGGTGGAAATGCCGGTGATCAGGACGTCGAACATCCAGGTCAGGCGCTGTGCGCCGGTCCCGGAGAAAAGGTCGTCGCGAGCGCGGGCGATGTTGGGGCAGTCGCCGTCCGCGGCCTCGTTCAACGCCTCGACGAAGGCGTCCTGCTCGGCGGCCGCATCGACAGCCTCACCTCGGACGCCCTGCTCGGCAGCGGTGGCGGTGCCGTGTTGCAGGAGCAGGTCGACGCCCCACGCCGCCTGCGCCACCGGCACACCACCGGCGTGCAGCAGCCCGAGCAGCGTGTCGACCAGGCGCACATAGTTCGCACCGGAGGGGCGCAGCGCGAGCACCGATCGGGCCAGGCTCGGCTGGCCGAGGAGCAGCCGCGTGTATCCGGTGAGCAGGTCGAGGAGCTCCCCGCGCCAGCGCTCGCCCACGGCGGCCGGGTCGACCAGGGGAAGGCCGGTGAGCAGCTCGTCGAGGATCGCGCCGTGCAGCTCCGCCATGTTCTGCACGTAGACGTAGAGCGAGGCCGGGCCGGTGTCGAGCTCGGCCGCCAGCCGGCGCATGGTCACCCGCTCCAGCCCCTCCTCCCGCATGATGCGCAGCGCCACCGCGACAGCGCCGGCCCGGCTCAGCGGCGGCTTGGCCGGCCGGTCGCGGCGGCTGACGGGGACTCGACGAGAACTCATAACGCGATCGTAGCGAACATGTTCGTGATTGCCAAGAGGCCCCTCCGGCCGTAGTCGGCCGCACGCGTCAGCAGGTGACGAGCGGACTGATCAGCCACGGTTCGGCCCTCGTGCGGAAGAACTCCGCCTGGTCGGGCGCCGCGAGCTCGCCCGCTCGCCGATAGCAGGCCGCCCCGCGTGGACCGTCGCCCTCGACGTGCCCGTAGAGGAGGCCGAGCATCCCGTACGCCTCCGAGGCCGGCGTCCGCAACCAGTGCCGGCTCGGGTCCCGCTCGTAGCGGTCGACCACGAGACGAAGGTTCGAGGTGCCCACGGTCAGCCAGCGGCGGTCGCCGGCCAGCAGGTGGCAGGCCGCCACCCGGCCCATTCCGGCCCTCGCCCGGATGTCGGCGTCCGGCAGGTCCGGGGTGATCGGCCGGCTGAGGATCGACTCGTACTCGCGGTACGCCTGGCTCAGCGCGCGCAGCTGGGCCGGCTGGGGCCGTTCGCAGTCCACCGCACCCTCCTGATAGGAGATCTCCGCCAGCCCGAGCAGGGCCCGGGGGTACGCCGGATCGAGCCGGAGAGCTTCCTCGTAGTTCCGTTGCGCCGGCGCGAAGTTCCTCCGCACCGCGAGCCGTCCGTGCGCGTTGCCGAGCAGCACCAGGACCAGCCGGCGGGTCAGGTCGCCGGGTGACTTCTCGAGCACGGCCGTCAAGGTGGAGAGGGCAGCACGGTAGTCGGCGGCGGAATACTGGCTGACCGCGCGCAGCAGCAGGAGGTGGGCGCCGGTCTGCTCGGCCGCCGAGGTGTGCAGGTCCCGGCCGGCCGCCGCCTCCTCGAAGCTGCCGATGTCGCGCTCCTCGAAGATCGGGTAGCCGGCGAGCTCGGCCGCCTCGCGGAGCCGGCTGCCGCCGATGCTCAATTCCAGCCGTACGGTGGTGTGGTACCGACGCGGGCGGAGAACGAACGACACGGCGACGTCGCCGTCCTGGGCCTGCCGGGCCCGGTCCAGCGCGGCCGGCCGATCCCCGTCGAAGGTCGTGACGCGCGGCCGGCATGAGCGGCCGACCCGCACCAGCGCGTCGTCGGCGGCGGCCGTGTCCAGGATCTGCCGATCGAGCGTGTCCCTCAGGTCGCGGGCGAGCCGGTCCGTCTCCTCCCGCGAAATCTCGTCCGCGCCGGACCGGTCGACTGCCGGGTCGGCCACGACGATGTTGTACGGCCCGGTGAGGCGCTGCTCCGAACGAAGCCAGCACGGGCGGTCCGGCCAGAGACTCGCCAGGTCCGCCTGGACGCCGATCGTCGCCAGAAGCACCGAGACCGCGATGATCGGCACGGCCCGGCGGTGCTGGAACCGTTCCAGGCGCGCTGCCAGGCGGCTCCTCTCCGGGTCACCCGCGGGGCTGGAATCCGGGCCATCCGTCACACCGGAACTAACTGCGTGCGGCTCAATTCCGATATGCCTGGCGAGGCGCAGCCGGCGCCCGGTTCGACGATGGGAGAACCATGGTGCGCGTACGAGGGTGGGCCGCCGGGATCGTCGCCGTGGCGCTGATCCCGTCGGTCGGCGCCTGCACCGACGCCGGCCGGACGGCTGCGGGGCCGCCGCCCACGTTGACGGCGTCGTCCCCGGCTGACCTGCCGCCGGCCCTTTCGGCCGCCCCGTCGGCTCTTTCGGCCGCGCCGTCGGCTCTCGCGGCGGCGGCGCCGTCGTCGAAGCCGGCGCTGCAATCCGCCACCCCGGCTCGCATTTCGCCGCAGTCCTTGCCGTCGCACTTCTCGACGCGATCGCCCTCACCCCCGCCGCGGCTCGGCGTGCCGCCGCTCCCACCGTCACGCGATGAGCCACCTGCCGCCTCCCCGTCGCGAAAATCCTCGCGGACTGCGCCGATCCGGTCGCGTCGCCCGTCGCCGCCCGCGCCCAAGCTCGCGGTCACCTGGAACCTGACGAGCGTGCTGTCGCGCGACGAGGCGGTCCCGGCCGGCGTGCAGGCGCAGCTCAGTTTCTTCATCGGCGGCTCGAACGCGGAGTCACCGTGCCGGTCCCGCAGCGGATTCGGCATCTCGGTGGTGGACGAGGTGCTGTCCGCACCCGGTTTCGCCACCATCTGCGCCAACGGCCTGCGCCCCGGGCAAACGGTCGAGGTGTCGGCGTACGCGCCGTCCGGCCGGATCGTCCAGTCCTGGGAGGCGGTTCCCGTGTACGAGAGCTCGCTCACCCTGCGATTCCGGCGCATGCCGTACGACGAGCCCGGCGTCTATCGCTTCCAGCTGACCCAGCAGAAGCGCTCGGCGTCCACGACGGCGCCGCTCCGGCCGGTGTCGTCCCCCGCACTCATCCCCTACCTGGACGACGATCAGGAGTCGTTCGAGGCCGCGGAGCCACCCTTCCGCGTGGCCGTCGGCGGTTTCCCGCCGTACGCGGAGGTGCCGATGCGGCTCTACGGCGCGGAGAAGCGGATTCCCGGCGGCACGGTCCGGTCGCGCTACCTGACGACCTTCCCGATCCGGATGGACTCCCGCGGTTTCGCCCTCTGGGAGCTGCGGACGTTCCCCGGCGACCCCCGAGGCTGCTATCGGCTGGCCCTCGACGGCATCCCGGAGACCACCACCCGGCTCCGTTTCTGCCTGCCCGACGGCCCATGACGGGCCGCCGGGCGGATTCGCGGCCCGGCCGGCTACCGGGTGGCGAGCAACTGGCGGGCGGCCCGCTGGATCTCCCGGCTGAAATAGGCGACGTCGGTGTAGTTGGGCCTCGGCTCCTCGCCGGCGTCCCAGTCACAGTCCGAGCCCGAGCTCACGATGCCGATCTGCTCCCAGACGCCGTGGGGCAGCCGGTGCACGGCCGGCCCGCCGGAGTCGCCGCCGCAGTGGCTCTTCCGGTTCACCGACCTCGCGCAGATCGTCGCCCGCGGGTACTCGGGGTTCTCGATCCACCAGGGGTCGTCGAAACACTGCTCGTCCGCCAGATACGGCAGCTCCACCTTGCGCAGGAAGCGCTCCTGAGGCGCCTCCCACGTCTGCCTGCCCCAGCCGGCCACGGTGAACGTCCGCACCGGCCGGGGCGTGGTGGCGATCCGCAGGGTGGGCAGTCCGAGCGGCTTCTCCAGCTTGACCACGGCCCAGTCCGGCCCGTCCCACCACGCGGTCCCACCGGCGACGGCGGTGGACCGGGTGACCGTACGGCGGGGGCTTTCGAGGTCGACGGCCCCGGAGACGACGGTGAAGCTGTCGCCCGGCTGCTCGTCGACGCAGTGCTGGGCGGTGAGGACCAGTTGCGGGTGGATGAGGCTTCCGCCGCATCCCACCGGCAGCAGCCGGACCGCCCAGGGGAACTCACCGGGAGCGGCCCGCTCACCACCGCTGATGGCGGCGGCCGGAGCGGCCATGCTCAGCACGGCGGCGATCGCCACCCCGGCGGTCAGAAGTCGTTTGAAGCGCATCGGCCATCCTTCGAGAGAGACTATGGGGCTCGTAGAGAAGATCCCCACAGTGGACGTTTCGTTGCCTGCTGAGCCGTGCATCTCGGTCGAGGCGCCCTTGACTGTGTGGTGAGCACACGGTTTCTGATGGCGGCACACCACTGTCGCCGGGGGACACCGATATGACTGATTCGATGAAGGCTGTTGTGCTCGCTCGTTTCGGCGGGGCCGATGCTTTCGAGCTGCGCGATGTCCCCGTACCGCAAGTCGGACCCCGCCAGGTGCGGGTGCGCGTCCATGCGACTGCCGTCAACCCGCTCGACTTTCAGATCCGCCGCGGGGACTACCCGGATCATGTGCCGCTTCCGGCGATCATCGGGCATGACATCTCCGGCGTGGTCGAGGAAGCCGGATCCCACGTGACCGAGTTCCGCGCCGGCGACGCGGTGTACTACACACCCCGGATCTTCGGCGGCCCCGGTTCCTACGCCGAGCAGCACGTCGCCGACGTCGAGCTCGTCGGCCGTAAGCCGGAGAACCTCACTCACCTGGAGGCGGCGAGCCTGACTCTGGTCGGCGGAACGGTCTGGGAGGCCCTGGTGACGCGGGCTCAGCTCACCGTGGGGGAGACGATCCTCATCCATGCCGGCGCGGGGGGTGTGGGCACGATCGCGATTCAGGTCGCGCAGGCGATGGGCGCACGGGTGATCACCACCGCGAAGGCCGGCGACCATGACTTCGTGCGTTCTCTGGGCGCGGATGCGGTGATCGACCACACGGCGAGGGACTACGTCGATGCCGTGGCCGAGATGACCCAGGGCCGGGGAGTCGATGTCGTCTTCGACACGATCGGGGGTGACGCTCTCACCCGGAGCCCGCTGACGCTCGCCGACTTCGGACGCGTCGTCAGCATCGTCGACATCGCGCAGCCGCAGAACCTCATCGAGGCGTGGGGCCGCAACGCCGCCTATCACTTCGTCTTCACCCGCCAGAACCGGGGAAAGCTGGACGCGCTCACCACGCTGGTCGAGCGCGGTCTCGTGAAGCCGGTCGTCGGTGCGACTCTTCCGCTCGCTCGAATGGGCGAGGCTCATGAGCTCCTGGAGGACAGGCGGTCGTACGCACTGCGCGGCAAGATCGCGATCGATGTGGCCGGTGAGGCGGTTGAGCTTCCCCCGCGCATCTCGCAGAGTCCGCTCAGCGCAGGCGCAGTTCCTTGAGCTGACGGCGCGAGGTGATGCCGAGCTTGCGGAAGATGTGTCGTAGGTGGGTCTCGATCGTTCGCGGGCTCAAGAACAGCTGAGCGCCCACCTCCTGGGAGGTCGCGCCGGTGGCGACCAGCCGCGCGATGTGCAGCTCGTGGGCCGTGAGGGCGTCGGCGGTCGAAGTCGTCCGTTTACGAGGGTGCTCGCCGGTGGCCCGCAGCTCTCGGGCGGCGCGGGCGGCGAACGCCTCCAGGCCCATCCTCGACAGCAACTCGTGCGCGGTGCGCAGCTGCTCGCGGGCGTCCAGGCGCCGACCCTCACGGCGCAGCCATTCGCCGTACACCAGGTGGGTGCGGGCGAGGTGGCCGGCCATCCGGCTGGCCCGCAACCATTCGATCGCCTCGCGGTAGTGCTTGTCGGCGGCCGGCCCGGTGCTGGTCAGCGCTTGCGAGCGCGCCGCCAGACCCAGCGCCCACGGGCTGCCGCTGGCCCGGGCCCGCTCACTGAGCAGCTTCACGGCGGCGGTCGCGCGCTCCGGCTCACCCGCGCGGGAGGCCGCCTCGATGAGCTCGGGCAGCGTCAGATTGCTGAACAGCGTCTCGTCGGTCCGGGCCGCGCTCGTCGCGGCGTCCAGTGCGTCGGGATAGTTGCCCAGACCGTTGTGCAGGACCGTCATGGCGTACTGGGCCATGGTCACTGCGGTGCCCTCGCCTCGGGCGGTCGCCTGTTCGACGCTTGCCGCATAGAGCTGGGTGGCCTCGGCCTCGCGGCCGCGCCATGCGGCCAGCACCAGCTGGGCGTGGAGCAGATGGACGCCTCCGGTCGCCTGCGTGATGCCGACCTCCTCGGCGGCCAGCTCGCCGGCGTGCTCGGTCTCGCCGGCGAACACCAGCACGACAGATTGGAACAGGAGCGCGGCCGGCAGTACGCCGAGCGCACCCGCTTGGCGGGCGAGCCGGACGTTGCACTCGGCCAGCTCCAGGACCGAGTCGTCGTCGAACAACGCCAGGGCGATGCGGCTGACCAGCCAGAGCCACCGGTGGTTGTCGGAGTTCTGCTCCACCGGCTGGTCGAGGAAGGCCTTCACCGCGCGGCGCAGTTGCGGCATGCCGGCTTCGTAGCCTTGGGTGAACGCGGTCACCAGTGCGTCGAGCAACATGTCGGCCGGTTTCGGCGGCCCGACCGGGGCGGGCGCGCCCTTGGCGCTCTGGGCAACCTCCAGCACGCCGCGTTCCTGGCCGACCTTGCCGGTGATGATCGCCGTATCGAACGCGTGCAGGTAGGTCTCGCGGGCCAGCGCGGCGTCCAGCGGGCCGAGTGTCCGGGCGGCATCCAGCAGCATCCCCGGTACGTCGCTGCCCCGGGTCAGGTAGAAGGCGATCCGAGCGCGGGAGAGTTGCAGCCGGCCGCGTTGCCGGGCGTCCAGCGGCCCGGCCGCCGCCATCGCCAGCAGCTCCAGGGCCGCCTCGGACGCACCGGCCTCCTGCTTGGCGTCCGCGGCCTCCAGCGCTCGCCGGGCCCGGTCGGCCGGACGGGGAGTCAGCTCGGTCGCCTGCTGCAGGAACGCCGCCGCGGCGGCCGACCCGCCACGAGCCCGCGCCCGCCCGGCCGAACGCTCCAGGCCCGCGGCAACCTCCTCGTCGGGACCCAATGCCGCCTGCGCGAGATGCCACACCTGCCGGTCAGGATCGACGAGAGGATCGATGGCGGCGGCCAGCGCCCCATGGGCGCGCCGGCGATCCGGTGGCGAGGCCGCCCGATAGACCGCCGAGCGCGCCAGCGGATGGCGGAACCGCACCCGCGTACCGATCTCCAGCAGTCCGGCGGCTTCCGCGGGCGCGGTCGCCTCCCGCGAGATGCCCAGCTCCTCGCCCGCACGCCACAGCAGCGCCACGTCACCGGTCGGCTCCGCCGCCGCGACCAGCAACTGCAATTGGCTCTCGACCGGCAGGCTGGCCGAGCGGCGCTGGAAGCTGTCCTCGACGCGGTGCGGGACGCTCAGCACGTCGGGCAGCTCGAACCCGCCGGCCAACCGGCTCGGTTGTGCGCTCCGGGGCAGTTCCAGCAGCGCCAAAGGGTTGCCCCGGGCCTCCGCGACGATGCGCTCGCGGACGTCGTCGTCCAGAGGGGCCGGGACCGCGCTCATCAGCAGCTCCCGCGCGTCGGCTTCGCAGAGTCCGTCCAGGCGCACCTCAGGCAGCCCGTCGAACACCTGGACGTCACTGTCACCAGGGTCGCGCAGCGCGAAAATCAAAGCGAGCCGCTCGGCCCCCACCCGTCGCGCCACAAAGGCCAGGACTTGGGCGGACGCCTGATCCAGCCACTGCGCATCGTCGACCAGACACAGCAGCGGCTGATCCTCGGCCACCTCGGCCAGCAGGCTGAGAGTGGCCAGCCCGACCAGGAAGCGGTCCGGCGTCACTCCGCCCTGCCGTCCGAACGCGACACCCAGCGCGGCCTGTTGCGGTTCGGGCAGCACCCCGGCCCGGTCCAGCAGCGGGCCACACAACTGATGAAGACCCGCGAAGGCGAAATTGGTCTCGGACTCCGCCCCGACCGAGGTCTGGACCCGGAAACCCGACCCGCCCGCGATGTCGCCGGCCTGCTCCAGCAACGCGGTCTTGCCGATGCCGGCCTCACCGCGCACCACGATGGCCCCGCTGTGCCCGGACTGCGCCCGGTCCAGCAGCTGCTTCACCGCGTCGCGTTCCGTGCGGCGGCCCAGCAGGTCCACCAGCTCCGCCCCCGTCCTTAGGTACCGCCCGGTACTTAAGAAGCGGCAGCTTATCAGTCTTGCCGTGTGCCTGGAACACAGTGTGGCGGACCAGGCATTCTGCACGGCACGTCCCGGCCGGTAAGGGTGTTTCACCGACGCGAACGTCACCGTGCCAATGCGAGCGTGGAGCCACAGCCGTACAAGGGGGGAGGAGCCGACGTGGCTTGGAGCACTCGGGAACTCGCGGAGCTCGCCGGCACGACAGTCAATACGATCCTCGAGCAGCCCCTCGAATCACTGCCGAGGGGAGGGCACAGTGGCTGAGCAAACCCGCGAACCCGTGCTCGGGCCGGCGATCCTGGCCGAAGATCTCCTGCTGCTGCTGTTCCAGCCGGAGCCGACGCGGGACACGGGAGTCGTGGCCGGTGAGAGCACACTCTCCCACGCCCTGGCGGGGGCGGTGCTGGCTGATCTCGGGCTCGGCCGGCAGGTGCGGATCACGCCCGGCCAGGGCGGGTCGACCAGGGTGGAAGCCGTCGCCCACCGTCCGCCGACGGACGACATCCTGCGGTCGGCCTGGGATCACCTCGCGGCCGGGCCCCGAGGTCTCCAGGCCGCCATCGCCGCGATCGGACCGGACCTGCGCGACCCGTTGCTCGACCGGCTCGTCGAGCGCGGGGACATCCGCCGCTCCAGGCGCACACCGCTCGGCTTGGTCGCGGTGGAGGTTCTGCAGGACGGTGGAACCGGACGCCGGGCCGCGCTGCTCCACGACGTACGGTCAGTGCTTGTCGACGGCGTGCAACCGCAACCGCGACTGGCCGCCCTCGCCGCTCTGCTGTCGGCAAGCGGAACGCTTCCCCGGTTCGGCCCCGGGGTCCCCTGGACCGCCTCCGTGATCGCCCGCGCCAAGCGGATCGAGCAGGAAGACACCGGCGCCGAGGCCGCCACCGAGACCATCGCCCGCATCGTTGCCGCGACCTCAGGGTCCGCCGAGTGAGCCTCGACCGGTCGGCGATGTCCGGAGATCCTTGTGCATGACGAGGAAGTCGCAAGGCGTAGCGAGTAACGGCGCGAGCTCCGGAAAATCCTCGTCGAACCGGCCCAGCCGGACCGGGACGTAACCGATCCGCGTGTACCAGCCGCGCAAGAACTCCTTGACCGGGTGTTCCCAGGTCCGCGGGACGAGCAGTTCGAGCTGCATCCACCGCAGCCCTCGGTCACGGGCCCATTGCTCGGCGAACGCGACGAGCTCCCGCCCGATCCCCGCCCCTCGGCGGGCTGGGTCGGCGACCAGCATGCCGAACTCACCCAGGTGGTCGCTCAGCTGCCGGATCCGGACCGAGCCGGCGACAGCGGTGCCGTCGCGCATCAGCGCGATCTCGCCGGCCCGCACCAGCGCGCCGACCTCGGCCAGGGTGGTGCGCTCGGCACCCTGCGTCCACAGGCCCTTCTCGGCGTCCAGGTAGACCCGGTTGATCAGGTCGGTGAGCGCCGCCAGGTCGTCCTGTCCGGTCGCGAACTCGATTCCCATCACCCGATTCTGCTGGATCACGGGACAGCGTCCGCACGGCCGTCCGCGGACGAGGAAGGGTGCGACAAGCGAGAACGGGCCCGCCCCGGCGGGTTAGCCTTCGTCCAGCGTGCTCCCGTAGGGCGGGGCCGGTAGGGGGCGTTTGACGATGCTGACGGGGCGCAGGCTGGAACGGGGTGTGCTGGACCGGGTGGTCGAAGCGGTCCGGGCCGGCACGGGACGTGTCCTGGTGGTGCGCGGCGAGCCTGGGGTCGGCAAGACAGCGTTGCTGAACCATCTGTGCGACGAAGCGTCCCGGGCGGGTTGCCGGCTGCTGCGCGTGGCGGGCGTGCAGTCCGAGATGGAGCTGGCGTTCGCCGGGTTGCATCAGCTCTGTCTGCCGTTGCTGGATCGGGCCGAGCGGTTGCCGGCGCCGCAGCGGGACGCCCTGCTGACCGCGTTCGGCTTGGTCGCGGGTCCGCCGCCGGATCGGTTCCAGGTCGGCTTGGCAGTGCTCAGTCTGCTGTCGGTGGCCGAGGGCGATCGTCCGCTGATCTGTGTGGTCGATGACGAGCAGTGGCTGGACGCGGGCTCGGCGCAGGTGCTCGGCTTCGTCGCGCGCCGGTTGCTGGCTGATCCGGTCGGGCTGGTCTTCGGGGCTCGTGAACCTTCTGCCGAGCTGGCCGGGCTGCCCGAGCTGAAGGTCGAGGGTCTGCCGGATCGGGAAGCCCGGGCCCTGCTGGATTCGGCGCTGATCGCGCCGTTGGACGGGCGGGTCCGCGACCTGCTTCTGGCCGAGTCGCGAGGCAATCCGCTGGCCCTGCTGGAGTTGCCGCGCGGGCTGTCGCCGAGCGAGCTGGCCGGCGGGTTCGGGCTGCCCGGTGCGGTGCCGCTGGCCGGCCGGATCGAGGACAGCTTCCGGCGGCAGCTGGACGCCATGCCGCCCGCGACCCGGCGGCTGATGGTGCTGGCCTCAGCCGATCCGTCCGGCGACCCGTCGTTGGTCTGGCGGGCGGCCCAGCGGCTCGGTCTTCCCCAGGACGCCGGGGAGCCGGCGGTCGAAGCGGGCCTCGCGGAGTTCGGTACACAGGTGCGGTTCCGGCATCCGCTGGTGCGCTCCGCGGTGTACGGGTCGGCCGCGCCTTCCGAGCAACGTGCCGTGCACGCGGCGCTGGCCGAGGCGACCGACGTGGTGGCGGATCCGGACCGGCGGGCCTGGCATCGGGCTCACGCCGAGGTCGGCCTGAATGAGGAGGTCGCCGTCGACCTCGACTCCTCGGCCGGCCGGGCGCGGGCCCGGGGCGGTCTGTCCGCCGCGGCGGCGTTCCGTGAGCGGGCGGCGTTGCTGACCCCGGACCCGGCTCGCCGCGCCAGCCGGCTGCTGGCCGCTGCCCACGCCAAGCGCGAAGCGGGCGCGTACGAGTCAGCCGCGCGACTGATGGACGCGGCGGGGGCCGGGCCCTTGACGCCACCGGATACCGCTGACCTCGAGCGCCTGCGCGGGCATATCGCGGGTCACCTGGGTGAGCCGCGCCGAGGCGGGCAGGCGCTGCTCGACGCGGCTCAGTTGTTCGAGCCGGTCAGCGTCGACCGGGCGCGCGTGACGTACCTGGAGGCGCTGTGGGAGATCGCGATGTGGACCGGCGGCCGGCAGGGGCCCCGGTTGGCCGCCGCGTTGACGGCCCGGGCCGCGCCTCCCGCCCCACAGCCCGCTCGTGCCGTCGATGACCTGCTCGATGCGCTCGCGCTGCGATTCACTGACGGGTTCGCCGTGGCCGCGCCGGCGTTGACCGGGGCCCTCAGTCGCCTCCTGGCCATGGACGTCGATTCGGAGGACGGCCGCCGGACGTCGCTGTTCATGGCCGGCTCGGCCGGCTCGGCCAGTTGCCTGCTCACCATGGAGCTGTCCGACTTCGAGGCCTGGGACGCTCTGACCGAACGGAATGTGCGGTTCGCCCGGGAAATCGGCGACGTCGTGCAACTGCAGCATTGGCAGCACCATCGGGCCTTGTTCCTCATTCACAAAGGTGAACTGAATTCGGCCGCCCAAGTTCAGGCCGAGATCGATCTGCTCGATGAGATGACCCGTTTGACCAGCGGGATCACTGGGGTGTTCCTCGCCGCTTGGCGCGGTGACGAGGCACAGGCAGGGGAGTTCATCCAGGCCCTGACGCGGGAGGCGAGCGACCGGGAGACCGAGGTGCTGGGGTCCTACGCCATGCTGGCCGGCGCGACCCTGCACAACGGACGGGGCCGCTACCAGCAGGCCGGCGACTACGCCCGGCAGGCCTTCGAGCTCGACGTCTTCGCCGTGGGACCTCTGGTCGCGCCCGAACTGGTCGAGGCAGCCTCCCGGACCGGGAACACGGCGTTGGCCGGTGTTGCGCTGGAGTGGCTGTCCGAACGCGCGAGCACCGCTCCGACCGACTGGGCGGCCGGGATGGAGGCTCGTGGCCGTGCCCTGCTCAGCGAGGGTGACGCGGCCGAAAGCGGCTACCAGGAGTCGATCACGTTCCTGGGTCGCACCGGCTTCGGCACCCAGCACGCCCGCGCGCATCTGCTCTACGGGGAATGGTTGCGGCGCCAGAACCGCCGCTCCGACGCTCGCGGTCCGCTGCGCACAGCCCACGAGATGCTGACCACGATGGGTGCGCAAGGGTTCGCCGACCGAGCGCGCCAGGAGCTCGCCGCCGCGGGCGAGACCGCTCGCAAGCGCAGCGTGGAGACGACTACCACACTGACCGCGCAGGAAGCTCTCATCGCCGCCCTGGCCCGGGACGGGCACACGAATCAGGAGATCGCCGGGCAGTTCTACCTCTCGTCGCGCACCGTCCAGTACCACCTGCGCAAGGTCTTCACCAAGCTGGGGATCAGCTCCCGCCGGGAGCTGCGCGCCGCACTTCCCTCGGCGACCGGGTGACCGTGACTGTGCACTTTGGCGGACTCGATGCCGGCCGGGCGCGGAAAGGATGGTCAAGACACGAGCCAACCTTCCGCGGAGGCACCATGAGCATCGTCACCGTCGGCCGGGAGAGCGCCGGAATCGCCGGCTTCCAGGCCCGCGCCGCCATCCAGGCGCTCTCCGATGAACAGGCGGCCTTGCTGCGAGTCGCCGAGCTGGTCGCCCGTGGTGGACCACCGAATGCCGTGTTCCAGGCCGTGGCGGCCGAGGCGCAGCAGCTTCTGAACGGCCAGCCGACGACCCTGGTCCGCTTCGAGCCGGACGCGGCGATGACGGTGATCAGCGTGAGCGACGGACCCATCCCCCCGGGAATCCGGATCGATTACCCGCCGGGCACGATGCCGGACCGTGTCCGGCGCACGGCGCGGGCCGTACGGGTGGACGACTTCACCATGGACCCTCATGCTGCCTTCGCGCGCCGCCACGGTCTGACCGCCGGGGTCGCGGCCCCGATCGTGGTGGAGAGCTGTGTATGGGGGATGCTCGTGGCCACCTCGGCCGGCGAACCGCTGCGGCCCGGCATCGAAGACCGTCTTCAGCGGTTCGCCAACCTGGCCGGCACCGCGGTCGGCAACGCGACCAGCCGTGCTGAGCTCATCGCCTCCCGGGCCCGAGTCCTGTCGACGGCTGATGAGACACGCCGCCGGCTTCAGCGCGATGTCCATGACGGCGCGCAGCAACGCCTGGTCCACACCGTGATCTCCCTCAAACTGGCCCGGCAGTCCCTCACCCAAGGCGACATGCCGACCAGCATCGACCGCGTCGAGGAGGCACTGCTGCACGCCCAGCGGGCCACCGATGAACTGCGGGAGATCGTCCGCGGCATCCTTCCGGCGGCCTTGACCCGCCGCGGCCTGCGCGGCGGAGTGGAGTCGCTGCTGACCGATCAGCCGCTGCCCGTCCAGACCGCCGTGGACGTGCCGCGGATGGCCGTGGAGGTCGAGACCACCGCGTATTTCGTCATCGCCGAGGCGCTCACCAACATCATCAAGCACGCCGGCGCCGGGCGGGCCTGGGTTCGCGCCGACCTGCGCGCCGGCGTTTTGCACATCGAGGTGGGCGACGACGGCATCGGCGGCGCGCACGCCGAAGGAGGCTCCGGTCTGACCGGTTTGTTCGACCGGGTCGAGGCGCGCGGTGGCCGGCTTCGAGTCCTGAGCGCACCGGGGCAGGGCACAACTATCCGGGCCACGCTGCCGATCGTTCAGCCCACGCCGGCCCAGCCCCGCTGAGCGTCCCCGTCGCGGCGGGTCTTGGCCGGCCTTACCCGGCCGGTTAGCCTACGGCCAGCATGCTCAGCGGGAGCAGCCGGGCCGCGGGGGGCGTAACCAGGGTGCTGACGGGCCGCCAGGACGAACGCGATGTGCTGGATCGGCTCATCGACGCGGTCCGGCGCGGCCATGGCGCATCGCTGGTGGTGCGCGGCGATCCGGGGGCCGGGAAGACGGCATTGCTGGACCACCTGGCCGACCGGACGTCGCGGGCGGGATGCCGGCTGGTGCGCGTGGCCGGCGTGCAGTCGGAGATGGAACTCGCATTCGCCGGCCTGCATCAACTGTGCGCGTCGCTGCTGAATGAGATCGAAGGGTTGCCGGCGCCGCAGCGCGACGCCCTGCGCACGGCATTCGGCCTGATCGACGGCGCGCCACCGGACCGCTTCCACATCGGCTTGGCCGTGCTCACTCTCCTGTCGGCGGTGGGAGATGAGCGCCCGCTGATCTGTGTGGTCGATGACGAGCAGTGGCTGGACGAGGGTTCGGCCCAGGTCCTCGGCTTCGTCGCCCGCCGCCTGCTGGCCGACCCGGTCGGGCTGGTCTTCGGAACGCGGGAGCCCGGTGGCGATCTCGCCGGACTCCCCGAGCTGCACGTCGACGGTCTGCCGGACGAGCAGGCCCGGGCCTTGCTGGACGCGGCGCTGACCGCGCCGCTGGACGGGCGGGTCCGCGATCTGCTCGTGGCCGAGGCCCGGGGCAATCCACTGGCCCTGCTGGAACTGCCGCGGGGGCTGTCCGCCGACCAGCTCGCCGGGGGCTTCGGATTGCCCGGGGCGATGCCGTTGACCGGCCGGATCGAGGACAGCTTCCTGCGCCAATTCGAGGCCCTGCCGGCCCCTACCCGGCGGCTGATCCTGCTGGCGGCGGCCGACCCGTCCGGCGACCCGTCGTTGGTCTGGCGGGCCGCCAACCGGCTCGATCTGCCGCCAGGCGCCGCAGAACCCGCCGCCGAAGCAGGACTGGTCGACTTCGACGTGCAGGTGCGGTTCCGGCATCCGCTGCTCCGCTCCGCGGTCTACCGGTCGGCGGCGCAGCCGGAAAAACGCGTCGTGCACGCCGCGCTGGCCGAGGCGACCGACACTGTCGCGGACCCCGATCGCCGCGCCTGGCACCGGGCTGGAGCCGCGATCGGGCTGGACGAGCAGATCGCCGTCGAGCTGGAGTCGTCGGCGGGCCGAGCCCAGGCCCGTGGCGGTTTGGCCGCGGCGGCCGCGTTCCACGAGCGAGCGGCGTTGCTGACCCCGGATCCCGCACGCCGGGCGAGCCGGCTGTTCACTGCGGCCCGCGCCAAACGTGACGCCGGCGCTTTCGCCGCGGCCGCGCAGCTGTTGACCACAGCCCGGGCCGGGCCGTTGCACGCACGGGAAAACGCGCACGTGGAACACCTGCGGGGGCAGATCGCCGCCAACCGGGGTCAGAACCGCGACGCCGGCCAGTTGCTGCTCGACGCGGCCCGGCTGTTCGAGCCGCACAGTGTCGACCTGGCCCGCGAAACCTACCTGGAGGCCCTCTGGGAGATCGCGATGTGGACCGGCGACCGGCACGGGCTCAGACAGGAAGCCGCCCTGGCCGCCTTGGCCGCACCGCCCTCCTCCCAGCCCTCCCGGCCCGTCGACGACCTCCTCGACGCGCTGGCGCCGCGGTTCGCCAACGGGTTCACCGTCGCCGCGCCGGCCTTGACCCAGGCCCTCAGCCGGTTCCTCGACATCGCGGTCGACTCGGAGGAAGCCCGGCGGCTGCTGTGGTCCGGGGCCCGCCCGGCCGGTTGCCTCCTCGCCTTGGAACTGTCCGACACCACTTCCTGGCAGACCCTGACCGCCCGCAACGTTCAGCTCGCCCGGGACGCCGGCGCCCTCGTGCCCCTCGAACTCGGACTGCACCATCGGGCCCTGTTCGACATTCACCGGGGAGAACTGGACACGGCCGCCCGGCTTCTCGCGGAGAACGACCTGATCCCCAAGATGACCGGTCGTCTGATGGGCGCGGCGACCGGGATGCTGCTCGCCGCCTGGCGCGGTGACGAGACCCGGACGAGTGAGCTGATCGAAGCCATGACCCGGGAGGCGAGGAACCGCGAGGTGGAAGTACCGGTGTCCTACGCGCTGCTGGCCGGCGCGGTCCTGCACAACGGGCTGGGCCACTACCAGGTGGCCGCCGACTGCGCCCGGCAAGCGTTCGAGCTCGACGTCTTCGGTGTGGGATCACTGGTCGTACCGGAACTGGCCGAGGCGGCCTCCCGGACGGGAGACGCGGTACTGGCCGGTGCGGCGCATGACTGGCTGTCCGAACGCCGGCGGATGACTCCGACCGATTGGGCCGCGGGGATGGAAGCCCTGGGCCGGGCACTCCTCAGCACGGGCCCGGCCGCCGAAGCCGGCTACCGTGAGTCGATCGGCTGCCTCGTGCGGGCCGGACTCGGCGGCCAGGCGGCCCGCGCGCATCTGCTCTACGGAGAATGGTTACGTCGGCAGAACCGGCGGTCCGACGCTCGCGCCCAGCTGCGGACGGCCTTCGAGATGCTGACCGCGATGGGCGCACAGGCGTTCGCTGAGAGGGCGCGCCAGGAACTCGCCGCCGCCGGTGAGACCGCACGTAAACGCATCGTCGAGACCGTCACCACGCTGACCGCCCAGGAAGCCCTCATCGCCCGCCTGGCCCGTGACGGCCACACCAACCAGGAGATCGCCGGGCAGTTGTTCCTGTCCGCGCGCACGGTCCAGTACCACTTGCGCAAAGTCTTCACCAAGCTGGACATCAGCTCCCGTCGCGAGCTGCGCCGAGCCCTACCAGCGGCAGCGGGATGACACCGGACCGATGCGCGGAAGCAGGGGAATGTCAGTCGAGGCGGAGGGCGGCGGCGGAGATGGTCCAGATCCGCTCGGCGTTGTCCGGGTCCAGGGAGTACGGCGCCACGCTGCGCACCAGCTCCTCGACGTCGGCGGGTCGCTGGTCGGTGGGCACGGCTTCCTGGTTGTCGTTGAAGTAGCGCCCGCCGATGCCTTCCAACTGCGGTGAGACGGCCAGCAGCACCGAGGTCGAGGCGCCCTGTTCGGTGGTTTTCTGCAAGTCGGCCGGGGTGGCGAGTTTGCCGCCGACGTGGCGTTGCAGCGGCGTCGCGATGGCGCCGGGGTTGACCGCGTTGACCGTGATGCCGTCGTCACGCCAGCGGGCGGTCGCGGCCACGGCGAACAGGTTGACCGCGGTCTTCGACTGCGCGTAGGCCAACGTGGCGTCGTACGGCCGGAACTTGAAGTTGATGTCGTCGAAGACGACCGGCGAGAACAGGTGAGCGGATGAGCTGAGGCTGACCACCCGGGCCCCACCGGCCGCGGCCAGCGAGCGATGCAGTCGCGTGGTGAGCGAGAAGTGGCCGAGGTGGTTGGTGGCGAACTGGAATTCCCAGCCCCGCGGGTCGGGCGTCAGCGACGGCAGGGCCATCACCCCCGCATTGTTGATCAGCAGGTGCAGGGGGCCGTCCCAGTCGGCGGCGAACGCGGCGATCGAGGCGTGGTCGGTCAGCTCCAGCGGTCGCACCTCGACGCCATGACCGATCTCGGCGGCGGCTTCGAGGCCGCGCTCGGTGTCGCGCACAGCGAGCGTGACCGAGGCTCCGCGGTGAGCCAAAGTGCGGGCCGTCTCGAGCCCGATGCCGGAAGCCCCGCCGGTGACAACGGCCCGTTTGCCGGTCAGGTCGATACCTTCGGAGACCCCGTCGGCCGTCGACTTGACCCCATAGGCGGTGGTGATGCGCATGCTGATCCCCTCGAGCAGTCGGCAATCAAGATCTTTCTCGTACGCCGCGGCGCCGCACCCGGCAACATCAGACCCCGGATACTGTGATGCTGGCAAAATCAACCGGCGAGCACTTCCGGGACAGCCCGATTTCGGTTCCGGTCGACCCGAGTGGTCACGTCGAGGGCTCGAGCAGGGCAACGAGTTTCGCGTTGGAGCTCGGCGCGATCGGCGCCGCGTGATCCTGGCCGGCTTCCGGTCGAAACCTCTCGCAGTCCGCCGACCGCAGCTCGATGCGGTGTCCGCATCCCAGCCAGTCGGCGCGGCGCACCGCCGAGCCGGCCACGTTCTTGGGCTGGCATAGTACGACTCATGTTTGGCGAACCCAGGGAAACGAGCACCATGCACGACGCTGGGTTCGTGCGGATTCAGCAGCGTGCGGAGTGTGTTTTCGCAGCGCGATCGCGGATCGAGTCGGTGCCGTCCAGTGACGGAGCCGACGCTCGTCAGGCTGGTTGTGCCGCGGCACCATATCTAGCTGAGTTCGCTACCCGCATCGACCGTGACGAACTCGATGGCCTGCTTATCGAGTTGACTGACCCGACCCACGGAGCAGACCTCGACGCGGTGGCGCGGAGCACTCGAGCTGTCCTGAGTGGTCTGCTCGAGGCTCAGGGGACCTCGGAAGCGATCGGGCTGAGCGAAGTTGGCTCTGAGCACTGGTGGCTGACACTCTGCGACACCAGATGGTTCGTGCTCGTCTTCGCGCCTTGCTACGACTCCACCTCGCCGCGGCACACTTTTGGATCGCCCTCCACCTACGTGCTGCTGCAGCCGGTGGCTTCGTTCGACCGGCGCGCCACGCCGCGCGGCGCGACTATCAAACAGGAGGTCCGTCAGCTCATCCGCGACTCCTATACCGAGTGCGGCCGACAGTACGATGCTGAGCTCGCTCAGCAGGATGTCGAGTCGTTGAAGTTCGTCTGGCCGGCGAACGCCGGCGAACAGCCGGTTCGCTGGTGGGAGGCCCGTTGACCATTGATTTCGCAGTCACCGATGCTCAGCTGCTCTCGATCGCCTGGGCGAAGTGGAGCTTCTACCCGCCGGACGTCCTACCGGCTTGGATGGCCGAGATGGATGTGCGACCCTGCCCGGCAGTGCAGGAGTCGGTGCGCTCCGCCGTCGACCAGGGCATGTTCGGCTATCCACCCCTTGATCGTGAGACCGGCCTCGGCGCGGCGACGGCAGGCTTTCTGAGTGGGCGATTCGGCTGGACGGTCGACCCGGCGCGAGTGCTCATGTGCGCCGACATCATGTCCGGGCTGCGGCTGGTGCTCGAGACGTTGTGCGTCGATGCTCCGGTCGTCGTTCCGGCCCCGGCATACAAACCCTTCCGCGACGTCGTGACGCTCAGCGGCCGCACGGTGATCGAGGTGGCGTGCCGGGAAGGCGAGCGGTCGGTCCTTGACCTCGATGCCATCGAAGCGGCGTTCGCGGCCGGCGCACGGACGATCATTCTCTGCCAGCCCTACAATCCTCTCGGCGTGGTGCTGACCAAAGCGGAGTTGACCGCGGTCAGAGACATCGTTGTCCGCCACGGCGGCCGGGTGATCAGCGATGAGATCCATGCCCCGCTGGTATTGCCGGGCGCCCGGCACCTTCCGTACGCCTCGTTGAGCGACACTGCCGAGCACGTGACGACCCTGTTCTCGGCCTCGAAAGCGTGGAACATCCCGGGCTTGAAGTGCGCCCAGATCATCGTCGGCAACGATGAGGACCTCGCCCGCTTGCGGTCGCTGCCGCACGTTGCCAACGCCTCGACGGCCATCCTTGGGGTGGTCGCTACGATCGCCGCCTACACCGAGGGCGAGCCGTGGCTGAATTCGGCGATCGATTACCTGGCCGCGCAGCGCGATTACTTCGCCGAACTGCTGTCCAGTCACCTGCCGCGGGCCCGCTGGCGACCCATGGAGGCAGGTTACTTGGCTTGGGTGGACGCTCGTGCCTACGGTCTGGCCGACCCGTCCGCCACCGCCCTGGAGCTCACGCGGGTGGCGGTGAGCCCAGGCAGCCGATTCGGCGACAGCTACACGGGCTACGTTCGTATCAACCTGGCGACCTCGCGCGAGCGTCTCACCGAGGTCGTCGGCCGCCTGGTCAAGGCCTGGGAGTGAAAAGCCAGGCCTTGATCTGAAAACGGTCAGGCTGGTGGGGTGACCAATGTGCGGACCCGATCGGCGCCGATCGCCAGCAGCAGCGTGGGCAGGCGCGGGCCGGTCTCCCGTCCGGTCAGCAGACGGTAAAGAAGAACGAAGAACTTGCGCTGCACAGCCTTCAGTTCGGCTGAGGGCGCGACGTCCATCGGTAGGCCGAGCACCATCTTGGGCACGCCGTAGACCAGGGTCGTCAGCCCGGCCAAGGACCAGTTCTCGTCGAGACCGTCGACCAGGTGACGCAACGAGCGGTTCTCATCGTCAGCCAGGCCGGACAGCAGCTCGGTATCGGGCTCCGAGGCGACCTCGGTGCGTGCGTCGGTGGCCATCTGCTCGGCGACCCAGTGGACGGCGCAGTCGAGCCGGGGGCGCACTTCGTCGAGGTCGTCGATCGGCTGCTCGGGGTCGAGGTCGTGCAGGATGCGTAGCATCTGGGCGGGATCGCCGGTGGTGATGTCGACCACCGAGGCGAGCATGCGGTAAGGCAGCGGGCGGGGCGTCACCGGCAGCTCGATCTCGGCCGTGCGCCGGGCCCGGTCGTAGGCGATCGCATCGACTGCCGTGCCGGCCTGCACTTTCGCGCCGACCGCGTCCCATTCGTCATACAGCCGGTGGATCTCCTGGTCGAAGGCGACCTTGAAGCTCTGGTTGGGCCGGCGGCGAGCGTAGAGCCAGCGCAGCAGGGGTGCTTCCATGATCCGCAGCGCGTCGGCCGGCGTCGGCACACCGCCCTTCGAGCTGCTCATCTTAGCCATGCCGGAGATTCCGACGAACGCGTACATCGGTCCGATCGGCGGGTCGACGCTGAAGATCTCCCGGACGATCTGCTTGCCCACGACGTAGGACGAGCCGGGGGAGCTGTGGTCCACGCCTGACGGCTCGAAGACCACTCCCTCGTACGCCCAGCGCATCGGCCAGTCGACCTTCCAGACCAGCTTGCCGTGGTTGAACTCGCTGAGTTTGACCGTCTCACCGTGGCCGTAGGAGCAGACATACGTCAAAACGGTGGTCTCGTCGTCGTACGCCGTCACGGTCGTCGTGTCCCGATCGCAGACGGAGCAATACGGCTTGTACGGGAAGTATTCCGCGCCGCCGCTGCCGTCGTCCTCGGTCGCCGCGCCCGATCCCTCGGCGGCCAGCACCGCCTCGGGCAGGCTCTCCTCAGCCGTCGACGTCTTCTGTTTCGTGCGGTACTGCCCCAGGATCGCGTCGATGCGGTGACGCTCGCGCATCGCCAGCAGGATTTGCTCCCGGTAGGCGCCGGAACGGTACTGCTCGGTCTGACTGATGCCGCGGTAGACCACGCCCAGTTCACTCAACGACGTAACCATGGCCGCCTTGAAATGCTCGGCCCAGTTGGCGTGCACGCTCCCGGGAGGTGCCGGTACCGAGGTCAACGGCTTGCCGATGTGCTCCGACCAGCTCGAGTCGATGCCGGCCGGCACCTTGCGGAAACGGTCGAAGTCGTCCCAGGAGATGACATGCACACACTCGCGGCCGCGACGACGGATCTCGTCGGCGACCAGGTGCGGGGTCATGACCTCGCGAAGGTTACCCAGGTGGATGGGCCCGGATGGGCTCAGCCCCGACGCGCAGACGATCACCGCGCCCGGCGCCCGGCGTTCTGCCTCGGCAATGACCTCGTCAGCGAAGCGGCTGACCCAATCCGATTCGGCAGAGCTGGCCATGAGGCGCGAATCCTCTCGAGGGCTGTACATTGTCGGCTCATTCTCCCAGGTGCGGCCGCGGCGACTCGCGCGACCCTTCTCCGGCTGTCATCTGAAGCATGATTTCGGCCGTGACCTCCGCGGGTGACCGATACTCGGTATCGACGTGGCGGCCGAATCGTGGCTCGAGGAGGGCGGACAGGCACCGGTCGACCTGCAGCCCTTCCCAGCTGAGTTCGCCCCACCGATCGGGTTTCTCGCCGCGCTCGGCCATTCTGTGCCGTAGCCGCTCCCGGATGGTCCCCGGCGCGGCGAGAAGGCTGAAATGCCACACGACGAGGCCGTCTGCCCGCAGCCCGCCGATGAGGGCGTCGAACACCACCGGCCGGACCACCGTCATGGGTACGACCAGCGGCCGCCCATAGGCCGCGGTCATACCTTGCAGTAGTGACCGGGTCATCAAGGGCCAGACCGGTTCCAACTCGAACTCCTCCTTCCGGAGGGCAGCCGGCAGCTGCGACCAGAGCAGATGACCTACCCGTTCGGGGTCGACCACCAGGGCATCCGGCAGAGCGGCCGCCACCATGGGCGCGATCGTGCTCTTGCCGCCTCCGAACGGCCCGTTCAACCACACGATCACTCGTACGCACCCGGGGGCCGGTACCAGATCGGGCAGGACGCAAAGGACACGGTTCCCTTCGACACGACGAAGCCTTTCAGGAAGTCTTGGTGATACCGGCCCGCTCGATCCAGAACCTGGGCCGTGACCGAGAGCTCCGTTACGCTGCCGGGGGTCAGTTCGAGACGCTCGGGCGGCGGCACGCCGACGCCGTACTTCGCCGAGTTCTTGGCGAAGATTGCTGCGTAGCCGGTGACCGGCCGGTCCACCTGCTCGTCGACGCTGATCCGCAACGTCACCCGCTGCTCGGTACCGCGCACCCAGTAGGGCGCAGTGATCAGCTCCAGCTTCACGACGTCGCCCCGCGGGTCGAGATCCTCCACGAGGGTGCACTGTGGGCACACCAGCGACTGCCTGCGCAGGCGGCGGAACAAGGGGTGCTCCGCCGACAGTCGCTTGAGGGCGCGGTCGCATCGAGGACAGGTACGGTCCACCGTGCCCTCGCTTCGCTGGTTGAGAATCTCGCACCAAAGATCTTCGAATTCGAAGCTACTGGTGGTGCCCCGTTCGAACAGCGAGGTGGCGACATCCTCTTCGGCCCGGGCAACCGCGGTTCGCAGTGAGGCAAGCCGCTTGCGGGCGCGCTCCGGCTGCGACCCCTCAAGCGCTTCGGACAGCGCCCGCGCGGTCGAGGCGATCTGGTCGCGCAGCTGCACCAGCAGATTGCCCTGCCTGGCCGTGCGTAACCCGATGAGCGGCAGGTCGCCTAGATTCTCGATGGCGGCGCCGGCGCGGAGGGCCAAGCTGTCCACCTCGGCTCGGTCGGTCAGCGTCCGCGGAGGTAGTGCAGTCATCCGGTCCGCGAGTGGCGCCGTGCGGGACGACACGAAAAACAGGTCGCCGCGACCGCCTTCGAGCACGAGGGTGTCCCGGCCGGCTGCCGCCGCATCCGACTGCAGCCCGCGCGGGTCCGCGAAGGTCAGCGCGGGTACGTCGATCGGTGCCCAGGCCAACCAGGGCGCGCCGACCAGACCGAAGGCTGGGATGTCCGATCCTTCGTACCCCAAATGATCGTTGAGCAGCGAGACAGTCTGGCCCAGCGACAGCCCGGATTCCATCGCCCGCCGGGTCAGCAAGTTCACCTTCTCCCGGCCGCTGACCAGCGATGAACAACCGATGTACCCGGCTACCGCGCCCCGGGCGAAGCCGTGTGCCAACAGGTACGGCTCGGGGAACATGCCGTCGCGGACGCGCAGGCCCATGCAGCTGTTGGTGAACACGACGTCAGCCCGGACGCGGTCGGCGGCCAAAATCCGATCGAAGTCGACGTCGTCACGGCAGCAACGTCCGGTGAAGGCGCATGTCGGCACATTCGGTGGCGCTGTGGTCACGAGTTTGCCCACATGGTTGGCGCACAGGACAGTGTCCTGCAGATGGATGACGTCGTCACGACCGTGCGCCATCAACGACAACAGGCCCACGTGCCCACCCAGCAGCTGGGGTGCGAGCCGCTCAAAGGTCGCGTCGGATTTCAAAACGACGTCCCCGCCGCTCACCCGGCTGCTGCTCGCCGCCGAGTGGACGCTGAGCACCTCGCACCGTTCGCCCCGGCGCCACGGCCAGGCCAGCGCCTTCGCTACCAGCCACGACACGGCCGCAAGGTCAGGGCCGACGAGGAAACCGGCGTGCACGGACGGACCGTCGTCGGCAAGCATCCGCAGGTCTTCGCGGATGCCGTCGATCTGGCTCTCCTCGAGGTCAGCTGTCACCGCGACGAATCCCGCGTGGATTTCGCCGGTCGCCTGGCGGCCCAGCGCCGCAGCGACATCGGCCCAGGCCAAGACGCTTATATGGGTGGCCCCAACGGCCGCGGCGATCGCCGGGCCGTGTTTGTCGACAGCACTTCCGGCAAGGGTCAGCACGGCCCGGTTCCCCGGCGCCGTGGGACGGCCGGCGATATCCGAGTCGTGCAGCGGCGCGGCCAGCGTGACGGCGTTTCCGGCCCGTAGCACGGGGGCCGGCAACGTCTGTCGCTCGGCGAACCGCCACAGCTCGCGGTCCCAGTCCTGATCGTCGAGGACGTCGTGGAAAATCATGCTTCCGCCTCCTGCGGTCGTGGCAGCACCCGCACGTCGCGGACGAGCAGGGTCATGACCGCGGTCAGCAGGATCAGCAGGCCGCCGGCGAGAAAGGCGCCGTCGTAGCCCAGCACCTGCGCGGCCGGAATCGCCAGCAGCGCACCCAGGGGCATGATCGCGTATGAGGCGAAGGCGTCGATCGAACCGATCCGCGACATGCTGGCGTCCGGGACGTGTCCCTGCAGGCAGACTGCCCAGAACACGCCGAAGATCTCGTAGCCGAGTCCGTTGACGAATGCGCTGAGCAGCAATGGCACTGGGCTTGTGGTGACCGCGAGCACGAGCATCAATGGCGCTACCAACAGCACGGCGGCCACCCCGACCAACAGTGGCCGGTCCGGCTGGAAACGCAGCCCCGCCGCCGCGCCGACCACAAAGCCCGCCGCCTGCGCGGTCAGGATCAAGCCGAGCAAGCCGGCCCCTCCATCGTCTTTCAACGCAATCGGCGCGAGCACAGTGATCGTGGCCGCCTCGGCGAAGTTGACCACCGTGCACATCAGAACAACCGTCCACAGCCAGCGGCGGCCGACGAATTCATGCCAGCCGTCCCGGAGGTCGCCCAGCAGAGAAGAGGCTCGCATGCGAGCGGCCTGGCGAAGGTCGAGTCGTGTCATCAGCCATGCGCTCACCAGAAATGTCGCTCCGTCGACCAGAAATCCCCAGGCCGGTCCGGCGAAGCCGACCAGCACGCCTCCGAGCGCTGCGCCTCCGATCGTCGCGGCATTCCGGCTGAGACTCAGCAGCGCGTTGGCCTGCTGCAACAGCGCAACGGGGGCGGTCGCGCGGATCAGTCCGGAGGTGGCCGGCCCGGAGAACGCGGACGCCGTCCCGTTGACCACCGCCAGCGCCGCCAGCAGCGCGACCGTAGCCGTTCCGCCGAACAGCAGCGCCGCAGTCATAATCTGAGCTACGCCGCTGATCAAGTTCGCCCAGAGCAGGATGCGATCACGCCGCCAGCGGTCGGCGATCGCACCGCCGATCAGCGTGAACGCGACGTTCGGGATCTGCCGCGCGGCCACCACGATCGCCACGGCACTGACATCGTCGGTTACCGCGAGTACACCAAAGGCCAGCGCAATGGGAGCCATCGCTGAGCCGAGCATCGACGCCGTACGTGCCAGGAACAGCTGCCGGTACGGGAAATGTTGGAGCACCTTCAGGCTGTCAGCCCATCGAGCGGTTGAGGTCTCAGTCATCCTGGCTCGACTCAGAACAACTCGACGTAGCGGTTGGGATAACTGCGAGCGTCGTAGCGCAACGCCAGCACCGAGTAACGCTGATATTGGCGAAGCAGGTTCGTGGCGTTCTTGACCTCCACGAGCCGGTCGAATAGCGCCTGGCGGACCTCGGCACTGTCGATACCGGATTGAGCACAGGCGCGGTCCACGGTGCTCGTGCAGTAGAGCTCGATCTCAGCGTCAGTCTCCGGGACTAGGCCGGACCGTGACTCGTACATGACGTCGAGGCCGCGGAAGAGGTCCAACGCCTCTTTGTACGTCTCCATCTCGGATGAGATGCCGAAGACCTCACGGCGAATCTTGCGGACGTGGTCGGGCAGAGGCGTCTCGCTCCAGAACGGCGAGGCCAGCACGTAGCCGCCGTCGACCAGGAAATCTGTCACCCGGCGCGCCATCCGCCGTGGATCCGGGAAGAAGCCGAGCGCCGCGCCGACCACGACGTGACTGAACTTCTCGTGCGGCTGGTATTGCATGCCATTCGCAACCTGATACGTGAGTCGCAGCGCCGGGTCGGCGAGCCGGTGGTTGTAGCCGGCCAGCGCGACCGCGTCAGCCGAGAGGTCGAAGCCGACCGCTCGGCAGCCGGTGAGCCGCGCCAGTTCCCGCGACGAGAAGCCGGTAGTGCAGGCGAGTTCCAGCACGGACGAGGCCGTTCCGATCCTGGAGAAGGTGGCCCAGGCATTCAACGTTGCGAAGGCTCCCGGCATCACATTGGTTTGGTTGATCATCGCGACGAAGTCGGGATAGCTCACTTCCCACACGTCCCGTGCAGTGCGCGGGATGGTGGCCAAGGGCCAGGCTTGCAGCTCAGATGTGATTGTCACGGTCTTTCCCCCATGTGCGTGAATCGGTGTTCTCAAGACAGTTCGACGGGCAGAGCCAGGAGGCTTCGCAGCACCTGGGAGCCACGCCAGCGGAGACCAGTGAGGTCGGCGCGGAGGGTCCGTCGGCCGAGCACGGCGGCTACCTCCTGCGCCTGCAGGCGCGACAGGGCCGCCCCGAAACAAGCATGAATGCCGAACCCGAAACCCAGGTGGGGATTCGGACGGCGTCCCGGATCAAAGGTGTCGGGCTGCGTGAAGACGTCCGGGTCGCGGTTGGCCGCCGACAGGATCAGCAGCACGCGCGTGCCGGCCGCGACCGGTGTCGAGTCGATCACGGTATCGGCCCGGGCGATACGAGCGGTCGTCTTGGCCGGCGCGTCCAGCCGCATGACTTCCTCCACGAGACCCGCGGCATAACGCTCGTCGGACGCGGCGGGCCTGCCGTGCTCGGGGTGGACGACAAGCGCGAGCGCCAGATTGCCGATCAGGTTGGTCGTCGTCTCATGGCCGCCCAGCAACAAGGTGATGCAGGCGGAGACGACCTCGTCGGAGGAGATGTCCGCTCCGCCGCCGGCGGCCAGGGCCGAAGCCACATCCTCCAACGGACGCTCGCGCTTGTGCTCGATGAGGTCAGAGAAGTACTGCCAGAGTTCGTGCCACGCGTGGTCTATCTCGTTGATCTCGCCGTCCGACAAGCTCGGCTCGGTGAGCCGGATCAGGTGGGTCGACCAGCCCTTCAGCCGCCCGCAATCTTCTTGGGGGATGCCCATGAGATGCGCAAACGTCGAGACCGGCAACGATGCGGCGAGATCGCTGATCAGATCACCGGATGAGCCCATCCGGTGAACGTGGTCCTCCACTCGGGCCCGAACCACAGGGCGCAGGGCCTCGACCCGTCGTGCGGTGAAGGCCTTCGACATGGCCGACCGCATTCGGCTCTGCTCCGGGGGATCGGAATAGAGAGGCCAACTTCGCATGGGCTGCATGGTCGCGGACAGCCGCGGCGGCAGCGACGACAGCAGCAGATCGGCCTGCTCGGCGCAACCGAATCGCTCGACGTCACTGAGTATGGACCGCACTGCGGGATGCCGGGTGACCACCATCCGTCCGGTGGCGCCGATCCCGGGACACCACAGCGGTTGATCGGCGGACGCCAGCCGGCGTAGCGCCGCTTCCGGGCGTGCCGCGTCGAGCGCTTCGAACACAATCTCCTCGGTTATCGCCGGCACAGTTCCCCCCTGATCTGAACGGTCATCGGCCCAGTCCCGACGCTTCTCGACGGCTCGTCCGGACGCTCGCCAGCCGTCCAAGACCCAGACCCAGGCCCACGCAAGGCGGAATACCGTTCGCGAACACGTCGAGCACCTCGCGATAGTCGCGGTGGACCGCGTACGGGTCCCGCGCCAACGCCTGCTCGAGGCGCTCATGGAGCGTGGCCGGGTCCAGTTCGTTGCGGGAGATCTCGGCGATCTCCAGGCTGTCCAGGTAAAGCCAGAGACGATCGGCCGATCGGCCGCGGCCGGCGATGAATGGTGAGCCGCTCCCGGGGATGTCGCGCACAACGATCAGACCTTCGCCGAGCTGATGCCGGTAGGTCCCACGCCAGAGCCGGCGCACCAGCACGTCCGGATCTGCGGTTCGCTCTGCGGTGGCCGGGGCCAGCCTCTTTGCCAGTTGTTGCACACCGCTGACGTCCGCGGTGGATACGCCGGACAGTCTTTGGAAGATAACGTCGAAGTCGACGTGTTCGGCTTTCAGCGGTTCCTCCAGGACCTCGCCGACGAGGGTGATGACGACGTCCGCCATCTCAGGCAGATCGACATCGACGGCGTACGCCTCGAGCATGAGGAACTCCTTGAGCGCATCACCTCGGAGCCCTTCGTTGCGAAAGCTGGGCCCGATCTCATAGCAGCGGCTCCACCCGTTCGCCACCAGCCCGAGCAGGGCGAGTTCGGTGGTCACCCGCAGATATGCGGTCTCGGAGGTGGCCGCCGACCAGGTGGAGAACGGGCGGCTCGCTCCGCCGAACGACGACGTGGTGAGAATCGGCGTGATCGCCTCGAGGAAACGCTCAGCGGCGAGCGCCGGTCGCAGTCGGGCCAGCAGATCGGACAGCTCGACGGCCGAGCGGTCGGCTCCGACCGGTCGACGGGCTCCACCGGTGTGGGAGGGACGGTGGCGCTGAACTTCCTCCACGAAGACGGTGTCTGCTCCGGTCCGCGTGCGGCCGGTGCTCCCACTTACCGCCAGAAGATCGCCGGCTCGTATGTTGCCGCCGACCGCGGCCTCCATCGAGAGTTGGGCCGTGCGGCCGTCCCAGGTCAGGTCGACGAAGGTGGTCCGCCGATGCGCCCGCACGGCGCTCACCCGCCCGGCCAGCGTGATCCGCTCGGTGGCCGGCCACTGCGCCCAGCCGCTGAACGGCCACGGACCGGTGTCCGCCGGTGCGCCGGTCTTGCCGCGATTCCCCATCCGCAGCAACGGGTCCCTGGAGCCGGCGACCTGAGTTAGGAGCTCGACCGGGTCACTCACTCGTGCGTCCGTCAGCCAAGCAAGACGCCGGAGCAGATTCCGGTGTTCCCCGGGTGCGGCGCTCGCCAGGCGGCGCAGGAGGTACCCGGCGGCGATCAGGGTCAGAATCCGTAGTCGGCACCGCAGCGTGCCGGTCAAGGCCCAGACGGTCCGCTCGGGCCGGTCGAGGGCCAGAGCAAAAATGTCGGCCTCCGGTGGCCCGGACGCCGCCAAGGGCCGATGTTCCTCCGGGACGGAGGGATCGCCGACGCTGAACAGCGGCACGGTCGCAACGTCGGTGTGCGCCAACAGCGTTCCGATTCCGGCCATGATGGTGCGCAGTTCGTACGCGTCGGCGTCGATTTCGCGGCTGAACAGAACGGACGTGAGCGGCAGGATTTCGGCGGCGGCATCCCATCGTCCGCCGGTGGCGGTGCCGGCGTGCCGGGCCGCGACAGCGGCTACGAGTTCATCGTCGTCCATGCTGGACCGTCCGCGGCTGATGGTCGAGGTATGTCCGCGAGGCCTGAGGGCCGTCCGACGCCTGGTACTTGCCGTCGTAGAGACGGATGGAGCCGTGCGACACCCAGAACGTGGTCTGCGCGATCAGCATGCCGGGCCGGATCCGCACCGGCAGGGTGGCGTAGAGCTGCAGCGTCGACTGACCATAGAAGCCGATGTCGAACAGATCCGCGGTCACGTGGACAAACAACCCCATGCGTGCTGTGCCCGACTTGGCGTGAATCAGCGGCACGTACCGGTCGCTGCCGATACGTTCCGCCGTCTCGGCCAGCACGAAGTCGCCGGGCCGGAGCAACAGCCCCTCCGCCGGGATTTCGTGTGTATGTACGGTCGGCTGGACCCTCGGATCCAAGATCTCGTCCTGGTAGACCAGGTAGCGGTGGCCGAGCGCCAGGTCGTACGAATTCGTGGTGCACCGCGCCGGGTCGAACGGGTCGATCATGATGGAACCGTGCTCGACCTGCCGCCGGATCTCATCGCCGGTCAGGATCATGGGGCGAACCCGGCCAGAGATTCGTGGGGCTGGTTGAACGTCGCATAGGTAGCGGGTGAGGGGCGCAGCTCACCGTGGTTGTGCCAGAACGACACCTGACCGATCACCATGCCCGGGTAAAGCCGGATCGGCCGAGTCGCAACGATCTCCAAAGTCCAGCGATGACACGATGTGGTGTGTCCAAGATCGGCGGAGACCTGCAGAAAGAGGCCGAGGCGCCCCATCGAGCTCCGGCCGATCAGGGACATCGCGTAAGTGGTGCTGCCGATCACTTCCGAGGTGTGCCCGAGGTACATACGGTGGGGAGTCAGCACATAACCCGTCTCGGGAATCTCGAGTTCGACGAACCGGTCGAGGTCGTCGTCGTAGCGCTTGAGGAGTGCGCCGAGCCGGTAGTTGTAGCTGTTGGGATTGACCTCGCCGGTATCGAACGGATCGATCCGGATACGTCCGGCGCGGACCTCCTCCTCGATGAAGGGGCCAGTCAAGATCATCTGATTTTCGGCCCCGTCGGCCTTGGGAAAACTTTCACGAACGGATCTTAACAGTGTGAATATTTATCTAACTAGTTGCCTGTTCATCTGCCGACAACCGGCCTCTACCTGAGCAAAGCCTCCAGCGTGTAGCTGTGCGGCAGCCGTTCCGGACGGTCGATGAGTCGCCACTCGCCGCCCCCGATCGGCATCATCTGCCCCGGCTTGTCGTCCCATGGGATGCTTCCGTGCTCGACGAAGCGCGTGATCGTGAAGCCGTTCGCCAGTAGTGCCGAGAAGATCTCGCCCAGACCGTGGTTCCAGGTGTGGGTGTCGGTATGCGCCAGCGCGACCTCGCTGTCGACGTAGCTGACGCTGCCTTCCCAGTGGGTCGGCTGCTCCATCTCGAAGTAGGGCGCATCGACGACGAGCAGCCCGTCCGGGCGGGCCGGAGCCAGCGCCCACAGCATCGGATGCCCCTCGCGAAGGAAAAGCCGGCCGCCGGGGCGCAGTAGGCGGCGTACCACCCGCACCCACTGGTCGATCCGGGGAAGCCAGCAGAGAGCGCCGATCCCGGTGTAGACAAAGTCGAACCGGGCGCCACCCAGTGCCTCCACCGCTCCGTACACGTCCGCGTGCACGAATGTCACCTCGGCGCGGGCAGCGGTGGAAAGCTCCCGTGCCTGTTCCAGCGATGCGACTGAATAGTCCAGCCCGGTCATCTCTGCGCCGAGCCGGCTGAGTGAGATCGTGTCCGTACCGATGTGACACTGCAGATGCACGCCAGACTGACCGGAGACGTCTCCGAGCAGAGGCCGGTCGAAGGCGACGACGTCACTGATGTACGACGGGTCACCTCCGAAGCGGTCCACCGCATACTGCGGCGATGCCGCGTGTACCGCCGCCCGCGCATCCCAGGTCGCAATATTGACCTCGTCGAATCCAGTCATGCTGCGGAAGTCTGCCATCCGCCGGTGAACCATGCGTTCGTTGCACGTGACCCCTGAGAAGGTCAGGCCGCTCGCTCGGGCCGGCGGCTGTGGGACCTGGCGCCCCACCCGGTCGACCGGGGGGCGCCCACCACTGCGATATGTAAGACGTGCTGGAATGCGTCGACGCCCCGTCGACCGCCTCGCCAAGTTCTACGACGACAAACTGTAGCGATTCCCGGTCCGCGTGTCGGACCGAATTTATTGACCTGCTGCCTCGCTTCTGTTCTGTGTACTCCGGCGAGACCTCGGCACGGAAGAACGACGAGCCCCGTCGCAGGGATGCATTCTGCCACGACCGCGATTCCGGAATCGTGTGTCGGGCCTCCTGCAGTTGGGCTCCGGGATCGTCGTTCACTTCCAGTATCAGCTGTCTCCGTGCGTCTGCTGAGTGGATATCGGTCCACGAGGTAGTGCGTCGTCACGATGACGGTAGGACGGTTGCCGAGCAGTTCTCTCATGGCCTCCCTGTGGCTGGCGCGCAGGAGGATGAGCTCCGGTCGCTCGTGAACCACGGTGGCGGGGTCGAGTCACCACTTGTCGCCGCCGGACAGCTGCCCGACCCTGGTCGCGGCCTTGCGGGCGCGGTCGATGATACCTCGGACGTGGCCGGCCGGATCCGATCCGCCGGACAGCCGGCCGATCAGCGATGCTGAATAGATGATGGCGGGGAACGGCGTTCTTGGAATAGGTAACGGCTTATGCGGGCCTGTTCCGGGAGCAAGCGACGTGGTCAGGCGATTCGAAGTCGGCGGCCGAGTGTAATTGTCAAATCTTGAACGCAAGCACCTCGGCGTCGCGCATCGGTGATCTGCTGGGTTGGTAGCGGCGTCGGTCGATGCGGGTAGACAGATTGCATCTGTCGCTCAATCTCGTGTCGGCGGCCGAGCGACGATCACGCAGTAGAAGTACAACTGTCGGGTTCCCGATTCGCCAGTCGGAATATGACTCGCGGAGAGAAAGCATCGAGCCGATGACGGCATTCGACCGCAGCCGACTGCTCCATCTTGATCTCAATCGCCGATGACAAGACGAGGGACTGGTATGCAGCGCAATTCTGAACGCCTTGCCGCCCGAGGCCCGATCAACCCGGCCAACGGCTTTCCCCATTGGTACAAGGACGCGGCCGGCGTGCGCCTCGAGCTCGCCGTGGACCCCGCCGACCCGAACACGCAGGCGCTGGGCGACCTGCCCGACCCCCTGGCGCCGGTGAGTTTCCCGGACAATTTCCCGGACGAGTCCTTCTACTTCCTCGCCGAGGCCGAGATGCCGGTCGGGGGCCAGCCCCGAGCGGGACGCGCCCGCCTGGTGCTGGCCATGGAGGCCGCCTTCGCCGGGACGGGGGCCGTGGCCGACGGCCAGCAGCAGGTCTTCGCCCGCATCCGGGTGCGCCTCGACGGGGGCATCCCCGGCGCCGCGTACACGTTCACTCATCCGTACGGCCGGACCGACCCGCTCGAAGCCGATGAGAGCGGCCGGGTCTTCGTCACCGAGGACATCGGCGCCGGGGCGGGGCTGTTCGACCGGGCGGTCGCCGATGGCGAGGTGGCACCGTTCCTGCGGTGGAACGCCGGCGCCCCGTCGGGATACCTCGGCGACGGTGCCACCGAGCATCAGATCACGGGCAGCCCGCTCGGCTTCAACTTCTTCGCCGTCGAGGGCCCGCAGGTCGGGGGAGCGGGCGCGGCACCGGATCCGCAGGACCCCACGAATCCCGACAAGATCTTCACCGATCTGTTCACCGTGCAGGGCCGCCTCTCCACCCTGGCCGGGGTCGAGGTCGTCCGGGCCGTCTACGCCCGCTCGGCCGGCAGCATCGTCGTCGACATCTTCGCGCACAGCGAGCCCGGCCAGACCCTGGTGGCCGAGGGCACCACACTCACCGCCTCCGGCACCGACTACCACACCCGGGCCGCGGTCACGGCCGTGCCGCCCACTGTGGACGTCGTCAACGTCACCGACCTGCCGCCGACGGCGGTGACCGCGCGCGTCACCGATGCGGTCACCGTGCTGCTCGCCGACTATGACACCGCGCTGCACCAGCTCACCGTGGAGGCACAGTCCAGCGACCTCGACGACCCTCCGGTGCTCACCGTGACCGGCGTCGGTGTGCTGACCGGAGGTGGGCAGGTCTTCGACCTCGACGCCCCACCCGCGAGCGTGGAGGTCACCTCGTCGCACGGTGGCGCACACCGCAGGCACGTCCTGATCGCGGGGCCCGCCGCGGCCGCCGATCCGGTTCGTGCCTCGGCCGGCCTGGACCGCATCGTGGCCGCGGGTGAGCTTGTCACCCTCGATGCCGGCGCCAGCACCGGTCCGGGCATCACCTTCGCCTGGGCCCAGATCGGTGGCACCGACGTCGTGCTGACCGAAGCGGGCCGGGCTCGTGTGACATTCGTGGCGCCCGCCGCGGGGGCACTCAAATTCGAGGTCACGGTGAGCAACGAGGGCGCGACCGACACCGACGCCGTCTCGATCCAGATCGACCCCGCCGGTCCGGTCACCGACGATCTGGGGACCAGCCTCGTGGAGTTCCGGACCGGTTCGGGCCGGTGGCGGATCACCGGCACGGCGACCGCGCCACTGCCGGACCGGGTCACGGTCACGCTCGGCGGCCGTGAGATCGGCAGTGCGCCGGTGGACGCGCTGCACGCGTGGGACATCCGCCGCACTGTGGTGCCGGGCGAGACCGGGCTGATCCCGGCGAGCGGCGCGACCGTCGAGGTCGTCTCCAGCCGCGGCGGCCAGACCACCCAGCCCGTGACGATCCGGAACTGAAAGGGGACGCGACCATGGTTTACTCGCTCACCGGAGTCTTCACCGAGGCCTGCGACTGCACGCTGATCTGCCCGTGCTGGCTGGACGACGCCCCCGACGAGGACCACTGCACGGGCTTGTTCGCCTGGCAGCTCGACAACGGGGCGAGCATCGACGGCGTCGGTGTGGGCGGCCTCAGCGTCGTCAGCGTCTCGACCCACAGCGGCGGGCGGCGGGCCGGCGCCACCAGTACGGCGATCTTCGTCTCGCACGCGGCCACCGATGACCAGCACGCGCTGCTGGCCGAGGCGTTCAGCGGCCGGCTCGACGGCCCGCTCGCCGATCTCGCCGGCGTCAGCGGCGCCGTCCTGGTCACCGCCCCGGCCCGCATCGAGGTCACCGCCGACACGGCCGGCTGGCACGTGTTCGTCGGCCGGGCCGCGGATTCTCCTTTCCCCGGCACGGGTCTGGTGGAGGTCACCGGCTCGGCGGTCTCCTTCGACGAGGGTGAGCCGCTCGCCCTCGCCAATACCGCCCTCGACAAGGAGCTGGGCAGCGGCGGGGTGGTGGCACACCGCACCGATGCCCTGGCCGTCCGCGTCCCGGCGTTGCCCGGCGCTTATCTGGATGTCCGCGGACGTTCGGCCATGCGGGGCCGGTTCCGGTATGCCCACGCCCGCACCCGGGTGCCGAAGTGACGGTCTCCGGTGCGACGACCCGGATACCGACCGGGCGCACGCTCGCCGGGGGCGTCGTGGCGCTCGCCGCCGTGGCGTGGGTGGTGATGGCAGCACAGCACCAGGGTGGCCATCACCATCAGACGATCACGCTCGGCGGCTGGGTGGTGATGGTCGTGGCGATGATGATGCCGACCGCGCTGCCGCTGTTCGAGCTGCTGCGCCGGCTGGGCCACGGCGTCGGACCGGCGATGCTTCTGTATGTCGGCACCTGGACGGCCGCGGGGGCCGTCCTGGTCGGGCTCAACCTCGCCTTCGTACGGTGGACGCAGAACTGGACCTGGACCGTGGAGCATCCGCGTGCGCCGCTGGGTGCCGCACTGGTCCTCGCCGGCGCCTACCAGTTCAGTGCCTGGAAGGACCGGTGCCTGACCGCCTGCCGCAGTCCCCGGGGGATAGCGATGCTGCACTGGCGCGGCGTCCGCCCGGCCTGGCAGGAGGCCACCGTCATCGCCGCCGTCTACGCCGCGTCGTGTGTCGGCTGTTGCTGGCTGCTGATGGCGACCGGCCTGGCCACCGGCGCCGGATCGCTGGTCGCGATGGCCGTGCTCGCGGCGATCATGGCCGCCGAACGGCTGACCCGGCACGGCCGTTCACTGGTCCGTCCGGCCGGCGCGGCCGCCGTCATCATCGGCGCTTCCCTGCTACTCGGTGCGGTTTGAGATTCTTAGGAGACGTTCATGCCTGACCTGACTTACGACGTCATCGCGATGGAGTTCCCCATCGTCTACACCAACGACGGCGACCACGACCCCAACGGGCTGCTGTTCACGCTCCGGGCCTACGAGCCGCTGCTGAGGTTCGCCCGGGCCCGCTGGGAGGACGACGACGAGTTCCTTCCCCGGATGCACCAGCGCGCTCAGTGGCTGCAATTGGTCGTGGGCGGCCTGTGGCGTTACGAGCGAATGCTGGAGCGTCCCTCTCCGGCCACCCCCGCCGCAGTGCAGAACTTCACCACCACGGTGGAGGAGGTGCAGGCGGCGCTGGTCCGGCTCACCGACGGCCAGGTCACGACGATCGACCCCGACCCGGCCGTACGCCAGGCCTGGGCCGCTCTCCACCGTGATGCCCTGGGTCAGACGCGCACCATGATCGAGGAGCGTCTGGCGAAGCTGGAAGCCAGTGACTACACCGAATTCCAGCGGTTGGCGCAGGAGAGCGGCTTGGGGGTCGAGCGGGTCCGGCGTCTGCTGCTCAACGACCACCGGGGAAACGTGGCCGGGCTGGCCGAGCGGACCCCCGCCTACGACCGCTTCAACCCGCTGCGCCCGATCCCGGTCGTCCGGCCGCTGGTCCTGCGCGCGTCGCTGGGCCAGAGCGTCGAGGTGCGCTTCGCCAACCAGGTGCGGGGCCGGGCGGTGGGCATGCACCTGCAGGGCGACCTGATCGGGTCGGTTCAGCAGGACGACGGCGCGGCCGTGGGACGCAACCAGCCTTCGACGGTACGCCCGCACGAGCGCCGGACGTACCACTGGCACGCGGGCCGTGAGGGTGTCTGGCCGGTCAACGATCTCGGCGACGTTCGCGGCACCGAGCAGGGCACGAACGTGCACGGGCTGTTCGGGGCCTTCATCGTCGAGCCGGCCGGGGCCACCTGGACCGATCCGGAGACCGGCGAACTGCTCACCGGCACGCCCTTCGCGGACGGGCCGTACGTGGATGTGCTCGTGCCCGGCGATGTGGTCACCGACGACTACATCGACCTGCATGTCGACGGCGATCCACACAGTCATCGCGAGTTCACCGTCTTCATGCACGACGAGCCCGAGGTGCACAGCGGCCGGCATCTGGTCGGCGAGCACTCCGTGATGCCACTGTCGTACCGGGCTGAGCCGATGCCCAACCGGCTGCCGCACCGGATGCGCCGGTACGCCGAGCAGACCGCCGGCCGTCCACTGCCACCCGCCGGTGAGGTCGACTTCGCCGCCGTCGAGATCGAGATCGACGACGAACTGGGCGAGGTGTTCCACATCGGGCGTACGCATGACGGGAGTTATCTGGAGATCGTGGCCGGCGAGGAGCAGCACCACAGCTCGTGGCTGTTCAACGATCCGGTCACGCCCATCTTCCGGGCCTACAAGGGTGATCCGGCCCGGGTCCGGCTGGTGCACGCCGGGGTGAAGGAGACACACGTCTTTCACCTGCACGTGCATCAGTGGCGGGCCAACCCGCGCGACGGCGCGCGCCCGGGTGAGGCCAAGGGCTCGCAGCTGCTCGACTCGATCACCATCGGCCCGCAGACGGCCGTGACGATCGACCCCCTCTACGGCTCCGGCAGCCGGCAGCACGCCCCGGGTGACGTCATCTGGCACTGCCACCTGTATCCCCATTTCCACCATGGGATGTGGGGACTGTGGCGCAGCTTCGACCGGCTGGTCGACGGGGTGGCCGTCACGGCGTACCCCGACGGGACGCCGGTGCATCCGCTGAAGCCGCTGCCGGGCCGCGAGCCCGACCCCCGCGACGACCTCCATCCGGGTTTCCCGTGGTTCATCGACGCGACGTTCCCGCGCAAGGCCCCGCCACCGCCCGCGATCGTTCCCGAGTTCCTCGGTGCCCGGCGGCGGCTGCTCGGCATGCCGCTGCACTCCGAGCGTGAGCTCGCCGCGTTCGCGCCGGGCGCGGTGGCGGATCCGCGACCCGGTGCGCTGTTCGTGGACCTCGACGGGGACGCGGCCGCCTGGAACGCGCGCGCCGGGCTGCCCGCGCCCCGCGTGATCAGCTACGACGTACGGGTCCGCGCCGACGAAGTGACCTACAACAACCGCGGCTGGACGGACCGGACCGGCCACCACTACCAGATCGTGCGGGTCGCGGTGGACGGCGAGGAATTGGCGCCACCCGCCGAGCGGATCGAGCCGTTCTACCCGCGGGCCAACCACGGCGACGTGGTGGAGCTGCGGATGGTCAACGAGCTGACGCCGTTCCCGGCGGACGACTTCGACCTGCCCACCCCGCCGGTGGAGTGCGGCCTGCACGTGCACCTGGTCAAGTTCGACGTGCTCGCGTCCGACGGGTCGTCGACCGGCTTCAACTACCTGTCCGGGGCGAGTTGCCGGGCGGCGGTCGACGCCGTGCCGGACGATCCCGGCAACCTGCCGGTCAATGTCGGGCTGCACCGCTGGGTGGTCGACGAGGAGTTCGGGCCGTGCTTCTTCCACGACCACCTGCTGGCCAACTACCGGCAGAAACACGGGCTCTACGCGGCCCTGATCGCCGAACCGCACGGGTCGGTGTGGCTGCTGCCCGATCAGGAGACGGTCGCCTGGTCCGGGCCGCAGGCCGTGATCCTCCCGCCGACCGGCAGCGGCCTGGAGCCCTACCGGGAGGCGTGCCTGGCCGTGGCCGACTTCGTGCCGCTGGTCGACGAGCACGGCCCGCTCAACCCGCCCGGTGAGCTCAGCGGCGACGACGACCCGGGCTCGATGGCGGTCAACTTCCGGTCCAGCCCGCTCACCTTCCGCGGCGACGACCCCTCCGAGTGGTTCGCCAGCAGCGGCACGCCCGCGCCCGAGGAACCCGAGGAAGAGGACGCCCTGGCGCCACCGGTCGAGACCGGGGATCCCGAGACCGAACTGATCAGGACGTACGCCGGGGAGCGCCTGCGCCTGCGCCTCATCCAAGGCTCACACGAGGAATCGCACAGTTTCGTCACCCACGGGCTGCGCTGGCCCCGCGAGTGGCACGACGAACACTCGCCGCTGGTCAACCAGCAGACCATCGGCATCTCGGAGGCCTTCACCCTCGAGGTCGACGACTACGGCATCGGCGACCACCTGTGGCACTTCGCGTCCATGGACGACCTGTGGCTCGGGTGCTGGGGACTGGTTCGCGCGCTCGTACCGCACGCGTCCAACCTGCTCGAGGTGCCGCCGCTGCCCGGCCGGCCCCGGCCGGCGACCCTGCCGGCTCGTCCGGTCAACGGCACCGGTGTCCGCGAGTACGTGGTGCGGGCCCGGCGGCACGAGCACGAGTACGACGGGCGGCAGCTGACCGACCCGTGGGGGCTGATCTACGAGGAGGCCGACGGCTGGGAAACCGGCGACGACGGCAGCCGGCGGGCTACGGGCGTACGGGAGACTGCCGAGCCTTTGATCCTGCGGGCCCGCCGGGGTGAATGGGTGAAGGTGACGCTGATCAACGAGGTCATCGACGACGACGGCTCGCTGGTGCCGGAGTTCACTGTGGAGCCGATGGCGCCGCGGCTGCCGCTGGACGAGAGACAGCGCACGGTGTCACCACGGGTGTCGATGCATCCGGCGTTGGTGCGTTACGACGTGGTCAGCGACGACGGCGCCTACGTCGGACGCAACCACGACGGCACGGTGGCCTCGCGCCCGGAGCCCGGCGGCGCGCACCGGCACGAGCCGGTCGACCCCGAGGCGGCCGGCCGGGTGGTGTTCCGGCGGACCGCGCGTCACGACCACGACCAGGAGAACTGGCGCACCTACTGGTGGTATGCGGACGAGAAGCTCGCGCCCGCGTCGCACACGGACGGGCCCGGCCAGGTCTGCTACCTGCAGGACATGGCTGACGTACGGAATCACCGCCACCATGGGCTGATCGGCGCCCTCGTCGTGGAGCCGGGCGACGTGACCGCGACCGATCCGGACACCGGCCTGGAACGCTGGACCGGCGGCAACGTCCTGCTGCGCGACCGGCACGGCCGGGTCGTGGCCAACGAACAGGTCCTGCTGGTGCAGGACGGCCTGCGTCACTTCGTGGCCGGCAACCCCGACCTTCCGGTACGCGACATCGTGCCGGACGACGACCCGGAGGACTCGGGCGGCAAGGGCATCAGCTACGGCTCACCACTGGCCCATCCGCGCGACGGGCTGACCCGGGACGACCCGCCCACCCCGATCTGGCCCGCCCAGGTGGGGCAGACGCTGTGGCTGCGGGTGGTGGGCGCCTGCGACAAGCCACGGGCGCACACCTTCACGGTGCACGGCATGGCGTGGGAAGCGGCACCGGGCCAGCCGGAGGGCTCGTTCTCGGGCCTGACCACGGCAACCGCCCGCACTCTGGTGATGAAGGCGCGGCACCGCGGCGATCACGCCTACCGGTCGGGGGCGTTCCGCTGGGCCACGGAGAACGGCGTGTGGGGCATCATCCGGGTGCGTTGAGGCCCGTGGTGGGATGCCCTGCCAGTACACGTATGAGCAGGAACTTCTCCGCGCCGCGCCGGCGCGATTGGATGGAGGTGCGAAACGATCAGCAAGGAGAGTCATCATGCGTGGTGTCGTCATGCACGCCCCCGGCGACGTCCGGGTGGAGGACCGTCCGGACCCGCGGATCGAGCAGCCCACCGACGCGATCATCAAGGTGTCGGCGGCCTGCGTGTGCGGGTCCGACCTCTGGCCCTACCGGGGCATCGAAAAGCTTGCCGGTGCGACGCCGATGGGCCACGAGTACGTCGGCATCGTCCAGGAAGTCGGCCCCGAGGTCACCACGATCAGGCCGGGACAGTTCGTCGTGGGCTCGTTCTGGGCCTCCGACAACACCTGCGAGATCTGCCGCGCCGGCTACCAGTCCGGCTGCGTGCACCGGGTGCTGATGGGCACCGTCGGCACCCAGGCGCAGTACGCGCGGATCCCGCTCGCCGACGGCACCCTGGTCGCCACCTCCGACGTGCCACCGGCTGACCTGATCCCGAGCTACCTGGCCGCCTCCGATGTGCTGGGCACCGGCTGGTTCGCCGCGGTCGCCGCCGAGGCCGGGCCGGGCAAAACCGTCGCGGTCGTCGGTGACGGCGCCGTCGGCCTGCTCGGGGTGCTGGCCGCCAAGCAGCTGGGCGCCGAGCGGATCATCGCGATGAGCCGGCACGAGCCGCGGCAGGAACTGGCCCGCGAGTTCGGCGCCACCGACATCGTCACCGAGCGCGGCGACGAGGGCATCGCGAGGATCAAGGACCTGACCGGGGGACTCGGGGCGCACTCGGTGGTCGAGGCCGTCGGCACGCAGGAGTCGATGATGCAGGCCATCCACTCGACCCGCCACGGCGGGCACGTCGGCTTCGTCGGTGTCACCCACGACGTGGCGCTGCCCGGCCTGGAACTCTTCGGCGCTCTGGTGCACCTGCACGGCGGCCCGGCACCGGTCCGCCGATTCCTGCCCGACCTCATGGAGATGATCGGCGACCGCGCCATCAACCCGGGCCGGGTGTTCGACCTCGACCTGCCCCTCGACCGGGCCGCCGAGGGCTATCAGGCCATGGATGAGCGCCGCGCCGTCAAGACCCTGCTGCGCCCGTAGCCCATCGCGACCCCGAGATGTGAGGTTCACCTTTATGGAACGCCGCAAAGCGCTCGGATCGAACGCCGCCACCGGCGCGGCCGCCGCGGACAAGGACGACCGGAGCAAGACGCAGACGATCACCCGGGGCGAGGATCAGACGTCCACCGCCGGCTCGCCGGACACCTTCACCGGCGACGTTCGCGTCAGCACACTGTTTCCGGCCGACGGGACGGCCCCGTACTCGGGCGCGTCCGTGACCTTCCAGCCCGGGGCCCGCTCTGCCTGGCACACCCATCCGGCCGGGCAACGCCTCGTGGTGACCGAGGGGGTGGGCCGTACCCAGCAGTGGGGCGGACCGCTGCGGGAGATCCGGGCCGGTGATGTCGTGTGGTGCCCACCCGGCGTCAAGCACTGGCACGGCGCGGCACCGGACAGCGTCCTGACCCACGTGGCTCTGACCGGGGTGCATGACGAGCAGGCCGTGACCTGGCTGGAGCAGGTGTCCGACGAGCAGTACGACGGACGCGTGGCCGGTGACCGCGAGCAGACCGGGGCGCTCAGCGACCAGCATGCCGCGATCACCATGATCGGCGCGTTCACCGCGAGCGGCGACCTGCCCCGGCTGACGACGGCGCTGAAGCAGAGCCTGGACGCCGGTGTGACGGTCAACCAGGTGAAGGAAGTGCTGGTGCAGATGTACGCCTACGCCGGCTTCCCCCGCAGTCTCAATGCCATCAGCACGTTCATGACCGTGCTGGAGCACCGCCAGGACAACGGGACCAAGGATGAGAGCGGTCCGGAGCCGAGCCCACTGCCCGACGGTACGGACATCCTCGAGCTCGGCACCGCGAACCAGACCGAGTTGACCGGCGCCCCGGTCACCGGTCCCCTGTTCGACTTCGCCCCGGCGATTGACGAGTTCCTCAAGGCACACCTGTTCGGCGACATCTTCAGCCGCGACAACCTCGACTGGCGCAGCCGCGAAATAGCCACCATCGCCGCGCTGGCCACGCTCGCGGGCACGGAGTCACAACTGCGGTCACACTTCACCATCGGACTCCACACCGGCCTGTCCGAGGCTCAGCTGCGGGGGCTCATCCAGGTGCTGAGTCACGAGGTCGGCTCTCGGCAGGCCGCCGACGCCGGTCGGATCCTCGACGAGGTCGTCCGCCACCGCTGATAGCCCGGAGGGCTGCCCGACGAAGGGAGATGCCATGCCGGCGCCCCGCGCGGCCGTCTGGGCCGTGCTGCTCACCATCACCGGACTGACCGTGGCCGGCTGCAGTGGCCCCGGCCGGGCCGAGGACACCCGGCCGGCAACGCCTCAGCCGACCGGTGAGGCCGCCACCCCTCAGGAGGACCGGATGAAAATCAGCATCACGATCGGCGACGAGCGCCATCAGGCCACGATTCTCGACAGCGCCGCCGGCCGTGACCTCATCGCGCAACTGCCGCTGACCATCGCCATGACCGATCACGGCTCGGTGGAGAAGACCGGCCCGCTGCCGTCACCGCTGTCACTGGACGGGCAACCCGACGGCGCCGACCCCGACGTCGGCGACGTCGGCTACTACGCACCGGGCAACGATCTCGTCTTCTACTACGGGGATCAGTCGTACTACCCCGGAATCGTGATCATCGGTCGACTGGACGGCGACGCCGCCCGCCGGATCGCCGACCGGCCAGGCGCCATCACGGCGACCGTCGACGTTCAGGCCGGTTGACTATCGCCGGAAAGGGCGGAACGGGTCAGCCAGTCCGCGATCCGGGTGATGCTGCGCGGCGCTGCCGGGTCGTTCGGATCGTTGAGGTGGCCGTGACTGGTGCCGGGCTCACGTATCACCATGACGTCGACACCAGCGGCCGCGAGTTCGGCGCCGAATTGCTGTCCGGACGCGCGAAGGCTGTCGGCGTCGCCGTTGAGGATGAAGGTCGGCGGAAGCCCGGAGACATCGTGGCCGCCGGGAAACGCGTACGCCTCTCTCAACGCTCCCGGATCCTGCACATAGGCCAGATTCATCGTCGCGACCTGCTCCGCGCTGAAGTTGAACGGCGGCGGGAGGGCTCGCACTCTGGCTGCCAGCTCCGGCGGGACCGGTGGCAGTGCGGCGTGCAGCACCGGGTAGGCCAGCATCAACGCGTAGGGGGTCGGGCCGCCGGTATCGCGTAGCCGCAGGGCCGCGCCCGCGGCCAGGTTGCCGCCCGCGCTGGCGCCGCCGAGAGCCCAGTTGGCGGCGGGGACCGCGGAATCGGAATGGGTGGCCCAGACGAAGGCCGCGGTCACCTCTTCGGACGCGACCGGATAAGGGAACCGCCGCACTGCCGGTGCACCGGAGCTCTCGCCGTCCGGAAGCGGCGAGAGCCGGTAGTCCACCGTGACGACCACGACTCCGCGCCCGGCGAGCTGCCGGGCTACCCAGTCGTTCTCGGGCATGTCGAGGTCGCCTCCGGCGAAGGCGCCCCCATGCGCCCACACCAGACCCCGTCGAGGGTGGATCGACCGCTCACCCGCCGCGGGAGCGTAGACGCGCATCGGTATCTCACCGTGCGGGCCGATGATCTTCCGTTCCGTCGTCGAAACCGTCATGACAAGAGCCTCTCGAGGTGGTTCGGGTGGAGGGGACAGGCGTCTTGACCCGCCATGTATCGATGCCTATGGTTGTCTCGAAACCTGTGAGAAACGTTTTCCATAGGTCGTGGCCTGCGCCTCACGGCCGGGATGAGACGAATTTCGGACTGGGCGACGGTGCGTACGTGGTGTGACTGAAACGTTCCAGAAAGAGGAAGCTCATGGTGATCCGGAGAATCCTGGCCGCCGCGGCGATGACTTTCGCCGCGCTCATCGCCGCTGCCGCGCCGAGCCCGGCGTCGGCCGCCAGTCCCTACGAGCGCGGCCCGGACCCGACGGCGGCCGGCATCGCCGCGACCACCGGCCCGTTCGCCATCGCGTCGGTCCCGGTCGCCCGGGGCAACGGCTTCGGCGGCGGAGTCATCTACTACCCGACCGACACGAGCCAGGGCACGTTCGGCGCGGTGGCCATCTCGCCCGGTCTCAACGGCACCTGGCCCGGCATCGCCTGGCTGGGCCCTCGGCTGGCCTCGCAGGGCTTCGTGGTGTTCGGCATCGAGACGAACAACCTCAACGACAGCCCCGCCAGCCGCGGAACCCAGCTGCTGGCGGCCCTGGACTACCTCACCCGTAGCAGCGCCGTGCGCACCCGGGTCGACGCCGGCCGGCTCGCGGTGATCGGGCACTCGATGGGCGGCGGCGGCGCGCTCGACGCTGCCCTGCAGCGCCCGGCCCTGCAGGCGGCCATCGGCAACGCACCGTACCTGCCCTCCGGCAGTCTCGCCGGTGACCGGGTCCCGACCCTGATCTACGCCATGCAGAACGACACCCTCGTCCCGCCGTCCCGCCTGACCAGCCTCTACAACACCGTTCCGGCGACCACCGAGCGCGCTTACCTCGAGGTCACCGGGGCCGGCCACAACTACATCGGGCAGCCGAGCACCATCCTCGCCCGCACGATGATCCCGTGGCTGAAGATCTTCGTCGACGACGACGCCCGTTACAGCCAGTTCCTGTGCCCCACGACCAACACGTCGGGCATCAGGCAGTACCGCAACAGCTGCCCGTTGATCTCCACCGCCGTGGCCGCCCGATAGCTCGGAGTGCCCCGCCGGGCTGACGACGAGCCCGGTCGTCAGTCCGGCGGCAGCCGGTGACCGCCCCGGCCGCACTTTGCCACGGCACGGCCGCGCTCGACGATTCCGCAGCGTCGGCCGCCGTCGCGTCACCGTCCGCGCCTCGAGATCAGCGGATCGGGGCGGTGGTGCGCCGGGTGATCAGGGTGGGGGAGAGCTTGATCTGGGCGGTCGGCCGGCCTCGGCTGCCGATGCGATCGAGCAGCAACCGGACCGCGTTGACACCCATCTGGTGCCCGGCCTGATCGACCGTGGTCAGCGAGATCGGGCCGAAGGCGGCGAACATGGTGTCGTCGTAACCGGCCACGGAGATGTCCTCGGGCGCGGACAGGCCGGCCTCGGTGAGCGCGTCCAGCACTCCCATGGCGACGATGTCGGCGCCCGCGAAGATGGCCGTCGGGCGCTGCGCGCGGGCCAGGAGCTGCTGGGCGCCGAGGTACCCACCCTGCTGGGTGTAGGTCGTGGACGCGATGTCGATGTAGTCGCCCAGTCCATGGGACTGCATGGCGTACCGGTACCCGTCGGCGCGCAGCGCGTTGGGCATCTCCTTCAGGCGTACGGGGTCCTTCTCGGCATGCTCGATGTGGGCGATGCGCCGGTGGCCGAGCCCGACCAGGTGGTCGACGACCAGCCCGGCGCCGGCGAAGTCGTCGTCGGTGACGGTGTCGTAGTCGGGGGAGTGCCCGTGCCGGCCGACCACCACCGTGGGCACGGCGCGGGCGACCTTCTGCAGGTGGCGGCGGGAGGAGATCGGCGCGATCAGGATGATGCCGTCCATGCTCCGGTCCATCATCGCCTCGGTGATCCGGACCTCGCCTTTCTCGTCGTTGCAGCAGGCCGCCATCAGCACCTGGTAGTCGGTGCCGCCCAGGTGCTCGGTGACGCCGTCGAGGATGTCGGCGAAGAACGGGTTGCGCATCTCGGGCAGCATCACGCCGATCGTGTACGTCTGCCCGCGCAGCCCCCGGGCCGCCGCCGAGGGGCGGTAGCCGAGTTCCTCGATCGCCGCGCGCACCTTCGTCTGCATCTCGGGGCTGGCCCCGTACGCGTTGCGCATGACCTTCGAGACGGCAGTGGTCGACACCCCGGCGTGCCGGGCCACGTCGACGATCGTGATGCGTCGGGACGGGTGCATGCGAGCTCCTAAGGCGAGAAACGTTACCCACTCTAGATCAACGCAGGCGGGTTCCAGAACCTGCTCGAGACGTGGAAAACGTTGACCACGGATGGTCTTGACGAGGTTGGCATCGGCTCGTAGTGTCGGCGAAACATAGTGGAAAACGTTACTCACGTCACACGCCACGTCCCTCCAGTTTCTGTCGAAGCGGCTCGTCACCGAGCGTGATGAAACGATTCAGTCAAGTGGGTTCTCCGTGTCAGCTGATCTCCAGGTCCGCCCGCCCGGCCGGACCGTCTCCCCCGCGTCGCCCCGCCGGCGCAGCCGGGTCGCGCCGCCCTGGTGGTTCGTCCTTCCGGCGTTGCTGCTGTTCGCCTTCGTGGTGCTGGTGCCCAGCGCTCGCGGCATCTACTACGCCTTCACCGACTGGGACGGTCTCGACCCCGACTTCGCCCTCATCGGCCTGCGCAACTTCACCGACATGCTCGACGACGGCGACGCGCTGCAGGCGGTCTGGCACACGCTGGTCATCGCGGTGGCCATCACCGTCATCCAGAACGGCATCGGCCTGCTGCTCGCCCTCGGCGTCAACAGCATGATCAAGACCAGGAACTTCCTCCGGGTCCTGCTCTTCGCCCCCGCGGTGATCACTCCGATCGTCACCGCCTATCTGTGGCGAAACCTGCTCGGCCCGGACGGTGCGGTCAACAGCCTGCTCGGGATGGTCGGCCTGGGCAGCTGGCGACAGGACTGGCTCGGCGACCCCGATCTCGCCCTGTGGATGGTCGTGCTCGTCGTGGTCTGGCAGTTCGCCGGCTACTCGATGGTCATCTTCCTGGCCGGCCTCCAGTCGATCCCGCGCGAGATCTACGAGGCCGCCGCGATCGACGGCACCGGCGCCGTCCGCCGCTTCTGGTCCATCGTCCGGCCCCTGCTCGCCCCGGCGATCACCATCAATCTGATGCTCTCGATCATCGGCGGGATCAAGCTGTTCGACCAGGTCTACGCGCTCACCGGCGGCGGTCCGGGGCACGCGACCGACACCATCTCGACGCTGATCTACAAGGACGCCTTCACCCTCGGCGAGTTCGGCTACAGCATCGCGCTCGCCGTCGTGCTCACCGTCATCGTCTCGATCGTCTCCGCCGGTCAGTTCGTCGTGCTCAACCGCAACGAGAAGGCGGCGTCATGAACCGCTACACCAAACGGACGTTCCTGCTCGAGATGGTGATGGTCGCGGTCGGCATCGTCTTCGCCTTCCCGGTCTACGTGCTGGTCAACCTGGCCATCCGGCAGCCGTCGGACACGTCGTCGCCGATCAGCCCGACCACGTCACCCACGTTCGGCAACTTCACCGGCGCGTGGCGCGAGGCCGGCCTGGGCGGCGCGCTGGTCAACAGCGTGCTGGTGACCACCGTCAGCGTGTTCATCGTGCTGGCTGTCTCGGCGCTCGCCGCGTACCCGTTGGCGAGAAGCACGGCCCGATGGTCGCGCGGCACCTTCCTGCTGATCATGCTGGGGCTGATCCTGCCCTTCCAGCTGGCCTCGTTGCCGCTCTACCAGACGGTCCGCGATCTCGGCCTGCTCGGCTCGGTGTGGTCGCTGGTGCTGTTCTACGCCGGTTTGCAGGTGCCGTTCACGACGTTCCTGTACGTGGGATTCCTGCGGGCCCTGCCGCGCGACTTCGAGGACGCCGCGTCGATCGACGGCGCCGGCCCGTTCAAGACGTTCCGCTACATCGTGCTGCCCATGCTGAAACCGATCACGGTCACCGCCCTGGTGCTCAACGCCGTCGCGGTCTGGAACGACTTCTTCACCCCGCTGCTCTATCTGAGCGGCAGCGACCAGCAGACCGTGCCGGTGGCGGTGGCCGGTTTCGTGGGCCAGTTCGTCTCCGACTGGAACCTCATCTTCGCCGCCCTGCTGATCAGCATCGTGCCGGTCCTGGCGGTTTATCTCGCACTGCAACGCAGCATCATCAACGGCTTCGCCGGAGGGCTGAAGGGATGACACCGTACGGTTTGACGACCGAACAGCGCACCGAGCCGCTCGGTCTGGGCGAGACCAGCCCGCGACTGTCCTGGAAACTGCGCAGCGACCGCCAGGGCGCGGCCCAGACCGCTTTCCGGATCACCGCCGCCCTGAGCGAGCCGGACCTCGACGAACCCGGCCGGCTGATCTGGGACAGCGGGCGCCGGATGAGCGACGACACGCTGCTCGTCGCCTGGGACGGCCCGGCCCTGCAGTCGGCCACCCGCTACCACTGGCGCGTCGAGACCTGGGACGAGACCGGCGCAGCGTCCGGTGCGGCGCAGACCTGGTTCGAGACCGGGTTGCTGCATCGCGACGACTGGACTGCGGTGTGGATCGGCCGCGACCCGGTCAATCTGCCGCTGGTCGACCCGCCCACCGACGAGGAACGTTCCTTTCCCGACCCCGCGTCAGCGCCCCTCTACGTCCGGCACGCCTTCGACGTCGCGGCGCCGCCGATCCGGGCCCGGCTGTACGCCACCGCGCGGGGCGTCTACGAGCCGAGTCTCAACGGCCGGCGGGTCGGCGACCTCGAGCTCGCGCCAGGCTGGACGGAATACCAGCATCGTCGGCAATACCAGACGTACGACGTGACCGAGCAGGTGCGCGCCGGGACCAACGTCGTGGCCGCGATCGTGGCCGACGGCTGGTGGAGCGGTCACGTCGGCTTCGACCCGAGCCGGCCCGCCCGGCACTACGGCACCGCGCCCGGCTACCTGGCCCAGCTCGTCCTGGACTTCGCCGACGGCTCCCGGCAGGTGATCGCCACCGGCGGCGCCTGGAGCGAGCGGCCCGGCCCGATCCGCGCCGCCGACCTGCTGATGGGGCAGTTCGTCGACGCCCGCCGGGCCGCGTGGGACGGCGACGGCTTCCGGCCCGTCGCCGTGCTCGACACCGAGTCTGGCCCCCTGGTCGCCGAGCCTGACGAGCCGATGCGGATCACCGCCGAACTGCCCGCGACGATCGTCGACCACCGCGAGGACCGCGTCCTCGTCGACTTCGGCCAGAACCTGGTCGGCCGCGTGCGGCTGCGCGTCCGTGGTGCCGAGCCGGGCCGGCGGATCGTGCTGCGCCATGCCGAAGTCCTCGCCGACGGCGAGCTCTACCTCGACAACCTGCGCCGGGCAGCGGCCACCGACACGTACGTCACCGCCGGTGGCGACGAGGTGTTCGAGCCGCAGTTCACCTTCCACGGCTTCCGCTACGCCGAGATCAGCGGCTGTCCCGGCGGCCTGGACGCCGGTGACGTGAGCGCCCGGGTGCTGCACAACGACACCGCGTTCACCGGGACGTTCACCTGTTCCGACCCGATGGTCGAGCAGCTGCAGGCCAACATCCGGTGGGGGCAGCGGGGCAACTTCGTCGCGGTGCCCACCGACTGCCCGCAACGCGACGAACGGCTCGGCTGGCTGGCCGACGCCCAGGTGTTCGCGCCGACCGCCACGCGGAACGCCGACGTGTCCGCGTTCTTCGCCCGCTGGCTGCGGGACGTGGTCGACGGTCAGGACGCCGACGGCGCGTTCCGGGACGTCGCACCGATCATGGTGCTCGACCGCGAAGGCGCTCCGGCGTGGGGTGACGCCGGTGTCATCATCCCGTGGCTGTTGTGGCGGATCTACGGCGACCGGCGCACCCTGGAGCGCAGCTTCGACGCGATGGCCGGCTGGGTGGAGCACATCCGGCGGCACAACGCCGACCTGCTGTGGCGGCACCGCACCGGCAACTCGTACGGCGACTGGCTGCAGGTCGATGCCGAAACTCCCCGGGACGTCCTGTCGACCGCCTACTTCGCCCACAGCACGCGGATCGTCGCCGACGCCGCGGACGTGCTCGGGCGGGCCGAGGCGGGCGAGTACCGGGCCTTGCACGACAAAATCCGCTCAGCGTTCATCGACGCGTACGTCGGAGACGACGGCACCGTCGAAGGCGGCACCCAGACCGCGTACCTGTTGGCCCTGAGCTTCGACCTGCTGCCCGGCCACCTGATCCCGGCCGCGGTCGACCACCTGGCCGCCGACATCGAGAAGCGGGGCAACCGGCTCACCACCGGCTTTGTCGGGGTGTCGCTGCTGTGCCCGGTGCTGACCGAGCACGGCCGCGAAGACCTCGCTTACGCGTTGCTGCACCAGGACGAGTTCCCGTCCTGGGGCTACTCCATCCGGCACGGCGCCACCACGATCTGGGAGCGCTGGGACGGCTGGACCGAGCACGGCGGATTCCAGTCCGCCGCGATGAACTCCTTCAACCACTACAGCCTGGGCAGCGTCGGCGACTGGCTCTTCGGCCGGGTCGCCGGCATCGATCAGACGCCCGGCTCGGTCGCCTACAAAGAGCTTCTGCTGCGCCCGACGCCCGGCGGAAAGCTCACCTGGGCCCGCGCCGAGCAGGAAACCGCCCGCGGCCGGGTCTGCTGCGGCTGGGACGTCGACGGCGGGCAGCTCACCGTCGTCGTGGCGGTGCCGCCCGGGAGTACCGCCGTTCTCGAAATTCCCACCCCCGACCCGGGAAGCGTCCGTCACGACGACGCTCCCGTCCCGGCCCTGCCGTCCGCCCGCGGGGCCACCCTGCGGCTGACCTCCGGCCGCTACACCTTCACCGCCACCTCTTATTGATCTCCAACGCAGGAGAAGACATGAAGAAAAGCATCACGATCGCGCTCGCCGCGGTCATGCTGACCACGGCCTGCAGCAGCGGCACCAACGCCAACTCCGGATCGGACGACGGCGGCGGCGGCAACCAGACCCTGACACTCGCCTCGGTCGACCAGGGGTCCATCGAGGACGTCATCAAGGCGTTCGAGGCGGCCAACCCGGGCGTGAAGGTCAACTTCACCACCAGCGGCGCCGACCAGTACCAGGCTCAGATCCGCACCCAGCTCTCCTCCGGCACCGCACCCGACGTGATGACCGTGTGGCCGGGCAACGGCAACCCCGGTGCGACGTACGTCTTGTCCAAGCCGGGCTATCTGCTGGACCTGTCCGACCAGCCGTGGGCGGCGAAACTGCCCGACTCGTTCAAGAGCGTCGCCCAGTACGAGGGCAAGACCTACAACGCGCTGTTCGGGCTCAACGGCATCGGCGCCGTCTACAACGACGAAGCCCTGAGCAAGTCGGGCCTGAATGCGCCGACCACCTGGACCGAGTTGCTGAGCTTCTGCCGTGACGCCGCCGGCAAGGGCACCCCGGCCTATGCGCTGGGCATCCAGGACAACTGGGTCACCCAACTCGTGCTCTACGCCCTCGCGGCCACCGTCGTCTTCGGCCAGGACAAGGACTTCAACACCAAACTGGCCGCCGGGCAGACCACCTTCGCCGGTTCCGCCTGGACCCAGGCGATGGCCAAATACCAGGACATGAGCAAGGCCGGCTGCTTCCAGAAAAATCCCCTGGGCACCAGTTACGAGGCCAGCCAGACCCTGGCCGCGACCGGCAGAACGCTCGGCATCATCCAGGGCAACTGGATCATCGGCCTGCTCAAGGGCAAGAACCCGAACGGCAAGTTCACGATGACGGCGCTGCCGGCCACCGACGACCCGGCCACCTTCCTCATGCCGGCCGCCGCCGGTGCCGGCTACGGCGTCAACGCCAAGGCCAAGAACAAGGAACTGGCGCTCAAGTTCATCACCTACGTGATGTCGCCCGAGGGCATGAAGCTGTTCAACGAGAAGCAGGGCAGCCTGCCGACCCTGCCTGACGCCGGCACCACCGTCGACCCCGGACTCAAGCAGCTGACCACTTTCGTCCAGGAGAACAAGACCGTGCCGTTCATGGACCAGCTGTGGCCCAACGCCAAGGTGCAGCAGACCATGCTCAGCGGCCTGCAGGAGGTCTTCAGCAACCAGGCCACCGCGGACGACGTGCTCAAGGACATGGACACCGAATACAAGAAGGGCGAGTAGAGCACTGCGCGGCGCGGCCCCGGGAGAGAATCCATGACTGACTTCCCCGATGACTTCTTCTGGGGCAGCGCCACCGCGGCGCACCAGGTCGAAGGCGGCAACACCAACAACGACTGGTGGGACTTCGAACACGACCCGGCCAGTGCGGCCGTCGAGTCCTCCGGCGACGGCATCGACCACTTCCACCGCTACCTCGAGGACTTCCAGCTCCTGGCCTCGCTCGGCCACAACGCGCACCGCCTGTCGCTGGAATGGTCGCGCATCGAACCGGCGCCCGGCGAGTTCAGCCGGGCCGCCATCGCCCACTACCGCCGGGTCCTCACCGCGTTGCGCGACGAAGGGCTGACCGCTTTCGTGACGCTGCACCACTTCACGCTGCCGCGGTGGTTCGCCGCCCGCGGCGGCTGGCTCGCCCCGGACGCCGGCGCCATCTTCGCCCGCTACAGCGGCCGGGTCGCCGCTGAGCTGGGCGATCTGATGCCGTACGTCGGCACCATCAACGAACCGCAGATGATCGCCCTGCACGGCTACCTCGAGGGCTACCACCCACCCGGGATCGCCAACCCCGTCCTCTGGAAACGCGCCGGTGCGGCGCTGCTCGACGCTCACTTCGACTGTGTGCGGGCCGTCCGCAAGGAAGCCGACAGCCGCACCGGTCTGGCCCTGCAGTTGCCGCTGCTCGCCCCCGCCCGGGACGACGACGCCTGCCACACGCTCCACCAGCTGATGCAGTACGAGATCGTCGACCGCTATCTCGACGGACTCACCGGGCCCGACCGTGGCGACTGGCTCGGCGTGCAGTACTACCGCAAACAATGGGTTGACCCGGCCTCACCGACCTGGTTCGGCCGGCCGCCCGCCGGCACGCCGACCACGCAGATGGGCTGGGCCGTCCACCCCGACGGCCTGCGGCAGATGCTGCACGCCGCGGCCCGCACCAGCCTCCCGTTGTATGTCACCGAGAACGGCATCGCCACCACCGACGACACCGAACGTGTCGACTACCTGCACACCCATCTCGCCGCGGTCGGGCAGGCCCGGGCCGAAGGGGTCGACGTGCGCGGCTACCTGCACTGGTCGGCCTTCGACAACTTCGAGTGGAGCGAAGGCTACCGGCCGAAATTCGGGCTGATCGCCGTCGACCGCGACAACTTCACCCGCACTCCCAAGCCCAGCGCCCACGCCTTCGCCCGGGTAGCCGGCACCGGTCGCCTCGATCTGTTCGTCCCCACCGACAGAGAAGGAATCTGATGGCCCCGATCAGAAGACCCCTGACCCTCCTGACGACAGCGTTACTGCTCACCCTCGGAGCCGCCGTGCCGGCCGACGCCCATTCCGGATCCGCCGGCGGCGTCCGCGTCGACCGGCTCAGCGTCGACGGCCGCTACGACTCACCGCTCGGCCTCGACAACGTCCGTCCCACCCTGGCCTGGCAGATGACCCAGACCGGCGACTGCCGGCAGCGCGTCTGCGCCGCCGACCGCCAGACCGCGTACGAGATCCAGGCCGCCCCGACCGTCGCCGACCTGCACACCGGGCGCCTTCTCTGGCGTACCGGAAAGGTCTCCGGCGACAGCCAGCAGGTTCGTTTCGGGCGCGATTTGGGTTCGCGCGACACCGTCGCCTGGCGCGTGCGGGTGTGGGACGCCCACCGCAAGCAGTCCGCCTGGTCCACACCGTCCACGTGGACCACGGGACTGCTCGACCCGGCCGACTGGGGCACGGCCCGTTGGATCGACTACCCCGACCGGGCCGAGAACCAGCCGATGCCGATCTTCGCCCGCCAGTTCGCGGTGCCGAAGCACAAGAGGGTCGCCGACGCCCGGCTCTACCTTTCCGGCGTGGGGCTGCACCACGCCACGGTCAACGGCCGGGAGATCACCGACGAGGTCCTCGCCCCGGGCAACTCCAATTACCAGCTCTCCAGCGAATACCGCACCTACAACCTCACGTCCGCGCTGCGCTCCGGCGCCAACGCGGTCGGCGTCGAGCTGGGCAACGGCCCGGCCTACGTACGCCGCAGTGTCACTAACCCGGCCGTCGGGCGCACCGCCCCCTACTCGTGGTGGCAGAGCCAGCTCAAGGGTGACGGCACCCTGACCGCCGACGCTGCCGCCGGCAGCACGACCGTGGAGCTCAGCTCGGTCACCGGCTATCACGTCGGCGGGACGGTCAATGTCGACACCGGGGGAGGGGGCGACCGGCTCGAATCGCGGACCATCACCGCGATCGGCGCCACGAGCCTCAGCTTCACACCCGCGCTCGCCGGGAACCATGCCACCGGCGCGAAGGTGACCGGCTCCGGCAACAACATCGCCGCCAGCGACGCCTCGGCCGGCGCGGCCGTCACCCCGCGGTTCATCGGCCGCCTGGAGATCCGCTACCGCGACGGCAGCAGCGAGACGATTGTGACCGACCGGTCCTGGCGGACGGCGCTGGGCCCGCTGGTGACCGACGCCTGGTACTCCGGCTCCGACTACGACGCCCGCCGCGAGCAGCCCGGCTGGAACACCCCCGGCGCCGATCTCGGCGCCACCGCGAAGCGCCGCGACGGCAGCGCGACCGGCTGGATCGCCGCCGGGTTCGCGCCGCCGCCCAACCTGGCCACCAAGCTGGTGGCCCGGACCGCCGAGCCGGTCACCGTGCAGGAGGAGTTCCAGCCGGTCGCGGTCACCAACCCGGCCTCGGGCACGTGGGTGTTCGACTTCGGCCAGAACATCGTCGGCTGGCCCCGCCTGGACGCGCGGCGCCTGCCCGCCGGCACGACCGTGAAGATGGCCCCGGCCGAGTCGCTCAAGCCCGACGGCACGGTCGACCAGGCGTCCCTGATGGGCGGCGGTGGCTCGCGCGGCGTCGACCTGTTCAACACCTACACCACCGCCGGCGGCCGCAACGAGAAGTGGCATCCGAACTTCAACTACTTCGGCATGCAGTGGGTCCAAATCACCGGTCTGCCTTCGGGTTACACGCCGGACAAGGATCTGATCACCGGCGTACGCCTGCAGGCGGACACTCCCGTGGCGGGCACCTTCTCGTCGTCGAACGCCCGCGTCAACCGCGTGCACACCATGTCCCGGTACTCGTTCGCCTCGAACATCATGAGCGTGTTCACCGATTGCCCCGGGCGCGAGAAGCTGTCCTACCCGGCCGACTACACGATGCCGATGGGCGCGATCCACCGCGACTTCCAGCTCAACGCGTTCCTGCGCACGACCATGCGGCACCTCGTCGAGGCGCAGTCCACAGCAGACACGCCGATGGCGGGCAACGTCGCGCTCAAGGCGCCGGTCTACGACTGGGGTTACAGCGGCCGTTTCGGTGACGAGATCAACTGGGGCAACGCGATCGTGCTCGTCCCGGCGATCCTGCACCAGCTCTACGGCGACACCGCCACGATGAGCGCCTCCTACGACCGCCTGGTCCGCTTCGTCGACTACATCCAGCGGCAGAAGGTCGTCGACGGCTACTACGTCGACGCGGCCCTGGCCGACTGGGTTTCCGCCGAACCGGTCTCCGGCCGCATCACCGGCACCTGGGGCTACTACCTGACGATCCAGTCGATGGCCCGGATCGCTTCGCTCACCGGTCACCGGGCCGACGCCGCGCGCTACGCGGCACTGGCCGAGCAGATCAAGGCGGCCTTCAACCGGGCCTTCTTCGATGAGGCACAGGGCCGTTACGCCGGACCCGAGGGACCGACCCAGACGGCGCAGGGGCTCGCCCTCGACGCGGGCCTGGTGCCGGCGGACAGCCGGGGCAAGGTCCTCGACACGCTGGTCGAGCTCATCGGCAACTTCCACCCGAACGGGACCGGACCGCACCTCAGCGGCGGCACCATCGGCATGGGCCCGATCGTGCGGGCGTTGATGAACGGCGACCGTGACGACGTGCTGTGGGAAGTGCTGCAGCAGAACGACCAGCCCAGCTACGGCTACTTCCTGGAGTCGACGCCGGCCAACCCGGGCGGCATGACCACCATCGGCGAGCGCTGGAACCGCGGCGACTCCAAGAACCACATGATCCTGGCCCAGATCGAGGAATGGTTCCACGCCGGCCTCGCCGGGATCCAGGCGGCTCCCGGATCGACGGCGTACGACCGGCTCGTCTTCAAGCCGAAACCGGTGGGCGACCTGACGACGGCGAGCGGCTCCTACCAGACCCCGGCCGGCTGGGCCCGCTCGTCCTGGACCAAGAAGGACGGCCGGTTCGCGCTCTCGGTCACCGTCCCCGCCAACACCCCGGCCGAAGTATGGGTGCCGGCCACGGACAAGCGCACCGTCGCCGCCTCCCACCGAGCGACGTTCCAGCGCATCGACGGCGCCTACGCCGTGTATGCCGTGGCGTCCGGCTCGCACACGTTCACGGTGCGCGCCGGCTCCTGACACCATCCGCCGCCCGGAGCCACGTGCTCCGGGCGGCTGACCACGGAGGTCTGACCATGAGTTCCCCCATGACCCGGCGGACGATGATCGGCGGTTCGCTGTCCGCGGTCGCCGCGATGAGCCTGCCGATCCCGGCCCAGGCGCACAGCAACCACCGAACTGACGAGGCGGCCACCCGGTACGGCAAAGTCCGCGGCAAGCGCGAGGACGGCATCTTCAAGTTCCTCGGCGTTCCCTATGCCACGCCGCCGCTGGGCCGGCTGCGTTTCCAGGCCCCCAAACCACCCGTACGGTGGTCCGGCGTCCGCGACGCCGTCGACTTCCCCAACCCGGCGTATCAAGCCGTCGGCGGCGAGATGGGCCCCACCGGCAACGGCCGCATGCCCGCACCCTCCGAGGACTGCCTCTACCTCAACATCTGGACCCCGGCCGCCGACCGCAAGCGCCGGCCGGTGATGTTCTACAACCACGGCGGCGGTTACATGATCGGGTCCGGCTCGGCCACCGGGCAGGACGGCACGCGGCTGGCCCAGCTCCACGACGTGGTGGTGGTCGAGTCCAACCACCGGCTCGGCCTGCTGGGCTACCTGTTCCTCGGCGACCTGGCCGACGGCGACTACGCCGCCAACCAGGGGATGCTCGACATCCTCGCCGCGCTGCGCTGGACGAGCGAGAACATCGGCAACTTCGGCGGCGACCCGGACAACATCATGGTCTGGGGTGAGAGCGGCGGCGGAGCCAAGACAGCCGCCGTCTACACGATGCCGAAAGCCGCACGGTTGTTCCACAAGGCGTCCATCGAAAGCGCCGCGCCGCTGCGTTTCCCCACCCGCGACGGTGCCACTGACCGCGCTTCGCGCACGCTCGCCCTGCTGGGGATGACCGCCGCGGACATTCCCCGGCTGCGCGAGATCCCGGCCGCCCGGCTGCTCTAGATCCAACTGTCCGAAGCCCCCAACGGGGTCGCGCCCTGGGGCGACCCGCCCGCACTGCCCGGCTTCGGGGCCTTCGTCGACGGCCACATCATTCCGCGCCACCCCTTCGCCGACGGTGCCGCGCCGTTCTCGGCCGGCAAGCCGCTGATGGTCGGCACCTGCCGCGACGAGACGGTGTTCTTCAGCCTCTTCGGACCGCCGGACATCTTCGGCGTCGACGAGGCCGGTCTGCGTACGCGGTTGAGCGGCACCTATCAGGGAGCCGAGCTCGACCGGATCATCGCGACCTTCCGGCGGTCGCGGCCGGGCGCGACACCGGCGCAGGTCTACTTCGCGATCACCACGTCGCCCATCTGGCGCGACGCCATCAAAATCGCGGAAGCCAAAGCGGCGCAGCGGGCCGCGCCCGTGTTCATGTACCAGCTCGCCTACCCGGACCCGACGCTCGTGCCCGGCACGACCTTCCCGCTCGGCTCCCCGCACGCCTCCGACATCCCTCTCAAGTTCGCCAACACCCCCAGCGACGCCCGGCCGGGCCAGCGGGCCGCCGCGCGGCACATGAGCGCACTGTGGGCGGGCTTCGCCCACCACGGCCGTCCCACGGCGCGGGACGTGCCGCGCTGGCCCGCCTACACCCCGAAGGATCGGGCCACGATGTGGATCGACGCCGACTGCCGGATCGTCAAGGACCCCGACCGGAGTGAGAGGCTCTTCTGGACCAACCGCTGAGGTCCTTCGGCGTCACGCCGTCGCGGTGGTGGCCTCGACGCGGAAGCGGGCCACCACGTCGTTGAGGTCGGCGGCCAGCTGGCGCAGTTCGACCGCCGCCTCGCGGGTCGCGGTGGCGCCGCCCGCGGTCTGATCCGCGGTCGCTGCCACCTGCTCGATCGACTGGTTGATCGCGTCCGCGGCGTGGGCGGCGTCGCCGAAGAGCCGGCTCAGCTCGTTGGTCGTGGCGGTCTGCTCCTCGACCGCGCCGGCGATGGAGGTCTGGTACTGGTTGATGTCGTCGATCACGCCGGCGATCTTGCCGATGGCCTCGATGGCGCGGCCGGTGTCGGCCTGGATGGTCTGGATGCGGTGGCCGATGTCCTCGGTGGCCCGGGCCGTGCTCTGCGCCAGGTCCTTGACCTCGCTGGCCACCACCGCGAAGCCTTTGCCGGACTCGCCGGCCCGGGCTGCCTCGATCGTCGCGTTCAGCGCCAGCAGGTTGGTCTGCTCGGCGATCGAGGTGATCAGCTTGATCACGTTGCCGATCTCGTCCGTGGAGGTGGACAGCTTCGACATGGCCGCCGTGGTCTCCTGAGCGGTCGACACCGCGCTCTGCGCGATCTGGGCGACCGTCGCCGTGTTGCCCGAGATCTCGCGGATCGCGGCGGTCATCTGCTCGGCACCCTGAGCGGCCTCGCGGACCCGCTCGTTGACCAGGATGCTCGAACCGCCGACCGTGGCGGCCTGGCCGGAGGTCTGCGCGGAGGACGAGCCGACGTCCGAGCTGATCGCGGTGAGCCGCTGGGAGGCGGAACTCAGCGACCGGGCGCCACCGGCAATGGTGAGGATCGCCGATCGGATGTCGCCGACGGCGTTGTTGAGCGCCTCCGACATCTGCCCGATCTCGTCGCGGCCCCGCACCTCGACGTCGACCGTGTAATCCCGCCGGGCGACTCGCCGCAGCGCCTCGACCGCCCCGGTCAACGGCCGGATGATGCTGCGGCCGACCGCGAGTCCGAACGCCGTGATGAGCACGACGCCGGCCGCGACAGTGCTCCCGAAGATCCACCTGACCCGCTCGGTCAGGCTCGCCCGGTATTTCGCGGCCGCTGCGGCCTTGGCGTCCATGGTTTTGGCGGCCTGGGTGAGAGCTTCGGAGAATTTCGTGTACGCGTTGTAGAGGTCGTTGCCGAACTTGTAGATCAGGCCGGCCGGGACGGGCTGGAGCAGCCTCTGCTGCATCGATCTGGCCGAATCGGTGAACGATGACCATGAGCCGGCCAGCGGGTCCACCGTGGCCGCGTCCGCCTTGTCGAGGGGCTTCGCACGCAGCGCGGCCACGATACTGTCGCCGGCCGCCATGTAGCCGGCGGCGCCGTCGACGAAGGTTTTGGTCTGGGTCGGGAAGGCGAGGTTCGCGTTGACGAAGCTGTCGACGTTCGCCGCGTTGGTGTTCAGTTTCTCCAGCAACGCCTGGATCTGACGATATCCGTCCTGCGTGGTGGCACTCTGGGCGAGCTTGTCCATGCTGACCAGCGCCGTCGCGCCCAACGCACCGGCGAGCAGAACGCTCAGCAGCACCAGACTGCTGATTTTCCACCGTACAGACCAGTTCCTCACTGTCGCCTCCGGCTTTGTATGCTCCGATCAAGCGATCGGGTCTCACGAACCAGCCATCGGCTCCGCCGCGACGACTGCTGAGTGCCGGCACCAAGGTCACCCGGCCGCGGAAGCAATCTCTTGCGCAAGCGGGATCGGCTTTCGGCATCCGGATACCGGTGTCCTCAGCCGCCGGGCAGGCTGCCGATGACCATGGCGTGAGAGTCGGGACGGCACCGCGGTACGCCCTCGTCGGGCTGGCCGGGCTCGTGCTCCAACTGGCGCTGCCGCACCTGTCGCTGAGGGCGGGCCTGATCGTCTCCAGCGGTCCCATCGCGGTCGCCGGGTGGTGTGCCTGCGACGGGTTCCGGCGGCAGGCGCGGACTCGGCGTGGCCGTCAGCGGGCGGGGCTGATTCTGGGCGCCGTGGCGGCCGCGCTGCTGGGCTCGGCGTACGTTCTCTACACCGTGGGCGCCGTCGTCGGCGACGGCACGGTACTCAGCAACTCCGTGCTCAACATTACGGCCGACGTTCTCGGCATCCTGGCCGCCTCGGTGACGGTGCCGGCGATTCTGGTGGCTGTGCCGCCGTTCGGCCACCGGCTGGCCCGGGCGACGTACGCCATCGACGTCATCACCGTCGCCGGCGCCATCTTCGCCACCGCGTGGCAGTTCGTGCTCGCGCCCACGCTGGTCCGCCTCGCACCCGATGATCGCGCGGTGTTCCTGGTCACCATGCTGCCCGAGATCATCGCGGCCGCCCTCGCCCTCATGCTCATGTCCCGCCCGGGCGCCGGTCAGTACCGATCCATGCGGGTGATGGCGGCCGGCATGGGCACGTTCGCTCTCGCCGCACTCATCAGCGTCCGCAACCACACCCAGGACGTTCCCTGGTACACCGGCGGTCTGGGCGCGGTGTATCTGATCGCCGGTCTCACCATCGCCCTGGGCAGCCGGACCGCCGTTCTGCCCGGCGACACCGCCGCCGCCGAGTCGCCGGCCGGCTCCTGGAGCACGCTGCCCTATTTTCCCGTCGCCGTCGCCCTGGCCTCGGTGGGCGTCGCCTACGGGCGCAGCGGCACCCTCAGCCCCGTTCTGGTCTGGTCCCTGCTGGCCACGGTCGCGCTGGCCATGTTCCGGCAGTTCCTGAATCTTCTGGTGGTCCGGGGCCTGCTGGCCGACCTGCACGAGCAGCGGCGCCGCCTGGACCGGCTGGCCCACCACGACACCTTGACCGGGCTGCCCAACCGCAGTGCCTTCTACGACCGCGCGCGCGAGGCGCTGGCCCGGGCACAGCGGAGCGACAGCACCGCTGTGCTGCTGCTCGACCTGGACGGCTTCAAGCAGGTCAACGACACGCTGGGGCACGCAGCCGGCGACGCCTTGCTCATCGGTGTCGCCGAACGGCTCTCGGCCGCACTGCGTGAGGGGGACACCGTGGCCCGCCTCGGCGGCGACGAGTTCGCCGTCGTCGTCCCCGGCATCGCCGGACCCGACGACGCCGTGGCCGTCGGCCACCGCATCCTCGAGCAGCTGACCGAGCCGATCAGCATCGCCGGCCGTCAGGTACGGGCGTACGGCAGCGTGGGCGTCACGGTCGCGGACGGACCCGGCCATGATCTCGACTGTCTCCTGCACGAAGCGGACCTGGCGCTGTACGCGGCCAAAGCCGCCGGCAAAGGCCTGGTGCGCCGCCACCAGCCGCCCGCGGCCGACACGCTCCCGGCGATCTCCTAGCGTCGCAGCGTCTCGCTGGGATAGACGCCGTACCGATGGTGATAGGCGGCGGCGAACCGGCTCGGGTGGGGGAATCCGGCCTGGTCGGCGATGTCGGCCACCGTGGTCTGCGCCGGGTCCGCTTCGATGAGCAGCTCGTGGGCCAGACCGAGGCGTAGTTCCCGGAGGTACGAGAGTGGCGACATGCCGAGGTAGCGGCGGAAGCTCAGCTGCAGCGATCGTGGGCTGACGCCGGCCACGCGGGCCAGCTCGACGACCGTGTAGGGCCGCGACGGCTCGGCGCGCATGAGTTCGACGACCCTGCGGACCGTGCGGGGTGCGGCCAGAGTCGGCCGGGGCCGGTGCAACGCCTCCCGGTACGGGTGATCCGCGGCCAGCAGCAATCCGGTGATCAGGTCCTCCCGGAGCCGGGCGCCCAGCACGGGATGATGCAGCAGGCCGCCGCTGCGGGCCGACTCGACGGCGACCAGCCGGAGCAGGTTCCGCCAGCTCGCACCGGCCGCGCTGGTCAGGTCCAGGGCGGGCCCGAGCCGGACCGGGCCGGGTACCGGCGCGTCCAGCAGGACGGCCAGGTGGTTCTCCAACGCCTGCTTGTCGATTTTGACGGCCAGCAGCCGGCAGTCGCCGCTCCACCGTTCCAGCGTCGTATCGCCGACCGGCTGGAACACGGCCGCGCTGCTGGTGGTGGCGGTGTGGGCCAGGTTGTTGCCTTGGCGCCAGGTCACGGCGCCGCTCAGGGGCACATCGACGTGATACGCACCCAGGTCGCCGAACTGCATGCGGATATCGGTGCCGAAGCTCAGATCGCCCAGCGTGACCGGGCCGGCCGGCGCGATGCCGAACCGTGCTCGCCAGTCACGCCGGGCGGAGAGCGTGTCGACGAAGTTGGTGTAGAAGTGCCGGGCGATGATCGACCGCGCCTCGTCGAGGTCGCCCGTGCTTTCGGTCAGGAACAGCATGATGACAGCTTGACTGACAGACCGGTGGCCGGGGAGCGATCGCGCCCAGCCGCCCGAACGGGTCGACGCCCGCGGTGTCGAGGCCACCCATCGGCCGGCGGTCCGTCCCTGGCGCCGGGCGTCAGGGCGCGATCTGCAGACTGCTGATGAGCTGGTTCCGCAGCGTGAAGCGGAACATGAGACCGACGGGTTCCCCCGACACGGTACTGACGACGTTGGTGGCCACGACGTATGTGCCGTCGTCGGCCTGCTGCCAGTCCAGAACCTCGACGATGAACTCGTACGCCTGCCCGGCCTTCCGCCGCCAGGCGACGATCTCCGCGCGGCCGTGATACGTTCGGCCGTCGTCGATGAGGGTTGCGTCGTCGCCGAAGCACGTGGGCAGGTCGTCGAGATCGCATCGTTCGACCGAACTGAAGTAACGGCTGAGGATCTCGGGATATGCGCCTTTCATTGCCTGCCTCCTCGTTGTCGGTTCGCCTTGCCACTCCCCGGTGCCCGAAGAGTCAGGGTGTTTCCTGATGACCGTCGATCGCGCGATCTACCGGGACGGGATGCGCACGGCTGAGGAACTCGAGCCGGGAATCCTGGGTGAGGACCACGAGACCGGCGTGGCGTGGGCCTGGGTCGCGCTCGACCGGCCGACCGAGCAGGAGGTCACTACTGTGGCCGACCAGTTCGGCCTCGACTGGGCCGCGGTGGAACGCACTCTTCAGTTGCACCAGCGGCCCCGGCTGGAACGCGATGGCACCACCTTCTTCTGCGTGCTGCGCACGGCCCGCTACGTCGACGAGTCCGAGACGGTCGAGTTCGGCGAGGTCCACGTGTTCCTGGGCTCCGGATTCGTCGTGACTGTCCGCCACGGCGTGACGCCTGACATGGCCACGGTGCGCCAGGCCCTCGATGCCAGGCCCGACCGGTTGCGGCGTGGTCCGGTGGCGGTCCTGCGTGCCGTCCTGGATCAGATCATGGACGACTACGCGCCGGTCGTCGACGGGGTGGAGAACGACATCGACGAGATCGAGGACGAGGTCTTCAACGGCAGTGCCGGTGCGCCCCGGCGGGTGTACCGGCTCTCCCGGGCCGTGATCGCTCTGCACCGCGCGACCAAACCGCTGCCCCGCATGATCGACCGCCTGATCGACGAGTCCATGTTCGACCAGGACGAACGGCAGTATCTGAGGGACGTGCAAGACCGATCCTTGCGGCTGGTCGAGCAGGCCGACGCTTTCCGGCAGCTCCTGCAGAACATTCTGAGTGTCAATCTCACGCTGGAGACGAAGAGTCTGGCCGAGATGTCCAACGCTCTCACCGAGATGTCGAACGATCAGAACGAGGTCGTCAAGAAGATCTCCGCGTGGGCGGCCATCCTGTTCGCTCCCACCTCCATCGGCACGATCTACGGCATGAACTTCCGGACCATGCCGGAACTGACGTGGGAACTGGGTTATCCGTTCGCTGTCGCTCTGATGGTGCTGGTCGGGATCGGCCTGTACGTGGTGTTCAGGAAGCAGAACTGGCTCTGAGCCCGAGACCGGTCCCGGCAGTCCCTTCTTGCTCGAAGGGAGACCCGGGAGCCACACCAGGGACTTGCACGGGTGCGAAGACGGCGCCGCTCCCGTGAGCCTGGGTCGAGAACCCTTCGCTCGCTGAGAGGAAGTCATGACAACCGTCGACAGCGGCACCAAGACCCTTCTCCGGCCCTTCTCCGTCGATGTTCCCGATTCCAAGCTGGCCGATCTTCGCCGACGCGTCAAGGCCACCCAGTGGCCCGAGAAAGAAACGGTCACAGATCACTCACAAGGTGTGCCGCTCGCCGTGATGCGGGAGCTCGCGCGCTACTGGGCCGAGGAGTACGACTGGCGCCGATGCGAGGCAGCCTTGAACGCCTCACCGCAATTCCTCACCGAGATCGACGGCCTGGACATCCACTTCATCCACGCGCGGTCGCGTCACGAGGGCGCACTGCCCCTCCTGATCAACCATGGCTGGCCGGGCTCGATCGTCGAACAACTGAAGCTCATCGACCGGCTGACCGATCCGACGGCCTACGGCGGGACTCCCGCCGACGGTTCCACGTGGTGGTTCCGTCAATGCCCGGATACGGATTCTCCGGCAAGCCGGCCACCACCGGATGGGGTCCGGAGCGGATGGCGAGCGCTTGGGCCGAGCTGATGAGCCGGCTGGGCTACACCCGTTACGTCGCCCAGGGCGGCGACTGGGGTGCGTTCGTCGTCGATCAGATGGGCTTGCAGGCGCCGACGGGACTGCTTGCCGTCCATACGAACATGCCGGCCGTCGTCCCGGCCGATGTCAACGACGCGGCCCAGGCGGGCCACGCGCCGCCGCCCGGTCTCGCCGAGGACGAACGTCGCGCCTACGACCAGCTCCTCCGGACGTTCGGGCAGGTCGAATACGCGCGCTACATGGCTGCCCGGCCGCAGACGTTGTACGGCATCGCGGACTCGCCCGTCGGCCTGGCCGCTTGGCTTCTCGACCACAACGACGCCGACGATCAACCCGCGGCAGCGGTCCTCGAAGCCCTGGATCGCGCCGCCGGGGCCGAGGGTGAACTGACGCGCGACGAGATTCTCGACAACATCACCCTCTACTGGCTGACCAACACCGGGGTTTCCGCGTCCCGGCTCTACTGGGAGTACCGGGGCGGCTTCTTCAACGCCAAGGGCGTCACCATCCCGGTCGCTGTGACCGTCTTTCCCGGTGAGCAGTACGAGGCGCCGCGCAGCTGGACCGAACGCGCCTATCCGAACCTCATCCACTACAACCGTGTCGCCAAGGGTGGGCACTTCGCCGCGTGGGAGCAGCCACAACTGCTGGCCGAAGAACTCCGGGCCGCGTTCCGGTCACTTCGGGCCGGTCAGCGAGGCGAGGGACCGGGCTGAGGCCGGACTGTGGGTGCCGAACCGCAGCAGGGTGGCCGGGGAACGATCGGCGCGGCCGCCCAGCGGGTCCGGCCGCATGTCACCTGAGCAGCGGGTCGGATCGCCACTCCTCGGCAGGCCAACGCCGTTGGTCCACGTCGCCGATGACCTGGGCGTAGCCGGCGACGTGCTGGTCGAACTCCGCCTGGGTGGGCAGGCTTCCGCGGGAACCGAGCTGTGCGCTGCGAAGGCGCCGCTGCAGCTGGTGCTCGGTCCACGAGGCGGTGTATTGATGCATCGCCGAGCGGGTGGCGACTTCGCTGGTCACCATTGTCAGCAGAGTCCAGCACACCAGCTCGCCGACGACGGCGGCGTGGATGTGCTGAGCGGCGACGTCGTCGGGACGATCGGCGCCGATCTCCGCCACCTGGTCGATCAACGTGAGCATCGGTGCGGTCGGATGAGTCTGGTGCACGAGTTTTGTGAACTGGTCAGGATGTCTGACCAACGTGGTGCCGAGGTACACCGTGATCGCCTCGGTGGAGCCTTCGAAGATGCGGAACAACCGGTAGTCGCGGAAATGCTGGCCGACGGTGTTGGTGTCGAGGAAGCCCCGGGCCCCCAGCACCTGCAGGGACGTGTCGATGGCCTTCCAGCCGAGCTCACACCCCAGGATCTTGGCGCAGAAATACCACGCGTCGGGCACGTCCTGTCCCGCGTCCCGCCACGTCGCGATGCGGGAGATCAATGTCTGCACCGCTTGGATCGCGGCCGCGGTCTCGGCCAGCACCTCGCGTATGCGGCCGTTCTCGGCCAGCGAGCCGGTGGCGACCTCGCGGCCCTTCGTGAATCTCTGAGCCAGCTCGAGAGAGCGCATGGCCGCGCCCATCGTCATCGCGGCCAGCACCGCCCGACCGCCCATGAATGCCGCTTTGGCGGTGGCGAGGCCGTTTCCCTCGGCCCCCAGCAGTGCGGACGGGGAAACTCTGAGGTTGTTGAAGGTGAGATCGTACTGGGGCACTGCCCGCAGGCCCAGGGTGAGCATTTCCGGACCGATGGCGAAACCCGGTGTGCGGCTGTCCACCAGGAAGCCGGTGATGCCCAGGTTGCGCCCGCGCTCGTCCCGGAGCCCGGCGAAGATGTTGACGTACCGAGCGTCGCCGCCCAGCGAGATCCACTTCTTGACGCCCTTGATCGTGTACGAGCCGTCCGGATGCCTGGTCGCACTGGTGGTCATGCCCCGGACGTGCGAGCCGATGCCCGGTTCGCTGATCGCGCTGGTGGTCAGGGCCTGTCCCGCGGCCAGGCGGGGCAACACGCAGGCCTTGACCTCGTCGGTCGCGGACAGCAGAATCGGCGCTATTCCGAGCGTATTGTGCACCGCGCAGAAAACGGCGAGGTTGGCATCGATGGCTCCCAATTGAGTGAATAATCGGTTCATGTCGGAGTGGGACAGGTCCTGTCCGCCGAATTCTCGGGGGACCTGCAGGCCGAGCAGGCCGGCTTCGGCGAATTCCGATATCATTGCCGGCGGTAATGAGCGACGCTCGTCCATCAGCCGGGAGTTGAGGAAGTTCTGGGCGTACGTGCGCAGGAATCGCACCATACCCGCTGTCGATGATGATTCCGGCCGATCCTCCGCAGCGCTGGGCGCAGCGTCCTGCTTCATGGCCTTGGTGTCCGTCATTCGCTCCTCCGGGGATTTCGATATTCGCCCGTCGTATGCCGACGATCGGCTGAATACCGCGTACAGGCGCCGGCGCTGACTCGGGAATCGGGGTTCGCCGAGAATGGTGCGGCGCGCAGTAATCCGGTGCGGGCAGCAGGCCTGTCCAGGGGTCCTGGGCCTACGTTTGTCCCTGTCCCGACCGAACTCTACAACGGGGCTCTTGGTTCCTCAACGGGGTCGCGTCGTCACTTGCAGTGATGGCTGCCCGTTGAGGTCCACAGCGGGAGCGAAACGCCGTGGCCGAGCCTGGAAGCATGCCGCTTCTCCAGGGTCGCCAGCCGGATGAGGGGGATTCGACCCTTTACGCGCAGCGTGCTGACCGGCAGGCGCCTGAGCAGAGCTGCCTGGGAGGAGCGGCAGGCCGGACTGATCGCGCTAGTTGCCCTCGCGGGCGTGGAGCTGGGCGATCAGTTCCGAGGCGAGCGCCTTGATCGTCTCGAGTCCCGGCCGTCCCCAGGGCCGCGGTTCGACGTCGACCACGCAGACCGTGCCGAGGGCGACACCGGTCCGGTCGATCAGCGGAGCACCCAGGTAGGACCGGATGCCGATCTCGTCCACCACCGGGTTCCCGGCGAACCGCGGATAGTCGCAGACGTCGTCGAGCACCAGTGCCTTACGCCGGACCACGACGTGCGGGCAGTACCCGTGCTCGCGCGAGAACGTGCGACCGGCCAAGCCGGCGCGGACAGCGGCCGGAATCGAGGTGCCGGAGAACAGACCGCCCAGGTACTGGCGGTCCTCCTGGATGAAGTTCACCATCGCGAGCGGCGCGCTCGTGATGTCACCGACGCGGCGCGCGAATTCGTCGAGTTGCGGATCCGCGTCGTCGCCCAGGCCCAGCTCCCGCAGCCGGCGCAGGCGAGCGGGCACCTCCGGATCGGTGGGGGTGAGCAGTTGGCGTCCGGACGGGTCGTAGATCATGCCGGGGCTCCGTTCGGTCATCGACAGGCTTGCTGGGCGAGGAGGTGTTGCATCAGGCTGATGAGCACGCCGGTGGAGGATCGCTGGTCGCGCGCGTCACAGAGCACGATCGGCGTGTCCGGCTTCAGGTCGAGAGCACTGCGCACGTCGTCCGGCTCGTACCGGCAGGTCGTGTCGAATTCGTTGACCGCGACCAGAAAGCCGATGCCCCGCGACTCGAAGAAATCGACCGCGGGGAAGCAGTCCTCCAACCGCCGGGTGTCGGCCAGCACGACCGCGCCCATCGCGCCGCTGGACAACTCGTCCCACATGAACCAGAAGCGCTCCTGCCCGGGAGTGCCGAACAGATAGAGCACGTGCTCCTTGCTGATCGTGATCCGGCCGAAATCCATCGCGACCGTGGTCGTCGACTTGCCTTCGACACCGGTGAGCCGGTCCGTGCCCACGCTCGCGGTGGTGAGCAGTTCTTCGGTGTGCAGCGGCTCGATCTCGCTGACCGCGCCGACGAACGTCGTCTTGCCCACGCCGAAGCCGCCCGCGATCAGGAGCTTGAGCGCGGACGGGAACCCGTCAGATCCGTCGTTCAAGGGCATCGAGGATGGTCTCCAGTACCGTCAAGTTGGTGGAATCAGCCATCGGGTCGGGGGCGCGGGTTTTCACCACTCCCCAATCCACCAGGTCGGACAGCAGGATTTTGGTGACGACTGCGGGCAGGCTCAGCCGCGCCGCGACCTCGGCGACCGTGGTGAAGCTGCCACAGAGCCCGAGTGCCTGGGCGTGCTCCGGTCCGAGCTGACCCTGCGGCCGGCGGCCGGTGGCGATCACCATCGACAGCAACTCCATCCGGGTGGTCGGCTCGGTCCTGCCGTTGCTCACTGTGTACGGCCGGATGAGGCGTCCCGCGGCGTCGTCGAACCAGTGCTCATCGGTGTCCAGCACGCTCACCGTCCGCGCACGTCCAGGAACTCAGGCTCATGCCGGGCCGGCGTCGACAGGTACGGCCGTACGCTCTTGACCATTTGCGCCATCTCGTAGCCGAGCACGCCCGGGTCGGCCGCCTTTCCGGCGACCACCGCGAGCACCGCCCCGGAGCCGGCCGCCGAGACGAACAACAACGAGTCCTCCAGCTCGGCCACCACCTGCCGGACGCCGTCGCTGCCCCCGAACCGGGTGCCGGCGCTACGAGCCAGCGAGAACAGCCCCGAGGCGACCGCGGCCAAGTGGTCCGCGCCATCGTCGTCGAGCCCGTGGGCGGCCTTGCGCAGCCCGTCGGACGACAGAAGCAGCGCGCTCCTGGTCTCCGGAACGCGGTCGATCAGGCCCGACAACAACCAGACCAGGTCCTGAGACGTACGTGCGGAATCGGTGCGCGACATGAGAGCCGGGCCTTTCTGGAATCGGAACCACTGGTCAGCCATGACTGCCGGGGCGGGGTGGATCCGCCTCGCCCTGCGAGACGCCGCTCATGAACGACGCCATCAGGCCCGGCTGGTGTTCGCCGGCCGGTTCCGTCGGATGCGATGGGCCGAGCTGCAGTTGCGGAGCCATGTGGGTCTGCCGGCGGCGGCGCGGCAGCGGAGGGCGCGACGGCGTGGCCTGCGGTGGCTGCTGCGCAACGGTCACGACGGCGGTCGCCCGGGCCTCGACAGTGCTTCGCCCTGTGTGCCGCGGCGCCACGGTGTCCGCAGGGACCTGAGCCATCGTGACGGTCGGCCGGTCGGACCGACTCAGCGGCTGCGGCTGCACGACCAGCGGTTCCCGCACCGGGGTCCGCTGCTGGAGCGGAACCCGTCGCTCGAGCGGAGGTCGCTGCGCCACCTCGAGCCGTTCCGGCGGCTGTGCCGGACTCCGCGGGTGCGGCGCCGGGGGCGCGGCTTCGATCGCCGAGGCGATCAGCAGGGGCGGCAGGATGATCACGGCTTGGATGCCGCCGTAGATGTTGGTCTGCAGCTGCACGACGATCCCGTGCTGGCGGGCGATCATCGAGACCACGTAGAGCCCGATCCGCCCGTCCCGCAGCAGGTCGTCGAGGTTGGTGTCGTCCGGGTTGACCAGCAGCTGGTTGACCCGGTCGAGATCGGCGCGCTGCATGCCGAGCCCACGGTCCTCGACCTCGATCGCCATGCCGGAGGCGACCGGCTGCGCCCGGATCAGGACCTGCGTGTGCGGCGGCGCGAACATCGTCGCGTTCTCGATCAGTTCGGCGATCAGGTGGATGACGCTGGCGACGGCGTGTCCGGGCAGCGTGCCGTCGATCGGCGGCACCAGTTTGACCCGCGAGTAGTGCTCGACCTCGGCGATGGCCGACCGCAGCACCTCGGTCAGCGCGACCGGCCGGCTCCACTGCCGGCGCGACACCGACCCGCCCAGCACCGCCAGGTTCTCCGCGTGCCGCCTGATCCGGGTCGCCAGATGGTCGACCTGGAAGAGGCCCTTGAGCAGATCGGGATCCTCGACTTCGTTCTCCAGCCCGTCGAGCAGCTTGATCTCCCGATGCACCAGCGACTGCAGCCGGCGGGACAGGTTGACGAAGACCTCGACGTGCCGGCCTTCAACGTGTGCCGCCGGGCCCTGGACGGTCCCCGCCGTCCGCGCCGGTGCCTGCCGGAGCCGTTCGGTGAGCTGGTCGACCTCGGCGCGGGCGGCCGTCAGCGCGGCTTGGGACTCGGTGACCGAGGCCTGCAACTCGCCGGACCGGGAACGGGCGTGCCGGACCGTCCAGACGGCGGCGAGGGCCGCGCCGAGAACGGCGACCGCGGCGATCAGATAAGGGAGGGCGACCATGAGCATCCTTGTTTTCGGGCGATGCGGCAGTGTCCGGTCGTGGAGAAGGCATTCACTGTAAATCGCAGCGGATGCATTACCAAGGCGGGAATGACGTACGGCATCGATCCGGTGAATCGGTTCGCCTCGATGCAGCTCCCTATCATCTGGACGGGTGAATCGGCCGTGACACCACACTGGAGGAGGGCTAAGGTCCCGATGGCCGCTCTTTGCCCGCGACTTCAGTGATGCATTTTGGGCTGTTGGCAATAGAGCGCCCGTAACTAATCGACAACTCGTTCGTTAATGGGCCGGCACGCGGCACGCGGCACGCGGCACGCGGTGCCGCGGTCAGGACATTCCTGTCGTCAGCAGCGCCACCGTTGTCGTGTCCTCCGGCGTCGAGGCCGGACTGTGGGTGCCGGCCCGCAGCAGGCGGGCCAGCTGATCGGCGTCCACCGGGCGGCTGAACAGGTAGCCCTGTCCGTATTCGCAGCCCAGCCGGAGCAGGGTGTCGCGCTGGCCGGGGGTCTCGATGCCCTCGGCGACGGTGCTCAGTCCCAGCGTCTGGCCGAGGTCGACGATTGCTTCGGCCATGGCCAGGTTGTCGGGGTTGGCCTCGACGTGCTCGACGAAGCTGCGGTCGATCTTGATCGTGTCGACCGGGAGGCGTTGCAGGTAACTCAGCGACGAGTAGCCGGTGCCGAAGTCGTCGATGGCCAGGCGGACACCGAAACGGCGGAGTGCGTGGAGCACCTCAATGGCGGCGTCGACGTCGTCCATGAGCATCGACTCGGTGATCTCCAGCGTCAGCGACTCGGGTGCGATGCCGGCGTCCTGAACGGCGGCGGTCACGTCGTCGAGCAGGCCGGCGTGCTGGAACTGGCGGGCGGACAGGTTGACGTTGATCCGCAGGCCGGCGGCGGCGGGCATGCTCTGCTGCCATTGAGCGAGCTGCCGGCAGGCCTGACGCAGGATCCAGCGCCCCAGCGGCACGATGAGACCACTGTTCTCGGCGTGGTGGATGAAATGCACCGGGCCCACGAGGCCTTCCCGGGGATGCTGCCATCGCACCAGCGCTTCGACGCCGGTGAGTTCGGCGGTGGCGAGGTTGATCACGGGTTGGTAGTGCACCTCGAACTGTTCGCCGATGAGTGCCTGTTCCAGGTCGGCGCGTTGCTGAGCCTCATGCAGGGCCGCGGCGTGCATGGCCGGCTCGAAGGTGGCGTGGGCGTTGCGGCCGGCCCGTTTGACCGCGTACATGGCCAGGTCGGCGTTGCGCAGCAGCTCGTCCGGTTGCAGCGGGCCGTCCCGGGTGTCGGCGATGCCGATGCTGGCCGTGAGGTGCAGTTCCCGGCTGGCCAGCTGGACGGGGTCGCGGATGTCGTCGAGCAGGCGCTCGGCCAGGGCGGTGGTGTCGGTGTCCCCGCCGTGGATCATCAGAGCGAATTCGTCCCCGCCGAGGCGGGCGAGGGTGTCGTTCGGGCGTACCCGCCGGCGGAGCCGGTCCGCGAGGATGGTGAGCAGTTCGTCGCCGGCGCTGTGGCCGAGCTCGTCGTTGATGTCCTTGAAGTCGTCGAGATCGATCAGTACGAGCGTGACGGGTTGGTCGTGGGGCTCGGTGACGGCCTGATGCAGCCGCTCTCGGAACAGCGCACGGTTGGCCAGCCCGGTCAGCGAGTCGGTGAAGGCTTGAAAACTGAGCTGCTGCTCCAGCGCGCGCCGGGTGCCGATGTCGCGAAGGCTCACGATGACGGCCTGCACGTCGGGGTCGCTCAGGCGGTTCGCGGCAATGGCGTCGACGAACAGGATCGAGCCGTCGGCCTGCCGCAGCCGCAGCTCCGTGCGTGACGTCTGCCCGGCGGGTGCCGCCCAGACCTGCCGGATCCAGTCCTGGACGAAAGGCAGGTCGTCCGCGTGCACCATGGCGCCGAGCTCGTCACCGGTGAGCTGGTCGGTGCTGCGGCCCAGAGCGGCGGCGACCGACGGGCTGGCGTAGCGGATGCGGCCCTTGCCGGCCAGCGCGACGACGAGGTCCGAGGAGTGTTCCAGCAGCGCCTCGGTGCGTCGCTCGGCCGAGCGACGCCGCGCGTCGAGCCGGCCCCGGTTGTGGGCGATGATCGCGTTCACGGCCACCACACTCATCATGATCAACACCATGCCCAGGACGGCGACCGTCTCGACCGAGGACTGGAACGGCAACAGGGCCAGGAACCCGGAAACGGACACGACGCCCAGACAGATCACGACGGCGGGGGAGAACAGGGCCGTCGCCAGGACGAGGATCAGCGTGGCACCGGGGAGGTACAGCAGCATGCCGTTGGTGTCGTGCTGGGAGAAGATGAACAGCACCGGTATCTCGGCGACCCACCATGCCACGAGCAGCCGGCGGGTCCGCACCCGCCGCACGAACCTCTTCCACGGCAGCCAGGCGGTGGCTGCCTGCAGGAGTCCGGCGACGACCATCGGGGCCAGGAGCCACTGATCCCCGGGGGCCCAGTTGAGCAGGACCCGTGCCGCGCCCAGCAGGGTGATACCGGCCGCGATGAGGGCGCCGACCCGGATCTGTCGCGCCCAGTACTCGGCTTCGTGTTCCTCGAACTCTGGCTGCACCACGCGATATCCATCGGCAGAATCGGTCCCCGGTCAACCAATCGGCGCCAGGATGTCCTTCGCTGCTTTCAGCCGCCGTAGCGGGTCCGGCTGACCAGCCGGGCGCACGACTGCGCTGTCACCGCCGCGGCGTCAGCCGGTGCGATGGTCGGCGAGGACCCGCATGACGTCATCGGCGCCCTGCTGGAGGAACTCGAGGTCCTCGTCGGTGAAATCTCGTGGCACGACGTCCACGACACAGAGGGAGCCGAGGCTCTGACCGCTGTCGTCTCGGAGTGGCACGCCGGCGTAGCTGCGCAGACCGCTCATGGCGAGCAGGGGATTGTCGGCGTGCAGGGGATCCTGGGTGTTGTCACTGACGCAATAGGGCCGGCCGCCCAGGACTGTGTGGGTGCACAAGGACCACTCGGCCGGGGTGCCTTGTGCTTCGGCCACCCATCCGGTGACGCCGTGGCTGCCGAGGATGAACTGGGAGCTGTCGAGAATGACCGAGACCATCGACACCGGAGCGTGCAGTCGCTCGGCGTTGCGGGCCGCGATGGCGTCCAGCAGCGGTCGCAGGCCGGGGTCGAACAGGTCGTAGCTGGCGATCCGCCGGATCCGTTGCGGTGAGCCGAGGCGGGCGAACAGTTCGGGCAGGCTCAGGGTGGCCACTGCTATCTCCTCGTGAGGGTATGGGCGGCGCTCAGATGGGTGTGCGAGGACAGGCGGATGCGCAGGGCTTGAGCACACAGCCGGGAGACCGGGTCGAGCCGTGTCATCGCCTCCAGGAGCCGGGGCAGGTCGTCGTCCTTCTGCGAGGTGGCGCTGAGGCCGGCCGCGGTCAGCGCCTGGGCCCAGACGGCCGGTCCATCGACGCCGTGGACACGATGCATCGCCTCATGGGCGTCGTTCATGGTGGGCCGATGCAACCCGTAGGTGGTGTCGTCGTCGGTGGCTGACATAGCTCTCCTCCAGGTCGGCGTTGACCCGCGGGCGCGGTGGCAAGGTCAGTGACGGAAACCGCTGACCAGGGTGTTCAGGTCGTCGGCGAGACGGGTCAGGTCCACGGCGGCCTGCTGCGTCGCCTTGGCGCCGTCGGCGGTGGCTCCGGCGACCTCGGCGACGCCCGAGACGGTCCGGGCGACTTCGCCACTTCCACTGGCGGCCTCGGCCACTGACCGGCTCATCTCGCTGGTGGTGGCGGTCTGCTCCTCGACCGCTGACGCGATCGTGGTGGTGTAATCGCCGATCTGGGCGATCACCGAGGTGATCTCCCCGATGGCCCCGGCCGCGGATCCGCTGGACGCCTGGATGTTGGAGATCCGGGCGGTGATCTCCTCGGTCGCCTTGGCGGTCTGCTGGGCCAGCTCCTTGACTTCGCCGGCCACCACCGCGAAGCCTTTGCCCAGCTCGCCGGCGCGGGCCGCCTCGATCGTGGCGTTGAGGGCCAGCAGGTTGGTCTGCTCGGCGATGCTGGTGATCAACTTGACCACATCGCCGATCTCGGCGCTGGCGACACCCAGTTCGGCGACCTGCTGGTTGGTGCGCTCAGCGACCGTCAGTCCCTGACGGGCGACCTCCGCGGCGCGCGAGGCGTTGGTCGCGATCTCGGCGATCGACGCGCTCATCTGTTCGGCGCCGGCGGCGATGGTGTGCACGCTGGCGTTCACTTCCTCGGTGGCGGCGCTGGCGTTGGTCGCCTGCGACGCGGCGTCGCCCGCGCCGGACTGCAGCTGTGCACTGACTGCCGACAGTTCCTCCGATGCCGCGGACAGGGTCGTGGCCGATCCGCCGATCGTGGTGACGGTCTCTCGCAGCCGTCCGACCGCCGTGTCCAGCGCCGCACCCATCTGCCCGGGCTCGTCCCGCGAGACCAGCCCGGCGGTGCGGGTCAGGTCACCGGCGGCCAGGCTTTCGCACACGCTTTTCACCCTGAGCAGTGCCCGCACGATCTGCCGGGCGACCCAGACACCCAGTCCCGCCGCCACCAACAGCCCCACTACCAGCAGGGTGATGGAGAGGAGCCGGCTGGTCTCGTAGTCCGATCGGGCGGACGCGGCGGCCGCGGCCGCATCACTCCTCTCGGCCTTTCCCAGCTCCTGCAACTGCTCGGTCATCCTGGTGACGAGCGGAGTGATCGTGGAGTCTCGGGTCTGCTGCCAAGCAACGAGGTCATTACGCTGTCCCGCGGGGATCTGCCGGCTCTGCGCGACCTCGGTGTATTTCCGCCAGGTTGATTCCAGCTCGTCAATCGCGGCGGCGCTACCGGCCGGGTTGCTGGCGCGGTAGGCAGCGATCCCGGCGGTCACCGCCTGGAGACCCGAGCTGAACTTGTCCTCGTATTTGGCCATCGTCGCCGCGTCCTGCGAGATGGCATGGTTGGCCAGGTCCAAGCGGGTCTGGCTGGCCGCCGCGTTGACGACACCGATGGCGTCGACGCCGGTGAGATTGTTTTGATAGATCTGCTGCGCGGCAGCACTGGAGCGACCCAAGGCCGTGAGACCGACGACGCCGACGATCACCGCGACCGCGGCGGCGACGGCGACCGCCGCCAAGATCTTGATATTGACACCGAGGTCGGCGAACGACCGTCGCCGGCCCCCCGCTCGGCCGACCAGCAGTTCGACAGCCCTGGTCTCACTCACGATGGTTTCGCTCTCTGATAGCACAGAGTCATCCGTCCCGGCTTGCGCCGCAAGGGATGTCTCACGGGCAAGCCCCCGCCTCCCGCACCACCTACATCGGCGTGGTCAAGGAAGCGCTTAGCCCCACCTCGAACGTCTGAGGTATCCGGTCGCCGGCGCCTGGGGGACTGCGGTCAGCGATCCAGGGCTCGCGGCTTCACCGAGGCGAGTTTGTGCAGCAGATCGCCGGCGGTGAAGGGCTTCTCGATGAAGGTGATGTCGTCGTCGAGGACGTGGGTCTCGCCGAGGAGGCCGTTGCTGTAACCGGACATGTACACCACGGGCAGCTCCGGGTTGTGCTCATGAACCAGCTCCGCGAGCCGGGGCCCGGACATCTCGGGCATGATCACATCGGTGAGCAGGATGTCGCACCCGTGTTCGGTGTAGAGCTTCAGTGCTTCGACACCGTTCGCCGCGGCCAGGACGTGATAGCCGCCCTTGGCGACGATGCGGTTGATGACCCGGGCCAGGGCGGGTTCGTCCTCCACGACCAGCACGGTGCCGCCGTCGCCCGGCGGCGGCGCCTGGAGGCTGGTGTCGGCCGGTGCGCTGACGGGGGTGGTCACCAGCGGCAGGTAGACCCGGAAGGTGGTGCCGATGTCGATCTCGGAGTACACGTTGATGCTGCCGCCGGCTTCGGTCACGATGCCGTAGACGGTGGCCAGGCCGAGTCCGGTGCCTTTGCCGCGCGGCTTGGTGGTGTAGAACGGCTCGAAGATCCGCGCCACGGTGTCGGCTGACATGCCGTGACCGGTGTCGCTGACCAGCAGCCGGGCGTAGGCGCCGGCGGCCAACGCCGGCTGCATGATGACGTCGTCGCCGTCGAGCGTGGTGGCGTTGGCCTCCAGGACCAGGGTGCCGCCGTCGGGCATCGCGTCGCGGGCGTTGATCGCGAGGTTGAGCAGCACCTGCTGGACCTGACCGGGATCGGCGTGCGCGATCAGCGGCTCCGGTGTGGACCGCGCGATCAGGGTGATGTGCTCACCGATGGTGCGTCGCAGCATGGCGTGCACTTCGGCGATCGAGGTGTTCAGGTCGATGTCGCGGGGCTGGATGGCGTCGCCCCGGGTGAAGGTCAGCAGCTGACGGGTCAGGTTGCCGGCTCGGTCCACCGCGGTCCGGGCCTGCTTCAGGTCGGCTTGGACCTGCGGCTTGTCCTCGGTCTCCTCGATCGCGAAGTCGGTGTAGTTGCCGATGATGGCCAGGATGTTGTTGAAGTCGTGCGCGACGCCCCCGGCCAGGTTGCCCAGGCTTTCCATGCGCTGAGCCTGATTGGTGCGGTCCTGCACGGCGCGTTGCCGCTCGGCGGCTTCCTTGGCCGCGGTGATGTCCCGGGCGATCGCCGAGATCCCGATCACCGTGCCCGCCTGATCAGCGATCGGGGTGACGGTCAGCGCGAGATCGACCGCGGTGCCGTCCTTGCGCAGACGCCGGGCCTCATACGACCGGCCACCTTCCCCGCTGCGGATACCGGCCAGCACATCCTGCTGGCTCTCGGCCTCCCGCTGATCGGCCAGCATGGCGGCCGGCCGGCCGAGCATCTCCGCAGCGGTGTAACCGAACAGCTTCTCGGCACCCTTGTTCCAGGCGGTGACGAGTCCCTCCGGGGTGAGCCCGACGATCGCGTCGTCGCTGTGCTCCACCACCGTGGCCAGCGTCGCCCGCTGGGCCTCGGCGACATCACGGGCGGCCTGCTCCCGGGCGGTCGCCTCTTCCAGGCGGCTCTGCCCCCACGGGTCGACGTAGATCGCCCCCGGCCCCAGCAGAACCCCGTAGCCCCGCCTCAACGTCCAGTAGTAGACACCTACGCCGGCCGTGCCGACGTCCCACAGCGCCGACGTCCACGGCCAGCCCACGTCTTCGGTCAGATGATGCGTCGCCGGGCCCCGGACAAGCGTCTGGTAGGCCATGACCGCGTGCAGAGCATGCCCCACCGCGCAGCTGAAAAAGATCATCGACGTGGCCACAGCCAGCTTGTTCGTGCGCAACTGTCCGGCTCGGCCCACCGGTACCAGAATCGCCACGGTGATCGACCCGTAGGCGACCGTGATGATCAGATTCGCCAGCAGGAAAGTCTGGTCCGGCATAGTCCCCACTTCGGCCGCGAACCGCCGACACTGAGCCGTGCGCCCTGCTTTGCTGGAGACCACGGACGATCACCGAAGGTGATGGGCCCGCCAGCGGCGTTCGATGGTGACGGTCGTACCCGTGGCCGTCGGGACCACGCGGACGTCGCCGTACGCGCTCATCAACGTGGCGCCACGTCCACGGTCTCGGGCCGCCGGCCGGGCCCGCCACCCGCCGAAGTCGCGGACCACGATCCTTACGGTGCCATCGACGATCCGCATCCGCACCTCCACCTCGGGCCGGGTCGGCCGCTGGGCGTGCTCGACCGCGTTGTTGACCGCCTCGGTCGCGGCCGTCTGCAGGTCGTACAGCAAATCGGTGTCGATGTCGGAATCGCCCAGCATGACCCGCAGGTCGTGGCGCATCGCGCCGGCCGCCGACGGCTCCAGCGGATAGACCCACGTGACGTCGAGGTCCGGCACCTCGGTCTCCACCGGATCCTCGGGTGCCCGCCTCCGGCGCAGGACGACCGCGGCGATGTCGTCGTGCTGGGGCTGCGGGACGCCGGCCAGCACGGAGTCCAGGACCGCGGTGGTGGACGCGTCGGCCTTGTACGACTCGTGACTGGACCGCCGCAGCCGCTCGAGTCCGATGTCGATCGAGCTCGGCGCGTTCTCGACCAGGCCGTCGGTGTACAGCAGCAGTTGGCCGCCGGGCGGCAGCGAACCGTCGTTCTGCCGGTAGGACGCCCGGCGCAGGCCGAGCGGCGGTCCGACGGTTCCGCGCAGCAGGTCGGTGTCACCCGACGGGGTGGAGAGCACGGGGGTGGGATGGCCGGCGCTGCACCACGCGAAATCACCCGTGCTCGGATCCACGCGCAGGACGAAAAGCGTTGCCAGCAAGGGCGTGCCGAGGCGGTTGAGCAACGCCGCCACCCGGGTGATGATGGTCGCCGGGGCGGAGTCCTCGACCGCGTACGCGCGGACCGCGTTCCGCACCTGGCCGGTCATCACCGCGGCGCCCAGCCCGTGACCGGCCACATCGCCGATGCTGATCACGGTGTCACCGCCGGGCAGCACCACGACGTCGTACCAGTCACCGCCGACCCGTCCGGCGGCCGGCCGGTAGACGGCCTGCAGCTCCCAGCCGTCCAGCGTGGGCAGGTTTTCCGGCAGGGTGCTCTGCTGCAGGGTCAGCACCAACTGCCGGTCCTGGTCCAGTTGCCACCCGGCCTGCGCCAGCGAGGCGAGCATGTTCGCCATCGGTACGAGCAGGCCCCGTTCGAGGTCGCTGAGCCGGCGCGTCGCGTCGACCAGGACGGTGAGCGTGCCGATCGGCTCGCCGCCGCGCCCGCGGATCGCCGCCCGCACGCTCCCCGCGGTGTCGGCCGAGGCGGCCTCGAGGCCCGCGGTGAACCGGAGCTCGGGACGGCTGTCGCTGTCGGCGACCACGACTTCGGCCGCGATCCCGTCGAGCAGGGCCCGGGCCTGTTCGGTGACGGTCTGGAACGCCTCCTCCAGGGCCCGCCCGGAGGTGATCACCGCGGCCGTGTCGGCCAGCGCGGACAGTTGCCGGGTGTGCGCGGCGCGGACCCGGGCCAGCCGCAGCGTGTTGCGGACCCGCGCGATCAGCTCGGCCGCGGTGAAGGGCTTGACCACGTAGTCGTCGGCGCCGGCCTCCATGCCTTCCACACCGGACTCGTCACCGGCCCGGGCGGACACCATGATCACTGGTAAGGCCCGGGTCGCCTCGTCGCCGCGCAAGGCCCGGACCAGGGCGAATCCGTCCAGGCGAGGCATCATCACGTCGGTCAGCAGCAGGTCCGGCGGGTTTCGGTGGATGGCCTCCAGCGCCGTCTGCCCGTCCGCCGCCGACTCGACGTGCCAGCCCTCCCGGGCGAGCAATCGGGTGAGGTATGCCCGCATGTCGCTGTTGTCGTCCGCGACGAGGATCCGGGCGCTGTCCGCCGCCGGTGCTGGGGCCGGCTCGGCCGGGTCGACGGCATCGTCGAGCCAGCCGACCGCCTCGCGGGCCGCCGTCTGCGCGGTGAACATGTCCGGCAGCGGTTCGTCCGGCGCGGCCTCGACCAATGGCACGGTGACCGTGAACGTGGCCCCGGCGCCGGGGGCGCTGTCCACCGTCACGTCCCCGCCCTGCACCCGGGCCAGCTCGCGGACCAGGGCCAGCCCGATCCCGCTGCCCTCGTGACTGCGGGACCGCACATCCCGTACGCGGTGAAAACGGTCGAACAGCTGGGGCAGGTCGTCGGCGGCGATGCCGATCCCGGTGTCGGAGACGCGCAGCCGCACTGTGCCGGCGTCGGCGTCCAGCCGTACTTGAATTTCGCCGACGAAGGTGAACTTGAGCGCGTTCGACAGCAGGTTGCTGACGATCTTCTCCCAGTTCAGCGGGTCCACGGCCGCGGTGACCGGCAGCGGTGGGCAGTCGACCACCAGGCGCAAGCCGGCGCGTTCGATCGCCGCGCGGAAGACCCCGGCCAGCTCGGTGGTGTAGCGGGCCAGGTCGACCGGTCGTGGCCGGTGCCCGGATCGCCCGGATTCCAGGCTGGAGAAGGTCAGCAGATTGTTGACCAGCGAGAGCAGCCGGTCGGCGCTGCGCCGGGCGAGCTCCACCCGGTCGCGCTGGGCCGGCCCGAGCGGTTCACCGGCGTCGGCCAGGGCATCGGCCAGCGGGCCCATCATCAGAGTCAGCGGCGTACGGAACTCGTGGCTGACGTCGGTGAAGAAGTCGGTCTTGACCCGGTCCAGCTCGGCCAGCGCCGCCGCCCGATCGCGTTCCTCCTGGTACGCCTGCGCGTTGCGGACCGCGACCGCGACCTGCTGAGCGAGCAGCTGAAAGAACGAGCGGTACGTCTCGTCGAGGCCCCGGCTGGGGCTGACCCCGACCAGCAGCACGCCCAGGGGCTGAAACCGCTCCGCGGACGGCAGCGCGAGGGCGACCGCGGTGCGGACGGGGTCGTCCCAGACGCCGCCGGTCACGGTGAGCCGATCCTCGACGTCCTCGATGTCCAGCGCTTCGTTCGCGGCGGCGGCGTGCAGACGCCAGCCGTCGTCGGACGGGCCCACCAGCGGCGGCAGCACCGCGTCGACCTCATCCACCCCGACGGCCGCGGCGCGCCGCAGGAACGCGCCGTCGCGCAGGTAGATCGCCGCGAAAGGGACATCTGTCCGGTGCTCGCCGATCACCGCGGTGAGCTGGGCGCAGACCTGGTCGACGTCGGCCGCCCGCCCGCCGGCCGGCACCGCGAGCTCACGCAGCAGGCGGAGCCGTCGCTCCCCGACCACCTGCTCGGTGACCTCGCTGCACACGGTGAGGATGCCCTTAGTGGTGCCGTCGTCGTCGCGGGCCGGCGCGTGCGAGACGCTGAAGTAGGCCTCCTCGCGGTAACCGGACCGGTTCAGCGCCAGCTGCAGCGCCGGCACCCAGCTGGCCACGCCGGTCGTCCGGGCCTCGACGATCAGGGGTTCCAGCACGTCCCAGCCCTCGGCCAGAGTGACCCGGACGTCACCACCGAGTGCGTCCGGGTGCCGGTCGCCGATCAACGCGGAGTAGGCGTCGTTGTAGAGCTGGGTGTAGTTCGGGCCCCACAGCAGCAACATCGGGTAGCGGGAGGACAGCACAATGCGTACCACTGCTCGCAAGCTCTGCGACCAGCTCTCCACCGGGCCGACGTCGGTCGCGGACCAGTCGAGCCGGCCCATCAATCGTCCGGCGGCCCCACCATCGGCGAAGAGGTCGTCTGTCACGAGGTCACGCTACCCACGCCAGGCCGTGGCCATTCCTGCAGGTGGCCTACTGGGCGACGGGGCGGGTGCCGCCGACGAAGTCGGCCTGCAGGTCGGTGCGTGACGGGTGTCCGCCGACGAAGAACTGGTCGCGTCCGTCGCGCTTGGCTCCGTAGAGCGCCGCGTCGGCTCGTGCGGTCAGTTGCTCGGCCGACTCACCGCCGGTCCATTGGGCGAGGCCCGCGGAAAAGGTCTGACCGGCGGGCGTCACCTCTCGGAGCCGATCCATGACGATGGCCGCGTCCTTCAGCCGGCAGTGCAGGATGAGCCCGAACTCCTCGCCGCCGTAGCGAGCGATCAGGTCGCCGGCTCTGAGCTGCTGTTGCCAGGCGGAGCTGGCGGTTCGCAACAGCTCGTCGCCGGCCGGATGACCGAAGAGGTCGTTGTACCGCTTGAAGTGGTCGAGGTCGATCAGGCCGACCACTAATGTCTGCCCGGAGCGGCGCGTGATGGCCAATCGGCGCTCGAGCTCGGTGTCCCACGCCCGGCGGTTGGGGATCCCGGTCAGCCCGTCCAGGTAGGCGATCGACTCGAGCTTGTCGGCCTGATCCTGCACCGTGCGCATCAGCCCGAGGATGCGGACGATCAGCAGGAGGAACACCGCGATGGAACAGATGGACGCGGCCAGCCAGTCGACGTGGCCGTCGGCCAGCACGCCGTTGATGATCAGCTGGATCGGTGCGAGCAGGCAGGCCGAGCTGATCAGCAGAACCCGGTGTGGGGTGACGCCGGCCGAGGGCCGGATGTCCTCGCTGCCGATCTTCGCCATCGACGGGTGCAGTGCGGCGCCACCGAGCAGAAGGGCGCTCGCCACGAACGCGGGGGCCAGCTCGTTGTGATTGGTTCCGTGTGACAACTGCCAGATCCAGCCGACATGGGCGAGGCCCTGGATGCCGAGCGAGGCGACGAGCTGCCAGAAGGCGGGCCCCCGCCGGGCCGAGGAGGTGAACATCCGGATGACCCCGGCGAGCAGCAGCAGGTCGGCCAGCGGGTAGGCCACGGCGACCAGCCGGGCGTCCAGCGGCATGGCCGGTGCGATGAGCTCCCGCAGGAACAACAACCACACCCCGAGGCCCAGACCACCGGTGACCATCAGCGTGTCGAGGATCCCGGCCCGGTCGCGACGCCAGGACAGTCCGTCCACCAGCAGCATCAAACCGGCGAGCAGCAGCGGATAACAGGCCAGCCACAGGGCGTCGGCCGGCGACGGGAACGGGACCCGGCCATGGAACAGGTAGACCGACATGACGACGTTGCCCGCCCCGCCGGCGACGGTCATGATCAGCAAAAGCGCCCACGGCAGGACGCGTGCGGGCCGGTTCAACCGGATACCGAGGCCGATAGCGGCGATCGTCAGCACCGGGTAGCAGAAGGTGACAAACGTCGCGGCCGGCGATTGCTCGGGCACGATGGCGCGTACGAGCGTCAGAACGACACTGACGGCGCCGTACCAGATCCAGAGCCTGCGGATCACCGAGCTTGCCACGATCGACCTATCGACCCCCGGCAGGGGGAACTGAGATCCGGTACGCAACGGCGGGACGAACACTCCCGGCCGTCCTCAGCCGGCCGCGGCACCGGGGCTGACCCGTTGCCGCAAAACGGGGGCCACCGATGATCGGTAGTCCCCGTTCACCCCCCTCGGGTGTGTGCGGATCAGGAGCGGTTGCGGCCCTCGGGGCCGTCGAACTCGATCTGCTCCTTACGGACCTCTCCGCCGACCGTCTCCTCGTCGCGGACCGTCTCCTTGCCCAGCCGGACCCGCTCGACGGGCACGGCCTCGGTGTCCACCACCGGGCGCTCGGCGTGCAGGTCGACCTCGTGCTCCTCCTCGCTGATCGCGGGACCGTCGAGGGCGCTGTCGATGTTGGCGTCCGTGATGGGCTCCCGTTCGAGCGTCGCTTGCTCGCGGGTGACCGGGACGGTGACCTGCTGCTGCTCGGTGACCACGTACTTGCGCAGCCGCGCCTTACCGGCCTGCTCCGTACGGGTGTCCGCGACGAGCCGTTCCTCGGAGCGCGTCATCGCGTCATCGGTGTTCGGGCCGGAGGTGTCGTGGCCGGTGTCGCCGTCGGTGGTCCGGTCGTGGCCGGTGTTGCCGGCCAGGCGCCCGCTGCTGGAGGACAGGCCGTAATAGGTGTACAGCTCATCCTCCTCGGCCGGGCTCAGGTCGCCGTCGGTGTCGATGCGCGGCGCGTTCTTGACCTGGTCCTTGCCGAACGCGACCTCGACCCGGTCACCGTTGAGGCTGGCCTTGTCCAGCGGGACGAAGGACTCTTTCGATCCGAACAGGCCGGTCTTGACGGTGACCCATTCGGGCGCGCCGCTCTGGTCGTCGAGATACACCTGGCCGACGGAGCCGATCTTGTCACCGTCCGTGGCGTAGACGTCCATGCCGTAGATCCGCTGAATGTCGCTTTGGGTGATCATGACGGTCCTTTCTCGAAATGCACAGGCGTGCGTCGTGCGAAAAACGTGCTGTGGCCGCTCAGTGGCCGAGGCCGGCCTTGTCGACGTTGCGGTGGAACCGCATCCCGGCCAGGCCGCCCAGGATCGCGCCGACCAGCGCGGCGATCACGGCGATGACCAGGGCGATGATGCTGCCGGTGGTCGCGTCGCCGCCGATCGGCAGGCGCGGGAAGCCGCCGACCTTGTCGAGAACGTCGTACTTGTCGCCCAGCACCGCACCGGCGACCGCGACGAGCACGGCGATGACAACCGCCCACACCCACACGGCGATGCCTTGCTTGACCCCGTTGAAACGCGCCATCCGCCCGGCCACGTATCCGCCGCAGTAGTAGGCGACGAGCAGGACGGCGAGCAGGATGATGCCGCCGACGACGCCGATGGTGCCGGCGTTGTCCGAGGCCTGGTCCTGCGCCTGGTCGACGTCGGTACCCGTGGAAACGCCGACCGCGGCACCCGCCGCGACGAGCACCGCGGTGAGGATGACGGCGGTGCCGGTGGCAGTCAGCCAGCCGAAGAACGCCGATCCCCATTTGATGCCGCCGTAACGGTCTTGTTCGCGGGCCACCACGGAACGCCGGGTGGACAGGACGGCGGCCCGGGCGCCGTCGCCCGACTTGGTCGTGGGCTCGGAACGCCGTTCATCACGGCCGTTGTCAGGGGGTTCGGGGGTGTGGCTCACGACATCTCCGATCGGCGGGAGCAGTTCTCGGATGTCAAGATCGTGTTTTGCTTGCCTCGATACAAGCTCTCGACGGCACGGCGAATGCCCGCCTGTTTACGTCATAAACAGCGAACCCGAAATCTTCTGGAGCACAAGCTCAGCCTGGAGATCGCGCCGGTGGTTACCCGGCCACCTCGGCGACGAGCGCGTCCAGCACACTGCGGAGTTTCTGCAGGGTCTGGGTCTGCGCAGCCAGTGAGAAGTCCTCGGCCAGGGACAGGGGATCGCGGAACGCGACCCGGGTGCCGCCGTCCTCCGACCACACCAGCAGGCGCAACGGCAGGTCGATACCGGCCCGGGGATCGGCTTGCATCACCGGGGTGCCGGCCGCCGGGTTGCCGAATACCAGGACCACCTCGTCGGGTAGCTCCAGACCGGCGCTGCGAGCACCGGCCGCGTGGTCGATGGTGGCGAAGACGGTGATGCCACGTCGATGCAGTGCCTCCTGGAGCAACTGCACCGTCGTCGCCACATCGGACCGGGAACGGGCGGTGATCAGCGCAACGGACATGGCACGCTCCTCGCAACAGGGTGGTTACAACGTACGGGTTCCGGGTGACCTCGGCGCCCTCCGCCGCGTACGAGTCGGGCTCGGTCGTCGATGCCGATGCCCGTCGGCACGGGGCCGCATGTCGCATGAATAGCCTGGAACCGCGTTGGCGAGTGCGATGTCGCCGTTGTAATGGGCCAGGACCCGCTTGTCCATGATGCGCCGCCACACCGGTGGAACGAGTGCGGCGAGCAGCATGGTGGCGTATCCGGCCGGCAGCTGCGGGGAGACCTCGAAACTGCGCAACGTCTGGTATCGCCGCTGCGGGTTGGCGTGGTGGTCACTGTGCCGCTGCAGCTGAAACAGGAAGACGTTCGTGGTCAGCCGGTCGCTGTTCCAGCTGTGCCGCGGGTCGACTTTCTCGTAGCGGCCCGCGGTGTTGCGCGCCCGGCGGAGCCCGTAATGCTCGAGGTAATTGATCGCCTCCAGCACGGAGAATCCCACCACGGCTTGGATCATCAGGAAAGGCAGCACCGCGGGACCGATCGCGACGATCAGCGCGGTATACAGCACGGCGGTCATGGCCCAGGCGTTGAGGATGTTGTTGCGCCACGTCCACGGGCTGCGCCGGCGCAGCCGGTGTCGGGATGTCTCCAATCGCCACGCGGATCGCAGGCTTCCGAGGACGGTGCGGGGCCAGAACCGCCAATAGCTCTCACCGAGGCGGGAGCTCGCCGGATCCTCCGGGGTGGCGACGCGGACGTGGTGGCCGCGGTTGTGCTCGACGAAGAAATGACCGTACCCGGTCGGGGCGAGCGCGATTTTGGACAGCCACTGCTCGACCGGCTCCCGCTTGTGTCCCAGCTCGTGCGCGGTGTTGATGGCGATGCCGTTGACCAGCCCCGCGGTCAGCACGAGCCCGGCGCCGCCGACCGGTCCAGGATCGTCGGCCCAGGCCAGGCCGGTCACCACCAGCGCGGCGAACTGAGCGGGCAGGAACAGGTAGGTGATCCAGCGGTAGTAGGCGGAGGCTTGGAGGGCAGGCACCGCCTCGTCGGGCGGATTCGCGCGGTCGTCACCGATCAGCAGATCGATCATCGGGATGACACCGAGGATGACCACCGGCGTGAGCCACCACGCCCAGGTGCCGGTGACGAGGGTCGCCAGCACCAGAGACACGAAGGGCAGCGCCGGGACGACCAGGGCGAGCGGCCAGAGGGGGCGCTTGGTGTCGTGCCACAGCGGGGCGGTGGCGTCCATGCTTTACATTCCAGCCTTCCGTGTCAAGCTTCGATGTGTATGCCGATGAAGGACCGAGGAAGGCGGTAGCGAGCCGCCGGCACGCGTCGCCCGGGGGAGGGCGAAACGCACCGGCGGCTCCCGTCTCCGGATTTGGCGGTTCCGGAAACAGGCCGCGCAACGGCGGATTCGGGGGCGGAGACTGCCGATGCGCGGTTGCTCGCCGCGGTATCGCCTCCGGCGCAGGGGTAGCGGCCGGGCGGGATACCGTAGGTCTTCAGCTTGACACGCGCATGGCCTTTGTCAAGTTCGGTGAGACGAGAGAAGGCCGCCGGTCGACGGGGCACAGTGGAGGCCGGGATGCGGCCGCACTGAAGAACTCACCGCAGCAGGCGGACGAAGACCTCAGCCAGCGCGTCGGCCGACTCCTCGGGCGAGTCGGCCGGCAACACGATGTGGCTGACGGTGAGCCGGACGATGGAATCAGCGCCCACGTTCACGACCGCGGCATCGAGCTGAGGCAGGTGGACTGACGCCCACTCGACGATGATCTGCCCGGCCGCGGCCAGAATGACGTCGGCTCGAGTGCTCAGGTACGGCAGCAGCTCCGCCCCACCGGCCCGATCGCTCCTGAGGATCCCGGACACCAGGGGATTCTCCGCCGCCTCGTTCAGCACGTGCGCGATCGCGGCCCGGCCGGCTTGCCTGACGTCACCGCCGTGTGCGAACAATTCATTCCGTACGGCCGTGGCGAACCGCTGGATCTCGGTGGTCGCCAGCTCCTCGGCCAGTCCGGAGCGCCCGCCGAACTCGTTGTAGACGGTCTGGCGGCTGACGCCGACCGCCGTGGCGACGTCGATCATCCGGACGTTGTCCCACCCCGCGGACACCGTGAGGTCTCGGGCCGCGGCGACCAGCGCTTCGCGCAACGTCATCTGGTTACGGTCCCGATATGACGGCTTGGCTGTCATGGTCAGCAGAGCCTAGACGGGCCGCCATCACCGGCGTCGGCGCACCTCAGGTCATCCGTCCAGGGTGCCGCCGAGGCCGAAGCGACACGTCACTTCGGCCTCGGCTGCGTTGCGGGCTTCGCCGGCGGCCTACGCCGGGATTCTCAGGCCAGCGGGTCGACGGATGCGGCCGGCTTCGCGGGCGTGGTCTTGGGCTGGCGGCGAGGCGGCCGGGGGAGAGCGGTCACGGAGGCCTCGGGCGCGGGTGACGGCGCCGGATCGGTGCGGGCGGGACGCGACTCCGACTCGGTGCCGAGCATGGCCTTGGCTTTCTGTTGCGCCTGCGTCACGGTCGGGCTGCCCTGCACCTTGCGGGCCGTGGCGACGATCTGCTCGTACTTCTCCCGACCGGCGCGGCTGCCGAGCACGTAACCGACCGCCAGGCCGGCAGCGAGTTTGATGACCCTCATGTATTTCTCCTTACGTTGCAGCGTTTGCTGAGCTGTTTACGCCGGCCACTGGCCGGTGGCTTTGCGAACACCCGCGGCGCCGGCCCGGTCGACCGCGGCCTTCACGACCGCGAAGATCGCGCCCTGGATCGCCGCGGCGAGCAGGATCTCGGTCCAGCCGCGATCCTCGTCGGTGGCGTTCGGCGCGTCGTCGTCGTGGCCGGCGACCTTCCACACCTGCTTGAAGACCAGACCGGAGACGACACCGGCGCCCGCGCCGAGGAGCAAACCGACAGGCTTGTACGCGATCTTCGCTGCTTTGCTGCTCATGACGACCTCCGACGGGTCACGACAACGATGACGACAAGCGCGGCGGCGACGGCCGCGCCGATGGCGGCCAGCGGCAACGGCCGGCGCAGGGGGGCGGGAAGGTCGGACTCGGCCAGCTGCCGCTTGGCCGTCGACGCGCGCTCGGCGACTGCGCCGGTGGCCTGCCCGGCCTGGTGCTTGAGGCCGCTCACCTTCTGGCCCACCCGCGCGCGGGTGTCGCCGATGGCCTGCTTGGCGCGCGCCTTGACGTCGGTCTTGGCCGCGAGCTCCTGCACCGTCTCACCGAGCTCGGCGCGGGTCTGCTCGATCTCGGCGCGCAGTTGCTCCGGATCGGTGGGGGTCTCCGAGTTGGTCATGACGAACGTCCTTCCCGTACGGCGTGCTTCACGGTCTGCACATCGGCCTGGGTGCTGGCCATGGCGTCACTGGGCATCGGCGGTGTCGCTTCCTTGAGCTTCTTCCGGCCCAGCAGCGCGGCGACGCCGGCGGCGGCGAACACGACGACCATCACGACCAGGACGGCCAGCCACAGCGGCCAGGCCAGGTCGAGCAGGACGACGGCGAGGGTCAGCAGCAGGCCCAGCCCGTACAGGGCGAGGACCGCGCCGCCGCCGAACAGGCCGCCGCCCACGCCGGCGCGCTTGCCCTTCTCGGTCAGCTCCAGTTTGGCCAGCGCCAGCTCGTCGCGGACCAGGGTCGATACCTGCTCGGCAGCCTGGCTGACCAGCTCGGAGGTGGACGACGCCGGGGGTGGCGACTCACGAAAGAATTCCTGCGACATGTCACTCCTTGTCGACGGTGGCGGATCGGGCATTCGTCCTCTGTCGTCAGGCCGAGCCCAGGCCCTGCTCGCTGCCCTTCTTGACCTTGCGGTCGTCGCGCAGCTGCAGGAACGGCTCGTCGGTGGGGTCCTGGCCGGCGGCGATGGCACGGCCCCGCTCGAGTTCCGCGTCGAACTCGGCGCCGAGCAGGACGGCGATGTTGGTGATCCACATCCAGACCAGGAAGGCGATGACGCCGCCGAGGGTGCCGTAGGTCTTGTTGTAGTTGGCGAAGTTGGCCAGATAGATCGCGAACGCCACCGAGGCCAGCAGCCACAGCAGTACGGCGAAGATGCCACCCGGGCTGACCCAGCGGAACCCGCCGGTCTTGGCGTTCGGCGAGGCCCAGTAGAGGATCGCGAACATGAGGCTGACCAGCAGGATGAGGACCGGCCACTTGGCGATGTTCCAGGTGGTGACCGCGGCCGAGCCCAATCCGATCTGATCGCCGACCACCCGGGCGAGGTCACCGGTGAAGATGACGATGGCCACCGAGACGACCAGCATCAGGCCGACCACCGCGGTGACGCCGACCCGGATGGGCAGCGTCTTCCAGATCGGGCGGCCCTCGGGGACGTCGTAGATGGCGTTCGAGGCGCGCATGAACGCGGCGATGTAACCGGAGGCGGACCAGAACGCGGCGACGATACCGATGATCGCGGCGAGGCCGGCGGTCCCGGGGTCCTTGACCTGCCCGAGCACCGTGTCGACCAGGCTCTGCAGCTGCTCGTTGGGGGCGACCTCCTCGACCGCGTCCCGGACCGTCTGCTGGCCGTTGCTGCTCAGCATGCCGAGCACGGACACCAGCACGAGCACGCCGGGGAAGATCGACAGCACGCCGTAGTAGGTCAGCGCGGCGGCCCAGTCCGACACGTTGTCCTGCGAGAACTGCTTGAAGGTGCGTTTCAGCGCGGCGAGCAGTCCCTTGCCGCCGAGCTTGGCTGGACTGCCGGGGCCGGCGTCGGGCGAGACAGCGGACAGGTCTCTCGGCTTGTCGTCGCCGGTCTTGGTGGTGGCGGCCGCGTCGAGGTCGACGCCATCGCGGGCTGGTCTGCGGTCAGAGCTCATAGCTGATGTCCTTCGGATGCGGCACTCGCTGCTCCCGACGGAGCCGAGCACGCACCGGTCGATGGTCGCTCACGGTGTCCGCGGCAGGGGCGGCGTTTCGTCGGTGTGAGTCCCCACCCGATCGATTCGCTAATCCCCTTCGGTGACAATTCTTTCGGTGCCGGCCGGGCCGCATTGCCACGATCATCCGGACGCGCCGGTCTCCTGGTTTATGAGGTAAACGCGCAGTCGAAAATCATTCACGTACGGGTCCGGACCGCGCAGCCGGAGCCGTCGGCATCGTCGCCGAGGTGACCGATCGTGAGACGGCCGCACGTTGCTGCGCTGTCCCTTCGCTGCCGCTGTCGCCCTTCTGACAGAATTGAGCGGTATGCCGCAACCGACGTGACGGAGGGGCGCCGTGATCGACCCGGACACACCCGAGGCTCGCGGCGGATCCGCTGCCGTGCCGTTCACCGGGGGCGGTCCGGGATCCGGCCGCGGTGCCCTGGATCAGCGGCGCATCATCGAGGCCGCGGTGCGGTTCATCGACGAGCACGGTCTGCGGATGCTCACGATGCAGCGCCTCGGCGCCTACCTCGGCGTGGAGGGCATGGCGCTCTACCGGCACGTGCCCGGGCGCGAGGCGCTGCTCGACGGGGTCGTGGAGACCGTCGTCGACGAGTTGTTCGGCGACCCCGACGTGCACCTGGAGGCTCATGCCGGCTGGGTGGACTACCTGCAACGGCTGGCGCACGGGCTGCGCCGCATCGCGCTGGCCCATCCCGAGGTGTTCCCGCTGGTGGCCACGCGTCCACCGGCGGCGCCCTGGGTGCGGCCGCCGTTGCGCAGCCTGCGCTGGATCGAGTCGATGCTCGAGGTCATGACCGAGGCCGGCTTCTCCGACGAGAACGCCGCCGCGGTGTACCGGGCGTTCAGCAGTTTCCTGCTCGGCTACCTGCTGCTGGAGGTCTCCGGCCGGGGCGTGGAGACCGGCCCGGTCGAGGAACCCGACGTGGCGGCGACCGAGGACCTGTCCGGCTACCCGATCCTGCAGCGCCTCGAGCCGCACCTGTCGGTCGACGCCGCGGCGCAGGACTTCGAAGAGGCCCTCGAGGCTCTGCTCGACCGGGTCGCGCTGCTGCTGCCGCGCCGGCGCCGGCCCCCTCGGCTGACCGAACAGAAGTGACGCCGAGCGGGCCGGGTGGTAAATCTCGGGCCGAGTCGTTTATCGCGTAAACACGAGGGCACGTTTCGAGAGTCAGGGCAGCGCACCGCTTCGGTCATCGGATTCCCCGGGATCGGCCGACGGTCATGTCCTCATTCCCTTGCGCAATTGCGTATCCCCTCGGAAAGGAAACACTGTGATCACGCAGAACGACCTCACCCGGCTCGACGGCGCCGACGTGTACGGACCCGACGGTGACAAGATCGGCTCGGTCGGTCAGATCTACCTGGACACCGACACCGGCGACCCCGAGTGGGTGGCCGTGCGCACCGGCCTGTTCGGCACCAAGGAAACCTTCATCCCGCTGAACCAGGCCACCCTGTCCGACGACCGGATCACCGTCGCTCACGACAAGGCGACCGTCAAGGGCGCCCCGCGGATCGACCCGGACGGCGCGCTGAGCTACGCCGAGGAGAACGAGCTCTACACCTACTACGGCGTGCGGTCCACCGGCACCGAGTCCGGCAGCAACAGCTACACGACCGGCACCGAGTCTGGCACTGCCGAAGGCACAAGCCGGACGCGACAGGACGACGCCGACTCCCGCGGCCGGTCGACGGCCGGCGACGACGCCATGACGCGGTCGGAGGAGCGGCTGGTCGCCGACACCCGTACCGAGCAGACCGGCAAGGCGCGGCTGCGCAAGTACGTCGTCACCGAACAGCAGCAGGTCCGTGTGCCGGTGGCCCGTGAAGAGGTCCGCCTGGAGCGTGAGCCGATCACCGACGCCAACCGCGGAGACGCGTACGCCGGTGCCGACATCACCGAGGCTGAGCACGAGGTGACCCTGCGCGCCGAGCGGCCCGTCGTCGACACCGAGACGGTCCCCGTCGAGCGGGTGCGGCTGGGCAAGGAGACCGTCCGCGACGAGGAGACGGTGAGCGGCGAGGTCCGCAAGGAGCAGATCGAGTTCGACGGTCCCGACGTCCGTCGCTGACCCTTCTCCTCCCGTCGGCGCCTCACCGCGGAAGTGGTGAGGCGCCGGTGGGCAGGGCCATCAAGACGATCCGCGGAGGCGACATGAATCCCCCCGAGCCACCGGCGGCGCCCGCCACCGACGACGCCATGACCCGCTCCGAGCAACGCCTGGTCGCCGGCACCGAGGTGTTCGAGGTCGGCCGGGCCAGGCTGCGCAAGTACGTGGTCACCGAAGACGTCCAGATCACCGTGCAGGTCCGGCGCGAAGAGCTGCGCCTGGAGCGCGAACCCATCGCCGACGGTCACCGGACGCCGGTCGAGGACCCCGATGTGTTCGGAACCCTGGAGGAGTTCGGCGGCCCCGAGGGCGGCGTCATCTTCGACGTCGTCCTGCACGAAGAACGCCCCGTCATCACGACCGAGGTCGTGCCGGTGGAGCGCATCCGCCTCAGCAAGATCGTGCAGACCGAGCAGCACGTCGCCACCGGCGAGGTCCTCAAGGAACGCATCGAGGCCGACGTGCCCGGCCGCCCGCCGATGACCTTCGGCTGAGCACCGTCGTCACTGCCGCAGGGAAGCGCCCACCTGCGACAGCATTCCCGCTTCGTCGCTGACCACCCAGATCCCGCTGACGAGTCCGCCGGTCAGGGTGAGGACGTCGATCGTGCGGACGGTCACCGTGCGACCGGACGCGGGCACCCCGCCGAGCGCGGACGGCCAGGTGCCGATGTGCCGGGCGGTCATCGCGAAGGCGACCACCACCTTGTTGTCCTGGGCGACTACCTCGAGGACTTCGACGCCCGTGCGCTCGAGAGCGCGGTGGGTCGCCGCGGCTCGTTCGACCAGTGTGCTGAGCGGCAGCGCGGTCCCGTTGAGGGTGACCGGGTCGGTGTAGACGGCGGAGAACCGGCGCAGTGCCTCGCCCGGATCGGCGATGGGTGCGGCCCACAGGTCGAGCAGGCGGGTGACGAGGCGGTGGGCGGCGGTGCCGGGGTCGGTGAGCATATGGACTCCTTGCGATGGGTGACCAGCGAGGGGCGATAGGTGGCGCCGGCTCCGGCCGCGACGACGAGCAGTCCGCCGACGACGTGCGGGAACCCGATGCGTTGGTGCAGGACGACCGCCCCGGCGACGGCCGCGAGGGCCGGCTCGAGCGACATCAGGGTGGCGAAGGCGGCTTGCGGCAGCCGTCGTAGCGCGGCGGTTTCCAGGACGAAGGGGAGCGCAGGCATCAGCGCCGCCAGACCCAGTGCCTGTGCGGCGGTGCCCGCCCCGAGGTGGCTGAGCGCCGCGACGCTTCCCCAGGGAGTCAGGAGCAGGGCGGCGACCGGCATCGCGAGCGCCACGCCGTCCAGCCCGGGCACTAGCCGGCCGACCCGGGTGGTCAGCAGGATGCAGGCGGCCCAGGCGACCGCCGACGTGGCGGCCAGCGCGATTCCCACCACGGGCACCGCTCCCTGCCACGGCTGGGTGAGGGCCAGGACACCGGCCAGCGCGACGACGATCCAGATCAGCCCGCGCCGGCCGCCCCGGTGGACCGCGACGGCCAGCGGTCCGAGGAACTCGATGGCGACCGCCGTGCCCAGCGACAGGTGGTGCAGGGCTCCCAGAAAGCTCAGGCTCAGGACGGCCGAGGCCGCCCCGAGCGCCACGATGGCGCGCCACTGAGGCCATGTGGTCGACCGTACGCGGGGCCGGATCAGCACGAGCAGGAGAACGGCGCCGAAACTCGCCCGCAGCCAGGCGGCGCCGGCCGCCCCGGTCGTGGCGACCAGGGAGACCGACCAGGCGTCGCCGAGCTGCACACTGGTCATCGAAACGACGGTCAGCACGACCGGTCCCGACGTGGTGAGGTGGCTGCCGCGGGCCATCAGTGGCACGCCGATCAGCGGCGCGGGGCGATGGCCGCCGCCAGGATCGGCCATCCGAACAGGACGGCCAGATAGGGCCGCTGCACCAGCCCGTCGTGGTCACCGAAGCCGACCACGACCATGGCCACGGTCAGGGCCAGAGTCCCGTACGCGATGATTCGTGCCGCCACCTTGAGGAAGCCGAAACCCTCGGTCCGGCGCACCGCCCGGACGAGCACGAACGAGGCGCTCACGAGCAGCAGGAAGAGCAGCAGGGACACGTACTGGTGAATCCAGAAGCTGCCCGACGCGAGCGCCCCGTCGCCGTGGTCGACGCAGCTCGGCAATGCTTGCGAGCAGTCCTGCCGGGCGAGGCCGGCGAGGACCATCAATGCTCCGGCGACCGTCACCAGACCGGCCGCGATCTTGCCGGAAAGGGTGGCGCCGTACCGCCGGGCGAGGCCGACGCCGGTCGATACCAACCCGATTGCCGCGGCCAGAAAACCGAAGATCATGATGCCGGCGTACGGCGAATCGAGCGCGGCCAGCGCACTGATCTGGTCCCGGGTCGAGCGGTAGCCCGGGGTGAGAGCCGCGGTGACGATCGACGCGGCGAAGAAGGTGGCGACGCCGGCGGCGCCGATGCGGGCCGGAACCGGCCATCGGTGGATGGCGGTGGCGGTCGCGGTCTGGGTGGACATTCGTGAGGTCCTTCCGTGGTTTTATTTGCTCCCACAGACTCACGGACCCGGCGCGTCCACCCCAGGGTGCGCCCACGACAACGATGGTGGTGCAGGCACCACTATCCAGCGCTCGTTGTCCAGCGCTCGTTATCCGGCCAGGTGCAGTAGCACCGCCTTGACCCGCTTGTGCACCTCGGGTTCCTCGCCCAGCCCGAGCTTGGCGAAGATGCTGTTGATGTGCTTCTCGACCGCCCGGACGGTCAGGAACATGCCCGCGGCGATCGCCCGGTTGTCCTTGCCGGTCGCCATCCAGGCCAGCACGTCCTGCTCACGGGCCGTCAGCCCGGCCAGCGGCGACCGCTCGGCGTGCCCGCGGACCAGCGCCTCGACCACCTTGGCGTCCACCACGGAGCCGCCCGCGGCGACCGCGACGATCGCCCCCACCAGCTCCCGAGGGTCGGACATCCGTTCCTTGAGCAGATAGGCCCGGCCGGGGGAGCCGTCGGCCAGCAGCTCGACCGCGAACTCCGGATCGTCGTACTGGCTGAGAACCACCACCCCGGTCGACGGCTTCTCCTGCCGCAGCCGCGCCGCCAGGCGGATGCCCTCGTCGGTCATCGTGGGCGGCATCCGGATGTCGGTCAGCACCACGTCGGGGTCGTGCTCGGCCACCGCGGTCAGGACTTCGCCGAGGTCGGCACAGACGGCCACCAGCTCCACCTCGGGCCGGCCGGACAGCAGACTGCGCAGTCCCTCCCGGACCAGCAGACTGTCCTCAGCGACGACCACCCGAATAGGCACGCACCGACAATAGATCGTGGTGCCTGCACCAGTGCGTTGTGGCGACCCCGACCGGCAGACTGCGGGCCATGACCCTCCGCCTGCGCGCCTGCATCGCCGGTGCCGCCCTGCTGACCGTGGTGGCCGTCGCCGGGGCCGTTCCGGCGATCGGGTCCGGCGCCGGCCTGTTCGTGCTCACGTCGCTGGCCACGGGGCTGATGTTCGGGCTGACCGGCGCGTTGCTGACGGGTCTGCGCCCGGCCAACCCGCTCGGGCCGTTGCTGGTCACGGCGGGCGGCGCCCTCACCCTCGAGTTCGCCCTGCGGGTGTACGCGGCCCGTGAGCACTCCGCCGTCGCCGCGATCGGTCTCGCCCTCGACCCGTTGTTCTTCCCGGTGCCGATCGCGTTGCTGGTGCTGCTCTTCCCGGACGGACGCCTGCCGTCGCGACGCTGGCGACCGGTTCTGGCCGCCGGTCTCCTTCTGACTGTCGTCGCCGTCATCCTCAATCTGATCCGCCCAGGACCGATTCCGGATGAGACCTTCCACTACGACATCCCGTGGACCGGCGCGCTGCCCGCCGCGTCCGCCGACCGGGTGGCCGGTCTGAGCCAGATCGTCACGTCGCTCGGCCTGCTGCTTCTGGTGGTGGCGGCCGGAAACCTGGTCGTCCGGCTGGCCCGGACGACCGGCGAGGACCGCCGGCGGCTGATCCCGCTGGCCCTCGCCGGTGGCCTCGCCGCGGGATTCCTGTTGCTGCAGCCGGTTCCCGGCCTGCACGACGTCGCCGTGGCCGGCTTCGTGGCCGCGGTGGCGGTCGGGCTGCCCGCCGCCCTCATCGTCGGCGCCCTGCGCTACCGGGTGTGGGACCTCGACCAGGTGCTGGTCACCACCATCGTCTACGGCGCGCTGACCATCGGGATCACGGCGGTGTACGTCGGCGTGGTGGTCACCTTCGGCCGTGTAGCCGGCACGACCGGTTCCACGCCCGCGCTGCTGCCCTCGGTCGTCGCCACGGCGCTGGTCGCCATCCTGTTCGCACCGGTGAAGGAACGGATCAGCCGGACAGCGCGGCGGATGGTCCTGGGGGTGCGCGCGACGCCGTACGAGGCCTTGGCCGCCCTGCCCCGCCAGCTGGCCCAGACGCCCGCGCCGGGCGATGTGCTGCCGGGCACAGCTCGCGCGCTCGCCCTGGGACTCGGCGTGCCCGCGGCCCGGGTCCGCGCCTACACCGGCGCACAGGCGGGTGAGGCTTGGTTCCCCGCTACGCCGGCGCCGGAGGCGACGCCCGATCTGATCGAGGTGCCGGTGTGGCACCTGGGCGAGGTGGTCGGCGACGTGGCCGTACGGTCCTCAGTGGACCGGCCGCTGACCCCGGCCGACCGGCGGCTGCTCGCCGACCTCGCCGCGCAAGCCGGGCCCGCGCTGCGCGGTGTCATCCTCGCCGGCCGGCTGGAGCACCGGCTGGCCGACCTGGCCGCCAGCCGGCGGCGCATCGTCACCGCCGAGGCCCGCGGCCGGCGACGGCTGGAGCGCGACATCCACGACGGCGTCCAGCAGCACATGGTCGCCCTCGCGGTCAGCCTCGGCGCGGCCGAGACAGACCCGTCGGCGCTGGCCCGGGCCCGCGCCGACCTGGACCGCTGCCTCCAGGACCTGCGCGACCTGGCCCGCGGCATCTACCCACCGGTGCTGGCCACCCGCGGCCTGGTCGCCGCGGTCAAAGCCCGGGCGCGCGCCGCCCCGGCCACCGTCGAGGTCACGGCCGGCCCGGGCCTCGACGGTCTTCGCCCGGGGGAAGACGTCGAGCTTGCTGCCTACTTCGCCGTGCTGGAGGCCCTGCAGAACGCGGTCAAACACGCACCGGGCACCGCGGTCACCGTGCGCTTCGACGCCGACGACGGCTGGCTGCGCTTCACCGTGGCCGACGACGGCCCGGGCTTCGACCCGGCGCAGCCCGGCGACGGCACGGGCCTGACCGGCATCGCCGACCGCGTCGGCGCGGTGGGCGGCACGGTCGAGATCACCGCCGCCCCGGGCGCGGGCGTCCGGGTCGAGGGCCGCCTGCCGCTGACCACCGCGGCCGCCACCCTCCAGACGCCCTGACGATCGGCCCCGGTGGTCGCTGCGGTTGTCAGCTTGGCGTCGTGGTATCCGTGGGTTGAGGCGGCTCGTACTGCTCGGTGTCCGGAAGGACGAAGCGCAGCATCAGGAAGAGGACCACCACGCCGGTCATGATGACCATGGCGATGGCGCAGATCGGAGCGGCAAGCAGGGGGAACCATCCGTCGGTCCCGGTCCACAGCACGGTCAGAGCGGCGACCTCGCCGAGAAAGACGATGATGGCGACGGGCACCGTCCGCACGAGTCGCCTCGTCATGACCGTGCGATATCTCTGCGGCTCGGTCCGATAATTCGGCCAGCGCCGAGCTTCGATCGCGCGGGCCCGCTCGTCCGGGTCATGGAAGCGGTCGCCGAACCAGCCAATGGGTAGCATCCCGAGCTGCTGCGCCCGAAAACGTTGACGGAAGAAGACGTTCGCTTCGATCGCGAAGGCGATCAGAAGCGCCGGCAGGACCTGCGCGGTCGTGATGTAGAAGTCGGCGTTTCGCACGTCGACATCTTGGCAGCCCGGACAGCGGCGAGTCAGTTCCAAAACACAACGGATTAAGCTGGGGGGATGCCACGATCCCCCAAAACCGCCGATCAGGATGTCGTCAAGCGTCGCGTCTCCTGCTCGATCGCCGGTGCGCTGGAGCTGGTCGGCGAGCGCTGGTCGCTGCTCGCCATCCGCGAGATGGCCTACGGTGTGCACCGCTTCGACCAGATCACCGGATACACCGGCGCTCCGCGCAACATCCTGACCGACCGGCTGAAGAGCCTCGAGGGCTCCGGCATCGTCGAGCGCCGCCAGTATTCCGAGCGTCCGCCGCGCTTCGAATACCATCTCACCGCGGCCGGCCGCGAGCTGGTTCCGGTCCTGATCGCCCTGTCCCAGTGGGGCGACCGGTGGGGCCACGACGAGCCGATCGAGAGCTTCCCGCATTCCTGCGGGGCGCCGCTGCAGGTCGATCACACCTGCCACCACTGCCATCAGCCCGTCGTGCCCGAGGACCTCAAACCTCAGGCGATGGGTATCGCAGCTCACTGACAAGGCGTCACCGAGTCCGTTGCCTTTCGAAACTCACAGCCATACGTTGCAGTGAGTAGCAAATTGCTACTTACCGCAGGCTCCCGAGTTTCAAGGAGAGCACCATGTCGAGCACTTCCCACACCCGCCGGCTCCGCATCACCGCGGTGGCCGCCGCGACCACGGCCGCGCTGGCCGTCGTCCCAGCCGCCTCCGCCTCGGCGACCACCCAGACCCCGGCCAAGCCGACCATCGTGCTGGTGCACGGCGCGTGGGCCGACGCGTCGAGCTTCGCGCCGGTCACCGCGCTGCTGCAGCGCCGCGGCTACACCGTGCTGAACGCCCCGAATCCCCTGCGCGGCCTGGCCGCCGACTCGGCTTCGGTCGCCGCGTTCGTCAACCAGGCCACGACCGGGCCCGTCGTGCTCGTCGGCCACTCCTACGGCGGCGCCGTGATCACCAACGCGGCCACCAGCACTCCCCGGGTGACCGCACTGACCTACGTCGACGCATACGCCCCGGACGCAGGAGAGACCGTCGTGCAGCTCACCGGCGCGAAGCCGGGATCAGCGCTCGCGGCTCCGGTCGAAAGCGTCTTCGACGTCGTGCAGGACCCGTCCAGCCCGCAGGGCGACGTCGACCTCTACGTCAAGCGGAGCCTGTTCCCGCAGGCGTTCGCCGCGCACCTGCCCGCCGCCGCCGGCACGCTGCTCGCGTCCTCCCAATCCCCGATCGCCGCCGGCGCCCTGCAGGAGCCGTCCGGCGCCCCGGCCTGGAAGTCCAAGCCGAGCTGGTTCGTCATCGGTACCCAGGACAAGGTCATCCCAGCCGCCGAGCAGCAGGTCATGGCCGCCCGCGCACACGGTACGACGGTGACCGTCACCGCCGACCACCTGTCCATGGTGGAGAAGCCGACCGTCGTGGCCGCCACGATCGAGCAGGCGGCCCGGCGATGACCACCAGCGTGCACAGCGCGCCGCCGTTCGACCCGGAACTCGGTGCGGTACTCGAGGTCGTCAACCGATCGATCAGCCCCACGCTGCTCCCCGGGGACCTGCCGGCGTTGCGCGGACCGGGCTTCACGCCCACCCTCGAGCAGCTCCTCGAAGGACGCCCGATCACCCACGAGGAACACACCGTCGAAGGACCGCCGGGTGCGCCCGACATCACCGTCTCGGTCTTCCGCCGCACCGATCACCGTACGGCCGGACCCGGCTTCCTCTTCACCCACGTGGGCGGCCTCATCTTCGGCGATCGTTTTGTCGGCGTCGGCCCGGTCGTCGACTACGTGGAGCGTTTCGACGCCGTCGTGGTCACCGTCGAATACCGCCTGGCGCCGGAGAACCCGGCCCCGGCGGCCCTCGAGGACGCGTACGCCGCTCTGGTCTGGACCGCCGGGCACGCCGGCGAGCTGGGCATCGATCCCGAACGGCTGATCACGATCGGCGGCAGCGCCGGTGGCGGCCTCACGGCCGGCATCACTCTCCTGGCGCGGGACCGCGGCGGGCCCACCCTGGCCGGGCAGGTGCTCATGTACGCGATGCTCGACGAACGCAACGACACTGTCTCCGCCCGGCAGATCGACGGCATCGGCATCTGGGACCGCACCAGCAACAACACCGGCTGGGACTTCTCCCTCGGCGACCGCCGGCACACCCCGCAAGTCAGCCCGTACGAGTCACCGGCGCTGGCCACCGACCTGTCCGGCCTGCCACCGACCTACGTCGAGGTCGGCTCGGCCGAGGTCTTCCGGGACGAGGATGTCGCGTACGCCTCAAAGATCTGGGCCCAGGGAGGGACAGCCGAACTGCGCGTCTGGCCCGGCGGCTACCACCTCTTCGAGCTTCTCGCTCCCGAGGCAGGGCTGTCGGTAGCGGCCCGCGAGGCCCGCGCGGCCTGGATCGCTCGGCTCATCGCCCTCTGACAAGCACCGATGGGCCGCCGCGAGTGGAACCACTCCCGGCGGCCCACGATGCGGTGGGGGACCGAGCCTGCTGACGGCGACAGATCAGCCGTCGATGTCGATGCGCAGGGCGACCGGGATCCCCTCGGCGTCGACGTCGAGGTGGACGGGAAAGAAGCCGTCACCGACCGAGGTCATCGCGATCAGGATGTCCGCGCCACCGACGGAAATCACCCCGGCCTCGTGCTCGGCGGCTCGGACCAGGCGCATGACCTGCCAATGATGCGAGTGCGGCCGGAAGTCGAACGCGAACGTCGGCCCGTCCGGTTGGTCCCGGCGCCTCTCGATGGCCTGCCCACGCCGGATCCCGTCCTCGACCGGCAGATCCACCCACTCGTACGAGGAATCAGTGGAGCCGCCGAGCCCGGAGACGCCGAACTCGGCCGCGACCCGCTCCTGGTCGCGACCCCACAGGACCAGGTCGGCCAGCCCGTCCAGCGACCAGGTGTGCTCTCGCCAGGCACGGCGGTGACCGGCAGGGCCCGGGCCGGCGGCACCTCGATCGACAGCACCGGTACGCCCATGACGATGAATCCCGGGTCCCGGGTCCCGGGCCGCGACCGCGTGCCGGACCCGCTCCCGATGCGGGACCTGCTGCTCGAACGCCCGCAGCTTCGCATCGTGCCCGTGCTGCCGGCAGTGGTCGTCGAACGTCGCCGTGAACTCGGTGACAGCGCGGGCGGGAATGTTGTAAAGCCGGGTGCCGGTCTGCCGCTCGAAGGTCTCCCCGGCGGCCTCGGCATCCGGCCCGACGATGACGAAGTCGGTGGCCGGGCGTTCCTCGTCGTCCGGTACCCGGTCGCCGGACCACATCTCGAGACAGCCCCCGTCCGTGATGACCAGGTGCCCGGAGGGCACGTCACCTCACCCAGCTCCGCGTTAATCGCCATGATCACGAAGTCCAGGGCCGGCTGGCGGACCGTCGTCGTCACCTCGCACGCCGGACTGCTCGGGCCGCTTGAGGACGCCACTCGACGTGCCTGGTAAATCTTCACAGCCTTCGCCGCGGCCATGCTGTTGCTGCTGATCATCGGAGGTACCTCGCTGATCAGCCTGGCTCGGCTGGGCCACGCGCGTCTGCACGACCAGCTGACCGGTCTGCCCGGCCTTACGTTGTTCCTGAACCGGACCGGGACCGCCATCCGAACGGTCCGGTGGCCACGCTCTTTCTCGACCTCGACGGCTTCAAACCGGTCAACGACAGCTACGGCCACGCGGCCGGCGACGAACTGCTGAAGAAGGTCGCCGAGCGGTTACGCAAAGCGGTCCGCCCCGGCGACTATGTGAGTCGCTTCGGCGGCGACGGGTTCCTGGTGCTGTGCCCCGGCACCGAGGACGCAAACGACGCCGAAGCCGTCGCCGCTCGGGTCCAGCAGTGCCTGAACACACCGTTCGAGGTGGCCGGCCACCAGGTCGGCATCGGCGTCTCGATCAGGCTCGCCCTGGCCGACTCGCGGGCCGACAGCCCGGAGACATTGATTCAGAAGGCTGACTCGGCGCTTTATGAGCGAAGAACAACGGTGGCGGGCGCATCGAGCGGTTCACCACCGACATGTCGACCGCCCTGTCCTGAACTGTCATGGCGTCGGTACCGACCGCATCTCAGTGCACCAAGCCGATCAGCTTTCGGTAGGCGGCGAGAACCGCGTCGGCCCACATCGGCAGCCAAGAAACGCTCGACGGTAGGCGCTCAGGAGCCAGCGATGACACGCGCATCGAAGTGGATCGCCTTGTTTCCTTTGTCGATTTGAGTCACATTGACCAACGCGAAGTTTTTCTCCGCTGTCTGGACGCAGAGGGAGCTTCCTCGATCGAGTTCGTCCGGGCCGATCGGGTCTTTGCTGTACCCGGTAAGCGCCGGACACACCTGTGGGCCGTCGACCGGCCCGTCCAGCAATAGCAAGAATGTGTCGTTGACCCAGGTGGGAGGTTCGAATCCGGCGGAGGAACTCCACTTAAGATCTTGCTTCGTCCCGGGGCAAGCGCAGTCGTCATCGATTCCCCACCTCAGGTCTCGGGCAGGGGCATCCAGATTCATGACTTGGCGGGCATTCAGGATCACCGAACCGGAACGAAGCAACGCGCTCGTCGGCGCACTCGTTGGGCTGGGGATTGAGGTATTTGCAGGCCCGAGGGTGCTACCTGGGATCGAGGTGACCGCCGGGTCGGGTTGGGCTTCGGACCGGCCGGTGACTTCTTGATCATCATTCAGGCGGGTAACCGTCACGGTCGCCACCACGGAGATGGCTACGAGGCCCACAACCAGCCACAGCCGCAACCCGACAGAGACGTGATCCTTCAGCGGTGGCAATTGATTGACTGCCCAGCCCAACAGTGCGGCGACGACGGCTGCAAATATCGCGAGCGCGACGCTCAAGTGGATCTCCTTCTCCGGCGAGGTCGACAAGAGTCTGCCACTCACGCCGACTCGGCGGATCACCCGATCATCCGACGTTACATCGAGGAGACCGACTCGTCCGTCCAAGTCGTCACGTCAAGACCAAGCCGTCTTCGCGGAAGGGGCAACGCGATGTTGCCGAAGGTCGGGGACGCGCGCACAAGATCACGTGCACCCTTCTGCCGCCGACAAAGGGCTTCCCGCTTCCCAGTGCCATCACAGAGGGTGAGTGAGGTGGTGCCGGAACCCGCGAACTACACCACTCGTGCGTACCCGGAGTTCAGCTCAGCCCAGAAGCCTCCCTTGGACGATCGCGAGGTTCTTCTCCGATCGCAGCGTGTCGGGGTGATCGGGACTCAGTACTCGCCGCCGGCGCCGCAAGGTGTCTTCGGTCAGCTCCCGCGAGCGCTCGTATTCACCAAGGTTTCGGAGATCGACACCCAGGTGACTCGCCGATCGCAGTGTGTCGGGGTGATCGTGGCCCAGTATGCGCCGGCGGCGGTGCAGAGTGTCTTCATTGAGTCTTCGCGCGCGTTGGTGCTCACCGAGGCGCCGCCACGCGAGTGCGACGTTACTCGCGGTCCAGAGTGTGTCCGGGTGGTTCTCTCCCAGGATCGCCCGTCGTCGCCGGAGTGTGTCCTGCCCTATTGCGAGGGCCTGCTCAGGCTGCCCGAGCTCCAACAGATCAATGGCGAGATTGTTCTCAGAATCCAAGGTGTCCGGATGGCTCTCACCCAGGATTCTTTTTCGCAGGTCGAGAGTATGGCGGTCAAGCTGACTGGCTCGCTCGTGCTCCCCGAGCTGACGCCAGTCCACCGCGAGATTGCTCGCCGACGACAACGTATCGGGGTGGCTCTCACCGAGGACCCGCCGACGCCGATCGTACGTGTCCTGATCGACCTGTTCGGCCTTCTGGTACTCACCGAGCTGACGCCAGTCCACTGCCAGGTTGCTCGCTGCCCACAGGCTGTCCGGGTGGTCGAAGCCGAGAATCCGGCGACGCCGATTCGCGGTGTCCAGGTCCATCTCCTGCGCCTGGCGATATTCGCCCCGGATACGCAGGGCGTGACCGAGTTGTTGGGCGGCGCGCAGGGTGTCGACATCCTCCTCGCCGAGGCGGACCCTCCACGCCTCGTGGAGCGTGGTCGCGAGGTGGTGCCCAGCGTCGATCTGGCCACTCTTGAGCAGGTAGCGGGTGGCATCGCAGGCCGTCCGCCGGGTTTCCGGATCATGGCTGTCGGCGGGGTCCGTCACGAGGAGGTGCGGGATCAGCCGAGCCCACTGGCCCCAGGACGCCGAATCGTCCGTGGACGCCGGTCTCTGACTGCTCAGTAACTCACGGGCCTCGTCGCGGACCGAGACCAGCACATCGGGGTCGATGGCATCGGTGATGACGGCCCGGGTCAAGCGGTGGAACTGAATACCGCCATTGGTTGAGGTGGCCAGACCGAGCTCGACGAAAGTGCTGACGCTCGCGCGAATCTCCAGCTCCGCTTCCAGCGGACGTTCACCGGAACTTCCCCGGCGCCCGGCGAGCCAGGTCAGGGGAATCGGCTCGGGGCCCAGCGACGCGGCCACCTGCAAGAGTCTCAAGCTTGCGGCATCACCGGCCGCGAGTTGCCGCATGCTCATCGTCACCGAGGCGGTGAGCGTCCCGTCGTGGTCCCCGACCGGGCCGTGGTGCATGACCTCCCCGGCGTACTTCTCCACCAGCTGGAGGTATACCGCCACCGGTGTGCCGCTGGTTTGCATGAAGCCGGCTGCTTGAATCAGGGCGAGCGGCAGGTCTCCCAGACCCTCCGCCAGCCGATTGGCGTCCGCGCGCGAGAGCGCCGGATGTCTTCGACGGACCAGTTCCACCGATTCGCCGCGGGGCATCTCCCGCAGCTCGGTGGTCGCCCCCAAGTGGTTCCAGGCGCCGGTCCGGGATGTGATCAGTATGTGCCCCGCCCCGGACGGGAGCCAGGAGCGGAGATCGCTGGGGGACACCGCGTTGTCGAAGATCAGCAACCAGCCGGAAGTGGCGTTCAGGTGGCCCAAGACGCGTGTCACGCTCGTGGTGAGATCGTCACTGGAGCGCGCCAAGTGAAGGGCCACAGCCAACTGAGCGAACCGGGCCCCGATCAATGTCGGATCCTCGGCCGGTATCCACCACACGATCCGGTACTTCGCTCGGTTTGTGTGAGCGTAGTGGGCCACGAGCTGTGTCTTGCCTATTCCGCCCATCCCTTGCACGGTCTGCACCGCCACGCCGGCCGATTCGGAGAACCGCGCGGAGAGGGTGTCCAGCACGACCTCCCGGCCGACGAACTCGGGATTCGGCAGGATCGGGATGCTCCACGTGGCCGGGCCGGTGACGGATTTCTTGCCGGCGACCGACTTCGCCTTGCCGGCCCATACACACAGCGGAGCGGCCACGACGGCGGCGGCGAGCCCGGTCGCAGTCTGGACCCAGCCATCGTCCCAGGCCGGGAAGAGTCGGCCGAGTCCGAAGACCGCCGACGCCGCACCGACCGTGGAGCCGGTGGTGATCACCCATCGCCATATCCGCCGCACGTTCCCTCCACCACTCCCTTCAAAGGCCACCGGTGCCGCCGCTTGTCCGTCAACCCATGCGGTCACGCAGAATCGGGATAGAGGCGATCTTGCTGGACGTGAGGTGACTGGGATAGATCCCGCTGGGTCGATACGGTGATCCGCAGCGCACCACTTCGACCGGGCTCGCGATCACGTCGAGGCGGAAGTCATGCGCGGTCTCGGGAAGCTCTTCGTGCACGACTTGCAACTCGTGGACGGTGGTCGCCAGTACGGTACGCGCGGTGATCAGTCCAGCCTCGACGAGAAGCGCCAGTTCGATATCTGCGTACCCGCCTCCTTTGCCGACGCGGGCGCCGTTGCGATTGACCGCCACGCTGCCACAGACCGCCAGATCGATCTCGCGCATCTCGTCGAAGCCCACTGACGGAGCGAGCCGCGCCGCACCGTCGATGGTGGCGGCCTCGGGAGCCTGCTCGCCGAGTTCGGCCGGATCGAGAAAGTAGAAAGGATGGGGGCCGGCGAGGTAGGGAACGGCCATGTAAACCACTTTGCCCTCGGCCAACGCGTGGAGCCGTACCGGAAACTGCGCTGTGTCCGGGTTGACCTTGAGCGTTTCCGCTGCTTCCCAGGCGGCCGTTTCGGCGAGTCGCTGAGCAGCCACGTCCGCGGCGCTGAAGCGCGGAATGCGACCGGTCGCGCCCAGCGGGTACGACACACCGTGTGCGTCCAGCAGAGACCACATCCTTTCGCGTACGGCTGCTTTGCAAGCGCCGAGATCCCCGCTGATCCGGGTCATGCGTTGGTCTCGGCCCAACGAATCGCGTTCTCGATGAGCACCGGCAGATCGGGCGGTGTATCCAGTCGGCTGATCTCGTCGATCGGGACCCATCGCGCCAGACCGACCTCGTCCAGCTCTATCCGGATGTCCGTGGAAACGGCCCGCAGTACATAGACGAAGTCGATGTGGTGGTGGAGGCCGAGTCCGTCTCTGTCGTCCGCTGTCACCTCGATGATGGCGAACGGCATCGGGTGTCTCGTCACGGACGGGTGGTGCGAGCGCGTGTCGGCCAACACCCGCGTGCGGATTCCCGTTTCTTCCTCGACCTCGCGGATCGCCGTCTCGGCGGGCGTTTGATTCGGTTCGACGTGACCACCGGGATACAGCCATTTCCCGATTTTGTTGTGGTGGACGAGCAACACCCGCTTGAGGTCTTCCTGGACCACGATGGCGCTCGCAGTGAAGTGCCGCACCATCATCGTGCCGGCCCTCCAACCTCCGAGTGTCGCGGTCATTGTAGTCGCGCGATGACCCCGTCCGGCTCACCGCTGTGGTCCCGGGATCAGCGGCTCAGGCCGTACAGGTCTTCGATCGTGCCGGCCAGGCCGGCTTTCACGGTGACGGCGAGGTCGTCGGCCAGGACCTCGTGCTCGCCGGCCTCGAGACCGTCGTAGCCGGCCCGCACGATGTCGGCCGGGTCGTTCTTCTCGTCGGTCACCATCGAGATCATCGGGGTGTCGGTGTAGCCCAGGTGCAGCCCGACGACCTGGGTGTGCTGGCCGGCCAGCTCGACCCGGAAGGCGTTGGTGGCACTCCAGAACGCGGCCTTGGTGGCGCTGTAGCCGCCGGTTACGCCGAGCCAGCTGAGCACGGAGTGCACATCCAGGAAGGCGCCGCCGCCGTTGGCGCCGAGGATCGGCGCGAAAGCCCGGTTGACTTCGACGGCGCCGAAGAAGTTGGTGTCGAACAGTTCGCGGATGCGCTTCATCGGCGTACCCGTGATGGTGTCGCCGTAGTCGTAGATCCCGGCGTTGTTGACGACGATGGTGGCGTCACCGGCTGCGGCGGCCGCGGCGCCGATGGACGCCGGGTCGGTGACGTCGAGGGGCAACGGGATCACGCGGTCGTCGTTCCACTTCCGGGGCATGCGGGCGGTGGCGTAGACCTTGGCGGCGCCGCGGTCGAGTGCCTGCTTGATGAACTCCTGCCCGAGTCCGCCGTTGGCTCCGGTCACGACGACGACGGCGTTCTTGATGCTGGTCATGCGATCCTCCTGAGCTGCATTGGAAAATGCAACCTAGCAGTCGACGGGGCCGGGAAGGCCGGTTTGTGGTGGCGCTCACCTGGGTTGCAAAAAACAATTCAGCCGCTATGTTGAACGCCATGTCACGCCTGAGGATCGACCGGCGGTCGCCGACTTTGTGGACCGCCACCTTCGCCAACCCGCCGATCAACCTGATCGACGCCCCGATGGTCCTGCAGCTGCAGAAACTGCTCACGGCCGCGGAGGCCGACGAGCAACTCGCCGTCATCGTCTTCGACAGCGCCGATCCCGACTTCTTCCTGGCGCATTGGGACATCGCCGCCGACCCGGCCTCGACGGAGGCGTTGCCGCTCGGGCCGACCGGGATGCACCCGTGGCTGGACGTGCTCGTCCGGCTCGCCCGCCTGCCGCAGATCACCATCTCGGCGTTGCGGGGCCGGGCCCGCGGTGCCGGCAGCGAGTTCGCCCTGGCCACCGACATCCGGTTCGCCAGCCGGGAACGCGCCGTGCTCGGGCAGTTCGAGCTGGGCGCCGGCGCTGTCCCCGGCGGTGGCCCGGCCACCCGGCTGCCGCGTCTGGTCGGCCGGGGGCGGGCCCTGGAGATCCTGGCCGGCGCCGAGGACTACAACGCCGACCTGGCCGAACGGTACGGCTACGTCAACCGCTCGATCCCCGACGCCGAGTTCGTCACCTTCGTCGACCGGTTCGCCGAGCGGATGGCCGGGTTCGACACCCGGGCCCTGCGCGAGATGAAAGCCTTTGTGGACACCGTGACGCTACCGCCCGCGGCGGAGTTCCCGCCGCAGATGAACGCGTTCTGGACGTCAGTGGCCCGGCCCGAGACGCAGGACCGCACCCGTCAGCTTTTCGAGCTCGGCCTGCAGCAACGCGGCGACGCGGAGCTGCACCTCGGCCGCTATCTGGACCGCCTGAGCCGGCCGGAGTCCGGCCTCGAGGAAAGTGGGCCGCGGTGACCATCGACAAGCTCGCCGGTTCCAGCTGTTCGGTGTCGCGCAGCCTGGCCGTCCTGGGTGAGCGCTGGACACTGCTGATCATCCGGGACGCCCTGAGCGGGCTGACCAAGTTCGAGGCGTTCCGGGAGTCCCTGGGTCTCGGGGCCGACGTGCTGGCCGATCGGCTGGCCACGCTGGTCGACGCCGGTGTCCTGGAGAAGCGCGGCTACCAGGAGATCGGGGCGCGGGCGCGGTGCGAATACCACCTGACCGCGGCGGGACGGCAGCTTCACGTCGTCATCGGCGGCTTGCAGCTCTGGGGCGACGCGAATCTGCCGAGGCCGGCCGGGCCGTCGACCGAGCGCCTCGATCGGCGTACCGGCAGGCCGGTCCGGGTCGCCTTCGTCGATGAGGGCGGGCGGCAACTGCCGGAGGAGAAGATCGACGTGGTCCACCACAACGGCTATCCGAACCGTCTGTGATCCTCCGCCGGGGGGCTACGCGACGATCGCAGCCAACGCCGTATGGACCGAGCTGACGGCGCTGGCGCCCTCGCCGACCGCGGCCGCGACGCGTTTCATCGAGCCGGCGCGGACGTCCCCGGCGGCGAAGACCCGCGGCCGGCTGGTCTCGAAGGGCAATGGTCGGCGTCCCAGCGTCGCCCATTGTGCGCCCAGGTCGCCGTCGTCGAGCTGGGCGTCCGTACGCAGGAAGCCGTGATCGTCGGTGGCCAGACCCTCCAGCCAGGCGGTTGCCGGGGTGGCGCCGATGAAGCAGAACAACCCGGCGCACTCCTGCGGCCCGGCGTCGGGGAACGGCCCGGACAGGGTCACCGCCTCCAGGTGGTCGTCACCGTGCAGCGCGGTGACCTGGGTGCCGGTGCGGACGGTGATGCCCGGGTCGGCGAGGATGCGGTCGGCCAGATACGCCGACATCCCGGCCCGCAGATCGGGACCGCGGACGATCAGGGTGACCTGGCTGCCGCGGGCGGCGAGGTAGAGCGCGGCCTGGCCGGCGGAGTTGGCGCCGCCGACCACGGCGACGGGGCGCTCGCCACAGGCGCGGGCTTCGATCTCGGTGGCGGCGTAGTAGATACCGGCCCCTTCGAACTGCGCCCACCGCTGCAGGGGCAGGGCCCGGTATCGGGCGCCGGTGGCGATCACCGCGGCGCCGGCGCAGATCGTGGTGCGATCGGTGAGCACGACGCGGACCTGGCCGGGCTCGGAGTGCAGTTCGGCGACCTCGCACGGGCTGGCGATGCGGGCGCCGAATTTCTGGGCCTGCACGGCGGCGGCCGCGGTGAGGTCGTTGCCGCTGATGCCGGAGGTGAAGCCCAGATAGTTCTCGATGCGGGAGCTGGACGCCGCCTGCCCGCCGGCCGCGACCGAGTCCAGCACCAGCGTGCGCAGTCCCTCGGAGGCTCCGTAGACGCCGGCCGCGAGCCCGGCCGGGCCGGCGCCGATGACGACCAGGTCGACCTCTTCGCCGCTGCGAGGCCGGTAGGACAGGCCCAAGTGGTCGGCGAGCAGGAGGGGTGTGGCCCGCCGCAGGACAGCGCCGGGGGTGATCACCAACGGCAGGTCCCCGGCCGAGGCCGACACCGCCCGGGCCAGTGCGGAGCCGGTGGGTGTATCGATGTCATTCCAGGTGTGGGGCAGTTGCAGGCGGCCGGCGTAGGTCCGCAGCGCCAGGGCGGCTGCGGAGGCGTCGTGCCCGACGATCTCCAGGCTGCGGGCGGCCTGACCGTCGCGCAGGTCGCGGCGCCGGGCGATCAGGGCCCGCAGCACGATGTCGGACAGCTCCGGGTCGCGGTCCATGAGCGTACGGAAAGCGTCTGTGCCGACCCGGAGAACGGCCGAGGCCTCGGTGGTGCGGGCGCTGAGATACGCCGATTGCCGGGTGAGCAGGTTGAGCTCGCCGGTGAACTCGCGCGGGCCGTATCGGGCGACGACGGCCTCGTTGTCGTCGGCGGTCGACGGTCGCACGATGGCCACCCGGCCGGACTCGACGAGAATCATGTCGGCCACCTCGTCCCCGGCGCGGAAGATCCAGGTGCCGGCGGGCAGGTGGTCCGCGACGCCGTACGCGCTCAATCGGTGCCATTGCTCGTCGGTGAGAGCGGGTCGTGCCTCGGTCGGGTTCGGTTCCATGCCACGACTCCCATCTAGGTTGTAAAAAACAACCTAGCAGGGACGCGGCCTAACGCGGATAGACGGCGGTGCGCACCGCGTCGACCTCGTCGAGGGGAACCTCGTGGCCGTCGCCGTCGACGAAGGCCACCCGGACCGGCGCCGAGGTCTCATGCTCCTGGCGAACCACGGTCGGGCCGCCCTCCCAGGGCAGGTGGACATCGCCCCATTGCTGCAGGCCGGCGATGACGACGTGCAGTTCCTGACCGGCCGGCGTCAGGTGGTATTCGTAGCGGGTCCGGCGGCCGGGTTCCTGGTATGCCTGCTTGGTCATGATGCTGTTCTCGACCAGGGTGCCGAGCCGGTCGCTGAGCACGTCGGCGGCCATTCCGAGGTTGGATCGGAAGCCGTCGAACCGGGTCTCGCCCTCGAAGGCGAGCCGCAGGATGAGCAGGGTCCAGCGCTCGCCCAGGACGGACAGGCTGCGGGAGACCGAGCAGCTGCTGTCGCGCAGCTTCGTGATGGGCATGAGGTTCGCCTCCGGAGAAACTGTTCAACTTTTCCAGCGTACAACTTTTCCAACCCAGGTGTGACGGCCCGGACATCTGGATTGTTTTTCCCAATCCAGGGGCGCACAGTGGCGGGAGACCCCGACCCACCAACGTGCGGAGCGCATCATGCCGACCCCCGTCGTATTGATCCACGGTCTGTGGATCCACACTGCCGCCTGGAAGCCCTGGCACGACATGTTCGCCGAGGCCGGGTACGCGACCCATGCCCCGGGCTGGACCGGCGACGACGCCACCCCGGCGGCCACCCGCGCCCGGCCCGAGGCCGTGGCCGGCCTCGGCGTCGCCGAGCTCACCGCCGGCTACGCCCGCTACATCGCGGAACTCCCCGGCAAGCCCATCGTCGTCGGGCACTCGTTCGGTGGCCTGATCGCCCAGAAGCTGCTTGCCGCCGGTGTCGCGGCCGCCGCCGTCGCGATCAGCCCGGCACCGATCAAGGGCGCCGGCAAACTTCCCTTCGCCCAGATCCGCTCGGCCTTGCCGGTGCTGCGCAACCCCCGGAACAAGACCCGGGCGGTCGCGCTCAGCGAGCGCCAGTTCCGGTACGGGTTCGGCAACGCGCTCGACCGCGACGAGTCGCGGCGGTTGTTCGACGCGTACGCCATCCCCGGTCCCGGGCGGCCGGTCTTCGAGCTCATCGCGGCCAAGAAGGACCCGCACTCGCCGACCGAGGTCGACCTCACCGCCGATCGGGGCCCGCTGCTGATCACCGGCGCCACCGACGACCACACCGTCCCGGAGGTCGTCAGCCGCCAGGCCTACGGGCTCTACTCCGGCTCACCGGCGGTGACCGACTACCACGCCTTTGGGGGCCGCGGCCACTCCCTGGTCTTCGACAGCGGCTGGTCGGACGTGGCCCATTACGTCCTGGGCTGGATCGACCGGCAGGACCTGTCCGCAGCACGACGCTCCCACCAGTCCCTCTCGGAAGGAACCCTGTGACCATCACCCGACGCGGCCGGCGCATCGCCGCCGCCGTAGCCACCGGCCTGCTGCTCGGCGCAGGCACCCTGACCTCTTCGCTGTCCTCGGCGGCGGCCGCCCCAGCTCAGTCCGGCTCGGGCCGGCCGACGATCGTGCTCGTGCACGGCGCCTGGGCCGACGGCTCCAGTTGGTCCGGCGAGATCAGCCGCCTCCAGCGCCGCGGCTACACCGTCGACGTCGCACCCCAGCCGGGTCGCGGCCCCGCCGAGGACTCCGCCTACCTGCGCGACTACCTGGCCGCGGTCACCGGCCCGATCGTGCTGGTCGGGCACTCGTACGGCGGATTCGTCATCACCGGCGTCGCGACCGGCAACCCCAACGTCAAGGCCCTGGTGTACGTGGACGCCTTCGCCCCCGACCAGGGCGAGTCGATCGGCAGCCTCACCGGCGGATCCGGCTCGGTCCTCGAGCCCGCCCTGACCGACCCGGCCCGCGTCTTCCGCCTCACCGGATACCCCGGGGCACCGGCCGGAGCGGGCGACTCCTACGTCCTCCCGGCGATCTTCGCCTCCGAGTTCGCCGGTGACCTGCCCCGTGATCAAGCCGCTGTTCTCGCGGCGACCCAGACGCCGTTCGCCACGACCGCGTTCGCCGAACCGTCGAGCGCCCCGGCCTGGAAAACCGTCCCCTCATGGGCGGTCATCAGCCGCCAGGACAAGGTGATCCCGCCCGCCGCCCAGACGCTGATGGCGGCGCGCGCCCACGCGCGGGTCACCCGGATCAACGGGTCGCACCTGTCGCTGATCTCCCACCCGGCCGAGGTCACCGACGTGATCCTCACCGCCGCCACGCACTGATGGCGGCCGCCGAGGAGCCGGTGCTCTCGCGCCGGGCCTACGGCGGGTCCAAGGGGCGCCTCGAGGCCTTCAGCGACGGAGTGCTGGCCGTCGTAATCACCCTGCTGGCGCTCGACCTGCACGTCCAAGCCGACGGGCCGGGCAGTCTGGCCCCCCAGCTGCGCCACGAGTGGCCGTCGTTCGCGGCGTTCGCACTGAGCTTCTTCGTCGTCGGCGTCATCTGGGTCAACCACCACGCGCTCTTCGCGCTCGTGGCCCGGGTGGATCGGACGGTGGTGTTCCTCAACCTGCTGCTTCTGATGTGGGTCACCACCATCCCGTTCAGCACCTCGGCGCTGGCCGACTATCTGCGGACCGGCGGCCTCGACACCCACCTCGCGGTTCTGCTCTACGGCATCTCGAACGAGGGGATGGCGCTCAGTTTCACGCTCATCCTGCGGCACCTGCTGCGCCGCCAGCTGCTGCGGTGGTCGCCCGGTGCCGGTGAGGCCCGCGGATCGCTGCGGCGCTTCGGCCTCGGCACCGCTCTCTATCCGGTGATCACCCTGGTCGGATTCTTCGCACCGGTGGTCATGCTGCTGCTCTACGCCGCTCAGACCGGCTTCTACATGGTCGAGCAGACCCCGATTCTTCCTCCTTCCACCTCTGACTGAACGGTCGCTCTCATGACTTTCCTGGACGACTTCAAGCCCACCCACCTGCGACTGACCGCCGAGTCGCCTGCTCTCTGGCGGGTCACTTTCGACAATCCGCCGGTCAACGTCATCGGCCCCACCATGATCGGCGACCTCAAGACGCTGCTCACCGAGCTCGAGAGCAACGACACCGTCAACGTCGTAGTCTTCGACAGCGCCGACCCCGACTTCTTCCTCGCCCACTGGGATCTCGCCGCCGACCCGGCCCAGGCCGAGGCGCTGCCGAGCCCCACCGGCTATGCGGCGTGGGCCGACGTCACCGTACGCATCAGCAAGCTCGCCGCCGTCACCATCAGCGCGATCCGCGGCATCGCCCGCGGCGCCGGCAGCGAGCTCGCGCTCGCCACCGACATCCGCTTCGCCAGCCTCGAGAAGGCCATTCTCGGCCAGATGGAGGTCGGCTTCGCCGCGGTCGCGGGCGGTGGGGCCGGCGGACGGCTGCCCGCGCTGGTCGGCCGCGGCCGCGCGTTCGAGATCCTGCTCGGCGGCAACGACTACGACGGTGCCCTGGCCGAGAAGTACGGCTACGTCAACCGCGCCATCCCGGACGAGCAGTTCGAAGCCTTCGTCACCGCCTACGCCACCCGGGTGTCGGGCTGGAACCACCAGGCGCTCGCCGAGATCAAGTCCTTCGTCAACAAGTACACCCGGCTGCCCGACGCGGAGTTCCCGCTGCACTCCGACGCCTTCTGGGCCGCCGCCGCGCACCGTCCGGAGTTCCGCACCACCGCCTCCCGGCTGTTCGACAAGGGACTGCAGCAGCGCGGCCCGCTGGAATATCACCTCGGCGACGACATCGCCCCCATCGCGCGCTGAGAGGCGGTCGCCGCACGGGCCAGTGCTCGTGCGGCGACGCCATCCATCCCTCGAGAAAGCACAGCCATGACCATCCAGGCACAGCCCGTCGTACCTTCACGGCGGACCGCCGCGGCCGGCCGCGGCACTCGTGGCTTCTGGCCCTTCGCGGCGCTGCTCGGGCTCTTCTACGTCGCGGCCAGCGCCCCGAGCCCGCTCTACGGCGACTACGCCACCCGCTGGCACTTCACCGACAGCACCCTGACCGTCGTCTTCGCCGTCTACGCCGGTCCGCTGCTGATTGCCCTGCTCGTCTTCGGCGGCATCTCCGACGAGATCGGCCGCAAACCCGTCGCCCTGACCGCGACCGCTCTGCTGACGGTGAGCATGGTCCTGTTCGCCGCCGCCGACGGGCTGACGCTGTTGATCGCCGCCCGGGCGGTGCAGGGTTTCGCCACCGGCCTGCTCACCGCGGTCGCCTCAGCCGCCCTGCTGGACCTGCAACCACGCCACCGGCCGGGCCTGGCGTCCCTGCTCGGCGCCTGCCTGTCGACCGGCGGTCTGGCCGTCGGCGCGCTGCTGTCCGGTCTGCTCGTCCAGTACGCCTGGAGCCCGTCACGCCTGACCTACCTGGTCATCCTGGCCCTGCTGATCGTGCTCGGAGTCGCCGTCGCCGCCCGGGCCGACGAGACGATCACCGCCCGACCCTTGAGCCGCATCCGGATCCGCGTTGCCGTCGCGGCCGACGCCCGCGCCGCCTTCTGGGCAGCCACCCCCGCGCTGCTGTCGACTTGGGCGTTGAACAGCTTCTACCTCTCGCTCGGGCCGACCCTCGCGAAGGCCCTCAGCCACAGCAGCAGCCATCTGCCCGGAGCGATCTCGGTCGCGCTGCTCACCGGATGCTCGTGCTCGAGCACCGTGATCACCAGAAACTGGTCGTCGCGCACCTGCACGCTCCTGGGCTGCGCCGTTCTCGCGGCCGGCTCCGGCCTCACCGTTGTCGCGACCGCGCTCACCAGCGCGACCATCTTCTACGTCAGCACTGTCGTGTCCGGCGTCGGCTTCGGCCTCGCCTTCTCCGGCACGTTCCGCAGCCTCGTCGCACTCGCCCGGCCCGCTGAGCGGGGCGCGCTCATCTCCGCCACCTACGTCATCGGCTACACGACCTTCGCCGTCCCAGCCGTCATCGCCGGGATCGTCAGCACCCACGAGGGGTTGACCCACACCGCACTCGGCTACAGCGCCGTGGTGGCCGGCCTCGGGGTCATCGCCTTCATCACCACCTCCCGCACACCAGCGCATGATGTGGAGAAGCCATGAAATACACGACCTTCGGCAACCGGACCGGCCTGCGCGTCTCGGAAATCGCCCTCGGCACGTCGAACTTCGGCACCCGATGGGGGACCGGGGCCGACGAGGCCACCTCCGCCCGCATCTTCACCGCTTTCGCCGAGGCCGGCGGCACCTTCATCGACACCGCCGACACCTACCAGCAGGGCGAATCCGAGACCTACCTGGCGACGCTGCTGGCCGCCGACCGCGACCACTTCGTGCTCGCCAGCAAGTTCACCTTCGGCACGGCCGGGCAGACCGGCGTCAGCAAGACCGGCAACAGCCGCAAGACCATCACGTACGCCCTCGAGTCGAGCCTGAAGCGCCTGAACACCGACCACCTCGACCTGTACTGGGCCCACGCCCCGGATTCCGTCACGCCCCTCGACGAGGTCGTCGACACCCTCGACGACCTGGTGCGGGCCGGCAAGATCCTGCACGGTGGGCTGTCGAACTTCCCGGCCTGGCAGGTCTCGGCCGCCATCGCCGGGCACCAGCGCACACCCGTCATCGCGACCCAGTTCGAATACAGCCTCGCCGCGCGCGACGGCGAACGCGACCTGCTGCCGATGGCCGAGCACCTCGGCATCGGCGCCGCCGTCTACTCACCACTGGGCGGCGGCCTGCTCACCGGCAAATACCGCACGAGCGCCGAAGGCCGGCTCACCACGATGAACTCGATCATCCAACGCGAGGACACCGCCCAGAAGACCGCCACGGTCGACGAGCTGCTGACGATCGGCCGGCAGACCGGAATCGAGCCGGCCGTCCTGGCGATCGCCTGGCTGCTCGAACGCGGCCGCCGCTCAGCCACGGCGATCGTCCCGATCATCGGCCCCCGGACTCCCGACCAACTCGACGCCTACCTGAAGGCCCTCGCCGTGCCCTTCGACCAGGACCAGTACGAGCGGCTGGAGACCGTCAGCGCGCCGGCCCTCGGCATCCCGCACGACGGCGCGCACGCCATCCGCGACAGCGTCCTCGGTGGCCAGGGCAACAACTTCATCATCCGCCGGTCCCGGGAGGCGGCGGCAAACTGACCCATGGCAGGGGCAGAGATCCGGGCCGGGGCGGGGTCGAGCAAGGACCATGCTCGACGCGCTGGGTCAGTGGGTCATCGCTGACAGTTGACCGGCGTTGAGCGGCTCGCTTGGGGTACTTGCTCGCGGACGACACCAGACCCCACACCGCGGTGGTCGCGCTGCCCCGGTGCAGCCCGTATCCTGAACGTCAGCTGCAATCCCGGTGCTGCAAAGACGGGCGATCGGGCGGCGCTGACCGGGATTTCCCGCCGCTTGCGCCCGTACCAAGACCGCTGGAAGCTTCGCAATCATGACGAAGCGGAACGGTGTGACCTCTCTTCAGGGTAGGTGCTTGCGGGCAATGCCTCCGGCCACGGCTGCCTGAGGCGGCTCGAGCAAGGAGTCGACCTGCTGTGGCAAGCGATGGAGGCACCGCCACTCAGCGCGATTTCTTAGTGCATGGTGATGACCAGTCCGAGGCCGTGAGCGGCGATCCCGCGGCAGCGATCGGCAAAGTCACGTAAGTAAGTCATCAGCCGGTCGAAGGTCTCGTCGGTCTCACCCTCTGGATGCACCTTGTATAAGTCCAACTGGACCATCTCGGCGACGGAGAACTCGTGACGAGCGGCAGCAACATCCAGTCGATCGATGCGCTCGACCACCTCGGTCAGAAAGCCAGCCGTGGAGCAGCGCCAGGGAATCCCGAGGTCGGGCGCAGTCTCATCGGCGAACACAGCGTCGCCGCGGATGATGCAGTGGGCCATCGTCTTTCTGCGTTCGTCCGACCTTCCCACCTCTGAGCGCCACTGTCCTGGATCGAACACGTATTCGCCCTGCATCCAGGCGCGCCCGTTGCAATGTTCGAGGGTCTGGTCGAGGCGTGTGCGCACGGTCGCCTGCGCCGTTCCATCGGCTCGCCGACGGCGAGCCAGCGTGGTACCGGTGACCGGGCGGAGCTCAAGCCTGGTTTGAAGGACCTCAAGTGGTGATGGGTGCGGATTCTTCGTCGCTGTGGATTGTCGTGTTGGGGATGAGGAGAGAGGCGGCCAGTCCGAGGACGGCGGCCAGCGCTAGCACGGTGAACGCGATCGTCCAGCCCGTCTCGGTGGGGAAGCTGCCGGCGCCGGTGTGTGCGGCGAGGATTGCCGTGACGATGGCGGCGCCGATTGCGCCGCCGATGGTTCGGAGGTTGGCGTTCATACCGGTGGCGGCTCCGGTGTGGGCAGCAGGCACGGCGTGCACGACCAGAGCCGACAGTGCCGAGAGCCCGAGGCCGAAACCGGCACCGCTGACCGCGGTGGCGAGCACGATCTGCCAGGCGGATTCGTGTGCGAAGGCAAGCAGGATGAACCCGGCGATGACGGGGATGCCGCCGAGGACCAGGAGCAGTTTGGCCGGCAGGCGGCTCGACAGGGGGCCGGCGGCGATGCCGGCCACGAGTTGGACGACGGTTACCGGCACGAACAGCAGCCCGGACAGGGTGATCGATGCGCCCAGCCCGTACCCGGTCATGGTAGGGGTCTGCAGGAATGTAGGGATGAAGCCGAAAGCGGCGTACAACGTCACGCCGAACAGCAACGAGGCGAGATTGGCCGTCCAGACCGGCCGCAGCCGGAAGACTCTCATGTCGATCAGCGGCGATTTCGAGTGGGCTTCAATGCGGATCCACAGTGCGCCGAAGACCAGGGCGAGAACGAAGGAGCCGATCGTGCGGGGAGAGGCCCAGCCCCAGTCGCCGCCTTGGCTCAGCGGCAGGATCAGCAGGACAAGCGCGACCGCGAGCGTGGCGCCGGCCAGGAAGTCGCCGGGGCCGGTGCTTCCGCGCTCCGAGCGTGGGATGCCCGCCAGCAAGGCGAAGGCGACTACGGCGTTGGCGATGGCGGGTAGCCAGAACAGCCATGGAATGCCGAGGTGGACGATGATGGGGCCGGTGACCAGCACGCCCACGGCGCCGCCGACCGAGCTCACCGCTGCGATCGTGCCGACCGCCGAGCCGACCTTCATGCGGGGCAGGAGCTCGCGGACGATGCCGAAGGCGAGTGGGAGGGTAGCGCCGCCGGCGCCTTGGAGCACGCGGCCGACAAGCAGCACAGGCAGGGTGTGCGCCAGGGCCGCCACGACGCTGCCTGCAGTCAGCAGAGCCATCACCGTGAGCAGCATCCGCCGTTTGCCGAAATGGTCGCCGAGGCGGCCCAGGATCGGCGTGAGCACCGCGCTGGCCAGTAGGAACGAGGTGAGTACCCAGCTCACGCCGAGTTGGTCGGTGTGCACGTAGGCACGCAGGGCCTCGAGGCCGGGGTTGACCATGGATTGGACCAGCGCGTACGAGACGGCGGCGACCGACAGGACAGTGACGACGAAACCAGCCGTCCGGCCTCGGCCGGTGACGGCCGGGGCCGGACCCCCGAGGACGGCGGCGCTCATCGGGCGCGCCCGTGGAAAGTACGGCGGGCGTCGTCGGCCCACTCGTCCGGCACCTCCCAGGTGCCGAAGTGGCCGCCGCGCTCGTGCGCGGTGAGGTTGACGGCGTTGAACCACTTGGCCTTGGGTCCGTTGCGGAAATCCTCGACCCGGTGCTCGGTGGTGACTCCGGGCGGGTTCTCGTAGCCGACGAAGGTGATGCCGGTCGGTGCCTCGATGACCGGGATGCGGTTGTGTGAGGGCTGCCAGGGGTACCGGGCCGCGTTGGCGTACAGCCGCATCGACGTGCTGATCGAGTTGGTGACCCAGAAGATCGTGGCGTTGGTGAGGATCTCGTCCTTGCTCCAGACGTTCTCCACATTGCCGTCGTTGTCCGACCAGTTGGTCCACCGTTCGAGGACCCAGGCCAGCATGCCGGCCGGCGAGTCGGTCAGACCGTGGCCGATGGTGCTGGAGTCGAGGACGTGCACGGCGACGTGCGCCACGAACCGTTTCTGGAAGCTCTCGATCTGCTCGCGGATCGGCGCGGGAACTCCGGGCGGGATGGCCGCGCCGCCAGTAAGGTCCCACGGCCGCTCTCCGCCGAACATGTCGAGCGGTATCGACGAGCCAAGGTGGATCGCGTACAGCTCGTCCGGGTATTTGTGGCCGAGTTGCTCGGTGACCAGGGCGCCCATGTCGCTGCCGGCGGCGAAGTATTTCTCGTAGCCGAGCGTCTCGGTCATCAGCTTGTGCCAGAGGTCGGCGATCTTCCAGAAATTGAGGTCGGGGCGGCTGACCGGGGTGGAGAAGCCGCTGCCGGGCAGTGTGGCGACGATGACGTCGTACGACTCGGCCGGGTCGGCGCCGAAGGCGGCCGGGTCGGCGAGCCGATCGGCCACCGGCAGCAGGTGGGTCACGACCCAGGGCCAGCCGCCGGTGAGGATCAGCGGCTTCGGGTCAGGGCCTGTGCCGGGCTTGCGCAGCAGGTGGATCTTCACGCCGTCGACCTCGACGAAGTAGTTCTCGTACTCGTTGAGGTGTTTCTCGGCGGTCCGCCAGTCGTAGTCGTCGAGCCACTTGCCGATGAGTTCTTGCAGATACGTACGGGGAACGCCGTAGTGCCAGTCCTCGTTTCCCAGATCGTCGGCCCAGCGGGTGGCGGCCAGGCGTGTCTTGAGATCGGCCAGCACGTCGTCCGGCACGTGGATGGGGGTGGGGGTCAGCGGGAAGGGCCTGGTGCGGGCCTTGAGCTCGCGGATCTGCTGGATGTCGTTCTCGCGATCGGACTGCATAGTCCAATAATGTGGGTGAATTTTTGGACCGACAAGTCCATAATCTGATCTCAAGTATCACAATCGTGGTGATGAACCACCAGGCGCGAGCGGCGTGAGTGCTGCGTCCAGGCCGGTTTCGAGATAGGCCACTCGGCCGGTTGCGCGCAACATCACCACGCCACCCTGGATGGTGACCAGGATGTGCCGTGCCACCTCGAAGGGCCGGTCGATGCCCTTGGCCTGCGCGCCGCGGGCCAGCGCCGCCTCCCATGTGTCGTACAGACGACTGACCACCGTGCGGGTCTGCGGTGACGACTTGCCCAGTTCGGCGGTGAGCACGCCGAGCGGGCAACGGTCCCCCAGCTCGACGTAGTGCCGCAACACCGCACCCCGCCAGGACTGCCAGGACTCCCACGTCGTCAGGTCGTCGAGCCACGGCATCTGCGCAGATATCACCTGCGCGGCCTCGTGCTCGGCCACGGCGACCAGCAGGTCGGCCCGCCCCTCGGGGAAGTAGTGGAAAAGTTGGCTCTTGCTGGTCGCCGAGGCGGCACGCACATCGTCGAGACTTGTATCGGCGGCTCCATGCTCCCGGATGAGTTGCGCAGCGGCCTCGACGATGCGCCCCCGCGTAGCGGCGCCTTTGGCAGTCATACCCCTGTTCACCTCTCCATGCTCCACGATTGGAGGGGATAGTCCAAACTGAGTATTGCGCCTGCTCGCGGCCGGGCGTATGGCCGCCTGCACCCCTCCCGTGCCCAGGCCAGTGCCCGGGCCAGGGGTGTCTACCGGGGCCAGAGCCGTGCCTGCCCTGTGAGGGTGTTGAGCATGAAACGACGCCTGAACTTCCTGATGGCCGCCGCGGTACCGGCTATCGCTCTACTCGTGCCGGCCGCGTCCAGCGCGGCCAACCGCGACAGCGCTCCGGTAGTGGCGAAGCCCGCTACTTCCTGTGCCGCCGTCCCCGTGTCCGCCCCTTCCGGCACCAAGGTCGTTTCGGTGACGGCGGTGGCACGGGCGGGAGGGGACTTCACGTTCCCTCAGACGCCTGGCCTGCCGCCCGTGCCGCCGATCAACGGCGTGCCGGCCTGGTGCGACATCAACGTCGTGGTGACCCACCCGGGCGCCGCGGACAACGTCAAGATCAAGATCTCGCTGCCCCAGGATCGGAAGAACTGGAACGGGCGTTTCCAGGCCACCGGGGGCAGCGGCTACTCCACCGGTGACATCGGCGACCTCAGCGTCGCGCTGATCGCCGCGGTCAAGGGCGGCTTCGTCGGTGCGGCCACCGACGCAGGGGTCAAGGGCTCCACCGACGCCAGCTGGGGCCTCACCGCCGCTGGGAAGATCAACGAGGGACTGCTCACGAACTTCGCCTCCCGCTCGGTGCACGACATGGCGGTCATCGGCAAGAGCGTGACGGCCGGCTTCTATCAGCGTGCCGCGTCGTACACCTACTTCACCGGCTGCTCGACGGGCGGCCGTCAGGGCTACGCCGAGGCGCAGAACTACCCCAACGACTTCGACGGCATCCTTGCGAACGCCCCGGCGATCGAGTGGAACCGCTTCGAGATCGCGACCCTGTGGTCGCAGGCCGTCTTCAACGAGGAGAAGGTCACCCCGTCGCAGTGCGAGCTGGCCGCCTTCAACACAGCCGCGGTCGCCGCCTGCGACACCATCGACGGGACCAAGGACGGTGTCATCGCCAACCCCCAGGCCTGCAAGTGGGACGCCCGCGAGCTGGTCGGCGAGAAGGTCCTGTGTGAAGGCAAAGAGCTGGCCATCTCCGAGCAGCTGGCTACTGCGGTCAACAAGATCTGGGCCGGGCCGGTGACGACCTCCGGCAAGAAGCTCTGGTACGGACAGAACAAGGGCTCGTCGTTCGCCTTCATCGCCAACCCCGGCGTCCCGTTCACCGTGCCGGACCAGTGGGCCAAGTATTTCGTCACCAAGAACCCCACGTTCGACAGCACCGAACTCACCTACAAGTCGTTCGAGAAGCTCTTCAACTCGGCGACGCGGCAGTTCGACGGCATCATCGGCAATCGGGACCCCAACCTGTCGAAGTTCGCGAAGGCCGGCGGCAAGATCCTCACCTGGCACGGCCAGTCCGACCAGCTGATCCCGACGCAGGGCACCGTCGATTACCGCAAGCGCGTCAACGCCACCCTCGGTGGCAGCAAGCGGGTCGACAAGTTCTACCGCGTCTTCCTGCTGCCGGGCGTCGACCACTGCGGCACGACGCTGTTCACCACCGGTGGCCTCGTGCAGCCCGGCGCCGACCTGAACGCCCTGATCAACTGGGTGGAGAAGGGCGATGCCCCGGCCTACCTGCCGACCACCAAGGGCAACGTGTACCACTCCTGATCCGCACCGCTCGCCCACGGCGGCCCTGGTCTCGCGCCGGGGTCGCCGCCTGCTCGCGAGCGTCGCGACCACATCGGCTGATACCGACCGGAAGTCGATGTCGATGGAAGATGTCAACAGAAGGAGACGACGATGGTCGTACACATCAAGGACGCCCTCGACGACCTGGCGTTCGCCCCGCACGAGCCGGTGGAGACCGCTCTGGACCGGTACTACGCACCCGATCTCGAGTGGCGTTCCGACGGCGTCGTGAAGGACCGAGCAGCCTTCGGCGCCTTCGTCGCCGGCCTGCAGTCTCAGATCGTCAACGGCAGTGTGACCGTCCTCGACGAGTTCATCGACGGCCGGCGGTACGCGGAACGCCATCAGTACGAGGCCACGCTCACCAACGGCACCACGCTCCGCCGGGAGATTTTCGTCTTCGGGGAATACTCCGACGACGGCCGCTTCCGCCGCGTCAACGAAACGGGATTCGACGCGACGCAGTAGAGGGGCTCTGATCCCGGTCAGGCGCCAAACCCGTGAGGGATCAGGTCTTTCTCGCACAACGAAAGCCCGTGCGGCGACGGTAGTCGCGGGACTGATTCTCCTCGATGGCGGTTGCCCGCGGTCGCGGCCACCGCGACCGCGGCGCAACCGAGACACAGGGCAAGGCCGCAGCCCTCTCAGTCGTCGTAGCATCGGCGGCGGAGGGGTGATCAGATGCTGCTGGGCCGAAGTGCCGAGTGCCGGAGACTCGACGAGGCTCTCGCCGCAGCGCGGGAGGGTCACGCCGGAGTCCTGGTGCTGCACGGTGAACCTGGCGTCGGCAAGACTGTGTACGGCGAATGGCTGCGTACCCGGGACCGCCATGCCGAAGCCCGCACTGAATTGCGCAAAGCCCACGAGATTTTCACCGCCACCGGAGCTCAGGCCTTCGCCGACCGCGCCCGGCGGGAACTGCTGGCCAGCGGCGAGTCTGCCGTACCCGACCCGCGTCGCCCCGCAGTAGCCGTGCTCACCCGGATCCGCGGTCAATTGGCCCGTTCGCCGCTGTCGTACGGAGGGGGCTCCAACAAGGCCCGACTCAACCTCCGATCCGCCGTCCGCGTTGACGGCCTGGCGCATTCAGACTGAGGAGTAGACGGCCGAACGCCCAAGGCGGTGAGCTCGCCCGCGGCCCGTTGCGCGAATCCCTCGGCGCCCATCGCGCTGAAGGCCCCGTAGGCGGCCCCCAGTTGAACGCCGGCGTCGGCGCTTCGACCGACCCGCCGCAGCCATTCCCCGTAGAGCAGCCTGGCTCTTGTTCTCTGCAGTCTGAGTCTGGTTGGACAGAGCAGTGCGATGGCCGCCTGGTAATTGTGCTCGGCGTCGGCAGGCGTGCCGCCGAGCGCATCAGCAAGTGACTGTACGCCCCGAGCCCAGGTCGTACCCGCTACCTCAGTGCGCGCCGCCAGGCGCCTTCGCCCATCGGCTGCAGTCTGCCGGTCACCGGAAAGGGCAGCCGCCTCCACCAGTTCACTGAGCGCCCAGTGGTGGAAACCGAGGTCGGGGTACTCGGCGGCATGTCGAGCGAAGGTGAGCGCTTCCGAGTGGCGTCCGAGCCCGTTGAACAGCACCGCTCTCACGTGGTGACCCATATTCACGGGGCGTCCTTCGACACGCGACCGCGCATCGGAGGTCTTCGTTCGAATCATGGCGAGCGTCTCCCGTTCCCGCCCCCGCAGCGCGAGCAGGTTGAGCGGCCCGGATGGGTCAGGCGGCAAACCCGTGGCCCCGGCAAGCGCCTCCATCTCGTCGATCAGCTCAGCCGCGCGGGCAAACCGGCCGGCGTACAACAGCGCGCCGGCGTGAAACGACAGGGCGGACGACAGTACAGACAGTGCCCCTGTTGAGCGGGCGACGGCGACCGAGCGTTCGGACAGCTCGTGCCAAGCCACATCGTCGAAAATCTCGTGTGCGACCGGTAGGGAAAGCCACAGCAACCCGGGGTCCGCGTTCTTGGCGTTGCGGGTCATCGCTCGCTTCAGCTGGGGAACAGAGGCCGCGTAGCCGTCCAAGCTCCAGGTCGCTAAGGCGCTGAGGAAAAGGCCGGCGGTCTCGTCTCCGGCCGGCACTGCGCGTGCGGCCACTGCCGCCCGGTCGCGGTCGCCGCCGCCGAGCCGGCCTGCGTGCACGGCGGCGCCTAGTGCGGTCAGATAAGTCTCACGCGCAGCTATCAAATCTGAGTTCTCCAGCCGCTGGGCGGCCGCGAGGAGGCGCGGGCCGGCGGAGCGTCCCGGATTGACGGCAAAGGCAGCTCGCGCCCGTAGTCGTTCGAGCTCGGCCTGTAGCAAGGGGGAAAGCGGATTGAGCTCGGCCGCCGACAGCAAATTCGGAATCCGGTCAGGCGCGCCGGCTTCCAGATGAGCCTGGGCGGCCGAGAAGAGGCGGGTGACCCGTGGTTCCGGATCGGGCGTGAGCTCGGCGGCGCGTTCCAAGAAGTTCGCCGCGGCGGACCATCCGCCGCGCGTCATTGCCCGCTGGGCTGATTGTTCGAGCTCGGCGGCGACCTGTTCGTCCGGCCCGACCGCAGCGTGCGCCAAGTGCCAGGCTCGGCGATCCTGATCCAGCTGGGGGTCGGTTGCGTCGGCCAAGGCCAGGTGTACGTTTCGTAACGTCACCGGATCCGCTGATCGCCATGCGGCGGAGCGAACCAATGGGTGCCGGAAGTGCACTTGGGCGCCGAACTCGAGCAGGCCCGCAGCGACGGCCGGCGAGGCGTCATCGGGCGCCACGCCGAGCTGTTCCAGCGCGCGCGACAACAACAACATGTCGCCGACCGGTTCGACAGCCGCGGCGAGCACAACCATCTGGGTCTTCCGCGGCAGAGCCCTCACCCGCTGCTGGAAATCTTCCTCGAGCTGCCCCACCAGAGTGGTGTTCCGGCCGCCGAAACCGTAGGCCAGTTCGGCCGCGGTCCGCCCGCGGGGCAGTTCGAGCAGGGCCAGCGGGTTGCCCTGGGTCTCGACGATGATCTGGTCGCGGACCTGCACGTCGACCGGAACAGTCAGGACGGAGTCAAGAAGCGCCCTCGCTGCGGGGTAGGGGAGCCCACGGACCGTCAGCTCGGGTACGTCCTCAAGCAGGTGTTCATCACCGGGACTTCGGCTCGCGAAGACCAAGCCGACATATGCGGAACCCAGCCTGCGGGCAACGAAAGTGAGGATCGTCGCGGAGATCTTGTCGAGCCATTGCACGTCGTCCACCACACAAATCAGCGGCCGCGCGGCCGCTGACTCCTCGAGCAGGCTGAGGACGGCCAAGCCGACCACGAGAACATTCGGTGGTTCGCCGGCGGCGAGAGCGAGCGCAGTCGAAAGCGCGATCCGCTGTGATTCGGGCAGCCTGCCAAGATGACCGATCAGGGGCGCGCAGAGCTGGTGCAGACCGGCGTACGCGATCTCAGCCTCCAGCTCGACACCAGAAACCCGGATGACCTGGCCGAACTGAGCGGCGGCGGCGAGATGCTCGAGCAACGCGGTCTTGCCGGAACCCGCGCCGCCGCGCAACACCAGCACTCGGCTGCCGCCGGCCTCCACATCGCGCAGCAGCCCGACGAGCGTCTGCTGTTCCCGCTGCCGACCCAGCAGTACCCGATCGGCCGACCAAGCCATCGGTTTCGTCATCTCCGCCTCCGTGCATTGATCCTCTGTAGGACACCACGCAGGAATTGTCGGGAGGTTCACGACACGTGCTCCTCGCCGTCGCCCGATAGCGAGGCGACCGTGTTCGAGAAAAGCACCTGCACTCTGCTCTCTCGAGAACAGATGTGGCGCATAACACTCGCGTGAACGATGTGCGATTGCGGCCGTGGTAGGGAGTGCAAGCAGGACGATCGTGCGATACAGGCAGACGAGGAGTACACCGTGGCAGGCGGAAATGATGCACTTGTTCGAGATTTCGTAGAAGCCTTCAACACCAAGAACGCAGACGAACTGTCGCGCTTCCTGGCCGATGATGTCGTTTTCCAGAACTACGGCGAGGACGCGGTGCACGGCCGCGAGTCAGTTATCGATTTGTGGCGTGGAGTAATGCGCGCCTTCCCTCAGATCAGGTTCGAGACGGTCAATCAGGCGGTTGACGGCGACGTCGTCCTGGCGGAGCAAGTTCATGGCCTCGGCCTTCCCGGCGGCCCGGTCGCGCCCATCATGAATCTGGCCGTCTATGAAATTCGGGATGGCAAGATCGCCGCATGGCGGGACTACAGTAATCCGGAATACGCGCGACGTCTGCTCCAAGCCTGACCTCTTCGCCGGAGGCCCTGACGCGCTGACCCCCGTGGTGCACCCTGGCCGACTCACCGGTGGGCCACCTGAATGCGCGTCGCAACACGCGGGACCATGGCTGTGTGGACTCCAGAGCCTTGTGTGCCAACGATTTCGACGACACCGTAGCCGTCATGAGTCGCTACTGCCTGATCGGCCGCTCCGGACTTCGCGTCAGCCACCTGGACCTGGGAACCATGCCCGTCGGCCCCCGCCCGGCCATCGGCGAAGAGCCGGCGGATTGCGCTCGGCCAGTGCTGAACGGGGCGGCGGAGTGACCCGCATGCTGACCGCGAAGGGGAGACGGACCCTTCACCGCATCGTCGACGGTGCGACGGCAGAACTGCGCGAGCGCGGCGTCGACGAATTGCGCCTCGAAGACGTCATGGCCCGTACGGGCGTCAGCAAGGGCCAGCTGTTCCACTATTTTCCCGACGGTAAGGAGGGATTGCTGCTGGCCGTGGTGCGACGGGAGGCCGACCAGGTCCTGTCCGATCAAGAGCCTTACCTGAGCGACCTGACGTCCTGGATGGCTTGGCAGCGTTGGCGAGATCGGCTGATCGACCGATATGTGAGGCAGGGTGATCGGTGCCCGCTGCGCGGACTGCTGGGCGACACCGGCCGGCGTATCCCGGCGGCGCAGTCGGTGTTGACCGATCTCATCGACCGCTGGCAGACCTCGATCGTCACCGGCATCCGATGTATGCAGGAGACCGGCGAAGTCTCATCCGAGGTCGACGCATCGCGCACAGCCGCGAGCTTGATCGCCGGTATCCAGGGCGGAGTGCTGCTACTGACCAGCACCGGACGCACCGACTATCTGGAATCCGCTGTGGACAACGTGATCGAAGGCCTCAAGGGCCACTGCTCGAGACCGTGATCAGCACCATGAATTTCTGGACTGGCCAGTCCATTCCTGCTGACCTACCTTGGCGCTACCAGGCACAACAAGGAGGAGAGTCTGATGGACGCCATCGAGCGGCTCGGCATCGTCGAGGAGATTCGCCGGGTCATGGCCCGGTACGTGCGTTACGCCGACCATCACCGCTGGCGGGACCTGGCCGAGCTGTTCACCCCGAACGGCGCCTTCACCCCGCACAAGCCGGACGGAAGCGTCTGGCTCAGGATGGAAGGGCGTGAGCAGATCGCGGCCACCGTCGGCGGTAGCAACACCCCGGACGACACGTTGATCCACCACCTGTTCTCCGATGAGATCGATGTCGACTCGGCCGGTGAGGCCCGGGGCGTCTTCGCCATGGAGGACATCATCATCCGGCCGGAGGGCGCCGAAGTCTCCGCGGATTTCCCCTTCAAAGGCATGCACGGGTACGGGCACTACCGCGCGCGTTTCGTCAAGGCCGGCGACTCCTGGCAGATCGCCGACCTTGTGCAGACGCGGCTCCGACTCGACTTCACGTACTGAAAGGACAATCCCATGGAACTCGAGCGCTTCACCATCAACGTCCCGCAGGAGGCCCTCGACGACCTCAAGCGCCGGCTGAAGGCGACCCGGTTCGCCCAGGATCTCGACAATGAGAACGAGTACTACGGGCTCAGCACCGCGCGCCTCAAGCCGCTTGTTGAGTACTGGGCCGACAGCTACGACTGGCGTCGGGCCGAGAAGGAGTTGAACACCTTCACCCGGCATCGCGTCGAGGTCGGTGGCACCCCGATCCAGTTCATCCGCGAGCCGGGCCGGGGCCCGGAGCCGATCCCGCTGCTGTTGCTGCACGGCTGGCCGTGGCCGTCCACGTCATATAACAAGATCATTCGCCCGCTGACCGACCCGGCTGCGTACGGAGGTGACCCCGGCGACGCCTTCGACGTCATCGTGCCGGACCTGCCTGGCTTCGGCTTCTCCACGCCGCTCGGGCGCGGCGATCTCAACTACTGGAAGATGGCCGACCTCTTCCACGAGCTGATGACCGGCGTCCTCGGCTACAAGAAGTTCGCCGTCGGCGGCTCCGACTACGGCGCCCTCATCCAAGCCCAGCTGGGCCACAAATACGCCGAGGACCTCTACGGCCTGCACACCGGCGTGGAAATGGTGCCGGGCATCTTCAGCGGCGACCGCTTCTGGGACCTGACCGGCGGCGCCGACCTGCCCGCGGACGCCTCACCGATGCTCAAGGACGACATGCGTAAGTTCGTCGACACTTACGCTGCCCATGTCGCGGTGCACATGCTCGACGGCCAGACCGTCGCCCATGGCTTCAACGACTCCCCGGCCGGCATGCTCGCCTGGCTGCTCCGCAAGTGGCAGACATGGAGCGACCGCTGGACCGACGACTTCGACGAGGTCTTTCCCCGCGACTTCATCCTGACCGCCGCCACCATTTTCTGGGTGAACCAGGCGCTCGGCTCGTCGATCCGCGTCTACCGCAATGCGGAACGCTACCCGTGGACGCCGTCACACGATCGCACCCCGCAGATCGAGGCCCCGGCCGGCTTCACCCTGACGCTCGGCGACGTCAACCCGATCGGCGTCCGCACACCCCAGGAACGCATCGCTGCCTTCGAGAACGGCCCCACCCGCGACTGGTACAACCCGGTCAACGTCAAGGCCCACCGCAAGGGCGGCCACTTCGGCGCTCTCGAGAACCCCGAGGCCTGGATCAACGACCTCCGCGACACCTTCCGCAAACTGCGCTGACCTTCTTCGGCTCCGTCTCCGCCCGGGGCGGAGCCGCGAAAGCTGGAGACCTTCCATGTGGGGCACCGAGAACCGGCATCTCGCCCTTGTCTTGTCGATTGCCCAGCTGCCCACTCGTCTTCAACGGGGCGATCCTGAACGTCGCTCGGCCACTTCGGCAGCTGGGAGGCGCCGGACGAGTGGGCCGACGACGCCCGGCGTACTTTTCCCGGGCGCGCCCGTGAGCGCCGCCGAGCCCGACCCCGTCACCTGCCTTTCTGTAACGCGGCACACGCAGGGCATTCGTTGGGCGATGGGGGAGGTAAACAGCAACGCCCTCATCGTGCTCGCCATGTTCGTCACGGTGGCGGTGATCGTGGGAGCGGTGGCGACGGCCGCCGGCCGGCGTGTCGTGGAGTCTGATCGGGCCCACGGTGACCTGGCGCAGGAGCAGGCCGCCTTGCGGCGGGTAGCCACCCTGGTCGCTGGTGGGGCCCGGCCCGCCGCCGTGTTCACCGCGGTCGCCGATGAGCTGGCTGGCCTGATCGGCGCTGACGCGACCTTCGTGGCTCGCCGCGACGAGCCGGCCACGGGGGAAGCGGAGGACTTTCCCGCCGGCACCGAGTCTCGGATCCGCGACTTCATCGAGCTTGCGGCTGTGGCCATCGCCAACACCCAGGCCGAACAGGAGCTGCGCGTCCTGGCCGGGACACAGGAGGCGCTGCGCCGCCTGGCCCTGCTCATCGCGCAGGGGGTGGCGCCGGACGTGGTGTTCGCGGCTGTGACCAAGGAGGTGTTGCGTCACTTCGGCAACGGCACGGCTCGGCTGATCCGGTACGAACTGGACGGCACCGCGACGCTATTGGCCAACGAGGGCACCACTGGCCCGCACGTGCAGGTCGGCCACGCTTGGAAGGGCTACCCGCCGACTGGGCTGACCGCGACCGTGCAGCGCTCCGGGCAGACTGCCCGGTGGACGACTACCGTGATCTTCCCGGCGGGCAGAAGTACGCCGCTGAGGGCCTGATCTCCGCTGTGGGCATGCCCATCCACGTCAACGGCCCGCTATGGGGAATGATCGCGGTGGGTTCCGGTGAGGGCCGGCTGCCGGACGACACCGAGGCGCGGATGGCCGAGTTCACCGAGTTGGTGGCGACCGCGGTCGCCGACGCGCAGAGCCATGCGGAGCTGATCAGTTCCCGGGCTCGGATCGTGGCCGCCGCCGATGAGGCTCGCCGTCGTATCGAGCGGGATCTGCACGACGGTGCGCAGCAGCGGCTCGTCGCGCTCGCGCTGCGGCTTCTCTACCGTGTCCTCGGCGATGAACAACCGCCGGGCGATGCTGGCGTTGGACTGCCCTGCGCCATCAGTCCCGAGCGGTCCAGGAGGCCGGCGATGCCCTCCCGCAACAGGACGTCGTCCTTCGCCAACACCACGCGCAAGCCACTCATGATCCCCCTGAAGGTGAAAGACTATGACTACCGCACGAGTGCCACGGATACCAGCTAGCTGGTATCCGGAGAGTCGGGCTGGCCGCGATGTGCCGGGCGGTCGTCTTTCCCACACTGATGGCATGTGCGAACACCGGCCTCCGTGCGCGTCCATCGACCAGCTGGAGCGGGACATCGCCCGCGCCGAACCGACGGCGGCATAGCCATGGCAACCACGACGAACGGCGTCACGTTGCGCGGCCGTCGGAAGGAACAGCACGTCCTCGACAGACTGTTGCTGGAGGTCCGTGCCGGGCGCAGCCGCGCCCTGGTGCTGCGAGGCGAGGCGGGCAGCGGCAAGACCGCGCTCCTCGACTACCTGGCCGGGCGCGGGTCACGCGTACGCGTCCTGCGGACCTCCGGGGTGGAGTCGGAGTCGGAGATCGCCTATTCCGGAGTGCAGCAGTTGTGCGCACCGCTGCTGAACCACCTGAACCGGCTGCCGGAGCCGCAACGCGCCGCCCTCAACATCGTGTTCGGACTGAGCGGCGGCCCGACCCCCGATCTGCTGGTCCTGGGAATGGCGACACTAGGCCTCCTCGCCGAGGCTGCCCTGGAGGAGCCGTTGGTATGCCTGGTCGACGACGTGCAATGGCTGGACCGGCTGTCCGGGCTGATCCTGGCCTTCGTCGCCCGGCGGCTCGACGCCGAGTCGGTGGCGCTGGTGTTCGCCGTCCGAGAGCAGGACGGCGGTGACGTCCTTGCCGGGGTGCCGGAGCTGGCGGTGCCCGGCCTGCCGGAGTCCGACGCGCAGGAGTTGCTGGACTCGGTGCTGGCCGGGCCGGTGGACGCGCGCGTACGGGACCGGATCGTCGCCGAAACGCGTGGCAACCCACTCGCGCTGCTGGAGCTGACGCGCGGGCTGTCGTCGGCGGAGCTGGCGTTCGGGTTCGGTGGCCTGAGCACGGCGCCGCTGGCCGGCCGGGTCGAGGAGGGCTTCCGCCGGCGGATCGCGGCGCTGCCACCGGACACCCGTACGGTGCTGCTGGCCGCGGCGGTCGAGCCGATCGGTGACACCGTGCTGCTGTGGCGGGCCTTGCGCCTTCTCGGCGTCGAGCCTGAGGCCGCGACGCCGGCGGAGGCCGACGGGCTGATCGAGTTCGGCATCTGGGTGCGGTTCCGGCATCCGCTGGTGCGCTCGGCGGCGTGGCGTTCCAGCACCGCAGCCGACTTGCGACGGGTGCATCAGGCCCTTGCCGAGGTGACCGATCCGGTCCGCGATCCGGACCGCCGGGCTTGGCATCAGGCGCACGCCGCAGCCGGCCCGGACGACGAGGTGGCCAAGGAACTGGTGCGACTGGCCGGCCGGGCGCTGACCCGCGGCGGGCGGTCAGCGGCCGCAGCCTTCCTGGAACGTGCGGCGGCATTGACCGGGGAGCCGGCCCGCCGTGGCGCGCTGCTGGTGGACGCTGCCGCCGCCCGGGCCACCGCCGGCTCGTACGCTCAGGTCCCGGACCTGCTGGCTGTAGCCGAACTGACGCCACTGTCCGACTTCGAACGCGCCCGGGCTGAGCGGCTGCGCGCACACGTGACATTCGTGCTCACCCCCGGCCGCACGGCGGGGCCGGCCCTGCTCGCCGCCGCCAACCGGCTCCGGAGGTTCGACCGGGACGCCGCTCGCGACGCGTACCTCACTGCGATCGGCGCGGCGGTGTACGCGGGCCGGTTCGGTGGCCAGGATCTGCGCCGGGCCGCCGAGGAAGCGCGTGATGTGCCGTGCGGGCGGAGCTTCCCCGATCTGCTGCTGGCCGGCCTCGTCTCCTGGGTCCTCGACGGCCGGGCCGCGGCGATGCCGGCGTTGCGCAGCGCTCTGGACGCGATGGGCGCGCCGGAGGACGTCAGCCTGATCTGGCTGGCGTCACCGGTCGCGCACGAGGTTCATCGGATGGATCTCGTCAACCGGATGAGTGAGCAAGCCGTCTGTTTCGCCCGCGAGACCGGCGCGCTCTCCCTGCTGCCCGCCGCGCTGATGTTGCGGGCCGGCAGCCTGCTGTTCGCCGGCCGCTTCGCCGGCGCCACGAATTTGCTGGCGGAGGCCGACGCAGTCACCCAGGCGACCGGCGGGTCGGTCCAGCAGTCCGCCAAGCTGCAATTGGCCGCGTACCGGGGTCACCAAGAGCCGGCCCTTCAGCTGATCGACTCGAAGCTGCGCGACGCCACCGAGCGCGGTGACGGCCGGCTGCACAGCTTGGCCAGCTACGCCAAAGCAGTGCTCGGCAACGGGCTCGGAGATCACCAGGCCGCCCTGGACGCCGCCCGGGACGGCGCCGCCTACGAAGATTTGGCCCTGCACGGCCGGTTGCTGAGCGAACTCGTCGAAGCAGCCGTACGAGCTGGGGATCTGCCGACGGCGGGAGAGGCACGGGAGCGGCTCGCTGAGCAGACCACAGCGGCCGGCGCCCCATCGGCACTGGGCCTGCAGGCGCTCGCTGATGCCCTCGCCGGCCCACCGCAGAAAGCCGAGGAACGCTATCGGGAGGCAGTCGAGTTGCTCACCACCGCGGAGACGGCGATCGAGGGTTTCCGGGCCCAGTTGCTCTTCGGTGAGTGGCTGCGCCGCGGCAATCGCCGCACCGAGGCGCGGCCGCATCTGCGGGCGGCACACGAGGCGTTCACCTCGATGGGCGCCGAAGCTTTCGCCGAGCGGGCCGGGCGTGAACTGGCTGCGACAGGAGAAACGGTACGCCGGCACGTCGAGGGGGCGGCCGACCTGGCCGCTCTGACAGCGCAGGAGGCGGCGGTGGCGCGGCTGGCGGCGACCGGGGAGACCAATCCGGGGATCGCGGCAACGTTGTTCCTGAGTCCGCGGACTGTCGAGTGGCACCTGCGCAAGGTGTATCTCAAGCTGGGCATCACGTCCCGGCGCGAACTCGCTACAACCCTGCGCCCGCGCTGACCCGGCCGCGCCCTTCAAAGCTGAACGGGCCGGGTCGACGCGATGTGCTGTCGATCAGAGCCGGTCCGCGTCGACAACCGCCTGGGTGAACTCGCGGGGCGCCTCCTGCGGCACGTTGTGGCCGACGTCGAAGGTGCGATGCCGGTATTTGCCGGTGAAGTGCGAGCGGTAGCTGCTGCCGTCGCCCGCCGGGGTGAACGGGTCATCCCGGCCGTCGATCGTGATCGTCGGCACCGTGATGTCGGGAGTGGCTTGCAGCCGGCTCTCCAACGCGGCGTACTGCGGTTCGATGGGCAGCAGGCTCTGCCGCCACCGGTAGTTGCCGATCACGATGGGCACGTAGTCGGGATTCGTGAACGCCGCGGCGGTCCGGTCGTATTCGGCGCGGGAATACTTCCAGGTCGGCGAATTGAACTTCCAGATGAACTCGCCGATCTCGTACGCATTCTCCTGCAGCCCGAGCACGCCGCGTTCGGTGGCGAAGTAGTACTGGTACCACCAGGCGTTCTCGGCCGACGGCAACTGGGGCTTGCGATTGAAGGCCAGGTTGGTGATCAGGTAGCCGGTCACCGAGACGAGAGCCTTGACCCGCTCCGGCCACAGCGCGGCGATGATGTCGCCGGTACGCGAACCCCAGTCGTATCCGGCCAGGACTGCTCGGCGGATCTTCAGTGCGTCCATCAGGGCGAGGATGTCGAGGGCGAAGGCAGCCTGGTCGGCGTCGCGCGGCGTGGATGCCGAGTGGAAGGTGGTGCTGCCGTGTCCGCGGAAGTACGGCACGATCACCCGGTACCCGCGGGCGGCGAGCAACGGGGCAACCTTGGAGTAGCTGTGAATGTCGTACGGGAAGCCGTGCATCAGGATCACGGGGGTGCCGCGGGCCGGTCCCAGTTCCACGTACCCGGTGCTGAGAACGCCCGTGTTGATCTGCCTTACCGGGCCGAACGTGGGCCCTTTCCCGCCGGCGGCTGTCGCTGTCGCTGGGCCGGCCGACAGGAGCGGGCCGAGGCCGGCGGTGACGGCGGCGGTGCCGGTGGCGAGTAGGACCTGGCGGCGGCTCGGGTTGTCGGCAAACATGATGACCAACCTTTCTCCTGCTGGGCGTCTGTTTCTCCACGCTCACACAGCAGCCGTTCCGGCCTCCCCAGGGAGCGGCACTGGTGCCGACGACCAGTACCCTGGGGTATATCGACCATAAGTCCATATAGTGAATATGGTTCCTACAGGCCGGCCGGAGCGGGACGCTCAGCGAACTGGCCCGCATTCAGGCGGACACGAGTTCCCCCGCTCGTCAGCCGCCCGGCGCGGGGACCACGGTCCCGAACGTGCCGAAGGGGGCCGCCGCGCACCGCGCGGGGCCCCTTCGGGTTCACATCACTTGGTCTCGCGGGCCGCCCGTTCGATCAGCTCCGCCGTTACGCCCGGGTGCGAAGCGAGCACCAGGTGCGAGGCGCCCGGCACGCTGACGACCTTGGCGCGTGCCCGCTTCGCCATCCAATACTGGGCGGCCGGCGGGATGTTGCGGTCCGCGCCGGGGATCAGGTCGTAGCTCGCGATGCTCCGCCACGCGGGTACGCCCGTCGCAGGCTCGGCCAATGCCGCGGCGTCGACCGGGCGCTGGCTGACGGCCAGCAGCTTCGCCTTGCGAACCGGCACATCAGCGGCGAACTGCTGCGGGAACTTCGCCTGATCGATGTAGAGGTCGGTGCCGCCGCCGGCAACCGGAACCTGCTGCAGGGTGGCGGCCAGCGTGCTGCCGGGGAACTTGTTCGAGAGCTCCCCGGCCGACTCGCCGGTGTCGGGCAGGAACGCGGCGACATAGACCAGCGCCTTGACGTTCTTCTCGCCGGTCGCCGCCGCGGAGATGACATTTCCGGCGTACGAGTGGCCGACGAGCACCACCGGGCCGTCGATGCTGTCGATGATCGATCGGACCGTGCGGGCGTCAGCGGCGACGCTGCGCAGCGGGTTGGCCGCGGCGACGACCGGATAGCCGTGGTTCTGCAGGCGCTGGACGACGTCGTTCCAGCCGCTGGAGTCGGCGAACGCTCCGTGTACCAGCACGACGGTAGGTTCGGCCTGGTGTGAGCCGCCGCCGTGGGCTTGTGCCACGACGGGGCTGAGCACGCCGGCGGCGATGACAGCGGCGACGGCGGTGGCCAGGACGCGGGACTTCGTGGTGCGCAGCATCGTCTTCTTCTTTCGATCGGTGCGGATGGTGGTCAGGCGCGCGCGGCGGCGACGGCCTGCAGGATGGTGGCGGCTACCGGGCCGGGCTGGGAGACCGGCAGGGCGTGCCCGGCGCCGGGGATCTCGGTGAGCTCCTTGCCGCCGGCGCGTTCGCCCATCCAGCGCAGCGCGGCGGCTGGGATGTTGCGGTCCTCGCTACCCCAGACGAACCAGCTCGGCAGCCGTCGCCAGGCGGGCTCGTCGCCGGTCAGGACCTCGGTGAGGGCGGCTTCGGTGATCGGCCGCTGGGTGATCGCCATCAGTGCCGCTTGAGCCGGGTCGGCGTCCGCGGCGAACTGGTGCGGGAACTTGGCGGGGGAGATGGAGAGTTCTCGGCCACCGCCGGTCAGCGGCCGGGCGACTACAGCGTCGCCGAGTGTGCTGCCCGCGAAACGGTTCGACAGAGCCAGCGCGGTGTCGCCGATGTCCGGAGCGAACGCGGCCACGAATACCAGGGCGCGTACGGCTGGGTCGTCGGCGGCGGCCTGGGTGATGACCTGGCCGCCGTACGAGTGGCCGGCCAGGATGACGGGCGTATTGAGCGACGCGACGACGTCACGGACGTAAGCGGCGTCGGTGGCAACGCCACGCAGCGGGTTGGCGACCGCCACGGCGGCGACGTCCACGGCGGCGAGGCGCTCGATCACGCCGTTCCAACTGGCCGACTCGGCGAACGCACCGTGGACGAGGACGACGGTGACATCGGGCATGGCTTCCTCCGAAAATGCGGTTTGGGCTGTGCCGAGAAGCCTTGCTGGCCGAGGACACCGTCCGCCCCCGGCGCGGGCACTGGTCCACCCCGGCCGGGGACCCTGGCGGTGCGCGCGCCGAAGCCAGTGACCTGGGTCGTCTGCCCTACTGCCCTGTGCGGTGCGGCGGGCAGCGGAAAAGTCACAAGGGACGCGGCCATGGTCCATGGCGAAGGCCGCAGGGTTCGGCGCCTGACACCGTCCCGCTCCCGCGAGCGCAGCGCTCCACCGTGAGCAGGTGGCACCGGTCCGTACCAGCCGGGGCCACCTGCGAGCGCTGTCACGTCTCGACCCGGCCGGCGGCACCACCACGGTAATCTCCCTGCGAGGAGGCTCAGGTGGCCTATGGCATCAGAAGTTCCAAGCTGCGCGGACGTCGGCAGGAGCGGGAGACCCTCGACCGTATGCTGCGTGACGCACGTGACGGGCAGAGCCGGGTGCTGGTGCTGCGCGGGGAGGCGGGTTGCGGCAAGACCGCACTGCTCGACCACCTCACTGAGCGGGCGAGCTTTGCCAGGGTGCTGCGGGCCGCCGGGGTCGAGTCCGAGTCCGAGATCGCGTATTCGACGTTGCAGCAGCTCTGCGCGCCCCTGCTGGGCCACCTCGACGCACTGCCGGCGCCGCAGCGTGAGGCGTTGGCCACGGCGTTCGGGCTGGTCGCCGGGCGGACGCCGGAACCGCTGCTGATCGGGCTCGCGGTGCTCGGCCTGTTCGCCGAGGCCGCCGCCGAGCAACCGCTGGTCTGCATGGTCGACGACGTGCAATGGGCCGACGCCATGTCCACGGCGATCCTGACTTTCGTGGCACGCCGGCTGAGCGTCGAAGCAGTCGCGCTCTTCTTCGCCGCCCGCAGTCCCGGCGACGACCGGATTCTCGCCGGTCTGCCAGAGATGCAGGTGCCCGGTCTGCCGGACGCGGACGCCCGGGCGCTGCTCGATGCCGTGCTGACCGGTCCGGTTGATGCCCACGTCCGGGACCGGATCGTCGCCGAGACCCGCGGCAACCCGCTCGCGCTGCTGGAATTGCCGCGAGGACTGTCGCCGGCCGAGCTGGCGTTCGGGTTCGGCGGGCACATCACGACGCCCCTGGCGAGCCGGGTCGAGGAAGGCTTCCAGCGGCGTATCGCGGTGCTGCCGGAGCAGACCCGCACCCTGCTGCTGGCGGCGGCCGTGGAGCCGGTCGGCGACGTGCCTTTGCTGTGGCGGGCTTTGGAACTGCTCGGGGTGGAGCCGGAAGCGGCGGCCGCTGCGGAGCACGAAGGTTTGATCGAGTTCGATGTGCGGGTGCGGTTCCCGCATCCGCTGGTCCGCTCGGCCGCATGGCGTTCCGGCCGCGCGGCCGAACTGCGGGCGGTGCACGCCGCGCTGGCCGAGGCGACCGACCATGCCAGAGACCCGGACCGCCGCGCGTGGCACCGCGCGCACGCCGCGCTGGGCCCCGACGAGGAGATCGCCGCAGAGCTGGAAGGTTCAGCGCGGCGAGCACAGTCCCGCGGCGGCTGTGCAGCAGCGGCCGCCTTCCTGGAACGGGCCGCGGAACTGGCCCCGGATCCCGGCAACCGCAGTGAGCTGCTGGTGTCCGCGGCGCACGCCCGGATCGAAGCAGGGTCTTACGGCCGAGGGCTGGACCTTTTGGGGGCCGCCGAAACTGGGCCGCTCGACCCGCTGCGGCAGGCTCGTGCCGAGCGGCTGCGCGCACAGGTCGCCTACGCGCTCAACCCCGGAAGCGGGTCCGTGCCGGCGCTGCTCGCCGCAGCCCGGGGGCTGGATGAGCTCGACCCGGTCGCCGCCCGCGACACCTTGCTCACCACGATGAGCGCCGCCATGTATGCCGGCCGATTCGGTGACGACACCCTGCGGTTGGCCGCCGAAGCCGCGCGCAGCCGCGCATCGGCGGGACAAGCATTTCCCGACTTGCTACTGGCCGGCGTGGTCTCCTGGGTTCTGGACGGGCGGTCCGCGGCCGTGCCGCTGCTGTGCCGGGCATTGGACGCGATGGTCCCGGCCGGGGACGTCGGTCCGGTCTGGCCTGCGGCGGCCGTCGCCTACGAGATGTTCCGGCTGGACCTGGCCTTCCGGATGAACCAGGAGGCGGTGCGCTTCGCACTGGGCAACGGGGCGCTGTCGCTGTTGTCCAGTGCGCTGGACAACTGGGCGAACAGCCTCGTCGACGCGGGTCGGTTCGCAGAGGCGGCGGACCTGATGGACGAGATCGACGCGGTCACGGCGGCCACCGACGGCTCGGCCGACCAGTTGTCCCGGCTGTTCCTGGAGGCGCACCGCGGCCCCGAGCAGGCGGCGATGCACCTGATCGAGGCGAGACTGAACGAGGGGGCGGCACTCGGCAACGGCCGGCTGCACTCGGTGGCACACCACGCCCTCGCGACGCTGCAGAACGGGCTGGGCAACCACCGTGCCGCGATGACGGCGGCGCAGGAGGCGACCGCGTACCCGGAGATGGCGCTTGGCCATTGGGCACTGCGGGAGTTGGTCGAAGCGGCTGCCCGGGCGGGGGAGCCGGAGGTGGCGGCCGAGGCTCGGGACCGGCTCGCCGAGCGGACCGCGGACACACCGACACGTGCCGCCCTCGGCGTGCAGGCGCTCGCCGACGCGCTCGCCGGGCCGCCCGAGCAGGCGGAGGACCGCTACCGCGAAGCCATCGACCAGTTGAGCGCCGTCGAAACCGCCACTCATGGCTGCCGGGCACGGCTGCTCTTCGGCGAGTGGCTCGCGCGGGCCAACCGGCGCACCGAGGCTCGCGTCGAGTTGCGGGCGGCGTACGAGACGTTCTCGACGATGGGGGCGCCGGTGTTCGCCGCGCGGGCCGCGCGGGCACTGGCGGTCACCGGCGAGGCGGTCGCAGAACGGCCGGCGGGCGCGGGTGAGCACCTGACCCGGCAGGAAGCCGCGATCGTCCGGTTGGCGATCGCCGGGCAGACGAACCCGGAGATCGCATCGGCGCTGTTCCTCAGCCCGCGTACCATCGAGTGGCATCTGCGGAAGGTCTTCACCAAGCTCGGCATCGGCTCGCGCCGGGAACTGGCCGCCGCACTGCGCGACCGGTGAGGCGCCAGGGCCCGGGCCCGGGCCCGCCAGGGTCCGGCACGGGCGCGCCGTGTCCTCGGACCGGGCAGTCTGAGGGAAGTTCCCCTGCCATCGCCCGAGGAGTACGACATGTCCACGATTCACTTCGTCGAGAAGACCACCGCGACGCCCGAGCAGTTCCTCGCCGGCCTCACCGACTTCGGGCCGGGCCGCGCCCAGCTGTTCGGCAACAGCGCCGACGAGTATCTGAAGATCCACGGCCAGGGCCCGGACTGGGCCGACGTCACCGAAGGCTCCGGTGGCATCTGGGAGCGGTTGCGTTACGACTGGTCCGATGCCCACCGGGTCGTGATGACGACCACCGACTCCAACATCTGGGGCGGCCGGTCGGGGCACACCTACACGCTGACGCCGCAGCCGGACGGGACCACGGTGCTGGACGTGGTGGTGGTGCGGGAGGGCAAGAACCTCAAGGGCCGCCTGACCGGTGTGCTGCTCGGGACCATCGGCAAAGGGGTCCTTGGCAAGGCGCTGAAGAACACCGTCAAAGCCATCGAGGCCCGCAACCACATCGTCCGATAGCCGGGCGCGGCCCGCGGTGTGGGTGGCAGTACCACGCCCACACCGCCGGCCGCTCGACGATCAGCCGGGCAGTCCCGCCATGGCGTTCCTGGGCAGTGCGGTCCGCAGTTCGCGGCGATTGCTGATGCCGAGCTTGGTGAAGACTTTGCGCAGGTGCCACTCCACGGTGCGGCCGCTGAGAAACAGTTCGGCGCCGATCTCCACATTAGACTGGCCGTCTCGGGCGCGCCGGGCGATCTGCCGCTCCTGAGCGGTCAGCTCGGCCGGTGCCATCAGCATCCGGGTTCGGGTCGGCGCCCCGGTGGCGGCCAGTTCCCGGCCGGCTCTTTCGGCGAAGGCCTCGGCGCCGAAGGACACGAACATCTCGTGCGCCGTACGCAGGGCGGCGCGCGCGTCGGAGGTCCGGCCGGCCCGGCGTAGCCACTCCCCGTACACCAGGTGGGTTCGGGCCAACATGAAAGCGGCGCGGCAGCGACCCAGCCGGTCGATCGCCTCGCGATAGAGCGGCTCGGCAGCCGCGCCGTCGGTGACCATGGCCCGCGAGCGTGCTTCGACGCCGATCCCCCATTCGCCGCCACTCGGACCGGTGCGGGCGGCGAGCCGCTCCAAAGCCTGGGAAGCGGCTGCCCGGTCACCGCAGCGTTCGGCCGCCTCGACCAGTTCGACCAAGGCCCAGTTCGCGAATCCGGCCTCCGGCGGGTATGACGTCGCGTTCGCCGCCGCGGCATGTGCCTGCGCGTAATGGCCCAGGCCGTTGTGCAGCACCGCGGCGAACATGTGCATCGCCGTCAGCACCGCACCCTGGCTGCGTGCGGCCAGGGTGTCCGTGACGCCGGGAAGCAGTCGCGCCACGTCGGCTTCCTGACCACGCCACGCGGCCACGGCGAGCGCCGCGATAGGCGGCTGACTGTCGCCGGTGGCCACGCCTACCGCGTCGACCTCGTCGATCAGCGCAGCCGCCTGCGAGATCTCGCCTTGATGCAGATGCAGGGCGAGTCGTTGGTAGAGGATGAAGGTCAAGCCGCTGAGTGCGCCGGTGGTCCGCGCGATCCGCAGATGCCGGGAGGTCAGCTCCTGCCAGGCCTCGTCGTCCCATACCGTATGGGCGGCGTGCGACACGACGTAGAACTGCTGGACCGTGTCCTGGTCGATGGCGTTGCCGCGAATGCCGTCCAACGCCCGCCGCACGAGAGCGGCACCGCCGCCGAACCCGTCGGTGTACAACTGGGCCAGGCCGTCGAGAAGCAAGTCCGGCGCGGCAGCCGGGCCGTCGGCGAGCGGGGCCTTGCGAGCGGCTGCCGCCACCTCGACCAATCCTGTGTCGCCGGCGAACCGGCCCACGAACACCGCTCCGGCGAAGGCTTCCAGGTATGTCCTGCGCGCCCGATCGACGTCGATGCTCTCGAACCGCTGAGCCGCGTCGAGCAGCAGGCCGGGCGCCTCGGTGCTGCGGGTAGCCGAGGCGAACACCATCTCCGCGCGCAGCAGGCTGATGCGGGCGCCGCGCAGCTCGTCCGGCGGGCCGGCCGAGGAACCGGCCAGCAGCGCGGTCGCGGCGTCGGCCGACCCGGCGCGGTACGTCGCCCGGGCCGCCAGCAGTGCGCGATCCGCCCGGCGCGCCGGGTCGGCGCTCAACTCGGCCGCCCGTTGCAGGAATGCGGCGGCCGCGGCCAGACCACCTCGTGCATGGGCGCGCCCAGCCGACGCCTCGAGCTTCACCGCGACTGACTCGTCCGCGCCGACCGTAGCGTGCGAGAGGTGCCAAGCATGGCGGTCGGGATCCGTTTCCGGCGAGGTGGCCTGGGCGAGGGCCTGGTGCGCCTTGCGCCGGTCGGCCGACGACGCTGCGCCGTAGACTGCGGAACGAACCAGCGTGTGGCGGAATACCACGCGCGAACTGATCTGCAACAGATCAGCCGCGCGCAGCGAGTCCCCGGCCTCCGGGCCGAGCCCCAGATGAGCGGCAGCCCGCTGCAGCAGGGCAGTGTCGCCGACCGGGTCGGCCGCCGCGAGCAGCAGCAACATGCGGGCATCAGCCGGCAAGATGTCGACGCGGCGCAGGAAACTTTCCTCGATGCGGCCCTGCGGCAGCCCGAATCCGCCGGCCAGCGTGACCGGTGACCAGGTCTGCGGCAGTTCCAGCAGGGCGAGCGGGTTTCCGCGCGCCTCCGCCAGAACAGCCTCACGGACGTCTGCGTCCAGCGGCCACCGCACCGCCTCGGCGAGCAGCGCTCGCGCCTCAGCGTCAGGCAACCCGGTGATCCGCAGCTCTGGCAAGCTCCGCAGAATGCTCATGGTCTCCGCGGCCGGCTCCCGGACGGCGAAGATCATGACCACGGACTCGGCCAGCAACCGGCGGGCCACAAAGGCCAGAGTCCGCGCGGATGCCTGATCGAGCCATTGCGCGTCGTCGATCACGCACACCAGCGGCTGTCCCGCGGTGCCCTCGGCCAGCAGGCTGAGTACCGCGAGCCCGACCAGGAATGGTTCGGGTGCGGCACCCGTCCGCAGGCCGAAGGTGATTCCCAACGCGTCGCGCTGGGGCAGCGGCAGGTGGTCGAGGCGGGGGAGCAGTGGCCCGCAGAGCTGATGCAGTGCCGCGAACGGCAACTCCTGCTCCGCCTCGATGCCGGCGACCCGGGCGACCTGGAGGTCGCCGGCGGCGGCAACCGCCTCGTCCAGCAGCGCGGTCTTGCCCATGCCCGCCGCACCCGTCAGCACCAGTGCACCGCTGCGGCCGCCACGGGACGCCTGCACCAATCCGGTGAGAACTGCTCGCTCGTTGTCTCGGCCCCGTAGCATCGTGTTGCCCCCTGTCCGCGTTCTTGACCGGTTCAACGTTGACCGGGCGGGCGCAGGTGGACAAGGACCCCAGGGACTGGTCCCGTGTGTGGCCCAGTGACCTGCCGGGCTGAGCGCACACCGTCGAACAGGTGTAGCCGAATTTCGCTGCGGGTGGGAAACGCCGGGATGGCGTGGCGTAGGCGGCGCATCGCCACCTCGCCGACGACGGCGATCGTGGCCGCCTGCAGGAACTCGTGCCCGGCTACCTCCGGCACGAACCCTGGTCCCGGGGGACCAGGGTGCTCCGCACCTCGGGCTGCATCCGGATCACGCTCGCAACGGCTCGAGCCGCAGGTGCCCGAGCAAATCGGTGACGACGGCGGTGTGCCGGTGCCGCCGCCATCCCCGGCATCGGGTCACGACGAGAATCTGCCAACCAGGGCGGCCGGGGCCACCACCCGTGACGGCGAGGCTCAATGACCGGCCGAGCAGGGCCGCGCACTTGTCGCACAGGGTCTCGGCCGCGATGAAGTCGTACACGATGCGTACGAGCCGCAGATCGGTGTCGGAGAGATTGGTCGCGTGCAGCGGCACGGACCCCGGTAGCTGGGAGAGGTCAGGGAAGTGGGGCCAGAAGGCGCCGGTCAACAGCCAATGCATGCCGTCACGGTCACTCGTGAAGGGATGCGGCCGCACCGGTGCCTGACCCTGGTCGCCGATACCCGGGTCGGCTTCGCCGCCCAGGGCCGGGTTACCGGAAGGACCAGACCACCGCGACGAGACCAGAACCAGATCAGGCGGCTCGGTGGTCGGTCGAGCGGCTCAGGTCCGCCCAGTTCTCCGCTTCGGCGTTACGGGCCACGCCGGCGGTCAGGGCCGCGCTCAACGCGTCGGATCCGAGCGGCAGCCGCCGTGGCGGGTCATCCATAGCCGCCACCTGGACGATCGCGTCGGCCGCCCGGACCGGATCGCCCGGCTGGCCGCCGTGCGACTCGGCGCGGAAGGCATGGATCCGGCCCACGGTGGCCTCGTAGTCTGGGCCGACCGGGTGCCGGACCATCGACGATCCCTGCCACTCTGTGCGGAACGCACCTGGCTCCACGATGATCACCTTGACGCCGAACGGACCGGTCTCTGCGGCGAGCACCTCGGAGAAGCCTTCGACGGCGAACTTCGCCGCCTGGTAGGCGCCCAGGCCCGGGGTGCCGCCGACCCGGCCGCCGATCGACGAGATCTGCACGAACACGCCGGAGCGCTGCGCGCGCAGCACCGGCAGCGCCGCCCGGGTCACGTTCACCACCCCGAACAGGTTCGCGTCGATCTGGCGGCGGAAGTCCTCATCGGACATCTCTTCGATCGGAGCGCTGTCGGCGTACCCCGCGTTGTTGACAACCACGTCGAGACGGCCGAAAGCGTCGACGCCGGCCCGGACCGCCCGGCGGGCCGCGGCCGGGTTGGTGACGTCCAGCGCGACGGTCTCGACCCGGCCCGGGTACGCCGTGATCAAATCGTCGAGCTGGCCGGGTTGGCGCGCGGTGGCCATCACCCGGGCGCCGGACGAGGCGGCGGCTTCGGCGATGGCCCGACCCAACCCTCTCGAACTGCCGGTGACCAGCCATACCTTGGGCTCGTCCATGGGTGCTGTCCTCCCTGTCGGTAGCTGCGGACCCAGCCTTCCGGCAGGCGACGGTTCCGGCCCCAGGGGCAGTGACTGGTCGCGGCCCTGGGCTGCCTCGCCGGTTGAGGTGTGTCGCGTATCCCCTCGGTGAACTCGGCGGCTCACGGCGCGTGGATCGGAACGAAGCACCAGAGAAAGGACCGTACTGATGTTGGCTAACCGCATCGGGCCGTTCGCCGTGGCAGCGGCGTTCGGTCTCGCCTTCGCCTCGCCCTGTGACGGCGAGAAGACCATCGGCGACGCCGCGGCGGTCAGTACCACCGGACCGGACCCGTCGGGGGAGACCCGATGGCATCCCTGGGTCGAGCTGATCTCGGTGTCGCCCCGCAGAGGAGAGAAATGATGAAGAAAGGCACTCACGTCGTTGACGTCGACGGTGTCGCCCAGCGCTACCACGTCCGCGGTCAGGGAGCCGCGGTGTTGGTCGCGATGCCGGGCGGACCGGGCGTCGACTGGGACTCGTTGCTCATGCCGGAGGTCGAACGGCACCTGACGGTGGTTTACGTCGAGCCGATCGGTACCGGCGAGTCCGGTCGTCTGCCCGAACACCCGCACGGGTACAGCCGGGACGCGTACGCGGCGGCCCTGGACCGGGTCATCGACGACCTGGGACGGGAGAAGGTCTACCTGCTCGGCCACTCGCACGGCGGCTTCGTCGCCCAGTACTACGCCGCCAGGCATCCGCAGAAACTGGCCGGCCTGGTGCTCTACGACTCCGCGCCGGTCACCGGCGCGGAGCAAGGCGAGGAGACCATGCGGCAGTTGGCTGCGTTCGCCGCCCGCAACGAAGGCAACCCGGAACTGCCGGGCGTGCTGGCAGCGCTGCAGACGGTCGGCTCCATCACCGACGACGACCGATTGACCGAGGCGCTGCGAGGCCTGCTGCCGGCGTACTTCGCGCACTACTGGGAGCGAGAGTCGGAATTCAAGCCGATCCGCGACCGGCTGGGCGTCGCATACATCGCCGATTCCGGCCTGGTGCAGGATCGTGAGCTGCTCGCCGGACTCACCGTCCCGACCCTGGCCATCGCCGGCAGGTACGACGTGATCTGCGGCGAGCGGTGGGCCCGTGAGATCGCCGATCTGGTCCCCGGCTCGAAGCTGCTGATTCTTGTGGAGAGCGGCCACCTGGGCCACATCGAGGAGCCGGAGAAGTTCGCCACCGCGCTCACCGACTTCGTCGCCGCCACCAAATAGGCAGGCAAATATCCAGGGCGCTAGTCATCGGTACGGGTCTCAGCTGCGCATCGCCATGCCCGCGTGCCTATGGCGGCACCCCGTGTCCGCCAGGCCGGGCCAGGGCGCCGGCCAGGGTGCCGCACTGGCTCGGAACCCACCCCTTTACCGCCACCGTGGACCTCACCAAGCACAGAAGTCAGGGGAGTGACATGGGTCCGATCACGACAGCCGCACTTAACACGGTGGCGGAGACCACCACGGCGGACGCCCAGGCACGCATGACCGAGCTGCACCACGAATACGGTCGCGCGCTCCTGAGATTTCTCGGTGGCTTCACGACCGCCGGCCGGCTGAGTGCGGAAGACCTGTTCCAGGAGACGATGATCCACGTGTGGCGCAACCTCGACGACGTACCGGCCGAGCCCGAACACACTCGGCGCTGGCTGTTCACCGTTGCCCGCCACGTGGGCATCGACGCGATCCGCCGCGCGCAGACCCGGCCGGTCCTGGTGAATCTGGCCGACGACGTGGTTTCGCCGAGCCGGGACGACACGACCGATTCCGTTGTGGCCATGGAGTCACTGCGCGGCGCGTTCCGCTCCCTGAGCGCCGAGCACCAGCGAATCCTCGCTGCGCTCTATCTGGAGGGCCACAGCCTGCAGGAGGCGGCGGCCCGGTTGGGTGTACCGCTGGGAACCGTGAAGTCGCGGGCACACTACGCGCTGCGGTCCGTGCGCCGCGCGATCGCTGCCGACGAGTCGCTCGCCGCGCGCCCGCGTCGCGGATCCGTCCGCGACGGCCGCCGCCCGGCCACCGGTCCGTGCCGATGAGCCCGCAGCGCTCGACCGGCTCCTCGACGACCTCGGCTGTGACCAGGTCCACCTCCTGGGCCAAGGGCACGGCAGGCAGGTGGGGCTATCGTGGCCGCATGGCAGGTGACGACGACATCTCCGGGTGAGTCCGGACCGGTAGCCGGCGAGCGCGTGAACGCGCCAACGCCGCGGTTGCCTTTGTCGTGTCCTGTCCGCTCCGGGTGACCCGTGTGCGCGCCCGGATCTTCTTTTCCGAGGTCTTTCATGTCCGACAGCTCTATCGTTGGCTCCGCTGTGTCTTTTTCCTGGCCGGATGACACCCCGGTTTTCGACAACCTCTCCTTCTCGGTGCCCGGTGGGCGCACCGGACTGGTCGCCCCTAATGGCGCCGGCAAGACCACCCTGCTCAAATTGATCACTGGTGAACTGCGCCCCACCAAGGGAACGATCACCGTGCACGGAGTGCTGGGCTATCTCCCGCAGCACCTGCCCTTCCTCGCGGAACAGAGCATTGCGGGGGTGCTCGGCGTCGACCGCACCATCGTGGCGTTGCACGCCATCGAGGCCGGCGACACGGACGAGGAGAACTTCGCCGTCGTCGGCAACGATTGGGACATCGAGGAACGCACCCGTGCTGAGCTGAACCGGCTGGGCCTGGGCGACCTCGACCTGGATCGGCGGCTCGGGACCCTCAGCGGCGGGCAGGTGGTTTCCCTCGGCCTTGCCGCCGAACTCCTTAAACGCCCGGACGTGCTGTTGCTCGACGAGCCGACGAACAACCTCGACAGCGATGCCCGTGAACGCCTGACCGCGGTTCTGCGCACCTGGACCGGAGCTCTGCTGGTCGTCAGCCATGACCGGGCACTGCTGGACGAGATGGATCGCATCGCCGCTCTCGACCAGGACGGCATCCGTTGGTACGGCGGCACCTTCACTGAGTACGAGCACGCGGTGCAGGCCGAGCGTGAGGTGGCGGAGCGGCAGGTCCGCAACGCCGAACAGGACCTGAAACGGCAGAAGCGCGAGATGCAGCAGGCTCGGGAACGCGCCGCGCGCCGCGCGTCCACCGCCTCCCGAAACCTGGCCGACGCCGGCTTGGCCCGGATCGTGGCGGGAAATCTGAAACGCGACGCCCAGGTGTCGGCGGCCAAGGCCAACGAAACCCACTCCTCGCGGGTCGGCGACGCGCAAACTCGCCTCGACCAGGCGAGCCGCGCGGTCCGCAAGGAGGACCGGATCGCGATCGAACTGCCCGGAACCAACGTGCCCGCGGGACGCACCGTCTTCGAAGGCAGGGCGTTGCAGGCCCGATACGGTGAACGCCTGATGTTCGCCGGTCACGGTGTCGATCTGACCATCCGTGGGCCCGAGCGAATCGCGCTCACCGGCCCGAACGGCGCCGGCAAGTCCACCCTGCTCCGCTTGATCAGCGGAACCCAGACGCCTGCCGCCGGCACCGCCGGGCACGCCAGCGGCCGAGTGGCCTACCTCTCCCAACGTCTCGACCTGCTCGATCCCGACCGCACGGTGGCCCAGAGCCTGGCCACCTTCGCCCCAGGACTGTCCGACCCGGAGCGAATGAACCTGCTCGCCCGATTCCTGTTCCGCGGCGCCCGGGCACACCTGCCGGTCGCCGTGCTGTCCGGCGGCGAACGCCTTCGCGCGACTCTGGCCTGCATCCTGTTCGCCGAACCGGCGCCACAGTTGCTTCTGCTCGACGAACCGACGAACAACCTGGACCTGGTCAGCGTCGCGCAGCTGGAGAGCGCCCTCACCGCTTATCAGGGGGCCTTCGTGGTGGTCAGCCACGATGAACGGTTCCTCGCCGAGGTTGGCGTGAACCGCCGGATGAGACTCGTCGCCGGCCTACTGACCGAGGTCGGCTGAGTTGCCCTGAAGCGTGCGAACCGCTCAGCGAGCTGAGCAGCGTGATCGCTGGCCGACAACATCCGGTCATCGTCCTCCGCCCGTTCACCTGTCTGCTCGTGCGTGAACTTGCGCACAGGAAGCAGGGCGTCATCAGTGCGGCCTGCGGGTACGTGCTCACCGCCGCCCTGGTGATGAGCATGCTGTTCGAGGGCTGGCCGGCCGCGCGGCTGTTGCCGGCGGCGGGCCCGATCCTGACCTCCGCCCTGCCCGCCCTGACCGCGTTCGCCCTGGAACGGGCGCTGGCGGCGTACGTCGGGAGCGCGCCTTGGACCAGAGCAACCCCGAATGAGTGGATCACCACCGCCGCGCTCAGCTATGACGGAGCCGCCATCATCCTGCACGTCGATATGGGGTTCCGCTGGCCTTCCGCGCTCGCGTCCGGCGCGCTGAGCAGTGACGAGTTGCCGGGCGCCGGTCGCTTTCGGGCTCCAGGAGCGTAAGGATGATGCAGGATCACCGGCCAGGCGTGGAGGTGCGGGATGGCGGACGAGCTGGATCCGTCCGTGCGGTTCGCAGTCGTGCACGAAAGCAACCGCACGCGTGTCGTTCGGCTGTCGCGTGCGGGCCGCACGCTGGTCGCGAAGGAACCGCTGGGTCCGGAGGCCGAGTCCCGCCTGCGGCATGAAACCGCCATCCTGGAGCGGTTGCGCGGCGCGACTGGAGTGGCTCAGCTGGGGGACGAACCATCGCATGAGGGTTCGATCGTGCTGGCGGACGCCGGCGCCCGTACCCTGGCGGACCTGCCGAAACCGCTGCCGGTGAGCGATCTGGCCCGCTTCGCTCTGGAGCTGGCCCGCGCCGTGGCCGAGTTGCACCGCCGCGAGGTGATCCACCGTGACCTGACCCCGGCCAACGTCGTGCTCGCCGCCGACGGCACTCCCACCCTCGTGGACTTCGCCCTCGCCACGTCGGTGGCCGAGATCCGCCCGGCCTTCACGCACCACAGCGAAATTCCGGGGACGCTGGCGTACCTGGCGCCGGAACAGACCGGGCGGACGGGCCGGGCGGTGGACCAGCGTGCTGACCTGTACGCGCTGGGCGCGGTCCTCTATGAGCTCGCCACCGGCGAGCCGCCGTTCGGCAAGGATGATCCCTTCCGCCTGATACATGACCATCTCGCCCGGCTGCCGGTCCCGCCGGCCGACGTCAACCCCGACATACCGGAGCCGCTGTCGAAGATCATCATGCATCTGCTGGAGAAGGAGCCGGACAACCGGTACCAGTCGGCGGACGGCGTCGTTCATGATCTTGAGCAGCAGCGCGACACCCGGGCCGTCCCGGGCGAGTTCACGGTCGGCGAGCATGATTTTCCCGTACGGCTGCTGCCGCCGTCCCGTCTGGTGGGCCGGGACAAGCAGGTGGCCGCCTTGAAGGACGCCTTCTCGCAAGCGCTGGCCGGCCGGTGCGCGGGGGTGGTGATCAGCGGCGCGCCGGGGGTGGGCAAGACCGTGCTGGCCGACGAGCTGCGCCCAGTGGTCACCGCCGCCGGGGGCTGGTTCATCTCGGGCAAGTTCGACGAGTACCGCCGCGATCAGGAGTTCAACGCGGTGCAGCAGGCCTTCACGTCCTTCGGCCGGCTGCTGCTGGCCGAACCCGAGGACGAGGTGGCCGCCATCCGCGTCCGGATGCTGCGGGCACTCGGCGCGAACGCGGGCCTGCTGGCCACAGTGGTGCCGGAGTTCGCGACGCTGCTCGGGCCCGGCGACCTCGGTGACCCGCTGACGGCAGCGGTCCGGGCGCAACTCGTGGCGGCCGGGGCGCTGCGCGCGGTGGCGTCCCGCAGGCGCCCGCTCGTGGTCTTCATCGACGACCTGCAATGGGGCGGAGGTGTGCCGCTCGGTTTCGTCGACATGGTTCTCAGCAACGAGGGATCCGAAGGATTGCTCCTGGTCGCGGCGTACCGGGAAGGACAGGTGGACCCGTCGCACCCGCTGGCCGGCATGCTGTCCCGCTGGAGCGAAGCCGCCGTGCCGCACCTGAGTCTGGACAACCTCACCGGGGATGACTTCCTCACCCTGCTGGGCGAGACGCTGCACGTGCCCGCGGTCGCCGCGGCGCAGCTGGGGGAGGTGCTGGAGCCGCACTGCCACGGCAACCCGTACGAGACCGTGGAGTTGCTCAACGCCCTGCGCCGTGGCGGCGTGCTGACCGCTGCGCCGGACGGCTGGCAGTGGGAGACGGCGGCTGTGCGGGCGCACCTGGCCGGGGCGGAGGCCGGTGGGTTGGCGGCCACCAGGGTCGCGGCCATGCCGGCGCGGTCGCGGCAGGCGGTGGAGGCGATGGCCTGCCTCGGCGGGCGCGCCCAGCTGAGCGTGCTCGAGATCGCGACCGCCGACGCCCGCCTGGCCGACGTCTTGGAGCCGGCCCTGCGCGAAGGCATTCTGGTGATGGAGGCCGGGGCTGCGGCGGCGGTGCGGTTCCGGCACGACCGCATCCGGGAGGACGTGCTGAGCGGGCTGGCGCCGGATCGCCGGGCCGAGCTTCACCTGGCCATGGCGCGGCGGCTCGCGGCGGTGCCGGACCTGTTCGCGGTCGCGGCCGAGCAGTACCTGCCGGTGGCCGGCGCGGTCACCGAGCCCGCCGAGCGCCAGGCCGCGGCCGCGCTGCTGCGACGCGCCGCCGACGAGGTGACCCAGATCGGCGAGTTCGTGCTGGTGCATGCGCTGCTGGCGGCCGCGCTGACCCTTGCCGATCAGGCCGGCGCCGAGGCGCTCATCGAGTTGCACACCCTCCATCACGCCGCGCTGTTCAGCCTGGGCCGGCTCGAGGAGGCGGACGAGGACTACCGCATGCTGGAGGAACTGGCCGCGTCCGTCCTCGACCGCCCAGCCGCGACGGCGCTGCAGGTGAAGGGCCTGACCCACCGGAATCGTTTTCCGGAGGCCATCGATCTGGTGGTCAGGTCGCTGCGCGAGTGCGGCATCGACGTCCCCGACACCGAGCACATGGCGGCGGCGGTCGACCGGCAGTTCGCCCGGATGTACGAGTGGCTGGACCGTGCCGATCCCGCCGACGCGACCCGCCCCGAGATCACCGACCCGGCGCTGCTCACGGTGGGCAGCCTGCTCAACGCGATGCTGTCCCCGGCGTACTTCGTCGGCGACCAGGCCATGTTCTCCTGGGTGGGCCTGGAGGCGCTGCGGATCTGGACCGAACACGGACCGGGCCACACCCTGGTCGGGTCGGCCGCCAACGCCGCGTTCCACGCCATCACCCAGCGAGGCGACTACTCCGCGGCGCACCGTGTGGCCCGGCGGATCCTCACGCTGGCCGAGACCCGGTCCTATGAGCCGGACACCTCGCATGCCCGCCTGGTCGTGTCGTTGCTGGAGTCCTGGTTCGAGCTGGTGGAGAACAGCGTCCAGGAAAGCCTGCGTGCCCGGGAGGGCCTGCTCGCGGGCGGCGACCTGATGAACGCGGGTTACACGTACCACCAGACGGTGGTGGGTCTGCTGGACTGCGGGCCGGTTCTGGACACCTGCATGGCGCAGGTGAGCGCGGCGGAGGCCTTCGCGCGGCGGACCGGCACCGAGCAGACGTCGCAGTGGCTGGAGAGCTATCAGTGGCTGGCCGACGTGCTCCGCCGCAAGGGCTCGGCCGCGACCCCCGACGTGATCCCGGTCGACCGATATGCGGGTAACCCGCTCGTGGTGATCCACGTCCACCTGTGCCGGGCGATCGCCGCGGCGATCTTCGGTGACCCGGCCGAAGTGGCGCGGCAGGGAGCGGCGGCGGTGCGGCTGCTGCCGGTCATCACCGGTTTCTCGATGAGCGCCCTGGCCCATCCGCTGTACGGCCTCGGGCTGGCCGGGCAGGCCCGGTCCGCCCAGGGCGACGAGCGCGCCGCCCTGCTGACCGAACTGGACGGCGTGCTGCGGTGGCTCGGCGCCCGTGCCGCGGACGCGCCCGACAACTTCCTGCACCTGCTGCGGCTCGTGGAGGCCGAGCAGGCGTGGGCGGTGGGCGACTTCCGGGCCGCCGCCTTCGCGTTCGACTCCGCCCGCCGGGAGGCCGGAAAGCGGCAGCGCCCGTGGCACCAGGCGCTGATCACCGAGCGCGCCGGTCGCTTCGCGCTCGCCCACGGCATGGAACACACCGGCTATGAACTCCTCGGCCGGGCCCGTGGGCAATACCTCGTCTGGGGAGCCGTGGCCAAGTCCGAGCAGATGGAATGGGCCTACCCCGGCCTGAGCGCAGCGGCCGACGGCGCGTCCGGTGAGGGGGTTCACGCTACCGACCCTCCTCTGCGCGCGCCGGTGACGGCCGGCGCTACCGACCTTCTCGGCATCCTGGCGGCCGCGCGGGCATTGAGCTCGGAGACCAGCATCGAGCAACTGCATGCCCGCGTGGCGGAGGTGCTGAGCGCTATGGCTGGCGCCACCGGCGTGGAACTGGTGCTGTGGGACGAGGCCCGCCAGGACTGGGTGCTCTCCGGTCCGGCGAGCAGTCCCGCCGCACCGATGTCGGTCCTGCGCTACCTGCGCCGGACCCAGGAGCCGCTGGCGGTCAGCGACGCCACGAGCGACGACCGGTTCGCCCGCGACCCGTACTTCGACGGGGTCACCTGCTGTTCGCTGCTGGCCGTGCCGGTATTCGGACGCGGCGCGCTGCGCGCGGTGCTCCTGCTCGAGAACCGCCTCATCCGCGGTGCCTTCACCACCGAACGGCTGGAAGCTGTCGGGCTCATCGCCGGCCAGCTCGCGGTCTCCCTGGACAACGCCCAGCTGTACGCCGAATACCGGCGCATTGCCGACGAGCAAGCGGCCCTGCGGCGGGTGGCCACCCTGGTCGCCCGGGCCGAGCCTCCGGAGTCGGTGTTCGCCGCGGTGGCCGCGGAGGCCGGGCAGCTGCTCGCGGTCGACTTCGCGGCCCTGTTCCGATACGACGAGGCCGAGATGATCCAGATCGTCGGCCGGTGGGGCGCCGGGGAAGGCCCGTCGCCGATGCCGTTGGGGGCCCGGCTCCCGCTCGGCGGGACAAACGTCAGCACCCTCATCCACCGCACGCACAAGCCCGCGCGAGTGTATCGGGCCGACGCCACCGGCGCGATCAGCCAGGTCGCCATGCGCGATTGGGGCTGGCAGGCGGCGGTCGGCGTGCCGGTCAGCGCGGAGAGCCGCTTGTGGGGCGTTCTGCTGGCCGGGTCCACCAACGACGAGATGCCGCCCCCGGACAGCGAGGCCCGGCTCACCGCCTTCGCCGAGCTGGTGTCGACCGCCATCGCGAACGCCGAGGCCCGAGCCGAGGTGGCCGCCTCGCGGGCGCGGATCGTCGCCGCCGCCGACCAGGCCCGCCAGCGCATCGAGCGGGACCTGCACGACGGCGCCCAGCAGCGGCTGGTCCTGCTGGCGCTGCGTTTGCGCGACGCGCAGACGACCGTGCCACCCGAGTTGGAAGCGTTGCGCGCCCAGCTCGGCAGCGCGGTGACCGCCGCCACCGACGCCCTGGAGGAGGTGCAGGAGATCGCCCGGGGCATCCATCCGGCCGTCCTCGCCACCGGCGGCCTGCGCCCCGCACTGCGAGGGCTCGCCCGCCGCTCACTGATCCCGGTCGAGCTGGACCTGCTTGTTGACCGGCGATTCCCGGGACACGTCGAGGTCAGCGCGTACTACGTCGTCGCCGAGGCGCTGACCAACGCGGTCAAGCACGCGCGCGCCTCGACTGTCAGCATCCGCGCTGAGGTGGCTGGCCGATTGTTGCGTGTCGCGGTCACCGACGACGGCATCGGGGGCGCGATGGTGGCCGGAGGGACCGGCCTGGTCGGGCTCAAGGACCGGGTCGAGGCGCTCGGCGGGAGGCTATGGCTCGACAGTCCGGAAGGTGGCGGGACAAGCCTGACCGTGGAGCTTCCCATCGCCACCGTCGAAGTCGGTTCCGTCCGACCCGAATGATCCGCCGGTCGCATGTGGACATACCCCTGCTACCTGCAATGCGCGGAGCCCAGCGAGCTGGAAGGGTGTCCGTGTGCAGCTACGGTGCGTGATCGTGGACGATGACGAGAACTTCCTCGATGCCGCCCGGGTCGCCCTGGAACGGGACGGCCTGATCGTGGCCGGCGTCGCCGGCAACCGCTCCGCGGCCCTCCGGCAGGTGGCGGAATTGCGCCCGGACGTCGTCCTCGTCGACATCCGCCTGGGCGAGGAATCCGGATTCGACGTGGTCCGGGACCTCGCCGCAGGCGGGCACGCCAGTCGGCTCGTCATGATCTCCTCGTATGCCGGTGCCGACTACGCCGACCTGATCGACGAGGCGCCCGTGGCCGGATTCGTCCCCAAGACCGAGCTGTCCGGCGCGGCCGTCCGCCGTGTGCTCGGCATGGTCTGAGCCGGCCTCTCCGACCGCCAGCCGGTAGATGGACTGGCGCTACGCGGCGGCTGCTGGCCTCGGTGCGCCACGACGACGTGGTCGCTCGCCTCGGCGGCGACGAGTTCGCTGTCGACCGGCCCCGATGACGGGCACCGTTTCGCGCCGCGGCGGCGAATCGTTCATACCGCCTGCTCCGCCAGCGGGCGCCACTCGTCCCAGGTGGCGAGCCGTTCGCGGTAGAGCTTCTCGGCCACGGCGTACGGGTACGGGCCGACGAAAAAGCGAAGCGGCGGACGTTCCGCGTCGACCAGCTGCAGGATGACCGGGGCAGTCACCGTGGGGTCGGCCGGCGTGCGCCCGGACGCCCCGGCCTGACGTGCCTCCCGTACCGGCTTGTAGGCCTCGATCGGGTCGGTGTGCACGGCAGACCCGCCGGACCAATCCGTGCCGTACGGGCCGGGCTCGACGATTGTCACCCTCGGCCCGAACGGGGCCAGCTCGGCGGCGACCGCCTCGCTGAGCCCTTCGAGCGCCCACTTCGACGCGTTGTAGAGACCGAGGCTCGGAAAGGCGCCGATGCCGCCGATGCTGGAAACCTGCAGAAGGTGACCGTGAGCCTGGGCACGCAGCAAAGGCAGAACGGCCTGGGTCACCCACAGCGCGCCGAAGAAGTTTGTCTCCATCTGCGCGCGGGCTTGTTGCTCGGTGGTCTCCTCGACCATGCCGAACAATCCGTATCCGGCGTTGTTGACCACGACGTCCAGGTGACCGAATGTGTCCACGGCCCGTGACACCGCCGCGAAGACGGCCGGGCGGTCGGTGACGTCCAGGGTCAGAGCAAGGAACCGGTCGCCATGCGCTTGGGCCAGGTCCTCGAGCGTACGCGGGTCTCGTGCGGTCGCGGCGACCCGATCCCCGCGGTCGAGCGCCGCTCGCGCCCAGACCCGTCCGAAGCCGCGGGACGCACCGGTGATGAACCATGTCTTCATGATTCGACCGTCCGCCATCGGACGACCGGTAACCAGACCCCTGCCAGGGGTAGCCTCGAACAGGTGCACGGCGACAACGAGTTCGGCCATTTCGTCAGGGCACGGCGCGGGCGGATCCCGCCGCAGCAGGTGGGACTGACGCCGTCCGGGCGCCGGCGTGTGCCCGGCCTGCGCCGGGAGGAACTCGCCCGCATCGCCGGAGTCAGCCCGCGCTACCTGACCCGGCTCGAACAGGGCCAGGACCGTAACCCCTCGCCACAGGTGCTGCGCGCTCTGGCTACCGCACTCCGGTTGAATGCCGACGAAACGGCGCACCTGTGTGCGCTGGCCGCGCCGCCACCACTGGTCACCGGGCACGACGAGGTATCCGATGTCGTGCAGCGACTGCTCGACGCGTGGACCAACGTCCCGGCGTACGTCCGCAACCGGCGCTTCGACGTGCTGGCGGCCAACAAGAGCGCCATGGCGCTCTCCACGCTCTACACGCCCGGCGGGAACCTGGTCCGCGGCGTGTTCCTCGATCCGGCCGTCCGCACGCTGTTCCCCGACTGGACTGAGGTTGCCGCGCAGACCGCTGCCGCCCTGCGCGCCGAGGGCACCTCGCATGATCCCCGTACGGCCGAGCTCGTCTCGTCGATGCTGGCCGACAGCGACTTTCGCGCTATGTGGGAGGCCCACGACGTCCGGCCGGTGCGCGACGCGATCAAGCGCTTCGACCACCCGATCGTCGGGTCGCTGACACTACGGCGCGAGGCGCTGTCGATCGCGGGTGGCATTGACCGAGTGATCATCACCTACCAGGCCGACCCGGGCACGCCGTCCGTGGACGCGCTGGCCCGCTTGCACTGAGGCTGGCACCTGCCGCGCATGCGATGAGATCCTCAGCGGGCGTCTGCCACCCCCCTCGGACTGGATCGGTGGTGGTGCTGCGGCATACCGGGAAGCTCCACGACGGGGTCCGTCGCCGTCGTTCAGCACGCGGGTTCGGCGCCGCGACATGACGCCGGAGTCTTTCTCCGACACCGCCGCAGAGCGCCGAAGCCGTGGGATGCGGACCGTGCGGCGGCATTTCGGGATGGGTGATCCTGAGGACTAGTTCGGCACGCTGACGGCCATGACGGGGAACCGCACGCCGGTGAGGTCTTCGGAGACGGTCCACAGCCGCTGCTGGATGGCTGCCTCGTAGGAATCGGGGCTGGAGGTGACCAGCCGGGGGTGGCCCTTGATCTCGAAATTTCCGCCGGGACCGTAGTACTGGCCGCCGAGTGCGGCAGGGTCGGTGGCGGCGCGCAGGGTCGGCAGTGCGCCCATGGCCGGTGTCTGCGTGGCCAGCGGCGCGATCAGGGTGATCGGGAGCCGGAAGATGGCAGGACTGTTGCGGGTCAGTTCGGTGCTGGAGAGCCCGGGGTGCGCGGCGACCGCGACCGTGGTGCCGTGCGTGGCGAGCCGGCGTTGCAGCTCGTAGGTGAACATGAGGTTGGCCAGTTTGGACTGGCCGTAAGCGCCGGCCCGGCTGTACGAGCGCTGCCACTGCAGGTCGTCGAAGTGGATGGCGGCTCGGATGCGGTGGCCGGTGCTGCTGACCGTGACCACCCGGGAGCCGGGCACGGGGAGCAGCAGGTCCAGCAGCAGCCCGGTGAGCGCGAAGTGGCCGAGGTGGTTGGTGCCGAACTGCATCTCGTAGCCGTCGCGGGTGGCCTGCTTCGGCGTGTACATCACGCCGGCGTTGTTGATCAGCAGGTCGATGCGGTCGAGCCGGGACCGCAGCGCCGCCGCCGCGCTGCGGACGGAGTCGAGCGAGGTCAGGTCGAGCTCCTGCACGCTCACGTCGCCGGTCATGCGGGCCGCGGCTTGCTTGCCCTTCTCGACGTTGCGCACGGCGAGCACGACGGTTGCCCCGCGCTCGGCGAGAGCCTTGGCGGTCTCATACCCGAGTCCGGTGTTGGCGCCGGTCACCACGGCCACCCGCCCCCGCTGGTCGGGGATGTTCGCCGTCGTCCACTTGTCGCTCATGTCGTGCCCTTCATCTTTAAGTACCGGAGGTATCTTGCATGGACGACGTTAAAGTACCGCCAGTACGTTTGTCAACGTACCGTAGGTACTTAAGTTAGGGTGGTGGTCATGACGTTTCAGCGGGCGCGGACTGAGGAGCAGCGGGAGGTCCGCCGCCGGGCGATCCTCGACATGGCGTCGGCCATGCTGGACGAGATGCCGGTCGCTGCGCTGACCCTCAACGAGCTCAGCCGCCGGGTCGGGCTGGCGAAGCCGAACGTGCTGCGCTACTTCGAGTCGCGTGAAGCAGTGCTGCTGGACCTGCTGGACCGCTTCCTGCAGGAGTGGTTGACGGAGCTGGCGGACGAGCTGGCGACCGGCGTCGACCATGAGCTGTCCCCGGCCGAACGGGCGGTGGCAGTGGCCGCAATCCTCAGCCGGTCGCTGTCCAGCCGGGTCGTGCTGTGCGAACTCTTCGGCGCACAGGCAAGCGTCCTGGAGCACAACGTCTCCGTCGAGGTCGTCACACGCTATAAGCGCGCTTCCCTGGCCCGGCTGGCGACCATGGCCGCCCTGGTTCAGAAATGCCTGCCGGAGCTCGGGGATGACGCAGCGTTCTGCAGCCTGCAGACCATGCTCACGGCCGGCGCGCTGGCGCCGTACCGAACACCGCCACCCAGCCTCGAGGCCGCCTACCAAACCGAACCGGACCTTGCCCGCTCCCGCTTGGACCCCAACGACTACTTGAAGCAGGCATTGACCGTAACCTTCCTGGGAGTGCTTACCAGCCACTGATGGCGTAGTACGACAGCGCCCCCTTCGCCTGCTCGGCGAGGGGGCGGGTAAGGGACTATTCGGTGTCGGCGTGTTGTCCGGCGGTGATGGTGTGAAGATCTGTCCGAGGCCATCGGCGCGGGCGACGATCGTGTCGCCCGGCGTGAGGTAAACGTCGGCCTTCTCGGCGTCGCGGACGTAGACCTTGAGGCGGAGTCGACGATCGTGTCGGCGTTGGTGCCGAGGCTGCCGGCCCATTCCATGAATCCGAGGAATCGCTGACGGGTGTCGGGTGCGCGGTAGACGACGCCCTCGGGGGTTAGGCCACTGGCTGTCGGGCCTGGGTGGCGTTGCGCTCGAGGCGTCGGCGGCCACGGGCCTCTCTGCCATGTCTTGGCGGAGAGGCCCGTTCATCGGCCTTGAGCCAGGCGCGCGCCCCCGATCGGGTCGCGCTGATGGGTGGAACAGTTTTGGCGACTCAACAGCAGCCGTCGGCCGGCCGGGCGGCGCTCCAGCGCCGCCTCACCGGAGCGGGACTGCTGTTGACTCTGGTGGCCATCATCGCCATGACCGTCGCCGGGATCGTGACCGATCAGTGACCAAGTGAACAATCTTGGCGGCTATCGACCGGTCATCGAGGAGCCTTTAGCCTGACAGCTCGGGAAACATCAGCTAACGGAGGCGGCGCGATGACCGATGCCTTGGTCGACGTCGACACCATGGCCGATGGAACGCTGGTCATCCACCCACGCGGAATGTTCGAAGCCAGCGATGCGGTCGACTTGCGCCGCATCCTCGTGCAAGCCATCCGGCATCACCGGCCGCTGCGGCTGGTCCTCGACCTCAGCGAGGTGCGCGGGTTGGACAGCATCAACCTCGGCACTCTTGCCGGAGCTTGCCACCTCGGTGACGACCATCGTGTCGCGGTTTTTCTGGATCACCCGTCGCCGACGCTCGCGGACGAGTTGGTAGCTGCCGGAATACCCGCTCACCGTCTCCGCCGGGTCGGCGAAAAACCTTCGATCCGCCCGCAGGCCGCCCTCTCGTGACTTTCGCCGCCTGGTTGCAACAACCGCTTCAGGCATTCGAGGGCATCGAGCCGGCGGGCCGCCGCACGGAGAAGCTTCTCCGTCGCGTGTGCGGCTATATTCGACGAATTTCGCTCTGGTCGTAGGGGCATGGCCCGCCAATCAGAGAAGATCACGTCCTCCGCGCCGAGATCTCCGCAAGGACCGGCAGGCGAGGTTTGCTGCGCTTACGGTGTATCGCAGGTGTCACGCCGATGGCAGCGAGGCGATCGCTGACCCGGCTCGCGCATCGGTCGCTCACGAGTGAGGAGAACATGATGGCGAAGAAGTCGAAGAAGGACAGGCGACCTTGAGCCTGTAGGCTCGCCGCTTCGTCACGCTCGCCTGCGAGGTCTGGCGGCGGCTGTACGCGTACTTTCGATGCGGCCGCCGCTCAGCATGCCGGCCCGTCGTTCAGTCGAGCGGGGCGTAATCGATGTAACCGCGGTCGTCGCCGCCGAAGAAGGTGGCTCGGTCGCCCTCGGCGAGGGGGGCACCGGTGGCGAGACGGTATGGCAGGTCGGGGTTGGCGATGAAGTTGGCGCCGAAGGCGAGCAGGTCGGTGATGCCGTCCTCGATGAGTCCCAGGTCCGCTGGACCGGTGGGCGTCGTTCCGGTGTCGGGGTTGAGAATCAAGGTGCTGGGCCATGCCGCACGGATCCGGCGGGTCAGGTCGCGTCCGGCCCGTTCGGCGAAGTGCAGGTAGGCGAGGTCGAGAGACGCCAGCTCGCGAACCAGGGGCAAGTATGTGGCGTCGTGGTCAGGGTCGTCGTTGATGTCGTTGACGGTGGCCCCGGGTGAGAGGCGGATGCCGACCTTGTCGGCGCCGATGGCCTGGCTCGTGGCCCGGGCTACCTCGACGGCGAATCGGATCCTGCCGTCCACGTCCCCGCCCCATCGATCGTCACGCTGGTTGGTGTGGGTGGACAGGAACTGGTGGATGAGGTAGCCGTTGGCGCCGTGCAGCTCGACGCCGTCGAATCCGGCCGTGATGGCGTTGCGGGCAGCCGAGGCGTAATCCTCGATGGTGGACAGGATCTCGTCCTCGGTGAGTTCGCGGGGGGTGACGAAGTCCTGCAGGCCGGTGTGAGTGAAGAATCGCCCTTTGGCCTGCACGGGGGACGGGCCGACCGGGACAAGACCGTCGGGCAGTAGGTCGGGATGCCCGATGCGACCGCTGTGCATCAGCTGCGCGAAGATCGCACCGTCTTCGGCGTGCACGGCGTCGGTGACGGTGCGCCAGGCGTCCACCTGTGCCGTCGAGTGCAGGCCGGGCACGTCGGTGTAACCCTGCCCCTGCGCCGACGGGTGGGTGCCCTCGGTGATGATCAGACCGGCGCCGGCTCGCTGCGCGTAATAGGTGGCCATCGACGGGGTCGGCGTGGCGCCGGGGGCACGGCTCCTGGTCATCGGGGCCATGACGATACGGTTCTTCAGCTTCTTACCGGCCAACTCATACGGCTGAAACGCTTTGATGGACATCACAGTTCCTTTGACGAAGTCAACTGGGGATGGCTATTTCTGGACCGGTAGCCAGGAATTTCGGCCGGGGATCAGCGGTGGGCCCACCAGCCCCGCGGCTACCTATTCAGATAGCGCCGCGCTGTTGAGGCGCGAGGCGGCGGGAGAGCCGGTCGGCGAGGTTTCCGGTCGCACCGGCGGCGCCGGTCACCATCTCTCGCAGGACTGTGTCCAGTGGCGTCGGCTTCACACCGAGGATCGCCTCGGTGCGGCTGGAGTCGATCACATGCGGGTTCTCGTTGCTGTACATCATTTCCGCGAGTTCGCCGAACATCGGTTGCTGTCGAGCCAGCGCGGCCAGCTCGTCGCGGTCGATGCGGTGCAGCTTGGGAGTGGGCGCTCCGGCCAGTTCGGCGAGTCGCTCGCTCAGTGCCCGCACGGAAAGAGACGACGTGACCGGCACGTGCCAGGGCCGGCCCCACGCGTCGTCGTGGCGACTCGCGGCCACGAGCGTCCGGGCGATGTCTTCGGTGTAGTTCCAGCTGTGCGGTACGTCGAGGTCTCCCGGGTAGGACGCCACCTCGCCGGCCAGAAGGGGACCGAGCACGAATGCGCCGTAGGGACCCACGGGGCCCGCGCCGAGGAAACCTGTGGCCCGCACTTCGGTGACCCGCGCGCGGCCTGCTTCGTGAGCGGCCAGCGCGTCGAGCCACATCTGCGCTCGGACACGGCCTTTGACCGTGGTGGCGGTCATCGGCAGGTCTTCGGTCATCGGTCCGTCGACATGACCGTAGCCGTACGTGTTGCCCAGCATTACGTAGGCCGCTCCGGTTCGCTCGACCGCGGTGAGTAACGCCGCGGACATCGGTGGCACGTCGGCAGCCCAACGGTCCAACGCGGGAATGGCGCAGTTGACCAGCACGCGTGCGCCCTTGGTGAGCTCGGTGAGCCGGTCGGCATCGGTGATGTCGGCGGCCACGGTCTCCACCAGCGGGTGGTCAGCGCCGCGGCCACTGCGGGTGATCTGGCGGACGCGCTCGCCGCTCTCGGCGAACTGGCGGGCGGTGGGTAGGCCGGCTGCGCCGGCTCCGGTGACAACGACGAATGACATGTCTCGAGCCTGCCGAGCTGCAGCGCTGTACAGTACTGGCCCGAGTGCCATACATCCGGAGGTTCTGGCCATGCATCGCGTCGTCGTCATTGCCGTTCCACCGGTCAATACTTTCGATCTGTCCATCCCTGACCTGATCTTCCGTGGGGTGGAGATCGATGGACGGCCTGCGTACGACGTCCGGGTCTGCACGGCTGAGCCGGGGATCCTGCCGTCCGATGGCGCTTTCGACTTGTTCGTCCGGTACGGCCTGGAGGCAGTCGACGAGGCCGACACGGTGATGGTGACCGGCGGGGCCGGTCGCGACGACGTCCCGCCGGCGGTCCTGGAGGCGCTGCGCTCAGCGGCCGCAGCAGGCAAGCGTCTCGCGTCGATCTGCACCGGCGCCTTCGTGCTGGCGGCCGCCGGTCTGCTGGAGGGCCGGCGCGCCACAACATTCTGGGTGAAGTCGGAGATATTTCGCCAGCGCTACCCGGCCGTCACGCTCGAACCGGACGTGCTGTTCGTCGAGGACGGCCCCGTGATCACCTCGGCTGGGCTGGCGGCCGGCATCGACCTCTGCCTGCACATGGTCCGCTCCGACCACGGTGCCGCAGCGGCCAACGCGGTGGCCCGGCTGGCCGTTGTGGCACCTGTGCGCCCTGGTGGTCAGGCGCAGTTCATCGAGACACCATTGCCCGCCGAGACCGGCGTCTCCCTTGCCGCCACGCGAGCCTGGGCGCTGCAGAGGCTCGATCAGCCACTCACGCTGGTCGACCTGGCCCGGCACGCCAACCACAGCGTACGGACGCTGACCCGCCGATTCCGCACCGAAACCGGCCTGAGCCCGCTGCAATGGCTGTTGCATCAGCGCATCAACCGGGCGCGCGAACTTCTGGAGTCCACCAACCTGCCGATGGACCTCGTCGCCGTTCGCAGCGGATTGGGCAGCTCCGACTCGATGCGCCAGCACCTGACGCGTCGGGTCGGGCTGACACCGACGGCGTACCGGCGATCTTTCACCCGTCTGCCGAAACACCGCTAGCCGTCGCCGAGGCAGATGGAGGCCCGGCTCTTGGCGGTCAGTACGGCGAGCAGCCGATCGCCGACCTGCGCGTCGTACACGGGGATGCGAAACCTTTCACCGGTGCTGTACAAGCATTCGTAGACGTTGTACCGCTTGCCGTTGGCGCCGCCGGAGGACGCCGGATAGTCCAAGCGCTTATTGCTGAAACGAATGTTCTCGAGCCAATATGGATAGCTGAACTCCCGATTTTCGTAGAGCTCCAGCGCAGCGGGGTGCCGATGTTGCACTCTCAAAGATCAACGTGTGAGTCGTTCGCCCCACCGCCGCTCTCAGGAGCGTCCAGACACTTCTGAGCGCCCGCTTTCCGCAGAAAGTACATGCCGAGGAATGGAGTTCCCGAGAAGTCAGCCCAGCAATGAAGTCGTCGCCGGCCACGACCACAGCATCCGCGGGTGCGGCAGCCGCCAACACCAGCAGGACACCAGTCAAGACGGCGATCACCGCCGCTAGCGCTTTCGTGTGTCATGACTGCACGGCGAACCCTGCCGAGTCTGTGCTTCAGTTTCAGCCGGGAGTGCAGTCCTGTCGTCAGTACCGTGCGCACAGTTCTACACAGGCAGCGCACATCGGATCTCTGTCCCTACTTTGGAGGCGCTCCGGGGGAACAGGGAATCATGTCTCGAAAGCAACGAAATACGGCGACTATTTCTGATAGGTCGAAGACAGGGGGATCGGGAAGTACTTCTTCACGTCGCTCACACCCGTACAACGCACGTTCGTCAAGCCGCAGCTGCGTCCACCAACCGTCACGCGGGAGTGGTCTTGGTGACAGGTTCAGCTCGCCACGGTGCGGACGGTCGTTCGCTCAATGTTCAGCTTTGTCGGCCTGCCATGCCGCGTGTGCCGGCGCAGGCTCGAGGAGACCGATACCTCCGAGGTCAGGGATCCGCTCATGATCATTTTGGTGGTACTGACGTTCGCGCTGATGGGTGGAACAGTGTTGGCGGCCCAACAGCAGCCGCCGGCCGGCCGGTCCGCGCTCCAGCGCCGCCTCACCGGAGCGGGGCTGCTGCTGAGCCTGGTGGCCATCGTCGCCATGACCGTCGCCGGGATCGTGACTGATCGGTGACCGAGTGAACAATTGTTTGCTCGTCGATGTCGGCCGGGGTCAGGAGCGGCCACAGGCGGCGCGGTTGGACCTGGCTGTCGGGATTGGCGAGCTGGCGCGCCTCTGTCCGCCGTGGGCGGCGCTCCGGTTCACACACGAGCCGTCGAAGGGAGCTGAAGCGCGTTGGTCGGCCGGTCAGCGCAGTCCGGCGACGGCCGGTGCGATCACGTCGATGATATTCCCCGGATCGGGCATCTGTTGCGCGAAGATGTACGCCGTCGAGAAGCCGAGTTCACGCATCGGCTCGGCCATGCGCAGGATGTCGTCCGTCGTCGTCTCGGGGTTGATCGCGAACAGGGTGGTCTTCTCGATCGCGTCGTAGTCGCGCCCCACCGCTTCGCAGTGCGCTCTGAGGACGTCGAGTTTGTGCACGGTCTGGTCTCCGCCGCCGATGTTGCACGCGTCGGCGTACTGCGCGACCAGCCGGAGTGTGCGCTGTTCGCCCTCACCGCCGATCAGGAGGTAGGGGTGCGGACGCTGCAGCGACTGCGGCACGTTCAGGGTCCGCTCGAGCTGGTGGTGCCGTCCGGTGAACGGCGCGTCGGAGTCCGACCACATCTGCAGGCAGATTTGGACCGCCTCCTCCAGCAGCTCGAAGCGTTCCCTCGTGGAGGGGGTGGGAAGACCCAGGCCTCGGGACTCGTCGACGGAAGCGCCGGCTCCGATGCCGAGGCCGGCGCGTCCACCGGAGAGGACATCGAGGGCGGACACCTGCTTGGCCAGCAGTCCGGGCTGTCGGTAAGCGACCGCCGTGACGAGTGTATGTAGCCGGACGGTGCTCGTCACGGCGGCCAGGAAATTGAGCACGCTGTACGCCTCGAGCATGTCGTTCTCGTACGGGCCGAGGTCGTAGGCGTTCATCTGCCAGAGGTGGTCCATGACGGTGATGCGCGTGACGCCGCATTCCTCGGCCTCGCGAGCGTGCTGGGCGAGCCTGGGGCCGAGAGCGGCGGAGCCGCCGCTCCATGCGTAATCCGCGATGTGGAGGCCGATTTCCATGATGAGGTCCTGTTCTTGTGCGGTGATGGTATTCCAGGTCCGGCCGTGCGGTCATCGGGCCGGAGGGAGTCTGCTCCCGGTCGGCTTTCCCGGGACTCCCGGCATGGGATTCGGGATCGAAGCGCCTTCGACTTCCTCCAGGTAGAACCGCGACTCGACGATCCGGTCGTTGCGCACCTTGATGATGATGACGCCGCGCATGTCGGCCGCGCCGGGTCGCAGGTAATGGAATCCGCCCCAGAACTCGTCGGCGGTGACGACGGATCCGGTCACGGACATGTAGATCTGGGGAAACTGGGCGAAGATGAAGGCCCAGTTACGGCGTACCTGTTCCGGGGTGTTGAACGCGCGGGCCAGGGTGGGCAGGCCACGAGCTGGTGAAGTCGGGAGCGAACGTGGCCACGAGCGCATCGAGGTCGCGCGCGTTGACTGCCTCGATCAGCCTCCTGACGACGGGAAATTCCGTGCCGTTGCCCTGTCGCACTTTGTTGACTCTCTTCAGGCGTTCAAGCCGCCGTCGATCGTGATGATGGAGCCGGTTATGTAGGACGAGGTAGGGCCGGCCAGGAAGGCTACGGCGGCGGCCACCTCGTCGGTGGTGCCGTATCGCCCGAGTGGCACCAGGCTGCGGAGGTAGTCAGCGTCCTCGCCGTCGGCGGGGTTGAGAGCGGTATCGATGGGCCCGGGCTGCACCAGGTTGACGGTGATGTTGGCGGGCCCGAGTTCCCGGGCCAGGCCTCGGGTGAAGGAGTGGTGCGCGGATTTGGTCAGCGCATAAAGCGTCACTCCGGGGAAGGGGACGCGATCTCCGTGAGTCGAGCCGATGGTAATGATGCGACCCCCGTTCGTCAGGTGGGGGATGGCGGCCCGGGTGGTCAGCACGGTGCCTCGGACGTTGACGTGCAGAACGTCACTGATGTCGTCGGGGCTGAGCTCGGTGAGGTTGCCATGACGGATGGTGCCGGCGTTGGTCTGGTCCTCTCGTGGGTCGAGAGGGGATGCACCTTCACTGGCGGATTCCGGTGCGGGCAGCCTGATCGACCCGGGCGATGAGTCGGCTGTTGTGGGCGGCGTGGTGGAAGCCCGGGGTGTGGTGGGTCCCGTTCGCGATGTCGCGGGCCAGGCTGGCGTACACCTCGCCCACGTTGATGGAGGCTCCGGTCCAGATCTCGGCGGCGGTCGGGCCGGCACCGGTGGCGACGGGCCGGTCGGGCGCGTCAAAGTCTACGCTTGACGACAGCGTCAGGTCGCCGACCCGAACGCCCGCGGGGTGGTTGCCAGCCAGGGCCAGCCAGCCGTCCGAGCCGCGGACCTCGAGGCTGAAGTGGGCATCCGGTACGGGGACGCCGGCGAGGATTTGCACCCCCACGGGGGCGCCCGAGGCGGTCTTCACGATGGCGTCCAGGTGGTCCGGGACCTCCCGGACGGTGATCGCGCCGGTGTCGACCAGCTTCACTTCCGGCCAGAGAATCTCCGTACGGGCATCGATGTCGCTGACGTCACCGAGGACCGCCTCGACCACGTCCAGAACATGACCGGCGGCGATCGTCAGGAAGCCGGCTCCGGCCGCCGCCTTGTCGAAGTACTTGTACGCGCTCATCGATTCCGGGCCGTTGCCGAAGGTCGTCGCGCCGACCCGGGCCGACAGCAGCCGTCCGAGCCGGCCCTCAGCGACGATCTCCGCTGCGCGGCGCACCGAGGGGTTCAGCCGGCCCTGCAGGCCGATCGCGGTGTGCAGCCGGCCCGTCGCGGCAGCCATTTCTTCCGTCTGCGCGACCGTTGCACCGAGCGGGGACTCCGAATACACGGCCTTGTTCGCAGCGAGAGCCGCGAGCACCAGGTCGCGGTGGGCCGGCACCTTGACGGCCACAGTGACGAGGTCGATCGACGGATCACGGATGAGTTCCAAGGGATCGGCGAACCAGCGTTCGGCGCCGAACGCCTCGGCGGCGGCGCGGGCGCTCTCCTCGTGGCGGGTCGCCACGGCGGCCAGGGTGTACTGCGGTTGCGCCGCCAGTGCGGGGATGTGGGATGCCCCGGCCCAGCTCGCCCTGGTGTCCGCTCCGATGATGCCTACGCGAATCACGGTGTCTGACATGGCATTGTGCTCCTTCGGTTGATGCACAGCGAGGGTGGCCGCCCCGCTTCGGCGAGGTCAGCCGTCGATCACGGCCATGTCGGCCTCGGCGTGGCGATCGCCGGATGCCGGAGCCAGGTTGTCCAGACGGGCGATCTGGCCGGCGGTGAGCCGGATGCCGTCGGCGGCGGTGTTCTCCTCGAGCCGATCGGCACGCCTGGTGCCGGGGATGGGCACGATTCCGTCTCCCCGGGTGAGCAGCCAGGCCAGAGCGACCTGCGCGGGTGTGGCACCGGCCTCAGCGGCAACGTCGCGCACCTCGTCGACGATGCGCAGGTTGCGGGTGAGGTTGTCACCGGTGAACCGGGGGTTGGTGCGACGCCAGTCGCCCGCGTCCGGGCCGGCGAGCGTGCGGATACCGCCGGTGAGGAAGCCGTGCCCCAGCGGGGAATACGCGACAAGCCCGATCCCGAGCTCACGCAGCGTTGGCAGGATGCCGGTCTCGGGATCGCGCGTCCACAGGGAGTACTCGGTCTGCACAGCGGCCAGCGGGTGCACCGCGTGAGCCCGCCGGATCGTCGCCGGGCTCGCCTCCGACAGCCCGATATGACGGACCTTGCCCGCGGCCACCAGCTCGCTGAGGGCTCCCACCGTTTCCTCGACGGGTGTGCCGGGGTCGACCCGGTGCTGGTAGTACAGGTCGATGCGATCGGTGCCGAGCCGCCGCAGCGACCCGTCGATCGCCGTCCGGATGTTGGCCGGTGTGCCGTCCATACCCGGCCGGCCGGTGTACGACACGAGGCCGAACTTGGTGGCGAGAACAACGTCGTCCCGGCGGCCCCTGATCGCGCGGCCGACCAGTTCCTCATTGACATAAGGCCCGTACACCTCGGCGGTGTCCAGATGGGTGACACCGAGGTCCAAGGCCCGATGGATCGTCCGGATCGACTTGCTGTCGTCGCGGCCGGCGCCGGTGTAGTACGCCGACATCCCCATGGCTCCGAGGCCGATACGCGACACCTTGAGCCCGCCCAGTCGGGTGTTCTGCATATCTGGTCTCCCTCCTTCCGATCGGTTCGCCGCGTTCTGTGGCGAGCAGTGGTGGCGACGGCTGACGCGCAGTACGCCGTGCCGAGGTGGAACTTGATGCATCAACATCAGAACACAGCCGAACTTGATGCGTCAACAACGTGCGGTATGGTTGCTGGCATGGCCAAGACCACAGCGAGCGGCAGGCATGCCCGGACGCGACCGGATGCCGGCAGCGAGCCGCCGGCGGCGCAGCGGGCCACCGGATCAAAGCCGGGTGCAGGCGAGTCTGAGCCGGCCACCGGAACGCGCTGGCTGAACGAAGACGAGCTGGCGGCGTGGTGGGCGAACTCCGCGATCATGATCAGCCTGCCGGCCGCCCTGGACGCGCGGATGCAACGCGAGACGCCACTGACGTTTTTCGAATACATGGTGTTGTCGGTCCTGTCCGAACAACCGGAACGCACATTGCAGATGAGTGAGCTGGCCACCCGTACGTCGGCGTCACTGTCGCGGCTGTCGCACGTCGTCGGACGGCTGGAGAAACGTTGTCTACTCGAGCGGGCCCGCGTTCCCGGCGCCGGCCGCCGCACCGTCGCGACGCTGACCGAAGCCGGCTACCGAGAGGTCGTGGCGGCCGCACCAGGGCATGTCGCTGCGGTCCGCGAGTACCTGATAGACGTGCTCGAGCCGCACGAATTGGCGACTCTGCGCCGCATCGGCATCGCCGTCGATGCCGCCATCAACCGCAGAAGGCCTGACGTCGATCCCCCGAGAACGTCGTGATCCCCGGAGCGCAGTGACACGGCCTGGTGGCAGCGGATGGTGATGGCCTGCTGGTCGGCGACGTAGGTCGCGACCCGGCGCCTGAGTTCGGGTTCGAGTCCTGTATGACTGCGCCGCGCCAGGTCTGGCAGATCACCGCCTACCCACCGGGGCAGGCATCGTCAGCGGCCGGCGCGACCACCACCACTACACCCGGCCGCCGCGTGCCTGCACGATGGTTCGGCCGTACTTCCCCGCTGCGACCAACCTGGTTAGGTTCGAGTTGCCCCGCGTTTCATGCATCTTCGGGTCAGCGTAAACGCATCGGCGGGGTACTTCTTCGGTGCGGCCACGGATACTTACTCCCCATGATCAGTCGATCATGCTTGAGAAGCTCCACCGAACCGGGGGGAACTCAGGTGAGTCTCCATCACTGACAGGCGCCAGCGCCTCGACATGCTCCAGCTTTCTCCTTGCTCTCGAACCGGTCGGGTTCGCCTTCGGACGCGAGTAGATTCCGCGCGTCAGCGCTGACGCGCTGATAGCGCAGGCGTCTGGCGGCAGGACGGACTTCGGGGTCAGCACCGTTATGGCTGTGGGGATATCCAGGTTCCGTACTCGTCCAGGTGCAGCAACGAGGGCAGCCCTGCCTCCTCGAACGCCGTTTCGATGTCCGCCGGATTCTCGGAGAAGTGTGTCCAGCCGTCGTAGTGGGCGGGGATCACAATCTTTTGCGCCGAGGGCCGCAGCGGCTGCGGCGGCCCGGCGGCTGTCCAGCTTCGGGGGACGGCCACGAAACTTCGACGTCACCCTGGCCGCCCCGCGAAGAGCACGGCCACGTCTACATCCGGTCCCGCCGGGACAGTTCGGCGACCACTCGAAGGGACGCGTTGTCGCCGCTACGTAGACGACCAGCAGACCCTGCCCGGACAGCACAAACCCGGTCACCTCGCAGTTGACGTTGCCGTCGACGTCACGCTCGCCATCCTCAAAGGCCGTGTACCGCCGGCACCGCCCGCACGGTCGGATGCCGCCGCCGTCAGCGCGTGACAGGGAATACGACGTCAAGCGGGCAGCCCGACTGCATACGGCCCCAGCCGCCTGGCCGCCGCCGGGCCCGTCAGTACCAGCGGCGCCACCAGGGTGAAGGCCCGGCCGCGGTCGTCCAGGTGTCCGGGTGGTCGGCATGGCTGACCAAGACAACGTCAACAGCACCGACCTCAGCTTCTACCGCGGCCGGGCCGCCCACTTCGGTCAAGTAACCGTGCGGCCCGGGGGATCGAGCGTCAGGTCCACGATGACCCGCAGACCCCCTACGTCGTCGACTACGGTAGGGGCTCCAAGCACTGTGGCGGCGCAATCCGGCCGAGCCGGCACGCTTGTCATGACCGATACATTCCCTTCGGGCACCCGCTAACGCAGGTTAGGACCCACTATTGGCATTTTCTCCGGCGACGACCTTCAGACCGATCGTGTCGACGTTCGGCGTCGTCCCGCCGGGCGTCGCGACCACGACCTCGCGACCACCTTCGGTCCGTGCCGCGTACGGCATCGCGAGGTCTTCCGCCCGGAATCTTCCATCATCCGGGTCGTCTGACGGTTCAGCTCAGCGGGCGGAGCGGAAGGCGGCACGGATCTCCCGGGTGAACAGTGCGGGCTGTTCCCAGGCCGCGAAGTGCCCGCCGCGTTCGGGCTTGTTGTAGTAGTTGAGGCTCGGGTAGCCGATCTCGGCCCAGCTGCGTGGCGCCTGGAAGATTTCGCCTGGGAAGGCGCTGATTCCGACCGGGACGGTCACTGGGGGAGGGGCCTGGCCGGTGCCGGCGACGTTGGCGTTCTCCCAGTACATGCGGGCGGCCGACTCGCCGGTGCCGGTCAGCCAGTAGAGCGAGATGTTGTCGAGGACGTGCTCGCGGGTGAGGTTGCCTGCTGCCGGCCCGCCGCGGAAGGTGCGCGCAATTTTGAGGTAGCTGTCGGTGTCGTGATCCAGCATCCAGGCGGCCAGTGCTACCGGTGAGTCCAGCAATGCGTAACCGATCGTCTGTGGCCGGGTCGCCTGCTCAACCCGATAGCCGTTGCCGGTCGTCGCGAAGGTGTGGAGCGCGGCGGCCGCGGCTTTCTCCTCGGTGGTGTTCTTCGGCAGGTTGTCGGTGCCACCCAATGCTGGCACCAGCAGGTTCAGGTGGATGGCCAGCAGTCCCGCCGGGGCCAAACGGCCGATCTTGTCGGTGACGGCGGCGCCGACGTCACCGCCCTGAGCGACGAATTGCGTGTAGCCGAGGCGGCGCATGAGCTCGGCCCAGGCGCGCGCCGTGTGGGTGGTGTCCCAGCCGAGCCGGCCGGGTTTGCCGGAGAAGCCGTATCCGGGGATCGAGGGCAGCACGAGGTGGAACGCGTCCGCCGCGGTCCCGCCGTGCGCGGTGGGATTGGTGAGCGGGCCGACGGTTTCGAGCAGTTCGACGATCGAGCCGGGCCAGCCGTGGGTCATGACGAGCGGCAGGGCGTCGCGGTGCCGGGAACGTACGTGGATGAAGTGGATGTCGACGCCGTCGATCTCGGTGGTGAATTGGGGAAGGGCGTTGAGTTTGGCCTCGAACCGGCGCCAGTCGTAGCCGGTTGCCCAGAACCGGGCGAGGGCCTGGGCGGCCGCCAGCTGGACGCCCTGCGAGCGGTCGGTGACCAGTTCGCGGGACGGCCAGCGGGTCGCCGTGATGCGGCGGTGCATCTCGGCCAGTTGTTCGCGGGGGATCGCGACCCGGAAAGGGCGGATCCCGGTCGGGGCGGTGACCGGGGCGGCTTCTGCCGGTGCCTGGCCGAGGACGGCGGTCGCGGCGACGGTGAGGCCGGCGGCGAAGCTACCCTGCAGCAGCTGCCGTCGAGTGGGTTGGGACCCGGACGAGGTCATCATTGCTCAATCTCCTGTACTGGCGCGTTGATGTCAGCTTCAAACGGACGGCGATGGGTTTGGCTCGTACGTCTATCGCAGCGGCCGGAACGCGGCCCGCAGTTGCCCGGCGAACAGTTCCGGCTCTTCCCAGGCGGCGAAGTGGCCGCCGCGCTCGGCCACGCCGAAGTAGTTGAGCGTGGGGTAGGACTTCTCGGCCCAGCTGCGCGGAGTGCGCCAGATCTCGCCGGGGAAGGTGCTGAACCCGACCGGGACACGGGGGTCGGGCAGCGGTGCGCGACCGGCGGCCGGCGCGTCGGCTCCGTAGGCTTCCCAGTACGAGCGGGCGGTGGACGCGCCGGTGCCGGTCAGCCAGTACGCGGTGATGTTGTCGAGGATGTGGTCGCGGGTGAGGTTGCCCGAGGGCTGTCCGTCGACGAACGCGCGAGCGATTTTGTAGTAGGCGTCGGTGTCGTGGTCGATCATCCAGGCGGCCAGCGCGGAGGGTGAGTCCAGCAGCGCGTACCCGATCGTCTCGGGCCGGGTGGCCATCTCCACGAAGTAGCCGTTGCCGCTGGTCTGGAAGACCTTGATCGCGGCCAGCGCCGCGCGTTCCTCGTCGGTGCTGTTGGGCAGCGAGGCCGGGTCGTTGAGTGCAGGCACGAGCAGGTTGGTGTGGATGCCGGCCAGTCCCTTAGGTCCCAGTCGTCCGATCGCGTCGGTGACGCCGGCGCCGACGTCGCCGCCCTGGGCCACGTAGCGGTCGTAGCCGAGCCGGCTCATCAACTCCGCCCAGGCCCGGGCGGTGCGCACGAGGTCCCATCCGACCTCGGTCGGCTGGGCGGAGAAGCCGTATCCGGGCAGCGACGGCAGGACGAGGTGGAACGCGTCCGCCGCGGTGCCGCCGTGCGCGGTCGGGTCGGTGAGCGGGCCGATCGAGTCGATCATCTCGATGATCGAGCCGGGCCAGCCGTGGGTCATGACCAGCGGCAGGGCATCGCGGTGCCGCGAGCGTACGTGGACGAAGTGGATGCCGACGCCGTCGATCTCGGTCGTGAACTGGGGCAGCGCGTTCAGTCGGGACTGCACCCGCCGCAGGTCGTACTTGTTCTCCCAGTACTGTCCCAGCGCGCGCATCGTGGCTAGCTGTACCCCCTGCGAGCGGTCGCCGACGAGCTCCAGGGTCGGCCAGCGCGTCGCCGCCAGCCGGTGGCGCAGGTCGTCGAGGGCCTCCGCACGGAAACGCACGGTGAACGGCCGAATCGCATGGCCGGCTCGCTGTTCCACTGTGGTCATGGTGCTACTCCGTTTCGGTTGACATCCGGTTTCCATGCGGAATCCGGGAACTTCTCCAGCGTCACCTGCATCAGGCGGTCGACCAGCGTGCCGGGCGGGTTATCGGTCGACGCTGGGTGGTGGCAGTGGTCCGGAGATCCATCTCAGCCCCCTCTTTCTCCACCTCCACCCTCAAGGCACCGGCGGCCGCCGCACACCCTTGACACTCCCTGGGAGGGCGGGACCAGTGACTCTCACGGGTCTGGCCCGTGCCCCGGAACCACCAGGCTCGTAACCATCGGAAACCACGACTGCAGGAGGCGCGAGTCATGGACATGAAGCTGGAAGTCGCGGTGTTCCCGGTGTCCGACGTCGACCGGGCCAAGGACTTCTACACGGCGCTGGGGATAACTTTGAGGTCGCGGCGATGACGAGTTGGCGGCAGGGCTGAAGGCCTACTTCATGACCGCGGGCCGTCCCAAGCACCGACCGTTCGTCGAGCTGTTGTTCGACAACGGCCTCCAGCGACCCGACGGCGTAGAAACCGACCTCGGCACCGCGATCGGCGAGCTGCGACAGAAAGACAAACGGACCTACGAGTCCGGCCCGTACGCGACCAGCCCACAACCAGGAGGCAACGTGTCCACATCCATCAACGCCAACGGCGCCACTGCTCTGGCGTCCTTCGCCGAAGAGGCCAGGCGCCGCCGGGAGGCCCCGACCGCACCTGTTCCGGCGAACGCCAAGGGACCACAGGTGCCGGCCTCGGGGTACGTTCTCGACGAGATCGCCGACGGCATCTTCTGGCTCTCCGACGGCAGCTACCAATCGATGTTCGTCGTGACCGCCGACGGAGTCGTTGCCGTCGACGCGCCACCGACTCTCGGGCACAACATCCTGCGCGCGATCGGCCGCGTCACGCGCGAACCGGTCCGGCACGTGATCTACAGCCATCATCACTCGGATCACGTGGGCGCCATGTCGATTTTTCCGGAGCAGGCGGCCTACTACGCTCAGCGTGCGACCGCGCAGCGGCTGAAGCTCCTCGGCGATCCGCGACGGCCTCTGCCGACCGAGCTTTACGACGACAGCCTGACTCTCGAGCTCGGCGACCACAGCCTTCGGCTGGACTATCCCGGCCCGAACCATTCCGAGGGCAACAGCTTCATCTACGCTCCGAACCAGCGTGTGCTGATGCTCGTCGACGTCATCTTCCCGGGCTGGGTCCCGTTCTCCAACCTGTCGCTGTCCGCCTTCGTGCCCGGCGTTCTGCGAGCCCACGAGCAGGCGCTGGACTATCAGTTCGACCACTTCGTCGGCGGGCACGTCACGCGCCCGGGAACCCCCGAAGACGTACGTGTCCAGCAGGAGTACCTGACCGATCTGCGAACCACCGCCGAGGCCGCGCTGTCCGGCATCGATCTGCCCGCCACGATGGCGGCCATCGACACCAGTAACGTCTGGGCGGTCTTCCGGGCCTACCTGGACGCCGTCGCGGCCGCCACCGCCGACGAGATTGTTCCCCGCTGGAAGGACCGCCTCGGCGGTGCCGACGTCTTCACTCTTCCGAACGCGTGGGCGATGGCGGAATCACTGCGCCTCGACCTCAACTCGCTGGGCCCGTTCTCGACCGTCCCGTAACCCTGGCCGGCTGATCCTCCGGCCGGGCGGCAGCCTCAACGCCGCCCGGCCGAGTCGCCGCAGTGAACGACGAGCAGCGCAGCGATCATCGGCCGGCACCCGCGCGTCACCATGTCTGGTCGGCGGCACGGATCATGATCTGGTTGATCGCTGCCCGCCGGTCACACAGGACGATGTAGGCGACCGCGTCGGCGACGTCGGCGGGATGCAGCGGCTCGAGGCCGCTGATCTGTCCCAGCGCTGTCTCACGAATGTCGTCGTCCAGGTGATCGGCCAGCTCGGTCGGCGCCGTGCCAGGCTCGACCACGCTGACCCGAACCCGCTCCCGCAGCAATTCCTGGCGGAGCGCTTCGGTGAAGCCGTTCAGACCGAACTTGGTCAGGCTGTAGACGCTACCGGCCGGTTGGGCGACCCGCCCGCTGGTGGAACCGATGTTGACGATGTCGGCGACCTGCCGAGCCGAGGTGGAGGCCCCGTCGATCAGATACGGCACAGCAGCGTGTGTCACGTGCAGCAGCGCCCGCACATTGAGCGCGACCATCCGGTCCCACTCCTCGATCGTCGCGTGCAGCGCCGTGCCCAGCAGCATGACACCGGCGTTGTTGACCAGGATGTCCAGCCGCTGGAACCGCTCGAGGGTGTCCTGGACGACCTGGTACGCCTGCTCAGGGTCAGTGATGTCGGAGTCGAAGGCCTCCGCCAGCCCGCCGGCGCGCGCGATCTCGCACACCAGCCGGTCCAACGGGTCGCGGCGGTCGGCGACCAGGGCCACCGCCGCGCCCTCGGCGGCCAGGCGCCGGCTGGTGGCGGCGCCGATGCCGCTGCTCGCGCCGGTGACCAGCGCTACCGCCCCGGACAGTGCTTTGGCGTCCATGCTCTGCCTCTCCTTCGCATCGTGACTCCGCGACTCCGTGGTCCCTCGAGCCCGCCTGCTCGATCCGCGGACAGGAGAAGGATCGCTCGGCCGGGTGCTCGGCCGAACCAGGGAGACCTACTGGTCGCCGCGAGTCAGGACGCAGCCGAAAAGTCACCGCATCACACGCTCGTTCGTACGCGGGTATGCTCATGCTGCTGCGCAGCTAGCACTTCGGCCACGTCGAGGAGTAGGACCGCTTCCCCGAGGGGATCGTAGGGTTCGGGGCCGCCACCCGACGCGAAGCCCAGCAGAACGGGTCTTTCGCGCCTCAACCCCGCGATGCGCCGATCCGGCGGTGGATTCGCCGTGACACGGGGCACATCTGGCGGACACCGCGTGCCGGTCGGCGAACACTGACCGGGTGGAGCTGATCGGACGCGGTCCGGAGCGTGCCGTGCTGGACGAGATGATCGCCGCTGTCCGCGCCGGCCGGAGTCGCGGGCTGGTCGTACGCGGCGACGCCGGCGTCGGGAAATCGGCGCTGTTGCAGTACGTCTCCGATCGGGCTGCCCCGTTACGCGTGCTGCGAGCGGCGGGGGTCGAGTCCGAGATGGAGCTGGCGTTCGCCGGCGTTCACCAACTCTGCCTGCCGCTGCTCGACCTGCTGCCGCGCATCCCCGCGCCGCAGCGGGCCGCTCTCGAGACCGTGTTCGGCTCCCGGCCCGGGCCGCCACCCGATCGCTTCCTCGTCGCACTGGCGCTGCTCAGCCTGCTGTCGGTCACCGCTGAACGGACGCCGTTGCTGTGCCTGGTGGACGACACCCACTGGCTGGACGAGGCGTCGGCGCAGGTGCTCGGCATTGTGGCGCGGCGGTTGCTGGCCGATCCGATCGGCATGCTCTTCGGCGCCCGCGATCCCGGTCCCGCACTGACCACTCTGCCGCAGCTGACCGTCACGGGGCTTGGCGACGCCGACGCCCGGCACCTGCTGGAGTCGGCAACCCGCTCGACACTCGACCCGCGGATCCGCGACCGGGTCCTGGCCGACGCCGACGGCAACCCGCTCGCGCTGATCGAGCTGCCGCGCGGCCGGTCCATCACCGAGCTGGCCGGTGGGCTGGGCATGCTCGACGCGGCCGGCGCGCCGGATCGCGTCGAGCGCCGTTTCATGGACCGGATGGCGGCCCTGCCCGCGTCCACCCGGACCCTGCTGCTGGTTGCGGCGGCCGAGCCGCTCGGCGACGCGGGGCTGGTCTGGAGCGCGCTGCGCCACCTTGGTGTCACGCCGTCGGAGGCCACCGACGCCGACCTCGACGGACTGTGCGTGATCGACCTTGATGTCCGATTCCGCCACCCGCTGGTGCGCTCCGCCGTGTACCGCTCGGCCGATCCCGCCGACCAGCGAGCCGCGCATCGAGCCCTGGCCGAAGTCACCGACCCGGTAATCGATCCGGACCGGCGCGCCTGGCACCTGGCCGCGGCCGCCCCCGGGCCGGACGAGGAGATCGCTGCCGAGCTTGAGCGCTCAGCGGAACGCAGCCGGGCCACCGGTGGGGTCGCCGCCGCGGCGGCGCTGCTGCGCGGGGCGGTCGAGCTGACCGTCATGCCTGATCAACGCGCCCGGCGCGCCCTGGCGGCAGGCGACGTCAGTCTGCTCGCCGGGGACTTCGATACGGCCCGCCGGCTCGCCGACGCCGCCTACCGAGACGCCGTGGACGACATCCAGCGGGCCCGGGCTCAACTGCTGAGCGCCCATATCGCCTTCGCCTCCGGCTTCGGCCCCGAAGCATCGCGAAAGCTCCAGCGGGCGGCCCGGCGGCTGGAGCCGCACGACATGGCACTGGCCCGGGAGACGTACCTGCTCGCCTGGCGCGCCGCCCGGTTCACCGCCGACGAGACGAGCCTGCCGGAGATCGGGCAGGCGGTCCGGCGGCTGCCGACGCTCACTGCGCCCCGGCCGATCGACCTGGTGCTCGACGGGCTCACCGCGGTGGTCATCGACGACCGTCGGACTTCGGTGCCGGCTCTTCGGCGGGCCGCGGAGGCGTTCCGCCATGCGCCGGCCGCGGATGCGGTCCGCTGGGGCTGGGTGGTGTCCGGCGTGGCGCCGCCGTTGTGGGACGAACAGGTGATGCACACCATGTACAACCGCCAGCTCGACCTCGTCCGTACGGCCGGAGCGATGGCCGAGCTACCGGCGCACCTGACCAACGTAGGCATCGTGGCGTCCTTCTTCGGCGATCTGACCGGGGCGGACGCGTTGGTCGCCGAGGCCGCCGACGTGGCCGGCTGGGCCGGGGTACCGATCGCGCCGTTCGCCGCCATGCACGTCGCCTCGATGCGGGGACGCGTTGCCGAGGCGGCGCCGCTGCTCACCAGCACCGCCGAGTGGGCGACCGCCGCCGGGCAGGGCCTCGGTCTGGCCGCCGTGCGATGGTGCGAGGCGATCCTCTACAACGGGCTTGCTCGTTTCGACGAGGCGTTATTAGCCGCCGCGGAGAATCTGCCGGCGAAGGAGCCGTGGATCGCCACTTGGACGCTGCCCGAGCTCATCGAGGCCGCGGTGCGCGCCGGCCACCCCGAGCGCGGGCGCGACGCGCTGGCCCGCCTGATCGAGGCCACGGAGCCGTGCGGCACGGACTGGGCGGCGGGTATCGCCGCCCGCTGCCGGGCGCTGCTGGCCGACGGAATGGACGCGGACCAGTTGTACCGGGAGGCGATCGCCCGCCTTTCCCGCACGCAGTTGCGGCCGGAGCAGGCCCGGGCACACCTGCTGTACGGCGAATGGCTGTGCCGCAACGGCCGCCCGCAGGCAGCGCGCGGACCGCTACGCATCGCGTACGACATGTTCGTCGACGTCGGCATGGAAGCCTTCGCCGAGCGCGCTCACCTCCATCTGGTCCAAACAGGCGTGTCCCGCCCGAAACGGCGCGCGACCCCGGCCGCGGCCACCGGTGAACTGACGACCCAAGAGACCCTGATCGCCCAGCTGGTGCGCGACGGGCTCACCAACCCGGAAATCGGCGCACGTCTGTTCCTGAGCCCGCGAACGGTCGAATGGCACCTACGCAAGGTGTTCACCAAACTTGCCGTCACCTCCCGTCGCGAGCTGCGTACCGCCCTGTCATCCACGGGACGGGCCGCCGGGCCATGAGACCCGCTGTGCCTTGGCTCGGTTTCGCCCCCGCACGGGGCCGAAGTGCAAATTACCGCCTACCTCCGCGACGACCGCGGTGTGCCGATGCCGCCGCCAGCCGCGGCATCGCATGACCACGATGACCTGCCACGTCGGCGCCTCGGCGTCGGCCGGAGCCACCAGGTACAGGTCGCGGCCGAGCGGTGCCGGGCATGCGCTGCAGCCCAGCCCAGCCGCCATGACGTCGTAGCAGAGCCGAACAAGCTCCAGATCCGTCTCGGTCGGTACAGCCGCGCGTGACAGCCCGGACGGCGGGATCGCGGGTATGTCGGCGCGGATGAACGAGAACGCGCCAGTGATGAGCCAATCCATGACCACACCGTCGCTGGCGGGCCGGAGCCCCCGAACCGGTGAGGATCCCTGGCCCAGGCGCGTGCAGGTTCGGTCCGGCGCCGGACCCTGATCATGACGGCCGTCCGTCGGCCAGGCGAAGCCACGGGTCGACGTCGGCGGCGTCGTGCAAGCGCTCGTCATGGCTGACGGTGGAACGCCCGCGTCAGATGGTCACGACGGCTCGCCACAGCCGAGGACACCTTTTCGGCGCCACGTTCCCCAGGGTCACTCACTGGGCGCGTCCGGAAGCGCTCACCAGTGTCTTTCACCGGTACGGAGCAAGGCAACGCCGGCGCACTGTCGACCTGGACCGGCGGATCGCATACGCCGGTGAATCCCTCTTCGGAAGGCAGGATACTCATGATCCGCATCGGCATCATCCTGGGCAGCACGCGCCCGAACCGCAACGGTGAGCAGGTCGCTCGCTGGGTGCTCGACATCGCCGCGCAACGCACCGACGCCGAGTTCGAGCTGGTCGACCTCCGCGATTACCCCATGCCGCATCTGGATGAGCCGATCCCGCCATCGATGGGCCAGTACCAGAACGACCACACCAAGGACTGGGCCGCGAAGGTCGCCTCGTTCGACGGCTTCGTCTTTGTCACCCCGGAGTACAACCACAGCACCTCGGGCGTGCTGAAGAACGCCATCGACTACCTGTACGCCGAGTGGAACAACAAAGCGGCCGGGTTCGTCTCCTACGGATCCGTCGGCGGTGCGCGGGCGGCGGAACACCTTCGCCTGGTCGTGGCGGAACTGCAAATGGCCGACGTCCGCCAGCAGGTCACTCTCGCTCTCGCCACCGAATTCGAGGACTACACACTCTTCAAGCCCGGCGACTACCAGGTACCTCAGCTGTCCATCCTGCTGGACCAGGTCATCGCGTGGAGCGCCGCACTGGCTCCGCTGCGCACACCGGTCACCGCCTCGGCCTGACATCAACCATCACGTCGGGACGGAGAAGCGCGTGGGCACATTGGACGGCAAGGTCGTGCTGGTCACCGGCAGCGGTGGCGGTCTGGGGCGCGCCTCTGCGTCGGTCTTCGCGCGAGAGGGCGCGCGGATCGTCGGCCTGGACATCAATATCGAAGCGAACAAGGAGACTGCTGAGCTCGTACGCCAGCAAGGTGGGGAGATGTTCGAGATCGCACCGGTCGATCTCACCGACCCGGACCAGGTGCGGCTGGCCGTCGATCATGCCGAGACGATCTACGGCGGGCTTGACGTCATTTACAACAATGCGGCCCTGGTACGGTTCGGGCCGCTCCCGGACTACTCGGTGGAGGACTGGCGGACCACTATCACCGGGGAACTCGACATCCCGTACTTCGTGTCGAAGTTCGCCTGGCCCCACCTCGTCCGCCGCGGAGGCGGCGTCATCATCAACGTCGCCTCGATCGCCGGCATGATCGGCGGCGAGTTTCCGCCCATGGTCGGCCATGCTGCCGCCAATGCAGGGATCATCGGCATGACCCGCCAGCTTGCGCTCGAAGGCGCGCGCCGGCACATTCGCGCGGTCGCGATCAGCCCGGGCCCCACCTTGACGCCACTGAGCGATCGCGATCTGGGTGACGACCAGGCCGCTCGGGACGCGATCACCGGCAAGACGCTCCTCAAGCGCTTCGCACGTCCTGAGGAAATTGTCGAGCTGGCAGCGTTCCTGGCGTCCGACCGCGCGTCCTACATCACGGGCACCAACTTCGCCGTCGACGGCGGCTCGACCGCCTGGTAGCAACAGAAGACGGCCCGCCGCGATCGCGGCGGGCCGTCTTGCGTGCAGCAGAACTAGTACGGCACGCGGTCCAGTGTGACCTGGATCATAGGAACCTTCACGTGTTCGAGGTGACGGTATGGTCAGACCGATCAACTGCCGCTCGGGTGATGGGCGTACGCATGTTCGTGGCACTGGGAATTCCGCTGTCCGCCAGGCGCTTCACAGGCGCCCGACTTCGGCCTGCTCAGGCCGATGACGTATGACCACGCTCGTCGACCGCCAGGAGGAACGCGCGGTTCTCGGCCGATTGATCGCAGCAGTCGGCGCCGGCGAGAGTCACGTCCTGGTCCTGCACGGCTCCGCCGGTGTGGGTAAGTCCGCCTTGCTGGACTACGCCCAGCAGAACGCCGCCGGCTTTCGCGTTCTACGGATCGGCGGCACCGAATCCGAGATGGAGCTGGCTTTCGCCGCGGTGCACCAGCTGTGCTTACCGCTGCTCGACCGGCTGCCGGACCTTCCCGCCCCCCGGCGCGAGGCGCTGGAGACGGCGTTCGCCCTGCGCGTGGGGGCACCACCGGAACTGTTCCTCGTCGGCCTGGCCGTGCTCGAACTTCTGGCGTACGCCTCGGAGAGCCGGCCGCTGCTCTGCGTGATCGACGACACCCAATGGCTCGACCGGGCCTCGGCGCAGATCTTCGGCTTCGTCGCCCGACGGCTGCTCGCCGAATCGATCGGTCTGCTGTTCGGCACTCGGGTCCCGGGTCCCGAGATTCACGGCTTGAAGCAGCTGGAAATCATGGGGCTGCGCGACCACGACGCGCATGCCCTGCTCGACTCGGTCACCCACGCGTCGCTTGATGCCGACATCCGCGACCGGATCATCGCGGAAAGCCAGGGCAACCCGCTCGCCTTGATCGAGCTGCCGCAGGGAACGAGCCGTACGCAGATCGCCGGTGGCCTCGGACTGCTCGATGCCGACAGCTTGCCGGGTCGCATCGAGCAAAGCTTCCTCGGCCGGGTCGCGGCGCTGAGCGAGCCCGCTCGCCGGCTGTTGCTGGTGGCCGCCGCCGAACCCGTCGGAGACACCGACCTGGTGATTCGCGCCGCCGAACGGCTTGGCGTCTCCTTGGCCACCGCCGACACGGACGGGCTCCTCACGATCGCCGAGCGGGTCATCTTCCGCCACCCCCTCGTGCGGTCGGCCGTCTACCGGGCAGCGGCTCCGTCGGAGCGCCGGGCCGCGCACCAGGCGCTGGCGGAGGCGATCGGCCGCGGTGCCGGTGCGGACCGGCGTGCCTGGCATCTCGCCGCGGCCGCGGTCGGCCGGAACGAGTCTGTCGCCGCGGAACTCGAACACTGTGCGGACCTTGCCCAAGCGCGTGGCGGGCTGGCGGGGGCGGCCGCATTCCTTCAACGGTCGGTCGCGTTGACCGGCGACCCCTCACGGCGGGCCGACCGGATGCTGGCGGCGGCGCAGGCGAGCCTCGGGGCCGGCGAACTCGACGACGCCCGCCGCATGCTGAACACGCTGGACACCATTGCGCTCGACACCTTCCGTCGTGGCCGAGCCGGCTTGCTCCAAGGCCAGGTCGCCTTTGCCGCCGGCGCTGCCGCCACCGCCATCCCGCTGCTGCTGAGCGCCGCTGACGAGCTGGCCTCCCTCGACCCGGATCTGGCGCGAGAAGCGTGCCTTCACGCATGGGGCATCGCCGTCGTTGCCGGCGACCGCGACAGCGGCGTCGCAGTCGGCCGAGCGGCGCGGAGCCTGCCGCCGGGCGACAGCGGCAACGCCATGGACCTGCTTCTCGATGGATTGGCGGTGCTGGTCACCGAAAGCCGCGCGGCCGCCGCCACGATCCTGCGGGAAGCTGCGGAAGCAGTCTCGTCCATGCCCACCGCCGACGTCATGCGGTGGGGGTGGCTCGCCCAAGGTGCCGCCCCGGCGATCTGGGACTTCGAGGGCATGCGTGACCTCTGCGCCCGCCAGGTTCGCCTGCTGCGTGACGCTGGTGCCCTCCAGACGCTGCCGTACAACCTCACGGCTCTCGCCTACGCTCACACATGGGCCGGTGAGTTCGAGGAAGCAGCCGCCATCATGGCCGAATGCGAAACGGTCGCCTCCGCTACCGGTCTGCCCATGCTGCCGTACACCAAACTGCATCTGCTGTCCCTGCGCGGCCGGGAGGATGAGGTCACCGAACTGATGGGGACGGCACTCGCGATTGCCGAGGCCACCGGTTTCGGATCCGCGGTGACCACCGCTCATTGGGCCGGAGCCATTCTGCACAATGGACACACCCGCTATGCCGAAGCGATGCAGTCCGCCCTGGCTGCTGAGCAGAGATGGGAACCCTTCGGCTCCACCTGGGTGCTTCCGGAGCTCATCGAGGCCGCCAGCCGTAACAGCGACACCGACGTCGCGCGGGACGCCCTGGACCGGTTGGTCGAGACGACCCAGCCCTTCGACACCGACTATGCCCGGGGACTCGAGGCGCGCAGCCGGGCCCTGGTCGCCGACGACGACACCGCGGAAGACCTCTACCGGCAGGCGATCGAGCATCTCGGCCGCACATCCCAACGCCCCGACGTAGCCCGAGCCCATCTCCTGTACGGCGAATGGCTGCGCCGCCGCCGCCAACGGACCACCGCGCGTGAGCAGTTACGCACCGCGTACGACATGTTCGTGGAAATCGGCATGGATGCGTTCGCGGAACGCGCCCGACGCGAGCTGGCGGCCACCGGAGAGACAATCCGCAGACGCAAGGCTGAGCCGGCGGCCGGTAGTAAGCTGACCGATCAGGAAGCGCAGATCGCCCGCTTCGTCCGTGACGGGTACACCAACCCGGAAATCGGCGAACGACTCTTCCTCAGTCCGCGCACGGTCGAATGGCACATGCGCAAGATCTTCATCAAACTTGGCATCGATTCGCGGCGGCAATTGCGCAGTACGCTCACCGGCCGGCCGTAGGCCGCCGATGGCACCCCTTGTCCTGCCGCCACTCGAAGCTCAGCACAGCCTCGAGCAACAAAGGCCGAGGTGACCTTCAGCCTTTCAAGAAGTGTTGATCATCGTCATGATGACGCAGTCATCATGTGCACAAGTCCCGCAGAGGACGACCGCCCGGACGACCAAGGGCGGTACGAGGGGGAACAATGAGTCAACCGGTTCAGAAGAGAGCCGGACTGCTCGGGCGGAAATCTGAGCAATCCCGGCTGGACGAGATGATAGCCGCGCTGCGGCTCGGGGAAAGCCGCGTGCTGGTCCTGCGAGGCGCACCCGGAATCGGCAAAACCGCACTCCTGGCCTACGCGCAAGAGCAGGCTACCGGTGTCCGGATGCTTCGGGCGGCCGGAGTGGAATCCGAGATGGAGCTGGCGTTCGCCGGGCTTCACCAGCTCTGCGCCCCACTTTTCGACCGGCTGCCGTCGCTGCCGGCACCCCAGCGCGCCGCCCTCGAGACGGTGTTCCGGCTGCGCGAGGGCACCCCGCCGGACACCTTCCTGGTCGGACTGGCAGTGCTCAGCCTGCTCGCCGACGCCTCGGAGAAGGAACCGCTGCTCTGCCTGATCGACGACGCGCAGTGGCTCGATCGAGCCTCGTCCCAGGTCCTCGGGTTTCTTGCCCGCCGGCTGCTGGCCGAATCGGTCGGCCTGGTCCTGGCCACCCGCCAGACCGGACCGGACCTGCTCGGGCAACCGGAGCTCGAGGTGAACGGGCTCGCCGAGGCCGACGCCCACACCTTGCTGAACGCGGTGACGCTCACCCGGCTCGACCGGCACATCAGCGACCGGATCGTGGCCGAGACCGACGGCAACCCGCTGGCTCTGGTGGAGCTGACCCGCGGCCTGACCGCCACCCAGATGGCGGGCGGGCTCGGCCTGATGGACGCCGACACGCTCCCCGGCCGCATCGAGGACAGCTTCCTCAATCGCATCCGCGAACTGCCGGCCGCGAGTCGTCTGCTGCTGCTGATCGCAGCGGCCGAGCCGGTCGGCGACCCCGATCTGGTGCTGCGCGCCGCCGATCGACTCGGCGTCCTGCTGCCGGCCGCGGCCGACGACGCCGACGGGCTGCTGAGCCTCGCCGACCGGGTCACCTTCCGGCACCCGCTGGTGCGCTCGGCGGTGTACCGGGTGGCCGAGTCCCGTGACCGCCGGGCCGCTCACCTGGCCCTGGCCGAGGTAACCGACCGGCAAGACGCGGCCGACCGGCGCGCCTGGCACCTCGCCGCGGCCGCGGCCGGACCTGACGAGGAGGTCGCCACCGAACTGGAGAGATCGGCCGCTCAGGCCCAGGCCCGGGGCGGGATGGCGGCGGCGGCCGCGTTCCTGCGCCGCGCGGTCGTCCTGACCGCCGACCCCCAGCGGCGCACCGACCGGCTGCTGGCGGCCGCCGAGGCCTGCCTTCCGGTCGGCGACCTCGACGAGGTACGGCGACTGCTGGCAATCCTCGACGAGAAGCAACTGGACGCGCTCGCCGCCAGTCGTGCCATGGCGTTACGAGGACAGGTCGCCTTCGCGTCCGGTCACGGTCGCGAAGCCACGGAGCTGCTGTTGGCTTCGGCCCAGCGCCTGGCTACCGCGGACGACCAACTGGCTCGCGACGCTTACATGTCGGCGTGGGGTGTGGCGATCTCGGTCTCGCAGCCCGAGGCTCTTCTGGCGGTGTCACTCGCGGCGAGGGCGCTACCGTTGCCGTCGCATCCGCGACCGATCGATCTGCTGCTCAACGGCCTGACGCTGCTGGTCACCGATGGACGCGCCGTCGCGGCCGCCGCGTTGCAGGAGGCCGCGAAGGTTTTGATGGACATCCCGGTGGACGACGTCTTGAAGTGGGGTTGGGTCGCGACAGGTGCGGCCGGCGCGATTTGGGACGACGACGCGATGCTTGCCATGTATGCCCGGCAAGCCCGCGTCGTGCGGGAAGCGGGGATGCTCACCGACCTGCCGTACCACCTGGCGTCGTTGTGCCTCATCACGTCGTGGAGCGGAGACTTCCAGGCCGCAACTGCCCTCATCGCCGAAGTCGACACGGTTTCCCTGGCGATCGGCAGTCCGATGCCGCCGTATGCCCAGATGCGGCTGCTCTCGCTGCAGGGGCGGGAGGCCGAGGCGGCCCAGATCATCGGGCCCACCATCACTAATTCGATCGCCGCCGGCTTCGGGATGGGGGTCGTCGCGGCCAACTGGGCGGCGGCGGTGCTGTACAACGGACTGGCCCGATATCCGGAGGCCCTGCGCGCCATTAAGTCCAGCGGAGACTTCTCAGATCCGACGATCTCCACCTGGGTTCTGCCGGAACTGGTGGAAGCCGCGGTTCGCGTAGGCGATTCCGAGGTGGCGCTCGACGCCCTGGCCCGACTCGTCAAGGAGACTCAGCCGTTCGGCACCCCGTTCGCCCAGGGAATGGAGGCCCGCGCCCGCGCATTGGTCGCGGACGGCGCGGACGCCGACGAGCTTTACCGCCAGGCGATCGAGCGGTTCCAGCGCACCCGCCTACGGACCGAACTGGCCCGGGCTCACCTGCTCTACGGCGAATGGCTGCGCCGCGAACGGCAGCGAGCGGACGCACGCGAACACCTGCGTACGGCGTACGACATGTTCGTGGCGATCGGCATGGAGGGATTCGCCGAGCGCGCCCGCCGGGAGCTCGCCGCCACCGGCGAGACCGTCCGCAGACGTGCGGTCTCGGCTGCGCCAAACGTGGAACTGACCCCCCAGGAGCGGCAGATCGCCCAGATGGTCGGGGACGGCTTCACCAACCCGGAGGTCGCGGCGCGGCTGTTCCTCAGCCCGCGCACCGTCGAATGGCACCTGCGCAAGGTGTTCGGGAAGCTCGGCGTCACCTCCCGGCGGCAGCTCCGCGGCGCGTTGCCGCACACCGCGGAGACAGCCACAGAATGAACGACGCGCGCCGTCCACCGCGATCGACCCAGGCAGGGTCTCCGGTGGACGGCGCGTCGGACGACCCTGAGCATGCCATCACCCTGCGATTCGCCGCTGGGATCGCCGGCATGAAGCCATGACGGACCCAGACCATGCCGCTTCGTGACCGCCACGTCGGCCAACGTGGAACGCTCGCCCAGGCCCGTCGGGGAGACGCTGCCTGGCGCGTATCCGGTTCACTCCGCTGGCGGCTCCTTGCTGGACTGGCCGCCGGCGTTGCGGGAGGCGAGCGCCTGCGCCATGCGGCTGAGAAGGAGCTGCCGCTCCGGTCTGGTCGGTGCCAGTTCGGCCGCGCGTTCCAGCTCGGCTGCGGCCTCGGCGTGGCGGCCGAGCCGGGTGAGGATGTCCCCGCGCACTGCGCCCAGCAGGTGGTAGCCGGCCATCCGGCGGTCGGCGAGCAGTGGTCGGGTCATGGCAAGTGCGGCTTCGGGTCCGTCGACGTGGAGTACGGCGACCGCGCGGTTGAGCTCCACGACGGGTGATCGGGTGATCTGGGTGAGGGCGTCGTAGAGCGCGAGGATGGCGATCCAGTCGGTGACCGCGAACGTCGCCGCGCGGGCGTGGCAGGCGGAGATGGCGGCTTGCAGGGAGAACACGCCGAGGGGCCGGCCCAAGTCGAAAGCGCGGTCGAGCATGCTGAGGCCGTGCTCGATCAGTGTGCGGTCCCAGAGCCGGCGGTCCTGGTCCTCGAGCCGGACCGGGATGCCGGCAGCGTCGGCACGGGTCCGGAAGCGGGAGGCCTGCAGCTCCATGAGGGCGACCAGTCCGAACACTTCGGGCTCGGCCGGGCAGAGTCCTGCGAGGACCCGTCCCATCCGCATCGCCTCGACGGCGAGGTCGGCGCGGACGACGTTCGTGCCTGACGAGGCCGAATAGCCTTCGTTGAAGCTCGCGTAGAGCACTTCCAGCACCGCGCGCAGGCGTTCGGGGAGTTCCTCGGCTGACGGGGCCTCGATCGGCACCCGCACCTCGGCGAGTGTCCGCTTGGCGCGTGAGATCCGCTGCCCGATCGTCGCAGAGGGCACGAGGAAAGCCCGGGCCACCTCGTCGGTCGTCAGTCCGCCGAAGAGCCTCAGTGTGAGCGCCACCCGGGATTCGGGGGAGAGCACAGGATGGCACGTGGTGAACACCATGGTGAGCAGGTCGTCCCGGATCGGATCGAGTGCCTCGTCCGCGACATCAGCCAGCCCGCCGTCGTGCCCGGCGACGAGGAGCGGCGCCTTCTTGCGGGCCGTCTCCTCGCGCCGGGCGCGATCGATCGCCTTGTGCCAGGCGGTCTTCATCAGCCAGGCACCCGGCTTCGGCGGGATGCCGTCGGCCGGCCACTGCTCCAGTGCCGCTACAAACGCCTCGGACGCGAGATCCTCGGCGATGTCGAGGCTCCCGATCCGGCGGGCGAGTGTCGCGATCAACTGGGGCGCCTCAATCCGCCACAGCGCCTCGACCGACCTGCGCAGGTCCATGGCCGGGTCCGGTTCAGTCCGAGGCCGGGTCGAGCAACTGCTCGCTCTTGGCGAGCGCGTCAGCGTCGACAGTCTGGGCGAAGTCGGCCATGTCGAACAGCGGCCGGATCTCCAGGATCTGCGAGTCGCCGTAGGACGGATCGAACGGACACCGCTTCGCCCACTCGATCGCCTCGGCCAGCGAGCTGACCTCCCAGATCCAGTAGCCCGCGATTACCTCTTTGGACTCGGTGAACGGGCCGTCGACCACCGTCGTGCCCGCTGTCGAGAACGCGACCTTCGCCCCGGCTGCGCTGGGCTGCAGTCCCTCGCCGCCGAGCATGATGCCGGCGTTGACGAGTTGCTCGTTGAAGACCCGCATCTTCTCGAACATCTCGGTCGTCGGCTCACCCTTGCCCTCGTCGGCGGCATCGCCCTTGGTCATCACCATTACACGCATGAGCAAGATCCTCTCCGTTGATCTCGTCTCAGTCCAGGCCGTTGGTCCGGCGCAGCAGGCCGGCGATGAAGTCGGTGTCGACGGTGTCGCCCTCGGTAAGGTCGACGACCTTGCGGTCCCCGTTGCCCATCGACCGCAGCACGCCCGGCACCGGGTCGATCTCACCAGCACCGAACACCATGAACGAGACCTTGGCGGCGGCCACGTGCAGCACGGCGGCGTTCCGGCCGGCGAGGTTGAAGTGCGGCTTGCCGTACTGGATGACCTCCTCGACGCCGGGAACGGTGTCCAGAACGGTCTGACGCAGCGTCGCGTACAGGTTCTGCTGCCACGGCTTGGTCTTGGCGAGGTAGTCGATGATGTCCTGGCTCATGTTGCCGCTCATCTCGGTGCTCCTGTTCAGGCGGTGGTGACGCGGTAGGTCGACACGACCACCCCGGACTCGAAGGTGGTGGTCTCGAAATGCTGGAGGCCGGTTCGGCTGTCGGCGCGGAACAGCGGCTCGCCACTGCCTTTGAGGACCGGGTAAGTCCAGATCTTGTACTCGTCGAGGAGGCCGGCCGTCGCGAGCGCATCGGTCAACCGGCCGTTGCCCCAGATCAGGATGTCGGTGCCGTCGTTCTCCTTGAGTGCCTTGACAGCGGTCAGTAGCTCGGCGCCGGCGATGACGGTCGTGGGGTTCCAGGCGCTCGTGTCGACCGGCTGGGAGGCGACGACGTACTTGATCATGGCGTTGACGTGGTCGGCGTACGGGTTGCCACCCATGTTGGGCCACGCCTGCGCCATGCCCTCGTATGTGACGCGGCCCAGGAGCAGGGTGTCGGCGCCAAGGGTCAGATCCAGGGCGTACTGCATGGCCGCCGGGTCGTTGTAGGCCAGCGACCACTCGTGGGGGTTGTCAATGAAGCCGTCGACAGTGGTGTAGGTCGAGGCGATGATGCGTCGCATCGGGTCTCCCCTGGTAGTGGGCCGGCTTTTCCTGCCCGCACCCGTCCTTCGCGCGACAGCGCATCGTTTCGACATCAGAGCTGAAGGAACTTTCTCCGCGCAGCGCAGAGGTTAGCGTCAGCCTCCGACAACTCCGACATCTAGCCATCACGCTGTTATTCCTGCTGACGAGAACGGTCCGCCGGCCGGTGCCCCGGCTCTCCGATGCCCGTTGCGGTTCCGGACTCGGCCGGGGACCTTTCTTCGCGGATTTGCGGGCCATCCGACGGGCCACCTCTCCATGGCACCGGCCGGAACTGCCAGTGAAAGAGGCCTATGTCATCACCTTGTGAGCGGATCGATGCGCCGCTATGGTCTGTCTAGTGGTCCAGGCAGTCCACCCAGCGGACCACCAAGCTACGGCGTCCGGAGCGATGACCGGCCCGCTGGAGGGGTCAGCCATGGCCGGAAGCCGTCATTTGACTGGACTACTGAACGCGACGCCTCGCGACCTGAGCAGACGCGCGGGCGGCGCGTGCGCGCTCCGCGACGGGGCGAAAGAACCAGCCACCTCCGGACAGGAGTTCCCGGCATGAACAACCATTGGCTCAAGACGGTGGTGCCCCTCGCGGCGCTCGCCATCCTCGCGCCGGCCTCGGCCCTGGCGATCAAGGGCTCATCGAATGGTCAGCAAGGACCATCCGGCATCGATCCCGTGTACGGCGTGTGCCGAGGGGTCGACCGGAGCTGTTACAGCGACTGGGGCACTCAGCGCGACAACAAGGTTTTGGTCTACTCGCGCACGGCCGGTCCCCGGCACGCGAACCTGGGCCAGACCTTCGACCCCGACAACCCGAGCGTCCAGGGTCTCGCTCTGCCCCGCCCGTACGTGATCACCCACGATCACAGCGACCCGGCGGCCTGGCCGCGCCCCCTGAACGCCTCCAACGTGGCGCAAGCGGCGCTGGTCAGGATGCTCGAGGCCGACGGCATCGAGGTCCACGTCACCGAGGACGTGCAGGCGATCGAGCGGCTGAACGCCAGCTACAAGGCCGTCATCTTCATGAGTCCCACGCGCGACACGCTGTGGAACCACGCACGCGGCGCCCAGGGCGGCACCCGGCTCGACTGGGCCCGGGAGTCCCTGCGCAAATACCTCCAGGGCGGCGGCGGATTCGTCGGAGTCCACAACGCCTTCGGCACCGAGTACGGCTGGCAGTGGTACGAGGGGCTGCTCGGCAACGCGAACTACTACAACCACGGGCGCAGCCAGCCCGGAGATGTCGTCGTGGTCAACGACCGGGACGTGTCCACCAAGGGTCTCCCGCGACGCTGGGGCTTCTCCGACGAGTGGTACAACCTTGTCCCGTTCCCGACGAACGTGAACTTCCTTGCCACCGTCGACGAGCGGACGCTGCCCGACGGCGCGGGCGGCGAGGGATCGCACCCCGGGCATGGCGCCTTCCACCCGGTCACCTGGTGCCAGTACTACGACGGCGGCCGTTCCTGGGTCACCACCCTCGGCCACGACGCGGCGGCTTTCCAAGCGGACTCCGCATTCCCCGGCGCCAAGGAATTCCAGGCCCACCTTCAGCACGGCATCAAGTCCGCCATGGGGCTGGAACCGTTCTGCACGCCGGCCAAGCGCAAGTAGCCATAGTGGAAGGTGCTCGATGAAACCACGAATGCTCCTGCCGGCCCTGCTGGCTGTCGGTGTCGCGGCCGGGCCGTCGACCGCGTCCGCTCAAGGCGCCCGGGAGAGCTCCGAGCGAACGCCGTCGTCCAGCGTGGCACCGACCGGGGCCGACATGCCCACCGTCGGCGGCAACCTGGGCAACCAGCACTACTCCGGACTCACCCAGATCACCAAGCGAAACCTCGACAAGCTGGGACCGGCGTGGCGCACGCACGTCTCAGCGGTGGCGCCGGCCAGTGCCGACGTCGGCCAGCAGACGACGCCGATCGTCGCCGACGGGGTCATCTACCTCGACACGCCTCGCGGCGAGGTGATCGCCGTCGACGGCGCGACCGGTGCCCCCAAATGGAAGTGGGCCCCCGAGGGCTTCGAACCGGCGGACACCCGCCGTGGCGTCTCCATCGGTGAGGGCAAGGTCTACACGCTCGCCGACGGCGACCGCATCGTCGCCCTCGACAAGGACACCGGCGCCCAGGTCTGGGTGGTGCAGCCGGCCGTCCAGGCCGGCGTCGACCTGGGCAACCTCGACCGGGTCGCGACCGTCTACCACGACGGTGTGGTCTACGCCCATGCGGCCAACGGCGACCGGGCCGCGGTTGTTGCGGTGCGGGCCGCCGACGGCGCCTATCTGTGGCACTTCTTCGGCGGACCCGAGCGCGGGAAGATTTACACCGACGTCAACGGCACCTCCGTCGACGCCGGCGCCACGTGGGGCCCGGTGCTGCCGGACGGCACCGAGTGCAACCTCGAAGGCGGTGCCACGCCGTGGATCCACGGCGCTGTCGACCCCGAGCTGGGCTTCTACTACATGACGTACGGGAATCCGCGCAGTTGCCGCAGCTCGCAGGACGGGTCGCTGCGCCCGGGGGACAACCTGTTCTCCACCACGATGGTCGCGGTCGACCTGAAGACCGGTGCCTACAAATGGCACTACCAGTCGATCCGTCACGACGTCTGGGACATGGACAACGTCCACCCGCCGACCCTGGCCGACATCACCGTGAAGGGCCAGAAGCGCAAGGTGGTGTTCTACGGCAGCAAGTCGGGGCACCAGTTCGTGCTCGACCGCACCAACGGCAAGCCGGTGCTCCCGGTCGCCGACAAGCCGATGATCCAGGATTCCCGGCAGCACAACGCCGCCACCCAGCCCTTCCCGGCGCAGCGCCTGCTGCCCGAATGCGTCGTCTGGCAGAAGCTGGATCCGCGCAACGTCCCGGGTGACCCGTGGCGTGCCGTGCCCAACTACAACGGCTACCAGCCCGACGCGGACGGCAATCTGGTGTTCAACCCGGACAGCTACGTCAAGGCCGACGAGCCGTTCCTGACCTACCCGTCGAACCAGCCCACGGACCACCGCCGCGGCTGCATGTACGACCCGCAGTGGGATCTGCCGATCCTGTCGACCACGAGCCCGAACGGCGGCGGCGACTGGTCGAACGATTCCTACAGCCACAGCACGAACATGGTCTATTTCCCGTACGGCGTCAGCCCGGTGGCCCATTGGAACGGCGCCGCGTCCAACGGCCAGCGGGCGATCGGTCAATACCAGACCGGCGGCATCCTGGCTTACGACGCCTCGACCGGCACAGTGAAGTGGAGGAACCACCTGGGCACCGACATGGCGCACGGTCAGGGTCCTCTGACAACCGCGTCCGACCTGTTGTTCGTCGGTCAGATCGACGGCCGCCTGCTGGCCCTGGACGCCCGCAACGGCGCTGTGCGGTGGGATTTCCAGACCGGCTCGGGCATCGCCGGTGCGCCGATCACCTACCAGATCAACGGCGAACAGTACGTTGCCGTCCTCGCCGCCGGGTCCACGAACCCGTACGGTGCCTCGGTCACGCAGGGCGACTCGTTGTGGGCCTTCAAGCTCGGCGGCACCTACACGACCGAGTCGGGAAGCCAGGAGGGCCCAGACACGGCGCCGCTGACGATCCGCCGCCCGGTTCAAGGCGATCCGGTCGAGGGCGCGACGGTGGACAACACCGTGTATCTGGGCCGTCAGGACCGCACGACCGATACTGCCGCGGCGCAGGACAGCACGGCGCAGCGCGGAATGGCGCCGACTCATCTGCGGGTACCGGTGGGAACCAGGGTGACGTTCCTGAACCCGGGCGCGGAGACCTTCCCGAACTTCCCCAACCGGCGGCCGCACTGCGCCACCCAGTATTTCGAAGGGCTTTTCAACCCTCGGCTCGACCCGGGGGAGCGTTTCGAGTTCACCTTCGACCGCGCCGGTGAGTATTACTTCAACGACTGCACCGACCCGCGGCCGGCCGGCAAGATCGAGGTCTACCCGGTCCCGCAGGACCAGCCGGGTGCCCTGCGATTCGTCCCGGCGACCCTTGATCTCGGGTCGCGGACCGGGATCTTCACCGGCGTGAACGGACTGGTCACGGCGACGCTGCGCCTTCCGTCCGGCTACCGGCTCGACGGTGAGGTCCAGCTGCGGACACCGCTGTCCAAGACGGCTGTCGTGGCCCGGCGGGCCAAGGTGGTCGGCCGCACGCTGATCGTGGTCTTTGACAAGGCCGACCTCGACAACAACGTGCCGGAAGGTGATGCGGTGCCGTTGACCGTGGTCGCGAACTTCCTCCACGACGGAACTCAGCAGCAGCTCACCTCGACCGCGACGGTGCGGGTCGTCAAGTAGGGCCGAGTTGCGCCTCCGGCGAGGGCCCCGTGCCCCTCGCCGGAGGCGGCGGCGTCAGCCCAGGAAAGTGGGCCGGACCGACGGCGGTATCGGCCCTTTGTTGCGCCGGCCCTGGCCGGTCTCCTCCCAGGCGTGAGCGAGAATGCCGACGCTGCGGCTGAGGACGAACAGGCCCCGGGCCAGCGGAGCGGGGAAGCCCAGCTCGGCGTAGATGACCGCGGTGGCCCCGTCGATGTTCATCGGCACCGGCCGGCTGCGGCCACGGTTGAGCGCTTCCTCGACGGCACGGGCGGCGCGCAGATGACCGCCCTCGACGGTCCGGTCGGTGACCGCCTCGTCGACCAGCGCGAGCAGCGGGTCGCGGCGCGGATCGCGGGTGTGGAAACGATGGCCGAAGCCGGGCAGATAGCGGATTCCCCGGGCACGCCAGCCCGCGATGACCTCGTCGGTGGCCGCCGGCACCGCGACACCCGCGGCCACCCGCTCGCGGATGTCGTCGAGCAGCTCGACGCACTGCTGCCCCGCGCCGCCGTGCGAGTCGCCCAAGGTGTTGATGGCACTGGCCATCGCGTTGTTCAGGCCGACACCACACGTGGCGGCCATCCGGGCCACCGCGATGGACGGCGCGTGGGGTCCGTGGTCGACGCCGGCGACCAGCGCCGCCTCGAGCAGGCGGCTCTGGGCCGGGGTGGGCCGCTCGCCGCGCACCATGAGCCAGATCATCGAGCCGAAGCCGACCGTGCCGATGAGGTCCTGCACCGGGGTGCCGCGAAGCTCGATCCGGTTGGGCTCGATGCGGGAGACCGCAGTGCCCCACCAGTCAGCGACTTCTTGGGTCGTCATGTCCTCGACACTACCCATGGTCCGTTCAGCGGTCCATAAGGTCCGTTCTATAGACCGCGGCAGAGAATCAGGAGAAGGCGGGGCTTGACATCGATACACATGCGGATCGATAACTAACGTACTGGTTCGTACAAAGGGCGGGAGGCCGGCGTGTTGTTGCAACCGGCGTCCGCGCGGAGTGACGTGATGCCGCGGTCAGCGCGTCAGGTCCGCGGCCGGCTCGGCCGGCCGCGCGCTGCGCCAGCGGTCCAGCAGGTCCGGCAATTCCGGGTTGTGCTCGCCGAGCGTCGGCGGTGTGGTCCGGGGGGACAGCGGCCGGCCGTCGAAGTGCACCCCGTTGCCGGTGACCCGCAGTGCGTCGCCCGGCGTGCCCACAGGCGGCGGCAGCTCGGTGACGAAGTCCCGGCTCGCGAGTTGCTCGGACGCCAGCGCCTGGGCGACGGTGAGGATGCGGGCGGCCGGGACCCCGGCCGTCGACAGCAGCTGTTCCCACTCGGCGGCCGGGCGCGCCCGCAGCGTCTTGTTCAACTCGTCGTTGAGCTCCCCGCGGTGGCGTTTGCGAGCCTCCCGATCGGCGAAGCGCGAATCCGCGACCAGATCGGGCCGGTCGACGAGCCGGCACAACGTCTCGAACTGCTCCTGGCGGTTGGCCGCGATGTTCAGTGGTCCGTCCGCCGTCTGGAACGTCCCGGAGGGGGCGGCGGTCGCGTTCTGATCGCCCATCGGCTCGGGCTCGACCCCGCTGATGAGGTAGTTGGACAGCGGCCAGCCCATCGCCGACAACGACGCCTCGAGCATCGACACGTCGAGGTATCGGCCCCGGCCGTCCCGGCTGCGCCCGGCCAGGGCGGCGGCGATGGCCAGCGCGGCACTCAGCCCGCCGACGGTGTCGGCCACCGGGAAACCCACTCGCTGCGGGACGGTCTCCGGCGTGCCGGTGATGCTCATCATCCCCGACAGCCCCTGGATGATCTGGTCGTAGGCCGGCGCCTGGCTCATCGGGCCCTGCTGCCCGAAACCGCTGATGGCGCAGTAGATCAGCCCGGCGTTGAGCTCCTGCAGCCGGTGCCAGGGAAAGCCGATCCGGGCCAGCACGCCGGCCCGGTAGTTCTCGACGAGCACGTCGGCGTGGGTAACCAGCTCCTCGAACGTCGCACAGTCGGCGGCCTGCTTGAGGTCGAGCTCGACGGATTTCTTGCCGGCGTTCTGAGCCAGGAACGAGGCGCCCAGGCCGGCCCGGTTCAGCTCGGGGTCGGCGCCCAGCCGGCGGGCCAGGTCACCGCGGCCCGGTATCTCGATCTTGACCACCTCGGCGCCCAGCAGCGCGAGGTGATACGTGCAGTAGGGGCCGGCCAGGACGTTGGTCAGGTCGAGAACGCGGACACCGTCGAGGGGGCGGTCCTGCATGGGCGATTCTCCTTCCGGTGTCCCCGGCCGGCCCGGCAGCGGACCGTCCGGGGGCTAGAACGACGAACCCAGGGGATGGTCGAACCCGCGCTCGTTCATCTGCGCGGCGGCGGCGAGCAGGGCCTGGGCGAACGCGGCCACCCGTTCGTCGGTGAACCGCACCGTGGGCCCGCTGAGAGTCAGCGCGGCGACGACGGTGCCGGCGCGCCCGACGATCGGCACAGCCACCGCGGACAAGCCCTCGTCCCGCTCGCCGTGACTGACGGCGTATCCGCGCTGCTCGGCCTCGTCGATCCACTCACGCATCCGGCGGACATGCCCTTCCCCGTACGGCGACGAGCGGGCCACCCGCTCCAGCAGGGCCGGGGAGGCGTTGCGCAGCAGCACCTTGGCCGAGGCGCCGGCCCACAGGGGCAGCTCGTCGCCGACGTGCACCACATGCCGCAGCGGCTGCGGGCTTTCCTGCTGGGCGATGCAGATCCGGACGATGTCGCGGACGACGTAGACGTTGACGGTCTCGCGCTCGCGCGCCGCGAGCTCGCGCATCATCCGCTGGGTCTCCGGCGGCAGCTCCCAGCTGCGCCGGGCCAGGTGGGCCCACCGCCACAGCCCCGGTCCGGCCATGTAGCCCGAATTCGTGGCCCACAGCAGCCCGCTCTGCTCGAGGGTCTGCACGAGGCGGATCACCGTCGTCTTGGCCAGCCCGGTGGCCGCGACGATGTCCCGTACGGCGATCAGCGGCCGCTCCTCGGTCAGCAGCGCCAGGATGTCGAGCGCGCGCTGGACGCTGCGGACGCCCTGGTTGTCGCCGGACTCATCGGTGGCCGGGCGCCGGGTCGCGGATGTCACGGTGACTCACTCCCTTTCGTCGCACCCCGGCTCGCCGGGATGCGATGCGGCCGCGTGGTGCGGCCGGTGCTGGTGCGGACATCCCGATTGTGCCGTCAGCGCCGCCGTGTCATCGGACCGTAACTTTTCCGACTCGGCCTCTTGCCTTCGGCGCTCGGCCAACCGTACGTTACACCGTAGTCCGTACAGCGGTCCATAAATGCCATTGCGGTCCGCTCAATGGACCACTGGAGGCGTAATGCTGAAATCCATCCTCGAATCGGCCGACGGTGTGGCGGTGGCCGCGCCTTCCCTGCTCGCTGGTGAATGGCTGCTCGACGGCCCCTCGGCCGAGCGTGTCGGGCCTTTCACCCGCACCGTGGTCAGCCGGGCCCGGGTGGCTGCGCCGGACGACGTCGCACGGGCGGCCCGATACGCGAGGACGGGTGCCCGTACGGTCGCTCGTCAGGCTCCGGCGACCCGGGCGCGCATCCTGGAGCGCGCCGCGGTGCTGGCCGGCGAGCACCGTGACGCTTTCGCCCGCCTGATCGCTCTCGAGCTCGGCAAACCGGTCAAGGACGGACGCGCCGAACTCGACCGGGTGGCCGACACCTTCACGGTCTGCGCGGCCGAAGCGCGGCAGATCGGCGGCGAGGTGCTGCCGGTGGCCGGCTGGGACCGGGGCGTCGGGAACACCGCCCTGACCTACCGGGCGCCGGCCGGCGTGGCGCTGGCCATCACCCCGTTCAACGCGCCCGCGAACCTGCTCGCGCACAAACTCGGCGCGTCGTTCGCGGCCGGCAACAGCACCATCGTCAAGGCGCCACCCCAGGCGCCGGCCGTCTCCGCGGCGCTGGTCGCCCTGCTCCTCGAAGCTGGCGCCCCACTCGAGTCGGTGCAACTGCTGCACGGCGGGGGCGAGGTGGGTGCGCAACTCTGCGCGGCCCCGGAGGTCGCTGTCATCAGTTTCACCGGCAGCGCGGAGACCGGCGCGGCCGTGGCGCGGGCCGCCGGCGCGAAGCGGCTGGTGCTCGAGCTGGGCGGCAATGCCGCCACCATCGTCTGCTCGGACGCGGATCTGGCGGATGCCGCCCAGGTGTGTGCCCGCACCGGGTACAGCAATTCCGGTCAGAGCTGCATCTCGGTCCAACGGGTCTATGTGGACCGCGGCCGCTTCCACGAGTTCGTCGATCTGCTGACCGCCGAAGTGGGGCGGCTGCGTGTCGGTGACCCGCTGGACCCGGCGACCGACGTCGGTTCGATGGTCGACGAGCAGGCCGCCGAGCGCGTGCTGACCTGGGCCACCGAAGCGGCCGGCGCGGGCGCGCGGATCACTGTCGGCGGCACGCGTGAGGGCGCCACTCTCGCGCCCACGGTGGTCGCCGATCCACCGGCGGACGCGTCCGTGGTCCTGCGCGAGGTCTTCGGCGCGCTGGTCACCGTGCTGCCCTTCGACGAATTCGATCAGGTGCTGGACACCTGCAACGCCAGCCGGTTCGGATTGCAGGCCGGGCTGTTCACCCACGACATCGGCCGGATCCTCACCGCCTGGCGCGAACTCGAGGTCGGCGGCCTGGTCGTCAACGGCTCGTCCAACTTCCGGCTCGACCACGTGCCGTTCGGCGGGGTCAAGGATTCCGGCTTCGGTCGCGAGGCGCCACGGCAGATGGTCGAGGACTACACGGTCATCAAGACGCTCCTGCTGCGGGGCCTGTCGATCTGGGGAGAGAACTGATGGACGCACGCACCGCCGCCGAGGCGATGGTCGCCCAGCTCGCCGGCTACGGCGTCGACCACATCTTCGGGACCTGTGGGCACACCAACATCGCGCTGCTCGACGCCCTCGGCCGCAGCGACATCGAGTTCGTCGTCGCCCGCCACGAGCAGACCGCGGCGCACGCGGCCGACGGCTACGCCCGCGCCACCGGCAAGCCCGGCGTCCTGCTGATGCACGTCGGCCCCGGCATGATGAACGCCGTGACCGGCGTGGCCACCGCCGCGCTGGACTCGGTGCCGCTGGTGGCCATCTCCGGCGACATCCCGTCCTACCTGCACGGCCGGCATCCGCATCAGGAGGTCAATCTGCATGCCGACGCCGACCAGACCGCGATCTACCGGCCCTTCGTCAAGCGGGCCTGGACCGTGCACCGGGTGCAGGACCTGCCGCGGTTCACCGAGCGGGCGTTCTGGACCGCGACCAGCGGCCGTCCCGGCGCGGTGCTGCTCAACATCCCGATGGACATGTTCTCCCGGCCCTTGCCGCCGACGGTGCCCGGCTACCCGCTCCCGGTCTCCGCGACCCGTCCCGACCTGCCCCCGGCCGACGCCGATCGGATCGCCGCGGCCCTCATCGAGGCCGACCGACCCCTGATCTACACCGGTGGCGGACTCGGCGGCGCCGACGGCCGCCGTGCGCTGCGCGAACTCGCCGAGCATCTGGACATCCCGATCGCGCATTCGCTGATGGCCAAGGGGGCGCTGCCCGACGACCATCCGCTGGTGCTCGGCATGACCGGCTTCTGGGGCCTGGAGGTCACCAACACGTACGCCCGTGAGGCCGACGTCGTGCTCGCCCTGGCCACCCGCTTCGCCGAAACCGACTCGAGCTCCTGGAATCCCGACTTCACCTGGGCCTTCCCCCCGGGCCGGCTGATCCAGGTCGACATCGACCCGGCCGAGATCGGCCGCAACTACCCGGTCGAGATCGGCGCGGTGGCCGACGCGGGCCTCGCCGCGCAGCAGATCCTGGCCGCCGTCCGCCGCCGGCTCCCGGCCGGCACCGACCGTCCCGAACTGCGTGAGCGCATCCAGACGGCGCGGGCCGAGCTGTTCGCCGGCAGCGCCGAGCGCGGCCGCAGCGACCAGTTCCCGTTGCGGCCCGAACGCATCCTGGCCGACCTGCGGGCCGCCCTGCCCGAGGACGCGGTGCTCGTCACCGACGTCGGCTGGAACAAGAACGGTGTCGCCCAGTGCTACCCGCTGCCCGCCGCCGGCCGGTTCATCACCCCCCGGCGGAGCGTCCACGATGGGCTTCGGGCCGGCCGCCGCGCTCGGCGTGCAGATCGCCCAGCCCGATCGGGTCGTCGTGGCGCTGATCGGCGACGGCGGCATGAGCGCGCAACTGCCGGCCCTGCCGATGGCGGTCGAGCAGGGCCTGCCGGTCATCTTCCTGGTGATGAACAACCGTGCCCACGGCACCATCTCAGACCTGCAGTCGAGCTTCTTCGGCCGCAGTTACGGGTGTGACTTCGTCGACCCGGACGGCAACCCGTACAGCCCCGACTTCGCCGCCCTCGGCCGCGCCTGCGGCGCCGACGGCTACCTGGTCGCAGAACCGGGCGAGCTCACCGCCGCCCTCAAATCGGCGATCGGCCGCCGCCGTCCCGCGGTGATCGACGTGCCGATGGTCAACGAGCCGGTGCCCACCCCGGGCCACTGGAACATCAAGGACATCTATCAGGGCCTTTTCGAGTAAAGCCCTACTGAAAAAGAGGTGAGACGCTCATGGTTCGACTCCGCGCCGCCGCTGCCATATCCACCGTCGCCGTGCTCGCCACCGTCCTGGCCACCGGCTGCAGCGCCCCCGGTTCGGACGAGGAGGAGTCGGGAAGCGACTCCGGACCCATCAAGATCGCCGTGGTCGACGCCCAGAGCGGGCAGCTGAGCTCGCTGGGCGCCTGGGAGCTCAAGGGTGCCCGGCTGGCCGTCGACGAATGGAACGCCCAGGGTGGCGTCAACGGCCGTCAGATCCAGCTCGACGTGTTCGACGACCAGGGCGATCCGACGATCGGCACCAACCTGGCCCGCAAGATCGACAGTGAGGGCTACCTCGCGATGATCGGCACCGCCGAGAGCGCGGTCACCATCGCGATGGCGCCGCTGCTCAAACAGGCGCAGATTCCCAACATCACCTCGGGCCAGTCGCCGGGCCTGGTCGGCGCGGGCAGTGAGTTCCTCTTCCTCAACGGGCCGACCAGCACCACCTACGACGAGACCCTGGCCAAGCACATTTTGGACGGTGAGGGTGTCAAGAGCATCGCGATGATCACCAACAACGGTGGGTACGGCAAGGGTGAGCACGACGCCTTCCTGAAGGCGCTGAAGAGCCGCAGTGTCACCCCGGTCGTCGACCAGGTGGTCACCACCGAGCAGAAGGACTTCAGCGCGGTGCTCACCTCGATCCGGCAGAAGAACCCCAAGGTGATCTTCCTCGGTGCCGAGGAGGTGGAGTCCGGCCTGATCGTCAAGCAGGCGCGGGATCTGGGCATCACCGCCACCTTCGCCGGTGCGGCGCCGCAGGGCACGCCGGTTTTCGTGGACACGGCGGGCGCCAAGAACGCCGAGGGCACCATCGTCAGCTCGCCGTACCTGAGCAACGAGATCAACGAGGCCTCGAAGAAGTTCGCCGCCGCGTACAAGGCGAAGTTCAACGAGGAGGCCGAGTTGCACGGGGCCAAGGCCTACGACGGGACGCAGATCCTGCTGACCGCGCTCAAGACCAGCAACGTGGCCACCGGCAAGGACCTGGCCGAGGCCATCCGCGGCACCAAGTATCAGGGTCTGCTCGGCAACTTCGCGTACGACCAGACCGGCGTCGGCATCTTCGAGACCTCGATCGGCATCATCCGCGACGGCAAGCTCGTCGCCGCCGGCTCCTGACGTATCCCCGCCGAGGCCCGGCGCCGGCCTCCGGCGGCGCCGGGCACCGCCACCAGAAGGAGAACCATGCAGGTCTTCCTGCAGACCGTCATCGGCGGGGTCAGCCTCGGTGCCGTCTATGCCCTGGTGGCCCTGGGTTTCTCCCTGGTCTACCGCACCATGGGCCTGGTCAACTTCGCCCACGGCAACGTGGTGACCGTCGGCGCCTACCTCGCCTCCACCTTCTACCTGTCCACCAAGTTGCCGTTCGCCCTGGCCATGGTGGTCGCGATCGGCCTGACCGCAGCGATCGGACTGGTCATCGAGCGGGTGCTGCGCCCGTTGGAGAACCGCGACTTCGACCTCATGCTGATCGGCACCATCGGCTTCGGCATCGTGCTCGACGCCCTGATCATCATGGTCTGGGGCGCCACCGGCCGCGCCGTGCCGTCGCCCGTCCCGTCCGCCCCGATCGAGCTGTTCGGATTGCGCATCCGCACCTACGACCTCGTGGTCCTGGCCATCGCGGCCGCGGCGACGGTCCTGCTCGTCCTGTTCCTCTCGCGCACCAAGCGCGGCGCCGCGATGCAAGCGGTCGCCATGGATCACGAGGCGGCCACCGCGGTCGGCATCCACGTCGGGCGCAGCAACGCGATCGCCTTCATGATCGGCGCCGGTCTGGCCGCGCTGGCCGGCGGTCTGGTCGGCCCGCTGCTGTACGTGAGTCCCGCCCTGGGCGGCGCTCTCGGCATCAAGGGCTTCGCCGCGGCCATCCTGGGCGGCTTCGGCAGCATCCCCGGGGCCATCGTCGGTGGTCTCGCGATTGGCATCCTCGACTCCTTCACCGCCGGCCATTTCCAGGGCTACTCCGAGCTGGTCACCTTCCTCGTCTTCACGGTGATCATCATGGTGCGGCCGACCGGCGTCTTCGGCGAGCGGACGGTGAACCGGGCATGAAACAGCGCATCGCGGTCGCGGGCCTGATCGGGCTGGCCCTGTGGTTCCTGCCGTACGGCCTCGACTCGTACGCCATCCACGTCGTCAACGTCATCCTGATCTTCGCCATCCTGGCCATCGGTCTCGGCCTCGTGATGGGCGTCGCCGGCCAGGTGAACCTGGCCCAGGTCGCGTTCTTCGGCGTCGGCGCCTACGCCACGGCCATCCTGACCACCCACCAGGGCCTCGGATTCTGGGTGTCCGCCGTGCTGGCCGTCCTGGCCACCGTGGTCGTCGGCGTGGTCGTCGGCACCCCGGCGCTGCGGGTCCAGTCGCACTATCTCGGCATCGTGACCCTTGGCCTGGCCCTCGCCTTCACCAACTGGGTCACCAACGCCGAGATCGCCGGCGGCGCCGAGGGCATCTCGGCGATCCCCGCGCCCACCCTGCCCGGCATCGACCTGTCCAGCGAATACCTGTACTACTACTTGGAACTGGCCGTCTTCGCGGTGGTGCTCACGTTCGGGCTCTTCGTCGTCCGCACCGGGCTGGGCCGGCGGATGCGGGCCATGCGCGACGACGCCCTCGCCGCGGGTGCCCTCGGGGCCGAGGTGCCCGTCCTGCGGATGACCGCCTTCATGCTCGCCAGCGTCTACGGCGGGGTGGCCGGGGTGCTCTACGCCGGGCTCATCCGATACGTCGCGCCCGAATCCTTCAACATCGCCAACATGTTCCTGCTGCTCGGCATGGTCATCATCGGTGGCCGGCAGAGCCTGATCGGCTGCGTGATCGGCGCGGTGAGCCTGGCCCTGGTGCGCGAGGCGCTGGTCGACCATCCGACGATCGCCCAGGTCGCGTACGGCTCGGTGGTCGTGCTGGTCGTGGTCTTCGCCCCCACCGGTCTGGCCGGCCTGCCGACGCGGATCAGGGCGCTGCTGGCCCGGCGCCGCGGCCACCAGGGCACGGCGGCCCAACTTCAACCCTTCCAGCCGTACGAGACCAGCCCGGCCGACGACACCCGGCGTACCACCGCGATCCTCGAGGTCGAGCACGTGAGCAAGCAGTTCCGGGGACTCAAGGCCCTCGACGACGTGTCGCTGACCGTCGCCGACCGGGAGATCCGCGGCATCGTCGGACCCAACGGCTCGGGCAAGACCACGCTGTTCAACGTGATCAGCGGCCTCTACCGGCCGACCGCCGGCCGGGTGCGGTTCCTGGGGCGCGACATGACCGGCCAGGCGCCCTACCGGCTGGCCCGCGCCGGCATGTCCCGGACCTTCCAGAACCTGCGGCTGTTCGGCGACCTGACCGTCGAGGAGAACCTGCTCGTCGCGCTCGACCGCAGCCGCACCCGGCAGAGCTGGCGATACGTGCTGCGGCCGATCAGCGTGCTGCGGCGCGATCGCGACCTGCACCGGCAGGCGCGCGAGGTGCTGACCCGCTACGGGCTCACCGAATTCGCCGGGCTGGCCCCGAAAGCGTTGCCCTACGGCATCCAGCGCCGGGTGGAGATCGCCCGGGCCGTGGCCGCCGCACCGACCCTGCTGCTGCTCGACGAGCCCGCCGCCGGCCTCAACGGCGAGGAGGTCCGGCAGCTCAGCGAGATCGTCCGGTCCATCCGCGACAGCGGCCTCACGGTGATCATCATCGAGCACAACATGGGCCTGGTCATGTCGCTCTGCGAGCAGATCACCGTGCTGGCCAGCGGGCGGATCATCGCCGAGGGACGACCGGACGAGGTGGCGCGCGACGCGGCCGTCATCGAGGCGTACCTGGGGGACTCCATGACGGCCGACGACCTGCCCACCGTTCCGGAGGTGACCCGATGACCACGACGTCCGCAACCGGCCTCGCCACGCTCACCGTCGAAGGCCTCACCGTGCACTACGGCGGCGTCTGCGCCGTCCGGGACCTGAGCTTCTCGGTCCCCGGCGGCGAGGCGATCGGCGTCATCGGGGCCAACGGCGCCGGCAAGACCTCGACCCTCAAAGCGGTGATGGGTCTGGTGCCGCGCACAGTGGGCGCGTTGCGCTTCGGCGACGTCGACCTGAGCGTGGTCAGCGCCCGCACCATGGTCCGGCACGGCATCGGGTACGTCCCGGAGGGCCGCCACGTGTTCGCGGGGCTCCCGGTCGAAAAGAACCTGCTGCTCGGCGCGTACGCCCGCAAATGGAACGCCGCCACCCGGCAGACCCTGACCGAGGTGTACGACCTGTTCCCCGTGCTCGGTGAGATGCGCGGCCGGCTGGCCGGTGCCCTCTCCGGCGGCCAGCAGCAGATGCTCGCCATCGGCCGCGCCCTGATGTCGCGCCCCCGGCTGCTGCTGCTCGACGAACCGTCGATGGGCCTGTCGCCGAAACTCGTCGAGGACATCCTGGCGGTGCTGCTGCGCCTGCGTACCGAAGGACTGTCGCTGTTGCTCGTCGAGCAGAACGCCAAGCTCACCTTCGAGGCCACCAGCAGCTGTCTGGTGGTCGAGAACGGTGAGGTGGCGATGACCGGCACCTCGGCGCAGCTGCGGCACGATCCCCGGGTGCGGCAGATCTATCTGGGGCTGTGAGCCGTGCTCGCGCTCTTGCTCGGCGAGCCGTTCCCGATCGGGCGGACGGTGCTGCGCAACCGGGTGGTGAGCCCGCCGATGGAGCGCAACTACGGCACGGCCGACGGCCGCGTGACCGACCAGTATCTGGCCTATCTACGGGCCCGCGCGGCGGGCGGCGCCGCGCTGGTCTTCACCGAGGCGACCTATGTGCGGGCCGACGGGCGTGGCCGGGTCCGGCAACTCGGCGCGCACGCCGATCACGTCGTACCCGGCCTGCGCGCCGTCGCCGACGCGGTGCATGCCGAGGGCGCCCTGGCCGGGGTGGAGCTCAACCACGGCGGCCGGGTCACCGATCCGGCCGTCTCCGGGTTCCAGCCGGTCGCGCCGTCGCCCGTCCCGTTCCGCGGGCGCACGCCGCGCGAACTCGGCACGGACGAGGTCGCGCGGATCGTGGTGGCCTTCGGCGCGGCCGCCCGCCGGTGCGCGGAGGCCGGGGTCGACGTCCTCGAGGTGCACGCCGCGCACGGCTATCTGATCCACCAGTTCCTGTCGCCGCGCACCAACCTGCGCGACGACCGGTACGCCGATCCGCCGGTCTTCCTCAACGAGGTGCTGGCCGAGATCCGGCGCGAGGCCCCCGGACCGGCGCTGTTCCTGCGCCTGTCCGCCTTCGAGGGCGTCCCCGGTGGGCTGGATGCCGACGCGACCCTGGCCCTGGTCCGCCGCCTCGATCTCGACCTGGTCGACGTCCTGGACATCTCGGCCGGCTCGTACGAGGCGGGGGAGTGGATGGTGCAGCCGGGCGAGGTCGCCCGGGCGGTGCTCGCGCCGTACGCCGCCCGGTTCCGGGAGTTCGACCGGCCGATCTGTGTCGCCGGCCGGATCCCCACCGGCGAGGTGGCCGAACAGGTGCTCCGATCCGGCGCGGCCGACCTCGTGGCGGTGGGCCGGGCCCAGCACGCCGACCCGGCCTGGACCGCGACGGTGCTGGCCGGCCGGGCGCCCCGGCCGTGCATCGGCTGCAATCAGGGCTGCATCGACGAACTGCACACCCAACAGCCGATCTGGTGCCTGGTCAACCCGGCCACCTCGCACGAGAACGAACCGGCCTCCCACCGGCGCCGGGTGCTGATCGTCGGGGCCGGCGTCGCCGGGCTGGAGGCCGCCCGCCGCGCCGCCGAGCGGCGGCACCAGGTCACCGTCTGGGAAGCGGAGCCGTTGCTGGGTGGGCGGTACCGGCTCGCCGCCGACCTGCCCAGCCGGCCCGAGTTCGGCCGGCTGCTCGACTGGTACGAGGCCGAGCTGTCCCGTCTCGGGGTCGAGGTGCGGCTCGCCACCACCGCGACCCCTGGGCTGATCGCGTCGCACGCCCCCGAGGTGGTGGTCGTGGCGGTCGGCGGGCACGACCATCGGCCGCTGGTGCCGGGCAGCGACCGGCCCCGCGTGATCGGCTTGGACGACTGGCTGCGGTCGCCACCGGCGGTCGGCAGCGGCGAGGCCGTGACGGTGTGGGGCGCCGACCGGGCCGGACTGGCCGTCGCCGACGCGGCCGCGCGGTCCGGCTGCCGGGTGGTGCTGCTCGGCGCGGGCGGCGAGATCGCGCCGGAGGCCGGGTTCCGCGAGAAGGTGCTGCTCGTGCGGCGCCTGACCGATGATCCGGGCGTGAGCGTGCGGCTGGGCACAACGGTGGAGGCCATCGAGGACGACCGGTTGCTGGTCGGCCACGACGGCCGACGGGAATGGCTACCTGTGCGCGGACCGGTGGTGGTGTCCCAGGGCACCGTGCCCCGAAGTGTCGAGGTGGGCCGGGGAGCCTGGCAGACCATCGTGCTGGACCACGCCGCCTCCGCGGCCGAGGCGATCCGGCACGGCGCGGCGGCGCGGTTCTGAGCTTGCGGACCGGAGGGGGAATCATGGCCATCACGACCTCGACCGAGCAGATGCTGAGCATCTCGACCGAGAGCCTGTCCGGCACCCTGGACGACAAGGTGGCCGCGGCCGCGGCCGCCTCCTTCACCGGCATCGAGATCGGTGAGAGCGACCTCATCGCCTCCCCGTGGGCGCCGTCACGGTTGCGCCGGGAGTGCGCTGATCGCGGCCTCACCGCCGACGTCTACCGGTCGCCGTGGGACTTCGAGCCGACCACCGCGCACGCGTTCGCCGCGGTGCTGCGGCGGGCCGGGCGCGAGTTCGCCCAGCTCGAGCAGTTCGGTCTGCGAACCGTACTCATCCGTTCGTCGGGCTCGGGCATGCTCGATGATGCCGACACGGCCGCGGAGCAACTGTCGCGTCTGGCCTCGCTGGCCGACGGGCACGGTCTGCGGCTGGCCTACGAGGCGGTCCCGTGGGGACGATTCGTGCGCAGCGCCGGGCACGCGTGGGAGATCGTGCGCCGGACCGCCCACCCCGCGCTCGGTCTGAGCGTGGACAGCTTCCACGTCCTGGCCGGGCCGGACGACGCGACCGTCGTCGCGACCGTTCCCGGCGACCAGCTCCTGCACGTACGGCTGGCCGACGCCCGTCGGGGCGCGAGCACCGCCGACGACAGCCGGCGCCATCGGCTCTTCCCGGGCCTCGGCGTTCTCGACCTCCCAGGGTTCCTCTCGCACGTCCACGCAACCGGATACGCCGGCCCGCTGTCGCTGGCCGTGGGCAACGACATCTACCGCCAGATGGATCCGTGGCAGACCGCCGTCGACGGCATGCGGGCCCTGCGCATGCTGGTGGCCGGGCTGCCGCCCACGACCGAGCTCGCCGGATACGCCTTCGTCGAACTGGGCGTGGACGACGACTCGGGACCGGCAGTCGGCCGGCTCCTCGCCGCCCTGGGCTTCGCCCGCACCGGACGCCACCGCTCCAAGCCCGTGGACCTCTGGCAACAGGGAGACGTCCGGATCCTGCTCAACGCGGCGCCGCACCAGGCCACCACACCGGGCACCGCGGCGATCTGTGCGCTCGGCGTCGCCGGCACCGATCCCGCCGGCTCCGCCCGCCGCGCCGACCGGCTGCTGGCCCCGCTGCTGCCGCGCACTCGCCAGGCCGGCGAGGCCGACCTCAACTCGGTAGCCGCACCCGACGGCACCGCCGTCTTCTTCTGCCACGGCGACTTCTGGACGGCGGATTTCGCGGCCACCGGGGAGCCGCGGCGCGACGGCGCGTGGACCACCGGCATCGACCACGTGGCGCTCACCGAGACCGTTGACGACTTCGACCAGGCCGCGCTGTTCTACCGGTGCGTTCTCGGTCTGCAGCCCGGCGAACTGCAGGAGCTCGCCGCACCGTTCGGCATGCTGCACAGCCGGGCGTTCATCGACCCGTCGGGGCGTGTGCGGATCACGCTCAACGCCGCGATCATGCGGCGCGGAGACTGGGCGCCGGGCGTGCACCGCCCTCAGCACATCGCGTTCGCCACGACCGACGCCATCGCCGCGGCGAAGCAGGTGCGCGCATCCGTCCTGCCGATCCCCGCCAACTACTACGACTACCTCGACGCGCACTGGGACCTGCCGCCCGGTCTGCTGGCCGAGATGCGGGCCCACTCGGTGCTCTTCGACCGTGACGAGCACGGCGACTACTTGCATTTCTCCACCCCGATGGTCGGTTCGCGCGTGTTCTTCGAAGTGGTGCAGCGCCTCGGGGACTACCGGGGATTCGGCGACCCCAACAGCGTGCCGGTGCGGATGGCGGGCCACCGCGAGCGCCGGATAGCCGCCCTGCGGCAGAGCCGGCGTGACTACTCCCTGGCTCACCTCACGGCGCTGAGCCTGTCCCCGCCCGATCTGGTCGATGCGGCGGCCGAGGCCGGATACCGCTACGTGGGGCTGAGGCTGACCCGGGTGACAGCTCAGGAGCCGAACCACCCGCTCACTACCGACCCCGCGCTCATGCGGACCACGAAGGTGCGGCTGGCCGCCACCGGCATCGAGGTTCTCGACATCGAACTCGCCCGGATCGGCCCGGACGACGACCCGCGAACGTTCCAGCGCGTCCTGGAGGCGGGCGCCGAACTCGGCGCCCGGCATGTCATCAGCCAGCTTCCCGACCCGGACCCCGAGCGCAAGGTCGACAACTTCGCGCGGCTCTGCGAGATGGCCCGTCCGCTCGGGCTGACCATCGACCTCGAGTTCCCGTCCTGGACCCAGACCAGCGACCTGCATGAGGCCGTCCGGGTGCTCCGTGCTGCCGGCCAGCCGAACGCGGGCATCCTGGTCGACCTGCTGCACTTCGCCCGCTCACAATCGGACGTGCGGGAACTGCGGCGCCTTCCCGCCGAGTGGTTCCACTTCGTGCACGTCTGCGACGCCCTCGCCGCCATCCCGGCCACCGACGAGGGCCTCATCCGGACGGCCCGCTTCGAGCGGCTCTTCCCCGGCGACGGCGGCATCGACGTGCACGGCATCCTCGACGCCCTGCCTTCCGGCATCCCGTACGCCCTGGAGATCCCGCGAGCCGATTCCGTCGCCTCCGTGGGCCCCAAGGAACACGCGCGCCTGTCCCTCGCCGCGGCCCGCCGCTACCTCGACCTGGAAGAGCACTGACAGGCGCGCCTCATCTTCACCGTGATGTGTCAGTGCCGGTGGCGGTCGCCGCCCTTCTGGAGTCAGGTGACCGATGCCGTCGGATCGGCTGCGCGCGACGATTACGCCATGACCTGACGCATGCGCTTGGCTCGGCCGCGGTGCCTTCGCCCGTCACACGCCGCAGCCGGCCATCAACCGTCTGGCATCTACGAAAGGAATCGGCTGTGTCCCACCATCTTGATACCCCCTTGGCGGCGCAAACCGGGCAGCTGTTTCTCGACGATCTGTGCGTTTTCCCGGGGGAGGACAGCACCGTCCTGGTGATGGACGTCAACTCGACGATCAACGGGCTGCACTCCGAGCCGAGCTTTCACCCCGAGGGCCGCTACGAATTCAAAATCCACTTCGACGGGGCCGAGTTCGAGGAGCTGACCTACCGGATCTCCTTCGCCGAGCCCGACGCCGACGGGTGGCAGGCCCTGCAGGTGCACGAGCTCACCGGCGGTGACGCTCGCGACGACTCGGCCGACGGCGAACTGCTGCTGGAGGGTCGTACGGGCGAAAGCTCCGGCGACTCCGGCGCGCGGATCTGGGCGGGACGCATCAAGGACTGGTTCTACACCGACCTTTCTCTGCTGTCCAAAATCAACGCGGCGGTGAACGACGGAAACGCTGTCGACATGTCCGGCTGGCGGCCACAGAGCGCCATCAACAATTTCGCCGGCACCACCGTCGACTCCATCGTGCTGGAGATCTCGCACCGGCATCCCCGGCTGCGCCCCGGTCATCGGATCGGCGTCTGGGCCGCCACCAAGCTGGCCACCGACGCCGGCGGCTGGCGCCAGGTCAACCGAGCCGGCCACCCCATGATGTGGCCGATCTTCTGGCCCGCCGACGTGCACTTCGACCAGCCGTTCGACACCCAGCACGTGTCCCAGGACGTGGAGTCGGACCGGGCCCACATCGCCGAGCACATCGCGGCCACCATTGCCGCCGGCAAATCGTCGGCCGATCCCACCGGATACGCCCAAACCGTCGCTCACGAGCTCTTTCCCGATGTGCTCAGCTATACGGTCGGTACGCCGGCAACATACGGCTTCGCTGTCCGCAATGGCCGCACGCTGGCCGACAACGCCCCCGAGGTCATGCTGTCCCTGGTCACTGGCACCGCCATTCCCTCCGGCCTGGACCCGACCAGCAACGAACAATTCCGTACGGCGGAATTTCCCTACGTCGTCCCGGCCTGACCGCCTGTTCCCGTCACCGGCGCGAGCCGTGCCGAATCCCACTCGCAAAGACATCGAAGGATCAAGAATGCCCGAGAAGTTCACGGGTCGCTGCGTGTGCAATGCGATCTCGTACGAGTTCAGCAACGCCCCCGACTTTGTCGCGAACTGCTATTGCCGGGACTGCCAGAAGTCGTCCGGCGCCGTGATGGCAACGTATTTCAGCGCCGCCGCCGACGACTTCAAGCTCCTCAGTGGCAGCCCGCGTTCCTACCCCTACATCGCCGCCAGCGGGAACACGCTCCAGCGCAATTTCTGTCCTGATTGTGGTGCCCGGCTGTTCCAGGACAAGCTCTCCGGGTTTCCCGATCAGGTGTTCGTGATGCTCGGCAGCCTCGACCACCCGGAAACCATCAAGCCGCCGATCATGGAGATCTTCACGAGGTTCCGCATCTCCTGGACCAAAGCACTGGACGTGCCGCAGTATCCCGGTCGTCCCGACGGGCTCGAACTGTCGCCCAGCGAGCGGGAAAAGGTGGGCGCCGGCGAGGGGTGCGGCTGACCCAGCCCGACGCGGGAGGCGGGCCGGCAGGCATCAGGCGCTGCCGGCTCGCGCTTGTCGGACCAGCGTCAGGGCGACCACCGCCGAGCAGGCCACGGCGGCCACCAGGATCACGCCGGTGGTCGTCAGGACCGCCGTGGCCAGCGGTGACAGCAATACCACCACGGCCGCCGGCAGGATCACCGCGCCGGGGATGCCGGTGATCGGCACGAGCGGTGCGTGCAACGCCCACAGCAGGATGAGGAAGACGCCGACCGGGATGGCGACCGCGGCACTGACCACCAGGTCGGCCGCCTCCAGCGGGTGCCCGGTCCGCAGCACCGCTACTTCGAGGCCCGCGCCGAGGGCGGCCAGCGCGGCGAAGATGCCGTAGTGCCCGTAACCCCACACGTAGGCCAGGTGGCGTCGCTGTTCCAGCCCGGTGCCCGCCCGCTGCAGGTAGTACAGCCACCAGAGCGCGAAGACCAGCATCAGTCCGGACAGCGCGACCACCGCGAGGGCGCCCCGATGGCCCGGCACACGCAGCGCCTCCTGGACCGCCGTGGTGGCGGCCAGGACGCTCTCGCCGAGCAGGATGATGGTGAACAGCCCGTACCGCTCGGCGATGTGATGCGGGTTCCAGCTGGACGCGCCGGCCCGCTCGGCCCAGAGCGGCACGGCCATGTCCGCCAGCGCGAGCACGACGGCGCTGGGCAGCGCCACCGATGCCGGCAGCGCGAGGCGGGCGAGCCAGCCGACCTGCGCGACGCTGTATCCGACGGCGGTCCGGACCGGGCCGCGCCGGTGGTGCGGATCGCTGATCGCGGCCCGGATCCACTGCGCGACCAGTCCGGCCCGCATGATCAGGTACCCGATGGTGATGCCCCGGAAGTCCCCGTCGTCGAAGGCGGCCGGCACCCCGGCCGCCAGGATCAGCACGCCGGCCATCTGCACCATCGTGAACAGGCGGTACGGGACGTCGTCGGTGTCGTAGCCCGAGGCGAACCAGGTGAAGTTCATCCAGGCCCACCAGATGGCGAAGAACACCACGAGGAACACGGCGATGGCCGACGCCGGATGGCCCTGCTCGATGCCGTGCGCGAGTTGAACGGCGATCTGGCCGACGGCCACCACGAAGGTCAGGTCGAACAGCAGCTCCAGCGGTGTCGACGCGCGGTGCCGCTCGTCTGTCCGGCGGGCCGTCATCCTGGTGCGCAGGGGCCGCATCCCGGTCGCCTATTCCGGCGAGGACGGTGTGGCGGCGAACTCCGCGGCATGCTCGGCGGCGAACTGCGCGAAGGTGCGCGGCGCCCGTCCGAGCACCTGCTCGAGGTCGGGTGCCACGGGGGCCACCCAGCCGGCTCGGACGATCTGGTCGTACAGCACGGTGATGTCGCGGGCGTACCGGGGTTCGTGGCCGTCCGCCACGTAGTGCTCGTAGAAGGCCTCGGCGTCGCCGTCGGCGTAGGTGATCGGCCGCCCGGTGGCCCCGCTGAGCTGTTGCGCCGCGTCGGCCATGGTGAGCGACTCGGCCCCGGTCCACACCTGGTCGGCGGTCGGCCGGCCCGACCCGACCAGGACGGCCAGCGCCGCGGCGACGTCGACCGCGTCCACCATCGCCATCGCTCCGTCACCGAACGGCAGCCGCCAGGTGCCGTCCGGTTGGATCCAGGCGGCGAACTGCAGCAGGTTCTGCATGACGAAACCGGGCCGGACGACGGTGGCCGGCACGCCGGCGGCCTGCAACCGCTGTTCGCTGCGATAGTGGTCCCGGGCCAGGGCCAGCGGCGCATCGGCGGCCGGGCCCCCGACCGACAGTTTGATCAGGTACGCCACGCCGTGGCGCTCAGCGGCGTCGATGACGGTCAGCTCCTGCTGCGCCTGTCGTTCGCTGTTGGCGGCGATCAGGACGACCTGATCACAACCGGCCACCGCCCGGTCCACCGCGGCGGGATCGTCGAGGTCGGCGATGACGGCAAGGGTCGCCAGATCACCCAGAGTCGCAGCCCGGTCGGCGGTGCGGACAGAGGCCCGGACGTCGTGCCCCCGGGCGGCGAGCTCGCGGACGAGCCGGCTGCCGATCATGCCGGAGGCGCCGGTAACAAGAACGGTTGTCATGAGGGCGGACGCTAGAGATCGCCACTTAACTCCCAGTTATCCGCCACCCATCGCGCACTTCAGTACGAGGTGTGATCTGCGCACGGATCGGGCCGGTGAGGTGGCGATTCGCGAATGGCTGCCTAGCCTGGAGCGCAGACCGAACGCCGTCACCGAAGGAGTCGTATGTCCTCCCTGCGGCTGGCGGTGCTCGGGCCCGTGCGGGCGTGGCGCGGCGGCACCGAGGTCAATCTCGGCCCCCGCCAGCAGCGACTGCTGCTCGCGCTGCTGATCCTGCGGGCCGGTGAGGTGGTCCCGTCCGGCGAGATCGTGCGCCTGATCTGGGGCGAGGACCCGCCACCCACGGCGCAGAACATGGTTCACGTCTACGTGGGGTCGCTGCGCAGATTGTTCGAGCCGGGGTTGCGGCCCCGCGCCAACGGCCGGTGGCTGCTGCGCGAGGTGGGCGGTTACCGGTTCGTGCCCAACGACGCCGACATCGACCTGTCCCGATTCCGCGACGACCTGGACCGGGCCGGGCAGCTCGAACGGTCCGGCGCCGGCGACGACGCCCTCGACCTGATCCTGGCCGCGGTGGCGCGGTGGCACGGCCGCTGCGCCACGGGCCTGGGCGCCGACGCCGAAGCCGATCCGGCTTTTGTGGCGGTCGAGCACGAGTACGTGCTGGCCGCCCGGGCCGCCGCGCGGCTCGCGTTGCGGTGTGGCCGCAGCGCCGAGGTGTTGTCGCTGCTGCGCGAGGTGGCCGCCCGCGACCCGCTCGACGAGAGCCTGCACGCCGACCTGCTGCGCGTTCTGGCCGCCGACGGCAAACAGGCCGAGGCGATCGCGCTGTTCGGCCGGCTCCGCACCCGGCTGGCCGACGAGCTGGGCGTCGACCCCGGGCCGGAGCTGATGCAGGCGTACACCCAGGTCCTGAGCCCCCCGGAGGTCGCGCGTCGCGAGACGCAGGCGCCGCGGGCCGAGAGGGTCCGGCCGGCTCAGCTGCCGTCCGACCTGCCGTCGTTCGCGGGCCGTGACACCAGCGTCCGGCTGGCCGCCGGTCTGCTCCGGCGGGCCGATCGAGGGGTGCCCATCCTCGCCTTCGACGGGATGCCCGGCGTCGGCAAGACCACCCTGGCGGTCCATGTGGCGCACGAGGTGGCGGCCGACTTCCCCGACGGGCAGTTGTACGTGGATCTGCGCGGCTTCGACACCCCCGCCGACAGCGCCGGCCCGGCCGAGGTGCTGCACGGGTTCCTCACCGCCGTGGGGATCGCGCCCTCGTCCGTACCGGCCGGGGTGGACGCGCGATCGTCGCTGTTGCGCAGTGTCCTGGCCGACCGGCGGATGCTGCTGGTGCTCGACAACGCGCGCGACGCCGACCAGGTTCGCCCGCTGCTGCCGGGGACCGCCGGCAACGGGGTGCTGATCACCAGCCGCCGCCGGCTGGCCGCCCTGGCCACCGGTCACGGCGCCACCCTCGTACGGGTCGAGGTGCCCTCGGCGGCGGACGCGCGCGCCCTGTTCGCCGAGCGGGTCGGGGCGCGCCGGGCCGCGGCCGAACCAGCCGCCCTCGACGAGATCATCGAGCTGTGCGGACGGTTGCCCCTGGCGCTGGCCATCGTCGCGGCCGGCTTCGCCGTCCAGGCCGGTGAGCCGCTGGCCACCATCGCCACCGAGCTCCGGCGGGCACCGCGGACGCTGTCCGCGTTGACCGACGGCGAACCGGACCTGGACCTGCACGCGGTGTTCGGGTCCTCCTACCGGCTGCTGAGCGAGGCGGCCGCCCGGCTGTTCCGGTTGCTGCCGCTGAGTCCTGGCCGTCACCTCACCGTCACGGCCGCCGCCGCGCTCACCGGCGAACCCGTCCCGCAGGCGCGCCGGCACCTGCACGAGATCAGCCTGACCGGCCTGATCGAGCAGTTCCGGCCGGGCCAGTACCGGCTGCACGACCTGATTCGCGGGTACGCGCTCGACCTCGGCGTCGACGAGCAGACCGCCGGTGAGGTGACGCACCGGATCCTCGGCTACTACTTCCGCACCGCGCTGGCCGCCAACCGGCTGGTGCGGCCGGGTTACGAGCCGGTTCCGGTGCCCGGGTGCATGCACGGGGTCGCGGCCGAACCACTGGTGGACGAGGCGGCCGCGATGGCCTGGACCGCCGAGGAACGGCACGCCCTGCTGGCCGTCATCGTCGCGGCCGCGCGCCGGGGCGACAGCCGCCATGCCTGGCAGTTGGCGCTGCTCATCAAGGACCTGTTCCACCGGCACGGATGGTGGCAGGACTCCGCAGCCGTTCTCGCCATCGTGCTCGAGGCGGCCGAGCGGGCCGGTGACGCCGAAGGAGTGGCCCAGACTCATCGGAGCCTGGCCGTCGCCCGGCACCTGCTCGGCGACTCGGACGCCGCCGTCGGCCACCTCGAGGTCGCGTACGAGGCGTTCGCGTCGTACGGGGACGAACTGGGTCTCGGTCTGGTCCGGATGAATCTCGGCTACATCGCGCATCAGCGAGGCGATCAGGGCGCCGCGGTCGACGACCTGACCGCCGCCCTGACGGTTTTCGGCGAGCGGGGAGAGCGGCAATTGGAGGCGGTCGTGCTGGCCACCCTGGCCGAAGCTTGGCTGGCCGAAGGCGACGAGCAGGAAAGCGCCCGGTACGCGGCACGGGCCGCCCTGCTGTGTGCCGAGCTGAAGGACGCGTGGAACGAGGCCCGAGCGGTGAGCACGCTGGCCCGGATCCATCGCCGCCACGGCAAGTTTGTCGCCGCGATCAGGCTCCACCAGTACGGCATCGACCTGCTGCGCCGGCGGGGATCGGTGCTGGCGGTGGCCGAGGACACCAACGAGCTCGCCGACACACTGCACGCCAGCGGCGAGACCGACAGCGCGCGCCAGGTTTGGACCGGCGTGCTGGCCCGGCTCGCCGGCGAGCCGATGACCCGGCCCGCCCTGCGCGCCGGGCAGCGGCTGACCCAGGGCGGCTGATGGCCGCCGCGCGCCGCGCGACGCCCCTGCCCGAATCTCGGCGTCCGGCCCGCAGTTGGGGCAACAGTGCCCCCACCGCGCGCCGTTTCCCCTGTTCAGCGCTATGTTTGCGGGACCTTGACGGACGGGCGGGCCGAACGGAGTGGGGTCGGTCTTGAGCGACGACGACAGGGCTCTGCGGTTCGCGCTGCTGGGCCCGCTGCGGGTCTGGCGTGGCGAGCAGGAGCTCGACCTCGGCCCGGCGCACTCCCGTCTGGTGCTGGCGCTGCTGCTGGCCCGCTCGGGCCGGCTGGTGGAGATCGGCGAGCTGGTGCAGCTGTTGTGGGGAGCCGACGTCCCGCCCACCGCGGTGAACATGGTGCATCGTCATATCGGCATGCTGCGGCGCGTCCTCGAGCCCGGACTCGCCGCGCGCTCGGGCGGCCGCTGGTTGTCGCGCGACGTCGGCGGCTACCGGCTGGCCCTGGACGGCAGTCGTTTCGACCTGGCCGATTTCCGGCAGCACGTCGCCGCGGCCCGGGAGCGGGCCGGGCGCGATGGACCGGCCGCCCTCGACGAGCTCCTCGCCGGGCTGTCGTTGTGGCGGGGCCGGTGCGGGGCCGGTCTGAGCGCCGCCGTCGACGCGCACCCCGACTTCGTGGCGATCGACCGGGAACAGCTCTCCGCGGTGCGGGCCGCCGCCGCCATCGCCTTGGGGCACGGGGCGGCTTCTCGCGTCCTGCCGGTGCTCACCGCGGCTGCCGCCCGACATCCCCTGGACGAGGCGTTGCAAGCGCAACTGCTGCTGGCGCTGGCCGCCGACGGCAACCAGAGCGCGGCCGTGTCCCGCTACGGGGAGGTACGGGCATATCTCGCCGACGAGCTCGGAGTCGATCCGGGCGCCGAGCTGCAGGCGGCCTACCTGGCCATCCTTCAACCGGGCGCCGATGAGCCGGGCGCCGCCTCCGAGCGGGTGACTCCGGCGCCGGTCCCGCCCGCTCAGCTGCCGTCGGACCTGCGGGTCTTCGTCGGACGGGAGGACCTCATCGACGAGGGGCTCGCTCTGCTCAGCGCCGACGGGTCCTCCGTACCGATCCTGGTCCTGGACGGCATGCCGGGGGTGGGCAAGACCGCCCTGGCGATCCATCTGGCCCATCGGCTGGCGCCGCGCTTCACCGACGGCCAGCTCTACGCCGACCTGCGGGGGTTCGACGCCGACGGCCGCACCTTCGACCCGGCCGACGTCCTGCAGCTGTTCCTGGTCGCCCTTGGCGTCCACCAGGAGGCCATTCCGGCCTCGCTCGACGGCCGGGCCGCGCTCTACCGCAGTGTGACCGCCGGGCGGCGGCTGCTGATCGTGCTGGACAACGCCCGCGATGCCGACCAGGTGCGGCCCCTGCTGCCCGGAACGGCGCCGAACGCTGTCCTGGTCACCAGCCGGGGGAGGCTGGGTGGGCTGGCGACGATGAACGGCGCCCACCTGCGCCGGCTCGAAGTGCTCACCGAGGCCGAGTCCGTCGCGTGCATCACCGGGCGCATCGGTGCGGGCCGGGCCGAGGCCGAGTCCGAGGCGTTGAAGGAGATCATCGACCGGTGCGGGCGCCTGCCCCTGGCGCTCGCCGTCGTCGCCGCGCGGGCGGCCGGTGACGCCGACCAGTCCCTGCGCGACATCGCCACCGAGTTGCGATCGGGCGGCGACCGGCTGACCGCGTTCAGCGACGACGGGCTCGACCGGGATGTGCGGGCGGTGTTCACCTGGTCGTACCGGTCCCTGAGCCCCGGTGCCGCCCGGCTGCTCGAGCTTCTCACCGTGCACCCGGGTGCTGACATCACGGTCGAGGTGGCGGCGAGCCTGGGCGGCATTCCCCAGGCGCGGGCCCGCTCGGAGCTGGCCGAGCTGGTGCGCACCGGTCTGCTGTGCCGCTACCTGCCGCGGCGCTACCGGCAGCACGACCTGGTCCGCGTCTTCGCCGCCGAGCTCGCCGCGGCCCACCTCCCGCCCGCTGACCGGCGGGACGCCTGGCACCGGCTCGTGGACCACTTCGTGCACACCACAGACGCGGCGGTCCGGCTGGGCCGGGTGGGGTTCGCCGGAATCGACGTGGCGCCGCCGGTCAGCGGCGCGGTCGTTCTCACGTTCGACGATCTGACCGCCGCGCGCGGGTGGTTCGCCGAGGAGCACGTCACCGTTCGCGCGGTGATCGACGAGGCGGCGGCCCGGACCGACGTCGGCACCTGCTGGAAACTGGCCATGCTGGCCAAGGAGATGTTCCAGCTGGCGTTCCTGTGGCCGGAATGGGCTCTGACATCGTCCGTGGCGGTCGAGGCGACCACCCGGGCCGGCGATCTGACGGGCATGGCGCAGAGCCATCGCAGTCTGGCCGGGGCGCGGCACTTCCTCGGTGACACCACCGCCACCACCCATCACCTCGAGGTCGCGGCCGGCCTGTTCGAGCAGACGGGCGACCGGATCGGGCGAGCGGAGGTGTTGATGAACCTCGGCTGGGTCGCGATGACCGAAGGTGACCACGACAACGGCATCGAGATGCTCCACGAGTCGCTGGGCATCTTCGTCCAGGCGGATCGGCCGCACGAGGAGCTCAATGTGCGCGCGCTGCTGGCCGATCACCATCTGGCCGCCGGGGACGACCACCGGAGCCGGGAGATGGCCGTGTCCGCGTTGCGGATCGCCCGCAGACGCGACGACGCTCACAAGATCAGCCTTTTGCTGGGCACGGTCAGCCGCTTGGAGGCGCGCCGGGGGCACACGGTTTCCGCGCTGCGGATGCGTCAGTACATCGTCGACGAGGAGCTGGCCGACAACCGTCTTCACGAAGTGGCCATGAGCCTGATCCAGGTCGGCGCGATCCTGTACGGCGCCGGTGAGGTCGACGACGCGTGCCGGGTGTGGCGCAGAGCCGGCGGCATGGCCGATGCGGGCGTCCTGCGGCTCTCCGTCATCTCCTGGCTGCCACCCGAGATGCGGGCGATCTGCTCGGAGGCCGTCGAGGAGGCGACCACCTCGGAGCCGGCCGCCGTCGGAGGCTGAGGCTGGTCAGTCACTTTCACCGGCTCCCTCGAAGACTCCGGCCAACTGCCACCGGCCGGCCACGCCCAGCTTCGGATAGACCTCGGCCAGATACCACGTGACGGTGCGTTCCGAGCAGTGCAGGGCGGTCGCGACCTCGCGCGTGGTCAGGCCACTCGCGGCCAGCTCGGCCACCCGGCGCTCCTGGGCGGTCAGGACGTCGGCGGTGGCGGGCTCGCGCACCGGCCGCCCGGTGGCCACCCCCGCCGCGCGCAGCTGATCCGCGGCCACCAGCCCCCACCCGCCGGCGCCGGCGCTGTCGAAGACGAACTGGGCCTCGCCGAAGTACTTCCGGGCGATGATGACCTGACCGTGGTCGCGCAGCCAGATCCCGTACGACAGAAGCGTGCGACCGAGCTCGAGCGGGGCCCCGCAACGGCGCCCCGCATCCACCGCCTCCTGGAAGAGCGCCCCGATCTCGTCCTGGTCCTGCGGGTGTCGCGCGGCCCGCAGTAACGCCCGGCCGCGCAGCGTCAGGGCGCACAGGTGGGCCGACCCCAGCACCGACGCGGCCCGCTCGGCCTCGGCCAACCGGCTCTCCGCGACCGCGACGCACGCCGGTTCCCCGGTGCCCACCGCGGCCTCGACCCGGTCCGCGATCGCGTTCCAGGCGGTCGTGGTGTGCTCGTCGACCAGATTCAGTTCGGCCCAGGCCTCGGCATGCCGGTGCGCCCGCAGTGCGGCGACGCCCGCCGCCCAACCGGTGATCGCCCTCGTCAGCGCGGGCCCGGGTTCCATCGAGCGGGCCCGGGACACGTCCGCGGCGACGGCGGACAGGTCAGCCGACCACGCGTGGGCCAGCGCCCGGCCCGCCGCGGCCAAACCGTAGGTGACGCTCAGGCCCAGCTCCTCACTGAGAACCTGGGCTCGGGTCGTCTCCGCGACGGCGTCCCGGACCCGGCCGGAGACCACGCGGGTCACGGCGCTGTCGGCCAGCCGGCGCGCTTCGTCGCTGACCGCGCCGCCGGTGGCGATCAGGGCGTCGCGCACCAGATCCCAGCTGTGTGCGGCGGCCTCGATGTCGTGCAGGCATTCCGCCGTACGTGCGGTCGCCATCAGCAGCCGGCCGGTGTTACGCCGTTGCTGATCGCCGTCCGAGAGCATGAGCCGGCCCAGTCGCGTGGTCAGCCCGGCCAGCCGATCCCGGACCGCGGCCGCTCCGGTCAGCGGGTCGATCCAGGTGAGGGCCATCGTGAGCAGCAGCGGCGCCGGGATCTCGCTCGGCACCGGCGATGACGGCCAGGCCTCAGCCGGGCTCGACGTCACCTCGAGGATCTGCCGGAGACCGGTCCAGGTGGTCTCGGAGATTCCGTACGTCCAGGCCACCGACGCGACGCCGACCAGCAACGGTGCGAGCTCGGTGACCGACGCCGGTGCCTGGTCCAAGTGGTCGCTCGCCAGCGCGATGGCCGAGGTCACGGCCTCCTCGGCCGACCGGTGCTGAAGGCCCGCGGTCAGGCTCAGGATCGACCGGGTCAGGATCGTCCGGCCCAGCACCTGAGCGTTCGGCCGGTGACCGGTGGACAACGCCGCGGTGATGAGCTCACCGGCTTCGGCGCTGTGGCCGGCCTGGCGGGCGAGTTCGGCGGCCAGAGCGAGCCGGTCACCGCGTTGCTCACCGCCCGGCGACAGCCGCGCCGATCGGCGCAGCAGACGGACCGCCTCGACCAGCGCTCCTCGCCGGGCCGCGTGCGTGGCCGCGGACGCCAGCTCGGCGGCGGCGACCTCGTCGTGGTCCAGGGCGGGCGCGTGGCGATGCCAGGAAGCGTGGTCGAAAGTGCGCGTGGCGAACGCCAGGGCGTCGTGCGCGGCCGCGTGCTCGGACGACGTGGCCGCGGCGTAGACAGCCCGGCGCAGCAGGTCTCGCCGGAACCGCACACGATCGTGGTCGACCACGATCACATCGGCCCGCTCGGCCGGATCCAGGTCCTCGGGGCACAGGCCCAGGCTGTGCGCGGCCGGGATCAGCTCGACGAGCGACGCCCGTCCCGCGGCGGCCACGAGAATCAGGAATCGACGGGTCGCCGGGGGCAGGCCGGTGACCTCCACCAGTTGACTGTCCTGCAGGCGGCGACTGATCGGCAGCCGGCCGCCGGTGAAGGCGGCACTGCTGTCCGACGCCATCGCCAGGGCGCACTCGCGCAGGGCCAGAGGATTGCCCTCGGCGCCGTCGACCACGCGCTCCCGGGCGATGTCGGACAGCCCGGGAGCCGCCGCTGCCACCAGTTGCCTCGCCGCGGCGGGCGGCAGGGGTGGCAGTTCGATCGTGGTGGCCGGCCACGGGAGGCGACGCCCGGCCGCCGGGCCCGAGTCGCGGATCGTCGCGATCAGCAGGATCGGCGCGGTGCGCAGCCGGCGAGCCACGAAAGAAAGCACATCGATGGTCGCCTCGTCGAGCCATTGGACGTCGTCGACCGCAACAACCAGCGGCTGGTCCCGGGCGATCGATTCCAGCAGGGCCAGGACTGCCGTGCCCGTCCTCAGCCGGGACGGCTGCGGGCCTTCCTCGGCCGACAGCAGGGCGCGTACCGCTGATTGCTGCGGCTGGGGGAAGGCGTCCAGCCGGCCGAGCTCGTCGTGCAGAAGCTCGTGCAGACCCGCGCCCGGCTGATCGGTCTCCGACCGTACGCCCGCGCACCGAAGGACCCGGAGCCCGGCCGAAGCGGCCCGCTCGGCGACCACGTCGAGCAGTGCCGACCGGCCCGCCCCGGGCTCACCGGCGATGGTGACCGCGGCTCCTGGCCCGGATGCCGCCGCGATCAGCTTCGTCAGGTAGGCGAGCTGTCCTTCCCGCCCGATCACCTCGCTCGCCGCCATCGGTCCTCCCGTCGCCAGGCACCAACCACCGCTGACCGGTGCCGGACACCAGACTGGCCGAGCGTAATGACCTTTCACTTATCCAGCGCTGACGACGGTCAGCGGTGCGCCGTCAGCGGCGAATAAGTGAAACATCATTGCGGTCGGCCAGTCTGAAGTGGCTCCGGCCTTCGCGAGCGAGCGTGGGCCCCGAATTCCGCGAGCAGCGACCATGAAAACCGAGCCGGCCGAGGAAGTCGCCATGTCTTCAGCACCGCCCCCTGTCGCCACCCTGCACAAGGTGTGGATCCAAGTCGTCGTCACCGGACTGATCATCGGTGCGGCCTTCATCGCCGTCTACGTGGGACTGCAACGGGATCCCGAGCCGCGCCGGCTGCCGCTGGCGGTGGCCGGGCCGGAACTGGCCGGTGCCGCACGCTCGGGGCTGGGCGACGCCGTCGACGTCACCCAGGTCGCCGGCCTTGCCGAGGGCGCCGAGCTGGTCCGTAACGGTGATGCCGTTGCCGTCGTCGGCGCGACGTCGCCCACGTCCCTGCTCCTCGAGTATTCGGGTGCCAGCGGTATCAGCGAGAGCGGGGCGGTGCGCCAACTGGTCGCCGGCCTGGCCGGGCCGGCGGGGCTCACCGTCGAGGAGACCGACATCGTCCCGTTGACCCGCTACGACGCGCGCGGGCTGGCCACGTTCTATGTGGTCTTCGGGGTCACGCTCGCCTCGTTCGTCCTGGCTCAGGGTCTCACTGGTGCGGCCGGGGCCGTGCGCCTGCGGCACCGGCTGTATGCGATCGGTGGTTTCGCCGTCGTCATCGGTGTGGTCGCCGCCACCATCGCCGGGCCCATCTACGGATCGCTGAAGGCGCCGTTCCTGCTGCTGGCTCTGTCGCTGAGCCTTCTCTCGGCCGCCAGCGCGTTCGCGACCAAGGCGATGGGTGTCTGGCTCGGACCGGCCGGCTTCGGGCTGGCCGTTCTGATCCTCACCACGATCGGCAACGCGACCAGTGGGGCGACCCTCGGCTACGACGTGCTGCCGGCGTGGGCCCAGGCGGTCTCCGCGAAGCTGCCACCGGGGGCTGCGGTGCGCGCCGTCAACGACTTCGGATATTACGACGGGTCGCACGCGGCCATGCCTCTGATCGTCCTGGCCGTCTGGGCCCTCGCCGGCTTCGGCCTGGTCCTGCTGCGGCAGCGGGCCGCCGCGCCGCGCGTGACGAAGGAGCTTCCGGTCGAGGCCCTGTCCTCGCGGTGACATCACGGCCGGCTCCATCACGAACGGGCTCGGCCGGGGTGACGGCCGAGCCCGTTCTCTCGTGACCTGCCGGCTCGTTACTTCGCGGTGCCGAGCACCCGGCTGAGGAAGGCGATGCCCTGCGTGATGGCTCCCTCGGCGGCGAAGGTGTGCCGCAGCGGGTTGAGCCCGACGAAGTCGTGGATGATGCCGCCGTAGCGCACCGTGGTGACCGGGACGCCGGCCGAGCGCAGTTTGGCGGCGTACGCCTCACCTTCGTCGCGCAGCACGTCGCCCTCGGCCACGATGACCAGCGCCTCGGGCAGGCCGGCCAGGTCGTCCGTGGTCGCCCGCAGCGGTGAGGCGGTGATCTCGGCCCGCTGCGCCGGGTCGGACGTGTACTGGTCCCAGAACCACTTCATCGCCTCCCGGGCCAGGAAGTAACCCTCGGCGAACTGGTGGTACGACCCGGTGTCGAAGGAGGCATCGGTCACCGGGTAGAAGAGCAGCTGACCCTGGAACTGCACGCCCCCGCGCTGCTTGGCCAGGATCGTGGTGACCGTGGCCATGTTGCCGCCGACCGAGTCGCCGGCGACCGCGATGCGGTCGGTGGCGAGCCCTTGCTCGGGGCCGTTCATGCTGATCCAGTCGGCCACCGCGTAGACCTGCTCGATCTGCGTCGGGTACTGCGACTCGGGGGCCAGGTCGTAGTCCGGGAAGACCACCGCGGCGTTCACCCCGACGGCCAGTTCACGGACCAGCCGGTCGTGGGTCTCCGGGCCGCCGAACACCCAGCCGAGACCGTGTACGTAGAGGATCGTCGGAAGAACGCCGGTGGAGTTCGGCGGCCGGACGATCCGGACCCGCACCTTGCCCGTCGGACCGCCCTCGATCTCGAGGTCGGAGATGTCGGCGTCCGGCAGGTGCGGCGGCGGGTCGGTCTGCACCCCGATGACAATCTTGCGTCCCTCGGCGGGCGGCAGCTGGTAGAGGAACGGCGGCTTCGCGTTGGCGTCGGCGAAAGCCTGTGCCGGCGTCTCGAGCACGGGCTTGACGGGCTCCGTCATCAGTGAATCTCCTTAGTTGTCACCGCGTTCGCGGTTTCTCCATCGTCGTCAGCGCCGGCCGCCGGGACATCCGACAGATGACTGCGCCGTGCCCGAGGCCGGCGACGGTTGCTGGGGAGTCACCGTGGAGAGGAGGTCAGGTCCGTCAGCGCGGCCGACAGGTGGGCTCGCTTGCTGATGCCGAGCTTCGGGAAGATCCGGTAGAGCACTGCCCCGACCGTGCGGTGCGACAGGTAGACCTGGTCGGCTATCTCCTTGTTGGTCAGCCCGGACGCGGCCAGCTGGGCGATCCGCAGCTCCCGCGGTGTCAGATCGGGACACTTGCGGTCCGCCGCCACATGCGGCGGGGTCGGCATACCCGATGCCCGTACCTCGTCCTCGGCCCTCGCCGCCCACCGCACCGCCCGTGCCTCGGTGAACGCGTGCCGGGCCAGAGCCAGATGGTCCTTGGACTCGTCGGTGCGGCGCCGGCGGCGCAACCATCGGCCGTACAGCAACCGGGTCCGCGCCAGCTCCAGGGTGGCGCCGGCCTGGGCGCCGGCGACGAGGGAGGCCTCGAAGTGAGCTGCTGCGTCATCGCCGCCGACCACCAGCGCGAGCGCCCGCTCGACGATCATGGTGAGCCGGGGCGAGACGAACGCAGCCGCCTGGACCGAAGCGTCCCGCAGGCAATCGGCGACCTCCGAGGCCCGGCCCAGCAGGACGGCGACCTCGGTGAGATCGGCCAGCGACCACAGCGCGCGGATGGGATGCCATCGCAGGTCCCACAGATGCTCCCAGGCGTCGATCGGGCGATTCTCGTCCAGCGCCAGCAGACCAGCCGCCCACTGCCCGTCGAGCGACGCCATCCCGCCGGCTTCGGCGGGCGTTTCGCCCAGCCGGCCCAGCATCTCGCGGGCCGCCTGGTGGTCGCCCAGCCAGACGTGACTGAGTGCTGCCCCGGCCGCTGCCATGCCGGCGATGTGCTGGGCGCCGCTGGTGCTGCTCAGATGAAAAGCGTGGTCCGCGTCCGCCAGCGCGCCGGACAGGTCGCCGGCCAGGAAACGCTGCATGCCGCGCCCGCGCAGGCATTGCGCCTCGTCGACCGGGGCCCCCGAGCGCTGCGAGATCTCCGCACCCAGCTGCCAGGCGGCGAGCGCGGTCGGGTGGTCGTGAACGGCCTCGGCGGCGATCGCCCCGGCGATCATCGCGTAGGCCGAGTCCGGCACCCGATCGACCAGGTCGCGGACAGCCGGCTTGAGCAGCGCCGCCCGGGCCGGTGTGACGACGGTGGCCAGAGCCAGCGTCTTCATCGGTGACGACGACTCGATGGCGTCGAGGTCGGCTTCGACGCTGCGCCACTGCTGCTGCGGAAGGTTCTTGCCCCGGCAGTTGACGGCGGCACACCAGAGAATGCTGATCCGCTGCTCGGGATAACCGCGTCCGCCGGGACCGCCCAGCCGGCGACTCATCGAACGGAAGTCGTCGGTGGCCATTCCCCGGAGGGTGGCGACCATGCTGATGGCGAGATGGGTCACGGCGATCCGCACGATGGAGTCGGGGTCGTCGGCCAGCTCGATGGCCTCGCGCAGCAGCAGGCTCGCGGTGTCGAGCTGGCCGGCCATGTTGGCCGCCTGCGCGGCGAGCGCGAGGCGCCTGCCCCGGTTCGGCGTCAGCGGAGTCAGCCGCGCCGATCGGGCGAAGGCGGCCGACGCTTCGGCCTGGGCCCCGCGCTGGTGTGCCCGGCGTGCGGTCTCCTCCAAGGAGGCGGCCACGGACTCGTCGTGGTCGGTGCTCGCCGCGGCGCGATGCCACGCGAACCGGCCCGCGTCGCTGGTCACGTCGGCCAGGACGAGGTGCGCCCGCACCACTTCGGTGGCGGGGGCCGCTCCGTACACCGCGGAGGGCAGGATCGGGTGGCGGAACGTGAGGGTGGCGTCGGTCAGCGCGACCAGTCCGGCGCGTTGCAGGGGCGTCATGTCGGCGGCGTCGAGGCCGAGGCGCAGGGCTGCGGTCATCACCTCCGGCAGGGGCATCCCTTCGCCGGCCGCGGCGAGCAGCAGCAAGGCCCGGCTGCGTTCGGGCAGCTCGGCCACCCGGTCCAGGAAGGCGCTCTCCAACCGGCCCGTGGTCGCCCGGTCCGGGAGCTCTCCGGTGAGCCGGCGACGATCGAACGCGGCCGCGAGTTCCAGGGCGACCAGAGGGTTCCCGCGCGCGGCCCGCAGGATGTCCGCCCGGCGCGAGGGAGCGGGTGCGCCGGCCGAGCGGTCGAGGATCGTGGCGATCGAGTCGTCGGGCAGCGGCCTCAGATGCAGTCGTTCGGCCGAGATCGACCGTAGCTCCACGGGATTGCCTTCGTCGCGCAGCGTGGCTATCAGCACGACCGGTAGGTGCCGGATCCGGCGGGCGATGAAGGCGATCACATCGACACTGGACCGATCGAGCCAGTGGGCGTCCTCCACCACCAGCAGCAGCGGCCGGCGATGGGCCGCCTCCTCGACCAGGCCGAGCGCGCCCAGGCTGATCATCAGACGATGAGGCAGGTCGCCGTGGGACAGGCCGAGGGCGGTCGACAAGGCTGCGCGTTGCCGTGCCGGTAGGGCGGGCAGTCCGCCCAGCAGCGGCTGAAGAAGCTGGTGCAGGCCGCTGAAGCCGGGTGACGCGCCATGCTGGAGGCCGGCGCAGTGAACGTGTCGCAGGCCGACGGCCCGGCCGGCCCGAGCCGTCGCGGCCACCAGGGCGGTCTTGCCGATGCCCGGCTCACCGTCGACGACGACGACGGTGCCCTCGTACGGCAGACGCCCGAAGCTTCGGGTCAGGCGGTCCAGCTCCTCGTCGCGACCGACGAGGTGCCGGGATCGCATCGGCTCCGTGGTGGCCGGCCGGTCGTGCCGGATCCGGCCGACGGTGGCCGGCACCACGGCCGGGTCGCCGGGAGCTCGCGGGCTCACCGGGCGTCGATCAGGGCCTGGCCGACCTGGCGGCGGTCGGTGATGGACAACTTGGCGAAGGCCCGGTAGAGGTGGCTGCCGATCGTCCGGTGCGACAGGAGCAACTGGGCGGCGATCTCCCGGTTCGACAGACCGCCGGCGGCGAGCTCGGCGACCTGCCGCTCCTGAGGGGTCAAACTTTCGGTGGGCCCGAACTCGGTGGGGGAGGGGCGGGTGGAGACGCCCGCGGCCTCCAGCTCCCGGTGCGCCAGCGTCGCCCAGGGCTGCGCACCGGCCGCGTGGAAGATGGCCACTGCGGTCGACAGGTGCTCCCGGGACCGGACGATCCGGCGCCGGCGCCGCAGCCACCGTCCGTAGGTCAGGTGGCTCCGGCCGGATTCGAGCGCCGAGCCCGCCCGGTCCGCGGCGGCGATCGAGCTCTCGTAGAACACCCGCGCGTCCGCCGACGAATCGAGCAGCGCCCGCGCCCGGTGAGCCAGAGCGGTGAGGTGCTCCGAGCGCAGATTCCGGGCGGTCGCCTCGGCTGCCGCCACCGGGCCGGTCATCAGGTCGGCTCGGCCGGACATGACGGCGGCCTCGGTGCGGTCCGCCACCGCCCAGGCGGCCGTCACCGGGTGGGCGCCGACGGCCTGCAGGTCGATCCAGGCCGCGCGGTAGCGGCCCTGCACGAGAGCGGTGAGCCCGGCCGCCCAGCCGCGACGCGCTCTCGTGGACGACCACGATGCCGGTTCGTAGCTGTGCTTCCTCTCGTCACCGGTCCACGCGTGGGTGACGGCCAGGACCGCGTGAGCTTCGGCCTCGACCGCTGCGAGCCCGAGCGCGCGAGCCAGCCGGCGCGCCTCGCTCGCCTCCGCGCAGGCCCGCCGGAGATCGCCGGCGAGCACCCTCAGCAGCGACAGGCAGAGCAGTTCCTGAGCGTGATCCGCTGATCGTCCACCCTCGCGCAGCAACCGCGCCGCCTTCTCATGGACGGCGACGGCCCCCCGCGGATCGTGGATGGCCTGCGCCGCCCGTCCCAGGATCATCAGCAGGGCCGGGTCATCGCCCGTGCCGCCCAGTTCACCCAGCCGGTCCCGGATGCCCGGGCCGTGGCGGGCCGGGTCGAGAATGGCCAGCGCGGCCGCGCGGACCGGATCCCTTCGCGCCGGATCGAGCGCCGTGAGCTCGGCTGCGGCTTCCTCGAGGACCGGCGCCGCCGGGGTCAAGGTGGTCGACAACACGGCCGCCGCGGCCAGCAGGCGCCGCCGCTCGGCCACGCGGGGCCGCTCATCCAGCCGGGCCAACCGGCGCGACAGGGCCAGCAGCATCGCGATGTCGCCGGCACCGGCCCCGCGACTGTTGCGATCGCCGGCGCGGGTGATCGCCAGGGTGGTCACGTCCGGCGACTCCCCGACGGCCGCGTGGGCCTCGTGCAGCAGGCGATCGGTGGTCCGCGTCTGGCCGGCCTGGCGGGCGAGCTCGGCGGCGTCTCCCAGGCGGCCGGCTCGGACGTCGATGCCGGGCGACAGATCGGCCGACCACGTCAGCACGGTGATCGCCTCGGCCAGAGCTCCTCGCCCGGTCGCCCGGTGGGCGAGGAGTTCCAGTGCGGCGGCGACCTTCCCGTCCTGATGCGGTGTCGCGGCGGCCAGGTGCCTGGCTACCTGCAGCGGCTCACCACTGACCCCGGCCAGAGCCCGATGGACGGTGATCCGGTCGGTCATCGCGGCGCCGGCGTACAGGATGGCTCCGAGCAGCGGCGGCCGCAGCCGGAATCGCTCGCCGCTGAGGTCGAGCAGCCCGCGCCGGGTCAGCTCCTGGACGTCGGCCGGGCCCGCGCCGATCGACCAACCGGCCCGCAACAGCTCCGAGGTCGTCGCCCGCGCGGCGGCCGCGGCACACAACAACAGCAGCTGGGTGGTCTCGGGCAGCGTCCGCACCTCGTCCAGGAACGAGTTCGCCAGCCGGTCGGTCGGCGGGAACTCGGCCGGCCCGGTCACGGCCCCGCTCAGCTTGCGAATCGCGGCGGACGCGTACTCGACCAGGGCCAGCGGATTGCCTGCGGCCGCCTCGAGGATGCGGGTGCGTTCGGCGTCGGGCAGGTCGCGGGCCGAGCGCTCCAGCAGCTGCGCCGCCTCGCCCTCGCTCATCGGCGGCAAATGGGTGACCGTCCCGGGGACCGGCGTGCCGGACAGGCCGTCGACGGCGCGGCTGGTGGCCAGCAGGACGACGGCCGTGTGGGCAACCTCGCCGGCCACGAAGGACAACACGTCCGCGGTCGAGGCGTCCAGCCATTGCCAGTCGTCGACCAGCAACACCACCGGCCGGCGGGCGGCGGCCAGTTCGAGCAGTCCCAGGACGGCGAGCCGTACGGACGGCAGGTCCGGGTCCGGCCCGTCGAGCTCGCTGAACGACGCCGACAGGGCCGTCCGTTGCCGATGGGGGAGCCGGGGTGCGTCGTCGAGCAGGGGGTACACGGCCTCGTGCAGGTGCCAGAGCTGGTTGCCCCGGTCATGCCGCGATCCGGTGCATCGCAGAACGCTGAACCCGGCTGCTCGCGCTGCCTCGTGGGCCGCGTCCAGCAGGGTTGTCTTGCCCGTCCCGGGACCGCCGGCGATGGTGACCGCACCGGTCCCGCGGACCTCGGACAGGGCGGTGGCGATCAGCGATAGCTGATCGGCCCGCCCGATGATGGGTGAGTTGTTCTCGAGATCGCCCGACATGCAAGCTCCCTCCGGCCGAGACCGATAACGAACCGAGCCCGCTCAGTCTCACCGAGCGTTCTGAAGTTCGACTTATCTGCCGCTGATCCCGGCCGGGCGGTCACTGCCGCTGCGGCGACGAGGGTCGTTCATCGGTCCAGTCGATGACCAGCCGGCGATCAGCGATGAGCCAGCCGGTGCCGGTCCGGACGAAGGTGTCGAGGTAGCGGATGGCCATGATCAGAAGATTCCGGACCCCGTCCCGGTCGTGGAGATGATGGGCCAGGCAGTACGTCTCCCCGGTGGCCGAGTCGCCGTCCACCGTCACGGTCGACTGGCCGTTGAGGTAGGTGGTGACGGCGTACTGGGCCATGAGGCCTTGGAACGCCTCGACCAGCTGCTCACGACCCTGGACCTGCTGGATCGGCGCTCGCAGGTCCGGGTCGCCGTCGAAAAGGGTGACCCGGCCGTCGGCGGTGAAGACCTCCGCCTGCCGGTGCGGATCACGCCGGTCGGCATGGTGGGCGTAGGCGTCGACCAGCTCCCGCAGAGCCAGCCGGTCATCGATGGTGCTCATGCCGGCACCGGCGTGTCGAGCATGGTGTAGAGGTGCTTGATCCGGCCGTCCTCGACGATGGAGATGTCCGTACCGCTGACGACCGGGGGCTGCCCGGCCGGTCCGAGCTGCCAGGACAACAGCGTCAGGTTCTGCACCGTCCGGACCTCGCCGACCGGGGTGAAGGCGAAGCCGGGGGCCTCGTCCAGCAGGCGCTGGACTTTGCGATCGAGTGCGTCCCAGCCGACGATGACCTCCTCGGGGTCGGCGAAGGTCACGTCCTCGGCGTAGACCTCGCGGATGGCCGCGGCCCGCGCGTCCGGGTCGCGTTGGCCGAAGACCTCCAGGAGGTTCTTGTGGGCCAGCACCACGTTGTGGTTGTCCATGACAGGCTCCGCTCTCTCGCTTGGCTACTCAGCGTAATTAACTTGCTTTGGCAAGCATATGCTTCAGGGATGTCTGACGGGGCCCGGCGCTGTGCGACGATCAGCACATGGATGACGCCCCACAGCCGTTGACCCCGGACGAGGAGAGGCTCTGGCGTGCCGTCAACCGCATGCTCTTCACGCTGCCCAAGGCTCTCGACCAGGATCTGCAGAAGCTCACCGGCCTGAACAGCTCGCGCTACGGCATCCTGTTCAACCTGTCCGAGGCGCCCGAGCAGACGCTGCGGATGAACGAGCTCGCCGAGCGCACCGCGTTGTCGGCCAGCCGGGTCAGCCGCGTGGTGGACAGCCTGGAGGCCGACGGCTGTGTGCGCCGGTGGCCGGCGGCCGAGGACGGCCGGGGCTTCCGGGCGACCTTGACACCGCGCGGCCTCGCTCGCCTTCAGGCCGCCTGGCCGGGGCACCTGCTCAGTGCCCGGCGGCGGGTGATGTCGCCGGTGGCGGAGACCGGGATCGACGTCGCGCGGCTCACCGAACTGGTGGAGCGCATCGTCGACCGTGCCGAGGCACCGTAAGGATTTCGGGCTTCTCATTCCGCCGCCAGGACCTGCGGCACGTCGTTGCGCAACGCGGCCAGAGCGGGGATCACGGTCGCCGGAACGATCAGGATCGCGCCCAGCGCGGCAACCGAGGCGACCGCGGCCGGAGCCCCGGTCGTGAGCAGCGCCGCGGCCCCTTGGCCGGTGGCCCACCCACCCACGACCAGCGTCGCCGCCACCACCGCCGAGCCCAGCAGCAAGGCGGTGCCGACGTAGATCACCGCCTCGGCGACGGCCGCGGCGACCACCGTCGCTCTCGTTCCGCCGGTCGCCACCACGAGAGCGACCTCGCGTTCCCGGGTTCTGCTGGACATGAAGATGGTCGCGGCCGCGCCCAGAAGGGCGAGCAGGACCGGGCCACCCAACAACAGCACCACGGTCCCGGCCGTCACCGAGCCGGATCCCCCACCCGCGCCGGCCGCGGCATAGAGCCCGCCGGCCAGGGCGATCGAGACCATGAGGGGATTGATGGCCGGGATGCTGAGCCCACTGGCCGACGTCGTCGCGTTGCGGGCCAGATACCAGCCGGTGGATCGCGACTCCGGCAGCGCACGGGTCCAGCCGTCGATCAGCCGGGCCATGAAGGCCGGCGCGAGGGCGACGAGGGCGAGCGCCAGCAGGGGACTGAACAGCATCAACGGGGCACCTACCTGCTCCGGGGCCCGGCCGCGCAGGGACGCGCCGACCGTGGCGAGCACCGCGAGGGTCGCCGCCCCCAGAACCCACCGGCGCCAGGTCATCGTCGCCACGGCGACGTCGGCCTCCCGCAGCGTCTGGATGATCGGGACCCGGCCCGCCGAGCGCACCCCCCGCCTGCTCCCGGTCACGACAAGGGCGACGACGAACACGGTCACCGCCGCGCCCGACACCGGGCCGAACCGGGGCTCGACCTCGGCCAGGCCCTCGGAGGCACCGAAGCCGTACCGGAACACCGGCCCGGCCAGAGGAACAGCCAGGACCAGACCGGCCACCGAGCCGATCAGAGCCAGCGTCGCGAGCTGGGCGTACACCACGGCGCGAATCTGGCGCGCCCGCAGACCGGCCAGCTGCCACACCGCGTAGTCCCGTTGTTTCAGCGTGGTGACGAGGCCGCTGACCGAACTCAGCACGACAAATCCGGAGGCCAGGCTGAGGACGGTCATCGTCCCGCTGATGGCGTACAGGGCCAGGGCCGTGTTGCCCCCGGCCGCCACGCCGGTCTCCACGGTGGTCGCGACGACGGCGCCCACCATGGCGGCGGCCGCGGACACCACCACGATGCCCAGCCAGACACGTACGGATTCCAGCAGATCGGAGTAGACGAGACGCAGCATGCTCAAGCCCCGGCCGGCTGATCCTGGGCCAGCGCCGCGAAGACGTCCTCGACGCGAGGGCGCAGCAGGGTGCGATGGGTGGCGCCGTCGCGCAGGACGACGACCCGGTCGGCCCGGGCCGCGGCTTGCAGATCGTGCGTCACCATCACCACCGAGCCGCCGGCCCGGGCGATGCCCGCCAGCAGATCCAGGACCTGGCCACCGGCGTGGGTGTCCAGAGCGCCGGTGGGTTCATCGGCGAAGACGACGTCGGGGCGCATGGCCAGCACCCGGGCGATCGCCACCCGCTGCTGCTGCCCGCCGGAGAGCATGGCCGGCTTGTAGGACGCCCGATCCGACAGCGAGACCTGCTCCAGTGCCTCGTCGACGGCCTTCGCCCCGACCCGGCGCCGGGCCAGGCGTGCCGGTAGCGCCACGTTGTCGCGCGCCGACAGGGAACGGATCAGGTTGTACGACTGGAAGATGAAGCCGATGTGATCGCGACGGATCGTCGCCTGCGCGGGACGGCTCAGCCGGCTCAAGGGCTGCTCGAGGATGAAGACCTCGCCCGAGCTCACCGTCTCCAGGCCCGACAGGCAGTAGAGAAGCGTGGACTTGCCGGATCCGCTCGGGCCCACGATCGCCACGAACTCTCCGGCCGTGACCTGCAGCGAAATGCCGCGCAGGACCGGAACCGGAATCTCACCGCGCCCGGTCGGAAAGGTTTTCGTGATGTTCTTCGCCTCAACGACGTACTCGCTCATGGTGCCTTTCCCCGCTCGACGCCGACCGCCCCATGGTGGTCACGGTGCGATGACGTACGCATCGGTCATGTGACTCCGTGTGCCGACAGTTACTGTGCGTACATGTATTTGCTGGCTCAAGCAACTAGCGGCTATCGTCCGAACATCAACTGAGGGAGGTGGCGGCCGATGACTACCGGAGAAGGCGATGACGTGCGCCTCGGCCTGCTCGGACCCGTCCGGCTGTGGCGGCGAGGCCGGGAGATCCCGGCCGGTCCGCGTCACCAGCGGTTGATCCTCGCGTTGCTGCTCGCCCGGACCGGTCAGCTGGTCGAGACGCAGGAGTTCGCTCGCCTGCTCTGGGACGGTGACCCGCCACCGACCGCGAAGAACATGATCCAGCGGTACGTCGGCGGGCTGCGGCGCCTCCTCGAGCCCGACCTGGCACCTCGCACCCCGAGCCGATTGCTGCTGAGCGACGCGGGCGGCTATCGACTGGTCCTGCCCGAGCGGGCGAGTGACCTCCTCGAGTTCCGTCTCGTCCACGACGCGGCCCGGCGGGCGGCCGCATCCGGCGACGCCACCCGGGCACTGCGGCACTTTCTGGCCGGCCTGCGGTTGTGGCGGGGAAGAGTCGCGGCCGGGCTCGGCTCGGCTGTCGAGGTGTGCCCCGACCTGATGGCCATCGAGCGCGAGTACGTCGACGCCGTCCGCGGCGCCGCCGATGCGGCTCTGTGCTGCGGCGGTGAGTCCCAGATCCTTCCCCTCCTGCGGGAAGCCGTCTCCCGCACCCCGTTGGACGAGGCGCTGCAGGCCCGGCTCCTCAGAGTGCTGGCGGGCGACAGCAAACAGGCCGAGGCCGTCGTACGCTACGACGAGCTCCGCCGGGCCCTGGCGGACGAGCTGGGGGTCAGTCCCGGGCCGGAGCTGCAGGCGGCCTTCCAATCGGTTCTCCGCAGCGGCGACGCGGGTACACATGGCTCCCCGACGGCGCACCGGCCGGCTCAGCTGCCTTCGGATCTCCGGATGTTCGTGGGGCGGTCACGGGAACTGCGGGAGGCCTCCACTGTGCTCACGGCCGGTGGGCGGGCCATGGCGATCGTCGCCTTCGACGGTATGGCCGGAGTGGGAAAGTCGACGCTGGCGGTGCATCTCGGTCACCAGCTGACCACCCGATTCCCCGATGGCCAGCTCTACGCCGACCTGCACGGGTTCGGCGCCGACCGGCCGGTCGATCCGAGCGATGTCCTGCACCAGTTCCTCCTCGCGCTGGGCATCGACCCGCAACACATCCCGGCCGGTCTCGAAAGCCGGGCGGCGTTGTACCGCAGCGTCACCGCGGGGCGCCGGCTGCTCGTGGTCCTCGACGGTGCCGGCACGACCGAGCAGATCCGGCCGCTGCTGCCGGGGGCCAGCGGCAACGCCGTGGTGGTGACCGGCCGGCAGCGATTCACCGGTCTGTCGACCGGCCACGGCGCCACGCTCCTGAGCCTGGACGTCTTCTCCGCGCAGGAGGCAAGACTGTGCCTTGAACGGCGGCTCGGCACGGCCCGGGTCGACGCGGAATCGGCCGCCGCCCAGGAGATCGCCGAACGATGCGGACATCTTCCGCTCGCCCTGGCCCTGGTGGCGGCGCGTGCGGCGCTGGAAGACGACAGGCCGCTGCGATCCTTCGCCGGAGTCCTGAGCCACCGGCGCGGAACGCTGGAGGCCTTCACCGACGAAACGATGGATGTCGATATCAGGCGGGTTTTCGGGCAGTCGCAACGTCTTCTGAGCGCCGGCGCCGTCCGTATGTTGCGAGCGTTGGCACTTCACGGCGACCGGATCGTCACCACGGACACCGCCGCAGCCGTGGCCGGAGTGGCTCCGGCACAGGCGCGAGCGTCCCTGACCGAACTGGTCCGCCACCGCCTGCTGAACCGTCGCGGCGCCAGTCAGTTCGCCTTGCACGAACTCGTCCGGGCGTACGCCGCGGAGGACCACAGCGAAGCGCCGCTCTCGGGAGGCGACCGGCGATCGAACCTGCGGATAGCGTCGTGACCACCGGCGCGCCGTGCCGTCAGGCTTCGACCGAGTCACCGTGGCGCCTACCGCCGAGGTCGGCGCCGGGCCGTTCAGCGTGCGGGCCACCCATGGGCTGGGCGCCCCGCCGCGTCGGCACAGCGGCACCCTGTCACGAAGATCGACCGAGCTGGTCCTGCCAACGCCGCCGAGCAGTCGAAGCGTCCCCGGACATCACATCTGGCCGAAGTACACGCCCCACACCCACACGGCGACGGACACCGTCCCGGCCACCGGGATAAGCATGAGCATGAGGAAAACGGCAGGCCAGGCCCACGCGATGGGCTGCTGATCGTTCGTTGCGAGGGACATGAGTTCTCCAGATGACGTCGTTGCGCGACACCATCGATCCTTCGCTCGAACAGCGCTTTCCACATCTGCTCACAGGCGAATCAGATGCGAGCCGGGTACGACTTTGGTTGGACCCGCAACGGCACCTCGATCAGGCGCGCAGGGCCCGGACGATCTCGGCCGCGACCGGCGCCGAGGAAGCCGGGTTCTGACCGGTGATCAGCCTGCCGTCGACGACGACGTGCGGCTGCCAGTCCGCGCCCGCGTCGTAGGTGGCGCCGAGCGCGACCAGCCGGTCCTCGACCAGCCAGGGCGCCTTCGGAGCCAGGCCGGCGGCGGCCTCCTCCGCGTTGCTGAACGCGGTGACCCGGCGCCCGGCGATGAGCTCGGGGTGCACCGGGAGCAGGGCGGCGACGCCGTGGCAGACCAGAGCGAGCGGCGTGCCGGCGGCCAAGGCCTTCTCGATCAGGGCGGCCGAGTCCGCGTCCGTGGCCAGGTCCTCCATCGGGCCGTGGCCGCCGGGGTAGTAGACCGCGGCATACGCGTCGAGGTCGACATCGGCCAGGCGCACCGGTGACGGCACGACCGGCGGCTCGTCGTCGCCGAGGCTGGCCTGGTCGACGGTCGGCGCCACGCCGCCGGGGGTGGCGACCTCGACGGTGTAGCCCGCCTCGGTCAGCGCCCGGTAGGGCGCCTGGAACTCCTCCGCCCAGAACCCGGTGGGGTGGCGGGTGCCGTCCTTGAGCGTCCAGTGGTCGGATGCGGTCATCACGAACAGAACCTTGGTCATGCCCCGACGGTATGCCGCCGGGGCATCCGCATCCCAATAGAATTGCCGGTGTGACCGATCAGATTTCCGATGGGCGCCTTGACCTGCTGCGGAGCTTTCTCGCGGTCTATCGCGCCGGGTCGATCACCGGCGGCGCCCGGGCTCTGGGTTTGTCGCAGCCCACGGTCACCGGCCAGATCCAGGCGCTGGAGCAGCAGTGGGGGCGGCAACTCTTCCAGCGGGTGCCGCGCGGCGTGCTGCCGACCACGGTCGCCGACGAGCTGGCCGCCCGGGTCGCCGGCCCACTGGACGAGCTGGCGCTGGTGACGGCGCCGGTTGCGGCATCGGCGCCGTCCGAGCCGGTCCATCTGGGTGGTCCAGCCGAGCTGCTGGCTCTACGGGTGATGCCTTCGCTGGCTTCGCTGGTCACTCGTAGTGTGCGGCTGCGAGTCACGGCCGGGCTGGCCGACGATCTGCTGGACGGTTTGCGACAAGGGCGCTACGACTTGGTCATTTCCACCGTACGGCCGAGAGGGCGCGTCCTGACGGCCACTCCGCTGACCGACGAGGAGTTTGTGCTCGTGGCGGCAGGCCCGGTGGACGACCTCGAACGGGCGCCCCTGATCGCGTACGCGGAAGATGTTCCGATCGTCCGACGGTATTGGCGGCACGTCTTCGGGCGCCGCCTGACCACCCGCCCCGCTGTCGTCCTCGCCGACCTGCGTGGCGTGCTGTCCATGGTGGTTGCGGGCGGGGGCTGGACGGTGCTGCCGCGTTACCTCTGCGCCGCCGAACTCGAGTCGGGTGCGCTGACGCTGCTCAACGATCCCGACGACCCGCCGATCAACACGGCTTATCTGGTCGAGCGGACCGCCGCCCCGGCGACGGCGCACCTGGCGCTGGTGCGGGCGGCGCTGCTGAGCGCCGGCCCAGCCTGGTGACCGGGCTTTCGCCGGTGCGGCGGGGGCAAGGCGTGGCGCCCGGCTGGAGGGTGCGGCCGCGTCGGTGCCGCTGCTGGTGAACGTCGACAGTCTCGCTTGCGTTGAACGATGAATGAGAGCCGTCTGGCCGGACCGTTCCATCCTCGGCCGGTAAGCAAGCGAGGGGAGTGCCGACCAGTGACCGAAGTTCCGGACGTACGAGATCGGCTGACCACCCGGACGACGGCCCAGCACACGTCGGGCCGTCGTCCCGGGGGCCGTGGCTCACATCGCCACCAGTAAGCGCCGGATCGCCGCCGAGCAGAGCTGGGGACCACCGGGCCCGTGCCGGGCCGGGCCGGGCGCTAGGCTCCCCGCGTGATCGGACACATTGCGGCCCTGGCCTTGACGCCTGCCGTCGGCTTGACCGCCGCGCTCGCCCCCACCGTGCCCGCGCCGTCGGACGTGCGGGTGGCCTGGACCTCCGCCGCGCGGACCGACGTGGCGATCACCTGGGACGAGACCGGCGCGACGCGCAACCGGCTGACGCTGGTCCGCGCCGACGACGGTGTCGCCGCAAGCGTGGAACCGAAGCTCGTCGAGGCCGATCAGCCCAACCGTGCGCTGCTGTGGCAGGGCCTGCACGACACCGATTTCCGGGTACGGGTGGTGGCGGTCGACGCGGACGGCGCCGAGATCAGCGAGCCCGCGTTCTCGCCGGTGTTCGACACCGACCGGGTCCCGGCGGCACGCATCGTCGGCGTGGTGCCGCGCGAGGACGGGTCGATCCTGATGACGTGGCGTCCGGGCCCGTACACCGACCCGAACCCGGGCGACCCGCTGGACACCCCGGAACCGTCGCGGTACATCCCGATCGCCACGCTGTTCGAGTTCAACCACTTCGAGCAGTTGGCCGAGCCGACGACCGCGACGTCGTTCGTCGTGCCGCCGCGCCCCGGGCCGGTCGACGTCGGTCTGCGCACCGCGCCGAACGGCTGGTACGACTTCACGGATGTCAGCGCGTCCGTCCAGGGCAGCCGGTTGACCGCGACGATCCCCGCGACGGCCACGATCGGGGGCACGGTCACCGTGACCGGCCGGGCGGTCAAGCTCAACCGTCTGTGTGACCGGGGCCCGTGCCCGACCTACGAGGAGGACGACGCGGGCCGCGAGGTGCGGCTGCAGGAGCGCGCCGGGACCACGGCCCAGTGGCGGACGGTAGCCACGGCGAAGGCCCGCAAGGACGGCACGTACGCGCTCCAGGCTCCGTTCGCCGGCACTCGCGAATACCGGGTGGTCGCACCGGTGATCGCGCTGGCCCCGCGCCGGACGGCCCAGGTGTTCGCCGCGACGGCCGCGACCACGACGACCGGCGTGACCGGCCCCGCCGGTGATGGCGGCGGCGCGGGTGATGGCGGCGGCGCGGGTGACGGCGGTGGTTCCGGCGGTGGCCTGCCGATCACCGGTGCGCCGGTGGTGGCGCTCGCGGTCGGCGGCGGACTGCTGGTCGCGGTCGGCGCGGCGCTGGCCCTCACCGGCCGACGCCGCCAACGTTCCTCGCCGTCCGGCGAGTAGCGCCCGGCCCGGGCAGGTAACTGAGAGCGGAGCGGCCGTCGGCGGGCCCATGCATGCCGTGCCGATCCGCCGGAAGCCGCCTCATTGTTGAGCCCCGCGACGTGGGGCTTCTTCCGCAGGCTGCTCGTTGGCGACGATTACCGTCTGCTTGACCCGAGATTTGAGTTCCGACCAGTCCTGCGGTAGCGACGCCAGTCAGACATCGCCAGTTGCTCGATCTCAGGGAACCCTCTGTCGCATCCTCGATGGTTGGGTTCGTTGCCTGACGGCTTGACTCTGGCGATCGCCGGACCATCACGCTGAATCCGATGCCGGCAGACCTTGGTGGAAAGCTGTGGCTTGACGTCGCGGATTGTCCGTTGACAGTGACAGGTCATGCGCATCTGTTGACAGTGTTCACGAGCGCTACCTAAGATGGAACGGCACGGTGGACAGCCCGTCCGGGCGGAGTTACCAACCATGCGACTGAGCGGTGTTGTTCTTGTCGGGCCTCAAGTAGCTCGATAATTCTCCGATCGGTCATCGAGCCCCTCCTCGACGACCTCGCTACAGCCAAGGCAGGATTGATGACCCACTTCGCGGATGGATCGGAACGGACGGTTCGACAGGTCGTCGAGGAACAGTCCCGACGAGCGCTCGAGTTGTATGCCATCGACCCTGGCCTTCTGCAGGAGCACGCGAACGGTGAGCGTCGTATCAACCAGGGTGGTTACGGCGAGCGGCAGATCTACGAGTTGGTGCAGAACGGCGCCGACGAGATGCGGGACAGCGACAACGGCGAGATCCATGTCCTCCTCACCGACCGTTTTCTGTACTGCGCCAACACCGGTCGCCCGATGACTCGCGCAGGTGCGGAGACCATCCTTCGGATGGGGGTCTCGAGCAAGCGGGGAGGCCAGATCGGCCGCTTCGGGGTCGGGGTCAAGTCGGTTCTGAGCGTGAGCGACGCGCCCGAATTCTTCAGTGCGACCGGCTCGTTCGGATTCGACAAGGAGTGGGCCGAACGGATGGTCCGCGCTGTGGTGCCGGACGCCGCCGAGGTGCCGGTGTTGCGCATGGGCCGTCCGCTGGAGCCCGTTGCCGCCGTTGCCGCCGATCCCTTGCTCGGCGAGCTTCTCGCATGGGCGGTCACGGTCGTGCGCCTGCCCCTGCTTCCCGGCACGGCGCCGCGGCTCAGCAACGATTTGCGTAACTTCCCGGCGGAGTTCCAGCTTTTCTCGCCGCACGTCGGTTCCATCTACCTCGAGGATCGCACCGGCGTCAGGGATTTCCGACGAGAGCTCTATGTGCGTTCCGAGCGCAACCTGTACACCCTGCAGACCGTCGGAGGCGGAGGTAAGGACGTCACCAGCCGGTGGCGGGTCTTCCGTCGCACCTACCACCCTTCGCTAAAGGCTCTCGCCAGTGCCGGTGAGCTGCACGACCGTCCCTCGATCGACATTGCCTGGGCCGTGCAGGAACGCAATTGGAGCGACCGCGGCACGTTCTGGGCCTACTTTCCGACGAACTATTCGACAACGTTGCGTGGTCTGCTCAACGCTCCTTGGAAGACAAGTGAGGACCGGCAGAACCTGTTCGACCACAACGGCTTCAACGATGAGTTGATCGAGCAGTCCGCTCGGCTCGTGGTCGACTCGCTGCCGGATCTTGTCGATCCACGTGATCCCGGCTCCTATCTCGCCGTCCTCCCGGGCCGAGGCAGGGAGGCTCCGCAGTGGGCCGACGCCCGGCTCACGACCGCAGTGTGGGCAACCGCGGCCTACCTTCCCTCCCTGCCGGATCAGGAAGGTGTCCTGCGCAAGCCCGAAGAACTGCACCTGCCGCCCGAGAACATCGGCGAGCAATGGATGAAGATCTGGGCCGCCTGCCCCGATCGTCCGGTCGATTGGACCCACTCGTCCGTCGAGAACCGCGAACGACGGGCGCGAGCCCGGCAGATCTTCGAAAATGCCGGTCGCAAGGAGTCGACGCTGGGCGAATGGCTGGAGGCACTGGTCCGCGAAGGCGGTGCCGATGCCTCGGCGAGCGCGGTGAAGATTCTCGCAGGCCTCACCGCCGCGCACCACGCCGAGGCGGTGGAGGCCCGATCCGCCAAGATTCTGCTGACGGAGTCGGACGGCCTGGTCCCGCTCGACCGGGCGGCGGTCTATCAGCGCAGCGGCAGCGACGAGCTCGCGGACGACCTCATCTACGTGGATCCTCGTGTGACCGATGTGATCGGGCTCCGCAGCGACCTCAACGCCTTGGGCGTGCGCGAGGCCACGCCCGTCGGCAAGCTCACCGCCGTCCTCGATCGAGGCTTCGCGAGCTACAACAACGAGGACTGGCAGAACTTCTGGGCCTTGGCGCGGCGGGTCCAGCCACGGGAAGCGGCCTCGACGATCCGGGAAGCGGTTCCGGAATGGCGTCGTGTGCTCAGAGTACGAACGATCGACGGCCGCTATCGCGCGCCGGCCGATTGCCTGCTTCCGGGCCGCGTTGTCCCGGCTGACGGTCTCCGCGATCCCCATGCCGGTGTCGACCTGCGAGCGCACACCGCTGACAGGCCCACACTGGAGGCGCTCGGCATGTCCGACGTGCCGGTGGCCGACATCGATCCACGGACCGACGCGTGGTTCCAGGATTACCGGTCGGCGATGCTGACGGCCCTTTCCGCCGCCACCTCGGCCGGAAAGCCGCAGCCGCGGTTGAACAGCCTGGAGCTGGACGGCACGAATCCGCCGGGTCCGCTGGGTCTGCTGCCGACCTTGAGCGCCGAGGGCACGGCGCTGTTCGTCGAACACCTGCCGCCGTCGCGGCTCGTCCAGGACTGGACGGCTCGCATCGGCCGCATGACCGCCACGGTCCGGTCCCCGATGGTCTGGATGATTCGTCATTCCGCGAAGCTGCGGACCAGCCAGGGACTGGTGCCTGTCTCCATGGCGGTCAACCCCACCATGCGGGAGTACGGGGAGATCTTCCCGGTCGCCCGGATCGACCGCTCGATCGCGGACGCTCTCGGTCTGGCCGCGACGATCGACAACGTGAGCAACAAGCTCTGGGCCCACGTTGTACGCATGGTGGAGGCAACGGAGGACGACACCGTTCCCGGCAAGGTCTATGCGCTCGTACTCCGCGCCGGAACTCAATGGCCCGGCGGCGAGACCCGGTGCCGTGTCGGTGAGTCGTGGGGTACCCGGCCGGACGACCAGATCTGTGTCACGGCAAGCCGTGAGGAGTACGACGCTCTCGTCCTGGAGAACGTGCCGGCGCTGCTGGCGCCGACCCAGGCCGACGCGGAGGCCATGATCTCGGCGTGGGGTATGCAGCGGTACGCCACAATGATCATGACGGAGGTCCGGTCCGCCGAGGAGACCGATCCGGTCATGATCGTGACGGAGTACCCGCACCTGCGCGTGCTCCGGGGTCGACTGGCGGACGGCTGGTCCTTCGTACTTTGCGGAGAGCTCGACGAGGTCCGGCGTACGCCCAACGGCATGCGGATCAATCCGCTCGCGTCCGCGTCGCACGACCGTACCGTCTACGTCCGCTATCCGGCGGACGCCAAGGCCATCCTCGAAGCGATCTCCCGCGAACTCGACATGAGTCTCTCCGGCGAGGACATCCGCAAGGTGATCGAGCGTGGCGAGGAGGCGAAGAACCAGGACGCGTTGAAGAAGGTCCGGGCCGAGCGCAATCTCGCCGAGAAGTTGCTGCTCCTGGTCGGGCCGGAACGACTGCGGCGTGGTCTGCCGGAAGGCCTGATCGCGTGGGAGCAGGAGCGGACCGGTGCCACAGTCGCCGACCGTCGGGTGGCGGAGCTCGCGATGCATGCGCACGGTGAGGAGATCCTGCGCCATCACCGTGACGATCTGAAGCGTGTCCACGAAACGCTGGGAGTCACGTTCACGGGCGATCGCAAATCCCAGACCGTCGTCTCCGACCTGGGATTCCCGGTCGCGTTCGCCGGGATGCAGGAGGAGCGTCCGGCCGAGACCGAACACGTGAAGGGTCCCACACCGCACTTCCCACTGCACGACTATCAGGAGCGGATGGCGCTCATGATGCAGTTCGAGCTGATGCAGGAGAGGCCTGGCCGAGCCATGCTGAGCCTACCCACCGGCGCCGGCAAGACCCGCATCGCTGCCGAGGCCGTGATCCAGTACCTCAAGCGTTTCGGCGGCCAGGGACCGGGTCGGCCCATCCTCTGGATCGCTCAGTCGAACGAGCTTTGTGAGCAGGCGGTTCAGAGCTGGAAGTATGTGTGGGAGAAGGCCGGACTCGGCAACACCCGTCTGACGATCAGCCGGTTCTGGCAGGCGAGGGAAGCCGTCGCGGTCAGCGGCAACCCGCATCTCGTGGTCGCGACCGACGACAAGTTGACCGCCAATCTCGGCAAGGACGCCTATGCGTGGTTGCGGGACCCGGCTCTGGTCATCGTCGACGAGGCGCACGGTTCCATCACATCCGGCTACACGAAGATTCTCGAGCAACTCGGACTCACTCAGTACCGGACCGAGCGTCCTCTGATCGGATTGACTGCCACCCCGTTCAGGGGAAAGAACAGCACGGAGACGAAGCGTCTGGTAGACCGGTACGGCGGCAAGCGGCTCGACGACGGCGTCCTGGGCGAGGACCCGTACCGGACGCTACAGGACATGGGCGTTCTCGCCCGTGTCGACCACCGGGAGCTTCCGGGCAGCCGCTTCATGCTCACCGACGACGAGGCCGTTCAGATGTCACAGATGGGACGTGGCACCCTGCCGGCCGCCGCGGAGCGGCGGCTCGCCGAGGACCAGGCGAGAAACAACACCCTTGTCGAGGCATTGCTGAGCCTCGACCGAGACTGGCCTGTGCTGGTTTTCGCGACCTCGGTGAACCACGCCCGCTTCCTCGCCGCCGTGCTCGGTGACCACGGGATCAAGGCAGCAGCCGTGGACTCGGACACCCCTACCCCGCGGCGGCAGCGCATCATCGAGCAGTTCGGTACGGGCCGGATCCGGGTTCTCACCAACTACGGCGTCCTTCACCAGGGATTCGATGCTCCCGCGACACGGGCGGTCGTCGTTGCCCGACCCACCTACAGCCCCAACGTGTACCAACAGATGATCGGCCGCGGTCTGCGCGGCGTCACCAACGGGGGAACCGAGCGGTGCCTGATCCTCAACGTCGCCGACAACATCACCAACCACCGGGAGAAACTGGCGTTCACCGAGTTCGAGGAGATGTGGAGGCGGTCATGACCGAGCCGAACCCGGCGACCGACGAGCAGCTCGCGGTCATCGAGCAACCCGCCGATGCCCGCACCCTGCTGGTCGCGCCGGCTGGAACGGGAAAGACATTCACGCTGATCCGCCGGATCGACCATCTTCTGGACGCGGGTCTGGCCGCCGACGAAGTGCTCCTCCTCTCGTTCTCCCGGGCAGTCGTCGCCGAACTTGCCAAGCGTTCGAGGTCCGGCGCGGGCGCGGGCCGGTTCGTCCGGGCCCGGACGTTCGACGCGTGGGCCCTCGCGCTCCTCGAGAACACCTACCCGGGCGAGGACTGGAAGAAGCTCGACTTCGCGGAGCGCATCAAGGAGGCCGTAGGGACGATCCTGGACGGCGACGCCGAGGAGTACACCCGCAAGATCCGGCATGTCCTTCTCGACGAGATCCAGGACCTCGTGGGTGACCGTCAGGAAATGGTCGAAGCGTTGCTCAGCTCCCTCGACTGCGGTTTCACCGTCGTCGGCGATCCCGCGCAAGCCATCTTCAACTTCCAGGCGAGTTCCGGCCACCGAGAAGGCGATCTGTTCGCCTGGGTTCGGACAGCCTATGCCGATGATCTTGAGGAGTTGGCCCTCACCAAGGACTTCCGGGCGCGTTCACCCCGCCCGGCCGGAATCTTGGCCTGTGGGGAGGCTTTGCGAGGCTCGACCGAGTTGGAGGACCTGCCCGGGCTGATCCGCAAGGAATTCCTGGACACCGAGAACGCCGGAACCTTGGACGACATCATCGGCGGATTCGCTCATCAGGACGGCACCTCCGCCATCCTCTGCCGCGACAACGGCCAAGCGCTGGAGGTCTCCGCAGCGCTTTGGAGCAAAGGCGTCGGCCACAGACTTCGACGCCGAGCCGAGGACGGCGGTAGTCCACCGTGGCTGGTAGACGTCTTCGACCTCGCGCGCGGCGTCACCATCGACCTGTCTGCGTTCGTGGAGAGCTCCGGACTGCCGCAGGAGCAAGCGGGCGAGGTGTGGGCCGAGTTGCTCGCCATCACCGGTGGGCGGCACGGTCGCGTGTCGACTGAGCGGCTGCGGTCCGTCCTTGCCGGCGGTCGACTTACTCGCTTGCCGACACCATCGGGCGTCGACCGGGTCACCGTCTCGTCCATGCACGGCGCCAAGGGTCTCCAATACGACCGGGTGTTCGTCCTGGAGAACCGGACGCGTAAGGACGAGGACGCCATGGAGGAGGCGCGTGTTCTGTACACGGCGATGACTCGCAGCCGCGATGACCTGTACCGGCTCGACCAGCTACCTCTTCGTGGTTCCCACCGGGTGCAGATCTCGAAGCCGGCGAGTCGGTGGGGTCGGATCGACCTCAAAGTGAAGTGGGCGCGGCACGGCATGTCGTTGGAGAACGGGGACGTGGAGCGCGCCCGGCCGGCTGGGACGGCGCATTTCTTCGACGACCCGATCAGTCTCCAGCACTACTTGAAGAACGAGGTCCGCCGGGGAGACCCGGTGACGCTGTCACGAGTGGACGGCGGGATTGACGACGAACTTCCGGCGCCGATGTACACCATCGATCATCGGGGTCGTCCGATCGGCGTTGTCTCGGAGTCGTTCCGACGCGCTCTGGCTCGATACCGGTATGGAAACAAGAAGCCTGGTGATCGGTGGCCGGTCGCTCTTGTCGACGGCTGGATCGACGACATCGAGGCGGCGGCCGGCAGCGTCGCGAGCGCGCGGAGGGCCGGCCTCAACGAGTACGGGGTGTGGCTGGTTCCGCGGTTGAGTGGATTGACGTGGTTCCGATGGAAGGGCGACGAGCAGGACGATGAGTGAATTCGATGAACATTTCCGGTTCCGGGACGGGTTGACCGAGCGACTTCGGCTCGATGTCCTCGGACCCGTCGACGGCGAGAAGGAGGTCCTGACCGATCCGCCGATCAATACCTATCTCACCGGTGTGCTGTTTCCTCAGCGCGTCACCGAACAGCTCGTGGAGGACAGTGCCGAGGCGGACGCCGATCTGGCCGACGCACGCCTGGACAAGGACGAGCAACCGGACACGGGAGTCGCCCTCGCGAACGTCCAGAGCCCGTCCTCGATGGGGCTGACATTCTCGGTCGAGGCGTCGTGCCGCACCCTTGACGTCAAGGTCGAGGCCGCCGTCTACGAGCCGGTCGACGAAGCCGGCAACTCCGCCACGCCATCCATGTTGGAGGCCCGTACGACTGACGAGTCGACAGTTCGGTGGCGGCGTCGGCCGTTCCAGGAAACCAGAACCATCGACCTGTCCGCTGACAACCGTCTGCCCGTCGTGGTGGTCGACGGTCTGGAACTGCGGGTCCGTGTCCGGCCGGTCGATCCGCTGCGTGACACGATCGCGGTGACGGTCACTCTGGTCAACGTCCACACCGTCGAGGGCGGAGCGCTGCGCGATCCTCGGTCCTTCTTCCAGTGCGAGCTGGAGGTGCGGTGCGATTCGGCCATCGTCGAACAACTTCAGCCGATGGCGGGCGACGATGACGACACCTTGTTGGCGGCCCTGCTCTATCGCCACGCGCCGACGTTCGCCACCGGGCACGGTTGCGCCGCCGAGTGGGACGACCACGCCGAGTCGGACACTGTGACAGCCGTCGGGGCGGTCTCCCGAGTCCGCTCCTCATTCGTCCCGACCTTCGACGTCCTGCTCTCCGAGAGCAACACCGATATCGACACGGCCGGGCTTCGGATGATCGATATCGCGGACCGCTCCACGGGGGAGGTGGTCGCCGGACTGCGGCGGCTGGTCGACGGCTACCACGAATGGGTCAAGGGCATCGAGGCGAGGGCGGTGGCTCTCGAGAACACGCAATACGCCGCCGTGGCTCTCGAGCAGGCACGGCAGTGCAGGACGGCGCATGACCGGATGAACTCCGGAATCGCTTTGCTCGATGAGGACCCGCAGGTCATGCGCGCCTTCCAGCTTGCCAACCGGGCGATGGCCATGCAGCGGGCGCAGACGTTGCTCATGCGTGACGGGACGCCCGGCCAAGGTCTCACCGCCGGTCGCTGGTACCCGTTCCAGATCGGCTTCATCCTCCTGTGTCTACGAGGCATCGCCGATCCTCAGCACCAGGACCGGGGCGTCGCCGACCTGCTGTGGTTTCCGACCGGTGGTGGAAAGACCGAGGCGTATCTCGGTCTCGTCGCCTTCAGTACCTTCCTGCGTCGCCTTCGGCACGGCGTCCTCGGCAGCGGCGTGACCGTCCTCATGCGGTACACCCTGCGGCTGCTGACACTGCAACAGTTCGAGCGGGCCGCCACTCTGATCTGCGCCATGGAGAAGGTCCGCCAGGATCAGCCCGACATGCCCGGCGAGGAGATCTCGATCGGCATGTGGGTCGGGCGGTCGGCGACGCCGAACAGCCTCGCCGATGCCAAAAAGGCACTCGCCAAGCTGGCCAAGGGCGAGACCCTCGCCACGATGAATCCGGTGCAATTGCGGAGGTGCCCCTGGTGCGGCACCGACATCGACGAGGTGCACTACCGCGTCGACGACTCCGCCGTCCGGCTCGTCGTCGCCTGTGGCACCACAGGATGTCACTTCCGGGACGGACTACCGGTTCACCTCGTGGATCAGGCCGTGTATACGCATCGTCCGACACTCATCATCGCGACGGTCGACAAGTTCGCCCAGATCACGTGGAAGCCGGAGCCTGCGGCGTTGGTCAACCGTGCCGGTGAGCCCGAGGGGACACCACCGCCCGAGCTGATCATCCAGGACGAGCTGCACCTCATCTCGGGCCCGCTCGGCACCCTGGTCGGTCTCTACGAAAGCGCGTTGGACATCGCGGCCGCCCGTCCCAAGGTGATCGCCTCCACCGCCACCATCCGCCGCGCCCAGGAACAAGGGCGTGCCTTGTTCGACCGGGACGTGCACCAGTTCCCGCCGTCCGGCCTCGACGCCCGCAACTCGTGGTTCGCGGTCGAGGCGCCGGCTGAGCGCAAACCCTCCCGGCGCTACGTCGGGCTGTTCGCACCTGGGACCAGCCAGGCCAGCCTCCTGGTCCGCGCATACGGCGCCCTGCTGCACCACGCGTCCCGGCTCGACGGCAAGGACGAGGTCCGGGACCCGTACTGGACCCTGCTCGGCTACTTCAACAGCCTCCGCCTGCTCGCCGCGGCGGAACTGCAGGTCAACGACGACGTGACGGATCGACTGCGGCTGCTGGCGGGGGAGAACGAACCCCGGGAGGTCACGAACGTCACCGAACTGACCAGTCGTGCCTCTGCCTCCGAGATCCCGCGCAGGCTACGTCAGCTCTATGCCCGTCACCCCGACCCGGACTCGCTGGACGTCGTGCTCGCCACCAACATGATCTCGGTCGGCGTGGACGTGGATCGGCTGGGTCTGATGGCGGTCACCGGTCAACCCCAGACCACCGCGGAGTACATCCAGTCCACCAGCCGGGTGGGGCGCCAGTACCCGGGTGTCGTGGTCGTTCTCTACAACGCAGCCAGGTCCAGGGACAGGTCACATTACGAACGTTTCCGCTCCTATCACTCGGCGCTGTACCGACAGGTGGAGTCGACGAGCGTAACTCCGTTCTCGGCCCGTGCCCGTGACCGGGCTCTGCACGCCGCGTTGATCGGCGCGGCTCGCCTCACCCTCCCTGCGGCCAGGGACAACGACGGCGCGGCCCGGCTCGACGACTTCGAGACCGAGTTGCGCTCCATCGCCGACCACATCGTTGATCGGGCCAGGCGGGTCGCCCCGGACGAGGCCGACGGAACGGCCTACGACCTGGACGAGATTCTCGGCCAATGGCGGGACATGTTGGGGTCCAACCCCAGCCTTCTCTATCAGCAAGCCAGGGCATTCCCGGGTGATACGAAACGCCGTCCTGACTACGCGGCTCTCCTGCGCCAGTTCGAGGATGACGACCTGCCCTGGTCCTTCGCGACCATGAACAGCCTTCGCGACGTCGACGTCGAGACCAACCTGCTGCCTCGGGAGGAACGATGACCAGACCTCGACCCGGGCGGCCCCAGCGCCCGACCCGCAACGCAGCCGGACCGAGCGTGAAGCCGATCGGCACGGTACGTCGCGCTCAGGTGATCACCACCTACGGCGTGGGCGGCATGATCGCGATCGACGAGGCCTCCTACATCGTCGCCGGCCTCGACTCCTGGAAGCTCAACAAGCAGCAGCGAATCATCGAGCCGCGTCTGCAGAGCGCGTTGCGCGTTGCCGAGCTCTACCTGCCGCCGTCGGAGAACTCGTTCCACGGAGCCGCTGTTCGCCGCTTCCCCGAGATGTACTCGTGCCAGGGCGGCTCGTGCAACCTTCTCCAGGAGCACCGTCGCTTCGGGGGTGGCTCCGCCTGCGTCTGCGGCGGTTCGCTCATCCCGTCCCGCTTCGTCGTTGCGTGCGAGGACGGTCATCTGGACGACTTCCCCTATCGGGCCTGGGTGCATCGTGGCTCGGAGGACGGCTGGTGCGACCGGGCCCTTCACCTGGTCTCCACCGGCCGGTCGGCCTCGCTGCGGTCGATCGAGATCATCTGCGAGTGTGGGCGCAAGGCTTCGATGGAAGGTGCTTTCCGTCGGAGCGAGCTCGGCCGGCTCGGTATCAAGTGTCGCGGTGGCCGGCCGTGGCTGGGCAGCAGTCATCGGATGGCCGGCTGTACCAAGCCGCCTCGAACCATGCAGCGCGGATCGTCGGCCGCTTGGTTCGGGGTGGTTCGTTCGTCGCTCGCGATTCCGCCATGGTCCAGCGAGCTGCACCAGATGATCGACGAGCGGTTCGACATGCTCGCAGGCGAGAGCGACGAAACGATCGCCAGGATGGCCGAGAAGGCAGGCTGGCTGAAGGGCAACGTGACTGCCCAGCACGTGATCGACGCTGTCCGACGACGAGAGCAGCTGACCGCCGGCGTCGACCCCGACGACGACGGGCAACTCGACGACACGTTGAAGGTGGCCGAGTACGAGCAGCTCTGCACGCCCGCCACGGATGACGAGATCGAACAGAACCACGACTTCGAATGCGTTCCCGCCGTCGGCGATCCGCCGGCGCCGCAGATCGTGCAGGTCATGCAGGTGAATCGGCTGCGCGAAGTACGTGCACTGCAAGCTTTCACCCGCGTGGAGCCGCCGAGCCCTGCGGATGCGGGTGGTCGTCGTGCCTCGTTGTCCATCGGACAACTGGACTGGCTGCCCGCCATGGAGGTCCGAGGCGAAGGCGTCTTCATCAGGCTCGACCCGACGCGGCTTCAGAGCTGGGAGTCGTCCACGCCGGTACGGGAACGCGCGGGTCGGATCGTCGCCAACCATCAGAAGCTGCTCGATCGGCGTGCCTCGACCACCGGACGGGATGCGCCGATGTCCGAGGTGACGCCGCGGACGCTCCTCATACATACCATCGCGCACCTGCTGATCAACGAGTGGAGCCTGGACTCGGGCTACTCGGCGTCGGCCATGAGGGAGCGGCTCTACACCACCGGCGAGATGGCTGGGTTCCTGATCTACACCGCCACCAGCGACTCGGCGGGAAGCCTCGGCGGCATCGTCCGTCAGGCGACCTCGGATCGCCTCGGCCGCACTCTGGCGTCGGCGCTGAGCCGTGCCGAGTGGTGCTCGGCCGACCCGCTCTGCATGGAAGCCGACGCCGCCGGTGCGGACAGCCTGAACCTGGCCGCCTGCCATGTCTGCAGCCTGTTGCCCGAGACGAGCTGTGAGCACAACAACACGCTCCTCGACCGCGGTCTGGTCGTCGGCTGGCCCGGCAGCCCACAGAGCGGCTTCTTCAGCGCTTGACCAAGGCCGGCCGCACGGGCACACGTCCGTACGCGAGAATGCACGACGGAGTCCGGGGTGGTGTTCGCGCCACCACGGAACGTCGAACATCAATGCGAGCCGGGGAGAGACAGTGCCAGGGCGCAGCCTCAACAACGGGCGTTACGAGTTGGACAGCCTGCCGTTGGCGCGAGGCGGGATGGGGGAGGTCTGGCTGGGGCGCGACACCACCCTTGATCGCGAGGTGGTGGTGAAGTTCGTCCGGCTGCCGGCCGGGACCCAGGACGAGGAGCACATTCTCCGCCGGTTCTCCCGAGAGGCCCGGATCACCGCTCGGTTGGAACATCCAGGCGTCCCGGCCATCTACGACGTGGGCGTCGACGACGGGCTCCCTTTCATCGTCATGCAACGCATTCATGGCGTCGGCGTAAATGATCTGCTCGAGGAGCACAAGCCGCTTCCGATCGGCTGGGTGGCGGCGATCGCAGCGCAAGTGTGTTCAGTGCTTGTCGCGGCTCACGCGGAGTCCCTGGTGCACCGTGATCTCAAACCGGGCAACCTTGTGCTCGAGCCGCACGGCGGCGTCAAGGTTCTCGACTTCGGACTGGCTGTCGCGCTGACGTTGGCCGACTTCTCCCGCATCACGCAGACGGGAGAACATCTCGGCACTCCGGCCTACATGGCTCCGGAACAGGTCGAGACCAACCTCAGCGAACCGGCCACCGATCTCTACGCACTCGGCTGCACGCTGCACGAGATGTTGACCGGCCGCCATGTCTTCGCCGGATCGACGTCGTACGCGGTCATGGCTCAACAGGTCAAGGAACAACCCGCGCCGGTGCGTTCACTACGGCCGGACGTCCCGGCCGAGCTCGAGCGCCTGATCTTGGACCTGCTGGAGAAGAAGCCGGATGACCGTCCGGCGGGCGCCGACGTCGTCTACGAGCGTCTGCTGCCGTTCGTCACCGACCTCGGTCCACTTCTCGGTGCCCTCGACCCGCCGGGACGCACCAGCGGAAATCGGATGTACGCCGGGGTCCTGAGTCGGATCCAGCCAGGACCCGTGGCCGCGGCCGCGTCGTCGCCGGTGCCTGTTGCGGTGAGTGACGACGATGCGCCCCGGACGACGGACGCCGGCATCAGCCGTCAAGACCTCACCCGAACGCGGAACGAGGCTCGGGATCTGGTGCGGCAGTCGCGGTTCCGGCAGGCCGCCGAGGCTTTGCAGGACGTGGAAAGGCGGTCCCGTAAAGCGTTCGGCAACACCGACGACGATGTTGTCAAAGTCCGCTACGATCTGGCCACCACCCTGTTCGACGGTGGCAACTATCGGCGTGCCGCTCCCGCCTTTCACGCTCTCGCTGCGGACCTTGCCCGTGCCGGCTCCGCGGACCTTCTGTTCGACTGCCGCCTGAACGAGGCCACCTGCTACGCGCTCACCGGCCAGGTCGGCCAGGCCATCAGCCAGCTCGACGAGTTGCTCGCCGAACGCCGCCGGACCTCCGGTGAGAACGATCCTCGGACACTGGAGCTGCGGAAGCAGATCGGGCTGCTTCAGCTCGGTGCGGGCCGCCGAGGAGCCGCTCGGCAGACTCTGACGGGTCTGTTGGCGGACCTCCGGCGGTTCCCCGATCCGCAAGGCCGGGCACCTGAGGAGGTGTCGGGTCTCTTGAACTCGATGCGAACGGACGATGAGGTGGCCCGGGTGGACCCGGCGTGGCGAGAGGTGCTCACCTACGCCGACCGGGAGGAGCCGGCTCTGAACCAGTTGGTGATCAGCCTCGCCGGGCGCGGCGTACCGGTGCCAGTGGTCGGTTACGAACTCGGCGACGAGGCGTGGCCGGCCGAGTTGGCCTGGCCTGACCGGAAGACCGCTGTCCTCCTGAGCGGGAGTGGTCGCGAAGCTGTGGCTCGAGATGCCGCTTTCCTGGCGGCTGGTTGGGATGCACGGACCACCGACAGGTGGACGGCCGAGGAGATCGCGAAGAGGTTCGCTCGATGACGTGTTGTTCGTCAACCATGTCAACACTCGTGTAGCTTGTCGAAGGCGTACACTGCGGTTCGTGCAGTCAAGAGCAAAGATCACCGCAGCCGACATCGCGCGGCTGGCCGGGGTCGGACGCGCCGCGGTCAGCAACTGGCGCAAGCGGTACGAATCTTTCCCGCGGCCTGTGGGTGGCACAGCAGCGAGTCCACAGTTCGATCTGGACGAGGTCGAGCAGTGGCTGTCCGAGCAGGGAAAGCTGCCGGCCGTGGCGGACGAGGACCGGCTCTGGCGCAGTCTGCTGGCCGTCGCGGAGGGTCCGGCCGAGGCGCTCGCCGTGGCGGGTGAACACCTGCTCGGACGCCAGGCTCTGCCGTTCGAGGAGCTCCGGCCGGCACTCGATGCCTTGTCGGCGGCAATCGGTGAGGAGCCGGCTCTCGAGGCTTTGTGGGATCGGTTCGCCGACCAGCCGGGTCAACGCGCGGTGACCACGCCCGACGCACTTGCCGATCTTATGGTCACTCTTGCGGGCGTACGAGCGGGCTCGGTTCTTGATCCCGCATGTGGGACCGGTCGGCTGTTGCGCGCCGCGACGCGCGCCGGCGCCGAGGCGGTCTACGGCCAGGACAACGATGCGGCGGCCACCCGGCTGGCGTCGCTCTGGCTGGGCTCGAGCGGCTCCGCGGGCGAGATCCGTACGGGTGATTCGTTGCGACACGATGGCTTTCCTGACCTGACTGTGAACGCGGTGGTGGCCAATCTGCCGTTCGGGCTGACGAATTGGGGACACGAGGAGCTCGGTTACGATCGGCGGTGGGAGTTCGGGGTGCCGCCGCGCACCGAGCCCGAGCTCGCCTGGGTGCAACACGCGCTGGCACATCTGACGACCGGTGGACGAGCTGTGTTGTTGATGCCCCCGTCGGCGGCCGGCCGGCGTGCAGGCCGACGGATCCGGGCGGAACTCTTGAGGCGAGGTGTTGTTCGAGCCGTTGTTGCCCTTCCGCCGGGAGCGGCTGCGCCCCACGCTGTCGGCCTGCACCTGTGGGTTCTCGAACGCGACGTGGCATCGCCTGCCTCGGATGTGCTGTTCGTCGATGCGGGCACGGAGCCTCTCGACCTTGCCTTCAAGCGCATCACGGACGCGGTCGAACGAGGTGGAGCGCTCGTGCACTCCGTGCCGGTGGTCGAATTGCTCGACGACGAGGTCGACCTGACGCCGGGCCGACGTGGCCACCCCGGGCCGAGCGGACCTGACTTCGCTGCCGCTGTGTTCGACGACTGGAAGCGTCTCTCCGAAGTTCTCGACTCGCTCCATGAGCTTCTTCCCGCGGTCAGCGCGATTGCCGAACCCGGGATCGCTCTGCCCTCGGTCTCCGTTGCCGATCTGATCCGGTCCGGCCATCTACAACTTCTCGGACCGGTCCGGGTCGGCTCGGCGGACTCCGGATCCGCCTCCGAGGTTCTCGTCCTGACGAGCGACGACGTCCTTCAAGGCCGACCGGCCGGCCGCGCGGATCTTCGCCCGGCCCCACTGATCACGTTGGAGCCTGGAGATGTCGTGGTTCCCACCGCAGCATTCGGTTTGTCCCCACGCGTGATCGTCGACGGTGGACCGTTGCTCGGCCGAGGGCTCCATCTTCTGCGATCGGACCAGCAAAGCCTGGATCCCTGGTTCCTCGCCGGCTATCTGCGCACCTCGGCCAACGAACGTCAGACCGGAAGTTCGTCGGGCTCGCAGCGCTCCGACGTCCGTAGGGCGCAGGTGCCTCGCATTCCGGTCGAGGAGCAGCGTCGTCACGGTTCGATCTTCCGGAAGCTTCAGCAGTTCGACATGGCTGTGCGTGCGGCGACCGTGATCGGGGATCGGCTGACCCGTCAGACCGCCGATGGTTTGGCGGCCGGAGCGCTGACCCCGAATCGGGAGGACGACGCATCATCCGAGGGAACCTCGGCGGTGAAGGCGTGATGACTACCGCGGCGCGCCTGCAGGTCCTGGACCGTGCGGAGAAAGAAATCATGAAACTGTCCCGCTCCGACATCGGGGCGGTCTACGAATTCATGCACAAGTTCCGAAACAACCCTCACCAACCCGGAATCAACCTCAAGGCCCTCCAGGGCGACAACAGACTTCTGTCCGCCCGGGTCAAGCGGGATCTGCGAGCATTGCTGCTGCACGTCACCGAACAGAACTATCTGCTGATCGGCGTGGAGCACCGCAGTGCGGTGTACGAGGACCTGGACCGGTTCGCCTACCGGATCAACCGGGTGACCGGTGGCATCGAGGTGACGGAACTCGAGCCGATCGATACGAGACCGGTCGGGGACAGCATCGTCGGACGGGTCCTCTCGGACGTGAAAGAATCGCGTCCGCTGTTCGCCGAACACAGCGACGCACAACTGATCAGGCTGGGAGTCGCCGAGCCTTTGCTTCCGCGGATCCGGCGTCTCACCAGCGAGGACGAGTTGATGGAACTTCTCGACAGGGCGCCTCAGTTGACGACGGACGTGCTGTTCGCGCTGTTCGACGGCAAATCGTACGACGAGGTGCTCAAAGGGATCACCGAGCCGGTACAGGCGCACGACGAGGTGGACGTCGAGGACCTCGCGGCTGCGGTCATGAGACCCGCCACCCAGGTGACGAGCGACGACGAGGCCTTGCAGTTCATGTTGGCCGGGTCGTTCGAGCGGTGGCAGGTGTTTCTCCATCCGACCCAGAGGAAGATTGTGGAGCGCCGGTACAGCGGCCCAGCCCGTATCGGCGGTGGCCCCGGTACAGGTAAGACCATCGTGGCACTCCACCGGGTGGTTCACCTGGTCCGGCAGCTCCCACCCGGCTCGGACAGGCCGATTCTGCTCACCACGTTCAACCGCAATCTCGCGGCCGACCTGCGTGCGCGCCTGCTGGCTCTGGGGGGCGCGGAAGTTGTCGCCCGGGTGGATGTGGTGACCATCGATCGCCTGGCGAGTCGGGTCGTGGCGGAGAACGACTCCCGTGCACCGAAGCGGAAGGTCGATGACAGTCAAGGTCCCCAGCTGTGGCGGAGGTTTCTGACCGGCGAGATCGGAACCACCGGGTGGGACGCGGACTTCCTTGCTTCCGAGTGGGAGCAGGTGATTCTCGGTCAAGCGCTGTCCTCGCGATCCGATTATTTCCGGGCACGCCGGCCTTATCGAGGGCGGAACCTCACCCGGATGGAACGTGATCAGATCTGGGAGCTGACCGATCGCTTCGTCCGGTGGCTCGCCGCCCAGGATCTGTGGACCTGGCGGCAGGTCGCCGTGCGCGCGGCCGTTCTCGAGACAGCGCACGCCGATGCCGGGAGCCACCGCTACAAGCACGTCGTGGTCGATGAGGCGCAGGACCTGAGCGCCGCCCACTGGCGGATGCTGCGAGCCATGGTCTCGTCCGGCCCCGACGACATGTTCCTCACCGGTGACACTCACCAGCGTGTTTACGACAACCGAGTGACGCTGGGCAGCCTTGGTATCAACATTCGCGGCCGGTCGGCGCGGCTCACATTGAGCTATCGCACCACACGGCAGATCCTGGCCGCGGCACTCGAGGTGATGAGCGGAGTCACCTACGACGACCTCGACGGCGGCGACGAGAGTCTCGCCGGGTACCGCTCCTTGCTGCAGGGCGGTGAACCCCGCTTCATCGGCGCGGACAGCTGGGATCAGGAGCGCGAGTTGATTGTTGAGGAGCTCAGATCCTGCGGTACCCCGGCGGACGGGTCGGTCGCCGTCTGCCTGCCGACCCGTGAGCTGGTGACTGATGTTGTGGCCCGACTCGGGAAGGACGGCATAATCGCGGTGGAAATCGGTCCGGACGGTCCCCAGCAGTCCGACGGCGTGCATGTCGGCACCATGCACCGTTTCAAGGGACTGGAATACCGAAAGATGATCATCGCTGGCGTCACCGACGGCCTCGTTCCGCGTCAGATGATCTACCGCTACCGCGACAGCGATCCCCGGAGGTTTCAGCGCGAACAACAGCGTGACCGGTCGCTGCTGTTTGTCGCCTGCACCCGAGCCCGCGACGAGTTGGCGATCTTCTGGCACGGCACACCGAGTCCGTTCCTGTCCGTGCGCCGCTGACGGCCCTGCCGCCGTTCCGGAATGGCGCGGACTCGAGTTGCCCATCGGAGCGGGCGCGCCGGCTTCCCACCAAAGTCGTAGTCGAGTCGGGTGAGGATCCACCCACGTGCGGATGTGGGAGAGGCGGTCGGATCGAAGAATCAGGAGCGTCAAGAAGCAACGACGTTTCTGGGAGCAATCATGTCGCTGGCATCGAACGACCGCGAAACCGTCGCGTGGGCCTGGCCCTTCGTCTTCGGTCTGCTCATGCTCGTGACGGTGGCGGGTATCGCGTACGCCGTGGTGTGGTCGTATTCGGCCGTGGGCTTCGGTACGTGACAGGTCTGACACCGCTGGGCGCCGTCAGGCCGAACTAGCATGATCTCCATGACCGTGCGCCCGCCTCTCGCTGAACGCTTCGACCTCCAGCCGCATCCTGAAGGTGGGTGGTTCAGGGAGACGTACCGGTCGGCCGTGGCGTTCGAGCCTGATGGTTATCCGGGCCGCCGTGCTGCCGCGACGGCGATCCTGTTTCTCCTCCAACCAGGCGAGTCGTCGGCTTGGCACACCGTACGGTCCGACGAGATCTGGTTCTGGCACTCAGGTGGCCCCTTGGCGCTCACCATCGGCAAGGGAAACCAGCCCGCGATCCTCAGCGCCGGCAATCCGCAGATCCTGGTGCCGGCGGGGGAGTGGCAATCAGCCGCACCGGCGGGCGACGACCACGTTCTGGTCAGTTGCGTGGTGAGTCCTGGCTTCGATTTCGCCGACTTCCACCTGGAATGAGGGCGGGCTGCGGCCGGTCTTACAGGGCGGACCCGGCCTGGTAGGCACAACCTTGAACGCGACAGGGCCGCACCCGAGGGTGTTCCCCGGATGCGGCCTCCTGATCTGGCGGTGATCAGAACTTGCCGGCGGCGACGTCTGCGAGCGTCACCCGGGTCACCGTGTAGGTGACGGTGACGAACGTGTTGGTGTACTTGACGGGCATGCCGCTTCCGGCGTCGACGACGACGCTCTCGGGGCTGTCGACGGCCGGGGCGCCGGCGGTCAGGGTCAGCACCTTGCGGCCGCCGAGGGTGCCCTCCTCGATCGAGATCTCGGGCATCTGGTCGAGCAGCCGCAGCACACCGGCGCGGACGGCCGGGTCGCCGGCGCCGTCGCGCAGCGCGTCCATCGAGGTGTTCCACACCCAGTTGTCGGTGTAGTTGCCCGCGACCGCCTTGGTGCCAGTGGCTTTCGCCTTGATCTTGTCCCCCTCGGTGAGGGGCTTGACGGCACCCGGAGCCTCGATCGGCACCGGGTTGTCGCCGGTGTAGAAGGCGCGCGCCATCCGCTTACGGGCCTCGTTCAGGTCGCCCTTGGCCGCCAGCTTCGCCGCGGCGACCGCCCGCTTACGGCCGGCCTCGTCCGCCTTGTCCATCTGCGACCGGCCCTTTTCGACCCGGGCCGGGAGCCCGGCGCGGGTCTTGGCGAAGAAGTAGTCGCCGTTGTCGGCGTGCAGGTCCCAGACGTCGACCTTCTTGCCGTCGGTGTAGGCCTGGCTGCGCGAGATCAGCGTGGCGTCGCCCTCGGTCTGCTCGAGCGCGGTGAGGTGGCCGACCAGTCGTACGACCGGAGGTTGTTCCGCAGTTGCGGACGAGCCCGGGGCAGCGAGGTTGGGCGCCGGCGACCGGGCCGGGATGCCGGTGCCGCCGGCGGCGAGAGCCACCGCTGTGACCGCGGCGGCGGCGAAGGTGCCACCGGCCGTGGCGCGCCAGGCGATCCGGCGACGGCTGATCTTCTTGCCGCGGGCCAGGATGTCGTCGATCTCCGGCGAGAACGACGGGTCGGAGCGGAAGCCCTGCAGTGCCGTGGTGAGGCGATCCTCGGTGTCGTGCGACATATCAGTACTCTTCCTTCAGGACGGACTTCAGCTTGATCAACGCGCGGCTTGTCTGGCTCTTGACGGTGCCTTCGCTGCACCCGAGGGTCGCGGCGGTTTCCCGTTCGCTCAGGCCCTCGAGAAACCGCAGCACGACGGTGGCTCGCTGCCGCGCCGGGAGCGACTGCAACGCGTGCAGCAGCTCTTCCCGGTTCACCACGCTGTCGGTCATGTCGGCGACCGCCGGATCAGGCACCCGGGTGCCGGACTCCACGGTGTGATTCCGGTTCCGGCGCCAGCCCCGCCGCGACTCGTTGATCAGGATGCGACGCACGTACGCGGACGGGCTGTCGGCCCGCTGAACCTTGCGCCAGTTGCTGTAGGCCTTGGCCAGAGCCTCCTGGACAAGGTCATCGGCCAGATACCAGTCCCCGCACAGCAGATAAGCGGTGCGGTGCAGCGAATCGGCGATGCCCTCGACGAAGACGCGGAACTCCTGCTCCGCGTCGTGCGTCCCGGACGCTCGGTGGCTCATAACGGTCGTCACATCCGGTAAGACCCTTCTGCTCCTGAAGACGTTGTCAGCGGCCAGGAAACTTTTTCGTGAGCGCGGACCCGTCACTGTTCGTCACTTCGGTTCCCGGCCGCACGAGGCGAGGAGAACCGTTCACCGGCTGGACGCGACAACTGCTTTCCGGTACGTGGGCCGGTTGCTCAGTGGGGTGGCCGGAGCGTGGTTCGCACTGGCTCCCGGCCTTGACAAGTTAGAGTCACGGGCGTTAGCTAACGCTCGTTAGTTAACGCAGTCGTCCATTCGGGAGTTGACCGTCATGACCGAAACCGCTGCCCTCCCCCTGCGAGATGCTCTCGGCGTCCGGGCGTACGCCCGGGGTTTCGAGGCGCGGAAGCCGACGATTCGCCGTGCCGAATCCATCCCGGCCGCGTGGTTGCGCTCCGACGCGGTGGTGGCTCAGCTCGTGCGGTTCGCCGCAACCGGTGGCACCACCGCGCTTCTCCAGTTCGGCGTCTTCTTCCTGCTCTTCGGGGCCGGCGAGCAGGTGGCGAACCTGGCCGGCGTCGTTCTGTCGTCGATGCTGGCCAACGAGATGCACCGCCGGCTCACCTTCCGCGCCGGCGCCCGCGTCTCCTGGCTGACCGCGCAGTGGGAGGGCGGCGGGCTGTCCGCCGCCGCACTGGCGGCATCGAGTCTGGCGCTGGCGTTGCTGGGCGACGTGGTCGGCGACGATTGGCGATCCGGGGTGCTTCTGATCGCTGCGGTCAACGCGGTGGTCGGGCTCACCCGTTTCGTTCTGCTGCGCGTGTGGGTCTTCGCCGGCGATCGGGCGCCCGCGTGAAGCGTACAGACGCGCCGCTGGAAGTTTACGGCTGATAGCTTACGTACCGAAGTTTTCAGCTGTAAGGTTCGGACATGACGAGCTCAGACGTGACAGCCATCGGCAGGTCCCGCAACCGCCGGGGCGAAGGCGGGCGGCTGCGCGACGAGATCGTCGAGGCCGCGGTCGAACTGCTGGACGAGACCGGCGACGAACGCGCCCTGACCCTGCGGTCGATCGCCCGGCGAGCCGGCATCGCGGCGCCCTCGATCTACCGCCACTTCCCCGATCAGCCGGCCATCATGCTGGCTGTGGTGCGCGACGCCTTCCGCGAGCTGCACGAGACCTTGCGGGCCGCCGTCGACTACGCCGAGGCGGCGCCACCGGCACCGTTGCTGGCCATCTGCCATGCCTACCTGGACTTCGCGCAGGCGCGCCCGCAGCGATACCGCACCATGTTCGGCGGCCTGTGGACCCCCACGCCCGGCGAGAGCTCGGTGACCGTGGAAGACCTGACCACCCTCGGTGACGTCGGCCTGGGGATGCTCGCCGAGGCGCTCGCCGATTGTGTCGCCGCCGGTGTCTCCTCGAGTGCCGACCCAGCCGGCGACGCGGTCGGGGTCTGGCTCGGCCTGCACGGGCTCGCGCATCAGCGCACCGTCACTCACCAGTTGCCCGCGCCGCCCGACATCGACGACCGCATGATCACGGCGCTGGCCCACCTGAACTGCTGACTCCCGGTCGCGCCGACCGGCTCGTGGCACCGGCTCGCTCCTGAGGTTCGCCGTTGGCGTGAAATGGGCGCCGGGCCGCGCGTCAGGCGCGATGGAGCAGTTCGATCGCTGACGTACGAGCAATGGCTCGGTGGCCAAGATTCGGTGGCCGAACAACGCCCGGGGCAGGGCCACGATCGCCGGATCAGCCGTCTGTCCACACTGCCTGCTCGGCGGTCAAGCCCGGCGGCACCGGGAAGACGCTGTCGGCCCGAGCCGTCGTCAACTCCGCCCAGCCGGTGCCGGCCGGCGACCCGTACGGTCCGAACACCCGGGCGCCGACCTACCAGTTGGTCACCCCTTCGCCGAGCGCGGTGACGGTGCCGGCGACCTCGGCCCCGGGACGAACGGCGGGGGCGTCGGGGGGTCGTACGGCATGCCCTTCCGCCGTTTGAGGTCCATGAAGTTGACCCCGGCCGCCTCCACCCGGATCAGCACCTCGTCCGGGCCGGGCTGCGGATCGGGTACCTCCAGCCAGCCGCAGCACCTCGGGTCCCATCGGGCGGCACTTCGTCGCCGGCCGGCGGTCCTCCATGATGGGCCCGCCGTCGATCGACCGGCGTCGGCAGGAGTTGCCTGAAGTCAGGCAATGGCGGTCCGGCGCGCCTCATCCCGTGCTGACGTTTCCCGTCAAGGAGAAGCAGAACGGCATGGAAACCACAGTGGGGAGTCAGCCGCCGTTGCCGGGATCGTCGGAGGTATCCGGCTCGGGCTCGGCCGGTACGAAAATGCGTACCGTGTTGCCTTTGACGAGGCGGGTGCCACAGCTCGGGCTCTGCGAGGTCACCGCACCCGGGGTGCCGCCATCCGTGGTGGTGACCGTGCTGACGTTGTATCCGGCTTCGCCCAGGACAGCGGTCGCGGTTTCCTCGGAGTAGTTGGCGACGCACGGCACCTTCGGCGGCAATGGCTTCGGTGACGGTGAGTTCGAGGTCGGTCCAATGGCGGGAGTCCTCGTGCGAGGTGCCGGCGAGACCGTCGATTTCTTGCCGCGCTTCGGTGTAGGGCTCGTTTCCGGGACGGCGGACTTCGAGCGGGCGCAGACCTGGTATGTCACGGTGGAACCTTGCGCAGCTGTGCTCCGCGGCGCTGGTGCCTGGCCGGTGACTGATCCGGTCGCGCAGGCGGCCGCGGCCGTCGATGCGGGAACGGCGACCGGGATCAACCGGGCGGACCGGATCGCGGTCTCCGCGTCGGCGCGAGTCAGCCCGACGACCGGCGGGACCGGAACCGGTTCGGCTTGGGCCATCGACGGCCAGTTCGTCCAAAGCACCAGGCCGCCGGCGAGCGCCACCACCAGCGCGACCCCGACCGAGAGCGGCCGACGAGATCGGCGACGACGGTTACGGCGTCGGGATTCTTCCGGACCCGGACCCGGACCCGGCAGCGGCGGCCACGGCTGTATCGGATCCTGGGCGGCAAGAGTCGCACCGGACATGGCCGGTGGCGGGACAGGCGGCCCAGGCTCGGGTTTGCGCACCCGGACGGCGGCGACCACGAGATCGCCGACCGCCTCGACGTACTTGCGGGGTTTCTGATGGGATGGTCCATCGGCGACACGGTCCGAGGCGTAGCTGAACAATTCGTCGACGGTGATCCGCCCGTCGAGGTCCGTGTCCGCTGCTCCAGTCCCGAGGCCGGTCAGGATCGCCTCGGTGAAATAGGATCCCCGCGACCTTGCGGCGTGCTGGTCGCTCGGATCCTCGAGGCTCAACTCGGTCGCGCCCGATGAGGTCAGCACTGCTACTCCGGTGCCTTCGGGTAGGTCACGTACCAGAGCGTTCACGCCGGCGTCCCGGCTTGCCTTCGGTCGCATGGCGCGCAGGAACGCTCCGCTGAAACAGCAGTCAACGATCACGACCGTCGATCGAGCCCGGCTGCGAGCGATGTGAATCCGGACGAATTCGGCACTCACTCCAGTGACGTCCGGCCGCCGATACTGGCTGTCCGAGAACGCGAAATGCAGATTCATTTCGGCGTCCTGCAGCCCATGGCAGGAAAAGTAGAGCAGGTTGACATCGCGCCGGGTGGCCGTCTCGAAGAACTCGGCCACCGCGTGCCGGGCTTCCTGGGCGGTGCAGTCAGTCAGCGTCCTGGTCTCGTACCCGATCTGGTCGAGGAGCCGCTGGAGTGCTTCTGCGTCCCGGGTGGGGGACCGCAGGGCGGGAAGGGTCTCGTCGGTGAATCGGCTGCAGGCGAGCAGCAGAGCGCGTCGCCGTGACCTTGGCTGCGTACCGGCGGGCGCGGTCACGCCTCGCTCGCGTCCCGGCCGATTCGCTCGAGATACGCCGCTACCAGGGCGTCGCGTTGTTTCCGGGTGACCCGTGCCGTCAGAATCTGGCCGTCGACCTCGAGGTGCACGTCCAGCGGCTGACGCTTGAGCCAGCTCAGCGCCACGTCGATCACCGCGGGGATCACCTCCGGTGCGGTGGAGACCAGCATGAGCCCGGCCGCGGTCAGTGCGGCGGACTTCGCCCCGGGCGTGGGCGTGCCGCCGTCCGGGACCGTCACGTCGTCGACATCAAGGTTGAGGAGCTCTGACCGCAACGCCTGCACCGCGTACGCAAGATCGTCGTCGACGAACTCTGATCCACTCACCGTGATTTCGAGTCGTGGCACAGCAGAGGATTATGGATTGGCCGCCATCGCTGGTCAAGCGAAACGCACCAGTAACCCTGGCCCCACTTTCGTATTGATCTTGTTAAGACCGGTACGGCGGAAACAGCGCATGGATGACGTCGAAAGGGGCGATATCCGGGACCGCCGCAATAGCGTTCTCGCGGTGGCTGTGCCGTCCTGGCCGAGCATCATGCGGCTCCTTCGATGAACTCGACGCGCTGGAGGTGGAAACGCTGGTTGGCCCCGCCACCGGGAGTCCACTGGGAGATGCGGGTGCCGTCGGCGGTGGCGGCCTGCCACACGTCCATGGCCAATCCGCTCCGGCGGTTGACCAGCCGGACCACCCCGCCGCCCTGGTCCTCCACCCGCCACTGCTGGTCGGTGGTGCCGGCGTCGGGTTGCTGGGTGATGTCGGCGCCGGTGCCGGTGCCGGCGACCTGCAGCACCAGACCACTGTGCTGGGCGCGGATCCGGTAGTAGCCAGCGTCGGAGGACAGGAAGTCGAACTGCTGGTTGAGAGAGCCGGCGGCCTGCCACTGGATCAACTGCGCTCCGGCGGCGGTCGACGCGCCGTTGATGTCGGCGCTCTTCCCGCTGTGCTGGACCACCAGCCGATAGTTCACACCGGTCGACACCGGCCCCGACCGTGCCGCCGAGGCGCGGTAGGTGTGGCCGGCCTGGCCGGCGAACTGGACGAGGTCGGTCTCCAGCCGGGTCGGCTGCACCGTTACGCCGCTCGTGTCGTCGCGCATCTCGAAGGTGCCGGTGAAGATGCGGCTGCGGACCCGGACCGTACCGGGGCGGTCGGGCGTGATGACGAGTTCGGTGCCGGTGCTGCTCCAGGAGGCGCCGACGGTGTGCCCGCCCCGGCCGCGCAGCCCGGTGAAGCTGCCGGCCGGCCAGGCCGACGGCAGCGCGGGCAGCACGTGCAGCTCGCCGTTGTGGCTGTGCAGCAGCATTTCGGCGATCCCGGAGGTGGCGCCGAAGTTGCCGTCGATCTGAAACGGGGGATGCAGGTCGAACATGTTCGGCGCGAGCCGGTCCGTCCGTACGAGATCGCGGATCAGTTTGTGAGCGCGCGCACCGTCCTCCAGCCGGGCCCAGTAGTTGATTTTCCAGGCCAGCGACCAGCCGGTCCCGTCGTCGCCGCGTAGTTCCAGCGTCTGACGCGCGGCCTGGTACAGCTGGGGCGTTCCGCGCCGGGTGATCTGGTTGCTCGGATGCAGGCCGTACAGGTGCGAGACGTGCCGGTGATTCCGTTCGGTCTCCACCCAGTCGGCGAGCCACTCCTGGATGTTGCCGCGCGAGCCGACCCGGGTCGGCGCCAGCCGGTCGCGGGCCGCCAGGACCTGGGTGCGGAAGGCGGCGTCGACGCCGAGGACCTCGGCGGCCCGAGCGACGCCGTTGAACAGATCGCGCAGGATCTGGTTGTCCATCGTCGGTCCGGCGCAGACGCTCGCGTTGGAGTGGTGGGGCAGCTCGGGGGAGTTCGAGGGGTTGGTGACCAGATGTCCGAGCGTCGGGTGGGTCACCAGCGAGTCGAGGAAGAACTGTGCGGCGCCCTTCATGGCCGGATAGTTGGCGCGGAGGAACTCGACGTCCCCGGTGAACAGGTGGTGGTCCCAGATCATCGTGGCCAGCCAGGCGCCGCCGGTCTGCCACATGCCCCACAGCGCGCCGTCGACCACCGAGGAACCGCGCCACGCGTCGGTGTTGTGGTGGGTCACCCAGCCACTCGCGCCGTACTGCACGCCGGCGGTGCGAGCTCCGGTCACCGTCAGATCCTTGATCATGTCGAAGACCGGCAGGAAGCACTCGGACAGGTTCGTGGTGTCGGCCGGCCAGTAGTTCATCGGCAGGTTCGCGTTGATGGTGTATTTGGAATCCCAGGATGGGGCCATCTCCTGGTTCCAGATGCCCTGCAGATTGGCCGGCTGCGTGCCCGGCCGCGACGAGGCGATCAGCAGGTAACGGCCGTACTGGAACAGCAGGGCCGACAACTGCGGGTCGTTGACGCTCGCGTGCTGGGCGATCCGTACGTCGGTGGTCTGATCGGCCGCCGTCGTGCGCCCCAGGTCGATGGTCACCCGGTTGAACAGCGCCTGGTGGTCGGTCACGTGGCGGGCGCGCAGCTGGTCGAAGCCGGAGGTACGGGCGGCGGCGAGGTGCCGTCGCGCGATGCCCTGGTAGTCGCCGTTGACAGTGCGGTAGTCGACGTAACTGGTGCCGATGGACACCAGCACGGTGACGCTCGTGGCCCCGGAGACCCGCAGCGTGCCGCCGGAACTGCTGACCGTGCCCCCGCCGGCGTTCACGCCGGCCAGGGCCAGGAACCGGACCGAGCCGGCGATGCCCTCCATGTCGCCGGAGATGCCGTCGAGGGCGATCGTCGCGGAGTCCGGACTGGACGTGGTCGTGCGCTGCGGGCTGTCGAACGTGGCGCTGAAGGTGATCGCGCCGGCGCGATCGGCGGTCAGCCGGACCGCCACCACCTGGTCCGGCGCGCTGGCGAACACCTCCCGCTGATATCGCACGCCGTTCAGCACGTACGTGGTGGTCACCGTGGCCGTGGTGAGGTCGAGCGTCCGGTTGTACTGGGAGGCGCCGGACGCGCTGCCGACGGCGAGCCGCAGGTTGCCGACCGGCTGGTAGGCCAGCTGCCCGACGGGGTTGCCGAGCATCGTCTGGTTGATCAGATCCTGGGCCGGGGTCCACTGGTCGGCGAACACGCGTCGCCGGATCTCCGCCAGGTTGGCCGCGCCCCGGGTGTTGGCCGAGTCGTAGGGGCCGCCCGCCCAGACGGTGTCCTCGTTGAGCTGGAGCCGTTCGGTGTCGATGTTGCCGAACACCATGGCCCCGAGGCGCCCGTTCCCGACGGGCAGGGCCCGCAGCCAGTCCGTTCCCGCGGCCTCGTCGTACCAGAGGGCCAGGTCCCCGGCGGCCAGCACACCCGCCGGGGGCGCGGCCCCGGCCTGGGCGGCCGCCGTCCACCCGGTCGGCAGCAGAGCGGCTCCGGCGCCGGCCATCCCGGCCGCGAGGAGTTTTCTGCGTGTCAGGTCGGTCATGACGGAAGGGTCCAGCGCTGGTTGGCGGCGCCGTGGCAGGACCAGATGATCAGTTGGGTCCCGTCCGCGGTGCCGGCGCCGTTGGCGTCCAGGCATTTGCCGGACTGGGGGTTGACCAGGGAGCCGTTGGTTCCCGGAGTCCAGTTCTGACCGCCGGAGCCGGTGCAGGCCGACAACTGGACCAGCGCGCCGTTCGCGGTGCTGCCGCCGGCGACGCCCATGCACTTGCCGAGCGAGCGCAGGGTGCTTCCGTTGACCGTCCACTGCTGGTTGGTGCTGCCGGTGCACCGCCACAGCTGAATCTTCGTGCCGTCGGCCGAGGTGGCGCCGTTGACGTCGACGCACTTGCCGCCGGCGCTGGTGATCGGACCGGTCCGGGTGGTCGTACCGCCCAGTTCCTTGATCCTGATGTTGCGGAACGACACGTCGTCACCGGTGCCGTGGTTCTGGATGCCGATGGAGCCGGAGGTCAGCGACCGTGCGGGATCCGTGTTGGTGAAGTCGTTGACGACGACGCCGTTCAGGAAGACCTGCAGCCTTTCCCCCTCGACCAGCAGCTCGTAGGTGTTCCACTGACCCGGCGGGTTCAGCGCCGCATCGCGGGCGGCGATGTCGGCCGACTTGACCCCGTACACCGCGCCGGTGGTCCGGTCGGCCGCGTCGGTGGCGTCAATCTGCACCTCGTACCCGTTCGCCATGGCCGCGTCCGGGTCACTGCCGGCCGGGAAGCCGATCAGGACGCCGGAGTTGTCGTCGCCCGGCACCGTCCAGTCGAGCTTGAGCGAGTACGACCGGAACTCCTTGGCGCTGTACCACAGCATGCCCAGCCCACCGGACGAGGTCAGCGTCGCGTTGCTGTTGCTGAACGCGCCCGGCCCGGCCTGGGACCAGCCAGTGGTGGAACCGTTGTAGAGGGCGGTGTACCCGGTTTCCGGGCGGCAGTCGGCCTTGGTGCGGTTGGCCGCGTACCGGATGCCGCCGAGGATCAGCGCCCGGAAGCCCGCCTCGCTGTAGTTGGCCTGGTTGTGGCCCGCCCCGGTGTAGAAGGATCGTCCACCCTGGAGCGTCTTGCACCAGGTGTGCGGGTGATCGCCGCCCATCGTGCCGCCGGAATAGCTCGACTCGTCCAGCGACGACAGCACCCGCGCCGACGATCGGGGATTGGTCCGGAAGTTGTACCACTCATCGGTACGCACCACCGTCGGCGCCAGCCCGGCCGTCGCCGCGTGCGCCCGATCCTCCACCCGGGTGGTCGCCTGCTGGATCGCCGGGTGCGAGGAGAAGTACGCCCCGACCAACTGACCGTAGAACGACCAGTCGTACTCGGTGTCCGACGCCGCGTGCACACCGACGTACCCGCCGCCGGCCCGGATGTAGCTCTCGAACGCGCTCTGCTGGGTGGTGTTGAGCACGTCGCCGGTGGTGTTGAGGAAGACGACCGCCTCGAACTGGGCCAGGTTGCTCGAGGTGAACTGGCCGGCGTCCTCGGTCGCGGTGACAGTGAAGCTGTTGGCCGAGCCCAGATCACGGATCAACTGGATGCCGGCCGGGATCGAGTCGTGCCGGAAGCCGGCCGTCTTGGAGAAGACCAGGACGTCGTACGGTGCGTCGGCGGCGTTCGCCGGTGTCGCGCCGATGCCGGCCAGGGTCAGCAGCACCGCTGCCGCCGAGCCCAGGAGTGTGCGGGTCAGTGTTCGCATGGTCGGGCCTCTCATGGCAGGGTCCAGCGCTGGTTGGTGCCGCCGTGGCAGGTCCAGATGATCAGCTGGGTGCCGTTGGTCGAGCTGGCGCCGTTGGCGTCCAGGCATTTGCCGGATCCGGTGTTGACCACCGATCCGTTGGTCCCCGCCGTCCAGTTCTGACCGGCGGAACCGTTACAGGTCGACAGCTGTACCAGGCTGCCGTCGGCGGTCGCGCCGCCGGCCACGCCCATGCACTTGCCCAGCGAACGCCAGGTGCTGCCGTTGCGGGTCCACTGCTGGTTCGTGCCGGTGCGGCAGGTCCAGAGCTGAATCTTGGTGCCGTCGGCGGAGCTGTTGGCGTTGACGTCGACGCAGGAGCCGTTGGCGCCGACGATCCGGCCGGTGCCTCCGCCGCCCGGCGCCGCGCCGATGGTGAACGCGTCCACGTCGAACAGCGTCCCCGAGCCGCCGCTGAAGGTCAGGTACAGGGTGGCGGTGCCGGCCGGCGCTCCGGACAGGGTCGTCGACACGTCGGTGAAGGTTTCCCAGCTCCCGGTGACCGGCACCGTGACGGTTCCGAGGACTGTGCCGGTGGGCGACCCGGCGCGCACCGACAGCGTGCCGCCGGCGCCGCCCGACGAGACCCGGGCCGTGAACCGGCTCTCGCCCGCTAGCGTGTAGCGCTGGAACGCGATCCAGTCACCGTTCTGGATGTCGCCGACCGTCTGGCCACCCTCCGCGGTGGCCTTGCTGAACAGCGAGGTGCCCGACTGGGTGTTCCGGTGCTCGGCCTGCCGATGCCGGGGCTGGAGGATCTTCTGCGCCCGGGTGGTCAGCGCGGGCTGGCCGTTGGCGCCCTGGTCGGTGTATTCCGCGTCGAGCACCGCGAACAGGTTGGCCGCCGTGTCGTGCTCGCCGTCCACCGGGATCTGCAGCGTTCCTGAACAGCCGGTGCTCGAGCTGATCGGATGCGCGTGGTCGTCGTGGCCGAGCAGGTAGCTCAGCTTCACCCGGGTGCAGTCGACGGCGCCGTCCTCGGGATCGGACACCGTGATCGTGTACGGCACGCTGTCGCCGAAGGCGAAGAGCGCTCCGTCGGCCGGCGTGTTCAGCACCACCGTCGGGGCGGTGTTGCCGACCGAGATCGTGGTCGAGGCGCTGGCGGTGAGGCCGGCGGAATCGGTCACGGTGAGCGTCACCGTGCGCTGGCCGGTACTGGCGTAGGTGTGGCTGGGATTGGCCGCCGACGAAGTACTGCCGTCACCGAAGTTCCAGGAGTAGGTCAGTGCCCCGCCCTCAGGATCGGACGAGCCGCTCGAGGAGAAGCTGACGGTCAGGGGTGCGGCGCCGGACGAGGGGTTGGCCGCGACGCGAGCGATCGGCGACTGGTTGTTTCCGGCCCCGTTGTACTCGATGCGGTACAGGGCCGAGCTCGCGTCGCCGTTGCCCCAGCCGGTGCCGTAGTCCAGCACATACAGGGCCCCGTCGGGGCCGAAGGCGCTGTCCATGATCTGCGTGCCGCGCCAGGGGAAGTCGCTGATCAGTCCGGCCGACCCGTCGGCGTTGACGTCGACACTCTTGATCCAGCGCCGCCCGAACTCCATCGCGAAGTAGTGCCCGTCGAGGGTGGCCGGGAACTTGACCGTGGACGGGTTGGCGGCGTCATAGCGGTACACCGCGCCGCCCATCGGCGACTCCGAGCCGCAGCCGAACGCGGCCAGCGAGCAGTTGTCGTACTTGATCCAGGCCGGGCGTGCGGCCGGGAGGGTGGTCAGCCCCGTGTTGCGCGGGGAGTTGTTGACCGGCGCGGCGCAGTTGAACCGGTTCCCCGACGGGCCGGACGGGAACGTGTAGTCCACATAGGTCTCGTTGGTGGTGTTCGAGCCGGTGCAGTAGGGCCAGCCGTAGTTGCCGGCCGAGGTGATCCGGTTGAACTCCACCTGGCCCGCCGGTCCGCGCGTCGAACTCGTCGTGCCGGCGTCGGGCCCGTAGTCGGCGACGTACACCGCACCGGTTGTCTTGTCGACGCTGAGCCGGAACGGGTTGCGCAGGCCCATCGCGTAGATCTCCGGCCGGGTCCGGGCGGTGCCGGGCGCGAACAGGTTGCCCGACGGGATCGAGTACGTGCCGTCCACGTTCACCTTGATCCTCAGCACCTTGCCGCGAAGGTCGTTGGTGTTGCCCGCGCTGCGCTGGGCGTCGTAGACCGGGTTGCGGTCGCTGCGCTCGTCGATGGGCGTGTAGCCACCCGAGTCGAACGGGTTCGAGTCGTCCCCGGTGGATAAGTACAGGTTGCCGGCCGCGTCGAAATCGATGTCGCCGCCGACATGGCAGCACATGCCGCGATTCGTCGGCACCTCCATGACGGTCACCTGGCTGGCCGTGTTGAGGGTGTAGTCGGCGTTGAGCGTGAACCGGGACAGCCGGTTCACCCCGTTCCACGCGGAGAAGTTGGTGCCGGTGGCCGGCGCGTCACCGCTGGGCGTGGACAACGGCGGTGCGTAGAACAGGTAGATGAACCGGTTGGTCGAGAAAGCCGGATCCACCCCCACGCCCTGCAGGCCCTCCTCGTCGTGCGTGTAGACCGCCAAGGTGCCGATCGCGGTGGTGACCCCGGCGGTGGTGGTCCGGCGTAGCACCCCGTTGCGGGCGGTGTGCAGCACCGAGCGGTCCGGCAACACGGCCATCGACATCGGCTCGCCCAGCTCGCCGACCCCGCGGGCGAGCTCGACCTGCTGGAATTCGGCCGCGTTGACCGGGTGGGCGGCGACCGGTGACCCGGGGCCGAGCATGGTCGCCACCGTGCCGGTGGCCAGAAGAACGACGGTCGCTGCCGCCGCCATCACGCGTGTTCTCATGGATGGTCACACTTTCGTCGTCGGCTTCGATGCGGGCGCGGCGCCAGGCGCCGGGGTGGGATCCGTCAGGCCGGCGAGTCACGCCGGACCGGCCGGTGGCCGTCCAGGCGGAACCCGATGGCCAGTGCGCGCGACCGACCCCGGCCTCGCCGCACTGTCGCGGTCTTCGTGGCCAAATTGTGAACGTTAATTCATATGACGTCTTACGCTATGGGCCGGATAGAGGGCAGTCAATGCAGGCAAGCCCGTCGTCCGTGCCGGTAGCGAGTGCACGTTCACATTCGTGCGCATCGCGCGAATCGGCGCCACCGGCGTAGATATTCGTATGACGTGTGTTGTATAGATGGACCCCGATGTGCGGCGGATAGGGGAGGACCATGATCGGACGGCGAGTGAAGGGCGGGTGGCCCGCGGCCGGCCGCGTCGTCGCGGCGCTGGCCGGCGCCGTGGCCGCGCTGGCGGCGATCCCGCTGGCCGTGGTGGCCAGCGCACCGGGCGCGTCGGCGGCGACGAGCCAGTTCCAGGGCGTCAACTGGGCCCGGGCCGGTGACAACTTCACCGGCGAGCCGCTGGTGCTGTACGGGTTGAACGCCGGCGACAGCTACCGGAATGCGGGCCAGTGCTCCGGCCTTCAGGCCGGGGGTGAAGGCCCGCGCTGGGAGGGCCGCCAGGCCCGAGCGGTGCCTTAACCGGGACGGTTCTGCTGCTCGATGTACTGCTTTACGACGCTGAGCGGTGCCCCGCCGACGGAGCCTGCGAAGTACGAGCCCGACCACAGCTTGTTGGCCCGGTAGTAGTGCCGCACGAGGTCGGGAAACTCCTGCCGCAGCCGCCGCGAGGAGACGCCCTTGAGGCTGTTGACCAGCCGGGCCACGGTTCAGCGATAAACCGACATGGCACAGTGTGTCTCGTGCAGCTTCGTTACAACTTCCGCGTCTACCCGACGACCAGCCAGCAGATCGAGCTGGCCAGGGCGTTCGGGTGCGCGCGGGTGGTGTTCAACGACGGGCTGCGTCTGCGTCAGCAGGCCCGCGAGGCGGGCGAGAAGTACGTCTCGGACGGCGAGCTGTCCCGCCGCCTGATCACCGAGGCGAAGCTGACGCCTGAGCGGGCATGGCTGGGCGAGGTGTCGTCCGTGGTTTTGCAGCAGGCCCTGGCGGACCTGAACACCGCGTACCGCAACTTCTTCGCCTCGATCTCGGGCAAGCGCAAGGGGCGGAAGCTGGCCCCGCCCCGGTTCCGGTCCCGCAAGGACAACCGGCAGGCCATCCGCTTCACGAAAAACTCCCGGTTCAAGGTCCTCGACAACAGCCGGTTGCGCCTGCCGAGGATCGGCGACCTTGCGGTCCGCTGGTCCCGGACGCTGCCGTCGGACCCGTCGAGTGTGGCGATCATCCGGGACGCGGCCGGGCGTTACTTCGCCTCGTTCGTTGTGCAGAGCACCGACGAGGCGTTGCCGCCGGTCGAATCCGAGGTCGGTATCGATCTGGGACTGACCCACTTCGCGGTGCTCTCGGACGGCACGAAGGTGGCCGCACCGAAGTTCCTGCGCCGCGCGGCGCGCAAGCTAAAGCGGTTGCAGCAGGCGCTCTCGCGCAAGCAGCGCGGGAGTCAGAACCGGAAGAAGGCCGTCGTGAAGGTCGCCAGGGCGCACGCTCGGGTGGCCGACACCCGGCGGGACTGGCAGCACAAACTGTCCACGGCGATCATCCGCGAGAACCAAGCGGTGTACGTCGAGGATCTGTGCGTGGTCGGTCTCGGCCGGACCCGACTGGCGAAGTCTGTGCACGATGCGGGATGGGCCGGATTCACCGGCATGTTGGAGTACAAGGCGGCGCGGTACGGGCGCACTTTCGGCC
>NZ_JALPVL010000006.1 GCF_023544465.1 Paractinoplanes maris | reverse complement strand
TCGACTTGCATGTGTTAAGCACGCCGCCAGCGTTCGTCCTGAGCCAGGATCAAACTCTCCAACAAAATCTTTGGAAAAGCGTCCCGGCAACATAATGTTGCCAAAGGAATCTCCAACCGACACCCCTATCCGAAGAAAGGAGTAAGCCGGCCGGGGTATTACTAATTGGCACTGGCTTATCAAGCACCCTGTTGAGTTCTCAAAGAACAACCACACCCGGTCAACCGCCCCGGGGCACTCGCTCAACTTTACTGGGTCTTCCTGGCGTTGTCAACCGGTATCTCCCGGTTGGTGCCGCTTCGTCCCAGTAAACCCCACGGTCCAGGAGCACAGCGTGGCTGCGATCCGAAGTTCGTAGGATTTGGCAGGACGGCCGCTGCGGATCTCTCCGCTGCCTCGTCCGTTTCCCTGCCGGCTCGCAAAACATTACACGGGCGTTGCCTGGCCTCCAAATCGGGTACCAGTGTCTCGCATATGGCCAGCTCAGCGCCGGGAAACGGTCAAGGCTGGGCCACTTCCACCTGGCCGGCCTCGACCCGTACGCGAAGCAGGGGTTGATCGTTGGCCGCCGGACCGTGGACAGCGACGCCATCCCGGAGCCGGAACGTGCTGCCGTGCCAGGGGCACACCACACAGGCGTCGTCCCCGTGCCCGACCACCTCGCCCTGACCCAGCGGCCCGGTCTCGTGACCGCAACGCTCGATCATCGCGGTGACCTGGTCACCCTGGCGCCACAGCAGCACCGGCACATCGTCGGGCAGGGTTCGCACCGCCGGCTTGCCCTCGGGGAGGGAGGCCAGCGATCCCACGGAGGTCCACTCGGCCGGCACCCGGTTGAGGTCGGGCGCCGCCTGATTCATGCCGCCACCCCGGGCGTACGAGAGGTGGCCGCCGAGATAAGCACCCAGCCCAGCCACCGACAGGCCGGCATAGCTGAGCACCCGCCCGGAACGCCCCCGCGACCGCGCCACCAGCGAGGCCGCATAGAGACTGACCGCCACCACGTTGGCCGTGGCGTGCACCAGGCCGACGCGCTGCTTGTCCTTGGTCATCTGCGACCAGTCGGTCCAGCCGGCCGCGGCCGCCGGAGCCACGGTCGCAGTACCGATGGCGATCAGCGTGGTGGCCGCCCGCCGCTGACCCGGCAGGAGGTCGAGCACCCCGGCCGAGATGAAGGCACCCACCGGCACCTGCACCATGACCGGATGCAGGGGATGACCGAGCCACACCCCGTGCAGCACATCCCGTACGCGTTCGGGCGCCGACACGATCGCCGTCTGGATCTTCTCGATCACGCCGTCGAACGAACGGTTCGTCTCCAACCGGTTGAACAGCTGCATGACGTGACGGTTCCCAGGGGAAAGCGGGCGAAACCTCGGGACGGGCTTGGCCGGGATCGGGCACGGGTAACAGGGCCGGGGTGGGAGGGAGAGCGTCATGGCAGCGGTGGATCAGCTCGAGCCCGGTGATCACGCCTGTCTCACCTATTCCGAACCCGAGGAACGGCTCGACCTCCTCGCCGCCTTTGTGAGCGCCGGCTTGGAGCGGGGCGAGCGGGTGCTCTGCTTCACCGATGCGCCGGTGACCGCGGATCTGCGTCAGCGCGGAATCCGAGCGGGCGAGGTGGTGCTTGCGGTCGAGGAGTTGTGGGGAGCGGGGTCGGCTCCGAACGCGACGGCAATGGTGCGCCGGCTGAGTGCCGAGGTCGATCAGGCGCCGCGGGGGCTGCGCGTCAGCCTCGACATGTGCTGGGCGGCGCGTCCGCAGGCGGGTGCCGAGCAGCTGCTGGTCTTCGAGAACGAGGTGGCCAAGCTGTTCACGGACGGCGGGCTCACCGCGCTGTGCGAGTACGACCGGGAGGCGTTCGATCCGGTGACGCTGGCCTACGCGTCGAGGACCCACCCGCGTACGGTGGCCGCTGCCGTTTATCACGAGGACGCCGAGCTGCGGATCTGCCGTCAACACGTGCCGCCCGGCATCCGGGTGTCGGGTGCGCTGGACGTGAGCCGCGCCGACGCGCTGCGGGATGCGCTGGCCGAGGCCGTGCGGCTGGACCCGGACGTGCATCTGAACCTCGGACATCTGCGGTCGCTCGACGACGGCGCGGCTGCCATGATCGTCCGGGCGGCGGCCGGCCTTCCCCGCCACCGGCACATGATCGTGGTCGGGGACCGCCGGATCGGGCGCACCTTGCGGGTCGCCGGCGCCACCGGCGTACGGAATCTGAGGTTGCTGGAAAGGGATCGCTGACGTGATCGCACCGGGTTTCGAAGCAGTCGCCGAGGCCTTCGCCACCGAGCCGCGCGGAGGCTCGGCGCTGACCGTCCTGCGCGAAGGCGAACCGGTGGTCGAGCTGGTCGAGGGCTGGCGCGACGTGGCCCGCACCGACCCGTGGCAACCGGACACGCTGGTCAATGTCTATTCGACCGGCAAACCGGTCATCGCCATGGCCGTGGTCCTGCTCGCCGAGCGCGGACTGATCGATCTCGATGCGCCGATGTCGGCCTACTGGCCGTCCTTTCAGACCCCGGCTTCCGTACGCCAGGTCCTGTCCCACACGGCCGGGCTGCCGTCCTTCCCGGTGCCGCGACCGACGTCCGCGTTCAGTGATTGGGATCTGCTCTGCGCCGATCTGGCCGAGGCCACCCCGGAGTACGAGCCGGGCCAGGTGGCCGCCGAGCACGCCTTGACCTACGGCCACCTGCTCGGCGAACTGGTGCGCCGGGTCGACGGCCGCACGCCGGCCCGATTCGTCGCCGAGGAGCTCCGCTTCGATTTTGGGTTCGCTCTGTCCGATAAGGACATGGGTCGCTGCGCCGAGCTCGAATTCGACGCTCCCGGCTGGCCGGCCCGCAATGCCGGAACCCCGGGCTCGCCGAAGAGCCGGGCGATCGCCAACCCGCCGGGCGCCCGCGACCTGGCCGTCGTCAACAGCCCCGGGTGGCGCCGGGCCTCGGTCCCCGCGGTCAATCTGCACGCGAGCGCCACCGGCGTCGCCCGCTTCTACGCCGCCGTGCTCGACGGTTCGCTGCCCGCGGTGGCGTTGCCGCAATACACCGGGCCGGATCTCTTCATCGGTGAAGAGGTCACCTGGGGTCTCGGCGTGCAGCTGGAGCCGGACGGCACCTGGGGTCACGGCGGGCTGGGCGGTTCGGCCGGTTACGCCGACCCGGCGCGGGGCCTGGCCATCGCCTACGTCAGCCGGCGCCTGAGCGATTTCGCGGTCCTCGACCGCATCGACGCCGCATTGCCTCGCTGAAAGTTCTCATGCGCCGCCGCGCGCGACCGATTCTGAACCTCCGCGGAATGAGGGTTCACCGGAGTGAGCCGCGAGGGAGCGGTGGCGGTCCAGGGCTGGTGCCCGCCACACTCACGGCTCGTCTCCGCGGTCGGTGCCCGCGACGTCGCCCTTTCGAGGCCGGCGTCGTGGGCACCGCCCGGGCCGGCACAAGGACCCCGGCCCCGGTCGCCGGAGGCGCGGTCACTCGCGTGCCGCCGCGCCGCTCGGATCGCGGCGGGTCGGGGAAGAAGGCGGATCGCACGCTCCCAGGCGGCGAACCACCACAGGGCAGAAACGCCTGGGGCCGCCGCTATTTCGTTGTCAAGCTTGGAAAATTCCAGGTGCGGTCGAGGATCTCCGGACGCGGCCGGTAGAGACGCAAGAGGTAGTTCCAGCCGTCTGTGATGGGCAGTGAGTTGCGGGCTGGGTCGCCGTCGCCGCCGAAGAGGACGGTCACGGTGCCGTCGTCGTTGCGGGCGGCAGTGATGCTGTTGACGCTGTAGGCGCCCCGCGCGTTGGGCTCGAAGTAGCCGTCGGCGTTATAGACCGAGATCGACCAGAAGCCGTCAACCGGCACATCCTCAACGGTGAGGCTGTACTCACCGACAGGCAGGTCGGGCGCCACGCCGACGTACGCGGCTTCGGCGTCGGGAAGTCCGCCCCAGCCGGCTGCCGTGCTGATGAGGTGGTGTACCGGGTTGACCTGTTCCTTGCGTCCGAAGCTGCGCTCGAAGGAATCCATCCCCGCGGCAAGGGCCAGCAGCGCGGAGCGCGTGTGGTCGAGGCTGGCAACGTCGTACTTCGGTGATTCGAACGGTTGCGCGGCTGTCGCATGGAGGCGCAGGCCGTCCTGCAACGCCTTGGCCGTGGCCATGTCATCGGAGTCACGCGGGTCGGCCAGGGTGCGCACGGCGACGACGACGTACGGCGTGCCGAATTCCTTCGCCGTGAGCTGGTGGTCCCCCGGTTCGTGGATTACGCGGTTGACGTAGTGGTCTTCGTTGACCACCATCGCCGAGACGTAGCGACGCTCAGGGTCCGGCAAGGACAGCGTGGCCCCCTCCGAGATGTCGACCACGGCGAAGCTGTAGAGCGTGTCGCGATTCAGCCGAATGACGGTCTGCCGATCAACGGAGGCGGGTTCGCGGTTGTGCAGGAACCGGTTCACGCCGCCGGCGTCCCGCTGAAGATCGAAGAACATTCGATGAGTCTCTGCACGTACGAAATTGTCGACGTTCACCCTCATGTCGTAGGCCTACCGGGGCGACGCCCGACGGCGCCTCACCCCCACCGGGTGAAGCGGACGACGACGGCGGCCCGGGTGGAGGAAGCGGTAGGCCTGCTGACCCGGCACAGGCCGTCAAGGCGGGCTGTGAGCAATCGTGAGCGAACTGCCCCATCGCGGTAAGCACGCGGCAGGCCGGATAGCAAAACGTCCACCGTGCGTTTCCGCAGGTGGACGGTGCTCAGTGCCCGGCGAGAGGCCTGGTGGCCAGGGGCGGGGTCGAACCGCCGACCTTCCGATTTTCAGTCGGACGCTCGTACCAACTGAGCTACCTGGCCTTGCTCTTGCTTTGCGGTCCTGACGGGACTTGAACCCGCGACCTCCGCCTTGACAGGGCGGCGAGCACTCCAACTGCTCCACAGGACCTTGCTATTCATTTCTGTCTTTCGTACTGCCTGGCCAGTCTAGCGAAGGCCTTCCGCTAACCTACCAGTACCCCCAACGGGATTCGAACCCGTGCTACCGCCTTGAAAGGGCGGCGTCCTGGGCCACTAGACGATGAGGGCAACGCCGTCAGTATCGCATGCCTGCGACACTTTTCGGCTTTGACCCCAACCGGGCCCCCGCTTGAGGCTTGGAAAGCATACGTGATCCACCGCCCGCTCTCCAAACCGGTATCCCTTTTCGAGGAGCGACGCCCTGACCAGCGCAAACATCAGCGGGTGGCGGCGACGACGGTGGCGACGGCGTCGGCCAGGCTGGTGAGCTGGACCACGCCGTCGGGCAACGGGGCCGGCCAGCCAGGGCCGGCGGCCGCCGTCAGCAGGGGCGGGTGGGGCGACGAGGCGACCCGGGCCAGTTGGCCCGGGTCGGAGCTCGATGGAGTCTGCGACCACAGAACGACCACGGTCGGGCCGGTGCGGTCGATCGCATTGGCCAGGGCGGCCGGGGGCACACGCGGGCCGAGCAGGCGGCAGGGCACTCCGGCTTCGGCCAGGGCGGCGGCCAGGGCCTCCAACGGCAACGTGTGCTGTTCCTCGTCGGCCGCGGCCAGCAGCACCTTGGGCGAGATCGAGCTGTCGGGGCGGGTCACCGATCCCAGGACCTCGGTCACCGCCCGCGAGATCATGTGCTCCACCTCGATGAAGCGCTGAGTCGACTCGTAGCGCTCGCCGATGCCGATCAGCACCGGCATGGCCACCTCGTCCCAGGCGCGGACCACACCGCGCTCCGCGATCACCGTCTCCAGGATCTCCCGCATGGCCGGCCCGTCCAGCCGCATGGCCGCCCGGGCCAAGCCGCGAGCGGCGGGGTCGGCCGGGCCCAGGGGGATGGCGTGCCCGCCGCCGTCGCGGGCAGACCGGGCCGGAAGGTCGTCCGGAGACGCGGAGAGCGGCATGCGTTGCGCCCACGCGGCCGCCTCGGCGGGGGTGACTCCCTGGGCGGTGAGCCGCCGCATCACCTGCAGGCGGTCGAGGTCCTGCCCGTTGTAGCGCCGGTGGTGGCCGGGCACGTGCTCGCTGGGCCCCAAGCCGTACCGCTGGTGCCACGTACGCAGTGTCGTGACTGCTACCCCCAGGCGACGGGCCACGGCCCCGGCGGTCAGTCCTTCACCGGCCATCGGGCTGGACGGAACGGTCGTCATGCGCGAGACGCTGAGTGACTCCGAGGAGCCAGGGCGCGTACGACCGGGGGTCGCTCTCCATGTCGCCGAGGAGCGCCGGCACCGAGACCCACCGCAGGCCGGCCACCTCGTCCGGGTCGGGCGCGGGGTGCGCGCCCGCGGGCAGGTCGCCCACCAGCACGTGGTCGTACTCGTACTCGACCCGGCCGGTCGCCGGATCCTCGGCGTAATAGGCGTAGACGCCCACCTCGGTCAGCGGCACGCCGGTCACCCCGATCTCCTCGACCATGCGCCGGGCCGCCGCCTCCTCGACCGCCTCGCCGGGCAGCGGGTGCCCGCAGCAGGTGTTCGCCCAGCGCAGCGGGAACCGCGTCTTCACGGCCGCCCGCTGTTGCAACAGCACCTGTCCGAACTCGTCGCGCAGGAACACCGAGAACGCCCGGTGCAGCCGGCCCGGCGCCTGGTGCGAATCAGCGACGGTGGCGGTGCCGACCGCCTGGCCTTCGGCGTCGACGAGCTCGACCAGATGGGCCTCGCGTGCGGTCACGACGCCACCCGGGTGATGCGCGAGGCGGCCAGCTTGCCGGAGATCAGCACCATCGGCACGCCCACGCCGGGCTGGGTGCCGGAGCCGGTGAAGACCACGTTCTCGAGGCCAGGGTGCAGGTTGCTGGGGCGGAACGGGCCGGTCTGGGCGAATGTGTGGGCGGCCGCGAACGGCGTGCCGGCGGCCATGCCCTGGTCCTCCCAGTCGGCGGGCGTGATGATCTGCTGCACCTCGATGCCGTCGCCGAAGCCGATGTAGCCGCGCTGTTCCAGCGTGCGGACCAGCGACGCCGCATACCGCTCGCCGAGGCCGCCGCGCCAGTCCATCGGGCCGGCGACGAGGTTGGGGGTGGGGGCGAGCACGTAGTAGCTGTGCCGCCCGTCGGGGACAGCGGCCGGATCGGTCTGCGAGGGGTTGGTGACCAGCAGCGAGGGGTCGCTCATCAGCAGCCCCCGGTCGATGACCTCCTGGAACGTGCCGCGCCACTTCGATCCGAAGTGGATGTTGTGGTGCGCGATCTTGCTGTATCCCTGCCGGGAGCCGATGTGCAGAACGACGCAAGAGGGTGAGTAGGTGAGGTTGCGCTGCCGCCGCTGCGGCAGCAGGTCGCGCTGGGCGACCGGCAGGTCGGGGTTCAGGACGACCGCGTCGGCCGGGATCCTCGACCCGTCGGCGGTGATCACCGCGGTGGCCCGGCCGTTCGACGTCTCGACCTCGGTGACCGTGGTCTCGTAGCGGAACGTCACGCCGTGTTTCTCGGCCGCGCCGGCCAGTGCCCGGGGGACGGCGTGCATGCCGCCCTTGGGGAAGAACACGCCGGCCACCGAGTCGAGATAGGCGATCACGGCGTAGATGGCCAGGGCGTCGTGCGGCGCCAGACCCGCGTACATGGCCTGGAAGGAGAAGATCCGCTGAGTGCGGGGATCACGGAAGTACTGGTTGATCTTGGGCTGGAGCCGCCGGAAGCCACCCATGCCCAGCAGCTTGAGCAGGTTGAGGTTGACCAGGTCGAGCGGGGTGTCCAGGTTCTTGTCGATGAAGTGGTTGCGCTCGAGCTTCCACAGCTGCCGGGCGAAATCGACGAACCGCAGGTAGCCGTCGGCCTCGCGGGGGCCGCAGACCCGGCTGATCTCGGCCGCCATCCGCACCGTGTCGGTGCGCACGTCGAGCGTCGACCCGTCCGGGTAGTAGGCCCGGTAGGCCGGGTCGAGCGGCGTCAGCTCGAGCCAGTCGGACAGGTTCTCGCCGACGGCGGCCAGCGGCTCGGCGATCAGCTCGGGCATGGTCAGCACGGTGGGGCCGGTGTCGAACTCGTACCCCTGAAGGTTGAGCCGGCCGGCCCGGCCGCCCGGCACGGCCTCGCGTTCGACGACCGTCACCTGTCGTCCGGCCGCGGCCAGATGCAGAGCGCAGGCCAAGCCGGCCAAGCCGGCGCCCACCACGACCACGTGGTCGGTGGGTCCTGTCACGGTTCTCATCGTGTGTACCTCCGGGTGAACATCATGCCGGGCGGTGCGTGACACGAACCGCGAGCTCGATGAGCGCCGCACGCGCTTCCTCATGGATGGGGGCCTGGGCCAGCGCGGCCACGCCGTCGGCGACGCGCTCCTGGATCATGCCCTCGAGCCGGGCGGGTGCGCCGGTCTCGGTGATGATGTGGGCGCGTCGCTCGATCTGGGCGTTGGTAAAGCCGCCGGAGCCATCGGCGGGGTTGACGGCTCCGGCGGGGTCTAGGGTCAGCTCGGCGCGCTGAGCCGGGGTGGCCAGCTTGCGGGCGAGCATGAGCAGGGTGGTCGGCTTGCCGGTGCGCAGGTCGTCACTCGTCGGTTTGCCGGTGACGGTGGGATCGCCGTAGACACCCAGGAGGTCGTCGCGGAGCTGGAACGCTTCGCCGACGGCGAGACCGTATTTCCCGTACGCCTGATGGGTATCGGTCTCGGCGGTGCCGGTGAGGGCGAGCCCGAGCTGCAGCGGGCGCTGGACGGTGTAGCTGGCCGTCTTGTGCCGGGCCACCAGCAGAGCGCGGTCGACCGACCAGGCACCGGGCTGGCTCTCGCCGAGAACGTCGAGATACTGCCCGGCGATCGCCTCGACCCGCATGCGGTCGTAGCAGGCGCGCACGGACGGCGGCGCGTCGGCGCGGGCCAGCAGCTGGTCGGCCCACACGAGGCAGAGGTCGCCGATGAGGATCGCGGCGGCCGAACCGAACCGCCCGGAGTCGCCGACGCTGCCGTCGTCCTCGTGCTGACCGGCGAAGATGCGGTGTGCGGTGGGCCGGCCCCGGCGGGTGTCGGAGTCGTCCATCACGTCGTCGTGCACCAGGGCGAAGGTGTGCATCAGCTCGAGAGCGGCGAAGGCCGGCAGCACCGGCTCGACCGGCGCGGCGGGTCCGGCGATCCCCCGCCAGCCCCAGTACGCGAAGACCGGCCGCAGCCTCTTGCCGCCGGCGTGCACCAGCTCGCGAGCGGTGCGGGCGAACCGGCCGAGAGCCGGGTCGATCGAGTCGAGCGAGGCGATCTGGGTGGCCAGGAAGTCGGCGAGCGTCCCTTGGATCGCGTCGATCAGCGCGTGCGGCGAGGCGCCCTGGCGGGGTATACCCCGGTGCAGGTTTCCCTCGAGCATGTCGTTGGCCACGAGCAGTACCGTACCCTTACTTTGAAGTTGCGTCGATTCGTGCGTCGTTTTTTCTCCGGAGGCTTCCCGTGGACATCGATCTGGCCGCTGCCTACGAGCGCTGCCGTGAGCTGCACAAGCGCCACGGGCGCACCTACTACCTGGCGACCAGGCTCCTTCCGGCCTGGAAACGGCGGCACGTGCACGCCCTCTACGGATTCACCCGGTATGCCGACGAGATCGTCGATCAAACCTCGGAGCTGCCCGCGGCCGAGCGCGCGGCCCGGCTGAACCAGTGGTCGGGCGCCTTCGTCGCCGGGCTGCGCGGTGAGCCGGTCGACGACCCGCTGCTGCCCGCGGTGCTGCACACCATCGCGGTCTTCGATCTCGCCATCGACGACTTCGCGTCGTTCTTGAGGTGTATGGCGATGGATCTCACCGAGACCTCGTACGCCACCTACGACGACCTGCTCGACTACATGGAGGGCTCGGCCGCCGTGATCGGCACGATGATGCTGCCGATCCTGGGGTCGCGCGACCCGGCCGCCGCCCGCGAGCCGGCCCGTCAGCTCGGCTTCGCCTTCCAGCTCACCAACTTCATCCGCGACATCGCCGAGGACCTCGAGCGCGGCCGCGTCTACCTGCCCGAATCGCACCTCGGCCGGTTCGGCGTGACCCGCGACGACCTCGCGCGCGGGGTGGCCACCCCCGAGATCAAAGACCTCGTCCGGTACGAGATCGGGGTCGCCCGCGAGCACTACGCGGCCGCCGCCCCCGGCATCGTCATGCTGGAGCCGGCCTCGCAGGCCTGCATGCGGACGGCGTTCGCGCTCTACGGCGGCATCCTCGAGGAGATCGAGGCGAACGACTACGACGTCTTCGCCGGCCGGGCCACCGTGCCGAATCGACGCAGAGCCGCGGTCGCGGTGCGCAGCCTGCTGACCAAGGCCGGCACCCCGGTGCGGGTGGCCGCCTGAGATGAAGATCGCCGTTGTCCTGTTCACCCGGGACCTGCGCCTGCACGACAACCCCGCCCTCGCCGCGGCCTGCGCCAACGCCGAGCGGGTGGTGCCGCTCTTTGTGCTCGACCCGGAGCTGGGCAAGCTCTCGCCCAACCGCACCCGATTCCTGCACCAGTCGCTGGCCGACCTGCGGGCGTCGTTGCGCGACAAGGGCGGCGACCTGGTGATCCGGTCGGGCGACCCGGTGGCCGAGGCGATCGAGCTGGCCCGCACGATCGGCGCCGAGGGCATCGGGATGGCCGCCGACGTCAGCCATTACGCCCGGCGCCGCGAGGAACGGATGCGGCTGGAGTGCGAGCGGCACCGGATCGCGCTGCGGTTGTTCCCCGGCCTGACGGTGGTGAACCCGGGCGAGCTGCGGCCCGGCGGGGGCGGCGCCTCCTACCGGGTGTTCTCGCCCTACCACCGGGTCTGGCGGGCGGCGCAATGGCGGGACCAGGTGGCCACGCCGACCAGGATCACGCTGCCGGAGGGACTGGAGACCGGCCTGCTCCCGGCGATCCCCGCAGGCGAGTCACCGGACGCGGCCACGGGCGGCGAGACCGAGGCCCGGCGACGGCTCACGACCTGGCTGCGGCACATCGGCCCGTATCCCGAGTTGCACAACGACATGCCGGCCGACGGCACCAGCCGGCTCAGCCCGTACCTGAGGTTCGGCTGTCTGTCCCCTGTGGAGCTGGCCCGGGCCGCGATCGAGCAGGACGCCGACGACTACGTGCGGCAACTGTGCTGGCGTGACTTCTATTACCAGGTCGCGCTGGCCTTCCCGCAGCTGTCGACCAAGCCGCTGCGGCCGAACGGCGACACCGAGTGGCGCGACGACCAGGACGCCCTGCGGCACTGGCAGGACGGCACGACCGGGGTGCCGGTGGTCGACGCCGGGATGCGTCAGATGCGGGCCGAGGGCTGGATGCACAACCGGGCCCGGCTGATCACCGCGGCCTTCCTGACCAAGCATCTCGGCGTCGACTGGCGACCGGGGGTGCAGTGGTTCTTCCGCTGGCTGCTGGATGGTGACGTGCCCAACAACTCGGGCAACTGGCAGTGGGTCGCGGGCACCGGCAACGACACCCGGCCCTACCGCAAGTTCAATCCGATCCGGCAAGCGCAGCGGTTCGACCCCGAAGGCGTGTACGTTCGGCGCTACGTACCCGAACTCAAGGGGATCGAGGGCGGCGCCGTGCATCAGCCGTGGCGCTTGCCGGACAACGTCCGGCGTGGCCTCGACTACCCGGGGCCGCTCGAGTCACACCGAGATGAGGCGGTGTGGCTGCGGCCGTAGCCCCGCCCGGTACGCCCGGGCGGGTCTCAGCGGGGCCCGCCGACTCGTTGCGTCCGTCAAAACGTCGAGGTCGGCGGGCTCCGCGCCCTTCGCTTTCCCCAGGCCGGACGCTGCTTTCCCCCGTCGGCGGGGTGGTTATGCACGCCGGCCTCCTCTCACGTGATGCTTCGACTTCGTATCGCCTAACCTGGGTCCATGCCGGGACTGCCGCCCAGACAACTGGGGGCCTACTTCGCGCTCGTCGAGGCGGCGAGCTTGCTCCAGCACGCCGTCGAGCAGCAGCTCAAGGCCGACGGCGACCTCAGCTACATCCAGTTCCAGCTGCTCATGCGGTTGTTCGGGGCCGACGGCCGGCTGACCATGACCGAGCTGGCCGACGGAGTCGTCTACAGCCGCAGCGGTCTCACCTACCAGGCCGGCCTGCTCGAGAAGGCGGCTCTGATCACCCGGGCCCCCGACCCGCGAGACGATCGGGCGACCGTCGTGACGATCACCGACGCCGGCCGCGAGCGGATCGACCGCGTGCTGCCGGGTCACGTCGAGCTGGTCCGGCGACTGGTGTTCGCGCCGCTCAGCGATCAGGACGTGAGCACACTGGGCGACCTGATGGGCCGCGTCCGCGATCAGATGCGCGCCGAGCCGCCGCGCTCGGCCGCCCCCCGCAAGAGATCTCAGCGCAACCGGGACGCGCGCGACTCCAGGTAGCGCTGCTCGGGCCGGCTCAGGGTCTGCCGGGCGGCCAGCAGATACTCGTCGCGGGCGGCGGCCCGGTCGCCGGAGCGTTCGAGCAGGTGCGCGCGCACGGCGGCGACCCGGTGATGACCGGTCAGGGCCACCTCGTCCAGCGCCCGCAGAGCCACGGCCGGGCCGTCGACCTCGGCCAGCGCGACGATCCGGTTGAGCGTCACCATCGGGCCCGGGGCCAGCGCGTCCAGCAGCCGATACAACTGCAGGATCTGCGGCCAGTCGGTGTCACCGGCCGACGGTGCCTCGGCGTGCACCGCGGCGATCGCGGCCTGCAGCTGGAACGGACCGACGGCGGTGTCGCGCAGCGCCGTGGTGATGATGGCGATGCCCTCGTCGATCGCGGGGCGGTCCCACCGGCTGCGGTCCTGCTCGGCCAGGGGGATCAGGGCGCCGTCGGGACGGGTGCGGGCCGGGCGGCGGGCATCGGTGAGCAGCATCAGCGCCAGCAGGCCGGCCACCTCGCCGTCCTCGGGCAGGCGGGCGTGCAGTTGCCGGGTCAGGCGGATCGCCTCGGTGCTCAGCTCGACGCGGTGCAGCGACGAGCCCGAGCTCGCCGTGTGTCCCTCATTGAAGATCAGATACAACACCTGGCGTACGCCGGGAAGGCGCTCCCCGAGGTTGCCGGGCAGCTCGAAACGGGCGCCCGCCTCGCGGATCCTGCTCTTGGCCCGGCTGATCCGCTGGCCGACGGTCGCCTCGGGCACGAGCAGGGCGCGGGCGATCTCGGCCGTACTCAGACCGCCGACCGCGCGCAGTGTCAGCGCGACCTGGGAGACCGCCGTCAGGGCCGGATGGCAGCAGAGCACCAGCAGGGTCAGTTCGTCGTCACCGCGTACGGAAGGAACCGGATCCGCCGGCAGTGCCTCGCGCCGACGCCGGGCCTCCTCGTTGCGCAGCAGCTCGATGCGCCGGCGCGAAGCGACGCGGATCAGCCAGGCCCGCGGATCGTCGGGCCGGCCCTCGGACGGCCATTGCCGGGCGGCCGCCAGCAACGCCTCCTGCACCGCGTCCTCGCTGGTGTCGAAGTCGCCGTAACGACGCACCACCGCGCCCAGCACGTGCGGCGCGGCAGCCCGCAGCACCTCTTCCAGCGTCAGAACTCCCACCCGCTCATGTCCAGGATCGGCCGCACCTCGACCTCGGTGTTCGCCGCGTCGGGGACCTTGGCCGCCCATCCGATCGCGTCCTCCAAGCTCGGCACGTCGATCAGGTAGAAGCCGGCCAGGTGTTCCTTGACCTCGGCGAACGGCCCGTCCGAGACGATCGTCTCGCCGTTGCGGACCGAGACGAACCGGGCCAGCGACGGATCGGCCAGACCCTCACCGGCGACGTGCACCCCGGCCTCGGCCATCTCTTCGTTCAACTGCAGGTGCCCGCGGCCGAAAGCGGTCCGCTCGTCGTCGGACAGGGTGTCCCAGACGGCCAGACTGCGCGGGTTCGACTGGATGAGAATCAGATACTTCACGAGTCTTCTCCTTTGCCTCACTCAGCATGTCGAAGCCGCCCGCCCGGCTTCGACGTCCCGGTGGAAGTTTCTTTCGAGAGGAGCACGACATGCGGGAGATCCGTGAAGTGATCGAGGGCCGGGCGGCCCGGCTCAGCGCGGGCGACGTGCGCGGCCACCTGGCCTATTCGGCGCCCGAGGTGATGCAGTACAGCCTCGCGCCGCCGCTCGGCGAGAAGGTCGACACCACCGACCCGACCCAGGTCGAGCAGTGGCTGGCCACCTTCGAGGCGCCGCCACGGCGCGAGGTCACCCAGCTCGAGATCACCGTCGACGGCGACGTGGCCTTCGCGACCAGCATCGACTCGTTGAGCGCGACCCCCAAGGGCACCACCGACGCGTTCACCCTCTGGTATCGGGTGACGCTCGGCCTGCGCCGCATCGACGGTCGCTGGCTGGTCGTGCACGAACACGAATCGGTGCCGTTCCAGATGGACGGCTCCTTCGCCGCCGCGATCGACCTCGAGCCCTGACATCAGGGTGTGACGGGACAGGCGGTCCTGCGCGGGTCACGCCGCGGTCAGCGCCCGCAACGTGCTGACGCAGTCGGCGCCGGTCACGGTCGGGCGATAGGGGAGGTCGTCCGGCCACGACCGACCGGCCGAGACCCACCCGGTCCGCAGCCCCGCCGCGGCACCACCGCCGATGTCGTACGCGGCGTGGTCGGGCGCCAGGTGCTCGACCATGCCGGCCCGCAGCTCGACCAGCGCTTCCCGGGCGTCCAGCCGGTAGCGTGCGGCGATCGCCTCGGCGAGTTCCTCGCGTTTCCGGTAGCCGTCCCGGTCCTGCTCGGTCAGCCAGGCCACCTCGGCCTCGCCGAACCGCTCCCGGGCCCAGGCCACGAAGGCTCCGGTCCGGTCGATGAGCGTGTTGTCCAGATCCACCAGCAGCAACATCCCTGGATCCTGACAGAGCCGTGCGCGATCGGCCGCGAAGCTGGCACCGTCCGAAGGCTTGAAGGCCGCTGTGTAGTCGATAAGAGTGAGCTGCAGGTCTTGTCAGGGCTCGGCGGGTGGAGGAGGACGGCGTGCTGACATTCACGAATGCGGCTGAACAGGCTGCCTGGAGCATGGCGGAGGCGCTCAGCGAGAAGGCCTTCGCCGCGATGAAGAGCGCCGAGGCGGCCCAGGAGCAGTTCCGGGCCGGCCGGATGGCGATGCGCCGGCAGTTCAAGGCCCGCGGCCTGTCCGAGGTGGACGCGGCGATCCGCTGGAAGAGCACGTCCCAGGCTCAGTCGGCGCTGGCCGACCACGAGTTCTACATGTCGCTGGCGTCGATGTACAACGAGGCGGCGACCGCCCAATACGCCAAGGCGCTCTATCTCAAAGGACGCTGACCGGGCTCAGGCCGCGCGGTGGCGCAACGTCGCCACCGTCGACCCGGCCAGCGCGAGCAGGCAGTCGGGCAGCTGGCCGTCGGCGATCGCGGCACCGAAGAGCGCCTCGCCGGTCGGGATGTCGCCGTTCACATACGCGCTGACGAAGCGGGCCACCCAGCGTTTGTCGTACCGCGCGTCGTCGATGCCGGGGAAATCGAGCGTCCACGCGCCGCCCGAGGGCACCTGGCCGACCATCGTCGCGGCCAGGCACCAGGCCACGTCGTAGGCCCCGACGATGCCCGAGCGGTCGACGACCGAGTCGAACGTGCCCACCACCGCGTCACTGTCGCCGCTCAGCGCACTCTGAAGCACGAGTGCCGCGTCGTCGACAGCGTGCTGTGGTACCTCGGTCACGTGAAAGAAGGTACGTGGAACGGTCAAGGTCTGCCCGCCGGGACCACGGAATTCACGCTCCGCGGAGCAGGCAGGTGATGCGCGCGGTGCAGACCCGCTCGCCGCTGTCGTCGGTGATGACGATTTCGTACGTCGCCATCGTGCGCCCGCGGTGCACCGGGGTGGCGACACCGGTGACCACTCCCGAACGCGCCGACTTGTGGTGTGTGGCATTGATGTCGACGCCCACCGCGAACGGCCGGTCGACGGTCTGACCGTGCATGACCGCACCCACTGACCCCAGCGTCTCGGCCAGCACGCAGGACGCGCCGCCGTGCAACAAACCATACGGCTGGGTGTTGCCCTCGACCGGCATGGTGCCGACGACCCGCTCGGCGGAGGCCTCACTGAGCTGGATGCCCATCCGCTCGCCGAGCGATCCGCCGCCGCCGGTGGTGAAGAGGTCCTGCACGCTGTCGGCCGCTATGTCCATTCGATGAACGTTACCGGCGTCACTCGGCTCGCGGCGCTGTGACTTGGGTCTTACTCTTCCCTGCGACCGTGTACGCGATATGCCGGGAGGCCTGATGACCGAGCCGCAGGAGATCGTCGAGACGCGCGGGAACGACCGCGTCGACCTCATCGCCCAGGACGCCAACGGCGACGGCAAGACCGATGTGTGGGTGTCCGACACCGACGGGGACGGCAAGCCCGACCTCTTCCAGTTCGACACCGACGGCGACGGCAAGGTCGACATCACGATGGTCGACCTCGACGAGGACGGGAACCCCGACCACATCGTCGACGGCGACGGCGGGCACCCGCCGACCGTCTGACCGCGGACGGCCGCCTCCAGGTGGGGCGGCCGGTCCGCGGCACGGATGTCACGGGCTGGTGCGTTCCAGCCGGAGGTAGCGCGCCGGCACCTCGGTCGTCAGCCAGACCCCGTTGGCGCTGCGGTGGAACAGATGCCCGGCCGCAGCCAGCTCCCCGGCCGCCACCCGCAGCACGGCCACGTCGGCCGAGCGGCGGCGACCGACGATCAGCGCGGTCGGCACATCGGGCGAGAGATGGACGTGGTGGCGGCTGCGCGACCGCAGGCCCTCACTCATGATCGACGTGAGGTTGACCCGGGGCGTGCCGTGGAACAGCACCGCGGGCGGGTCGGCCGGCGGCAGATCGAGATCCACGGCCACCCGGCGTGAGTGCCCCTGGCTGGCCCGGATCCAGTCGGCCCCGTCGTCCCGGCGGGCGACCGCGAACCGCGACTTGTCGTTGTGCTCGACGACCGCGTCCAGCTCGGCCCGGGCGATGCCCAGCGCGGCGAGCAGATCGTCGACCGGCACCCAGCCGTTCGCGTCCAGGGTCAGTCCGGCCGCCTCCGGCCGGTGCCGCAGGACGAGAGCGATCCGGCGGCTGATCCGGACCTGCTCGCGGCTCAGCGCGGTCACTCCGACAGCTCCATGACGGCAAGGTAGTACGGCCGGTCGGTGTCGTCGATCGCCGTCAACCGCCACCGGGTGCCCGCAAGCAGCTCCTTGAGCTCAGCCGGCGAGCAGTTCAGATAGTCGAACCAGTCGGTGGCCAGCAGCCGGTAGCGCAACCGCAGCCGCAACTGCCCACCCAGCCGCCCCCGTTCCCGGTTACGCCGGTGATAGCCGACGTGCACCGGATCAGTGGTGCCGTACGGGTCGGTGCCCTGCGCGATGATCCGGGCGCCCGGATTGGCCAGGCGGGCCAGCGCGTCCAGGAAGACCGGGGCCCGCTCCGCGTTCTCGATCAGGCCGAGGTTGTTGCCGAGCAGCAGGAACGTGTCATACCGGGCGTCGGCCGAGGAGTACGCGTCGACGGTGTTGAGAACGGTGTCGCGCAGCCCCCGCCGGCGGGCGATCTCGATGGCCCCGGCCGAGGTGTCGAGCCCGGTCACCGCCATCCCCCGCCGCTGCAGCTCGACCGCCGTGCGACCGGCCCCGACGCCGATGTCGAGCACGTGCCCGCGGCAGAGTCGCAGCGCGCGGTGGTCGTGCGGCTGCCACTCCCCCGGTTCGGCCAGGTAGTGGTCGGCCGGCGCACCGTTGATCAGCCCGTCGTCGCGCTCGATGATCTCGATGACCGGCCGGGGCACCCGTCCACCGGCCAGCGGTCGTGGTCCCACGCCGGTCCGCACCGCGTACGCGTCCCGGATCATCTCGCCGAACACGTCGCCGATCGGTGGCTCATCCATGGTCACTACCCTTGGGGCATGGCCACTCTGGAGCAACTCGGTTCGGAGAAGTACGTCCTTCTGACGACTTTCCGCAAGGACGGGTCGGCGGTGGCGACGCCGGTGTGGGTGCTGCCCGACGGTGCCGGCGTGGCGATCTGGACGGAGACCCGGTCGTACAAGGTCAAGCGGGTCCGCAACAACCCGCGGGTCACCGTGGCCGCCTGCGATTTCCGCGGCAACGTGCGCGGCGAGACGGTCGAGGGCACGGCCCGGGTGGTCAGCGACGCCGAGTGTGATCACTTCGCCAAGGTGCTGGGCCGTAAATACTGGGTGACCGGCATCCTCGGGTCACTGCGCTACCGCCTGATGGGCCACCGTGACCGGATCACCGTCATCGCGGTCACCCCAGTCTGACCCGCGTTCCGCCCTGGTCGCGTTCCCGCCCCGGTCGCATCCCGCTCTCGTCGCGTTTCCGCTCTCGTCGCGTTTCCGCTCTCGTCGCGTTTCCGCTCTGGTGGCGGAGACGAAGAAGGGGCGATCGTCTTCCCCGACGCTCGCCCCTTGCTACGATCTTTCGCTTCGACTGAGATCGGTTCAGTCGCCCTGACGCTGCGTGGGAATCTGCCCCTGCAGCAGGGCACGAACCTCCGACTCCCGATAACGACGGTGGCCGCCCAGAGTGCGGATCGCACTCAGCTTGCCGGCCTTCGCCCACCGGGTGACGGTCTTCGGGTCGACACGGAACATCGACGCCACCTCGGCCGGAGTTAGTAGCGGCTCAGGATCATGCGTACGCGATGCCATCGGTCACTCCTCCACAGGTACCTAAGAACATCGGCCGGGGTCCCGCCGGCCGGTGCGTCTCTCATGGTCCGGCTAGTCCCCGATGTCCGACATGGGCCGAACGGACGAACGTCCCCAGATAGATGGATGAAGCATGCCCGATTTTTACGTGTTTTCTACGCCAGATAGTGTCGCGTTTAGTCCGATTATCACGCTTCGGCGAGCGGTGATCACGAAGAGTATTCACCTCGGGAGCGTTCCCACGGTGGGCATATCGCCGTATTTCCGCAGGTCAGTTGCAGCGCTCCAGAAGCTGGACGGCACGCCACCGTTCGACCAGCTTCTCGTACGCGGCGGAGGCGTCGTCGGCGTCGCCGCGGGAGAGTGCCGACAGACCCGCCGCCACCACTCCGGGTGAATCGTCACCAGCGAGAACATCATCCGGCAGAAGGTTGACGAGGCCGCCGTAGTCGAGCTCGACGATCGAGCGCGGATGGAACTCCTCGAGCCAGCGCGTGCCCTCCTCGACCGCCTCGGTGATCGGGGCGTCGCCGAGCGATTTGCGCAACACGGCCACCGCCCGGTGCGCGCGCCGCCGGGCCTTGGAGATCTCGGTGCGATAGCGCAGCGTCCGCGGCTTGGCGGCGAGGTCGATGACCCGCTCCTCCAGGTCGACGAAGACGAACCAGCGCAGCGGCACACCCCAGGTCGCGATCTGCTCGTGCACCCGGGGCACGCCGTGCTCGAGCACCTTGGCCCCGCTGCGCCAGTCCTCGACGACGGCCTTGGCCTGGCCGGCCAGCACGGGCGGCACGAACGCGTCGGCCAGCACGCTGGGCACCCCGTCGCGCGCGTTCAGGGCGGCCTCGGCGACCCGCAGACGCAGATTCCACGGGCAGACCAGCAGCGAGTCGCCCCACTGCAACACGTACGCCTCGTCGGGCAGATCGGGCAGCCGGGTCCAACCGGCGCCCAGCGCCTCGAGCACAGCCGACCGCTGGCGGACCGGACCGTCGACCGGGCCGAGAGCACGGCCCTCGCGGGCGTACTTGCGCCAGAAAACCTGACGGTCGCGGTCGAAGGCGGTCAGCGGTTCGTAAACCCTCAGGTACGACGCGAACAGTGACGGCACGGCGCGATCCTTTCACGAAATCGGCCGTGTGGAACTTCCCGCGCGGACGGAATCACGCGGGGGTGCACCCGACTAGGCTCGCAAATGTCCGGCACACCCCAGCCGGAACGACCTGCCCCACGAGGGCCCACACCAGATCAGGGAGAACAGCCATGGGCGTGTTCGACACCGACGGCACCGACGCCACCGGTCACGAACAGGTCGTCTTCTGCCAGGACAGGCAGACCGGCCTCAAGGCGATCATCGGGATCTACTCGACGGCCCTCGGGCCGGCGCTCGGCGGCACCCGCTTCTATCCGTACGAGAGCGAGGACGCCGCGCTCGCCGACGTGTTGAAGCTCTCCCGCGGCATGGCTTACAAGAACGCTCTGGCCGGCCTCGACCTCGGTGGCGGCAAGGCGGTCATCTGGGGCGACCCGGCCCGGGCCAAGTCCGAGGGGCTGCTGCGGGCGTACGGCCGCTTCGTCGAGTCGCTGCACGGCCGCTACTACACCGCCTGCGACGTCGGCACCTACGTGCCGGACATGGACGTCATCGCGCGGGAAACCCGCTATGTCACCGGCCGCAGCCTCGAGCACGGCGGTGCCGGCGACTCCTCGATCCTCACCGCCTGGGGGGTCTTTCAGGGCATGCGCGCGGCCGCCGAGCACACCTGGGGCCGCCCCACCCTGGCCGGTCGCACGGTCGGCGTCGCGGGGCTCGGCAAGGTCGGCAAATATCTCGCCGGCCACCTCATCGAGGACGGCGCCACGGTGATCGCCACCGACGTCAACGAGGCCGCGCTGAGCTGGGCCCGCACGACCTATCCGCAGATCGAGCTGGTCGCCGACACCCAGGCGCTGATCACCTCGGACCTCGACGTCTACGCCCCGTGCGCGCTCGGCGGCGCGCTGGACGACGACGTCGTGCCGGTGCTGCGGGCCAAGGTCGTCACCGGCGGGGCCAACAACCAGCTCGCCCACCCCGGCATCGAGAAGACGCTTTCCGAGCGGGGCATCCTCTACACGCCCGACTACCTGGTCAACGCGGGCGGCGTGATCCAGGTGGCCGACGAGATCGAGGGCTTCAACTTCGAGCGGGCCAAGCTGCGGGCCACCGGCATCTTCGAGACCACCCGCCGGATCCTGCAGGTGGCGGACACCGAGGGCGTCGCCCCGGCGGTCGCGGCCGACCGGCTCGCCGAGCAGCGCATGGCCGAGGTCGGCCGGCTGCGCTCCATCTATCTGAGCTGAGTCGTCTGCCCGAGCTGAGTCGTCCGGCGGCGCCCGTCGCCGGCCCTCGGCCGACTTCACCGGTCGGAGAGGTCGGAAACCAGCAAGCGGCCCCTGGCTGAACGGACGGGTTCCGGCAGCCGAACGGAGGGGTCAGAGGTGGGAAAAGAGAGCGGTTTAGTGCCTGCCGCGTGTTCCGGGACGGAAAACCGCGACGCGCGGCAGTGTCACACGCAACCCGAGGTGCCGAAGACGGCATCGCCCATGTACCGTAAGACCCACGAGAGATGCCTAACGTCATCGGGGCCCGCCTTCGGGCTGCCCCGAATTCTGTGCGAGGGGGTCGAGCCATGGGGCGCGGCCGTGCTAAGGCCAAGCAGACGAAGGTGGCCCGGGAGTTGAAGTATCACTCCCCGAACACCGACCTCACCGCCTTGCAGCGCGAACTGGCGGGTGCCGGTCAGTCCGACCGTCATTTCGACGACGACAAAGATGAGTTCGTCGACGATGACGAGGACGACGCTGACGACGATCAGGACTCCTGGTCGCCGACAAGGCGCTGACCCCGAATCGCACAGGGCACGCGGCAGACCGCGTGCTTACGTGTGTCGTGGTCACTTGCGTGCGGTAAACATCAACGGTTGAACACCGAAGCCCACGCGGGCCTCTGCTCGCGTGGGCTTCGAACCACTAACGGCGTCCCCCGACGCCGCTAGCCCTGCTTCGACCGCGCCACCCACCGCGAGCCAGCAAACTGGCAACCACTGCGACCGGCTACGCCGTTGACCAGTGACCCAAGACGCCGGCGCTCCGCTTAACAGTGCGACCTGACGCAACTCGCGATCAACAACTCCCGCGATCACCCGCCACTGAGCGATGGCCGAGGCGCAGACGCCCCACCACAACCGCACTCGCGACCGGCAACTACTGCGATCCCCGCTCCTGAGCGGTGGCCGAGGCGCAGACGCCCCGCTTCAACCGCGCCATCTGACGTGAGCACGAGGATCGGTAACTACTGCGATCGCCCCGCTGGTGAGCAGTGAGCCGATTTGCGTCGCCGCGCTCTTTGCGGTGCCGGAAATCGGCTCACTGCTCACCAGCCTCCCAGGGGCGATCGCCGCGGAGCGAAGCGGAGCCATAAGCACAGCGGTGCCGGAAATCGGCTCACTGCTCACCAGCCTCCCAGGGGCGATCGCCTGCGGAGCGAAGCGGAGCCATATCACCGCGGCCGGTTGTTCCAGTTGTAGAACGTGGGGATGTTCTCGAAGTGGTTCCAGGCGCAGACTGCCGACCCGTCCGACGTGCTCTCCGCCCGGGCCCCCCGAGCCTGCTCCGCCTCGTCGAGGAGCACGGCCAGCCCCGCTCGGGTGTCTCGCACCCGTGCCGTCACCGGATCGATCCCGGGCTCCTCCGACGCCTCAGCATCGGACAGCCGAGGGCTCGTGATCTCGGGCATGGTCCAGCACTCCCTCCAGTAGGCGAATCTTGCTGTTCCGGCAGTGGTCGGTCTCGGTGGTGTCGAACCGGCCCTGCTCGAAGTAGCGGTTGGCCGCGTGGGCTCCACCGCAGAAACCGAAATACGGACACGTCGTACGGCAGGACTCCACGCCTTGCAGGAACTCGCCGATCCACGGTGTCGCCGTGGCGCCGGCCAGGATCTCGGCCAGCGGGGTGGTCAGCACGTTGCCACTGGTGAAGTCGCCGTAGCGGGGGTCGGAGAAGCCGGCCAGCTCGGGCGAGAGCAGCACCACCGAGCCGTCGTGGGCCACGGTGGGGATCGGGTCGAGCCGGCGGGGCAGCAGGTCGTCAGCCGTGCCGTCGAGCACCGCCGCCACGTACCGCAGCGACCACTCGACCTCGCGCAGATGGATCCGCGGGTCGGCCCGCCAGGCGGTGACGAGCTCGGCCCAGAACGCCGTGACGTCGGCCGCGGCGTGACCGTTGGCCCGGGTGTTCACGCCCTCCTGCTCTTCGACGTTGATGCCGAGCACGTCGCAGCCCAGCTCGAGGAAGTAGTCGTACAGCTCGGTGGCGGCGCCGGGCCGCGGGTCGCCGACCACGCAGAGCGCCGAGAACGGGATGCCGCGGCGGCGCAGCGTCTCGATCCCGCGCATGATCCGGTCGTACGCCGGCTTGCCGCCCCGGGTGACCCGCTCGCCGTTGCGCGCCTCGGGGCCGTCCACGCTGACGCTGACCCGCATGTCGTGGGTCTCGAAGAAGTCGCACCAGGCGTCGTCGATGAGCGTGGCGTTGGTCTGCACGTGGTGTTCGACGCCGGCGCCGAAGGGCTCGAGGAGCGCGGTCAGGTGTTCGCGGCCGGACGCCAGGGGCTCGCCGCCGTGCCAGACGACCGAGAACCGCCCGCCCCGGGCCCAGCCGTCGACCGAGGCGGCGACCGCCTGGGCCACCTCGACCGGCATCCGCTTGTCGGCGGCGCGGAACGGCAGGTAGCAGTAGGCGCAGTCGAGGTTGCACAGAGTTGTCGGCTGCATCACGACATAGGTCGGGTCGGGCGAAATTCCGCTCATGCCGGTCCAGACCTGCGTCACGCCGCACCCCCGTCCGCCGAACACGTGAACAACTCACGTCAGAGGCTAGGCCCCTGGGTCCAGCCGCGTAAACGAAAAAGATCCGCATGTGCCGCATATCGACACACGCGGATCTCTCTGGAACCGGCCTCAGCCGCGGGTGTACTGCCCCATCATCTGCACCTCGCCGGTGCCCTCGATGATCTCGCCGACCTGCCACGCCTCGACGCCGCGACCGGTCAGGTAGGCCATGGCGCGGTCGGCGTCATCGGCCGAGACGACCGCGAACATGCCGACGCCCATGTTGAACGTGGCTTCCATCTCGGAGTCCTCGATCCGGCCCTTGGCCTGGATGAGGTCGAAGATCGGCTGCGGGCGCCAGGTCGAGCGGTCGACCACCGCGTCGGCGTTACCGGGCAGGATGCGGTTGAGGTTGCCGGGAATGCCGCCGCCGGTCACGTGCGAGAACGCGCGGACGTCGGTCTCCTCGATCAGGCCCAGGCAGTCCTTGGCGTAGATCTTGGTGGGGGTGAGGAGCTCCTCGCCCAGGGTGCGCTGGCTGCCGAAGTCGTCGACGACCGAGTCGAGGCGCATGCGGCCCGCACCGAGCAGCACGTGACGCACCAGCGAGTAGCCGTTGGAGTGCAGACCCGAGGAGCGCATCGCGATCACCGCGTCGCCCAGCTCGACCCGCTCGCGGCCGAGGATCTCGCTCTCCTCCACCACGCCGACGCCGGTGGCCGACACGTCGTACTCGTCGGGGCGCAGCACGCCGGGGTGCTCGGCGGTCTCGCCACCGAGCAGCGCGCAGCCGGCGTAACGGCAGCCATCGGCGATGCCCGCTCCGATCTCGGCCACCTTGTCCGGCACGACCTCGCCGCAGGCGATGTAGTCGAGCAGAAAGAGCGGCTCGGCACCACAGGCCACCAGGTCGTCGACGACCATGGCGACCAGGTCGATGCCGATCGTGTCGTGGATGTCGAGCTGCTGGGCGATCACCAGCTTGGTGCCGACACCGTCGGTCGACGAGGCCAGGATCGGGCTCTTGTATTTCGCCGTGTTGAGCCGGAACAGGCCGGAGAATCCGCCCAGGTCGCCGATGACCTCGGGTCGCGTCGTCTTGCGGACCTTCGACTTGAGCAGCTCGACCGCCCGGTCGCCGGCCTCGATCGAGACACCCGCGTCGGCGTACGTGGCCGTGCGCTTGCGCACCCCGCGGCCGCCGCCGGCCGACCAGGGTTTGCGGTCGCCGCCCTCAGCGCCGTTGGACCCGGCACTGTTGCGCTCCGACACGTGCGTCACCGTTTTCCCCTTAGCGATTCGTTCGTCAAAGTCACGCGCCGCCGCCCTGACCGGCCAGCTCGCGCACGTCGTACTCCGTCTCGAGCTCGGCGACGGCCGCGGTGGCCGCCTCGTCGGTCGCCGAGGGCATCGAGGCCCGCTTGCCCACACCCTCGAGCAGGTGCTTGCCGATCAGGTTGCCGGCCGGCAGCTCGATCGGGTAGTGACCGTCGAAGCAGGCCATGCACAGGCGGGACTTCGGCTGCTCGGTCGCCTGCACGAGACCGTCGAGGGAAACATAACCCAAGCTGTCGGCGCCGATCGAGCGGCGGATGCCCTCGTTGTCGAGCCCGTTGGCCAGAAGCTCGGCCCGGGTGGCGAAGTCGATGCCGTAGAAGCACGGCCATTTCACCGGCGGTGACGAGATGCGCACGTGCACCTCGAGCGCGCCGGCCTCGCGCAACATGCGCACGAGAGCCCGCTGGGTGTTGCCGCGCACGATCGAGTCGTCCACCACGACCAGGCGCTTGCCCCGGACGACCTCGCGCAGCGGGTTGAGCTTGAGCCGGATGCCGAGCTGGCGGATCGTCTGCGACGGCTGGATGAAGGTGCGGCCGACGTACGCGTTCTTGGTCAGGCCGGCGCTGAAGGTGATGCCGGAGGCCTCGGCGTAACCGATCGCGGCCGGGGTGCCCGACTCGGGCACCGGGATGACCAGGTCGGCCTCGACCGGGTGCTCCTTGGCCAGCACGCGGCCGATCTCGACGCGGGCCGAATACATGTTGCGGCCGGCGATCGTGGTGTCGGGGCGCGCGAGATACACGTACTCGAAGAGGCAGCCCTTGGGCTCGGGCGCGGCGAACCGGGTGGACCGCAGGCCGTGCTCGTCGACCGCGATCATCTCGCCCGGCTCGACCTCGCGCACGAAGCTGGCGCCGACGATGTCGAGGGCGGCCGTCTCACTGGCAATCACCCAGCCCCGCTCCATCCGGCCCAGCACCAGGGGGCGGACACCCTGGGCGTCACGCGCGGCATAGAGGGTGGTCTCGTCCATGAAGACAAAGCTGAAGGCACCGCGCAGGCCCGGCAGCACCTCGAGCGCCGCGGCCTCGACCGACAGGTCGGGGCGGCTGGCCAGCAGCGTGGTGACCAGGGAGGTGTCGGAGGTGGCGCTGTCGACCTCGAGACCCCGCTCGGCGACCTCGCGGGCCAGCTCGGCCGTGTTGACCAGGTTGCCGTTGTGGGCCAGGGCGATCGTCGTGCCGGCCGTGGTGGCGCGAATCGTGGGCTGCGCGTTCTCCCAGTTGGAGCCGCCGGTGGTGGAGTAGCGCGTGTGGCCGATCGCGAGGTGGCCACGCAGGCTGGCCAGCGTGGGCTCGTCGAAGACCTGGGACACCAGACCGAGATCCTTGTAGACCACCACGCCGGATCCGTCGCTCACGGCGATGCCCGCGGCCTCCTGGCCACGGTGCTGCAGAGCGAAGAGCCCGAAGTAGGTGAGTTTGGCGACCTCTTCCTCGGGGGCCCAGACGCCGAAGACACCACAGGCATCCTGGGGGCCACGCTCCTGGGGGTCGAGATCGTCGGTCAACCGGCCGTCGCCTCGGGGCACCTGTCGCTCCCTCTTGCTGATTAGCTCATCAGTCTGCTCATCTGAGCTGCCAAAAAGTGCTGGACCGTCCGACCGACCAGTGTACGCGAGCGGGCGGGGCAGGGCTCGCGCTCACAGCGTGGGACGCCGGGCGGTCATGGGGCTGTTTCCCCCGTCAACGGGAGGAACTCGGTCAGGTCGGTGCGAATGCCGCTGGCCCGCAATCGCCCGTCACGCACCGCATCGGCCCAGCTCATACGCTGCGTGGCGACGAGCAGCCAGGTGATCGGATCGGCTTCGACCACATTGGGCGGTGTGCCGCGGGTGTGCCTGGGACCAGGAACACACTGAATCGCACCGAACGGCGGAATCCGGACCTCCACCGATCGGCCAGGGGCCTTGCGGGACAACTCGGCCAGGAGCGCTCGCACAGCGTCACGCTGCACGGATCTCTCGGGTTCGACGCCACGGTCCAGCGCGTCCAACGCTTGCCGGACCGACTCGGATTTATTGTGCGCAGGGGACACGTCGGGACGATACGACTCTCTTCCACAAGATTGTCACGCGGCCCTGGGTCGCGCGATGGACGTATGACAAGGCATAGTGGCCGACGGTGTTTTAGTCGCGGGATGTAACCGGCCACCCTAGTTCGGCCGGGAGACCGTGCGACCGGAAGGCGGTGGATGGTGAGAACGCACCTACGAGCCCGGGCGGCCCAGGCCGGTGCGTTGCTGGCGGTGGTTCTCGGCGGAGTCTTCGTCGCCCCCGCGGTGGCGCTCGCCGACCCGCCCGACGTGCAGATCACCGACCTGCAGACCGAGGTGCTCTCGGGCGACCGGCTCACCATGAAGTTCCAGGTCGCCGATGGCAACGACAACGGCGGCCGCCCGACCCCGGCGACGATCAACGTCAACGGCGGCGGGATGGACTGCCGCGGTGCCGATTGCGGCCGGGTGGCCACGATCAACAACGACGGTCGCGAATTCTCCGTGCAACTCACCGCACCGAAGGTCAACGACGGGGAGACGCGGCAGGTAACGGTCGAGATCACTGCCTCGGTGCCCAACGAGCAGCCCGGCCGGGACAGCCAGCAGATCACCGTCAAGGGCCCGGACCGCCCGCAGACCGTGCGCCAGGTCTCGGGCCGCGTCAAGGACCAGGACGGCAAGTCGATCGCCGGCGCCACGGTCGGCATGAAAGACAGCACCGGGCGGATCTTCACGGGTTCCTCGGACGGCTCGGGCCGGTTCTCCTTCACCTCCTCGGACAGCAACCCGATCGCGACCGGCCGCATCACGATCGGCGCCGGCAAGAAGGGGTTCGAAGATGTCGAGATCCAGCGGGACGGCCAGGCCGGGCAGAACCTCTCGGTGTCCCTGACGCTGAAGTCCACGGTCGTGCCGACCTCGGCTACGCCGACCCCGAGCGCCACGCCGACCAGCGCCGCGCCCACCGAAGAGGTGAGCGAGGAGCCGACGACGCCCGAGGAAACGGTCACCCAGCCGGAGACCGACCAGGCCGCCTCCACCGAGGACGGCGGCGTGTCGATGCTCTACATCGTCATCGGCGTCCTGCTCGTCGCGGCCGGCATCGGTGCGATCGTGCTGGTCGTGCTGCGCCGCCGCAACGGTGGCGACAACGACGGAGACGACGACGACCCGACCGGCCTGCCCGGCCCGGGTGGAGTCGTGCCGCCGAGCCACGGTCGTTTCACCGACGCCACTCGCGTCGGCGCGCCGGTCGGCAGCGGCAACGACGCCACCATGATCGCTCCGATGCCACGGTCCGGCGCGCCGTCCATGGCCGACGCACCGACCATGCTTCAGCGCCCGGTGCCCGCGGTCGAGGACGAGTTCCCCGACCCCTACGGTGTGCCGCTGCCGCAGCACGGCGGTTTCGCCGGCGCCCCGGCCGGTGGCTGGGACGACGACAACCAGTACGGCGGCACGCAGCCGCAGTACGGGGCCGGCACCCAGCAGTACGGCGCGGGCACGCAGCAGTACGGCGGCACCCAGCAGTACAGCGAACCGACCTCGTACGGCCAGGCGCCGGAGGCTGACGGCTACGGTGCCGGCGCTGCCGCTCCGCCGGCCGACAACTACGGAGCGTACGGCGAGGCCACCGGCATGTATCGGCCCGAGGCCGACGACGCCGGCTACGACGCTCAGCAGTACGGAGCCAACCAGTACGGCGCCCAGCAGTACGGCGCCGAACAGGCGCCCGGCGGCTACCCGGCCGGCGGTTACGGACCGGAGCAGCCCGCCCAGGGCGGTTACGGATCGTGGGGGGCCGCGGGCGAGGGCCTCGACAACAACGGCTACGGACCGCAGGCCGGCGGCACCCAGCAGTACGGTGGCGGCTACGACGACGGTTACCAGGCCGAGCAGCGTGGTGGCTACGACTCGTACCAGGGCGGCGGCTACGACGAGCGTGCCGGCTACGACGAGCAGCAGTACGGCCAGGGTGGCGGCCGCGACCAGCGTGGTGGCGGTCAGCCCAGCGGCGCACAGCCACACCCGGACGCGCCGGCTCCGCGGCGCGGCGGTCACGACTACTGAGCTCACCCACAGGACATGAAAGAGCCGGCCAGCGAAAGCTGGCCGGCTCTTTTGCTGTCGCTGTCAGTCCTGCCCGGCCGACGGCTCCTTGACCTCGGCCACGGCGGCGGCCGGGATGCCGTCCGCCTCGATCGGCGCGGCCGACTCCATGGCCGCGCCGGATGCCGCGGTGATCAGCACCTCGTTGCCCCGGTCGGGCGTGGCCGGCGCCGTCGGGTCGGCCGCGTGCTCCGGGTCGCCGTGCCGGTTGGCCAGCTCGGCCGTGCCGCCGAACAGACGGGGCAGCGTGCCCTCATAGGCCTCGCGAGCCTCGTCGAGCGGCAGGCTGAACTGGTCGCGCACCACCAGCACCGGCTCGGCCGACGTGGCGCCGAGCGGGGTGCAGGGGACGCCGAACTCGGCGGCCAAAGCGACGAACGCCTTGTCGTGCCCGCGCGGGATCACGACCAGGGCGCGCCCGGCCGACTCGCTGAAGAGCTGCACGAACGCGGAGTTGCCGTCGGCCGGCAGCGCGACCTGGGCGCCGACGTTGCGGCGCAGGCAGCTCTCGACCAGCGCCTGGGACAGACCGCCGTCGGAGAGGTCGTGGGCCGCACTGACGTGACCGGCCTGCGACGCGCGAGCCATCAGCTGGGCCAGCCGGCGCTCGACCTCGAGGTCGACCTTGGGCGGGCGTCCGCCGAGGTGGCCGTGGGTGACCCAGGCCCACTCCGAGCCGGAGAGCTCGCACGCGGTGTCACCGAGCAGGAAGATCTGGTCGACCTCACCGGCCGGGGCCGGGAAGCCCATCGGGATGCGCCGGGCGACGTCGTCGAAGACGCCCAGCACGCCGACCACCGGGGTCGGGTGGATCGCCGCGGCTCCGGTCTGGTTGTAGAAGCTCACGTTGCCGCCGGTCACCGGGGTGCCCAGCTGCTGGCAGCCGTCGGCCAGACCGCGGACGGCCTCGGCGAACTGCCACATCACGGCCGGGTCCTCCGGGGAGCCGAAGTTGAGGCAGTCGGTCACGGCGACCGGCTCGGCGCCGGTGACGGCGACGTTCCGGTAGGCCTCGGCCAGCGCCAGCCGGGCGCCCTCGTAGGGGTCGAGGCGGGCGTAGCGGCCGTTGCCGTCGACCGACAGCGCGACACCGAGACCGGTGCGCTCGTCGATGCGCAGCACGCCGGAGTCCTCCGGCTGGGCCAGCACCGTGTTGCCGAGCACGTAGCGGTCGTACTGCTCGGTGACCCACGTCTTGTCGCACAGGTTGGGCGAGGCGATCATGCGCAGAACCGTCTCGCGCAGCTCGTCGCCGGTCGCCGGGCGGGGCAGCGTCTCGGCCTTGTCGGCCTGAAGCAGTATCAAGTCGGCCGGCTCACGGATCGGCCGGGCGTAGACCGGGCCGTCGTCGGCGAGCGAGCCCGGGGGCACGTCCACCACGACATGGTCGTTCCAGCTGATCACCAGGCGGCCCGGCGAACCGTCCTCACCGGCCGGGGTCACCTCACCGATCGCGGTGGCCCACACGCCCCACTTCTCGGCGACGGCGAGCACACTGGCCAGATTTTCCGGTGTGACGATCAGGAGCATGCGCTCCTGGGACTCGCTGGCCAGGATCTCGGTGGGCGACATGGACGCCTCACGCAGCGGCACCCGCTCGAGCCAGACCCGCATGCCGGTGCCGGCCGCGGCCGCGGTCTCGGTGAGCGCACAGGTCAGACCGGCGCCGCCCAGGTCCTGGATGCCCGCGACGAGGCCGGCGTCGTAGAGCTCCAGGCAGCTCTCGATCAGCAGTTTCTCCATGAACGGGTCGCCGACCTGCACCGACGGGCGGCGCTGCTCGGCCCCCTCGTCGAACGTGGCCGAGGCCAGGACGGAGACGCCACCGATGCCGTCGCGGCCGGTACGCGCACCGAGCAGCACGACGATGTTGCCGACGCCGGCCGCCTCCTTGTGCTGGAGGCGCTCGACCGGCAGCACACCGATGCTCAGCGCGTTGACCAGCGGGTTGCCCTGATAGGTGGGGTCGAAGACGATCTCGCCGCCGACGTTGGGCAGGCCCAGGCAGTTGCCGTAGCCGCCGATGCCGGCGACCACGCCGGGCAGCACGCGGGCCGTGTCGGGGTGGTCGGCCGCACCGAAGCGGAGCGGGTCCATCACCGCGATCGGGCGGGCGCCCATGGCCAGGATGTCGCGCACGATGCCGCCGACGCCGGTCGCCGCGCCCTGGTAGGGCTCGACGAAGCTCGGGTGGTTGTGCGACTCGACCTTGAAGGTGACCGCCAGCTCGTCGGAGATCTGCACGACGCCGGCGTTCTCACCGATGCCGGCCAGCATGCGGGTGTCGCGGGGCGCCTTGTCACCGAACTGGCGCAGGTGCACCTTGCTCGACTTGTAGGAGCAGTGCTCGCTCCACATGATCGAATACATCGCGAGCTCGGAGGCGGTGGGGCGACGGCCCAGGATCTGCCGGATCCGGTCGTACTCGTCGTCCTTGAGGCCCAGCTCGGTGTGCGGCTGCAGCTCGTCGGCCGTGCTCAGCGCACGCTGCACAGTGTCGGGTCCGCCGTCGAACTCGTTGACCAGCACGTCGGTCGCGGCGAAGCCGGTCGGCTTGGCCGCGGACGGCGACTGGTTCGGCGCGGCCGGCGGCGACACCGCGCCGCTGGTAGCCGTGTCCGGCTGCGTCGTCATTACTGGTGTCCCCCTGCGTTCACTCCCGCCGGCCCGGCAAGGGCCCGCAGGACGGAGGTGAAGAAGCCGAGGCCGTCGAGCGACGGACCGGTCAGCGTCTCCACCGCGTGTTCGGGATGCGGCATGATGCCGACGACGTTGCCGGCCTCGTTGGTGATCGCGGCGATGTCGCGCTGCGAGCCGTTCGGGTTTCCGCGCAGGTAACGCGCGACCACGCGGCCCTCGGCCTCGAGCTGGTCGAGCGTGCGCTCGTCGGCGACGTAGCAGCCCTCACCGTTTTTCACCGGGATCAGGATCTCCTGCCCGGCGGTGAAGCTGGTGGTCCACGCGGTGCCGGCCGACTCCACGCTCAGGAACTGGTCGCGGTTGCGGAAGTGGAGGTGCTGGTTGCGGGTGAGCGCGCCGGGAAGCAGGTGCGCCTCGCAGAGGATCTGGAAGCCGTTGCAGATGCCGAGAACCGGCAGACCGCCCCGGGCCGCGTCGACGATCGAATCCATCACCGGGGCGAACCGGGCGATGGCGCCGCAGCGCAGCGCGTCGCCGTACGAGAAGCCGCCGGGCAGCACCACGGCGTCGACGCCGTGCAGGTCGGGATCGCCGTGCCAGAGACGGACGGCGTCAGCGCCGGCGATGCGCGCGGCTCGGGCCGCGTCCCCGTCGTCCAGCGAGCCCGGGAAGGTGACCACACCGATGCGCATGCTCAGACAACCTCCGCCACGGCGTCATCCACGACGTGGATGGTGAAGTCCTCGATCACCGGGTTGGCGAGCAGCTTGTCGGCGATCTCACGAGCCCGGTCGGGATCGGGCTCGCCGGCGAACTCGATCTCGATCCGACGGCCGATGCGGACAGACGAGACATCGTTGACGCCGAGCCGGGGCAGCGCGTTGGCAACCGCCTGGCCCTGCGGATCGAGGATCTCCGGCTTGAGCATGACGTCGACCACGACGCGAGCCACGGGCACTCCTGACTGATAGGTGTAAGCACCTGGAGCCTACCTTGTGAACCACGCTACGGAATCGTCGGCCGGTGTCACGCGCGCGACCCCGGGGGCGCTGAGCAGGCAACTCGCGGGTGATCTCAGCCACTGCGTCGATGAAGCCTTCAAGCACTGCCGGGTCATCGCACGGTGATAGGTGCGAACTGGATTCTTGGCCGCCCGGCACGGCCACCGTACGGTCGGCCTATCGATCTCCATCGACTGAGGTGCGGCGGTCGCCCCGCCACCGCACCACCCGGGTTCCGCCGGGGCGCGGCGTGACAATCGTCTCCGCCGTGCCCCAGCGGCGAGCTACAGGATCGGCGCCGGCGAGTACTTCGCGGCGTCCGGGTGGGCCGCGACGATGGTCGCGACCCGGTCGGCCACGGCCCGCACCTGCGAGGGCGCGGCGCCGACGAAGGCGGCCCGGTCGGCGACCAGGGTGTCGATCTCACCGCGGGTCAGCCCGAGCCGGCCGTCGGCCGCGAGGCGGTCGAAGAGATCGTTGACGACGGCGCCCTTCTCCCGCATGGCCAGGGCGACGCCGACGGCGTGCTCCTTGATCACCTCGTGCGCGACCTCACGGCCGACGCCCTTGCGCACCGCTCCGACGAGGATCTTGGTCGTGGCCAGGAAGGGCAGGAACCGGTCGAGCTCGCGAGCGATCACGGCCGGGTAGGCACCGAACTCGTCGAGCACCGTGAGGAAGGTCTGGAACAGGCCGTCGGTGGCGAAGAAGGCGTCGGGCAGCGCGACCCGGCGGACGACCGAACACGAGACGTCGCCCTCGTTCCACTGGTCGCCGGCCAGCTCGCCGACCATCGACAGGTAGCCGCGGACGATCACGGCCAGACCGTTGACCCGCTCGGACGAGCGCGTGTTCATCTTGTGCGGCATCGCCGACGAGCCGACCTGGCCCGGCTTGAAGCCCTCGGTGACCAGCTCCTGACCGACCATCAGGCGGATCGTGGTGGCCAGCGAGGACGGCCCGGCGACGATCTGGGCCAGCGCCGAGACCACGTCGAAGTCGAGCGAGCGCGGGTAGACCTGGCCGACGCTGCTGAGCACCCGCTCGAAGCCCAGGTGACCGGCGACCCGCTGCTCGAGGGCGCCGAGCGCGTCGAAGTCACCGTCGAGCAGGTCGAGCTGGTCGGCGGCGGTGCCGACCGGGCCCTTGATGCCGCGCAGGGGATACCGGGCGATCAGGTCGTCGAGACGCTCGTACGCGATCAGCAGCTCCTCAGCCGCCGAGGCGAACCGCTTGCCCAGCGTGGTGGCCTGAGCCGCGACGTTGTGCGAGCGGCCGGTCATGACGAGCTCGGAATACTCCACCGCGCGCTCGGTGAGCCGGGCCAGCGTGGCGATCACCCGTGACCGGACCAGCTCGAGCGACGCCTTGATCTGGAGCTGCTCGACGTTCTCGGTCAGGTCGCGCGAGGTCATTCCCTTGTGGATCTGCTCGAAGCCGGCCAGCGCGCTGAACTCCTCGATGCGGGCCTTCACATCGTGGCGGGTCACCCGCTCGCGGGCCGCGATGGAGCCCAGGTCGACCTGGTCGAGCACCGACTCGTACGCCTCGACGGCGCCCTCGGGAACGGCCACGCCGAGATCGCGCTGGGCCCGCAGGACGGCCAGCCAGAGCCGGCGCTCCATGCGGATCTTTTCCTCCGGGGACCAGAGGGCGACGAGGTCGGTCGAGGCGTAGCGAGCGGCAAGGACGTTCGGGATGGTCACGCCACCGATTCTTTCACGGCACCGGTGTCCGGCTCCGGCAGCTTGTGCGGCAAGGTGCGCACGTCACGGCTCAGCAGCATGAAGATCACCGCGAGGGTCATCAGCACGGTGGCGCCGATCAAGGTCGACCGCACGCCCACCACGTGCGAGAACGGGCCCACCGCCATCTCGCCGATCGGGATGGCGACGAAAGAGCCGACCATGTCGTACGAATACACCCGGGCCAGCTTGTCGGCCGGGATGTGCTCCTGCATGGTCGTCTCCCACGCGATGCCGAACTGCTCGACCATCAGCCCGGCCACCAGTGCGCCACCGATGAGCAGCCAGAGGTGCGGATAGACACCGAGGATCAGCACCGGCAGTGACATGAACAGCGTGCTGAAGACGCCGAAGAGCAGCATGCGCCGCATGCGCAGCCGCATCGCCAGCAGCGCGCCGACGATCATGCCGAGGGTCTCCGCCGCCAGCACCAGGCCCCAGGCCCGGCGCCCGATCGTCTCGTCGGCCACGACCGGACCCAGCACGAAGAGCGAGCCGCTCCAGGCCGCGTTGAGCACGCAGAAACCGGCCACGACAACCCAGAGCCAGGTGCGCGAGCGGAACTCGGACCATCCCGTACGCAGGTCGGCGAAGATGTTGGGCCGGGCCGGCTCGACAGCCGCCTCTCCCGGGGTCTGCTCGTCGCCGGTCACACCCGGGGCGGGCTCGGCCGGCACCGGCGGGGGCACCCGCAGGAAGGCGAACAGCACGCCGCTGACCAGGAAGGTGGCCGCGTCGACGGCGATGCCCCAGCCCGGGTTGGTCGCGGCGACGACCACGCCGGCCAACGGCGCGCCCAGCACGGCGGCCGTGTTGAGCGACACCCGGTTGAGCCCGTTGGCCTGCTGACGAATGTCGGCCGGGACGATCTGGGGCAGGATCGACGACGTCGCGGGCAGGGCGAGCGCGCCGACCATGCCGTTGAGCGCCGAGATCACGATCAGCAGCGGGATGGTGGCCGTGCCGGTCAGCACCAGGGCGGCGATGACGGCCTGGGTCACGAAGGCGGCCAGGCTGGCCCCGACCATCAGCAGATTTTTGGGCAGGCGGTCGGCCAGCACCCCGCCGAAGAGCAGGAAAAGAACGTTCACCAGCGTGCGGGCGCCGACCACGAGGCCCAGGTCGGTGGCCGAGCCGGTCAGGTCGAGGACGGCGAAGGCGAGCGCGATCGGCGCGAAGGAGTTGCCCAGCGCGTTGATCGTGCGACCGGAGATGAGCAGCCGGAAGGCGGGGATGCGGAGCGGCGCGAGGGCGGCGCTACTCATGACGGGACTCCATCTCGAACATCGCGACGGTGGTGCTGGTGTGGATGGTGCCGGGGGTGCGCGGCGGCTGGGCCGCCTCGTGCAGCTCGGCGACCAGGGCCTTGAACCGGTGACGCAGGTCGAGCCACTTGTCCGGATCGACCCAGAACTCACCGTCGCCGAGCAGGGTCTTCGAGGCGAACTTCCCCGACGCCGTACGCCGGACCAGCTCGTTGCCGAGCGCCGCGAACAACGCCCGTTTCTGCTCGGGGGTCTCGGACGCCGCGTCGCGAGCGGCATCGTAGCGATAACGCTTGGCGAGGCCACCCCGGATCTTCTCCTCGCCGGCGACGAAGATCATCCCGGCTGACCGGAGCGTGCGCAGGTGATAGCTCGCGTTGGCGTGGGTGAGACCGAGCTCGCGGGCGACCTCGGCCGCGGTCATCGGCGCACCGGTCAGCAACGACATGATCTGCAGCCGAACGGGGTGGGCCGTGGCCCGCATGGCAGCCTGCCCGCCCCCATCTCCCAAAGACATGTTGGGAAGCCTAGGCAGCGGAGAGCCGACTGTCCAATGGTTATTGGGGAGTGGCACACTGCACCAAGAAGCGGCATGCTCGCTAAAGTTACTGACGAGTAGGTAGAGAGCACATCCCGAAAGGTCCACCGATGACTGATTTCAACCCGGACACGCTCGCCTCCATCGGCCCGAAGGAGTTCGCGCAGCTCGTCAAGGCGACGCCGGATTCGAAGATCGCCGAGGTGATGGCCGGCGACTCACGCGCCAAGATCCTCGACGAGGTCTTCAACCGGATGCCCACCCTGTTCCGCCCGGAGAAGGCCGGCAACACCACGGCGGTCATCCACTGGATCATCACCGGTGGTGCCGGCGGCGCGAGCGACACCTACGAGACGGTGATCGAGAACGGCGCCTGCACGGTCACCAACCAGCCGGTCCGCGAGCCCAAGCTGGCCATGACCATGGACCCGGTCACGTTCCTCAAGGTCGTCTCGGGCGACGGCAACCCGATGATGATGTTCATGACCGGCAAGATCAAGGCCAAGGGCGACCTCGGCCTGGCCGCGAACGTGGCCAAGCTCTTCGACATCCCGAAGGCCTGAGCGTCTAAAGCTTGATGCGTCCCTCGACGGCGCCCAGCGCGATGTCCTTGCGGTACTGGGCGCCGTCGAGGCGTACGCCGGCGACCAGGGCGTAGGCCGCGTCGCGGGCCGCGGCCAGGTCGGGGCCGGTCGCGGTCACGCTGAGCACGCGGCCACCGGCGGAGATCAGTGCGCCGTCGTCGCGGCGGGCGGTGCCGGCGTGGATGACCCCGGGCACCTCGGCGCCCTCGATGACGTCACCCGTCCGCGGGGTTCCGGGATAGTTCTTGCTCGCCACCACGACCGTGATCGCCGAGCCCTCGCGCCAGCGCAGGGGCGGCAGGCCGGCCAGCGTGCCGGTGGCGGCGGCGTTCAGCAGGCCGGCCAGCGGCGTCTCCAGCAGGGCCAGCACCACCTGGGTCTCCGGGTCGCCGAAGCGCGCGTTGAACTCGATGACCTTGGGGCCGTCGGGGGTGAGCGCCAGCCCGACATAGAGCAGCCCGGCGAACGGGGTGCCCCGCCGGCGCATCTCGGCCAGCGTCGGCTCGACGGTCTCGGCCAGCACCCGGGGCACCAGGTCGTCCGGCGCCCAGGCGAGCGGGGCGTACGCGCCCATGCCGCCCGTGTTGGGACCCTCGTCGCCGTCGGCCAGCCGCTTGAAGTCCTGCGCCGGCATCAGCGGCACGGCCGCCGTGCCGTCGGTGACCACGAAGAGCGAGACCTCGGGACCGGGCAGGTACTCCTCGATCACGACCCGGCCGCAGTCGGCCGCGTGCCGCTCGGCGGCGGAGCGGTCGCCGGTCACCACGACGCCCTTGCCCGCGGCGAGACCGTCGTTCTTGACCACGTGGGGTGCGCCGAGGTCGTCGAGCGCGTGGCTCACCTCGTCCGGCGTGGTGCACGCGTAGGACCGGGCGGTCGGCACGCCGGCCGCGGCCATCACGTCCTTGGCGAACGCCTTCGAGCCCTCCAGCTGGGCGGCGGCCGCGCTCGGGCCGAAGCAGGCGATGCCCTTGGCCCGCACGGCGTCGGCCACCCCGGCCACCAGCGGCGCCTCGGGACCGACCACGACCAGGTCGGCGGCCAGCTCGACGGCCAGCGCCGCCACCGCCGCCGGGTCGGTCGCCGTCACCTCGTGCAGCTCGGCGACCTGGGCGATGCCCGGGTTGCCGGGAGCGGCGGCGAGAAAGTCGACGGTGGGGTCGGCGGCCAGGCCGACGGCGAGGGCGTGTTCGCGCCCGCCGGAACCGATCACAAGTACGCGCACGACCGGCGATCCTACCGGCGAGCCACTTCCCCCCGTCGCACAGCAGGGCAGTCGCGTAAACTTCGGCAGTACCCGGACCTCTGCCGAGTACGACTGTTCGACGGAAGGCTCACGCACGTGCCGGTGATCGTGTTGGTCGGCGCCCAATGGGGCGACGAGGGCAAGGGCAAGGCCACTGACCTGCTGGGCGACCGGCTCGACTACGTGGTGAAGTTCAACGGCGGCAACAACGCCGGTCACACAGTGGTGATCAAGGGCGAGAAATACGCTCTTCACCTGCTGCCGAGCGGCATCCTGACGCCGGGCGTGGTCCCGGTGATCGGCAACGGCGTGGTGATCGACCTGGCCGTGTTGTTCCAGGAGATCGACGGTCTCGAGGCGCGCGGCATCGACACGTCCCGGTTGCGGATCAGCGCCAACGCGCACGTGATCGCGTCGTACAACCGCACGCTCGACAAGGTCAGCGAGCGCTATCTGGGCGCGCGCCGGATCGGCACGACCGGCCGGGGCATCGGGCCGACCTACGCCGACAAGATGAACCGGGTCGGCGTCCGGGTGCAGGACCTCTTCGACGAATCGATCCTGCGGCAGAAGGTCGAGGCGGCCCTCTCCTTCAAGAATCAGGTGCTGTCGAAGATCTACAACCGGCAGGCGGTCAAGCCCGGCGACGTGGTCGACGAGCTGCTGTCCTACGTGGAGCGCCTGCGGCCCTACGTCGGCGACACCGCGCTCGAGCTGTCCGACGCGATCGACGCCGGCAAGGTTGTTCTCTGCGAGGCCGGTCAAGCCACCCTGCTCGACGTCGACCACGGCACCTATCCGTTCGTGACCAGCTCGAACGCGACGGCCGGGGGCGCGTGCACCGGTTCCGGCATCCCGCCGACCCGGATCGACCGCGTGGTGGCGGTGCTCAAGGCGTTCACCTCGCGCGTCGGCGAGGGACCGTTCCCGACCGAGCTCCACGACAAGTTCGGCGACCACCTGCGGGAGGTCGGGCACGAGTACGGCACCACGACCGGCCGCCCGCGCCGGATCGGCTGGCTCGACCTGGTGATGGCCCGGTACGCCCAGCGGATCAACGGGGTCACCGACTTCGTCCTCACCAAACTGGACAATTACGACGACCTCGACGAGATCCCCGTCTGCGTGGCCTACGAGGTCAACGGCGTCCGCCACGACGAGATGCCGATCAGCCAGAGCGACTTCCACCACGCGTTGCCGATCTTCGAGACGATGCCGGGCTGGAAACAGGACATCTCCGGCGCCCGCTCGTTCGAGGACCTGCCCAAGGAGGCGCAGGACTTCGTCGTCTTCGTCGAGGAGCGCATCCGCGCGCGCATCTCGGTGGTCGGTGTCGGCCCGGCGCGTGACCAGGTCATCGAGCGGCACTCGGTCCTGAGCGAGGCCTGAGATGTACGACGTCGTGCTGCTCAGCCTGGCCGAGGGCCAGGATTCCGGCGGCGACGCCTGCGGTGCCGGGTGCGGCGGTTGCGGCACGCCGGCCACGGCCTGTGCGCCGCGGGTCCCGGTGCTGCGGTGCGCCGACGCGCTCACCGCGGCCGGGGCCCGGGTCGAGACCATCACCGCGGCGTCCGACCAGGAGATCGACGAGGTCCTCGCCCGGCTCGACGGCCCGGCCCGGCCCGACGGCCTCGCCTGGCCGGACGCCGACAGCAAGACCAGGCTGGTGGTGGCCTCGGCCACCGACGGTCAGTTGCGCGCCGTCGTGCGCCGGCTGGTCCGGCGGTACGCTCCTCCGCCCAGCCGCCGACCCGGTGATCTGCCGACCGGTCGTACGGTCCCGGACCTGCCGCCGCTGGCCATCCTGCCGCTCGACGCCGGCAACACCACCGACCTCGCCGCGCAGCTGGGTCTACCCCGCACCCCGGAGCAGGTGGCCGCGGCCGTCCTGAACGGCCCGGTGCGGCGCCTCGACCTGCTGCGCAACGACGGCGGATCGGTCACGGTGGACGGTGCCCTGGTCGGTGGCATGGACGACGACGGGCGCGCGGTGCCGTGGCGCGGCCGGGTCGAGGTCGACGACGCGGTGCTGTCCGACGGCGACGACCCGATCCTGGCCTGCGCGATCGGCAACAGCGCGGGTTACGCCGAGTTCGCCGGCATGCGACTGCTGGCCGAGGGCGACGCGGTGGACGGTCAGGTCGAGGTCGCGGTGGCCGTCCCGACGATCGTCAAGCAGCGCTTCCGCGGCTCCAAGGTGCGCATCGAGGTGCGCCGGGCGCGGGGTCGCGCGGTGTCGGTGCTGCCCCGCGACGGCGAGATCCAGTTCCTCGACGACGGGGTCGGCGGGGCGATGAATCGCAAGCGCTCGTGGTGGACCGAGGCCGGCGCCTGGGCGGTGTACGCAAGCTGACCTACTGTGCGACGCTGAAGGAGGACGCAGGTACGACACGGCATCCGGGGAGGGTTGCATCAGTGGCATCGGTGGAGGACGAAAGCGCTGACCGCGTCTACGTCCCGGGCGCGGCCGGCAACCCAGCACCACCCGATCGGGATGTCGAACCGTTCTGGGCCCCGGAGGAGCTGGAAGCGCCGGTCCACGGGCGACCGGTGCCGCACGAGGCGCCCCCGCCCATCCAGCTGCCACAGACCCCACCGCCGCCGAACGGCGCTCCCGGGATCTATCGGCCCGGCGAGCGCATCCCGGTGCCGCCTCCCGTCACCGTGCCGGTGCCGCCGCCCGCGCACGTCCCGGTGCCCCCGCGTCAGGGTCCGCCGCCGACGCAGGCCTGGCCCAACCTCGAGCCGCAGGCGCCGGTGCCGGACGAGCCGGCCTCGGCCGCACCCGTCTCCGGCGGCGAAGAGTCCGGTGTGCACAGTTCGCCCGACTCGCCCTGGTCACAGCCGCCGCAGCGCCCCGCGCCGGCCGCCGAGCCACCGGCCCCGGCACCACCGCGGGCCACTGCCACCGCCGCCGTCCCGGTCGCGCCCGCGCAGCCGCCGGTGAGCCGGGCCGATCCCGGGCAGCCGGACGACAGCGCGATCTACCGCCCGGCCGCTCCGGCACCGCCCGCACACGGCGCCGCGGCCGTACCGCCTCCGCAGCCCGGCCCCCAGCCGCAGACCCACGCTCCGCAACCGCATCCCCCAGCTCAGCCCGCACCGCGACAGCCACCCGGGCCCTATCCGCCCACCATGGACCCGCGCGCGATGCCGCCGCAGGCGGCCGTGCCGCACCCTCCGCCGCCGGCGATGCCACCGGCGATGCCGCCACAGGCCGCCGTGCCGCACCCGCAGCCGCCGGCTCCCGCCCCGCCCTCGACCGACCCGTTCCAGGATCTTCCGTGGGTCTCCGACGGCACGCCGACGGCCGAGGAGTTCGCCCGCCGCCGGATGGCCAAACCGGCCGACCCGGTGGCCACCCAGGGTGCCCGGGCGATCCTCCGCAAGGGCACGATGGGCCTGGTCAAGCTGGCGCCGGGCAAGCGCGAGCAGGAGTACAAACAGGACGTCGAGATGGTCCGCCGCAATTTCGGCGGGCTGCGCCAGGTCACCGTGGTCAATCCCAAGGGCGGGGCCGGCAAGACCGTGGCCGTGCTGCTGCTGGCCATGACGTTCGGGCAGAAACGCGGCGGCTACGTGCTGGCCTGGGACAACAACGAGACTCAGGGCACCCTCGGCATGCGGGCCCAGCAGGACTTCCACGCCCGCACAGTGCGCGACATGATGCGCGACCTGCACCTGTTCCGGGGCTCGCACGGGCGGGTCGGTGACCTGTCGCAATACGTGCGGGCGCAGGGCGAGGGCATGTTCGACGTGCTCGCCTCGGACGAGTCGGCCACCGCGGGCGAGATGCTGACGGCCGACGCGTTCGGCGAGATCCGCGAGATCGTGAGCCGGTTCTACAAGCTGATCTTCGTGGACACCGGCAACAATGTGCGGGCCCAGAACTGGCAGGCGGCGATGGATGCGACCGACCAGCTGGTGATCACGATGTCGGCCCGTAACGACTCGGCCGAGACCGCGGCGCGGATGCTCGACCACCTCGAGCAGAGCGGCCGGCAACGCCTCGTGCGCCAGGCGGTGAGTGTGGTGTCGATGCCGCCGACCCGCAAGGACATCGACCTGCCGGCCATCCAGCGGCACTTCGCGGCCCGGACCCGGGCGGTGCTGCTCGCCCCGTACGAGAAGCTGATCGACTCGGGTGAGCCGATCCGCTACGGCCACCTCTCCAGCAGTACGAGAGACGCCTGGCTCAAGATCGCGGCGGCCGTAGCGGAGGGGCTCTAGCTCAGGGCGTCGGCGGCGGCGGGGTCGCTGTCGCGGAGGAACTGGGCGCAGCGGGCGGCCTCGTCGGCCTCGCCGATCTCGGCCGCGGCCTGCGAGAGCGAGTGCAGGCAGCGCAGGAAGCCCTGGTTGGGCGCGTGCGACCAGGGCACCGGGCCGTGGCCCTTCCAGCCGTTGCGGCGCAGCGCGTCCAGGCCGCGGTGATATCCGGTGCGGGCGAAGGCGTAGGCGGTCACCGGGTCGTTGCCGGCCAGGGCGCCGGCTGCGAGGGCGGCCCAGCCGCCGCTGTAGGCCGGGTGGTCGGCGGCGACGGACTTGAGGGCGTCGGTGGTGCCGGTCGCGGTGGCCTCGGCGAGAGCCTTGTCGGCCTCGACGTCGGCGGGCAGCAAGGTCGCGGGAGGCTCGGGAAGCAGGTTCTGCATGACCTCATTCAACCGGGCCGGTCCCGATGCATTCCGACCGACTCCGTTATCCCCTGCTTCCGGTCACCCACGCCGGCCTCGGGGTCCTCAATCCCAGGCGTCGGCGAGCCTGGTGAGGCGTCCGGCGTATTCGATCTGCTCGCGCCACGGCGCCGGCCAGGCCTCGACGCCGAGCGCGGCGCCCGCGAACGCGCCGGCCAGGCAGGCGATCGAGTCGGAGTCGCCGGACGACGCCGCACCCCGGCCCAGCACAGCCACCGGCTCGTCCGGGGAGATCAGATAGCAGTACAGGGCGGTGGCCAGCGCCTCCTCGGCGATCCAACCGGCCCCGGTGGCCAGGCACGGGTCACCGTCGAAGCGCCCGGCGGCCAGTGCGGCGCCGACCCGGTCGAGGGCAGCCGCGGTCTCGTCCCAGCCGCGCGCGATGAACGCCTCGGCGGTAGTGGCGGTCGACCGCTTCCAGAGATCGCCCAGCCAGGCCTCCCGATAGACGGTTCGCTGGCTGTCGGCCCGCTCGCGCAATGCCGCGAGCAAGTCCCGGGGCTTCAGACCACCGGCCAACCAGGCACACGCGTACGCGGTCAGTTCGCTCGCCGCCAACCCGGTCGGATGGCCGTGGGTGAGACCGGCCTGCAGCTGAGCCAGACCGGAGCGCTGGTCCTCGTCGAGACCGGGGTGCAGCCCGACCGGGGTGACGCGCATGTTGGCCCCGCAGCCCTTCGACCCGGCCACCGTGGCCAGTTGCCAGGGCCCACCCGCGTACAGCGCCGCACACGCCTGCAGGCAGGTGTTGCCGGGAGCGCGGTTGTTGTCGGGGCTCTCGACCCAGTCGAGGAACGCCCGGCGCAGCAGCGGCTCCAGCGTCTCGGGGGTGAACTCCTCGGCGGCCAGCATCGCCTCGCCGACCGCGAGGGCCATCTGGGTGTCGTCGGTGACCAGCGCCGGATTCCCGGTCAGGTGGCGTGGGCCCTGCGGGCCGTAGGTGGCAACGATGGTGGCGTAGTCCTGGAACTCGGTCGGCTTGCCGAGCGCGTCCCCGTAAGCCAGCCCGAAGAGTGATCCCGCGACGTTTCGCACAGTGGCTACCCTACGATCATGCCCGGCGACCCTTTACAGCCAGTACTCGGCGGAACCATCCCTTTCGATGCGACCGCCACCGAGATCGAGACTCGGACGGAGCTCGATCTCCACCTCGCCACCAAGTCGCTGGCCGGCCTGGTCGTTCTCGGTCTGCGTCTCGACCTCGACCCGCCCGCTCTGGGTGAGGTGGACGTGCAGGGCACACTCTTCGTCGGCTGCCGGCTGGCGAGCGACGACGTCGAGATCGACCTGATCCGGCGTGGGGCCCACCTGATCCCGCCGTTCGACGCGCGGCCCTACCCGACCCACCCGTCCACCCTCTACACCCCCGAGGACCTGTCGTTCGGCTTCGCCGCCGACGGCTTCGCGGGCATGTACGACACGACGGTCTACGACCACTTCGTGGCGCACGGCGGAGCCGCCCCGGACATCCGCGAGGCGATCGCCCAGCGACTGCACGACGCGGGCATCGACAACGCGCTGGGCAAGGCGCTGGCCGCCTGGGTGCACGCGCGGGGCCGGGCCGGCGCGGTGGGCATCATGGGCGGGCATGCGGCGCCGCGCGGCTCGGCGGCGTACCGGATGGCGGCGACCCTGTCGTGGCGCCTGGCCTCGATCGGCCGGCTCGTGGTGACCGGTGGCGGGCCGGGCGTGATGGAGGCGGCGAACCTCGGCGCGTACTTCTCGGCCCGGCCGGCGACCGAGCTCGACGCGGCGATCGGCATGCTGGGCGCGGCGCCGCACTTCGCCGACCACGATCCGTACACGGCGGCGGCCCTGGCCGTTCGCGCGGCCTATCCCGCGCCGGCGGCCCCGGTGACCGACGTGGTCGGACGCCTGTTGCACGGTGGCCTCGCCCTGCCGACCTGGCTCTACGGCCACGAGCCGGCCAACCTGTTCGCCGGGCAGATCGGCAAGTACTTCTCCAACGCCGTCCGTGAGGACTCGATCCTGCGGCTGTCCCGGGGTGGCATCGTCTTCGCACCGGGATGGGCCGGCACCGTGCAGGAGATCTTCCAGGCCGCGACGAAGACCTTCTACCAGACCGACGGGCCGTCCGGCGCGTTCGTCTTCCTGGGCGTCGATCATTGGCGTGAGCTGCCGGTCGAGGAGCTGCTGCGGCCGCTGCTGGCCAAGAGCCCGCACGGCGACCAGTCGGATCTGGTGGTGGTCACCGACTCGATCGACGAGGCGATGGCCGCGCTGGCCGCCTCGCCGTCAGGCGACGTGCACACGCCGCCAGTTGGTCACGGGTAGCTCGTCCTCGGGGACGTCGGTGATGCCGTTCTCGTCCATCGCGTTGAAGATGGCCAGCCGGGCCCCGTCGAAGAGGAACTCGACCGCGTGCAGCACCCGGGGCCGCCACTCGGCCACGGTGACCAGCTCGATGATGTTGACCGCGCGCAGCACCGTGCCCCGGGCGTGGCGCAGGGCCGCGTGCGGGTCGGCGCGCCAGTCGAAGTGCTCGTACCAGTCGATCGGCACGTTGAGATCGATCTGATCCCAGGTGATGGCGCACTCGTCGAACTTACGATGCGTGATCTCGACGTGCGTATGGCCGAAATCCAGGATCACCGGGCCGTCCGCGAACCAGCCGCGCTCGGCGATGTCCCACATCAGCCAGCTCGATCGCAGTTTCCGCCCGATGAGCCGCACGAACCTCGTCCGGTGGACCGCCGCCAGCGCCTCGGCATCGTAGTGCCACTCGGGTTCATACCCCTCGATGCCGAGCAAGATCTTGGTCCTCCTCCCGAGGGGAAGGATCGATCGTATACATACCGCTGAGTAACCGTGCAAGACGAGACGGGCCGGTCCCCCTCATCGGGGACCGGCCGTCACCGTTCGACTACTTCTGATTACTTCGAGAGGGTGGTGCCGGCCGAGCGAAGGTGCTCGCACGCCTCGACGACGCGCTTCGCCAGGCCGTTCTCGGCCAGCTTGCCCCAGGCGCGCGGGTCGTAGGCCTTCTTGTTGCCGACCTCGCCGTCGATCTTCAGAACGCCGTCGTAGTTCTTCATCATGTGGTCGACGACCGGACGGGTGAACGCGTACTGCGTGTCGGTGTCGATGTTCATCTTGACCACGCCGTAGTCCAGAGCGCCGTGGATCTCCGACAGCAGCGAACCGGAACCGCCGTGGAAGACCAGGTCGAACGGCTTCTCCTTGCCGTACTTGGCGCCGACCGCCTCCTGGATCTCCTTGAGGATCTCGGGGCGCAGCTTGACGTTGCCCGGCTTGTAGACGCCGTGCACGTTGCCGAAGGTCAGGGCCGTCATGTAGCGGCCCTTCTCGCCCAGGCCCAGGGCGGCCGCGGTGGCCAGGCCGTCCTCAACCGTCGAGTAGAGCTTGTCGTCGATCGCGGCGGAGACACCGTCCTCCTCGCCACCGACCACGCCGACCTCGATCTCGAGGATGATGTGCGCGGCCGCGGCGTCCTTCAGGAGCTCCTCGGCGATCTGCAGGTTCTCGTCGACCGGCACGGCCGAGCCGTCCCACATGTGCGACTGGAACAGCGGCGCCCGGCCGTTGGCCACGCGCTCCTTGCTCAGCGCGAGCAGCGGGCGAACGTACGCGTCGAGCTTGTTCTTGGGGCAGTGGTCGGTGTGCAGTGCGATGTTGACCGGGTAGTTCTTCGCCACCTCGGTGGCGTACTCGGCGAGGGCCACGGCACCGGTGATCATGTTTTTGATGGTGGGGCCGGACGCGTACTCGGCACCGCCGGTGGAGATCTGGACGATGCCGTCGCTGCCGGCCTCGGCGAAACCCTGCAGGGCCGCGTTGAGCGTCTGCGAGGACGTCACGTTGATCGCCGGGTAGGCGAACGCGCCGGCCTTGGCGCGGTCCAGCATCTCGGCGTAGACCTCGGGAGAAGCGATGGGCATCGGTGCGCTCCTTGCTCTTTGCGTTGTCAGACAGAGGGCAGGACCGCGCTGTCCTCCAGCGGCCAAGTATTCCGTAGCCGCTCGGGCGTTGGGAAATGACCCCGTAACTGTCCGAGCGAAACCGGCTCATAGGACATAGAGGGCGATTTACGCTCCGATCATGTCTTTGATCTCCCGGGTGCTCGCGATCGCGCTGCTTCTCGTCCTGCTGCCGATGCGTCCCGCCTCAGCCGCGCCCACCGCGGCGATCGCCGAACCGCACCTGGGATCGGTCACCCTGGCCCCGCGAGGCCCCGACAAGATCACCCTGCTCGCCGTACGCACCAGCAACATCACCCCCGGCGCGGGGCAGCGCCTGCAGGTGACTGTCGACCTCGGCGCCGCGGCCGCGTTCGCCGAGGCGGAGGTGGCGTCGTTGCGGAGCCCGCTCGACCTGCCGGACCTGGACGGCGGCTCCTCCTCGGCCCCGGTGGCCCCGCCCTGCCGTCCGACCGGCGCGAAGATCGTCTGCTCGTGGACCTCGACGTTCTTCGGCACCACGTCGCTGGAGCCGCTCGGGCTGGTGACCGTCTCCGCGCGCGACGCCGCCCAGGTCGGCGACGAAGCCGAGGTCACCGTCACCGCGAGGATCGGGGACGGCGAGACGCGGACCGGGACGTCGATGTTCCGGGTGGGCGAGGGCGTCGATCTGGCGGCCGGCCCGGATCGCCAGGTCGAAGTCCCGCCGGGCAAAACGGCCACGGCCAGGCCGGTGATCAGCAACGCCGGTTCCACCACGATCGACGGCGCCGTTTTTGTCCTGGACGCCGATCGTCGCCTGCTCGGCTCGTCGACCCATCGCAATTGCCGTTACGGCACCGCGGTGATCTGCGTCTTCGACACCGAGCTCGAACCCGGCCACTCCTACGGTTTCTCGAAGCCACTCACCCTGCGCTCGCCGGCCGACGCCATTCCCGGCAGCGAGGTGGAGATCACCGAGTACTGGCTGACCCGGGCGGAATGGGACGACGCGAACGCGATCTTCCCGGAGACCGACGGCGTCCCCGGCACCGGCCCCGCGCTCACCCTCGAGCCGCTGGCCTCCGGGTCGGTCGCGAAGCCGCAGACCGATGTGAGCCCGGAGAACAACTCGTCGGGTCTCACCCTCACGGTCGGCGGCCGGGGATGGCCCCACCTGGTCGCGGTCGGAGCTCGCCGCAGCGCGGCGGTCGGCGCCTCGCTGACCCTCTCGCCCGGCATGGTCAACTTCGGACCGGGCACCCTGCACCCCGAGCTGTTCCCCAACAACCAGCTGGCCGTCGTCGCCTCGCTGCCCGGCAACGTCGAGGCCCTGGAGTACGCCGACGACTGTTTCTCCGAATCCGACGACGGCAGCGTGCTCTACTGCCCTCTCGTCCGGAGCCTCGCGGCCGGCCGGCGGGTGACCTATCCGGTCCGCGTCGAGGTCGCGGACGACTGCGGCGATCCCGGCCGGGTCGAGGTGCCCGACCAGTGGTCCGACGACTCCGATCACCGGACCAAGAACGTCGCCCAGCTCACGGTCACCTCCCCGGGCGCCCGATGCACCGCGCTGCCGATCACCGGACCCGCCGCCGGGTGGACCGCGCTCGGTGGGATCGCGCTGGTCGCCGTCGGACTCCTGCTGGCCGTCCGCCGGTCGACCGGGTTGTCCACAGGCTCACCGGGACCGTTCCGGCGTCGTCGTCCACAGGTCGGCAAATAGGTCGACCGGGATCGCGGCGAGCGCCCATCATCTAGGGCGTGCTTCTCACCGTTTCGACCACCCACCGGCCGGCCACCGACCTCGGTTATCTGCTGGTCAAGCACCCTGACCGGGTGCACCGGTTCGACGTGCCGACCGGGACGGCCTACGTGCTGTATCCCGAGGCCACCGAACAGAGGTGCACGGCGGCGTTGCTGCTCGACGTCGACCCGCAGCGGTTGCGCGGGCGGCATGACGCGTTCGCGCTCGGTCAGTTCGTCAACGATCGGCCCTACGCGGCCTCCAGTCTGCTGGCCGGCGCGCTGGCCAAGGTCTTCCGCAGCGCGCTCCGCGGCGCCTCCAAGGATCGCCCAGAGCTGGTCACCACCGCGCTCCCGCTGCAGATCCGGGTGCCCGTGCTGCGCGGCTCGACCGAGCTGGCCACCAGCCTGTTCGAGCCGCTGGGCTGGTCGGTAACGGCCACCCCGATCCCGCTCGAGCCGTCGCTCGGTGGCGACAGTCACTACGTCGATCTCGAGCTGAGTGGTGAGCTCCCCCTCTCCGCGGCCCTCAACCACCTGTATGTGTTGCTCCCCGTCCTCGACGACGCCAAGCATTACTGGGTCGCCCCCGACGAGATCGACAAACTGCTGCGCTCCGGGGCGGGCTGGCTCGCCACCCACCCGGAAAAGGTGCTGATCGCCCGGCGTTACCTGGTGCACAAGCGCACCCTGACCACCACCGCGCTGCAGATGCTCGAGGGCGAGGAGGCCGCCGAGCCGCCCGCCGACGAGGAGGCGGAGCTCCCCGTCGTCCGCCGGCAGTCGCTGGCCGAGCAGCGCCGCGAGGCCGTGCTCGCCGCCCTGACCGAGGCCGGCGCCACCCGCGTGCTCGATCTCGGCTGCGGCGGGGGCGCGCTGCTCACCGCCCTGCTCAAAGACAAGCGCTACACCGAGGTCGTCGGCACCGACGTGTCGGCCCGGGCGCTCGAGATCGCGGCCCGCCGGCTGCGCCTCGACCGGATGCCCGAGCGGCAGCGAGACCGGCTCAAGCTGTGGCAGTCCGCGCTGACCTATCGCGACGACCGGCTGCGGGGCTACGACGCCGCCGTGCTCATGGAGGTCATCGAGCACGTCGACCCGCCGCGGCTGCCCGCGCTCGAGGCGAGCGTGTTCGGCCATGCCCGCCCCGGCCTGGTCGTGGTGACCACGCCGAATGCCGAATACAACGTCAACTACCCCGGCCTGACCGGCCTGCGGCACTCCGACCACCGGTTCGAGTGGAGCCGGGCCGAGTTCGCCGCCTGGGCGTCGCACGTCGCCGGCACCTACGGCTACGCGGTCTCGCTGCGTCCCGTCGGCGAGGTCGACGAGGCCACCGGCTCCCCGACCCAGCTCGCGCTGTTCACTCTCGTCCCCGCGGAGGTGACCGCATGATCGACATTCCGGAGCTCGCGCTCGTCGCGCTGGTCGGCATCTCCGGCTCGGGCAAGTCGACCTTCGCCCGCGCCCACTTCACACCGACCCAGGTGCTGTCCTCCGACTACTTCCGCGGCCTGGTCGCCGATGACGAGAACGACCAGTCCGCCTCGGCCGACGCGTTCGAGGCGCTCTATTTCGTCGCGGGCAAGCGGCTCGCCGCCGGCCGGCTCACCGTGGTCGACGCGACCAACCTGCAGCCGCACGGCCGGGCCGAGCTGGTGCGGGTCGCCCGGGAGCACGACGTGCTGCCGGTGGCGATCGTCCTCGACGTGCCCGAGGCGCTGGCCTGGGAGCGCACCGAGGCCCGGGCCGACCGCGGCTTCGGCCGCCCGGTCCTCAGCCGCATGCACCGGGACCTGCGGCGCACCCTGGGCTCGCTGAGCCGCGAGGGTTTCCGCAAGGTGCACGTGCTGCGCGGTCCCGACGAGATCGCGGCGGCCGAGATCCGTTACGACAAGCTCTTCAACGACAAGCGCGAGCTGACCGGGCCGTTCGACATCATCGGCGACGTGCACGGCTGCCGGGCCGAGCTCGAGACGCTGCTCGAGCGGCTGGGCTACACGCTGATCCGCGACGAGTCCGCGCGACCGGTCGACGCCGTTCACCCGGCCGGCCGGCAGGCGATCTTCGTGGGCGACCTGGTCGACCGCGGTCCCGACTCACCGGGCGTGCTGCGCCTGGTGATGGGCATGGTCGCCGCGGGGCACGCGCTGTGCGTGCCCGGCAACCACGAGCAGAAACTGGCCCGCAAGCTCAACGGGCGCAACGTGCAGCTCACTCACGGGCTGCCCGAGACGCTCGACCAGCTCGCCCTCGAGCCGCCCGCGTTCGTCGAGGCGGCCCGGGCGTTCATCGAGGGCCTGGTCAGCCACTACGTGCTCGACGAGGGCAAGCTCGTGGTCGCGCACGCCGGTCTCAAGGAGGCCTATCAGGGGCGGGCCTCGGGCCGGGTGCGCAGCTTCGCGCTCTACGGCGAGACGACCGGCGAGACCGACGAGTACGGTCTGCCGGTCCGCTACCCGTGGGCGCGGGATTACCGCGGCTCGGCCGCCGTGGTCTACGGCCACACCCCGACCACGAAACCGGAGTGGATCAACAACACGATCTGCCTCGACACGGGTTGCGTCTTCGGTGGTGCGCTGACCGCCCTGCGCTGGCCGTCACGCGAGCTGGTGACGGTGCCGGCCGAGCGGGAGTATTACGCGCCGGTCCGCCCCCTGGCCCCGGCCGAGCGGCCGGACGACGGCCTCGACATCGCCGACGTGACCGGGCGGCGGCACCTCGACTACGGGTACGGCCGGGTGACCGTGGCCGCCGAGAACGCGGCGGCGGCGCTCGAAGTCATGAGCCGGTTCGCGCTCGACCCGGAGAAACTGGTGTGGTTGCCGCCGACCATGGCGCCGTGCTCGACGTCGGTGCTCGACGGTTATCTCGAGCACCCGGCGACCGCGCTCGACGACCTGCGTCAGGCCGGAGCCGAGCGGGTCGTGTGCGAGGAGAAGCACATGGGCTCGCGGGCGGTGGTCCGGGTGTCGCGCTCCGGCGCCGGCGATGCGATCTGGACGCGTACGGGCCGGCCGTTCTTCGGCGCCGAGCTCGACGGGCAGTTGCTGGCCCGGGTGCGAGCCGCCGCCGGAGGGATCTTCGACGAGCTGGAGAGCGACTGGCTGCTCCTCGACGCCGAGCTGCTCCCCTGGTCGGCCAAGGCGGCGGGCCTGATCCGGGAGCGCTACGCCGGTGTCGGCGCCGCCGGGCGGGCCGCACTGCCGGCCGCCCTCGACGTCGTCGACCGGGTCGCCACGCGCGGGCTCGACGTGGCCGGGCTGCGTGACCGGCTGGCGCTGCGGTCGGCCGAGATCGACGGCTACTCGGCGGCCTACCGGGCGTACGTGAAGCCGACCGACGGGCTGACCGGGGTCACGCTGGCGCCGTTCGCGGTGCTCGCCGGAGCCGGGGTCTCGTATGCGGACCGCGACCACGGGTGGCATCTCGCGCTGGCCGACAAGCTGGTGGCGGCCGATCCGTCGCTGTTCACACCGACCCGCCGCATGATCGTCGACCTGGGTGACCCCGCTGCCGAGGCGGCGGCGACCGAGTGGTGGCTCGAGCTGACGGCGACCGGCGGTGAGGGCATGGTGGTCAAGCCGTGGGGCGGGCTCAAGGCGGTCGACGCCAAGGGGCGCTTGATCCAGCCCGGGGTCAAATGCCGGGGGCGGGAGTATCTGCGCATCATCTACGGGCCGGAATACACCCGGCCGGAGCAGCTCGGGCGGCTGCGCAAGCGCAACCTCGGGCGCAAGCGCAACATGGCGTTGCGGGAGCACGGGCTGGGTCTGGCCGCGCTCGACCGGCTGGCCGAGGGGGCGCCGCTGTGGCGGCGGCACGAGCTGGTCTTCGCGATCCTGGCCATCGAGTCCGAGCCCGTCGACCCACGGCTGTGACGCCAGAGGGTGCGGGTGCCGTCTCCTTCCGCGGCGCCCGCACCTCGGCCTCTCGTCGCGGCGCCCTTGTTCACGGCCACCGGGGCTGGTCGGTTTCCCGGCAGGCTCGTTCACGGCGGTCGCGGCTGGTCGGTTTTGCGGCGGCTTTGTTCATGGCGACCCGGGCTGGTCGGTTTCGCGGCGGCTTTCTTCATGGCGACCGGGGCTGGTCGGTTCGTGGGGGCCAGAGCCGTTCGGGTCGGTGAGCTGCACGAACGGGCGGCGGAATGCGGATTTCCGCCGGGGCCCGCGCTCTTCTCGGACGGGATACCTTCCGCACAGGAACTGGACACGAAAGGCGTAGGACTCTGGCGGTACCCTGGCTCACCGTGGACATCCGCGCGCTCGGCGACACCCTCGCCTTCAACCCCATGGATCCGAAGGATCTGCTGCACACCTTCGGCCTGGTCGGTGTCTGGGCGATCATGTTCGCCGAGACCGGTCTGCTCGTCGGGTTCTTCTTCCCCGGCGACTCCCTGCTGTTCCTCGCCGGTGTCGCGGCCTCCCCGGTCGCCGACTCGATCTTCGGTGAGGGCACCCAGCTGTCGTATGTCGGGCTGCTGATCGGCGCCCCGATCTGCGCGATCCTCGGCGCTCAGCTCGGTCACTTCCTCGGCGCCCGCTACGGCAAGCGGATGTTCGACCGGCCCGACTCGAAGCTCTTCAAGCGCGAGTACGTGGAGAAGGCCGAGTACTACTTCGAGAAGTTCGGCCCGGCCAAGGCCGTGGTGCTCGCTCGGTTCATCCCGATCGTGCGCACGTTCCTCAACCCGGTCGCGGGCACGCTGGGCATGCCGGCCCGCAAGTTCCTGCTGTGGAACATCGTCGGCGCGATCCTCTGGACCGACGGCATCATCATCGTCGGCCACCTGCTGGCCCAGCAGATCTACGACGCGATCGGCGACCACATCGACCGCTACATCCTGCCGGTCGTGGCGCTGATCGTCCTGATCTCGGTGCTCCCCATCCTGATCGAGATCATCCGCGAGCGCCGCCACAAGAAGAAGGCCGGCCCCGGCGCCGAGCCCGAGCCGTCCGCCGCGATCGGCGTCGTAGCTGCCGCGAGCATCGCCGGCCTGGTCGAGGCCGCCCGCCACGAGGACGAGGACGACCCCCGCAACCCTCGCTCCCACCGCCGCCACTGAGGCGCGTGGCCAAAGAGGCCTAGTTGGCGCGCATGCGGCGGGCTGGCGCGGGCTGGGCCACGCCGCAGCCCCACATGATCCACCAGATACGCCTTGACCCCGCACGGTCGCAAGCTCGACCGGCTGCACGAAGCCCGGCCCTCTCAGCACAGCAGCGCCCGGCGCGGCCCTGAAACAGGGTCGTGCCGGGCGCTGCTGTTTCACACGTCGGTGGGGATGGCCGGACCGCTCTGCGCCGTGGGGGCGGTGCGTCGAGCGGCCGGTCGGGGTTTGTCAGACCGTGACGGCGGTGGTGCCGTACAGGCGGTCCAGGAACTCCTCGGGGCAGTCGCGGAGGTTCTCCAAACGGCCGGCGGAGAGCGCCCGGTAGGTGAGTTCCGCTGCTTCCTCGAGGTTGCGGGCGCGCTTGTGCGCCAGTTCGACCGTGTCGCCGAGCACCACACACCCGTGCTGGCTCAGCACGAGACAGTCGGTGCCGTCGGCGGCCATCGCGGCGGTCAGGGCCGCCAACTCGGTCGTGCCGGGCAGCCGGAACGGCACCGTCGACACACGGCGCAGGTAATACGCGTGGTCGGTGGTGACGATCCGGATGTGCTCACCCAGTGCATCGAGCAGGAGTGCGGTCTGCGGATGCAGGTGGATCACGGCGTTGACGTCGGGTCGAGCCCGATACAACGCCAGGTGCAGTGCGAGCTCGCTGGTCGGCTCGATCAGCGGCGGCGGCACAGTGCCGACCGACGCGGGCGAGCCGTCCCAGACCCGTACGGCGGCGAAGGAGGTCCGGCTCAGCCGGCCCAACCACGAACCGCTGCCGGTGATCCAGATCGCGTCCTCGTCGGGGATCCGGGCGGAGAGGTTCCCGCCCGATCCGGCGACGAGGCCGGCCTGGACCACGTCGAAACCCACGAACGCGAGTTGGTCGCGCAGATCGCCGTGGACGTAGTTCACCCGTTACTCCTGAAGGTCCTGGGGGTGGACTGGAGGCGGAGAGGTCTGCTGCCTGGCGTCACGCCCCACATGATGCCGGTGACGCCAGGCGATTCTCTTGCTGAGCGGTCAGCGCGCCTTCTTCGTGGCCCGCTTGCGAGGCGGGGTCAGAAGGTCCGCGATGGTCGCGATGGCGGACGGCACGAGGCGGTAGTAAGCCCACACGCCCCGCTTCTCCCGCTCGAGCAGACCAGCCTCGGTCAGGATCCGAAGGTGGTGGCTCACCGTCGGCTGAGACAGCCCGAGCGGAGCGGTGAGGTCGCAGACGCACGCCTCACCGTCCGTTGCGGACTGGATGAGGCTGAGCAGTCGAAGCCGCGCCGGGTCGGCAAGTGCTTTGAGCACACCCGCCAGCCGCTCGGCGTCGGCACGTTCAATTGGCTCGCCGGCAAGCGGCGAGATCTGAGGCATTGTCATTTCCGCCAACGCAGTTCCCACGATCTCCATCCTTCCACCCACTGCATCGATTCTCCTGCATGTGCGCAGGAACGAACCGGCTAACTTTCAGGCCGTAAGGCCGACGTCGATCACCGGGTTGGCCGGTCGGGACTGCCCGGCAACCCGAGCCTCCGATGCAACCAGAACCGGCGTACCGACTTCGGTCTCTGCCTCCTGCAACGCCTCAGCCGCCATCAGGACGCTGTCCATCTGTGTCGAGGTCTCGATCCCCGCCCCGGGAGTGAGACGCCCCACATTGTTAATTCGTCGATCCCATTCGGGTTCCTGATCCGTTTCGCCGGGAGCCCGCACCAGCCCCGGCGTCGTCATCTCGCAACCCCGCGTGTTCCCCTGGACCGGGCGGCCCGGTACCGGAAGTTCACGACCCGATGAAAGCACGGCGCCACGCTGCGCGACGGGCAATTCAGTGATGAATTTACGCAGGTCGTGGCGTGCTTGCATGTATCGAGCGTACTTGCTGGAACGAAACCGGAACCTTTCGCCCTGGCAGTGCGCAACGTAACTATTGACGCACAGCATTGGGTCGATCTAAAAAGAAACCTTACAGATGCGGTGGTCCCTTTCGCCCCATGCCAGGAACATCGATGCAGCTCAAAGCTCCTATGCCGCGGGTCACATGGCACCTGGCCGACAGATCACCCGGTCGAGGGGCTGAGAAGGTGCTGTGAATCGCGGCGGCGGACGTTTACCCATCCAGCGAAAAACCCCCTCCAACCGGCCCCGGTGCGTTATACGGACAGCCGATTGAGGGACGAGGCCGGAGAACAACGCTACCCGTTCGGGTGACCCATACCCATCAATATGAGGGGTGACTCCATCAATATGAGGGGGTAACTGGTCGGTAACAACACGACCGTCCTGTGTCCGGAACTCATCATGCGACATTGGGCACCCTCACCGGAAACCGGCCCCCGAACCCGCCAAGCGCGGATGCATGTCGTGTCGTTCCCCGGATCGCGCGGTCCCGACCACCCGGAGTTCCTGCCGACTGTCCACGGCGGCTCTGAACACGACGATGGCAAACAGGACAGCAGCCACGGTGACCGGAACACAGACGGCAACGCGGCGGCGTTGGAGCGCGAGTGACGGTCGCGCGGAGCGCTGACGGGGGTTCAGCAGCGGGTAGCTCGGGCTTCTGCCTACCGCTCGTGGGGACGGTCGGCGGCGGGCTCAGCGTCGACCGTGGTGGGACTGCCGGGCGCCGGCGGGGAATTCAGTCCCGAGACATCGTTGGAGGCCGTCGGCGGCTCCGGCGCGGACGCGGGGTGGGAAGTCGGTAGCTGCTCCGGGCCGGGCGCCGAGTGCGAAGTCAGGAGCTGCTCCGAGCCGGGCGCTGGGTGGGAAGTAGGGAGCTGTTCTGGCGGGGAGGCCGGGTTGTGCCCGGACGGCGCGGGTGCCGGGCGGGCATACGGCGAGTGGGGATCGGCCGGTGGGTATTGGGCCGGCGCCGGCTGGGTCGGTGTTGTGGGTGGAGCGAAGCCGGCGTCGGGGGCGTGGCCGACGGGGCGGGCGTAGGGCGAGTGGTCGGGAAGTGGGGGCGGAGGCGTGTCGCCCGGATTTGGCGCGGAAGCGTAGGCGCCAGGGGTTTCGCTCGGGTTCGACAGTGGGGCGTAGCCGCCGGAGGTGCTCCCCGGATTCGACGGTGGGACATGGCCACCTGGGTGCGGTGCAGGGGCATAGCCGCCGGGCGCGTACGCGCCACCGGGGTAACCGGCTGAGGGATGCCCGGCCGCGCCGGGAGCCTGGTAGCCGGCACCGGGATAGCCGGCGGGCACCGGGTAGTTGCCGGGGAGGGCGCCGGCCGGGGCGCCGTAGCCCGCCGCGTAGGGGACGCCATACGCCGGCTGGGGTGCCGAGGGCGCGGCCGGGCGGCGGAAAAAGGCCCGGGGCGCCGTCAGGATCAGGATGCCGACCAGCGCGTACGCCAGGATCTGGGCGACCGAGAGGCCGGCGTTCGCACCGATCCAGCCGTCGGGGTAGGCCTCGCTCAGCTGGGCACCCAGCGACCAGGGCGCGCTCTGCCCGCTGCGCTGGGCCGCAACCGTCAGCACCCCGGCCGTGCCGCCCGCGATGCCCAGGAGGCAGACGACCAGCGTGGCTATGCGGGCGACGTTGCTGCCCCGGCGCAGGGACAGCCCCACCACCACGAAGAGCGCGAAGGCGATCACGGCCAGGGCCAGGGCGATCGCCGCGCCCAGCCAGACGACCGCCACGTAGTACTCCGGGTCGTTCTCGCCGGGGAACACCTGTGGCCCGCCGGTGACCTCGCGGAAGCGGCTGATCGTGCCGGGCACGATGGCCAGCGTCGCGATCGCGTAGACCAGCCCGACGCCGGCCATCACCCAGAGCAGAGCGGCGGCGGCCGTCACCGTGGGCGGCCGGCCCGTCGACGGCGGGGCCGGCGGTGTGGCTGCGATCGGCGGCGGCTGGACTGGGTACGACATCGACGACTCCCCGCGGTGATTCGTTGCGCCGAACCTACCCGGGCGCGACCGCGGGCGTGGGGTGAACCCGCTCAGGCCGGATCGGCCGGTGGCCGTGGTGGCCGGTCGTCACCGGTCGACGGGTCGGACGGCGGCGGGGCGTACGGGTCCGAGGCCGGCGGGAAACCGCTCGGCGGCGACTCCTGACCGGGATAGGGCGGAAGCCCCGGAGCCGGCTGCCCCGGCTGCCCCTGCTGCCCGGGATACGACGCCCCGGACGAAGGCTGCCCCGGGTACGAAGGCCCGGACGAGGGCTGCCCGGGATACGAAGGCCCGGACGAAGGCTGCCCAGGATAGGACGGCCCGGGATAGGAGGCCCCAGGTTGCGGCTGCCCGGGGTACGGCTGCTGCGGGTAGGGCGACTGACCAGGCTGAGCCGGATAACCGGGCTGTCCGTAACCCCCCGGCCCGTACCCCGAACCGCCCGGATACTGCGGATAGGGCACCGACGGGTCCCAGGCCGCGGCCGACGGTTTGCGGAAGAACTCGTTGGCCGCCGGCAGCGCCAGCAGGATGACCGTTCCGAGGATGGCCAGCAGCGCGAGCACCGACAGCGTGGTCGTGGCCGGCGTGTACCAGGACGGCAGTGCCGCGTCGAGCTGCCGCTGCACCTCGTCCTGCGACGGGCCGCCGGCCGTGGTGTCGCCGCCGACCGAGCCGACCAGCGCCGTGCTGCCCAGGCTGGCGCCGAAGCAGCAGAGCGAGATGCCACCGATCACCCAGGTCACGATCCGCGACGGGTTCTTGCCGCGGCCGTCGAAGTAGCCCAGCACCGCGAACCCCAGCCCGATGAGCAGGTTGACCACCGCGCCGCCGATGAAGATGAAGGTCACGAACGACTCGGCGCCGGCCGCCTCGGTGCCGGCGTAGGCGTCACGCACCGCGTCGGTCAGCGTGCCCGAGATCGAGAAGGTCAGCAGCGCGTTGATCACCTGGATGGCGGCCACCACGTAGAGCAGGTAGACCGCGACGGTCACGATGGTCGGACGCGGCCGGGCCCCAGGTGCCGGGTAACCGGGTGCGGGATTGCTCGGAACGGTCACAATGCCCCCAAATCTTGATCCATTCACGGTATCGGGCGACCGCCAACTCCGCGACCGACCGGTGCGGCTGCCCAATCTGTGGCAACATCGGCCGACGATGACCGAAATATCCGCAAATAGGTCGCTCGATCGAGGGGCGACACGGGTCGCCTGTGATCCCTACACTTTCGTCCGTGGCACCGACGAGGCAGCACCGAGCTCCCGCGATGCCCGCTGCCCGCACGAGTCGCCCGCCCCGCGCCAGACGCGCCTGGGCCGAGGCAGACCGACGCCGGGCAAGAGTCCCGTTACGCCGGCCGCGTGACCACACCGCGGCGGCCCCAGACCTGTTAAGGACCGGTGAGTCCCATGCCCCACGCCGACACTCTGACCGTCGTTCACCATGACGACACGAGAACCCGATTCGAAGACGTCCGGTATCAGCTGCACCGCGACGCCATCCGCATCTGGTCCGCCGACGGAGAGCAGGTCGTCACCGACGTCCTGATGACGCAGGCCTACCGGCAGAGACCGGTCACAACGTAAGACGAACGCGAAGAAGGGGTCCCGGGCCACATGCCCGGGACCCCTTCTTCGCATCAGAGGCCGCGCGTCACCACGAGGCCGTCCTTGCCCTCGCCGAGATCGACCACGACCGTGTCACCGTCGCGGATCTCCCCGGCCAGCAGGGCCCGGGCCAGCCCGTCGCCGATCGTCGACTGCACCAGCCGCCGCAGCGGGCGGGCGCCGTAGATCGGGTCGTACCCGTGCTCGCCCAGCCAGTCGATCGCCGGGCCGGTCACCTCGAGGGTGAGCCGCCGCTCGGCCAGGCGCTTGCGCAGCCGGCCGAGCTGGATGTCGACGATCGACGCCAGGTCCTGCCGGGTCAGAGCGTGGAACACCACGATGTCGTCGAGCCGGTTGAGGAACTCGGGCTTGAAGTGCCCGCGCACCACGGCCAGCACCTCGTCGCGCCGTTCCTCGTCGCCCATGGTGATGTCGGCCGTCTGCGAACCGAGGTTCGACGTCAGCACCAGGATCGCATTGCGGAAGTCGACCGTCCGGCCCTGACCGTCGGTGAGCCGGCCGTCGTCGAGCACCTGGAGCAGCACGTCGAAGACGTCCGGGTGGGCCTTCTCGACCTCGTCGAGCAGCACCACGCTGTAGGGCCGGCGCCGCACCGCCTCGGTGAGCTGGCCGCCCTCCTCGTAACCGACGTATCCGGGCGGGGCACCGACGAGCCGGGCGACCGAGTGCTTCTCGCCGTACTCGCTCATGTCGATGCGCACCATCGCGCGCTCGTCGTCGAAGAGGAACCCGGCCAGCGCCTTGGCCAGCTCGGTCTTGCCGACACCGGTGGGGCCCAGGAACAGGAAGCTGCCGGTGGGCCGGTCGGGGTCGGCGATGCCGGCCCGGGCCCGCCGCACGGCGCTGGCCACCGCGGCCACCGCCTCGGCCTGGCCGACCACGTTGGCCCGCAGGGACTCCTCCATGCGCAGCAGCTTGGTGGTCTCGCCCTCCATCATCCGGCCGGCCGGGATGCCGGTCCACGACGAGATGACCTCGGCGATGTCGTCCGCGCCGACCTCCTCCTTGACCATCGGCGGCTCGGCCTCGGTCTCCTCGTCGGCCGCGGCCGCGCTGGCCAGCTCCGACTCGAGGGCCGGAATCTCCTGGTACTGCAGCCGCGAGGCGGTCTCCCAGTCGGCGTCGCGCTGGGCCCGCTCGAGTGAGGCCTTGATCTCGTCGAGCTGCTTCTTGAGCTCACCGACCCGGTTGAGGCCGCCGCGCTCACGCTCCCAGCGGGCGTTGAGCGCGGTGAGCTCCTCCTCGCGGTCGGCCAGGTCGAACTCGAGGCGGGCCAGCCGGTCGCGGGAAGCGGGATCGGTCTCCTTCTCCAGCGCCAGCTTCTCGATCCGCATGCGGTCGACCTGCCGCTGGAGCTGGTCGAGCTCGACCGGGCGGGAGTCGATCTCCATGCGCAGCCGGGACGCGGCCTCGTCGATCAGGTCGATCGCCTTGTCGGGCAGGAACCGGTCGCTGATGTAGCGGTCGGACAGGCTGGCCGCGGCGACCAGGGCGGCATCGGTGATCTGCACCCGGTGGTGGGCCTCGTAGCGGCCCTTGAGCCCGCGCAGGATGCCGATCGTGTCCTCGACCGTCGGCTCGCCGACCACCACCGGCTGGAAGCGCCGCTCGAGGGCCGGGTCCTTCTCGATGTGCTCGCGGTACTCGTCGAGCGTGGTCGCGCCGACCATCCGCAGCTCACCGCGGGCCAGCATCGGCTTGAGCATGTTGCCGGCGTCCATCGAGCCCTCGCCCTTGCCCGCGCCGACCACCGTGTGCAGCTCGTCGAGGAACGTGACGACCTGGCCGTTGGAGTTGCGGATCTCCTCGAGGACGCTCTTGAGCCGTTCCTCGAACTGCCCGCGATATTGCGCGCCGGCCACCATCGCGCCCAGGTCGAGCGAGACCAGCTTCTTGTCGCGCAGGGTCTCGGGCACGTCGCCGGCCACGATGCGCTGGGCCAGGCCCTCGACGATCGCCGTCTTGCCGACGCCGGGCTCGCCGATGAGGACCGGGTTGTTTTTCGTACGGCGGGAGAGCACCTGCACGACCCGGCGGATCTCGGCGTCGCGGCCGATCACCGGGTCGATCTTGCCCTCACGCGCCAGTGCGGTCAGGTCGACGCTGTATTTCTCCAGCGCCTTGTAGGTCTGTTCGGGATCGGCGTTGGTGACCCGGCGCTCGCCCCCGCGCACCTGCGGGAACGCGGCGACCAGGGACTCCTCGGTGGCACCGACGTCCTTGAGCGCACGGCCGACGGCGCCACCGACCCGGGCCAGGCCGGCCAGCAGGTGCTCGGTCGAGATGTACTCGTCGCCCAGCGGCTGGGCGATCAGCTCGGCCTCGCCGATCGCGTTGACGAACTCACGGGACAGGCTGGGCTCGGCGGTGCTCGCGCCCCGGGCCGAGGGCAGCTGCTCGACGGCGCGCAGGGCGACCCGGCGTACGTCAGCGGGGTTGGCCCCGACCGCGCGCAACAGGGCCGGCGCCGTGGAGCCACCGGTGTCCAGCAACGACAGCAACATGTGCCACGGCTCGACGGTGGCGTGCCCACGCCGACCGGCGTCGGCGACCGCCCCCGTGATCACGTCGCGGCTCTTGGTGGTCAAGCGTTCGGCGTTCATGTGCTCCCTCGAATGGTTTCCCACCGCAGAACTTGAGCGTACTGAACTCAACTCTATGCCGATGGCGCCAGGTCGACAACGAAAGGTCGTGAGAGTCGCCACGGACCTCGGCGCGCCCACGAGCAGGCCCGTAACGTAGGGAATCATGGCCGTTCCACCAACGGCGCACGGCTCGGAGTCCCAGCACGGCTCGATGTCGCGGCGTCTGCTTCCGCTTGCCCTGATCTTCATCGCCGTCGGGATCGGCACCTCGTTCATCGGCCCGTTCCTCGCGCTGTTCCTCAGCGACGGCGTGCACGCCGGCCCGCTGCGGACCACGATCTTCCTGGTCGTCGCGCCACTCTCCGGCGTCCTGGTCTCGTCGCTGGCCGGGCGTCTCTCCGACCGTCGTCCGATCCGCCGCAAGCTGTTGCTGTCGGCCGCGCTGGCCGGCATGGCCGGGGCGGTGCTCACCGCGTTCATCCGCGACTACTGGGTGTTGCTCGCGGTCACGGTCACGCTGACCTCGCTGGCCGGCGCCCTTTTCCCGCAGAGCTTCGCGTACGCCCGGCAGGTGCTCCAGCAGGGCGACCCCAAGCGGGCCGCGATGGGCATCAGCACCCTGCGCATGCTCTTCTCAGTCGCATGGGTCGCCGGGCCACCGCTGGCCGCGCTGCTGCTCGCCGCTCGGGGCTTCGCCTACACGTACGGCCTGGTCGCGATCATGTACGGCCTGGCCGCGGTGATCGTCTACCGCTGGCTGCCCGAGATCGGCCCACCGGCCGGGCACACGGAGAGCGTCGAGAAGCACGTTCCCGAGGCGCCTCGCTCCACGATCTATCTGCTGGTCGCCGGTTTCACCGTCGTGCAGACCACGATGGTGCTGGGCGTGCAGGCGATGCCGCTGTTCGTCAGCGTCGAGCTGGGCGGCTCGGTGAGCGGGGCCGGCCTGATCCTGGGACTGTGCGCGGCGCTCGAGATCCCGCTGCTGCTCGGCTTCGGCGCGCTCGGCACCCGGCTGCCGCTGCGCTCGCTCATCCTCATCGGGGTGGTCTTCGGCATCGCCTATCAGGCCGTGGCGGTGACCGCCGGCTCGGTCTGGGTGCTGGCCGGAGCCCAGATCCTCAACGCCGCCTTCATCGCGGCGGTCGGCGGCCTGAGCATCACCTACATGCAGGACCTCCTGCCGGGCCACCCCGGACGAGCCACGACGCTGATCACCAACACGTTCCCGATCGGCCAGATCCTCGCCGCACCGGCGTTCGGCCTGGCTCAGCACTTCGACTACCGGCTCGCGTACGGGATCAATCTGGCCCTGGCGGTGCTCGGCCTCCTGCTGATCCTCGCGGCCCGCCGCACCCGCCGGATGGTCCCGGACGAGCGGCCGGAGGCCGTGCTGACCGGGACCGGGTGACGCCTGAGTTACCGTGGTGATCGTGCGTGTACGGGTGGAACAGACTCCGTTGCCGGGAATCGGCGTCCGGCATGACCTGGTGACGTCCTCGGGGCGTACGGTCGGCGTGGTCTCGCATCGCAATGGCCGCCGTGACCTGGTGCTCTACGACGTCGACGACCCCGATTCGTGTCTCGCGGCGATCCCGCTGACCGACGACGAGGCCGAGGCCCTGGCCGACGTGCTCGGCGCCTCGCTCATGCTGGGTCAGCTCGCCGGTCTGCGGCAGCAGGCGTCCGGTCTGCTGACCGAGCAGATCGCCCTGCCCGCCGGCTCGTCCTTCGTGGGGCGCAAGCTCGGCGACACCCGGGCCCGCACCCGCACCGGCGCTTCGATCGTGGCCGTGATGCGCGACCGCGAGGTCGTCCCCTCCCCCGGGCCGGAGTTCGTCTTCGAGGCGAACGACGTGGTGGTCGCGGTCGGCACCCGCCAGGGCCTGGACGGCGTGACCGCCATCCTGGCCGGCGACTCCGACGACTGATGCACGAAACGACGATCCTCCTGATCGAGGTCGGCGCGCTGCTCTTCGCGCTCGGCATGCTCGGCCGGCTGGGCCGCCGCTTCGGCCTCTCGCCCATCCCGCTCTATCTGCTGGCCGGTCTCGCCTTCGGGCACGGTGGCTTCATCCCGCTCTCGGCCAGCGAGCAGTTCATCGAGATCGGCGCCTCCATCGGCGTCATCCTGCTGCTGGTCATGCTGGGTCTCGAATACTCGGCCGGCGAGCTCGTGGGCAACCTGCGCGCCGCGGCCCCGGCCGGGCTGCTCGACGCGGTCTTCAACGCGTTGCCCGGCGCCGCCTTCGCCTTCCTGATGGGCTGGGACTGGCGGGCCGCCCTGGTGCTGGCCGGCATCACCTGGGTCTCGTCCTCCGGGGTGATCGCCAAGGTGCTGGGCGATCTGGGCCGGCTCGGTAACCGCGAGACCCCGGTGATCCTCTCGGTGCTGGTCATCGAGGACCTGGCCATGGCGTTCTACCTGCCCCTGGTCACCGCTGTGCTGGCCGGCGTGGGTCTGCTCGGCGGTCTCAAGGCGCTGGGCGTCGCGGTGGTCACCGTGGTGGCGGTGCTGGTCGTCGCGATCCGGTACGGGCGGCAGATCAGTGCCCTGATCTCGGCTCGCGACCCCGAGGCGCTGCTGCTCGGCGTCTTCGGCCTGACATTGTTCGTGGCCGGGGTGGCCGAGGAACTGAACGTCTCGGCCGCGGTCGGCGCGTTCCTGGTCGGCATCGCCATCTCGGGCCCGGTCGCCCATCACGCGACCCAGATGCTGTCACCGCTGCGCGACCTGTTCGCCGCGGTGTTCTTCGTCTTCTTCGGGCTCTCCACCGATCCGGCCGACATGCCGCCCGTGCTGTTGCCGGCGCTGGGCCTGGCCGTGGTCACCATGCTGACCAAGGTGGCGACCGGCTATTTCGCGGCCCGCCGGGTGGGCATCGCCGTGCCCGGCCGGCTGCGGGCCGGGCTCGCGCTCATGCCGCGCGGCGAGTTCTCGATCGTCATCGCCGGGCTCGCCGTCGCCTCGGGGGTCGAGCCCCGGCTGGCCCCGCTGGCCACGGCGTACGTGTTGATCACTGTGGTGTCCGGCCCGCTGCTCGCCCGGTTGCCCGATTACGACTGGTTCAAGACCTTTATCCGCAGGTGGCGGCAGCCATCGCGGCCCGCGGTGCAGCCTCTGGCGGCGGAGGACTGACGTCTCGGCTGCTCAAAGCTACTGACCGGTATCCGATTGTAAGCTCTTGACACTTTCGCGGGACTAGGTCGGCGCGATACTTTCCCCTGCGACAACTACGTGTTATCGGACTTTCTCGGGCGGCGACGTGACAGTGCGTGAGTCGACTTTTTTCGGATTCGCCAATCCGGTCGATCCTCGGCCGGAGGAGCTACAGGCATGGGCCTACCATCCGGAGGCCGTGCCGCTCAGCGGCATGCCTCCCGACTGGGACCTGCTGATCGCCGGCGACGTGCTGGCGCCCACCCTCTTCGAGCTGGCCATGGACAGGCAGTGCCCGGCCCGCCGTTTCGCCCAGCACTGTCTGTATATCTACGCGGCCGACGGCGTCCGGCAGAACGCGTCCGGCCAGCGTAAGAGGCGGCTCAAGAAATTCGTCGAGCGGGCCGAGGAGGTCGGCGACGAGCCGATGTCGATCTGGGCGCACAACTGCCGCGTGCTGTTGAACCGTCCCGAGATCTTCGACTACTCCGAGTGGATCGAGGGCGGCCTGGTGCGCCACCCCCGCCGCCTCGGCCTGTTCAACAACGGACGCTGACAGCGAGAGCCCCGCGAGTTCGCGGGGCTCTGCCTTGTCGCAGGCCTATCTGTCGGGGGCCCGCCGGGGGCGCCACACGACCAGCGCGGTCGACGGGCGCTCCTGACGCACCAGGTCACCCCGGCCGTACGGGCTCTCGAGCTGAGCGATCCGGGTGTACGCGTCGGTGAGCTCGTGCTCGAGCTCGCGCACCCGCTGCTGGAGGTCGCCCACCAGCTGCTCGAGGCCGATGATGCGCTTGATCCCGGCCAGGTTGACGCCTTCCTCCTGGCTGAGCTTCTGCACTTCCCGCAGCAGCGCGACGTCCCGTTCGCTGTACCGGCGTCCGCCCCCACCGGCCCGGCCCGGCTGCACCAGCCCGAGCCGGTCGTACTGGCGGAGCGTTTGCGGGTGCATCCCGGCGAGGCGAGCCGCGACCGAGATGATCAGGACCTTGGCGTCGGAGGTCTGCTCGACCGAGATGCTGATCTCCTCATGCATGGGGCACCTCCATCAAACTCTCGCTAGTTGCCCTGAGTGTTGCGGCGCACCCGAGCCTCGAGCCGCTCCCGCCCGGCGGGCGCGGTCAGCTTGGCGAATCGCTCCAGGGCGTCCCTGGCTTCCCCCGTGACGCCGCCCGGCACCTGCACGTCGACCGTGACGATCAGGTCCCCGGGTGGACCGTCCTTGCGTGTCACTCCCTTGCCGCGCGCCCGCAGCTTGCGGCCGCTCGGCGTGCCCGGTGGCACCCGCAGGGTGACCGGGCCGTCCAGCGTCGGCACTCGCAGGTCGGCCCCCAGCACCGCCTCGGCGATGGTCACCGGCACAACCAGGGTCAGATCGTCACCGGTACGCCCGAACAACTCGTCCGGCCGCACCCCGACCTGCACATAGAGGTCGCCCGCGGGACCACCGCGGTCGCCCGGCTCGCCCCGGCCGCTGAGCCGGATGCGCTGACCGTCGGCGACCCCGGCCGGGAACCGCACGTTGATCGTGCGGTTCTTGGTGATGCCGCCCGTGCCCCGGCACTCCGGGCACTTCTCGTCGACGATCGACCCCGCGCCCTGACAGTCCCGGCACGGCTCGGAGAAGCTGAACGACCCCTGGTTACGGGAGATGAGACCGCTGCCCTGACACTGCGGACAGGTCCGCGGCGACGTGCCGGGCTTGGCCCCACTTCCGTGGCAGATCTCGCACTCGCCGGCCGAGCGCAGGGTCAACGGCAACGTCGTGCCCCTGACCGCCTGCGCGAAGTCGAGCGTCACCTCGGTCTCCACATCGCGTCCGCGACGCGGACCACCTCGTCGGGCGGCGCCACCACCAGGCCCACCGCCCGAGAATATCGAGCTGAATATGTCCGAGAAGCCGGCGCCGCCGAACCGCCGGTCACCGGCCGCGCCACCCGCCGCCCCGGCCCCGCTGAATCCGCCGAACAGGTCGGACGGGTCGAACTGGGTGCCACCGGCGCCGGGGCGGGCACCCCGGCGGAAGGCGCCCGAGCCGAACAGCGAGCGCATCTCGTCGTACTCTTTGCGCTTCTTGTCGTCCGAGAGCACGTCGTACGCCTCGGAGGCGGCCTTGAACTTCTCCTCCGCCTCCTTGTTACCGGGGTTGCGGTCCGGGTGCAGATCCCGGGCGAGTTTCCGGTAAGCCTTCTTGATCTCGTCGGTCGGAGCGGACTTGGGCACGCCGAGAACGGCATAGAAGTCCTTCTCGAGCCAGTCCTTCGAGCTCATCCCGCCTCCCCCCTCCTGCGGTTGGTCCCGCCCGCCGCGGTGCGGCGGACGGGACGAACGTGTGAGATCACTCCGGGTCGGCCACCGCGACCATGGCTGGTCGCAGAAGCCGCTCGCCCAGGTTGTAACCGCGGCGCATGACCTCGACGCAGGTCGGCTCGGTGACGTCCGCGGACGTCTGGTGAGCGACCGCCTCGTGGCGGTTGGGGTCGAACGGGTCGCCCTTCTCGCCGAAGGCCACCAGGCCCAGCTTGCCGGTCACCGTGGTCAGCGACTCGGCCACCGAGGCGAACGGGCCGACCAGGTCGCCGTGCTCGCGCGCCCGGTCGATGTCGTCGAGCACCGGCAGCAGCGCGGTCAGCACCGCGCCCGTGGTCTGCTCGGCCGCCGCCCCACGGTCGCGGTCGACCCGCTTGCGGTAGTTGGCGTACTCGGCGGTCACCCGCTGCAGGTCGTGCGTCCGCTCGTCGAGCTCGGTCCGCAGGGCCTCCAGCTCGGCGCCCAGCGCCGCCTTCGGCTCCTCCTCGGACTGCTGCTCCTCGTCCTCTTCCACTTCGGGAGCCACCTCCTCGGCATCGGACGCCCGGTGGGCGCCGACCGTGGCCTTGCCCTTGGCCGTGGGAGCCTTGGACTCGGTGTCAATCTTGCGGCGGTCCCGGATGACGACCCGCTCGGTCGTCTGACCGTCGTTCTCGTCGTCCGTGGCAGTCACTTCTTGTCGTCCTCCACGATCTCGGCGTCGACGACGTCGTCAGCGCCACCCGCGGACGGGCCCGAGTTCGGCGTGCCGCCGGCCGGACCGGCCGAGCCACCGGAGGCACCCGGGGCGTCCTGCGGACCGGCGCCGCCGGCCGCCGCCTGCGCGGCGTCACCCTGCGAGTACAGCTGCGAGCCGGCCTCCTGGGAGACCTGCGACAGACGCTCGTGGGCTTCTTTGATCTTCTCGATGTCGGTGCCACCGAGCGCGCCCCGGAGCTCGCCCAGCGCCTCGCCGATCTTGTTCTTGCTGTCCTCGGGCAGCTTGTCGCCGCTCTCGGCCAGGAACTTCTCGGTCTGCCACTGGAGCTGCTCGGCCAGGTTGCGGGTCTCCGCGTCGTCGCGGCGCTTCTTGTCCTCGTCGGCGTGGTCCTGAGCGTCGCGCATCATGCGCTCGATGTCGTCCTTGGGCAGCGCGGAGCCGCCGGTGATCGTCATCTTCTGCTCCTTGCCCGTGCCCAGGTCCTTGGCGGACACGTGCACGATGCCGTTCGCGTCGATGTCGAACGAGACCTCGATCTGCGGGACGCCGCGGGGCGCCGGAGCGATGCCGCTGAGCTCGAAGGTGCCGAGCTTCTTGTTGTACGCCGCCATCTCGCGCTCGCCCTGGAAGACCTGGATGAGCACGGAGGGCTGGTTGTCCTCGGCGGTCGTGTAGACCTCGGAGCGGTGCGCCGGGATGGTCGTGTTGCGCTCGACCAGCTTGTGCATGATGCCGCCCTTGGTCTCGATGCCCAGCGAGAGCGGGGTCACGTCGAGCAGCAGGACGTCCTTGACCTCGCCGCGCAGCACACCGGCCTGCAGGGCAGCACCGACGGCGACGACCTCGTCCGGGTTGACGCCCTTGTTGGGCTCCTTGCCGGTGATGCTCTTGACCAGGTCGGCCACGGCCGGCATGCGGGTCGATCCACCGACCAGGATGACGTGGTCGACGTCGGCCAGCTTGACGTCGGCGTCCTTGATCGCGGACTCGAACGGGCCCTTGCAGCGGTCGAGCAGATCCTGGGTCATGCGCTGGAACTCGGCGCGGCTCAGCGACATGTCGAGGTGCAGCGGGCCGTCCGGGCCGGCCGTGATGTAGGGCAGGTTGATGCTGGTGGTCGAGGCGGCGGAAAGCTCGATCTTCGCCTTCTCGGCGGCCTCGCGGAGACGCTGCAGGGCCATCTTGTCGTTGCCGAGGTCGATGCCGTGCTCACCGCGGAACGTCTTGACCAGGTGGTCGATGACCCGCTGGTCCCAGTCGTCGCCACCGAGGTGGTTGTCGCCCGAGGTGCTCTTGACCTCGATGACGCCGTCGCCCAGCTCGAGCAGCGAGACGTCGAAGGTGCCGCCGCCGAGGTCGAAGACCAGGACGGTCTGCTCCTTGGAGCCCTTGTCCAGGCCGTAGGCCAGCGCCGCGGCGGTGGGCTCGTTGACGATGCGCAGGACGTTGAGGCCGGCGATCTCGCCCGCCTCCTTGGTGGCCTGGCGCTGGGCGTCGTTGAAGTAGGCGGGGACGGTGATGACCGCGTCGGTCACCGTCTCACCGAGGTAGGCCTCGGAGTCGCGCTTGAGCTTCATCAGGACCCGGGCCGAGATCTCCTGCGGGTTGTACTTCTTGTCGTCGATGTCGATCGACCAGTTCGTGCCGACCTCGCGCTTGACCGAGCGAATGGTCCGGTCGGGGTTGGTCACCGCCTGACGCTTGGCGACCTCACCGACGAGCACCTCACCGTTGCGGGCGAAGGCGACGATCGACGGGGTCGTCCGTGAGCCCTCCGCATTGGCGATGACGGTGGGCTCGCCTCCTTCCAGAACACTGACGCAGGAGTTCGTGGTGCCGAGGTCGATACCGACCGCACGTGCCATGGTGATCCTCGCTTCACAGCTTTTGATGACTCAGGTCGAACAAGGTTGAGTGGAACCGACTCAATGATGCCACGGGCATGCCAACCGTCAAGTCGAAGTTGAGTCACCTCGGCGCAACTGCCAGCAACCTGCCAGGTTTCCCAGCGGTTTCCCCGTGCCGCAACAGTTCGGTAGATACCTGTCCGGTCACGGCATACCGGCACCTGTTGTCCTGCATGCATAGATCAGGCACTCTTTACCCGTGACGACGCACGGTGACGCGGTCGGTCCGTCGGCCCTGTCCGCCGCACCCGCCGCCATGCGAGAGCCCGAGACGGTTTCCGCCGACGGCTCAGAGGGCAAGAAAGAGCAGGTCAGCCCGACTACCGCCGATACGGCGGACCCCTTGGATCGTACGGAATCCGACGTGCCCCGTCAGTCACATGAGGAACCCGGAGCCGAGGCCCCCACGGCCCCAGCCGAAGCCATGCCCGAGAACCGTCCCGCCGACCTGGGCGAGGCGGACGCCCGCGCGCTGCCCGCCCCCGCCGAGGAGTCGTCCGGCGTCGACCAGCTGGCCGCGGCGCTCGGCCGCCTGCGCACGGTGATCAGCGACACGGCGTACCCGCTGGTCATGCCCTCCTCCGAGGAGGCTCAGCGGGTCGGCTCGGCGCTCGTGACCCAGCTCGACGACTACCTGCTGCCCCGCCTGGCCCGGCTCGACGCGCCCCTGCTGGTGGTCGTCGGCGGGTCCACCGGCGCCGGCAAGTCGACACTGGTCAACAGCCTCGTCCGCGCCCCGGTGAGCACGGCCGGCGTGCTGCGCCCGACCACCCGCTCGCCGGTGCTGGTGAGCAACCCGGCCGACCTGCCCTGGTTCCAGCAGGGTGAGCTGCTGCCCGGCCTGGTGCGCACCCGCGAGCCCAGCAACGACGCCACCGCCCTGCAGGTCGTCTCGGCCCCCGCGCTCGGCGCCGGTCTGGCCTTCCTGGACGCCCCCGACATCGACTCGGTGGTCGACCGCAACCGCAAGCTCGCGGCACAGCTGCTGGCCGCGGCCGACCTCTGGCTGTTCGTCACCACCGCGGCCCGGTACGCCGACGCGGTGCCGTGGGAGCTGCTCACCACGGCCCGGCTGCGCGGCACGGTGATCGCACTCGTGCTCGACCGGGTGCCCGCCGAGGCCGCGGCCGAGATCGCCACCCACCTGCAGGACATGCTCAACGTCCGCGACCTGGGCGCCGCGCCGCTGTTCGTGCTGCCCGAGACCCGGCTGGACGGCCAGGGGCTGATCGCCGAGGACGTCATCGCCCCGCTGCACGACTGGTTCGGGCGGCTGGCGGCCGACAGCAACGCCCGCGCCGCCGTGGTCCGGCAGACGCTGGACGGGGCGCTCATCTCGCTCGGCCCGGCCGTCACCGGTCTGGCCGACGCCGCCGACGAGCAGGCCCGGGCGGCCAAGGCGCTGGGCGACCGGGTCACCGCGGCCTACCGCACCGGGCGCCAGACGATGGCCGACGGCCTGCGGGACGGCCGCCTGATGCGCGGCGAGGTGCTGGCCCGGTGGCAGGAGTTCGTCGGCACCGGCGAGTTCCTCAAGACCCTCGAGAGCAAGGTCGGCCAGCTGCGCGACCGGTTCGTCTCGGCGCTCACCGGCCGTCCGCTGCCCGGTCGCAACCTCCAGACGGCGCTCGAGTCGCAGCTGGTCACGCTGCTGCGCGGGATTGCCACCGACGCGGCCGAGCAGGCGTACGCGGCCTGGCAGGCCCACCCGGCCGGAGCGGCCCTGCTCGCGCCCGACCTGCAGCGTCCCTCGCCCGACCTGCCCGACCGGGCCGACCGCCTGGTCCGCGACTGGCAGCAGTGGGTGCTCGGTCTGGTCCGCCAGGAGGGTGCGGAGAAACGCGTGGTCGCACGGGGCGCGGCGTACGCGGTGAACGGGGCCGGCCTGGCCGTGATGATCGCCGTCTTCACCTCGACCGCGTTCATCCCGACCGGGCTCGAGGTCGCCGCCGGGGCCGGCAGCGCGGTCGCCGCGCAAAAGGTGCTCGAGGCGATCTTCGGCGATCAGGCCATCCGCACGCTGGCCACCCAGGCCCGCGAGGATCTGCTGCTGCGCGCGGGCAAGCTGTTCGACACCGAGGCCGCCCGGTTCACCGACCGGCTCGCCGCGGTCGGTCTCGAGGACGAGCCGGGGGCCCGCCTGCGGCAGGCCGCGGCCGACGTGGAGACTGCCCGTACCGAGCTCGCGTTGACGGAGAGCACGGCGTGAGCTTGATCGAGAAGGTGCGCGAGGCGATGGCGGGCGACGAACGGGTGGACGCCGAGCGGCTGGTGGTGCGGCTCGAGGCGCTGAGCCGGTTCCTGCGCCTGGTCGACCCCCATCTGCCCGACAGCGACCTGGTGGCCGCCCACACGCTGGTCGAGCGGGCCGGCAACCGGCTCTCGCTGTCCCGCGACCACACCGTCGTCGCGCTCGCCGGCAGCACCGGCAGCGGCAAGTCCAGCCTGTTCAACGCCCTGGCCCGGCTCAAGCTGTCGCCGGTCGGCGTGCGGCGGCCGACGACCGGGGTGGCCCACGCCTGCGTCTGGGGCCCGCTGGAGCCGGCCAACCGGCTGCTCGACTGGGTCGGCGTGCTGCCCCGTCACCGGTTCATGCGGGAGAGCGCGCTGGACGGCGACGACGAGGCCTCGATGCGCGGGCTCGTGCTGCTCGACCTGCCCGACTTCGACTCGGTCGAGCGCGGTCACCGGCTCGAGGTCGACCGCCTGCTCGGCCTGGTCGACCTGATCGTCTGGGTGGTCGACCCGCAGAAATACGGCGACCGGATCCTGCACCAGGCCTATCTCTCCCAGTTCCGCTCGCACGCCGCGGTCACCGTGGTGGTGCTCAACCAGGCCGACCGGCTCTCCACTCAAGACACCGTGCTGGTGCTGGAAGACCTGAAACGGCTGCTCACCGAGGACGGCCTGGGCGAGGCGCCGGTGCTGGCCACCTCGGCCAAGCAGCCCGGCATGCTCAACGAACTGCGGGGATCGCTCGAGACCACGGTCGCCGAGCGGCAGGCCGCGCTGCGCCGGGTCGCCGGTGACCTCGACGCGGTCGGCGATCCGCTGACCGCCATGATCGGACCGCCCGCGGCCGAGGACGAGGTCGATCGGGCCACCGTGCGCCAGCTGACCGACGCGCTCGCCGCCTCGGCCGGTGTGGGTGCGGTGGCCGACGCGTCGGCCGCCGCCTATCGGCATCGGGCCGCCGCCGCCACCGGCTGGCCGCTGACCCGGGGGCTGCGCCGGCTGCGGCCCGACCCGCTGCGCCGCCTGCACCTCGACGACAAGCCCACCGAGACCGACGCGATCTCGCAGGAGATCGTGCCGCGCACCTCACTGCCCGAGGCCGACGCGGCCCAGAAATCGGCGGTCGGGCTGGCCGTGCGCGCGGTGTCCAGCCGGGCCGCGGCTCCGCTGCCCGAGGTCTGGAAGCCCGCGCTGGCCAACGCCGCCCGCTCCCGGGCGGCCGACCTGCCCGACGCGCTCGACCGCGCGGTCGGCCGGACCGAGCTCGGCCTGGCCAAGGCCCCGCTCTGGTGGCGGGCCGTCGGCGGCCTGCACTGGCTGTTCCTCGCGGCTGCGATCTTCGGGCTGGGCTGGCTGGCCGCGGGGTACGTGCTGCGCATCCTCGGACTGCCCGAACTAGACAATCCCGAGGTCGGCATCGTGCCCCTGCCCACCGTGCTGCTGGTCGGCGGCCTGCTGCTCGGGGTACTCCTGTGGCTGGTCACCCGGCCGCTGGTGGAATGGGGATCGCGGCGCGCCCGTAAGCGGGCCGAGCAACGACTACGGGCGTCGGTGTCCGAGGTCGGGCGCGAATACGTGGTGGCGCCGGTCCGGGAGGTACTGAATGCGTACGCACAAGCGCGTGAAGCTTTGACCACCGTGCGTTCGTAGTAGTACCAGCACGCACCGTGCCGGGTAGGCTCGCGACATGCCCGCACCCCAGACTCCGTACGAGGCGGTCCTGCACGCGGCCCGCGACGTGGCGAAGCTCGGCTGCGCGCTGGACGCCGAGATGCTGGGCACCGCCCTGCTCGGCAGCGTGTATGCGGTGGCCCAGGAGGACCGTGCCACCGCCGTCCGCGCTTTCGTCGGTGACTTCCTGGCCGCGACCACCCGCCGGCGCACCGCCTCGGCCACGACGATCCGCGAGGTCTTCGCCGCGCTCGTGCCCGACGCCGAGGGCACGGCCCAGGTCAAACCGGGTTCGCAGGCTCCGTCGTGGACCACCCAGCTGGGGCGGGTCCGGCCCACCGGCTGTTATGCGTATGGCGACGTCTACGGCGACCAGACGTCCTATCTGGTCACCTACGCCTACGACGACGTCGACGAGGGCGGCCCCGAGCACGCGGTCGTCGCGCTGGTCGACCACAACATCGGCATCGCCAAGGACATCTTCGTCGGCTCCTCGGCCGAGCGGATCCTCGAGCAGGTGCGGCAGATGTGCGCCGACGACGACCTGACCTGGTTCCGTGAGGAGGATCCGGGCCGGCTGCGGGGCGAGATCGACCGCCACCTCGAGATCACCGACGGCCTGACCGACCTGCCGTCCGAGGGCTCGCTGGCCACCGACCGGGCGCTGGCCGGCGCGCGGCTGGCCCTGCTGCCACCGGCGGTCATGCCGGCGCTCACCGAGCCGGCCGCGGTGAGCACCACCGACCTCGTCCGCGACTTCCTGGCCTCGCCCGAGGCAGCCCGGTTCGGGCTCGACCGGGTGCACGCCGACGACGAGCTGGCGTCGCTGCACTTCTGCCTGAGCCTGATCCTCGACCACGCGGCGAGCCTGCCCGACCCCGACCCGCTGCGGTGGAGCCCGGCGGTGGCGGGGCTGTTCCTGCTCGACTGGGTGCATCGGCGCGCGGTCCTCGACATGGACGACGCGGCCATGCTGCCCCGGGTCACGCGGGCCTGGTCGGCCTACGCGCTGCGCCGGCGCGACCTGCCCGAGGCGGCCGCCGAGCAGACCGACCTCGTGGTCGAGGAGATGATCCCCGAGTTCGCGCGGCTCTACGCGACGGGTGAGAAGCGCAGCCCGGCCACCGCGGCGGTGGCCCAGCTGATCTCCGAGGGCGTCGACCCCAACGACACCGACGCCATCGACGCCTGGATCGAGGCCAACCGCCACCGCCTCGACGGCAGCTGATCACCAGCGGCCGCTGAGGTCCTCGCTGTGGTCGGCGTGGTGCCGGCCCACCCGGGAGCTGCGTTGCTCTTCCGCTGTCTGATCCTCGGCGTGGTGCTGGCTGCCCGCTCGATGGCTGCCGCGATACGAGCGGTTCTGATTCTCCTCGGCGCGCGCCTCGGGATTCACCCGGTTCCCGTGGTTGCCGCCGTTGGCGAAGCCGCGCTCGAGGATGGCGGTCGGTCGGATGTTGTGCGGACGTTCGGCCACAGCTGACCTCCGGCTGTGTTCGGACCGGTCTCGCGACCGGTGACGGTTGGTTTTCTCCTCGCACCGGCGGCTCTGCTGCCGGTCGGGACGGTGGTGGCGGGACGGCTTGTCACCGCATTCGCGCCGCTCGTGGCAGGCGGGGCGATCGGACCAGGCCGGCTTGCGTCCGGAGTCGTCGGCGGGCTCGTCATCACCCGAGTCGCCGTCGCTGTCGCCGGAGTCGTTGTCGCTGTCGCTGTCGCCGTCATGCGAGTCGCTGGCCGAGTCACTGTCGCCCGAGTCGCTGCCCGAGTCACTGTCGCCCGAGTCGCTATCGCCCGAGTCGCTATCGCCCGAGTCGTTGTCGTGCGGATCGCTGCCGTGCGAATCGCCATCGCCGGAGCCGCCGTCATGCGAATCGCCATCGCCGGAGCCGCCGTCATGCGAATTGCCATCGCTGGAGCCGCCGTCATGCGAATCGCTGTCGTTCGAGTCGTTGGGGTCGGGCATATCGTGAGCCGGTGGCCGGGCTCGCCGATGCCACTCGTGGCGCGGGGGTGGCTCGTCGTCGGCATCCTCGCCGGGCACTGACGGCAGTTCGGGATCATCCGGCTCGGCAGGGATCACCGGTTCAGCCGGGCGGGCAGGCTTGCCCGGCTGAGTGGGCTTGGCCGGCTTGGTGGGCTTGGCCGGCGTGGTGGGCTTGGTGGGCTTGGTGGGCTTGGTGGGCTTGGCCGGCTTGGTGGGCTGCGCAGGCTTGGCGGGCCAGCGGGCGGGCTCGTCGCGGTGGCCGCCGTCGCTGCCATTCCCGCCACCGCGATTCCGGTCACCGCGAGCCCCGTCCCCACGATTCCGGTCGCCGCGCCCGCTGTCGCCACGGTTCCCGCCGTTTCGGTCCCGGTCGTCGCGAGAGACCCCATCCCGTACGCCATCAGGGCCCCCGCCGGCAGACGGCGCCCGACCTCGCGAACCCGACGAATCACCGCGCGCTCCCGGCGTCACCGGCTCCCGCCGGCCGGCCTGGCCGAGCAACTGCCCGGCCCGGATTGCGGCGTCCGCGCTCTGCGACGCTCCGCGAGCCGATCCGGCACCGTCATCCGGCGCCTGGGAAGGAGCTTCCGAAGCAGGCGCTCGAGAAACCGGCGCCGGCGAGGACGGAGACGTGTAGGACGACGGTGGCCCGACCGGCCCCGACGAGGCCGGTGGCAGGAACGGGATGTCCATCGTGTCCGTCCGCCCGCCCGACAGTTCCCGCGAGCCCGCCGTGATCGCGGCCAGGGTCGGCACCGAGGCCAGCCCGACCAGCATCGCCACCACGAGCACGTAGCGACGCGTGGGCCCGTTGAATCCGCTGTCGGCCCGGTAGACCCCGTTGAGCCGCTTGCGCATCACCTTCATCGGCGGCACGAGATCGTCGTCGTGATCGTCCGGCACCTGCGGGCTCCCCCTCTGGGTCGGCATGGACGGGTGCGGCCGGTTGCAATGATCAACACCGATCCGTCACGGTCATCGGGGAGAACGACGCATGAGGCCATCGGCAGCGGCGTAAAGAGGTCGTTCGTACGGTAGTGACCGTACGAAAGCCGCTTATTTGGACAAATACGGGCACCGATATAACCGAGGAATTTCGCGACTGTGATCGACCTGACCTGTAATGAGGCTCACGTTCTCTGTCAGGATGGGGGCGACGGCACCGCCGCCGTCGCTTCCGCCGACCCAGCGGGGCACGAGGTGGGGACCGTCACTCCCCGGCGGGGTCCAGGCCCGCGCCGAAACGTCGCGCGGCAACCTCACCCGGGCCAGGCGCGACGACCACCGGTCCGTCGCGCGGACGGGCAACACCCGTCGCGGGCGCAGAGATGAACAGGGAGACACGGATGGCAAACGGCGTGAGCGACGTCGGGGCGGACGCCCCGGCAGGCGGCTTCGTCCAACTGCTGACCCCCGACGGTGAGCGCATCGACAGCGTCACCACCGCCGACGGCACGACCTATTCCGTCGACTTCACCGACGAGGAATACCGCAGCCTCTACCACGACCTGGTGACCGTCCGCCGCCTCGACGCCGAGGCGACCGCCCTGCAGCGCCAGGGTGAGCTGGGCATCTGGGCCAGTCTGCTGGGGCAGGAAGCGGCCCAGGTCGGCTCCGGCCGCGCACTGCGCCCGCAGGACATGGCCTTCCCGACCTATCGCGAGCACGGCGTCCTCTACACCCGCGGCATCGACCCGATCATGCCGTTCGGCCTGTTCCGCGGCGTCGACCAGGGTGGCTGGGACGCCAACGAGCACCGTTTCAACGGCTACACCATCGTGATCGGCTCGCAGACGCTGCACGCGACCGGTTACGCGATGGGCGTGACCATGGACGGCAAGACCGGCACCCCCGACGGCGAGGCTGTGATCGCCTACTTCGGCGACGGCGCGACCAGTCAGGGCGAGGTCAACGAGGCATTCGTCTGGGCCGGCGTCTTCCACGCCCCGATGGTCTTCTTCTGCCAGAACAACCAGTACGCGATCTCCGAGCCGCTCGAGCGGCAGACCCGCATCCCGCTCTACCGCCGCGCGGCCGGCTTCGGCTTCCCGGGCGTCCGCATCGACGGCAACGACGTGCTGGCCAGCTTCGCCGTGACCCGGGCGGCGCTGGACAACGCGCGCAACGGCCAGGGCCCGACGCTGATCGAGGCCTACACCTACCGGATGGGTGCGCACACCAGCTCCGACGACCCGACCCGCTACCGCATCGCCAGCGAGGTCGAGTCGTGGAAGGCCAAGGACCCGATCTCGCGGCTCAGGGCGTTCCTGGCCAAGCAGCAGATCGCCGGGGACGACTTCTTCGCCGCGGTCGACGAGTCGGCCAAGACCCTTGCCCTCGAGCTGCGCGAAAAGGTGCTGGAGATGCCCGACCCCCAGCCGGTCAGCATGTTCGACCACGTCTACCCGCACGGCTCGCCCGAGGTGGACGCGCAGCGCGCCCGGTTCGCCGACTACCACGCCTCGTTCGAGGGGAGCGACCACTGATGGCTGAGACGATCACCTTGGGCAAGGCGCTCAACCACGGCCTGCGCCGCTCGCTGGAGGGCGACGACAAGGTCGTCATCATGGGCGAGGACGTCGGCAAGCTCGGCGGCGTCTTCCGCATCACCGACGGCCTGCAGAAGGACTTCGGCGAGGACCGGGTCATCGACACCCCGCTGGCCGAGGCGGGCATCATCGGCACCGCGGTCGGCTTGGCCATCCGTGGCTACCGGCCGGTGTGCGAGATCCAGTTCGACGGGTTCGTCTTCCCGGCCTACAACCAGATCGTCGCCCAGGTCGCCAAGATGTTCTACCGCTCCAAGGGCAAGGTGCGGCTGCCGATCGTCATCCGGATCCCGTTCGGCGGCGGCATCGGCGCGGTCGAGCACCACTCCGAGTCGCCCGAGGCGTATTTCGCGCACACCCCCGGCCTCAAGGTCGTGACCTGCTCGAACCCCTCGGACGCGTACACGATGATCCAGCAGGCGATCGCCTCGGACGACCCGATCGTCTTCTTCGAGCCCAAGCGGCGCTACTGGGAGAAGGGTGAGGTCGAGCTCGGAGCCGACCTGTCCGGCGCCTTCCCGCTGCACTCGGCCCGGGTGGTCCGCGAGGGCACCGACGCGACCGTGCTGGCCTATGGCCCGATGGTGCGCACGGCCCTGGACGCGGCCTCGGCCGCCGCCGAGGACGGGCGCAATCTCGAGGTCATCGACCTGCGCACGATCTCGCCGGTCGACTACGAGAAGATCTACGCCTCGGTCCGCAGGACCGGCCGGGCCATCGTCGTCCACGAGGCCCCGGGCAACATCGGCCTCGGCGCCGAGCTGGCCGCGCGCATCCAGGAGCAGTGTTTCTACTCCCTCGAGGCGCCGGTGCTGCGGGTGACCGGATACGACATCCCGTACCCGGCGGCCCGGGTCGAGGAGGAGTACCTCCCCGATCTCGACCGGGTGCTGGACGCCGTCGACCGTTCGTTCGGCTGGTGACGCCGATGTCCCGCGTCAAGGAGTTCAACCTGCCCGACCTCGGCGAGGGTCTCACCGAGGGCGAGATCCTGTCCTGGCTGGTCAAGGTGGGCGACACGATCGAGCTCAACCAGCCGATCGTCGAGGTCGAGACGGCCAAGGCCGCGGTCGAGATCCCGGCCAAGTGGGCCGGCGTCGTCTCGAAGATCTACGTCGAGGCCGGCACGACGGTCGAGGTCGGCGCGCCCATCGTGGCGATCGACACCGACCCGGCAGCCGGGCCGTTGCCGTCGGATCTGCCCGGTCCCGCGCCGTCGGCCGAGTCGCTGGCCGCGGTCGAGATCGCGCCGGCCGAGGGTTCCGTCGAGCCCGGCATGATCGGCGGTCCCGCGCCCGGCGGCCGCACGGCTGTGCTGGTGGGCTACGGACCCAAGACGACCACGGCGAAGAGGCGACCCCGGATCGGGGCGCCGAACGGCAGCGCGGCCACCGCGCCGGCTCCCGTGGCGCCGCCGACGCCGGTGGCTCCACCACCGCCTCCGCCTCCGGTGGCGCCCGCGCCGAGCGGGGTCCGGGTGCTGGCCAAGCCGCCAGTGCGCAAGCTCGCGCGCGATCTGGGCGTCGACCTCACGACGATCACCGGCAGTGGCCCGCTCGGGTCGGTGACCCGGGACGACGTACACCAAGCGGCCGCGACCCCGGCCGAAGCGCCGGTCGCGGCACCCGCCGTGACCAGCACCCCGGCCGCGGCGGTCTTCGACGCGAGCCGTGAGCAGCGCATCCCGGTGAAGGGCGTGCGCAAGCTCACGGCGGCGAACATGGTCGCGTCGGCCTTCACCGCGCCGCACGTCACCGAGTTCCTCACGGTCGACGTGACCCGCACGATGAAGGCGCTGGACAAGCTCAAGAGCCGGCGTGAGTTCCGTGAGGTGCGCATCTCGCCGCTGTTGCTGGTGGCCAAGGCCGTGCTGCTCGCGGTCCGGCGCCACCCGATGGTCAACTCGACCTGGTCGGCCGAGACCAACGAGATCGTCGTCAAGGAGTACGTGAATCTCGGCATCGCGGCGGCGACCGAGCGTGGCCTGATCGTGCCCAACGTCAAGGACGCCGGCCGTCTCAGCCTGCGGGAACTGGCTGAGGCGCTCAACACTCTGGTCCAGGTGGCGAAGTCCGGAAAGACCTCGCCGTCCGACATGGCCGGTGGGACCCTTTCGATCACGAATGTCGGAGTGTTCGGAATCGATACGGGAACCCCGATCCTGCCACCGGGCGAGTCGGCGATCCTGGCCTTCGGGGCGATCCGGCCGATGCCCTGGGTGCACAAAGACAAGATCAAGGTGCGCCAGGTGACGACGCTCGGGCTCTCCTTCGACCATCGGATCGTCGACGGCGAGCTGGGTTCGAAGTTTCTGCGCGACGTCGGCGACTTCCTCACCGATCCCGAGGGCGCACTACTGTCGTGGACCTAGGCACGTCCGAAGTTTCGTAGGCAACCGAATTTCTTGACCTACGATCGTTAGGCACGTGCGCGACGTCACCCCCCAAATCGTTGGTCGCTTGTCCCGTTCTGACGCACAATGGAGTCACGACGGGACAAGCACCACGATGGGCCGGACAACCCGGCCCGAGGGAAGTGAAAAGGTAATGAGCATCGCCGATCGCGTTCGTCAGCGCCGGTTGATCAACCGCCAGAACCGCGCCATCGACCGGGCCTGGATGACCGCACCGACCCAGTCGATGCGCGACGAGATCGCCATCTTCGCCCAGCGCCGGAGCTTCTGACCTCAACGGCGCCACGGCCCGTCCGGATCCCCCTCCGGACGGGCCGTTCGCCTTTTCGCGGCATTGTCACAGTTCTCTTCGAGGTTCCCCTCCCGGGCGTACGCCGGGATTCCTCCGTGCGCGATCGCCCGGTACGGTGGGGCACGGTCATCGAGCCGGCTCGGCCGGTCGGCGCGAGGCCGGGGCTCCCGACCGGCGGTCGGAAACCCCGCACGGCCTGGCCTCAGAGCTGGGCACGACGCCGGTGGTGGCCGGCGTCCGTGCAGAGCTGGCACGGCCGCATGAAACGAGGAGGCGCTCATGACGTCCGAGGGGCACTACGCCGGCTCACAGCCGGCCGAGGCCACGTCGGGCGGTCCTTCGCCGGACGGCTTCCCGCCGGACGCGGACGGACAGCGAGTTTCGGGCCGGGCTTCCGCCCCGGCGCCCGCCGACGGTTTCCCCAGCTCCTACGGCCCTCCGCCGCAGGCCACGCCCAACGGCGGCTCGCCGTTCGTGGTGCCTGCCGTGCCCACGTTCGGCCAGGGCCCCGACGGCCCGCGCCCGGCCGCCGGCACGTCGTACGGTTCGGCTCGCGTGCCCGCGCCCGAGGAGAGCAGTGCCCTCCCGCAGCGTCAGCCGGCCCCGGCTCCCTCGCCCGCCGAGGGTGGCGGCCTGCCTCAGCGAGGCGCCGCGTCGCCGTACGGTTCGGTTTCGCCCGGTGAGTCCTTCGGCCCGCCGCCGGCCGGCTTCGGCGCCCCGTCGCCCGAGACTCCGCCCGCACCGGCCGAGCAGCCGCAGTCCGTCTGGGGTCCGCCGCCGTCGCCGCCGTCCCGGGCACCGCTCGAGCAGAGTTTCATCCAGCGTCCCGGCGCCCCCTTGCCGCAGCGCAACGCCAACGCCGTTCCTGGCGACCCGGTCGACGGGTTCGACGGGTTCGCCGCCGCCTCGCGCGGCTCCGCCGAGCGCGCGCCGGCCGACCGGGAGCAGGCCGACCCGGCCGCCGGTCGGTCGCCCGGCCTCTCCCCGTTCGGCGACCAGCGCGTCCGGGTTCCCGGGGCCACGCTGACCGATCTGCCCGACGCCCCGCCGCCTGGTCGTCCCGGCGACAGCGGTGGATTCCCGCTGCGCGGTGGCGGCAGCGGCTCGGCCTTTCCGATCCGCCGCGGCAGCGAGGGCGGGGCCCCGCCTTCGCCCGCGGCCGGTGACCTGCCGGTCCGGGCCACCGGTGCACCGTCCGACGAGCTGCCGGTCCGCGCGGCCGGTGAGCTGCCGGTTCGCGGCCAGCAGACGCCCTTCGGGCCCCCCGCGAGCTACCCGAGTCAGCCGGCTGCCGGTTCTGCGGGGTCCAACGGCTTCAGCGCCTTCGGCGCGCCCGCGCCGGAGTCCGCACCCGACCCGTACGGTCGGTCCGAGCCCTTCGCCGACCCGTTCGGCCGTTCCTCGTCCCCGGCCGACGGTGGCGCACAGCCGCCCAGCCCGACCCCTGGGGACGCCGACTCCGAGCGTGGCGGTCTGCCCGACCCGTTCGGCCGCACCTCCGGCTCCGGCTCCGGCTCCGGCTCCGGCTCCGGCTCCGATGAGGCTGCGCCCGCCGGTCCGGTCTTCGGCAGCGCCCGGCCGGCCGGCGACGGTCCGGCCGTGTTCGGCTCGGCCCGCCCCACGCCGCCCTTCGGCCAGTCCGGGAACGAGTCCGGCCCAGCCACGCCCGGCAGCGGTGGCCCTACCTATGGCTCCGCCCGCACCGCCACGCCCTACGGCCAGCCCGAGGGTGACCCGGCCGCGGCGGCTCCGGGCAGCGGCTCGCCCGCGTTCGGCTCGGCCCGCCCAGGGTCGTACGGCCGTCCCGAGTCCAGCTTCGGCGCTGACAACGACGCCCCGGTGTACGGGTCCGCCCGCCCCGACTCCCCGTTCGGCCGGTCCGAGGGTGACTCCGGCCCGGCGACTCCCGGCAGCGGCGGCCCTACCTATGGCTCCGCTCGCCCCGCCGGGCCCTACGGCTCCGACAACGACTCCGGTCCAGCCAGCCCCACCTACGGCTCCGCCCGTCCCGCCGGGCCCTACGGCTCCGACAACGACTCCGGTCCGGCCACACCGGGCAGCGGCAGCCCCACCTACGGCTCGGCTCGGCCCGCCGCGCCCTACGGCGGTGACAACGAGGGCACGTCCTACGGCTCGGCTTCGCCGTTCGGCTCGACCGACAACGAAGTGGCACCGGCCGCTCCCGGCAGCGGCGGTCCCGCGTTCGGCTCGGCTCGCCCGGCTGACCAGGGTGATCCTCGGCCGACGTACGGGTCCGCCCGTCCGGTCTCACCGTTCGGCGCCGACCAGCCGGGGGACGACGAGCAGTCGCCGTTCGGCAACCGGCCGGACGCCGGCGCCGACCAGCCGCCCTCGCCGTTCGGCGTGCGGCGCGAGCCGGGTGCCGCCTACGGCGCCGCGCGGTCCGAGGGCTCCTTCGGCCCGGGCGGTGACGACCACCCCGGCGGCGACGTCTTCGGGCGACGCCCCGAGCAGGGTGACAACGTCTTCGGACAGCGGCCTGAGCAGGACAGCAACCCGTTCGGACAGCGGCCCGAGCAAGACAGCAACCCGTTCGGACAACGGCCCGAGCAGGGTGACAACGCCTTCGGGCGGCAGCCCGAGCAGGGTGGCAACGTCTTCGGGCAACGGTCCGAGCAAGACAACAACCCGTTCGGACAGCGGCCCGAGCAGGGTGACAACGCCTTCGGGCGGCAGCCCGAGCAGGGTGGCAACGTCTTCGGGCAGCGATCCGAGCAGGACAACAACCCGTTCGGACAACGACCCGAGCAAGACAGCAACCCGTTCGGACAGCGCGCCGAGCAGGGTGACAACGTCTTCGGACAGCGCGCCGAGCAGTCCGGTGACGAGGTCTTCGGCCGGCCGGGTGGACAGTCCGACGACCACCCCGGCGGCTATCCGCAGCGGGTGCCGGGTGCCGCACTCGGTGCCCTGGGCTCCTCCGCGGCCGCCGAGTCGCGCAACGGCGCCGTGCCGGCGCCGCGTGACCCGGCCGAGAACCCGCCGGCTTTGGGCTCGGCCCGTCCGGTCGCCGCGAGCGCCTCGGTGCCCACGCCCGGCCGGGCGACTCCGGTCGACCCGTCCGAGATCCCGCCGCCGTCCGCCGCGCCCCAGGCTCGGGTCTACGGCCGTCCGGCCCCCGCCGACGACTCCGGCGACGACGCCCCGGCTGAGCCGCCGGCCCGCGGCGACGACCAGGGCGGCACTTTCCCGGCCGATTCCCCGTTCGGCCCCCGGCCGGGCGAGGACCGTTCCGCGCCGGCTTCCGGCGCGTTCGGCTCGCCGGCGTACCCGGGGTCGTCGAACGACGCCAACGAGTCCGGTGCACCCGGTGTCGCGCCGCAGTCGCCCGCCCGGGCCACTGCTCGTGCCTCGGCGAGTGCCCGGGTGATCCCGGCCGGCGGCCCCGGCAACCCGCCGACCGGTATGCCGTCGGCGCCGGCCATGCCCGGTGCGGCGCCGGAGCCGGCACCGCCCGGTTCGCCCTATGCCGACCGGCCCGGTGCGCCCGGGCCCCGGCCCGGCGAGCCCTTCAGCGAGCTGACCACCGACATCGCGGGCCGCGACCAGCAGCCCTACGTGCCGGCGCCGGCGCTGCCGCCGATGCCCCCGGGTCTCAACGGCTTCGACCCGGCCACCCAGCCTCGGTCCAACGGCTTCGGCCCGCCGTCGCCGGACGGTTTCGGCCCGAGCCCGCAGTCGCCGGATGGATTCGACAACTTCCCCGGCTCGACCAGCCGGGCCACGGTCACGCCGCCGACCCCGGAGGAGACGACCAGCTGGCCGGGCGTCGAGGCCGACCAGGGCCGGTTCGACAGCTTCAAGCCCGAGGCGAAGCCTGCGGCGGCCAAGGCCGAGACACCGCACGTCCGCGTGCTTCCGATCCTGATCGCGGTCGTGGTGGGCGCGCTGCTGCTGCTGGGCATCGTGTTCGGCATCGTCTATCTGGTGGCGGGCGGCAAGGACAACTCGCTGTCGGTCATCCAGGGCGAGTGCGTGAAGCGCGAGGGCGAGGCCGCCATCAAGTCCGAGTGCTCGGACGCCACGGCGTTCCAGGTCGTGTCCATTGTGGCCGACAAGGGTGAGTGCGCCGACCCGCAGCAGCCGTACGTGGTCAACAAGACCTCGGACGGCAAGAACCAGGTCCTCTGCCTCAAGCCGAACTCCTGACGCTGTCATCCTGACCACCTTCGTGTCGTACCGGACCATCCGGTACGGCACGATGGTGCGATGACTGCACGTGTGCGGGCGCCCGAACTGCGGGGCCGTGGCTGGCTGAACACCGGTGGCCGGGAGCTGACCCTGGCCGACCTGCGCGGCAAGATCGTCATCCTGGACTTCTGGACCTACGGCTGCATCAACTGCCTGCACGTGCTGGACGAGTTGCGCCCGCTGGAGCAGAAATACGGTGACGCCGTCGTGATGATCGGCGTCCACTCGCCGAAATTCCAGCACGAGCGTGATCACCAGGCGCTGGCCGCGGCCGTCGAACGGTACGGCGTGCACCACCCGGTCGTCGACGACGCCGACATGCATCTCTGGCAGCAGTACGCGGCGAAGGCCTGGCCCACGCTGGCGGTGGTCGACCCGACCGGTTACCTGGTCGCGTCGATGGCCGGCGAGGGCCACGCCGAGGGCCTGTCCCGGCTGGTCGACGAGCTGATCGCCAAGCACACCGCGGACGGCACGCTGCATCGCGGCGACGGCCCGTACGTTCCGCCGCCCGCCGCCGACACCGTCTTCCGCTTCCCCGGCAAGGCTCTCGAGCTGCCCGGCGGTCACCTGCTGGTCAGCGACACCGCCCGGCACTCGATCGTCGAGGTCGAGGCCGACGGCGAGACGCTGGTCCGCCGCTTCGGCACGGGCGAGCGGGGCGGCCCGTTCAGCGAGCCGCAGGGCCTGCTCCTGCTGCCGCCCGAGGTCGCGTCCGTCGCCGGTTACGACGTGGTGGTCGCCGACACCGTCAACCACCAGCTGCGCGGGCTGCGCCTGGCCGACGGCGAGATCACCCTGGTCGCCGGGTCGGGCCGCCCGTGGCGGACGGCCGTCGACGAACACGCCCACGACGCGCTGGCCACCGATCTTTCCTCCCCGTGGGACGTCGCCTGGTACGACGACCGCGTGATCGTCGCGATGGCCGGCATCCATCAGCTCTGGTGGTTCGACCCGATCAAGCGCACGGTCGGCGTCTACGCCGGCACGACGGTCGAATCGCTGCGCGACGGCCCGATCCCCGACGTCTGGATGGCCCAGCCCTCCGGCCTCTCGGTCGGCGGTGACCGGCTGTGGATCGCCGACAGCGAGACCTCGGCGCTGCGCTACATCGAGCGGGGTGTCCTGCACACCGCCGTCGGCCAGGGCCTGTTCGACTTCGGCCACGTGGACGGCCCGGCCAAGGAGGCGCTCTTCCAGCACCCGCTAGGGGTGGCCGCACTCCCCGACGGCTCGGTGCTGGTCGCCGACACCTACAACGGCGCGATCCGGCGCTTCGACCCTCAGACCGACGAGGTCTCCACTGTCGACTCCGGCCTGGCCGAGCCGAGCGACGTCCTGGTGACCAGCACCGGCGACGTACTCGTGGTCGAGTCGGGCGCGCACCGCCTGACCCGGCTCGCCCCCGGAGCGGTCCGCACGGTCACCGGCGAGCGCCACCGCACCGAGCGCCCGGCCTCCCCGGTCGCTCCCGGCCCGCTCACCCTCGACGTGGTGTTCACCCCCGCGCCCGGCCAGAAGCTGGACACCCAGTTCGGCCCGTCGACCCGGCTCGAGGTCTCGGCGTCGCCACCCGAGCTGCTGCTGGAGGGCGCCGGCTCGACCACCGACCTGTCCCGCGCCCTGGTGATCAATCCGAACGTCACGGAGGGTGTGCTGCAGGTGGTCGCCCAGGCCGCGACGTGCGACGTCGACGTCGAATTCGCCGCCTGCCACCTGACCCGCCAGGACTGGGGCGTCCCGATCGTGGTCACCCCCGACGGCCCGAACCGCCTCCCGCTCATCCTGCGCGGCCTCGACGACGCCTGATCGCACCGGTCCGGCCGGCACCCCCAACAACCAGCCCACCCCGCCCGACCAGGGGGCGGGCCCAAGCTACCTGGTTGTCAAGCCGTCAGCGTGAGTTATCCACAGGCGTCACGGGCGGAACGGCTCCACGACCAAGCCGGCACGGGTCAGTCCGGCGCGGACCCGGGTGGCCAGCTGGACCGCGCCCGGGGTGTCACCGTGTACGCAGATCGAGGCCACCGGCGCCGGCACCAGTTCGCCGTCGGCGGTTTCGACCACTTGCTCGACCGCCATCCGTACCGCGCGGGCGACAACCTCGTCCGGGTTGTGCACAACAGCGCCCGGCAGTGAACGCGGCATCAGTGTTCCGTCGGCGCGGTAGCCGCGATCGGCGAAGCCCTCCCCGACCACGGTGATCCCGGCCCCAGCGGCGAGGCGCGACAAGACCGAACCCGGCTGGCACAGCACCGGCAGGGCCGCGTCGTAGGCCCGGACGGCGGCCACCACCGCGCCGGCCTGACCCTCGTCGACGGCCGCGGTGTTGTAGAGCGCGCCATGCGGCTTCACGTAGGCCACCCGCCCGCCGGCGACCCGGCAGAACGCTTCGAGTGCCCCCATTTGGTACAGAATGTCGTCGCGCAGCTCGTCCAGGTCGTAGTCGATCCGCCGCCGCCCGAATCCGGCCAGATCGCGATAGCCGACCTGTGCCCCGATCGCCACCGACCGCTCGACCGCCGCACCGCAGATCCGGTGCATCGTGGACGGATCCCCCGCGTGGAACCCGCACGCGACGTTGGCCGAGGTCACCACGCCCAGCAACGCGTCGTCGTCGCCCAGTGCCCAGCGGCCGAAGCCTTCGCCCAGGTCGGCGTTCAGATCAACGGAGTTCACGAAACCGCACCGTACTCCCCGGGCGCGCCTGCGCGAGCGCCGTCACATCGTCGACCACCCCGATCACCGGGTAGCCGCCGGTGGTCGGATGGTCGGCCAGAAAGACAAGCGGCTGCCCATCGGCGGGAACCTGGATCGCCCCGAGCACCACACCTTCCGACGGCAACTCGCCCTCCCGGACCCGCGTCACGGGCGCGCCGGTCAGGCGGCATCCGACCCGATTACTCATCGGGCTGACCTGGTACGCGTTCTCGAACAGTTCGCTCGCCAAGAACCAGTCATCCCGCGGGCCAAGCCACACCCCGAGCACCACCTCATCCGCGAGCAACCCGTTCTCCCCGTCGGCCGGAGGTGGTGAATGGGCGGGCAGAGAGGGGGCGGCTGGGGGCGAGGGGAAAGGTGAGTGGTGTGGGCTGAGGGCGAGGATTGTGCCGTTCGCCAGTTTGGGTGGACCCAACCCCGACAACGTGTCGGTCGAGCGGCTGCCCAGCACCGGCTCGACGTTCAGGCCGCCGGCCAAGGCCACATAGGACCGTACGCCTCGGGTTGCCTTGCCCACGTCGAGCACGGAGCCCGCCCCCACCTCGATCACCCCGGCCGGCACGGACAGCCCGTCGAGCTTGATCACGGCGTGGGCGCCGGTCACCGCGACCACGGCGGGCTCGTCGAAACGCAGCGCGCACCCCAGCAGCGTGGTCTCGAGACCGGCAGCCTCCGGCGGGTTCCCGACCAGGCTGTTCGCCCGCCGCAGGGCCGCTGCATCGAGGGCGCCCGAGCGAGGCACCCCGAGGTGGGCGTACCCGGAACGCCCTTGATCTTGAATGGTGGTCAGCGGGCCTGCCCGAACGACCGTGATCACGCGATCACCAGGCGCACCCTGGTGCCCGGGCTGAGCCGGGCCGGCGGATCGTCCCGTACGTCGAAAAGGGTCACCTCGGTGCGGCCGACCAGCCGCCATCCACCTGGCGAGGCGGTGGGATAGATGCCGCAGTATTCGCCGGCCAGAGCGACCGACCCGGCCGGCACCCGCGGCCGCGGAGCGTCGAGCCGCGGCACCTCGCCGCTCAGACCTCGCATGTACGCGAAACCGGGCGAGAACCCGCAGAACGCCACGGTGAGTGTCGTCTCGGTCAGACGCGCGACAGCCGCTGACACGGACAGCCCCCACAGCTCGGCGACGTAGTGCAGATCGTCCCCGTCGAACACGGTCGGGATCTCCACCAACGGTCCCGGCCGCTGTGCGGTGACCGGCGGCGGCGGCCAGTGGGCCAGCGCCTCGGCCAGATCCGGTTCCACGCCGTCCAGCAGCAGCGTGCCCGCCCCGGGAACGATGTCGATCACGTGCAGCTCGCCCGCCGCCCGCCGCCTCACGATTTCGCGGCGCCACGCCTCGACCTCGTCGCCGCCGGCGCACTCCAGCAGCACCGCGGAAGCCCCGGCGCGTCTCACCCTCATGGCGACATCCTGCCTTTTCCGGGCGGGACGGAGTAGGACCGCGCATCATCGAATGCGACGTGCCACACTTACTACTGACGAGTAACTTACGATACCGTAACCTGAATGACGTGACGACCTCCGCCCCGTTCCGGATGAGGCCGGCCGACCTCGGTAAGCCGAGGCTGCGCGGCCGGTTGCATCAATACGCGTTCTTCGTCGCGCTGGTCTGCGGCATCGTGTTGTGCTCGATCGCCCTCACTCGACCGGGCATCGAGCCGTTCCTGGGCACCCTGGTTTACAGCATCACCGTGTGCGGACTGTTCGGCATCAGCGCGCTCTATCACCGGCGGACCTGGACCGAGCGCGGCTACCAGATCATGCGCCGGCTGGATCACTCGATGATCTTCATTTTCATCGCCGGCACTTACACGCCGTTCTGCCTCGAGCTGTTGCCGCAGGGCAAGGCGACGCTGATGCTGGGCCTGATCTGGGGGGGCGCGCTCGGCGGCGTGGCGCTCAAGACGATCTGGCCGCACCTGCCCCGCTGGGCCGGTGCACCTCTCTATCTGGCGCTGGGCTGGGGCGCCGTCGCGATCCTGCCCGACGTGCTGCACCGCGGCGGCGTCACCTGCCTGGTGCTGCTGGCCGTGGGTGGAGTGATCTACAGCGTCGGTGCGGTCTTCTACGCCCTGCGCCGCCCGAACCCGTGGCCCGAGGTCTTCGGCCACCACGAGTTCTTCCACGCCTGCACGCTGGTCGCGGCGCTCTGCCACCACATCGCCATTTACTTCGCGCTCTACGCCTGAGCGGTCAAGCGAGCGGCCGGCGAGCGGCCGAAGCGAGCGAGCGGCCGAAGCGAGCGGTCAAAGCGAGCGGGACGTCATCCGTACGCCCGGGTTGTCGTAAGCGACCCGGGCCGCCTGCACGTCGTCGATGTGCAGCTCGGCCCACTTCTCGAGGGCGCCGACCAGATCGAGCAGGCTGCGCCCGAGCTCGGTCAGCGCGTAATCGACCCGCGGCGGCACCTCGGCGTGCACCGTGCGGCCGATCAGCCCGTCGCGCTCCAGGCCGCGCAGGGTCTGCGTGAGCATCTTGGGGCTCACCCCCTCGATCCGCCGGGACAGCGCCGTGTATCGCTGCGGGCCGTCGGCCAGCATCATCACGACCAGGACGCTCCACGTGTCGCCGATCCGGTCCAGGATCTGCCGGCTGGGACAGTTCTTCGCGTACGCGCTGGCTTCCACCGGATTACTATCCCTCGGGTGAGTACTGCACTTCAAGGTGCCTTCTATCCATCGGGAAGTGACCGCTGAGCAGCGACGTTGGCTAGTTGTTGTCAGAACAACCATGGAGGACAGCATGACCATCGTCGTCACCGGCGCCACCGGGCACCTCGGCCGGCTCACCATCCAGTCGCTTCTCGCCAAAGGCGTGCCGGCGAGCGAGATCGTCGGTCTGGGCCGTCAGATCGACAAGATCGCCGACCTCGGGGTGACCACGAAGCAGGTCGCGTACGAGGACCCGGAGGCGCTGCGGGCCGCGTTCGAGGGCGCCGACAAGGTCTTCTTCATCTCCGGCAGCGAGGCCGGCAACCGGCTCGGCCAGCACCGCAACGTGGTCGACGCCGCCCGGGCGGCCAACGTGGGTGTGGTCGTCTACACCAGCGCGCCCAAGGCCGACACGACCGACATGAAGCTGGCCGCCGAGCACCTCACCACCGAACAGTGGATCAAGGACGCCGGTCTCCCGTACGTGTTCCTGCGCAACAGCTGGTACGTCGAGAACTACAGCGTCGAGCAGGCGCTGGCCCACGGGCTCTTCGGCGCGGCCGGCGACGGCAAGATCAGTGCGTCCCCGCGGGCCGACTACGCCGAAGCGGCCGCGTCCGTGCTCACCACCGAGGGCCATGAGGGCAAGGTGTACGAGCTGGGTGGCGAGGCGTTCACCCTGACCGAGCTGGCGGCCGAGATCGCCAAGCAGTCCGGCCGGCCGGTGACCTACACCGATCTGGGCGAGGACAAGTACCGCGAGATGCTCGTCGGCGTGGGCGTGCCCGAGGGATTCGCCGCAATCCTGGCCGACGTCGACCGGGCCGCCTCGCAGGGTGCGCTCCACGTGCCCCGCGAAGACCTGGAGAAGCTGCTCGGCCGTCCGGCGACGCCGCTGGCCACGTCGATCAAGGCTGAGCTGGCCGCCGCACAGGGCTGACACAGCGCGACGCCGGTCAACCGCCAGGGGGATGAGCGGTTGCCGGCGTCGCGAGTCAGGAGATCAGTAACCCGGGGGCGGGGGCGGCGGGGCGTCCTCGCTGCGGGTCTCGCGGTATTCGCTGCGCACCTGCTGGTTCGGGTACGCCGGGTTGCCCGCGACCGGGGCGGCGCTCTGTCGCGTCACGACGGTGCGCCGGCGGCTGTTCCAGTACCAGAGCGTGATGACCAGGCCGATCAGGCCGGCCGCCATCAGGATCCACCCGATGATGTTGATGTCGATCCCGCTGATGTCAGCGTTGACGGCGAACGCCAGGATGGCGCCCAACGCGAGCAGGAAAATGCTTCCGCCGATGCCCATCGCGGGCCTCCTTGATCCTCACCGTGGTCAATGCTTTTCCAGACCCGGTTTACCCACGCGTCGGAAAACTCAATCAGGCAAGCTGGACGCATGACCCTGAGGACCCTTGTGATCCTGCGCCACGCCAAGGCCGAACGGCCGGACGATCTCCCCGATTTCGATCGGAAGCTGACGACGACCGGGGAGACCGACGCGGACGCGGCCGGCGCCTGGCTGGCCGACGAGCGGCTGCATCCGGACCTGGTGCTGTGCTCGCCAGCCGCCCGCACCCGGCAGACGTGGCAGGGCGCGTCGATCGCGCTGGCCCAGGCGCAACCGGGCGGCGGGGCGCCCGAGGTGCGTTACGACCAGGGGCTCTATCACGGTGGGGTGACCGAGGTCTTCGACCTGGTCCGCAAGGTGCCCGACACGATCCGTACGGTGCTCGTCGTCGGCCACAATCCCACGGTCTCCGAGGTGTCGCTGATGCTCATCCCCGACGACCAGTACGACGGCGGGCTGGTCGAGCTCAAGACGGCCGGCCTGGCCGTCCACCGGGGCGAGGGATCGTGGGCCGATTTCGAGCCGCGCTCGATGAGCCTGCTCGAACGGCACACCGCGCGCGGCTGAGGGGGCAACGGAAAAAGGCCGGCGGCGGCCGGCCTTTTCCTGGGGGGAACTGCATATGCAGCGGGAAGGACGAGGGGCGTCGCCCGTCCCGCGAAGGTCTTAGAAGGCGTCCTCGGAGAGGTCCATGATGTCCAGCGTGGCGTTCTCGACGATGCGCCGGTCGGAACCGACCCGCGGCAGCACCTCGCGGACGAAGAACCGCGCGGCCGCCACCTTGCCCTCGTAGAAGTTCTTGTCGGCTGCCGAGACGTCGCCGCCGAGGGCCTTGAGCGCGACGTCGGCCTGGCGCAGGAGCAGCCAGGCGAGCACCACGTCGCCCAGGGCGAGCAGGACGCGCCGCGAGCTCAGACCGACCTTGTAGAGCTCCCGGGCCTCGCCACCCTGGACTGCGCCGAGCCAGCCCATGGTCGCGCCGAGGATCTGCTGCATCTCGCCGAGCGCCTTGCCCAGACCGAGCCGCTCGAGCTTGAGCTGACCGTTGCCGGCCTCGCTCTCGACGAAGGCCTGCATCTCGGACGCCAGCGAGGCCAGCGCGACACCCTGGTCCTTCACGATCTTGCGGAAGACCAGGTCGAGACTCTGGATCGCCGTCGTGCCCTCGTACAGGGTGTCGATCTTCGCGTCGCGCACGTACTGCTCGAGCGGGTAGTCCTGCAGGAAGCCTGAACCACCGAAGGTCTGCAGCGCCTCGTGGCCCAGCAACTCGTACGCCCGCTCGGAGCCCACGCCCTTGACCAGCGGAAGCAGCAGGTCGTTGACCTTGCTCGCCTCTTTCGCGGCCTCGAGGTCGCCCGCCGCCTGGGCGATGGCGACCTTGTCCTGCCAGGTGGCGGTGTAGATGACCAGGGCGCGCAGGGCTTCCGAGTACGACTTCTGGAGCATCAGGGACCGGCGTACGTCGGGGTGGTGGGTGATCGTGACGCGCGGGGCGGCCTTGTCGTCGTTCTGCACGAGGTCGGCGCCCTGGACGCGGTTCTTGGCGTACTCGAGCGCGTTCAGGTAACCGGTCGACAGCGTCGCGATCGCCTTGGTGCCGACCATCATCCGGGCGTACTCGATGATCATGAACATCTGGCGGATGCCCTGGTGCTTGTCGCCGAGCAGCCAGCCCTTGGCCGGGGTGCCGTGCTCGCCGAAGGTCAGCTCGCAGGTGTTCGAGACCTTGAGGCCCATCTTGTGCTCGACGTTGGTGGCGTAGACGCCGTTGCGCTCGCCCAGCTCACCGGTCTCGGCATCGAAGTGGTATTTCGGCACGATGAACAGCGACAGGCCCTTGGTGCCAGGACCGCCCACACCCTCGACGCCGACCGGACGGGCCAGCACGTAGTGGATGATGTTGTCGCTCAGGTCGTGCTCACCCGAGGTGATGAAGCGCTTGACGCCCTCGATGTGCCAGGAGCCGTCGGGCTGCGGGATCGCCCGGGCGCGGCCGGCACCGACGTCGGAACCGGCGTCCGGCTCGGTCAGCACCATTGTGGAGCCCCAGAGCTTCTCGACGAAGAGCTTGGCCCACTTCCTCTGCTCCTCGGTGCCCTCGGCGTCGACGACGGACGCGAACGACGGGCCGGAGGAATACATCCACACCGGGGCGTTGGCGCCGAGCACGTTCTCGGCGAGGCTCCACCAGAAGGCGCGCGGGGCGAGCGTGCCGCCGAGCGAGGCCGGCAGGTCGAGGCGCCAGAACTCGCTGGCCATCCACTGGTCGAACGACTTCTTGAACGCCTCCGGCAGCGGGGCGGTGTGCGTGGCGGGGTCGAAGACCGGCGGATTGCGGTCGGCCTCGACATAGCTCGCGGCCAGGTCCTCGGTGGCGAGGCGGTTGACCTCGGTCAGCACATCGCGTGCGGTGTCCGCGTCGATGTCCTCATACGGCGCCTGACCGAACGCCTGGTCAGCCCCGAAGACCTCGAACAGGTTGAACTGTAGGTCCCGAAGGTTGCTCTTGTAGTGAGTCATGGTGCTTGGCCCCGCTCTCCGAACGCCGCCGGTCTGGAGTTACCCGTCAGTAACAGCCACTGTATTACTGATCGGTAGGAACGGACAACCCGCGAGCCGTTTCGTGACCAACCACCCTCGCGAGGGGCCTGTCCGTCGGTTCGCACATCAAACGCCTCCGATCGGGTGGCCAGCAGGATGGCCGTTCGGCTATTTGCGGACTCCCATGCGCCCCTGACGTATCGGCACGGAATGCGGCTCGTTGCTCCGGATAGACACGAAGCTTTTCTGCTTCGACGAGCCGCCAAGGGGGCGCGCCATGTTCGCCGCTATCAAGAGCCTCATTCCGGAGCCCCGCCAGGCGAGCCAGCCACGCCATTACGTCGGGCGGCACCGCCGTCCCGAACTGGCGTCGGCGCCGGTCTCGCCGGCTCCTCTGGGCCAGCCCGCTCCCGCGGAGCCCGAACCGGCAGCACCCGCGGCCTAGCTTCCGGCCGCGCCGACTTCCCAGCTCGGCATCGGCACCGTCGCGCCGTCGTCCGGGCCGGCGTACTCCAGCAGCACCAGCGCGATGTCGTCCTCGAGGCGGCCGTGGACCCAGTCGACCAGGGCCGTCTCGAGCGAAGCGAGACCGTCGCCGACCGTGCCGTGGCCGAGCAGCCGCCACGCCCGGTCGGCGGTCGGGAAGAACTCGCCGTCACGTCGCGCCTCGCCCAGTCCGTCGGTGAACAGCAGCAGCCGGTCGCCCGGCTCGAGCCGCTCGACCCGCGCCTTCACCTCGGGCATGAAGCCCAGCGGGGGCGCCGGTGCCGGCGGCTCCAGCGGGATGACCTTGCCCCGTCGCAGCAGCAGCGGCGCCGGGTGTCCACAGTTGACGATCGTCAGCGTGCCGCCGCGTTCCTCGACCAGCGCCGCCGTGACGAAATCCTCGTCGCCGACACTGCGGGCCACGGCCCGGTCGAGGTCGGTCACCATCGTCTTGAGGTCGGCCCGCTCGTAGGCCACGTGCCGGTAGGAGCCCAGCACGATGCTGGCCAGGCGGACCGCGTCGAGGCCCTTGCCCCGGACGTCACCGATGATGATCCGGACCCCGTACGGCGTATCGAGCGCCTCATAGAGGTCGCCGCCGATGTCGGCCGCGGCCGTCGCCGAGATGTAGCGGCCCGCGACCGCGAGCGCGCCCACCTGGGGACCGACCGGCCGCAGCACGGCCTGCTGGGCGACCGCGGCCAGCCGTTGCAGTTCGACGATCCGCTCGGCCTGGCGCTGCCGGATCGTGGCGACCGCGGCGGCGATACCGGTCGCGAGCAGGATGCCGACGATGTTGACCGCGCCCGAGATGGTGAGCGGGCCCGCGGTGCCCACGAAGACCATGCCGACGATCGTCGCCAGCACTCCGACGAGCAGCACCGTCTGCCAGTAAGCGAAGACGGCGGCCAGAAACGGGACGGCCGCGAAGAGCCCGACGAAGTCGGCCGCCCGGCCGTCCAGCAGTTCCACCGCGGACACGGCGGCGAGCAGCACGACAGCCGCGCCGAGGCCGGCGCGGGATCCAGGGCTGAGCGGGCGTCGGCCCGGCGGCAGGTCAGGCATGGCTACGCGACACAGCATGCACGATCGAGGCGACCGACGGCACTAACTTGACCCCTAGTCTGAGCGGGTTCTGACCGCGCGGCCGAAGGGGACGACCGGGCAGTGACAGGATGTCCGCGTGACAACCGATCTGCGTGATCATCTGCGGGCGGCGTTCCGCTGGACCGACCCGGGCGACGGCAGCGGCTATCTGGTGAGCGATCGCTCCGGCTGGTGGCGCGATCCGGCGATCCTCGCGGGACTGGGTGAGGGGCTGGCCGGCCTCTTCCGCGCCGAGCGGCCCACCGTCGTGGTCTCGCCCGAGGTCACCGGGTTCCTGGTCGGCCCGCTGGTGGCCCGGGCCCTCGGGGCCGGCTTCGTCGAGGCCTACCGCGCCGGGGCGCGGCGTCCGATCGCCGAGCCGATGATCTGGGCCGAGGTCCCCGCCGATCACCGGGGTGAGACCCAGCACCTGGGCGTCCGGCAGGAGCTGGTGCGACCGGACGACCGGGTGCTCGTGGTGGACGACTGGGCCGCCACCGGTGCCCAGGCCCGGGCGTTGCGCTCGCTGTTCGGCGCCGCCTACGTCGGCACCGCGGTGATCGTGGATGAGTGCCCTCCCGAGGTGGCCCGCGAGCTCACCCTGCGCGGGCTGCTCACGGGGGACGACATCGAGCCCGATTAGGGTTTCGGGAAATCCTTGAGGGCGCCCCGGGTCGGGAGCCAGCCGGTGGCCGAGTATTCGGCGACACCCCGCACCACGTACGGGTCCTGGGCGATCAACTCGCGGGCACGGGCCTCGTCGTCGACGTTGAGCAGCACGACGCCGCCGGCCGGCGGGTCCTGGCGGCCGGCCGTGACCACGAGGTGCTGCGCCTCCAGACCCTCCAGATAGGCCAGATGCGCGTCCCGCACCTCGTCGACCTGCTCGAGCGGCACCAGATACTTCGAGATCATCAGATACACGAGCGGGTTCCTCTCCGGCGTGTCAGGTCGTCCGTAATCGTACGATCGAAGTCGTGAACAACCTCGGGCGGTACGGAATCTGGGTCTCCCGCCACATCTGGCCCCAGGATCCGAATCTCGTCGCCACGGCGGCGCTGGAGATCGAGAGCCTGGGCTACGGCTCGGTGTGGATCGGCGGCAGCCCGCCCGACAACCTCGACCTGCCGGAATCGATCCTGGCCGCCACGACGAGCCTGGTCGTGGGCACGAGCATCGTCGACATCTGGCACAGCCACGCCGAGACGCTGGCGGCCGGTCAGGAGCGGTTGCACGAGCAGTTCCCGGGCCGCTTCTACCTGGGCGTCGGTTCGGGACACGCACCCACCGCGGCCTCAGTCGGACGGAGCTACGCGAAGCCGCTGACCCAGCTCCGCGCGTTCCTCACCGACGGCTTGCGCCGGGTGCCGGCGGGCGAGCTGATGATCGCCGCCCTGGGGCCCAAGGCGCTGGCAACGGCACGCGAACTGACGGCGGGGGCGCTGCCCTATCTCATGCCGCCCGAGCACACGGCCCAGGCGCGCCAGATCCTCGGCGCCGACCGTCTGTTGATCCCGGAGCAGAAGGTCTTCCTGGGCACCGACCCGGTGGTGGCGCGCTCGGTGGCCCGGCGGGTGCTGAAGCCGTACCTGTCGCTGCCCAACTACACGAGTTCGTGGCGCCGCTTCGGCTTCACCGACGATGATCTGGCCGGCGAGGGCAGTGACCGCCTGGTCGACTGGGCGGTGGCGTGGGGCGACGCGGCGGCCGTCCGGGCTCGCGTCGACGCCCATCTCGAGGCCGGCGCCGATCAGGTGGCCGTGCAGGTGCTCTCGGCCCAGCCCAGCCCGCACCTGCCGCGGGAGGAGTGGCGAGCCGTCGCCCAGGCCCTGCTCTGATCTATTTCCGGCGCTTGGCCAGCGTCACCATGATCACCGTGACGAGCGCGGTCACGGCCACGAACAGACAAATCAAGATCAGCAGATGCCATGGTTTGATCGCGCCCATAGCGCACACCCTCTCATGGAAGCTCGGCGCTTAAGCACTCACCTGCGGCCGACCGGCCGGACCCGGTCGGCCGAGCAGCCGATGCCTGTCAACGCTTGCCGAAAGTTACCTTTTGGGAGTGTTTTTGCAGATCATCGTGCGACCGGACCCCCACCTGACCGCCGAAGCCCTGCGCCACAGACTCCGCCGGCCGGTGCTGCTGGCCCGGCTGGCCGGGTGGGCTCTCCTCGGCCTGGCCCTGCTCCGCCACCTGCACGGTGACGGACTGAACTACACGCTGCTGCTCGCGGGCGTCGCTCTGGCCGTGGTCGTACCGATGTTCCTGCTCAACGGCGGCGCCCGGCGAGCCCTGCGCGACGGCGGCCCGACAACCATCGAAGTCAGCGCCGACGGTGTGGCCTGCTCGACGGTCGAGAGCCGGCACGCGTACGCCTGGAACGCCTTCACCCACGTGGACCACCTGCCCGGCCAGCTGGTGCTCGGCATCGGCAGCGGGCGTTTCGTCCAGATCCCGACCCGAGGCATCTCAGCCGAACAGATCCACCAGGTGCTGACCACCGCCGCCACCCACGGCATCCCGCTCAACCGCGGTTGAGCCATCCCGTACGCCGCCAGGTCCGCGCCCTGGCCGGATCATATGGTTTGCGGTTTGTACTCGGATGAGTTGTCGCCGGCGATCAGAGCGAGGATCGACGGCAAGATGTGGGAGTTGGCGGCGACGGTAGCCCGAGCGTCCAAGCTGTGGGGGGCTCCATCGCGGTCAACTGTCAACGCGCCGGCCTCGCGCGCGATGACGACTCCGGCCGAGGTGTCCCACGGTTTGTTCGCCAACATGACGACGGCGTCTACTTTTCCGGCGGCGAGCCATGCCAAATCGATGGCCGCCGACCCATGCATCCGGATGCGCTGGACCCGCGCGGCAAGCCGATGCGTCAACGCGAATCGGAACTCGTTCTTCTCCTCGGCACCGGCGCCGACGGCGTAGTCACCAATCGCCACGACAGCCTCGCTGACGTCTCTCGCGCCGCTGACACTGATGCGCTGACCGTCGGACTCTGCGCCGTGGCCCTCGGCTGCGGAGTATCGGCTGCCCAGAAAGGGCAGCTCGATCACTCCCAGGACCGATTGCTTCTCATTGACCAGACCCAGAGAGACAGCACACAGCGGCGACCCATGGATGAAGTTGACCGTGCCGTCAACAGGATCCAGCGCCCACATCAACCCGTCGGTATCACCGCTCGAACCGTTCTCCTCACCCAAGAAAGCGATGTCTGGCGTCTCCTCGGCCAGGAAGGCCCGCACCTGCTCCTCGATGGCGAAGTCGGCCTCGGATGCCATGTCCCGGTCGCCCTTGGCGGTCAAAACGCCCGGCTGCATGCTGCGCATGATCCTGCTCGCCAGGTCAACCGCCTGGTGCGCGACAGGCAGGAAATCAGCGTATTCGGTCACCGAGGCTGTCCACCGTCCCAGAGCTCGTCGAAGATGCGCTCGAAGACGGAGTACAACCCCTGCTGAGGGCCACCGCTTCTTGATCACCATTGTGGGGGATCGACGCCTCGCGCATGAGGAAGATACGGCTGGGCGATGCACAGCTCGTCGTTGGTTTTCGGGCGCGACCACTCACGCACGTCGCCCGGTCGCGCTGGGCGTTCTGGGCGCGCAGCGCCCTGCCCGGCTCGGCCGGGTCCTCGGCGTGAGCAGCGATCCGCACCCACCACCCCGCTACGACATCCAGCTTTCGATCTTCGACTCGTCTTCCGGCTAGCTTGTGGGCCAGAGGCGGAAGTTCTGCGCCGAGCGGCTGGGCGTCGGGCCGCGCTGACCCTGATAGCGGGAGCCGTAGACGGCCGAACCGTAAGGGTGCTCGGCCGGGCTCGACAGGCGGAAGATGCAGAGCTGCCCGATCTTCATGCCCGGCCAGAGCTTGATCGGCAGATTGGCCACGTTGGACAGCTCGAGCGTGACGTGGCCGGAGAAGCCCGGGTCGATGAAGCCGGCGGTGGAGTGGGTCAGCAGACCCAGGCGGCCGAGGCTGCTCTTGCCCTCGAGGCGGCCGGCCAGCTGGTCGCCGAGCGTGATGACCTCAAGTGTCGACGCCAGCACGAACTCACCCGGATGCAGGACGAACGGCTCGCCGTCGGCCACCTCGACCAGCGCGGTCAGGTCGTCCTGCTGCTCGGCCGGGTCGATGTGGGTGTAGAGGTGGTTGTTGAACACCCGGAAGAACCGGTCGAGCCGCACGTCGATGCTGGACGGTTGCAGCAGCTCCGGCTCGAAGGGGGCCAGCGCGAGGTCGCCCGCCTTGATCTCGGAGACCAGGTCGCGGTCGGAGAGCAGCATCGCAACACCATACCTAGCGTCCGCCGCCCGGCCGTTGCCGCACATACCTCCCGGACCGTCCGTTTCCCGATCACCCGATCGGCGTGTTTTCGTAGGCGTGTCGAACGTATGTTCGATAGAATCACCGCATGGCTTCCTGGTCCGATTTCGCCGCCGCCGAGCCCACGCTCGCCGCGGGCATCCGCGCGCTCCTGCAGCAGTACGGTCCTGGCCTGGCCTACCTGGCCACCGTGCGAGCCGACGGCGCCCCCCGCCTTCATCCGGTCTCCCCGGTGATCACCGACCAGGGCCTGTATTGCTTCATCGTCAGCTCCCCGAAACGCCGCGATCTGGAGCACGACGGCCGCTACGCGCTGCACTCCTATCCCCCGGAGGAGAACGACGACGAGGCCATCCTCACCGGCCGGGCCACCCCCGTCCGCAGCCCGCGCGTGATCGCCCGGCTGGCCGCCGACCTGCATGCCTCGCCCAGCGTCGACTGGCGGCTGTTCGAGCTCTCGATAGAGTCCGCCATCCTCCGCACCCACGGCCCGGCCGGCGCCCTTCCCCTGGCCATGACCCCGATGGTGGCCCCGCTGACCCGCACCTGGCGCGCCGAGTTACCACGCCCCCTGGCAGCGGTGAGTTGACCGGGCCCGTCCCGCCACAGACCTCACAGATCAGGTAGAGTGAGCGCCGCCGCGGGTGTAGTTCAATGGCAGAACATCAGCTTCCCAAGCTGACAGTGCGGGTTCGATTCCCGTCACCCGCTCCACAGACAGAAGCCCTGGTCAGGACCAATGGTCCCCCAGGGCTTTCGTCGTTCTGGGCAATGCTGAAACAGGGATGGGCCATTAGCGGGCCATTAGCTCGCCTCGGCGGCCGGTTCGTCGCCCTTCTCGGCCCGCTTCGGCTTGCGCTTGCTCGGCTTGCGCCGGGCCGCCTTGACCGCCTGGTCGATCGCGTCGGCGATCCCGTGGTCGGCCTCCCAGTTGGTGTGCTGGTAGATCAACGCGGCACGCGGGCTGTCGTGGCCCATCCGCGCCATGATGTCCCGCAGGCTCGCGCCCAGCGCGCGTGAGGCGAGCGAGTTGCCGGTGTGCCGCAGGTCGTGGAAGTGCAGCCCGGCCGCGCCGATCGCCGTTACCGCGTCGGGCCACTTGACCAGCTTGTTGAAGTTGCCGCGCCTGATGTTGCGCCCGCTCTCGCCGGTGAAGACGAACGCCTCGGCGGCCTCGCCAACGTGCGCGCTCATGTGCTGTTTCAGCACGGGCAGGGCCACCTTGGGCAGGGGGACGGTCCGCACGCCCGCCTTCGACTTCGGCGGCCCAAGGATGAGGCCGGTGCCGCGATGCTCGACGAACGCCTGTCGCACCCGCACCGTGCCGGCCGACAGGTCGACGTCGCGCCGTTGCAGCGCGACGGCCTCACCCCACCGCAGGAATCCGAATGCCGTGACCAGGATCAACGCCCGGAAGCGGTCCGGCATCCGCTCGGCCAGAGCAAAGATCTGCGGGACGGAGAGGACCGGCCGCTCTGCGGGCTTCTCCTGGTCGGCACCCACGACGCGGCACGGGTTGATCCGGATCAGTTCGTCCTCCTTCACAGCGGTCATCAGGACCGCCCGCAGCAGCCGGGCATACGGAGATCCGAGGCGGATGAAGCCGAACCCTGCGCCGGTGCTCAAGGCGGTGCATGCCCTCGGAGCCGAGGCGGCCGCCTGCGTGTTGGTCGGCAACTCGCTCTCCGACATCGAGGCCGTTCGTGCCGCCGGGACCGCCGCGATCGGCTACGCCAACAAGCGCTGGGAGGTTAACGCGTTCGATTCGGCTGACATCGTTGTGACGTCGATGGGCGAGATAGCCGAGGCGCTGTCTCCAGTGTCCCCGGTGTCCCCCGACAGGGATTGAGCTGCGGAAACGGTGGGGACACGAAGCGAACGCTCGGGCTCCTGGCCCTAGAGCAGTCTCGACAAATCATGGAACGCCTCCATGGCTTTCTGCGAGTCGATAGCCAATGCGGCGACAAGCAAGGAAAGCATGGCGGCGAAAAGCGAAATTATTGCTACTACCAAGGCGTAGATCGCAACCCTGAATTGCCCCGTAGCCGAGGATAGCGAAGCCACGGCTCCCACTCGACCGAGGTATTCATTAAGACTGCGGGCGACAGTGTCGGCGCGATCACTGAGCGAGCCGCGCACCGCCTCAAGATAGTTCGAGCCACCGTCCTTTACTGGACGCCATTTGGCTATTTCCTTTTTCAGGATTGAGTTCTTTTGGAGATCGGCATAGATTCGCATGTCAGAAAGCGCGGCTTGCATATCGCCTAGTCGCGCAGATATATCGGAGCGCAATTCCCTAAGCTGTCGGGTGGTTTCCCGGCCAGCTCCGTGATACCTAGCCAGGGCATCCCTGTATCTGGCCAAGCGCCCTTCGAAACCGAGTAACACATTACTTGGGACAGTGCAAGACAGCGCACCTGGGGCCAGGTGGTCGGCAACGTGCCTTGAGATCAGTTCATTAACGTAGTCAGCATCCGGATCTATATCGAAGCCAAGCTTGACTGAATCAGACCGCCTAAAGCCGAAGGTTATTGTTATCTGGTCCTGTTTCGTTGCCTGGTATTCGCTAGATGGGGCCTTGAGTCTAAGCTCCGGCGTAATGACATTCTCTATAACGCCCCATCCGGACGCATAGTTAAGGTGTTGCATGGGGGAAAGCGAATAGTCGCCAGAGAACGGTGGAAGCATGTCGGTCACCAGCAACTTTGCTGCGGGGTAGAGACCCTCTAAGAGTCCTGTGGAGAACTCACCCTTGAAGTACTTTCTCATCCACGACTTGCATCGGTCGAAAATTTCCTCCTGCCGCTCATTGATTTCTTTCTCCCTTTGACGCGCTGGCCCCACCTCGGACGTGTAGGTCAGATCTCTGCTGGCCCGAAGCCGACTACGACCCGTAGCAGTCAGCAGGAGTTTCAGGGCTGGAAACAGTTTCGGCCGAAGACTACTTCGAATGAACGAGGTGTAGTCATCACGTCGAAGCGTGTTCATCAGACTGGACCTAAGCTCAGGATCGAGATGAAAGCCGATCATTATTGCGGTGGTACTCGGTCCCATCCAGTGTAGTCGCGCCGTGAGAAACGAAACGCCATCCGGCAAGGGCGAATAGTGATCGACAAATGCAACATCATATCCGCCCGGAGGCGAAATCACGCCGACGTTCAACCATCTTGGCGCGGAACTACTTCTCATGTCGTCGAGAAACTCAATGACGGTATCTTGCTCGAACCGAGACTGCCGATCCCAGCCGAGTCGCCGCAGCGCATACCGCAGCTGAGATTGGTTGGATGGTGTAAATACCTCGACCAACCAGATAGCCGGAATTTCGACACGCTCTCCGTCCGGAATCCGCCAAGAATTCTGGCGCGCGTCGTCCCAACGAGATCGCCTCTCGCTGATCTTTAGGTGTTCTTTTTTAAACGTTTTCCGTTGTATGTATATAAGCAAGTATTCCGAAGCTAGACGCGATACCAGGAAGGAGGAAGCCCAGATCCTCGTGAACCCTGCCATCAATCTCTGACGTCGTGAGTCGCGTGATCGGTTATCACCCGTAGCCGAGAAGGCATCGACTTCGTCGGCGCCACTCACAGGCTCATGGTTCCCGGGTGCTGCTTGGGGTGCAACGCTGCCCGCATCCTCACTCACATGCCTAGGCTAGCCGGTAGCCGCATCCCGCCCGGTTTGACCGCAGTGAAGGATATGTGCCCCTGCATGGCTCACCCTTCGTGGGCGGCAGATCGATCGAGATTGGGCCATTAGCGGGCCATTACGGCGGGCTGCCGTAGGCCGCTCCAGGCCACTCACCCACTCATCTAACAGCCCTCAACGGTGATCGCCGAGCAGCTTTGTACGGTTCCCAATCTGACAGTGCGGGTTCGATTCCCGTCACCCGCTCCACGTGGAGGGCCAGGTCAGGAGATGTTTCCGGCCTGGCCCTCATCCACGTCTAGCGCTTCTTCTTGCCGCCGTGCCCGTTACGGAGCCGTTCGAATTAAGCGACGACGAAGCCATGCTCTGGATGTCGAAGCCCAAGAACTCCGACGCTTGCTCCGGTAGCGGATCCCGTAGTTGGGCCGGGGCCAAGAGGAACGATCGGTCGCCAGGATTGCCGAGTCTGAAGGACGTGGGTGCCACGTGCGACTGGGTGTGCTGTCCATGAAAACTGTCCGGGTGAGGGTTTTGGTGCGGTTGCTGGCCGACGTCCCCGACCTGATCGAGCCGATTGGCAGGTTGCGATGCGCGGAGTGGGACAGCGCGGACAGGGTGGACGAGTGGATCTCGACCACCCGGCGCGAAGCCGGCCGTAATGACCTGCCGGTTACTTGGGTGGCGGTCGATGAGATTGGCACGGCTCTCGGGGCGGTGGCGCTCGGGCCGAGCGACGTGCCGGGTTACCCGGAGTTAACGCCCTGCGTGTGGGGGCATGGTGGTGCGTGCTGATCTTCGCGGACGCGGCGTCGGACGACGGTTGCTGCAACAGATGGAACGCTTCGCTGTGGATCGCGGCTACCCGGCGGTGCGGGTGGCAACCGGGCCACCAGCGGTCGCGTACTACGAACGCTGCGGTTGGCGACGGTCCGAGGAACTTCCTGGCGGAACCTTGTTGTGCAAGCGACTATCCGCACCAATCAGCGAAGTGTGAGGATGCCTTCCTGGGGTCGGGAACTCTGGGGCAGGTGATCTGAAACGGCATCCGTGGCAAGACGGGTGCCGTTTCGCATGTGAATACCGACGAGTCCGCAGTAGAGCAGCAGCTACATCCGGCTCACGTCATAACCGTAAGTGTCAGACCCCCTACGGCGGCAAGGCACCTGACCGAACCCGCGGTGTGATGAGAGGGGATGAATGCCGCATTCACGCATCGACACTTCTTGCTTATGGTGCATCTCGGCGTTGAGGAGGGTGTCCATGGGGTGGGGCGACAACTGGGAAGCGCTCGTCGACGGCAGCGGTTGCCCGCACTGTGCTGAGGGACGGCCGGAGGAGACGCCGCGCAAGATTCGGGTCGGGGGTAGCGCGGTCACCGACATCTATGTTCCGCGGCGGGCGCTGGTGCGCGGTTACGCGATCGTGGTGTGGCGGGGTCGGCATGTTGTTGAGCTGCATCATCTCGCGGAGGAGGAAGCCCGGCAGTACAACGCCGACGTGATGCGGCTCGGACGGGCCATCGAGGCGTACTTCCGGCCAGTGAAGATCAACTACATGACGGCGGGGAACATCGTGCCGCATCTGCACACCCACGTGACCGCCCGCTACCGCGACGATCCCGCGCCGGGCGTTCCGCTCCCGCACGGACAGAACGTGGAGATGCCGGAGCCACAGTGGCGCGCCGACGCCGCCGGCCTCCGCGATGCGCTTCTCACGGCGTAGCGGTCACCTCCGGCGGACGCCAAGTCAAACGAAGGCGCCCGTCGTATGCCCGCGGTGGGGGCAGACGAGGGCGGCCGTCGTGTACCCGCGGTGGGGGCGCAACCCGAGCTACGCCCGCACCGAGAACGCCGGTCCGGACAGCAAGAACGGCAGGCGGGCAGCGGCCGGGCTCTCAGCCGATCTGGACGAAGACGTTGTCGATCTCGCCGGCGAACTGGTCGTTGGCCTTGCTGGTGCCCTTGCCGCCCACCCGCAACGGCTCGGCGTTGGCGATGGACAGCGTCGGGGGTACGGGTGTGGTGGCGGCCGGGACGCCGTCGATGGAGAGGGTCAGTTTGGCGCCGGCGCGGGTGCACTCGAGGGTGTGCCAGCGGCCGTCGGCCACGTTGACGCCGGGTTCCGCCCGGTGGATCGCGCCGTCGCCGGCCAGGACGCAGCTCGGGTGGCCCAGGCGGTGGTCCACCTGCAGCTTGTACTGGCTGATCTTGCCGACCGAATAGCCCTTCTGCACCACGTTGGCGCCATCGGCCAGGTCGGAGGCCGTCATGCGGACCTCAGCCCCGTACCGGAGGCGTTTTGTCCCGGGGTTGAGGTTGTCGTCGCGGTCGCCTTCGAGGATCGCCCGGGGGCAGTCCCCCGGCTTGGCCAGGCGGCACCGGTCGGGGTAGGAGACGGCCAGGCCGGACCCTTGGCGTACGAGGTGGAGAGCGCCGCCGTTCTGCCCGAGCGGCCGCAGTTCGTGGCCGCCCAGGTGGTCGGTGATCGGACGGCCCACCCCGCCGTCGAAGGTGTAGCGCACGGTCACCGGGCCGGGAGCGACCTTGATGCGACCGGGTGGCGCGGACGACGACGGCGCCTGCAGCGGGAGCAGGCCGGCCAGCGCGCCGGCGAGCCGGGGTTCGTCGATCTGATCCGGTGGAGCGATCGCGGGACGACCGACGGCGAAGGCCGGTGGGGTCGACGGCCGCTGCGCGTAAACAGCAAGGCCGGCGAAGAGCAATGCCCCGGCCGCGACAACCAACCACTGTTTGCGAGACATAGGACTATTGTCGGAAATGGCCGCGTGATGATGCCAGCCAGACCGGCGAAACCCGCCGAACATCGGAGAAACAACCCGATCGCGGTCATCCGACCACCCGACTTCCCCCGTAAGGCGTCGCGGGGACGATCAGCTGACCGGTCGGGGCTGGGCCGGTGCGGTGGGTGCGGTGGTCGCGGTGGTCTGCACCGGGTGGGCCGGCTCGCCCACCACCGCGTGGATCACGTCGTCCAAGGTGATCACGCCCAGCGGGCGCCGGCCGTCGCTGACCAGGACGATGTGCAGGCGGTCGCGCCGCATCACCAGCAGCAGGTCGGCCAGCGTACGGTCCGGTGACACCACCGCCAGCGGCCGGATGATCTCGGGTGGGATCGGCATCGTCCGGCGGTCGGTGCCGTACCCCAGGATGTCTTTGACGTGCACGAAGCCCAGCACCCGCCGCGTCTCGCGCTGCACGACCGGGAACCGCGACCGGCCGGTCCGGGTGGCCATCGCCTCGACCGTCGCCGGGGACACGTCGTCGGCGATCGTGGTGACGCTCGACCAGGGGCGCAACGTGTCGCCCGCCGTGCGCCCGTGCAGTTCGAGCGCCGCGTGGATGCGGGCGTACTGTTCCGTCCCCAGCAGACCCTCGCTGCGGGCCTGGGTGACCATGCCGGCCAGTTCCTCGGCGGTGAACACCGTCTTCACCGAGTCGGTCGCCTCGATCGACCAGATCTTGAGGACCAGCCGGGCCGCCCAGCGCATCGCGTTGAGCAGCGGCTTTGTCGCCGTGCAGAAGACCAGCATGAACGGGCCGAGGATGAGCGCGGCCCGCTCCGGCCCGGCCAGCGTGATGTTTTTCGGCACCATCTCGCCGATGACCGTGTGCAGGAAGACCACGATGGCCAGGGCGAGCACGAAGGCCACCGGGTGGATTGCGTTCTCCGGCAGGCCGATGCTGTGGAAGGGGACCTCGAGGAAGTGCGCCAGCGCCGGCTCGGCGAGCGCGCCCAGACCGAGCGAGCAGATCGTGATGCCGAGCTGGGCGCCGGCGATCATCAGCGGGATCTGGCTCATCGCCGACAGGGCCCACCGGGCGCGTTTGCTGCTCGCGGCGAGCGGTTCCAGAGCCGTACGCCGGGACGCGATCAGCGCGAACTCGCCCCCCACGAAGAGCCCGTTCCCGATCAGCAGCAGCGCGGTGATCAGCAGTTCAGTCATCGCCGGGCTCCGTCGGCGCCACGACGCGCACCTGCTCGATGCGGTGCCGGTCGACAGCCATCACGGTGAACTCCCAGCCATCCGTCTCGTACGACTCGCCGACCACCGGAATGTGCCCGAGACGGGCCAGCAGGAACCCGGCCAGCGTCTCGTACGGCCCCTCGGGCAGCGCGAACCCGGTCTGCTCGGTCAGCTCGTCCTCGCGCAGCAGCCCGTCGACCAGGTAGCTCTTCTCACCGTCGGGGGCCGTGAGGTCCTGGGTCGAGGTCTGGGCGGGCTCGACGTCGTACTCGTCGGCGATCTCCCCGACCAGCTCCTCGATCAGATCCTCGGCGGTGACCACGCCGTCCGTGCCGCCGTACTCGTCGACCACGATGGCCAGGTCGGCGTCGGCCGCCCGCAGCGCCGCCAGCACCTTGTCGAGGCTGAGGCTCTCGGGCACGTACACCGGCTCCCTGGCGATCGTCGCGACCTGGGTCACGCCGCGGCGCTCGGGCGGCACACCCAGCGCGTCGGGCACGCCCACCACGCCGATGACCAGGTCGATCGTGTTCTCGTAGACGGGGAAGCGGGTGTGCCCGGTCTCGCGGGCCACGGCGATCAGCTCGGCCACGCTGGCCGTCGTCTTGAGCCCGACCACGTCGACGCGCGGGGTCATCGCCTTGGCCGCCCGTTTCTCGCCGAAGCGGATCGTGCGGCGCAGCAGCGTGGCCGTCTCGGCCGGCAGCGCACCGGCGCGGGCACTGATCGCGGCCAGCAGTCCGAGCTCCTCGGGCGAGCGGGCACTGGCCAGCTCTTCCTGGGGCTCGATGCCGATCCGGCGGACCAGCCAGTTGGCCGAGCCGTTGAGGCCCCCGATCACCCACTTGAAGGTCTTGGAGAACGTGCGCAGCGGGGCCGCGGTGGCCAGCGCGGCCCGCATGGGCCGGGCCAGCGCCGCGTTCTTGGGCACCAGCTCGCCGAACAGCATCGAGATCAGGGTGGCCAGCACCAGCGCGATCGCGTGGGTGATGCCCTCGGTGGCGTCCCCGGCGATCGGCTCGACCACCGGCGCGAAGATCCTGGACAGCGCGGGCTCGGCCAGATAGCCGGTGAGCAGGGCGGTGAGGGTAATGCCGAGCTGGGTGCCGGAGAGCTGGAAGGAGAGCTCGTGCAGCGCGTGCTCGACCGTGCGGGCCCGGCGATCGCCCGACCGGGCCCGGGACGCGATGTCGGCGCGATCGACGGTGACCAGCCCGAACTCGGCAGCCACAAAGAACGCGTTGCCCGCCGTGAGCAGCGCGAACGCCGCCAACGGAAGCACCGCGGTCAGGAGCAGGCCGTCCATGATCGGTTCACCTCGGTCTCATTGTGCCGGAACGGGGCGAGTCCGGCGTGCCCACCGGAAGTGAGGATTGGCACGCCGTGAAACTGGATACCGTCAGGGGATGAACCTGGTCGAAGAGTTCACGCTGCTCGCGTATGACGACGACGGCACTCCGCTGACCGACGGCACCCACCTGGATCACGGTCTGGCCGGTGGGCTGCTTCTCGAACTGGCGATGGCCGGCCGGGTCGACGTCGCCGACAAGAAGGTGGTCGTACTCGATCAGAGCCCGACCGGTGACCCGTTGATCGACAGCGCGCTGATGCGGATCATCGCCGACGACAAGCCTCGCAAGCCCGGACACTGGCTGACGAAGTTCGCCGGGGACACCCGGCCACAGGTTCTCGACCGGCTCGTGGCCGAGGGCATCCTGCGCACCGAGAAGGACAAGGTGCTCTGGGTGTTCCCCCGCACCCGGTATCCCGCCGCTCACGGCGTCGAGCCCGTGCAGGAGACCGCGGCCCGCGACCGGATGCGGCACGCCGTGCTCGGCACGGGCGAGGTCGAACCCCGTACGGCCGCTCTGTGCGCCCTGGTCGCCGCGACCGACCTGGACAAGAAGGTCTTCGCCGACCTCGACCGCAAGGTCGTGCAGGCGCGACTTCGCGAGATCGGGGAGGGCGCGTGGGCGGCCACGGCCGTCAAGAAGGCGATCGACGAGATCCAGGTGGCCGTGATGGTGGCGATCGTCGCCTCGACCACCGCGGCCACCGCCGGCACGCCCTCCTGAGGCCTAGACCTCCTGCTTGAGGGAGCGCAGGAGGACCGTCGCGACGTCCACGACCTCGACGTTGCCCTGCTCGCCCTTACCGGTCACGCCGTCGCCGATCATCGTGTAGCAGAACGGGCAGCCCACCGCGATCGTCTTGGCCCCGGTGGCCAGGGCTTCCTCGGTGCGCTCGACGTTGATCCGCTTGCCGATCTTCTCCTCCATCCACATGCGCGCGCCGCCGGCGCCGCAGCAGAAGGACCGCTCGGAGTTGCGCGGCATCTCGATCACGGTGGCCGCCGCTCCCAGAACCTCACGCGGGGCGTCGAACACCCGGTTGTGCCGGCCCAGGTAGCACGGGTCGTGGTAGGTGACGTCACCCTCGATCGGCTGGACCGGGGTGAGCTTGCCGGTGGCGACCAGGTGCTGCAGCAGCTGCGTGTGGTGCACGACCTCGACCTTGAGGCCGAGCTGCTCGTATTCGTTGCCGAGCGTGTTGAAGCAGTGCGGGCAGGTGGCCACGATCTTTTTGACGTTTGCTTCCTGCAGCGTCTCGACATTCTGCTGGGCGAGCATCTGGAAGACGAACTCGTTGCCGATGCGCCGCGCCGGGTCACCCGTACAGGTCTCGCCCTCGCCGAGGATCGCGTAGTTGACGCCGGCCTCGTGCAGCAGCTTGGCCACCGCCTGCGTGGTCTTCTTGGCCCGGTCCTCGAACGCTCCCGCGCAGCCGACCCAGAACAGGTAGTCGAAGTCCTCGGTCTCGCCGACCCGCGGCACCTCGAAGTCCAGGCCCTTGGTCCAGTCCTCGCGGGTGTTCTGCGGCGCGCCCCAGGGGTTGCCCTTGTTCTCCAGGTTGCGCAGCATCACGCCGGCCTCGCTGGGGAACGACGACTCGATCAGCACCTGGTAGCGGCGCATGTCGACGATGTGGTCGACATGCTCGATGTCGACCGGGCACTGCTCCACACAGGCGCCGCAGGTGGTACACGACCACAGCACGTCCGGGTCGATGACGCCCTGCTCCTCGGCGGTGCCGATCAGCGGGCGGTTCCCCTCGGCCAGCGCCAGCACGTCCATGTGGGCCAGCTGGGCCTCGGTGGCTTTCTCCTCACCGGTCAGATCCTTGCCGCCGCCGCCCAGCAGGTAAGGAGCCTTCGCGTACGCGTGATCGCGCAGCGACAGCACCAGGAGTTTCGGGGACAGCGGCTTGGCCGTGTTCCACGCCGGGCACTGCGACTGGCAGCGGCCGCACTCGGTGCACGTCGAGAAGTCCAGCAGGCCCTTCCAGGTGAACTGCTCGACCTGGGCGACGCCGAACTGATCCTTCTCGGGGTCGGCCTCCTCGAAGTCGAGCGGCTTGCCCTGGCTCGTCATCGGGCGCAGCGCACCCAGGCCCGAGCCGGCCGGCTTCTCCGGGGCGCGCTTGAAGAAGATGTTGAAGAACGCCAGGAACCGGTGCCAGGCCACACCCATCGTCGGGTTGAGCGCGATCGTGATCAGCCAGCCCATCGAGATGAGCAGCTTGACCAGCGCCACCCAGGTCGGCCCGTCCGCGGCCGCCGGCAGCAGGCTGCCCACGCCGTGCGACAACGGGGTCGCCCAGCCCGGGTACTCGAACGTGTCGTTGGCGACCTTGAACCCGCGGATGAGGAACCCGCAGACCAGCACGCCGAGGATGACCGCCTCGACGAAATAGGCCTGCCACATCGTCGAGCCCAGGAACCGGCTGCGCTTGCGCCGGATCTCGCGCTGCCGCACGAAGATCAGATAGAGGATGCCGGCCAGACCGAGGATGCCGATCCACTCGGTCACGAAGCCGTAGACGACCCAGTGCCCGATGATCGGCAGTCCGCCCGCGGGGTCGACGACCTCGAAGTACGCCTCCACGACCAGCAGGACGAGGATCATGAACGAGACCATGACCAGCCAGTGGGCGGCACCGATCGCCGACCACTTCAGCATCCGGGTGTGACCGAGCGTCTCGACCAGCATGGTCTTGGTCCGCGTGCCCCGGTCGGCGAACCGGGCCGGGTCGGGTTGCCCCTGCCGGATCACCGCGGTGATGGCCAGCACGGCCCGCACCGCCAGCACGACGGCTGTGATGGTGACCGCGCCGGCCAGAACAGTGGCGATTATCTGCGCTGTGCCCATCTGCGTCGTGCCTCCTCGCTTCGGCGGTGCGCCGCGCCCATGTTACCCACGAGTAATCTACGGGCGCACGCCGCAGGGTCAAGCGAAAGCGCACCCCGACCAACGTGGGGTGCGCTGAGCACCGGCGAAAGTCACACTACCCGCGTCAAAGCGGGCAAAAAGGCTAACGCCAGCGCGACAGAAGGCCGAGCGACGCCACCATGCACCCGAAGCCGATCGCCAGGTTCCAGTACCGCAACGACTCGACCGGGTACTGCTGGGACGACAGGTAATACACGACCAGCCAGGCGATGCCGATCACGATCAGTGCCACGGCACTGATCGGCAGCCACATCGGGCTGGGCTTCCTCGACGCCGCGGCTGCCGCTGGACGGATGTCCGTCGGCGGCGTGTAGACCTTCTTCTTGCGAACTTGGGACTTCGGCACGGTGCACTCCTGAAGGGCAACAAGTGGTGAACAACCCCACCGCTGAGCGGCTCCGGAGACCCCGAATGCTGCCCGTGGCGATTAATGTTCGACAGCTAGCGTAGTCAAGTCGGCGGGAAGACTGGCACCCGCCGGGCAAGGAAATATGTCCGGTGCGATTTTCGGGGGGAGACGAGGACGTGGAATACACCACCGGCACGCCCTCGTGGCGGCTCGTTCTGCGCCGCGCTTGGTCAGGTCTGCGACCCGGCCGACCATTACAACGCATGCGCGGCTGGTCGGTTGTCGTGCCCCTGATCGCCCTGGCCGCGGGCCTGCTGTTCACCACGTCGGCGACGACGGCGGACGGCACGACCCTGCGCGACGACCGCCGTCCCCAGCTGGCCCAGCTGATCGCCGACAAACGGGCTCGCCTGGACGCGCGCGAGCAGACCGCGGCCAAACTTCGTGCCGCGGTCGATCAGGACACGGCCCGCCTGGCCGAGGTCGACGGTCCGGTCAAGCAGGCCCGTGAGGGCGCCGACAAGCTGCGGTCCCCGGCCGGGTTCACCGGTCTGCAGGGCCCCGGCGTCACGGTCAGCCTCGACGACTCGTCACGCCGCAGCAACGATTTCGTGGCGGCCAATGCTCCGGACAATGACGATCTCGTCGTCCACCAGGGTGACGTTCAGGCGGTCGTGAACGCTCTCTGGGCTGGTGGGGCCGAGGCAATGTCGATCATGGATGTCCGCGTGATCTCGACCAGCGCGGTACGCTGTGTCGGTAACACGCTGCTACTTCACGGCCAAGTCTTCTCGCCGCCGTTCAGGATCACAGCGATCGGCGAACCCACAGCGCTGCGTCGCGCGTTGGAGTCCGCGGACGGAGTCCAGCAATTCAAGGATGCAGTCGCTGACTTCGGCCTCGGTTATACGGAAACCGTCGAGAGGAACGTGACAGTGCGGGCGTACGACGGGTCGAGTGACCTCCGATCCGCGCGGGTCGCCGGGTAATGGCCGCTCCGGATCGGCCGGCCACGGGTCCCGGGTCGGGGCGGCATCGCGCGCCCGACGGCGAGGGCCAGACGGCGTACATCCCCCGGATCACCGACGCGTCACCCGACGGCGTCCCCGGTGGTCCACTCGCCCCGCAGCTCGGTCTGGGCAGCCCGCCGGCCGCGCCGCCCCCGCCGCCTCCCTCCGCCGCCGAGACGGCCGTGCTGCGCACCGACGAAGAGGTACACCAGCGCATCGCGCACAACCCGCTGGGGCCGAGCGGCCAGGCGGCCCACTCGGAACCGCGCCGGGCCGAGCCGTCCGCGCGCAACGAGTTCGACTTCTTCGCCGCCGCCGAGGAGGCGCAGACGCCTTCAGCGGCCTCCAGCCGCCCTTTTGACGGCGCACCCCAGGGTGGGTCGGGGTTCGGCGCCCCGGCGCCTTCCAGCCCCGCTCAGGGCCGTCCGCCGGTTGCGCCCCAGGATCCACGGGAGACCGCGGTCATCCGTACTTCGGAGGCCCCCACCGGCGTTCTCCCGGCGATGAAGCGTCCGGAAGAGCAACCGCATCCCGTCCAGTCACCCACCGCGCTCCTGTCCGCGGTCCCGGGTCTGGCTGCCCAGTCCGCGAAGGCGAAAGCCGAGCCCGATGCCGCTCTCGGCGCCGCCTCGGTCTCCCCCGCGGCGCCGGGCGGTCCGCGGCCCCGCGCCGAGGAGGAGCCGGTGGCCGATCAGCCCCGACGCGGCGAAAAGGTCGTCAAGCTGCGCCCCGAGCAGACCGGCGAGGGTTACAAGAGCGTCTACTCCGAGATGACCCGGCCGACCGTCGGATCCCGCATCCGCGGAGCGATCCGCGTCTCCGGCGAGCTGATGATCACCTTCGGTCTGATCGTGCTGCTCTTCGCCGGCTACGAGGTATTCGGCAACTCGGCCAAGGTGCAGGACGAGCAGAACGCCCTCGACACCCAGCTCGACGAGGTGTGGAACGACCCGACCGTGGGCCCGACGCCGGCGGCGGCCACCAAGGCCCCGGTGGCACCCGGCAGCAACCTGGTCGGCCGGCTCTACATCCCCAAGTTCGACAAGGAGTGGGTGGTCGTCGACGGCGTGCAGCCCGACGATATCCGCTACGCCCCCGGCCACTACCCGGAGTCGGCCAAGCCGGGCCAGGTCGGCAACTTCTCGGTGGCCGGCCACCGGATCAAGAAGATCTTCTGGCGGCTCGACGAGCTCAAGCCGGGCGACGTGATCGGGGTGGAGACGCGCTCCAACTGGTACGTCTACCGCGTCTACACCCAGGAGGTCGTCAAGCCGACGGCGGTCCAGGTCGTCGCGCCGGTGCCCAACAAGCCCCGGGCCAAGCCGACGAAGGCGCTGCTCACGCTGACCACCTGCAACCCGAAATACAACAACTACGAGCGGCTCATCATCCACGCCGAGCTGGTCTCGACCAGCAAGCGCGAACAGGCCAAACCCAACGCCGGCATGCCGGCCGAGATCAAGGGAGCCTGACGTGTACGCCTGGATCTGGCGCAAGCTCCCGTTCGGGTTCTGGGGCAAGCTGACCGGCTCGCTCGGCCTGCTGGCGGCCACCACCGCCCTGCTCTGGTATGTCGTCTTCCCGTGGGCCACCCCGCTGCTGCCCTTCGACGACGTGCAGGTCGGCAACGGCACCGAGCAGATCGGCACCACCACCGACGACTCCGACGTGACCGTCCCGGGCGACCCCGACCACGAGGCCCCCGAGGACATCCCGTACAGCACCGAGTCGAACCAGCCGCATCCCTCCGACGCCGCCACCGGCGGCCAGATTCCGGGTGACTGACATGCGCATCCTGGTCATCGACAACTACGACTCGTTCGTCTTCAACCTGGTGCAATATCTGGGCCAGCTCGGCGCCGAGTGCGAGGTGCGGCGCAACGACGAGATCGGGGTGTCCGACGTCGGCACGTTCGGGGCGGCGGGCATTCTGCTGTCGCCCGGGCCGGGCACGCCGGAGCGCGCCGGCATCATGATGGACGTCATCCAGGCGTATGCGGGGAAGATCCCGATGTTCGGCGTCTGCCTCGGCCATCAGGCGATCGGGGCCGCGTTCGGGGCCACCGTGACCCGCGCGCCCGAGCTGCTGCACGGCAAGACCTCCGAGGTGCTGCACAGCGGCGACGGTGTGCTGGCCGGGCTGCCCGAGCCGTTCACCGCGACCCGGTACCACTCGCTCGCGGTCGTGCCCGAGACGCTGCCGGACGAGATCGAGGTGACCGGCCGCACCGAGTCGGGGGTGGTGATGGCGATGCGCCACCGCGAGCTGCCGATCGAGGGCGTGCAGTTCCACCCGGAGTCGGTGCTCACCGAGGGCGGCCACACCATGCTGGCCAACTGGCTCGCCGCCTGCGGCCTGCCCGAGGCACTGGCGAAGGCGCCTCCGCTGGCCGCCGAGGTCGAGACCCGCCGCCGCGCCGCCTTCGCCACCGCCTAGCAAAACTAAAACGGCCCGCCCGGGTCAGGGCGGGCCGTTGTCCGTTCTCAGCCGAGGGGCCGGCGGGCTGTGCCGATCGAGTTCCCGATCAACCCGTTGGCGCCCGTGCCGCCCCCGTCGTCGCCCGTGCCGGGCGACTCGGTGTCGTCCGGATTCGGCTCGGTCTCGCCGGGGTCGGGCTCGCCGATGACGGTCAAGGTCACCTGATCACCCTTCTCGGCGGTCGAGTTCGCCTTGGGATTCTGCTCGACGACCGTGCCCGGCTCACCCTCGGCCTGCACCAGCGTGATGGCGACGTTGAACTGGCCGGCGTTCTCGAGGATGCCCGTCGCCGTCCCCTGCGGCTTGCCGACCACGTCGGGGACCTTGACCAGGCGGCCGTTGGACACCTTGATCGTGATCGTGGTGCCCGGGTCGACCTGGCGCCCTTCCTTCTCGACGCTGGTCACGATGCCGGGGGGCTCAAGGCTGTCGGTCTCCTCGGGGTTCACCTTGAAGCCGAGGCTCTTGAGCTGGTTCTGCGCGTTGTCCCGGGTCGAGCCGACCAGGTTGGTCGGCACCTTGACCTTCTCCGGTTTCTGGCACAACTGGTAGCTGACCGTCTGGGTGTCGTCGACCGCGGCGCCGCCCTTCGGATCCTGATCGATCACGGTGCCCTTGCAGTCCGAGCCGAACGTGGGCGCGTCCGCCGCGATGCGGGAGCCGGGGATGCCGGCCGCCTGCAGAGCCTTGAGCGCCTGGGCGTTGGTCATGTCCGAGAGGTCGGGCATCTTGATGGTGACCGGGGCCGACGACGGGGTCTGGCTGCCGGCGTTGTTGTTCTCGTTGTTGCGCTCGTTGAGCAGCGCGACGCCGAGCACCACCACGACCAGCACACCGAGCGCGGCCAGCCCGGCCCACACCCACGAGGACGACCGGCGCTCGGGCGGCCGCGGCGGGCCGCCGGGCATCGTGCGCTGCACCGTCGTGGCGCCCTGCGGCTGCCACTGCGGCGGGCCCTGCATGGCCATCGTCTCGGCCTGCGACATCACCGGGGTGGCCAGGACCGGCCGGCCGGCCACGGCCCGCAGCGCGTCGGCCCGCATCTCCTGCGCGCTCTGATAGCGGTTGAGCGGGTTCTTGGCCAGCGCCTTGAGCACGATGGCGTCGACATCCGGCGGGACGTCGTGGTTGATCTCGCTCGGCGCCTTGGGCTCCTCGCGCACGTGCTGGTAGGCGACGCTGACCGGGCTGTCGCCGACGAACGGCGGATTGCCGACCAGCAGCTCGAAGAGCACACAGCCCGCCGCGTACACATCGGAGCGTGCGTCGACCGCCTCGCCCCGGGCCTGCTCGGGTGAGAGGTATTGCGCCGTGCCGATGACCGCGCTGGTCTGCGTCATGGTGGTGGCGCCGCTGGCCAGGGCCCGGGCGATGCCGAAGTCCATGACCTTGACCTGGCCGTTCTGCGTGATCATCACGTTGCCGGGCTTGATGTCCCGGTGGATGATCCCGTGCCGGTGGCTGAACTCCAGGGCGGCGCAGATGTCGGCGATGTATTCGAGGGCCTGGCGGGTCGGGAGGCGCTGCTCCTGCGCGAGCAGCTCCTTGAGGGTCTGCCCGTTGACGAACTCCATGACGATGAACGGCAGTTTCTCGCCGGTCGCCGAGATCTCCTCGCCGGTGTCGTAGACAGCGACGATGGCCGGGTGGTTGAGAGCCGCCGAGTTCTGCGCCTCGCGACGGAAGCGCTCCTGGAACGTCGCGTCACGGGCCAGATCCGTCCGCAGCATCTTGATCGCCACGTCCCGGCCGAGCCTGAGGTCGCGTCCGCGGTGCACCTCGGCCATGCCGCCGTAGCCCAGGAGCTCGCCGACCTGATACCTGCCACCGAGCAGGCGGGCCTGCGCCGTCATAGCGTCTGTCGTCCTTCGTTAGCTCGTATCCAGCCGGGGTTCGCGCCGGTCTGCTTGGTTAGACGGTACGACGCCGCCTGTGGATCCCCACCGGTGACGCCCGTGCGGACGACGGTCGCGCTGATCGGCGCGCCGCTGCCGCTGCTGGTGACCTGGCCCTGCTTGTAGAGGAACGAGATGACCCCGGCACACAGCAGGACCAGCAGAGCCAGGACCACGGCGAGCACGATCAGCACCTGCCGGCCGCCCGAACTCTGCGGCTTGGCCGCCGGCGTCCCCTGTGGTTGATACGGCTGGCGATAGGCCTGCGGTTGAACGGGCTGGCTCACGGGCTTGGGCGCGGGCGGGCCGGACGGCACCGACGCGGCGCCGCGGTGGCCCGAGACCGGGCGGGGAACCGGAGGATACGGCGGACGGCCCGGGCCCGACATCGGTGAGCCCGAGATCGGGGCGCCGGTCGGTGGGCGTACGCCCGCCGGGCTGATCGGACCGGCCACGTGCGCCGAGTGACCGGCCGGCTGCGGCGCGGTCGAGGACAGTGAGGCGGCAGCCTGCCGGGCGACTGCGGCGAGCGCGGAAGCTGATGGCCAGCGAGCGTTCGGGTCCTTGGCCAGCGCCCGGTCGACGATCACGCGGACCTGGGGCGGGATGTCGCCGGGCAGCGGCCGGGGCGTCTCCCGGACGTGCTTCATGGCGATTTCCATCGGGGTGGCGCCGTCGAACGGCCGGTGCCCGGACAGGCACTGGTAGGCGACCACGCCGAGCGCGTACACATCCGACGCCGGCGTGGCGACCGCGCCGGACGCCTGCTCGGGCGAGATGTAGGACGCCGTGCCCAGCACCGAGCCGGCCACCGTGAGCTGGCCGACGAGGGCCGAGCGGGCGATCCCGAAGTCGGTCAGCACGAGCGTGCCGTTGGGGCGTACGAGAAGGTTGCCGGGCTTCACGTCGCGGTGCACGATGCCGTTGGCGTGGGCCGCCTGCAACGCGTCGGCGGCCTGGGCGATCAGCGCCATCGTGCGGGCCGGGGTGAGCCGGCCGACCCGGCTCAGCGTGCGGGACAGGGCGTCGCCCTCGACATACTCCATGACCAGGAACGCGAGTTGCTGGTCGCTGCCGTAGTCGTAGATGTCGACGACCCCGGGGTGGTTGATCGTGGCCATGGTGCGGGCCTCGCCCCGGAACCGCTCGGCGAAGCCGGGCTCGTCGAGCAGGGCGGGCAGCAGGATCTTGACAGCGACGGTCCGGCCCAGCACCTCGTCGGTGCCGCGCCAGACATCACCCATCCCACCGCCGGCGATCCGCTCGTCGAGGCGGTACCGGCTGCCGAGGGTCACCCCAGGGCTGATCATGCTCAGTCCCCTCCCTGACCCGCCGCGGCCTTCATGATGAGCCCGGAGATCCGGGCCGCCTCGGCACTCGCGTGACCGCCGGGCACGTTCTCCAGCATGACGCAGACGGCGGAAACCGCCTCACCCTTGTCGTCGTAGGCGAAGCCGATGAACCAGCCGTGCGGGTCGGCCCCCTCGGCGTTCTGCGCCGTTCCGGTCTTGCCGCCGACCTCCAGGCCCCTGGTCCGGGCCTGCCGGCCGGTGCCGTTCTCGACGACACTGACCATCATGTCCTTGAGGTCGGCCGCGACCTGCTCGTTGATCGGCGTACGCAGCGTCTTGGAGTTGGCCGTGTAGATCGTCCGCAGATCGGGCGTGAGCAGTTTCTGCACCAGGTAGGGACGCTGTTGCTTGCCCCCGTTGGCCACCGTCGCGGCGATCAGCGCGCCCTGCAGGGGCGTCATCCGCACGTCGCGCTGACCGATCGACGACTGGGCCAGCGCGCCCTTGTCGACGCTGCCGTCCGGGTTCGTGATCTTGCCGGTCTCGCTCGCGGCGACCGGCAGGCCGTTGCCCTCGAGGTTGCCGACGGTCAGCTGGTCGTCGGAGAAGCCGAAGGCCTTGGCCGCGGCCAGCACCTTGTCGCGGCCCAGGGTGACGCCGAGCCGGGCGAAGCCGGTGTTGCAGCTCTCGGTCAGCGCTTCCTTCAGGTCGATCTGGCCGCCGGGGCAGACCTCGTCCTCGGCGTTGCGGATGACCGCGCCGCTCTCCCGGTATTCGCGGCCCGCCTCGATCTCACTGGAGGTCGTGTAGCCGTTCTGCAGGGCGGACGCCGCGACGATGACCTTGAACGTCGAGCCGGGGGGCAGCGTCTCGGCCGTCGACCGGTTGAGCAGCGGCTGGTCAGGGTCCTTGTTGAGCTTGCTGTAGGCCGCCGAGGCGGCCTTCTCGTCATGGGTGACCAGCGTGTTCGGGTCGAAGCTGGGCATCGAGACCATGGCCTGCACGGCCCCCGTACGCGGGTCGATCGCGACCGCCGCGCCCTTCTGGACACCGCGCTCGTTGTTGACGAGCTCCTTCCAGGCCGCTTCCTGAGCCTTGGGGTTGATCGTCAGCAGCACGTTGCCGCCACCGGTGTTGTTGCCGGTGAACATGTCCTTGACCCGGTCGGCGAAGAGTTTGTCGCTCTCGCCGGAGAGGAAGTCGTTCTCGGAGTGCTCGATGCCGGTCGCGGCCAGGCCGACCGGACGGTACCCCAGGATCGGCGCGTAGACCTCCTTGCGGGGATAGACGCGCAGGTACTTCAGGGCGTCGTCGGTGGCACGGTTGGTCGCCACCCCGGTGCCGCCGGCCTCGATGATGCCGCGCGGCCGCTCGTACTGGGCGACCACGACCCGGCGGTTGTAGTCGCTCGTGCGGTAGTCGTCGGCCTTGTACGCCTGCACCCAGTTGAGGTTCGCGAAGAGCAGGCCGAACAGGACGAGGATGACCACGCCCGCCCGCCGAAGTGGTGCGTTCACGGCTTGATCACCTCCGTCATGGCGCCGTGGAGCTGCGCTGGTGCCTTCTTGGGTCCGCCACCGGCCCGGTCGCCGCCGGCCCCACCGGCCGCCGGTCCGCGTGCCGCGTTCGAGATCCGCAGCAACATGGCGATCAGCAGCCAGTTGGCCATCAGCGACGATCCGCCGGCCGAGAGGAACGGGGTCGTCTGACCGGTCAGCGGGATCAGCCCGGTGATACCACCCAGGATGACGAAGATCTGCAAGCCCAGGGTGAACGACAGACCGCCGGCGACCAGCTTGCCGAACGAGTCCCGCACGGCCAGCGCCGACCGCAGGCCCCGCTCGACGATGAGCAGATAGAGCACCAGCAGCGCGGAGAGACCGAACAGGCCGATCTCCTCACCGATGCCGGCGAAGATGAAGTCGTTCTGCACCTCGGGCACGAACCGGGGCAGTCCGGCGCCCGGACCCGAGCCGAACAACCCGCCGGTGCCGAGCGACAGCAGCCCCTGCACCAGCTGATAGCTGCTGCCGAATTCCCGGTTGTAATTGGCCGACGAGAACGGGTCGAGCCAGACCTCGGCGCGGTCGTAGAAGTTGGCGAACGGCCCGCCCACCGTGTCACCGAGCAGGTAGGCCACGTAGACGCCGCCGAAGAACAGCAGCAGACCGATGATCAGCCAGCTGGCGCGCTCGGTGGCCACATAGAGCGTCACGACGAAGAGACCGAAGTAGAGCAGCGCCGTGCCCAGGTCCTTCTCGAAGACCAGGACCAGGAGGCTGAGCAGCCACACCGTGACAACCGGACCGAGGTCACGGCCACGGGGCAGGTCGATGCCGAGCACCCGCCGGCTGGCCAGCGACAGCACTTCTCTCTTGCGCACCAGGTAATAGGCGAAGAAGGAGACCAGGGCCAGCTTGGCGAACTCACCCGGCTGGATCGAGAACGACCCGATCCGCACCCACAGCTTGGCCCCGTTGACCTCGGAGATGCTGCCCGGCAGCACCGCCGGGATCATCACCAGCACGATGCCGGTCAGACCCAGGGTGTACGCGTACCGGGAGACCACCTTGTGATCGCGGACCACCAGCAGCAGCACCGCGGCCAGGATCAGCGAGATCAGGGTCCAGGCCAGCTGGCGGCCGCCGATGCCCGAGAAGATGCCGGGAATCGGCTGCTTCTCGCTCAGCGCGTCGCCGATGTCGAGCCGCCGCAGGAACCCCACGCCCAGCCCGTTGATCAGCGCGACGGCCGGGATGATCACCGGATCCGCGTACGGCGCGGTGTAGCGCACCACCGCGTGCAGACCGAGGAACAGCACGCTCAGCAGAGCGGCCGGCACCCAGAAAGTCGCGGTGATCTCGCCGATGCGGGCCGCCTCGACAGTGGCGCCGTAGGCCGCCACCAGCACCATGGCGAACGCGAGCAGACCCAGCTCGGCATTGCGCTGGGTCTTCATTCCCGGGATACGCGCCATCTCGCCCGTGGAAGCGGGCGAGGAAGCAGGTACGGCGGGCGCGGTCAAGAAGAATCCCCAGACATGGTCGAGCCGAAGCTCAGTTGACGGTCCGGCACCCGACCGGATCGGCAGCGGGCGCGGACTCGGACGCCTGAGCGGACGGCGTGGTGGTGGGCACGGACGGCAGCGCCGCGACGGAGCTGCCCGGAGAGGGCGAACCGATCGCCGGACGACCCGAGGAGTTGCCGGCCAAGGTGCTGCCCGGACGGACGCTCGTCCCCGTGGAGGGCGCGACCGGCGGTGCCGACGTGGGAGCCGGCGCGGTGGTGGGCGTGATGCAGAGCGGCTTGAGGTTCGGGTTCGACGGTACGTCGTCGGTCAGCTCGGCGATCATCCGCTGGGCGTCCGGCCGGTCGTCGGCGTGGATGCCCTCCTTGACCCGGTCCTGCGCGACCGTGGTGAGGTCGTCGAGCCGGGACGGGCTGGTCTCGTTCACGCTGGACAGGTCGAGGCCGGCTATCTGACCCGGCACACCGCGGAAGATCGCGAGCTGCCCGGCCTCGGTGGCCCCGACGTAATACTGCTTCTGCGTGTATTCGTAGCCCAGCCACAGACCGCCGCCGAGCACCCCGAGCAGCACCAGCACGAGCAGCGTGGCCCGCACCGGATGACCCTTGGGCTGCGGCTCGGCGTAGCTCTCGCTCTCGGTCCGCGGCTGAGCCGGGCGCGGCGCCTGCAGCGCGGCGGCCCGGGCGGCCGAGGTCGAGCTGTCGGCGACCGTGTTGTTGCCGCGGTCGATCGAGGCGGCACCTCCCACGATCGGGGCCTGCTCGACGATGTCGGCGTCGGTCGCGTCGGCGATCACGACCGTGATGTTGTCGGGACCACCGCCGCGCAGGGCCAGCTGCACCAGCCGCTCGACACAGGCCTGCGGGTCGGCCAGCTCGCGCATCGTCTGACCGATCGTCTCCGAGCTGACCACGCCGGACAGGCCGTCGCTGCAGATCAGATAGCGGTCGCCCTTGAGCACCTGGCGAACCGAATACTCCGGGTCGATGTCGCGGCCGTCGAGCGCGCGGGTGAGCAGCGACCGCTGCGGGTGGCTGCTCGCCTCCTCCGGACTGACCCGGCCCTCGTCGACCAGCATCTGGACGTACGTGTCGTCCTTGGTGATCTGGGCGAACTCACCGTTACGGAGAAGATAGGCACGGCTGTCACCGATGTGCACCATGCCGAACTTGCTGCCCGAGAAGAGCACCGCGGTCAGCGTGGTGCCCATGCCCTCGAGCTGCGGGTTGGCGTCGACGGTGTCACGAAGGTGCTGGTTGGCCGTACCGACGGCGTGACGCAGCGCGTCGACCATGGCGTCCCCGGGGACGTCCTCGTCGAGCGGCGCCATCGCGGCGATGACGATGTTGGACGCGACGTCACCAGCGGCCATGCCGCCCATACCGTCGGCGACAGCGAGAAGCCGCGGCCCGGCATAGAGGGAGTCCTGGTTCAGGTCTCGGATCAGACCGCGGTCGCTCTGAGCGGCATAGCGCAGGGTCAGGGTCATGGCCGTAACTCGAGTGAAGTGCGGCCGATGCGGATCGGCACGCCAAGGGGGACGGGAGTAAGTCCGGAGACCTTACCGCGGTCGAGATAGGTGCCGTTCGTCGAGCCGACGTCCTCGACGAACCACTGGCCATCCCGCGGAACTAGCCGCGCATGCCGCGCCGAGGCGAAGTCGTCGGTGATGACGAGCGTCGAATCCTCGGCCCGGCCGATGGTGATGGGAGCCTCGCCCAGCGTGATGCGGGTGCCGGCCAGGTTGCCGGCGGTGACCACGAGTTGCCGGGCCGCCTTACCGCGCTTCGCCTTCGCTGCCGGCCGGCCCTCGGGGACCGCGCCACCCACCCCCCGAGGGCTGGCGACGATGCTCTTGGACCGGACCCCAGCGAAGAGATCCCGGCGGATCACCCCGACGACAGTGAACACGAAGATCCACAGCAGGATGAGAAAGCCGAACCGGGCGACGGTGAGGACGAATTCAGGCAAGGTGCCTAGCCGTCCACTCGGAACGTCAGCGTGGTGGTCCCCAGCTGAATCATGTCGCCCGGGTTGAGCGCCACCGCCGAGACCCGCTGGCCGTTCACCATCGTGCCGTTGGTCGAGCCCAGGTCGGTCAGCACGACCTGGTTGCCGTCGTAGTCGAGCCGGGCGTGCCGGCGCGAGATGCCGACGTCGGGCAGACGCAGGTTGGCCTGGTCACCACGGCCGATCACGGTCGAGCCCATCTGCAACGGGTAGGTGCGCCCGTCGCCGGAGATGAGGCCCACGCCGCCCCGCCCGTTGGGCGCGCCGCCGCCGTGCTGCTGGTAGCCACCGCCGTGCTGCTGTTGCTGCTCGTACGGCGGGTACTGCGGGCCGGCGTCATACGCCGGCTGCTGCACCGGGGCGACCTCGCCACCGGTGTAGACCTCGGCGGTGACCCGGAACATGCCCGTGTCGAGCCCGTCACCACGCTCGATCTCGACGATCACATCGCCGTAGACGGTCCACGCCTGCTCGCCGATGAACTCCGCCTGCGACTGGGCGAGCTCCTGGGCGAGCGCGGCGGCGTAGGGCGCCAGCCGGCTGTGGTCGTACGGCGACAGGTCGATCACATAGCGGTTGGGCACCAGCGTCCGGCCACCGGCAAGGATGGCCTTGTGCGCCTCGGCCTCCCGCTGCATGGCATTCAGAATCTCCACCGGGTGCACGACACCCTTGAAGACCTTGGCGAAGGCCCCTTCAACCAGGCCTTCCAATCGCTTTTCAAAGCGCTGCAGCACGCTCACCGGCTCCTCCTCGGCTTCCGAGGACATGATGGTATCCGGCCGCCGCTTGCGCATCCGTAGAGCAAGGACGACCGGCACTTCTGACCCTCGTATGACACCCGTAGACGCCGTGCTAGTCTTCCCTGGCGTCAAGGGCGATATCAACTCGCTTGGTGACGTGCGACAGCGTAGTCTGTCGCAGCCCGTAACAAAAAGTCAGGCCCACAGCCTGGTCTCATAAAGCCACGGGGATGTGGCGGAATGGCAGACGCGCACGGTTCAGGTCCGTGTGTCCGAAAGGACGTGGGGGTTCAACTCCCCCCATCCCCACGAGTCACGAGTCGCAGGCGCCGCCTGTCCGCTGAGAAGCGCGGACCGCGGCGCCTCTTCATGTTTACTCAGGGGGCCGAGCCCCCTGAAACCCCACGGTGCGTTTGTGCGCTGCGAGGGATATCTCACGCCTTGTCGTTTGGCCACTCGCTGCGCTCGTGGCGGGGTGGAATGTGGCTCTGTGTTACTTGGTCACGTTGTGGTTCCAACTCTGAGCCAAGGTCGGCCGGGCGTGGCTCGGGGGGCTCGGATGGCTGATTTGGGCCGCGTTCCGGACCCGGGTGATCTTGGTCGCGCTGGTCTCGCGCTGGTCGCCCTTGGGGCTGGGTGTGGGGATCTGTCGGGCTGGGTGGCGGGGCTGGAACATCCTGTTGTGGGACTCGTTATGCTCGGCGCCGGTATTCGCCGGGGTACACCACTCATCAGGAGCCGCACCGTGACTGCCGAACAGGCCGCGACCCAGACGGGCAAGCGCAGCGTGCTGGGGGTGTTGGTTGATGTCACCGACTACGCCGACGCCACGGCGCGGATCCTCGAGGCGGCCCGGGAGCGGCGGCCCTACGCGGTGACAGCGCTGGCGGTGCACGGGGTGATGACCGGCGTGCAGGACAAGGCGCACAACCGCCGGCTCAACTCCTTCGACCTGGTGACGCCGGACGGGCAGCCCGTGCGCTGGGCGTTGAACACCGTGCACCACGCGGGCCTGGCCGACCGGGTCTACGGGCCGACGCTGACGCTCAAGGTCGTCGAGCAGGCAGCCGCCGAGGGTCTACCTCTTTATCTGTACGGCTCCACGCAGCCCACCCTCGACCGGTTGGTGCCGGCGCTGGAAGCGATGTTCCCCGCCCTCAAGATCGCCGGGGTCGAGGCCTCCAAGTTCCGCACCTCCCACCCGGGTGAGGCCGAGGAGATCGCCGAGCGGATCAAGGCGTCCGGCGCGCGCATCGTCCTGGTCGGGCTCGGCTGCCCGCGGCAGGAGATCTTCACGTACGCGATGCGTCCGCTTCTTGACATGCCGCTGCTCGCCGTGGGCGCCGCGTTCGACTATCACGCCGGTCTGCTGAAGAACCCGCCCGCGTGGATGCAGAAGTACGCGCTGGAGTGGCTGTGGCGCCTGGGCCTCGAGCCGAAACGGCTGTGGAAGCGGTATGTGCTGCTCAACCCGGCCTATCTGGCCCGCCTGGCCGCTCAGCGCACCGGGCTGTGGAAGGCCACCCCGCCCCCGGCGACCACCGAGCCGGTGACGACCTTCGCGGTATAACCAGCGTCTCAGGGTAGGCAACGACACCTCCCCTACGGGGCCGGTGGGGTGATAACCCGGTTTCCTGGTTTCCCGATCGGGTGAACGCTGTCGATTGTGAACATCGTCGCGGACCTCATTCTCGCCGGCGCCCTCGTCGCCGTCTGGCTCACCGCCGGGCTCCTGGCCGACGCGCTGCCCTCGGCCCGGTCCGCGCTCGACCTGCGCCGCCGGGCCGGCCTGCTCACCGCGGTGGTTGCCGGGGGTGCGGGCGTGTTCGTCGCCATCCCGCTGGTGACCGGTCTCCTGCCGGGCGACTCGGCGGCTCCGGCGGCGGCTCTCGCGCCCGCCGTTCCCGCGTTGTTCGTGCTCGTCGCCACGCTGCGCCGGGTGACCCAGGTGCGCCGGGGCGCGGGAGCCTTCGCCGCCGCGCCGCAGACTCCGGTGCCGCCCGCTCTGCGCGCGGCCGCCGCCCATCCGCTGATCCTGGTGCCGCTGCAGGTCACCGGTCTGGCGACGTTGCTCAGCCTGCCGATCGCGGGCGGCCTGGTCACCGTTCCCGGTGCTGACCTGGCCGGCATCGCGATCACCGTGGTCGGGGTCGCCGTGCTCGCCATCGGCATCCGCGCCGGCCTGCGGCACAGCCGGCTCAGCGTGCAGGTCCTGGCCCCGATCGGCCGCAGCCGGCGGCGGGCCCCGGTCGACTCCCGATGAGCCGGGCTCAGCCCTTCTTGGCTTCCTGCACATAGAGCAGCTCGAGGATCGAGCGCGCCGCCTCGAACCACCGGTCCAGCCAGTCCGAGGGGGGCAGGGTGCCGCGGGCGGGCAACTCCAGGAGCAGGCCGCGCAGCAGCGGGTGGTCGGCCATCGACTGCGACGAGCCCGCGTCGGGCCAGCCACTGGACGGGAAGACCGGCTCGGTCAGCCCGGGCAGGTCGAGCGACGGCAGGCCGGCCGAACGGTCGAGCGGGCTGGACGACTCGATGCTGTGGGACCGGCCCGGCGAGCGGGTGGGCAGGCCCGAGGAGCTGCCGCGAGACAACAGTTCGCCGTCCGTGGTGTCGCCCAGCGCGGCTTCGCGCCGATTCTGCCGGTAGGCGCTGACCCCGCCGCTGAACCGGTCCTGCGCCGTCGTCGAGCTGCTGAGGTTTTCCGAACCAATCGTCATCTGTCTGCCTTGCCCTCGTTCGGGTAATTGACCCCGCCGGTGTGCGCGGTCCGGTCCGCGCTTTTGGCGTTCAACGAGGCGAGCCTGGAAATGACTACGGCCGGCTCCCCCGCGCCGGACGGGAGGGCCGGCCGCACCGTGGCGGGGCCAGACGGGTTCAGAGGTCGAACTCGCCGTCCTTGGCCCCGCCGACGAACGCGTCCCACTCGGCGGCGGTGAAGATCAACGCCGCTCCCTGTGGGTTCTTGGAGTCGCGCACCGCGATCGCCTCGTCCACGAACGCCACCTCGACGCAGTTGTCGGAGTTCGGTCCGCTGCGGGTGCTCTTGAACCACTGCGCCCGGCTCAGATCGACCCGGAGACCCTTCGCTTCGATTTCCACAATGGCTCCTCTGCCAGCATTTGAATCATCTCGATGGACTCTCCCGGTGGGAGGGCCGACGTCCTGATGGTCTCGAAGATGGAGGTGTACTTGCTGAGCTCCTCGGCCTTCTCCAGAAACAGGCCACCGGTCGCGTTCTCGGTGAACACCACGTCGGCGTCGCCCTCCTCCTCGAACTCGAGAATGGCGAACGTGCCGTCCATCCCAGCATGCGCGCCCGCCGCGAAGGGCAAGATCTGCACCGTGACGTTCGGCAACCGGGCCGTCGTGATCAATCTGGCTAATTGATCACGCATGACCTTGTCGCCGCCGACCGGCCGGCTCACCACCGCCTCATCGAGCACCACCCAAAGATCGATCGGATCGTCCTGAATCAATAACGACTGTCGTTCCATCCGGACGCGCACGCGCCGTTCGATGTCCTGGTCACTGTCCCCCAGTCGGGCGGCCCGAATCATCGCAATTGCATACTCTTCGCTCTGCAGCAGTCCCGGAATGACCTGCGATTCATACGTGCGGACGACCCGCGCGGCCGCCTCCAGTCCGACATACGCACCGGTCAGAACCGTGGAAAATGGGTGCCACCATCCCTTTTGCCGTGCTTCTCGGGCAATTTGGACAAGTTCCGACTTGATCTCGTCGGTTACGCCGTAAATGTCCATCATGGCCAGAACGTCATTCGGCGTGGCACTCGTATGTCCCGTTTCGATTCGGGACACTTTGGACGTGGAACAACCGAGTCGCTCCGCCACGACGTCGATCGTGACGCGGGCCGCCTCCCGATGCCGGCGCAGCTCGACCCCCAGCCGGCGGCGGCGAATGGTGGGACTGCGATGTTGATTCACAACAACCAGTCTCCTGTCGATCATTTAACGATTCAAGTTGACCGTCGCCTACCGATCGGTAATCACGAAGGGCTGACATGCAACTTGCATCGACCGCACTCGTGGTGCAATCTTTTCGGTATGGCCGACGTCACTGCGCCCTAACGGGCGACGTGGCCGGGGCCCGCTAGACACACCGATTCGCCACTGTTCACCGGTTGCTGATCTCATAAACCGTCCAGGGTGGATTGATCCACTTACGGGCGGTCCCGGGATCGGTGATGGTGACGTTGTGCAACGCTTTTGGTGATTGGCATCATCCAGGGCTTGCACTGCAGTTTTTGCCGGGCACACTTGGTGCTTTCGTGTCAAGGTTCGTCCCGCGACGAAGTTTCAGGGCAGGAGAGATGACGTGCTTCCTCGGTCCGGTGATGTTCTCCACGTGACGAAGGCGGCGAGCGTCCAATTCGCAGCGCCGATGCTGTTCCGTGTCATCCGGGTCCACGACTGGCCGACCTACGAGGGTTGGATCTGGCTGGACGGATACGAGCTGAACGCAGCGGGCGACGCGGTGGAGCGGCGATCGATCTTCGTACAGGTCAGCGGCCTCCGCGCCGTCGGCAAGGCGCCCGACCCCCGCGCCCGTAACGGCCGTCAGCCCGGCCTGGTCAGCGGCACCGTGCAGGCTCGGACGGTCCGCACCAACCGCTAGTTCTGACCCGCGCCCGGATCCTCCGTGGGCTCGGTCGTCGGTGTGCCCGTGGCCTCGGCCGCGACCACCAGAGTGACCGTCGTGTCCGGTGGCACTTCCTGCCCCTCCACCGGATCACTGTCGATCACCGTGCCGGCCGGCACGTCGGGCGCCTGGCGATAGATGAGCCGGTAGTTCAGGCCGGTCGACCGCAGCGCCGCCTGCGCCTCGGGCAACGCCAGCCCGCGCAGCGCCGGGATGGTGAGCTCGCCACCGGTCGGCTCGGACGTGGTCGGGGTCGGCGAGGGCGACGGCGACGGCGCGGTGGTGGTCGGCGTCGCGCTGGGTGACGTCGTCTGTGTCGTGGCGGTGGTCTCGGCGGGGGCCACCACGCTGCTCGCGGCCGGCGGAGCCGGTGCCTGATCGCCGTCCGAATCGTTCACCAGCAGATAGACCGCCCAGCCCAGCACGGCGAGCAGGACCAACGCGATGATGCCGACGACAATCGGCATCCACCAGCGGTCGCGCTGCTGGGGTGGGGACGACGCCGCCCAGTCGACCTCGGGATACCCCCGCCCCGGCTGCGGTGCGCGTACCTCGGCCCGCCCCGACCACGCGGGGTTGGCCCGGCTCGGCGCCCAGTCGTCGTCGCCCACCGGCGGCATGACCGCGGTCGAACCGGGCCGGTCGGTGACCACCGTCGGCTCGTCCCGGATCGTCGGCACGTGGCGTACGTCATCGAGGGTGTCGTCGTCCTGGGGTCCCCGGCCGGGCAGGGTGTCCTCGTCGTCGGGCGCCGGCACGGTGGCCCGGCCGACGGTCGAGTCGATCGGCGCGCCGTCCACCTGGGTGGAATCCAGGGGCTGTTCCGATCCGTCAGGCCGAGGGGCCTCCGTGCCAGAGGGCTCCGAGTCCGGGTGCTTTGGGTCAGGGTGCTCCGGGTCCGGGTGCTTTGGGTCAGGGTGCTTTGGGGCGGCTTGCTCCGAGGGGTCGTCGCCGGGCGAGAAACGTCGCGTCTCGTCGCTCTCGTCGGACATCGCCACTCCTCGGGCTCGTTCACCAGCATTGGTCAACGTATCGAATCTTGCGGGACGTGTCTGGCCTCCGCAGGACAAACACACCAGGTGGCTACGGGTGACAGAGATCCACGAGCAGCGCGGCACCGATTCGCAGGCATCGGCGGGTGCCGCTACAGTGCGGCGCATGGCGGACAAGGGCTGGACGGCGCGGATAGCCACCGCGGCGGGCGCCGCCGCGGGGATGGGCGCCGCCCAATTGGGCCTGGGCTACGGTCTGGGCGTCGTGGTGTGGCCGGTGACGCCGACCCCGGACGACAGCGCCTGGCTGGGCAGCCTGGGCTGGGCGTTCTGGATCACGGCGAGCGCCACGGTCTTCGGAGCCGTGCTCGGCAGCCGATACCGCGGTGGTCCGGGTCCACAGACCAGCGCCGCCTGGCGCTTCGCCCTCGCCGCCTGCGCGGCCGTCGGGGCCCTCGTGACGGTCGCGCTGATCGCGCTTCCGGCCCGTTCCGCCGTACGGCTGGACACCTTCTCGCCACAGGTCGTCGCGGGCGGCTACGCGGCCGCCGGCCTGTTGTTCGGCCTGGTCGTGGCGTTCTGGGCGGTGTCGTCCCGGCCGGTCGCAGCCAACCTGACGGCCACCGGGATCTGGCTGTGGGCGCTCGCCATCGCCGCCATCGTGGTCGAGCTGACCGTCAACCGCGACTCGGCCACCTACCTGACCAGCTGGCAGTTCGCCGAGGTGGCCACCAGCGGCCGCTACGGCACCATCTTCTGGCCGAGCGCCCTGCTCACGCTGGCCGCCGCCTTCCTGATCGGCGTGCTCGCCGCCGCCCCCGCCGCCCGCCGGGGCGACCTCGGTGTGGGGGCCGCCACCTCCGGCATCGCCGGCCCGCTGCTGGTGGCCATCGCCTTCCTGGCCCTGGCCCCCCGCCTGACCGGCAGCCTGGGTGCCATCGAATCGGCTTACCTGATCGCCCCGTACGCGGTCCTGGCCGGCCTGGCCGGCTCCACCCTGGCCGTGACCACCGCCCGCACCCTGGCCAACCGCCGTTCCCGGACGGCCGCGGCACCCCCCACCGCCCCACCACCGGCCAAGCCGAGGACCAGCTTCTTCGGCCGCGCCAAGCCGCGCGCCGAACCCAGCGCCAAACCCCGCGCCGAGGACCAAGCCATCCCGCACCAGCCCGCGCCCGGCCGGGCCGCACCCGAGTCGTCGCCCGGCCCTCAGCCGAAGCCCGACGCCGCACCGCGCGGCAACAACGGCAAGGCCGCCCCAGCGGCGATCATCACCGACGCCGAGATCGCGTCGGCCGCCCGCCCTCGTCCACGACCCCGGAAGGCCGCAGCAGCACCGCCGCCGCCGCCGAAGTCCACTGTGACGCCGCCGCCCACAGCGCCGACCATCGCCAAAATCAACCCGAAACCATAACGGGCGACGGTACTGGCCGAGCGGCTGCGGGCCATGTCGAGCGGGACGGCGGCGTCAGAGCGGCCAGGTGTGCACAGGTTCGTTGGTGTGATGCAGCTCGGTGTAGCGCAGCAGCATCTCCCGCAGGGCCTCGCTCCGGGACCGGCCGCGCTGCTCGGCCTGGCGTACGGTCTCGGTCTGCCACCACGCCCCGTTGCGGCCCAGGCGGCAGCGCTCGTCGATGATTCCCAGCAGTCGATCACGGATCGCCGGGTCGACCCCGTAGCGGTCCAGACCCTCGTACGCGTGCGGAAGCAGAACCGAACGCACCAGCTCAGCCACCGGGATCTCGCCGCGGCCGGGCCAATAGGCCGTCGCCTCGATGCCGGCCACCGCGCCGGCGTGGAAGTTGTCGCGGGCGGCCTCGAACGGCAACCGCGACCAGACGGGGTTCTCCTGGTCGGCCAGCCCGCGCACCAGGCCGAAGTAGAACGCCGCGTTGGCCAGCAGGTCGATCACGGTCGGCCCGGACGGCAGCACGCGATTCTCCACCCGCAGGTGCGGCCGGCCGGCCATCACGTCGTAGACCGGCCGGTTCCAGCGGTAGACCGTGCCGTTGTGCAGGCGCAACTCGGCCAGCCGGGGCACCCCGCCCGCCCTCAGCACCTCGTGCGGGTCCTCGTCGTCGAGGATCGGGAGCAGGGGCTCGAAGAAGTCGACATTCTCCGCGAAGAGGTCGGTGACCGAGGTGATCCAGCGTTCGCCGAACCACACCCGCGGGCGCACACCCTGGGCTTTGAGCTCGTCCGGGCGGATGTCGGTGGCCTGCTGGAAGAGCGCGATGCGGGTCTCGGCCCACAGCCGCCGGCCGTGCAGGAAGGGTGAGTTCGCGCCGATCGCCACCTGGGCTCCGGCGATGGCCTGGGACGCGTTCCAGAAGCGGTCGAAACGGTCGGGCGGCACCTCCAGGTGAAACTGGACACTCGTGCAGGCCGCCTCGGGCGCGATCGAGTCGCTGGCGCTGCGCAGCTGCTCGACGCCCCGGATGTCGAGGTCGAACTGCTCGCCGCGGGCACCGGCCATCTCGTCGTTGAGCAGCCGGTAGCGCTCGTTGACGCTGAGATTGCCGAGCACCAGGTCGTCGGGTGACAGCGTGGGCAGCATGCCGATCATCACGATGCCGCAGCCGGCCTTCTCGGTAGCCCGGCGCAGGCTGTCGAGCAGATCACGCTCGTAGTCGCCGAGGCCGTGGCCGCCGATCGACCGCGGTGGTGCGTTGAGCTCGATGTTGAACTGGCCGAGCTCGGTCTGGAAGTCCGGATCGGCGAGCCGGGCGAGCACCTCGGCGTTGCGCATCGCGGGCCGGGCATCCCCGTCGATCAGGTTGAGCTCGAGCTCGAGCCCGATCATGCCCTCGGAACTGGAGAAGGCGCCCCGGTCGAACATCTGGGCGAAGACGTCGAGGCATCGGCGCACCTTGTGGCGGTAGGTGATCCGATCCTCGGGGGCGAAGACGACGGTCGCGAGCTCCTTGCCCACTTACCCTCCCGGGCGGCCAGGACATGACGGACGTCGATCACCACTCTGTGAGCGATTGCTTGCGCTCGGTCTACCTTGCCATCCCGTACGGAGGTCGCGCCACCGGACGCAGAACCGCCGCCCGGGATTCCGGACGGCGGTTCGACAGTGGACTGTGGTCGATCAGGCGCGGCGGATGGCCTCGCCCTCGATCTCGATCTTGATCTTCTTGCTGACCATGACGCCGCCGCTCTCGAGGGCCATGTTCCAGGTCAGGCCCCACGCCTCGCGGTCGATCTCGGCGGTCGCGCTGAAGCCGAAGACGGCCTGACCGTACGGGCTGGTGCCGGCGCCCTCGAACTCGACGAGCAGCTCGACCGGCTTGGTCACGTCCTTGATGGTGAGCTCGCCGTTGAGCACGAACTCGCCGCCGGCGTGGCTCTTGATGCCGGTGCTGCGGTAGGTCATCGTCGGGTACTTCTCGGACTCGAAGAAGTCCCCGCTGCGCAGGTGGTTGTCCCGGTCGACCTGGCCGGTCTCGATGCTGGCGGTGTTGATCGTGGCCTCGACGGCCGACTGCAGCGGGTCCTCGCCGATCGTGACGACCGCGGAGGCGTCGGCGAACTGGCCGCGAACCTTGCTGACCATGAGGTGTCTCGCCACAAAACCGACACGCTTGTGCGCCGCATCCAAGTCGTACGTGCCGGCGGCGGGGATCTGCAGGCCCTCGTACGGACGGGTGGTGGCGATGGACTCGGTCATGACTGTTCCTTCTTCCCAGGACACGGGGTTGATGCTTGTCTGACGGAGCAACAATATGCCAAGCAATATTCCCCCTGTCAAGGTCCGGTGTACGATGGTGCTCGTGAGTACGGATCTGGATGACCCCCGCTTCACCGCGTTCGGCCTGTTCGCCGAGGCGTTCACCGGCCTGACCAACCGCTTCTCGGCTCAGTTCGAGGAGCATCGCCTCTCCGGCGTCGAGTTCGAGGTGCTCATGCGTCTCGCCCGATCGCCCGGCCGACGGCTCCGGATGACCGACCTCGCCGGTCAGACCTCCCTGTCGACCAGCGGCGTGACCCGTGTCGTCGACCGCATGGACCGTGACGGCCTGGTGCGTCGCGAGGCCTGCCCGAGCGACCGGCGCAGCTCGTTCGCGGTGATCACCGACGCCGGCCGGGAACGGCTCGATCAGGTGCTGCCCGGCCATCTCGAGCTGCTCCAGCAGTGGTTCATCGGCCAGCTCACCCCGGCCCAGCTCGACACGATGCTCGGCTCGCTGCGCCAGATCCGCGACGCGGTCAACCCGTGCGCCACGGCCGGCACCGACGAGCAGCAGGCCGCGGCCTGACCGGCGCAGCCTTACGGAGTCGGCACAAAGCGGTCTGTGACCACTTTGCCGAAAGTTCTGGGGGAAACCGGCAGAAGTACCGGCAGAATCGGGCGTCTCGGCGGTCGAAGCGGACAAATCTCCCGCACCTCGATGACTCGCACCGCTACTGTGATCCGCGCAGGGGGATGCGGCGCGACCGAGGCGACGGCGGGGCTTGACGGGGAAGCTTCGTTCTCGCCGCGTAACTGGCGGCGTGTTGACGGTCGGCGCGTGGGGGGCACGCAATGCCGGCCGTCCACGCCGACCAGGACCCCTCAGCCGCTGAGCAGCACGGCCAGGGCCGACGGCCCGAGCCGTTCGCGCTCGCGGTACAACAGCGTGATCCCGCCCGAGCGGCACATCTTTCCCAGCCGGCTGACGGCCGCGGCCCGCTCGTCCGGGTCGGGAGTGCTCACGATCAGGCCGACCAGGGCTTCCACCACGTCCCGGGGATCATGCGTGCCGTCGTACGCGTCGGCCGCCCGGGCGAAGTTCTCGGCCGCCCGCTTCGGCTCGCCCCGCCGCGCCGCGATAGCCGCCTCGACCACTGCCGCCGGTCCGTCCGGCGGCACGTCATCGTCACCGGCCCCGAGTTGCTCGAGCACCGAGGTCGCCTCCCCCACCCGGCCCGACTCGGCCAGGGCCAGGCCGATGGTCGCCAGAAGCCGCCGCCGGTGCCCGGGATCACCCAGCCCGGCCAGCCCGACCATGGCGCTGCGCCCGAGCCGCTCGGCCTCGTCGTTGCGCCCGTCGAGCCGGGCCACCTCGGCCAGGTTGGCCTTGGCCAGCGCGCGCAACCGCTGCTCGCCGCAGAGCCCGGCCAGCTTGTCGACCGCGGCCAGCCGGGAGCGCGCGGCGGCCAGGTCACCGCGGCGGATCTCGTGCCAGACCAGGTTGTTCTCGGCGACCGCCATGTCCCGCGCGTGGCCACCGAGCCGGGCCAGCTCCAATGCCGCCACGGCGTGCTCGCGGGCCTCGTCGTAGGCGCCGGTGCTCATCCACAGGGCGGCCAGCTGGGCATGCGCGGTGAGCTGGCCCGCGACCACGTCGAGCCGTTCGAACACGGCCAGCGCCTCGGCCGCCGACTCGAGCTCCTCGGCACCGGCGCCGTGCTCGCGGGCCAGCTGGGCCAGGCCGATGCGGGCCCAGGCCCGGGTGGCCGGGTCGGCGTCCACTGTGCGCGGATCGTCGAGCAACCGGCGCAGCCACTGACGGCCGGTCACGTCCCGCCCGCGGAACCGCCACCAGCGAGGTAAGGCCGCGGCCAGGCGCAGGGCGGTGTGCGGGTCGTCGCCCGCCGCGTGGGCCAGTGCGGTGCCGAAATCGCCGGCCACGTCGTCGAGCCGGCTCGCCGCCTCGGGCAGTGCGGTGCCGGTCAGGTCGGGCCAGATCTGCTCGGCCAGGTCGGCCATCACCCACGCGTGCCGGCGCCGCCCCTCGGCCAGCTCACCCTCGGCGGCAGCGCGCTCGGCGGCGTAGTCGCGCACCACGTCGAGCAGGCGGAACCGGAACGTGCGGCTGCCGCGCACGCTGAGCAGGCCCAGCTCGAGCAGGCGATCGAGCAGGTGCACGACGTCGGTGCGGGGCTCGTCGACCAGGTGCTCGGCGAGGCCGATCGACCAGCGGTAGCGGAACATGGCGAGACGTCGCAACGCCCGCTGCTCCTGCGGGTTGAGCAGGCGATAGCTGGCCGCCACGGCGTCGCGCAACGAGACCGAGCCGGGCCGGTCGAGATCGAGCACCCGGTCGCCGTAGCGGTCGAGGATCTCGGGAACGGTCAGCACCCGTCCGCGAGCCGCGGCGAGCTCGATCGCCAGCGGCAGCCCGCCGAGCCGGCGGACCAGCGCCGCGACGGACGCGATCTCGTCGGCGTCCGGCTCGACCCGGCGCACCCGGGCCAGACGATCCAGAAAAAGTGCCACGGCCGGGTACGTCACCAGGTCGCTCACCTGTTCCTCGGCCTCCGGCGGCGGTGCCGTCAGCGGAGCCAGCGGCCAGACCCGTTCCGCGCTCAGGCCGACCGGGTGCCGGCCGGTGGCCAGGAATCGCAGCGTCGGCAACTGGTCGAGCAACTGGTCGAGCATCTCGGCGGTCGCGTCCGGTGACCGCTCGACGGCGTCGACGAAGACCAGCGCGGCCCGGCCGCCGAAGCGGGCGGGCAGATCGTCGGGCCGGCCGACACCGAACTCGGCCGAGATGCTGCCGAGCATCTCGCCGGCCGTGCACCCGTCGGTGACGACGATGCCGGCGACCCCGCCCGGATAGGCCGCGGCCGCCCGGTGGGCGGCCGCGAAAGCGAGGCTGGTCTTGCCGACCCCGGCCAGACCGACCAGGGTGATGCCGCGCGGTCCGTCCGCGGCGCCCAGCTGGGCCGCCATCTCGGCCATGTCGTCGTCGCGGCCGATCAGGTCGGCCGGCGGCGGCACCCGCTGGAAGCCGGTGGGCGGCAAGGGCTCCTCGGTGGACTGTCCACGCGCGGCGGCCAGGAACGACTCACGGTCGGCGCCGTCGAGGCCGAGCGCGTCGGCCAGTAGACCGACCGTGGTGCGTTGCGGGCGGGACGAGCGGCCACGCTCCAGATCGCGGACCGTGCGCACCCCGATGCCGGCCCGGGTCGCCAGCTCGTCCTGGGTCAGCTTGGCGCGCAGCCGTTGCCGCCGCAGCACGGCGTCGAACCCGGATCCGTCCTGGTCCGGCGCGTTTTCTGCCCCCATGACACCGAACTTAGGGTGGGTTAAGCGGCCCGGCGAGCAGAGATCCGCTCCTGTCGGATTGCGGACCGATATCGGAACGGTCAAAAGCCGCGCAAGCTTTCTAAAGCCCTAGGCCGCGGGCGATCAGCATGCGCTGCACCTCGGACGTTCCTTCGCCGACTTCGAGGATCTTGGCGTCGCGGTAGAAGCGGCCGACGGCGGACTCGTTCATGAAGCCGTACCCGCCGTGCACCTGCGTGGCCCAGCGGCTGTTCTCCATCGCGGCGTTGCTGGCGTTCAGCTTGGCCACCGCCGCGTAGCGCTTGAAGTCCTCGCCGGCGAGCATCCGGGCGGCCGCGTCGTAGTAGCCGACCCGCGCGATGTGCGCCCGCATCTCCATGTCCGCGATCATGAACTGCACGGCCTGGTAGTTGCCGATCGGCCGGCCGAAGGCCTCGCGCTGCTGGGCGTAGCGGACCGACTCGTCGACACAGCCCTGGGCCAGGCCGACCGAGAGCGCGGCGATCGCGATGCGGCCCTCGTCGAGGATGCGCAGGAACTGGGCGAAGCCGCGGCCGCGCGTGCCGAGCAGGTTGGCCGCCGGAACACGGACGTCGTCGAACGACAGCTCGTGAGTGTCCGAGGCGCACCAGCCGACCTTGGAGTAACCCGGCGCCACGGTGAAGCCGGGCGTCCCGGACGGCACGATGATCGTGGACAGCTCCTTGGAGCCGTCGGAGTTCACACCGGTCACCGCCATGACGGTGACCAGGCAGGTGATGTCGGTGCCGGAGTTGGTGATGAACGCCTTGGTCCCGTTGATCACCCACTCGTCGGTGGCGTCGTCGTACACCGCGCGGGTCGTCGTGCCGGCCGCGTCGGAGCCGGTGCCGGGCTCGGTGAGACCGAACGCGGCCAGCGCCTCACCGGTGGTGAGCCGGGGCAGCCACTCCTGCTTCTGCGCCGGGGTGCCGAAACGGTGGATCGGCATGGCGCCCAGCGAGACCGCGGCCTCCAGCGTGACCGCCACCGAACTGTCCACCCGGGCCAGTTCCTCGAGCGCGACGCACAACGCGAAGTAGTCACCGCCCATGCCGCCGAACTCCTCGGGGAACGGCAGACCGAAGAGGCCCATCTTTCCCATCTGGCGGATGACCTCGTACGGGAAGGTCTTGTGCTCGTAGTGCTCGGCGATCACCGGCGCGACTTGTTCGCGAGCGAAGTCGCGGACAGTGACGCGCAGCGCCTCCTGCTCCTCGTCGAGCCGGAAGTCGACCATGGCTGTGCTCCTGTCAGACGGGCGTGACGCCGTGCCGGCGCCGGGCGAAGCCGCGGTCCTTGCCGTGGGCGGCGCGGTAGCGGCGGATGAGTTCGTCGCGCAGGTCGCCCGGCTCGACGACGGTGTCGACGACCAGCTCACTGGCCAGCCGCATGATGTCGATGTCCTGCTCGTACTCGGCGCGGCGCTCGGCGACGAAGGCGGCCCGCTCCTCGTCGGTGGCCAGCGCGGCGATCTTGTTGGCATAGACCGCGTTGACGGCGGCCTCGGCGCCCATCACGGCGATCTTGGCGGTGGGCAGCGCGATCGTGGCGTCGGGGTCGAAGCCGGGCCCGGCCATGGCATAGAGACCGGCCCCGTACGCCTTGCGGACCACCACGCAGATCTTGGGCACCGTGGCCTCGGAGATCGCGGTGATCATCTTGGCGCCGTGCCGGATGATCCCCTGCTTCTCGACCGCGGAGCCCACCATGAAGCCGGGTACGTCACAGAGGAACAGCAGCGGGACGTTGAAGGCGTCGCAGAGCTGGACGAACCGCGACGCCTTGTCGGCCGAGTCGGGGAAGAGCACGCCGCCCTTGAACATCGAGTTGTTGCCGACGATGCCGACAGCCTCGCCGTTCAGACGGGCGAACCCGACCGTGAGCTCCTTGGCCCACAAAGCCTGGATCTCGAAGAACGAGCCCTCGTCGACCAGTGCCTTGACGTAACGCCGCATGTCGAAGGCCTGGCGCTCGCTGGCCGGGACCAGCGCGCCCAGATCCGCCCCGGTGGAAGCCCGGGCCTGGACCGCCGGCGGGTCGAGCTCCCAGTTCGACGGCAGATAGGACAGGTACGCCTTCACGGTGTCGAGCGCGTCCTGCTCGGTCTTGCAGAGGAAGTGGCCGACACCGGACTCAGCGGTGTGGACACGTGCGCCACCCATCGCCTCGAGCGTCGTCTTCTCCCCGGTGACCATCTCGACCATGCGGTCGGACCCGAGATACATGCTCGCGTTGCCCTCGACCATCGCGACGATGTCGCAGAAGGCCGGGATGTAGGCGCCGCCGGCCGCCGACGGGCCGAAGAGCGCGCAGGCCTGCGGGATCGCACCGGACGCCTTGACCTGGGTGTGGAAGATCTTGCCGGCCCCGCGGCGGCCCGGGAACAGGTCGACCTGGTCGGTGATGCGGGCGCCGGCCGAGTCGACCAGGTAGATCATCGGTACGCCGTACTGCACGGCGCGCTCGATGATGCGGATGATCTTTTCGACCGTACGGGCGCCCCAGGAGCCCGCCTTGACCGTCGAGTCGTTGGCCATCAGGCAGACCTCGCGGCCGCCGACCCGGGCCATTCCGGTGATCACACCGTCGGCCGGCAGTCCGTCGGCCAGGCTGTTGGCATAGAGGCCGTCCTCGACGAACGTGCCCTCGTCGACCAGCAGCGCGACCCGCTCGCGGGCGAAGAGCTTGCCCTTGGCGGCGTTGGCCGCGTGGTAGCGCTCGGCGCCGCCGGCCAGCACCCGCTTGCGGGCCTGCGCGAGCTCGTCGTCGGTCGCCACGGGGCCTCCTGAACGGTCGTTAATCTTAACGAGCGTTAGGGTATCCGATCAGACCGACGGCGGCAACGACGGACGGGAGCCTCCGCTGGTTGCGGAGACTCCCGTCCGTTTCACTGCCGCCGATGCCGTGGAGGGGCACCGGTTCTTACCCGACGCCTCGTGGCGCCGGTCGGGTCGCGCCCGGGACCGGCACGACCCGGTCTTCCGCTATCCCCCGTGGGAGAGCGAGCTTCAGCGCAGGGTGTTGAGCAGGCCCAGGGCGCCGACACCGCTGACCGTCTCGGTCACGCTGGAGATCGGGGACGACTCGGTGGCGGCACGGCCACCCTTCGAGCCGCTCTTCGAACCGGCGGCGGCCGGCTTGGTGTAGCCGTCGCCGGCGGCCGGCGAGACGTCCGCGTCGTCGTCCACGGTGGTGTCGTCGTCAGCGTCGACGTCGTCGACGTCGTTCACGTCGTCCTGGCCGCCGTAGCCGTTGTCCTTGACGCCGCCGTTGCCCTTGTACTCGTCGTCGTCGTCCACGACGCCGTGATCACCGTCGTTGTCGTCCCAGTCCTGGTCACCGTGGTGGTGGCCCGGACGGCCGTGACCGTGGTCGCCGTCCCAGTCGTCGTCACCCCGGAAGCCGCGACGGTCGTCGCCGCTGCCGTTCGCGCAGGCCGCAGCCGAGTGGGCGGCACCGAGGATGCCCAGCGAGTTGCCGCAGGCGTTGATCGGCACGTTGATCGGCACGGCCACCTGGGTGCCGTTCAGGATGCCGAAGTTGGAGCCGGTGACCTGGGTGACGTCGTCGTTGCGGGTCGACTCGTTCACGGCGACCGCGCGGCTGCTCGACGAGCCGAGCAGGGCGGCCGAGTTGCCGGCGAGGTTCACCGGGAGGCTGATCGGCGCGTACAGCTGGGTGCCGTTCAGGATGCCGACGTTCCGGCCGGTGACCTGGGTGGCGTCGTGGCCGCCCCGCGCGCTCTCGTGACGCCCGAAACCACGGCCGCCCCGGTTACCCGAGACGTCGTTCGCGCAGACCGCGCTGGACTGCGCGAAGCCCAGGATGGCCAGCGAGTTGCCGCAGACGTTGATCGGGACGTCGACCGGCGCGTAGAGCTGGGTGCCGTTGCCGATGCCGAAGTTCGACCCGGTGAACTGGTTCGGGCCGTCGTTGCGACGGTGCTCGGTCGTCCGGCCGCTCTCGGTGCGGTTGACGCCCACGCCCTGCGCACTGGCCAGGCCGCCCAGCGCGGCGGCGTTGCCGACCACGTTGACCGGAACGCTGACCGGCAGGTAGGCCTGCGTGCCGTTCAGGATGCCGAAGTTGCTGCCGGTGGCCTGGACCGCGCCCCGGCCACGGTCGCCGCGACGGCCGTGCTCCAGGTTGTTGACGCCGGCGCCCTGGGCGTCGGCCACACCGAGGATGCCCAGCGAGTTGCCGACGACGTTGACCGGAACCTGCACCGGAACGGCGATCTGGGTGCCGTTCAGAGCGCCGACGTTGCTGCCGGTGACCTGACGGGAGTCGGCGTGCGCGGCGCCCGGGGCGAACAGCAGGGCGCCGGCGGCCAGGACGCCCACGCTCAGAGTCTTACGAACCCAAGTCTTCATGAGAAAAGAAATGCCTTTCCATAATGTTTCGGCAAAAGGTGTTGCGTATTCAATTGGGGGATTTCGTGAATGCATTCGGGCGCAGCGGTGCCCTGGCTCTTTTCTTGTGCCCTGACCCCGCTTGTCGACGTGCGCCCATCTGGCGCTTCGGTGCGGTGCGTGTGATTCAGGCGCCGGAAGATTCGCCGCTTGTTCGCAAGCGGTTGGGGAATCGGGCCGGGACGCGGGCACCGAAGCCGGTGCCGGGCGCCCTCACTCAGTCAGGTGAGACGGTCGGAGCCTCGGCGTCATGCCGCCGGACCTCGACCTCGGACGCGATCGCCGGCACGAGGCGCGCCATCGTGCTCCTCGCGATCGCCGCCGGCAGGAAGGCCGCGGAGCTGCCTTCCGTCGGAGCTCCCGGCCCACCGGCCGGGATACCGCTGACTTCCCCGAGGTGCAGCCGCAGAGGTGCGGCCGGTTCGTCACCGCCGGGGGTGCTGTCCTCCGGCTCCGTCGCCGGCTTCGCCGGCACCGCGTGAGCGGTGCGGTGGTGCTGCCGGTGGGCGGACGGTGCGGAGGGAGCGCTGCGCTTGACCGGTACGGCGTGCCCGCCGGCGACCGGGGTGGGCAGGGCATGGTGGATCGGTGCGCGGCTCGGCTCAGCCGTCTGCTCCGTCTCCTGGGGGACAGGAGGCTCGTCGGCCGGTTCTGGGGCCGGGAGCTCAGCGTCGGCCGGCTGCTCGACGTGGCTGACCGGCTCGGTCAGGGCGCCGAGCCGCTGGTCGGGCGCCGCTTCGCCGGTGGGGCGGAGTGGTGCGGCGACCTCTCCCGCGACCTCGTCGACGCCGAGGAGGGCGTCCACAATGGCGCGGGAGGAGTCGTACCCGTCGTCGCCGGCCATGGTCACCGGGCCGGTCAGGACCAGCTCGGGTAGGTCGAGGATGTCGGGTACGAAATGGCGTTCATGGTGTGCCGGACCGGTGTACTCCAGCGGCTGGGCGGCCGCCTGCAGGAGGCCGGTGACCGGCGAGGTGGCGTCGGCGCCCACGAGGGATCCGAGCAACGAGCCGTCGGGCTCGTCGGCCCGGTCCGCTGCCTGGGCGGCGGAGCCGGTGAGCAGCCAGGCCGCACCGGCCAGGCCACCGACGACGAGGACGCGCAGACCCCACCGGCGTCCGGTGTGTCGCGCCCGGCTCTCCGGCCGCCGCTCCGCCCCCTGGATGGGAGGCGGCAAGGGCGTGGAGAAACCGGCGGGCGGCGCCGGCAACGGGTACGCCGCGCGCAGCGTGCGCTCGACCCCCGATCCCGTCATGATCCGCCCCTCGTCGTGTCGGCTGAACCGGTGACAGATCCGCCTTTCGTACCGGCGATATCGGCCACTCGTATTGGTAACGACACGACGGATGAGCGGTCACGCGGGCAAATAGGAAAAATGATCGCCGGTTCGTCCTCCGGAAATCACACCAATCTGGTGCGCGGTCCGGCCCGAAGGACACCCGACGGGAGTGTGCGGCCGAGCAACTTCTCCGCCATCTCGGCCGTACCGATCAGGCGATCCAAGTCGATTCCGGTGTCGATGCCCATGTCCTGAAGCATGTGGACGACCTCCTCGGTCGCCACGTTGCCGGACGCACCCGGGGCGTAGGGGCACCCACCGATCCCGCCGACGCTGGCGTCGAACTCGGTGATCCCGAGATCCAGCGCCGTCACGACGTTGGCCAGCCCCGTACCCCTGGTGTTGTGGAAGTGGAGCAGGTCGGGGCGTACGGCCGAAAGCAGGTCGCGGACCCGCCGGGGAGTCGCCATGCCGGTCGTGTCGCCGAAGGCGATGCGGTCAGCGCCGTCGGCGCGGACGCGAGCCACGATGGCCGCCACCCGGTCCGGGTCGATGTCACCCTCGAACGGGCAGCCGAAGCTGGTCGCCACGATCACCTCGACCGTGGCGCCGGCCTCGTGGATCAGCGGGATCAGCGACGCGATGTCGTCGAGCGACTCGTCGGTCGAGCGGTTGAGGTTACGCCGGTTGTGAGTGTCCGATGCGGACACCACGACCTCGATCTCGCGGAAGCCGGCGGCCAGCGCTCGTTGCGCGCCGCGGGTGTTGGGGATCAGCGCCGAGTAACGGATGCCGGGATGGCGGTTGACCCGGGCCCAGACCTCGTCGGCGTCGGCCATCTGCGGGATGGCCCGGGGGTGGACGAAGGAGACCGCCTCGATCCGCCGCACGCCGGTCTCACTCAGCGCGTCGATCAGGCGGACCTTGGAGTCGGCCGGGATCGGGTCCTCGTTCTGCAGGCCGTCGCGGGGCGCGACCTCGCGGATGCTCACGGGCGTCATCGACTGGTCACCTCATCCGCGACACGATGGCCGTGTCGTAGTCGCCCGAGAGGAACTCGTCGTTCTCGAGCAGCTCGGCGAAGAAGGGCAGGTTGTTCTTGGGCCCGGCGATCGAGAATCCGGCCACCGCCGCCCGGGCCCGGGCGATCGCCTCGTCGCGGTCGGCGCCGACCACGATCACCTTGGCCATCAGGGAGTCGTAGGACATGCCGACCGTCGTGCCCTCGGCGTAGCCGGAGTCGACCCGGATGCCCTCGCCGGTCGGCTCGACCCAGGTGGTGACCCGGCCCGGGCCGGGCAGGAAACGCTTCGGATCCTCGGCATTGACGCGCAGCTCGATGGCATGGCCGGTCGTTTCGGGTACGGCGGTGAAGGTGGGCGCCTCGCCCGAGGCCACGCGCAGCTGCTCCTCGACCAGGTCGATGCCGTGGAGCAGCTCGGTGATCGGGTGCTCGACCTGCAGGCGGGTGTTCATCTCGAGGAAGAAGAACTCGCCGGTCGCCGGGTCGAGCAGGCACTCGACGGTGCCCGCGTTGCGATAGCCGACCGCCTCACCGGCCTGGACCGCGGCGGCCAGGAAGCGGGCCCGCAGGTCGTCGCCGACGGCGGGGCTGGGAGCTTCCTCGACCAGCTTCTGATTGCGGCGCTGGACGGAGCACTCGCGCTCGCTGAGGGCGATCACCCGGCCGTCGGCCAGGCCGAGGATCTGCACCTCGACGTGGCGCACCCGGGGGAAGTAGCGCTCGAGCAGCACGTCGCCGCTGCCGAACATGCGCTCGGCGAAGGCGCCGACCTTGGCGAACTCGGTACGCAGGGCCGCCTCGTCGTTCGCCACGGCCATGCCCATGCCACCGCCGCCGGCGGCGGCCTTGACCATGATCGGGTAACCGATGACGCCGGCCGCCTCGATCGCCTCGGTCACCGAGCCGACCGGTTCCTGGGTGCCGGGCGCGACCGGGACGCCGGCCGCGGCCATCAGGTTGCGGGCCTTGATCTTGTCGCCCATCGCGGCGATGGCGTCGGCGCCCGGGCCGACCCAGATCAGGCCGTTGGCCTCGACCAGACGGGCGAAGTCGGCGTTCTCACTGAGGAAGCCGTAGCCGGGGTGGACGGCCTGGGCGCCGGTGGCTTTCGCGGCGGCCAGGATGGCCTCGGCGTTGCGATAGCTCTCGGCCGGGTTGGTCGGGCCGACGCAGACCGCCTCGTCGGCCTCGCGGACGAACGGCATGTCAGCGTCGGGCTCGGAGTGGATCGCGATGGTCCGGATGCCGAGCCGTTTCGCGGTGCGGATGATCCGGCGGGCGATCTCGCCCCGATTGGCGATGAGCAGCGAGTCGATCATCGTTGACCTTCTCTTCTTCGTGGTCGCCCGGTGGGGCGCTCGGTGGGTTCTGCCCGGGGGTGGTGGGCGGTGGTGCCGACGCCCTGGTGCGGGCGGGTGAGGCTCCGCCGCGCCTCGGGTGCGGCGGTGGTGCGACGCCGTTCCTCGGGTGCGGCGGTGGTGCGAGCGGGCGGTGCGACGCCGCGCCCTGGGGTGCGGCGGTGGTGCGAGCGGGCGGTGCGACGCCGCGCCCTGGGGTGCGGCGGTGATGCGGGCGGGTGGTGCGCCGCCGCGCCTCGGGTGCGGCGGTGGTGCGGGTCGGGTAGTCGTTTCCCGGTGGCGACCGGCCGGGGTCAGCGGCCGGTCAGGGCGTGCATCGTCGCCTCGCGCAGCAGGGCGGCGCGGCGGCGGCGGTCGACCTCGCCACCGAGGAACGGGGTCGAATTCATCAGGCCGAACGCCGAGTGCGCGAGCACCCGCGCCTCGGCCGCGTCGAGCTCGGGACGCAGCGTGGCCAGCACGCCCACCCACTCCTCGACATAAAGGCGCTGCAGCCGGCGGATCTGGCGGCGCGGCTCCTCGGGCAGGCGGTCGAGCTCATGCAGATGCAGAGCGATGACCGCCGGGTTGGCCAGGGCGAACTCGACGTGGAAGTCGATCAGGTCGGCCAGCGCGGCACTGGCGTCCTCGGGGTGATGGCCGACCCGGGTCTTGCCGCCGTGCAGCAGACTCTCGCTCACCGGGATCAGCGCGGCCACCAGCATCGCCTCTTTGCCGGCGAAGTGGTGATAGAGCGCCGGGCCGGTCACGCCGGCGGCCGAGCCGATGTCGTCCATCGAGACACCGTGATAGCCACGGGCCGCGAACAGACCCACCGCGATCTCCAGGATCTCGTCTCGTCGCGATCGCCGCCGGGGTGCGGGCGGACCCGGACGCTGCTGCTGATCAACCGTTGTCACGAGGTCACTTTATCCCTCTGTCAAGCCTTCGCCTTAACGCACGTTCAGGATGTGGAACGACCCTCGACCTCGGCCCGCGCCTCCTGGTGCACGCGGACGGCGACCTCGCGGCTCGGAGCGTCAGCGGGCAGGCGCTCGATCAGCGCCCGGAGCAGCGCCTCGGCCTCGACGGCCTGACCGGCCCGCAACAGCGCCTCACCCAGCATGCCCTCGACGCGATCGGCCTGGTCGGTGGCACCGATGGCCCGCAACCGCTCGGGAGCACCGCGCAGGTGCGGCAGCGCCTCGGCATATCGGCCCCGGGACATGAACAGGTTACCGGCCTCGAACGCGGTCATCGACCACTGGAAGACCGCGTTCGGATCGACGGCCAGCTCGGGCGGCAGCGCGCCGAACTTCTCAGCGATGATCCGGAGAGCTTTCTCACCCTGCTCGGGCTGGTCGGCGAAGTGCAGGGCGGCCACACCCCGGCGCAAGGCCCGCAGCTCGCCGATCAGGTCGTCCGCCTCGTGCAGGGCCGAGGCGGCAGCCCGGAACGTCTCGGCCGCCTCGGCGTCGCGGTCGAGGTCGAAGAGCAAGCCGGCGGCCTCCTCGGCGATCTGGCCGCGACCCGCCGGGTTGCCGGCCAAATGCTCGATGAGGATGCGATAGAGCGCGAGGGCGCCGTCCTTGTCGCCGATCGTCTGATAGAGCCCGCTGAGCAGATATCGGGTGTTGTCGGCCGAGTCGTCATCGCCGAGCTGCTCGAACAGCGCGAGCGCCTCCTCGGCCACCTCGGCCGCCTCGACCGGGCGGTCGGCCAGGCGATAGGCGTTGGCCAGATCACCGCGCGCGTGCGCACCGCCGGCCTCCAGGCCCGCCTCGGCGCACAACGCCACCGCCTCGACCAGGTCGGGGATCGCCTCGCCGGGCCGGCCGAGGTGCAGCAACGCGTTGCCGCGGCCGACCCGTGCGGGCAGGGCCTTGTCGGCCTCGCCGGTGGCCAGCACCGCGGTGAACGCCTCGACCTGCTCGGCCGGATCGCCGACGGTGTGGCCGAAGATCGTGCCGGCCTCGGCGATCCGGCGGGCCGGGCCGTGGTGGCGGTAGAACTCCCAGGCCTCGCGGGCGCTCTCCACGGCTTCCTCGTGGCGGTGCATCGCCATGCGGCTGCGGGCTCGCAACATCGCGTGCATGGCGACCAGGCGCGCGTCGCCGGTCCGGGCGGCGAACTCGTCGGCGCGGTCGCCTGCCTCGTTCGCCTCCTCGGGCCGGCCCTGCATCAAGTGCAGGATCGACAGGCGCAACCAGGCGTGGGCGCGCTCGCGCGGGCCGCCGTGCTCATCCTGATAGGCGACGTCGGCCCGGATCGGCTCGTCGTCGTCGACCTCGCCGCCGGCGTAACCGGCCTCCATCGCCAGGCGGGCCCGCAGGACCCCGGCCTCACCCGCCGCACCGGCGACGGTGAAGAGCTCGACCGCCCGGTCCCAGTGGCCGCGGGCGTCGTCACGACCGGGCGCCCGCAGTTGATTGCCGAGCAGCACCTCCCGACGCGCGGCAAGCAGCGCGTCACCGCCCCGCACGTCACCGCCCTGCACGTCACCAGCCCGCGCGTCACCGCCCTGCACGTCACCGCCCTGCACGTCACCGCCCTGCACGTCACCAGCCCGCGCGTCACCGCCCTGCACGTCACCAGCCCGCGCGTCACCGCCCTGCACGTGATCAGCCTGCGCGTCACCGAGCTGCACATAAGCGAGCTGGGGAAAGCGGGCGTCGAGCGCTTCGAGGGCGGCGGCGAGTCCCGCGTCGTCGTCGGCCTGGTCGAGCTGTCGGGCCAGGTCGAGCAGCTCGGCGGCGGTGGCCTCAGCGGGAATCGGCACGTCCGGAGCCAGCACCGCGGGAGCCGGCACAGCGGGAGCCGGCACAGCGGGAGCCAGCGCGGCCGACGGCCCGGCGGACTCCGCGGCCGGCGCCGGGACGGTGACCGCGGCCGGGCGGCGGGCGGTCGGCGACAGCGTCAGCGTCACCTCGTACGGCTCGGTGCTGAGATCGGCGGTGATCAAGCGGCTCTGGTGGTCGGTGCCGTTGCGCTTGTCGAAGAGCTGGGCCAGCTCGATGGCCCGGGCCGACAGCTCGGTGCCGAGCTCGGCGGCGGAACTGTCTCCCCGGTCACGACGGCGGATCACCGCGTCGCCGTGCCCGAGCTCGGTGAGCCGGCGCAACAGCATCGCCGCGTCGGCCGAGAAGTGCATCTCGGCTGCGGGCGACGGTGCCTTGTCGAGCCAGTCGAGGTGGCGCTGCAGGATCTCGAGGCCGCGGTGCTCGTTGCCGGTGCGGGCGCAGAACGCGAGGTGGGTGCCGAGATTCCACAGGTCGGCCAGGTTGCCGCGCTCGAGACGGTAGGACCGGCGGTGCGCGTCGGCTGCCTCGTCGAGCCGGCCGGTGCGCAGATAGGCCACCATCAGCTGACGGAGGATGCCCTGCGGCTGCTCGCTGCAGCTCAGCTCGCCGGCCAGCACCGGCTCGGCGGTGGCGATCACGTCGGCCCACCGGCCGCGCTCGGCATAGAAGACGGCGACCGACGACGGGTCACAGCCGATGCAGTCGGAGAGATCGTCGCGCGGCGCGGCCTGCCACCGGGCGAACCACTCGTCGGCGTCGGGGGTGCCGACGTGGTCGGCGATCAGGTAGCGGTGTTTATAGACCGCCTGCAGGCTGTGGCCGTCCTCGCGGTAACGCCGCTCCATGTCGTCGAGCACGGCCCGGGTGCGCGGCAGCGGGATCTCGGGGAAGTTGAGCATCGCGTTGACCATGGTCTTGAAGTGCCACAGCAGCGTGTGCTTGCCCTGCGCGTGATGCGGGCCCGGGTTGCGGTCGAAGTCGTTGAGCGCCCAGGCGAAGGTCACGAACGCCTTGGCCGGCTCGCCGCCGTAGATGTAGGAATTGGTCGCCAGCTGGCGGACGGCGAAGGCGAGCTGGGGGTCGCCGGTCGTGTCGGCGTGCCGCAGCACCTCCTCGGTCAGCGCGATCTGGGCCGCCCCGTGCGGCAGTGTGCGGGCTTGCTCGAAGAGATCCCAGAGCTCGTCGGCGGTCTTCATCGATCCTCCCCCGGGACGGCCCGGTCGAGCAGGCCCATGAACGAACTGGTCAGCAACGCGGCGTCGGCCGGGCGGATCGGGTGGTGGCCGATCATCAGCGCCTGCCCGTAGAGCGACTCGACGGCCAGGCCGGCCAGCTCGGGGTCGCCGATCGCGGTGACCCGGCGGACCAGGGCGTTGCGGTGGTTGAGCACCAGCTGCGGCCGGTCGGTCGGCACCGTGCGGGACAGTGCGTCGAGGACGCCGCCCCACAGGTCGTCGGCGGCGTCGCGGCTCGCGGTGAACTGCTCGTTGAAGGCGGCGGCGCGGCTCACCAGATAGAGAGCGGGGACGCCGGCCGGGTCGAAACCGCGCACCACGACCTCGCAGCCGAGCCGGTCGAGGCGGCGCTGCGCCACGGTCAGGAACGGGCGCAGCCGCAGCTCGGTCTCGGCGTCGAGGGCCGAGAAGCGGGCTGCGACGTCGGCCGGCTCGAGCCGCTCGGCCCGAACCTCGGCATCCACTGTGGCCAGACGCTCGACGATGTCGGCGTTGTAGACGATGCCCCCGTTGATCACACCCAGATCCTGGGCGGCGGCGACCGGGGCGAGCTGGCGGAACTCGTCGTCGCCGGCCGCGTAGCGCAGGACGCCGTGCCGCTGGCGGAACTCGGCCAGGGTGAGGTGGCCGAGGTTCGTCTCCATCGGCACCCACTGCTCGACCAGCCGCAACATCTCGTCGTCGTGCAGGGCGAGGGCCTTGACCCCGAGGTGGTGGATGGCCAGGAACTCGCCCAGGCGACGGGGGTCGGTCGAGGCCAGCCGCACCAGCCAGCCGCGCAGCTGGTCGGCGATCGCCTCGCGGGTGTCGGCGAGCAGGCTGTCGTCGTAGAGCGCCTCGCGGCTCGCGGTCGGCCGCAGCTCGGTGCTGTCGACCACGCAGCGGGCGAAGAACGCCCACTCGGGCAGCAGCCCCTCGACGTTCTCAGCCAGCAGCATCCTCTTGAGATAGACGCGGTGGCCGCCGCGGGCGGCCGGGTTGACCGGGGTCGGCAACACGAAGGCGACCCCGGTCAGGCCGGCCTCGGGCACGTCGAGCGGCACCACGTCGAGCGGGCGAAAACCGAAGATCTCCTGGGCGTACGCCGGGAGGTCGCCATCGGGCCACGGCAGGGCGCCGGTGGTGACCGCGACCCCGTCGACCTCGACCCGGACCGGGAGGAGTGAGCCGTAGAGCTCGGCGAGCTCGCGCACCGTCGTACCGGAAAGAAGGTGCTCGGAGCCGCGGCGCGGCAGCAGGGTGACCGTCGTGCCCGGCTCGCGGTCGTCGCCGGCGGCGACGGCGTAGCGACCGTCGGAGTAACCCGTCCACAGCACCGGCTCGGCGCCGGCCCGGCGGGTGTGCACCCGGATCTCGTCGGCCACCAGGAAGCACGAGAGCAGGCCGATGCCGAACTGGCCGAGGAACTCGTGGCGGGCGAAACCGAGCTCGTCACGCTTGGAGCTGCGGCCGATGGTGGCCAGCAGCTCGTGCACCTGGACCTCGGTCAGACCGACGCCGTTGTCGGTCACGCGCAGCTCGCCGGGGCCCGTGGTGATCGCGATCAGGCCGGGCCCGCCGGCTGCGGTGATCGCATCGACCGCGTTCTGCAGCAGCTCGCGGACGTAGACACGAGGGCTCGCGTAGAGGTGATGGCTGAGGAGGTCGACGATGCCCCGGAGGTCGACCTGGAACGTGTTGCTCACGGCGGAGAAGGTACCGCGAACGACCGACAAGAACGGGGCGGTCTCCCGCCCCGTTGATCTCGTCGGCTAGCTGAGGCCGCCGGGCTCCGTGCCCTTGGCGATGGGGGCGCGGACCAGGTTGCCCCACTCCGTCCAGGAACCGTCGTAGTTGCGGACCTGCGGATAGCCCAGCAGGTGACGCAGCACGAACCAGGTGTGGCTGGACCGCTCGCCGATGCGGCAGTAGGCGATGATGTCGTCGCCCGATTCGAGGCCCAGCTCGTCGCGGTAGATCTTGGCGAGCTCGTCCGCCGGCTTGAACGTGCCGTCCTCGTTCGCCGCCGACTTCCACGGCTTGCTCACCGCACCCGGGATGTGACCGCCGCGCAGGGCGCCCTCCTGCGGGTACGCCTCCATGTGGGTCAGCTCACCGGTGTATTCCTGCGGCGAGCGGACGTCGACCAGCGGGCGACCGCTGCTGATGTGACCCATGACCTGGTCGCGGAACGCCCGGATCTCGGCGTCGTTGCGAACCGGGACCGGATAGGTGGCGGCCGGTCGCTCGGTGCGCTCCCGGGTCAGCTCCCGGCCCTCGGCCGCCCACTTCTGCCGTCCGCCGTCGAGCAGGCGCAGGTCGCGGTGGCCGAAGAGGCTGAAGACCCAGAGGGCGTACGAGGCCCACCAGTTGAAGTTGTCGCCGTAGAACACGATCGTGTCGTCGCGGCCGATGCCCTTGGCCTCACACATCGCGGCGAAGGCGGCCGGGTCGAGGTAGTCGCGGGTGACCGGGTCGTTGAGCTCGAGGTGCCAATCGACCTTGACCGCACCCGGGATGTGCCCGGTGTCGTAGAGAAGAACGTCCTCGTCCGACTCGACGACGACCAGGCCCGGGGTGTCGAGGTGGGCGGCGAGCCATTCGGTGGTGACGAGCTTGTCGGGATGCGCGTAGGCCTGCAGTGCGGGCGCCGGATCGTTCTCAACAGACATGTCTGCCACGCTAGCCCGTCCCCGGCGGCTATTCAGTGCTCCCGATCGGCAGGAGCTCCGGGCGCTTCGCCGTGACCAGCTCGCCCGACGAATGGCCCCGCAGGTGCCGGCTCACCCAGGGCGCCAGGTGCTCACGGGCCCAGCGCAGGTCGGCGCTGCGGGCGAGCAACCACGGCGTCGGCTCGGGAGCGGGCGGCACCAGCATCCAGTCCTCGTCGACGCCGACCCCGAGCACGTTGAGCACCTGACCGGCGACCCGGCGGTGTCCGGCCGGCGAGAGGTGCAGCCGGTCCGGTGCCCACATGTGCGGGTTGCGGAAGCCGTCGTCACCGAAGAGATCGACCAGATGGCAGCCGCCGTAGCGGTTGGCGATCAGGCGGGCGCCGTCGTTGAGCACGGCCGCCCGACGGCCGAGGATGGCCGGCAGGTTCACGGTCACGTCGGCGAAGCGGAACAGGATCACCTCGGCGCCGGTGTCGCGCAGCCGGCTCACCACCGCGTCGAGCTCCCGCACCAGCGCGTGCGGATCGACCCGTACGCGTAAGGCGTCGTTCCCCCCGGCGGCGATGCTGACGAGGTCGGGCCGCATCGCCAGCGTCGGCCCGAGCTGCTCGTCGACGACCTCGTGCATCACCTTGCCGCGGATGGCGAGGTTGGCATAGCCGAAGTCCGGTCCCGAGTCGACCGCCAGCCGGGTGGCCACCAGGTCGGCCCAGCCCCGGAACGTGCCGTCCGGGTAGGCGTCGTTCAGGCCCTCGGTGAAGCTGTCCCCCATAGCAACGAAGCTCTGCCAGGCCATCGCCGCCCCCTTAACGCGCGCTCAGTGTTGGCTCGTGAACAACACATAAGCACCGAATGGAAGTCACCGGTAGCGTGACGGTGGCGACACCCCGTTAATGGACTGCTTTCCCCGGTGATCCTCCCTACGCTGCTTCGCATGCTGCTGCGAATGTCCACCTTGCTGCTCAGGACCTTGCGTGAGGAGCCGGCGGACGCGGAGGTGCCGAGCCATCGGCTGCTGCTGCGCGCCGGCTATGTCCGCCGCGCCGCTCCGGGGGGCTACACCTGGCTCCCGCTCGGCAAGCTCGTGCTCGACCGGGTCACCGCGATCGTGCGCGAGGAGATGGTGGCCGTCGGCGGGCAGGAGGTGTCGTTCCCGGCGCTGCTGCCGCGCGAGCCCTACGACGTGAGCAACCGCTGGACCGAGTACGGCGACGACATCTTCACGCTGAAGGACCGGCGGGGCTCGGACTACCTGCTCGCACCCACCCACGAGGAGATGTTCACGCTGCTGGTCCAGGACCTGACCAGCTCGTACCGGGACTTCCCGATGGTGCTGTTCCAGGTGCAGACCAAATACCGCGACGAGGCGCGTCCCCGGGGCGGGCTGCTGCGCGGGCGCGAGTTCCTGATGAAGGACGCCTATTCGTTCACGCTCACCGATGAGGAGCTCGTCGAGACGTACGCGTCGATCCGGGCCGCCTATCAGCGGGCCTTCGCGAGGATGGGGCTGGCGCACACCGTCGTCTCGGCCATGTCGGGCGCGATGGGCGGCTCGGCCTCCGAGGAGTTCCTGGCCACAGCCGAGGTGGGCGAGGACACATTCGTCGGCTGCACGGCTTGTGCCTACGCGGCCAACACGGAAGCGGTGGTGACTCCGGCCCCGCCGGCCACGACGGTGACGGCACCGCCGCTCGAGGTCCACGACACCCCGGACACCCCGACCATCTCCTCCCTGGTCGAGCTGGCCAATGCCCGGGCGCTCGGCGGCCGCACCGACTGGACCGCCGCCGACACCCTCAAGAACGTGGTCGTGACCGTGCATCGCCCCGGCGCCGGCGACGAGCTGCTGGTGATCGGCGTGCCCGGCGACCGCGAGGTCGACCTCAAGCGCCTCGACGCCGCCCTGGCTCCGGCCACCGCCACCCTCTTCGACGACTTCGCGTCCCGGCCCGACCTGGTCAAGGGCTACCTCGGTCCGCAGGGTCTCGAGGCGCGCTACCTGGCCGACCCGCGCGTCGCCCCCGGCACGGCCTGGCTGACCGGCGCCAACGAGCCGGGACGGCACGCCGTCAACGTGGCCGCCGGGCGTGACTTCACGCCGGACGGCACGATCGAGGCGGCCGTCGTCCTGGCCGGTGACCCGTGCCCGGCCTGCGGCACGGGGACGCTGACCATCCGGCGCGGCATCGAGATCGGGCACATCTTCCAGCTGGGCCGGCGTTACACGGACGCGTTCCAGGTCGACGTCCTCGGGGTGGACGGCAAGCCGATCCGGCCGACCATGGGGTCGTACGGGATCGGGGTCTCCCGGGCGGTCGCCGCCATCGCCGAACAGCACCACGACGAGCGGGGCCTGCTGTGGCCGGACGAGGTGGCACCGGCCGACGTGCACATCGTCGCGGCCGGCAAGGACGGTCAGGTCGAGGCGGCCCTCACTCTCGCGGGGGAGCTCGCGGCGGCCGGGTTGCGGGTGTTCGTCGACGACCGCCCCCAGGTCTCGGCCGGCGTGAAGTTCACCGACGCCGAGCTGATCGGCATCGCCCGGTCCGTCGTGATCGGTCGCCGTCTGGGCGAGGGGTACGCCGAAATTCGCGATCGCCGCACCGGGGAACGACAGGACGTGCTCGTCACGGACATACCAGGTGTAATCACTGCCGCACTCGGGTAACGCCACTACCACGGGAGGTGAGCGCATGGCGCGGGTTTCGGTCGCTGAAGTCATGACCCGGCAGGTGGTCTATCTGCCCGAGGCGACGATGCTGGACGAGGCGGCGCAGGTCATGCGCGACCGCGCCATCGGCGACGTGGTGGTGACCCGGGGCCCGACCATGGTCGGCGTGGTGACCGACCGCGACGTCGTGGTGCGGGCGATCGCCGAAAATCTGCCGCCCCGGTCGACCTCACTCGGCGACATCACCTCGCACGAGCTCATCATGGTCGAGCAGTCGGCCACGGTCGACGAGGCCGTGCAGGCCATGCGCGAGCGCGGCGTCCGCCGGCTGCTGGTCTGCGACGCCGACCGCAAGGTGGTCGGCATCCTGAGCCTCAGCGACGTCGCGCTGCTGCCGACGTCGGCACACGCCTGACGGCGACCGCGTTAGGGTCGGTGGCGTGACCGACATGCCGCCGAAACTGGCCGAGATCGTCGATGAGTTCGCCTCGGCGCCGCGCGAGCTGGTGCTCGAGATGCTGCTCGAGTTCGCCGACTCCATGCCCTCGCTGCCGGCCGGCTTGGCCGCGCACGAGGGCATGGAGTCGGTGCCGGAATGCCAGACCCAGTTCTTCCTCAAGGCCGTGGTGCGGCCGGACGACACCGTCGAGACGTTCTTCGACTGCCCGCCCGAGGCCCCGACGACCCGGGCCTTCGCCGGCATCCTGGCCGAGGGCCTGGAGGGCGCCACCACCGCCGAGATCCTGGCCGTGCCGGACGACCTCTACGCCCGGATGGGGCTGGCCCAGGCGATCAGCCCGCTGCGCATCCGCGGCGGCTCGGCCATCCTGGGCCGCCTGAAGCGTCAGGTCGCCGCCCAGCTGGCCACCCGCTGAGCCCGCCGGAGCGCTGATGGACATCCAGGTCTGGTCCGACGTCGTCTGCCCCTGGTGCTACCTCGGCCGGCGGCGACTGGGGTCGGCGATCGCCCAGTACGGCGGCGACGTCACCGTGACGTTCCGGGCCTACCAGCTCGACCCGTCCCCGGTGCCCCGTGGCCTGCTTCTCCGGGAGGCGATGGCGGCCAAGGTCGGTGGCCGCGAGCGCGCCGGCCAGATGCTGGCCCACGTCACCTCGATCGCGGCCGGCGACGGTCTGCGGCTCGACTTCGACCGGGCCGTCGCCGCGAATACGTTCGACAGCCACCGGCTGATCGCCTGGGCCGCCGGTCAGGGCCGTCAGGCCGAGATGCTGGAGGCGTTGCAGCAGGCCTACTTCAGCCACAGCCTCGACCTCGGATCGCCCGCGGTGCTGGCCTCGGTGGCCGGGTGGGCCGGTCTCGACGAGGCCGCCGCGGCGGCCTACCTCGCGTCCGAGGCCGGTGCGTCAGCGGTGAGGACCGACCTGGCCGAGGCCCGAGAACTCGGGATCTCGAGCGTCCCGTTCTTCGTCGTCGACGGGAAGTACGCCGTCCAGGGCGCCCAGGAAGTGGCGGTGCTGGTCACCGCGTTCGAGGAGATCGCGCGGCGGGAGGCGGTCGAGGCCGGTCGATGACATCGCACGTGATGTCCACTGGGCTTTCCACTCGGTGTTTCACGTGAAACCTCATCGACCAGCGTGACTGCTTATCCCACCGGCTTGGCCAGATCCTCGATCACCTCGGCGCCGGGAAGGGCGCCGAGGGCTGGACCGGCGATGGCGATCTTGCTGTGCCGCACCCCGGAACCGACGATCACATGCGGCGTGGCCGCGACGCGCGCGTCGACCAGGATCGGCCAGTCGGCGGGCAAGCCGATCGGGGTGATGCCGCCGTATTCCATGCCGGTCAGGCGCACCGCCTCGTCCATCGGCGCGAAGCTGCACTTGCGCACGTCGAGGCGCTTGCGGACGGCACCGTTCACGTCGGCGCGGGTGGTGGCGAGGACGATGCACGCCGCATACCGGACAGTCTCGCCCCGCTTGCCGGCGACGATCACACAGTTCGCCGAGACCTCCAGACCCACGTCGTACGCCTCGCAGAACGCGGCCGTGTCGGCCAGTCCGGGGTCGATCGGGGCCACCAGCACCTGGTCGGCGTCGATCGGGGCGTCCTCGGGCCAGACGGTCAGCGCCTTGGCGACCGGATCGGCCAGCAGGTCGGGGCGGGACTGGGCGGGTTCGAGCTTCAGACTTCCCATCACACCCGCCATCCTCGCTCAATACCCCGCCGCCAGGTAGTCCTCCCCCGTCCGGGTGCCCGTCGGTGTCGCGGTGGTGGTCGAGCGTCGACCCGCATCGCCTGCCCCCGCAGCCGTGGCCGTGGCCGTGGCCGTAGCCGTAGCCGTAGCCGTGGCCGTGGCCGTGGCCTGAACCATCCGCCGCCTTCCCCTCGCGCCGCCATTGGGCCGACTGGGCCGACGCAGTCATGGCGTCTTCCTCAGAATGCGACCGCGGCTGCCGACCGTCAGAGGGTGTGAGGGAGAGACGCGAAGGACGGGTTGGAACCGTCAGTGGGCTGGCCTTGCTGGCCGGCGGAACCGCCCTGGCCGCGTGCGTCGGCGGAGACCACCAGTCGCTGTCGGCGACGCTGCTGCTCGGCACACTGACCATCGGCCTCGGGCACTCACTCATCGAGGAGATCAAGCGTCAGGCGCGGCGCACCTCGAACGGCTGGACCCGGGAGGACACCACCAATGCGGTGCTCCTCGGCGTCTGGGCCGAACTCGCGTTGCTGATGACCATCCTGGTAGTCGGCACGACGCCGACGCGGGCCGTCGGGCTGGCCCTCGCGGTGGCCTACGGCGCGGCCTGCGGATATTTCGTGACTGAGCGCCGCCGCACGATCGCCGCCGCCACTCCCGTCCAGGACGAGGTGGTCGCTGTCGCTGTCACCGAGCGCGCTCCGACGACGGTGGAGATGGACGTCATCGACGCCGGCTTTCCCCAGCGCCGCCACCCGGGCCACTCCGGTCACGCCCCGACAGCCGGCAGCTTCGCCGACCACGCCGGCTGAGGCCGCTCCGCCGCTCTACGGGCCGAGGAACTCCGACCGCTTTCGACGCCGGCTGAACTACTCCGACCGCTCTGCCGGCCGAGGAACTCCGACCGCTTTCGACGCGGGCTGGGCTGCTCCGACCGCTGTCTACGCCGGCAGCACCACGATGATCGGTGGCACGGGGACGCCGCCGTTCGTCTCGGTCGGAAGCTCCGGGGCGGGCAGCCAGTCGAGCCCGAGCATCTCGGGTCCGATGCCGTCGTCGAGCCCGATGCGCGGCTCACCATCGGCCACGGTCACCGAGAACACCGACGTCATGCCCGACGGATACGGCATCTCGAGGACGTATCGGGCGTCGCTCACCACCAGCCCGGTCTCCTCGAACACCTCGCGCCGCACGGCCTCCTCGGCGGTCTCGCCGGGCTCCAGGCCGCCGCCCGGCAAGGTCCACCACTCACCGCCACCGGATCGTCGGCTGCGTTCGTGCACCATCAATACACGTCCGTCCCGCACGATCACGGCGGCGGCCCGTTTTCGTTTGTCCACGTGACGCAGGCTAACCGGCCCCGTACCCGTTCCGCATGACAACCTCGACGCCTGTGGACAACCTCGCCATGCGTTTGCCCGCAAGGGTTTCGGCACCCACCAAATAGGACAAAATGCTGACCGAAACCGATCAGGCCGCGTAAGCCTTTCGAGTGGGTGGCATGTCCGCCGCTCCCCCCCGGTGATCCTTCACCGCGAGCACCTGATTGACCCCGATACGCGACTGCTCGAAGGCGAGCGCCGATGCCGCCATGTAGAGCCGCCACACCCGTGCCCGTCCCGGGCTGGTCAGGCTCACCGCGCTCGACCACTCCGACTCGAGGTTGGCGACCCAGGCCCGCAGGGTGCGCCCGTAGTGCTCGCGCAGCGCGTGCACGTCGCGAACCTCGAAGCCGGCCTGCTCGAGCAACGTGACAGTGGTGCCCACCGGAACCAGCTCGCCGTCCGGGAAGACGTAGGCGTCGATGAAGGTGCGCGCCTGGTGCGGCTGCTTCGGCGGCAGGTGCAGACGGGAGATCTGGTGGTTGAGCAGCCGGCCGCCGGGCTTGAGGTTGTTGTAGAGGATGGCCGCGTACTCCGCGTAGGGCTCGGTGCCGACGTGCTCGGCCATGCCCACGCTGGAGATCGCGTCGTACGGTCCGTCCTCGAGATCGCGGTAGTCCTCGACGCGGATCTCGACCTGGCCGGTGAGCCCGGCCTCGGCGACCTGCTTGCGGGCATACTCGGCCTGCTCGGTCGACAGGGTGATGCCGACGACCTGGACGCCGTATTCGCGGGCGGCGTGGATGGCCAGGCTGCCCCAGCCGCAGCCCACGTCGAGCAGCCGCTGACCGGGTCGCAGCCCGAGCTTGCGGCAGATCAGGTCGAGCTTGTCGCGCTGCGCGTCGGCCAGGCCGTATCCGGGCGCGTCCGACATCCAGTAGGCGCACGAATAGACCATGCTCGGCCCGAGCACGAGGCGGTAGAAGTCGTTGCCGACGTCGTAGTGGTGGCTGATCGCCTGCCGGTCCCGGCGCTTGCTGTGCCGGGTGCCGGTGACGACCATTTCCTCCGGCGGGGGCTTGGGCTGGGTGCCGAGCACGCCGAGGCGTACGAGATCGCCGGCGACATGTCGCAGCGGCACGTCCCGGAGATCGGGCGCGCGCCAGAGCAGGGCGGCCAGGCGGTTGAGGGCGTCGTAGAGATCGCCTTCGAGCTCGATCTCGCCGGCGACGTAGGCGCGAGCGAGGCCGACGTCGTTGGGCTGCCACATCAGCCTGCGCAACGCGCGGCGATGCCGGATGACCAGCGTCGGGGCGTCAGCCGGGCCGGCCGTCGAGCCGTCCCAGGCTCGGATGCGGATGGGCAGGGGCATCTGGAGCATCGCTTCCAGGACGCCTTGGAGCTTCGCAGCGGTAGTGGTGTGGGGGATGGTGGTCGGCATCGGAACCTCCCGGGCGCAGCATCGCGCGACCGAATCATGGAACCGATTCACTATCCGCCCGACGCGGCAAGTTACATAAGGCTCTTTTCTAGTTTTGTGATCGAGGACTCACACAGCGCGCATGACCCGCTCGAGGCTGGCCGGTCGCAAAGGTCGTGCCTGGTCACAACGACTTTCGGTCAGTGCGTCGAGCACCGACCGACGCTCCCTTTCGGACAGTACTCCGGCGAAGGGTGACGTGGAACGCAGTCGCACCGCGTACTGCGCGGGCGAGGTGAGCGCCTCGATCACGGCCTCGGGCTCACCACCGAGCAGCGCGTCCCACCGCTCCAGCGACTCCCATTCGGGGCCGCCCGCGTGCAGGCGTCGCAGCCGGCGCAGGTTGATCTCGGTGAGGGCCAGCACAGCCGCCGGCCGAGCCATGAATCGCGCCGCGATCGCCTGGTGCAGCCACAACTGCTCCAGCTCGGTGCGCGTCAGCACGGGGTGGATCAGCGCCTCCACATCGGCTCGGCGCACCCGTCTCTGCGGTCCGAGGCTGACGTACGGCAGAAGCCCGCGCGCACAGAGGTCGAGCACGCGGCGCCGCGAGAACCGGAGAAGGATCGCGGCCTCACCAATGGTGAGCAGTTCGGTGGTGCGCATCGTCACACGTGGATGTTGGCCTGGCCGCACGCCTCAGGCAACAACCGAACGGCCATTGACTCTTTCACTGACCGGTTGGCACCACACTGAACAGATAGGTCCGCTCCTGCAACCCGGAAAGGCTCAACGGCACCCCGGTAACGCGCTCGGCCAGCGCAAACCCCGCCGCGATGCGCTCCTGGGGCGCCCGCACCACGCCCACGCCCGCCGCTTTCATCGCCCCGGCGAACTCCCCGACCCGGGTGCCCACGGCCGGCGAATCCACCGTCGGGTCGAACTCCAAAGAGACCCGGCCGTCCTCCATTACGGCGAACCGCCCGCTGCCGTCCGCCGCCCGATACAGGCAGACGACGACAGTCCCGTCGGACAGCGGCCGCAGCAGCCCGTCCTCGACCCCGAGCCCGCCGTTGTCCTCGACTACAAGCGACCAGTCGTCGTCCAGCCGAGCCACCCCGAAGTACAGCTTCCCGCTGCTGCTGGTGCCCCCGCTCTGCCCGTCCCCCGCTCCGACCATCTGCTGCCACCCGATGCGCTCGAGCTCCTTGGCTCCCATCCGCCGGACCACCGCCGACGCCCGCACCCGGCGAACCCAGACGAAACAGAACCCCTTACTCAGGTCCCCCACTTCACGAAACCACCCGTAGTCCCCCGCGACCGCGGACGACGAGCTCACCGGAGAAGCAGACGCCGACGGGGACGAAGACGTTCCCACGGCTACGCCGGACGACGCGGTCCCCGCTTTCTCGCCCCCCGACCCACACCCGCCCAGAAGCCCGCCCACTACCAGCCCAAACACCATCCGCCGCCGCACGGCGCCCAGTAGATCAAATGCCGCCCCCTCCCCGCACCCCCAACCGTCGTCCGAGACGCAGGGCGGTCAGCTTGCCGGTCGGCCAGGGCTACGGCTCCAGGGGGATGCTCACTGGCGCGCCAAGCGGCTCAGGATGGTCCGGGCCAGCGCGTCGAGCCGGGATCGCAGGTCGTCGTCGGCGCGTCCACCGAGGTCGTCTTCGAGACGTCCGGCCAGTGCGGCGACCGCCGGGAGCAGGTCGTCCAGCGGGCTGCCCTCATGTCCCACCACATACAGACGGTGGGTTCCCACCTCGGCCGGGATGCTCCGGTCGAGGATCCGCTCGCAGGTGTCGGCCGTGATCAGCTCCACCGCAGTCGCCAGGCTTGGTTCAGCGAGGCTGAGTTCGGCGGTGACCGCCGCCAGGCACCGGTTCGCGTCCTGCACCGGCAGCGTCCGAACCGACTCCGCCGCCAGCGCCACCACGGCGTCGCCGTTGACGCCGGCCACCAGTAGGTCGCAGGCCAGCATCACCGCGTGATGGGGTTCGGCGTCGTAGAGAAGCGCCCGGGCCTGTTCGACCCGGAGCCGGCGAAGAAGGCTGAACCCAGTCTCCGGCCACCACACACGCAGCCGCCCCCCGGAAACGCAAAATCCCCCCGGACCCAGTCCGGAGGGATCATTTTTCTGTGGAGCCCAGGGGACTTGAACCCCTAACCCCCGCCTTGCAAAGGCGGTGCTCTGCCAGTTGAGCTAGGGCCCCCCGATTCCCCGAAACCTACCGGAGATCAGGCGCCGTAGTCGCCTCGTGCCAAAGCGCCCGCTCATCGCTGGAAGCCTTGACCCTCTTGAAAACAAGCGCCGCCGCCCCGACAACCCCGGCAACAATCAGGAGCTTCTTAACCATCCCAGCTCTCCCATCAAGCCACCAGCAAAGGCGAATCAGACGCTGCTTCAGCCGTTCCGATGTGGCCGAAGGCCACGAACCCCACCGTTCCGATGTGGCCGAAGGCCACGAACCCCACCCCGCGACCGTGACCGTCAAGCCAGGCGCACCACCGCACCGTGGGGTTTCCGGGGCTCGGCCCCCGGAGCAGGAATGACGGGAAACCCAGGTCCGCGCGTCTTGCGGACAGGGAACACCGTTTCCCGTGGGGCTAGCTGGAATCGAACCAGCGACCTCAGAGTTATCAGCTCTGCGCTCTAACCGACTGAGCTATAGCCCCTCAAGTGCGACACCGAAGGTTACCGCACCGGGTCGGGAGCCACCAAAACGGGGGTGGCCCCCATCCCCGACGTTTCTCAGTCGCGCTCGGCGAGGGTCAGTTCGACCCCACCGACCAGGTCGGCGCACACGTTGTAGATGAATGCTCCGAGCGTCGCCAGCGCGGTGAACAGCACCACGTTGACCGCTCCGATCAGCATCGACGTGCCGATCACGCCCCAGGCAGTGATCTGGAAACCACCGCTGGCCGACGCGTCGTCGCCACCGCTGGCGCTGACGAGTTCCTTGAGGCTGGTGTTGACCTCGCCCCACACGCCCATGGCGTCCAGCGCGAGGTAGAGCACCGACGTCGCCACGACCACGACGATGAAGAGCACGACCGACACGGCGAACGAGAACTTCATCACGGACCAGGGGTCGATCCGCTTGAGGTTGAGCCGGGCCCGCCGGGGTCCGCGCGTGGCGGCCGACGAGACGCCGGACCGCGCCGAGCGGACCACCTCGGTCACCCGCGCCGCGCCGACCGCGGCCGAACCGCTGGCCGCGGCCTGGCCACCGGGGGCCCCGGGGGCACCGGGGCCGCCGGCTGGGCGCGCTGCCTTGACGTTGCCCGTGGTGCCGCCGGGGGCGCCACCGGGGCGCTGCTGCGGGCCGGTGCCGGGCTTCCCAGCCGGCGGCACGCTGACCCGGCCCGAGCTGCTGCCGGGAGCCGCACCCTTGCCTTTGGTGACGGTCGGCACGCTGGCCGAACCCTTCACGGCCGCTCCCGGCCGCTTGGAGTCGGAGCCGTCACTGTCGGCGGGCTCACCGGGCGGCGGGGCCATGCCCGGCGCCCGGGTGAACTTCGGCGGGGACGGGGCTTCGGCGGGGGCGGCGGAACGAGCCGCGGCGTCGCGTCCGTTCGGGGCGGCTTTGTCCTTGCCCGCCTCGTTCGGAGTCGCTGAGCTCCCCGTGGCCCCCGACTTCGCCTGTGTCTCCGGCATCAACTAGTCCTGTTCGTCAGGCTCGTCGGCATTGCGAGCAAGCGCCACGATGGTTACACCTTCTGGGAGGTCCATCAGCTTGACCCCCATTGTGTTCCGATCCCGTGTGCGCCGTACAGGCTTCACGGGAGTCCGGATGACACCACCATTGCTGGTGATGGCAAATAGTTCATCCTCGGGACTGATCACGAGGGCCCCCACGAGACCACCACGACGCTCCGTGATCTTCGCGGTGAGCACGCCCTTGCCGCCCCTGCCCTGCACGGGATACTCCTCGATCGGCGTGCGTTTCGCATACCCACCGTTGGTGGCGACCAACACATCCATCCCATCGCGCACCACCTCCATGGCCAGGAGCTCGTCCTCGCCGGTGAAGCGCATGCCGATGACACCCGAGGTGGCCCTGCCCATAGGACGCAGCGCCTCGTCGGTTGCGTTGAATCGGATCGCCTGGGCGTGCTTGGAGACCATGAGGAGGTCGTTCTCCGAAGACACCAGGGCCGCGCCCACCAACTCGTCGTCCTCCCGCAGGTTGATGGCGATGATGCCACCGCTGCGGTTGGAGTCAAATTCCTCGAGCCGGGTCTTCTTCACGAGCCCATTCTTGGTGGCGAGCACAAGGTAGGGCTCCACCTGGTAATTCGGGATCTGGATGACCTGGGCGATGTGCTCGTCGGGCTGGAACGCCAGCAGGTTCGCGACGTGCTGACCCTTGGCCACCCGGGCCGCCTCGGGCAGCTCGTACGCCTTGGCCCGATAGACCCGCCCCTTGTTGGTGAAGAACAGCATCCAGTCGTGGGTCGAGATCACGAAGAAGTGCGACACGATGTCGTCCTGCCGCAGCGTGGCGCCGCTGACACCCTTGCCACCGCGCCGCTGCGAGCGGTAGAGGTCGACCTTCGTCCGCTTGGCGTAACCGGTCCGTGTGATCGTCACCACAACGTCCTCGCGCGTGATGAGGTCCTCCATGGAGACTTCACCATCGAACGGGATGATCTGGGTGCGCCGGTCGTCGCCGAACTTCTGCACGATCTCGGCCAGTTCCTCGGAGACGATCGCCCGCTGCCGCTCCGGCTTGGCCAGGATGTCCTTGAGGTCGGCGATCTCGATCTCGATCTTGGCCAGCTCGTCGACGATCCGCTGCCGCTCGAGGGCGGCCAGACGGCGGAGCTGCATGTCGAGGATCGCGCCGGCCTGGATCTCGTCGATGTCGAGCAGCTGGATCAAGCCGGACCGGGCGTCCTCGACCGTCGGCGAGCGCCGGATCAGGGCGATCACCTCGTCGAGCGCGTCGAGCGCCTTGACCAGACCGCGCAGGATGTGCGCGCGCTCCTCGGCCTTGCGCAGGCGGTAGGCGGTGCGCCGGCGGATGACCTCGATCTGGTGCTCGACGTAGTAGAGGATGAACTGGGCCAGGTTGAGCGTGCGGGGCACGCCGTCGACCAGCGCCAGCATGTTGGCGCCGAAGGTCTCCTGCAGCTGGGTGTGCTTGTAGAGGTTGTTCAGCACGACCTTGGCGACCGCGTCCCGCTTGAGGACGAGGATCAACCGCATTCCGGTACGACCGGAGGACTCGTCGCGGATGTCGGCGATCCCGGTGAGCTTGCCCTCCTTGACCAGCTCGGCCACACGTTCGGCGAGGTTGTCCGGGTTGACCTGGTAGGGCAGCTCGGTGACCACGAGGCAGGGGCGCCCCCGGGCGTCCTCCTCGACCTCGACCACGGCCCGCATCCGGATCGAGCCGCGGCCCGTCCGGTACGCGTCCTGGATCGCCTGCTGACCGACGATCAGCCCGTAGGTCGGGAAGTCCGGCCCCTTGACGATCCCGAGCAGCGCCTCGAGGACGGTGGGCTCGTCGGCCTCCGGGTTGTCGAGCACCCACTGCACGGCGGCGGCGATCTCGCGCAGGTTGTGCGGCGGGATCTTGGTGGCCATGCCGACGGCGATGCCCTCGGACCCGTTGACCAGCAGGTTGGGGAACCGAGCGGGCAGGATCGTCGGCTCCTGCGTACGCCCGTCGTAGTTGTCCTGCATGTCGACGGTGTCCTCGTCGATGTCCCGCAGCATCTCCATGGCGAGCGGCGAGAGCTTCGACTCGGTGTACCGCATGGCCGCCGGCGGGTCGTTGCCCGGCGAGCCGAAGTTGCCGTTGCCGTCGATCAGCCGGTAGCGCAGCGACCAGGGCTGGCCCATGCGCACCAGGGCGTCGTAGATCGACGAGTCACCGTGCGGGTGGTAGTTGCCCATCACGTCGCCGACGACACGGGCGCACTTGACGTAGCCGCGGTCCGGCCGGAAGCCCGAGTCGTACATCGCATAGAGGATCTTGCGGTGGACGGGCTTGAGGCCGTCACGGACGTCGGGCAGCGCGCGGCCCACGATCACGCTCATCGCGTAGTCGAGGTATGACCGCTGCATCTCGACCTCGAGGCCGACGGGCTCGACCCGCTGGGCCACGCCGCCGGTGTCGGGAACCTCGTCGCCGGTGGGCGCTTCGGGAGTGTCAGTCACTGTTAACCCTTACTCAAGGTAAAAACAGACAAGTACGGCGAAAGGCCGCATTCTGCTGTGGATAACACTGTGGAAAGTGGGGTCACGCTGTGGATACCGTGACCCCACGACGTCACTAAATATCGAGGAACCGCACGTCCTTGGCGTTGCGCTGGATGAACGAGCGCCGCGCCTCCACGTCCTCACCCATCAGCACGCTGAAGAGCTCGTCGGCCACCGCGGCGTCGTCGAGCGTCACCTGGCGTAGCGTCCGGGTGGCCGGGTCCATCGTCGTGTCCCACAGCTCCTGGAAGTTCATCTCGCCCAGACCCTTGAACCGCTGGATGTCGTCCGGCTTCGCGTTCGCCTTCTTCTGCTGACGCAGGGCGATCAGCCCGTCACGCTCGCGGTCGGAGTAGGCGTATTGCGCGTCGTCGCCTCGCTTGTTCCACTTGATCTTGTAGAGCGGCGGGGCGGCCAGGTAGACGTGGCCCATCTCGACCAGCGGCCGCATGAAGCGGAACAGCAGGGTCAGCAGCAGCGTCTGGATGTGCTGGCCGTCCACGTCGGCGTCGGCCATCAGCACGATCTTGTGATAGCGCAGCTTGGCGACGTCGAAGTCCTCGTGGATGCCGGTGCCGAGCGCGGTGATCAGCGCCTGGACCTCGTTGTTCTTCAGCACCCGGTCGATGCGGGCCTTCTCCACGTTCAGGATCTTGCCGCGGATCGGCAGGATGGCCTGGATGCGGCTGTTGCGCCCCTGCTTGGCCGAGCCGCCGGCCGAGTCACCCTCGACGATGAACAGCTCGGACTCGCGCGGGTCGGTGGACTGGCAGTCGGCCAGCTTGCCCGGCATCGAGCCCGACTCGAGCAGCGACTTGCGCCGGGCCAGCTTGCGCGCCTGCTGCGCGGCGATGCGGGCCCGGGCCGCCTGGTCGGCCTTGGTGATGATCGACTTGGCCTCGGCCGGGTTGCGGTCGAACCAGTCGGCGAGCTGCTCGTTGGCCACCCGCTGGACGAAGCTCTTCATGTCGGTGTTGCCGAGCTTCGTCTTGGTCTGACCCTCGAACTGCGGGTTGGCCAGGGTCACCGAGATGATCGCGGCGAGACCCTCGCGGATGTCCTCACCGGAGAGGTTCTGGTCGCCCTTGAGCAGCTTCTTCTCCTTGCCGTACCGGTTGACGATGCCGGTCAGCGCGGCGCGGAAGCCCTCCTCGTGGGTGCCACCCTCGTGGGTGTTGATGCGGTTGGCGAAGGTGTAGACCGACTCGCCGTAGGACTCGTTCCACTGCATGGCGACCTCGACCGCCATGCGGGCCTCGTTGTCCTCGGCCTGGAACTCGACCACGGTCTTGTGGATCGGGCTCTTGGTGGCGTTGAGGTGACGCACGAAGTCGGCGATGCCGTTCTCGTACATGAAGGTGACCGCGCGGGGCTCGCCGTTCTCGTCGGCGAAGTCGGCCCGCCGGTCGGTGAGCTTGATGGTCAGGCCCCGGTTGAGGAAGGCCATCTCCTGCAGGCGGCGATAGATCGTCTGCCAGTCGAACTCGACCGTCTCGAAGATCGTCGGATCGGGCCAGAACTGCACCATCGAACCGGTCTTGTCGGTGATCTCGCCCTTTTCCAGCGGACCCGGCTTGGAGGCGGTGTAGTGCTGCCGCCAGACGTTGCCGGACTTGTTGATCTCGACGAACATCTTGCGGGAGAGCGCGTTCACGACGGACACGCCGACGCCGTGCAGGCCGCCGGAGACCGCGTAGGCCTTGTTGTCGAACTTGCCGCCCGCGTGCAGCACGGTCAGTGCCACCTCGACGCCGGGCTTCTTGAGCTTGGGGTGCAGGTCGACCGGGAACCCACGGCCGTTGTCGGTGACCGAGACGCCGCCGTCGGCCATCAGCACCACGTCGATCGTGTCGCAGTAGCCGGCCAGGGCCTCGTCGACCGCGTTGTCGACAACCTCCCAGACCAGGTGGTGCAGACCCCGCTCGCCGGTGGAGCCGATGTACATGCCCGGGCGCTTACGGACAGCCTCGAGCCCCTCCAGAACGGTAATCGACTCGGCGCCGTACTCCTGCTTGTTCTCTGCCACCCTCGGCCACTTTCTCGCACCGGGCCCTGGTGGGGCCCCGCACGGGGAGGGCGGGCGTGCCGGCGTACGGCGGGCAGGGTGAGCCACAGATGACAACCCGCAGGCAGGAGCGGACCACCGGTGGAACCGTGCTCGCCGGTCGCCGCGGCAGGCCCGCGGATCGTGATCGGCTGGAAAAACCGCGTAGCGTGACGGGAGCAGTCCGTTTCGTCCTCGACGGAGCGGAACCGCGGTCATTACGCAGAGGTTTTCCCGGTCTTCATCGATTCTACTCCGCCGAAGCCAGTTGGCGAGGGTCCGGCACCCCTTCCGGGTGCCTCAGATTGCCGTAGCCGGATCGGGGGCCGCTCCCACGTCTCCCCCTACACGGAGCGGGGGCCCCGCGCAACGGCAAGTGATTCGGCGGCCCGTCGCCGGGGCGCGCCTGCCACCGGTCGCCGCCACGCACTGCGACACTGCCTCCCGACGGTGGGGGTTCGTGTCGTAACCTCTGCCCCGCGCGGGCCGGTGAGGGCCGGACGGCCGCGACGCAGGTCGAGGAGGGGTGGCCCCACATGGCGCACGACAAGGGGCTGGACAACGTCGCGGTGCACTGGCCGCGGACGAATCAGTACTACGACCCGGTGGCTCCCGCCGAGTTCGTGGACTTCGGGGCGATCGCCGACGCGCCCGACATCGCCGCGCCCACCGGGGCTCTGGCGCTGCACATCGCCAAGACCGGCACGGTGCGCGCCACGGCGTACACCGAGCTCGTCGATCTTCTGCTGGGTCTCGGTGGCGTGCTCTACGCCACCGACGCCGCGGCCGAGGACGAGGACCCGGTGATCGATCCGGACGGCTGCGCGTGGATCGCCGGCGGTCTGGAGCGCTTCGTCGAGGGCCACGAGAGTTACGGCGACCTGGTCACCTTCGACTCGGTGGCCGCGGTGATGCGGAACGCGGTCGCCGCCGGACGACTCGCCGAGCAGCAGTTGCGCTGGCTCGATCAGCGCCTGGCCGCCCTGCGCGACGAGGCCGGGAACCCGCCGCACTGGACCTTCGCCCGCTCCGAGCTGGCGGTCCTGGGCGGGTTCTATCGTCGCTGCGGCGAGCGCGGATTCGCGGTATTCGCGGACTACTGATCAAGGTCAAGGGCGGGAGGTCGTAGCGGGGTGGGTGATACGGACCGTCGCTCACGCCGAGGGCCCGGGCGGGCCGAGCTGGCCGCTGGCGCGTCCAAAGCGCTCCGCCCACCCGGGCGACGTGCGTAAATGGTCGCGCCCAGACCCACCCCGGCGGTGCTGCGCGGACTGGCCCGCAATCCCGCGGCGCCGGTCGAGCTGCTGCTCGAGCTGCTGACCACCGCACCGGATGTGCTCCGCAGAGCTCTCCGGCACCGCGCCCACGTGCCGCGGCCCGTGCAGGAAGCGATCATCGCCGCCGGCCCGGTGGACAACTCCGGCGCCTCGGACGGGGGCCCGTACCGCCGTCTGGTCCTCGCGCTCGCCGAGCACCGGGCCGTCGACCGCGACCTGCGATACCGCCTGCTGGCCGATCCGGACTGGCGGATGCGGCTGCGCCTGGCCGCCCACCTGCCACTGACCGACGAGGACCTCACCGGCCTGCTGACCGACGCGGCCGGCGCCGGACCCGGCTCCCTGCTGACCCGGGGCGAGATCCTGGACGAGCTGCACGAGGTGACCCGCTACGACCCACGGCTCTATGCCCTGGCCGCGATCCACCCCGATCCCCGGATCCGGATCTTCGCCGTGCGGGTCACCGAGCATCTGCCGCGGTTGCTCACCGACCCCGTGGCCGAGATCCGGCTGACCGCCGAGCGCGCCCTCGCCGAGGACAGACGGATCATGGAACCGGCCGACCTGCCGCCACACCACTGCCACGCGTACTGGTCGGTGCTGCAGCGGCCACTGTCCCGCGCCCTGATCGACCGGGTGCTGTCCGACGACCAGGCGCTCTTCTTCGTCGGCCCCAACCCGACCACCCCACCGGACGTGGTGGAGGCCCTGCTGCGGCACCCGTCGGCCGAGGTGCGGCAGCGCCTGACCGGGCGCGCCGATCTCACCGGGGACCAGCTGCTCCGGCTGGCCGCCGATGCCGACGCGGGAGTGCGCAGGGCGGTGTCCCATCATCCTGGCCTCACCGAGGACTTGCTGCTCCGGCTGGCCGCCGATGCCGATGCGGGAGTGCGGACGGCGGTGTCCGTTCATCCCGGCCTGACCGAGGACCGCCGGGCGGCCATCGACATCGACGTGCCGGCGCCCGACCAGGAGCTCGTCGCGACGGGCCGGCGTTCCACCCGGTACGGCGACGACCCGCCGCCGTCGCTGGACGACGCCCGGCGCTGGTCGCAGTCGGTGAACCCGCTGCTGCGGCGGCGGGCGGCCCGCAACGGCGACCTCCCGGTTCCGCTCGTCGACGACCCCGATCCCGGCGTACGGCTGCTCACCGCCCTGCATCACCCGGCGGCGCCGCCGGAGCTGCTGCTGCGCTGCTTCCGTGAACGCACCGGCCGCGGACGCGAGTTGCTCGGGACGCATCCACGGTTTCCGGCCGAGGGGCGCGCCCTGTTCGCGGGCGACGAGGATCCCGCGGTGCGGCGGCTGGTCGCGGACGATCCACAAGCCGGCCCCGAGGTGGTCGAGCGGCTCCTCGGTGATCCGTCCCGCGTCGTACGGGAAGCCATGGCCTCTAGCCCTCGGTTGCCCGAGGCGCGCATCCTCGCGCTGCTCGACGACCCCGACCTGGCCGAACACGCCGCGGCCAACCCGGCGCTGCCGATCGCGCGGATCTTTCAGCCGTAGGTGTCGCGGGGGCCGCGGCCCTGCACCCGGCGGGGACCCTTGTTCCAGGACGGGGCGGCCGGGCCGTGGATGTTGAGCTTGGTGACGACGTTGTGGCCGACCTCGCCGGCGATGTTGCGGAGCAGCTTGGCGGCCAGGAGGCGGAGCTGGGTGGCCCACGCGGTGGACTCGGCCTCGACGGTCAGCACGCCGGCGTCGAGCTTGACCGGGCGGCAGTGCTCGGCGATGTCCGGGCCGACGACCTTCTCCCAGGCGCCGAAGACGGTGGCCTCGGCTTTCGGGCGCTCCCAGCCCCGGGCTTTCATCAGGCGCTGCAGCATGTCACCGAACAGCTGAGGATCGCGCGGGTCGGGTCCGGGGCCCGAATAACCCCGGAGGCGCTTGCCACTGCCCTCACCGGAGCCGGGACGCCGCCGGGGCATGCGGGCGGCCGCCTGGCGACGGGCGAGCGCGGCGTCGAGCACCGCCCGGGCGAGCTGCGGCCCGGCAGCGGCCTCACCACCCTCCCCACCGTCACCCGCCGCGCCTCCCGTGGCGCCATCCGACGTTCCTCCCACGGCACCGCTGGAGGTTCCTCCCAAGGCACCGTCCGAGGTTCCTCCTGCGCCACCGTCCGAGGTTCCTCCTGCGCCACCGTCCGAGGTTCCTCCCGCGGCGCCACCCGAGGTTCCTCCCGCGGCGCCACCCGAGGTTCCTCCCGCGGCGCTACCGGAGGTTCCTCCCGCGGCGCTACCGGAGGTTCTTCGCGCGGCGCCACCTGAGGCTCTTCCCGCGGCGCCACCTGACGTTCTTCCTGCGGGGCCGCCCGAGGTTCCTCCTGTGGCGCCTGCCGCGGCACCACCCGGCGTGCCTCCGGCGTTACCCGGCGTGTCTCCCAGTGCGCCGACCGACGGGCCTTCCGCGGCGCTCCTCGCCCCACCCCGCGCGGCCTCAGCGGCTCTCTGCGGCCATGGGGCGTCACCGGGCTGGTCTGGACCATGGTCGACATTCGTTGCGGCCGCAGAGCGGCTCTCGAAGCGATCACGGGCCACCGCGCCCGCCGGCCAGGACGAGCCGTCGGCCGAATCGGCGGAATACCAGCCGTCGTCGACGTCGCCCAGCTCCTCGCGGGCCACGCCCTGTGGATCGGCCTGTGGATAGAACCGCTCGGCGGTGGACGGTGGGCGGTGCTCCCGGACCAGGTCGTCGCGCTCCCCGCGGGACAGGTCGGCGCGGCGCTCGCGGGCGAGCCCCTCGTGGCGTTCCCGGACGAGCTCGTCGTGCAGCTCGCGGCGGGCGCGGGCCGCGTCGGGGCTCTGGGGCTGATCGTCAGACGGCACGGGTCACCGATCCGGTGGAGACGTCGAAGCGGGCGCCGCGCAGGGCGGCCGGCACATCCTCGGGGACGGCGCAGGTGACCAACAGCTGGGCGGCGTCGGAGACCAGGGCGGCGAGCCGGTCCCGGCGGCCGCCGTCGAGCTCGGCGAAGACGTCGTCGAGCACCAGCACCGGCTCGATCCCGTCCGAGCGCAGCAGGTCGTAGGCGGCCAGCCGCAGCGCCAGCGCGAACGACCAGGACTCGCCGTGACTCGCGTAACCCTTGGCCGGCAGGTCGCCCAGCGTCAACGTCAGGTCGTCGCGGTGCGGGCCGACCAGGGTGACGCCCCGCTCGATCTCGGCCGGGCGCCGCTCCTCCAGCGAGGCCAGCAGGGCCTGCTCCAGGGCCGGGCGGTCCGGCGTGAGGCCGTCACCGAGCTTGGCCGCGTACGCGATCGCCGCCGACGTCCGCCCGGCCGCCACCGCGTCGTAGGCCTTGGTCAGATGCGGCCCGAGGGCCGCGGTGAGCTCGAGCCGGCCGGCGAGCAGCTCGGCGCCGTGGTGAGCCAGATGCTGATCCCAGACGGCGAGCGTCGAGAGATCCTGACCGCGGTTGCCGCCGACCTTGCGGGTCAGGTAGGCCGTGCGCAGCAGGGCGTTGCGCTGCTTGACGACCCGGTCGTAGTCGGAGCGCACCCCGGCGTACCGGGGCTGGCGCGCCACCAGCAGGTCGTCGAGATAGCGGCGGCGCTCGGACGGGTCACCGCGCACCAGCTCGAGATCCTCGGGCGCGAACAACACCATCCGCAGCGCGCCCAGCACTTCGCGCGGGCGACGCACCGGCGACCGGTTGAGCCGGGCCCGGTTGGCCTTGCCGGGCACGATCTCCAGCTCGACCAGCAATTCCCGTCCCTCATGGACGATCGCGCAGCGGATCACCGCCGACGCGGCTCCGGCCCGCACCAGCGGGGCGTCGGTGGCCACCCGGTGACTGTCCAGAGTGGCCACGTAACCCAGCGCTTCGATCAGGTTGGTCTTGCCCATGCCGTTCTGCCCGACCAGCACGGACACGCCGGGATCGAGATCGACCGCCACCCGCTCGTAGGAGCGGAAGTCGGCCAGCTCGACCCGGCGTACGTACACGTGGGCCTCAGCGCTTGACGGCGTGGCCGCCGAACTGCTGGCGCAGCGCGGCGACGGCCTTCATCGCGGGCGAGTCGTCCTGACGCGACTCGAAGCGGTTGAAGATCGACGCCGCCAGGACGTGGGCGGGCACGGCGAGCCGGATGGCCTCGTCGACCGTCCAGCGGCCCTCGCCGGTGTCGTCGACGTAGCCCTTGAGGCCGGAGAGCGTCGGGTCCTCGTCGAGCGCCCGGTCGAGCAGGTCGAGCAGCCACGACTTGACGACGCTGCCCTCGCGCCAGCTCTTGATGACGGCGGGCACGTTGTGGACGAGCTCGGAGGCGATGAGGATCTCGTAGCCCTCGCCGTACGCCTGCATCATCCCGTACTCGATGCCGTTGTGGATCATCTTGGCGTAGTGACCGGCGCCGTGCGTGCCGGCGTGCGCGAAGCCGAACTCGCCGGCCGGCTTGAGCGCGTCGAAGATCGGCTGGACCTTGGCCACGTCCTCGGCGTCACCGCCGACCATCAGGGCGTACCCGTTGTCCTTGCCCCAGACGCCGCCGGAGACGCCGACGTCGAGGTACTTGATGCCCTGGGGCTTGAGACGCTCGGCCCGCGGGCCGTCGTCGGTGAACTTGGAGTTGCCGCCGTCGACGATGATGTCGCCCGGCTCGAGCAGGCCGGCGAGCTCGTTGATGGCGTCCTCGGTGATCTTGCCCGCCGGGACCATGGTCCAGACGACTCGCGGGGCGGCAAGCTTCGAGACCAGCTCGGCCAGGTTGGCCACGTCGCTGTTCTCCGGGTGGTGGTCGTATCCGACCACTTCGTGCCCCGCTGCGCGGATACGGTCGCGCATGTTGCCACCCATTCGGCCGAGACCGATAAGGCCGAGCTGCATGGTGTTCCCCCTAGATGAGCGATTCTCTCGAGCCCAGTATCAGCGGGTTACCCGGATCGGCATGATCAGATAGCGGTAACCGGGCACGATTTCGCCGTTTTCGCCTGAGGGGGAGATCACAGCAGGCTTGAACGCGTCGACGAAGGCGAACACCGCGGTCGGGGCGCCCAGGTTCTGCAGGCCGTCGATCAGGTACTGCGGGTTGAAGCCGATCGTCAGCGGCTCACCCGTGAAGGTGGCCTCCATCGCCTCGCTGGCCCGCGCCTCCTCCGTCCCACCGGCCTCGACGACCAGACCGTCCTCGCTGAAGCTCAGCAGCACCGGGGTGGTGCGCTCGGCGACCAGCGCGACCCGTCGGACAACCTCGACCAGCGCCGCCACGCCGACCCGGGCCTCCGCGTTGCTGGTGGCCGGGAAGAGCGAGCGGACCGGCGGGTAGTTGGCGCCGTCGAGCAGGCGGCTCGTGGTGCGACGGGTGCCACCGGCGAAGCCGATCATGCCCTCACCGGCGTTGCCCTGAGCCAGCGCGAGCACCACCGAGCCGCCGAGCGGGCCGAGCGTCTTGGCGGTGTCGTTCAGCGTCTTGGCCGGGACCAGAGCGTTGAGGCTGATCTCGGAGTCGTCCGGGTTCCACTCCAGCTCGCGCATGGCCAGCCGGTAGCGGTCGGTGGCCAGCATCGCCATGTTCGACCCGTTGAGCTCGATGCGCACACCGGTCATCATCGGCAGCGTCTCGTCGCGGCCGGCGGCGATGGCCACCTGGGCGACCGCGGCGGCGAAGGTGGCGGCGTCGACCGTGCCGGCGCTGGACGGCATCTCGGGCAGGCTCGGGTAATCCTCGACCGGCATGGTCGGCAGCGTGAAGCGGGCGCTGCCGCAGACCAGCTCGAGGTGGGAGCCGACCGCGGCGATGTCCACCGGCTTGGCCGGCAGCGCCTTGGTGATCTCGGCGAGCAGGCGGCCGGAGACGAGCGCGGCGCCGTCGGCGTCGGCCTGCACCTCGACGGTGACCTGGCTGGAGACCTCGTAGTCGAAGCCGGAGACCTGGAGACGGCCGTCGGTGACGCGCAGCATGACGCCGGCGAGAACCGGCACCGAGGGCCGGCTGGGCAGGCTCTTCGCCGTCCACGCCACGGCGTCGGCGAGTGCGTCTCGCTCCACCCGGAACTTCATGCTGTCCTCCGCGTCGCTTTCTTTCGTCGGGGCGTCGTCGACCCCCACGAACCTTATTCGTCGGGCCGATCGTGACCTAATCAGTGTCGTCCACCATCGTGACCGCTGACTAGGCGCCCTCGCTGTCCCGGAGCGTGCCGACTCTTCCCGTACGTCTCCCGGGGTGCCACCCGGTGCCTATCTCGACGTCGTCGCGTCAGCCGTCGTCCCGTGCCTCGTGTCGTCCTCTCGGCGGGGCGTGCCGTCGTCATGCGGTGCCGTCTCCGTGCCATGCCGTGCCGTCGTCCCGCAGTGCCGTCTCCGTGCAGTGCCGTCTCCGTGCCGTGCCGTCTCCGTGCCGTGCCCTCGTCCTGCAGTGCTTCGAGTCCAGTGCTTCGAGTCCTGGCGTTCGAGGAGGCTCCTGGCCCTCGCGCTTCCGCTGGTCTCGATCTGGGCCAAGTGCCGGAGGTCCTGGATCCCGGGCCCCTGGTTCTCGGTGCGCTCTTGAGGAGCGGGACCGCTGACGAGCCGTCAGAGGACCGATCCACACCATCCACAACGCCGTTGATTGCTTTTTGTTTTCTATTAGAGAGATAACTAGTCGTCTTCATCGGTCCTGTGCACTCTGTGGAGAACTCGTGTTTCCGCAGCTCAGAGGGTTATCCACCGGTGATTCACATGTGGGTAACCAGGGTATAAACCCCCTCCTGGGTCCACAGCCGCCGGCTCGGCCGAGGGTTGTCCACCGTTGTCCACCGGCTATCCACCGGATATCCACGGGGTTTGTCCCCCGGCATGTGGACAACGTCGGGACGCTTCCGGCCCGTCGTCCCCAGTTTCTTCAACAGGAAATCCACACGCTTCCACAGGCGGTGGAAATCTGAGTGACTCTCCGTGTCTGTCCACATCGATTTCCCCAGGCTTCATCCACATCTGTGGAGGAAGCGTGAGCCGGTTGTCCACCGCTGGGGACAAAGCCTGTGAACTCCTGTGGATTAGTGTGGAAAACGTTGGCACGAAACCGTTCCGTCCCGGCGTTGACAAACACCGCCTGGGGATGAGCGTCATCCCGAACCCGATCGGGTCGTGTTGTGGGTCATGCGAGTCGCGGACCTGTGGATAACTAGTGGGCTTAAGTGCTCAGTACTGTGCACAAGCTGTGGACAAATGCGGCAGAACCGGAATAATTACGCCATCAGAGTGACGCTCAGCCGTGTGGACAGTGCCCCGTTACGAGGCATCCGGGAGGCCCGAGCGCTCGGCGCGGAATCCGGCGCCCCCTGGAATGAGCCAGCCGGCGTCGTGCCGATCATCGCTTTGGCGTGTCTGTGGGATCGCAGCGCCCAGTGCGGCCGTCAGCCACACACCGCACAGCCTGTGGACAACTCGTCGGCCCGGGCCGGGTGACCGCTGCTACCTGCGCAAACGGCCTGTGGACGGCCGACTGTCGCTGTGCAGTGCAAAGTTGTCCACAGGCTGTGTTCGGCTCTTACGCGCCGTGGAATGGCACCCAGCTTGGGGGCGGCGATCCGGTGCTGACCCTGGTGATGGCCCGGTGTCTCCCGCCAGGTGAGCCGATGGTGCAGCCGTTGTTCTTGCGCCGCCGCCGTCCGGAGTGTGCCGACTTATGGCTCGCGCGTCGGCCCGGGGAAGGTCACCGACTGGCCGTGCGGGCTGTGGGGTGCGCGTCGGCTTGTGGAGAGGACGCCGCCGACGGCTGGTACAGGTCGGCTGTTGGCGCCCGCGTCCGCCTGCGGAAAATGCTGGCTGGTGTCGGCGTCAGCTTCTGTGCGTGTGACTCTCGCCGGGCGGGTGGTCGGCGGCGCGTAGAAAGCCGGGTTCTTAGACGGCCCAGACCTGGAACGACCCGGCGCGCGTCAACTCGCCAGGCGTGCGCCGGCTATTGCGAGCGCAACAATCCGCCAGCGTGTTCCAGCTCGGGGGTGTCGGTGGGCGGTTGAGGGCCACACCTCAGCTGGTGAGGGTCTCTTCCTCGCGCACGCGCCCGGCGTGGCCGGCGGTCAGCCGGCAGGCGGAGGCGACGATCGCCGAGATCAAGTTGGGCTGGGCCGGGGCCGAGCCGACGGCAGGTGGAGGCGACGGCGATCGTCGGGGATCGAGCCGTGCTGGGCCAGGGCCGAGCCGGCGGGTGGAGGCGACGGCGATCGTCGGGGATCGAGTCGTGCTGGGCCGGGGCCGAGCCGGCGGGTGGAGGCGACGGCGATCGTCGGGGATCGAGTCGTGCTGGGCCGGGGCCGAGCCGGCGGGTGGAGGCGACGGCGATCGTCGGGGATCGAGCCGTGCTGAGCCAAGGCCGAGCCGGCGGTGGCGGGCTGCGCTGGTTCGGGAGGGCGTGCGTCGGGTTTGGCTGGCGCGCGTCCGGTTTGGGCGGTGTGCGTCGGCTTTCGGAGTTTGCCTGGCTGAGCCCGCCGTGAGCGGAGTCCGGAGCGTCCCCGCAGTTGCATGGGCAGGTTTTGTGAGGTGTGTCGGCGTGAACTGGTCCAGAAGGGACCACGATGCTCGGTGCAGGGACGGCTGCCTCGACGAGCGAGACGGTCGGATTTGTTGATTGCCGCCGACGCTTCGTTGAGGTGCGGTGGTGGTTTGGCTGCGCAGATGCCGGCTGTCACGGACCCGCGTTTGTGGGGGTGTGGGCTGGTGGGGCTGGTTCATCTGGCGGTTGCGGGCCCGGGTGTTGATCGCCGTCGAGGGTGGTGGGTGGCCGGGTTCGCTGTTCGACGATCTGGTTGTCGGGCTGGTCCGGCGGCAGTGGGTGCTGGTGGCCCGGCGCGGGGGTGTTTCGGCTCTGGGCGGCGGGTGCGGGGACGGCAGTGCCCCGAGTGTGGTGGAGAAGTGCGCGACCGCGTACTGGAGGTGGGGTCGTGTCTTTTGTTTGATGCCGTCAGGTGTTTTGTTTGATGCGGTTGGTCAGCTCGGCGATCTGGTTGTAGAGCGACCGGCGCTCGGCCATGTGCTGGCGGATCTTGCGGTCGGCGTGCATGACCGTGGTGTGGTCGCGGCCTCCGAAGGCCTGGCCGATGCGCGGGAGGGAGAGCTCAGTCAGTTCACGGCACAGATACATGGCCACCTGGCGGGCGTTGACCAGCACCCGGGAGCGGGAGTGTCCGCGCAGGTCCTCGAGGGAGACACCGAAGTAGTCGGCGGTCGAGACCATGATCTGGTCGGCCGTGATCTCGGGGCCGGCGCCGTCGGGCATGAAGTCGCGCAGGACCTCCTCGGCCAGCGAGAGCTGGACCTGGGAGCGGGTCAGGCTGGCGAACGCGGTGACCCGGATCAGGGCGCCCTCGAGCTCGCGGATCGAATTGGAGACGCGCGACGCGATGAACTCGAGGACGTCGGCCGGGGCGTACATGCGCTCCTGGGCGGCCTTCTTCTGCAGGATCGCGATACGTGTCTCGAGGTCGGGCGGCTGGATGTCGGCGAGCAGGCCCCACTCGAAGCGGGTGCGCATGCGATCTTCCAATGTGGCCAGTTGCCGGGGCGAGCGGTCGGAGCTGATCACGATCTGCTTGTTGGCGTTGTGCAGCGTGTTGAAGGTGTGGAAGAACTCCTCCTGCGTCCGCTCGCGGTTCTCCAGGAACTGGATGTCGTCGATCAGCAGGATGTCGACGTCGCGGTAACGGCGCTGGAAGGCCTGCGTCTTGTCGTCACGCAGGCTGTTGATGAAGTCGTTGGTGAATTCCTCAGTGGAGACATAGCGAACACTTCGGGCATGGCCGAGCGTGGTCGCGTAGTGACCGATCGCGTGCAGCAGGTGGGTCTTGCCCAGCCCGGAGCTGCCGTAGATGAACAGCGGGTTGTACGCCTTGGCCGGTGACTCGGCGACGGCGACGGCGGCCGCGTGCGCGAAGCGGTTGGACGAGCCGATGACGAACGTCTCGAACATGTATTTCGGGTTGAGCCGGTTGCCGTCGTTCGTGCCGCGCGGGTTGCTGCTCGGGCGCATGTCGTGCGGTGATCGGCCCGGGCCGTTGTCGCCGCGCATCGGCAGGGTGTCGTCGCGCGGGTCGCCGTGCATCGAGGAACGGTCGTCGGGACGGCGCTGGTTGTCACGCAGCTGCGACGGGTCGGACGCCATGCGGTGCACGGGCGCGTCGTTGGCGTCGGCTCGGTCGGGGGGGTGCGGGACCGGGTTGCCGCCGTGGCCGGCCGGAGCCTGCTGCGGAGGCATCGGGTCGCCGAAGAGAGCCTCCTGGCCGCCGCGGGCCGTCGGGACCCCGCGCGGATACGAAGGCTGCTGGGCCGACCCGGTCGGATATCCGTCGTAGGCCGGGGGCTCGGGCTGGCGCGGAGCCTCGGCGTAGTGGCGGGGCTGTGGCTCGATCGCCTGCTCGGCCGGCGGCTCGATCGGGGTGCCGTAGACCGTGCCGGGCAGACCGGAACCGTCCTCCGACGGCTTGACCGTGACCGCGACCTGGATCGGACGGTTCAGTCGGCGGCTCAAGGCCTCGGTGATCGCTGGTCGCAGGCGCGACTCGATGACGTCGCGGGTGAAGGCGTCGGGGACAGCGAGGAGCGCAGTGTCCTCAACTATGGCGCGGAGCTGAGTCAGCTGCAGGTAGGCACGCTGCTGGCGCGACGAGATCTCGTCTGCCAGTTCGTCCAGCGTTGCCTTCCACACACCGCTCAGGTCGACCTGATCGGCCACCGCCGCGCCACCCCCATCGCCACCGACCCCCGGTGGACCTCTGTCCGGCTACCGCCTTGCCCGTCGGTGCCCTTGCGGCACGCGACGGTTCCCCCAACCCAGCACCACATTTAACGTGCTGAAGTCGCTTGGCGCCACCGGCTATCCACAGGTTATCCACAACCTGTGCACGCCCGGAGGACACTCCCCGGCCGGGTGGTCGGCAGACTTCCGGAGCCTGGTACGGCGCGGTTCGATCAGGCTCCTCGTGGCGAACGATTCACCTGCTTGTCTGGTTCTGGCCGACCCGTCGTGGTATGCGGACAGCGTTGCTGCTGACCAGCAAACGGGCACGCTAACAGCGATCTCGCCGAACCATCAACTCTGCCGTCGCCCGGCGAGGGGCCGCTCGCGGGAAAAGATTCACTACCTGTGTAGAAAGACGTGCCGGTCCGTCCGGGTGGGGGGGCGGCGGCGTGCCGGACCAGGCTATGGTTGACCGGCGTGTGCGCCCTGCGTAGGGTCGAGCGGTTGCTCCGCCGCGCTCTGCTAAAGTGGCGTCTTGCAGCTTTGATGCCCCCCTGGATGTTGTCCGAAGACGGAGTTTTGACGTGAGCAAGCGCACTTACCAGCCGAACAACCGCCGGCGTGCCAAGACCCACGGCTTCCGGCTGCGCATGCGCACCCGGGCCGGGCGGGCCATCCTGGCGTCGCGCCGCACCAAGGGCCGCGACAAGCTGTCGGCCTGAGCCGGCGGTTGTCGGGCCCGGGCCCAGGTAAACGTGCTGGCCGCGGCGCAGCGACTGCGACGTAGCGCCGACTTCGCCGCGACGATTCGCGGTGGTCGTCGCGTCGGCCGGGGCACGGTTGTCGTTCATCTGCTTCTCGAGGAGCCGGTGCAAGCCTCCACGGCGCGCGCCGGCTTCGTCGTATCCAAAGCCGTCGGCAACGCGGTGGTTCGTAACAAGGTTCGCCGCCGTCTGCGGCACCTGGTTCGCCCGCTGCTCGGCGAGCTCCCCGCCGGATCGACCTTGGTCGTGCGCGCGCTTCCGGCTGCGGCCGAGGCGATGTACGCGACTCTGGGCACCGATCTGTCCGCCGCGATCGCGGCGGCGCGCAAACCGAGGCGGCCGCGATGAGCCTGCTTGCCCGTGTGCTGACGGCGATGGTGGTCGCGTACCGTCGTTATGTGAGTCCGGTGCTGCCGGCCCGCTGTCGGTTCTATCCCTCATGCAGCGCATACGCCCAGGAGGCGCTGGCGCGACACGGCGCTGTGAAGGGGACGGGTCTTGCGGTTTGGCGGCTCCTGCGCTGTCACCCCTTCCACCCCGGCGGGTACGACCCGGTACCTGACCCGATCCGTCACCGTCCTGCCGATGTGACTGGAGCCTGAATTGAGTCTCGACTGGATCTACTACGCCATTTCGTGGATCCTTCTGCGCTGGCATTCCCTCTGGGACTTCATCGGGGTGCCCGAAGGCCGGTTCCTCGGATCGAACTGGTCATGGGTGCTGGCGATCGTCTTCCTGGTGGTGACCGTCCGGGTCATCCTCTTCCCCGTCTTCGTCAAGCAGATCAAGAGCCAGCGGGCCATGCAGGCGCTGCAGCCCAAGGTCAAGGAGCTGCAGGAGAAGCACAAGGGTGACCGGGAGACGCTCCAGAAGGAAATGATGGAGCTCTACAAGGTCGAGAAGGCGAACCCGCTCATGGGCTGCCTTCCGATGTTCTTGCAGATCCCCGTCTTCCTCGGCCTGTTCCACGTCCTCCGGCGGCTCAACCCCGACAACTCGGGCAAGACCCTGTACGGCTGGACGGTCGAGCAGTTCGAGAGTGCCACCCACGCGTCGCTGTTCACCGCGCCGCTCGCCGGCAAATTCGGCTCCACCGCCGAGGAGCTCACCGCTCTGCAGGCCAACGGCACGACAGTCAAGATCATCGCCGGCATCCTGGTGCTGATCATGATGTCGACGACCTACCTGACCAGCCGCCAGATGATCCTCAAGACCGGCTGGGCCGAGGACCCGCAGCAGAAGATGATCCAGCGCCTGATGCTCTACGGCATCCCGCTGTCGCTGCTCGTCTCGGGTGCCCTGTTCCCCATCGGCGTCATCATCTACTGGGTCACCAACAACCTGTTCACCCTGGGTCAGCAGCAGTGGGTGCTCCGCAAGTTCCCGCCGCCGCCGATGGCCAAGAAGCCCGGCGCCGCTGCCCCGGCCCGCCCGTCCGGCCCGCCGGTCAAGAAGCCCGCCGGTGGTGCCGCCCCCAAGAGCCCGGTCCAGCCCGGCCGCAGCGGTGGCCTGTTCGGCAAGAAGCCGCAGCCCGAGCCGCCGGCCCCGGTCGTGGACACCAAGGCCCTGGCGCCCAAACCCGGTGCCAAACCGGTGAATCCCAAGAAGGGCGCCCGACCGGCGAGCAAACCCAAGGGATGATCGCTGCCCGGGCGTCCGTCAGCGGATGCCCGGGCGCTCCCCTTGCCTATACCTCCCCGCGGCCCGGCCATTGCCGACGCTGCCGCGGGAAACAGCGGACCGAGCGGGTCCGGCCCGATTGAGTACGGAGATGAGACCGTGACCGACACCAGCACGCCCGAATCGTCGGTCTCCGCGTCGTCCGAGGCTGAAGCCTCGACCGCGACGGCCGAGGAGACCAAGACGTCGGAGACCGTCGCCTCCGACGGGGACCTGTTCCGCCAGAGTGAGATCGCCGCCGACTACGTCGAGGGTCTGCTGGACATCCTCGACTACGACGGCGACATCGACGAGCTCGTCTCGGCGGGCCGGCCGATGGTCGAGGTGGTCGGCGGCCGGCTGCAGCCGCTGGTCGGCCAGCGCGGTGCCACGCTGGAGGCGCTGCAGGAGCTGACCCGGCTGGCGATCTTCCGGGCCACCGGCTCGCCGTCGCGGCTGCTGCTCGACATCGGCGGCTACCGCGCCTCGCGCCGCAAGGAACTGGCCGCGGTCGCGCGCAACGCGGTCGAGAAGGTCAAGGAGCACGGCGACCCGGTGCGGCTCGAGCCGATGTCGGCCTTCGAGCGCAAGTGCGTGCACGACGTGGTGAACGCGATCTCCGGCGTGCAGAGCGAGTCGGAGGGCGTCGAGCCCAACCGGCGCATCGTGGTGCGTGCGGCGGACTGAGATGACTGACCCACGCTTCGGCGCGGGAGACGCCGGCCCGGGTGAGGAATCGCCCGGGCCGGCGTCTTTCCCGGGCAAAAACCGAGGACGAGGCGTACGCCGTCCGTTGGCTTTCCCGGGGCGGCCGCAGAAGTCGTCCCCGCCCCGCCCGCCATCGGCCTCCCCCTCATCAGCCTCACCGTCGTCGGCTTCACCGTCGTCGGCTTCACCGTCGTCGGCTTCACCGTCGTCGGGTGAGCAGGCGGACCCCGGAACCTTGTCAGCCTCACCGTCGTCGGGTGAGCAGGCGGACCCCGGATCCTCGTCGGCCTCGGCGTCGTCGGCTGAGCAGACGGCTACCGCAGCCAGGTCAGGCTCGTCTTCATCGAATGCGCCGGCGGCCGCTTCAACCTCGTCGGCTCTGTCTCCCCCGACGACCATCGCGCCGTCACCGGATCAGCCGGAGTTTGCACTTTCTGACTCGCCGGTTGCCCGAACTCCTGGTGAGCCCGCGTTTCTGTCCGACCCTTTCCTGCCGCCGGCAGCGGAACCGTCTTCCGGCGCCTCATCCGAGCCGTCGAGACCCGAATCCGATCGGTCCGAGTCCGGCCAGCTTGGTTCCGAAGCACCAGCCCCGGCCGCACCACCCCGGTTGCGGTCAACCCGGGCGGCACCTGACGCCGAAGCTGGAGCTGGAGCCCCTCGGTCCGGTTCTTCGTCTTCGGACGCCATCCGTGCGTCGTCGAGCTCGCCCACTCCGGGACGGGAGGGCGATGTCGCCAACGCCGAGCCACCGGCGGAGATCGCCGCAGTGGCGGCGAAGGTCTTCGGGAACCGGCTGGGGCTAGCGGTCGACTATGCCCGGCTGCTTGTCACCGACGGCGTGGTGCGGGGACTCATCGGACCTCGGGAGGCGCCACGCATCTGGGATCGGCACTTGGTGAATTGTGCCGTGGTGTCCGAGATCATCCCTATCGGGGCTTCCGTCGTCGACGTAGGCTCTGGCGCCGGTTTGCCCGGTATCGTGCTGGCAGTGGCCCGGCCGGATCTGAGTATCACCCTGGTCGAGCCGCTGGCACGACGCACCGCGTTCCTGTCGGAGGCGGTGGCCGCTCTGGGTCTCGAATCGACCGTCACGGTCGTCCGGGGCCGCGCCGAGGATGTTGTCGACGGGCCCCCCGCCGGCGCCGACATCGTCACCGCGCGGGCGGTCGCCCCGCTCGACCGGCTCGCCGGTTGGTGCCTGCCTCTGGCCAAGGTCGGCGGCAGGTTGCTGGCGCTCAAGGGCGCCACGGCGGCCGACGAGGTGGCGGAGCACCGGGACGCGGTGGCCGCCCTCGGCGGTGCCGCACCGGTCATCCGGCTGTGTGGCGAGGGTCTGATCGACCCGCCCACGACAGTGATCGAGGTCGTCGTGCAGACGAGGCCGAAGCCGCCCACCCGGGCAGCCGGCTCCGGGCGCGACGCGGGCCGACGATCCGGCGGTCGTGACTCCGGGCGAGGACGATCGCGGAGGGGATAGATGTCCAGGCGGGGCGCGCGGAAACGAACCACGAAGGCAAGGCGCCCCGACCAGGGAAACCCGTCGGCCGGACACGCCGGGACGCCCCACCCCGCAGCGTTGCCCCCAGGCGACCCCAGCAACGCGTCTGGCCCACGACCCGGTCGGGGCGACTTGGCAGCCAGCCCCGCCTCGACTGGTCCGATCGGCATGACCATTACGTTCTCTTCGGCCCCGGTGGGATCTCGCAGCACATTCGCCATCACCGCGACGGGGATGACGTTCGTCCCGCCGTCGCCGGCGTCCAGCCCGTCCTCGACCCCTCCCTCACTGGTGTCTTGCGCCGCTCACGACGAGGTGACAGCCGTCCCGTCTGGGGACCCACGAACAGGTGACTCGCCGGGGCCAGACAAAGTGGTTCAAGCAGACGATGACGAGGCTTCGGGAGCTGGGGCTTTGCGTTTGTCCGCAGCCCCCCGGCGTACGGGAATGGGTCTCACCGCCGGCCAAGCAGAAGCGCCGCACGCAGCGGATGGATCAACTGCGGCCGGCGACTTTGGTGCCGTTACATCCGAATTGGTGGCTGAGGCCGAGGACGCTGGAGGCACCGCAGCGGGAGTTGTGTCGAGCGCGACGGTGCTGGAGGCGTCGGCTGACGGAAAACCGTCTACGATGCAGGCGCATCATCAAGCGGTCGGCCATGGCAAGGCTCGCCCGACCACCGTAGGCTGGCCGAGCGTCGATAGTGTGGACCGGTCTTCTGCCGCCGGAACGCACGTGTCGCCGCCCGACCCGTTCCTCACCAACAGGGATAAAACGGTGCATGAGTACGGTGTTTCACGTGAAACCGAGTCATCTCTCGACCGCAATCACGCGTCGGGGACGGGCGTGAGCGCTCACGGTGGCGCATCCAACACCGGCGAGCAAGGTGTACCTGCCCCTCGTGCTGTCAACAACTACACTCCGGGCGGTCAGATCTACGGAAGTCCGGCGGCGCAGCCGAGCTCCGACGAGTCCCGTCGCCCCGCTCCCTCTCCTCGGTCAGGGCCGCCGGCCGTGACCCCCTCACCCGTGCCCGTCTCTGCCGTACCGGTGTCTGCCGCGCCCGTTCCGAGTAGCCCGGCGTCTCCCGCCGAGGCTCCTTTGAGCGCGGACGAGCACGTTTCACGTGAAACGCCGGTGCGGGATGAAGACGATCCGCCGCTAGCCATGGAAGCGTTGCGAGCTGTGCAGATCCTCAACCCGAGCGGCGAGATCACCATGCCGCGTCCGGACCACCCGAGGGTGCTCTGCGTCGCGAACCAGAAGGGCGGCGTCGGCAAGACCACTACCACCGTGAACCTTGCCGTGGCTCTGGCCCTGCACGGTAACCGCGTACTGGTCGTCGATCTCGACCCCCAGGGGAACGCGTCCACCGGCCTCAACGTGCCGCACCACGCAGGCGTGCCCGACGTATACGACTGCCTGATCGACAACGTGCCTCTGTCCGAGGTCGCACAGGCGGTCGAAGGCATCCCGAATTTGTGGTGTGTGCCGGCGACGATCGACCTGGCGGGCGCTGAGATCGAGCTGGTGTCGGTCGTGGCGCGAGAGTCCCGCTTGGCTCGAGCCATCGCGGCGCACCCGGAACAGTTCGACTACGTCTTCATCGACTGCCCACCGTCACTGGGGCTGCTGACGGTCAACGCGCTCTGCGCCGCGCAGGAAGTGCTCATCCCGATCCAGTGCGAGTACTACGCGCTGGAAGGGCTGAACCAGTTGATCAACAACATCAACCTGGTCCGGCAGCACCTGAACCCGACGCTGGACGTCTCCACGATCCTCTTGACCATGTACGACCGTCGTACGCGGCTGGCCGACGCGGTTGAGCAGGACGTGCGGAACCACTTCGGAACCAAGGTCCTCAACGCCGTCATCCCCCGAAACGTGCGTGTTTCGGAGGCTCCGAGCTATGGGCAGTCCGTGATGACCTACGATCCGGGTTCACGGGGCGCGACCAGCTACTTCGAGGCCGCCCTGGAGATCGCGATGCGTGGGGTCAACACGGGAGGCACGGCATGAAGAAAGGCCCTCGGGGCGGACTGGGCCGTGGCCTCGGCGCTCTGATCCCGACGGCGCCGGCTCCGGTCGAGGCCCCCGCCGCGGTGTCAGCGCCGGCTCCCGCGCCTGCTTCACCTCCGCCTGCCTCGCCGCCGCCGGCCGCTGCGGTTTCCCCGTCATCGGTGGAGCCCGTTGCGCCTCCCGCCGCCGAGCCTGCTTCCTCGGCCGAGCCTGATCCAGCACCAGCCGACATCGATGGTCTCGCGCCGGTGCCGGGTGCCCGCTTTGCTGAGCTCGCCGTCACCGCGATCGAGCCGAACTCGAAGCAGCCCCGTCACGTCTTCGACGAGGAAGCACTCGACGAACTCAAGACCTCGATCCAAGAGGTCGGTTTCCTGCAGCCGATCGTCGTCCGCGAGATCGGCGACGGTCGCTACGAGCTGGTCATGGGTGAGCGTCGTTGGCGCGCCGCCCAGGCGGTCGGACGCGAGACGATCCCGGCGATCATCCGCGAGACACGCGACGACGCGATGCTGCGCGACGCCCTGCTCGAGAACATCCACCGAGCCAACCTGAACCCTCTGGAAGAAGCCGCTGCCTATCAGCAGCTGCTCGAGGAGTTCGGCGCAACCCACGAGGAGCTGGCCAAGCGGATCGGGCGGAGTCGCCCACAGATCTCCAACACGATCCGTCTGCTCAACCTGCCGGCGCCCGTGCAACGCCGGGTTGCCGCCGGTGTCCTCTCGGCCGGCCACGCTCGCGCGCTCCTCGGCCTGGACGACGGCGAGGCCCAGGAGAAGCTGGCGCTCCGGATCGTCGCGGAGGGTCTTTCCGTACGGGCGACAGAAGAACTCGTCTCACTCGCGATCGCCGACGGACCGGCCAAGAAGGCCGCCCCCGCACGACGCCCGCGCGTCCACGCGCCGGCTCTGAACGATCTGGCCGAACGGCTCTCGGACCGCTTCGACACCCGGGTGAAGGTCGACATCGGCCGCAACAAGGGCAAGATAACGATCGAGTTCGCCACGGTGGACGACCTCGAACGGATAGTAGGCATGATCGGTGTGGACGAGGAAGGCGCCGGCGGCAGCGACGATTAACTCCGCCGGACTCACTTCAGAAATCGGGATGCGCGAGTAATCGTGCATCCCGTTCTCGTTCTCCAACACATACGAGCAAGCCGGGTCGCGGAATGGCATTGACGAGTCTCGTCATATCACAAAAGCGCCGTGGCAAAGGGCAGAAACCAGTTCTGTCAGAGCCATTCTCCTGGGATTTCTGAACCGTGCCGATCACCACTCAGGACGAAAATCAACGCCCGGATTGCCCGATATGACGCTAGCCCCAGTGATCTCGTCGGCAAGGCGGCTCCCGACGGTCTGCGGACATCGCATGAAGAGGCTGGAGCGTCGGCGAAGCAGTCATGATCTAGTTCATGTATGACGTTCCTACATTGCTTCCGCCGTCGCTTGCTGTCGGGCGGCCTTGTTCCGTCGTCGGTCGCCGTTCGGGCGTGGCGTCATGCACAGCAATCTGTGACGTTCCAGAAAACGGCCGGAACGGCAGCGTCACCTCCAGTGCATGCATCGGTGATGCCGGCGATCAGTTGAGCGTCGAGGCGCAGAAACGGTTCGACTACGCCGCGATCTTCTACCCTCTGGCCCGATGCCTGTGAGCCGACATCAACCTCACGCCACTGTGCCGAGCGAGCCGAAGTGTTGATAAGTGACAGCGGCACCAGAGGGCTGCTTCACCCGTTCGTTGTCGTTCTATGGCATCGGGTTGGGGCCTTGGAGAGAGAGTTGCCGGACTGGCCGTGGAGGAGGCTTGATGGAGTCGTTCGGCCCTCAGACCAGTCTCCCGGCTGCAGAACGTTGAGCACCTGATCGCGCTGCCACTGCCACAAGGAAGACGCACTGACCCTTAGGTCCAACTCGTCTTCGCCCGTGCGCCGTCGACATCGTTCTACCTCGGCAACGTTGGGCCCGCCGCAGATCGACAAGTTAAGGTCGCCACGTTTCGCATGGCTGGCGTAGCCGCTAACTGCTTGGGAAGGGGCGGAACGCTCCATCTTGATCCGAGCTCGAGACCCCATCCCTCGACGCGCCACATCCACCCGGCGATCACCCGGGCACGCGCTCATCCTCCGGTACACGGGCTGCGGCCTACCTCGTCCTTAGGACGTACTCGCGACCCGGCCTATCCCGCCGCTGCGCTTCAAACCGGACACCTGCCCCCGACTGACATCGGAAGGAACGTCGTGTCCACCGGCGCCGATCGCAATCTCCACGAGGGGATCACTCGGCGAGTGAACGAGGGCTGATTTGTGGTCTACGCCGACACGGCCAGCCGCTTCGGAGCCATCCCCGGAAGACTGGTTCGCCCGCAGGGCCAGCTCAATGTTCATAGCCGCTCCCCTGCTTGACGTCAGCAGAACTCCACACTCAGTCTGCTTCCTCCACCGGGTTAGCCGCTTCACGCTTGTCAGTCAGTCAGTCAGTCAGTCAGTCAGCCGGCCGACGCCAGCGGCGGCCCGTTTCACGTGAAACAGAACTCCAGAGGTTCGGTCGTCTTAACCCGCCGCCTGCACCAGTCCCAAAGCGTGCCGAGTCGTGTGCGCTCAACAGGCATCCCAATGTCGATCGTTGTGTGCCTGGGTCTCACGCGGAAGAACCTACGGCCCGTCCCGACCGCAATTGAGGGTGCGATGTGCTTCGCAACGATGGCCCGGCGCTGGCTGGCGTTAACGCTTAGCCGACCATGCCAGAGAGAGCATGCCCCATCATCGCGCCTGGCCGATCCGGCCTGATGGACGTTGAGGGCTCCTTCCCCTCCCTGGGATTCAGCCGATAACCAGAGCCAACACCTCCCCGTTCAACAGATGCACTACCCGCATGCTGGCAAGTGCAACGATCGGCGAAGTCGAACCCCGTCTACCGTGGGCCGACGAGCTCGCGGGGTGTTTCACGTGAAACGCACTCGCTGACGCACCTAGGGACCTAAGGAAGCGCGACGGGAGTTCCAGCACCCTCACGCCAGTGGACCATCCGTATCACGCGACCAGCTACGTCCCACCGCGACTTCAAGCCCCGGTTGCCCTGTTCCGATCCCTGTCCTTCACCAGACAACCCTCATGCGCCGACCGAGCCGACGTTCCATGTCTAACGCTGCAGCCTGCTGCCCCCCGTAGGCACCAACACACCCGCAGCCAGGCGTCCCCTAAGCCTTAGGTTCCACATCCACGCCTCGTGCTCTTTGCGACGTCCACGCCGTGCTGATGCGCTCTGAGTCCCGAGCTCTGACTTGCGCGCTGCGGGCCCCGCATCCCGCGACTTCTCGCTGTGCGCTCTTCGCTCGTGCGTCCCGCGTTCCGCTGTTGTGCTCTCCTTCGCACGTCTCGACCTACCGTGTGCGTAGTGCTCCCGAGTCGCGCGGGCCACGCTCCGCTGCAAATTCGCATGCCGCTGGCCTCTTGTCTCCCGCGCTCTGCGCCCGCATCCCGGGACCTGCGCCCGCGACCTGCGCCCGAGACCCGCGACTTGCGCCCGCAACTTGGGACCTGCGCGCGCGCCCGTGACCCGCGACCTGCGACCGACCCGCGACCCGCGACCTCCGCCCGCGACCCGCGACCCGCGGCCTGCGCCCGCAACTTGGGACCTGCGCCCGGGCCCGTGACCCGCGACCTGCGACCGCCCCGCGACCCGCGACCTGCGCCCGCGACCCGGGACCGCTGGCAGCGACCGGCGATCGGTGACTGCGAACCGCGGCCAGCGGACCGCGGCCAGCGACCCGTGACAGCGACCGGCGACGGGCGATCAGCTGCATGCGGCCCACGGCCAGCGGTCAGCAACCCGCGACCCGCGGCCAGCGACCACCGGACGGCGACCCGTGGCAGTAACCGACGACGGGCGATCAGCGACCCGCGGCCAGCGGTCGGCGACTCGTGGCAGCGACGGCGGCGGGCGATCAGCGACCTGCGGCTCGCGGCCGGCGACTGCGGCCTGCGCCGCGGCCAGCGGCCAGTAAGCAACGGCAACGGCAACGGCAACGGCAACGGCGGCGGCCCGCGACCTGCGGCCAGTAAGCCACGGCAACGACCGGCGGCCTGCGGCCTGCGGCAGCGACGCGCGACCGCGACCTTCTGCTAGCGACCCACGGCTTGCTACCGCAGCCACAGACCCACTACCCACGACCCGCACCGTTTCCGCGTCCCCAGCCCAAGCGTCTCGACGGGTCAAGTTGCCAAACGCCATGCTTCTGCGGTCGTGCGCTGCAGACTACGCATGGGCGGCCGAGTTGTTTAACCCGTCGGTGAGCACCTCGTGCTGACCCGATGCGAGACGAGGCGATGTTTCGTCTCGCATCGTGCGTCCTAAGCCGGCGCCAGTTGTGCTGCGTCACGCTCCGCGCTGTCGGTTCTGCGCCTCATGAAGCGCAGCATCGCATCCCACGTCCTGGGTTCCTGGTCCTGGGGTGGTCCTGCGTAGTGGCTCCGGGATCGGGTCCTGCGCTCTGGGATCCGCCTCGTGGGTTCCGCCGTCTAGGTTCCGCCGCCTGGGTTCCGCGTCTTAGTCCTGGGCTCAGCGCCCTATATCCCGGGTTCTGCGTCCTGCGCCTGCGTTCTGGTTCTGGCATGTCACAGACGCTTTTTCAGGTGTGGTTAGTCGTGATCCGGAATCCCTGAGTGGCTCGGTTGCCGGCTTCTCGTACCGCTCTCTCGGACACGCGTCCCGCTCTCTCGGGATCCCACGTCAACAGTGGGCGCGAGCCTGATCGCGTTGGCGTCGGACATTGCCGACGTATACGAACACCAAGATCTTGGCTGCCACGAGCCGGCCAGTGGTCCTGATCGTGTGCTCCTCAGCGACATGCGGGCGGCTAGCGCTCTTAACGATGCAAGTACCTGTGGAAAGCGGCGTCCAGCGCCTGCCCCTTTCGGTCTCACTTCGCGCCGCCACGTTCTCCACTCGATTTGCCGCCTCTTCTGGGCGCCCAACCGCAGTTCCGTTCTGCGTGGGTCTGCGCTCGTCGGCGCCGGGCGCGCCCTGCTCCGGATCTGCGCTCAGGGCTTGTGTCTTGATCTCACTCGGGCACGGTCAGTTTCTTCGTCTCAACCCCTTCACTCATTAGGCACGACACGCCTCCGCACGTCGGGGCAATCGCTGACTCCCAAGTCTGTGCAACATTCCGGCGCTGGGATGCACGGTGGAGGTGCCGCGTTAGGTGCGACGGGTGTCCTGTTGGTCTTGCGACCCAATGTTGAGCACGGCTGGCTGTAGGGCTTGGGGGTCACTCGTTTCACGTGAAACAGCGCTGCGGCGCCCTATGTGGTGGAGGTGCCCGCGGCGGGTCTGGATAGCAAGAGAAGCTGTCTCGTTGCGTCGGCCTGAAGGCAGCGGCTCAGGAACATAGCCAGGGTGCCGCTGGCAGCTGGTCGCTGACTGGGAGGAGGTGGCTTGAGGCAGAGGCTCTGGCTGTTGGTCCACCGTGACGGCCGGCTGTTGGCGCCCTTTCAGGTAGGGCTGTTGGTTGACCAAGGTGGTCACCGTTAGGCGGAGTCGGCGAGCGATGCGCGAAGCTCCGTAAGCCGAACTCCGCTCGCGCTCATCAGAGAGTCCGAGTCATGAGCAGGTGCGATACATGGGCCGTTCGAGCGGCCGACTAGGTGGCTGCGGACGAGGGGCCCCGCCAGGTCACGCGACGATTGCCGCACGCGTGGGTGCAGCACTAGCCGGCGACCGCAACTTCGAGCCATGCTCCTGCGTCAGTTTCACGTGAACCCGTTGGCAAGGGGGGCAGCGTGCTCCTCTCCTTGAGAAGCTGCACAGGGAGGGTGAGCCATCGCGTGCGTCGACACGCCCGTGCGTCAGTTTCACGTGAACCGCCGTGGCAAGAGACAGCTTGCTCTGCCCCCTTGAGAAGCTGCAAGGGAGGGTGAGCCATCGCGTGCGCGCCGATACTGTCTCGCCGTCGCTGACTAGCCCGGCCCTCGGGGATTGGCGGAACGCCGCTCCGGACGGGCCGCGCTTATCGCGTGTACGAAGCGGACTCGGCCGCCTCGACTGAAACGACGTCCAGCCATATTTGCGTGGGAGTTTAGTTGCGTTGGCGGGCGCCAGACTGACCATGGTGACCGTCTCGCATCGGCTATGCCACGCCTCTCCTCGCGGGCGGATATGACGAGTATGTGCAGAGGCCGCCCCGGGTTTCACGTGAAACACCGCCTTCCGGAAAGCGTCGGAGATGCCTCGGCTTTGCCACCGGGCTCCACGCTGACGCTTCCTGCTCCAACCCGGGAAGTGTCGACCGCGCCTTACGCAGTGGACTTCGTGGCAGAGGATCACACGGCATCGGCTCGCGGGCTGGCAGTGCTGAGGATTCGATAAGTCGTCGGGGCCGCAACCAGTGCTCTTGGAATACTCGTGCCGCGAGTTCCGTGACAGGCCGCCAACGTTCAACTTGTGGAGTCGGCGACCGGCAAGCTGCCGACCGCAGCTCCCTGGAGGGAAGTTACAACTGGCCTTCACTGTGCCTCGGCGTTCATCGGCAGACGGCAACAGAGATTCGAGCGGCTTCAGGAGTACTTGGGCATCACAGAGGCGTGTGACGTTGGCGAGCTGGCTTGCAGCTGCCTACGGCAGGCGAGTCCCCTTCCGGGCCCGGGCGGCATCGGGGGCGGACCGATCTCATCTCGAAGTCGCGATTCAGAAGTGGTGGAGCCAGTGGTGATCCAGGGTGGTTTTCGATGGCCGGTGCGCGGCGGCGGACCCGGTGGCGACGGCGGCTTGGCGAGTCCGGTCGCAACCGCGTTCGGCGGCTGCCCATCGGGTTGCCACGAGTTCATACACCGTCGTCATGACGGCCCCGCACAGCTGTCATAAGGAGCAGTGTGAATTGAGGCGCGGGTGGCTTGGTTGAGATCGCGGTTGCACCGTTCGTACTGGGAAGCACGCGGCGCTAGCCGGATTTGACGAGGCGCTGAAGCATCTTGTCTTGGCCCGAAAGGGCTGACAACCGTCGCGGACGCAACCATGCAATCATCCCTGGCCCGGCGAGGTCGGGCCGAGCTCGTGATCGAGGCTTGGGCCGCCTCGGTGACGGCGGCAAAGACAATGGCCGTCTGCTACGGCTGCTGGCTGGACGGGTGGTCGGGATCGAGTGGCCGCGTCTAGAGCTGCGGGCGGTATGACGCGTGCTCAGGTGTGTCAGGCGGTCGTTGAGATGTGGCCTCGAACGGACTCCGATGAAGACTCTCAGCGTGTAGGTAAGTGAGTTCCAACCCAGACGAGGCTGAAGGCGCGCTAGTGGCGTTCGAGTCATGACAGCCGGATCCTCGATTACACCTGTAAGAGATCCGGCAGCATCTACGAGGTCGTACCTGACGGAAGTCCGGACAGCGCTGCTGCATCGCTGGACGTGACGAGGCATGTGTAGCAGAGGGCCTCGTTTCTAACGACGCTGGCGACGCATTGGATCGGGTCGCTAGCCCTCAGGGCAACACCTCGCCGTTGGCGCCAATACCACTGCGTCAGTTTAGAAAGATCACCGACTCAGCGTCAGCCGACATGACGCTCTGCCGCGACGGAGCACCACCGTTACATCGGTCTGAAAAACGGGAGCCGGCTCGCGAGGCATGACGCGGGAGTGCGCCAAGGCTCGAAAGCCTGCGTCATGTCTAACCGACCTGACCGGGGCGTCAGCGAAGTAGATGCGAGCCGTCAGCGGGTCACTGCTTGAGTTCCGCCGCGCGCGACCGCCGGGTTAGCTCGCGTGAACAGATCCTCTCGCTAGGCGGCACCAGCTCGGCCGAGTGCGCTTCGTCGGTACCAGCGGCACCTCGGAAGGTTGGCTGCGGCATGTGCGGTTCGCTTGTGAAACCGCCGTTGCGAAGTTCCGGATCGACCGTAGTTCTGGCGAGCAACCGCGCACGTCATGCGGCGCGGGGATCGTCCACTGATGCGTTGAGCGCTGCACCGGAGCGACTTGACCAATAGAGCCACTAGTTCTGAAGACGTGGCCTGACCGAACTGATGCGGTGTGAAGCGACCGGGCTGAGGTAGTCGAGTGGCTTGCACGGGAGGTTGGTCGACCAGCTGAGTGTTAGAGCGTTGAAGGACGTGTCGAGCTGTCGATCGTCATCGCCAACGAATGGGTGGGTGGCCAACGACCGGCTCGCTGTCGTTCGGTCGATGGGGCAGTTCGATGGATGTTGTCGGACGTGGAGCCTGGTCTTCGTCACGATCGTGGAGGCGTGCGTACGGCGCGGGCTGGGGTGCGATGCCGTTCGGATGGTTCGGGGTAAGGGTCAGCGGGACGAATAGTTATCCACAGCCTGTGTGCAACGGCTGTTGATAATCCTGCGGGCACTGTTTCACGTGAAACGGCGTTGATGTGGGGTACCCGGTTCGCCGCTGTATCCACAGGGTGTGCAGGCCTGCGACGTCGTGTTTCACGTGAAACGGGTGAGCCTGTGGATAACTTCTGTGGATAACTTTTGGAGTGTGCGAGTTTCCACGGACCGTGACGATGATCTACGTTCAGGCCTTGTGGGTGCGGCGCAGCGGGCCGTGCAACTGCCGCGAAATTGACTCAGGACAGCCGGTCCGACCTCGACTAAGGTTCCCGTCGTGGCCGACAACAACCCCCCGCTGCCCGACTTCACGCGCTGGCCGTCGTTCCCGTTCGAGGGCGACATGAGGGTCAAACCCCTGGCCGCTCCGGTCGACGTCGAGCCTCCTCGCAGCGGTGAGGACGCCGCTGATTGCGTCGCCTGCAATACCCCGGACGACGAGTACATCTGGATCAGTGAGCGTTGGCGGGTCCGGGCGATGGACCGGCCTACCGGCCTGCCGATGGTGGTCATCCTCGAATGCCGGTCCCACCTCGATATCGGCGACCTTCCGAACCTGCTGGCCGCCGAGCTCGGGGTCATGACAGTCCGACTCGAGCGCGCTATCCGGTCCCTCGATGGCGTCGCGCGAGTTCATGTGAACCGGTGGGGTGACGGTTCGGCTCACTTGCACATGTGGTTCCTCGCCCGGCCTCAGGGCCGGCTACAACTGCGCGGCACGTTCTTGACTCTGTGGGATGACATCCTTCCGGCCATTCCCGAGCAGCAGTGGCGCGAGAATCTGGCCATGGTCGCCGCGTGGCTGGCCGAGTTCGGCGGCCAGGCGATCGCCGAGCCGCCGCACATCCAGTGGGAGTCCCCGTCCACCATCAACTACGGCGGCGATCAGAAGGACACGTCTTCGGACCAGCCCGCTGATTCCGCCCGGCTGCCCGATGCCCCGACCCGCCACACATCCGGCGACCTGATCGCCGATATCCCCGCCCAAAGGGTCGGCACTGAAGAACCAGATACCTCCGCGCCGGGGACTTCTCCCGTTGCGCCGGCTCAGGTATCGACGCCGTACTGATTTCTCCGTCGATGTCGAACGCCACGGCGACCAAGACGGTTGCCGTGGGGATGACGGCGCCTTAGTCGATTCAAGACTGGCCGGCAACGCCTGTTCCCCGAGGGGCGTCTGTCCGACTGTTGTCGATGCCCGGAGCGGTCACCGCGAAGCGGGTGCGCATGCCGGCCGGGCCAACCCGCACCGACGTGGCGGCGACCAGAAGTGTTGTCATGGCACGTCCCAGCCGCAGCGCACACCTCGTCTGCGACAGCCCTGCACCACGAACAAGAACGGTGTCTGGCCGGGGCTGACCAACTTCACTCGACCGCTCTTATAGGTTCCGGTGGCGTCCGCCGTAGGAATGAAGGCGATGTCGTTGAAGGGCCGGCGCGGAAAGGCCGAGTGTGGTGCAGGCGCCGTGCGATGTGGTCTTGCGCTTCGGTCCGCGGTCACGGCCGGAACGGTGTCTGGTCGGCTGACCGTGTGCAGTTTGCTCGCACCTGTTGGTGTCGCGAGTGGCGGTCGTCGACGGCATGGCAGGAGGCCCGTCGAGGTGACTAGGCGACGTGCTGCCAAGGTCAGCACCCGCGCCAACGTCCCCGCCCGGGCCGACCTGATCATCGCCGTGTGCTGATTTGCAGCGGCGTTTGCCGTAGGGCGGTGCCGTTGGTCGGGAGAACGGCAACGGGCGAGTTCGTAAATCGATGGAGAGACACGGTGCCGGCCGTCAGGATCTGGCGATGACGGTCGAGCAGGTTGTGGGTCGGTTTGGGCTGGGGTCGTTGGTCGCTGCTCCCGTGAAGGTGGCCGGAGGACTGTCCAACGAGATGTGGCGGGTGGCTACCTCGGCGGGGGCTTACGCGGTCAAGCGCATGGTTGTCAACGCCGGGCTGCCCGAGTTCGTGGAGAACGTTGAGGGCGCGTTTCTCGTGGAACAACGTGCGTGGGCGGCTGGTGTCGGCATGCCGGAGCCGATTGCTGAGCCGGGCAGCGGGCGGGCCCTGGTGCGGATCGATGGCGAGCTCTTCCGGGTGCATCGGTGGGTCTCCGGGCGTGCGGTGGAGGACGGGAAGGCGCGAGGACCGAGGACCGCGGGCGAAGTTGAGGAGGCGGCCACGCTGTTGGCCGGCATCCATGCGGTGGGCAGGCCGCGGTGGGCGGCTACGCCGGACGACGCTTGGGACGGCCGGCGGTGGAGTGCTGAGATCGGCGGGTTGGCTGAGCGAGTTCAGCAGCACCCGGGACAGATGTTGATTGTCGACAGCCATCGCGACCTTGACCGTAAGAACGCGCTTCGTGGTGCGGACGGGAGGCTTCTCGCATTGGACTGGGACGCAGCCGGCCCCACCGGCGCGGCGCACGAAGCGGTTGCGGTCGCACTCGACTGGGCCGGCGACGATTACGACGACTTCGCCGCGGCTGTCGCTGTCTATCGGCGGTCCAGTGGGTTGGTCATCGACGCCGAGCCGTGGGTCTTCGGGGGTTGGGTGATGGCGCTGGGTGGGTGGCTTGACTACAACGCCGATCATCGGGGCGGCGTGGAGATTGGCCGGGCCGAGGTCGCGGCCACCCGGAAACGACTGCACGTATTCGCCGAGAACCTTGATGCCTGGATTGCCGCACTGGCGCGGGCCTAGCTTCGGCCCATCAGCGGGACGCCGGCCATTTCGCCGTCGCCGACAGCGAGATGACCGGCCTGGCCGTCGAAGTGGCGATCGAGATCCTCGACACGGCAGCACAAGGTCGAAACCGTAGCCGAAGTGTTGATGGCGGCGGATGTCCAAGCGGGAGCGCAAGGTCAGCGGCGACGGCAAGGTCAGCGCGATGACAAGGTCAGCGGCGGCGGCGACGGCAAGGTCAGCGGCGACGGCAAGGTCAGCGGCGACGGCAAGGTCAGCGGCGGTGGCGGCGAGAGCGGCGGCGGCGGTGAGGGCGAGAGCAGCGGCAGCGGCGGTGGCGGCGGCGGTGGCGGCGGCGGTGAGGGCGAGAGCAGCGGCGGTGGCGGCGGCAAGAGTGGTGGCGGTGGCGAGGGCGAGTGCGCTGCCGAGGCGAGGGCGAGAGCAGTGGTGGCGAGAGCGACCAGCCTCAGGTCACCCGGCCCCGCCGATGCGCTTTCCCGTTATGGGGTGATCGGCGGGGAGCGTCGGGAGAGGTCAGGGAGCTGAGCGAGCGACAGCGCGCTCGACCAGCGTCTTGAGGATGTGGCCCAGGTCTTGACCCGCAGCCTGCACAGCCAGCGGCAGCAGCGACGTCTCGGTCATGCCGGGCGACACATTGATGCCCAACACCTGCGGCGAACCGTCGTCGGCGACGATCAGGTCGACTCGGGACAGGTCGCGCAGACCCAGCGCCTTGTGGGCGGCCAGCGCGGTCTCGGCCACGTGAGCCGCCACCTCGGGGGCCAGGCGAGCCGGTGTGTGCCAGGTGGTCAGACCGGCCGTGTAGCGCGCGGCGTAGTCGTACACACCGTCGCGCGGGACGATTTCGACGATCGGCAGCGCCTCGGGGCCGGAGCCCAGGTCGACGATGGAGACCGCCACGTCCTTGCCGGGAACGAATTTCTCCACCAGGGCCGTCGAGTCGTACGCGAAGCAGCCGACCATCGCCGGCGGCAGCGCACTTTCCTCACGGACGACCGCGGCCCCCAGACCCGAGCCGCCCTGCGCCGGCTTGACCATCAACGGCAGGCCCAGCCGGTCGACGATGCGGTCGAGGACGGCCACCGCCCCCAGCTCGGAGAAGCGGTCGTGCGGCAGCGCCACCCAGTCGGGCGTCGGGATGCCGGCCTCGCGCAGCATCGACTTCGCCGACGGTTTGTCCCAGGCCAGGCGGGCCGCCCGCGCGTCACACCCCACATAGGGCACCCCGCAGAGATCGAGCACGCCGCGCAACGAACCGTCCTCGCCGGTGGCACCGTGCAGAGCGATCACCACCGCGTCGGGCGGATCCTCTTGCAGCGACGGCAGCAGCGACACATCGGCGTCCCGCATCTCGGCGCTCAGGCCCGCGGCGCGCAGCGCGTCGAGGACGCGGCGACCCGAGCGCAGCGACACGTCCCGTTCGTAGGAGAGGCCACCGGCCAGAACCATCACGCGCACATCGTCACCCGTACCCATGGAGGAGATCATGCCAAGTCGGGGCCGGGAGCGTCGGCGGCGGCCATGCCCCGGCGGCGGCCGTGAGCGGTGCCGGCGGCCGGCCCGAAGACGGCCCGCATGGCGAGCTCCTGCTCCATCACGCCGGACAGACGGCGGATGCCCTCGCGGATGCGCTCGGGCGAGGAGAACGAGAAGTTGAGCCGCATGTTGCTCGTGCCGGTGCCGTCGGCGTAGAAACCGGTGCCCGGCACGTACGCCACGCGGGCGGCGATGGCCCGCGGCATCATCGCCTTGGAGTCGAGGCCCTCGGGCAGGGTGGTCCAGACGAACAGGCCGCCGGTCGGGTGCGTCCAGCTGGTGCCGGGCGGCATGAGGTCGCGCAGCGAGCCGAGCATGGCGTCGCGGCGCTCGCGGTAGATCTCGCGATAGACCTTGATCTGCTCCCGCCACGGCATCGTCGACAGATATTGCGTCACGGCACCCTGGGCGAACGCGCTCGGGCACAGGATGTTGGCTTCGCTCATCATCACGAGCTTTTCCCGTACGGCGTGAGGCGTGAGAATCCAGCCGACCCGGAGCCCCGGGGCGAACGTCTTGGAGAACGTGCTCACATAGAAGACACCCTCGCGCCGACGGGCTCGCAACGGCAGCGGCGCCTCGGTCTCGAAGGACAACATCCCGTACGGGTCGTCCTCCACCACCAGCAGGCCGGCCCGCTCACAGATGTCGAGCACCTGCTCGCGCCGCTCCTCCGAGAGGGTGACACCGGCCGGGTTCTGGAAGGTCGGGATCGTGTAGAGGAATTTCGCCTTGCGCCCGGACCGCGCGACAGCGGCGATCGCCTCCTCCAGCGCGGCCGGGATCAGCCCCTCGTCGTCCATCTGGATGTGTTTGACCTGAGCCTGGGCGGCCTGGAAGACGCCGAGGGCGCCGACGTAGCTCGGCCCCTCGGCCAGCACCACGTCGCCCGGGTCGAGGAAGAGGCGGGCGAGCAGGTCGAGCGCCTGCTGACCGCCGACGGTGACCACGACGTCGTCGGGCGACGCGCCGTGGATGCCGGAGAGCGCCATCACCTCGCAGATGCGCTCGCGCAGCTCGACCGTGCCCTGGCCGATGCCGTACTGAAGACTGCTGGCGCCCTGCTCGGCGGCGAGCTGGTTGAGCATCTCGCCGACCGCGTCGAGTGGCAGGGCGGCGATGTAGGGCGAGCCGCCTGCGAGCGACACGACCTCGGGACGACTGGCGACGGCGAAAAGTGCGCGGATCTCCGAGGTGGTCATGCCCCGCACACGTCGCGCGTACCGATCGGTGTAGTCGTCCTGGGTAGTGCCGGTCATGCGGCTTCACCTCGCCAGTAGGAAGGACCGGGTGCCGATGTCCGATCGTAGCGGTGCACGGCGACGGCGGCTCTCGGTTAACCAGTCACCTTGCCCGAGCTGGTCCCGTTCATGACTATTGCGGCGTAGGATCCCACCCGGGGCGCTGGGCCCGATGACGCCGAGGGGGAAGCAGTGTCGCGACGCCTGGTCAACCTCACGCTGGACACGCTCGGAGACCTCCCCCGGCCCTGCAGCCAGTGCGTGTACTGGGAATTGGACCCGGTCGCGGCCGAGCGGGCCTGCGCTTCAGGCGACCCCGGCCTCGAGAAGGAAGCGTGGGTTTCGCAGACCCTGCTCGAGTGGGGTTCGTGCGGCAAGCTGGCCTACGTCGACGGCATGCCCGCCGGTTTTGTGATGTACGCCCCGCCGGCCTATGTCCCCCGTTCGATGGCCTTCCCGACCTCGCCGGTCAGCGCCGACGCGGCCCTGCTGATGACGGCGCACGTGGTGGCCTCGTTCGCCGGGGGCGGGCTGGGCCGCATGCTCGTGCAGGGCGTGGCGCGTGATCTGACCAAGCGCGGGGTCAAGGCGATCGAGGCGTTCGGCGACGCGAAATTCGGTGAGGCCGACGACGAGAAGCAGCCCGGCTGCGTCGCCCCGGTCGACTTCTTCCTGTCGGTCGGCTTCAAGACCGTCCGGCCGCATCCGCGCTTCCCCCGGCTGCGGCTCGAGCTGCGCACGGCGCTGTCGTGGAAGTCCGACGTCGAATACGCGCTCGAGAAACTGCTCGGCTCGATGAGCCCCGAGACACTGCTGCGGCCGGTGCGCCCGGCCACAGCCACCCGCAGCGCCGAGGGCTAACCGCGGTTGGAGAGCGCCATCCGCAGCTGGCGCACGTCGATCGACCCGGTGGGCACGTCGGCCTCGACCGGGTAATACATGCGCTGCACCGCGGCCAGGATGGCCTCGACGATCTGCTCGCGGAAAAGCGGGTTGATCAGCCGGTCACGGTCGAGCGGGGACGTGAGATAACCCAGATCGACCCGTACGGTGGGCATGCGGGTCAGCCGCAGCAACTCCCACGTCTTGGCGTGGATCCGGCAGTCACGCATGCCGGTGCGCACGACGATCTCGCGCTGCACCAGATTGGCCAGCCGCTCCCCCACCGTCGAGCTCAGGCCGCTGCCCGTGCCGTAGTGGTAGGTGGCCACACCGTCGGCCGCCTCGTTGTCGTGGCCGTCGAGGTGCAGCGAGATCAACAGGTCGGCACCGAGGCTGTTGGCCAGGGTGGCCCGCTCGGAGCTGCTCATCGGCGCGGCGGGGTGCGGGCCACGGGTCAGGTGCACCCGCATGCCGGCCGCGGCCAACCGGCCCTCGAGCCGGGAGGCGAGGTCGTAGACCAGGTCGGCCTCACTCCAGCGCAGCGGGCCGTCGGGCACCACCACGCCGGTGTCGTCACCACCGCCGTGCCCGGCGTCGATCACGATGGTCTTGCCGACCAGGTTGGTGCCGGCCTGGCGGAACGCCTCGGCCTCGCGCAGCCACTGCGGGCGGCCACCGACCACCTTGCGGCCGAGCCGGCGCAAGGCCTTCATGGTCTGCGGGCCGCACGAGCCGTCGGAGGTGAGGCCGACCTCGCGCTGGAACTGGGCCACCGCGCGGGCCGTGCGCGGACCGTAGATCGAGTCGGCGCGACCGGTGTCGAAGCCCATCTCGAGCAGGCGCTCCTGCAGCGTGCGAACGTCCTCGCCGACCAGGGCGTCGGGCACCGAGTGAAACAGCGTGCGCGCGCCGAGCCGCCACCGGGACGCGTCGAGGGCGCCCCACGTCTCGTCGCCGACCAGACCGTCGACACCCAGCCCGCGGCCCTGCTGGAAGGCGCGCACCGCCTCATCCATGGCGTCGTCGAAGACGTCTCCCGCAGACTCCAGCAGCTCCAGACCGACCAGGATCGATCGGATCTCGGCAACGGCCGGGCCGCTGTCTCCACGTCGGATGGAACGCACGCGCGACTCCCTAGGAACTAAGAACGACTCTGGGCAGAGTACTCCGCACGCGCCGACGCCCCGCATCCTCGAGGGGCGCGGGGCGTCGGCGGTGAGTGTCAGAGGGCCGATTCGATGAAGTTGACCAGGGCGCTCTTGGGCTTGGCACCGGTCACGGAGCTGACCGGCTCGCCGCCCTTGAAGATCGTCAGGGTGGGGACCGACATCACCCGGTAGGCCCGCGTGGTCTCGGGGTTCTCGTCGATGTTCACCTGGACGATCTCGACCTTGTCGCCCATCTCCTTGGCGATCTCGGCCAGCAGCGGGTCGACCTTCTTGCAGGGCGCGCACCACTCCGCCCAGAAATCGACCAGCACCGGCTTGTCCGACTGCAGCACGTCGCTCACGAACGTGGCGTCGGTGACCGCCTTACCTGCTACTCCCACTAGAACCCTCCTGGTCCGACAGCGTCTTACAGCTTCTACAGCTCGACGAATGAGGCGATGAACCGCTCGGCGTCGAGCGCGGCGGCACAACCGGTGCCGGAGGCGGTGATGGCCTGCCGGTAGGTGTGGTCGACCAGGTCACCAGCGGCGAACACGCCGGGGACGTTGGTGCGCGTGCTGGGCGCGTCGACCTTGACGTAGCCCTCGTCATCGGTCTCGACCTGGCCCTTGAAGAGCTCACTGCGCGGGTCGTGGCCGATCGCCACGAACACGCCGGTCACGTCGAGGACCTTCTCCTCGCCGGTCTGGACGTTCTGCAGGCGTACGCCGGAGACCTTGCCGTCGTGACCCAGGATCTCCTCGACCTTGGAGTTCCACTCGACCTTGATCTTCTCGTTGTTGAGCGCGCGCAGCTGCATCACCTTGCTGGCCCGGAACGAGTCGCGCCGGTGCACGATCGTCACCGTCTCGGCGAACCGGGTGAGGAAGGTCGCCTCCTCCATCGCGGAGTCGCCGCCGCCGACCACCACGATGTGGTGGTTGCGGAAGAAGAAGCCGTCACAGGTGGCACACGAGGAGACGCCGTGGCCGAGCAGTTCCTGCTCGCCGGGGACGCCCAGCGGCCGCCAGGCGGAGCCGGTGGAGAGGATGACAGCGCGGGAGAAATACTGCTTGTCGCCGACCCAGACGGTTTTGAGGCCCTCGGTGCCGGCCTCGGTGGGCTTGTCGCCCAGCTCGACCCGGGTGACGTCGTCGGTGATGAACTCGGCGCCGAACCGCTCGGCCTGGGCGCGCATGTTGTCCATCAGCTCGGGGCCCATGATCCCGTCGCGGAATCCGGGGAAATTCTCGACGTCGGTGGTGGTCATCAGGGCGCCACCGGACTGGACGCCCTCGATCACCAGCGGCTTGAGGTTCGCCCGGGCGGCATACAGCGCCGCGGTGTAACCGGACGGTCCCGAACCGATGATGATCAGATTACGGACCTCGTCCACTGCCGACTCCTCAGTCTGCTCTTCGCCGGGATATCCGCTCGGCGACACTGCACGCTAGAACGCCATGCTAGGCACACACCATTCCCGCGTACGCGGTCGTGGCCGACCTCACGCGGGTGGTCCAGGGGTGTGGTTCAGCGTACCGGCACTTTGTCGATCGCGTCCGCGCCGGCAACGGGCGTGCCGCAGTCAGCGCCGGTCGCCCAGACCCAGTCGCCGTTCTCCGCCGTGAACCGGACGATCAAGGCCGGAACGCCATCGAAACGGGCGTAATCCGCGGTCAGGACCCCGATCGGGCCACCCGCGTTTTCCCGCTCGATGGCTTCGAAGCACTCCTGGAGCGCGGCCGACGCGGTCAGGCGGGCCAGCGCGGGATCTTTGGCCGAGGTCCGGGACTGGTTGGGAACCGAATTCTCCCCGAAGGTCGAGGCGGACGCGTTGTCGCCCGCGGCCAGGGGCTGAGGTGGTCCCGAGGCGAGCGTGGAACGGGTGTAGTCGGTGCCCGTGGAGAGAATGGTGGTGCCCGCCGCGGGGGCGGCCTGCTCGCTGGTGCCGGCGACGGAACTGGCGGAGTCGTCGTGCGAGGCGTTGCGACCGGACAGATAGTCGGCGCCGAAACCGACAAACGCGATGAACCCGGCGGCGATGGCGATCGGCGTGGTCCAGCGCCGGCGGCTCCCCGGCCTCTCGGCTGCGGCGTCCCCTTTGACCAGGGTCAACGCGGGGGCGCTGAACATGCCGTCGAGCCGGGCGGCCAGATCGGACGGCATCGGCTCGGGCTCGAAACGGCCCAGCTCGGCCCGCACCAGGGCGACGCCACCGCCGAGCCTCTCGTAGGCCTCGCGCCAGCCCGGGTTCTCGGCGATCAGCGTGGCCACCGCGGACTCCTCCGGCGTGCCCTCGAGGGCGCCGCCGATGTAATCCGCCAGGAGGTCGATGTCGACCTCGCTGAACTCGGCCCCGGTCACTTCTGATCCCTCCGGTCGTGCGGCCCGGGTAACGGCTGAGGTGTACCCGGTCCGGATGGGACGGTTTCGGCGGCGTCCTGGTTCCCGGCCGGGGGGTGACCGTGGTCTCTCCCCCGCAGATCACCGAGGGCCAGCGCCATCCGGGCCCGGCCGCGGGCGCAGCGGCTCTTGATGGTGCCGACGGCCACCTCCAGGATCTCGGCCGCCTCGGCGACCGGATAACCCTGGATGTCGACCAGCACGATCGCGGCCCGCTGATCAGCCGGCAGGGCGGCCAGCGCCTGCCGGACCACCAGGGCGGTGTCGTGGTCGGCGGCCGGCGCGGCCGGCTCCACACCGGACGGACGGTCGTCGGAGCGGCTGCCGTCGGGCAGCGGCACGGTCGGATGGGCCTGTCGGCGCCGGATCCGGTCGAGCGAGGCGTTCACCACGATGCGGTGCAGCCACGTGGTGACGGCCGAGTCGCCCCGGAACCGGGCGGCGTTGCGATGGGCCGAGAGCAGCGCGTCCTGCACCGCGTCGGCCGCTTCCTCGCGATCGCCGATCGTGCGCAGGGCGACCGCCCACAGGCGGTCACGGTGACGCCGGACCAGCTCGCCGAACGCGTCGCGATCACCGTCGACATGGGCGCGCAGGAGGTCGGCGTCGCTCGGCCCCACGCTGTCGACGGTATTCACGCTGACACGCTAACGAATAACTCGCGATGGCGAGGGACCCGGTGGCCCGACCCGCCCCGGATCAGTAGCCGGTGACCTCGATCTTCTCGACGTCGACCTGGTAGCGGCCGTTGTCGGCCTTGGGCAGCTCGGTCAGGAAGACCAGGACGTACTGATATTTCTGATTGGGATCGAAGCCCGAGAACACCTCACGCGTGCCCTCGGTCTTCTCGGTGTCGCCGTCCCCGAGCTTCTTGTACGTGTCGACGACCTTCTTGTCGCCGGCCGAGCTGTCGCCGGGGTCGGAGGGGCCGGTGCGGATGTCCATCGCCACGTTGGGGCTGGACGTCTCGACGGTGACCTCGGAGAGACGCCGCGGGGTGCCGAGGTTGATCAGCACGCCCATGCCCTTCTTCCGATTGCCGAACTTGGCCTGGTTGAAGTGCTCGGTGCTCCACACGGTGTCGGGGTCGTCGTCGACGGTGTATTTCGCCTCGCCGACCTGCCGGCGGTCGCCCTGCGGCGGGTCGACCAGGCGGACCATGTCGGCGGTCAGCGGGATCTTCTTGGGCGAGGGGGCGGGCGTCTGCTCGTCGCTCGGGTTGGCGGCGTCGGCGCCGGCGTTCGTCCCGGCCTGGGTGGTGGTCGTCGGGGTGGCCTCACCCGAGCTGCTGATCGCCCGGATGCCGAAGACCAGGCCGACGATCGCGATGACGACCAGCGCGGCGACCCCGATGGCGATCTTGGAGGTGCTGCGGGCCGGCTCGGCCGCGGCACTCTGCGTGAACCGCAGCGGACCGGCGTCCTCGTAGTCGTCCTCGGCGGCGTCGAGCCGGGCCAGCTCGGCGGTCAGTGCGTCGGCCTCGGGTGCGGCGACCCGGGTGTCGAGCAGGTCCATCGTCAGGTCGTCGAGATAGGCCGGGACACCGGCGCGGATCTGCCGGGGCGCGGCCGGGTTGCCGCTCGCGTCCCGGTTGGCGTCGGGCAGCGCGGAGGGGTGCACCTCGGTGTGCGGCCAGTGGCCGGTCAGCGCGAAGTAGAGGATGCCGCCGACCGAGCGGATGTCGCTCTCGACGGAGTCGGCCGAGTCGGCGCGCGCGTCGGCCAGCACGACGCGGCCGTCGTCGGCGATCAGCACCGTGCCGGGGTGGACGTTGCCGTGGACCATGCCGGTGGCGTGCACGGCGGCCAGGGCATCGGCGATCGAGTGGCCGATGGCGGTGGCCCGGGCCGGGTCGAGCGGACCGTCGGTCGCGACGAGCTCTCGCAACGACTCGCCGTCGACCCACTCCCGCACCACGTAGGACCGGCTGCCCTCGTCGATCGCGTCGTAGACGCCGACCAGATTGGGGTGTATCACCCGGCTCGCGTCGACCGCGGCCTGCAGCATCTCGGCTGCCGGCTCGCCGCCGGGGTATCGCAGCACGACCGCCACCGGGCGGCGGAGGATGACGTCGATGCCGCGCCAGACCTGCCGGCCGGCGCTGTCGTCGTTGACGTGCTCCTCGAGCTGATAACGCTCGGCCAGGACCTCACCGACGGTGGGTGCACCGAAAGTCATGACCGGTCCGTCCGCATCGGCCGCGGTCTCGTGGCCTTCGCCGACCTGGGTCACCAGTCCTCCTCGGTGCTCCACGCACGGTTGCCCGTGCTAGGTGCAGATGCTGCTGGCTGCGGATGCCGTCAGCCGCCATTGCCGTGCTGCTGTGCTGCCTTACTGCTGTGCTGCCTTATTGCTGTATCGCCCGTACTGGCGTGTTGCCTACGTGCCCTGCCGGGTGATCGCCGTGTGAGTGATCGCCCTGCTGGGTAAGTGCCGTGCTGCGTGCTCACGGCAACGTGCGTAGCGCACATGCCGACACCGACCATACCCGTACGGGGCCATCCCGCGGCAGGTCGTCCCCCCGGCGCGGCAACCTCAACCGCCTCGCCGGGTAGCGCCCGCGTGACCCTCGGTAGATGGGAAATCGCTGGTCAGCGACCGAGTTTGCGGCGCACCATCCCGATCACCTGGCTGACCTCGGAGACGCGCAGAGCGAGGGCCGCGCCCAGGTAGGCAACCAGGATCACGGCGCCGCCGGCGAGCAGTTGCAGGATCGCCTCGCCGCGTCCCGACGGCGCTCCGGCCCCGGGCAGCAGGCGCACCACCAGCAGCCCCAGGCCGGCGGCGATGGCCGCCGCGATCACCACCTTGATCAGCGAAGCGGCGACCGACCCCAGGTTGAGCCGGCCGATCCGCCGGCGCAGAACGGCCAGCGAGATCAGCGCGGAGACGGCGTAGGAGATCGCGTTGGCGGCCGTCATGCCGGCCGCCAGCAGCGAGGCCTTGAGCACCTCGGCGAGCACAAAATAGGCCGCGATGCGGACGGCCACGACCGGCAGGTTGATGAGCGCGGCCGTCCGGTTGCCCTGCAGAGAATAGAAGGTGTAGGTGCACAGGTAGCTGATCGACAGCGGGATCACCGCGAACGCCGCCACCACGAGTACCTTGCCGGTGGCCAGCGCGTCACCGTTGCCGAAGGAGCCGCCCTGGAAGAGCATGACCGAGATGGGGGCGCCCAGGACGCCGTAGACGACCGAGATCGGCGCCAGGGCGACGGTGACCAGCCGGATGGCCCGGCTCAGGTCGGCGCTCACCTCGGCGTAGCGGCCGTCGGCAGCCGCCGCGCTCATTTTGGGCAGCAGTGCCGTCATCACCGAGACACCGATGATGCCGTGCGCCATGGTGACCAGCAGGAAGACGTTGTTGAAGGCCAGGACACTGGCGCTGTTGCCGGCGACCCGGTTGAGGATGCGCACGACGACGAAGACGGCGACCTGGTTGGCGGCGACATAGCAGAGCATCCAGCCGGCCAGCCGGCCGATCTCGCCCAGACCCAGCGAGCGCGGGTTCCAGCGCCACTTCCAGCTGAAGCCCACCTTGCGCAACGCCGGCAGCAGCCCGACCGCCTGCGCCACCATGCCGAGCAGCATGCCGCCACCCATCACGGCGATCTGTGCGCCCGACACGTCCTCAGGCTGGAGACGCCCGGCCGTGCCGAAGGAGACGATGAAGACGCCGCAGGCGGCGATCACCACGAGGCTGTTGAGAATCGGTGCCCAGGTCGGCGCGGCGAAGTGACCCCGCGTGTTGAGCACCGCGCCGATCATCGCGGAGAGGCCGGTGAAGAAGATGATCGGCAAGATCCAGAAGGCGAAGTCGGTGACGAGCGAGCGGTAGGCGGCGGTGTTGTCGTCACTTGCCTGGATCCAGGTGATGGCCGGAGCCGCGATCACGACCAGCACGGTCGCGATGCCGAGCGTCACCACCGCGAAGGTGAGGAGCCGGCGGGTGAACTCGAGACCGCCGTCCGGATCATTCTTGCGCCGCCGCACCAGCAGCGGCACGAGCACACTGCTCAGAATGCCGCCGAGCAGCAACTCGTAGATCTGACCGGGCAGGAACTGGGCGCTGGTGAAGGCGCTGCCGATGTACGAGCCGAGCGTCATGCCGATCAGGGCGTTGCGGACGAAGCCGATGATCCGGCTGACGAAGCTGGCCACCGCCATCATCGCGCTGGCCGCGGTGGTGCTCTGCTCCTGCGGAGCGGGCAGCTGCTCCGGTGGCAGGGCCTGATCCTCGACCACGGCCACCCCCGACACCTCGGCGTCGACCGAGATGAGGGTCACCCCGTCCTCCCGCCGCGGTGGCTCACCGTCCGGCGCGGCGTTCGCGCTGCGGTAGATACCGCCGTTCACCGAACCTCCCGAGCGTCGTGCGGAACTTCAGCCACCATAGAGGTGTCGTCACAGACGGTGGCGCAGGAGCGTGCCTGGTTCGGCCCCGGCCAGCGTCTCGACCATCCAGCAGGCCTCGGCCGGCACCAGCGGCTCGCTCAGCGCGTCGAGCACGGTGGGATGATCGCAGCCGGCCTCGGTCAGCGCACCGAGCAGGGCCGGAATAGGCCGAAGATCACCGGTGTCCAGGATGTGCCGGGCGATCGGGCGCGTGTCGGTGTACCACTGCTCGCTGGAGACGGCCTCGAGGTGTGCGGTCGACCGGCGTACGAGATCGGCCAGCAACTCGCGCGGGAAGCGCGACCCGCCGCGGACCTCCGAGAACGAGCGCTCCGGACGGCTGAGCTCGGCGATCGATGCCTCGTCGAGCACGTGGGGAGAGGGCTGCGCCGGGGTGGGCCACCAGTCGTCCCCCGTGAACAGCGGCAACGGCGCCTGCTCGGGACCGGACGGCTCGGCGGGCGGCACCTCGCGGCGCAACGACCGGTAGGCCGCCTCGCGCATCGCGGCGATCGACGGCTCGTCGTCCTCCGGCGTGGCCGGCGCGAACGGGGACAGCAGGGCGACGACCAGGCCCGGATGCGGCAGCGTGGGATCCTCCCAGGCGATCACCCGGGCGAAGAGGTCGAGCTCCCACCAGCGCAGGGCGGCCGGTGCCGGACCGCCGGGCGGCGTCCAGGCCAGCTGGATCGGCTCGCTGTGGGCCGGGCCGCGCAGACCGAGGGTGCGCTCGCCGGTGGCGAGATCGAGATCGAGCACGAGCGCGTAGCCACCGATGATCGGAAAGGCCACACGTAGCTCGGACGTGGGGTCATCGCTGGTCACGCTGCCTTCGCCCGCCCAGAACGCGGGATTCTCGATCAGGCGGAGCAGCGCCTCGGGAACGGGCACCCGCCCATCCTGCCCGCTGCGTACGGGCCCTGCCACGCGGGCCATCCCACCGCCCCGCCCGCCGCCCTTGACTCGAATAAGGGCAGCCATCCAACCGCCCCACCCGCCGCCCTAGACTCGACTAAAGGCAGATACCCTGGTGACCCCATGTCTGTGTTGAACACCGCCCAGCGAAACGCGGTCGCCGAGTTGCTGCGGGTCTCCCCCGTCGCCGATGAGCTGGGGCGCCGGTTCGGCGCCGCCGGCCATGAGCTGCACCTGGTCGGCGGGTCGGTGCGGGACGCGCTGCTCGGCCGGCTCGGCGACGACCTCGACTTCTGCACCGACGCCCGCCCCGAGCAGACCCTCGAGGTCGTCCGGAGCTGGGCCGACGCGATCTGGGAGACCGGTCGCGAGTTCGGCACGATCGGCCTGCAGAAGAACGGTCTGCGGCTCGAGATCACCACGTTCCGGGCCGAGGCGTACGACGGTGTCACCCGCAACCCCGTGGTCGAGTACGGCACCTCGTTGCTGGACGACCTGGAACGGCGCGACTTCACGATCAACGCGATGGCGGTGTCCCTGCCCGGGCATGTCTTCACCGACCCGTACGGGGGACTGGACGACCTCTCGGCTCAGCTGATTCGCACCCCGGCCGCCCCCGCCCAGTCGTTCGGCGATGATCCACTTCGGATGCTCCGGGCCGCCCGGTTCGCGTCCAAGCTGCAGTTCACTGTGGATCCGGCGGTCGTCACGGCCATGCGCGACATGGCCGCCGATCTGGAACGCATCACCGCGGAACGGATCCGGGACGAGTTCACCAAGCTGCTGTGCGGCGCCGACCCGATCACCGGCCTGCGCCTGCTGGTCGACACCGGTCTGGCCGACCATTTCATCCCCGAGATCTCCGGGCTCAAGCTCGAGATCGACGAGCACGCCCAGCACAAGGACGTCTACGAGCACACGCTGATCGTCGTGCAGAACGCGATGCGGCTCGAGGGCGACGACGGACCCGACTTCGTCCTGCGGATGGCGGCGCTGCTGCACGACATCGGCAAGCCGGCCACCAAGGCGGTCGGGCGTGACGGCCGGGTCAGCTTCCACCACCACGAGGTGGTCGGCGCCCGCATGACCAAGCAGCGCATGAAGGCCATGAAATACCCCAAGGACGTCACCTCCGAGGTGGTCGAGCTGGTCGGTCTGCATCTGCGCTTCTACGGGTACGGCCGGGGTGAGTGGACCGACTCGGCGGTGCGCCGCTACGTGACCGACGCCGGGCCGCTGCTGACCCGCCTGCACAAGCTGACCCGCTCGGACGTCACCACCCGCAACAAGCGCAAGGCGGCCAACCTGGCCGCCGACTACGACGCGCTCGAGGAGCGGATCGCCCGGCTCGCGGCCGAGGAGGACCTGGCCCGGGTCCGCCCGGACCTGGACGGCAACGCGATCATGGAGCTGCTCGGGGTGCCGCCCGGCCCGGTCGTCGGCCAGGCGTGGCGCTTCCTCAAGGAGCTGCGCCTCGACCACGGTCCGCTGACCCGGGACGAGGCTGAGGCCCACCTCTTCAAGTGGGCCCGCGACAACGGGCACCTGCCCTCTTAGATCGGTTTCGTTGCGGGCTGCCGCTAGGGTCGCCGCGTGGGACTGCTCGCCGACCTGTTCTGGCAAGCGTGGATTCTTCCGGCCGCGCTCGTTCTCACGTGGATCATGCTGTGCTGGCGCGGCACTCAAACCGTACGGCTGTGGTTCGCCCTTCTCTCGGTTGCCGGGTCGGTCGTGTCTCTCCTGCTCGGCGCCCAGCTGAGGCCTGATGTCACTGGCCCGGTCCCGTTGCAGTACGGCGGGATGGGCGAGAGTGGCGATCAATGGGGCCGGGGTATGCCGCACACCTCGGAAATGGCTGATCTGTTGGTCGTCAACGGGATCCTGGCGTTGATCGTCGCCGTCCCGTTGGCGATGGTGGTTCCGGTCGTCGACGCGATCATTGCTCAGGTCAAGCCGAGGAGAGCGGGGCGGACCTCGGGAGCGAACTGTCGTACCCACGGAGCAGAATCGGGGGATGTTCGTCGTTGACTCGGCCATCGGGCCGCTCGGTGTCGCCGTCGAGGGCGACACGGTGGTGGGTGTCCGCTTCGCGGCGCGCCCCGGGCCGTCCGGCTCCCATCCCGCCGTCCGGGAGCTCGAGGCCTATTTCGAGGGCGAGCTCACCGATTTCACGGTGCCGGTGGCCATGCCCGGTGGGTCGGAGTTCGAGCGGGCCGTGTGGGGCGAGATAGCCAAGATTCCGTACGGCGAGATGGTCACCTATGGCGCGATCGCGACCGCCCTGGGTGACCCCGGTGCGGCGCGCGCGGTCGGCACGGCCTGCAACCACAACCCGATACCGGTGATCGTGCCGTGTCACCGGGTGGTCGGTGCCGGGGGCAAGATGGTCGGCTTCGGCGGCGGGCTCGACCGGAAGAGGAAGCTGCTCGAGCTGGAGGCTCGGGTCGCGCTGGCCAAGGCCTGGTCATAGCGAAAGGGCCGAGCCCAACGGCCCGGCCCTCCTGCTGGCTGGTTCAGCGCTCGATGTCGCCGCGGATGAACGCCTCGACGCTTTCCTTGGCGTCGTGGTCGTTGTACTGCACCGGCGGGGACTTCATGAAGTAGGACGAGGCCGACAGGATCGGGCCACCGATGCCGCGGTCCTTGGCGATCTTCGCCGCGCGGACGGCGTCGATGATCACACCGGCCGAGTTCGGCGAGTCCCACACCTCGAGCTTCAGCTCGGCCATCAGCGGGGTGTCGCCGAACGAGCGGCCCTCGAGCCGGATGTAGGCCCACTTGCGGTCGTCGAGCCACGGCACGTGGTCCGACGGGCCGATGTGCACGTCACTCTTGATCATCTCGTGCGGGATCTGGGAGGTCACCGACTGGGTCTTCGAGATCTTCTTGGAGACCAGGCGGGTGCGCTCCAACATGTTCATGAAGTCCATGTTGCCGCCGAAGTTGAGCTGGTAGGTGCGCAGCAGCTCGACCCCGCGGTCCTCGAACAGCTTGGCCAGCGCGCGGTGCACGATCGTCGCACCGACCTGGCTCTTGATGTCGTCGCCGACGATCGGCAGGCCGGCGTCGGTGAACTTCTGGGCCCACGCCGGGTCGGAGGCGATGAAGACCGGCAGCGCGTTGACGAAGGCACAGCCCGCGTCGATCGCGGCCTGGGCGTAGAACTTGTCGGCCTGCTCGGAGCCCACCGGCAGGTAGGAGACGACCACGTCGACCTCGGCGTCGCGCAGTGCCTGCACGACGTCGACAACCTCGGCTGCCGACTCCTCGATGATCTCGCGGTAGTAGGTGCCCAGACCGTCGAACGTCGGTCCGCGCTGGACGCTGACGCCGGTCGGCGGCACGTCGGTCAGCTTGATCGTGTTGTTCTCGCTGGCAACGATCGCCTCACTGAGGTCCATGCCGACCTTCTTGGCGTCCACATCGAACGCCGCGACGAACTTCACGTCAGATACGTGGTAGTCGCCGAAGGTCACGTGCATGAGACCCGGGACGCGGTCGTTGGGGTCGGCGTTCTTGTAATACTCCACGCCCTGCACGAGGGACGAGGCGCAGTTACCCACACCGACGATGGCGACGCGGACGGAGCCCATCGCGTTTGCCTCCTTGTTCATCACGGCCGGTCCAGGTGTGGACGCGGGGGTTCGGGGGGTGCGTCCCCGGTCGCCGGCTCCTGTGGCAGCTCGGCGACGGGGATGTCGATCGTCCCGGCAGAGCCTGCCGGGGCGCGGCCGGAGCGCTCGTTGGTGATGAGCTCCTCCAGCCAGCGGACTTCGCGCTCACAGGCGTCGAGCCCGTGGCGCTGCAGTTCGAGCGTGTAGGCGTCGAGGCGGCCGGCGGCCCGGGACAGCACGTCGCGCAGGCCCTCCCGCCGCTCCTCGATGCGCCGGCGGCGGCCCTCCAGGATGCGCAGCCGGGTGGCGCGGTCGGTCCGGGAGAAGAACGCGAAGTGAACACCGAAGCCGGCGTCGTCGTAGGTCTCCGGGCCGGCCTGGGCCAGCAGCTCCGCGAACCGCTCCTTGCCATCGGCAGTGATCTTGTAAACAACCCGGCCCCGTTTGCTGGTCATCGGGGGGATCATCGTCGGATCCGACTCGGATTCGGTGATCCAACCGGCTGTCTGCAGCCGCTTGAGAGTCGGATAGAGGGTGCCGTAGCTGATCGCGGCGCGGAACGTGCCCAGTTTGGTGACGAGCTCCTTGCGCAGCTCGTAGCCGTGCATCGGGGTCTCCTGGAGGAGGCCGAGAATCGCCAGTTCCAGCATCGGCCACCCTCCTTGCCTCGCTCCGATGTATCGGCCCGATACATCGCAACCGTAGATCCGTTGCCGCACGTGCGCAAGCTGTTCATGAGGGAGCTACACGTCCGCCACGCTGAGTGATGACTGTCGCCGCTCGACGTTGGACCGCGTAGTCTCTTCGCCATGCGAACGCAGCGGCAGGTGGTCGACTACTCGCTACAGAAGCGAGCAGTGCTGCGTGACGTGCACAACGGCAAGATCGGGACGCTCGAGGTCTGTGATGCCTCGCCCTACCTCAAAAGCGCTGCTCGATTCCATGGGGAGCCGACCGAGGACCGGTGCCCGATCTGCCGCCGCGACAACCTGACACTCGTGCACTACATCTATGGCGATGAGCTCAAGCAGTCCGCCGGGCAGGCTCGCAAGCTCTCCGAGCTTCCTGTGCTGGCGATGACACTGCGTGAGTTCCAGGTGTTCGTCGTGGAGGTGTGCCAGTCCTGCGCGTGGAATCACCTGGCCGAGCAGTACCTGCTCGGACGGGACGCGCTCACCGCCGACGAACTCGATCGGGTCGAGGCGCTGGCCGCCTCGTCCGCCGCGGGCCGCCACCGCGAAACCGGGTTGTCGTCACACGGGTGGGATGCCCGCCGATGACGTGGATCTATCTCGCTACCGTTGACACGACCCCGACCGGCTCGCGCATCCAGCGCCACAGCCGGTCATTCATGACATCCGTCAGGGCGGCTGCCGGTATGCAGCCCGAATCGTCCGCGCGTGTCGTCGCAGGTGAAGGCCCCTCCAGGGTCATCCCCGCGCTCGTCACCGCGACCGAGGTGTGACCGCATGAACTCGTACGGCGAACCGCAGTCCTCGCGTGCCCGGGCCCGTGTGCCCGGGTCCTCGAGCTCCGCGCCTGACGACGACCAGCCATCTTCCTACTCGGCATCGGCTCGGCCGGCGCCCGACGCTTACCGCCGGGGCGCCGGTGGGCGCGCGTCGGTCAACCCCGGCCGGCCGCCGGCGGGGCCGGCCCCGGCCGGGCGGGCCTCGGTGGGCAGCGCCCCCGTCGGCAGTGCCTCGGTGGGCAGCGCCTCGGTGGGCAGTGCTTCCGTGGGCAGCGCCTCGGTGGGGTCGGCGCGCGTCGGTGCGCGGGCCTCGGTCGGCGCCGCGGCCCCGGTGCGCGGCACCGGGACGGTCGCGCGAGCCGCCGTGCGCCCCGGCGCCGGCCTCGGTGACGAGGGAAGCCTCGGCGGCGGCCGCTCGGGGTCGGGCGGCGGCAAGGACAAGTCGAAGGCGGCCAAGCGTCGCCGCCGCACCAACATCCTGACCGCCGCGGCGGCGGTGCTGGTCATTCTGCTCGGCGCCGGTGTGGTCGGCGGCACATACTTCTTCGACGATGTCGACCTGCCCTCGCCGGTCAGCGAGGACCAGTCGAACGTGATCCTCGACACCAAGGGCACGGTCCTGGCCAAGCTGGGCGAGCAGAACCGCACGGTGGTTCCCGAGGCACAGATCAACAAGGTCGTCGAGCACGCGGTCGCGGCGGCCGAGGACAAGAACTTCTACAAGCACCACGGCATCGACATGAAAGGCATCGTCCGCGCCGCGTACAACAACTTCACCGGTGGCGACCAGCAGGGTGCGTCGACGATCACCCAGCAGTACGCCCGGCACGCGGCCGACCTCAAGGAGATCAGCTACAACCGCAAGCTCCGCGAGGCGGTGATCGCCCGCAAGATGGAGGGCAAGTACAACAAAGACCAGATCATGGGCATGTACTTGAACTACATCTACCTGGGCAACGGCCGGTACGGCATCCAGGCCGCGGCGCAGGGCTACTTCGGCAAGTCGGTGACCACGCCGGCCGGGCAGAAGAACGCCATCACGCCGTACGAGGCCGCGGTGCTCGCCTCGATCATCAAGCAGCCGGAGCCCACGGCCACGCACAAGGGCTACGACCCCAACATCAACCCCGTCGACGCCAAGGCGCGGTGGGAGTACACGATGGCGAACATGCTCGAAATGGGCTGGATCTCCCAGGACGTCTACAACAAGCGGGTCTATCCCAAGGTCAAGAAGACGTCCAAGAGCACGGCCAGCAAGGGCACGACCGCCAAGCCGGTCGACATGATCATGCGGCACGTCCGGGCCGAGCTCGCCGGGATGGGCATCAGCCAGCAGGAGTTCGACAAGGGCGGTCTGACGGTCACCACGACGATCGACCCGGTGGTGCAGAAGGCGGCCGAAGAGGCGGGCTCGCGTAAGAGCGAGAGCTCCCCGATGAACGACAAGCCGGCGTCGTACCAGGCCGCGGTGATCGGCATCGACCCGAAGACGGGGCGGGTGCTCGGCTACTACGGCGGTGACGACCCGACGGGCATCGACTACGGCGGCTACATGCGCAGCGACACCCTCAAGATCGACGGTGGTCAGTCGCCCGGCTCGACCTTCAAGATCTATACGCTGGCCGCCGCCCTGAAGGAGGACATCTCCTTCAAGACGCGCTGGGACGGCACCAAGCTGCGTCCGAACGGCCGGGAGATCAGCAATGCGGGCGCCGATCCCGGAGCCGTCTGCCGCGGTCAGATCAAGCGCTGTGACCTCGAGACGGCGACGATCAAGTCGTACAACTTCCCGTTCTACTGGATCGCCGAGGGCATCGGCCGAGAGAAGGTCATCGCCGCCGCCCGTGACGCCGGCATCCAGCACATGTACACCGACGGCAACAAGCAGTTCCCCAACGGCAAGCTGGTCGACCTGACCAAGACCGACGCCTCCGTCTGGAAGCAGCCCGGCTACTTCGACAACGAGGTCGCCTTCGGCCAGTACCGCGTCGTGCCGCTCGAGCACGCCGAGGGTGTCGCCACGATCGTCGGCAACGGCGTCCACCATGACGCCCACTTCATCCGATCGGTGTCGCGGGTGGACCCCGACACCGGCACGAAGTCGATCGTCGGCAGCGAGAAGATCGACGGGAAGCCGGTCTTCAACGCCGACCAGATGTCGAACCTCCAGTCCGTGTTGAAGGAGATCGTCGAGGTCGACGACCGCGATCTGCGCAACGGCCAGGAAGGCATTGCCAAGTCCGGTACCTGGGAATTCAACGAGGGCAGCGGTGACACCTGGTTCGTCGGTGGCATGCCGCAGCTCGCCGCCACGGTCTGGGTGGGAGGCGCCAAGAACAAGGTCGAGCTGAAGGAGTCCAACGGCCGGGACATGTTCGGCGCCGGCACGCCTTCGAAGATCTGGAAGAAGTTCCTGGACGCCGTGATCAAGGCGAAGGATCTGGAACGCGAGGACTTCCCCGAGCGGGTCGAGACCGGAAATCCGGACAGCCCCTTCGCGAACGGCCAGGCGGCCCCGCCGCCCCCGCAGAACCCGTCGGACGACGGCGACTGCGTGCTCGGCTTCATCGGACCCGACTGCAACCAGAACAACAACAACGGTGGCGGTAACAACAACGGGGGCGGGAACGGCGAGAACAACGGCGGCGGTAACAACAACGGCGGCGGGAACGGCGACAACAACGGCGGTGACGACGGCGGCGGCGATGACGGCGGCGGCGACAACGACGGGGGTGGCGGAACTCCCGAGGAACAACCGACCCAGCCGACCTTCGCGCCACCGGACACAGGCGACTGACCGATGAGCCGGGGCGCCGCCCCCCCGGGGGGGGGCCGGCGCATTTTTTTAGGAGGGGGGTGCGCGCCCCCCCGCACCCCGCCGTCGCCCCGTTTCGGGGGCGCGACTCCCCGGGGTCTGCGCGCCGGCTCTTTTTCTGCGTAGGTCGTTCCGAGCCTCCGGTACGCAGTACGGCATGATGCCATGACATGAGCACGCAACCGTCCGAGGACGTCGACCGCCCCGACAAGCCCAGTGCGCCGGCGACGTCCGACGGATTCGTGCGCGGCCTGTCCGAGTCGATCGGTGGGCCGCTCGGTTCGCACGCGGTGCGGCCCGACGCCCGGCCGGGCCGGTTCTGGACGGCGACGCGGATCATCCTCGCGCTGACCTGCATGACGCTCGCCTTCTCATGGGTGCAGAAATCGCCCTGCCAGAGCGGCGACTGGCAGCAGAACGTGCAATACACGCGGTTCTGCTACACCGACGTGCTGGCGCTGTACTACGCCGAGCACCTCAACGAGGGTGCGGTCCCCTACAAGGACTGGCCGGTCGAATACCCGGTGGTGACGGGTTACTTCATGGGCGCACTGGGTCTGCCGGTGCACGCGTACGGCGAGTCGCATCCGGAGATCAACCAGGGCACCTGGTTCTACAACATCAACGTGATCGTGCTCTCGGCACTGGCCGTGGCGACCGCGGCGATCATCCTGGCGTTGCGGCGGCGCCGGCCGTGGGACGCGGCCATCTTCGCGGTCTCGCCGATCATCTTCTTCACCGCGACGGTCAACTGGGACTTCCTGGCCATCGGGCTGGCCGCCATCGGGCTCTACCTGTGGGCCAAGAAGCATCCGGCCTGGGCCGGGGTGTTCCTGGGGCTGGGCGGCGCGGCGAAACTGTGGCCGCTGTTCATCCTCGGTCCGCTGCTGGTGCTGGCGTTGCGGTCGAAAGCCATGCGCTCGTGGGGGGCGGCGATGGCCACGGCCGCGGTGAGCTGGGCGGTGGTCAACTTCCCGGTCTTCTTCTGGTACCACGAGAGTTGGCTGCGGTTCTTCCGGCTCAACAGTGAGCGGCCGATCGACTGGGGGACGCTCTGGTACATCGGGCGTTACCTGGACGGCAAGTGGAACTCCGGCGCCGCCGGTGACCAGGGACCCTTCCAATGGCTGAGTGACCATGTGCCGACGCTCAACCTGGTCTCGTACGCGTTGTTCGGCCTGGCCTGTGCGGGCATCGGTCTGCTGGCCTGGCTGGCGCCGCGCCGGCCGCGGGTCGCCCAGCTCGCCTTCCTCGTGGTCGCGGCGTTCCTGATCACCAGCAAGGTGTGGTCCCAGCAGTACGTGTTGTGGCTGCTGCCGTTGATCGTGCTGGCGCGTCCCCGCTGGGGAGCGATCATGGCCTGGACGGTCGCCGAGTTCGGATACTTCACAGCGTTCTATGCCGAGCTGATGGGGGCCGGGGGCAAGCCGGTGATCCCCGAGGGCACCTTCGTGCTGGCCTCGACCCTGCGCCTCGTCACGGTCGCGGTGCTGTGCGGGCTGGTGATCCGCGAGATCTGGCGGCCCGAGCTGGATCCGGTCCGCCAGAACTACAGCGACGACCCCGACGGCGGCCCGCTGAACGGACCGGACGCGCCGTGGATCGGGCGCTTGCGCCGCCGGGTTCGCCTGGCAGCCGGGCCGGCCACCGCCGCCGTAAGCTCGCCGGACGCCGAAGCGCCGGTCGGTAGCCGCTGAACGGGATGGCCGGCTACGCGGCCGTGATCAGAACTTCTTCGTGCACAGCATGTCGCCACCGGAGGCGGGTACGGTCGCGCAGGCCTTGGCGGTGTAGCCGGCGTCGTTGACCATGACGGTGTACTTCACCGAGCTGTTGGTCACCTGGTCTTCGTGCCGGCGCTCGGAACCGTTGCTGTTGTAGCTGTAGACGTGGATCACGGTGTTCAGCGTGTTCGTCTTCGCCCACGCGGTCCGGCAGGCCGGGCTGTAGCGGAGTTCGACGTAACCCGCGTGCCCGGACTTCCCGGCGGTGTACTTGGTGTACGCGTCGGCCTGACAGGTCACCCACTGGGACGGACCGCCCGGGCCCTGGTAGACGTAGTTCTGAGGGTTCTTGCCGTCGCAGACGGAGCCGCATCCACCGGCCGCCGCGGCCGCCGGGCCGGCGAACAGTGCCGACCCGAGCAGGGCCGTCACGGCGCCGGCCATCACGACAGTTGACCTCTTCTTGATGTTGATCATTACAATCCCATCTGCCATCAATAAGTATTCGGGCATGCGGCCGCAGCGGCGTTTCAGCCGCCATTGGCTTCGACGAAAGAATGAATTGAAAAGAAGCGCCCCGGCCATAGCTCTCGCCGGATAAGCGATTTCTGCGCGCCGTCGATCTCGCCGACCGTCTGCGCAAACGGACCATACATGACCGGCCCCACCGGCGCTATACCGCTCTCACCTGGCCCGCGCGCCGGTGCCGGCCTCCCGTGCGGGTCGCTGGGTATTGCCGCAGGTGAATGGCACTATGGTGCGGCCGATATCCCCGCTGATGAAGGCATTCGCACCCAAAGATTAAGCGGTGCCTTAAATCTATTGTGCTTCGGCTCTTCGCGATACGACCATCCACATCGTCTCGCATGAATAGGGTTTTTGCGCGCGTCAGGGCTGATCGACGCCGTTCCGATCGCAGCGAGCCGACTACCTCGGACGTGCGGCCGGCACGTCCTGGCGACCCTGGAAGGATCCATGCATCCCAATCACACGGGGCGGCTACGCCGTGCGGCGATCACCGCACTGGCACTAAGCCTGATCGGAACCGTTCTCACTGTTCCCCCCGCCTCTGCCGCGCCACCCGCCAATCCCACCGCCCCGCCCGACCCTGCTCTGGCAGTTGACCAGGCCGGGGATCCGGACAGACACACCGTGGACCCCCGCCGACGCGACAAGGTATTGCCCGCGGGTTGGCGCAAGTCCGCGGACGTCGCCTGGACCGTCAACGGCGACGCGGACGGGTTCCACGTCCTGGCGGCAACCGCCCGCAGCGGCTACAGCTGGGAAAACATCGCCACTCTGGCCGAACCGGGGTTCGAGGCCGACGCCTGGATCGGCAACGCCTGCCTCACCGGCTCCGGCCGGCGGCTGGTCGTCGTCTATGCGCCTCGCACGTTCACCAACAAGGCCGACCTGTTCGACCGGGGCGGGTTCACCGCCACGGTCGACCTCAAGACCGGCGCTGTCACGAAACTGAACGTGCAGACGTCCCTCGCCTACTACAACCCGGGATGCGGGGCCGGTGAGACCGCGGTCCTCAGCCAGTACGGGGGCGAGCGCGTCGACGACCCGAGCAAGCCGGTGCAGAGCCGGATGTACACGCTCGACGCGGCGAAGGGCAAGCTGTCCGAACCGATCCAGCTCGACACCGAGCTCAGCTCGCCGGTCCCGGTCGGCGACAAGATTGTCGCGGCCGGTGGCAGCGGTCTGGTCGAGGTCGCCCGCAAGGCCAAATCACCGGCCACGGTCAAACGACTGGCGGACACCGATGGTGTTCCGTTCCGGCTCGTCCCCGACGGTTCCGGAAACGTGACCTTCATAGACAGCACCAAGGATCGCGTACGGGTCAAGCGGCTGCCACGGCGAAGCGGCGCGCAGCCGGCCCGCCTTGCCGAAGGCGCACCGGCCGATCTCGGCCTGGCCCGCGGATCCGGGGGCCGGTCGTTCCTGACCGGCACGGTCACCGACATCGCTCCCCTGCCCTCCGCGGTGCGCCGCATCGAGGTGCCTGCGAACAGCGAGATCTCGGCCACCGGCGAGCTGGCACTGACCCGGGTGCGCTCGGCCGGCGCCGAGGATCCCCGGCTGCGTCCGGCCGATCCGGCGGCCGCCGAGACCGTACGCATCGACGCGAAGGTGCCGGCGACCGGATCGGCAGTGCAGTTCGACGTCGTCGCCGACGAGACCGGAACCGCCCCGGGCGACGGTCGTGATCCGAGCCCCGCGCTGGGGAATGCGGCACCGCGAGCGCGGGTGGCCGCGGCGGCCGGCTCACCGTCCGAGGTGTCCGAGGGAACCGACGAGCGATACTGCTCGGTTCCGCGCAACGACCCCAAGAACCAGGCGATCCAGCCGAAGCCCCGTCAGGTGGAATGGGCGGTCGACCAGGTGGTCACCGGCGCGCTGGACTTCAAGCGGCCGGCGAACTGGAAGAACCTCGGCATGCCCGAGTACACGTTGCGGCAGTACTTCCCGCGCGTGGAGCTGGTCACCGGAGGGAAGGTGCCGCCGCAGATCCTGCTCGGCATCATCGCTCAGGAGTCCAACATGTGGCAGGCGGCCCGTTACGCGCTGCCCGGAGTGACGGCCAATCCGTTGATCGGCAACTTCTACGGTCGCGACATCTACAACAGCGACGAGGGCGACGACTGGGACATCATCTGGGCGGACGCCGACTGCGGTTACGGCCTCACTCAGGTCACCGACGGGATGCGCCTGGCCGGCCGGGAGAAGACCGACGATGCCGGCAACAAGGTCGAGACGTCGCTGGACTACAACATCCAGCGCGCGATCGCCCTGGACTTCGCGGCCAACGTCGCGGCCGGTGCGCGGATCATCCAGGACAAGTGGAACCAGACCTACAACGCCGGCCTGCGCGTGCACAACGCCGATCCGGGGCACCTGGAGAACTGGTTCTTTGCTCTCTGGGCCTACAACTCCGGGATGTATCCCAACAAGGCTGACGGATCGCCGTGGGGCGTCGGCTGGCTGAACAACCCGATCAACCCGCGGTTCGACCCGCAACGCCGGGCGTTCCTCGAGTACACCTACGACGACGCCCGGACACCGCAGAAATGGCCGTACCCCGAGAAGGTGCTCGGCTGGGCCGGGCATCCGATCACCGCGACCGAGTCGCCGACCACGGATGTGGCCGGTTACCGCCCCGCCTGGTGGACGGCCACCGACGACCGGATCCGGGTCAAGCCGGACCGGGCCACGTTCTGCAACGCGTCGAACAACTGCGACCCGAACGCGTCGGTCAAGCCTGACGACCCGGACGTCGCCAACGAGCCGGCCGGGCCGTGCCTGCACAAGAACGACAAGGGCCTGTACGACCTGAGGTGCTGGTACCACGAGCCGGTGGCCTGGAAGGGGACGGTCGGCAAGCCCTGTACCACCTGCGGTTACGAGATCCTGCGCTTCGACCCCGGGTACGCCTACCAGGAGGACGGAGTCAGCTTCCCGCCGAAGTGCGACACGGCCGGCCTGCTGTCCGGCGCCCTGGTCATCGACAACATCAAGAAGTCGGTTCCGGACGTCCGTCCCTGTGCCCGGGACTGGACGGAGGGCGGCGACTTCTCCTTCGACTTCGCATCCGATGCCAAGGGGCTCTACCCATCGAAGGTCGACGTCCATCAGATCGGCGCGGGACTCGGGGCACACATGTGGCGAGCCCACACCCGCGAGCCCGGCCATCTCGGTGGAAAGTTGAAGGTCACCGGCACGTGGAAGCTGGCTGCGGCCAGGACCGGCTGGACCCGGATCCAGGTCTCCGTCCCCGACCACGGTGCTTGGAGCGCCCAGGCGAAATACGTGATCAACCTGGGCAACGGGCAGACGCGGTACCGGGTGGTGAACCAGGCATGGCAACAGAACCGCTGGATCGACCTCGGCGTCTTCCCGCTCAACGGCCGGGCCAGCGTGTCGCTGACCAACGAGACCGCGGACGGGACGGGCAGTGACAGCATCATCTTCGACGCGGTGGCGTTCACCCCGACGTCCAAGCCCGCGGCCCAGTTCGTGGCGCTCGGCGACTCGTACTCCTCCGGTGAGGGGACTGCTCCGTACGACCGCAACAGTGACCTGAAGCGGACCAACGGAGGCCCGACCGACAGCAATGCCTGCCACCGGTCGACCAACGGCGCCTACCCGCGTCTGGTCAAGCTCCCCGGCGCGGCCGACACGATCGAGCAGCAGGCGGCGAAGGGTCAGGCGTCGTTCGCTCTGATCGCCTGCTCCGGTGCCCGGACCACCGGCGTCGCCACCGAAGCGGTCAACAACCCGCCCGCGGCCAGCGACACCGGCGGGCACACCGACTGGGGGTCGAGGAGCTTCCAGCACGGCGAGCTGACCCAGGTCGATCAGGGATACCTGGACGTGGACACCACCCACGTGACGATCTCCATCGGTGGCAACGACGCCCGGTTCGCCGAGGTCCTTCGCGGCTGCATTCTGACTTTCGCCGACGGCTGCGAGCTCAATGACTACAAGCTGACCCGCAGCAACAACAAAGTCGACCCGGAGCCGCTTCGCACATACGAGACCAAGCTGATCCGGGACTGGCTTCCCGCCAAGCTCAAGGCGACATACCGGGCGATTCACACGCGAGCACCGAACGCGAAGATCGTCGTGGTCGGTTATCCGCAGATGCGTCCGGACGAGGAGCCGAACGGCACGTGCTGGAAGATGAGCGGTCCGACCCAGATCTTCCTGAACGAGCTGACCCACCACCTCACCGCCGCCACCATGAAGGCGGTCTCCGAGGTGCACGACGAGGGCATGGACATCCGATACGTCAACTCGACGCTGAAGTGGCGGCTGATCAGCGACGGCGGCAAGCACTGGGCCTGCCAGAACGTCCTCGACGGAACGGACGACACCCGATGGAGCGAGGCGGTGCTCGGCAAGTCCGAGGACGGCAGCGGTGACTCCGACCCGGGTTCCGGCTCGTGGCACCCGAACGACGTCGGGCAGCGGCAGCTCGCATCCATGGTCAACTCGGTGCTGCGGGGCGACAGTTCACGCTCGGCGATCAAACAACGGATCATCAATTACGTCGACACGCGCAAGGGCGAGCGCTGGACCATCACCGACGCCCAGGCCGACGATGCCGCCCAGCGTTGCCTCGACCTGACCCGGCGCGGCGGCATGTTCGACGATCCGTGCATGAACATCGCCCTCTTCTTTCCCTCGCTGGCCGACGCCGCCAGTGCGGCTCGCAACGATGACGCGGGCCTCAAGCGTTACCCGGCGTGGGTTGTCCAGAACTACGCCAGCAACGAGGAGAAGGATAAGAGCTGGACGCGCGGATGGCTGGAGGAGGCGCGCTTCGGGCAGACTGCTTGCCCGAAGCCCCGGCCCAAGGGGCCGAACGGCGAGGATCAGGAATGTGACGAGTTCCCGTTCTACTCCGCCGAGCAGGGCGTCTCATGGGCGCACTACACGGGAGGCGAGAATCAGCCGATCAGCACTCAGCTGAGGCTGATCGACGCTGGGGAGAACGGTCAAGAAGGTGCGCTGCTCGGTGGTATGTACCGGAAGGCGGGGTGCAACTTCACCACCGCCGTCTGGGACGTGCGGCCGGTGCAGTCGGGATTCACCCCCGAACTGAGCAAGAACGGCACCCCGTGGCTGACGATTCCCCTGGTGGCTGACGTCCAGAAGACCAACAAGACCTTCTACGTCTGCTGATCCGGGTTCGGGCGGCCGGAGGCAACTCCGGCCGCCCGGCGGTCACAGCAGCCGGGCGACGCCGGCCGGTCGGCGGGCCGGGCCGTACCAGCGACTTTCCTCAGTCGAGTAGGTGTAGTCGCCGCTTTCCAGCTGTTCGGCGAAGACCGTCACCGCGGCAGTCCAGGACGGCGATTGAACGGTGTACGGATCGTCCGGCACGTCGTCCCAGCGGCGGACCTCCGAGTGGCCGGTCCGGGGTTCCCCGCACGTGACGAACAGGTAAGAGCTGTCGTAGCGCACCACCGGGAGCCACTCCGGCAGCCAGCGGACTTCGTCGTCCTCCTCGAACTCCTCGGTCAGCGTGATCAACCGCGCCCGGTACTTCAGCGCGTCCGCCAGCGACAGCAGATCCCAGGGCCCGGCCCCCAATCGAGTGCCGGGGACGTCCGGCTCCACACCGTTGTGCCAGCCCCACCACAGTCGCATCTCGACCGGCAGGACCAGGCCGCTGGACGCCTCGACAGCGTCCAGTTCCTCCGTGGTCAACCCGGCCCGCAGGTGGTCCACGATGGGCGACCGGTGACTCAGCCAAGAGGCTCGCAGCCGTTCGAACACGTCGATGTCTCGCTCCACGTCCGACATGCCTGCGATCATGGCACACCGCTTCGCACCATCGATGACCTCACCGAAGGTGGAAGACGACCGCGTCATCCAGGTCTTCGCGGCGGATACCCAGAGCGTCCACCGGAATGTCGCCGGCGCGTTCCCACGGGGTGCCGGCCGCCTCACTGCGGAGCAGCAGGACCCGGTCGATGCGAAGAGAGCGCAGGTACTCGATGCTGGCGACGTCGGGGAAAGTCCGGACCCGGGCCCGCAACTCGGCCTGGCGAGCCGCGCCGAAGCCGCCGGCGCCATTGGCCATGGGCTGGAACCGGGTGGTCGACCAGAGCATGACGGTCTGGTCGGTCAGGGCCGTGGTCGGCAAGACCAGCATCGGGCCGCTGACCGTGCGCATCGCGGCGGGCTGCGCCGGTGCCACCGGGTGCGCGGTCGCGTTCCAGCCCTCGGCCAGCACCAGCAGCAGCGGCACAAAGGTGGCCAGCCGCAACCAGGGGCCGGGCCAGGGCGGGATCCGTTGCTCGGAGAGATGCTCGGCGCGGCGGACGAATTCGGCCACCGCGCCCGCGGCCAGGATCGCCAGCAAGAGCGTGGCCCAGACCATGAGCCGGCCCGGGATGCGCAGACCCAACGACCCGGGGAGGTGGCCGAAAAGGGGGAGGTAACTCCAGCGGCCCTCGTAGAAGTTCGTGCCCAGCGTCAGGATGATCGTGACGGTCAGGGCGGCGAGCAGGAGGAGGCGCTGCCGCAGGGTCCAGATCGAGAACGCCAGGCCGGCCAGCGCGAGGGCATAGAGGACAAAACCGGGTAGCAGTCCCATCTCGGCCGGCCAGCCGAGCGACGAGCGCGGCACCTCGTGCGGGACGCCCCAGATGCGCGACTCGGCCGGGCCGATCAGCAGGCTGCGCAACGGCGGTGAGAAGAAGGCGATCTCGGTGCCGGCGGGTCCGGAGTCGGGGACCCGGAAATACGGAATGGCGTTGAGGCCGCTGAACGCGGCCAGGAAGAGGGGGCCGAACGTGTCGACGACCAGCAGGCGCGGGCCGAGGATCGGCCGCTCGGCCGGTCGGCGGAGCCAGCGGATCGGCACGCCGATGACGAGCACGACCAGGATGAGGCCGAGCACGTAGAGGAAGGGAACGCCCAGTGAATAGCCGAGGCTGATCTGCCAGGTGGCCACGAGCCAACCGGCCGCGGCCCATGCGGCGCTGCGTCGCTCGAGACGCAGGCCCCGGCGCAGCGACCAGCCGTGGCCGCGGGCCAGCATCGCCAGGGCCAGCGGGATGCCGCCGGCCGAGATGATGTCGAGGTGACCCTCCTGGGCGAGGCGCCAGGGTGCGTAGGCGAACGCGACGGCGGCCACCGCGGCGCCGGTGCGGCCGGCGCCGAGCTGCCGGACCAGGGCGTAACCGCCGATGGCGAGCAGGGCGTGGGCCAGCACGAAGAGGATGTTGTAGCGGAGCACGGCAGCCGGCGGGCCCTCGCCGATCATGCCGAACGGTGCGTAGCCGAGCAGGGAGTTGCCGAACGCGAAGCTGTCGCTCAGGGGGTAGAAGGCATTGGACTGCCAGAGGCGGGTCGGGTCGGTCAGCAGGGCGTGGCCGATCCAAGCGACCTGCCAGGCCTGGCGGGACGGGTCCCAGATGTCCTGCGGGAGCGTGTGGAGCGGGTAGCGCAGGGTGGGCCAGGTGAGCGCGGCGGCCAGGAGCAGGCCGACATAGACGACCAGCGCGTACTCGTGGATCAGCGAGCGCAGGAACCGGCGGGTGGTACGCCGGAACCAGCCGGGCGGTCGCTCGGTGGTGGCGGCGAATGCCGTCCACGGATCGGGCGGAGTGCCCGGCGGCCGCTCGGTCGGCAGGGGGTCGGCGCGCTTCGCGGTCTGCTGTGGACTCTCGATCTTGGGTAGGTCGGTCTTGGTCGAGCCCAACGCCGATGGCCCAGCTGGTGTCTGCTCGGCCTGGCCGGGCGTTGACGCCGGCGGCGTGCTCTCCTGGGCCGGGGGGCCGGCCTGAGCGGGGATGGTGGGCGACTTGCTGCCGCCCGGACCCGCAGTGGTGGTGCTCGGTGTCGCGGACGCGGGACCCCGGCGTCGGCGTAGCCAGCCCCGTCGTCGCTCAGCCTTGTCCACGAACCCGCCGGTTCCGGTCGAGGCTCCGCTCCCGGCGCTGGGGGCAGCGGGAGCAGTGCCGGCGGCGGGCGCGCTGACGCCGGCTGCCGGTGAGCTGGTCGCGACGCTGGTGCCGGTCGCTGCTGCGGTGCCGGTCGTGGTGGGCGCGGGGGTGCTGGGCCCGGTGGGGCGCTTGTCGGTTGTGCAACTCTCGCCGGGGGCAGCCGGGCGTAGCGAGTCGGCGGGACGCTGAGCCGGCGGGGCGGGGGACTGCCTCGGCTGCTCGGTGGTCATGACCCTCTCCCCGTGCGGCGTGTCACCGGCCCGTCCGCTCCCGCAGGAGCGTGATGTCGGCCGTCTGTCCTTCGGCGCCGCCCGGCGTCTCGACGACGGCCGGCGCACCGGCGGCTCGGATGGCGGCCACGATGAGCTCCGGGTCGATCTTGCCATTGCCGAGGTTGTCGTGCCTGTCCTGCCCGGAGTCGAAGCCGCCCTTGGAGTCGTTGGCGTGGACCAGGTCGATGCGCCCGGTGATCGCCTTGACCCGGTCGACGATGCCGACCAGGTCTTCCCCACCCGCGAAGGCGTGGCAGGTGTCCAGGCAGAAGCCGGCGCCGAACGAACCCACCGCCTCCCACAGCCGGGCCAGGTCGTCGAACCGGCGGGCGCACGCGTTGTCGCCGCCGGCCGTGTTCTCGATCAGGATCGGCAGCGGCAGGCCGCCGTCGGATTCCGCGTACTCGAAGGCCTTACGCCAATTCTCGAAGCCGGTCGCGATGTCGGCGCCCTGGCCGACGTGGCCGCCGTGCACGATCAGCCCCTTGGCACCCAGCTCGGCGGCGGCCTTGGCGTGTGCCATCAGCAGCTTGCGGCTGGGGATGCGAATGCGGTTGTTGGGCGAGGCGACATTCACGATGTAGGGCGCGTGGATGTAGATGTCCACCTCGGACTCTCGCAACGCCGCGGCGTCCTCGCGCGGTTTGGGCGTTTTGTAACCCTGCGGGTCGGTGAGGAAGAACTGCACCGCCTCGGCTCCGCGGGCGATGGCCTCCTCCAGCGGTGCGGCGGGATCGACATGGGCTCCGATGCGCATGGGACGAGACTACGACGCGCGTCCGACAGTTTCCGCCGCGCGTCACCGCGCCTTGCCGGGTCTCGTTAGCTCCATTGATCACATTTGACCGATACCGGCCCACGGGCCGGGGCGACGTGGGAGATGGTGCATGTCTCGGCAGGTCCGACAGCGGGTGACGGCGATCGTGCTGGGGGGTCTGGTCTTCGGTGCGCCCATGCTGGCGATCGGCTCGGCCAGCGCGCAACCGATTCCCGAGGGCACCCTTGCGGTGACCTTCTCCGGCAGTGGGATGTTCGGCATCTCCTGCAACTCGCGCCCCAGCGTGGAGTCGATGACTGTCCCGGCGCAGAGCACGATCCGGGTGGTCAACCAGACCGGATACGCGGCGGAGCTGATGCTCGGGGGCGACCGCAAGGGCACGGTGCCGAACGATGCGTCGACCGACGTGATCTTCCGCCGCGGCACGACGTCGGTGCTGCTCAAGCCGAGCTGTCCGGTGGGCGACGACGTCACCCCGGTCATGGTCACCGCCTCGCCGTCCGACGCGGCGGCGAGCCGGCCCGACCCCGATCCGGCGCCCACCGCGGACGATGCGACGCCGATGTCCCTGGCGCCGGCCGGCGACGGCGACGGCGACGGCTCGGCCGGATCGTCGGCACCGTGGGCGGCCTCGCCGGCCGAGCGTCCCACCCGGGTCAAGCCCGCGAGAAGTCGTCCCGACGCCCACCGGCAGGCCGATCGGCGTCCCCGGGGCGCGGCTCACGCGGCCACCACCGCGGCCCAGTCCCTGCCGCACAGCGCGGCCACTTCGCGTCCCGTCAAGACCAAGACCGTTCCCCGTACGCCGGCGAGCGCCGCGCCCGCCCTCGACGGCATGCCGCCCAGCGAGTCCCCGGCGCTTCTCCCGGGCGTACCGGGCCTGGATGTCGACCCGATGACGATCGACGCCGAACCGGCCGCAGCCACCCCGACCCCCACGGAGATCGCCGCGGCCGAGCCCGTGGCGACGATGGAGCCGATCCGGGAGGGCGGACCGCTGGGCCTGCTCGCCCTGACCGCGGCGGTGTGTGTGGTCGGAGTAACAGTTGCGGCAATTCGGGCATTCGTGTCGCAACGTGCAAATCGGGCCGAGATCGCTTAGTCTTTTGCCACGAGCTCCGCGGGGCGGCCGCGTCCAACCTCATCGGTGTGGTCGTTCCTCCCCAGGTCCCACCCAACGAATGCGGATCGGACGCCCCGCGGCTCCACCAGGAAGGACCCCGTCGACCGACGGGGTCCTTCTTTTTGGTCGCGCGCCGGTCATGGGTATGATTGCTCGGTTCGCAGTGCGGTTGCCGTGGGCGGGTCCCACGGTTTCTTGCTGACTGCGAGCGACACAAGACCTCCTGCCACGGAGAGACCGTGGCCGCCAAGCCCACAGGAGGTGAGAAAGTCTTGCGTCATTACGAACTCATGGTGATCCTCGACCCCTCGCTCGAGGAGCGCACCGTCGCCCCGTCGCTCGATCAGTACCTGAACGTCATCAGGACCGCGGGTGGCTCGGTGGAGAAGCTCGACGTCTGGGGCCGTCGCCGGCTCTCGTTCGAGATCAACAAGAAGGCCGAAGGCATCTACGCGGTCGTCGACCTGCAGGCGACGCCCGAGGCCGTGGCTGAGCTGGACCGTCAGCTCCGGCTCAACGAGTCCATCCTCCGCACCAAGGTCATCCGGCCCGAGACCCGCTGAGTTGCTCCAGGCGGCTTTGCCGCCCGGGCAGGGGTTAAATCCGCGGAGCCTCGTTTTTGTCAGGGGGTTCTGAGAGCCTCCAACGAACGAGCGAAGCGGCGAGGAGAAGATCATGGCAGGAGAAACCACCATCACGGTCGTCGGGAACTTGACCGACGACCCCGAGCTGCGCTTCACCCCTTCGGGTGCGGCGGTTGCCAAGTTCCGCATCGCTTCGACGCCGCGGACCTTGGACCGGCAGTCGGGCGAGTGGAAAGACGGCGAGCCACTCTTCCTCGCGTGCAACATCTGGCGTGACGCCGCCGAGCACGTCGCCGAGTCGCTTCAGCGCGGCTCACGGGTGATCGTGCAGGGCCGGTTGCGCCAGCGGTCTTACGAGACCCGCGAGGGCGAGAAGCGCACCGTCTACGAGCTCGAGGTCGACGAGATCGGCCCGTCGCTGCGGTATGCCACGGCGAAGGTGCAGCGCATGAACCGCTCCGGCGGTGGCTCGGGCGGCACTTCAGGCGGCGGCTTCGGCGCCTCCGGTGGTGGCGGTGGCGGTGGCAACCGGCAGCCCAGCGGTGGCGGCGGAGGAAGCAACAACAACTTCGACGACCCGTGGGCGACGGCGGCTCCGGCCTCCAGTGGCGGCGGCCGTTCCGGTGGCAGCACCTCCGGCGGTGGCAGCAACTCCTCGTTCGACGACGAGCCTCCCTTCTAGCCCGCTGGGTCCACCCCAGTCCGGGCTTACCGAGTTCAGGAGTAAGAGCAATGGCTAAGGCTGCGGCGCTTCGCAAGCCGAAGAAGAAGGTGAACCCGCTCGACAAGGACGGGATCACCTACATCGACTACAAGGACACCGCGCTGCTGCGGAAGTTCATCTCCGACCGGGGCAAGATCCGTGCCCGCCGGGTCACCGGGGTGACCTCCCAGCAGCAGCGTCAGATCGCCCGCGCTGTCAAGAACGCTCGTGAGATGGCGCTTCTGCCGTACACGGCGACGGCGCGCTGAGGAGGGTCACGAATATGAAGATCATCCTCACCCAGGAGGTGTCGGGCCTCGGCACCCCCGGCGATGTCGTCGAGGTCAAGAACGGCTACGGCCGTAACTACCTGCTCCCGCAGGGGTTCGCGATCCAGTGGACCAAGGGCGGGGAGAAGCAGGTCGCGGTCATCCGCCGGGCGCGTGACGCCCGGGAGATCCGTGACCTGGGCCAGGCCAACGAGGTCAAGGGCCAGCTCTCCGGTCTCAAGGTGACGCTGACCGCCCGCTCCGGCAACGGTGGCCGGCTGTTCGGCTCGATCACCTCGGCTGAGATCGTCGACGCGGTCAAGGCCGCCGGCGGTCCGTCGCTCGACCGGCGCCGCCTCGAGCTGCCCAGCCACATCAAGACCACGGGCGCCTACAACGTCCAGGTCAAGCTCCACCCCGAGGTGACCGCGACGTTCCCGGTGAACGTCGTCGCCGCCAAGTAAGACCGCCTCGCGCGTTCGGACGGCGCGTCGAGATCCACGGATCTCGGCGCGCCGTTTGTGTGTCCCGGTCCGCTCCCGGCGCCGCCTTGCGCCCGGTCGACCGGACTGGTTGGCGGGCGAGGTCAGCTGAGGCTGTTGCCGGTGATGGCCGAGGTCAGGACGGTGGCGAGTCCGCCGCCGACCACGGCGGCGGCCAGGCCGACGCTGACCGCCTTCCACGAGTGACTCACGAAGCGCAGACCGAGCGCGACGAGCACGCTGAGCACCAGTGAGATCAAGAACTGCGGGGCCGCCTTGGCCAGCGTTCCCAGAGCGTGGCCCTGTGCGCCGGAGCCGACCACCAGCATGTAGGCGACGAAGAGAACGACGGGAACGCCATACCAGATCACGGTGTAACCGACGGCGGCGAGCGGGCTGCCGGACTCCTGGTCGTCCTCCTCGTCGTCCGGATCGAGCAGATCGCTCTTCCGGCCGGTCGGATAGGCGCCGGTGACCGGCCGGCGCTCGTACGCCCCGGAGGGACCGTTCCAGCTCGCGGCGGCCCGTCGTGAGGAGGCCGGCGCACCGGCCTCGCGCGGAACCGGCGAGATCAGCGAGGTCGACGTGGTGGATAAGTTGGATTGTCCCGAGACCGCGGCTGAGCCGCTCGACCGAAAGGGCACGTAATCCGAGGTGCCGAATCGTCGGGACTCGCCTTCGGCGAGATCGGCCTGGTCGGCCAGATCGCGTCGCCAGTCGGCGCCGCCGCCGTCGCGGTAGACCGCGCTGCCGCGGGCTCGCTCGCGGCGTTCGTCGAGGTGCCACTGGGCCGGATCGGTGGGTGGCCGGGCGTCGGTCTGCTCGCCGCGTGACCACGGCGGGATGTCGTCGGGGCGTGGGCGATCGGGCGGAGCGGAATCGGGTCGCCACGATTCGGGGTTCACCGGCTCCGCGGCGTACGCGCTCGGGTCGGGGGCGCCGCGCCGGGAGGTCGGTTCATCGTCCCCGGCGCGCCGGCGGCCGGAGCGAGGCGGCTGCTCCTGCGGGTTGTATTGCGGGACGCCGCTGGCCGGCCCCGGGACCGATGCGGCGCCCGCATAGCCGGAGGTGCCACGCGGAGCGCTGACCGGAGCGGACCCGGAATAGTTGAGCGGACCGCCGGGCACGCCGGTCGGAGCCTCGGCGCCGTAGCCGGGGGCGCTGCGCGGGGCGCTCGGCAGGGCGGGCTGACCGCTGTATGCCGTGCCGCTGCGCGGTGCGTTGCCGGGCTCGTCACGATAGCCGCGCCGCGGTGGGGGGCTGTCGTCGCCGTACGGGTTGCGGGCGGGGCCCGAGCTGGTGGGTGCGCTGCCGTAGCCGCGGGGCTGGTCGTACGGGACCGAGCTTGCGGGCGCGGCGCCGTAGCCGTAAGGGTCGCGGGCGGGGACTGAGCTCGTCGGTGTGGTGCCGGTGCCGTATGGGTCTCGGGCGGGGACTGAGCTCGTGGGTGTGGCGCTGTAACCGCGGGGCTCGTCGTACGGGTCGCGGGCCGGCCCGGAGCTGGTGGGTGTGGCGCCGTAGTTGCGGCGCTCGCCGTAGGGGCCGGCGTCGGCGGGTGTGGCGCCGTAGCCGTACGGGTCGCGGGCCGGCACGGAGCTCGTCGGTGCGGCGCCGTAATTGCGGGGCTCGCCGTATGGGTCGGGGGTGGCGCCGTAGCTGCGGGGCTCGCCGTAGCCCTGCGGCTCGCGGGTGGGCACGGAGCTGGTGGGCGTGGCGCCGTAACCGGGAGAGTCGCCGGTGGCCGGCGTGGCGCCGTAGGCACGGGGCTGGTCGTACGGGTCGCGCGCCGGCACCGAGCTGGATGGTGTGGTGCTGTAGCCGCGGGGCTCGCCGTACGGGTCGCGGGCGGGCAGCGCGCTGGTGGGCGCGGCGCCGTAGGGGTCGCGGTCGGTGACCGGACCCGTGGGCGCGGCGCCGTACGGGTCGCGGGCGGGGATTGAGCTGGTGGGGGCCGGGCCACCGCCCCAGGGAGCCGCGCTGCGCGGTGTCGGACCCGGGGGCAAGGGCTGTGGAGGCGTGGTGCGCCAGCCGGTGGGCTGTTGCTGCTCCGGTTGGCGGGGGCCGGTTTCGGGATCGGCGGCGAGCGGCGGTGGCGGCAGCGCGCGCGGGCCCGCGCCCATCGCCTCGCGGCGGTCGGCCTCGCGGCGCCACGCGAGGATGCGCGGGTCGTCCTCGGAACGGCTCCACTGGCCGGTGTCGGGGTCACGGACCCAGCTGCTGGTGTCGGGCTCCGCCTCCCAGGAACCGGTCTGCTCCCGCCAGTCGCTGCCACCCGCGTTGTATCGGGCGCGCCCCTTGGGCGGCCCGCTGCGGGGCGCGGAGGACGGCGGCGACGTCGGCATAGGGACAGCACTGCGGGGCGCCGAGGCGGGCGGCCGGGCGCTCCGGGCGGCTGAGGGCGGCGGTGCGCTGCGTGGTGCCGCAGTGGGCGGTGGGGCGCTGCGCGGAGCGGCGGTCGGCGGTGCGGCGCTGCTGCGCGGCGCCGAGGTGGGCGGTGGAGCCGGCATCGGGATGGCGCTGCGCTGGGCGACGGACGGCTGCGGGGCCGGCATCGGGACGGCGCTGAAGGTGGCCGTCTCGTCGGCCTCGGAACGGGCGCGGCGGGGTGCGCGCGGCTCGGGCGGCGAAAAGGAACCGGTGTCGGCGCGGCGGGGAGAGTCCGGCTCCTCGGCGCGGCGGGGAGCGTCCGGCTCGTCGGCGTAGCGGCGGGCATCCGGCTCGTCGGCGTAGCGGTGACCGCGACGGCCGCGGCCGCCCGGCGCCTCGTCGGCGTAACGGGGGGCTTCGTCGGCGTAGCGGGGCGGCTCGTCCTGAGGGGTGTAGCGCGAGCGCGGGGTCTCGTCGTAGCCGCCGGGTGGGAGAGCGCGGGCGCCGGAGGTGTCGTCGCGGCGGGGCGGGCGCCGGGGTGGCTCGTACGGCGTCGCGGGCGGCATCTCGTAGCCGGGACCATCCGGGTAGGCCCCGGGCGCCTGACGGGCGCTCTCGTCGCGGCGGTTGACGTTGCGGGAGCCGAAGCCGGTGCCCCAGGTCGACGAGGGCTGGGCGGGCGTGTCCCCGTACAGCTGGATGCCACCCGTGTCGGTGTGCCGGGCCCAGCTGTCGGTGTTCTCACCGTTCTCCGGGTCGGAGCGTGCGCCGGACCAACCCGTACCGCCGGAAGGAGCGGAACCAGGCTCGGGAGCGCGACGGCGCCCCACCGAGGGTGACCCACCGCCGGCGTCGCGTCGCCATGCGGCGCGGTCGTCCTCGCGGACCAGGTGACGGCCGTCGTCGCGCGGCTCCTCCGAGCGCAGCCAGGTCGAGCTGGAGTCGGCGGGGGCGGCCGAGCGCTGGTCGGTGAGATCCGTCCAGGTCGCCGAGCCCTCGATGGCGTCCCGCTGCCAGGACGGGCGGGAATTCCAGGACTGCTGCTGACCGGGCTCGACCAGCTGCTGCCACGACGGGGAGCTCTCGGCGGGAGTGCGCGGCGACGGCTGCTGCCAGCTCGGAACGGCCGACTCGCCCGACCGGCCGGACGCCGTGCCCGCCTGCTGCCGGCTCGGCGTCTCGGGCTCGGTGAACTGCTGCCAGGCCGGGCGGGTCTCCTCCTCGGGCTGCTCGGACCACGCCGTGTCGGACAGCGCCGGCTGGGACATCGGGGTCTCGGCCACCGCGGGGTAGGAGCTGTTGCCGTCGGTCTGCCACGCCTCGGTGGTCGACCGCCAGACGTGGGTGCCGGTGGTGGAGCGCCACTCGGTGGTCTGCCGCCAGCGGGCGCCGGTCGCGCGCCACTCGGCCGTCTCGGTGCGCCAGCCGACACCGTCGGCCGGGAACGTGGGCCGGCCGGTGGAAGCCGCGTCGGACCAGCGACTGGCCGGCTCGACGGACTGGTGCGGGTCGGACTCGGCCTGCTGGGCCCACGCGTCGGCCCGGCGCTGCCAGTCGAGCGCCTCGGCGCTGGGCCGCAGGCTGCCGGTGTCGGTCAGAGAGGAACGATTCTCCTCAGGATCGGCGAAATCGGGCGCATCCGAGACACGGGGGGACCAGGTGTCGGCGGCGCGTCGCTCTCGCGACATGCGGGCGCCGTAGTCCCACTCCCGTTGGTCCACGTGGAAAGCGTGCCTTCCGCGCGTCCGAACCGCAACGCCTCCGCGCGACGGCTTGCTCACGCGAGGCACCTTTTCGCACTTGTGCAGGAGTTTTTCTGCCCTCCACAGGCGCGGACTGCGTAATGCCTGCTCGGGAAGGTTGAGGCGGACCGTCCCCAGGAGTTTTACACAGGCTGTGCACAGGGCTGCCCACAGGAACGGGCGGGATGTCCACAGGTTGTCCCGAGGCTCGTCCACCGGTGCGGTTGGGCAGGTCGCGGCCAGGTTCGTACAGTGGTGCCGCCGCCAGGCGCGGGCTTGATCGGGAGTTTTTCCTGATCATGGCGGGGATCAGCCGAAAGTGTCATACCCAAGCTGTTTGATCAGGGCATGCACGACGGCGAGCGGAGGAGGTCCGGTGTCGATCACCGACGAGACACGGCCACCGGCCAAACCTTCCGGCGGGGGACCGTCGGGTGGCGGGCCCGGGGGCGGTGGGCCGTCCGGGGGCGGCGGCTCCTTCGACAAGTCCCCGCCGCAGGATGTGGCCGCTGAGCAGGGCGTGCTCGGCGGCATGCTGCTCTCCAAGGACGCGATCGCCGACGTCGTCGAGATTCTGAAGACGCACGACTTCTACCGCCCGGTCCACAGCACGATCTACGACGTCATCCTCGATCTGTACGGGCGTGGTGAGCCGGCCGACGCGCTGACCGTGGCCGCCGCCCTGGCCGACTCCGGTGATCTGCAACGCATCGGCGGCGTGCCCTACGTGCACACCCTGATCGAAAGCGTGCCCACCGCGGCCAACGCGTCCTACTACGCGCGCATCGTCAGCGAGCGGGCCATCCTCCGCCGCCTCGTCGAGGCCGGCACCAAGATCGTCCAGCTCGGCTACGGGGCGAACGGCAACGGCGGTCGTGACGTCGACGACATCGTCGACCTCGCCCAGCAGGCCATCTACGACGTCACCGAGAAGCGGGTGAGCGAAGACTTCGCCGCCCTGGGTGACATGCTGCAGCCCACCCTCGACGAGATCGAAGCGGTCGGTGCCTCCGGCGGCATGATGACCGGCGTGCCGACCGGCTTCTCCGACCTCGACCGGCTGCTGAACGGATTGCACGCCGGCCAGCTGATCATCGTGGCCGGGCGCCCCGGTCTCGGTAAGTCGACCGTGAGCATGGACTTCGCCCGCAACGCGGCGATCCGGGCCAACTGTGCCAGTGCCATCTTCTCGCTCGAAATGAGCAAGATCGAGATGGTCATGCGCCTGCTCTCGGCCGAGGCTCGGGTGCCGCTGCACGTGCTGCGCTCCGGCCAGCTGACCGACGACGACTGGAGCAAGCTGGCCCGGCGCATGGGCGAGATCAGCGAGTCCCCGATCTTCGTCGACGACACCCCGAACATGAACCTGATGGAGATCCGGGCCAAGGCGCGCCGCCTCAAGCAGCGCCACAACCTCAAGCTCCTGGTGATCGACTATCTCCAGCTGATGTCCTCGCCGAAAAAGACCGAGAGCCGGCAGCAGGAGGTCTCCGAGCTGTCCCGTGGTCTCAAGCTGCTGGCCAAGGAGATCGAGTGCCCGGTGATCGCGGTGTCCCAGCTGAACCGTGGTCCCGAGCAGCGCACCGACAAGCGGCCACAGCTGTCCGATCTGCGTGAGTCCGGCTCGATCGAGCAGGACGCCGACGTGGTCATCCTGCTGCACCGAGACGACTACTACGACAAGGAGTCGCCGCGCGCGGGCGAGGCCGACTTCATCATCGCCAAACACCGCAACGGCCCCACCGACACGGTGACGGTGGCGGCCCAGCTGCACCTGTCCCGCTTCGTCGACATGGCCATCGTCTGACGACTCACGATCGAGGAGGTCCGTAGTTCCAGCCGTTGCGTTCGCCCTCTTCGGACATCTCGGTCAGTTCGCTCTCACTGGGTAGTTCAGTCTGAAGGACGTCCTGTGAGATCTGCTCGGCTGTCCGGCGATCAACCGGGCGACCACGGTCCTGTTCTTGATCGTCGTAGAGGATCGGTGCGGCGATATGCGGTGCGTAGATCCATTGCTGGCGTGGAACACTCCAGAGCACCGCACGGAGAGCTTGCTCGCCGGGTTGGTAGGCGATCAAGCTCGTGATGGTCGACCGGTCGTCGCTTCTCAGAATCGCTTTGTAGGCGAATGTCTCTGTCATGCGCTCAGGCCCATCTCGTCGAGGCCGGGTACGTCATCCGACCCGAGGCCGTGCCGCTGGAGATCGTCGTTGAGCGAGATGCCGCGGGTGCGAAGGTCCTTTTTGTACTGAGCCAATGTTGCCGGATCCGCACGGAACCAAGCAGCCAACGTGCTCTCCTTTGTCTTGACTCCAGTAATCAGATGCAGGTCAACGGGCTGGTGAGCGTAGATATCGAAGCGCTTGTTGATCGCCAGGATTTCGAGGAAGGCGTTGACTCGTTCGTAGGCAGCGCTATGGCCGAGGCGTAGGACCTCGTAACTGTGGTGCGTCTTCTTTCCTACCGTGTGCGAGAGCGGCGTGGGGAACTGGACTTCGATCCGGAAGCCGCTGGGCGTGGTGAGCCAGACGTTGAGCCCGTTGTGCCTTCCTCGATCCGACCAGAAGCTTGCGGCGCCTGTTCTTCGATACCCGAGCTCATCTAGCTTCGCCAGTACCTGGACAACTGTTGCTCCGTAGTCGTCTTCCGGCGTCTCGACCGAGAAGCGAACGCGGTCCTTCACTCGTCGGATGAACTCGTCCAGATCGACGTTCTCCGTTTCGAACGCTTCCAAGAACTTCCGGCTCAAACTTTCAGCCGATTTCACCCTGTTCTGCTCATCCACCAGTCGCGTCCGTTGATTGACAGCGCTCGTCACGGCGTGAAGGTCGCTGGAAACGCGGGCGGCGACGCGGTGGGACTCAGCGGTGGAAGCGAGGAGAGTCTCCTGCTGATCGGTGGTCAGCGTTGCGAACGCTGGTTGAGTTCCGCCGTGATCGGCCCCGGTGGGGATGGCTGACCAGGTGCCGGGGCCGTGGTGTGGGAGGGGGGTGGGGGTGCCGGCGGCGTCTACTACCAGGGCTTCCAGGGAGACGATGTTGATGGGGGTGGGGACTCCGTGGTGGCGGTACAGGGGGGTGTTTTCGGTTATTCGGCCTATTTGGGGGTCTACGAAGAGCACGGTGCCGTGGTGGTTGAGGGCTGCCCACGAGTGGCTTCCGCCGCCCTCCAGGTCGGTTACCAAGAAGGCGTAGGCGCCATGGCCTGTGTTGAGCAGGTGGTTGGTCAGGTTCTGTACGGCCAGGTCCATCGCGGGTTGGGACTGGGCTGGGTCGGAGCCGCCCAGGTGGGGGCAGAGGCTCTGGAAGTCGCCGCCGGTGGCTACTCGGATTCGCTGGATGCCTTGCGTCTCGCCGCCCAAGGGGCGGTCGGGGTTGCCGTTGGCGTAGACGTCGAAGGTTCGGGGGGCGGACACCCGCGGGCGGCCGTGGATGTACGTGTCGAACAGGGCCAGGACACCGTCTACGCAGTTCAGGCCCCGGGTGGGGTCGGCTGCGGGGCCGCCGTCGTTGGCCAGGCGGAACCAGGTGCCTTCGCGGGGGTCGGGTAGGCGGGAGACGTTGCCGCTGTGGTCGCGGGGGACGGCGTTCTCGATGTCGATCTGGTGTACGGCCAGCGGGGGGCGGAGGCCGCCGACCACGTTGTAGTGGCGGGTGCGGTCGATCGGGGGGCGGCCGGTGAAGCCGTCCAGCGCGGAGCCTTCGCCGGTGCGGACGCCGCCGGGGGCCAGGTTGCCGACGTCGGCGTTGATGCGGGCCCACTCGGGTGGGTCGACCTCGACGCGGGCCGGCGCCAACTCGCCCGACCGGACCTGGGTGACCTGGTCGTCGAGTTCGGCGACGATCTCGCTGAGTTCGCGCGCCTGGCGCCGGTACTGCGCTTCACGCAGTGTGAAGCCGAGCCGGGCGGCGTCGTCGGCGCGGAAGCCCAGGTCGACGATCTTCGAGCGGTTGTCCTCGGCGATGGCATTCAGATAGGTGGCGTACTCGTCGCGCCGGTTCTGCTCGTGGGTCTGCCGGGCGTGCTCGACGTAGCCGAAGTAGGCCCGCTCGTCGCGGACCTCCGGCTGGGGGGACGGCGCGGAGGCGTGGCGGGGAGCGTTGGTGCGGCGAGGCGGGGCGGTGGTGTCGGGGACGGCTGGGTCGCAATATCGGCGGGCCGGCTGGCGCGGAACTGTCCGTGGGCCGAGGGCGTCGGCGATGCGCTCCAGATCGGACAGTGAGCTGCGGCGCGCACCCGGAGCCGGCGACCGCGAACCTGGGGCCGAAGCTGGAAACGGCGAGCTGGCAGCGGTAGAGCGTGCGCCTGGGGCCGAAGCTAGGAACGGCGAGCCTGGAGCTGGAGACCGCGAGCCTCTAGCTGGAGGAAGCGAACCTGGGGCTGGAGACCGCGAACTCGTCGCCGGAGAAGCGGGTGACTTCATTCGTGGCGTGACCAGGCCGGCCGGGTTGATGCCGGGCGTGGGTGGATCACTGGTGGTGGGGGTGATGGGTGAGGCGACCTGAGGCGGCGCCGCAGTGGCAGCGGTGGTGAGGGAATCGGCGAAACCGACCGTCGCGGTGGAGGCCAGGACGCTCGATCCGTCCGACGAGTTGAGTGGGGCCTGCGGTAGTGGTGCCGGGGCGGGCGCAGGCGAGGGGGTTGATGGAGAGGTCGCGCTGGGTGCCGAGGTCTGCGAAGTGGCTGGGGAATCGACGGGCGACGACGGAGCTGGGGAGCCGGCCGGTGACGACTGCACTGTGGAGTCGGCCGGTGATGGCGTGGCCAGGGAGTCGGTTGGCGGTGGCGTGGTTAGGGAGTCGCGTGGCGATGGCTGTGCCGGGGAGTCAGTGGGAGACGACGGCGACAGACCAGAGGGTGACGGTGACTCTGCGGGGATGGAGGGCGAGTGGGCGGTTGGAGCCTGTGTCGGCTGAACCGGGGCATCGACGGGATCGGTCGGGGCGGCCGTGGGGAGTGATGCAGCTTCGTCTGCGTTCGGGAAAGGCGCGGTACTCGCGGGTGACCCGATGTCCACGGCTCCTCCGCCGAACAGGTCGACCCCTACCGTCGTACTCCCAAATGCCGAACCCCCGCCCAGCGCGACCAAATCGCCGTCGAGCTGCGAAAGGTGACTGACGTCGACGGTGGAGAGCCCGTGTACGGCCGAGCCGGCCGCGCCCGAAGTAGCCGATTTGGCGAGCCCCGCGGCATCGGGCAGTTGACCGAAGGTGGCGGCCGCCCCGAATTCGGCCATGACCTCGCCGCCGGCCCCGCGCAGGACGCCGCCGTGGCCGTGCGACCCGATCTGCGACCCGCTCGATGCCGCCCCGCCGGCGAACCCGGCCAGCGCCGCCCGCCCCAGGTTGTCGGCGTCGAAACCGTCCGAGCGACCGGTCGACTGCTGGTAGAGCTGGATGCCGCCGTTGGTCGCGATCTCCTCGCGGGCCTCGTCGAAGCCCTCGCCGAGCGCCTGCCGGGCCAGCTTCCGCCGTCCTTCCCGGGCGGCCAGCTGCTTGACCGTGCGACCGGCAGTCTGCTTGAGCGCCTTTGTGCCCAGCTGCTCGACGAGGCGTTTGAAGATCTGCTGAATGGCGAGCCGGGTGGCGACGATCAGGCCGCCCGCCGCTGGGGACGCCGCGCCGAGCGTGAAGGCGACGGTGACGGCCATACCGACGAGTTCGATGAGGAAGATGCCGATCTCGATCCAGGCCTCGAGCTTCGCGGCCTCGATGTCGGCGCCGCAGCCCTCGACCAGCTTGCCGAGCTCGCCGGACACCCGCAGCAGGTCGTGCAGTGGGGCGTTCTCGTCGCCCGCGACCAGGTGCCAGGCGTTCTCGAAGCCGTCGGCGGTGATGCCCGCGCCGCCGTAGCCGGAGAGGAAGCGATGGGCGGCCGACATCGCGGCCTCGTTGGGTTCGGCCAGCGACGTAGCGAGCAGGAACCAGCGGTCGGCGACGTCCCAGGTGGCGACCTCGTTGCCGGCCGGCCAGTCGAAGCCGACCACCCACTCGAGCGCCTCGTAGGCCCAGGCCGGGACGTCGAACGGGCTGAACTCGAGCGGGTGGGGGACGGGGCTGGGCAGCACGCTCATGACCGGCTCCGGTACGCGGAGTGGACGCGCCGCGCCGCGTCGGCATCCGCCTCGAGGTTGTCGCGCACGGATTGCGCCGCCGCGTCGCTGAGCCCCGACAGGTAGGCCGCAAGCTGCTGCCAGGCGTCGAGAACCTGCTGCTCGAACGGGCGGTAGTGCTTGTCGAAGGACTGGCCGTACTCGTCGCGGCCCCACGGTGTCGCGGAGCTGGCGGCGGCGATCTCGGCCCCGGCCCGGTTGCGGCGCGCGCCGAGGTCCTCGGCGGCCGCGCTGAGAGCGTGCGACCCCGCGAGAGCCTCCTCGGCGTCGAGCCGCAGCCGGGCGTCATTCATGACGGCCGGCCAGATCCTGGACGATCTCGTCGGACCGTCCGAACAGCGAGCCGAAGTTGTTGTCGCGGAGATAGCGAAGGGCTCCGGAATCAGCCGGGAGATAGTCGCCCATCAAAGCCTGAACGCGTTCCGCGGCGCGCTGGGATGCAGTGTGGACGGTCGAGACGATGGTCCGGGAGACGTATTCGCTGTCCATGTTCCGGGTGGCCCGGCGGATCAGCTTCAAGTCGATCAGTTCGCCGCGCGGGCCCACTGTCACCCGGACCAGTCCGTCCGCCGAGACAACGGTGATGCGGACGGCGTCCAGACGACGCTGAAGGTCGTCCAGATCGGACCGCAGACGGGTATATCGCTCGTGCACCTCCGCGAGCCGGTCGCGCAGTTCGCGGTTCGTGTCGCGGTTCGCCGTAACAGCCACCGGGCCACACCCCTCGTCCGTGTCGGGACTTTGCGTGTTCGGTTAACTTCAATCTGCGAACGTCGCCACGGGCGATCGGGTTCACGCTTCGAGAGGGGACGGTCACGGTGATCACACGGGCGGAGGCCGAGGAGATCGCCGCGCGCTGGGCGCTCAACGAGTCCGAGCAGCGCGGATACGGGTGTGAGCCGATGCTGGCCGAGTTCGATCTCGGCTACGTGGTCTGGACGCGCCAGCCGTCCACGGTGCTCTCCGTGCCCGGCGATGGCGCACGCACGGTGATCGATCGCGAGACGGGTGTGCTCTCCACCTGGCCCAGCGTGCCGCCGGAGGAGATCGCCACGATCTATCGCGATCGCCGTCCGACCCCGCCGGGCACGGTGGATCCGGCCATCTCGTTGCTCCGGCTGACCCGGCGCCGGCCCGCGCCGACGACCGTTGCCCATCTCACCGTGGGTGATCGGCTGTATCGCGCCCAGGGTGCGAAGGGTGACCAGGGCATCCACCACCATCCGCTGGTGGCCGAGCGCCTCGAGATGGTGGGTGCGCAGGCTCGGGTGCGCGGGGCCGAGCGGCACGCCGAGGTGATCGCGCTTTCCGACGCGCTGCATGAGGCGTCGCGCGCCCGCGGGCACGAGATCGACCTCGACGAGGCGAGGGCCTGGCTGGCCGGGGCCGCTTTCGCCGCTTTTCTCGTACGGGACCAGGGCGACCCCGTGGGTGGGCAGGAGTTCCGCCCGTGTGAGACCTGCATCAGCGTGCTCGTGGATCTCGCGGTGCTGCCGTGGTCGGACCGGGCGTTCACCAGTGAGTGGAAACACGGCTCGGACCGGATCCCGGTGGCCGGGCGTTTCCCGCACGAGGTGGCGCGCGCGCTGGCCGGTGGCGGATGGATCGGCCCGGGGACCGGATCACTCGGTGGGGCGGCGATCGAGCGTGCGGTGGCGGCCTCCGGTGGACGGCTGCGGCCGTTCGAGGCGGCGCGGGTCGCGGTGGCGGATTTCCCGGGGGTCCGGTGCGCGCGGCGCGGACCCGGGCTGCGGCGGGCCATCCGGCTCCTGCGGCTCGACCCGGAGCCGGGAGCCTATGCGTGGGCCGCGCTGGACGAGTTCGCCGAGGTCATCGGGGTGCCGCTCTTCCCCATCGGGACCGAGGGCGGCGACGCGGTGGTGGCGATCGACGAGCTGGGCCGGGTCTTCGTCCTCGACCAGGCCGGCGAGTGGTTTGTCGGCAGCACGCTCGACGAGGCGCTGACCGGACTGCTCACGGGCGACGGGCCGGCGCGACGGATCCGCGACGACGGGTCGTGGTGAGCACGCGGGTCACCCACCGCCCGCCCGCACGGGGCCGGCGGTGGGTTCGCCCGCGAACCTCAGTCGAACAGGTTGTGCAGGAAGCTCTTGCGACGGTTGTAGTGGCCGTGGTGACCCTGGCGGTAGTGGCCGTGGTGACCGTAGGCGGCGGGCGCGGGGGCGTAGTGGCCCGGGGCGGCGGCCGGCGGGTAGCCGTGGGTCGGCTGGCCGTAGCCCGGCGCGGGCGGAGGCGGCGGCGGCGCGTAACCACCGGGCTGGGGCGGGCCGTAACCCGGCGCCGGCGGGGCCGCAGCCGGACGCGGCGGTGCCGACTGGGGCGGAGCCTGGCGAGTGTTGAAGCTCGACTCGGCCTCGAACAGTTTCTCGAGCTCACCGCGGTCAAGGAAGATCCCTCGGCACTCGGTGCACTGATCGACCGTGACGCCGCTGCGCTCGTACACTCGCATGTCGCCGTGACACTTCGGACAGGTCATCTGCATCTCACAGACGGTACAAGGCTGTGTCATCCAATGGGCGGCTTGTGGCTGTGTGGTTGCTGAGTGCCGGGCCGGGCTTGTGCTTCCCCAGAGGTGGGCGCAGGGCGGCCGCCCAGACGAAGAACGCGAGCGGGTAGAGCAGATAGCCGAATCGGGTGGTCGGCATGAGCAGGATGGCCGCGAGCAGGCCCCAGCCACAGATCAACGAGGCCGAGTCGGCATGGCGCGGAGGCCACCAGAGAATCCGTACGGTGATGACGGCCGCCACCGCGAGCAGCAAACCCAGGGCGAGGTAGCGGCCGTTCGGGACGTGCTGGGCTAGCAGGTAGCCGGGGAACGGCGACTGCGCCGGACTGGTGACCAGGCCGTGCCCCAGGGGGAAGCGGATGACGTTCTCGAGAAAGCCGTCCTGGTCGACCTGGAACGGCGGGACCAGGACCAGGATCGGCAGTCCGAGGGCGCCGGGCAAGAACCGCCCGCCCCGTGCGACGGCCATGGCCAGGACGGCCAGGACGGCCACCACCGGGAGCGCGAAGAGCTTGCAGGCCGCGGCCGCCCCGATCGCTACACCGGCCCAGCCGTAACGATCGGTAGCGGCGAGGGTGAGCGCGAGAAGACAGAACGCGAGCACTGGGATGTCGTCGCCGCCGGTGGCCAAGGTCAGCGCGCAGATCGGGAGCACGGTGACGGCTTGCAGGGCCCGGACGGTCGCGAACGAGCGCGCGGTCGAGGGCCTGCGGGTGAAGCGGGGGTGCAACAGTCCCACGGCGGCAATGAGGATCAGGGCGGTGAACAGGGCGAACCAGACGCGGGCGTCGGTCCACCACACGTCGCCGAAGAGGGCGCGGGGAATGCCGAAGATGGACATTCCGGGCTGGTAGGGGCTGTAGCCCAGCAGGCGCTCGTCGGCGGGCAGGGCGGCGATCGCGTCGCGGGAGAGGTACGGGGTGCCGTCGTTGAGGAGGCGTTCGCCCATGTGCTCCACCACCAGGACCTCCTCCTGGGCGCGGTCGGTGCGGCCGTCGGCGCGCTGGATCGCCTGGACGACCAGGGGCAGGAGGGCCGCGGCGGCCCACACGGTCCCGGTGACGGCGGCGCGGGCGCCGTTGCCGACGAAACGCCGGAGGGCGGGGAGGGTCCCGCGTCGCACGAGCAGGTGACCGGCGAACTGGAGGCCGGCCAGGAGGAAGGCGGCGGCGTAGGACCAGACGGCTATGGAGCCCCACGCCCGGTGCGGCACCAGCGTCGAAGTCAGGGCGGTGACCAGGGCGAAGGCGGCTGACAGGGCGTAGAGGACCAAGTCGGCCGGATAACCGCCGGCTGCCTGATCCATGCGGGCGAAGAACCGGCCGACCTTGGTGCGGGGTCCTCCCTGATCTGCTGCGGATGCCGCATCGACGTCTTCCAGGTCGGATGCCGCCCCTGTCTCATCCTTTTTGTCCAGAGGAGATGGGATTGCGAGTGCCGCTTCGGCCGCCACCTGCGCGGCTTCCGCTTCGGGTGCCACCTTCGCGACCTTTGGATCGGATGTCGCATCTTCGGGGGCCGAGGGCTCGTCGTCCTTGAGGGGCTGCGAAGCGGGTGCCGGCTCGGATGGCGGAGCTTTCGGATCAACGCGGGTCGTTTTGGCGGTCTTTGCTGCAGGGGCCGTGATGGGCAGTTCGCTGATGACGACGTACATGCCGATCGAGGCGCCGGCAGGTAGTGCCGCGGGCTCGGCGGCGTCGCCCTTCGCCGGACGGCCGTCGTCCCGACCGTCGCCGTCGACGGCGTGCTCGGTTACGCCCTCCGCGTCGGCGTCCGGCTGATCATCCGCGCTGGGCTGATCGGCGGGAGCTTCGGCGCCGGCCGGTGGGGACGAGTCCTCTGTGGCCGGCTCGGGAGGGGTGCTGTCCTCCGGCGTACCGGGGGAAGGGAGGTCGGCGGCGGCGGGGACGGCGTCGCCCCGGGTGGGGGGATCGCCGGCCGCCGCGTTTGTGGCTGGGTCGGCGGCGGGGCCCTCAGCTGCGGGTTTGCTCGTCGTCTGCCCTGGTTCGGTCACGCGGGCAAGTGTGGCAGAGCGGATCTTCCCGTACCCCCGGACCGCCGCCGCGACATGCGGACCACCGCGGCCCCGTCGTGCAGCGGCGCGGCCAGCACCCCTGGCCGGCCCGCCGTGCCGCGCTGCAGCGTGGCCAGCAGCCGGGTCGCCGACATCGGCCGGGCGAACAGGTGCCCCTGCCCGGCCACGCAGCCCAGACCCCACAGCGCGTGTCTCTGCGGCTCGCTCTCCACCCCTTCGGCGATCACCGTGAGGTGCAGGCTGCGAGCCAGGTCGACCGTCGAGCGGATCACCGCCGCGGCCTCGGACGACGTCTGGACGCCCCCCACGAACTCGCGGTCGATCTTCAGCTGGTGGACCGGGATGTGGGACAGCACCGACAGCGGTGTGACGCCGGTGCCGAAGTCGTCGAGGGCCAGCCGGACGCCCGCCTCGCTCAGCTCGGTCAGCGCGCGCCCGACCACGTCGAGCTGGCTGAGGGTCAGCGTCTCGGCGAGCTCGAAGACCAGCCGGTCGGCCGGGACCGCGTGCCGGCTCAGGCGGGCCAGCACCGTCTCGGGGAAGCTGGGGTCGAGCAGGCTGCGGGGCGACACGTTCACCGCCACCGGCAGGTCGAAACCGGCCTCGCGCCACTGATCGGCCGCCTCCAGCGCCTGGTCGAGCACCGCGTCGGCGAACGCCGGCAGCCGGCCCGAGCGCTCCACCGTCTCGAGGAACTCCACCGGTGTGAGGTAGCCGTGCTCGGGGTGGTGCCACCGGGCCAGCGCCTCGGCCCCGGTCACCTCGCCGCTGCCCAGGTCGACGATCGGCTGGAAGTCGACCACGAACTCGTGCTCGGCGACCGCGCGCTGCAGCTCGCCGCCCAGCGCGAGGCGGCTGACGTCGGCTGTGTCCTGGGCGTGGGCATAGGTCGCCACCTGCCGACCGGCGCGTTTGGCCTGGTACATCGCGATGTCGGCCCGCCGCATCAGCTCGTTGACGCCACCGCTGCCGGGGGCGAGCGCGATGCCGCCCGCGGCCTCGACGGTGATCTGCATGCCCTCGACTGTCACGCTTTCCTCGAGGGTGGCGAGCATCGACTTGGCCCGGTGGGCGGCCAGCGCGGGGGTGGGCAGATCGGTGAGCAGCACCGCGAACTCGTCGCCGCCGAGCCGGGCCACCAGGTCGCCCGGCGCCGCGGCGTCGGCCAGCCGCCGGGCCACCTCGCGCAGCACGGCGTCACCGGCGGCGTGGCCGAGCGTGTCGTTGACCTCTTTGAAGTGGTTGAGGTCGATCAGCAGCAGCGCCGCCACACCGTCCCCGGGGCGGCCCGGGAAGTGCCGACCGGCGTGTTCGTAGAGCTCGCGGCGGTTGGCCAGACCGGTCAGCGGGTCGTGGGCGGCGTTGTACGCGTTCTGCTCGTTGAGCCGCTGCAGCTCGGCGTACGCCGTGGCGTTGCGGATGGCCGTGCAGAGGGCGGCGGCGAAGGTCTTGAGCTTGTACTGCTCGAACTCGGTGAGCTTGATCGGGCCGTGGAAGCCGAGGGTCAGCAACCCGGCGCGGTAGCTGTGGTCGCCGGTCTCGAGGTCGGCCGTGATCTCGGTGACGTAGGCGTCGCGGCTCGGGCGGGGTCCGTCGTGGACCACGTCGCTGCCGCGGGCGCGGACCACCCGGTCGACGCCGCTCGCGGTCAGGTCGATCTCGACCTCGTCGGAGGAGAACACCCGGGCCCCCTGGGCCGCGGCCACGTGCAGCACGTGGGTGAGCTCGACCGAGCTGAGCTCGTCGGTCGTCTTGGCCAGCTCGCGCCAGGAGCGCCTCTCCTCGTTGGTGCGCAGCTGCCGCGAGTGCCACAGATGCAGGCAGAGGACGAGCAGCGGCACGAAGCCGAGCAGCAACGGGCTGGCCTCGACGGCGAGGATCACGATGATGTAGACGACCGTGGCCAGCCGGAAGACGTGGGCGATCAACCGGTCGCTCAGGTCTTTGCGCATCGCCTGCAGGACCGTGGTGTGTGAGGCGACGGCGAAGACCGGCATGAACACGATCTCGTCGACCAGCGACATCGCCACGTAGGCCAGCGTGACGGCGACGCCGGCGGCGACCGGCGAGTGGGAGATCGGCGGGGCTCCGGCCAGGGTCAGGACGAGACCCGCGGCGCTGACGATCAGCACCTCTTTGGCCAGCGAGAAGACCGCCCGCTGGAGCGCGACCCGCGTCACGATCTTGATGACGGCGATGCCGATCACCGAGCAGAGCACGACCCACACGTGCGGCAGGAAGGCCAGCCCGACCAGGATCGGGATCTCGCCCCAGGTGGTGCGGTTGTGGTTGGACCGCACCCGGACCAGGACCTTGACCGAATTGGCCACGGCGGCGCCGATGATGACCAGCGCCAGGATCCCGGGGTGGGGAACCGGCTGCGGGTGGGTGACGGCATGCCAGATGTCAGCCGCCCCGACTCCCAGCGCCAGAACGACGACGAGACCGATGAGCAGCGATAGCTGCTGACCGGTCGCGTCGTCGTTGGAGCTATGAGCTTTTCGCAATGTGGTCGTCCAGTCGCGGAGCGCATCGGAGACGTGTCCGGGCTCCAGCGTAGGCACGCGTGCGCGTTTGCGCACCAACCTCAGGTCCAGTCGTGCACGTTCATTGTTTTCTCCTCGCGATGCGGGCCAGGGGCCCGGGGTCGGGATGTTCGGGATCAAGTCCGTCGCGACGAGAGGAACAATATGCAATTGAAAGCGATGTTGATACCGATTCATGTCGTATTGCGCAGAAAATGATAACAGGGAAGGATTTGGTTACACGCCGTCTCGGGTATACGACTCTCAGCGACCCGCGCCGTCGTTTTGGGGCGCAGTGTCCATATCGCAGAGCGTGCCGTTTGTCTGACGCTCCGGATTGATAAAGTCTGTCTGAAGGTTCCCGGTTTTCCAGCCCGCCACATGGTCCCTGACCTGCGCATAGATCGCCAACATTTGACCTGGCCGAATCGTGAGGCGGTAGCCACTATTACGCGAACACTTTTCCCCGCAAGGCTTCTATAAACTCCCGGTATGCCCGACGAATCCCTGCTTACTCACGTCGATGAGACCGGCGCCGCGCGCATGGTCGACGTCTCCGCCAAGGCGGTGAGCGCCCGCCGTGCGGTCGCCGCCGGGCGGGTGGTGACCACTGCGGAAGTGGTCGCCTTGTTGCGTGGCGACGCGCTCCCGAAAGGCGACGCGCTCGCGGTGGCCCGGTTGGCCGGGATCATGGGAGCCAAGCGCACGCCCGACCTCATCCCGCTGTGCCATCCGATCGGTCTGCACGGCGTGGTCGTCGATCTCGAGCTGACCGGCACCACGGTCGAGATCACCGCCACCACCAAGACGGCCGACCGCACGGGCGTCGAGATGGAGGCGCTCACCGCGGTGGCCACGGCCGGGCTCACCATGATCGACATGATCAAGGCGGTCGACCCCGCGGCCAGCATCGAGTCGGTGCGGGTCCTGCGCAAAGAGGGCGGCAAGACCGGCGATTGGGTCCGCCCGGAGGACCGGCCGTGACCATCTCGGCCCGCGTCATCGTGGCCAGCAACCGGGCCGCGGCCGGGGTCTACGCCGACACCAGTGGCCCGCGGCTCGTCGCCGGCCTGCGTGAGCTGGGCTGCACGGTCGGCGATCCGGTGGTCGTGCCGGACGGCGAGCCGGTGACCGACGCGCTCCGGCTGGCCGTCGCCGACGGTGTCGACGTCGTGCTGACCAGCGGCGGCACCGGCGTCACCCCGACCGACCGCACCCCCGAGGCGACTCGCGGCCTGCTCGACTTCGAGATCCCCGGCATCGCCGAGGCGATCCGGGCCTACAGCCGTGACAAGGTGCCCGCCGCGGCGCTGTCCCGCGGGCTGGCCGGTGTGTCCGGACGCACGTTGATCGTCAACCTGCCCGGCTCGACCGGCGGCGCCAAGGACGGCCTCGCCGTGCTCGGCCCCCTGCTGCGGCACACCGTCGACCAGATACACGGCGGTGACCACCCTTCGTCCGGCGCGGCTGGATAGGCTCGTCCCGTGAGCGTCGACTGGGAAGAGGCCCGACGGCTGGCCTACGAAGCGGGTCGCGCGGCGGCCGGCCCGGCGGAGCCGGTCGCGCTGTCCGAGGCTGACGGGCGCACGCTGGCCGAGCCGCTGCGGGCGCTGACCGACCTGCCCGCGTTCCCGACCTCGAGCATCGACGGCTGGGCCGTGCGCGGGCCCCAGCCGTGGCGGCCGGTGGGCCGGGTGCTGGCCGGTGGTGTCGCCCCGCCGCTGACCGAGGACGGCACCTGCGTCGAGATCGCCACCGGCGCGATGGTGCCGGCCGGGGCCGAGGCGGTGGTCCGGGTCGAGGCGTCCACTCGCGACGGTGCCGGCCTGGTCAGCGGTGAGCCGCGCGACGGCTATGTGCCCGAGTGGCGCCTGCCGGGCGAGGAGGCGAGCAAGGACGAGGAACTGCTGCCGGTCGGGACGGCGGTCGACCCGGCCGTGATCGGCATCGCCGCCACCTGCGGCTACGAGTCGCTCAGCGTCTATCGGCGGCCCCGGGCGGGCCTGCTCGTCTTCGGCGACGAGCTGCTCACCGGCGGCACCCCGGGTGCCGGGCGGGTGCGTGACTCGCTCGGCCCGCAGGTGCCGGGCTGGCTGCGACGGTACGGCGCGAGCATCGCCCCGGCCGCGGTCGCCGGCCCGGTCCAGGACACGCTCGAGGCCCACCTCACCGCTGTCCGCGGCGCTCTGGCCGGCGCCGAGCTCGTCTGCACCACCGGCGGCACGATGCACGGGCCGGTCGACCATCTGCACCCGGCCCTGACCGAGCTCGGGGCCGACTACATCGTCAACACGGTGGCGGTCCGCCCCGGCTTCCCGATGCTGCTGGCCCGCGTGCCCGGGCCCGACGGCCGGCCGCGCTTCCTGGCCGGCCTGCCCGGCAACCCCCAGTCCGCCGTCATCGCGCTGATCACGCTGGTCGCCCCGCTGCTGGCCGGCCTGCAGGGCCGCCCAGCTCCCACGCTGCCCACCGTCGAGGTCGCCGGAAAGGTGCGCGGCCGGGGCGCCGACACGCATCTGGCGCTGGCCCGGCTCGACCACGATGGACGGTCGGCCACCCCGGTCGGCCACGTCGGCTCGGCGATGCTGCGCGGCCTGTCCAACGCGCACGGCTTCGTCGTCGTCCGCCCGGGCACCGAGGCCGCCCCCGGTGACCTGGTCCCCTTCCTGCCATTGCCGCTGGTGATCGGAGAGCGCCCATGATCGCCATCGCCGAGGTGCTGGACTCCCCGCTCGACCTGGCCGCCCATGAGAAGGCGGTGACCGACCCGCGGGCCGGTGCCGTGGTCTCGTTCCAGGGCGTGGTGCGCGATCACGATGACGGGCGCGGCGTGACCCTGCTCGAATACGAGGGTCACCCCAGCGCGGCCGAGGTGCTGCGCGAGGTCGCCGCCGAGATCGAGGCCGACCCCGACGTCTACGCGGTCGCGGTCTCGCACCGGGTCGGCACGCTGGCGATCGGCGATGTCGCGCTGGTCGCCTCGGTCAGCACGGCCCACCGGGCGGCGGCGTTCGCGGCCTGCGCCCGCCTGGTCGACGAGGCCAAGGCGCGGCTGCCGATCTGGAAGAGGCAGGTCTTCGCCGACGGCACCGAGGAGTGGGTCAACTGCCCCTAGGCCCGGGGATGGCCGGCACCCGGACCGGCACGACCGGCCGGCGGACGACGGGGGTCGCCGGAGCCACTCCGGGCCGCCACGGCAGCGCGTTCATCAGCACGATCACCGCGAAGCCGTACGCGTTCCAGCCCACCGTCCACTCCGGAGGCAGGGCCAGCAGCAGATAGGTCAGCAGCGCCGCCGTCGCGTAGCCGAGCCCGGTCAGACGCCCGGTCCGGGGCCGCCGGCCGACCCGCAGCCGGGCCGCCGCGTCCACCAGGATCAGCACCGCCGGCACCATCCAGATCAGCTCGGACGTGGTCGTCACCGGTGCGATCGTCGCCCCGGTCAGGCCGACCAGGGTGAACGCGGTGATCTCGTCACCGTCGGCGTGCGCGGCCCGCGCGCGGATCAGCCCGACGGCGAGCAGCAGCGCCGCGAACGAGAGCCAGACCAGCACCGGCGTGCTCGACGAGTCGTAGAGGCGGGCCAGCAATCCGGCGAGCGACTGGTTGGCCGCGTCCCCGATCGGCCCGGCCCGGTCGATCAGGTCCGGCCGGTCGCGGGTACCCGCGAGCGTGACGATCGCCGCCGTAACGGTCGCGAGCAGCGCGGGCCGCCAGCGCCGGGTGACGATCAGATAGAGGATGAACAACGCCGGACCGACGGCCAGCGCCGACGCGACGCCGATGCCGACCCCGGCCCACGACCCGGTCGCCCAGCACCGCCGGAGTGCGTCGAGGCGCCCGCCGGGGGCCCGCGAGGCCGGCGGACCGGGCCACCAGGCCGCTCGCCGACCGGCCCAGGCCGACCGGCGCAGCGCCACCACGTCCGCGGTGACCAGGCCGAACAACAGCAGGTCGAGGTGGCCGAGACCGAGGGCCGCGCGCACCGGCTCGGCCATCAGCGCCAGGGCGGCCGCCGTCAGGACGGCGGCGCCCCGGGGACGTCCGTAGCGGCGGGCCACCGGACCGGCCAGCGCGAACGCCGACAGGACCAGGGCGACCAGCCCGGCCAGGGCGAGCAGCCACGCCTCCGCCGGCGTCATCGCGGGGTCCTCCACCCCGTACGCTCGAAGGAAGTGACCGATCGCCCAGAGTGCCGCCAGGCACCCGAGCCCGGCCACGACCGACCTCGAACTCCGCTCGTGCTGTCCCCACGCCGGCATGGCGCGACCCCCGTCGCTCTCGTCCTCCGGGCACGGCGGAGCCATGCCGGCCACAAAGCCGGCGAGCGGCGTCATGGCGGGGCCGCAGCCCCTTGTCGGACTTAACGGGGGAGATCGCCGGGAGGTTGTTAGCCAGGCAGTTTGCGCGCGGCCGTCGCGCTCACAGCGGCGATCTTGGCTTCCCGCTTGGCGGTGCGCAGGGCTCGCTTGACCGAGCGCTGAGAGCGCTTGACCGACCGCTGGGAGCGGTCGACCGCGTGGCTCGTGCGGTAGCCCAGCCCCGGGCGGCCCTCGGTGTCGACGGCGGCCAGCAGCAGGCCGCCGAGCAGTCCCAGGTTCTTGAGGAACTGGGTCTGCTGCACCTTGGCGTCGGGCCGCGACCGGTCCCAGAACGGGTGCCCGGCAACGGTCGTCGGCACCAGACCGGCCGCGAGCACGAGAGCGGCGGGCCGGGTGAAGTGGCCGGTGGCCAGCGCGAGGCCGGCGATCGTGTCGCTCACCCCCTTGATCTGCACCAGCGTGCGGGCGTCGGTCGGGATGCGCGGATCCGCCTTCTCGAGGAGGGGCTTCACCCGGTCGGTGACCAGGGCGGCCGTCTCCGAGGTGGCGTCGGGTTTCACGATCGACCGGACGCCCTGGATGACGAAGATCGACGCGAGCATCGCGCGGGCGGCAGTGCGTACGGGCTTCATGAACTGGTTATACCCGCCGGAGGCGGATCACACCGGCTGCGTGCGCAGGTACCGGCCGAAATGCGGCACGGTGAACGCGACCGTGCCGCGCTCGCCCGAGTAGATCAGGCCTTTCTTGATCAACGCGTCGCGAGCCGGCGAGAGGCTGGCCGGTTTGCGGCCCAGGGCGATGGCGATCTCGGACGTGGGGACGGCTGCGTCCATGTCGTTGCCGGGGTCACCCGACAGCGTGGCCATCGCCCGCATGTAGTCGCGCTCGGCCGGCGTGGCTCGCTCGAACCGGGAGCCGAAGAAGCCCACGGCCAGCTCGGCCTCGGCCTCGGGGGCGGCCACCCGCACGTCGGCGTCGGTCACCGGGGTCTGCGGTGCGTGGTCCCAGGTCGCCTTCCCGTACGCCTGCACGAAGTAGGGATAGCCGCCGGACTTCTCGTAGAGCAGGTCGAGTGCCTTCGCCTCGTACTCCACCTCTTCCCGGGCGGCCGGGGCACACAGCGCGAGGTCGGCCGCGACCCGGTCGAGCCGGTCGATGCGCTGGTAGCGGAAGAGGCGCTCGGAATACGACTTCGCGGCGGACAGCACGGCCGGCAGGTGCGGCAGACCGGCCCCGACCACGATCAGCGGCGCACCCAGCTGGGACAGCTCGTGGCAGGCGGCGCAGAGCGCGGAGACGTCGGCCGGGCCCAGATCCTGCATCTCGTCGATGAACAGCGCGATGCCGGTGCCGACGTCGGTGGCCAGCGAGGCGGCGTCGGTGAACAGCTCGACCAGGTCGATCTCGATGTCGCCGGAGTCGGCCCGGCCCCGGGCCGGCGGCACATCGATGCCGGGCGCCCAGCGGTCGCGCAGTTTGGCCGAACTGTCGTTGGCCCGCAGGGCGAACGCCTTGAGCACCGCGAGGACGTCGTCGACCCGGTCGGGGTCGCGGTGGTGGGGCGCGAGCTCGCGGATCGCCATGTGCAGAGCGGCCGACACCGGTCGTCGCAGCGACTGGTCGGGCCGGGCCTCGATCTTGCCGGTGCCCCACAGGCGACCGATCGCGGCCGAGCGCAGCGTGTTGAGCAGGACGGTCTTGCCGACACCGCGCAGGCCGGTGAGGACGAGGCTGCGCTCGGGCCGGCCCCGGGCGATGCGCTCGAGCACCACGTCGAACGCGTCGAGCTCGCGGTCACGACCGGCCAGCTCGGGTGGGCGCTGGCCGGCGCCGGGAGCGTACGGGTTCCTCACCGGATCCACGCATTGCACCGTATCGGGTCGTCTAGTGAAATAGCTAGAGTTCGCTAGCAAGACCTGACGAGCGTGTCGAGGATGGTCTAGCCGTATCTAGCTTTAAAGCTAGATCGACCTAGAGCGCCTTATGTTCCTTGAGGCAGAGCACGAAGTCGAGATCGTCGAGCGGGCTGTCGTAGAAGAACCACTTCGTATAGCCGGTGACCTTGGAGCACTTGCGCTCCGCGTCCTTCTCCCCCGTGGTCTTGCCCTTGACGCGATCGAGCACCTCGTAGGTGCCGGTCGTGCAGGCCGTGGCCCGCATGTTGGGCTCCTCGTCGGTGCCCTCGTTGACGACGCAGTCGCCCTTTTTGACATAGAAGCGGGCGTCCTCGCTGCCCTGCGGCGCGGGTCCGGCGACCGGAGTGGTCGCCGACGCGGTCGGGGAAGCCTGATCGCTCTGGTTGCTGCGCTCCTTGAGCAGCCACGCGGTCGCGCCGAGACCGACCACGATGAGCAGGCCCAGCGTCACCACCAGGGCGATGATCGGCGTGTTGCGCTTCGGCGGAGGCGACGCCGGCCGGTCCCACGACGGCTCGTTGGGCACCGGGCTCATCGGCGCCGAGTGATAACTCACCGGCTGCTGCGGGATCGACGGCGGATGACCACCCCAGGAGGGCTGCTCCGACGCGACGGGTGCGCCGTGATCACCCCAGGGGTCGGCCGGCTCCGCGTACGGCTCGTCGGAGTTCCCGTGCGACCACGGCGGGCCGGAGTACGGGCCGTTCTGCGACATCAGGATTTCCTCCGGAAGCGATTACGCTGGTGCCACCGTAGCGTGCGAGGCCGACGCATACCCGGACGGAATCGCCGCCGGTGTCGGCAACACGACCCGCGGATCGCTCGTCCGGCCACTACGGTGCCGAGTCGTGTCCGTACCCCTGGTGATTCTCGCTGCCGTTTTCGGCGCCTCCACGGCTGCCTTCCTTCCCCGCGTCGCCCATCGGCTGGCCGTCCCCTTCGGAGATCCGGCCCGTTCGGCGTGCGCGCTCTGCGGCCGGAGCTTCGCAACCGGGCCGGGCGGGTGGGTCCGGGTGGGTGCTTCCTGTTCCGGTTTCCCGGCGTACGGGCTGACGGTGCTGGTGGGAGCGTCGGTGAGCGTCTTGCTGGCCGTGACCCTCGGCCCGTCCCCCCAGTTGCCGGTGCACCTGCTGGCGGTCGTGCCCGGTCTGCTGCTCGCCCTGATCGACCTGCGCTGCCTGCGACTGCCGGATCCGCTGGTCGCCGGGCTGGGCGTCACCGCGCTGCCGCTGGCCCTGCTGCGGCCGGACCGGCTCGTGCCCGCCCTGCTCGCCGGCCTCGTCGTGTTCGCGGCGTACCTGATGATCGCGCTGCTCCCCGGCGGCGGCCTGGGTCTGGGCGACGTCAAGCTCGCCGCCGTGCTGGCCACGATCCTGGGCTTCGCCGGCTGGCCGGCCGTCGTGACCGGGCTGGTCGTGCCGCACCTGATCAACGGGCCGATCGCGCTGGCCCTGCTGCTCCGCGGACGCGGTCGCCCGCTCCCGTTCGGACCGGCGCTGCTGGCCGGCGCGCTGATCGCCGTTACAACAGCCTGAGCTGGCGATCCTTGGGCCGGGAGGGCACGGTGTCGCCGAGCCGCTCGAACAGTCCCGCGTCGATCACGTCGAGGAACGGGCTCGGCTGCTGCTCCCGCTCGCTGCCGTGCCGGAACCGGCGGGCCGCGCTGGTGACGAAAAGCCTGTCCTGGGCCCGGGTCAGACCCACAAAGAACAAGCGCCGCTCCTCGGCGATGTCCTCGTCCGACGGGCGACCGCCGGGCCAGCGCAGCGGCACCAGGCCGTCCTCGCAGCCGACCAGGAAGACCACCGGGAATTCGAGGCCCTTGGCGGCGTGCAGGGTGAGCAGGTTGACCGCCTCGGCCCGCGGGTCGAGCGCGTCCACCTCGGCGCCGGTCGCGATCTCCTGCAGGAAGCGCGGCAGATCGTCGCCGACCCGCTGGGCCAGCGGGCGCAGAAGGTCGGCCGCGGTCCAGATGTCGTCGGGGGCGAGCTGCTCGCCGTCCAGGGTCGGCGCGGCGAAACGCTGGGCCAGTCCCTGCGCGGTCAGCTTGAGCCGGGCCACCAGCGAGCCGCCCGGACCGTCGGCGTGCCGCAGCTCGCGGGCGATCTGCTGGACGCCGGGCCGGTCGCGCAACCGGTTGTGCGAGCGCTTCTGGACCGGCACGCCGGCCCGGGACAGCGCCTCGACGATCGCACCGGACTGGGCGTCGGTGCGGTAGAGCACGGCGATGTCCGAGAAGGACAGGTTGCCGGCCGCGACCGACCGGGAGTCGACCCGGCCCGAGTCCAGCGAGCGGTGCGAGAGACCGCCGACCAGGTCGTCGATCGTACGCACGACGAAGTCGGCCTCGTCGGCGACGCTCGCCGCGGGGTAGCGGCCGACCAGCGGCGCCTCCGGGTCGAGCCGGGCCGGGTCGAGCCGGCGGCCGTTGACCAGCGACGACGGGGCGATCGCCTGCACCGCGGCGGCCAGGATGGGCGCCGACGACCGGTAGTTGCGGGTCAGCCGGACCAGCCGGGCGTCCACGAAGTCCTCGTTGAACCGCAGGAAGTACCTCACGTCGGCGCCGCGGAACGAATAGATCGCCTGGTCGGGGTCGCCGATCGCGCACAGGTTGCCGTCGGCCGGGCTGAGCAGGCGCAACAGCTCGTACTGGGTGTCGTCGACGTCCTGGTACTCGTCCACGAAGATCCATTGCCAGCGCCGGCGGTACTTCTCGACCAGGGCCGGCTCATCACGCAGCAGGGCGACCGGCATGGTGATCAGCTCGTCCAGGTCGACCAGGTCCTGCTGGCGCAGCAGTTTGGCGTACGCGTGATCGTCGTCGCCGGCCTGCTCCCGGGCCTCGGCCCGTTCGGCCTCGTCGGCGATCCGCCAGTGCGCGCCCAGGCCCGCGGCGCGCGCGTTCTCCTGGAGGATGGCCAGACCCACCGAGTGGAACGTGCCCACCGTGATGTCCTCGCCGTCCTTACCGAGCAGCGCGTCCAGGCGTTCCCGCAGCTCACCGGCGGCGCGCCGGGTAAAGGTGATGGCCAGGCAGCGCTCCGGGAAGACGCCGAGCTCGGCGCAGAGGTAGGCGATGCGGTGAGTCAGCGTACGGGTCTTGCCCGTGCCCGGACCGGCCACGATCAGCAGCGGGCCACCGGGGGCCGAGGCTGCGACCCGCTGCATCGCGTCGAGGCGGTCGAGCAGCCCGGTGCCGACCTCCTCCATGCCGGCCAGCATCGGCTCGAACGGCTCGTGCGGGCTCGGCGGGGGCGGCAGCGGCGGCGCCTTCTTGGGCTCCTTGGCCACCTTGACCGGCTTCGGTTTCACGGCCGGCTCGGGCTTGCGCTGCTGCGGGACGTCGAACAGCGTCTCCAGCTGCGGCGCGCCGGTGCGATGGCGCAGCTCGCCCGGCTCGAAGAGGGTGATCACGCCGTACTCGCCGTCGTAACCGGCCACCCGGCGCACGTCGCCGCGGCGGAGCCGGTCGATGCCCTCGCGCAGCTCGTCGCCGCCGGCCTGGCCGATCGCGTCGAGCGGCACCTTGCGCAGGATGTCGAGCTCGGCGCCGAGCGTGGCGACCAGGTGGTTGAGCTGGCCCTCGACCGTCTTGGACTTGGGGCCGACGCCGTTGATCTCGCCCAGGATCTCGTGGAGCTGGATCAGGTGCTCCACGTGACCGTCGCGGTGGGCGCCGGTGGGGCGGTCGGCGAGGTCCTCGACCCGGCTCAGCACCCCGACGGTGAGCGGCTTGCCGCACTCAGGGCAGCGGCCGCCGTGCTCGCGGGTGCGCTGCGGCTCCCAGTTCACACCGCAGGCCCGGTGGCCGTCGGCGTGATACTTGCCCTCCTCGGGGAAGAACTCGAGCGTCCCGGCCAGACCGGCTCCGTCGCGCACGGCGGCGTAGTCGGGCTCGCCCGTGAAGAGCGTCGCCTCGCGGGCCAGGGCAGCGGGCGAGTGGGCGTCCGAATTCGACACCAGGCGATAGCGGTCGAGGCTGGAAACCCGCCAGTTCATCTCAGGGTCGGAGGAGAGACCGGTCTCCACCGCGGTGATGTGCTCGGCCAGGTCGGCGTAGCAGTCGGCGATCGCGTCGAAGCCCGACTTGGAGCCCAGCGCCGAGAACCACGGGGTCCAGATGTGCGCCGGGACCAGATAGCCACCCGACTCCAGCGCGATCTCGAGCAGGTCGCGCGAGTCGAGGCCGAGGATGGGCCGGCCGTCGGCGGTCAGGTTGCCGATGCGGCCCAGCGCCGTGTTGAACCGGGCCGCCGCCGCGAAGTCCGGCATGTAGATCAGGTGGTGCACCTTGCGGGTGCGGTCGTCGCGCTTGTAGATCGTGGAGATCTCGACGCTGAGCATGAAGCGCGCCGCCGGGCTCGTCTGGAGCGAGCCCGGCAGGCGCTGGGTGACGTCGGCCTCACCGGCATAGCGGAACAGGCCGGGGCCGTCGTCGACGAGGTTTTCGCGCAGGTGATCGAACCACGCCGGATGGGTGAAGTCGCCCGTGCCCAGCAGGGCGATGCCCTTGCGCCGGGCCCACCAGGCCAGCGTGGGCAGGGTCAGATCACGGCTGCAGGCCCGCGAGAAACGCGAGTGGATGTGGAGATCCGCGACGTACGTGTCCGCGGCACTACCTGTGTTGTCCGAGGGCACGCGCTGCATCCTGTCACGCCCTCCGGTGCTCACACGAATCGCCACGCTTGACGAACTTACGGATCTTGATGCCTTTACTGAGCCCGCAGTTCGATCACACTCACCTGCGGCGGAGCGCCGACTCGAACCGGCGGGCCCCAGAAACCGGCACCATTGGTGACATAGACCGGCACACCGTCGACCCGGCCGAGCCCGGAGACGACCGGTTGCTCGAGCTTGACCAGCAGGTTGAAGGGTGCCATCTGGCCGCCGTGGGTATGGCCGGAAACTTGAAGATCAACCCCGAACGGGGCCGCATCCCGGGCCGCGAGGGGCTGGTGGGCCATCAATACGACAGGCCGGGCCGGGTCGCGGTCGCCGAGCGCCTTCGCGAAGTCGGCCGGGTCACCCTCCTCGGCGCCCCCCAGATCGTTGACGCCGGCCAGATCGAGACCGCCGAGCTCGAGGCGCTCGTTGCGCAGCGGCCGCACGTCGAGCCGCGCGACCTCGTCGACCCACTCCTGGAAGCCCGAGTAGTACTCATGGTTGCCGGTCACGAAATACGCCCCCTGCCGCGACTGGATGTCGGCCAGCGGCGCCGCGAACCGCCCCAGCTCGGCCACGCTGCCGTCCACCAGGTCACCGACGACACACACGATGTCCGCCTGCACCGAATTGATCACGTCGACGATGCGCCGGGCGTGATTCATGCCGGTCAGCGGCCCGAGGTGGATGTCGGAGACGACGGCCAGCCGGGTGCCGTCCATGGCCCGGGGCAGCTTGGCCAGCGGGATCTGCACGCGGTCGATGCGCGGCCCGCCGAGCGCGGTCCGCACGCCGTATCCGGTGACGCCGGCCGCGGTGAGACCCGCGAAGATCGCGGCGCCACGGGCGAGGACGAGCCGCCGGTCGATGCCGTCGGGTGGCGGCGGCTTCTCGGCGGTCAGCACCGGTGAGCTCTCGGTCCGGGCCTCGCCTGCGGCGGGCTCGCCCGGGTCGCTCTCGGCGGTGGCGGTCGCGGTTTCCTTCCCCGTACGCCGTCGAGCGCGCCACGCCAGCACCAGGGCGAGCCGCGGAATCTCGAGCACGGCCAGCGTGACCAGCAGATAGAACATGAGCGCGATCCACAGGTAACCCGGCCAGGCCAGCCACGGAACAGCCCCCGACCGCACCCCGATGAGCGTCGCCGGCGCCAGCACCGCCAGCGCGATGACGATCCCCGCCCCGATCCGCCGGGCGCGCTTGCCGGGCAGCGGATCCTTGACGAGCCGCTTCCACAGATAAAAGTGAATCAGGCCGATGACCACGAAGATCAGCCCGACGAAGACCACCAAGATTTCCTCCCCAGAAACTTTCCCAGCCCAGTCTCCTGGTCATTCCTGAGAGCACACTGACGAACCCCTGGATCCGACCGCGCCGACCGCGCCGTCCGCGCCGTCCGCGCCGCCCTTGTCCGCGCGTCCTTGTCCACGCCGGCCGCCTCTGTCCGCGCCGCCCTTGTCCGCGCCGTCCGCGCCGGCCGCCCTGTCCGCGCCGCCCTTGTCCGCGCCGTCCCACGCCCCGTGCGGGGCGCCGGACGAGGCGGCCGCGTCGAGGACCCGTACGCCCGCGACCTGCCACATCTGGCCGCCGCTGGCGCGTGGCCCGGGGCCGGAGCCCGACGCGCGTGACCGTAGCCAGCCACCGGCAGCGCGCGGTTCAACCCCAACGGCGTTGCCGCGTTCGCGCCCGCGTCGTCAGAGCCGGTAATCGCGGAGCGAGGCGACGAAGGCCGGCATCCCGACGATCCGCTCGGCGGTCTGGCGCTCGAGCGCTTCCCGGTCGCGGGGGCCCAGTGCCTGTTCGCCGAGCGAGATCCGCAGCCGTTCCGCGAGCCGCCCGAGTCGCAGTCCCGCCCGGCGGGCCAGCACATCGGGCCCACCGAAGGGCGTGCCACCCGCACCGACGTACGCCTCGAAGGTCTTCCGCACAGCGGCCGGATCAGGATTCGCCCGGCCCCGCCGCGAAAACTCCAGCGTCGCGTGCGCCGCCTCGAGGCTCGCGCTGTCCGGCCCCGCCACATCCCAGTCGATCAGCACCGGACCGCCGGCGGTCATGAGCACGTTCCACGGCTCGACATCCCGGTGAGCCATCACGTAGTCGCCGGCCGCCGCGAAACTGCGCGCCACCCACTCGGCCGCGTCCAGGACGTCGCGCAGATGCAGTCGCAACAGAGGCGCCCAGCTTCGTCCCGCGCCCAGCCCGGCCTCCAGCCACCCTTGCCACAGCGCCGCATCCTGCCGATACCACTCCGGCGCCCGCCGTCCGTCGGCCCCGGGCGCCAGCCCGTGGAGCCGAGCCAGCGTTTCGCCGAGCCACGTGGCCACGTCATCCGTGTCAGCCAACGGCCGCCCGTCCACCCATTCATAGGCGCGGACCCAGCCCAGCCCGTCGATCCGCACCGCGAAGCCGCCAGCTCGCTTCACCACCCCAGGCTGTCCGCCACCGCGAGCTAGGTTCCCCACTCCAGGTTGTTGGCCTTCGCGAGCTGGGTTCCCCCCTCCGGGTTGTTGGCCTTCACCAGCTGGGTTCCCCTCTCCGGGTTGTTGGCCTCCGCCGGCCGGGTTCCCCATTCCGGGTTGCTCGCCTCCGCCAGCGGGTTCGAGGGGCCGGGCCATCGAGATGCCGGCGCCGATCGCCCGCCGCTCGAAATCCATCGCTCGCTCGAAGTCCTCGAGCCACCCCTCGGCCGGGACGTGCTTCACCAGGACGGCTCCGTCTGTCGTCTCCAGCCGCCACGTCTGGGAGCTGCGAAAGCTGACCGGCACGAGCACACCGCCGGACCGCAGCCCGAAAGCCTCCGCCACGGCCGTGGCCCGCTGCCGCGCGATCTCCCGTTCCGACGCCATCTGCATCCTCCCGTTCCGACGCCATCTTCACCCGGCGTGTCGTGGAAGGCCGGCCCGCGGCGTGATCCAGCCTGGCCGAGGACAGCAGCGGTCGGTCACGTGGAGGGTCGACGTGCCGAAGGCGAGGCGCGGACGAGCCGCTCGATCTTGGCAGTCATCGGAGCCCCAACCCATGCAGCGCGGTCACCCCGGCGACGAGCAGATCAGCCCCCGGCGAAGGGCGGAAGCACGTCGATCGTGGCACCCTCGGGCAAGGCCGCGGACTGGTCGTGGCAGCTCAGACCGTCCACCAGGAAGCTGGCCGCCTTGAGCACCACTCCCAGCCGCTCGCCGTGCCGGTCGGTCAGCAGTTGCTTCAGCTCCTCCAGCGTGGCCGCCTCGGCCGTCTCGCTGCGGGTGCCTTTCGCGGCGGCTCGCGCCCCGGCGAAATAGCGGACGGTCAGCGTGGTCACGTCACCCCCCGATGGCGGACATCGGGCGGGCCGGCTGGAGGAACGCCGGGTCGTCGATGCCGTGGCCGGCTCGCTTGCCGCTCATCGCGACCCGCCAGGCCTCGGCCAGCTGGTCATCGCTCGCGCCCTCGCGCAGCAGTTTGCGCAGGTCACTCTCCGCGGTGGCGAACAGGCAGTTGCGCACCTGGCCGTCGGCGGTCAGCCGGGTGCGGTCGCAGTCGCCACAGAAAGGCCGGGTCACACTGCCGATCACACCGACCCGGGCCGGTTCGCCGGCGGCATCGACGTGGCCGGGCACCAGCCAGGTCTCGGCCGGCGCTGTTCCACGTGAAACCGGATCGGGAAGAAGACCGTACGGCTCGAGGTCGGCCAGGATCTCGTCGGCCGTGACCATCGTGTGCCTGTCCCACTGGTGCTGGGCGTCGAGCGGCATCTGCTCGATGAAGCGCAGCTGGTAGCCGTGGTCGAGCGCGAATCGCAGCAGCGCGGGAGCCTCGTCGTCGTTGATGCCGCGCATGAGCACCGTATTGATCTTGACCGGGGTGAGGCCGGCCGCCGCCGCCGCTTCCAACCCGCGGAGCACGTCGGCCAGCCGGTCGCGCCGGGTCAGCGCCGTGAACCGCGCCGGATCCAGCGTGTCGAGCGAGACGTTGACCCGGTCGAGCCCCGCCTCGCGCAGTGGGCCGGCGAGGCGTTCGAGCCCGATGCCGTTCGTCGTGAGCATGAGCCGGGGACGGGGCTCGAGCTGAGCCGCGGCCCGCACGATGCCGACCAGACCGCGCCGGAGCAGCGGCTCACCACCGGTGAACCGGACGTCCTCGATGCCGAGCGTCTCGACCGAGATCCGGATGAGCCGGTTGACCTCGTCGTCGGTCAGCTGCTGCTCTCGAGGAAGCCAGGCCAGGCCCTCCTCGGGCATGCAGTAGGTGCAGCGCAAATTGCAGCGATCGGTCAGAGAGACGCGCAGATCGGTCGCCACCCGTCCGAACCGGTCGGCGAGCGGGATCACGGAGCGCCCCGAGCGATCACTGATCTTCCACGCATGCTCACAGATTGAATCTATCCGCTTCCCGCGCCGATGACCTCCGCAGAATTCGGCTGTGGACAGCCGACTCAGTCACAGTGCGTGCCGCGCGGCTTCCGCGGCCGAGCGCACGGAGGCGCGGTAGCTCTCGCCGAACGCCGCCGTGTGCACCAGCAGAAGGTGCAACTGGTGCAGGGGAACCCGCTCCGCCCATCCCTCGGCGAGGGGGTAGACCTCGTTGTAGGCCCCGAGAATCGACGACAGGTGCGGAGCGCCGCCGAAGAGCGCCAGTTCTGCCAGATCGGTCTCGCGATGAGCCCCGTGAGCGGCCGGGTCGATGAGCCAGGCCCGACCGTCGGCCCACAGGAGGTTCCCCGGCCACAGATCGCCGTGCGTGCGACTGGGCGGCTCCCCCACGGCGTACGTCTCGAGACCCTGAAGAACACGCTCGACCAGCGCCACCTCGACGTCGGAGAGTGCGCCCCGATCGGCCGAGATCTTGAGGTACGGGAGGAGCCGGCGCTCGGCGAACCACGGCCCCCACTCTCCGGTCGAAGGAGTGTTGTCGAGGCCGAGCGGACCGATGTAACCGGCCCAGGCCGCCCCGAACGCGTCCGCCCCGGAACGATGCAGGCCGGCCAGATCACGCCCGAGCTGCTCGGCCGCCTCACGCGTCGGCTCGCCGGGCTCGATCCATTCGGTGGCGATCATTGAGGGAAGCGCCACGATCACCTCGGGCACCGGCGCCCCCGCCTCGCGCAACCACGTCAAACCGGACGCTTCGGCGGTGAAGAAGCCCTCCGGTGCCTCACCGGCGGGCCAGGTCTTGGCGAAGACGGACGTGCCGTCGTCGAGCGTGAGCCGGCTGGCGCTGGACACGCTCCCGCCACCCACCGGCGTCTCCCGGATGCGCTGGTGGGTGAGAAATGTCGGGAGGTGCTGGGGGTGCGCGCGCAAGTACGCCTGATCCACCGCCTTATCTTCCGCTTCGGCTTACGCCTGCCTGAAATCGGAGTCAAAATGTCGCCATGAGCCCTGTCACAGTGCGTTCGTACCGGCCGAGTGACCACTCCGCGGGCCGTCGCCTGTGGTCCGAGCTGACCAACCAGCACAACCAGATGTACGGCGTGCCGGACGAGGACGCCGGCGAGGGCTTCGAGGAATACCTGACCCGGCTCGATCTCGGCGGGCTGTGGGTGGCCGACCATGCCGACGACGGGGTGATCGGACTGGTCGGGCTGGTGCTCCGCGGCCTGGCCGGCGAGGTCGAGCCGGTCGTGGTCACCGCCTCCCACCGGCACAAGGGAGTGGGTCGCAAGCTGCTGCGCCACGTGGCCGGCGAGGCCCGCCGCCGGAACATGACCGCGCTGACGATCTCCCCCGAGTCGCGCAACGTGGAGGCGATCCGCAGCCTGCACGCCGCCGGCTACGACGTGGTCTCGTCGTTCGAGCTGACCCTCGACCTGAGCAAGTCGGCGCACGAGTGGCAGCAGGAAGGCCTCGAGCTGCACGAGCTGCCGTTCCGCTCCTGAGGCGTGAGCTGGGCTTCTCCGAACGAGGCCGGTGGATAACCCGCGTGTCGTCCACAGGCTGAGCACTTGGCACTCGCGCAGGGTGCCCGGCGGGCCACGCTGCCCGGCATGAACCCCGAGTGCACGATCGTCGTCCGCACCGCCGCCGACCTCATCGCGGTCACGCCTTATCTGCTGGGCTTCCACCCGACCGACAGCATCGTCGTGATCGGCACGGTGGGCCGCCGGGTGAGCTTCGCCGGGCGGCACGATCTGCCCCCGCCCGGCTCCGACGGTGCCGGCTGGATGGCGCCGCTGGTCGCCCGTCAGGGCGCGCAGGCCATCGCGGTTCTCGGCTTCGGCCCACCCGACCCGGTCGACCGCACCCTCGACACCCTCGGCACCGCTCTCGCCCGCAGCGGTCTCCAGATCCGGGACAGGCTGCGGATCACCGGCGGGCGCTGGTGGTCGCGTGACTGCGCCGAGCACGGCTGTTGTCCTCCTGAGGGCCACCCCGTTCCCTCGCCGAGCAGTCCGGTCGCCGCCGCCGCGGTCTTTCAGGGGCAGGTCGCCCTCCCCGACCGGCGGACGCTGGTCGCCCAGGTGGCGAGCGTCGACGGCGAGGATCGCCGGCGGATGGCGGCCGCGACGGCCGATCTGGGCATCCGGTTCGGCCGCGTCTTCCGCTCCGGCGGTGATCCCGGGGTGTTGCTGGACGAGGCCGGGCGGTCCGCGGTGCGAGCCGGGGAGCGGCGTCACGCGGCCGGCCGGTCGCTGACCTTCCCCGAGACGGCCTGGCTCGGAGCCCTGCTGGCCGGCCGGCCGGTGTTCGACTACGCGGTCGACCGCATCTCCGGCGAGCCGTGGCGGATCACCCAGTGGGCCGAGATGACGCGCCGGGTCGAGACCCCGTTCGTTCCCGGGCCGGCCGCCCTCCTGGGCTATGCGGCCTGGCGGGCCGGCCTGGGCCCGCTGGCCCGGGTGGCGGTCGACCGGGCACTACGGCTCGATCCGGGCCACCAGTTCGCCCGGGTTCTCGACGGGTTGCTGGCCGCCGGCATCGGCCACGAGGCCGTCGAGGACTTCGTCTCGCCGACCGCCACCCTGCGGGGCCGGTCCCGGTGAGCGGTGCCTGCGGCTCTCAGATGTACGAGCTAACCGTGCGAGCCGTCCTCGGTGCGCAGGGCCGGGTGCTCGACGGTCACGCGCTCCGGGGAGGTGTAGACGTTCATGCTCCGCCCGCGGAGGAAGCCGACCAGTGTCAGCCCGGCCTCGTCGGCCAGCTCGGCGGCCAGCGTGCTCGGCGCCGACACCGCCGCGAGCATCGGGATCCCGGCCATCCAGGCCTTCTGGGTGAGCTCGAAGCTGGCCCGGCCCGACACCAGCAGCACGTGCCCGGTCAGCGGCAGCCGTCCCTCGCGGAGCGCCCAGCCGATCACCTTGTCGACGGCGTTGTGCCGGCCCACGTCCTCCCGCAGCGCCAGCAGCTCACCGGCCGCGGTGAAGAGCCCGGCCGCGTGCAGCCCGCCCGTGCGGTCGAAGGTGCGCTGGGCCGCCCGCAGCCGGTCGGGCAGCTCGGCCAGGGTGGCCGCCGGGATGCTCAGCGGGTCGGCCGAGACGTCGAACCGCGAGCGGGTGCGCACCGCGTCGATGCTGGCCTTGCCGCACACGCCGCACGAGCTGGTGGTGTAGAAATTGCGGCTCGGGTCGGTGACCGGCGGCGGCACCTCGTCCCCGAGCACGACGTCGACCACGTTGTAGGTGTTCGGGGTGTCGGTGCCCGCACAGAGCTGGGCGGTCACCACGTCGCCGGCGCTGCCGATGATCCCCTCGGTGAGCAGGAATCCCATCGCCAGGTCGATGTCGTGCCCCGGGGTGCGCATCGTGACCGCGAGCGGCGCCTTGCGCACCCGGATCTCCAGCGGCTCCTCGGCGGCGAGATCGTCCGGCCGGCGCCGGGGGTCACCGGTCGCGTCGAGATTGATCTTTACGACCGGCCGCCGGGTCATCGTCCTCGCCATGGGTCGAGCGTAGGCCGCTCACCGGCATCCGGCTCGTCACCGCGGGGGCCGGCCATCGCCGGGCGTCTGTCGCCGCCGGGCCCGGGCACCGGGAGAACCCCGGCCGCCACCGGTCCGGACACCGCCACGACACGGAGTGATCCACGACTGGTAACTGAGCGCGCGGTCACGCTCGACACGCGGTCGGGATACGGTACGTACGTGGGGGGATATGCGGCGGTGGTGCTGGCCGGCGGAGCTGCGCGGCGGATGGGCGGTGCGGACAAGCCGACGCTGACCGTGGCCGGGCAGTCCATGCTGACCCGTGTGCTCGCCGCGGTGCACGACGCCGACCCGCGTGTGGTGGTCGGCCGGGTGCCGCCCGATCTGCCCGTCCAGGTGCACTCCACCAGGGAGGATCCGCCGGGCAGCGGCCCGGTGGCGGCCACCGCGGCGGGGCTGGCCCTGGTCCCCGAGGACGTGACCTACACGGCTTTGCTCGCCGCCGACCTGCCTCTGCTCACCGGGGAGGCGATCGACGTGCTGCGGCTGACCGCCGAGTCGGCGCCGATGCAGGGCGCGGTCTACCGCGACGCCGAGGGCCGGCGGCAGATGCTGTGCGGCGTGTGGCGGACGGCCGCGTTGCGCGAGGCGATCAACCAGCTGGCCGAGGAGCGGGGCAGCCTCGACGGCGCCTCGGTCCGCGAGCTGATGAACCACCTGCGGGTGGCCGAGGTCTCCTGGCGCCGGTCGGGCCCGCCCCCGTGGTTCGACTGCGACACCGACGACGACCTGCGCACCGCCGAGGAGTGGGCGCGGTGATCCGGTCCGGCCGGGGCGGGGTGCCGGCGCCGTGAACGACCTGGACGCGTGGCTCGTCGCGGCCGGCCGGGAGGCCGGAGTCGATCCGGGCGAGATCCCGACCCGGCTCATCCTTGATCTGGCTCGCGACGTGGCACATGGCGTGATCCGGCCCGGTGCTCCCGTGACGGCCTATCTCCTCGGGCTGGCCGTGGGCCGCGGCGCCGACCCGGCCGAGGTGGCCGACCGGCTCAGTGACCTCGCCCTGTCCTGGACGCCGCCCGCCGCGCCGTCCGGCGGCTCGGACAGGGCCTCCGGTGACCAGGGGAAACCGCCCATCCCCTGAGAGGGGGGCGAGGGCGCGGCCGCCGCTCGATAGGGTGGCGGGAGCGGAGGTGACGATCATGACGGCACAGAGCGCCGAGGGCGGCGATTCCAGCGACGGTGTGCTCCTCGACGAGCCCACCACGGCCGACTTGCGAGCGAAGGTCGGCGAGGCGTGGCGGGAGTTCGCGCGGGCGCTGGCCGGGTTGCTCCCGACGCTGGCTCCAGGGGCGCACGTCGATCTGACGCTCGACCCGACAGCGTCCGGCACCGGCATCGCCGTCTATTCGGTGAGCATGCGGGTGCGTGAGGGCGGCGTGGTCGAGGCGCTGGCGATCGGCAACGCGGGGTTGCCCGAGGGCTACCGGATGGATCGGGCCTCGATCGCCGACCTGGTCGCGCTCGGTTGGTCGCCGCCGGGCGTGCTGCCGGGCTCGGGTGACTCGTTCGGCTTGAGCTCCACTCAGGACAATGCCAACCGGCTCGCCACCGTCGTGGCCCGCACGCTGCGCGACGTCTACGGCGCTCCGCACCCGGCCTTCCTGGTCTATCTGGTGCATGACGAGAACGACGAGCCCATCGACACCGTGCCGCTGGCCACCGCCCGGCACGAGCCCAGCATCGACGACGAGCTGAGCCTCGACGACCTGGCCGAGGACGGCGTGCTGGCGGCCGCGCTGGCCGACGCGGCCGATGAGGTCGTTCCCCTCGACGAGCGGGTCCGCACCGTCGTCGCCACCATGTCCAAGACCACGGTCGACCAGCTGCAGGTCGACGCCGACGGTGACATCGGCATCCGGGCCGGCTCGGCCATGGTCTTCGTCCGGGTGCGCGACAACCCGCCGCTCGTCGACGTGTTCTCGCCGATCCTCACCGAGGTCGAGCCGACCGAGGTGCTCTATGTGAAGCTCTCCGAGCTCACCAACCGGATGCCGATCGGCCGGCTCTACTGCGCCCAGGACACGGTGTGGGCGTCGATCCCGGTCTTCGGGCGCAACTTCCAGGCCACCCACCTGATGCTGGCCGTGCAGGTGATGACCGGCCTGGCCGACGAGCTCGACGACCGGTTGCACGGCGAGTTCGGTGGCAAGCGCTTCTTCGGCGAGGGCGACAAGCCGGCCCCCGCCAAGGAGCCGGTCGAGGACCACCGCACCGGCATGTACCTGTAGCGGAGAACGGGTCAGCCCCGCCGGCAACCGAGCCGAAACGGGGGCTCGTCCTGCCAGGCCGAAACGGGGGCTCGTCCTGCCGGGCCGAAACGGGGGCTCGTCCTGCCGGGCCGAAACGGGGGCTCGTCCTGCCGGGCCGAAACGGGGCTCGCCCTGCCGGACCGCAACGGGGCCTGCACGGCGAGCTGGGCTGAAGCGGAAGCGGGGCTTGCCCTGCCGGCCCGCGGGGCTGAGGTGCGGGCCGGGCAGGACAAGCCCCAGTCAGGTCAGGCCGACCCAGGCGACCTGGTCCAGGGTGGACGCGTCCGAGGCGAGGGCGCCGCGGTCGGTGATCGACCACAGCACGTCGCCGACCATGACGGCCCGGCGCATCGGGCCGGCGTCCTTCGTCGCCGGCGCCAGCCGGGTGGCCCGCTCGAGCCGGTCACCGGTCACCCGCAGGGCGAGCGCGCCGTCGGCCTTGGCGTCCGCGACCGGCAGCACCAGCAGGCCCGTCGCCGGCCACCAGAGGATGGCGTGCGGGTCCGACTCGGCCTCCGACGAGCCACCGGTGACGATCTGCTGGTCCAGACGCTTCGGGCCGGCCGGGTCGGCGACGTCGAAGAGAGAGACCTGCAGGCCGCTCGGCACCCCTCGGGCGTCCGCCTCCTGGCCGATGCCGATCAGCCTGTCCTCGCCGACCGGCTGCAGGTGGGACGAGTAGCCGGTGATCTTCAGTTCCCCGGTCACGCGCGGCTTCTCCGGCACGGTGAGGTCGAGGCTGTAGAGCGGGTCGGTCTGGCGGAAGGTCACCACGTAGCCGCGGGGCCCGATGAACCGTACGGAATAGATGTCCTCACCCCGGCCGAGCCCCTCGGCCGCACCCACCTCGACCAGCGCCCCGGCCTTCTCGCGCAGCACCCGCACCGCCGAGGCTTCGTCCTTCCAGCTGGTCGTGGCCACCCGCAGGTGACCGTCCCATTCGGACATCGAGTATTGATTGAGCAACCGCCCCGGCACCTTGCCCGAGGCCACGTAGACCGGCCGGCCGGTCGCCGGCAGGCTGAACCGGTAGATGTCGGTGCTGTCCGGCCTCGCCGCCCGCCCGACGTCGTCCGTGGCGGCGACAACCATCGACCGGCGCTGCGTGTTCGCGATGTAGAGCCCGTCGGTACTGCTGTAGACGGCGTCCCCATCGGCGACCACCGCGACCGGTTCGCCGTCACCCAGCGCGGTCGCGGTCAGGTCGAACGACAGCACTCGCAGCATCGACAGGCCCGAATACGACTCCGGCCGGCTCACCGTGGCGCAGTCGAGCTGCCCCTTGACGGTCTGCCCACCGGTGGTGATCTCCCAGTCCGGCAGCCACGCGTCGAGCGGGGCCGTCGCGATGGCGTCCCGGTCGTCCTGCATCACGTTCTCGGGCACGGGGTCGCCCCGGAACGGGAACTGGATCTGCGGGCTGCTGCTGAGCACGACCCGGGCCACGCTGCCGTGCTGTCGCGCGTCGACGATCCGGCCGTCCCCCCGGTAGCGGCTGAGCAGCCGCGGAGTCCCGCCGGCCAGGTCGATCAGCAGCACCTCGGAGCGGCCGTTGGTGGGCCGGATCATGCGGGTGTCGTCGCGCAACCGGGAGCCGGCCCCGCCGTCGGCCAGCACCAGCGCGCGGTCGCCGGTCAGCAGCAGCTCCGGCTCGCCGAACGCCTCCACACCGAGGTCGATCCGCCCGGTCTGCCGGCGGGTCGTCGTGTCGATCACGCGCAGCACGCCACCCGAGATCGTCACGATGCGCCGGCCGTCGGTCTTCACGATGTCGGGTTCGTCGACTCCCGCCTCGTGCACGTTGGTGCCCGATGACGAGGGTGCGCCCTCGGCGCCTGTCGCGCGGGCGTTGTCGAGCATGGGCGGCGACGCGACGTGATTCTTCTCGGCGGCCGCCCGCAGCTCCTTCTCGAGCTGGGCGCAGGAGTCGAAGGCGACGAGCTTCAGGGCCGGGGCGGGGGCCGGCGGCGACTTGGTGGCCGGGGCGGACGACGTGCAACCGGCGAGCGGTACGACGGCCAGTGCGGCCAGGAGCCAGGATCGACGCGACATGTCGGGTTGGACGCGCCCGCCGCCGAGCGGGTTCCCCCGGTCACTGCGGGGCGGGAACGGCCGTCGGAGTCTCGACCAGCCGGGACAGGACGATCATGCTGCGCGTGGAGGTGACGAACGGCTCGGCCCGCAGTCGTTCCAGCACCTGTTCCAGGTGCCCGATGTCGGCCGCCCGCAGGTGCACCAGGGCGTCGGCCTCGCCCGAGACCGTGTAGGCGCCGACCACCTCGGGATGCCGCCGGGTGGCCACGGTGATCTGGGCCGGGGTGGTGCGCCCCGTGCAGAACAGCTCGACGAACGCCTCGGTCGTCCACCCCACGGCGGACGGTTCGACGACGGTGGTGAAGCCCTTGATCACTCCAGTCGATCGAAGCCGGTCGACCCGTCGCTTGACCGCGGGCGCCGACAGCGAGACCTTCGCCCCGATCTCGGCGTACGACGAACGTGCGTCAGCCACCAGCAACGCAATGATTCGCTGATCCACGGCGTCCAGTTGCAACGATTCGCCCCCAACAGACAAGGTTTCTAGCTGTTTCGTGCATCGCAGCCTACCTACGCTCTAGCTCATGAACCACACGGAGCGCCAGCCGCGGAACCGGACATATCTCATGTGCCCGCCGCGGCACTTCACGGTCGAATACCGGATCAACCCGTGGATGGACACGACCGTCCCGGTCGACGCCACGCTGGCCCTCAAGCAGTGGGAGGCCCTGCGCGACACCCTCGGCGACCTCGGGCACCGGGTGCACCTGCTCGACGCGGTGCCCGGTCTGCCCGACATGGTCTATGCGGCCAACGGCGCGTTCTCGGTCGACGGTGTCGTCTACGGCGCCCGCTTCCGCTACCCGCAGCGCGGCGCCGAGGCGGACGCCCACCGCGAGTTCTACACCGTCGAGGGCTGGAACTACGCCGGACCGCTGCACGTCAACGAGGGTGAGGGCGACTTCGCCTACCTGCCCGGGGCGTACGGCGGACTGGTCCTGGCCGGCTACGGCTTCCGCACCGACCCGGCCGCGCACGCCGAGGCCCAGGAGGTGCTCGGCCGCCCGGTGGTCTCGCTCCGCCTGGTCGACCCGGCCTTCTATCACCTGGACACCGCGCTCGCCGTCCTCGACGACCGCCACGTCACCTACTACCCCGGCGCGTTCTCACCGGCTTCGCAGCGGGTGCTCGCCCAGCTCTTCCCGGACGCCGTGCTGGCCGACCGGGCCGACGCCGAGGCGTTCGGGCTCAACCTGGTCAGCGACGGCCGCCACGTGATCCTCAATACCGACGCGACGGCGATGGGCGACAAGGTCCGCGCCGCCGGCTACCAACCCGTGCACGTCGACCTGTCCGAGCTCAAGCGGGGCGGCGGCAGTGTGAAATGCGTCGTAGCCGAGCTGAGGCAGTGATCTCGGACACCGGGAAACAAAGCATGGGTGCTGGCGGATGACCGGCGACCGTGCGGGAAGATGGAACGCATGACCGACGAACAGCGCACCGTGGAGAAGCAGGACGACGGTTCCGTCATCGTGGTCGGCCCGGATGGGCGTCCGCTGGGGACCATGGACGCCGACGGGACGGTCAACCCTGAGGAGCCGGGCAACCTGATCGAGCAGCCGGCCAAGGTCATGCGCATCGGCAGCATGATCAAGCAGCTTCTCGAGGAGGTGCGCGCCGCTCCGCTCGACGAGGCCAGCCGCAGCCGGCTCCGCGAGATCCACCACCGCTCGATCACCGAGCTCGAGGACGGCCTGGCCCCTGAGCTGCGGGAGGAGCTCGAGCGTCTGTCGTTGCCGTTCGAGGGGGAGACGCCGCCCAGCGAGTCCGAACTGCGCATCGCCCAGGCCCAGCTGGTCGGCTGGCTCGAGGGCCTCTTCCACGGCATCCAGGCCGCGCTCGTGGCGCAGCAGATGGCGGCCCGGCTTCAGCTCGAGCAGATGCGCGGCGGCCACGGCCGGCCCGCCCTGCCGATGGGGTCGCTGCCCGGCATGCCCGGCCAGCCCGGCCCGCGCGAGGCCGGCGACGGCCGCACCGGGCAATACCTCTGATCAGAGGGCGAAGGCGTCCGCCAGGTACCGCGCGACCCCGTCCTCGTCGTTGGTGAGGCCGATCTCGTCGGCCACCTCCTTGACGGCGGGGTGCGCGTTGCCCATGGCGACCCCGTGCCCGACCCAGGTCAGCATGGGGATGTCGTTGGGCATGTCACCGAAGGCGACCACCTGGGACTTGTCGACGCCGTACTGCTCGCAGTGCCAGGCCAGCCCGGCCGCCTTGGTCACCCCGGCCGCGCTGATCTCGACCAGCGCGCTCGACGACGAGTGGGTCGTCGTGGCGATGTCGCCCAGCGTCCGGCTCACCAGCTCGTAGAAGTCGTCGGCGCCGTGGGTGGCCGAGCGGGCCAGCAGTTTCACGGCCGGCGCCGAGATCAGCTCCTCGGGGGTGGAGAGCACGCGGACGGACCGCTTGTCGTCGTCCCACCGCACGGGCCAGGCCTCCTCGTACCAGAAAGCCCGCCCGTCCTCGACCTCGACCGCCAGGGCGATGTCGGGCACGGCCTCGCGCAGCTTCTTGCTCACGTCGAGCAGCAGGTCGGCCGAGAGCGGGTCGGCCCGGAGCACCTCGTCGCGCTCGGCGTCATAGATCACCGCGCCGTTCGCGCAGATCGCCGGCACCGGCGCGGCCATCTGGTCGAAGAGCTGCCGGAGCCAGCGGACCGGCCGCCCGGTCACGACCACGAAGGGCACGGGCAACGCGTCGAGCACCTCGATGGTGCGCTTGCTGAGGGTGCCGTTGGTGTGGATGAGGGTGCCGTCGATATCGCTGGCGACGAGCTGGAATGGCGAGGACATCACCTCGACAGTAGCCGGTCGAGATAGACCGCCACGCCGTCCTCGTCGTTGGTCAGCGTCACCTCGTCGGCGACCGCCCGCAACTCGGCGTGCGCGTTGCCCACGGCCACCCGGCCCCACCCGGCCCAGGCAAACATGGGCAGGTCATTGGGCATGTCGCCGAAGACCAGGACGTCGGCCGGGTCGACCCCGACGGCCTGCGCGACCACCGCCAGACCGGTGCCTTTGTCCACGTTCGCCGGGCAGATCTCGATGTAGTTCAGACCGGCCTGGGTGACCGAAGCCACCTCGGCCGGGACGATCCGGCGGGCCACGGCCAGCAACTCGTCCACGTCGTAGGCGAAGGACCGGGCGAACGCCTTGATCACGTCACCGGTGCAGCACTCGGCCCGGCTCCGCCGCTCGAGAGTCACCGGGTAGCGCCAGGTCGGGTCGTAGTCGCCCCAGAGAGGTGAGTCGTCGTGCTCGAGCGCCTCGACCATGACGGAGAGCTCGCCGACCTCGGCCTCGAGCTCGCTGAGCACGCGGGCCAGCATCGCGCCGGGCAACCGCGACCGCAGCAGATAGGTGGACTCCGCCTGGTCGAGCACCCAGCCGCCCTGGGCCATCACCAGGAAGTCGGCGTCGCGGATGTCGTTGCGAGTGAGGGTGGTCAGCCGCGGGCCGCGGCCGGTGGCGCCGACGACGCGGATGCCGGCCGCCCGGACCCGGCCGAGCACCTCGTGGGTATAGGCGGACACCGTGTCGTCGCTGCGGACGAGCGTGCCGTCGAGGTCGGTCGCGATGAGCTTGGGGAGTCCAGGCTTGGTCATCTGAAACCTCCGAGGGTTGCAAACCCCCGCGGAGGGCGGAAGGAGAACGGTACACCCGTGCGGCTACCAGCGGCTATGACTATTGGTAGCCGACGGGTGTATTGACAGTTAGCGCGCGGGCTCCAAGATGTCGCGGCCGCCAACGTACGGTTGCAGCGCCTTCGGAACCCGGACAGAACCGTCGGGCTGCTGGTGGTTCTCGAGGATCGGAATCAGCCACCGCGTGGTCGCGAGGGTGCCGTTCAGCGTCGCCGCGGTCTGCGGTTTGCCGTCGGCGTCGCGGTATCGGATGTTGAGCCGCCGCGCCTGGAACGTCGTGCAGTTCGACGTCGAGGTCACCTCGCGGTAACGGCTCTGCGACGGCACCCACGCCTCGCAGTCGAACTTGCGGGCCGCGCTGGAGCCGAGGTCGCCACCGGCCACGTCGATCACCCGGTAGGGGATCTCGACCTTGGCCAGCATCTCCTCCTCCATCGCGAGCAGGCGCAGGTGCTCCTCGGCCGCGTCCTCGGGCTTGCAGAATGAGAACATCTCCACCTTGTCGAACTGGTGGACCCGCAGGATGCCGCGCACGTCCTTGCCGTACGACCCGGCCTCCCGCCGATAGCAGGAGGACCAGCCGGCGAAGCGCTCCGGTCCGGCTTCGAGATCGAGGATCTCGTTGGAGTGGTACGCCGCCAGGGGCACCTCGGACGTGCCGACCAGATAGAGGTCGTCGGCCTCGAGGCGGTAGATCTCACTGGCGTGGGCGCCGAGGAAGCCGGTGCCCTCCATCGACTCCGGCTTGACCAGCGAAGGCGTGATCGACGGGATGAAGCCGTGCTCGACCGCCTGGGCGATGGCCATCTGGAGCAGGCCCAGCTGCAACAGCGCGCCGACGCCGGTGAGGAAGTAGAACCGCGAGCCCGACACCTTGGCGCCGCGCTCGGTGTCGATCGCCCGCAGCGCCTCACCGATCTCGAGGTGGTCCATGGGGTTGTCGATCGCGGGGATGTCGCCGACCTCGCGCAGCACGACGAAGTCGTCCTCGCCGCCGGGCGGCACGCCGTCCTGCACCAGGTTGGGCACCGCGAGGTGGGCCTTCTTCAGCACCTCGTCGGCGTTCTTCGTCTCGGCCTCGGCCTCCTTGACCTCGGCCGCGAGCTCCTTGGTGCGGGCGAGCAGTGCCGGCCGCTCGTCGCCGGAGGCCTTGGGCACCTGCTTGCTCAGCGATTTCTGCTCAGCCCGAAGTGCCTCGAACCGCTGCGTGCTGGCGCGGCGCGACTCGTCGGCGCGCAGCAGATCGTCCACCACTTCGGTGGACTCGCCGCGCACTCGCTGGCTGGCGCGGATCCGGTCGGGGTCTTCGCGAAGCAGACGCAGGTCAATCACGAGTGTCGAGCCTACCGGCGGTGGCACCCGCTCAGCACACGGATATCCCCGAGGTGGTCAGTTCGGGCGGTCGCGGTCGTCGTGCAGCGACGTGAACGGCTGGGAGGGCGCGACGGTGAGGTCGAGCGGCTCGTCCTCGGAACGGTCGGCCTCGCGGGCCTGGGGGCGCCGCCAGGACCACACCGGATCCGATTCGTCGTCGACCGTCGCCGGACCGGCCCCGGTGACCGGCGGCGGGCCGGCCGGCAGGTGGCGACCGGCCAGGTAGAGCGCGGCCAGGACCAGGAGCACCCCGGCGAAGGCGCACCAGAGCCCTCGCCCGTACGCGATCGTGGTCTCCCCCTCGTCGAGGTTGACCCGGAAGATCGGGTTGATCACGTAGCTCTCGGTGCCCAGCGTGGTGGCCACGGCGAAGAGCAGGGCGAGCTGGGTGCCGGCCACGCTGAGACCGGCCAGGCGCGCGTAGCGACGGCCGGTGGACGGGCCGAACAGGGTCAGCACCACGGCCGGCACCACGAGGAAGACACTCAGCACGAAGCCGATGCCGAGCGCGCCGAGATCGTCGATGCCGCTGGGTAGCACCCGCTCGCCCCCACCGGGGCCGAGGGCGCTCGCGTTGAGCGTGGTGACCTGCCACTCGGAGATCAGCGAGACCAGCCCGGCCAGCGCGGCCAGAGCCGCCGCGAGCGGCACCGTGCGCCGGTCGGCCAGCAGGTCACGGCCGAGACCGGAGGTGGTGAAGCGCGACCGGCGGGGAGCGGGCTCGGAGCCGAACTCGACCACCGCCTCGGGCGGGGTCACGTCGATCTCGAGCGGCGGCGGCGGCTGGTGCGGCGCGGGCATGGGAACCATGGTGCCCTGTGCCAGGTCGAGCGGCCAGCAGACGCCGCATGGACTAGCGTTCTGGTCATGCCTATTCGCACCGCAACCGCTCGCTGGCAGGGGAACCTCACTGAGGGCTCCGGCACCATCAAGACCGGCAAGGGCGGAATCCAGGGGAACTACTCGTTCAAGTCCCGTTTCGAGGAGGGCGAGGGGACGAACCCCGAGGAGCTGATCGGCGCCGCACACGCCGGCTGCTACTCGATGGCCTTCTCGAAGGCGCTGTCCGACGCCGGCTTCACGCCGACCTCGGTCGACACCGTGGCCAAGGTCCACATGGACAAGACCGACGCCGGATTCAGCGTCACCCGCATCGACCTCGAGACCCAGGGTGACGTCCCGGGTGTCGACGACGGCACGTTCCAGAAGATCGCCGAGGACGCCAAGGCGAACTGCCCGATCTCGCGGCTGCTCTCCCCGGGCGCCGAGATCACCCTGAGCGCCAAGCTCGCCTGATTCACGCCGTCCGTGCCCCGGCCGCTTGTGAGCGTCCGGGGCACAATGGCATCTGTGCCGGTCGAGATGAGTCGGGAACGCTTCGAGGAATTTGTCGGTGAGGCCCTCGACGAGGTGCCCGCCGAGCTCCTGAAGGTCATGGACAACGTGGTCATCGTCGTCGAGGACGATCCACCCGGCGGCGAGGACCTGCTCGGCCTTTACGAGGGCACGGCGCTCACCGACCGCGGCTGGGATTACGCCGGGGTGCTGCCCGACCGCATCACCATCTATCGCAACCCCACGCTGCGGGTGTGTGACACCGAGACGGATGTCATCGACGAGGTGGCGATCACCGTGGTCCACGAGATCGCGCACCACTTCGGCATCGACGACCACCGTTTGCACGAGCTGGGCTGGGGCTGAAGGACCGTACGCGGGTTGTCGGCTCCTCCTACGCTGAGTGCACATCATCAAGCAGGAGGCGTGCATGCGCAGCGAGCTCTTTTCCGCCGACAACCTCGAGAAGGAGTCGGCGCAACCCGGCCTCCGGCTGCAGAACTCGAAGCTGCTCAAGGTCGAGCTGAACGGCGACTTCATGGCGCGGGTCGGCTCGATGGTCGCCTACCAGGGACAGGTGCGGTTCGAGGCGCTGGGCTCCGGCGGCATCGGCAAGTTCCTCAAGCAGAAGCTCACCGGTGAGGGTGTCCCGCTGATGCGCGTCCGCGGTCAGGGAGACGTCTTCCTCGCCGAGAACGCCGCCGACATCCACCTGATCGACCTCGAGCCGGGCGACGCACTCTCGATCAACGGCGCCAACGTGCTCGCCTTCGACTCGACGCTGCAGTACGACATCAAGATGGTGCAGGGCGCGGGCATGATGTCCAACGCCGGCCTGTTCAACTGCGTCTTCTCCGGTCACGGCCGGATCGCCGTCACCACCAAGGGCACCCCCGTGGTGCTCAGCGTCGACCAGCCCACCTATGTCGACCCGCAGGCCGCGATCTGCTGGTCGGCGAACCTGCAGACCGGCTACCACCGCGCGGAGCAGATGGGTCTGAGCACGCTGATGGGCCGGACGACCGGTGAGCGGTTCACGATGAGCTTCGCCGGTCAGGGCTTCGTGGTCGTGCAGCCCTCCGAGGAGCCGCCCGGGGGTCTCGCCGGTGCGGCCGGCGGTCAGCAGCAAGAGGGCGGCATCCTCGGCAACATCTTCGGCAACTAGCTACGAGAAATCGCCGGATCGGATGCGGGCGAGCCAGGCTGCCGAGTCGGCGAAATCGGTGGTGGAGAGGCCTCGGGGGGACGCGACCGGGGCCTCCGGCTGGAGCCGGTGGCGCGGATAACTGCCCAGGAAACGCACGTCGGCACAGATCCGCCGCAGGCCCTGCAGAGCCTCGCCGAACCGGGGCTCGGCGACGTGGCCGGTGCAGTCCAGGAAGAAGACGTACGTCCCCAGCTGCTCGCCGGTCGGCCGGGACTCGATGCGGGACAGGTTGATGCCGCGGACCGCCAGCTCGGTCAGCACCGACAGCAGCGCGCCGACCTGGTCGTGGCGGATCGAGACGGCCAGCGAGGTGACGTCGTCGCCGGTCGGCTCGGCCGGCGGCCCGGGGCGGGTCAGCAGGGCGAAGCGGGTCACCGCGTCGGCGTGATCGGCCACCTTGCCGGCCAGCACGGTCAGCCCGTTACGACCGACCCCGATCGGCGCGCACAGCGCCGCGTCGTGCTCGCCCTGGGCCGCGCTGATCGCGGCGGCCGCGTTGGACAGGACGTCGACGACCACCGCGTCGGGCACATTGGCCAGCAGCCAGTTGCGGCACTGGGCCGACGCCTGCGGGTGGGCGGCGATCGACCGGATCCCGGCCAGCGGGGTGAGCGTGCGGGCGGCCAGCACGAACTCGACCGGCAGCACGACCTCGCGCGTGATGATCAGCGGGCTGCCGGTGACCAGCTCGTCGAGCGTGACCGGGACGGCCCCGCCCACCGAGTTCTCCAGGGGCACGAGGGCGGCGTCGGCCTCACCGGCCCGGACGGCCTCGAGCGCCTCGGGCACGCTGCGGGCGGGCGTGCGCAGGCCGTGCTCGGCCGCGGAAATGGTGCGCAGCGCGGCCTCGGTGAAGGTGCCCTCCGGACCGAGGTAGACAAAGCGCGTGGGCGGCGTTCCCGGCATGGGGGCAGTCTACGGAAGCCTCAGAAACCACAGGCCAGCACTCTGATGCCGGGTGGGGCCGAGGTCTGCACCCGGTCGATGCAGACGTCCGACCCGGCCGCGATCAAAGTGAGCGTCGTGCCGGTGCCGGTCGCGACCACCATCAACGGCTCGAGGTCGTCGGCGCTCTCGCCGGTCACCTCGACCGTGGCGAACGACCAGGTGCCCGAGCAGTACGGGCCCTCGTGGACCCGCAACGGCTTGTCCGGGACACCCGGCCGGCCCTTGATGAGCGCCAGGATCTGGGCCTTGGCCGGTTGCCCGGTGCACTTGGCCGCGTGCGGCGGCCGGGAGGTCGCCGGCACCGTCTCGGGCGCCGTCGTCGTCACGGTCACCGTCGGTGCCGGGCGGCCGGTGGGATAGGCCGGCACCGTCGGGAGGGTGGTTGTGCTGGTCGGCAGGGGCGCGGCGGTCACCGTCGGCAGTGGCAGGCCGGGCGATGGGCCCAGCGAGATCGGGGCGGCGCTGGGTGACACGTACGGCGGTGAGGTGGGCAGCGGCTGCGGTGGCTCGCCACAGGCGCCGGCGAGGGCGGTGGCAAGCACCAGCGGAACAAGACGTGTGCGGGGGGACACGCGGCCATGCTATGTCCCGCCGGTCGCGAGGTGACCAGTCTCAGGACGCGATGCGATGACCCGCCGCGCGCAGGGTGTCGATCGCCTCGTTGAGCCGCACGGTCGGCACCAGCAGATAATCGGTCGAATACGTCGAGAAGGTGACGATGTTGACCCGGGCGTTGGCCAGCGGCCCGATCAGCGAGGCCAGCACGCCGGTCAGCGCGAGATCGAGCGGCCCGACCACGCGCAGGCAGCGCCACGCGGTGTCGACCTCGGCGCCCTCGGGCACCCGCTCGGCCGGGCAGATGATCGAGAACTCGTCGGCGTCCCAGCTGAGCGAGATCACGCTTTTCTCGTCCGAACCCACGGTCAGCGAAGCCGGGATCGGGGAACCGGCCGGCAGCCGGCACACCGCGTACTCCGCAGGCAGGAGATCTAGATCGAGCATGAGGGCAGACTACGGTTCGAGATCAGGGTTGCCCAATGCCCCGGGGGTGCGGCAAACGCCACAGCCCGGACACGCCACCGTAACGGGGCCGGCTCAGTAGCGGACCGCGGAGAAGAAGGTCATCGCGCCGGCCACGTGCTCGTTGTCGAACAGCGGCGTGGCGATCGCGTCGATGGTCAGGGGTGTCGAACCGGGCTCGGGCACGACCCGCAGCAGTCCGCGGGCCAGGCGCTCGCTGCGCAGTGCCAGCAGCGGCGGGATCTTGTCGGCGTCGGACTCCTCGAGCTCGGCCGCGCCGGCCGTGAAGTCGATCAGGTGGAGCACCGAGCCGAGCGGCTTGCCGATCACCTCGGGCGGCTTGCCCAGGCCGAGCAGCTCGCCGCACGAGACCGAGACGGCGACGATCGCGGTCGTCGTGTCGATGATCAGGCAGGGCTCCGCGGCCGAGGCGACGGTCGACGTCCACCGATCGAGACTCGGAACGAACTCGGCCTCGGACGGAGTGCGCGCCTGCGGCACGAACGCTCCCGAGAGTGAGAGTTCGACGTGAGCCACCCGATCCTCCTCGCTCCTGCGGATCGACGGCTCGCCGCGACCGGGCCCGGTCTCCCGGGCGGCGGCCGCGGCGGTGAAGCCGTCGACTACAACCGGAAGGAACGTTACCGGCGTGCTGTCCGCTTGTCAGCGGCCGTTTGTCCGTCAGCGTGCCACCGGTAGTCGCCGGCCGGCCGATAAGGGGCGTTGGCCCAGGTGGCGGGGTGGTTGGCCACGGACGAGAGCTTGCCCGCGGTGGCCGGCGAGATGCGTGCGCCCCCCGCGATCAGGAGCCTGTCAAGCTCCTTGTCGGTGGCGACGAGCACCTCTTTGGGGAGGCCGTGGACGCTGATGACGCCGGAACCGACGAAGGTCAGGACGGGCGTCACCGGCACGCTGAGGCCGACCGCGGCGGACAGGGCCTTGCTCGCCCGGCGGGCCTCACGGCGGGCCTCGGCGATGTATTGCGGACGCTTGCCATTGATCTGCACCACGTCACCGGCGATGAGCACGCGGGCCCGCCCGTGGTCGGCCACGGTCACCGCATAGACGCCACCGGGGCCGATCGCCAGGAACCCGGCGCGGTCGTCGGCGGGGTCGGGCTCGTAGTAGCCCAGCGCGTCGGTGCGCGGCCAGTCCACGATGTGCCAGTTGGGTCCGAGGCGGTCGAGGCGGGTCAGCGCACGGGCACCGGCAGCCTCGAGGCGGCGGGCGTCCCGATCGGCGCGGCGGCGGCGAGCCCACTCGGCGGGTCCGACGCCACGGGGCGGGGCCTCGAGAGCGGCGGGGCTGCCCAGGCGACGGTCGATCCGCTGACTGGTGGAGGGGGCGGGTCTCGCGGTCGACGGCTTCGCGGTGGACGGTAGAGCGGGGCGTGCTGGGAAGACAGTCACTGCGACCTCCGGCAAAAGGTCCTTCGGGCTCTCTTTTCACTACCGTAAGTGCTCGACCCCATACGGAAGCAAGACACCGGGGTGGAAAGAAAGTGGAATGAGAGGGGATGAATGCCGCATTCACGCATCGCGACTTCTTGCGGATGGTGCATCTCGGCGCCTGTTCCCCTGTTCGACAGTTTCCACGGACAAAGCTAGTCGGCCCGTCGCGCTTGTGCACAGATGTCTCATGATCTAGGCAGAACGTCATCGACCGATCGCTCGGTGTGCCCGACGGGTGCCGAGAGATCGACGAGTGGGCTACGGTCGGCAGGTGGTGCACTACGTCGACAGTGAAGTGGGACGGCTGCGCACTGTGCTGCTGCATCGTCCCGGTGCCGAATTGGCCAGGCTGACCCCGAGAAACAACGACAGCCTGCTCTTCGACGGCATTCCGTGGGTGAGCCGGGCCCAGGAGGAGCACGACGCCTTCGCGGCCGCCCTGCGCGACCGCGGCGTCGAGGTGCTCTATCTCGGTGAGCTGCTGGCCGAGACGCTGGCCGTGGCCGAGGCACGGGCCGAGCTGACCGAGACCGTGCTGGCCGACCGCCGGCTGGGCGACACCTTGCGCGACAGCGTCGGGCGCTACCTGGCCGACCAGGATCCGCGGCGCCTGGCCGAGGTGCTGATGGCCGGGCTGGCCCACGAGGAGCTCAAGCCGGGCCCGGGCGGCCTGGTCTACGAGATGATGAACCGCCTCGACTTCGTGATCGACCCGTTGCCCAACCTGTTGTTCACCCGCGACTCGTCGGTCTGGGTGCGCGACCAGGTGGCGGTGACCAGCCTGGCCATGCCGGCCCGCAGCCGCGAGACGACGCTGACCCGGGCCATCTACAGCCATCACCCACGCTTCGCCGGCTCCCCGCTGCTCTACGACCCGGGTCTGGAGCGCCTCGAGGGCGGCGACGTGCTCGTGCTGGCGCCCGAGGTGCTGGCCATCGGGGTGGGCGAGCGCACCACCCCGGCCGGGGCCGAGCGGCTGGCCCGCCGGGTCTTCGCGGCCGGGCTGGCCCGCACGATCCTGGCCGTGCCGATCGCCCAGGAACGCGCCACCATGCACCTGGACACCGTGTGCACGATGGTCGACGTCGACGCGGTGGTGATGTATCCCAACATCGCCGACACGCTGCAGGCCTACACGGTGGTCGCCGACGCCGACGGGGAGCCCCGGGCCTCCGCGCCGCGGCCGTTCCTCGACGCGGCCGCCGAGGCGATGCGGATCGACCGGCTGCGGATCATCGACACCGGTCTCGACCCGGTCACCGCCGAGCGTGAGCAGTGGGACGACGGCAACAACACGCTGGCCATCGGGCCGCGGCTGTGCGTGGCCTACGAGCGCAACGTGGAGACCAACGCCCAGCTCGAGCGGGCCGGCATCGAGGTCGTCCGGATCAGCGGTTCCGAGCTCGGCAGCGGCCGCGGCGGTCCGCGCTGCATGAGCTGCCCGATCGAGCGCGAGCCGCTCCCCGCGTGAAGGCGCGATTCACGCGGCCGGGTGACCGGTCACGTGCGAGACGATCAGCTCGGGGACGGGCACCGCGCCGTCGACCAGGTGCGCCCGGTCGGGGAAGTCGAAGACCGCGAGCTGCAGCTGGACGGGGTAGTCCGGGGCCTGGCCGACGCGCTGGACGGCCTCGCCGTCGACGGTGAACACGAGTGAATCGGGGCGCCAGCTCACGCCGTACGTGTGAAAAGCGGAAACGTCGATCGGGAGGGTGACCGCCGACCACTGCTCGGTGAGGCGCGGGTCGCGGAAGCGGTGCAACCCCATCCCGATCGCCTGGGGATCGGTGCCGAAGACCTCCATCACGCAGATCTCGCCGGACCGCTCGGGCACATCCTCGAGGCCGGCGAGCCAGAACGCGATCATCGACCGGGGCGTGATCGTGCCTCGCAGACGAATCTCGAGGTCGCCGTAGAGCGGCGTGTAACCCCAGAACTCGCCCTGCTCCTCGCGCACCCGCTGACCGGGCCGGAAGGGCTGTCCGCCGATCGTGCTGCCGACCGGGCCGGAGAAGTTGGCGCTCTGGATGCCCGACACCCGCAGCGGCGTCTCGTGCACCCCCTCGGCCCACAGCGGCTGGTCGGCGGGGATGCTCAGGCGCAGTTCCCCGCCGCCCACCTCGTAGGTCGCCTCGGACGCGGCGCGCGAACTCCACTGCGGCAGATACCACGGCACCCAGACGGAGCGGTCGAGCTCGTGGTCGAACCGCTCGTCGAGGATCATGCGCCGGCTCCGGCCACCGCCGCCCACCCGCCAGGCCCCCCGAGCGGAGGCGTGGCCGTCATCGGAGCGTGAGCTGGCGGCCGATCAGGCCCTGCTTGGCGCGGCGGGCGTCGGCGTCGAGCGGGCCGGTCTCGGCCAGCGTGTCGGCGTAGCGCTTGGCGAAATCGGCCAGCGGCGCCTCCCACTCGGCTGCCTCGGACTCGCCGGGGATGTCCCAGACCGGCACCAGCAGGCCGTGCGCGCGGAACATGCCGGCGAACTTGGTCTGCTCGCCCAGCCGCAGATCGTGCCCGGCCGACAGGCGGGCCAGCGTGTCGAGAGCGCGGTCCTCGGTGTCCGGGAGCACCCAGCGCACGTGACCCTTGTCCGGCGCCACCCGGCACCAGTACGCCGCCCGGCCCGCGGCCAGCCGCACGGTCGGATAGATCGAGGCGTTCGCTCGTTCGAGTGACGCCTTCACGGTCGGGTCCTCGGCCTGCTCGGCGTCGAGCCAGTATTCGAAGCCCTTGTGCATGGTGATGTCGAGCGGGCCGTCGACCAGCACGTCCTGCAGGCGCGGGCCCTCGCCGGGCAGCGCGGGCACCGAGACCGTGTCGCCCGGGTCGGTGCGCAGGGCGCTCAGGATCGCCACCGCGAGGTCGCGCGAGACGTCGCCCGACTGCACGTGCCGCTGGAGGCCGATGAACACCCGGCCGTCCTTGCGGGTCATAGCCGGCCAGGCCATCGGCAGCACTGTCGAAAGGGTGACCGGACGGTCCCCGTACTCCTCGACGATCTCGGGCCGGAGCGTGAGCGGCGCGCTGGCCGCGGGCACCAGCTCGCGCAGCGCGATCCACTCCGGTTCGTCGGCCAGGCCCTCGAAGGGGCGGGCCACGAAGATGTCCCGCACCTTTTCGCGCTTGGGTGCGGACGGGCGTTGGTTACGACGCTTGCTCACGGCGAGACAGCCTAGGCGCTGACCGCCCGAAAGGGACAACCCCGTCGCCGTGTCGACCTTCCGACCGCCCCCACCCGCCACCCTCGAGAGGACTGACGGGTGAGCCACTCAGGCGCGGGGAAGGCGGACCTCGGCGGTCGTGCCGCCACCCTCGCGGGGGCGCAGCGACACCCAGCCGTGCTGTCGTTCGACCAGCCGGCGCACCAGGTAGAGCCCCAGCCCGGCCCCCGGATGGTGCCGCTGGTCGCCGCCCTCGGCCTGCCAGTAACGCTCGAAAGCCCGCTCGACGTGCTCGGGCCGGATCCCCACCCCGCGGTCGGAGAGCCGGAACCGCAGCGTCTCGGCGTCGGCCCCGGCGCACAGCTCGACCATCGAGCCGGGCGGTGAGTGTTTCTCGGCGTTGGTGGCCAGCTCGGTCAGGATGGTGGGGATCGAGTCCCGCTCGCCGAACGCCTTCGGCAGCTCACCGGGCAGGTTTTCCAGCACGATGCGGCGGCGCAGGTCGGCCGGCAGCTCCTCGACGGCGGTCCGCAGCGTCTCGGCCAGGTCGAACGGGCCGGCCGGGGTCGCGCCGATCTCACCGTCCTCGGTGGCCGCCGAGAGCAGGCGGTCGACCAGCCGGGCCAGCTCGCCCGCGCGGGTGCCGATGATGTGCACGGCCTCGTGCCGGCCGGTGTCGCCGAGCGACTCCCAGTGGTTGGTCAGCGTGTCGGCATACCCCTTGATCACCGTGACCGGGGTGCGCAGCTCGTGGCTCGTGACGGCCACCCAGAGGTCCCGGCCGTCCAGGCGGCGGGCGCTGTGGGCAGGCAGGCCGGCGCGGGCGGCGTAGAGCCGCCCGACGTGCCCGGCCAGCAGCTCCAGGACGGCGTGGTGCTCGGGGCCGGGCTCACCGTCGCCGTCGCCGAAATAGACGTGCAGCGAGCCGACGATCGTGTCGCCGACCTCGCAGCGGGCACCGAGCATGCGCCGCACGTCGCCGCCCTCGACCTGCTTGGCGAACTCGTCGTTGACCGAGTCGAGCGGGATGAGCAGGGTACGGCCGTCGCGCAGGCGGGTGTCGGAGCGGTCGACCCGGCGGCCGATCGCGGCGCTGCAGACGCCGGTGGCGGCGATGATGCGGCCGTGGTCGGCCGCATACTCGGCGAAGCCGGCCCCGCGGCCGCCCAGTGTCTCCTGAGCCAGGCGGACGACGTGCTGGAGCACGGGGAGTCCCGCCTCGCCGGCATTGATCCGGTCGAGGATCGCGATCTGCCCCCGGGTCAGCGCGGCATAGTCGGGACGGTCGGCCATGGTGCGAGTCTGCCTCGCTTCCCGTGACGTAGATAGTGACTCACGTCACAGGGCGGCAAGGTGGTCGAGCACGAAGCGCGGCCGGTCGGTGATGACCCCGTCCACCTGATTCTCCAGGACCAGGTCGAGATCGGCCTTGTCGTTGACGGTCCAGACGTACGCCTGATGCCCCGCGGCCCGGATCGCCGGGATCAGCCCGGGCCGGGCCCGCACCAGCCCCACCCCGGGTCCGGCGATCCGCGCGCCGAACGGCAGCTTGCCCCGGCCCACCCCGGGCGGCAGCAGCTCGACCAGGTAGACCGTCGGGATCGCCGGCGCCTGGACCCGGACCCGGCGCAGCGCGAGCGCCGCGAACGACATCACGGTGACCTGGACCGGGCTCTCCGGCCGGGGATCGGCCAGCCCGAAGCGCTGCAGCGTCCGGATCAGCCGCCGCTCGACCTCGGCGCCGTACCGTGTCGGGTGCTTGGTCTCGATCAGTAACCGAACGGGCCGGCCGCTGTCACACACCGCTCCGAGCAGCCGGTCGAGGGTCAGCAGCCGGGAGAGCTCCGGCAACGGCTCCTCGTCCCCCGGATAGCGGGGGTGCCAGGAGCCGTAATCCAGTGAGTCCAGCTCGGCCAGGGTCTTGGTGCTGACCCGGCCGCGGCCGTTGCTCGTGCGGTTCAGCCGGCGGTCGTGCACGCAGACCAGGTGGCCGTCGCGGGTGAGCCGGACATCGCACTCGAGCCCGTCGACGCCGTCCTCCAGCGCGCGGAGGTAGGCGCCGAGCGTGTGCTCGGGGAGTGCGTCCGCGCCACCACGATGCGCGAACACCAAGGGACGGTAGGTACTCACCGGGCCTGCTGCCTACAGCACCCGCGCCGGTTGCCCGTTCTCACTGACGACTTCACGGCCCGAGGCGGCCCAGGTCTGCATGCCGCCGTCGAGATTGCGGACGTTGTCCCAGCCGTTGCCCATCAGGTAGGACACGACCTGGCCGGACCGGCCGCCGGACCGGCAGACGACAACCACCTCGGCGTCTGCCGGCACCTCAGCCATGCGGGCCGGGATCTCCATCATCGGCACGTGGTGCGCGCCGGGGGCGTGCCCGGCCGTCCACTCGTCAGGCTCGCGCACGTCGAGCAGATAGGCGTCGTCGCCGACCTCGGCGGGGGTCACGCTGGGTACCTGGGGTCCGAACACGACCACCAGCGTACGACGGTCAGTTGCCGGCCGCGGCGGCCGACCCCTTCTTGAGGTTGGCCGCCATCCAGGTGTCCATCTCGTCGGCCGCCACCGCCTTGAAGAGGGCCAGGGCCTTCTCCTTGTCCGAGACCACCACGGACTGGCCGTCGATGGTGTCGCTGCCCTTGTTGGGGCTGGTGATGAAGGTCAGGTTGTTGCCCCGGACGCCGCGCAGCTCGCTCGCCATGTCGGTCAGCGAGAAGTCGTTGTCGACGGTGACCGCGGCGGTGACCGCCTTGAGGAACGAGTTGAGCTTGGCCGGGTTGGTGATCGTGCCGCTGCTCGCCGCCTTGTTCATCAGCGCCTTGAGGAAGTCCTGCTGGTGCTGCATGCGGGCGAAGTCGCCCCGGGCGAACTGCTTGCGCTGGCGAACCCAGTCGAGCGCCTCGGCCCCGTTCATGTGCATGGTGCCCTTGGTGAACGTGCGGAACGGCTTGTGGATCGACTTGACCGTCTTCTCCACCGGCAGGTCGACACCGCCGAGCGCGTCGGTGACCTCCTTGAAGCCGCCGAAGTCGATCGCCATGACGTGGTCGACCTTGACGTCGGTCAGGCACTCGACCGTGTGCACCGCGCGGGGCAGGCCACCGAAGGCGAAGGCCGCGTTGATCTTGGCTCGGCTGCCGTCGCCGCACTCCGCCTCGTTGCTGCGCGGGATGACGACCCACAGGTCACGCGGGATCGAGATCAGCTGGGCGCTCTTGTGGTCCTCGGGGACGTGCATGAGGATCAGCGTGTCGGCGCGCCACTTGCCGGCCCCGTCGTCCTGGGCGTCGGGATCGCGCGAGTCGCTGCCCACGAGCAGGATGTTCTGCGCGCCCTCGATGGCCTTGGCCGGCCGGTCGGCGTTGATGCCGGAGAAGGCGTCGGTGCGCTTGAGGTCCTTGTCGAGACCCGAGGCGTATCCGTAGAGCGAGATGCCGGCGATGATCGCGATGATCAGGACGGACAGGCCGGCCAGCAGGGCGATGCGGCCCCAGCGCGGCTTGGGCCGGCGCCCGCGGTAGGAATTGCCGCGGCCCGGACCGCCGGGGCCACCGGGACCGCCGGGGCCACCACCGTATCCGCCACCGCCCCCGGATCCACTTCCGCGGGCCGGCCAGTCGTCGCGCTGTGCTGACGACGAGCCGCGGTAGGCACCAGAGGGGCGGGCCGACGCCCGGCCCGACGACGGGACAGAGGCTCGACCGGAACCGGAACCCCCGTGGGGGGACGTGGGCGCTGACATGAAAACAAGATTACGTACCCGGCGCACCAACTCCCTGCCATCAAACCGACACGGCACGAAGTGGGGAGAACCCCCAGCAGGGAAAATGCGGGGCCGGCGGTGGCCGGCCCCGCATGTCGAATTAATCCAGACTTAGTGCGCGCCGTGTCCGGTCAGCGACCGGACCTCGAGTTCGGCGTACTTGGCGGTGTCGTCCTCCTTCGAGATCACCGTGCCGATCCAGCCGCACAGGAAGCCGATCGGGATCGAGATGATGCCCGGGTTGGAGAGCGGGAAGAAGTGCCAGTCGTGGTCCGGGAACATGGCGGTCGCCGAACCGGACACCACCGGCGAGAAGAACACCAGGACCACGGCGGCGACCAGACCGCCGTAGATCGACCACAGCGCGCCGGAGGTGTTGAACCGCTTCCAGAACAGGCTGTAGAGGATCGCCGGCAGGTTGGCCGAGGCGGCCACCGCGAAGGCCAGCGCGACCAGGAAGGCCACGTTGAGGCTCTGCGCGAAGATCGACAGGGCGATCGCCACCGCACCGATGACCAGAGCCGAGATGCGGGCGACCCGCACCTCGTCGCGCTCCGACGCGGTGCCGCGGCGCATGACGTTGGCGTAGAAGTCGTGCGCCACGCTCGACGACGACGCCAGGGTCAGACCCGCCACCACCGCGAGGATCGTGGCGAAGGCGACGGCGGCGATGATGGCCAGCAGCACCGCGCCGCCGGTCTCACCGCCGAAGTAGTCGACCCCGAGGGCCTGGGCCAGCTGCGGCGCGGCCGTGTTGCCGGCCTTGTCCTGCGCGGTGATGTTCGCGCCGCCCACCAGAGCCGCCGCGCCGAAGCCGAGGGCCAGGGTGAACAGGTAGAACGTGCCGATGATGCCGATCGCCCAGAGCACGCTCTTGCGGGCGATCTTGCTGGTCGGCACCGTGTAGAACCGGGTCAGGATGTGCGGCAGGCCGGCCGTGCCGAGCACCAGAGCGATACCCAGCGAGAGCAGGTCCATCTTGCTGTAGAAGGTGGCCGACGCGCTCGCCGACTCGACGCCGTAGCGCAGCCCGGGCTCGAGGAAGGCGTCCCCCTTGCCCGACTGGGCGGCCGCGTCACCGAGCAGCTGGGAGAGGTTGAACTTGTAGTGGGCCAGCACCAGGATCGTCATCAGCAGGGCGCCGGTCATGAGCATGAACGCCTTGACGATCTGGACGTAGGTGGTGCCCTTCATGCCGCCGACGATCACGTAGACGATCATCAGAGCGCCGACCATGATGATGGTGGCGATCTTCGCGGTGTCCGCACCCATGCCGAGGAACGTGGTGCCCGGCTTGATGCCCAGCAGCAGCGAGACCAGGGCGCCCGCGCCGACCATCTGGGCGATCAGATAGAAGATCGAGACCACGATGGTGGAGACGCTGGCCGCGGTGCGCACCGGACGCTGGCGCATCCGGAAGGCCAGCACGTCGGCCATCGTGTAACGGCCCGCGTTCCGCAGGTATTCGGCGACCAGCAGCAGCGCGACCAGCCAGGCGACCAGGAAGCCGATCGAGTAGAGGAAGCCGTCGTAGCCGTAGAGCGCGATCAGGCCGGCGATGCCCAGGAACGACGCCGCCGACATGTAGTCGCCGCCGATCGCCATGCCGTTCTGGAAGCCGGAGAACTGGCGGCCGCCGGCGTAGAAGTCGGTGGCCGTCTTGGTCTGCCGGCTGGCCCAGATCGTGATGGCCAGCGTGATGGCCACGAAGACCAGGAAGAGCGTGATCGTCAGACCGCGCGACGTCGAGGTCGATACCTCGGCCGCAAGGAAGTGGGGTTCCATCAGTCCTCGCTCTTCTTGTCAGCGGAGGCGTCGGTGCCGGCCGGGGAAGCGGGGGTGTCGCCCGCCGTGAGCTCGGCGTGGACCGCGTCGGCCAGCGGGTCGATCTTCTGGGCCGCGTAGCGCGAGTAGTACCAGGCGATCAGGAACGTCGTGACGAACTGGAGCAGACCGAAGATCAGCGCGACATTGATGTTGCCGATGATCTTGGCGCCCATGAAGCCGCGCGCATAGGCGGAGAGAAGGACATAGAGCGCATACCAGAGGAAGAACGCGACCGTCATCGGGAAGACGAAACTGCGCACCGTGCGGCGCAGCCGGCCGAATTCCTCGGAATCTTGGACGGCCCGATACCTCTCGGTGGAGGACGAGGGCACTTCGGTTGTCACCGGAGTTCACCACCTTCGGGGTGGGGCGGACTTTCCGGCAACGTACGAAGACCAGAGGCCGCCCGAGGGCGACCGGTCGGCCCGTGCGCCGAGTGGTGGTCTGACTGCGCTGAGCGGGGCGGGGCCTGCTACTCCAGTACGTGATATCGACCGCGATAGTGGAGAAGCGGTCGCGGCGACGGCCCCAGCTCCACCGTCTCGATCACCGCCTCGACCAGAAGTGCCCAGCCCAGCACCCGGGAGGACTCGAGCCGGCAGCCGGCCCAGGTGTCCCCGCCGACCGGCACCGGGCCGTACTCGGTCTCGGTCCAGCCGTCGCCGGCGAACAGCCCGCCCGGCGCGGGCATCAGGCCGGCGAAGCGGTCGGCCAGCTGCCGGTCGGCCGGCGTGAGGGTGACCACCGCGAAGCGCCCACTGGCCTCGAGCGCCGCCCAGAAGTCGCTCTCGTCGTCGATCAGCCCGAGCACGCGGCCGGGATCGCCGTCGGCCACCACCGTCGACGACACCGTGAGCCCGGCCGGCCCGGCCGTGGTCCAGAGCGTGACCGGGGAGGCGAGTCGCCCGCGCAGCCGGCGCACGGCCGACTTCTCCTCGTCCGGAGTGGCGAAGGGATCGGTGGAGTGAATGGTCACCAGTCCATTCTCGCTTTCCGCGCAGATGGTGCACGACTCTGGTCGCCGCATTGATCAGGAACTATCTTCGTTCCGGAAGGAGGTCCCGTGCATCCGCAAGTGCGGCTGAACCCCGGTGAGGTGCTGCACATCGACGGCGAGGCCAGCGTGCAGTTCGCGGGCGCCAGGGCGTTGACCTTCCGGCTGATCCGGGTCGACGCGCGCAGCACCTATGACGGCTGGCTGTGGCTCGAGGGCTATGTGCTCAGCGCGACCGGCGTCGCGATGCAGCGCCGGCGTGTCTTCGTCCGCCGTGACGGGTTGCGCACGGCCGCCGTCAACGGCCGGGGCTGACCGCGGCCAGCACCTCGGGCATGCGCCGGTCGAGCCAGTCGCCGGCCACCCCGGAACCGATCAGGTAGGCCGCGCAGCCGTACGCCGCACCCACCGGCAGTCCGATCCACAGCCACACGTCGCCGAGCACGAAGGCCAGGATCTGCAGGGGCACGCTCGCGATCAGGGTGCCGAGCATGACCCCGACGGTGAGCAGACCCTTGGCCATCCCGCCGCCCGACGACATGGCGAACGGACTGGTCGACTCGGGCAACGCGAAGGCGGCCCGGACCGACACCGGCAGCACCAGCCCGAGACCCACGCCGTAGGTCGCGATCATCAGGCCGAGGTTGCCCGGGATGTGCTCGGACCGGCCCGCGACCAGCCCCGACACGACGGCGATGACCAGCAGGAGCGGCAGCACGAAGAGGGCGTGCGCCACGACCCGGGAGTGGATCTCGACCCGGCCCGGGACACCGGCGGTGATGTTGGCCGCGTAGGCGTTGCCCTCGTAGCCGAACTGGTTGGCCAGCGCGATCACCGCGATCAGCCCGACGAACGCGGCCACCGGCCCGGCCGACCCGCCGCTGATCGAGATCGAGAGGGGCAGGAACAATCCGGCGACGGTGAAGGTGATCAGCGCGGCCCGCCGCCGGGTCTCCCGCCACCAGTACCGGGCCTCGCGGGCGACCAGCGCGCCGAAGCGGGTGCGGGGCAGCCGGCGCCCGAGCAGCAGGCCGGTGGGTGAGCCGACGTCCTTGTGCCCGGCCTTCGACCCGGTCGAGGCGGCGCCGAGCATCGCCCGCTCCAGCGTCGCGCTCCACCACCAGAGCAGACCGACCAGGGTGCCGGCGACGATCAAGAGCTTTACCGGTACGGCCCACAGGCGCCCGTCGGCCACGTCGAGGCCCAGCGACCACGGGGCGGCCAGCGGCGTCCAGCCGAGCACGTCGGCCAGCACCGCGAACGCGTCCCAGTCGGCGCGCTCGGCCCCGGCCAGTAAAGCGAGCTGCAGCGGCCCGAGCAGCGCGGCCAGCACCGCGAACAGCACCACGGCCAGGTCACGCGATCGGCGCGACCGCAGCCCGGTGGCGAACGCACTGGTCACCGCGCGGCTCACCGCCACACAGATCAGCAGGCCGCCGACGATGCCGCCGAGCTGCGCCACCGCCGCCCCGGTCCCGCCGAGATCGGCCGCCGTGCTCACCATGCCCGCCGTGGCCGCCAATGTGGACAATGCGGGCAACCCGGCCAGCGCGGCGGCGAACAGGCCGACGATCAGCGTGCGGCGCGGCAGTGGCAGCAACGCGAAACGGGCCGGGTCGAGCGACTCGTCCACCCCGAAGAAGAGCAGGGGGAGCACCACCCAGCCCAGCACCAGCGCCGACCCGCCGAGCTGGAACAACATGCCGGCCGCGCGATCGTCGCCGACCACGCCGGGGACCGCGAAGACGGCGTAACCGGTGACCGCGAAGATGCCGGCCATCACCACCCCGAGGACGAACAGGGTGATCCGGGACGGGCGGCCGCGCAGACCGCCGGCGATCAGGCGCAGCTTGAGCTTGACGAACGGCCACGGGGAGCGGGGCGGCCGCTGGACGACGGTCAGAGCCACGCGAGCTCCGAGCCGGTGCTGACCCGGCCGCCGACCACCTGGACGAAAACGTCCTCCAGCGAGCGGTCACCGCGGACGGCAGCGAGTGTGCCGTGGACGCGCAGCACACCGTCGGAGATGATCGCGACGTGCGAGCAGAGGCGCTCGACGACCTCCATCACGTGGCTGGAGAAGACGACCGTGCCGCCGCCGGCGACGTAGCGCTGGAGGATCTCGCGGATGCGGGCGGCCGAGACCGGGTCGACCGCCTCGAACGGCTCGTCCAGCACCAGCAGCCGGGGCGCGTGCAGCAGCGCGCAGGCCAGCCCGATCTTCTTGCGCATGCCGGCCGAGTAGTCGACGACCAGGGTGCGGTTGCCGGTGCCGAGCTCGAGCACGTCGAGCAGTTCGCGGGACCGCTGGTCGACGGTGGCGGCGTCCATGCCGCGCAACAGGCCGTGATAGGCCAGGAGCTCCGGGCCGGTGAGGCGGTCGAAAAGACGTACGCCGTCGGGAAGCACGCCGAGGCGGGACTTGGCCGCGGCCGGGTCGGCCCACACGTCGTACCCCAGCAGGAAAGCCTGACCCGCGTCGGGCCGCAGCAGGCCGACGGCCATCGAGAGGGTCGTGGTCTTGCCGGCCCCGTTGGGGCCGAGCAGGCCGTAGAAGGAGCCGGCCGGCACCTCGAGGCTCACCTGCGAGACCGCGAGCTTCGTGTCGAATTGCTTGACCAGCCCGCGCAGCGACATCGCCGCGGCCTGATCCCCCTCGCGTGGCGCCGGCACCGTCATGGGTCCGAACCTAACGGCTGGTGCCCCGCCTGACCAGCACGTTCAAACGCGCAGCGCTTCCGGCGCGTGCAGCCGCAACATGGTCGCGCCGACGTCGGCCGGCACCCGCCGGCTGGTCAGCAGCGAGCCGACGACCATCACCAGGAAGGCGAGCGGGACGGTCCAGGCGGCGGGCTGTCCCACGGCGTCGGCCGGCCAGCCGTGCAGCGGCGGCCCGAGCACCGTGATCAGCACCGCCGCCATCGAGGCGCCACCCCCGGCCAGGACCCCGGCGATCGCGCCGACGTCGGTCAGCCGGCGCCACCAGATGCCCAGCACCAGCAGCGGGCAGAAGCTGGACGCGGCGACCGCGAACGCCAGGCCGACCACGCGCGAGACGTCCATGTTGGAGACATACAGCGAGAGCAGCACCGGAAGACACGCGGCGAGCACGGTGGCCAGCCGGAAATCGCGGATCGAGCCGCTGCGGCCGGCCCGCAGCACGTCGGTGAAGACCACCCCGGCGACGCTGGTGAGCAGGCCCGACGAGGTGGACAGGAAGGCGGCCAGCGCGCCCGCGGTGACCAGGGCGCCCAGCAGCCGGCCGAGATGACCACCACCGAGCGCGGCCTCGGGCAGCAACAGGACGACGGCGTCGGTCCGTCCGGTCATCAGCAGTTGCGGGGTATATATCCGTCCGAGCACGCCATAGAGCGTCGGTAACAGATAAAAGGTGCCGACCAGCCCGAGAACCACCAGGGTCGTGCGCCGGGCCGACGCGCCATCCGGATTGGTGTAGAAGCGCACGAGCACATGGGGCAGACCCATGGTGCCGAGGAAGGTCGCGAGGATCAGGGAGTACGTCGCGAAGAGGGTGCCGTCGTCGCCCGGCAGCAGCCAGTCGGCGCTGAACCGGGCGTCCACCGTGCTGACCGGCGGCACCGGGTCGCCCGCGGCGAAGGTGAGCTGCTGACCCTTCTCGACCGGGATGCCGTCGACCGTCGCGTCCTGCTCGATCACCACCGTGGTGGCCACCTGGAACGTGGCCCCGGCCTCGGGAGTGACGGGCGGGCGGCCGTCCGACTGCCACTGCAGCGCCAGGAAGATCACCGGCACAGCCAGCGCGGTCAGCTTGAGCCAGTACTGGAACGCCTGCACAAAAGTGATCGCGCGCATGCCGCCGAGGGCGACGTTCGCGGTCACCACCACGCCGACCAGCAGGGCACCCCACGCGTAGGAGCCGCCGGTGACCGTGGTGAAGGTCAGGCCGGCCCCCTGCAACTGGGGCACCAGGTAGAGACAGCCGATGAAGACGACGAAGACGCTGGCCAGACCGCGCAGCAGGGGTGAGCCGAGGCGGACCTGGCAGAAATCGGGCAGCGTGAAGGCCCCCGAGCGGCGCAGCGGGGCGGCCACGAAGAGCAGCAGAGCCAGGTAACCCGCGGCGAAGCCGACCGGATACCAGAGCACGTCGACGCCGTAACGCAGGATCAGCCCGGCGACGCCCAGGAACGAGGCGGCCGAGAGGTATTCGCCGCTGATCGCCGCCGCGTTCCAGGCCGGGCTCACCGACCGCGAGGCGACCAGGAAGTCCGAGGTGGTGCGGGCGAACCGCAGGCCGTACACGCCGATGCCGACGGTCACCAGGATCACGACGATCAGACCCGGGACGAGGTAGGGGTTCACTGCTCGGGCCGGCGGATCAACGCGATGAAGTCCTGCTCGTTGCGTTCCGCCCAGCGCACATAGGCCCAGCCGACGCCGATCAGGAACGGGAACGACAGCAGACCGAGCAGGAGCCAGGGCAGATAGACGCCCAGGACCTTGACGCCGGCCACACCCGGGGCGACCGCGAAGAGCAGCGGCAGAGCGCCGAGCGCGATCACGACGACCAGCGCCAGCCGCAGGGCGAGCGCCAGCTGGGCGCGGACCAGGCCCTTGACCAGCGCCTCACCGACGGGCGTCTGCTCCGCGAGGTCGGCCCGGGCCCGGTCGGCGGGGCGGCGACGGGCCGCGGCCTCGCCCAGGACGACCCGCGTACGCCGGGGAGCGGCACCGCCGTCGGCGGAGCTCGGCTCGATCGGGTCGTCGGCGGCCATGCCGGGATTCTGACCGCCGACGACCAGAAGTCAAGTCCGGCTAGTCACACCGCCACGATCGGAGGTCCGATTGGCTGCCGATGATCGCGCGGGCCCGCTCGCGGCCCAGGTTCCAGGCGCGCCAGTCGGCGGGCTCCCGGCCGAGGTCGAGCCCGATGTGGCCGAGCACGCAGCCGCGCTGCGCCGGCGGCAGACCGGTCAGAGCCGGAATCGCGTCGGGCGAGAGGTTGCCCAGATAGACCAGGTCGATCGGGTGGTTGCGGGGCTGCATGTTGTGCTCGGCGATCACCCCGTCGGGGTTGGCCACGGCCAGACCGATCAACGCGAGGACCCCGGCCGCGATCGCGACCCGGGGCAGCCACGGTGCCCGCAGGTTCCGGCCGGCGATCAGGATCAGCAGCAGCACGAAGACGAACCACAGCTCGCAGCAGAACACCAGCAGACGCAGGCGGGTCAGGCCGTACTCGTCGGTGTAGAGGTTGATGCGGTGCAGCGCGGTCGCGGCGATGACCAGGGTGAGGACGGTCAGGGTGCCCAGGATGACGCGGATCAGCAGCCGGTCGGCGGGCTTGTCGCGCGGGGCCCAGCGGGCCGCACCGGCCAGCACCAGCAGGGTCAGGCCGACGACGAAGCTGAGCTGCCAGAATCCCTGCCGGGCCTCGTCGGCGAAGGCGCGCACGGGCTCGTCCCCGCGGACCAGGACGCGGGCCTGCACGATCCCGAACGCCGCGAACAACAGAACCAGCAGGCCGAGCGGGACGGCCCACTCCCAGCGGTGCACCTTGCGGCCCTCGGTCGCGTCCAGCGTGGACAGATCGGGCGGCGCCGAGCGCAGGTAGGCCGCGGAACCGACGGCCATCGCGGTGAACCCGCCGACGAAGACCCAGCGGAAGACCGTGTCGACCCCCAGATCGGGTACGAGGCTCTCGAGCGCGATGGCGAAGTGGAGATCAGCCGAGGCGAGCAGTGCCCCGAACGCGGTGAGCAGCACGATCGAGACGCCGGCGGTGGCCGCGACCCGGACCCCGGTGCCGCCGGCGGGCCGGCTGATCCTCCGCAGGCCGCGGGTCAGCCACGGCACCGAGCGGAAGGCGCCGATGAACGGCATCGGGTAACCGGCGGCGATGCTGCGCATCGAGCGGCCGCCGGCCAGGGCCAGCGCGCCGGTGAGGGTGGCTGTCACCAGGCAGAGCGCGAAGAGCCAGCCGGCCGAGCGGAACGTGCCGACGGCGACCAGGGCGACCGAGGCCACACCCCAGGCGAGCCGTTCCGGGCCCGGCCGGTATCGGGGGCGGACCACCAGCGGGGGCGGGCCGCCGAGTGGAGGCACCGGTCCGGCCGCGATCACCGCGACCAGGCCGGCCAGGGTGGTGATCAGCCAGCCCACGCCGGTCTGGTCGAGCGGCAGGCTGAGAGCGGCGACCACGGCGGCCCCCGCGACCGCCGTGACGGTGATGGCCGAGGCCGGCCGGACCGGGCCGGGCCAGTGCCTCGACCAGGGTGCGGTGGACGGCCACGGTCCGTGCAGGATCGGGAGCGGGCGCTGGGTGGTGCCGGGTTTCTGAGGCGGTGCTATGGACACGGAAACACCTCCGGAGGGCAGGGTCGACTGGGCCGTCGTTGCTCGGCGGCCCGCGAGGGAATGCTTGGTCAGCGGCGATCTGGCGTGGTCAGGCTCTGGTGAGCGGCAAGGTGGCGAGGCTCAGCTCCGGGGAGCGGCGGATGTCGTGGTTCAGGCCTTGTGAGCGGCCGGTTGGCGTGGTTCAGGGCTGGTCAGCGGCAGGGTGACGTGGATGAGGCAGCCGCGGGGCTCGGGGTCGACCGCGGCGATCGTGCCCTTGTGGAGCTGGACGACCCAGCGGGCGATGGCCAGGCCCAGGCCGGTGCCGCCACCACCGGGCCGCTCGCCGCGGGTGAACCGCTCGAACACCCGGTGACGCTCGGCCGGCGGGATGCCCTCGCCCTCGTCGGAGACGGCGATGAGCAGGTGGTCGTCCCGGCGCCCGGCCCGCACCTCGACCGTGCCGCCGGGCGGGCTGTGCCGGGCCGCGTTGTCGAGCAGGTTGGCGAAGACCTGATGCAGCCGCTCCCGGTCGCCGATGACGACGACGTGCGGACAGGCGACCTTGAACCGGACATCACGGCCCGATCCGGCCGCGTTGACCTCGGCCTCGCGGACGACGTCGTCCAGAAAGGACGGCACGTCGATCGGCCGGCGGATCAGCGGGGCGACCCCGGCCTCGATGCGGGAGAGGTCGAGCAGCTCGGTGACCAGGCGGCCGAGACGTTCGGTCTGGGCCAGGGCGGTCTGCATCATCGCCGGTTCGGCCGCGGCGACCCCGTCGACGATGTTCTCCAGCAGGCCCTGGAGGGCCGTGATCGGCGTACGCAATTCGTGCGAGACATTGGCGATCAGCTCGCGCCGCTGCCGGTCGGCCGCGGCCAGGTCGCCGGCCATCTGGTTGAAGGCGACGGCCAGCTCGCCGACCTCGTCGGCCGAGGTGGCCCGGACGCGCCGGGTGTAGTCACCCTGGGCCATGTCGCGGGCGGCCGCGGTCATCTCCCGCAGCGGCGAGGTCATGCCGCGGGCCAGGAACTGGACGATGGTCACCCCGATGACCGTGGCCGTGACCCCGGTCCAGAACGGGAACCAGCCCAGCCAGAGGTAGAACCAGATCAGCCCGCTGCCGCCACCGGCCAGCAGCACCATGATGATCTTCATCTTGATCGACCGCACCGGATCGAGCGGGCGCGGCAGCCAGGCGAGCGCCCGGGCGACGCGCTCCCTCATCGCTCGACCTCCAGGGCATAACCGACGCCGTGGACCGTACGGATCAGGTCGGCCCCGAGCTTGCGGCGCAGGCCCTTGATGTGGCTGTCGACCGTGCGCGTGCCGGAGGCGTCGGCCCAGCCCCAGACGTCGGCCAGCAGCCTCTCCCGCGGCAGGACCGTGCGCGGGTGGGCGGCCAGGTGAACCAGCAGGTCGAACTCGGTCGGCGTCAGCTGAGCCTCGATGCCGGCCCGCAGCACCCGCCGCTCGGCCTGGTTGATCTCCAGATCCCCGAACCGCAGCGTCGGCGGCCCGCTCGGTACGACGGCGACCTTGGCCGCTCGGCGCAACAGGGCATGCACGCGGGCGGCCAGCTCGCGCATCGAGAACGGCTTCACCATGTAGTCGTCGGCCCCGACCGCGAGCCCGACGAGCAGATCGGTCTCGTCGTCGCGGGCGGTGAGCATGAGGATCGGCACCGGCCGCTCGGCCTGCAGCCGCCGGCACACCTCGAGACCGTCGAACCCCGGCAGCATCACGTCGAGCACCACCGCGTCCGGCGGCGTCCGTTTCGCGGCCGCGACCGCCGACGGCCCGTCCCCGGCGACCTCCACCGTGAACCCCTCGGCCCGCAGCCGAGCCGCCACCGCCTCCGCGATGGTCCGCTCATCCTCGACCACGAGAACGCGCCGTTCTGTCTCCACGCCACACCTCCCGCGCCGACCCCACCCGGTGCCGGTGCACCCCCGTGGCCACCGGCCTTCGAGCCGCAGCCTATTGACCACCGGTGCAGCCCCGGCGCTGACTTTGTGAACGACTTGTGGAGATCACCCGCCTGGCGGCGCCGGGGCGAGCGTTGTCAGTCGAACCAGGCGACGAGTCGTACGCCTTCTTCTCCGAAGCGTTGTGCCAGGACTCGCATGACGGCGAAGACGTGTTCCCAGCCCGTTCCGGGTCCGAGCACGTCGTTGCGGGTCACTTGTTTGTAGACGAGCGTGGTGGTGCCGTGCTGCCAAGTGCCATATGCGGCACTGACCGGGGACTCGCCGACCGGGAGCGGCCCGAACTCGGCGACGACCTCGGCCGGCCACTCGTCCTCGACGCGGTAGCAGTGGTGGAGGCTGGATCCGTTCTTGTTGACGTCGAGCACCCCCCGTGCCAATGGCGTGATGGTCATGTCGAGGTCGCGCAGTTCAGGCCAGGACACCCAGGTGCTGCGGCCGATCGCCGCATCGACTTGCGCGAGGTGCTCGTAGTTCTGGCGAACGGCCTCCGACACGTCGGGCGGTAGCCCACGGCCTTCGGCGACAGGCTCCCAACCGTTCCAGTTGCGGATGCCGAACAGGCAGCCCAGCGGCGAGTAGTCGCCACCGGGATAGAGCGGATGGAGATCGATGCCGTGCGTCCACGGCTCCTCATCCGAAGAGGCGATGCCGAGCAGATCGTCGAGTGCCGCGACGCGGATCCGGTCACAGACCTCGATCGCACCGTAGATATCGGTTCCCACGAAACGGCATCGTACGGTTTCGTCGATCTTGTCTTGGGCCGCCGACCTCGGTTTCCGGGTTGACGGTAGGAGCCCAGGGCGGGATCAACAGGAAGCGGGGGGCCTGTGGATAACTCTGTGGAAAAGGCTGTGAGGCTGTGGACAACTGTGTGGACGGGTGGGGCTGGGGGTCACCGGGTCCAGTCGTGTTTGGCTGCTCTGATCAGGCGATCCTTCAGTTCACGGGTGTGGCGGCGGCTGACCGGGAGCTCGATGCCGTCGACCGAGACCACGTAGCCGGAATTGGTCAGGCGGAGCTCGGCGATCAGGCGGATCTGCACCAGGTAGGAGCGGTGAATGCGGACGAAGCCGGCGTCGGCCCAGCGTTCGGCCAGGGTGGCCAGCGAGACCCGGACGAGATGGGAAGCGTCAGCGGTGTGCAGGCGGGCGTAGTCGCCCTGGGCCTCCACCCAGCGCACCGAGGAGCGCGGCAGCATGCGGGTGGTGCCGGCCAGCTCGACCGGGATGGCGGGCTCGTCGGCCGGCTGGGCCGGGACTGCCGCCGGGACCGGACGGGTGCCGGCCACCCGGCGCAGCGACTCACCCAGGCGCTCGGCGCGCACCGGCTTGCGGACGTAGTCGGTGACGCCCAGGTCGAAGGCGTCCACGGCCCCGTCGTCGTACGCGGTCACGAAGACGATCGCCGGCGGCCGGGCGAACCGCCGCAGGATGCGGGCCAGCTCCATGCCGTCGAGGCCGGGCATCCGGATGTCCAGGAAGACCGCGTCGACCTCGGTGTCGCGCAGCACCCGCAACGCCTCGGTCGCGTCGCCGGCCCGGTGCACGTGGGCGACCCGGCCGTCCGCGTTGAGCAGGTAGGCCAGCTCGTCGAGGGCGGGCGGCTCGTCGTCCACAGCCAGCACGACCAGGCTCGTCATGCCCGGACCCCCGGGTGGAATTTCGGCACTCGCATGCTCACCTTCGTCCCGGCGCCGGGCGCTGTCTCGACGACCAGGCCGAAGTGGTCGCCGAAGACCGAGCGCAGCCGCTCGTCCACATTCGCCAGGCCCACGTGTTGCCCGTCGTCGGTCTCGGACATCCCGGCCGCGAACAGTGCCGGGTCCATGCCGACCCCGTCGTCCTCGACCGAGATGTGGCACTCGGCGCCCGCGTCCCGGGCCTCGATGCTCACCATACCGACGCCGGGTTTCCGGGAGAGTCCGTGCCGGACGGCGTTCTCGACCAGCGGCTGCAGGCACAGGAAGGGCAGGCCGACCGGCAGCACCTCGGGGGCGATCTGCAGGCGTACCTGAAGGCGGTCGCCGAACCGGGCGCGCTCGATGGTCAGATAGCGGTCGATCGACCGCAGCTCCTCGGCGAGGGTCGTGAAGTCGCCGTGTGCGCGGAACGAGTACCGGGTGAACTCGGCGAACTCGAGGATCAGCTCGCGGGCCCGCTCGGGGTCGGTGCGCACGAACGAGGCGATCGCGGTCAGCGCGTTGTAGATGAAGTGCGGACTGATCTGGGCCCGCAACGCGCGCACCTCGGCCCGGGCCAGCCGCTCGCGGGAGGAGTCGAGCTCGGCCAGCGCCACCTGCGATCCGGCCCAGCGGGCGGTCTCCAGCGTCGCCTGCACCAGGCCCGGGGCGGGCTGATCGTCGGCGATCGCCACCAGGGCCGCCGTGGCCCGGCCGGAGAGGGGCGCGACGACGGCGCCGCGGACGACGCAGTCGACCCGGTCGCAGGGCAGGTCCTTGGCGGTGAGCACGATCGAGCGGTGCGTGTCGATGGCCCGGGCGGCCGCCGCGGTGAACTGCTCGCTGTGGTGGCCGCCGCGGCCGTCGAAGGCCAGGCACCGCTCGGCGTCGGCGATGGTGAGGCCGGCCGCCCCGACCAGCGTGCGAAGGTGCCGGGCGGCCTTGGCGGCGGTGCTGGGGCTCAGGCCGGCCCGGAGCGGGTCGGCGGCGAGGGCGGCGGTGTGCAGAACGTCGTACGTGGCTCGTTGCATGGCCGTGGCGATGCCGCGGCGGGCACGGAGGCGCACCACGGCCACGACCGCGGCGGCCAGCGCGGCCAGGACCGCGACGACCGCCAGCACGCTGCCCACCTGTCCCGCCACGCAGCAGATAGTGGTCGCTGCGAGGGCCGCCGTCCAGCCGTCATACCGTATTGGCAGGGTGCCAATTGGGATTACCGGCCGGTAACGAGTGGATCAAAGATTGACTTAAGTCGATACAAGGCTCACCCATACCCCAGGGAGCGCCCCATGTCCGTCTCCAGAATCCGCACCGGCCTGGCCGCGATCGCCGCGACCGTCACCCTCGTCGCGGCCGCCCCCGCCGCGCCGGCTCTCGCGGCCGATCCCGTCCTCGCCGCCGGCCGGGCCCTCGCCGCCAACCCGTACGAGCGCGGCCCCGCCCCCACCACCAGCAGCATCGAGGCGTCCCGCGGCTCGTTCGCGTTCGCCCAGACGACCGTCGCCCGGTCCGCGGTCCGCGGCTTCGGCGGCGGCACGATCTACTACCCGACCAGCACGACGGCGGGCACGTTCGGCGCGATCGCGATCTCGCCCGGCTTCACCGCCTCCCAGTCCAGCGTCTCGTGGCTGGGCCCCCGCCTCGCCTCGCAGGGCTTCGTGATCATCACGATCGACACGCTGAGCACCCTCGACCAGCCCGCCTCGCGCGGCTCCCAGCTGCTGGCCGCGCTCGACTACCTGACCCGGACGAGCAGCGTGCGCACCCGCATCGACGCCACCCGGCTGGGCGTCATGGGTCACTCGATGGGCGGCGGCGGCAGCCTGTCGGCCTCGGTCAGCCGGCCGTCACTGCAGGCGGCCATCCCGCTGACGCCCTGGCACGGCACCAAGAGCTGGTCGTCGGACCGGGTGCCGACCCTGATCATCGGCGCCGAGAGCGACACCGTGGCGCCGGTGTCGTCGCACTCCGAGCCGTTCTACACCAGCCTGCCCGGCACCCTCGACAAGGCGTACCTCGAGCTCAACAACGCCTCGCACTCGGCCCCGACCTCGACCAACGTGACCGTGGCGAAATACAGCATCAGCTGGCTCAAGCGCTTCATCGACAACGACACCCGCTACGAGCAGTTCCTGTGCCCGGCGCCCTCGGGCTCGGCGATCCAGGAATACCGCGACACCTGCCCGCACTCCTGAGCTTCTCCCGTACTGAGCACGCGGCGTCCGGTCTGCCGGGCGCCGCGGGTCAGTAGGCGCCCTTGCGCCTCAGGACGACCCAGATCGTGCGCCACAGGATGCTCAGGTCGTAGGTCAGCGACCAGTTGTCGACGTAGTAGAGGTCGAGCCGCACGGCCTCGTCCCACGACAGGTCGGACCGGCCCGAGACCTGCCACAGACCCGTGATGCCCGGCCGGACCAGCAGCCGCCGGCGCACGTCGCCCAGGTAGTCGCCGTCGTCGGCGGGCAGCGGCCGCGGGCCGACCAGCGACATCTCGCCCTTGAGCACGTTGATCAGCTGAGGCAGCTCGTCGAGCGAGGTGGCCCGCAGCTTGGCGCCGAACGAGAAGATCCGCGGGTCGTTCTTCATCTTGAAGAGCATGCCGTCGGACTCGTTGAGCTCCTCCAGCGTGCGCTTGCGCTCCTCGGCATCCACATACATCGTCCGGAATTTCCACACCCGGAACGTGCGGCCCTCGTGGCCGACGCGCGGCTGGCGGAAGAACACCGGGCCGGGGTCGGAGAGGCGGATGCCCAGCGCGATGGCCAGCAGGATCGGGCTGATCAGCAGCAGGCCGAGGCCGGCGGCGACCCGGTCGATCAGGTTTTTCACCAGCCAGCCGGGGCCGGAGAGGGTGGGCTCCTCGACGTGCAGCAGCGGGAGGCCCTCGATCGGACGGATGTGGACCCGGGGGCCGGCGATGTCGGTGAGCTGGGGAGCGACGACCAGGTCGACCCCGGTGCCCTCGAGCTGCCAGGCCAGGCGGCGCAGCTCGCCCGGCTCGGCGCTGGCCGAGCCGCAGACCGCGATCGTGTCGGCGCCGACCTCGCGCACCAGCGCGAGCACGTCGCGGGCCGCGTAGACCGGCACCGGCGTCTCGATGCCGCGAGCCGCCGCGTATCCGTCGGTGATGTGGATGGCCACCGGGATCAGGCCGGCGGCCGGGCTGCGGGTGACCGCGGTGTAGACCTCGAGCGCCTCGGGCAGCGTGCCGACCAGGATCATGCGGTGCGCGCCGTGACCGGTCTTGCGGCGGGTGAAATGCAGCACCTGGCGGGCCAGCACGCGACCGCAGAGCAGGAACGCCAGGGCGCTCAGCGAGACCAGGGCGACCGTGCCGCGGGAGAGGCCGGTCTTGGTGGCGAACGCGAGCAGCGACACACAGGCGACCACGGTGACCGAGGTGCGCACGATGCGTTTGAACTCTTCGCTGCCCAGGCCCAGGTAGCGGCGGTCGTAGGCGCCGCCCGCCCACAGCAGCACCAGCCAGCCGACCGGGAGCACGAAGTAGGCGAAGAAGACGAAGAGCGCCTCGTTGTGGAGGAAGCCGAGGCTCTTGCCGGCGAACCCGGACCGCGATTTCTCGAGAACGGTGGCGGCCAGGTGGCTCGCGGCGACGGCCGAGATCAGGTCGAGGACGAGCAGAGCCAGGGTGTACGGCCGGTGCCAGCGCGAGATGCGCTTGTGCTGCCTGTTCCACGCGGATCGGGGGACGCCGTTACTCGGTGGCGGCTCTTGCTGCCACTCGAAGCTGTCGTAGGGCACGGGTCTGCTCCGGCTGCTGTCGGTAGCCGGGCGATGCAGGCTAGCTGTCACCTCGCCTACGTCCTCCCGCATCCGGAAAAGATTACGCACCGCCACGAGGCCGGGTGTGGACCGCGTCGCGAAAACCTTGGGACCGGGCCACTATACCGATGGATCGGGAGGAAAGAAGCGGACGTACTAGCCGCTTTCCCGACTGTGTACTTACCGTGATCGGAACGCCGCTATCGGATCAACTTGGACAGGCGTCGATCGGCCAGCGGCTTGCCCCCGGTCTGACAGGTCGCGCAATATTGCAGGCTCTTGTCGGCGAACGACACCTCACGCACAGTGTCGCCGCAGACCGGGCAGGGCAGGCCGGTCCGAGCGTGTACCCGCATGCCGGCCCGCTTCTCACCCTTGAGCTCGGCCGCTCGCTGACCCACCGACCGGGCGACGGCGTCGGTCTCGACCTCCCGCATCGCGGCGTAGAGGGTGTCGATCTGCTCGTCGGTCAGCTTGCCGGTGAGCGCGAACGGGGAGAGCTTGGCCACGTGCAGGATCTCGTCGGAGTAGGCGTTGCCGATGCCGGCCAGCACCTCCTGGTCGACCAGGACGCCCTTGACCTGCCCGTTGCGGCCCTTGAGCCGCTCGGCGAACTCGTCGCGGGACACGGCCAGCGCGTCCGGCCCGAGCCGGGAGACGCCGGGCACGGTGGCCGGGTCCCGGACCAGGTAGGCGGCCAGCGATTTCTGGGTGCCGGCCTCGGTCAGGTCGAACCCCGAGCCGTCGTCGAGGCGCACCCGGATGGCGATCGGCCCGCTGCCCGGCTTGAGCGGGGCCGGCGACTTGAACGCGTCGCGGTAGTGCAGCCAGCCGGCGCGGGCCAGGTGGACCACCAGGTGGAGGTCGGCGCCGAGGCCGACGTCGAGGAACTTGCCGTGCCGGCCGGCCGAGGTGACGACCTGGCCGTTGACGGCGGTGGGCGGCGGGTCGAAGGTCTTGAGCGCGCTGAACGAGGACACCTCGAAGCGCTCGACGGTGTGGCCGACCGCACGCTCGCGCAGGTAGGCCGCGAGCGCCTCGACCTCGGGAAGTTCGGGCACGGTGTCAACGGTAGCGTTCAACGGCGTGAAGGTCGTCGTTGCGCACAACCGGTACCGGGAAGCGATCCCCTCCGGCGAGAACGTCATCGTGGATACCGAGATCATCCAGCTGCGCGCGGCCGGGGTCGAGGTGCTGCCGTTCCAGCGCAGCTCCGACTCGATCGGCGAGTTGCCCCTGGCCGAGAAGGCGCTGCTGCCGCTCTCCCCGATCTATGGCCGGGCGGCCCAGCGGGACCTGTCCCAGCTGCTCGAGGCCGAGCGCCCGGATGTGCTGCACCTGCACAACCCGTACCCGTTGCTCTCGCCCTGGGTCGTGCGGACCGCCCACAAGCACAACGTCCCGGTGGTGCAGACCGTGCACAACTACCGGCAGGTCTGCTCGTCGGGTCTCTATTTCCGCGACGGCCACAACTGCCAGGACTGCCGCGGCAAGCTGATCGGGTGGCCGGCCGTGCAGCACAAGTGCTACCGCGGCTCGGCCGCCCAGAGCGCCCTGATGGCGACCACGCTGGCCGTGCACCGGCCCACCTGGCGCTCGGTCGACCGGTTCATCGCGCTCACCGACCGGATAGCCGCCCACCTGCGCGATTACGGCATCCCGGACGAGCGGATCGTGGTCAAGCCCAACGGCCTGCCCGACCCGGGCGAGCCTCTTCCGCTGGGTGACGGCTTCCTGTACGGCGCCCGGCTCTCCCCCGAGAAGGGCCTGGGCCTGCTGCTCGACGCCTGGCGGCGGCACCCGGACGGGTCTCTCGGCCCGCTCCGGATCGCCGGCGACGGCGAGTTGCGCCCGCTGGCCGAGGCGGCCGCGGCGGAGCGTTCCGACGTGCACTACCTCGGCGTCCTCGATCGCGAGGGGATGCGCGAGGTCCGGGACGCGTCGTCCGTGGTGATCGCCGTGCCGACCTGGAACGACGTCCTGCCCACGGTGATCCTGGAGGCCATGGCCTCGGGCCGGCCGGTGCTCGGCACGGCCGTGGGCGGCATCCCCTACCTGGTCGGTGACGACGCGGGCTGGGTTGTCGAGCCCGATCCGGCGGCGCTGGCCGCGGCCCTGCCGGTGGCCCGGGCCGAGGCCGCCGTTCGCGCGCCGGCCGCCCGGGCGCGATATCTGGAGCATTTCCATCCGGACGTGCTCACCCCCCGGCTGATCGAGATCTACGCCGGGCTCACAGCCAACTCTGATCACTTACCTAGATAGATTTCTCCGTACCGGGGAAGGCTCGGAAAGTGAGTCTCTCCCGCAGAAATGTTCTGTTCGGTGTCGGCGGTGCCGTGCTGACCGGTGTCGCCGGTGGCGGTGCCGGCTATGCGATCGGCCGCCGCGACGAGCCGGCCGGGCCCACGGATCCGGTCGCCGCGCCGGCCGCTGATCCGAAATACCGCTCCCGGCCCGACCTGCGCACGCTGCCCGACGTCACGATCACGACGCCGGCCAACGGCACGGTGGCCGGCTCGATCTTTCTGACCCCGGCTTCCGGTACGGGCCTGTGGGGTCCCCTGGTCGTCGATGAGCAGGGGTCACCGGTGTGGTTCAAGAAGGTGCCCGACCCGGCCACCGTGGCCATCGACCTGAAGGCCCAGACCTACCGTGGCCAGCCGGTCCTCACCTGGTGGGAGGGGACCATCGGCGGCACCGGCGGGCAGGGTGTCGGCCAGGGCGAGTTCGTGATCGCCGACCGGTCGTACCGGGAGATCGCCCGGGTCCGCGCGGCCGGCACCGAGCAGGCCGACCAGCACGACCTGGTGATCACGCCGCGGAACACCGCGCTCTTCTGGGTCTACGACCCGATCCCGTACGACCTGAGCCCGGTCGGCGGTCCGAAGGACGGGGTGCTGCACGAGGGCGTCATCCAGGAGATCGACATCGCGACCGGGCGGCGGGTGTTCGAGTGGCGCTCGAGCGACCACGTGGGCCTGGACGAGTCGTACGCGCCGCTCCCGGTGGGGGATTCGGCCCACCTTCCGTACGACTACTTCCACGCCAACTCGATCGGGCTGTCGGCCGACGGTCACCTCATCGCGTCCGCGCGCCACACCTGGACGGTCTACAAGATCGATCGGAGGAGCGGCGACGTCCGCTGGCGGATCGGTGGCAAGAAGTCCGACTTCCGGGTCGACGAGCGGACGTCCTTCTCCTGGCAGCACGATTTCCGGCAACGGCGCGACGGCTCGTACGGCCTCTTCGACAACGGCGCCGGGGTGACCAAGGAGCGTGACTACTCGCGGGGCGTCGTGTTCAAGGTGGACGAGGCGGCGCGGACGACCACCTTTGTCGCGGAGTATCTGCATCCCGAGCGGCTGTCGGCGCCGACCCAGGGCAGCTTCCGGGAGCTGGCCGACGGCGGCTCGTTCGTCGGCTGGGGACAGATGCCGCACTTCACCGAGCACAACGCCGACGGCTCGGTGCGGCTGGCCGGGCATCTGCCGCTCGACAACCAGTCCTACCGCGCCTACAAGGCCGAGTGGACGGGCACACCGCCCGATCAGCCCGCCCTCGGCCTGCGCGTCGACGGCGGCAACGTGATCGTGTCGGCCAGCTGGAACGGCGCGACGAGAGTCGCGCGGTGGCGGGCCCGCTGGGGCACCCAGCCGGGGGCGCTGGCCGGCGGCGCGGTCGAGGAGGCCCGGTCCGGCTTCGAGACGACGCTGACCATCTCCGGCACTCCGGAGTACGTCGTGGCCGAGGCTCTGGACGCGAGCGGAAAGGTCCTCGGCGCCTCGTCGGCGATTCCGGTACGGGTGTGACGCAGCCCTGTTGACATGGCTGGCTAACTCCATTAGCTTTTAGCTAACGGAATTAGCCAAAGCCTGGAGGCAGTCATGACCGAGTTCCTCACCGTCGACGGTGGCACCATCGCCTACGAGGTGACCGGCAGCGGCCCGCTGGTCGTCCTGGCCCACGGCATGGGTGACACCCGCGAGTCCTACCGGTTCGTCGTGCCGCAGCTGGTCGCGGCCGGCTATCGCGTCGCCAGCGTCGACCTCCGTGGCTGCGGTGAGTCGAGCGCGGTGTGGCCGTCCTACACCCGCACCGACATCGCCGGCGACCTGCTCGCGGTGGTGCGCCACCTCGGCGGCCCGGCCGTGCTGGTCGGGCAGTCGATCTCGGGCGGCGCGGTCACCATCGCCGCCGCGCAGGCTCCCGACCTGGTCGAGGGCATCATCGAGATCGCGCCGTTCACCCGGAAACTGGCCATCTCGATGGGCGACCTCAAGGCCAGCAGTTACCGGGCCGGCATGGTGCGGCTGCTGATGATGGCCATGCTGGGCAGCGTGAAGTGGTGGCACAAATACCTCGACGGCGCGTTCCCCGGGCGCAAGCCGGCCGACTGGGACGACCAGCTGCGGCGCAACGCCGAGAGCCTGGCCGAGCCGGGCCGGATGAAGGCGCTGCAGAAGATGGGGCAGACACCCGCCACCGACGCCGGCGCCCAGCTGGCCAACGTCCGCTGCCCGGTGCTCATCATCGAGGGCTCGCTCGACCCCGACTGGGGCAACCCGCGCGCCGAGGGTGAGGCGATCGTGGCCGCGCTGCCGGCCGGGCTGGGCACGCTCGAGGTGATCGAGGGCGCCGGGCACTACCCGCACACCCAGTTCCCGGGCGAGACCGTCGCCGCGCTGCTGCCGTTCCTGAAGGCGCACGCCCGTGCCTAGGGCGGGGCTCGACCCGGCGGCGGTCACCGCGGCGGCCGCCGGGCTGGCCGACGAGATCGGGCTGGCCAACGTGACCATGGGGCTGGTCGCCGAGCGGCTCGGGGTCCGCACGCCGTCGCTCTACAAGCACGTCACCGGGCAGGCCGACCTCAACCGCCGGATCGCCGCGCTGGCCCTGGCCGAGGTGGGTGACGCCCTGCGCGACGCGCTGCAGGGACGGGCCGGGCGGGACGCGCTGGCCGCGGCGGCCCGCACGCTGCGGTCGTACGTCGTCGAGCACCCCGGGCGATACTCGGCCACCCTGCCGCTCAACCCGCAGGGTCCGGACGACCCGATCGCCATCGGGGGAGCGCGGGTGCTCGACTCGCTCGCGGCCGTGCTGGCCGGCTACGACATCGACCCGGCCGACACCGTGCACGCCCTGAGACTGCTGCGCAGCCTGTTCCACGGCTTCGCCACGATCGAGGCGGCAGGCGGCTTCGAGATGGACACCGACGTCGACAAGAGTTTCGAGTGGCTGATCGACTTCATCGACCGCGGCCTCAAGACCTGAGCCGGGCCGCTCTCAGTCGCGCAGGGCCTCGCGGGCCGAGAACATCACGCTGGCCGCGAGGAAGGCCGCGTTGACCAGGGTGAAGAGCCCGATGAACCAGATCGTCCACTCCGGCATGACCGTGAGCACCACGCCGGCCAGCGCGATCACCGCGCCGTAGTCGCGGACCAGCTTGACCAGTCGCACCGGCAGCGAGCGGCTGGTCACCATGCTGGCCCCCTTGTCGCCCGTCTGCATCACCGAGGTCACCAGGTTGACCATCCAGGTGCCGGCGAACGCGGCCAGCAGCCAGGCCGGGGTGTCCGGCACCTGCGCCTCGGCCGTCGCGGCCAGGGCGGCCACCAGCGAGATCTGGACGGCCACGTCACACAGCACGTCGAGGCGGGCGCCGGCCGCGCTGGTCTGCCCGGTGACCCGGGCCAGCTGACCGTCGGCGCAGTCGAACGCGTACGCCAGCTGCCAGCCGACCAGCGCGAGCAGACCGATCGGCCAGGCCCAGACGCGGCCGTCGGCGATCGGCTCGGCGGCCCCGATGACCACGATCGAGACCAGACCGCCGATGCCCAGGTTGAACACGGTCAGGACGGTCGGTGCGAGCCGGTGCTTGTGGGCGCTGACCGCGATGCGCGCGCCGATCCGCTGGCTGATCGCCTCGCTGAACAGGCCACCACCACGGTTGACCGCGTAATAGTCGGCCGCGCTGGGCGCGGTGCGGGGGTCAGCGGCCGGCGACGGCGTCGACATAGTGCGCCAGCTTTCCGTTGATCTCGTCAGGGGTCATCGCGAGGTGCTCGAGGATCGTGAAGCGGTCGGGCCGGGTCCGCGGCGCGAAATCGACGGCCTCGACGAACTGCTCGGCGCTGAGCCCGACATCCGACGGCAGGCGGGGCAGCTGGTGCCGGGCCAGGCAGTCGGCCATCTGGGCGAAGCGGCGCTCGTCGCCCCGCAGGAACGTGCAGAACAGCGCGCCCAGCCCGGCCAGCTCACCGTGCGAGGCGGTGCCGGGATAGAGCGAGTCGATCGCGTGCATGATCTCGTGGCAGCCGCCACTGGCCGGGCGACTGCTGCCGCACACCGCCATGGCCAGGCCACTGGAGATCAGCGCCTCGGCCAGGACCGTGACGAAGGCGTCGTCGTGCAGGTCACCGGGCATGGTGAGGACCGCCTCGGCGCCCATCCGGGCCAGCGAGGCGGCCAGGCCGTCGACCGGCTCGTTGCGCATCTGGCGAGCGAGCTCCCAGTCGGCCAGCGCGCTGATGTTGCTGATGGCGTCGCCGATGCCCCCGCGGTTGACCCGGTCGGGGCCGGTCTCGACAAAATCGAGGTCGACGATCACCCCGAACGGGATGTGCACCCCGTACGAGCCCTTGACCCCCTGGTTGATCAGGCTGGCCACCGGGGAGGCGAAACCGTCGTTGGCCAGGCTGGTGGCGACCGAGATCATCGGCAGGCCCCAGCGGCTGGCCGCGTACTTCGCCGCGTCGACCGTCGTGCCGCCACCGATGCCGACCACCGCGTCGTACGGCCGGGATCGCAGCTTGTCGGCCAGCTCCAGCGCCGCGTCGAGGGTGCCGCCGGTCGTGGTGAAGACGTCGGCCGTGGACAGTGAGGGCCGGATCAGCTCGGCGATCCGCTCGCCCAGCCCGGGCCCGACCACCACCGCCACGTCGCCACCGGCCGAGATCCGCCCATCGGCCAGGATCCGGCCCAGGTCGGCCACCGCGCCCCGGCGGACGTGGATGTGCAGCGGCGCCTGGACGCTGCGGGCTAGTAGCGGCATGCGATGTCCCGCGCCTTGGCCAGGTCGTCGTGGTTGTCGACCTCGACCCAGTCGACTTCGCCGATGGTCGCCGCCCGCACCTGGCCACCCCGGTTGGCGTACTCTCCGAAGCCGTCCTCGTAGTACAGGTCGGGGTTGCGCTCCCAGGTCGTCTTGAGCGCGTCGGCCAGGCCGGCGGCGGCCGAGGCCTCGATGATGTTGGCGCCGATGTACTCGCCGAAGGCGTCGGCCGGATCCATCAGCTTCGTGATCCGGGTGAGCTGGCCGTCGTCGCCGAAGACCGTCTTCATCTCCTCCTCGGCCAGCTTCTTCACGTTGTCGATGGCCAGCAGGATGCTCGGGCCGCGCTGGGCGAGAAGGGTCTCCTCGACGCTGACCGGGTGCACCGTGTCGCCATTGACCATCAACGCTCCCTGCGCGAAGTGGTCACGGGCCAGCCAGAGCGAATACGCGTTGTTCCACTCCTCGGCCTTGTCGTTGTGCACCAGGGAGATCTTGACGCCGTACTTGCTCTCGAACCCGGCCTGGCGCTCCTCGACCGCGCCGGCCCGGTAGCCCACCACGATGGTCACGTCGGTCAGCCCGGCCGCGGCCAGGTTGCGCAGGGAGATGTCCATGATCGTGGTCTCCCCGTCGACCGGGACGAGAGCCTTGGGCAGGGTGTCCGTGTACGGACGAAGCCTGCGTCCGGCTCCGGCGGCGAGTATCAGACCGATCATCGGGGTCTCTCCATCTAATAGGTGAACTCCGCGAGAATAACGGGTGGTGTCCCACAGCCCGGACCGGACGAGGCAGACGAAAATCGAATGGAGGCGGCTCGTAAGCTGGTGGCCATGACCGCTGAGCAGCTGATCTCTTTCGCCCGGGGCGCTCCGTCGCTGGACATCATCGACGTCGAGGGCCTCAAGGCCGCCGCCACGCGCGCCTTCGACGCCGATCCGGCTGGTGTGACCGCCTACGGTACTTCCGTCGGTTACGTCCCGCTGCGCAAGTGGATCGCCGGGAAGCACGGCGTGTCGGCCGACCAGGTCATTGTGACGAACGGCTCGCTGCAGGCCGACGCGTTCCTCTTCAACCACCTCGTGCACCCCGGTGACGACGTGGTGGTCGAGAAGCCGACGTACGACCGCACGCTGCTCAGCCTGCAGAACCTCGGGGCCAAGGTGCACCAGGTCACGCTGCGGCCCGACGGCATCGACGTCGATGAGCTGCGCGCGCTGCTCGAGTCGGGCGTCCGTCCCAAGCTCGCCCACATCATCCCGAACTATCAGAACCCGGCCGGCATCACGCTGTCCGTCGAGAAGCGCCGGGTGCTGCTCGAGCTCGCCGCTCAGTACGAGTTCACGATCTTCGAGGACGACCCGTACGTGGACATCCGGTTCCGCGGCGACGCCCTGCCCTCGATGCTGTCGATGGACTCGGACAACCTGGTCGTCCACGCCTCCAGCTTCACCAAGACGGTCTGCCCGGGCGTGCGGGTCGGTTACCTGGTCGGTCCGGCCGCGCTGATCGACGCGATCGCCAAGAAGGCCACGAACCTCTACATCTCGCCCGGTATGGTCTCCGAGGCGATCGTGCACCAGTTCTGCGTCTCCGGTGACATCGACCGCTCGGTCGCGACCGTGAGTGCCGCGCTCGGCGAGCGTGCCCGGGTGCTGGGTGAGTCGCTGCGCAAGCACATTCCGGGTGCCACCTTCACCGAGCCCGACGGCGGCTACTTCCTCTGGGTCGACCTGCCCGCCGACGTCGACGTCGACAAGCTCTTCCCGGCCGCGATGAAAAAGGGCGTGGCTGTCGTCAAGGGCAGCGACTTCCTGCTCGAGGGCGGTCACAGCTCGGTCCGGCTCGCCTACTCGGCGGTCACCGTCGAGCAGATCGACGAGGGCGTGCGCCGCCTCGCCGAGGCGATCGAAGAGGTACGCGGCTGACGCCACAGCAGTGAGACGGCGCCGGACGGGTAGACGACCGCCTGTCCGGCGCCGGCTTTTCGAGTGCAGTAGCCTCGGGCGGTTTGCTCGTCCGGCGAGGAGGTCATGGTGAGCGATCGGAACAGGCACCGGCCGTTGTCGCGAGCCCTCGCCGCGCCGGTCCGAGCGATGAACCGCATCCTCGGCACGACCGACGGCAGCCCGGATGCCGGCCCCCGGCGGGCCGGCAGCGGCGTCGTCGACTGCGCGGTCTACGCCGCCGGTCATCGGCTGCCCGGCGACTTCTCCCCCGACGAGGCGCTGAAGACCGCGTGCGCGCGCGACGACGCGTTCGTCTGGCTCGGCCTGCACGAGCCGGGCGAGGAGGAGATGACCGCCATCGCCCATACCTACGGCCTGCACGAGCTGGCCGTGGAGGACGCGGTGAAGGCCGAGCAGCGGCCCAAGCTCGAGCAGTTCGGCTCGGTGCACTTCCTGGCCATGCGCACCGCCCGCTACGTGCCGCACCGCGAGATCACCGAGAGCTCGCAGGTGGTCGAGACCGGCCAGATGATGATCTTTGTCGGTGAGCAGTTCGTGATCACCGTGCGCCACGGCGACGCGTCCGAGCTGGGGTCGGTGCGGGCCGACCTGGAGGCCCAGCGGGCCGATCTGATCGAGCAGGGCCCGTGGGCGGTGGCCTACGCGGTGACCGACCGGGTGGTCGACCACTACGTCGGGGTGGCCGACCAGGTGGAGTCCGATCTCGACCTGATCGAGGAGGGCGTCTTCTCGCGCGACCACGCCAGCCCGATCCCGGCGATCTATCAGATGAAGCGGGAGCTGGTGGAATTCCGGCGGGCAGTGGTGCCCCTGCAGCGCCCGCTGGCGATGATCGTGGCCATCGTGCCCAAGCGGATCGGCAAATACTTCCGCGACGTGCAGGACCACCTCACCCGGACGGTCGAGCAGGTCTCGTCCTTCGACGACCTGCTCAACTCGATCCTGCAGGCCCGGCTCGCGCAGGTCACGGTCGACCAGAACAACGACATGCGCAAGATCGCGGCGTGGGCGGCCATCGCCACGGTGTGGACGGCGGGCGCCGGCATCTACGGCATGAACTTCAGCTTCATGCCCGAGCTGACCTGGAAGTACGGCTACGCGTCGTGGTGGCTGATCATCTTGATCGTCTCGGTGCTGCTCTACCGGGTGTTCCGGCGCAGCGGCTGGCTGTGACGAGGGCGTCCCCCGGGCATCGACGGTGGCCCCTACAGTGACTTAGGTGCCGTCGCGTCAGGATCAGCTCCACTCGTACCAGTACTCGCTTCAGCGGGTGGTGGCCGCGCTGGTCACGCACGACCCCGATCCGCAGCGGTCGCCGCTGCGCCGGGCCGGGATGACCGCCCTGGTCAGCCTGCTGGTGGCCAGCCTGCTGGTGGCCGCCGCGGCGATCTACGGCCTGCTCACCGGCAACAGCAGCGCCAACCCGCGCGATCCGAATGTGGTCTTTCAGGAGAAGGGCACCGGCGCCCGGTTCGTCTATCTCGAGTCCGACGGCCGGCTGCACCCGGTGCTCAACTTCACCTCCGGCCTGCTGCTCGCCTCGGCCCCGACCCCGTCGCTCAAGAGCGTGTCGGCCGGCAAACTGGCCGCGGTGCCGCTCGGTGATCCGCTCGGCATCCCCGACGCCCCCGACTCGCTGCCGGCCAAGGGTGCGCTGCTCACCGACCGCTGGTCGGTCTGCACCGACAACCAGGGGGCGAACAGCACCGCACGCAGCACGTTGCTGGTGGGTGACCGGCTCACCGACGGCGCGGTCCTGGCCAAGGCCGGTCGGGCCCTGCTGATCCGCGACCCCAACGGCCGCAACGCCCTGGTGGTCGGCAACCGGCGCTTCGCCATCCCGATCTCACGCAACGACGCCACGCTGACCGCACTCGGTTACAGCAGCAGCCGGCCCTGGCCGGTCTCCCTGGCCTGGTTCAACGCGGTGCCGGCCGGGCCCGACCTGGTGCCCCCGTCGATCCCCGGCCTCGGCCGGGAGTCGGTGGCCGGCAACCTGCGGGTGGGGCAGTTGGTGACCGACGGTCAGCAGGTCGCGGTGATCCTGGCCGACGGCAAGGCGGCGCTGACCGACATGCAGGCCCGGCTGATGCGCACCGTCCAGGGCGTGGAGCGGCCGGCCGACATCGGGAACGATTTCATCGGCCTGCCGACGTCGCAGACCCGGATCAGCGACGCGGGCGACGCCCAGGGCCTGCCGCCGGTGGTGCCGCAACTGATCGACGGCGCTCCGACACGGGCCTGCATCACCCTCCCGGTCGACAAGGCGGGGGATGGCATCCGGATCGATCCGACGATTCCGGCCGGTGAGGCGGTCGCCGGCGTCGGCGGCCGGGCGACCGGCACCGTGCAGGCCGATCTGGTGCACGTGGCGCGCGGTCGTGGCGCGGTCACCGTCTCGGCCGCCTCGCCGCGCGCACCGGCCGGCACCGGCACGGTCAGCGTGGTCACCGACACCGGTCGGCAATACCCGCTGGCGAGCCGGGACCTGGTGACCAAGCTCGGCTACGGCAACGTCAAGCTGCAGCAGATCCCGTCCGAGCTGATCTCGCTCATGCCGGCCGGACCCCCGCTCGATCCGGCGAAGGCCCGCCAGACGGCACCCCAATAGGGCGGGTCGTCCAGGACGACGACCCACCCGATCGGGCGTTGGATGCTTACCGAGGGGTGTTCGGCGCGGTGTTGGGCACCGTGCCGTTCTGCGAACCGAGAGCCTGACGGTTCTCCGGCTCGACCGTCTCCGGCTCGAACGCCGCGTCGTCGGCACCGAGCGGCGCCGTCGTCGAGGTGATCGGGGCGGCCGGGTCGTACTCGTCCCACTGCGCGGCCTGGCGGCGCTTCGCCGCGTACGCCGCACCGATGCCGATCGCGGCACCGAGCAGCGCGAAGCCGAACAGCTTGGAACCACGGCCCCGCTGCTTCTTGCGGCCGACCGACTTGCTCGCCCGCTTCTGCAGCTTCTCAGCCGCCTTCCGGTTCTCCTTGGCGGCCTTCTCGCTGTCCTTGGCCGCCTTCTTGGCCGAGCGCTTGCTCACCTTGCCGGCCTGGCGCGCCGTCTCGCTCGCGGACGCGACGAGCGGAGTGATAGTCGCCACAGCGCTCTCCCAGCCGCTTGACGCCACGTCCTTCGCCTTCACCGCGGCCGGCTGCACCCGGTCGACCGCAGCGTTCAGCGTCGGCCCCACAGTCGCGCTGGTCTCCGCGGCCGCGAGGGATGCCGCGCGCTTGAAGTGGTCGACGCTCTGACCGAGCTCGTTCTTCATCCGCTGGCTACGGCTCTTACGGCGCAAAGTTGCGATCACCGGTGCCCACCTCCTGAGTCTGTGTCACGTCATGGTGCCTTCTATCGGTACCCCCGCGCTGCTGCTTCAGACACATGGGGGAGGATCCGAACTGCAATGAACTGTCCAATCGCCCCCACGAGTGGTACCCGCGGGGCGACCGCGACACAGACAGGAGTACCCGTGGCCGAGAAGCTTTACGCCACCCTGCACACCAACCACGGCCCGATCCGGCTCCAGCTCTTCCCGGATCACGCCCCGGCGACCGTGCGTAACTTCGTGGAGCTCGCTGAGGGCACGAAGGACTACACCGACCCGCGCACCGGGCAGAAGGGCAGTGGTCCCTACTACGACGGCACCATCTCGCACCGCGTCATCGCCGGCTTCATGATCCAGCTGGGCGACCCGACCGGCACCGGCCGCGGCGGCCCGGGCTTCCAGTTCGCCGACGAGTTCCACCCGGAGCTGGCCTTCGACCGGCCGTACCTGCTGGCCATGGCGAACGCCGGGCCGGGCACCAACGGCTCGCAGTTCTTCGTCACGGTGGCGCCGACCCCGCACCTCAACCGGCGGCACACGATCTTCGGCCAGGTCGCCGACGAGCAGTCGGCCAAGGTCGTCGACTCGATCGCCACCACGCCGACCGGCCCGGGCGACCGCCCGCGCGAGGACGTCGTCATCGAGCGCGTGGAAATCGAGCGCGTGAACGACTGAAGTACCTTTGACGTATGAGTGAGGCTCCGTCGACGGCTCCGGTCTGCTACCGCCATCCGTCCAAGGAGACCTACATCCGGTGCACACGGTGTGACCGGCCGATCTGCCCTGACTGCATGAATGAGGCCTCGGTCGGTCACCAGTGCCCGGAGTGCGTCGCCGAGGGACGCCGCACCCAGCGTCAGGCCCGCACCGCCTTCGGCGGCAGCACCGCCGGCCAGGCGGGTTACGTGACCAAGGCGTTGATCGCCATCAACGTGGCCTTCTTCGCCGTGTCGGCGGCCGTCGGCGGCGGCCGGGCGATCGCCGGTGCCGGCGGCTGGTTCGGCCTGATGGGCGAGGGCACCTCGGTCACCCGCTGGGGCTCGGTGCTGGGCTATGCGCCCTACGTGGCCGGGGGCGAGCCGCACGGCATCGCCGCCGGCGAGTGGTATCGCCTGGTGACGGCCATGTTCCTGCACTACGGCGCCCTGCACCTGCTGCTCAACATGTGGCTGCTCTGGCAGCTGGGCCGCTATCTCGAGGAGAAGCTGGGCCCGCTGCGCTTCGCCGGGCTCTATCTGCTGGCCGGCATCGGCGGCAACGTGGCGGCGTACATCTTCACCGCCCCCAACGCCCAGGCGGCCGGCGCCTCGACCTCGATCTTCGGCCTGGTGCTGGCGATGATCATCGTCAACCGGCGGCTGCGGCTCGACATCAGCCAGCTGATCCCGCTGCTGGTGATCAACCTGCTCTTCACGTTCAGCGTGCCCAACGTGTCGGTCGCCGGTCACATCGGCGGGCTGGTCTTCGGCGGCATCGTCGCCTTCGTCCTGGCCTACGCCCCGAGTCAGCGACGTAGCCTGATCCAGGGACTCGGCTGCGCGGCCGTCTTCGTGGTCCTGCTGATCGCCGCGGTGATCAGAACCCAGGCCTTACTGGGCTGACACCCGCAGGTCGGCCAGGGCGGCGGCCACGTCGTCGGGCAGGGCGCCCAGATCGTTCGCGCTGAACAAATAGATGGCGTCGCCCGCGTCGAGCTCGAGCGTCTCGCTGCGCAGGCCCCGGTGGGTGCGGCGATCGACCCGTACGCGCTCGATCTGCTCCCAGGCCAGCCGCCGGCGACCCGCGAAGCCGGTCACGACCGTGACGCCCTCGGCGTCCGCCGCCAGGCGGACCGGCCGCAGCAGGTCGCGCAGCGCCCAGCCGAGCAGCCCAGCCACGACCGCGGCGGCGAGCACCCAGCGCACCGGGTCCCGCCCGGCGAACGCGAACGCCAGCACGACGACGGCGACCACCCCGATGAGCTTGCTGACCGGCAGAACCGGCTTGATACGCCACTGCATACCCCTCACTATGGCAGCGCGAGTTACCGTCGATCCATGCGTGATGCGGTGATCGTCGGAGCGGTGCGGACCCCGATCGGCCGGCGGGGCGGTGGTCTGGCCGGTGTGCACCCGGTGGAGTTGTCGGCCCACGTCCTGCGGGCGCTGGCCGAGCGCAGCGGATTCGAGCCGGCCGACGTCGACGACGTGCACTGGGGCTGCGTGTCCCAGGTCGCCGAGCAGTCCTGGAACATCGGGCGTAACGCCGTGCTGGCGGCCGGGTGGCCCGAGTCGGTCCCGGGCACGACCATCGACCGGCAGTGCGGCTCCAGCCAGCAGGCGCTGCACTTCGCCGCCGCGACGGTCATCTCGGGCCAGGCCGACCTGGTGGTGGCGGGCGGGGTCGAGTCGATGACCCGGGTGCCGATGGGCTCGAGCGGGCAGGGCGCCGACCCGTACGGCGAAAGTGTGCGCACGAGATACGGCGTCGACTCGTTCGACCAGGGTGTGGGCGCCGAGATGGTCGCCGAGCGCTGGGGCTTCTCGCGGGCCCAGCTGGAGGAGTTCGCGCTGTCCAGCCATGCCGCGGCCGCCCGCGCGCAGGATTCCGGCGAGTTCGACGCCGAGATCGAGCCGATCGCGGGGGTGAAGCAGGACGAGGGCATCCGCCGCGACACGACCTCGGAGAAGCTGGCCACGCTGCGGACACCGTTCAAGACCGACGGCCGGATCACCGCCGGCACCGCCTCCCAGATCTCGGACGGCGCCGCGGCCCTGGCCGTCACCACCTCGGAGTGGGCCGCCGCGCACGGGCTCCGGCCGCTGGCCCGGGTGCACACCGCCGTCATCGCCGCCGCCGATCCGGTGATCGTGCTGACCGCCCCCATGCCCGCCACGGCCAAGGCCCTCGCCCGGTCGGGGTTGTCGATCGACGACCTCGGCGTCTACGAGGTGAACGAGGCGTTCGCGCCGGTGCCGCTGGCCTGGCTGGCCGAGACCGGGGCCGACCGCGCCCGGCTGAACCCGCGCGGTGGGGCGATCGCCCTCGGTCACCCGCTCGGGGCATCCGGCGCCCGCATCATGACGACGATGCTGCACCACATGCGACAGTCCGGCGTGCGATATGGCCTGCAAACCATGTGTGAGGGGGCAGGCATGGCCAATGCGACGATCGTCGAAGCTTTGTAACTCGACATTCATCACCCGGCGGCAGCGTCTTCCCCGGGAGGCCACCGTTAAACGCCACATGGACGTGTTCTCCCGTACGTTCCTTCCCGCTGCCGCCGAGGCCGGTGTCGCCCTCCCGACCGTCAGCCGGCACCTGCCCGTCGTGCGCCGCTGCGTCGAGTCCGACGAGACCACCGTGCTGGTCGGGCGATGTCTGCGCCCCGAAGCGCCGCTGGCCGGCGAATTCATGCTGGTGCTCACGCATCGCCGGCTCGTGGTCACCCAGGAGACCAAGGTGCTGCACCGGCTGCGGCTGCATCTCAACGCCAACCTGCGGCACCTGAGCAACGTCACGTGGAGCCCGACCACCTCCCGGACGGCGCTGGACATCGCGGCGACCGCGGTCGACGGGGTGCGCGAGCGGTTCCGGATGCGGCTCGGCAACCCTGAGACCGTCTGGCACATGGACGGCCTGCTGCGTGAGGTCTTCCACACCAAGCACGCGCTCGCGGCGTAGCTCAGCTCAAGAAGTCCATGATCGACGCTCGGAGGCCCGGGGCGTCGAGGCCGTGCTCGCGCGCGTGGTCGCGCCACGAGCCGTACCGCCGGACCTCACGACGGCCGACACCCAGGTGCAGGGCCCGATGCGGCACGCCTTCCAGAGCGGCGCTGACCGCGGCCGCGGATGTGCCGGCCAGATACGGCTCGACGACGACCACTTCGCCCCCGGTGAGCGCCCGCAGCCCCTCGGCGTCGAACGGGCGCGGCCGGTTGGTGTAGGCCACCGTCACGTCGAGCCCGGTCGTCGCCTCGAGCACCGGGTCGAGCATCGGCCCGACCGCGACCACGAGGGGCCCGCCGCGGCGCAACACGACCAGCCGCCCGGCGTCCGGGTGGGCGCGGTCGTTCTCCTGCAGCCCCAGGCGCACATAGACCCGGTCGTCGTGCCGGGCCGCCTCGCGCAGCATCGCCGGCACCTCGTCATGGTGCCCGGGCACGTGGACAGTCCAGCCCTCCAGCGTGTCGAGCAGCGCGACGTCACCCGGTGACTGATGCGTGTAGCCCTCGGCCGAGGCGTCGTACGACCCGCCGATGGTGACCACGACCGCGCCCACGTCCTGGTGTCCCAGGTCGAGCTTGAGCTGCTCGTAGGCCCGGTCGACGGCGAACGGCGCATACGAGTGCAGATAGGGCCGCATCCCGGTGAGCGCGAGCCCGCCCGCGACGCTCGCCATCAGCTGCTCGCGGATGCCCACGTTGAGCACCCGCTCCGGATGCCGGCTTCGGGCCGGGGCGAACGGTTCGGCCGAGATGTCGGCCAGCACCAGGGCCGTCCGCGGGTCGTCGTCGAGCAGCTCGGTCGTGGTGGCGATGAAACTCTCCCGCATCATCGGGCTCAGCTCCCCTTGCGTTCGACGGTGGCGACGATCAGATTGGGGCGGTTGTGGCGGGGCTTCAGCGCGTGTTCCAGCCGGTCGCGATCGCGTCCACCCACGACGGAGACGTCCCAGCCGGGGAACCGGGCGGCGATCCCGCCGGGCCAGCCGTGCGTCGACGACTGGTTGTCGATGACGATCGCCGTGATGGGCAGGCGCGTCGCGGCGGCGTACGCGATGCCCTCGTGGTTGGAACCCTCGTCGAGCTCGGCATCGCCCAGGAGCACGAAGGTCCTCGTCCGGGTGAAGCCCTGGGCCCGCAGGCCGAGCGCGACGCCGATGCTCAGCCCGAGACCGTGCCCGAGCGATCCCGTGCCGGCCTCGACCCCGGGGATGCGCACCCGGTCGGGATGATGGCCCAGCGGGCTGTCCCAGCCACCGAGGTCGTCCAGCCACTGCTCGGGAAAGAAGCCCTTCGCGGCCAGTACGGCGTAGTAGGCGGCCGGGCCGTGCCCTTTGGAGAGCAGGAACCGGTCGCGGCCGGGCGCGTCGGCGGTCTCCGGGCTGACCCGCAGGACGCGGTCGTAGAGCACCCAGAGCACGTCCAGCGTCGAGTGCGCGCTCGGTGCGTGTTTCTCGTCCCCGGTCAGCCTGTGCAGCAGGGGACCGAGGCCGGATTGCACTGCTGTCGCTGTCATGGAGATAGGCTGCAAGTTGAAGTTCACTTCAACTCAAGGGAAACGATGGAGACGCTCACCATAGGTGACTTCGCGGCTCGCAGCGGGGTGGCGCCGTCTGCTTTGCGATATTACGAGCGTGAAGGCCTGATCCGCTCGGCCCGCACGTCGGGCAACCAGCGACGGTACGAGCGGACCGAGCTGCGGCGGGTCGCGTTCATCCGGATCGCCCAGCAGGTCGGCGTCTCGCTCGACGAGATCCGCGCCGCGCTGGCCGAGCTGCCCGAGAACCGCACGCCGACCCGGGCCGACTGGGCCCGGCTGTCGGACCGGTGGCGGCACCGGCTCGAGGAGAAGATCGCCCTGATGCAGCGCCTGCGCGACGATCTCTCCGGCTGCATCGGCTGCGGCTGCCTGTCCCTGCACCGGTGCAAACTGATCAACCCGGACGACCGCCTGGCCGGCGACGGCCCGGGAGCGCGGATCCTGCTCGATCCGGCCGGCTGAGGGCCGGACCGGTACGGGCGGCGACGGCGACCGGACGGGTCCGGTCAGGGGCGGATCAGCCCGGAGCGGTAGGCGAGCATCACGAGTTGCGCGCGGTCCCGGGCGCCCAGCTTGGTCAGCAGGTGGCTTACGTGGGTCTTCACGGTGGAATAGCTGACGTACATCTCCGCGGAGATCTCCATGTTGGACAGTCCGCGGGCGACGGCGGCCAGCACGTCCAGCTCTCGCTGGGTCAGCCCGGGCAACGTCGGCGATGCCGGGCGCTCGTTCTGCGGTGTGCCGGGATCGCGGCCGACGTAGTGCTCGATGAGCCGGCGGGTCAGGTGCGGTGACAGCAACGCCTCGCCGCGAGCCACCGTCTTGACCGCGGCGATCAGGTCGACCGGCGCGACGTCCTTGAGCAGGAAGCCGCTCGCACCGGCCCGTAGCGCGTGATAGACGTACTCGTCGGTGTCGAATGTGGTGAGCACCAGCACCCGGACGCCGGCCGTCTGCGGGCTGGTGGTCAGGTGCCGGGTCGCCTCGATGCCGTCCATCTCCGGCATCCGGATGTCCATCAGCACCAGGTCGGGCCGCAGCACCCGGGCCGCGGCCAGGGCCTGTACGCCGTCCGCGGCCTGGCCGGCCACCTCGATGTCCGGGTCGGAGTTGAGGATCAACGAGAAGCCGCTGCGCAGCAGGGGCTGGTCGTCGGCGACCAGGACCCGGATCACGGGGTTCCCGTCCACGCCTCGAGCGGCTCGATCACGAGCGTGGCGGTGACCAGGTAGCCGGCCGGTGTCGGCCCGGCGGTGAACTCGCCGCCGTACATCGCGACCCGTTCCCGCATGCCGGTCAGGCCGTGGCCTGCCGGCGGCGCCCCGCCCGCCGGCCTCGCCCGGCCGTCATCGCTGACCTCGATCGCCAGCCTCCCGGGTGCGTAGGTGAGCAGCACCCGGGCCCGCCGCGCGTCCGCGTGTTTGATCGTGTTGGTCAGGGCCTCCTGGACGACCCGGTACGCGGCCAGTTCCAGGCCGGCCGACACGGCCGCCGGCGTGCCGCTCACCCGCAGCTCGACCGGCAGGCCCGCGGCCTCGACGCGGGCCACGAGCGCGGGCAGGTCGGCCAGGGCCGGCGCCGGTTCCCGCTCCGAGGCGGTGCCGTCGGCCTCCCGGAGCACGTTCAGCAGCCGTCGCATCTCGGCGAGGGAGGTGCGCCCGGTGCCGCGCAGCTCTGCCAGGGCCTGACGCGCGTCGGCGGGGCTGCTGTCGATCAGGTGCTCGGCCACCCCGGCCTGCACGACCATGACGCTGAAGGCGTGGCCGAGAATGTCGTGCAGCTCCCGGCTGATCCGCAACCGTTCCTCGGTGGCGGCGTGCGCCGCTCGTTCCCGGGCCAGATCGAGCTGGCGGCCGGACTCGGCCGCCTGCGCCGCGTGCGACTCACGCCGCTCCCGGACGCCGGTGCCGATCACGCCGCCGGCGACGAGCAGGGCGAGCTGGACCACCGCGCCCTCGACGCTGAGGTCGATCGGGCGCAGCGCCAGGGCCAGCGCATACCCCACGAGGGCGAGGGCGACGGCGAGCCGGGCCGCGCGGCGGGTGTCCCAGGCGACGACGGTGTAGAAGGCGACGAGCACGCCGATCGGCACCGCCCCCACGGAATACCGGGCGCCGATCAGGCCGAGGAACCCGGGAAAGCACGCCGCCAGGGCGACCAGCGGCGCCCGCCGGCGTACGGCCAGCGGGACCACCGCGGCCACGGTGAGCAGCACCGACACCACGTCCGGAGCGCGATTGGCCGGCACCGCGTCGATGCCGGTGACGTGGATCGCCACCGCCGCCACCGCGCAGCCGAGCGCGATGACGAGATCCCAGCCGCGCTGGGCCCGGGTCGTGACGACGGACATCCTGACTCCCTCCCTCACTCGGCCGGCGCGTTCACCGTAGTGCCGGGCAGGCACCGCAAACGTCGGTCTGCAGAACGAGATGAGGCATGGTCTCGAGGAGGAGAAGCGCGGGTCCGGGGACCGACGACGAGCCGGCCGGTCCCGGCGATCGTGGGGCCATGACCGTATTGAGGCCTACCGCTGAGCCCGGCTCCGTCCGGCTCTTCGCCCGCCGCCGCCCGTTGCTGACCTTCTTCGTCCTGGCCTGCGCGCTGTCCTGGTGGCCCGGCCTGCTCTACATGGCCGGGTGGTCGTCGCTGCCGATCGCCGGGTTCGGCCCGTTCCTGGCCGCGCTGGCCGTGCTCGGGTGGACCGAGGGGCGGGCCGGGATCGGCCGGCTGCTGCGCAGCATGGTGCGCTGGCGGGTGTCGCCGTGGGCATACGCGGCCGCGCTCGGCGTGCCCGCCCTGGCCAGTGGCGCCGCGATCGCCGCCGTCATCATGACCGGCGGCAGCCCGGACGCCGCGGCGGCGGCAGACTGGACGGCGATCCCGGCGACCTTGGTGCTCATCCTGCTCATCCCCGGAATCGGCGGCGCCTGGGAGGAACCCGGCTTCCGCGGTTATGCGCTACCCCGGCTCGAACGCCGCTTCGGCATCTTCGCCGGCCCGTTGCTGCTCGGCGCGTTCTGGGTGGCCTGGCACCTGCCGCTGTTCCTGGCCGGGCAGATCCTGTTCACGGACGTCCTGACGATCATCGCGGCCAGCGTCGTCATCGCCGGCGTCTTCCAGTCGGCGCGGCAGAGCGTACTCATCGCCATGCTGCTGCACGCCACCAACAACGCGGTCGGCGGCGGCTACGCCAGCCCGTTGTTTCACGGCGCCGACTCGCTGCGCCTCGGACTCTTCACCGCCGCGGTCTGGTGGATCTTGGCGATCGCCGTGATGGTGCTGCGCAAACGAGCGTAGTCGCAGGTCAGCGGGGCCCTTTTCCGTGCTTGAGCGGAGGGCGTGGGATTCGAACCCACGAAGAGTTTCCCCTTACCGGTTTTCAAGACCGGCGCCATCGGCCACTAGGCGAGCCCTCCTGATGGTGCGTTCATAGTCTGCCAGACGGCATGAGCACGTCGGCGAGGAGCCGCGAGGAAACTTGTATTAAGACTCTTAACAGGGCTATGAGCTGCTGGAACGCGCTCTCTGGAACATTTACAGGCGTTGACACAACATCGATGTTCGTGTTTATGGTTCAGAGCCTTAACCCATCCCGGCCAAGGCCCCCACCTCCGGCAAGGGAGTCCCCCGTCATGTCCATCCCCAGAAAGATCGGGTGGGTCGCGACAGCGGCCGCGGTCGTGTCGTCGACCGTCCTGAGCGCACCCGCGGCGTTCGCCGCCAACGAGTCGGTGAACGTCTATCTGACAACGACCAGCGACAGCGGCGGCCGCACCGTCACCCGCGGTCTCCAGCAGCAGTCCCCGATCGCGTTCGCGAGCAGCAGCGGGTCGGCCAACCAGACCATCACGGTCAACGAGAACAGCACCTACCAGCAGTTCGAGGGGGCCGGGGCGTCGATCACCGACACCGCGGCCTTCAACATCCGGGGTAGCGGCGCGCTCTCCGCGGCCACCCAGAACGACGTGATGACCAAGTTGTTCAGCCCCACCGCCGGCATCGGGGTGAGTGCGATCCGCAACGTCATCGGCTCGTCCGACCTGGCGCAGAACAACTTCTCGTACGACACGACGTGCTGCGACCTGAACGACTTCTCGCTGACCCGCGACGCCGACGTCATGGCGCTGACCAAGCAGGCGGTCGGCCTCAACCCGGCCGGCTTCGTGATGGCCTCGCCGTGGTCGGCCCCGCCCTGGATGAAGGACAACAACGCCTACAGCCAGGGCTATCTGCAGGCGCAGTACTACAAGGCGTACGCCCAGTACTTCGTCCGCTACATCCAGGGTTACCAGGCCCAGGGCGTGCCGATCCGGTATGTCACCTCGCAGAACGAGCCGGGCTGCTGCCCCGGCTACCCGTCGATGCAGTGGCCGGTCTCGGGTCTGCAGTCGTTCGCCAAGAACGACCTGATGCCGGCTCTGCAGGGCGCCGGGCTCACCACCAAGCTCCTCATCGGAGACTGGAACTTCGACACGTACGACCAGTGGGTCGCCCCGCTCGTGAACGACAGCGCGATCCGCAACCACCCGAACTTCGGCGGCATCGCCTGGCACGACTACGGCGGCAACCCGTCGACCGCTTCGACGGTGCACAACCAGTTCCCGTCGGTGAACATGTACATGACCGAGCACTCCGGCGGCACCTGGGTGACCGACCAGCACGCCGAGGACATGGGCGACCTCATCGAGTACTTCCGCAACTGGGGCCGCGCGTGGACGAAGTGGTCGCTCGCCGTGGACCAGAACATGGGTCCGCACAACGGCGGCTGCGGCACCTGCACCGGGCTGGTGACCGTGCATCGCGGTGGTAGCCGGAACGGGCAGGTCGACTACACCATCGAGTACTACACGATGGGTCACCTGACCAAGTTCGTGCGCCCGGGAGCCGTACGCATCGACTCGAGCGCGAACGGCACGGTGCCCAACGTGGCCTTCCGGAACACCGATGGATCGAAGGCCCTGATCGCGTACAACAGCAGTGGGAGCGCGCAGAGCGTGAAGGTCAACTGGGGCGGGCAGTCGTTCGTCCACAACCTGCCCGCGCGCACCTCGGCCACCTTCACGTGGAGCGGCTCCCAGTCGGGCACCGGCGGCGGGGGCAGCGGCCGGACCGGCACGATCACCGGTCTGGGCGGCAAGTGCCTCGACGTGACCGGCGGCTCGACCACCAACGGCACCCTGCCGCAGCTGTGGGACTGCACCGCGGGCAACACCAACCAGCAGTGGACGGTAAGCACCGACGGCACGATCCGCGGCCTGGGCAAGTGCCTCGACGTGGCCGGCAACTCGACGGCCGACAGCGCGGTGGTCCATCAATGGGACTGCATCGGCTCGGTGGCCAGTCAGAAGTGGACGGTGACCGCGGCGCGGGACATCGTGAACACCGCCTCGGGCAAGTGCCTCGACGTCAAGGACAACAGCAGCGCCAACGGCGCGAAACTGCAGCTCTGGACCTGCACCGGGGCCGCGAACCAGAAGTGGGCGACACCCTGATCGTTCGATGAGGGAAACGGCGGAGCCTTCGCGCTCCGCCGCTTTTCGTCGTACCGGTCGGGCAAGCTGGACCCATGCAAGCGATCGTGATCGAGGACAAGCAGCTGGTTCCGCGTGAGGTGCCCGACCCCGAGGCCGGGGCGGGCGAGGTCGTCGTCGACGTCACCGCCGCGGGGGTCAACCGGGCCGACGTCGCCCAGCGTCAGGGCCACTATCCGCCACCGCCCGGCTCCTCGCCCTATCCGGGTCTCGAGTGCGCCGGGGTGATCAGTGCGGTCGGCCCGGGGGTGACCGGCCGGCACGTCGGTGAGCGGGTCGGCGCGCTGCTCGCCGGCGGTGGTTACGCCGAGCGGGTCGCGGTGCCGGCCGGGCAGCTGCTGCCGGTGCCGGCCGGGCTCTCGCTGACCGAGACGGCCGCGCTGCCCGAGGTCGCCTGCACAGTGTGGTCGAACGTGGTCGACCGGGACCGTCTCCGCAAGGGGCAGACGCTGCTGGTGCACGGCGGGGGCAGCGGGATCGGCACGTTCGCGATCCAGCTCGGCCACGCCCTCGGGGCCTCGGTGGTCACAACCGCCCGGGCGAGCAAGCACGACGTCCTGCGCCGTCTGGGGGCCGACCTGGTGATCGACTACACCACCGACGACTTCGTGGCGGCCACCCGCGACTTCAACGGCCGGGGGGCCGACGTGATCCTCGACATCGTCGGGGCGAAATACCTGAGCCGCAACATCGAGGCGCTCGCCCCGGACGGCCGGCTCTCGGTGATCGGCATGCAGGGCGGCCGCCAGGCTGAGCTCGACCTGGGCGCGCTGATGGCCAAGCGCGGATCCGTCTCGTCGACCAGCCTGCGGGCCCGACCACCGGCCGACAAGGCGCGGATCGTCGCCGGGGTGACCCGCGCGGTCTGGCCGCTGATCGAGGCCGGGGCGATCCGGCCGATCATCGAGACCACGATGCCGCTGGCCGACGCGGCCGAGGCGCACAAACTGATGGAGTCGAGCGACCATCTGGGCAAAATTCTCCTGACTCCGTGATTCAAACTCACGCTTTGGAGTGAATAAAAAGGAGGTTACTGCGACTTTGTCCGCTTTTTTGCGGCGCGGCGACACGGTTTGCGTCGGCGGACTGCCCAGCATGGTGTGACTCCGGCCGAGCGATCGGCCGGGCAACACCGGGAGGTCTCGTGACCAATACGCCGCTGCGTCCCGCGCGGGCTGCGCCTCGAGCGCCGGCCCCGCGAACACCCCGGCGCGGGAAAGTGCCGTGGGTTGCGGGTGGAGCGTTTGTGCTGCTGCTGGCCGGGGTAGGGACATATTTCGCGTACCGGACACCGGCTGAATCTCGGGTCCCGCCGACGCTCACCGCCACGGCCGGCGACATCGCCGCGGTGACGCGGGATGCTGTCCCGGCTCAGGCGGCGGTCACGGCCTCCGAGGGAACTCTCGCGATTTCCATCAGCAAGACCGAGTGCGGGGTGACGGAGGTTGGCCCGGCCGACCTCCCGCTCCCCGCCGAAGGTGAGTTCTGCCTGGTCACGATGACTGTGCAGAACACCGGGAAGGAGCCTCGCCTGCTCGATCCGGGCGCCCAGCGCGCGGTCGACGAGCACGGCCGTTCCCATAGGGTGGCCGAACAGGCCGCAGTGCTGATGAACGACCAGGATCCGTCGCTTCTCGACGAGATCCCGCCGGGCGCGACCCGGCACGGCGTGGTCCCGTTCGACGTGCCGAAGGGGATCCGGCTGGCAGCCTTCCAGCTGCACAAGTCGCCACACAGTGCGGGCGTCCGGGTGTCGTTGTCCTGATCCCAGGCATATTTCGAGATCCACGATCACCGATCGAGTGCGTGAATCGCATTCTTTCTGCCGATGGGCGAGGGTGATTGTGCGATTTCGGCCCCGAAACATTCCTGTTCTGTGTTGGCATGGTCGACGGAATTAACGAGTAGTCCGGGTTCCCATTGCTGTCCGTCATAGGGCGGCGACGGCGTGGCGCACGCTATTGCCACGTCGAAGGGATTCGCGCGAGTGCCCCGGACCGATGTCGGAGGCAACACTGCACTGTCCGTCCCCGAGCCGGGCACTCACCGCCGGCGCTATCGCGCTGGCCGTCATCTCACCGGCTCTAGACCCTGTCGAGCACGTTGCCGAGGCCGTGCCCCCTGCCAACCCGGTCGGTCCCGATACCGCCGAGAATCTGAGGATCGAGGAGCGCAGCACCACAGCCGAGCCTGCTTCCCGCGCCGCCCCCCGGCGCTTCTCCCTGGCCCGTCACGCCGCTCCCGCGGCCCGGGCCCTGACCAATCCGTTCGCCCTCCCGGACGGCGGCCAAGCCCTGCGGGCAGCCGTGGAACTGGCCGTCGTCGACGAGCGGGAGGCGTTGCGCACCGTCGAGACGCTGGCCGCGGTCGAGGTACGCGACCAGTTGCGGGGCGACCCGGCCGAGCTGGACGACGTCCTGCCCGGCGAGGTCGTGGACGGCAACGAGGCCCTGCTCGCCGCGGCTGAGAAGACCGCTCGCGAGCTGGCCGCCCGCCGGGCCTTGCAGATCCGCAAGGCCAAGCTGCGCGCCCTCCGGGAGGCGCAGCGAACCGCTGCGATCGCCACCGGGAGCCCGCAGACGGACACCTCGACGTACGACCGGAGCTGGGACCGGACGGACGACCGGAGCTCGGACCGCATGGACGACCGGAGCTCGGACCGGACGTACGACCGGGTCGCACCGCGCCACCGGCGGTCGGTCGCCGTCAAGCACGCGACCGTCAAGCGCGGCCAGCGGGTCATGCCGCTGGGCAACGGGATGACCGCGGTCATCGCGTTCGCCCGCTCGCAGGTCGGCAAGCGGTATGTCACCGGTGGCCTGGGTCCGGGTGGTTTCGACTGCTCCGGGTTCACCAAGCGGGCGTACGCGATGGCCGGCATCCGGCTGCCGCACTCGTCCGGAGCGCAGGCCGCCCGGTCCCGGTCGGTCTCGCGGTCGCAGGCCCGTCCCGGCGACCTGGTCGTCGGTCCCGGGCACGTGGGCATCTACATGGGCCGCGGCATGATGATCGACGCGGGAAACCACCGTACGGGTGTGGTCTACCGCAAGGTGTACGGCGGCCTCCGGGTCGCCCGGCTCGCCCGATAGCGGATCGACCCTGCCGCGCTCTCTCAGCGCGGCAGGGTCAGCCGCACGCTCGTACCCCGGCCGGGCTCGCTCTCCAGGTGCACGCTGCCGTGGTGGGCGTCGACGATCGACTTGACGATGGCCAGGCCGAGCCCCGGCCCCTGGGCCGCCATCACCTCGGCCGCGGCGCACCGATAGAACCGGTCGAAGACATGCGGCAGTTCCTCGGCCGCGATGCCCACCCCGTTGTCGGTGATGATCAGCTCCGGCTCGCCCTCGGCGGTCGAGTCGACCGTGATCTCACCGTCCGGGTGGGTGAACTTGATCGCGTTGACCAGCAGGTGGTTGAGCACCTGGGCCAGCCGCTTGGCGTCGCCCCGGGCCGGCGCCGGGCGCAGGGTGCGGTCGCTCAGCTTGACCCCGCGAAGGTCGGCCAGTCCCCGGCACGCCGCGACCGCCTGGTGGGCCAGGTCGGCCAGGTCGACCTCGGCCACGTCGAGCTGAATCCGGTTGTCGGTCATCTTGGCCACCATCAGCAGCTCGTCGATGAGCCGGAGCAGCCGGTCGGAATTGCGGGACATGACCGACAGGAACCGGCGCGAGGTCTCGGCGTCGAAGTCGTCCTCGAGCAGCATCTCCAGATAGCCGCGGATGGTCGACAGCGGCGTCCGCAGCTCGTGGCTGACCGTGGCCAGGAACGAGTCCTTCATCCGGTCGACCTGGCGCATCTGGTCGGCGATCTCCGCCGCGTGCCGGGCATAGCGCCGCAGCTCCAGCTGCACCGACGCGTGCCGGGCCAGGCTGCGCAGGGCCCGCCTCTGCGCGGCGGTGAGCACCCGCGGCTCGTGGTCGATGACACAGACTGTGCCGACCGCGTACGTCGCGTCGAGCACCACCGGCGCCGCGGCGTAGAACCGGATGCCCAGCGACTGGGCCCCCGGGTTGTCGGCGAACCGGGCGTCGGCGGCCGAGTCCGGTACCTCGAGCAGGTCGTGCGACATGATCGTGTGCGCGCAGAAGGAAAGGTCGCGCGGCACCCCGTCGAGCTCGGTGCCGACCTTGGCCTTGAGCCACTGGCGGTCGCGGTCGACGAGGCTCACCAGACCCACCGGCGTCCCGCAGATCTGCGAGGCGAGCAGGGCGATGTCGTCGAAATCCTCCTCCGGCCCGGTGTCGAGCACCTGAGCGTCGTGCAGGGCCGCGAGCCGGCCCACCTCGTCGGGAGGCAAAGGCGCCCTCATCCGTCGATCGTCTCACCCGCGGCGACCGATATGGCCGGAATCCTTGGACCGCTACTGCGTTCTGCCCGGACAGCAGTCGGCACCCGCCTCGAGGCGGGTGCCGACTTGCCGGTCGCTTGTCGCGTCCTCAGCGACCTATCACCACCAGGCACGGGGATCTCGGCCACGCGCACCCGGTCGGATGTCGGACAGAATCATCACCCGGCCGCCGCGTTGGTATACGCACCGGCTGTGCGTCCGCCCGATCGGGTGACAGCGCACGTCACCCGAGCGAAAGGCGGGCGATACGGGAACGGACTACTCTTCGTGCGGAGAAGGTCCGTTTCCCGCCGGAGGACATCACGATGAGTCTCGAACGCGCCGTCGCCCCGGATCCGTACGATCTCCTGCCCCCGGTCCCGTCCTTCACGGTGACCAGCACGGACGTGACCGACGGCCGGCCGCTCGACGAGTTGTTCGCCCACACCAGCGTGGGCGGTAAGAACCTGTCGCCGCAGCTCGCGTGGTCGGGTTTCCCCGACGAGACACGCGGCTTCGTGGTGACGTGCTTCGATCCCGACGCACCCACCGGCAGCGGGTTCTGGCACTGGGTGCTGGTCAACCTGCCGGTCGGCACGACCGAGCTGCCGCGCGGCGTCGACCCGCTGCCGGCTGACGCGTTCTGCGTGCGCAACGACTACGGCGAGAGCAACTACGGCGGGTCCGCGCCGCCGCCCGGCGACCGCCCGCACCGCTACGTCTTCGCGGTGCACGCGATCGACGTCGACAAGCTCGAGGTCCCGCCGGAGGCGTCGCCCGCCTACGTCGGCTTCAACCTGGCGTTCCACACGCTGGCCCGGGCCACGATCCGGCCGACCTTCCAGGTCAAGGGCTGACTGCCGGACGAAAAAAGGGCCGCCGGATCACCCGGCGGCCCTTTCTGCTGTCTGGGTCAGGCGGCCGGCGTGCGCGCCACGACGAAGACCGACTGGCCGAACGGCGGCTTCACGATGCTCTCGGCGGCCTTGGTCACCGGCAGCACGATCGAGTCGTACACCTTGACCATCGGGCCCTCCTTCGGGGCGAGCTTGAAGATGCTGGTCGCGCCGTAGTAGCCGATCAGGCCGAGCGCGTTCGCGTAATGCATCTTCTCGATCTGCAGACCGGCGCCCTCCATCGCGGCGCGCATCGTCTTCTTCGTGTAGCGCCGGATGTGGCCGGTCGCGATGTCGACGTTGCTCATCGCGAACATGAACGCCGGCACGATGATGATCACTCGACCGCCCGGGCGCACCAGGTCGGCCATGCTCCGCAGCGCGCCGACGTGGTCCTCGATGTGCTCGAGCACGTTGTACGACACCGCGGCGCTGTACTCACCGTTGGCGTCGGGCGACGGGAGCAGCATCTGCCGCACGTCGATGTTCGGGTAGTCGGCCATGCGCTCCTTGAGCAGCACGAGCCGGTCCGGGTCGGCTTCGGTCGCCGTGAACCGCGGAAGGTGTTCCGCCCACTCGATCGCGTAATCGCCGAGGCCGCTGCCGACCTCGATCGGGTTGTCCCCGAGGTACGGAAGAGCGAGCTCGACGAACCACCGGCGGTGGTTCACGGCCATGGCGAGGCCCTCGAGCACTTCGGACTGGATCCGCTGGTCTCCAGTGATGTCTGCCATATGTAAGGTTCCCTCGTCTTGCCGATCCGAGCTGACAGCGGGACCGGAAGAGTTAACCATCTCTGCTGCCCAACCGAAAGTTGAGGCGGTGCCGGGCCCTCTTTATTTGCCTGATTGAGACATAGTACGACGGGTACCCGGGCGGGTTGCTTCTCTTGCGGGGCCCTAATACACCGTTCATATCGGGTCGATCACGCATGGGCCGCTCGTCACTGCGCTGTTACCAACCTCGGTTAAGCTCGCCCTCGCTATGACGATTACGGGTATTGACTCGACAGGCCAGTCGGCCGGCGGGAACGTGCTGCCGCCCGGTCAAGTGACCGAGGCCGAGGATCTCGAGGCCGAGCTGATAGCGCTCGGGACAGACACCACGACGACCGCTCCGACGACCGTCATACCCGACGTCGAGGCCGCCCCTGAGCAGGTCGGGAAGCCGTCAACGCGGTGGTGGAGGCGCCGGCCGGACTGGCGCGACGTCCTGGCGGCAGTGACGTTCGTCGTTGTCGCGCTCTACCTCACCGCGCCGTTGTGGCTCAATCTCGATCAGCAGTTGCGAGACGATCCACAGGATCAGGCTTTCTTTGAGTGGATGCTGGCGCATGGTGCTCGCGTGCTCACCGATGGCGCATATCCGTTCTTCTCCGATCGCATGAATTACCCCGATGGGGTGAACATGATGGCCAACACCTCGGTGCTGGCCATATCGCTGCCGATGACGCCGGTCACTCTGCTCTTCGGCCCCCATGTGTCATTCAACGTATTTCTCACTCTGGCGTTGGCACTCACCGGTATCTCGTGGTATTTCGTGCTCTCCCGCCAGTTCGTATCGTCGCGACTCGCGGCCTGGATCGGTGCGCTCTTCTGCACCTTCGCGCCGAGCATGGTGTCGCACGCCGGTGGTCACCCCAACATCGTCTCGCAATTCCTGGTCCCGCTGATCATCTGGCGCACGCTGCGGCTGCGTCAGCCCGGCCGGGCCGTCCGCAACGGGCTGATCATGGCCGCCCTGCTGATCTGGCAGGCGTTCATCAATCTCGAGGTCCTCTTCATGACCGCGGTCGGGCTGGGCGTGTTCTGCCTGGTCATGGCCGTCGCGCGGCGTAGGGCCCACCGCGGTGAGGCCCGGCGTTTCCTCCAGGGCCTGGCCGTCGCCGGCATCGTGACACTGGCCGTGCTGGCCTACCCGCTGTCGGTGCAGTTCTTCGGCCCGCAGAGCTATCACGGCCTGCCGCAGTTCGTCCGGAACTTCGGCGCCGACCTCGCCTCGTTCACCGCGTATTCGAGCCACTCGGTCGCCGGCAATACGATGACCGCCGAGCGGCTCGCGCAAAACCCGGCCGAGGAGAACGCATTCTTCGGCTGGGGTCTGGTGATTCTCTTCGTCGGGCTGCTGGTCTGGATGCGCCGCTCGGTGACGGTTCTCGCGCTCGGGTCGCTGGCCCTGCTCTTCGCGGCGATGTCACTCGGACCGCGAATTTTCCTCAACGGCATCAACACCGGCATCCCCGGCATCTGGGCGGTTCTGCACAGTGTTCCGGTGCTCAACTCGGCGGTGCCGACCCGCTGGGCGATGGCCATCGCGCCGGTCGTCGGCATCCTGCTCGCGCTGGGCGTCCAGCGGGCCATCGACCTGGTGCGCTCGCAGCCGGCCGCCCGCGGGCCGGTCCGCGTCGCCATGATCACGGCGATCGCCATGGCGCTCGTCCCGCTCGTACCGGTGCAGTTGAAGACCGCGCCGATGGCGCCGGTCCCCGAGTTCGTGACGTCCGGCGCCTGGAAGCAGTTCGTCGACGACAACCACACCGTCGTCACGCTGCCGCTGCCCGACTCGAGCTACCCCGACCCGCTGCGCTGGACGGCCACCACCGGCCAGGACATGCGCATCGCCGGCGCGTACGCCCTGCTCCCCAACCAGAACCCGCTGAACCCGAGCGACCGCACGGCGCTGTTCTCACCGCCGTGGCGCCCGACCAGCGGCCTGATGGCCTCGATCCGCCAGGGCAACCCGATCCCCGAGATCAACGACACCCGCCGCGAGATGACCCTGGCCGACCTGCGCTACTGGAAAGCCGGCGCTGTGGTCCTGACCCCCCAGGTGCGGGACATCGAAATGCTGCGCGCCATGACCGGCCTGCTGGGCTTCCAGCCGACGTGGACCGGCGGCGCCTGGGTCTGGGACGTCCGCCCCCTGGTCGACGACCCCACCGCGGTGCTCACCGGCCCCGACATCGGCTGACCGTTCCGACGGCGTCATGCCACCCCTCGTGGCATGACGCCTTAGGCTTCCCGGAATGGCGAGCCGGATCGGGGACATGGTCATCGACTGTGCGGATCCGGAGCTGATGGCCGCCTTCTGGAGCGAAGCGCTGAACTACCGCATCTTCGCCCGCGACGAGACCGGCGTAGCCATCCGCGGCGCCACCACCAGCCCCGACATCCTCTTCATCCGGGTCCCCGAGCCCAAGCCGGCCAAGAACCGCCTGCACTTCGACATCTGCCCCACCGACCGCACCCAGTCCGACGAGCTCGACCGCCTCCTCACCCTGGGCGCGCGACCCTCAACAATCACGGCCAGCGGCTCCTGGATCGTCCTGCAAGATCCGGAGGGCAACGAGTTCTGCCTGATGTCCCAGCAGATCCCGGCCGAGCCGTCGCCCTTCCACGACGCCTAGGGCCAGCCCCGGGTCGTCGCGTCGGTGACTGCTTGATCCGCGTTGTAGAGACGGCCGAATTCCGCCCCGGTCAGGTCGGCCCCCCGCAGATCGGTGCCTTTGCGGAAGGCCGGATTGCCGGAATCGACCCGGCCGACGTTCGCCTCCTTGAGGCTGCTCCCGACCAGGCGTGCTCCGCGCAGGTCGGAACCCTCCAGCCGGGACGCATACAGATCAGCGCCCTCCAGAAGGGCGTCGCGGAGGTAGGCCCTCCGCAGATCAGTGCGCGACAAATCGACTGGTCCCGCGTCAGCCACGGGAGAGCGGCAGACGACGGTGAGCGCAGCCTGGGCATCCGCCTTGTGGAGCCGCAAAATCGGCACGGCCCCGCCGACACCGATCTTGTCGGTCGGCAACGACGTACGGATGAAGGCAGCCAGCGTGGCCGCGACATATTGCCGGTGCTCGGGCGAATCCCGGGCGATCCACTCCAGGGCGTAGATGCCGCCCAGCCGCAGGTGCAGATTGTCGCTGCCGAGGTGGGCCACGGCCCGGTTGAACCGATCGGCGACCTGCGCCGAATAAAGCAGCTCGACCTGCCGCACCTGATATTCCTGCTGCAGCGCGATGGTCTGTCCCTGCCGCCGATAGTTGAGCAGCCCGACGACAAATGTGGCGGTCGCCCCGATCAACGACACCACGAGGGCAGTCGCTCCCAACCCCATCGCCTGCTCCTCCCGCCGCCTGGGCGAGAGTTTGTCACCGCCGACTGATGATCGGCATCGATCGGTCGGCCGGAGACCGTACGGCGGGAAGGGTTTTCCTTCCGCGACTCCTGGGAGTCGACAGTTGTCGATACGGTGACGATTTCTGCTTCCGGACGTCGGGACGGCGCTCGCCATGGCTAAGTCGCGGCCGCACGGGCCACCCTCGGAGGGCTCGCCCAGGCGGCGCTGGTGGCGGGTGCAGGAATCCACGTTTCACCGCCAACCCTGAAGCGGTGGCAAAAGCCAAGGCCGTCCACGACGGGACGTATGAGCCGTGAGCCGGTCGCTGCGGGCTGGCTCGCCGGGCGGCTGCGTACGGTCGTGGCCTATCAGGCACTGCCCGCACCGCCCAGCGCCTTCTATCTGGTCGGTCCCGACGGTATCCGTACGCGGGCTCGGATTTATCAGGATGCTGACAGCCCCGCCGCGTTCCGGATCGATGCCGTCGAGCATTCCCTGGCCGCCCTTCCGGACCTGCCCGTGGCGGCGATTCCTGAGGTGATCCCGAATATCGCATGCCGACGCCGGCTCGTGATCGGCTGGACGAGCGATTTCAGCCCTGGCTCGGAGATCCGGCCGTGCGGGACTTCGTCATGTGGCTCGGCGCCTGGGAAGGGATGGCGAGCCGGCTTGCCCGGGGCTGGCCACCGGACGGCTGGTATCCCGCCGAGTACTACCGCGAGGACCTTCAGGTTCGCGACGACCTGGAGGCCGTCGTCGGGACGCTGCCGGACGCCGTCCGGGACGAGGCCGTCGGGGCCCTGGCCGCGGTCGACGCGCGCATCGTCGGGCTGACCGACGATGATGCCGGGCGGGCCCTGGCCACCGCGACCGGAGCTCTAACGAGCGGCGAGTGGTGGTGGCGTCGCATCCCGCACCCGCTGCCGTGGCGGGATGCACCCGGCTGAACCGCGTTTCAGGACTTGATGCAGCAGCCCTGGCAGACCTTGGGCTGGGGGAGGGTGAAGGCCAGGCAGCAGGTCTTGCGCTGGACGTCGAGTTTGCCGGTGGGGCCGGGGACCAGCTCGATCAGGTCGTCGACGTCGAGGGCGCCCAGCAGCTGGGCGATCGTTGCGGCGGAGGGGCCGGGCAGGACGTCGGCCGAGCGCAGGACGCCGTAGGCCACTCCGGAGGACAGGGAGCCCAGCAGGGTGCGCTTGCCCAGGCGTACGCGGTCGTGGATGGCGTCGAGCAGCGGGGTCAGGTGGTCGTCGAGCAGGGAACGGCGCAGCTCGGCCAGCAGTGCGGCCTCGTCGGCGACGACGCGGACCTGGGAGTGGCCGGCCAGCGCGATCGGGTCGCCGGGCAGGACCGCGACCGGGATGTCGGCGCGCAGGCCCAGGGTGACCAGCGGGCGCGGATCGGTGAAGTGCACGAGGACGTCGTCGGCGGTGAGCAGCGGGACGCGGCGGGCCGAGGCCCAGCCGAGCACGGCCGGAAGCGCCAGCCAGTACGTGTAGGCCTTCCACGCCAGGGCGGCCGCGGCGTGGGGCTGGGCGTTCCAGCGGCGGCCGGCCGAGTCGAGGAGGGTGTCCAGGTGGTCGCCGGTCAGGGCGCGGGCGGGGAGCCAGCCGGCCTGGTCGTGGACGAGGAGGTCGGGGGCGACGCCGGGGAGCTCGGTGCTGGTGCCGAACATCGCTCGCAGGGTCGCCGTGACCGGGCCCAGCGGCTGGGGCGAGGTGACGGTGCGTGTCGCTGCGCGGTCGAGGGCAGTGGTCACTGGACGTATCCACCCTGCGGTGCCGTCGTGAGCTGGGTCACCGCATTCACCTCGCCGAATAGAACGGTTTCACGGTGGTCGAAACGCCGCCGTGACGACGACCCACCGTACACCTCTAAGGGTAGGCTAACCAAGCAGAACTTTCGGACGAATACCCTCCGCAAGGGTTACCTGACCCACAGCGCGAGCGTTGCCTGGTTCGTCAAGGTATCTGTCGTGTACTCGCTACTAGCACCAACCGGACACGAGCGGCGGCGACACTGAAATTCTCGTCGCGAAGGGGACATCGATGATGACCACCTCGCCCGTCGAGCGGGCCGCTGACCAATTCGTGACAGCGCTGGCGCACTGGCGGGTCGAACGCGGCATGAGCAAGAAGCAGCTCGCCGCGCGTATGGGATTCGATCCCTCGTACGTCAGTCATGTCGAGGGACGACGGCACAAGCCCACCGAGGACTTCGCGCGCCGCGCCGAGGCCGTCCTCGGTGCGGGCGGGGTGATCTGGCAGCGCTTCCAGGAGTACGACGAACTGCGGCATGCGCGCAGCACGGCCCTGCACCGCGATCCCCCCGTACCCGTGCAGTGGCTGCCGCCCGGCACCGGACTGATCGTGGAGCGTGAGGTCGCCGAGCTGCGGTATGCCGACGGTTCCTATCGCTGCCGGGTGAGCCGAGCTCTCTACAACGCCGGCTCCGAGCCCGTGACCCGCTACCTCGTGAAGATCGCCGTCGACCGCTACCCGAACGACCCGACCGGCTCCAACCTGCACCATCGTGAGCACCCGCTGAGCTTCGAGGAGATGACGTTCACCGCGTGCGCCGGCGAGGGTGACGCGGTCGAGCCGATGGACTGGCGGATCAAGCTCGACCGGGACGCGTCCAAGGAGGTCTGGCTGCTGTTCGCGAACGACGGCGGCCAGTTCGCGCTCTATCCGGGCGAGCGGACCACCATCGAGTACGAATACACGGTCGGCGTGGAGAAGTGGGGCCAGTGGTTCCAGCGCGCGGTCCGGCTGCCCACCCGCCGGCTCACCGTCCGGCTCGACTTCCCGGCCTCGTTCGACCCGCAGGTCTGGGGGGTCGAGACGTCGCTCGCGGCCGAGGTGCCGGTGCGCACCCCGATGGAGCGGCACGACGACGACGGCCGGGCGGTCTTCGAGTGGTCGACCGACACACCGCAGCTGAACGCGCGCTACCGGTTGGAGTGGCGGTTCCGGGGCATCGGGGCTCCGCCCTTCCCGTCGCTCGCGCCACCGGTGAACGGCAACGGCCAGCCCCGGGCGTCGGGCCAGATGCGCGGCATCGGGATCGTGCAGCGCGGTTCCGAGTTGCTGCGGCAGCGGGCCCGGCACTTCCAGCTGCCGCGGGAGGAAGCCGAGGCCCGCGAGGTCGTGGCGGCGCTGCACGCGGCGCTGACCCGGTTGGAGCAGGTGCACGACTTCACCAAGGGAGTGGGGTTGTCAGCGCCGCAGATCGGCCGGTCGGTCGCGGTCGCCGTGGTGCGCTCGGCCGACCCGGGGGCCCAGCCGCAGGTGCTCATCAACCCGCGAGTGGTCCGCGAGTCGGGGCGACGCGACGAGCAGTACGAGGGCTGTCTGTCGTTCTTCGACTACCGCGGGCTGGTGCAACGGCCGCTCAGCCTCGCGGTCGAGCACGCCCGGTACGACGGCACGCGGGTGATCACGACGTTCGAGCGCGCCTTGGCCCGGCTGGTGGCGCACGAGATCGACCACCTGGAGGGCCGGCTCTACGTCGACCGGATGAACGCCGAGTCCAGCCTCGTCCCGGACTACCGGCAGAGCGGGCGGCCCTGGCTGTACTAGAAGTCCGAGAAGCTGTCGTACTTCACGCGGATCGACGGCACCTGCAGCTCGGCCAGGGTCTTGAGGGTGTCCTTGACCATCGGGCCCGACCCCGAGACGAAGAAGTCGTGCTCACTCCACGGGCCGTACCGGGCGACCACGTCCGAGATGTTGCCCTGCTCACCCGGATAGGTGGGGTCGTCGCTGCACGCCGTGACCACCGACAGCCACGGGTACCGCGCGGCCAGCCGGTTCAGCTCGGCCAGGTCGTAGAGGTCCTCGCGGGTGCGGGCGCCGAAGAAGACGTGCACCCAGCGGGTGCGGTTGTATCGGGTGAGCTCCTCGAGCAGTGACTTGATCGGCGCCAGACCGGTGCCACCGGCGACGAAGACGGTGTCCCGGGTGGAGCGCCGGTCGAGGTTCATGGTGCCCATCGGCGAGGCCACCCGGACCATGTCGCCGACCTCCAGACGGCGTACGAGGGCACTGGATACCCAGCCGGCGCCGACCGACCGCACGTGGAACTCGAGGGTGTTGTCCCGCCGCGGCGCGTTCGCGATCGAATAGGTGCGCCACAGTCGCGGCTGTATTCGGGGGCACTCGATGCTGACGTACTGTCCGGCGCGGAAGTCCAGCGGCTGCATCGGCTGCACCGTGAACACCGCGATGTCGCTGGCCCGCCGTTCGTGCCCGACCACCTCGGCATACCAGTAGGGCGGATTGGTGTCGGCCTCCGCGCCCTTCAGCATCACCGAGGCGATCTTCGCGTAGGCGTCCGCCCAGGCCTGGTCGTACTCGACACTCCACTGCTCGCCGGCGTAGGTCCGCATCGCCTCGATCAAGGCGCCCCCCACGACCTCGTAGTGTTCTGGTTCCACGTGGAACTTGCGGTGGTCCCGGCCGAGCGCGCGCAGCCACTCCTCGAACTTCTCCGGGTCCTCGAGAGTCTGCACGGCCGTCACGATCGCGTTGAGCAGCCGCGCGCGCTGCACGTCCATGTGCACCGGGAAGAGGTCTCGCAGATCCGGGTGGGACAGGAACATGCGGGCGTAGAAATAGCCGGCCACCTTGTCCTGATGCTCCTCGACGAGGCTCCAGCTCTCCTTGAGCATGCGTCCGAGGTCTCCCATGTCTTCAGGGTGCTCAGCAGAGTCGGATAGGCGACGCACGGGCCGTGCGACTCATCTCAATTCATCCCGTGACGCTTGCCCCGATAAGTCCGTTTAGATTCACGGCTGCAGCCTCAACCGGGTGACCGCCTTAGAGTTGGCGCGTGACTTTAGAGCGCCAGCAGGCCACCCGGCCGATCCTCACCGCCGAGATCGTCATCGTGCTGCTGTTGTCGCTCGGGCAGAGTGCGATCTATTCGGTGGTCTCGATCATCGCCAAGCTGACGGCCGACCAGCCGCTGTCGCAGCAGGCGGCGGTCCTCAACGCGTCCCGCTCGCCGCGGCCCTACCTCGACCTCACCTACCAGCTGCTGGGCATCGCTTTCGATCTGATGCCGGTCGTGCTGGTGCTCTATCTGCTGCTGCGTGATCGCATCTCGCCGCGGCGCGAGCTCGGCCTGTCGGCCGATCGCCCCGGCTTCGACTGGGGCTGGGGTGCGTTGCTGGCCGCGGGCATCGGGATTCCCGGGCTGCTTCTGGTGTACGTGGCCAAGCTGCTCGGCATCAACGCGGACATCGTGCCGGCCGCCCTGCAGCCGGTCTGGTGGGCGGTGCCGGTGCTCATCCTGGCCGCGGTCAAGAACGCCGTGCTCGAAGAAGTGATCGTCGTCGGCTACCTGATGACCCGCCTGCGCCAGTGGGGGATGTCGACCGTCGCGATCATCGCCTGCTCGGCGCTGCTACGCGGGTCCTACCACCTCTACCAGGGCTTCGGTGCCTTCGTCGGCAATGCGGTGATGGGCGTGGTGTTCGCGCTGTTCTTCCTGCGCTACAAGCGGGTGATGCCCTTGATCGTGGCGCACACGCTGCTCGACGTGGTCGCCTTCGTCGGCTACACCGCGCTGCCCGACTCCTGGCTCAACTGGGTCTAGTTCTCGCGCGTCCCTTGCCAGCCCTCCGAGCTATGTGCCTCGCTCCGACCGCGTGCCTCGCTCGGCAGACGTCCCGAACACGCCTGAATTGCTCGCGTCAACACCGACAGCGCTTCCGCGAACCTCGTCGGTGCCATGACGAACGGGTCCGCGATGCCGGTCCCGGGTCCGGGACCGGCCGACGGATTCAACTGTTCCGGTAATAGGTCGTGGCGCGGGCCGCGGTGCCCTGAGCCGCGGTGGCACTGGTGAGAACGGCCGCCAGCAGACTCGCGCCGGGATAGGCGCGGTTGAGAGACCGAAGTGCCGTCCAGGCCACGACCTGAGGCGCGATCATGCGGCCCAGCCGCCAGAGAGCATCGCCGCTGCCGTCGGCCGGAAGGTCACCGCGCACGGCAGCCAGAGCCGCCTCCGCCTCGGCCGCCGTCTCATGCACCCGGGTGATCACCAGCAGGTCGATCGCGCGCCGCGGGTCCGTCGGGTCGATCCCATGGGCCGCCGCAAGGTGCAGGATCAGCTCGGCATCGGTCAGCGCCCGGGTGGCCACAAGGGCCAGAGCGGCGTACGACCCGGCGACCGCCCCGAAGACGCTGGCAACAGCACCGAAACGCCCGAACTGCCGGGCCGCCAGCCGGCCGAGTGCCTGCGGAGTAGCCGTGGGATAGGCGGCGCTGGTGGCGGCGGCCCATTCCCGAGCGCGCGGCCCGATCGTCTCGACGGCCGCCAGAGCGAGCAACTCGGGGGCATGCGCCGGGTCCGAGATGAGCTTGGCCCACCGGTCCGGAATGAGCCCATCGGCCCCCGGAACAGCGGTGTCGACGTTCCCCGACGTTCCCACGGCTACTTCAGCCCCTTCTGCCGCTTCGGTCGGCTGGGCTGCTTCGGCTGGGTTGGCCGCTTCGCTTGGCTTGGCTACTTGGGCTGGTTCAGCGGGTTCGGCCGCCGTGCTTATCGCGGGGCCCATGCTCGCCGGGGATGTCGCACTGGTCGAGGGCGTCGCGGTAGCCGTCTCCGCACTCGACTCCTTGTTCCTCTCCAGGGCGGTGGGCGAGGACGACTCGACTGGCGGCCTCGACCCTTGATCAGTCTTCCGGCTGCTCGGGGCAGGCGTCGCTACCGCCGGAGCGACGCTTTCCGCCTGAACGCCCTGTGTCGGAGGTGTGGCCCGGCTTGCCGCGGGAGCCTGAACTCTCGAATCCGCCTGATCCTCAGGGCTGGCCGAGCTCGCTGTGGCTGCTTTCTTCGCCGGACTCGCCGGACTCGCCGGACTGGCCGGGCGACCCGGCGTGGTCCGGCCCGCAGGGGTTGCCGGGCCCGCTGGGCTGGGCATCGTTGCCGGGCTCGTCGGGCCAGCCGGCGTGGCTTGACGCGCTGGGGTGGCTTGGCGCGCGGAGCTGGGCATCGTTTCCGGGCTCGCCGAGGCAGCCGGCGGGGCCTGGTCCGCCTGGCTGGTCGGCGTGTTGGTGCTTGGTGGGGTGGCGCGGGTCGGGCGCGGGGCTTTCCTTGCCGGGCGCGCTCGGCTCGTCGGTGTCGCTTGAGCTGCCGGTGCCACGTCCTCGGCCGGGGTGGGCTGGTCTGGCCGGCCGGTCGGCTGGGGCTCGGGGCTGGCCTTTTTGGCTGGGGCGGTCTTCTTGGCCGGTGGTGCTGCCTTTGCCGGCGCTGTCGTCGCCTCGGCTGCCTTTGCCGGCGGTGTGGTCGCCTCGGCTGCCTTTGCCGGCGGTGTGGTCGCGTCGGCTGCGGTGGACTTCTGGGCTCGCTGCTTGCGCGGTGGGGTTTTGCGGGGAGGGACGGCCGCGGCGGGCTCGGCGGGCGTAGGGCCGGCCGGGTCTGTGGGGCGCCTCACGCCCGTACGGCGGGAAGGGCGAGCCTCGGTCGAAGCCCCACCCTCCTCCGGGTGACCTTCCGCACTGGGAGGCTGGAAGGTGACCGGCGGCGCGGGTTTCGGGGGCCGGCGCGGCGTACTTCCCTCGGGTGACCCGCCCGGCGGCGTCTCACCGGGCGCATTGAACGGAGCGCGCGGTGCACGGGCGCGCGAATCCTTGCGGGGCTCGGTGGGCGGGATCTCCTCCATGCCGCAGCAGCCTAGCCGCAGTCACGACATTTCACCTGTTGGAGACGCCTGCGACCCGCCCGCCGGGCGCAGGATGGCAACCCCTTTGTGTCGTGCCGAGCCGGTCCGGTATCCTCAACTGTCGGCGGCCTTCACGGGCTGCCGGGGAGACTTCGCCTAGTCCGGTCTATGGCGCCGCACTGCTAATGCGGTTGGGGTTTTATAGCCCCTCCCGGGTTCGAATCCCGGAGTCTCCGCGTGCAGAGCCGGTGTGTATGCTGGCAAAGCACCGGGCGCCCGTAGCTCAATGGATAGAGCATCTGACTACGGATCAGAAGGTTAGGGGTTCGAGTCCCTTCGGGCGCACAGCATTGTCCAGGCCGTCACCAGCGGAAACGCCGGTGGCGGCCTTTTGCGGCCCCATATTCGGTGGCAGGCTTCCCGGCTTAGGGGACCGTGGTGCTCCGATGGCGCTCCGCCGTTTCTCTGGGCCGGGGCTGTCCAGTGCTTTCAGGTTCACCATCGTCATTCGCGGACGACTCGACCGTCGCGAAGAGTAGAGCGACGCGGCCCTCGCAGGGGGACAGTGACGCTCGACCGGTCGCTGGGCTGGTCCGGCGCCGCTACCCATGACCCGGACGATGCCGGCGACCTTCAGCTCCTGCACCAAGACGTCCTGAACCACGGTGTGACTGCGGAACACTCGAACCTATGGCTCGACGGTGATCTCCTGCGGCGCTTTGGTCAAGTCTCCGCGTGCGGGCGCCGTGGGTGCGCAGATGCCGACGCGGATCACGCTGGATGATCTCGCCGTGATGGCGGCGGCGACGAAAACTAGTCGGAACTCTTGGCAGAGCCCGGTGAGGGCGGACGGTGCGGCAGTTGTTTAGCCGATGGTGGGGCGCCGCGCCACCGGTCCAACATCCGGCGCCAGGCGGAACCTGACTCTCCCGGAGCGAGGCTGCGAATGCGCAGGTCTCCGAACACCGTCATACCGTGCACGTGGACCGTGGGCGTCTGCGGGCTGCGTGGCACTGCAGCCAGCTCAAGCCGGCGGTCACCAAAGATCGTGAACCCCGTCAGCTCCGCCTCGATGCCCTCCGGGACGATGACCTCGACGTTACCGAAGAGGGTCCGTCCCTCGATCCAGACCTCGGATTCACTGCAGACGCTGTCTCTCAGGTCGAACTGGATGTCACCGAAGATGGTGATCGCGCGATTGCGCCTGTGAAGCCGCCAACGGCCTCGTGCTCGGACGTTGCCAAAAAGGCTGAACGCCGGCGGCGAAGCGGTGGCCCCGACAATCGGCGATTCCTTGGGGAGTCCTTGCAACGCCTGCCGCATCTCCGTGCGGGTTTCGGCGGCCAAGGCGACATCGACCCGGTCCGTGAACTCCGCCAACGTCAACCGGCCCGCGCCGGCGGCATGTTGCAGCGTGTCCACAGTGCTCTGTCGCTCGTCATCAGTAGGCACGCCATCATCGTGGGGAAAGGACTCACGCTCGGGAACCGGCGAAATCTCCACCCGGACAGCATAGCGACTATGGCCAAGGTTCACCGGCCGCGGCGGGTCGGACACATCGAAGATCGTCGCGGCCGGGACCCGCCCTCCACTCACACCTCAGGCCGGACGTCGATCGGCACGGCGCTGGGATGCTCACCTGGCCGGCACAGCGCCATCGGCTTCTTGGTCTTCCTCATCGTTGACGGCCATCAATGCCGGCCCTCCCAGCCGGGGCCTGGCTGCTGTTGCCGTCCTGACGATCTGCGATGTGGAAAACGCCTTGGTGAGCGGGAGGAGGAGGTCGATTTCTGAGTCGAGGTCGTGACCTCCTGAGCGCGGCGGATTTTCGGTGATGTCCTGTCGATGAGGGGAAAGCCCGTTCTGTTTGTCGCGGATCGCTGCTGTCAGCTGGGCAGCCATGACGGTCGCGTCGAGTTCGGACCCGGTCTGGCCGGCTGCATGCCCGAGGTGCCTGGCAAGGGCGCCCACCTCGCGATCGAAGTGGGCGCGTAGCGCGAGGATTCCGTCGCGGATCTCAATGACCCGGCGGTAAACGCGGAAGTCGGACCCCCAGGGATTCCAACCATCAAGCCTCGTCGTGCCCGGCCTTTCCAGGGCCACGTGGGGCACGGTTTCGTAAATGGCTGACCACAGCGGCTCGAGGCGTCGATACCACAACAGGCGGTCCCAGCGAGGGCCGAGGGTTGGTAGTACAACCCCGGCTGTGCTGAGGATGCCGGCGAGACCGGCGCAAATCAGGCCGGCGTCTCGCAGTACGGGTATGTCACTCCCCACTCGCACACTGATGAAGTAGCCAGCCACTGATGCGGCGTGCAGGAAGAAAAGAACGTAGGCGCTGAACAGCGTCCAGAGCCCCCGCCGTAGCCAGCGTCGATCGACGAGACGAACGAGGAGTACTGAGCTGACGGCAGCATTAGCCCATATGAAACCCGTGACGGCGGTGTAAATCAGATAAGCGTCTCGGACGTACGGAGTGACAGCCCACAACGACTCGGGCTCCTCCTCGTTGCGGATGATCTCCTCAGCAGTGATGCTGCCCTGGGATTCGACGGTCAGCGCGATGATGACGGCGATGGCGATCACGTAGAAGACCAGGCCGGCGCGTATTTTGCCGGCGGCCCGGGACAAGGGGTACGTCCACAGCAAGAACATTGACCAGACCGCGGCGCCGGCCGCTGTGACCGGGACGAGGATCCACACCGCGACTATTCCGCTCGAGGTCTCCAGTGGGGTTGCGACAGCTGGGATTCCGGCGATCGCCCCCGTCGTTGTCAGCGCCAGCACCACGCACACGGACCTGAGGAACGGATTGTGTGGATCTCGCCGCAGGCTGTCGACCCGGAGGGCAAGGGAGGCCATGCAGCCGACGGCCATGGGCAGGAAGATGGCAGCTCTCACTGTGGCCATCGCTCGGTGGAGGGCTCGACGGTAAGGTGAATTCGGTGCCGCGCTCCGGCGCCGCTGGCCGGAGCTTCCCATTCGGACAGCGGTTTCCACCGATTCACCGCCTCCAAGATCATGGTTGCAATCGTCTCGGCTATGAGCTCCTGCTCGTCGGAATATGCGGTTCGGCCGAGGACGCGGCTGACCATTTGCCCATCGAGATCCGGTAGCAACAGTCGCGCTATGTCAGAGGTCAGCAGGCCGGTACCTCCGTGATCATCGAGAAGATGGCCGAGTTCGTGGACGATGATGTGTTCCTGGTGAAGGGTCACGGTGTTCTGCTCGTAGAGGATGTAGTCGCGTCCGCTGGTCGCGATCCATACGCCTGTCGGGCCGTGCAGCGGCATAACCGTTGGCACCAGGTCGATGGGTCGCCCGCGGCTCGCCGCGATGCGGCGGCAGAGCTCCTGCAAGTCGAACGGTTCCGGAATGTCCAGCCTGCTGATGGTTTTCCGGCAGCGGCGGCGTACTTCCTTCAGGCGCATGGCTCCTACAACTCCTCGTCGTGGACCGTCGTCTCGGCCGGGCGGGCGACACAGAGCCTGGTGTCGTGTTCTCTGCGAAGGCCGCCGGCGCGCATGCCGCCGGGTTAAGAGCGCAGGCCGGGACCCGGAAGGGGATCGACGGCCGTGCGAGGTGGGTGGAGCGAGCAGGTCAACAGGCCCCAGAACCGCTTGAGCAACTGTGGCGTCCGGTCGGGAAACGGCTCAGTTACTCGTGGCGTCGCCGGATGGCCTCTGGCAGGCGCTATCGCACCGGGGTGCTTGTCAGCGTTGCCCTTGGTCGCTGCTCCGACGGTGACGCGTGGTCGATCACAGCCGGCCACTGCGGCCTGAGTGAGGTGCGACCCGAGGCGTCCACCACCCGGTCGACTCCGAGATTCCGCCCCGGCGAGCGACGGCTCCGCAAGCGGTGCTCCGTGGCTGGTCCCGCCGCCATCGGCTTGAACCAGCGGCGGACACCGGACATGTGCCGTTGTGCGAGCTGAGGATGAGGTGGCCAGGAGGTCACTCCCGGCCACTGGATTATGCTTCGCTTGCCCACGTCGACCCCCGTTCTTACGTGGACTGCATCGCCATCTACATCGGTCACTGAGGATACCCGTCCCGACCTCGGTCCGTGATCCGCAGATGACGCGGAGGCAGTTCGCTCCCGTCGGGTAAGCGACTCAGGGCGTATCTCGTTGTGGCGCACCGCGGTGTCACCTGCCCAGCCCCCTGGCTGCGAGATCGAGTTGGGCTTTCCTTCCCGAGCGCCGACACGTGATGCCTGCCGCCGATGCCGATTGTCACCAACAATTGATCCTCGGGATGAGGCGCCACCAGCATGGCCGCAGTGATACTGACTTCCAGAGAGAGGGGAACCGATCCGATGGCGCGCACGTTGGCGGAGAAGCTGCGGTACCTGCTGGAGACGGTCAAATCGGAACGTGGCGACAGCTTCACCAACGCCGAGGTGGCGGCCGGGACTGGTCTGTCACCGTCGTACATCGGGTATCTGATCAGGGGAGAACGGGACAATCCGACCCTGCAGAACGCTGAGGCACTCGCGAAGTTCTTCGGCGTGCCGGTCGTCTACTTCACCGCCGATGACGACGCTGCCGAGCGCATCGACCAGCAGCTGGAACGCTTGCGCAGCATGCTGAAGCTGAAGCGCGCCATGCAGCGCGCTGACGTGGAGCAACTGGCCACCCGGATGCTCAACCTGAGCAGCAACGGAGTTGAAGCGATCGCGCACCTGGTTGAGCTGCTGATCGACAAGGAACGCGACACCACTCGAGACGCGATCACCGACGAGGTTGGCCGGAACCCTCGACGCTGAGCAGTTGACCTTGGGATGAGACCAGGTAGGCAGCCGCTCATCGAGCGTTGCCCCTCGCTGTCAGCGATGCGACAGCCTGGTGCCGATCAAGCGCTCCACGATGTCGATGCCGTCGGGCAGATCTCTGCGTCGGGCCAGGCCACGGCTACCGCGCCGTCGTCGCAGAAGCCGTTGCCGGGCTGACCGAAGATGCCCCGGGTCCGGCGGCGGCGGTCAACATTTCGCGAGCCCCTGTTGCTATCGGTACCTGTAAATCTATACTCCGGCAGGACGTCACTGTAGTGAAGTCTGGGTGATCGACCAACACAGTAGTGCCGCATCCCGGCGGATCGTCTGCCGGACGCGGGTGTCCACCGGAGTCGGAGCCCCCTGGCTCTGGTGGATCACCTCGGGGGAGGTGAGCTTGAGGAAAGCCGAACATTGGGCTGTAGAAAGGTCCGTAGCCGGCATCGCCAGGAGCTGGATCCGGCATCTGCCGCGGTACCTGAAGCCCTACATCATTGCGTCACAGATCAGCGTCAACGCCGCCGCTTCGTCGTGGCCGGAGCACCACCGGGCGTCTCCAACGAGGGAGTTGGGCAAGCGTCGCTACGCGGGCAGTTCGCTGGCCCGGCTTCCCGGCGCGACCATGTCATGGCGCTCAGCGCCACCTCCTCCGGGGGGACGGCCGGGCCCGCGCTCGCCCGTGAGACGCGTCAATGGCCATTCCCGGTGCCGCCGGCCTGAATTGCAACCGAGGATGCTCCCACCCGGTTGCCGCCCGGCACTGGAATGGACGGCCGGACATGTGTCCGCGGAATTTCTCGCTCAAGCGTGGTCAGCGCCGGCTGCTCCTGCACATCCGCTTCGGCTGAGCGGATCGCGGGACAGAAAGGCGGAGATGCGCTGAGCTACAGCATCAAACGGATTACTTTTCTGTGCTTCAACTCGACGCTTCCACCATATGTCGCGCTGGTCCGGTCCGCGAGGAGGGCCCGCTGCGGGCATGTGTGAAGAAGCCAAGGTGAAACGCGAGATTCTCATGTCTGAAGGGCTGACCGAGGTGCGATCCGAGAAGGGTTCCGCTGGTAGCAAGATGGGTGTTTCGGCAGAAACACCTCTTGCGCTGGCAACCAAGGGCAACCAGCGAGGGGATTCAGGCGCGGTATTGGTCACCCAAGTGGGACTCCAAATGGATCCGGGGTTGACTATGGAGCGGTGGATGAACGCCGGTCGGCGGATAGCCGAAGTCGCCTCGTCCTCCTCCTGGTGCTTAGGTGACTGGATCAATTACGGCGAGACCCGGTACGCAGATCGTTACCGGGAATGTATCAACGCGGTCGGTCTGGACTACCAGACGATTCGCAACTACGCCTGGGTGGCACGGAAGATCGAGATCCACCGGCGCCGAGCGAACCTGAGCTTCCAACATCATGCTGAGGTCGCGTCCATGCCACATGAGCGACAGGATTACTGGCTCGGCCGTGCGGAAGCCGAAGGTTGGTCGCGCACCCGGTTGCGCCAAAGTATCCGTGAGGCGCGGAACGGCGAACAAGAGGCATCGCAGAAGGTTGTCCTGCCCAGACTGGCCGCAGATCACATTCGGCTGGAGCGGTGGCGCCAGGCCGCTGAGCACTCCAGCGTGACGCTCCAGGAATGGATAGTCGGATCCCTGGACCGGCAGGCCGAGATGGCTTTCGATCGCGAGCAGGCCCTTGAAGAACACTGATGCGGAAATGAGCGCCCACGCGATCTTGAATGGGTGGGTCCAAGCCCGTCTCCGGTCCCGGTGGCAGGCACGAGTCTGAAGGGCGGGCGCCGTGGGGCTGGTTCGACCGCGGCGCACCGCACCGGCATCGAGCCTTGTTCGGTGATGGGCCCGCGCCGCATGTCGGTGTCGGCTCACGATGCTCGGGCGTCAACTCGGACCACGAGCTCAGGTGCGCCGGACTGGCGAAGCACCGTCCTCAACCATTGCCGGCCGTCGAGGCCGAACGGACCGTCATCTGTGGGTGCGGGCCTTGTTGGCCCGCACACCATGCAAGGAGGCTTTCAGCTCGCTGCGCAAGGCGACCAGCCCGGCCAGATGCCGCACCAGCTGTCGACGGTCGGCGGGGCGGGCTCAGCACAACCCGCCGACCGATGCGCATTCAGCGCGTGAACGCCCGAGCCGGGCTGCACGCGCGTGGAGTCACTCACCAGGCGATATGGATACGCGAGTGACGCTGACAGTGAGAGCTGATCAGTTCAGCGTGATGGCGGGGCTGCATGCGGTGGCGGTGACGTTGCCACGGCACAGCTTCACGGTGATCGCGGCGGCGCGGGACTGGGTCGCCGTGGTGGTGAACGTGGCCGCGGCTGAGCCGCAGCTGGCCGGTGAGTTGTAAATCTTACCGGTCAGAGTGTCGGTTGCCCGAACGAAGTGGCACTGTTCGGTCACGGTCCGGACGACGCCTTTGAGCGTGTAGGTACGGCCGAGACCGAGTGGCGCCTGGGTCGTGCTGAACGTGCCGCTGGCCTTGGCACCACCCCACGACAGCTGCCAGGGCATCGGCAACACGTCGGCGGTGGTGGCAGCGTTCGCCGGAGTTGCGGCGAACGCCAGGCCGGCGCCGATCGCGGCCGCTGCCACCGCCATGCCCTGCAGTGTTTCCTTGCGCATTGTCGCTCCTTCTGCCGTGTGCGGGCTGGTCGCCTATTTGGCGATGCCGGTTAGTTCTTTCGAGCAGGTCTCGTATGCCGGCCGCATCTTTTCTCGTTCAGACGGGGACGGGGCGTAGTCGGCGGGAATGCTGCCGTCCGGTCCAGGATCGGGGAACTCCGGGAATCCGGCCTCGCGCATGCACTTCGAGAATCCCCGCATCTTTTCGACGTCCTGGGGGTCCAATTTCGGCAGCTCACCGCCGTTGGGCAGGAACTGATTGCACTTCTCCGCCGCCTTCGTGATGACGGCGTCGTCGACTTCAGTGGCGTTATTGCGGTCCACACCGGACTCGGACATGCATTTCTCGAACTTTTGCCGGTCGCCTTTCGCCTCGCCGGCCGAAGAGGCCACCGCGGAAGCCGGCCGACCAGCCGTGGCGACACCTGGCTCGGCGTCTTCGGCCGCGCATCCGGTGAGCACCAGCGCCACCGTGGACAACAATACAATGGTGAACCTACGCACTATCGCTCCTTCGTCAGCGCCCGGTGACGCGTGCGGCCTCCGCCGTGAGTCGCCGTATTCCCGCGCAGTGCGCTTTTGGCCGCGGGTCGCGGCGCGGTCGGGCGGCGTGACTGCACGTCAATATTCAAGCCTGCTCGGGCCCCGTCAACAACCCGGTACTAAATGACTACCGAGGATGGCATCACTATGCCGAAAGTACGATTACTGGGCGTCCGCGGTGTCGACGACGCACGAAACTGCCGCTGGGCACGTCTCCATTGTGGCGTTGTTCCGGCTGGGCCCATACGCTTCAGCGGCACGCTGGATGGCAGTGACCGACGGGCAGGAGACTCGCATGCGCGACAGCGCCGAATCCGTCGTGGAGATGGACCGGGTTTCGAAGGTCTATGCCGGCGGCGTCGCGGCGCTCCGTGACGTCTCGTTGACCATCCACCATGGTGAGTTCGTGGCAATCGTCGGGCCGAGTGGCTCCGGCAAGTCCACGATGCTGCATCTGATCGGGACGCTGGACCGGCCGTCGACCGGAACGGTGCGGATCGCCAACCATGACGTGTCCCGCCTGAGCGACCGGAGCTTGGCGGCGTTGCGATCCAGCGCCATCGGATTCATCTTCCAGCAGTTTCATCTTGCGCCGAACGTGCCGATCCTGCGCAACGCGGCGGACGGCCTGCTCTATTCGGGGCTGGCCCGCCGAGATCGGGAAGAACGCGCCCGGATCGCACTGCGCCGGGTGGGTCTTGGTCATCGCCTTCACCACCGGCCGCACGAGCTGTCCGGTGGTGAACGGCAACGGGTCGCCATCGCCCGGGCAGTAGCCGGCAACCCGAGATTGCTGCTGGCGGACGAGCCGACCGGAAATCTCGACTCGGTCTCCGGGGCCCAGGTCATGCATCTGCTTCGCGAGTTGCATCAGGGGGGTACGACGGTGGTGGTGATCACCCACGACCGCGAGATCGCGGAGAGTCTTCCCCGGCAGATATCGATGCTGGACGGACGGATCGACACCGGAGTGCCGGCATGACGGTACAGCTACGGCCCGCCGGCCTGCGCCTCTCGGACATGGCGCGCGTCGCCGTGACCGGCATGCGGGCCCGACCGCTGCGAGCATTCCTGTCCGCCCTCGGGGTCGCGCTCGGTATCGCCGCGATGGTGGCCGTCATGGGCGTCTCTGCGTCGAGCCGGGCCGAAATAGACCGTACGCTGCAGTTGCTCGGCACGAACCTGTTAACGGTTGGCCCCGGCCAGAACCTGACGGGGAAGCGCGCCGAACTTCCGATGAAAGCCACCGCCATGGTCCGGCGGATCGGCCCGGTGACGGCGGCGGCCGCGACCGGGGCGGTCACGGCGAAGGTCTACCGCACCGACCGTGTGCCGACCGCGCTCAGCGGAGGCATCGCCGTACTGGCTGCTGACCTGAACCTTCCGGCCACGGTCGGCGGGCAGGTCCATGCCGGTGACTGGTTGAACCCGGCGGCGGCACGTTTGCCGACGGCCGTGCTGGGGAGCGCCGCCGCCCGCCGACTCGGCTTGGAACGGGCCGGGAATCGGATCTGGCTGGGACAGCGGTGGTTCAGCGTCACGGGGATCCTCGCTCCGGTGCCGTTGGCCCCGGAACTGGACTCGGCGGTGCTGATCGGCTGGGACGCCGCTCGTGACATCGGATTCGACGGCCATCCGACGACCTTGTACTGCCGCTCGGAGGAGAGTCAGGTCGAGGCGGTTCGGTCGGTGCTGGCCGGTACGGCGAATCCCGCGGCGCCCAACGAGGTACTCGTCTCCCGGCCGTCGGACGCGTTGGCCGCCCAGCGTGCGACCGATCAGGCGTTCTCCGGGCTGCTGGTCGGCATCGGAGCAGTGGCCCTGCTCGTCGGAGGTATCGGTGTGGCCAACACGATGGTGGTAGGGGTGCTCGAGCGCCGAGCCGAGATCGGTCTCCGCCGCTCGATGGGCGCGACCCGTGGGCACATCAGGATCCAGTTCCTGAGCGAGTCCCTTCTGCTTTCGCTGTTCGGTGGTGCGGCCGGTGCCGCCCTGGGGTGGCTCCTGACGGTGGCGTACGCCTTCAGCCGGGACTGGCCACCGGTCGTGCCCACGTGGGCGTTGCTGAGCGCTGTCGCCGGCACCGGGCTCGTCGGCGTCGTCGCCGGCCTCTATCCGGCGGTCCGGGCCTCGCGTCTTTCTCCGACGGAGGCATTGACCGCTCCATGATCGAGTGTCGCATCCGGTGGCGTGACGCCGTATCGCTGTGGAGCCCCACGGTATGGGACACCAAACGTTCGATCGTTCCTGTAGGGTCGATATCGAAGATTGACGAAGTAATCGGCTAATACGATTATTGTCGAGCTCTCACGATCAGCGGGGATGACTCAATGTGCACTTATACTGCATCTGGCCCACCGTTGGTGGACCGGTCGTCAGGGCCGGACTGCGATTCGACACCTACCTCCACGGCTAATTCAGACGCCCTATGATCCGGGCGGCGGTAATCGCGGAGAGAGCGATTGTTCGCAAAGGCATCGCAGCGGCTCTGAGTTCTGCTGCAGTGACGGTGATCGGCGAGGCCGAGGACCTGCGACTGGGGCACGACAGCCTCCTCGCTCACACGCCAGACGTAGTGGTCATCGATACCGCGGTTCTCGCGGGCCGCCCCTGGGCCGCCGCCGCAGGGAATCCGTCCACGTCAGTCGAGAGCCGGGCGGCGAGAATTGATGCCCGCTGGCGAGACCCGATAGAACGGATGGCACTGCTCAGCTCGCGAGAGCGTGAAGTGCTGAACCTTATCGGTGACGGCTTGTCAAACCACGCCATCGCGGGCCGGTTGAACCTTGCCGATCGCACCGTCAAAACGCACGTCGGGCGCATTCTGGCCAAACTCGATGTGGACTCTCGCTTGCAGGCCGGCTTGGTGACGATGGCGAGCCGCGTGGCGTGAAGTGCATTTACGGACGAAGTGAGAAGTGACGGGCGATCCACCGGTGAAGGTGGGCGCCCGTCACCATTTCTGCGCGTATCTCTGAGGGTTGTCCGCTGTTTTGATCGGCGGCATGGAGGGCTGTATGAACAAAATCGAGACTGTTCAGGGGACCGACACCGCTGTGTCCCCCAGGACGCCGGACTCGTGGTCGGAGACCCTCGCACCTGTCCGCCGGCCTCGCCGGGCCAGGAAGGCGCTGGCTGTGGTGCTCGTGGCCCTCGTGCTTGGCGGCGCGGGCGTGGTGGCCTGGTGGCGTCTCAACGACAAGCAACCGGCGGCCACGACGCCGAAGGCCGTTACGACGACTCCGATCCTGCGGGAGACCCTGACCGAGAAGGTGGTGGTGGCCGGACGCCTGGATTACGGAGCGCCGGCACCGGTGACCGCGCCGGGATCGGGAATGGTCACTTGGCTGCCGTCAGTGGGAGCTCCTGTCCGCCGTGGACAGGCGCTGCTCCGGGTTGACGACCAGCCCGTGGTGCTCTTGTACGGCGAGATACCGATGTACCGGCCGCTGGCCGAGGGGACCGAAGGTCGCGACGTCGAACAGTTCGAGGTGAACCTCAGGGCGCTCGGGTACCGCGGGTTCACTGTCGATGAGGAGTACACAGCGAGCACCGCCGAGGCGGTCAAGCGCTGGCAGAGGTGGATGGGGACGCTGGAATCCGGGTCGATCGTGCCCGGGGCCGTCGTCTACCTGCACAGCCCGATCCGGGTGGCGGCCCACCTGGCGCGGCCGGGCTCACCCGCAGGCGGGGACGTGCTGACCTACACCGGCCAGCGCCGGCGTGTCGTCGTCGAGGCAAATGCGGAAAAGGCGAGCTGGGCGAAGAAAGGCTTAGGGGTCCGGGTCTCGCTCCCGGACGGTGGAAGCGCCAAGGGGAAGGTCAGCAAGGTGCAGGCCACGCCGACCGAGCCGGAGGCCGAGTCGGCCGCGTCTGATGACGCTGAGGCCAGTGCCGAGACGGTGACGATCACCGTTGATGTTGCTGACCAGGCGGCGCTCCGCGACGTGGAGCTCGGCCGGATCGACGTCAGCTATGTGGCCAAGGAGCGCAAGAACGTACTGACCGTGCCAGTTTCCGCTCTGCTCGCGCTCGCTGAGGGCGGGTATGGACTGGAACTGATCACGGGAACGGACCGCCGTGTCGTTCCGGTGGAGGTGGGTCTTTTCACCGCGGCGCGGACCGAGGTCTCCGGCCCCGATCTGCAGGAAGGGCTCACAGTCGCGGTACCTGAGTGAACGAAGCCAGAGCGGTACCTGAGTGAACGAAGCCAGAGCGGTACCTGAGCGAACGAAGCCAGAGAGGTTCCGTCACATACGGGTCGGCATACACGCCCCTCATACGCGCAGGTGGGACTGACCACCGCGACGAAACAGTGAGGTCACCGGGGATCTCGCGTGTCCCGCCGGCGGGACAAGCGGCTCGCGAGAACGGTTGATGGTGCCGGCGCTGACCCGCGTACCGCATCTGGGGCCGCGGAGGCGGGCCGCATTCGAACAGGTCCGGTGACCTGTCACCACAGCTGCCGCCCCTTCATCTGCTGCATCTTCACGGGAAGTGGCTCGTTCCCAGTTCTGTGCTGGTGTCGGCCGGCCACCGTGACCATCGAGCGGTGAAGTAGCGAGCGCGGCGGATAGTGATCAGGTGCGCCGGTGAACGGGGCTCTCGTCGAGAGCGGAGCGGCTCTCTCGCTGCGGCGGTGAAACGGCGTTCATATGGGCCCGGCAGATCTCGGTCGCCATTCCGGAACGCAATAGTGTGTGCAAAATCCGGGCGGAATTGGCCTTTTTGCTCTGGCCGTCCGCGGACTACAGTGCGCTCTGATGAGGGGCAATAGCCTGCCGGTGCGCGCCGTCAGCACCAAGGAAACTGCCGGCCGGCCGACAGCTGTCTTATCTGGAAGTGGGCGGCGCCCAGAACACCGTGTACATCTCCACCCGCCCTGAGCTGCAAACCCGCTTGAAATCGGCTCAATGGAGAAGGCAGCAGGATCGAGAATGTTGTTTGCCGATCGATATAGGTAAGTAGCGGGGTCGACAAGCCCATAAGGCGTCGCTACGCTCATCGATATCGGAGCCAAAGCGTTCCGATTCTGGCCGATCGGCCGCATCTTTCTAGTTCAAGGAGAACAAATGTCAATTGCCACGCTGTCACAGCCGCTGCTGAACTCTCCCGAGGTCAGCTATGTGACCACCATGGCTCAGAACAAGATCGATCGTGCACTCGTTCGGTTCGACGCCTGGTTCCTCGTCGTTATTGCCGTGATTCTCGTTCTGGGTGCGACCCTGCTTGCCGGAATGGCTGTCTACTGCATCGTCAAGAAGGGCATGTCCTTCACGGGAAGCTGGCAGTACAAGAACTTCGGCCTCAAGGTCCGCCTCGAGTGCGTCTAAATCGGGTCTGACCCGGAGTTCGGCCTGGCGTAACGTTTCCAGCTGGGGCCGGCTGGTCCAGGCGGCCGACCGGTAGCTGTCTTTTCCGGAAGCGAGCGGCCCGCAGAACGCGGTGGACACCCCCACCCACCCTGAGCTGCGAGTCCGCTGGAAAACGGCTCAATGGAGAAGGCAGCAAGATCGAGAATGTTGTTTGTCGATCGATTCAGTTAAGTAGCGGGGTCGACAAGCTCATTGGGCATCGCTACGCTCATCGATATCAGAGCGGAAACGTTCCGGTTTTTGGCCGGTCGGCCGCATCTTCCAGTTCGAGGAGAACAAATGTCCATTGCCACACTGTCACAGCCGCTGCTGAACTCTCCCGAGGTCAGCTATGTGACCACCATGGCTCAGAGCAAGATCGATCGTGCACTCGTTCGGTTCGACGCCTGGTTCCTCGTCGTTATCGCTGTGATTCTCGTTCTGGGTGCGACTCTGCTCGCGGGAATGGCTGTCTACTGCCTCGTCAAGAAGGGAATGTCCTTCACGGGCAGCTGGCAGTACAAGAACTTCGGCCTCAAGGTCCGCCTCGAGTGCGTCTAAATCGGGTCTAACCCGGAGGTTGGCCTGGCGTAAGGTTTCCAGCTGGGCCCGGCTGGTCCGGACCAGCTGGATCCCTTATGCCAACCATCGACCACGGAAGAAACTAAGATGATCATGAAGCCGCTGGAAATCGAGCACCTGAGATACTCTTACGACGGTCGCTTCAACGTGGTCGAAGACGTCTCACTAACGGTCGAACAAGGTGCGATTGTCGGACTCATCGGCCCTAACGGCTCGGGTAAGTCAACCTTGATCAAGAACACTTTCGATCTGCTTCGGCTCCAGTCGGGCTCCATTCGGCTCAGCGGGCACGAACACACCTCCCCGGAGGCGATGAAGCAAGCCATCTACCTGGCGAGCAACGATTACCTTCCTGAGTTCCTCAGCGCTCGTGAGTATGTCGCCCTCATGGCCAAGCTGTTCGAGGTGAACGTCGACCACGCGAAAGCAGCTGAGCTCTTCACCATGTTCTCGATGGAGGGTCGATACGACCACCTCATCGAGAACTACTCGCACGGCATGCGTAAGAAGACACAGCTGGTCTCAGCACTTCTCATGCGCCGGCCGCTGACAGTGATCGACGAGACCCTCAACGGGATCGACCTGGAGGCGCTCTACTTGGCAGAAAAAGAATTCCGGCGCATCCGTGACGAGGGTCGGTCAATCGTCCTGTGCACCCACGATTTCTCTCTTCTCGAGCGCCTCGCGGATCACATCGTCTTCCTGGATCACGGCCAAATGGTATTCGATGATCCCACGGCGGATCTGGTCGCCGAGCACGGTTCGCTCGCCACTATGGTGTTCGAATATCTCGAATCGGACGTGCGATGCCCGTGAGACTGAAGCACTCGCTCGCGCTGGCTCGGATGCTCATGCTCTTCTTCAGCCGCAGAGTCCTGCGGAAGGGCGCCCTGCGGGCCGCTCCGGTCCGGCTCGCGGTCGCAGTCGGCCTCGTCGCCTTGCTGGTGATGGGCGCTGCTGTGGCTTATTCCTTCCTGAAGGATGTGGGCGGCGATACCGAGATCTGGCGTTTTCTCTTCGAGGTCTCCACCGTATCCCTCATCCTTTGGGTGCAAATCGCATTCCTCATCGTGAAGATCCTTTTCATGAACTCCGAAGAGATACTCGAACTGAGCTTCCAGCTTCCGGTCACGAATCGGGAGCGTTCGGTTGCTTTCATGATCTACGAAATAAGCATGACCGGGATCGTGGTAGCCCTCGGAGCCTTCTCCTTCTCAGTAGCCGCGCTGCTGGTGCTCGGGCCGGCCGCGATTCCCCAGTTGCTTGTTTCCATCATCCTGCCCGTGGTCCTGGCCTATCTCCTGTTGAGCGCGATCTACCAGATCCTCGCCCGGGTGGTCGGCTTCCTCAGGCTGCGGTCGATCGAGAACGTTCTCCTCATCCTGGCTCTCTTCGTGCTCCTGGTGTTCTATTCGAGCAGGATGCAGGGACTGGTACTCGAGGCAAGCCAAGCATATTTGAACAAGGACGAGAAATTCGCGTGGGCGACGGCCGTCTCATGGGTGGCCCATCAGTACGGGGCGCCTGCCGCGATCGGCGCCGCCACGGCCCTCGCCATCGCCGTGTTCTTCCTCGTGATCCGGCTGGCTCCGAGCCGCTACATTCGTCATTCCCGGTACATAGATGTCCCCGCCGGCCGGTGGGCGCGCCGATTGCTCGGCCCGTATGACTGGTGCCTTCTCCGAAGTTCTCAGACGATGGTCAACGCGACGACCACGTTGGTGCTCTTCGTCTATCTGCTCTTCGACTCGAAGATCAATCCGATTTGGAGCTTCGCCATCCTGTCGGTGGGTGGCCTGTACCAGTTCGCGGCCACTCAGCCGCTCCGGGTTCTCGTCGGCACCACGTCGTCCCACTGGCGCATCTACGGCCTCTTGATTCGAGCGCAGCTCATCCTTCTCGCACTGTTCGCCCTGCCGGGAATCGCCATCCTCTGGATCGTTGATGCGCAAGCCCTGGGCCAGGGCTCGACAGCCTTGCTGGGATGCGTGAGCGGCGTCCTGATAACTACCTGCGTCGGCATCATCTTCCCGTCGGAGAAAGACAATCCCTTCTCCGTGTTCGTCGGCATGTCGCTCGTCGGTGCGCTTCTTGCCTTGGCCGTCATCAGTGTGGGGCTCCTTCAACTGCCGCCAGTCGCGATAGCGTTCAGCTTCGCCGGAATCCTGTTGCTTCTGGTGTGGTACGGCGTGTACGCAATCAAGGAAAGTGAGATGAGGAGAAGGAATGTCAAAGGTAAAGTTGGCGGTGAGCTCCGCAGTCGGAGCCATAATTTTAACCGCGGTGAGCGCAGTAGCAGTGTTGCTCTACCTCATGTTCTCGACGGATGACGAGGGAGTTCGGCGGGAGGGCCTGTTCGGCTCGGTCGTAGTCGAGATCGACAAGTTGTCAAATGGTGGCCTAGGGCTGACCGCAGGCGTAGAAAGCCCCCTCAGGCTCTTCCTGGTCTTCTTGGTCCTCGCACTCTTCATCGCCGCTACGCAGGTCGTCTTCAGGTCGTTGAAGCAACGCCGTGCGCATCTGATGGAGCGGTCCGATATCTCAGCTTAAGGTTTACGCCCGCAGTGGCCGTCCAGTACGGGCAGTAGCATTTGCTGTTGCCGCCCAGGTCTGGTTCCTGCTGTTGTTTTTCGGCCTCGTCCTGGCCGCTGGGCTTGTTTGGTCCGCCGTCTCCGGATCAAGCGGTCCAGCGACGCTCGCCTGGGGCCTGTCCAAGTTTGCCATCGTCGGGTTGCTCGCATCGTTCGTGCTGCATGAATCCGCACATGCACTCGTCCTCAAGCGCATCAGCACTGTCACTCACGTGGCAGTCGATCGAAGTTTCCTCAAATTCTCCGTGATCCCTATCGGCACGATGACCGGACGTCAGGTCGCCTGGGTTGCGGTCGCCGGCCCCGCCTCGTGTCTGGCCGTCGGGCTCATACTGTGGTTTTCACCGTTGGACCGTTCCTTGGCTTGGTGTTACCTGGCCCACGTCATCTTCATCCTTCCGGTCTTTGGTGATGGGCGGAGCCTTCTGCGAGGTTTGCGCGGGGAAGGTCTGCGCGGGGACGGAAGACGAACGAAGGCGTCATGATCATGGTCGCTCGTCCCTGGAACCATGACGATTCAAGTAGCGAGAGTCGTGAGTGAGGCCGCGAGGGCGTCGCGCTGGTCTGCGGTTCCGTGCCGAGTGATGTGATCGCGTGGTGATCCGGTGGCGATCGGATGTCGTCACGGTTTCGAGTCCCGTCGATCACAGAGACGCACACGGCGAAACCGGTGGATCGGCCCGCTCAGCGGGTATGTCGGGGGTACGGCACCTTCGACGAGCACGAGGAGAACCATGAGTTCCGCAGTACCGACCATTCCGCTCAACGACGGCCGTACCATCCCGCAGCTGGGCTTCGGCGTCTTCCAGGTGCCGCCGGAAGAGACCCGCGCGGCGGTCGAGACGGCCATCGAGATCGGCTACCGGCACATCGACACCGCTCAGATGTACGGCAACGAGGCCGGCGTGGGCGAGGCCGTGAACAACTCCGGCCTGGACCGCAGCGAGTTCTTCATCACCAGCAAGCTCAACAACGGCTTCCACGAGCCCGACGACGCCCGCAGCGCGTTCGACGACACCCTCAAGGCGCTCGGCACCGACTACGTCGACCTGTTCCTGATCCACTGGCCTATGCCGGCCAGCTACGGCGGTGACTTCGTGCAGACCTGGAACACCCTCGAGGAGTTCTACCGCGAGGGCCGGGCCCGCTCGATCGGCGTCTCGAACTTCACCCAGCACCACCTGGGCCGGCTGCGCGCCGAGACCCAGGTCCGCCCGGCGGTCAACCAGATCGAGGTGCACCCGTACCTGACCAACGACGCCCTCCGGACGTACAACACGGAGAACGAGATCGCGACGGAGGCGTACTCCCCGATCGCCCAGGGCGAGGTCCTCACCGATCCGGTGATCACTGAGATCGCCCGCCAGGCCGGCAAGAGCCCGGCGCAGGTAGTGCTGCGCTGGCACATCCAGCGCGGCGACATCATCTTCCCGAAGTCGAAGACGGCCGAGCGGGTCCGCGAGAATTTCGAGATCTTCGATTTCGAGCTCGACGGCGGCGCGATGGGCAGCATCACCGCCCTCGACCGCGGTGACAAGGGACGCACGGGGGCAAACCCCGACACCATGAACTACGGCGCCAAGAGCTGATCAACGTCGGCCCGGGTCAGGCGACCATGTCGTCACCGGCCCGGGGCCCGGTCGAGCCGCCGGACGACTGTTGGGCTTCGCCCGGGACCACGGATAGAAGAAGTTAGGCGTTCGAGTCCCCTCGGGCGCACGTTCCCCCAAGGCCGTGACCGACGGATACCCGGGTCACGGCCTCTTTTTGTGCTGAGTCGCGCGATCGTCCTGGTCGCTCCTCGCCACGAAATGCTCGCCCACACCACGACATTCCGCGCCCATCGGCAGGAATAGAAGTGTGTCGCTGGGCCGAAGCTGGTTTCCGTTGAAGTAGTTCTATATCGCCTCTCCCCGGTGGCTGCCGATGCCAGGATTCCCGTAGGTGAGGAAGGCCCGTCTACCAGCGGTTTTTCCCCGACTCCGGATGTCCATGACGCGTATGCGTACGGCAGTTACAAGAGAGGGGAGACCACCCCCATGCCATTGACGACGAGCTCCGCCAACGGGCGGGTCACCGATCACGCGCGAACCACCCGGCCCGCGTCGGCGCCGGTCGCGACCAAGGCGTCCCACGGCGGTGACACCGACGCGAACCGGCGCCAGGCCCGTTCGGTGGCGAAACAACAGCAGGCAGCCGAACGGATCGCCGCCGCCACCGCCGAGATCTCCGCCCAGAACGCCGAGGCCGCCGAGGCCTCCCGCCAGCTCACCGAGTCGATGCAGCAGATCTCGGCCGGCGCCGAGGAGGCGTCGGGCGCGACTCAGCAGAGCCTCGCCGCGATGAATCAGGTCGAGGAGCGGGTCGGGCGCCAGGAGCAGACCACCCAGGAGATCGCCCAACTCAGTCAGGCGCTGCAGAACCTGCTCAACGAGACCCGCACGGGGATCAACGGCCTGCTGGCTAACGTGGACAGTGCCGCCACCCGCCAGAGCACCTCCGTCGTGACGATCACCGAGCTGGAGAAGCAGGCGGACGAGATCGGCGAGATCGTCAAGACGGTCGCGCACATCGCCGACCAGACGAATCTGCTCGCCCTGAACGCCGCGATCGAGGCAGCTCGGGCGCGTCAGCACGGCAAGGGCTTCGCCGTGGTGGCGGACGAGGTGCGCACTCTGGCCGAGACCAGCGAGCGCAGCGCGCGGCAGATCCGGGACCTCATCGACGAGGTCCGCGAGGGGGTCACCGCGATCGCTACCGGTGTGCAGCAGTCGGCCGACACGTCCCGCGGCGAGGTGGAGAAGGGCAAGTCCATCACCTCGCAGCTGGAGGGCATCCGGGCCGACATGGGCACGATCATGACGGGTGCCACCGAGATGGCGACCGCGGCGCAGGAGTCACGGCGCGCCGCGGGCATGGCGAAGAGCCTGTCCGAGCAGATCGCGGCGGCGGCGGAACAGCAGTCCGCCGCGTGCGAGGAGTCCCTGCAGACGGTCGGCCAGCAGACCCAGGCGTTGCGGCAGAGCGAGCAGGCCGCGGAGGAGCTGTCGGAGATCTCTGAGGGCCTGCGAAGCAGCACCGACATCAACAAGAGCGCCGAGGAGGTCGCGGCCGCGGCCGAGGAGCTGTCAGCCGCGGTCGAGGAGATCAACCGCGCGGCCACCCAGATCAACACGGCGATCACCCAGATCAATACGGGCGCCCGCACGGCCGCCGAGAAGGGTCAGCAGACCGCTGAGGCGGTCAACCAGATCGAGCAGGGTGCCCAGCTCTCCTCGCGTCGCGGCGGCGCAGCGGTCGAGCGGTCGGACATCATTCTCCAGTCGCTCGGCGAGAACAAGTCAGCGGTCGACTCGATGATCGAGGCGATCGGGACGGCGGCCCGGGACGGCATCGAGAACGTCCGCCGGGTCAGCGAGCTGGAGCAGATCTCCCGCCGGATCGACAAGATCGTGGACGCCATCGCGAACGTGTCCATCCAGACCAACATGCTGGCCGTCAACGGGTCGGTCGAGTCGGCGCGGGCCGGCGAGTTCGGCAAGGGCTTCGCGGTGGTCTCCACGGACATCCGCAACCTGGCTCGGGACTCCGCGGACAACGCGGACCGCATCAAGGACCTGGTCAAGGCGGTCCAGGACCGGATCGTCGAGGTCCGGGGCGACCTGGAGGAGACCAGCCGCCAGGCGTTGGCCGAGGCGGAGGCGGCCAAGGCCACGACGGCCCGGCTGGAGGAGATCGAACGTGACATGCAGCAGGTCCGGGCCGGGAACTCGGAGGTGAAGGAGTCGGCCGAGCAGATCGCCGACGTGCTCGGTGAGGTGAAGACCGGCCTCGAGCAGATCTCCACGGCGGCCAGCGAGGCCGAGCAACTGGCCGCGCAGGCTTCGACCGCGGCCCGCGAGCAGGCGCAGGGCGCCGAGGAGCTGGCCGCCGCGGTCGAGGAGATCGCCGCCCTCGCCGACGAGTTGCAGAACGTCGGCTCCTAGGCAAGGGGACGCACTGATGAGCAGCGACGACGATCTGACAGCCGGCGAGGAAGCCATCGATGGCGACAACGGCTACGTCACGTTCGACATGGCCGGGGAGCGGTACGCCTTCCCGATGAGCCGGGTACAGGAGATCATCCGGATGCCCGCCGTGGTGAAGGTGCCGCTCGGCCCGCCCTCGCTGGAGGGCCTGGCCAACCTGCGGGGCCGTGTGCTGCCGGTGGTGAGCCTGCGGGACTGCTGCGACATGGAGCAGGCGGCCCACGACGAGACCACCCGAGTGATCGTGGTGGACGGCGGCGTGCCGCTCGGTTTCGTGGTCGACCGGGTGGCCAGCGTGATCAGCGTCGACCCGGCCGCGATGGAGTCGGGCGAGTCGGTGCAGTCCACCGTCCGCTCCGATGTGCTGGTCGGCGTGATCAAGGCGGACGGCGGCGACATGACGACGATCCTCGACGTGGACCGTCTCGTGGGCAGCCAGTTCGCCCATCTGGAGTCCCGAGTCCGGGGCACGGACAAGGCGGCGGTGAGCCGGCCGATGAGCGAGCGCGACGACGCGGACGCCGAGCTGGACGACACGCTCGAGCTGGTCAGCTTCGCGGTGCAGGGTCAGGAGTACGCGCTGCCGATCGACCAGGTTCAGGAGATCGTGCAGGCGCCCGAGTCGATCAGCCACGTGCCGAACGCCGGCAGCCGCGTGCTCGGTGTGGTCGACCTACGGGGACGGCTGTTGCCGGTGGTGAGCATGCGGCGGGTGTTCGGCCTGCCGGTCACGCCGCTGGAGCCGCAGAACCGGATCGTCGTGGTCTCGATCGACGGTGGCGTGGTCGGCGTCGTGATGGACACGGTCCGCGAGGTTCTCCGCGTCCCGCACCAGCTGGTGGCGCCGCTGCCGGGGTTCATGGCCGGCGACGGCCGCAAGAGCGAGGTGGAGTCGGTCTGCCGGCTCGAGGACGGCAAGCGCCTGGTGTCCGTGCTGAGCGTCAACCGGATGTTCGATTCCCCGGAGGTGCGCAACGAGATCGCCGAGCACCAGGGGCACGAGGACCCACCACAGACGGGTGAGGAGCAGGGCATGGCCGATGACGGCAGGGGCGACGAGGAGCTGTTCGTCGTGTTCCGGTTGGACGACGAGGAGTATGCCGTCGACGTCGACACCGTCCAGGAGATCATCCGGGTCCCGGAGGCGCTGATCCGGGTGCCGAAGTCGTTCGATTTCGTGGAAGGCCTGGTCAACCTGCGCGGCACGGTTCTGCCGGTGGTCGACCTGCGGACCCGGCTGGGCCTGCCGCGCGGGGAGCGCGACGAGCGTCAGCGCATCGTCGTGCTGATCATCGGCGGGGTGCGCACCGGCTTCATCGTGGACTCGGTGGCCGAGGTGGCCCGGGTCGGCCGGCAGGTGCTGGAGCCGGCGCCGCAACTCTCGGCCGAGCAGGCCCGCCTGGTGTCGCGGGTCGCGAACCTGCCCGAGCAGAAGCGGATGCTGCTGCTGGTGCAGGTCGACCAGCTGCTGGCGGCCGAGCAGGCGGCGGTCCTGGAGGAGGCCGCGCTGACCGAAGTCGTTCCCATCGACGACCTTGTCGCCGTCTGAGCGGAGAATGCGCGTGGCAACCACATCCGTCCTGGTCGTCGACGATTCGGCGTTGATGCGCCGGGCGGTCAAGGGCATCCTCGAGGACGACGGCTTCGACGTCCACACCGCCCGCAACGGCGTCGATGCCCTCGAGCAACTGACCCGCGTACGGCCGGATGTCGTGACCCTCGACATCAACATGCCGGAGATGGACGGCATGACCTGCCTCGCCAAGATCATGGCGGAGCAGCCCACCCCGGTCGTCATGCTGTCGTCGCTGACCGAGAAGAACGCCTTGATCACGTTCGAGGCGCTCGAGCTCGGTGCGGTCGATTACGTGGCCAAGCCGGGCGGCACGGTCTCGCTCAACATCGACGAGGTCGCCGCCGAGATCGTCAGCAAGGTGCGCGCCGCGGCGACGGCGCGGATCAGCCGGGTCCGCGGCCTGCGCGAGCGGCTCCGGTCCGCCCCCGTACGACCGGCGGCAACCCGGCCCGGCCAGGCGGGCGAGGTCGACCTGGTGCTGATCGGCTCGTCGACCGGCGGTCCCAACCTGCTCGCCGACCTGTTGCCGCGACTGCCGGCCACCCTGGGTGCCCCGGTGGTCGTCGCGCAGCACATCCCGGCGTCGTTCACCGCCACCCTGGCGCGCCGGCTGGACGATCTCTGCCAGCTGCGGGTGCACGAAGTCGACCGGATCATGAACGTGGAACGCGGCCACATCTATCTGGGCCGGGGCAGCAACGACGTGGTCGTGGCGCGGCGCACGGACGGTCTGATCGTCAAGAGCGTGCCCGCCGGCGCCGAGTATCGGTGGCATCCGAGCGTGGACCGCCTGGTCAGCTCGGCCCGGCGGCACGTGCCGGCCGAGCGTCTGGTCTGCACCCTGCTGACCGGCATGGGCGACGACGGTGCGACCGAGATGGCCGAGGTGCACGCCGGTGGCGGCCGGACGATCGCCGAGTCCGAGGAGACGGCCGTGGTCTGGGGCATGCCGGGCGAGCTGCACCGGCGGGGCGGAGCGACTGTCACCCTGCCCTCGTACGACATCGCGGAGCGCCTCGCGGACTGGGTCCGCTGACAACAAGAACAGAGGGGAGACACCGTGGGACTCGTCCGCCGCAACGCGCCACCGCCCGAGGAGACGGCCGCGCCGCCGACCACCGGTACCTTGATGCGTCAGCTCGACGACGCCGACCCGGACTGCCGCCGCGAAGCGGCGCTCGGTTTGGGAGGTGTCGCCGAGGCAGTGCCCGCGCTGCTGCGCCGGGTCGCCGCCGAGACCGATCCCCTCGTACGTGACGCCGTGCTGACCACCCTCGCGGCGCACGACACCGCGGCGGTCGCCACCGGCCTCGGCGGACACCTGGCCAGCGATGACGCCGGTTTGCGGACGGCCGCGGCCGAGGCCCTGGCCACCATGCCGGTCTCGGTGCCGGCGATCATCCCGGGCCTGCTCGCCGACCCCGACCATGACGTCCGGGTGATGACCGCGATGGTGCTGGCCGACCTGCCGCATCCCGGGTCGCAGACCTGGCTGGCGCAGATGATCGCCGAGGACGACCACCCGAACGTGGTCACCGCGGCGATCGACGCGCTGCTCCCGTCGCTCGAGCTCGAGCACCACGACCTGCTGCGCGCCGCCGTGCAGCGGTTCCCGGACGACCCGTTCCTGCGATTCACGGTCGAGGCGGCCCTGCGATGACCAGTGCGGCCACGACCGGTGCCGGGCTGAGCCAGGCCGACTTCGAGAAATTCCGGGACTACTTCTACAAGCGCACCGGGATCCAGTTCACCTCGGCCAAGCGCTACTTCGTCGACAAGCGCATCGACGCGTGCATCCGCAATTCGCAGTTCGACACCTTCACCTCCTGGTTCGCGGCGCTGCGTCTCAACGACCGGTCCGACCTGCTGCAGGAACTGATCAACCAGCTCACCGTCAACGAGACGTATTTCCTGCGGGAGGACTACCAGTTCGACTCGATGCTGCGAACTGTGCTGCCGGACGTGCTCGCGCTGCGAGGCGGGCCGAACCGCATCGTCGGTCCACTCAAGATCCTTTCCTTGCCGTGCTCCACCGGTGAGGAGCCGTATTCGATCGCTCTGCGGTTGCTCGAGGAGTGGGATCTGATCGACCGGATCGACGTGGAGATCCACGGCGCCGACATCGACAGCGACGTGCTCTCACGCGCCCGGCACGCCAGCTACGGTGAGCGCTCGCTGCAACGGGTGCCGGCGAAGTGGCGCGAGAAGTACTTCACCCCACTCGGCGCGGGTCGCTTTCAGCTCGACGAAGGTATCCGTGGCGCTGTCACGCTGCACCAGGTCAACATATGCGACACCCTCGCGATGCGGCCGTTCCGGGAGTTCGACGTGATCTTCTGCCGCAACGTGCTGATCTACTTCGACGAATTGTCCAGCCGGCGGGCGGCCGAGAACCTGTACGGCGCCATGCGCCCCGGCGGTTACCTCTTCCTCGGCCATTCCGAGTCGATGAGCCGCATCTCGCCGATCTTCACGCCGACGCGCCTGCCCGAGGGCATCGTCTATCAACGACCGATCGGAGCCAACCGATGACCGACAACCGTCCCAAGGTGCTGGTGGTCGACGACGCCGCGACGGTGCGGCTCTATCACAGGACGCTGCTGGACGAGGCCGGCTTCGAGGTCGCCGAGGCGGCCAACGGGCTCGAGGCGGTCGAGGCGGCCCTGTCCACCGCCTTCGACCTGTTCGTGGTCGATGTCAACATGCCGAAGATGAACGGCTACACCTGCGTCGAGACCCTGCGGTCGGAGACGGTGGGCACACCGGCACCGGTCTTGATGATCAGCACCGAGGACCGCCCGGGAGACGCCGACCGGGCGTACGCCGCCGGGGCGAATCTCTACCTGGTCAAGCCGGTCAACGCGGAACGGCTGGCCCGGGTCGCGCGGATGCTCACGGCCGGCGTCGCCGCATGAACCCGCTTCTCGCCCAGTTCCTCGCCGAGGCGGCCGATCTGCTCAGCCAGGTCGACGAGGGGTTGCTGCAACTCGAACGCGACCCGAGCGACCCGGAATTGGTCAACGAGGTGTTCCGGGCGGCCCACACGTTCAAGGGTTCGTCGGGCCTGTTCGACTTCCCGGAGCTGACCCGTCTCACACACGCCGCCGAGGACCTTCTCGACGCCGTACGCTCCGGAAAGCTCTCGCTCGACTCGGGCATGACCGACGATCTGCTGGCCGCGTTCGATCTCATCCGCGGCTGGCTCGCGTACGTGACCACCCACGAGCGACTGCCCGCGACGGCCGGGCCGGCCGGGCAGAGCCTGATCGTCAAGCTTCGTGGTCCGCTCGGCGGTGAGCAGGCGACGGTGAACCCGTCCGCGGCCACGGTGCCCGCCGGACCGGTGATCGACCGGGCGCCGGATTGGCTGTCCCTGTTCGACGAGGAGTGGCTGGAGAAGAGTGCGACCTGGCTGAGCTCGACCTCGGCCACGATGCGTTTTATACGGTTCACCCCCGACCAGGGCTGCTTCTTCCGCGCCGAGGATCCGCTGCACCTGGTCAGCCAGGTGCCGGCGCTGGCCCAGCTGGATCTGATCCAGCCTTTCGAGTGGCCACCACCGGAGGAGTACGACGAATACGCCTGCCTGATCGGCTTCGTGCTGGCGACGCGGGCCGCGAGGGGTGAACTCGACTACCTCTTCCGGTACGTTCCCGACCAGATCGAGATCGTCGAGCTGAACGGTGACGCGATCCGCCGCCACCTCACCGGGGAGGAACCGCCCGAGCCTCGGGCCGACGAGTCGGCGGTCGCCGCCGCGGCGCAGTCGCAAGCCGAGAACCTCGAACTCGCCCGCGACGCGTACGCGATCCTCACCGCCGCCCAGCGCTCGCTGACCTTCGGCGAGTCCCTGACCGGTGTCCGGCTCAGTGCGGTGGCCCGTTCGGTCGCCGCCGCCGCGGCCGCGCTCGGCGTTCCGGTCGAGACCGCCGACCCGGACGCCGAAACGCTCAACGCCCAGCTCACCAGCCTGCTGACCGAGGCTCGGCCCACTCCCGACGAGACTCCGCCGCCCCCGCCGCCGGTTGAGCGGGCGGCCCCCGTCGACCGTGGCCGCGCCGACGATCCCGGCGGCCAGGTCGGCACCCGCATCCTCAAGGTCGACCAGGAGAAGGTCGACCACCTGATGGAGCTGGTCGGCGAGCTCAACGTCGCCAAGAACGGCCTGACCTTCCTGGCCGACGCGGCCGAGGAGGAGTTCGGCAGCCGGGTGCTCAGCCGCCGGATCAAGGACCAGTACTCCGGCTTGCACCGGATCGCGGAGGAACTCCAGGCCGCCGTGATGGACGTGCGCATGCTGCCCTTGTCGGTGGCGTTCTCCCGGTTCCCGCGCCTGATTCGTGACCTCTCCCGCCGGCTCGGGAAGACCGTCGAGCTGGTCACCGAGGGCGAGGACACGATGGCCGACAAGGATGTGATCGAGGCCCTCGGCGACCCCCTCGTCCACCTGGTGCGCAACAGCCTCGACCACGGGATCGAGACCTCCGCCGACCGGCAGGCCGCCGGTAAGGCGCCGGCCGCCCGGATCACTCTCACGGCGGTGGCCGACGGGGATGCCGTGATCGTCGAGATCGCCGACGACGGACGGGGGATCGACCCGGACAAGGTCAAGCGCAAGGCGTACGAGAAGGGTCTGATCAGCGAGGAGGAGCTGGAGACCCTCACCGACTCGGACGCCGTCGACCTGGTGTTCCGGCCCGGTTTCTCGACCGCTGATCAGGTGTCCGACCTCTCCGGCCGTGGCGTCGGCATGGACGCGGTGCGGGCCAGCGTCGAGAAGCTGGGGGGCGCCGTCACCATGCGTTCCCAGCTCGGGCGCGGAACGTCCACCCGGCTGCGGTTGCCCCTCTCGATGGCGGTGACCCAGGTGATGGTGGTCAGCGTCGCCGGGCAACGCTTCGGGATTCCGGTCGACCTGGTCGTGGAAACCGTCCGGGTGCCGTCCGGGGAGCTCGGCCGGGTGCTGCATCAGGACGTGGTGGTGCTCCGCGGCGAGGTGGTCCCGGTCATCGACCTGGCCCGGGCCCTCGACATGCCGTGGACCGCCGACCCGGCCGCCGACCGCGCGATTCTCATCGTCAGCATGCATGGCCAACGCGTCGGCCTGCTCGTGGAGCAGTTCCACCGCGAGGTCGACGTGATCCTCAAGCCGATGGAGGGACTGCTCGCCTACGCGGACGAGTTCTCCGGGACGGCCCTGCTCGGTGACGGTCTGGTGCTCCTGGTACTCAACATGAAGGAGGTGCTCAGCCTTGCCGCTCGAGCTCAATGAGACAACCGCGACCCTGAGTGACGTCGTGACCGTCGACGAGGTGGAGCCGCTGGTGGCGTGGCTCCGGACCACCATCAAACCCAAGGTCAATCTGCGGCGATGCAACCATTTGCATACCGGCGCGCTCCAGGCCCTGCTGCTTTTCCAGCCGAGGATTACCTCGTCACCAACGGACGCCTTCTTGGCTACGCAGGTGCTGCCACTGCTCAGGGGGAGCAGTGGGGGGCCCGTTCTACCAGAGAGTGAACCTCCATGACCACTGTGATGCTCGTCGACGACTCCGCCACCATGCTCATGAGCCTGAAGTCGATCCTGACCAAGGCCGGCTACACCGTCGAGACGGCCGGGCACGGCAAGGAAGCCATGGACAAGCTGGCCAAGGGCGTCAAGCCCAACCTGATCATCAGCGACGTCAACATGCCGCAGATGGACGGGATCACGTTCGTCCGCGAGGCGCGCAAGGCGCCCGGGATGCGTTTCACCCCGATGCTGATGCTGACCACCGAGTCCGAGCAGACCAAGCGGAACGAGGCCAAGACCGCCGGCGCCACCGGCTGGCTGGTCAAGCCGGTCGCGCCCGACCAGCTCCTCGGTGTGATCAAGCAGGTCGTTCCCGGCGCCTGACGGCGCCCTCCTGGAGGTTCCGATGTCCCGCCTTCTCCGCCGACAGCCGGCGCCGTCCGCACCCATGGATTCGCGGGTGCGGACGGACGTTGTGGCCACCGGGCTGAAGGACGTGCCGGCCTGCTGCGAGGTCGTCGGCGCGCATCTCAGCGATGTGATCGAGCAGACCGGAGAGGCCGCCGAGTCGATCGTCGAGCAAATGATCAAGGTCGACGGGCTGGCCGAGCAGACGGCGGCCGACGTCGCCCGGCTCGCCGGCACGCTGGGGCGTACGGAATCCGAACTGGGTCAGGCCACCTCGTCGAACGACCAGCTGGTGGATCGGCTGGTGCGGTACTTCCTGTACCGCGATGAGCAGATCCGGGGGCTGGTCGACGAGATGCGCGGCCTCAAGCAGCACGTCGCCCAGATCGAGGAGGTCAGCCGGGCCACCAACATCCTCGCGTTGAACGCCATGATCGAGGCGATGCGGGCCGGGGACGCCGGTGAGGGGTTCGCGGTCGTCGCCGACGAGGTGCGCAAGCTGGCCGACCGCTCGGCCAAGGCCGCGCACGGCATCGGCAGCAGCATCGCCGACCTGACCGGCCGGCTCGACACGGTGTTGTCTGACGACTCGTCGTTCGAGAAGGACACGACGAGCGCCGCGGTGGAGAGCGCGGACACCGCGATGACCCGCCGGCTCACCGGGATCGCCGATGCCCAGCGCGCGTTGTCGCAGATGGTGAGTGGAGTCCTGCACGACACGATGGAAGCGCTCCGCGACGTCGAGCAGAGCGCCGGCGCGCTCACCGCGGAGACCACCGGAGCGGTCGGGCACGTGCAGTTCCAGGACATCACCCGGCAGTTGCTGGAACACGTCAGCGACGCCGTCGGCCAGGTGAAACAGGCGACCGAAGATGTGATCGGCTACGCCGAAGGCTCGGTGCCGGCGGAGACCGTGCGGGAACGGGCCATCTCGGTCGACGACCTGCGCGCCCGGCATGTCATGTCGCGGCAGCGGGTCACGCACGGCGATCACGGCGGTGGGGCGGCCGTGGCCGACGATACGCCGATCATCGAGTTGTTCTGAGCGCTGACAAGGGGACGACACCGTACCGTCGTCTATGGCATGATCGCGGCTCCATACCTCTCCTTTCGCCGCGAGGGATCGTCCATGCTCTCTTTCGTCAAGCGCGCCCACCTCGGCCGCGGGCTGGCCCTGGCCGTGGTCCCGGCTTTGCTGCTGGGCATGGGCGGTGCCGCCGTGGCCGCCACTCACACGCTCACCGTCACCGTGGTGAACCGCAACGGCGCCAAGGTCAACGCGGGCGTGAAGCTGGTCGAGGTGCTGAGCAGCACGTCGTACTCGATGCGCTCCGGCACCGCCAAGAAGCTGCCCAAGGGCACGTACGCCGTCCTCACCTCCGTGACGACCGGTAACACGATCACCCTGTCCGGCAAGACCGTGAACGTCTCCGGTTCGGCCAAGCTGACGATCGACGCCCGGCAGGGCAAGCCGGTGGGGCTCGGGCTGAGCCCCGCCCCCAAGGGCCTCGAGCACTCCCTCAGCATGCGCATCTGCACCCGGACCAGCGCGAGTGACGGGATCGAGGCGTCCGGGTCCTTCGGTACGAAGCTGTACGTCGTCCCGCAGTCCTCGAAGTATCTCGGTTTCGCCGCGCTCGGTTCGTGGAGTGACAACTCCGGCACCTCCACCAGCTACACGGTGCTCCACCAGGCCAACGGCGTGCCGGGTGGACTGGGGCGGACCTTCAGCCGGGGTCAGCTGGCCACGCTGCGGGTGGTCCAGAAGCGCGGCCCGTCCGGCTCCATCTACTCCGGCCTGGCGATGCAGGCGGTCACCAGCGGGTGCGGCGACAGCCTGTACGCGGGCCTGGGCGGCACCGACAAGCCGACCATCAGCAACGTGCTCGTCTCGCCCGGCACCTGGGACGTCCGGGTCGACTCGTCGGCGGCCACGAAGTCCGGCGAGACCTGGAACATCGGCGGCTACTTCGCGAAGCGCACGGTGAGCGCCGGGAAGACGTACAACCTGAGCTTCTTCAACTCCGCCTGGGGTCCGGGCGCGCAGCTGCCGGTCACGATCCGCGGCGTGGTCCAGTTCGGCCTGAACGACATGTTCAGCGACCCGGCGTTCCCCCGCGACGGCTCGGTCGAGGGGGGCGACAAGGCCTCGGCCGCCCTGAGCTTCGGCGGGAAGGCAGTCGCCGTCAAGCAGGACAAGGGCTGGGAGCCGGAAAGCACCTACATGTATTACACGGTCAAGAAGGCCGGCTGGTACACGCTCACGAACACCGCCACCCGCTACTACCCGGAGATCACCTTCCCGTCCGGGATGTTGTCGACGACCAGCCGGGTGACGTACCGGTTCCAGACCAAGCCGAATGCCAGTGCGCTGGCCGGGGTCTACTCCGTGCACCTTTCTCCGGCCGGTCTCAGCATGACGAACAAGGCGAAGCCCGGCACCACCACCAAGGTCGCGATCAAGCTGCTCCGCGGCGCGGTCGACCCGGACGCCAAGCGGGGCATCGACCCGAAGGTCAGCAAGATGACCGCGCAGATGTCGCCGGACAGCGGCAACACGTGGCGCACCGTCCCGGTTCAGAAGGTCGGCGGCACCTGGTACGCGATCGTCACCAACCCGAAGACCAGCGCCGTGGCGCTCAAGGTTCGCGCCACGGTCGCCGGCGGCGCGTACACCGAGGCCACCGTCTTCCGGGCGTACGGAATCGGTTGATCACTGCCGCGGCGGGATCCACCGGCGTCGGTGGATCTCGCTGCGGTCGTTGTGCGAGGTGCAACCCGGCCGGATGAACCGCGGCCAACAGCCCGGAAATGCCCCGCGCATGATCGTTACCGTGCGGGAGTGACTACCAAGAGAGATCGTAAAGGCACGAGCAGTGACTATACGGTCGGTGGCCGACGTCGTCGCGCCGGTTGGGCCGTTGCCGTGGCCCTGACCGGGCTGCTCGCGCTCACCGCCATCACCGCTGCGCGCGCCAACCCGCAATCCACGCTCTCCGCGCCCCGGGAACTCGTCGCGCACAGCCGGATCGCGGACACCGCCACCGGAGCCGCCGCGCGGGCCCGCACCGTTCTGCCCGGCATGGCCGGGCTCATCGCCCTGCGCCCGGACGGCAAGGTCTTCGCCACCGTCAGCCGCGCGACGGTCCGGCAGTGGAACACGGCGACCGGCCGCCGGGCTGGGCCGCCGCTCGCCGCCAAGGCCGGGCCGATCAACTCCATCGGGTTCAGCCCGGACGGCAAGCTGCTGGCGGTGGCCGGCGACCGTCAGGTGTCGCTGTGGGATCCCACCACCGGGCAGCGGTCCGGTGATCCGCTGGCCGGACACGTCGGACCGGTGCGCTCGGTGGCGTTCAGCCCGGCCGGTCAGCTGATGGCCACGGCGGGCGACGACGGCACGGCCCGCCTCTGGAACATCGCCACCGGGCGTCTGGTGCGCACCCTGAACGGTCACACCGGAGCCGTACGCTTCGTCGTGTTCAGCCCGGACGGCGAGCTCCTCGTGACCGCCGGCGCCGACGACGACAACACCGTCCGGCTGTGGGAGACCAGCACCGGCCGGCCGGTCGGCGCGGCCCTGACCGTGAGCCCCGGCCCGGTGTACGCGATGACTTTCAGCCCCAACGGCCGGCTGCTGGCCACCTCGGGTGGCGGCAACACCGTACGGCTGTGGGACCCGGCCACCGGCCGGCCGGCCGGCGAACCGCTCACCGCCAGTTCCGGCCCGGTGTACGCGATCACGTTCAGCCGTGGTGGAAAGCTGCTGGCCACCTCGTCCGGCGGCGACAACACCGTGCAGCTGTGGAACGTGGCGACCCGGCAGCCCGCCGCCGGACCCCTGACCGGTCACACCGGCCCGGTGCGCGCGATGCGGTTCAGCCCGAACGGGAAGCTCCTGGCCACCGGCAGTGACGACGGGACCGTACGGGTGTGGAACGCGACGACCGGGAACCTCCAGGGCTCGCCGCTGACCGGGCACAACCGGCCGGTCTGGGCGCTGCGGATCACCCCGGACGGCAAGCGCGTGATCAGCGCCGGCGCGGACAACAAGGTCCGGCTGTGGCGCGTCCCGGCCCGGAACGCCGCCTGACCCGAACATTGCCGGCCTGAACCGCGGAGACGCGGTTCAGGCCGGCACTTTCCCTGGACCCGCGTGACGGTCCGGCCCCGAGCGAAAGGGATCGCCGCCGGGGTGGGAAAGGCAGGGTTCAGAGAATGACTAAAGTTTGTTTACAGATTGCTTGACGGATCAGGCAGACATTTGGTGTGGTCTATGTGCTGCGCGGCGCTCATCCCCCTCGGCGCTCGAAAGGTCCGCCATGAGAACAAAACGTCTGCTGATGATGCTGGCTGCGCTCGGGCTGGGCGTGGTCGGCGCGGTAGTGCCGGTGGTGGCCTCGGAAGCGGCCGCCGCGTGCGTTACCCCGTACAACAACAATGCGGTCTACACCAGTGGGCAGACCGCGTCCTACAGCGGCCGGAACTGGACCGCGAAATGGTGGACGCAGAACGAGGCGCCCAGCACCGCCGGCTCGAACGTCTGGCAGGACAACGGTGCCTGTGACGGCAACAGCGGTGGTGGCGGCACCGGCGGTGGAACCACGTGCAACTACCCGAACTGGGTGGCGGGTCAGAACTACGCGGCCGGCGCCATCGTGCGGTACACGAACGGGCAGTACTACCAGGCATCGCATGAGAATCCGGGCTTCGACCCGGTCATCAGCACCTGGTACTGGTCGCCCTACTCCTGCAGTGGGGGCGGCGGCGGGAACAACGGTGGCGGGAGCACCGGCGGATTCGTCGTCAGTGAGGCGCAGTTCAACGCGATGTTCCCGGGGCGGAACGGCTTCTACACGTACGCCGGTCTCACCGACGCGATGAGGAAGTTCCCCTCGTTCGCCACCTCCGGCGATGACGTCGTGAAGAAGCAGGAAGCCGCGGCCTTCCTGGCCAACGTCGGACACGAGACCGGCGGCCTGGTCTTCATCGACGAGACCAACCAGGCCAACTGGCCGCACTACTGCGACTATTCACAGCCGTACGGGTGCCCGGCCGGTCAGTCGGCCTATCACGGTCGCGGCCCGATTCAGCTGAGCTGGAACTTCAATTACTACGCGGCCGGCAACGCGCTCGGCGTCGACCTGCTGAACAACCCGAACCTGGTCGCCACCAACTCGTCGATCTCGTGGCAGACCGGCCTCTGGTATTGGATGACCGGGACCGGCGCCGCCGGCACCACCTCGCACAACGCGATGGTCGGCGGGCAGGGCTTCGGCACGACGATCAAAGCCATCAACAGCATCGAATGCAATGGCGCGCACCCCGACCAGGTGCAGAGCCGGATCAACAACTACAACCGCTTCGCCGGCATTCTCGGCGTGCCCACCGGTAACAACCTGAGCTGCTGAACCCTGCTCCAGAAGACAAGTGTCGCCGGAAGGCGGCACTTGTCTTTGTGGTTTCCCGGGTGCGAAAAGCCGTTTCATGTTCGCTGGAGTCGGCGGAATCGCGGATTGGCCGTGGACGATGCGGCGCGGACCAAAGCCCGGGCGGCCCTACAAGCGGCCCGGTCACCGATGCCATGGCCGCGCTGCGCATCCCGCTGGCCCGGCTGGCCGAGGTCACCGTGCAGTCCCCGGCCGCGCAGCAGCACATCGCCGAGGCCCGTTCGCGCTGCGTGCGAGCGCTCAAGCGGGTCGGCACCGGCGATCTGACCGTACGGGTGCAGGTGGACAGCGCCGACGAGGTGGGCGAGATGGCGCGCACGCTGAATCAGACCGCCGAGGCCATGGCCGGCACGGTCGGGCGGGTGCACGCCAACTCCGACCTGCTGGCGTCCGCCTCCGAGGAGCTGTCATCGGTCTCGTCGCAGCTGGCCGCCTCCGCCGAACAGACGTCGGCCCAGGTCACCACGGTGTCGCAATCGGCCGGCCAGGTCTCCGAGGGCGTTCAGGCCGTGGCCGCCGGGGCCGAGGAGATGGGCCTCTCGATCCGGGAGATCTCGAACAGCGCCAATGAGGCCGGACGGCCTCCGACCTGGCCCGCACGGCGGCCGACCTGCAGAGCACGGTGGCGACCTACCAGCTTTAGAAAGCGCGGCCCGAGACCTCGTCGAGCGCGGTGATCTCGTCCGCGGTCAGCTCGAGCGTCGCCGAGGCCAGAAGGGCCGGTAGTTGCTCGACGGTGCGGGCGCTCGCGATCGGGGCGGCCACCTGCGGCCGCGAGCGCAACCAGGCGAGCGCCACCGAGGCTGGTTCGACGTCGTGGCCGGCGGCGATGTCGGTCAGCACCTTGATCACGGCCAGGCCGTCCTCGTTGAGGTAGGTCTTGGCGCCACCGCCGCGCGGCCCCCGGGCCAGGTCCTCGGTCGTCCGGTATTTGCCGGTGAGGAAGCCGCTGGCCAGCGCGTAGTAGGGCAGCACGGCCAGGCCTTCCTCGGCCGCCACGGGGGCGATGTTCCCCTCGTACGCCTTGCGGGCGACCAGGTTGTAGTGCGGCTGCACAGCCACGGGGAGCACGAAGTTGTTGCGGCGTGCGACCTCGAACCACTCGCGGATGCGGCCGGCGGTGTAGTTGGAGACCCCGACGGCGCGGACCTTGCCCGCCTTGACCAGCGCGTCGAAGGCGCCCGCGGTCTCCTCGAGCGGGGTGCTCTCGTCGTCGTAGTGCGCGTAGTAGAGGTCGATGTAATCGGTGCCGAGGCGGGCCAGGGACGCGTCCGCCGCGGCCGCGACGTTCGCGGCGGCCAGGCCCCGGAACTGCGGGTGCTGGCTGACCTTGGTGGCCACGACGACGCGGTCCCGGTTGCCCCGCGCGGCCAGCCACCGGCCGATGATCGTCTCGGATTCGCCGCCCGAGTTGCCCGGCACCCAGGCCGAGTAACCGTCCGCGGTGTCGATGAAGTTGCCGCCGGCCCCGGTGAAGGCGTCCAGGACCCGGTGGGAGGTCGCCTCGTCGCTGGTCCAGCCGAAGACGTTGCCGCCGAGATTGAGCGGGAACACCTCGATGCCGCTGCTGCCCAGAGTGCTCATGGTCATCCTCTCGCCCGTCCGTGCCCGTTGCCTGCCTGAGCAGACAGATACCCCGTCGTCCCGGACATATCAGGGTGAGCTTGATCGCCCTCCCGCAGGTGCAGCAGCCGCAGAGCGTGCTGATCGGGCGTGCCGGCCGGTGCGGTGTAGACGAACATCGTCTGCTCGGCGTCACCGGGCATGGCCAGTGCCTGATAGGTGATGGTGAGGTCGCCGACGATCGGATGACGGAAGCGCTTGGTGCCGCTCGTGCGGGCCAGCACCTGGTGGTCGGCCCACCAGCGCCGGAACTCCTCGCTCCGCACCGAGAGCTCGCCCACCAGGGCGGACAGGTCGGGATCGTCGGGATGCCGGCCGGCGTCGACCCGCAGCGTGGCCACGGTCTCGGCCGCGATGACGGCCCAGTCGGGATGCAGATCGCGGGCGTTCTCGTCGAGGAAGATGAACCGCGCGTAATTGCGCTCGCGGGCCGGCAACGCGTTGAAGTCGCAGATCAGGGCGCGCGCGGAGTGGTTGATCGCCAGCACGTCCATGCGCCGGCCCACGATGAAGGCGGGTGCCGCGGCCTCGTCGAGCGTCTCCAGCAACTGATAGGTCGCCGGGGCGACCCGCTGCGGGCGGCGCGGCGGCCGGCGCCGGGCCGCCCGCGGCCGGGCCAGCTCGAAGAAGTGACCGCGCTCGGTGTCGTCGAGTCGCAGCGCGCGGGCGATCGCGTCGAGCACCGCCTCCGAGGGGTTGAGATTGCGACCCTGCTCGAGGCGGACGTAATAGTCGACGCTCACCCCGGCGAGCGCGGCCAGCTCCTCACGGCGCAACCCCGGGACCCGGCGGATGCCGGCGGTGTCGCCCTCGGGCCGCAGGCGCGCACGCCGCGAGCGGAGGAACTCCTTGAGGTCACCGTTGTGCGCCATGCCACCAAGTATCGGCGCGAGCGGGCGGGCGTCCAGGGCTGAAGCTGGTACCGCTGTTCCTAGGCTGAACCGCACCTGTTTAGGCAGCTCGGCAAGGGCTCAGCCGGAGTGGAATTCGGTCATGACAACATTCCGTTCCGCTCAGATCCCGGCCCCCGGCGCGCCGTTCCGCATCGTCGAAAGTGAGCTGGCGGCCCCCGGCCGCGGCCAGGTGCGCGTCGCCGTCGAGGCCTGCGGCGTGTGCCGGACCGACGCCGCCTTCGTCGACGCCGCGTTCCCGGTGTCCTTCCCGCTCGTCACCGGTCACGAGATCGCCGGGCGGGTGGACGCCGTCGGCGACGACGTGTCCGGCTGGCAGCCCAGCGATCGCGTGGCCGTCGGCTGGTTCGGCGGCAACTGCGGCGTCTGTGTGCCCTGCCGGGCCGGTGACTTCATTCATTGCGTACGGGTGCAGGTCCCCGGATGGGCCTATCCGGGCGGTTATGCCGAGGCGCTGACCGTGCCGGCGACCGCGCTGGCCCGGATCCCCGACGCGATCAGCGCGGTCGAGGCCGCCCCGATGGGATGCGCGGGGGTCGCCACGTTCAACGGCCTGCGCCGATCGGCGGCCCGCCCGGGCGACCTGGTGGCGGTGCTGGGACTGGGTGGCCTCGGGCACCTGGCCGTCCAGTTCGCGGCCAAGATGGGCTTCGAGACGGTCGCGGTGGCGCGTGGCACCGGCAAGGCGACGGCCGCGGCCGAGCTGGGCGCCCACCACTACCTGGACAGCGAGGCCGGTGACGTGGCGGCGCGGCTGCAGGCGCTGGGCGGCGCCCGGGTCGTGCTGGCCGCGGCCGGCAGTTCGGCCGCGATGAGCGCCACCATCGACGGCCTGACCGCGAACGGCGAGCTGATCGTCGTCGGCGCCGACCCGGCCCCGATCGAGGTGAGCCCGTTCCAGATCATCTCGACTTCCCGTACGGTCCACGGCCACCCCTCCGGCACGGCCCGCGACGTCGAGGAGACGCTGCGTTTCGCCGCGCTCACCGGCATCCGCCCCCGCACCGAGACGCGCCCGCTGGCCGACGTCCAGTCCGCCTACGACCGCATGCTCACCGGCGCCGCCCGCTATCGCATGGTCCTGACGACCAGTCGAGAAGACTGACCAGGGCTCCGGCGGCCGGGCCGGCTCGCCGCGGATCTCGTGGTGCGCGGCGTCCGGCAGACCGAGTGACCGTCCTATTTCGAACGGCCGCAAGCCAGGATCATGCCGTCGTAGCCCGAGCGCAACTGCTTGTTCAGGGGCATGGACGCGGCGTTCTCCCGATCGGTGAACTGGGCGCGGGAGTCGACCGTCGACACGACGAGATCCAAGGTCCGATCGATCAGGCAGTCAGCGACCTGGTCCTCGGTGACCGCGAGCGCGGGAAGGTCCTGACCGGCCACCGTGTAGCCACGTGAGTTCCGCATGAATGCCGCGGCGAAGGGCGCACCGGGGACCAGGCAGTTGACGAATTTGTGGATCGCCTGATGGAACTGCCCGATGTCAGTGGTGATCGACTCGGCCACGAAGAACATGGTGCCGACGTGGTATCTCTGCTCGGGGAGCTCGTAGACGCTGCCACGCTCGACCTTGGCCGTGCGAGCGACCCGCCGGCGGACGTCATAGCCGAAATGTGAGTAGGCCGGGTGCTGGCAGAGCGTTCGCCAGTAGGGATCCCAGCCGGGCGAGTAACGCTGGATCTCGCCACTGAGCCATTCGCAGTTCCGGGCACCGTACTCCAGAAGCGTGATCTCGTCGCACAGCGGCAGCATCGCCAGGACGGGGTAGAGATTCGCGCCCGTGCCGACGTCGATGCCACGACGCCGGCCGTCCGTCGGGGTCTGCTCATAGCCGAAGAAGTCCCTCGTCAGGCTGAGAAGACTGCGGTCGTCGCCTCGAAGGGACGCATAGTTCTGCTTCCAGTACGCATGTGGTTCGAAGGCGTCCCAGTTCGTGCTCATGGTCCCGCCCTTTCAGCGATACGGCCGGACGGCGAGATTGTTGTGGCCCGCACGGCCGGCGGCAAGGTGCCACCAGGATGACAAGTCATGGGTAGTGGTTGTGGAAGAACACGGCAATGAGATGCAATCGGATACGGCTGACGGCGAGAGGATCGGTGATCTTACGAATGCCGCATCGGTGCGGACCGGCGTGCTGACCTTCGGCGAGATCCACACCGGACTGCTGCAGAACTCGACCGCGCTGTCGAGCGAGCCGGTCTCCGCTCTTCTGGATCTTGTCGTTGGCGAGCGTGTGCGCCGCTTCGAGCGTCCGATCGCGCACGCCGTCTCGCCGGATCAGCTGGCCGGCGTGGATTGCCTGATGCCGTCCGCCACCCGGCGGAACACCCGGGGCATCGGTACGGTCATCCACCGCGTCTCGGTCACCGGTGGGCACCTCGCTCAGGGCTCGGCCCACGTCACCGTCACGCCGGTGCAGCGGCACGGGCAACGCCTTCCCTGGTCGCACTACCTCGCCCGCCCCGGCGAGTTGGAGCTGCTCGGCAAGGCTGACCTGGCCGACGTGGCCCACGGATTCCTCGACGGTGCCCGTCGGCCCGGCGCGTTGGACATGGGAGCGATCAGCGGCCGGGCGCTGGACGAGATCCAGACCTCGGCTCTGCTCGATCGGAAGCGGCCGTTCCGCAGCAGCCGCACGATACTGCGCTGGGCGGTTCTCCCCGCGCCGGACGGTACGAACAGCGCCACGTTCAGCATCGACTCCAGAACCGTGCGCACCTTGTTACTGCACGTCGGAGCCCAGTCGGCCGGCGAGTTCACCAACGACGACATGCTCGCGTTCTGTGCGGATCTGGCCCGGCACGACTGGTTGTTGACCACCGTCCTGTCGATGCTCGACCGGAGCATCGACGCGCCGGTCAGCCGGGCCCGGGCGCTCGCGAAGCTGCATCCGGCGGTCGACTTCCTCCTGCATCTGTGGATGCCCGGCGCCCGCATCGAAGCAGCGCTCTCGCCTCTCTGGGAGTCGTTGGACAGCCGGTCGCAACTCACCAAGCAGTGGCGTGCGGCGGTGGACCGGATCCGGGACCAGCTGACTTTGAACAACATCGCTCTGCTGGAAAGTGCCATGGACGCCGCTGATCAAGCCGGTCGGTTCCGTGGCGGTTCACCACCGGTGGCTTCCTGATCAACCTCTGTCGGCCACGAACAGATACTCGATCCGCTGCCACAACTCTGGAGGAAGCGGCATGCCTTCGGCGGCGCTGCGCGTGGCCACCTGATCGGCTACGGCCTGCTCGACCTTCACCTGCTGGATGATGGTCCGCACAGCGTGTTCGACGCTCAGGAACCGCTGGCCGAGCACGGAGAACGTCGAATACGCGCTGAAGGCATCGGCGTCCGGGTTGACCTGGACGATGGGCGGGAGCCGGTCCCATTCCTCGGGCAGTTGTTCCACGGAGACCGGACGGGCGACGACCGTGCCGTCATATCTGATCAGGCCGAGTCGCAGGAGCTGCCAGATCGCCGCCAGGTAAGGGCACGACCACGTCCGCTTCCCGCCTCGTTCGTCCCACAGCTGAACGTCGACGAAGGTCGAGTGGTTGTTCAAGGCGCCGTTCTCGGCCGGAGGCTGCCACTGCCGCTGTGTCTCGCCGGGCCGGGCGGGCGAGAAGCCAGGACTTCGTTGGCCGTTGCAGAGCCAGCCGCTGACGGTGACCGGCGGTCGCACGCCCGTGCTGCCGGGCGGCGGGTCCGGCACCAGCTGGCTGAGGATGAGGTCGGCCAGGGGAATCCCGTCGGCGACGGCGAGGCCGGACTCCCTCGCGATGTAGTCGATGGTCACCTCCTGACTCTCGGCTGCCTTGATCAGCTGGGGCAGGACCTCGGCCGGCGAGCTGAAACGAGCGAAGTAGTCATCGATCAGGAAACAGGTGCTGATCCGGGGACGGACTTTCCGCAGTTTCTTGCCCAAGATGCTTCGCGCCGCCGTGACCCACGGGTTGACGCGCTCGAAATAGCGGGCCAGACCCTCCGGGCCGCCGGCGAACTCCTCGGAGTAGAGGTGTCCGAGCTCGATGGAGAGGTGTGCGAGAGGGGCCGATTCGGCGCGTCGCCGCGCTGTCGACTCTCTGATGTCCACAGACCACGGGTCACTCATAGTGGCTCCCAGGCTGAGTCGTCGACGAGCTTCTTGGCCAGGGTCTCGAACGCGTTCCTGGTCGACTCGTTGGCTATCCCCCTCAGCAGAACGTCGCTGTCCGTGATGAGCTGTTCGCGCCATTGGAGAACCGGGTCGAGGGGGATGCTGCCGAGCAGCAGGGACCGTCCGGCCCGCAACTGCCCGGCGAGATCCTTGAGAGCGGCGTCGCAGGTGCGCAGCCAGGCGATCTGCTGGGGCTGAAGACCGGCGAGCTCGACGGAGTCGGGCTGGACGACGGCGGTGTGGACGAACCGCAATGAGCTGGTGAGCTCTCGGGCGTTGTGACCGTGCGCCTCGCCGGTCATCAGAATGCCGCGTTCGCCGTAGACGAGCCCGGCCGCCGCGATGAGGTGTTGCCTGGTCCAGCGGTGGAACACGAGCCAGCGGCTCCGCACCGACTGCATCGATGGGTGCGCCGTCGCGGCGAGGACCAGGTCGAGCGCGTGTGACCGCCCGGCACTGAGGTCGACCAGACAGAGGTCGAACTCCTCTTCGAGCCGGAGGAACAAGGTGCAGCAGCGTTCGACCGTCTCGGCGGTGTAGCCGAACTCGCCACTGGCGATGTCGCCCGGCAGGAGAACCATCCGGCCGGCGCCGGCGGGCCGGCCGCGCAGCTCCCGGCGATCGGACTCTTTCCAGATCTCCAGTCGCTGCGGCTCTCCGGTGATGCCCTGAAGGTAGGCGTGCAGGCCGTCCTGTTTCGTCCCGCGCTCCACGGAGCCGAGATCGAAGATGGCACCGGAGGTCGGCGAACCGAAGTCGAAGTCGAGGTAGCAGACGTCGTTGCCCTGCAGCGCGCTCCGATAGAGCAGGTTGCTGCCGGTCACCGAGCGGCCGGTGCCTCCCTTGTCGGACGCCGCGAAGATCAGCATCACGCCTCCGAGCCGGAGTCGCCCCGGGCCGCGTTCAGGCGGTCGAGTTCCCGGAGGATGTCGAGGGCCAGTGCCGCGGCGGTTCCCGGCCGCTCGGTCCGGATGTCTCGAGCCCGGCGCAGGGTGATCTCCACCCTCTGCAGAGTGTTCCGGAGTCCGGGTCCGCCTTCGGCGCTGCCGGTGAGCAGCTCGCGGTCGTAGATCTGTTCCGCCTCGCGGAGCAGATCGTCCGCGTACCTGGCCAGTTCCTCGTTGCGGCTGGGCGGCTGGTCCAGCACCTTGGCCAGCGCCACCAGCGCCTCGACGACCCGCTCGGTGTAATACCAGGAGGCCTTCTGCTCGAGCCGGGGCAGATCGGGGAACACCCGGGACGCGTCGTCCCAGAGGCCGTAGCCGTCTCCGGAGCTCAGGCGCCGCCGGGCCAGGTGATCCCAGACCTCGTCGCCGAGGTCGAGCAGGCGGTGGCGCTCGACCGGATCGTTGATCAGGTTGGCCACGTGGGCCGTGCGCAGCAGGAGCAGGGCCGCGAACTCGGGCACCGACCAGGCCAGCAGCGGTCTCTTCTCGTCCGTGTCCGTCGGCTCGTCACTGCCGGCAAGCGCCATCCGGATGCCGGGGTAGTGCATGACGAGGTTGGGGTCGTTCTCGACGGCTCGGCTCGTGATGCGGGCTCGATCGGCCAGCTTGGCCAGCACCCGGCCGACCCGGGCGAGCTCGGTGTTGCTACCGCGGACCTGTTCGAGCCCTTTCACGGCCAGGGCGGTGACCTGAAGCGTGAAGTAATCCGACTGCTCGCCGTCCGTGGTCCGCCAGGGAACGTTCTCCAGCGGCCATTTGCCACCCTCGCCGAAAGTGGCGATCGTCGCCCAGTAGGTGCGGGTCAGGTCGGAGCGCAGTTGGAGTGCACGGGCCAGGCGCTGTTGTTCCTCGTCGAGCAGGCCCAGGATGCGGGTGCGCTCGGAGAAGAGGTCCTCGACCGCGTTGAGCGCGATGACAGTGAAGTAGAGATAGGGCTTGTCCTGACCGACTCCGGCTTCTTGCCGGCCGACCTGGGCCGTCGTCTCGATCGACGGCGCCCCACGAACCACACTCCACGACCAGCCGCACTCGAACAGGCGGTCGGGCAGTTCGAGGTCGTTGGTCTGACCGGACCCGATGAGCACCTCACGGAAACTCGCGATGGTCTGTCGCAGCCGCGTGTGCAACTGCGCCACCACCGCTCGCCGGGGCAGGCCGTTCTGGTTGACGGTCGTGCAGAGCCGTTCGCCCTCGGCGGAGTCGACCGGGAAGACATTTACCGAGAAGCTCCGCAACAGGCCGATCATGGCGGCGCTGAGCCGCCGGCTGGCCGCGGCCTCCAGATCGCTGATGGCGGAGCGCACGTCGTCGCGGGTGACCGATCGCCGGTAGACCCGGCAGAAACCGAGCGTGGCCAGCGAAAGTGTGATGGAGAGGGCGTACGAGTCGACTATCGGCGACGTCTGGAACTCCAGCGGGGCAGTCTTGTCGGACGCCTCGGTGTCGTAGAGCTCGTAATAGCCGCCGCCGGAGAAGTCCTCGGTGTACCGGTCGAAATAGTCGTTCAGGATCCGGGTGAGGACGCGCGGGATGTCAGTGGCGGTGCCCATCCGGCGCAGTGCGTGAACCATCCGCTCGGCCGTCTGATCCGGCCGGTCCAGGTTGAACGTCTCGACCTGAGTGGCCGGCAGGAGCAGGCAGAGAAGCTGCTCGGCGTCGCTGATGGAGTTTCCACCGAAGCGACCGCCGGACACCCATTCGTGGTCCCTCCAGGAGGACCGCGCGACGGCCTCCCAGATATCCAGCAACTGCTGACGCGGCTGAACCCTCATCGCTTGAACCCCGTCCACGACTCGACGGCCGCAGCCGGGCGGACCGGCGGGCGGCCCGCTGGAGGCCATTCGCACCCAGCGTAGTCGACTCGTACCAAATATCGCTCCTGACAAGTCGCTCGCCGGAGGCCGGGACGGGGGTGTACCGACGATCCGGGGGCGGTTCGGCCGTTCGGAGGACGCGAATTCGGCGATCTTCGATGTAACGTCCGGGGCGGCCGATCGGCCTTCACCGTCCATGGGGGACACATCATGCGTACTCGAGTGATCAGCCCGGCCACCGCCGTGGTCACACTGATAGGCGGCTCCGCTCTGGCCATCGGCATGGCCGCGCCGGCCTTCGCCGATTCCATCAAGCCCCTGGCCGTCGACTCGGTGGGTGACGTCGTCGTCGACGGCGTGCACGACCGCGTCCTGGTCGTCGACCCGACCGGCGGCAAGGTCGTCTCGACCGGTTTCGACGGCACCGTCGAGGCCACCCACGCCCTGGCCGGCGTCTCCGACCTGGCCCTCTCCACCGACGCGCAACTGCTCTACGCCGCCTCGGAGTCGGGCAACGCGATCGTCGCACTCGACCCGGTCACGCTCGTGCCGGCCGCCTCCTACTCCACCGGCGAGATCGCCCCGCTCGATGTGGCCTTCGCCGGCGGCAAGGTGTGGTTCACGTACGGCAGCAACCTCGGCTCCATCGACCCCGCCGCCGAGACGCCGGAGCCGGTGCTCGACCAGGCGGGCACGGGCTGGAGCGGCGCCGCGAAGCTCGCGTCGACCGCGAACCGGCTGGCCGCCGCGTCCTATTCGACCGTCACCGCGTTCGACGTGTCGGACGGCACGGCCAAGCAGCTCGGCACCACGGCCGGCAACGGTGGCACGCTCGCCGACATCTCGCTCTCGGCCGACGGCGAGACGATCGGCACCGTCAGCGGCGGGGTCAACCAGGCGACGCTCTACGACGTCGCGAACCTCGCCGCCGCTCGCCGGTTCGACCTGTTCGAGGGAGGCGACGGCGCCGCGCTGGACATCGCCGCGGATGGCGCCATCGCCACCGCCGTCGGCAACCGGTACGGCCCGGCCGTGGAGGTCTTCACGCCGGCCGGCCAGGCCAAGATCCGGCAGTACACGTTGACCGGGACCGGCGTCGGCTCCGATCTCGACGTGGTGCAGCCGCGGGCACTGGCCTGGGAGCCGGACGGCACCCGCCTCTTCGCCGTCTCCAAGAGTGACGCCGGCACGTTCGCGATGCGGGTCTTCACCGAGCCCCGCAAGTCGCAGCCGACGCTCACCCTGTCCGGCCCGTCCAAGGCCACCCGGGCCACCACGGTCACCATCACGGGCACGCTGAAGGCGCCCGTCCCGCTGCCGGCCGGCACGACCGTGACCGTCAAGCGCCTCGACCTCGACAATCCGGCCGGCGCCGTCCTGGCCAGCAAGAAGACTGACGCCAACGGCAAGTTCACGATCACCGACAAGCCGTGGGCCGGAGGCAAGGTCACCTACCGGGTCGCCTTCGCCGGCAGCGCCACGCACGGCGCGGTCACCGCGGACAAGGTCCTCGACGTCACCCGCACCTCGCCGACGCTGACCCTGAACCGCAACAAGCAGGTGTTCAAGCAGGGCCAGACGGTCCAGTTCACCGCCCACCTGGGTTCGACCTACAAGAACCGCAGCGTCGCGATCTACGCCGACCCGTACGGCTCGGACCAGGCGCCGCGCCTGCTGCGGAACACCAAGGTCAACAGCAAGGGTGACCTGGCGACGAGCCTGCGTCTGACCCGCAACACGGCCGTGTGGGCCACGTTCTCGGGCGACTCGCGCTACGCCGCCAAGACCACCCGCGTCGTCGTGTCGACCAAGGTCAACATCACGAACACCCTGAGCGGCTACTACAAGACCGCGAAGATCGGCGGGACCAGCTACCGGCACTACCGGGTGAGCAAGCCGGCGATCTTCAACATCGCGGTGACCCCGTACCCGGGTCGTCTGATCTATGTCGAGGTGCAGTACTACTCGGGCGGCAAGTGGCGCGTCTGGGGTAACCAGTACTTCACCACCGCCAACGGCCGCGCGGTCATCTACGCCGACGGCAGCTACGACCTGGGGGTGCGCCTGCGCGTCAAGGTCTCCTACCGGTCGGGTGGCGCGGGCGCCGACTCCGTCAACGCCACGACGTTCACCGGGCTCTCGTACTTCACCTTCACCCGCTAGTCCGCACCGCCTGAGAAAGGCCGGACATCCCCCTGGATGTCCGGCCTTTCCGCATGTCAGGCCGCCGTGCAGGTCAAGACCGGGTTCCCGTACGAGCCGGAGGCCTGGAAGCCGAACTCGGCGTACCCACCGGCGGCGATCCGGCCGTTGAAGTCCACATTCCGGAGCTGGACGGCTCCACTGGTGCCGCTCCGGGTCACGTTCCAGGAATTGCTGATGGTCGTGCCGGCCGGCAGTGTCAGGCCGACGTTCCAGCCGTTCACGGGTGCGGCACCGGCGGTGACGCGCACCGTGGCGACAAAGCCTCCCGTCCACGCGTTGACCGAGGCCGAGGCCGTGCAAGCCCCCGAAGACGGCGGCGGCGCGGTGGGTGGCGGCGTGGTGGGTGGCGGTGTCGTGGGGGTGCTGCCGTCGAGAACCGGGGTCGTCCAGTCGATCCAGTCGGCCAGGCGGCCCTGGGCCCGGCTCGAGGTGCGGAAGACCCCAGGGTCGTTGCCCGTCCTCAGCAGGAACTTGCGAATGTTCTGCTGCAGCGGGGTGCGCCACTCGGCGCGATTGGCGCAGTGGGTGCCATCGCTGACATCCGAGACGTACGAGATGTTGTCGCCCGCCCCGAGCGCTCGATAGACCTCGGCCGCACCCAGGGCGGCCACGCTCGCCGAGCGCGGCCCGAGGTTGGCGATGTGCGGGTTGTCCATGATGAACAGTCCGCGCGGCGCCACCATGGCCGCGACCTCGTGGGTGTCGACCGGCAGCCGGTTCGGGTTGCCGGTGAAGGTGCTGAACGCGTCACCGAGCCAGGGCTGCTCCCCGTACGCCGAGGACAGGCTCTGCGCGCCTTCGCCGGGGACCCCTCGGAAGATCGGTGCGCCGGCCGTGCCCGACTCGATCGGCATGGTCAGCGCGATCCGCTGGTCGAACGCGCCGATCACGAACGCGCCCTTGCCGAACCGGGAGCAGCCGGTCACGCCGGTGGCGTCGGCCCGCAGGATGCTGCCGCCCGCCTGCTCGAGCACGTCGATGATCCGGCTGACGCCCCATGACCAGGCCATCAACAGGCCGGTCGGGCTGGTCGCGCCATAGATGCTGTAGAACGCGCCCTGCTTGTTGGTGCGCGGCGTGCCCTCCTTGCCCACCGCGTACGGGTCGTAGCTGATGACCGCGGCGCCGGCTGCCTTGATGGCGGCGGTGTCGGCCCCGAACCCGCCCAGGACGACGACGGCGGGGAACGGGCCGGTGCCGCTCGGCAGTTCGACGCGGGCCGAGAAGCTGGAGCTGCGGCCCTGGTGCGAGACGTTCACGGTGATCGAACTGCTGGAGACGGTGCCGGTGACCGACTGCGGGGTGGCCGGCTTCTCGCCGTACACGAACTTCTCGGACAGTCTCTTGATCTCTTCGCGACGGCAGGTCCACGCGGATCGGGTGGTGATGCGGGTGCCGTCGAGCTTTCGGAACGGATCCGGAAGTTTGGCGTCGGCCGACAGCGAGCCGGCGTCGGGCAGTGTGGGGACGGTGCAGGCGGCACCCTCGTTCTCGGGCGCCGCCTGGGCGGGGACGGCGGTCATGGCGGCGCCGGCCGCGAGCACTGCGGCCAGCACCGCGATCGCCGGGCGCCATCGGGGACGGATCACGAGGCACCTCCTTCCAGTGGATTTGGGAGCGCTCCCGTGGTGTGTCAAGTGTCGTTATGGCCATCGAAACATGTCAATAGTCATCGGAAGTTTCGGCGGACTGCTGCTCGTGTCTGCCGCGGCGGTCGTGTGGTGATGGTTTTCACCAGCGGGCCGGGTGCCTGGCGGCTGAGTTGACTTCTACAAGCGAATAAAAGAAGGTAAGCCTCAGCGTAGTAAGGGTTGGCTTACCTGGGGAGTTCGATGACGGCCATCTACCTGATCGGGCTCCGCGAAGGGCTCGAGATCACGCTCGTGGTCTCGATCCTCGTGGCGTTCCTGGTCAAATCGGATCGCAAGCCGCTCCTGCGATGGGTCTGGGCCGGCGTCGCGGTCGCCGCGGTGCTGTCGATCGGGTTCGCGGCTCTGCTGCAGTTCGGGGTGGCCCGGCTGTCCTTCACCCACCAGGAGCTCTTCGAGGCCGTCGCCTCGATCGTGGCCGTCGTCTTCGTGACCTGGATGATCTTCTGGATGCGGCGGATGGCCCGCCACATGGGCCGCGAACTGCGGGGCCGCATGGAGGACGCGATCGCGGTGGGACCGCTCGCCATCGTCGGCGTCGCGTTCCTCGCCGTGGTGCGCGAGGGGCTCGAGACCTCGATCCTCTTCTACGCCGCCGCCCAGGGGACGACCGACAGCGCGCGCCCGCTGATCGGCATCTCGCTCGGCCTGCTCACCGCGATCGTGCTCGGCTGGCTGCTCTACCTCAGTGCGCTGCGGATCAACCTGAGCCGCTTCTTCGCCTGGACCGGTGCGCTGCTCGTGCTCGTCGCGGCCGGGATCCTCAAATACGGCGTCCACGATCTGCAGGAAGCCGGCATCCTGCCCGGCCTCAACACCACGGCGTTCGACATCAGCAGCGCCTGGCCGCCCGGCACGTGGTACGCCGAGCTGCTGCGCGGCATGGTCAACTTCACGCCCGCGCCGACCGTCCTGGAGACGATCGCGTGGCTCGCCTACGGCATCCCGGTCCTCGTGATCTTCCTCTGGCCGAGCCGGCCGAGCCGGTCGAAACGATCGGAAGCATCCAGCCGCCCCACCGAACCAGCACCGGCCCCGGCTGCTTCCTGAGCACCGATACATCACCACATAGGAGAAACGTGCGCACCCCTCGCCTGCTCGCCCTCGTAGCCGCCACCGCGGCGGCCGTCCCGCTCGCCGCGTGCGGCGGCAACGACTCCGGATCCGATGCGGCGTCGAGTGACAAGATCACCGTCGACGCCTCGGACACCGAGTGCAAGGTCGCCTCGTCCGAGTCCGACGCCGGCACCACGACGTTCGCCATCGCCAACAAGGGCAACAAGGTCACCGAGTTCTACGTCTACGCCCCCGGCGACCGGGTGATGGGCGAGGTCGAGAACATCGCCCCCGGCCTGTCCCGCGAACTGATCGTCGAGCTGGCCGCGGGCACGTACGAGACCGCCTGCAAGCCCGGCATGATCGGCAAGGGCATCCGCAACGCCTTCAAGGTCAGCGGTTCGGCCGCGCCGCTGACCGAGGACGCCAAGCTGGCCCAGGCCACGGCCGACTACCAGCGCTACGTGAAGAGCCAGACCGGCGCGCTGATCGACAAGACGACCGAGTTCGTGAACGCGGTCAAGGGCGGCGACATCGAGAAGTCCAAGGCGCTCTTCCCGGTGGCCCGCACCTATTGGGAGCGGATCGAGCCGGTGGCGGAGAGCTTCGGCGACCTCGACCCCAAGATCGACGCACGCGAGGCCGACCTGGAGGCGGGCCAGAAGTGGACCGGCTTCCACAAGATCGAGAAGGACCTGTGGGTGGCCAAGGACGTCAGCAAGTCGGGCCCGGCCGCCGACCAGCTGCTCGCCGATGTCAAGACCATCGTGGACAAGGCGAACACCGTGACGCTCTCCCCGGTGCAGCTCGCGAACGGCTCCAAGGGCCTGCTCGACGAGGTGGCCACCGGCAAGATCACCGGTGAGGAGGACACCTTCTCGCACACCGACCTGTGGGACTTCGCGGCCAACGTCGAGGGCTCCCAAGCGGCCATCGCGGCCCTGCGCCCCGCCCTCGAGGAGAAGGACCCGGCCCTGGTCAAGACCCTCGACGAGCGGTTCGCCTCGGTCGAGGCGGCGCTCGAGAAGCACCGCGACGGTGACGGCTGGAAGCTGCACAACACGCTCAGCCAGACCGATCTCAAGACGCTCAGCGATGAGATCAACGCGCTGTCCGAGCCGATCAGCAAGGTCGCCGCGCTGGTCGCCGGCCAGTGATCCCCCGAAGCCGGGCCCGTCTCCGGGCCCGGCTTCGACCCGTCCGTAGGAAGGTCTTGGAGATGCAGCGGCGCAAGGTGATCGGGCTGGCCGGCGCGGGCGTGGTGGGAGCCGCGACGGCCGGCGTCGTCGGGGGCCGGTTGACCGGCGGAGGGTCCGGGTCGGCGGCGGCAGCAGCGCCCGATCGGACCGCGTTCTACGGCACCCGGCAGGCCGGCATCGTCACGCCCGCCCAGGACCGGCTGCACTTCGTCGCGTTCGACGTGATCACCAAGGACAAGGCCGCCCTCGTCGACATGCTGCAGTCGTGGACCGCCGCGGCGGCTCGGATGACCGCCGGCCAGGAGGCGGGTGCGCTGGGTGCGGTGGGTGGTCTGCCCGAGGCGCCGCCCGACGACACCGGCGAGGCGCTCGGCCTGCCCGCCGCGGGTCTGACGCTCACCATCGGCTTCGGCCCGAGCCTGTTCGACTCGCGCTTCGGGCTGCGCGGCCGGAAGCCGGCCGCGCTGGCCGACCTGCCGAAGTTCCCGGGCGACACGATCGACCCGGCCCTCTCGGGCGGCGACATCTGCGTCCAGGCCTGCGCGAACGACCCCCAGGTGGCGGTGCACGCCGTCCGCAACCTGGCCCGCATCGGCATGGGCGTCGTGAGCGTCCGGTGGTCGCAGCTCGGCTTCGGGCGTACGTCCTCGACCTCGACCGCACAGGCGACCCCGCGCAATCTCTTCGGCTTCAAGGACGGCACCGCCAACCTCAAGGCCGAGGAGGCGACGTTGCTCGACGAGCACCTGTGGGTGAAGCCGGGCGACGGGCCGGACTGGATGACCGGCGGGTCCTACCTGGTCACCCGCAAGATCCGGATGCTGATCGAGACCTGGGACCGCACCTCGCTGCTGGAGCAGGAGACGATCGTCGGCCGCAACAAGGGCGAGGGTGCGCCGCTCTCCGGACGGGGCGAATACGACGAGCCCGACTTCACGGCCCTGGATGGCAAGGGTGAGCCGTTGATCGCCAAGGTGGCGCACGTGCGTCTGGCCCATCCGACGGTGAACGGCGGTGCCCGGATGTTGCGCCGCGGCTACAACTTCGTCGACGGCTCGGACGGGCTCGGCCGGCTCAACGCCGGATTGTTCTTCATCTCCTATCAGCGGGATCCGCACAAGCAGTTCGTGCCGGTCCAGTCGAAGCTGGCTCGTCAGGACCAGCTGAACGAATACATCCGGCACGTCTCCAGCGGTCTGTTCGCCTGCCCGCCCGGCATCCCCGCGGCCGACGACTACTGGGGCCGCTCGCTCTTCGCCTAGCGTCGATACAGTCCTGTCGTGACCACACCGACGGGGGCCGGCCGGCGCAGGCCGGGGCAGCTGGAGGGGATCGAGATCATGACGGTCCTCGACTCCGCGGTGCGTCCGTTGACTCCGGGCGAGGTCCGCGACGCGCTCGTTCCGGCGGGTCCGCTCTCCTACAGCACCGTTGTGACGACTCTCACGCGCCTTTTCGAGAAGGGCGCGGTGGTCCGGCATCGGGACGGAAGGGCTTTCCGGTACGGGGCCTTGAGTGCCCCCGCGGGCCTGGTGGCCGACCGGATGAGCCGCCTGATGGAGGTGGAACCCGACAGGGCGACGGTTTTGCGCCGATTCGTGAGTAACCTCAGCGCCGACGACGAGCGTCTGTTGCGGGAACTTCTGGAGCAGGATCCCCCGGGCGACTGAAACCCCCGGGTGACTCGCTTCCTGAGGGCATGCTGAAAACGGGATGCTGCTGGAAACGAAGCAGTGGCAGCATGGACGCTTCTGTGCGCGCGGGGGTTCGAAGGAGCGCGCGGCCTGAAAAGGCAGAAACTGGGGGAGTTCTCTCGTGACCGACCAAACCGCTGCGCCTCCGGCCAAGCTCGATGCCGCGGTGCTCAAAATCGCCGGGGTGGTGGTGCTCGGGGCGATCATGTCGATCCTCGACATCACCGTCGTCAGCGTCGCCCTACCGACCTTCCAGACCGAGTTCAACGCGACGTACGCGCAGGTCGCCTGGACGATGACCGGTTACACCCTGGCCCTGGCCACGGTGATCCCGCTGAGCGGCTGGGCCGCCGACCGGTTCGGCACCAAGCGGCTCTACATGATGGCTCTGCTGCTCTTCACGCTCGGCTCGGTGCTCTGCGCCACCGCCGGCTCGATCGAGCAACTGGTCACGTACCGCGTGATCCAGGGTCTCGGTGGCGGCATGCTCATGCCGATCGGCATGACGATCATGACCCGCGCCGCCGGCCCGGAGCGGATCGGCCGTCTGATGGCCGTGCTGGGTGTCCCGATGCTGCTCGGCCCGATCGGCGGCCCGATCCTGGGCGGCTGGCTGATCGAGGTCGCGAGCTGGCACTGGGTCTTCCTGATCAACCTGCCGATCGGTGCGATCGCGCTGGTCTACGCGTGGTTCGCGCTGCCCAAGGACGAGACGCACCCGGCCGAGCGGTTCGACTTCGTCGGCATGCTGATGCTCTCGCCGGGTCTGGCCCTCTTCCTGTACGGCGTGTCGTCGCTGCCCGAGACGGGCACGATCACGGCGACCAAGGTCTGGGTCACCATGCTGGTCGGCGCCCTGCTGGTGATCGGCTTCGTGCTCTACTCGTTCAAGCCGAAGCACCCGCTGCTCGACCTGCGACTGCTGCGCAACCGCAGCCTGACCGTCGCGTCGCTGTCGCTGTTCGTCTTCATCATCGCCTTCATGGGCGCGGGCCTGCTGTTCCCGAGCTACTTCCTGCAGGTCCGGGGCGAGGGCACGCTCGACGCCGGCCTGCTGATCGCGCCGCAGGGCATCGGCGCGGTGCTGACCATGCCGATCGCCGGCATGCTGGCCGACAAGATCCCGGTCGGGCGCACGGTGCCCTTCGCGATGACGCTGATCGCCGTCGGCTTCCTGGGATTCACCCAGGTCGGCACGGACACGTCGTATCTGTTCCTGTGCGGCTCGCTGTTCGTGATGGGCCTCGGCATGGGCGGCACGATGATGCCGATCATGACGTCGGCGCTGCGCACACTGCAGCCGCTCGAGGTGGCCCGCGGTTCCACACTGGTCAACATCCTGCAGCAGATCGGTGGCTCGATCGGCACGGCGATCATGTCGGTGATCCTGACCAGCCAGCTGAACGGATCGCCGGACGTCCCGGGGCTCACCAACCCGCAGAGCGGCGAGCCGATCACCGAGGCCGGGGCGGCGATCGCCACCCAGCAGGGCGTTCAGATCCCCCTGCCGCCGGAGATCCTCGCGCGCGGCCTGCAGTTCGCGGCCGACTCGTTCGCGACCACCTTCTGGGTGGGCTTCGCGCTGGTGGTGGCGACGTTCATCCCGATCGCCTTCCTGCCGCGCAAGGGTCGCCCGGGTGGCGGCTCGGGTGCGCCCGGCGAGCCCGTGGTCGAGACACCGATCATGATGCACTGACGATTCCGGCACGACCGGCCGCCCCGTCCCGCTCGTCGAGCGTGGCGGGGCGGTTTCGTCCCTATGCGACGTAATCGGCGGAGCGGGTGGTACAAAGGCGAACAATAAACGGTCGTAAAGCCGACTCCACCCCGCCATTTACCTGCCCCAATGCCTATTCGTTACCGTACCGAGGATCGATCGTCATGCGCGCTATCTAACGTCCGGCGGATCACCTTCCACCGGAGGACAATCTTCGATGTATCGATATTCGCGTGGCGGCCCGTCCGCGGCGGCGCTGCGAGCGATCGGTGCGGCCGCCCTGGCCGTCGCCGTCGGCGTGAGCCTGGCCGGACCGGCCGTGGCCGCCGAGCCCGGCGACCCGTTCCTCAGCGAGATCCACTATGACAACGCCGGCACCGACAGCGGCGAGGCGATCGAGGTGCAGGCCCCGGCCGGCTTCGACCTGACCGGCTGGCAGATCGTCCTCTACAACGGCAGCGGCGGCGCGGTCTACAACACGGCCACGCTCAGCGGTGCCGTTCCGGCCGCCGGCGTGGTTGTCCAGACCTATCCGGCCAACGGCCTGCAGAACGGTGCTCCCGACGGCTTCGCCCTGATCAAGCCGGACGGCTCGGTGGCCGAGTTCCTCAGCTACGAGGGCGTCCTGACCGCCACCGCCGGCCCGGCGGCCGGGGTGACCAGCGTGGACATCGGCGTCTCGGAGATCGACTCGACGCCGGTCGGGCAGTCGCTGCAAAAGATCGACGGCACGTGGCAGGTCCCCGCGACCAGTTCGTTCGGCGCTCTCAACGCCGTCGTGCCGCCCGAGGAGCCCGAGGAGCCGGCCGACTGCACGACCGGCCCCACACACACGATCGCCCAGGTGCAGGGCACCGGCGCCGACACCCCCGTGGCCAACACCAAGGTCACCGTCGAGGGCGTCGTGACCGCCGACCACCGCAGCGGTGGCTACAACGGCGTCTACGTGCAGACCGCGGGCACCGGCGGCGACCGCCCCGTCGCGGCCGGCACCGCCTCCGACGCGATCTTTGTCTTCTTCGGCGCCAGTGCCGCCAACGCCCCCACGGTCGCCATCGGCGACCAGGTGCGGGTCACCGGCACGGTCACCGAGTTCAACGGCCTCACCGAGATCACCACCGCGGCGAAGGGCGACACGGCGGTCTGCGCGACCGGTGTCGCGCTGCCCGCGCCGGTGGCGCTGAGCCTGCCGCTGGACGACGCGGCCCGCGAGTCGGTCGAGTCGATGCTGGTCGCGCCGGTCGGCGCGTACACGGTCTCGGACGTGTACAACACCAACCGGTACGGCGAGATCATCCTGGCCGCCGGCAACGACGTCGCGAAGATCCCGACCGACCGGGCGCGTCCCGGCTCGGCCGAGGCCAACGCGATCAAGGCCGGTAACAAGGCGCGGCGGATCCTGCTCGACGACGGCAGGACGACCAACCTCGCCACCGCGGGGCTGGCTCCGGCCTACCTGACCAAGGACGACCCGGTCCGGGTCGGCGACGGCGTGGAGAAGTTCGGCCCGAGCGTGCTGAGCTTCGGCTTCAGCGAGTGGCGCCTGCAGCCGGCCGACCCGGCCTCGCTGCAGACGACCTTCAAGGACTCCCACCCGCGGACGCCGGCTCCGGCCGACGTGGGCGGCGATCTGCGAGTGGCCAGCTTCAACGTGCTCAACTACTTCGTCCACTTCGGTGGCGAGGCCCGGGGCGCCACCGACGCGGCCGCGCTGGCCAAGCAGCAGGCGAAGATCGTCTCGGCGATCAGCGCGCTCGACGCCGACGTCGTCGCGCTCATGGAGATCGAGAACTCGGTCCGGTTCGAGCCGAACGATCCTCAGGTCGCGCTGAAGACCCTGGTCGGCGCGCTGAACGCGAAGGACGGGGCGGGCACCTGGGACTACGTGCGCTCGCCGGCCGACCTGCCGGGCGCCGAGCAGCAGGACTTCATCACCACGGCGATCATCTTCAAGCCGGCCGCGGTGACCCCCCGGGGCGCCGCGCGGTCGGTCAACGACGAGTCGGTCTGGTCGAACGCGCGGGAGCCCATCGCGCAGACCTTCACCGCCGGCTCGGCCACCTTCACCGTGGTCGCCAACCATCTCAAGTCCAAGAGCGCCTCGGTCGAGCCGACCGGCGACAACGTGGACACCGGGGACGGGCAGGGCGCGTACAACGGGGACCGCAAGCGGCAGGCGGCCGCGCTGGCGCAGTTCGTCGGCTCGCTCGGCACCTCCGACGTGCTCCTGCTGGGCGACTTCAACGCGTACAGCCAGGAAGACCCGATCCAGGTGCTGGCCGACGCCGGTTACCGGAACGTCGCGGACGCCGACCAGTCGTCGTACGTCTTCGGCGGGGAGTCGGGATCGCTCGACCACGCGCTGGCCTCGGCCTCGCTCGCCTCGCGGGTGACCGGCGTCGACGTGTGGAACATCAACTCGGTCGAGTCGTTCGCCTACGAGTACGACGGATACGCGCCGTTCTACTCCGACGGCCCGTACCGGGCCAGCGACCACGACCCGGTCGTCGTCGGCCTCAGGACCGGCGCGAGCGGGCCGGTCGACCTGCAGCTGCTGAGCATCAACGACTTCCACGGCCGCCTCGAGCAGCCGGCCGCGGGGAAGGGGGGCGCGGCCCAGCTGGTCGGGATGGTCAACCAGCTGCGTGCGGCCAACCCCAACACCGCGTGGCTCTCGGCCGGTGACAACATCGGCGCGTCCACCTTTATCTCGGCCATCGACGGCGACAATCCGACGATCGACGCGCTGAACGCGGGCAAGCTGAACGTCTCGGCGGTCGGCAACCACGAGTTCGACAAGGGCCTGGCCGACCTGCGGGGCCGGGTCGAGTCGCGGGCCGACTTCCCCTATCTGGCGGCCAACGTCTACCAGGACGGCCGGCGGGTGCTGCCCGGCTACAGCGTGCAGACGCTGGGCGGAGTCAAGGTCGGCTACATCGGCGTGGTCACCGAGCAGACCGCGTCGCTGGTCAGCCCGGACGGCATCGCCGGGGTGCAGTTCCGCGACCCGGTGGCCGAGGCCAACACGCTGGCGGCGGAGCTCTCCGACGGCAACGAGGCCAACGGTGAGGCCGATGTCCTGGTGCTGCTGGCCCACGAGGGTGCCGCGACCGAGAACATCGGCTCGGCGGCGGCGCTGCAGGCCGACCCGGTCTTCGGCGACTTCACCCGGGTGAGCGCCGAGATCGACGCCATCTTCAGCGGGCACACCCACCAGCCGTACGCGTTCGAGGTTCCGGTCCCCGGCACCGACCGGACCCGTCCGGTGATCCAGGCCGAGGACTACGGCCTGCGGCTGGGCCAGGCGGTGCTGACTTTCGACCCGGCGACCAAGTCGGTGACGAAGTCGACCGCCGGGCTGCTCGAGGTGACCGGCTACCCGGCCGACCCGGCCGTCGAGGCGATCGTCACGAAGGCCAAGGCGACCGCGAGCGAGCTGGGCAAGCAGCCGCTCGGCAAAATCACGGCGGACATCAAGCGGGCCTACAGCGCCACGGGCACCGAGGACCGGGGCGCCGAGTCGGTGCTCGGCAACTTCATCGCCGACGTGCAGCTCGACCAGACCAGCGCGGCCGGTCGTGGTGGCGCCCAGATCGCGTTCATGAACCCCGGCGGTCTGCGGGCCGACCTGCTGTTCCGCACCGACGGCACGGTGACTTACGCCGACGCCTTCGCGGTGCAGCCGTTCGCCAACGACGTGGTCACCCAGACCCTCACCGGGGCGCAGATCAAGCAGGTGCTCGAGGAGCAGTGGCAGCCGGACGAGGCGTCCCGCCCGGTGCTGCACCTCGGCTCGTCGAAGGGGCTCACCTACTCGTACGACGTCAGCCGGCCCCGGGGCTCGCGCATCATCGCGTCGACCCTGAAGCTGAACGGCGTCGTGCTGAGCCCGACCGGCACCTATCGCGTCACGTCGAACTCGTTCCTGGCCGCCGGCGGCGACAACTTCGTCACGCTGGGGCAGGGCACGAACCGCGTCACCACCGGCGACAACGACCTGACGATGCTGGTCGGCTACTTCGCCGCCAACACGCCGATCACGGCCGACGGCACGCCGCGCAGCACGCCCGGCACGGCGACCCCGGCCGACACCACGCCGCCGACCGGGACGTTCCAGCTCGGGGCGACGGCACTGTGGCCGGGCCAGTCGGTGACGCTGACCCAGGTCGCGCTGGCCGACGACGTCAGCGCCCCGGGCAAGATCAAGCGGGTGGTGAACTGGGGTGACGGCTCGGCCCCGGCGGAGAGCCTGACCCACACGTACGCGAAGGCCGGCTCGTACCCGGTGTCCGTGCAGCTCACCGACGAGGCGGGCAACACCGCGGCGGCCACCTTCCAGGGCGCGGCGGTCGTCCAGGTCACGACTCAGCCGGCGGGTAAGTATCTGCTGGCCCCGCAGTCGATCTGGGCTTCGCAGTTCACCGTGCTCGCGGTGAGCAAGGTGGACGGCGCCGCCAAGCTCGTCGTCAACTGGGGTGACGGCGCCTCCACCACCATGTCGGCCAACGGCACGCTGGTCGCGCACACCTACACCAAGGCCGGCACCTATCCGGTGACGGTCACGCCGTTCAACGCGGTGGGTGCGGGCACGGCGGTGAAGGCCGGCTCGGTGAAGGTCACGGCCGACACGTACGCGCCGATCGTGCGCCTCGACGTGCCGCGCAACCCCGCGTCGGCCTCGTCGTGGCGTTCCGTCTCGGGCTTCGTGGCCGACCAGGGCCTGGGCACCACCAAGGTCCAGGTGTCCCTGATCCAGGAACGCGCGGCCAAGTGGTACTTCTACGACGGCGCCACGTGGGTCAAGGCGTCCTCGCAGACCGAGGCGGCGGCCAGGGCCAAGCAGGTGACCGACAGTCCGTCGCTGCTCCTGGGCCACTGGAGCATCAACGTCAAGGGCGTCGGCCAGGGCACCTTGAAGGTCACCTACACGGCGACCGACCGCGCGGGCAACACCGCCGCACCCCAGACCTACACGGTCAAGGTCACCAAGTAGCACCAGGTTAGGCGAAGCCCCCGTCTCCGGTTCCGGAGGCGGGGGCTTTCGCCCGTCAGGCGAGAGCGAGCAACGCGGCGTGCCGCCCATGTCGCCACAGCAGGCCGGCCTCGCGAAAGCCGGCCGTCCGGGTGGCGGCGAGGTGCCACGAGACTGTGCCGGCGAAGTTGGCCGGGGCGCGGTGACGGAAGACCTCGGTGCGGGCGGGCATCAGGTGGGCGAAAGCCTCGGCGGCCTCGCCCCACCACTGGGTCCAGGCCAGCTCGGCGGCCGCCTCGCCCGGCGCGGGGTTGAGGGCGCTCGTCACGGTGGGCAGGCCGTCGTCGGGCATCAGGTCGGCGATGATCAGCAGGCCGCCGGGGGACATCGCCTGGTGGCAGCGACGGTAGAGGCTGCGGACGCGCTCCGGGCGTAGATAGTGGACGGTCATGATGGCGGTGATCAGGTCGTGGGCGCCGCCGGCGGTGCTGGTCCAGCCGGGCTCGCTCAGGTCGGCGTCGAGGACCGTCACCGACGGGGGCACGCCGTCGCGGGCCATCGCCAGCAGGACCGGGTCGATGTCGATCAGCGTCACCTGGGCGCCGGGCCAGCGGCCGGCCATGCGTTCGGTGATCACGCCGGGGCCGCCGCCGAGGTCGAGGATCCGCGCCGGTGGGCGGCCCAGCACCGACTCGGCGGCCGTGCCGATGGCGGCCTCCAAGGTTTCCAAGCCGGGGACGAAGCCGGTCATCACCTCGTCCCAGGCGGTGCGCCAGCGGGCGGAGTCGAGCGCCGTCGACGGCATGGGCCCATCCTCAGAAACGAATTGAAACGACAATCATTTCTAACAGGAGGGGCGTGGCGAGGTGGTGGCGACCCCCTGGGAATCGAGAGCCGCCAGCGTTTCCAGCAACCGGTCGACCTCCTCGGCCGTGTTGTAGACATGCAAGCTCACCCGTACCGAAGAGGTCTTCTCCCCCTCGGAGCCTTGGCAGTGGCCGTCGGCCCGCACGAGCAGGCCGTCCGCGGCCAGGATGAAACCGAGGTCGTGCGAGCCGATCTCGCGGTGGCGAAAGGTGACGATGCCGTGCCGCCGCTGCACCGTCGAGCCGGCGGTCAGGCTGCTCTGACAACCGAGCACCTCATAGCCCGGCAAGGCCGCGAGCCCGGCGGTGAAGCGGGCCGCCAGAGACACCGACCAGGACGCGATCCGATCGAGCCCGACGGACGAGAGCCAGTCCATCGCGGCGGCCAGACTCACGATCCCGGCGGTGTTCGGCGACCCGCTCCACCCGGCCGGCGCGAAGGCCGGTCCCCGCTGGTTGCGAGCCCAGACCACTCCGATGCCCGGCAGCGCCATCGCCTTGTGGCCCGAGAAGACCACGAAGTCGACGTCCAGATCCCGGACGGAAACAGGCAGGTGACCGAAGCTCTGCGCCGCGTCCAGGCAGATCGGGATCTCCGGCCCGGCCGCCGCGCGCAGCCGGTGCACGTTCATGTCGTTGCCATAGACGTGATGCACGTGGGTGGCGGCGATCAGCCGGGTGCGCGGCCCGATCGGCAGGCGCGCCACGTCGTAATCGTGCGCCGCGTCGTAGGGCATGGGCCGCACCACGACGTGGGTGCCCTGCCGCCGCAGCAGCTCGACGGCGTCCAGCCAGGGCACCAGGTTGGCGCTGTGGTCGGCGAAAGGCACGATGATCTCGTCGCCGTCCCCCAGCACGAGCGGCAGCCAGTCGAGCGCGACCGCCCGCAGCCCCGCGGTGGTGCCGCTGACGAAGTGCACGCCCGAGGTCGCCGGCGACCGGTCGCCAAGAAACCGGCGCACCCGGTCGCGGGTGTCCTCTATGCGGGCGGTGGTGCGATTCGCCCACGGATAGGTGCCGCGTGCCGCGTTGGCGTTCTCGCTGGTCAGATAGGTCGTCACCGCGTCCAGCACGGCCTGCGGCTTCTGCGTCGTCGCGGCGCTGTCGAGGTAGGCGACGCCCGGATTGCCCACCAGCTGGGGGAACTGTGAGCGGACGTCGAGGTCGAGGGCGAGCGTCATCAGTCACGCACCAGCCGTGCGCCCGCGTCCCGCCACGCGATGATGCCGCCCGCCAGCGACCGCACCGACGGGTGCCCCATCCTGGTCAGCAGGGCCGCGTAACGGGCCGACTTCTCGCCGACCGGGCAGACCAGCAGCACCGGCTGCCGGCGACTGAAGGGTAGTCCACCGTGGAGCAGCTCGGCGAAGAGCTCGTCCACGATGTTGATCGAGCCGTCGATGTGCAGCGCCTGGAAGGCGTACGGGCTGCGCAGGTCGACGACCAGGCCCGGCCACCGCCGGGCCTCCTCGACGTCGGCCGTCGGCGCGGCCGCGATCTCCGCCTCGTCCAGGCCCCGGGTGTCGTTGCGCCTCGGCGGGCGTCCGAACAGGGCGGGCCGTCGCTCCCGCAGATACGACAGGTAGCTCTCGACCCGGTCGCAGACGATGAAGACCGCCGTCCGGCGCTCGGTCAGGCCGGCGTCGACCGTCCGCAGGTGGCGGACAGCGCCGTGGAAGGCGCCTCCACCGGTGGGCCCGGCCGGCGTACCGCATCGGCGCACCAGCGTCAGGAGGCCGTCGATGGCCTCGTCGGCGGTGATGGTCTCGATCGCGTCGTAGACGCCGGGCTCGAAGAGCCCGACCTCGTGCACCTCGTCGATGGTGCGGATGCCCGGGATGAAATCGCTCTTGGCGGCGACCAGGCCGATGACCCGGACGTCGGGATCGTGCTGCCGCAGGGCCCGGGCCACCCCGGTCGACGACCCGGCGGTGCCGACGCAGGCCACGAAATAGTCGGGCGCCCGGCCGTCGAGGTCCTTCACGATCTCGGGACCGGTGCCGTGCTGGTGGGCCTCGACGTTGCGCTCGTTGAAGTACTGATCGGTGTGCACGTATCCGCTGCCGTTGCTGGTCAGCGTGCGGTGCATGCGTGACAGCGGGTCCTCGGTGTCGCTCGGGTCGAGGCACTCGGCCTGGCCCGGCAGCTCGTCGATCTCCGCCCCGAGCAGCAGCAACAGGTCCTTGACCTCGGGGACCTTCATCCGGTTGGTGACGCTCTTGAACCGCAGGCCGTGCATGCCCGCGATCATCGCGAGCGCCTTGGCCGTGTTGCCGCTGGAGAGCTCGACCACCGTGTCGCCCCGCTCGGCCGCGCCGGCCAGCAGCGGGCGGGCCATCTGCCAGGCCGCCCGGTCCTTGAGCGAGCCGAACGGGTTGAGCAGCTCCATCTTGGCGTAGAGGTCGATGTTGCGCAGACCGTGCACGGCCGGGTCGATCCGCACCAGCGGGGTGTTGCCGATCGCCTCGGTCATGTCCTCGTATCTCATGCTGCCTCCCGGCTCTCGTGGACGGGCCAGTAGTGCTCGTCGAGGCACCAGCTCCAGGAGCCGCCCTGGCGGAAGAGCGCGACCTTGCGCCCGATGGGCTGGTGCAGGGCACGGGTCGCGCTGAAGTCCATGAAGTAGCCGGCCGTGTTGACGAACGCCAGCAGGTCGCCGGGCCGGGGCCGGACAGGCAGGACCACCTTGCGCCGGGTGATCAGATCGGACTCCAGGCAGAGGTTGCCGAGCAGATAGACCTCGGTGGTCTCGGGCACGGCGTTGCCGTCGCGCGGGATCACGACCGGGTCCATCAGCACCCCGTGCTCCTCGAGGCTCACGTCCCGGGCGTTCAGATCCAGCCGTACGAGGAGGTCGGCGCCCTCCCGCACCTCGAGCACCCGGGCGAGCACCAGACCGCACTGGTCGAGCAGCGCCCGGCCCGGCTCGATGTCGAGGTCACACATGCTGTCGAGCAGCAGGGTGCCGAGCGGCCGGCGCTGCTCGGGCGCCGTGGCCGAGAGCAGCCGGCCGAGATAGCCGGGACCCGAGTCCGGCCGGGACGCGGGATACAGCCCGAGTGTCCCGCGCAGGGTGCCCGCCTCGTTGCGCAGCCCGTAGCCGTGCTCGTTCCAGGTGAGCGGCGCCCGCCGCCCGAGCATGGCCTGGGCCAGCTCGGAGGTGTAGCGCTCCCACTGCTGCCCGTCGGCCAGGTAGTCGACCCCGAACCCGCCGCCGATGTCGATCGACCACGCGGCCCGGTCGCGACGCCGGCACTCGTCCAGGGCGACCAGGCAGCTCTCCAGCGCGATCGCCTTCTCGGCCAAGCCGATCGTGTCCAGGTGGTAGGCCACCCCGGTGAGCTCGAGCTGGTCGGCGTGCTTCTCCACCCGGTCGAGTGCCTCGGACAGCTGGCCCGAGGGCACCCCGAAACGGCTGCGGCGGCTGACCATCCGGACGCCACGGGAGGCGAACTCGGCCAGCCGCACCATGACCCGGACGCGGGGAAGCCGGCCCGCCGCGACCAGCGCGGCCAGCTCACTCAGCTCGTCGAGTGAGTCGGCGTTCACGGTGATGCCGCTGCGGGCGGCCAGCCAGAGGAACTCGCGGTTCTTGGGACCGGTGGCCATGATCCGCCCGGGGCCGAACCCGGAGCCGAGCGCGTGCTGCAACTCGCCCAGCGAGGCGACGTCGACGCCGGCATCGGTGGCGGCGAGGTGACGCAGCAACGCCGACGACCGGTTGGCCTTGTGCGCGAAATAGATCTGACCGCGCAACCGATGGTGCCGATAGACCGCTCGGAAACCCTCCACATTGTCGTCCAGAGCCTCGGGCAGGACCACGTTGAGCGGGGACCCGAGACCGTCGGTCAGTTGTCGCAGGAGAGCGCCTTCAGTCAGAACCGATTGGGTGATCGGCTCCATTCTGGGGGTGAGCAGGAGCGGAAGCGAATCAGGCACAGGACAACTCCCCGAATGGCCGTTCAAGCAGGTCAAGGGCGAGTGCTGCCCTCAACGTAACCGATGGCCGGACGGCCCGCCAGGGGGAATCAATTCATTCAACGTTCTGTTCGCGCGCCACAAATGTGTCAATACTTCTGTCGTTGATTCAATGCCCGGGCGACCGTTCAATTGTGCATATGTGCATTCATTCACGAACGGCGGAGCCGATCGTCGGCATCGGTTCACGTGGATGTTGCCCGTTCACCGCGCGGTCCGGGAGAGGCTGGTCGCACGACGAAGGGAGACAGTCCATGAAGAGCAGACGAGGCCGGTGCGCCGAGCGAGACCGCACCGCGGGAGCAGTTCGTCCGGGTGACCGCGTCCGAGATCCGCCGGGCCGGCCTGCTGCGGCAGGTCACGATCCAGAGCTTCGACTGGGGCGCGTTGAAGCGGATGCGCCAGGAGGAGCCGCGACTGCCGCTGGTCGCGCTCACCAACTACGACTTCCTGCAGGTCGGACAGCCGGGCGCCTCACCGTGGCTGGGCGGCCTGGACATCGACACGTTCGGCGGCGACCCGATCCGGGCGATCCGCACGTTCGGCGCCTCGGCGTTCTCCCCCGTACACGGCTTCCCCCAGAACGGCACGGTCGCCGACCCCGGCTATCAGCCGTATGTCACCCGCGCGATGGTCCGGCACGCCCACGCGTACGGGATCAAGGTCATTCCGTGGACCGTCGACGACACCCCGACCATGGCCGAACTGCTCGACGACGGCGTCGACGGCCTGATCACCGACTACCCGGACCGCCTGCGCACCTGTTCGCCGTGCGCGGCTATCGGCTGCCCCGGGCATACCACCTCAGCTGACGCCCGAGACGACCAGCATCTCGCACGGGCCGATGAAGCCGTCGGCAGTCTCGAACCGGCGGAGCGCGTCCTCGACCTCGGTCCACGCCGCGCCTCGCTCCTCTTTCGACAGCCCGGACAACATCTGGTGGAGAGCCCCGAATGACTCCTGCTCGAACCGGGCACACTCGGCCGCGTTCGTCAGGCGCACCGGCGATGGCACGGTCTCGACCCGTACGTCGTGGAAGCCCGCCTCGGTGAACAGCCGTTCGGCCGCGCCCGGGGCGCCCAGGCTGAACGGGCCGGGCTGCCCCGGCGCGGGCGGCGGCAGCTGGGCTCGGCGCCGGATGATGCCCACCGGGACAGCGAAGAAGTCGTTGCGATCGGCGGTGGAGTAGACGACCGCGGACAGGCGTCCGCCCGGGCGCAGCGCCGCGCGCATGCCCGCCATCGCCGCCGGCTGGTCCGGGAAGTAGATGAGGCCGACCCGCGAGATCACCGCGTCGAACTCGCCGGCCGGCACCGCCAGTCCCTCGCCGTCCAGCTCGCGGGTGTCCACCGTGGTCAGGCCGGCCGCGGCCGCCTCGGACGCCGCGTGGTGCAGCACCGCCGGACTGATGTCGGTGGCGAGCACGTGGCCGGACGGGCCGGCCCGGCGAGCGGCGGCCAGGCTCTGACCACCGGTCCCGGCCGCCACGTCGAGCACCCGGCTGCCCGCGGTGACCCCGGCGCCGTCGAGCATGACCTCGGTGGCCCGGCCCAGCCAGGCCTCGATGAACGGGCCCCACCGGTGCCAGGCCTCCGCGGCCTCTTCCCACTGTGCCCGGGTTGTCGCCTTGTATTGCCGCGCGTCGAACATGGTCCCTCCCCAGAAGTTGCTGTCACCTGATACGCGCCAGATCCGGTCGGACATCCGCCAGAACCTGTCTGGCACTTCGCCGAGCGGCCAGAATGCGCTGGTGACGCCATTTGTCGGCCGGCACGCTGCGCTGGCCCGGATGCTTGCCGCGGGGCGCGCCGGTCGGGCCGGGGCGGGGCCGCGGCGGGCGGGACTGGTGCTGGTCAGCGGCGAGGCCGGGATCGGCAAGACAGCTCTGCTCGGACGCTTCGCGGCCGAGTGCCACCCGTCCACGGTGCTCTGGGGGGCAGGCTGGGACGATGCCCGCGCGCCCGCCTGGTGGCCGTGGACGCAAGCTCTGCGGGTGCTGCCACCCGACCCGCGGCTGACGGCGATCGTCGGTGAACCGGGGCCGGCGGCCGGCGACGATGCTCGGGCCCGGGTCTTCGCGGCGGTCAGCGAGGCTCTCGAGCGGATCGCCCCCGTGGTCGTCATCCTCGACGATCTTCAGTGGGCCGACGACACCTCGGTGAGCCTGCTCAAGTTCCTGACCCGGCAGCCCCGCACGCGCCCGCTGCTGCTGGTCGCCGCCTATCGGCCGGACGAGCTTCCGCCCGGAGTCCTGACCGGCCTGGCCGAGCCGGCCGAGTCGATCGCCCTGAGCGGCCTCGGCCCCGCCGAGACCGGTGACCTGGTGCGCGCGATCGCGGGGGACACGGCGGCTCGGCAGTGGGCGCCGGCCGTGCACACCCGCAGCGACGGGCATCCGTTCTTCGCCCGTGAGCTGTGCCGCCTGATGGAGGCCGGCGGGAGCACCGGCGATGTGCCGGTGGCCGTCCGGGAGGTGATCGGCCGACGGCTGGCCCGGCTGCCGGAGGGTTGCGCGGACCTGCTCGACGCGGCGGCCGTGGCCGGGCCCGTACTCCGGCCGGATGTCCTGGCCGATGTCGGCGCACCCACGGCCGAGCCGATCGAGGCGGCCCTCGCGGCCGGTGTCCTCACCGGCGGCGCTGACGCACCGGTCCGGTTCGCCCATGACCTGTTCCGCGAGACGATCTACGCCGCGCTGCCCGCCCGCCGACGCGTCGAGCTGCACGAACGTGTCGGGTCGGCCCTGCAGCGCCGGCACGAGCGGGGCGCGCCGGTCTTCCCGGCCGAACTGGCCCGGCACTTCGCCGCCGCCGTCCCGCTGCGCGGCTCCGGCCCCGCGGTGACCTGGGCCCACGCGGCCGCCGAGGCTGACGCCGGCCGCTACGCCTTCGCCGAGGCCGCGGCTCACCTGCGGCGCGCCCGCACCGCGGTCACCGACGCGGGGGCCCGGCTGCCGGACGCCGACCTTGTCCGGCTCCTCACCGCCGAGGCCGGTCTGCGGCTGCGGGCGGGCGACGCCGCGGCGGCTCGTGCACTGCTCGACGTGGCGTGGCGGCCGGCCGGCACCGACGCCGGCCTGCTCGCTCTGGTCGCGCTGGGCCTGGACAGCGTGGGCGCCCGCTTCGCCATGCCCCGCACCGAGCTGATCACCGCGCTCGAGACGGCCCGGCATGCCCTCGACGGGCTCGGCACACCGGCCGAGGCGCAGGTCACGGCGGCTCTGGCGCGCCAGTTGCAGCACTCGGTGCCGGCCGACCGGCCCCGTGCCGCGCCGTACGCGGAAAGGGCCGTCGCCATCGCCCGCACCCTCGACGACCCCGTCACGCTGGCCAGCTGCCTGCTGGCCCGGCACGATCTGCTGTGGACGCCGGGAACCGGGGCCGAGCGGGTGTTGATCGCCACCGAGATCATCGAGGCCGCGCGGGCCGCGGGTGACCCCGAGCGGCAGGCCCAGGGCTTCCTGCTGACGGCGAACGCCCACCTGGAGAACGGCTCGGCGGCCTTCCGGGCGGCGTTCGGCGAGTTCGCCTATCTGACCGAGAGCCTGCGGCAACCGCGGCACGACTACCTCCTGCGCACGAGGCAGGCCGCGCTCGCCCTGCTCGACGGCGCCCTGGAGACCGGCGAACGGCTGATCGCCGAGGCGGCCGTGCTGGGCGAGGAGGTCGGCGACAGCGACACCGGCAACGTCCGAATGTCCCAGCGGCTCGAGGTGGTGCGTGCCCGCAACGACCCGGACGAACTGCGTCGCACGGCGGCCGAAGCGGTGCGCTGGTGGGTCGGCGCACCCGCACACGCCCACGCGGTGGCGGCCGGATTCCTGGCGCGGGCCGGAGACCTGGGCGCGGCGCGGCGCGAGGTCGAGACCGTGCGGGCCCTCCCGGACTGGCGGGCCGACCGGTCGTACCTGTGGTCGGTCTTCGTCGGCGAGCTCACCGCCGCGGCCATCGCGCTGGCCGATCGCGACCTCTGCGCGCTGTTGCTGGCCGATCTGGAGCCGCTGGCCGGGACCTGCGCCGTGAACGGGGCCCTGGTCTGCTTCATGGGCGCGCATGCCCATCGGGTCGGGCTGCTGCGGGCTGCGCTCGGCGACCCGGCCGGGGCCGCCGAGTCGCTGCGAGTCGCGCTCGACGTCCACGAGCGGCTGGGTGCGCGGCTGTGGGCCGACGAGACCCGGCGGGCCCTGGCCACACTGGGGCCGGGGACCGGGGCGACGATCTGCCGGTCGGGCGAGATGTGGCGGGTCAGCTATCGCGGACACGCGGCCTACCTGCGGGACTGCAAGGGCCTGCACGACTTGTCGGTGCTGCTGGCCCGGTCCGGTGCCGGCGTGACCGCTCTCGAGCTGGCCGCCGGCGGCGGACCGGTGCTGCTCGACCGGGTGGCCGGGGAGCCGACCCTCGACGCGACGGCGCTGCGGGCCTACCGGCGGCGACTGGCCGATGTGGCCGGTGACGAGCGCGAACGGTTGCTGGATGAGTTACGCCGCGCGACCCGGCCGGGCGGGGCGGTCCGGCCGCTCGGTGCCGGCAACGCGGAACGGGCCCGCAAGGCGGTCACGGCCCGCATCCGCGACGCGATCCGGCGCATCGAGACCGTGCTGCCCGAGTTCGGCCGGCACCTCGACCGTTCCGTCCGTACCGGGCACCTCTGCCGCTATGACGATTGATGATCTTTCCCGTACGCTGTGCCCCCGCGCCGTGGGTCTCCGGCGCCGGCCACAACAGGGAGAAACTTCATGCGCATTCGTGCTGCCCTCACGGCTCTGATGATGGCCGGTGCGACCATCGCCGTCGTGACCTCCGGCACCGGGCCGGCCGGCGCCTCCGCGCGGGCTGAGCTGGTCGTGCCGACGATCACGATGGTGTCGTCGTCGCAGTACTCGTGGGCGGCCACGGTCGGCATCCGGGGCCGGATCAGCGCCACCCCGGCCGTGCCCGCCGGTTCCGAGATCAGCGTGACCCGCACCGGCCCCGGGCCGGGAGCCGAGGTGACCCTGCCGGCGCTCAGGACCGGGGCCGACGGGAGCTTCCACTGGATCGAGCCCGGCCTGCAGGTCGCCGGTACCGCGATCTACAGAGTGTCGTACGCCGGGAACGACGTCTTCGCCCCGGCCGCCGCGACAAAGACCATCGAGATCACCAGGACGACCAAGAGCTTGGCCGTCCACCCGTACATCGCGTACGGCTCGTACAACGCGACCACGCAGTTCAGCATCCAGCTGGGCGGTGCGCCGCAGAAGCCGGGCCAGGTGATCGAGGTCTACGCCGACCCGTTCGGGGCCGACCAGCCCCCGGCGCTGATCAAGCGGGCCACCGTGCCGGCCAACGGCCAGATCTTCGTCTCGCTCACAGCGGTCCGCAGCGTCGGCCTGACCATCAACTATCTCGGCACCGAGCAGTACGCCGCGGCGTCGCGCCGGGCGTGGATCTACACCACCATCCCGGCCTCGCTGACCAGCACGCGGCAGTACAAGACGGCCAACCTGGGCACGGTGTCGTACGCCCACTTCCGGCAGACCGTCCACCCGTATTTCACGACGACGATGAGCACCAAGCCCGGCGGCCGCCAGCAGCTGCAGTTCGAAGTGCACTCGGGCGGCCAGTGGAAGAAGTGGAAGAACGTCGACGCGTCGCTCAACTCGGTCGGCAAGTCGTATTACACGCTGACCGGCGCCCACGCCACGGGCGTCTTCTACCGCGTCCGCGCCGCCTATCTCCCGGGCATCTCGCTCGACAACCTGAACTACAACACCTACACGCCCTACCGGTACTTCACCTTCACGAAATAGCGGCTCGGACAGGAGTTCCCTACGTGCGCAAGCTTCGTGCTGCCCTGGTCGCCACCGCCGTGGCCGGGTCGGCCGCCGTCGTGGTGGCCATCGGCACCGGATCCGCCTCGGCGGCCGAGGTGCTGGCCGACGGCAAGTTCCTGCCGATCTCGTACCCGAGCGACCTGCTCGTCGACCCGGTCAACAAGCACGTGCTGATCAGCGACGACCAGACCGGTCAGCTGGTCGTCACCGACTACCACGGTGAGCTGGTCAGCGTGCGCTCCGGCCTGCCCGGGATCCAGGGGCTCGCGCTCTCGCCCGACTCGAGGACGCTTTATGCCGCGGTCGCCGGCGCGCACGCGATCGTCGCCTTCGACGCGGCCACGGTCACCGAGCAGACGCACTATTCGGTCGACGCGACGATGTTCCCGAAGACCGTGGCCACCGTCGGCGGGCAGGTCTGGTTCGGTTACGACGCCGGGGCCGCGGGCGACTTCGCGGGCAACTTCGGCGTGCTCGAGCCGGCCACCCGGGTGCTGCGCGTGCACGACAACACGGCCGACCGCAGCACGTTCCACGATTCCCCGGAGCTGCTGGCCTCGGCCCGCCGGCTGATCGTGGCCGACACCTCGAACGACCCGGCCACGAGCGGTCGGACCTACACGTACGCGCTCGGTGCCGACGGTGCCGAGCAATATCAGACCAGCGCCAAGTTCTCGGACTCGTTCCTGCGGGGTGCCACGCTCACCGCCGACGGCGCGGGGCTGATCGGCTGGGGCACGGCCTGCGCGCCCTGGAAGGCGGCCGCGTCGACGCCGTATCTGCACTCCGCGGCGTACGAGGGCCTCTGCCACCCGAACGACGTGACCGTGCATCCGGACGGGCGGACGGCGATCGGCTACAACAACTTCGACACGGGCACCGACGTCGCCATCTATCCGGGCGGCTCCGAGGCGGCGGACGAGACCTTCACCCTGCCGTCGACCCACGTGAGCAAGACACCCGACGTGGCCGACCGGCTGGCCTGGCAACCCGACGGCCCGCGGCTGTTCGCGATCAGCCACAACCCGGCCAACCACTTCCGGATCTGGGTGATCAACGGACCCGACCCGGTCACCCCGTCACCCACGACGTCCTCGCCGGCGCCCCGCCCGTCGACGACTCCTCCGGCGCGCACCACGCCGTCGCTCACGCTGACCGGCAACGGAACCGTCAACGCGTACGGCTCGACGGTGACCGTCACCGCGAAACTGGGCGCGCCCCACCGCACCATCGAGATCTGGGCCGACCCGTACGGCGGTGATCAGGGACGCCGACTGCTGCGGCGGATGCCGGCCAACGCTCAGGGCGTCCTGACCGCGTCGATCAAGCTCACCCGGACGACCAGCGTCTTCGCCAAGTTCGTCGGTGACACGACCTATGCGCCCAAGGAGGTGAAGTCCACACTGCACACCCGGGTCGCGACCTCGTTCGTCATGTCCCGGCAGTACAAGACCGGGAAGATCGGTGCGGTGCCCTTCACGTTCTTCCGTGACAAGGTCAGCCCGTATTTCACGGTGACGATGACGCCCTATCCGGGCCGCGTCCAGGAGCTGACGATCGAGATGTCCGCCGGCGGCGGCAAGTGGCGGACGTTCAGGTCCGCCGTGCTCAAACTCAACAAGGACGGCAAGTCCTACTTCGCCTGGAATCACCCGCCCATGACCGGCCGGGAGTTCAGGGTGCGGACCGCCTATCTGACCGGCGCCCCGAACGACAGTGTGAACTACCCGACGTACAGCGCCTACCAGTACTTCACCTTCACCAGCTGACCCGGTGGCCGCGACGCCGAGCGTCGCGGCCACCGAGGAATCAGCTGCCGATCGGGCCGCCGTCGAGGCGCCACGAGACCACCACGGACGGCTTGGCGTAGTCGCCGTCGGGCCAGGTGGAGACGGGCTTGTCGACGGTGGCGCCGGTGATCTCGCCGGGGTGCTGCACCGCGACGAAGACCGAGCGGTCGTCCCCGGTGATGAACGGGCCGCAGGTCTCGGCGCCCCGCGGCACCGTGAGGAACTGCCGCAGGTGGCCGCGCTCGGAGCCCTCGATCGGCGTCGCGAACAGGCCGTCGTTGGTGCCCAGAGCGTTGCCGTCGGTCGAGATCCACAGGTTCCCGGCACTGTCGAAGGCGACGTTGTCGGGGCAGGAGATCGGTGAGACGGCCGTCTTGTCGTATCCGCCGAAGTAGGTGTCGGCGGCGGCCGGGTCGCCGCACACGATCGGCAGCGTCCAGGTGAAGGACTCGCCGGTGTGGTCGCCCTTGTCCTCGGTGATCTCGAAGATGTGGCCGTGCTTGTTGGCGACGCGCGGGTTGGCCTCGTCCACGCCCGGGTTGGTGCCGACGGCCCGGTTGGTGTTGTTGGTCATCGCCGCGTAGATCTTGCCGGTACGCAGGCTGGGCTGGACGTCCTCGGGACGGTCCATCTTGGTCGCCTTGACCGCGTCGCCGGCCAGCCGGGTGAAGGTCAGGATGTCGGCGACCGTCATGCCCGGGACGAACGACTTGGTGCCCGAGACCAGCTTGATCCACTTGCCCGTACCGTCGAAGGCGCCGTCGGCCGGGAGCTTGCCCGTGCCGTCGATCTCGGCCGCCGGGCTGTCCCCGGTCACCTGGGCGACGTAGAGCGTGCCCGACTCGAGCAGGGTCAGGTTGTGCTTGCGGTCGCCGGGGCGGTACTTCTTCTCCGAGACGAACTTGTAGAGGTAGTCGAACCGCTCGTCGTCACCCATGTAGGCCACGACGTGCCCGCTCTTGGCCACGATGACGTTGGCGCCCTCGTGCTTGAAGCGGCCCATCGCGGTGTGCTTGCGCGGCGGGGCGTCCGGGTCGAACGGGTCGACCTCGACGATCCAGCCGAAGCGGTTGGCCTCGTTCGGGTGTTTGGCCAGGTCGAAGCGCTCCTGCGCCCGGTCCCACTTGCGCGAGCCGCTGGGGTAGCGCGCGGTGGTCGTGATGCCGTAGCGGTTGAGCTTCGGCTTGTCGGCCTCGGCCACGGCGTCGCCACCGACGAAGTACTGGTTGAAGTTCTCCTCGCCGGAGAGAACGGTGCCCCACGGCGTGACACCGCCGGCGCAGTTGTTGAGCGTGCCGATGACCCATTGACCCTTGGGGTCGGCCGCGGTCTTCACCGCCGGCGTGCCGGCCACCGGGCCGGTCAGCTTGAAGACGGTCTCGAGCGCCGTGATGCGCTTGTTGTAGGGCAGGCGGCGCGACGAGACGGGCTTCCACTGCCCGGTGCGGCCGACCCGCTCGATCTCCACCACGGAGAGGCCGTGGGCGGCGATCGCGACCTTGACCTGCTCGACGGTGAGCGCGTCCAGGCTGGTGAAGCCCGGGAACATCAGCTCCTCGTTGGTGTACTCGTGGTTGACCACGAGCAGCGCGCGGTCGCCCGCGTTGCCGAACGGCAGCACGCCGACGAAGTCGTTGTTGTAGCCGAACTGCTGCGACTGGCGCTGGGCGGTCTGCCGGTCCAGGTCGAACGAGGGAGCACCGGCCACCACGGGGTCGCCCCAGCGGATCACGACGGCCGAGTCGTAGCCGTTGGGCACGACCAGATTGTCGAGCGTGTTGGGCGGGATGGCCTTGAAGCTGATTTTGCCTGCTTTGCCCGGTTTGGGGCCGGCCCCGGCCACGGGAGCAGCGGCGGCCGGGGCCGGCGCGGCGGCTGCCGGGACTGCCGCGACGCCGCTCACCCCGAGGACCAGCGCGCCGGCCGCACCGGCTCGCATGACACCGCGCCGGCTCATCGACGCGTTGACGACATCGCCCAGGTACGGGTTGTCCGAGGTGTTGGGCGCCGGGTGGTCGCACGCGTTGCCGCAGCGGTAGAGACAGGTCATGGCGTCCCGCGAGCCACCACTGTGGCCCAGAAGGGGTAGAAGTCGACGCATCGGCTCTCCTTGATCGTCCTGGCCGCACACCCATGGTGGGCTGCCCGAACGCTAGGAGAGCCGATGCCGGCGAGCTACCGACTGGCCATGAACGGGGGGTAAACGCTTCAACTGCCGATGCGGCCACCGTCGAGGCGCCAGGTGACCACGACCGCCGGCCGGGCATAGTCGCCGTCCGGCCAGGTCGACGCCGGATTGTCGACGGTGGCCCCGGTGACCTCGCCGGGGTGCTGCACCGCGACGAAGACCGACCGGTCGTCACCGGTGATGAACGGTCCGCACGTCTCGGCGCCGGGCGGGACCGTCAGGAACTGCTTGAGGTGACCGCGCTCCGGGCCCTCGATCGCGGTCGCGAACAGCCCGTCGTTGCTGCCCAGCTGGTTGCCGTCGGTCGAGATCCAGAGGTTGCCGGTGCTGTCGAAGGCGACGTTGTCGGGGCAGGAGATCGGCGACACCTTGGTCTTGTCGTAGCCCGCGAAGTAGGTGGCCGGGTCGTTGGGGTCGCCGCAGACGATCGGCAGCGACCAGGTGAAGGTCTCGCCGGTGTGGTCGCCCCGGTCCTCGACGACCTCGAAGATCTGGCCGTGTTTGTTGCCCACCCGCGGGTTGGCCTCGTCGACACCGGGATACGACGGGAGCCCGCGGTTGGTGTTGTTGGTCAGCGCCGCGTAGATCTTGCCGCTCCGCAGGCTCGGCTGGACGTCCTCGGGGCGGTCCATCTTGGTCGCGCCGACCTTGTCGCCGGCTTCGCGGGTGAAGGTCAGCACCTCGGTCGCGGTCATCCCGGGTACGAACGACGTGCTGCCCGAGACCAGCTTGATCCATTTACCCGTACCGTCGAAGGCCCCGTCGGCCGGGAGCTTGCCCGTGCCGTCGATCTCGGTGGCCGGGCTGTCCCCGGTGAGCTTGGCGACGTAGAGCGTGCCCGACTCGAGCAGGGTCAGGTTGTGCCGCCGATCGCCGGGCCGGTAGCGCTTGTGCGAGACGAACTTGTACAGATACTCGAACCGCTCGTCGTCACCCATGTACGCCGCGACCTGCCCGTTCTTCGCGACGATGACGTTGGCGCCCTCGTGCTTGAAGCGGCCCATCGCGGTGTGCTTGCGGGGCAACGCGCCCGGCTCCAGCGGGTCGACCTCGACGATCCAGCCGAAGCGGTTGGCCTCGTTCGGGTGCTTGGACAGGTCGAACCGCTCCTGCGCCCGCTCCCAGCGCCGGGACCCGCTCGGGTAGCGCGCGGTGGTCGTGATGCCGTAGCGGTTGAGCCGGGCCTTGGCCGCCTCGGGTACGGCGTCGCCCCCGACGAAGTACTGGTTGAAGTTCTCCTCACCGGACAGGGCCGTGCCCCAGGGCGTCAGCCCGCCCGCGCAGTTGTTGAGCGTGCCGATGATCGTGGTGCCCCGGGGGTCGGCGGCCGTCCGCAACGGTGGTGAGCCGGCCGCCGGACCGTCCGCCCGGAACGGCGTCGCCAGCATGGTGAGCCGCTTGTTGTAGGGCCGGCGGCCGGACCGGACCGGCTGCCACTGACCGGTGCGGCCGACCCGCTCGATCTCGACGACCGACATGCCGTGGGCGGCCATCGCCGCTCGCACCTGATCGACGGTCAGGGCCTCCTGGGTGGTGAAGCCCGGGAACATCAGCTCCTCGTTCGTGTACTCGTGGTTCGACACGAGCAGGGCCCGCCGGTCGCTGCCGGGGAAGGGCACCACGCAGAGGAAGTCGTTGTTGTAGCCGAACTGCTTCGACTGGGTCTCGCCGGTCTGGTGCCCGAGGTCGAAGGCGGGGGCGCCCGGCATCATCGGCTCGCCCCAGCGGATGACCACCGCGTGGTCGTAGCCGTTGGGGACGAGCACCGAGTCGATCTCGTTCGGCGGGATGGGCTTGAAGGTGAGCGCGCCCCCGGGGCCGGGTGCGGCAGCGACGGCGGTCGTGGCCGGGGCCGCCGCGGCCACCGAGGAGCCACCGGTGCCCAGCACGAGGGCGCCTGCTCCACCGGCGAGCAGCAGGCCCCGGCGGCTCAGGGCCGCGTTGACGATGTCGCCCAGATAGGGGTTGTCCGTCTCGTTGGGCGCGGGGTGATCACAGGCGTTCCCGCAGCGGTACTGGCAGGTCATCGCGTCACGGCCCCCGCCGTGACGGCCGAGCAGGGGTAGCAAACGGCGCGGATCGGGCATCGTTGGCCTCCATCGACGTTGGTGAACAACAGGTAAACACGGATCGGAGATCAACGGGCCCGGTTCCGGATCCCGGGCGCGGCGTCAAAAGCGTCGTCCCCCAGGCGCTCGAGGACCTCGGTCCAGCCGGCCGCGCGGTCACGCTGATGGTTCAGCGACGGAACGTGACGTGTTCGGCTGCCGTCCACCTGCCCCGGATAGACCGGGCTCATGAGCTTCTCCATCGAGAGGGACACCGACCGCACCGGCCAGACGACCTATCTCCTGCTGGGTGGGGTGTTCGACCGCGCCGCGCACCGCGACCTGCGGCGAGCCCTGCGGAACGCGTTCGCCCGCGGCCGCCGGGGCCGGGTCGTCCTCGACGTCGCCGGGGTCGAGGACCTCAGCAGCGAGTGCGTCGAGGTGTTGCTGACCGGTTACACCAACGCTCTGCGGGGTGGATACGGCTTCGAGGTGACCAACGCCCGCGGGCCGGTGCGGCTGCTGCTGGAGGCGACGAGGCTCTGCCCGCGCCGCGAGGACGACACTCTCTACGCCCCGGTGTGGTTGTCGGACAGCGTGGCCTGAGCACCGGTTGACCGGGCCGCCGCCGCGCTGCCGCTTCGCCGGGGGTGCGGCGGGTACGGTCAGGGGAACATCGGCCACGGCCCCCGGAGTCCCCCGCGATGACGAGCCCCGTTCCCGCCCCGAAGCCGTTCGAGCAGCTCGCCACCGAGGGCGAGCGTCTGGGCTGGATCTTCAACGACCGGAACCTGTACCGCCGGAAGTTCATGGAGCCGCCGCCGGAGCCCGCGCCCGTGCCGCCCGAGCTGCGGGAACGGCTCACCCGGGCCCAGCGCGGCGTGGTCAAGCGCGTCCTGATCTCGCTCGGGGCCGGGCTCGGGCTGGCCGTGCTGATCGGCTGCTGCGGCGGGGTGCTCACCCGGGACTCCGACGGCGGGCGGACGCTGGTGCTCTTCCTGGCCGGGCTGTTCGCGCTCGGTGGTGTCGCCGGGGCGATCGTGGCCGGTCTTCAGCCGTCGCTCGCCCGCAAGTCGGTCGACGAGGCGCAGCGCAAGGCCGAGGCTGAGCACGCGACGGCGTATGCGTCCTGGGACAGCCGCCGTGACTGGCACGACCAGCAGCAACAACGGGCGGTCGACGCCCTGCCGGAGTGGTCGGCGGCCAGCCCGTCGCCGGGCACCCGCCGGGTCGACATCGTGGGGGGTACGTCGTACGGGTGGGAAGCGGTGCTGACCGTCTTCGGCGGCTCGCTGCTGGCCACCCGGGGCCGGATGGTGCTGGCCGATTTCACCGGCGAGGCGCTGCCGGGGGAACTGATGCAGCTCGCGCTCGGCACCGGGCGAACCGTCCGCGAGGTGGTGCTGCCGGCTGAGCTCGCGTCGTTCGACCTGGTCGCCGGGCTGGAGCCCGCGGAGCTGGTGGACGGGCTGGTCGAGGCGATGTACGGCGACGCGCCGGGTGGCGGGAACCGGGCCGAGCGGTCGCAGGACGCGTCGTTGCTCAACCGGATCGCCACCGTGCTGGCGCCCGACCTGACCATGGCCCGGCTCCTGGCCGCCCTGCGCGTCTGGCTGGGACAGACCGGCCAGCTGTCGCCGTCCGAGGAGGAGCAGTTGCTGCTGCTGCGGCCGGAGGAGTCGCGGGCGCGTCGCATCGAGGCTTTCCTGCACCCGCTGGAGGCCATGGGCAGCGACCCGGCGACAACCCCACCGGCCGACCTCACCTGCCTGGTCGCCGAGGGTGGCGGCGGCCGCGCCCAGCACGAGCTGCTCAAGGATCTGCTGGTGCAGTGGCTGGGTCATCAGGTGCGCCGGGAGAGCACGCCGATCGGCTCGCTGGTGCTGCTGGGCGCCGACGAGATCGACCATCGGGCGATCGAACGGCTCAGCACCCTCTGTGAGCGGCGCGGCATCCGGCTGGTGCTGTTCTTCTCGCATCTGCGCGCGGAGTCGTTGCAGACGATCGGCGGTGGCGAGGTGGCGCTGATGCGTCTCGGCAACCATCAGGAGGCGGCGCAGGCGGCCGAGTTCGTGGGGCGCGGGCACAAGTTCGTGCTCAGCCAGCTGACCCGCACGCTGGGCGGCGAGGAAACCCACACGCTGGCCGACACGACCGGCGAGTCCGAGACCAAGGGCGGATCGAAAGGTGAGCGCTCGTCCCGGCACGGTCTGCGCCGCTACACGACCTCGACCTGGAGCAAGACCCGGAACTGGAGCCAGACCGAGTCGACCGCCAACGGCACGAACTGGAGCGATGCGGAGTCCGCCCAGCGCGTCTACGAATACGTGCTCGAGCCGCGGGTCCTTCAAGACCTTCCCGAGTACGCGATGATCCTGGTCAAGCACGAGGGCCGGGGCTCGGTGGTGCAGGCCGTCGAGGTCGACCCGGCGATCGTGACGCTGCCCCGGGTCTCGATGCTGCCCATCGCTCAGCAGTCACTGCCCGACCCGGCCGAGGCGGTCGTCCCTCAGCCACGTCCGCTGGCCGCTCCGGAGCCGGCCGCACCGGCCTGGGGCTTGATCACCGATCCACCCCGCCGGCAGCAGCAGCCGTAGGAGCCGGTCAGCGGGGTGCGGGGCCGGTCGAGGCCCGGACGATCAGCTCGGTGGCCAGCTCGACGTGCAGGGCGTCCAGGCGGTGCCGGTCCAGGATCCGGACGAGCAGGCCCACGGCGATCCGGCCCATCTCGCCCAGCGGCTGGCGCACGGTGGTGAGCATCGGCCGGGTCGCCTGGGCCAGGTCGATGTCGTCGAAGCCGGCGATGGACACGTCCTCCGGGACGCTCAGGCCCATCTGCACGGCCGCGGCCAGCGCCCCCGAGGCCACCTTGTCGTTGAAGCAGACCAGGGCCGTCGGCCGGTCGCGCAGATTCAGTAACCGTTGCGCCGCCTGGAATCCGAAGCGGACGGTGGGTTCGCCGGGCAGGGCCAGCTGCCGGTCCAGCAGCACCCCGGCGTCGGCCAGGGCCGAGACGTGCCCGGCCCGGCGGGCGGTGCTGGCCAGCCAGTTGTCCGGGCCGGCCAGCAACCCGATCCGGCGGTGGCCGAGCCCGGTCAGGTGCGCGGTGAGGCTGCGCGCGCCGGCGAAATGGGCCGCCGAGACCGCGGCGATGTCGCGGGGCACATCCTCCCGCGGGTCGACCACCACGAACGGGAAACCGGTGCCCTGCAAGGCGATCAGCTCCTCGCCCGGCTCGGGCGGCAGCACCACGATGGCGCCGCCGATGCCCGGCCGGGCGGGCAGCGACCCGAGGACCGGCACCTCCTGGGCGGCCTCGCCGGCGTTCAGCACGAGTTGGCGGCCGTGCAGGTCGAGGGTCTCGGCGATCGACGAGACGATCAGTCCGAAGTAGTCGGTGAGCAGGTAGGGGCAGCGGACGAAGATCGCGCCGGTGCGGCTCGGGCGGCGCCGTGGGGAGCGGCCGCCGAGCTCGTCGATGGCCTGCTGCACCAGATCCCGGGTGCCGGGCGAGACGTGCTCCTGATCGTTGAGCACGCGCGAGACGGTGGCGATAGACACGCCCGCGTGGGCCGCGATGTCACGAACTGTGGGCCCCTGGGTCATGACCGCAGCATAGACATTGACACCTGTCGACTGCCGCGATTACCTAGGTGTATCAGAAACGTTTCTGTCTGTTACAGGGGAGACTCGTGGCCCGCATAGGAACCGTCCTCGTGGCGATCACCGCCACCGTCCTGGCCACGCCCCTGCCGGCGGCGGCTCACGACACGCAGAGCGCCCATGTCTGGGTGACCACCCCGGACGGCAGCCAACGCCTCGCGGACCAGGGCACCGTTGCCTTCGGCCGAGCCGGCGCCGGGGTGCCGACCGTGGTCGTCGATCCGAACCGCCGCTTCCAGACCATGGCCGGCTTCGGCGCCTCGATCACCGACTCGTCGGCCGCCGTGCTCTACCGCCTCAGCCCGGCTGCCCGCAACGCGGCGATGGAGTCGCTCTTCCGGAACGGCCTGAGCTATCTGCGCCAGCCCATCGGTGCCTCCGACTTCACCGACGGGCCGGCCTACACGTACGACGATGTGCCGGCCGGCCGGACCGACTACCCGCTGCGGCACTTCAGCGTCAAGCACGATCGCGCCCAGATCCTGCCGCTGCTGCGTCAGGCCCGCCGCCTCAACCCGGAGCTGCGGGTCATGGCCACGCCGTGGAGCCCGCCGGCCTGGATGAAGACCAACGGCTCGCTGAGCGGTGGCCGGCTGATCGACTCGCCGGCGATCTATCGGGCCTACGCCGCCTACCTGGTCAAGTTCGTGCAGGCGTACCGGAAAGAGGGCGTCCCGATCGACACCCTCACCGTTCAGAACGAGCCGCAGAACCGCGCACCGGCCGGCTACCCCGGCATGGACCTGCCCTCGTGGCAGGCGGCCGAGGTGATCGAGCGCCTCGGCCCGATGCTGCGGGCGGCCGGCGAGAGGACCAAAATTCTCGGGTACGACCACAACTGGTCCGAGCATCCGAACGACGCCGCCGGCACACCGCCCGACTCGGTCGACGACATCGATCACTATCCGCAGGAGCTTCTGGCCACCCCGGCCGCCAGGTGGATCGCCGGCACCGCCTACCACTGCTACTACGGTGACCCGAGCGCGATGACCGCGCTGCACAACGAGTTCCCGGCCAAGGACATCTACTTCACCGAGTGCTCGGGCAGCCAGTCGAGCGACCCGGCGGCCACGTTCTCCGACACGCTCAAGTGGCACGCCCGCAACCTGATCATCGGCAACACCCGGAACTGGGCCAAGACGGTGATCAACTGGAATCTGGCCCTGGACGAGACCAACGGCCCGCACAACGGGGGCTGCGGCACCTGCACCGGCGTGCTGACCGTGAACGACGACGGCTCGGTGACCCGCAACGCCGAGTTCTACACGCTCGGTCACCTGGCCCGATTCGTGAAGCCGGGAGCCGTACGGGTGGCCAGCACCTCCTTCGGCACGACCGGCTGGAACGGCCGGGTCATGGACGTCGCGTTCGTCAACCCGGACGGCAGCACGGTCCTGGTCGCGCACAACGAGAACGACAACCCGCAGGCGTTCGCCGTGCAGTACGGCGGCCGGACGTTCGAGTACACGCTGCCGGGTGGCTCGCTGGCCACGTTCGTCTGGCGTGGACGGTCGAGCGACCGGCCGATCGTACCGGCCGGCTGGACGGCGGCCGCCAATCCGCCGGGCGAGGTGGCCCAGGCCGTCGACGACGACGCGAGCACCCGCTGGACCAGCGGAACGGGCCAGCAGCCGGGTCAGTTCCTGCAGGTCGACCTGGGCCGCGGGCAGTCCGTCGGCCGGATCGTCTTCGACACCGGTGCCGACCTCGGCGACCACCCGCGGGGCTACGCGGTGACCGCCTCGGCCGACGGCAGGCACTGGTGGACCGCCCGGGCCTCCAGAACCGGCCAGTTCACCGAGGCCGACCTGCGGGGCCGGCCGGTCCGGCACGTGCGGATCACGCTGACCACGGCGTCGGACAGCTGGTGGTCGGTCGCCGACGTCCGGGCCTACCGTTAAGCTCGCACCTGACGTCAACGTCAGAGGTAGGGGGTCATCATGCGGATCGGCGAGCTCTCCGACCAGGCCGGTGTGAGTGTGCGCGCGTTGCGCTACTACGAGGAGCAGGGTCTGCTGACCGCCGAGCGCAGTGCGAGCGGCCAGCGGCACTACACCGAGCCGGCGGTCGACCGGGTGCAGCTCATCCAGCATCTCTATGCGGCCGGGCTCACCAGCCGGACCATCGCCGGCCTGCTGCCCTGTGTCGACGCGAAGGTCAGCACGCCGGAGTCGCGGGCGCTGCTCGCCGCCGAGCGTGACCGCATCGACGCGCAGATCGCCCAGCTGACCGCCGCCCGCGACCGGCTCGACGCGGTGATCGCCTCGACCACCCACCCGGCCAACAGCTGCACCTTCCAGCCCGCTTAGCACAGCGTCGGCCCGCGCGCGGCCGAACAGCCAAAGCGTCCCGCAAGGTGCCGTATCCGCCGTGAACGGCAGTTAGCGGCTTTTCGACGCTTTAGCGTGTGCGCGATGACAGAGACGACAACCGGCGTACGCCATCCGGCGGCCCCCGCGGCGGCCGGATCGGCGATGCGGTTCCGGCCCGACATCGAGGGCCTGCGCGCGGTCGCGGTGGTCCTGGTCGTCCTCTTCCACGCCGGTGTTCCCGGCCTGGCCGGCGGGTACGTCGGCGTGGACGTCTTCTTCGTCGTCTCCGGCTTCCTGATCACCTCGCTGATGCTGCGCGAGATCCGCAGGACCGGCGGCCTGTCCCTGATCGAGTTCTACTCCCGGCGGGCCCGGCGGATCCTGCCCGCGGCCGCCGTCGTGCTCGTGTCGACACTGCTGGCGAGCTACCACTGGCTCGGCTTCCTGCGCGGCGACGAGATCGCCGGGGACGTCGTCTGGTCGGCGTTGTTCAGCGCCAACCACCGCTTCGCGGCCGGCGGCGTCGACTATCTGGCCTCGCAGGATGCGGTGTCGCCGGTGCAGCACTTCTGGTCGCTCGCCGTCGAGGAGCAGTTCTACCTCGTCTGGCCGATCGCCATCGCGCTGCTGCTCTGGCTCGGGTTCCGCTGGGCCATCGGCTACTGGCTGGCCGCCGCCGTGGCCGCGTCCCTCGCGTACTCGATCTGGCAGACCGGCACCTGGGCCTACTTCTCGCCCGTGACGCGCGCGTGGGAGCTGGGCGCGGGGTGCCTGCTGGCGCTGGTCGCGACGCGGCTCGACCGGATCCCCGGCCGGATCGCCACCGCGATGGCCGGCACCGGGCTGGCCCTGATCGTGGTGGCCGCGCTCACCTTCGACGACAGCACGCCGTTCCCGGGATACGCCGCCCTGCTGCCCGTGCTGGCCACGGTGCTGGTGCTGGCCGGGCGGGGTGACTCGGTGCTCGGCCGGTGGCCGCTGGTCCGGCTCGGTCGCGTGTCGTTCTCGTTCTATCTGTGGCACTGGCCGGTGCTGGTGATCGCCGAGCAGGCGTACGGCGAACCGCTGCCCGCCACCACCCGGGCGCTGCTCGTCCTGGCCTCCCTCGGGCTCGCCGTCATCACCTACTTCGGCATCGAGGAACCGGTCCGGCGCAGCCGCAGCCTGCGCGGCTCGCCGGTGCTCACCCTGTCGCTGGCCGCCTGGCTGATCGTCGCGCCGCTGGTGGTGGCCCGGTGGCAGACGTCCACCTCGCCCGCGGCCGGCACCGGGAGCGGCAGCGAGTATCAACCCCGACTAGGAGCGCCGCATGGCCCGCCGTGAGTCCACCCGTACGTCGCGGACGGTGCCGATGATGGCGCTGCTCGGAGTCATCGCCGGGTGCACCGCGTCCGTCCCGCCGCCCCCGCGTGCCGTCGCGCCGCCCGCCCCGCGGATCGGCCTGACCGAGGTCGTCACCGCCGTCCGCCAGGCGACCGTCCAGGGCGCCCTGCCCGCCGATCTGACCCCGTCGCTGGCCACCACCGCCGAGGACCTCGGTTTCGACAACGAGACGTGCGAGGCGGGGCCGAAGGCCGTCCAGGTCGAGCCGTGCGTCTTCGGTGACCGGGCCAGCGCCATCGACGTGGTGCTCTACGGCGACTCGCACGCCGGGATGTGGCTGCCGGCGTTGTCCGCAATCGCCGAGCGGCGCGACTGGCGGCTGCAGTTCTTCGGCAAACCGGCCTGCCCGGCGCTGGCCATCACGTTCTGGAACCAGCAGGAGCAGCGCCCCTTCACCGAATGCGACCGGTTCCGCGAGTTCGTGGCCGGCCGGGTAGCGGCGATCAAGCCGGAGCTGGTGATCGTGACCAACGAGAGCTTCTCGCAGAAGCACGGCCGGGCGCAGCTCATCACGTCGAGCGAGTGGCGGACCGGTCTCACCGAGACCCTGCGCACGCTGCGCCGCTTCGCCGGCCAGGTGGTGGTGCTGGGCAACACCCCGGTGCTCGACCAGAGCGCCCCCGAGTGCCTTGCCGCTCACCCGGACGACATCAAGGCCTGCACCACATCACGGGCGGACGCCACCGCCCGCCTGTGGAACGACGCCGAGGCCGATGCGGCGGAGGCCACCGGTACGGGGTACATCTCGGTCCTGCCGTGGTTGTGCACGGCGGTGTGCACCCCGGTGATCGGCAACGTCACGGTCTACCGCAACCGGTTCCACTTGACCGCGACATACGCCCGGATGCTGAACGGCGTCCTGGAGGAAGCACTTCTCGAGCACTTCCCGCAGGACGCCGTTCCAGCGCTGGTTTCTAGCGTCGGCGACGCCGGATGAGAGTGATCGCGGCGACGACCGCCGCGGCTCCCGCCGCCATGGCCGCGATCGGCATCGGCCGACGGGTCTTCGCGCGGCCGGCCGCCTCGTGCCGGCCCGGCTCGGACCCGCCCAGCAGCGTGTCCTTGTGCTCGGCGGCGGCCTCGGTGACCCGGGCCGTGGTCTGAGCGGTCACCTGCTTGACCTGCTCGGTCTTTTCCACGGCGGCCTGCTTGACCTGCTCGGTCTTCTCGGCCGCGGCCTGCTTGGCGTGGGCCGCCTTTTCGGCCGCGGTCTGCTTGATCTGCCCGGTCTTCTCCGCGGCGGCCTGCTTCTTGTCGGCCACCGCGTTCTTGACCTGGGCCTTCACGTCCGCCTTGGCAGCCAGGGCCGACGCCGTCTCGGCCAGTTCGGCGCGGGTCTCGGCGATCTCCGCGCGGACCTCGTCGGCCGACCTCGTGTCACTCATGCGTGCCGTCCCTCCTGGATCGCGGCCTTCACGGCCTCCACGTCACGCTTGCCGCTCGCCATGGCCTCCTCGGGCTCCGGCGGCACGGCCTTCTTGACCTGGTTCTTGCCGATCAGCGCGGCCACCCCGGCCACGGCGAACAGCACCACGGTCACGATCAGGGCAGCCGCCCAGACCGGCATGACCAGGGCCAGCAGCGCCCCGATCGTCACGAACAGAGCGCCTAGCCCGTACAGGGCGATAACGCCGGCCCCGCCGAGCAGCCCGGCTCCGGCTCCGGCGCGCTTGCCTTTCTCGACCATCTCGATGCGGGCGAGCGTCAGCTCGTCCCGGACCAGCGTCGACACCTGCTCGCTCAGCTGGCTGACCAGCTGGCCGACGGGCTGCTGGTCGGTGTGCGTCGTCATCAGTGAGCTCCCTTCCTCGGGTCTCACTTACCCGCCTGTCGGGCCGGTAATCAGGAACCCACCTCGCTCACCTGCACGAACGGACGATCGTTGAACCACGTCGCGTGGATGATGAAGCTGTGCTGGGTCTCGTTGAAGTAGACCGCCATGTTGTCCGGCGTGTCCTGGACCTTCTGCACCGACCAGCCGTCGGCCGGGGTCGCGGTCACCAGTGACACCACCGCGTCGGAGGTCATCCGGATGACCGCCTGACCGCCTTCGACCCGGAACGACCGTACGTAGGTCCGCTTGCCGTCGGCGGCGGTGGTCACCGTCCAGCCGTCCTCGGTCGTGGCCGGCGGCGTGGTGCCGGTCGCCGCCGGCGGTGGCTTGGGCGCGGTGGTCGTCGGTCGCGGTGATGGCGTCGTGGGCTTCGACGTCGTGACCGGTGGCTTCCGGGTGGCCGGCCGACTGCTGGGTGTCGCGGAGGTCGTCACGCTGGGCAACGGCGCGGGGAAGGTGCTCGACTCGGCCGCGGGCAACTGCGCGAGCGCGCTGTCCTCGGGCGAAGACGTGCGCAGAACCGGCAGCAGGGCCACCGAGGCCAGCACGATGCTCGACGCGGTGGCGGCACACCACCCCGCGATCGGTGCCCAACGGGAAGATCGCACGAGGACATCGTCTCATCTGCCCCTATGGTGTACGCCATGGCGATGATCCTGCTGGTCGAGGACGACCGCATCATCACGGCGGCGCTGTCCCGCGCGCTGACCGATGCCGGGCACGTCGTGCGACCGGTCGGCCGCGCCGCCGAGGCCCTCAAGATCGTCACCGACGAGCGGCCGGACCTGGTCATCCTCGATCTGGGGCTGCCCGACATCGACGGCACCGACGCGCTGCGGATGATGCGCTCGGTGTCCGACGTCCCGGTCATCGTGGCCACCGCGCGGCGCTCCGAGGCCGACATCATCAGCCTGCTCAGCGCGGGCGCCGACGACTACGTGACCAAGCCGTTCTCGGGCGGGCACATCCTGGCCCGCATCTCGGCCGTGCTGCGCCGGGCCCGGGCCACGACCACCGAGGCGCCGACCGCGATCACCGTGGGGGAGCTGGTCATCAGCCCGCGCCAGCGCCGCGCCGAGCTGCGGGGTGAGCCGCTGCAGCTGACCCGGCGCGAATTCGACGTGCTGGCCTATCTGGCCGAGCGGGTGGGCCAGGTGATCAGCCGGCGCGAGCTGATGAACGAGGTCTGGAACCAGGCCCGCATCGGCGAGGAGCAGACCATCGACGTGCACATCTCGTGGCTGCGTCGCAAGCTCGGGGAGACCGCCGCCCAGCCTCGGTTCCTGCACACCGTACGGGGGGTCGGGGTCATGATGGTCGATCCCCGATGAGATGGGCGCTCAACCGGCTGGCGCTCGCGATCACCTCGATGGTCGCGCTGGCTTTCCTCGTGCCGCTGGCTGTGGCCACCCGTCAGATCGCGTACGACCGGGCCGTCAGCGACGCCCGCCAGCAGGCCACCTCGCTGGTCACCGTGCTCGGCGTCGACGCCGACCCGACGCTGCTGACCAACGCGGTGGCGAGCACGACCGCGGGCAGTGAGAGCCGGCTCGCCGTGCACCTGCCCGGCGTGGCCGCGATCGGCGTCTCCCACACCTCGGACGCGCAGATCGCGGTCGCCGCCGAGGACCGGCGCTCGGCCCTGGCCCCGGTGACCGGCGGGCTGGTCTACCTGCAGCCCACGGTGCTGACCGACGGCCGTACGGTCGTGGTCGAGGTCTTCGTGCCCGACACCGAGCTCACCCGCGGCGTGTGGGCGGCCTGGTTCGTGCTCGGCGGGCTGGCCATCGTGCTGGTCGCGGGCTCGACACTGTTCGCCGACCGGCTCGGCAGCCGCCTCGTGCGCGCCACCCGCGAACTGGCCGGCTCGGCCCGGAAGCTGGGCGGCGGCGAGCTCGGCACCCGGGTCACCCCCGACGGCCCGACCGAGCTGCGCGACGCCGCGAACGCCTTCAACACGATGGCCGACGACCTCAAGAGCCTGCTCGACCGGGAACGCGAGCTGGCCGCCGACCTGTCGCACCGGTTGCGCACCCCGCTGACCGCCCTGCGGCTGGACGCCGAGGCGATGCCGCCCGGCCCGATCGGCGAGCGCATGCGCCAGGCCTGCGACCTGCTCGACGAGGAACTCGAGGCGATCATCAAGGGGGCCCGGCTCGGGGTGGCGGCGCGCGGCCGGGAGCAGACCGACCTGGTCGAGGTGCTGGCCGACCGGCTGGCGTTCTGGTCGGTGCTGGCCGAGGACCAGGAACGCCCGTGGGAGGTGGTGGGGGGCGACGAACCGGTGATGGTGCCGGTCCCGCGCAGCGAACTGATCGGCGTGGTCGACGCGATGCTGGGCAACGTCTTCTCGCACACCCCGGAACGCGTCGCCTTCCGGGTCAGCGTCTCGCCGGCCGGACTGCTCGTCGACGACGCCGGTCCGGGCATCGCCGACCCGGCCAAATCCGTCCAACGGGGAGTGAGCGGCGCCGGCTCGACCGGGCTCGGGCTCGACATCGTGCGCCGCGCGGCCGAGATGGTCGGCGGCGAGATGGTGATCGCCCGCAGCCCGCTGGGCGGCGCGCGGGTCGGCATCTATCTGCAAGCACCGGCTCGTCCGCGACGGGCCCGCCGTACGGTTTCATGATTGTTTTCGGGGCCTTTAAGGCTCCGTTATGGAAGCTCTCCGTAGCGTCGCCGCCGTAACTGCCGCGACGAGACAGTACGGAGACCCACATGCGCAGGAAGATCGCCTATCCCCTGATGGCCCTCGGAATCACAGCGGGCACAACATTGGCGGTCGCCTCACCGGCCTCGGCGCACGGATACGTGTCGTCACCCCCGAGCCGTCAGGCGCTGTGCGCGTCCGGTGCCGTGACCAACTGCGGTCAGATCCAGTTCGAGCCGCAGAGCGTCGAGGGCCCCAAGGGCCTCAAGTCGTGTGACGGTGGCGTCGCCGGCTTCTCGGTGCTGGCCGACGAGTCACGGGCCTGGCCGGCCAAGTCGGTCGGGTCGTCGGTGAACTTCAGCTGGGTGCTGACCGCCCGGCACAAGACGTCGACGTGGGACTACTTCATCGGCACCAGCAAGGTCGCCTCGTTCGACGACGGCGGCGCGCAGCCGGCCGCGGTGGTCAACCACACGATCGACCTGAGCAAGTTCCCCGGCCGGCAGAAAATCTTGGCCGTCTGGAACATCGCGGACACCGGGAACGCCTTCTACAACTGCGTCGACCTGAACGTGGGCGGTGGCGCGTCCGGTGGTAACCCGGCCCCCACCACGCCGCCGACCAAGGCTCCCACCACCCCGCCGACCAAGGCCCCCACCACGCCGCCGACTGCTGCGCCCACGACCGCGCCGCCGGCCGCCACCAAGCCGCCGGCCGCTCCCGTCGCCGGTGGCACCTGGGCCGCGGGCGCGACCTACAAGGCCGGTGACGTGGTGACCTTCAACGGCAAGAAGTTCCAGTGCCGCCAGGGCCACACGGCGATCAACAGCTGGGAGCCGTCGGTCTACACCCTCGCCCTGTGGCTCCCGCTGTGAAGCGCCGCCTGATCGCCGCGGCCATGCTGGCGCCGTTCATCCTCGGCGCGTGCGGCACCGCCAAAGAGCCCGCAGCCCCCGCGGCCGGCACCACGGTCGCCGCCGAGGCAGTAGCCCAGATCAAGGCCGGCGACGAACACAACGACACCGACGTGATGTTCCTGCAGATGCTGGCCTACCACCAGGAACAGGGCCTGCGGATGACCACCACGGCCATCAAGCGGGCGAAGAACCCCCAGCTCGCCACCTTGGCCCAGGCCATCCAGGCCACCGAGAAGGACGAGCTCGCCATGATGCGGACGTGGCTCGAGGACTGGGACGCACCCACCGAGGTCGACCAGGCCCCCAGCCTGCACGCCGACCACGGCGGCCTGCCCGGCACCGGCGAGGCCGAGATCAAGGCGTTGAGCAAGGTGAAGGCCGCCTCCTTCGACACGGCGTTCCTCAACCTCTTCCTGGCCCACCAACACCAGGCGATGGAGATGTCGAAGGTCGAACTGACCGGCGGCAAGAACAGCGAGGCGAAGAAGTTCGCCGAGCGGGTGCAGCAGTCCCGCCAGGGCGAGATCCAGCAGATGCTCCAACTCATGAACGGCTGACCGCGAACTCCGAAAAGGCGGCCTGGCGGGGCCGCCTTTTCGGCGTCCGGGCACCGATCACCCCGGCGCCGCCCGATGGATGCGACTCTGAAGTGGCCTCCGCCGATCGACCCATCCGTTGCCGATCTTTCGGCGAAGTATGCGGGCCGAGCGATCCGGCGATGCTGGGTCCGGTGGCCTCGTTCCTCGGCTAAGTTGCACCCTGAGTGCGACCTGAGGAGCAACTAGTGAGCTTGTACGTGGTCTTCGCCGATTGGGCCCGGAAGCACGGGGTCGAGGCGGCCGTATCCAGCTTCTCCGAATCGCTGGATCCGGTGATGGTCGAGCAGTTCGCCAAACAGTTCCTCGCCGACAAGGAGAAGGTGCAGGTCGGTGGCCCTCCCGTCATCACGGCGGGCTCCGAGGACTGGTACAGCGGACCGAACCGGGCGGACCGTTTCTGGCAGTCGCTCAAGACGCAGTTCATCGACGAGGACTGGCCTTCGGAGCGGATCGAGTCGGTCGACGTGGCCTCGAACACGGTGGTGGCGCACACTCCGAGGCCCGACAAGCCTCGGTGGGACTCCAAAGGACTCGTCGTCGGTTACGTGCAGAGCGGCAAGACCACGAACTTCACTGCTGTCGCGGCCAAGTTGGCGGACGTGGACTACCGGCTGGTCATTGTGCTTTCCGGTATCCACAACGGCCTCCGGCGACAGACGCAGGTCCGGCTCGACGAGTACCTGAAGGACCTGAACCCGGATCACTGGGTTCCCAAGACGACCGAGCAGAGAGACTTCGTCGTCCCACCCGAGTACGCCGGCGCGGTGCTCAATCCCGACAAGCCGGTACTCGTGGTGGTCAAGAAGAACGCCGCGGTTCTCCGCAAACTCGTTCAGTGGCTGGACACGTCGAGCGGACGCAAGGCGCTCGAGTCGGTCCCTGTGCTGGTGATCGACGACGAGGCGGATCAAGCTTCGGTCGCGACGGGGCGAATCAACCCGCTGATCCGCAAGTTGCTGGCGCTGATGCCGAAATGCACCTACATCGGATATACGGCGACGCCGTTCGCCAATGTGTTCATCGAGCCCACGACTCCGGACGACCTCTATCCGAAGTCCTTCATCCTCAATCTGCCGAGACCGGACGGATATTTCGGACCGGAGAAGATCTTCGGACGCTATGCCGTCGAGTGGGAGAGCTTGGAACCGGGCGACGGCCCGCCCGACGGCTACGACATGGTGCGAACAGTTTCGGAGGACGACGTCCCGCTGCTCCGGCCGGGAGGCAAGGAGTCAGCCGAAGGGTTCACTCCGACGATGATCGACGAGTTGGTGTCCGCCGTTCACTGGTTCTGGCTGGCCACCGCCGCTCGCCGAGCGCGGCGGGATGTCGGTCACAGCACCATGCTGATCCACACCTCGGTCAAGATCGCTGTGCACGAGAGCTACCGTGATCCCCTCCTGTTCTTGCGGAAGAAAGCCCTCGACGGCCTTGCCTCGGGCGGTCCGGAGGCGCTCAGCTCCTGGCGCAGGCTGTGGGAGGAGGAATCCGCGAAGGTGCCGTCGGAAGACTTCGGACGCGCCCAGAACACGTTCGACGAGGTCGTGACACACCTCGCGGACGTCATCGCCGACACCAAGGTTGTGCTCGACAACTTCCGGAGTGAGGACCGCCTGGATTATTCGGAGCCGTCGGTCGTGGCGATCGCTGTCGGTGGTAACACCCTGTCCCGCGGTCTGACGCTGGAGGGCCTCGTCGTCAGTTTCTTCGTTCGCGGTGCCACGGCCTACGACACTCTTCTCCAGATGGGCCGCTGGTTCGGTTATCGAACGGGCTACGAGGACCTGCCGCGGATCTGGATGACCCCGAGCCTTTCGGATGCCTTCCGACACCTCGCGACGGTCGAGCACGAGATGCGGGACGACATCGACCGCTACCAGCGGGAGAATTTGACCCCGACCCAGGTTGCCGTCCGGATCAAGACCCATCCCTCACTGCGGATCACCGCCAAGATGGGCGGTGCGCAGCCGGCGTACATCTCCTACGCCGGCCGGCGTCTGCAGACCCGATACTTCCATCACCGTGATGCCGATTGGTTGGACCGCAATCAGCAGGCGGCAGAGAACCTGGTGCAGGATGCGGTACTGCACGGCAACCTGGAGACGCTCAGCACGGCCCTGCTCATTCGGGATGTCCCGGTCAGCTTCATCAAGAACTTCCTGACGCAGTACCAGGTGCACGAGGACTCCACGGATCTCGATCCCAAGCTGATGACCAAATACATCGACAATCGACTCTCGGACAGTCGACCCAGCCTGGCGAGTTGGTCGGTCGCCGTCGTCGTCGGTGAAGGCAGGACGGCCGAACTGGGCGGCCTCGAGATCAAGTACGCCGTCCGCTCGCGTCTTGACGACGGAAATCCCGACCGCGCCGACATCAAGACGCTCATGAGCAAGCAGGACCGGGCTCTCGACCTTGACCTCTCTGTTTCCGAGGCCAGAGCGAAGAGCGAAGGAGATCTGGTCGCACTGCGCAACAGCGACCCGGTGAACCGTGATCGTGGCCTGCTCGTCCTCTATCTGATCGATCAGCTCAGTGAGCCGGCTCGGACGGATTCCACCGGGCGCACCACACTGAAGCGAAAGCCGTTGGACGCCATGGCTCCGGTCGTCGGTCTGGGGATCACCTTTCCGGGCGACGTGAACACCAAGACGATCAGAGCAAGCCATGTGTCGGTGGACCTCTCCGACGTCGAGAGCGTGAATCTCGACGAGGCGCTGGATGTCGACACCGAGGAACTCGTATGAGCGGCTTCGAGCCGTCCGAACTCGAGCGTGCATGGGCGGTTCTCAATCTGCCCCGCGCACAGGAGTTCGAGTCCTTCCCGCTTGCCTTGTCCTTCGCGGCACAGCCATGTCGGGTGGCTCTCGACCGTGCCGGCGTCCGGCACCTCCTCGTACCGGCCCTCGGTGAAGGCGTTCCGGTCGACCGGCGTCCGGCGGTTCTCGGCACCACCGTGCGGCGGCTTTCCTTCGGCGGTCCCCACATCGACTATCTCGATGTCTCATGCACCGAGCCCGACCTCTTCGGGGAGTTCGACGAAGTCCTGCGGGACGTGCTGCAGGAGATCGTCAGGGTGGATCGACCGGCGTCGACCGCTGTCCGCGTCGTGGCCCGCTGGAGGAACTTGTTCCGCAACCTGTTGGTCCGTGAATTGTCACCCCAGGCGAAGATGGGACTGTTCGGCGAGCTCACGGTCTTGAGCGAGCTGCTGCTCGCCGAGCGGGGTTTTCCCGTCGAGTCCTGGCGTGGACCGCTGAACGAACCGCACGACTTCGAAGCCGAGGGCGGCTGTATCGAAGTCAAAACGCTGGGCGCCCAGAGTGATGCCGTCACGATTCATGGTCTGGATCAGCTTGACACTCATGACGGCCGATCTCTCGACCTCGTGCTCCTGCGGGTCGTCGATGACCCGAACGGGCTCAGCCTGAATGATGTCGTGGTTCGGATCGAGGAGTCGGGGGCTGCCCGTGACTCTCTTCGGTCTCGACTTGCGGCGGCTCGTTGGCACCCGGACCCCGTCCGACCCGACCCGGACAGGTTCGCGGTGGAGGAGGTCCTGCGCGTTCGGGTCGACGGCTCCGTACCTCGCCTCGTGGGTTCCGATATCGTGAACGGCAGATCGCCTGACGGGATCACCGACGTCCGCTACAGCGTCGAGCTGGCCGCTCTCCTTCCTCACGCACACGGGGCGTCGCTGAGTGAGATCGCCTCGGAGCTGGTTCGATGACCGTGCGGTGGTGGTCGCAGCCGTTCGCGCCGGAGGGTTCGGCGGCGGCCGAGGGCATTGTCAAGCAGTTGGGTCGGCCTGCGTTGGATCCGCTGGCGGTCCTCGTCAGAGAGGCCGCGCAGAACAGCTGGGACGCACGTCTGCCGGGTGCCGTGGTCGATTTCGAGATCGACGTACGGATTTTGGGAACGCAGACGGAGTCGTGGCGACATTTGCTGCTCCCCGGACCCGCGGTGGCATCGAACGTCGAACTCGAAGGCGCGTTCCGGCCCGGGGCGATCGCCCTGGTGATCTCCGATCGGGATACGGTGGGGCTGGGTGGTCCACTCCGTGCCGGGATCAAGGCGCAGGGTGATGAGAAGGCAGACTTCGTCCAGTTCCTTCGCAACGTCGGTGAGCCCAGCGACCATGAGTTCGGCGGCGGCACCTACGGCTTCGGCAAAGGCATCTTCTACCGGATCAGTCGCGTCGGGGCCATCCTGGTGGACACCAACACCGAGGGCGAATCACGGCGAAGGCTGATGGGGGCCGCGCTGGGACACAGTTGGTACAGCGGCGATCGCCGTTTCACGGGCCGCCATTGGTGGGGTGAGGTGGGTCCGGACGACGTACCCGATCCGATCGTGGATGACGAGGCCGCCGCGTTCTCCAGGGCTTTGAACCTTCCAGGATTCGCGGACGGTCGGACCGGAACCGACATCGTCGTGCTCGCCGCTGACCTCGGCCTGACAGGTCACGACCAGGAGGCGCGCGAACGGAGTCCGCACGAAGCGGCTACCTATCTGACGTCGGCGATCCTGTGGAATCTCTGGCCCAAGATGGTTCCCGACGAGTCCGGAACGCACATGCGGTTCTTCGTCGGCGTCGACGGATCGCGGGTGCGTGTGCCCTCGCCCGAGACGCTGGAGGACTTCGCGCCGTTCGTGGAGGCTCTTCAGGAGATCCGCGCGGGCAGCGGCTCACAATTCGCCCGGACGGTTCCGCCCAAGGATGCGGGAGCTCTGGCGCTGTCACTTGCCGCGGCGGGTGGCGCGAGTGCCCGGCACATCGTGACCGCGGCTCGACCGTTCGACGGGCCCAGCAATCACGTCGCACGCATGCGGGTGGCGGAGTTGGTGGTCGACTACCTTCCTGGTCCGCCACATCCCGACAGCAGACTCTGCTACGGGGGTGTGTTCAGAGCGTCCGAGGACGCCGACGAGTTGTTCGCGTCGTCGGAGCCGCCGACCCATGACGACTGGGTCTCCAAAGGTTTGAGCGGAGCAGCCAGGGGTGTGGTCCAAGGGGCGCGAACATTCATTCTCAAGCAGATCGACGAGCGGTTCGGCATGGGGACGCAGGCGGGCGGATCCGGTGGCCAAGGTCTCGGGCAATTCGCCGCGCGTCTGGCAAGTGTCGTACCGGCCCGACTCACGGACACCCCGCCTGCCGGCGGTCGCCCGGGAACGAACGGCGGCGGTGGAAACGGTGGAGGCGGCGTAGGAGGAGGCCGGCCGGCACGAGGTGGCGCAGTTCGGTTGTCGGGACCGCCGTCACTCCGGTTCCATGACGGCCGGCCGTTCCTGGTGGCGACTGTTCACGCCCCGGCCTCGAGTGTTCGGCGCGTGGTGACCGCCGAGGTCGAGGTCGTCGTCGAGGGCGGCGGCAGAGAAGGTGAACCGCCCGCCGGAGCCCTCGTACCGCAGATCCTGCAATGGCAGTCGGTCAGCGACGCTGCCGTGGTTCAAGGTGCCGCCATCATGTTGTCCCCCGGACAGGCTTCCGACTGGTACGTACTGGCCACGTACGTGCCGGACGCAGTGGTCAGATTCAAGGTAGGCCAGGAGGTGACTGATGCCGGCTGATGTCAAGCCGTACCTCGTGCCGCTTCCCGAGACAGTCGTCTGGGAACCGTGGCACATCGAGACCGAGGAGGAGGGATGGACCGTGTTGCCGGACGAGATCGACGGCTGGGATCCCGGCACGGACCTCCGCCTTGCTCGTCGGGTTCGGGTGGACGCGAACCGTCTTCGCCACGAGACCGGCGTCGAACCGGCTGATGTGGTCGTCGCTTTCTCCTGGACCAGCTCGTCGACCGGCATGACCGAGGCGGGTAGCCCGGTTCCCCTGGGAGCGGACGGCATCGCTGTGCTCGATGCGCGGTTGGTCGGTGAACGTGTTTCAGGGACGCTCACCCTTCGGAGTGCACTCTGCCTGGCTAGGCGGCCGACCACCCTTCAACCCGGCGTTGCCTCGATCGCGGGATCGGTTCTGTGCGAGCAGATGCAGCGGGTGGCCCTTGAAAGTCAGTCCTCCATGTTCCCGATGCAGCAGATCGACTTTGCCGCGACTCGCCTCTCACCCGCGGCGAGCTGGCACCTCGAGAGCAGCACCGAACTGCTCGCGCCCTTCTTCGGTGCGTTCCGCGTCCTGATCAACACACAGGACAGGGAACTCTGCGCGGCTCTTATGCGTGGGGCCAAGGATCGGCGCCAGCAGGCATTGCTGGACGAACTCGAGGCCGGCGTGGCCGCATTGCTGTTGGAGATCGCTCTCAGCGTCCGGGAGGACCTGATCGAACGTGAGGATTGGCCACCGGACACCGTCGGTGACGTGCTGGACCGGACGCTGGAGATCTCCGGACTCGAACTGATCCCACCGTCCACCGGCCAGGACATTGCCGGCCTCCGTACTCGACTGTCCGGAGCCGTTCGACAGGCGGGCCGGGGGCGTACTTTCCGATGACAGAGCTCTGGCCACGTATTCCGCTGGTGGTCGCGGCCGCGCTCCACGCCGATCTGAAGGCCGGCAAGGTGCCGGTGAGGGCGACAACGCACCCTGACCAGTTGTGGGCTCCCGTCGGTGGACGGGTCTCTTCCCGGCAGATTCAGCTGTTCGTCGAGTCGATCGTCGAGGTGGCCCTCGCACATGGGTTTCCTGGTGCGGCGAATGCCGAGGCACGGGTGGCGTTCGATCGAGCGGCGGCACCTGTGGTCCGCCATCACATGGATCTGAGCTGGGCTGATGGGGGCAGCCGCGAGCTGTGGTCCTTCACCTCGTTGGTGGCACTGCCCGATGTCACCATGTGGCGGTTCGGCGTCGAGAACAAGGAGCGCTGGATAGCCAGCGATCTCACTCGGCACATGTGGGCCAGGCTCTGGTGGCAAGCCGTGGTGTTCGCCGGCCGTGATCACGTGCTGGCCGCTCTCTCCGAAAGCGACCTCAACCAACTGCTCGAACGACGAATCATCGGCGGTGACCCGCGGCTGGCCACGGCACTCGCGGTTGCTGTGGTCGCGGCACCGCCGGATGTCAACCATCGGTTGCTCATTCGTGAGGTCACCAAAATGGCTGCGGCGCTACCTGGCATTCGTCGATGCCCGAGCGTTGAGCGACACGCAGTTGGACGAGTTGTGCAGACAGCTTTGCACTGAGACAGCCCACCGGCTCCGGGCTGCCGCGACCAGCATCCGATGAGAGGTACCGTGGCGGACATGCCGGTGGTATCGAGCCCGACTCCCAGTTCGGTGGCCGTTTCCGGTCGAATGAGTCGGCAACGTCGTCGCGACACCCAGCCCGAGGTGGCGATACGCCGGCGACTGCATGCCATGGGCCTACGGTTTCGCGTCACGGTGCCGATTCCCGGAATGACTCGGCGAACCATGGACATCGCGTTCACCCGGAGCCGGGTGGCGGTCTTCGTCGACGGTTGCTTCTGGCATGTCTGCCCGGTGCACGCGACCAGCCCTGCTGCGAATTCTCAGTGGTGGGCGGAGAAACTCACGAAGAATCGAGAGCGGGACGAAGCCACCAATGCCCACCTGAACGAACTTGGTTGGGATGTGGTGCGGATCTGGGAACACGAGGACCCCGTCGAGGCCGCCGATCGCATTGCCGCTGTTGTGCGACCCTCATCGGGCTGAGACCTCGTCAGAGGCGCGCGTCCAAGTTCTTCGCGAGGTGCTCACCGATCGCCTGGGCGAGTTCCACCGGAACCGCGTTCCCGATCTGACGCGCGATGTCGACCTTTGAACCGCTCCACCGGAACTCGTCGCTGAAGCCCTGAAGGCGAGCTGCTTCGAGGTGGGTGATGGCGCGGTTCTCGGACGGGTGCAGGTACCGACCCTTCTCAGGCTTGAAGAATTCGGTACGGATGGTGACCGAAGGCTGGTCCCATCGCAGTCGACCCATCACATCGCCGGAGCCGGTGGTGTGCTTGATCCAGCACGGGCTCTTCAGGTCGTCGGGAAGATTGAACCTGTTGCCACCCGCCGGAATGGCGCGGAATCGGTCGAGCGAAAGCTGTTGATAGTTACGGGTCACGTGAAGATCAAGCTTCTTGTACCAACCGGGCACCGGTCGACCGTCGTGATAGGTGATCGTCCGGGACGGCAGGAATTGGTTGTCCACGTGAACGTTCGTATCGATGCCGTCCAGGGCCTGGCGAACGGTGCGCCAGTTCTCCCGGCGTCGAACGGTGGGGTTCGGGATCTCGATCGGATCGAGGTCGATCCTGGTGCCGATGACGATCGCCCGACGTCGCACCTGAGCGGCACCGAACTCGGCCGCATTGACGAGCTCCCAGTTCAAACGGTATTTCTCCAGTTGGCCGCCGGACCTCGTCTCATCCTGCAGTGCGGCGAACTCGGTGCTCTTCAGGAAGCGATCGACGTTTTCGATCACGAAAACCTTGGGTCGGATCTCGTTGAGCACCCGCACGTATTCGCGCCACAGTTGATTACGGGGATCATCCAGTTTCTTCGAACCCAGATTTGAGAACCCCTGGCATGGCGGCCCTCCGACGACCACGTCGGCGAACGCCGCCCGCTCGGGCGGGGACCAGCCCACGATGCTGCCTCGGTGAACGATGCCGACTCCGAAGTTCTCCGTGTATGTCGTGGCCGCCGCCAAGTCGATCTCCACAGCACCGACCGTCTCGAATCGTCCCGTTCCGTGGAATCCGGCGGTGATGCCGCCGCAGCCCGCGAAGAGGTCGACCACCTGAAACATCTGCGCCATGGTCATCACCTTAGCCAGATGATGCCCTGGTTCATCACCCGCTGAGCGCGAGTTCACCCAGGTGTCTCGCCCGACCCCGCGGAGGGTGTCGGCTAGCGTGAACGCGGCAGTCCGTTCGGCTAAGGGGAGCACGTGGAGCTTTTGCACTCGGGGAAGGTTCGTGAGGTTTATGCGGATGGGCGGGACATCCTGCTTGTCGCGTCGGACCGGATCTCGATCTATGACGTGGTGCTGCCTACGGCCATTCCGGACAAGGGCAAGATTCTGACTCAGCTGTCGCTGTGGTGGTTCGAGCAGTTGGCTGACGTGGTGCCCAACCACATCGTGTCCAGCACTGACGTGCCGGCGGAGTGGGCTGGGCGGGCTGTTCGGTGTGAGCGGCTCGACATGGTCATGGTGGAGTGCATCGCCCGGGGGTATTTGGCGGGGTCCGGGCTCAAGGAGTATGAGCGGGACGGTGCCGTTTCCGGGGTGGCGCTGCCGGCTGGGCTGATCGAGGGGTCACAGCTGCCTGAGCCGATCTTCACGCCGACCACCAAGGTGCCGCCGGGTGAGGGGCACGACGAGTTCATGACGTACGCGGATGTCGAGAGCGCCACCGACCCTGAGGTCGCGGCCGAGCTGAAGTGGATAACGCTCGAGGTCTACCGCCGTGGGCAGCAGGTGGCGGCCGAGCAGGGGATCATCATCGCCGACACCAAGCTGGAGCTGGGGTTCGCGGCGGACGGCACGCTCAAGCTGGGGGACGAGCTGCTCACGCCGGACTCGTCACGGTTCTGGGCGGCCGATGAGTGGAAGCCGGGTGGCACGCAGCGCTACCTGGACAAGCAGTTCCTGCGGGACTGGTCGTCGACGCTGACCGACTGGGACCGCACGGCGCCGGGGCCGGAGATCCCGGACGAGGTTGTCGAAGCCACCCGCAACCGGTACGTCGAGGTCTACGAGCGCCTCACCGGAGACAAGTGGGTCTAGGGTCTGCGGCGTGGCGGATCCGCTAGGCCGGATGGGTCGGGCGGCCTCGCGTCGCCACCCACCAGGCCGGCTGGGGGCGGTGGCCGTTGCGCTTCGTGTACAGACGGAATCCGTACCCGATGGCCAGCACCGCGAAGAGTGCGCCCGTCCAGCCGCCGAAGACGATGCAGACCGGCGCGAGGATCCAGAGCGTCGCCGCGGCGGTGGTGTAGAGCAGGGTGCGGGGCTTGGTCATGCGGTTCATCCGGCGGCAGAACCTCGGGTCGGTCGTGCGCAGAAGCGTCACCAAACCATCGAATTCGGCCTTCTCCTGAGGATCGAGCACGGTGACCACCTCCGACTGACTGCCTGCCGCTCGACGGCGAATTGATACCCGCCGTTGCGGCTTGGTAACCCGTTGAAACGCGTTGGCGACGGCTCTCACAGAAACCCAGAAAGGCGGCTTTGCGGCGGACATCGGGTCCGCTGCGGGCCGGCGCGGCGCACGCGTCACTCGCACGGGTGGGCACCGCCACCTCGACCCAGCTCTGGATCGAATCCGTCCACTTCGTACGGTACGAGGAGGTGCCGGCCGGGGAGGTGCCGGGCGGCGGCGGGAGCGTCTCGAGCGAGGAGGAACGCCGCCGACGTTCTTGGCTGGGCGCCGACTGGTGGCGTCCGGCTGCGCCGATGTCTCATGTGTCCGGTATGCCGGTCGAGGGCGAGCATCACCGCGCTGTGGGCGACCCCACGGATTCGCATCCAGCGGAGAACCGCTCAGTAACTCCTATCTGGGTATCTAGCGGGATGATCTGGGGCAGCGGGCGAGTAGATCGACGGTTCGTAGTCGCGCTGTGAATACCCTCTTTCGAGGTCGTCCGGGCATGCTCGTGCATATACGAAGCGTGGTCGGAGAAGGCTGCGCGAGCGGCTGTGGAGATCGCTCGGTAATAGGGCGGAGGTGGCTTGTTCCGGACAATTTCCTCTAGGGTGACAGGGCTCCCCAATGTGGAGCGTGAGCGTTCCGCATACCGGGCGAAGTGCCTGGTGGCAACGCTGTGGGACCGTGGGTCTGCACCCGCAGAGCTTCCCTTTCCCTGGTGACGGCCTCGAAAGAGAGATGTTATTGCAGTCCTGGTAACAAATGTCGCCGCCTGTTTATCAGGTGAAGTAGTTCAAAGCGCAATAACAAGAATATCTTTCAATTCTCGTTGGCGGCCCGCGGCTCGCACAGAAGAGCAGCGGTAGGTGTTACGGCCGGAGCTGCTGGGGAAGGCAACTCGGCTACGAGAAGCCGTCTACGCGCGAAGAAGACCGGCGGCAGGTGTCGTAGCGACGGGGCTCGCCGGCGAACTGCGAGCCGCTTCCGCGCTTCGCGCGGCGATGTAGCTGCGCTGTCCGGGTGGGCACAACCGCGCGATGGGCCACTTGCGGGCGTCGCCGGCACAGTCTGCGAGAAGGGTTGGCAGAGATCCAGGAGGCGGCCGGCGTGCTCGGAAGTGCTATCGCCCGGGCTGCCTGGGGTGCGGAACCGCACTGGGAGCGGACCGAAGCGCAGGTGGGTGTCGGCTGCAGTGGGGGTGTTGGAGCCGGACTAAAGCCCAGGCGGGGCTGAGGGTGCGGGAGGATCGGAGCGGCAGGACTCAGGCCGCCGAGGTGATGGGACCGCATCCGGCGGAGTAGGGGTACGGCGGGGAGGTCGGCGCCTCTGGGTGGCTGTCTATCCGCGTACGGCGGGAAGAGCGACCCGGTCAGAGCCGGGGAGGAACGGCGGCGGCCTCGGAGAGGGCCGCCTCGCTGCCGCACGTGGGGCAGGTCATCTGGTCACCGCAGGACGGGCACCACTCGTTCGTGCGGCGGAGGTGCCATCCCAGGGCCCACGCCGGCGAGCAGGCTCAGTAAGCCGACAACGGCCGCGACGGTGACCGCCCCGGTCATGCCGCGGAGTGCCGCACGGGAAGGCCGGACGGGGTGTAGACGCCGCGGCCGATGTGACGGCGGTCGACGGCCGGGTCCTCGCTGGAGCGGGCGCTCACGTAGGGCGCCGTGAACGTGTCGACCCCGGTGCCGAGGTGGGCGCCGGGGCGGTAGGTGACGGTGACGGCGCGGGGGGAGGCTGCTTCGATGACTCCGGCGCGCCAGCCGTCGCGGTAGACCCACACGCGGTCGGAGGGGTGGTAGCTGTCGGCGGATGCCACATCTGCCGGGTCGCGTTGGGGCGGGGCGATGGTCGGGGCGGACGTCGGAGCCGTGGACATCGAGATGACCCTCCAAGATCTCGGGACTCGCTCGTCCGGTGGGCGGGGGAACGCCACCGAGTCGGACGTGTCGGCCGAGAAGCCGAACTTTCAGCACGCTGTGTCAGCAGATGGTGCGTGTCTGTCAGCTATCATGCTCGCGTACCAAGGCGTTCGCAAGGCCGGATGCACGTGCATCCGCATTGGGCGAACGCCCGGGCACCCGCCCGGGCTGTTTCGTTGTGGACGATCTCCCCTTTAGGATGCTGAGGGACTGCGGCCGGGCAGCCCCCACAAAGCGATGACGAGGAGCCAGGTGAGCGCGGGTACGCAGCAGGAGGAGGCCCCGACCGGCGGCCCTACCGTCCTGCGCATCCTGCTCGGGGCCCAACTCCGTCGCCTGCGCGAGGCCAAGGGCATCACTCGTGAGGACGCCGGGTGGGAGATCCGAGCTTCGGGATCCAAGATCAGCCGGATGGAGCTCGGCCGGGTCAGCTTCAAGGAGCGCGACGTCAGCGACCTGCTGACCCTGTATGGCGTGAATGAGGCCAACGAGCGTGAGGCACTGCTCGTGCTGGCCCGTCAGGCCAACAATCCGGGCTGGTGGCAGCAGTTCAGCGACGTCATGCCCGGCTGGTTCCAGTCCTACCTGGGCCTCGAGGCCGCCGCGACGCTGATCCGCACCTATGAGATCCAGTTCGTGCCGGGCCTGCTGCAGACGCCCGACTACGCGCGCGCGGTCATCATGCTCGGCCACGCCGGCGTCACGCCGGAAGAGATGAACAAGCGGGTCGAGCTGCGCCGTCAGCGCCAGGCGATTCTCGACCGCCCCGAGGGCCCGCAGCTGTGGGCGGTGATCGATGAGGCTGTGCTTCGCCGGCCCATCGGCGGCGTCGACGTCATGAAGGCTCAGATCGAGTTCCTCATCGAGGCGTCGAAGAAGCCCAACGTACGGCTGCAGATCATCCCGTTCCACGCCGGCGGGCACGCCGCGGCCGGTGGCCCGTTCGCGATCCTGCGCTTCCCCGAGCCCGAGCTTCCCGACGTCGTCTATGTCGAGCAGCTCACCAGCGCCATCTACCTCGACAAGCGTGAGGACGTCGACCAGTACGCGATGGCGATGGAGCGGGTCTGCATCGACGCCGAACCGCCCGGGCACACGCCCGAGATTCTCGGCAAGCTGCTCCACGAGGTCGGCCGTCCCGCCTGATCTTCACGACTGTCTGGAGCCGAGCCCGGACGCGCGGTAGGCTCTGCGAATTCGTCTGGAGCCCCGGCCCCGGGTGAATATCGGTTGGCTCGCCCACGCCCGCTGCCGACGACCGTGGACGAGACCTTTCACCGTCTCGGGTCCTGCCTGGCTTGAACAACCAGGCAGGCCCATCTCTTTTCCGGGCGCTTGCTCATCGCGTTGCCCGGCCACTGCTTTGCCACCCGCGGCATCGCTGCCGTCGGCCCGGAGTCGCTGCTCGGGTGCGAGCTGTCGCGATCAGTCCGGTGGGCGATCTGCCCCGAGCGGGACGTGGAGATGGGCACGTCGCACTCGAAGCGGCCGGCCGCGAAGGGCCAGCGCTGTTCCCGTTGAGCCGGCTCGTCCCGCGCCGGTCCGGGACCTCGTTCGTTCATCCGAGCTCTGTCATCCGACTCGACCTCGGCCACAAGATTTCAGGCTTTCGGGTACGCCGGCTCAGGCGAGCAGGTTGTCGAAGTCGCCGTCGCGAACGCCGCCGAGGAAGGCCTCGATCTCGGCCGGGGGTGTAGATGAGAGCCGGACCCTCAGGGTCCCGGGAGTTGCGCATGGCCACCTCGCCGTTGGGCAGGACGGCACACTCGACGCAGTTGCCGCTGGGGTTGCTGCGCCGGCTCTTCTGCCAGGTGACACCTTCCAACTGGCCGGCGGGGATGCCGTTGACCGCGTACGTCATGTTGAAGCTCCCTAGTTTCTCCTCCGGGCGAGGATCGTCCGGAGTCAGCTGCTCTCCTGTGCGCAATCATTGCCTCACACCTTGTGCAAATGCACGTGCATTTGGCCTTGCGTACTCACGGGATTGTGAGCATGATAACGCACGTACGCATCTTGCGGGTGTCACTTAGGGTGACATCTTTGAGTGACGGGTCGGTCGCGGAAACGGCGTCGCGGCCTCGGCGCGAGGCTCCCTGGCGGGGGCGTCCTAGCGAGAGGTAACGAGATGGCTGTTCCGAATATCGGTCCCGAGCACTTCGATCAAGGCGATGGCGAGCCGGCCGAGCCGCGACGGGGCAATCCGGCGCTGCTCTACCGGACCGAGTCGATCACCGACGACGTGAGTGCTGCGACGGCTCGAGCGGCGGTGGTGTCGCACCGCTTCGGGGATGTGCGGCATGTCTTGTCCCGGCCTGGGGGCCGGCGGCCGGCGAATGATGGGGGAGAGTGGGATGCCCGTGATTGATCACGGTTCCGGCCCTCTGCTCCGCTCCTCTCTGTTGACAGGGCGTCAGTAGTGATCACTAAGCGTAAATGCCTGGGACGTGATTACCGGGCGGCGGGATCAATCGTTCGCAGGCGCGCAGTGGTTACTGATCGTTGCTCCACTGTGGCGTCAGTCCGTCGGCCCGCGCGTCTCGCGGCGACGACATGCGTTCTCAGGGCCGGGGTTGCCTAAACCTCAGTTGATGAACTTTCCCCGGCTCCGGCCGGGTCGTCCGGTTCCCCCGTGCCGGGCGGCCCGGCCGGTTTGCTTCCGGCCCGCGACTGTCGCGCTTGTGACGTCAGCCCGTCCGCCGATGTCGAGCCACGCATGCTCCGGAGTGATGCGAGAGTCGGCAACGGCCGCCGAGTCCAGCCGCCTGGGCTGAGCGAATTGCCCAAAACGGTCAGCGTTCGCGGCTGGCCTGAAATAGGGTCAGTCTTCACGGTTGCCCGAAAAGGGTCAGGCTGGACGGGACCAGCTCCGGGGAGCATCCGGTGGTCGCGGCTGGATGGGATCTGCTCCGGCGAGTGCCCAGTGGTCGCGGCTGGATGGGGATAGCTCCGGCGAGTGCCCCGGTGGTCAGGGCTGGAGAGCGCCCAACGAAACGTCACCGCCGGCGAATGGCTGACCGAGGTGGTCATAGCCGGGGCCGAAGAGATGTCAAGGTCGGGACCGACGAGGTTTCAGAGCCGGGCGGACTGGCGGGTGGCCGACAAACGGGTAGGGCCGGCGAGCGTCCGGGACGGCGGTCAGGGCTTGCGCGCGACGCCCGCCCAGTAATAAGCGGCCGCCGGATTGTCGACCGGCTCGTCGGGACGCCAGCTCGACACCGGCACCAGCCCCGGCTCGAGCAACTCCCAGTCGCCGAAGAAGCGCCGCACGTCGGCCTCGGGCCGGGCCACCAGGGTCATGCCGGCCCCGGTCGCCGCGGCCACCGCCTCGTTCACCTCGTCGGGCGCGAAGTCGGCCGTCGGGTGGGTGATGGCCAGCAGGCTGCCCGACGGCATCGCGTCGCGCAGCGCCTGGACCGTGGACCACGGGTCGTCCTCGTCGGCGATCAGCATCAGGATGGCGATCAGGGTGAGGCCGATCGGCTTCTCCAGATCGAGGGTGTCGCCCAGCACCTTGTCGTTGAGGATCGACTCGGGGGCGCGGAGGTCGGCCGAGATGTATTCACTGCGGCCCTGCTCGGTGCTGATCATCAGGGCTCGGGCGTGGACCAGCACGATCGGATCGTTGTCCACATAGACCACCCGCGACTCGGGGGCGATCCGCTGGGCGATCTCGTGGAGGTTGGGCCGGGTCGGGATGCCCGTGCCGACGTCCAGAAACTGGTGGACGCCCTCTTTCTCCACCAGGTCGCGGGCCACCCGGTGCACGAACTTGCGGTTTTCAGCGGCCATGTAACGCATGCCGGGGATCGCCTTGATCATGGCGTCGCCCACCGCGCGGTCGACGGCGAAGTTGTCCTTGCCGCCCAGCCAGTAGTCGTAGATGCGGGCCGAGTGGGGGACATTGATGTTCACGCCCGGGGGCGCCACCTCAGGCACCGGGGAGTAATCGCCCACGACCGCCTCCTCGCCTGACCCGCACCGGGCCGACTGTCCGTCAGTGCGGTAAAGCGTAACGGTCGAAGTCGATCAAAAGCACGTTCGTCGTTCGATGCCCAGCGCGCTGCTCAGGCCGCCGAGGCGTGATCACGGTAGGACGGGGCGCGATCAGCACCGGGTAGGCCGCACACCACCCGGTCACGGCCGCCGTGCTTCGCCGCGTACAGATTGCGGTCGGCTGTGGACAGCAGGCCGGGCTGGGTCAGCTTCTCGGATTCGCTCACACAGGCCACGCCGATGCTGATCGTGACCGGCAGGCCGCGGGTGATGCCGGCCCAGTCGTAGGCGCCGACGGCGCGGCGGATGCGGTCGAACTCACGACCGGCCCGCGCCGTCGGGCAGCCGGGCAGCACCATGAGGAATTCCTCGCCACCCATCCGGGCCACGAAACCGTCGGGCGACACGGCCGCCAGCTCGGTCTCGAGGAGTTTCGCCACCTGCACGAGCACCTGGTCGCCCACGTCGTGGGAGAGCTGGTCGTTGATCCGCTTGAAGTGGTCGAGGTCGACCAGGGCGACGGTCAGGTCGGGATCGGTGCCGATCAGGCGGGGCAGCTGCTCGTCGATGAAGCGGCGGTTGTGCAACCCGGTCAGCGGGTCACGCCGGGCCTGCTCGCGGAAGCGCTCCGCCTCCTGCCGGGCCTCGGCCGTCTCGAACAGGGCCTGCCGGGTGCGGGCCTGCGCCTCGCGCTGGCGGGACCGCAACCCCACGTAGGCCTCGAAGAATGCCTTGTGGGCCTCGTACGCCTCGGCGAACTCACCCCGGGCGGCATGCAGCTCGGCCTGCTCCTGGTGCACCTGCACGAGGAAGTGGCCCAGCTCGCGGTCGGCGCAGAGCTCACGGGACTCGTCGAGGCTGCGCTGGGCGCGCTCGTACGCCCCGAGGCCACGCTGGGCCCGGGCCAGGTTGAGCAGGTACTCAGGCATGGCGTCGGCGTCGTCGCGCCGGATCTGGCTGTATTTCTCGATGCACTGCAGCATCGTCTGCTCGGCCGCGGCGTAGTGGCCGTTGCCCAGCTCGATGGCGCCGATCGTGTCGAGCACGGTGGCGTCGAGCTCGAAGCTGTGGGTGGCGGCCAGCACGCGCAGCCGCTGGGCGACCCGCTCCGCGTGCTCGTAGTTGCCGGCGGCGTGCTCCGAGTAGGCGTAGTTGTTGAGCACGTAGAGCCGCAGAAAGGGACGGTTGAAATCGGTCGTCAGCCGTTCCGCCTGGTCGAAACGGTCGCGGGCCGTCTCGAACGAGCCGGCGAAAGCGAGTGCGTCGGCCAGCTTGGCCCGGTGCCAGATCTGCATGTGCGGGGTCGCGGTGTCGTCGAGCAGCTCGACGCTGAGGACGGCATGCTCGAGGCTCTGCGCGGCGTCGCCGAGGTGGCGGTGGATGGCCGACCAGATCAGATGGGTGCGGGCGGTGAGCCGGCGGGCGTCGTGGTCGACCGCCCACTGGTGGATGTGCCAGATGCGCTGCGCGGCCTCGGCGACGTCACCGGAGCGCATGCGCATGTTGGCCTGGCTGAGCCGGGCCCGGGCCACGAGCATGTCGTCACCGAGCAGGCGGGCCTGACGCTCGTAGCGTTCGGCGAGCTCGAGCATGGGCACGGCATCCCAGTGGATCTCGTCCTCCAGCTCGAGGAGGGCGGCGTCCAGCCGCTCGGTGTCAAGCACTTCCCGGTCCGGATCCACGTGGCCAGCCCCCTTTCTCGCTCCTGCGCCACTGATCGACAGCACCGCCCGGGTGTTGAGGAAAACACCATGATCAGCGCTCCGCTTTCGAAGGTTAGCTCTGCGTGAGGCTGCGGTTCCATATTGACCCGCGTGAGCAATCTCGCCCCAGGGGCAACAAACGCGGCGCCCGCCGGAGCGGACGCCGCGTTGGAGCCGGGATGTGTCAGCGACTGAGGACGGCTTCCTTGGTCCCCGAGGAAGCCGGGGAATCGGGCGACGAGGAGGCGACGTCGACCGTCGAGCGCAGCGCCGCCGGGCGCAGCAGCGCCGCGGCGATCACGCCGACCACCGCGATGGCGGCGCTGATCAGGAAGATGTGCCCGGTCGCGTCGCCGTAGGCGGCCCGCACGATGTGCTGGATCGAGTCCGGCAGCGCGGCCAGGTTGAGCGTGCTGCCGCCACTGGTGCTGCCGGCCGGCACGCCCGCGTTGGCCAGGTCGTGGGTGATCTGGTCGTTGACCCGGCGGGCGAGCACCGCACCGAGGACCGAGACGCCGATCGTGCCGCCCAGCGAGCGGAAGAAGGCGATCGTCGAGCTGGCCGCGCCGATGTCCTTGAGCGAGACGGTGTTCTGCACCGACAGCACCAGGTTCTGCATCGACATGCCCACGCCCGCACCGACGAGGGCCATCGCGATACCGACGTACCAGAGCGGGGTTTCGTGGTCGAGCATCGAGAGCCCGGCGAAACCGGCCACCAGCACGATGGTGCCGGTCAGGATGTACGGCTTGATCCGGCCGCTCTTGGTGATCATGCGCCCGGTGACCGTCGACGAGACCAGGATGCCGGCCATCATCGGGATGGTGAGCAGACCCGCCTCGGTGGGGCTGTAACCCCGGCCGATCTGGAAGTACTGACCGAGGAAGACGGCGCCGCCGAACATCGCCATGCCGACCGCGAGGCTGGCGATGATGGCGAGGGCGGTGTTGCGCTGCTTGACGATGTCGAGCGGCACGACGGGCTCGGCGACCCGGGTCTCGACCCAGACGGCCAGGGCGATCAGCACGAGGCCGGCGCCGACCATCGCGGCGCTGGGCCACGAGATCCAGCCGAACGAGCTGTCGACGAACGAGACCCAGACGAGCAGGGTGCTGACGCCGGCCGCGATCAGGCCGGCGCCGAGGTAGTCGATCTTCACATTGGCCCGGCGGATGACCTCGAGGTTGAGGGTCTTCTGCAGGACGACCAGCGCGATCACGGCGATCGGGGCACCGATGAAGAAGCACCAGCGCCAGCCCAGCGTCGAGTCGACGATCAGACCGCCCAGCAGCGGGCCGCCGACCGTGGCCAGAGCCATCACGCCACCCAGGTAGCCGTTGTAGCGGCCGCGCTCACGGGGCGGAATCATCGCGGCGATGGCCACCTGGACCAGGGCCTGGACGCCACCCATGCCGAGCCCCTGGAACCCGCGGGCGGCGATCAGCTGACCGGCGGTCTGCGAGAAGCCGGCCACGATCGAGCCGAGCACGAACACCACGATGGCGATCTGGACCAGCAGCTTCTTGCTGTAGAGGTCGGCCAGCTTGCCCCAGATCGGGGTGGACGCGGTCGCGGTGAGCAGGGTCGCGGTGACAACCCAGGTGTACTGCGTCTGACTGCCGTCGAGAGCGCCAATGATCTTGGGCAGCGCCGTGGACACGATGGTCGAGCTGGCCATCGCGACGAAGAGCACCAGCAGGAGGCCGGAGAGGGCCTCCATGATCTGGCGGTGTGACATGGCGCCCGGGCGGACGCTCGTGGTGGTCGAGGCGCTCATCGCGCAGCCTCCATCGTGGTGATGCTCAGAAGTGGTTGCCTCATACAACTATCGACGGACCTTTCCCATTGCGCAAGTTTGCACATTGAGAAGGGAATCACACGCCGGTACGCTCGGACCATGAGCACCGCTGCCGAGCCCGGGCTCCGTGAACGCAAGAAAGCCGCCACCCGGCAGTCCCTGCACGCCGCCGCGATGCGACTGGCGATCGAGCACGGTCCCGACCGGGTCACCGTCGAGGCCATCGCCGACGAGGCCGGGGTCTCCCGGCGGACGTTCTCGAACTATTTCGGCAGCAAGGAAGAGGCCCTGCTCTACGGGGACTACCAGCGCATCCATCTGCTGATCGAGCAGGTGCGGTCCCGCCCGGCGGGCGAGACACCGTGGGCGGCCCTCACCGCGGCGGCCGAGCAGTTCTATCTCAAGCTGGGCGAGCTCGACCCGCACTGGGTCGCGCAGAGCCGTCTCGTCCGCACCCAGCCCGCTCTTGTGTCGGCGCAGGTGCAGACCTTCGCCGCGCTCGAACGCGAGCTCTCGGCCGAGATCGCGGCCCGGTCCGGCGACGACCCGGCGAGCGTACGGGTGAAGATGACCTCCGCGGCCTTCCTGGCCTCGCTGCGGGTGGCGCTGCACCTCTGGCTCGACAAGCCGCCCGGCACCAACCTGTGGGATCTGGTGTCCGAGGCCCTGGCCGAGGCCGGTCGCGGATTCGCCTGACCAGCGAAAGCAGCGCGACTCCGGGTGGGGGCCCGGAGTCGCACCTTCGTGGGGATGAGAGCCGAGTGTCGGCCGCAGCGCGTTAAACGGTCCTTAAACAGCTTTAAATATCGATGATCAATCAACCGCGAGTCCGTCGAGCACCAGCGTGAGCTGACGGCGCCAGGCGCTGGGGTCGGCCGAGCTGCGGAGCACACCGGCGTTGGCCCGCATCAGCAGGCTGATGTCCTGCCGGGTGAAGTCGGCCCGCAGCCGGCCCGCGGCCTGAGCTCGCCGGATCACCTGGGAGGCGCTGCGCTGAGCGCTCGCGAGCAGGCCGGCCAGCCGCTCGTCCTCCTCGAAACCGCTGGTCACCAGGAGTTCGGACAGCCCGCGGTCGGTCGCCTGGACCTCGAAGAGCCGGGTCAGGTAGGTCACGAAGGCGGCCCACGGGTCGGGTTCGGCCAGCGCGGTCTCGGCCAGTTCGACGTACCCGGTCATCTGCCCCGCGAAGACCTCGGCGATCAGATCGCGGCGGGTCGGGAAGCGCCGGTACAACGTGGCGTTGCCGACCCCGGCCCGGCGGGCGATCTCGTCGAGCGAGGCGTCGAGGCCGTGCTCGCCGAAGACCTCGCGGGCGGCGGCGAGCAGCGCGACCCGGTTACGCTGCGCGTCGGCGCGCAGTCGATCTGCCATGGATGACAGGGTACGACTAGACCGGGGATGATTCCCCGGTTGGTGCTACGGTCGCTGCCGGAGGTGCGGCATGCAGACGAACACCGTGCAGATTTCCACCGCGGACGGCACTGCGGATTCCTACTTCGTGCGGCCGGCCGGCGACGGGCCGTTCCCGGGTGTGCTGCTGTTCATGGACGCGTTCGGGCTGCGCCCGCGGATCGCCGAGATGGCCGAGCGGATCGCCGAGCGGGGTTACGCGGTGCTCGCGCCGAACATCCTCTACCGCGGCGGTGCGTCCCCGCTGATCCAGCCGGAGGAGCTCACCGACGCCGACAAGCGGGGCGCCGCCTTCGGCCGGCTGATGCCGCTGATCCAGGGGCTGACCGCCGACCGGGTGGCGGCCGACTCGCAGTCCTATCTCGACTTCTTCCACGCCCAGGCCGGCGTGGCCGACGGGCCGGTCGTGGCCGTCGGCTACTGCATGGGCGGCATGAACGCGCTGCGGGCGATCGAGGCGCACCCCGACCGGATCAAGGCGCTGGCGAGCTTCCACGCCGGGCGGGTCGTGACCGATCAGCCGGACAGCCCGCACCTGCGGGTCGGCGTGATCACCGGCGAGCTCTACTTCGCGCACGCCGACAACGACCAGTCGATGACCCCCGACCAGATCAAGACACTCGAGTCGGCCCTCGACGAGGCCGGCGTGACCTACACGTCCGAGGTCTACGCGGGAGCGCCGCACGGCTTCACGATGTCGGACACGTCGATGTACGACCGCGAGGCCGAGCAGCGCCACTGGGTCAACCTCTTCGCGCTGCTCGACCGCGTGCGCTAATTGGCGTAGAGCCCGGGGAAGAACCGGTCGGTGGCGGTCACGTCGTAGACCTGGCGCACCTCGGTGATCCGGCCGCCGGCCACGGTCAGGAACTCGATCATTCGTACCGTGCCGAACGGCGCCTCGAGGTCGTAGACGAGCGCGGCGCCGTCGGCCGCCCGGGTCTCGCCGACCACGGTCACCGTGTCGGCGAAGGCGGCGATCCGGTGCAGCACCTGCACCAGCTCCTCGTCGTCGACCGGCGAGTCCAGGTTCCACTCGATCTCGGCGTCCGGTGCGAGCATCTGCCGCACCGCGACCCGGTCGTCGCTCGTCCACGACTTGGTCCAGAAACCGACGACGTCCATGACGCTCTCCTTCATCGGGCCACTCCGGCCGTGGGCTGGGCGGGCATCGGGTCGGGGAACTGCCCATGGCCGAGCAGGGCCGCCACGGCCTGCGCGACGCGATAGGCGGCGAGACCGTCGCCGTACGGGTTGCCGGAGAGCGCCATCGAGTCGCGGCGCACCCGGGTCTCCAGCAGCCCGGCCACCTCACTGGAGATCGCGGCCGGGTCGGGTTCGACCAGGCGGGCACTGCCGGCGTGCAGGGCCTCGGCATGCCGGGCCTCCGAGCCGATCATCAGCACCGGGCAGTAGGCGGCCAGCGCCTCCTCGACCAGGTCCTCGTCGTCGGTCACCACGAGGTAGGCCTGAGCCAGCAGGGTGGCGAACTCGAGACCGGGCGCGAAGTCGGCCGCCCGGACAACCTCCAGGTCGGGGTAGCGACCGGCGAGATAGCGCAGCGCCGGGCCGATGGCCGCGGCCCGCTCGGCCGGCACGCCCAGCACGATCGTGCGGTGACCCCGCGGCGGCGCGGCGATCGTCCTGGCCGCGAGCAGCTGCGCCGCGTCCTGGGCGGTGCCGCCGGTCAGCAGCGTGTCGCCGGCGACCACCCGCTCGTCCAGCAGGTTCATCGCGGCCAGCGGGGTCGCGGCCAGGTGCACGGTGGTGACCTGGGCCAGCAGGCGTCGCTGGGCGTCCAGGGCCGACGCCGAGCCGAGCTCGCCCGAGCGGCGACCGGCGTCGATGGTCAGGATCGGGACGCGTCGCCAGAAAGCCGCCAGCGCCGGTGCGAGCCCGTCCCGCACGATGACGGCGCCCGGCGTCCGGACGGCCCAGAGGTCGTCGAAGCGGCGCATCGTCTCGGTGTGGCCGTCACCGGACGGCAGCGTGATCCGCGGGGTGATCCCGAAGGCCGTGAGGGCCTGACCGACTGCGTCCGGGTGGGTGCCGGTGGCGATCGGGACGGGAGCGAGCCGGCCCTGCTCGCGCATGGCGAGGGCGACGGGAGCGAGCCGTACGGCCTCGGCCACCGTTCCGGCGACCAGGTGAACTTCGGGCAGCGACATCGAGGACTCCGAGGCGTACGCAGGTGGGCCGCGAAACCGGTCAAGGTCACGCGCCGTAGTGGGGAACGCCTTGGAAGTTAATTCAGTTACACAGCGTGATACAAGGTCCTGAGTGGTGATCTGGCCGAAAGGGCTAACCCAGACATCTCAGCCGGGCTTTTCGGGCGGAAACCGACCAGTCGCTCAGCGACGGCCGACATCACGCTGCGTTCAACCACGGGGCTGATCGAGCAGTGACGGATCGTCGCGCAGCAGCGCGGCCAAGCGGCGGGCGGCCATCTCGGTCTCCTCCGGCCGCTCGACCTGCAACGGGATCGGCTGGGGAAGCGGCGTCAGCATGCTGCGCTGCTCAGGCACCGAGACGCCGCGCTCGGCCGCGGACGGCTCGGCCGGTGGCCGATGCTGCTCGGGACGGATGCGCCGGGTCGGGCCGGCCGAGTCCTCCTGCGTCGGCACGGCCGGGCGCGGCGGTGTCGATTGCGGCGCCACGGCCGGGCGCGGCGGTGTTGACTGCGGCGGCACCGGCGGCGGGGGCGTGGCCGCGAACGGATGCGGCGGATACTCCGGGCCCGGCTGCCCGCTGGTCGCCATGCCGAGGTCACGCAGGCGGGCGCCCAGATCGCGCGACGACTCACCCGGGTCGTGCGCGGGATAACGCGGATCACCCGAGTCGGGCGTGGAATGGCGCGCGTCGGTCGAGTCGTGCGCGGGATGGCGCGCGTCGGTCGAGTCGTGCGCGGGATGGCGCGCGTCGGTCGAGTCGTGCGCGGGATGGCGCGGATCGGCCCGGTCGTGCGTGGGCCGGTGCGCGTCGGTGTCGAATGAGCCGTACCGTCGCTCGGCAGTGTCGGAGTCGGCGTAGTAGCCCTGGTCGGAGGCCGGCGGCGCGGACGTGTGACCGAAGGTGGCCGGGCCGAAGCGATCCTGATCGTCCTGGCTCAGCCGCCGGGTGTCGCCGCCCGGCTCCGGCGGGGCGGGCGAATAGGGCGCGGCCGAATAGGGACGCTCGCCGGTGTCGTCGGCGTCGAGGTCGAAGTCGGCGTGCCGGGGGCCGGTGGGCTCGGGTGACAGGGCGGCCGCGCTCTCGGCGTTGACCTGGACCTGGCCCTCGGCGAGATAGAAGTGCAGCAGAAGGGGGTCGCCGGCGCCCTCGACGCCCACGCTCACGCCCAGCTCCGGATGGCGCGCGACAACCGCCGCGACCGCCTCGACCAGCTCGGTCACAGCCGCCGGGGTGCCGGGTGTCTCCCCCGTGGCTCGTCGGCGCAGCTCGTCACGGCGCGCGAGCTTGTCGAGAGCGTCATCCAATCCGCCTCGCACGTGACCGTCCTTCCGTAGCGGGTCTCGCCGTTTACCACTCTGCCCGCTCGGAGGCTGATTTGGGAACCTCGATCTCAGCGACCCACCGCACACCCGTCGTCAGAGGGACTACGACTTCTGCCGGATCGCCTTGTCGAGCGCCTGATCCAGGACGACGAGGAGGGCGTCCCGCACCGACCCGCGGAAACGGGCGTCGAAGGAGAGCACGGGCACGTCCTCGCGGATGGCCAGGGCCCAGCGCACTTCGTCCAGGCTGTAGCTCATCTGCCCGTTGAAGGTGTTGACACCGACGACGAACGGAAGCCCGGCGCGCTCGAAGTAGTCGACCGCGGGATAGCAGTCGTCGATCCGGTTGGTGTCGACCACGACCAGCGCGCCGAGGGCGCCTTTGATCAGGTCGTCCCACATGAAGGCGAAGCGCGATTGTCCCGGCGTGCCGAAGATGTAGAGCTTCAGCGTCTGGTCGATCGTCAGCACGCCGAAGTCCATCGCGATGGTCGTCGTCGTCTTCATCGTGGCCTGGCCCGGATTGTCGATGCCGACCGAGGCCGAGGTCATTTCGGCCTCGGTGGTCAGCGGAGAGATCTCCGAGATGGCGCCGACGGTGGTGGTCTTGCCGACGCCGAAGCCGCCCGCCACGATGATCTTGACCGGGACCGGCGCCTTCTTCGGACGGCCGCCGCTGCTCACGGCGGCGGTGCCGACGACGCGGTCAGGTGATTGCTCGAAGTCCACGGATCACTCGCATGATGGTCTCGGGGTCGGGGGTCTCGTTGTTCAGCACGTGGACGTCCAGTTGGCCGGCGGCTCGCAGGTCGCCGACCAGGATGCGCGTGACGCCGAGATGCAGGCGCAGCCGGGCGGAGATCTCCGCCACGGAGACGGGCTCGAAACAGAGTCCGACGATGGCCCGCATCTCGGGTGAGAGACGTACCGGACCAGCGCCGGGGCTGGCGGTCACCTGTGTTTCCATCCCGATGTCGGGGTCGGCGCCGTCGGTGCGCCCGGACGTGATGACGAACGGGCGCAGAGCAGTGGTCTGCTCGGTGGCCGGCGGTTGCTCGTCCGTGTGCGTGGGACGGTAGCCGCCGGCCGGGAGCGGGCCGGACTGCAGGAAGGGTCGGACACTCGGCCGAGCCGGGTGTGCCGGGTCGTCGGGGTCCGGATAGGTCATTGCTGAACGGCGTTCTTCAACTCGGCGATCAGGCGCGGGCTCAGGGCGCCACCGGCCCGGGTGGCGAAGAGCGTCATCTCGTACGCCAGCGTGCCCAGGTTGGCCGAGCGATCGGCGATGACCCCGAGCACCGATCCGGCACTGATCGCCGTGACCAGCAGGTATCCGTCGGCCATGTCGATGATGACGCGGTTGAGCGAGCCCAGTCGATACCAGCTCGCGGCGCCGCCGGCCAGGCTGGTCAGACCCGAGACGACCGCGGCCAGGCGCTCCGCGTTGGGCCTGTCCTTGATCGCTGACATCGCCATCAGCAGACCGTCGGACGAAACCGCGATGGCCTCGATCACGCCGGCCGTGCCGGAGGTGAAGGAGTCGAGCAGCCAGTTGAAGGTCTTGGCCTCGGCGCTCAGCTGGGACTGAGCGTAGTCGCGGCCGTTGCCGGTGTCGGTGCTGTAGGGGGAAGTCATCGCGGTTGTCCCTCGGGTTGTGGCTTCGTTTCGTTCAGCGCGAGTGCGACTCCGTACTCGAACTGTTCCATCAGGGCTCGGGCCTCGTCCGGGTCCAGGGGCAGGCTCGGGGAAGCCGGCGGCGGGTAGTTCGGCTCGTCCCGCGGCAGGGTGGCCCCCGGCACCCGCCGGGCCAGCGGCGCGTGCCCGGCCGACGGCGGCGAGGACATCTGGGTCTCGGCCACGTCCCACTGCGCGCGGCTGACCCCGGCCTCGAAGTCGTCGAACGCGGCCCTCGCGGCGACCGCGTCGTCCTGGGACGGCGGACGCGCGGGGAGCGGCCGGACACCCTCCTCCGGCAGTTGGCTGCCCGGCACCCGGCGGCGCAGCGGCCCGGTGTTACCCAGGCTGGGCTGCGACGTCTCGGCCGGTCGGGGCTCGGAAGCCGACGGCGGCTGGTACGCCTGAGGGGCGTACCGGTAGTCCTCTTCGTTCGTCCGCTGCCGTGGGATGGCCGGCATGGCCGGCGGCGGCTCGACGGCCGGCTGCGACCAGGCGACCGGCGCCGGCGTGTCGTCGACCGGCTGTGACCAGGTGGTCTGCGGCGGCGTCGACGGCTGCTGGTGCCAGGCACCCGGGCCCGCGGCGGGCAGCTCGGGCATCGCCGCCGGGACCCGGCCGGCGACCGGCGCGTTGAGGTCGTAATCCGGCGTGACGACCGGCTGCTGGTAGGCCACCGGCTCCTGGTAACCCGAGGGCTGCTGGAATCCGGTGGGCTGCTGCCAGGCCGGGCCGGGCGAATAGACCGGCTCGGCGTCGTAGACCGGCTGGCCCGCGTACGCCTCGGCCGGGTGCCCGGTCACCTGCGCGGTCGCCTTGATCGGGGCGAACGCGTTCCACGACTGTCCGGTCTCCAGGGTCGCGGTGGCCCGGTGGAGCACGTTGGCGTCGAACGGTTGCTGGCTGCCGGGGACCGAGGCGCGCGCCGCCGATCCCGCGATGACCTGGGCGAACTCGGAGGTGAGGTAGCCGTTCTGAGCCGGCGGGACCACCGAGGGGAACGGCGGGACGTCGGGCGCGGTCGTGCTGAGGACCCGGGCGATCAGGTGCGACGGGTTCAGGTCGACCCACGCGGTGATGCCGCCACCCGGCGTCTCGGTCAGGGTGACCTCGATGCCGTGCCGGCGGGCGAGCCGGCCGACCACGAACAGACCGAGCACCTCACTGGGGGCGAGGTCGAGCCGCTCACGGCGGGTGAGTCGCGCGTTCTCCTCGGCCAGCCGCTCGGGCGGCATGCCCAGGCCCTGGTCGACGATGGCCAGGCGGGCCCCGCCGCGCAGCTCGTTGGCGGTGACCACGACGCGGGTGTGCGGCGGCGAGAACGCGGTCGCGTTCTCCATCAGCTCGGCCAGCAGCAGGGTCAGGTCGGCCAGGACGGCCGGGACGGCCACGATCTCCTCGGGGACGTCCACGTCGACCCGGGTGTAGTCCTCGATCTCACCGAGGGCGAGACGGACGACGTCCTGCAGCGGCAGCGGAGCCATGTGCTCGTCGGCCCCGGTGGCCCCGGACAGCACGACCAGGCTGGACGCGTTCCGGCGCAGACGGCTGGACATGTGGTCGAGGCGGTACAGCTCGCCGAGGCGGTCGCTGTCGGTCTCGCGCCGCTCCAGATTGTCGATCAGCGCCAGCTGGCGGCCGACCAGGTTCTGGGTACGGCGGCCGACGTGCGCGAACATCTGGGCGGTGTTACGCCGGCCGAGCACCTGCCGTTCCACCAGCCGGACGGCGGTGGTCTGCACCCGGTCGAACGCGCGGGCCAGGTCACCGATCTCGTCCTGGGCCTCGACGTCGACCGGGTCGAGGCGGATCGGGCGGACCGATTCGGCGTCGTCGTCGGCCACCCGCTCGAGCTCCGCCTCGGCGGCGCGGGCGATCCGGTCGGCCGAGGTGGTGAGGCGGCGCAGCGGCCGGGCCACCGCGCGGGCCATGAACAGGCTCAGGCCGACCACCAGGAACAGCAGCAGCAACGAGCCGCCACCGATGAGGACGGCGTCACGGATGGCGTTGTCGCGGTTGTTGGTCACGATCGCGTCCACGTCCGCGGCGACGCGCTTCTCGACGAAGCCGCCGAGGACGAGCACGGACTGCAGCGACGGGAACAGGGTCTGAATCTGCAGCTGGCCGATGGCGGTGGCCGGGTCGGTCGCGGCCAGCTGAAGGAACTGCGGGCCCACCCGGGCCGAGAACGCGTCCTGGGCGCCGAGGTAGAGCTTGTACTGGCTCCCGGTGAAGAAGGACTCGGCGTTCGCGATGATCTGCTGCAGCTGGATCAGCGACTGCGAGAACAGGCCGATGAAGCCCGGCTGCTTGGTGACCACGGCCGAGGTCAGGAAGCCGGACGCCTGACTGATCAGGTCGTCACTGCGCAGCGCCTGCTCGAGGGCGAAGAGCTGCCGGCCGACACCGGTCTTGAGGTCGGCGTTCGACGAGAGCGCGAGCCCGTTGATGATCGGCGTGATGCGGGTGGTGAAGTCGGTGACCAGGATGTTCGGCAGGATCGCCCGGTTGAGCACGTTCTGCCGGGTGTTGTCGAGCCGGCCGGCGTTGCGCAGGGCCCGGGTGAGCTCCCGCGAGACGGCGTCGCTGCCGTCGTCCACGCGGGCCACGGCGTCGCGGGCGGCGGCACTCTGCACGACCAGGTCGGCCTGGCCGACCAGGCCGAACAGGAAACCGACGGACAGCAGGCGCTCCTCCTGGAGCTCCTGCACGGCCGTGCCGACCCGGCCGGCCAGCGCCACCGTGTTCGAGGTGTTCTGCGCGTCCGTGGCGGCCTGGACGCGGTTGACGATGATCGGAACGCTCAGCGCCACGACGCCGAGCAGCGGCACGAGCACCAGCAGGGCGAGCTTGCCCAGGATGCGGAACTTACCGAACAGCACCGGACCGCTCCCGCCGTGTCGGGTCGAGGTCGCCGTAGCCCGGCGCCTGGTTGTACGGGTTGCCCGGGTTGCCGTACGGGCCCACCGGACCGGGCGCGGGGCCCGTACGGTCGAGGGCGCCGCGGGTGGACTCGCCGGCGCCGGCCGGACGCTCCGGGGTGGCCTCGGCCTCGCGGCGCCGGTTGACGGCGGGCCAGATCAGCGCGCCCAGCACCAGCAACAGGGCCAGCGCGGCCATGATGATCGCCTCGGTGCGGCGGTAGTCGATCGAGTCGAGCCGGTTGTCGAGCAGCCGGTCCATCTCGCGCAACGTGATGCCGGACAGGTTGCTCAGCGCCAGCTGCAGGGTCGACTGCGCGGTCGACATGGTGGCCGCGTTCGGCGTGCCGCCGGGGTTGGCGCCGCGGTTCATCGCCTCGACGCCACGGCGGAACGAGTCGAGCGCGCTCACCAGGCTGCCGCTGAGCGTGTCGCTCTCGGTGTTGTCGACGGCCGCCTGCAGGTTCTCGGTCAGCTGCTTGACCGAATCCTGCACACTGAGCACCTCGTAGGCGAACTGCGCCTGCACCTGGGCCCGGCTGGCGGCGGGCAGACCCTGCAGGAGGTTGGCGTAATCGCCCATCCGGTTCACCCCCGTCACCGTGCTCGGCATGTCGACCGCCACGGCCTGCTGCAGGTTGGAGATGTCGCCGTCGGGGTCGCGGTTGAGCTGGGCGTTGCGCCGGACGGCGGCATACAGCGCCAGGGTCAGGTCGCTCGCCTCGACGTGCGCGTTGAGGATGTTGACCGGGCCGGTGACCTTGGGCAGCTTGGAGATCTTGTCCTTGAGGTCGGCCCAGCGGGGCTTGGTGCGCAGGTCGTCGCCGAGCTTGGCGTCGACCGCGGACACCCGGGTCACGGCCGCGGCCAGTGACTCCGGCGGCTCGCTGACGCCCTGGATGCCGGTCGACTGCGACTCGGCGAGAGCGCTCACCAGCGGGGTCAGGGCGGTCATGTACTCCACGCCCTGTTTCTCCAGCTGAGTGCTGTCGCGCTTGTCAGAGTTGTCGGTCCAGACTCGACCGAACAGGACCGCTGTCGGCACAAGGACCAAGACCGTCAAAATCACCGCGAGTGCGGAGCCTAAACGGGTTCGCCGGCTGTTCATTGCTTTCGTCCTCCGCCATGCACACGCGATGAGCCGTAATGGTGGCTACTTTCCGTAGCCGTCAGGCGCACGGATCCGGGCCAATCTATCCGAGAAAACCTCAAGGAACCCCTTTCCAAGGGCCAGATCTGTCTCGGCTGATCGGGGGATACAAGGTGCCGTCGTCGTCGTTGTAACGAGCGTTCAGTTCCGTTACCGAGGTCGGAAGCCCCAGCCCACGCCGGTTGCGGCGAAGGCGAGAAAGACATCGCGGCGATGGTAACGGCAGAGTGGCCGCACGAGAAGCCACAAGATCCAGGAACATTGACCGATAAGACCGGTATCAATTAAGCGAAAAGTAGTCAGGCGATTGCTGTGAGCAATCGCCTGACTAAAAGTGCTGGACCGGTCACTGTTTTCCGGTCCCGCTTCGGGCCTGCTGGGGCTTTCCCGGGGCATTTGCCCGGCGCGAACCGGGGAAAAGCCCGAAACGGCTCAGATGCGGGCAAGTGCCTTACGAAGGGGGTCCAGGCCGAGCGAACCCAGGTTCAGAGCGTCCCGGTGGAACGTTTTCAAATCGAAATCGGCGCCCTTGCGCTGCCGGGTCTCCTCCCGCGCCTGCAGCCAGATGCGCTCGCCGATCTTGTACGACGGCGCCTGCCCCGGCCACCCCAGGTAACGCTTCCACTCGAAGCGCAGCGTCTTCTCCTCCATGCGGGTGTGTGCCCGCAGGAAGTCCCAGCCCAGCTCCGGCGTCCAGCGCTCGCCGGGGTGGAAGCCGAACGGGTTGTCGCGGGGGATCTCCAGCTCCAGGTGCATGCCGATGTCGACGATGACCCGGGTCGCCCGCAGCGCCTGGCCGTCGAGCATGCCCAGCCGGTCGCCCGGGTCGGCGAGATAACCGAGCTCGTCCATCAGGCGCTCGGCATAGAGGGCCCAGCCCTCGCCGTGCCCCGAGCTCCAGCAGAGCAGGCGCTGCCAGCGGTTGAGCGTGTCGGCCCGCAGCAGCGTCTGGCTGATCTGCAGGTGATGACCGGGCACGCCCTCGTGATAGACGGTCGTGACCTCACGCCAGGTGGAGAACTCGGTGACCCCCTCGGGCACGGCCCACCACATGCGGCCGGGACGGCTGAAGTCCTCGCTCGGGCCGGTGTAATAGATGCTGCCGTCGCTGGTCGGCGTGAGGCAGCACTCGATCGTGCGGGCCGGCGGCTCGATGTCGAAGTGGGTGCCGTTCAGCTCGGTGATGGCCTTGTCGGCGAGCGACTGCATCCAGTCCCGGAACGCCTCCTTGCCCGGGATCAGGCGGGCCGGGTCGGCGTCGAGCGCGGCCACCGCCTCGTCGATCGAGGCGCCCGAGCCGGCGATGGCGGCCGATGTCGCCCGCATCTCCTGCTCGATGCGGAACAGCTCGGCGAAACCCCACTCGTACGTCTCCTGCAGGTCGACCTTCGCTCCGAGGAAATACTGCGAGGCCAGCTCGTACCGCTCCCGGCCGGCCGCCTCCTTGTCGCGGCCGCGCGGGGCCAGGTCACGGCGCAGGAACTCGGCGAAGTCGGCGGTGGCGGCGGTGGCCGCCTCGGCGCCGCGGGTCAGCTCGGCGGCCAGCGCCCCCTCGGCCTCGAGCCGGCCGGCCAGCCCGCGGTAGAAGTCGTCGCGGTCGGGATCGGTCCAGGCGTCGCACTGCTCGGCGACGGCCAGCATCTGCGCGCGAGCACTGATCCGGCCGGCGTCGGCTTCCTCGAGCAGGGTGCGCTTGTATTGCTCGAGCGCGTGCGGCAGGTCGTTGAGCCGGGCCGAGATGTTGGCGACCGCCTCCTCGCCCTCGGCCGGCATCACGTCGAAGACGCCCCGCAGCGCGTGCAACCCGCTGCTGATCACGCTGATCTCGCTCCGGCTGACACCGGCCTCGTCGCGGGCCAGCTCGAGGCCGACCCGCTCCATCATCGCGTCCTTGGCGACCGCCTCGGCCTCGTGCTCCGGGTCGATCACATCGAGCTCGTTGAGCGTCCGGCGGGCCAGCTCGGTCTGAGCGTCGAAGCCCTCGGGCGTGAAATCGTCGGTCTTGCCGTCGTGCCCGGCGATGCCCACATAGGTGGCACCGATCGGGCTCAGCTCGGCCCACTCGGTGACATAGCGGTCGGCGAGGTCATCAATTCGTCCCACGGAACGACCCTACGGCCTTTCACTTGTGCCCGGCGGTCCACTCCAGCAAGCGCTCCATCGACCAGCTGTTGACCACCCTTTCCGGTGGCACGCCGCAGAGGGCGGCTCGCTCGCAGCCGTACCGGAGCCAATCGAGCTGGCCCGGGGCGTGCGCGTCGGTGTCGATGGTGAACAGGCAGCCGGCTTCGACCGCGACGGTCAGCATGCGCTTGGGCGGGTCGAGCCGGTCGGGCCGCGAGTTGATCTCGATGGCCTTGCCGTGCTCGACGCAGGCGGCGATCACCTTGTCGAGGTCGAACGTGCTCGGCGGGCGGGTGTGTCCCTTGCGGTGACCGCGGTCGCCCGCGCCCTCGGCCGCCACCTTGCGCCCGGTCATGTGGCCCAGGATGTCCAGGTGCGGGTTGGCCAGCGCGTTCACCATCCGCTTGGTCATCCGTGGCGACTCGTCGCGCAGCTTGCTGTGCACCGAGCCGACCACCACGTCGAGCCGGGCCAGCAGCTCGTCCTCCTGGTCGAGCGAGCCGTCGTCCAGGATGTCGACCTCGATGCCGGTGAGAATGCGGAAACCGTCGGGCAACGCGTCGTTGAGCTTGGCCACGTAGTCGAGCTGGCGGCGCAGCCGGGCCGGGGGCAGGCCGCGGGCGACGGTCAGCCGGGGCGAATGGTCGGTCAGCACCAGATATTCGTGCCCCAGCTCGACCGCGGCCAGGGCCATCTCCTCGATCGGTGAGCCGCCGTCCGACCAGTCCGAGTGGGCGTGACAGTCGCCGCGCAGTGCCTCGCGCAGCTTGCGGGCCGCGCCCTGCAGGTCGGTGCCCTCGGTGCTCTCGAGCCGGCGCAGATAGACCGGCTCCTCCCCGGCCAGCGACTCGGCGATGCAGCGGGCGGTGACGTCGCCGACGCCCGCCAGCTCGCCCAGCGTGCCGGCCCGGGCGCGCTCGTTGAGCTCGGTCACGGGCAGCGCGGCGACGGTCTTGGCGGCCGAGCGGAACGAGCGCACCCGATAGGTCGACTCGTTCGCCCGCTCCAGCAGAAAGGCGATGCGCCGCAGGTCGGCCACCGGATCACGAGACGCCATGCCGCCAGCTTAGGGCGTGCCGCTGGCTACCATCGCGGGCATGCGGACGATCGACTGGGTGGACGACGCAATCGAGATCATCGATCAGACGGCGTTGCCCGGGGAGCTGAGGATTCTGCGCCTGCACACCGTGGGCGAGCTGGTCGCGGCGATCCAGTCGCTGGCCGTCCGGGGAGCTCCGGCCCTCGGGGTGGCGGGTGCCTTCGGGGTGGCGCTGGCCGCCCGGGTGCACGCCGACGACCCGCAGGCGCTGGCCCTGGCCGTGCGGCGGGTCGAGACGGCCCGGCCGACGGCGGTCAACCTGGCTCGCGGTGCCCGGCGGGCCGCCGCCCTCCTGCCGCGCGGTCCGCAAGCCGTGCTCGAGGAGGCCTGCCGCGTGCGCGACGAGGAGATCGCCGCCTCCGACGCCATGGCCGCGCGCGGTGCCGACCTGCTGGTCGAGCTCTGCGGCGGCCCTCCGCGGCTGCTCACCCACTGCAACACCGGCGGGCTGGCCGCGGTGACTGTCGGCACGGCCCTCGGCGTCGTGCACGAGCTGCACCAGCGCGGCCGGCTGGCCGGCGTGATCGCCAGCGAGACCCGGCCGCTGCTCCAGGGCGCGCGGCTCACCTCGTGGGAGCTGTCCCGGTGGGGCATCGAGCACCGGGTGGCGGTCGACTCGGCCGGGCCGTTCCTGATGGCCCGGGGTGAGGTCGACGCGGTGATCCTGGGAGCCGACCGGATCTGCGCCAACGGCGACGTGATCAACAAGATCGGGACGTACGCCCACGCACTCGGTGCCCGCCGGGCCGGGATCCCGTTCGTCGTGGTGGCCCCCGAATCGACGATCGACCTGGACACGCCGCACGGCGGCGCGGTGCCGATCGAGGATCGCGGCTCGGCCGAGGTCACGTCGTGGGCCGACGCGGTGAACCCGGCCTTCGACGTGACCCCGCACGACCTGGTGACGGCCGTCGTGACCGATCAGCGGGTGATCACCGACTGGCCGGCGTCCACGGCTTGAGCCAGTCGGTCTCGGGCCAGCCCTCGGCGGCGGCCATCAACGGGTACGCCGTGGCGCCGTCCACCGTCTCGCGGATGACGTCGGCGTGGCCGGTGTGCCGCGCCGTCTCCTGAATCAGGTGCAGCAGGATCCAGCGCAGCGTCCAGTGCGTCATGTCCTTGCTGTTCCACGGCACCGAGTGGTCGATCTCGACGCGGTGCCCGAGGTCGTTCAGCTCGGTCACGGTCTGCTCGGTCCGCGCGGCGACCCGGTCGTAACGGGCCAGCACGTCGTCGATGGTCTCGCCTTCGGCCAGCCGGAAGTTGTCGGCGTAGGCCTGGTAGTCGAGAACCTGCGGCTCGTCGCGCACCTGAGAGATCCAGCCGGCCTCGGTCGAGCAGCAGTGCTTGATGAGGCCGCCGACACTCAGCTCACTGGCCGCCGGGGTGGCCCGGAGCTGCTCGTCGGTGAGGCCGTAGGCGGTCAGCCGCAGCACGTATCGCATCTGGGCGAGATAGGCGAGAAGGCCTTGCTGTTCGTTGTCGATGGCGCCGACCTGACCGGGCATTGCGGGCTCCTCAGCGGTTCGCGGTTTCCCTCACCCTAGGAACTATTGCGGTCACTTTCCGGCCGCTTTCACTCACGGCGGTGATCCAGCCACCGGTCCGGCCCAGACCGAGCAGTACGGAGATGTCGGCGGCCACCTCGACCGGCGTGCCGGGAGCGGGCGGCCAGGCTCGGCGCAGCTCCACCGCCGGGCGCAGGACGGGGATCAGCGCGGCCACCGGATCGGGCGCGTCGAGCCGGGCGCGCAGGTCCTGGAGCTCGGCGAGCAGGTGATCGAGCTCTTCCCGGACCGCGACGGCGTTGCCGCCGCACATGGCGGCGATCAGCTCCGCCCGGGTGGCGGCCACCCGGGTGCCGTCCCGGAACGAGCCGGCGGCCAGCGTGGCGGCGGGCGGGTTGTCGTGCAGCCGGCCGGCCAGCGCGGCCGCGGACAGGTGCGGGACGTGGCTGACCTGGGCCACCACCCGGTCGTGCTCGGTCGCGGTCAGTGGGACGACCCGGGCGCCGAGCCCGGTGAAGAGGGTGGCCAGGGTCAGCCAGTCGGGGAGGGCGGTCTCGCCGGGCTCCAGGCAGAGGACCCAGGCGCAGCCGTCGAACAGGGTGGCGTCGGTGGCGGCGAAGCCGGAGGTCTCCTTGCCGGCCATGGGATGACCGCCGACGAAGCGGGGTGGGGCGAGATCGCGTACGGGTCCTTTGACCGACGTGACATCGGTGACCACGCCGGGATAGCCGGTCAGCTCGGCCAGGACCGCCGGCAGCGCCGGCAGCGGAACGGCCAGCACCGCCACGTCGGTGCCGGTCAGGGCGGCGGGCACGGAATCGGCCACCCGCAAGCCCGCGGCGCTCGCTTGGTCCCGGGTGGCCGGGTCGGAGTCGTAGCCGACGACGGTGTGGCCCGCGGCGGTCAGGGCGCGCAGCAACGATCCGCCGATGAGCCCGAGTCCGACGATCGCGATATGCACACCGAAACTTTTGCATATGCCCTGTGGACAGCGGCGCCGCCCGCACCGGTCGACGCTCCACCGCCAAGATCAGCCGTTCGGGCGGTACCAGTCAGCCGTCTTAGCTGCGGTCTTTGTCCGTTTCGCGCCGACCTGGAGCGGGATCCCCGCCCTACGGTGATCACAAGGCTTTCTTCCCGGCAGCACGGGGCCGCACCCTTGGGCGAGGGTGCGGCCCCGTGTGTATCGCCGAAGCTCGGTCAGGCCTTGCAGTTGTGCGAGCGCTTCCAGGCCGCGACCTCGGCGACCGGGCTCTTGGTGCCGCTCTTGCGCCACGAGGCGAGGTACGAGTAGGGCCAGACGACGCCGCGCCGGACCTTCCAGTCGCCGACCTTGGCGCACGGCGGCGAGATGCCGAAGTGCAGGTGGCAGACGTTGTTCGCGTTGCCCGTCCGGCCGACCAGGCCGAGCTGCTGCCCGGCCTTGACGCGGACGCCCTTCTTGATGCCGCTCTGCACCTTGCTCAGGTGGGAGCCGTAGTAGCGCACGCCGTCGTCACCGAGCAGCGACACCGACTTGCCGCCGTTGTTGGGGCCGTCGGGCGAGCCCTTGACGTACTTGTCGGTGAGGCTGATCTCGAGGACCACGCCGCTGGTCGTGGCGACCACCGGTTTCCCGCAGTCGGCGAAGAGGTCGGTCGCCTTGTACTTCGAGTGGGTGGTGTGCCAGTCGACGTTCGACGCCTTGACCGGGAAGACATACGTCACCTTTTTGGCCGGCGGGGCCGAATTCGTCCGGGTCGGCGCCGGTCGCGTCGCCGGGGGACGGGTGCTGGCCAGACCGCCCGCCGACGAAGCGGCCGTCGACCTGGGCGTGACCGGAATCTGTGCCGCCGCCGGGGTCGTCGCGGCCGACGTGGCCGACGTGGCCGCGGGGTCGACGAACTGCGGGGTCGCGCTGGCGTTGCCGCCACCGGAGACGCCGCCGCAGCCGGCCAGGCAGACGGCCAGAACGGTCAAACCGGAGAGGGTACGGAGCAAAGGCACCGAGCCATCGTGGCAGAAGTGAGCCGGTCCTGCCGACCCGCGCTGGTTAGGCTGGCACCTGAGCAGACGTACGGGTGAGTCGGAGGTGGACCGTGACGGACCGGCACGAGGTCTGGCAGACGACCGCACCGTCACCGCATCCGGCCCCGCCGATGCGGGCCCCGTCCGGGTTGTTCCCCGGGTCGTCCCGTCCCACCTACCGCGAGCCCCATCCGGTCGGCGCCGGAGCCTTGCTCGCCGGTCTGGGCGCGGCCTCGGTCTGGCTCGCGCTGTTCGGGGCACTCGGCCGTGACCTGGCCAGTTACGCCTGGTGGACGATTCTGGCCGCGGTCAGCGCCTGGGCCGTCGCGCTGATCCTGACCGCGATCGGCGTCCGCGGGGCCGCTGTCGGTGTGGCACTGGCCAGCGGGCTCGGGTTGTCCATCGCCACCGCTTTCGTGGCCGGCCGGTGGATGTCGACGCACGATTGGCCGCTGTGGTGATTCGTCCGATTCTGACCGGGTTGTCGGCGACCCGATGTGCCGCCCTCGTCGCGGTGCGCACAGGGCGCTGATTCAAAGAACACCGGGGCTTGACTTAAAGACTTGTAAAGGTTCAACCTCGGCTTCATGCCCCCCACATCCCCACGGCTCGATCCCGACCCTGATCGTCGCCGTCGCCGCCTCGAGCTGCTGGCCGCGCTCGCCAGCGCGAAGTCGGCCCGGGAGACCAGACAACCCCAGCGGCTGCGCCGGGCCCGCTTGCGCGAGCTCATCGCCCTGCGTCGTCGCCTGGTCAACTGACTTCGACCGCCCACCAGGCGTGGCGCGCCGCACCCGCCGTTCTTGCCGCTACCGTCACTCGCGAAGACATACGTCGCGTGGGGGGAAAGTTGTCGACATTCGCTGCCGCCGTGGGCCGGGGTAAAAACGGGTGGACGGCGTCCGAGATGGACCTGAGCGGGCTGGCCGACATCGATGAGGTCGTCGACGCGATGCAGGACGTGGAGCCGGACGCCGACGTCACTCTGCTGTTCGTCGAGAGCGACGACCAATATCTGGCCATCCTGCGCCTGGACGAGGGTGAGGACCTGCGGGTCTTCGGCTCCGACTCGGCCTTCGCCGACGAGTCGCGGCTGGGCGCCATGCTGCTGGGTGAGATCGAGGCGCCGGCGCTCGAGATCGACGAGCTGGCCGTGGCCGACGACGAGGAGACCGACAAGCCCGCGGCCGACCCCGACGCCGATCCGGTGGGGGACGCCGACGTGCTGAACGACCTCGGGATCACCGCGCACCGGCTGCTCGGCCTGTGCGGTCAGGAGGGCATGTTGCCGGCCGACGTGACCGCCGAGATCTGCCAGCGCATCGGCTGCGGCGACGAGATGGAAGAGCTGCGCGAGGCGTGAGCCTGGTCGCCTCCCCGCGCCACGAGGCCTGGATGCGGCGGGCGCTCGACGTGGCCGCCGCGGCCGGGGAGGACGTGCCGGTCGGGGCGGTGCTGTTCGACGCCGAGGGCCGGGAGATGGCCGCGGCGGGCAACCAGCGCGAGGCGAGCGGCGACCCGACCGCGCACGCCGAGATCCTGGTGCTCCGGCAGGCCGCCGAACGGGCCGGCACCTGGCGCCTCGACGGCAGCACGCTGGTGGTCACGCTGGAGCCGTGCACGATGTGCGCGGGGGCGCTGGTGCTGGCCCGGGTGTCGACCCTGGTCTTCGGAGCCTGGGAGCCCAAGACCGGAGCGGTGGGGTCGCTCTGGGACGTCGTCCGTGATCGACGTCTCAACCACCGGCCCGAGGTCTATGCGGGCGTGCTCGAGGACGAGTGCGCCACACTCCTGCGCGATTTCTTCCGCTGACCGGGGGGTCACGGCCCTTTCCCGTACGGGATGAGGCCGTGACCGCTGTTGCCCGCTTCACCCCGTACCGGATCGAGCCGTCACCGCAGGGGCCGGCCTTACCTCGTACCGAATAAAGCCGGGATCGCCGCGGTGAGCGCTCAGGAGGCGCCGGAGATCGCGGTTTCGAGGCCGATCCGGACCATGTCGCCGAAGCCCTGCTCGCGCTGGGCCGAGTCCATCTTGGCGCCGGTCTTGATGTGGTCGCTGACGGTCAGGATGGTCAGCGCCCGGGCGCCGTAGCGGGCGGCGATCGTGTAGATCGCGGCCGACTCCATCTCGACCGCCAGCACGCCGTAGTCGGCCAGGGAGTCGTAGAGGTCGGGCCGGTCGGTGTAGAAGGCGTCAGCCGCCAGGATCGGCCCCACCCGCAGCGCGGTGCCCTGCCGCTCGGCCACCTCGACCGCGGTGCGCAACAGAGTGAAGTCGGCCACCGGCGCGTAGTCGATCAGGCCGTCGAAGCGGGACCGGTTCATGTTGGAGTCGGTCGCCGAGCCGATCGCGGCGATCACGTCGCCCAGCTGGAGGTCCGGCGCCAGCGCACCGCACGAGCCGATGCGGATGATCGACTTCACGCCGTACTCGTTGATCAGCTCGTGGGTGTAGATCGACGCCGACGGCATGCCCATGCCCGAGCCCTGCACGGACACCGGGACGCCCTGGTAGGTGCCGGTGTAGCCGAGCATGCCGCGGACCTGGGTGTAGCACTTGGCGTCCTGCAGGAAGGTCTCGGCGATCCACTTCGCCCGCATCGGGTCACCCGGGAGAAGGACCCGCTCGGCGATGTCGCCCGGCTGCCCGCCGATGTGCACGCTCATCGTCCTGTCACTCCTCGCTGATTCGTACCGGTCATACCGCGATCCTGCCAGGTCGGCCCTGCTCGCCCGGGGTCGGAGCGGCAAAGGGGAACCCGGCTGCCGACCCCGCCGGGCGTCCGGTAACCTACTTCGCGGTGGTGTGTCCGAGCGGCCTAAGGAGCACGCCTCGAAAGCGTGTGAGGGTGCAAGCCCTCCAAGGGTTCAAATCCCTTCACCACCGCCAAGAGCCCGGCGGCTCCGTGATCACGGAGCCGCCGGGCTTTCTTTATCATTCGGTGACCTTTCGTCATTGACTCCTAGATCAGGTATCGGATAAGTAACACGGTCGTTTCGACCCCGCGCGACCCCGATCACCAGCTGGTCCGATGACAGACTGTAGTGGCGAGGAGACGGCCCAAAGAACTTCGCTGTCGCGCAAGTCACGAAGGCGAAAACCACCGGATCAGACAATGCGCTTTTAACCACCTGGTGAGAAACTTTCACAAGATAGCCCTGCGCCGATGGCTGCTAACTGTCCTAGATTTGACTCGTGAGAGTTGACAGTCACTGGTGGAATGGTGACGTCCGGCTTGCGCGCCGTGACGTCTACGTCCGCACCGACGGCCAGGCCTGGGAAGTCGAAGCTCAGATGGGCGGACCCGAGGGCAAGTCGAAGGTGCAGCAGTGTCCAGGGCGGGCCTCGGCCATGATCCTGGCGGACGCGTGGCGTGGACCACGCTGGCGGTGGCGCAAGCTGTAAAGCGCCAGGAGCCCAGGCTGTGCCGCAGGCTTGACTTCATCGGCCAGCCGAACTTTCGATGGGGGTCGGATCCTTTGTGGATCTGGCCCCCATTGCGTTCCCCTTCCAGCGGACGGTTTGTCCGGTGACAATTGTTGACGCGGATCTAGCCTGAGTTGCCATCAACAGCGCCAGGAAGCGATTCCCATGCAGGCCACAGTCACCGATCATCGAAGCGACATAGCCGTTCTCCACCTTCGCGGCGAGCTCGACGCCGACACCGCCAACCAGCTCCACGGGACGCTGGCGGAGCTTCTGGAACGACCGGTCCCCCGCATTGTCGTCGACCTGAGCGACCTCAAGTTCTGCGACTCGGTGGGCCTGAGCGCCTTCATCACCAGCAAGCAGGTCATCACAGCGCGTGGTGGCTGGCTCAGTTTCGCCGGCGCCAACCCGTTCCTCAGTCAGCTGATGGAGACGGTCGGCGTACGCCGGTACTTCGCCATCTTTCCCGAGGTCGACGACGCCATCGCGGCCGCTCGACTCTGAACTTCGCAAAAAGAGAGAAGCCGGGCCCTCGGGCCCGGCTTTCTTCGTGATGGCGGAGGATACGAGATTCGAACTCGTGAGGGGTTTCCCCCAACACGCTTTCCAAGCGTGCGCCCTAGGCCACTAGGCGAATCCTCCGTCAGCCAGGATACAGACGCGCGCGTGCCCGCAGACGCAGGGTCCCCGCCCGCGCCGTGCGGGCGCCGGGTAAGCTTCAGGTCAGCCTCTCGTGCGGCGTGCATCTCGTGAACCTCCCCAGGGCCGGAAGGCAGCAAGGATAAGCGGGCTCTGACGGGTGCACGGGAGGCCCTTTACGTTCCGGCAGGCTTCTCCTCACCACCCGGGCGATACCGGGGTTGGTTCTTGTCGTACCTCCGACGGACAATGGCGCGGTCGTCGAGGAGGGGCTGGGAGTGGCACTCGCGCTATATCGCAAGTACCGTCCGCGCACGTTCGCGGAAGTCATCGGCCAGGAGCACGTCACGGAGCCGTTGTCGCAGGCTCTGCGCAGCGGCCGGCTGCACCACGCCTATCTGTTCTCGGGGCCGCGCGGCTGCGGCAAGACGTCCAGCGCGCGCATCCTGGCCCGCTCGCTCAACTGTGAGCAGGGGCCGACGCCCGAGCCGTGCGGGGTGTGCGGCTCGTGCCGCTCGCTCGCCAACGACGGCACCGGGTCGATCGACGTCATCGAGATCGACGCGGCCAGCCACGGCGGTGTCGACGACGCCCGTGAGCTGCGGGAAAAGGCGTTCTTCGCGCCGGCCAGCAGCCGCTACAAGATCTATGTCATCGACGAGGCCCACATGGTCTCGCCGGCCGGGTTCAACGCGCTGCTCAAGCTCGTCGAGGAGCCGCCGGAGTACGTGAAGTTCATCTTCGCCACCACCGAGCCGGAAAAGGTGCTCGGCACCATCCGGTCCCGCACCCACCACTACCCGTTCCGGCTCATCCCGCCCGCGGTGCTGCGTCCCTACCTGCAGCAGCTCGCCGACGCCGAGGGCATCCAGGTCGAGCCGTCGGTGTTCCCGCTCGTGGTGCGATCCGGCGGGGGCAGCGCGCGCGACACGCTGTCGGTGCTCGACCAGCTGATCGCCGGCGCGGGGCCCGAGGGCGTCAGCTACGCCCGGGCGGTCGCACTGCTCGGCGTCACCGACGTCACGCTGCTCGACGAGATGTGCGACGCGCTGGCCGCGGGCGACGGGGCGGCGGCCTATTCGACGATCGACCGGGTGGCCGAGGCCGGCCACGACCCGCGGCGGTTCGCGTCCGACCTGCTCGAGCGCTTCCGCGACCTGATCGTGCTCCAGCAGGTGCCCGACGCGGTGTCCAAGGGCCTGATCGACGGTCCGTCCGACCAGCTCGAGACGATGGGCGCCCAGGCGGCTCGGCTCGGCCCGGCGACACTTTCCCGCTGCGCCGACATCGTGCACAACGGCCTGGTCGAGATGCGCGGCACGACGGCGCCGCGGCTGCTGCTCGAGCTGGTGACCGCACGCATGCTGCTGCCCGGGGCCGAGGACTCGACCGGGGCGCTGTTGCAGCGTCTCGAGCGCATGGAGCGCCGCATGGCCCTCGGCGGGGAACCGTTGCCGGCGGCCGAGGTATCGGCCCCGAGTGTTGCGTCCGCGCCGGCGGTTACCGCGCCGGCGTCGCCTGGGTCGTCGGCTGCGGAGGGTGCTCCGGCCGCTGACGGGGCTGGGCGGTCCGCTGCTCGGGCTGCGGCCATGGCTGCCGCTCGGCGGGCCTCCGGCGGTGGCGGGCGGCCGGGTGCGGCCCAGTCGCCGGTGGGTGCTGCGGCTCCGGCGGCTGAGCTGGGTTCTGCTGCGTCGGCAGGCTCCCTGGAGTCTGCTGCTTCAGCGGCCGGTCCGGTGCCCGCTGCTGCGCCGGTTTCAGCTGTTCCGGCGGCTGCGCCAGGATCTGCTGCGCAGGGTTCTGACTTGTCAGCGTCCGCCGCTTCGGCGGCTGCTCCGGTGTCGGCGGCGCCGGTCGATGCTGCACCCGTGTCGGCTGCTCCAGTCTCTGCTGCTCCGGTGTCCGGCGCATCGGCGGCTGCTCCGGTTTCTGCTGCCCCGGTGGACCCGGGTACTGGGCCGGACTGGAATGAGGTCGCGGACGGTGGCCACGGCGGTGCGCCGGGCGCGGGGGCGGGTCGCGGTGGGCCGGTTGCCGAGCTTGATGACGAAGAACCGCCGTGGGACGACGAGCCCGAGCCACACGATCACTCCGCTCGAAGTGGTGGCTCTGCTGCCGCCGCGCCGGCCGCGCCGTCCGTGCAACCGGCGTCTTCCGGACGAACGGCGCCTTCGGCGCAGGCAGCACCTTCCGGGCAAGCGGCGTCTCCTGCGCAGGCAGCCTCTTCCGCGCAGGCGGGGTCTTCTGCGCAGGCAGCGTCTTCTGCCCCAGCAGCGTCCGCGCAGGTAGCCCCTTCCGCGCAGGCGGGGTCTTCTGCGCAAGCAGCATCTCCCGCGCAAGCAGCACCTTCCGCGACGGCGGCCGTTGACGACGTGCCCGCGCCCGACAGCGATGTGACCGCGCGGACGGTTGAGGCTGCGGCGGCCCCTCAGGGGCGGCGTAGCGAGCCGGCCGGGGTGCTGCCGGATGCGCCTGAAGAACCAGGTGCGGCAGCGGTCGAGGCGGTCGCGGCCGGGCCGGGTCAGTTGACGGCGCACGCTGTGCGGCAGGTCTGGCCCGAGGTGCTGGCCGAGATCAGGAAGCAGCCGCGCGGTGTGGTGCTGCGAGCGATGGCCGCCGACGCCACCGTGCGGGAGCTGGAAGGTGAGACGGTCGTTCTCACCGTGCCTTCTCCCCGGCACGCGCAGGGGATCACCCAGGGCGCGGCTCTCATCGTCAACGCGCTCTACGAGGTGCTCGGCGGTCAGTGGCAGGTTCGCTGCGAGGTCGCGGGGTCGGCGGGCGCTACGCCCTACGGTTCCGCGCCCGGCGGCGGTGGGCGCGGGCCGGGTCGCAGCCCGGCCGCGCCGACCCAGCGGCCCGATGGGGGCGGGCAGCGGCAGGCTCCGGCCCGAGCGGCCGCGGCACCGTCGACCGTGGCTCCCTCCGGCGCGGCGCCCTCGGGTGCGGCGCAGCAGGCGGCCCAGCCGGCCGGTGCCGGGCGAGCCCCGCACACCCAGCGACGTCAGCCGGAGGCCCCGGCTTCCGGCGGCGACGACGAATGGCCGGAGCCGGCCCGTCCGGGTGGCTCCTCCACCGTTCCGGCGCCGGTTGCCGAGGACAATGACGACGAATGGCCTGAGGTCCGCGCGATCCCGACGAGCCCACCGGCCCGATCGGACGAGCAGAGCGCTGCGCCCACGGTCCCAAGCGGTGCGGAGCCGCCCGGCAACGCCGACTCGAACAGTGTCGGCACGGTTACTGGCGAGGCGCCAACGCGAGTGGACCCTCACAACCCGGATGCTGCCGGGAGCGGCACCGGCGAGGGCGGTCCCGGCGCGCTGCCTCCTGCTTCGGGCAGCCGGTTGCCAACGACAGGCGCTGCCGACGGCACCGAAGCCCGTGGCTTAGGCAGCACGAACGCCAGTCCGGAGGGATCCCATGGCGGCTCGGTCGACGGCCACGGCCCGGCCGACCCGGGAAGCGTCGCGACCGTCGGCGCCGCGCCGAGCGGCGATGCCGCCACGGTCGGTGAGATCTCGGAAGAGTCGTGGGCGGGCGACGGCCGATCAGGTAGCGGGTCAGCAGCCGACGGCCGATCAGGTAGCGGGTCAGCAGCCGACGGCCGACCAGGTGGCGGGTCAGCGGGCGACGGCCGATCAGGTGGCGGGTCAGCGGGCGATGGCCGATCAGGTGGCGGGTCAGCAGGCGACGGCCGACCGGGAGGCGGGTCAGCAGGCGACCGCCGATCAGGTGACGAGTCGGCGGGTCCGAGGGCAGGCGATGGACCGGCCCGACCGGATGTCGAAACTTCGCCGAGCACAGGCGGTGCCGCTGCTGGTGGGAACGCAGCCATCGCCGCGGCTCGGGCTGCGGCGGCTCGGGCCGCAGCCAACGCCGCGCGTACGTCGCCGGGTGCTGCCGGCGCGGCGGGTGCGAGTGGCGCGGCTGGTGGTGGGTCGACGGCCTCGGCCGGAGGACGTAACTCCGGACCGGGGAGTGGCCTGGCCGCGGCTCGCGCTGCGGCGGCCGGGGCACGCGGACCGTCGGGAGGTCGGCCGGGGGCCAAGCCGGCCGGCGAAGCTTGGGCCGACGGTTCGCCGACTGAGGAAGCGCCCTACGACCCCGAGTTCGACGGGCCGCCCTCGGGGACGAAGTTCGAGGGCTTCGATCCGGGAGACGAACCGCTGGATGACGTGATCGACGAGAAGACCGCACGGGAGAGCAGCGAGCAACTGGCGATGCGACTTCTGCAGGAGGCGTTCGGCGCAGAGAAGATCGGCGAGAGCTGACACCAGCTCTGAGTGGGCGGGCTCGCCGGCAGCGCCCATGGGCGGCTCGTGGTTGACGACGCTGGCTGTGGGCGGTCGGGCTTGTGGGGCGCCGGCTCGGAGTGGTTGGGCTGGCTGTGGGTGGTCGGGGCTTGTGGGCAGCGGCTCGGAGCGGTCAGGCTGGCTGGCGCTGGCTGTGAGTGGTCGGGCTGGTGGGCGTCGGCTGTGGGTGGCTGGGGTTGAGGGCAGTGGCTGCGGGCCGGTCGGGTTGGTGGGCGTGGGTGGCTGGGGTTGAGGGCAGTGACTGCGGGCCGGTCGGGCTGGTGGGCGTCGGCTGTGGGTGGCTGGGCTCGTAAGCGGCTCTGAGCTGTCGGACCCTGTGACACCGGTCGTGAGCGGGCTAGCTCATTGATCTCGGCCTGAACTCGGGTGCCGGGGTGGTGGGTTCTGCCGCTGGGTGCGGTGGGGTGTCGGGTGTGGCTTGTGGTGTCGGTGGGGCGGGTGGCGGCTACGCTGGGCGGCGGTCGCGTTCGGCTCGGCGGTGGTGATCGATGGGCTTCAGCGTGGTCACTGGTCTTGAGCGGACAACACACAAGCGGATATGAGGAGCGGTGCCATGCGCCCGGGCGGACAGCCGAACATGCAGCAGATCATGAAGCAGGCGCAGAAGATGCAGCAGCAGGTGGCGGAGGCGCAGGCCGAGCTGGCCGCGGCCGAGCTGACCGGCACCGCGGGTGGTGGGCTGGTGACCGTCGTCGTGACGGGGCTGGGGGAGTACAAGTCGGTGAAGATCGACCCCAAGGCCGTCGACGCGGATGACGTCGAGACGCTGGAGGACCTCGTGCTCGCCGCGATCCACAACGCCGCCGAGGCTCAGCGGGAGCTCACCGAGCAGAAGATGGGGCCGGCCACCGGTGGCTTGACCCTGCCAGGGTTCTGATCGCGTGTATGAAGGTGCCATCCAGGACCTGATCGACGAGCTGGGGCGGCTGCCGGGCGTGGGCCCGAAAAGCGCCCAGCGGATCGCTTTTCACGTCCTGTCCGCGGACCCGGCCGACGTCAACCGGCTGTCCACCGCCTTGCGCAAGGTCAAGGAGCTGGTGCGTTTCTGCACCACCTGCTTCAACGTGGCCGAGTCGGAGCAGTGCCGGGTCTGCCGCGACCCCCGCCGGACGAACGAGGTGCTCTGTGTCGTCGAGGAGCCCAAGGACGTCGTGGCGATCGAGCGGACCGGCGAGTTCCGGGGCCGCTATCACGTGCTGGGCGGGGCCATCAATCCGCTCGAGGGCATCGGCCCCGACAACCTGCGCATCCGCGAGTTGCTGATGCGACTGGGCAGCGGTGAGGTCAAGGAGTTGATTCTCGCCACCGACCCGAACACCGAGGGTGAAGCCACCGCGACCTATCTGGCATTGATGATCAAGCCGATGGGGATTGCCGTCACACGACTGGCCAGTGGTCTGCCGGTTGGCGGTGACCTGGAGTACGCCGATGAGATCACTCTCGGTCGTGCCTTCGAGGGGCGTCGAGCCGTCTAGCCGTACGTGGGGTGATCGGATGATCACAAGGCGATAGCATTTTCGCCCGGAATCGCTGCTTGCAGGCCATCTACGCGGTAGTTTCCGTTTGGTCGGAGCCGCAGGTCACGGTCACATCACGGCGGGGACACGGAACCGGACGTGTGCGGTCCGTGAACTTGACCTGAAGCCCCGGATTAGGTGAGTGTTCCTTCCGATGGCGGCACACCCGCCGTCGAGTGCCTTCGTGGCGTGGGTCTGATCTGACCGTCACGCGACGAGGGTCGGCACTCGAGGCATGCGATAACCGATCGGTTGCCGTTCGCTGCGTGGGCCATCGCCCTCTGGTCTCGCGGGTTCTTTGCCGAACCCTGCGCACCGGTGGCCGTGGACTCATGCTCGTCCGGTCGCCGGGAGAGGACCGGCGCTTAGATGTCGCTAGGCCCAGAGGCGTCGATCAAGGACGACACGACGACGCCTACTGCCGACGCGGCCGACGATCGCACAGGCGACAAGGCGATCACAGGTCGATCGCTCAAGCAGATCGCCTGGCGTCGGCTCAAGAAGGACAAGGTGGCGATCGCGGGTGGCATCGTTGTCATCTTCCTGATCGTCGTCGCCATCCTGGCTCCGGTGCTCTCCAAGTGGTTCGGGCATCCGATCGACGAGTACCACATCGATCAGATCGACCCCACCTTCAGCACGCCGATCGGCAAGCTCGGCGGCATCAGCCGCGAGTTCCTGTTCGGCGTCGAGCCCACCTCCGGCCGCGACGTCTTCAGCCGCATTCTGTACGGCGCGCAGACCTCGCTCTCGGTCGCTTTCCTGTCGGCGTTCGTGTCGACGCTCATCGGCACCGTCTTCGGTCTGGCCGCCGGCTTCCTCGGCGGCTGGGTCGACACCGTGATCAGCCGGATCATGGACTTCCTGCTGGCGTTCCCGCAGCTGCTGTTCGCGATCGCGCTCGTCTCGGTGCTGCCCGACTCGTTCCTGGGCCTGGGTGACCGATGGTCCCGGGTCGGTGTGCTGGTCGGCGTCATCGGCTTCTTCGGCTGGCCGTACATCGGCCGCATCGTCCGCGGTCAGACCCTGTCGCTGCGGGAACGTGAGTTCGTCGAGGCCTCGCGCAGCATGGGCGCCCGCTCCGGCCGCATCCTGTTCAAGGAACTGCTGCCCAACCTGGCCGCCCCGATCCTCGTCTACGCGACGTTGATCATCCCGACCAACATCCTGACCGAGGCCGCGCTCAGCTTCCTCGGCGTGGGCATCCCGCCGCCGAACCCGTCCTGGGGCGGCATGTTGTCGGACGCGGTGACCTTCTACTCGATCGACCCCATGTACATGATCATTCCGGGCGGAATGATCTTCATTACCGTGCTGGCCTTCAATCTCTTCGGTGATGGCCTGCGCGACGCGCTCGACCCGAAGGCTCGCTGAGCGCCGAGGGTCATGGAACTGCATTTCCCGCGGACCGGCCGGGTTCGCTGTTCGAGGAGGTAGGAGAACAGGTGGCAAGCAAGAAAAGGGTGATGGCGGCCGCAGGTATCGCCGTCACGCTCGGGCTGACCACCGCCGCGTGCGGTGGCAGCTCGGACAGCGATGACAACAAGGGCTCCTCGGGGTCAGAGGCCGGCTACAACGCGGCCATTACGAACGTGGTCAACCCCAGCACCACCAAGGGCGGAACGCTCAACCTCTGGTCGTCGCAGGATGCTGACTCGTGGGACCCGGTTCGCGGTTACTACGCGTTCGTCTGGAACCTGAACCGTCTCTACACCCGCAAGCTGGTCGACTACACGGCCACCCCGGGCAAGGAGGGCCTCAAGCTCACGCCCGACCTGGCCGCCGCCGAGCCGGAGGTCAGCGCGGACAAGCTGACCTACACGTTCAAGCTGCGGGACGGCATCAAGTTCGACGACGGCAGCGCGATCACGTCGAAGGACATCAAGTACGGCATCGAGCGGGTCTGGGCCAGCGACGTCCTCTCGGGCGGCCCGGTCTACCTGCCCGGCGTGCTCGACCAGGGCCAGAACTACAAGGGCCCGTACAAGGACACGGACCCCAACAAGCTGGGTCTGAAGTCGGTCACGACGCCGGACGACAAGACCATCACCTTCAAGCTGGCCAAGCCGAGCGGTGACTTCCTGTACCTGCTCGCCATGCCCGGCTCGGGCCCGGTGCCGCAGAAGCGGGACACCGGCGCGCAGTACGGCAAGAAGCCGGCCGCGTCCGGCCCGTACATGTTCAAGGACATCCAGCCCGGCAAGAGCGCGTCGTGGGTCCGCAACCCCAACTGGGACCAGGCCACCGACCCGATCCGTAAGGCTCTGCCGGACGCGATCAACCTGACCATCACCACGAACCCCGACGACCTGGACAGCCGTCTGCTGGCCGGCACCGCCGACCTCGACGTCGGCCAGGTCGGCGTGCAGGCCGCGGCTCGCACCAAGCTGCTCAGCGACCCGAACCTGAAGAAGAACGCCGACAACCCGGTGTCCGGCTTCCTGCGGTACGCGGGCATCACCTCGGTCGCGCCGCTGAACAACGTCGAGTGCCGCAAGGCCGTGATCTACGCGGCCGACCCGACCGCCCTCCAGGCCGCCTTCGGTGGCCCGCTGGCCGCCGGTGACATCGGCACCAGCATGCTGCCGGAGAACATCGCGGGTTCGGACGCCAACTACGACCCGTTCAACCGCAAGCAGGGCAAGCCGCAGGTCGACAAGGCCAAGGAAGCTCTGACCAAGTGCGGGCAGCCGAACGGCTTCAACCTGACCATCACCGCGCGTAACAACCGCGCGGCCGAGGTCAAGGCGGCCGAGGCCCTGCAGGCTTCGCTGAAGGCCGTGGGCATCACCGCCAAGATCGACCAGTACGACGGTGCGCAGCAAGCGTCGATCACCGGTTCGCCCGACAACGTGAAGAAGAAGGGCTACGGGATCATCATGGCCGCCTGGGCGGCCGACTACCCGACCGGCTCCGGCTACATGCAGCCGCTCGCGGACAGCCGCTTCATCCCGGCCAACGGCAACTACAACCTGCCGGAGATCAAGGACAAGGCGATCGACGACCTCTTCGACAAGGCCAACCTCGAGGCCGACCCGACGAAGGCCGCGGAGTACTACAAGCAGATCAACACCAAGATCATGGAGGGTGCTTACTACCTTCCCGTGGTCTCCGCCAAGGCGCTCAACTACCGCAACCCGCGGCTGACGAACGTCTACATCCACGACACCTTCGGCCAGGTCGACTTCCAGGCTCTCGGCGTCAGCGACGGCAAGTAAGAAGCGACAGCAAGTAAGAAGCGACGGCAAGTAAGAACGGCAAGGCCGAACCGTCCACAGGTATTTCGAAGGGTTGGTGAAGGCCGCCCGTGAGGGGCGGGCACCGGATCCGTGTGATCCGGTGCCCGCTCATCCAAGAGGCCGATCGTCGTGCTGGCATATCTCATCCGGCGTTTGATCAACGCGGTCATCACGCTGCTCGTGGTCACCGCGGTGACCTTCGGCATCTTCTTCCTGGTCCCGAAGGCCACCGGCAGCGACCCGGCGCTCCTCTACATCGGCAAGACGTCGGATGCCGCCTCGGTCGAGGGCATCCGGGTGAAGATGGGTCTCGACGACCCGATCGTCGTCCAGTACGGCAAGTTCCTCAAAGGCCTGGTGGCCGGCCGGGACTACGCCAACGGCCCGGACGTCCAGCACTGCCCGGCCCCGTGCCTGGGCTACTCCTTCAAGACCGACCAGGAAGTCACCCCGCTGCTGCTCGGCGACCTCCCGGTCACGCTCTCGCTCGCTCTCGGCGCCGCCGTCCTGTGGCTCATCATGGGCATCTCCACCGGTGTGATCTCGGCTCTCCGAAGAGGATCGATCATCGACCGTACGGTGATGACCGGTGCCCTGGCCGGCGTCTCGCTTCCGATCTACTTCACCGGTCTGCTCAGCTCGGCGATCTTTGTGTATTGGCTCGGCTGGCTACCCCAGGGCAACTACGTGCCGTTCACCGAGAGTCCCGGCGACTGGTTCATCCAACTGCTGCTTCCGTGGATCACGCTGGCGTTCCTGTTCGCCGCGACCTACGCCCGGCTCACCCGGGCCAACATGCTCGAGACGCTGGGCGAGGACTACGTGCGCACCGCGCGGGCCAAGGGCTTGCGGGAGCGTACGGTCATCGGCAAGCACGCCCTGCGCTCGGGCCTCACCCCGATCGTCACCGTCTTCGGTCTCGACCTCGGCGCGCTGCTCGGCGGCGCGGTGCTCACCGAGACGGTCTTCAACCTGCGCGGCCTCGGCTACCAGGCGCTCACCGCCATCCGCGGCAACGACCTGCCGATCATCCTCGGCGTCACGCTGATCGCCGCGGCCTTCATCGTCTTCGCCAACCTGATCGTCGACCTGGTGTACGGCATCATCGACCCGCGTGTCCGGCTGGCCTGAGGGAGAGTCACGTGTCCATCGGCGCCACCAACGCCCGCCCCTTCCTCGAGGTCAAGGACCTCAACGTCCGCTTCGAGACCGACGACGGCATCGTCCAGGCGGTCTCCGACTCGTCGTTCAGCCTCGAGCGGGGCCAGACTCTCGGCATCGTCGGCGAGTCCGGCTCCGGCAAGAGCGTCACCTCGCTCGCGATCCTGGGCCTGCACCGCACCCGCAGCAACGCCAAGGTGTCGGGCGAGATCTGGGTCGACGACGAGGAACTGGTCACCGCCTCCGACGAGCAGGTCCGCCTGCTGCGCGGGGGCAAGATGTCGATGATCTTCCAGGACCCGCTGAGCGCGATGCACCCGTACTTCACCGTCGGGTCGCAGATCGTCGAGGCCTACCGGGTGCACCACCCGAATGTGAACAAGAAGATCGCCCGCGAGCGGACGATCGACATGCTCGCCCGGGTCGGCATCCCGCAGCCGGAGCGGCGCTTCAACGACTACGCCCACCAGTTCTCGGGTGGTATGCGGCAGCGCGCGATGATCGCGATGGCGCTGGTCAACGACCCGTCGCTGCTGATCGCCGACGAGCCCACCACGGCTCTCGACGTGACCGTGCAGGCGCAGATCCTCGACCTGATCCGTGACCTGCAGGAGGAGTTCGGCTCGGCAGTCATCATGATCACCCATGACCTCGGCGTGGTGGCCGAGCTGGCCGACGACGTCCTGGTGATGTACGGCGGCAAGGTGATCGAGAAGGGCCCGGCCCTCGAGGTCTTCCAGAACCCGCAGCACCCGTACACCTGGGGTCTGCTCGGGTCGATGCCGCGCCTCGACCGTGACGTGCGCGAGCGCCTCAACCCGGTCAAGGGCTCGCCGCCCAGCCTGATCAACCTGCCCAGCGGGTGTGCCTTCCACCCCCGCTGCCCGTACGCGGGACGCAACGGCAACCGGTCCTTCACCGAGGTGCCCGTCCTGCACGGCGACCTGCACCAGGTCGCCTGCCACCTGCCTCAAGAGGAGCGCACCCGGCTCTTCCAGCAGGAAGTACTACCGAACCTCTGAGCGGAGACAATTGAGATGAGCGAGAACCTGCTCGAGGTGTCGGGGCTGGAGAAGCACTTCCCGATCACCAAGGGCCTGCTCAAGCGCCAGGTCGGGGCCGTGCGCGCGGTCGACGGCATCGACCTCGACGTGAAGTCCGGCGAGACCCTGGGTCTGGTCGGCGAGTCCGGCTGCGGCAAGTCGACCGCCGGCCGGCTCTTCACCCGGATTCTCGAACCGACCGGGGGCAAGATCGTCTTTGAGGGCGAGGACATCTCCCACAAGTCGGTCTCGCAGCTGCGCCCGCTCCGGCGGGACGTCCAGATGATCTTCCAGGACCCGTACTCGTCGCTGAACCCGCGGCACACGGTCGGCTCGATCATCTCGGCGCCGCTGCAGATCCAGGGCATCCCCACCCCGCAGGGCCTCAAGAAGGCCGTGCAGGAGTTGCTCGAACTGGTGGGCCTGAACCCCGAGCACGTCAACCGCTACCCGCACGAGTTCTCGGGCGGTCAGCGGCAGCGCATCGGCATCGCCCGGGCGCTCGCGCTGCGGCCCAAGCTGATCGTCGCCGACGAGCCGGTGTCCGCACTCGACGTGTCGATCCAGGCCCAGGTCGTCAACCTGCTCGACGATCTGCAGAGCGAGTTCGATCTGACGTACGTGTTCATCGCCCACGACCTGTCGGTGGTGCGGCACATCTCCGACCGGGTCGCGGTCATGTACCTGGGCAAGGTTGTGGAGATCGCCGAGCGCGACGACCTCTACAAGAACCCGCGTCACCCCTACACGGTCGCCCTGATGTCGGCCGTGCCGGTGCCCGACCCGGCCCGGCGCGACAAGGCCCAGCGCGACCGGGTGCTGCTCACCGGTGACGTACCCAGTCCGATCAACCCGCCGTCCGGCTGCCGGTTCCGCACCCGCTGCTGGAAGGCGCAGGACATCTGCGCCACCGAGGAGCCGCCGCTGACCGTGCGGCTCGACGACCCGGCGTCGCACCTGACGGCGTGTCACTTCCCGGTGGTCAACGAGGACGTTGTGGCGGGTCGCCGGCCCGCGGCTACGCCGGTCTGACCCCGTACGCGAAAACGGCCGTTCCCCCACCGGAGGAACGGCCGTTTCGTGTGCCGGAGGTCAGTTGCGCAAGCGCTCGCAGTTGACCACCGTGATGTAGCCCCACTCGTCGCAGATGTCGCCCGCCGCGGTGCGGTTGGCGCCTCCGTCGAGCCGGCCGGGACCCTGGAGATCGTCGTCCCCGCCACCGCCCGCGATGGTGTTCGTTCCCGACCCGCCGTCGAGGAGGTTGTCCGCGGCGTTGCCGGTGAGCCGGTCGTTGCCCTCGCCGCTGTTGACGTTCTCGACGTCCGCGCCGACCGTGTCCTTCTCCCCGGGCTTGCCGTCGTCACCGGCCACGCCGTCGAGATCGATGACCAGCGAAGCCTTGTACCAGCTGTAGTCGACCGTGTCCCGGCCGGCTCCGCCCAGCAGGGTGTCGGCGGCGATGCCCCCGTCCGCCGGCTCGTCGCCGACCAGCTCGTCGTTGCCGCTCGATCCGCTCAGGTAGTCGCGGCCGGCGCCGCCCTCGAGCAGATCGTTCCCGCCGAGGCCGCCGATCGTGTCGTTGCCGTACCCACCGTGCAGGTGGTCGGCGCGGGCAGTGCCCATGAGGCGGTCCGGCCCGCGGCCGCCGTAGATCTCCTCGACCGAGGTGCCGATGCTGTCCCTCTCGCCGGCCGCTCCGTCGTCATTCTTCACCCCGTCGGCGTCGGCTTTGACGCCCTTGTTCCGGTGGCCGTAATACACGACGTCCTTCCCCGGGCCGCCGTACAACGCGTCCGCGTCGGGGCCGGTCGGATCAGTGTCCTGCCCGAGGTAGTCGTTGCCCGCGCCACCGTCCTCGACGTCGATGCCTTGGAGGCCGTAGAGCTCGTCGCCGCCGTTCCCGCCGGAGAGGCGGTCGTTGCCCTCCCACCCGAAAAGGTCGTCGTCCCCGTCGCCGCCGGACAGGGTGTCGCTGCCCACGTCGCCGTCGAGCTCGTCGTTGCCGCCGAGGCCGGAGACCGTGTCGTTGCCGAACTCGGACTTGAGGATGTCGCGTCGGGGCCCGCCGGTGATCCGGTCGTTGCCGTCGTCGCCGTGCGCGGTCATCGAGATGTCGGCCTTGTTGACCAGCACGTCGTTGTACATGCCGAGCTCGATCAGAAGCCACGTGGGATTCTTCGCGGGCGTGCAGCGGACCTTTGTCTTGTCGCCGCTGACCGCCACGCACCCGGATCCGGCCTTGACGGCCACGACGTCGTCGATCGTGACCGTGCGGCCGGAGCGGGTGATGACGACGTTGTGGGTCTGCTTGTAGGCGGACCGGTAGCGGACGATCGTCGACGACGTGACGTCGGCCGTGCCGGCGGTCGCGGCCTCGGCCGGCATGGCGACCCAGGCCACCCCGGCGACGCCGACGCCGAGTACGGACACGGCCACCCGCCTGGCGCTCTTACTCAGTCTCATGGGGATTCTCCGGGGTCTCAGCGCCAGCGCGCGGTGTCGGCCAGACGATGCAGGCGCTCGTTCTCCTCGATCTGCGCCGCGCGCGCGGCCTTGGCCCGCGTGGTCGACGCGCCACCGCCGAGCTCGCAGTTGAGCACCGACTCGCCGGTCTCGATCGGGTCGTTGCAGAAGTCGGTGCCGGCCCCGGCGTCCATGGTGTCGATGCCGCCGTCGCCCCACAGAGCGTCGTCGCCGGCACCGGTGTCGATGACGTCGTTGCCCGGGCCGCCCTGCAGGGTGTCGGCGCCGGCCGTGCCGGTCAGGTGGTCGTTGCCCGCGCCGGCCCAGATCGTCGAGACCGAGGGGTCGATGGTGTCGCCCTCGCCGGCCGAGCCGTCGTCGCCCTGCACTCCGTCGGCGTCGGCGGTGACCGGCAGCTTGCGGTCCTCGTAGATCAGCACGTCGTCATCCGGGCCGCCGATGAAGGTGTCGGCGTCGGTGCCGGCGGGGAAGACGTCGCCGCCCTCGTAGAAGAAGTCGATGTCGTCACCACCGTTGGCGGTGTCGTTACCGGCGGCGCCGTCGAAGTGGTCGGTGTCGTCGCCGCCGATCATCTCGTCGTCGCCGGGACCGCCCTGCATGCTGTTGGTGCCGTTGCGGCCTTCGAGGCGATCGTTGCCCTCGTCTCCGAGGAGGTAATCGTTCCCCGGGCCCCCGATGATCTGGTCGTCACCGGGACCGCCGTAGATCGAGTTCGCACCTTCGCCGCCGTCGACGAGGTCGTTGCCGCCGTCGCCGAACAGGACGTCGAGACCCAGCCCGCCGTACATCGTGTCGGTGCCGTCGCCGCCGTAGAAGTACTGGTCGTCGCCGTCACCGCCGTACACGATGTCGTCGCCCGCGCCGGCGTAGGACGCGGTGTCGTTGCCGGGACCGCCGTTCAGGGTGTCGTTGCCGATGCTGCCGGACAGCGAGTCGGCGCCGTCGCCCCCGATGACCAGGTCGTTGCCGGCGTCGCCGCGCAGGACGTCGTCGCCGCCGTTGGTCTGCAGGACGTCGTCGCCGTCGCCGGCATAGACGTCGTCGCGCTTGGCGCCGCCGGTGATCCGGTCGTTGCCGGCTCCGGTGCGGGCGGTCATGCCGAGGTTGGCCTGGTTGACCACGATGTCGTTGCCGTCACCGAGGTCCACGCGGGTCCAGTTCACGGTGACCAGGGGGGTGCAGCGGATCTTGGTGGTGTCACCGCTGACCGCGACGCAGCCCGCGCCGGCTTTGATGGCCATGGTGTCGTCGACGGTGACCGTGTTGCCGGACTGGGTGAGGACAACAGTGTTGGCCTTGCCCGTGGCTGCCGTATAGGTCACGACATTCGACTCGACGACGGAGACGATTCCCGTGGTCGCCGCGTCGGCCGGAAGGGCGATCCAGGCGACGCCGGCAACGGCGGCGCCGCCGACCGCGACCGTGGCGACCCGGAGCGAGCGCTTGCGGAAATTCAAGGTCATTCCTCTCGTGAAGGACGTGAAGCGGCCGTTCCTCCCGTGGAAAGGAACGGCCGTCGTGCTCGGATTCGATTTCCCCGCCGCAGAGCTCAGCTCTCCGGACGGATCAGAAGGCCGCGGCCTCCATGCGGTGGAGGCGCTTCATCTCTTCGACCTTCTCGTTACGGGTGTCGCGCGCTTTCGCGGCCGACACGCTCGGCACGCCGGAGCCGTACTCGCAGTTGATGACCGACTCGCCGGTCTCGATCGGGTCCGCGCAGAAGTCGATTCCGGCCGCCCCGTCCAAGGTGTCGATGCCGAGGTCGCCCCACAGGGCGTCGTCACCGGCGCCGGCGAGGATCGTGTCGTTGCCCGGGCCGCCCTGCAGAGTCTCGGCGCTCGCGGTTCCGGTGATGCGGTCGTTGCCGGAACCGCCCCAGATGTGGGAGACCGACGGATCGATCGTGTCGCCCTCGCCGGCCGCGCCGTCGTCACCCTTGACTCCGTCGGCGTCGGCGGTGATCGCCTTCTGGCGGGCCGAGTAGACCAGTACGTCGTCGCCGGCGCCGCCGATGAAAGTGTCGGCGTCGGTGCCGGCCGCGTACTCCACGTCCTCGTGGAAGAAGTCGGTTCCGTCGTTGCCGTTCTCGGCGTCGTTGCCGGCGTCACCACGCATGTGGTCCGTGCCCGGGCCACCGACGAACTCGTCGTTGCCGGGCCCGCCCTGCATGTGGTTGGTGCTGTTACCGCCCTCGAGCCGGTCGTTGCCGGCCTCTCCGTTGAAGCTGTCGTCGGTGCCGTCACCGCCGATGAGCCGGTCGTCACCGGCACCGCCGAACATCAGGTCGTTGCCGTCGGCACCGTCCACGATGTCGGTGCCCTCGTCGCCGCGCAGGAAGTCGTCGCCCTCGCCGCCGTAGATCTTGTCGTTCCCGGGACCACCGTTGAACGTCTTGTCGTCGCCGTCGCCGCCGTACATGGTGTCGTCACCCGGACCGCCGTAGGAGGTGCCGTCGTCGCCGGCGCCGCCGTTCATCGTGTCGTTGCCGGTGCTGCCGGAGAGGGTGTCGTTGCCGTCGCCCCCGATGACCAGGTCGTTGCCGGCGTCGCCGCGCAGGACGTCGTCGCCGCCGTTGGTCTGCAGGACGTCGTCGCCGTCGCCCGCGTAGACGTCGTCGCGCTTGGGACCGCCGGTGATCCGGTCGTTGCCGGCTCCGGTGCGGGCGGTCATGCCGAGGTCGGTCCGGTTGACGACGATGTCGTTACGGTCGCCCAGGTCGACGCGGATCCAGTTGACCGGGACCTTGGGCGTACAGCTGACCTTGGTCTGGTCGCCGTAGACCCAGACGCAGCCCGCGCCGGGGTCGATGCCGGGGCCGTCATCGACGATCACCGTGTTGCCGGAGCGGGTGATCGTCACGACGCTGGACGTGCCCGGCGCCGCGGCGTAGTTGACGACGTTGGAGCTGACGATCGAGACGATCCCGTTGGCCGCCGCTGAGGCCGGCAGGGCGATCCAGGCGACGCCGGCAACTGCGGCACCGCCGACCGCGACCGTGGCGACCCGGAGCGAGCGCTTGCGGATATTCAAGGCCGTTCCTCTCCTGAGCGACATGAAGCCTCAGGAGTGTAGGACGATACGGGGCCGTTCCGCTGTCCCGTCGGGTCGGCGGGACATCACCACGAATCAATCTTGCCCGTCCGGGCAGCCGCTGCCGGGTCAGCCTTCCGGGCGGTTCAGGATGCCCACGACGACGGCGTGGATCGCCTCGGCGTCCTTCGGGTCGTGCAGGGGAGCCTTGGCGCCGGTCACGGTGTACCACTCGTCGGCGTCCTTGTATTGCACGCGCACCATGACGTCGTAGCCGTCGACCTCCGTCCGCAGCGTCAGGTCGCCCGTCACCACCCCGACCTCGTCGGTCATCACACCACCCTGACCAGCCACGATGTCCGTGGTCGGCGGCGCCACGACAGCCGTCCCGGCGGGCGGCGCGGCCTCGTCGGCGGGCGCGGCCTCGTCGCCGGCGGCGGCCTGTTCACCGGCGGTCGGCGGCTCTTCGGTGCCGGTCGGCGGCGCTTCGGTGGCGGCCGCCGGCACCGGCTCCGCGGGGGAGGTGGTCATCAGCACTTCTCCAACATGTCCTCGAGTGCGGTCTTCTCCTTGGTGGTGACCGTCAGCTTCCACTTGGTCTTCACCGCGACCCAGTCTTTCGCATATTCGCACCAGCTGCTGGTCTCCGTGGGTTTCCAGGTGGACGGGTCCTGGTCGCCCTTCGACCGGTTGGCGGAGGCCGACACCGCGATCAGCTGCGGGTCGTCGAGGTCGTTGGCGAAGTCGCCGCGCTTGGCGTCGGTCCACTTGGCGGCGCCCGAGCGCCACGCGTTGGCCAGCGGCACCATGTGGTCGATGTCGACCTTGGTCGGCGAGGTCAGCACCTGACCGTCGTAGAAGCTGGTCCACGTGCCGGCGACGACGTTGCAGCCGGAGTACTTGACCTTCTTGCCGTCGCGCTTGAGCACGGAGTCCCGGACGTCGCAGTTCTCGCCCGTGCTGCGCCAGTGCGGGAACCGGTCGCGGCTGTATTTCGCCATCGTCCCGGCCTTGGCGACCGTCAACGCGTCCAGCTGCTTCTGCGAGGTCGTGACGTCCTGTGTGGACTGCTTGGTGGGCTGCGTGGCGGGCGGATCGAGGGAGACGCCCTCACACCCGGCCAGAGTGAGCAGGGCGGCGGCGAGGATCAGTGGGGTACGTGGGGGCACATGCCCCAGAGTAGGAGGGGTGCGCCCGTTCTGCCCGAGTCGTGCCCCCTGGGTGGATCATCCCGCGCGCCGCCCTCACCCGTACGGGAGAACGGCGCGCGGACAGATGATCAGCGAGCCCGGTTGACCGCGCTGGTGACCGCCTTGATCGAGGCGCTCACGATGTTCTCGTCGATGCCGACGCCCCACACCGCCTGGTCGCCGACCTGCACCTCGACGTAGGCCGCGGCCTGCGCGTCACCACCCGAGGTGAGCGCGTGCTCGTTGTAGTCGAGCACTCGCGCGGTGATCCCCAGCGGCTCGATGGCCTGCGTGAACGCGTCGATCGGGCCGTTGCCGACGCCGACCAGCGGACGCCGCTGTCCACGGTGGAAGATCTCGACGTCGATCTCGACCTTGCCGTCGCGGATCGAGGTGGAGTAGCTCTCGATGCTGAACGCCTTCGTCGTCTGGTGCTCGACCAGGTATTCGCCGGCGAAGATGTCCCACATCTCCTGCGGGCTGACCTCGCCGCCCTCGACGTCGGTGTGGTGCTGCACCACGCCGGAGAACTCGATCTGCATCCGTCGCGGCAGGTCGAGCTTGTGCTCCTCTTTCATGATGTACGCCACGCCGCCCTTGCCGGACTGCGAGTTGACCCGGATGACGGCCTCGTAGTTGCGGCCCAGGTCCTTGGGGTCGATCGGCAGGTAGGGCACACCCCAGGTGAACTTGTCGATGTCGACCCCGGCCGCGTCGGCGTCGGCCTGCAGGGCGGCGAAGCCCTTCTTGATCGCGTCCTGGTGGGAGCCCGAGAAGGCCGTGTAGACCAGGTCACCGACGTACGGGTGACGCTCGTGCACGGGCAGCTGGTTGCAATACTCGACGGCGCGCTTGATCTCGTCGATGTCCGAGAAGTCGATCATCGGGTCGATGCCCTGGGAGAAGATGTTCAGCCCCAGGGTGACCAGGTCGACGTTGCCGGTGCGCTCGCCGTTGCCGAACAGGCAGCCCTCGATGCGGTCGGCCCCGGCCAGCAGGCCCAGCTCGGCCGCGGCGACCGCGGTGCCGCGGTCATTGTGCGGGTGCAGCGACAGCACGACCGAGTCGCGCCGGGGCAGGTTGCGGTGCATCCACTCGATGGAGTCGGCGTACACGTTGGGGGTGGCCATCTCGACGGTGGCCGGCAGGTTGATGATCAGCGGCCGGTCCGGCGCCGGGTCGATCACGTCGATCACGGCGGAGCAGATCTCCAGCGCGTACTCCAGCTCGGTGCCCGTGTAGGACTCCGGCGAGTACTCGTAGAAGATCTCGGTGTCCGGGGTGTGGATCTCGGCGTACTTCTGGCAGAGCCGCGCCCCGGTGGTGGCGATGTCGGTGATGCCGTCCTTGTCGAGGCCGAAGACCACCCGGCGCTGCAGCGTGGACGTCGAGTTGTAGAAGTGGACGATCGCCCGCTTGGCCCCGCGGATCGACTCGAACGTGCGGTCGATCAGATGCTCCCGGCACTGCACCAGCACCTGGATGGTGACGTCGTCGGGGATCAGGTCCTGCTCGATGAGCTGCCGGACGAAGTCGTAGTCGGTCTGGCTGGCGGCCGGGAAGCCGACCTCGATCTCCTTGTAGCCCATCTGCACCAGCAGCATGAACATGCGCCGTTTGCGCTCGGGGGACATCGGGTCGATCAGGGCCTGATTGCCGTCACGCAGGTCGACCGCGCACCACCGGGGGGCCGCCTCGACGCGCCGCGCCGGCCATTGCCGGTCGGTCAGGTCGATGGCGAACTGCTTCTCGTACGGTACGTAGCGCTCGAACGGCATCTTGCTGGAGCGCTGCGTGGCAAAAGGGTCCGACTTGGTGGACATGTGGGAACTGCTCCAAAGGACGAGGCGAGAAGGCGGCGCGCGTCAACTCCGCGACGAGGTGCCGGCCTGGGATGGGGCCTCGTCGCGGCAGCGAAGAAGGAGGGACTGCCACATGTCGAATCCGACCCTACGGGATCGGTTCCGCCGCTGCCAGCAGTACGCCCGGATGGTGGGAAGCGTCAGGCCGAAGGAACGACACCGGACGGCTGAACCGGGTTGACCGGCGGCGGAGGCGGGGTGTCCATGCCCATCGGCGGCCCGGCGACCTCGGGCCCGGGCAGCGGCACGGTGGCCGGGCCGGCGACCTGACTCACGATCTTGAGCACGCCGAAGCCGACCCGGGCCGCGGTCAGCACACCGTCCTCGGCGTAGCAGTAGACGCCGATGTCGACCGGGTCGGCCAGCGAGGCCGAGATGGAGTCGATCGAGAAGCAGTTGCCCTTGGCCCCGGCCAGCGGCTGCACCTCGGTCACGGCGAGAGCGGCCTGCCGATCGGTGAAGACCGGGAGCCACTGGCGGAACAGGCGCTGGACCTTGGGGTCGTACTCGTCGGGAACCGGCTTGCCCGGCTTGGCGACCTTCACGCAGGTGGAGGTGATCGGGTTGGACTGCGACCCCAGCGTGCACTGGAAGACGCCGGCCGCGGTCGAGGTGATCGTCACGTCGGCCGTGCCGCCGAGCGCGCCGCCGCTGACGTCCACCCGCCAGGTGCCGTCCTGACCCACGGTGGCGACCACGTTGCGGGGCCCGCCCCGGCCGTCGTCGAGGGAGTACAGAGCCGCGTACGCCTTGTCCATGGCCGACGCGGCGCGCGCGGCCAGGCTGTCGTGGGCGTCGGAGCCGGCCTGACCGGACGGCGCGCTCGACGAGGGTGGCGCTGCTTCGGGCTCGTCGCCACCACCGCAAGCCGCCACACCCGTCAGAAGCAGGGCGGTGGCGGACAGAAGGATCGAGCGTGGGCGCACCGAGACATTCTCGCCTCCACGGGCCGTATCACCCGGCAGCGACCGTCATCGAGCTTCGGCGTGTCGCGCCGGTCCGGGTTTCCCGGCTTTCCACCGCGCTGTCTTTGCCCATCGGGCCGGATTCTGGGATCGCCTGTCGGGCGCGGGCCCGGGCGCGGCTACTGTGGTGGCGATTGTCCTGACCGGCCTCGCCGGTACGCACAGCCGAAGGATTGGTTTCGCCGTGGCACTGGTGGTGCAGAAGTACGGTGGCTCGTCGGTCGCGACGGCCGAGCGCATCAAGCGCGTCGCCGAGCGCATCGTCGCGGCCCGCAAGGCCGGCGACGACGTGGTCGTCGTGGTCTCCGCGATGGGCGACACCACCGACGAGCTGATGGACCTGGCCAACCAGGTCAGCCCGCTGCCGCCCGGCCGCGAGCTCGACATGCTGCTCACCTCGGGTGAGCGCATCTCGATGGCGCTGCTGGCGATGGCGATCCACAACCTGGGTTACGAGGCCCGGTCCTACACGGGCTCGCAGGCCGGCGTGCTGACCACCTCGACCCACGGCAAGGCGCGGATCATCGACGTCACCCCGGGCCGGCTGCGCAGCGCGCTCGACGAGGGGGCGATCGCCATCGTCGCCGGGTTCCAGGGCGTCTCGCAGGACACGAAGGACATCACGACGCTCGGCCGCGGCGGCTCCGACACCACGGCGGTGGCCCTGGCCGCCGCCCTGCACGCCGACGTGTGTGAGATCTACACCGACGTGGACGGCGTCTTCACGGCCGACCCGCGGATCGTGCCCGACGCCAAGCACATCAAGCAGATCACGTACGAGGAAATGCTCGAGCTCGCCGCCGGCGGGGCGAAGGTGCTGATGTTGCGATGCGTGGAGTACGCGCGCCGCTTCAAGGTGCCCATCCACGTACGCTCTTCGTATTCTCAGAAGCCCGGCACCCTGGTCACCGGATCGATGGAGGACCCTGACGTGGAACAAGCGCTGATCACCGGGGTCGCCCACGACCGCAGCGAGGCCAAGATCACGATCGTCGGCGTGCCCGACGAGCCGGGCGCCGCGGGCCGCATCTTCGACACCGTGGCCCAGGCCGAGATCAACATCGACATGATCGTGCAGAACGTGTCGACCGAGGGCACCGGGCGCACCGACATCTCGTTCACGTTGCCCAAGGCCGACGGCCCGACCGCGATGACCGCGCTCGACAAGATCAAGGACCAGATCAAGTTCCGCAGCCTGCTCTTCGACGACCACGTCGGCAAGGTCTCGCTGATCGGCGCGGGCATGCGGTCGCACCCCGGGGTTGCCGCCTCCTTCTTCGCCTGCATCGGCGAGGCCGGCGTCAACATCGAGATGATCTCCACCTCCGAGATCCGGGTCTCGGTCGTCTGCCGGGACAGTGATCTCGACACCGCGGTCCGGGCCGTGCACGACCAGTTCGAGCTGGGCGGCGGCGAAACGGCAGTGGTTTACGCGGGCACCGGGCGGTAAGCGCCGTCATGGCGCAGCCCACGCTCGCCGTCGTCGGGGCCACCGGCTCCGTCGGGACGGTCATGCTCGAGCTGCTCTCCTCCCGGCGCAACGTCTGGGGTGAGATCCGGCTGATCGCGTCGTCGCGGTCGGCCGGTCGGCAGCTGAGCTGTCGCGGCGAGCAGCTGACGGTGGCCGAGCTGACCCCCGAGGCGTTCGACGGCGTCGACGTGGCGATGTTCGACGTGCCCGACGAGGTGTCCCTGCAGTGGGCGCCGATCATCGCGGCCCGCGGTGTCCTCGTGGTCGACAACTCGGCGGCCTTCCGGATGGACGCGGACGTGCCGATCGTCGTGCCCGAGGTCAACCTCGAGGCGCTGAGCTACCGCCCGCGCGGCATCATCGCCAACGCGAACTGCACGGTGATGGCCATGATCATGGCGATCGCCCCGCTGCACCGCGAATACGGCCTGCGTGAGCTGGTGCTCGCGTCCTATCAGGCCGCCTCGGGCGCCGGTCAGGTCGGCGTCGACACCCTGCACGACCAGCTCAGCAAGGTGGCCGGCGACCGGCTGCTGGGTTCCCGGCCGGGCAATGTGCGCCAGGCCGTGGGCGACGAGCTGGGCCCGTTCCCGGCGCCGCTCGCGCTCAACGTGGTGCCCTGGTCGGGCGCGCAGGAGCCGCTCGGCTGGTCGTCCGAGGAGCTCAAGCTGCGCAACGAGTCGCGCAAGATCCTGGCTCTGCCGGCGCTGAAGGTCTCGGCCACCTGCGTCCGGGTCCCGGTCGTGACCGGCCACTCGATCGCCGTGCACGCGGTCTTCGGGGCCGAGGTCGACGCCGAGGGGGCCCGGCAGGCGCTGCGCAACGCTCCCGGCGTGATCCTGGTCGACGACCCCGAGGCCGGTGAGTTCCCGATGCCGATCGACGCGGTCGGCACCGACCCGTCCTGGGTGGGCCGCATCCGCCGCGCGATGGACGACCCCCGGGCCCTCGACCTCTTCGTGACCGGCGACAACATGCGCAAGGGGGCCGCCCTCAACACGGTCCAGATCGCCGAGCAGCTCGCCAAGGAACTCGCCGCGTGACCGGTGTCGTCGAGGTGGTGATCACCGCCGCCGACCCCGATTGGCTGGCCGCCTTCACCCGCCGCCTGGTCGACGACCGCCTGGCCGCCTGCGGCCACCAGATCGCCGCGATCCGCTCGATCTATCGCTGGGACGGCGAGGTCCACGACGACCCTGAGGCGCGGGTCGCGTTGCACACCCGGGCCGCCCTGGTCGATCGCATCGTCGAGCGGGCCGACGCCGAGCACCCGTACGACGTCCCCTGCGTCCTGGCCCTGCCGGTTGCCGGCGGTAATCCCGCTTATCTGGAGTGGGTACTCCGCGAAACCGCCGAGGTCTGACCTTTCCCGTTGCGCACGGTGTCTTTTGCCGCCACCATTCCGTCATCGCCTGATTACCTTGAGGCACCGTTTCGCGGCTTCGATATAGGTGGCGAAGTAACGCTGAGTCGCGCCTTGATAACCGGTCGGAACGCTGATCTTCGCGTGCTCGCATTACGCCGTTCTTGACCAATACCTCCGAACTGGCCTCGACCTGCGGAAAGACCTGACTTCTGGTCGACCGCACTATTTCGACGCGTGAGTGAGGTGAGTCAACCTGCCACCATCGAGACGTACCAGTCGTGCTGGTGGCAGTGATCGCCGCCGGCTCCGGTGAGCGTCCGAGAGGGGCTCGCCGACCCTCCTATCAGGACGTCCGCGGCTCCGAGGCGAGGACGGGAAGGAATATACATGGCCAGAAGAATTGCGGTTTCGGTTATCGGCAGCTTCCGTAAGCACTACGACGAAGCCAAGAAAGCGGCCTTCGTATTCGATCGGGCGAATCTGGCCGTGCTTTCGCCCCCGGTGTCATCGATCGTGAATCACGGCGCTGATTTCGTGCGTTTCGAGACCGATCTCCCGGCGATGTCCGACCGGGATATTCAGGATGCGACTTTCGAGAAGCTCTTCCGGTCCGACGCGATCTATGTCGTCGCACCGGACGGGTATATCGGAAACACCACGAATTACGAGCTGGGTCGCCTGCACGGCCGTGGCATCCCGATCTACTTTTCTGACGTGCCCCGCGACTTCCCGGTGCACGTGGACGACTCGCAGGTGGTCACTCCGGACGAACTCACCGAACTGATCCTCTCCGGGCAGGTCGTGGCCCATCGGCCGAGGAAGAAGGCTCTGGTCTCGGCCGACGTCGTCGTCCTGACCATCCGGGAGCACCGCCTGCATGTCCTGCTGGTCCGGCGGGGCAAGGAGCCGTTCAAGGGAAGGCTGGCGCTGCCGGGAGGCTTCCTCCGGGCCGATGACGAGACCTTGGAGATGACGGCGCTCCGCGAGCTGGCGGAGGAGACCGCCCTCGCCGGGTTCCACCCGAAGCTCATGGACCTAGGCGTCTATTCGAGACCCTTCCGCGATCCTCGCGGCCGGGTGATCACCAAGGCGTACGCCGCGATCGCGCCCGATCTGCCGGAGCCGGTGGCCAGCACGGACGCGCAGTCGGCGGACTGGGTCGAGGTCGAGGACTCGCTGGCCGCGCGACTGGCGTTCGATCACGGGAGCATCCTGAACGAGGCGCTGGAGCGTACACGTCGCTCGCTCTACCGCTCGCCCATCGCGCTGGAGTTCTGTGCCCCCGAGTTCACCCTCAGCCAGCTTCAGAGCGTGTTCGAGATCGTCGGCCGAGCCAAGCTCGAAACCTCGAATTTCCGCCGGCGGATGCTCAACCCCGACTCGAGCTTCATCACCGCGGTCGGGAAGACGGCCCTGATTCCTTCCGGCCGCCCGCCGGCGCTCTACACCCGGCGGGCCGACCTGCCGGCCAAGAAGCGGACGACGCCCAGCCTGGCCGCGGCTTAGAGACACCGCGACGGGCGCCCCGACCACCCCATGAAGAAGGCAGGAGAACGCAGTGCCAGAGCAGACACCCCCGATCGATCGGCAGTCCGAGGACTCCCTCTTCTCCGAGATGTTGGGAGATCTCGACCCCCCGGTGAGCGATGAGCTGGTCTCCACGGCTGCGGCCGACACGGAGCCGGCGCGTCCGTGGTATCGGGTCCGCCACCGGACCGTCATCGCCTATCTGCTGGCCGTGGCCGCCGTGCTCGGCCCGGTTGCGACGATGGTGGCCAGCTGTCAGTAGCGCTTGAGAAACAGGGAGAGAAAAGGGCCGCCTCCACGAATGGAGACGGCCCTTCACCTGGTCGGGGTGGCCGGATTTGAACCGACGGCCTCTTCGTCCCGAACGAAGCGCGCTACCAAGCTGCGCCACACCCCGAGCTGCCTGGAAATACTATCCGACGCTTCGGCCTGCGCGAAATCGGTATCCCCAGAAGCGTAAAACTGCAGGTCAGCGCGGTATGAGGGTGAGTACGGAGGCCTCCGGGCGGCAAGCGAAGCGGACCGGGGCGGTGGGGTGGGTGCCCAGGCCGGCCGAGACGTGCAGCCAGGAGTCCGAGCCGGGCCAGCGGTGCAGGCCCTTGGCCATCTGGTGGGGCAGGTCGCAGTTGGTGGTCAGGGCGCCGTAGAACGGGACGCAGACCTGGCCGCCGTGCGTGTGGCCGGCCAGCAGCAGCTCGAAGCCGTCGGCCGACATCGCGTTCAGCACCCGGGAGGCGGGGGTGTGGGTGACGCCGAGGTGGACGTCGGCGTCGGTCGAGCTGGGGCCGGCCACCGTGTCGTACTCGTCCCGGTTGACGTGCGGGTCGTCCACGCCGACCAGCTCGATCGAGCGGCCGCCGGCCTTGAGCACCGTGCGGGCGTTGTTGAGGTCGGCCCAGCCCGCGTCGGTCAGGGCGTGGCGCAGGTCCTCGGCCGGCAGGTCGGCGTCACCCTGGACGTACTCCCGCTCGGGCAGCAGGTAGCGCACCGGGTTCTTCCAGCGCGGGCCGCGGTAGTCGTTCGAGCCGAACACGAACGCGCCGGGGACCGACAGCAGCGGGTCGAGCGCGCGCAGCACGCCGGGCAGCGACTCCGGGTCGGCCATGTTGTCGCCGGTCACCACGACCAGGTCGGGGTCGACGCCGGCCAGGGCGGCCACCCAGGCCTGCTTGCGCCGCTGGTCGGGCATCATGTGCAGGTCCGACAGGTGCAGGATGCGCAGCGGCTCGGCGTCGGGCTCGAGCACCGGCACGTCGAAGCGCCGGAGCGCGAACAGGTTGCGCTCGATCAGCGAGGCGTAGGCGAACGTGGCGGCCCCGGTGGCGAGCATCGCGGAACCGAGGGTGAAAAGGGAGCGCTTGCGCATGGATAGCAAGGGTAGTTTCTCCGTCCATGGGAACGCTGAAGGACCGCCTGAACGATGACCTGCACTCGGCGATGAAGAGCCGCGACGAGCTCACCACGGCGACGCTGCGGATGGCGCTCGCGGCCGTGCGCAACGCCGAGGTCGCCGGGTCGCAGGCTCGTGACCTCTCCGACGACGAGGTGCTGGCCGTCCTCAACAAGGAGTCGAAGAAGCGCCGCGAGGCAGCTACCGCGTTCGGTGACGCCGGGCGGACCGAGCAGGCGGCCAAGGAGCGTTCCGAGGGCGAGGTGCTCGACCGCTATCTGCCCCGGCAGCTCGGCGACGACGAGATCACCGAGCTGGTGGCGGGTGCGCTGGCGGCCGGGGGCTTCACCGGCAAGGCGCAGATGGGCCCGGCCATGAAGGCCGCGCAGGCCGCGGTGGCCGGCCGGGCCGAGGGGGGCCGGGTCGCGGCCGAGGTGCGCAAGCAGCTGGGGTGAGCCGGGCGGGGCGGGGGCCGGCCACGGCCGTACCCCCGCTGGTCCTGATCGGTGCGGGTCAGATCGCGAGCTGAGGCCGCACCGGGACGGCGGTGACCGCGGGGCTGTTGCTGCGCCCGGGCAACTGCTGCTGCGGCACCGCGTACGGCCCGAGCATGGATTCGATGGCCGGCGCGATGGCCGGGCGGTCGTTGAGCTGGATCAGCCGCGCGGCGCGGGCCAGGGAGCCGGTCTCCCCGTCGCGGAATCCCTCGCGGTAACCCTTCTCGTAACGTTCCCCGCGGCCGAGGGCCCGGCCGAGGGCGAAAAAGGAGGAGCCGGCGAGGGCGAGGAGGAAGAGCAACGCGAAGGGTGTCACCGTTATTTTCCTTCCGGGGTAAATGTCTTAATTAGCCGAAAAGTACCCCTAGAGCATGGCTCATGCGGTAGAGCGGTGATCAAGTACGCCAACGGGTGACTCCCCTTGCGCCTCGGCCAGCCGGGCCGGAATGTCCTCGGGATCGACCGGCCGGCACAGGTGATAACCCTGTCCGTAGCCGCATCCGAGCCGGCGCAACGCCGCCAGCTGGGCGGCATTCTCGATCCCCTCGGCCACCACCCGCAGACCGAGGATCTGGGCCAGCTCGACGATCGTGCGAACCAGGGCGAGGTCCTCGCCGGTCAGCTCGGCCCGGGCGATGAACGCTCGGTCGATCTTGAGCTCGTCCACCGGGAGCTCGCGCAGGTAGGCCAGCGACGAGTAGCCGGTGCCGAAGTCGTCGATCGACAGCTGGACGCCCAGCTCGCGCAGGACACCCAGCGCCGACTTGCCCAGGTCGGGCTCGCTGACCAGCACCGACTCGGTCAGCTCGAGAGTCACCGCGCTCGACGGCAGCCCGGCTATGCCCAGCGCCCGCATCACGTTGTCGGCGAACCGGGGATGGACCAGCTGATGTCCCGAGACGTTGACGTTGAGGCTCAGCTCGGGGAAGTCGCGCCGCCACCGGGCCACCTGCTTCGCGCTCTGCTCGAGCACCCACTGCCCGATGTCGACGATCAGCCCGAACTCCTCGGCGATCGGGATGAAGTCGACCGGCGAGACGAAGCCCCGGGTGGGGCTGTGCCAGCGGATCAACGCCTCGACGCCGGCCGGCATGCCGTCGGTCAGCCGGATCAGCGGCTGGTACTGCAACCGGAACTCGCCGTCCCGCAGCGCCCGCTGCAGGTCACCGCGCAGGCTCAGGTGGTCGAGAGCCTCGGCGTGCATGTAGGGCTGATAGAGCAGCACCCGGCCCGGCCCCTCCTTCTTGGCCCGGTACATCGCCACGTCGGCGTTGTGCAGCAGCTCCTCGCTCTTCTGATCGGCCTCGCGGGAGATCGCGATCCCCACGCTGGCGCCGATGAAGACCTCCCGGCCGGCCACCCGGAACGGCTCCTTGAGTGTGGTGACGATGCGCTCGCCGACGATCTCGGCCGACTCGGCCGGGGAGTCGTGCAGCAAGGCGGCGAACTCGTCGCCGCCGAGCCGGGCGGTGGTGTCGCTGGCCCGTACGCATCCCCGCAGCCGCCGCGCGACCAGCGCGAGCAGCTGATCGCCGGCGTCGTGACCCAGGCTGTCGTTGACCGCCTTGAACCGGTCGAGGTCGATGAAGAGCACGCTGGTCGGGTCGGCCGTGGTGCTCCGTGAGGCCAGCACCCGGTTGAGGATCTTGAGGAACAGGGCGCGGTTGGGGAGCCCGGTGATCAGGTCGTGGTGGGCCTCGCGGACCGCCTCGACCGTGCGCGCGTCGGTCAGGGCCAGGCTCACCTGCTGGGCGAAGGCGGCCAGCTGATCGCGCTGCTCGGTCTGCTGCTCGGACACCCCGGGCAGGCGGGCCACCAGGCTGCCGGCCATCTCGCCGGTCACCCGCACCGGCGCGGCGATCAGGCAGCCGCTGTCGTCCAGGCGCACCAGCACCGCTCCACCGGCCATCGCCGCGCGGGCCAGGCTCTCCGGTGGCGCCTCGGTGTCGCCGTGGGTGGAGGCGATGGTCAGCCGCCGATCCTGGCCGCCCTCGGCCAGCATGAGCGTCACCGTGGCCCCGGTCAGCAACTCGGCCGCGCCGCCGGTCACCGCGTCGAGGATCTCGGGCAGCGGGCGCCGGGCCGAGATCGCGCGCTGGATGGTCAGCAGCGACTCGACCAGCCGCTGCCGGGTCTGCGCGCTGGTCGCCTGCCGCTCCTTCTCGGCGCGCAGGTGACGTTCCGCGGCGAGCACCCGGATGCTGCGCAGCGCGAGGCCGAGCACCTGGCCCATGCCCTGCAGCATCTGCCGCTCGGCCGGATCGAACGGGTCGGTCAGCCGGGCCACGATCAACGCGTCACCGGTCTCGCCGCCGAGCGGGTTGCTGACGGCGTGCAGTTCCCCGACGTACGGGACGACCAGGATCGGCTGCCCGGCGGCCACGTCGTGCAACGCCGCCTCGGGCACGACCGGACCGAAGCCGTACGCCCCGGAGACCCGGCCCTCGCGCACGACCGCGCCCACCTCGGCCTCGACCATCTCGGTCGCCCGCTCGACGGCACCGGCGATCGCCGTCGCCTCGTCCTCCGCCGCGTTCACGGCGCTGAAGTACTCCGTGAGGAGATGGGTCGACCAGGATTCCATGGGTCAGGCCAGGGCCAGCGTCACGAGCGTCAGAGCGTGGGTACCCAGGGCGCCACGGACCCGGGCGATCTCGCCGAGCGTGTAGAAGCCGGCGAACGGTGCGTCGCTCAACGCCGTACGCATCGCCTGGATCTCCTGCTCCAGCCCACCGTCGACGAGACCGGCCCACCGGCCGCCGCAGTCGAAGGCCAGCACGCCGAGCGGGGGCAGGCCGTCCAGCCGGGCGACCGCCTCGGTGCACGACCAGGCGGCACCGTCCAGCATCGACTGCCGGTCACCCTCCATCAGCCAGACCAGCGCTCCCTGGGGCACGTCGTCGGAGCCCCAGACCGAGCGCTCCTCGTCGTCGCCGGCGTGGATCACCCGGATGTCCTCGCCGCTGCGCCGGGACAGCCCGAGCGGCTGCAGCGCGCGGCCGCGGTCGAAGAGGTCGTCGGCCGAGCCCTCGATGTCGTTGCGGCGCAGCAGCACGTCCAGCGCCGGTTCGCCGTCGAGCTGATAGACGTGCGGGCCGGCGGCCTTGGTGACCACCATCGGCGGCTCCTTGCGGCGCCAGCCGTGGGCGACGCCGATGCCGATCGGCCCGTCCGATCCGAGCGCGAGCCCGACCACCGCGCCGGTGAGGACCTCGTCGCCGATGAACTGGTAGGTCTGCCGGAACTGCCGGTCGTCCGCCGCGAAGCCGCCGACCAGCGGAACGCCCGCCCCGATCGACGAGTACGCCCCGCGGACGATCTCGTGCTGCTGTCCCGACAACCCGTCGGCCAGCAGCACCAGCACCTGGTTCTCGTCGTCCAGGCCGTGCATCGCCTCGGCGGCCGCCGCGCCCGCGGCCCGCGGATCGGACTTGTGGATCCGGGCGGCCCGGGCCTGCACGGTGAACCCGTCGCCGCCGAGAGCCGCCACGGCGATCCCGCCGTCGGTCGTCCCGGCGCTGCCCAGCTCGCCCATCGTGGTGGCGCCGACGATCTCGGCGTCCGGTCCGGCTTCCATCCGTACGCCCTTGAGCAGCGCCGGCAGGTCATGAGTGACCGAGGCGAAGACGAAGACGGCCTTGGCCTCGCGCCCGCCGATCGCCTCGGCCGCGGCCGCCGCACCCGCCTTGCGGGAATCGGGCGCGCTGCTCTGGCCCACGCCGAACCACCGGTGCGGGGTGCTTTGCATGATCCTCTGATCGGCACCATTTGTCGGTTGCTGAGTGGTTGCGGGTGGGGTGCCGCCCAGCGTCCCCGGGGCGCAGTCTGTGGGGCGCCTTCCGGCCCTCGGGTGCGGCCTGACAGGCTTGACCCTTGTGACTGAATCTGACCTTGCGCGGCAGGTCCGCGCCGTGAGCCGGCTGACCGGTGAGTTCACCCTGCGTTCGGGCCGCATCGCGAACGAGTACTTCGACAAGTACCAGTTCGAGGCCGACCCCGAACTGCTCGACCGGCTGGCCGAGGAGATGGCCGTGCTGATCCCGGAGGGCACCGAGGTGCTGGCCGGGCTGGAGATGGGTGGCATCGCCGTCGTCACCGCGGTCGCCCGGCACGCCAAGCTGCCCACCGCCTTCGTCCGCAAGCAGGCCAAGCAGTACGGCACCGCCCGGCTCGCCGAGGGGGCCGAGGTGGCCGGTCGCCGCGTGCTGGTGGTCGAGGACGTGGTCACCTCGGGCGGCCAGGTGGTCATCTCGACCGGTGACCTGCGCAAACTCGGTGCCCACGTCGACCACGCGCTGTGCGTGATCGACCGCCAGGAGGGCGGCGCCCAGGCGCTGTCGGCCGAGGGCATCAAGCTGCGGGCCTTGCTCACCCGGGCCGATCTCGAGGCCGTCGCCTGACCCGTTTACATATGTAAGTCAGCGGCATATGTTGGTCCCGTGAGGGAGCCGACGTATTTCATTCTGGCCGCGCTGCAGGACGAGCCCGCCCACGGCTACGCGATCATGAGCCGGGTGGCGTCGCTCTCCAACGAGCGCGTGCGACTTGCCACGGGCACCCTCTATCAGGCTCTCGACCGCCTCACCAGAGAGGCGCTGATCGAGGTGGTCCGCGAGGAAGTGGTCAACGGCCGCGCCCGCCGTCACTATGCGCTGACCCCGGGCGGCCTCTCCGCCCTTCAGGCCGAGGCCGCCCGGATGGCCTCCGCGGCCCGGGTCGTGCTGCGGCCTCTGGGCGGTCTGGCGTGAGCGAGCAGCTGTACGCCGGTCTGCTGCGCCTCTACCCGGCCGGCCACCCGCGCGACGAGATGCTGGACGTGCTGCTCACGGCGGGCCGGCCGGTGTGGCGCGAGATCCCGGCGCTGGTTCTCGGCGGCCTGCGGGCCCGCTGCGGCGGCGAGTACAGGTGGCTCTACGCGGCCCGGGCGGCCGCCCTGCTGCTGCTGATCTTCAGTGCCCTGAGCTCGGCCCGTCAGGTCGCGTCGGGCTGGTTGCCGCTGAGCACCATGCAGATCCTCGTGTTCGCCGGGGCCACTCTCGCGGTCGGCTCGATCATCGCCGGCCTCCGCGTGCCGGCGGTTCTGGCGGCGGTCACCACCTTTGTCATCGGTGCCGCCGACGCGGCCGACTGGCGAGCGGTCACCGGCTATTCACTGGCCGCCGTGCTGCTGCTGATCCCCGGCCCCCGGACGCCGGTCCACAATCCACTGCTGCCGGTGCTCGCGCTGGTTCCGGTGGACGCGGTCGCGCTCGGCGCCGAGCCGCTCCTCCTGCTCGGCGTGTTGATCCTGGTCTGGGCAGTGGTCGACGAGCGCGTGGCGCTGGCCGTGGGCTTGGCCTTCTGCGTGGCCTTCCTCCAGGTCATCGGCGACCTGACCGGCAACGACGCCCGCGGCCTCTTCCTCCTGGCCGTGACCCGCCTCGGCTTCGTCACCGCCTTCCTGCTCGTCGGCGGCCTCGCCGCCCAGCGCCGTTCCCGCGTCTGACCACCGGGCACGGCTCTGTCCGGTTGTTGGCGTGACACAAACACCCACCACTGTGGAAGCCTGGTTGCCGTTGTACCTCGGGCCGGCGGCGTGCCGTCGGCGGCTGGGTCGGCCCACCCCGCGGGTCGTCGCCCCGACCGGGGTCAGGCGAAGCCGGGCCGGCGGCCGTACTTCCTGCTGTGGGCTGCGCGAAGCGCTGGTCATGGCATCGGTGGAGGCACGCCGGCCGTGAGCGCGGGAGCGACAAGAGGACGAGGGACGCGAGAGGATGGCGCTGTGAGCGATGACGATGTGGCAGAGCTTCGGGAACGGGCCGCGAACGGCGACAGTGATGCGACCGATCAGCTGGTCGAGCTGGCGGGCGAGCGCGGCGACATCGAGGAGCTTCGACGGCTGGCCGCGGCCGGCAGCGGCGACGCGGTGGACGTGCTGGTGGAGCTGGCGGCCGAGCAGGAAGACCTGGATGAGCTGCGCCGGCTGGCCGTGGCCGGGAGCGGGGATGCCCGGGACGTCCTGGCCGAGTTGACCGGCGAGGGCGCGTAAAGGCGGCTCCGCGGACAGGAAAAGGGCGGGACACCGGTGAGGTGTCCCGCCCTTTGTCATGGCTTTACCGCGGTGGTCCGCTGGACGGCGGGGTGCCGCCCGGGCCGGCCGGTGGGCCGGCCTTGGCCTTGGCCGGGTTGATGGTGACGAACCCGCCCTTGATGGTGCGGCCGTCGGGGCTGGTGCCGGCCGCGGTGCCGGCCGGGCAGTCCGACTCCTGCTCGCTGCCGATCGAGACGTCGAAGCCGGCGTCCTCGATGCGGTTGCGGGCGTCCTCGATCGAATCGCACTCGACGTTCGGGATGGACTTCTGGTCGCCGTACGCGATCTTGCGGTTCTCGGGCTCCTTGAACTGTTCCTTGGGCTTGCCGTCCATGAAGTCACCGAGGGTCTGGTAGACCGCCGGGTTGACGATGTCGTGCGACATGCGGTCGCGGTGGTCGGGCCAGTCGGGGTTGACCAGGTAACCCGCGATGACCAGCGACGTGGTGCCGGCGATCAGCGCGGCCGTCTTGTCGGCGTCGGTCGTGCCGGTCTTGCCGAACACCGGGTGCTTGACCGTCGACTTGGTCTGGCGCGCCGTGGCGCCGTTGCACCGGCCGAGCTGGGCCGAGTCGCCGACCGGGCAGCGGGCCGCGTCGAGGGCGGCGCGGGCCACGTCCTTGCTCGTCGCCCGGAAGCAGCGCGGCTTGCCGATGTCGAGCTTGTTGCCGTCCTGGGTGGCGATCTGCTCGATCGGGGTGGGCTCGCAGTGCATGCCGTCGCCGGCCAGCGTCGCGTACGCGTTGGCCATGTCGAGCGGCGTCGAGGCGGACACGCCGAGGGTGAAGGCGCCCCACTGGTTGGCCGACACCGGGTTGTTCGCGTACTTCGCGTCCTGGCCGACGCGGAACTGCACGCCGAACCGCTTGGCCACGGCCACCACGTTCTCCGCGCCGACCTGTTCCTCGAGCGGCACGAAGTACGTGTTGATGGACTTGGCGAAGGCCGAGTGCATGTTGTAGATGCCCTCACCGCCGCCACCCGAGTTGCTGGGGCACCAGAAATGCGTGCCGGGGCAGGCCGAGTCGTTGCGCGAGCTGATGATGTAGCCCGACTTGTAGCGCTTCTCGGCCTTGATCGGGAAGGCCAGCGGGTAGCCCTTCTCGAGCGCGGCGACGATCGTGAAGATCTTGAACACCGAGCCGGCCTGGTAGCCACTGATGTCGCCACCACCGCTGAGCAGCGGGTTCGTCGTGTTCGGGTACGTCGCGCGGACGCCCGCCTTGGCCTTCTTCTTGTCCGAGGACAGCGGGTTGGGGTGCGCGGGGTCGGGCAGCTTGTACTTACGGTTGGCCGCCAGCAGCCGCACCTTGCCGGTGCCGGGCTCGGTCGCGGCCAGCAGCAGGGCGTTCTTGTCGTTGTCGTCGATGCGCTTGTTGATCCGCTTACGCGCGTCGGCCTGAGCCTTCAGGTCGAGCGTGGTTATGATGCGGTAACCGCCGCTCTTGAGGCGCCGCTCCCGGTCGTACGGGGTCGCGCCGAACGCCTCCTGGCTCATCCACCAGCGGTAGAAGTAGTCGCAGAAGAAGCCCCAGTTGTTGTTGGCGACCGAGACGCAGCCGTTGCCGACCGGCTTGACCTGGCGCGGGATCGCTTCCTTCTTCGCCTTCTCGGCCTCGGCGGCGGTGAGCGTGCCCATCTCGACCATGGCCGGGAGGATGTAGTTGTCGCGGCGCTGCTTGATCTGCTTGTAACCCTCGGCGGTGGTCGGGTTGAAGCTGGAGGGCGCCTTGACCATGCCGGCGAGCATCGCGGCCTGGCCGGCCGTCAGATCCTTGGGCTTCTTGTTGAAGTAGACCTGGCTGGCCGCGTAGACCCCGTACGCCTGGTTGCCGAACGGCGCGGTGTTGACGTAGCGCTCGATGATCTGGTCTTTGGACAGCTCTTTCTCGACCTGGAGCGCGTACTTCATCTCGGTGATCTTGCGCTTCGGCGTGTCCTTGGTGGCGTCGACGACCTCTTGCGGGTTGGTCGCCGAGTAGGCCAGCGACATCCGCACGTACTGCATGGTGATCGTCGAGGCACCCTGCTTGGACTCCGACTTGCCGCTGTTGTTGACGAACGCGCGGGCGACACCCTTGAGGTCGACGCCGTTGTGGTTGTAGAACTCCCGGTCCTCGGCCGCCACCATCGCGGCGGGCATGTATTTCGACATGCCCTTCAGCGGGACGTCGCTGCGGAACTCGTCGTAGAACTGCGAGATCTGCGTCTTCTTGTCCGCGGCGTAGATGCGGGTGATCTGCGGGGAGCTGAAGTCTCGGAGCTCACTGGGCAGCTGCGCGAACGTCTCGCCACCGGCCTTGGCGGCCAGGCCGGACATGGCGGCGGCGGGGAAGGCGGCGGCCGCGACGACAACGCCGGCCAGTAGTCCGCAGATCAACAACGAGGTCGCGTTGGCGAAAATGTTGTGATCGCGTCGGCGCATCCAGGAGGTCACCTGAGCAGGGTACGCGAAGAGAGCACGCGACCGCCCCTCGGAAAGGTCACGCTTCGCCCCGATTCAGTGTGCACCGGCGGCCCAGATCTTGGGGGGATTTACGAGAACCCCTCCCGTAACAAGCCGGAGAGGCCAGCATGGCCTTCGTGGCCTTTGCCCGGAACCGCCGGGCTGTACGTATTTCAGGTACAACGTTGCGTAATCGCCCGACTACAGAGCATGATGGTCCGGCGAGCTTGTCGCACGACGTCTGTGCCGCTTGGGGACCGAACTCGTTCGAGGGTCGGAAGCGCAGCGGGCGTCGAGGGGGGTAACGCAAGGGGGGACGTTTTACATGGGGATGATCAGCGACTGGCCCAGCATGGCGGCGTGTCAGAGTGGCGACCCTGACGCGCTGTTCGTGCAGGGCGCCGAGCAGAACGTGGCGAAGAGGATCTGCCGCAGCTGCCCGGTTCGCTACGAGTGCCTCGCCGATGCCCTGGACAACAGGATCGAGTTCGGCGTCTGGGGAGGCATGACCGAGCGGGAGCGGCGCGCGTTGCTGCGCCGGCACCCGCACGTGGCGAGTTGGCGCAAGATGTTCGAGGCCGCGATGCGGGAGAAGGGCGCCGACAAGGTGCTCGTCCCCACCCGCTGACCGGCACTCACGCCAGAAGCGCACCGATCGTCCGCAGCCCGTCGACGTCGTGAACGTCGGCGGGCTGCGCCGTGACCGAGACCGTCGGCACGGCCGGGAACGCGTCGATGAAGGTGGCCGCCACCCGCTCTTCCCGCTCGGTCTGACTGACCAGGTTGGCGTGGATCAGCAGCGCGTCGGCGGTCAGCGGCTGGTCGCCGGCGGCGGTCAGCACCTCGGCCGCGGCCAGTGAGACGTCGGCCGAGAGCGCGGGCACCTCGGTGCGGTGCATCCGGTTGAGCACCAGGCCGGCCAGCGGCATCCGCTCGGCGACCAGGCGCTCGGCGAAATAGGCGGCCTCCCGGACGGCGTCCCGCTCGGGCGCGGCCACCAGCAGGAAAGCCGTCTGCGGGTCCTGCAGGATCCGGTACGTCTGATCGGCGCGCTGCCGGAAGCCGCCGAACATCGAGTCGAGCGCGCTCACGAAGCCCGACAAGTCGGTCAGCAGCTGGGCCCCGAGGACCTTTTGCACCGTCCGCGAGAACAGCCCGAACGACGCGGTGACCAGGCTGAACATGCTGCGCCCACCGCGGGCCGGAGCGAGCAGCATGCGCAGCATGCGACCGTCGAGGAACCGGGACAGCCGGGCCGGGGCATCGAGGAAGTCGAGGGCGGAGCGCGACGGCGGGGTGTCGACGATGATCAGATCCCAGTCGTCGGTGGCCCGCAGCTGGCCCAGCTTCTCCATCGCCATGTATTCCTGCGTGCCCGAGAAGGTCGAGCTCATGGCCTGGTAGAAGGGATTCGCGAAGATCTCGGCGGCCCGCTGCGGCGTGGTGTGCTGCTGCACCACCTCGTCGAAGGTGCGCTTCATGTCGAGCATCATGGCGTGCAGCTCACCGCCGCTGTCCCCGTCGATGCCCTTGACCTGGCGCGGAGTGTTGTCGAGCTCGCTGAGACCCATCGACTGGGCCAGCCGGCGGGCCGGGTCGATGGTGAGCACCACGGTGCGCCGCCCGTGCACCTCGGCCGCCCGCAGCCCCAGCGCGGCCGCGGTCGTGGTCTTGCCCACCCCGCCGGCGCCGCAGCACACGACGATCCGCGTCGACGGGTCGGCCAGCAGACCGTCGACATCCAGCCGAGCCGGATCCGCCGGTGCCTCTACTGCCTCTACTGCCGGTGTTGCTTCTACTTCGGTGGTCACATCAGCCACCACTCAAGCGTAATCCGTCGTTGATCCCGCGCACGGTGACTGTGTCACGTCACGCAGACATCAGCGCCGCGGCCAGCTCGTCGAGCCCGCCCTGGTCGACTCCGCGGGGCAGCAGCGGCAGCTCGACCAGGGGGCGGCCGGCCTCGGTGAGCTCCGCGCGCAGCGACTCCTCCAGCTCCTGGCGGGTCAGGTGCGCCTTCACCTCGGTGGCGAGCCCGCTCACGGTGGCCGCGTCGGACGGCAGGCCGGCCTCGACCAGGCCCCGCTTGAGCTCGGCTTTGGTCACCTTGCCGGTGGTGGCCAGGGCCGGGCGGGTGGCGTTGAGGATGATCCGGCCGACCGGGATGCGCAGCGCCTCCAGCTCGGCGATCGCGTCCAGCGTCTCCTGCACCGGCATCTCCTCGAGCAGGGTGACCACGTGCACCGACGTGATCGGCGAGCGCAGCAGGGAGGCCACGCCGTCGCTCTGCGTCTTGATCGGGCCCATCTTGGCCAGCTTGGCCGTCTCGGCGGTGACGTTGAGGAAGCGGCCGATGCGGCCGGTCGGCGGGGCGTCGAGCACCACCGCGTCGTACGCCCGCCGGCCGTCCTGCGACCGGGTGGTCGCCTCCTTGACCTTGCCGGTGAGCAGGACGTCGCGCAGGCCCGGAGCGATCGTGGTGGCGAAGTCGATGGCGCCCACCTTGCGCAGGGCCCGGCCGGCCGCGCCCAGGTGATAGAACATGTCGAGGTATTCGAGCAGGGCCTCCTCGGGGTCGACGGCCAGCGCCCGCACCTCACCGCCGCCGGCGACCTTGGCGATCCGCAACTCCTTGTAGGGCAGCGGCTCGGTCTCGAAGAGCTGGGCGATGCCCTGCCGCCCCTCGACCTCGACCAGCAACGTGCGCTTGCCCCCGGCGGCCAGCCCGAGGGCCAAGGCCGCGGCGACACTGGTCTTACCTGTGCCGCCCTTGCCGGTCACCACATGCAGTCGTGCCGGCCATCTGCTGACGTGCTCGCCCATGGCCTCAACGGTACGGCGACCGGTCAGCCGGCCACCTCGCAGACCAGCCAGCCCGTCTTGCGGATCACGGTGAACTCGAGATCCTGCGACGCCGTCTTCTCGTCGGCGGTGGACATGGTGAGCTCGACCGAGACCAGGGCGCGGTCGTCGGAGCTGTCCGAGACCCGGGGGTCGGCCCAGCGGAAGACCGGGTCGGTGTAGCCGCCGGCGTACGCCTTGATGTCGGTGACCCGGTCGGAGATCTTCGTCTCGTCCCGGGCCTCGCGGCAGACCAGGTCGTCGGCCGCGGCCGCGTCCTGCTCGGTGTAGACCGCGGTCAGGAAGCGCTCGACGGCCGTGGCCGGATCGGGTGAGCCGGGGTTGTCGGCGTCGCGCAGCAGGAAGTAGGCCGAGACGGCACCGCCGCCACAGAGGAACAAGGTGCCGACCAATGCCAGCGAGACCCAGAGCGCACCCTTGCGGCGCGGGCCCGGCTCGGGCGGCAGCGGGTGGGGCTGCGGACCGGACCAGATCGGCTCGGGTTGCGCGATGTCGACCGGGATCGTGTGCTGCCAGGCCAGGTGCTCGGGCGGAGTCGTCTGCCATTCGCCGGGGGCCTCGTGCTGGGCGTGCCAGGGCGAGGTCGCGGGGGCGGGCTGCCAGCCGCTCGGCTCGGGCGAGATCACCTGGGTGCTCTCGTGCGGCGATGTCTCGTCCGCGAAGTCGTGCGATGGCGGAGACACGGACTCGTGCGGCGGGGCCTCGGCTTCGTCCGCGAAGGCGCCGGGCGGGGGATAGGTCGCGTCGTCCGGCGACGGGGCGGCGTCGATGAAGTCGGTCGCCGGCGGGGGCGCGGGTGGCGGGACGGGGGAGGGGGCGGGCGGCGGCCACTCGTGGGGCGGTCCGGGCGAATCACGGCCCGGTTCGCCGCCCTGCGGGTGTGTCATGTCGCCCTCCGTGATCTCCCGGTCTCGGTCCGCTCCGCGGCTCGCTCAGCCTAGCCAAGGCGACCTCGTCGCGGGCCCTAAGCTGATCGAGGTTCCGACGATTAGGGAGTAGGCAGCGATGCAGAAGTGGGAGTACGTGACCGTGCCCCTGCTGGTCCACGCGACCAAGCAGATCCTCGACAACTGGGGCGAGGACGGGTGGGAGCTCGTACAGGTGGTTCCCGGGCCGAACGCCGAGCAGCTGGTGGCTTACATGAAGCGGCCGAAGTCGTGATCGACTGCACCGGAGTGCAGGAGACGAACGCAGGGCCAGGAGAGCACGACAACGGAGGCACAGCTTGACCACGCCGATCAGTGGTGAAGGGGGCGTCGACGCGTACGCGAAGCTCGCCGAGCTGGGTCTGACCCTGCCCGCGGTGGTGCCGCCGCTGGCGTCCTACGTGCCCGCCGTGCAGACGGGCAACTACGTGTACGTCTCGGGGCAGCTCCCCCTCGTCGAGGGCAAGCTGCCGCAGGCCGGCAAGCTCGGCGCCGAGGTCACCGCCGAGCAGGGCACCGAGCTGGCCCGCCTGTGCGCGCTGAACGGACTGGCGGCGATCGAGGCGCTGGTCGGCCTCGGCCGCGTGGTCAAGATCGTCAAGCTGACCGGCTTCGTGGCGTCGGCTCCGGGCTTCACGGCTCAGCCGGCTGTGATCAACGGGGCCTCGAACCTTTTCGGTGACGTCTTCGGCGAGCAGGGGCGGCACGCGCGCAGCGCGGTCGGCGTGGCGGAGTTGCCCCTGAACGCGCCGGTCGAGGTCGAAATCATCGTCGAGGTGGCGTAAACCCCCACCCCGATCGGCCGTTCCGGTCGCAATGCGTGACCTGAGCGGACACTGAGATCGCACATCCGGTCCTCTTGTTCAACCCCCTGCGCGACGTAGGATTTCCGGCATGGGGGGTGCTGAGCCGAACGGGCTGCCGGGCTGGGTGACGCTGCTGCGTGCGCCCAACCCGGGCCCGATGACGCTGGACGGCACTAATACCTGGGTGCTGCGGGCCGCGGGGGCTGCCCGCGCTGTCGTCATCGACCCCGGACCGCTCGACGAGACCCATCTGCGGCGCATCGCGGACCACGGTCCGGGTGACTTCATTCTGGTTACCCACGGTCATCACGATCACGTCGAGGGCGCCGCGCAGCTCTCCGTGATGATGGGGGGCGTCCCGGTGCTGGCCGCCGATCCGGCGCACCGCGTCGGCAGCGAGAGCCTGCCTCGGTCCCTGACCGGCGGCGGGCTCACGATCACCACGCTGGACACTCCGGGGCATACCTCTGATTCGGTGTGTTTTCTGGTGACCGAGGGGAAGACCCGGGCAATGTTCACCGGTGACACGATTCTCGGCCGTGGCACCACGGTTGTTGCCCATCCGGACGGCGATCTGGGTGCCTATTTGGGCAGCCTCGAGCGTCTGACCGCGTACGAGAAGGTCTTGATGTTGCCCGGGCACGGACCTTCGCGTAGTGACGTGGCGGCCCTCGCCCAGGAATACCTGGCTCACCGCCGGCAGCGATTGGCGCAGGTGGAAGCGGCGATGGCGGCCGGCGCACGCACCGCCGAAGAGGTCGTCGAGGTGGTCTATCCGGACATCGATCCGGCCGTGCGATTCGCGGCTGTCTGGTCGGCTTCGGCGCAACTGGATTACCTGAATCACAAAAACGGGGAATCAGGAACACCCGCAAGCAGGTTGGATCCGCTGTGACCTGTCCTGTGTGTGGAACCGTCGCCGTGCCGGGCGCCCGCTTCTGCCACAACTGCGGCGCGGCGCTGGCGGCGGCCGCGACCCTGCCGGCGGCCGAGCGGCGCATCGTCACGGTTCTCTTCGGTGACTTGTCCGACTTCACCTCCTGGTCGGAGGACCTCGACCCCGAGCGGGTCGGCGCGGTCACCGACCGGGTGCTGGCCGCTCTGGCCGGTGCGGTCAAGACCTTCGGCGGCCACGTCGACAAGCTGACCGGCGACGGCATCATGGCCGTCTTCGGCGCTCCGGTGGCCCACGAGGACGACGCCGAGCGGGCGGTCCGGGCCGCGCTGAGCATGCAGCGGGCGGTCCGCCGGGTGCTCGACGACGAGCGTGGCGGCGGCGCCCCGCTCGGCCTGCGGGTCGGGCTCAACACCGGCGAGGTGGTCGCCGGCATCCAGGCCGCGATCGAATACACCGTCATCGGCGACACGGTGAACACCGCCGCCCGGCTGGCCGACGCGGCCGCCGTCGGCGCGGTCTACGCCGGTTCCCGCACGAGTGGTGGCACCCGGCACGTGGCCTCCTGGCGTCAGTTACGTCCGCTGCGGCTCAAGGGCAAGCGCGAGCCGGTGCCGGCGTTCGAGCTGCTCGGCCTGCACGACGCGCCCGGCACCCGCTCCGGCCTGGGGGACGAGGCGCCCTTCGTGGGCCGCGAGATCGAGCTGGGCCGGGTGGCCGGGCGGCTGGCCGAGTCGATCGACTCCGGCACGTCGCGCGTGATGGTGATGACCGCCGAGGCGGGCATCGGCAAGTCCCGGTTCGCGGGCGAGGTCAAGCGGCTGGCCGCCGGCTACGACGTGGGCAACGGGCGCTACGCGGCGCACACCGGGGCCCGGGTCCTGCGGGTGCGCTGCCGCGCGTTCGGTGAGCGCCGGCGGTTCGCTCCGCTGGCCGATCTCGTCCGGAAATCGGTCGGCCTGCCCAAGGACGTCGTGGCCAGCGTGGGCCGCTCGGTGGTCGAGGAGAGGCTGCGCAAACTGGCCAACCGGCTCGGTCGCGACGGCGAGCCGGCCGTCGTCGACATCGACCGCCTGCTGGCACTGCTCGGCTATGGCGAGGCGCCGGCCAACCCGGTCGGCCCGGCGGCCGACGCCGACTGGCAGCCCTCGACCAAGCGGGCCGACGCCGAGGCGATCTCGGCCGCGGTGGCCGAGCTGCTCAGCGCGCTGGCCGCCGAGGCGCCGCTGGTGGTCATCGTGGACGACCTGCACGACGCCACCGCGTCGACCGTGGACGCACTCGGCCGGATGCTCTCGCTGCTCGACGGCCCGGTGGTGGTGCTGCTGCTCGGCCGGCCCGAGCTGGTGCGTACGGCGGGTGCCCTGACCCGGCTGGCCGACGCCGAGGTGCACACGTTGCCGCCGCTGCGCGGTGCCGACGCGTCGCGCCTGCTCACCTCTTATCTCAACGGCGGCAAGCTGCCGCAGCCCGACACCGATCGGCTGCTGGCCACCGCCCAGGGCAACCCGTTCTATCTGGCCGAGATGGTCACCCTGCTCATGGAGCGGGGCGCGCTGACCCCGGCCGTCGGGGCCAACGCGGCCGGCAAGTGGCAGCTGGCCGACGGCTCGCTCGGCCGTCAGCTGCTCTCCCGTGACCTGGCCGCGGTGCTGGCGGCCCGCATCGACGCGCTGCCGCCCGAGCCGCGCTCCGTGCTGCGCGACGCGGCCGTGGCGGGAGACCGGGTGCCGGCCGGCGTCATCGAAGCGCTCCGCGAGCGCCGGGCGTCGAGCGACGCGCGGCCCGGGGCGGTGGCCGCGGTCGAGCTGGAACGCTCGATCGACGAGCTGCTCCAGCGCCGCATGCTGCACCGGTCGCGGGGCGGCTACGCCTTCGCGACCCCGCTGATGCGCGAGGCCGCCTACTCCGGCATCGGCAAGGCCGACCTGGCCGAGCGGCATGCCTATCTGGCCCAGTGGGCCGCCCCCGAGAGCCTCGAGCGGGTCGGTTACGACAGCGCGGGCCGGCTCAACCTGACCGACAACGAGCGCGACGCCTTTGTGGCCACGCACGCCGAGTGCGCGGTCGAGCTGGCCAACGCGGTGCGGCTGCGCCCCGAGGCCGCCGTCCGCGAGGTCGCCCCGCTCGGTGTCAGCGCGCTGGGCCGCCTGGCCCGCCGGGCGCTGGCCAACATCGAACCGGCCGCCTCGATCGAGTACGCCGAGCGGGCCGCCGCGCTGACCCCGGACGGTCTGCCGCTGTCCGACCAGCTTGTGCACGCCCGGGCCCTGCTGCGCCTGGGCCGGGCCGAGGAGGCGCTGACCCAGGGCGAGCGGATCGCCAAGAACGCCGCCGACGAGCCGGTCAACAAGGCCGAGGCGTTGCTGGTGGTCGGCCGGGCGCACGAGGCGCTGGGCGACATCGGCCGGGCGGTGGCCGCCTGGCAGGAGGCGCTCGAGGTGGCGACCGAGGCCGAGCTGCTGCCGGAGCGGGCCAACGCGATGCGCCGCCTCGGCATGGCCGACTTCCTGGCCGGCCGGCTGAGCCAGGCCAGCAGCCGGTTCGCCGCGGCCTACCAGGTGACGCTGGCCGCCGGTGACCGGCACGGGCAGGCCTGGGCTTTGCAGAACCTCGCCTGGGTGACCACCACCCGGGGCGATTTCGCGGGCACCGACGCGGTGCTCGGGCGCGCGGCCCGGCTCTTCGCCGAGCTGGGTGACCCGGTGGGCCGCTCGTGGCTGCGGGGCACCACGGCGTTCGCCCGGCTGCTCTCCGGCCGCCTGCAGGAGTCGCGCCGGCTGGCCCGGGTCTTCCTGCCCTTCGGTGACCGGGTGGGCGAGGCCTGGGCCGTCGGCACGCTGCGCGCCGTCGAGGCGTACGCGGCCTCCGAGCTGGGCGAGCTGGCTGAGGCCGACGGCGAGGCACGCCGGGCCTACCGGGACTTCAACGCGGTCGGGGACGACTGGGGGCGGGGTCTGGCTCTGGTCGTCCGGGGCGCCATTGCCCGCGGCCTGGGCGAGCTCGACCACTCGTACGACCTGCTGACCGACGCGCTGGCCTACGCCGACCGCACCGGCCACCCGCTGCTGCTGGGCATGGCCGGCACGGTGCGCGGGTTCGTCTCGCTCAACCGGGGCGACCTGGCCGGGGCCGAGGCCGACGCGCGCCGGGTGATGTCGGCCGTCGAGCCGCACAATCCGATGGCGCCGGCCCAGGTCGGCCCGCGGGTGCTGCTGGCCGAGGCGCGGCTGCGTACGGGTGACGCGACGACCGCGATGGGCCTGCTGGCGCCGATCGCCACCGACACCGGGGTGCCGTCGCTGCTCTTCTCGCGGCGGCACGCCCTGGCCTCGTACGCCTCGGCCCTGCTGGCCGACGGCCGGGTGGACGCCGCCCTGACCTGGATCGAGCGCGCCCGCCAGGTGAAGGCCGAGGACGTGCGCAGCGGGGTGCTGGCCGCGATGGTCCACGCCCGGGTGCTGGCCGCGGCCGACCGGTGCCAGGACGCCCGGGCGGCCTCCGAGGAAGCGGTCCGGCTGGCCTATGCGACCGAGCAGGTCAGTGAGCGGGTGGCAGCCGAGGAGCTGCGCGCCGCGCTCGCCACCGAGCCTCTGGGAGCCACCGCACCCGCGACTGTCGCCTACGCGTCTGACGTGCCTGGATGATCGCCCGGGCCGCTGGCGTATTTTCATCTTCATGACCGAGACACCGCGCGGAGCACTGCCCGCTCCGTACGTGCCTGGCATGTCCGGTTTATCCATCATGGCGCGGGGCGGGTACGCCACCGTCTATCGCGCGATGCAGGACTCGGTGGGCCGCGAGGTCGCCATCAAGGTGGAGAACCGTCGCCTGGAGAGTGACCGTGACCAGGCCCGCTTCCTGCGGGAGGCGCGGGCCGCGGGGCGCATGTCGTCGCACCCGCACGTGGTCGACCTCTTCGACGTGGGCGTGACAGTCGACCAGCACCCCTACCTGATCATGGAGCTCTGCGACGGGTCGTATCTCGACCGCATGCGGCGCTCACCGCTCGGCGCGGCCGAGACCCGCGACCTCGGGGTCAAGATCGCCGACGCGCTGGTGCACTCGCACGCCAACGGGGTGCTGCACCGCGACGTGAAGCCCGCCAACATCCTGTATTCGCAGTTCAACACGGCCGTGCTGGCCGATTTCGGACTGGCCGTGCTGGGCGAGATGCGCGACTCCTCGGTGACCTTCGAGGTGTTGACCCCGGCCTACGCCCCGCCCGAGATGTTCCGGCACGACGAGCCGAGCGGGGCGGTCGACGTCTACGCGCTCTGCGCCACGCTCTACGCGGTCATGCGGGGCCGCCCGCCGCGCTGGGACGGCGACCGCAGCCCCAGCCTGCTGACCCTGATGGACCTGTTCCACCAGCCGATCCCCGACCTGCCGGGGGTGCCGGCCGGGCTGACCCAGGTGCTGCGGTACGGCATGGCCAACGACCCGGCGGACCGGCCGACCGCCCAGCAGCTGCGCGAGATGCTCACCGCGGTCCAGCTCAACCCGCCGCACTACGTGCCGCCGCCGCGCCTCGGCCCGAGCGACGACACCCCGACCGTGCGCAACCCGCGCCCGCCGAAAAAGAAGTGGTTCGGCCTACTCGGGAGCGAGAACCGCTAACAGCTCGCCGGTGTCCACCTCGGCTCCCGGCTGCACCGGCAGCGAGGCGACCACGCCGGCACTGGGCGCGTGCACCGGGTGCTCCAGCTTCATCGCCTCCAGGGTCAGCAGCAGCTCGCCCGCGCGGACCCGCTGACCGGGCACGACGAGCACCCGCCGGACCGCCCCGGGCAGCGGCGCCATCAGCGAGCCCTCGACCGCGTCGGGGGCGGGCAGCGGGAACCGGGACAGCGCGCGCAGTGCCACCGACCCCTCGGGACTGTCCACATACGAGACCTCGCCGACCCGGTGCACGTTGAAGGTCAGCCGGATCCCGTTCACGTCGAGCACCACCCGCTCGTCACCGGCGTGCACGACCACCGTCTCGGGGTAGTCGGCCGACACCGGCGCCTGGCCCAGCCCGGCCAGGTCGAGCTCCTCGGGGTCGACCGTGCGCACCCACCAGCCGGCCAGCTCGCCGTGCCGGTTCATCCGATAGCCGACCTCGACCGGGCCGGCCGGCCCGTCGTAGACCGCCGTCTGCGAGCCCGACGGCACGTTGCGCCAGCCGGACGGCAGCGACCCGAGGACAGCCGCGGCGGCCCGCCGGGCGGCCGCTCCGGCCAGGGCGGCGGCCAGGCACGAGAGGCGGACGGCGTCGACCGCCGACAGCAGCGGGGCGAACACCTCGGGCCGCCGGTCGAGGAAACCGGTGTCCACATCGCCGGTGCGGAAGGCGTGGTGCCGCAGCGCCCGCACGAGCAGGTCCCGGTTGGTGGCGACGCCGTGCAGCTGGGTGCGGGTCAGCGCGGAGGCGAGCATGCGGGCCGCCTCCTGCCGGGTGGGCGCCCAGGCGACCAGCTTGGCCAGGGTGGAGTCCTGGTGCACGCCGATCACCGAGCCGTTCTCGACCCCGGAGTCGAGCCGCAGGCCGGGGGCGGGCAGCGGGCGGAAACGGCCGGCCACGTCGGGCACGGCGAAACGGTGCACGGTGCCGGTGGCGGGCAGCCAGGCGTACGCGGGATCCTCGGCGCACAGGCGCACCTCGATCGCGTGGCCGCGGATCGGCGGCGGGCCCGGCATGGGCAGGCTGCCGCCCTCGGCGACGAGCAACTGCAGGCGTACGAGGTCGTAGCCCGACACGCACTCGGTGACCGCGTGCTCGGCCTGCAGCGTCGGGGTGAGCTCGAGGAACCAGAAGTCGCCGCTCGGGTCGAGCAGGAACTCGACCGCCCCCGCGCCCACGTAGCCCAGCGCCCGGACCGTGACGATGGCCGCCCGGCAGAGCTCCTCGCGCAGCCCCGGGTCGACGGCCGGCGACGGGGTCTCCTCGACGATCTTCTGGTAGCGCCGCTGGATCGAGCACTCGCGCTCGCCGAACGGGATCACGGCGCCGTGCTCGTCGGCCAGGATCGGGATCTCGATGTGCCGTACGTCCTCGACGTAGGGCTCGCAGTAGACCTCGCCGCCGACCTCGCGCCGGGTCGAGGCGAGCGCCTCGGACAGCGTCCCGGCGTCGCGCACGACCCGCAGACCGACGCCGCCGAGCCCGGTGTCCGGCTTGATCAGCACGGGGAAACCGGTCACCTCGGACGGGTCACCGAAGCTGGGCAGCACCGGCACCCGGGCCTCGGCCACCAGCACCTTGGTCTCCCGCTTGCTACGCAGCACGCCGAGCGTCTTGGCCGGGGCGCCGACCCAGATCATCCCGGCGTCGGCCACCGCCGCGGCGAAGTCGGCGTCCTCGGCCAGCTCGCCGATGCCGGGGTGGATCGCATTGGCCCCGGTGCGCTGGGCGGCCGTGATGATCAGGTCGCCGCGCAGGTAGGACGAGCGGGGTGTGCCGCCGTCCAGGCGTACGGCGTAGTCCGCCTCGCCGACGTGGGGAGCGTCGGAATCCGCGTCGGCATAGACGGCGACCGTCTCGATGCCGATCAGCCGGCAGGTGGCGAACACCCGGCGGGCGGTCTCGCCGCGGTCGGCCACCAGAAGCCGTCGGATCACTGGTCCACCTTTCCGGAACGGAACACGCCGACGTGCCCGGCGCCTTCGACAGCCGCGCTGTGCACGGCCGAGAGGCACAGGCCGAGCACAGTGCGCGTGTCCCGGGGGTCGATGACGCCGTCGTCGTCGCCGTTGGCCAGGGGGCCGTCGGCCGGCCAGCGGAAGGCGAAGCGGGGGTCGCCGGTGCGCCCGGTGTTGAGGGCGAGCAGCGGCACGGTGGAGTGGGCCAGGGCGTCGATCGCGCCCGAGCCCAGGGTGCCGGACTCGCCGGGCTGGATCAGCAGCAGCGAGGTGTCGGTGGCGTTGGCGAGTTGGATGAAGTGCACCGCCTTCTGAGTGTCGGCCGTGGTCGGCGGACCGCCCGACGCGGCCAGGACCCCGACCGGATATCCGTGCAGTTCTCCCCAGCCGGCCAGCACGGAGGCGCCGACGGCCGGTTTGAACTCGTCGAAATCGCTGCCGTCGAGGATGCGGGCCAGCAGCTCCCGCGGGTCGACCAGGGTGGGCCGGCCGCTGCCGGCCAGGGCGAGCAGGTCCTCAGGGTCGTATTTGGGTGGGGACGGCGGAAAACAGCGGGGCGGCGGGCCGCACTTGCGCCAGTTCAACCGCCGTACGGATTGGCGGGCCAGCCGCAGGGCGTCGCGCTCGTCCTCGGCCAGCTGGTCGGCCGGCGCCGCCGCGGCCCGGACCTCGGCGCCGGTGGAGCCGCCGCGGGGCAGCACCTTCGCGTGTCCGCGCACCATGATCGTGTAGTCCGACAGCGCGGGCAGATAGGCGGCGTCGCCGTTGGTGGGTCCGAAGACCACGCCGACCGCGGGCACCCGGGCGGCGGGCAGGCGGCTGAGGTCGCGGGCGATGCCCCCGCCCGGCGGTGAGCCCGCGCCGGCCACCTCGGTCGACGACTCGACCAGGTTGACCAGCGGCAGGCGGTTGGCCACGGCGATCCGGACGGCCCGGCGGATCTTCTCCACCGCGTACGGGTTGACCGCGGTGCCCTCGACGGTCGGGTCGGTCGCGATGATCATGCACTCGGCCGCCTCGACCACGCCGATGCCGGTGACCACGCCCGCGCCGACCGCGAACTCGGTGCCCCAGCCGCAGACCGCGGACAGCTCCAGGAACGGGGCGTCCTGGTCGAGCAGCATCTCGATGCGCTCCCGGGGCAGCAGCTTGCCGCGGGCGTGGTGGCGGGTGACCGCCCGCTCGCCGCCACCGGCGCGAGCCTCCTCGATCGCCGCCTCGAGCCGTTCCAGCCGGTCGAGGGAGGTGTTGCGGCCCTCGTGGTAACCCGGGGTACGCGAGTCGATGGTGGTGTCGAGCACGGTCACGACTGTGCTCCGTGGGCCGTGCCCTCCCGGCCCGTGCGGGCGACGCCATGGTTCGCCGCGGGTGAGTGCCGCTCGGTGCCGTCGGTCACGACGAAACCCCGATGCGCTGTACGACCCCCACCATGTTCAAAGCCGCGCCCTCTCGTATCCGCCGGTGCCTCTCGACCACCTCCGTAACGAGTGGTCGAGCGGGTGCGACACGGATGCGAATGCGGCTGGTTTGTCGCCTATGGAGGGGATAAGTACGCCTTTAAGGGGCCGCCCCGACGGGACGGCCCCTCAAAGATCAGCTCAGGTCAGACGCGGGCGCGCCGGGCGAGACGCTCAGGGTCGAGGATGATCACGCTCTTGCCGTCGAGGCGCAGCCACGCGCGGGAGGCGAAGTCGGCCAGCGCCTTGTTCACCGTCTCGCGGGACGCCCCGACGAGCTGAGCCAGCTCCTCCTGGGTGAGATCGTGGGTGACCCGCAGCACGCCGCCGTCGCGGGTGCCGAACCGGCCGGCCATCTGCAGGAGGTTTTTCGCCACCCGGCCGGGCACGTCCGTGAAGATCAGGTCGGCCAGCGCGTCGTTGGTGCGCCGCAGCCGGCGGGCGAGCACCCGCAGGAGCTGCTCGGCGATCTCGGGGCGGTTGTTGAGCCACGGACGCAGCGACGTCTTCTTGAGCCGGGCCAGCCGGGCGTCGGTCACCGCGGTCGCGGTGGCCGTGCGCGGACCGGGGTCGAAGAGCGAGAGCTCGCCGACCATGTCGGACGGGCCCATGATCGAGACGAGATTCTGCCGGCCGTCGGCAGCGCGCCGGCCCAGCTTGATCTTGCCGGACAGCACGATGTACAGGCTGTCACCGGCCTCGCCCTCGTTGAACAGGACGTCGCCCTTACGGACCTCGACCGTGTCCATCTCCTTGGCGAGCGCCTCGGCGGCCTCCGGGTCCACGCCCTGGAAGATCCCGCTGCGCGCCAGTACCTCATCCATCGCCGCACCTCCGAACACGCGCAACGCCTGCGCTCGATCAGTCTAGGCGCACGCGGGCAAGAATCGGGCGGGCACCCCTTGATCCAGATACCGCAGGGTAACCGGCCCGACCGTGACGGGCAGTATTTTTCGTCGCCCGGTGTGAGCGACGACCAGCCTTTCGACGGTTCTTCCGCGTAGCCACCTGAAGGTATCGTCGCCGTCGATGAATTCCCACCCCTCGCACAAGCGGCCGGGCCTTTTCGGGCGCCCTGTCCTTACTGTCGCTATTGTCCTTGCGGTATTGGCGGCGGTCGGTGTCGGAAGTGTCGCTTTCGCGAACCGCGACTCCGGTAACTCGGCGGCCACCTGGGCCGAGCCGGCCACCTCGTCGCCGGGCTCGCGCCCGTCCAGATCGGCGGCGGCCCCGGTCGAGGAGTCGGCGACCACCGAGGCGGCCACTGAGGGGACCATCACACTCTCGGCAACCGGCGACATCATGATGAGCAACGCACCGAGCCGGATGCCGCCGGCCGACGGCGAGGGATTCTTCGACTCGGTCAAGGCGGGGCTGGCCTCCGACCTCGTGATGGGCAACCTGGAGCAACCGCTCACGGCCGACACCGGCACCTCCAAGTGCGGGGCGGCCGCGACCAACTGCTTCGCGTTCCGGTCCCCGCCGTCCTACGCCCAGCACCTCAAGGCCGGCGGCTTCGACCTGGTCAACACGGCCAACAACCACTCGAAGGACTTCGGTCCGCAGGGCGCGCGCAACACCCGTGCGGCGCTCGACAAGGTCGGCGTCAAGGCCACCGGTAACACCGACGAGATCACCGTCGTCGAGGTCAAGGGGGTCAAGGTCGCGGTGGTCGGGTTCTCCTCGTACGCGGGGGCCAACAGCCTGATCGACCTCGACCAGGCCCGGTCGGTGATCGAGACCGCCCAAGGGCAGGCCGACCTGGTCGTGGTGCAGGTGCACATGGGGGCCGAGGGCGCCGACGAGCAACACGTCAAGCCGGGCACCGAGACGTTCTTCGGCGAGAACCGGGGCGACCCGATCAAGTTCAGCCACGCCGTGATCGACGCGGGTGCCGACCTGGTGATCGGGCACGGGCCGCACGTGCTGCGGGGCATGGAGTTCTACAAAGGCAAGCTGATCGCGTACAGCCTGGGAAACTTCGCCGGGGGCGGGCGCACGCTGTCGCGGACCGGCGTGCTCAAGTACGGCGGGATCCTGCACGTCACGCTGGGCAAGGACGGGTCGTACGCGGGTGGGAAGTTGCTCTCGACCTATCTGGGCTCCACCGGACTGCCGACCCGCGACTCGTCGGCCGAGCGGGGGCGCAAGCTGGTCGCTCAGCTGAGCGAGGCCGACTTCCCCGGCACGGGTCCCTCGTTCGGCGCCGACGGCTCGATCAAACCGTCCGCCTGACGAGTTCCTGCCGGTCTTCTTGTCGCCGGGGCGACGTACTCTTTAGCGGTGACTCTGGTGGTGCGGTCGGCGAAGCGGTTCGCGGCGGAGACGCCCATCGGGCGCAAGCGACGAGCTCGTAAGATGGCCCGGCTCCTGGCCGACACACATCCCGACGCGCACGCCGAGCTCGACTTCACCACCCCGCTCGAGCTCGCCGTCGCCACCATCCTGTCGGCCCAGACCACCGATGTCCGGGTCAACACGGTCACGCCCGAGCTGTTCAAGCGCTATCAGTCGGCGGCTGACTACGCCGCCGCCGACCGGGCCTCGCTCGAGACCCTGCTCAAGCCGACCGGCTTCTTCCGGGCCAAGACCGACTCCCTGATCAAGCTCGGTCAGGCGCTGCTCGAGCGGCACGACGGCGTCCTGCCGGCCACACTCGACGAGCTGGTCGCGCTGCCCGGCATCGGCCGCAAGACGGCCAACGTCATTCTCGGCAACGCCTTCGGCGTCCCCGGCATCACCGTCGACACCCACTTCCGACGGCTGACCAACCGCTTCGGCTGGGTGGCCGAGGACGACCCGGTCAAAATCGAGTTTCTGGTCGCCGATCTGATCGAGAAACGCGACTGGACGATGCTGTCGCACCGGGTGATCTTCCACGGCCGGCGGGTGTGCCACGCGCGCAAGCCGGCCTGCGGAGCTTGCACGCTGGCCCCGATGTGCCCGTCCTACGGCACCGGCCCGACCGAGGCGGCGGCCGCGGCCAAGCTGCTGAAGGGTCCGCGCGCCCGCGAGCTGGCGGTCGCCGCCGGGGTCGACCCGGCGCTGGTGCCGGCGGCCGCCGTGGCCGCGCCGGAGGCTCCGTGAGGCTCCCGCAGTTCCCGGCCGTCCCACTGCCGCGGCGACTCACCATGCTTCCGATGTCCCCGGTCGGTCCTCGCTGGGTCCGCTCAGTGCTGCGGCGCTTGACCGCTAGCCCGGCGTCTTCGTTTCAAGCCCGCTCGGGTCCATCGCCGGCGCGGTTGTTCATCGGGCCGTTGGTAGTGCTGCTCGCGGTGACGACCGCCGCCTGCGGTGACGACGAGCCGGCGGTCGCGTCGCCCTTCGGGGAGTGTTCGGCGGTGACCGCGCCGCCGCCGTCGGCCGCGCCAGTCTCGGCGACGGCGGGCGCCACTGATCTGCCCGACGTCGAGCTGCCCTGCTTCACCGGCGACGACAAGGTCGCCCTGCGCGAGCTCCGCGGGCCCGCGGTGATCAACATCTGGGCCTCGTGGTGCGGGCCGTGTCGCACCGAGCTGCCGGTCATGCAGAGCCTGGCCACCAAGGCCGAGGGGCGCCTGACCGTGCTCGGCGTCGACTCGGGCGACAAACGGGAAATGGGCGCCGAGTTCGCCGCTGACAAGGGCGTGCGCATGCCGACATTGTTCGACGAGAAGGGCGCGCTGCTGAACGGGCTGGGTCGCGTCAACCTGCCGGTCACCGTCTTCCTCGACTCCGCCGGACGCTCGTACGTGCATCCCCTGCCGCTCGACGCCCGCGGGTTGTCCGAGCAGGTCCGCAAACACACCGGTGTGACGGTGACTCCGTGATCGGCCTCGGTCGTCCCCGGGCGTTCCCGGCTTCGGCGGCGGGGGTGGCCCGGTGAACGAGGCCAAGGTGCTGAAGCGGCCCGACGATCTGCCGTCCTGGTTCGAGCCGTTGCTGACCCGGGTGGGCGACAGCCGCACCGAGGACTTCACGCCGCTGCGACCCCCGGCCCGCGGTGGCCGCCCCAGCGCCGTCCTGGTGTTGTTCGGCGAGAGCCCGCCCTCGGCTGACAGCCCGGGCGGCCCCGACCTGCTGGTGCTGCAGCGGGCCGCGACCATGCGCAACCACGCGGGCCAGCCGGCCTTCCCCGGCGGCGGCACCGACCCGGAGGACGCGGACGCCGTGGCCACGGCGCTGCGCGAGGCCAACGAAGAGGTCGGGCTCGACCCGTCCAGTGCCGAGGCGCTGGCGCTGCTGCCGGACCTCTACATCCCGGTCAGCTCGTTCGTCGTCACGCCGGTGCTGGCCTGGTGGCGGCGGCCCCACCCGGTGAGCCCTCTGCAGGCGGCCGAGGTCGCCCACGTGGCCCGGCTGCCGATCAGTGAACTCGTCGACCCCGGAAACCGTATCCGGGTGCGGCACCCCAGCGGTTGGGTCAGCCCCGCCTTCCAGGTGCGGGGCATGCTGGTCTGGGGCTTCACGGCGGGGGTGATCTCGGCAGTGCTCGACATGGGTGGCTGGACCAGGCCGTGGGAGCCGGGCCCCCTCGTCGAGCTGCCCGAGGCCAGCGCCCCGGTGCCCGCCGGCCGCGGCGGGGCGCCGGACGAGGTTCTGCCATGACCAGGTGCTGGCCCGCGACTTCTACATTGGGTGAGTGTTCGTGGTCGATGGCATCCTGATCCTGCTCATGCTGGTCTTCGCGATCAGCGGCTACCGCCAGGGCTTCGTCATCGGCGCGCTCTCGTTCGGCGGCTTCTTCAGCGGTGTGCTGATCGGCCTGCAGGTCGGCCCGCTGATCGCCGACCGCTTCACCGACCCGACCGCGCGGCTGGTCGTCTCGTTGGTCACGATCTTCGCGGTCGCCGTGCTCGGGCAGACCCTGGCCGGCTGGCTGGGCACCCATCTGCGGCGGGCCATCCAGAGCCGGCCGCTGCAGCGTCTGGACGACGCCGGCGGTGCCGCCGTCTCGCTGGTCGCGGTGCTGCTGGTCGCCTGGCTGATCGCCGTTCCGCTGGGCTCGACACCGTTCCCCGGCCTCAACTCGGCCGTACGCAACAGCGCCATCCTCGGCGGCATCAACAGCCTGATGCCCGAGCGGGCGCAGGCGCTGTCATCGGCGCTGAGCGACACCCTGGACACCAGTGGGTTCCCCGACGTCTTCGGCGGCCTGACGCCGACCAAGGCCAAGGACGTGGCGGCGCCCGACCCCAAGCTCAAGGGCTCCCAGATCGTCGCGCGGTCGAAACGCTCGGTGCTCAAGGTGCTGGGCACCGCGCCGAGCTGCTCCCGGCGCATCGAGGGCTCCGGCTTCGTCTACGCCGACGAGCGGGTGATGACCAACGCGCACGTCGTGGCGGGCACCAAAGAGACCGAGGTCGAGGTGGCCGGCGGTCGTAAGCGGGCCACCGTGGTCGTCTACGACCCCGATCGCGACCTGGCGGTGCTCTATGTGCCCGGCCTGACCGCGCCGGTCATGCCGTTCGTCGGCAAGCAGGCCAACACCGGCTCGAGCGCGATCGTGCTGGGCTATCCGCAGGACGGGCCGTACGACGCGCAGTCGGCGCGGGTCCGCGACGTCGGCCGCATCACCGGGCCCGACATCTACGACTCGGGCGACGTGACCCGCGAGATCTACACGATCCGGTCCCTGGTCCGCAGCGGCAACTCCGGCGGCCCGCTGATCACCACCGGCGGCCAGGTGCTGGGCGTCATCTTCGCCGCGGCGGCCGACGACAAGAACACGGGTTTCGCCCTCACCGCGGACGAGGCCGCCCCGGTCGCCCGGGCCGGCCAGGCCCGCACCCGCGGAGTCCGCACCGGCGACTGCGCCTGACCGTCCGCGCACGCACGCGCCCCTCAGCCAGGCGGAACGCGGTGCGGCCGTCGGGGCCATGGCGCGCTTGGAAGGCCCTGGCTTGCGGACCGGTGACGCCGCCGGGTCAGGACGCCGCCGGGTCAGGACGCCGCCGGGTCAGGACGCCGCCGGGTCAGGTGGTGCCGGCGAAGCGGCGGATCGTGAGGACCGCGGCCAGGGCCGAAAGCAGGAACAGCGCCGCGGCGGCCCACCACGCCTGGTGGAACGGGGCGGCCGCGGCGGCGATCGGGGCCGCGCCCGTGCCCGGGTTGGAGCGGGGTGACATCGGGACCAGGTTCTGCGTGGTGCCGTCGGGTGCCGACTGGGCCTGGCCGGGGACCGGGGCGCTGCCGAAGCGGGCGATGCCCGGCGACGGTGACGTGTCGAGCGGATTCTCGAAGACGGGCGGGATCGGGGCGGTCAGCGCACCGACCGGGTCGACCAGGCCGAAGCCGAAGAGTGCGTCGCGGCCGGCGGCGCCCTTGTCCTTCGCGGTGCGGATGATCCGGTTGATGACCTCACCGGCCGGCATGTCGGGCCAGCGGGAGCGGATCAGCGCGGCGGTGGCCGAGACCATCGGGGCCGCGAAGCTGGTGCCCTGGACCTTCCAGTAGTCGCCGCCGGTGTTGGCGCCGACCAGCTGGGTGGCGGGCGCGGTGACGACCGTTTCCTTGCCGGTGATCGAGCCGGACCACAGGGTGGTGCCGTCGCGTTCCATCCCGGCCACCGCGAGCACGCCGGGCTCACGAGCCGGATACCACACCCCGCCGGACGACGAGGCGCTCGTGTTGCCGGTGCAGGCGACGACGACCACGTCCTTGGCGAACGCGTAGTCGAGCGCGGCGGCCAGGGCGGCGCTGCTGCCGTTGCCGCCCAGCGAGAGGTTGATGACCCGGGCGCCGTGGTCGACGGCCCAGCGCACGCCCTGGGCGACGATCAGGGCGTCGCCGTAGCGGTTGTCCTCGTCCAGGACGCGTACCGGAAGGATCTTGGCTTTGGGGGCGATGCCGACCACGCCGGCGGTGTCGTCGTTGCGGCCGGCGATGATGCCGGAGACCGTGGTGCCGTGGCCGACCAGGTCGGTGTCGCCGTCACCCTTGCTGTTGACCAGGTCGAGGCCGGGCAGCACCTGGCCCTCCAGGTCGGGGTGGTCGGAGTCGACCCCGGAGTCGATGACGGCGACCGTGACGCCCGCGCCCTGGGCATAGGTCCAGGCCTCGGAGACATCCAGCGTGCCCAGATGCCACTCGTCGGCGCGGACCGAATCACCCTGCAGCGGGCTCGGCTCGGCGAGGAAGCCGGCCGGGGGCGTGGCGTGCGCGGCCGGGGCGACCGGCAGGCCGAGCGCGAAGAACCCGGCTGTCGCGGCCGCGGCAAGACGGCGTGCGCTCACCAACGAGCACCACGCCGTCGTGGCCTGGCCGGCCGGTCACTCACCCATTCAGCGCTCACGGTTCGCATCGCCATTCTGGATCCTGGATGGTCGATGCAGATTACTCCGAAACAGGGCCGTGCGGCTGCTGTCTGTCTATGCCTATCGCACCGTCTGTCTGTTAATTCCTCGCGCAGGTCAGTACGGCGGCAGGTGGGCCAACTGAATCAGCCGTATGCCCTCACGGCGAGTGAGCAGACGCCCACGGCCGGGCGGCAGCAGGGCCGGCCGCACAGCACCGATCAACGGCCCCTCGTCGGACGGTCCGGACATCACCAGACCGGGTGCCGACAGCTCGCGCAACCGCTGGATGATCGGCTCGTAGAGCGACCGGCCGGCGCCACCGGCCCGGCGCGTGACGATCAGGTGCAGGCCGACGTCACGGGCCTGCGGCAGGTATTCCAGCAGCGGGGTGAGTGGGTTGGTCGGACCGGCCATGACCAGGTCGTAGTCGTCGACCAGCACGAACAGCTCGGGCCCGGTCCACCAGGATCGCTCGCGCAACTGCTGGGCCGTCACGTCGGGGCCGGGCAGGCGGCGTTCCATGTAACCGGCGACCGACTGCATCAGCTCCAGGGTCTTCTGGGCCTGGATCCCGTAGCCGATGCGGTGGTCGGTCTCCGGCAGGTCCATCAGGGACCGCCGGTAGTCGACGAGGATCAGCCGGGCCTGTTCGGGTGCGAAGCGCTGCGTGATCGTGGTGGCCAGCGCCCGCAGGAACGTCGACTTGCCGCACTCGGCGTCGCCGAAGAGCAGGAAGTGCGGATCCGAGGCGAAGTCGATCTCGACGGGCTGGAGGTCGGCCTCGCTGATGCCGATCGGCAGGCGCAGGCCGGTGGTGCGGGACAGGTCCAGGTCTTCGTACGGCACCAGGGCCGGCAGCAGGCGCACCCGCGGCGCCGGTGCCCCGTGCCAGTTGGCCGCGATCTCCTTGACCAGGTCGGTCGTGTCGGCCAGCGTACTCAGCTCGGGCCGGACGGTCAGCAGGTGCAGGAATTTGTTCTTGTCGGTGGGGTGCTCGACGATGCCGCGGCCGGGTTTCTCGGGCACGGTCATCGCGGCCCGGCGGTTGACCGTCGAGTCGCTGGGGTCGCCGAGCCGCAGTTCGAGCCGGGAGCCGAACATGTCGCGGATGGCCGGGCGGAAGTCCATCCACCGCGAGGTCGCGGCGACGACGTGGATCCCGTACGACAGACCGCGGGTAGCGATGTCGGTGATGACCGGTTCGAGTTCTTCGTACTCTTTGCGCAGTGTGGCCCAGCCGTCGATCACCAGGAACACGTCGCCGAAGGGATCGGTGTCGGTGCCCGGGTTGGCCGGATTGGCGCGGCGCCGGCGGTAGGACGCCATCGAGTCGATGCCCATCGCGGCGAAGCGGGCCTCCCGCTCGGCCAGCAGGGTGGAGATCTCGCCGATGGTGCGGCGGACACCGACCGTGTCGAGCCGGCTCGACACCCCGCCGACGTGCGGCAGATCGCGCAGCGTGCCGAGCGCGCCGCCACCGAAGTCGAGGCAGTAGACCTGCACCTCGGCCGGGGTGTGGGTGAGCGCGAGCCCGCAGATCATCGCGCGCAGGGCGGTCGACTTGCCGCTCAGCGTCGAGCCGACCACCGCGACGTGCCCGGCCGCGCCCGACAGCTGCAGCCACATCACGTCGCGTACCTGCTCGCGTGGCTTGTCGACCAGCGCGATCGGCACCTGCAGGGCGCCGTGCAGCTCGGGGTTGGCGAACGCCAGCCCGCGGGCCGGGTCGGCGACCACCGGGCCGAGCAACTCGTCGAGCGCCGCCGAGACGGTCAGCGGCGGCAGCCAGACCTGATGGGCCGGCGGTCCCTGCCCGCCCAGGCGGTCGACCATCACGTCGAGCACGATCTCGCCGGACACCGTCTCCACCGGCGCCTCGACCGGCTTGGCCGGCTTGGGCGCCGGGACGTACCGCGTCGAATAGGGCAGGACCTGCGGGTCAGCCCCGGCGCCACCGGCGGCGGCGCGGGCGCCCGTTTTAGCCACCGGTCCGGAGACGTACGCCGCCTTGAAGCGCAGCAGAGGCTCGGTGCCGAACTTGAGGTAGCCGTGGCCGGGTGATCGCGGCAGCTCGTAGGCGTCCGGGACGCCCAGCACGGCCCGCGACTCGAGCGCCGAGAAGGTCCGCAGACCCACGCGGTAGGACAGGTGGGTGTCGAGGCCGCGCAGCCGGCCCTCCTCGAGGCGCTGGCTGGCCAGCAGCAGGTGCACGCCGAGCGACCGGCCCAGCCGTCCGATCTGGACGAACAGGTCGATGAAATCGGGCTTGGCCGAGAGCAGCTCGGAGAACTCGTCACAGATCACCAGCAGCGACGGCAGCGGTGGCAGGGCGGCGCCACCGGCCCGGGCCTTCTCGTAATCGCGCAGGCTCGCGTAGTTGCCGGCCTTGCGCAGCACCTCCTGCCGCCGGATCAACTCGCCGTCGATCGCGTCGACCATGCGGTCCACCAGCGGCAACTCGTCGGCCAGGTTGGTGATCACGGCGGCCGTGTGCGGCAGCCGGTCGAGCGAGGCGAAGGTCGCGCCGCCCTTGAAGTCGATGAGGACGAAGTTGAGCGTCTCGGACGAGTGCGTCGTGGCCAGGGCCAGCACCAGCGTGCGCAGCAGCTCCGACTTGCCGGAGCCGGTGGCCCCGATGAGCAGGCCGTGCGGGCCCATGCCGTCCTGTGCCGACTCCTTGAGGTCGAGCTCGACCGGCGCGCCGTCGGCCCCGACGCCGATCGGCACCCGCAGCTTGTCGCGGTTGGGCCGGGGCATCCAGGCCTGGGCCACGCTGAACGTGTCGGGCTCACCGATGCCCAGCAGGTCGGACAGGCCCATCTCGGTGGCCAGCGGGGTGTCCGACGACTTGGACATCGCGGCCAGCCGCAGCGGGGACAGCCGGCGCGCGACCGCCTCGGCCTGCTCGACGCCGAGCCGGTCGGGCGAGCCCACCTCGGCCTCGTGCTCCATGGAATAGGTGTTGAGCACCCGGCGTCCACTGTGCTGGGCCACCTCGAGCACGAGCAGCGACCGGTCGAGCAGGCGTGGCGGCTGCTCGTCGAGATCGAGCACGGTGACGCCGTCGATGCCGTCGTCGAGCTGGGTGGCGCCCCGCAGGTCGGCGCCGTCGAGCACGATCACGACGTGCGGGCTGCTGTGCCCGCCCGACCCGAAGCGTGGCCGGTTGCCGATCACGTCCTCGAGCAGTTGCTCGAGCTCCGGGCCGGTGCTCGCGACCAGCCGCACGTGGCCCAGGGCGTCGGTGCGGGCCGGGTGATGGTTGTGCGGCAACCACTTGACCCACTCCCAATCGGCCCGGCGCTCGGGCCCGGCGCAGACCGCGACGATCAGGTCGTCCGGCGCGTGGAAGGTGGCCAGCTGGGCGACGACGGCACGGGTGAGGCCCTGCACCTCGGCGCCCGGGCCGCGCAGGAAGACCCGCGCGAACCCGCGCAGCGAGGCGGCCACCGGCAGATCGGGCACCACGGAGTACGCGTCGAGGAAGCGCCGCAGGGCGCCCGCGGTCATCGGCTCGAGTTCGTCGAGCGGCCGGGTCACCGGCGGCAGCAGCGGGGTGGCCAGCGTCTGTGGTCCGACGGCGAGCCGGACGACACCGAAGTCGGGATCGCTGGTCCGCCGCTCCCACACCCGGTGGCTTCCGGCCGTCGACCAGAGCTTCGTCGGATCGGGATGGCGATAGAGCAGGCCGACGCGTTGCTTGCGGGCCGTTTCCCGTACGCGTTTGCGCAGCCCCGAGAGATGCCGGAGATACTCCCGGCGGGCCGCCATCATCTCGGCCTTCTTCGGTGAGCCGTTGGAGCCGAGGCTGGTCGCCAGCATGGCGATCGAGGAGATGCCGAAGAGGCCACCGATCACATAGGAGAAGGCGCCACCGGTGCCCCGGCCCATCATCATGGCCATCGCGGCCGAACCACCCAGCATGGGCAGCGCCATCATCGCCTGCTGCCAGCGGCCGCCCGTGGCCTGCGGGATCTCGGGCGGCGGCTCGACAGCGATCTCCCCGGTCGGAATCTCCGGCGCGGGCCGCCGAGCCGACCGTTTGATCACCACCGTGCTCATGCCGCGTTTCATCCCTTTCGTCGACAAGGGAGCGATGGTCACTCCCTGTACGTGACGCCGTTGCCGGACGTCGCGTCGGCCTCATGGTAGGTAAAGTCTGCTCGCGTCCGCAGCCTCGTCATCTTCGATCTTCTGTGCGGCACGCGACGGGGAGGGCGGATCCATGAGCATCGGTCTGGCGCGGGTGACCATCAGCGCGCCGCAGCGCCGCATCGACGTGGCGTTGCCCGAGCACGTGCCGCTGGCCGAGTTGCTGCCCGAGGTGTTGCGGCACGCCGGCGAGGGGCTGGCCGACGACGGCGAGAAACACGGCGGCTGGGTGCTGCGCCGCACCGACGGTGTCGCGCTGGCCACCGGTCAGGGTCTTTTTCCGCAGGGGGTGCGCGACGGCGAGATCCTGCATCTCGTGCCGGCCCACGACGAGTGGCCCGAGCTCGAGTACGACGACGTGGTCGAGGCCATCGCCGAGGGGGCCCGTCGTCGTGGCAGCGCCTGGACGCCCGCCTCCACCCGCACGGCGACGCTGGTCGGCGCCGGTGTCCTGCTCGCCCTCGGGCTGCTCGCGGTGCTCGCCGCCGGTCCGGCCTGGTCCGGCGCGGCCTTCGCCGGCCTCGGTCTCGCGGTGCTGCTCGCCCTGGCCGGGGTGACAGCTTCCCGGGCGTACGGCGATGCCCGCGCGGGCGCGGCCCTCGGTGCTTACGCGATGCCGTTCGGCTTCGCCGGCGGCGCGGTCCTGGTCGCCACCGACGACCGGGTCGGCGTCCTCGGGCTGCTGCCCTGGCTGGGCGGCTCGGAGTTGCTGGCCGGGTCGGTCGCGCTGCTGCTGACCGCGGCGCTGGGCGCGGTCGGGGTGGCGGCGCAGCTGCGGCTGTTCACGGCCGGTGCCGTGGCCGGTCTGTTCGGAGCGATCACGGCCCTGGTCAGCATGGTCACCACCGCCGCCGGCTCGGCCGCGGTCCTGATCTCGGTGCTGGTCTGCGGCATCGGCGCCCTGCCGCTGCTGGCCATCCGGTTCGGCAAGATGCCCACACCGCCGGTCACCCTGCCCACCGGGGCCGAGGCGTCCGAGGGCTTCACCACCGCCAGCACGTCGAGCGCGCTGGACGCCGCTCGCGAGCGCCCGGACCGGGCCACCGTCTTCGCGGCCGTGACCCGCACCGAGGAGCTGCTGGCCGGCATGCTGCTCGGGCACGCCGTGCTGGCCGTGGGCGCCTTCAGCGTTCTGGCCGTCACCGGGACGCTGTCGGCGCGCATCCTGATCGCTGTCTCGGCGACCGCGCTGCTGCTGCGCTCGCGGCTCTTCGTCACGCTGCGCCAGCGGGTGCCGCTGGTCGTGGGCGGTCTGGCCGGGGTCGCCGCGCTCGGGGCCGACCTGTTGCGCGGGGCCGACGCCACGGTGCTGCTCGGGGTGAGTGGGGCGGCGCTCGTGCTGGCGCTGATCACGGTGGTGGCCGGCGCGACGTATTCGCGCAAGCCGCCCTCGCCCTATCTGGGCCGGGCCGCCGACCTGTTCGACACGCTCGTGGTCGTGGCGGTGATCCCGGTGGCCTGCGCGGTGGTCGGACTCTACGACGCGGTGGGCGACATCAGCCTGGCCTGACGGCCGGGGAAAAGCAGCGCGCGGGCGGCGTGGAGCCGCCCGCGCGGCGGGACGTGCTGGGCCGCGCGACGTCGGCGGGCGACGGCGGGGCGCGGCGGGGGTTACGTCAGTGGTCGGTGCCCTCGGCCTCGGCGGCCTCCTGGCGCTTGAACGACGCCCGGATCTCCTCCTCGGCCTCGACCCGGCCGGTCCAGGTCGCGCCCTCGACCGACTTGCCCGGCTCGAGGTCCTTGTAGACCGTGAAGAAGTGCTGGATCTCCATCCGGTCGAACTCGCCCAGGTGGTGGATGTCGCGCAGGTGCTCCTGACGCGGGTCCTCGAACGGGACGCAGAGGACCTTGTCGTCGCGGCCCTTCTCGTCGGTCATCCGGTACATGCCGATCGCCCGGGCCCGGACCAGGCAGCCGGGGAAGGTCGGCTCCTGGATCAGCACGAGCGCGTCGAGCGGGTCGCCGTCCTGGCCCAGGGTGCCCTCGATGAAGCCGTAGTCGGCCGGATACTGCGTCGAGGTGAACAGCGTCCGGTCGAGGCGGATGCGACCCGTCTTGTGGTCGACCTCGTACTTGTTGCGGTGGCCCTTGGGGATCTCAACCACTACGTCGAAATCCATCATGTGCTCCCTTGTTCGCCCGCTTGAGAGATGCCGGTCCGGGCGGGGAAGAACCGCGGCCGGGATGCGGCCGACAGGATCCGCGCGCGACGGTGTGCCGGATGTCGCTAGTCTCCCCTAAGTCTTACGCCGTGCTCTAGGAGGGGCTCGTGAGGAGGGAAGATTCACACGACGCTCCCCGGTATGACGGCGTGTCCGAGTCGCATCGTGGCTCCGGAAACGGTAACCCGGGTGACGGCCCGGAGGGTGGCGCTTCCCGCCAAGCGGGGCTGACCATGGATCTCGATGGTCACCTGGCGCCCCAGGGGCCTCAGCAATCAGCCGAACAGGCCGGCGAGGGCGGTCGGGCGACCGTGGGACAGCCACCCGTTCGGCCGGAAGCACCACCTGGACGGGTACAGATCTCGGGGGAGTCCGGCCCTCAATCGGGGCAATCGATGCCCGGCGGTGCGAATGGGTCGGAAGATCGAGGGATGCAGCCGCCGACGCCCAGCCCGGATTCCGACAAATCCGGCGGCGAGAGGACGCGCGACCTGTCCGCGCCGTCCCGGGCCGGTGGAGGACCGATGGAGGTGGCCGGGGAGGCGCTGCGCGCGGCCGGGGCCGGACAGCCGGAGGCGTCGGAGCGGGGGCAGGGCGCCTGGGCCACGCCGCCCGAGGCAACCGAGCCGGGTGGCGGCACGTACGGACGGGCGTCGGTCCCGCTGAACACCGTGCGACCCACGTCACCGGCCGCTGCGAGCGGTCCGCCGGCGAGCGTGGTTTCCGGACAGCCATCGTTGGGATCGCCATCGGCCGGCCCGCCACCGGTCGGATTCTCATCGGCCGGGCCGCCACCGGTCGGATCGCCATCGGCCGGCCCGCCACCGGTTGGACCACCACCGGTCGGGCCGACCGGGAACGGGCCGGCTTCGCCGGGTACGGGGTCGGGCCGGGCTGCCGTTCAGGTGGGGGGCACGCCCGGTACTTCGCAAGGGGCGGCACGGGCTGCGCTCGGCGGTACGCCCGACGGTGGTTCACCGAGCGGGGCGGGCGGACGAAAATCCCGTACGAAATGGATCTTCGCCTTTCTCGCAGTCGTACTCCTGGCGGCGGGGACAATCGGGCTCCTGCGGCCCGGACCGGTCGACCGATGGCTGAGCTCGGCCGAACCGAGCAGCACGCCGACGCCCGCTCCGGCGACGCCCGACCCGTCACCGACCCCGGTGCTCGCGGCGGCCGACGGCGGAGGGCAGGCGCCGAGCGCATCCGGCGTGACCAAGGCGATCGACCCCCTGGTGAAATCGGCTGCCCTCGGCACCAAGGTGCACGTCGCGGTGCTCGACGTGGCCTCCGGGGACGTGCTCTACGCCCGCAACGCGGACACGATGACCACGCCCGCGTCGACGACGAAGCTGCTGACCGCGGCGGCGGTGCTCGACGCGCGCGGACCGTCCTACCGGCTGAGCACGCGCGCCGTGGCCGGCAACGCTCCCGGCGAGGTCGTGCTGGTCGGCGGCGGGGACCCGACGCTGGCCACGACGAAGAACAAGCTGTTCCCCGGCGCGGCCCGGCTCGACCTGCTCGCGGCCCAGGTCAAGAAGTCGCTGGGCGGCGTCGCGCCGACCCGCCTTCTCTACGACACGTCGCTGTTCAGCGGGCCCGAGACCGCCCGGGGCTGGGATCCGTCGGACATCTCCTACGGGCAGGTGTCGCGGATCCAGGCGCTGATGGTGAACGCGGGCCGGATCAAGCCGATCCATCACGAATTCGGTGGCGACCCGCGATCGTCGGATCCGGCCAATGCCGCGGCCAAGGCGTTCGCCCGGATGCTCGGCGTGCCCGGGTCGGCCGTCCGCAAGGGAAAGGCCCCGGCCGCGGCTTCGGCCGGCACGACCGGGGTCGCCCCCGGCCGGCCGCTCGGCGTGGTCCAGTCGCCGCCGATGGTGCAGCTCACCGACTGGATGCTCGAGCAGAGTGACAACACCGCGGCCGAGGCGCTGAGCCGGCAGGTGGCGATCGCCGACGGCCGGCCGGGCACCTTCGACGACGCGACCCAGGCGATCATCACCCGTCTGGGCAAACTCGGGCTGCCGGCGGACGAGGCCAACCTGTACGACGCGAGCGGGCTGTCCCGCAACAACGGGATCAGCCCGACGATGCTCACCCAGCTGCTGTCGCTGGCCGCGTCGGGGCAGCAGCCGGCGCTGTCGTCGCTCTTCGGCGGCCTGCCGGTGGCGGGGTGGTCGGGGACGATGGTCAAGCGGTTCGTCTCGCCCACGCCCCACCAGCGCGGCCAGGGCGTGGTGCGGGCCAAGACCGGCACGCTGAGCGGGGTCAACACGATGGCCGGGATGCTCACCACGGCGGATGATCGGTTGCTGGTTTTCGCGATCATGGCGAGCGGCTCGGGCAACGCCGTCACCGGGCGCGCGGCCCTCGACGCGGTGGCCGCCCGGCTGGTCGCCTGCGGTTGCTGATCTCAGGGTTGTACCTGAGGGTGGGGTCGATTTCCACGGGTACGGTGGTGGGCATGGCGCAGTTCGTTGACTGGGATCTGGCCGCCGCAACCGCCGGCGCGCTGTCGAAATCGGGCCCCGCGGTCTCTTATGAGGACGCGATGGCGGTGGTGTCCGAGCTGCGCGATCTCACCGACGAGGCGGCCGGCCACGTCGCGGCCTACACGGGCCTGACCTCGCAGGTCGAGGTGCCGCCGGTGCGGGTGGTCGACCGCAAGGACTGGGCCGCGGTCAACATCGAGGGCCTCAAACAGGTGATCATCCCGCTGGTCAGCCGGCTCTCCGGCGACAAGCAGCCGGGCGGGCTGGCCGACGCGATCGGCTCCCGGGTCACCGGTGTGCAGGCCGGCACGATCCTGGCCTATCTCTCCGGCCGCGTCCTCGGGCAGTATGAGGTCTTCTCCGGCAACCCCGGCCAGCTGCTGCTCAACGCTCCGAACATCGTGGAGGTCGAGCGCAAGCTGGGCGCCGACCCGCGTGACTTCCGGCTCTGGGTCTGCCTGCACGAGGTCACCCACCGCACCCAGTTCACCGCCGTCCCCTGGATGCGCGGCTATTTCCTGGGCGAGGTGCAGGCCTTCACCGACGCGTCGCAGAGCACCGAGCACATCCTCGAGCGCATGCGCCGCGGCGTGGCGACCCTGTCCGACGCGCTGCGTGACCCGGATTCGCGCTCGTCGGTGCTCGACATCGTGCAGACCCCGGCGCAGAAGGCGGTGCTCGACCGGCTGACCGCGCTGATGACCCTGCTCGAGGGGCACGCCGAGTTCGTGATGGACGGCGTCGGGCCCGACGTGATCCCGAGCGTCGAGTCGATCCGGTCCAAGTTCAACCGGCGCCGGGAGAGCGGCAACCCGCTGGAGAAGGCGGTGCGCCGGCTGCTCGGCATCGAGGTCAAGATGCGGCAGTACGCCGAGGGTCGCAAGTTTGTGCACGGCGTGGTCGAGCGGGTCGGCATGACCGGCTTCAACAAGATCTTCGACTCGCCGCTGACCCTCCCGCGGCTCGAGGAGCTCGGCGACCCGGACGCCTGGGTGGCCCGCGTGCACGGACCGCAGCCGGCGATCGGCGGGTAAGTGGCCCGCATCCCGCCCGCGGTCGCCGCCGTGCGGCTGGCCGTGCGGCGGGCGCTGCCGGCCGACGGCCTGGTTCTGGTGGCGTGCTCGGGCGGGGCGGATTCCCTGGCGCTGGCGGCGGCGGCCCGCTTTGTCGGCCCCTCGGTCGGGCTGGTCACGGTCGACCATGGGCTGCAGACGGGGTCGGCCGGCCGGGCCGCGGAGCTCGCCGCGTGGGCTTCGACGGCCGGTCTTGATCCGGTTCTCGTCGAGACCGTGTCGGTGGCGGGCCGGCCCGGTGGTCCGGAGGCGGCCGCGCGCGAGGCGCGCTACGCGGCCCTGAGCTCGGCGGCGTCCCGGGTGGGAGCCGCGGCTGTCCTGCTCGGGCACACGCGTGACGATCAGGCCGAGACGGTTCTGCTGGCTCTGGCCCGGGGAGCGGGGCCGCGCGGCCTGGCCGGGATGCCGTTCCGGCGCGGGCTTTTCCTCCGGCCGCTGCTCGACGTGGCCCGGGCCGACACGCGCAAGGCGTGTGCGGCGCTGGGGCTGGTCCCGTGGGAGGACCCGCACAACAGCGACCCGGCTTTCGCGCGGTCGCGGGTGCGGGCGTCGGCGCTGCCCGCGCTGGTGGAGACGCTGGGGCCGGCCGTGGTGGCCAACCTGGCGCGCTCGGCCGAGCTGATCGCGGCCGACAACGAGGAGCTGGACCGGCAGGCGGCGTCGGCGCTGGGTGAGGCCGCCGAACTTCTGGTGGCCGATTTGTTGGTCATGCCCCGGGCGATCCGCCGGCGGGTGCTGCACATGTGGGCCCGTCACCTGGGCGCGCCCGGCAGCGCTCTGTCGCATCGGCACGTCGCCGCCCTCGACGCGCTGGTCACCGAGTGGCACGGGCAGGGTCCGGTCCACCTGCCGGGCGGCATCCAGGTCACGCGCGAGAAGGACATCCTCCTTCGAGTGCCCTGATCCGCTGTGAGAGTTGTCACTCACTGTGTCCGATTTCCCGGGCACCGAGGGCGGAACCACCCGATTCCCTGCGGTTCCGGGCTTCTTGATCGGCGCCCCGTGCGACAGGCCGCAACCTTCATGCGGCAGTCTTGGGCCATGGCTGATGGCTCCTGGTACGACGCCGACATCGACCACGTGATCATCTCTGAGGAGCAGATCCGGGAAAAGATCGAGGAGCTGGCGAAGCAGGTCTCCGCCGACCACGCGAACGCCGAGGACGGCATCCTGCTGGTCTGCGTGCTCAAGGGCGCGGTCATGTTCATGGCCGACTTCGCTCGCGCGCTGGGCCATCACGGTCCGTCCACCGAGATGGAGTTCATGGCCGTCTCGTCCTACGGGCAGGGCACCACGTCGTCCGGCGTCGTGCGCATCCTCAAGGACCTCGACCGCGACATCACCGGCCGGCACGTGGTCGTCGTGGAGGACATCGTCGACTCCGGTCTGACGCTCTCCTGGCTGATGAAATATCTGCAGTCGCGCTCCGCGGCCAGCGTCGAGGTGGTGGCGCTGTTCCGTAAGCCCGACGCGGTGAAGGTGCAGGTGCCGGTGAAGTACGTGGGCTTCGAGATCCCGAACGAGTTCGTGGTCGGCTACGGTCTGGACTTCTCCGAGCGCTACCGTGAGCTGCCGTATGTCGGGGTGCTGAAGCCCGAGGTCTACGCCCGTAGCTGAACCTTTTCTCAGCCCCTTCTCAGAAATCAGTCCTTATGGGCGGATTTGCCAGCAAAGCTGGCTGAACGGGCGGCCGCCGGGAAGTGTCCGGGCAGCGGGCTCACGGGTTCGCAACCGGCACCCACGGTGTACCGTCGAGTGACCGATGGCGCAGTGTCACATGCGTCGGAGGGGCCGGGAAGATTTCACCGCTTCGGTCTTGCCGCGACGCCGGGGGTCATCAAAACCCCGGGTCCGCCGGTGAGCGGCACGTTGAGGTGACCAGGACGCCGATCAGGAGGGTCCGGGCGCTTGGCGCCCGACAACAGTATGGAACGTACGCGTTTCTTCCGCCGCCCGGTGGTCTGGATCATTCTGGTGATCATCGGCGTGATTGCGCTGAGCTCCTTCTTCACCAGTGGTCCCAGCTACCAGCGCGTAGATACCTCGGTGGCTCTCGAGCGCCTGAATCAGCCCGGCATCGCGAAGGTCGTCCAGAAGGACAAGGAGCAGACGCTCCAGATCGACCTCGCCACGCCGGAACGGTTCGAGGGCAAGACCACCGACAAAATCGAGACCCAATATCCGTACGAGATCACGCAGACGATCTGGAACGAGGTCCAGGAGGCCAAGACGGCCGGCCGGATCACGGGCACGGTCAACGCCACCGTCTCGGGCGACAACATCCTCTTCAGCCTGCTGATCAACCTGCTGCCGATCGCCATTCTGGTGATCCTCCTGCTGCTGTTCATGTCGCAGATGCAGGGTGGCGGCTCACGGGTGCTCAACTTCGGCAAGTCCAAGGCGAAGATGCTCACCAAGGACATGCCCAAGACGACGTTCGCCGACGTGGCGGGCGCCGACGAGGCCGTCCAGGAGCTGCACGAGATCAAGGACTTCCTGCAGAACCCGGCGAAGTACCAGGCCCTCGGCGCCAAGATCCCGAAGGGCGTGCTGCTGTTCGGCCAGCCCGGCACGGGTAAGACGCTGCTGGCCCGGGCCGTCGCCGGCGAGGCCGGGGTTCCCTTCTACTCGATCTCGGGTTCCGACTTCGTCGAGATGTTCGTGGGTGTCGGCGCGAGCCGCGTCCGCGACCTGTTCGAGCAGGCCAAGGCCAACGCACCGGCCATCGTCTTCGTCGACGAGATCGACGCCGTCGGCCGGCACCGCGGTGCCGGCATGGGTGGCGGTCACGACGAGCGCGAGCAGACGCTCAACCAGCTGCTGGTCGAGATGGACGGCTTCGACACCAAGGGCGGCGTGATCCTGATCGCGGCCACCAACCGGCCCGACATCCTCGACCCGGCGCTGCTGCGCCCGGGCCGCTTCGACCGGCAGATCCCGGTGGACAATCCCGACATGGAGGGTCGTAAGGCCATCCTGCGGGTGCACGCCAAGGGCAAGCCGTTCACGCCCGACGTCGACCTCGACGCGGTGGCTCGCCGGACCCCGGGCTTCTCGGGTGCCGACCTGGCCAACGTGATCAACGAGTCCGCGCTTCTCACCGCGCGTAACGAGAAGCGGGCGATCTCGAACTACTTCCTCGAGGAAGCGATCGACCGGGTCATCGCGGGCCCCGAGCGCCGCACCCGGGCGATGAGCGACAACGAGAAGAAGATCACGGCGTACCACGAGGGTGGGCACGCGCTGGTGGCCTACGCGCTGCCGCACTCCGCCCCGGTGCACAAGGTGACGATCCTGCCGCGTGGCCGCTCGCTGGGCCACACGCTGGTGCTGCCGACCGAGGACAAGTACACCCAGACCCGGGCCGAGATGATCGACACCCTGGCCTACGCCCTGGGTGGTCGCGCCGCCGAGGAACTCGTCTTCCACGAGCCCACCACCGGTGCCGGCAACGACATCGAGAAGGCGTCCGGCCTGGCCCGCGCCATGGTCACCCAGTACGGCATGAGCTCCAAGCTCGGTGCGGTGAAATACGGCACCAGCGGGGACGAGCCGTTCATGGGCCGCAACATGGGCCACGAGCGGGACTACTCCGACTCGGTCGCCGCCGACATCGACTCCGAGGTGCGCGCGCTCATCGAGCTGGCGCACGACGAGGCGTGGGAGATCCTGGTGGAATACCGGGATGTCCTCGACTCCATGGTTCTCGAGCTGATGGAGAAAGAGACCATCACCCGCGAGGACATGGACCGGATCTGTGCCCGCGTGGTCAAGCGCCCGCCGATGTCGCCGTTCAACGGCTTCGGCAAGCGCCTGCCCTCCGAGGCGCCGCCGGTGCTCACGCCGGCCGAGCGGGACAAGCTGAAGGCTCAGGCCCACGCGGACGGTCAGGTCGCGGTCGGCCCCAACCCGAACGGCAGCAGCTCGGAAGGCAGCAACTGATCAGCGACGACGACGAGCTGGACTATCTCGCCGCCCGGCTGGTCGACGGCAAGCTCACCGGTGCTCCGGTCGAGCAGGCCGTCGACCTCGGGCGGATCGAGAAGGCAGTTCGAGAGATCCTCATCGCGATCGGGGAGGACCCCGATCGCGATGGTCTCGAGCGCACCCCGGCCCGGGTGGCCCGGGCCTACGCGGAGCTTTTCGCCGGCCTCCGGGTCGACCCGGCCGAGGTGCTCAAGACGAGCTTCGAGGCCGACCACGAAGAGATGGTCCTGGTCCGCGACATCGAAGTGATGAGCATGTGCGAACACCACCTGCTCCCCTTCAAGGGTGTCGCGCACATCGGTTACATCCCCGGCCCGAACGGGCGGATCACCGGGCTCTCCAAGCTGGCCCGGCTGGTCGAGGTCTTCGCCCGGCGGCCGCAGGTGCAGGAGAGGCTGACCTCGCAGATAGCCGATCTGCTGATGGCGAAGCTGGACGCGCGCGGGGCCATCGTGGTGCTGGAGTGCGAGCACCTGTGCATGGAGATGCGCGGCATCCGTAAGGTCGGCGCCCGCACGGTCACCTCGGCGGTCCGCGGCGCCTACCAGACCGATGCCAAGGTCCGGGCCGAGGCGATGGCCCTCATCAACGCCCACTGATCACGTTCGGACCAGCCGGTTGGCCAGGGTCGACATGGTGTAGGTGCCGATGCCCAGCACCACCTCGAGCGCGTTGCGCGTGGTGTACCCGGCGTCGAGGAAAGCGGCGAGCTCGTCGTCGGGGACCTCCCCGGCCGTCGCCAGCACCCGCTTCGTGAAGGTCCACAACGCCGCCAGCCGCTCGTCGGCCGGTGGCTTTCCGGTACGCAGGTCAGTGATCAGCCCGGCGTCGGCGCCCAGCTGGCGCAGGCGGCCGGTGTGCAGGGCCAGGCAGACCCGGCAGTCGTTGCCCGCGGCGATCACCATGACCACCACCTCCCGGGCCAGCGGATCGAGCGTGCTCCGCTCGAACAGGGCACTGGCCTGCAGAAATCCGCCGAGCATCTCGGGCGACTCGGCCAGCCGGGCGACGGCATCGGGCAGGTGGCCCAGATGCTCGACGGTTCCCCGCATGAGCGGGCGGGAGCCGTCGGGAGCGGACTCGAGGGTGTGCTGAGTGAACATCGGTCCTCCGGTAAACTCGTCAACGTGGTTGTCGGAACCGTAAACCAAGTTGTCGAGTTTGCCAATGGCTGAGGTGTCGTCGCCGCCGCCCGGCTTCGAACTCCCGCTGCTGCTGTTCGCGGGGTTCCGCTCGCTGATCGACGAACTGCACGCCGAGCTGGCGGAGCGCGGGCATCCCGACGTGCGGCCGGTGCACGGGTTCGCGCTGCAGGCGATCGGACCGTACGGCACGTCGGCGAGCGAGATCGGCCGGCGGCTCGGCGTCTCCAAACAGGCCGCGGGCAAGACCGTCGACCGGCTGGCCGGGCTCGGCTACGTCGAGCGGGCCGACGATCCGGCCGACGCGCGCCGCAAACTGATCCGCCTGACGCCGCGCGGCATCGACGTGCTGACCCAGTCAGCCGAGATCTTCGACCACCTGCGGGCGCGGTGGGTCGCCACCCTCGGAGCCGAGCGGGTCGCCGAGGTCGAGTCGTCCCTGCGCACGGTCGTGCCGGAGACCGCCTTCCCCGTCGACGTCCCCGGATGGTTCGGCTGAGAGGTGTTCAAGAGCTTCGCCACGCCGCCGCAGGGGCTCGCGGGCGCCGCTTCATCGCCCTTGCTCCCGCGGGCGCCGCTTCATCGCGGTTGCTGTCGCGGGTGCCGGTTCATTGCCCTTGGTCTCGCGGGTGGTGCTTGATCGCGGTTGCTGTCGCGGGTGCCGGTTCATTGCCCTTGGCCTTGCGGGTGGCGCTTGATGGCGGTTGCTGTCGCGGGTGCCGGTTTATCGCCCTTGGTCTCCCGGGTGGCGCTTGATCGCGTTTGCTCTCCCGGGCGCCGGTTCATCGCCCTTGCGCCTCCAGCAGGGTGCCGAGAAGCGCGATGGCCACCATTGCCGCGAAGATGCCGCCGAGGACTCGCCACGCGGCCGGATGACCGAAGTTCAGCGTCAGGCCCAGCCCCGAGCGACGAGGCACGAGGAGTCGCGGATCCCGCGAATCCGAATAGAACGGACCTCGCCATCCCGGCATACACCCAATATCGCGCATCTCAGGGGGCTTTGCCATGGGGAAGCTCCGCGCAGGCACATCGAGATGTACTGATCTGGTCACCTGCCCGCGATACGTCGCCGACCTGTCCGACACCGCGCTGTTCCACGGCCGCGATGGCCTCCCGCCGCAGCCGTAATGGCGCTGATCTTCAAGGCGATGGCGGGGCCGACGCGGGCGATAAAGAGTGTCTCGGCGGAGCGGGCTTGGTGATACTGGCCAGATGATTGAGAAGTTCAATCCGTCCACCATCCATGAGCCGCCAGGCTACTCGCACGTGACGATCTCCTCCGTGGGCCGGCTCGCCCATCTGGCCGGTCAATGCCCGCTCGACCTCGCCGGCAAGGTTGTGGGCGAACCGGGAGATTTCGACGCGCAGACCGATCAGGTGATCACAAACTGCCTCGCAGTGCTCGAAGCCGCAGGCGCCACGCCGGGCGACGTGGTGCGCTCGGTGATCTATGTGGTCAGTGCGGAGTCAGCGGTGCTGGCCGCAGTCTGGGATCGGCTCAACGCGTCGCCGCTCGCGCCGGCCTTCTCCACCGCGTCGACGTTGCTCGGGGTGGCCGCGCTGGGGTTCGGTGGCCAGCTGGTCGAGATCGATCTGACCGCCGCGCTGCCCTGACGCCGGCTGCGGTCCGGGCTTGGCCGCGGTTCCGGCTTGCTGCGATCCTGAACGCTGTAGCGGGAACGCCAGGGTCCTGGGGGTCGCGGTCCCCCGTGCTGCAGTCTTTACAGCCACGATCCTGGGGTCGCGATCTTAGGAGCCGCGATCCTAGGAGCCCGCGGTCTTGGGAGCCGTGATTCCAGGAGCCCGCGACCGCAGGAGCCCGCGGTCTTGAGGGCTCCGATCCTAGGAGCCTGCGGTCTTGGCAGCTGCGGTCCTAGGAGCCTGCGGTCTTGGCAGCTGCGGTCCTAGGAGTCCGCAGTCCTAGGAGTCCGCAGTCCTGGGAGTCCGCAGTCCTGGGAGTCTGCGGCCTTGAGAGCTGCGGTCCTAGGAGTCCGCAGTCCTAGGAGTCCGCAGTCCTAGGAGTCCGCAGTCCTAGGAGTCCGCAGTCCTGGGAGTCTGCGGCCTTGAGAGCTGCGGTCCCAGGAGTCCGCGGTCTTGGCAGCTGCGGTCTTGGGAGTTCGCGGTCTTGGGAGCCTGCGGTCTTGGGAGCCTGCGGTCTTGGGAGCCTGCGGTCTTGGGAGCCTGCGGTCTTGGCAGCTGCGGTCCTAGGAGTCTGCCGTCTTGGCAGCTGCGGTTTTGAGAGTCGCGATCCTAGGAGCGGCAATTTTGAGGGCTGCCGTTCTGAGGGCCGCGATCTTGAGAGCCGCCGTCTTGAGCGCCGTGGTCTTGGGAGCCGCCGTCTTGAAGGCCGCAATCGTAGGAGCCGCGGTCTTCAAAGCTGGGGTGCGGGGCTGGGGTGCGGACCGAGAGGTGCGGGAGCCTGGGCGCGGGGAGCCTGGGTGCGGGAGTTGGAGTGCGGCGGGCGGCGGTCCTAGGAGGTGTGGTCCTGGGAAGTGCGGCCCTGGGAGATGCGGTTCTGGACGCAAACGTCTTCGGTGGGCGCAACTCGCGGGTGTCGCGGTCTTGGGTGCCCACGGTCTTGTATGCCCGCGGTCTTGGGTGCCCACTGTTTGGGTGCCCACCGTCTTGGGTGCTGCGGTCCGGGGTGCGGTCAGTTGAAGAACGACGTGAGGCCTACGCCCATGCACGTGAGCAGGACCGGGGTCAGGCAGGCTATGGCGCCGACTATCGGGGTGCGGTCGACGGGGTCGGGGCCGCCGCCGTAGACGAAGCCGATCGTGACCCAGCCCAGGCCGAAGGCCAGCACCGGCATGCTCAAGCCGCACAACAGCGCGTAGGTCGGCACCGAGCCGGGCGACGCGACCAAGTAGAGCACGATCTGCACGATCAGGACGACCGCGGCGAACGGGCCGTAGATCAGCAGGTTGCGGGCCCACGGGCGCCACTGGCGGGCTGGCGCGGTCTCGGTCAGCAGGGCGTCGCCGGCCTCGGTTGTGCGGCGGGCCTGTTGCAGTGCGGCCAGCGCCGCGGCCGGGCCTCCGGTGGCGACCTGGGCGGCCACGTCGCGGTCGGCGGGCTGCGGCATGAGTTCGGCGCCGGGTACGGCCAGGTCGCGGGCCAGCCGGGCCTCCTGGGCGGCCAGCTGGGCCCGTACGAGGGAAAGCTCTTGTCTTGCGGCCGTGACCGCGGCCTGATGCTCGGTCGCCGCCGCGCTCGCGGCGCGGCGGACCGCGTCGAGGCGTTGGGCGGCGGCCAGATAGTCGGCCCACGGGCCCGGCGCCGGGGGTGCCGGCTGGGCCGGGATCGCGCCGGTGGCCTGCTGTTGATCGGTCACAGCGGGCCACCCTGATCGTCGGTCACGCCGGGGTCGAGGAAGGGGAGGACGGTGACCGTGCGGTCGTCCCGCCGGTCGTGCAGCAGCGCCCGGTTGGGCCGGGGTTGCCAGGTGACCGGCCGGCCGATCGTCGCCGCCACCTCGGCCGGCGGCACGTTGAGGAAGAGCAGCCCGGCCACCTCGTCGCGCCCGTCGGTGAACAGGTGCGGGTCGCGCCACCAGGAGAGCAGATGGGCACCCCGGGCCGGACCGTCCCGCAGCAGGGCGGGCAACCCGGTCAGGCTGCCGGGCGCGATCGCGTCCATGCCGAAGACCACGCGATAGCCGGGCCGGTCGGGGTTGAGCTCGTCGGCCAGACCGGCCGCGTCGACCAGCGACACCTCCTGCCGGTGGCTGATCTCGGCGGCCAGGGTCTCGGCGAGCCGGTCACCCTCGGCGACCAGGGAGGCGATGACAAACCGGGCCGTACGGGGCTGGTGGAACGCGGCGATGCTGCGCGCGGCCGCGTCGAGCACCTCGGACGCCGACGCCTGCGACCCGAAGATCGCGAGATGCCGCCCGGGGGCGTTGTCGAGCGGGAACGACGCGGTGGTCAGGTTGACGTCGAGCAGGCGGCCGACCAGAGCCGCGGGCTGAGCCTTGCGGCCGGCCAGCGCCGCCCGGTAGGTCGGGTCGTCGGCGAGATGCTGGTGGGCGTAGCCGGCGAAGACCCGCGGCGGCTGGGACTCGGGGTCACGCGCGCCCCACAACCGGTGCCGCAGGTCGCTCAGCAGATCGTTGTCGGCGTGCGGGTCGGGGAAACGGATGATCCGCTCGTGACCGCGGGTGGCGCCGCGCGGCCCGCCGAGGCCACCGGCCGTGTTGACCACAGCGGTGCCCAGCGGGAGGCCGGCGGCCGAGTCGTTGGCCGGCTCCAGCACGTCGCCGCCGCCGGGCAGCGCGATGCGCACCGGGAACTGGCCGAAGAACGAGTCGCGCTTGGCGTAGTGCGCCTCCAGGCCGGCGGTGTGCTGACTGGCCAGCACCAGGTGGATGCCGCACGAGCGGCCGGTGCGGGCCAGCGACTCGAGCAGCGTGGTCGCCTCGGTCGCCACCGGGTCGTTGCCCGCGAGCAGCACCGGGAACTCGTCGATCACGCACAGGATCCGCGGCAGCGGTCGTTTCAGACCGTCCTCGGCGGCTGCGGCACGCAAGTCGGTGAGGCGTGAGACGCCCGCCCGCTCGTACGCCGTGGACCGGCGCGACATCTCCGCGTTGAGCTCCCGCAGCACGGCCAGCCCGTACTCCCGATCGGCCTCGACGCCGACGGCCCGGGCCTGCGGCAGCCAGGTGCGGTCGCGGTGGGTCGGGACGAACTCGGCGAAGGTCACGCCCTCCTTGAAGTCGAGCAGGTAGAGGGCCAGCTCAGCCGGGCTGTAGCGGGCACACAGGCCGTAGAGCACGTTCACCAGGAACGCCGTCTTGCCCGCGCCCGACCGGCCCCCGACCATCCAGTGTGGTGTGAGGTCGTTGAAGCGCAGGGCCAGCGGGGTCTCACCGTCGTGTCCGACGACCGTGCTCAGCCCCTCGCCGCCGTCGCCCGGCCACAGCTGCTCACCCGGCTCGGGCAACAGGTCGGCCAGGGTGACCTGGGAGGCCGCGGCCGAGTGGGCGACGAGCTCGCGGCACACGGCGTCGACCAGGTGGGGTGGCGGATCCTCGTCGAGGAAGACCGGAGCGTTGAGCCACGAGACATCGGGCGTGGAGCCGAAGGTCGCGCCGGGCGGGTCGCCGATCACCGCGTACGGGTTGCGGACCGACACCATCGTCGTGCGCGGCAGCGGGGCCTGAGTGGTCTCGGCGGTCAGCGGCGGCGGGGGCCAGCCGGCCACGATCAGGTGCAGACCCGAATCGGGGCCCTGCTGGGCGAGCGCGGCGATGCGGCGCAGCTCCTCACCCTCGGTCAGCTCGGGCAGGCTGGCGATGACCACCAGCATCATCCGGTCGCGCCGGCTGCGGCGTGGGGCGGCACCACGGCCGGGCCGCAGCCATTTCTCGGCCTCGGCGAGCACGTCGCGCAGGCCCTGACGGTCGGTGGCCGGCGGGGACAGCAGGCCGGCGTCCCGCAGACCGGCGAACGGGGCGAAGACCTCGCCGCCGCCGGTGCCGTCGACCGCGCGGACGAGCAGCGAGCCGGCCGGCGCGGCGGCCAGCAGGCGCAGCAGGATCGACCGGAGCAGGCCGAAGACGCGCGAATCGGTGGCGGTCGCGTCGATCGTGAGATGACCCGTGCCGAGCAGCGGGATGATCGCGGGGAAGCTCGCGTCGTCGAGCGGCTGGGCGACGCCGAGACGCACGAACTGGGGTGGGTAGACACCACCCAGGGGAGTGTTGGCCGACTGCGCGTCGAGCGGCGAGCCGAGCCAGCCGGGAGCCAGCGCGGCGGTCGCGGCGCGGAGTTCCTCGGCCAGGCGATGCTGCTCGAGCGGGTCGCTGCCGGCGGCCTCGGAGTCGAGCGCCGACGAGGCGGCGTCGGTCAAGGCCGCCGCCTGCCGATGCAAAGCGGCAGCCTGCTGGACCCGCAAAGCCGAATCCACCACCGCTCCCACCTCCTGTGTGCGGATAAAACTTATCCCAGAGCAGCCGGGGCTCCGCGTTCCCGGTGCCGGGTTCGGTGTCCGCGTCGTACGGATCGTCCCGCTCCAGGTGCGGTTGGGGTGACACGGGTGCGGAGGCACTACTGTCGTATGTGTGCAGCCGCAGGAGCCCGCGACCGGACCGACGCCCCCGCCGCCGGACACTTTGACGGTGCCGGGCGAGCCGGAGCGGAAGCCCCGTAATCGGCGGCTGCGGTTGTGGTTGGCGCTCGGCGCGGGGGTGCTGGGACTGCTCTGCCTCGGCGGCGTGGGGATTGCCGTGCTGCTCTACGACGAGGAAACAAAGATCGTGCGCACCACTCCAGGCGCGGCGGCCGACAACTTCCTCCGGGCCTATCTCGTCAATCGCGACGAGAGAGAGGTCGGTCTCTACTCCTGCAAGTCGGGTGGCGAGTTCTCCGAGCTGGCGGCCTATCGAACGGACATTGAACGGCGAGAGGCGCAATTCTCGATCGGCATTCAGGTCGTTTGGGAGGGCTTGCGTGTCGCTACCGATGGCCAACAAGGCACCGTCGACGCCGATCTGACCAGATCGCTGGGTGACGGATCCGAGCGGATCACGGACACATGGCGTCTCGGTCTGGTGGACGAAGAGGGCTGGCGAGTCTGTAGCGCGACAAAGGTCCCGTAGTTTTTACTCGAGCCACACCTTGTGAACGGGCACTTCAAGTGTCCTCGGTGTCTTACCGCTCCAGCCCCAGCGGTACCAATCGAGCTCAGTCGCTATTCGGATGCAAATGTCGCCGTCGTCGCTTGTGTGCATTTCGGTGACTGCTCGAAGATCTCTTTGTTCTTTCCCGGAGTCAAGCAACTGAACCACTCGACGTCCTGTCAGGGCGCCGGCGTCGAGTGCCGCCACAGCGGGACGTCGAGCAGGCTCATCGAGGGAAACGAGCTTGGACATCAGATCGCTGCCGTCGCTCGGCAGTCCACTCAGCCCATATTCCTCGACCCATACCCGCTCGACAGGGACGAGTGGGGCGAAGACCTCGGTCTGCTCAGCCTCGGCTCGATACCATTCGGCCTCAGGCATCACAGGAACGTAGGTTCGGCTTCCCTGCACCACCTTCTCGTCGGCCCGCAGGTCGCCGCGCCAACCAAGACCGGGTAACCCGATGAGTACGCGACGTCCTCTCAGTGCGCCGCTCATCGATGCAGGTGTCGGCACTATCGGCCGAGGCGGATCCGGCGCCCAGTCGTGGCGCGCGGCAGAAGGATCTGGCACCGGACCGCCGGTCATCCCGCGCCTCCAAGCGGGGTGCCCTGCTCCCGCATGAACCGCACCGGGTCGATGGCGCCGGCGCTGGACCGGTCGTTGTTGAGGTGGACCTCGAAGTGCAGGTGCGGGCCCGACGAGTTGCCGCTGGTGCCGACCCGGCCGATGAGCTGGCCGGCCGTGACCTCCTCGCCCTCACGGACGAACGGCTTCACGATCATGTGGCAGTACCTCGTCATGACGTTCCCGGCGTGCTGGATCTCCACCATCCAACCGCATCCGCCCTTGCCCGGGTAGCCGTCGACGTTGCAGGTGCGCCGCCCGCTGTGGTCCTCGTCGCACTTCACTTTGGAGACGATGCCGCTCGCCGACGCGGTGATCGGGGTCTGTTTGCCGGCGATCAGGTCGACACCCTGGTGGGTCGGGCGGCCCGCGGTGCGGAACCCGGAGCCGACCACCGCGCCCACCGGACGCGTCCAACCCGACGCCGCGATCTGCTCGCCCGAGGCGCACACCATCGCGACCGAGTCGCCGACCGCGTTCGCCGCGCCGTCGGCCAGTTGGTTGACGATCTGGGTCGCGACCGGCTCGTGCTTCGCGTAGGCATCCGGGTAGGCGCTGATCTGCACACGCTGGGCGGCCCGGGTCAGCGACATCCGTTGCCAGCCCGGGATGGTCTTGAGCTTGTTGTAGAACTTCGTGGCCGCGTAGACCGGGTCGCGGACCTGCGCCACCGTGCCCCAGCCGGAGCTCGGCCGCTGCTGGAAGAGCCCTTGCGAGTCGTGGTCGTTGCGGGCACCGAGGTGTCCCAGATTGTTGAGCCTCGACTCCTGCATCGCCGTGGCGACCGCGATGACCCAGGCCCGTGGCGGCAACTTGAGGTCGGCGCCCACCTTGATGATGACCGCCGCGTTGCGCATCTGCTCCGGACCGTACGGCCGGACCCGCGGCAACTTGGTGTCCGGGTCGATCGGGCCGCCCTTGCCGCAGCCGAGCGAGGAGTTCAGTTTGTCCTTGCCCTCGTCGGTGAGCCCACCGACGAACAGTGCGGTGATGCCACCCCCACAGCACAGTAGGGCGAGCGTCGCCACCAGGGCGACCAGGAGCACGATCTTGCGCGGCCGGGGGACGCTCACGCCGGATTCCAGTCGATCCCGTCGACACGCCAATGCCCGTCGGGGGCGACCAGGCGCAGGTCGAGCCGACCGGTGTCCATGGTGACGGCCGCGTTGACGACCGTCTCACTCACCGGCACCAGACTGGGTCGTCCGATCACGCGCTCGGCCGGCACACCGGCCGGGTCGACTCCCTCCAGCTCGTCGGCGATTTTCTTGGTTGAGTTCGGCAGCAACTGGGCGCGCCAGGCCTTCGGTGTGACGTTCTGGTGATCGACCCAGGCCGACGCGAACGCGTAGGCGACGGCCTCCGGCTTGGCTCGTCCCGGGGTGGTCGACGGGCTCGGCGGCGGCGCGGTGTCGATGATGCTGTCGTCGTCCTTGGGGTCGACGCTCACCACCGGGTCCGGCGAGGCGGTGCCGAGCGAGGGCCCCGAGTCGTTGGCGTCGGAGAACAGCCGGGCCAGGCCGACGATCGCCAGCACGATGACGAGCAGGACGACGGCCACACCCCAGCGCGACCGGAAGATCCGGTTGAGGCCTAGTTCGAGAGAACGGGGCATGCGATCACTTGGCCTCGGAGCGGATGCGCGGGGTGGCCGGTTCGGCGGTGGTGCTGCCGGTCTCGGGCCGGTAGATCGCGTAGGACGAGGGCTGCTCAGTCACGTCTGGTTCGGTCCAGCCGGTGCCACGGCGCGGCGTGGCCCGGGTCGTACCCGGTGTCGTGGCCGCCGGGGCGGGCGCCTCGTCGCGCACCGACTCCTTGCCGTCCGGCCTGATCGGGCCGGATACGCCTTCGCGCACGACAGTGGTCGCCGGCGTCTGGTTGCCGCGGTTGGCCGAGTGCGCCGGGTCCTCCAGGCGCGCCTCGGGCCGCAGGTTGCCCTGGTCGACGTAGACCGAGCGGCCACCCTTGCCGACCACCTGACCACGATCGCCGTCGTTGGGATCCGACTTGGCGGCTTCGCGCATGTCGCGGAAGAAGTTCCGGTGCCAGGAGCCGGTGGCAATCGTGCGGGCGTTGTCCTTGCCGCCCAGCTGGGTGACTCGCCGATAGGGCCGGAGCAGAATCCAGCCCACCAAGCCGCTCAGGAAGACGAGCACGACCTGCAGCCAGCCCGGAAGAGTCGCGGTATTCATGATCAAATCGACGGCGAACAGGTAGATAGCAGCACCTGTGCCGAATATCGCGATGTTGAAGACCGCAGCGACAACAGCATTGCCGAGTCGCTTAATTCCTCCGTTGGCCGGGCGTAGTAGACCTACCGTTCCCAAAATTGGGGCTGCGATGACGGCCCATCGAAAGATCAAAAATCCCAGAAGTACCAAGATGGAAGCAGTCAAATCAAACATCGCGAACATGACGGCTGCTAGTACAGCAATGAACCCGGCACCAACGCGGTCCATGCCGTTGACGCCTCGAAGGTAGTCATACGCTTCAGGATCCTCTTGTTTGATCTGCTCGGCGACCTTCTCCCACTGCGTGTTCTTCGCCTTGAGCGTCGCGTCCCGGGTTTCCGGGTTCTGCCGGATCTTCTCGGCCTCGCCCCATGTCAGAGCCCGCGAATCGTAGAGAGCGCGGCCGTACTTCTGGGCGGTTGTGCTGTCTGCGGAGCCGACAACGCCACGCAGCCAGTTGCGGTAGAGCATGGTGTCAGTAGCGGTATCGCTGGCGCGAACAGCTGGCGGCCGGTTGTCCTTGCAGGCTGCCGGGTCGCCCAACTTGCAGCCGGCGACGGTGTCACCATTTGCCGGCCGAGGGCCGACAGCATCGTGAATGACGCCCAGAGTGGTCACCAAAGTTGCATCGGCGACCGTCGCCGACTTGACGGGCCAAGTGGCAATGGCAGTGACGATAACCATGACGAGGATTGCCCACCCCGCCGTAGTGGTCGCCGCGCCCATCTCAGCCTGCCGTGAACGCCAGAGCAAGTAGAGGCCAACGACTGCCAGCGTGATGACACCGAAGACGCTGAAGACCTTTTCGTAGACCGCCTTCGTCGCCTGTTCGACCAGCGGGTTAGCCCAACCCCAGAGTGATTCGGGATTCCAAGCACGTTCCCGCAGCGCGTTCGATGCTCCGATGATCGAAGTGGCGACCATGAATTCGCCATTGGCGATGGTCGTTTCGAACTTGTAATCCGGATCCACGAGTGTTGAAGCACAGCCACTATCAAGATCGTAGGTCGTATAGCTGTAGCCGGCGTAGCCGTACTGGCTGTAGATGCCCTGCGGTCCTGGTTTGCTGGCCGATTCGGGACGCTCGGCGAACCACCCGGCCAGACCAGAATCCGGCGTGCTGGGCGTTGGCGGCGTCAGACACGTAGCCCGTGTCTCACCCACCTTGGCCAACCGGTTGACGCATCCCTTGACGTCCTGCTGCCACTCCTCGAGGCTGCAGGCCCCACCCGGCGCCCGCGACGGCAACCCGACCGGAGCCGCCGACGCGGCCGGAGCGGCCACCGCCCACGCGATCGACGCCACCATCATGACGGCCATCGTGGCCAGCAGCGCCAACCCGCGACGGACCATCTCAAACCTCCAGGTCGGACGGCGACATCGAAATGGCCGAGGGCGTCGCCTTGGCGCCCGTGGGCGTGGTGTCGAGGTGCTCCAGCAGACCGTCAACGTACGACACGTCGACACGCACTTTCTGCACGCGCCCGTCGACGTCCCGCATCACGAACTCACGGAACCCGAGCCGCGACGACGACGACGTGTCCACCTGGGACAGTGAGGCCAGCGTCGCTTCGTACCCGTCGTGCACCGGCACCCGCAGCAGCCGCAGGGCTTCCGAGGCGATCTCCTGATCCTCCGCGATGCGGCCCACGAAGACCGTCGACACCAGGTTCTGCACGTCGAGACCGAGGATGTCGCGGGGGTTCTGCGACGCCACCAGCGCCGCCAGGTTCCACTTGCGGGAGTCGCGGGCCAGCCGGACCAGGAACGAGCGCCCGGACCGCCAGCCCTCCATGAAGTGGGCCTCGTCCAGCCCGACCATCTTGCGCGACGACATCGGCCCGCCGTAGCATCGCCGCACCGCCAGCCGGTGGGCCGTGTGCAGCATCGGCAGCGCCAGCGATTCCTCGGCCGACCAGTACTCGCGCTCGATCTTGAGGTCGGGCAGCCGGAGCCCGGCCATCGTGATGACCGTCAGCGCCGCGTCCGCCCCCAGCAGGTGCTGTGGCGGCGAGCCGAAGAACAGCAGGGCCAGCGGCATCTCGGCGGTGTCCAGGAGCAGGTTGGCCAGCTCCTTGCCCTCGTCGTCGAGGCCCTGGAGGGTGCGCACGACGTCGTCCAGAGTGGACGTCTCCTCGGCCGGCACCTGGCGGACGGCGTGCCGCAGCAGGGTCGCCGTGGACGCCTCCTTGGCCACCTGCGGCGGCACCAGCATCGAGCAGATGTCCTGGACGAGCATGCGGCGCTCGGCGCGGGCGTTGGAGACCGCGATCTCGTACTCCCGGTCGCCGGCCGGACCGGTCGCGAACTCCGAGCGTACGGGGGTCGGAATCAACGCGTACGGCGCGAGCGTGCCCTGCTCCGAGCCGGTCAGGTTGAGCACCCGCGAGTAGGGGCGCAGTTCCGGCATCTGGCACAGCCGGGCCAGCGGCCCCGACGGGTCGAGCAGGGTCACCTGGACGCCGCGGCGGGCGTTCAGGTAGCCGAGCGCACCCATCAGCGTCGACTTTCCACCACCGGGCTCGGCCACGAACACGCCCAGGCCGGACCGCTCGCGCACCTCCATCGGGAAGTGCAGGTCGAGGAAGACCGGGCGGCGGCAGGTGCCCGACGTACGCCCGATCAGGTCCCCACGCCGGTCGCCGACCGTGGACGCGGCCTGGGGCAGCGCCGCGGCCAGCAGTTTCACCGGCATCCGGCGGACGTAGCCGGTGTTGGCGATCGGCTCGCCCGGGATGAACTCGCGGGCCAGCTGGTCCTGGTTCTTCGGGTGCTGCAGTGAGATCCGCAGTTCCCGGGAGTAGAGCTGGATCAGCCGGCGTGCCCGTTCCAGGCACTCCTCCCGGGTGGCGCCGCCGACCGCGATGCGGTGCCAGCCGTGCGCGCGGGCCGACTCGACCGGCAGACCGGTGGTCATCTCGTCACCGATCACCAGCGCGCGCTTGGCCAGACGCTCCAGCTCGGGGGGCGCGTCGATGCCGTGCTCGGCGTAGTCGAGCTGCTGCGACCGGATCATCCGGAGCCGATGCTCCAGGTTCTTGAACGAGCTGCCCGAGCCGAGGATGTCGATCCGCGACGAGAGCTCCATGGGCCACGGCAGCCGCTCGTGGAAGTGCATCCACGGCTCATGCTTCTCCGGGATCTCCAGCGGCTCCATGCGGCCGACCGACAGCACGGCGACGTGCCGTTCCTCGCCGGTCATCCGGTTCACGAGCTTCACGGTCGAACCGTACGGGGTCCGGTAGCGCTCGACCTGCTCGGTCAGGGCCAGCAGGTCACCGGTGTCCCACTGCCCGTTGGTGACCGGCGACAGCGGCCCGGGCGGGGCCATGCAGAGCGCCACCGAGCGGAACAGCAGCCATTCGAGCTCCTGCGGGGTGACCCGCCGCCCGCGCATGCCGAACGCGTTGAGCACCTCGTCGAACTGCTCGACCGCCCGGTTGAGCTTGCGGCGCTCACCGTCGGAGGTGCCCTTGCCGAACATCCGCAGGATCCGCTCGGAGAACGTGTCACCGAGCGAGCGCCGCGCGAAGGTCACCCCCAGGTAGGTCTGCCCCTCGGCGTGGTTGACCGAGAGCAGGTGCCGCTGGGCGGCCACCAGATGATCGGACCAGGAGGTGCCGCCGCGCACGTCGGGCAGCGGCTTCGCGGTGAAGGAGTCGACCGTGCGCGCCCACTCGTCGGCCGGGAACGGCCGGTTGGTGCGGCGCAGGTGCAACCGGAAACCGGCCAGTCCCGCGTACTGCTCGGAGATCGCGCTCAGCAACGCCTCGCGCTCGGCGTCGGGGCGGAAGGCCCAGCGCACCTCGGGCAGGTAATACCAGGCCGTGACCGTGCTCTGGGTGAAGGTCAGGTGGCCGGCGATCTCGCTGATCTCCAGCTCCATGACCGGGTCGCGGTCGCTGAACTTGAGCTTGTTGGGCCGCAGCGCGATCGTCCGGGGCGTCTTGATCTTGTCGCGCTGCTCCGGAAGGTTCGGCTCCTTCTTGCGCCGGGCCGGGGACTTCTCCTTGCGCTTGGCCGGCGCCCGGTCGGTGGCCGGCACGGGCAGGGGTGCCTCGATCGGTGGCGCTTGCGGGTCGTACGCCTCGACCGGCCCCGCCGGCGCCGGTGCGAGGTCGTCGGGGCGCGCGGGAGCCGCACCGCCCACGGTCTGCCACAGCGGAGGGGTCGACACCGGCGGCGCGGGGGCCGGGGAGGACGGCGCCGGAGCCGCGCCCGCCTGGGGCGACGGCGGCCAGTTGTCGAAGTCGGGCCAGTCCTCGAAGTCGGCGTCGGCGTCGGCGACGGCACCGCCGTTCTCCTGGAAGTAGTCGGCCTTGGGCCCGATCGGCGCCCGGCTGAACGGTGAGATCGGCTCGGGCACCTCCCAGGCCACGGCATCCGCGTGGTCGCGGTCGGCGACCGGCGGAGCGGGAGGTGACGACACCGGAGGCTCGGCGACCGGAGGCGATGCGGCCAGCGGCAGGGCGATGGGCGGCGACGGCGCCGGTGGCTCGTCCACCGGAGGGGGTGCCACCGGCGGCTGCGTGATCGGCGGGCCGGCCACGGGCGGGCCCGCGAGGGGAGTGGGGGCCGGCGCGGACGCGATCGGCGCGGGCTCGGCCGGTGGAGCCGACGGGACGGGGGCGGCCGGCGGCCGGTCGTCGAAGTCGAACCCGAAATCGAAGTCGAGATCCGGTTCGGGTCGTTGCTCCTCGACCGTGGTCCCCGGCGCGGTGGCCGCGACCGGCGACGGGGGTGCGGCCCCGCCGAAGAGATCGAGGAACGGTGAATCGATGTCCAGGGTGGTGTCGACCGCGCCGCCGCCACCCCGCCGCACGGGCTGCGGCGACTGGAAGACCCCGACCGCGCCGTGCCCCGGCGCGGTCACGAAGTCCTCGGCGGTTTCCTCCGCCGCGGACGGGGAGTGATGGTTCGAACGCACTCCGTTACTCTGCCTGCCCTGCGTGTCGGCATCCGCGCGGGGATGCCCGTGCGGAAGAGGTCCGGTCATGCGTCAGCCCCGTGGGAGCGCGCCAATGAACTGGTCATACCAACTCCTCCCGAACCCGGATGCGAGTGGCGACAAGTCTCGGATCGCGACGCTCGATCGCCGGCTCGCGGGTGCGACGCCAGTCGGTCAGCGCGGTCCGGATGACGACCCGGGCCGGCCGGTCGGGGTCGACATGACGGAACACGTACGAGGTCGTGACCATGGCGAGCGCGATCTCCCAGGCCGGGAAGGGATCGAACTCGAAGGTCATCAGGTAGTGCAGGAACATGAACAGCGGCACCAGCACCACGAACATGCCGTACTGCGCATAGGGCAGATGGATGGGCAGGGTGTATCCCGGCGGGCCCAGATATACGAGGCGCGCCCGGTAGATGTCGTCGTCGGTACGAAGCCGCATCTCAGTTGAAGATCAGCTTGATCAGGGCGTCGCCGACGAAGAACAGGGTCGCGGCGCCGGCGATGAAGGCCAGGCCCACGATGGCGATGGCCGAGCTGGTCAGCACCTTGGAGATCTCACCCCGGCTCGCCCGGCCGATGAAGATCACGCCGAGGACGGCGAGAAGAATCGGCGCGATGTTGCTGGCGAAGAAGGTGACGATACCTTCGGTGTTGATGCCCTTGGGTTCGGGCGCGGCGAGCGTGGCCTGCTGAAGCACGGCGGCCGCCTGCGTAACGAGCTCAGTGGCGATCATCGGTAAACCTCCCCGTGCCCGGCTAGGGGGTTCCGGGCACGCTGCAGTTGTGAAGCTTCACGGCACCGCCCATATCGTGCTACTTCCCACCCTGCGCGTCGAGTGAGCCGTTGGGGCACAGCCATGCTCGTCTGCTCTCTTCGGTTCCTGCAAATGATGCCTAGTTCCGAAGAGTACGGCCCGCCGTTCTTGGCTACAAGCGTCCGAAACGTTACGCAAGGTGATGGCGTGCGTGAAATTGAGTTACGGGCCATCGTACGCACGTGCGACAACCCCGCCCGCCGTACCCTCGGTCCGTGACGACTGAGCCGACGGATGCCCAGGTCGCGGGGCGCGCACTGATGAACGTGGATCACCCGGTCGTGATGGGGATCCTGAACGTCACGCCCGATTCCTTCTCGGACGGCGGGAAGTACACGGACGTGGAAGCCGCCGTCCGGCACGGAATCGAGCTGCACCGGGCGGGCGCCGACATCGTGGACGTGGGTGGTGAGTCGACCCGGCCCGGGGCCGAGCGCGTCGACGCCGAGACCGAGATCGCGCGGGTGGTTCCGGTGATCCGGGGACTGACCCGGGCCGGTGTGCCGCTGAGCGTGGACACCACCCGGGCCGCGGTCGCGCTCGCGGGTCTGGAGGCGGGCGCGAGCGTGATCAACGATGTCTCGGGCGGACTGGCCGACCAGGGCATGGCCCGGGTCGCGGCCGAGGCCGGCTGTCCCTGGATCCTGATGCACTGGCGGGGGCACTCCCGCCACATGAGCCGGCTCGCCGTCTATGCCGACGTCGTCGCCGAGGTGCGCGACGAGCTGCTCGAACGGGTCGCCGACGCGCTGACCGCGGGGGTGGACCCCGGGCAGATCATCCTCGACCCCGGGCTCGGCTTCGCCAAGACCGCCGAGCACAACTGGGCCCTGAGCCGGCACCTCGACGTCTTCGTCGGCCTGGGTTACCCGGTGTTGTTCGCGGCCAGCCGCAAGACCTACCTGGGCCGCCTGCTGGCCGGTCCGGACGGGAGCCCGCGGCCGGTCGAGGACCGCGAGGCCGCGACGCTGGCCACGTCGGTCCTGGCCGCGGCGGCCGGGGCCTGGGGCGTACGAGTCCACGACGTCACCGCCACCGCCGACGCGCTCGCCGTGTGGCGGGCGACCGGGTCCCCGCGGCTGCGCAGCGTGCCCGGGAGTGAGAAGGAGTGAGCGCGGTGGAGGGACGGATCACGCTGACCGGGCTGCGGGTGCGCGGCCGGCACGGCGTCTTCGACTTCGAGCGTGAGCAGGGGCAGGACTTCGTGATCGACGTACGGCTCGATCTCGACCTCGCCCCGGCCGCGGCCAGTGACGACGTGGCCGACACCGTGCACTACGGCGAGCTGGCGAGCCGCCTGGCCGGGATCGTCGGGGGCGAGCCGGTCAACCTGATCGAAACCCTGGCCGACCGGCTGCTCACCGCCTGCCTCGAGGACGAGCGCGTGCAGACGGCCGAGGTCACCGTCCACAAGCCGCAGGCGCCGATCCCGCTCGAGTTCGCCGACGTGGCCGTCACCCTGCGCCGGAGCCGGGCGTGACCCGGGCGGTCCTCTCCCTCGGCAGCAACCTCGGCCACCGCGAGCAGCACCTCCGGCAGGCCGTGAGCGGCCTCGGCGGCGAGGTCGAGCAGTGCTCGGGCATCTACGAGACGCCGCCCTGGGGTGACGCCGACCAACCGCCGTACCTCAATGCCGTGGTTCTTGTCTCGGACCCGGGAGCGGCGCCGATCGACTGGCTGCGCCGGGCCCAGGCGGCCGAGAGGGCGGCCGGCCGGGTACGCGACCCGGAGCGGCGCTTCGGCCCGCGGACGCTCGACGTCGACGTGATCGTGGTCTGGGACGACGACGGCCGGCCCGTGCTCAGCGACGATCCGGAGCTGACGCTGCCGCATCCGCGCGCTCACTTGCGTGCTTTCGTGCTGCGGCCCTGGCTCGACCTGCAGCCCGGCGCCGAGCTCCCCGGTCACGGCCCGGTCGCCGCCCTGCTGGCCGCGCCCGGAGCGGCGGACGACGTCGCCGGTCTGACCCCACGACCCGATCTCGCACTAGGATCGACGGGGTGAGCAGCAACCCGCAGGCGCCCAAGTCGGACCCCTCGTTGCGCCCGACCAGCATCTCGGTGCTGATCGTCGCGGGCCTCGTCGCGGCGGCCGTGGGCTGGCTGCTGCTGAGCCTCTCCTATTCGACGCTGCCCGACCTGCCGTGGTCGCCGGTGATCGTGCTGGCCGTGCTCGCCGTGGCCGAGGGCCTGCTCGCGCAGAACACGGCGGCCCGCATCCAGCGCAAGCCCGGAGCGCCCCGGGTCGACCCGCTGGCGGTGGCCCGCTATGTCGCTCTGGCCAAGGCGTCCTCACTGGTCGGCGCCATCTCGACCGGCTTCTCGGCGGGCCTGCTGGTGTTCCTGGCCATGGAGCCCACCCAGGCCGCCCGCGACGATCTGCCGGTCGCCATCGGCGGCGTGATCTCGGCGGTCGCGCTGGTCGCCGCGGCTCTCTGGCTCGAGCGGGCGTGCCGCATCCCCGAGCAACCCGACTCCGAGAACGAGAACGGCTCTCCTCGACCCACCGGCCTACTCTGAGTTGCCGGGCGTGTCCCCTGCGGATCTCGGCCTTGAACTGAGACCGACTCGTATCCGTATGCTCTGGGCGCGGGCACGCGCCCGGCGGATATCGGCGTGCGTAATTCACTGCACGGTGAGCGCACACGAGGAGGCGCGACGATGGCGTACGACGAGCCGACCTACCGTCGGCAGACCGAGGAACCCACGCCCACCGATCCGGCGGCCTATCGGGCCAACACGCTGGCCGCGGCCGAGCAGCGCCGGCGGGCCGAGGAGCTGGACAGCACCGGTGACACCACGGCCGACGTCCTGCGCCGGACCGAGGTCGAGGACGGCCGGGACCGGCTCGGCATCCACCTCGGCTGGGAGGTCGTGCTGCTGGTCGCCGCCGCGGCGATCGGCTTCCTCCTGTGGCGCCTCGAGCCCGACAGCTTCCGCCGGCCCGCCCTCGACGACCTGCTCATCACCGGCGCCGCGATCGGCGCGCTGGCCCTCGGCGCGGGCCTGACCCTGCGGGCCGGCGTGCCCAACCTGGCGCTCGGCCCGATCGCCCTGGCGGCCGCCCTGCAGTATGCCGAGCAGGGGGACCAGGGCCTGGTCAAGGCCATGGTGCCGGCGCTGGTGTTCGCCGCCGCGGGCGCGATCATCCTTGGTCTGGCCATCCTCGTGCTGCACGTGCCCGGCTGGGCGGCAACGCTCGCGGCGGCCCTCGGAGTGATCGTCTTCGACCAGCTGCGCGTGGCTCCGGTCGATGTCCAGGGCACCTACGACCCCACCGATCACGCGTTCTTCCTCTTCGGCGGGTTCGCGCTGCTCGCTGTGCTCGGGGGTGCGGTGGGCACGATCACGCCGGTGCGGCGCTGGCTGGGCCGGTTGCGCCCGGCCGGCGACCCGGCCCGTCGCCGCGGGGTGGCCGTGGCCGTGCCGGTGATCGGCTCGCTGCTGCTGTCCTCGTTCTTCGCCGTCGCCGCGGGCACCCTGTTCGCCGCGCAGTCCGGCACCCCGGTCGTCCCCGGCACCGGCCTCGAGTGGACGGGCATCGCGCTCGGGTTGGCCATGCTGGCCGGCACCAGCGCCTACGGACGGCGCGGCGGCATCTTCGGCACGCTGTTCGCCGTCGCCGCGCTCACCCTGTTCCTCGACTACGCCGACCGCCGCGACTTCGACATCTCGCTGTTCGCGATCGCGGCCTGCGTCCTCGCGGCCGGCCTGATCGTCACCCGGCTGGTCGAGGCCTACGGCCGTCCGCTGCCGGTGGCCGGCCCGGCCGACTGGACCGCCCCGGCCACGAACGGCGCCAACTGGCAGCCCGACCTGCCCGAGACGTGGTCGACGGCGTCCACCACGCCCCAGCCCGACCGCTGGGACTCGGGCCCCTGGGGCACAGGCCGATGATCGTCCGGCCGCTCCGCCTATGCTTTTGACCATGACCACTCCGAGCTTCGCCGAGCTGGACGCCCTGCCCACCGAGGAGCTGCGCGAGCGCGCCTTCCACCTGGCCCGGGAGCGGCGCGATATCGGCTTCTTCTGGTCGGTCCTCAAGCACCTGCCCGACGCCGACGAGGCGTCGCAGCTCGACGGCGCTCCCAACTCGATCGGCCCCACGGTCGACGAGGCGGTCGCGCTCTGGCGTGAGCTCGAGGGCCACGGGTATGGCGAGAACGAGCCCCTGCTGCGGGCCGCCTTCATCGACTACCTGCAGAAACATTGATCATTCCGGCAAACGCGGCATTTACGCTCGTCGTTTGAAGTGAGCGCCGCTCAGGGAAATAGCGGCGCATGGCTCTCGGTAATCGTTACAAGTCTGCGCCTGGTGCGGGCACACTTGCCGCGCTCATACTCGTGCTCGTCTTCGGCAGCCCCTGGTATGCCAAGTGGGCGAGCGACAACGCCAACCCCGAAACGGCCGGCGGCTGGTTCCTGAACCTGCTGGCCTGGCCCCGCTGGTCGTTCGACTCCGACGACTCGCTGCGGCAGATCATCGTCGGCGACCTCAAGGCGATCCTGCTGGTCGTGCTGACCGCACTCTTCCTCTACCTGCTCCCCGGCTCGCAGCTGGCCCGGGCCCGCGGCACGATCAGCCAGTTCTTCGCCGGCTGGGCGTCGTACGTCTTCGCCGGTGGCTTCGCGGCCCTGCTGACGACGCTCTTCCTGGCCAACCCGTCGCTGGTGGGCGCCTTCCGGGAGGCCGGCAACGGCGCCTCGTACGGGCTCTTCGTCGGCTGGATCATCGGCCTGGCCACCCTGGGTGGCTACCGCGGCACCCGCTGATCCTAGGCGGTCTCGCGGCTGTGCTCCTCGAAGAGCGCTGTCCGCGAGACCGTCCCGATCGTCTTGCCGTCCTCGGCCACGGCCACCTCGCTGACGTCGCCGGCCAGCATCGCGGCCAATGCGTCGTAGAGCGTGCCGCCCGCGTCCACCACCGGCTTGTCACCGGCCGGTCCGCCCGGCTGCAGAGCCGTACGGATGGAGGTGACGGCAAGGCGGCGGATGCCCCGATCGGCGCCCACGAAGTCGGCCACCGCCGGGGAGGCCGGCCGGCTCAGCAGCTCGGCCGGAGGCGCGTACTGCCGCAGGGTGCCGCCCTCGCCGAGCACGGCGATGCGGTCGCCCAGCCGTACGGCCTCGTCGATGTCGTGGGTGACCAGCACGATCGTCTTGCGCACGGTGGCCTGCAGCTTGAGGAACTCCTCCTGCAGGCGGCCGCGGGCGATCGGGTCGACCGCCGAGAACGGCTCGTCCATCAGCAGCACCAGCGGGTCGGCGGCCAGCGCCCGGGCCACGCCGACGCGCTGCCGCTGACCGCCGGAGAGCTCGTGCGGATAGCGCTTGGAGTAGCGGGCCGGGTCGAGCCCGACGAGCTCGAGCAACTCGTCGGAGCGGGTCGCGACCTTGGCCTTGTCCCAGCCCAGCATGCGCGGCACGGTGCCGACGTTCGTGCGGATGTTCTGGTGGGGGAAGAGGCCCACGTTCTGGATCACGTAGCCGATGTGCCGGCGCAGCTCGACCGGGTTGCGCTCGAGGACGTTCCGGCCGTCGATCAGGATGGTGCCGTGGGTCGGCTCGATCAGCCGGTTGATCATGCGCAGGATCGTGGACTTGCCGCAGCCCGACGGGCCGATCAGCACGGCCAGCTCGCCCGCACCCACCTCGAGGCTGAAGTCGCCCACCGCGACCGTGCCGTCGGGGTAGGTCTTGCCGACGTCCTGAAGCGTGATCGAGGCCGCGCTCCGGCTGTCGCGCCCCGGCTCGTTGATCGCGGTAGCGTCCACGTATGTCCTTCCTGTCGTGGGGCCCGGCGGCTGCTGTGTCAGTGCCGCTGGCCGCACCCGCCGATGACGGGCCAGGTAATCCGTGGTTCTCCTGGCAGTACGTGCTGGACAACGCCGAGACCTTGCGCGGCGCGCTCGAGTTCCACGCGGGGCTGACCGCCCGGGCGGTCGTCCTCGCCCTGATCGTGGCCCTGCCGCTCGCCGTGCTCGCCTACTGGATCAAACCGTTGACCGGCCCCATCCTCGCACTCTCGGGCGTGCTCTACACGATTCCGTCGCTGGCGCTGCTGGCCCTGCTGGCTCCCGCGGTGGGCACCACGACCGACACGTCGGTGCTGATCGCCCTGGTGCTCTATGCGCTGCTGGTCCTCGTCCGCAACGCGCTGACCGGCCTCACCCAGGTGCCTGACGAGGTGCGGGACGCGGCGACCGGCATGGGCTACGGGCGGTTCGGCCGGCTGATCCGGGTGGAGCTCCCGCTCGCGCTGCCGGGCATCATGACCGGGTTGCGGCTGGCCACGGTCTCCACCGTGGCGCTCGTCACGGTCGGCTCGCTGATCGGTCAGGGCGGTCTCGGTGACCTGATCCTCGGCGGCTTCCGCAACAACTTCTACAAGGCCGAGATCGTCACCGGCTCGGTCCTCTGCCTGGCGCTGGCCCTGATCCTCGACCTGCTGCTGGCCGGGGTCGGGCGCCTGCTGACGCCGTGGGCCCGGAGGCGGGCCTCGTGAACTATCTCGGCGAAGCCATCGTCTGGCTCAACGACCCGCTCAACTGGACCAACCCCGGCGGCCTGCTGGACCGCCTCTCCGAGCACCTGCAGATCAGCTTCTGGGCGGTGCTTCTGGGCTGCCTGATCGGGTGGCCGATCGGCATCTGGCTCGGCCACCGCGGCCGGGGCGGCTCGGCCGTGATCACCGTGGCCAATTTGACCCTCGCGCTGCCCACGCTCGCCCTGCTGACGATCCTGCCGCTGACCCCGCTCGGCTTCGGCAAGCCGCCGGTCGTGGTCGCGCTGGCCGTCTTCGCGATCCCGCCCCTGCTGTCGAACGCGGTCACCGGCCTGCGCTCGGTCGACCCGGAGGTCCGGGACGCCGCCAAGGGCATGGGCCTGTCCGGCACCCAGGTGTTGTGGCGGGTCGAGCTGCCGCTGGCGGTGCCCTATCTGGCGGGCGGCCTGCGGACCGCGGCGGTCCAGGTGGTCGCGACGACCACGCTGGCCACCTTCGTCAACGGCGGCGGCCTGGGCGAGATCATCAGCGCCGGGTTCGGGCTCGGCATCAGCGTCGGCGGCAACCAGATCGTGGCCGGCGGCATCTTTGTGGTGCTCCTCGCACTCGCCGTCGAAGGCACCCTCGCACTCGTCCAACGCCTGGTCACACCCCGTGCGCTGCGGGCCGTCAAGCGCCGCCGGCCCACCGCGGCGGCCCCGGCCGGGTAACGGTCGGGCGTATTTCTGGAAAGTGTCACACCCGGCGGGTAGAGATGGCAGGGCAGGCGGTTCTCCTCCGCCCGTCGGACACGCGGCGCGACCACCTTGATCGCGCCGGGACACAGAAGGCGGCACTATGCGTCGACACCTGATCCTGATGGCGGCCACCGCGACGGCGGCCGCCGTCTCCCTCGCCGGTTGCGGCGGTGCCGGCTCCTCCGGCACCGAGGCACCGCCCTCGGCGGCGGCCGGCGCCGGCTGCGCTCCGGTCGCCGGTGACAAGCTCGTCGTGCTCGAGGACGACAAGAAGCTTCAGAACACCGACAACGTCATCCCCGCGGTCAACCAGAAGGCGTCGTCGCCCGAGCTCATCGCCGCGCTCGACAAGGCCTCGGCCGCGCTCGACACCACCAAGCTGATCGCGCTCAACAAGGCGGTCGCCGTCGACCGCAAATCGTCCAAGGCCGCGGCCCAAGAGTTCGCAACTGCGAACAGTTTGACGGCCGGTCTCGCCAAGGGCCCCGGCGGACAGCTCACGATCGGCGCCGCCGACTTCCCCGAGAGTGCCACCCTGGCCGAGCTCTACGGTGTCGCGGCCACCGCCGCGGGTTACACGGTCAAGGTGCAGACGATCGGCAACCGGGAGCTCTACGAGCCCGCGCTGGAGAAGGGCGATCTCGACATCGTCCCTGAGTATGCGGCCACCCTGGCCACCTTCCTGGCCGGCAAGGTCGAGGGCAAGAACGCGAAGGACCCGTCCTCGTCCGACCTGCAGACCACCATCACCAACCTGACCGCGCTCGGCGAGAAGCGGGGCCTGGTCTTCGGCAAGCCGTCGGCCGCGCAGGACCAGAACGCGTTCGCGGTGACCACCGCCTTCGCCGACAAGAACGGTTTGAAAACTCTCTCCGACCTGGCCGCCAAGTGCTCCGGCGCCGCCACCGTCCTCGGTGGCCCGGCCGAGTGCCCGCAGCGTCCGAAGTGCCAGCAGGGTCTGGTCGACACCTACGACTTCAAGGCCGGCAAGTTCAGCAGCTTGGACGCCGGTGGGCCGCTCACGCTGACCGCTCTCAAAACCGGCACCGTCAGCGTCGGTCTGGTGTTCAGCTCCGACCCCGCTTTGGCCGGCAGCTAAGACCGAAATGCGAGAAAGCGCCGGGTTTCGGATCATCTGAAGCCCGGCGCTCGAACAGTTGCTCGATCGGGGAGTCTGGGTAATATCGGCGCCCATGCCGGATCAGGACCCCGTGACGGGTAACGCACGCCTGCTTCGCGGCCTCAACTGGGCGGGCGTTCTGCTTGCCCCGGTGGCCGCGGCTGTCGTGCTGCTCGGCCAGAGCTCCAACACCGTACGGTTCGCTGTGCTGCTCATCGCGGTGGCCGTCGTGCTGATCGGCGCCTCGGCGCTGGTCCGCAGCGATCCGGTGCTGGGCCGCCTCGACGTCGAGGACACTGTGGCCGACCAGGTCGCCACGTTGCGCCGTGAGCTCCGGGCCGAGTTCGGCCAACCCGGGCGTCCCGAGTTCGCCCCGGCCGGCCGAGGTGGCGTGGTCCACAGTTCGGGCCCCCAGCGCGCCGCCGTCCCCCCGCCGCCACCGCCTCCGGCCGAGGGATCCGGCTTCTTCGCCGACGCCCCGCCGATGTACGCGGACGACGACCCGTTCGCCGATCCCAGCTTCTCCGGCTCGCCGGACTTCCCGGCCCAGCCAGATTTTGCCGGCCAGCCGGACTTCCCGGCCCAGCCAGACTTCGCCGGCCAGCCGGACTTCGCGGCCCAGCCAGATTTTGCCGGCCAGCCCGGCTACCCGGCCCAGCCAAATTTTGCCGACCAGTCCGGCTACCCGGCCCAGCCAGATTTTGCCGGCCAGTCCGGTTACCCGGCTCACGCAGATTTTGCCGGCCAGCCCGGTTACCCGGCCCAGCCGATGGGTTCGGCCCGTCCGCCGGTTCCCGCCGGTGGCCGAGCCGGGGTCCCGACGGCGACCGCCGCAGTGCGCCCACCCGCCCGCACCGGACCCGGCATGCAGACCGGTAGCCGCCCCGCCGGCCCGGTGGGTCCCGCCGGCCCGGTCGGTGTCGCCAGCCCGGTGGGTCTCGCCGGCCCGATCGGTTCCGTCGGCCCGGTCGGTGTCGCCGGCGCAGTCGGTTCCGCCGGCCCAGTTGGTCGCGAGCCCGGCACCTCGACCGGTGGCCGCCCCGTAGCCGCGGCCGCGGCCGCAGTGCCGCCGCCGCAGGTGCCCCGGCAACGTGGCGCGGCTGCGGTCCCGTCCCCGCCGCCGACGGGTGTGCCGCGCGCGGCGGCGTCCGTCCGGCCGAGCGGTCCGTTCGTCGGCCGGCCCGAGTCCCTGTCCGACGACTTCGGCGCCGGCAACGGATACGCCGCCCAGCAACCCGGCGTCTATGGCGCTCCTGCCGGCGGCAACACCTACGGCGCCGCGAACACGTACGGCACCTCGAACGACGACTTCGACTCGGACGAATACCACGGTTACGGCGCCCCGCATTACGGCTCCGAGCAGGGCGACCCCGGCCAGGGCGACTACGGCTACGGCGAAAGCGAACCCTACGAGCCCGCCGGCGAGTACGACGCCGCGCACGAACCCGGGAACACGACCGGCGACCCCACCTACAAGGCCCGCCGGCACCGCCCGTCGGCCAACGACACCAACGTCGGCTCGCTCAGCGACTTCGCCGCGTACGGCGGCTACTCGCCCGACGAGGACGGATACCGCCGCCGCTAGGTCCTACTTGTCGATGTCGCCGACCACGAAGAACATCGAGCCGAGGATGGCGATCAGGTCGGGCACCAGGCAGCCCGGGATGAGCGTCGACAGTGCCTGGACGTTGGCGTAGGACGCGGTCCGCAGCTTCATGCGCCACGGCGTCTTCTCACCCCGCGACACCAGGTAGTAGCCGTTGACGCCGAGCGGGTTCTCCGTCCAGGCATACGTGTGCCCCTCGGGCGCCTTGACCACCTTGGGCAGTCGCACGTTGACCGGCCCGGAGATCTGGTCGACCCGGCTCAGGCACTGCTCGGCCAGGTCCAGCGACACGTACGTCTGGTCGAGCAGCACCTCGAACCGGGAGTGGCAATCCCCGGCGCTCCGCGTCACCACGGGCACGTCCAGCTCGTCGTACGCCAGGTAGGGCTCGTCCCGGCGCAGGTCGAAGTCGAGCCCACTGGCCCGGGCGACCGGCCCCGACGCCCCGAAGGCCGCCGCCTGCTCGGCCGTGAGCACCCCGACCCCGACCGTGCGGGCCAGGAAGATGTCGTTGCGCCGGATGAGATTGTCCAGATCGGGCAGTCGCTCGCGGACCGTGCGGATCGCCTCGCGGGCCCGCTCCGTCCAACCGGCCGGCACCTCCTCCTTGAGCCCGCCGACCCGGTTGAACATGTAGTGCATGCGGCCGCCGGAGACCTCCTCCATCACGGCCTGCAGGGTCTCGCGCTCACGGAACGCGTAGAACATCGGCGTGATCGCGCCGATCTCGAGCGGGTAGGAGCCCAGGAACATCAGGTGGTTGAGCACCCGGTTGAGCTCGGCCAGGGCCATCCGCAGCCAGGTGGCGCGCTCCGGCACCTCGATGCCCATCAGCCGCTCGACGGCGAGCGCGACGCCCAGCTCGTTGGAGAAGGCGGAGAGCCAGTCGTGCCGGTTGGCCAGCATCAGGATCTGCCGGTAGTCGCGCACCTCGAACAATTTCTCGGCGCCCCGGTGCATGTAGCCGACGATCGGCTCACAGGTGACCACCCGCTCACCGTCGAGTGTGAGCTTGAGCCGCAGCACACCGTGGGTCGAGGGGTGCTGCGGGCCGATGTTGAGCACCATGTCGGCGGTCTCGAGGCCCGCGCCGGTCCCGACCGTCATCTCGCGCAGCGCATCCGTCACAGCAGAATGCTCCCACGCTCATCGAGGCCCACGCTGTGCAGCAGCCACCAGTGGCCACCCAGCCCGGCCGCCTCGATCAGCTCGGCCTCGGCCCCGGCCGCTGCCAAGGCCCGCACATAGCCCCCCGGATCGCTGCGGGCAAGATCCAGCGGTGGCCGGCCGCCGTCGACCCCGAGCGCCTTCAGCGCCTCACGCTGGCGGACCAGGACGTACGGCGTGCCGGTCGCGACCGCCACCGCGTCGATCGCCACGTGCGCCGTGACGTCACAGGACCCGTCGGGCACCGGTGTGACCGGCCGGCCACCGCGGAACCCGGTCAGCGTCCCGAACGGCGGCCGGTCGTCGCGCCGATGCCCGTAGTCGATCGCCAGCGCACAGCCCCGCCGCACCTGCCCCACCGCGTCGGCCCAGGCCGCGTCGCGCGGCCACCCGATCTCGACCCGGCCGGTCCGCGGCCACCACCGCCGCAGCCAGAACTCGTCGGCCGGGTCGACCAGGCCGCCCAGTGACTCGGCCCCGGTCGCCGGATCGACGAGCACCTTGCGCAGCCGCCCGTCGTCATCCTGCTCGGCCACGTCGAGCGGCACGTTGTCCAGCCACTCGGTGGCGATCAGCAAACCGACGATGCCGTCCGGCACCTCGCGCGCCCAGGTGATGCCCCCGGGCAGCTCCGGTGGGCGCGGCGCCACCTCGACGGCGGTGAGCCGCACCCGCTCGGGCAGGAGCGGGCGCAACGCCGCGAGCAGCTCACCTCGCCCGGCGCCCACGTCGACCAGGTCGAACACGCGGGGCCGGCCCAGCGCCGCATCGATCCGCTCGATCAGCCGCAGCACCGCCCCGGCGAAGAGCGGCGACGCGTGCACGCTGGTGCGGAAGTGATCAGCCGGCCCCTGATCGGGGCGCACGAAGAAGCCGCCGGGCCCATAGAGCCCGGTCCGCATCGCCGCCCGCCATCCCGCTTCCACATCAGTCACCCTAGGCGCTCCGGACGTCGGCGAACCGGGCCTGTGGACGAGTGGCTCCGCCGGGTCCGAGTTGAGGGGTGATGGTCTTGTTCACACGGTCTTGTCACCGGCCTGTAACCGCGGCGCATACTTGCGCTCGACCGGTACCCGCTCGTGAGGACTGGATCTGGATATGAGCTCATCGTCGCCCCTGACCATCGGCGTTGTCGGGGCAGGCCGGGTGGGTGCCGTGCTCGGCGCCGCCCTCGACGCCGCCGGCCACCACGTGGTCGCCGCCGCGGCCGTTTCCGCGGCCTCCCGGGACAGGGCCGCCCGCCTGCTGCCGCACGCCGCGATCCTGCCCGCCGACGAGGTCGCCCGCGCCGCCGACGACCTCCTCCTGCTCGCCGTCCCGGACGACTCGCTCGCCGCAGTCGTCTCCGGCCTGGCCACCACGGGCGCACTGCACCCGGGCCAGATCGTCGCGCACACCTCCGGCGCCCACGGCCTGGCCGTCCTGGGCGGCCTGCGCGGGATGGCCCTGCACCCCGCGATGACCTTCACCGGCTCGCCCGCCGACCTCGACCGCCTGCCCGGCATCGCCTGGGGGGTCACCACGGCCGACCGGGTCTTCGCGGCCCGGCTCGTGGCCGACCTCGGCGGCATCCCGGAGTGGGTCGCCGAGGACGCCCGCCCGGTCTATCACGCGGCCCTCGCCCACGGCGCGAACCACCTGGTCACGCTGGTCAACGAGGCCGCCGACCTGCTCCGCGGGACAGGCATCGCCGAGCCTTCGCGGATCCTCTCGCCGCTGCTGCACGCCGCGCTCGACAACGCGCTGCGGCTCGGTGACGCGGCCCTGACCGGCCCGGTCTCCCGGGGCGACGCCGGCACCGTCGGCAAGCACCTCGACCACCTGCCCGCCGAGTCCCGGCCGGCCTATCTGGCTCTGGCCCGCCGCACCGCCGACCGGGCCATCGCCTCCGGCCGGCTGCGCCCGCAGGACGCGGCCCTGCTTCTCGACGTCCTGTCCCGCGCCGCGGTGGGGAGCCCCTCATGACGTACGTGATCCACACCCGCGCCGAGCTGGCCGAGGCGACGCGGGCGGCGGGCCCCCGGGCCGTCGTGATGACGATGGGTGCCCTGCACGACGGGCACCGGCAGCTCATGCGTGAGGCTCGCCGGCGCGGCGGCCTGGTGATCGTCACGATCTTTGTGAACCCGCTGCAGTTCGGTCCCCACGAGGACTTCGACAAATACCCGCGCACCTTGGAGGCCGACGTCGAGGCGTGCCGGGCCGAGGGGGTCGACGTGGTCTTCGCGCCGGCCCGCGACGAGGTCTATCCGGGTGGGGCGCCGTCGATCACGATGAACGCCGGCCCGCTCGGCGAGATCTTGGAGGGCGCGAGCCGCCCGGGCCACTTCGCCGGGATGCTCACCGTGGTGCAGAAACTGCTCATGCTGACCCGGGCCGACGTGGCGTTCTTCGGCGAGAAGGACTTCCAGCAGCTCGCGCTGATCCGCCGGCTGGCCCACGACCTGGAGCTCGGGGTCGAGATCGTCGGCGTGCCGACCGTACGGGAACCGGACGGCCTGGCCCTCTCGAGCCGCAACCGATTCCTCTCGCCGGGCGAACGTCAGTCCGCCCTCGCGCTGAGCCGGGCGCTGCGCGAGGGTGCCACCCACGCCGAGGCCACCGCCGTGCTGTCCGCCGCGGGCAAGATCCTGGCCGACGAGCCGGGCGTCCAGGTCGACTACCTCGAGCTGACCGGCGCCGATCTCGGCCCGGCGCCTCAGGAGGGGCCCGCCCGCCTGCTGATCGCCGCCCGGGTCGGCACCACCCGCTTGATCGACAACGTGCCTCTGACGCTGGGGAAGGCGGCCTGATGTTCCGCACGATGCTCAAATCCAAGATCCATCGGGCCACCGTGACCCAGGCCGACCTGCACTACGTCGGGTCGGTGACGATCGACGTCGACCTGCTCGAGGCGGCCGATCTGATCCCCGGCGAGCAGGTCGCGATCGTCGACGTGACGAATGGGGCCCGTCTGGAGACGTACGTGATCGCGGGCGAGCGGGGCAGCGGCGTGATCGGCATCAACGGCGCCGCGGCCCATCTCGTGCACCCCGGTGACCTGGTCATCCTCATCGCGTACGGCCAGCTGGAGGACGCCGAGGCGCGCGCCTACCAGCCGAGGATCGTGCACGTCGACGCCGCAAACAAGATCATCGAGCTGGGCGCCGACCCGGCCGCCGCCGCCGAGGGCATGCCCGGCGGTCTGACCCGGGGAGACCTGAGCCGCACCGCCGCCTGACAAAGCCGAGCCGCCTGACAAGCCGAGCCGCCTGACAAGCCGAGCCGCCTGACAAAGCCCAGCCGCCTGACAAAAGGCAAAATCCGCTGATCCCGTTTCCGATCCCCATATCATTGGAAATCGGACATCAGTGGCAGGCGGAGAGGCTTGGGTTCATGCGACACCGGCTCGGGATCATTGCTGTCCTGGGTTCGGTGCTGCTCGCCACGGGGTGCGGCAAGCCGGGCGGTGTCGACGGCGACCTGACCAACGGCTGGGGGGCGATGGCCCCAGCGACCGGTTTCGAGCCCAACAGCGGCGCCTGCCACAGTGCCAACTTCAACCCGGTCGGCCCGCGCGGCACTTATGAAGAGGTCGCCTGCTCGGCCAAGCACCGCACCGAGACCGTGTACGTCGGCACGTACGAGTCACCCGCGGCCGACGCCGACGTCCCCCCGGCCGATGGCTCAGCCGGGGCCAGGGCCGCGTACTCGGTCTGCGACCAGAAGACGACCACCTTCGTCGGCGGGCCCTGGCGTGACGCCCGGCTGTGGATCGGCGTCACCCGGCCCACCGAGGCGGCCTGGAACGGCGGCGCCCGCTGGTTCCGGTGCGAGGTGCTCGAGCTCAACTCGGTCGAGGACGACGGCGGTCTGGTGCAGCGCGAGGGCAGCCTGCGCGACGCGCTGGCCGACGGCCGCTCCGACGTGCTGCTCAGCTGCTACGCGATCCAGCTCGACGGCAACGGCGCGATCGCCACCATGCCCGCGGTGAAGTGCTCGGCCAAGCACAACGGTGAGTTCGTCGGGGTCTGGTACGCCAAGGATCTCGACTACCCGGACGACGACGCCACGTGGGCCAAGTTCCACGACGGCTGCCGCGAGCTGATCGCCGACTACGTCGGAGTGCCCAAGGACAGCGACCTGCAATACCGTACGGGCGTGGTATCGCTGCCCGGCGGTGCCGACGTGTGGGCGCTGGGTGATCGCGGCGTGCGCTGTTACCTGTGGCTCGACGGCGTGGAACTCACGTCGACGATCAAGGGCAAGGGCATCAAGAGCCTGCCCGTGCAGTACAAGTAACGGTGACCACGAATGTTCCACCCCGGCGCCGAGGGGTCGTACCGGCGGAGTGTACTGAGCGGATGTATGTCGCCGACCTTCCGGAACTCCCTCGCCGCCTCGCCGCGGCCGACCCCGGGTGGAGCGAGACCACCGACGTGCTGGTCGTGGGTTCCGGCGTGGCCGGGCTGACCGCCGCCCTGCACCTGCGCGAGCAGGGCCTGCACGTCACCGTCGTCACCAAGGTCAATATCGATGACGGCTCGACCCGGTGGGCTCAGGGTGGCATCGCCGCGGTGCTCGACCCGCTCGACACCCCGGCCGCCCACGCCAACGACACCGAGATCGCCGGGGTCGGGCTGTGCGACCCGGCGGCGGTGCGCGTCCTGGTCGAGGAGGGTCCGGCCCGCGTACGCGAACTGATCCGCATCGGTGCGTCGTTCGACCGCAACGCGGACGGCTCGTTGATGCTCACCCGCGAGGGCGGTCACCGGGCCGACCGCATCGTGCACGCGGGCGGCGACGCGACCGGGGCCGAGGTGCAGCGTGCCCTGCACGAGGCGGTGCGCCGCGATCCCTGGATCCGTCTGGTCGAGCACGCCCTGGTGCTCGACCTGCTGCGCGCCCCCGACGGCCGGGCCTGCGGGCTCACCCTGCACGTCCTCGGCGAGGGCTCGGAGGACGGCGTGGGCGCGATCCTGGCTCGCGCGGTGGTGCTGGCCACCGGCGGCATGGGCCAGATCTACTCCTCGACCACCAACCCGTCGGTCTCCACCGGGGACGGGGTGGCCCTCGCCCTCCGGGCCGGCGCGCTGGTCACCGACGTCGAGTTCGTCCAGTTCCACCCCACCTCGTTCGTCACCGCCAGCGTGACCTCGGTGCAGCGGCCGCTGATCTCCGAGGCGTTGCGCGGTGAGGGCGCCCACCTGGTCGACGAGACCGGTGCCCGGTTCATGGTGGGGCAGCACGAGCTGGCCGAGCTGGCCCCGCGCGACGTGGTGGCCAAGGGCATCCACCGGGTGCTGCGCGCGACCGGTGCCGACCACGTCTACCTCGACGCCCGTCACCTCGGCCGCGAGTTCCTGGAGCAGCGCTTCCCGACCATCGTCGCGTCCACCCGCGCGGCCGGCGTCGACCCGGCGACCGAGCTGATCCCGGTGGCCCCGGCCGCCCATTACGCCTCGGGCGGGGTGCGCACCGACCTGCACGGCCGGACGAGCATCTCCGGCCTCTACGCCTGTGGTGAGGTCGCCTGCACCGGCGTGCACGGCGCCAACCGCCTGGCCAGCAACTCGCTGCTCGAGGGCCTGGTCTTCGCGAGGCGCATCGCCGACGACATCGCCCGCGATCTGCCCGCGCAGGCCGATCCCGCGCCGGCCCCGGCCGGCCGGAGCTGGGTCGTCGCCGCGGCGACCCGCCCCGAGCTGCAGCGCACCATGACCCGGGGCGCCGGCGTGCTGCGATCGGCCGACTCGCTGTCGGCCACCGCCAAGGAGCTGGCCCGCCTGGCCGAGCAGCGCGATACCCCGCGCAACGCCGCCTGGGAGGCGACCAACCTGCTCACGGTGGCCACGGTGCTGGTCGCGGCGGCGCGCACCCGCCGCGAGACCCGCGGCTGCCACTGGCGTGAGGACTTTCCCGGGGCCGAGGACGAGTGGCGTGGGCACCTGCTGCACACGCTCGACCGCCAGACCCGATTGACCCAGTCCTTCGAAGAGATGGCCTGACCACAGGGGGATCGATGAACGAGTTGGACGTCGCCGAAGTGGAACTGATCGTTCGCACCGCGCTGGCCGAGGACCTCGGTTCGCCACCGCACGACGTGACCAGCGAGGCCACGATTCCCGCCGGCCAGGTCGACACCGCGGAGCTGGTGGCCCGGGCCGACGGCGTGGTGGCCGGCCTGCCGGTGGCCGCCGTGGTCTTCAACGACACCTCCGGCGGCGCCGACGTCTTCGAGCAGCGCGTGGCCGAGGGTGACCGGGTCACCCGGGGCGACGTGCTGGCCGTGATCACCGGTCCCACCCGGGCCCTGCTGACGGCCGAGCGCACCGCGCTCAACCTGCTCAGCCGCATGTCCGGGGTGGCCACCCACACCCGCCGCTGGGCCGAGGCGCTGGCCGGCACCAAGGCCACCGTCCTCGACACCCGCAAGACCACGCCCGGCCTGCGCTATTTGGAGAAATACGCCGTGCGCATCGGTGGCGGCACCAACAAGCGGATGGGCCTCTACGACGTGGCCATGATCAAGGACAACCACAAGCTCGCCGCGGGCAGCATCACCGCCGCCTACCGCCTGGTCCGCGAGAAGTTCCCCGACGTGCCGGTGCAGGTCGAGGTGACCACCGTGGCCGAGGCCCGCGAGGCGGTCGAGGCCGGCGCCACGTTCCTGCTTTGCGACAACATGGACCCCGACCGGCTACGCGAGGTCGTGGCCGAGGTGGGCGACCGCGCCGAGCTCGAGGCCACCGGCAACCTACGCTTGGAGACGGCCGCCGACTACGCGGCCACCGGCGTCGACTACCTGTCGGTCGGCGGCCTGACCCACTCCTCGCCCATTCTCGACATAGCCATGGATTTGCGCCCCCGATAACATGGATTCGCGCCCCCGATAAGGAGCCAACCCCCTTGCTGCTCTGCATCGACATCGGCAACACCAACACCGTGCTCGCCACCTTCGACGGCGACAAGCTGGTCCACAACTGGCGCATCAAGACCGATGCCCGTTCCACAGCCGACGAGCTGGGTCTGATGTTCCGCGGTCTGCTGGCCGGTGACGCGGTCGAGATCACCGGGGTCGCCGCCTGCTCGACCGTGCCGGCGGCGCTCCGGAGCCTGCGGACCATGCTCGCCCGCTACTACGGCGACCTGCCCAACGTCGTCGTCGAGCCGGGTGTCAAGACCGGCGTCCAGCTGGCGATCGACAACCCGAAGGAGGTGGGCGCCGACCGGGTCGTCAACACGCTGGCCGCGCACGCCCTCTACGGCGGCCCGAGCATCGTCGTCGACTTCGGCACGACCACCAACTTCGACGTGATCAGCGAGAAGGGCGAGTTCCTGGGCGGCGCCTTCGCTCCCGGCATCGAGATCTCCTTCGACGCCCTGGCCGCCCGGGCCGCGCAGCTCCGCAAGGTCGAGCCGGCCAAACCCCGCTCGGTGATCGGCAAGAACACCGTCGAGTGCCTGCAGTCGGGCATGTATTTCGGCTTCGCCGGTCAGGTCGACGGCATCGTCAGCCGCATGATCGACGAGATCGGCCCGGTCAAGGCGGTCATCGCCACCGGCGGTCTGGCTTGGCTGGTCAAGGACGAGTGCAAGACGATCACCGCGCACGAGCCGATGATCACGCTGATCGGGCTCCGGATGGTATATGAGCGGAACGTCTGACGGGGTCTGAGTAGGCTTTCAGGGCCCCAACAGTCCTGACAGAGAGTCGTGCCGTGACCGAGCAGAATGTCGCCGTCCCTGATCCCGCCGAGGACCTTCCCGAGCAGATGCGGGTCCGCCGGTCGAAGCGGGACCGGATGCTCGCCGATGGGGTGTCCCCCTACCCGGTGACTGTCCCGCGGACGGCGACGCTGAAGCAGGTGCGCGAGCAGTACGCCGATCTGCCCATCGACGCCGCCTCCGGTGACCAGGTGTCGGTCTCCGGCCGGGTCATCTTCGTGCGGAACGGCGGCAAGCTGTGCTTCGCCACGCTGCGCGACGGTGACGGCACCGAGCTGCAGGCCATGCTGTCCCTGGCCAAGGTCGGCGAGCAGCGTCTGGCCGACTGGAAGCAGCTTGTCGACCTGGGTGACATCGTCTCGGTGACCGGCGAGGTGATCACCAGTCGCCGCGGCGAATTGTCGGTTCTGGCCGACTCGTGGGAGATGAGTGCCAAGGCTCTGCGGCCGCTCCCGGTGGCCCACAGGGCGCTTTCCGAGGAGACGCGAGTTCGTCAGCGGTACGTCGATCTGATCGTCCGGCCGCAGGCGCGGGACACCGTTCGCACGCGCGCCACGGTCGTCCGCAGCCTTCGCGAGTCGCTGTTCCGCCGCAATTTCCTCGAGGTCGAAACACCAATGTTGCAGTTGCTGCACGGCGGCGCGACGGCCCGCCCGTTTGTGACGCACAGCAACGCCCTCGACACCGATCTCTATCTGCGGATCGCACCGGAACTCTTTTTGAAGAGGGCCGTCGTCGGCGGCATCGATCGGGTCTTCGAGATCAACCGCAACTTCCGCAATGAGGGTATGGACTCGACGCACTCCCCGGAGTTCGCGATGCTCGAGGCCTACCAGGCGTACGCGGACTACAACGTCATGCAGCAGCAGACGCGCGAGTGGATTCAGGAGGCCGCTTTCGCGATCGCCGGATCACACATCGTGACGCACTTCGACGGCACCGAGCGGGATCTGGGCGGCGAGTGGGCATCGGTAACGCTCTATGGCTCGCTCTCCGCGGCGCTCGGTGAGGAAGTCACTCCGTCCACCGATATCGCGCAACTGCTGCGTTATGCCGAAAAGCACGACCTTTCCGTCGATCCGAAGTGGGGCCCGGGCAAGCTCGTCGAGGAGCTGTTCGAGCATCTCGTCCAGCCCACCCTGCAGGCGCCCACGTTCGTCCGGGACTATCCCGAGGAGACGGCGCCGCTGACCCGTGCGCACCGGGAAACACCGGGTCTGACCGAGAAGTGGGACCTCTACGTGTCGGGCTTCGAGCTGGCGACCGCCTATTCCGAGCTCGTCGACCCGGTCGTGCAACGCGAACGGCTCCTGGCCCAGTCGCTGCTGGCGGCCGGCGGCGATGCCGAGGCGATGCAGCTCGACGAGGATTTCCTGCGGGCCATGGAGTATGGAATGCCGCCGTCCGGTGGCATGGGAATGGGAATCGACCGCCTTCTGATGGCGCTCACCGGGCTGGGCATTCGGGAAACGATCCTCTTCCCGCTCGTGCGTCCGGAGTAAGCACCGTCGAGTTCGTCCCCGCGGCCACTGGAGGTCGGAACTCTCCGTCACCGGAAATGTTCCGGCCTCCATTGACGGACGATGCCGCCTTGGCGTTATTGTCTGTGCGTTGCATTGGGGAGAACCTGTGTCCGGGAGGATAGCGGCGCGTGGCCAAACAGATCATTCACAAGCTGGTTGATGACATCGACGGGGGCGACGCCGACGAGACGGTGAAGTTCGCGCTCGACGGCATTCAGTACGAGATCGACCTGTCGGAGAAGAACGCCACCAAATTGCGGGAGCTCTTCGAGCCGTACGTGGAGGCCGGTGCCAAGGCCGCCCGGGGCGGAGTGGTCGTGGGGGGCCGGGCCGCCCGCGGCCGGGGTGGCGCCACCGCCGACCGCGAGCAGAACAAGGCCATCCGGGAATGGGCCAAGAAGTCCGGCAAGGACATCTCCGACCGGGGACGCATTCCGCAGGAGATCGTCGACGAGTTCCACGCGAAGGGCCCGGGCCGCAACTGACCCCCGTGCCCACGCCGGTCCCACCGACTCAGCCGGGTCCGCCACACATGGTGTGGCGGACCCGCTGCTTTTTCGGTCGCTCTTCGGTCGGCCGACGTAGGGTTATCCACAGGTGGGGACGAAGTTGTCCACAGCCTGTGGATGTCGGTATCGCGATTTCGCTGTCCGCGTAGCCGTTCCGCTGGGGGAACAGCGGTTGAGCGTGCGAAGTTGGCTAAATCAACGTTGCGGAAGGTTTCGAGGGGCCGCGAGGGCCCAGCAAGACCACCCGGCGGCGATAGAGTTGTCAGTACGGGTATCACCGATGCCCGTGCGCTGGCCCCGCCAGCTGTTGAGACGAGCTCAGCATTGGCGCACGGCACGTGAGGAGCACGAGGGCATGTTCGAGCGGTTCACCGACCGAGCGCGACGGGTTGTCGTCCTGGCCCAAGAAGAGGCCCGGATGCTCAACCACAACTACATCGGGACCGAGCACATCCTGCTCGGCCTGATCCACGAGGGCGAGGGTGTCGCCGCCAAGGCTCTCGAGAGCTTGGGTATCTCGTTGGAGGGCGTCCGGCAACAGGTCGAAGAGATCATCGGTCAAGGCCAGCAGGCGCCGAGCGGGCACATCCCGTTCACGCCCAGGGCCAAGAAGGTGCTGGAGCTGTCGCTGCGTGAGGCGCTCCAGCTCGGCCACAACTACATCGGCACCGAGCACATCCTGCTCGGCCTGATCCGTGAGGGCGAGGGCGTCGCCGCCCAGGTGCTGGTCAAGCTCGGCGCCGACCTCAACCGGGTCCGCCAGCAGGTCATCCAGCTGCTCTCCGGCTATCAGGGCAAGGAGCCGGCCGCGGCCGGTGCGGCGGCGGGCGAGGCCGCGCCGTCGACGTCCCTGGTCCTCGACCAGTTCGGGCGCAACCTGACCCAGGCCGCCCGCGAGGGCAAGCTCGACCCGGTCATCGGGCGCGAGAAGGAGATCGAGCGGGTCATGCAGGTGCTGTCCCGCCGCACCAAGAACAACCCGGTTCTCATCGGTGAGCCCGGCGTCGGAAAGACCGCGGTCGTCGAGGGTCTCGCGCAGTCCATCATCAAGGGCGAGGTGCCCGAGACGCTGAAGGACAAGCAGCTCTACACGCTCGACCTCGGTGCGCTGGTCGCCGGTTCCCGTTACCGCGGTGACTTCGAGGAGCGCCTGAAGAAGGTGCTCAAGGAGATCCGCACCCGGGGCGACATCATCCTGTTCATCGACGAGATCCACACCCTGGTGGGTGCGGGTGCCGCCGAGGGCGCGATCGACGCGGCGAGCATCCTCAAGCCGATGCTGGCCCGTGGCGAGCTCCAGACCATCGGTGCCACCACCCTCGACGAGTACCGCAAGCACCTGGAGAAGGACGCCGCTCTCGAGCGCCGTTTCCAGCCCATCCAGGTCGGCGAGCCGTCGCTGGCGCACACCATCGAGATCCTCAAGGGCCTGCGGGACCGCTACGAGGCTCACCACCGGATCAGCATCACGGACGCCGCCCTGGTGGCGGCCGCGACGCTGGCCGACCGCTACATCTCTGACCGCTTCCTGCCGGACAAGGCGATCGACCTGATCGACGAGGCCGGCGCCCGGATGCGCATCCGCCGGATGACCGCGCCGCCGGACCTCCGCGACTTCGACGAGCGCATCGCCCAGGTGCGCCGCGACAAGGAGTCCGCGATCGACGCGCAGGACTTCGAGCGGGCCGCGCAGCTGCGCGACAAGGAGAAGCAGCTGCTGGGCCAGAAGGCGCAGCGGGAGAAGGAGTGGAAGGCCGGCGACCTCGACGTCGTGTCCGAGGTCGACGACGAGCAGATCGCCGAGGTCCTGGGCAACTGGACCGGCATCCCGGTCTACAAGCTGACCGAGGAGGAGACCTCCCGGCTGCTCCGCATGGAGGATGAGCTGCACAAGCGGGTCATCGGCCAGGAGGACGCGGTCAAGGCCGTCTCCAAGGCGATCCGGCGCACCCGGGCCGGCCTCAAGGACCCCAAGCGCCCGTCCGGCTCGTTCATCTTCGCCGGCCCGTCCGGTGTCGGTAAGACCGAGCTCTCCAAGGCGCTCGCGGAGTTCCTGTTCGGCTCCGAGGACGCGCTGATCCAGCTCGACATGTCGGAGTTCCACGACCGCTACACGGTGTCCCGCCTCGTCGGTGCCCCTCCCGGCTACGTCGGTTACGACGAGGGTGGCCAGCTGACCGAGAAGGTGCGCCGCAAGCCGTTCTCCGTGGTCCTCTTCGACGAGATCGAGAAGGCTCACCCGGACGTCTTCAACACGCTCCTGCAGATCCTCGAGGACGGCCGCCTGACCGACGGTCAGGGCCGCATCGTGGACTTCAAGAACACGGTCATCATCCTGACCACCAACCTCGGCACGCGTGACGTGGCCAAGGCGGTCTCCCTGGGCTTCCAGGCCTCGGAGGATGTCGAGAGCAACTACGACCGGATGAAGGTCAAGGTCAACGACGAGCTGAAGCAGCACTTCCGCCCGGAGTTCCTCAACCGCATCGACGACACGATCGTCTTCCACCAGCTCCGCCAGGACGAGATCCTCCAGATCGTCGACATCTTCACGTCGCGGATCGAGGGCCAGCTCAAGAACAAGGACATGGGCCTCGAGCTGACCGACAACGCCAAGAAGTACCTGGCGAAGAAGGGCTTCGACCCGGTGCTGGGCGCCCGGCCGCTGCGCCGCACGATCCAGCGCGACCTCGAGGACACCCTGTCCGAGCAGATCCTCTTCAACGAGCTGCGCCCCGGCCAGATCGTGGTGGTGGACTGCGAGGGCGACCCGGAGAACATCGAGAAGTCCAAGCTCACGTTCACCGGCGCCGACCGTGGCGTCGCGGTTCCCGACGCGGTTCCGGCCGACCTCGGAGCGGCGACCACCGAGGAGTAAGCACTGTTCCACGACAACGGCCCGGCTGCTCAGCAGCCGGGCCGTTGCGCTTCCCGGGGCGACATCCGGGAGGGCCCGCGCACGCGGTGGGGGGAACGCGTACGCGGGCGTATACCGTCAGCTCAGCCGCAGGACTGTCCCGGCTGGGCCGACGGAGACACGGGAGCCGGCGATGCGCAGGTATCCGCCGCTCTCCACCCGGAGCTTGAGCCCGGTCCGGGTGGTCTCCCGCCGGAGCTTCACCGGTGCCGAGCCCAGCCGCAGATCGCTCCCGACGACCGACGACGGGTGATCGACCGAGCGCAGCACCTCGGTGCCGTCGTCCTGCGCCTCGAACCGGAACTGGGTTGCGGCCAGGTCACGCGGGGCCCGCTGCACCACGATCGCGCCGTCGGCCGCATGCCGTACGAAGTCGTCCGGGCGGTCGGCCGGTGAGATCCGCACGATCGGGCCGCCGTCACCCACCGGCACGCCGAACAGCGGCGTGCCGTCCGGATGCCAGTAGAGCCGCTGCACCCGGGCATGCCGGTTCGGGTCGTAGAGCGGGTCGCCGGTGATGTCGCGGTAGTCGCGGGCGTGGTAGACCAGCACGTCCGTGCGCCCGTCCTCGGCCACCGTGAACGAGTTGTGCCCCGGCCCGTAGCGGTGCGTCTCGGGGTTGGTGACGAAGATCGGGTCGGGTGTCTTCACCCACGACTCCGGCCGGAGCAGGTCGGCGTCCGCGTCCGCGGTGAGCAGGCCCATGCAGTAACGGGCGTCGGTGGCGCTGGCCGAGAAGGTCAGGAACACCCGGCCGTTGCGGATCAGCACGGCCGGCCCCTCGTTCACCCGGAACCCCTGGATCTCCCAGTCCCGGGTGGGCGTGGTGATCCGCGTCGGCTTGGTGGCCAGCGACCACGGCGTCCCCATCCGGGCGATGTAGAGGCTGGTGTTGACCGCGATCTCGGGCTCGCTCTGCGCCCACACCAGGTAGCGGCGGCCGCGGTGCGCGAAGGTCGTCGCGTCCAGGGTGAAACCGTCCCACTCGGTCCGGAGCTGGGTCTTGAGCTGCCATCCGGTGGGGTCCAGCGGATCGGCCAGGGGCGATTCCAGGACGTACGTGCGGATCCGGAACACGTCGTCGGAGTCGCCGGCCGCGAAGTAGACGTACCAGCGGCCGTCGATGCGGTGCAGCTCCGGCGCCCAGATGTGCCCGGCCATCCGGCCGCTCGCCGGGCGCCGCCAGATCACCGTCTCGGCGGCGTCCGACAGGCCGGCCAGGGTGGCCGAGCCGCGCAGGGCGATCCGGTCGTACTCGGGGACCGACCCGGTGAAGTAGTACCGGCCGTTGGTGCGCGGCGTGATGAACGGGTCGGCGCGCTGGGTGACCAGCGGCTGCGCGGTCGGCACGCCGTAGATCTCGGCGTCGGTCCGTGGCACGGCGGCTTCCGCCGTCCCGGCCGCGCCCAGCCCGGCCAGGCCGGTCCCGGCTGCGACCCCGAGCGAACCGCGCATCAGCGTGCGCCTGCTCAACGCGAATGTCATCGAAGTCTCCTATCGGGTCCGGAGGCGCAGGAAGGTGACCGAGCTCGCCGGGAACGCCCGGGTGAAGGTCGAGCCGAGGCCCCGGGCCGTGGTGGTCACGGGCTGGATCGGCTCGGCCGAGCGGGTGTTCTGCTCGCCGGGGTCGCCGGCCAGCACGGTCATCCGGCCCGTCGGGGCGACGCGCAGGCCACCCAGGTCGATCTTGGTGAGAGCGGCGGAGGCCGACGCGTTGACCACCTTGACGATCAGCTCGCCCGACCGGAGGTCGCGGGTGACGACCTGGGCGAAGGGCTCGGTGACCTGGTTGTCGTCGAAACTGCCCCAGACCTCGCCGTCCCGGATCAGGGTCACCTTCGTGCCCCGGACCTCGATCCTCAGGTCGTACGTCTGGCCGGTGGTGATCGTGTCGGGCCGGGTGAGCAGCTGCTCCTTGGCCGCGGCCGACCCGGTCGCCTTCTCGATCGCGCCCTGGGTGTTGTTCCAGCCGCCGAGGTTCCACCAGTACCAGGTGCCCGAGTCCTTGATCCCGAACGGGATGAGGAAGCCCTCGGCCCCCGCGGTCTTGGTCGCCTTGACGCTGATGTCGTAGTCGGTCGCCGTGATGTTGGTGGCCGCGGCGACCATCGTGTCCTCGGCCGCGAGGTCGGTCTGCGTGTAGGCGCCGTCGGTGACCGCCCACGTGCCACGTCCACTGAGCGAATTCCAGCCGTCCGCACCGTCGTTGAAGTCGTCGGCCACCAGCACTGTGCCGTCCGGCGTGGTCACCCGCAGATCGTCGTACTTCGCCGCCGTACGCCAGGTCGACAACCCGACCCGGCCGGTGATCGGCTGCGGCTGGACGACCCGGCCACCGGTCACCGACGACGGCACGACGCGGTCGCCGACGTTGGTCATGAACAGCTTCTGCATCTGATAGCTGGTCGAGCCCCACGACTCGTCGTTGTCGAACCAGATCAGGTCGGGCCGCCACTGCACGTTGTCGATGTCGGCGAACAGAGGCGCGTAGGAGGCCATTCTGACCACGTCGGCGTTGCGCTCGAGCCCGGTCATGTAGGCCGCCTCGGCCAGTGAGTTGAAGAACTTGGCGTCCTGCGACGCGTATTCACCCAGGAAGACCTGGGGCCCGTTCCGGTCGTACGAGTCGTAGCGCTCGTTGTTCTGCAGGAACCAGTTCGGGCTGTTGTAGTAGTGCTCGTCGACCATGTCGGTCCCGTGGGCGCGGTTCTTGGCCCACAGGTTGTCGAACGTCACGCCCTGGTCGTCCGGCCCGGAGTTGCTGATCACCGTCATGCTCGGGTACTTCGCTTTAATCGCGGCCTCGAACTTCACGAAGTTGGCGAAGTACTCCTCGGGCAGGTTCTCCTCGTTGCCGACGGCGACCATGGTCAGGCCGAACGGCTTCGGGTGGCCCATCCGCGCCCGGAGCTTGCCCCAGGTGGACGTGACCGGCCCGTTGGCGAACTCGATCAGGTCGAGAGTGTCCTGGATGTGCCGTTGCAGCAGCGCCGGGTCGTCGGTGGCGCGGTTCTGCCCGCAGCCGGTGACCAGGGCCGGCACGACCGGCAAGGGCGCGGCACCGATGTCCTCGGAGAACTGGAAGTACTCGTAGTAGCCGAGCCCGTAGCTCTGGTTGTAGCCCCAGAAATTCGCGTTGGTGGCCCGCGTCTCGACCGGCCCGACCGTGTCCTTCCACTGATAGGACCGGGCGCGCGGGAAGCCCGAGGCGGCGTCGTACGCGTAGTGGCTGCCGGTGTTGACCAGGCAGCCGCCGGGGAACCGGACGAAGCCCGGGCGCAGTGCCGCCACCTTCTCGGCCAGATCTTTGCGCAGGCCGTGACCCTTGTACGTCTTGTGCGGGAGCAACGACACCATGTCGAGCCGGTGCGTGCCGGTGCCGATCGCCGACACCGACAGCCGCCCGGTGTCGCTCGTGCTCGTCGCGCGCAGCGTGCCCTCGTACCGGGACCAGGTGTCGCTCTTGACGTTGATTTTCAGCGCGGTGGCCAGCGCGGTGCCGTCGGCCGTCGTCAGCGAGATCGTCAACGGCGAGCCGGAGTCCGACCGGGCCCAGACGGAGAAGTCGTAGCGCTCGCCCTTCTCGACCGCGACGCCGCTGTTGTAACCGGCATTGGTCACGCCGGCCGCACCGGTCAGCCGCAGGTAGGTGCGGTTCCGCTCGTTGAGCCGGGCGTCGTCGTCGACGGTGGCGGCGGTGCCGGTCGCCGTCCAGCTGGTCAGACCGGTGTACGACTGATTGTCCGCGGCCTGGAACTCGAACGAGCGGTTGCGGATCAGCTCGGCGTAGAGCCCGCCGTCGGCCGCGTAGTTGATGTCCTCGAAGAAGACGCCGTACATGTTGTCGCTGATCGATGCGCCGGGGGATCGCGGATCGACGGTGATCGTGTAGTCGGGGTCGGTCGCGGCGGCGGCCGGTGGGGCGACCGCCAGGGGCAGAGCGGCCAGAACGGCAATCACGCCGGCTGTGCGGGTTCGGGTGCGGGCCACCGGATCCTCCCGTTGTTCGCGCGCACAACATCACATCCCAGCGCCAGGTGATAAATCCATAGATGCACCTAGAAGGCACTGTGCGCGTGATAAACGTCTATGTGAGCGTTCACTCTAGACGGAAGCCCCCGGAAAGTCAGGTGCCAATTACAGAGACTGCGGGGGTACGCGCGGAGCGTCCCCGGCGAGCACGAAGACCTCCGCGTCGAGCGGCTCGACGAGCCCGTCCTCAACCAGGCCGGCCAGTGCCCGGGCCCGCTGGACGTCGTCGTTCCACACCAGATCGAGGCGCTGCCGGGGCACCGGGCCGGTCGCGTGCCGCAGCACCTCGAGCAGCAGCCCGCGTACCTGGCGGTCGGTTCCCGCGTACCGCTGCGGTTTGCGACTCGGCCCCTCGAGAGCCGGCGAACCGTTGCGCCGCCACGCGCAGACGTCCTCGAACGGGCACTCGGGGCAACGGGGGGAGCGGGCGACGCAGACCAGCGCACCCAGCTCCATGAAAGCGATGCTGGCCCGCGCGGCCCGGGCCGGCTCCTCGGGCAGCAACTCGGCCATCGCGACCAGATCGGCGGCGGTGGTCGACGGGCCCGCGTCCGGCTTGCCCTCGACGGCCCGGGACACCACCCGGCGCACGTTCGTGTCGACCACGGGATGGCGTTGCCCGTACGCGAAGGTGGCCACCGCCCGTCCGGTGTACGTCCCTACGCCCGGCAGCGCTAGCAACTGCTCGAGATCGGACGGGACCCGGCCGCCGTGCCGCTCGACCATCGCCACCGCGCAGGCGTGCAACCGCATCGCCCGGCGGGGATAGCCGAGCCGGCCCCACATGCGGATGGCCTCGGACGGCGGGTCGGCGGCCAGGTCGGCCGGGGTGGGCCAGCGGGTCATCCAGGAGCGCCAGGCGGGCTCCACCCGCACGACCGGGGTCTGCTGGAGCATCACCTCGCTCACCAGCACACCCCAGGCGGTGGTGTCGGGCTGCCGCCAGGGCAGATCGCGGGCATTCTGGTCGAACCACGTGATGGCGTCATCAGCAAGAGTCATGGCAGGTCTTACTGTAAGCAGGTGCATGAGCTCGCCATCACCGTCATCGGTCCGGACCGGACCGGCATCGTCGCCGACGTCGCCGAGGCGCTGGCCGCGGTCGGCGCCAACCTGACCGACTCCACGATGACCCGCCTGCGCGGCCACTTCACGATGACGCTGGTCTGCACCGGCCCCTCGTCCGCGGAGGCCGTGGAGGCGCTCGAGTCGCTGAGCGGGGTCGTCACCTCGGTGAGCTCGGTCGAGCCGGAGGACGATCGCCAGGCCGGCGGCGAGCCGTACGTGGTCAGCGTGCACGGCGCCGACCGGCTCGGCATCGTCGCGGCGGTGACCCGGGTGGTCGCCGCGGCCGGCGGCAACATCACAGATCTCAGCACCCGGCTGGCCGGCACCCTCTATGTGCTCCTGGCCGAGGTCGACCTGCCCGCCGGCTCGGCCGGCGAGCTGGCCGAGCAACTCGCGGTCGCCGCCGCCGAGCTGGGCGTCGAGGTGACCCTGCGACGCGCCGAGTCGGAGATCCTGTGACCTCGCCGGTGGCCTGGGACGGCCCCGAGGGCACCGTGCTCCCGGTCGTCAGCGCCCCGGCGACGGTGCTCAGCACGGTCGGCGACGAGGTCGACCCGGCCGACCCGGCGATCGTCCAGCTCGCCGCCGACCTGGTCGCCACCATGCGGATCTCACCCGGCTGCGTCGGCCTGGCCGCCCCGCAGGTGGGTGTCGGGGCCCAGATCTTCGCCGTCGACGTGACCGGTCACCCCAAGGCGGCCACCACGCACGGCACCTTCGTCCTCTGCAACGCCAAGGTCATCGAGGCCAGCCGCTGGAAGGCCGGGCGCGAGGGCTGCATGTCCGTGCCCGACCTGACCGGGGACGTCAAGCGGGCCGGCCGCGTCGTGGTCTCGGCGATGCTCCCGGGCACCGGCGAAGCGGTCGAGATCACCACCGACGCCTTCGAGGCGCGGGCGCTGCAACACGAGATCGATCACTGCGACGGAAAGTTGTTCCTCGATCGTGTCGCCGGGGCGCACGCGATCTACCAGCGCAAGGTTTACCTGTAGGTATTTTCGCGAGTCGCAGTCGCGTCCGCGTCGGCGCGTCGCGCGGTCCTCGCGGGCACACGGGTTTACGGTGTTGCCCATCATGAAAGCGACGGTTGGTCCCCTTCCTTCCGCCGTCTACTGGCGGCGTCGTGCGGTCGTGCTGGGCGCAGTGCTGCTCGGCATCATCGTGCTGTTCGTGTCCTGCACCGGTGGCGACAAGGACGACCCGAAGAAGGGCCAGGGCGGCCAGAACACCTCGTCGTCGACACAACTGCCCAGCTCGGCGCCCAGCTCACCGGAACCGACGTTCGTCGACGGTGTGCCCGGTGGCACCGGCCCGTCGCTGCCCGCCCCCGGTGACCTGCAGACCCAGTCACCCGGCAACGACGCCCAGCCGACTCTGCCCCCGACCGGCGGCACCGGCACCGACCCCAACGGCGCCGGCCCCAACGGCGCCGGGTCGAACAACAACGTCAACGTGCCGGCCGACGGATCCTGCGCCGACGGTGAGCTCGCCGTGACCCCGATCCCGTCCAGCACGAACCTCAAGCGGGGCGCACCGATCCAGATAGAGCTCAAAATCAAGAACGTCGGCCAGCGGGCCTGCGCCCGGGACGTCGGAGCCGACCCGCAAGAGCTCTACATCGATCAGGGCGCCCACAAATACTGGTCGTCCGACACGTGCAGCACCGCCAAGGGCGGCGACGTGCGCCAGCTCCCGGCCGGGCAGGAGCTGACCTACAAGGTCACCTGGAACGGCCGCCAGTCGAGCACCTGCACCGGCGGTTCGCCCGCCGGTCCCAACCCGCCGCCCGGCCAGTTCGAGCTGCGCGCCCGCCTGGGCACCCTGGTCAGCAAGCCGGTCACCCTCACCATCACGTCCTGAGCCGGCCCACCGCCAGTGGTCGCCGCGCTCGAGCTCTACCTGGACGTCGACGCCACCCGCCGGGTACGCACCCTGTGGCGCGCGCTCGAAGCCGAGGGCATCCCGACGCTGGCCACCCTGCTGCAGGAGAAGCACCGCCCGCACGTCTCCCTGGCCGCCGCGCGCACCCTCTCCCCGACCGCGGTGGCCGAGGCGCTGAACGGCCTGCCCGTAGGCCGCGGCCTCACCCTGGACCTGGACTTCGTCGGCCAGTTCGTGGGCCGCGTGCTGTGGCTCGGCGTGACCCCCACAACCGAGCTGCTGAACCACCACCGTGAGGTCCACGAGCGCCTTGAGGCCGCCGGGGTCGAGGTCTGGGATCTCTACCGCCCCGGCCGTTGGGTGCCACACTGCACCATCTCGATGCGCGTCCCCAACCCCCAGATGGCCCCGGCCATCCGCCGCTGCCTCGAGATCCTCCCACTGCGAGCAACAGTCACCGGCGCCTCGGTCACCGACCACGCCAACGACATCGCCGAGCCCCTCAGCTCCTGACCGCCGCACCCCTCCGGAGCCGTGTCCCGTCGACGCGCCACCCGGACAGATCGACGCAGCCGAGCGCCAAGAGCCCTGGCCACCCGATGCGCGCGGCGGGCGGGTCGATGTGAGCGGTGCGGGGAGTGGTGCGCGCGGCGGACAGGTCGACGCGGGCGAGTGTCTGATGTGGCCGATCGTGTGCCGGCCCGGGCAGGCCGACGTGCGCGAGTGTCGGGAGTCGTGGCGGCTGAATGCGCGCCTTGGCGAATCGGCTCGGGGGAGTGCCACCAATCGTGGCCGCTGGAGGCGACACGGCCGGCAGATTGACTTCAGAGGAGCGGCATGAGTTGTGGCCGGTCGATGTGAGCGAGTGCCAAGAGCCATGGCTGATCGATGAGCGGGCCCGGCAGGTCGACGTGAGAGAGTGTCAGGAGCCGTGGCCGATCGATACGCGCGCCGACCAGACCGATTTGGGCGAGTGTCAGGCCGCGGACGCGATGAGCAAGGAAGGCGCCGGTCAGCGGAAGCCGGTGACGGAGAGCAGCACGTAGCCGATCGCGGTCAGCGGCAGGGCGATCAGCAGCGCCAGGCCGCGCTGAGCCCACGAACGTCCCACCAACAGGGTGATCATCACGCCCAGCCCGACCAGGACGGCCACCGAGCCGACCTGACCGGTGGTGTCGTAGGACGGGTCACCGATGCGCCGGGCCGCGATCACCGCCTCGGCGAACAGGACGGCCGCCGGCATGGCGAGAGCCACGGGCCGCAGACGCCCGGGCGTGCGCGCCAGCACACCGGTGCCGCCGAAGACCACCCCGGCCACGACGCCGAACCCCATCCACAGGAAGGAGTTGGCGTTGTACAGGTTGGACCAGTCGTCGTTCTGAATCAGTGTGGCCGCCAGGTAATAGCTCGGAACAGCCACCACCAGGCAGACGATCGCGCCCAGAATCCCGACCGGCAGCGACCACCGGAACCCCCGGGTCAGCAGGAAAGCCGCCACCGCCCACACGGCCAGGGAGTTGCCCAGCCCACCGAACGGGGACGGCACGTACTTGATCCAGACGAAGTCGAGAACGCCCAGCAGTACGCCGGCCACGGGCGCTACCACGACGACGATCCGGTTGCTCACCATGATCGAAAATCTTAGGAACCTCCAGCCCGGCCCACATCGAACTCCAGCCGGACACCAGCCGCACCGCGGTCAGCCGAAAGAAAGAGCCTCACGCCGGCCAAGCGCCGGCTCGCCCGCGGTCAGCCGCATGAAAGGCCGAGCGCCGCCCCCCCCCGCCGCAGTCAGCCGAGTGAAAGGGCCGAGCGCCGGCCCCGCGCGTCGTCCACCCAAGCCCGCAGAGCCGCAGCCGACTGTTCAACCGGCACGTCGGTCGTGTCGAAGACAGGCACCACCCACCGCCGATCCCCGGCGGACCATTCGGCCCAGCGCTCCCACCGCATCGGTGCCCAGGCTCCGTCGGTGATCACTGACGGCCGGTGCCGGGGGTCGGCGGCGTGCCCGCGATGCCACCGGGCCCACTCGACAAAGGCCCGCTTCGCCTGATCGGACCACTTACCGGGGTCGCGCTCCTCCAGTCGACGCCACCGTTCATCCGGGCCCACGTCGAGCACGCACGCCGCGATGCCGTCGAGCTCGACCGCCGACGGGCTGGCCAGCACCTCGCCGAGCGGTGACTGCCCCAGCAACAGCATGTCGAGCCCGTCCCGCTGATAGTCGACCGCCCGCAGCACCCACTGCTCCAGGCTGCGCTGCCGCCACACCGTGTCAGCCCCGGACGGCACGCCGATCTCGTCGAAGTCGTGCATCACGAGCCCCGCCACCGCGGCACAGCGCCGCGCGGCGGACGTCTTCCCCGAACAACTCGAACCGGCAACCGTCAGCAACACCCCACCACTGTGTCGCCGGTTTCGGCTCGGCGCGATCGGTTTAGGCCCGGCCGTGGATCGCGCCCAGTGTCCGGGGTAAAGCGGCGATCAACGCGACGGTCAGGATGCTGATCACCGCCTGGCCGGCCCGGCCCGGGGTGATTGCCTCGGACCGGTCAACCACGTAGTTGGCCAGCGCGTCGGTGGCCAGAACTGTCGCGCCGAGAACCAGGCCCGCGGCCGGTCGGCGCAGAAGCAGGACGACCACGGCGGCGTCGAGGACGGTCAGCGAGACGAAATAGGCGGACAGCGGATAGGGTTCGAGCCCGCCGACCAGCAGCTGCGTCACGTGGACGCCCATGCGATAGGCGAACACCACCCCGGCCGCGGCCACCCGGCCCAGGGCAGACGCACCGCCGGACGGTCAGACGTAGCGCTCGAGAATGGAGGCCTCGGCCAGGCGGGACAAGCCCTCGCGCACACCCCGGGCCCGCGCGTCGCCCACGCCATCGACTGCTTGCAGGTCCTCGACGGTGGCGCCCAGCAGGCGCTGGAGGCTGCCGAAATGGTCGACCAGGCGGTCGACGATCTGGGTGGGCAGGCGCGGCACCTTGGCCAGCAGGCGGAAACCGCGCGGGGAGACGGCGGCGTCGAGCGAGTCGCTGGCGCCGGGATAGCCGATCGCCTTGGCCACGGCCACCAGGTCGATCATCTCGGTCGCGGTCAGCAGGTCGAGCTCGACCAGCGCCTCGTCGAGCGTGCGGGACTTGCGACCGGTGGGCAGATAGTCGCGGATCACCAGGGTGCGGTCGGAGTCGACGCCGGCCATCAGCTCGTCGAGCTGCAGGGCCAGCAGCCGGCCGTCGGTGCCCAGCTCGACCACGTAGCCGGAGATCTCGTCGGCGATGCGGCGAACCATCTCGAGCCGCTGGACGACCGCGACCGCGTCACGCACGGTGACCAGATCTTCGATCTCCAGGGCGGACAGGGTGCCGGAGACCTCGTCGAGGCGCAGCTTGTAGCGCTCGAGGGTGGCCAGCGCCTGGTTGGCCCGCGACAGGATGGCCGCAGAGTCGTCCAGGACGTGCCGCTGACCGTTCACGTAGAGGCCGATGATGTGCATCGACTGGCTCACCGAGATGACCGGGAAGCCGGACTGCTTGGCCACCCGCTCGGCCGTCCGGTGGCGGGTGCCCGACTCCTCCGACGGGATGGCCGGGTCGGGCATCAGGTGGACGGCGGCCCGCACGATGCGGGTTCCGTCGCTCGACAGCACAACCGCGCCGTCCATCTTGCACAGCTCTCGCAGGCGGGTCGCGGAGAACTCGACATCGAGCGGGAAGCCGCCGGTGCAGATGCTCTCGACCACGGCGTCGTGCCCGAGCACGATCAGCGCGCCGGTGCGCCCGCGCAGGATGCGTTCGAGCCCGTCGCGCAGGGCGGTGCCCGGCGCCATGAGGGCCAGATTGGCGCGGAGCGGATCGGCGGTCACCCCGCCGCCCGTGAGGCCGGGCCCGGCGGTGGAGGCCGCCGGACGATGCGCCGACCCGTTGACGCCGGGTCGGGGCGTCGGGCTGGCGGCAGCGGGTTTGGAACCATCGCGGTCGAGCGGCACCTGGACATTCTACGGACTGTCATCCAGCGCAACGAGCCGTGGTTCGATGAATGCTCCGTAGCGTGATCAAAACTCACCGTCGGTCACCACCGGAGGCGGCCGAGGCGCGCGCCGCCGACTGCAGAGCCGAGCGCAGATCGCTCACCTCGATGACCTCCATGCCCTTGGGGCCCTCGGTGGCACAGCCGGGCGGGACCAGCGCCACCTTGAAGCCGAGCCGGGCCGCCTCGGCGAGCCGTCGCCCGACCGCCCCGACCCGCCGGATCTCGCCGGTCAGCCCGACCTCGCCGATCGCCGCCAGGTGGGGTGCCATCGCGAGGTCGAGACCACCGGACGCGACCGCGAGCGCCATCGCCAGGTCGGCCGACGGCTCGGTGAGCCGGATGCCGCCGACCGTGGCCGCGAAGACCTCACGGTTGTAGAGCTTGAGCTGCTTGGTGCGGCGCTCGAGCACGGCCAGCACCATGGCCAGGCGGGCACTGTCGAGGCCGGAGACAGTACGCCGGGGGGAGCCCTGCACCTCGGCCCCGATCAGCGCCTGCACCTCGGTGACCAGCGCGCGGCGGCCCTCCATGGCCACCGTCACACACGTGCCGGGGACGGGCTCGGAGTATCGGGTCAGGAAGAGGCCGGACGGGTCGGGCAGGCTGGCGATGCCGCTCTCGTTCATCTCGAAGCAGCCCACCTCGTCGGCCGCGCCGTAACGGTTTTTCACCCCGCGCACGAGCCGCAGCGACGAATGCTTGTCACCCTCGAAATGCAGCACCACGTCGACCAGGTGCTCGAGCACCCGTGGGCCGGCGACCTGACCGTCCTTGGTGACGTGGCCGACCAGGACGGTGGCGATGCCGCGCTCCTTGGCCACGCCGACCAGGGCGGCCGTGACCGCGCGGACCTGGGTGACGCCGCCGGGGACGCCCTCGGTGCCCGGGGCCGAGATCGTCTGCACCGAGTCGAGCACCAGGAGGCCGGGCTTGACCGCGTCGAGGTGGCCCAGCACGGCACCGAGGTCGCTCTCGGATGCCAGATACAGCCGGTCGTGCAGCGTGCCCATGCGCTCGGCGCGCAGGCGGACCTGGCTCACCGACTCCTCACCACTGACCACGAGCGACGGTGTGCCCGAGTGGGCGGCCCACTGCTGAGCCACGTCGAGCAGCAGAGTGGACTTGCCCACACCGGGCTCGCCGGCCAGCAGCACGACCGCGCCGGGCACCAGACCGCCACCGAGCACCCGGTCGAGCTCGCTCACGTTGGTCGGCACGGCGCGGGCCGGGGCGGCGCTGATCGTGGCGATCGGACGTGCGGGCTCGGCCGGCATGCGCGAGCTGACCACCCGGCCGGCGCCGAGCGGGGTGGTCACGGCGGACTCGATGACCGAGCCCCACTCGCCGCACTCGGGACAGCGACCCAGCCACTTGGGCGGCTGGTGGCCGCAGGCGTCACAGACGTAAGTGGGGCGAGCGGCCTTGGCCGACGTGCGGGACGTTGTCACCCCGCAAAGCTAGCGGGGCGGTACGACAGTTCTTACTCCTGCTCCTCGACTTCCACCGGCGCGCGCGAGGCCGGCGACAGCGGGATGGCGAACGGCGCCTGGATCTCGAGCGGCTGCGAGTAGCCGCTGATCTCGAACACCAGGCTCAGCGAGTTGCCTGGCTTGAGCTCGTCGCTCAGGCCGGTGGCGAAGACCTTCTGATCGTCCTCGGGCAGGAACGTCGCGCTGCTCAGGGGCGGGAGGGTGATGCGGGCCGGCTGCAGCGCCTCGGCCGCCGGGGCGGACGCGGGCGCGCTGGGCAGGCTCGGCTGCACCGACGGCTGGTTGACCCCGCCGGGCTGCTCGTCGGTCGACGGCCGGCTGCCCGAGGGCTCGGGGTTGGGGCTCGGCGACGCGGCCGCGGCCCCACCGGTGAGGCCGATCTGGCGGGCCGACACGATGCCCTCGGTCTCGTTCTGCAGCGGCTTGCTGCTGATCAGGACGGTGACCGGCTCGGTGGTCTGGTTGAACAGCGCCATCTCGAGCGAGGCGTCACCGTTGGCCGGGTAGCCCTCGGGGTCGTTGTAGACCACCTGGAGGTTGCGGATCAGCACGCGGCCGTCGGGGCTCTGCGTGTTGAGACCCGAGATCGGGGACTGCAGGAGCGCGGTCTCGGCCACCTGACCGGCCGAGCAGCCGCCCAGCGCCATCGCGGCGACCGTGGCGGCACCCGCGGCCAGGGCGACACGACGGGTTCCCAGCGAGCGCATCACGATCCTCCAAGCTGATGAAGCTCGACACCTCAAACAGGCTCAGCCTAAAGGTCGGCGATCGAGCGCGTGCGGCGACCCGTCCAATCACACCACCCGGCCGCTGAAGATGAGCAGCAGGACGTCGATGAGGGCGACGACGATCACCGCCCGGAACATGGCCACCCCCCGTCCCTTGGCCCGCCTGGTGGCCGCCCACCCCAGCGGAAGCACCACGACGGCGGCCGCGGCCCCCACCCAGCCCGGCCATGACGGTGGCCCGGCCGGTCCGAAGACCAGCGTGAGGGTCGCCGCCAGAAGGAGCAGCGCGGCCACGATCGCCGATCCGGTCTCGCCCAGGCGGTGAGGCAGACCACGTACGCCCGTTGCCGCATCATCAGCGAGGTCGGGCAACACGTTGGCGAAGTGCGCGCCGGCGCCGAGCAGCGAACCCGCCGCGACCAGCCACACCGGCGGCGCGGGATGGCCCGGCAGCGCCACCACGACGAAAGCCGGCAGCAGCCCGAACGCCACCACATAAGGCACCACCGACAACGCGGTCGACTTCAGCGGCCAGTCGTAGAGCAGGGCGAAGATGCCGACCAGGGTGATCAGAATCGTCGGCCACAGTCCGAACGGCAGCCCCAGCAGGGGGATGGCCAGCGCGGCGACGAGCCCCGCGACCCCGACCGTCCGCCGCGAGACCGCGCCCGAGGCGACCGGTTTGTCGGTGCGCCCGGTGACCCGGTCGCGGTCGGCGTCGAGCCAGTCGTTGACCCAGCCCACCGCGAGCTGGGTCGCGCCCACCGCGGCGAAGACGCCCAGGATCGACCAGCCGCGGTGACCCACCCCGATCGCCAGCAGAGTCATCGCCACGGTGACCGCGCCACCGGGCTCCGGATGGGACGACTTGATCACTGCCAAGGCTCGGGACATGCGAGCAGTGTGGCGGGTGTGCCGTAGTCATGCCACGCTCGATCACATGCCGTCGATGCCGCGTAACGACCCGCGTCAGTACGACGACCTGGCGGGCGAGTGGTGGCGCCCGGGCGGCGACTTCGAACTGCTGCACTGGCTGGCCGAGGCCCGCGCCCGGCTGATCCCGCCGGCGCCGTTCGCGGGGGCGGTGCTCGTCGACGCCGGCTGCGGCGGGGGCCTGCTCGCCCCGCATGTGGCCGGCAAGGGCTATCGGCACATCGGCGTCGACCTGCGCGCGTCGGGGCTGACCCACGCGGCCACCCGCGGGGTCCGGCCGGTCCGGGCCGACGTGACGGCGCTGCCGCTGGCCACCGGTTCGGCCGAGGTGGTGGCCGCCGGCGAGATCCTCGAGCACGTCACCGACCTGCCGGGCACCGTCGCCGAGCTGTGCCGGGTGCTCAAGCCGGGCGGGCTGCTCGTGCTCGACACCGTCAACGACAACCCGCTCAGCCGCTTCGTGACGGTCACCCTGGGCGAGCTGATCGGCCTCGCCCCGGTGGGGCTCCACGATCCCGCGCTCTTCGTCGATCCGCGCCGGCTGACCGCGGAGTGCGCTTCCCACGGCGTACGGCTGGAGGTGCGCGGCGCCCGGCCGAGCATGCCCGGACTGCTGCGCTGGCTCGGACCGCGCCGAGAGCCCAACGGCCGTCCCCTGGGCCGGATCGTCCCCACCCGCTCCACCGCCGTCCTCTATCAGGGCCGCGGCCGCAAGGCAGAGGAGTACGCATGACCACGGAAGCCCGCCGGCTCGCGCCCCGGTTCGCGGCCCGCGCCGCCACCCACGATCGGGAGGGCAGCTTTCCGGCCGACGACTTCGCCGACCTGCGCGACGCGGGCCTGTTCGGCCTGATGGTCCCGGCCCGGCTGGGTGGTTCCGGCGCGAGCTTCGCCGAGTACGCGGCGACCGCGCACGAGCTGGCCCGGGGCAACGGCGCCACCGCCTTGATCTTCAACATGCACGCCTCGGTGACCGGCGCCCTGGCCGGCGTCACCGACGAGCTGGCCGACGCCCTGGGTCTGCCGCCCGAGGCCCTCCAGGCCCGCGACGACGCGCTCCGGGCGGCGGCCGACGGCAAGTGGTACGCGGTGGCGATGAGCGAGCGCGGCGCCGGCTCCCGCCTGTCCCAGCTCACCACCTCCTACGAGGCCGTCGACGGGGGCTACCGGATCCGCGGCTCCAAGACGTTCTGCTCCGGGGCCGGGCACGCGGACGCCTACCTGGTCGCCGCGCGCAGCGTCGCCGACCCCAGCCAGGTCTCGCAGTTCCTCGTGCCCGCCGGTGAAGGTCTGCGCGTGGAAGAGACGTGGGACGCGCTCGGCATGCGGGCCACCGGTTCGCACGACCTGCACGTCGACGTCACCGTCCCGGCCGGCGCCCTGCTGGGCGGGGTCGAGGGCCTGGCCCTGGTCGTGGCCCAGCTGGCCCCGCACTGGATGGTGGCCAGCTACGCCGCCGTCTACGTCGGGGTGGCCCGGGCCGCGGTCGACGCCGCCGTCGAGCACGTCAACGAGCGCAAGCTCGGCCACCTGCCGGCCATCCGGTCGCGGATCGGCCGGGCCGACGCCGCCGTCGCCGCGGCCCACCTGGCCGTCCTGGAGGCCGCCCGCCGGGTCGACGAGCAGCCCGGCGAGGCCGAGACCAACCGCTGGGTGTGGCGGGCCAAGCTGCTGGCCGGCACGACCGCGGCCGAGGTGGCCGCCTCGATGCTGGAGGCGGCGGGCACGTCCGCGATGCGCCGCGGCCACCCGCTGGAGCGTCTCTATCGGGACGCGAGAGCCGGATCACTACAACCGGCTACCAGTGATGTGTGTGCCGATTGGCTGGGGGTAGATGCCCTCGGCGGCGACGCGGATTCGGAAGGCTCAGCGCCGCGCTGGTAACGCTGTATCGATCAGGGCAGGGGCGGCGGGGTTCAGGCCGGGGAGGCACAAGTGAATCGCTACGCGACCATCGCAGGGCTGGGAACAGCTCTGCCGCCGCCTGCCGTGCAGGACGAACTATGGGAAGGCTTCTTCGCGAAGCACTACACCCCCGAGAAGCGCGCGCTCGGCAAGCGGATCTTCGCCAACTCCGGCGTGCGCACCCGGCAGGCGGCGGTCAGCCCCCTGCTCGAGGACGTCTCGGAGTGGTCGACCGAGCAGCGCATGCGCCGCTACCAGGTCGAGGCCGTGCCGCTCGGCAAGGAGGCGGTGGAGCGGGCCCTGACCGACGCCGGCGTCCGGGCCGACGAGCTCGGCCTCTTCGCGGTCTGCTCCTGCACCGGCTACGCCACTCCGGGCCTGGACATCCTGCTCGCTCGCGACCTGGGCATGTCGCCGACCGTGCAGCGGCTCTTCATCGGGCACATGGGCTGCTACGCGGCGCTGCCCGGGCTCGGTTCAGTGGCCGACTTCGTGGTCGCCCGGGGCCGGCCGGCGCTGCTGCTCTGCGCCGAGCTGACCAGCCTGCACCTGCAGCCGGCGAGCACCCGGACCGACCTCCAGCAGATCGTGTCGCACGCGCTCTTCTCCGACGCCGCGGCCGCGGTGGTGCTCACCCCGGACGGTCCGGGTTACACCCTGTGCGACGTCACCGCGGTCACCGACACCACCACGGCCGACCACATGACGTGGGAGGTGACCGACCTGGGCTTCCGCATGGGGCTGTCGCCCCGTGTGCCCGCGGTGCTCGAGCTGCACGTCCGCAAACTGGTCGATGATCTGCTGGGCCGGCATGGGCTGAGCATCGGCGAGGTCGACGGCTGGGCGATCCACCCGGGCGGCCCCAAGATTCTGGACGTCGTTCAGCAACAACTCGGTCTCGATGACGAGGCGCTCGACGCGTCCCGGGGCGTCCTCTCGGCGTACGGGAACTGCTCGTCGCCGACCGTGTTGCTGGTGCTCGACGCGTTGCGCCGCCGGGCTCACCCGCCGCGACGGGTGGTGATGCTGGCCTTCGGGCCCGGGCTCACGCTCTACGGGACGCTGCTCGAGGCCTCTACAGTCACGATGTGAGAGGTGAGCGGGAACGCGGCGCGGTGCTCTATGCGGCGGCCGCGCTGCTGGTCGCCGGCGGGGCGACCTGGTGGTTCCTGTCCGCCCCGCCCGACCGCGGCAACGACGAGGTCGAGGCGTGGCGGGCGGCCGTGGAGCGGGAGCTGCCCGACTCCGACACCCAGGCCGACGCGAGCACGATGACGCTTCAGGCGGGCGTCGACCAGTCCTTCGAGACCTCCGTCGAGACGGGCGAATACCAGGTGTCGCTGATCTGTCGCGGTGGACCGGAATCGTTCGTGCGGGTCAGCCTCAGCCAGACCGGCCGCGACTCGGGTCTGGGCCTGCGCTGCTCGGAAGACCGCGCGCCCGACAGCTTCAAGGTCGGCCTGGGCGACGCGATGCGCCTGCACGTCGTGGTCGGCGACGTCGGCCCGGTCGTCTTCCGCTACTCCCTGCAGCGCGTCGTCAGCTGACGCCCCCTGCCGATCCCCGGGGCGCGAGCCGCCGCCCAACCCAGCCGCCGCCCGGTCTGATCGGCGAGGACCGGGCCAGGGGTCAGAGCCGGGCCAGGTCGGAGCGGAAGTCTTCGATCGAGAGCGTGCGCGGGACCACGCGGATGATGTTGGTGCGGCGGTCGACCAGCACGGCGGCGGCCGTGGTGTCGGGGGCGGTGAGGCGCAGGTGGTCGCGCAGGCTGCCGGCCGGGTCGTTGAGCATGCGCACGGTCTTGCCGTTGGCCGGGGGCGTGGCGCCGGTCGGCGGGGTGCCGGCGGCGGACGCCGAAGCCGTCGCGGCGGTCACGGTGATCACGGCGATCTCGGGGCCGACCGCGTCGATCGTGTCGGAGATCAGCCCGGTGCAGTCGCACCCGTCGACCAGCAGGATGACCGCCGGTAGCCGGCCCCGCAGCGGAACCGTCTGGCCGTCGGACGCCAGCAGTTCGAGCGCGGGCAGGGTCGTGGCGCGCTCAGGGCTCGAGGTGGCTGTGCGCTGGACCACCGGCTGGCGAGGCGGGCCGGGCCACGCCGAGGCGAAGAGGCTGGCCACGGTGACCAGCACGGCGAGCGAGATGATCAGGACCGGGGCCCGCAGCGCGGTGGTGGCGACCCGGCGCACCCGGCGCATCGCGGGCCGGCGCAGGAACCGCTGCCAGCGGGTCGGTGGATCGGACAGGCGCAACTCGGCCCGGATGGCGTCGACCTCGTCGGACAGCTCGGACAAGTCGTCCGGGATGACGATGACGCCCCACTCCTCGGGCAGGTCGGGCAGATCGTCGGGCGAACCGCCATCCGACGACCATCCGCCGTTGTCGCTCGCACCAGCCATGACTCACCCTCCCCCCGGGCCGACCCAGTCGCTCTTCGGTCGGGGACCTTGCACCCCAGCCTTCCTCACCCGGGCCCCGACCGCCAGTAGTGCGCGCTTCCGGACCTTAGCGATAAGCTTGACCTCACAAACGCCGTAGGTGCGAAATATCCGACTCGCACGCTATTGCCGTCACCAAACGATCACCCAGCGTCACTGAGGCAGCTCCCGGCCCGTCTGTCAAGCCGCAGAAACGCCCATCACAGGGCCTCTGAGCTGCACTAACAGTGACCGGCTGGGCAGGACATAGCTGCCTGAGCGTGTTACCCTAGACACAGCGAAAGGGGCTTCGAACCTATGGTTTTCAGTGTCGGCGAGACCGTTGTTTACCCCCACCACGGGGCCGCACTCATCGAGGCAATCGAAACAAGGGTCATCAAGGGCGAAGAAAAGCAGTATCTCGTGCTGCGCGTCGCTCAGGGCGATCTGACCGTGCGGGTGCCCGCTGAGAACGCCGAGATCGTCGGCGTGCGCGAAGTGGTTGGCGAGGAGGGCCTGGGCAAGGTCTTCGACGTCCTCCGCGCTCCGCACACCGAGGAGCCGACCAACTGGTCGCGGCGTTACAAGGCCAACCTCGAGAAGCTTGCCTCCGGCAATCCTCTCAAGGTTGCCGAGGTTGTTCGTGACCTGTGGCGTCGTGAGCGCGAGCGTGGTCTCTCGGCCGGAGAGAAGCGCATGCTCGCGAAGGCTCGCGACATCCTGGTCGGTGAGGTCGCTCTGGCGGAAAAGAGCACCAAGGACGAGGCTGAGGTTCTCCTCGACAAGGTCCTCACCGAGGCCTGATCCACACCCCCACCTTGAACCACAGGACCGCGACGTGACCGCGAAGCTCAATGCCCGCGGTGACGTCGCGGTCCTGGTTCCTGCGGCGGGTGCCGGCCTACGGCTCGGTCCCGGCGGACCCAAGGCTCTGCGCCTGCTCGCCGGGGAACCGCTGCTCGTCCACGCGGTTCGCCGGGTGGCCGCCTCCCCGTCGGTCCGTCTCATCGTGGTCGCCGCTCCGACGGCCGAGATCGAGGCGGTTCGTGCACTTCTGGCGCCGGTCGCGCCGGTCACCGTGGTGGCCGGCGGGGCCGAGCGACAGGAATCCGTCTCCCGGGCTCTGGCCGTCGTGCCGCCCGAGGTCGGCATCGTGCTCGTCCACGACGCTGCTCGTGCTCTGACCCCGCCCGCGGTGATCGAGTCGGTGGCGGCGGCCGTGCGCGCGGGGCATCCCGCGGTCATCCCGGTGCTGCCCGTGGTCGACACCATCAAGGAAGTCACCCCTGACGAGACCGTGCTGGGCACGGTCGACCGCTCGGTGCTGCGCAGCGTGCAGACTCCGCAGGGCTTCCGCCACAGCGTGCTGGCCGAGGCCCACGCGGCCGCGGCCGACCCGCTGACCGACGACGCCGGCCTGGTCGAGAAAGCCGGGCTCCCGGTCACCTGCGTTCCCGGCTCCGACCTGTCGATGAAGATCACTCGTCCGCTCGATCTGATCCTGGCCGAGGCCCTCCTGCACCTGCCCCAGTAACCTGACCGCGTGATCAACCAGCGGGTCGGGATCGGGACGGATGTGCACGCCTTCGAGCCGGGGCGGCCCTGCTGGGTGGCGGGGTTGCTGTGGCCGGGGGAGACCGGGCTGGCCGGGCACTCCGACGCCGACGTGGCGGCGCACGCGGCCTGCGACGCGTTGTTCGGGGCATCGGGGCTGGGTGATCTCGGCAGTAATTTCGGCACGTCGCGGCCCGAGTGGGCGGGTGCCTCGGGTGTGGCCCTGCTGACCGAGACGGCGCGGCTCGTGCGGGCGGCATCGTTCGAGATCGTGAACGTCTCGATCCAGGTGATCGGCAATCATCCCAAGATCGGCAAGCGCCGCACCGAGGCCCAGGACGTGCTCTCCGGCGCGGTGGGTGCGCCGGTCACCGTCTCCGGCACCACGACCGACGGCCTGGGACTGACCGGCCGTGGCGAGGGCCTCGCCGCAACAGCCATCGCCCTGATCACCCGCGACTGAGCGCGGCCGACGGCCCCGGCGACCCGGCGGCCCCGGCCCCGCAACCCCGCGACCCCCGGCCCCGCGCCCCCCGGCCCCGCGCCCCCCCGGCCCCGCGCCCCCGCGGCCCGGCGAGCCCGGCGACCGGGCGAGCCCCCGGCCCGGCGGCCCGGCGGCCCGGCGACCGCGCACGCTGTCGCCCGTGCTGTTCGTCGCCGGCATCGCGACCCGGCGAGCCCGGCGGTCTCGCGGCCCGGCGATTCGGCGACCTCGCGGCCCGGCGGACAGGGCTGGTGACCGCTCGCCACGGGCGGCTGACGGACGCGGCTCACCCCGGGACACGCTATTTCGTGGTAGCGCCTACGCTCGAAGTGTGGCCGCGCCCCTGGAACCAGAGACCACGCCGGAGGAATACCGCCAGCGTGCTCTCCTGCTCGCCGACCTCGGACGGTATGACGAGGCCGCCCAGGAGGTCGCCGCGGGTCTGACGGCCGCGCCCGATGAACCCGGCCTGCTGGCCACGCTGGCCCGCATCCACCTGGCCGCCGAGCAACCGGCCGAGGCCCTGCGCGCCGCCGAGAAAGCCGTGGCGGCCGCCCCCGACACCATCACCAACCTGGTCGTCCGGGCCATGGCGCTCACCGACAGCCAGAAATACGGCGACGCCGCCCGGGTGGCCTCGGGGATCCTCGCGCAGTGGCCGGCCGACGCGTATGCCCAGCGGACGGGCGCGGCTCTGCTCAGCGAGTCGCGTAACGGCCAGGAGGCCCTGAACGCGGCCTGGAACGCGGTGCGGATCGCGCCCGCCGACGCCGAGGCGCATCTGGTCCTGGCGGTCGTGGCGGCTCGGCTCCGGCTGTTCGATCTGGCCCAGCGGGCGTACACGCAATCTCTTGATCTCGACCCGGCGATCGGGGACGCCCAGCACGACATGGGCATCGTCCGATTCGAACGCCGGCGCTGGGCCAAGGCTCTCGAGGCACTGGCCGACGAGGCGACGCTGTCGGCTCAGGCCCAGGCCGAGCCGGACGTGCGGGAGGAGCAGGTGGGCGACTACCCCGAGCCGTTCCCGCGGGCCTACCAGGCACCCGACCGGCCCGAGCCGAAAGAGGAGCCCCAGCGCGGCTCGGGCAGCTGGGCCGCCGAGCCGTCGATCAGCAAGCCGTCGGGCCCGGTGCTCGACCCGTCCGAGCCGTCGGCCGCCGCGGTGCGTCAGGCAGTGGTCTACGGCGCCAACGCCACCTTGATCGCCGGTGTCATGGCTGGGCTCATGACGCTCTCCAGCGACGGGATCTCGCAGGTCTGGGCCGGTCTGGTGGGCGTGCTGATCGTGATCGGCCTCCTCATCGGGCTCCGGCGGACGGTGCCCGAGCCGGTCGGCGCGGCCCTGAGCCGGCTACGGGCCCACAACCGTCCGCTGGCCGGGGCGGCCTACATCGGCTTCGTCGCCCCCTTGGTCCTGGTCGTCTATGCGGTGGTCGGCGGCATCGTGTCGCTGGTCGCCGCCATGGTCCTGGCCGCGGTGGCCGAACTGCTGGTGCTCACCCGGCGATGAGCCGGCCGCCGCGATGAGCCGGCCGCCGCGATGAGCCGGCCGCCGCGATGAGCCGGCCGCCGCGATGAGCCGGCCGCCGCGTGCTCACCCGGCGATGAGCCGGTCGGCGCGCTCGGGTTCCGCGTTGTCGAGGGCAGCCCGCAGCCGCGCCTCGGCCTCGGCGGACTGACCGAGGGCGTCCACGGCGAGCAGAGCCGCGCCGACGACCGGCGGGATGTCCGGCACGGTGATCTCCACCTTGGGGGCCTGACCGAGAGCGCCGGCCACCACCCGACCGTGCAGCTGCGGGTGCTGGGCCCGGAGCACGCTGCCCCCCAGCACCAGCGTGTGCGGGCGATCCAGCAGGTCCAGGCGGGTGGCGGCCACCCGGTGCTGGGCCAGGATCTCCTCGGCCTGGCGGGTGATCAGCTCGGCCGCCACCTCGTCGCCGGTGGCCGCGGCTACCTCGAAGAGCAGGTGCGAGAGCCGGGGAATCTCGTCGCGCGGGATCTCGCCCAGGTGCAGGGCGATCGAGACCGCCTCGACTGTCGGGCGCTCGAAGTGGGCGGCCACCGCGGCGCTCAGCGCGGTCGGCCGGCCGCGTCCGTCCTCGCCCCGGGCGGCCAGGCGCAGGGTCTGCTCGGCCAGGTCGTGGCCACCGCCCCAGTCGCCGGAGATCGGACCCAGGGCGACGAACCGGGCCGTACGGCCGTCGGCGGCGCGGCCGGCACAGTTGGTGCCCGCGCCGCAGACCACGGTGACCGCGTCGGGCATCGAGGTGCCCGAGCGCAGCAGGGCGAAGCAGTCGTTGTCCACAATGGTGTCCAGCGCCCACGCCCGGGCGGTGAGCGCGGTCTGCAGCTCCGCCACCTCGGCCGGCAGGTCGGCGCCGGCCAGGTAGGCCGCGACCACGTCGACCGGCGTCCCGGGGGCGAGCCCGGCCCGGGCCCGCGCGGCCTGGATCAGCTGGTCGAGGACGGTGACCGTGCCGGCCAGGCCGATGTTGTGCGGCGACGACGTGCCGCCGCGGACGTACGCCAGCACCTCCCCCGTGGCCGTCCCCAGCACCACGTCGGTCTTGGAGTTGCCCCCGTCGACGGCCAGATAGAGCGCTCTCATCGGGCCCACGCGAGATGGGCCCGGCCGCTGGCGATCAACCGGTCGGTCAGCTGGTCGGCCTTCTCGTGCTGTCCGACCAGTGGGTGGGCCAGCAGGGCGTGGTAGACCCGCTCGCGCCCGCCTCGCAGGGCCGCGTCGAGCGCGAGCTCCTCGTACCCCCAGACGTGCGCGACCAGGCCGGCCAGGTCCGGTGGGAGCGGGTTGACCGGGAGCACCGAGGGGCCCTCGGTGGTGGCCCGGGCCGACACCTCGATGACGGCGTCGTCGGGCAGGAACGCCAGCGTGCCCTCGTTGCGGACGTTGACCGAGTGGACGGCTCGGTCGTCGTGACCGTGCAGGGAGGCGATCAAGCCGACGGCGGCCTCGGAGTAGTAGGCGCCGCCGCGTTCGCCGAGCAGGGCGGGCTTCTCGACCAGCGACACGTCGCGGTACATCTCGATCAGCGTGGCCTCGATCTCGGCCACCCGCTGCCCGCGCGTGGGTCCTTCCAGCAGCTGGCGGACGTGCCGGTCGTGGGCATAGAAGTACGACAGGTAGTAGGACGGGACGTTGCCCAGGGTCCGCAGCACCTGTTCGGGCAGGTCGACCTCGGCGGCCAGGTCGGCCAGGTGCGTGCCGAGCAGCTCCGGCAGCCGGTCGACACCGTCCACATAGGCGGCTCGTTCCCAGGTCAGGTGGTTGAGGCCGACGTGTTCGAGGGTGACCGCGGAGGGGTCGACGCCCAGGTGGCCGGCGAAGCGCCGCTGGAAGCCGATCGCCACGTTGCACAGACCGACGGCGCGGTGGCCCGCGTCGAGCAGGGCGCGGGTGACGATGCCGACCGGGTTGGTGAAGTCGACGATCCAGGCGCCCGGCTTGGCCCGGCGGCGGATCCGCTCGGCCACGTCGAGGACGACCGGCACCGTCCGCAGGGCCTTGGCCAGCCCGCCGGCCCCGGTCGTCTCCTGGCCGACGCAACCGCAGCCGAGCGGGAACGTCTCGTCACCGATGCGGGCCTGCTGGCCGCCGACACGCAACTGAATGACGGCCACATCGGCGTCGGTCACCCCCGCGTCGAGGTCGGTGGTCCACCAGATTTTGGCCGGGTGACCGTGGTGCTCGAGGATGCGGGCGGAGAACGCGCCCACGATCTCGAGGCGGTCGGCCGCCGGGTCGATCAGCACCAGCTCGGTGACCATGGAGCCGAGCCGGGCGAACCCGTCGACCAGTTCGGGGGTGTACGTCGAGCCGCCCCCGATGACTGCGATCTTCAACCTTTGAATCCCGTCAGTGTGATGCCTTGGACGAAGGCACGCTGGGCGAAGAAGAAAATGACAATGAGCGGGGCCATCGCCAGCACCGTTGCCGCCGTGACCAGGTTCCAGTCCACGTGATGAACACTGTGGAACGACGCGAGCCCGAGAGACAGGGTCCACGCGCTCTCGTTCTCGCTGGTGTAGAGGAGCGGGCCGTAATAGTCGTTCCAGCAGTAGAAGAACTGGAACAGCCCGGCCGCCGCGATGCCGGGACGGGCCATCGGCAGCACCACCCGCAGCAGCGTGCGCCACTCGCCGCAGCCGTCGACCCGGGCCGCGTCGAGATACTCGCTCGGGATGGTGAGCAGGAACTGACGCAGCAGGAAGATGCAGAACGCGTCGCCGAACAGCGCGGGCACGATCAGCGGCCACAGCGAACCGGTCAGGCCGGCGTTGGCCCACATCAGATAGAGCGGCACCGTGACGACCTGCGGCGGCAGCATCATCACGCAGATCACCAGCAGGAACAGCGCGTTGCTGCCCCGGAACTTCAACTTCGCCAGCGCGTACGCGGCGGGAACGCTCGACAGCAGCACGAGGACCGTCGAGGACACCGCGTAGATGACCGTGTTGAGCAGATAGCGCGGCAGCGGGGTCACCTCGAAGACCCGGACGTAGTTCTCCGGGTGCCACGAGTTGGGCCAGTAGTCGGCGGTCAGCGCCTGGTCGCTGGTCATCAGCGAGAGCAGCACGAGGTAGACCACCGGCGTCACGAACATGACGCTGATCGCGATCGCGATGCTGTGCTTGGCGATCCAGGCCATCCGCCGCTGCCGCTTGATCCGCCGGTCCGGCGTCGGCGCGGTCAGCACCGCGGGCGGGTCGAGTACGGCCGTCACGATTCCTCCCCGGAGAAGGCCTTGGCCCGGCGCAGCAGGATCAGGGTGACCCCAGCGCGACCACGAAGAGCCCGATAGCCAGCGCGTTCGCGTAGCCCAGGGCGCTGTACCGGAAGCCCACGGTGTAGAGCCAAAGTGGGTAGGTGAAGGTCGAGCCCTCCGGGAAGCCGAAGTTCGACGAGATCCCGCCGCCCACGGTGGCCTGCCCGCTGGCGATCGAGCCGGCCACCGCGGCCTGGTCGAAGTACTGCAACGTGTAGATCACGCCGGTGACCGCGGCGAACAGCACCACCGGCTGGATCGTCGGCAGCGTGATCGACCGGAATCGCTGCCAGGCGTTGGCGCCGTCCAGCGACGCGGCCTCGTAGAGGCTGGACGGCACACCCAGCACGGCGGCCAGGAAGATCACCATGAGATCGCCGATCGCCCACAGGCCGAGCAGCACCAGCGACGGCTTGGCCCAGGCCGGCGAGTTGAACCAGAGCGGGCCCTCGATGCCGATCGTCGCCAGGAAGTGGTTGACCGGTCCGGTGCCCGGCTTGAGCAGGTAGACGAACGCGATGGTGGCGGCCACCGGCGGGACCAGCGCGGGCAGATAGAACAGCGTGCGGAAGAACCCGGCACCACGCCGCAACTGGGTGAGCAGCATCGACAGCCCGATCGCGCCGATGATCCGCACCGGCACGAAGACCACGACCATCCACAGGGTGTTGCGGATCGACTGGAGCAGGAACGGGTCGTCGGCCATCCGCCGGTAGTTGTCCAGCCCGACCCACTGCGGGACCGAGAGCAGGTCGAACTTCGTGAACGAGAAGTAGACCGCCGAACCCAGGGGGTACAGGAAGAACACCGCGATGCCGATCAGCGCCGGCGCGAGGAACGAGAGTGTGGTGGCACCTCTCCGGACCCGTACGCCCCAGGGTTTGGCCGCCATCTCGGTCAGCCGCCCAGCGTCATGACGCTGTTGACCTGCTTGTCGGCGTCGGTGAGGCCGGCGTCGAGATCCTTGATCTTGCCCGCCTGGTAACTGTTGAGGAACTGCCCGAACGTCTCCTGATAGGCCGGACCGGAGGCCGACGGCGGTGTGGTCGACGAGTTCGGGTTGGTGAAGATGTCGATGAACGTCTTGAAGTCGGCGTCCGCGTTGAGCCCCGGGTCGGCGATCGACGCGGTGGTGGTCGGGATGTTCTTGAGCAGCCCGGAAAGCTTGATGACCGCTTTGTCGTCGGTGGTCAGATACTTGATCAGCTCCCAGGCGGCCTCGGGATTCTTGGCGTTCTTGCTGATCCCCAGGATGTTGCCGGTCACGTAGCCGCCGCCGTAGTGGGCCGCGTCGCTCGTCGGGATCGGCGCCACCCCGTACTTGAGCTGGGGGGCCTGGTCCTTGACGAAGGCCAGGCGGTACTCGGCGTCGATGTTGATCGCGACCTGCCCCTTCTGGAACGCGTTGTCGGCGCTGTACTCGTCGCCCAGACTCGCCCGGAACTTCTGCAGGTTGTCGTAGCCGTACCAGTCGACGAGGTCCTTCTGCCAGGTCAGCAGCGTCTTCCAGCCCGGGTCGGTGCCGACCGCGGACTTGCCGTCGGCGGTCAGCCACTGGGCCCCGACGGCCGGTGCGAGGTGCGAGGCGGCGTTCTCGTAGAAGTCGTACAGCGGCAGGAACCCGACGGTCTTGAGCGACCCGTCCGCGTTCTTGACGGTCAACTTCTTCGCGTACGCGGTGAGCTCGTCCAGTGTCTTGGGCGGCCCGTCCAGTCCGGCCTTGGCGAACAGGTCCTTGTTGTAGAACATGCCGTACGCGTCGGCCAGGAACGGCATCGCGCAACGCTTGCCCTGGAACTCGGTGTAGGAGCGGGTGGTCGCGTTGAGCTTGTTCAGATCCACTTTGTCGCGATCGATGTACTGCTTGAGGTCGACCCACGCGCCGGACGAGCAGAACTTGCCGACGATGTCGGTGGAGTAGGAGAGGCCGACGTCCGGGCCGTTGCCCGCGCCGATGGCCTGGGTGACCTTGGAGTCGTCCTGACCCGCCTTGATCGTCACCTTGATGTTCGGGTGGCTGCCTTCGAAGTCCTTGACGACCTGCGCGACGGCGTCGGCCTCGCGCTCGGTGAAGAAGTGCCACAGCTCGACGGTGCCGGACACCTCCGTACCGGGGTCGGCGATCTTGTTTTCTTTCGGAGCCGGTGTGCAGGCGGTCGTCAGCAAAGCGGCTGTTGCTAGGGCAAAAAGGGCATGCGAGAGCCGTTTGTTCACTGTGGGCCTCTCAGATGAGGGTTAAGAGGAGCGGATCGTGTCGATGAGGGTTTCGTGGACCGCGATCAGCCCGGCGTCGAGCGCGCCGAGCAGCACCGCGTCGTCGTCGATCGAGGTCACGGCGATCGAGCTCTCCAGCGGGGCCGCGCGGCGCACCGCGAAGGTCACCGCGGACAGCAGCGGCGCCCCGCCGGCCTGCGCGATCGGGCCGGAGAGCACCACCAGGTAGGGGTCGAGCACGGCGATCACCGCGGCCAGGCCGATCACGATGCGGTCGGCCAGCGCGATCAGGAAGTCACCACCGTTGGCCGGCTCGGCCGCGGCCGACCGGACCACCTCGGCCGGAGTGCGCCCGGGAACGCCGCAGTCCCGGGCCAGCTCGAGGATGGCGGCCCCGCCGAACAGGTCCTGCAGGTCGAGCTTGCGGTGCGACGAATCGGGTGAGTAGAGCGGCATGTAGCCGATCTCGCCGGCCCCGCCGCGCGCGCCGCGCATCAGCGTGCCGGCCATGTCGATGGCCAGACCGAGGCCCTCCTCGCCCAGCCAGAGCAGGGCGAAGCCGTCGGCCTCGCGGCCCACGCCCCGCTGCCGCTCGGCGATCGCGGCCAGGTTGACGTCGTTGTCGACACCGACGTGCGTGCCCAGTGCCGCCGCGAGCTGCGGCACCAGGCCGGTGCGCCCGAAGCCGGGCACGTCGACGTGCCGGATCGTCTCGGTGTGCGGGTCGTAGGAGCCGGCCACGCCGAACTGCACGTGCCGGATCCGGTCGGCCGGGACGCCGGCCTCCTCGCGGAGCCGGGCCACCACCTCGACCAGCGCGGTCAGCGGGTCGGTGGTGAGGAAGTCGATGCGCTGCTCGACCCGCCCGCGCACCTCGCCGGTGAGGTCGCACAGCGCGGCCACCACCGAGGGCGCGCCGCTGGCACCGATGTCACGCACCGAGACGGCCGCCGCGTAGGCCGCGTCCGGGTTGGCGTTGTAGATCTCGGCGTTCGGCCCCGGGCGCCCACTGTTGTGGCCGACCACGTTGACCAGGCCGGCCTCGGTGAGCCGGCGCAGCACCTCGGAGATCGTCGGCGTCGACAGGGCCGTGAGCTTGCGCAGATCGGCCCGCGTGAGCATGCCGGGGTCCAGCAGGTGGGCCAGGGCCGCGCTCTCGTTCATGGCGCGCAGCAGTTTGGACGAACCAGCCAGACGGGTCACGGCGGCGGCTCCCGGTGCGATGTGGCGATAGGCAAACTGACTAACAGTTAGCCGGGACGGTAGGCGGACCGCCAACGGGTGTCAAGGTCCGGCCGTCAACCTGCCCGCCAGCCTAGAGGAGTCGATCGAAGGCTATTGATAAACCTTTTTAACTGTTCTAGCGTCTCTCCTCATCGCGCGATCCATCCCCACGAATCCCCCTCGCTCGGAAGAGCCATGATCCGCGCAAGGAGAGTCCTCTACGCCACCGTCGCCCTGGCCGTCCCCGGAGCCGCCCTGATCTATGGGCTGCTTCCGGCCAGTGCCGCGACAGCCGGTCCGATCAAGGGCCTGGGCGGCAAGTGTGTCGACGTGGCCAGTGCGAACTCGGCCAACGGCACCGCCGTCCAGCTCTACGACTGCAACAACTCCGGAGCCCAGCAATGGACCGTCGGCAACACCGACGGCAGCATCCGGGCGCTCGGCAAATGCCTCGACGTCGCCGCCGCGGCAACCACCAACGGAGCCAAGATCCAGCTGTACGACTGCAACGCCACCGGCGCCCAGAAGTGGTCGGTCGCGGGCAGCACCCTGGTCAACACGGGCAGCGGCAAGTGCCTGGACGTCACCGGCAACACCTCGGCCAACGGCACCCGCCTGCAGATCTGGACGTGCTCCGGAACCGCCAACCAGAATTGGACCCTGCCCGGCGGGACGGCACCGACCACCCCGCCGACCACCGCACCGACGGGGACCAACTTGGACAACCCAGCCAAGAAAGACGCAGCCATGCAACTCGTGTCGGCGGCGGAGAACTCGTCGCTCGACTGGCGGGCCCAGTTCCGCTACATCGAGGACATCGGCGACGGCCGCGGCTACACGGCGGGCATCATCGGCTTCTGCTCAGGCACCGGCGACATGCTGGAACTCGTGCAGGCCTACACCAACGCGGTGCCCGGAAACGTGCTGGCCAAATACCTGCCGGCGCTGCGCAACGTCAACGGGACGGCCTCACACGCGGGGCTGGACCCCAACTTCACGAACGACTGGCGCACGGCAGCCGCCGACACCCGCTTCCAGGCGGCGCAAGAAGCAGAGCGAGACAGGGTCTACTTCAACCCGTCAGTGCGCGACGGTAAAAACGACGGGGTGCGGGCGCTGGGCCAGTTCGCCTACTACGACGCGGCGGTCATGCACGGCTACGAAGGAATGCGCGCCATCCGCACCCAGGCCCTGAAGAGGGCGAAACCCCCGGCGCAGGGCGGCGACGAGCGCGCCTGGCTGAACGCCTTCCTGGACGAACGCGTGATCGAGATGAAAAAAGAGGAGGCGCATTCCGACACCTCTCGTGTGGACACAGCTCAGCGTCGCTTCCTCAGCAACAGCAATTTCGACCTGAATACGCCGTTGGACTTCGCTGTCTATGGCGAAAGTTTCCACATCGGCTGACGTGATGGTCTGGGGAACCGGGGTTGGGGTCGCTCTGCGGCTCCGGCCCCGGTGTGTTTTCCCGGTGCTGGTGGGTGCGGCTGGTTCGCTGGGTGGGTTGGACTTGCTTGCGGTGGACGGGCGCGGGCAGGGGTGAGCAAGCAGGGCCTGGAGGAGCAGTTACGGCCTTGCTTGCTCACCCCTGCCCGCGCCCTTGCGGGCGAGCTTGCCGGCGGCATGGAGCTGGGTCACCGGCTGGTGGGTGGCTGGTCGGGGTGGCGGTCACCTGGCGGGTGAGGGATCTGGCTGCCGCGTTGGGGACGAAGCTGGGCGGTACGGTTCAGCAGGCCTACGTGGGTGGTGGGGTGCGGGAACTTAACAATGCCGGTTGCTTTCGCCTTCGGCGTACGTCTTGGTCGAGGTGAATGCTTGCCGCTGCGCGGCGATGGGGCTGGGTGGTGGGTAGGGGTGGTGTCGGAATGCTTGGGAAAAGGGTGGTGGGGCTCGCCACTCGGGTGATGCGTCAGCCTGGCGGGGGCGGCGTGCTCAGCATGGTGTTTGCGGTGCTCGGCCCGTAGGCGGAGCTGGTGGCCCCGACCGTCGAGCCGATGCTGTGACGGCAGCGGTCGGCATCGGAGGGCTTTTCTATAGCGTGGCTGTTGGCTTGGGGGCTCTCCGGGCGACGGCAGCCCTCCCTCACGATTCGCTACGGCGCCGTTGCCCGGAGAGCCCCCAAGCCCCAATGCCGCGTAGCTTAAGTTGATCTTGGTTGAGCTGGTAGCCCGGTTGTTCGGCGTGGTGTGGTGACTTCGGTTGTGGTGATGGCTTGGATCACCGGTCATGACAGCGGATGCGGTGGATCGCCCGATGGTGCGTCCTGATCAGGTCTCGCTCGGGGTGCTGATCTCGCAGGTGCC
>NZ_JALPVL010000005.1 GCF_023544465.1 Paractinoplanes maris | reverse complement strand
TCAGCAGCGAACTCCTGGAGCTGCACCCGGACCTGCTCCAACCTGCCCTCATCCACACCGGGCAGCCAACCATCACCACACGACCGCTACAAGCGACACACCACAAAGACCTAACAAAGTCCTACTAAGGCGTCACCAGAGCGTGTAGCCGCCGTCGATGACCAGCACCGAGCCGGTCACGAAGGAGGACGCGTCGCTGGCCAGATAGAGGGCCGAGGGCGCGATCTCGGCCGACTGGGCGTAGCGCCGCATCGGCACCTCGTCGATCCAGTAGTGCTTCCACTTCGGGTCGTCGATGTCGGAGATCTCGGTCTTGGTGTAGCCGGGCGCGATCGCGTTGACCCGGACGCCGTGCGGCGCCCACTCGGCGGCCAGCGATCGCGTCAGGTGGTGCACGGCGGCCTTCGAGACACCGTACGGGGTGTGCCACTGCGGCCGGTTGATGATCATGCCGGACATCGAGCCGACGTTGACGATCGCGCCCGCCCGGCGGCCCACCATCTGCTCCCCGATCACCTGGCTGGCCTTCCACACCGCGTCCAGGTTGGTCGCCATCACCCGGTCCCAGCCCTCGTCGTCGAGGGTCAGCGACTCGCCGTGGATGCCGACGCCGGCGTTGTTGATCAGCACGTCGACCGGGCCCAGCCGCTCGGCCACGGTGTCCCGCAGGCGCACCAGATCCGACCGGCTGGTCACGTCGGTGGTGACCGGGAGCGCGTCCGGCCCGGCCTGGGAGATCTCGGCCACCGCCTGCTCGTTGCGCTCGGCGTCGCGGGCGGCCACCACGACGGACGCGCCCGCCTCGGCCAGGGCCAGCGCGATCGCCTTGCCGATGCCGCGGTTCCCGCCGGTGACGACTGCGACCTTGCCGTCGAGGCGGAAGAGGTCGAGGACGGTCATGCCGGCTCCTTCTCGTTGATGATCTGCACGATGCGGTCGGCCAGCGGCCGGGTCGAGGCGATCAGCTCGGCATTGCGCTGATCGGAGCCGTGCGAGCGGGCGTACGCCTCCTCCGCGCTGCGCCCGAAGCGGACGTGCCGGGCGATCAGCCGGTCCATCCGCACGTCCTCGCCCGGGTCGACGTACCAGATCTCGTCGATGAGGTCGGCCGTGGCCCGCCAGCGGTCGTCGTCGACGAGCAGATAGTTGCCCTCGGTGACGATCAGCGGCGTCTCCCGGCGCACCGGGACGGTGCAGGCGATCGACTCCTCGAGGCTGCGGTCGAACTCGGCCGCGTAGACGATCTCGTCGGTCTGCGGTCGCAGCCGCCGCAGCAGGTTCTGATATCCGGCCGCGTCGAACGTGTCCGCGGCGCCCTTGCGGGCGTGCCGGCCCAGGCGGTGCAGCTCGGCGTTGGACAGGTGGAAGCTGTCCAGCCCGACCAGCACGGCCCGGTCGCCGAGCGCCTCGGTCAGCTGCTGGGCCAGTGTCGACTTGCCGGCCCCGGGCGCCCCGGTGATGCCGAGGATCCGGCGCCGGCCGTCGGCGGCCAGCTGCCCGGCCGCCTCGATCAGCTCGGCCAGTCGGTAGCCGGTCACGCGAGGTCCTCCGGTTGCTTGGCTCCGGTCATCACGGCGACGGCCTCCTCCATGGTTGTGCGGCCCGGCTCGACCACGGCGATGCGCCGCCCGAGCCGGTGGATGTGGATCCGGTCGGCGACCTCGAACACGTTGGGCATGTTGTGGCTGATCAGCACGACCGGCAGCCCGTTCTCGCGGACCCGCTCGATCAGCCGGAGCACCTGGTTGGTCTCGCGGACACCGAGCGCCGCGGTCGGCTCGTCCATGATCACGACGCTGGTGGCCCAGGCCGCGACCCGGGCCACGGCAACCGCCTGGCGCTGGCCGCCGGAGAGGGTGTCGACCTTCTGCCGGATCGACTGCACCCGGATGCCCAGGTCGGCCATCTGCCGGGCCGAACCCCGCCGCATCGCCGGCTTGTCGAGCTTGCGGAACACCGTGCCCAGGATGCCTTTGCGGCGCTGCTCCCGGCCCAGATAGAGGTTCTGGGTGATGTCCAGCGCGGGCGCGACGCCGAGCTCCTGATAGACGGTCTCGATGCCGGCCCGGCGGGCGTCGAGGGCGCTGCGGAAGGTCACCGGCTCACCGCGGAGCCGGATCTCGCCCGCGTCGGGGACGACGGCGCCGGTCAACGCCTTGATCAGGGTGGACTTGCCGGCGCCGTTGTCGCCGATCACGGCCAGGATCTCGCCCGCGCGCAGGTCGAAGTCGCAGTTGTCGAGGGCGACGACGTGCCCGTAGTGCTTGGTGAGTCCCCGGGCCTGCAGGACGACGTCAGTGGTCATCGGGTCTGCCTCGTTCGCACGAAGTGGTCGACGGCGACGGCGATCACGACCAGGATGCCGGTCGCCACCTGCTGGTAGAGCGAGTCGATGCCGGCCTGGGTGAGCCCGTTGGCCAGCACGGTGACGATGAGCGCGCCGATCAGCGTGCCGACCACCCCGCCGCGGCCGCCGAACAGGCTGGTGCCACCGATCACGACGGCGGTGATGCTGTCCAGGTTGGCCGTCGAGTAGCCGCTCGGGTCGGCCGTCGGGGTGCGGCCGAGTGCCTGCCAGGCGGCGAACGCGTACACGACCGCGGCCGTCAGGTAGACGCTGAGCAGCACCCGCTTGACCTTGATGCCGGTCAGGGCGGCGGCTCGCGGGTTGTCGCCGACCGCGTAGACGCGCACGCCCCAGGCGGTCTGGGTGAGCGCGTAACCCAGGATCGCCGTCAAGCCGATCCACAGCAGCACGCCGTACGTGATGGTGACCCCGCCGACCGTGGGACCGCCGTTCAGCGCGGTCAGGAACGCCGAGTCGATCGGGTACGACTGCGAGTCGGTGTACAGCCGGGCGGCCGCGGTCAGCACCGACAGCACGCCGAGCGTCACGATGAACGGCGGCAGCGAGAACTGCGCGACCAGGACGCCGTTGAGCAGTCCCAGGACCAGGCAGACGGCCAGCCCGGCCAGCAGGGCGCCGAACACGTTGCCGTCGGTGGCCAGGTTCCCGATCACCACCGAGGCCAGCACCATGATCGCGCCGTTGGACAGGTCGATGCCGGCGGTCAGGATGACCAGCGTCTGGCCCAGCGCGAGCGTGCCGACCACGACCGACTGCTGCGCGATCAGCGACAGGTTGCCGGCGTTGAGGAACGAGTCGGTCGTCGCCGAGAAGATGACCACGGCCAGCACCAGCGCGGCCAGCGGGCCGGCGGTCTGGCTCGACAGGGCCGCCCGCAGGGGACCGGCGCGGTCCTCCTTCTCCAGGAGGACCGCGTCGTCGAGCTGGGTCACTTCTCGCCCCAGCAGTTCTGCAGACCCCAATCCGAGGTCTGCGACTCCAGGCCGTCCACCGGCTTGTCGGTGATCAACGTCGTGCCCGAGTCGTTCAGCCCGGCCGTGGGCTTGGTGCCGTCGGCCAGGTACTTGCTGATGGCGTCGACGGCGAGCTGGCCCATCTTGCTCGGGAACTGCATGGCGGTCGCGCCGATGATGCCGTCCTTGACGTCCTGCACACCGCTGCAGGCACCGTCGACCGAGACCACGGTGGCCTTGTCGGCCAGGCCCTTGTTCTTGAGTGCCGTGTTGGCGCCGCGGGCCACCGGCTCGTTGATCGTGTAGACCACGTTGATGTCGGGGTGGGCCGAGAGGAGGTTCTCCATCGCGGACTGCCCGGTCTCGATGGTGCCCTTGGTGAGGGCGGAGCCGGCGATGCTCGGGTCGCCGTCCTTGATGCCGTAACCCTCGAGGAAGCCGTTGTGGCGGCCGCCGGCCGGGCCGTCCGAGAGGTCGAAGTCGAGCATCGCGATCCGCGGTTTGGCCGGCGCCGAGGCCTTGGCCCACTGGCCGATCAGCTTGCCGGCGGCCGTGTTGTCGGTGGCGAAGGTGGCGTCCGCGCCCTCGATCGGGGTGAGCGTGGCGTTCACCGTGATCACCAGGATGCCCTGGTCGCGGGCCTTCTTGACCACCGGGTTGAGCGCGGTCGGGTTGGCCGGGTCGAGCACGATGGCCTTCACCTTGTTCGCGATCATGTTCTCGATGGCGGTCACCTGGGTCGCCGAGTCGCCGGGCACCTTGGCCTCGGCCTTCATCGTCTTCCAGCCCTTGGCCGTGGCCGCGGACTCGGTCGCCTTCTGCAGGGTGCCGAAGAACGGGTTGGACAGGTTGAGCTCGACGATGCCGATGGTCACGTCGCCGCTGTCACTGCCCCCGCCGCTGCTGCTGCCGCCGTCGTCGGAGCCGCACGCGGTCGCGCTCAGAAATATGCCGGCCGCCAGCCCGGCGGCGGCGACTCGGGTGACCTTCATGAGTCCTCCTGTATGTCTGCTGCCGAATTAAGTCGGCGATGTTACGGCTCATCGTGTTGGTGGTTACGTCGACTGTCAACCATCAAAGTCGAAGTTATGTCTTGTGACCGACAAAAGTGCTGTGGTTGACTGTGGCCCATCACGCCACGGGGAGATTCATGACCACCGTTCTCACGGCCGATGACGGGCCAGGCCGGATCCTGGGCCTGATCACCGCCGGCACGGCCCGCACCCGCACCGCGATCGCCCAGGTCACCGGTCTGGCCCGGTCGACCGTGGGGCAGCGTCTGGACACGCTGTTCGACGCCCAGCTGATCCGCGAGAGCCCCGAGAGCCTGCCCTCGCGGGGGCGCCCGTCCCGGGTGCTCGAGCTCAACCCGCGGGCCGGCGTGATCATCTCGGTCGACGTCGGGGAGGACCGCACCCGGATGGCGATCCTCGACCTGACCATGGCGATCATCGGCGACCGGGTCGAGCGGCTGACCCTCGGCGACGGGCCCGAGGTGCTGCTCGACCGGATCACCGCGCTGGTCCGCGAGCTGATCACGCAGCAGGGCCTGGAGCAGACGGCGGTGGCCGGGTTCGGGCTCGGACTGCCCGCGCCGGTCGACTACGAGGCCGGCCGGGTGATGGGCTGGTCGGTCATGTCCGGCTGGGAGAACTACGACATCCGCCGCCACCTGCGGCGCAGCTGGCCGGTGCCGGTGCTCATCGACAACGACGTCAACCTGTTGACGCTGGCCGAGCACCGGCGTTTCTGGCCGTCCGCGCGTCACCTGTTCTTCCTCAAGGCGGGCACCGGCGTGGGCAGCGGCATGGTGATCGACGGAGCGGTCAACCGGGGCGCCCAGGGCGCGGCCGGCGACATCGGCCACGCCCACGTGGCCGGCTTCGGCGATCCGCCCTGCCGCTGCGGCAACGTGGGCTGCCTCGAGTCGCTGGCCGGCGGCTGGGCACTGGCCCGCGACCTCGGCGAGGGGCACGACGCCCGCGACGTCGCCGAGCGTCTGCGCCGCGGCGACTCGGCCGCGGTGGCCGCGCTGCGCAACGCCGGCCGGATCATGGGCGAGTCCGTGGCCTACGCGACGAGCCTGCTCAACCCCGACGTGATCGTGCTCGGTGGCCTGCTCGGCACCACCGGCGACGACCTGATGGCGGGCATCCGCCAGGTGGTCTATCAGCGTTCCCTGCCGCTGGCCACCCGCCGCCTGCAGATCGTGCCGACCCGCTTCAAGTCCCGCGCCGGCATCGCGGGCGCCGGCCATCTGGTCCGCGACCACGTCCTCGCCCCGGCCGCCCTCGACGCCCGCCTCACCACCGGCAAGTCCCCCTTCGCCGACCTCTGACCCGCGGGCCGCACCGCCGTAATTGGCAGGTGACGCAGGTCCGTGGGCTCAGCACGCCGGGCGGCGTAGCGTGCCGCCATGAAGCTGTTCGCCGCGATCGTGCTGACCGGTGCGATGACCGCCGCGTGTTCCAGCTCGTCGCCGGCGCCGCCCGCGCCGTCGGCGCCGGCCGCGCCGTCGTCACCGGGCGTGCCCGGGGCCGGTTGGCCCACGACGGACTGGTCCGAGGCCGAGCCGCAGACCCAGGGCGTCGACCCGGCGGCCATGGCCCAGCTGGACAAGCAGGTGGCCGACACCTTCACCGAGGTGCGCAGCGTCGTCGTGGTGCGGCACGGCTATGTCGTGCACGAGCGCTACTGGCACGGTCTGAGCGTCGGCTCGGGGCACGACGTCCGGTCGGTCACCAAAAGCGTCGTCGGCACGCTGGTGGGCATCGCGCTGGCCGAGGGGAAAATCAAGAGTCTGGATCAGACGGTCGGCGAGCTGCTGGCGGCTCCCGAGTCACCGCTGGCCGGCGTCACCGTGCGGCACCTGCTCACCATGACCTCGGGGCTGGCCGGCGACCCGGCCGGCGAGGACGACATGCTGACGAGCCCGAACTGGGTGCGGCAGATCCTGAGCCGCCGCCTGATCGTCGAGCCGGGCACCAGGTTCTCGTACAGCAGCGCCTCCTCGCACCTGCTGTCGGCCATCGTGGCCACCACGACCGGTGGGTCCACGCTCGACTATGCGCGCGCCAAACTGTTCGAGCCCTTGGGTATCGACACCAGCAAGGCGTACGAGCCGGTGTTCGGCGGCCAGGTGGACGGCGCCACGCTCGCTGCCTACGACCGCTCCGCCGTGGCCTGGCCGGTCGACCCGCAGGGCGTGCACTACGGCGCGGCCTTCCTGCGGCTGCCCTCCCGCGAGCTGGCGAAGATCGGTTACCTCTATCTCCACGGCGGCCGGTGGGACGACCGGCAGATCGTCCCGGCCGACTGGGTGACCGCGTCGACGTCGCGGACCGGGCTGCCACCGGACGTGGAGAGCGGTTACGGCCTGCACTGGTGGTTCGAAACCATCGACGGCGCCCGGGCGTTCTCGGCCGTCGGCTACGGGGGTCAATACATCTACGTCGTACCGGCTCTGGACCTGGTCGTCGTGCTCACCAACAACCCGGACGCCGGGCCCGGGCCGGAGAGCCTGCTTACCGGCACCATCGTGCCCGCGGTGGCTCCGTAGGTATGCGTAGACGGCCGGTGACCAGCGAAGATACGTAACCCCTTCCGATGTGACAGCCCTTGCGCCGGACCAGGATCGACTTATCACCGGCGGACGAAGGAGCAAGTCATGTTGATGCACCCGGAGCTCATGCTGAACCTGGTCAACGACCGGCACCGCGAGATGATCGCCGAGGCCGACCGGTCCCGCCTGCTGTCGGCGGCCCGCCTCGCCCGCAGGACCCGTCGAGCGCGCCCGGTGAAGGAGCCCACCGGTAGCCTGGCCTCGTGCGAACCCTCCGCGGCGGTGCCGGCCCGGTGATGATCGGACGGGAGAGCGAGCTGCGCCGGCTGGCGCGGCTCGCCTCGGCGCGTGAGCCGGCCGTCGCGATCATCGCGGGGGAGCCCGGCATCGGCAAGACCCGCCTGGTGCAGGAGCTGCTGGCCACCGTGCCGGCGCAGACCACCGTGCTGGTCGGCCAGGCCGAGCCGGGTTCGCTCTCCCGGCCGTACGAGGTGTTGCTGGACGCCATCGACGGCCGCCCCGGGGTCGACGACGAGCAGCTCGCCGCCCTGGCCGATCCGACCCGCAGCCCGGTCGAGCGCCTGCACGCCGGTCTGGCCGTGCTGGCCGACCTGATCGGCGACTCACCGGCGATCCTGGTCTTCGAGGACCTGCACTGGGCCGACTCGGAGAGTGCGGCGCTGTTCGAGCGGATCGCCGAGCAGCGCGGCCCGCGGCTGCTCATCGGCACCTACCGGCCGGACGAGGTGACCCACCGCCAGCCCGCGGCGGGTCTGCTGGCCCGGCTCGACCGGCGGCACGCCGTGACCCACGTACGCCTGGACCGCCTCACCCCGTCGCAGACCGCCGCCTTCCTGGCCGCGGCCACCGGCGCCCCGGCGCCGCTGCGCGCCGCGACCGCCCTGCACCACCGCACCGGCGGCAACCCGTTCTTCCTCGAGGAGCTGCTGCGCGCCCGGCCCGGGCCCGACCTCGAGGCCCTGGTCGACCAGCCGCTGCCGTGGAGCCTGGCCGACGTGCTGCGCCGCCAGGTCGACGACCTCGAGCCGGTCAGCCACCGCATCGTCGAGGCGGCCTCCGTGCTCGGCCACCGCATCCCGTTCGACCTGCTGGCCGACGTGGCCGGGGCGGACGAGGACGAGCTCATCGCGGTGCTGCGCGACCTGGTCACCCGGGGCGTGCTGGTCGAGTCGGGGGACGACGAGTTCGCCTTCCGGCACGCACTGGTGCGCGAGGCCATCGCCGGTCAGATGCTCGGCCGCCAGCGCCGGCGGCTGCACGAGGTGGCGCTGGACGTGCTCCTCGGCAGCGGCGCCTCCGACCCGGCCATGGTGGCGCACCACGCCCGCGGAGCCGGCCGGTACGACGACCTGGTCGCCGCGGCCCGCGGTGGCGCCGCGCTGTATCTGTCGATCGGCTCCGCTTATCAGGCTCTGCAGCTGGCCGAGATGGGTCTGGAGGAGGCGTCCGACGACGTCGAGCTGCTCGGCGCCGCGGCCCGGGCGGCCTGGCTGGCCGGCCTGCTCGACGACGCCCAGCGCTACAGCCGCCGCTGGCACCGGCTCGCCGTCGCCGCGACCGACCGCGCCGAGTCGCTCTACCTGCTGGTCCGGCTGGCCTGGGAGTCGCGCGAGTTCGACGCCATGCGCGAGCTGACGCAGGACATCGAGATCCTGATCGCCGAGCTGCCACCCGGCGCCGGTCAGGCCCGGGCGATGACCGCGATCGCCCAGTCGGCCTACCTGCGTGACGATCTCGAGGCGGCGGTGCTCTGGTCCGACCGCGCGCTCGCCCTGGCCGGCGAGTTCGACCTGCCCGTCATCCGCCTGACCGCGCTGCTGGAGAAGGGCTCGGCGCTCTGCGAGCGGGCGCAGACGTCGGCCGAGGGGCAGAAGATCCTGTCCACCCTGGTCGACGAGGCCGAGAAGGCGGGGGAGTGGGTGCTGGCCGCCCGGGCTCTGAACACGCTGGTGCAGGAGGTGCCGCCGACCTCGCCGGCCGAGCACGCCGAAGCCCTGGAGCGGATGCGGATCGACGCCGAGCGGGCCGGCTTCGAGTCGCTGGCGGTGGCCGCCTACTTCCAGGGCCGGGCCCGGCTGGCGTTGCGGGCCGGTGACCTGGACGCGGCCATCGCGGCGCTCGAGGAGGGCCGCGAGCGGGACAGCGGTTACCGGCGCCGGGGACGCTGGGCCGACTTCCACGGGGTCTTCCTGGCCGGGCTCTACCTGGAGGCGGGCGAGCTCGACCGGGTCGAGCAGCTCATCGCCGACCTGGCCCGGCTGCCCGGCAACCCGCCGCTGATGATTCCCGGGCTGACGTTCCACCTCGCCTGCCGCCGCCGCGACCTGCCGCGCGCCGAGGCGGTGCTGGGCCAGGTGCTGACCGCCCTGGGCGCGCAGAGCTGGCGCAGCGGCGAGCAGGCCCACGATCTCGTCTCGGCCGCCCTCGAGCTCGGGCTGCCGGCCGCGCAGCTCGAGCCGATGGCCGCCGCGCTGCTCGACGCCGAGGTCTGGGACGCCTACCGCACGCTGGTCCGGGCCCAGCTGGCCGAGGCGCGCGGCGAGCACACCGAGGCCCTGGCCGGCTATTTGTCCATCGCCGAGGACCAGGCACTCGGTCCGGCGACCCGGGGCACCGTACGCGTCGGAGCCGCGCGCTGCCTGCTGTCGGCCGACCGGCGGGCCGAGGCCGCCGCCCAGACGGAAGCGGCGGCCGCCCTGCTGTCCCGGTGGCGTGGCTGGCGGGCGGCCCAGCTCGACGCCGTCCGCACCCGGCTCGGCATGGCCCCGGACGACGCCGCCGACGCGGTCACCGGCCCGGCCGCGCTGACCCCCCGTGAACGTGAGGTGGCAGTGCTGATCAGTGACGGCCTGACCAACTCCGAGCTGGCCCGGCGTCTCTACATCTCGCCCCGGACGGCCGCCGTCCACGTCTCCAACATCCTGCGCAAGCTCGGCGTCGTGTCCCGCACCGAGGTCGGCGCCCTGATCACCCGGTCCTGAGATCCGCCCCCCGCGAATCGATCAAAGCGAATATTGTTCGCACTCATGGGCCTGACACGTAAGCAGATGCTTTCCGTAATGGGTGCCGCGGCGGCCGCTCCCCTGCTGTCCGGTGCGAGCAAACCCCGGGTGATCAAGCGTGATGTGTGCGTCCTGGGTGGTGGCTCGGCCGGCACGTACGCGGCGGTGCGCCTGGGCGAGCTGGGGAGCAGCGTGGTCGTCGTCGAGGCGAACGACCGGCTGGGCGGCCACACCGAGACCTACCACGACCCGGCCACCGGCGGCACGATCGACTTCGGCGTGGTCGTCTTCGAGGACGAGCCACTGGTCCGCGACTACTTCGGCAAGTTCGACGTCGACCTCGTCCGGATCGCCGAGGGTGGCGGAGGCGGCGGCACGACGACCTATGTGGACTTCCGCACCGGCCGGACGGTCGACTACAACCAGCCGCCGCCGGTCGCCCTGCCCGCCTACTTCCAGGACATCAGCCGGTTCGGTCCGATCGACACCGTCATCGACCTGCCCGACCCGGTGCCGGCCGAGCTGGTCGCCCCGTTCGCCGACTACGTGGCCAAGCACGACTTCGGCTCGGTCGTGCCCTTCGTCTTCAACTACGGGCAGGGTATCGGCGACGTGCTCGGGCTGCCCGCGCTCTACGCCATCAACACGTTCGGCCTGGGCGTGACCCGCAACATCCTGAACGCCAGCTACCTCACCACGGCGGCCCGGGACAACAGCCTGATCTACGAGCGCGCGACCGACCGGCTGGGTGACGACGCCCTGCTGAGCACGCGGGCGCTCCGGATCGAGCGGTCCCGGTCCGGCGTACGGGTGTGGGTCACCGGCCCCGGCGGCCCCAGCGTCATCGAGGCCCGGAAACTGCTGATCACGATCCCGCCGCTGGTCCGCAACCTGGGCGCGGTCGACCTCGACAACACCGAGCGCGCGGTGTTCGGCAAGTTCGTCAGCGGCGCCTACTACACCTCGGTGGTCCGCCTCTCCGGCCTCCCGGCGGGGGTCGGCCTAGACAACGTGGCCGCCGAGACGCCCTACCAGTTGCCGCCGCTGCCCGGTCTCTATTCGGTCGCCCCGACCGCCGTGCCCGGCCTCTACAACGTCAAGTACGGCAGCCCGGCCCCCCTGGCCGACGCGGTGGTCCGCCGCGAGATCCGGGCCGGCATCGAGCGCGTCGCCGCGGCCGGGACCTATCCCGTACGGTTCGAGGGCTTCGCGGTCTACAAGAGCCACACCCCGTTCGAGCTGCACGTCGGCCCGCGCGACATCGCCGGCGGCTTCTATCGCCGGCTCAACGCCCTGCAGGGCCGCAACAGCACCTACTGGTCCGGCGCGGCCTGGCACTCGCACAACTCGACCCGCATCTGGACCGGGCTCGAGCGGTTGCTGCCCTCGATCGGCGCCTGACACCCGCGGCCTGAGCCTCGCGCCGGCCCGGACCGGATCGACGGTCCGGGCCGGCGCGCGCTCGTTCCGGACCGTACCGATCGAGCTCAGGCCGAAGCCGGCCTGACCCGCCCGACGGGATCGGCTGCGCATGTCACACCACGGGTGGCTGTTTTGACTCAGGTGGTGGAGGGTGACCGGGATGGCTGGAGGGGGACCGCCATGGCAGAGGTGCATGGGTGAGCAAGGTCGAGGTGTTCGAGGAGCTGCGACCACTTCTGTTCGCGATCTCCTATCGGATCCTGGGAAGTGTCAGCGAGGCCGAGGAAGCAGTCCAGGAGACCTGGATCGGGTACCAGGCCTATCCGTCCGAGGTCAGCTCGGCCAAAGCGTTCCTGTCCACCGTGGTCACCCGGACGTCGATCAACCTGCTGCGCTCGGCCCGGGTGCGCCGGGAGGAGTATGTCGGCCCGTGGCTGCCCGAGCCGCTCATGGACGATCCGTACGAGGACCCGGAACGCTCCGCCGAACTGGCCGACTCGCTCTCCACGGCAGCGCTGTTGCTGCTGGAGCGTCTCAGTCCGCTCGAACGCGCGGTCTTCGTCCTGCGGGAGGTGTTCGCGTTCCCCTTCGATGAGGTTGCTTCGGCGGTCGGCCGGTCCGAGGCGGCCTGCCGGCAGCTCGCGGTGCGGGCGCGGCGGCACATGGAAGCGGGCCGGCCCCGGTTCGAGGCCGACCGGCGCGAGCGCGAACAACTGGCCGAGCGGTTCTTCGATGCCTTCCGGGACGGTGACGTGGCCTCGCTGCGGGAGCTGCTCGCCGTGGACGTGGAGGTGGTCAGTGACAGCGGCGGCAAGGCGCCACGAACCCCCAAGCCGATAGTGGGCGCCGGCAAGGCCGCGCGGCTGCTCGCCGCGGTCGCGGAGCCGCTGGCCCGGATGGGCGTCGTGGTGCAGACCCAGCGAGTCAACGGGCAGCCGGGCGCGATGTGGCGTAACCGCGACGGTCACGTGCTCAACACCATCGACCTCGGCATTCTCGATGGACGCATCCAGACGATCCGCGTCGTGTCCAACCCGGACAAGTTGCGGCACCTCGGTCCCGTGGCCGATGCCTGGGCCGCGTCCCATGAGTTCAGGAGGGTGCGTCGTCACCCACCCCGACCGGCAGCTCACGCTCCGGAATAGACAGAAGGAGTTGGCATGATGAAGACAAGACTGGCCGTCTCGGCGGCGGCCACCGGCGTCGCGGCTCTGGGGCTGTGCCTGGCCACTGTCAGTCCCGCCGCGGCGGCGTCCGGGACCTGGCGCTCGTACGAGAAAAGTCCCATCAAGCCGAGTACCAGTGAGTGGGGATGTGCCGAGAGCGCGTCACTCGAACTCGACGTGATTGCTCAGGCCTGCGCCATCCGGTCGTCCGACCGCAAGAACGTGCAGGCGGCGATCATCGTGCAGAACCGCACGTCCACCACCTTTCGGGCCCAGGCCTCGGTGGACCTCTGGAACACGTCCATCAGCCGCATCGGTGAATGGAGTTGCACCGCGTCGACCGTAGGACCCAAGTCCTTCTCGGTCTGTTACGGAGCCACCACGAGGGAGCTCGACGACGTGTTCGTCATCACCCCCACGGTCAACGGCCGGAGTCTTCCCTGGACCTACGCGTCTGTCTGACCCGTCTCCCTTGCCGCGGCGGGGCGGCGGCTCGTCTCAGGGGCGGTTCGCGACGCCGTCCAGCCACAGGGTGTCCGAGTCGTCGCGATGGGAGCCGGACGTCCCGACGTGCTTGTCGCTGATCGTGGCCCCGTTCTTGATCACGTGGACGAGAGCCATGGCGTGTCCTCGTCCGAGACCGTAGTCGTCCTTCAGCCACTCCACGATCTGCCCCGCCTTGGTCGACGGCTCATCGAGGCCGCGCTCGTGGGCCAGCGCCATGAACTGGCGAGGAGTCAGCCCGGTCTTCGCCTCGATGTTGTCGAGGTAGGCCTGGAAGCTCATGGTTCTTTCCCTCCGCTGGGGTTCGTGCCTGACATGCCGTCAGACCGGCCCGGCCCCGGAATGTCATCGCTCCGGCCGTTGTGACGTGGCTCACCCGAGATCCGGGATGCCGGACGTCAGGAGACCGATGATGGCCAGCGGTGGGCGCGCCACGCGTCCCAGGTCGGGAAGCCCGCCGGGGGGTCGTCCAGGGGTTCGCTGCCGTCGAGCTCGCCCCGGGTCGGGATCTGGAGGAAGGCGGCCGACTCGGCCAGTTCCGCGTCGGACATGGGCCACGTCGTGTGGGGCGCTTCGGCTTGCCGCCGGTCAGCTCGTCTCCGCTGCTCGGCCGGGGTGACCTCGAAGTAGTGCAGCTCCACCGCGGCGCCCCGGTCGGCGGCGGCCCGGCGCAGAGCGGACCGCTCGTCCCGGCTCCAGAGGCCGTAGTCGATCACGACGTTGGTGCCGAGTTCCAGGGCGCGCAGCCCGATCTGGATAAGCCGTCCTTCGATCACGTCATTGGCCGACGGCGGATTGTCCGCCCCATAGAGGGCCTTCACCCATTCGTCCTTGGTGAGACGAAGCGCGCCGTGCTCGATCTCCATCCGCCGGGCGGCAGTGGTCTTGCCGGCGCACGGAAGTCCCACCGTCAGGAACAGCGTCGGTCGCTTCATGGTCACTGCGCCTCCGGCCGGCCGGAATACTTCGTCTTGAGGAGCAGCCCGGTGCTCGTGGCCACGGCCGGCGATCCGGCGATCAACAGTGCGACCGGCCAGGAAAGGTGGAGAACCAGCACGCCGAAGGCCACTCCGGCCGCTGCGACAACGGCCACGAGGGTGAGGGCGAGCCGGTCGCTCACCCTACGCCGAGGGCTCTCGGCCGGCTGACGATCGATCATGTCCGCCAGTGTGCCAGCGGCTGGGTCCCAGCCGGATCCGGCTCCTCTCAGCGGGACGTGGACTGGTAGTCCCGGGCCGAGCCGCGGAGGCGGGCGTGGATTCCGTCGTAGGGCCGGGCCGGGCCCAGGTAGGACTTGGCCACCTTGGCCAGCATCGTGTAATTGGGGTCGCAGACGTTGCCCACCGGCGCCTCGCCGGCCTGGCTGATGAGCTGGTAGGCGTCGAGCGTGTCCAGTCCGATCAGGCCGGCCGTCCAGGTGACCAGGTCGTGCTGGCTCATCCGGTACGCGTCCTCGAGCGGCCGGGCCGACCCGGCCGACATCAGGGCGGCGTCGGTCTCGAAGCGCGGCGTGGGGGTCGGCACCCCCTTGACCAGGTCGAGGATGACCACCGTGTTCATGGCCGCCTCCACCCCCGTACCGCAGACCTCGCCGTCGCCCTGGCGGCAGTGGCCGTCGCCCAGGGCGAACAGCGCACCGGGCACGTTCACACCGAAGTAGGCCGTCACCCCCGCACGCAGCTCCGGCGTGTCCAGGTTGCCGCCGTGGGTGTCGGGCACGATCGTCATGCGGCTCTCGAACGCGGCCGGGGCCACTCCCGCCGTACCGTGCATGGGGTCGAGGGGAAGCTCGACGCTGTAGTCGCTGCGCCGGGCCTGATAGCGCACCGTGCCCGCGGCGACGTCCACGTCGTAGCGCCACACCAGCTCGTCGAGCGGCGCGTGCAGCATCGCCGTGGTGTGGGTGCCGGTGAGCGCGCCGAAGTGCGGGAAGGTCGACGACACGGCCCAGTCGCGGGCCGGCACGATGTCGACGAAGTGCACGGCCAGCGTGTCGCCGGGCTCGGCTCCCTCGACGTGGATCGGACCGGTGACCGGGTTGAGGTAGGGGAACTCGCACACCACCGACGGGAGGTCGCCGACGTCGCGCACCCGGCCGCCGAAGCAGTCCTCGGTGTACAGCTCGACCACCGTGCCCGGCGCCACCGAGAGGACCGGCTCCCGTCCGCCGAAGGTGTAGGCCAGTTCCTCCGGGCCGGGGCGGTAGCTGACGACCTCGGTCATGGGTTCTCCTGCCCGGTCAGGCCGGCCAGGGTCGGGCGCCGGCCGGTCACATAGAAGACGATGAGCACGATCACGCCGACGCCGAGCCAGGCGAAGCCCAGGGTCTGCGCGGCGATGTCCGCGTTGATCACCACGTACAACAGGATAAGGAAGCCGATCACCGGGACGACGAGGTGCCGCCACCAGTCCCGGCTTCCCTGCCGTACGACGTAGTGGATCACGACCGCGACGTGCAGGGCCAGGAATGCGGTCATCGCGCCGAAGTTCACCAGCGTCGACAGCAGCGAGATGCCGTCGTCCCGGCTCGCCATGTAGAGGCCGAGGGCCAGCGAGATCGCCGCCACGAGCAGGGTGGCGTTGGCCGGCACCCGATGCCGTTCGCTGATCCGGCTGAGGAACCGCGGCATCTGCCCGTCGCGGGCCATCGCGTAGAGCAGCCGGCTGGTGGCCGCCTGGGCGACCAGCGAGTTGGCGAAGCCCCAGGCGATGGCGGTGGCCAGCGCGGTCAGACTGGCCAGCCAGCCGCCGCCGGCCGCCCGGGCCGCGTCGTAGAACGCCGTACCCTCGGGGTCGCCGTCGGCCAGCAACCCGGGCGCGTCCGGCACGAGCAGCGCCGCGACCCAGGTCTGCACGACGAACAGCGAGCCGGCCAGCAGCAGCGCGCCGACCATGGCCTGGCCGATCTGGCGGGCCTCCTCACGGCTCTCCTCGGCCAGCATCGAGATGCCGTCGAAACCCAGGAACGACAGCACGGCGATGGACACCGCACCGAAGACCACCGACCACGAGAACGTGTCCGCGTTGTAGAGCGGGCTCCACGAGAAGCCGGCACCCTTGCCGGAGGCCAGCGCCACCACCCCGACGACCAGGAAGATCGCCAGGATGATGACCTCGGCCACCAGCATGATCCGGTTGACCCGGGCGGTCATCCGGATGCCCAGGTAGTTGACGACCGTGTTGAGCAGGACGAAGGCCACCAGCCAGAGCCAGACCGGGACGGCGGGCACCAGCGAGTGCATGGCCACACTGGCCACGAGATAGAGAAGACCGGGCACGAGCACGTAATCGAGCAGGATCACCCACCCGGCCAGGAACCCGACCGGCGGCGCGATGCCCCGCCCGGCGTAGCTGTAGACCGACCCGGCCATCGGGAAGGCCTTGACCATCTGCGAGTACGACAGCGCGGTGAACATCATCGCCACCATGCCGATGACGTACGCGAGAGCCACCATCCCGCCGGACCCGCTGTACACACTGCCGAAGATCCCGAACGGCGCGATCGGCACCATGAAGATGAGGCCGTAGATCAGCAGGTCGGTGAAGCTCAGCGACCGGCTGAGCTCCTGCCGGTAGCCGAACTGCTGAAGATCGGCCGCAGCCGGTCCGTCCGACGCTCGAGTCATGGCGACCTCCTCAGGCTGATGCCCGCACGGTAGCCCCGATGATCGGTGAGTGTCGATGGCCGGCGAGCGGATCGGGGGCGGTCCGGCCGAACATGCGGCACACGGCGATGGTGAGTGCCCGGTTGAGGACGGGCCACAATGCCGCGTCGGGCTCGGTCGGCATCATGATCACCACGCTGCGGCGACCCACCCGGTCGGTGTAGGTCCAGGAGATGTATCCGAGGATGCCGCCGTTGTGGCCGTAGGCCGTGCCGCAGGACGGATACGTCTCGACGAACAGGCCCAGGCCGTAGCCGAAGTCCGGCGTCACCGGGACGGCGGCCAGCAACTCCTTGCGCTGAGCCGGGGCGAGCAGGCGTCCGCCCAGGACCGCCTCGTAGAAGGTCCGCAGGTCGGCGGCGTTGGAGGTCATCGCCCCGGCGGCCCAGACCGCGGACGGGCTGACGGGCGTCACGTCGACGTAGCCGGCCCCGGTCAGCGACGGCGGGGCGTAGCCGTGGGCGTGGTAGCCGGCGATCCGCGGGGTGCGGGGGAACGCGGTGCTGCGCAGGCCCAGCGGTTCGATGATGCGATGCCGGACGAGCGACTCCAGGTCGCGTCCGGCGGCCTTTTCGACGATCAGGCCGACCAGGAGGTAGCCGGTGTTGGAGTAGGCCCAGGGGCTGCCGGGCGGGCCGGTGGGCGGGTGGCTGGTCGCGACGGCGATCAGCTCGCGCGGTGTCCAGAGCCGGGTGCGGTCGGCCAGGAACGCCGCGAGGAAGGTCTCGTCGGCGGTGAAGTCGAACAGGCCGCTCGTGTGGTTGAGGAGCATCCGCAGGGTGATGTTCTGCCCGTTCGGCACCAGGCCGGGCAGCCAGCGCTCCACGGTGTCGTCCAGTCCCAGTTCGCGCTGCCCGACCAGTTGGAGTGCGGTGACGGCGACGAAGGTCTTGGTGGCGCTGCCCACCCGGAACCGCGCCGTCGGCCGCAGTGGTTGCCGGGGCTGCAGCCGGGCCACGCCGCTGGTCAGCTGGACGGTACGGGTGCCGTCGTCGACGACGGCCAGCGCGCCGGTCGCGCCCGCGGCCACGATGTCGTCGAGCGCGGCTTGCAGCACGGGGTCGCCCCGGGTGGACGACGGCGAGGCCGGCGCGGGCACTGCCACCACGACGGCCGGCAGCACCAGTGCGGTGCAGAGGGCGAGGAGCGTACGTATCGACGAATGTCTCATGTCCCTCACCGTGGCACCGCCGACCGCGTCGCACAGGCGACCGATCATCCAATATGTGCCTGTCCAGGGCGGAACGATTGATCGGGCCCCGGGCCGGTGGTAACGATGGTCGTCGATGACTTCCTAGGGGGTGCCATGCGAGTCGCTCGGATCAGCAAGGCCATGGCCACGGTCGCCGCGTTTGTTCTGCTCACGCCGGTGGCCGCCGCGCAGGCGCGGGGGAACGCCTGGGGTGCCGGGTGGGCCGGGTCGGCTCAGGGGGTCTATCCGGTGGGGTATTCGGTGGGCCAGCCCGGACCGGTGGGGCCGGCCGGGCCCGGGAACACGGCACCGCTGCTGACCGGAGCCTTCCCGGACAACCAGGCGCATGATCAGACGCTGCGGATGACCGTGCACCCTAGCGTCGAGGGCACGGTCTGGCGGGTGCGGCTCAGCAACGAGTACGGCACCCGGGCGGTGACCTTCGGGCGGGCGTACGCCGGGTTGCAGTCCATCGGGGCCACCGTCGTGCCGGGCACCAACCGGCCGCTGACCTTCGGCGGCCGGGGATCGGTCGTCGTCCCGGCCGGGCGAACCGTCCTCAGTGACCCGGTGCGGGTCCGGGTGACCGACGCGCCGTCGCAGCGGCTCGCGATCAGCCTCTTCGTGGCCGGTGAGAGCGGGCCGATGACGTGGCACGCCGCCGGGTTCACCACCTCGTACGTCTCGGGGCCGGGCGCCGGCGACCGCACCGCCGACCCGGGGGAGACGGCGTTCCCGCACTCGACCACCTCGTGGTTCTTCCTCTCCGAGGTTCAGGTGCAGGCGCAGCGGGAGGAACGGGCCACTGTCGTCGCGTTCGGCGACTCGATCACCGACGGCTTCTTCTCCACGATCAACGGCCACGACCGGTGGCCCGACGTGCTCCAGCGCCGGCTCGACCGGCGGGGCGACGTCACGGTCGTCACCGAGGCGATCGGCGGCAACATGGTCACCCGGATCGGTCGTACGCCGGGCGGCTGCACACCCTGTGACGGGCCGCCCGCGCTCGACCGGCTCGACCGCGACGTCCTGCAGCGCCCGGGTGTGCGCGTGGTCATCCTGCTGGAGGGCATCAACGACCTCGGTGGCGGCAACGCGACAGCGGCCCAGGTGATCGACGGTTACCGGGAGATCGTCCGCCGGGTGCACGCGCGCGGAATCAAGATCGTCGGCGCCACGCTGACGCCGTCCGCGGGCACCGAGTTCGGCCTCTACGGCACCCCCGAGACCGACGCCAAGCGCCGGGCCGTCAACGACTTCATCCGGACCGGCGGGGTGTTCGACGGGGTGGCCGACTTCAGCGCGGTGACCGAGGACCCGGCCCGCCCGGGCCACCTGCGACCCGAGTTCGACACCAACAGCAGCGTCGGCGGCCCGGGCGACCACCTGCACCCCAACCGGGCCGGCTTCCTGGCCATGGGCGGGGCGGTCGACGTGGCTCAGATCGAGCGCTGGGCCACCGGCGTCAAGGCCGCGGCGGCGCGGTAGAGCAGCGGACGACGCGGGTGGGGACGGTGACCCCGCTGAGCCCGACGGGGCGCGGTCCCGGCCGAGGTTGCCGGGTGCTGACGGCGACAGCGCGCCGGCCGGCGGAGGTCAGGCTCGGCGGACGGCGACGGCGACGCGTTGCGGGGTGGCATAGATCGTGCCCGCCCAGCCGTCGGTGTCGCGGAAGGAAAGGCTGGTGGCGTCGGGACCGGCCTGGTCGGCGACGATCGTGAACGCGCCGCGCCCCAGCTCGCGGCGATAGAACGACAGCACGGCCTCGGGGTCGGGCGCGGCCAGGGTGAACGAGGCGCCCGCCTCGGAGTCGGACAGGGCGGTCACGCGACTGCCGGGTGGCAGCCGGAAGGCTTGCGGCACATTGCGTACGGTGGTCTCGGCCCGGGCCACGGCCTGGACGTCGCGCGAGGCCGTGCGGGTGCCGGCGGCCGGCGCGATCGCGGCGGACTCGCTGTGTTCGCGCTCGGTGGTGGGCGGGCTGCCGCAGGCGCCCAGCCCGGCGGCGGCCAGCAGGGTGGCCACGACGGTGGCGATGCGCCTCGCGATCATCTGCCCATTCTCGGTCATAAGGTCAAGGATGTGCCCGGCACCGTGATGCCGGGCACATCTCCGCTGTCAGCTGAGCGCGCTGTGCACGCTCGGCGCCGCCGATCGTGCGGCCACCGCGGCCGGCCGCGGCGGGATCGACGAGGTGTCCTGGGCGAACGTGGCCACCGCCGTCGCGATCGCGTCGGCGTTGGTGTCGAGCGCGAACGTGTTCAGGTTGCCGAGCAGCTGGTTGCGGTAGGCCTGCCGCAGCTGCCGGTAGACCGCCGCGTCAGCGCCGTCCCGCTCCGGCGTGAAGCTGTCGCACGCCTGGTGGTAACACGGGTCGTAGGCCAGACCGGCGACACCGCCCCACTTCGCCACGTCCTCCGCGGTCTTCTCGACCTCGGCCCCGGTGAAGAGTCCACCGGCCGGGATGCCGGAGGCGATGAACGGGCCGTAGTCGGAGCGGCCGCTGAAGTCCGACGCCGCCGTGGCCTGACCGCGCGCGGTGAAGAAGCGCTGGAAGACCTGCTCGATCTGCGCCGAGCCGGCCGGTCCGGGCCCGGCGCCGGTGGCGTCCGAGTCGTCGCCGTCGTACACGCCGAACGTGTAGTTGGGCGAGCCGATCATGTCGAAGTTCAGGTAGAGCGCGATCTTCGCCGCCTCCGCCTCGGGCAGGCTGTTCACATAGAACGTCGAGCCGACCAGGTTGGCCTCCTCGGCGCCCCACCAGGCGAACCGCAGCTTGTTCTTGGTCTTCTGGTTGCGCATCTGCAGCGCCACCTCGAGGATGCCGGCGCTGCCGGTGCCGTTGTCGTTGATCCCCGGACCTTCCGGTACGGAGTCGAGGTGGGCGCCGGACATGACGACCTCGTTCGGGTCGCCGTACCGCGACTCGGCGATGACGTTCTCGGTCTGGCGCACCTGAGCGACGGTGTCGGTCGTGATGGTGACGGTCAGACCCGCCGTGCCGGCGAAGGCGACGCCCTGGGGGTACGAGATCCCGATGGCCGGAATGCCGACCGGCTCACCGAGCGTGCCCAGGAAGACGTCCTGGCGGTCCGGCCCGTCTGTGTTGCCCTGATTCATGATGATGACGCCGGTCGCGCCGGCCGCCTGAGCGTTGGCCGCCTTCTGACCGAACGAGCAGGTGCCCCGCTGGACGAGCGCGATGTTGCCGCTGACGCCGACGAAGTCCTCCGCCTCGCAGCCCGAGGTGCTGGTGTTCGGCGTCGTCAGCTCCAGGTCCACCGGGACGACGGAGCCGGTCGCCGTGCCGCTGCCCGAGCAGTCCAGGACGTCGTAGTCCTCCTGGTCGACGTAGGTGGTCGGGGTCGGCGCCGTCTGGGCGAACGACGACCCGTTCTCGGTGCAGAAGTTGAACGGGAACGGCTGCCGGGTCACCTTGTATCCGGCCGCCCGCATCAGCGCCGACACGTAGTCGGCACTGCGCTTGTATCCGGGCGTCCCCGAGGCCCGGGTGTCGCCACTGAGCTTGGCGATCGCCTGGAACGCCACAAGGTGCCGCAGCACCCCGGCCAGCGTGACCGCCTTGGTGATCTCCTTGGTCGAGCTGCTGCCGGACGACGCCTGCGCGGGCCCGGCGGCGACCAGCCCACCGAGCAGCACCGCCGCGGCGGCCGCGCCCCCCACACGTCTCCATGCCGATCGAGACACCACGATGTGTCCATCCTCTCCAGCGTTGGCTGTGAATATCCAGCAACCTAGATCCCCTACGCTGGGTGCGGAACCGGTCACTCGGCCAGCCGTTGCCGCCTTCCGGCCCACAGTCGACGGTGGGCATCCATTGACGTCTATCGAGTTCGGCGCCGAGCAGACGAAGATCGCCGGTGTTCAGCCGGCTGAGCTGAGGTGGAGCCGGGGCGGGCGCGAGGACCCTTGGCGCGCCCGCCCCGGCGGTCATCGGCGACCTCGCGGTCGCGGTCAGGACGTCAAGGTGCCCCGGAGCAGGCTGCGGCCGGAGTGGGTGGCGTCGCCGTCGTGCGGCTCGTCGCTGACGTCGACCAGGCTGTATCGGTTCATGTCGACGCCGGCCGGCACCGGCAGCACCTCGTCCGGCCGGTCGCCCAGGTTGCCCAGAGCCACCATCCTGGTCAGGTCGTCCGGGTCGATCAGCCACACCTCGTGGAAACCGGTGGTCAGGGGCAGATTGCGGACCTCGATCCGCATCTGCCCGTCGGCGAGCACCCGGACGCTGCCTCCGGCGCCCGCCGGCACGGTGGCCAGCGGGGTGAGCGTGGCCCGGGCGACGACCTGCTCGGCCGGCGCCCGGAAGAACGCCACGGCACCGGCGACGGCGACCACCGCCGCCACGGCGGCCGCCATCGCCGGCACCAGCCGGCGGGGCCGGCGGCGCCGGGCCGGGCCGGCGATCTCGGACTCGATCGCCGACCAGACGTGCTCGGGGGGCGCCGGCAGATCACGCAGGTCCTGCAGCTCGGCGCCGATCCCGGCCACGTCGCGCAGGGCGGCGAGGTCGTGGCGGCAGGCGGCGCATCCGTCCAGATGATCCGACTCGTCCAGCCCGGGCTCGTCAGAGAGCGCGAGTAGGACCAACCGATCGGGATCCAGATGGTGCACCGTCAACCTCCCAACGTCGTCGCAGGTTCGCCATTCCGCGCCGGATATGGCTCTTGACCGTACCGAGCGGCAGCCCGGTGACGGCCGCTATCTGGTGGTGGGTCAGGTCGTCGAAGAACGCCAGTTCCAGCGTGCGCCTCTGTTCCTCGGGCAGCCGGCCCATCTCGTCGGCCACGACCAGCCGGTCCACAACCCGTTCCGGGGTCTCCCGGCCGTCGGGGGGCACGAGGTGGGCCCGTACGGTCTCGGTCACCCGATCATCGCGCGCCGCCGACCGCATCCGGTCGACGGCCTTGCGCCGGGCGATGCCGAGCAGCCAGCCCAGCATCGTGCCGCGCTGAGGGTCGTAGCCGTCACGGCCGGTCCAGGCGGCCACGAACGTCAGCTGGGTCACGTCCTCGGCGTCGGCGCGATTGCCCAGCAGTCGCTGGGCCAGATAGAACACGGCTGCGCCGTGCCGGTCGTAGGCGGCACGCAGCGCTCTCTCGTCACCGCCGCGCAGCCGCGAGGCGAGCTCGTCGTCGGAGTCCATCGGCGGTGATTCGGTCACCCGGCCGGTGCGGATGGGTAGAGATTTTAAACCTAGCCTCCTAGGATGCCTCAGGCAGAGTGACATCTCCGGCGGGACGTAGCCCGTCCGAAGGTTGACTCGACGGTGAGGGTCGATCTAGGGCTGGTTGCTCTATGTTTGGGTCATGCGGGGAGGTTTCTCCTCGCCGGCTGCTCCAGACCTCGGCAGTGCACTCCTATGGACTATGTGCTCGGGAGCAGCCGTGCTTGCGAATGCCGATCGTGGCCGATCGATGGTTACCGCCGCCGGGAACCGGGACCGCACACCCCCGCTCAAGCCGCCCCATCTGCTCACCACCCTGACCGATCGTCGTGGTGTGGCGGTGGCGGTCACCGGCGAGGCGACCACCGCCGTGGTCGAGATGGCCGCCCATGGTGAATGGTCGCCGCAGTTCGGCAACCAGATCTCCGCCTGCCTGCGGCTGTGCCTGGCCGGCCCGTCCCTCTTCACCATCATCGACCTGCATCATCTCGACGATCCGCCGGGTCTCAGCATGCCGTTCTGGGCGGCGGCCTGGAGCCGCGCCCGGCTGGCGGCGTCGCCGGTCGAGCTGATGTTCTGCGTGCCCGGCACGAGCTCGCTGGGCCGGCGGTTGCGCGTCGTCGACGGACCGCGCTTGTTTGCCGGCACCGCGCAGGCGCGTCTCGCGGTGGCCCCGATGGTGTCCCGGACCGATCGGTTGCAGGTGCGGCTGGAGCCGCGGCCGGATCGCGTACGGGTCGCCCGTGACCTGGTGAAGCAAGCTTGTCGCGACTGGGGCCTGCCCCATCTGCTGCACGACGCCTCGCTGACCGCGTCCGAGCTGGCCGCCAACGCGGTCGAGCACGCCGGCAGTGACTTCGTCGTCACGCTCTCCCGTCAGGCCGACCGGCTGCACGTGGCGGTGCAGGACGGCGCGCGCGCGTTCCCGCGTCTGCACCGACCGGCGGCGGCCGGTCCGGCGGCTACCCCCCGAGGTCGCGGCCTTCTGCTGGTGGACGCGGTCGCCGCCGCGTGGGGAGCTATGCCCACCCGCGGTGGCAAGGTGGTGTGGGCCACGCTGATGTGACCCGCCTCGCGGTCAGCGGACGATCATCCGCGCGGCCAGGCCGGGCTCCTCGGTGATGGCCCGGGCGACCTCGGTCAGTTTGCGGTTGTGATCGCGGGCGAATCGGCGGATCACGGCGAACGCCTCGTCGACGGTGACCCGGCACGCCTGGGCGACCGCGCCCTTGGCCTGCTCGACGACGATCCGGCTGTTGAGCGCGCCCTGCAACTGCTCGGTCAGGATCTCGCTCTGGCTGATCGTGCGTTCCTGCAGCAGCCCGATCGTCGCGATGTCGGTGAGGGCTTGCATGATCGGGACGTCGGCGCCGGTGAAGGTGCCGCCCTTGGTGTCCCCGAAGACGTTGAGCGCGCCGATCACCCGCTCGCGGACCCGCATCGGGAAGGCGTGCACCGATTGATAGCCGGCCGAGGTCGCACGGGGGGCGAAACGGGGCCATCGGCCGGCGGCCGCCGCGAGGTCGATGTTGATGACCGGTTGTCCGGTGGTGAACGCCTCCAGGCAGGGACCCTCCTCGTTCTGCAACTGGAACAGCTCGAGCATCCGGGCGCCCTCGTCGGAGGCGGCCATGAACTCCAGACGCCCGCGCGGGTCGGCCATGACCAGTCCGGTGGCCGCGGCGCCGACCAGGTGGGTGGCGCGCTCGGTGAGCATGTGCAGGAACTCGATGAGGTCGAAGTCGTCGACGAGAGTGTCGGCCGCCTCGACGAAGATCGCCGCGAGTCGTTCCGCGGATACGGTGGTCATGCCAGCCTCCCGGCTTGCCGTGCACTGTCGCGGTCGTTCATGAGCAGGTCAGTCCTTGTCGAGGTGCAGACGCCGGGCGACGATGTCGCGCGCCACGTCGTCGAGGGGGCGATTTTCGGCATAAGCGTGGGCGCGCATCCGGGACAGCGCCTCGCCGAGGCTGACACCGAGCTGGACCATCACCATGCCCTGGGCCTGGAAGATCTCGGCACGGTGCCCGACGTCGACGGCCGCGGGGGCGTGCGTCACGTCGCTGTTCCCGGCCCCGACCTGCCGGTCGAGCAGCACCTCCACGGTCAGGTCGGCAAAGGTCAGGGCCAGCGGGACCTGCTCGTCGGTCAGCGGGCCGGCCTGGTGCCGCAGCACGTCCAGGATGCCGAGGCGGGCCGCGCCGACCTGCAGCGGAAAGGCGAACACGGCCCGGATGCCGTCCTGCATGGCCGCCGAGGCGTAACTGGGCCACCGGCGGTGCACCGCACTGCCTCCGAGGTCAGCCACCAGGACCGGCCGGCGTGCGGCGAACGCGTCGATGCAGGGGCCCTCGCCCATCACGAACTGCAGGTCCTCGACGCGTTCGCTCAGCGGGTCGGACGCGGCGCAGACCCCGCGGGTGCCGTCGTCGGTCATCACGCTGATGCCGACGCCCGAGGCGGACAGCGCCTCGGCCGCGGTGCGGCACAGGTGGGTCAGGAAGTCATCGGTGGCCATGCCCGGCCGGGTGGAAGCGGCGACGAGGCGGCGAACGGTCCGAGCCGGATCATCCATCGGTGCCACCACCGGGATCGGCCCGCTCCGGCCTGCCGCCTGATCGGCTGCCCGACGCTTTGTGCCACATGTCGGCACCCTTTCCGTGGGGTGCCGCCGAGGTCGAGGCAGCAGATCCGCGGGTAGCCTACCGCGCCACCGACATGCTGTCGGTCGCGTGACGGGAGGAACTCGGCCCTGGCCGGCCGGCGCCGCGCGGCGCGCACACGAGGGCGGCGGGGTCGACGCGGGCGGCACCCGCCACCGCTGCCGGTGCACTGTCTCGCGCAGCAGAAGTGCCACCGGTTCACTGTATCGAGATGCGCGCTCCGGGCCAGGCGTGCTCCCGGCACGCTGCCGCCCGCCCGGTCGGCGACCGTCACCCGTTGGTGAGCGCCAGGCCCGGTCCCGGTGAGATAGCGTGGCTGTGCCGGATGTCCGTTCCCGGTCCTGCTGCCCCGGTCCCCGGTAGCGCATCGAGCGCGCCGAAGCCTGGGGAGCAGCTGTGGTCGTCGTCGATCGCCACGTGAGAAATTTATTGACCGTGCGACCGGCCGGTCGCGCCGTGCGAGTCGCTGTCGCACCGTGACCGCGGCGGGCGCTGAGGCGCAGGAACCGTCGACCGAGCCTCCACACCTGCTCACCGCGGTCGCCGAGAGGCTCAGCCCGCGGGTGATCGTGACGGGCGACGCCGGTCTGACGATGGTGGAGGTCGTGGTGCGCGGCCGGTGGTCACCGCGGTCGGGTGAGCAGGTCTCGGCAACGCTGCGGATGTGTCTGGCCGGACCGTCGACCACCATCGTCGTCGACCTGCACGATCTGGGCGACCCGCACGGGTCGAGCCTGCCCTTCTGGCTGGCGTTCTGGCGACAGGCCCGGTTCGAGACCGTGCCGGTGCACGTGACGTTCAGTATCGCGGCCGCGACCGCGTTGAGCCGGCGCCTCCGGTATCTGCGCGGACCGCAGCCACGCGTCTACGCCACGATGCCGGAGGCGCGCGCGGCAATCGCCGGGCGGCGCGGCCGCACCGATCGTCTGCAGGCCCGCTTGGAACCTCGAGCGGCCTCGGTCAAGGCCACCCGGAACCTGGTCTCGCAGGCGTGCCACGCGTGGGGCCGGCCGAAGCTGGTGCCGGACGCCTGGCTGATCGCCTCCGAGCTCGCCGCCAACGCGGTGGAGCATGCCCGCACCGACTTCCTCGTCACCATGTCGTGCAACGGCACCCGGCTGCATGTGGCGGTCCACGACGGCGTCAGCAGGTTTCCGGCCGCGAACGAGCTGAGGCTGGCCGGCCGGCCGATCGCGCGGGCCGACCGGGGACGGGGCTTGCGGCTGGTCCACGCGACGGCTGCCGCGTGGGGCGCGGTGCCGGCGCGGGACGGCAAGGTGGTCTGGGCCGCCGTGGCGTGACCGCGGAGCGGGATCGGGCGGGGCGGTCAGCCGGTGTGCTCGACCGCGGCCAGGAGCTCGGGCGTGTGGCGGTGGTTGGAACCGTCGGCCGCGGTGGTCAGGGCGGTGTCAGCCGACGCCGGGGTCGCGTCCGGCGGGACGACCAGCAGGTCGAAGCGGTCACGTCCGAAGTCGGTCATGACGGTGATCAGTCCGGCCGGCTGGGAGGTGAACCAGCCCAGCCGCACGGCCCGGCCGCCCGCGCCGACCCGCCGCGGATGCGGCTCATCCCATTCGTCGGCGTTCAGCAGAACGTGCGTGATCTCGCCGCGCCGGCCGGCCAGGGCGTCGACCAGAGCGGGAAGCTCGGCGACCGCGTCGGTCGATCGGGGCCACCAGGCTCCGTCGAGGAGGGTGGTCCGGGACGGGACGGGGTCCAACCGCAGGCGTACGGCGTCGTCGGGAGCTCGTGGGGTGGGGGTCATCGTGGTCGTGGTCATGGGGTGCCCTCCTGTCGCGACAACCGCGCCATCGAAGGGCGGGCGCGATGCGCTCGTCGGAGGAGACGTCGAGAAGCCGATGTGCTGTCACCGTACGCTCCTCAGGCCGGGCACCGTGCATCGCTACCACGCCACGCTGAAGTACTGGGTCTCCAGGTATTCCTCCAGACCGGCCCGGGCCCCCTCGCGGCCGAGGCCGCTCTGCTTGACGCCGCCGAACGGGGCCGACGGGTCGGAGACCAGGCCGCGGTTGACGCCGACCATGCCGGCGTCCAGCGACTCGGCGATCCGCAGCGCCTCGGCCAGCTCGGCGAAGACGTACGCGGCCAGCCCGTATTCGGTGTTGTCGACCGCGGCCAGGAGGCCGGCCAGGTGGTCCCAGACGACGATGGGGGCGACCGGGCCGAAGATCTCCTCGGCGAGCAGCGGGTCGTCCGCCCCGAGTCCGGTGAGGACAGTCGGCGGGTAGAAGTGCCCGGCGCCGGCCGGGGCCGGGGCGCGGTGGGCGATCACGGCGCCGCGGGCCACGGCGTCGTCGACCAGCCGGGTCACGCCGGTGAGGGCCCGGGCCGAGATGAGCGGGCCGATGTCGTGGCCGTCGTCGGCCGGACCGACCCGCAGCGCCTCGACGCGGGCGCCGAGCCGGGCGGTGAACTCGGCCGCCACGTCGGCGTGCACGTAGAACCGGTTGGCCGCGGTGCACGCCTGACCGCCGTTGCGGAACTTGGCCAGCATGGCGCCTTCGACGGCGGCGCCGAGGTCGGCCGAGGCGGTGACGATGAAGGGGGCGTTGCCGCCCAGCTCCATCGACGTGTTGACAACCCGGTCGGCGGCCTGCCGGAGCAGGAGGCGGCCGACGCCGGTCGAGCCGGTGAAGGAGATCTTCCGGACCCGGGGGTCCTCGAGCCAGGCGGTCACCACACCGGCCGCGTCGGTCGTCGGCACGACCGTGACCACGCCGTCGGGGATGCCGGCCTCGGTGATCAGGCGGGCGATGGCCAGCGCGGTCAGCGGGGTCTCGGCGGCCGGCTTGAGCACCACGGTGCAGCCCGCGGCCAGGGCCGGTGCGATCTTGCGGGTGGCCATCGCGGCCGGGAAGTTCCAGGGCGTCACGAGGGCGGCGACACCGACCGGGCGGTGGGTCACGATCGTCCGGGTGCCGCCGGCCGGGGAGGGGCCGTATTCGCCGTGCGGGCGGACGGCTTCCTCGGCGTACCAGCGGAAGAACTCCGCGGCGTAGGTGACCTCGCCGCGCGCGTCGGCCAGTGACTTGCCGTTCTCGCGCGCGATCAGCCGGGCGAGGTCGCCGGCGTCGCGCAGCATCAGCTCGCGGACCCGGGTGAGCAGCTCACTGCGGGTGCGCGGGGCGAGCGCGGACCACTCGGGCAGCCGCTCGGCCGCGGCGTCGACCGCGGCGACGGCGTCGGCCGGCGTGCCGTCGGCGATCTCGGCGATCACTTGACCGGTCGCGGGGTTCTCGACAGTGAAGACGGACATGGGGCCAGCGTGCGCGACGCCGATCGGTGCCGTCCAAGACTCGTTCGGCACTATTCTCATGCCCTGTGAGCATGGATCTGCGGCTGCTGCGCTATTTCGCGACCGTGGCCGAGGCCGGGTCGGCCACCCGGGCGGCGGCGTTGCTGCACGTCAGCCAGCCGGTGCTCTCCCGCCAGCTGCGCCAGCTGGAGCGGCAGCTGGGGCTGCGGCTGTTCGAGCGGGAGGGCCGGCACCTGCGCCTGTCGCGGGCCGCCGAGGACTTCCTGCCCGAGGTCCGGGCGTTGCTGCGGCAGGCCGAGCGGCTGGAGCGGGTGGCCGGGGACCTGGCGGCCGGCCGCCTCGAGGCGCTGCACATCGCGGTGCCCACGACGACCCTGTCCGACCTGCTGGCGCCGTTCCTGGCCACCCTCGGGGCCGGCGACCCGGTGCCCCGGGTGCGCGAGCTCGACCCGCGCGGGGCCGTCGCGGCGGTGCGCGCGGGCGCCGACCTGGCCGTGGTGACCCGTCCGCCACCCCCGGCGCTGGCGTCGCGGGCCTTGGCCGTGCTGCCCGTGTGGGCGTACGTCCGCGCGGACGATCCCTGGGCGGCTCGGGCAAAGGTGGCGGTGGCCGATCTCGTCACCCGCCCCCTGGTGCTGCTCACTCCCGAGTTCCGGCCGCGGGCGCTGCTGGACGCGGCCTGCGACGCGGCCGGGGTGGCCTACGGCGAGGTCGTCGAGGTGGGCAACGCGCAGGTGGCGCAGGCGGTCGCCGCCGCCGGCCGGGGGATCGCCGTGGTCACCGACGACCCGCGCTTCGGCCTCGTCCCGCTGCGCATCGACGGCCCGGAGATCCGGCTCTACGCCGCCTGGGATCCCGGGCATCACGCGGCCGCGACCCTGGCCGCGCTGGCCGCGCGGCTGTCGGAGTTCGCGGTGGAGCGCTACGGCGCCGAGGTCCGGCCCGGGTGACGCCTCACAGGTGGTAACTGTATTCGCGGAACTCCCAGTCGGTCACCCACCGGGAGAAGCGGTCGAGCTCGTTGCGCTTGTAAGCCACGAAGGCGGCCACGAACGCCGGGCCGAGCAGCTCGGTGAGCTCGGTGTCGGCCTCCAGCGCGGCGAGGGCCGACGGCAGGTCGCCGGGCAGCCGGGGCGACCGGCCGGCGTCGTAGCCGTATCCCCGCAGCTTCGGCGGAGGCTCGAGCTTGTCGTGGATGCCCAGATAGGCCGCCGCCAGCAGGGCCGCCAGGCCCAGGTACGGGTTGGCCGACGCGTCGCCGAGCCGCAGCTCCAGCCGGGTGGCCGGCCCGCGCTCGGGCGGGATGCGCACCATCGCGCTGCGGTTGTCCAGGCCCCAGTCGACGAGCCAGGGCGCGAGCGTGTCCGGCCCGAAGCGCTTGTACGAGGTGACCGTCGGGTTGAGCAGGGCGGTCAGCGCCGGGGCGTGGGCCAGCAGACCCGCGACCGCCGAGCGGGCGGTCGCCGACAGCCCGTCCTCGCCGTCCGGGTCGTCGAACACCGGGGCCCCCTCGTCCGACCAGGCCGAGAAGTGCAGGTGGAAACCGGAGCCACCCTCGTCGTTGAACGGTTTGGCCATGAAGGTCGCCATCTTGTCGCGCATGCGGGCCAGCTCCTGGACGGCCGTCTTGAACCGGAACGCCCGGTCGGCGGCGTCGAGCGCGCCCGAGTGCCACAGGTTGATCTCGAACTGGCCGGAGGAGAACTCGTGGTTGGCGGCGACCACGTCCAGACCGTACGCGTCGAGGCCGCGCAGCAGGGCGAGCAGCGTGTTGTCCGGGTCGCCCTTGTAGCCGGCGGTGTATACGTTGCCGGTGCCTTCGCCGTAGCGCTTCCAGCCGTTCGGCGCCTGCGGGGACCGCTCGAGGAGGTAGAACTCCAGCTCCGGCCCGATCAGCGGGCGCAGGCCGAGCTCGGCGAACCGGTCGGCGACCCGGCGCAGGACGGTGCGTGGGCTCTGCTCGGAGGGTGAGCCGTCCGGGTTGTGCAGGTCGGCGATGACGTGGGCGACGCCGGGCTCCCACGGGACGGCCCGCATCGTGCTCAGGTCGGGGATCGCGATGATGTCGGGCAGGCCGGCCGACAGGCCACCCTCGATGTCGACCACGTCGCCCATCGGCGAGGTGGCATAGACCGACCGGCAGAACGCCACGCCGTCCCCGGCGGTCCGGGCGAAGTGGCGGACCAGCAGGTCACGGCCGCGCTCGGCGCCGATCAGATCGCTGTAGCCGAGCCGAACCACATCGATGTCCTGCCCGGACAGCTCGGCCTGGACCGAGGCGAGGACACTCGTGTCGACAGCGACCATCGTCACTCCCCGTATACCTTGGCCACAGTCGTCGAGTGTAGACAGCCCCGGCGAACCGGAACGTACGATCATCGCCATGACCGAGCACCCCGATCTCGCCGCGACCGAGCGCGCCATGCGCGAGCACGTCGGGTCGCTGGGCCTCGACTACGAGGCCGCCCTCGCCGTGTCCAGCGTCTATCGGGCGGCGAACGCGGTGCGCGCCTATGCCGGGCACGACCTGCTCCGGTCGTACGACCTGACCTGGACCGGGTTCGTGGTCATGTGGGTCGTCTGGATCTTCGACGGGATGGAGACGCGGCACGCGGCCGAGGCCGCGGCCATCTCCAAGGGGACGCTGACCGGGGTGGTCAAGACGCTCGAGGGCCGGGGCTGGATGCGCCGGGTCGGGCGGGACGACGACCGCCGCCTGGTCGAGGTCCACCTCACCGACGAGGGCAAACAGGTGATGCGGGACCTGTATCCCCAGTTCAACGCCATCGAGTCCAAGGTCGTGGCCCGGGTGCCGGCCGAGGAGCTGGCCGCGATGACGAGCGGCCTGCGCGAGATCGTCCTCACGATCGAGGAGACCCAGCAGCACTGATCCGCTGCGCTGCGACTCAGGCCGGGATCAGCTCGGCGGCGGTGCGGTCGGCGGTCGAGCGGGCCCGGCGGCCCGTGGTCAGCACGCCCAGGATCAGCACGGCGAGGCCACAGCCGACGACGATCCAGAAGCCGACGTGGCTGGCCTGGGCGAAGCCGGTGGCCATCGGCCCGGAGACACCGGACACGACCGCCGCCCCGATGACGGCGACCCCCAGCGAGCCGCCCACCTGCCGTGACGTCGACGCGATGGCCGCGGCCACGCCGGCCTGGGCGCGGGGCATGCCGGAGACCGCGGTGTTCGTGATCGGCGCGTTGACCAGGCCGAAGCCGATGCCGAAGAGCAGGTAACAGCCGATCAGCAGGGCGTCCGGGGTGGTCGCGGTGAGCCGGGTGAGCGGCAGCATGGCCAGCGTCATCGCCGTCCCGGCCAGGATCAGCGGCAGGCGGGCGCCCCGGGTGGCGACCAGGCGGCCCGACAGCGGGGCGAAGACGGCGGTCATCGCGGCCATCGGCAGGGTGTAGAGGCCGGCGTGCAGGGCGGACAGACCCCGTACGTCCTGCAGGTAGAGGGTGTTGAGGAACAGGAACCCGGCCAGCGCGCCGAAGGCCGACACCGCGATCAGGGTGGCCCCGCTGAACGGGATGCTGCGGAAGAAGCGCAGATCCAGCAGCGGCTCGGCCCGCCGGGGCTCGTAGACCAGCAGGGCGGCCAGCGCGGCCGCGCCGAGCACGAAGCAGCCGACGATCTCGGCCGATGCCCAGCCCGCGCCGGGGCCCTCGATGATCCCGTACGTGATCGAGGCCAGCGCGACCAGCACCAGCACCTGACCGACGGGGTCGATGCGCCGCGGTCGCGGCGCCCGCGACTCGGGCACGAAGAGCGCGGTCAGGGCGATCGCGGCCAGCCCCACCGGCACGTTGAGCCAGAAGATCGAGCGCCAGCCCAGCGAGTCGACCAGGACGCCACCCAGCACCGGCCCCAGCGCCATGCTCAGCCCCACGACCCCGCCCCAGACGCCGATGGCGCGGGCCCGCTCCCGGGGCTCGGTGAACGTGTTGGTGATGATCGACATGGCCACCGGGTTGAGCATCGACCCGCCGACCGCCTGCATCATCCGGAAGGCGATCAGCCACCCCAGCCCCGGCGCCACACTGCACAGCAGCGACCCGATCGTGAACAGCGCCAGCCCGGTCTGGAAGGTGCGCCGCCGCCCGACCCGATCGGCTGTGCTGCCGGCCAGGATCAGCAGGCTGGCCAGCACCAACGTGTAGGCGTCGATGACCCATTGCAGTCCCGACACCGACGTGTCGAGGTCGGTCCGCAGCGCCGGCAGCGCGATGTTGACGATGGTGTTGTCCAGACCCACGATGAACAGGCTCAGACAGCAGATGGCGAGCACGAGCGCACGGCGGCGGGGACTGAGTTCGGTCACCCTTATTACTACCGCTTCGGCGGCCGCGCGATGATCGTGGGGCACCGCCGACGGAGGGAAGACCATGGACAAGACCGCGGATCTCGTCGACCGATACGGCGACGACATCGGCTCCTGTGACAGCCAGCTCCGCGACTACGGCGGGCGCACGGGATTCCGCGGGCCGGCCGTCACGGTGTCCTGCTTCGAGGACAACGCGCTGCTCAAGACGGTGCTGTCCGAGCCCGGGGAGGGCCGGGTGCTGGTGGTCGACGGCGGCGGGTCGGTGCATCGGGCGCTCCTGGGCGACGTGATCGCCGGGCTGGCGGTGACCAACGGGTGGGCCGGGGTCGTGATCAACGGCGCCGTGCGGGACGTGGCCGAGCTGCGGGAGCTGCCGATCGGCGTCAAGGCCCTCGGCGCGAACCCGCGCAAGAGCACCAAGACCGGCCGGGGCGAGCGCAACGTGCCGCTGACCATCGGCGGCTGCGCCTTCCACCCCGGAGCCGAGGTCGTCGCGGACGAGGACGGGATCGTGGTCCTCCCCCCGGCCGGCGACCGGAGGTCACCGGGCTGACATCGGCGGGTGACGGAGGTCAGCCGTCGCCGGCTCGGGGCCCGGGCGGTGGGGTGGCCGCGGCGGGCCGGCGGGTGCGGGCGGCCAGGGCCTCGCCGACGTGCTCGCCCAGGGCGTGATAGGCGTCGAACTGCTGTTGCTGGAACCACTGGTCGGCGGTGGAGTCGTTGGGGAAGCTGCGGTGAGCGCCGGCGTAGGCGAGCACGTCCCACGGGGTGGCCGCCGACAGCACAGCGCGGCCGTAATAGAGCCGCCCGGCCGGGGGGCGCCCGTCCGGGAAGCAATCCGGGTAGGTCACCGTCGCGGTCATCACCGAGGCCGTCGCCAAGCGGCCGGCCAGCGGACCCTTGTCGTCCTTGTCGGCGACACCCGGCTCGAGGTCCTGGGGCTCGCCACCCACGAAGTCGATCTCGATGCCGAGCTCCTGCCGGGCCAGCGCGATGGCCGGGCCCAGGGCCCCGCCCGACACCGTCGCACCTCCGCTGCCGTCGACGCAGATGACCTCGGCCGGCCGGTGCCGCAGCGCCTCGATCAGACCGAGGTTGTCGAAGTGTCCGCCGTCCGAGGTGAACAGGAGCGGATCGCTCAGCGGGTACCGGCCGAAGATCTCCCGCAGCATGTACCGGAGATCGCGCTGCCGGAAGGTCCGCCTGAAGGTGGCGCCGGCCTGACGGCCCGGATGGGCGGGATTGGGCAGCCAGGTGCCGAGCCGGGCATTCGTCAGGGTGAGCAGCAGGCTGAACGGCGTCGCGCTCGCCCCCATCGCGGACGCGAACGCCGCCCCGGAGACGGCCATCGCCGCCTGGACGGTGGAATCCAGCCGCAGCGGCCACCGCAGGTGCTCGAGGTCGGCCGCCGGGATCCAGGTCAGCTGCGGACCGCCGACATAGTCACCGGACATCGAATAGGTGATCACCCGGCGGCCGGGCGGCGCCAGCGCCTGACCGGACACGTTGGCCGCGGCGACGTGCACAACCTGCGGGAAGCCTTCGGCCTTCCGCCCGTACTCGTGGAGATGGGTGATCGTGCCGGGAGCGTACGACTCGGCCTTGAACTGCCCGGGCCGCGCCGGGTCGTCGATCCGGTGCACGGCAAACGCACTGGCGAGCCGGCGCTTGTAGAACGGGTGCAGCGACCACCGGGTCTGATCGATCAGGACGCCCAGCAGAACCAAGCCGATCAAGCAGGCGGCGACGGCCACCGGGTGCAGCGGCCACGGCCACTCGGCGAACGGCTGCTGCATCGTGTCGACGACCCGTGCGAAGACGAAAACGTGCGCGCCCACGAGAACAACCACCCCGGCCAGGACGAGCAGTCGCTGCAACACGAAAGCGGGAATCACCCGGATCTGGTCCCGGGCCTTCCACAGCCCGGAGACCGCCTTGCTGATCGGCGCGCGGACGACCAGGAAGATGGCGCTGACAGTGGCGACGAACCCGGTCCCGGCGACGGCCGCGCCCGCACCGGCCGCGTCGAACAGGCCGAGCCCGTCGATGTCGGACGCTCGGGCCAGCGGGGGGAGCACGGCCACCACGACGAGCACGGCGAGCCCGAGCCAGGTGAGAACCCGCGCGATCCGGGCGAGTTTCGGGGCCCAGGTGACGTAGGTGCCCGCCCAGTTCTCCATGGCGATACTCAGAAGCCACAAGACCGCGGCGACGCCCAGCAGAACCGCGGTGACAAGCAGCATCGATCCGGACGGCAGACCGGCGAACGGCGCGCCCAGCTTTCCGGCCAGGATGTATGCCCCGCCGACCAGATAGCCGGCCAGGACGACGACGAAGAGCATCGTCAGTTGCACGACGACCAGTCCCCGGAAGACCACACCCAGCGCCGCCGCCCAGCCGCCGGCGCCGTCCGCGAGGTACTTCCCGTGCCGGCGCAGATGGTCGAGCTCGGGCGACCCGGGCGCGAACACGTCCTCCGCCGTCGCCTTCGAGGGCTTCTGCAACGCCAGTCGCATGGCTCCGGCCGCGTAGCCTCCGCCGGAGACCCCGAACAGGTAGCGGGTCCGGCCCAGCACGCCATGGGTGCGCAGAGCGTCCACGGCGCCGAGCGCGAACACGGCCGACCGGATCCCTCCACCGGACAGGGCTATGACGGTCCGGCCGCATTCGCGACCCGGCGCCAGGTCGAAATTGCGGCGCCAGGTCGTGTATCGCCCCTCGTCGGGCTGTGCCATCCTCGCCACCCCCACCGTCGATTCACGCTGACACGGGGCGCGCGCCGTCGCCATGACCGGAGCAGCCGGTCCCGCCTCGGATGATCGGCGTCTGTCGATCCGGTGGAAGTCGTGCTGAGGCGAGGGTCTCAAGAGCGGGCACGAGTGGGGGAGCGTCATTACCGTGGATCGGGTGACCAGCGTGCACGCCCGGCCGTCGGGCTATCGGCGCCAGGGCTCGTCGTACCTCGATGACGACGGCCGGGTGGTGACCGAGGCCGAGGTTGTCGCGCGGATCCGGTCGCTTGCCGTGCCGCCCGCGTGGCGGGACGTCTGGGTGGCCGGGGACCCGGCGGCCAAGGTGCAGGCGGTCGGGGTCGACACTGCGGGGCGTACGCAGTATCGGTATGCGGGCTGGTGGACCGAGAGCCGGGCGCGGGACAAGTTCGCGCACGTGCCCGACTTCGCGGCGTCGCTGCCGTCGTTGCGGGATCACGTCAGTCATGGGCTCGGGGTTCCGCGCCGGGCGCTCGACCGCGACCACGTGCTCAGCGTGGCGGTGCGGCTGCTCGACCTGGGCTTCTTCCGGGTCGGCTCCGAGCGTTACGCGCGCGACAACCACACGTACGGCCTGACGACCCTGGAACGGCGGCACGTGCACGTGGGCCGGGAGACGGTGACGTTCGACTACTCGGCCAAGGAGCACCTGCACCGGGTGGTCGAGGTGTCCGACCCGGTTGTCGTGCCGTGGGCGCGGCGGCTGCTCGCGCGGGCCGGCGACGACCCGGCCTTCCTGGCCTGGAGCCGCGACGACGGCGGCTGGCAGCGGGTGCACAGCACGCACGTCAACGCGTTCATCCACGCGTACACCGGCATCGACGCGACGGCCCGGCGTTTCCGCACCTGGGCCGGCACCGTGCTGGCCGCGGCCGCCCTGGGTGGGGCCCGCCACGACGAGCGGGCCAAGTCGCCGCAGCTCGCCGCGGTGCGCGCCACCAGCCGCCTGCTCGGCAACACCCCGGCCGTGGCCCGCGCCTCCTACATCCACCCCGCGGTGCTCACCGCCTTCGACAACGGCCACACCATCGCCGCCGCCGTCGACGAGGCCGCCGCGCGGACCGGGGACGACCGCCTCGCCGTGCTCTGGCGCGACCCGGCCGTCCAGCAAGCCACCCTCACCCTGCTGCCCGCTGCTCCAGCACGGTGACGACGTCGAGCAGGGACGGCACCGAGATGTCGGCCTGCGCGCGCAGGCGCGGGAGGTCGCCCGGTGCCGCTTCGGCCGCGGCCTGCTCGGCCAGCACGACCAGACCGAACCCGGCGGCCCGCGCGCCCACCAACTCGTCGTTGCTGCCGTCACCCACGTAGGCCGCTCGGGCGGCCGGCACCCCCAGGCGGTCGAGGACGAACTCGTAGGCGGCCCGATCGGGTTTGACGGCGCCGATCTCGTGCGACAGGGCGACCACGTCGACCAGCGCGGCCAGCGGCGAGCGGTGCCAGGCCCGCAGTTCCCAGGCATGCGTGTTGCTCAGGACGCCGAGCTGGAGACCGCGTTCGCGCAAGGCCACCAGCGTCGCGACCGACGACGGCGGCGGGTGCAGGAGAGCTTCCCGCCTGGTCAGGTCCCAGTCGGCTTCGACGTACGCCAGGTCGGCTCGGCCGGCGACGGAACGAACCCAGGCCAGCTCCGGGTCGCGATCGCCGGTCCGGCCGGACTCCAGCACCGGTTCGAACTCGGCCCACCGCGCCGCCAGGCCGGCCGCGTCCACACCCAGAGTCCCGGCCAGCCAGCCGATCCGGCCCGTGCCGCCCGGATAGCTCCCGGGGTGGACCAGGGTGTAGAGCAGATCGAAGACCACAGCTTCCACGAATTGAGGCTAAGGGTTCCGGACGTGGATCGTCCGGAACCGTGCTTAGGCTGCCTGGTCGTGGAGGACGACGGTGTGACCGTGATCCCGGCCAACGAGGCGAGCTGGGCGGATCTGCAGACGGTGTTCGGGCGCGGCCCGGCGGCCACGTGCCAGTGCCAGCGGATCAAGCTGGGGGACCGGGACTGGTTCGGCACGGGGGTCGAGGAACGCATGCATCGGCTGCGGGAGGAGACCGACTGCGGTCATCCGGAGGCCGAGGGCACCAGCGGCATGGTCGCTTACCGGGACGGTGAGCCGGTCGGCTGGGTGGCGGTCGAGCCGCGGGCCGGCTATCGGCGGTTGCGGGGGTCCCCGGTGCCGTGGGCCGGGCGGAGCGAGGATCCCGACGACCCCCGGGTCTGGGCGATCGTCTGCTTCGCCATCCGGGCCGGCTGTCGCGGGCAGGGGCTGACCCGGCACCTGGCGCGGGCGGCCACCGAATACGCGCGGGCGCGGGGCGCCAAGGCGGTCGAGGCCTACCCGATGGTCCCCAGGGAGGGGCAGAAGGTGTCGTGGGGCGAGATGAACGTCGGGTCCCGCACCACGTTCCTCGCGGCCGGTTTCCGGGAGGTCAGCCACCCGACCACCCGGCGGGTCGTGATGCGCCGCGACTTCGGCTGACGGGTTGCGGCGGCCATCGGGTTGGGGGTTGGCTGATCACCATGGATTCACCTTCACCGATCTTTGTGGCGGGCACGGGGCGCTCGGGGACGTCGCGGATCGCGGACATCATCGGCGAGCATCCGCGGATTCACCGGATTCCGATGGAGACCCGGTTCCTCGTCGATCCGGGTGGGCTGCGCGATCTGGCCGAGGCGCTCACCAGCCGGTACGACCCGATCGTGGGGGAGAACGCGCTGTCGCGGCTGAGCGACTTCCTCACCGTGCGGCTGCCCGGCCGGCGCGACGACCGGGGCAAGACCGTTCCCGAGCTGGTCGGTGAGCAGCGCTACCGGGACGCGGTGGACCGGCTCTGGGCGCAGCTGACCGCCTGCACCTTCGACGAGCCGTCCAACCCCAACGGGTTCGGCAACGCCGGCCGTCTGGCCGGTCCGTTCGAGCCGGCGAGCCGCCGCCGGGTGCTGCCGAGATATTTCCGCGACCGGCGCGAACTGCTCGGCATCCTGCGGCAGCTGATCGACACGTTGTTCGGCGGCGCGGCGGCCGACGCGGGCAAGCCGGCCTGGTGTGAGAAGACACCGTTCAACCTGTTGTGCATGGACTTCCTGTGGGAGCTGGTCCCCGAGGCCACCATCGTCCACATCAAGCGCCACCCGGTCTCGGTGCTCGCCTCCCACCTCGCCCAGCCCTGGGCCCCACCCACGGTCGACGGCATGCTGGCCTATCTCGAACCCGTCTACGACCGGTGGCTCAGCTGGCGGGACAGCACCGATCTGACCGGCCGGCGATATGTGGAGGTGAAAGCCGAGGACCTCGCGGCCGACTGGCCCGGGCAGCGCCGCGCCCTGTTCGACCAGCTCGGGGTCGACGACTTCGCGACCCCTTCGGCATTCGAGCCGAGCAGACTGCTGCACCGCGACGACCACTTCGACCCGGCCACCCGCGAGCGGATCGAACGCAGACTCGGCGAGGTCATCCCGGCCATGGGCTACGCCGCCCGGGGCTGACGGTCGCTCCGGCAGCACGCCTAGCATGGCCTCGATGACCAATCCTGAAGAGCTACCCGACGACCTCCCCCCGGCCCAGGAGCGGGCGGAGGAAGCCCTGCGGTTGCTGTCCGGCGTGCCGTTCGCGCCTGACGTCGCCGCCAAGAGACTGAGCCGCGGCAGCGGTGTCTACGCGTGGTGGGGCACGCCGTCGGCGCTGCCCGAGCTGGCCGGGACGCCGAACGAGAACGTACCGTCCCTGCGCCTGCTCTATCTCGGGCGGGCGACCAACCTGCGCGGCCGGATCCTGCGCAACCATCTGCGCCGGTCGGGCAGCTCCACCTTGCGCCGCACGCTGGCCGGGCTGCTGGTGTCCGAGGGCTACCGGACGACCTGGACCGATCGAGTCGTCCTGGTCCCGGAGGACGAGGCCCGGTTGACCGCGTGGATGCACGCGCACCTGCGCTTGACCTGGGCCGAGGACCCGGAGCCGGTCTCCGTCGAGGCCGAGCTCGTCCGGCGCCTGCACCCGCCGCTCAACGTCCACGGTGTCGACCCCGAGCATGTCGAGGCGGCCGTGGTCGCCGCCAAGAACGCCTACAACGCCTCCAGCCGGCCGGTCGATGCGGCGCCCCAGCCGGCGGGCGATCAGCGTGGCAGCCGTGGGTGAGCTGACCCTGCGGGTCGCGGCACCGACGGATCTGGGAGCGGTGCTGGAGTTCTGGCGGGAGTCGGCGGAGAACGGCAGCCGGCCGGCCGACACCGCGGCGGCGGTCGAGGCGCTCATCGCGCGTGATCCCGAGGCGCTGATCCTGGCGGTCGACGACGGTGAGATCGTCGGGACGGTCATCGCCGGGTGGGACGGGTGGCGGTGCCATCTGTATCGGCTCGCGGTCGCGCCGCACCGGCGCCGGACCGGGATCGGGGGACGGCTGCTGACGGCGGCGGAGCACCGTTTCCGGGACCTGGGCGGGACCCGGGTCGACGCCATGGTGCTCGACGCCAACGAGCGAGCTCACGGTGTCTGGTCCGCCCACGGCTACCGGCAGCAGGACGACTGGTCCCGCTGGGTGAAACCGCTCGGGTGAGTCAGGGCAGGCGCAGGCGAACCTGGACCGGCAGGTGGTCGCTGGGGTATTGGGTGCCGCCGCGGTAGGTGTTGATCAGCGCGGCCGACACGGTGACCCCCGGCGTGGTGAGCACCCAGTCGATGCGCGGGCCATCCGGTACGAGCGGACTGTAGCCGTGGAAGGTGCCGTAGGCCGGGCCCCGTGACGCGGCGACGGACCAGGCGTCCTGATAGCCCGCCCGGGCGACCAGCAGCTGGTGGACGTAGCTGCTCGCCTGGGCGGGGGTGTTGAAGTCGCCGGTCAGGATCACCGGCAGCCGCCGGTTCATCGCGCTCACGCGGTCGCGGATCAGCTGGGCGGCCCGCCGGCGGGCGTATTCGCTGGCGTTGTCCAGATGGGTGTTGACGGCGTGGAACCGCTTGCCGGTCGCGCGGTCGGCGAACCGCACCCAGGTGACCATGCGGACCGCGAAGCCGTCCCAGGTCTCGGAGCCGGGCTTGTCCGGCGTGTCGGAGAGCCAGAAATTCCCGTACGCCTCGGGGGTCAGCCGCTCCCGGCGGTAGAAGACGGCCATGAACTCGCCGAGCGTTCCCCCGTTGCGGCCCGCGCCGAGGTAGGCGTAGCCGCCGCCCAGATCCCTCTCGATGTCGCCCAGCTGATCGACGAGTCCCTCCTGGGTGCCGATCAGATCGGGCCGCTCGACCGTCAGCAGGTTCCGCATGACCGGCCGCCGCTGGGACCACGAGTTCGGCGTCGCGGTGCCGGCATAGCGCAGGTTGAAGGTCATCACGTGCAGGTCGGCGGCCGTCCCGCGCCCGGCCAGCGTGTCCATGGCCGAGGGGGCCTCGACGGCCGGCCCGACGGCGACGGACACCGTGCTCACCACGACCAGCACCGCCGTGATCAGCGACCGCAGCACCGATCCCCGCCCAGTCGCGGATCGACCGACGCGAATCGCCACAGGCACATGATAGTTCGCGGGCCCGGAACGGAGGGTGAACGTCGATCCGCCGGCCGCCGTCCGTAGGGGACGCGGAAGCCGGCGTCGTCAGTCAGGAGGGGGCGAGCGCGTCGATGAGGGCCTGGGCCAGCCACTGCTCGTACTCGTCGGAGGACCAGCCGCGGTCGATCACCAGCAGCTCGTAGACCTCGGGCGCGATCAGTGTCCAGACGATGTCGGCCGCCCGGCCGGGGTCGACGCCGGGGCGCAGGCCGCCGGTGGCGGCGAGGTGACCCACGATGCCGCCGGCGCCGGTCAGGCGCTCGCGGTTGATGGTCTCGCGGAACTCGGCAAGCTCCGGGTCACCGCCGCGGGCGGCGGCGAGCAGCTTGGCCACCAGCGGGCCGGTGCGCTCGGCGATGCGACGGGCGGCGTAGGCATACCGGGCCAGTTTGTCGCGCGCGCCGACCGCGGCGAACACCGCCTGGTGCTCCGGGCGGTCGATCATCGAGATGGGCTCGTCGTCGCCGGCCAGCGTGACGTCGTAGACGTCCTTGATCAGCGCCGCCTTGCTGCGGAAGGTCTTGTAGACCGTCTCGGCCGAGACCCCGGCCCGCGTGGCCACGTCGCGCATGGTGGTCGCCGCGGGGCCGCGCTCGACCAGCAGGTCGCGGGCGGCGCCGAGGACGCGGCGCCGGGTCTGCCGCGCCTGCTCGGTGCGGCCGGTGTTGTCGTATGGGCGACGAGTCATTGATTACCGTTCGCTGGTATCGAATACTTCTCCACTGTATCCGATAACCAGCTGGGAGGCACCATGCACACCATCGACACCGACGCCTGCATCCGCTCCATGACGGTCATGGCTTCCGGTGACCTCGACGACCTGATCCCGGTCGTCCATCCGCAGGCGGTCAACCGGGAGGCCAAGGACGAGCCGCCGGCCTGCCGGGGCCAGGGTCCGGCCGCGTTCGCGGCCACCGCCCAGTGGCTGCGAGCCGCCTTCGCCGACCTGGCCTTCGACGTCCACGACGCGGTGGCCGACGGCGAGCTGATCGCCGTGCACTGCACCATGTCGGGGCGCCAGGTCGGCCCGTTCGTGTCCTACGACGAGCGTGGCGAGGTGGCCCAGGCGTTCCCGCCGACCGGCCGCACGTTCGCCATCACCCAGACCCATTGGTTCCGGATGCGGGACGGTCAGGTCGTCGAGCACTGGGCCAACCGTGACGACCTGGGTCTGGCGGCCCAGCTCGGCTGGGTGCCGCCGACGCCGGTCTATCTGTGGCGGATGGCCCGGGCCAGGCGGGCCGCCCGCCGATGAGAGCACGGCGAAGCGCCGCCGGTGGGTCACCGGCGGCGCTTCGGGTGCGACGTCAGCCGGCGAGCATCGTGGCCGCCGGGACGAAGGTGTAGCCCTCGGCCTTGACGCCGGTCACGACCTGCTTGAGGTAGTCGGTGCCGAGGTAGGGGTGGTAGAAGAAGCTGGCCACGCCGTCGCGGACGACCAGGTTGCGCTCGGCCGCGCCGATCAGGTCGGCGGGCAGGCGGGCCGGGTGGTTGTTGAAGGCGTCGGGCTCGACGTTGCCGATGTTCTCCGGTACCACGACCGAGCCGTAGACGTCCCGGACGGTGTACGGGAAGAACTGGCCGAACTGCTTCGCGTAGTCGATCTTGGCCCCGGTCAGCACGCCCGGGAAGTACAGCCCGCGGTCGTAGCGCTTGCCGAAGATCGAGTTGACCGTCTGGTAGTCGACCGCGCTGGCGGCGTAGTGCGGGAACTCGAAGATCGTGGGCGTGCCCAGGCCGGCCGCCGCGAAGACCAGACCGGAGGCGACCATGCGGCTGGTCGCCCAGGCGGCCGAGTCGCCGGCCACCGGGCCGTCGTAGATCACGCTGTCGTTCGCGTCGACGTGGGCGGCGTAGAACTCGAAGTCGTTGGCGCTGACCCCGTCGTACGGGTTGGCGATCGAGCCGTACTGGTGGGTGTAGCCGTGCATGAGCAGCGTGCCGCCCTTGCTCTGCATGTACTTGAGCGCGGCCACCACCTTGGGCTTGCTCAGCAGCGTGTAGTCCTGGGCCTTGCCGCCGTTGTTCACACCCTTGGGGTCGCGGTACCGCGGGTAGACGGCCACCGTGAACGGCACCTTCTGCGACGACAGGTAGTCGGCGACCGCCTTGAGCTCGGCCGGGTCGGAGTCGGGGCCGACGTCCTCGATCCGGACCAGACCGCGGTGCCGCTCGGCGCCCGTGGTGCCCAGCGCGTCGAAGAGCAGGTCGGCGAAGGCCAGGTAGCGGTCGTCGTGGGTCACGTAGGCGAAGGGGATCTCGCCGACGTAGGTGAAGTTGCCCGACCGGACGGCCCACGGGAAGGTCGTGCCGTCCGGCCGCACCGCCGTGGCCAGCGTGGTCACCTTGGCCGGGTCGCTGATCGACAGGTTCATGATGCCGGACTTGTTCACCGTGTCGCGGGTGAGCTTCTGCTGCTTGTAGTCGACCTCGGCCACGTCGGCGAAGTCGAAGCCGCCGCTGGTGAAGCCGAGCCGGGCGGCCAGGGCGGGGTCGCTGGTGAGCTGCCAGATGTTGTCGTACAGCCAGGTCACCGGCTTGCTGGTGGCGCTCACGTCGGTCAGGAAGGCGGCCGGGATCGGCTCGTCGTAGGTCGAGCCGACGTAGATGACCGCGGTGTAGGAGTTGAGGTCACCGGCCCGGTAGGAGCCGACCGGCGCCGCCGTCCACGAGCCGAAGTGCGAGCTCAGGTTGGCCGTCTGGGTCGCGTAGACCTCGCCCATCCAGCCGTAGGCGCCCGTGGTGTCGTACAGGACGAGGGTCTTGGCGGTGCCGCCGCCGGGCGCGGCCTTGCCGGACTTGGCCGCGGGCAACGCGCTCACGACGGCGGCCGGGGTGACCGCGGCCTCGGCGCTGACCGAGCTGAGGGCGAAGGCGCCCAGCGTGACGGCGGCGACGCCGGCCGAGAGAAGAGGCTTGGGGAAACGCATCAGCGGGACACTCCAACCAGGGCTTCGGGAGAGGCGGTGAGACCGAGCAGAGCGGCGGTGGCCTGGGCCGTGCGCCGGGCGGCGAGTCCGTCGCCGTACGGGTTGCCGTTGACCGTCATGGCGTCCCGGCGGGCCCGGTCGTCGAGCAGGGCGGACGCCTCGGCGACGATCAGGGCGGTGTCCGAGCCGACCAGCTTGGCGCAGCCGGCGTCGAGCGACTCGACCCGCTCGGTGACCTCACGCAGCACCAGCGCGGGCACGCCGAACGACGGCGCCTCCTCCTGGATGCCGCCCGAGTCGGTCAGCACGAGGTAGGCCTCCGACAGCAGACGGGACAGGTCCGCGTACGGCAGGGGGTCGGTGACCGTGACCCGCTCGAGCCCGGCCAGACCGGCCTCCACCTGCGCCCGTACGGCCGGGTTGGGGTGACTCGGCAGGATCACGTCGATGTCCGGGTACTTCGCGACCAGCGTGCGGACCGCGGTGAGGATGCGGTCGAGCGGGTGACCCCACGACTCGCGGCGGTGGGCGGTGACCAGCACGAGTCGGTTGGTGCGGCCGGCCCGGGCGGCGGCGACGACCGGGTTCTCGTACGGGAGCTTGCGCCCGGCCACGGCCAGGGTCGCGTCGACGACGGTGTTGCCGGTGACCATCACGTCGACCGGGGCGACGTTCTCGTCGAGCAGGTTCATCGCGGCCAGCGGGGTCGGCGCCAGGTGCAGCGAGGCGACCTGGGCGACCAGCTTGCGGTTGGCCTCCTCCGGGAACGGCGAGTCCAGGTCACCCGAGCGAAGACCCGCTTCCAGGTGGACGACCGGGATCCGGCGCCAGAACGCGGCCAGCGCGCCGGCCAGGCTCGTCGTGGTGTCGCCCTGCACGATCACCGCGGCCGGCGGCCGGACGTCCCACAGCGCGTCGAGCTCACGGACCATTCCGGTGAGCAGCTCGGCCTGGCTGCCGGTGGTGCGCTCGACAGTCAGCGTGACGTCGGGGGTGAGGTCGAAGGCGGCCAGCGCCTGGGTGACCATTTGCGGGTGCTGACCGCTGGCCAGCAGCACCGGCTCGATCAGGCCCTGCTCACGCATGGCCAGCACGACGGGGGCCAGCTTGACCGCTTCGGGGCGGGTACCGCCGATCAGGTGCACTTCGGGGAGCGACATCGGGATCTCCTGGGGGGTCTCAGGCGGCCAGCGCGAGAGCGGTGGTGGTGGGGAGCGGTTCTTCGGCCAGGCGTTCGGTCTTGGCCCAGGCCTGCCGGCCGGTGGCCTGGCGGCCGATGGCCCGATAGGTGGCGACCAGCCCGAGCAGCAGGAAGGCCGGGTAGGCGAGGGCGGCGACGAGCAGCCGGGGCAGGGTCTCGTCGCGGAGGCGGTAACGGTGCACCAGCGCCCAGACGAAGCCGGGGAACCAGGTGACGCCGAGCCAGACGCCGCCGCTCATGCCGAGCTCGGTCCAGCTCGAGATCAGCGAGATCGGCCGGCCGAGGATCAGCCCGGTCGTGGCGACCAGGACCAGGCCGGCCAGGAACACGGTGACCAGCGCGTTGATCCACGGCGAGAACAGGTAGTGCAGGACCTCGCCGAGCGAGGTGAGGCCGATCCGCTTCGAGGCCACCAGCTGCCGCAGATAGCGGGCGCACTGCAGGTTGCCCTGGGCCCAGCGGGTGCGCTGCCGGGTGAGCCGGCGGACGTCGACCACGGCCTGCTGGGTGACCGCGGCCCGCGCGGTGTAGCGGATGCCGACCCCGGACAGGTGCATGCGCAGGCCCAGCTCGAGGTCCTCGACCAGGCAGGCCGACCACGGCGCGTCGCCCAGCGTGAGCAGGGCCGAGAGCCGGGTGAACTGGCCGTTGCCGCCGAGGCCGACGGTGTCGAGCCGGTCGCGCAGGCTCTGGCAGGCGTTGACGATCGTGCCGAACTCCAGGTCCTGCACCGCACCCAGCAGCCGGTTGCGGTTGCGGATGCGCACCTGCACCTGCACCGCGCCGATCGCCGTGTCCCGCAGCATCCGGGAGACCTCGAGCAGGATGTTGTGGCTGCCCTGCCCGTCGCCGTCGATGATGCCCAGTACGACCTTGTCCGGGCTGACGCCGTCCCGCGCGGTCTGCTCGGCGATGTAGCGGTAGGCGGCGTTGAGCGCCTCACCCTTGCCCTTGCGCGCGTCGGGCAGCTCGCGGCGCATCACGTGCAGGCGAGGGTGGTCGATCGCGGCCAGCACGTCCGGGGTGCCGTCGTCCGAGCCGTCGTCGACGACCAGGACCCGGGCCAGCGTGTTGCCCGGCCCGCTCAGCGCGAGTGCGGCCCGGACGGTGTTGCCGACCACGACCTCCTCGTTGAGCGCCGGCACGATGATCCAGAAGTGCTCGGGAGTGCCGTCACCGTGCGCCAGCGACCGGGCGACGAGGTCGTGGCGGCGCGAGGCGACGTAGCGGACCGCGATGGTCACCAGGGCCACCGTCGAGATCGGCCAGGAGAGCATGAGCGCGTAGCCGGCGACGAGGATCAACCCGCCGTGTGCTCCGAACATCGCTACCTCCGACTCGTCACTTTTCGTGATGTCGTCCGACGAACGTTTGCCGTGCCGCTGGACGTAATAGGACAATAAGAAGCTACGCAGCGTGAAACAAGAGCGGTTGCCTGGCCGACGGCACTCTCTGGCCAAACGGCTGAAGTCAGACATCTCAGGCGGGGCGCAGGAGGTCGAAACCGGGCATGATCCGGGCTATTGCCGCGAAGCGGTCGGTCCGCCCCGGCGGCCGGCGATTTCACGGTCCGTAATGTCGGCGTTCGCGCTGAGCGAAGCGGCGTCGGCGCCGGTCTGGTCACTAAGCGTGTTTTAGCTGTCGCGCGGTACGGGCCGGACATGGTCGGTGCCCTGTGGTATCAATTGACCACTCTGGATCGGTGCGCGGGGGCGAGACCGTCCAGTCCGTGCTGCCCCCTGCCCGTTCCTCCCGCAGTAGAAGGAGGAAGATCGGTGCGCAGTCCTGTTGTGTTCCTCGCCGCGCTCGTGACGTGCCTGGGCGGCCTCGCCGTCGCCCCGGGCACGGCTCAGGCCGCGGCCCAGCCCACCGTCACCGTGCTGCCGTTCGGCAACCCGGCCGACGTCGTCTCGTCCGGCGACCGCGTCTTCGTGAGCGGCGGCCGGGACACCACCCAGATCGTCGTGACCTCGGCGACCGGCGTCATCACCGGCACCATCGACGGCCTCGCCGGTCCCACGGATCTGCAGCTCAGCAACGACCGGCGCACGCTCTATGTGGCGCTGCCCGAGGCGGGCCGGATCGCGGCGTACGACACCGGCTCGCTCACGCAGTCGGCGCTCTACGACACCGGTGCCGGCGGCTGTCCGTCGACGCTGGCCTTCGGCGGCCGTTACCTGTGGTTCGGCTACGGCTGCGGCGGCTGGGACGGCCAGATCGGCAAGATCGACCTCGCCCGCCAGCCGGCCGTCGTGACCACCGGCCTCGCCGCACAGACCTTCTACGGCGCGCCGCGGCTGGCCACCGCGCTGCGCAACACCAAGGTGCTGTTCGCCGGGCAGGAGAGCCTCAGCCCCTGGACCGGTTACTCCTACACGATCGGTGCGGCTGGTGCGCTGACCCACGTCAGCACCACCGACCACGTCTCGGTCGGCTCCAACCTCGGCGACGCGGCACTCGACCCGACCGGCACCACCGTCTACACCGCGAGCGGTGCGCCCTATTACGTGCAGTCGTTCTCGATGGCCGACCTGACCCAGGCCGGTCCGACCTACTCGACCGGTCCCTACCCCGACGCGGTCGAGCTGACCCGCGACGGCACGCGCCTCGCCGGTGGCGTCTCCTCCTCGTACGACGCCGACGTGTTCGTCTTCGGTGTCGACGGCGCCGAGGTGGCCCAGTTCGAGCTGGGCGGGCAGGACCACCTGCTGGTGCGCGGCGGGCTGGCCTGGGCGCCGAACGGCCGGCGGCTCTACGCGATCAGCAACGACGGCTACTTCTACGAGAACCCGGCCCAGCTCCACGTGCTGCCGATCCCGGCGGCCTGAGCCGGGGACGGCGGCTCACCGCCTTCGCCGTACGCGGTGAGGGCGGTGAGGGCGGCCGACCGCTATCCGGGGAGAACCTGACAGGCCGTGTCAGTCTCTGTTCATAAGCTGCGGGGCATGCGAGCAACCGGAACCTTCGCCGTAGCCGACTTCACTCCCGCCCCGCTGCTCGCTGCCGGCGTCACCACGGGCTTGCCGGTCGGCCTCGCCACCATGCGCAAGAGCTTCAGCGGCGAGGTCGACGGCCGGTCCGAAACGGTCTTCACGGCCGCCTTCGACCCCGGGAGCAACACCGGGACGTACGTCGCGATGGAGTCCTTCGAGGGCAGCGTCGCCGGCCGCACGGGCGCCTTCAACTTCGTCCACTCCGCCACCACGACCGGCGGCGGACGGCAGGCCGAATTCCTGACGATCGTCCCGGGCAGCGGCACCGGCGAGCTCTCCGGCATCCACGGAGCGGGCGCCCTCGCGGTCGACGAGGACGGCACCCACCGCGTCCACTTCGATTACGAGTTGACCGGGGGCGCGCCTCGGTGATCACCGCTCGGCGACGACCACCATGCGGTGGTGCCGCGCCTGCAGCGGCTCGCCGTCCTCGCCGTACGCGGTGAGGACGGCGAAGCCCGCAGCGGAGCACCAGTCGCGCAGCTCGGGAAAGCCGAAGAGCCGCTTGAGGAAGGTCAGCCGCCGGACATGGCCGTCCCGGATCACCGTCCGCTCCACCTCGAAGCGGCCGGTCAGCGGGTCGAGATGGTGCCGGTCGACCAGCATGTCGCCGTTGCCGCGGGCCGCGGTGACCCGCGACGGCGTGTACGACGTCAGGAACCTGGTCTGGTTGTCGAGGTCCATGGCCAACCGCCCGCCGGGCCGCAGCACCCGCACGATCTCGTCCAGCACACTGCGGTTGACGTCGTCGTCGAAGTAACCGAACGCCGTCGTCCAGTTGACCACCCGATCGAACCGGCCCGTCCAGGCCGGCAGCTCGCGCATGTCGCCCAGCACGTAGTCGGCCTCGACACCGGCCGCGGTCGCGTCGGCCCGGGCCCGGTCGAGGAAGACCGCCGACGAGTCGAGGCCGGTCACCTCGCACCCGCGCGCGGCCAGGGCATTGGCCAGCGCCCCGTGCCCGCAGGCCAGATCGAGCACCCTCATCCCGGGCTTCAGATCGAGCAGCCGCCACACCAGGTCGGCCGCGGCGGTCGGGCCGGTGTAGGCCGTGCCCACCACCGGCCCGTGCGTGGGAGCGCCGCCGGCGGCGCCGGCTCCGGAGCCGATTCCGGCTTCGGCTTCGGCTTCGGCGAAGAAATGCAGATAGTCCTCGTCGTACATCGATGTCGCGTCGAACAGATCCCCCGTCACGCAGTCACCGTACGAACGCCCGCGCCACCCGACAACTGATATCGACGGCGCACCACGGTTCTACGAGTGAGCCGGATACCGGAGCCTCCGGCTGCGCGATCGGGACGATCACCATCTGGCGTACGAGATGGTCGCCCCGGCATCGGCGGGGCGAGCGGTAGTGATCAGCGGTCTGCGTCGGCGCTGCGCTCGCCGGCGACCGGCACGATGAGCGCCGCGACCAGGGGGAAGGCGGCGATCACGGCGAAGCTCGGCGCGAAGCCGGCGGCACCGATCGCCAGGGCCACGGCCGGGGGTACGGCCGCGGTGAGCACGTTCTGGCCGGTGGTCTGGATGCCGAGGGCGCGGCCGGCCCAGGCCGTCCCGGCGTATTCGGCGACCGCGGTGAACGACAAACCGTTGCTGCTCACCGCCACCACGCCCAGGACGAGCAGGACGGGCACGGCCAGGCTCGACCCGGCGGCCGCGGCGGCGGCCAGGGCCAGCAGGCCCGCCCCGGTGGTGACCGCGATGATCCGTATGGGTCGCAACCGGCTGCCGGTGCGGTCCGACCAGAAACCGGCCCCGAGGCGGCTGAGTGCGCCGAACACCTGCGCCCCGGCCAGCAGGTGTCCGGCGGCCAGGGGCGTCCAGCCGCGGACGTCGGTGAGGAAGACGAGCGCGAACGTCGTGATCGTGAACTGCGGGATCACCAGGAGCGCGCTGGCACCATGAATGCGCCACAGGCCGGGGGAGCGATAGGGCGACCCCTCGTTCGCGGCCGTCGGGCGTCCGGTGGCCGACTGCCGCGAGGGCTGGGGCAACCCCTCGGCCGTCGGGCGTCCGGTGGATGGCTGCCGCGAGGGCTGGAGTGACCCCTCGGCCGTCGGGCGTCCGGTGGACTGCTGCCGGGCCGGATCGCGGACGAACACGAATGCCATCGTCGCCGCGGCCAGGAACAACGTCGCCAGGAAGACCAGCGGCAGGTCGAGGCCCCGGCCGGCCAGCGCGGGCAGTGTCGCCGCGCCCAGGGCCAGACCCAGCGGGCCCGCGCTCTGCCTGATCCCCATGGCCAGGGCGCGCTCGTGCCGCGCGAACCAGCCCAGGATCAGCCGGCCGCTCGCCAGCACCGAGGCGGCGGCCGCACCGGCCAGCGCCAGGCAGACGGCCAGGCTCACCATGCCGTGTGCCCACCGGGCGGCCAGCACGAGAAGCCCGGCCAGCCCCAGCCCGGTGGTCAGCACGAGGCGCTCGCCCCACCGGTCGGCCGCGGCGCCCCAGGCGATGAGCGTCAGCATCACGCCGGCGGTCGGACAGGCGACGAGCAGGCCGGCCTGTTCCAGCGTCAGGCCCTCGTCGCGGAACGCCGGGATCAGGTACGCCGGCCCGAACTGGAACGTGCTGCCGGCCACCATCGCCATCGTCCCGACGACGAGGATCAACCAGCGCCTGCGGTCACCTCGCGCCCGCTCCCGGGTCACGTGTAGTCGAGCCACTCCTGATACGCGACCCGGGCGTACTGGTTCAGCTCGCTCCACCAGACCGACTGCCGGGCGGCACCGGTGCGCTCGGCCAGCCATCGGGACCGGACGGCCGGGGCCTCGACGGTGAGCCCGGCCCACAGCGGGCTGGTCGCGTCGGCGGTCTGGTACGAGATCCGCAGCCACTGCTCGGACCGGTCCCGGGCGTACCGTTCGCGTTCGGTCCAGGCCGCCGGCTGCCGGGCGAACAGCGTGCGCACACTGTCCCAGGCCCGCAACGCGCTGTAGGCGTCCGCGGTGCCTTCCCGGGCCGCGCGGTCGACGGTGACGGCGCGGACGGTCTCGCTCCTCGCGTGCTGCCACCGCAACCACTCGTCGGCGACGTACTGCGCGCGGAACTCGTCGACGTCGATCCGGGCCGCGCTGATCCAGCCGTAGCGCAGGAATTCCGCCGCGTCGGCATCGGTGCGCACCGCGGCGGCCCGCTCGCTCGCCGTCCGGCCCTGATCGAGGAAGCGGACGCCGTAGACGGCGTCGTGGTCGGCCTCGGTCACCAGGGCCGCGCCGTCGTCGTACGGGATCCGGGCGTCGTCCTTGGCCAGGGCCGCCGAATATCCGGTGCCGGCGAACGCCGCCAGCTCGTCGTCGGTGCCCGCGGCCGCCCGCCGGGCCTCCGCGTCGACCCACGGGAAGGACTGTGCCGGATGGCCGGTCGCCATCCGGTTGGCGAAGGCGAGGTTGCTCGCTCGGACCTGCGCCGCCTGAGTCACCGCGGTCGCGTAACCGGAGGCCAGGAAAGCCGTGGCCGCACCGGTCACCGCCGCCTCGGCCGCCGCCCGGACCGGCGTCCGCGGGTCGGACACCGACAGCCAGCGGACGAAGTCGCGCTCGGCCGCCGCCAGATCGGCCACCAGGTTCGGCGCCACCGACCGCTCCGCGGCCCGGGCCGCCGGCGGCAGGGCCGCCGCGCCCACCGCGACTCCGGCGGCACCCAGTAACACTTGTCGACGCCTCATGATCATCTCCCCGTGGATTCCGCACGCCGCTCACCGTCATCGATGAAGCGGTCCGCCATTGAAACACACGGCCGCCCCTCGCTCACCCCTCACCGAGGTCTCCACCGATCAGGTCGGCCTCGTAGGCGACGATCGCCGCCTGGACGCGGTTGCTCAGCCCCAGGCGCAGCAGGATGGCGCTCACATGCGCCTTCACGGTGCCCTCGGAGAGCGAGAGTCCGAGTCCGATGTCCTGGTTGGACAAGCCCCGGCCGACCAGGGCGAGCACATCACGCTCGCGCGGGGTCAGCCGCTGCACCTTCGCGCGGGCGGCGTCGGCCCGGGCGAGACGGCCGCCGGTCAACCGGGTGATGACCTTCCGCGCGATCCGCGGTGACAGGTAGGCGCCGCCGTCGGCGACGGCGCGAACCCCGATGAGCAACTCGCGGGGGTCCGATGCCTTGAGCAGAAATCCGGCCGCTCCGCCGGCCAGGGCCCGAGCCACGTACTCGTCCTCGTCGAACGTGGTCAGCATGATCACCGCCACGCCGGGCATGGCGACGCGGAGCTCGGCCGCGGCGGACAGGCCGTCCATCCGGGGCATGCGGATGTCGAGCAGGGCGATGCCGGGTCGGTGGGCGCGAACCAGGTCCACGGCCGCCCGCCCGTCGGCGGCCTCGGCGACGACCTCGATTCCCGGATCGGTGGCCAGGATCGACCGGATGCCGGCCCGGATCATCGCCTCGTCGTCGGCCAGCACGACGCGTATCACCCGGGTGCCTCGGTCTCCTGGTCACCCGACCGGCACGGCAGCCGGGCGACCACGGTGAACCCGTCGTTGTGCGGCCCGGCCGACAGGGTGCCGCCCAGAAGTCGTACCCGCTCGCGCAGGCCGGCCAGGCCGCTGCCGTCACCGGCCGGCCGGTCGGCGGAGGCCGACCCGGAGTCGATCACCGTGACCACCACGGCCCCATCGCTATGGTCCATCCGCACGAGCACCTGTGCTCCCGGTGCGTGCCGGGCAGCGTTGGTCAAGGCCTCCTGCACTACTCGGTGCGCGGCCCGGTTCACCAGCGTCGGCCAGGCGCCGGTGGTAGTGGCAGCGGCGTCGAGCTCGACAGTCAGGCCGGCCTCGCGGGCCCGGCTGACGAGTGCCGCCACACTCTCGTCCGGCGGCTCGAACCCGGGGGAGGCCTCGCGGAGCAACCCGACGGTGTGCCGGAGCCGGTCCGTCGCGGTGACCGCGGACTCCCGCAACTGAGCCGCCGTCTCACGGTTCCGCTCGCTCAGATCGGCCGACAGCTCCAGCGCCCCCGCGCGCAGGGCGATCAGGGCCAGCTCGTGACCGAGCGAGTCGTGCATGTCGGTGGCGATGCGGGCGCGTTCCTGCAACCGTGCCCGTTCGGCCGTCATCTCCCGCTCCCGTTCCAGCCGGACAACGCGCTCCCGGCCGGCCAGCACCAGCTCGGCCTGCTGCCCCCGGAAGCATCCGGCCAGCCAGGGCAGCACCACGACCAGCGCCACAACCACCAGCGCTCCGGCGCCGTTCCAGAACTCGGGTCTCAGAAAGGCACCGGCCGGGGCGGCCGCGACAACCAGCAGCAGCCCGTCACGACGCTGATGCAGGTGGCGTCCGTGCAGGTAGGCGGCAACGGCCAGCCCGACGAACAGGACCTGTCGCCACGGCGGCAGACGATCGAGATACAGCCCGTTGGCCAGGCCGGCCCCCGCGATCGCGGCCAGGGCAACCCGTCTGATCACCGGCCCGGCCCGGCCGATCGAAGCCTGACCAGCCGGACCGCGGCCGTAGCCACGCCGGCTGCCGCTGCCACCGCGAGGGTGATCGTGAGGGGTGCGGCGAAGTAGGTCAGCTGTTCCCAGGTGACCGTCCGTCCGCTCGAGAGGAAGGACACCAGCACGGGGTGGAGCGCGAGCACCACGACCGGCACCAGCAGCGGAGTCAGGCTGAAGGTGATCCGCCACGCCGGCCGCCCGGCGCTCCGGCTCGCCCAGCGACGCGCGCGCAGCACGCCGAGCACCCCCAGCACCACCGCGGCCGCCACGATCACGCCCAGCACCGTTTCGGCCAGCTGCCGGCTGCCGCCCGGCGCCTCCGGGGTCTGGCCCCGGGTGAGCGCCAGCAGCCCGGTCATGATGTCGTACGTGTCGTCGTAGAGGCCGGCACTGTTGGTCATGACCGCGAAACCGTATCCGGTCGCCGGGTCGATGGCCTCCACCGCGGTGTACGTGAACAGGTTGCCCGAGTGGACCAGCAGGTCGGCGCCGTTCACCGTCACCGGTGACCACCCCATGCCGTAATCGCTCACCGCCGACGGACTGTGCATGACAGCCAGGCTCCGCGGGGTGACCAGCCGGGTGCCGTGCCCGGACTGGCTGATCAGCCAGCGGCCCATGTCGGCCGCGGTGGTGACCACCCCGCCGGCGCCGCCGCCGGGGGACCCGGCCAGTTCCGGCCGCGGCACCCAGACCCCGAAGAGCGAGTTGAAGCCCGGGGACGGCCTGACCTCCTGGTCGCCGACGGCGCTGCGACTCATGCCGAGCGGGCCGAAGACGCGCTCCCGCAGGTAGTCGCCGAAACTCCGGCCGCCGATCACCTCGACCAGCCGGGCCGCCAGCTCGTAGTTCACGTTGCAATAGGCATATCGCGTACCCGGTTCGGCGGCGAGCCGCCCGCCGCGGAGCGAGGCCACGTAGCCGGCCAGGGTCGGCGCCGACTCCGCCGCGCCGATGTCGACGGTCCGGTCGGACAGACCCGACGTCTGGTTCAGCAGCTGCCGCACGGTGATCCGGCCGGCCCGCGTGTCGGACATCGCGAACCCGGGCAGTCGCCGGGCGACCGGCTCGTCCAGCCCGAGTTCGCCGTCGTCGACCAGCGTCATGACCGCCATGGCGGTGAACGACTTGCTGAGCGACGCGACCCGCATCGGGGTGTCCGCGGTGATCGGCGCACCGGCCGCGTCCCGCCCGAGGCCGGCTGCGTGCACCACGGTTCCGTCGTGGGTCACCACGGCCGACATCCCCGGCAGACCGGTCGAGTTCAGGGCCTGGGCGAGATACGCGTCGACCGTGGCCGCGGACACTTGGCCGGTGGGTGCGGCCCCGGCCGGGCCCGGGGTCAGGGCCAGCCCGGCCGCGGCGGCGGCGAGGAACGTTTTTCGCATGCCGGAAACGCTAGGGAGCAGCGCTCCCGGGCGAATCTGCCGATCCGCCACCATCACCCCTGACGAAAGTCAGGGGTCGCTCTAGGCTCGAGCGGTGATCGAGGCCGGCGCCGCGGGAAACGTGAACACGCTCGTCGATTTCTGCGCGATGCGGGATCCGGACGCGCTCACCAGGGAGGTGGACGTCGCCATCCTCTTCGGCGGCAGCATCCTCGCCGGTGGTGACGTCCTCGCCCGGGTCATCGCGGACGGCATCGCCGCGCGGACGATGATCGTCGGCGGTCAGGGACACTCCACCGATGTGCTGCGCGAGGCGCTGCGGCAGCGGATGGGCTGGGTCGATGTCGAGGGGCGCAGCGAGGCCGCGCTCTTCGAGCGCTACCTGCGGGAGCGGTACGACGTGGGAGCCGACCTGCTGGAGCACGAGTCGACCAACTGTGGCACCAACGTCCGCAACGCTCTCGCCATGCTGGCCGCCGCCGGCGTTCCGCACCGGCGGATCCTGATCATCCAGGACGCCTCGATGCAGCGGCGGATGGACGCCGGGTTCCGGCTGCACGCCCCGGATACGCGGATCGTGAACTTCGCCGCGCACCGGACGCACGTGGACGCCGGCCTTCGCTGTCCGGAGGCGCCGCTCGGCATGTGGACCCCGCAGCGCTATCTGTCGCTGTTGATGGGGGAGATCCCGCGCCTGACCGACGGCCCGGATGGGTACGGGCCGTCGGGGCGCGGGTTCATCGCCCACGTGGACGTGCCGGCCGAGGTGAGCCGGGCCTGGTCCGCCCTGCGTACGGCCGGGGTGGGATCGCCCCGGGTCGCCGACCCGCGGTGGGCCGGCGCCTGATCGGTCAGGGAGTGCCGGCGAGCTCGGCGGCCGGCGTCGCGGGCTGGACGCGGCGCCAGCGGGTCGAGACGGCGGGAGCCTTCTTCTCGACCGGGCGGCGGACGGCGGCCTCGCCCCGGTTGGGCAGCGACAGGCGGATCACCTTGTACCAGGCCGACGCGACCTGCTTGGGCAGCGGACCACTGGTGTACGAGAGCCCGTACCGCTGGAAGAGGTCCTGGATCCTGGGGGCGATCTCCTTGTAGCGGTTGCTCGGCATGTCGGGGAACAGGTGATGCTCGATCTGGTGGGACAGGTTGCCGGTCATCAGGTGCATGGCCCGGCTGCCGCTGATGTTGGCCGAGCCGAGCATCTGGCGCAGGTACCACTCGCCACGCGTCTCACCCTCGATGGACGTCTTCTCGAACGTCTCGACACCGTTGGGGAAGTGGCCGCACATGATGACCGAGTGGCTCCACAGGTTCCGGATCACGTTGGCCGTGGCGTTGGCCGCGATCGTGTGCAGGAACGACGGGCCGGACAGGGCCGGGTGCACCACGTAGTCCTTGAGCACCTGCTTGCCGATCTTGTTGCGCACCTTGCGCAGCCCGGCCCGGAACTTCGGGTCGCGACGGCGTTCCTTGGTGGCCAGATTCTTGCCCAGTTCCAGGTCGTACGCGGCGATGCCGTACTCGAACAGGCAGGCGTTGACGAAGTTCCAGAGGGGCTGGCCCAGATGCATGGGGTGCCACTTCTGGTCCTCGTCGACGCGCATGATGCCGTAGCCGAGGTCGTTGTCGCGGCCGACCACGTTGGTGTACGTGTGGTGCAGCTCGTTGTGCGAGTGCTTCCACTGCTCGGCCGGGGAGGCGTGGTCCCACTCCCACTTCGTCGAGTGGATCTTGGGGTCGCGCATCCAGTCCCACTGGCCGTGCATGATGTTGTGGCCGATCTCCATGTTCTCCAGGATCTTGGCCACCGTCAGGCCGGCCGTGCCGACCAGCCAGGCCGGCGGGAAGAGCGAGAAGAGCAGCACCCCGCGGCTGCCGAGCTCGAGCCCGCGCTGCCACGCGATCACCCGCCGGATGTACGCGGCGTCGTTCTCACCACGGCTGCCCATGACCTCGTCGCGGATGGCGTCGAGCTCGATGCCGATCTGCTCGATGTCCTCTGGAGTCAGGTGGGCGACCGGGTTGGCCTTCTTGCGCTGGATCGTGGTCATGCACAGTCCTCTTAAAGGTCGATCTTGCAGGGGCCGGCGGCGGCGGAGATGCAGGTCTGGATCGGGATGTTGTCGCCCGGCTCGGCGACGGTGAGCTGCCCGTCGCGCAGGTCGCGCACGGCGCCCTCGCGCAGCGGCAGCACGCAGCTGAAGCAAATGCCCATCCGGCAGCCGGACGGCATGAGCACGCCGGCCGCCTCGCCGGAGTCGAGCAGTGGCTCGGAGCCGTCGGTCTCGACGACCGTGCCGGACTGGCTGAACGTGACCGTGCCGCCGCCCGCGCTGCTGATCAGCGTCGGGCGGAAGCGCTCGGTCCGCAGCAGGTGGCCGGCCTCGGCGTCGGCCCAGTGCGTCTCGAGGTCGTCGAGCATCTCGTTGGGCCCGCAGGCCCAGGTCCGGCGCTCGAACAGGTCGGGCACCAGCTCGTCGAGGTCGGCCGGTTTGAGCCGGCCGTCGGTCCGGGTGTGCCGCTCGATCAGCCGGATGCGGCCCTCGGCGGCCAGGGCGCGCAGCTCGGAGCCGAAGACGACGGCCTCCCGGGTGCCCGCCGAGTGCACGACGACGACGTCGGACAGCTCGTGCAGCGCACTGCGGAGCATGCCCATGACCGGCGTGATGCCGCTGCCCGCGGTGACGAACAGCGCCTTGGCCGGGCGCGGCCGGTCGAGCAGGAACTCGCCGGTGGGCACGTCGAGGTGCACGATCATGCCGCGCTTGGCCCGGCGGACGAGGTGCGTGCTCACCAGGCCGTCGGGGACCGCGTTGACCGTGATGGTGAACCGGCCGTCGCGGCGCTCCGGGGCGCTGGTGATCGAATAAGAGCGCCACTGCCGTACGCCGTCGACGTCGACACCGACGCGGACGTACTGCCCGGGCTCGTGCCGCACCCAGCCGCGACCGGGCCGCAGCACCAGCGTCACGCTGGTCTCGGTCTCGGGGCGCACCGCGTCGATCTTGGCGCGGAGCACCCGGGCGTTGCGCAGCGGAGCGATCACGTCGAGGTAGTCCGCGGGGACCACCGGCGTCGTGATCAGCTCGACGACGCGCCAGGCGCCGGTTCGGACGGTGCGGATAACAGCCACGTAACAAGCGTCACTCGTTGTCGGGGTAGATTCCTGACCACACGAAGTGAATTTAACCGGGGCTTTTGTTCGCGGGGGACAAGCCACGGAGGCTAAACGGGAGGAATCGTCGTGGCCGAGCCCCTGCCGGATGTCCGAACTTTTCGCTTGTCACCCGATGTGGTCGCGCCACTGCGGGACCGGCTGCCGCACGTCGCCCTGCAGACCATCGATGCGATCACGGCCGAGGTGCCGGCCTATGCCGACGCCTTCGCCGGGGTGCTGGGCGTGAAGATCGAGCGGGCCGTGCGGGCCGCCCTGGGCACGTTCCTCGAGCTGGTGTCGCGAGCCTACAGCCCCGATCCGCGCTCGCCGCTCGCTCCGGCCCTCGAGGCGGCGTACGCGCTGGGCCGGGGTGAGGCGCGCAACGGCCGCAGCCTCGACGCGCTGCTCGCGGCCTATCGGGTCGGGGCCCGGGTCTCGTGGCACGAGCTGGCCGCGATCAGCCTCAGCACCGGGCAGCCGGCCGCCACCGTGGCCCACTTCGCCGAGCTGGTCTTCGCCTACATCGACGAGCTCTCCGCGGCCAGCGTGGCCGGGCACGCCGACGAGCTGGCCTCCTCGGGCCGGGCCCGGCTGCGCCACCTGGAGCAGCTCGCCCAGGCGCTGCTGGCCGGCGAGCCCGAGCACACAGTCGTGCTGGCCGCGCGGCGCGCCGACTGGTCACCCCCGCGCACTCTGACCGCCGTCCTGGTGCCCGAGCACGCCGCCCGGACGGTGGTGGACCTGCTCGATCGGCGCACGCTGCAGCTCAGTGAGGCCGGTCCGGGGGCGCAGGACCTGTCGGTGCTGCTGGTCCCCGACGCCGACAGCAGCGGACGGGCGGCGTTGATGGGCCTGCTGCGCGGCCAGAGCGCGATGGTCGGTCCGGCCCGGCCGTGGCTGCGGGTCAAGGACTCGTACGAGAGGGCCGTGCGCACCCTGCGAACACCCGGGGTGCCCCCCTCGACGGTGGTCGACACCGAGGACCACCTGGCCACCCTGGTGCTCACCGCCGATCCGCAAGCCCTGGCCGACCTGCGGGCGCGCGTGCTGGAACCGCTGGCCGCCGCCCCCGAGGAGTCGGCGGCCAAGCTGACCGAGACCCTGCGGAGCTGGCTGCGCCACCAGGGCCGGCGCGACGACGTGGCGGCCGAGCTGTTCATCCACCCGCAGACCGTCCGCTACCGGATGACCCGCTTGCGCGAGCTCTACGGCGACCGCCTCCGCGACCCCGAGTGGATCTCCGCCCTGATCATCGCCCTGACCGTCCGCGACGTCCCGGAGTTCTCCGCGTGACGCGGCGGGCTGACCGGGCGACTTCCCGGAGTTCTCTGGGTGACGCGGCCGCGGCGGCGGGCTGAGCGGGCGAGTTCACAGAGTTCTCCCAGAAGCTCTGCGGCAGCGGTCAGCCGGGCCGAGCAGCATCGGCGGCATGAGCATGATTGACGTACGGGGGCTGACCAAGCGGTACGGTCCCGAGACCGTGGTCGACGATCTGTCGTTCACCGTGGAGGCCGGGCAGGTGACCGGTTTCCTGGGGCCCAACGGGGCCGGCAAGTCGACGACCATGCGGATGATCATCGGGCTGGCCGCGCCGGACCGCGGGTCGGTGACGATCGGTGGGCGGCGGTATGCCGAGCTGGCGGTGCCGCTCCTGGAGGTCGGTGCGCTGCTCGACGCGGGGGCGGTGCACGGCAGCCGGACGGCCTACGACCACCTGCTGGCGCTGGCCGTGAGCAACGGGCTGCCCCGGCGGCGGGTCGGCGAGGTGCTGGCCCGGACCGGTCTCGAGGGCGTGGCGCGCAAGCGGGCGGGTGGCTTCTCGCTGGGCATGCGGCAGCGGCTGGGGATCGCGGCGACCCTGCTGGGCGATCCCCGGGTGCTGATCTTCGACGAGCCGGTGAACGGGCTCGACCCGGAGGGCATCCGGTGGGTGCGCGACCTGATGCGGTCGCTGGCCGCGGAGGGCCGGGCGGTGCTGGTCTCCAGCCACCTGATGAGTGAGATGGCGCAGACCGCGGATCACCTGATCGTCATCGGGCGCGGGCGGTTGATCGCCGACACGGCGGTGAGCGAGCTGACGCGTACGGGGGGAGAGGGAACCGTCCTGGTCCGGGTGACCGACCCCGGGGACTTCGCGCAGCGGCTCGTCGCGGCCGGGGCGATCGTGCGCGACGGGCTCGAATCGTCGCTCGTGGTGTCCGGGATGAGCGCGGCCGACATCGGCAAGCTGGCCGCCTATCACGGGGTGGCGCTGGGCGAGCTCACCCCGCAGCGGGTCTCGCTGGAGGACGCGTTCATGGAACTGACCCGCGACAGCATCGAGTATCAGGGGGTGGCGGCATGAGCACCGACGTGGTCGCCGCGCGGCCCGGCTTCGGCCACACCCTGCGCGCCGAGTGGATCAAGCTGCGCAGCCTGCGCTCGACCTGGTACACGCTGGGCTGCCTGTTCGTCGTCGCCCTCGGCATCACCATTCTGGCCTCGAACGCGGCCGGTCAGTCCTGGGCCGAGGCGACCGACGCGGAACGGCAGGCCTGGGACCCGACCGGGCGCAGCCTGACCGCGTACATCGTCGCCCAACTGATCGTCGGGGTGCTGGGCATCCTGGTGGTCACCTCGGAATACGCGACCGGTCTGATGGGGACGACGCTGACCGCCATGCCGCGGCGGACGCGGGTCCTGGCGGCCAAGGTGGTGCTGGCCACGGTCGTCGCGGTGATCGCGGGGGAGGTTCTGATGTTCGCGTCGTTCCTCATCGGGCAACCGCTGATGGACCGGCAGGGCGTGCCGGTCGCCGGGCTGGATGACCCGGGAGTGCTGTCGGCGGTGGTCGCGGGCGGGCTCTATCTGGCGGCGATCGCGCTGCTGGCGGTCGGGCTCGGGGTGCTCATGCGAGCCACCGCGGGGGCGCTGGCGACGCTGGTCGGGATCGTCTTCCTGGTGCCGGCGGTGGCCGGAATCTTCCCGTCCTGGATGCACGGGGTTTTCACCTACTGGCCGACGATCGGCGGGTCGGCGGCGCTCGGCACGGTCGCCGATCCCGATTTCCCGCACCCGTGGCTCAACCTGGGCGGCATGTGCCTGGCCATCGCCGGGGTGCTGGCGGCCGCGTTCGTGGTCTTCCGCCGTCGCGACGTCTGACCGGCGATGGCATCGATCCGGGCAGTGCGGCAATCGTGGGCTGCGTCCCGGCCCGCCGGACCGGAAGCCGCTCGCGGCCGGGGTGCCGGTGCGCGGGACGGGCTCGAAGGGGCCGTGGTGGCCGGGCTCGCGGTGCTGGCCATGGCCGGCACCGCGGCCGGCGGGCTGCTCCTGCTCGATGCCGGGCGGGCGGGGTCGATGAGTCGGCTCACCGCGGCCGTCGCGGCGATGGCGGTGGGCGCGCCGGTGCGGCTCGGTGCCGTACCGGCGGGCGGAATGCCGGTGAGCCTGCACGGCCTTGTCGACGTGATGCCGCTGGGGGTGACTGCGGTGGGCGCGGTGGTGCTGGGGGTGCTGTTGCTGCGGCGAGGGCGGGACGGTCTGCTCACGCGAGGCTTGTCGGCGACGGCCGTCTTCGCGGCGGTCATGGGGGCGGTCGCGGGGGCGGGCCGCGGAAGCCTGAACCTGCCGGCCGGTGGCGCCACGTCAGTGGTCGAGAGCGCCGGCTGCCCCTCCGGCGGTGGTCTGCCCGGGGGCGGTCTGCCGGGTGGCGGTCTGCCGGGCGGTGCCGGACGGGCGCTTGAGGCTGGATTCGCGGTGGCGGTGGGGCCGGCGGTGATCGGTGCGGTGGTCGGAGCCGTGGCTGTCGTCGGGTTGTGCCTGGTGGCCGCGCGGTTTCCCACGGTGACGGCCGGGGCGCGCGCGCTTCGATGGCCGGTGGCCGGGGCCGTGGTGACGGGGCTGGTCGCGGCGTGGGTGGTTGGTGGCCCGGTGGCCGCCGGTGCTGCCGTGATGGCGTTTCCGGTCGTGCTGCTCGGGTTGGCCGGACCGTGGGCGGTGCACGCGGACGGGATGCTCTCCTGCGTCCTCGACGGCGGGCGGTCGCTGCCGTCCGGTGTCCCGTTCGTGCTGCTCTCGGGGGCCGTCGTGGTCGGCTTGGGCATCGCTGTCGCCGCCGGGACCGGCCGGCATCGGCGCGGCGGGCCCCTGCGACGGGCTGCCGTGCAGGCGATCTGGCTCGCCGCGGCGGCCGGTCTGCTGCTGGTCGTCCTGGCCGTGCTGGCCCGGGCCTCGGTCGGCTTGAGCGCCCAGGCTTTCATCCTGTCGCTGCCGCTGCTCGACCTGCGGGTGGCCGCCGATCCGTGGCTCGCCTCGGCCGGTGGGCTCGGGGCCGGGGCGGTTTCCGGCTTCGCGGGCAGTCTGCTGGTCGACGGGTTCGTAGGCTGGCGGCCATGGAAGCGATGACCGCCCGGGCGGAACGCCTGCTCGTGGTGGATGACGAGGCCACCGTACGGGAACTGCTCGCCGCGACCCTGCGGTTCGCCGGATTCCGGGTAACCTCGGCCGCCACCGCCGCCGAGGCGATCGCCTCGGCCACCGCGGACCCACCCGATCTGGTGCTCCTCGACGTCATGCTGCCCGACCGGGACGGTTTCGACGTGGTGCGGCGGTTGCGGGAGGAGCGCCGCCCGGTGCCCGTGCTGTTCCTGACCGCGCGCGACCGGCAGGCCGACAAGGTGACCGGGCTGTCGCTGGGCGCCGACGACTACGTGACCAAGCCGTTCGACCTGGAGGAGCTGATCGCCCGGATCAACGCGATCCTGCGCCGCACCAACGGTTCCCCCTCCGGCCTGCTGACCGTGGGGCCGCTGACTCTCGACCCCGAGGGACACCAGCTGACCCGGGACGGCCGGCCCGTCCGTGTCTCGCCCACCGAGTTCCGCCTGCTGCGCCACCTGATGGAGAACGCCGGCCGGGTGGTGACCAAGGCGCAGATCCTCGAACGGGTGTGGCACTACGACTTCGGCGGTGACGCCAGCATCGTGGACACCTACATCTCCTATCTGCGGCGCAAGCTCGACACCGAGGAGCCCAAGCTGATCCAGACCGTCCACGGTGTCGGCTACGTGATGCGCGAGCCCCGGAGATGAGCCTTCGCGTACGCCTTCTGCTCATCACCGCGACCCTGTTGCTGGCCGGGCTGGGCCTGGTCGGCACGGTCGTCTCCGATCGGCTGGAGCACTACCAGGTCGACCGGCTCGACACCCAGCTGACCTCGCTCACGTCGCTGATCTCGCGCCTGCCGGTGAACGGTCCGCGTCCCACCCCCGTCGCGGGCCCCGGCCTGCTCGACCCCGCCCTCGACCTGATCGGGACCCCGTACGTGGTCTACCTGCACCCCGACGGCACGGTCGCCGAGGGCGTGGTCTCCTCCCGGCTCGACCGCGCGAGTCTGCCGACGGCGGCCGCCCTCGGCACGACTCCCACCGACCGGACAGGCGCCTTCCTGCCGGCCGCGGACGGCTCGGTTCGCTGGCGGGCCGTGGCCGAACGGACCGCCGGCTGGAACGGGACGGTCATCGCGGCGGCGCCGATGACCACGGCCGACGCCACCGTCGCCCAGCTCCGGACGACCAGCTTCGTCAGCCTCGGCGTCCTGGTCGTCCTGCTGACCGGACTGGGCTGGTTCGCCCTCGGCCGCGGACTGCGGCCGTTGCGCCGCATCGAGCACACGGCGGCCGCGATCGCCGCCGGCGACCTGAGCCGGCGGGTACCCGATCTGGCCGCGCCCGGCACCGAGATCGGTCACCTCGCCGCCTCCCTCAACACCATGCTGAGCCAGCTGGAGCGCGCGTTCGCCGACCAGGCCGCCTCGGAGGCGCGGATGCGGACGTTCGTCTCGGACGTGAGCCACGAGCTGCGGACGCCGCTGTTCGTCATCAAGGGCTCGACCGACCTGCATCGGATGGGCGCGCTGGCGGCGCCGTCCGACGTCGACGAGGCGATGCGGCGCATCGAGCGCGAGGCGACCCGGCTGACCGCCCTCACCGAGGATCTGTTGCTGCTGGCCCAGCTCGACGACGCTCCCGAGGGGCAGCTCGAGCGCGCCCCGATGGACCTGCGCACGCTCGCCACCGACGCCCGGCACGACCTGCACGCCCTGGACCCGTCGCGGCCGGTCGAGCTGACCGGGCCCGGTGGTGCCGGCCCGCCCGGCCCGGCCCCGGTCGACGCCGACGAGGCCCGGCTGCGGCAGGTGGTCGCCAACCTCGTCGGCAACGCGGTCGCCCACACCCCGTCCGGCACCGGCGTGCGGATCGGCGTCGGCACGGTGGACGGGCGGGCGGTGCTCGAGGTGGCGGACAGCGGCCCGGGCCTGACCGCCGAGCAGGCCGGCCGGATTTTCGACCGCTTCTACCGTACGGATCGGTCCCGCACCCGGGCCGGCGGCGCGAACGCCGGCCTGGGCCTCTCGATCGCGCGCTCGCTGGCCCGCGCCCACGGCGGCGACGTCGAGCTGGAGACAGCCGTGGGTGCGGGCGCCTGCTTCCGGCTGGCCCTGCCCCTGCTGCCGTAGTTAATGCGTTGTGGCCGCCGCCCGGGCTCTGTCACCCTGATCAAGGCCCCGGCGGCTTCAGAAGTACGCGCTTACGCAGTGGATGCCCTGGCGATCAAACCACGCTGATCCGCTGCCCTCCTGGCGTCCGATCCTTCACATCGGATCCGCTCCGGGGCCACCCGAACTCAGTGGCAAGAGGTGAACCATGTCCAGCACGCACGAGGTGATTGTCCAGAGTGGATTCCGCGGTTTGCGCTACAGCGACGGCCGTTTCGACGAGGTGCTCGAGCCGGGCCGTTACGAGCTGCCCCGGCGGCGTTTGTTCGCGGCGCGGGTGCCGGCCGTCGTGATCGTGCCGATCGACGTGCGCGAGCGCGAGCTGAACATCAAGGGCCAGGAGATCCTGACCGCCGACAAGGTCGCGGTGCGGGTCAACATCGTCACGCACTTCCGCGTGGTCGACCCGCGGGCCGCCGTCGAGCAGGTCGCCGACTACACCGACCGCATCTACAGCGACGTCCAGCTGGCCGCGCGGCGCTCGCTGGCGTCGATGACGCTCGAGGCCATCCTGACCAACCGCAACCAGCTCAGCGAGGACATCCTGCGCGACGTCGAGGGTGTCTCGGCCGGGTACGGCGTGCAGATCATCCGGGCCGACGTCAAGGACCTGGTCTTCCCGGGCAACCTGCAGGAGATCATGAATCGGGTCCTCACCGCCCAGCGCATGGCCGAGGCCCAGATGGTCGAGGCGCGCACGCGGGTCGAGCGCGAGACTCTCGAGGCCGATTCCCAGGCGAGCGCGAAGCGGGTGGCGGCCGAGGCCGACGCGGAGGCCAAGCGCATCCGGGCCGACGCCGAGGTCGACGCCCTGCGCCGGCTGGCCGGGGCGGCCGAGGCCTACGCCGAGCACCCGGCCCTGCTCCGCCTGCGCGAGCTCGAGACGCTGAACGCCCTCGGCTCCAACGCGGCGGCCCGGCTCTACATCGGCTTCGACAAGCACAGCGAGCTCAGCGATTCCTGAGCTGCGGCCGGGAGCCGACGTCCTCGATCTCGCCCGCGCCGTCCGCCGGCGCGAGCGGGATCGGCTGGCGGCCCTGCTGACCGACCCGCACGAGCTCCTCCTCGTCGGCGGCAGCTCCCTGCCGACCGGGATCGCGGTCACCCCGGCCGGTTCGGAGCACGACCGGCGCTTCACCCACACCTGGCAGCGCCTGGCCGCGGACCCGGCGCTGGTCGCCGCCTACAACGAGCTCAAGCTCCGCCACGTCGACGACCCGATGGAGTACGAGCGGCAGAAGTCGGCCTTCTTCGACTCGCTGCAATCCCGGTGACAACCCGGATCCGGCCCCGTCGCAGCTGGACCACCCCGTTAGCACGGGAGTGACCACTGTGTACACCGGATACCAACATGTACGACAGAACGTTGATTGCATTTGCGGGCGTCGATAACCTTCCCGCGGTTGCCGATAGGTGATCGTCGATACGGGGAGGGTTCTGTGAGTCTTGTTCGAAGATCGGCGGTGTTCAGCACCGCGGCCCTGATGGTCTCCAGCTTTCTGGTCGCTTCGCCCGCGTACGCGAACGACCTCGACTGGGAGGCCGAGGTCCGCAAGATCCCGGCCGCCAAGTACACCCGGGACGCACCCACCTACCTGCGCCAGGCCGCCGAGCGCGTCCGGCCCTACCTCGACGCCGAGGACGTCCGCGAGACGCTGCAACCGGTCCTCGACGACCTCGGCACCCGCTACTTCGACGGCGCGCGGTTCAAGACCGACAACGACGCCCAGCAGGCGATCCGGCACCTCGAGCCGCTTCTGGACGAGCTCGAGGACGAGGCCGACGACGAGAAGCCCTATCTCGACGCCCTGGTGGGCACGCTCACCGGCGTACGCCTGCTGGCCGACGCCTCGATCCAGGACGCCGAGGCGGTCGTCAACCCGTGGCGGATCATCTCGCCCGCCCCGCCCGCGCCGACCGGGCTGGCCAAGGCGCAGGACGATCTGAAGAAGGCCAAGGGTGCTCTCAAGTCGGCCGACGAGCAGCTGCGGGAGGCCGACCCGGAGGACGCCACCGAGTACAACGCCGAGGCGCGCCGGAACGGCTTCGCGGTTCTCGGCCGGTTCGGCATCACCTATGAGGGCGACCACGACGCCGACGGTGTGGTCGACGTGGTGGAGCTGCGCTTCGGCGCGAGCCCGCTGCTGGCCGACTCCGACGGCGACGGTCTCACCGACCGGACCGAGATCGAGCAGCTGGCCACCGACACCCGGCCCAACAACCCGGACTCCGACGGCGACGGGGTCGGCGACGGCGCCGAGGACGCCGACGGCGACGGACTGACCAACCTGCGCGAGCAGGAACTCGGTACCAAGCTGACCGACGCCGACACCGACGGCGACGGTCTGGCCGACGGCGCCGAGGTGGCGCAGGGCCGCGACCCGCTGGTCGCGGACAACCCGCCGCCGCCGGTCAGCGAGCCCACCCCGCCCGTGACGACCACGCCGACCGCGGTCGACACCGACGGCGACGGGCTGCCGGACAGCACCGAGCGCGACGACAGCGAGACCGACCCGGCGAACGCGGACACCGACGGCGACGGCCTGACCGACGGCGCCGAGATCAGCGAGCACCTGACCAACCCGGTCAGGGCCGACACCGACGGCGACGGGATCGCCGACGGCTACGAGGTCGCCCACACCGAGGACCAGGGTCTCGACCCGGTGCGCCCGGACGAGCGGGTCGGCAAGTGGACGTATGTGACCGACTTCGTCCTCGGTCTGATCGCCGGCGACTTCCAGCCCCGCGACTCGATGGCCTGGCTGGCCGGCTATCTCTGCTCGGGCGGGCTGAGCCTGATCCCGGTCGTCGGCTGGGTGCTGGGTGGCCTGGCCGATCTGCGCGACACGATCGCCGCGCTGATCAAGTCGGACTGGGTCGGTGCCGGGCTGAGCATCATGGGCCTGGTCCCGTATGTCGGTGACGCGGTGGCGATCCCCGGCAAGGCGGCCAAGTTCGTCCTGAAGTACGTGCACCGCCTGGACAAGGTCATCACCTTCGTCGCCAAGTACGACAAGATCGCCGACAGCGTCAAGACGCTGACCATCCGCGCGGTCATGCTCGGCGACTACGGCAAGCTGACCGCGGCCGGCATGTCGGACGCGGTGATCCTGCGGATGGCCCGCAAGTCCAGCAACAGCCTGAAGCGGCTGGCTGGCGCGCTGGCCGATGCCGTGCCGGGCGCGGCAGCGACGCCGTGGATCCGGGGCTGGCAGGCCGGTGAGGACTACTTCGCCGACGTCGTCATGGCCGGCCGTCCGGGTCTGCGGAACGCCGACGCCCGGATCCCGATGCCCGGCCGTCCGCGACCGGGTTCGGCGCGGGAGCCGGACTTCCTGGAGACCGGTCCGCCCAAGAACCTGCACGAGGTGAAGACCGGCGAGCCGGGTCACCCCGAGAGCTACCTGAAGCAGTGTGACCAGGACCGCAGCCTGCTCGACAACGGTGAGGTCGACAACGTGCTGTGGCACTTCCTGCCGCACGCGAACGGTTCGCAGGGGATCCCGCAGGATCTGCTGGACTGCCTGCGCCGCAACCGGATCCCGTTCCAGATCCACGCGTCGACCGGCGCGTTCTGGCCCTGATCCGTCATCGTCCGGGGCCCGGTGGCGACGCCGGGCCCCCTCGAGGGAGATAGTGATCGTCATGAGCTGGTTGCGAAAGTCCGGGCCCGCGTACGGCGTCGAGGGCGTCGAGCCGAGGCGGAGTGGCGGCGGTCTGGACAGCTTCCCCGGCGAGGCCCTGGCCGGCCGGCCCGCGGTGACCGAGGCTGTCGGGCGTCTGCCGCACGATCCCGTCCTCGCCGATCTGCCCGGCTATCTGTCGGTCGCCACCCGGGACGGCCAGGACTGGTCGCTGGGTTTCGAGGACGGTGTCCTCGGCATCTTCGGCCTGTCCTCGCCCGGCAGTGACACCTTCGAGCAGCAACTGGCGGCCGAGCCGTGGATCGAGTCGGTCGAGCGGGTCGAGCGCGAGGTGTTCGTGTTCACCACGACCGAGCTGCTCGCGGCCGACATCGTGCTGGCCCGGTGCGTCGACGTCTGCGGCGAGGTGTTCCGCCGGCTCCCGGGCGGTGCGCGCTGAAAATGTTGAAGCCTTAACTAGCAAAACGGGTGGAGGCGCGCCGGGCCATGACGGGATTCGGTCCGTTCCGCCGCCCTTTCCATACCGCGGTATCGAGGGCGCCGGACCTTCGGCGTCCAAGATCAAGACGTTTGACGCTGTGCGAAATGTCCGAGATAGGCGATTCTTTCCCCAGCTCCGGATGTCGGCGTGACACCTTTCGGACGAAGGACGAACGCCGGGGACCGGCGCGCTGTGCGAAGCGCGCGATCGAGACCCGGCCCGACGCCGGCATCCGGAGTCATGCCCATCCCCGATGGCTGCGGCGGACCGTCAGTCACCTTACCGATGTCCGGCCCGTGAACCGCTGGAAGGCTCGTAGCCAGCAGGAGCGCCGAACGATCGGGGATGGGCGGATGAGTGTCGTCGGACTGGTTCGCACAGTGCGGCCGCGGCCGGCTCTGCGCGGGCGCGACGCGGAACTGACCGCGGTGCGGGCCGGTCTGGCCGCGGCCCGGAGTGGACGCGGAAGCGTGGTGCTGGTCGAGGGTGGACCGGGCACGGGCAAGAGCCGCCTGTTGCGGGAAACCCTGCGCCGGGCGGAGCAGGCCGGGGTACGGGCTCTGGCCGCCGCCGCGGTGGACGGTCAGCAGGCGGTGCCGTTCGCGCCGTTGCTGTCGGCCGTTCTCGACGGCGCGTGGCCGGTGGCCGACCCGGTCGCGTTGCGCACCACCGCCGCCCGGGCCGACCTGCGCTACTGGGTCGCGTACGACCTGCGGGCGGCCCTGGCGCAGGCGGCCGTCCCGGGCCCGCTGGCAATCGTGCTCGACGACCTGCAGTGGGCCGACCCGGACACCTTGCGCACCCTCCGCACACTCACCGCGGGGCTGCGCGACTGCGGCATCCTCTGGGTGCTGGCGACCGGCGGCGCCCGGCCGCCCGTGCGGGCCGACGCGCGGTTGCGGCTCGCCCCGCTGACCCCGGGCGACGTCACCGCGGTGGTCACCGACTGGACCGGCCTCCCGCCCGGGGCCCAGCTGCTGGCTCTGGCCGGGCAGGCCGGCGGCAACCCGTTGATCCTGACCGAACTGCTGCGCGGTCTGCGCGAGGAGGGCCGCCTGCGGGCGGACGGTGTCGTCGGCTCCGAACCACCGCGGCGCCTGGTCGACTTCGTCGAGCAGCGGCTGGCCCGGCTCGGTCCCGACACCCGGCGGGCACTGCTGATGGCCGCGCTGCTGCCCTGCCGGTTCACCGCGACCCAGCTGGCCGATGTGGTGCGGTGCCGCCCGTCGGCCCTCGTCGGGCCGATCGCCGAGCTCCTGCGGGCCGGCCTCATGGTCAACGAGGGCGAGCACCTGCGCTTCCCGTGCGAGTTGCTGCGCCGGGCCGGCCGCGCGTCGGTGCCCGAGTCGCTCCGTACCGCCGTTCAGCACGAGACGGCCGTCGACGCCGGCCCGTGGGTTCCCGGCTGGGCCGGCCTCACCCCGGGCGAGCGCAAGGTGGCCCACCTCATCGCCTCCGGGGCCACCAACCGCGACGCCGCGCGCGAGCTCCACCTGTCACCGCACACGGTCGGCACGCATCTGCGCCACATCTTCGAGAAGCTCGGCATCAACTCGCGGGTGGAGCTGGCGATCTCGTTGCATCACCGGGCTGCTTGAGGCCCCGCCGTGGTCAGGCCTCATCCCGTACGCCGCGGCCGGCGCGACACCAGCCCCGGCATCCGCCCGTGACGGGTCGTCCGGTCGTCCTCGATCCGATCGTCGAGCGCCTCGTCGAGGCCTCGTCCGGTCCGCCCTTCCTGCACGAGCTCGGCCCGCGGGACGGCCGGCAGGCGCTGCTGGAGTCGCAAGGCCCGGCCGGCGAGGATCCGGCCGTCCGGGCCGAGTTCCGGGTCGCCCCGGTCGGCCCGTCGGGGCTGGTCGGGTTCTGGCTGTTCACCCCGGCCCCGGCCGAGAACCCGCCGGCCGTCGCGATCTATGCGCACGGCGGGCGCTGGATGATGGGCGACGCCCACACCCACCGGCGGCTGATCGCCGACCTGGTCGTCGCCAGTGGACTGGCGCTGGTGGTTCCGGAATACACCCGTACGCCGGAGGCCCGCTTCCCGATCGCCGTCGAGGAGATCTACGCCCTGACCGTCTGGATCACCGAGAACTCGGCCGGGCTCGGCCTGGACGCCGGCCGCCTGGCCGTGGCCGGGGACTGTGCGGGCGCGACCCTGGCCGCCTCCCTGACGCTGCTGGCCAAACGGCGTGGTGGCCCCCGGATCAGCGCCCAGCTGCTCTACTACCCGCTGCTCGACGCCCGGTGCGAGCAGCCGTCACACCGCGAGTTCGGCTCCGGCTACCTGCTCACCCACGACGCCGTGCGGTGGTATTGGGAGCAGTACAGCGCGGGTGCCGGGAACCGGGCCGACCCGGTGCTGTCCCCGATGAGCGCGTCGATCGACGACCTGACCGGGCTGCCGCCCGCTCTGATCATTTCGGCCGAGGCTGATCCGGTGCGCGACGAGGCCGAGGTCTATGCGAGCCGGTTGCGGGCGGCGGGGGTGGCGGCGTTCGCGGTCCGCTATCTGGGCGTGGTGCACGACTTCGTGTCGCTGACCGCGCTGCGCTCGGTGCCGGCCTCACAGGCGGCCATCCGTCAGGGCGCCGACTTCCTGCGGGAGGCTCTCGCTTAGCTGGTGCCGCCCGCCGATCCCCAGTTTCGGATAGACGCTGGTCAGGTGGGCGCCGACCGTGCGGACCGAGATGAACAGCTGCTCGGCGATCTCCCGGTTGCGCAGGCCCTGAGCGGCCAGCCGGGCGACCTGTTCCTCCTGCGGGGTCAGCGCCCCGAGCACCCCGCGGCCGGCCGGTCCGGACTGCTGCCCGCCGGCTCGCAGCTCGCGGGCGGCCAGCTCAGCCGCCGGTCCTGCCCCGAGCTCGGCGAAGGTCCGGGCCGCCGCGCCGAGCACGCCCCGGGCGTCGCGGGGGCGGCGGGCCCGGCGCAGCCATTCCCCGTAGTGCAACCGGGCGACCGCCCGCTCGTAGGGCCATTCCTCGCCGGCCGCGTCGACGGTCGCCAGCCGGAAGTGGTGCTCGGCCCGATCGCCGTCGGCCAGCAGGGCATCGGTCAGGTGCAGCAGCAGCCGCATCCGGGCGCTCGGCTCGTCGCCCGCGTCGGCCCGGACCCGCTCGACGATCGGGCCGATGTCGTCGCGGTGGCCACTGCGGACGGCCGCGGCGGCCAGCTCGCCGACGCAGCGCCCGGCGAGGAAGGTGTGCAGCGGACGCCCGTCCCGGTCGAACATCGAGCGGAACTGCCGGTACGCGTCGTCGTAGTCGCCCCGGGACATGGCGGCCAGTCCGGTCGCCCGGAGCAGACGGACGTGCACCGACCGGTGCTGCTGGATGTCGAGCATCGACCACGCCTGCCGGGCCAGCCGGAGGGCACGATCGGCGTCGCCGCGCAGCGCGTGGAGCTGAGCCCGCAGCGCCGCCACATTGGCCGTGAAGACAGGCAGCCCGACCCCGACGGCGGCGTCGGCCCGCTGCTCGGCCCGAGCCCACTCGCCGGTGTCGATCAGCGCGCCGATGAGCACCGGGACGGTCTCGACGCCGGACAGGGAGGAACCGGCCACGGCCCGCAGCACGTCGGCGGCGAGCCGGGACCGGTCCTCGTAGCCGGCGATCGTGCCGAGGATGCCGAGCCGGACGCGGTCGGCGGGGGACAGCACCGTGCCCGGCTGCGGGGCGGCGGTCTCGCAGAATGCCCGTCCGGGATGCGACGCCGGGTCCATGATGAGGCGCACGAAGACAGCGGTGGCCGGGTCGAGCCCGAGTTCCGATTCCGCCAGCATGCCGGCCAGCTCGAGCCGGTGCTCCTCCCGGCCCGAGATGGCGGCCAGCGCCGCGGCCAGCCCGGTCATGCTCAGCATCGTGGCCGGATCGGCCGGCGAACCGGCTCGGCGGGCCGCGGTGAGCACGGCGAAGGCCTCGTGCTGGCGCCCCGATCGGGACAGTGCGGTGGCCGCGGCGTGCGCGGCCGTCGCGATGAGGTCGGGGTCGTGGGTCAGCCGGCGCACCGCCGCATACAGCTCACCCGTCCAGTCCGGCTCGCTCAGGTTGCGCGCGTCGGCCGCCGCCCGGGCGAACCGCCGGGCCGCCGTCTCCGCCCGCGGTGACCGATCCGCCGCCCGTTCCATGGCTCGCGCCGCCTCGAAAAGGTCCTGCCGGGCCCGGAAGATCCCGGCCGCCGACTCCAGCGCCGCCGCGACGGTCTCGTCGCGGCCCGAGGTCGCGGCGGCCCGGTGCAGCGCCTGCCACTCGGGAGCGCCGGTCCGGTGCGCGGCCAGCCGTTGGTGGGCCGCCTGCCGGGCTGACACCGGCTCCGGCCGGTAGGCCGCCTCGGCGGCGAGCGGATGGGTGAACGCGGCGGTGTCACCGGTCAGGCGGACGAGCCCGGCCCGCTCGGCCGGACGCCACAGATCGGGGTCGTCCAGGCCGGCGGCGGCCAGGACCATCCGGGCCCCGGCCGGCGGCGTCGCGGCCGCCAGGTGCAGCAGCAGTCGCCGGACCGGCTCGGGCAGACCGCGGATGGTGGCCGCGAAGCCCGACTGGAGCCGTCCCTCGCCCGCGCTCAGCTCGACGATGGCGGCCGGATTGCCGGCCGCGCGGCGCAGGATCTCGGCCCGCGCCCGCGGCGCCGGTGCGGGTTCCTGCGCGTCCAGCAGCCGGACCGCGTACGCCGGGGAGAGCGGTGCCACCTCCAGGCGTGGTAGTCCGGCGAGTGCGGCCGGGATCGGCCCGTGCCCGGCGAGCACGCGGGCCGAGACGTCATCGCGCAGCTCGGCCAGCAGGGTGGCGGCGTCCGCGCCGAGATGCTGGATGTCGTCGGCGACAAGCAGGACCGGCATCCGGCGGTTGGCGGCGGCCACCGCCGCCCGCGCGACCGGCCGCAGGGCTGCCAGTCCGGCCACGTCCGGGGTCGCGTCGAGTCCGGACAGGATGGTCCGGTCGTCGAGCTCGCGCCGGAAAGCCAGCAGGAGATGCCGGATCAGCGCCGGTTCGTCGCCCACCGCCGGCACCAGCACGACGCGGTAGCGACCGCTGTCGCGCGCGTGCTGGGCCGCGGTGGCCAGCAACCGGGACTTGCCGGCCCCGCGATCGCCGGTGAGCACCAGGGTCCGGTCACCGGGATGGGCCGGGGCCAGCAGCCCGGTGATCCGGGCGAGCTCGTCCGGACGGCCGATCAGGCCGGTGGCCGGGGTGAGCAGCGTGCTGTCCGGCATGGTCAGTCTCCCGTTCCGGCCGGCTCGGCCAGGTCGGCCAGCAGTTCCCGGAGCCGGTGCCGGTTCTGCACGCCGAGCACCGGGAACACGTGATAGAGATGCGACCCGACGGTCCGGGGCGACAGGTTCAACCGCCGCCCGATCTCCCGGTTCGTCAAGCCGGCGGCGGCGAGCCGGACGATCTGCCGCTTCTGCGCGGTGAGTCCGGCGAAGGCCGCGGCCGCTGCCCGCCGGTCCGTGCTGTCCGTGCTGCCGGGCAGGAACCGGCGGGCATAGTCGGCGTGCGCCCGGGCTCCCAGCCGCAAGTAGGTCTCCAGGGCGGCCTGCAGGTGCGGCCGGGACTCGCGCAGCCGGTGCTGCCGGCGCAGCCAGAGGGCGTAGCTGAACCGGGCTTCGGCGAACTCGAGCGGCCACTGCTGAGCCCGGTCCGGGTCGGCGGTCGCCCGCTCGAAGTGCGTTTCGGCGTCGTCGGTGTCCTCGAGCAGGGCAGCTGCGTGGTTGAGCAGCACCACCATCCGTGCGGTGGGTGCCCGATCCGCCCGGCGGCAGCCCGCCACGATCTCGCGCGCCTCCGCCGTACGCCCGGACAACGTGGCCGTCAGCGCGAGCTGAGGCAGCGAGCGCGGGCCGAGGAAGAAGTGGACCGGCTCGCCGGCCTCGTCGAACAGGGCCCGGAAATGCGCGTACGCGGTGTCGTGGTCGCCCGCGGCCAGCCGGCTCAGGCCGAGCGCCCGATGCCGCAGGCCGGCGGCGAAGGTGTTGCCCTCCGGAGCGTCCGGCAGTGCCGGGCCGGCCGGGTCCTCACTGGTCCAGGCGTGCAGGGTCGCGCGCAGGGCGGGCAGGACGATCCGCAGCAACGGGATCCCGCCGACCGCGGCCAGGTGCTCCGCCTCGTCGATCAGCCTCGCCGCCTCGGTCCAGCGTCCGCTGTCCAACATGGCCAGGATCAGCAGGGGCAGCCGGGCCACCAGCGAGCCGGGGGCGCCGGAGTGACGCTGGGCCTGCCAGACGGCGGCCAGTTCGGCCGTCGTGCGGGCCGAGTCGTCCTGGAGCCAGGCCGTCGTGCCGGTGAAGAGCATCCGGGCCACCTCGGCCAGACCGGTCATGGCCGGGCCGGGCTCGCCCGCGTCGGCGACCGGTGCCGCCGGCTCGGCCACCGCCAGCACCGAGGCCCGCGCGTGCGGGGCCACCGACCGCGGCACCAGGCCCGAGCCGAGACCGCCGGGCGAGTCCGCCCGGGTGAGGTCGAGCAGCTCGGGCAGACGGGCGCGGTGGTCGGCCCGGCCGGACATCAGCGCGGCGGTGGCCGCGACGGCCACCACGGTCAGGGTGATCTGGCCGTCGCGGGGCCACCGCCGGGCGGCCGCCTCGCTCAGCTCGAAGGCCTCCACCGGCCGGGCCAGCTGGACGAGGGCCAGCCCGGCGCCCGCCGCGGCCACGCCCAGGACATCGGGATCGTAGACCTGCGCGGGCATCCCTCGATAAAGCGTGAGGGCCCACGCCGGTTCGCCGGTGCGGTAGGCGGCGAACACCGCCCGGGCGTAGCGTCTTGCCGCGTCGGTCGCGGCCGGGCTGTGCCTGGCCGCCTCCTGCAGACCGCGGGCCGCGGCCAGGTAATCGGCGCGCCCCTCGGCCAGGTCGGCCGCATCCTCGAGCGCCTGGGCCACCGTCTCGTCGGGCCGGCCGATCGCCGCCGCCTGATACCTCGCCCGGCAGGACGGGTCGTCGCTGTGGGCCGCGAGATTCGCGTACGTCTGCCGCAGCTCCGCCGGGCCGGCCAGCGCGGCCCGGCAGGCGCCGGTCAGCGGATGGGAGAAGTAGATCCGCCCGTCGGTGACGGTGACCAGGCCGGCCCGCTCGGCCGGCGCCCAGCCGGCCAGGTCGGGCGAGCCGCCGCCGGCCCGGGTGACCGTGCCGGCCGGTTCGGCCTCGTCGGCCAGGGCCGCGTGCAACAGCAGCCGCCGGGTCTCGGCCGGCAGGTCGTCGAACAGGCGCCGGAACTCGTCCGGTAGCGCGGTGTGCGGATTCCCGTGCCGCAGCAGCGCGAGCGGATTGCCCGCCTGCCGGTAGAGGAAGTGCCGGCGGATCCGGTCGCCGTGACCGTCCGTCCGGGTGTCGAGCAGCCGGGCCGCGGCGTCGTCGGCCAGCGGCCGCACCCGGTATCGGATCGCCGGCGGGCCGATCCAGGGCAGCGACTCGCCGGCTCGCGCGGCCAGCAGAAGCGCGACCCGTTCGTCCGTGCAGTGCCGCAGCGCCTCGACGAGCAGCTCCAGCGGCTCGCGGTCGGCGCGGTCGGCCTCGTCGAGCAGAAAGAGCACCGGCGCGTCGGCGGACGCTCGCTCGAGAGCCGGCACCAGGGCGGTCAGCGTGCGCGGCCGGTCGGCGGGAGTGCCGAGCAGGTCGGACCGGACCTGGAAGCCGCGCTCCCGGCCCAGCACCGCGGCCGCGCCGAGCAGGGCGGTCTTGCCGATGCCGGGCGGACCGAGCAGGACCATGACCATCGGCCGGACGGCCGCCGCGTCGAGGAAAGCCGCGAGGTCGGCCAGCTCGCGGTCGCGGCCGATCAGCGTTGTGGGGTCCCGCTCCACCGGCGTCATCCGGACCTCCCTCGCTGCTTCGGTGCGAACGCGCACCCCGGAGGTGCGCTTCCGAACGCCATTCGACCACCGGGGTGAGGGCTGGACCACGAAGTACGCAGGCAGTTTGGGTTCCGTGAGAGGCTCGGACGACACATCGGCCCTGGTGGCGGGGCGGAGGAGGGACGACGATGACGGAGGTCACCCCCTTCGGTGTGCTCCTGCGCGGTTTGCGCACGGTGGCCGACCTGACCCGTGCTCAACTCGCCGCGGCGACCGGGGTCAGCGTCCGGGCCATCAGCGACCTGGAACGAGGAATCAGCCGGGGTCCCCGGGTGCGGACGGTGGAGGCGCTGGCCGACGGTCTGGCCGCCACCGACGACGACCGGGCGGCCCTGCTGGCCGCGGCCCGCGACGGCGGCGAGGTGGCCCCGGCGGGCGGGTTGCCGCTGCCCCGGCAGGTCGTCGACTTCACCGGCCGCGGCGAGGAGCTCACCCGGGTGGCCGAGTGGCTGGCGGCCGGTCCACCGGCGCCCGTCGTGGTGGTCAGCGGGCCGGCCGGGGTCGGCAAGACCTCGTTCGCGGTCCGGGTGGCCCAGCGGTGGCCGGTCGAGGACCGGCTCTTCGTGGACCTCCGCGGCCTCGACGCGCGCCCGATGGCCCCGGCCGCCGTGCTGGCCCGGCTGATCCGGGCGCTGGGTCCGGACGTCCGCGTGGTGCCCCGCGACCTGGACCAGGCGGTCGCCCTGTGGCATGGCCTGCTCGCCGGGCGGCGCGGGCTGATCGTGCTCGACAACGCGATCAGCCATGATCAGGTGCTGCCGGTGCTCCCACCGCATGGGCCCACCGCGGTGCTGGTGACCAGCCGGCGCCGGTTGGGCGGCCTGGGCCACGTCCGCCGGCTGCACCTCAAGCCGCTGCCCGCGGACGACTCGGTGGCGCTGCTGCGCGGCATCGTCGACCGGGCCGGCGCCTCCCCGGACGCCCTGCGCCACATCGCCGAGCTGTGCGTGCACATCCCGCTGGCCCTGCGGATCGCCGGCAACCGCCTGGCCAGCCGGCCCGCCTGGTCACCGGACGACCTGATCGCCCGGCTGGCCGGGCAGGAGCGGCGCCTGGACAATCTGGCCGCGGGCGATCTGCAGGTCGAGGCGGCTTTCAGCCTCTCCTACCAGCAGCTTTCGGCACCGGCCCAGCGGGTGTTCCGGCGGCTCGCCCTGGTGCCGGGCCCCTCGACCGGGGCCGAACTGGCGAGCGTGCTGGCCGGCGAGCCGCTGCGGCCGACCGAGGAGGCGCTCGGCGACCTGGTCGACCTGGGACTGCTGCAGCAGCGGGCGGACGGGCGCCTGGAGTTCCATGACCTGCTGCGGCTCTATGCCGGTGCGGAGCTCGAGCGTACGGAAACCGCGGCTGAGCGGGCCGCGACGGCCCGCCGCCGCGACAGCTGGCTGCTGGACACGGCCATCGTGGCCGGCCGCTTCTTCGAGCCGGAGCACAGCTCCGAGCCGGGTGTCACCACGGTGGTGGCGCTGACCGACGCCGCGCAGGCCGGCGCCTGGCTCCGCCGGGAGGCCGAGAACTGGCTGCCGGCCCTGCGCGCGGCGGCCGCGGCCGGCGACGACCAGCGGGTGATCGACGTCGCCGAATCGTTGCACTGGTTCTCCGACACCTGGGACAGCGGGACGGTCTGGGAGGAGGTGTTCACCCTCTCGGCCGGCTCCGCCGAGCGCCTCGGCGACGACCGGCTCCAGGCCATCCATCAGGGATATCTCACCTGGGTGCACACCTTGCTGCTCCAGCAGCCGGAGACCGCACTCGCCCACGCCCGCCGCGCGCTGGAGGCCGCCGTCCGGTCCGGCGATCAGCGGCAGCAGGCGTGGGCCGGCTATTACATGAGCTGGGTGCTCTACCAGCTGCGGGAGTGGGACGAGTCGATCGGGTATGCCCGGACGGCGGTCGCCGAGTTCCGGGCCGCCGGCGATCGCGAGGGGCTGCCCAACGGTCTGCTCCAGTGGGCCCGGGCCACCCAGAGCGCGGGCCGGGACGAGGACACCATCCCCATCCTGCGCGAGGTCATCGAGGCGGTGACCGATCCCGGGACCGCTCCGCTGCGGCACATCGCGCTCAGTGCCGAGCTGACGGCCCGCGACCTGCTGGCCGATGTCGAGATCAGCGCCGGTCGCTGGCCGGCCGCCCGGCTGGAGCTCCTGGAGGCGCTCGCCGTGCTCGACCGGACCGGGATGCCGCCGATCCGCCGGCTGATCACGCTGTCACGGCTGGCCCTCGTGCACGCCGAGATCGGTGACCTCGCCGCGGCCCGCGCCGACCTGATCCTCGTCCGCCGGATCCAGGTGGAGGGGACCTGGCCGGCCGGACAGCTCGCTGCGGTGGACGAGCGGGTGGCCCGGGCCGAAAGCATCCTGGCCGCCGACGAGGCCGGTAACGCGGGCCGGCCGCCTGGCCCGGGTGGCGCCTGACCGCCGAGACGGGCCTCGGCCGATGGTGGGGTTACCTCCACCCTCGGTGCTCGGGTCTGCGGGATCGATCCGGCGCGGTCACCGGCGAAACATAGGCGGCATGGTGACCACCTTGCTTCAGGGACTGTGGACGGTGGTGGCCGGCCGGGATCGCGGACCCGCCGGGCGCCGGCTGCTCACCGCACTGTCGATCGCGGCCGGCGTGGGAGCGGCGATGCTGGCGTACGACGCCGTCGGTGAGCTGGAGCCGGCGGTCCGTCCGGCGCTGGCCGCGGCGGTGGCGATGCCGTTCCTGCTGCTGCCCCGCCGGCCCTTGATGGCCTGGCGGATCGCAATGGTCGGCACCCTGGTGAACCTGCCGGCGGGAGTCGCGCCGGACGGGCTGTCGTGGCCGTGGCATCCGCTGCAGGTGGTGATCCTGCCCGCCCTGGTGCTGCTGGTCGCCGTGGTCCACCGGGTGGCGACGGTGTTCTGGGTCGTGCTGCTCACCACCGCGACGACAGCCGGGCATCTGGCACCGTCGCGGACGCCCGTGGTGGTGGGCGCGATCGTCGTGCTGGCGGTGGTCGGCGACCAGGTGCGGCGGCGGGTCGAGGCGCAGCGCGGCCTGGTCGCCGAGCGGAAGCTGACCGAGGCCGAGCAGGAGCGCAGTGCCGTCCTGGAGGAGCGCGCCCGCATCGCCCGCGAGATGCACGACGTGGTGGCGCACCACATGTCGATGATCGCGGTGCGGGCGGAGACGGCGCCCTACCGGCTGAGCGACGACCGCGACACGTGGCAGTGCGAGTTCGGCGAGATCGCCGGTGCCTCACGGGCGGCCCTGCAGGACATGCGCCGGCTGCTCGGGGTCCTGCGCAGCGACGCGGTCGACGTGGTCGCCGCGCCGGCACCGGGCCTGGCCGACATCGCCGGCATGGTCGGGGCGGCGAGAGAGTCCGGGCTCGACGTCGTCCTGGAGCCCGTCGCGGCGGCCCATGTGCCGCCGCTCGTGAGCCAGGCCGCCTACCGCATCGTCCAGGAAGGCCTGTCCAACGCGACCCGGCACGCGGCCGGCGCGAGTGTGCGGGTCGCCGTGACCATCGTCGGCGACAGCCTGCGGATCCGCGTGCACAACGCGGCCGCCGGGCGCTCCGCCGCCGCCCGGCCCGGCGGCGGCCACGGCCTGCGCGGGATGCGCGAGCGGGTCGGTGCTCTGGGCGGCGATCTGACCGCGGGCCCGGCGAGCGACGGAGGCTATGAGGTCCGGGCCGCGCTGCCGCTCCGAGATCGGCAGGGGGATGACGGTCACATGGCATCCGAGTCTTCTTCAAGCGGAGTTCTGGTAAACACCAGGGATGGCATTCGCGTGGTCGACGGTGGGCACTGTCGTGGTCAACGGTGTCCGGCTCGGCTACCGGGAGTGCGGTGACCCGGCCGGTCAGCCCGCGGTGCTGTTGCACGGCACCGGCAGCAGTGCGGACACCTGGGACCGGTTCGCGCCGCGGCTGGCCGCGGCCGGGCATCGGGTCGTCGCCATCGACCTGCGCGGGCACGCCGGCAGCGGGCGGACGGGCGACTACCGGCTCGAGAGCCTGCGCGACGACGTGCTGGGGCTGCTCGAGACGCTGGCGCTGCGCGACGCCGTCCTGATCGGGCACTCGGTCGGTGCGTACGCCGCCCTGGCCGCGACCCTGCACTCGCCGCACCTGATCTCCCGCCTGGTCCTGGAGGACCTCGCGGCCCCGCCGCGCCGCCTGCACGGCGGCCTGCTCCGGCTCGCGGCCATGGCCGCCACCGTCCTGACGACCCGCCCCGATCACCCGCTCGGTGTCATGGGCGCCATCGTCACGCAGCTCGTGCGACCCGACCCGCAGTGGTGGGCGCGGCTGGCCGGGGTGCGGCAGCCGGTGCTGGTCCTCTCCGGCGGCCCGGCCAGCTGGATCCCGCCCCGCCGCCTGGCCGACGTGACGGCCACGCTCCCCGACGCCCGGCTGGCCACCATCCCGGTCGGTCACCGCGTCCACAGCCTCGCCCCCGACGCGTTCCAGGCCGAGGTGATGGCCTTCTTGGGCGCTCTGGAGCCGTCCCCCGTCTAGGCAGTCGTGGTCGTCGTCGCGTCAGTGGTGTTGCCGCCGCCGGGCAGTCCCGGGGATGGCAGATGACCTCGTCACCGCGCCACGATCACGCCGCGCCGCCGGATCCGGGCCCGGCCCGGAGTCTCGACGACCTCGACGAGCTGCTGCGCGCCCCTGAAAGGCTGGGCCGGCAACCCCTCGTACGAGACGATCACCGAACGGGTGAACGCGGACCGGACCGGCGAGCCGGCCAAGCGAGGCACGGTCGTCGACTGCTTCAAGCCGGGCCGGCGGTGGGTCAACAACGAGCTGTTCATCGCGGTGGTGCGCGCCCTGCGACCCGACCGCGGCTACGTCGCCCAGTGGGCGACAGGCGTTGCGAGTGGTCACCGGCGAGGCGCGGGCCGCGGCCCCGGTGCGGGCCCAGGACGCGCTGCCCGCCGACCGGCCCGGATGCGGCGCAACCGCCGGCCGACCCCTCCGCGGTGCTCGACAGATTCCTGCAACTGCTCGGGGTCGCGGCGCGGCAGATCCCGTACGACCTGACGGCCCGGGTCGCCGCACTCGGCATCACGAGCGGGCGCTGGCGCTCTTCCAGGGGCTCGGCAACGAGTCGGGGGAGGCGTGGGCGCTCCACGGACCGGGCGCCGCCCACACCCGGCTCGGCCAGCGAGCTTCACGAGTAGGCGCTCGCCCTGTTCCGGCGGGCCGGCGACCGCGACGGCGAGACGTGGGCCCGGAACGGACTGGGGGAGGCGGGCCGGGCGGCGGGTCGCGCGTCCGAGGCCGTGGACCACCACCGGGCCGCGCTGTCCCTCGCCCTCGAGATCGGGGCCCGCGACCAGCAGGCGCGGGCGCAACAGCGGTCTGGGTGATCATGAACGGGCCCGGGTCCTCCATGCCCAGCTGGGCGTTCCGTGAGGAGCGGCTCAACGTTTAGCCGTCGTCCATCGGGTACCAGGTTGGTCATGACAGTGACCATCCGATGCGCCGACTTCAACAACGACTGCCCCGCCGAGTTCACCACACCGCGCGAGGACGAGCTGCTGCAGCACGTCGAGCTGCACACCAAGGCCGTGCACCAGCCGATGGAGTGGACTCCCGAGCTGGCCGAGGTCGTCAAGACCCACGTCAAGCAGGCCTAACCGCTCAGGTACCGCAGCACGGCCAGGACCCGGCGGTTGTCGGCGTCGTCCGGGGGCAGGCCCAGCTTGTCGAAGATGCCGGCCACGTGTTTCTCGACGGTTCCGCCGGTGACCACGAGGGCGTCGGCGATGCCGGCGTTCGACCGGCCCTCGGCCATCAGCGTGAGCACGTCGCGCTCGCGGGTGGTGAGCGCGGTCAGCCCGCCGGCCCGGCGGCCGGCCCGCAGCAGTTGACCGACCACCTCGGGGTCGAGTGCCGTGCCGCCCGCGGCGACCCGCTCCAGCGCGCCGGCGAACTCGGCCACGTCGGCCACCCGCTCCTTGAGCAGGTAGCCGGCGCCGGACGCGTTGCCTTCCAGCAGCCGGGCCGTGTATTTGGTCTCGATGTACTGCGACAGCACCAGCACCCCCGTGCCGGGATGCCGGCGGCGGATCTCGAGCGCGGCCCGCAAACCCTCGTCGGTGTGGGTCGGCGGCATCCGGATGTCGGTCACCACCACGTCGGGCTGATGCTCGGCCACCGCGGCCATCAGCTCGGCACCGTCACCCACGGCCGCGCACACCTGGTGGCCGTGGTCCTCGATCAGCCGGGTGAGGCCGGCCCGGAACAGGGCCGCGTCCTCGGCGATCACCACCCGCGCCTTCATGCGCGCAGCGGAAGTTCGACGGTGACCGCGGTGGGACCGCCGGGCGGGCTGTCGATCCGGAGCGCGCCGTCGACCACGGCGACCCGCTGCGTGAGCCCCGCCAGGCCGGTGCCCCGGGCTGGATCGGCCCCGCCGGTGCCGTCGTCGGTCACGCTGACCAGCAGCACGTCCCGGTGCTCGGCCGCCCGGACGACGATCCGATCGGCGAAGCTGTGCTTGGCCGCGTTGGCCAGCAGCTCGGCCGCGCAGAAATACGCGATGGTCTCGATCGCCGGGGTGGGCCGGACCGGGAGGTCGGCCGCCAGCTCGACCGGGATGGCACTGTCGGCGGCCAGCGAGGCGAGGGCGTCGGCCAGCCCGTTGTCGAGGACCGGCGGGTGGATGCCCCGGACCAGTCCGCGCAGGTCGCCGAGCGCGTCCTTGGCGCCCCGCAGCGCGAGGTCGACCAGCTCGCGGGCGGCCGTGGCGTCGGCCACCTCGCCGCTGTCGCCCAGTTTGGTCCGGGCCAGGCCGAGGTGCATGGCCACCGTGGCCAGCCGGATCTGCGCGCCGTCGTGCAGGTCGCGCTCCAGCCGCCGCAGCAGCGCGGCCGAGTCGTCCACGGCCAGCGCCCGGCTCAGCTCCAGGTCGTGGACCCGCTGGGCCAGCCGCCCGGGTCCGAGCAGGCTCCGGATCAGCCAGGCGTCGGCCGACGTGACCGCCCGGGTCACCCACGGCGCGGCCAGCAGCATGGCCGCTCCCGCGGCGACGGCGGCGAACGTGCCGGGCAGGGTCGCGACCCGGAACGTGCCCTCGCCGAACAACCCGAACGGCGTGTAGACCGGCATCGGGCTCAGCCGGACTCCCGGCGGGTGGTTGCGGAAGGCTCCCCACAGCAGCGGGTAACTCAGGTTGACCAGCCCGCCGGCCCAGAAGTACGCCGCGTACAGCCCGAACAGCCCGATCGGCAGCTTGGCCAGCAGGTAGGCCACGACCCGCCAGCCGGCCGGGTCGCGCGGATCAAGGCGGCGCCGCATGGGCAGCGGCGCCGCGACCCGGACCCCGAGCAGCCGGCTCGCCAGCCCGCGCTGCCACGAGCCGACCTTGCGGGCCGCCCCGGTCGACACCAGCACCACCAGCAGCAGACCCACGCCGGCGGTGCCGATGGCGATGTCGGCCGGGGACGGGTTGCGCCGCCCGGACCCGCCGGCCAGCCAGACCAGGTCGGTCGCGAGGACCAGGAGCACCAGTGGGCTGAGCACCGCTAACGGCAGACCGGCCAGGCAATGGGCCAACTCGCGACCCCGGCGCCGGGTGAAGGGGGACACGACCGCCCACGGGGAAGTGGTCAGCGGAGGGGCCATGCCGCCATTCTCACGCATCCCGCCGGGCCAGCAACCATCCGCCGACGGCCAGGGCGACCGCGGCGTACAGGGCCAGCACGCCCAGCCCGGTCCACGCGGACAGGAAGTCCGGGCAGGACGCCGCGTCGGTACCGCAGGTCACCGGCCTGGTCGTGCTCAGCGAGTTCGCCACAATCAAAATCGGCATGTACGTCGCCACGGCGTGCGCCATGATGCCGACGAACTGGGCCACCACGTAGACGCCGCCCACCAGCACGCCGATCGCGGCCGCGCTGTGCCGGATGATCGCGCCCAGTCCCAGGCCGATCAGCCCGATCAGGCAGGAGCCGGCCCCGGTCACCGCGACCGCCCGCAGCACCCCGGGCTGATCCAGCGCCGGGGCGGCGACGCCGGGACGCAGCGTGGCTTGCACGGCGAAGAACGCGACGAACGCCGCCACCTCCCCGGCGATCAGCGTCACGGCCCCGAACACCACCGCCTTCGCGGCCAGCACGAGCGGGCGCCGCGGAACGGCGGCCAGCGTGGCCCGGATGGTTCCCGAGCTGTATTCGCCGGTCATGGTCAGGACGCCCAGCACCCCGGTCAGCAGCAGGCCGGGGACCACCCCGGCCAGCGCGTTGTTGGTCACGTCGCCCGAGCCGTCGCGGGTGTTCAGGCCCACGGCGACCCCGATCGCCACCGTGCCGGCCGCCGTCGCGAGCAGGGTCCACCAGGTCGAGCGGAGGCTGCGCAGCTTGATCCATTCCATCCGGGCCGCCTGGGCCAATCCGTACCGGCCGGCCGGCACCCGAGTCTGCGCGGTCATGACGTCGCCTCGTTCCCCTGATATTCGACAGCCTCGCTGGTGAGCCGGAAGAACGCGTCCTCCAGCGACGCCGACCCGGCCGAGAGTTCGGCCACGGTGGTGTCCGCGAGCAGGCGCCCCCGGCCGATCACGACCAGGCGCTCGGCGGTCAGCGCCATCTCGCTGATCAGGTGGCTGGAGACGAACACGGTGCGACCCTGCGCGGCCAGCGACTTGAGCAGGTTGCGGATCCACCGGACGCCCTCGGGGTCGAGCCCGTTGACCGGCTCGTCGAGCAGCAGCACCGCCGGATCGCCCAGCAGCGCCGCGGCCATCCCCAGGCGCTGGCTCATGCCGAGGGAGAACTTCCCGGCCCGTCGCCCGGCCGCGGCGGTCAGGCCGACCAGGTCGAGCACCTCGTCGACCCGGGCCGGCGGGATCGCGCCGGCCGCGGCCAGGGCGGCCAGGTGGTTGCGGGCGGTCCGGCCCGGGTGAGCCTTGGCGTCCAGCAGGGCGCCGACCTCGCGCAGCGGCCAGCGCAGCTCGCGGTAGCGGTGCCCGCCGACCCGGGCCTGGCCGGCATCGGGCCGGTCCAGTCCGAGGATCAGCCGCATCGTGGTGGACTTGCCCGACCCGTTGGGGCCGAGGAAGCCGGTGACACTGCCCGGCCGCACGTCGAAGCTGAGCGCGTCGACCGCGATCGTGCGTCCGTATCGCCTGGTGAGATTCCGGACCTCGATCACCCGGGCTCCTTCCGTCGTCGATGACTACGGAAGTTCACGCTAGGCAGCCGGCGGCCCGGGCAGGACCCGGCTGACGGCCGTCTTCGGCTGGGGGATATCCCCCGGCGCGGGGCCCGGGCGTTGTCGCCCGGGCCCCGCTGTCCTACTTCGTCAGAGTGTCGTGGCGGCCGGGGCGTCCGACCCGGGCGCTTCCGAGCCGGGTGACGCGCCCGGGCCCGCGCCGTCCTTCTCCGGGCAGTCCCACTGTGTCGCAGACCCGGTGCCGCTGTCGGTGCCGCCGCCCGGTGTGGTGGTTTGTCCATTGTCGACTGTCACCTGGACGGCCGGCTCGGCCCGCTCCGGTCCCGCGGCGAGTGCGGTCCCGCCCACGCCGACGGCGACCGCGGCGGCGCCACCCGCAACCGCGAGACCGATGATGGTTCTGGTTCGCATGCTCAACTCCCGACTGTGCTTGGTTGTCCGGTGGGACCAGACAACCAAGCACGTCCGAAAATTGACCGAAGCGGCCTCAGACCGTGCAGGCGGTGCCGTTGAGGAGGAACGACGCCGGGCGGGGGTTGCTGCCGGTGTGGGTGCCGTTGAAGCCGAAGCTGACCGTCGCGCCCGCGGCCAGGCTGCCGTTCCAGCTCGGGCCGGTCGCGGTCACCTGGGTCCCCGACTGCGTCACCGTGGCCGACCAGGCCTGGGTGACCCGCTGCCCCGCCGCGTACGGGAAGGCGAGGCTCCACGCGGCGAGCGCGGCCGGGCCGTTGGTGAGCGTGACTGTGGCCGTGAAGCCGGTGCTCCAATCGTTGGTGGAGTAGGCCACCCGGCATCCCGACGGCGGGGTCGCGGTCGGGGTGGGCGTCGGGGTCGGCGAGGGTGAGGGGGAGTCGGACGGCGGCGGCGTCGTCGGTGCCGGGGTCACCGTGCCCGGTTCGGCGCCCCACACCCGGGTCGCGCCGTCATACAGCGTGACGCCCTGGTTGGGGCCGGCCGCCGCCTGATACGACGGGTCGTTGGTGGGATCCCAGGTGCCGCCCTCGACCACCCCGATCTTCAGCTGGACCTCCATCCGGTGGGCCGACTGGCCGGCCGGCGCGATGGTGTAGCCCGTGCAGTCGACCTCGACGTACCAGACGTTGCCGGAATACTGCTTGGCCGCCGTCGGTCCCGGGCAGCCCTGGGTGTAGGGCGACGACACGGTGAGCGCGGCATCGCCGTCGCGGGTGAAGTAGTAGCGGAACTTGCCGGCCGTCAGCGCGCGGGCCGGGAACGCCGACTTGTTGTAGACGACGGCTTTCACCCCGGTCGACCGCGTCTCGTTCTGCGTGATCGTGGTCTCGACCGACAGCTCGGGGAGGTCCGGCCGCTCGGCGACCGGGAAGCCGGCCGCGGGCGCTCCGCCGTATTCGCCGTACAGCCGGGCCAGCGCCGACGTGAAGCCGGCGTTGTAGTCGGTCGCCACCTCGTTCATCACGTAGTCGCCGCGGCTGTCGGTGTACTTGTCGTCCGGCGCCGACGGCCCGCCGACCAGCGCTCCGGAGAGGACGTGCCGGGTCTGCTCGGGCACCTGCTGGCTGTCCCACCACGACCCGTGAGCCGTCCGGTGATGCGGGTTCTTGGGGGCGTTGGTGCCGAACCCGATGACATAGCTGGAGTTGCGCGGGTTGGCGCCCAGCGCGTAGTCGATCTGTTTGACCGCGAAGTCGTGATACCGCTGCTTGCGGGCGGCGTCAGTCAGTGAATCGCTGTGGACCAGCGCCACGAACGCCGTGTTGGCCGCGTACCGCAGGGCACCCCACGTGTCGACGACCGCCATGCCGCCGGGTGACGTGCGTACCTTCTCGCCGTTGACGCCGACGGTGAACCAGTCGAGCCACCGGTTGGCGTCGTCGGCGTATTTCTGCTTGCCGGTCAGCCGGGCCAGCAGCACGTAGTTGCCGTACTGCTTGTTGTCCCAGGAGATCGTCCACTTGTACATCTTGGTGCTCGTCTGGTTCTCGTTGCCCTGCGCGTCGTACCCGGCCTCGGCCTTCGCCAGATACGAGGCGTCGCCGGTGGCCCGGTGGAGCCAGATCGCGCCCCACACCAGCTCGTCGGCATACCCGCTCCAGGACCGGTAGAACGAGGTCGCGTCGGTGATGCACTCGTGGTAGCTCTTGCGCACGGTGTCGGCGAACGCGTAGAGCTGCTTGGCGTGGGTGAGCAGCGTGTCCGCGTACGCCGCATCGGTCGGCCGGAAGACCAGGGAGCTGGCGGCCATCGCGGCCGCCGTCTCCGCCGCCAGCTCGGTGCCGCCGCAGCTGGCGTCGATCTTGTACGCCGGACGGGCCATCGGCAGCACCTCGGCCGGCCCCCACCACTTGTGGTCGTCGTCGCCCTTGCCCACCTGGCCGTAGAGCACGTTCGCCGACGGGTGAGCCTTGATGAAGTAGTCGTTGGGCACCCGCAGGTTGTTGAGCAGGTGGGTCAGCTGACCGGAATCCGCGTAGGCGGCCCGGTTCTCGACCGCGCCCCAGGCCAGCATGGTGGTCGTGAAGGCCATCGGCAGCCCGAACTTGACGTGGTCGCCCGCGTCGAACCAGCCGCCGGTCAGGTCGAGACCGACGTCCGAGCCGTCCCGCATCGCCGAGTCGCCCCGCCAGGAGACCCGGTTCCAGGCCGGCTTCTTGCCCGCCACCTGGGCCTCGTAGAAGAACAGCGACTTCTGGAGCGCCTCGCCGTAGCTGTAGGCGGGCGCGGCAGCCGCGCTCGGCGGGGCGGCCAGCCCGACCAGGCCGAGGACGAAGACGGCCAACAGCGCGCGCAGCTTCATGCCGGGACTCCTTTGCATCGATCTGCATCGTTACATGGGAGCGCTCCCGAAACAACGGTCAGGTCAATGAGGCGGCCTTGGCGCGCAGGCGCTCGGCCTCCTCCGGAGCGAACGCGGCGTACAGGTCGACGGCCTGCTCGAAGTGCGAGCGGGCCGACGGGGCGTCGCCGAGTTCCTGGTGGGCCCGGCCCAGACCGGCGTGTGCCTCGGCCTGCTGGCTGCGCGCGCCGACGCTGGTGGCGACGGCGAGCGCGTCCTCGAAGTGGGTGACGGCGTCGGCCGCCCGCCCGGCTGCCAGAACCGCCGCGGCCAGCCCGTTGCGCACGTGGGTCTCGCCGTCGCGGTCGCCGATCTCGCGGACGATGGTCAGCGCCTGCCGGTGGTGGTCGACCGCCCGCTCGAACTCGCCGATCCGGGTGTACAGCAGGCCCAGGCTGTCGAGCACGGTCGCTTCGCCGGACCGGCTGTGCACCTGGCGGAAGAGCGCCAGCGCCTCACTCAGGTGCCCGGCGGCCGGGTCGGGCAACCCCGACAGCAGTTCGACGTTGCCGAAGGTGTTGAGCACGAAGGCCGCGCTGTGCGGGTTACCGCTCTGCCGGGCCAGAGTCAGGGCCTGCTCGCAATAGCCGAGGGACTCCGGGATGCGGCCGGCCCGCTGCATGGTCATGCCGAGGCCGTTCAGGGTCAGGGCCTCGCCGTTGGGCTCGCCGGCCTGCCGGTAGAGGGCCAGCGCCCGCGTCCAGTGGCCGACCGCCGCGTCGAAGTCGCCCGACCGGTCCCCGACCATGCCCAGGTTGTAGAGGGCGGCGGCCTGCCCGACCGGATCGTCGATCTGCCGGAACAGGGCGACGGACTCCCGCAGGCAACCGGCTCCCTGCTCGGTGCGGCCCTGGCGCAGGTGGGCGATCGCGATGCCGGTCAGGGCGTGCGCCTGCGCGGTGACGTCCCCGCTGTCCCGGCCGGCCTCGAGGGCGTGGCCGTGCACCGCCAGGGCGTCGCTGCTCTCGCCGCCTTGAAGGAAGCGATAAAGAGTGCGCGCCAGCAGGGTGGTGTGGCCGGGCCAGCCGTGTCCGGCGGTGTGCGCGGCCACGGCGATCAGGGTCGGCCGTTCGGTCTCCAGCCAGGCCGACGCGGTCCCGGGCTCGGTGAGGTCCGGCGCCGGCGTGCCCGCGGGGGCGACAGCCGGGCGGCGGGCGGCCTCGGCCGGGTGCAGGGTGTTCATGGCCGCCGCGGCGGTCGCCAGGTAGTGGTCGAACAGGCGGGTCAGGGCCGCGTGGCGTACGGGTGGCGGATCCTGATCCTGGGCGCGGGTGGTGGCGTAGGCCCGGACGAGGTCGTGGAAGGTGTATCGCCCGGGGCCGGCCGGCTGCAGCAGGTGATCGCGGAGCAGGTGGCCGACCAGGGCGCGGGCGGTGGGCAGCTCGGCTCCGGCCAGCGCCGCCGCGGCGTACAGGTCGAGGTCCTGACCGGAGTGCAGGGCGGCCAGGCGCAGGAGCCGCCGCTGGTCGTGGGGGAGACCCTGGTACGACACGTCGAGCGCGAGCTCGACGCCGGTGTCCAGCCGCCGGGCGCGATGGCGCTCGTCGAGCCGGTCGGCGTGGTCGGTGAGCGTCCAGCCCGGCGTGCCCAGGACGTGACCGGCGATCAGGCTCAGCGCCAGGGGCAGGTGGCCGCCGCGCGAGGCGATCCGGGCCGCCGCCTGAGGATCCGGACCGGTGGGGACGCCGGGCAGCGCACCGGCCAGGAAGGTCAGCGCCTCGTCGGCGGTGAAGGTGCCGACGGTGAGCCGCGTCGCCGGGTCCAGGCCGGCCAGGCGGCGGCGGCTGGTGACCAGGGTGACGCAGCCCGCGGCGGCCGGCAGCAGGGGGCGTACCTGATCGGTGGTGGCCGCGTTGTCCAGCACGATCAGCGTCCGGGTGCCCGCGAGCAGCTCCTGGTAGGCCGCCGCGCGGGCCGCGAGGTCGTGCGGGATCCGCTGACCGGGCAGGCCGAGCAGCCGCAGGAACCCGTCCAGGACCGCTCCCGGATCGGCCGGCGGCTGGGTGTCGTCGGGGTGGAACCCGCGCAGGTTGACGAACAGCACCCGCTCGACCGCCTTCGCCCGCACGAGCTCGTGCCCGGCGTGCACGGCGAGCCGGGTCTTGCCGACCCCGGCCATCCCCTCGATCGCGGTGATCACCACCGCGCCGCCGTCCCGGACGGCCGCCCGCAGCCGGTCGAGCTCGCCGGTTCGCCCGGTGAACCCGTCCAGGTCCTCCGGCAGGACGTCCTGGACCCGCACCTGGGCCACCGCCTCGGTCTCGCCGCCGATCACCCGCAGGGCCTGCCGCCACTGGGTCACGTAGCCGACGTCGGGGTGCAACGCCTCGACCACCGCGATCACCAGGTCGGTGTTGAAGCGGCGTCGGCCGGGGGTGAAGAGGTTGGCCACGGTCGACCGCCGGGCCAGCTCGGTCGGCGGCCGGCCCGCCGCGGTCCAGGTCGCATTCACCCGGTCCTTGATCATCTCGTACGAGGGATCGCCCGCCCACACCTTGAGCAGCCGCAGCCGTTCGACCAGTTCGCCGAGCGAGCCCGCCCCGGCCGGGTCGGGCAGCGTGCCGAACGCGCCCGAGGGTGGCACCGGTTCCTGCGACGGCATCGCTCACTCCCAAGATCACGCCGGACGGCTCGAACGCCCGAGGTTAGGGCCTGGCTCGATCGCCGTCCAAATTCGTCCAGACTTCGTCCACGCCGTGGTCGGAGCCCGGAAACTCGACGCAGAGCCTGCTCAACGACGAGCGACGCCGGCCACGGGGGTCAGGGAACAAGTGTCCCTGGCAGGCCGGCCTGATCGTTCGGCCTCGTCGCTTCGTCGACGGGGCCGTTCGTTTTTCCGGATCTCTGCTCAAGAAAAGTTGCGTCGATTTCCGCGTCGAATGCCCGCATGGCCGGGCGAACACCGGGTACCCGCCTCTCGCTCCCGACGAGAGGAACTGTTCCATGTTGATCAAACGAGTCGCTGCGGTCCTGAGTGTCACCGGATTGCTCCTCCTCCCCGCGACGGCAGCTCAGGCCGCACCCTCCGACCAGGACGCCGCCTATCTGCGGGCGGCCCACCAGTCCAACCTGGCCGAGATCGCCGGCGGCCGGCTCGCGCAGCAGAAGGGCGCGAGCGAGGACGTCAAGGACCTGGGCGCCCGGTTCGTCGCCGACCACACCAAGCTCGACGCCGCCGTGAAGCAGACGGCCTCGCAGCTCGATGTGGACCTGCCCGACGCCCCGAACGAGAAGCAGCAGGCGCTGGCCGCTCGCTACCAGCAGGCGTCCGGCGACGACTTCGACGCCTTGTTCGTGTCGACCCAGATGGACGCCCACATGGCGGCCATGGCCAACGGCCAGAGAGAGATCGCCCGGGGCAGCGACGCCGCGGCCAAGAAGAACGCCCGGGCCGCCGCGCCGGTCATCGCGTCGCACCACGAGCTGCTGGACAACGCCGCCCGCGATCTCGGCGTGCCCACCAGCATCGGTAGCGGGACCGGCGGTCAGGCCGCGGACCGCACCTTCACCACGCCGGTGGTGGCGCTGCTGTCGTTCGGCGTCCTCCTGACGGTGGCCGCGGTGGTGCTGCTCCGGCGGCGCCGCACGGTCCAGGCGTGACCTTCGCACCGGCCGGCGGCCGGCGCACGGCAGGCTGGGCGGCTCTGGCCGCCGGTCTGTCGGCGTCGGTCGCCGGCGTGGTCCTGGCCATCCACTCGGGGCGGCCCGCCGAGGACGCCGGCTCGGTGCCCGCGGCGGCCGTCGCGCCGGGATCCGCCGCGGCCGTCGCGCCGGCCTCGTCCCCGGCTTTGCGTCCGAGCCGTGGCCCGGCTCCGGTGCCCAGCGCGCCGGCCTGGGCCGTGCCGGCCCGGGTGACGATCGGCAAGCTCCGCGTCGCGGCTCCGGTCGACGCCGTCGGCGTCCGGGCCGACCGCTCCCTCACCGTGCCGGACGATCCGGCCCGGCTCGGCTGGTGGATCGGGTCGGCGACGCCCGGTTCGGCCCGGGGGACAGTGGTGATCGCCGGTCACGTGGACACCGCCGAGGACGGCCCCGGCGCCCTGTTCCGGCTCGAGAACCTGCCCCTGGGCGCCACCATCGAGGTCCGCGCGGGCGAGCGCGTCTTCGCCTACCGCGCGGTCGCCCGGCGCAGCTACTCCAAGCAGCGCCTGCCGGCCGACCTGTTCGCCCCGGGCACCGCCCCGCGCCTGGCCCTGGTGACGTGCGGCGGCTCCTTCCACGACGGCGTCTACAGCCACAACGTCGTCGTCTACGCCGAGCCCGTCTGAGGCCCCCGCCGCGCGGGGACGACATCACCCGCGGCGGCGGTGACCGGCCCCGGGCGATTGGCGTTGATGAACTACCCTGACCTCGGCGTTCGGGCGGGGAAGGGCGGGCCGATGGCGACGGCGACGGTGGTTTTCCTGGTGCTCGGCGCCGCCGGTGTGGTGGTTCTCGCGCTCGCTCTGCTCGGCGGTGAGCTGCTGAGCGTCCTGCACTTCGGCGACGGTCCGGTCTCGCTCGAGGTGGTGGCCGGATTCCTCGGCGCCTTCGGGTTCGCCGGGGCGATCGCGGCCGAGCTGCTGGGCGCCGAGACCCCGGGGGCGATCGCCGCGGCCGCCGTCATCGGCTTGGTCGCCGCGGTGCCCACCGCCTGGCTGGCCCTGCGCCTGTCGCGGGCCGCCCGCACCATGCCCACCGACGCCACCCCACGCCGGCAGGATCTGGTCGGCTCCGTCGGTGTCATCGTCACGCCGGTGCCCGCGGGCACCGGTTACGGCGAGGTCCGCGTCCTGCTCGGCGGGCAGCCGGTCAAGCTGTACGCCCGCGCCGAGCACCCCATCCCGGCCGGCGCCCACGTCTTCGTGATCGAGGCGCCGTCCGACACGAGTGTCGTGGTCGAGGAAACCTTTCGGGTCGATGAGACCCTCCACCCTGGAGCGTAGATGTCACCTCTGCTCATCGCCGTCGGCGGTGCCGTACTCCTTGTCATCCTTATCGTCCTGTTCGTGCTCTCCCGGATCAAGGTGGCCGGGCCCAACGAGGCCTTCATCATCACCGGTCGCAAGGGCCGCACGACCCAGTCGGCCGACGGCACCAGCAGCACTGACATGTCCGGGCAGAAAGTCGTCATGGGCGCCTCGGTGTTCGTCCTGCCGGTCGTCCAGAAACTCCAGTCGCTCGACCTGTCCAGCCGCCGGATCGACGTCAGCATCCGCGGCGCGGTCTCCAAGCAGGGCATCCGGGCCGAGCTGCACGGCGTGGCGATCGTCAAGGTCGGCGGCAACGAGGGCGCGATCCGGGCCGCCGCCCAGCGCTTCCTGCACCAGCAGGCCGAGATCGAGGATTTCACCCGCGAGGTGCTGGCCGGTGCGCTGCGCTCGATCGTCGGCCGGCTCACGATCGAGGAGATCATCCGTGACCGGGCCGCGTTCGCCAGCGCGGTGGCCGAGGAGGCCGAGCACTCGATGACCAACCAGGGTCTGGTGCTCGACGCGTTCCAGCTGCAGGACATCGTGGCCGAGGGCTCCTATCTCCAGGACCTCGGCCGGCCCGAGGCGGCCCGCGTGCTCAAGGACGCGGCCATCGCCGAGGCCCGGGCCCGGCAGCAGGCCGAGCAGGAGCGCCTGCTGGCTGAGGAAGCCATCGCCGAGGCGCAGCGCAACCTGTCGCTCAAGCAGGCCGGCATCCAGGCCGAGATCGACGCGGCCAAGGCCCGCTCGGCCGCGGCCGGCCCGCTGGCCCAGGCCGAGCGCGACCAGGCCATCCTGGCCGAGCAGCAGAAGGTGGCCGAGCAGAACGCCGAGCTCAAGCAGCGCCAGCTCGACACCGAGGTGCGCAAGCCGGCCGACGCCCAGCGCTACAAGGTCGAGCAGGAGGCCGAGGCCTCCCGCGCCGCCGCCGTGCTCGGCGCCGACGCTCAGCGGCAGGCCACCATCGCCGCCGCGCAGGCGCAGGCCGAGCAGTCCCGGCTGACCGGTGAGGGTGAGCGCGCCCGGCGGGCCGCGCTGGCCGAGGCCAACGCGATCGAGGGCGCCAAGGAGGGCGAGGCCGAGCAGCGCCGCCGCACGGCGATCGCCGACGCGATCGAGCGCGAGGGGGCCGCCGAGGCGGCGGCCATCCTGGCCCGCGGTGGCGCCGAGGCCGAGGCGATGGCCCGCAAGGCCGAGGCGTTCGCCGCCTACGGCGAGGCGGCCGTGCTCGACCTGCTCGTCCGGGTGCTGCCGCAGGTCGTCGAGGCCGCGGCGGCGCCGATGAGTGCGATCGACAAGATGACCGTCATCTCGACCGACGGCGCCTCGTCGCTGACCAAGTCGGTGGCCGGCAACGTCGCTCAGGGCCTGCAGCTGGGCACCGACCTGACCGGCATCGACCTGACCGCGCTGCTCAGCAAGCTGGGCGCGGCCAAGGCCGTGAACGGCACGACACCGGAGCTCGAGACCGAGCGCTGAGCCGGCCTCAGGCCGGCGCCGCCAGGACGCGTACTGGCGCGCCGGCCTGCCAGGCAGCGATGTCCTCGACGACCTGCTCGTACATGCCGCGCAGGCTGCGCTCGGTGACATAGCCGAGGTGCGGCAGCAGCACGGTGCGGGGGGCGCCGCGCAGCGGGTTGCCCAGCGGCAGCGGCTCGACGCCGTAGACGTCGAGGCCGGCCCCGGCGATCCGGCCCGCGATCAGGGCGGCGACCAGCGCGGACTCGTCCACGATCGGGCCGCGGGACGTGTTGATCAGCACCGCCGACGGTTTCATGGCGGCCAGCTCGGCCGGGCCGACCAGGCCCGTCGTCCGCTCGCTGAGCTTGAGATGGATGGTCAGGACGTCGCTGCCGGCGAACAGCTCCTCGCGGGACACCAGGGTCGCCCCGGCCTCGGCCGCCCGTTGCTCGGTGAGATTCTCGCTCCAGGCGGTCACCCGCATGTCGAAGGCCTGGCCGATGCGCGCGACCTGGGTGCCCATCCGGCCCAGCCCGAGCACGCCCAGGGTGCTGCCGGCGAGGTCGGTGCCGATCGTGGTCTGCCAGCGGCCGTCGCGCAGTGCCCTGTCCTCGGTCACCACGTGCCGCCGGCAGGCCAGGATCAGCGCCCAGGTGAGCTCGGCCGTGTTCGAGCTCTTCGTGGCGCCGTACATGGCCGTTCCGCTGACCGTGACGCCGTGCGCCGCGGCGGCCTCGAGGTCGATGGCCGCGTTGTTCATGCCGGTGGTGACCAGCAGGCGCAGGCGGGGAAGCCGTTCGAACACCTCGGCCGGGAACGGGGTGCGCTCGCGCATGGCCACCACCACCTCGGCGTCGCTCAGCGCGGCGATCAGCTCGGTGGGGTCGAGATGCTCGTGCCGCACGTCGACGTCGGCCTCCGGCAGGGCACCGAAATCGCCGTAATCCCGGGCCACTCGCTGATAATCGTCCAGCACCACGATTTTCATGCCCCTCACCGTAATGGCCGGAGATCACGGGAGCTGTCGCTGTTACCGCAGGCCTGGAAATCGCCTCGCCTGCGGATTTCCGACTGATCCGGGCGGCGATCGACGTGCGACGTTGTCGTTCATGCGCCGTCGCCCCTGGATCGTTGCCGCCGCTCTCGTGCTCGCCGGATCTGTCGCCCCGGCCACCCCCGCCACCGCTGCCGTCACCCCGGTCGCCCGGATCAACTTCCAGCCGGCCACGTCCGCCGTTCCGGCCGGCTACACCGCCGACACCGGGACCGCCTTCGACGCCGGGCGCGGGTCCGGCTGGGTACGGCGCGGCACCACCGAGCCGCTCGACCTGACCCGCAACACCCGGGACCGGGCCCGGGCCGGTGTCGACGCGCGGCTCAACACCGTCATGCACATGCAGTACGGCGATGTCGGCGGCACCAACGGCGTGCTCACCGAGGGCGCCTGGGAGTATGCCGTGGCCGACGGCACCTATCAGGTGACCGTCTCGGCCGGCGACCAGCCCACGTACGACAGCCGGCACACCGTGCGGGTCGAGGGCGTCGTGGCCGTCGGCGAATTCGTCTCCACCGCCGCGGCCGAGTTCCGCCCGGCGACGGTGACGGTGGCGGTCACCGACGGCCGGCTCACCGTCGATGCGGTGGGCGGCACCAACACCAAGCTCAACTATGTCGACCTCAGCCGGGTCACCGCCGATTTCGTGCCGCTGAAGGTGGACTTCTCCGACGCGGCCACCACGCCGGCCGCCGGATACGTCCGCGACTCGGGAGGCGCCTTCACCGCGGCCCGCGGCTTCGGCTGGGTCGACCTCGGCGAGCGTACGCCGATCGACCTGACCGGCAACGGCCGCAACCGCAATCCGGCCGCCGGCCAGACCGACCCGCGCCTCGCCACCTTCCTGCACGCGCAGCTCCCGGCCGGATCCGCCGGCGTGGCCACCCCGGGCGCCTGGGAGGCGGCCGTTCCGGCCGGGCTCTACACAGTCACCGTGGCCGTCGGCGATGCCGGGACCGCGGTCAACAGTACGAACTGGGTGTCCGTCGAGGACCAGAACGCGATCGCCGCCTTCACCCCCACCGCCACGACCAAGTTCTCCACCGCCACCAGGACCGTGCGGGTCACCGACGGGCGCCTGACCATCAGCCCGGCCGGTGGGGTCAACGCCAAGTTCGCGTACGCCGACATCGCCGCCGTGGCCGGGGCCGAGAGCACGCCGGCCGTGCGCACCAGTACGCCCGCCAACCTGGCGACCGGCGTGCCGCTGACCACCAGCGTCGTCGAGGACCTGGTGCTGCCCAACGGCGGCGTGCGGGCGGCCTCGCTGACCAGTTCGACGGTCACGCTGACCCGGCTCAGCGACGGCGCCCCGGTCGCCGCGACCACTATTACCAGCGGTGGCGGCGACGTCATCAACCTCTCACCGACCGCGCCCCTGGCCCCGCTGACGACCTACCGCTTCACCGTCACCAGCGGCGTGACCGACGTGACCGGCAGGCCCTTCGCCCCGTACTCGATGGTCTTCACCACCGCCAGTGGCAATCCCACCGGTGGCTCGGCGGCGTTCGACAAGACTGTCGGCGTGGCCACCGGCGCTCCGTTCACCACGGTCGTGAAGGGCCCGGACGGCCGGCTCTACGCGGGCACCCTCGACGGCCGCGTCTTCCGCTTCCCGATCAACGCCGGCGGCACGCTCGGCACCCCGGTGGTCATCAATGCCGTACGGGACAACGCCGCCGCCCTCGGCCTGCCGGGCGCACCGGCCCGCACGGTCATCGGGATGGCCTTCGACCCGGCGTCGACCGCGGCCGCGCCGATCCTCTGGGTGACCGACAACTACCAGTACACCGGGCCGCTGAACGTGCCCGACTGGTCGGGACGGATCGGCCGGCTCAGCGGGGCCGACCTCGGCACGTACACCCCGGTGGTGGTGAACCTGCCGCGGTCGGTGAAGGACCACGAGACGAACTCGCTGGCGTTCGGGCCGGATGGGGCGCTGTATCTGTCGCAGGGCGCCAACAACGCGATGGGTGCCCCGGACTCGACGTGGGGCAACCGGCCGGAGCGGGTGCTCAGCGCGGCCGTCCTGCGCCTCGACCCGGGGCGGCTGCCGGCGGCGTTGCCGCTCGATGTGAAGACCGAGGACGGTGGCACCTATAGCCCGTACGCCGGAAGTGTGCCCTTGACCTTGTATGCCACCGGCGTTCGGAACGCGTACGACCTGGTGTGGCACCGCAACGGCCACCTCTACGCGCCGACCAACGGCTCGGCGGCGGGCGGCAACACGCCCGCGACTCCGGCCACCCTGCCGGCCTCGTGTGCCCGCCGCGGCTACACCGGACCGGCCGTGCCTGCCCTGACGAACGTGCCGACGGCCGAGACCGACTACGTCTTCGACGTGCGGGCGGGCCGCTACTACGGTCATCCCAACCCGGCGCGCTGCGAGTGGGTGCTGGCCGGCGGCAACCCGACCGCGGGCACCGATCCGTTCCAGGTCGGGGCCTATCCGAGCGGCACCGCCCCCGATCCCGCCTTCGACCTGGCGGGCACCTACGACGCCGGGCTGCACGCCTCGGCCAACGGCTCGATCGAGTATCGCGGCGGCGCCCTCGACGGCAAGCTGCTGGTGGTCCGGTACTCGGCCGGGCAGGACATCGAGACTTTCGACGTCGCCGCGTCGGGCGCGCTGTCCAACCGGACGACCGGCATCACCGGGTTCACCGGGTTCAGTCAGCCGCTCGACGTGACCCAGGATGTGGCCACCGGCAACCTCTATGTGACCGAGCTCGGCGCCTCCCGGATTACGCTGCTCAAGCCGCGGGTGCCGTGATCGGGTCCGCCCGCCGGCGACCTCTGTGTGACCGGGCTCGGCGCCCTCGGATCACGCTGCTGGAGCCGCGGTGCCGTGATCGGTCCGGCCCACCGGTCCGGCGGTCATGATGTGCCGGAACCCGTGCCGGTGCCGGTTCCGGCCGGGCGGCCCGGGTCCGACGACCACTCCGACCACGAACCGGGATAGAGGGCGGCGTCGATGCCGGCGATCGCCAGGGCGGCGATCTCGTGCGCGGCGGTCACGCCTGATCCACAATAGACACCGACCGGGCCGCGCAGTCCGGCGAAGCGCTCCCGCAACGCGGCGGTGGCGAGGAACCGGCCACCGTCCAGGTTGGCCGCGGTGGGCAGGCTGACCGCGCCGGGGATGTGCCCGGCCCGCGGGTCGACCGGCTCGACCTCACCGCGGTAGCGCTCGCCGGCCCGGGCGTCGACCAGCGTTCCCGTACGGGGCAGGTCGGCCGCCTGGTCCGCGTTCAGGGTGGGCAGCTGTCCGGGCCGGAGTACGACGTCGCCGGCCGGGCGGGAAGGGGCGTCGCCGGTGGCCTGGGGGTGGCCCGCGGCCAGCCAGGCGGCCAGCCCGCCGTCGAGGATGCGGACGTCGGGGATACCGGCCCAGCGCAGCAGCCACCACGCGCGGGCGGCGGCGAGCCCACCGGTGTTGTCGTAGACGACCACGCCGCCGCGCCGGGTCACGCCCCATCGGCGTACGTCGTCCTGGAACTTGGCCAGGTCGGGGAGGGGGTGCCGGCCGGTGCCGGTGCCGGGGCGGGCCGGACCGGCCAGCTCGGTCTCGAGATCGACATAGACGGCACCGGGGATGTGGCCCGCGCGGTAGTGCTCGGCCCCGTGCGGGTCGCCCAGGACCCATCGCACGTCCAGCACCACCGGCGCGTCCGATCCGGTCAGCCGCGCCTGCAACTCGGCCACGTCGATCAGAATGTCGTCACGGCGGTCGCCGGCGGAGAACGCGTCGGTTGGTCTGGCGTCGCGGGGATCGCTGGTCGGGAGTGCGGGGGTGGGGCCGGCGTCGCGGTGGTCACTGGCCGAGGGCGTGATGGTCGGGCTGGTGTCGCTGTGGTCGCCGACCGGGGGCGTGTGGGTTGGGCTGGTATGGCTCTGGTCGCCGGCCGGGGACGTGAGGGTGGGGCCGTTGTCGTGGTGGTTGTGGGGCGGGAGCAGGGCGGCCAGATCGGCGTCGTCGAGTGAGCCCGGCGCTGTGCCCTCGGAGGCCGCCCGTCGGACGCGTTCCTGCACGGCCTGGTTGAGCGGTGCGGGGACGCCGTGCAGCCGGCCCAGCAGGACGATCTCACCGTTCAGGTAGTCGGTTTCGGGGGTGGCGCCGCGGGCCAGGCTCTGCCAGGTCGAGTGCCCGGGCCGGGGGTGGCCCGGCACCGGCCGCTGGACGAAACCGCCGAGGTCGGCTCCCAGGTCGGCCGGGTCGATCCCCGCCGCGGCGAAGACGGCCTCGGCCTCCTGCCGCAGCACAGCCGCCGCCGCTTTCCGCCGGTCGCCGGGCGGATAGAGCGCGTCCAGGCCGTTGACGAGATTGCCCAGCAGCTTGCCGGCCTTCCACCGCTGGATGTCGGGCACCACCCGGGCGACCACTCCGGCCCGGCGCAGGTCGTCCGCGATGCCCTCGGCCGGCTCGCCGCTCCCGGCCGGGTAGCGGCCCAGCCACACCACCGCCGGGGCCGGATGGCCGGGGGAGACGACCTCGCCCGGGGTGAGATGGCTGACCGGGGCCCAGATGACACCGCCGATCACGGTGGGGAACAGGCGTAGCGCCAGACGTTCGTTCTCCAGGCCGTTCTGCAGGGTCAGGAGCGGGACGTCGGTGGCGCCGGCCCACTTCTGCAGGGCCGCGGCCGTGTCCTGCGACTTGGTGGCCAGCACGAGCACGTCCCCGTCACGGACCGGCGTCTCGTCGGGACCGGACGACACCGGGATGCGCAGCCGGTGCTCACCGTCGGGACGCAGGTAGCGCAGACCGTGCTCGCGCAGTGCCTCGAGGTGGGCGCCCCGCGCCACCAGGACGACGTCGATGCCGGCCTGGTGCAGCTGGGCTCCGACCGTGGCACCGATCGCGCCCGCACCGACGATGATGTAGCGGCTCATCTGCCTGTCCTTGTCCATGCGGCCCTACCCGGGAAGTCCCCGAGATCGTCGCATTCCCCGGGCCGGCCGCTGTCAGCCACCCGAAGCGCCAAGACTCGGACGCCGTGGCCGGCCCCGCTGTCGCCCTGCCCGTGGCGCCGGGCCCGGAGCGGTCCGGCCAGTCGCGGTCAGGTGGCTGAGACGCCGAACTGGAAGACCGTGGTCGAGCGGTGGGTCTCGCCGGGGCGCAGGACGGTTGACGGGAAGGCGGGTTGGTTGGGGGAGTCCGGGTAGTGCTGGGTCTCCAGCGCCAGCCCGTCGCCCTGGCGGTAGAGGCGGCCGCTGGTTCCGGTGATCGTGCCGTCGAGGAAGTTGCCGGAGTAGAACTGCAGCCCGGGCTGGGTGGTGGAGACGGTCAGCGTCCGTCCGCTGGTCGGCTCGGTCACGTGTGCGGCCGGGGAGAGTTCGCCGCTCGGGCCGTCGAGCATCCAGTTGTGGTCGTAGCCGCCGGCGTGGGCCAGTTGGGCGTCGCCGGTGCGGATGCGCTCGCCGACGGCCACCGGCTCGCGGAAGTCCATCGGGGTGCGGGCCACCGGATGGAAGTCGCCGGTGGGGATCAGGTCGGCGTCGACCGGGGTGAAGTGGGTGGCGTTGATCCGCAGCCGGTGGTCGTAGATGTCGCCGCTGCCCTCGCCGGCCAGGTTGAAGTAGCTGTGGTTGGTCAGGTTGACCACGGTCGGCGCGTCGGTGGTGGCCTCGTAGTCGATCCGCAGCGCGTTGTCCACGGTCACCGAGTATCGGACGGTGACGCTCAGGGCGCCGGGATAGCCCTGGTCGCCGTCGGGGCTGACCAGCCGCAGCTCGAGCGCCTCGTCGACCGTCGTGGCCGACCACAGCCGCTGGTCGAAGCCGCTCGCGCCGCCGTGCAGGCTGCTGGGTCCGTTGTTGATCGGCAGCTGGTAGGTGGTGCCGTCGAGCTCGAAGCGGCCCTGGGCGATCCGGTTGCCGTAGCGGCCGATGAGCGCGCCGAAATACGGCCCCGGGTTGTCCAGGTAGCCCTGCAGCCGGTCGAAGCCGAGGACGACGTTGGCCGTGGCGCCCGTCCGGTCCGGAACCTCCAGGCTCTGCAGGACGCCCCCGTGGGTGAGGACCGCGGCACGCAAGCCGGCGCCGTTGTCGAGCAGGTAGCGGTCGACGGGTCCCGAGGCCGAGCCCCAGTCCTCGCGCGTGATCGATGCTGACATTCCGACCACGGTAGCGGTGTCCGCGGTATTTGACATCTGCATGGTTAACGTTAACATCGACGAACAACAATGGTGGCGAGGCGTGGGGGAGCCGACCGATCTCGAAGGAGCATCATGTCCAGCACTCGACGCGCCTTGCTCGCCGGCGCGGTGGCGACCGTCGTCGTGGCGATCGGCGCCATCACGATGCAGGCCCAGGCGGCGACGACCGGAGCGACCGCACCCGTCGCGGCGGCCACTCCGACCGTGCCACCACCCTCGTACCCCGGCCCGGGCGCCGTCTCCGGCGCGACCGGCACGCACGACCCGGCAATGGTGAAGACGCCGTCGGGCACCTATCTGCTGGCCCAGACCGGTACGAACATCCCGCTGACAACCTCGGCCGACCGCACCGCGTTCCGGGCGGCGGGCAGCGCCTTCCCGAACGGCGCGCCGTGGACGACGGCCTACACCGGCGGCAGCCGCAACCTGTGGGCGCCGGACATCTCGTACCGCAACGGCCAGTACTACCTGTATTACTCGGCCTCGACGTTCGGGTCCAACCACTCGGCGATCTTCCTGGCCACCAGCCCAACCGGTGCCTCCGGCAGCTGGACGAATCAGGGCCTGGTCATCGAGTCGCGTACCGCCGACAACTTCAACGCGATCGACCCCAACCTGCTCGTCGACGACGCCGGTCGGTGGTGGTTGAGCTTCGGGTCGTTCTGGTCGGGCATCAAGCAGGTGGCGCTGAACCCGTCGACCGGCAAGCGCTCCGACTCCACGATCCGCGCCATCGCCGGCCGTAACGGCGGGGCGATCGAGGCGCCGTTCCTGTTCAAGCACGGCGGCTACTACTACCAGTGGGTGTCGTTCGACCGGTGCTGCCAGGGCGCGGCCAGCACCTACCGCATCATGGTCGGCCGTTCGACCAGCCCCGACGGGCCGTTCACCGACCGCGCCGGCATCGCGATGAACTCCGGCGGCGGCACCCAGGTGCTGGCCGGGCACGGCAGCATCCACGGGCCGGGGCACCAGGCCGTGCTGGCCGACACCGACGCCGACGTCCTCGTCTACCACTACTACGCCGACAACGGCGCGTCCCGGCTCGGCATCAACCTCATCGGCTACGACGCGGCCGGCTGGCCGTTCGTCTACTAAGAGAGGCTGCTCATGCGTACGCTCCGCAGAGCTCTCGTCCTGCTGCTGGCCGCCGTCGGCACGGCCGCCGTGGCCACCGAGGCGCAGGCCGCCACGGTCAACCCCAACGTCCCGTACGTGATGGTCAACCGCAACAGCGGGAAGGCGCTCGACGTCTACAACCTGGCCACCACCGACGGTGCGGCGATCAACCAGTACGCCCGTAACGACGGCGCCTGGCAGCAGTGGAAGTTCCTCGATTCCGGTGGCGGCTGGTATCGGGTGCAGTCGGTGCACAGCGGCAAGGTGCTCGATCTGCCCACCACGGCCGACGGCGTCCAGCTCGTGCAGAACGCCGACCGCAACGACGCCCGGCAGCAGTTCCGGCTGGCCGACTCGGCCGGCGGCGACGTCCGGCTGATCAACCGCAACAGCGGCAAGGCCCTGGACGTCTGGGAGTTCTCGACCGCCGACGGGGCCAAGGTCTCCCAGTTCCAGGATCTCGACGGGGCCAACCAGCAATGGCAGCTGATCGCGCTCGGCTCGGCCGCCCGCACGTTCACCAACCCGATCAAACGCAACGGCCCGGACCCGTGGCTGCAGTACTACAACGGCTTCTACTATCTGGCCACCACGACGTGGAACTCGACCGTCACGATGCGGCGCTCGTCCACTCTGGCCGGATTGGCCTCGGCCGCCGATCAGGTGATCTTCAACCTGGGCGGCCGGGCCAACGGCTGCTGCAACATGTGGGCGCCCGAATTCCATCTGCTCAACGGTCGCTGGTACCTGTATTACGTGGCCGGGCAGAACGTCTCGGACTACAACCCGACGCAGCGGCTGCACGTCCTGGAGAGCTCGGGCACCGACCCGATGGGCCCATACACCTTCAAGGCCGACCTGGGCGGCGACTGGCAGCTCGACGCCAGTGTTCTGAAGGTCGGCAGCAACCTCTATCTGATGGGCACGTACGGCGGTGACGGCGCGGGCCAGAGCAACTTCATCCAGCGCCTGGCCAACCCGTACACCCTGAGCGGGTCGAGGGTGCGGCTGAGCTCGCCGACACTGTCATGGGAGCGGCAGACCGGGGCGGTCAACGAGGGGCCCGAGCCGTTGTACCGCAACGGCAAGGTGATGGTGGTCTATTCGGCCTCGGCCTGCTGGGGTCCCGACTACAAGCTGGGACTGCTCACGCTGACCGGCACCGACCCGATGAACCCGGCCCACTGGACCAAGAGCGCCAACCCGGTCTTCCAGCGCAGCGACGCCAACAGTGTCTTCGCCCCGGGCCACAACGGCTTCTTCAAGAGCCCGGACGGCACCGAGGACTGGATCGTCTACCACGCCAACGACTCGGCCGGCGGCGGCTGCGACATGAACCGCTCCACCCGCGCCCAGAAGTTCACCTGGAACGCCGACGGAACCCCCAATTTCGGTACGCCCGTGCGCCTCGGCGTCACCCTGACCGCACCCTCGGGAGAGTGACGCCGCGCCGCCACTAGGACACGTCGTCCCGGGACTGCCCCACGGGTACCGGGCCGGCGGTCCCGGGCTCGGCGACCGCGCCGGCGCCGGCCGTGGCCGCGTCGCGACGGTTGGCCACCATGCTGGTGATCGTCACCGTGATCAGGGTGACCGCGATGACGCCCAGGGAGGCCAGCGTCGGCACCTCGGGCAGCGACGGCCAGACGCCGTGGGCCCAGTGCAGCACCAGTTTCACGCCGATGAAGGCCAGGATGATGGCCAGGCCGTAATCGAGGTGGCGCAGCTTGTCGAGCACGTTGCGGAGCACGAAGTACAACGCCCGCAGACCCATCAGGGCGAACGCATTGGTCGCGAACACCAGGTAGGGATCCTCGGTCACGCCGTACACGGCCGGGACCGAGTCGACCGCGAACACGATGTCGGTCATGAACACGGCGAACACCACGACCGCGAGCGGGGTCAGCGCGCGGCGGCCGGCCTGGCGGATGACCATCTTGCTGCCGTGGTACTCCTTCGTGACCGGGAAGAACCGGCGGAGCACCTTGACGCTGCGCATCTGATCGATGTCGACCGAGTGGGCGTCGTCGCTGCGGGCGTCGCGCAGCACCTTCACCGCGGTCAGCAGCAGGATGGCCCCGAAGAGCAGGAACGCCCAGGTGCCGGCCTGGAGGACGGCGGCGCCGAGCGCGATGAAGATGCCCCGCAGGACGAGAGCGCCCGCGATGCCGTACAGGAGAACGCGCTGAGCCAGGGCCGAGGGCACGGCGAACGCGCCCAGCAGGAGCATGAAGACGAACAGATTGTCGACCGACAGCGATTTCTCGACGACGAACCCAGTGTAGAACTCGATCGCCGGCCGGCTGCCGTAGGCCCACCAGAGCACCAGGCCGAACACGGCCGGCAGCGTCAGGTAGAAGACCGACCAGCCGGCGGCCTCGCGCATCGAGACGTCGTGGGGCTTGCGGGTGACCACAAAATCGGCCACCAGGAGCCCGATCAGGACCGCGATGCTGATCGCCCACAACAGGGGGGATGCGAGCGTCTCGAGCGGTGCGGCCAGGATAGGACTGTGCGCCATCGGGGACCTCCTCGGAGATGTGCGCCATCGTCCGAGGTCTCCCTCACCCGCCGCAGGACGGGCGAACGCACGGAGGCATGCCGGGATGCCCGTGATGACCGCAACGCTCTTTGTGAGGTACTCCCCTCGCCGCGCAGACTAGCCCACGATCTTGGGCCGGGCCAACCGCGGGGGGCGCGAATCACGCCGATCGGGTTGACGTCACCGCACCCCGGGCGCACCGTGGAAGAGGTTGAGGAGGTCCACCATGCTGCTCGACATCCTGCTGGGAACGCTGCTGGTCGGAAGCGCCCTCGTCTCCATGGCGGCGCTGTCGGTGACCTCCGGCTATCGCCGGCACCGGCACCGCCGCCACGGCTGAGACAGGCTAAAACGTAATTGTCAGAGGGATCCGGGCCGGACGTTCCGGCGCGGTGATGGTGAGCGTGCGCGTTGCGGCCGCATAGGACCAGGACGAGACCGGTCGCCCGTCCACCCGGACAGCTCGCGGTTTCCCGGCGTCGGTGATCCTGAGCGTCCACTGGCGGCGGGCCGCATCGGCGATCTTGACGGTGTGGTTCCCGTCGCGATAGGAGACCGTCGTCCCGTCCTCGAGCGTCGCCGACCCGTTCGCACCGGCGTTGATGGTGGCGGTGGCCTTGGTCAGCGCCTGCTTCTCGTTGGCGATGTCACCCGTGTGGGTGACCACGACGCCGCCCGAGCGGACGAAGACCGGCATCGTGTCCAGCGTGGTCGTGATCTGCTGGATCGTTCCACCCCGGTAGACGCGGCCGGTGAAGAAGTCGGTCCACGAGCTGCCCGGCGGGAACCAGACCGACGTCGTGGCATTCGGGCCGGGTGCGGTGACCGGGGCGACGAGCAGGTCGGGTCCGTAGAGGTACTGCGAGCCGGCGGTGGCGTACGCCTCCTGCTCACCCGGGTAGGCGAGATAGAGCGGGCGCGTGATCGGCAGGCCGGTCCGCGTGGCCTCGGCCGCCGCGCCGTAGGTGTAGGGCAACAGCCTCTCGCGCAGGTTGAGGAACTTCTTGGCCGAGGCGCCGGCCGCCGGGCCGTACTGCCACGGCAGGCGGTCGCTGTGGTTGGAGTGCAGCCGGTCGATCGGCTGGAACGTTCCCAGTTGCACCCACCGGGCGTACAGGTCGTCGGGCAGCTTGGTGCTCTGCGGCTCGGCTCCCGGCTCGGTCGACAGGCCACCGGTGTGCCCACCGATGTCGTGGCTGACCGCGGCCAGGCCGGTCGCGGCCGACTCACCGGGCGTGTAGCCGACCTGCGCCTGCAGCGTCTCCCAGGTCGAGACCGTGTCCCCGGTGAAGTGCAGCGTCGTGCGCTTGTCGGCCCACGGGCCGGTCGGCACCGCGGTCGGGCTGCTGTAGCCGCCGGCCTGCAGCGACCCGTACGCCCGGGAGAACGCGAAGCCGTCGCGGTCGGCGTACTGCTGGTTGATCCAGGCGTCCCCGGTCACGCCCTCCAGGGACGAGCGCGAGGCGTCGCAGCACCAGTCGAGCCACCAGAAGTCCGGGTCGGCCAGGCCGTCGTGCAGCTCGAAATAGGCTTTGAGCTGGTCGGGATCGCCGAAATCGAAGACGTAGCAGTCGGGGCCGCCGTTGCACCCCGTACGCTGCAGTTTGCCCTTGGCCGTGGCCTGCGCCCGCGCGAATCCCGGGTCGGAGCCCATGATGCTCGGGTGGATGTTGAGGCTGGTGTGCAGTCCCCGCGAGCGGGCCCAGGCGAGATAGGCGGGCAGATCGGGGAAGCGGGACTCATCGACCTGCCAGCCGTTCCACTTGTCGGGCGCCTTGAAGTCGGTGTCCACGATCAGCACGTCGAGCGGCACACCCTCGGTGCGGAAACGCTCGGCGATCTGCTGGAACTCGGCGGCCGTCCGGTCGTAGTACTCGGAATACCAGACGCCGTACGCCCACTTCGGCAGCAGTTTTGTCGGCCCGGTCAGCGTCGACAGCTCCCGCAGACCGCGGGCGTAGTCCTGGCCGTAGGCGAAGACGTATCCGTCCTGACCCTGGCTCGTGCGGGGGGAGACCTTCTTCGTCCTCGGGTTCCACAGCGCGGAGGCGGAGTCGTCGAGCAGCGACCAGCCGTCCTGATAGAGCAGACCCGGCTCGGTCAGCGCGGCGCCGTTCACACCGTCGAGGCCGCGCCGGTAACCGCCGAGCGGGGCGTGCGGCGCCAGCAGGGCGGCGCCCACGCTGGTGACCGCGACCGTGTCGATGTTGACGTTGCAGCTGTCGTCGGTGGGGCAGCCCAAGGACACCGTGTTGGTCCCGGCTTGCAGGGTGATCGGTGCCGAGACCGTACGCCAGTAGTCCCATCCGCTCGTCGGCGGCAGCGTCACAGCGGTGCCGTTCAGCGTGATCGTGCGCTCCCGCACCGGATTCGCGCCGGGCTTCCCGTTGGCGTAGCGCACCTGCACCCGGTACGAGCCGCGCGCGGGCACCCCCGTGACGGTGTACGCGGCGCCCGCGCCGGTGCGCTCCAGCGAGGCCAGGAATCCGTTCCCGGAGTATCCATTGTGGTCGGATGCGCTGCGGGCGCCGCCGGTCAACGTGCCCTCGTCGGCCTCGCAGACCGTCCCGAAATCGCACGGCTGCGGTGCCGGCGGGGTGGGGGCGGGATAGGCGGCCCCGGCCGGAACGAGCGCGAGGCTGTCGATGTTGACGTTGCCCGAGTCGGTGGCGGTGCGCACGATGCTGATCTCGTGCCGCCCGGCCGTCAGGGTCAGCGGCACCGAGGCGACGGCCCAGGTGTCCCAGGTGGCCGTCGGTGCCAGCGAAAGCGTGTGGTTCCGGCCGTCGACCGCGACCGTCAGCGTACGAGTGACGTTCTGCCCGTCGCCGCCGGTGCTGTTGGCGTAGCGGACCGCGAGGCCCTCGCCGCCCTGGGCGACACCGGTGAACACGACCGCGTCACCGGTGCCGGCGAACCCGGCGGCGAACCCGCGCCCGGTGAATCCGGTGTGGTCGGTGGCGAGCCCGGGCCCGCGCAGGTCGAGATCTTCGGCCTCGCACAGCGTGCCCGCGGCGCAGTCCGGCGGATAGTGCCCGGCCCACGGCTCGGCCTGGACGACCTGGCGGCCGGCCCGCAGCCGGAGGTCGAGGTTGTCGGCGGTGAAGGCGCCGGAACCGACCTTGTAACGCAGCGTCGCCGCGCCGGTGTCGATGGTGAGCCAGCCCTTTTCCGTACGCTGGGAGAACCGCACCGGCCGGAAGGCGTCCCGCCCCACGACGTTGAAGGTGCCGGCGTCGGTGAAGCGCCCGCCGTCGGCGTACTCGGTGCGGATCAGCGTGGGGGAGAGGACCTGGAAACGGGCGTTGCCCGACACCACCGTCGCATTCCTGGGCTGCGCCTGAGCCGGCGCCGGGCCGGTCTTCGCGGTGCGGGGTTGGTGTCGGTGGGCGCCGGGTTGGTTCTCGCGGTGCGGGGTTGGTGTCGGTGGGCGCCGGGGTGGTTGTCGCGGTGCGGCGCCGCTCTCCGTGGGCGCCGAGCCGGCGGCGGGAACCGGAACCGCCTATGGGAGGTCAGAAAGGCGTGAGACCGGGTGGAAGAACTCTGGTGGCGGCCGCTCTGTGCGGTGTTCTCGGGACGGCAGCGTGCACCGCGCCCGTCGAGAAAGCCGCGGCGGAGAGGCCGGCTGCCGAGGGGAGGCCGGCCGCTGCTCCGGGCTGGCAGCGGGTGGCTGACGGGCCGCTCGAACCGCGGGAGCAGGCGCTCGGGCTGTGGACGGGCCGTGAGGTGTTGTTCTTCGGTGGCAGCGACGCTCCGCCGTGCCCACCCAACGCCAGCTGTGCCCGTGGACCGACAGCCTTGTCCGACGGGGCCGCGCTCGATCCCGCGACCGGCCGCTGGCGCCGGCTCGCGGACTCGCCGGTGCCGCTCGCCGGAGTGCAGGGCGTCGTCATCGGATCGAGCGCCTACCTGCTCCTGAGCACCCCCCGGCGGGAGCTTCTCGTCTACCACATCGATCGGGACAGCTGGGCCCGGTTGCCGGCTCCGTTCAGCGGCGCCGGCGGCTATCAGCTCGCCGCCGCGGGCGACCGGCCTGTCGTCTATCGGGGAAGCGACGAGGCCGGGTCGGCCCCGCATTACCTGTTCGAGCCGCGGACCGGCGCCTGGACCGCGCTACCCGAGGATCCGCTGGGAGATGCCTTCGATCGGCACCTGGCGTGGAGTGGCCGCGAGCTCTTGCTGTTCGACCACGAGCGGGTGCCGAACCCGAATTCGGGGAAGCCGTCCCTGACCCGGGCGGCGGCTCTCGACCTGGGGACCCGGGCGTGGCGTCGGCTTCCCGACCTGCCGATGTTGTCCACCGGCCCCTGGCTGCCGGTCGGCGGCACGCTGGTCAACCCCTTGCTCGGCGGCGAGGACGGTGGGCAGGTCGGCGGCTGGGGGCGGACCTATCCGTACGGTGGGCAGTTCGATCCCGCCACGGGAGCGTGGTCACCGTTGCCGGATCTGCCGGGTGACAAGATCGCGGGTGGTGGGGCCCGTGCCGGGGATGCCGCCCTCTATCCCGGGCTCAGCGACGTGGTGCTGGACGCCGCGACGGGGCGGTGGCAGCAAGTGCCCGCGATGCCGGGAAGCCGAACTCACGGGTCGACGGTCCTGGCCGCGGGTGCTCGGATGGTGGTCTTCGGCGGGGCCGTCCGGGAGGGGGCGTCGCTGGCGCTGATCGGCACCACGTGGATCTGGACGCCGGAATAGCCCTCGGCCGTGGCTCAGCTCTCGGCCGTGGATCAGCCGCCGGTTGCCCTATCAGGCACCGGCCGCGGGTCAGGCGCCGGTTGCCGATCAGGCAGCCGGCTGGGGATCAGCAGCCGGAGGGGGGATCAGGCGTCGGCCTCGTCGGCCGGGGTGGCGGTGCAGAGCGCGTCCGCCCGGTCGACGACCAGGTCCTCCGGCGTCGGGCAGCGGCGGTGCAGCGCGGCCAGGGCGTGCTCGTAGGCGGGCCGGCTGAACGGCGTCTCGCGCATCCGGATCACCGACTGGCGGACGGCCGCGGTGAAGTCCTGAGGCCAGTGGACGCGGTGCAGCGCCCGGACGATGTTGGTGTCCCGGTCGACCAGGACGATCTGCACCGTGCCGTCGGGGTCGACGCCGGGCAGGCCGTCCTCGGGACCGTACAGGTGTGGGTTGTAAGGGGCCTGCGACCAGGACAGGACGGGGCCCAGACGGTAGGCCAGGATGCCGGCGTGCTCGCTGTCGACCCACGCGAACTGGGTCGGGGACGCGGTCACGGCCTGGACCTCCAGCTCATGCGGATGACTCAGGAACAGCATGAGCTGAACCGGCTCTCCGGCGAACATGGTGAGGGCGGCGCCTTCAGGCCAGCTGACGTCCGGATCCAGCCGACTTCCCACCTCGACGATCAGGTGCACCCCAGCAGCGTAACCGTGCGAAAGCCGCAAAGTGCGATGTAAGCACGGGCATCGATCTTTAAGTTTTCTTCAATGTCCGTGCGTTTGCCGGACGCCGCGCGCACAGTCGGTCGGACATCCCCCGACCGATTGAGGATCACTGTGCGTACGCGTCACCGCCGGCCCACCCGGACCCGAACCCTCGTGCTGGCCACCTGCGTGCTGGGCGTGCTGGGCGCCGGAGCGGCCGGCATCGCCTCGGCCCAGACCTCCGGGCACCGCCAGCAGGCCGCCGCCCGGGCCGACGCCGCCCCGCGGCTCGGCGCGGCGACCCGGGTGACCGAGGCCGCCCGTGACCGGCGCCCGCACCGGCCCCGTCCGCGCCCGTCGAACACCCCCACCGCCACGACACCGGCGCCCGCCCCGACGACGGCTGTCCCGACGACCGCCGTGCCCACGACCACCGCGCCCGCGACCACCGGGCCGGCCACGGCCGTGCCCACGACGGTCGCGCCGACGACCGTCGCCCCCACCACCGGCGCGCCGACGACGCTGCCACCGACGAGTGCCCCGGCGACCACGCCGCCCGCCGACACCGTCATCGAGCAGGTGCTCGCGCACATCAACGCCGCCCGCACGGCGAGCGGCCTCACGCCGTACGTCCTGAACGCCGGCCTCTCGAAGGCTTCGGCCGCCCACAACGCGCTGATGGTCGGCGGTTGCGGCCTGTCCCACCAGTGCCCGGGCGAGGCGGGCCTGGGCGACCGGTTCACCGCGGCCGGCGTCTCGTGGAACTCGGCCGGCGAGAACATCGGGCAGGGCAACGCGTCGAACAACGCCGCGTCGATCGTGGCCGCCGCCAACGGGCTGACCGACCTGATGCTGGCCGAGGTGCCGCCCAACGACGGACACCGCCGCAACCTGCTCAACGCGAACTTCAAGCGCATCGGCCTGGCCGTCACCCGGGGCAGCGACGGCCGGGTCTGGGTCACCCAGGACTTCGTGAACTGAGCACACCGGGGCCCGGGGCCTTCGTCGCCAGCAACGCGTCGCCGACCCGGGCCGTCTCGGTCCGGTAGGGCGTGTCGGAGAGCACGAAGTGGCTGATCCCCAGGGCCGCGTACGCGTCCAGCGCGGCCGCCACGTCGCCGGCCGACCCGGCCAGCCAGGTCGTCCCGGCGCCACCGCCGCCGTACCGGCCCGGCGCCGTGTAGAGACAGGTGTCGAGCACGTCGCCGCGGCCGGCCAGATCGAGCAGCCGCTGCTGGCCGACCGCGGGCCCGCGCAGCTGTTCCTGCGGTGCGGGCGATCGCCGTGCCATCGCGGCCACCCGCGCCTCGGCGTCATGCCATGCCTGTTCGCGGGTGTCCCGGATCAGCGTGGTGATCCGCAGCCCGAACTCCAGCGGTGCCAGATCACGATCGAGGTCGGAGCTCAGCCGGCGGAGGCGGTCGACCCGCGCGGCGATGCCGTCGAGCGGCTCACCCCAGAACAGCTGCACGTCGGCCTCGGTGGCCGAGACGCGTTCCGCCGCCGCGGACGCGCCGCCGAAATAGAGGCGTGGCGGTGTGGCCGGCCGCAGTGGCAACGTCGATCCGCGTACCTCGAAATGCGAACCTCGGACGGTGACATCCTCCTCGGTCCACAGACGGCGGACGATCCGCATGAACTCCTTGGTCCGGGCGTACCGCTGCGGCTGATCGCCTTCCGCGTCGCCGTACGCGGCCAGGTTGTCCTGCCCGCTGACGATGTTGACCAGCAGGCGGCCGCCGCTGAGGTGGTCGAGCGTGGCCGCCGACGACGCGAAGTGGGCCGGTTGCCAGTAACCCGGCCGGATCGCCGCCAGCGGCCGGAACGTGGTGGTGCGGGCGGCGATCGCGGTGGCCACGGTGAACGTGTCCGGCCGCCCCCAGCCGGTGCCGATCAGCGCGCCCTGCCAGCCGTGCTGCTCGGCCGTGCGGGCCAGGTCGACGCTGTGCTCGAGCGTGCCGTAACCGGCCACCGCGTCGTCGCCGCGGTGGCCCGGCTCGACCGTGTTCGGGATGTACCAGAGATAGGTGGAACTCATCCGAGTGCCCCTTCCAGCGCGAATCGGTTGGCCGGGCGGGGAAGCCCGTAGTGCTCGCGCAGGGTGGTGCCCGTGTATTCCGTACGGAAAAGACCCCGCTCCCGCAGGATGGGCACGACCTCACGGGTGAACGCCTCGATGCCGGCGGGCAGCACGGCGGGCATGATGTTGAACCCGTCGGCCGCGCCGTTCTCGAAGTAGTGCTGGATGGTGTCGGCGACCTGCACGGGCGTGCCGGTGAAGGTGCGGTGCCCGCGACCGCCGCCGAGCTTGCCGATCAGCTGCCGCACGGTCAGGTTCTCGCGGCGCCCCCAGTCGACGATGAGCGTGCGGCGGCTCTTCGCGCCCTCGATCTCGTCCTCGCCCGGCAGGTCGACGGGCAGCGGCTCGTCCAGGCGCAGCCGATCGGCCGGGACGCGCAGGGTGTGGGCCAGGGTCGCCACCGCGTATTCCGGGGCGATCAGGCGATCCAGCTCGGCTTCGAGCTCGCGGGCCGCGGCGGGGGTGTCCGCGATGACCGGCACGATCCCGGGCAGCACGACGAGGTGGTCGGGATTCCGGCCGGCCGCGGCGGCCCGGCGCTTGATGTCGGCATAGAAGGCCTGACTCTCGGCCAGCGTCGGCTGCGCGGTGAACACGGCCTCGGCCCACTTCGCCGCGAACTCCCGGCCGTCGGACGACGAACCGGCCTGGACGAGCAACGGGTACGCCTGCGGTGAGCGGGGCACGTTGAGCGCTCCGCCCACCCGGAAATGCTCGCCGCGATGGTCGATGCCGCGCACCCGCTCGGATCGGGCGTGCACGCCCGCCTCCTTGTCGGCCACGATCGCGTCGTCGGCCCAGCTGTCCCACAGCTTCGTGGACACGTCGAGGAACTCGTCGGCGCGCTCGTACCGCGTACGGTGCAGGGGTTGGTCGTCCAGGCCGAAGTTGCGGGCGGCCGCGTCCCCGGCGGTGGTCACGATGTTCCAGCCGGCTCGCCCGCCGGACAGGTGGTCGAGCGAGGCGAAGCGGCGGGCCAGGTTGTAGGGCTCGTTGTACGACGTGGACGCCGTCGCGATCAGCCCGATCCGGCTGGTGCTGACCGAGAGCGCGGCCAGCAAGAGCGTCGGCTCCAGCTTCCCGGCCGGGCGGCGGCCTGGATCGTTCCAGAGGACCGGGCTGTCGGCCAGGAACACCGAGTCGAACGTGGCCTCCTCGGCGACCCGGGCCAGGTGCTGGTGGGCCGCCAGCGACAGATTGGCCGACGGATCCGAGCCGGGCAGCCGCCACGACGCCTCGTGGTGTCCGGTGTCGTGCAGGAAGAGGTTGAAGTGCAGTTGACGGCTCATCGGGTGACTCCCAGTTCCTCGAGCAGGAAGGTGCGCAGCTCCTCCGGTGACCGGCCGGCCACCTGGACGTCGGCCCGCACCACCCCGGCGTCGAGCACGATCACCCGGTCGGCCAGCACGATCGCCTCGTCCACGTCGTGCGTGACCAGCAGGACGGCCGGTCGGTGGGCCTCGCACAGCTTGCGCAGCAACGCATGCATGCGGATGCGGGTCAGCGCGTCCAGCGCGCCGAACGGCTCATCGGCCAGCAGCAGCTGCGGTTCCCGGACGAGCGACCGGGCCAGCGCGGCCCGCTGCTGCTCGCCGCCGGAGAGCTGGAAGGGCCACGACCGTTCCCGCCCCTGGAGGCCGACCTCGGACAACGCCTGCTGCCCGCGGGCCGCCGCCCCGGGATCGCGCAGACCGAGGACGACGTTGTCGAGGATCCGCCGCCACGGCAGCAGCCGCGAGTCCTGAAAGACCACCGACACCTTGGCCGGTACGGCGATCCGGCCGGAGCCGGCCACGTCGCGGTCCAGCCCGGCCAGCGCCCGCAACAGGGTGCTCTTGCCGGTGCCGGAGCGCCCGATCAGAGCCACGAACTCGCCGGCGGCGATGTCCAGGTCGAGTCCGTTGAGCACGCCCCCGCTCTCGCTGAAGCTGCGCCGCAGGTCGCGGACGCGGACCGCCGGTTCGGTGATCAGTCCTCGAGGGTCCGTCGCCATGCCAGCACCTTCCTTCCGATCAGGCGCACGGCGGAGTCCGCGCAGTAGCCGAAGACGCCGTAGATGACCAGGCCGACCACGATGACGTCGGTCTGGCCGTACTGCTCGGCCAGCGTGATCATGTGACCGATGCCGGCGGTCGCGTTGTACTGCTCGACCACCACGAGCCCGAGCAGCGACGAGGTGACCGCGAACCGCATGCCGAGCAGGAAGCCGGGCAGGGCCCCGGGGAGCACGATGTGCCGGACGAACTCGCGGCGCCCGATGCCGATGGTCTCGGCCAGTTCGGCGTACCGGCCGTCGATGCCGCGCAGCCCGTTGTGGGTGTGCACATAGATGGGGACCATGCTGATCAGCGCGATGGTCACGATCTTCATCTCCTGGCCGATGCCGAACCAGGCGATGAACAGCGGGATGAGCGCCAGGGTGGGCACCGACCGCTTGATCTGGATCGGGCCGTCGATGATGGACTCGCCGAGCCGGGAGAGCCCGGAGACGACCGCCAGCACACCCCCGGCGGCGACCCCGAAACTCAGGCCCAGCGCCGCCCGCTGCAGCGAGGACAGGATGTTGCCGAGCAGGTCGTGGTCGGTCCACTGCTCGCCGAAGGCGACCACGACGTCCCACGGAGCGGTCAGGATGGCCGGGCTGATCAGGCCGGTGGCCGAGCCCGCGGACCAGACGGCCAGCAGCAGGACCGGGCCGGCCCAGAACGCGTACGGGATCCGGCGCCCCGGGCCGAGCCGTCGGCGCACGACCCGGATGTCGGGCGCGACCGCCCGCGGACGGGTCTCGGTGATGGTCATGCGGCATCACCGGTGACCACATCGGAGCCGGCCGCCGTGGCCTCGATGAGTTCGAAGCGGCGGTCGACCAGCGTGCTCACGTCGAGCTTGTCGCGCTTCTGCTGCTCGGCGAGCAGATCGGCGGTCCGCTGGAGCCGGGTGAGGGCGTTGTCCCAGGTGGCCGGGATGCCTTTGCGGCCCTCGGCCGCGACCACATCCTTGGCATCGGCCGCGTTGAGCCCCTGTGTCTCCTGCAGGTAGGCCTGGGCGTACCCGTCGGGGTTGGCGTTCTGCCAGAGCAGCGCCTTGGTGCGGACACCGACGTAGACCTTGAGCGCGGCGGCCTTCTCCGCGTCCTGGAGCGATGTCGTGAGGCAGTAGAGCGTCGACGCGTCGTCGCGGATGCCGGTCAGGATCGCCCCGCCGCCGGGATACTTCGCCTTGTAGATCTTGACGTTGGCCGCGCCGATCGGCGCCACGTCCACGGCTTTGCTGCCCAGGGCGGTCACGTACGAGTCGCCGGTGCTGGTCAACTCGACCAGGGTCACGTCGTCGCGGGTGAGGCCGGCCTTCTGCAGCACCCGCAGCACGAGCGCGCCCTGAGCTTGCCCGGCGCTGTAGGCGATCTTCTTGCCGCGCAGGTCGGCCAGGGAGCCCACGGTCACCCCGGGCGCGAGGCCGAGCTGGTAGATCGGGTGGTTGATCGGGTCGACGGTGACCGACTGGAAGACGATCTTCGTCGAGGTGCCCGTCCAGGCGGCGAACAACGACGGGATGTCGGCCACCGCGCTGCAGTCGAGCTTGTCGGCGCGGAACGCCTGGATGCTCTGCGGGCCGCCGCTGATGTTGGCCCACTCGACCCGTACGCCGGCCCGGCTCAACTCACGATCGAGCCCGGAGGCGCGCACGATGGCCTGGATGGCGGGGTCGCCGATGCGGAGCTCGGTGCCGTCGGCGACCTGGTCCGGCAGGGCCGCCGTCAGCTCCAGCCGGGCCCCGGCGTCGCCACCGCAGGCGGTCAGGGCGAGCAGGGCGGCGGCCGAGGCGGCGATGGCCAGGGAGGGTCTTCTCATCGATGTTTCCTCCGCGAATTCTGCTGCGGGCAGGCAGCGTCAGGCCCGCGGGGTGCGGGCCTGGGCGCTGGTGGGGGCCGCGTCAGGCATCCTTGCCGTCGGCGTTAATTCATACTATGCCGCTAGGATTAGAAGGCAACCTTGCGTCGCGCTGAATTAAGTAACGCCCAGCGGCGCGGCGAAGACCTGATCGAGCGCGACGGCGCCGCCGGCCACGGCCAGGACATCGCGGCCGAAGCTGCTGGCGCGGACCACTGCCGCCCCGTCGGCGCTCCCGGACGACCACCGGGCGGTCTCGGCCCGCAGCGCGGCCAGGCAACCCGGCAGCCGGTTGGCGCCGGCTTCGGAGACGACGAGCACCTCGGGGTCGAAGAGGTCGAGCAGCAGGGCGGCGGCCCGGCCGACCAGGCGCGCCCGTTCAACGAACAGGGCCAGCGCCCCGGGGTGCCCGTGGGCCGCCACGTCGAGCAGGGCGTCGAGCCCCGGCCGGTCGATGAATCCGGCGGCGAGCGCGCGCCGCACGAGTGTGCGCTCCGAGACGGCAGGCTGCAGACATCCCGTACGGCCGCAGGAACAGACCTCGGCGTGCCCCTCGACCGGCAGATGCGCGACGACCCCGGCCGCCGACCGTGGGCCGCAGTGGATCGTGCCGCCCGCCGCGAAGGCGACGTCGACGACATTGCCCACGAACAGATGCACGGCGCTCTGCCGGGCCCGCCCGGCGGCGGCGCCGAAGAGCTGCTCGGCCCGCAGCAGCGCCCGCGAGTTGGTGTCGGCCCGCACGGGCAGCCCGGTGGCCTCGGCGAGGGCGGCGCCGATCGGGACGTCACGCCAGCCGAGCTCGGGATGCTCAACCACCGTGCCGGTGGTGGTGTCGACCCAGCCGCCGGTGGCCACGCCCAGCCCGAGTATCCGTCGTCGCGTGCGCGGCAGCCCGGCGATGCGCGCGCCGAGCGCGGTGAGCACGGCGGCCGGGTCGCGGGCGTCGTGCGGGTCGCGGCGCCGGCTGATGATCCGGCCGCGCAGGTCGAGGAGGGCGACCGTGGTGTGCGGAACCGCGATGTGCACGCCGACGACGGCGACCCGGTCCGGCTCGATGTCCAGCGGCACGTGCGGCCGGCCGATCCCCGGTGGTCCGGCCGCCTCGGGCGCCTCGCGGACGAGCCCGCGGTCGAGCAGCGAGGTCACCGCACCGCTGACCGAGGCGGCGGACAGGTGCGTCGCCCGGGCGACCGTGCTGCGGGCGATCGGGCCGTGGTCGAGGACGGCCCGCAGCACCGCACCGGCCGGGTCGCGTGCGGGGCGCGGACCGGCCGGCGGCAGATCGCCACGCCGGGTCATGCCGGGAGGCTAACCGCCGGAGGCGGCCGGACGGCGACTATGCAACCGGTCGGTAACAGGCCCTTATCGACGCCACCGGCCCCACGACGGTCGGACTGGGGGACACTTCGTGGGCGGATCCCTCCACGCACTAGCTGTTAGGGACGATCGATGACCGTCGTAGCACTGCCCGCCAACCAACCCGAGACGTTCTATCGCGGCGCCGGCCGGATCGCCGATTTCCGCAACGGGCCGGCCGAGCCCGACCGGCCCGAGGACTGGGTGGGCTCGGTGACCAGCCGGTTCGACCTGGCCCCGTCCGGCCTGTCGGTCCTGCCCGACGGTCGCCTGCTGGCCGAGGCGATCGCCGCGGATGGCCGATACTGGCTCGGGCCCGACCGTGCCGACACCGGCGTGCTGGTCAAGCTGCTCGATGCCGGGCAGCGCCTGCCGCTGCACGTCCACCCCGACCGCACCTTCGCGAACGCGCACCTGGCCTCCCCGTACGGAAAGACGGAGGCCTGGGTGATCGTGTCGGCCCGCCCCGACGCGTACGTGCATCTGGGTTTCGCCCGGGACGTCGATCCGGCGGAGCTGGCCGGCTGGGTGGCCGCCCAGAAGGCCGACGACATGCTCGCCGCGACCAACAAGATCCCGGTGTCGGCCGGCGACGCGATCCTGTGCCCGGCCGGAGTGCCGCACGCGATCGGCGACGGCATCCTGCTGGTCGAGATCCAGGAGCCGACCGACTTCTCGGTGCTGCTCGAATACGAGGGCTTCGGCCTGAGCGGCGGTCACCTCAACCTCGGCTACGACCTGGCCCTGCAGTGCGTCGACCGCAGCGCGTGGTCGCCTTCCCGTCTGGCCGGCTTGCGCGGCGCGGCCGACCGCCTGCTGCCCCAGCCGGCCGACGAGTTCTTCCGGGCCGAGCGCCTGTACGGCGGCGACCGGGTCGCCCGGGGCTTCAGCGTCCTGGTCGCGGTGTCGGGCGAGGGCGCGCTGACCGGCGAGACCGACAACCACCCGATCCGCCGCGGCGACACCCTGCTCGTCCCGCACGCGGCCGGCCCTCTCCACCTGACCGGCGCCGTCGAGGTCCTCCGCCTGACCGGCAACTGACCACCGGCTCCCAGACGGCCGGCAAGGCCGCCTGCGACCGGGCGGGAAGCTGGGCCGCCGTTCGATTCACGTATCGGGTCGTCCGACCGGGCGGTGGCCGGCGCAGAAGGGCTACACCACCTGTAATGCATCGCCGATCCGCCCTAATGTGTCGGGCAGGCCTGGAGAAAGGTGCATTGAGCGTTTTTCATCCTGCGTAGCGGTTGGCTTCAACGTGGTGCAGAACGAGGATGGCCTGCACGATCGTGGTTGTCCGGCGTGGGCAGCAGCGCAGCTAGGTCAGGATTCTCCAGGTCTTGAGGATGGTGATCGCGCATTCGCCGCGGGCGCGGATCTTCGCGTGGGCGCGGCTGACGGGCCTTCTGCTGGCGTGACGGGTCCGGCCGCAAGCGTCGCCGTTTGAAGGGGGTCTTGATCTAGAGAGACCGAACCTAGTGCCCGGTCCCGGGGGTATAGAGGTCGTCCTCGGTGACGGCCGGGACGGTGTCGTCCTCCGGGCGGCCGACTCGCGCGGCCGAGCCGAACATCGCGCCACGGGCCGGCTGCACCGGGGCGAAGGATGCGAAGCCGCGGCGCTGCGGGATGTCGTCGTAGACCGCCTCCATGCCGCCGCGTCGCAGGTAGGTCTCGTGCCAGAAGCCGGTGCCGCCGCTGTCGCGCAGGAAGTCGCGCCACCACAGGCGGTGCGGCTCGGAGCGGGTCCAGGCCAGCAGCGTGGGCAGGTCCCGCCAGTACTGGCAGATACCGAGGTGCATGGGAAACAACGACCATAGGAGCGGCTCGTGTGCGAGCAGCCCTTCCGGCTTGTCCGACCGGTCGATCCGCGGGCCGCGGGCCATCAGGGTGCGCAGGCCGTAGAGCCGGTTGACGCGCATACCCAGATAGACCACCACCAGGTCGGGATAGGACGACAGGTCGACGGTCTCTCGATTGACGCGGCTCAGCATCGTCGGGTCTCCTTCCGGTCAGGGATCCTCCGATGGTAAAGCCGCGCACCGACCATCTACTTGCCGCGCACGGCCTTCTCGGTCAGTGAGCCATCTTCAACCCGACAAATGCAGGTCAGCAGCATCGGGGAGGCCAGTAGACCGGTAGGGTGAGGCTTCCGGTAAGACAAGCAATCGACCAAGAAACAGCCCCTACCGGGAGCCTCGTTGCTGTCTTATCCTGCCACGATCCCGCTGTCCACCCGATCGCTGAACCACCTCGCCGATCTGATTCGGACCCATCGCCACCAGCGACGATCCCGATGGCGGCGCCTCGACCCCGGCCGGCAAGCGCTGCTCGCCCTGGCCCACTTGCGTAACGGCGACACCCTCACCCGCCTAGCCGCCGGATTCGACGTGGGCGTGGCCACCGCCTGGCGCTACATCCGCGAGGCGATCGCCCTGCTCGCCGCGACCGCCGACGACCTACAAACGGCGATGAGCAGGATCCGCCGGCTGGCGTACGCCATCCTCGATGGCACTCTGATACCGATCGACCGCGTCGCCGATCAGAAGCCGTACTACTCCGGCTCAAACACCGCCGGCACGGCATGAACGTCCAGGTCATCGCAGACCCGGCCGGCCGCCTCGTGTGGGCGTCGCAAGCTCTGCCCGGCTCGACGCACGACCTGACCGCCGCCCGAACCCACGACATCATCGACGCACTGACAAGCGCGAACGTGATGACCTTCGCCGACAAGGCGTACCAGGGCGCCGGCGGCACCATCCGCACCCCGTTCAAACGACACCGCTACCGGCCCAAGCTGTCACGCCGACTGAAGGCCGTGAATAGGTCCCACGCCCGTGTCCGCGCTCGCGGTGAACGCGCAGTCGCCATCCTCAAGACCTGGAAAATCCTGGTCAAGCTGCGCTGTAGTCCTTGCCGGACGACCTCGATGGTGAAGGCCATCCTGGTTCTGCATCACATCGAGTACCCGGTCTACTGAGGATGGAAAAGGCTCATTGTGAAGCGAATTACGGCGGCTGTCGCCACGCTGTCCCTCACGGTGGCCGGCGCCTTCGCCGGGTCCACGTCCCCAGCCGCAGCAGCCGAAAAATTGGTGGTGACCTCGGCCAACGCCGCGCATTGGGCGGGGGCCGGCAAGGACGTACTCTACGACCTGCAGAACCTGGGCCCATGGTCGCAATACACCGGCGATCGGAAAATGGTATTACCAACGACGGGAGGCGGCGAAGACCGCTCCCATGTCCGGCGAATGCATCCTGGAACGACCCACGGTGAAATAGCCCACCGACGGCCCGAACGGCCCACTGCCGAAGTTCCCGGTCTTCACCTTCGGTCAGGCCGCTGCCACCTTGCACTACGTGGACGGATGCGCGGTGACCCAGCCTTCCACCGCCGGCTACAACCTCTCCAGCGAGAAGACACCCTGGGCCGTCACTCGCTACCAAATGAGGAGTGCGAAGACGAGTCACGTCCTGGCGTGGCCTCCACGCCCACCACAACAAGAGGCGCGATCACTGTGACCTGGAAACAAGCCGGCTGACACTCCAGCCGGGGCTTTCCTGCTTCATTACCGTCCGGCCAGTTCGGCGACGACCGGGGCCAGGGGAGCGGCGACGTCCGCGCCGAACACGAAGTACGTGAAACCGATCTCCTCGCGTCGCCGGTGGATCTCGTCGATGGCCGCGGCGGGGTCACTCGGGAGGAAGGCCAGCGAGTCGGCGGCCCGGATGGCGGCGGTGTCGGTGTCCGGACCGGCCATGAAGGGGGCGACCGCGTCGCCGATCACCGGGACGTGCGCAGCGAGCTCCAGATCGCGCCGGTTGTCGAACGCGCGGACCCGTCGCGTCGTCTCGGCGCGTGTCTCGGTGTGCGGCATCACGAAGGTCACCGTGTCGGCGAGCTCGGCCGCCAGCGCTTGCGCCTGGGGACCACCGACGGCCATCGCCACCGGAGTGTGCCGGTCCGGGCCGTCGAGCTCCCGCAAGGCCGTGAGAATCTCGCGCACCTGGCCCGATCGGTCGTTCGCGGGCACCGCGGGCAGGCCGAGCTCGCGGAGCTGACCGGCGATCCCGGGCCGCCCGGTGCCGATGCCCATCTCGAAGCGGCCGTCCGTGAGCACGGTCAGCGAGTGCGCTTCCCACGCGGTGATCCAAGCCGGCCGTACGGGCGACGCATACACCCAGGTGCCCACTCGGAGATCGGTGATGGTGGCCGCAACCGCCAGCGCCGGGCCCGGAGCCGGCTGCCACTGCGGCACGTCCGGCATCAGGATCGTCGAGTAGCCGCTGTCGGCCAGACCACGCAGCTGGTCGAGCCACGCCGGCACGTCGGTGATGATCGGAGCAACAACTCCGAAGCGCAATGACCTCATGGGTAACCCATCGTTCCTCCGGCCCGGCCCCTCGGCCGAGCTCTTCACCGATCTACGAACGGATCACCGCGGATCCGACAGCACGCGACAAGGAATCTGGCTCGTTGCAGCCGAGCACGGCCGGGGCTCGAGAACCCGATCCCGGCGCACCGGCATCGGCATTCACCGGCGCCGGGCCTCGCCATGACAGAAGATGCCAGAGTGCGACCGTTCCCGCTGATGGTGGCTGCTTTCGTGGGTGTCGCGGTCGTGGCTACCGTGCTCGACCAGCCTGATCTGCGCTACGCCGCCGGAACGCTGGCCACGGCGGCCTTGGCCGGCTGGGTCGCGTGGGACGGCCGGGCCGCGCCATCCGCCGTACGCCGGGCGTTGACGGCCTTCGCCCTGCTTCTGACCGCCGGAGCCGTGGTCGACCTGGTGGGCCGGCTCACGCCCTATCCCGCCGGCGCCTGGGCGGCCGCGGACGGCTGCCCCTCCACCGCCCACTACGACTTCTGGCGCGGTCAGCTGCACGCTCAGCAGGGGGCGGCTCTCCTGCGCTGCGCCGCCCTCGTGGCGGCCGTCCAAGCCGTACGCCGCTCGCGGACCCACCAGGGCCAGATCGCCTTGGTCTTGGTGCCGGTCGGCTGTCTGGCGGCCCTGATCTGGTTCCGCCCGATCACCGCGGCCGCCGAGGAGCCCGGCCGGGTCACGGCGGCCGCGCCCGGGGCAGTGGCCTTCCTGGCGGCCATCACGCTGACCGCGCTGGCCGCGAGCCGGCCTCTCGCCACCCGGACGGGCAACTGGATGCTCGCGCTCAGCACGCTGCCGATGCTCTACCGCGAGACGGCGGCCATCAAGGAGCTGGCCGATCTGCACTGGCAGCTCCCGGACCCGGTGCTCACCCAGGGAGTTGTCACCGCGTACCGGGACTGCGCCGTCGCCGTCGCCGAGGCCCCGCCGGTCCCGGTGGGCGACCTCATCGGCCCGGCCGTGCTCACCGGAATCCTCCTGGCCGCGCCCGCGCTGTTCCTGTGGTCGATCCTCGGTCAATCCGGCTCCTCCTTGACCCGGGCGACCAGCTGAGTCGGGTTGACGAACCGCAGCGCGACAACCAGCAGCACCAGCATGGACGCCGTGTAGAGCACGGCCATCGCGTCGACCGACTGCTGAGCCCGGATCCCCGCCGCCGACATCGAGTAGTAGAGCGCCACCACCAGCGTCTGCGAGTCCGGCCCGGCGGTCAGGAACGTCAGCTCGAACATCCCCACCGTCCGCACCAGCACCAGGATCGAGGCGGCCAGGATGCCCGGCACCAGCAACGGCGCCAGGATGCGGCCGAAGATCTGCCCGGTGCGGGCCCCGCACATCCGGGCCGCCTTCTCCATGGTCGGGTCGATCTGCTCGATGAAGGGCGTCATCGTCAGGATCACGAACGGGATCGACGGCACCAGGTTGGCCAGCACCACGCCGGCCAGGTGGCCCGCGAAGCCGTACTTGTAGAGGACCGTGGCCAGCGGGATCCCGTACGTGATCGGGGGCATCAGGATCGGCAGCAGGAACAACAGGTAGACCAGCCGGCGGCCGGGGAAGGAGCGGCGCGCCAGCACGTACGACGCCGGCACGCCCACCAGCACCGAGATGCCGACCACCAGCACGGCCACCTCGAGCGTCACCAGGAGCACGTCGAGCAGGCCGAACTCGGTCCACGCGGAGGCGTACCACTGGGTCGTCCAGCCCTCGGGCAGCCACGTGTCGAACCAGCGCCGGCCCACCGAGTTGACCACCACCGAGCCGATCACACCGGCCAGGTTGATCAGGAAGAACGCCACCGCACCCCAGACGAGCCACGCGGCCGGCGAGGCGACGATGGGACGTGCCGCCGTCTTCTCCGAGACCAGTGTCATCAGCCTTTACCCCCTGTCGAGCCGGTGTAGAGCAGCGACCGCAGGCCGAGCACCACCGCCACCACGAACAGCTCGACCACCCCCATGACCACGGCGATGGCGCTGCCCAGCGGATAGTCGTAGGCCTCGTATGCCGCGTGGTAGGCCGCGATCGAGATGACCCGGGTGGTCCCGGCCGGGTCGCCCACCAGCACCGCCGACGGGAACACGCTGAACGCCAGCACGAACGTCAGGCAGAACGTGGTCGCCAGCCCCGGCGCCAGCAGCGGCAGGGTGATCCGCCGGAATCGCTGCCACCAGCCCGCGCCCAGCGTCGCCGCCGCCCTCTCCAGGGTCGGGTCGATGCCCGAGAGGTAGGACAGGATCAGCAGGAACGCGAACGGGAAACCGGTGATCACCAGCGAGAAGAAGACACCCCAGTAGTTGTTGGTGAGGCGCACCGGCTCGTCCAGGAGGCCCACCGCCATCAGGAACCGGTTGAACCACCCGGCCGGCCCCAGATAGTTGAGCAACCCTTCGGCCGTCAGCACGGTCCCCAGCGTGATCGGCACGACCAGGATCGTGGTCAGCAGCCGCTTGCCGCGGAACCGCCCACGCATGCGATAGGCGATGGGCACCGACGCCGCCACGTTGAGGATCGCCGCCGGCAGCGACAGCCCGAGCGTCGTCGCGATGGTGTCGCGCTGATAGGCGTCGGTGAAGAACTCGCGATAGGCCCCGAACACGCCGCCCTGCGCCGGTTGGAAGGACAGACCGATCCCGTACGCGAAGGGGTAGACGAACAGGGCCAGCACGCACGCCAGTCCGGGGACGAGCAACCACAGTTGCCGGTCGATGCCGCGTTCGGCCAACCGGTGCCTCAGCGCCACCCGGGTCACGACGGAAACACCAGGACGCGGGCGGGTTCGGCGGTCACCGCGATCTGGTCACCCGGTGCCGGACGCGTGATCGCCCGCAGGTGCACCGCCACGCCGGCCGAGGTACGCGCTTCGACAGCCAGTTCGCGCCCCTGATATTCGACGACCTCGACCGTGACCGGCACGCCGTGCTCGCCGGCGTGCAAGTCCTCCGGGCGGATCCCGGCCAGCACGTCGTCGCCCGGGGACAGCGCCCCGACCGCCACGCCTTCCAGCGTCAGGCCGGACCCGTCGACGGTCACGGTCGAGCCGTGCACCGCCTTCACCTTCATGGGCAGCAGATTCCGGTAGCCCATGAAGTCGGCGACGTGCCGGTTGGCCGGCCGCTCGTGCAGCTCCTGCGGCGTACCGATCTGCTCCACCCGCCCGTCCCGCAGCACCACCAGGCGGTCCGCGAGCGACAACGCCTCCTCCTGGTCGTGGGTCACGTAAACCGTGGTCAGGCCGAGGGTCTGATGCAGGCGCCGGATCTCGGTGCGCATCTCCAGCCGCAGCTTGGCGTCCAGGTTGGACAGCGGCTCGTCCATCAGCACCAGCGACGGTTCCAGCACCACCGCGCGGGCGATGGCCACCCGCTGCTGCTGGCCGCCGGAGAGCTGGCCCGGCAGCTTCCCGGCATGCTCCTCCAGCCGTACGAGCCGGAGCGCCTCATCGGTGCGGCGGCGGACCTCGTCGCGGGGCAACCGCCGCATCTGCAGGCCGAAGGAGATGTTCCTGCGCACCGGCAGATGCGGGAAGAGCGCGTAGTTCTGGAACACCATGCCGAAGCCGCGCCGCTCCGGCGGCAGCGTGTCGAGCCGCGTCCCGTCCTGCCAGATGCTGCCCTCGGACAGCGGCAGCAGTCCGGCCAGGCAGTTCAGCGCGGTCGACTTCCCGCAGCCCGACGGCCCGAGCAGCGCGATGAATTCGCCGCGCCGGATCGTCAGGCTCAGCCCGGCCAGGGCGTCCTGGCCGCCGAACCGGCGCCGGACGCCGTCCAGGCGCAGCTCGTCGAAGCCGCTCACTTCTTCACCTTCGCGCCGCCGATCTCCCGGTCCCATCGGTCGAACGCGGCCACCAGCGACTTGGCGTCGAGCGGCACCTCGACCGGGTTGCTCGCGATCAGCTGGTCGTACTCGGGCCGGCCGTACTCGGCCAGCGCCTGCTGACTCCCGGCGGGGGCCATGCTCAGCGTCACGTCCTTGACCGCCGGGCCGGGGTAGAAGTAGCCCTGGTCGTACGCCTTGGCCTGTTGCTGCGGGGTGAGCATGTCCTTCAGCAGGTTGAGGATCGCCGCCTGCTTGGCCACCGGGACGCCGCGGGGGATGACCGCGTAGTGGGCGTCGGTCACCCAGTGGAAGCCGTCGAGGGTGCCGACCCGCGCCTCTTTGGGCACCGTGCCGAGCACGCGCGGGTTGATGTCCCAGCCGGTCGTGGTGGCGATGATTTTTGCCGAGCCGTTGGCCAGGTTCTTCATCGTCTCGGACGTGCTCGACGGGTACAGGGTCACGTATTTGTTGAGCTCGGCCAGGTAGGCCCAGGTCTTGGACCAGCCGTTGACCGGGTCCTTGGGATCGCTGTCGCCGAGCAGGTAGGGCAAGCCCATCAGGAAGGTGCGGCCGGGTCCGGAGTTGGACGGGCGGGCGTACTGCACCGCCCCGGGGTTGGCTTTCGCGTACGCCAGCAGCTGTTCCGCCGTCTTCGGCGGATCCGGCACCGTGCCCGGCAGATACTCGATCAGCGGTCCGGACGGGTAATAGGTGACCGTCACGCCGAAGTCACCCGCGAGCTTCTGCATGGCCGCCGCGCCGGGCAGGTAGTCGCTCATGCCCGGCAGCCGCGACGCCTGCGTGGGCAGCACCGCCGTCCACAACCCCTGATCGATGCCCGCGGCCAGACCGTCGACGCCGGTCAGCACGAGGTCGATGTCGACCCGGCCGGCCGCCTGCTGCGCCTTGACCTTGCCGACCAGTTCGGGCGCGGTCGCCTTGGAGTAGGTGACCTTCTCGATCTGATCCTTGGTGCGGGACGCGTAGTCGTCGATCATGCCTTGGGTCAGCTGGAGGTTTCCGGCCACATCGAGGATGTTCAGCGTGACGGCGCGGTCGGGCTTGTCCGGCACCGGGCCGTCGGTGGTGCCGCCGCCGCTGTTCGGACTCTCCGGTGCTCCACAGCCGGGACCAGCAGGGTGACGGCGGCGGCGAGCGCGATTCTCGTACGAGCCATGTCGGTGCCCTTCGTCAGCGGGCGGGACCGGTGGAGCCCCGCACCATCAGTTGGGTGGGCAGTTCACGCCGGACGGCCGTCCGGCGGTCCAGCAGGTGCAGGAGAAGGTCCACGCCGGCCTGGCCGGCCTCCTCCTTGGGCAGGGCGACGGTGGTGAGCGCGGGATGGACCATCTCGGCCAGGGGGATGTCGTCGAAACCGAGCACGCTGATGTCGTCGGGCACCGCGACCCCGCGGGCCGCGAACCGGTGCAGCAGGCCCAGCGCGACCAGGTCGTTGTAGGCGATCACGGCGGTCACGCCGGCCGCCAGCACGCGGTCGGCCACGGACACGCCGCCCGGGAACTGCGGGATCACGTTGCCCATCTCGGTCAGCTCGACCTCGCTCCGGCGGGTGACCGCCCGGAGCGAGCGGACCCGCTCGCGGTTGGCCCACGACGTGCGCGGCCCGGCCACGTAGGCGATGCGCCGATGCCCGAGCGCGGTCAGGTGACTGACCGCCTGGCGCATGCCGTCGAGGAACTCGGCCGTCACGGACGGGACACCGGGCACCCGGCGATAGACGAGCACCGTCGGGACCTCGCCGGCCAGCGCGCGCAGCTCGGGCTCGGCCATCCGGGGCGAGCACAGCACGATGCCGTCGACCTGCTTGGCCAGCTTGCGCACGAGGCCGGCCTCGGCCGCCGGGTCCTCGTCGGTGTCGGCCAGGAACACCGCGTGGTCGGCCTCGTGCGCGCGCCCCTGTACCCCCTTGACGATGCTCGGGAAGAACGGGTTGGCCAGGTCGGGCACGAGCAGCCCGAAGTTGCCGGTGCGCCCGGTGATCAGCCCGCGCGCGGCCCGGTTGGGGTGGTAGCCGAGACTGGCCGCGACCTCCCGGACCCGTTGCCGGGTGGCCGGCCGGACGACCTCCGGTGTGGACAGCGCGCGGGTGACCGTGGCCGCCGAGACACCGGCCACGCGGGCGACCTCACGGATGGTCACTGCCACGCCGGTCAGTCTGAAATCCGTTGCAGACCGATGTCAAGGCATCGACCCTGATCTCTGCAGTGGAAGCGGAATCGGGTCTGAAAACCTTTTCATCGCCAGTCGCGTCATGCTGGACGGGTGACGCGTACCCGGTCTTCACCGACGAGCAGCCGGCGGTCCTGCGCCCGTGGCTGAAGGGCCGCCGGTGATCTAGCGGCAGGTCCATCGCAGCGGACGGTTGGCGGCCGCCTCGGTCTCGCTCGAGTCGTGGGTGTAGCCGGCGGCCGTCTTACCGTCGGCGCTGAAGGCGGTCACCATGTAGTCCTTCATGCCTTTGTACGCCGGCAGCTTCACCACCGTGCGGCCGGCGATGACGACCGGACCGGTGCTGGTGCCGGCCACCCAGCCGTTCTCGGCGCCGAGCGCGGTCGGGGACAGCTCGGTTGCCAGCCTCACAAACTTCCCGGTGGCGATGGAGTACCGATACGACGTGAAGTCGCGGGTGGAGCCGTCGTCGGCGTCGTCCACCGCCCGGCCGAACAACCAGCCGTTGCTGATCGAGTCGGCCCAGAAGAAATCGGCCGGGCCGGGCCGGGGCAGCAGCCGCCCGCTGCCGTCGGGCAGCCACAGATAGGCCGTGCCCTCCGAGTTCTTGCGATGGACGGAGCCGACAATGGTGCCGTCCTCGCCGATGACGTCGGCATTGCCGGTGGTGTAGCCGGCCGGAAGCTTGAGCTTCGTGGGTGTCGCCCGGGCCGACTTCCACCTGACCGGCACCCCGTCCAACCCGGGCTCGCCCAGCGTGCCGGCGATGACACCCTTGTCGTTGATGGCACCGGCCGCAGCCGGGCCGCCGCGCAGGCGGGTCACGGCGCCGTCCGTCAACACGTACGCGTACTGGACGTCGCCCTCGTAGCTGGAGCCGACCGCGACGCCGGACGAGTTGATGTCGCGGAATCCCGCGTCGGCGCCCGGCATCGGCGGCACCGGCTGGAGCACGCCGTCCTTCCAGAACACCGTGTGCACGCCGGTCGGTGGGTAGACCCGCCCGGCCAGGTAACGCCCGCTCGGGTCACCCGCGGTGACCAGTGCCTTCTTGATCCCGCCGCTGGGCAGCAGCGTCACCCGGCAGTCCTTCGGGACGGGCGGCGGGGCGGCCGCGACGGTGGCCGGGGACGACGTCGCCGTGACCGTCGGGGTGGGTACCGGGGCCGGGCCGTCACGCAGCGCCGCCACGGCCACCGTGCCGCCGCCCGCCGCCACCGCGGTCACCGCGGCCAGGGCCACACCGCCGGACCAGCGGCGCACGCGGCGCCGCCGCCGGCCCTCAGCCATCGTGCGGGGCAGGTCCACCGTCGACGGCAGCGGCGGCTCGTCGGGCATCGTGCGCAGAATCCGCACCGCGCGGTCGTCCTCGGTCATGTCTCTCTTCTCCTCCGTCATCGCCGGTCCTGGACGGTGACGGTGCCGGGCAGCTCGTCGAAAGCCCGGCGGAGCCGGTCGAGCGCGTGGGCGGTCTGGCTCTTCACCGTGCCCTCGGAACAGCCGAGCTGGTGGGCCACGTCCCGGACCGGCAGATCGCACAGGAAGCGCAGCACGACGACCGCCCGCTGGCGCGGCGGCAGGCCCATCAGGGCCGTGTGCACCACCGACCGGTCCTCGACGCCGGCGGCCGGTGGCCCCGGCGTGGCCCGCTCGGGCAGCCAGTCGAGCAGAGCGACCTTCCACCAGCCGCGCCGCCGCTCGTCGAGGAAGACCCGGACGAGCATCGTGTTGACGTAGGCGTCGAGGTTCTCGACGTAGCTGATCCGCGGCCAGCGCGTGTACAGCTTGGTCAGCGTCTCCTGCACTATGTCGTCCGCGCCGTGCGAGTCACCGCAGAGCAGATAGGCCGCCCGTCGCAGGCCGGTCACCCGGCCCCGCACGAAGGCCAGGTACTCACCGTCGGTTCTCTTCGGCATCCGCCGCCCCGCTCCCTGTCACCGTCACTGCGTATCCGACGCGAGATGGACGACGATCGGTTGGGTCTTTACGGAAACATTCTGACCCGGGCGGGCACGGTGGCCGGTCCGCGTTCATCGGGACGGGCCTGACCGGACGCCTACCAGGCCGGTGCCTGCCTCACCGGGCGCCGGCCCGCTCGGAGGCCTCGGCGCGGATCGGGACCAGCTGCCACCAGGTCAGGCACCGCCACAGCCACTCGAGCGGACCGTAGCGGAACCGGCGCAGCCAGACGACGCTGAGGGCGGCCTGGACCATCCCGATCGTCAGCCCCGTCCAGACGATGGGAGCGAAGCCGGTGGCGCCGCCGAGGTCCAGGATGCGGTCGGCGATGAGGATCAGCACCGACGCCAGGACGTAGTTGGTGAGGGCCATCCGCCCCATCGGGCCGAGCACCGTGTCGATCGGGCGGCGCACCGGCGTACGCATGATGAGCAGGAACGCCACGGTGACAAGGAACGCGCAGACGGTGCCGGCCGGGAGGATCCGGTAGTTGGCGATGTGCCCGACGCCCGCGCGCCATTGCAGCCAGAGCAGCACGGCGGCCGCCGGCACGGCGCCGGCGAACGCGATCCACAACTGACGGGTGCGCCGGTCGAGGGTGTCCGGGATGCCGTATCGCGCGGTGGCCAGGCCCAGCAGGAACAGGCCGGGGATGATGAAGAGCCCGTTGAACGTGAGCCCGGCGGCCACGGTCAGCACGATGCCCAGCCCCAGCACCCAGCGCCGGGAGAGGTAGGACGCGGGCAGCAGCACGACGATGCCGAACAAGGCGTAGAACTTGAGCACCTCACCCGGCTGCAGCAGCGTGTGCAGGGCGGCGAAGACACCCAGCCACAGCAGGCGGCGCAGGAGGACCAGACGCGGCCGGTCGGTGCGGTTGCCGGCCGTCCGCAGGAAGAGCGCGAAGCTGATCCCGAACAGGAACGAGAAGATCGGGAAGGGTCGCTGGATGAACAGCGCCTCCCAGACGTACGCCCCGGGGTGGTCGCCCGCCGGACCCTCGGGCCGGGGAAAGCCGGTCATCTGGACGATGTTGAACTCGACGATGCCGGCCAGGGCGAGCCCGCGGAGAGCGTCGAGTTCGTGGATGCGGCGTGCCATGGATCGAGCGTTCCGCAGGCGCCGGCCTCGCCGATAGCGCCGCGAGTCGCCTCCCGGACCTACTTTCGTATGCTCCAGGGCATGCGCCGGCACCGGGTCCTCGACAGCGCGATCGACATCGTGCTCGCGGTGACGGCCGCGGTCGTGGGCGCCGTGCTGGAGCTCCGGGATCCGGGCTGGTTCCCGGTCACCGCGCAGATCGCCGGGGCGGCGGCCCTTCTCGTACGCCGGCGGTGGCCCTATCTGACGGCCGGTGTCCTGGTCGTCCTGAACGTGTTCGTGCCGGTGTGGGCGACGGTCCTGGCCCCGTACGCCGTGATCGCCTTCACCGGGGCTCGCGCCCGGTGGCGTCCCTGGGTGGTGGTCGGCCTGCTGGTCGTCACTTTCCTGGTCGGGGCGCGCGCCTGGGAGATCGCCGACCCCTTGTCCGGGCCGGTCGTCATCCTGTGCTCGGCCCTGCTCGGCCTCTATGCCCGGGCCCGGGTGACGCTGGCCGCCGAGGCGACGCTGCGGGCCGTCGAGCAGGCTCGGGCCGACGAGCGGGTGCGGCTGGCCGGCGAGATGCACGACGTGGTCACCCACCGGCTCAACCTGATGGTGCTGCAGGCGGGCTCGCTGCGGATGACCGCGCCCGACGACCCCACCCGCCGGGCGGCTGAGGAGCTGCGGGTGGCCGGCGTGCAGGCGCTGACCGAGCTGCGCGATCTGGTCGGGGTGCTGCGCGACGGCGGTGATCCGGTGCGGCACGAGGGCGCAGCCGGCGACCTCGAGGGGGACGTCGCGGGGCTGGTCGAGGAGTCCCGGGCGGTCGGGCTGCCGGTGCGGCTGACGACCACGGGCGACGAGAGCCGGCCCTCCCCGGCGGTACGGCGCACGATTGTGCGGGTAGTGCAGGAGGCACTGACAAATGTCCACAAGCACGCGCCGGGGGCCGCGACCGCGGTGACGGTCATCTACGCCGAGGAGGGGATCAGCGTGGAAGTGGTGAACGACGGTGCCGGCCACGGGCCGCGCGAGCTGCCGTCCGGCGGCAGCGGGCTGACCGGCCTGCGCTACCGCGTGGAGATGGTCGGCGGCTCGCTCGATTCCGGCGCGACCGCCGGGGGCGGGTTCCGGGTGAGCGCGAGGCTTCCCGCGTACGTGCCGACGGGGCGCCCATGATCCGCGTGCTGCTCGTGGACGACGAGCGGATGGTCTGTGCCCACCTGCGGACCATCCTGACCGCGGCCGGCGACATCGAGGTGGTCGGGGAGGCGTACGACGGTGCCGAGGCGGTCGAGGCCGTCGTGCGGCTGCGCCCCGATCTCGTGCTCATCGACGTGCGCATGCCGGACGTGGACGGTCTGACGGCGATCGAGCGGATCGCCGGCTTCCCCGAGCCGCCGCGGATGGTCGTGCTGACGACGTTCGACCACGACGAGTACGTGCTGCGGGCACTGCGGGCCGGGGCGGCGGGCTTCCTGGTCAAATCGACCGAGCCGCAGGACCTGGCCGACCTGGTGCGGGCCGCGGCCGGCGGCGGGACGGTGCTTTCTCCGGTGGCCACCCAGCGTCTGCTCGGCGCGGCGGGCGACCGGCACCGCGTACGGGAACTCCTGGGCCGCCTGACCGAGCGCGAGACCGAGGTGCTGGCCGGCCTGGCCACCGGTGACTCGAACCTGCGCATCGCCCGGCGGCTCAACCTCTCCGAGGCGACCGTGAAGGGCTACGTCTCCCGGCTGCTCGTCAAGCTGAACTGCGACAACCGCACCCAGGCCGGGCTGCTGGCGCAACAAGGGGGTCTGCGGCCCGGGACGGTGACAGGATCGTCAGAGTGATCAGCGACGACGACATCGCCGCGATGTCCGAGGGGCAGCGCCGGGACCTGATCCGCCGGCTTGCGGTTCCCGGGGGCCGGCGGCGATGGCGGGCGGCCGTTCTGGTGGCCTGCGCGGTGCTGCTGGTGCCGTGGATCGGCTACCTGGCCGCGACCCTGCCCGACACCCATGTCGTGCGTCACTGGCGACTGGTGTGGGTGGGCTTCGACCTGGTGCTGCTGGCGATGTTCGTCACCACCGCGGTCCTCGTCCTCCGGCGGCGGCGGGAGGCGGCGCTGGTCGCGTTCGCGCTCGGTGTGCTGCTGGTCTGCGACGCCGGTCTCGACCTGCTGACCACCGACCGGGCGGGGCTGTGGCCGGCGCTGGCCTCGGCCGTCCTCGTCGAGGTGCCGCTCGCGGCCCTGCTGATGACCGAGGCCGTCCGATCGCTCAAGTAGGACATTCGCCCGCCGCCGGCCGCCGGAGTGGGAGTTTCGACACCCTGTCCTTCGGCCAGGACCGCGTCTAGGGTCAGGCCCATGGGGGTCGGGCTCGTCGGTGCGCTCGGGTCGGCCCTCTGCTATGGCATCGCGTCCGTCCTGCAGGCGCTGGCCGTCCGCCGGGCTCCCGCGGCCACCGGGCTCGATCTGCGGCTGCCGGCGCGGCTCGCCCGGTCGTGGCTCTATCTGCTCGGCCTGGCCGTCGACGGGCTGGCCTTCCTGCTCTCGCTGGCCGCCCTGCGCACGCTTCCGCTGTTCGTCGTGCAGGCCGTCGTGGCGAGTTTTCTGGCCGTCACCGCGGTGCTGGGCGCGGTCGTGCTCCGGATGAGACTGCGGCGCGGTGACGTGGTCGGCATCGGCGTCGTCATCGCCGGTCTCGTGCTGGTCGGCCTGTCCGCCGCCGAGGACAAGCCGGTCGAGCCGGCCGCCGCGTTCGGCTGGGGGGTGCTCGCGTCGGCCGTGCTGCTCGGCGCGCTCGCCTTCCCGGTCGCCCGGTTCGGGGGTGCGGCGGCGCTGGGTGCGGTCGCCGGGCTCGGTTACGGCCTCGTCGCGGTGGCCACCCGGGTGCTGCCGGCCCCCTTGACGGTGCGCGGCGTGCTCACCGATCCCGCCACCTACGGTCTGCTGATCGGCGGTGCCGTCGCCCTGCTGACCTACTCGATCGCCATGCAACGGGGCTCGGTGACCCTGGCGACCGCCCCGCTCGTCGTCCTCGAGACCGTCGCCCCGGCCGCCGTCGGCCTTCTTCTGCTGGGTGACCGCCCGCGTCCCGGCTGGGGCTGGGCGGCCGCCGCCGGATTCGTCATCGCCGTCGGTGGCGCCGTGAGCCTGTCCCGGCACGGCGAGATCCAGCCCGCCGCCGAACCGCAAGGAGTGCCCGCATGACCGCGCCGGTCGAACGGCTGCACGACGACCGCTGGCCCGACCGGTTCGCGCTGGCCATGTTCACCTTCGCCGGCCTGGGCATCCTGGTCACCGTCATCCCGGCCTGGCGGCACTACTTCGCGATGCCGATGGACGTCGTGTCGGCGCTCACGATCCCGGTGGTTCCCGGTTTCACGTACGCGGCACTGCTGCTCGCCATGGGCGTCGCCCTGCGCCGGCGGCTGCGCGCGGCGTGGTGGCTGCTGCTCGTCTGGTGGCTGCTGCTGCCCGAGGCCGGGCGGGTGGTCTCGCTGTTCACCGGGGTCGAGGCGGCCCAGGTCGTCGGTCTGGTGCTGATGGCCGGCGTGACCGTGGTGGCGATCCGGGCCCGCCACCAGTTCTCGTCGCGCCAGGTCGCCGGCAGTGTGGCTGCCGCCGTCGCCTGCTTCCTGGCCGGGGGAGTGGTGGTGCTGACGGTCGGTACGGCGCTGGTCCGGGCGTTCGGCACCTCACCCGGCCTGCCCGCGGCCGCGTTGCACGTCTTCGACTCGATGCTGGGCGACCTCGGCCGCCCCTCGGCCGGGCCGGTTATCACCTCGCCGTGGTGGGCGCACGCGGTGACCGGCCTGCTCGGCGCGGCGGTCGTGCTGGTCTCGGCGCATCTGCTGTTCCGGCCGCCGCGGACCAGCCACATGCTCGACGTCGCCGACGAGGCGCGGGTGCGCACGCTGCTGCGCGAGTTCGGCGACCAGGACTCGTTGGGGTATTTCGCGACCCGGCGCGACAAGGCGGTCGTCTGGGACACCGGGGATCCGGCCACGGCGACCGCCGGCGTCTCCTACCGGGTGGTCGGCTCGGTGGCTCTGGCCAGCGGGAATCCGGTCGGTGATCCGGCGCGGTGGCCGGCCGCGATCGATGCCTGGCGAGTGATGGCGCGGTCCGGCGGGTGGTCGCTGGCGGTGATGGGAGCCGGTCGTCAGGGAGCGACCGCCTATGCCGAGGCCGGACTCATCGCGTACGAGATCGGGGACGAGGCCATCGTCGATCTCCGGACGTTCTCGCTGAGCAAGCCGGGTATGAAGGCCGTGCGGCAGTCGGTCGCGCGGTTGCAGCGGCGCGGCTACACGACGAAGGTCGGCCGGCACGGCGAGCTGACCCCCGAGGACTTCGCCACGATGAGCGCGGACGCGGCCCGGTGGCGCGGTGACGGCGGCGACGAGCGGGGCTTCTCGATGGCGCTGGGGCGGCTGGGTGACCCGCTCGACGACGACTGCGTGATGGTGCAGGCGCGCGACGGCGAGGGGCGGCTGCGGGGGTTCCTCAGCTTTGTGCCGTGGGGGCCGACCGGGCTCTCCCTCGACCTGATGCGCCGCGATCGGAGTGCCGACAACGGTCTGGTCGAGCTGATGGTCGCGGCGCTGGCCGGGCGGGCCGGGATGGTCTCACTCAACTTCGCCATGTTCCGCGAGGCGTTCGAGCGGGGAGCACAGATCGGGGCCGGCCCGATCGCCCGGCTGTGGCGGCAATCGCTGGTGCTGGCCGGCCGCAACTGGCAGCTCGAGTCGCTCTACCGCTCCAACGCGAAATATCTGCCGGACTGGGAGCCCCGGTTCCTCTGTTTCGAGTACGCCTCCGACCTGCCCCGGGTGGGGACGGCGGCCGGCAGCGCGGAAGGCTTCCTGGCCTTCGGCCGCGGTGGTGGGGACGGGCTCGACCGGGCCGGCGACGACTACGCGGCCCAGGTGCGCGCGCTGATCCCGGCGCCACCGGACGCGCTCGCCGCGGCGCTGTCGTCGATGCGGTTGCCCGAGCAGGTCCGCGTACGCCGGGACAAGGTGCGCCGGATGCGCGAGCGCGGCATCGACCCGTACCCGGTGGGTCATCCGCGCACCCACACACTGGCCGAGGTGCGCGCCTCGGCCGGGGAGCTCGCGCCCGGTACCCGTACCGGAAAGACGGTGTCGGTGGTCGGCCGGGTGCTCCTCAAGCGCGACCTGGGCCGGCTCGGTTTCGCCACCCTGCGCGACGGCAGCGGTGACCTGCAGATCATGGTGGCCGCCGACGAGGTGCCGGCCGAGACGTCCGCGTTGTGGCACGACGACGTCGACCTCGGTGACCACGTCGGCGTGACCGGCGAGGTGATGACGACCCGCAAGGGCGAGCTGACCGTCGCCGCGTCGTTGCTGCGGATCACCAGCAAGTCGCTGCGGCCGTTGCCCGACAAGCACAGCGGGCTGACCGACGCCGAGTCGCGCATCCGCTTCCGCTACGTCGACCTGATCGTGCGGCCGGACGCCCGCGACATCGCCCACCAGCGGTCCACTGTGGTCCGCAGCGTCCGCGAGTCCCTGCACCGGCGCGGTTTCATCGAGGTCGAGACGCCGGTCCTCCAGCAGGTGCACGGCGGGGCCAACGCCCGGCCCTTCGAGACCCACATCAACGCCTACGACCTCGACATGTACCTGCGGATCGCGACCGAGCTGCACCTCAAGCGGCTGCTCGTCGGCGGCCTGGAAAAGGTCTTCGAGGTGGGCCGCCAGTTCCGCAACGAGGGCGCCGACTTCAAGCACAACCCCGAGTTCACCTCGCTCGAGGTCTACGAGACCTACGGCGACTACAACACCATGCGGGTGCTGACCCAGGAGATCGTCCAGGAGGCCGCCACCGCCGTGTACGGCGCGCCGATCGCCCGGCGGGGCACCGAGGAGTACGACCTGTCGGGCGACTGGCCGGTCAAGCCGATCACCGTGGCGGTCTCCGAGAAGCTGGGCGAAGAGGTCACGGCCGACACCCCGCTGAGCACGCTGCTGCAGTACGCCGGCAAGATCGGCCTGGAGTTGCCCGACGAGGCCGGCTGGGGTTTTGTGCTCGAGGAGATCTACAGCGAGCTGTGCGAGAGCACGACCACGACGCCGGTCTTCTACACCGACTTCCCCAAGGAGAACGCCCCGCTCACCCGGCAGCACCGCGACGATCCGCGGCTGGCCGAGAAGTGGGATCTGGTCATCTTCGCCGCCGAGCAGGGCACCGCCTACTCCGAGCTGATCGACCCCATCGACCAGCGCGAGCGCCTGGTGGCCCAGTCGCTGCTGGCCGCGGCGGGCGACCCCGAGGCGATGCAGGTGGACGAGGATTTCCTGATGGCCCTGGAATACGGCATGCCCCCGACCGGCGGCATGGGCCTGGGCATCGATCGCCTGGTCATGAACCTGACCGGGCTGAGCATCCGGGACACCATCCTGTTCCCGATCGTCCGGCCGTCGTGAGCTCCGGTCACAACTCGTCCCGGCGTCCGGTCCTGGTACGCGTACGCCCATCCAGCAGGAGGCCCTGACATGCCGGACGCCACACCCAGCTTCGACGCCGATATTCGCCCGCTCTTCCGCGAGAAGGACCGCGACTCCATGATCCGGATGTTCGACCTGTGGTCGGCCGACGACGTCCGGGCCCACGCGGAGAGCATCCACGCGGCCGTGTCCCGCGGGTCCATGCCGTGCGACGGGCCGTGGTCCGAGGCGGACACGGCGCTGCTCCGTCGCTGGATCGACGGGGGCAGCCCGGCCTGATCGAGGCGTCTCGCCGTCATCGCACCCTTCCGCTCGGTGATCGGTCTGTGATAGACCGGCATCACTGTGTCATTCGGTAACGGGTTCGAAACAGGGAGGCCTCATGGCCACGCCGATCAGCCGTCGCTCCGTCCTGGCCGCCGGCGCGGGGGCCGCCGCCGGGCTGGCTCTGCCGGGTGCGGTCGCCCTGGCCGGGGGCCATACCACCAGCAAGGTGCGCTTCACCCTCGACGCCGAGACGCTCGACGGCGGTGAACAGGTCGTCGCGGTCACCCTGGACACCGGCCGGCTCGGCCGCGTCGACCCGGCCAGCCTGACCACCGGCACGTTCACCGTGCACGCCAAGGCCACCAGCCCGATCCCGATCGCGCCCGGCGACCAGATCTACAGCGAGTACGACCTGGACCGGACGGTGACCGCGGCCCGGGTCGGCCGCGACGGCAACATCGTGCTCGAGCTCGCCTACGCCGAAGGAGTGACCGGCGGCGGGACGCTCGGCTACATCGCGAGCAGGGGCCGCAACGTGCGGCTGAACCTGGTCTACACGATCACCCAGACGCGGCCGATCGTGGTGCGCGGGCGCGCGGTCACCTTCACCCGGTTCCAGCAGGGGCGGCTGTCGAACCCCGAGGTCGACGCGTTCAGCTACCACGTCTCCGGGTCGGGGATGAAATACCGGCTGTACTCGCCGTCGCGCCGCGGGAAGCGGCCGCTCGTCGTCTGGCTGCACGGTGGGGGAGAGGGCGCGTCGCTGCCCGACGACTACTACGACAACGAGACCACACTGCGGGCCAACCGGGGTGCGCTGGGCTTCGCCACCCCCGAGGCCCAGCGGATCTTCGGCGGCGCCTACGTCGTGGCCCCGCAGAGCCAGTCGTTCTGGCTGGAGGACGGCGACCGCTTCGCCCCGCAGATCCGCCGGATCATCGCCGAGGTGTCCCGCCGGCACCCGATCGACCACGACCGGATCTCCGTGGTCGGCTGCAGCAACGGCGGCTACATGAGCCTCAAGATGACCGTCGAGTACCCCGACCTGTTCGCCTCGTCCGTCCCGATCTGCGGCGTCGTGGAGTCCCTGCAGCCCGGTGGAGGCCGCCAGATCACCGACGCCGAGCTGCGGGCCATCGACACCCCGACCTGGCTGGTGACCTCGCGCGACGACGACACCGTGCCGCCCGAGCCCAACACCCTGCACGCCCACGACCTGATCGACGGCTCCCTGCTCACCCTCTACGACAACGTCGTCTGGGACGGCCACCAGTTCCCCGGCCACTGGTCCTGGATCTACGTGGCCCGCAACGACCCCCGCCAGAACGGCCTGTCGATCTGGCAGTGGATGGCCCGCCGGCGCAACTGATCAACGATCAGCGTCCTGGCCCGGGCCGGCCTCAGGTGCCGGCGGAGTTGGACGGCGGCCCATTCTGCGAGCGGGCCGCCCTCTGCCGCACCTGAGCGGTCAGCACGGGATCGGCGAGGGTGGTGAAGACGGCGTCGACGTCGAGCTCCACGCCGGGCAGCGACGGGACGCCGACGACGAACAGTCCCGCCGCCCGCGCCGAGGCGACTCCGGTGCGGGAGTCCTCGAAAGCCACCGTCCGGCTGGGCGTGGCGTTCAGCTTGGCGCAGGCCACCAGATAGAGGTCGGGCGCCGGCTTCGGATGCTCGACGTCGTCGGCCGAGAAGACGTCCGTGAAGAGGTCGTCGAGACCGGCCGAGATCAGCGCGGCGTCGACGAAAGCCCGCGGACTGTTGCTGGCCACCGCGATCGGCACCCGGCCGCGCAACCCGGAGACCAGCTCGCGGGCGCCGGGAAGCGCGTCCGCTCCGGCGGCCAGCTCGACCGCCACGAGGTCGTGCAGCCGCTGGGCGAGCGCGGGCCCTTCGCCAGGCCGCCCGAAATAGTCGGCCATCGCCGTCCCGGCCGCCGCCAGCGTCTTGCCGATGACGATCTGCTTCTGGTCGAGGCCGAACCCGTGCCCGTGCTCGGCGAAGATCGCCGTCTCGGCCCGGGTCCAGCTGGTCTCGGTGTCGACGAGCAGTCCGTCACAGTCGAACACGACGGCGTCGATCATCAGGGGCAGGTCCACGCGCCCGATCCTGCCACGGCGGACCGGGGCGGCAGGTGTCCCGGGGTGTACTGCGGGTACACCTTCCCGCGATGACTTCCTCGCGCTGACCGGGACGGGTGTGCTGTATCCATGACCACTATCGCCATCATCGGAGCCGGGCCGGGGCTCGGGGCCGCCGTGGCCCGCCGGTTCGGTGCGGAGGGACTCGGCGTCGCGCTGGTCGCGCGTACGCCGGAGAAACTCGACCACCTCGCCGGGGAGCTCACCGACGAGGGGCTCACCGCGCGCGGCTACCCGGCCGACGTGCGCGACACCAAGGCGCTGGCCGACGCGCTCGGCCGGGCGGCCGCCGACCTCGGCCCGATCGAGGTGCTGCAATACAGCCCGCTGCCGCAGAAGGCGTTCCTTCGGCCGGTGCTCGAGACCACCACCGACGACCTGCGGGCTGCCGTGGAGTTCTCGATCCTCGGGCCGGTGACCGCCGTGCAGTCGGTGCTCCCGGGGATGCGCGAGCTGGGCCGCGGTTCGGTCCTGTTCGTCAACGGCGGCAGCGGCGCCCGCCCCAACCCGAAGGTCGCCGGAACGTCGATCGCGTTCGCCGGCGAGGGCGCCTACGCCACGATGCTGCACGACACGCTGGCCGCCGACGGCATCCACGTCGGGCAGCTCATCGTCCCCGGCGCCATCACACCGGGCCACCCGACCCACGACCCCGGTGTCCTCGCCGACCGCCTCTGGCAGATGCACACCGCCCGGGGCGAGTTCCGCGTTTTCGCCGAACCTCTGCCCTGACCGCCACCGTTGGGTTGGCTGAATCCGTCACCACTGTCACTTCACCGGAGGACATCATTCTCACCGTCAACGCCATCGCCGCGACCTCGGCCACCGACCCGCTCGTGCGCACCACGATCGAGCGACGGGACCTGGGGGCGCGCGACGTCCTGATCGAGATCCGCTACGCGGGGATCTGCCACTCCGACATCCACACTGTGCGCGGCGAGTGGGGCGACGTGTCCTACCCGCTGACCGTCGGCCACGAGATCGTGGGTGTGGTCACCGAGGTCGGCGGCGAGGTCTCCAAGCACGCCGTCGGCGACCGCGTCGGTGTCGGCTGCATGGTCAACTCGTGCCGCGAGTGCCCGAACTGCCGGGCCGGGCAGGAGCAGTACTGCGAGAACGGCAACACCGGCACCTACGCGGCCGTCGACCGGGACGGCACGGTCACCCAGGGCGGCTACTCGACCCACGTCGTGGTCGACCAGGACTTCGTGCTGCGGGTGCCCGAGTCGATCCCGTACGAGGCGGCGGCCCCGCTGCTGTGTGCGGGCATCACGACGTACTCGCCGCTGGCGCACTGGAAGGCGGGGCCGGGCACGAAGGTGGCCGTCGTGGGCATGGGCGGCCTCGGTCACATGGCTGTCAAGATCGCCGTGGCGATGGGCGCCGACGTGACCGTGCTGTCGCAGACGCTCAGCAAGAAGGACGACGGCCTGGGCTTCGGCGCCGAGAACTACCACGCCACCCGGGACGAGGCCACGTTCGAGGCGCTCCGGAACACGTTCGACCTGATCATCAACACGGTCAGCGCGCCGATCGACATGGCGTCCTATCTGGGCCTGCTCCGGCTGGACGGCACGCTGGTCAGCGTCGGCGCCCCGCCCGAGCCGCTGCCGGTGCCGGTGTTCGCCCTGTTCGGCAACCGGCGCTCGTTCGCCGGCTCGGGCATCGGCAGCATCGGCGAGACCCAGGAGATGCTCGACTTCTGCGCCGAGCGCGGGATCGCTCCCGAGGTCGAGGTGATCGGGGCCGACGACGTCAACGACGCCTACGAGCGGGTGCTCCGGTCCGACGTGCGCTACCGCTTCGTCATCGACATCGACACCCTGCGCTGATCAGCGAGCCGGCGCGCTCAGGTGCTCGTCCCCCGTGGTCGCGGCCCACGAGGCCAGGAGGGCGAGCGCCTGGGCGGTCGGTGAGGCGGGCTCGGCCGCATAGATGGTGAGCGTGAGGTCGGTCTCGGCCCGCAGGTCCATGCTCTCGTAGGCCAGGATCAGCTCGCCCACCACGTGGTGGTGGAACTGCTTGATGCCGGTGCCGTGGGTGCGGACATTGTGCGCACCCCAGCGTCGCCGGAATTCATCGCTGCGGGTCGACAGCTCACCCACCAGGTCGTGGATGCCCTTGTCGTGCGGGTCCTTGCCGGCCGCCGTGCGCAGGTTGGCCACGAACATGTCGGCGAACAGATTCCAGTCCGGATAGAACCGGCGGGCCGCGGCGTCGAGGAACGTGAACCGCCCGAAATTCGGCACGACGGTCGGATCGGCGTACAACTCGCTGTGCATGGCCCGCCCGAGGTGGTTGGTGGCGAGCAGGTCCTGCCGGTTGTTGACCAGGATGGCCGGCGTGTGGATGGCGTCCAGCGACCACTGCAGGTTGGGCCGCACGGCCCACTGCTTCGGCCGGCGGCTCGGCCGCACCAGGTTGCTGCTGCCGTTGGCCTCGCTGGCCAGCCGCAGCAGGTGGGCCCGCTCGGCGTCGTCGAGCTGCAATGCCCGGGCGATCGCGTCGAGCACGCTCGCCGAGACCCCGGCCAGCGCCCCGCGCTCCAGCTTGGCGTAGTACTCGACGCTCATCCCGGCCAGCGAGGCGACCTCGCTGCGGCGCAGCCCCGGGACCCGCCGCTGGCCGGCGGTCGGCAGGCCGGCCCGCTCCGGCGTGATCTTCGCGCGGCGGGTGGTGAGGAAGTCGCGCACCTCGGCTCGGTTGTCCACGCCTTCGACGGTACGACGAGCCCCGCCCCGGTGCGACGTACTGCTGGTACACCCCTGGACAGGAACTCCCGCCGGCGCCGCGGACGCGATGTGATGGCTGGGTGACCCCGATCGTTATTGTGCCCCCGCCCGCAGTCCGCCACCCGGCCCGGATGACCGTCGGCCTCGTCGGCACCGTCGTCTTCCTGACCGCGATCGCGCCGCTGGCCACCGACATGTATGTGCCGGCGTTCCCGCGGGTGGCCGGCGAGCTGGCCGCCTCGGCGACCCAGGTACAGCTGACGCTGACGACGTTCTTCGTCGGGATGGCGCTCGGGCAGCTCATCGGCGGGCCGGTCTCGGACCAGCGTGGCCGCCGCCGGCCGCTGATCGCCGCGATCGTGCTGATGACAGTGGCCTCGGTGGTGTGCGCGCTCACGCCGTCGATCGGGGTGATGATGGCGGCCCGTTTCGTGCAGGGCTTCAGCGGCGGCTGGGCCATGGTGATCGGGCGGGCCGTGATCGTCGACCTCGCATCCGGGGCGCGGCTGGTCCGGGTGCTCAACGTGATCGCCGCCGTCGGTGGCGTCGCGCCGATCGTGGGGCCGCTGCTGGGAGCGGTCATCCTGCAGCTGTCGGGCTGGCGGGTGTCGTTCTGGGTGGTCGCCGGGCTGGGCGTGGCCATGCTGGTGGCGGTGCTGGTCGCCGTGCCCGAGTCGCTGCCCGCGGACCGGCGGCACGGCGGTGGGCTGCGGGCGTTCGCGGTCGCCGGGCGGCAGGTGCTCGGGCGGCGCCGCTATGTCGGTTACCTGCTGGTCAGCGGCTCGGCCATGGGGGCGCTGTTCGCATACGTGGCGACCTCGGCCTTCGTGCTGCAGTCGATGAACGGCATGTCACCGATCGCGTACTCGGTCGACTTCGCGGCGAACGCGGCCGGCATGACGGTGGCCGCCCTGGTCGCGGCCCGGCTCGCGGGCCGCGTGCCGACCCGCCGGGTCATCCTCGCCGGGCAGGTCGCGGCCCTGGTGGCCGGGGTGGCGATGCTCGTGGGGGCGCTCTTCTTCGGTACGCCCCTGCTGCTGGCGCTCGTGTGCTTCCTGGTGCTGATGACCGCGCAGGGCCTGATCGGGCCCAACGGCGGCGCGCTGGCGTCGGCCGAGGTGCCCGAGCACCCCGGCACCGGCTCGGCGATCCTCGGCTTCGTGCAGTGGGTGGCCGCCGGCACCATCGCCCCGATCGCCGGGCTCGGCGGGGAGCACACCGCCGTACCCATGGCTCTGCTCATGGTCGGCGGGGCCGCGCTGTCGATGGTGGGGCTGCTCGTTCTGGCTCGGGAGAACTGACTACCCGTGGCCGCCCGGGACTGAGAACCACGAGTGGACCACGGGTTGTCCGGGGTTCGGCGCACCGGTCCCGCACGCGACGGTGGGAGCAGTCGCATCACCGGATGCGTGGGGGGAACGGAGGCGGGACCGTGACCACGGACGTGCGGGAGTTCGTCGCAGTGCGACCGCGGCTGTACGCGATGGCGCTGAGCTTGTTGAAGGACGCCGGGGAGGCCGAGGACATCGTGCAGGAGGCGTGGCTCCGATGGGAGCGCGCCGACCGCACCACCGTCCTCAACGCGGCGGCGTACCTCGCCGTGACCGCGCGGAGGCTGGCCATCAACGTGGCCCTGTCGGCCCGGCACCGGCACGAGCTGCCGGCCGGTTCCTGGCTGCCGGAGCGGGCCGACGTGGGCGTCGGCCCCGAGGTCGCGGCCGAGCGGCACGAGGCGGTCGACGCGGCGATCCGGCTGATGCTGGAGCGGCTGACACCGGCCGAACGGGCGGCGTTCCTGCTCCGCAACGCGTTCGGATACCCCTATCACCGGATCTCCGAAGTGCTGCCGGTGAGCGTCGCCCAGGCGCGGCAACTGGTGTGCCGGGCCCGCCGGAACCTGGCCGGCGGACCGGACCAGCCGGTGGACGCGGCCACGCATCGCCGCCTGGTGCGAACCTTCCGGGCCGCCGCGCAGAGCGGTGACCTGCACGAGCTCGAGGAGCTTCTCGTCACAGGCATGACCCCTTCGTCACGTCTGGCCCGGAATGCCGCTCCGGCGGTGTGATCCCGGCCGGCACCGGCCCTATCGCCTGGTCCTGAACGCCTCTAGCCTCGGATCGGGGGAGGGGTTCAGCCATGACCAGCGGCGCCGCGGTGCCCGAGCTACGCGGCCGGCGCCCGGAGCGCGCCGTTCTCGATCACTTGATCGGCGACGTGCGCTCCGGCCGCGGGCGAGTCCTGCTGGTCCGCGGTGAGGCCGGCATCGGCAAATCGGCCCTGCTGCAGCACGTCGCCGCGCGCTCGGCCGGATTCCGGGTCGCCCTCGCCGCCGGGGTCGAGTCCGAGGTGGAGCTGCCGTTCGCCGGCCTTCACCAGTTGTGCGCCCCGATGCTCGACACACTGGATCGTCTGCCCGCCCCGCAGCGCGAGGCACTCGCCGTCGTGTTCGGTCACAGCACCGGTGCCCCGCCCGACCGCTTCCTGATCGGGGTGGCGGTGCTGAGCCTGCTGGCCGCCGTCTCGGAGGACAAGCCGCTGCTGTGCCTGATCGACGACGCGCAGTGGCTCGACGAGACGTCGATCCAGACACTCACTTTCGTCTCGCGGCGTCTGCTGGCCGAGCGGGTGGGCGTGGTGTTCGCGATCCGGCAGTCGGCGGCCGGGCGCGCCTGGCGTGGCCTGCCCGACCTGGCGGTGAGCGGCCTGAGCAACGACGACGCCCGGGCCCTGCTCGACTCGGTCGTCCCCGGCCGGTTGGACGAGCAGGTGCGCGACCGGATCGTGGCCGAGACGCGCGGTAACCCGCTGGCCCTGCTGGAGTTGCCGAAAGGGCTGACCGCGGCCGAGCTGGCCGGCGGGTTCGGGCGGCCGGACGCCCAGCCGCTGGCCGGCACGATCGAGCGCAGCTTCGCCCAGCGCATGCGCTCGCTGCCCCCACCGACCCAGAAACTGCTGCTCACGGCGGCGGCCGAACCGCTCGGGGACGCGAAACTGCTGCGCCGCGCGATCAAGCGGCTGAACCTCGGAATGAGCGCGGCCGCGCCGGCCGAGGCGGCCGGGCTGATCGAGATCGGATCGCGGGTGCGATTCCGGCACCCGCTGGTGCGGACGGCGGCCTACCGGGCGGCGGCCCCGGCCGACCGGCGCGAGGTCCACCGGGCCCTGGCCGGGGCGACCGATCAGGCGACCGACCCCGATCGGCGGGTCTGGCATCGGGCCCACGCCGCCGACGACACCGATGAGGACATCGCGGCCGAGCTGATCCGCTCGGCCGAGCGCGCCCAGCACCGCGGCGGCGTCGCGGCCGCGGCCGAGTTCCTGCGGCGGGCGACCGACCTGACGCCGGACCCGGCGACCCGGGCGACCCGGGCGCTGGTGGCCGCCGAGGCCGAGCTGCGGTGCGGCGCCTTCGAGACCGCGTCGAAACTGCTGCTCACGGCGGAGGATCGGGACGACGAGGGGCATCGGGCGAGAGTCAACCTGATGCGGGCGCAGATCGCCTTCGCCGCCGGGCACGACATGACCGCGCCCCGCCTGCTGCTCGAAGCCGCCCACCGCCTTGAGCCGCTGGACCCCGGACTGGCCCGCGACACCTACCGCGACGCCCTCGGGGCGGCCCTGCTCGCGGGCGGGCTGGCCGACGGGGTCGGGGCGGCCGACGTGGCCCGGGCCGTGCTGGCGGCGCCCGAACCGGTCCACCGCCGCCCCGGCGACCTGCTGCTGAACGCCCTGGCCGTGCTTTTCACCGCCGGCTATCAGGCCGCCGTGCCGCTGACCCGCGAGGCCCTGCGGGCCTTCCGGGCCGACCATGCGAACGGGGCGGCCGATCAGCCCTGGCTGTGGCTGGCGGTGATCACCGCGGCGGACACGTGGGACGACGAGAGCTGGGCCGTCCTCAACGCGCGGCACGTCCGGCTGGCCCGCGCCGGCGGTGATCTGAGTGTGCTGCCGCTGACCCTCAACTCGCTCGTCAGCATGCACGTGTTCTCCGGCGAGCATGCGGCGGCGGCCGCGGTGGTGGCCGAGATCCAGGCCATCGGGCAGGCGACCGGTGTCGCCCTGGCCCCCTACGGAGCGGTGACGCAGGCCGCCTGGCACGGGAACGAGGCCGTCGCCGTCCCGCTGATCGAGGCGAGCCTGACCGACGCCGTGGCCCGCGGTGAGGACAGCGCCGTCCTGGTCCTGCACTACGCCCAAGCGGTGCTGTTCAACGGTCTGGCCCGCTATCAGGACGCCCTCCCGGTCGCCCGGATCGCGACCCAGCACGCCATCGAGTCGGCCGTCATCTATTGGGCGCTGGCCGAGCAGATCGAGGCCGCGCTGCGCAGCGACCGCCGCGATCTGGCCACCGACGCGTACGACCGGCTGGCCCCGAACGCGCGAGCGGCCGGCACGCAGTGGGCGCTCGGCGTGCTGGCCCGCTGCGACGCCCTGCTGCAGACCGGGCCGGCGGCCGAGACGTGCTACCGGCAGGCGATCGAGCACCTGGGCCGATGCCGGTTCCGCCTCGACCTGGCCCGGGCCCACCTGCTGTACGGCGAGTGGCTGCGCCGCGAGAACCGGCGCCGCGACGCCCGCGGCCACCTGCGCACCGCCCACGACATGCTCACCGCGGCCGGCGCAGGCGCGTTCGCCGCCCGGGCCCGCCGCGAACTGGCGGCGGCGGGCGAGGTCGTCGCCGGCCCGGCCGGCCCGGCCGCCGACAGCCTGACCGTGCAGGAAGCCCACATCGCCGGGCTCGCCGGCAGCGGGCTGACCAACGCCGAGATCGGCGCGCAGCTGTTCCTCAGCCAGCACACCGTCGAATGGCACCTGCGCAAGGTCTTCACGAAGCTCGGCATCACCTCGCGCAAACAGTTGCGCCCGCCCGTCTCCTGACCCCGGTCACAGTCCGGGCCGCTGTCCGGTCCGGTTGGTATGAGCCCGATCGGTCTTCCCCGGCCCGTCGCCGTGGCGGTGGGCGGCGGCGGTGTGCTCGGCGCGGCCCACGTCGGCGCCGGTTACGCGCTGGAGCAGCGCGGATTCGTCCCGGACCTGATCGTCGGCACGTCGGTCGGCGCCCTCACCGGGGCGATCGCGGCCGCCCACCCCGACGACGCGGCGCCCTGGCTCGACCGGGTGTGGAGCCGGCTGCGCCGCCGTGACGTGTTCCCGCTCGGCTATCTGTCCTCGCGGGCCAGCGTCTTCGCCGATCGTGGCCTGCGCCGGCTGATCGCCGGGGCCGGCTTGCCGCCGCTGATCGAGCAGTTGCCGATCCCGTTCACCGCGGTCGCCATGGACCTCGCCACCGGCGACCCGGTGCTGCTCGACCGAGGGGATCTCGAGTCGGCCCTGCTGGCCAGCGCGGCCATCCCGGGTGTGCTGCCGCCGGTCGTCCGCGACGGCCGGACTCTGGTCGACGGCGGGGTGGTGGCCTATGTCCCGGTGCTGGCGGCCTGGCAGGCCGGGGCGGCCAGCGTGCTGGCGCTGTCGATCGGGCCGGAGAGCAGCCCGCTGCCGGTGACCGTGCCGCGGCGGCGCGCGGCGGCCATCGCGGCCCGGGCCGGGGTGCTCATGTTCCGCCATCAGATCGAGCGTGACCTGCGGGAGGTGTCGCGGCACATCCCGACCGTCGTGCTGCCGACCGGCATCGAGGCGTGGCCGTCGCCGTGGGATCTCGGCCAGACCCGGCGGCTGATCAGCACCACCGCGGTCGCGGCCGGGCAGTTTCTCGATCGGCTGCGCATCGACGGGCCCGGCCTCTATCGGGCCGGCGAGACACTATCGGAGGTCGAACGATGAGCACCATCGCGTTCCTCAACATCGCCATGCACGGCCGGGTCAACCCGACCCTGCCGGTCGTGGCCGAACTGGTCCGCCGGGGACACACCGTGTCCTACCACACGTCGCCGGCCTTCGCCGCCGAGGTGGAGGCGGCCGGCGCCACCGTGCACCTCTACCCCGGCGGCGACCAGCCGCTGCCCGATCCGCCGACCCCGCTCACCCTGCTGCGCGGGCTCGCCGAGACCGCCGCCGCACTCCGTCCGGCCCTGCTGGCCGACCTGCGCGCCGTCCGGCCGGATCTGGTCGTCCACGACTCGGCCTGCCCGTGGGGCCCGGTGGTCGCGCGGGAGCTCGGCGTGCGGGCCGCGTCGTCGTTCACCACCTTCGCCTTCAACCGTCAGGCACCCAGCCCGACCCGGATCTCGCGCGAGCTGCTGGCCGAGGCCGTGGCCCGTCCCGGCGCGGCGATCGGCTATCTGCGCGCCCGGTGGAAGCTGCGGGGCCACGGGCTGCCCCTGACCGATCTGGGCAACCTGCGCCAGCCGCTCAACCTCGTCTACACCTCGCGGGCGTTCCAGATCGGCGCGGACGGCTTCGACCGGTCCTACCGCTTCGTCGGCCCGAGCATCGGCGCCCGGCCCGCCGACCCGTCGTTCCCCATCGACGAGCTGAAGGACCCGATCCTGTACGCGTCCCTGGGCACCGTGTTCGACGCCGACCCCCGCCTGCTGGGCACCTTCGCGGCCGCGCTCGCCCCGCTGGGCGGCACCGTGGTCGTCGCCACCGGCAACACCGATCCGGCCCGGCTCGGCCCGCTGCCCGGCAATGTGATCGCCCGCCAGTCCGTGCCGCAGCTCGACGTGCTGGCCCGGGCCGCCCTGTTCATCACGCACGGTGGCATGAACGGCACCAACGAGGCCCTCCGCGCCGGTGTCCCCATGCTGGTCGTCCCGCAGGGCGCCGACCAGCCGCTGGTGGCCTCGCGCGTCGTCGGGCTGGGTGCCGGCCTCTCGCTGCGCACCGACGAGGTGCGGGAGGACGTGGTCCGTGCTCTCGCGCGGCGGCTGCTCGACGAACCGCGTTTCCGTGAGGCGGCCGGCGTCCTGCGCGACGCCCAGCTCGACGCGGGCGGCTATCACCGGGCGGCCGACGAGCTCGAGCGGTACCTGGATCCGGCGATGGCCGGCGCGTCGCGGCGGGACTGACCGATGACTGCCGCGGTGATCGTCGTGCTGTTGCTGGCCGGGCTGTCCGAGGCCGCCGGGCGGGTCCTGCCGGTGGTGGCGGGCCGGTCGGGCGCCTCCCGGACCGGGACGGCCGGGTTGCTGCTGACCGGCACGGTGATCGACAGCGCGGTGTTCGCGCTGTGGCCGGTCTCGGCGTGGGCCCTGGCCGGGCTGGTGCGGCCCGCGTCGACCTCCGGCCGCGACGTGCTGGTCTGGACGGCCGGCCTGGCCGCCCCGCTGCTGCTGGCCTCCGTCCTGGCGTTCCCGCTGCTCGGGCCGGCGCTGCACGGGCTGCTGCTGATCGGGGTGGGCGCCGGGCTCACGGGTGCGCTGGCCGCGTCGGCCGGCGTCGGCTGGTGGTTCGCGGCCGGCTGCGTGGCCCTGGCCGGCGTCGGGCTGGCGGCCGTGGTCGAGGGAGTCCGCCGTCTGGTCGTCCGCCTCCACCGGAGCCGGTCATGATCGCGGCTGCCCTCCTGCTGCTGCTGGCCGGGCTGGGCGCCGTGCTGCTGGCCGAGGGGCTGCTCGCCCGGCACGAGCTGCTGAGTTTCACTGCCGGCTGGCGGCGGCCCGGCACGGAACTGCCGGCGGGGATGCCGTACGCCCGGGGAGCGGAACCGGACCGCCCGCCGGGCGCCTATCTGGTCTATCTGGACGGCATCGGCAAGCGGCGCTTCCGCGACACCCGGGACGGCGGCCGCCTGGTCCAGGCCATCCTCGACGGCGCCCCCGAGCTGCGGGTGCTGGGCCAGGTGCTGCCCTACTCGCCGCTGTCCGACCCGCTGGCCGACCGGCGGGGGTGGGCCTGGCTGCGCCGGCGGGCCGGGCTGGTGCTCTTCCTGCACAACGTGATGCAGATCTTCATCGCCGCCGACCGCCGTTACCGCCCGCACTACAACCGGGCAGTCGGCTCGCAGATCACCGCCCATCTGCGGCTCGCCGGCTATCAGCCGGACAGCGGCGTGCCGGTGGTGCTGCTCAGCTACAGCGGCGGCGCGCAACTGGCCACAGGCGCGGTGGAGGGCCTGTGGGCCGGACTGCGCTGCCCGCTCCTGCTGATCACGATCGGCGGCTTCCACAACGGCGCCAACGACCTCACCCACGCCCAGCACCTCGACGTGATCACCAGCTCGCAGGACTGGATCGAGCGCCTCAGCACCCGCATCTTCCCGCCGCGGTGGCCCCTGGTCCGCCGGAGTGGGTGGAACAAGGCCCGCCGCGACGGAAAGATCAGCGTGCACCGGCTGGACCCGGCAACTCACGTCGGCCCGCGCAGCTACATCAGTCCGGAGGCGCGGATGCCCGACGGGCGCACCTATCTCGACCGCACCGCCGGCACCGTCATCGCGCTCATCCGGACACGCCGGAAGTTGCCCACTGGCAAATAGGTCTGGGAGGCCGTGTTGCATACTTCGGTGCCCCTGTTGTGAGGAGAACCGATGAACGGCGCACGCCTGAACACCTGGACGTTGCGCCGGCGGGTGGTGGTGTTGTTCGCCGTGGCCGGGATCCTGCTGGCCGGGATCGGGGCGCTGGCCGCGGTGACGGCGGTGGACAGCAACGACAACCTCGATGTGATCCTCGAGAAGACCGGGCCCATGCGGATCGCCGGGCAGGAGCTCTACTCGGCCTATCTGGATCAGGAGACCGGCGTACGCGGGTATGCGCTCAGCCGGTCGCCGGAGAACCTGGAGCCGTACGAGCAGGGGGTCACCGCCGAGCGTGAGCTGATCACCCAGATCGAGACGCTCAACCACACCGACGGCACCGCCGCGATCACCGCCTCCATCGCGGTCGTGCGCGACCGGTCGGGGCAGTGGCGGCGATCGGTGGCCGAGCCGGTCATCGCCGGCGGCGGCACCGCGACCATCGGGACGGCCCAGTTCGACGCGCTGCGGGCCGCCGTCGACCAGTTGCAGGCCGACATCCTCGACCTGCGCAACGAGGCCGTCGCCGCCGCCCGCAGCACCGGGTCCACGCTGGTCGCCCTGGAGATCGGCGCCGCGTTCATCGTCATCCTGGTCGGCGCGTTGATGCTCGTGCTGCTCAACCGGCTGGTCGCCCGGCCCGTCACCGAGCTGGCGGCGCAGGTGCGGCAGGTGGCCGGCGGTGACTACGAGCGGCCGATCACCAGCGGCGGCTCACCCGAGCTGCGCGGCTTGGCCACCGACGTGGACGGCATGCGCCGGCAGATCTCGCAGGAGCTGGCCCTCGTCCGGGAGGCCCGGGCCGAGGTCGAGCTGGCCAACGAGCGGCTGGAGGAGAAGGCCGAGGAGCTGATCCGGTCCAACCGGGATCTGGAGCAGTTCGCGTACGTGGCCTCGCACGACCTGCAGGAGCCGCTGCGCAAGGTGGCCAGTTTCTGCCAGTTGCTCAAGCGGCGCTACGGCGGTCAGCTCGACGAACGGGCCGACCAGTACATCGGTTTCGCGGTGGACGGCGCCGAGCGGATGCAGCGGCTGATCAACGACCTGCTGGCGTTCTCCCGGATCGGGCGGATCACCACCGCCTTCAAGCGGGTCGAGCTCAGCCACGTCCTGCCCGAGGTGAAGTCGCAGCTGGCGCTCCGGGCCGGCGACGAGGCGGAGATCAGCTGGGACGAGCTGCCGGCCGTGGAGGGCGAGGAGCCGCTGATCACGACGCTGTTCGTCAACCTGATCGGCAACTCGCTGAAGTTCCGCCGCCCGGACGTGCCCCCGGTGATCCGGGTGACCGCGGAACGCGACGGCGACGAGTGGAAGATCAACGTCCGGGACAACGGCATCGGCATCGAGCGGGAGTTCGCCGAGAAGGTCTTCGTCATCTTCCAGCGGCTGCACCCGCGCGACGCGTACGAGGGCACGGGCATCGGCCTGGCCATCGTCAAGAAGATCGTCGAATATCAGGGCGGCCGCATCTGGCTGGACCTCGACGTCGAGCAGGGCGCTTCGGTGTGGTTCACGATCCCGGCCCCGCCCGACGACGAAGTGACGTCCTAGCGGGCGTTGGTGAGGGCCCAGTCGAGGGCCTTGTCGGCGACCTGCTCCCAGCCCGGTTCGGCGCAGGTCCAGTGCGAGCGGCCGGGGAACTCGTGGTATTCGGTGATGGTGCCGGCGGCCTGGTAGTGGTGGGCGTTCGACTTGTTCACCGAGGGCGGCATGATGTGGTCGGCCCCGCCGGCCAGGAAAAGCAGCGGCGCGCGGTTCTCGTTGCCGAAGTCGACCCAGGTCTCCTGCTTGCCCGGCGTGAAGTTGGCCAGCAGGCCGTAGGCCCAGACCCAGCTGCCCGGGGCGGGGATGGCGTAGCGGTCGTAGGCCGCCCGCGAATCCGTCTCGGACAACGTGTTGGTGAACGCGTAGTGCCACTGCTCGGGCGTGAACCCGGCCGCCTGGTGGCGCTTGGCCGGGTTGTTGAGGATCGGGAACAGCGACTTGATCTGCGAGGGCGGGCTGACCCGGACCCCCTCGGGCGGAGCCGAGTCGATGACCACGCCGGCCGTGCCGTGACCGCGGTCGAGCAGCAGCTGGGTCAGCGTGCCGCCGAACGAGTGACCCATGATGATCGGCTGCTCCGGGAGCGCGGCGATGACCTTTTCGAGGTGGGCGACGGTCTCCGGCACGGTGACGGCGGCGATCGGCGCCGGGTCGGCGCGCAGCGCCTCCACCTCGACCTCGAAACCTGGGTAGGCGGGTGCGACCACGGTGTGGCCCTGGCTTTCGTAGTACGGGATCCAGTGCTCCCAGCTGCGCGGCGTGACCCAGAGGCCGTGGACCAGAACGATGGTGCTCATGCGATCTCCTTGATGACCTCGGCGGTGATCCGGGGCTGCGAGATCATCGCGGCGTGGGCGGCGCCGACCTCGGTGCTGCGCGACCGGGCCCGGCGGGCCATGAAGCGCTGGGCCGCGGCCGGGATGAGGTTGTCGTTGCGGGCCACCAGATAGGCGGACGGGATGCTCCTCCAAGCCGGGGCGCCGGACGGCTCCCGCAGCGTGTGCACGTCGCCCGGGCGCTGCGACGCCGCCATGAAGTCGGTGGTCGCCCGGGGCAGGTCGGCCGCGAAGATGTCGCGGAACACTTCGGCCTTCACGTAGCCGTCGGCACTGGTGCCGTAGGGGCGGATGTCGAGTGCCGCCTCGCCGAGCTTGGTGCCCGGATATTTTGTCTGCAGCCCCTCCACCGTCTCGCCCTGATCGGGCGCGAACGCCGCGACGTAGACCAGCGCCTTGACGTTCGGGTTGCCGGTGGCCGCGTTGGTGATGACCACCCCGCCGTACGAGTGGGCGACGAGCACGACCGGGCCGCTCAGCGTGGCCAGGATGCTGCGCAGGTAATCCGAGTCACCGGCGACGCTGCGCAGCGGGTTGGCCGGGGCCAGCACCGGATAGCCGTCGCGGTGCAGGATGCGGGCGACATCGGTCCAGCCCGAGGCGTCGGCGAAGGCGCCGTGCACCAGGACGATCGTGGGCTTCTTCGGTCGCGGCGGGCCGGCCTGGGCCGCGGCTGCGGGCAGGCCGGCCAGGGTGACGGCGGCGGCCGAGCCGGCCAGCAGAGTTCGGCGGGTGGGTGTCATGGTGGTTCCCCCTTGTGACGAGTGGTCTGCCGACCAACCTGCCGTGCGACGACGTCGCCGAAATCCGTATGTTGACTGCGTCAGGTGTCGGTCTCCCGCCGGGCGTCCAGCGCCGAGCGCAGCTGCGAGCGGCCGCTGATGCCGAGTTTCGGGTAGATGCGGTAGAGGTGCGAGCTGACCGTGCGGTGCGACAGGAACAGGCGCTGGCCGATCTCCCGGTTGGTCAGTCCCGTCGCGGCCAGCAGGGCGGTCTGCAGCTCCTGGGCCGTCAGCTTCTCGCCCGAGCGCACGGCCCGGCCGCTGCTCTCCTCACCCGACGCGCGCAGCTCCTCGCGGGCGAGCCGGCCCCAGGCGTGGGCGCCGAGTTCGTCGAAGCCGTCGCGGGCGGCGCGCAGGGGCGGCCGGGATTCGAGGATCCGTTTGCGGCGGCGCAGCCAGGTTCCGTACGCCAGGTTCAGCCGCGCCCGGTGGACCGGCCAGTCCGTGTGATCGAGCGTGAAGGCGTGCGCGAAGGCCGGGCCGGCTTCCTCGTCCGGGGCGAGAACCGCGTTCGCGTACGCCAGGCAGCGGTGCAGCATCGGCGAGGGTAACCGGGCCGCGCGCTCCCGGGCCCGGCCGACGATGTCCGCGACGTCCGGCCGCCGGCCCGAGCGGACGGCGGCGTCGGCCAGGTCGGGCAGCGCCCAGCCCGACATGTCGAGGTGATAGGTCGCGTCGGCCGGGTCGAAGACGCGGAGGAGGATGTCGAGTGCCTCCTCGTAGCGGCCCTCCGCGTTGGCGGCGACGCCCCGCGCGTGCTGGGCGGCCTCGGCGGCGAACCGCACACCGGACACCAGAGGACCGGCCAGCACGGCGTCGGCGAGCCGGGTGGCCGTGTCGCTGTTGCCCATCATGGCCTCGTGCAACGCCCGGCTGGCCCGGGCCGCCACGACCCAGAACTGCTCGCCGGTCTCCTCGGCGAGGGCCTCCGCCTCCTCGGTGTCGGCCCGCACGGCCGGCCATCGGCCCAGCCACAGCCGGACGAAGCCCACCGACGACAGGGTACGGGCGAGAAGCGCCGCCCGGCCCTGAGCGCGATACCCGGCCGCCACGCCGGCCAGCGTTGACGACGCGGTCACGAAGTCACCCAGGATCAGCGCCGCCCCGCCGACGTAGTTGAGCCCGTCGATGTCATCCCGGCCCGGAGTCAGGGCCGGCAGCCGGCGCAGAACCTCCGGCCCGAGCATGTCCGGCTGGGCGTAGGCCGCGATGGCCAGCATCCGGGGATCGTCGCCGGCCAGCCCGAGCTTGTCGGCCACGGTCACCACCCGGGCCCCCACGTCGGACGGGAAACAGGCCCACCAGCAGCGGGACGCGGCCCGCCAGCAGAGCAGCGCGGCCAGATCGAGGTCACCGGCCGCGTACGCGTCGAGCGCGTGCCCGCACAGCTCGTCGACCCGCGCGACCTCGCGGATGTCGCCCGGTTCGACCACATCGCGGACCACCTCCAACCGGGCGCGGTCGGTCACGTCGCCCGGCCGCGGGTGGATCCGCGCGATCAGCCCGGCGGCCACCCGCCGGTCATGCAGCTGCGAGGCCAGACCGGCCGCCCGCAGCAGCAGCGACGAACGCCGGTCGGCCGCGGTGGCGAGCTCGGCCGCCCGGTCGAGGCCGGTGACCGCGACGCCGGGCGCCCCGCGTTCCACCGCCCGCCCGGCGGCGGCCTCCAGCTCCGCGCTGACGTCGTCGTCGGGCCCGAGCGTGGCCGCGCTGCGATGCCAGGCCCGCCGGTCCGGGTCGTGGGCGAGGGCGTCGGCCAGCACCGCGTGGATGGTCAGCCGGTCGATGTCGCTGACCGACCGGTACACCGCCGAGCGGACGAGGGGATGGCGGAACCGCAGGCGCTGAGCCTGCACCTGCAGGAGCCCGGCGTCGATGGCCGGCTGGATCGCCTCGGCCGAGACCTCGGTGCGGGTCAGGATCCCGGCGATGGCCGGCAACGCGGGCAGGGCGCAGCCGGTGTCCGCCGCGAAGACCGCCAGGACGGCGCGGGTCTCGGCCGGCATCTGCTCGAACCGGTCCGAGAACGCCGACTCCAGGCGCTCGTTCACGGGCAGCAGTCCGTCCGCGCCCCCGGCGGCCGCCAGGTGCGGCAGTTCGACGAGGGCCAGCGGGTTGCCGGCTGCCTCCTCGAGGACCCGGTCGCGCACCCGCGGCGACAGCCCGGGTGCTTGGTCGTCCAGGATCCGCCGGGCATCGTCGTCCCCCAGCTCGTCCAGGGGCAACCCGGGCAGGCCGGTCCGGGCCAGCACGTCGGTGTGCTGCGCGCGCACCGCCATCAGGGCCGCGATGGGCTCGACGGTCAGCCGGCGGGCCACGAAGACGAGCACGTCGAGGGTCTCCGGATCGAGCCAGTGCGCGTCCTCGGCGATGATGAGCAGGGGAGTGCGGGCCGCGCGGTCGCCCAGCAGCTCCAGCACAGCCAGCCCGACGGTGAAGAGGTCCGGCCGGGTGTCGTCCTGGCCGAAGGCGCCCAGCAACGTGCGCTGCAGCCGGGCAGTCAGCCCGGTCAGGTTGCCCAGCAGTGGCGCCAGTAGTTGATGCAGCCCGGCGAAGGGCAGCGCGGCCTCGGCCTCGGCGCCGTTCGTCTGGAGCACCACCAGCCCGGCGGCAGCGGCGCTCTCCCGGGCCGCGGACAGCAGCATCGTCTTGCCGATACCGGCGTGGCCCCGCACGACCAGTGCTCCGCCCCGGCCGGCCCGGGCCTCGGCGATCAGGTCATCCACCATCGACAGTTGATGATCGCGGCCGTACATCGTCATGGCGTGTCTCCTCCGGTGCGCTCCCAGAAGAACTTCGCACCGCGGCGGTCAGCGATGTTTTCTCAGCGTGCACAGGTCTGACGCTTGCGTGCACATCTGCTACGGCCGGTCGGCGAGCTGGCGGGGTGTGACGCCGAAGGCTTCGCGGAAACGGCTGGCGAAGAAGCTGGGGTTGGCGAAGCCCCAGGAGCGGGCCACGGCGGCGATCGTGGTGTGGCGCCGGCGCGGGGAGCTCAGATCGGCGCGGGCGCCCCGCAGCCGCTGCTCGATGATGGACTGCTCCAGGCTCTGGCCCAGCGACTCGTACAGCTTGTAGAGAGCGCGCAGCGAGATGGCGTTGGCCGCGGCGATCCGGGCCGGGGTCAGGTCCGGGTCACGCAGGTTGGCGCGGACGTAGGCCTGCACGCGGGCCGCCAGCGAGTCGTGCATCGTCTCGCGCAGCCGGCGGCCGTCGGCCGCGGCCGACACGATCAGCGCCCGCATCAGCTCGGCCGAGGCGGCGCCCAGCTCGGTCGCCCCGGCGCCGGCGGCGAGCGGACCGGCCTGAGCGGTCACCCGGGCCACGTGATCGCGGACCAGTTCGTAGAGCGGGCTGCCTCGCAGGTTCTTGGCCGCGGCATGGATCAGGTCGCGGGGCAGGCCCAGGTGGTCCACGTCCACGTGCAGGGCGTACGAGGCACCGGTGCCCTTCCAGCCGTAGACGTACGGAACGGCGAGGTCGACCAGGATCAGGTCGCGCGGGCCGAACAAGCGCTCCTCGCGTTCCCACGACATGTGGTTGTCGGTTCGCATCGGCAGCGCCAGCACGATCGATCTCTCGGCCCCGGACCGCGACATCCGCGGTGTGCGGCGCAGCGTCGTCCCGGAGGCGTCGATGGTGAACACCCTCGCGACGCCGAAGTCGGAGACCGCCATCCGGGCGCTGATCGATCCCGGATCCTCGAAGGACGCCATGCTCGACGAGCAGTTGGCACTGACCGTGGCCTGGAACGCCTCGGCGCGTTCGGCGACCGGCAGCGAGCCGGTGTCGAGGACGAGCATGAGCCCGACCCTAACGATCTTCGCGGCGCCCGGAACGGCCCTGCCTGCAGCGTTGTCGGCCTACTCTGCATGCCGTCGCCACTGCGACGGCGTCATGTCGTAGCGGGCCTTGAACCGGCGGGTGAAGTGGGTCGGATCCCGGAAACCCCAGCGCAGCGCGATCGTCGCGATCGGCACGTGCCGCCGGTCGGGCCGGGTGAGCTCCTGCCGGACGCGGTGCAGACGCTCGTCGATGATCCATTGCTCCAGGCTCAGGCCGGCGCCGGCGCAGAGCTGGTAGAGCCGGCGCAGCGAGATGCCGTGGGCCGCGGCGATCGTCGCCGGCGTGAGCTCGGGGTCGGCCAGGTGCAGCCGGGTGAAGGCGCGGATCCGGGTCAGCAGGGTCTCGGCGAACACCTGCCGGACGTGCCGCCGGGAACGGGCCGCCGAGACCAGCAGGGCGCGGGCGAGGTCGATGCTGGCCGAGGCCGCGGTGGCCACCGCGTCGTCGTCGGTGATCGCCGCCGGGTCGCGGGCGAGCTGGGTGATGTGCGCGGCCACCAGCCGGTAGAGCGGGCTGGTGACCATCCCGGCCGCGGCCCGGCGCACCACGTCGAGCGGGAGGCCCAGCTGGTCGTACGGGATCTGCAGCGCCCCCGCACCGCCGTCGCCCGACCACGAGTAGTCGTAGGGCGCGGACAGGTCGACCATGAGCAGCTCGCCCGGCGGCACGACGCGCCGCTGCCCACCCTGCTCGATGCGCCCCTCGCCCCGCTGCTGGACGGCCAGCGCGACCACCGGCATGCCGTCCTGCCGGGCCAGCTTGTCGGTGCGCAGCAGCCGGATGCCCGACGACCGGTGGGTGAAGATGTTGGCGGTGCCGAAGTCCCACACCTCGAGCCGCGCGTGCACGTCGCCGTCCGGTTCCTCGTGCAGCACGTGGCAGGGGGCCGACGCATACATCATCGCCGTGTGCACGGCCTCGACCCGGTCGTCGGCGGGCATCTCCGCGGTGTCGAGGACATAGCCCATGAGCGTCAGTCTCGCACCGCCGTGGTCGCCGGGTCCAGCAGGCGTAACGCCCGCTGGACGGCGGCCCGCACCCCGGCCGGCTCGACCTCGGTGACGACCACGCCATAGATCATCCGGTGGGCCAGGAGCACGTCGTCCACGGTGATCCGGGCGTCGATCAGACCGGCCCGCTGAGCGCGCGGCAGCGTCACCTCGATCAGGGCCTGCAAGCGGCGGCCGCCGGTGTAGCCGGGCAGGCTGCGCCGGGCGTCGACCGCCATCTCGACGAACGCCGCCGAGTCGACCGTCAGCGCCACCAGCCGGTCCCACAACCGGCCGAAGGCCCCCGCGTCCGGCTCGGCGCCGATCGTCTCGAGCTGCTCGAGGTTTTCCTCGAAGACCGCGAACGCCAGATCGAGCCGGGTGGGGAAGTGGCGGTAGAGCACGCCCTGACCGACCCCGGCGTACTTGGCGATCGCGCTGAGCGGAACGTGATAGCCGCGCTCGGTGAACAACCGCCGCGCCGCGTCGAGGATCGAACGCCGATTCTCCGAAGCCGCGGCCGGACCACGGTTGACGCGGCACGGCATGGTCTTCGCCCGGGCCACCGACTACCCCGACTACTACCCGGAACTGCCGGGCGGGAAGATCGGCCGCGGCATCGAGGTGAAACCGCTGAACGCGAAGGTCATCGGCGACTGGTGGAAGACCGTCAACGTGCCCGCGGCCATGCCGGTCAAGACCGACGACGTGTGGCTGCTGGGCCGGGCCTGGTCCACCCCGTCCGGCTTCGTCCGCGGTGCCCAGCTGGTGTTCCGGGTCGCCGGTGGGCTCGTCCGCGGGCAGAAGCTGGTCGGCATCGGCGCCGGGCTGGCCACGTCGTTCCTGCGCGCGGTGGTGCTCGACGGCCGGGTGCCGTTGTGGCTGAACGCGCCGCTGGAGGAGTTGCTGGTCACCGATGGGCGGATCACCGGGGTGCGGGTGACCCGCGACGGGAAGCCGGTCACCATCGGCGCTACCAGGGGCGTCATGCTGGCCGGAGGCGGGTTCGACCACAACACCGACTGGCGGCGCAAGCACCACGGCATCGAGGGTGCGCCGTCCGGCAACCCGGGCAACCGGGGGCGCCCGATCGAGATCGCTCAGCAGGCCGGCGCGGCCGTCGACCTGATGGACGACGCGTGGTGGGGTGCGTCGGTCGCGGCCGCGCCCGGTCACCAGCCCGCGTTCATCGTCGGCGAGCGGTCCCTGCCCTACTCGATCATCGTCGACGCCCGCGGTGACCGGTTCGCCAACGAGTCGGAGTCGTATGTGGACCTCGGCCACCAAAGTGGTCATCGGCGACCTCGGCACCAAGGGTGGTGTGGTCACCGACGCCGACGGCCGCGCGCTGCGGGAGGACGGCACGGTGATCGAGGGGCTGTACGCGGCCGGCAACAACTCCGCCTCGGTGATGGGCCGCACCTATCCCGGGCCGGGCTCGACGATCGGCCCGGCGGTGGTCTTCGGCCTGCGCGCGGCCCGGCACCTGGCTGGCGTCAGCCGTCCAGCACCGGCAGCGTGATGGTCGAGGCCCGCGAGCCGTCGTGGAAGATCTCGAAGCGGCAGGGGCGACCGGCGGTGGCCACGGCGAACGGCTCGTCGGTGCCCATGTTGCGGGCGTAGCGCGGGAAGGCGCCCCCGCTGACCTGCACCCGCAGCCGGTGCCCGGCGCGGAACCGGTAGGCGGTGGGGAACAGCTCGACGCTCACCGCGAGCACCCCGTCGTCGCCGGGCTCGATGTCGGGCGCGCCGAGCGTGCGCGGGTCGAGCCGGCGGATGCCGTCCACGACGTTGCGCGAGACACCCTTCTCGTCGACGTCGCACAGGCGGACGAACACATCGGCGTACGGGATGCTGGTGCGCAGGTGGATCGTCGCGCCGACCGGGCCGACCACGTCGAGGTCCTCGGTCAGCACCGGCCCCGTGAAGACCAGGACGTCGTCGCGTTCCTCGACGAGCCGGTTGTCGGCCTGCTTCCCCGGCGGCTGCAGCAACGGGCCGCCGACCGTCGGCGTGGGCCGCGCCGGGTCGTAGGTGAATCGGCTCGGCTCACCACCGGGCTCCGCCTCCAGCTGTCCGCCGCTGCCCAGGGTCAAGACCTTTCCCCGTACGGCCGCGGGGGGCCATTCGGTGAACTCGAGCCACTTGCCGGCCTGTTGCAAGTGGACGCGCACCGGCGGGCCCTCGGGCGCCGGGCCACCGCGCAGGTGGTGGTCGAGCCAGACGGTGTCGGTCTGCACGATGGTCCGCAGCTCACCCGGCTCGCCGTGCAGCCACGGCCCGACCACCAGCCGGGCGGGCACGCCGGCCGCGCGCAGGGCGGTGTAGTCGGTCAGATTGCCGGCCAGGAACAGGTCCCACCAGCCGGTGACCATGCTGACCGGCGGCATCCGGGTCAGGTCGGCGCCGTCGTGGTCGGCCTGCGCCCAGAAGTCGTCGCCGGGCTCGGCGTGCGCCACGAAGTCGCGCCAGAACGGCACCGCGGCGTCGGCCACCGACACGTCGACCGCCTGCAGCGGCAGCCGGCCCAGCGCGCGGCGCACTTTGGTCCGGACCCGCGGGTCGGGCACCGAGCTGAGCAGGCCCGGACGCTCCTGCCGGCCGATCGTGGACGACCAGCTGAGCGCGGTGTGGATCGACGGCACGCCGTGCTCGTAGAACAGCCGGTTGGTGACGTTGGCCGAGGTGATGTGCGGGGCGACGCAGGTCAGCGGCGGGTCGGCATAAGGGGCGACGGCCCACTGGGTGTGCCCGAAGTAGCTGCCGCCGGCCATGGCGATCCGGCCGTCGCACCAGGATTGCTTGCGCAGCCAGTCGACGGTGGCCAGGCCGTCGTCGCGCTCGGTGGTGAACGGCCGGAACTGCCCGCCCGAGCCGAACGTGCCCCGGGTGGCCTGCATGAAGACCTGGAAGCCGCGCCGGGCCAGCGGGGCGGCGAACAGCTGCCCGTAGGCGCCGGCCCGCCCGTACGGGATCCGGATCAGCACCACCGGGAGCGGCCCGTCCTGGCCCACCGGGCGGTAGTGATCGGCCATCAGCGTGACGTCGTCGAGCATCGGCACCGGGACGTCCTTGCGGACCTCGTACGGGACGGCTCGTTTCGGCAATCCGAGCGCGACGTCCGCAACGAGCCCGGCCAATCTGCTGATCTTCGCCATCGTCCGAACGTAACCTGCCGCGGCTGCCCGCGCGAGCAGACGCACGGCCGAGGGTGACGGGAGGGAGCCCCGCCACCCTCGGCCGTGGCTCACCGGGCGGCCTTCTCGATCAAGGCCGCGGTGATGCCCGGCTGGGACACGAAGACGGCGTGCGAACCGCCCTGGACGCTGCGGACGGCGGCCGCCTTGGCCCGCTGGGCCTCGAAGCGCTGGAGAGCCGGCGGGATGTTCTTGTCGGCCCCGGCGATCAGGAAGTACGACGGGATCGTCTGCCAGGCCTGCGGGCCGGCCGCCTTCTCGCCGAGGGCGGCCGCCGTGACGGGGCGCTGGGCGACCGCCATCAGGGCCGCGTCCTTGACCGGCACGTCGGCCGCGAACTGGTTCGGGAACAGCGCCTGGTCGACATAGAGGTCCTGGCCGCCGTCGGGCAGCGTCACCGGGCGCAGCGTCTCGGCCAGGGTGCTGCCGGGGAACCTGACCGACAAATCACCGGCGCTCTCCCCGGCCAGCGGCGCGAACGCGGCCACGTACACCAGCGCCTTGACGTCCGGGTCGCCCGCCGCGGCCCGGCTGATCACCATGCCGCCGTACGAGTGACCGACCAGGACGATCGGGCCGGTGATGCTGTCGAGGAGGGCCTTCACCTGTGCCGCGTCCGATGCCACACCGCGCAGCGGGTTCGCCGCCGAGACGACCGGATAGCCGTCGCGGATCAGCCGGCCGGCCACGCCGTTCCAGCCGCTGGAGTCGGCGAACGCGCCGTGCACCAGCACCACGGTCGGTTTCGCCCGGTGCCCGCCACCGGCCTGCGCGGCCGGGCCGAGCCCGATCAGCGTGCCCGCGGTCAGGACCGCGGCGGCGGCCACGGCGATGAGTCGAGATCTGGTTCGTGCCATCGGATCCTCCTGGAGAAATGCGTCGTCGGGACGGACGCTAGGAGGTGGTTGTGCCGAAACAGTGGAGATCGAGTGCCCGCGCCCGGGTGCACACTTGATCAGCACTCCGCACCTCTGTCGTCGGGTGTGGTCGAAAGGGGTGGGGCAGTGACCGAGACAGTGGTCGGAGTCGCCGGGCCGGGGGAGCGGGCCCACCGGCTGGCACGGAACCTGGTCCGCCACGGCTACCAGGTCGCCCCGCCGGAGAGCCGGCCGCGTGTGGTCTTCCTGGTCGACGACGCCGGCGCGGCGATCGTCGAGGCGGGCGCGCACGTGCTCAGCTGTGGCATGCCACGTGATCCGGCCCTCCTCGAGAGCGGCCCGGCCTACGTCGTCGGCGGCAATCCGGAGGCTTATTCCGCGTACGACCGATCCTGCGGGCCACGGCGGCCCGCGAGCAGGATGTGCCCTGTGTCGCGTACGCCGGACCGGGCGCCGCCGGGCACGCCGCCCAGCGGGTGCACGACGACCTGGCCGCGGCCGACGTCCGGCTCGCCGTCGAGGCGTACGAGCTGCTCGTGACCGGCCTCGGGCGCAAGCCCGAGGAGGCGGGTGAGATCTTCGCCGGCTGGGACACCGGGGAGCTGCGTTCGACACTGATGGCCACGGCGGCCCGGGTGCTGGCGCAGCCGGACGACCGCTCCTTCGCCGACCGTCTGGCGGCCGAGCTGCGGACCGGCGAGGCTCCGCGCATGGTCGCGGCACCGGCGGGCGTCCTGAACCTCACCGTGCCGGAGATCTTCGAGGCGGTGTACTCAGCCCGGATCGCCGCCTACGCCCGGGGTTTCGACCGGCTCCCGGCCGAGCACCGGGCCGGGATCGCCTCGGCCTGGCGGGCCGGAAGTGCCCTGGCCGGCCGCTTCCTGACCTATGTGCGCGAGGCGTTCCAGGCCGAGTCCGCACCCGGCTCGATGCTCGACGACCTCTACTTCGCCGGCGTGCTCGCGGACTACCGCCCCTCCGCACGCCGCGTCGGCACCGAGGCCGCCCGGATCGGCCTCACCGCCCTGAGGTGATCGGACGGCCGTCCGCCCGGCCACCGGATCATCCATTCGCCGCCTGGCGATTGTGCGACTCCGGAAACAGGTCTATCTTTCGATCAAACCGGTTTAGTAACTCAGGGGAGGTGCGATGACCAGGGACGACAGGCCGACGATCCGGGACGTCGCACGAGTCGCCGGTGTTTCCAAAGGCACTGTTTCGTTCGCCCTGAACGGACGGCCGGGGGTCTCCGAGGACACCCGCGAGCGGATCCTGGCGGCCGCTCGCGACCTCGGCTGGACGCCCAGCACCAAGGCCCGCGCGCTGTCGGTCTCGCGCGCCTTCGCGGTCGGCATCGTCCTGGCCCGGGAGCCCGAGCTGCTCGGCGCCGACCCGTTCTTCCCCGCGTTCATCGCCGGCGTCGAGCGCACGCTGTCCGACCGTGGGCAGGCGCTGGTGCTGCAGGTCGTGCCGGAGTCCGAGGAGGAGGCCGGCTACCGGCGGCTGGCCGACGCCGGGCGGGTCGACGGGGTCTTCCTGCTCGACCTGCGCGTCGCCGACTCGCGGATCGCTCTGCTCACCGAGCTCGGCCTGCCGGCCGTCTCGATCGCCCGGCCCGACGTGCCCAGCGCGTTCCCGGCCGTCCTGGTCGACGACCGGCCCGGCATCGCCGCCGCCGTGAGTCACCTGGCCGGGCTCGGTCACCGCCACGTCGCCCACGTCGCCGGCCCGTCCCACTTCCTGCACGGTTCGCGTCGGCGGCGGGCCTTCGACGAGGCCCTCGCGTCGGCCGGCCTGCCCGCCGGGCCGGTGGTGGAGGCCGACTTCTCGGCGGCCGGCGGCGCGGCGGCGACCCACACGCTTCTGGCCGGGCCCGACCGGCCGACCGCGATCGTCTATTCCAACGACCTGATGGCCATCGCCGGCCTGTCCGTGGCGATCGAGCACGGCGTGGCCGTGCCCGCTCAGCTGTCGGTCACCGGCTTCGACAACACCGACCTCGCGGGATATGTCAGCCCGGCTCTCACCAGCGTCCGCACCGACCCCTATCTGTGGGGCCGCAAGGCCGCGGAAGCCCTGCTCGACCTGATCGACGGCGGGACGGTCGACGACGTTCCCGTTCCCGCCGCCCAGCTGGTGATCCGGGCGTCCACCGCGCCCCCACCCCTTTGAGTACGAACGGAGTGACCATGAAACGCGCCCTTCCGGCCGCCCTCCTCACCCTCTCGCTGGCCCTCGCCGCCGGCTGCGACGGCAGCGGTGGCGGCGACGCCGACCAGGCCAACGCGGCCACCGGCCCGATCACCATCTGGCTCTCCAACAACCAGGAGGAGCTGGCCTGGGGCAAGGCGATGGTCGCGTCGTGGAACGGCCAGCACGCCGACCAGAAGATCACCGCCCAGGAGATCCCGGCCGGCAAGAGCTCGGAGGAGGTCATCGGGGCCGCGATCACGGCCGGCAACGCGCCCTGCCTGATCTGGAACACCGCCCCGGCCGCCATCCCGCAGTTCCAGAAGCAGGGCGGCCTGGTCGCCCTCGACTCGTTCGACGGCGGCGCGCAGTACATCGCCGACCGCACGGGTGACACGGCGGAGCAGTACAAGTCGCCGGACGGCAAGTTCTACCAGCTGCCGTGGAAGTCCAACCCGGTGATGATCTTCTACAACAAAGACATCTTTGCCAAGGCCGGCCTCGACCCGGAGAAGCCCGCGCTCTCCACGTACGACGAGTTCCTGACCGCCGCCCGCAAGATCAAGTCTTCGGGTGCCGCCCAGGCCGCCATCTATCCCGCGCCGAGCAGCGAGTTCTTCCAGTCCTGGTTCGACTTCTACCCGCTGTTCGCCGCCGAGACCGGGGGCACGCAGCTGGTGCAGGACAACAAGGCGCAGTTCAACAGCCCGCAGGGCCAGGCCGTCGCGAACTTCTGGAAGACCCTGTACGGCGAGGGGCTGGCGCCCAAGGAGATGTACAACGGCGACGCGTTCGCCGACAAGAAGTCGGCCATGGCCATCGTCGGCCCGTGGGCGGTCAAGGTCTACGGCGACAAGGTGAAGTGGGGCGCCGTGCCGGTGCCGACCTCCACCGGCAAGCCGGCCGCCGAGATCAAGACGTTCAGCGACGCCAAGAACGTGGCCATGTACAGCGCCTGCCAGAACCGCGCCACGGCGTGGGAGGTCATGAAGTTCGCGACCAGCCAGGAGCAGGACGGCAAGCTGCTCGACGCGACCGGCCAGATGCCGCTGCGCAAGGACCTCCAGACGGCGTACCCGGACTACTTCGCCAAGAACGCCGACTACAAGCAGTTCGCCGAGTTCGCCGGCCGGACGGTCGAGGTGCCCAACGTGCCGAACTCCGTCGCCATCTGGCAGGCGTTCCGGGACGCGTACTCCGAGTCCGTGATCTTCGGTAAGAAGCCCGTGGCCGACTCCTTCGCCGGCGCCGCCGAGAAGGTCGACCAGCTGGCCAGCGGCTCCTGATGACGGCCGCCACGCAGAACCGGGCGGCGGGCCTCCTCGGCCGCCACCCGGTGGGCATGATCCTGGCCGCGCCCTACGCCGTCTACCTCGCGATCATCTTCGCCTACCCGTTCGGGTTCTCGGTGTGGATGAGCTTCCACGACTACTTCTTCGCCGCGCCCGGCGCCATCGTCGACCACCCGTTCGTCGGGCTCGACAACTACAAGGCGGCACTCACCGATCCCGCGGTGGGGCAGGCGTTCAAGAACATCCTGGTCTTCCTGGTCATCAACGTGCCGCTGACCACCGGGCTGGCGCTGGTGCTGGCGGTCGCGCTCAACCGGGTGGTCCACGCCCGGACGTTCCTGCGGGTCTCGTTCTACGTCCCGTACGTGACGGCGAGCGTCGCCGTCGTCGGCGTGTGGCTGTTCCTGTTCAACTCGGGCGGCCTGGTCAACTCGCTGCTCGGCCCGCTCGCACCCGACCCGTCGTGGCTGGTCAACGAGGGCTGGGCGATGCCGGTCATCGCGTTCTTCGTGACCTGGAAGCAGCTCGGCTTCTTCATCCTGCTCTACCTGGCCGCGCTGCAGAACGTGCCCAACGAGCTCTACGAGTCGGCCTCGGTCGACGGTGCCAACGGCTGGAACAAGTTCTGGTCGGTGACCGTGCCGGCGGTGCGGTCGTCCACGGCGCTCGTGGTGATCCTGGCCCTGATCACCGGGGCCAACCTGTTCACCGAGCCCTACCTGCTGACCGGGGGCGGCGGCCCGAACGGCGCCTCGGCCTCGCCGGTGCTGATCATGTATCAGCGCGGTATCCAGCAGGGCGAGCCCGACTTCGCGGCCGCGCTCGGCGTGCTGCTGGTGCTCGGCACGCTCGTCGTCGCGTACATCAACCGCCGGTTCATCGAAGGGCGGGACTCATGAGGCGCTGGCCCAATGTCGTGCGCTATTTCCTGTTGTTCCTGGGCGCACTGATTTTCCTGTTCCCCTTCTACTACATGCTGATCGGCTCGCTGCAGTCGTCACCGGACACGTCGATCAAGGGCGCGTTCCCGACCGGCGGGCTGACGCTCGACAACTACCAGGACATCAACTCGCGTGTCGACCTGCTCGGCTCGCTGGTCAACTCGGGCATCTTCACCGGCGGCGTGCTGCTGGGGACGGTCGTGTTCGGCACGATCGCCGGCTACGCACTGGCCCGGCTGCAATGGCGGGGGCGGGGCGTGCTCTTCGCGCTCGTGCTGCTGGTGCAGGTGATCCCGTTCCAGCTGCTGCTCATTCCCCTGTACGTGCTGATCGTGCGCGGCTACGGGCTGGCCGACAACTACCTCGGCATGATCCTGCCCTTCGCCATCAACACCACCGCGGTCTTCGTGTTCCGCCAGTTCTTCCTGCAACTGCCGGACGACCTGTTCGCGGCGGCCCGGCTCGACGGCGCGGGCGAGGTGCGCATCCTCTGGTCGGTCGCCCTTCCCCTCGTACGCCCGGCCCTGCTCACCGCGATCCTGCTGACCTTCATCGGACCGTGGAACGAGTTCCTGTGGCCGTTCCTGGTCACCAAGGACGCGGACATGCAACCGCTCGCGGTCTCGCTGGCCAACTACATCAGCACCGTGTCCGCGCGGGCCGCCAACCCGTTCGGCGCGATCCTGGCCGGCGCATGTGTGCTGGCCGCTCCCGCGGTCGCGCTGTTCATCGCGTTCCAGCGGCAGTTCATCTCCACCGACATCGGTTCCGGCGTGAAAGGCTGACATGGTTCCGTACACCCTCACCCGGCTGGGCGTCGTCATGGCGCCCGAGACCGGTGACCCTCTCGAGGCCGAGGGGGTTCTCAACCCCGCGAGCGGGCGTACGCCCGACGGGCGCCTGTTCCTGCTGCCGCGCCTGGTGGCCACGGGCAACGTCTCCCGTGTCGGGCTGGCCGAGGTCGAGCTCGTGGACGGCGTACCCGTGGGGGTCGAACGCCAGGGCATCGTGCTCTCGCCGGACGAAGGCTGGGAACGCGGGCTCAACAACGCCGGCGTCGAGGACCCCCGGACGACGTGGGTGCCCAGTCTCGGCAAGCATCTGATGACCTACGTGGCGTACGGGCCGCTCGGGCCCCGGCTGGCCCTGGCCGTCTCCGAGGACCTGCGATCGTGGCGGCGGCTCGGGCCGGTGCAGTTCACCTATCAGCCCGACCTCGACACCGACCTCAACCTGTTCCCCAACAAGGACGCGGTCTTCTTCCCGGAGGTGGTGCCCGATCCGGACGGGCGGCCGAGCTACGCGATGATCCACCGGCCGATGTGGGACCTGGGCTGGTTCCGGCCCGGCGAGGGCGTGCACCTGCCGGCCGGGATCTCCGACGAACGGGCCGGGATCTGGATCTCGTACGTTCCGGCCGAGGAAGCCGAGGCGGATCTCACCGCGCTGGTGCGGCCGCGGAATCACCGCTGCGTGGCGCTGCCCGAGTTCCCGTACGAGGAACTGAAGATCGGGGCGGGCCCGCCGCCGCTGCGAGTGCCCGAAGGCTGGCTGCTGATCCACCACGGGGTCACCGGTTACATCCCGCCCGGCTTCGACCCGACCAATCAGCGCGTCACCTACGCCGCCGGGGCGATGCTGCTCGACCCGGCCGACCCCAGCCACGTGCTCGATCGCACCGCCGAGCCGATCTTCGTCCCGGAGACCGCCGACGAGCAGTCGGGCACGGTGCCCAACGTCGTTTTCCCCACCGCCATCGAGCAGGTCGACGGCGTCCACTATGTCTTCTACGGCATGGCGGACAGCAAAATCGGCGTCGCTCGCCTCGATCGAGTCTCTCCCGTCGTCGTCGAAGGAGCCAGCCATGAAGCGCCGATCCGTGTTGCTGGGCAGCGGACTAGCCCTGACCGCGCCGATACTGACCTCCACACCTAGTCAGGCCGCCGCCCCGCGGCTCACCAACACCGCCCACCTCGACTTCCTGCGCGACAGCGTCACCCCGCCGGCGCAGCCCGGTCACACCACCTATCGCCCGGCGAGCGGCATCGGCGTGCTCTGGACCTATGCCGAGCCGAACGCCGACGGCACCTACCGGCGGATCGGCGGCGGACCGTACGACGCGGCCACCGACACCTACGGGCAGGGCGCCTTCAACTCGGACGACATCGCCCGGGCCGCGGTCGTCTACATCAGACACTGGAAGCAGACCGGATCGGTCCGGAGCCGGACCGCGGCGTACGAGTTGCTGCGGGGCCTGACGTATTTCCAGACCCTCGCCACCGGCAACTTCATCCTGTGGATGCAGCCCGACGGGACCTTCAACGCCAGCCCCGAGCCGGTCGAGCTGCCCGACCCGTCCGACAGCGGGCCGTCCTACTGGCTGGCCCGCGCCGTGTGGGCGCTGGGCGAGGGATACGCGGCGTTCAAGTCCGCCGACCGGGCGTTCGCGGCCTTCCTGAAGCAGCGGCTCGACCTGGCCGTCGGGGCGCTCGACCGTCAGGTCCTCGTCCGCTACGGCACCTGGCAGAACGTCGACGGCCGGCGGACCCCCGCGTGGCTGATCGTCGACGGCGCCGACGCGACCGCCGAGGCCGTGCTGGGCCTGGCCGCGTACGTCTCGTCCGGTGGCCCGCCCGCCGCCCGGCGCGCGTTGCGGCAGTTCAGCGAGGGCATCGCCGCGCTGTCCGGCGGCAATGCCCGCGAGTGGCCGTTCGGTGCCGTGCTGCCGTGGGGTCTGTCGCTCTCCGACTGGCACGCCTGGGCGTCGCAGATGCCGGCCGCGCTGGCCCGGGCCGGCCAGGTCCTGGGGGACGACCGCCTGGTGCGCCCGGCGGTGACCGACGCGGCGGTCTTCACGCCGTGGCTGCTCACCTCGGGCGGCCCCGACAACGGCCGGCTGCCCGTCCGCATCGACAAGAGCCAGATCGCGTACGGCGTGGACTCGCGCATCCAGTCGCTGCTGGCCGTGGCGGCATCGAGTGGCCGCACCGGATTCCGCACGCTGGCCGGGATCGTGGCCGCCTGGTATTTCGGTGCCAACGCGGCGGGCGTCCCGGCCTACGATCGGACCACCGGCCGGACGGTGGACGGCATCGCCGCCGACGGCACGGTCAACCGCAACGCCGGTGCCGAGTCCACCATCCACGGCCTGCTCAGCATGCTGGCCCTGGACGCCCACCCCGACGCGGCCGCCCAGGCCCGTCAGAGCACCATCGTCGAGCGCGTCGGTTCGACCACAGTGGAGGCCGAGTCGGCCGCCCTGGCCGGCGGGGCCACGGTCGTCACCCCACCGTCGGCGTGGACCGGCGAGTCCCAGTTCAGCGAGGGCCGCTACGCCCGCCTGCCCGCCGGTTCCACGGCCCGTTTCACCCTGCCGCCCGCCACCCAGCCCCGGCTCGTGCTGCCGGTGGCCGACCTGCAACCGGGCAGCGCGGCCGTCACCCGCTGGACCTCGGCCGGCCGGGTGCTGGGCAGCGTGCGGCACGGCCGGATCGGTGCGCAGGGCGCGTCACCGGCCCCGGGCGCGTTGCTGCCGGTCACGCTGAACGGCGAACTGCCGCCCGGCGCGACCGACCTGGTAGCCACCGCCACCGGCGGCGAGGCCGTGGTCGACGCGGTCATCCTCGAACCGGTGGTGTCGCGCTACGTCATAGCCGGCAACAACCACACCACGGCCCTGCTCCGCAGCGCGGCCCGCAAACCCGAAACAGTGACGCTCCCCGTCCCCGGCGCAGGCCCGGCCACGGTCGAGTCGTACGACGGCACCGGTGTCCGGCGCTCCCACACCTCGTCCACGGGCTCATCCGTGCGGGCGCTGGTCCTCCCGGGCGGCTTCACCCTGATCCGCCGATAGCCGGCCGGCCGGCCGTGAGCAGCTTGCCCAGTTGCTCACGGCCGAGCCACCGCGAGTTGAGTTCAGCGCTCGTTGACTGCCACCGGTCGGAGTTCCTGGCGGCATCGGTGAATGCTGTCCGTCGCCCGGACGGGCTCACCGGCGGCGCCAACAGGTCAGGGAGTGGCGGGTGGGCCGGCGAAAACGGCGGGCTTGACGATGGAAAGGATGAGGATGGCTGTGTTGACGAGCAGGAAGAGGGCCAGTCCCATCCGCCAGGAGAGGTAGCTGCTGCGGCGGCTCAGCCAGGTGGTCTTCGCTTGGGTTGCGGCCCTGAAGACGTCGGTCAGATTCAGCCTTCGGATCAAGTCCTCCAGCACGTACCCGTCGCGGACTGAGGCGAGACGGTGCTTTGCCATGAACTGGCTGATGAGGGCGGCCACCGAGATGCCGACCACCGAGACGATGATCCTCGACGCCTGAGCCGTGCCCGGTGCCAGGGCGATGGTCAGGAGAAAGGCCTCGGCGGCCAGACCCAGACTGGGGCCTGCCACATGATGGTGATGTGGGCCGAATGCCGGGCCGACACCGCCTCGAGCGCCACCAGCTGCTTCCTCAGGAGGTCGTCCTGGTCGCGCCGGAAAGTCGTGGCGTTCGGCAGCTCTGGTGGCGTCGAGCGTCGTCTCAGGAACATGGCTTCATGGTGTCCGCGCTCGGCGATGACCTCAAGGAGCGGCGTCGACTTCGAAGGGACTCGCCTCGCGCGCGGACCGGTCCGTTTCTGGTCTCAGATTCGGCGTCGCGCTGCCGATGGGCCTGGTGTGAAGCCGTCGCGCCGGGCCGGCTGGGTGGTGGTTCTGGCCGCTGTGGCCGGAGCTGTTCTCGGCGGCTTCGTCCTGCGCCGGCGGGGGCGGCCGGGTCCACCGCCAGCGGCGCCGGCTGCGCGGAGTGCCGGCGAGTTCGGGCTGCCCGCCGCCGCGTCGTCGTCGGACCCGTCGCGGTCGCTCGTGCGGATGGCTGCCGGTGCCGGCATCGTCGTGGTCCTGGCCATCTTCACCGTGATCGTGACACGTCCTTCGGGCTCCGGCTCGCGGGTGACGGCCCGTCCGAGCCCGTATCCTGCCGCGTCCCGGGCCCTGATCAGTGAGCGGCTCCGGCCGTTGTCGCTGGGCGAGTGTCAGGCCGCCATCGCCGATCAGCTGGATCCGATCGGGCAGCAGGCCTGCGGCTACGAGACGGCGGGACTGGACCGGCTCTACGACGAGCCGTCGGCCGACCCGGCTGACCCGCGATATGCCGGCGCGGCCCTGCCGACCGGGCTGAGCACCGACGGCCGGAACTGTGTGGCAGGCCCTGGACGTCCCGTGCTCGACACTGTTCGCCCGACCCTGTCCGCGTCCTTCACGGCGGTCCCCGGACTGCGGCGCATCGGCTCCACCTTTCAGATCACTGGCGTCTACGGCCGCACCGCCGAGGACCAGCAGCTTCCCGGAGACCCGGGCGATCCCCTGACCGCCACCATGGACTTCCGCTGGGGCAAACCGCTGAGGCACGGCGAGTCCTACCGGTGGCGCGTGCGGGGCACGCCACCGGCCGTCGGAGCGGCCGGCTGGTCGCCGTGGTGCGAGTTCACCATCCCCGAGTCGACGCCGGACGACCTGGGCCTGGACGACGACCGCGACTACCGGGCCGTCCTGACTGCGGCCGAGTGGCTCAAGATCCTGAACGTCGTCCCGGTGAGTGCTCCGTACGTCCCGATCGACACCGCCGCCAAGGCCGCCACCTCACCGGCCACCCAAGTCCCCGTCACGCTGACCGGCCGAGCGTGGTTCCTACTGGTCAACGATCTGGCCTACCAGGCGTCGGACAACGACGACCAGGCCATCTGGAAACTCGCGGATCTGCTGTCCTCGGCCCTCGGCGGCCCCGACCGCCCGACGATGGGCCACCCCCGCACCTAGAGCGCGACCACGCACGCAGGTCGCCGTGGTGGGGTGAGCGCTCTGGGCGCGCCAGCGCCCTGCTCGCCGCGCCGCGGCCCTCGGCGTGAGCGACGGTCCGCACCCACCACCCCGCTACGACATCCTGATTTTGACTGTGGTCAGCGAGAGCGTCCCCTTGGATGATGGCGTCATGGCGGATTCGCGGGAATGGGACTACGACGGAATGCGCGGGCGGCTGGTCGCTCGGACCTGGGCCGGGCCGGGCGAGCCGGTCCGCGTCGTCGTCATCGCGCACGGGTATGGCGAGCACGTCGGGCGGTACGAGCATCTCGCTGACCGGCTCGTGGCGGACGGCGCGGTCGTCTACGCCGTGGACCACGTCGGTCACGGTCGCAGCGAGGGCGAGCGGGTGCACGTGGCCGACTTCGAGGACGTGGTCACCGATCTGCACGCGCTGGTCGGGACGGCCCGGCGCGAGCATCCGGGGTTGCCGGTCACGCTCCTCGGCCATTCGATGGGTGGGCTGATCGCGGCTCGTTACGCGCAGCGTTATGGGGATTTGCTGGCCGCGCTGGTGCTGTCGAGCCCGCTGGTCGGCCGGTGGGAGGGCGCGGCACAACTGCTGGCGCTGGACGAGATCCCCGATGTGCCGCTCGACATCACCACGCTTTCGCGCGACCCGTCGGTGGGGGAGCGCTACGCGGCCGACCCGCTGGTGTGGCACGGGCCGTTCAAACGCCCGACCCTGCAGGCGATCGAGCGCAGCCTCGACGCCATCGAGCGGGGTCCGTCGCTGGGTGACCTGCCGCTGATGTGGATCCACGGGGAGGCCGATCCCTTGGTCCCGATCGATGGTTCCCGCGCCGGCATCGAGCACCTGCGCGGTCCCGACTACGTCGAGCGGACCTACCCACAGGCCCGCCATGAGCTGTTCAACGAGCTCGACGCGGACGCCGTGATGACCGAGGTCGCGGCCTTCCTCAGCGATCGGGGCCGTAAAGACCGAAGTGCAGGGCCGGATCGGCCGGGTCCCACGAGTTCGTGAACTGCGACCGGGCGCCCATCTCGGCCACCCGGCTCAGCAGGTCGTTGCCGAGGGCCAGCCGGCCGGGCTCCCAGGCGGCCAGCGCCCGCGTGACGTCCGGTTCCTCGGCCAGCGCGGCGGCCAGGGACCAGGCGTCGGCGGCGGCTTTGGCGGTGCCGGCGGCGGCGTGCGGGCGGGCGGCGAACGCGGCGTCGCCGATCAGCGCCACCCGGCCGAACGCCATGTTGCGCACCGCGATGTCGAGGACGATCTGGATGTACGGCTCGGGGGTGCGGGCCACCAGCTCGGCCGCGGCCGGGGGCAGCTGGGCGAGCGCGTCCGCCCGCATCTCGTCGACGAAGCGCCGCTGCACCTGGCCGGGGTGAACCGAGACGGGAGCGGTGTAGCCGCGCAGATCCGTGGTCATCTCGTCCAGCGCGGGGCCCTCGGCCACGTTGCGGTACCAGACGTAGTTGAACTGCCGGTTCCCGGTGGCCAGGCTGCCGTCGGCGCCCGGGATGGCGTACATGCAGATGTGTGAGGAGTCCATCAACGCGTACGCCAGGGCGTCGTTGATCAGATCGGCCGTCTCGCCGGTGACGTCGCGCTCGGGCACGCAGCCGCGCCAGCCGATGTATCCGGCGTACCGGGGCTGGACCCGCGGCTGGAGCCGGCGGCGGCCGACCGACGAGATGCCGTCGGCGAACACGAGCAGCTCGGCACGCTCGGACCGGCCGCTCGCGAACCGCAGCTCCACCCCGTCGGCGTCCTGGTCGAGCCCGACCGCGAACTCGCCCAGGTGGTAGCGCGCGGTGCCGAAGTCGTCGAGCAGGATCCGGTAGAGCGTGGTCCACGAGCTGAACCGCCAGGCGGCCGGCTCCTCGTACGCGATCTTGTTGTCGTCGCCGAGGTAGCGCATCACCGTCGAGCCGATGCTGACGTCGTCCACGCCGAAGCTGTGCGGGCGCTCGGCGATCCACCGGACGGTGTCCGGCTGCAGGACGATGCCGCCGCCCCGGCCGTCGAGATAAGCCGGCGTACGTTCGAAGATGTCGACCTCGAAGCCCTGCTCACGCAGCAGCAGCCCCGCGGTGAGCCCGGCGAACGAGCCACCCACGACGATCGCGCGACCCCGGTCAGTCATGGTCGTACCGCCCCTCGGTGAGCTGCGGACCGTACGGGTGGTCCTCGAGGTTGATGACGATGGCGTCCTGCGTGGTACGGGCGACGATCATGCGGACCGGCTCGGTGTCGCTGGCGTTCTCCTCCCAGTGCACGACGTCCGGCTTGATGTAGACGAAGTCGCCCGGGTGGGCCTCCTGCACGGTGTCGAGCTTGTCGCCGATCCACCAGCGGCCGACACCGCTGAGCACGTACAGGGCCGTCTCGGAGTCGCCGTGGTGGTGCACTCCGGTCTTGCTGCCGGCGGGCAGCACGGACAGGCCCATCCACAGGTCCTTCGACCCGAGGCGGCGCGCGGAGACCGCTTCGAACCGCTTCAGGCCGGACGTCTGGGGCGTCTGGTCGGACAGATCATTGGCGCGGACGATATGCACACCGACGTCTTGGTTCATGAGGCCTACTTTGGCTTTCCAGCCGAGCGGGGCACATGTGCGGCCACACAGGTATGGCGCTGGCTCAGTTGTGATGGCACAGTCTCCGGCATGCAGACGACCGGTGCCGTGCAGCTGCGTCCCTGGCTGGAGGCGATCGCCGCGATCGCCACCGCGCTCAATCGCCCGGTGTCGCTGCCCGAGCTGCTCGACCTGGTCTCCGGGACGGCGTCGCGCCTGCTCGGTTACGACTTCTGCGCCGTGCTCCTGGTCGACGAGGCGCGCCGCAAGCTGGTCATCACCGGGGCGTACGGGTTGTCGCCCAGCTACATCGAGCAGGTCAACGCCGACCATCCGGTGGTGCTCGAGCCCGACGACGAGCCGCGCGCCCCGTCCGGCCGGGCCTTCCTGACCGGTACGCCGGTGCAGGTGCCCGACACGGTCGCCGACGCCACGTTCCTGCCCTGGGGCGGGGTGGCCCGGCAGCAGGGCTACCGCTCGATGATCTCCATGCCGGTCTTCTCGGCCGGTGTCCCGGTCGGCACGCTCAACTGCTACACCCGGATGCCGCACGAGTTCGGCCCGGGCGAGCAGGAGCTGCTGGCGCTGCTCGCCGAGCAGGCCGGGGTGGCCATCCAGACGGCCCGGCTGCGCGAGCGCGAGGCGGCCACGATCGCCGACCTGACCACGGCCAACACGGCACTGCGCCGCGGCGAGGAGGTGCATGAGCAGTTCACCCGGGTCGCCCTGCGCGGCGGCGGGGTGGCCGGGGTCGCGGCGGCCCTGGCCGAGCTGCTCGGCACGTCGGTGGTGGTGGTCGAGGAGCCGTCCGGGGTGCAGCTCGCCGCGGCCGGACCGGATCCCGTCGAGCAGGGGCTCGCCACCCCCGTGGTGCTGGGCAACGACACGGTCGCGCGCATCGTCGTGCCCAGCTCCGGGTCACCGTTGCCCGCGCTCGACGTACGGGCCCTGGAGCACGCGGCGACGGTCTGCGCCCTGGAGGTGTTGCGGGCCCGCACCGCGCACGAGGTGGAGTGGCGGCTCTCCGGCGAGGTGGTGACCGACCTGCTGGCCGGCAGCGCGGCCGGCCTGGTGACCGCGGCCGAGCGGGCCGGCCGGCTCGGACTCGACCTGACCAAGCCGCACGCGGTGATCGTGGTCAACGGCGGCCCCCCGGCCCGCGTCCTGTCGGTCGCGCGCTCGCTCGCCTCGGCCGCCCAGCCCCGGGCCCTGGCCGGCGCGATCGGCGACGACGTGGTGCTGCTGTGGCCGGCCGGTGCCCCGGCCGAGGCCGAGCGGCTGCTCACCCAGTTGCGCCGCATCGGCGCCGGCCCCGAGACCGCCGTGGCCGTGTCGCCGCCGTGTCACGCGCTGACCGACTACCCCGCCGCCTACCGCCGGGGTCGCGGCGCGGCCACGATCGCCCGCCTGCGCGGCACGGCCGACGCGGTGGCCGGCTTCGAGTCGCTGGGCGTGCACGGCCTGCTGCTGCAACTCCAGGACGTCTCCGAGCTGCGCCGGTTCGCGGCCGAGACGCTGGCCCCGATCCGCACGTACGACACCGCCCGCGGCACCGCCCTGGAACAGACGCTCCGCGCCTACGTCACCCACGACCTCAACACCGCCGCCACCGCCGCGGCCCTGTTCGTCCATCCCAACACGGTCAACCTGCGCCTGCGCAAGGCCGAACAGCTCCTGGGCGTCTCGACCTCCCAGGTGCGGGTGCTGGCCGAGCTGCAGGTGGCCCTGAGCGCCGACGACGTCGCCGACGCGCTGGCCTAATGCGGGTAGGCCCGCGGGATGCGGGTGGTGGCCAGCTCGTTGCGGAACGCCTCGATGCGGGTGATCACCTGGCGCCGGCCGTAGGTGTTCTCGATCCGGTCCAGGTAGAGGCAGCGGGCGGCCAGCGCGTCCAGGCCGACTGTGAAATAGACGGCCATCAGCGGGTTGACGAACAGGGTGCTGCCGCTGGTGCGCCGGGTGAACTGCACGTCGCCGAACTCACCGTTGACGGCCGCGGCGATCTGGCCGTTCACGATGCTGGGGCGGTCGGCCGTGGCCGCCGCGGCGTGGGCGACGGCGTCCCGATACAGGGCCGCTTCCTTTGCTCGTACGGGGGATGGAAAGCGCCCCGAGGTAAGCGCCTTCCCGGTCCAGCGCGGCGATGTTCTCCAGCACCTGCACGTGGTTGACCCCGTGGTAGGCGTCGATGCCGAAACCGAGGCACGTCACCAGTTTCACGGGCACGTCGAGGCCGGCCACCGCGGCCACGCTGGCCAGGTCCTCGACCGGGCTGCCGAGCTGGTCCTCGTCGCCGCGCAGCAGGATGTCGGTGCCACCGTCGACCAGCACGATGGCGTCGATGTCGAGCTGGTCGACCAGGTATCGGTAGGCCTCGCGCAACGTCTGGACGCCGAGCGGCGGGAAGGCGTAGACGGTCGACGGCTGGGCGTGCCCGGCCAGCCAGCGGGAGAGCGCACCCTCCGGGAAATACCAGTCGGGGCTGGCCGTCTTGGGCCGCACGGCCACGACATGGTCCGATACCCATGCCTCGCGGTCGACCAGTTCCAGCTCGGAGAACGACAGGTTGGCCAGATGCACCCGGACGCCGCTCTCCCGCAGCGCGAAGGCCAGCGGCAGACCCGCATACACGTCGAACCCGCCACCCGCCCCGGCGATCAGCACATTCCGGGCCGGTGCGAGCGCGGCGAACAGGGGCGGTGTGGCCAGAGAGAACGTCACCGCCCCATGATCGGCCACACCGGGCTCAGTCCGCTGTCCTGGGCGCCGTCTCACCGGTGAGGTGATCGATCACCCGGGAGAAACAGACCCGTTTCGAGACCTCGTAACAATGCGCGCTCGATGCCTCCAGGACACCCGCGAAGCCGACGCAGCTGAGCACCACCGCGGCGACGACGGCGACCGCCTTGACGGTCCACCAGACGGTGCTGCCGCTCGGCGCCGGCCGGTCCGGGCCAGGCCCCTGGTCGACCCGCTCGGCGAAGTGGTGCGCTTGTGGGGTGATCACCGTTCGCTCCTCTCGTCACAGAGACGAACGGCTCAGACAGCCAGCCGATGCGCGCCCAAGGGGTGACGCCACGACCCGGCGATACCGGGCGGTCGGTCGCGTGGTCGAACGTCCCGTGCGTGGGGCGCGGTGGGTGGTGTGGTCGACCGTCCCGTACGTGGGTGGCGTGGTCGACCTCCCCGTGCGTGGGGGACGGTGGATGGTGTGATCGACCGTCCCGTGCGTGGGCGGCGGTGGGTGGCGTGGTCGACCGTCCCGTGCGTGGGCGGCGGTGGGTGGCGTGGTCGACCGTCCCATGCGTGCGGGACGGTCGGTGGCGTGGTCGACCGCCATGTGGTCTGGGACGGCTGGACGCGTGATCGGCCACCCGGTGGCAGCGGACAGCTGGTCGCGTGATCGACTGACCAGCGCACACGTCCGGACCTGAGGGGAGTGCAACCGTGAACGCCGGCGACGAGCGCGAGGCGCAGCTGAAGACCCGGGTGGCCGAACTGCTGCCGCCCGGCGAGACCTTCCGCGCCGCCATCTGGGTGAGCCGGGCCGACGGGCGCCCGGACGGCCCGGTGACCCGGGCCGAGATCTCACCGTGGCGGTTCCGCCGCCCCGCCGCCGAGACCCGCCGCGGCGTCAACGGCGCACCCCGCAGCCACGCGGTCGCCCTCGACGAGCACATCCGCACGGTCAACGACCCCCGCGTCCTGGCCCTGACCGATCGCCGCCTGCTGCTCCTCTCCAAGCGCCCCGGCTCCTGGCGCGACATCCTCCGCCTGACCTCCGGCCCCCTCCCACCCCTGCGGCTGCGCTGGGAATGCCCCCGAGCCGACCTCACCGCCTCCACCGAACAGGGCGGCCGCCTGCACCTCACGTTCGCCGACCGCTCCGCGATCACACTGCTCACCCCGACGGCCCGCGTTCAAGCCTTCCTGGCCGCCTGACCGCCTCAGCTGCTCCCGCCGGTCGTCGGCCTGCCGGTCGTCGGCCCGCCTTTTATCGCCCCGCCGGTTGTCGGGGCCGGCTGGTTGTCGCCCCGCCGGTTGTCGCCCCGCCGGTTGTCGGCCCGCCGGTTGTCGGCCCGCCGGTCGTTTCTGTCTAGGCGTTGAAGAGCTTCCAGTTGCCCTCGGAGATCACTTCGACTTCTCCGTCGACCACTTTGATGGCCGTCTGGTTGTCGATCGCATAGGCGCGCGTCGGCATGGTGGCCGCCCATTTCTCGGCGTCGGCCATCGTGTTCTCCGGCATGCCGGGGTAATCGGTGTGCGGGAAGATCGAGAAATCGACCAGGCCCAGCGTCGTGTCGCCACCCCCGGGCGGGCTCCAGCGGACGAAATCCTCGCCGATCCGGGGCGTCATCACCATGCTCCCGGCGCTCAAGCCCACATAAACCGTGTCGTGGAGCGTGGGGAAGAGGCCGGCCAGGCCGGACTCCCGCATCCAATGGCACAGGAACATGGGGTCGCCCCCCTCGACCAGAAGCACATCGGCCTCGCGCACCAGCGGCCCCCACAGATCCTCGCCGATGCTGCGCAGCGCGGTGAGCTCGAGAACCCCCACCGACTGCCAGCCCAGCTGAACCATGGGCGCCCGATCCTCCTGCCCGCTGATCACGCGAAAAGCCTGAAATGCGCCGCGCGGCTGCGCGTGGAGCGCGGTCGGGACGAACAGGGCGGTGGACTCGGCGATCGGCTTGCCCAGCAGATCGACCAGCGCGTCGTGGATGCTCGCGTTCGTGATACCGGAATCGGTCAGCAGCAGCTTCATGCCGGTGAAGCTAGCGCCTCCCCACGACACTTTTTGGCCCTGTCACTTCGGAGTCGTGTCTTCGAAGTGGAGTCGGGCTGCGGCCTCACCGGAGTTCGATCCCACCTCCAAGAACGCCTTAGTGTGGGTTCGTGAAGGGGCAGTTAGGACGGTTGGCCGAGCTACGTGGGGCTGATGCCGGCACGCTTGCTCGAAGGACAACCGTTGCAGAGAGCCGTATCCAGGCGGTGCTCGACGGTGCGGAGCCCGACCCGGATATGTTGCGCGAGTTGGCCCCGGTGCTGGGGCTGCACGCCAGTGACCTCTTCGTGATCGCCGGCCAGGCCGTGCCCGGCGACCTCGTCCCGACGCACCCCGGAAGCTCTGTCGGCGTGCTGGCCTGGTCCATGACTCATCTGCCGGGCGCCGTCCCAGAGCTGCACGAGCTCGCGAAGTCCTTGCCGGAGCAGCGCCGCCCGCTCGGTCCGCCCCGGCCGGCACCGTCTCATCAGCAGTATCCGGACGGCCCCGGCGCTCTACTTCTCCGGCTGCTGCACAACCGCGGTCTCAGCTGGTCCGATGCGGCCCGTTTCCTGTTCGGCCTCGGACGCGGCCCCATGCTCTCGGCGTCGACGATCGGCGCGATCGGGCACGGCCGGAAAGCCCTGACGCCGGAGCTGCTGACCGGGTTCGCCGCCGTCATCGACATCCCGGGCGGCGACCTGAGCGCGTTGACCGGCAATCGACCTGATCACCCTCGACCGGCCGGTCCACCCGGACGTCCTCGAGGCCGCGGCCCTCATCTGGTACGCCCATCGCCTCACCCGCGAGCAGCTGGGACTTCTCGACGAACGGGCCCACCTCCTGCGGCACGAACGCGCCCACCAGCTCGACCCGCTGCTCCGCTGCCGCTGCCCCGGACCGTGACGAACGACCAAGTAGCACCAGTCCTCGCTGGCAACCGAATGCCGCTGTGCCGAACGGTCGCGTAGCACCAGTCAGTGCGGGCGACCTGATGCCGCTGCGCCGGACTGTCACGAACGGTCGCGTAGCACCAGCCAGTGCGGGCAACCTGATGCCGCTGCGCCGGACTGTCACGAACGGTCGCGTAGCACCAGTCAGTGCGGGCAACCTGATGCCGCTGCCTTGCACCGTCACGAACCGCCGCGTAGCACCAGCCCCTCGCCGGCCACCGAATCCACCGCGCCGTCCCACCACCAGGCCGTGCCGTTGACATACAGGCACGGTGCTTCGGCCGTGATGTCGTCGCGCAGCCGGGCCAGCTCCACCCCGGGCATGAGCAGCCGGACCGTACGACCGTCGGACATCCGCAGGTCCCAGCCGAACCGGCCGTCCCGGTCGGCCGACGGGTCACGCACCGGCTCCCCGTCGAGGTAGGCGACGCGCTGCCGGATCGGAACCTCGTCCAGCTCCGCGGCGCGCCGGCGCGCCGCGTCCAGAAAGGCCTCCAGGTTGGCTTGGGCGAGTTCCGGCCGGGCGTCCTCGATCGGGGCCGTTCCGGGGTTGATCATGAAAGGACGCTAAGGTCGCCCGCCGCCGTCCGAGGTCGTCTCGGGCAGCGATCACCCGTGCGGGTCGACAGCCTGCGGACGCCGCCGCGGGGGAAGTAGCGGTGGCAAGCGCCCTGCGCAGCAGTTCGGCCGACATGCCGAGGGAACGAGCGCGGCCGCGGCGTTTCGGCCCGGCGGCGGACGCCGGCTCAGCCCGTAGAATGGTCACGTTGCTGGGCGCAGGCTCGGCGGGCGGGGTGGTCGGGCTGCTGTGTGCCAGCTCAGCGGTGCGAGGTAGTCGTCCTGCCGGACGCAGGCTCAGCGGGCGGAGTACGTGAGGCTGCTGGGTGCTGGGTGCTGTTCGGCGGGCGGAGTGCTTGAGGCTGCGGGGTGCTGGTTCGGCGGGCGGAGTGCTTGAGGCTGCGGGGTGCTGGTTCGGCGGGCAGGGTGGTCGGGCTGCTGGGTGCCGGTTCGACCGGCAGGGTGGTCGGGCTGGTGGGGGCCGGCTCAGCCGGCAGGGTGGTCGAGCTGCTTCACCGCGGCGACCACCTCGGGGAAGGTGTCGATGGCGGCGTCGACGTAGCGCGGGGCGAAGTCGTCGAGCCGGCGCACCCCGCTCTGCAGGCAGGCGATGAACCGCAGCCCCGCACCCCCCGCCGCCACCGCGTCGCCCGGTGAGTCGCCCACGTAGACGCAGTCCTCCGGCGCGAGGCCGGTGTCGGCCAGCAGCTCGTCGAAGGCGCGCGGGTCCGGCTTGCGGAATCGGGTGTTGCCCTGGTGGTAGGCGCCGCTGACCCGACCGGCCAGCACGTGGTCGGCGGCCAGCATGTGCTCCACCTCCACCTCGGCCCGGGAGGTCAGCAGCAGCACGGTGCGACCGGCCCGGACGAACTCGTCGAGCGCTTCCAGGTTCTCCGGCGGGATCACGTCGAGGCGGCCGTCGGCCAGGTATTGCTGGTGGACCGACGGGAACAGCTCCGCGAAGCGGGCCAGGTCGAGACCCGGCGACCGCCGCGGCATGGCGTCCAGCAGGACCTCGCCCCACGTCGACCGGTGCACCGCCCGCGACATCGGCGGCCGGCCCATCCGGGCGAGCACCTCGTTCTCCAGGTCGAAGGAGGCGGCCTCGGTCAGGCACAGGGTGTCATCGACGTCAACGATCACGGCCCGGATCACCGGCGCAGCCTAACCGGGGACGAGGGCCGGCCGGGTGCTGACGCGCGGGAGGGCGGCCAGCGGCAGCAGCCACAGGGCGGCGACGGCGACCAGGGTCCACGAGGCGTAGCCGTGGTCGGCGGCCCAGCCGACGATCGGGGTCGCGGCCACCACCAGGCCGAAGGCGGCCGTGTTCATCAGGCCGACGGCCGCCGCCGGGCGCTCGGGGAGACGGGCCTGGCCGGCGCCGACCACGCTGGCGAAGGGCAGGCCGCTGAAGATGCCCAGGGTCAGCACCGCCAGCACGGCGACGATCGGTGTGCTCCGCCAGGACAGAGCCGCCGTGGCTGCCGCGCACGCCACCAGCGCGACCGACCAGACCGTACGGGTGCGGCCGGGCCACCGCTCGGCGAGCTGGCCACCGAGCGGGCGGCTGACCACCGACAGGCCGAGCACCCCCGACCCGACGACGGCGGCCACGGCGGGGCTGAACGACCACACGGCCACGAGCAGGGTGGTCGCCCACGACGACAGCACCAGGCCGAGGCCCAGCGTCACGGCGTGCACGGCGGCCAGCCGGAACAGCTGCGCGTCGAGCACGGAGGCACCGCGGGACGACGTACGCCGGGAAGCGGGACTCTCGGCCCGGAGCGCGAGAATCAGCGCCGGAACCGTCACGGCCAGGGTGGTCACCCACGGCGCCCGCCAGTGCAGAGCCAGCGCCGCGAACGGCACCACCAGCACGGCCACCCCGGACGCGGCCAGCGAGACCCCGCCGAAGATGCCCATGCCCCGCGGGCCGCGGCCACTGGCCCGGGCCAGCTCGGCACCGCAGACGAAGCACACGGCGAAACCCGTGCCGGACAGCACCCGGGCCGTCATCGCCAGTCCGGGCAGGGGAGCGGCCAGCGCGATCAGGTGCGCCGCGACCACCAGGGACAACCCGGCGACGGCGGTGGTTCGCACCCCGAAGCGGTCGACGACGACGCCGCTGGGGAACTGCAGCACGGCGTACGGGGCGGCGAACGCCGACGTGAGCAGGCCGACCCAGAGCAGTCCGGCGCCGTAGCCGGCGGCCATGGTCGCCGCCCCGGCCCCGGGAGCGGTCATGGCCCAGCCCGCCGAGCCGCCGAGCAGGCAGGCCAGGACGAGCTTCACTCGGCGACGGAGATCAGCAGCCGGGACAGGCGCAGCGCCACCTGCAGCTCGGTGCGGCGTTCGGTGAGGGGACGGCCGAGCAGCTCGGCGGCCTTCTGCAGGCGGTTGCGCACGGTGTGCTCGTGCAGGTGAAGGTGGGCCGCGGTGGTCACGTGACTGCCGTACCGGTGGGAGGCCTCGACCGTCTCGCGCAGGCGAGCCGCGTTCTCGTCGTCGGCGCCCAGCTCGCCGAGCTCGGTGCGGACGAACGCGCGGGCCCGCACCGGATCGGCCATCAGCAGGATCTCCAGGCTCACGTCGGGATAGGTCAGCACGCCCGGGCCCCAGGCCTCGCGGACGCGCTGCACGTCGCGGACCTGCCGCCAGCCGTCGCGGACTCCCTGGACACCGACGTGCGGCTCGCTCACCGACGCCTCCAAAGCGTGGCCGCGCAGACAGTCGGTGAGTGCGGCGATCCGGGTCGCCGTCCAGCCCGCCTGCCGCGGCTGGGCCAGCCAGACGACCGTGCTGGTCAGGTCGATCGGGTGCACGAGGGTGTCCCGCACGTGGCACTTCTCGCGCAGGGTGTCCAGGACCTGCCGGGCCGCGCTCTCGGGCAGGTCGGGCAGCAGCACGGCGAGATGGGCGGCGTCCAGCGGGTAGTCGAGCAGCACCAGGTCGGACGGCGGCAGCGGCGTCGAGTCGTCGCGCAGCAGATGCTGGACCAGGCCGGCCCGGACGTGCTCGCGGGAGCGGCTGAGCTGGTCGTCGGTCCGGGCGAAAGTGTCCGCGACCTGCGAGCCCACGTGGTGCTGGTAGGCCAGCACGAGCTCGGTCAGCGCCTGCAACGCCTCCAGGCTCTCGCGGCGGGGCACGTCGTCTAGGCCGGCCCGCGCCACGAGCTGGTCGCTCCACTCCTGCCACATGGTCAGGAAACCCACCCGGTACGAGCGTTGCAGCGCCGTCTGCGGCAGGCGGAGGCGGGCCTGCAGCGCCGCCAGCGCGAACGGCTCGGTGAGACACACCTCAGCCAGCGGCGTCCGCCCGGTCAGCACCTGGCGCAGCGCGCGGAGGTTCTCGACCACGCTGGCCCGCAGCCGGGTCACGAACTCGTCGTTGTCGCGCAACGTGTCGAACGCGGCCGCGAGGTCGGCCTCGACCACCCGATCGGCCAGGGCGTGCAGGTCGACGGCGTCGGCGGCTTCCCGCGCCCAGAGCGGCAGAGGGGCTACAGCGATGGTCGTCATGGCCTTACGGTGCCGCCGCCCCGGATCCGGACCCATGTGCCGGGCCACACACTGTCGGTCCAGAAATGGTTGGCCACACATCGCGGCGGCCTGGGTGGCGCCATGAGGCTGTGGCTTGTAACACAGCCGTCACACCTAGGAGCCGACATGTTGGGTGGTCGATCGCTGCACCAGGCTGGTGGCGAAGAGCCGCTCCCGGCCGGCGCCGATGTCGCCGTCGTGCTCGATGCGCTCCACCAGCAGGCGGGCGGCGGTGCGGGCCATCTCGCTCAGCGGCTGGTGGACCGTGGTCAGCTGGAAGACCTCCCAGGAGGCCATCGGCACGTCGTCGAAGCCCAGCACCGAGATGTCGGCCGGCACGTCCAGGCCGAGCGACTTGGCCGCGTCGAGGGCGCCGAACGCGATGATGTCGTTGCCGCAGAGCAGCGCGGTCGGGGGAGCGGGCAGCCGCAACAGCTCCCGGGCGTTCTGATATCCGCTCTGGTGGGTGTACGGCCCCTCGCGGACCTCGAGCACCACCCCGGAGCCGGCCAGGCCCTCGAGGACGCCGGCGTGCCGGTCGCGGCTGGTCGACGTGTTGGCCGGGCCGCGGATGACACCGATCGAGCGGTGGCCCAGATCGAGCAGGTGCCGCGCGGCCGTCCGCCCGCCGTGGTGGTTGTCGGCCGTCACCCGGTCGACGTCCATGCCGTCGACGTAGCGGTTGAGCAGCACGATCGGCAGCTCCCGGGCGGTCAGCGCCTCGCCCAGGTGCGAGTCGAGCGTGGCCGTGGTGATCAGCACCCCGTCGATCGACGAGTTGAGCAGGCTGAGCAACGCCTCCTGTCCGGTGGGCAGGTCGGTGCGCTCGGCGAACAGCACGAACCGGTAGCCCATCAGCTGCAGCTCGTCATGCACCGGGTTGAGCAGCGACGGGAAGAACGGATTGGTCAGGTCCGAGGCCACGACCCCGATCGATCTCGTACGCGCCGGAAGCGCCGCCGCCGGCGTCAGGCCGGCCCACGAGGGGCGGTAGCCGAGCCGCTCGGCCGTCTCCTCGATGAGCCGCCGGGTGTCGTCGCGGACCCGGGGGTCACCCCGCAGGGCCCGCGACACCGTCGACTGCGCCACCCCGGCCGCCTCAGCGACCGTCGAGCTCGTCGCCCCACGCCGGCGTTCCGTCCGGTGACCGTCCATGGTGTACCCCGTTCTCGAATGCATAAATTATGCACAACGACGGCCATGTTAGCGCAGCTGACAAGCACATCCACGTGCATAGATTTTGCAGAAATGCTTGACTTGCACAGGTTGCCACGGCAGTGTCGGGCGTCACAACCCCGAAACATCCTCGACATGAGTCGCAGCAACCCCTCGCCTCTGGTCGCACCCAACGAAGTGCCGCACCCCCGTGAGAGGTACCTCCCATGAATGCATCACGCATCGTCCGTCCGAACCGCCGCCGAGTCATAGCCTCCGCCACCGCTCTCGCCCTGGTCGCCACGGCCGGATGCGGTGCCCGTCCGGCCGCCCAGTCGGGCGCCAACGCCGAGGCCAAGGACGCCAACGGCGTCGTGAACATGGTCATGGCCCCCGACCCCGTCTGGAAGTGGATGGAGTCGCAGGGCATCAAGCAGGAGATGGAGGAGGCGGCCAAGATCCAGGTCCTGACCTCGTCGTCCTGGGACGAGTTCGGGGTCTATGCCGGTGGGCACGCCGACGTCGTCTCCGCGGCCTCCTACGAGGTGCCCGAGCTCGAGAAGCAGACCGGCGAGAAGACCACGATCTTCGGCAAGTTCAACTCCGACCGCAGCATCCTGGCCGTCGGCAAGAACAGCACGGCCAAGGACATCTGCGAGCTCAAGGGCAAGAAGATCGTCACGCACAGCGCGGTCTCGATCACCATCATGTGGGGCGTCTTCGCCAAGAAGTGGTGCAACCTCGACCTGCGGGCCGGCGGCGGCGACTACGAGCTGGTCGTGACCGACCCGCAGAACGCGGCCGGCCTGATCGAGCGAGGCGACGCCGACGCCGGTCTGCTGCTGCCCGACTTCTCCATCCCGCAGCTGTCCAGCGGCGCGATCAAGCCCCTGTACGACTCGAAGTCGGTCTCGCAGATCTACGCCGAGCAGTTCTCCGACAACAAGACCGAGCTGACCCACCCGCAGAACAACGTCTTCGTCGCCCGCAAGGCCTGGGTCGAGAAGAACCCGGAGGAGGCGGCGTTCCTGATCAAGATGTGGGACCGCGGCGTCCAGGAGTGGGCCAAGAACCGCGACAAGATCATCGAGGCCTACCCGGAGGACTTCGCCGCCGAGTCGGACAAGGACAAGGCGTTCATCCGTGACTGGCTGGCCAACAAGTACGACTGGTTCGTCGAGTCGACCTACCTCGACCAGGCCTGGGTGGACAGCGAGACCAAGCTGTTCAACCTCATGAAGGAAGCCGGCTACGTCGACGAGGACGTGCCCGACCCCGACTTCACGATCCTCCCGAAGTCCTAAGGAGACACGATGACGGATCAGCTGGTGGGTGCGGCTCCGGCCGCACCACCCGCGGACCCCGAGGCCGGCGCCAAGCGCACCGCCCGGCGGCGGCGATGGCGGCTCACCGGACTGGTGCTGCTGGGCTGGGTCGCGATGTTCGCCCTGTGGGAGTACGGCTCCTGGTGGTTCGGCTCGCGCCTGCTGCCCCGGCCGCTGGAGGTCTTCCAGGCCGGCGTCGAGATCGTCGAGAGCGGCAACTTCGTCACCGACTTCTCGGCCAGCGTGCTCAAGACGTTCGCCGGTTTCGCGGTCGCGGCCGCGGTCGGCGCCCCGATCGGCTACCTGATGGGCCGCTACAACTACTGGCGCGCGTTCTTCCACGACGGCGTCACGATCGCCGGCACGATCCCCGCGATCGTCTACGCGGTCATGTCGCTGATCGTCTTCGGCCTGTCCAACCTGGGCCCGATCCTCGCCGTGGCGCTGGTCTCGGCGCCGTACATCGCGCTCAACGTGGCCGAGGGCATCCGCGGGGTCGACAAGTCGCTGATCACGATGAGCGAGGCCTTCGGGCGGTCGTCCCAGCAGATCCGCCGGGAGGTGCTGCTGCCGACCATCGTGCCGTTCATCTTCGCCGCGATCCGGATGTGCTTCGCGGTGGCGTGGAAGGTCGAGGCGCTCACCGAGGTGTTCGGCGGCCGCAACGGCGTCGGCTTCCAGATCCGTACGGAATATCAGCTGTACGACATCGCCGCCGTGCTCGCCTGGATGTTCTTGTTCATCGTGTTCATGCTGATCATCGAGCGCCTGGTCCTGGCCAAGAGCGAGGCCCGGCTGCTCGCGTGGCGCCCGCAGGAGAGGAGCTCCGCGCTGTGAGCACCACGATGGCTCCCGTCAAAGCCCGCCGCTCGACCACCGAGAAGGACAAGGCCACACCGGCCTGGCAGAAGCGGCTCACCTCGGACCGCGCCGCCCGCGTCGCCGCACTGCTGTCGTTCTTCGTCTTCTGGGTGCTGATGTCGGCGCTGTTCGCCCGGGTCCCCGGGCCGGTCGAGGTGGTGCAGCGGCTGGCCGACGAGTTCTCGCGCGGCGAGGTCTTCGGCAACTTCGGCCTGACGCTCTACCGCTTCGGCGTCGGCGTGGCCCTGGCCGCCGTCGTCGGCATCGCGATCGGCGTCATCATGGGCCTGTCCCAGCTCGGCCGGGCCTTCTTCGAGAGCCCGGTGCTGGTCGCCCTGTCGATCCCGGCCATCATCTGGTCGTTCCTGACCGTGATGTGGTTCGGGTTCGGCGACCTCAGCCCGATCATCACGACGTTCCTGACCTCGGTGCCGTTCGTCATCGTCAACGTCGCCCAGGGCGTCCGGGGGGTGTCGCGCGATCTGCGGGACATGTCGACGACGTACAAGGTGCCGCTGTCGCGCCGGATCAAGGATCTGGTCCTGCCCGCGGTCACCGGCTATGTCGCGGCCGGCATCCGGTTCGCCATCATCATCGGCTGGAACGGCGTGCTGCTGGCCGAGTGGTTCGGCGGCGGCGGCGGTGTCGGCTACCGGGCCCGCTGGTGGTACGACGCCAACCGGTTCGGCGGGTTCGCCGCCTGGGTCGTGCTCTTCGTCGGTTTCATCGTCCTGCTCGACCGCTTCGTGCTCGACCGCGCGATCCGACGAGCCTTCCGCTGGCGCGACGCTTCCGCTTAAGGAGACATTGTGGCTGTCCTGACCATCAAGAACCTCGCCAAGACCTTCAATGTCGGCACCCCGAAGGCCAGCCGGGTGCTCGACGACATCTCCTTCGACGTCCGCGGCGGCACGTTTGTCTCGATCGTCGGCCCGTCCGGCTGCGGCAAGAGCACCCTGCTCAACATCATCTCGGGCGTCGAGGAGCACACCTCGGGCGACATCAGCCTGACCAGCGACGCCGGCGGCCCGGCCCGGATGGGCTACGTCTTCCAGGACCCGCGCCTGCTGCCGTGGCGCAGCGTCATGAAGAACATGATGTACGTGCAGGACGACCGCAGTGAGGCCACGGTGTCCCGGGCCAAGAAGTACCTCGACATGGTCGGCCTGGCCAAGAACGCCGACTTCTTCCCCGGTCAGCTCTCCGGCGGCATGCAGCAGCGGGTCGGCATCGCCCGCGCGTTCGCCGTCGAGCCCGACCTGCTGCTGATGGACGAGCCGTTCAGCCACCTCGACGCGATCACCGCCCGTGGCCTGCGGGCGCAGTTGCAGGACATCTGGGCCCAGTCCAAGAAGACCGTCGTCTTCGTGACCCACGACGTGGTCGAGGCGGTCGAGCTGTCCGACCGCATCATCGTCCTGCAACCGGGCGGCCGGATCTACGAGGACATCACCATCGACCTGCCCCGGCCGCGCCGGCAGACCGACCCGACCGTGGCCACGCTGCAGGCCGAGGTGCTGGGGCGCCTCGAAACCATGAAAGCCATGTCCCGTACGGCTTCGGCGGTCGCCTGATGACTTCTTCGGTCGAGGCGGTCGTCCGCGACGTCATCGAGGACATCCGCGCGAACGGCGACGACGCGGTCCGCCGCTACTCGCAGAAGTTCGACAACTGGTCGCCCGAGTCGTTCCAGCTGTCGGCGGCCGAGATCGACAAGATCGTGGCCGCGGTGCCGTCGACGGTCATCGACGACATCAAGACCGTGCAGGCCAACGTGCGGCAGTTCGCCCAGGCGCAGCGCGACAGCATGCGGGACGTCGAGATCGAGACCCAGTCGGGTGTCTTCCTCGGGCACAAGCACCTGCCGATCGTGGCCTCCGGCGCGTACGTGCCGGGTGGCCGTTATCCGCTGACGGCATCGGCGCACATGACGGTGGTGACGGCCAAGGTCGCGGGCGTGGAGCGGGTCACCGCCTGCACCCCGCCGCTGCGCGGGGAGATCCCGCCGGCCACGGTGGCCGCGCTGCACCTGGCCGGCGCCGACGAGATCCTCCTGCTCGGCGGGGTGCAGGCGGTGGCGGCGATGGCTCTGGGCACCGCGTCCATCGGGCGGGTCGACCTCATCGCGGGGCCGGGGAACGCGTACGTGGCCGAAGCGAAGCGACAGCTCTTCGGTACGGTCGGCATCGACCTGTTCGCCGGCCCGACCGAGATCCTGATCGTGGCCGACGACGAGGCCGACCCGTTCGTGGTCGCGGTCGACCTGCTCAGCCAGGCCGAGCACGGGCCCGACTCGCCGGCCGTGCTCATCACCACCTCGTCCGCGCTGGCCCAACGGGTCGTCGAGCACATCGAGGCGATCCTGCCCGGCATGCCGACCAACGACATGGCCGGGCCCGCGTGGCGCGACCACGGTGAGGTCCACGTGGTGGCCACGCTCGACGAGGCGTACGCGCTGGCCGACACCTTCGCCAGTGAGCACGTGCAGATCCTGACGCGCGAGCCCCGGGAAGCCCTCGACCGGATGAAGCACTACGGCGCGCTCTTCCTCGGTGAGGGCACCTGTGTCTCGTACGGGGACAAGGTGATCGGCACGAACCACGTGCTGCCGACCCGGGGCGCGGCCCGCTACACCGGTGGGCTGTGGGTCGGGAAGTACCTGCGCACGGTGACCTATCAGGAGGTCACCTCACCGTCCGCCTCAGCCGAACTGGGCGAGTTGTGCGGGCGGGCGGCGCGGGTCGAGCTGTTCGAAGGCCACGCCCGTTCCGGCGACGTCCGGGCCGCGAAGTACGCCGATGCCCCACTGCCGTGGGCCCCCGTCTCCTAGAAAGGCTTCTTGTGCGAACCGTCGACATACACGGCCACGTCATCCTGCCCGACACGCTGCCGCTGGTGAACGGGCTGATGTCGCCCGAGATGGACCCGTTCACCTACTACGGCGGGGACGAGACCAACGCGTATCAGGTCGAGCACGTCCGCGAGATCATGCCGCAGGCGACCGATCCCGAGCGCCGGATCGCCGACCTCGACCGGATGGGCATCGACGTGCAGGCCATCTCGGTGGCGCCGGCCGGCTACTTCTACTGGACCGACCCGGCGCTCGGTCTTTCGCTGGCGCAGATGCAGAACGACAACCTGTCCAAGATCGTGGCCGGTCATCCGGACCGCTTCGTGGGCCTGGCGACGGTGCCGATGCAGGACGTGTCGGCCGCGGTCGCCGAACTGGAACGGTGTGTGCGCGAATACGACTTCCGCGGCGTCGAGATCAACACGAACGTCATGGGGCTCGACCTCGACGACCGGCGGTTCCGCCCGTTCTTCGCCAAGGCGGAGGAGCTCGACGTCGTCGTGATGCTGCACCCCAACGGTTTCACCGGCGGCGAGCGCCTGCGCAAGTACTACCTGACCAACGTGATCGGCAACCCGCTCGACACGACGGTCGCCCTGACCAAGATCATTCACGGTGGCGTGCTCGAGGAATTCCCCGGCCTCAAGCTGGTGGCCGTGCACGGCGGCGGTTACCTGCCGTTCTATTCGTCGCGCATGGACCACGCGTACGAGCTGCGCCCCGAAGGCCGCCACCACATCAGCCGCCCGCCGTCGGAGTACCTGAAGCAGATCTACGTGGACTGCCTGGTCTTCGACGCCCCCCACCTGGAGTTCCTGGTGCAGCAGATGGGCGCCGACCACGTGGTGATCGGCACCGACTACCCGTTCGACATGGGCCACTACGACCCCCTGGACCAGATCGCCACCGCCCGCCTCGACGAAAAGGTCCGCGACTCCATCCGAGGCGAGACAGCAGCCCGCCTGCTGAAGCTGGACGCCTGACGCTTTTCCGCTCGACGCTCTTTCCTCGCGCTCGACGCTTCTGTTTCGCGCTCGACGCTCTTGTTTCGCGCTCGACGCCCTTCTCTCGGGGTCGATCCACTCCTCTCGTGCTCGACGCCTTTCTCTCGTGCTCGACGCTCTTCTCCAGCGCTCGACGCCGGACACCGACCACCACGCCCGCCGAGCCGGCAACGGCGCCACTCGGCGGGCGTGGCGCCGTTCCGCGCTGTTCACGTTGCCTCACTACGGTCGTCGCGTGGACGGATATTGCGAGCGGCTCGCCCCCGGCCTGCTCGGTGAACCCCTCAACGCCCTCAGCAACGCGGCGTTCCTAGTGGCCGCCGCATTGCTGATCGCCCGCCGCCCACGCTCACTCCTGCTGCCGGTCCTACTCGCCGTCGTGGGCTTGTGCAGCCTGGCCTTCCACACATTCGCGACAACCGCGACCGCCGCCCTCGACACCCTCTCGATCCTGGCCTCCGTCCTGACCGCGATCGTCCTGCTGACCCGCCACGGCCTACAGGTGCGCCGCTCCCACGCGTGGCTGGCCGTCCCAGCCTTCGTCGCCTTCGCGCTGCTGGTCACCCTGCTCCTGCGCGGTGCCCTGGGCGGCTACTTACCGGCCTTGCTCACGTTGGCCGCCTTCGCCATCGCCCTGCGCGACCGCTTGCTGGCCATAGCCGCCACCGTCTTCACCGTCTCCCTCACCCTGCGCACCCTCGACACCCCCCTCTGCGCCGCAATCCCCACCGGCACCACTGGCTGTGGCACTGCCTCAACGCCGTGGTCCTGACCCTCGTAGCCCGCGCCGTCGACCAATACGCAACCCGCCCCGCCGCCCCGGCCCTCGAGCACTCGACGACCACCGAAGACCATCTGTCCTGACCAAGCCAGCGCACCACCAAACGGCTCCCGCGCGATCCAGTTCGGTCCGCCCCACGATCCAGCCGCCCGCCGCCGAATCCGGCTTTGCTCTGCCCCGAATCCGGCTCGGCCCGGCCCGGCCCGGCTCGGCCCGGCCCGGCTCGGCCCGGCTCGGCCCGGCCCGGCTCGGCCCGGCTCGGCCCGGCTCGGCCCGGCTCGGCTCGGCCCGGCGCGGCTCGTCTCGTCTCGGTTGGCTCGGCTCGGCTCCGCATTTGGCGCGGCCCGAGTCGGGATCTGGCTCTGTTCTGTTCCGGGCAGTGTCCGGCCCTCGGTTGTTGTTGTCGGCCAGCTCAGTTCTAAGCGGCCGCCCTCCGCACCCGTGTTCGCACTCCAGCTCCAGCACCCGGCGTCCACCCAACTCGAGTACGCCGGTTGTAGCCGGCTGTGGCTTTGCCGGCCCGGCGTCGATCCGGCCGGACTGCGAGGTCGTAGCCGGTTGTGGCGTTACGGGCGCGGCGTCGACCCGGCTCGAGTACGCGGTCGCAGCTGGACGACGCCTTTCCGGCCGGGCGTCACCCCGGCTGAGTGCGCGGTTGTAGCAGGTCGGGGCGTTGCCGGCCCGCCCGGCTGGAGTACGCGGTCGCTATCGGCCCGGCCCCCACGGCTGGCCCTGAGCGGCGGCCCACGGCTGGTGCTGGGGCGGCGCCGGGGGTGGGTTGCGCAGGAAGAAGTCGCGGACCGCGCGGGGGAGGGTCAGCACCAGCAGGGCGGCCAGCGACGTCGCCACGACAGCGATGCCGGCGAAGGGGATGGCACCGCTCAGCGCGGTGAGGAGCAGCATCAGGCCGCCGACCAGCGTCGTGAACGGCAGCATGATCATGCTGACGATCCAGGCCCACTGCCGGCCCCGCCGCACCTGGTGGGCGAGCACCAGGAGAAACAGCGCGAAGATCAGCACGATCGAGTTGAGGAACAGGAACACCGCGCGGGCGCCGGAGCTCCACTGATCCTGGCCCAGGTTCACCACCACGCCGTATGCCACCCGGCCCACGCTCAGCACGCCGACGACCGCCAGCAGACTCGCGCCGACCTCCAGGATCGTCGGTCTCCTTCTCACCTGATCGACAGGCGTACCCCCGTACGACATCCCACATCTCCCACCGCATCGAGCATGATCGTTGTGGGCATCTTAAGTGCTGGTCCTCGTCGCCTGCAGGGACGCCAGCAGCCGCAACCGGTCGGCGTGGGCGCTGCCCGGCTCGGCCGTCCAGACCAGCATCACGGGCCCGGGATCGCCGGGCAGGGGATAGGTGTCCCAGTCGAGGTCGAGCTCGCCCACCTCGGGATTGCGGAACGTCTTGCTGCCGCTGACCGACCGGCGGACGTCGTGCCGGGCCCACAGCCGGCGGAACTCGGCGCTGCGAATGCTCAGCTCACCCACGATCGCGGTGGCCCGGGGGTGAGCCGGGTCGGTGGCGACGGCGGCGCGCATCATGCCGATGTAGTCGAGGGCCTGCTGCTCCCAGTCGGGGCAGCTGCGGTCGCCGGTCATCGTGTCGTCGAACATCAGCAGGAGCATGTTGAGCCGCTCGGCCGGCAGGCCCGCCGGATCGCCCAGCAGAGCCTGGGCCATCGGGTTCCACGCCAGCAGGTCGAGGTGCCGGCCGAGCACCACCGCGGGGGTGTCCATCACCTGCAGCAGCCGCCGGGTGCTCTCGGGCACCCTCTCCGCGACGGGCGGCCGCACCGGCACCGGGCGCCGGGCGGCCTGGGCCAGCGCGAACAGGTGCCGGCGTTCCTCCTCGTCGAGCACGAGCGCGCCGGCGATCGCATCGAGCACGTCGTCGGACGGGCGGACCTCGCGGCCCTGCTCCATCCGCTGGTAGTAATCGGTGCTCAGCCCGGCCAGCAGGGCCAGCTCCTCACGGCGCAGCCCGGTGACCTTGCGCCGGCCGCCCGGCTCGAGCCCGACGTCGCGCGGGTGGAGGCGGCTGCGGCGCGCCCGCAGGAAATCGCCGAGCTCACGAGCGTACGGATGGGTCATGCCGCAAGTGTGCCGCCTGGCCGGACCACCTGGGTAGGACTGTTGAACCTAGGCAGGCGGGCACGACCGAACCCGCCCGGATCGCTCCTAGCGTCGTCCTCACCTCGACCTCAGGAGCCGCACATGAACGCCTGGACCGCCGACCGGATCCCCGCCCAGAACGGCCGGGTCGCCGTCGTGACCGGCGCCAACTCGGGCCTCGGCCTGATCACCGCGACCCAGCTGGCCCGGCACGGCGCGCACGTCGTGCTGGCCGTCCGCAACACCGAAGCCGGCCAGGCCGCCGCCCGCCGGATCGGCGGCGATGTGGAGGTGCGCGAGCTCGATCTGGCTTCGCTGGCTTCGGTACGGGCCTTCGCCGCGCAACTGCCGGCCGTCGACCTGCTCGTCAACAACGCCGGCCTGGTCCTGCTCGGCCCGCGCCGGACCACCGCCGACGGCTTCGAACTGCAGATCGGCACCAACATGCTGGGCCATTTCGCGCTGACCGGCCTGCTGCTGGGCAAGCTGGCCGAGGCCAAGGAGCCCCGGGTGGTCAGCCTGAGCTCGATCACCCACCGGAACGCCCACCTGGATTTCGACGACCTGATGTTCGAGCGCGACTTCAAGGCCGCACCCGCCTACGGCCGGTCCAAGCTCGCCACCACGATCTTCGGGGTCGAGCTGGACCGCCGGCTGCGCGCCGCCGGGTCACCGATCGTCAGCACGCTGGCCCACCCCGGCATCAGCCGCACCAACCTGACCCCACGAGCCTGGGAGCACCGCGGACGGCTGGGGCGGGTGATCGCCCGGGTGGGGCTGCTGATGACCCAGCCGGTCGAGCAGGGAGCGCTGCCGCAGCTGCGGGCCGCGACCGATCCGACCGTGCGCGGCGGTCAGTTCTTCGGCCCGTCCGGGCCGTGGGAGATGCGGGGCCGGGTGGCCGAGGCCCGGCTGAGCCGCGAGGCCGCCGACCCGGCCGTCGGCCGCCGGTTGTGGGCCGCGGCCGAGGAGCTGACCGGCGTCCGCTTCGCGTTCTGACGGTTGCGGGCGCGGGGCGCGGTGTGTTGTGATGCCGTTGGTCAGGCCCCTTCCGGATCCCGGACGCGCCATCAACGCGACACGGAAGGCAGGACAGCCATGACTCACGAGGATCCCTACGCCGCCATGGTGTCGCCACGCGGCATTCCGGTCGATCAGCTCGTCTCCGTTCTGCAGAAGGAAATCCGTCGTTGTCACGTGGACAACGCGGTCCTCGCCGCGTACGAGATGCTGTCGACCTCGGCCGAGGTGGCCGAGCACCTCTGGCGCCGCCTCAAGCTGATCGCGGTCGAGGACATCGGCTTGGGTGAGCCGATGGCCCCGCTGCTGGTGGAGTGCCTCGAGCGCAACTTCGACGCCACTCCCGGCGGGGACACCATGATGGCCGTGCACGCCGTCCGCTATCTCGCGCTGGCCCGGAAGGATCGCAGCAGTTCCGAGCACGCCGACCTGGTGGCCACCCGGGTCGAGCGCGGCGACCTCGTGGTCGAGGTGCCCGATTACGCGCTTTGCGTGCACACCAAGGCGGGCCAGGAGATGGGTCGTGGCCTGCCGCAGTGGTGGGCCAACGGCGCGCGGGTCACCAACGAGAGCGAGAGCGCCGACCATTCGTACCGCGAGGAGCTGATCGCCATCCACCGCGGGACGCGCTGACCGGCCGGGCTACGACGTCGGCGGATCGGCGGTGTGAGCCCGGCCCATGGCCTCGAAGAGTTGCCGGGCCCGCTCCTCGTGCTGGTCGATCTGCCGGTCGACGGCGGCCGGGATCTCGTCGAGCGGGAGCGGCGATCGGGCATGGAACAGCAGGGCGTACGCCAGCTCCTCCATGTCCTCGGGGTTGAGCGGGAGGTCCCACCGCCGTACGAAAGGGGTGAGGGCCACGACGGCCCGGTGCACCTCGCCGGCCTCGGGTTCGCTCATGGGAAAGCATGGTACGTACCGGAAGCCGATCGTCCGGAAACCGTCCTACGGTGGCCGTCATGGACATGTTGACCGATGAGCAGATCACCGAGGCCGCGCCGGCCGACTGGCGCAAGCTGGGTCAGGGGCTGCACGCGCGCTATGTCATCGACGGTTTCGCGGCGGGCGTGCGGTTCCTGGCGGAGGTGGCCGAGGCCGGTGACACGCTCGGGCACCACCCGCGGGTGGCGATGGGGGACGGCTACGTCGATCTCAAGCTGATCAGTGACGACGCGATCTATCGCCACGAGGGGGCCGAGCACGTCGTCGAATGGGTGACCCAGCAGGATGTCGACCTCGCCCGGCGCATCACCGAGATTGCCGCCGGCCAGGGCGTGGCCGCCGATCCGGGCTCGATCACGACGATCGAGCTCGCCCTCGACACCGCGCACGCCAAGGCGATCGCGCCGATGTGGGCAGCCCTGCTGACCGGCGGTACCGAGGCCCACGGCCGCGGCACGACCGGCGACGACGTCCGCGATGTCACCGGCCGGGTGCCGATCCTGTGGTTCCAGGACACCGACGAGCACGAGACCCCGCGGCAGCGCTTCCATCTCGACGTCTGGGTGGCGCCCGAGGTGGCCGATCAGCGCATCGCCGCCGCCGTGGCCGCCGGTGGCGTCATCGTCGACGACAGCCAGGCGCCTTCGTTCACGGTCATCGCCGATCAGGACGGCAACAAGGCTTGCGTCTGCACGAGCTCACGCTGACCGGGCGTCGGTGAGGGCGGTGACGGCCGCGGCGGCGTCCGGCACGGTGATGGTCACCGTCCTTCCCGTACGCAGGGTCAAGCGCAACGCCGGCCCGGGGCGCACCGTGCAGTTGGTGCTGCCCGGGGTCCACCAGAATCCGTAGGACACCCGCCAGAGCGGCAGGTCGACCACCTCGACCCGCTCGATCTGCTCGAGGCGGTAGGTGCATCGCGGCCAGCCCGCCACTCCCCATCGGACAGTCACCCCGTTGGGGCCGGCCGCCGTGCGGATGCTGGTGGCCGTCAGCAGGTTGGCCGACACGACGACGAGCGCCAGCAGCACCGGGATGACCAGGCCGGCCTGGGACAGGGCCAGCAGTGGCACCGCGAACGCCGTGGTCAGCACCACCATCGGCCAGTTGGTGGCCCGCCCGGTATAGATCGAGTACGCGGATGCTGTCATGGGTGCCGCCCTTCCCGGATCACGTCAGCTTCTCGATGAGGCGGATCAGGTCGGTGCGCCCGAGCCCGTGCTGCCGCGCCACGGTCACGAGGCTCTGCGCCGCCTCGGTCACCGGAGCGGGCTCGGTGACCGTGGAGGCCACCCGCGCCCCGCGACCACGGCGGAACTCCAGCAGGCTCTCGTCCCGCAACTGCCGATAGGCGGCCAGCACCGTGTTGCGATCGACCGACAGCGCCTCGGCCAGCTCGGCCGCCGGCGGCAACTGCTCACCCACCGCCAGCTCGCCCGACGCTACCCCTTGGCGCACGCAGCCGGCTATCTGATGCTGCAGCAGCTCCCGCGACGAATGATCCACCGTCCACCTCATAGTGCTAGCATTATCAGCACCATTCCGGCCTCCGGTCAACCCGCACTCCGCTCCGCGGCCGCTGCTGGCTCACGGTGGATGCGGCGGCCGTTGGCTCACGGTGGGTTGCGGTGGCCGTTGGCTTGTTGCCGGTCGAGCGTGGCGAAGGCCTGCAGGGACTCGGGGTTGGCCAGGGCGCCCAGTGCGGCCGCCTCCTCGACCGGGGTGCCGGTGAGGATTCGCTTGACGGGCACCTCGAGTTTTTTGGCCGACAGGGTGCGCGGCACCGCTCGTACGGCGTGGATCTCGTCCGGCAGATGGCGCGGCGACAGGGCCTCGCGCAGCTCGCGGCGGATCCGGCTGCGCAGCGCGTCGTCGAGCTCTTGATCGCCGGCGGGCACGACGAACAGCAGAAGCGTGTCGGGCTCCAGATGGACGACGAGCGAGTCGGCGATCTCGGGCAGCGCCTCGACCACGGCGTAGAACTCGGAGGTCCCCAGACGTACGCCGCCACGGTTCAGCGTGGCGTCGGAGCGGCCGGTGATCACGCACGAGCCGTCGGCGTGCACGGTGATCCAATCGCCGTGCCGCCACGCGCCCGGGAAGACGTCGAAGTAGGCCTCGCGGTAGCGCTTGCCGTCTGGATCGTTCCAGAAGCCGACCGGCATGCTCGGCATGGGCGCGGTGATGACCAGCTCGCCGAGTTGATCGACGACCGGGCGGCCCTCGGGGTCGTAGGCCTCAACCTTGGCGCCCAGGGCCCGGCAGGCGATCTCACCCTCGCGGATGGGCCGGAGCGGTACCCCGCCGACGAAGCCGGTGCAGACGTCGGTGCCGCCCGACAGGGACTGCAGCTGCAGGCGGTCGCCGATCGTCTCGTAGACCCAGTGGAAGCCCTCGGAAGGCAGGGGTGAGCCGGTCGAGCCGACGCCCTTCAGCTGCGGCTTGTGCGGGGTGAGGCCGGCTTTGCGGCAGGCCATGAGGAAGGGGGCTGAGGTGCCGAAGTAGGTGATGCCGGCCTGGTCGACGAGGTTCCACAGGGTTTCCAGGCCGGGGTGGGCCGGGTTGCCGTCGAACAGGACGATTCCGGCGCCGACGGCGGGGCCGCTGGCCAGGAAGTTCCACATCATCCAGCCGGTGGTGGTGAACCAGAAGAACCGGTCGCCGGGGCCCAGGTCGTGGTGCAGGGCGAGCATTTTGAGGTGTTCGAGCAGGATGCCGCCGTGGCCGTGGACGATGGGTTTGGGCAGGCCGGTGGTGCCGGAGCTGTAGAGCACGTAGAGCGGGTGGTCGAACGGCACCGGTGTGTAGGTCAGGGGTTCGTCGCCGGTGAGTTCGGCGAAGGTGTCTCTGGAAGGTTCCAGGTAACCGATGGTGACGACGTGCTGGAGGGAGGGCAGGGCGGCGGTGATGGCGGTGACCTCGTCGCGGCGGTCGATGGCTTTGTCGCCGTAGCGGTAGCCGTCGACCGCGACGAGCAGGGTCGGTTCGATTTGTTGCCAGCGGTCGATGACGCTGCGGACGCCGAACTCGGGTGCGCAGGAGGAGAAGGTGGCGCCGAGGCTGGCGGTGGCGAGCATCAGGACGTACGTCTCGGGGATGTTCGGGGCGTAAGCGGCCACCCGATCGCCGGGGCCGATGCCTTTCGCGCGCAGGCCGGCGCGGACGAGCCGGACTTTTTCCCGTAGCTGCGCCTTGGTCAGGGTCACCGGTTCGCGGGTCTGGCTGTAGGCGAGGACAACCGGGTCGTCGTCGGCCAGGCCGGGCATGCGCAGCACGTGCTCGGCGTAGTTGAGGGTGGCGCCGGGGAACCATTTCGCGCCGGGCATCGACGTGTCGGCCAGCACGGCGGTCGGCCGGTCGTGCGCGATGACCTCGAAGTAGTCCCAGATCGACTGCCAGAAGCCGGGCAGGTCGTCGACCGACCACTGCCACAGATCCGCGTAGCCGGCGAAGTCCTTGCCCAGCCAGGACAGATAGTGCCCGATCCGGGACGTCTCCCGGATGTCGCCCGGCGGCTCCCACAGAGCCCGCGAACCGCTCACCGGCGGGGTCAAGGGGCGACCATCCCGGCTGACAGGTCGATGTCGGCCGCGCACAGGCCAGGCATGTGCAGCATGGCGATGACGGCGGCCGCCACCTCGTCCTCGGTGAGCATCCGGTGCAGAGCCGCCCGGGACACGAACGCCTCCTCGGCCTGCTCGTAGGAGACACCGGTGCGCTCGGCCTCCAGCGTGAAGTTGCGGGTCATCCGTGGCCCGTCGACTGGCCCGGGGGAGAGCGAGTTGACCGACACCCCGGCCGGGCCGACCTCGTAGGCCAGGGTCCGGGTCAGCCCGATGACGGCCATCTTGCTCGCCGTGTACGGCGTACGCCGGATCAGCGGGCGTTTGCCGCTCACCGAGGCCACGTTGATGACGTCGCCCGCGCCGCGCTCCACCATGCCGGGCAGGAAGGCCCGGCACATCAGGTAGGTGCCTCGCACGTTGACCGCGAAGACGTCGTCCCACTCATCTGGCTCGATGTCGACCAGCGAAGCCACCGGTCCGGGCACTCCCGCGTTGTTGACCAGGATCGACACCGTCTCGCCGGCCAGTTCCCCGGCCAGCGCCCCGACGCTCGCCGCGTCGGCGACGTCGGCCGCGAGGGCCCGGACGCTGCCGGCGAGCTCCTTCGCCTCCGTCACCACGGTTTCCAGCCGTTCGACGGTGCGTCCCACCGCCACCACATGGGCACCCCGGCCGGCCAGGGCGAGCGTGATCGCCCGCCCCAGCCCGTTGCCCGCACCGGTCACGACGGCCGTCCGGCCCGCGACCCGATCAGCCGCCGTCCGGCCGTGGGAAGAGGCCGCGCTCATGCCGTCTCGTCGAGCATGGCCACCGCGCGGGTCGGGCCGCCGTGGGCGCCGATCACCTTGAGCGGAAAGCCGGCGAAGGTGAACCGCTTGCCGATCAGCTGGTCCAGGTTCGTCAGGTTCTCGTAGTGGGTGATGTGGTGGCGCCGGCACATCATGTGGCACGGGTACGACTTGCTGACCGGGTTGTCGGGGGTCGGGCTGTCCACGCCGAACGTCTTCACGCCGTGCTCGACGATCCACTCGCTGCCGGTCTCGCCCAGACCCGGGAAGTCGGTCAGATACTTGGCCTGTCCCGCGTACCGGCCGTGCGTACCGGTGTGCAGCAACAGGATGTCGCCGGGCTCGACGGTCACCCCGTGCGCCTCCTGCGCCGCGTCGAGGTGCTCGGCCGTGATGTCCTGGTGCGCTTCGACGTGCGACACGTCGAGGCAGACGGCCGGGCCGTAGAAGAGGTCGAGCGACATCTGGTCGATGGTCTGGGCCGACGGGTCGGGGTCGAGATGCGAGAACGAGTCGACGTGGGTCGGCCCGTTGTCGTTCATCATGAATCCCTTGGTCTGGAACGAGAAGCCGCCCACGAAGCGCAGCGCCGTCTCCTCGTGCGACGCGTGGTCGAACACCACCGTCTTCAGATGCCCGGGGTAGACCTGCATGCCCTGGTAGATGTCCTGTGACAGGTCGACGAGACGCACGGCGACCCTCCTTCCGCTCGGGTCCGCCGACTGTATGACCGCCGTACGCCGCAGGGACTCTCCGCGGCCAGCAGTCCTTCGCCCCGGCACTGACGGCGGACGACACCCGTACGGGATCCCGCCCGCCCTACGGTGGCCGGATGACGACAGTGACGACGGTCGGGGTGGTCGGCCTCGGCATCATGGGCTCGGCGATCGCGGGCCACCTGCTGGATGCCGGCTACGACGTGACCGGCACCGACGTTTCCCCCGAGGCGGTGAAGGCACTGGCCGCCCGCGGTGGCCGCCCGGCCGCCGATCTGGCGACGCTCGCCCGCGAGTCCACCGTCGTGATCACCTCTCTGCCCTCCGCCGAGGCCGCCCGGCAGGTCTGCGCCGAGCTGGCCACCGCCCTCGGCACCGGGCGGGATCCCGTCGTGGTCGACACGTCCACGCTGTCGCTCGCGGTGAAGCAGGAATGCCGGTCCTTGCTGGCGGCCGCGGGTGTCGAACTGCTCGACTGCCCGATCAGCGGCACCGGCGCCCAGGCCAAGGTGCGCGACCTCGTGGTGCTCGGCAGCGGTGACGAGGCGGCGTTCGAGACCGCCCGGCCGGCGCTCGAGGCGTTCGCCCGCTCAGTCCGCCACCTGGGCCCGTTCGGCGACGGCACCCGGATGAAGCTGGTGGCCAATCTGCTGGTGTCGATTCACAACGCGTCCACCGCCGAGGCGTTCGCGCTCGGTGTGGCCGCCGGGCTCGATCCGGCCGTCCTCTACGAGACCGTCCGCGACGGCGCCGGCGGCTCGGTCATCTTCGACAAGCGCGGCCCGCTCATGGTGGAACGTTCCTATCGACCCGCCACCGCTAAGGTGTCCATGTTCATCAAGGACGTCACCTTGGTCCGGGAGCTGGCCCAGTCGGTCGGCATTTCCACGCCGGTGCTCGATGCGACGCTGCCGCTCTACGAGCGCGCCGCCGACACGGGCTGGGCCGACGCCGACGCGGCGGCGCTGCTCGAGGTTCTGGAGGAGAAACGATGACCCCGCTGACCCTGGCTCAGGCCGACGCCCTGGCCGACGGCGTGCTCCGGCACGCCCGCTCGATCGAGGCCGCGCCCCTGGCCGTGGTGGTGCTGGATGCCGGTGGTCATCCGGTGGTCGTCAAGCGGGAGGACGGCGCCGGGATCCTCCGCGTCGACATCGCCACGGCCAAGGCGTACGGGGCTCTGGGCATGGGCCTGTCGTCCCGCGAGATCGGGGAGCGGGCCGACCGCTATCCCGCCTTCTTCACATCCCTCGCCGCGGTCAGCGCCGGCCGCCTGGCCCCCGCCGCCGGCGGCATCCTGCTCCGCGATCCCGAGGGCGTCGTGATCGGCGCCATCGGCGTCAGCGGTGACACCTCCGACGTCGACGAGACGTGCGCCCTGGCCGCGCTGGGCTGACCCGGCTGCGGCCCGACCGTCACGGGATCGCCGCGGCGACCAGCTCCTGGTAGGCGGCGACGCCGTCGGGGTCCGCGTATCCGCCCGCGGGGACCGTCGTCGTGCCCAGGTACCAGTTGTCGAGCTGCCAGTAGCTGATGATGCGGAAGCCATGGGTGGTCAGCCAGGTCCGCGAGGCTCGGATGGCCGGCCCGCGGGACGCCCGCGTGCCCTGGTCGTCGTCGATGCCCCACTCGGGCAGGGTGAGCGGCTTGCCGAGGCCGGAGACGGCGTTGTACCACCGGATCATCCGCGGGTCGGCGCCGACGCTGATCGGGTCGTCCGGCTCACTGCCACGGGTGCTGGCCTGCCAGTACAGATCGAACCCGTAGGCGTCGACCGATGTGGCCGGCACGATCCAGTCCCGGACCTCGTTGTCGCCACCGGTGCCGTTGTTGGTGACCCGGGTCGAGCCGGAACGCCACTGGTACGACATGTAGATCGGGACGACGTTCACGGCCGGGTTGGTCAGCTTGGCCAGGGTGTAGACGCGCTGGAAGGCGGCCACGAACTGCACGCCGGTCATGTCGTTCTCGGGCTCGTGGTTGTACGTGAGGTAGCTGTTGGCGGGCATGGCGGCCGCGATGTTGACGATCTCGGTGTCACAGCTGCCGGCTGCCACAGCCACCGCCGTACAGGAGGTCTTGAACGAGAACCACAGCGTCGCGCCATAGGTGCTGTGGCAGCTCAGCGCATCCGCCGGCGGCAGTTGCCCGGCCGACGCGAACACCCGGCGAATCCCCAGATTGCCCAGGTGGGCCCGCTCATCGAGGAAGCCGGCACAGGTGTTGCCGCTACCCACGGTGTCCGCGGCCGACGTGGTCGCCCCGACCGCCAGCGTGGGCAGGGCCGCCTGAGCCGGCGGAGGTCCGGCCGCAACGACGAGCAAAATCGTCGCAGCAACGACAAAAGGTCGGTACAAGGCTCCCAGCATGCCCCTCACGGTAGGAGCCGCTATCGATAGATCGCCATACGACAATCAATTCAGGGTTATTCACTCACTACGCAGAGCAACTCGATCAGGGGCCGAGGACGGGGCGGATCTCGGTCCAGCCGTCGGCGACGGGGATCATGCGGCCGATCCGGGCGGCATGGTCGAAACAATCCGTCCACCCTTCTCAGTGATCTGCTGCGGGAGCCGCGAGTGGGCTTCCAGGACGGTGGGCAGGGCGGCTGCCGCGCTCTCGGGCGTGAACGGCCCGGGCTGTGCGACCAACGGTTCGATCATGTGGACGTTTCGCTCGGCGCCGGAGAACCATCCGGTGGAGTGAAGGCGCCCGGTCGTCTGTGGAGAATGCCTCCATGCAACCGCTCGAAGCGCATGAGATGCCGCTCCACAAGGTCTTCTGCAGCGACTACAGCTTCACCATTCCCGACTATCAGCGTCCCTACGCCTGGCGCGAGGAGCAGGCGACTCAGTTGTTGGAGGACCTGGCGGAGGCTCTCGACCGTGACGCCGACGAACCCTATTTCCTGGGTTCCGTGGTGTTGGTCAAGGAGACGCAGCATCGAGCGGCGGAAGTCATCGACGGCCAGCAGCGGCTCACCACCTTGACGATCTTGCTGGCAGTCCTGCGAGACCTGGCCGACGACGCGGAGGTTCGATCCGACCTGGGCCAGATGATCTCGGAGCCGGGCAACAAAGTGCGCAATCTCCTGCCTCGACCCCGGCTCGAGTTGCGCAAGCGCGACCAACCTTTCTTTCTGCAGCACATCCAGCGCACTGGTGGGGTCACCGAGCTGCTCGACCTGAAGCCGAGCGCTGCGAAGAACGAGGCCCAGGCGGCCATCCGGGAAAACGCGGTGGCGCTGCACAAGCGGTTCTCGGCGTGGTCGGCGGAACGGCGCGACAAGCTCATGCTCATGCTGAGCGATCGCACCTATCTGGTCGTTGTCAGCACTCCGAACCTTGCCAGTGCCCATCGGATCTTCAGCGTCATGAACGCCCGGGGGCTCGATCTGTCGCCGACCGACATCTTCAAGTCGACGATCATCGGGAATCTGCCGGCGGCGAGTTCGGAGCTCTACGCAGACAAGTGGGAGATCGCTGAGGAGCGGGTGGGGCGGGAACTCTTCGCCGAGCTCTTCCAGCACATCCGGATGATTTTTGCCAAGAGACGTCCGGAGAAGGAATTGTTGAAAGAGTTTCCGGAGCAGGTGCTCAACGAGTATCCGCCCGGCAAGGGAGCCGAGTTCATCGACAATGTCCTCACTCCCTACGCGGACGCTTTCAGCCAGATCCGCGAGTACACCTACTCCGCCCCCGCTGGTGCGGAGAAGGTCAACAGTTGGTTCCGTCGACTCGCGCAGATCGACAACAGCGACTGGTTGCCGCCGGCTCTGTGGGCGATGTGTCATCACGAGGACGACCCGGCCTGGCTGAACGATTTCTTCCGGGGCCTCGAGCGCCTGGCGGCGAGCATGCTCATCCGCCGGGTCTACGCGACTCCTCGAGCCCAGCGTTACGCCGGCCTTCTGCGCGACCTGGCGGACGGGCAAGGCCTGGCGGCACCCTCGCTGGTGCTGTCCGATGCCGAGAAGGCCGAGGTCGATCAGAAGCTGAACGGCGACCTCTACCGGCAGGAGAAGGTCCGGCGTTACGTGCTGCTCCGCCTCGACGAGCTTCTGGCCGAGGGATCGGGCGCGACCTATGAGCACGCGAGGATCACGATCGAGCACGTGTTACCGCAGAATCCGGCGCCGGCCTCCCTGTGGAAGGTCAATTTCACCGACGCGCAGCGAGAGTTCTGGACGCACCGGATCAGTAATCTGGTGCTGCTCAACCGGACGAAGAACTCGCAGGCCGGAAACTACGAGTTCGCTCAGAAGAAGACGGCGTATTTCGCCGCCCGCAACGGCGTCTCCACGTTCGCCCTGACGAGCCAGGTGCTCGGCCACAACCGCTGGACGCCGCAGGTCCTGCAGGAGCGGCAGAAGGCACTGCTGCAAGTGCTGCGGAAAGCGTGGCTGACCGACTGAACGGAAGCCGGCCGGGCTGGGGGCCGCCCGGCCGGCAGCTGGTGGGGTCGGTCAGGGCTCGGCGCGGCGGAGGGAGCCGACCACCAGGCGGTCGACGCTGGCGTCGAGGGCGCTGTCGTCGCCCAGTTCGGCGAAGGCTCGGAGCATGTCCTTGATGTCGGCGTGGACGCGGGGGCTGCGGGCCCGCAGCAGAGTGACCATCTCGTCGACGCGCTTGGTCAGGTCGTCGCGGGTGTCGACCAGCTCGTTGAGCAGGCCCAGCTCGGCGGCTCGGGGGGCGGGCAGGGGCTCGCCGGTGGCGGTCAGCCAGAACGCCTCGCGGCGGCCGACGACGCGGGGCAGCCAGGCCAGCACCAGCGCCGGGGCCAGGCCGATGCCGACCTCGGGGAAGCGGAAGGTCGCCGACCGCACGGCCACCGCGACGTCGAAGACGGCCACCAGGCCGACCCCGAAACCGGCCGCGTCACCTTGCACCTCGGCCACCGTGACCAGCCGGGTGCGGCGTGCGGCTCGGGTCAGCCGGGCCAGGGCCTCGGCCTCCGCCCGTACGTCGGACGGGGTTGACCCACCGCGGTCGCGGCCCAGGCAGAAGACGTCGCCGGTGGCGCGCAACCGCAGGACGTGCGAACCGGCCGGCGGGTCGGTCAGGAGGGCGGTCAGCCGGTCGCACAGGTCGATGCTGAAGAGGTTCTGGGGCGGCCGGTCGAGCTCGGCCAGGATCACGCCGTCGGTCGTCTCGAAACGCATCAGTTCAGCCTTCCGGTCGCGATTCCGCCATACCAGTCCACGTCGTCGGAGGCGGTCCGGACCGTCACCGCGCGCACGTGGGTGAAGTCGTGGAACGACTCCCAGCCGCCCTCCCGGCCGATGCCGCTCTCCTTGAGGCCACCCCAGGGCGACGACGGGTCGAGGCGGTGGTGGTCGTTGACCCACACCATCCCGGCCTCCAGCCGTGACGCCACCCGGTGGGCGCGGGCGATGTCGCGGGTCCAGATCGCCGATCCGAGCGCGAAGGGCGAGTCGTTGGCGATTGCCACGCCCTCGTCCTCGTCGTCGAACGGGATCACCACGACCACCGGGCCGAAGATCTCCTCGCGGGCCACGGTCATGTTGTTGGTGACACCCGCGAGCACGGTCGGCTGCACGAAGAAGCCGTTCTCGAAGCCGGGCACGGTCGCCGCCCCGCCGCCCGTCACGACCCGCGCCCCGGCGTCGACGCCGTCGGCGACGCGGCCCAGGATGCGGTCGCGGGCCTTGGCCGAGATGACCGGGCCGAGCTGGGTGGCCGGGTCGGCCGGGTCGCCGATCCGGATGCCCTCGGCGATCTTGGCCAGCGTCTCCACGAACTCGTCGTGGATGCCGCGCTGGACGATCAGTCGGCTGCCGGCGATGCAGGTCTGCCCGGCCCCGATGAACCCGCCGAAGGCGGCCCCGCGCGCGGCCACCTCCACCGGTGTGTCGTCGAAGAACAGCACCGGCGACTTGCCGCCCAGCTCGAGCGTCGTCTTGGCGAAGCGCTGGGCCGCCGCCACCGCGATGGACCGGCCGGGCTCGGTGCCGCCGGTGAACACCACTTTCTTGACCAGCGGGTGCTCGCACAGGGCGGCGCCGACGACCGGTCCCAGCCCGTTGAGGACGTTCAGGACGCCGTCGGGCAGGCCGGCCTCGTGGGCGATGTCGGCCAGCAGCATCGCGGTCAGCGGCGTCTGCTCGGACGGCTTGAGCACCACCGAGTTGCCGGTGGCCAGGGCGGGCGCGAGCGACTTGGACGCGATCATCATCGGGTGGTTGAACGACGCCAGGATCGTCACCACGCCGAGCGGCAGCCGGCTCGTGTAGGAGTGGTACGGCCCGGGCATCGGCACCACCGCGTCGCGGTCGGCCAGCAGCAGGGAGGCGTTGTAGCGGTACCACTCGGGCAACCGGGTGATCTGCGCCTTCGTCTCGGTCAGCGGCCGGCCGTTGTTGGCCGTCTCGAGGCGGTAGAGGTCGTCCATCCGATCGGCGATCCCGTCGGCGAACCGGTGCAGGACGCGCGAGCGCTCATGGATCGGCATCCGGCTCCACACGCCGGAGTCGAAGGTCTGCTGCGCGACCCGGACGGCCTCCTCCACGTCGGCCGGGCTCGCGCTGTCGGCCACCGCCAGCACACCGCCCGTGGTGGGGTTGACGACGTCCAGCTGGGGGCCGCGGCCGGCCACGACCCGGCCGCCGATGCGCAGGCCGGTGGGGATCTTCACCTCGGTCATGTCCGGACGCTATCCAGCCCGGCGGGCGGGGTCACTGACGCCGGACGTCATCGGCCACGGCCGGACTCACAGGTCACGCCAGTGTGCGATCCGGCGATGCCGACCAGGCTGCGGGGAGAGACCGACAGGAAGCGAGGCCAAGCCGTGAGACTGGGTTACTTCTCGATGCCGCTGCACCCGCTCGGCCGCACCTGGGCCGAGACCCTCCGGGAGGACCGCGAGGCCGTCATCCTGGCCGACTCGCTGGGCTTCCACGACGCGTTCATCGGTGAGCACCTGACCGACCGGCACGAGAACATCACCAACAGCCTGCTGTTCCTGGCCACGCTGATCTCGGACACCCAGCAGATCAAACTGGGCACCGGCACCACCAATCTGTCGCAGCAGCATCCCGTGCTCGTCGCGGCCAACTCGGCGATGTTCGACCACTTGTCCGGCGGCCGGTTCATCCTCGGCATCAGCCCGGGCGCGCTGACCTCGGACGCCGAGGCCCTGGGCATCCTGGGCGAGGACCGCAACAAGATGTTCGCCGAGGCCATCGACGTCATCACGGCGATCTGGGAATCCGAGGCCCCGTACGCGATCGACCTGCCGGACAACCGGTTCACGGTCACCACCGCGTCCACCATGGACGCCGACTTCGGCGTCGGCTATCTGCCCAAGCCGTTGCAGCAGCCACGCCCCGAGATCGTCGGCACGGTCGTGGCCCCGTTCTCCAAGGGCGTCATCGCGATGGGCCGCCGCGACTTCCACCCGCTGTCGGCCAACTTCCTGCTGCCGCAGTGGGTCGCCACGCACTGGCCCAACTACGTGCAGGGCAAGCAGGAGGCCGGCCAGACCGCCGATCCCGCCGACTGGCGGGTGGCCCGCACGGTCTTCGTCGCCGACGACCCCGCGACGGCCGAGGCCTACGGGCGCGCGAACGAGGACAGCCCCTACCGCTTCTACTACTCCCAGATGTTCAAGAAGATGCGCAAGCTGGGCCGGCTGGAGCTGTTCAAGACCCGGCGCGATCAGCCCGACGACGAGGTCACCCTCGACGGCATCCTCGACAAGCTGGTCATCACCGGTACGCCGGAGTCGGTGACCGAGCAGATCCTGGCCCTGCGCGAGGAGGTCGGTGACTTCGGCGAGCTGGTCTACGCCGGCCTCGACTGGGTCGACCCGCGCCTGGCCCGCCGCTCGATGGAGCTGATGGCCCAGAAGGTGATGCCGGACGTCAACGCGGCCCTCGGGTGAGCACCGATCGGATGCCCCTGCCCGACGAGATGACGGTCGGTCAGAAGCAAGCCGCCGCACGCCTCACCAACGGTCCGCGCGGCGCACTGTTCGGACCGTTCGTGCCGCTGCTGCGCAGCCCCGAGCTGATGACCCGGCTCCAGCTGGTGGGGGAGTACCTGCGCTTCGACAGCCTCCTCGACGACGACCTGGTCGAGCTCGTGATTCTCATCGTGGCCCGCCGGTGGGACCAGGATTTCGAGTACGGGTTCCATCAGCCCCTGGCGTTGAAGGCCGGATTGCCCGCGCCGGTCGTCGATGCGGTGGCCCGCGGCGCCCGGCCGGTCGCCTCGGAGCGGATCGTCGTCGTGTGGGATCTGCTCGACGAGTTGCACCGCACGCGGCAGGTGGGCGACGACACGTACGCGAAAGCAGTCGGCCTCCTGGGCGAGGCCCGCGTCGTCGAGGTCGTCGGCACGGCCGGCTATTACACGACCCTGGCCATGACCATGAACGTCGCGCGGACGCCGCCGCCGGAGGGCGCGCCCCGCCTGCCCGCCCGGGAGAGCACATGACAGTCCCCCTGGTGCTGCTGCACCCGCTCGGCGTCGACCACCGGTTCTGGGATCCGGTGCGGCCGTTCCTCGAGCCCGACCTCATCACGCCCGATCTGAGCGGCGCGACCGTCGAGGAGATGGCCGAGGCGCTGGCCCTCACCGAGCCGGTCGATCTGGCCGGTGTCTCGCTCGGCGGCCTGGTCGCCCAGGTGCTGGCCGCGCGCCGCCCCGATCTGGTGCGCAAGCTCGTTCTCGTCGACACCGTCCCGGTCTATCCCGAGGGGATGCGCGACATGTGGCGGCAGCGGGCTTCTCTCGTACGCCGGGAAGGTCTTCCGCCGATTCTGGCGCCCACCGAGAAGCTGTGGTTCACCGAGGCGGCTCCGCCCGAAGCCGTGTCCAGGGTGCGCGCCCTCCTGCTGTCCGGGGACGCCGAGCGCTACGCGCAGACCTGCGAGGCGCTGGCCGCCGCCGACACCACCACGCTGGTCCCGTCCATCAAGGCCCCGACCCTGGTGGCCTGCGGCAAATACGACGCGCCGCCGTTCCGCGAGGCGGTCGACTGGTTCGCCGCGACGCTGCCCGACGCCACAGTCACCTGGCTGCCGGGTGGGCACGGCACCGCCTACGAGAACCCGCACGCTTTCGCCGACGCCGTGGCGGGTTTCCTCGGATGAGGCAAGAATCGGGCCATGAAGGCCATCATCTACCGCGACAACGGCGGTCCCGAGGTCCTGCAGCTGGTCGACCGGGAGGTGCCCGAGCCCGGACCCGGTGAAGTCCGCGTCCGGATTGCTGTGTCCGGGGTCAACCCGACGGACTGGAAGACCCGCGCCGGCGCCACCAACCCCAAGCAGTTTCCCGAGGTGAATCCGCACCTCGACGGGTCGGGGACGATCGACGCGGTCGGCGCGGGAGTCGACCCGGGCCGGGTCGGTCAGCGGGTGTGGCTCTACATGGCCACGGCCGGGCGACCCACCGGCACCGCGGCCGAGTTCACCGTCGTCGATGCCGGCCAGGCCGTCCCGTTGCCCGACGGGGCAAGCTTCGACATCGGCGCCTCGCTCGGTGTCCCCGCGCTCACCGCCCATCGCGCACTTACCGTCGCCGAGGACGGGCCGAGCCGCCTCGCCCCCGGCGCCCTCGACGGCCGGGTGGTGCTCGCCGCGGGCGGGGCCGGGGCGGTCGGCCACGCGGTCATCCAGCTCGCCCGCTGGGCCGGTGCCACCGTGATCAGCACGATCAGCGGACCTGAGAAGGCGCGACTGGCCACCGCGGCCGGCGCCCATCACGTCGTCAACTATCGCGAGACCGGGGCGGCCGAGGCGATCCGTGACCTCGCTCCGGACGGCGTCGACATCATCGCCGAGGTGGCGCTGGGAGCCAACCTCGCGCTCGACCTGGCCGTGCTGCGCACCCGCGGGACGATCGCGACCTACGCCAACGACGGTGGCAAGCCGGTCGAGCTGGACGTCCGGCAGAACATGATGCTCAACTCGCGCTTCCAGTTCCTGGTGCTCTACACGGTCGGCGCCGAGGCGCTCACTGCCGCCGCCGAGGACGTGGCCGCCGCGGTCGAGGACGGCGCGATGCCGGTCGGCGAGGAGCACGGCCTGCCGCTGCTGCGTTTCCCGCTGGCTGACACCGCGGGCGCGCACCGGGCGGTCGAGGACGGCACGGTCGGCAAGGTCCTGGTCGACGTCGCGTCCTGACCTCAGCCCAGCCGTTCGATCCGGCCGCTGCGGGCGGAGCGGGTGATCGCTTCGAAGGTGTCGGCGTTGGCCAGCATCTCGTCGTACGTGACGGGGTAGGCGGCGCCGCCCGCGGCGGCCTGGGCGAAGGCCTCGAGATTGGCCCGCACCGACGGATGCGGCGGACTGAACTCGGTGGCCGGCTCGCCACCCCGGAACACGGTCGTGACGTCCCACCCGCGCGGGTTTTCGGGATGGTTGCGATCGCGGATCTCCATCCAGCCCCGCGAGCCGAGCACGGTCACGCGCCCGGCGAACGGCGTGGTCAGCACGGCCGTGATCAGGGCGGTGCGGCCGCCCTCGAAGCCCAGCGTGACGGTGAGCGTGTCACCGTTCGCGAACCCCGTCGCGAGCGTGCCGAGCCGGGCCCACACCTCCACCGGCCGCCCGAACACGGCGATCGCCAGGTCCACCAGGTGGATGCCGGTGGCCGACAGCGGGCCCACCGGCGCGGCGGTCGCGGAGAGCCGCCAGTTGTCCGGGGGCAGCGCGAGGAACTTGTCCTGGCTGAAGTTGCCCTCGAAGACCAGCGGCGTGCCGAGCTCGCCGTCACCGCACATCGCTCGCAGCCGTTGCACGGCCGGTTCGAAGCGCCGCTCGTGCCCGATCCCGAGCTGGACGCCCGCCTTCTCGACGGCGGCTATCGCGGCGCGCGCCTCCTGGCCGTCGGTGGTGAGCGGCTTCTCGCAGAAGACGTGCTTGCCGGCCTCGGCCGCCGCGACGATCTGCCCGGCGTGCTTGCCGTGCGGGGTGCACAGGATGACCGCCTCGACAGTGTCGTCGGCCAGCGCCTCACCGAACGTCGGCACGGCCCGGACCCCGGTCACCCGCTCGCGGGCGGCCTCGGACGGGTCCACGCCCAGCACCACGGCGAGGTGTTCGCTCCCGGCGAGGTCGGCGACGATCTTCTGGCCCCACCATCCGAGGCCCACCACGGCTGCGTTGATCACCCTCGCAGTCAAGCCCTTCCGGTACGCCGGAGCACTGACGTGAGCCGTCACCAACCGCCGCGACAGTGACGGGCCCGGCCACTCCGCCCCGCACCGCCCCGTTGTTCGATGGCGGCATGGACGCAGCACACTTCCGGCATGTGGCCGGTCACCTCGCCAGCGGGGTCACCGTCATCACGACCGACACGGGAGACCACCGGCACGGCATGACCGCCAGCTCGGTCACCTCGTTGTCGGCCGACCCGCCGATGATGCTGGCCTGCATCAACAACAAGGTCCCGACGGCGGCCGCGGTGGCGGCCTCCGGGCGGTACGCGGTCAACGTGCTCGGCGACGGCCAGGGCGAGCTGGCCCGCCAGTTCGCCACCGCGGCCGACGACAAGTTCCGCGGCGTGGCCGTCCACGACGGGACGCTCGGCCTGCCGCTGCTCAGCGACGCGCTGGCCCACCTCGAATGCGAGGTGGTCGAGCAGGTCACCGGGGGCACCCACACCATCTTCCTGGGCCGCGTGGTCACCGCGACCGCCGGCAACGGCCAGCCCCTGACCTACTTCCGCGGCGGCTTCGGCCGTTTCGCCTTCGCCAAGGACGACGAGGTCTACGGCCGCGCCCGCGAACTGGTCCTGAGCCGCGCCTACGCCGCCGACCAGGCGCTGCCGCTGGAGGACCTGGCTGATCGGCTCGGTGTCGATCAGGCGGCCGCCTTCTACGCGCTGACCCGGCTCTCCTCGGACGGCCTGGTGCGCCGCGACGCCGGCCGCGGGTATGTGGTCGCACCGCTGGACGTGCGCACCTCCGACGAGACGTTCGACGCCCGGCTCGCGGTCGAGCTGGGAGTCCTGTCGCTGTCGCTCGACCGGGTCACCGACGACGAGGTGGACGAGTTGCGCCGCCGCTTCGACGCCATGGCCGCGCTGCTGGTCGGCGAACGCTTCGTCGACTTCCACGGCTACCTGGACGCCAACTACGCCATGCACGAGTATCTGGTCTCGCTGGCCCGGAACCCGTTGCTCACCTCGACGTTCGGCCGCCTCGGGATCAAGAACGTGATGACCCGCTCGTTCGGCGTGACCCCCGAGACGTCGCAGAAGTTCGTCGAGGCCCAGCGCCACCTGGTCGACGGCGTGGCCGGGCGTGACCCCGAGGCCGCCCGCCGCGGCGCCGTCGAATACTGCGAGCTGGCCAAACAACGGGTCCGCGAGATCCTGGTCGCCACCGGGGGCAGTCTCTGACCATCGGTTCGTCCGGCTCCGATGAGTTTCCGGCGGTCGCTCGGTCCACTCGGTGAGACCCGACTGCCAGGAGGACCCATGACTTCGATCCAGCCCATCGTCGGCACGCCCGACCTGCCCCGGCTGCGCGCCTTCTACGAGACGGTGCTCGGTGCGACGCAGACCCTGCGCGTGCCCGAGGACGGCCCCGAGTTCTATGTCGAGCTGCGGATCGGCGCGACCACGCTCGGACTCGTGCAGGAGGAGAAGACCCAGATCGGCGCACCGGTGCGGATCATCCTCAGCGCCGACGTCGAGGACGTCGACGCGCTGCTCCCCACGGTCGAGTCGGCCGGTGGCACCGTGCCGGGGCCGGCCAACGACATGCCGTGGGGCCAGCGGGTCGCGCACGTCCTCGACCCCGACGGCAACATGCTCAACCTGACGAAGTGGAATTAGCCAGGATCAGCTCACGACCGTGAGCGTGCTCTTGGCCAATTCGTAGGCGGGGAGCATGTCCTCGTGCTCGCCGCTGTCGAAGCTGTCCAGGGAGACGGCGACCAGCTCCTGTCCGGTCTGGACCACGAACGCGCGCTCCTGGTCGATCTCGTCGTCGAGCTGGTTCTTCTGCTGGTAGACGACTTCGAGACCGGGGCGGCCGCCGATCTGCAGCTCGGTGAAGGCCGGCTTCAGCGCTCTCTTGCCGATGAAGGCGGTCAGCGTCGCGCGCGGCTCACCCGTCGACCCGGTGTAGACCCGGAGGAAGCCGATCGAGCCGGCCGGTTTGGCGTCGACCTCGCAGGCCATCGTCAGCGGGCCGCGGCGGGCCAGTTCGGCGAAGGGGTCGTCGTCCGCCATCTTCTCCACCGCCTTGGGCTTCCACGACTCGGCGATGCCGAAGGTCACGGGAAGCTCGCAGGCGCTGCCCGCGGCCCCGATCCGGGCGGCCTCCGGCACGGCGGGGGACTGGGCGGGCTGGGACGGGGCGGGGGCGGCCGGTGACTCGGTCCCGTCGCTGTTCTGGCAGGCACTGAGGGCGAACGCGGCAGCGAGAACAAGGGCGGAAGCGGTGGCTGGAGGTCTCACGAGGTCGAGAGTGTACGGCTCGTCGCGGGCTCGCGTGACCCCGTACCATCGAATTTGATCTTGCTTGACTGCTTTGATTACTGTCTCCGCCCGTGACCCGTATGAGACTTGCTCCCGCCGTCCTGATCGGCGCTTTCCTGATGACGACCCTGGCCGCCTGCGGTGGTGACGACGCCCCGACCGCGGCGTCCGCCACGACGACGGCCCCCGCCGCGACAACCGCCGCGGCCGAGCCGGCCGGTGCCGCGGCGCCGGGCGACAAGGCCCTCTGCGAGTCGGCCAACAAGGCCGACAAGGCCATGAAGGCCGAGCTCATCAAGGCCCTGCAGGAGTCCAAGGGCGAGATGCCCAACGCCGAGATGAGCAAGGTGCTCGGCGGCCTGGCCGACCAGCTGAGCACGGCCGCCGCGGGCAGCGACAGCCCGGTCGGCACGGCCATCAAGGACTTCGCCGCCCTGGCCACCAAGGCGGCCAAGGCGGCCGACCCGGTGACCGCGGCCGACGACCCCGCGTTGGAGAAGTCCGGCAAGGACCTCACCGCCGCCTGCAAGGCCGCGGGCGTGAAGGTCAACTACTGATCTGCCCCTGGAAAGGCCGTCGTCGACCTCCACATCGACGGCGGCTCAGCGGCGTGTGCGTGCCGCCCCGGTCGGCGACCTGCGAACCGGGGTGAAAGCATCGTCGGGTGTCCATCGAAGACTTGAGCGAGACCGAGCAGGCAGTGCGCAAGGCGTTCCGCACCGGCAGGCGGCTGGATCTCACCAGGGCGACCGACCGGGTCGTCCGAGCCGGTGTGCTGCGCTTCCTGCTGCTAGGCGGCTTTCCGGCGGAAGGCGGGCAACTTCCGGCCCTGCGGCTCACCGGGGCCCACGTCACCGGACAGATTCAGCTGGCCTACGCCGAGGTTCAGGCAGTGATCAGCCTGCGTGATTGCCGGTTCGACCAGCGCATCGACCTCTACGGCGCGCATCTGCAGGTGGTCACCCTCCACGGATGCTCTTTTCCAGGGATCCTCGCCTCGAACGCGACCTTTGCCGGCAGCCTGCGCCTGGTCAACTGCCGCTGCGCCGGAAATCTCCAGCTGGCCGGCTCAACCATCGCCAACGCGCTGTTTCTCGACGAGACAACGCTCACTCCGCCGGCTGATGAGAACGCGGGGCCGGCCTTCGACGGCACCCGGCTTCGGGTCGGTGCGGACGTCGTCGCGCTGTCAGGGTTTCGATGCGTGGGAGAATTCCGGCTGACCAATGCCGAGATCAGTGGCTCGCTGCGGTGGTCCGGAGCGACCCTGGAGCACCCGGACGGAGTCGCGCTGTCCGCCGCCGACCTGCGGGTGGGGGCGATTGCGAATCTCTGCGACGGCTTCGTGGCCGACGGATCCGTAGCCTTGCCGTACGCCCAGATCACCAGCCGTCTGTGCTTCGAGAACGCCGTCCTTCGTGGCTCCGGGGAGATGTCGGTGGACCTGCGACATGTGCAAAGTCGTGAGCTCGTACTGCTGCCGGCCGTGGCGCCGCCGGGCGCGGTCGACCTCAGGCACGCGCGCGTGGGGCTGTTGCGGGACAGCCCGTCGACCTGGGCTCGTGAGCTTCGGTTGGACGGTCTGACCTACGAGGCTCTGAGCGACGGCGGCGATCGGCTCGACTGGCTGCGGCGGGACTCCGGGGAGTTTCGGCCGCAGACCTACTCGCAGCTCGCGGCGGCCTATCGTGGCGCGGGCCGCGACGACGACGCACGGGAGGTGCAGTTGGCCGGCGAGCGTCACCGGCGCCGCACGCTGAGGCGGCCGGGCCGGATCTGGGGGCTCATCCAGGACTACACGGTGGGATACGGCTACCGGCCGACGCGGGCCGTCGTCTGGCTCGCCGCGCTGCTGGCGTTGGGCACGATCGTCTTCTCGGCTTATCCACCCCGCGCCGCTGAGGCGCCGAAGGCGCCCGAGTTCATCGCGTTCGCCTATGCCGCCGACCTGATCCTGCCCGTCGTCGACCTCGGGCAGCAGTCCGCCTACCTGGCTCGGGGTGCCACCGCGTGGCTCGCCTACTTCCTCATCCTCGCGGGACTGCTCTTCGCCACCACGATCACCGCGGCCGCGGCCCGGCGTCTGCGGCGGGTCTGAGCCCCGGTCCGGACGACAACGCGGCTAGCTTGTACACCAGCGAACGCACACCAGTTCTACCGCCGATGTGGAGTGATCCGATGGCGACGATCGATCGCGTCGAGGTTCTGGTGACGTCGCCGGGGCGGAACTTTGTGACGTTGCGGATCAGCACCTCGGACGGTGTCACCGGGCTGGGCGACGCGACCCTCAACGGGCGTGAGCTCGCCGTCGCCGCCTACCTCGAGGAGCACCTGGCGCCGTTGCTGATCGGGCGCGACCCGGCTCGCATCGAGGACACCTGGCAATACCTCTACAAAGGGGCCTACTGGCGGCGCGGGCCGGTCACCATGACGGCCATCGCCGCGGTCGACGTCGCGCTCTGGGACATCAAGGGCAAGGTTGCCGGGCTGCCGGTCTACCAGTTGCTCGGCGGGCGCTCGCGCGACGGGGTGCTCGTCTATTGCCACGCCAGCGGCCGTGATGTCGAGTCGTTGCTGGACGACGTGGCGGCGTACCGGGAACGGGGTTTCCAGGCGATCCGGGCGCAGGCCGCGGTGCCGGGGCTGAGTGGCAGCTACGGGGTGCGCAAGGGCGCTTTCTACGAGCCGGCCGCCACCTCGTTGCCCGACGAGCAGGCGTGGAGCACCGAGGCTTACCTCGACTTCGCCCCGGGCTACCTGGCCAAGGTGCGCGAGAGGTTCGGCTTCGGGATGCACCTGCTGCACGACGTGCACCACCGGCTCACGCCGATCGAGGCCGCCCGCTTCGGCAGGAGCGTCGAGGAACTGCGTCTGTTCTGGATGGAGGATCCGACCCCGGCCGAGAATCAGGAGGCGTTCCGGCTGATCCGGCAGCACACCACCACCCCGATCGCCACCGGTGAGGTGCTCAACTCGATCTGGGACGTGCGGCGGCTCATCACCGAGCAGCTGATCGATTACGTCCGGACGACTGTCGTGCACGCCGGGGGCATCACGCACCTGCGCCGGATCTTCGACCTGGCCGCGCTCTACCACGTGCGCACCGGTTCGCACGGCGCCACCGACCTCTCGCCGGTGACGACCGCCGCCGCGGTGGCCGTCGACATCTCGGTGCCGAACTTCGGGATCCAGGAGCACATGGGTCACACCCCCGAGACGTACGAGGTCTTCCGCGGCACACCCCGGCTGGAGAACGGCATGCTGTACCCGTCGGACGAGCCCGGCCTCGGCATCGAGTACGACGACGAGGCGGCCGCCCGTTTCCCGTACGAGCCGAGGTATCTGCCCATCGCGCGCCGGCTCGACGGCTCCATGCACGACTGGTGAGGGGATTGCCGCACCGTGACGTCGTCCCGCGCGACCGGGCCGGGGATGACCGCCGGCCCGGCCGCGGCTGACTAGACGTCGGTGCCGCTGGCCGAGTCGGCCTCGTCGTGCTCGGGGAGGGGCTGGTCCTCGTTGGGCGCCTCGGTGTCGGCCGGCGCTTCCCCGGTCTCCTCGACGGGTTCGCGCTCGAGGTTCTGGTCGCTCATGGTGCCTCCCTGTCCGTGGTGTGCTGCCACCAGGGATTACCCGATGATCGCCCGAGCATTCACGCGGTGGCGTCCGCGACCAGCAGGCCGTCGAGGTTGGCGATCTGCAGCACCATGCGCACCATGGCGGTGGGTTGGCGCAGCATCAGGGTGGCGCCCTTGCCCGCGGCCATGCGCTGCGCCGCGACCAGCACGCCGAGGCCGCTGGAGTCGAGGAACGTCACAGCCTGCATATCCACGTCGATGAACGCGGCGTTCTGACTGTCGACGATGCCGCGCAGCACTTTCCGCAGCACGTCGACCGTCTCGAGGCTGATGTCGCCGTCGGGGATCACGGTCACGCGGTCGCCGTCACGCTCGATGCGGTATTCCAAAGACATCGCTACCTCAGGGATCTCGGGACCGGAACTGGGCCCCGATACCCTACAAGGTCCCGGCCAAACGTCCCTTTCGCCACGGCTCAACCGAAGGTGTATTTCCCGCCGTCACCGGGCGCGCGCAGCCCGGCGGGCAGCAATCGGCACGGCATTCAGCGCCATGGCGGCCGGGGCCTCAGGCTGCAGCACCGGGGCGCAAGGGTGTCGGGACATCCTGAACACGGTGAACTCGTCGCCGAGATCGCGGGTCGGTGTGAGGCGCTGATCACCGTGGGTGTCGCTTCGGGCGGGCGGCTCGACCAGGTCACCGCGCGAGCTGTCCCGGTGTCATGATGCGTCCGTGCCCATCAAGACAGAGGTCTATCGACGAGACACGCCTCAGGGTCCCGACACGGTCACGGTGATGGCCTCCATCGACGACGACGGAGCCGAGATCCGGGTCGTTCGTGAGCGTGGCGGACGCGTCATCGCCGACACGATCCCGCACTGGGGGGACGACCCGGCGGCGGGTCACCGCTGGATCGAAGAGTTCCGCGGCGCTTGCCTGGGCGACGGTTTCCAGCTCGTCGAGGAGGGCGGCCGCCCGCAGCAGTGACCGTACCGGACCGCCGGGCCCGAGGGCTCGGCGGTCCTTGCTCGTCAGCGCGGCTCGGAGCCCGGCTCGGCGTCGGCCACGGGCCGGTCGGCAGCGGCCGGTTCGGTGCCGCTCAGGGGCGCCGAGTGTGCCGTAGACCCGGCGTCGGTCGCCGCTGCGGGGCCTGTCGCCGGCTCGGCGTCGCCGACGGAGTTGGTTGCCGCCGGCTGAGCACCCGCCGGCTGAGCACCCGCCGGCTGAGCACCCGCCGGCTGAGCACCCGCCGGCTGAGCACCCGTGGGCTGAGCGCTGGTCGGCTGAGCGCTGGTCGGCTGAGCGCTGGTCGGCTGAGCGCTGGTCGGGTGAGCGCTGGCCGGGTGAGCGCTGGCCGGCTTGGCACCGTTCGCCGGGGCGGTGTCGGCGGCAGGCCTGTTGCCGGCCGGGCCGGCGGGCGCGTGATCGGTGGCCGCCGCGTGGTCGGCGGTGGCTGCGTGGTCGGCGGCGGGGGAGTGGTCGGCGCCGGGCTTGCGGCGGTGCAGGGTCTGGGTGATCACTACGACCACCAGGGCACCCACGATCAGGCCCAGGATGGCGCTGGCGATCGTGTTGACCAGCCAGCCGATCAGTCCGCCGAGCGCGCCGGTGGCGTCGTGTGCCGCCTCCTCCAGGTGGTGCACCTGCTCGTACAGGAAATGCCAGCCCAGCTCGTCGGTGCCGACCAGCAGGATGTGCCCGCCGACCCAGAGCATGGCGGCGGTGCCGATCACGGTCAGCACCGTCAGCACCTTGGGCATCGCCTTGACCAGGCCGCGGCCGAAGGCGGCGACCGCGCCCCCGGAGACCTGCGACAACTTGAGGCCGGCGTCGTCCATCTTCACGATCAGGCCCACCGCGCCGTACACGACGACCGTCATGATCAGGGCGACCACGGCCAGGATGGCCAGGCGTGACCAGAACGGCTCGTCGATCACCTCGTTCAGCGTGATGACCATGATCTCGGCCGACAGGATCAGGTCGGTGCGCACCGCCCCGGAGACCAGGGTCTTCTCATCCGGCGCCTTGTCGTCGCCCGCACCATGGGCGTCGTGGTGCGCGATCTTGGCCCAGACCTTTTCGGCGCCCTCGTAGCAGAGGTAGGCGCCGCCGAGCATCAGGATCGGCGTGAGCAGCCAGGGCACGAACTGGCTGAGCAGCAGGATGGCAGGCAGGATGATCAGGAACTTGTTGCGGAGCGACCCCAGCGCGATGCGCTTGATGATCGGGATCTCCCGTTCGGCCGCCAGATTGCGTACGTACTGTGGCGTGACCGCGGCGTCGTCGATGACAACGCCGGCGGCCTTGGCACCGGCCTTCGCCGCGGCCGCCCCGATGTCGTCGACCGACGCGGCGGCGGCGCGAGCCAGTACCGCCACGTCATCCAGCAGGGCTACGAGTCCACCGGCCAAGACAGGTCCTTCCTCAGTTGGTCATCGTCGTGCGGGCTCATTCTCGCCCAGAGCGCATCGCTGCGCTCACTTCAAGATCGTTACCGTGCCGGGGTCACCCTTCTCGGGTGGCCTTCGAGCCATTATCTCGACAAACGTCTAGATGCACCGACCCGGGAGGTCGTCGACGCGGCTGACGGGCGAAATGGGGCGGGCTCGGCATGGGTGGTCAGCAGCAGCGGCCACCGGTAAGGCGTGCGTTCGAGAGGCTTCGCCTTCGGTCCGACATCTGGATCAGCCGGTGCCCAATGGTCGCGCGTGACCGTGGTGAGTTCACGCTCCCAGCCAGCACCCGAGCTCGGCCGGTGCTACGGCCATGACGCCGGCGCTGCGAGGCCGAACAGGCGCCGCGTCGGAGGGCACCGGCTCACCTGCGCCGCCTGACCGCTTCCGGTGCCCGACGTCGAGCACGCCGGACCCGACTCGCCACCACACCGCGGTGTCGTCGGCCAGCCGATCCGGCCTCCGCTGGTAGGCGGCGTAGCCGGGCGCGCGCAGCCTCCAGGAGGCGCTGATCAGGTCGTGGCCTCCTGGCGTGGGTGGAACAGCAGATGCAGGAAGCCGTCGACCTCCAGGCGCTTGATGCCGATGCCGTAGACCGGCTCGAGCAGCAGGGGGTCAAGCACCTCGCCGACCGGCCCGGCCGCGACCACGCCGCCGTCGCCGAGCAGCACCAGGTCGTCGCAGTAGCGGGCGGCCAGGTTGAGGTCGTGCAGCACCACCACCGAGCAGGTGCCGAGCCCGCGGACCAGGCCCAGAACCTCGTGCTGGTACCGGATGTCCAGGTGGTTGGTCGGCTCGTCGAGCAGCAGATGGGTCGCCTGCTGGGCCAGCGCCCGGGCGATCAGCACCCGCTGCCGCTCACCGCCCGACAACCCGCTGAACGGGCGCGGCCCGAGGTGGGCGGCGCCGACGCGGGCCAGGCAGTGGGCGGCGATCTCGTGGTCGGCCGAACCGAGGCGTTGAAAGGCCGACAGGTGTGGCCCGCGTCCGAGCAGCACCATCTCGGCCACCGTCAACGCGGTCTCCCCGCCGTTCTCCTGTACCACCACGGCCATCCGCAACGCGGCCTCGCGCGGGGACAACGAAGGCAGCGGCCGGCCGTCCACAGTGACCTGACCGGATGGGCTGCGCAGCGCGCCGTGGAGCAGTCGCAGCAGCGTGGTCTTGCCGGAGCCGTTGGGCCCGATCAGCCCGAGCACGCGGCCCGGCAGCGCGGTCACGCCGACGCCGTCGATCACCGGGTGGGCTCCGTAGCGCCAGGACACCCCGGAGGCCTGGATCATGCCGGGAACCGGGCGACGATCCGTTCGAGACCGTCGACCGACAGCGGCGACGGCGGCTCGGTGAAGTTGAACAGCTGGGTCATCACGTTCCCGGAGCGGACGGCGTTGAGCTTCTCCGCGCCGGGCAGGCCGGTCACCGCCTTCTCGACCGCCCGGGGATCCCCGTCGCCGTGCAGCAGGATCAGCACGTCGGGGTTGCGCCCGAGCAGTTCCTCGAGCGTCACCTCGAAGACCCGCTCCTTGCTCCCGGCGAAGACGTTCTCGAACCCGGCCGCCTCCAGCTGAGGCTGGGCCATGCCGGCCGACCCGTAGGCGTACGTGACTCCGCCGCCGACCGTCGGGTAGAGCACGGCCGCCGTACGCCCGCTCCGCGGAGACTTGATCTCGGCCAGGCGATCCTTCAGTGCGGTGACCGCGGCGGTCGCTTCGCGGGGCCGGTCAAAGACTTTCCCGTACGTCGTGAGCTGCGCGAAGATGTCGTCGAAGCGCGCGCTCGTGACGTTCCCCGGGCACATCGCGGGCTCCTCCAGCAGCGGGATGTCCACCGCCGAGAGGGTGTCGCGGGACAGGTTGTCGACCTCGCCCAGCACCAGATCGGGCTGCTGGCTGATCACCACCTCCTTCGAGATCCGCAGGTGGCCACTGGTGTCGGTCTTGTCGGTCAGCAGCGGGATCGTCTCGAGCGCGGCCAGCGTGGCGTCGTCGTAGTACTCCTGCGGATACTGCCCGGCGCGCGCGGTCACCCGGTCCAGCACACCGAGGTCCCGCAGGTACGGGACGGCGGCGCTCTTGAGCAGCACGACGCGTTCCGGTGCCTGGTCGAAGGTGACGTCGACACCGCAGTTGCGCACCGTGATCGGGGCGCCGGCGCCGGTGGCCCGGGTGGCCCCGCAGCCGGCGGTCAGGAGCAGGGCGGCGGACAAGGCGGCGATCTTCTTCACGCGGTGCCTCCGTGCAGTCGGCGGATCAGGAGCAACAGGAACGGGGCGCCCAGCAGCGCGGTGATGATGCCGATCGGGATCTCCTGCGGGGCGAGCAGCACCCGGGCGATCACGTCCGCCGCGACCAGCAGGATCGCCCCGAGCAGGGCGGCGACCGGGACGACCCGGACGTGCGGCGCGCCGACCAGGCGGCGGGCCAGGTGCGGGACGACCAGGCCGACGAAGCCGATGCTGCCGGCCGCCGAGACCAGCACCCCGACGCCCAGCGAGACCACCACGAGCAGGCGCAGGCGGAACCGGTCGGGCGCTATGCCCAGTGTGTGCGCGGTCTCGTCACCCACGGCCAGGGCGTCGAGCCGGCGACCGGCGACGGTCAGGAAGAGCGTGGTGCCGCCGACCACGACCGCGGCCACGGCCAGCAACGCGTCCCAGCGGGCCAGTCCCAGCGAGCCGAGCAGCCAGAACATGACAGACCGGGCACCCTCGGCCGAGCCCGAGGCGAAGATCAGGAAGCTGGTGGTGGCGTAGAGCGCGTAACCGACGGCGACACCGGCCAGCAGCAGGCGGATCGAGGTGATCCGGCCGCCGCCGCGGGCGATCAGGAAGACCAGCAGCGACGCGGCCAGCGCACCGAGGAAGGCGCTGGCCGACAGGGCGTACTGCCCGAAGCCGGCCCCGACTCCGAACAGGATGGCTGCGGCGGCACCGCTGGAGGCGCCGGAGTTGATGCCCAGCAGGTAGGGGTCGGCGAGGACGTTGCGCACCATCGCCTGCAGCGCGACGCCACACACGGCCAGGCCTGCGCCGACCAGCATGCCGAGCAGGACGCGGGGGAGCCGGACCGACCAGACGATCGCCTCGTGCGGCGGTGCCCAGGTCACCTCGCCCAGGCCGGACAGCTGGTGGGCGATGATCCGGGCCACGGTGGCCGGAGGGATCGCGATCGCCCCCGTGCCGACCGCGAACACTCCCGTGCCGAGCAGGCCGGCGGTCAGCGCGACCAGCCAGAGGGCGGTGCGGCGGCGTTGCGCACCGATCCCGAGGATGTCGACCACGGCCCTGCCTTTGCTATTGCCAATAACTGGCAACAACCTAACAGTGGTATCGATCAAGCGAAAGGCGGGCTCACGGGATGATCCGGGCCAGCTCGGCCCGGGACCGGACGTTGACCTTCGGATAGATGCGGTAAAGGTGGGTGCTGACCGTGCGCGGGGAGAGGAACAGGCGCTCGCCGATCTCGCGGTTGCTCAGACCCTCCGCGGCCAGCCGGGCGATCTGCTGCTCCTGCGGGGTCAGCGCGTCCAGGGCGTCCGTCGGGCGGCGCCGGGTCTCGCCGGTGGCGCGCAGCTCGGCCCGGGCCCGGTCGGCCCACGGGGTGGCGCCGACCGAGTCGAAAGTGGTCGCGGCCTCGCGCAACAGGGGCCGGCTCTCGGTGATCCGGAAAGCCCGGCGCAGCGCCGAGCCATAGGTGAGCTGAAGGCGGGCCCGGTCGAACGGCCAGCCGGTCAGGTCGTCGGCCAGAGCCTTCTCGTAGTCGCCGCTGAGCACGGCCCGGGCGAAGCCGAGGCCCACGCGCAGGGCCGGTGACTGGCTTCGCTCGGCGACCGGCTCGAGCCCGGCGACGATCGGGCGCAGCTCGTCCAGGAACCCGCCCAGCACGGCGGCCTCGGCCAGGTGGCCGAGCAGGTGCAGCTGCTGGTGCGGGAAGCAGGCGGCGTCGGCCGGATCGAAGACCCGCATCAGCTGGCGGAACGCGTCGTCGGCATGCCCCTCGGCCAGCGACGCGAGGCCCCGCGCGCGCTGCACGAGCGAGAGCATGGGGAACCGTCGCGCGGTGGACAGCACCTGCTCCGCCTGGTCGGCCCGGCGGCGGGCCGAGGCCACGTCCCCGCGCAGTGCCTCGGCCTGCGCCGTGATCAGGCCACCGCCCAGGGCCCAGGTCGGCTGCCCGATCTCCGTGGCGAGCGCGATGCACTCGGCGGCCAGCGGCAGGGCGGCCCGGGCATCACCGAGCGAGGCGTGCGCCGCGGCCGCCGCGTTGAGCGACACCGACAACGTGCCGATCCGGCCCTGGCGGCGCAGCTCGGCGGTGCTGGACAGACCGAGGGTGGCGGCGATCTCGAACGCGCCCACGGCCCAGGCGGCCAGAGTCAGGTCGGTGCGCCAGGTCGGGGGAAGGTCGGTCCGGAGCACGAACCGTTGCAGCTGCTCCAGCACCACCGCGCCGTGCTCGATCGGCGCGATCTGCCCGAGGATCCCGGTCAGGCGGGGATCGTCGTCGTCCAGGCCGAGCGCGAAGGCGACCTCGACGAACCGGCTGCGGACGGGCGCCGGAGCGCTGCTGTAATAGACGCTCAGCGCGATGTCGCACATGGCCTGGACGGCGATCTCGGTGTCACCGCCGAGCCGCATGGTCTCGATCATGTCGGCGTAGGCGAGCAGCCGGGCCGGCCCGACCGCCGGGCTCGGGAAGTAGTGCTCCCGCATGTAGACCACCCGCACCCGGTCGACCGGCCGCAACGGGCGCTCGTCGATCTCGGTGAGGATGCGGCGGGCGGTGTGCGAGTCGCCCTGCTCGTGCGCGGCGTGCACGGCCCAGATCTGTCTCCGCGCCCGCTCGGCGGGATCCGCACTGAGCTGCACCGCCCGGCTCAGCAGGGCCAGCGCGGAGGCGGCGGCCTCGTGCCCGATGGCCTCGATGGCGATGGTGGTCAGTTCCCGGGCCATCTGCTCGTCCGGTCCGGGCACGGCCGAGGCCCGGTGCCAGAGCCGGCGTTCGGGGCTGCCGGACAGCACCTCGGCCAGTGCGGCGTGGGCCCGGCGGCGATCCCCGGGCGGGGCCTGCTGGCGCAGGGCCGACCGCAGCAGCGGGTGCCGGAACCGCAGGTCGTACAGCTCGTCGACGCTCACCAGCCGGGCCGTCACGGCGGGCTGGATCGCCTCGGTGAGCACCTCGGCCCCGGTCACGATCGCGGCCGCGGCCCGGATCTCGTCCAGGTGGCTGCCGTCGTTGAGCGCCGCGATCAGCAACAGGGTCCGGGCCGGCGGCGGCAACTCGGCGACCAGCCCGGCGAAGGTCTGCTCGACCCGGGTGCTCAGCGGCAGCGACGACGGCAGCAGGGCGGACGAGCCGGACCGGGCCACCGCGGTGCCCAGTTCGACCAGGCCGAGCGGGTTGCCGGCCGCCTCCTCGAGCACCCGGGCCCGCAGCGGGGAGATCAGGCCGGGCGCCGCCGAGTCGAGCAGGGCGCCGGCCTCCGCGTCGGAAAGTGGTTCGAGGCGAAGCTCGGGCAGTCCGGCCGCGGCCAGCCGCCGGTCGATGTCCTCGCCCTCGCGGACGGCCATCAGGACGGCGATCCGGTCCGACTCGACCCGCCGGCTGAGGAAGGTCAGGGTCAGCCAGGTCTCGGCGTCCAGCCAGTGCGCGTCCTCGATCGCGAGCAGGACCGGCTCGCCGGACTCACCCAGAAGCCGCAAAACCTCGACCGCGAGACGATACGGAGACTCGGCGTCGGCAGCCGGGGCCGGGCGCACCGGGCGCAGCAGGTGGTCGAGACCCGCGTACGGGATCTGGCCCTCGGCCTGCACGCCGGTGACACTCAGCACGCGCAGGCCCCGCTCCCGCCCGGCCCGGATCGCGTGCTCGAGCAGCACCGTCTTGCCGATGCCGGCCTCGCCGCGCAGCACGAGAGCCGCACCGCGCCCGTCGGCCGCGTCGCCGAGCAGCGCCTCGAGGACGCTGATCGGCCCGTCCCGGCCGACGATCTCTGTCATGCCTTAATACTGCAACGGCACTTAGGTCGATCTCCCAGGCGAAATGCATTTTCTCGGACCCGATCAAAGGTCGGAGACCACGACCGCGGCCAGTGCGGCCATCGACAGGGTGGTGTGGGCGTGCCACGCCCGCCAGTCGCGGACCTGATAGCTGTCGAGACCGGCCCGTTCCCGGGCCTGCCGGAAGCACCGCTCGAGACCGAAGGGCTCATTCGTGTGCACCCGGGCCGGTCCGGCTCCGTCCGCGAGCGCCCGTTCGATCATCTGCTCGGCGAGCCGATCCGGCCGGGCGTACGCGATGTCGTCGGGAATGCCCGCGGCCCGGCACCGGACCCGGTCGTCGGTCCAGGAGCGCGGCAGGTGGAGCCGGCGGTCGATGAGCGCCTCCCCGCGGCTGGAGCGGTAGGCCAGGAACACGCCGAGCTGGCAGTTCTCCACGTGCCCGGCGGTGCCGACCGGCTGGCGGGCGACCCCGGCCGACCGCGTGCCCCTCTTCGGGAAGGCCAGTCCGGCCACGATCAGCACCGCGTCCGGGGCCCGCAGGTGGTCGAGCACGTAATCACGGACGTCGTCGCGGACCGCCTCGACGTCCCAGTCGGCCGAGCGCAGCAACCGCTGCATGCCGTCCGGGGAGGCGTCGCCGCCCTGGCGGGCCAGCGTCCAGCCGTTCTTGCGCCGCGGACCCTCGGTCAGCCCGGCGAGATAGTGCCGGACGCGCCGCCGCGGCTCCGACCGGGTGAACCGGCCGGCCAGCCGGGCGTGCAGCCGGTCGAGCTCCGCCGTGGGAGTCATCCGGGCAGCGTAAGTGTCCATTGTTGACGGACACTTCATCCCGCGGCGGTCATGCCTGCCACTTCGGGTCGTGCGGTGAGCCGGGCCGCGAGCAGTGCCAGAGCCACCGGCCGGCGGCCGCAGGGCTCGCCCGGCAGCGCGGGCCGTCGTCGCTCGACGGGCTCCCGCGCGTGCTGGCCGGGCCGGTCGAGGCGCACCAGGTGCGCGCCGTCCCGGGCGGCCAGGGGCAGCAGCGGCCGCCGGCTGGTGAGCAGCACGAGACCGCGGGCGGAGCTGGGCAGCAACGGGCGGACCTGCGCGGCGTCGCACACGTTGTCCAGCAGCACCAGCATCCGCCGGCCGGCGGTCAGGCTGCGGTACGCCCCCACCCGCGCGTCGAACGTGTCGGGCATGTCCGGTGGGCGGACACCCAGGCCGAGCAGCATCGATCGGAGCGACTCGTCCACGCCGGCCCGGTGGTCACCCCGCAGATCGAGATAGAGCTGACCGTCGGAGAACCCCGCGGCGACCAGGTGGGCAAAGCGCACAGCGAGCGTCGACTTGCCCGTGCCGGCCGCGCCGTCGACCGCCACCACCAGCGGACCGGCCCGCCCCGGATCGCGCAGCCGGTCGGCCAGCCGGTGCAGCGCGGCCAGCTCACCCTCGCGCCCGGCGAACAGCGGCCGGTCCGGCGGCAACTGCGCCGGATGGATCGGCCCGGGTGCCCACTCGGCCGGCGGCAACACGGTCTGGGTCAGCACCCGCCGGTAGGCCTCCCGCAGGCCCGGCCCGGGGTCGATGCCGAGCTCGTCGGCCAGCCGGGCGGCGACCGAGCGGTAGGTGGCCACCGCCTCGGCCTGATGACCGGCTGCGGCGAGGGCGGACACCAGGCCGGCCTGCACGTCCTCGTTCAGCGGGTCGCGCTCGGCGGCTTGCCGCAGCGGCGTCAGCAGCAGCGCCGGCCGGCGCAGCCGGATCGCCACCGCGGCGGCCGCGACGAGGGCGTCGGAGAGCTCGTTGTCCAGACCGGCGAAGACGGCCCGGGCCGGGGTCGCGCCGGTGACCCCGTCGCCGGCCGGCCCGTGGCCGAGCCGCAGAGCCTCGGTGTAGCGGTCGAGCGCCGGACCCGCCTCGTCGCGGGCGGCATGCGCCCGCGCCTCGGCCACGAGCCCGCGGAAGGCGATGAGGTCGAGGTTCTCCGGTCCGGCCCGGAAGCGGTAACCGTTGCCCAGCCGGGCCACGTAGGTCCCGGCCACCCGGGGCGGCAGGCCGGGCTCGAAGACGCGGCGCAGCGCCCCGACGTACTTGTGGATGACGTTGACGGCGCTCGGCGGCGCCTGATGACCCCAGATCAGGTCGATCAGCTCGCTCATGCCGACCGGCTGCCCGCCGCGGGCGGCCAGCAGCGCCAGCACCGCGCGCTGCTGATGTGGCCCCGGATCCACCTCGGTGTCCCCCCGCCACAGCCGCAACGGGCCGAGGACCTGCAGATATATCGCTTCCCCCACGACAACCACCCCCGGGATCGACGGTAGTCAGCAGGGATGGTGCTCTGACTACGTCGGATGACGTAATGACGCCGGCTGAACCGATGAAGTACTCGTCAACTGGGCCTGGCTACGGTGCCTGCCAACCACCGGACGCTCGAGACGATGGAGGGATCATGAATTTCAGTGACCGGGTGCGGTCGGCCTTCCGGCGCGGCGAGACCGACACCGTGGTGTCCCTGAGCGAGGCCGAGACAGCGCGGGCCCGGGCCGCGGGGGACGCGGCGGGCGAGGTCGAGGCCCGTTACAGCCTGGCCCGGGTGGCGATCCGCGGCGGCGACCTGGCCGAGGGCGAGGCCCGCGCGCGCAAGGCGCTGGAGGTGGCCGAGCTCTCCGGCGACCGGCGCCTGGAGGAGCGGCCGCGGCACGTGCTGGCCGCCGTCGCGCGGATGTCCGGCGACCTGGAGCGGGCGCGCGACCTCTATCGCGCGAGCATCGCGCTCAACGAGGAGCTCGGGCAGTCCCGGCAGGTCAATGCGGAGTATCACAACCTGGCGTTCGTCGAGCTGAAGCTGGGCCGGGTCGACGAGGCGCGCCGGCTGTTCGCCCAGGGGCGCGAGCGGGTGTTCGGCCACGGCTGGAACGACTTCGTGCCGTACGTGTGCCTGGCCGCCGCCGCCCTCGCCTCGGCCGGGAACGACCCGGCCCGGGCGGCCCGCCTGGTCGGCGTCACCGATGCCGCCTTCGCCGAACTGGGCCAGGTACCGGATCCGGACGACGCCGCCGACCTGGCCGCCGTCCGCTCGGCCGCCCTGGAGGCGCTCGGGCCGCCCGCCTTCGCCGCCGAGTACGCCGCCGGCCGGCTCCTCGACCCGCGAGCCGCGTTCTCGCCCCTCGACCGCTGATCAAGTCGTCGTCAAGTGGCGGCGAATACGGTCGGCCTCCTCCGCGAGAACGAGGTCACCCATGAACCCGGTCGTCTTCCTCCACGGTCTGTGGATCCATTCCGACTCCTGGCAGCCCTGGCGCGAGCTGTTCGCCGGGCGTGGTCACGAGACGTTCGCGCCGGGCTGGCCGGGTGACCGGGAAACCGTCGCGGCCACCCGCGCCGACCCGACCGGCCTGAACGGCGTCGGCGTCGAGGACATCACCGACGCGTACGCCAAGGTCCTGGCGGCCATGGATCGGCCGCCGATCCTCATCGGGCACTCCTTCGGCGGCCTGATCGTCCAGAAGCTGCTCAGCCGGGGGCTGGGCGCGGCCGGGGTGGCGATCTCGCCGGCTCCGGTCAAGGGCGTCCGGGCGGTGCCGTTCAGCCTGCTGCGGTCGGCGTTCCCGGTGTTGTCACGGCCCGGCAACAAGCACCGGACGGTCGCCCTGACCGAGAAACAGTTCGCCTACTCCTTCGGCAACACGCTGACCGCGGACGAGTCGGCCGAGCTCCATCGGCGGGTGACCATCCCGGGCCCGGGCCGTCCGCTCTTCGAGGTGTCGACGGCCGCCTTCACCCGCGACGCGGCCTCGACGGTCGACACCGCCCGCGCCGACCGGGGCCCGCTGCTGATGATCGCCAACGGCCGGGACCACACCGTCCCCGAGGTCGTGGTCCGCGGTGCGCACCGCCTCTATGCCGGCTCACGGGCCCGCACCGACCTCGTCACCTTCCCCGACCGCGGCCACAGCGCGCCGCTCGACCACGGCTGGCGCGAGCTGGCCGACACGACGCTTTCCTGGATCGGTGCGCACACGGCATGAACTTCGTCTTTCGGGGCACCAGGCAGGCCTACCACGTGGCCGGCCGGGGCCCGGTGATGGTCGCCCACTCCGGCGGGCCCGGCGTCGAGTACTCCTACCTGCGCTCCGAGCGCCTCGAGGAGCATTTCACGATGGTCTATCTCGAGCCCATCGGGACCGGGGACTCCGGGCCGCTGCCGCCCGATGCGACCTATGTGGACACGTACGTCGATTTCCTGCACGCCACCGTCGAGCAGCTGGGCGTGCCGCGGGTGCACGTGCTGGGCCATTCGCACGGCGGCTTCGTGGCCCAGCGCTTCGCGATCCGATACCCGGACCGTACGGCGGGACTGGCCCTCTACAGCACCTCGCCGACCACGGACGCGACTTTCTGGGCGGCCGAGCAGGCCGCTGCCGAGGCGTACGGGCAACGGCACGCCGGCCTCCCCGAGGTGGCCGGGGTGGTGGCGGCGCTCAGCGGTTTCGAGGCGGTGCGGACCGCCGAGGAGAAGTCGGCCGTGCTCCGGGCCGCGCTGCCCATCTATTTCGCCGACTTCTGGGGCCGGCGCGCCGAATTCGAGCCCCTGCGACGCGACATTCGTTCCTGGGTCACGGATTTCGGCTCCACAACCATCGACTACCGCCCGGACCTGCCGCGGATCGCCGCCCCCACGGTCGTCGTGACCGGCCGGCACGACTTCATCTGCGGGCCGGTCTGGGCCGGGATGCTGCACGAGGGCATCGCCGGTGCGCAGCTGGCGATCCTCGAGAACAGTGGCCACTTCGCGCAGATCGAGGAGCCGGACGCCTTCGTCGAGGCGGTGACCCGGCTCCTCTGACGCGGGCGGCTCAAGCTGTGTGCAACCGGCCCGAATGGCCGGCTGGTCGAGCCATCGGTTGATTACGTGCCGGGGATACGCACCGTCAGCGGCATCACGACAACACTGGTGAACCGTCCATCGCCGTCCTGCACGGTCAGCACCAGGTATCCGGGGAACGGGTTCGCGTCCCTCGTGAAGTTGGCGTTCGCCTGCCAGTCCTCGTCCGCGTCGATCCTCTCCGACCAGTTGGTCAACTCCTGGGAGTTGCGGGCGTCCAGCAGACGTACCCGCGCCGTGCCACCGGTATCGGTCCGGAAGTTGACCGACAGCGGCGGGTTGACCGCACCGTTCGGCTCGGGGTTGCGCACGGTGGTGCGCGGTGACTGCATGGCCTGCACGCCCCACGTCTGGCCGCCGGCGTCCCAGCGCAGGCTGACCGTGCCGAGCACGCTCCCGTTCCGGGTCGTCACCTCGACCAACCGCGCTTCATCCCCGCTGTCCCGCTCGACCGAGAAGGTCAGGTCGGACGTGGGGACGCCGAGTTCGCTGAGGAACTGCTCGGCAGCCGGTCCCGGATCATCGGTCGCCGGTCCCGATGCGGTCTTCCCACCCACCAGCGCCTGCGGCCAGATGATCGGATAGTCGGCGCTGGCGGTCAGCTGCGGCGCGGCCGCGGGTATGTCGCTTGCCGAGCGACGGTTCACCGTCACTGCGGCGACCGCCAGGAGGATCACTCCCAGGGCCGCAGCGGCCGCTACCAGGAAACGCTTCCGCATGGGCTGGGGCAGCTTGCCCAGGACCGTCAAGAGAAGAGCTCCGCCGCTGTTGTGCCTTCTTTCCCCGTCGGTTGGAGCGTCTTCCCGCCCACCTGGCGTGTTTGTGCGATCACCAGCTCCCGGCCGATCGCCGGGATGTCGCGGGTGCCGGTCAGGGCCATCGTCAGGTCGAGCTCGGCGACGACGTTGCGGACGACGTCCTCGACGCCGCTCTGCCCGGCCAGCGCCAAGCCGTACATGTAGGGCCGGCCCAGCAGGACCGCGTCGGCGCCGAGGGCCAGCGCGGTGAAGACGTCCGCGCCCGACCGGATGCCGCTGTCGAGCAGCAGCGTCGGCTCCGGGCCGAGCTCCTCGCGGATGGCGACGAGGGCGTCCAGTGACGCGACGGCGTTGTCGACCTGACGACCGCCGTGGTTGGACACCACGACCGCGCTCGCGCCGAGTTCGAACGCGCGCCGGGCGTCGTCCGGATGCAGGATTCCCTTCAGAACCACCGGAAGCTTCGTCCGATCGCGCAGGGTGGCCAGATGATCCCAGCTCAGCCCCGGATTGGAATAGATGTCGAGGAACGTCTCGACCGATGCTCGCGGCTCCGGTGAGCGCAGGTTGGCCCAGAACCGGCCGGGATGGTTGCGGCTCATGGCGAGCAGGGTCCGGATCGCGCCCGGCGTGACCGGGGTGGCCTCGCGCCGGGCCGGCCGGGCGATCCGCTCGGCGACGATCTGCCGGAAACGCGGATCCGACGTGTACTGCGCGATGCCCTGCCCCCGGCTGAACGGCAGCGAACCGAGATTGAGGTCCTGTGGCCGCCAGCCCAGCACGGTGGTGTCGAGCGTGACGACCAGGGCACCCGCCCCGGCCGCCTCGGCCCGCGCGATGAGGCTGTCCACGAGCCCGTCGTCCTTGCTCCAATAGAGCTGGAACCACCGGGAGGCGTCACCCATCGCCGCCGCGCAGTCCTCCATCGGGGTGCAGCCCTGGTTGGAGAAGACGTATGTCGTGCCGGTCGCGGCAGCGGCCCGGGCGATGTGCAGGTCGCTGTCGTCACCCATCAGCGCCCCGGCCCCGATCGGGGCCAGCAGCACCGGAGTGGCGTGCCGGGAGCCGAGCAGCTCGACAGAGAGGTCGCGGTCGACGGCGGCCGACGCCATCCGGGGCACGATCGCCCAGCGGTCGAAGGCGGCCCGGTTGCGGCGCATCGTCCGGCCTTCCCCGGCGCCACCGGCCACGTACGCCCAAGCGGTGGCACTGCTGGCCCGCCGGGCCCGCCGCTCGAGTTCCCCGAAATCCGCCGGCACGGCCGGCCGGCGTCCGAGCACGCCCTGCCGGTAGATCGCGTTCAGCCGGCTGAGCCCGGCTCCCGGAGTGGTCGTCATGGTCGGCCACGCTATCGCGACGCTGGGGAAAGGTGATGTCCCGGCCCCGCGGGCGGTAGCGTGCCGACGTGGGGAACGAGGACGAGCTGTTTCTGCTGCGCGCCTACGAGCCGGTGGCCCGGTTCACGCAGGGGGAATACTTCTTTCCCGTCTCGGCCGAGCGGTATGTGAGCCGGGCCGGGCTCTGGCGGGCCGAGCCCGGCGAGAGCCCCGTGCAGCAGGTGCCGCCGGGCATGCTGACGCTCGACGGGCTGGACGTGGCGGCCGGCGCCGAGCAGGGCCTCTCGCTCTCGCTGTCGCTGGTGGCCGGGGCCGACCAGCGGCTCGGGGCGTCGCACATCCCGTTGCGCGAGCGGCCCCCGCACCTGCGCCGGTCGAGCCGGTTGGCGTCGGTCGGCATCACCGCGCGGCTGATCGACACGGCCAACCGGATCTCGCTGCTTTTCCGCGGCAGCGTGCCCGGCGGCAGCGCGGCCCACTCGTTCCTGCTCCAGCGCGACCACCTGAAGCCGGACAAGCTCACCTATTACGGCCGGGTGCTGCGCGACGACCCGTGGATCGTCTGCCAGTACTGGTATTTCTACAGCTTCAACAACTGGCGGTCGGCGTTCGGCGGGGTCAACGAGCACGAGGCCGACTGGGAGCACGTCACCGTCTATCTGGACGGCACCGGCGAGACCGGGCCCGACGGGTTGCCCGAGCCGCGCTGGGTGGTCTTCTCGGCGCACGACGAGACCGGTGACGACCTGCGGCGGCGCTGGGACGACCCGGATCTCACGCTGGTCGGCGGGCGGCACCCGGTCGTGCACGTCGGGGCGGGCTCCCACTCGGGCGCCTATCTGCCCGGCGACTATCTGATCACCGTACGCCCGCCGCGGCTCCGCGGGCTGGTCAGCGTCCTGCGCTGGTCGGCCCGGCTGTTCGCACCCTGGGCGGCCGAGGGACAGCAGGCGGTCGGCATCCCGTACGTCGACTACGCCCGCGGCGACGGCCGGGCGGTCGGCCCCGGGCAGCCGGAAGCCTGGCACCCGGTGGTGATCGGTGACGACACCCCATGGGTGCGCGACTACCGCGGCCTGTGGGGGCGCGACACCCGGGACCGGCTCGGTGGTGAGCGCGGCCCGGCCGGTCCCCGATACGGGCGCGACGGCACCGCCCGGCAGTCGTGGGCCGACCCGGTCGGCTGGGCCGGTCTGGCCAAGGTCGCCCCGAACCCCGGCGCCGAGCGGGCGCTGGTCGAGCTCCGTACCCGGGAGAACGACGACCGGCTGACGGCGCTCGACGCCGAGATCGCGACGCTGCGCCGCCAGCTCGTCCGGGCCGCCGCCGGCCTGCCGGTGGCCTCGCCCGAGGTCCGGGCGCTGCACCCGGTGGAGCGCCGGCTGCTGGCTCTGCGGATGGAACGGACCCGGCTGGCCGACGAGCAGTCCCGCACCGTCACGGCCGAGACCGTCGCCCAGCACCCGCACGCCCACCTGATGCACCGGCGCCTGCCGATGGAGGCGGCCACCGGCCTGCGTGGCCGGCTGATGTCGTGGTGGGCCGTGCTGAGCACCCCGCTGCTGCTCTGGGCCATCGCCGTGGCGGTCTCACCGCTGGGCCGCTCCGGCCTCGACATCGCCGCCATCTGGCTGCTGGGCCTGCTCTGCGTCGAGGGGCTCTTCCGCGGCAAACTGCTGGCCGTCCTGCTGCGCCTGATCCTGGCCGTCGCCGCGATCGTCCTGCTGGTGGTGCTGTGGTTCGACGGCCGCTACGTCGTCACCTTCACCCTGCTGGTCGCCTCGGCCGCGGTGCTGCTGGTCAACCTGCGCGAGTTCGTCCGGCGCTAAGGTCGGCGCCCGGCGTCGTGGAGCTGGTCCAGCAGGGCCTCCAGGCGTTCGGCGGGCATCGGGCGGCCCAGCAGGCTGCCCTGGCCCAGCCGGCAGCCGGCGGTCCGGGCGGCGTCGAGGTCGGCGTCGTCCTCGATGCCCTGGGCGATCACCTCGAGGCCGAGGCGGCGGCCCAGCGTCACCGCCACGTCCATCACCGCGCCGGGCCGGCGGAACGACAGGGCCGGGTCGAACACCTCGCGGTCGATCTTCAGCAGGTCGATCGGGAGGATGCGCAGGCGGCTCAGGGTGGTCGGACCGGTGCCGAAGTTGTCGACGGCTGTCCGCACGCCCTGCGCCCGCAGGCGGCCGAGTGCGGCCGCGACGTCCTCGACCGGCGGCTGGTGCGCCTCATCGCGTACGTCGGAAAGGTGGTGCTCGGCGATCTCGAGGACCAGGGCCGAGTGGGGCAGGTCGTGCTCCTCCAGGGCCCGCTGCAGATGGGCCGGGAAGGCCGGGTCGACCAGCTCCCGGGGCCGGATGTCGACGGCCAGCCAGAGGTCGCGGTGCCGCCGCCGCCACCCAGCGAGCCGGCGGCACGAGTGGTGCAGCACGCCGTGCCCGATCGTGACCAGCAGCCCCAGATCCTCGGCCAGCGACAGCAGCTCGTCCGCCGCCACCACACCCAGCACCGGATGCCGCCAGGCCGGCACGGCCTCGACCCCGGCCGGACGGCGGCCCGGCAGCTCGAGGATCGGCTGATAGCTGACGTCGATCTGGCCGCGCGCCACCGCCCCCGGCAGATCCTGCTCGAGCGTCGATCGGCGCAGCAGCCGCGCCTCCATCTCCGCCTCGTACCACTCCACCGCGCCCGGCGGCCCGGACCGTACGGATCGCAGCGCGAGCGACGCCCGGCGCACGACCTCGTCGGTGGTGTCGTCGCCGGTCAGGTCGGCCAGCCCGGCCCAGGCCGACAGGTGGGCGACCGTCTCCGCCGTCGTGTAGGGCGCGGACAGCGCGTTGACCAGTTGACCCGCGAGCAGCTGGGCCCGCACGGCGCCGCAGTGGGTCAGCACCGCGAACCGGGTCTCGCTCAGCCGGGCCGGGATGTCGGCGTCGGCGACCCGGGAGCGCAACCGGCGCGCGGCCTCGACCAGCACCACCTCGGCCAGGTCGCGCCCGTGCACATCGCCGACCGCGGTCAGCCCGCTCAGCTCGACGACGATCATCGCGGCCGCGTCGGGGACCAGCTCGGCCGCCCGCAGCAGGCCGGCCGCGTTGGTCAGGCCGGTCTGCGGGTCGAGGTGGGTCGTCCGGCGGAGCGTCTGTTCGAGGTCGTGGGTGCGGGTGACGTCGCGGATGTGCACGACCAGCGTGTGGCCGGGCTCGGCCGGGTCGGCGCCGTTCGTGGTCCACTCGGTCTCGCGCCACCGGCCGAAGCCGTCGCGCAGCCGCACCGCCAGCGCGCTCGCCTGCGGACGCTCGAGGCGCTCGGTCAGGAAGGCGTGCACCGTCTCGACCTGCTCCGGGTCGACCAGCACCGACACCGCGCGGCCGAGAACCTCCTGATCGGACAGCCCGAACTGACGGGCAGCGGCCGGCGACTGCCAGCGCACGGCCAGGTTGGCGTCCAGGATCATCGCCACCTCGGCCGAGCCGAACATCAGGCCGCGCAGCCGGTTGCCCTGATCGATGAGGTGCCGGGCCTGGCGGCGCAGCACGGTCGCCGACACCCATTCCCGGGTTGCCACGGCGGTGATCGCGAGAGCCCCCAGCATGATCGAGACGGCGTCGAGGCGGCCGCCGTCGATCAGGTGGTAGACGGTGGCCAGGGCCGAGGAGAGGATCAGCAGGCCGAGCAGCGGGAAGCTGGCGACCGACTCGCTGCCCGGCGGCGGCACCGGCCGGGTGTCGGGCGAGATCCGCACCGAGCCGTGCCACAGCCCGGCCGCGGCCACGTTGATCGCGGCCGCCGCGGCCAGACCGGCGATGGCGGCGTTGGCCTGACCGGGGAAGTCGCGGGCGATGACGAGGGCCGTCAGCCCGGTCAGGGAGAGCGCCGCGGCCGTCCCGCACCACTGCAGCGCGGCCCGGTGGCGCAGCGCGTGCACGCCGGTGACCGCGGCGACGGCGATCGCGCCGCCGCCGAAGATGATTGCGGTGATCGTGGCGCCACGCCGCTCGCCGCCGTCGGCGAACAGCAGCATCCACACCGCGTACACCAGGCTCGCCCACACACCTAGCGTGTCCAGCCCGACCCGCAGCCGGGCCAGCGCCTCCCGCCGCTGGGGCGGGCGCAGCAGCGCGGGGAGATAGAGCGCCGTCACCAGGAAGACGCAGACCAGCGGGATCTCGGCCGCCAGCGGGACGCCGTCGACCTGCGCCCCGGGCGCCAGCAGATCGGCCAGGCCGCTCGCCGCTCCGGCCAGCGCGGTGAGCGCGACGCCGCCGGCCAGGGCGAGGGCGCGCCGGCGGGGCCCGGCCGCCTGTCCTTCCCAGGCAGTGCGGGCCATCAGCACGGCGATGACGCCGGAGCAGCCGGCCAGCAGACCGGCGACCACACCTTCCATACAATCGTCCGAATCAGTGCGAGGGGTAACTCCACCAACGAGTGACCCCGGGCGGCGGTTACGGCCGCGACGCCCAGCCCTACCCGTTCTCTTGATCGGGGCTGTCGAAAGTCAGCGTCAGCGTGCTGTGGTAGGCCTGGGAGTTGCCCCAGGTCTGCGGCTGGTCGGGTGGCTCGGTCGCTTCAGTCCACACCTTCGTGGCCCGATAGGCGTATCCGTCCTGACTGGCCGACTCGGCCCGGAAGGACACCTGTTGCCCCGGCTCCAGGGCCCGATAGCCCTCCATCGCGATGACCGAGAAGGACACCCAGCAACCGCCGGGCACATCGGGACCGTCGATGACGCCCCAGCCCTCGTCCGCGTCGAAGGTGCGCACCGAACCCGAGCTCGTCATGGGCCCATTGTGCCCAGGCCGGTTCAGGCGGCGAGATGCCGGCTGTAGAACGCGGCGAGCCGGGTGACGGCCTGGGTGACGTGCTCGTCGGTGTCGTAGAGCGAGATGTGGGTGCCGCCGTCGATCACGAACAGCTCCTTGGGCTCGACCGCGCGGGCGATGGCCTCGCGGCTCATGTACGCCGTGTTCGCGTCCGAGCCGATGATCATCAGCAGCGGGCGGGGCGCGATGAGGTGGATCAGGGCGAACGAGTCGTACTGGACGATCATGTCGAGGCTGCGCACCGGCCACGGCTGGACCGCACGGGGATGCTGGCCGCGGGGCGTGCGGTAGTACTCGAAGGTCTCCGCGTCGACGGCATCGGTGATCCACTCCTGCCGGGCGACACCCTCGCCACGGGCCTCCGCCGTGCGCGCGGCGTTGGACAGCTCGAGGAGCGCACGGGTGGCCGCCGGGCTCTGGGTGTGGCCGAGACCGTCCCGCATCACCGTGCCCAGATCCGTCCCGCTGACCGTGGCGACGGCCTTCATCCGCAGGTCGGTCTGGGCGGCGAAGGACAGGTAACCACCGGAGGCGCAGATGCCCAGCCCGCCGATCCGATCCGCGTCGATCTCGTCGCGGGTGGTCAGGAAGCTCACCGCCGACTTGACGTCCTCGGCCCGCTGCACGGGATTCTCCAGACCTCGCGGTTCGCCCTCGCTCTCACCCTGATACGCGGCGTCGAAGACCAGTGCCGCGAACCCCTCACGGGCCAGCCGCTCGGCATAGATGCTCGCCGTCTGCTCCTTGACCCCGCCGCCGGGATGGCCGACGACCACCGCCGGGAGCCGGCCCGCGGTGGCCGCGTCGGGCAGGAACAGGATGCCGGCGAGCGAGAGGTTGCTGCTGGGGAACGTGACGTCGATCTTCATGCCCCGACGGTGACACGCGAGGCCCGGTGCGAACAGGGACAGAACTGGCCCCCTCAGCGGCGGTCCCGCGGTGTGACACTTGATCGTATGGGCACCGAACTGGGCGACTTCCTCAAGGCCCGCCGCAGGGAGCTGAGCCCGGCCGCCGCCGGGCTTCCCGACGACGGCCGGCGCCGGGTCCCGGGCCTGCGCCGGGAGGAGGTCGCGCAGCTGGCGTCGATCAGCCCGGATTACTACACCCGCCTGGAACAGGGCCGGCGCCGGGCCGGGGAGCCGGTCCTCGACGCCCTGGCCCGGGTCCTGCGGCTGGACCCGGACGAGCGGGCCTATCTCTTCGAGCTGTCCGGCAAGGATGCCGGTCGTCCGCGTCCGCGCCGGGTTCAGCGGGTGCAACCGCAGCTGCGGCGACTGCTCGACGATCTCACCGGCACTCCGGCCTTCGTCCTGGGCCGGTGCACCGACATCCTGGCCTGGAACCCGCTCGGTGCCGCGCTGTTCACCGATTTCGCCCGGTTGCCCGCGACCGAGCGCAACTTCGTCCGCCTGGTGTTCTGCGACCCCGGGGTGCGGGCCATGTATCTCGACTGGGAGTACGCGGCCCGGGCCTGCGTGGCCCAGCTCCGGATGGAGGCGGCGCGCGACCCGGACGATCCGCGCCTGATCACGCTGGTGGGTGAGCTGTCGGTACGGGATCGAGATTTCCGCCGGTGGTGGGGTGACCACCGGGTGGCCGTCCGGACCGCGGGCACCAAGGCCTTGCGTCATCCGATCGCCGGCGACCTCGACCTCGACTGGTCGACCCTGACCGACGCGGCCGACCCCGAGCAGCAGCTCATCGCCCTGACCGCCGCGCCCGGCAGCGCCGCCCACGACGGATTGCGCCTGCTCGCCGCGTCGCAGCGGGATGCCGGACGGGGAACTGGGTAGGTTCCGGTCATGGACGTTGTCGTGGTGGGAGCCGGGATCGCCGGGCTGTCGTGTGCGCGGGCTCTGACCGAGGACGGGGCCCGGGTCCGGGTGCTCGAGCGGGGCCGGGTGGTCGGTGGCCGGCTGGCCAGCAAGCGCTACGACGGTCGCTATGCGGACATCGGGGCCGCCTATTTCGTGGCCGACGATCCGGGGTTCGCGGCGCAGGCCCAGGACTGGGAGTCGCGGGGGATGGCTCGGCGGTGGACCGACACCTTGCGGGTCTATCCCGGCGGCGAGACGACGACCGGGCCGATGCGATGGGCGGCTCCCGGGGGGTTGCGGTCGCTCGCCACCGACCTCGCGGACGGGCTCGACGTGCGACTTTCGACCGAGCTCGGCGAGTTGCCGGCGGACGCGGACGCCGTGGTGCTCGCCATGCCCGGTCCGCAGGCGCTGCGTCTTGCTCCGCCGCCGGCCGTCGAGGCGGCGGCCACGGCGCAGACCTGGAAGCCGGTGATCGCCGCCGTCCTGACCTACCCGGCCCGCGAGTGGGGCGACCTGCGCGGCGCCTTCGTCAACGGCCACCCGGCGCTGGCCACCGTCTGCGACGACGGCGACCGCCGCGGCGACGGCGCCCCGGTCCTGGTCGCGCATTCCACCCCCGAGCTGGCCGCCCGGCACCTCGACGACCCGGCGACCGCCGGGCCGCTCCTGGCCGATGCCGTCGGTGAGGTGCTCGCCCTCTCCGCGCAGCCCGAGGTGCACGTGCACCGCTGGACCTACGCTCAGCCCGAGCCGGTCGACGCCCCGTACGCGGCCGACGGCCGGATCTGGCTGTGCGGCGACGCTTTCGGACGCCCGCGCGTGGAGACCGCCTGGCTCTCCGGCCGCGCCGTCGCCCGGGCCCTGCTCGGGTGAGCGACCGGCGGAAGCGGTAGGCCTCAGCGGCTCCGCTTCCGCGGCCGGTATCGGAGGAAGGCCAGCCCCATGAAGGTCAGGGTCAGGGCCAACGCGATCAGGATGAGCACGATCGAGAGATCCCAGTCGTCGGGGACCGATTGCCCGAGGGCCAGGAAGATCAGACCCAGCCCGCTGCACAGCGAATACATCCCGGCGTCCCGGGTCGACCGGAACGCGGCCCGCGACCGGCCCGACAGGCGGCCGGTCGCGAGCACGTAGCAGCCGTGGACCGCCACGCCGGCGCCGGCGAGCAGCACGGCCAGGCGTAGCCAGAAGAGGAAGCCCATGGCGGTAGGTCTACCCGGATGCGCGGCCGGGCATGCCGTCCAGCAACTGGGCCAGGTGCACAGCCGGGCGGTCGCGCAGATCGGCCACCTGGGTCCGGCAGGAGAAGCCGTCGGCCAGGACCACCGCGTCGGGGGCCGAGTCCAGCGCGGGCAACAGGTTCTGCCCGGCCACCGCCACCGAGACGTCGTAGTGGCCGATCTCGACGCCGAAGTTGCCGGCCAGGCCGCAGCAGCCCGCGAGCCGCTCGACCTGGGCGCCGGTCGAGGCGAGCAGGTCGGCGTCGGCCTTCCAGCCCAGTACGGCGTGGTGGTGGCAGTGCGGCTGGGCGATCACCGAGACGCCGGACAGGTCGGGTGGGGTCCAGCCGGGGGTCTCGGCCAGCAGTTCGGCCAGCGTGCGCACCGACGAGGCGACCACGGCCGCGTCGTCGGAGCCGGGGAGCAGCTCGTGCACGTCCGAGCGGAGCACCGCGGTGCACGAGGGCTCGATGCCGACGATCGGAATGCCGTTGCGCGCGTCGGGCGCCAGCGTGGCCACCGTACGGGAAAGGATCTTCTTGGCCGGGTCGAGCTGACCGGTCGTGATCCAGGTGAGGCCGCAGCAGACCGAGCCGGACGGGAGTCGCGGCTCGTATCCGGCCGCGCGCAACACGCGTACGGTGGCCTCGGCCACCTCGGGTGAGAACGCGTCGGAGAACGAGTCGGCGAACAGGATCACGGGTCGCGCCGAGCTCGGACGGGGCCGGAACGTGCGGCGGAACGGGCGGCGCGCGAAAGCCGGGACCGACCGTCGCTTGTCGACACCGGCCAGCCACAGGGCCAGGCTGCGGATGCCCGGCAGCCGGGTGCCGAGGTTGGCCAGCCGCGGCGTCCACCCGGCGAGGCGGGCCCAGAACGGCAGCTTCCCCAGCGTGTAGTGCGACCGTGGCCGCAACCGCCCGCGATAGGTCTGGTGCAGCACCTCGGATTTGTAGGTGGCCATGTCGATGCCGGTCGGGCAGTCCGACGCGCAGCCCTTGCACGACAGGCACAGGTCGAGCGAGTCGTGCACGGACGGGTCCGACCACGACAACTCACCCCGGACCACCTCCTGCAGCACCCGGGCCCGGCCGCGGGTCGAGTCCTTCTCCTCGCGGGTGGCCAGATACGACGGGCACATGACGCCGTGCAGTGCCGAGTTGTCGGCCCGGCACTTGCCGACGCCGGTGCAGCGGTGCACGGCCTGCGCCAGGTCGCCGCCGTCGTGCGGGTAGGCCAGCGCGAGCTCCTTGAGCGGGAACCGCCCGGCCGGGCGCACGTCGGCGTCGACCGGGTCGGGGTCGACCAGCACGCCCGGGTTGAGCAGGTTGCCCGGGTCGAAGGCCCGCTTGATGCCGGCGAAGAGCGCGAGGGCGTCGGGGGAGTACATGTGGGGCAGCAGCTCCGAGCGGGCCCGGCCGTCGCCGTGCTCACCCGACAGCGACCCGCCGAACTCGCCCACCAGCTTCGCCGCGTCGACCAGGAAGTCCCGCATCACCTTTGTGCCGCCCGGCTGGTCGAGGGGGAAGTCCAGCCGGACGTGCATGCAGCCGTCACCGAAGTGCCCGAAGGGCGCCGAGGTCATCCCGTAGGCCGCGACGAGCTCGTCGAACTGCGCGAGGTAGGCGCCCAGCCGGGCCGGCGGGACGGCCGCGTCCTCCCAGCCCGGCCAGGCCGGCCGATCCGACGGGGCCCGGCCGGCCAGCCCCGCGCCGTCCTCCCGGATCCGCCACAACCGGGCCTGGGTCAGGGGATCGCTGACCACCAGGGCGTCGTCGGCGATGCCGTCGGACGCGAGTGTCCGCGCCCGCGCCTCCACCTCGCCCAGGTCGTCGCCCGCCAGCTCGACGAAGAGCCAGGCGCCGCCGCGCGGCAGCGGCGGGACGGCGGCCGGGCCGCGCCGGGCCCGCAGCACGTCGAGCAGCCGGGAATCGAGCCCCTCACAGGAGGTCGGACCGTGCGCCACGACGGCCGGGGAGGCCTCACCGGCGGCGACGATGTCGCGGAACCCGAGCACGACGACCACCCGGACCGGCGAGTCGACCACGAGTTTCACGGTCGCCCGGGTGATCACCGCGAGCGTGCCCTCGGAGCCGACCATCGCCTGGGTGAGGTCGAACCGCTCGGGCAGCAGGTGCTGGACGGCATAGCCGGAGACCTGCCGGCCGAAGCGGTCGAACTCGGTGCGCGCGGTGGCCAGATGGCGGCCGACGACGGTCCGCAGCTCGTCGACCACCGGCCCGTGCGGCGCCGTCGTGTCCAGCTTGTCGCCGGCCGCGGTCAGCAGTTCCAGCCCGGCCACGTTGTCGGAGGTGCGCCCATAGGCCAGCGAACGCGACCCGCAGGCGTTGTTCCCGATCATGCCGCCGATCGTGCAGCGCGGGTGGGTCGACGGGTCGGGCCCGAACCGGACGCCATGCGGGGTGGCCGCCTTCTGCAGCACGGCGTGGACCGTGCCCGGCTCGACCACCGCCGTCCGGGACGAGGGGTCGATCTCGAGCACCCGGTTGAGGTGGCGGGAGAAGTCGAGCACGATGCCGCGCCCGACCGCGTTGCCGGCCACCGACGTGCCCGCCCCGCGCGACGTGAACGGCGTGCCCGTCTCCCGCGCGACCGCCAGCGCCGCCGCCACCTCGTCGACGTGCCGCGGCCGCACCACAGCCAGCGGCGGGATGCGGTAGAGCGACGCGTCCGAGGCATACATCCCCCGCGTGCCCGCGTCGGCTCGCACCTCGAGACCGGCCTTCTCCAGTGCCGCCACCACATCGCTCATGGGTAACATGTTACTCATGCCGTCGCTGACCCTCCCGCCGGAGGCGCCCTCCCTGGCCGACGCCGTCGCTCTCGCCGTCCGCGAGGGCATCGCCGCCGGGGAGCTGCTGCCCGAGACCACCTATTCGGTGTATCAGCTGGCCGACCTGCTCGGCGTCTCCCGCAGCCCGGTCCGCGAGGGCATGCTTCGCCTGGCCGAGGCCGGCCTGGTCGAGATCCGGCGCAACCGCGGCTTCCGCGTCCTGCCCCCACGGGCTTGCGACATCGAGGAGATCGTCGAGATCCGTCTCGCCCTGGAGCCCGCCGCCGCCCGCAAGGCCGCACTCCACGGCTCGGCCGAGCAGCACGCGGCCATCCGCGCCGCGCTCGATGCCATGGCCGTGGCCGACGAGGCGTCGTTCTGGCCGGCCGACCGCGCCCTGCACGACCTGCTGCTGCGGGCGGCCGGCAACACCCGGGCCGCCGCCATCGTGGCCCAGTTGCGCTCGACCACCGCCCTGCTCGGCCCGCCCACCACGGCCAGCGGCCGCACCCTGGCCGAGATCCACGCCGAGCACGAGCCGGTTGTCACCGCCGTCCTGGCCCGCGACGGTGCTGCCGCCGAGGCCGCCATGCGCGCCCACCTGGAGGCCACCGGGGCGCTGCTAGTGGCCCACCTCGCGGGCCGATAGCCGGCCGTCCGCGCTCCGCGCCAGCTGCCCGGCGTCGACCAGCCCGGCCAGCACGGCGGTGAGGCGGGCGTCGATGTCGGGGCCGCGGCGGGCCCAGCCGAAGACACGCGCCGCGGCGGTCTTGAGATCCGGCTCGGCGACCGTGCCGCCGTCGGTGACCAGGCTGACCAGGGCGAAGCCGAGCTCGTCGTCGGCGATCCGGTCGACCGAGCGGGAGACACCGTCGCCCGGACCCCGGGCCACGGTCACCGGCCGGCCGGGGATCGCCAGGAACGTGCCGTCCCAGCTCACCGGGGCCCGGCGGATCGCCGAGGCGATCGCCGCCTTGATCTGGGTGCCGACCCGGCCGATGTGCCAGGCGTCCCGCAGGCGCTGATGCACGACGGCGAGGTGGACCGGGCCCTCGACGGTCACCAGGCGTTCCAGGGCCGGCGCCATGTCGTGCTCCAGGACGCTGACCCAGGCCGGCAACGGATCGAGGTGAGCCTTCTCATAGGGCCGGTTCCAGGCCGGCGTGGCCGACTGCTGCACCGCCTCCCGGCGCACCGCCGGGCGCTCGGGGGCCGGGCGGGTGAGCCGGCCCTCGACCCGGCCGGCGACGGCCGCCTCGATCGCCGCCCGCAGGCGCTCCTCCTCCCGCACCCGGTGGCGATACCAGGCGGTGCCCCAGATCCGGTGCAGGGTCCAGCCCAGGCCGGTCAGGATCTGCTCGCGCAACCGGTCGCGGTCGCGGGCCGACGGCGACGAGTGGTACATCGCGCCGTCGCATTCGACACCGAGCGCGTACACCTCACCCGGGTAGCCGGGATGGCGTACGCCGATGTCGATCCGATAGCCGGCCGCCCCCACCTGCGGGGTCGCCCGGTAGCCCCACGACCTGATGGTCTCCAGCACCGCGTCCTCGAACGGGCTGTCGGTGTCGCGGTGCTGGTCGGCGAACTCGAGCGCGAGCGCCGGCAAGCCCCGCTCGGCGTAGTCGAGATAGGCGACCAGGTTCCGGACGCTCTCGTTGCCGGTCTCGGGGATGTCGCCGGCCCGGATGGACGAGACGACCTCCACCCGTTGCCGGGCCCGGGTGATGGCGACGTTGAGCCGCCGCCAGCCCTTGGGCCGGTTCAGCGCGCCGAAGTTCCCGGTGATCTTGCCGAACTCGTCGAAGCCGTAGCCGATCGAGAAGATGATGACGTCGCGCTCGTCGCCCTGCACCGCCTCCAGGTTCTTGACGAAGAAGCCGCTGAGCCGGTCGTCGTCGCGGAACCGTTCGAGGTCGGGGCGCTCGGCCAGTGCGCGATCCACCGCCTCCTCGATCGCGTCGGCCTGCGCCACCGAGAACGCGACGACGCCCAGCGACAGGCCCGGGCGGGTGGTGAAGTGGTGGACGACCCGCTCGGCCACGGCGACGGCCTCGAGGGGATTGTCGCGACCGGCCCCACGCCGATAGATGCCGTCGACCGGGAGAAGCTCGATGCCGAGGTCGGGGCTCTCCGCGTTGGCGCTCGGAAAGGTGACCAGCCGTCCGCCGTAGAAGGCGTGGTTGGAGAAGGCGATCAGCGCCTCGTGCCGGCTGCGGTAGTGCCAGCGCAGCCCGAGGTTCTCGAAGGCGCCGCAGGCCTTGGAGAGCTCCAGGATCGACTGGTAGTCGCGCACCTCCGTGTCGGGCTCCTCGGTCTCGTCCTCCTCGACGACGCGCTCGAAGAACGAGGTCGGCGGCAGCTGCCGGTCGTCGCCGGCCGTGATGAGGGCCCGCCCGCGATAGATGCAGTTGATCGCGTCGCCCGGCGTGACCTGCGAGGCCTCGTCGAAGATGACGACGTCGAACTCGAGGTCGGGCGGAAGGTACTGGCTGACCGCGAGCGGCGACATCATGAAGCAGGGCTTGAGCGCCAGCACCGCGTTGCGGGCCTGCGAGATCAGCTCGCGGACCGGCTTGTGCCCGCGTTTGCGCAGGCCCTCCCGGCGGATCAGGCCCGGCTCGCCGACCGCGGACGCCGGCGGCCGCTGCTGGTTGACCCGGGTGATGATCTCACTGACCGCGGCGGCGATCAGCTCGTGATCGAGCCGCTGATACTCGGCGACCAGATGGTCCCGGTCCTCGGCCCGCACGGGCTGCAGCGCCTCGTCGCGGCGCAGGACGTCGTCGGCCCAGGCCCGCAGGACGGTCGCCTCGACCAGCGGGCGAAACTGATCGGCGGCGATCCGGCGCTCGGCGCAGAAGTCGACGACCGGGTCGAGGCCGTATTCGGCCAGCACCTCCCGCGCCTCGAGGTGGACGAACCACTCCTCCTGACCGGCGCTGTCGGTCCGCAGGTCGTCGAGCAGGTCCGGGCGTGGTCGTAGTCGTCGAGGTCCGCGAGCAGCTCCGCGTGCCGGTGCGCCGCGAACGCGTCGACGATCCGGGTCCGGGCGGTCCGCCAGGCCGCCAGCCGGTCCGGCAGGGCTTCGGTGTATCGACCGTCGGACAGCGCCCGCACCTGGGCCGGGGACAGCGGCTGATCGGCGCCGGTGGCCAGGCGGCGAGCCCGGGCCGTCCAGTCCAGGGCGTCGGCCAGCGCGGCCTCGTCGGTGGCGGTCCCTCGATAGGCGGCCCCCAGCACGCTGCCGTAGTGGTGGTCGCCGGCCACCAGGGCGGCGTCGGCCCCGGCCGCCGCCCGGCGCAGCCGGCCGAGGCGCTGCGCGGTGGCGAAGTCCAGGTCGCGCCCGATGACCTCGGCGTAGCGGGTGATGAACGTCGCGGCGGCGCGCAGCGGTGGCTCGTGGTCCCGCAGCCAGTCCACCGCCTCCCGTACGCCGCCCAGCGCGAGCTCACGCGGGGCCGCCGCCTGCCATCGGGTGAAGGCGTCCCGGGCCTCGACAGCCGCCGCGATGAGGTGCTCGTCGGGAACGGGCCGGCAGATGTGCTCGACCACCGTGGGCAGCGCCTCGGCCGGGACCGTCGAAACCACTTCCCCGGTCGTCCGCAGGGCTTCCCGCACCGCGCCGAAATCGGTGCCCCGGCCCCGCCAATAGCGACCGAGCCAGCCCGCGAGGTCGTGCTCGGCCCGGCCGAACTCGTGCCGGGCCCGCTTCCAGGCGACGGCCGCGTCGAGATGAGCGAGAGCCTCCGCCGGGCTCACCTCGGGCCGGGTCAGCGCGCCGACGGCCCGCTTGTCCCGCCGGTAGGCGCCGAGCACGCGGCGCAGACCGTGGTGCACGGTCGCGAAGCGCTCGGCCAGCTCGTCGACCGGTGCCTCCGGAGCCTGCTCGGTGAAGTAGCGCCGGGCGCTCTGCTCCGCCTCGGCCAGGGCCACGGCGTGCCGGTGCAGCTCGTCGGCCGCGGCCCGGACCGTCGCGGTCGCGCCGTCGCCGAACCAGAACGGCTCCGGCCGGTGCGGCCGATACGCGACCTCGGCGACCGCGGCGAGCCGGGCGGCGTCGGCGAACGTGACGATGCGGGGGAGCCGCAGCGTGTCCGCGACCCGGTCCACCGTGGCGGTGTGCCGTTCGAGCATCTCCACCTCGGCCGCGAACCGGTCGGCCAGCGCGGTGTCCTGCCCGGCGGTGAGCTGGTGGAACTCGACCTGCAGCGGTTCGGACGGACCGGCGATGTCCGGCAGGTCCCGCCACTCGACGCCGGACTCGTCCCGGGCCTCCCGCTCGGCCGAGCGCACAGCCGACAGGCGCGCGCGCAGCTCGTCGAAGGCTTCCCGGACGGGCTCGAAGCCGGCGATCGTGAGCCAGCCGTCGCGGGCGGCCCCGGGTCGCCGCCGCGCGTGCTCGACGATCGCGAACAGCCGGGCGGCATCCTCGGGCCGGTCGAGACCGAAGGCGCCCACCAGCTCGGCGTTCACCCCGGCCACCGTTTCCAGGGCCGCCAGCGCCTCGGTCGCCGCCTGGACCCGGCCCAGCAGCGGGTCCCGGTCGACGACGCCTCGCCAGAGACAGGTCTGCTGCTGAGCCACCGGCCGCCAGGACCGTCGTAGCCGGTCGGCGGCGTCGTCGATCCGGTTCAGGTCCTGCGGGGTCAGCTCGGTCACCCGGTCGACCGGGACCGGCACATGGGGCAGCTCGGCGGCCTGGGCGCAGATGCCGAGCACGTCGTGCAGGCTGTAGCTCAGCGGGTCGCGCACCCGGTTCATCGCCTCGGCGAATCGGTTGAGTTGCCGGCGGCGTTCCCGCACGGCGGTGCGCCGTAACGGATCCAGGGCGCGCGGCGCGACCGGGAGGCTGTCCAGCGCCTCGGCCAGGGTGCCGGCCACCTCCTTGCGGCCCGCCTTGGCGCTGTGGAGCTCGAGGAGGTAGGCGGCCAGGCCGATCTCCGACAGGCGGTTGCGCACGACCTCCAGCGCCGCCGCCTTCTCGGAGACGAACAGGACCCGCTTCCCCGCGTGCAGCAGGGCTCCGATCATGTTGGCGATGGTCTGCGACTTCCCGGTGCCCGGCGGCCCGTCCATGACGAAGCTGCGCCCGGCGACGGCGGCCGCGACGCAGGCGCGCTGTGAGGAGTCGGCGTCCAGCACGAGCGGGACGTCCTCGGGCGCGGCCCGCTCGTCGATCTGGTCGCCGGGGATCGGGTCGAACGCGAAGGCCGCGGTCTGCTGCCGGTGGTCCTTGGTGGTGAGTGCCTCGACGAGCGGGTTGGCCAGGACCCGTTCCTCGTTCTCCAGGAGGTCGCGGAACATGGCCTCCTTGTGGAACGTGAAGGTCGACAGGACAACCGTCTCGTCCCGCCACCAGCCCGGTCGGCCCGCGGTCACCCGGTCGACGCGGTCCCACAGCTCGGCCAGGTCGACGTCGGCCACCGGGTCCAGAGCCGGCAGTTCGACGCCGAGCTCGCGCAGCCTCAGCGCGAGCGCCGGGTTGACCAGCGGCTCGTCGTCGCGCGGCCCGAGTACCGGGTCGGCCCGGGGGCCCTGGGAGAGCAGGTCGACCGGCAGGAGCAGCAGCGGGCTGACGAAGCCCTCGCCGTCCTCGTCGGTCCAGTGCAGCAGGCCGACGGCCAGGTAGAGGATCGACACCCCGCGGTCCAGGTATTCCTGCCGCACCCGCTTGAGCAGCCGCCGCAGGACCGGGCCCATCGTCTTGTGCTCGAGGGTGACGTGCAGCGGCAGAGAGCGTCCGGCCGGTGCCTCCTCGGCGTCGGCCGGGACGAAGCAGGCGGTGCGCTCCCGCTGGACGGCGTCGACGATTTCGGCCGCGGCCGGCTCGGAGACGGTGATGATGCCGGGCCGGCTCCGGTCGAGATTGATCAGCCGGTTGCCGCCGCCGAGGTTGATCAGGCCGTCTCGCCAGATCGCGAGCGCGGCCCGAGCGTCCTCGTTCGGCGGCACCTCTTGATTTCAGCAAGGCCGGGCCGCCCGCGCCGGCGAATCCCGCCCTTTGCCGGACGGAGCTCGACTCGCCCGCCCCACCGGCCACTCCCGTCGCGTCAGCGGCCGACGACCGCGCTCGGCTCCTCGGAGATGTCCGTGTCGTCGTCGGTGGTCGAGCGTTCCTGGGGCTGGGTGTCGTCGAGGACGGCCCGCATCTCCTGCAACTGCTCGGTGTGCACCACAGGCACCGCGCCCGCGCCCGGCAGGGCCTGCGCGGCCTCGTCGAGGAACACCCGGCGCACGACGCGCTCCGAGGCGTGGCCGTCGTCCAGATAGCAAAAGCGCTCCCGGAAGACCTTGCGCGTGCCGGCCGCCGTCGACGAGAAGACCTCGCCCGAGATGAACAGGTCGACCAGCTCCGACTCGGTGCGCGCCGTGACGCCCGGGCCCTCGGTGAACACGTCGAGGTAGGCCCCGCGGTTGGCCCGGTATTTGTTCCAGTCGGCGGCGTAGATGGCGATCGGACGGTCCAGCACCGCGTAGTCGAACATGACCGAGGAGTAGTCGGTGATCAGCGCGTCCGCGGCCAGGTAGATGTCCTCGACGCTGGGGTAGTCGCCCAGGTCCATGACCCGAGGGTGACCACCGGCCACATGCGAGCGGTCGAAGTGGTGCACCCGGACCAGCAGCACCGTCTCGGGGGGCATCCGGTCGGCGAACCGCTCGACGTTGAGCAGGGCGTCGCTGCCGAACTCGTAGTCGCGATAGGTCGGCAGGTAGGCCACGGCGACCTGACCCGGCTGCAGGCCGAGGCGCTCGCGGGCCGCGGCGACGTCGTGCTCGGTCGCGTTGACCAGCACGTCGTTACGCGGGTAGCCGACCTCGAGCGTCTCGTAGTCGCACGGGTACGCCCGCTCCCAGATCTCGCTCGTGTAGGCGTTCGGGCTGATGTTGAAGGTCCACCGATCACACCGCTTGAGCAGCCAGCTCATGTTCATGCCCTGCAGGCCGGCCGGGAACTTCAGCTGGTCCACGCCCATCGCCTTGACCGGCGTGCCGTGGTTGGTCGACAGGTGCACCGCGCCGGGCCGCTTGCGCACCCAGCCGGGATAGTTGACGTTCGAGATCAGGTATTTGGCCCGGGCGAGCGCGCGGAAGTGCGCGGCGGTGCCGATGGTGACGGTCTCGACACCGGGCGGCACAGCGTCCTCGGCTCCGGGCTTGACTTCCCAGACTCCGCGTACGCCGGGGGACAGCTCGGTCATCTTCTCGTAGACCGCCCGTGGGTTGCAGGCGTAACCCTTGCCCCAGTACGCCGAGTAGACCGCGAGCTTCTGGTCCATCGGCCGCCGCACGTGCCACCGGTAATACCGCATCCGCAGACGGCTGCGCAGCCGGATCTTGCGCTGCACCTTCTTGGCGCGGAATTTGACCGCGTTGGTCAGGCGGAAGCCGAGCCGGGTGGCCTTCCAGAGCGCGTACGACCCGCGGGCGACCAGCCGGTGCTTGCGGCCCTCCTGCCCCTGCGGCTCGTCGTAGCCACCCGCCGGGAGATGCCGGTGGTAAGCCTTGGCCAGCGCGAGGAAGAACTCGCGCCGGTCCGAGCGAGCCACCCGCTCGGCGTTGTCCAGCACCAGCAGGCACTGATAGAGCATCCGTCCGAAGACCAGCCCCCGGAACGGCTCGGCGCGCGGGCCGATCCGGTCGAGCCGCTCGAACAGCAGGTCGTACTGGTCGAAGACCTCGAAGTGCCGGCGGCCCGGGGTGGAGGTGATGGCCCCGCGGCGGCGCTGGCGGTAGTAGATGCAGACCCGCTCGAGCACCGAGATCCGGTCGGCCAGCATCAGCACGGGGTATCCGACCGGCACGTCCTCGTAGAGCCCGGTCGGATAGGTGATGTCGTTGCCGACCAGGAACTCGCGCTTGAAGATCTTGTTCCACGCGACGTGGAAGACCTTGATCATGGCGGGATACTCGGCCAGCGTGAACGTGCGGGGCAGTTCCTGCGACCGGACCAGCGCCGACAGCTTGCTGCGCCGGCTCTTGTTGTTCCACCAGACCTTGGCGAAATCGACCACCAGCACGTCGGGGTCGGCCGAGCGCAGCCGCTCGGCCACCGCGCCGAGCGCGCCCGGCGTGATCCAGTCGTCGCTGTCGATGAACCACACGTACTCGCCCGTGACGTGCTTCATCCCGGCGTTGCGAGCCTCGCCGAGGCCGGCGTTCTCGGCCAGGTGCACCACGCGGACGCGCTTGTCGCGAGCCGCGTACTCGTCGAGGATCGCGCCACTGTGGTCGGGCGAGCAGTCGTCGACCGCGATCACCTCGACGTCGGTGAACGTCTGCTCGAGGATGGAGTCGAGGCATTCCCGCAGGTACGCCTGCACTCGGTAGACCGGGAGAACAACACTCAAGAGGGGCATGTGGTTGACACCTTTGATCGAACGACCGATCGGGGCGCACGGATCGACGCCGGAAGAATCGCCGTCAGACAACGGCATCGCCCGGCCCACTGCTCCCCGTGTGCCCTCACCGATCAGGCGGAGGGGCCGCCCTGCCGGACAATGGCGGCGTGACGCTATCAAAGCGCCATGGCGAGATCAGTTGCCTGTAATCAACCGTTCATCTACCACGACCGATTTTGTGCCGTTGGTGCCGGATGTGAAGAAAGTTCGGGCCATTCGGCCGACCGGCCCGGGCTGATCGGACGACGAACCGCCGGGAATACGCCGCCCCTGGAGAGATGTTGGCCCCGCGCGGGGCTTTCCACAGCAAGGAGCGCGACACCATGACCGACCGATCAGCGACGGTAGTGGTGATCGGTGGCGGTCAGTCCGGGCTCTCCGCCGCGTACCACCTGCAGCGGCGCGGCCTCGACTTCGTGGTCCTGGACGCCGAGCCGGCGCCGGGCGGCGCCTGGCAGCACCGCTGGGAATCGCTGCGGATGGCGACCGTGAACGGGATCTTCGACCTGCCCGGTCTGCCCAAGCCGCCGCTCGACGACGCCGAACCCAGCCGCACGGCGGTGCCGCGCTATTTCGCGGAGTTCGAGCGCACGTTCGCCCCGCCGATCCTGCGCCCGGTGCGGGTCACCGCCGTCCGCCGGGCCGATCCGCTGCTCGTCGTCGAGACCGACCACGGCCGCTGGAGCGCCCGAGCCGTGATCAACGCCACCGGCACCTGGACCAACCCCGTCCGCCCGCACTATCCGGGCCAGGAGACCTTCCAGGGCGTCCAACTGCACACGTACGACTATGTGTCGGCCGAGCGGTTGGCCGGGCTCCGCGTCGCGGTCGTCGGCGGCGGTATCTCGGGCGTCCAGCTGCTGGCCGAGATCTCCCAGGTCGCCAAGACCTTCTGGTACACCCGCCGCGAGCCCTGGTTCCGCACCGACGGCTTCCAGCCCGAGGTGGCCGGCCGCGAGACCATCGCCAAGGTGGTGGCGGATGTCGAGGCGGGCCGGCCGACCGGCAGCGTCGTCTCCTACACCGGGCTCGCCTGGACCTCGTACGCCCTGGACGCGAAGCGCCGCGGTGTGCTCGACCGCCGGCCGATGTTCACCGCGATCGAGCCGCACGGCGTACGCGAGTCCGACGGCACCGTCACCACCGTCGACGCGATCGTCTGGGCCACCGGCTTCAAGGCGGCGCTGGCCCACCTCGACCCGCTCGGGCTGCGCAACGAGGCCGGTGGCATCCGCCTGCACGGCACCGAGGTCGTGGGCGAGCCGCGGGTCCATCTGATCGGCTTCGGCCCCTCGCAGTCCACGGTCGGCGCGAATCGGGCCGGACGTGAGGCGGCCCACAGCATCGCCAAATACCTCTCGACTGTGTCGCGCGCCATATAGATAGCGCGTTCAGGTCTGTCGCATGGGGGTTGTCCCCACCCGGCGGCCGGCTGGAATGGGGGACAGCACCACCAGTCACCTGGTCAAACGCGTCACCGGGCAATTGTGAGGAGCGGTAAATCCCGGTTCCGCCGCGCGATTCTCCGGGCAGAGTGGCGGCATCCGAAGTTCGCTGTCGAGCGAAAGAAGAAAGCGATGCCATTCGTCACCACCCCCGACGGAATCGAGATCTACTACACCGAGCAGGGTGCGGGGCAGCCGGTGGTGTTCAGCCACGGCTGGCCGCTCAGCTCCGACGCGTGGCAGGTCGAGCTGAAGAAGTTCGCCGACGCCGGTTACCGGGCCATCGCGCACGACCGCCGGGGTCACGGCCGCTCGGAGAAGACGTATTCCGGCAACGACATGGACACCTACTGCCGGGATCTGAACGCCGTGGTGGAGGCGCTCGACCTGCGCGACATCATCCTGGTCGGGCACTCGACCGGCGGCGGTGAGGTCGTCCGCTACGCCGCGCAGTACGGCCAGGTGCAGGGCCGGGTGGCCAAGGTCGTCACGGCCGGCGCCGTGCCGCCCATCATGGTGCGCTCGGAGTCCAACCCGGACGGTACGCCGATCGAGGTCTTCGACGGCATTCGCGAGAGTGTCCTCAAGGACAACTCGCAATTCTGGAAGGACCTGTCGGAAAGCTTCTACGGTGCCAATCACGGCCGCGCCGTCTCGCAGGGGAACAAGGACGATTTCTGGCGTCAGGGCATGATGGTCAACCTGGCCGCCGCCTATGACTGCGTGAAGGCGTTCTCGGAAACCGATTTCTCCGAGGACCTCAAGGCCCTGAACGTCCCGGTCCTGCTCTGCCAGGGCGACGACGACCAGATCGTCCCCATCAAGGACGCCGCCCTCAAGTCCATCAAGCTCGTCAAGGACGGCACGCTCAAGATCTACGAGGGTGCGCCGCATGGCATCCAGGGCGATTACCAGGAGCGGCTCGACGCCGACATCCTGGAGTGGATCAAGAACTGACCTTCCGTACGCCGGCCGGGCTCGCCGTCGGGCGGTGAGCCCGGCCGGCGGGCCTGCCCGGATCAGGTCAGCCGCGGTCGTGGAGCGTGATCCGGTAGCCGTCGGGGTCGGCGAAGGTGAACGTGCGCCCGAACGGCCCGTCGATCGGAGCCGAGACGATGGTCTGCCCGTCGGCGGCCAGGGCGTCGTGGATGGCCTGGACATCGGTGGCGTGGAGCCAGATCGCGGCACCGATGCCGGGCTGGGCCACCGAGTCCAGGTCCGTGCCGGGCACGATGTCGCGCAGGGCGAACGCGATCGGCTTCGTCTCGAAGACGACGGCGTGCGGCGGGCCGCCGGGTGAGCGGACGAGACCGAGATACCGCTCGTAGAACGCCTGCGAGGCGCCGAGGTCGCGCGCTTGCAGCGAGATGAAGTCGGGTCCGGTGGCGGGCATGGTCGCACTCCTGACTGTCGTGTCAGTTTTCTGACATCGGCCAGGCTATGTCAGAATACTGACATGAGTCAAGACGGAGTCGACCTGAAGACGTCACTGGGCTATCTGCTGAAGGAGGCGTCGAGCGCCCTCCGCGTGGCGATGGAGGAGGTGCTGCGGCCGCTCGGGATGACGGTGACGCACTACTCCTGCCTCGAGCTGCTGGCTCAACGACCCGGCCTGTCGAACTCCGAGCTGGCCCGGGGCGCGTTCGTGACCCGGCAGTCGATGAACGTGCTGCTGCAGGCCCTGGAACGGGACGGCTACGTGACCCGGCCGGCGGCGGCGCCGGTCGGGAAGGTGCTGCCCACCCGGCTCACGCCTCGCGGCCGGCGCAGCCTCGAGAAGGCCACCGTGGCGGTCCGGTCGGTCGAGGTCCGCATGCTGTCCGGCCTGACCGGGCCCGACCAGGACGGCGCGTTCCGGATCCTGCAGAGCATGATCCACTCCCTGCGCGAGGGCGGGTAGAACGCCCTCAGGGTGTGCCGAGGGTGTCGCGCAGGCCGCTGGCCCGGGCGATCGGGCGGGTGACGGCCGCTCGGACGGCCTCCTCGGTGCCCAGGATGCGCAGGCCCTCCTTGGCTCGCGTCACCGCGGTGTAGAAGAGCTCGCGGGTCAGCAGCGGCGAGGTGGCCGGCGGCAGCACCAGCGAGACGCGGTCGAACTGGCTGCCCTGGCTGCGGTGGACCGTCATCGCGTACAGGGGCTGGGCCTCGGACAGCCGGGACGGGGGGATCAGCACGGTGTCGCCACCCCGGGCGAAGGCGGCCCGTAAGCCGTCGGCGGTCTGGATGACGACGCCGGAGTCACCGTTGTGGAGGCCGGCGTCGTAGTCGTTGGCGGTGATCAGCAGGGGGCGGCCGGGAGCCAGGTCGGTGGGGCGGTCGGTGGGAAGCCAGGACTCGACCTCGGCCGTCCAGCGGGTGACGCCGTGCGGGCCCCGGCGGTGGGCACAGAGCAGGCGGTGGGCCTCCAGCGCCCGCAGGGCCTCGGCCGCGTCGCCCCGGGCGGCCGCCTCGGTCACCCGGCCCATCGTGGCGGCCACTTCGCGACGCAGCCCGGCGAAGGAGCCGGTCTCGACGAACTCCAGCTCCCGGCCTCCGGAGCGCAGCAGCGCCACCACGGCGTCGTCGTCGCCGGCCCGGACCGCCGTGGCCAGCCGGGCGATGTCGCCGCCGAAGCGCCAGACCCGGTCCAGCGTGACCACGCCGTTGACCACGGGAGTCGTCTCACCGACCGCGCTCAGCGCGGCCTGCAACGGCGGTGACAGGGAGCCGCCGGCGGCGACGATGTCGCCCAGGACCGCACCGGCCTCGACCGAGGCGAGCTGGTCGGGATCGCCGACCAGGACCAGGCGGGCGTCGGGCCGGACGGCCTCGATCAGCCGGGCCATCAGGGTCAGCGACACCATGGACGTCTCGTCGACCACCACCACGTCGAACGGCAGGCGGTGGGCGCGATGGTGCTTGAAGCGGGTCCGGGAGCCCGGGCGCCGGCCGAGCAGGCGGTGCAGCGTCGACGCGCGCAGGTCGGGCAGGGGCACACCCGACTGGCGGACCGCCTCCTCCAGCCGGGCGGCCGCCTTCCCGGTGGGCGCGGCCAGCGCGATCCGCGGCGGGCCGCCGGGCTGCGCGCACAGCACGGCCAGCAGCCGGGCGATGGTCGTGGTCTTTCCGGTGCCGGGGCCGCCGGCCAGCACGGAGACCCGCCGCAGCGCGGCCACCGCGGCGGCCAGCCGTTGCTTCTCACCGCCCGCCTCGAAGAGCCGCCCCAGATCGGTCCGCAGCTGCTCGAGGTCCACCGCCGGCGGCGGCCCGGCCGCCCGGTTCCGCAACTGCCGGCGGACGAGTTCCTCCTCGCGCCAGTACCGGTCGAGATACAGCAGGCCGCGCACCAGCCGCAGCGGGCGTCCGGTCTCGCCCGCCGCGGCCACCACCGGGCTCCGCGCACAAGCGGCCGGCCAAGCTTCGGCGTCGGGCCACGGAAGCGTGCTCAGGTCGACGTCCTCCTCGGCCGTGGTCGTGTGGCGGGCCGAGCGCAGCTCCACGCAGACCGAGCCCAGCCGCAGAGCCCGCACGGTCAGGGCGATCGCCAGCTGGACCGTCTCGTCCGGCTCGCCGCCGAGCAGGGCCACCCGCCGGGCGACGTGGACGTCGGCCAGCGTGAGCACCCCGGCCTCGTTGAAGTCGGCCAGGATGCCGGTGGCGTGCAGGGCGCGTTCGGCCTGAGCGGTCACGGTCGCACCCCGTCGAGCAGGTCGGAGAGGTCCTCGATGAGCGCGGGCGGCGGTTGCCAGCTGAAGACGCCGGCGGCCGGGATCCCGGTCATGCCGCGCAGGAAGAGATAGAGCACGCCGCCCAGGTGCTGCCCGGGCCGATAGCCGGGCTGGCGCCAGCGCAGGTAGCGGTGCAGTGCCGTCGCGTAGAGCAGGGCCTGGAGCGGATAGTGCGCGGCGATCATCGCCCGGGTCAGGGCCTCGGGCCGGTAGTCGTCCGAGGTCAGCGGGCGGTCCGGCGACCCGAGCCAGTTCGTCTTGTAGTCGACGACCACGTAACGCGGCCCGGGCAGTCGCAGCACCGCGTCGATGCTGCCGGTGAGATAACCCCGCAACGGCTGTACGCCCAATGACGGTGACCGCAGCTCGTCGGCGTAGCGGGCGAGCGGATCACCGGGGCCGAGGTGCCGGGCCAGGCAGTCGCCGACCGCCGACAGCCGGTGGGCGTCGCCTTCGCCGGGTCGGTCGCCGCCGTGCAGCGGCAGCTCGAACTCCAGCTCGTCCAGCCGGTCGGCCGGTCCGAAGGCGGCCAGCGGCCGGTGGTCGGCCACCGGCCCGAGCGGCGTGCGCAGCGCGGGCATCAACGCGGGCACCAGGCCGGGCGGGGCGTGCAGCTCCCGGGCCCGGGCTTCGAGGCCGGCCTCGGTGAAGTCGCTTCCCTCGAGCACCGTGTGCACCAGCGTCCCGAACGCGGCCCCGGCCGGCAGGCCGGCCATCGGTGACGGCACGCCCGCGCCGCCCGGCTGGTCGCCCGCGCCGCCGGGCTGGTCGCCCGCGCCGGCCGGCTCGTCGCTTTCGGTGCCGGTCTCGCTGGAGACCCCCGGCTCGTCGTGCCGGTCGGCGGTGAGCCGGGAATACGAGGTGCGCCGCCAGCCCAGGTCGAGGGGACGGGTGAAGCGGGCCGCGGCGAGCGCCGGCCGGTGCGGTTGCGCGGCCGCATAGGAAGGCTGCGGTCCGGCTGTGACCGGCTCCACCGAGAGATGCTCCGAAGCCAGCCGGCGGAGCCGATCGAGCGCGGCGGCGTCGTCCGGTACGTCGTACTCGTGCTCGGGGCTCTCGCCCTCACCCGGGCGGCCGAAGAGGAAACGGTGCAGTGCCGACGATCGCGTGTTGGCCGTCGGCGCCCACCACGCGATCACCTGGCAGGCCGCGCGGGTCAGGGCCACGTACATCAGCCGCAGATCCTCGCCGTCCTGTTCGGTGTTGTGCCGGCGGCTCGCCTCGGCGAAGCCCGGACCGGTCGGCCCGCCGACGTCCAGCACCCGCACGCCGGCGTCGTCGTGCAGCTGCAACAGATCCGGCCGGCCGACGAAACGGTCCCACCCGAACGGCAGGAAGACCACCGGGTATTCGAGTCCCTTGCTGCTGTGGACGGTGACGATCTGCACCGCGTCGGCGTCGGATTCGAGGCGCCGGCTGCGTTCCAGGCTCACGTCGTGCGGGGCGTCGTCGATGCGGCGGCGCAGCCACTCGGTGACCGAGGTGAGCCCGAGGGAGCCCTCGACGGCGGCGGCGTGCAGCGCCATCCCCACGTGCCGCAGGTCGGTCAGGTGGCGCTCGCCGTTGCGCCGGGCCAGCAGGCGGGCCGGCATCCCGGTCGCGGTGACGGCTTCGAGCAGGGCCGCGACCCCGCGCGTGGCGACCAGCCGGGCCCAGTGCCGCAGGGTCGTGCTGAGCTCGTCGAGCTCGGTCTCGGTGGCGGCGGCCAGGCGCTCGGCCGGCCAGCCGACGATGCCGGTCAGCGCGGCGCCGGCCACCCGGGTGGTCCGGTGCGGCTGTTCCAGGCCCTCCAGCAGCGCCAGCCAGTCGCGGGCGGCGGCCGTGCCGAAGACGCTGGTCGTGCCGGCCAGCACCGCGGGCACGCCGAGGGCGGACAGCGCCTGCTGCACCTGGGCACCCTGCCGGTGGGTGCGGACCAGGACCGCGATGTCCCCGGGCACCACGGCGCCGCCGGCGAGCAGGGTGGTGATCTGACCGGCCAGGTCGGCGGTGACGGCGGTACGGGCGTCGGGCGCCGAGACCAGCCCGAACTTGTTGAGCGCGAAACCGGTGCGGCCCAGCACCCGCAGGCGGAACGGCGGCCCGGACAGCCGCGCACCGGTGTGGGCCGCACCCACCGGCCGTACGGTGATGCGGTTGTCGCCCAGCGCGGCCCGGCCGAACACCGTCTCGAAGGCAGCGAGAACCCCGCGGTCGCTGCGCCAGTTGGTGGCCAGCGTCGCGTGGGCCGGGGCGTCGCCGGACGCGGACAGGTAGCTCACCACGTCGGCGCCGCGGAAGGCGTAGATGGCCTGTTTCGGGTCGCCGATCAGGACCAGCGTGGTGTGGCCGTGGAACGCCGTCCGCACGATGGTCCACTGCACCGGGTCGGTGTCCTGGAACTCGTCGACCAGGACCACGGCGTAGCGCTCACGCAGCCGGCGGCGGGCGGCCGGACCGCGTACCGGATCGGTCAGCGCGGCCTGGAGCCCGGTGAGCATGTCGTCGAAGCAGTAGAGCCCGCGCTCCCGCTTACGCCGTCGCACTTCGTCCCGAGCCGCCGAGGCGAAGCGGAACCGCACGCCGGCCACGTCGTCCGGCGCACTACCGGCCGGCTCCAGCCGGGCCTGGCCGTCGTTGACCGCCTGCCGGGCGATGTCGAGCGCCACCGCGTGGGTGAAGTGCGGGACGGGCGCGCCCGCGGCGGCGTACTTGCGGACGTAGAGGTCGTCGACCACCTCGGTGATCAGGTCCTCCAGGTCGTCGACGAACACCGCCTCCGGGTCGGCGTCGGCGGCGATGCCCAGCCCGGCCAGCACCTGGTGGCAGAACTGGTGGGTGGTGGCGATGGTCGCCGCGTCGAAGTCGGCGACGGCGGTGGCCAACCGGCGCCGGCGCCGCGCCACCTCGTCCGGCGGCGCGTCGGCCAGCAGCGCCAGCACCAGGTCGCCCGACGTGCGGGCACGGTCCGGGTCGGCCAGGCCGCGCTCCGCGCTGACCAGCCGTTCGCGCACCCGCTGCCGCAGCTCAGCGGTGGCGGCCCGGCCGAAGGTCACCAGCAGCAGCTCGTGCAGCTCGGCCCGGCCCTCGGCCACGTAGCGGGCGGCCAGCGCGGCGATCGTGAACGTCTTGCCCGTTCCGGCGCTCGCTTCGAGCACGGTCGTGCCCTCGGGCAGTGGCCCGAGGACGTCGAAGGCGGCGACCGGCATCAGAGCTGCTCCGAGGTCTCGGCCTGGCACAGCGGCTCCCAGAGCCGCAGGGCGAGCGCGTCGAACCGGCTCGGATCGTCCATCAGCTTCTCCAGCACCGGATCCGGCCCCCACACCAGGCGGTGCTCGGCGTCGTCGGCGTCCCCGCCGCTCTCGAAGCGGCTCCACTCACCGCGGGCCTTCCCGTACGCGGCCTCACGGTCACCGCCGGCCATCCGGCACCGGGCATAGGCATACGACGTCCTGGGCGCCAGCGGCAGCGGCTCGCACAGCCCCTCGTCGGCCAGCGCGACCAGATCGGCCAGCAGCGTCCCGGCCGCGGCGCCGTCGATCGGCCCGAACGTGGAACGGGCCACCCGGCCGCGCGGGCCCCGGCCGATCACGACCGACCGCCAGGGCACGCCGGGCCGGCCGGCGGTCAGCGCGAGCAGGTTCAGCCACGCCCGCAAGCGTTGCTTGGGCGCGACTTTGGAGTAGGTGACCGCGACGACGGTGTCGTCGTACACGTCGCTGATCGTGCCGGTCAGCGCCCGTCCGCCGGACAGCTCGACGACGATGTCGACGGCCTCGGGCGTTCCCCGCACCCAGGGCTGGGCCGCGGCGGCGAGCGGCTGGGCCTCGGCCGCGATGGATTCGAGGAGCCGGGTGCCCAGCGGTCCGGGCGGCACTGTGCCCCGCCGCCACTCCGCCTGCACGCACCGGGCCAGATCGGCCCCGCCCAGCAGCGACCGGAGCAACCGGTCGCCGACCGACCACTTCGCCAGATGGTCGAGCTCGATCGGCAGCCCGTCGGCCGGCTCGTCGTCACCGGCGAACAGGCCGACCCCGAGCCGGCGGCGCAGGAACGCGCGCACCGGATGGCCGAAGAAGGACTGCAGGTCATCCAGCTCGACGGTGTCGCCGCCGTCCGGCGCGAGCGGCGCCGCCAGGAAGGGCGGTTCGGCGGCCCGGTCGCGGGTGGCCGCCTGAGCCCCGGCCAGAGCGATCCGGTCGAAGCTGAACGGGTCGCCGGCCGTGAAGTTGCGCGCGTCGAACGGTTGCAACGGGTGCCGGGTGAGGACCTGATCGCGCGCCGGGCCGAGCGCGTCCAGCAGTTCGTCCAGCGGCACGGAGGGCGGCCGCGGCGCGTTGGTCCGCTCGTCCGCGCCCGAATACAGCAGCACGAGGGTGTCGGTCGCCGACATCACCGCGTCCAGCAGGAGCTGCCGGTCCTCGCCGCGCGGATCCCGCTCGCCGACGCACGGCACCCGGCCCAGCACGTCGTCGCCGTCCAGCCCGGCACCGCGCGGGAACACGCCGTCGTCCAGCCCGAGGACGCAGATCACCCGGTGCGGCACCGACCGCATCGGCACCAGGGTGCACATGGTCAGGTCGCCGGTGCGGAAGCTGGCCCGGGTCGGACTGCCGCGCAGGTGCCCGCCCAGCAAGGACCGGACGTCGGCCAGGGTGAGCTCGGCCGGCGCGGTGAGCTCGGCCAGGATGCTGTCCAGTTGGGTGCGCTGCCAGGCATCCGCCTCGGTCACCGCGGTCAGCCCGTCGACCGCCCGGCCGATCGCGTCGAGCCACGCCCTCAGGCTCTGCTCACCGGTGAGGCGGCCGAGGGCCGCGCCCAGCCGGTCGATGAGCTCGGCCAGCCGGCCGGCCAGGTCCACGTCACTGGAGTCCACATCGTCCAGTGGCAGCGCCGTGCCCAGCCAGCACGGCTCCTCCTCGGACATGGCCGCGCCGAGCAGGATCCGGTCGAGCCCGGCCACCCAGGTGTTCGACCGCGCGGTCACCAGGAACCGCGACCGGTGCCCGGGATCGAAGCCCCACCGGACACCGGCCTCGACGACGAGTTCGCGCAGCCGGTCCAGATCGTCGTCGTCGAACCGGAACCGGCGGCGCACCGGCGGCGTCGCGGCGAGATCGAGCACCTGCGCCGCGGTCACCCGGGCGCCGGCCAGGTCGAGCAGGTCGGCGACGAAGCCGAGGAGCGGGTTGAGCCGGCGCAGGGCCCGGTCGGCCAGCCGGACCCGCAGCCGGTGCGCGGGATGGGCGGCGTCCGCGCCCAGCCCGAACGAGGCCGAGATCAGCGGCGCGAACGACTCGATGTCCGGGCACATCACCAGGATGTCGCGCGGCTCCAGCGTCGGATCGGCCTGCAGCAGAGCCAGGATCGTCTCGCGGAGCACCTCGACCTGCCGGTCGGCGCCATGACACGCGTGCACCTGCACGCTGCGGTCACCGGGAGCCGGCGACGGCGGTTCGAGGTCGAGGTCGGCCGCGATCGCCCGTTGCAGATGCCCGAGCACCGTAGGAGGAAAGGCCGGACCCGGATGATGGGCCGACGCCGCCGCCGGGAGGGTGAGTTGCAGTTCGCGCGCGTCGCGGCCCAGCGACGCCAGCAGCGGATGCCGGGGCACCTGCCGGGTCGGATCCTCGGCCCGGGGCCGGGCCGTGCGCTCGTTGCCGTACGGGATGAGCCGCTCCCACAGAGCCGGCGACGGGTGCGGCAGCCACAGATGCACGTCCCGGCCCACCGCCACCGCGTCCAGCAGCGCCGAGTGCGCCGCGGGCAGCCGGGTCAGGCCGAAGACGGAGAGCCGCCCCGGCAGCGGCGACCGGCCCGGATCCTGTCGCACGGCCTCGCAGGCCTCGGCCAGCCGCTCGGCCGGGCTGGGCACCGCCATCCGCTTGACCAGCCACCGCCACAGCTCGGCCTGCCAGCCCAGGTCGTCCGGCAACCGGCCACCCAGGCCGTCCGTGTCGGCACCGGCCGACCAGGTCCGCAGCATGTCCGGCCGATGCCGGCCGTAGGAGTCGAACAGCTCGGCCAGGTGCCGCGCCGTCGCGTATCGCCGCCCCCGGCGCACGGCATCGCCGTCGACCGTGCCCAGGTAGGCCGCCAGGGCCTGGCACCACGGCTGTGGCGTGCACTCGTCGATGACCTCGAGCAGCGGCCAGACCAGCCGGTCGGGCCGCCAGGGGTCGTCGCCCCGCCCGGGCAGGCCGATGAGCTCGAGCAGATCGGTCACCGACGGGAACAGCACGTTGGCGCAGACCCCGTCCTCACCCCGGCCCACCCCGAGCCGGTGCGAGAGCCGTTGCGCCAGCCACCGTTCGACACCTTTCGACGGGACGCTGACGATCTCGGCCGCGAAGGGGTCGTCCGGCGGCTCCCGCAGTACGGCGGCGAGACCCTCGGCCAGCCGGTCGGTCCGCTCGGCGCGGTGGACAAGCAACATCCACCCCAGCTTCGGTGATCACGGTTGCCGGGGACCGGAAACCGCGGAAAAGGCGCCCCTCAGCCGATGCTCTGGCCGTAGACGTGCCCGACGTCGAGGACCAGCAGCACGCGGCGGTCGGCGACCATCACCGAGCGGTACTCGGTCCAGTCGGGGTGCTCGCCGGCCGCCCGGCGGTAGTACTCGACCAGCGCGTCGACCTCGGGGCCGTCCGGGTCGTCACCCGGGCCGATCAGCTCGACCGCGCCCTCGGCGGTGGCCCACCGGCGGCCGTCGGAGCTGGTGACCTCGAGGGCGGCTCGCGGGTCGCGGCGTACGTTGGCGGTCTTGGCCCGGCCGTCGGTGACCGACACGTAGATCTTGCCGGCCTCGCGGTCGTAGAACGGGGTGACGGGGGAGAGTTGCGGCAGGCCGTTCGCCTTGATCGTCGCCAGCACGCCGAGCCGGCTCCCGGCGAGCAGCTCCTTCGGATCGAAATCAGTCATACCGCATTCTGCACCCGATCAACTCGTCCGTCTCTAAACTTGATTCATTCCAATCTAGGGGTCTAGAGTCGTCCGGGTGATGGCGGACCACGAGGCGCAGCTCCGGGCGGCCTCGTTGCGGGTGACCAGGCCGCGGCTGGCGGTGCTGGCCGCCCTGCACGACCACCCGCACGTCGACACCGACACCGTCATCGCGCTCGTGCGAGCCGATCAGCCCAAGGTCTCCCACCAGGCGATCTACGATGTTCTGCGAGCGTTGACCGAGGCCGGGCTGGTGCGCCGCATCCAGCCCGCCGGCGCGACCGCCCGCTACGAGTCCCGGGTGGCCGACAACCATCACCACGTCGTGTGCCGCTCGTGCGGGACGATCGCCGATGTCGAGTGCGCCGCCGGCCACACCCCCTGTCTCACCGCCTCCGACGATCACGGGTTCGTGATCGACGAGGCCGAGGTCGTCTATTGGGGCACGTGCCCCGCTTGTTTGGAAGGAAACTGATGAGCGACACCCAGGACAACGACGTCTCCGCCAGTGCGCAGGGCGTCGACGACAAGGCGGCCGGCGGCTGTCCGGTCGCGCACGACTCCGTGACGGCGCACGGCAGCGAGAGTGAGAACCCGGCGATCGACTCGCCGAAGCCCAAGACCGGTGGCCGGCCGCACAGCAACCGCGACTGGTGGCCCAACCAGCTCGACCTGTCGGTGCTGCACGCCCACTCGTCCAAGGCCAACCCGCTCGGCCCCTCCTTCGAGTACGCCAAGGAGTTCGCCAAGCTCGACGTCGCGGCGCTCAAGCGTGACCTCGTCGACGTGCTCACCACCTCGCAGGACTGGTGGCCGGCCGACTTCGGCCACTACGGCGGCCTGATGATCCGGATGAGCTGGCACGCCGCGGGCACCTACCGCATCCAGGACGGCCGGGGTGGCGCCGGCGACGGCGGTCAGCGGTTCGCCCCGCTCAACAGCTGGCCCGACAACGCCAACCTCGACAAGGCCCGCCGCCTGCTGTGGCCGGTGAAGCAGAAGTACGGCCAGCAGATCTCCTGGGCCGACCTGCTCGTGCTGGCCGGTAACGTGGCCATGGAGTCGATGGGCTTCAAGACCTTCGGCTTCGGCTTCGGCCGGGTCGACACCTGGGAGCCCGAGGAGATCTTCTGGGGTCCCGAGGACACCTGGCTCGGTGACGAGCGCTACGTCTCCGACAACGCGATGGCCGAGGGTGTCGGCGCGACCGAGATGGGCCTCATCTACGTCAACCCCGAGGGCCCCCGCGGCAGTGCCGACCCGCTCGCCGCGGCGCACTTCATCCGCGAGACCTTCGCCCGCATGGCCATGAACGACGAGGAGACCGTCGCCCTCATCGCCGGCGGCCACACCTTCGGCAAGACCCACGGTGCGGCCCCGGCCGACAACCACATCGGTCCGGAGCCCGAGGGTGCGCCGATCGAGGCCCAGGGCCTGGGCTGGCTGAGCACGCATGGCAGCGGCAAGGGCAAGGACACGATCACCAGCGGCCTCGAGGTCACCTGGACCGACAAGCCGACGCAGTGGAGCAACCGCTTCTTCGAGATCCTGTTCGGCTACGAGTGGGAGCTGACCACCAGCCCGGCCGGCGCCAAGCAGTACGTCGCCAAGACCACCGACGAGATCATCCCGGACGCGTTCGACCCGGCCAAGAAGCACCGGCCGACGATGCTGACGACCGACCTCGCGCTGCGCGTCGACCCGGCGTACGAGGTCATCTCGCGCCGCTTCCTGGAGAACCCGGACGAGTTCGCGCTGGCCTACGCCAAGGCCTGGTACAAGCTGCTGCACCGCGACATGGGCCCGGTCAGCCGCTTCCTCGGCCCCGAGGTCCCCGAGCCGCAGCTGTGGCAGGACCCGGTCCCGGCCGTCGACCACGAGCTCGTGGGTGACGCCGACGTGGCCGCCCTCAAGGCGAAGGTGCTCGACTCCGGCCTCACCGTGGCGCAGCTGGTGCAGGCGGCCTGGGCCTCGGCCGCCAGCTTCCGCTCGACCGACAAGCGCGGTGGCGCCAACGGCGCCCGCATCGCCCTCGAGCCCCAGCGCAGCTGGGAGGTCAACCAGGCCGTCATTCCGGTGATCGACCAGCTCAAGGGCATCCAGCAGGAGTTCAACGCGGCCGGTGGGGCCAAGATCTCGCTGGCCGACCTGATCGTGCTGGCCGGCTCGGCCGCGGTCGAGAAGGCGGCCAAGGACGCCGGCGTCGAGGTGACCGTGCCGTTCCGGCCGGGCCGCACCGACGCCACCCAGGAGCAGACCGACGTCGAGTCGTTCCGCGTCCTCGAGCCGCGGGCCGACGGCTTCCGCAACTACCTGCGGCCGGGCGAGAAGACCCAGCCCGAGGTGCTGCTGGTCGACCGGGCCTACATGCTCAACCTGACCGCCCCCGAGATGACCGTGCTCCTCGGCGGTCTGCGGGTCCTCGGCAACAACTTCGGCGGCTCGGCGCACGGCGTGCTCACCGACAAGCCGGGCGTGCTCACCAACGACTTCTTCGCCAACCTGCTCTCGCCGGGCACCCGGTGGGCGGCGTCGAAGGACGAGGAGCACGTGTACGAGATCCGGGACCTCGCCACCGACCAGGTGAAGTGGACGGCCACCGTGGCCGACCTCATCCTCGGCTCGAACTCGCAGCTGCGGGCCATCACCGAGGTCTACGCGAGCGACGACGCCCGCGACAAGTTCGTGGCCGACTTCGTGGCCGCCTGGACCAAGGTCATGGAACTCGACCGCTTCGACCTCGTCTGATCCGGTTGTGATCGCGCGGGCCGGCCCTTGGGGGGCCGGCCCGCGTTCTCATCTGATGACCACCCGGGCCCGCGGGCCGGTCCAGGCCGCCACCTCGCCACCGGGCAGGCACACGATCAGGCGTCCGTCCGGCCCCGCGACGGCCCACGACTCGGCGTCGGCGTCGGGCCCGACAGCCAGCTCGGCACCGCCGTCGAAGCACACCGTCAGCTCGCCGTCGTCGCGCACCAGAGCCGTCCGCACCACGTCGCCGAGCAGCATCGCCAGGGCGTCCGACGGGCGGTCGCCCGGCTCGACCACGGCCCGGCCGCCGGGCGAGTCCAGGCGGGCGACGGTCTCGATGACCACCCGGCTGCCGCCCGAGAAGCCCAGGACGAGGGCGTCCCCGAGCTGTACGTAATCCAGCCTCTGCCCGGCGAGCAGGTCCACCGCTCCCGACTCGTGCGGACGCTGTCCCGCAACCACGGCTGGCACCATGACGACCTCGTTCATCTCGTTCGATCACCGACCGCAGGAACGTAACGCGCCCTTTCATAAATGATCCTTAAAGCGAAACAGTAAACAAAGCTTCCCTATTTTCATCGACAATTCTCGATTTCCGGATTGCCGGGAACTTCGGCGGCCCGGGCAGCGACTGTTGATCAGTGCGAGTTGCTGGAAGATCGCCGGCAGTGGCGATGGGGGCCGGTGCGGCGGCCGTCGTGGCCCTGGTGGCGGCGTTGCTGTTCGGCGGGGCGGTGGACGGCACCGTCCTGCCTGGCATCCCCTCGCCCGGACCGGTCACCGAGTGGATGCTGCCGCTGCTCACGATGGCGGCGACCACCCTCGGCGTGCTGACCGCCGGCCTCACCGCCACGGCCGCCTTCCTGCTCCCCGGTGACGGCCGCAGCGTGGCCGCCCACGGCTGGGTGCTGCTGCGCCGCTCGACCTGGCTGGCCCTGGTGTGGACGATCACGTCGCTGGCGCTGGTGGTCCTCACCGTGTCGGACATCCTCGGCGTCCCGGTGGACCGGCTCAGCCGGGCGTCGGTGGTGAGCTTCGGACTGTCGGTCTCGCAGGGGCAGGCGCTGATGCTGCAGGCCGGCCTGGCTCTCGCGGTGGCCGTCGCCTCGCGGGCCGGGCTCTCCCGCGGGGCGGCCCTGGTGACGGCCGGTCTGGCCCTGATCGCCGGGCTGCCCCCGGCCTTCACCGGGCACTCGGCGGGCGCCGGCAATCACCAGGTCGCGGTCAGCAGCCTGACCCTGCACGTGCTCGCGGCGTCGCTCTGGGTGGGCGGTCTGGCCGGGCTCCTTCTGGTACGCCGGCATCGCCGCTTCGCCGACACCGCGGCCCGCTACAGCCGGCTCGCCCTGGCCTGTTTCGTGGCGACGGCGGTCAGCGGCCTGGTCAACGCGGCGGTCCGGCTCGGCTCCGTCGAGGGCCTGCGATCCGCGTACGGGGTCCTGGTGCTCCTCAAAGTGCTCGCGCTGCTGACCGTCGGGGTGATCGGAGCGGTGCACCGCGCCCGGACCCTGCCCGCGCTCCGGGCCGGCACACCGTGGGCCTTCCTGCGCCTGGCCGCCGGGGAACTGGTGGTGCTCGGTGCGGCGGTCGGGGTGGCGGTTGCCTTGTCGCGCAGCCCCACGCCGGTCCCCTCGGAGCTGGTGGAACCGGACCCGCTCGTCGAACTGCTCGGTTTCGCCCAGCCGGGTCCGCCCACCGCCCTCCGGATGCTGGGCGACCCGCTGCCCGACATGTTCTTCCTGACCGTGGTGGCCGTCGGGATCCTCGCCTATCTGGCCGGTGTCCGGCGGATGCGCCGCGCGGGCCACCCCTGGCCGGTGAGCCGCACGGTGTCGTGGGTCGGCGGACTGCTGCTGCTCGGCGCGATCACCGGCCTGGGCGTGGCGCGGTATGCGTACGTCCTCTTCAGCGTCCACATGGTGCAGCACATGGTGCTTTCGATGGTGGTGCCGATCCTGCTTGTCGGGGGCGCGCCGGTCACCCTGGCGCTGCGCACCCTGCGCCGCCCGGCTGACCCGCAGGTGCGTGGCGCCCGCGAGTGGCTGCTGCTGGCGTTGCACAGCCGCGTGCTGCGCGTGCTGAGCCATCCGCTGGTGGCGCTGGCCATCTATGTGGCGAGTCTCTACGGCCTCTATCTGGGCGGGCTGCTCGGCACGCTGATGCGCTACCACCTCGGGCATCTGGCCATGCTGACCCACTTCGTGCTGGCCGGTTATCTGCTCTTCTGGGTCCTGATCGGCGTGGACCCCGGCCGCCGGCGGGTTCCTCCGGCCATGCTGGTCGTCGTGCACTTCCTGGCGATGGTGGCGCACGCCTTCTTCGGCTTCGTGCTGCTGCAGTCGACCACGGTCATCGCGGCCGACTGGTACACCGCGGTGCACCCGCCGTGGGCCTCCTCCCTGCTGGCCGATCAACATCTCGGGGCCGGGCTGGCGTGGGCTTTCGGTGAGCTCCCGGCGGCGGCGATCCTGCTCCTTCTCGTACGGCAGTGGATCCGCACCGACGAGCGCGAGCAGGCCCGCCTGGACCGGGCCGCCGCCCGAGCCGAAGCCACCGGCGAAGAGGACGACCTGGCCCGCTACAACGCCTTCCTGGCCGCCGCCGCCGTCTCAGCCACCACCACCACCACCGTCGCCGCCCCTTCGTCCGCCGTTGCTCCGTCGGCCACCCAGGACGCCGCCGCCACGCGATCGGCCGTTGCTCCGTCGGCCACCCAGGACGCCGCCGCCACGCGATCGGCCGTTGCTCCGTCGGCCACCCAGGACGCCGCCGCCACGCGATCCGCCGTTTCTCCATCGGGCACTCAGGATGCCGTCGCCCCTTCGTCCGCCACTCGCGACGCCGGGGCATCCTCGCCGCCTGCGTCTTCCGCCCTCGCGGCGCCGCTCGCGGACGAATCCTGAAATTTCACGCCGAGGCGGGAACTATCGGTGGCCTCGCGCAGACCAATGCAGCATGCGAACCAACGTTTTGCGCGCGGCCACCGCGCTGGCCGTCGCCACCCTCGGGCTGGCCGGCTGTGGCGGCACCAGCAGTGACGCGGCCACCCCGGCCCCGGCGCCCTCCGCAACCGCCGTCGCCGCGACACTGACCATCAAGGACCCGTGGGTCAAGGCCGGACCGGCCGGCGAGATGACCGCCGCGTTCGGCACCCTGGTCAACGACACCGGCGCCGACGTCACCATCACCGGGGCCGAGTCACCGGCCTCACCGCTCGAGCTGCACGAGATGACCATGAAGGACGGCAAGATGGTCATGCGGCCCAAGGACGGCGGCTTCGTCGTCAAGTCCCAGGGCACCCACGAGCTGACCCCCGGCGGCGACCACCTGATGCTGATGAAGCCGGCCGAGGCCATCGAGCCCGGCGACGAGCTGTCGTTCACGCTTCAGCTGGCCGGCGGCGCCACCGTGCCGTTCACCGCGATCGCCAAGCCGTACGCCGGCGCGGGGGAGAGCTACGACCCGGGCCACTCGATGGCACCCATGGGAAGCACCGCTCCGTGACCTCACGTCGTCACCTTCTCACCGGGGCCGCGGCGGCCGGCCTCGGTGCGGCGGCCGGCGCCGGCTTGGTCGCCGCGGCCGACGGACAAGCCCCGGCACCGGCAGCGGCGGCCGCATCGACCACGGGCACCGCCATCGTCCCCTTCCACGGGCCCCGTCAGGCCGGGGTGGCCGAGGACCCGCCCGCGCACGCCGCCTTCGTCGCCCTCACCCTGCCCGCCGGCACCGACCGGCGCGGCCTGGCCCGGATGATGCGCCTGCTGACCGACGACGCCGCCCGCCTGACCCAGGGCGTGCCCGCCCTGGGTGACACCGATGCCACGCTGGCTCCGCTCCCGGCCCGGCTGACCGTCACGTTCGGCTTCGGGCCCGGCCTCTACCGCGCGGCCGGCCTCCAGCCGCCCGTCGCCGACCTGCCGAAGTTCCGCATCGACCGGCTCGAGCAGCGCTGGTCGGGCGGCGACCTGCTGCTGCAGATCTGCGCCGACGACCCGCTGACCGTCGCCCACACCCAGCGCATGCTCATCAAGGACGCCCGCCCGTTCGCCGCGATCCGCTGGGTGCAGCAGGGTTTCCGGCGCAGCCCCGGCGTCCAGGCCCCCGAGCACACCCAGCGCAACGTCATGGGCCAGCTCGACGGCACCGCCAACCCGCGCGGCGCCGAGATCGACCCCGCGGTGTGGAACGACGACGGCTCGACCACCCTGGTCGTGCGCCGGATGCGCGCCGAGATCGAGAAGTGGGACATCCTGTCGGTGGCCGACAAGGAGAACGCGGTCGGCCGCCGCCTCGAGTCGGGCGCCCCGCTGAGCGGCACGCTGGAGCACGACGAGCCCGACTTCACCAAGCTGGACGCCTCCGGCCTGCCCGCCATGCCGGACTTCTCCCACGTCACGCGGGCCCGCGTCACCGACCCCACGCTCAAACTCCTGCGGCGTCCGTACAACTACGACGGCGTACCGAATGCGGCCGGCCACCCCGACGCCGGCCTCATCTTCGCCGCGTACCAGAAGGACATCGCCCGCCAGTTCGTCCCGATCCAGCAGCGCCTGGCCGACAAGGACCTACTCAACGAGTGGATCACCCCGATCGGCTCGGCGGTCTTCGCGGTCCCGCCCGGCTGCGCGGCCGACGGCTGGATCGGCGAGCAGGCCCTGACATGAGCCACCGCCGGCCAGTCCGTTTCCTGCTCGCGGCGGCCGCCTTCCTGGCGGTGCTGCTGCCGGGCGTCCCCGCGTGGGCCCACGCCCAACTCGTCGCAGCCGCCCCCACGCGGGACGCCACGCTGACCACCGCGCCGACCGAGGTCACCCTGACCTTCAACGAACAACTCAACCCCGACTTCACCACGATCGTGCTGAGCGACGCCGCCCGGCAGCGCCTGGCCGCCTCCGCCCCCCAGGTGTCCGGCCCCACCGGCACCATCCGCCTCAGCACCCCACCCACCAACGGCGACTACACCGTCGCCTACCGAGTGGTCTCCACCGACGGCCACACAGTCCAAGGCTCGTACGAGTTCACCGTGGCCGACCCGTCCCGCCCGGCACCAGTCGCCAGCGCGCCCATCGCAGAGCCCACCGCACCACCCACCCCGGCCGACGGACTTCCGGCCGGAGCATTCATCGCGCTCGGCGCCGTCGGGGTGGCCTTGGCCGGCACCGCGGCATATTTCACTCTCGCCGGCCGCCGCCGAGGAAGTCCTCCAGAATCTCGATGAATCGCTCCGGCTGCTCCTCGGCCACGTAATGGCCGCAGTCGTCGACGACCACCCCGGTGACATCGTCGGCCGCGAGCCGCATCGTCTCGGCGGCCAGCGCACCGGTGTATCGCGCGCCGCCAACAGCGAGCACCGGCAGCGTCAGCAGCTTCTTCGACCGCCGCTCGTTCTGCGCGATCGTCTCGTCCAGCGCCCGGTAGTACCCGAAGCTGGCCCGCAGCCCACGCGGGTCCGCGACGATCGCCTCGACATAGACGTCCACGGCGTACGCCGGGATCGCCTCCGGCCCGGCAGCCTTCTGGGCGAACTGATGACCGAAGAACAGCCGCTCCCGCCCCCGGACCAGCTCCTCGTTCAGGCCGTCGAGCCGGTTGAAGCCGAAGTGCCACAACCGCTGGTTGACCGCGGCCGAACTGAAGACCGACGGCGTCGGCGTGAGCCCCGGAATGATCGCGTCGACGACCGCGAGCCGCCCCACCCGCTCGCGATGATCGGCAGCCATCGCATACCCCGTCCACATTCCGATGTCGTGCCCGACCACGTCGAACCGCTCGTGCCCGAGCGCGGCCATCAGCCCGACCAGATCCGCGGCCAGCGTGCCCGCGTCGTACCCGTCCTCGGGCTTGTCGGACAGCCCGGCCCCCCGCGAGTCAACGGCGACCACCGTGTGCCGCCGGGCCAGCGCCGGCATGACCTTCCGCCACGCATACCAGGTCTGCGGCCACCCACCCACCAACAGCAGCGGCGGCCCCTCCCCACCGGTGACCGCGTGCAGCCGCACCCCATCCACCTCCACGAGCCGGCTGCTGAAGACGTCGCCGAACCCGGCAGGCAGTCGCAGCGACCCCAAACGCGCCGTGCCCGAGTCCGTACCGGTCATGGAACGATCGATCCAAGATGTCATGCCGCTGACCATACGCATGTTGAAACGATCGGTGCAAGATGCGTAAGCTGCAACCCATGGCAGGCCGCAAACAGTTCGACGTCGACGAGGCCCTACGACGCGCGATGCACGTCTTCTGGCGCTGGGGCTACTCCGAGGCCTCGGTCGACCGCCTGACCGACGGCACGGGCCTGAATCGAAGCTCCCTCTACGGCACCTTCGGCGACAAGAGCGCCCTCTTCCAGAAAAGCCTCGAGCGGTACGCGCAGACCTATCACCCGCTTTACAGCGAGGCCCTGTGCGCCCCCCACGCAAGCCCGAGCGCAGTCATAGCCGCCTACCTACAGGTGACCCTGAACCGCATCGCCGATCCCACAGTCCCCGACGGCTGCCTGCTCACCATGTCGGCAACCCAGCTCCCAGCCCTGGACACCAAGGCCCAAACTCTGGTCCACACCATGATCGACACCTTGAGGACGATGCTCACACAGGCGTTACTGACCGCCGGCGCCACCAGCCAGGAGGCGGCAGACCTAGCCCTGTGCACACTCGCAACAAACAAGTCCCTAGCAGTACTGAGCCGAGCCGGCTTCCCCCCGAAAGACTTGACAACAGTGGCCGCAGCCGCCGCCCGCATCCCCCACTAGAGCCCGCACAACGCACGTCCACCATCCCGATGCAGCTCCAGCCCCAGCAGGCCCACGCGCGCCGACGACGTACGCCGAAGGCGGAAGCAACCGGCATTGTTAAGTTCCCGCCCCCCACCACCAAGCCCGGCCTGCGAGACCAGCCCCCTCAGCTTCGTCCACAGCGCGGCAGCCAGACCCCCACCCGTCAGGGGACCACCCAGCTCAGCCCCGCAGCCACCAGCGAGTGACCCTCCCCCTGGCCGTCACCGATCCCCATGCAAGGTTGGGGCCGAGGGTGGCCACGCAGGGCATAAAACGCTCCACAGCCCAGCGTGGCCACCCTCGGCCCCAACCGTCCAACCGCAAGAAAGCCCAACCCGCAACCCGAATCCGACCCCGGCAGCCAGAACCACCGGGGCCGGACATCAGTTAAACCGGCTCGATCCAGATGTTCCGGTACTGGACCTTGTTCCCATGATCCTGCAACCGAATAGCCCCGGTGGCCGGCCCCTCAGGAATGTTCCCCCCGGTCCCTTGAGGAATCTCGACATCGTTCTGAACGGTCCGCCCGTTCCAGACCAGGGAAACCCGAGCGTTCGCGGTCTTGACCCCAGCCTCGTCATACCGAGCAGCCCGGAAGGTGATGTCGTACTTCTGCCACGTCTCCGGCGCCGTAGCCGCGTTCACATCCGGCGCCTTGATCGTGTAGATCGACCCCGCCTCGTTGTTGTCCAGAGTCGTATCCCCGTACGAGTCAAGGATCTGAATCTCGTACCGCTCCTGCTGATACACCCCACTGTTACCCCGGTTCTGACCGGTCACCTCGGGCGGCAGCAGCGGCACTTTGAACTCCACGTGCAGCTTGTAATCCCCGAACGCTTCCTTGGTCCGGAGATCCCCGCAACACACTTCGACCGCTCCACCGTCCACCGCCGGCCACTGCGCCCGCCGCCCATCGGTGTGCAGCCAGTTGTCCAGCCCGTTCCCGTCGAACAGCGTGATCCGCTTGGCCGGCTTGCGCACGCTGATCAGGTCGAGGTTCACGTGCCCGCTGTCCGTCGCGTCCACCCGGTATTGGACCGCGTTCACGCCCTTCTTGAGCTTCAACGTCTCGGTGACCGTCGCCCATTCTTCCCACGTGACCGTCGACGGCAACGAGACTTGCTTCACCTTTTTGCCATTGACGTACACACTCACCGTCTTGGTGCCGCTGAACGGATTCGGCCCGTTCGAGTAGCGCACCCCGACCTGATAGTCGCCCGCCTTGTCCACCGTCACGTGCGAGGTGGTCGACGCGTTCAGCGACCCGAGCCCCGCCACGAACCCGATTCCCGAGTATCCCCGGTGGTCCGTCGCCAGTGCCGCCCCGCCTTCGCGGTTGCCTTCCTCAGCCTCGTAGAACACTTCTTGCGTACGCGCCCCCGGCACCTCGTTCATCGTGTACCAGGCTTCGGTGCTCCACAGTGTCTCGCCGTCCTTGGCGCCGAACGGCCGCGGCGACCGCAGATGCACCACCCGATCGCGTCGCAGCCCCGCCACCGTCAGCGTCACCGTCTTACGGTCGCCCGACACCTTGGCCGCCGTCACCGGCAGCGTCTCGCGGTCGACCTCGGGCCCGCCGTACTGCGGGGTCGGCACGTACCGCCACTGCTCCACCGCGTACGCCGTGGGCAGTTTCGCGATCGTCTCGTCCGACAACGCCTTCGTGTACTCGATTGTGAACCCGGTCGCGGTCGCCTTCATCGTCTTCATGTCGAAGACGTTCTTCCCGTTCGGGGTGAGCTTCTGCAGCCCGAAGCGCAGCTTGCCCTCTTGTCCCCAGTTGCCGTCCGCTCCCAGCCCGCCCAGATAGAGCGACCCGTCCGGCCCGAGCGACACCCGGTTGACCCCTGCCTCAAGGCCTTGCGTGTGCCGGAACACCGCCCCTTGTTCCTGCCCGTGCACTGTTTCCAGCGCCGCCCGCTGCAGTCCGCCGTAGGTCACGTCACCGATGACCAGCTGCCCTTTGTACGGCCCCGATTTGAGCATCACCGGCGTGCTGGGGGAGTTGGCGATCTGGTTCTGCGGCAGCCACAGCACCGGCCGGGTCACCGGCCGGCTGTCGAACGGGCCGTCCGGGTTGGTGTAGTGGTTGTAGAACGCGCCCTCTTCCACCTTGAGCAGCTTGGACGACGGCAGCCAACCACCTTGGTTGTCGGTGATGTAGAGGTCGCCGTTGTTGCCCCAGCCCAGCCCGTTGGGGGTGCGCAGGCCGCCCGCGACCGTCGTCACCTTCCCGCTTTTACGGTTGACGACGATGTGCGTGCCGCGGTTGCCGACCGGCTGCGGGTCGGTGGTCGCGCCGCCCAGGTTGATCGACACCGACAGGTTCACGTAGAAGTTGCCGCCCTTGTAGAGCAGCCCGAACGCGAATTCGTGGAAGTTCCCGCCGAACGGCCAGGTCGCCACCGTGCGCCGGGTGTCGAGCACGTCGTCGCGGTCGGTGTCGCGCAGCTCGGTCAGTTCGTGTTTCTGGGACACGTAGACCAGGCCGTCGACCACCGCGATGCCCATCGGTTCCTTGAGATTGCCGGCGATCTTCTTGTACGTGACCCCGCCCGGCCCGGTCGCCTTGGTGACCCCGTCGACCAGGTAGACCTCGCCGGCCACCGTGTCGGAGCCGCCCCACGTGCTGATCACCATTTTGCCGTCGGGCCGCCAGGCGATCCCGGTGATCTGCGGCTCGAAGCCCGGCGGTCGCAGGTCGGTCAGCTGGTAGCCGGGGTTGACCGCGGTGAGCGGCAGCCCGTCGCCCGGGGTGTCCGTGCCGGCCACGCATTCTTTGGTGCCCGGCGCAGTCACCCGCACCACGCCCGCGTCGGTGCTCAGGGCGCTCGTCGGCACCACCGCGAATTCGCTTGTGCCGGGCGGCCGCCAGGAGAGGGTCAGCCGCTGCCCGCCGTCCTTGTCGAAGTGCTCGACCCGCAGCGGATGCACTCCCGCGGTCAGGTCGATCGTGCCGTCCTTGGGTGGTTCGACGTCGTGCAGCCCGTCGTGGTCCACGACCAGCGTGTCACCGACGTAGAGCTTCGAGCCGTCGTCGCTGGTCAGCCGGAACGTGTACGCCCCGTCGGCCGGTGCCGTGAGGTTGGCGATGGCCTGGGTGACGAAGTTGTCGCCCAGCCCGAACTGCTCGGTGGTCGACCAGTCCACGGTGGGCATCAACTTGTCCACATTGGGCGTCTGACCGGGCTTGAGCTCGCAGACCCGGTTCATCGACTGCCCGATGTCGTAGGTCCGGAGCGTGACTCCCGGCTCCTGCGGCGGCGGTTCGGCCGCGTAGGCCGGTGCCGCCGCAAACGTTCCTAAAAGTACCCCGGCCACTATCACACGCTTCATCCGCGCTCCCCGGTTACCAGCTCAATACAACGTTGTGAATATCCTGGGGTACTTCTGCCGGGAGGTCCAGAGCTTTCGATGTTTCAACCACAACTTTTGTACGACCGGGCAAAAGATGCGGACCAGACCGAGTTCCGGCCTGGTCCGTCGACGGTGGAGGGTCAGCTGGCCGGCAGGATCAGCACCTGGCCGGGGATGATGCGGTCGGGGTTGGTCAGGATGGCCTGGTTCAGGGTGAAGATCTCGGGCCAGCGGTCACCGTCGCCCAGCGTGGCCCGGGCGATGCTGGTGAGGGTGTCGCCGCTCTTGACGGTGTGCAGGCGCGGGATGTCGCCGACCGGCTCCTTCGGCGGCAGCACGAAGACCTGCCCCGCGAAGATGCGGTCCGGATCGCGGATCACGGCCTGGTTGAGCGCGTAGATCTGCGGCCAGCGGTTGCCGTTGCCCAGCTTGGCTTCGGCGATCCCGAACAGGGTGTCGCCGGCCTGGACCGTATACGTCGCCGGGGTGACGGCGCCGGGCAGCACTTTGGCCAGCCGCAGGATGTCGGCCAGCTCGAACCGGCCGGGCTGGGCCGACGGCAGCGACGGCGCCCAGCCCGGCTGGGTCAGGATCGAGTCGGCGCTGCGGCGCACCAGGCCGATCAGGACCTCGGCGATGAGCGTGCTGCCGACCGGGCCCAGGTGGTTGCCGCCGCCCAGCACCTTGGCCTCGGCCAGGACGTAGTACCAGAGCGGCGTACGGAATTGGAACCCGCCCGCCTCGAGCGCCAGACGCTGGTCCTCACCGCCCGCGGCGAGCATCTCGTCCTTGGTCAGCACCTGGGCGCCGATGTGCTCGGCGATGGCCTGGCCGGTCGGCAGGCGCAGCCGGTAACCGCGCAGCAGGTTGCGCACGGCCAGCCGGGCGGCCAGGTCGGGCTGTTCCGGTTGCCCGGTCAGATCCTGCAGGGCGAACAGGGACTCGAACTTGTTGTTCTTGAACGCGGCGAGACTCGGGTCGAGCCGGCGGGCGAGCCCGACCGACGCGTCGTCCCCGATGATGTTCTCCCACTCGATGATCCAGTTCTCGGGCAGCGTGGGGTTGTCGTCGCCGCCGAGGCCGTCGCTGAGCGCGGTGAAGGTGAACAGCAGCTTCAGGGTGGCCGGGATGCCGCCGTTGAGATTGAAGTTCTCGTTGAAGTTGTAGGCGGCGCGCACCATCGAGTGGCCGAAGCGGTAGCCGGCCACCGAGAACTCCAGCGGCATGAACGACGGCTCCGACAGCGGGTCGAACCACCGGTTGCCGTGGGCCACGATGTCATCGACCACGGCCGGGTCGGCCACCCGCTTGAGGAAGTCGTGCACCACGACGTACTGGTAGTGCTGGCGCAGCACCCGGCGGGCCTCGACGAAGGACAGCCCCTGGTCGACGAGCGCGTTGTGCGCCCGCAGGAACGCGACGTGCAGCTGGCCGATGATGGTGTTCTCGTCGTTGCGGGGGTCGCCGATGACGGCCGCCTTGTCGTGCTCGATGTTGCCCGGGTTGGGGGCCTCGCGCGGCAGATCGTGGAAGTCGTCGCCGGCCTTGCTGTCCGGGCGCTTGACCGGGCGGTTGGGCAGACCTCTCGAGGTGACCTTGCCGACCAGCATCTTGTTGCCGTCGGCCGGGTCGTGCGGGGCCGGCAGACCATAGACGCTGTCCAGGTCGAGGGTGGGCGTGCGCTGGTTGAGCAGCGCGTTGCGGATGGCCGCCACGGTCAGCGGGGTCATCGTCGGGTCGAGCAACTGGGCCATCGTCGCCGAGCCCTGGCCCTGCTGGATCTCGAGCGTGATGTCGTGGTCGACGAACTGCCCGAAATACGTGTACGCGGCCGGGATGTTGCTGTCCTCCCCGGCCACGTCCGTGTCGACCATGGCGTTGCCGAGATCCTTGAGCTGGGCCGGCGTGTTGGCGGTCTGCGGCAGCAGGTTCGCCTCGTCGTCCTGCAGGCCCGGGAACAGGAAGTCGAAGCTGTGGCCCTCGACCTGCCTGAACAACGCGAACGCCGCGGCGCTGCCGGTGGCAACCTCGGCCAGACCCTGTTCGGCGGCGGCGAGGTCGTTCTGAGTGATGATTCGTCCGTGTCCGAGACGCGGCATGGGTCACTTCTCCCCGTAACGAGATGCGAGAAAGCCGGCACGGTGTCGCGACGGGTGCCTCGAGCGGGCTGCGTCCGTCGATCCGATACGGCCGGTATCCGGTTGCCGTCACGGTAGGTAGCGGGCGCCGCGATGGCAGGCAGGAAGCCGACACTGACAAATCAGGTGCACTTATCGTCATCTCGCTATTGGACGATACTTATTGAAAACGATTATCGTTCTGCCTCATCAGTGATGGGAGCAGAATTCCATGAAACGCACCTTTGTGATCGCGGCCCTGGCCGCAGCCACCACGGTTCTCGCCGGCTGTGGCTCGGGTGGCGAAACAGCGGGTCAGGCGGCAGCCGCGCCGGGCGGGCAGCCGCTCGCTGTGGTCGCCACCACCCCCGAGGTGGCCGATTTCGTCCGTAACGTCGGCGGTTCCGGCGTGGCTGTCACGCAGCTCATCAAGCCCAATGTCGATCCCCACGACTTCGAGCCGACGCCGGCCGACATCCAGGCGATCAGCCGGGCCAAAATCGTCGTCAAGAACGGGGTCGGGCTGGAGGAATGGCTCGACCGCACGATCGAGGCGTCCGGATTCGCCGGGACCGTCGTGGATTCCAGCGCCGGAGTCTCCTTGCGCGAGGGGGGTCATTCCTCCGAAGAGGATGCGCATGCGGCCGAGGACGGTGAGGAACACGAGCACGATCCGCACATCTGGCACAACCCGAAGAACGCCAGAATCATGGTGGCGAACATCGAAAAGGGGCTCGCGGCGGCCGATCCGGCTCGCGCCGGCGTCTTCGCCAAGAACCTCACCGCGTACGGCTCGGAATTGGACGAGCTCGATGCCTCGACCGAGGCCGCGTTCGCGAAACTGCCCGCGACCGATCGCAAATTGGTCACGAATCATGACGCGTTCGGGTATTACGTCGACCGTTACCGGCTGGAGTTCGTCGGCTCGGTGATCCCCAGCCTCGACACGTCGGCCGAGCTCTCGGCCCGGCAGCTCACCGGCCTCGTCGCGAAGATCAAGGCGACCGGCACCAAGGCGATCTTCACCGAGAGCTCGCTGCCCCCCAGGAGCGCCGAGGCGATCGCTCAGCAGGCCGGGGTGAAGGTCGTCGGCGGCGAGGACGCGCTCTTCGGCGACAGCCTGGGCGCCCCGGGTACGCCGGAGGGCACCTATCTGGGCGCCGAGCGGCACAACACCGAGGTCATCGTGTCGGCGCTGGCCGGCTGAGGTGGCCGCGCTGCGTTATGCCGGGGTGAGCGTCGGTTACGACCGGACGCCGGTGCTCACCCACGTCGACCTCGAGCTGGAGCCGGGGCAGCGCCTGATCCTGGTCGGCCCGAACGGCGCCGGCAAATCCACCCTGATCAAGTCGGTGCTGGGGCTCGTCCCGGTGCTCGCAGGTTCGGCGACGGTCCTCGGCCGGCACCCGGCGGCGGCGCGCGGCCGGGCCGGCTACGTGCCCCAGATCGACACGCTGGACGCCGACTTCCCGGTCAGTGTGCGCCAGGTGGTGATGATGGGCCGCTACCGCAGCATCGGGTGGTGGCGGCCCGCGCGCGCCGCCGACCGTCGCGCGGTGGCCGAGGCGCTCGAGCTGGTCGGCCTGGCTGATCGGGCCGCCCACCGGTTCGGCACCCTGTCGGGCGGCCAGCGCCAGCGGGTGCTGCTGGCGCGGGCGATCGCCGCCGAACCCCGGCTGCTGCTGCTCGACGAGCCCTTCAACGGCGTCGACGCGGTCAGCCAGGAAGCCATCATCCGGGTACTGCGCGAACTGGCCGCGGCCGGCACGGCACTAGTGCTCAGCACCCACGATCTGACCGTCGCCCGCGAGCTGGCCGACCTGGTGTGCCTGATCAACGGCCGCCAGTGGGCGGTGGGCGCGCCGAGCGCGACGCTGACGGCTTCCCGGCTGCGCGAGGCGTACGGAGGCCACGCCGTCGACCTCCCGGACGGCAGCACGATGCTGGTGGAGCCATGATCGAGCCCCTGACCACGGCGCTCGCGGTGCCGCCGGCGTTGCCGTTCGCCGCGCCGTTCACCGAGTCGCTCGCCGCGCTGTTCACTGAGCCGTTCACCGCGCTGTTCACCGAGCCGTTCGCGGTGCCGTTCATGGCCCGCGCGCTGGCTGAGATCGCGTTGCTGGCTTTGATCTGCGGCCCGGTCAGCGTCTTCGTCTTCGTGCGCCGCCTGTCTTTCACCTCCGACGCGCTCACCCACACCGTCTTCCCCGGCGTCGTGGTCGGGTTCCTGGCCGGCCAGCTCTTCGCCGGCGCCCTCGTCGCCGCGATCGTCACCGCGGTCGCGCTGACCCTGCTGACCGCCGGCGGCCGGGTGTCCGACGACGCGGCCACCGCCGTCCTGCTGACCGCGATGTTCTCGATCGGCGTCGTGCTCGTGTCGCGCCGTTCCTCGTACACCTCCGATCTGACGACATTCCTGTTCGGCCGCCTTCTCACCGTGACGCCCAGGCAGATAGCCGAGACGGCGGCGCTCGCCGCCGTGGTCTTGATCGCGCTCGCCGTCGGCGCCCGCGCACTGCTCTTCCGGGCGTTCGACCCAGCCGGCGCCGCCGCGGCCGGCTTTCGCATCGGATGGCTCGACCTGTGGCTCAACCTGATCGTCGCCCTGGTCGTGGTCGCCGCCGTCCGCGCGGTCGGCACGATCCTGGTCGTCGCCCTCCTGATCATCCCGGCGGCCGCCGCCCGGATGATCACCGATCGCCTCGCCGTCATGGCGGTCGCCGGAACGGTCCTGGTGGCCGGCGCCGGTTACGCCGGTCTGCTCGCCAGCTGGACCGCCTCCCTGCACTACGGCGTCGCACTGACCTCCGCCTCATCGGTGGTGCTGTTGCTCGTGGCTGCCTACCTCCTGCTGATCCCGGTGCGTCACCTCCGCCGCCGGCGGGCCACCCCCTGGGAGAGGCACGTGGCTCACGAGGTGCTGACCCCCACGCCGAGACCCGTCCTCGAGCCGTCCCCGCCCCCGTCCCCGCTGCCGGCGCCGTCGCCTCGCGGCCGTTCTGATCGACAGGAGCTCCGCTCGTGAACTGGTGGGACGACGCCCTGCACCGGGCGACCGCCGAGGTGGTGCTGGCGGGCGCGCTGGCCGGCCTGGTCGGGGTGCAGGTCGTGCTGCGGCGGCTGTCCTTCTTCACGATGGCCCTGACCCACGCGACATTTCCCGGCGTCGTGGCCGCCTCGATCATCGGCGTCAACATCCTGCTCGGCGGCGTCGTGGCGGGCGGCATCGTGGCGCTGGGCGTCGCGGCCCTGACCCGCCGCCGCGGCCAGGACGCCTCGGCCGCCACCGGCGTGCTGCTGTCCGCGGGCTTCGCACTCGGCGCCGCCCTGGTCGCCACGCAGAGCGGTTTCAGCCGGGACCTGTCATCGTTCCTCGTGGGCTCGATCCTCACGGTCGGCCCGCAGGATCTCGTCACCACCGCCGTGGCCCTGGCCGTCGTCGCGATCGTGCTGCTGGTCAGCGCCCGCCCGCTGCACCTGATCGGCTTCGACCGGGCCGGTGCCGAGGCGGCCGGGGTGCCGGCCGCCCGGTGGGACCTTGTGCTGCTGCTGACCATCGAAGTCGTCGTGGTCACGATGGTCCCCGCGGTAGGCACGATCCTGGCCGTGTCGCTGATCGTCGCCCCCGCGGCGGCGGCCAGGCTCTGGTCCGACCGTTTGCTGATCATCACGCCGTTGTCGGTGGCCTTCGCCGTCGGAAGCGGCCTGGCCGGCCTGTGGATCTCGAGCCGCTGGAACGTGGCCGCCGGAGCTTCGATCTCCCTGGCCGCGACCGCAATCCTGGCCGTCTCGTATCTGGCCGTCGGAGCCCGCAAGCTTCCCGCGCGCCGCCGCCCACCCCTCGCCGCCGCCACATGACCACCGAGCCCATCAGCCGTCCCACCCGTGATGAGCCCGTGCCCTCCACCGACGGCCCCGGTGTGGTGATCAGTGCGGCCGCTCTGGCCAAGGCGGCGGACGCGCTGCGCGGCATGGCCTATGAACACCGGTTGCAGATCCTCGTGATCCTGCGGGCGGGGGAGACCACACCTTCCATGCTGGCCGCGGCCATCCCCGCGCACCCGACGGCCGTCTCCCACCACCTGCGCCATCTCCTCGACTCCCGCCTTGTCCAGCGCCGCCGCCAAGGCCGGCGCACCCTCTACTCCCTGCGTGACGAAGCAACCGCCCGCCTGGTCGACGAGGTTCTTCGCTACGTGCAGGAATAGCGGATCCGCGCCCACCTTCGCTCGGCCGCACCGCCCCGCCTGTGGACAACGCGGCAATGTGGACAACCCGAGGCACCACCGGAAAAAGCGATAGTGTCGGCCCGCCCCCTGGTCGGGCGGGGTGGGGTCGTTGGCGGGACGTCTGCGTACGCGGCGTCCAGGTCCGGCTCGGCTCGTGGATGCGGGCACCTGACCGATCGCCGTGCCCGGGTCACGCCGACGGGGAGGCCCGTCAGAAACCGGACGGGAGGCGCGGCGTGTAGTGCTCCTCCAGCTCCGCCACCTCGTCGTCCGTCAGTTCGAGCTCCAGTGCGGCCGCCGCGTCGGTCAGATGGTGAGCCTTGGTCGGGCCGACGATCGGCGCGTCGACCACCGGGTTGTGCAGCACCCAGGCCAGCGCCACCTGGGCCATCGGCACGCCCCGGGCCTCGGCGACCCGGCGGACGGCGTCCACGATCGGCCGGTTCTCGTCGCCCTCGTAACGGGCGTGCAGCGGATCGGACTTGGCGCGCTGGGTGCTCCGCTCGTCCCACGGGCGGGCCAGCCGTCCCTTGGCCAGCGGGCTCCACGGGATCGACCCGACGCCCTGATCGGCCAGCAGGCCGAACATCTCGCGCTCCTCCTCGCGCTGGAGCAGGCTGTACTGGTTCTGCATCGACACGAAGCGGGTCCAGCCGCCGAGGTCGGCCGCGTGCTGGAGTTTCGCGAACTGCCAGGCCCACATCGACGAGGCGCCGAGGTATCGGACCTTGCCCGCCCGCACCACGTCGTGCAGCGCCTCCATCGTCTCCTCGACCGGCGTCTCGGGGTCGAACCGGTGGATCTGGTAGAGGTCGAGGTAATCGGTGCCGAGCCGGGCCAGCGACGCGTCGATGTTCTCCAGGATCGCCTTGCGGGACAGGCCCGACCCGCCCGGGCCGTCGTGCATCGGGAAGAACACCTTGCTGGCCAGCACGATCGAGTCGCGGTCGGTGTATTTGCGCACGGCCCGCCCGACGATCTCCTCCGAGCTGCCGGCGCTGTAGCCGTTGGCCGTGTCCCAGAACGTGATGCCCAGCTCGACCGCCTGCCGGAAGAGCGGCTCGGCCGCGTCGTCGCCGAGCGACCACTGGTTGGTGCCGCGATCGGGCTCGCCGAAGCTCATGCACCCCAGCGCGATCCGGCTGACCTTGAGACCTGAGCTACCGAGACGTGTGTATTGCATGTCCTCAACCTATGCCGTGTCCACAGGCCTCGCAGGACGCGGCGATCGGGGTCGGCCATCAGCAGAAGCGGGGGAGGTGCTCAGCCAGCTGGGCGCGCCACGACGGCCAGTCGTGCGGGGTGTCCGGGCCCCACAGGTCGAGTTCGTGCCGGATGCCCTTGGCGGCCAGCAGGTCGGCCATCCGCGGCGTCGACGGCAGCGCGCCGGTGGTGTCCTCCCACTGGCCCTGACCGCAGACCAGCAGGATCGACAGGCGCTCGCGCAGCCACTCCAGGTGGTCGCCCTGCAGGTTGGCCACGTATTCCATCGGGTTGTTGAAGTAGACGGCGTCGCCCCGCTCACCCCACCCGTTCCACGTGCCCGGGTCGTAGTTGCCTGAGAAGCACATCGCCAGCGGGAACAGGTCCGCTCGCCGGAAGGCGAGGTTCAGAGCGTGGTACGCCCCCAGCGAGCACCCGATCGTGCCGATCTCCACGTCGTCACCGCTGTCGTCGCGGACGTGCGGCACCACGCTCTCGAGGATCCACGTCTCGTAGGCGCCGTGCCGCCGGGCCCGCTCCTCCAGGGGCAGGTGGTGAGCCGACCAGGTCCCCTCGTCGAACGAGTCGACGCAGTACAGCTTGACCCGCCCGGCCTCGATCAGCGGCTCGATCGTGCCGACCATGCCGTTGTCGTTCCACTCCCACGCGTTGCCCTTCTCGGTCGGGAACACGATCAGCGGGCGCCCGTAGTGCCCGTAGACAGCCACGGTCGAGGCTTCCAGCTGGACGGAGTAATGGCGCATGACTCAGTTTGCCGCACGTCACCGCCGGTTGCGCGGCCTGGACCGGACGGCCCGGCGGGACCGCCACCGCGGGATCGCCCGGCCCGCCGCCGGGACGCGCTGGTGGAGCAGGCGGTCGTGGGCGTCGAGCAGCTCGGGGCCGGGATCGATGCCGAGCTCGTCGCCGAGCCGCCGGCGGACGGTGCGGAACAGGTCGAAGGCCTCGGCCTGGCGCCCGTCGGCGGCCAGGGCCAGCAGCAGCCGGGCCTGCAAAGCCTCGTCCAGCGGGTCCAGGCTCGCCGCGTTCCGCAGCACCGGGATGACCGTCCGCACCAGCCCGGACCGCAGCGCGGTGTCGGCGGCGTCGCGAGCGGCGTGCGACCGCTCGGCCTCGAGAGCGACAAAGGCCGGGTGGCTGCCGGACGAGATACTGCCCGGTGGCGCGGCGGGGCAGGTCCGGCTCGACCAGGCGGCGCAGCGTCCCGATGCGGCGGTGCACGACGTTGACCGCGCTGGGCGGGGGATCGTCGGCCCAGATGGTGTCGACCAGCTCGTTCATGCTGACCGTCGACCCGGCCCGGGCCAGCAGCAACGCCAGCACCAGCCGTTGCTGGCGGGCACCGATGTCGAGCTCCGCCGGCCCCGACCGGATCTGCACCGGGCCCAGGATCCTGAACTGCATGACTGTCACGCCGACCTCCGATGCGTCTCATGAGCCCTGACCGCCCGCCGAGCGGTGTTGTGACCCGATCGGCTGTGATGTGCGACTCGTGGGCCGGTGGAGCGGGTTTCGCAGGGAACTGACAGTGATCCTTGAGACATCGGCAACATGGCCCGGTCAGAGTGGGAGGGCAGGCCCCGGTCGGGGCGCTGCAAGATCACGTACGCTTCGGGCGGTTCGTGCATCGGTGGCGTACGCTGCCGAGTCGCTGTAAGGGCCAAAGAGTCTTCGGTAAGAAAAGGTGGTCTGGAGATCCGTGACTGTGGGTGACCGGATGAAGGGGCGATCGATCGTCAGCAAAGCCGGGCTGTTGCTGATGTGCGGCCTGTTGACGGCGGTGGTCGTCTCGGCCGCCTCGTTCCCGGCGGTGGCGCTGGGTGGCCTCGTCGCCAAGGCCGGCGCGGAGACGTTCGCGGCCATGCCGAGCACGATCGTCGAGCAGTCGGCCCCGCAGGTGACCCGCATCTTCGCCGGCGACGGCAAGACGCAGATCGCCGTGCTCTACGACGAGTTCCGCAGTGACGTGCCGATCAGCCAGATCTCGCCGAACATGCAGAACGCGATCGTCGCCGCCGAGGACCACAAGTTCTACGAGCACAACGGCGTCGACGTGAAGGGCATCGCCCGCGCGTTCGTCAACAACAGCCAGGGCGGCTCGCAGCAGGGCGCCTCGACGCTGACCATGCAATACGTGCGGATGGCCCAGGCCTACGGCGCGAAGACGCCGCAGGAGGCGATCGACGCGACCAAGAACAGCCCGGAACGCAAGATCGCCGAGATGAAGTACGCGCTGCAGGTCGAGAAGGACCTGAACAAGAAGGAGATCCTGCGGCGCTACCTCAACCTGGCGCCCTACGGCAACGGCGCGTACGGCATCTACGCCGGCAGCCAGGTCTACTTCAAGAAGTCGCCCAAGAACCTGACGATCGCCGAGGCCGCGCTGCTGGCCGGCATGGTCAAGGCCCCCTCGGGCTTCGACCCGACCACCAAGACCGGTTACCCGCAGGCACTCGAGCGGCGCAACTACGTCATCGACAACATGGTCGGCCTGGGGCAGATCACCAAGGCTGAGGGTGAGAACGCCAAGAAGACCAAGCTGGCCCGCACGGCCAACCGGCCCGGCAACGGCTGCACCTCGGTGGCGGTCAACAACTGGGGCTTCTTCTGCGACTACGTCTTCCGCTGGTGGATGGAGCAGAAGGATTTCGGGGCCAACGCGTACGAGCGGGAGCGCCAGCTCAAGACCGGCGGCTACACGATCGTCACGTCGCTCGACCTCAAGGCGCAGAAGGCCGCCCGCAAGGAGATCACCCGCAAGATCGACGACAACGAGAAGAACGCCGTCCTGATCGCCGGGGTCGAGCCGGGCACCGGCCACGTCAAGACGCTGGCGGCCAACCGCAAGTTCAAGCTCGACGACGGCACGAACCCGAAGAGCTCGAACCCGCAGGCCCGCAGGGCCGGGGCCCGGGCGACGTACCCGAACACGACGAACCCGATCATCACCGGTGGCGGCGACATCAACGGCTACCAGGCCGGCTCGGTGTTCAAGATGTTCACCATGGTCGCCGCGCTCGAGAACGGTCTGGAGCTCGACCACCAGATCACCTCCGGCTCGACCTACAGGTCGAGCTACCCGGTCGCGGCCGACTCGCCGGCGGCCTGCCCGGGAACGACGTTGTACTGCCCGAGCAACGCCTCGCCCAACGAGAAGGGCACCTTCAACATGTGGACCGGCTTCGGCAAGTCGGTCAACACGTATTTCGTGCCGCTGCAGGAGCAGGTCGGCGCCGAGAAGGTCGTCGACGTGGCCAAGCGGTTCGGTATGCAGTTCCGCTCCCAGGAGGAGCGTGACCTGGTCGACACGACCGAGGCCGCGCACAACTTCGGCGCGTTCACCCTGGGCGTGACCACCTCGACGCCGCTGGACATCGCCAACGCGTACGCCACCCTGGCCGGCGACGGCAAATTCTGCTCCCCGACGCCGATCAAGCAGATCACCGCGGCCGACGGCTCGAAGCTGAAGACCGGCCAGCCGTCCTGCAAGCAGGTCACGACGCCCGACGTGGCCCGCAAGGCGCTCGACGCGGCCCGCTGCCCGGTCGGCGACCGCGCCCAGCTCGGCAACTGCGCCGGGGCGACCGAGCCGAACGCGCACCGCACGATCGACCACCCGGTCTTCGGCAAGACCGGCACCACCGACGCCGACAAGACGGCGTCACTGGTGGTCGGCTCGCGCAGCCTGGTCGTGGCCGGCTACATGGTCAACCCGGACTGGGCCAACCACACCGACCGGATGCCCCACGGCATCGTCAACCCGGTCGTCTACCGCACCCTCGCCGACTACATGGAGGGCGCGGAGTACCAGGAGTTCAAGAAGCCGGGCGAGTAGCTGTGGTCTACGGCTGACCGGTGTGAAGATCACCCAGTGCGGCCGGCGGCGCGGTGTCGTCGTCGGCCGTTTTTCGCCACCCGCCGTGCCGGTTGCGACGATCATGCGATAAGCCTGGAGCATGACACGTCGGCTCACGTTCCTGTTCGCCGTGGCCGCGGGCGCGGCCGTGGCCAACCTCTACTGGTCGCAACCGCTGCTCGACCTCATCGCCGACGACCTGCACGCGAGCCCGGCCGCGGCCGGCTGGCTGATCACCGCGACCCAGCTCGGTTACGCCGCGGGCATCCTGTTCCTGGTGCCGCTGGGTGACGTGGTCGACCGGCGCAAGCTCGTGCGGACCATCCTGCTGTGCTCGGCCGGCGCCGCGGTGCTGTGCGCGGTCGCGCCGTCGCTGGGCCTGCTGACCGGCGCGCTGGTCCTGCTCGGGGTGACCGCGGTGTCCGGCCAGATCCTCGCCCCGCTGGCCGGCGACCTGGCCGACGACAGCGAGCGGGGTCACGTCGTCGGCACGGTCATCTCGGGCATCCTGATCGGCATTCTGATCTCCCGTACGGTGGCCGGGTTCGTCGCCGGGGTGGCCGGGTGGCGGGCCATCTATGTGCTGGCGGCGCTGATCGCGGTCGGCTCGGCGCTCGTCCTCTCACGCCGGGTGCCCACGCTGCCGCCGAGGGCGCGGATCCCGTACTGGACCTTGATCGCCTCCGTCGGTCAGGTGCTGGCCCGGGAGCGGACCGCCCGCTGGACGGTCGTCCTGGCGGCCACGGCGTTCGGCACCTTCACCATGTTCTGGACGGCCCTGACATTCCTGTTGAGCAGCCCGCCGTACGGTTACTCGGTGCAGGCCATCGGCCTGTTCGGCATCGCCGGGCTGGCCGGTGCCCTGGCCGCCCAGCGCGCCGGCCGGCTCCACGACCGCGGCATGTCGCTGCCCGCCACCGGCGTGGCCTGGGTGCTGCTGCTGGCGTCCTTCGGGCTGGCCCTGGCCGGCCGGCACTCGGTGGTGGCCATCGTCATCGCCGTCGTGCTGCTCGACGCGGCCGCGCAGACCATCGGCATCCTCAACCAGACCCGGTTGTTCGCCCTCTCGCCCGACGCCCGCAGCCGCCTGAACACCGTCTATGTCACCAGCAACTTCATCGGCGGCGCGGCCGGCTCGGCGGCCGCGACGGTGCTCTGGTCGGCCGGCGGCTGGACCGCCGTGTGCATCGCCGGCCTGGCCGCCAGCGGGTTCGCCCTGGCCGTCTGGGCCGTCGGCCGCCGCGGTGCCCTGATCCCCACCGCCCGGCCCGCCTGACCGCTGACTGATCACCGCCCACCCTGGGCGCTTACCCGCGAGGTAATCGACTGGCGTCCGGGTGGCCCGCAGGATCGAGGGCATGACTGCTTACGCGCTGGCCCACCTGCGGACGCCCACCGCCCACGACGACGTCTTCACCTACATCGAGCGGATCCAGGACACGATGGACCCCTACGGCGGCACGTTCCTCGTGCACGGAGCCGAGGTCGAGGTGCTGGAGGGCCAGTGGCCGGGGACGGTCGTCATCCTCGAGTTCCCGGACGTGGCGGCCGCCCGCGCCTGGTATGCCTCGCCCGCCTACCAGGAGATCCTGCCCCTGCGAACCCGGCACATCGAGGGCGACGCGCTGATCGTTCCCGGAGTCGGGCCAGGTTACGACGCCCGGCTCACCGCCGCGGCTCTCCGAAACGCGGCCACGGCTCCGGCCGGCCCGCGGAGTGCAGACCCCAGGCTCGAGCCCACGACGGACGAGCAAGCCGGCACGTGACCGCGCGCCGAGCCGGGCCGCGGTGCGGGAAACCGGGGCAGCCCTTAGATTGAGAATGCATCGAATTTGCTCGATCTAAGGAGTTGTCCTGTGAGAGGCAAGCTCGTCGTTCTGCTCGCCGCCGGCCTGATCGCCGTCCCGAGTTCCGCCCAAGCCGCACCCCCGGCGGCCGTCCCACCCACCGTGCAGTCCGCACCCGCGTCGCTCATCCCGGCGCGGCCCACCCCGGCCCAGGTGGCGACCGCCCTCGCCCGGGTGGCCAAAGCCAGCGACGGCCGCGTGCGGCTGGGCATCATCGGGCGTAGCAACGAGGGGCGGGCGTTGCGGCTCGCCACGATCGGACACGGCCCGACCCGGCTGCTCTACGTGACTCAGCAGCACGGCGATGAGCCACTCGGCACACCCGCCGCGGTACGGGCCCTGTGGGCGCTCGGCGTGCCCGACACGGCGTGGCACCGGTGGCTGCGCAGCCGGCTGACGATCGACGTCGTGGTGCAGGCCAACCCGGACGGCGCGGTGCGCAACCAGCGGTACAACCACGACCCGAGCGCGTCCGGCGACTACACCGAGCCGGGTGTCGGCTATGACATCAACCGCTTCCACAACCCGCTGACGCCGATCGAGGACAACCCCGTGCCGGAGTCGCGCGCGGTGCTGCGCCACTGGCAGGCCACCCACCCGCGCGTGGTGATCGACTACCACATGCAGGGGCGCTACCTTCAGCCCGACGGGCGGGAGACGACCGCTTCGTTGCTGTGGCCGACCAGCCCGCTGGCCTCGGACGCGGCGGTCACGGCGGCGCGGCGCCTGGCCGTCCGGAACTACGACGCCATGACCCTGGCCGGGGCCAACGTCTCCCGCTATCCGGGTGGCGACTACGAGGGGATCGCGCGCAACGCGTACGGGATCCTGGGCAGCGCCTCGCTGCTGATCGAGCTGTCCGACCTGCCCGCCGATCAGGTCGAGCTGCAGATCCGTACGGCGTTCGTCTCGATGCTGGCCACGGCTCAGGGCGCCGCCGACGGTTCGCTGTGGCGCGCCGACCCGGCCCGCGCTGACACCATCCCGGCCCGCGGCCCGTCCCTGCCCGGCGCGGCGTCCGCCCTGTTGCGGGCCGACGCCGCCTAATCGAAGGTCAGCAGGCCGTTGGTGAGCACGGCCGGGGTCAGGTGGCGGTAGCCGACCGAGTCGAAGAGCACGGACAGCTCGTGCTCGTCGCGCGCCAGCAACAGGCCGGAACCCCAGTATTTGTGGGTCACCCGGGTGCCGTCGCCCGTCGCCGGTGACCACGTCGGTCCCGGCGGGGGAGCGGCGGCGTCGTTGTCGCAGTTGCCGCACGGGGCCGGGAAGTGCTCGCCGAAATAGGCCAGCAGCTCGGCCCGGCGGCACTGGGTGGTCTCGGCGTAGTGCCGGGCCGTGTCGATCTGGCTGGCCAGGATGGTCTGCCGGCGGTCGCCCGAGGCCAGCACGGCATCGCGGGCGGAGGACGGCACCGGCGTCGTCACCGTCACCTCGTCGTGGCCGGCGGGGCTCAGGAAGTGCTGCTCGATGAGCTCCGCGGCCACGCGCTGGGCGGCGGTGTGGCTGACTCCGGCCGCCTTGGCCACGTCGGCCAGGGCGACCTGCCCGTGGGCGGTCTCGAGCTGGTCGACCACCGCCGTCACCGTGCCGGCCGGCACCCGGGCCCGCGCGGCCAGCAGGCGGGGGATGCGCATGGCCCGGCTGTCGTGCACGAGCACGGCCGCGCCCGGGTGGCCGTCCCGGCCCGCGCGCCCTACCTCCTGGTAGTACTCGTCGAGGCTGCCCGGCACGCCCGCATGCACCACCGTACGGATGTCGGGCTTGTCGATCCCCATGCCGAACGCGCTGGTCGCCACGACGACGTCGAGCTCGCCGGCGAAGAACGCGTCCTGGATGCGCCCGCGCTCGGCCGCGGGCACCCCGGCGTGATAGGCCTCGACCTTGTACGCGTCGAGCCGCAACCGCTCGGTCAGTTGCTCACAGTGGGCGTGCGTCAGGGCGTACACCAGGGCGGGCGTCTCCTGACCGAGCATCACCTCGACTGTGCGGTCCTCGATCGCCTGTGCCTCGGGCAGGTCCTGGCGGGTCAGGCGCACCGCCAGGCTCAGGTTGGGGCGGTCGAAGCCGGCCACGATCACCGCCGGCTCGGTCATCCGCAGCCGCCGGGTGATGTCGGCCTGCACCGGCGGCGCGGCGGTCGCGGTCAGGGCCAGCAGCGGCGGCCGGCCCAGCGCGTCGGCCACGTCGGCCAGCCGCAGGTAGTCGGGGCGGAAGTCGTGACCCCACTGACTGATCAGGTGGGCCTCGTCGACGGCGATCAGGGTCACCGGTCGCCGCCCGCCGGAGATCGCGCCCAGCGTCTCCTCGTTGGCCAGCTGTTCCGGCCCGAGGAGCACGAAGTCGGCCACCCCGTCCCGGATCGCCTGCAGCGCCTCGGCTCGTTCGGCGTGGCGCAGGCCGGAATTGACCATGCGGGCCGCGACCTGCCGGCCGGTGAGCGAGCGCAGCTGGTCGCGCTGCAGGGCGACCAGCGGCGACACGACGACCGTCAGGCCGCCCCGGGCCAGCCCGGCGACCTGATAGATCGCGCTCTTGCCGCTGCCGGTGGGCAGCACGGCCAGGGTGTCGCGCCCGGCGGCGGCGGCCTCGGCCGTCTGGAGCTGGACGGGGCGCAGGGCGAAGCCGAGCACGGACTGGGCGATGGCGTTGACGTCAGACACCCCGCCAGTGTGGCGGGCCGACTCGGTTCGGGCATCCGGCATGTGACTTGGCCCTCGCCGGCAACTTACTTACACCCCGCGGCCACCCGTCGGCGACTCAGCGACATATCGGCCGGGCCGATAGAGGGCAACGAAGCCGGCGGGGCGTTGTCCGGCCATGAGACAGGGGGAAGCTCGTGAACTTCATCGCCGCCTATATCCAGGCTCGTCTGACCCGGAACGACGAGGGCGCCACCGCCGTCGAGTACGGCCTGCTCGTGTCGCTCATCGCCCTCGTGATCATCATCGGCGCCGCTGCCTTCGGCGACAAGCTCCGGGACCTGTTCACCGCGGTCGAGGGAAAGATCCACGTCCCGGCCTGAGATCGCCTGCGGCGGATGTCGCAATCGACAGCTTTCGTGACTACTCCGGGTTCTTTTTCCGCTGCCGTCCGTGAAACATGGCGTTCATGGCGGCGTGACATCCCGTCGCCCGACGATGGGAGGCAACGATGCCAGCCAATCGCGCGGTGGTCTACGAGGGCACCGGCAAGGTCGAGGTCCACGACATCGACTATCCGACGTACGAGTTGAAGGACGGCCCCGGCGTCAACAAGCTGAACGTCGGCCGCAAGGTGCCGCACGGTGCCATCCTCAAGACCGTCGTCACCAACATCTGCGGCAGCGATCAGCACATGGTGCGCGGGCGCACCACCGCCCCGCACGGTCTCGTGCTCGGTCACGAGATCACCGGTGAGGTCGTCGACGTCGGGCCGGGCGTCGAGTTCATCAAGACCGGCGACGTCTGCTCGGTGCCCTTCAACATCTCCTGCGGCCGCTGCCGCAACTGCAAGGAGGGCAAGACCGGCGTCTGCCTGAACGTCAACCCCGACCGTCCCGGCTCGGCCTACGGGTACGTCGACATGGGCGGCTGGGTCGGCGGGCAGGCCGAATACGTGCTGGTGCCCTACGCCGACTGGAACCTGCTGAAGTTCCCCGACCGCGACCAGGCCATCGAGAAGGCCCTCGACCTGGCCATGCTGGCCGACATCTTCCCGACCGGCTACCACGGCTGTGTGTCCGCGGGCGTCACCAGCGGCTCGACCGTCTACATCGCCGGGGCGGGCCCGGTCGGTCTGGCCGCGGCCACCTCGGCCTGGCTGCTGGGCGCGGCGGTCGTCATCGTCGGCGACCTCAACGAGGAACGGCTGGCGCAGGCCCGCAGCTTCGGCTGCGAGACCGTGAACGTGGCCCAGGGCGACCCGGCCGAGCAGATCTCCCGGATCCTCGGCGCCGACGCCTCGGCCATCGGTGAGCCGCTGGTCGACTCGGCCGTCGACGCGGTCGGCTTCGAGGCCCGCGGGCACGGCGCCGACGCCGACGTCGAACAGCCGGCCACGGTGCTCAACTCGCTGATGACGGTGACCCGGGCCGGCGGCGCGATCGGCATCCCCGGCCTCTATGTCACCGGTGACCCGGGCGGCGTGGACGACGCGGCCAAGGTGGGCTCGCTGTCGCTGCGGCTGGGTCTCGGCTGGGCCAAGTCGCACTCGTTCGTGACCGGCCAGTGCCCGGTCATGAAGTACAACCGCAACCTGATGATGGCGATCCTGCACGACCGGGTGCAGATCGCCAAGAACGTCAACGCCACGGCGATCCCGCTCGACCAGGCGCCCCAGGGATACCAGGACTTCGACCAGGGCGCCGCGAAGAAATACGTGATCGACCCGCACGGCATGCTCGGCAAGCACTCCTGAGGAGCCGGCCCCTCTCCGGGTTGGACGATGCCGGTCACGCCCAACTCGGAGAAGGGGCCCGCTGCAGCACGGCCGCACAGCGGGCGATGAACAGGAACTGCGCCACCGGCACCAGGGGCCCGGCCAGCCGCGCGATCAGCAGGGCGGGCTTCGAGCGTACGGAAACCTCGAACCGCACGACGCCGTCCGCCCCGAGCAGCACGCTGAACCGCTCGTCACCCGCGAAGGTGTGCCCCGGCAACGCGAGGTAGTGCATCGACGTCCGGTCAGCGTCCCGTACGACCTCCAGAACCTCACAAGGCTCGGCCACCCGCAGGCGCCCCACGCCCAGCGACGACGACATGTGCTGCCCGGGCATCGCCGGTGGCGTGCCCGGATCGACCCAGGCGCCCGCCCGGCGGTGCATCTCCCAGGCGAGCAGCGCCCCCGACGCCGCCTCGAACCGGTCCCGCCCCCGGCCGATCCGATACGACCACCGATGCGCCGACCACCGTTGCTCGCGCCCGGCCCAGGCCACCACCAAAGCGGTCAGGACGGCCGCCGCGTTCAGCACGCCGTGCGTCAGCACCATCCAGGTCAGGCCCAGGTGCGGGATGCCGGTGACCTGTCCCGCCGCATAGAGCAGGGCCAGCGACATCGTCACCAGGCTGAGCGCGAACAGCCACCGGGCCCCACGCCCAGCCCGGGTGCCCAGCGCCAGCCACAGCCCCGCGCTCAGAACGCCGGCGCCGACCAGCTCGACCAGGTCGCCCACGGTGTCGCCGACGAGGAAGCCCAGCCCCACCACGGCCACCCCGGCCGGGGCCGGCAGCCGGTAGCGCGCGTCGGTCAACGCCAGCAGCAGGAGAGCCCCGAACCCGGCCACGTGGAAGTGCGCCGCGGTCAGCCCGAGCACCCCGGCCGGGAATCCGAGCAGCGCGACCCCAACCCGCTCGGCCACCAGCCCCGCCGCCGCCACCGGAAGGCAGGCCGCCGCGAATGCCACGAACTTGTCCCGCCGCAGTGCGATCGGCACCGCCAGGCAGCCGGCCAGATAGGGCACGCACAGCACGCCGGCGCCCCATCCGCGCGGCAGCATCAGCGCAATCACGGCCGGCACCGCGACAACCGGCCACCATCTGACGATTGCCCGCCCTCGCCCCAGCGCCCCCAACCCGAGCGGGACGAACAGCAGAACACACACCCCCACAACGACATGCAGACCGACCCACCCGGTCGCACTCAACCTGTCCATGCCGTCGCCCCCATCATTCTTGAACGCGTTCAAGTTAGCATGGTGTTAGGTTGAGGGCGATGTCGGACGATGCTGAGAAAGTGGCCCGCAGCAGCGCGGAGCTCATGCTGAGCCGGGACGCGGCCAGTGCGGCCCTCGGCGTGCGGTTGGAGGACGTAGCCCCCGGCCGCGCGACCCTGACCATGCGAGTTCGCGACGACATGGTCAACGGGTATGGGTTGTGCCACGGCGGGCTCATGGCTTCGCTGGCGGACAGTGCGTTCGCGGTCGCCTGCAATACGTACGGGGTGGTTACTGTCGCGGCCGGCTTCGACATCACATTCGTGGAGTCGGGCCGGGCGGGCGATGTCTTGCGCGCCCAAGCCGTCGAGCGGGTCCGTCGGGGGCGCTCCGGCCTCTACGACGTGACTGTCACCCGAGTCGCCGATGATGTGGTCGTGGCGGAGTTCCGCGGCCGCAGCCGATCCCTGGGCAAGCCGATCACTTAAGACCGGCTCCGCGCTTCCGACCGGCGCAGCTGTTTCGGGGGTAGACCTCAGGGGCGCTGCCCCCGAACCCCCGGCCATCGCTGGAGAGCTCCCTGGCGATGGTTGCGGTAGGCGGCTTGGGGGCTCTCCGGGCGACGGCAGGCGGGAGCGAATCGCAATCAAGGGCAGTACGCAAGCAAAGGGCGGCTTGCGTACTGCCCTTGCTCACGATGAGCTGCGCTTGCCGTCGCCCGGAGAGCCCCCAAGCCAGGGTGAGAGCTGTGGTGAAAGACCCAGCTGTTGTCGTCCTCCGACGTAGGCCGAAGGCGGACGCGACCGGCATTGTTAAGTTCCCGCGCCCCACCACCCAGGCCGGCCTGCTTTCGCTGACCGCCTGGTTTCACCCCCAGCGCGGCAGCCAGACCACCTACCCGTCAGGTGACCGCCACCCTGGTCAGGCATTCAGCTGCCGGTGACCAAGGTCTTCAGCCGGCGGCGAGCTCGCCCGCAAGGGCGGAGGCGGGGGTGAGCAAGCAAGGCCGTAGCTGCTTTTCAGGCCCTGCTTGCTCACCCCCGCCTCCGCCCGTCCAGCGCAAGCAAGTCCAACCCACCAAGCATCCGGCGAATCAATCGAGGCCTTGATAAGTCCAGTTCAACGTGTTCGTCCCCTGGACGTCGCCGCCCTGGCTGATCGTGCGCTTGACCGTGATGCGGAACCCGCCGTTGTCGCGCGGCTGCCGGGGGCCGGTCACCGAGGAGACCTCGCGGTCGCCCGTGTGGCCGTAGATTCCGACTGTCACTGACGTATCCGTGGTGCGCGTCCGGATGACGAGCGGGGCTGACGTGTCGTTGTGGATCACCTGGTCGATGGCGCGCCAGTCCAGCGTCGCCTCGCGTCCTGGGGGGTAGCGGCTGATGTAGAGCGAGTGGGGCTGGTGTTTCTCGATGTCCAGTCCGGCGAACCAGGCCGCGTTGAACAGGGTTGTCGAGAACTGGGAGACGCCGCCGCCCAGTTGGTCCTCCAGTTCGCCGTCCACGATGGCGGGGGCCGGCACGAAACCTTGGGCGCGGGTGCGTTCGCCGGCCGCGTCGTTCAGGGAGAACGTCTTTCCGGCCGGCACCACCGTGCCGTCGATGAGTTCGGCTATCCGGTGGATGTTGGTGACTCTGGGCGCGCAGCACGGGTGGTAGGTCGTGAACGTGCCGATCAGCTGGTCCACGCCCGCCAGTTTCGGGGTGTCGTCGGCCGGTTGCAGGGTCTTCGCCGGGAGGCTCACCATCGTGCTGCCACTTCGTACTGCTTCGGTCAGGAGCCGTACGGCGTCCTGGGTCTGCACGCCCCGGCCGGGCTCGCCCGGGTCGAGCGTCACGCCTCGGTCCGATGCGGTGTAGGCCAGATCGCCCTTTCCGTCGAGCACCGTCTGTGGCGCCGCCAGCCGGACCGACGCGTTGCGGGCCGGCTGGTTGACCGGCTTCAGTGCCTCGTTCAAGCCCTCCTGCGCTCGCCTCTCGTCGACGGTCAGCGCCGGCGGCAGTTCCCGTCGCTCACCGGGGAGGCGCAGCCTGGTGGTGCCCGCGCTGCGCTCGGTGGCGGCGACGTCGAGCCGGATGCCGAGTTCGGCCGGCCGTACGGTGAAGCGCTCGGTGCCGGCGACGATCGCCACCGGCTGTTCCACGCGCAGGCGTACCGGGCCGTCGATCGCGCCGCGCAGGCCGTTGCGGTCGAGTCCGCCGATGGCCACCCCGACGACGTACGTGTCGGCCGGCACCACCGGTGACGGCCGCACCACCAGGACGCCCACGCCGACGATGACCACCACGACGGCGATGCCCAGCCAGAGCAGCCACCGGCGGGAGCGTTGCGGCGCGGGCGGCGGCGTCACCGCCGCCGAGGCCGTCCAGCGCTCGTTCCCGTACGTCGTCATGCGTTGATCATGCGCCGGGAGCGCGGTTTCGACATCGGTACGTTGACTGCACTCACACCCGGTGTGATCAGGGCCTCGCGTGCCTGCTCGACGCTCCACCGGCGGGCCGGGTCGGCCGCGAGCAGGCCTTCGATGACCGGGCGGAGCGGGCCGGCGCGGTGGAACGGGGCCGGCGTGGCTTCCGTCACGGCCAGCATCGTGGCGAACAGGTCGCCCCGGTCGAACGGTGAGCGGCCCTCGACCGCCGCGTACAGGGTGGCGCCCAGCGTGAACAGGTCGCTCGCGGGCTCGGGCGGCGCCCCGTGCAGCTGCTCCGGCGAGACGTACGCCGGGCTGCCCTCGAAGCCTTCGGCCGGGGTGACCGCGGCCCCGACGGTGTAGGCGATGCCGAAGTCGATGAGCACCACCCGGCCGTCGGGGCACAGCTGCACGTTTCCCGGTTTGACGTCGCGGTGCACGATGCCCGCCCGGTGCACCGCGGCCAGCGCGTCCAGCAGGTGCAGGGCGATCCGGCGCACCGCCTCGACCGGCAGCGGGCCGTCGTTGGCCAGGACGTCGGCCAGGGTCCGTCCGCCCAGCGCCTCCATGACGATCCACGCCTCGTCGCCGTCGCGCACCAGGTCGAGGATGCGCACCGTGCCCGGGTGGGTCACGCTCGCCGCGGCCCGGGCCTCCTCGAGCGCCCGGACCCGCGCCGCCCGGGCCGGGTGCTCCACCTGCTTGACCGCGACCGGCCGGCCGAGCAGCTCGTCGCCGGCCAGCCACACCGCGCCCATGCCGCCGCGGCCCAGCAGTGAGCCGAGCCGGTAGCGGCCGCCGACCAAACGATTTCTCATGCCATTGACGATGGCGATCGGCGGCGATCCTGTCGTCCTGGCGAGCACCCAACTGCTCTACCGGTTAGCTGGAAGGTCGGGGTAGCGCAGCACGGCCCCGATGCCGTGTTCCAGCCGCACCTGCTCCGGCGTGACCAGGAAGAGCTGGGCGCCGGTGCCCGCGATGGCCCGGACCAGCGCGGCGTCGGCCCGCACCCGCAGCGGCTGCTGGACCCCGGCCTCGCGCAGCGCCTGCTCGTCGACCGCGACCACCGTCGGGTCGTCCGGGTCGATCCACAGCTTGTCGGTCGAGGACTGGTCGTCGTTGAGCAGGACGGCGTCGGCCTGGCCGCGCTGCAGACGGGCCACCACGTCGGTCAGGCCGGCGCTCGCGCCGCCCTCGCCCAGCTGGGCCCGGTAGCGGTCGATGACGTCACCGGTGTGCCGGGCGGCGGTGTCGGCGATGGCTCGGAGCGTGACGTCGTCCAGGGCGGTCTCGTCGGCGCCGGCGCCGCGGGAGCCGGCTTCGGTGCGCACCACCCGGTCGTGCCAGCGCTTGGGCAGTTTCGCGATCAGATCCTGGACGGCGCGGATGTCGCCGCCGACCACGATCACCTCGGCGCCGATCGTCTCGGCCAGATCGACCGCGGCGGCCGCCACGTCGCCCGCGTTGCGCTTCCAGGTCTCCTCGACCGAGTGGTCGTACCGCGTTTCCGACCAGCCGCCGGCCCGGGCCTTGTGGATCGGCCAGGTCTCGGTGCCGGCCACCGTCTCGTGGCGCGGGGCGCCGCCGACGCTGAGCGCGTCCAGGTCACCCCCGGTGCGGTCGGCGAGGACCCGGACGTACGAGATCTCCTCGCCCCGCTGGACGAGCAGCGGCATGACGTGGGGGAGCGGTTCGGCGTACGCGCTCCCGGCGACCGGCGCGGCCGGGAGGGCCTCGACCAGCGCGACGTCGGTGCCGTTGGCGAAGACGGCGATGCCGTGCCGTCCCGGCAGGTAGGGGCGTTCGTGCACAGTGTCCTCGACGGCGTTGATGGTGGCCGGGTCGGCGCCACGCGCGGTCAGCTGTTCCCGCATCGCGCGCAACCGGAGGTCGATCTCGTGCTCGGCGTTCTGCTCGGACCGCGTCGTGTCGAGATAGACCGACACCCACGAGCCGGGGCGGTCGAACAGGGGTCGCAGGAATGCCAGGTTCATGACGGGCACCTTCCGCTTGCGCTGGAGTGGTCTTTCCAGCCCTACCCACGGGGTGCGCGTTCTACGTGACACGAGACCAGCGACACGGTGACCGTCACGTTCGGCGGGCGACGCCGGTCAGTGAGGGGTGAGGAGCGAGAGGGGTTACCGATGCGAGCACGCGTGATCGTGGGTATCGACGGTTCCGAGCAAGCTTTGAACGCGGTGCGCGCGGCGGCGGCCGAGGCGTCCCGCCGCGCCATGCCGCTGCACATCGTGCATGCCTTCCGCTGGCCGATGGTGCGGGTGGACACCGGGCCGGTCGCCGCGGACATGCCGGACAGCGGATTGGAGAACTTCGCGGCCGGCCTGCTGGACGAGGCGGTGCGGACGGCCCAGGCCGCCCAGCCCGGTGTTCGGGTCACCAAGGCCCTGATCGACGGCCCGGCGGCGCCGGTGCTGATCGAGGCCTCGCGGGGCGCGGCCCTGCTGGTGCTGGGCGACCGCGGCCTGGGCAGCATCAGCGGCATCGTCATCGGCTCGGTGGCGGTGCACGCGGCCGCGCACGCCGACTGCCCGGTGCTGGTGATCCGGGGCGACGAACCGCCGGTGGGGCCGGTGGTCGTCGGGGTCGACGGCTCGGAGTCGTCCGAGCAGGCGGTCGGGTTCGCGTTCGACGAGAGCTCGCGCCGCGGGGTGCCGCTGAGGCCGGTGATCGCCTGGCACGAGGATGGCCCGGCGGGCGCCCATCAATGGCGCTCGGCGTCGACCGCGGCCGAGACGTACGAGGCGGAGGCGCAGCGCACGCTCAGCGAGCAGCTGAGCGGGTGGCGGGGCAAGTATCCCGATGTCGAGGTGGCCCCGCTGGCGCTGCACGGACATCCGCGCCAGATGCTGGCCGAGCTGTCCCGGGAGACGCAGCTGACCGTGGTCGGTGCCCGCGGCCTGGGCGCCTTCCAGGGTCTGCTGCTCGGCTCGGTCAGCCAGTCACTGCTTTACCACGCGGCCGGCCCGGTGGCGGTCGTGCGAGGGGGGACGTCGTGAGGATCGCCGTGCTGGGCGGGACGGGGCTGATCGGTTCGCGGGTCGTCGCCGTGCTGAGGTCGCGCGGTCACGAGGCGACGCCGCACTCGCTGTCCACCGGCGTCGACCTGCGCACCGGGCAGGGGCTGCCCGAGGCGGTGAAAGGCGCCGAGGTGGTGGTTCATCGACCGGGTCGTGTCGTGGACCTCCGACGAGACCACGGTCCGGCTACCGGCCACGTTGCTGCAGCCGATCGCCGCCGACGACGTGGTCCGTATCGTGGCCGGCGTCGCCGCGACCGGCGTCCTCGAGGACATCCTGGAGATCGCCGGTCCCGAGGTCTTCCCGCTCGACCAGTTGGGACGGATGACGCTGGCCGCTCGGGGCGACGAACGACCGGTCGTGGTGGATCCCTCGGCCGGCCTTTACTCGTACGTCCGGGGCACTGCCCTGCTCGCCGGGGACGACGCCGTGCTGGCCGAGACCACCTATCGCCAGTGGCTGGGGGTGTGATCAGGCGCCCATCCGGATCAGGGCGTTGCCGCCCAGCATGAGCAGGTCGGCTCCGGCCACCAGGGCCAGGCTCAGGTTCAGGTGGCGGGCCGCCTGCTCCGGTTCGGTGTCCCGCAGGCCGCGCAGCGAGAAGACGCCGGCCGCGATCACCAGGGGGATGCCGCCGATCAGCAGCAGACCGACCGAGCCCGGTGTGTGACCGCCGGTCACCAGCAGGATCAGCATCACTGTGGGCACTATGCCGAAGACCAGCACGGCGATCACGCTGTACCACCGCAGCGACCTGGTCGCTTCCATGTTTGCCACGCCGCCGATTATCCAGCAGGCCCCGAACCCGCTGGAGGGCCAGGTCGGTCAGCCGGCGCCGCGGAACGCCGCGCGCCCGGGCCAGCGCCTCCACCGACAGGTCGCCTGCACCGCGTACACCTGGCTGCTCGACCACGTCGCGCCGCGGATCGCCGGCACCTATGCGTTCGTCAACCCGGTCGTCGCGGTCGTGCTGGGCTGGTGGATCCTCGGCGAGCCGCTGACCGGGCGCACGCTGCTGGCCACCGGAGTGATCGCGGCCGGGGTGGCGCTCATCGTTCTGGCGCCAGTGCCCGCACCCCCTCCTCCCACCGCTTCCGCCGCTCGTCGAGGGACTGCTCCCACCACGGCGTCCCGCGCTCGCCCAGAGCCACCTTGGCCAGCTGGACGCGGGCCCGGGCCGGAGCGGTGTCCTCGCCCGCGCGCTTGAGCGTGCCGACGTCGCGGCGGGCGGCCATCAGGGCCTTGCGCAGCACGGCCCCGACGTCCTCGGGGATGGCCGGGTCGGTGGCGCGCCACCGGCGTCCCTTGATGAGCACGTAGCGTTCGTCCTCGCCGTCCATCCTCGTACGGTAAGTGATTGATCGCGCATCCATTTGCAGGTGCCGGGGGCGGGGCGGCAGTGTGGTGGGGTAGGTCGCGGTTGGTTTGTTGATCAGGAGGGCCCATGCGGTCACGCACCGATGTCGTCGAGGACTTGATGGCACGTTTCCCGAATGTTCCGCGGGAGGCCGTCGTCAAGGAGGACCTGCTGCGCGGCGGGCTGGCGTTCGACGACTCGGCGTTGACCGACAACGAGAACGGCGACGTCAAGCCGAAGTCGTACTTCATCTTCTCGTTCGACCACCGCACGCTCCCCGAGCTGGGCACGGCCGCGCTGCGCCGCCCGCCGGAGGAGATCGTGCTCACCGGCGGCCCCTATGACTTCCGCCGTACGGTCGTGTCGGTCCGCATCAACCCGAGCTCGCCGTACCGGGTGAAGACCGACGACGACGGCGTCATGCACCTCTACCTCGACGGCAAGCCGATCGCCGACGTCGGGCTGCCCCCGATGCCCGACTACTACCGGCACACGCTGGCCAACGGCAAGCGGGTGATGGAGGTGGCCCCGACGATCCAGTGGGGCTACCTGATCTACCTGACCGCCTTCCGGGTCTGCCAGTATTTCGGCGCCAAGGAGGAGTGCCAGTACTGCGACATCAACCACAACTGGCGCCAGCACAAGGCGGCCGGTCGGCCCTACACCGGAGTCAAGCCGGTCGATGAGATCCTCGAGGCGCTCGCGATCATCGACAAGCACGACACCGCGCGCACGTCGCAGGCCTACACGCTGACCGGCGGCAGCATCACCTCGCAGGTCGGCGGCAAGACCGAGGCCGACTTCTACGGCCAGTACGCGCAGGCGATCGAGGAGCACTTCCCCGGGCGGTGGATCGGCAAGGTGGTGGCCCAGGCGCTGCCCCGGGCCGACGTCCAGCGCTTCAAGGACTACGGCATCCAGATCTATCACCCCAACTACGAGGTGTGGGACAAGAAGCTGTTCGAGCTCTACTGCCCCGGCAAGGAGCGCTACGTGGGCCGCGCGGAGTGGCACCGCCGCATCCTCGAGTCGGCCGAGGTCTTCGGGCCGCGCAACGTGATCCCCAACTTCGTGGCCGGGGTCGAGATGGCCGCGCCGCACGGCTTCACCACCGTGAACGAGGCGATCGACTCGACCGCCGAGGGCCTGCAGTACTTCATGTCGCGCGGCATCACGCCGCGGTTCACCACGTGGTGCCCGGAGCCGACGACCCCGCTGGGCAAGTCGAACCCGGAGGGCGCGCCGTTGGAATACCACGTGCGGCTGCTCGAGACGTACCGCGCGGTGATGGACGCCAACGGCCTGTCCAGCCCGCCCGGGTACGGCCCGGCCGGAGCCGGCCGGGCCGTGTTCTCGGTGAGCTCGTTCATGGACTCGCTGCCCGCGAACGACGAGACGGCGGAGGTCACCGCCAGGTGACGTCCGACTCCTGATTGTCCTTTTTCACTCGGAGTCATAGACGGCAGGGCCGGAACTTCGTGTTCAGGCCCTGCTGAGGACTGCGGTGGGTGAGCAGACGCGACGTGACCGTGGTGCCACGGAAAGCATTCCGCGTGTCGCTTTACGGGGCTTTTTCCGCCGATTCAACGGGCGGCCTGACTGGTCAGATCAGCCAATTCCGAGATCAATTCCCACTGATCATCGTAACGGCGCTGAGCAGGGAAAACTGATGGCCGGGGGAGTTGTCAACCCGTCATTCCCGTACGGGGGAAAGGGTGTTGACCGGCTGGGCAGGATGTGGGTCGTGGCAGCGGAATCTCCCGAACTCACCAGAACGCGACGGCGTCGCCAAGCCTCTCGCTCGAGCTACGCACCGTCATCACCCCGCCATTCGTACGGGATCCCGGGCGATCCCGCCCCACCGCCGGTCGTGCGCGGGGAGGGCATCGAGGCGCTGACCCATGACGTCCTCATCCGGCGCTCGCTGGAGATGTCGCCCAACGGCTTCATCACCATCGTCAGCATCATCCAGGGCGTCGCGCTGGCGCTGCTGGCCGAGAAGACGTTCGACGACCCCAGCGTGCTGGTCGGGCTGCAGGCCGTCGCGCTGTTGTTGATCTTCGTGTGCGTCTTCTACTGGTATCTGACCCTCAGCGTCCTGATCCGCTGGGCGCCGTCCTTCCTGGACTGCTTCCTGCCCTTCGCGATCGGCGGTCTGGAGATCCCACCGGCCTACTTCCTCGGCGACGCCCGCGCCTGGAACCTCTGGCTGGCCCTGTTCTGGGCGGGCACCGCCGTCGGGCTTTGGATCACCAAGAAATGGACGCCGCCGTCCCACTTCGGCGAGGCCCGCGACGCCCACCGGATGTTCATCGACCTGGCCCGCCGGCTGCAGATGACGGCCGGCGTGGGTGCCCTGGCCGTCGGCTTCTGCGGCATCTTCGCCTACCTGGACTGGACCCATCAGACGTTCTGGGGCCTGATGGGCGTGGCCGCGATCCTCGGCACCATCGGCTTCGTCGTGATGCGCACCGAGAACGGCGCCGCCCGCATCCACCAGCGCTTCGGCGTCAGCCGGCCGCCCTTCAACTAGGGAAGCCCTGGCCGGTCTCGACGTCCACCTCCTCCGAGGTGACCGTGGTGCCGTCCAGGGTGGCTGTGCCGGTGGTCGGGTTGAGTTCGGGAGCGGTCTGCGAGGTGTCGCCGACATTGAGGACGCCGACCTGGCGGCCGTCGGGCAGAATGATCCAGCCGCCCTTCACCGTGGCGTTGCGCACCCGGCCGGACGCTCGGTAGAGGCCCGACGGCTTGTGGACGGCCGGGACGTCGTACGCGGAGGTCTTGCCCTGCAGGGTGAGCCGGCTGCTCAACGCCTGTGCGGTGTAGGAGCCGGTCAGCTTGGCGCCCTTCTTGCTGGTCATCGTCAGGGCGCCGTCGGCCGCGGTGCCGCTGAACCAGACCTCGATGCGGTTGCCGTCGCAGAGGTAGGCGACCGCCTTTCCGTCGTGCAGGGCGACATAGAGGGTGCCGTTGTCGCCGGGCAGGTGGTCGGCGTAGGTGGCCCGGGTGGTGTCCTTGCGAGCGACGGTCTCGGTCGGGATGGGGACGGGAGCGACCGTGGCCGGTGAGGTGGCCGGTGCCGTCGTCGCGGCCGACGTCGTGGGCGCGGGCGGCATCACGACGGGATCGTCGCCGGCGTTGGCCTCGAGGGTGATGGCCAGCGCCGCGATCACGGCCAGGGCGGCGGCCGAGGAGGCGATGACCGTGCGCTTGCGGCCCCACCACCGGCCGTTCGGCGCCGGGGCGGGGCCGGGGCCGGCGGCGTATGCCGGGCCGGTCTGCTTGCGTCGCGGCGAGGGCTGCTGGTGGACGGTGGTCACGTGGACGTGCTCGGCGCCCAGCCAGGCCCGGGCCCGGACCGTCGAGTCGTCCTCGACCCACTCGCCGACGACGAGATCCGCCGAGGACGAGCCGGGCGGCAGGCCCGTCGCGGACGGCGGCGCCGGGATGCCGGTCCCCGCGCCGGCCGCGGACAACCGGGCCTGCTCGGACAACCGGGCCTGCTCGGACGACCGGGCCTGCTCGGACGACCGGGCCTGCTCGGCGGCGGGCGGACCGGGATCCACGTCGACGGTGAGCTCGGGCTGCGGCTCGCCCGACAGGCGGCCGGCGATCGAGCGGAACTGGGCCGCGGCACTACGCGCGGACGGTCGCTCCCACGGCTCGGCGGCCAGCAGCTTGCTCACCAGCGAGCGCAGCACCGGCGGCAGGGCCGACAAGCTGTCGGTGGCGTCCGGGCGTACGCCGGAGACGATCTCCGCCGTCAGCAGGCCGAGCGCGTAGACGTCGGCGGCCGCGGTCGGCAGGCCACCCCGGCCCAGCTCGGGCGCCTCGTAACCGGAGGCCGGGACGCCCGCGCCCGCCTCACGCAGCAGGGCGGTCAGGCCGAAGTCGGTGACCCGGACAGCCGTGGCCGTAGGGCCGTCCCGCAGGACCAGCACGTTCTCGGGCGTCAGGTCGAGGTGCAGCACTCCCTGGGCGTGCGCGACGGCCAACGCCCCGGCGACCTGGGCGGCGATGGCGGCGGCCTCCGCGGCCGGCAGCGTGCCACCCCGGTTGGTCAGGTAACGGCGCAGGTTGCGACCGTCCACGAAGTCGGTGACCAGGGCGAGCACGCCGGGCTCGGCGACGACGTCGCGCACCGCGGCGACCGCCGGGTGGGTGAGGTCGCGCAGCGCGGCCTCCTCGCGCAGGAGCACGGCGCGCACCCGCGGGTCGTCGGCCAGGTGCGGACGCAGGAGCTTGGCCGCCAGTTCGGGTCCGCCGCGACGACTGGTGGCCCGCCGCACGGTCGCCGATGCGCCCTGCCCGATTTCTTCGTGCAGGACATAGTGGCGACCGAGTTGTTCCACGGGTATTCCTTCCCAAGGGGTAATCCGGCCGGGGTCGGCCGGAAAATGGCGGCGGATAGCCGTTCGCATGAGCAGTGATGCCCGGCCCCACCTGGGGATAGACCATTGTCGACGGTTGCGCGGGAAATGGATTCCGTACCTCTGAGAATTCAGGGTGGAACTGCGCTGTCCCATCGGTCAGACGTATGAATTGCGGGAACCGTCCGGCGTCCGGGTGACCCCCCAACCGCCGTGACGGGGGAGTCGCCCATGGTCATCCGGGCCGTGCGGGGGATAGCAACCGGCGGTCTGGGTATAGGGCACCCGCCCGGAGGACGGTGGACAGCCGCGGGCTGCGTATCCTACGAGGCGACACCGCGCCGACGGGCGAGGAACGGGAGAAGCTCGCGCGATGACTCAGGACCGACCGGCCGGTGCCGAGGTGTTCGCCGGTGGCGGGGACGTCGGTCGCGACCTCCTGCGGGTCGACTGGGAGCAGACCCCGCTCGGCCCACCCCAGCAGTGGCCGCAGAGCCTGCGGACGGCGGTCAGCATCCTGCTGTCGTCCCGTTTCCCGATGTGGATGGCCTGGGGCCCGCAGCTGACGTTCTTCTGCAACGCCGCCTACCGGCGCGACACGCTGGGCCGCAAATATCCGTGGGCGCTGGGCCGGCCGGCCAACGAGGTCTGGGCCGAGATCTGGGACGACATCGGCCCGCGCATCGAGACCGTGCTCTCCACCGGCCACGCGACCTGGGACGAGGCACTGCTGCTCTTCCTGGAGCGCTCCGGCTACACCGAGGAGACCTACCACACCTTCTCCTACAGCCCGCTCCGCGACGACGACGGTGCGCTGGTCGGCATGCTGTGCGTGGTCAGCGAGGAGACCGACCGGGTGATCGGCGAGCGGCGGATGGCCACGCTGCGCGACCTCGGCTCCGACCCGAGCGTGGTGCGCACCGAGGCCCAGACGCTCGACTTCGCCGGCAGTCAGCTCGGCCGCAACCTGCGCGACCTGCCGTTCACGCTCACCTACCTGTTCGAGCCGGGCGGCGTACGCCTGGCCCAGGCCACCGGCGTCCCGGTCGGCCATCCCCTCGGGCATGTCGACAAGTGGCCGACCGAGGTCGTGGCCCGGGGCGATGCGGTGGTCGTGCCGCTCGACGGCGACCGGCCGGCCGGTGACTGGCCCGAGCCGCCGGACGAGGCCTTGCTCGTGCCGCTGCTGCAACAGGGCGACATCCCGTACGGGTTCATGGTCGCCGGCCTCAACCGCTACCGCGCGCTCGACGAGAGTTACCGCGGGTTCGTCGAGCTGACCGCCGGGCACGTGGCCGCCGGCATCGCGAGCGCCCGCAGCTATCAGGCCCAGCAGCGCCGGGCCGAGGAGCTGGCCGAGCTCGACCGGGCCAAGACCGCCTTCTTCTCCAACATCAGCCACGAGTTCCGCACCCCGCTGACGCTGATCATGGGGCCGCTCGAGGAGCTGCTGACCCGGGCCGACCTCGCCGACGACAGCGTGCGGGCCGAGCTCGAGGTGATCCACCGCAACGGTTTGCGGCTGGGCAAGCTGGTCAACGTGCTGCTCGACTTCTCGCGCCTCGAGGCCGGGCGCATGCAGGCCCGGTTCGAGCCGGTCGACCTGGCCAACGCCACCGCCGAACTGGCCAGCGTGTTCCGCTCGGCGGTCGAGCGGGCCGGGCTGACGTTCGAGGTGGACACGCCGCCGCTGCGCGAGCCGGTCCACCTCGACCGCGGCATGTGGGAGAAGATCGTCCTCAACCTGCTCAGCAACGCTCTCAAGTTCACCTTCACCGGCGGCGTCCGGATAGCCGTACGGGAAGAAGCCGGCGTCGCCACGGTGACGGTGACCGACACCGGGGTCGGGGTGCCCACGGACGAGATGCCGCGCCTGTTCGAGCGGTTCCACCGCATCGAGAACGCCCGGTCCCGGTCCAACGAAGGTAGCGGCATCGGCCTCGCGCTGGTCAAGGAGCTGGTGGAGCTCCACGGCGGCACCATCACGGCCGAGAGCACGTTCGGCGAGGGCACCACCTTCACGATCCGCTTGCCGCTGGGCATCGACCATCTGCCGGCGGGCGCCGTCACCTCACCGAGCAGCACCGCCGCGGTCACCTCGGGCGCCGAGCCGTACGTGCAGGAGGCCCTGCGCTGGCTGCCGGGTGCCGCGCCGGCCACGCCCGACCTGCCGCCGACGACGAAGGCGCCGGCCACCGTCCTGGTCGCCGACGACAACGCCGACATGCGGGATTACCTCGGCCGGCTGTTGCGCTCGGCCGGCCATATCGTGCAGACCGTGCCCGACGGACAGGCCGCCCTCGAAGCGGCCCGGGTGCGCAACCCCGACCTGATCGTCAGCGACGTCATGATGCCCCGGCTCGGCGGCCTCGAGCTGGTGGCGGCTCTGCGGGCCGATTCCCGTACGGCGGGGACACCCGTCCTGCTGCTGTCGGCGCGGGCCGGGCAGGAGGCGTCCATCGAGGGCCTCGAAGCCGGTGCCGACGACTACCTGGTCAAGCCGTTCTCGTCGGCCGAGCTGCTGGCCCGCGTCCGCGCCAACGTCGAGCTGGCCCGGCTGCGCAACCACCACTCGCGCTGGCGCACGGCGCTGATCGACTCGCTGCAGGAGGCGTTCTTCGTCTGCGACGAGGACGGCGTCGTCATCGAGACGAACTCGACGTTCACCGACGTGCTCGGCTTCGGACCGGAAGGACTGCCGTACCCGCCGGTGCATCCCTGGTGGCCCGACCACGACACCGACCCCGCGGCGTACGAGCAGGTCGCCGAAGCCCTGGAGCTGCTGGTGGGGCAGACCCGCGGCAACTACACGATCCCGGTGCAGCATCGAGACGGGCACCGGCTCTGGGTCGCCGCCGCCTTCAACCAGGTCGCCGACCCCGACACCGGGCGGCGGGTCATCGTCGGCACGTTCCGCGACGTCACCGACGAGCACTACGCGGTGCAGCGGGAGAGCGCCCTGGCCGCGCTGAGCGTGCGCCTGTCCCAGGCCGAGAGCCTGCCCGGGGCCCTGAGCGGCGTGCTGCCCGAGCTGGGCGAGCTGTGGCAGGCCAAGCGGGTCCACGCGGCCGTCTTCAACGGCTCCGGCCCACCCACCCTGGTCACCACCGACGAGTACGCCCGCTGGGACGCCCTGACCCCCGAGCGGCGCCAGGCGCTCACCGACCTGCGCGACAAACCGCTGCTCACCCCGGTCGCCGACGAGCCCGGCAGGGCCGGCATCGCGCTCGAGCACCCCGACGGCACGATGGTCCTGAGTCTCGAGCTGCGCGAGAAGCGGCCGTTCACCGAGCAGGACCGGACCCTGCTGGCGCTGCTCGCCGGCCACCTCGGCCAGGGGCTGCACCGCATCCACCAGATCGACGAGCAGCGCGAGACGGCGCTGGCCCTGCAACGCGCGATCCTCGGCCCGGCCCAGCTGCCGGTCGGTTTCGCCGTGCGCTACGCGCCCGCCACCCGCCCGCTCAAGGTCGGCGGTGACTGGTATGACACGGTCACGCTGACCGACGGCCGCATCGGCATCGTGGTCGGCGACTGCGTCGGCCACGGGCTGGAGGCGGCGACCGTCATGGGCCAGCTCCGCAGCGCGTGCCGGGCTCTGCTGCTGCAGAACACCGACCCGGCGCAGACGCTGACCGCGCTCGACCGGTTCGCCGCCCAGCTGCCCGGCGCCATGTGCGCGACCGTCTTCTGCGGCGTGCTCGACCCGGCGACGGGCGATCTGACCTACGCCAGCGCCGGGCACCCGCCGGCCGTGGTCGCCCGTCCCGACGGCGCCACCGATCTGCTCGACCAGGGCCGGTCCCGCCCGCTCGGGGTGCGCGCGGCCGCCGACCGCCCCGAAGCCCACTACACAGTGCCGGTCCGGGCCACCCTGCTGCTCTACACCGACGGGCTCGTCGAGCGCCGCCGCCAGTCGCTGACCGTCGGCATCGACCGGGTCGTGGCCGCCGTCCAGCAGGGCCGCGGGGCCTCGCTCGAAGAGCTGGCGACCGACGTCATGGACAGCATGGAACCGGCCACCGGGTACGACGACGATGTCGCCCTGCTCCTCTACCGTCAGCCCGGCCCGCTGGAGGTCGAGTTCCCGGCCGAGGCGACCCGCCTGGCCCCCTTGCGCTCGACGTTGCGCACGTGGCTGGCCCGCTGCGGCGTGGACTCCACGACCCAGCAGAACGTGCTGGTCGCGGTGGGGGAGGCGTGCGCCAACGCGATCGAGCACGGTCACCGCCAGCTGCCCGGCGGCCTGATCCGCCTGCGGGCCGCGGCCACCGCCCACACGCTGCACCTGACCATCACCGACACCGGGCTCTGGAAGACGCCGCAGCCCGCCGCCAACCCGCACCGGGGCCGGGGCTTCGCCCTGATGCGGGCGCTGATGAGCGAAGTGACCGTGACCACCGGCACGGCCGGGACCATCGTCGGCCTGCAAGCGAGGATTTCCCGATGAGCACACCGCTGACCTGCAGCACGGGCCGCCGCCCGGACGGCGCCGTCGTGCTCACCGCGACCGGCGAGATCGACATGAGCAACGCCGCCGCCTTCGCGACCGCGTTGACGTCGGCTGACGGCGAGTCGGACGGCGCCCCCTTCGTGGTCGACCTGACCCGCGTCGAATACATCGACAGCGCCGGCCTGGCCGTCCTGTTCCCCCACGTCGACCGCCTGCGCCTGCGCTCCAACCGCCTGCTGGCCCCGGTCCTGACCATCGCCGGCCTCGACGACATCACCACCGTCTCCGAAGAGTCGTAGATCTGCCACGTCCTCCGCCCGTCCGGCCGAAGCGTTTCGCCGCGCCGGGGAGGAAGGTCTCCTGCGGAAACGGCGCACCGGGCGTGTCGCTGTCCTTTCGGTTGTGGCTTCGCCCGGGCGCCGCATCGTCAGGAGGGAGCTCCATCATGAGCACCGTTCGGCGTCGCCTCGGCGTCGCGGCGACCGCTGTCGCACTGGTCCCGGTCTACGCCGGGACGGCGCAGGCGGCGTCCGTCCGCGCCGAGACCGCCTCGGTCATCGCCGACTGGAACGCGGTCGCGGTGACCACCCTGTCCGGCGACGCCACCAAAGTCGTGCCGGAGAGCTTCCTGTACCTGGGCTTCGTGCACGCCGCGATCTACGACGCGGTGGTCGGCCTGCACCCGCGCTACGAGCCCTACCGCCGGCACGGCCAGGCCCCCCGTGGCGCCTCGGCCACGGCTGCCGCGGCGGCGGCCGGCCACAAGATCCTCGAGACCTACTCCCCGTACGCGCAGTCGGCGCTCGACACCGCCCTGGCCACCTCGCTGGCCACGGTCCCCGACGGAGCCGCCAAGCGGACCGGCATCGCCTACGGCGAACGCGTGGCCCGCGACCTGATCGCCCAGCGAGCCGACGACGGCCGCAACGCCTCCGTCCAGTACACCCCGGCTCCGGCCCCCGGCGTCTGGCGTCCCACCCCACCGGCCAACCTGCCGATGGCCGTGCCGTGGCTGGGCCGGGTCACGCCGTTGCTGGCCCGCAGCGCCGCCCAGTTCACCCCGCCGGCGCCGCCCACGCTGACGTCCCGCCGCTACACCCGCGACTTCGCCGAAGCCAAGGCGATGGGCTCAGCGACCTCGACGGTCCGCACCGCGGCCCAGACCGCGACCGCCCGCTTCTTCGCCGGCAACGCGGTCGTCCAGATCAACGCCGCCCTGCGCGACCAGGCGACCACCCGCAACCTCGACATCGTGGACTCCGCCCGGATGTTCGCCGCCACCGCCATGACCACGGCCGACGTGGCCATCCTGACGTGGCGCTCGAAACTGGACCGCGCGTATTGGCGGCCGATCACGGCGATCCACGAGGCCGCGGCCGACGGGAATCCCGCCACCAGCCCGGACCCTGCCTGGACCCCGCTGATCGCTACGCCGAACTACCCCGATTACGTGGGTGGGTACAACTCGGTGGTGGCGGCTTCGACGCGGGCCTTGGAGTACGTGGTGGGGCCGCGGCTGGACCTCGATCTGATTTCTACGGCTGTGCCGGGGGAGGTCCGTCATTATCGGTCGGGCGCGGCCCTCCGGGCTGACGTGGTGGACGCGCGGGTCTGGCTGGGTATTCACTTCCGGACTGCGGACACGGCGGCCCGGACCCTGGGGGTGGAGCTGGCGGACTGGACCGCCCGCCATTACTTCCGGGCGGTCCACTGATCATTGCTGCGTGGTCAACACCCTGGGGCGTTGCCCCAGACCCCAGCCATCGCTGGAGAGCTCCTGGCGATGGTTGCGGTGGGGGGTTTGGGGGCTCTCCGGGCGGCGACAAGCGGGAGCGAATCGCAAGCAAGGGCAGTACGCAAGCAAAGGGCGGCTTGCGTACTGCCCTTGCTCACGATGAGCTGCGCTTGCCGTCGCCCGGAGAGCCCCCAAACCAACGGGGGCGCTGTAAGAAAAGACCGGCCACTCCACGCGTGCCCGACACCTGGCCGGCGCGCGCGATCGCCTGCGTCCGTGAGCCCGGCAGAAGGCGCGAGCACGACGATGATTTCCTTCGCGCCTGGACACATCCACCCAGCTTCACCTCGGCCAAGCCGGTCCCCCAGCGCAAGGCGACCACCCAGCCCGGCCCGGCGCACGACGGATGCCGAAGGCGGACGCGACCGGCATTGTTAAGTTCCCGCGCCCCACCACCCAGCCCGGCCTGCTTTCGCTGACCGCCTGGTTTCGTCCCCAGCGCGGCAGCCAGATCCCTCACCCGTCAGGTGACCGCCACCTCGACCAGTCATCCAGCCGCCGGTGACCAAGGTCTTCAGCCGCCGGCGAGCTCGCCCGCAAGGGCGGAGGCGGGGGTGAGCAAGCAAGGCCGTAGGGGCGTTTTGAGGCCCGGCGGGGTGAACCCCCCCGCCCCCCCGCCCGCGCCGGGGGGGGTGCCCCCCCCCGCCGGTCGCGGCTGGCCCCGCCCTGGTGTCCACCCCCCCGCCTCCGCCCGTCCAGCGCAAGCAAGTCCAACGCACCCAGCCCCCGCCAGATCCCCCCGCGGTTCAAAAGACCGGATATTTTCACCACCAAGGCGTACACACTCTTTCGTGCTGTGATTCTTTGGTCGAAGATTATCGGCGAATTGCCCGGCTAAGGACGATTCGCCGGGCCCGCCACTTGACAAGGCAGGGTGAAATAGACGGGACTCGCTTCCGACGAGGCGCTGGTGGTGGTTCGGTGAGTTCGTGGTTCCGCAGACGTGATCACAATGTCTTCTTCAATGTGTTCGCGCTTCTTACTTGTGGGTTGGTTGCCGGCGTGGTGGTGGCGGCTGCCGCCTTCCCGGTCGCGGCCATGTCCGGCCTGACGGCCAAAGTCGGCAACCAGGCGTTCGCCAGCCTGCCGAGTGAGCTCAAGGACTTCGCGTCACCGCAGATCACGCGGGTCTACGCGTCGGACAACAAGACGCTGATCGCGCAGTTCTACGACGAGTTCCGCAGCGACGTGCGGCTCAAGGACATGTCGAAGCACATCCGGGACGCCATGGTGGCCGCCGAGGACCGGGAGTTCTACAACCACAACGGGGTCGACCTCAAGGGTGTCGCCCGCGCCGTGGTCAACAACAGTGGCAAGTCGGAGTCCAAGCAGGGCGCCTCCACCATCACCATGCAGTGGGTCCGGATGTCGCTGGCCTACTCCGCCACCAGCCCGGCCGAGGTGGTCAAGGCGACCGAGGACACGAACGTCCGCAAGGTCACCGAGATCAAGTACGCCATGCGGGTCGAGCAGGAGGTGGGCAAGGACCAGATCCTGGAGCGCTACCTCAACATGGCGCCGTTCGGCAAGCAGACCTACGGGATCTTCGCCGCCAGCAAGGTCTACTTCAACAAGCGCCCCAAGGACCTCACCATCGGGCAGGCCGCGCTGCTCGCCGCCATCGTGCGCGCGCCCTCGTTCTACGACCCCACCACCAAACAGGGGTACGACGAGATCCGCAAGCGCCGCAACAACTACGTCATCCCGGGCATGGTCGAGATGGGCGCCATCACGCCGGCCCAGGCGGCCGCGGCCAAGAAGGAAGCCATCCCGCGCAAGGTCGCCCGGGTCGGCAACGGCTGTGTCTCCGTGTCGTACAACAGCTGGGGTTTCTTCTGTGACTACTTCTACCGCTGGTGGATGGAGCGACCCGAGTTCGGCGCCACGGCGTTCGACCGGGAGCGGCGCCTCAAGAGCGGTGGCTACCGGATCACCACGACGATCGACCTGAAGGCGACCAAGGAGGCCAAGGCCCGGGTCTCGGCGCGGATCAAGGAGAAGAACAAGAACGCCCTGCTGCTGTCGGCCGTCGAGCCGCGCACGGGCAAGGTCAAGCTCCTGGTCACGAACCGCAAGTACACGCTCGACAACTCGAAGAACCCGTTGTCGTCCGATCCCAAGAAGCGGCGTCAGGGCATCAAGGGCTCCGCCCCCAACACGGTGAACCCGCTGCTCACCGGTGGTGGCGACATCACCGGCTATCAGGCCGGCTCGGTGATGAAGATCTTCACGTTGATCGCGGCGCTGGAGAAGGGCTATCCGCTCCATTACACGATCAAGGCGGAGAAGTTCTACAAGACCAAGTACGTCGTCGAGCGCAGCAGTGACTCGGCCTGCCCGGGCACGCACTTCTGGTGCCCGCAGAACTCGGGTGGCGGCGGCGAGGGCGTCTACAACATGTGGAGCGGGTTCGGCCGATCGATCAACACGTATTTCGTGCCGCTGGAGGAGCGGGTCGGTGCCGACAACGTCGTGAACGTCGCCAAGCGGTTCGGCATCAAGTTCCGCGACCCGGCGGACGCCAAGCTGGCCTCGGACGGCTATTCGCACCAGTGGGGCGCGTTCACGCTCGGTGTCTCGGCGACCACCCCGCTCGACATGGCCAACGCGTACGCGACCCTGGCCGCCGACGGCATGTACTGCGAACCGACCCCGATCGAGCAGATCACCACCCGCGACAACCAGAAACTCGACATCGGCAAGCCGCACTGTGAGCGGGCCACCTCGGTCGACGTGGCCCGGGCGGCGCTCGACGCGGCCCGCTGCCCGGTCGGTGACCGCTCGCGGCTCGGCAGTTGTGAGGGGGCGACCGCCCGGGCCACCCGCGGGGTGGTCGGGCACCCGGTGTTCGGCAAGACCGGCACCACCGACCGCGACCGCACGGCCTCGCTGATCGCCGGCACGACGTCGCTCGTGGTGGCCGGCTACCTGGTCAACCCCGATTACCAGGCGCACAAGGACCGGATGGACCACGACACGGTCAACCCGGCTGTCTACCGCACGCTGGCCGACTACATGGACGGCAAGCCGGAGGTGCAGTTCAAGCGGCCCGAGAGTCGCAAGATCGTGTACGGCGATCAGCGGCGCATCCCGGACGTCGAGTGCCTTTCGCTGGTGCGGGCGCGGGACCGCGTCGAGAACGCCGGCTTCGACGCCGTGCTCTCGAACGGTGAGACCGAGTCGGCCTGCCCGGCGGGTACGGCCGCCGGCACCAGCCCGAGCGGCCGTACGGTCAAGAACGGTGTCGTGGTGATCGAGATCAGCGACGGCAAGGGCGGCAAGAAGCCGCCCGAGCCGGGCAGCACACCGCCGATCACCCTGCCTCCTCCACGACGGTGACCGGTCCGGCGGTGACGCCCGGCGGTGGCCGGCGCACCGCCGCGGTGGTCGCGCTGATCGCGCCGCTGCTGGCCGTCGCGGCCACGCTGGAGACGACGGTCCGGCACTTCGGCACGTTCGTGTCGTTCGTGCTGGCGGTCGCCGTGGTGACCGCGGCGACCTGGTATGCGCTGACCCGGCGCGGGTTGCTGCGCTGGCTGGCCGGGGCGGTCGCGGCACTGGCCGCTCTTACCATGATCATGATCGGTCTGTCCTTGTTCCTGACGCAGGCGGCCATGCTGGTGGTGTTCGGCGTGGCGAGCCGCTATGCGCTGGGCGCCCACAGCGCGGCGGTGTTCGGCGGGGCCCGGGCTCAGCCGGTGCCCGCGGCCCGGCACGGCGTCCTGCTGATCAACCCGTGGTCGGGTGACGGCGCGGCCGCCCGGGCCGGTCTCGACGCCGCGGCCGCCGCCCGGGGCATCGCGACGGTGACGCTCGGCCCCGGTGATGATCTGTCCGCGCTGGCCGAGAAGGCCGTGAGCGACGGCGCCGATGTCCTCGGCATGGCCGGTGGCGACGGGTCCCAGGCGCTGATCGCGGCCACCGCTGTGCGGCACGGCATCGCGTACGTCTGTGTGCCGGCCGGGACGCGGAACCATTTCGCCCTGGATCTCGGGCTGGACCGGGCCGACGTGGCCGCCGCGCTGGACGCCTTCACCGACGGCGTCGAGCGGCTCGTCGACCTGGGCTCGGTGAACGGGCGCATCTTCGTCAACAACGCCTCGCTCGGCGTCTACGCCGAGGTGGTGCGGTCCAAGGGCTACCGCAAGGCCAAGATCCGTACGTGGGGCCGGCTGCTGCCCGACCTGCTCGGACCGGCCGCCCAGCCACCCGACCTGGCGTTCGACAGCCCGGAGGGCCCGCCGATCAGCGGCGTGTCGCTGGTGCTGGTCTCCAACAACCCCTACGACCTGTCGCGGGTCGGCCGGGCCGGTGGGCGGCCCCGGCTCGACACCGGCCGGTTGGGGATCGTGGCCGCCCGGGGTGCCCGGCCGGTCGGGGAGTTCGTCGCCAAGAAGTTCGAGGTGCGCTCGACCGCCGAGGTGCCGGCCGGGCTGGACGGGGAGGCGCTGATGCTGACGCCGCCGCTGGTGTTCCGGTCGCTGCCCGGCGTGCTCCGGGTGCGGGTGCCGCGCTCGTCCAGCCCCGGCCGGCGGCCGGCCGCGCTCACCCGGCGTGACCTGAACGCCCTGGTGCGGGTGGCCTCAGGTCAGCCAGCCGTCTGACGTCCGGCGCCACCGGGTCTCGCCGAGCGCCCGGAAGGCCCCCTCGTGCCAGTGCCGCACGGTGGATCGCAGGGTGTCCCCGTCGAGGTCGAGCACCGTCCACGATTGGCTCTCACCGGCGCGTACGCGATGGGAGCAGGCCGTCCCGCTCATCACCGCGACCATCCCGCGCAAGCGGACCTGCGCCGCGACGTGGTCGTGCCCGCACAGGATGACGTCCACGCCCACCTCGGCCGCCGCCCGCAGGGCCTGGTCGGCGCCGTGCACCAGGGCCTCGTCCGGCCGCTGGGCCGACCGGAACACCGGGTGGTGCAGCATCAGCACCTTCAGCTCGGCCGGCCCGGCCAGGGCCGAGCCGATCCGGGCCACCTGGGCCGCGTCGACCAGTCCACCCTTCCACAGGTACGGGCGGGCGGTGCTCAACCCCAGCAGGAGCAGGCCGCCGTCCCGCACGAGCGGCTCCGGGTCGGGGTCGACCAGCTTCCGGTACGCCCCGAGCGGCTCGAACGCCCGGGCCGGTCGATCGAGCGGCAGGTCGTGATTGCCCGGCACACACGTCCACGGCCGGCCCACCGCGTCGAGCAGGTCGACCGCCGCCCGGAACTGCTCGGCCCGCGCCCGCATGGTCAGATCCCCGCTGACCAGCACCCGATCGACGTCCTGGGCGACCAGGTCGGCTCGCAGCCCGGCCACGACAGCCGGCTCCTCGGCCCCGAAGTGCAGGTCGGTGACGTGGGCCAGGCGCATGCACCGAGCCTAGATCGCCGAGCGGCCCGGGGGACCTGCGCACCAACGGTTGATCAGGTAGCGCAGACCTTGTTCGATCCGGCGGTGACTCGTCCTGAGGTCGGAGCGGCCACCGCCGTCTCGACACGGGTCAGCTGTAGTTCAGCGAGAAACTGTTCGTGGTGAAGGCCGACTGGCCGGCGGTGCCGGTGATCTCGAAGCCGAACTGCAGCTCACCGACCGTCACGTTGCCCCACCAGTTGTTGGTGCGCAGCCAGTTCATGACGGCCAACAGGTCGATGGTGCCCGAGCTGGTGTTGGTCCGGATGAACGAGAAGACCGCGTTGGCCCCGTTGCTGCCGCGATAGACGTTCCAGGTGTGGCCGCCGACCGACAGGTTCCGGACGTTGGGCACCGCGCCGTTGGCGTCGTAGCTCTCGGCGATCGGGCCGACCGCGCCGTGCTGGTTGGTCCAGATCATCACCTCGTACGCGTGGTTGTCGGCCCAGATGTCATAGGTGGTCGCGTAGTCGCCGTCGGCCGGCACCGAGACGTTGAACGAGCTGGACACCGAGGACAGCGAGCTGAGCGTGCGGTTGAGTGTCTTGCCGGTGTTCGGGTAGGACTTCACGCCGCTGGTGCGCGGATGGTTGGCCACCACGCCCCAGTTCGTGCCGCTGCGGGCCCAGATCGTCTGCGACCCGGCTCCCGAGCCCCAGATGTTGTTGTAGAGCGTGTAGCCGCTGTTGGTCCACGAGGCCCACTGTCCCGAGTCGACCCAGGCCGCGTCGGACGGGACGCCGGTGCCCGGGGTGGACGGGGTGGACGGAGGCGGGGTGGCCGGGGTGGTCGGCCCGGTCGATCCGGTGCAGGCCGTGCCGTTGAGCGTGAACGCCGTCGGGATGCTGTTGGTGCCGGTCGCCGATCCGTTGAAGCCGAACGAGGCGGTGCCGTTGGTGGCGACCGCGCCGTTGTAGCCGGCGTTGCGGGCGGTGACGGTCGGCCCGCTCTGACTCACCGTGGCGTTCCAGGCCTGCGTGACGGTCTGCCCGTTGGAGTACGACCAGACCAGCGTCCACGAGCTGAGCGGGTCTCCGAGGTTGGTGACGGTCACGGTGGCCCCGAAGCCGCCCGGCCACGAGCTGCTGACCGCGTAGGCCACACGGCATCCGACCGCCGCCGACGCGGGAAGCGCGGTGAGGACCGCCGCTCCTCCCACGCCGAGCGCGACGGCCGTCGAGAGCGCAAGAACACGTCTGCGCATGGTGTCCCCTCTGTTCGGATGATCGTCGAAGCGCTTCGACGGTGGCATCGCGGCTTCGACAGGCATCGATGGATTTAGCGCTGATCGTAGGACCGGCCGGGTGAACCGGCAACCGGCCGTCTCGCCCTGTCGAGGGACCGGACGGCGTGACCGGGCGCACTACTGTGTGGACATGATCCGGCGTCGATCCCGTCGTCCGCCCGCTCCCGGCCCGTCGGTGCTCGCCGAGTCCCTCGCGGTCAACGACGCGGCCAGCGTCGAGGATCACCTCGGTTTCGCCCGCTTCGCGGTGCCCCTGGCCGACTACATCGCCGGCATGCGCCCTGAGCAGACACCGTGGACCGTGGGCGTCTACGGCGAGTGGGGCAGCGGCAAGACCAGCTTCCTCAAGCAGGTCAGCGCCGAGCTGACCACCCGGGGGATCGAGCCGGTGTGGTTCAACGCCTGGAAGTACGCGCGGGAGGAGGACCTCTGGCAGGCGCTGATCCAGACCGTGCTGGACCGGGTGCGGGTCACCGGCCCGCTGCCGCGACGGGTCTGGGTCAAGCTGCGGATCTGGCTGCGCTCACTCAACGTCCGCTCGGGCGTGCTCGATCTCTCGCGCAAGCTCTTCGTGCTGTTCTTCCGGATCGGGCTCATCGCGCTCGCCCTGTTCATGGCGGCCACCGTTCTCGTGCCACAGGCCAACCCGGCCATGTCCAACGCGCTGAAGAGCTTTCCCGGGCTCGCCGATCTGCTCGGTCAGCCCTGGGCCGCCGCCGTGGTCGCGATCGGCGCCACCCTGGCCGCCAAACCGGAGTCCCTGTTCAAGATCTTCGACGTCCGGCTGGGGTTCGATCTGTCGGCCTTCCAGAAGCGGCGCAGCTACCGCGAGAAGGTCGCGTTCCTGGAGGAGTTCAGCGAGGACTTCCGCGACATCATCCGGATCGTGTGCCGCGACCGTCCGCTGGTCGTCGTCATCGACGACCTGGACCGGTGCCTGCCCGAGCAGACGCTGCAGATCGTCGAGACGATGAAGCTCTTCCTCGACGTCGAGGGCTGTGTCTTCCTGGTCGCGGTCGACCGCGACATCATCGAGAACGCGGTGTCCGTCCGCTACAAGGATCTGGCCCCGCAGGAGGTTCTGCTGCGGCGGATCTCCGAGACCTATTTCGAGAAGATCGTGCAGCTGCCCTTCTCGCTGCCGCCGGTCACCTCGGCCGCGGCCGACAACCTGATCCTGCGGATCTCGTCCGACGAGGACGTCCGTCTGTGCCTGCCGATCCTGCGCGGCAACCCGCCCTTCAACCCGCGGCGCATCAAGCGCATGGTGCAGACCTTCACCCTGCTCAAGAGCCTGGCCGCCCGCGCGCTGAGCGACTCCCCGCTGGTGCCGCCCCTGCTGGCCAAGATCGTGGTGCTCCAGACCGGCTACCGCGACGTCTACGACGCCGTCGTGGACGACCCGGCGCTGCTGGCCGCGCTGGAGCACTCGTACGCGCTCACCCCACCGGTGACGGACGAGGCGACGCCGAGCGCCGACCGGATCCTCGAGGACGAGCGCGCCCGGCGGTTCGCGGCGAAGCACCCGGACCTGCCGGCCCTGTTCCGTTACCGGCTCTGCGAGTCCGACTCGTTCACGCGGGTCTCGGCCGGCGAATACCTGTCCTTCGTCCGGGCCGTGGTCCCCACCGAGGTGCCCCCGGAGGGCCGGCCGGAGGCGGCTGCGACCTTCACCATCTGGCACCTGCGGGACGACATCGCCTGGGCCGAGTGGCTGGCCCGGCAACTGTCCGACGCCGGCTACCAGGTGCAGCTGGGCGGGGCCGAGACGCCACCACCGGCCGGTTACCTCGTCGTGGTGCTCTCCCGGCTGGCCGCCGAGACGGTCGCCGCCCAGCAGTGGGCCGCCCTGCGGGTCACCGGCGCCCGCCTGCTGGTGGCCCGGGTGGCCCCGGTTGCCGTGCCGGCGATGCTGGCCGACGAGCAGGCCCTCGACGTCGAAAGCCTGCAGGAGCACGAAGCCCGGGCCGTGCTGCTCAGCGCGCTCGACCCGCGCCACCGCCGGCCCGCCGACCTGGGGTCGGGCGGCAGCTCCGCGGCGGACTCGGCGTTGCCCTACCCGGGGCGGGGCCTGCGGGTCACCAACGTGCGGCAACCGGCCAAGGGCCTGGTGCACCGGGCGGAGATCAGCGAGCGGCTGGCGCTGTGCATGCTGGAGAACCGCACCGACGACTCGCCGACCGTGTGCGCCCTGATCGGCATGCCGGGAGCGGGCAAGAGCGAGGCCGCCCGCCACTACGCCCAGAGCCACGCCGACGAATACCAGGTGGTGTGGTGGATCGACGGTGGTGAGGCCGGGCGCGTCGAGGCGGCCCTGCTGGCGCTGGCGCACGAGCTGGGCGGGTCCGGGCGTACGGGCCCTGACCCGCTCACCCAGGTCGGGGAACGGCTGGCCGGCACCGGCCGATGGCTGCTGATCATCGACGGGGCCACCGATCCGGGCACGCTGCGCCCCTATCTGCCGCTGACCGGCCGGGGCGACGTGCTGATCACGACCCGGCGGCAGAGCTGGTCGCAGACGGCCCGGCACGTCGACATCGGGCCGTTCGACAGCGATCAGGCCGTGGACTTCCTGCGGAGCCAGCTCCGCGACGAGCCCGACGAGGAGTTGCGGGCCCTGGCCGAGGCCCTCGGGCGGCTGCCGTCGGCGCTCACCGCCGCGGTGCGCCATCTGCGCCTGGTCGCGGTGCCGGCCCGGGAGTTCCGCAAGCGGCTGGCCGACGACGACCTCGCGTTCGTCGGGCGCGCCGGTCTCCTGACCGGCGTGACCCTGCTCCCGGCCGAGGTCGGTGCCCCGGCGTTCGTCGCTCCGCAGCCCTTCCCGCGGGCGCTGGCCGGCGCCTCCGAAGAGACGCTCGGGCTGCTGCACGAGCATTCGCTGGCCCTGCTGAACGCCGGTAGCGTCGAGTTGCACCCGCTCGTGCAGCTGGCGGCGCGGGCGGTGCTGGCCGTCGAGGAGTCCCGCGGCATCGTCGAGCAGACGGTGGCCGTCATCGCCCGGGACCCCCTCCCGTTCGTCATCGGTGAGGGCACCGGTGACCTGGCGGCCCACCTGGCCGCGCTGGCCGCCCACGGCGAGCGGCTGCTCGTGCCGGCCGAGACGATGCACACCGGCCTGGTGGCGGCGGCGCGGGGCCTGATCGGCGCCGGGAGCTACCTGCAGGCCGGACGAGTCGCCCGGCTGGTCGCCGAGCATCCCGGCGCGTCTCCCGCCCGGCGTCGCGAGGCTCAGCGGGTGCTCGGCGAGGCCGTGGTCAGCCTGGGCGGGGGAGCGGCCGCCGTACCGCTGCTGCGGGGCCTGCCCGACGCGGCCGGGCTGCTCATCCTGGCCCACCTGCAGGCCGGTGACACCGAGGCCGCGCTGACCGTGCAGAACCGGCCCGGGGTCGGTTCCGACCTCGCGACGATGATCAGTCTGGCCGGCCTCAACCGGGAGGGGAACCCGCGCGTCGCCCGGCAGGTGCTCGCGCCGATGCTCGCGGAGCACCGGCGCCGGCACGACGACGACGCCCTGGTCGCCCGGGGTCTGGTCACGCTGGCCGGGGTCGAGTTCCAGATGGACGACCTGCCGGCCGCGCGCCGTCGCTACGAGGAGGCGCTGGAGGTGCAGCGCCGCGTCCTGCGGCCGGGCCACCCCGACATCGCCGAGACGCTGCGACCGTACGCCGCGGTGCTGACCGCCCTGCACGAGCCGCAGCTGGCCCGGGCCGCCCTCGACGAGGCCATCGGCCTCTGGTCGGCCGTGGTCGGCCCGCGGGACAGGCTGCTCCGCGACCTCTGGCGGCAGCTCGCTGATGTCGCCCGGGATCTCGGGGACGCCGATGCGCTGGCGGAGGCGGAAGGGCAGCTGCGGGAGGACGTGAATCGGAGCCCTTTCGCGGCAAGCTCCTTAACGGTCGGTTATCAACCGACCGGCTGACGGTTCATTGTCCTTGTGTGGCAACCCGCAGCGTTTACTGTGTGCCGATGCGCACAACGGATGTGGTCGCCGAGGTGGCCGCCGCGTGGGTGAACGAGAGCGTCGAGGCACTGCCCGATGAGCGCTCCCATCTGAGGCGCCTGCTCCGGGCATCCGACGCCGCGCCGCCGGACTACGACCACGTGCACGCGCCCTTCGCGGCCGAGTTCCTGCTGGTCAACTTTCACAAATGCGTCCGCGCGCTGACCGAGGCCCGTCCGGAGCCGGCCACGACCGTGATCGACCTGGGCTGCGGCAGCGGTGCCGCCTCGGCCGCGGCCCTGGCCTACCTGGCCGACGCCGGTCTCGAAGAGGTGCGGGTTCACCTGCTCGACCGGTCGGAGCGGCAGCTTCAGCACGCGGTGAGCCTGCTGCGCGAGGTCGCCGCGACGCTGAGCAAGGACCGGCGGTTCGATGTGGAGGTGGTCGCGGTCGGCGGTGACTGGCCGACCGAGCGGCCGGCCGGCTGGGCCGGACCGGCCATGGTGCTGGCCTCCCACGTCCTCACCGAGAATCGCGCTCACGCCTGGGACTTCCTCAACCGGGCGGTCGCGCTGGCCGGCCCGCGCGGCAGTGTGACGGTCGTCGAGCGGGCCGACGACACAGTGTGGACAGCACTGGAGCAGTTGGCCGGCGAAAGTGTGCTGGTCCGGCGATTCGGCCAGGGTGACGTCCGCGCCGTCACGGCCGACGGTGAGGACCGCACCTGGGCGACCAGGTGGCTCACCTTCGAGCCGAGCCCGCACGCCGGGTGCGAGCAGGCGGTCCGCAACTATCTGACCGCCTGGCGTAAACGAGACCCGGACCTGCTGGAAACGGTGTTCACCGGGAACGCCCTCTATTGGGACAAGCCTTTCCAGCCGCCTATTGATGGTTTGACCGGCATTCAGGAATACTGGCGCAGCGAGGTCTCGTCCCAGCGCACCGTCTCGGTCCGGGTCGACTCCATCGCGTACCGGCCGGACGGCGCGCATCTGGAGTGGACAGCCTTCCTCGACGAGGGGGGTGCCGACGTCAAGCGGGTCTACGGGTTCATGGTGATCGAGGTCGACGCGACCGGGATGGTCTGGGAACTGCGGGAGTGCTACCGCTCACAGAGGGAGGCGCGTGACGCAGCTGTCTGACCTCGACCGCGAGATCGCCGAGAGTCGCGACCGGGTGCTGGCCGCCGGTCGGGCCCTGCTCACCTTCTACGAGCCCGCCGCCGGTGCGTTCATCCGCGACACCGTCGCGACGACCGGTGGCGCCGGCACCCCGCCGGTGATCGGCAAGACGTCGACCTGCCGGGCCCACATCGCCCTGGTCGAGCTCTACCGCCTGCTCGTGGAGTACGACCGCCCGGCGTCGCACACCGTCAGTGACACCGGAGTGCTGCGCGACGAGGTGTCGGCCGTCCTGCGCGACCTCACCGAGCGGCACCTCGCGGCGCTGCCGAGCGATCCGGCCCTGGTCCGTGAGTCGGCGAGCAACGGATACAACATGTTCACCGACGCCCAGGTGCTGCTCTCCTCCGTGCTCCGGCAGACCACGCGGCCGCTGACCGGTGTGGGCGGGGACGTCAGCGAGGCCGTCCTGAGCCTGTGGCGCGAGACGGAGCAGAACCTGCGGGCGTGGGAGGGCGGGCGGATCACCGCCGGCGACCAGACGCACGACTTCATCACCCTGCACGCGGTGCGCGCCGGGGACGCGCTCGGTCTGGCCCGGGCCGAGCCGCAGCAGTGGTGGCCGGATCTCGGCGTACGCATCCGCCGCTCGATCCTGGTGCAGCTCGGCCGGCACTCGGCCGGGATAACGTCGCAGTTCGACCCGGCCGAGCTTGCGTTCAGCGTGGCGTTGCTGCACCGCTTCAAGCTGCCGGACTACCGGCCGCTGACCGACCGCAGCCTGGTCGTCATCGCCGAGGAGCAGACCGCCGACGGCTCCTGGCCGACCTCTCGCCTGATCTCCTACGGCGGCCCGCAACAGCTGTTCGTGGCCAGCTTCGAGGTCGCCCTCACCCTGGCCGAGTTGCTGATCAGCCGGCTCGACCGGGGCGAGCACGGCAACGTCGACCCGTTGCTCGGCGTGCTGCGCAAGACGCTGCAGCTCGTCGACAACACGTTCATGCGGGTCGGCGCCCGGGCCGGGTGGTGCAACGACCGGGCGCGCTCCCCGGGCCGGCTGGAGTCCTGGGCCACCGCGGTGGTGCTGCTGTTCCTCATCCGCTATCACGACGCGCTGGTCCGCCTGCGCCAGGAGCGGGTGCTGCTCGGCTACGAGGTGGCCGCCGGGCACCGCCGGGACATCCCGTGGCCCGACCTCGCGCTCCCGCTGGGCGTGCTCACCGCTCCCGACCCGTCCCACCTGGAGCGGATCTCCGACCCGACCGACGACGGAACCCTCTCCGCGGCGATCCGGCGGCACTTCGTCGAGCCGATCGTCACCCACCCGGTGCAACGGCCGTCGGCCACCTCGCTGCTGCTGCCCGGCCCGCCCGGCACCCGCAAGACCAGCCTGGTCCAGCTGGTCGCCAAGGCCCTGGACTGGCCGCTGCTCACGCTCACCCCGTCCGATTTCCTGCGCCGTGACAACCGGGGCTTCCCCGACGTGGCGCTCGACGACGTGCTCAACGACCTGATGCGCCTGCGGCGGGTGGTGATCCTCATCGCGCAGTGCGAGGACGCGCTGCGCCGGCCGCGCGGAGCCGGGTCGCTCAGCGGGCGCAATCTGGCCACCGGCCTGCTCAGCCGGCTCAACCAGTTGCGCCGCAACCAGTGGGTGCTGATCTTCGCCGCGCCCAACGAGACGCGGGACAACCTCGACCCCGCCGCCACCCGGGCCGACCGCTTCGACTTCATCCAGGAGATGCACAACCCGCCGCTGACCGCCCAGCGCCGCTATTTCCGGTCGCGGATGCCACAGGCGGCGGCTCAGACGGTGCTCGAGCGGGCGCTCTCCGACTACGCGGGCCGGGTCCGGGCCAACCACGACCTGGCCCGCACCGAGGTCACGTTCGCGCTGCTCGACCAGCTGATGAGCCGGATCCGGGCGGACGAGAGCCTGCTCGAGCGCGGCCAGTTGCCCCGGCTGATCGAGGAACTGGCCCGGCCCGGGCCGCCCACGCTGCCGAACGGGGACTGAGCCGCGCCCGATCCGCGCTTGACCCGTGCGTTGTTATCGTTAACACTATCGAAGGTATGGGCAACCTTCGATATAAGGTCCTCCTCGCCGTCGCGGCCGTCCTCCTGGTGCCGTCGCCCGCGGTGGCCGCGCCGCCGGTGTCCTACACCAATCCGATCGCCGGCCAGCGGGCCGACACCCACGTCTGGAAGCACACCGACGGCTACTACTACATGACCGCGACCGTGCCCGAGTACGACCGCATCGTGCTGCGCCGGGCGACGACCGTACCGGGGTTGTCCTCGGCGGCCGAGACGGTGATCTGGCGCAAGCACGCGAGCGGCGAGATGAGCGCCAACATCTGGGCGCCGGAGATCCACTTCATCGACGGGAAGTGGTACGTCTACTTCACGGCCGGGCGCGCCGACGACCGGTTCCGCATCCGGATGTACGTACTGGAAAGCTCGGCCGCCAATCCGCTGAGCGGCCCGTGGACCGAGCGCGGGCGGATCGTCACTGCCTGGGACACCTTCTCGCTGGACGAGACGACGTTCGTGCACAACGGCGTCCGCTACCTCGCCTGGGCGCAGCAGGAGCCGGGCATCGCCACCAACTCCAACCTCTACCTGGCCCGGATGACCAGCCCCTGGACGATCACCGGCACCCCCGTACGGCTGGCTGTCCCGACCTTGGCCTGGGAGACCCGGGGGTACGCGGTCAACGAGGGTCCGGCCGTGATCGTGCGCAACGGCAAGGTGTTCATGACCTATTCGGCCAGTGCCACCGATGCCAACTACTGCCTCGGGCTGCTCACCGCGCCGGCCACCGCCAACCTGCTCAGCGCCTCGTCGTGGACCAAGAGCCCGAACCCGGTCTTCGTCAGCAACGCGGCCACCGGGCAGTACGGGCCGGGCCACAACTCGTTCACGGTCGCCGAGGACGGGCAGAGCGACCTGATCGTCTATCACGACCGCAACTACCGGGACATCAGCGGCGACCCGCTCAACGACCCCAACCGGCGGACCCGGGTCCAGAAGTTCTATTGGAACGTGGACGGAACGCCGAACTTCGGCATCCCGATCCCGGACGGAGCCCATCCCGTACGACTGCGGTCGCACAACCTCCCCGACCGCTACCTGCGCCACTGGGACTTCCGGGCCCGGCTCGACACCGCCGTGACAGCGCTGGCCGACTCGCAGTTCCGCATCGTGCCCGGCCTGGCCGGCGGTGGCTCGGTGTCGCTCGAGTCGACCAACTATCCGGGCTACTACCTGCGCCACCGCAACAACGAGGCGTGGGTCGACCGAGCCGACGGCACGGCCTTGTTCCGCGGCGACGCGAGCTTCCAGCGGCGGGCCGGGCTGGCCGACGCGGCGGGCGTCTCCTTCGAGTCGGTGAACTTCCCGGGCCGATACCTCCGGCATGTCGACCATCTGCTCCGGCTCGAGACCACCCCGGACGCCACCAGCCGCGGCGACGCCACCTTCCACCTGGAGTGAGAGCCCGCCCCGGCTGCGGTTAGGCTTTCCTAACTCTTGGAGAGTGCGGGGTGGGGGATGACGCAGCCGGAGTCGCTGTCGCAGCTGCTGAACGGGCGGCGGGCCGCGATCGACGCGACCGTGCCGGCGGCCGGGTTCGTGGTCGGCTGGGCGGCCGGCGGCCAGTCCATCTGGGCCGGGGCCGCGGTGGCCGTCGGGTTCGCGATCGCGGTGTCGATCTGGCGGCTGCGTCGCGGTGAGAAGCCCCGCGCGGTGCTGATCGGCCTGCTCGGCGTGTGCGTGGCGGCGCTGATCGCGCTGCGGACCGGCCGGGCCGAGGACTTCTTCCTGCTGCAGCTGCTGAGCAACGCGGCCAGCGCGCTGGCCTGGGCGGTGAGCATCGTGATCCGCCTGCCGCTGCTGGGCCTGGTGGTCGGTGGGGTGCTCGGGCAGCGGACCCGGTGGCGGCGCGACCCGGCTCTGCTGCGGTCGTACGGGTTGGCCAGCTGGGTCTGGGTGCTGCAGTACGTCGTACGGGTGGCGATCTTCCTGCCTCTCTATGCCGCCGGGCAGGTGGTCGCGCTCGGCGTGGCCCGCGTCGCCCTGACCTGGCCCCTGGTGGCCGCGTGCCTGGCCGTGAGCTGGTGGGTGATCCGCCGGACGCTGCCGCCCGGCCACCCGGGGCTGCGCCACCCGGTCACCGCCGAGGAGCCGGTGGCCGCCGACGGGCAGTGATTGCCCTTTGGCAAGTGTGGGTACCAGCAGGTCGTTGGCACGACGAACTGGAGGCTGTCATGGCATTCGACGACAAGGTCGACAACAAGGCCGAGGAGTTCGGGGGCAAGGTCAAGGAGGGCGTCGGCCGGGCCACGGACGACGAGCAGCTCGAGGCCGAGGGCAAGGCCGACCAGAGCAGCTCCAAGCTCAAGCAGGCCGTGGAGAACGTCAAGGACGCCTTCAAGTCCTGACCCCACGCCGGTCAGACCGACGGCCCGCGGCACCTGGCGCCGCGGGCCGTCGTCATGTCCGGGTACTGGTCGATCGAGGACAGAACCACCCCCGCGGAGCCCTTCCCCTGATAGGACGAAGGCTCAAGATACGGGGGAGGTATCGATGAACCGCATCACAACGATCCTGGCCATCGCGGTCCTGACACTGGCGGGTGGTCTCGTGGTGGCGTCGCCGGCGGTCGCGGCCGGCGCGCAGCACATGCAGAACCGCCGGACCGGCGACTGCATCGACCAGCATTTCAAGTCCAACGGCGCGGCCGACATCATGGTGTACGCGTGGCCGGATCCGTGCCACAACGTCGGTAATGAGCACTGGGTGTGGGAGGCGCTCGGCGATGGTTGGTACCGGGTGGTCAACAACCGCTGGGATCCCGCCACCGGTCGGCGCTGGTGCTTGTCCGCACCGGAGAGGGCGGCCGACAACAACCGGGTGTACGCGGAATACTGCCTGCCCACGCCGCCCCCCAAGCAGAAATGGGCCCGGGCATCGATCACGGCTCCCGACAGCATGACCACCAGCCTGATCCATAGTGGCCGCGTCGAGGACATGTGCATCGGTCAGCACACGAGCCCCTATACCAAGCTGTACCTGGGTAAGTGCTGGGACGAGCGGAACAACATGTTGTTCCGCTGGATCATGTCGTAGCACGGTGAGCCCGGCCGGCACTCCTCACCGGGTGCCGGCCGTCACGTCCGGCCGAAACGGGGCTCCGTCGTGCGGATCACCTCGGAGAGTGCGGTTGCCGGCCGATACTCGGCGGTAAACCGGAGTCATGAAGCGCCTCGTTTTCCTGGCCGTGCCGGTGTTGCTCCTGGCCGGCTGCGGGTCGTCCGGCAACACCGCCGGTCCGGCGCCGGTTCCCAGCGCGCCCGCCACCAGCCCGGCCACCGAGTCGCCGTCGCCGTTGGCGTCGCCGTCGACCGGGACGACGGCCACGACCGGCCCGGCCTCGCCGACGAGCAGACCGGCCACGCCTCGATGTCGTACGGCGGATCTGAGTGTCCGGACCGGGGAGGGGGACGCGGCGGCGGGCAGCCGGTCGGTCGATCTGGTCTTCGGCAACAAGTCGGACCGGGCCTGCACCCTGTTCGGCTACCCGGGGGTCTCCTGGGTGGCCGGCGACAACGGGACGCAGGTCAACGAGGCGTTCAGCCGCGAAGCGGGGCAGTCGGGCAAGAGGACCGTCACGGTCGAGCCGGGCGGGGTGGTCTACTCGTTGGTGATCTGGCCGATCTCCGCCAACTTCGACGCGGGGCAGTGCAAGCCGGTTGAGGTGCGCGGGTACCGGGTCTACCCGCCGGACGAGACGGCCTCGATTTTTGTCAGTGGTCCGCAGACCGTCTGCTCGGCCAAGGGTGTCGGGACAGGCCGCGTTCACCCGGTGTCCACCCGGGAGTCCTGAAGGCAGGATGCATCCTGGCCTGCGAAAACGTTGGGGGTCGGCCGTTCGTACCATCCAAGAAGGACGAACGGGCAACATCGACACCGATATACATCTGCGCGCGGCTCGGAGCCGTGTCTCCCGTCGACGGGGCGACGCTCAACGCCCCACAAAAGAGGAGACATCTTCATGCTCAACACGAAGCGTTCCCGGGTTCGCGCCGCCGCCGGGGTGGGGATGGCCGCCGTGGTGGCCACCGTCGGCGCCGTGACCTTCAACGCCTCAGCCGCCGAGCAGGCCGCCGTCGCGCCGGCCGCGGTCGGGCCCGGTGCCCGCGCGGTCTCGATCCCGGGCATCCCGGCGGCCATCAAGCCGCCGAAGGGCGCCAAGCCGATCGGCGCGTACGTCGTCGTCTCCGGCACCCAGAACTACACCTGCGCCGCCAACGTCTTCGGCCCCGCCTCGGTGCCCGAGGCCCAGCTGGTCGGCACCGGCGGCCGGGTGCACCACTTCGGCGGGCCGAGCTGGCAGTCGACCCGCGACAACTCGTTGGTCAAGGCCAAGAAGGTCGCCGAGAGCCCGCGCACCGGCACGATCCCGGAGCTGCTGCTCGAGGTCACCGAGAAGTCGGGCAGCGGCGTGCTCGGCACCGCCACCCACATCAGCCGGCTGCTGACCTCGGGCGGCACCGCCCCGGCCGGCCCCTGCACGGACGGCGCCACCCAGGCCGTCAAGTACGGCGCGGTCTACGTCTTCTGGAAGGTCTGACCGCCACGTTTCCCCACCGTCGGCTCGCGTCTCCTCGAGGCGCGAGCCGATGCACTGTCCGCCCAAGTTGCTCATCCCCTAGGCGGCCAGGCGGGCCACCTGAAGCTCAGGCAGCTCGGTCCGCGCACCCCTGACCGCGGACCGGCCGCGGTTGTGACGGCCGCCTCGTCAAAGTTGTCGTTCATCACGTAAAGCTGTTGCCGGGCAGGTGGCGGGGCATAGCTTGGCCTGCGGGAGCACTCCTCGCAGACACTGAAGCGGAGATCGGCATGGGCTACGTAACCACCACCGACGGCGTCGAGATCTTCTACAAGGACTGGGGCTCGGGGCAGCCCATCGTCTTCAGCCACGGCTGGCCGCTGTCGGCCGACGACTGGGACACCCAGATGCTGTTCTTCCTGAGCAAGGGATACCGGGTGATCGCGGCCGACCGCCGCGGCCACGGACGGTCCACTCAGGTCAGTGACGGCCACGACATGGACCACTACGCCGACGACCTCAAGGCCGTCGTCGACCATCTCGACCTGCACGACGCGATCCACGTCGGCCATTCCACCGGCGGCGGCGAGGTCGCCCACTACATCGCCCGGCACGGCGAGGAGCGGGTCGCCCGCGGTGTGCTGATCAGCGCGGTGCCGCCGCTCATGGTGCAGACCGAGGCCAACCCGGGCGGCCTGCCCAAGAGCGTCTTCGACGACCTGCAGGCACAGCTCGCGGCCAACCGCTCGGAGTTCTACCGCGCGCTGCCGTCCGGCCCGTTCTACGGCTTCAACCGGCCGGGCGTCGAGTCGTCCGAGGCGATCATCGCGAACTGGTGGCGCCAGGGCATGCAGGGCGGCGCCAAGGCGCACTACGACGGCATCGTGGCGTTCTCGCAGACCGACTTCACCGAGGACCTCAAGAAGATCACCGTGCCGGTCCTGGTCATGCACGGCACCGACGACCAGATCGTGCCCTACGCGGACGCCGGCCCGCTGTCGGCCAAGCTCCTCAAGAACGGCACGCTCAAGTCGTACGAGGGTTTCCCGCACGGCATGCCGACCACCCAGGCCGACACGATCAACGCCGACCTGCTGGAGTGGCTGCAGTCCTGAGCCCGCCGTCCCCGGGGATCGTGCGTATCCCCGGGGACACACTCTGCAATTGGCGCCAGACCTCTATTGTCGTCTCCGATGAAGACGCTATCGAGGGTCCTCGTCGCGGTGGTCGCGATCCTGATCACCGGGGCGGTGAGCACACCGGCCCACGCGATCGCGAACGGTGAGGGTGTGCCCGACGGAACGTACGAGTTCGCGGTCAAGCTCACCGACATCGGCATCCCGACGGCCGACGGCGGCAAGCGCAACAGCTCCTGCTCGGGCGGCCTGATCTCGCCGCGCTGGGTGCTGACGGCCGGCCACTGCTTCAAGGACGAGAACGACCAGCGGGTCTCGCGCACGGTCGCCGACAAGACGATCGCCACCGTGGGCCGGGCTGATCTCAAGGGCAAGGCCGGGTTCAGCGCCAACGTCGTCGAGGTGCGTCAGCACGGCACGGCCGACGTGGCGCTGGCCCGGCTCGACAAGCCGATCACCGGCATCACCCCGCTCAAGCTCAACCGCAAGAAACCCACCGACGGCCAGCGGCTGCGGCTCGTCGGCTTCGGGCTGACCAGCGGCACCGCCAAGCAGACGGCCTCACGCCTGCAGACCGGCCAGTTCGAGGTCACCTCGGTGGCGAAAACCGAGCTGAGCGTGGAGGGCATCGCCCCGCGCAAGACCACCAGCGCCTGCCCGCACGACTCCGGCGGGCCCTACTTCGCCGACGGCAAGCCGGCGGTCGTGGTCGCGGTGGTCAGCCGGGGCCCCCGCTGCCCGCACAGCGGTGCCGACACCTCCACGCGCGTCGACGCGATCGCGCCCTGGATCCTGTCGGTGGTGGGCGCCGACCTCAAGCCGCGGCCCAAACCTTCCCCCTCACCCGTGCCCGCCAAGCCGAGGGCGGCGGCCGCCCCGCAAGCGTCGGTGAGCGAGCCCACACCGCCACTGCTCTGGATCGCCGCCATCCCGCTGGTTCTGCTGGTCGGAGCGTTGATCGCGTGGACCGTACGGCCACGCCGGGGGACCCACCGCCGCCGCTGACAGGCTCGGGCCGGCCGCGTGTGCGGCGATGTCAGCCATATGTGCGCGTGATGTCAGCGCGGCACGCGAACCTTCCAGTCGAGAGCCGGCGCCACACGGCGCCGCTCGAAACGGGAGGTAAGACACATGAGTGACCTCGTGGTGCGCGCGGAAGGACTCCGCAAGCGCTTCGGCAAGACCCAGGCGCTCGACGGGGTGGATCTCGCGATGCGCCGGGGCACCGTGCTCGGCGTGCTCGGGCCCAACGGCGCCGGCAAGACCACGGCCGTCCGCGTGCTCGCCACCCTGCTGCGCCCCGACGAGGGCTACGCCGAGGTGGCCGGCATCGACGTGCTCAAACAGCCGGCCCGGGTCCGCCGCCGGATCGGCCTGACCGGCCAGTACGCCAGCGTCGACGAGGACCTGACCGGCACCCAGAACCTGGTGCTGATCGGCCGGCTGCTCGATCTGACGACCAGGGACGCCAAGAAGCGCGCGGCCGAGCTGCTCGAGTGGTTCGACCTGTCCGAGGCGGCCGGCCGGATGGCCAAGACCTACTCCGGCGGCATGCGGCGCCGACTCGACCTGGCCGCGAGCCTGGTCGGCCACCCCGAGGTGATCTTCCTCGACGAGCCGACCACCGGTCTCGACCCGGCCAAGCGCGAGGACATGTGGGGCGTCGTGCGCACCCAGGTCACCCAGGGCGCCAGCGTGCTGCTGACCACGCAGTACCTGGAGGAGGCGGACGCGCTGGCCGACGAGATCGTCGTGATCAACCAGGGCCGGGTGATCGCCCACGACTCGCCCGACGGTCTCAAGCGCCGGGTCGGCGGTCTGACCCTTCGCGTACGCCCGGCCGACCCCACCCGGGTGCCGGACGCCATGCGCGTGCTGGACGCGGTGGCCGCCCCCGGCACCAACGCGTCGGCCGACACCGCCGCGGGTGCTCGGCCCGGCGCGGTCAGCGTGCCGGTGGCCGACGACATGGCGCTCGACCGGGCTGTGCCCGCGCTGCGCCAGGCCGGCATCGAGCTGGTCGACCTCGGGCTGCACCTGCCCAGCCTCGACGAGGTGTTCCACGCCCTGACTGAGGGGACCCCCACCGCTGCCAAGGAGAACGAGCTCGTATGACCACCCTCGACGTCCCCACCCGCGGCTTCTCCGGCGACATCGACCGGCCACGCGGCGGCGCACTGGCGGCATTGATGCGCCACAGTATGGCGCTGGCCCGCCGAAGTCTGATCAAGACCCTGCGTACGCCCGAGGCCCTGATCGACGTCACCATCCAACCGGTGATCTTCCTGCTGCTCTTCACGTTCCTGTTCGGCGGGGCCATCGCCGGCGGCGACCGCGGCGCGTACCTGCAGTTCCTGCTGCCCGGCCTGCTCGCGCAGTCACTGGCCCTGGGCGGCATCGCGCTCGGTCAGAACCTGAACGCCGACATCGAGAAGGGCGTCTTCGACCGTTTCCGCTCGCTGCCGGTGGCCCGCTCGGCCCCGCTGGTCGGCGCGGTCGCGGCCGACGTCGTCCGCTACCTGACGGTCTGCGTGTTCATGCTGGGCTTCGGCACGCTGCTGGGCTTCCGCGTGGAGACGGGATTCGTACCCACCGTGGCCGCGGTCGCGCTGTCCATCGGGTTCGGCCTGTGCTTCTGCTGGATCTCGGTCTGGGTCGGCATGCTGGTCCGCACGCCCGGTGCCGTCCAGGGCGTGATGTTCCTGCTGATCTTCCCGCTCTCCTTCGGCAGCAACGTCTTCGTCCAGACGAACACCCTGCCGGGCTGGCTGCAGGCCTTCGTCCACGTCAACCCGATCACCCCGCTGGTGTCGACCATCCGGGGCCTGCTGCTCGGCGGTCCGGTCGCCCACAACCTGACGATCACCCTGGCCTGGATGGCCGGCCTCCTGATCGTCTTCGTCCCCCTGGCCCTGCGCGCCTACGCCCGCCGCGCCTGACCAGCGGCAGCCGAACGCGACAACTGCCCCGGGAGATTCCGGACCCGCCTGAACAGGCGGGTCCGGTTCACGTGTCGTACTGGCCCGTTCTCGGCCGTGCCGAATGTGCGTCGCCGAGATGCGGCGTGCATGGGCGCGAGGACGTCGGTTCGCTCGTAAGGTCGCGTCGTGGAGATCTTCGTGCTCTGGCACATTCGGCATGCGCCCTTTGTCGACGGCAGGCCCACGCGACACCGCGACGAAAGCGGAGAACTCGACTGGGACGAAGAAGACGGTGACGACGTGAAGATTCTTGGTGCTTACTCGACTGAGCGGAAGGCCAAGGAGCGGATCGAGCGAGCGAGGCTGCTGCCGGGCTTCCAGGATGAACCGGACTGCTTTTTCCTCGACCAGTACACGGTCGATGAGGACAGGTGGACCGACGGGTTCGTCACCGTCCCGGCCGGCGAGTAGGAGCACCGTCGAGATGGCTCCGGTTCGCGAGCTTTGACGCGGGCGACCGGGTGGGGCCAATCGGCTGCCGGCGGTTCCAGCGGACGGCCGATGGCCGCCGGCGGGGGTCACGGGCCCGACAGTGCCTGGCCCTCGGGGCCGCCGGAGCTGCCGACCAGCGCGGAAGCGGTTTGGCCGTCGAGCTCGAAGCCCGTTCCGTAGGCCCGGGTGAAGTCGTCCTCGCCCAGGGCGGCCTGGACCTTGGTGGTCAGCTCGCGCACGGTCGGGTCGCTGCGGTCGTGGCTGCCGCGCAGGCGGGCGGCCGCGCCGAGCAGGCGGGCCGCCTCGTGGGGGCGCTGCTGCCGCTCGGCCAGGCCGGCCGCGGCCACCGCGACCAGGGCCAGAATCGGCTTGTCGCGACTTTCGACGGCCGCCGTGTAGGCCCCGGCCAGCGCCCGCTGGGCGCCGGCCAGGTCACCCAGCTCCAGGTCGAGGAACGCCCGGACCGCGCCGGTGATCGCGCGGCCGTGGTCGCCGGCGAACAGGGGGTCGGCGGCCATGCCGGCCTCGGCCAGGGTGATCAGATCGCCGGCGCGGGCCAGGTCGCCCAGGCGCACCCACATGCCGCCTTCGAGGGCGTTCAGCAGGACGACCATCTCGGGTGCGGCGGCGTGCAGCGCTCGCTCGCGCAGCGAGATCAGCATGGCGACGGCCTGCTCGTTGTCGCCCTGGCGCATGTGCAGGTCGACCCAGCGCAGGTCGATGAAGAACTCGTCGTTGAGGCTGAGCGAGCCGAACTGGCGGGCCATCGAGCGAGCCCGGTCGAGGTCGGCCAGGGCGCCCTCGAGGTCGCCGTCGTACTGCCGCAGCAGCGCCTGCATCGGCAGCGCGGTGGCCTGGCCCCAGCGGTCGCCGACCTGGGCGAAGCAGGCGAGCGCGGCCGTCACGTTCATCGCCATCCGCGGCATGTCGCCCTCGTTCTCGGCGAACTGCGCGCGGAACAGGTGGGCCAGGCCGGCCAGCCAGACGTCGGAGCCTTCGACCAGGCGGTCGGTGACGGCCAGCGACGCCTCGTCCTCCTGCAGGAAGAACAACGCCAGCGCGGTGAGGGCGCCGGCCAGCCCGGGCAACGCCGGGTAGGAGAGCAGGCGGTCGGCGAGCGCGCGCAGCTCCGACTCACTCTTCTCGACCGCCTCGGGGGTCATCGCCGACCGGGCGCCGACCCGGTTGAGCAGGAGTACCGCCTCGGCGCAGTCCCGGTGCAGCGAGTGGCCCGTCGCGGGCACGGCCAGCGCCTCGGCCAGCCAGTAGGTCGCGTCGGTGTGCCGGCCGAACATCTGCCAGTACCAGGCCAGGTTCATCGCCAGCGCCACCGCAGCGGTGCCGTCGCCGAGGTCGCAGAGGTGGCGCAGCGCGGCCAAGGCGTTGTCGTACTCGGCGTTCAGTTCGTGCAGCGCGTCCAGCTGGCGGCGGTCACGCAGCTGCGGTTCCAGCCGGGCGACGAGCGCGGCGAGATGACGGGCGGCCCGATCGCGTACGGCGGTCAGCTCGCCCCGCTCGGCCAGGCGCTCCATGCCGTACTCGCGCAGGGTCTCCAGCATCCGGTAACGGCCCGGCTCGGCGGCGAGCTGCAGCAGCGACCGGTCGACCAGGGCGCCGAGCAGCTCGGGGATCTCGGCCGGGGACACCGTCGTGCCGGCGCACACGGCCGCCGCGGTCGCCGCGGTCACGCCGCCCGGCAGCACGGCGACGCGCTCGGCCACCGTGCGTTCGTGCTCGCCGAGCAGCTCCCAGCTCCAGGCGATGACCGCGCGGAGCGTGCGGTGGCGCGGATTGGCGGTGCGGTGACCGGTGGTGAGCAGCCGGAACCGGTCGGACAACCCGCCGGTCAACTCGGTCAGTGACAGCGTGCGCAGCCGGGCCGCGGCCAGCTCCAGGGCCAGCGGCAGGCCGTCGAGCCCGCGGACGACCCGCACGATGTCGGTCAGCGTGGTGCCGTCGACGTCGAAGCCCGGGCGCACGGCCGCGGCCCGCTCGACGAAGAGCCGGACCGATGCCGTACGCCGGACCTGCTCGACGCCGTCGCCGGGCTCGGGCAGGGTCAGCGGCCCGAGCGGCACCAGCGCCTCCCCGTCGACGGCCAGCGGCTCGCGGCTGGTGGCGAGCACCTGCAGCGCGGGGCACCGGGGGAGCAGCGCCGCCAGCAGGTAGGCGATGGCGTCGACGACGTGCTCGCAGTTGTCGACCACGAGCAGGCTGGCCCGGCCGCCCAGCTGCTCGGCCAGCACGTCGAGCTCCTCGCCGGGCCCCGGCAGGCGGCTCGCGGTCTCGAACAGCGCCGACCCGCGCAGCCCGGCCGCGGACAACAGCGCCGCACCCACCTTGGCCGGCTCGGTGACCGCGGCCAGGTCGACCAGCCAGGTGCCGTCCCGGTATTCGTGGCGCCGCCGCCGGCCGGCCTCGATGGCCAGCCGGGTCTTGCCGGCCCCGCCCGGCCCGACCACCGTGACCAGGCGGCCGGCCGCCAGCAGCGTGTCGATCCGGGCCAGGTCGTCGCCGCGGCCGACGAAGCTGGTCAGCGGTGCGGGCAGATTGCTCGCCGGGCGCTCGGCCGCGTCGCGGGCCGAGCCGCCGGCCGGTTCGAAGTCGCCTCGTGGGGAGCGCAGAAGGCGCACATGGCGTTCGCGCAGGGCCGCTCCCGGGTCGGCCCCGAGCTGCTCGGCCAGGGTCTCGCGCACGGTCTCGTAGACGCCCAGCGCCTCGGCCTGCCGGCCCTGAGCGGCCAGCGCGTCCATCAGCAGGGCGGCCGCCCGCTCGTCGATCGGCTGCTCGCCGAGCAGGGTGGCCAGGCGACCAGCGGCGTCACCGGCCCGGCCCAGCGCGAGCTCGGCCTCGGCCAGATCGGCCACCGCCTCGACCGCGGCCCGCTTGAGCCGGGTGGCGGCGGCCGGGGCCACCGCGCTGACCACGGCCGGCTCGGCCCAGAGCGCGGTGGCCTCGGTCAACCGGGCCGCCGCGGCGGCCAGGTCGCCCGCTCGCAGCTGGTCGCGGCCGTCGGCGGCCAGCCGCTCGAAGCGCAGCGCGTCGACGTCGCCGCCGGCCACGTCGAGCCGATAGCCACCCTCGACCTGGACGACCGCGCCGGCCGAGCCCAGGATCTTGCGCAGGCGCGACACCAGGGACTGGAGGGCGTTGGCCGGCTCGGCCGGCCGGTCCTCGGGCCAGACCGCGTCGACCAGCATCCCCGGGTCGACGGCGTGGCCACCGCCGAGCGCGAGCCGGACGAGCAGCGCTCGCAGCCGCGCGCCGGGCACGGCCACCGGGGCCTCGCCGCGGGCCACCCGGAAGGTACCCAGCAGCGTCACCCGCAGCCGCGGTGCGGAGTCCCCGTGCTCGCCCACGCCCACGATCCTCCCGCGCCCGATCCACCGGACGCGAACCGGCCCCGGTCGGCACACTCGAAGTTTGACTAAAAGATCCAGGTAGCTGAATCTATGGGGAGTGTCGGGCGGAACGTCACGAAAGCGTGGTGAGGACCGATGCGGATCACTTGGCGACCCGCCGCCGCGGGCCCCTTTGTGGCTGCGGGACTGGCAACGGTGCTGCTCGTCGCGTCCCTGGTGTGGGGGCGGGACGACGAGGCCGGCTTCCTGAACGGGCGGCAGCTGCGGCTGATGGCCCCGGCCGGGCCGGGCGGCGGGTGGGATCAGACCGCCCGCGAGATGCAGACGGCGCTGCGCACCGAGGCCGGGCGGACCGAGGTCTACAACGTGGCCGGGGCGGGCGGGACGATCGGGCTCAGCCAGTTCGTGCGGTTCGAGGGCGACCCGACCCAGCTCATGGTGATGGGCCTGGTGATGGTGGGCGCGATCGAGAGCAACGACTCGCCGGTGGCCCTCGACCGGACGACACCGCTGGCCCGGCTGCTCACCGACTACGAGGTGATCGTGGTGCCGGCCGACTCGCCGGTGAAGGACATGGCCGGCCTGGTCGCCGCGATGAAGGACGACCTGGGCAAGGTCAGCTGGGCCGGTGGTTCGGCCGGCGGCATCGAGCAGATCCTGGCCGGGCTGGTGGCCGACGCGATCGGCGCGGACCCGGCCGGCGTCAACTACGTGGCCCACTCCGGTGGCGGTGAGGCGCTGTCCACGCTGCTCTCCGGGCGGGCCACGGCCGGCGTCTCCGGCGTGTCCGAGTTGGAGGGGCAGATCAAGGCGGGCACGATCCGGGCGATCGCCGTCTCCAGCCCGCAGCGGCTGCCCTCACTGCCCGACGTGCCCACGCTGAAGGAGCAGGGGGTCGACGTGGAGCTGGCCAACTGGCGCGGGGTGGTCGCGCCGCCGGGTATCACGGCCGAGGACGAGCGGCAGCTCGAGGATCTGCTGGTCGGCATGACCCGGACCGAGGCCTGGCGCGAGACCCTGCAGCGGCGGGGCTGGCTCGACGCCACGCTGACCGGGGCACAGTTCGAGCGGTACATCGCCGACGAGCGCCGCACCGTCACCGACGTGCTCAAGAAGATGGGGCTGGCATGAGCGACTGCACCGGAGTCAGCGGAGCGATCGCAGGGCCAGGAGGGCATGCCCGGATGCTCAGCATGAGCGACTGCACCGGAGTCAGCGGAGCGTCATGACGGACATCGAGGAGGGGCGGCCGGTTCCGGAGACGCCGGAGCTGGCGCATCGGGAGGCTCGGGCGGCCGGTGCGCTCGGCGTCCTGATGATTCTCGGCGCGGTCGTCGTACTGATCGACGCCGCCCGGCTGCGGGACTCCGACGAGGCGCTCGGGCCGGCCGCGGCACCGACGCTGATGGGCGTGCTGCTGGGGGTCCTGGGTGGTGCGCTGGCCTTTCAGTCGCGCCGTTTCCTCCGTACGCCGCAAGAGGGGAAACGGCGCCTGTGGCGCCTGACGGCCCTGGTGGTCGTCCTGATCGCGTTCGCGCTGCTGCTGCCGGTCATGGGGTACGTGGTGAGCTCGGCCGGCCTGTTCGCCGGGGCCGCCCTGCTGCTCGGCGCGCCCCATCCGGCTCGCGTGGTGGCCTACGGCTGGACGCTGGCCGTGGTGGTGTTCCTCGTCTTCGACGTGCTGATCGGGTTGTCGCTGCCGACCGGGCCGTGGGGGTTCTGACATGGGCGACCTGCTCTCCGGCTTCGCCGACGCGCTCACCCCGGGCAACCTGCTGTGGGCCTTCATCGGCGTCACGATCGGCACCGCGGTCGGCGTGCTGCCCGGCATCGGCCCCGCGCTGACCGTCGCCCTGCTGCTGCCGGTCACGTTCCGCCTCGAGCCGGCGGCCGCGCTGATCATGTTCGCGGGCATCTACTACGGCGGGATGTACGGCGGTTCGACCACTTCGATCCTGCTGAACACCCCGGGCGAGAGCGCCTCGGTGGCCACCGCGCTGGAGGGCAACAAGATGGCCCGCGCCGGTCGGGGCGCGGCCGCACTCGCCACCGCCGCGCTGGGCAGTTTCGTCGCCGGCACCATCGGCACCATCGCGCTCTCCGTGGCCGCCCCGGTCGTGGCCGACATCGCCGTCAACTTCGGACCACCCGAGTATGTCGCGCTGATGGCGGTCGCCTTCGTGACGGTCAGCGCCCTGCTCGGCCCGAGCCTGCTCAAGGGCGGGGCCAGTCTGGTCATCGGGGCCACGATCGGGCTGGTCGGCATCGACACGCAGACCGGTCAGGCCCGCCTGGCCTTCGGGATGCCGTCGCTTTTGGACGGCATCGACGTGGTGATCGTGGTGGTGGCCCTGTTCGCGCTGGGCGAGACCTTCGCCCACCTGATCGCGGGCACCGGCGACAGCCGGGTCGAACCGCTGCGGGGCCAGCCGATGCTGTCACGGGCGGACTTCCGCCGCTCGTGGCCGGCCTGGCTGCGCGGCACCGCCCTCGGCTTCCCGATCGGCAGTCTGCCCGCGGGCGGCGCCGACGTGCCCACGTTCCTCAGCTACAGCCTGGAGAAACGGCTCTCCAAGCACCGCGACGAGTTCGGTCACGGCGCCATCGAGGGCGTGGCCGGGCCCGAAGCGGCCAACAACGCCGCGGCGGCCGGCGTGCTGGTGCCGCTGCTGACGATCGGCCTGCCCACCTCGGCCACGGCCGCGGTCATCCTGACCGCATTCCAGTCGTACGGGCTGCAGCCCGGTCCGCAGCTGTTCAGCGAGTCGGGGGAGCTGGTCTGGGCGCTGATCGCCAGCCTCTACATCGGCAACGTGCTGCTGCTGGTGCTGAACCTGCCGCTGGCGCGGGCCTGGGTGCGGCTGCTGACCATTCCCGCGTACGGGATCTACGCCGGTGTCCTGGTCTTCGCCTGCCTCGGTGCGTTCGCCGCGGGCGGCACCGTGGCCGACCTGATCGTCCTCACGGTCCTCGGGTTGATCGGTCTGCTCATGCGCGAGGCGGGCGTCCCGGTGGCCCCGGCGGTCGTCGGCCTGATCCTGGCCCCCTTGGCCGAGCAACAGCTGCGCCGCGCCCTGGCCCTCTCCGAGGGCGACTGGTCGACCCTCGTGTCCTCGCCCCTCACCGTGGTCCTGTGGCTGGTCGTCCTCCTCGCCCTCGTGGCGCCGCCGGCCCTGGCCTTCGCCCGCCGCCGCTCAACGGGAAGAGACAAACAGTCGGTCGGGTGACGGCACAGTTCAGTCCGAAGCGTTGGGCGCGGCGGGATCCTTCAGCACAGACGCTTTGCCCACCGCGATCGCGCGTTCGTTGGCACTCGCGTCCTTGGCGCGGATGGCCACGACAAGTGTTCTGATCGGACCGTCCTGCGCCCCGGCGACGGCGAGAACGACGGCGTCCAGCCGGGCGAATCGCTGGTCCTCACGAAGAATGAGCCGGATGCTGTCGCCGGTGCGCAGGCCCCCACCGAGCACCGCGGCCGGTGGCACGTCGAACCCGTGGATGCTGAGGTCGTCGCCGAGGATCCCCGCTACATCCGGGGCCACGTCGGTCTGCATGAGCGGCTGGTCCTTGCCGATCGCGACAAGACTCAGGCGACCTTCAACCGGCAGAGCCGCGTATTTCTTCGCTTCATCGGCTTCGCGGGTGGCCAGGGCGACATCTTCCGGGGTTATGACGTGATAAGCGGGGATGTCCCGTCGGGCCACCAGAACCGGGACGTCGTCGGGCTGGCCGAAGGTGAAGTAGATGGTCGCGACGCAGAGAAGCAGCACCACCAGGAAGAGGTACCGGGGAAGGGGGCCGGCCACGCCCAGGGGACGTCGTCGCGCCGCGGACGGACCCTGCGGAGGTAGCTCCACCGGCCGGTCGGCGACAGGGTCCGGCACAGCGCTGAACTCACCGGTCGCGACCCCGACGCTCCCGTCGACGGGCTCGCCGCCGATGAACGGATTGGCACCGGGCGCGGTGCCACCGGAGGGGCCGTCGGACACTTCATTCGGAGGCACCGCGCGACCCTATCCGGCCGCGGAATCCGGCGGTCCAGCCACGCCGTGATCGTAATCCCATCTTGGCGGGATACCTCTTCCGACAAAGTCGCCGAGCTCGCGCCAGAGCTGACGCTCGCCTCGCAGGGTGGTCGGAATCGGCGCGTTCAGCTGGCGAAGGAGAGCGAATCGGTGAGTGTCGAAGAGCGCTCGGAGGTATTCGCCGTACTCCGCGGCGGCCGCGATGCCCGACAGGTAGGCGGCGTAGGCGCCGCCCGTGCCGAGCATCAGGCAACTCACCGCTACGAGCGCCGATCCGCGCGCCGAGAAGGCGAACACCGGAGCCAGCGCCGCGAAGCCGGCGAACCAGAGCGCGAGCACCAGGACGAACTCCAGACGACCCCGCGCCTCCTCGACATCTTGAGCCGACTCCCGCGGGATGACCTGGAGCAGGCGTGGCCAGACCAGGATCAAGTCGGCGCCGTAGCGGTCCAGGGGATAGCGCTCGGCCGCGCGCATCACGTTGCCGAGACGGGTCGGCAGCACCTCGTCGCTCGCCGGATAGGCGAGGTAGTTGGAGAACCATTCCGCGCTGTCGGCGTCCAGGTCGGCGCTCTGAGTCCGGTGCCAGTGTTTGCCGATGGCGTCGACCGCGGGCCATCCCGCCAGCGGATATCCCTCGAAGAGCCGGATGATGTTGCGCCACTGGCTGGCCACGATCACGGCCAGGAACCAGGCGAAAGTGAAGTATCCACCGGCCACCAGCAGTTTCGTCGCAAGAGGGAGAGCACTGAAAGCCGCTACGACCTGGTTGAGGCGGCCTCCTTCGACCAGGCTTGGGAGGGCGGCGGCCGGCAGTAGAAGGAGCACGGGCAGAAACGCGTTGGTGAGGAACCGGCGCTCGAGGACCGCGGTGGCCCGATCCAGCAGGCTGTCGATCATGACAACGGCCTGAACCTCGCCACGACCAGGCGATGGGTTCCGTCCGGAGTCTGGTGAGTCCAGACAGTAGGCATCTGTCGGTACCACGCCTCGGCACAACCTCGCTCGCATCTGACCAGCGCGATGACGGGAATCGGCCGGCGGTGCTGACTGCCGCCCCGGGGGCACAGGCGACGCACGGAATGGCTCTCTTCCCACCATCGACAGTCCTGGCAGGCCACGATCACGCGTCCGCCGGTGCCACCGGGATCGCCGGGGAGGCGCGCGCTACCCGGGGTCATCGCGCCCCCTTTCGGGTCGGTGACCTGGCCCGCAATCCAGGATGAGCGTGAACGACCGTCATCACTGCGTCAAGTCATCTTCCGGTCACTGTCCGGCCGCGCGGTTCAGGTTCGGTCGACGGTGGGCAGGGTGGACTCGTGCCGTGGACGACGTCCGACGCAACAACTGTGAAACATTGACGGCCTCCGAAGTAGATGATCGGATCAGGGTTCCCCTCGTCCGTGGAGGCCGCCTTGTCACTGTGGCGTCGATTCGCCGTGCCCGTTGTCCTCGCCCTCGTCGCTCTGACCGCCACCGCCGTCCCCGCCCGAGCCGCCCGGCCCACCGCCGCGGTCGCGCTCGGCGACAGCTTCATCAGCGGTGAGGGAGCCGGCGCCTACCAGTCCGTCGTCGACGTGAACGGGCAGGCGCAAGCCTTTCCGGGCTGGTCGGCGGCGAACAGCAACGCCTTCTTCTGCCACCGCTCGGGCAACGCGTCGCTGCTGCGGGCGTCGCTGCCGGGCATCCAGGACCGGTTCAACCTGGCCTGCTCGGGTGGGCAGCCGCAGGACATCGCGCACGCGTCGAACGCCCGCGAGAAGGGCCGCACGGTCGCCTCGCAACTCGACCAGCTGCGCGCGGTGGGACGCACCCATGACATCGATCTGGTGCTGATCGGGCTGGGCTCGAACAACACCCAGTTCACATTTGGCGACGTCGCCGTGAAGTGTGCCAACCGGTTCGTGGCCGACGCCTGGACCGGCTGGTGGGAGTTCTGGGCCTACCTCGGCGGGCCGGTGCCGCAGGCCCCGTGCGCGGCCGGTGACCTGGCCACCCCGGCCCAGCTGAGCGCCGCCCAGGCGGAGACCACTGCGGCCGTACGGGAGATCCTGCGCACCCTGGACGAGATCGACGCCGACGGGGTGCACCGCGTGGTCTTCCAGGACTACACGAATCCGCTGCCGAACGACCTCGAGAGCGCGCTGTGGGAGGAGGACGGCCGGGCCGACGACCGCGACAAGTTCCGCGCGCTGGGCGCTGAACGGTACCGGGCCGGCTGCCCGATCCACCGGGCCAGCCTGGCTGCCGGTCACCTCTTCTCGGCCGGCCTGGGCACACTGGTCGCCGGCGTGCACGGCGCGCTCCGGAGTGAGTTCCCGAACGACGACCTGGTCTACCTGAACGTGCAGCGGGCCTTCGACGGTGCCCGCCTGTGCGAGCGGACCGGCAGCCCCGGCAACGCCCTGGCCACGCCGATCCGCCTGCAGGACGGCCCGACCGGCACCTTCCTGACCGACCTGTCCGGCTACGACAAGCTCGCCATCCAGCGCATCGCCAACTCGTGTGTCACGTACTTCCAGATCTGCCAGGAGTCCTGGCATCCCAACGCGGCCGGCCACGGCGTGCTGGGCCAGTGCCTGGCCGGGGCCGCGGTCACCGCCTCGCGTTCCGTGCACTGTGTCCGCGCCTCGAACGGGACGATCACCGTCAGCTGAGCCTTCCGCCCGGCCGTGGGCTTTCCGCGGCCGGCCGGTCCGCTGGTCGTAAGCCGCAAACGTATAATCCGGTCATATGGACTTTTGCTTATGCTGGCGCAACGACGCCCCGGCTTTGATGGCGGCATGAGCCACAGCGCACCCCCGACCAGCCGGCGCCGCACCGGCGGCATCGTGTTCCTCACCCTGGCCGTGCTCGGCGCTTTGCTGGCCTTGGTGGTGATGCGGCGGATGCTGGTCATGTCAGCACCCCAGTGCTTCGCGGGGAAGTGGCACGGGTGCTACGACACGGAGAACGGCGTCGTGCTCATGACGCTCGTGGGATTGCCGGTGGCCGGCCTGGTCGTGTGGGCCCTGGCACGGATCCGGCGGGCCGCGGGCGACCTCTCGGCCTGGCGGCGCTCGGTGGCCGAGGTGGGTCTGGTCTATGGGACGGTGCCGATGGTGTGGCTGACCTTGATGCCAGGACCGGGAGCCGGCGTCGTCCCCGGCCGGGTGAGTCTGGTGCCGCTGCGCGACCTCGTGACGATGGGCCCGCTCGGGATCGGCGGCAATCTGGTGGTGCTGGCGGCATTGGGGTTCTTCGCCCCGATCCGGTTCGCGGCGCTGGCTTCCGTACCGCGGATCCTGGCGCTCGGCGCCGGCTGCTCGGCCCTGATCGAGTTCGCCCAGTACGCGTTGCGCCTGGACCGGGTCTCGTCGATCGACGACGTGCTGGTCAACGCGGCCGGCGCGGTGCTGGCCGGGCTGGCGTCCCGGCCCTGGTGGCGCACCACCGAAGCCCAGCCGTCACCGGAGCGCGTCGGGTCATAGCCCTGGTCGCCCTCCAGACGCGGCTCAACCTGCACCGGCGCCGACCGAGCCCTCCCACCATGCACCGACCGGCGAGCACGCCGGACGGAGCTTGAGCGCGCCCGCACGGTCACCGTCCGGCTTCCCGGCGGGTCGTCGGCGCGGTGGCCAGGAAGCCGGTGATCGAGCCGGCCAGAGCCCGCGGATCCTCCAGCATGGGCAGGTGGCCGGTGTCGAGGTTGCCGACCCACTGGGCGCCGAGTTGCCGGGCACTCCGTCGTTGCACGGCCACGGGCACTTCACGATCCCGGTCGGTGAAAAGGTATCCGCGCCGACCGGCCCAGGACTGCCCGGGGGTCCGGCTCCGGTAGAGGCCGGTCGGCTCGGTGGTGAAGTCGGCGAGGAGGCGTTCGGTGGTCTGCTCGTCGAGACGGTCGGCCAGACCGCGCCGGATCGCCTTGTCGGGCGGACGGTTGCCGGCGACGCGCATCACCGCGCTCAGCACCCACCGGTTCGGGATCGGCATCGCCGAGAGAAAGGACGCTCCGGGCCTGGGGACAACGGCGGACACGCCGAGGAACGCGGTGACGCGCTCGGGCACGAGCCCGGCGATCTCGGCGCCGATCACCCCGCCGATCGAGTGCGCGACGATCGCGAACCGGCCGGTCGGCGCGGAGCCGAGGGCGGCGTCGGCGAAGTCGCGCAATCCGGCCGGGGATCGGCCGGCCGGTCGAGCAGCGACCGCCAGCGGCTGTCCGTCGCCCAGGCACTGCCGGACGTCGTCCCAGATCCAGGCCGGCAGACCGGCTCCGCTGATGAACAGGATTGCGTGTTGAGCAGCCATGACCGGATCGTGGCACGGCGAGCTGTCACTGGTATGTCACCATTTCCCGATGGATCGCACGAGCCGGCTCTACGCGTTGAGGGAAGAACTGCGGCGTGCCGGCCGGACCGGGCGCACCGCCGGCCGTCTGGCGGAGATCTTCGAGGTCAGCGGGCGGACGATCAAGCGGGACATCGCGAGCCTGCAACACGGCGGCTTCCCGGTCCGGGCGCGTCCCGGTCCGGGTGGGGGCTATGTCGTCGACAAGGCGGCCACCCTGCCGCCGGTCAACTTCACCGACGCCGAGGTGGCCGGACTGGCCGCGGCCGTGGCCGCCCACCGGGGGCAGCCCTTCGACGGCCATGCCCGCGCGGCGCTGGTCAAGGCGTTGAGCGTCATGGACGAGGAAGCCCGCAGACGTGCGACCGTGGTGAACGACCGGGTCTGGATCGACCACACCGAGCCGCCGGGTGACGTCCGGACCCGCCGCGCCGTCGAGCGGGCGTTGCACGAACAGCGGGTCCTCGTGGTGGACTACCGCGACGGGCAGGAGAGGCGGACCGTTCGGCACATCGATCCGGTGGTACTCGCTCGCACCGGAGGGCAGTGGTATCTCGTCGGCCACTGCCGGACCCGCGAGGCCATCCGCTGGTTCCGCCTCGACCGCCTGGCCTCCGCCCGGGTGACCGCCGAGCGATCCACCCCGATCCCGGTCGCGGACATCGGCGCCCCGCCGGTGACGGCCCGGGCCGTCGGCGACTTCTAGCGCGCCCGGCCCGTCCGCATGCCCAGGATGACCGTCCCCGGGCCGATTCCCGGGCCGAGGACCTGCCACCCCGCCGAGGCGTAGAGCCGCCGCGCCGGATCGGTGCTGTCGGCGGTCGCCATGAGCAGGACCCGTCCGGGCTCGAGATCGGCCAGGAGGGCCCGGATCAGCTCCCGCCCGATACCCGACCGGCGCGCGGACTCGAGGACGCCCAGGCTCACCAGCTCGAAATGGCCGCCGAGCCACGCGTCGGCGACGTCCGGCGCCAGGACCCTCCGCGCGTTGTCGGTCCACCACTGGCCGGGTTCTCCGATGTAGCCGTAGGCGAAGCCGACGAGTTCGGACTCCCGGTACGCCCGCGCGAGCCGGAAGCCCCCGCGAACGGTGTGCCTGTCCCAGACCCGCTCCCGCCATGCGGCGAAGCTCGGATGATCCGCGAAGACGGCGTCGTAGACCGGCCACAGTGCGGCCGTGTCGTCCGGCGTGACCGAGTGGTCGAGACGGATACGCACATCAGGCATCCCGGGGCTCCAGTTCGGCTGTGGCCGGCTCGCGGCGGTCCCAGAGGAGCAGGCCGGTCAGCAGGAGCAGGCCGCCCAGGGCGACCATGCTCAGGGCGGCGGCGGTCCGGGCCGGGCCGGCGAAGTGGGAGGCGACGATCCAGCCGCCCTCGATGTCGAAGACCAGGACCATCAGGCCCTGCGGGACGACCGGGATCCAGCCGATCGTGAGCAGGGCCAGCGCCCAGACGGTGACCCGGTGGGTGCGGACCCATTCGGCGTCCCAGGTGAGCGGGATCCGGGTGGTGGGGGTGGCGGTCGTCCGGCCGGCCGCGGCCAGGACCTCGGTGCCGCGGCGGGTCAACCGTTCGGTGGCGGCCCAGGTGGCGCCCAGCCACGCGGCCAGGCCACAGAGGACACCGACCGCTAGGGCGGGCCAGCGGGACCACGAAGGGCCCCAGACGACGAGACTGAACGCGGGTGCGGCCGTCACCACGAGCGCCACCAGCACCAGCAGGACGCTGACGATGTCGGTGGGGTTGTCGGCGGCGGTGGGCCGCCTCGGGTCGTCCACCGGGCGTACGCGAAGCACCGCGACCCACACCGGAACGGCCGCGCCGGCGCCGAGCACCGCCGGCAGCACCGCGAGGGCGGCGACCGGGTCGGCGGACGGTGCGACGAGGATGCCGGCCACGGTGAACACGGCTCCGGCCGGCGCGACGAGAAGCAACCAGGCGAGCGCCCGGCCCAGGACCTCGGCCCGCTCGCCGCCCGGGGCGGTCAGCGGCAGCCACAGGGCGGTGCCGTCGAGACCGACCAGGCTGGCGGCCATCGACGCGGCCCACAGGACGATCAGCACGCCGGCCCACGGGGTCAGCAGCCGCACCTCGGCCAGGAGCGGCAACCCGGCCAGCAGGACGCCGTAGACGATGGAGAAAGCCAGGTATTGCAGGCGCAGCGGGTGGCGGAGCCAGGTGTGGCGCTCGCGGCCGATGACGCCGTCGACCGGGCCGCGGGCGAAACGGCCGGAGGCGGTGGTGGCTCGGCCCGACCGCGGCCGGGCCGAGCCGGTCAGCACGTGGCGCACCAGGGACGCGTACGCCAGGACGCCCGCACCGACGAGCAGGGCGAGCGGTAGAAGCAGCACCGGGGAGCCGTCGAGCGGCCAGAATCCGGGCGTCCACCTCAGCACCGTCAGGACGCCGGCCGGTGGGCCGGCGACCAGCAGCAGACTGGCCCACGGGGCGACGGCCCAGACCGACCCCAGCACGCCCATGACCGTGCCGGTGAGGACGCCGGTCAGCGCGGCGCCGACCGGGCCGCCCGAGCGACCGACCGCCTCCAGCGCGACGGCCGAGCCGGCCAGACCGAGCAGCCACAGCAGCAGCGCGCCGACGGCGGCGACCACCGCGGCGGCGATCCCGTCGCGGGCGGCGTGGGCGGGCAGGGCAGCAAGCGCGATCAGCGACACCGCCGGGCCGATCCCGAGTGCCGAGGCGAGCAGCAACCCGTACGCGGCTCGGACGACCGGGATCGGCTCGAGGCGCAGATGCCCCGGGCGGACGCGGCCCCGGACCCCGCCGAGCAGCAGTGGCAGCACGATCCAGCCGAGCACCCAGCTGCCGGTGAGGATCGACAGCGTGCCGGGCTGGGCGGACGGGCGTACGGCGTACACGATCAGCCACCCGGCCGCCAGCAGCCCGGCCAGCCCGGCCACCGCCGGCCCGGGGTCGCGCAGCGAGCGGCGGAACATGGTCGCGCGCATCCGCACGATGACCGGCGCCGTCATCGCCGGGTCAGCCAGTCGAGCGAGCCCTCACCGGCGACGTCGGCGCCGACCAGCTCGACGAAACGGTCCTCCAGGGTGCCGCCCGCGGCCACCTCGGCCACCGGCCCGGCCGCGACCACGCGACCCCGGTTGACGACCGTGACGTCGTCGCACATCTGCTCCACCAGCAGCATCGAGTGGGTGGAGAGGACGGTCGTGCCACCGCCGGCCACGAACCGCTGCAGCACCCGGCGGATCGCCAGCGCCGAGACCGGGTCGACCGCCTCGAAGGGCTCGTCGAGCACCAGCAGGCGCGGCGCGTGCACCAGCGCCTGAGCGAGCCCGATCTTCTTGCGGGTGCCCGTGGAACAGTCGGCCAGCGGGGTGCCGGCCCCCTTGGCCAGTCCGAGCACGTCGATGAGCTCGGCGCTGCGGGTGCGCGCGGTCGCCGGGTCGAGCCCGCGCAGACCGGCTGTGTAGCGCAGCAGCTCGGCCCCGGTGAGCCGCTCGGGCAGGTCGAGGCCGTCGGGCAGGACACCGATCAGGGCCCGGGCCCGGCGGATGTCGTGGCCCAGCAACCGGATCGTGCCGGCGTCGGGCGTGATCAGTCCGACGGCCATGCCGAGCGTCGTCGACTTCCCCGCGCCGTTCGGTCCCACCACGCCGTGGCACGTGCCGCCGCGCACCGTCAGATCGAGCCCGTCGACCGCCCGGAAATCTCCGAACGCCTTGACCAGACCGCGGATCTCCACCGCTGTTCCCACCCGTGCCCCCGTTCCCCGGTCGATGACCTTAGCGGCTCACCAGGGTCTTGCACGGGTGCGATCACGCCGGCCGGGCTCCGATGCTGGGCCCATGACAGCCGCAGAGCAGTTCCGCCTCACCACGGTCTCGCCCGCCTACTGGCGGGTGACCTTCGCCAACGGCCCGGTCAACCTGATGGACCCGGACACCGTCGAGCAGCTGGCCGACCTGATCGGCACCATCGAGAAGGACCCGGATCTGACGGTCGTGGTCTTCCGCAGCGAGACCCCCGGCTATTTCATGGCCCACTGGGACTTCCTCTCCGACGGCGCCCGGGTGGCCGCGATGCCACCCGGCCCGACCGGCCTGCATCCGTACGTGGACAACTTCATCCGCCTGAGCCGGCTGCCGGTCGCCACCATCTCGGAGGTCCGCGGCCGCACCCGGGGCGCCGGCAGCGAGTTCGCCCTGGCCACCGACATCCGCTTCGCCTCCGAGCAGGCCGTCTTCGGCCAGTTCGAAGTCGGCGTGGGGGCGGTTCCCGGCGGCGGCGCGATGGCTCGCCTGGGCCGGCTCGTCGGCCGCGGCCGCGCCCTCGAGATCCTGCTGGGTGGTGACGATCTGGTCGCGGCACTGGCGGCCGATTACGGGTACGTGAACCGCGTCGTGCCCGATGCCGAGCTCGAGGTCTTCACCGACCGCTTCGCCCGGCGCATCGCCGCCTTCGACCGGGTAGCCGTGGCCGGCATCAAGACGCTGGTCGACGCGGCCACCCTGCCGGCCGACGAGGAACTGGCCGCGGGTCTGAAGGCCTATTTCTCGACGGCCGGCCGGCCCGAGCATCGTCCGTTCGTCGAGTCTCTCTTCGCGGAAGGCCTGCAGCGGCCGGTCGGCGTCGAGCGGAACCTGGGCTCGGCGATCGTCGAGTTGCGACAGCGCTGAGCCGGTCGCGGCCGGCTCAGGACGGGGTGCCGGTCAGCAGCCGGCGGCGCGGCGGGCGTTGATGATCCACTGACCGTTCAGGCCGTACTGACCGCCCCAGGCGCCCTCGCGGTCGGCGAGGACGTAGGCGATCATCGACACCGGGTAGTAGATGTCGTAGTGGTAGGCGCCGTCGCCGGAGCCACCCTTGTCGGCGTAGTCGATGTAGTAGCAGGGGTCCTCGAGCGGGGCGGGCCAGATCCGCAGCAGCGGGGCCTTGCCGTCCGCCTTCTTGTCGGCGATGACGAGGTGCTTGCGGTGCTGGCCGGACGGCGCGCCATAGAAGGTGATCTTGTAGTCCGCCTCCCGCACCCCGTAGGCCGTGTTGAAGTAGTTGAACTCCTCCGCGGCCAGCGCGGGGGTGGCCAGGCCCACCACCATGGCGCCGGTCAGCACGGTCACGGTCGCGATCGCGCGCACCAGGCGCCGGCGCAGACCGCCGGTGCCACCCCCCTTGTTCGTTGTCGCCATCTCAGTGAGCCCCTTCATGGACGTCCGGGTGGATGCCGGGCGGCGCCGTGAGCCCACCCCCGTCGGGGGTCCGCGGCGCCGCTCGACCGTGCCGATAGATTGGCCGGGCGGCGTTGTGGGATTGTTGTGGATCGATGTCCGGGGGAGACGTGTGATCGACATTCGGTTGTTGGGCCCGGTCGAGGTGTGGGTCGGTGACCAGCGGGTGGACGTCGGTCAGCCACGGCCGCGCGCGGTCTTGGCGGTGCTGGCGGTCGACGCCGGGCGCGCGGTCGACGCCGACGTCCTGATCGACCGGTTGTGGGGCGAGGCACCACCGCCGACGGCCCGGCGATCGCTGCACGCCCACGTCACCCGGGTGCGCCGGGTGCTCGAGGAGGCGGGCGGCCAGGTCACGGTGTCCCGTCGCTCGGGTGGCTACCTGCTCGACGCCGACCCCGCGCTGGTCGACCTGCACCGGATGCGCGAGCTCCTCGAGCGCAGCCGCCGCGGCGATCGCCCGGCCGACGAGCTCCGCGCGGCCGACGTCCTGTGGCGCGGGGAACCGCTGACCGGCATAGCCGGGCCGTGGGCCGACCGGATGCGCCGCAGCTGGCGCCAGGACCACCTCGAGCTGATGCTGGCCTGGGCGCGGGCCGAGACCGCGGTCGCTCGTCCGGCGGTGGCGATCACCCGGCTGTCCGAGCTGGCCGGGGAGAACCCGCTGGCCGAGCCGGTGCACGCGGAGCTGATCCGGGCCCTGCACGCGGCCGGGCGCCCGGCCGAGGCGCTGGAGCGGTACACCCGGATCCGGGAACGGGTGGCCGACGAGCTCGGTGCCGACCCGAGCGCCGAGCTGCAGACCTTGCACCAGAGGCTTCTGCGGGAGCAGGCGGCTGCGTCGGTCGTCCCCGCTCAGCTGCCGGCCGAGGTGGCCGGTTTCGCCGGCCGGGCCCGCGACCTGGCCGCGCTCGACGCTTTGCCCCCCGGGGTGGTCGGCGCGATCTCCGGGACGGCCGGTGTCGGCAAGACCTCGCTCGCGGTGCACTGGGCGCGTTCGGCCGCCCCGCGCTTTCCCGACGGCCAGCTGTACGTGGACCTTCGCGGTTTCGCCGCCCCCGGCCTCACCATGGACGCCGGGCAGGCGCTCCGGGCTTTCCTGCACGCCCTCGGCGTCGCCCCCGACCGGGTTCCGCCCACCCCGGACGCGCAGGTGGGCCTCTACCGCAGCCTGCTCGACGGCAAACGCGTCCTGATCGTGCTGGACAACGCCCGCGACGCCGGCCACGTCCGCACCCTGCTGCCGGTGGGCCCGTCGGCGCTGGCCGTGGTGACCAGCCGGGACCAGCTCGTGCCGCTGCTGGCGACCCACGATGCCCACCCGATCAGCCTCGACGCCCTGTCGCCCGGCGAGGCCCGGGACCTGCTCACCGGCCGGCTCGGCCCGGATCGGGTGACCGCCGAGCCGGCCGCCGCGGCCGCGATCGTCGCCGCGTGCGCCGGGCTTCCCCTGGCCCTGGCCATCGTGGCCGCCCGGGCCCGGCACAGCGGCTTTCCGCTGGCGGCGCTGGCGGCCGAGCTCGCGGACGCCCGGAGCCGGTTGGACGCGCTGGACGCCGGCGACCCGTCGACCCGCGTCGCGACGGTGATCTCGTGGTCGTACGCCGCGTTGAGCGAGCCCGCGGCCCGGCTCTTCCGCTTGCTGAGCGTCCACCCCGGCCCGGACCTCTCGGTGGCCGCCGCGGCCAGCCTCGCCGGCCGGGGAGTGCCCGAGGTGCGGCGCACGCTGACCGAGCTGACCCGGGCCAGCCTGCTCGTCGAGCGGTCACCGGGCCGGTTCACCCTGCACGACCTGCTGCGCGTGTATGCGGCCGAGCGGCTGGACGACGAGCGGCCCCGCGCGATGGCCCGGTTGCTGGATCACTACGTGCACACCGCCTGCGCCGCCACCATGCTGCTCGATCCGGCCCAGGGCACGCTCGAGCTCGGTATTCCGGCGTCCGGCGCCGTCGTCGACCCGCCGGTCAAGAACCAGGAAGCCCTGGACTGGTTCGCCGCCGAGCGGCAATCCCTGCTGGCCACGGTGCGGCAGGCGGCCGACAACGGCTTCGCCGGCGCGGTCCGGCAACTGCACTACGGCCTGGTGACGTTTCTCGACTGGCAGGGATACTGGCACGATCTCGAAGCTGTGGGCAGGCTGGCGGTGGCCGCCGCCCGCGACGCCGACCCGGTCGAGCTGGCCCGCGCCCACCGGCATCTGTCCACCGCGTACCTCGGGTTGAGCCGCTACGACGAGGCCGAGACCGAGCTGCGGCGGGCCATCGACGTGAGTGCCCGGGCCGGCGACCGGATCGGGCAGGCGTTCGCGTACAACGGTCTGGCCGCCCTGGAGGACCGGCGCGACCGTCCCGGTGAGGCGCTGCCGCACGCCCGCCGCTCGGTGGCTTTGTTCGAGGCTCTCGGGCACCAGGTCGGGCACGCCGTGGCCCTCAGCTCGGTCGGCTGGTATCAGGCGCTGCTGGGCGAGCACGCCGAGGCTCTGGTCTCCACCCGGCTGTCCCTGGATCTGCTCGAGGAACTCGGCGACCGCTACGGGCAGGCCCACGCCTGGGACACTCTGGGCTACATCCACCACTCGGGCCGACCGGCCGAGGCCGCCGACTGCTATCAGCAGGCCGTGGCCATCTTCGCCGAGCTGGGCGACCGATATCAGGAAGCGGTCGGCACCGGCACCCTGGGCGACGTTCTTCTCGCCGGCGGCGACACCGCCGCGGCCCGCGCGGCCTGGCAGCACGCCCTGAGCATCCTGAGCGAACTCGACCACCCGCAGGCGGAGACCTTCAGAGCCCGGCTCGCGGACTGAGCTGTGTCTCCAGGCCGTCGAGCAGGCGCTGGAGGCCGTAGTCGAGCAGCAGGTCGAGGGTCAGCTCGCGGTCGTCGGAGGCGAGGAAGCGGGCCATCAGCGGCAGCTTGCCGGTGGCCAGCGCGTCGGCGAAACGCTGCTGCTGGGTGTCCATCCACTCGGTGTCGGTCAGGCCGGTCTCCTGCTCGGCCTGGGCCTCGTCCTCCAGGTTGACGGCCGTCCCGCGGACGTAGTTGGCGACGGTCACGGCCGCGCGGAACTGGGTGTTGTGATCGAGGCCGTGGCCCTCCAGGGCGCGCATCGTCCACTCGGTGTGGGCCATCGCGTTCGGGGCCAGCAGCGGGCGGGTGAACGAGACGGCCTGAGCCAGCCAGGTGTGGCGGCGATACATCGACCACTGCAGGCGGGCCAGGGCCTCGACGCAGGCCCGCCAGCCGTCGCGGGCCGGGTCGAGCCGGGGCGGCGGGGGATTGGCCGCCATGACCTTGTCCATCATCAGCAGCACGAGCTCCTCCTTGTCGGCCACGTGGCGATAGACCGACATCGTGGGGATGCCGAGCTCTCCGGCCAGGCGGCGCATCGAGAGGCCCGGCAGGCCCTCGGCGTCGGCGATCGTGATGGCCGTGCGGACGACCAGGTCGCGGTCGGGGCCGATGCCGGTCGGCCGGGTGTCGCCGGCGACGACCGTGCCGACGCCCGGTTGGGCACGCACCAGGCCCTCCTCGCGGAGGTGGGTGATCACCTTGGTGGCGGTGGCCATGGCGACGCCGTACTCGGCCATGATCTGGCGGGTCGACATGATGCGCTCGCCGGGCGGTGGCTCGCCGGCGGCGATGCGGGCGGCGATCTCGGCCGCTATCCGGCGGAACACGGGTACCTGCACTAGTGCACCTTACCTCTCTGCACTACATGGATCGGGGTGCTAGCACTACCGATTTCCAGGGTAGTGCGTTCGTACGGTGTATTCATGACTGATGTGGTGCGGGTTGCCGAGCTCTACCAGACCTATGACGGTGGCGTGACCGCGCTCGATGGAGTGAGCGCCGGTTTCGCCGCGGGGAGTTTCACGGCCGTGATGGGGCCGTCCGGATCGGGCAAGAGCACGCTGCTGCAGTGCGCGGCCGGGCTCGACCGCCCGACCGCCGGCCGGGTGTTCATCGACGGGGCCGAGCTCACGGCCACCAAGGACACGGCGATGACGAAGTTCCGGCGGACCCGGGTCGGCTTCGTCTTTCAGGACTACAACCTGCTTCCGTCGCTGACGGTGGAGCAGAACGTCGTGCTGCCGCTGCGGCTGGCCGGCCGCCGGGCCGACCGCCGCCGCGTACGGGAGACTCTCGAGCAGCTGGGCCTGGGGGACCGGTCGGGTGAGCTGCCCGAGCGGCTCTCCGGCGGGCAGCGCCAGCGGGTCGCCGTGGCCCGGGCGCTGGTCACGGAGCCGGCCGTCGTCTTCGCCGACGAACCGACCGGAGCACTCGACCTGCGCAGCGCCCGTGAAGTGCTGGCGCTACTGCGGGCGGTAGTGCACGAGCGCGGCCGCACGGTCGTCATGGTCACCCACGACCCGGTCGCCGCCGCGTACGCCGACTCGGTTCTCTTCCTGGCCGACGGCAAGCTGGCCGGGTCGCTGCGCGCGCCCACGGCCGGCGCCGTGGCCGAGCGTCTGGCGCACCTCGGCGACCGCGTGGGGGTGTCGGCATGATCGCCGTCGCGCTGCGCAACCTGCGCCACCGTCCCGGCGGCTTCCTCGCCACGTTTCTCTCCGCCTTTCTGGGCGCGGCGCTCATCATGGCGTTCGCGTCGCTTCTGGACACTGCCGGCGGCGTCGACGCCGCCGCCGGCAACGAATCGCTGACGACCACCGCCAGTGTCGGCGGAGGGTGGTGCCTGATCATCGTCGTGTTCGCGGTGACCTCGACGCTGACCCTGGCTGTCCGGCAACGGGAGCAGCAGATCGCCCTGCTGCGCTCGGTCGGTGCGACCGGCCCTCAGCTGCGCCGGATGATCGTGGGGGAGGCCGCGGCCGTCGCGCTGCTCGCGTCGGCGGTGGCCGTGCCGGTCGGGTGGGTGCTCGGACGCGTGCTGGTCGGCCTGTTGCAGAACACCGGGCAGGTCGCCTCCTCGGTCCACCCCGCGTTCGGCCCGATCGCGCTGGGGACCGGTTTCGGGGTCACGCTGGTCGGCTCGCTGGTCGCGGCGTTCGCCACGGCCCGGCGTTCGGCGGCGCCCGGCCCCCGGCGGGCCCGGCCCCGGCTGCGGCGGATCGGGGCGGTGCTGTTCCTGCTGACCGGCGCGAACTGTGCCGTGCTGACCGCGACACTGATGGACGGCAAGGGCATCGACGCCATGCAGACGGCCGGGCAGGCCGGCATCTGGGCGTCGATCGGGCTGGCACTGCTCGCGCCCGAGCTGCTGCGCTTGGTCACGGCTGTTCTGAGCCCTCTCGTACGGCTCTTCGCGGCCCCGGGCGAGCTCGCCCTGCAGGGGCCGCGGCCGGCGTCGGCCGTCATGCCGGTGCTGTTGTTCACCGGCATCGCGACCGGCACGGTATACATGCAGGGCATCGAGGACCGGGCGTCCGCGGGCCTGATCGAGCCCGCCTACGCGCAGGACATCCAGACGCTCAACTACGTGGTGGTCGGCATGATCGCCGTTTTTGTCGCCATCATGCTGGTGAACACGCTGATCGCGGCGACCGCGCACCGGCGCCGCGAGTTCGCCCAGCAGCGTCTGGCCGGCGCCACCCGCGGTCAGGTCACCGCGATGGTGGCCCTGGAAGGCTTGCTCAGCACGGTGACCGGCGTGCTCGGCGGCCTGGTGGCCGCGCTGTTCACCGTCCTGCCGTTCGGCTCGGCCCGTGCCGGCCGGATCTGGCCGGACGCCTCACCCGCGGCTTTCGGGATCGTGGCGGCGATCGCCGTGGTGCTCACCGCGTCGGCTCTGGTGCAGACCACCCGGCGTGCGGTGCGGGGCCCGGCCACCGCCGCGGTGCGGGCGTAAAACCGGTCGACAGGGCGGCCGGGAAATCCGTACCGTCTCCGGTGTTGATCGTTTCGCGAGGGGAGGACGCCGTGCGCTTTCGCACCGCTCCTCTCCTCGTGTCTGGTGTGCCCAGCCTCGGCTGCGCCACCGAGGCTGGTCGTTCCTGACCGCGTCCTGAGGACGCGGCGGGTGGGCGCTGTCCACCACCGGAACTCTCGAAAGTCCACCAGCCATGCGAAACCTCGGCATCCTGGCCCACGTCGACGCGGGCAAGACCACCCTGACCGAACGGATCCTGTTCCTCACCGGTGCCACCTACAAACTGGGTGAAGTCCATGACGCCAACACCATCACCGACTTCGACCCGCAGGAACGCGAACGCGGCATCACCATCTTCGCGGCCGCGGTCAGCTGCGACTGGAACGGCCACCGGCTCAACCTGATCGACACCCCCGGGCACGTCGACTTCACCGACGAGGTCGAGCGCTCGCTGCGGGTGCTCGACGGCGCGGTCGTCGTGCTCGACGGCGTGGCCGGGGTCGAGCCGCAGAGCGAGGCCGTCTGGCGGCAGGCCGACCGGCACGGGGTTCCGCGGATCGTCTTCGTCAACAAGCTGGATCGGCCGGGCGCCGACCTCGACGCGGCCGTGCGGTCGATGCGGGAGCGGCTCGGCGTGATCCCGCTGGTGGCGCAGGTACCCGTCGAGGGCGGCGTCGTCGACCTGGTCGGGCGTCGAACGCTCACCTGGCCCGACGGGGTCCTGACGGTCACCCCGGGCGGTGACGAGGCGGCCCGTCGTCGTCTCGAGGAGGCCGTCGCCGAGCTGCATCCGGCGGCGCTGGAGGAGCTGGGCGCGATGTCCGACGAGACGCTGCGAGCGGCGATGCGGGATCTCTCCCGGGAAAGGAAGGCGGTTGTCGTGCTGTGCGGTTCGGCCTACCGGACCATCGGCGTGGAACCGTTGCTGGACGCGGTCGTCGACTACCTGCCGGCCCCGTCCGGCGATCCGGCCGCGCCGCTGGTGGCGCTGGCGTTCAAGGTGCAGCCCGGCCGGCAGGGCCGGCTGACGTTCGTCCGCGTCTACGACGGGGTCCTGACCAAGGGCGACACCGTCTGGGACGCGGCGACCGGGCGCGCCGAGCGGGTCGGCCGGATCCTGCGGGTGCAGGCCGACCGGCACACCGACGCCGAGCGGGCGGAGGCCGGCGACATCGTGGCGCTGATGGGGCTCAAGGCCGCCCGGCCGGGGACCACACTGTCCACACGCGAGCGTCCGGTGCGGCTGGAGGCGCCGGTGGTGGCTGAGCCGCTCGTCTCGGTCGCGCTGGAGGGGCGTACGCGGGCCGATGCCCACCGGCTGCCCGGGGCGCTGGCCGCGCTCGTCGAGGAGAACCCGTCGCTGTCGGTGCGCACCGACAGCGAATCGGGGCAGACACTGTTGTCCGGTCAGGGAGAGCTGCAGATGGAGGTGGCGGTGACCAGATTGCGCGAGGGCGGTGTGGCCGTCATGACCGGCCGCCCCCAGGTGGCCTACCGTGAGACCGTCGTGCGCGGCGTGACCGGTCTGATCCACCGGCACGTCAAGCAGGACGGTGGAGCGGGGCAGTATGCCCACGTCGTGCTCGACGTGACACCGCTCGACGGCACCGGCTTCGCCTTCGCGTCCACGGTGACCGGCGGGCGTGTCCCGGCCGAGTACGTGCGCGCGGTCGAAGCCGGCTGCCGCGAGGCGCTGGCCCACGGTCCGCTGGCCGGTCATCCGGTCACCGGTCTGCGGGTCACCCTCACCGACGGCGCCACGCACGTGAAGGACTCGTCGGAGATGGCGTTCCGCGCGGCCGGCCGGTCCGGTCTGCGGGCCGCCCTCGACGCGTGCGAGCTGGCCCTGCTGGAACCGGTGGCCGACGTGACCGTCCACGCTCCCGCGGAGACGCTGGGCGGCGTGCTCGGCGATCTGGCATCCCGCCGCGGCCGGATCACCGGTTCCACCGGCGAGTCGGTGACCGCGGTGGTGCCGCTGGCCGAGCTTTTCGGGTACGCCACCGACTTGCGCAGCCGCACCCGGGGCCGGGGCACGTTCTCCACCCGGCCCGCCGGCTACCGCCCGGCTTGACGCCCCACGGCCGGCGGCGCGATCCCCGCGCCGCCGGCCTCAGGCGAGAGCTTGGCGCAGCTCGGCGCCGACCAGATCGTCGTCCGCAACCACGCCGTCGCCGTCAACCCGCTCGACTGGGTCATCCAGGTGGCCGGCCGGGTCGCGTACGCCTGGCTGAAGTACCCCGCCGTGCTCCGGACCGACCTGGCGGGCGAGGTCGTCGAGGCCGGCTCGGCGGTCACCCGGTTCCGGCCCGGCGACCGCGCGCTGACGCTGGCCGCGACGCCAACAGCCCGCCCAGGGTGCCTTCCAGCACTACGCGGTCGTCCCCGAGGTTCTCGCGGCGCCGATCCCGGCCGGCCTGTCCTACGCCGACGCCGCGGTGCTGCCGCTCGGCGTCTCGGCCGCGGCCTGCTCGCTCTTCCAGTCCAGCCATCTCGGCCTGCGGCACCCGGCCGCCGGCGCCCCGCCGACCGGTGAGACCGTCCTCGTCTGGGGTGGCTCGACCAGCGCGGGCAGCAACGCGATCCAGCTCGCGGTGGCGGCCGGATACGACGTCATCACGACCGCGTCACCCCGCAACGCCGACCGGCTGGCCGACCTGGGCGCGGCGCGCGTCTTCGACTACCGCAGCCCGGCGGTCGCGGTGCCGAGGGCGTCCGTCGTCGGCCACTCGCTGTCCGACGTGCAGAGCGCCATGGACCAGCAGCGCCGGGGGGTCTCCGCCACCAAGCTGGTCGTCACCCTCCCGGCCTGACTGGCCTCTCACCCGCGACGGTGCACACGGCCGGGCCGGTGAGGCCGCCGTGCACAATGACGGTTTCCCGTTCGACCGGAGGACTGTGCCATGCCCGACCGACCCGAGATCGTCTGCATCTGCGGCTCCATGCGGTTCGTGGACGAGATGCGGGCGGCGGACCGTGATCTGACGCTCGCCGGTGTCATCGTCGTCGCGCCGGGCGAGGTAGGCGCGGTGATCACCGACGAGCAGAAGGCCGCGCTGGACGCCCTCCACCTGCGCAAGATCGACCTGGCCGACCGGGTTCTGATCGTCAACCCCGGCGGGTATGTCGGCGAGTCCACCAGTAGGGAGATCGCCTATGCCCAGGCGGCGGGCAAGCCGATCTCGTTCACCGATCCTCTCTGACCCCGTGGACCGTTCGTGGTGCACGCGGGCACCAAGTCGCGTGTCAGTCGTCGATCGCCTGGTAGACCGCGGTCCAGAGGTCGGCCCACATCGGCAGCGTCTGGTCGCCCAGGTGGCCCCGCTGCATGACCACGACCGCGGCCAGATCCTCGGCCGGATCGTTGTACCAGGCGGTGCCGTAGAGGCCGGACCACCCGTAGCTGCCGACCGAGGGGCCGAGCTGGGTACGGCGGGTGCGCACGGAGAGCCCGAACCCCCAGCCGAGGGTGTCGAAGTAGTCCGGAGCGAACCCGGAGAGCCGGGAGACCGCCTTCTGGGCCGGGGTCAGGTGATCGGTGGTCATCAGCGTCACCGCCGGCCGGGAGAGCATCCGCGTACCACGATGGGCGCCACCCGCGAGCAGCGCCGAGCCGAACGTGAGGTAGTCGTCGGCAGTCGAGACGAGTCCACCGCCACCGCCGATGAACACCGGCGGCCGGCTCCAGCAGCCGTCGCGCCCGTCCTGCACGACCGGCTCACCGGTGGGGGCGTTCTCGTTCGCGTACGCCGGGGCGAACCGGTCGAGGCGGTCGGCGCTCACCCTGAAGCCGGTGTCCTTGAGGCCCAGCGGTTCACACACCCGCTCCCGCACGGCCGTCTCGAACGACTTGCCGGTGGCCCGGGCGATGAGCACCCCCGTGACGTCCGCGGCCGTCTCGTACACCCAGCGCTCGCCGGGCTGGTGGAGGAGCGGGAGCGTGCCCAGCCGGCGGATCCATTCGTCCGGCTCCGGTTCGCCGACGGCGTCCAGCGCATCGGCGATCGGCACCGTCCCCGGCTCGGCGATGGCCATCCCGGTGCCGAACGTGAAGGTCAGCAGGTGCCGCAACGTGATCGGCTGCTCAGCCGGGACGGTGTCCTCCACGGGCCCGTACGGATCGGCGAGCACCCGCATGCCGGCCAGCTCGGGAAGCAGGTCGTCGACCGGGTCGTCGAGGCGCAGCGTGCCCTCCTCGACCAGCGTCATCGCGCAGGCGGCGACGATCGGCTTGGTCATCGAGGCCATCCGGACGATCGTGTCGCCGGCGAACGGCGTCGTGGATCCGGCACCGTCGAACGCGAGGTTCCCCACGGCCTCGACGTGCACCTCACCGTGCCGGGCAAGAGCGACCACCAGGCCCGGCACCAAGCCGGTGCCGACGTGGCGGTCGAGCAGTCGGCGCACCCGAGCCAGCCGGGCCGGCGAGAACCCACCGGTGCTCATCCGACAGTCCTTTCGGCGAGCTCCCGGGCTTGCCCGCTGTGCACATCGGACACCCACTCCCAGCTCGGCTGGGCCGAGGCGCCGATCCGCGGGTCCTCGGGATCCTTGCCCTCGCGCAGTGCGAGCACATACGCCCGATCCAGCTCGATCCGCGCGGAGGCCTGGCCGGTCCCGCCGACCGACCCGTGGCCGGGAACGACGATCCGGGCGTCGCCCGCCACGCCCTCCAGCATTCGCAACGCCGCGAGGTAGTCCTCGATCGGGTCGGCGGTCTCACTCAGCCCGAGCATCGGGATCAGGTGGTCGGACAGCATGTCGCCGGCGGCGAGGACCCCCCGCTCCTCGATGAACAGCGTCGCATGGCCGGGCGCGTGCGCCTGATGCTCGAGGATCCGGACCCGCGGACCGTCCCAGGGGATCTCCGTGCTCCCGGCGGGCAGGGCGGTGATGAGGCCGTACAGCTCGAGCGGGACCTGCTCGGCGATGCCGGTCGGCTCCAGGTGCTCGGTGATGTGGGCCTTGGCCTCCGGGTCGGAGAGCTCCTCGCGCACCGCCGCCGCGCACCGGGCCGTGCCGTATCGAGGGGCGTCGCCGAAGTCGGCGTGCCACAGCAGGTGATCCCAGTGCGGATGGGTCGAGAAGCCGGCCACCACGGTCCGGCCCGACCGGGCGAGGTCGTCGGCGAGGCAGGCCATCTCGTGGCTCTGCACGCCGGGATCGATGAGCAGCACGCCGTCGCGGCCCTGCACGACAACGGCGTTGCTCTTGATGAACTCGCTCTCGTGCACCAGCACCCCGTCCGCGACCTGCGTCAGCACGGCTCCTCTTCCCTGGTGGTTGCGTTTTGCAACCACTATATTGAGGGCGAAGTGCCTGTCAAGGAGGAGTCGTGGAACCACGGTCCGGGTGTCCGATCAACACCGCCGTCGAGGTGCTCGGCGACCGCTGGTCGATGCTCGTGCTGCGGGACGTCATCTTCGGTGACCGCCGCTATTTCCGGGAGCTGCTCACCGGGTCGATCGAGGGCATCGCCTCCAACATCCTGGCCGACCGTCTCAAGCGGCTGGTCGACGCCGGGATCCTCACCCGCGACCCCGCGGCGCGGGGGCAGCGGGCTCGCTACAGCCTCACCGAGCCCGGCATCCGGACCCTTCCGGTCCTCTACGCCCTCGGCAACTGGGGGCTCGACTGGCGCCCGGGCAGCGACGAGCTCCGGACCCGGCAGCAGCTCATGCGGGACGCGGGCCCGGAGTTCGTCGAGGAGCTCATGGACGAGTTGAGGGTGCTCCATCTGGGTGCCGCTCCGAAGCCGGACGCGGGCCCGACGCCTTCGGAGCGGCTGAACGCGGCCTTTGCCGCCGGCCGGTGAAAACCTATCCGGCGAGCAGTTCCAGCGTGTCGATCACCCGGTTGGAGAAGCCCCACTCGTTGTCGTACCAGGCGACCACCTTGACGTGGCGGCCGTCGACCCGGGTGAGGGCGGAGTCGAAGACGGCCGACGCCGGATTGCCCACGATGTCGGCCGAGACCAGGGCGTCCTCGGAGTATTCGAGGATGCCGGCCAGCGGCCCCTCGGCGGCCACCCGGTAGGCGGTGAGGATCTCGTCGCGGGTGACCTCGCGGGAGACCGTCGTGTTGAGCTCGACGATCGAGCCGACCGGGACCGGCACCCGGATCGAGTCGCCGGAGAGCTTGCCGGCCAGGCGGGGCAGGACCAGGCCGATGGCTTTGGCGGCGCCGGTCGTGGTGGGCACGATGTTGACCGCGGCGGCCCGGGCCCGGCGCGGGTCGCGGTGCGGGCCGTCCTGCAGGTTCTGCTCCTGGGTGTAGGCGTGGATCGTCGTCATGAAGCCGTGCTCGATGCCGGCCAGCTCGTCCAGCACCGAGGCGAGCGGGGCCAGGGCGTTGGTCGTGCAGGAGGCGTTCGAGATGATCGTGTGCGCCGCGGGGTCGTAGGCCGACGTGTTGATCCCGGGCGCGAGGGTGACGTCGGCGCCGTCGGAGGGCGCTCCGACGAGGACCTTGCGGGCGCCCGCGTCGAGGTGGGCGCGGGCCTTGGCGGCGGCGGCGAGGCGACCGGTGGCCTCCAGGACGATGTCGACGTCGAGGTCCTTCCACGGCAGCTCGGCCGGGTCCGGGACGGACAGGACCGCGATGCGGCGTCCGTCCACGACCAGGGTCGAGCCGTCGACGGTGACCGGACGGCCGAGCCGGCCCGCGGTGGTGTCGAAGGCGAGCAGGCGGGCCAGGGCCGTCGGTTCCGTGAGATCGTTGACCGCGACGACCTCGAGCTTGCTGTCCCGCTCGAGCAGCGCCCGCAGCACGTTGCGTCCGATGCGGCCGAATCCGTTGATGGCGATGCGAGTCATGCTGCAAGCGTGGCCGCCACCGGACGACCGGAACAGTGGCGCGGGCGCCACCGTTCGCAAGGATCACGCCACGAAGGTCCGCCGCTACCGGCTGGGCGTGGTGCCCAGGATCCGCTGGAAATGCAGGCGCAGATTCGCACCCGTTCCCAGACCCACGCGTACGGCTGTCTGCTCCATCGACACCTTCGAGAGGGTACCCACCGGAGACCGCCGAGATGGGTTACCTCGGGAGCCGGCAGGTGACCCCTCGTTCACGGGGGTGGGCATGCTTCGGGTGATGCTGAAATGCCCGGGGCGATCAACCGTCGGCCAGAATTTCCTGCACCCGGTCCACTCGAGCCTTCGCCGGCCCGGTGAGCTTGGGCGGCCGCCCTTCCTGGGCCTGGACCTTCCGGAGTGCGACCAGGTCGGCGCGCGCCGCGTCCAGGTCGCCCAGCTCGGCGTGGATCAGCGCCAGCCGGGTCAGGGAGCCGATCCGCCAGTGCGACACGGTTTGGTCGACCGCGGCCAGGGACTCCTGCATGCGCAACAGGGCGGTCGGCCAGCGTCCGGCATCGATCTCCACGTCCGCCAGGTAGGCGCGGGCCGTGGCGGCAGCGTTGTCCGCGATGTGCGGCAGCGGCGCGGTCGCCGGATCGGTCGTCACCCGAAGGACCTCGGTCAGGACCGGGATCGTCTCCTCACCCCGACCCGCGCCTTGAGTAGACACCGCCCATCGGAGCAGGGCGTTGGGCAGGCCCTCGCGGTCGCCGGTGGCCCGGAAGCCGGTGACCGCGGCCGTGGCGTGCTCGATCGACTCGTCTGATCGCCCGAGCAGATGGAAGACCCAGCTCAGGTAGTAGTCGGCCCAGGCCTGCTGTTGCCGGTCACCGGATCGCGTCGCGGATTTCAGGGCCAGGCGCGCGTGCCTCATCGCGGCCGCCGGCTGATCGAGCAGGTAGGCGTGCACCCAGGTGAGATATCCCTGGTGAACGGCGTGCAGACGATCGTCACCCAGACGCTCGGCGGCGTCGGCCGACAAGGTGTAGACCTCTTCCCACACCGGCGGCATGAACCAGCTGTCGGAGAACCAGTGCAGTGCCTCGGCGACGTCGACCACCCGCTGGTCGTCGCCGCCGGTGGCTGCCGCGCGCAGGGCAGCCAGCCAGTTCTCGACCTCCACGCGCAGCCAGGCGCCGCTGTCGGCCGTCGAGGTGAGGGACACCACGGTGGTGACCCCGGGCTCGGAGCTGTGCTCCGGCTCGAAGAAGCGACCGGCCACAATCGTCGTGTCCAGCAGCCAGGTGTTCCGGCGCTCGGCAGCCGCGGCCCGGTCGGCGGTGCTCTCCGTCCGCTCGAGTTCCGCGCCGGCGTAGAGGCGCAACAGGTCGTGGAACTCCAGGCGGCCGTCCGGGCGTTCCTGCAGCAGACCGAGGTCGACCAGGTCGTCCAGAGCTTCCTCGGTGTCCACCAGCGGCATTGCGGCCAGCACACTCGCCAGCTCGGGCCGGGTCGACGGGCCCGGCACCAGGGCCAGGCGCCGGAACAGCCGGCGGGCCCCCTCGGACAACTGGTGGTAGGAGAGGCTGAAAGCCGCCTCGACCTGCAGATCTCCGGCGGCGAGGTTGTCCAGGCGGCGCTCCTGCGCGGCGAGCCGGGCGATCAGATCGTCGGGTGTCCAGCCCGGCCGGCTGGCCAGGCGGTTGCCCGCGATGCGCAGGGCCAGCGGGATGTTGACGCACAGCTCAGCGATGCGGCGCAGCGCCTCGGGCGACGCGCCGGAGCGGTCGACGATCCCGTGCAACAGGGCCACCGAATCGTCCGCCGGCAACGGCTCCAACCGCAGCCGGTGGATGTCGCCCAATCCGCCCAGGCTGCGCCGGCTGGTCACCAGCACCGCCGACGGCCCGTGCGGCGGGAGCACCGGCTGCACCTGAGTCTCGCTGATGGCGTTGTCCAGCACGATCAGCAACCGTCGCCGGCCGACGAGGTCGTGCCACAGCGCGGCGGCCTCGGCGACGTCCTTGGGCACCACGCGGACATCCGTGCCCAGCGCCCGGATCAGCCGGGCCAGCACGGCGGCCGGGGTCAGCGGTCGCGCGTCGAGCCCGCGCAGGTCGACGAAGAGCTGGTCCTCGACCGGCCAGGACTGGGCCGCCTGGACGGCGAACGAGGTCTTGCCGACCCCCGCAGGCCCGTGGACCGTCACCACGGGCGCCGGGCAACCCCCGGTCGCGCCGGCCAGCCAGCCCGCAGCCTGCCCCAGTTCGCGGGCGCGACCGGTGAAGTCGGCGACCCGCCGAGGCAGCGGCAGCCCGCTCGCCGGCGCGGCCTCGCCGCCGACGCACCCGGCCCGGGCCGCGGCCACCAGCGCCGCCCGGTCGGCCCCGGTGACCGCCAGGCCGTCGGCGAGGGCTTCCACTGTGCGGACCCGCGGACTGCGGCTGATCCCGCGCTCCATGTCGCCGATCGCCCGGATGCTGACCCCGGCGGCGGTCGCGAGTTGATCAACGGTCAGGTCGGCCGCCGTGCGCAGGCGGCGCAGGAGCGCCCCGAAAGACGTGTCCTCCGTCATCATGGCTTCTCCTCGATGCCCCCGCCATCAGGCCGGATGCCCGTTTCGAGCCTCCCATGGAAACCAATCTGCCGGCCTTTTTCGTGGTCCACGACTCATTACCGGCGGCGCTTCACCGATCCGGACGTGTCTGGACCCCGGCTGACCGCGACCCTGCCGGGTGCGCGACTCCAGGCCGCGTGGCTTGGTTCAGTTCTCACCCTCGGCCGAGGCGATCTGGGACGCCGCCTGTTTGCCGCTCAGGGCGCCGGTGGCGAAGCCGTCGGAGCCGGGCAGCCGCAGCCGGAAGTCGCGGACGCTGCTGATCCTGATCTGGCCGCCGTCGTTCAGCTGGAAGTCGAGCAGGTGGCCGCCGCGCGTGCGGCTGTCGTCGATGAAGTGCAGGTGGTAGCCGGGGACCGTCACCGTGCCGGCGTAGTCGGGTGACCGGAAGCCGACGATCGTGCCGCGCAGGTCGGTGAGGGTCCGCACCGCCTCGCCCCGGGAGGCTTCCAAGAGCCCGGGGTACGGCTTCTCCTGCCGGCTCACCGTGCGGGTGGTGACCGCGGACAGCCTCGCGTCGACCCGGATCGCGTAGAAGTAGTTGTCGCCCGGGACGTGCTTCTCGACCAGGTCGATCAGGCCGGCCCGGTCGAGCCGGCCGGCCGGGGTCAGGGTGAGGTCGGGGGTGAAGTCGGTGACCGCGGCGAAGGGTGTCGTCTCGTCGACGCCGGCCACCGAGGCGGTGCCGTCGGCGTGCAGGTGGTAGCAGACGCCGTCCAGGATCACCATCTCCCCGTCGAGCGCGTCGAACGTGCCGAGCCCGAAGTCGCCGTGTTCCAGCAGGGCGCCGATGGTCAGGTCGCCGTCGTCGAGCCCGGCGAGCAGCGCGCCGACGGTCGAGTTCTGGAAGATCCCGCGGGTGCGGTGCTCGCGCACATCGCCGAGCAGGTCCGAGTTCGTCATTCGAAGGTCTCCGCGGGCAGGATCGCGCCCAGGTCGGTGTTGTGGCTGTAGTCGACCGGCACGTCGATGATGGTCCGGCCGCCGGCCGCGAGCCCTTTGCGGACCGCGTCGACGAACTCGTCCTCGTTGGTGGGCCGGAACCCCTGCGCGCCGAACGCTGTCGCGATGTCCTGCGAGCCGTAGTCGCCGAGCTGGACCCCGGATTTGCGGCCGTACTTGAGCACCTCCTGGAAGCCGACCATGTCGTACGTGTTGTCGCGCAGGATGATGTGCACGAAGTCGAGGCCGAGCCGGTTCGCGGTCTCCAGTTCCTGCGCCGAGAAGAGGAAGCCGCCGTCGCCGGAGACGGACACCACGGGGGTGCCGGGCCGGGCGAGGCTCGCCGCCATCGCCCACGGCAGCGCGACGCCGAGCGTCTGCTGGCCGTTGCTGAACAGCAGGTGGCGCGGTTCGTGCACCCGGAAGTGGCGGGCCATGTAGATGTAGTTCGAGCCGATGTCGCAGGCGACCGTGGCCGACTCGGGCAGCAGGTCACGCAGCAGCAGCACCGCCCGGGCCGGGTTGAGTCCGTTGGCGCTGTGCGGCGCGTCGCGGGCCGCGTCGTCGATGGCGGCCAGTCCCCGCCGGGCCTCGGCCAGCTCGGCGGTCAGGGCTGGGCCGGGCGACACGCGGGCCAGCAGCGGGGTCAGCGCGGCCACCGTGCCCGCGACCTGCCCGAGCAGTTCCAGGTCCGGGTAGTAGTCGTTGTCCAGATTGGCCGGTACGGAGTCGATGTGCACGATCGTGCGGTCACCGCCCAGATTCCACAGCCGGGGGTCGTACTCGACGGCGTCGTAGCCGATCGTGACGAGCACGTCGGCTCGGGAGACCAGGACGTCGCCCGGCTGGTTGCGGAACAGCCCGACGCGTCCGGCGTACTGGTCCTCGAGCTCAGCCGGCACGGTCCCGGCGGCCTGGAAGGTCTCCACGATCGGAAGGCCGGTGGTGCGGGCGAGCTCGCGCACGGCGGCGACCGAATCCGCATCCGCGGCCCGCATGCCGACCAGCAGCACGGGCCTCTCGGCGGCCAGGATCGTCTCAGCCGCCTGCTTGATCGCGTAGTCGGGCGCGTGGCCCGCCTCCGGCGCCCAGGTGTGCCGGGGCAGCTGCTTGTCGGAGAGCGCGGCGAGCACGTCGCTCGGCACGACCACCGCCGCGGCGCCCTTCGGCTCGGTGGTCGCCGCCCGGAACGCGTTGGCGACCGCCTCGATCACGTCGTCCGGGTCGACCGCCTCGGCCGTGTACTTGGTGACGGTCCGCAGCATGGCGGCCGCGTCCATCGACTGGTGCGTCCGCTTCAACCGGTCGGTCCGCGGCACCGCACCGCAGATCGCCACGATGGGGTCCTGCTCGGTGTTCGCGGTGAGCAGGCCGGTGGCCAGGTTGGTGGTGCCCGGCCCGGACGTGACCACGACGACGCCCGGATTGCCGGTGAGCCGCCCGTACGCTCCGGCGAGGAACGCGAGGTTCTGCTCGTGCCGGCCGACGACGGTGACGATCCCGCTGTCCAGCAGCGCGTCGAAGACGGCGTCGATCTTCGCCCCCGGTACGCCGAAGACCCGTTCGACGCCTTGCTTCGCCAAGGCTTCGACGAGCCGATCGGCGACCCTGCTGGGTTTGGTGGTCATGTGTGTCCCCTCCCGTGATCTGGTATCCGTTCCAGCGTCGGCGCGCGGAGGGCACGGATGACAGAGGAATCGGCACACTCTTGACGCTCGGCCGATGGGGAATCCGCACAGGCGCAGCAGTTGAGTCCCGGGCGCCACCGTTCGCAAGGATCACGCCACGAAGGTCCGCCGGTACTGGCTGGGCGTGGTGCCCAGGATCCGCTGGAAATGCAGGCGCAAATTCGCACCCGTTCCCAGACCCACGCGTACGGCTACTTGCTCCACCGACAGCTGCGAGAGCTCCAGCAGCTCCCGGGCCAGGTCGATGCGGGCCCGCATGACCCACTGCATCGGCGTGTATCCGGTGTCGTCGGCGAACCGGCGGGAGAAGGTCCGCGGCGACACCGCCGCGTGCCGGGCCAGCACCTCCAGCGAGAGTGGCTTGTCCAGCCGGTGCAGGGCCCACTCCCGGGTCGCCGCGAACCGCTCGCCGAGCGGCGCGGGAACGCTGTGCGGCACGTACTGGGCCTGGCCGCCGCTCCGATAGGGAGCGGCTACCAGCCGGCGGGCGGCGTGGTTGGACGCGGCCACGCCGAGGTCGCCGCGCAGCACGTGCAGGCACAGGTCGATGCCCGAGGCGGCGCCGGCCGAGGTGAGCACGCTGCCCTCGTCGACGAAGAGCACGTTCTCGTCGACCCGGACCTGCGGATGCTTGCGGGCGAGTTGCCGGGTGTAGTGCCAGTGCGTGGTGGCCCGCTTGCCGTCGAGCAGCCCGGTCGCGGCCAGCGCGAAGGCACCGGTCGAGATCGCCGCGAGCCGGGCCCCTCGCTCATGCGCCGCGATCAGCGCCTGGAGCACGGCGGCCGGTGGGTCCTCGCGATCCGGGAAGCGGTAGCCCGGCAGGAACACGATGTCGGCCCAGCCGAGGGCGTCGAGCCCGTCGGCCACGTGATAGGACAGCCCGTCGCCGCCGGTGATGAGCCCCGGCGCGGCGCCGCAGACCCTTACCTCGTACGGCATGCTGGCTCTGGTTGTGAAGACCTGGGCCGGGATGCCGACGTCGAGCGGTTTGGCGCCTTCCAGCACGAGGACGGCGACGCGGTGCAGGCGTGGGAGCAGCGTCACCCGATTGACGATAGAGCCGGGGGCCCTCTTGCTGGCACCGTGTCCCTATGAGAACGCCCTCGTTAGCGGACGCCGAGTGGCTCAACTCGTCCCCACTCGGCCCGGACGACCTGCACGGTCACGTCGTCCTCTACGACTTCTGGACGCTCACCTGCATCAACTGGCTGCGCACCGCGCCCTACCGCCTCGCCTGGTGGAACGCGTACCGCCAGGACGGGCTGATCGTCATCGGCGTGCACACCCCCGAATTCGGGTTCGAGCACAGCCCCGAGCTCGTGCGGCGCGCGGTCGCCGAGCGTGGCATCGACTACCCGGTCGTCGTCGACAGCGACTACGCGGTGTGGAAGGCCTTCGACAACCACTACTGGCCGGCGCTCTACCTGGCCGACGGCGACGGCCGGATCCGCGATCACCATTTCGGCGAGGGGGAGTACGAGCAGTCCGAGCGCTCGATCCAGCGGCTGCTCGGGGTCCATCGCCCGCTGAGCCGGGTCGAGCCGGTCGGTGTCGAGGTCGAGGCCGACTGGACCCACCTGCGCACGCCGGAGACCTATCTCGGCTATGCCCGGGGCGAGCACTTCGCGTCGGCCGGTGAGGCCGAGCCCGGCCGCCGGCATGCCTACACGTATTCGAACTATCTGCACTTCAACCACTGGGCGCTGGACGGCGGGTGGACGGTCGGCAGCGAGCACATCGACCTGGCCGAGCCGGACGGCAGCCTCGCGTTCCGCTTCCAGGCCCGCGACGCCAACCTGGTCCTCGACCGCGAGGGCGGCGAGCCCATCCCGTTCCGGGTGACCCTCGACGGCGACTCCCCGGGCGACGCGGCGGGGCTGGACGTCGGCGCCGACGGCACCGGCCTGCTCGACCAGGGCCGGATGTATCAGCTGATCCGTCAGTCCGGCGAGATCGGCGAGAAGCTTCTCGAGATCACGTTCGCGGCGCCGGGCGTCCGGGCGTACGTCTTCACCTTCGGATAGGGAAGCTATTTCTGATCGCCCCGGCGGTCCTTGTCGGTGGAGTCGCGGCGGGTCGCCTCGGCGTCCAGGCTGGCGCCGCCGGGCTGGTCGGCCGCGCCCGGCCGGCGGATGTCCTCGGGCTCGGGCACGCGGACGCCTCGCGCTCCGGACGCGGGGTCCGGCTGGTAGTCGCGCGCCGCCTCGCTCCCGGTCGCGCCGCCGGGGGTGGCGACGTCGGAGGCGTCGGGTCCGTGGTCGGGCCGCACCTCGTCGGCGACCGTCTGAATCACCCGTGCGTCTCCGGCCCGCAGTTCACGGCCGAGGTCGGACACCGCGTCACCGTACTTGGCGTCGAAGGCCGGCCGTTCCGAGCGGATGCGCGGCATCTTGTCGAAGTTGCGCAGCGGTGGCGGGCACGAGGTGGCCCACTCCAGCGAGTTGCCGAAACCCCAAGGGTCGTCGACGGTGACCACCTGACCCACCCGGTACGACTTCCAGACGTTGTAGACGAAGGGAAGGATGGAGACACCGAGCACGAACGAGCCGACGGTCGAGATCGTGTGAAGTGTGGTGAACCCGTCCGTGGCCAGGTAGTCGGCATAGCGCCGGGGCATGCCCTCGGCGCCGAGCCAGTGCTGCACCAGGAACGTGGCGTGGAAGCCGAGGAACGTCAGCCAGAAATGGATCTTGCCGGATCGTTCGTCGAGGAGCCGCCCGGTCATCTTGGGGAACCAGAAGTAGATGCCCGCGAAGACCGCGAAGACGATCGTGCCGAACAGCACGTAGTGGAAATGCGCGACCACGAAGTAGCTGTCGTGCACGTGGAAGTCGATCGGCGGCGAGGCCAGCAGGACGCCGGTGAGCCCGCCGAGCAGGAAGGTGACCAGGAAGCCGATGGCGAACAGCATCGCCGTGTCCAGCACGATCTGCCCGCGCCACATCGTGCCGATCCACACGAAGAACTTCATGCCGGTCGGTACGGCGATCAGATAGCTCAGGAAGCTGAAGAACGGCAGCAGCACCTGGCCGGTCGCGAACATGTGGTGCGCCCACACCGACATGGACAGGCCCGCGATGAGCAGTGTCGCGGCGACCAGCCCCTTGTAGCCGAAGACCGGCTTGCGGCTGAACACCGGGATGACCTCGGTGATGATGCCGAAGAAGGGCAGCGCCACCACGTAGACCTCGGGGTGGCCGAAGAACCAGAACAGGTGCTGCCACAGCATCGGCCCACCGGTCTCGGTGTCGAAGACGTGGGCGCCGAGCACCCGGTCGGCGGCCAGGGCGAACAGCGCGGCGGCCAGGAACGGGAACACCAGGACGACCAGCAGGCTGGTGATCAGGATGTTCCAGGTGAAGATCGGCATCCGGAACATGGTCATGCCGGGCGCCCGCAGGGTCAGGATCGTGGTGATCATGTTGACGCCGCCGAGGATCGTGCCCAGGCCCGAGAGGGCGAGTCCGATGATCCACATGTTGCCGCCCGGGCCGGGCGAGTGCACGTAGTCGCTCAGCGGGGTGTACGCCGTCCAGCCGAAGTCGGCCGCGCCGCCCGGGGTGAGGAAGGACGACAGCGCGATCAGGCCGCCGAAGAAGAACAGCCAGAAGGCGAACGAGTTCAGGCGCGGGAACGCCACGTCGGGCGCGCCGATCTGGATCGGCACCACGTAGTTGGCGAAGGCGAACACGATCGGCGTCGCGAAGAACAGCAGCATGATCGTGCCGTGCATGGTGAACAGCTGGTTGTACTGCTCCGGGGAGAGGAACTGAAGGCCGGGGCGGGCCAGTTCGCCCCGGATGAGCAGCGCCATGAAGCCGCCGACGACGAAGAACACGAAGGCGGTGACCATATACATGATCCCGATCTGCTTCGCGTCGGTGGTGCGCAGGAGGCGAGCGAGTGCGGATCCTTTGACCTGCCGCCGGACCGGCGCGGGCCGGGTCACGACTGGTCGGGGAGACAGGGCGGTCATGAGGCTCCTCGGCGTGCCGGCGTGGTGAGGTCCGCCGGGCCTACCCCTCGGTGACGGGAGGAAACGTCGGATCCGGATCGCGGGTCGGGGCGAGTGCGAGTACCGACCGGGACCAGGGGGTACGTGCACCTCCGGCACATCAGGGAGTGAAGGGGGACGCCGTGACAGAGCGTCGAGTCGCCGTGGTCACCGGTGGAACCGCCGGGGTGGGCCGGGCGGTCGTCCGGGAGCTGGCGGAGCACGGCTGGGATGTGGCGGTGCTGGCCCGCGGCAAGGCCGGCCTGGAGGGGACGACCGAGGACGCCGCGTCGCTCGGGGCGCGGGCGCTGGGCATAGAGACCGACGTGTCCGACGCGGGGCAGGTGCGGGCGGCCGCGGCCCGGGTCGAGGAGGAGCTGGGGCCGATCGAGCTCTGGGTGAACGACGCCTTCGCCGGTGACCTGCGGTATTTCTGGGACATCCCGGAGGACGAGTTCCGGAAGATCACCGACGTCACGTACCTCGGGCAGGTGCACGGGACCCGGGTGGCGCTGGAATACATGCGGCCCCGCGACCGCGGGGTGATCGTGCAGGTCGGCAGCGCGCTGGCGTTCCGCGGCATCCCGCTGCAGTCGGCCTACTGCGGGGCCAAGCACGCGATCAAGGGCTTCACCGACAGCGTGATCACCGAGCTCAAGCACACCGGCAGCGCCGTCCGGGTCAGCCAGGTGCAGCTGCCGGGGGTCAACACCGCGCAGTTCGACTGGAACGCCACCGACTTCGAGGACCACCCGCAGCCGGTGGAGCCCATCTTCCAGCCCGAGATCGCGGCCCGCGCTGTCCGGTTCCTGGCCGAGAACCCGCGGCGCAACATGTGGGTCGGCTTCTCCACCGCCTACACGATCCTGGGCAGCCGGCTGGCCCCTTCGTTCATGGACTGGTATCTCGCCCGCAACGTGGTGGACGGCCAGCTGTCCGACGACGGCGGCCCCCGCTACGGCAGCAACGTCTTCGAGCCGAAGGACGACGAGGCCGACCACGGCGCGCACGGGATGTTCGACGCCAAGGCCAAGTCGCGGGACGTGTGGTCGTGGTCCTCGATGCACCGCGGGGCGCTGGCCGGCGCGGCTGTGGCCGTCGTGGCCGGTGCCGTCCTCGGGCGGCGCCGCCGCTGAGCGCCCTGGCCGGCGCGCTCAGGCCCAGGGCAGCGCCGACCGGGTCGCCCAGTATTCGGCGGCCGGCTCGGCCCGGGCGGTGAGCTCCTCCAGGCGTACGGGGGAAAGGGCGACCGACGCGGCCCGCAGGTTGGACGTCAGCTGGGCATCTGGTAGAGACCGAGCCGGTCACCCAGGAGCGCCCGGGTCTCGGCGAGCTGGCGGTCGAACGTGGCCACGCCGTGGTCCTTGACCTCGTGCGCCTCGGCCTCGAGCTGCCAGCCGGCGGTGTAGGTGTAACCCCATTTGCTGCCGATCAGCGCGTCGTCGTGACCGGGCAGCCACGAGGCCAGGAACTCCTCGGCGCGGCCGTAGGAGCGGGCCACGTCGAAGTAGCGGACCCCGGCCGCGTAGGCCTCGTCGAGCAGTTGGTGGGCCCGGTCGCGCATCGCCTCGACCGTGCGGTGGGCGCGCAGGTCGGCGTCGCGCCCCAGGTTGATGTACGCCGGGCGGCCCAGCGCGGCCAGCCCCAGCCCGATCCGGGCCACCCCGGTCAGCCCGTCGATGAATTCCATGCCCCTCATCCAAACACCGACGGCTCCGCCGGTCGCGCTTTCGGCCGTCCTGTGTAGGGGGTGCCGGAGAGACCTCGATGGCGGTCCAGGTCTCTCCGGCATGAATGGCCCGCGCCGGACCACCGAACCGGTGGCTTCGGGCGCGGGCCTGTGGGGAGGGTCGTTTCCCGTTTTTCCATGCTGCGCGCGGGCGATGGCGATAGATCTCCGGGCATATGACGGTTCGATGACGAAACCCGGGATTCGGCACTCCGCCGTGTCGTTGCGTGCCCGGCGCGGCATCATGCGGTTATGAGCGCCGTGCTGTTGATCGAGGACGACGACCGGATCCGGCTGTCGCTGGCCATGGCACTGGAGGATGAGGGTTACCAGACCCACGCCGTGGCCACCGCCGAGGAGGGGCTGGAGATGCAGCGCCGGCAGCCGGCCGACGCCGTGCTGGTCGACCTGATGCTGCCGGGCATGGACGGCTTCGAGTGCATCCGGCAGCTGCGCCGCACCGACGACGTGCCGGTCATCGTGGTCAGCGCCCGGGACGACACCCACGACATCGTGGCCGGGCTCGAGGCCGGGGCGGACGACTACGTGGTCAAGCCGGTCGCGGTGAAGGAGCTGGCCGCCCGGCTGCGGGCGTTGCGCCGGCGGGGCCGGGCCGCCTCGGCCGGCCCGGCCATGACCGTGCTCACCTTCGGCGACCTCGAGATCCGGCCCGAGGCGGGCGAGGTGCGTCTGCACGGCGAGGCGGTCGCGGTCACGCGTACGGAGTTCCGGTTGCTCTGCGAGCTGGCCGAGCACCCGGGCCAGGTGCTTTCCCGTCAGCAGCTGCTCAGCCGGGTCTGGGAGTACGAGATCGGCGACGAGCGACTGGTCGACGTGCACGTCGGCCGGCTGCGCCACAAGATCGAGGACAGCGCCGGCAAGCCGCGGCACCTGGTGACCGTGCGCGGTCTGGGCTACAAGCTCCAGCCGTGAGACGGGCCGGGCTGCGGACCCGGGTCAGTGCCGCCTTCGCTGTGGGGGCGCTGGCCCTGTCGGCGGGCGTCACCTTCGTCTCGTACGAGTTGATCAGCAACACGTTGTTCCGGGAGCGCGAACGGGCGGCGGTCCGGGCCACCTACTTCGACGCGGCGGCGGTCAACGCCGGGCTGACCGGCACCGAACCGGATGTGGGAGATCTGCTGCAGTCGCTCGACATCGGCGCCGACCGGTACGTGCTGCTGCAGTTCCAGGGCACCTGGTATTCCCGCAGCGCCGGCCCGCCCGCGAGCGACTCCGTGCCGAAAGCGCTGCAGGAGATGGCCGCGAGCGGTGAGGCCGGAGCTCAGCGGATCCGCCGTGACCGCGAGGCTTCCCTGGTGGTCGCCGTTCCCGTGCAGGGCTCGGCGGTGTTCTACGAGATCGTCTCGCTGGATGAGCTGGAGCGCACGCTGCAACTGCTCGCGCTCGTGCTGACCGCCGTGGCGATCATGGTGTCGGCCGGGGGAGCGGCGGTCGGCTGGTATGTCACCCGGCACGCGCTGCGTCCGCTGGCGGCGGTGGCCGAGGCGGCCAGCGGCATCGCCGGCGGTGATCTCGACACCCGGCTCGACCCGGACGCCGAGCCCGACCTGGCCCGCCTGACCTCCTCGTTCAACCACATGGCGGACGAGCTGTCGCGGCGGCTGCAGCGCGATCGCCGGTTCGCCGCCGACGTCAGCCACGAGCTGCGCTCGCCGTTGCAGACCCTGGCCGCTGCGGTCAGCGTGCTCAACCGGCGCCGCGACGGCCTGGACGAGCGGTCGGCGGCGGCCGTGGGGCTGATCGCCGACGAGGTGGCCCGGTTCCAGGCGCTGGTCGACGACCTGCTCGAACTGGCCCGCGGCGACCAGCCGGTGCACCTCGAGGACGCCGACATCGGGCTGCTGATCCGGCGGGTGCTCGGCTCGCGGGGGCTGACGACCGAGCTGCTCCAGGTCGAGCCGGGCACCCCGGGCGACTGGCACATCGACCGGCGCCGGGTCGAGCAGGCGCTGGGCAACCTGCTCGACAACGCCATCCGCTACGGCGGCGGGCCGGTGGCCGTCCGCCTCGGGCCCGGCTTCCTGGAGGTGGACGACGCCGGGCCGGGCGTGCCGGACGAGGCGCGCGCCACGATCTTCGACCGCTTCGTGCGGGGGCCGGCCGCGAACGCGCGCGGCGGTGGTGACGGCACCGGGCTCGGCCTGGCCATCGTGGCCGGGCACGCGGCGGCGCACGGCGGCCGGGTGTCGCTGACCGACCGGCCGGGCGGGGGAGCGCGGTTCCGAATCGACCTGCCTATGCGGTGAGTGCCGCCTCGACGTCGGGATACATCGGGAAGACCTGATGCAGCTTCATCGTGTGCAGCACCGTCACGACGTACCTCGACGGCGCGGCCAGCATCAGGGTGCCGCCGTGGCTCTTGGCGTCGTTGTAGGCGCGGACCAGCATGCTCAGGCCGGCCGAGTCGATGGTCGGGGCGGCGTGCAGGTCCACGATGACGTGCCGATGATCGCGGACGGCCTCGGCCAGCGACTCCCGCAACAGCTCCACGGCGGCCTCGTCCAGGTCGCTCAGCGGGGTGACGACGGCGGTGTCGGTGGCATCGCGGACGTCGGTCATCGGAAGCCCTCCTTCTCGGACGTGCGGCGGTCGGCGGTGATCACCACGGCGGCGACCCCGGCCCCGCCGGACACCACCTGCAGGCCCAGCTCGGTGAGGCTGAGGCCCGAGGGCAGGTCGGCGGCGATCCGCGCGACGGTCGTGGCGAACACAGCCGCGCCGACGCCGACCGTCGGCGGCAGCCAGAACGGCACCCGGCGCTCCGCCCTGGTCAGCAGGTGCCCGGCCAGACCGAGGAGACCGCCGACAACGACGGCGGTGACCAGGCTGGTGACCGTCATGCCTTCACTGTGCCGGTCAAGGTTTGCGGAACTTCTCCGGCGATATGACAGTTCCATGACGGAGTCCGGATGCCGCCCGGGCGCGAGGCATCATTCGATGGATGCGGCGGCTCACGGTGATCATGGTCTCGGCCGTCGTGCTGCTCGGCGGCTGCGGCGTACGCGCCCAGGACGAGCCGCACGGCGTCGACCTGCCGCGGCACCCGCTGACCACCCCCGGCGCCGGGCCCGCGGTGGCGGTGGGCGACGTGGCGCAGGTGCTCTGCCTGGTGCGCGACGGCCATCTGGTGCAGACCGTCCGGCGTACGCCCACCTACCCGACCATGCAGGGCCAGCTCGACAGCCTGATGGCCGGCCCGACCACCGCCGAGCAGGCGGCCGGGCTCAGCACGGCGCTCTCCGGGTTCGCGCTCACCGCCGGCAAGCACACCGGCGCCCAGGTGACGGTCGAGGTCCCGGACGTCGACGAGGGCGACGCGCGCAACGACGGATCTCTGGCCTACGGGCAGATCGTCTGCACGCTGACCGCCCGGGCCGACGTCGGCACCGTGCTGTTCACCCGGGGCGGGCAGCCGCTTCAGGTGCCGCTGCCCGACGGCACGCTCACCGGCGCGCCGCTGCGCAGCAGCGACTACGCCGCTCTTCTCCGGCCCGGCTGACCGTCGCTCAGCGCGCGGCCAGGGCGGGGTGCCGCGACTCCCACTCCTGCCGCACCTTGACCGGCAGGTGCAGATGACGCCAGATGCGGCGCAGCACCCCCGGGTTGAGCAGGTCGTTGATCTCGCAGCAGGCGGCGGCCCGGCACAGCACCGTCTGATAGGCCTGGCGCTGCTGGGCCGGATCCTCCAGGTCGAGGACGCGCCGGCTGCGGTGGCCGGCGGCCATGTGTTTGGGCAGTTCGAGCAGGCCGACGCTGTGGCCGTGCAGATCGTCGAGGCGGTCGGGGACGCTGGGTGCCCGGTTGGTCGGGCCGCGCTGCTGGCGGCCGTCGCGGGCGGCGACGTACGGCATGAGGCCAGGCTAGGCTCGCCCGGGGCCACCGGTTGCCGGGTCGGCCGGACAGGTTGTCAGGGTGCCGAGTGGGTTGAGTGTGATGAGTGGCATGTCGCATTTCCCACTCACCGCGTGACAACCGGGCGAACGGGCGGCACCCTGGGGCAACGTCGCATCGGTGCGCGAGATCCGCCGCCGCGTGCGCGGGAAGGGCGGGGACCATGGACACACCGATCCTGCGGCGTCTGCGCGAGGGCTCGATCGGCACCGGCTCGGTGATCGAGGGCCCGTTCGGGCCGCGCCGGGTCACCTATGCCGACCAGACCGCCTCCGCGCAGGCGCTCGACTTCGTCGAGGCGTACATCCGCGACACGGTCCTGACCGGCTATGCCAACACCCACACCGAGGCCTCGGCGACCGGAGCCCGCACGCAGGCCCTGCGCGAGCAGGCCCGCGAGCTCATCCACCGCTCGGTCGGCGCCGGCCCCGACGATGTCGTGCTGTTCTGCGGGTCGGGCTCGACCACGGCCGTCAACAAGCTGGTCGCCACGCTCGGCCTGCGCGTCCCCGAGAACCTCGACGACCGGTACGGCTGGAGCGCGCGCATCCCCGCGGCCGAGCGCCCGGTGGTCTTCGTCGGCCCCTACGAGCACCACTCCAACGTCCTGCCCTGGCGCGAGTCGATCGCCGACGTGGTCGAGATCGGCAGCGACGGGCGCGGTCTCCCCGACCTCGACGACCTGCGGGAGGCCTTGCGGACGTACGCGGAAAGGCCCTTGCGGATCGGCAGCTTCAGCGCCGCCTCGAACGTGACCGGCCTGCTCACCGACGTCGCGGCGATCTCGGCCCTGCTGCGCGAGCACGGCGCCCTGTCGGTGTGGGACTTCGCGGCCGGCGGCCCCTACCTGCCGATCACCATGCACGACAAGGACGCGATCTTCCTGTCGCCGCACAAGTTCCCCGGCGGCCCGCAGACCCCCGGCGTCCTCGTGGTCGGCCGGCACCTGCTGGTCAACCGTGTGCCGACGGTGCCCGGCGGCGGCACGGTGGCGTTCGTCGACCCCGACAGTCACCAATACCTGGACGATCCGATCGCCCGCGAGGAGGGCGGCACCCCGGCCATCGTCGAGTCGATCCGGGCGGGCCTGGTCTTCGGGGTCAAGGAGTCGGTCGGCACCGAGCTGATCGCCGCCCAGGAACACCGCCTGTGGCAGCGCGCCCGCGACGCCTGGGCGGCCGACCGAAAGATCGAGATCCTGGGCGACCTGGATTCCGCACGCCTCCCGATCGTCTCCTTCCAGCTCCGCTCGGGCGACCGCTACCTGCACCACAACTACGTGGTCACGCTGCTGAACGACCTCTTCGGCATCCAGGCCCGGGGCGGTTGCTCGTGCGCGGGTCCCTACGGTCACCGCCTGCTCGGCATCTCGACCGAGCTCTCGCACCGGTTCGAGCACGAGATCCAGGACGGCTGGGAGGGCATCAAGCCCGGCTGGTCCCGCCTCAACTTCCCGTACTTCTGGTCGGACGAGCTGGCCGGCTACGTCATCGAGGCGGTGTCGCTGATCGCCGAGCACGGCGCCCGCCTGCTGCCCGACTACCGTTTCGACCCGCACACCGGCCAGTGGCGCCACACCAGGGCCCGGATGGCGCTGCCCCAGGTGTCCGACCTGAAATTGCACGCCGACGGCACCGTGACCATGCCGTCCGCGCCACGCCGGATGGGCGAGGACATGCTGGCCTCCCAGCTGACCGAGGCCCGGGCGATCCTGGCCGGCCGCCCCGTCCCGATCGACGGCGCGGGCGCCAAGCTCCCACCCGCCTTCGAGAAGCTCCGCTGGTTCCTGCTCCCCGACGGGTGCCTGGACGGCTGGGCGGGCGACGAGACGCCCTGATCCCTGGACCCGTCGGCGGCTGTTACGGTCCGCGGATGACTGAGGCGAGGCACGGTCGTACGGGGTTGTTGTTGGTGCTGGCGGCGGCTTTGCTGGGGCTGAGCGGATTTCTGCTCTGGACCCTGGTCCTCGACGAGCCGTATCTGGAGCCGGACCTGAACGCCAAGGTGGAGCAGGCGGTGGCCGTTGCCGTGCCGGCCCTGGCCGGTCTGGTCGTCGCGAGGGCAGCGTTGAGGCGTCGTCAGTAGACCCCTGTTCATGGGAGCCGTCACAGCCTGGGCAAAGTATTTGACGAATCAAGCTTTCGGCGTATGGTGGGTGGAGCTTGAGGCTTCAACTAATTCGCTTGCCGGGAGTAGACATGTCCAGCACCACCGCGTTGGCCGATGCGCGCATCCCGGCCGCCCACCCGTTCGCCGCGCACGTGCGTGCGGCCGCGGCCGCCGAAACGGCCGACCCGCACCGTGAGTGGACCCCCGAGGACGGGGCGATGCCCAGCCTCTATGTGAGCCACGGCGGCGGCCCCATGCCGTTCGAGAACCCGGAGTGGCTCAACCCGCTGCGCCGCTGGGCCCGGGCGCTGCCCAAGCCCAAGGCGATCCTGGTCGTCAGCGCCCACTGGGAGTCGGCGCCGCTCTCGCTGAGTGCCGCGCAGCCGAGCGAGCTGGTGTACGACTTCGGGGGCTTCGACCCGCTGTATTACACGTTCCGCTACGACACCCCCGACGCCGGCCCGCTGGCCCAGCAGGTCGCCGCGATGATGCCGGACGGCGAGCGCGCCCACGAGCACAACCGGCGCGGCCTCGACCACGGCGCCTGGGTGCCGCTGAAGATCATGTATCCGGCCGCCGACGTCCCGGTGCTGCAGCTCAGCCTGCCCACCGACGACCCGGACAAGCTGCTCGCCCTGGGGGAGCGGCTGCGCCCGCTGCGTGAGCAGGGCGTGCTGGTGATCGGCTCCGGTCACATGACCCACGGCCTGCCGTTCCTGACCCGCGAGCAGTTCGTGGCCAACAAGGTGCCCGGCTGGTCGGCCGACTTCGACTCGTGGGCCGCCGAGGCCCTGGACCGCGGCGATGTGGCCGAGCTGGCCCGCTTCCGCAGCGCTGCCCCGGGCATGCCGTATTCGCACCCGACGGTCGAGCACTTCACGCCGCTGTTCGTCACGCTGGGCGCCGCCACCGACCCGATCGCCCCGATCGTCACGAAGCTCGACGGTTACTCGATCGGCCTGTCACGCCGATCCTTCCAGGCCGCCTGAGCGAAGGCCGCCTGAGCGAAGGCCGCCTGAACACAGCGCGCACCTCGCGCTTACACAACCCTTACCAACCCTGCCTAGTGTCGGCGGCATGACTGACCGACGCCTGGTGACACATCTGTTGCGCCGGCTCACTTTCGGGCCGACCGCGGCCGAGGTCGACGCGGCCGTCCGGGCGGGCTACGAAGCCACGCTCGAGCGGCTGCTCCGACCGGTCGCCCCGCCCTCGCCGCCCGATCTGGGGGCCGCGCCGGCTCCCGGTGACAGCCGCGAGCAACGCCAGGCCGCCCGCAAGAAGCAGCGCGACCAGGTCACCACACTGGTGCGCTGGTGGCTCGGCCGGATGGCCGCCGACGGCGGCGCGGCCGAGAAGCTCATCTTCTTCTGGCACGGGCACTGGGCGACCAGCGCCCAGAAGGTGCGCTCGGCCCAGCTGATGCTCACTCAGCAGCAGACCTTCCGGCGGTACGGGTCCGGGGACACCGGACCGCTCGTCCGGGCCATGCTGCGCGACCCGGCCCTCATCCTCTGGCTCGACGGGCAGAAGAACACCCGCAAGGCGCCCAACGAGAACCTGGCCCGCGAGGTCATGGAGCTCTTCACGCTGGGCGTGGGCGCTTACACCGAGGACGACGTCAAGGCCGGCGCGCGCGTCCTGACCGGGTGGCAGATCGACCGGGCCACCGGCCAGGCTCGCCTGGTGCCCAAGCGGCACGACGATCAGCCGGTCACCGTCCTCGGCCGCCAGGTCGGCAACCTCGACGCGTATGCCGATCTGCTGGTCCGCCACGAGGCCCATCTGCCCTTCATCGTGGGGCGGCTGTGGGCGCGCTACGGCGGATCCGGCCCGGCTCCGGCCGTCCCGGGGCGCGACACGACGACCCTGCTGCGCGGCATCTGCCTGGCGCCCGAGTTCGCCGCGACCACCGGTGGACTGGTGAAGCAGCCCATCGAGTGGGTCGTGGGCGCCGTACGGCAATTGGGTCTGACGGTCGAGGGGACCGAGCCGGTTCTGCGGGCGCTCGGCCAGATGCCGCTCCGGCCGCCGTCGGTCGGCGGGTGGCCCGAGGGCGCGGCCTGGCTCACCACGTCGTCGACCCTGACCCGGCTGCGGGCCGGTCAGAAGCTGGCCGCGAAAGCCGACGTCGACGGGCTCGCCGGGGCCGATCGCCTGGAAGCCCTGGCCGATCTGCTCGCCCTCGACGGCTGGACCGACCGCACCCGGGCCGCCCTCGACGGCATCCGGGACCCGAAGAAGTTGCTGGCGCTCGGCCTGGCCAGCCCCGAGTACGCGGTCCACTGAGGAGATTCGACATGGATGCCATCACCAGACGGCGCTTCCTGATCGCCAGTGGCGTGACCGCGGGCGCGGCGGCGACCACGCTCGGGCTGCGGGAGCTGCTGGCCACGGCCGGCGACCGCGACCCGGCGGCGAAGACGCTCGTGCTGATCACGCTCTACGGTGGCAATGACGGGCTGAACACCGTGATCCCGTACGCGGACCCGGCCTATGCCACCGCCCGGCCGGACTTCGCCTATCAGCCCGAGGAACTGCTAGATCTGGGCGAGGGCGAAGCCCTCAACCCCGGACTGCCCGGGCTGCACCAGCTGTTCTCCCAGAAGCGGCTGGCGATCGTCCGCGGGGTCGGCTATCCGAAGCCGAACCGCAGCCACTTCCAGTCGATGGACATCTGGCAGACCGCCCAGCCGGATCGCCCCGGCACGACCGGCTGGCTGGGCCGCTGGCTCGACACGGCCGGCGGCGACCCGCGGCTGGCCGTCTCGTTCGAACCGGTGCTGCCGCCGCTGCTGGCCGGAGCCACCAGCGCCGGGGCGACCGTGCCGGGCGGCGAGTTGAAGCTGCCGGCCGGCGTGACTCCGGCGCTGTTGCAACAACTGGGCGCGCCCTCGGCCGGGGAGTCGCCGGCTTCGGCCCGGGCCGCCGCCTGTTTCGGTGACCTCGCCCGGGTACGGGATCTGATCTCCTCGGCCCCGCTCGGCGAGGACGACGACGACACCCCGGCCACCGCGACCGGCGGGGCCGCCCCGCCGCTCGACCAGCAGCTGGCCCTGGTCGCCCGCTGCATCGAGGCCGGCGTGGCCACCCGGGTCTACTCGGTGTCGCTGGGCGGTTTCGACCTGCACGCCGACGGCAAGGACGCGCAGAAGGCCTTGTTGTCCAAGGTGGACAAGGCTCTGACGGCGTTCGCCGGGCGGGTGGCCGGAAAGGGTGTCGTGACGGCGGTGTACTCGGAGTTCGGCCGCCGGGTTCACGCCAACGCCTCGGACGGCACCGACCACGGAACGGCCTCCAATGTCTTCCTGCTGGGCGACGGCATCCGCGGCGGTCTGCACGGCGAGCCACCCAGCCTGACCGATCTCGACGACGGCGACCTCAAGTTCACCCTCGACTTCCGGGACGTGTACGCGATGCTGCTGGCCGACGTCCTCGGCAGCGACCCCGAGCAGGTGCTCGACGGCTGGACCGGCCGCCTCGACGTGAAGGCGTGAGGCGCCGGACAGGCGATCAGGGCTGGACGTAGGCCCCGGGATCCTCGCCCCGGCCGGGCGGCGGTTTCCAGGTCCGGCTGACCCTGCCTCTTCCCGCAGGGGTCGGAGGGGAGGAGGGAGACCGCGAGGTCCGATGACCAGCGTGCTCGTCGTCGAGACCAGCTCCTCGTCCGCGCCGGCCTGGCCGCGCTGATCAGGGCCGCCCCGGGTTTCGAGGTGGTCGGCGAGGCGTCCGACGGGGAGCAGGCGGTCGAGCTGGCCGCCCGGCTACGCCCGGAGGTCGTCCTGATGCACATCCGCATGCCGTGCCTCGACGGTGTCCCAGCGCCGGGCGTGACCCGGCGGCTCGTGGAGGCTTTTGTGCCGCCCACCCGGATGAACCGGCCGGCCCTCGCACCGCTCACCGCCCGTGAGACCGAAATCCTGCGGCTGGTCGGCACCGGCCGCACCGATGCGGCCATCGCCCAGACCCTCGTCGTGAGCGAAGCGACCGTGAAGACCCACCTCACCCGGCTGATGGCGAAGCTCGCCCTGTCGAGCCGGGCGCAGGTCGTGGTGACCGCCTACGAGACGGGTCTGATCACTCCAGGTGGGCGACAGGTCTGATGTTTCGTCGCATGAAGGAAACGTCTCCGAAACATTGACTCAATGCAGAATGCATTCTAGGTTGTGGCCTAAGTAACGACCTGGTCACCAATGGTGACGGAGACAGCTCGAGCACTCTCCCCCGCGCGTCACTGGCCGGCGCCCGCCGCCGGCACCCCCCGATTCGCCAGGAGCCCCCATGTCCGTACCCACCCAGGAGTCAGCCACCCAGACCCGCACCATCCCGCCGACCGTCGACGCGGTCATCGTCGGCGCCGGATTCTCCGGTCTCTATCTGCTGCACAAGCTGCGCCAACAGAACCTCACCGCGGTCGTCTTCGAAGCCGGCACCGGCGTCGGCGGCACCTGGTACTGGAACCGCTACCCGGGCGCCCGCGTCGACGTGGAGAGCCTGGCCTACTCGTACTCCTTCTCCGAGGACCTCGAGCAGGAGTACCCGTGGCAGGAGCGCTACCCGACCCAGCCCGAGATCCTCAAGTACGCCAACCACGTGGCCGACCGCTTCGACCTGCGCCGGGACATCGTTTTCCGTACGCGGGTCACGAGCGCCACGTGGAGTGACGACGACAAGGCGTGGCTGGTCCGCACCGAGCACGAGGACGCCGTCACGGCCCGCTTCCTGATCATGGCGACCGGCTGCCTGTCGTCGCCCAAACTGCCCGAGATCCCCGGCATCGAGACGTTCAAGGGCAGGTCGTACCAGACCTCGCGGTGGCCCCACGAGAAGGTCGACTTCACCGGTCAGCGGGTCGGCATCATCGGTACGGGGTCCTCGGGCGTCCAGTCGATCCCGGTGATCGCCGAGGAAGCCACCGAGCTCACCGTCTTCCAGCGCACCCCGTCGTATTCGCTGCCGGCCCGCAACCGCCCGCTGCGCGACGACGAGATCGCCGAGATGCGCGAGAACTACCGCGCGTACCGGAAGGCGCAGAAAGAATCGGGCGCCGGCGTGCCGGTGGTGGTGCCCACCAGATCGGCGCTCGAAGTGTCCGACGACGAGCGAAACAAGGCGTTCGAGGCGGCCTGGGAGAGCGGCAGCCTGGTCAACCTGCTGTCGACCTTCACCGACTTCGCCACCAGCCAGGAAGCCAACGACACCGCGAAGAGCTGGATCCACGGCAAGATCCGCGACATCGTCGACGACCCCCGGGTGGCGGCCGACCTCTGCCCGGAGTATCCGGTCGGCACCAAGCGGCCGTGCCTCGACACGAACTACTACGAGACCTTCAACCGGCCCAACGTCCACCTGGTCAACCTGAAGCGCACCCCGCTGGTCGAGGTGACCCCGAAGGGCATCCGGACCAGCGACCAGGAGTACGAGTTCGACGTGATCGTCTACGCCACCGGCTTCGACGCGATGACGGGAGCGCTGACCAACGTCGACATCCGCGGGCGTGAGGGGTTGTCGCTCAAGGAGACGTGGAGCGCCGGGCCGCGGACCTATCTCGGGATCGGCTCGGCCGGCTTCCCCAACCTGTTCATGATCACCGGGCCCGGCAGCCCGTCCGTGCTGTCCAACATGATCGTCTCGATCGAGCAGCACGTCGACTGGGTGGCCGACGCCATCCGGCACCTCGACCGCGAGGGGCTGCGGACGATCGAGGCGACGCCGGCCGCGCAGGACGAGTGGGTCGACCACGTCAACCTGCTGGCCAGCTACACCCTCTATCCGCGAGCCAACTCCTGGTACATGGGCGCGAACGTGCCCGGCAAGACGCGCGTGTTCATGCCGTACTGCGGCGGGGTGGGGGAGTACCGCAAGAAGTGCGACGACGTGGCCGCGAAGGGCTACGAGGGTTTCTCACTGGCCGCCTGATCTCGAAGGAGCTTTTCATGTCCCGTCGTGAACTGATCGACCCCGAGGTCCGCGTACCGTTGGACCAGCTGCTGGAAGCGATGCCCGGCGGCTTCAACTCGGTGCCCGACATCGTGCAGCGCCGCGCCACGGTGGAGGCGATGCTCAGCGGCATCGAGGTGCCGGAGAACCCGAACGTCAGCAAAGAGGACCGTACGATCCCCGGCCCCGAAGGGGAACCGGACCTCACGGTCCGCGTCTATCGGCCGGTGAACGCCACCGGGACGCTGCCGGGCGTCTACTTCATCCACGGCGGCGGCATGATCATGGGCAGCGTCGAGGGCGAGGATGTGCCGGCCACGTTGATCTGCGACCGGACGCAGGCGATCGTGGTGTCGGTGGAATATCGGCTGTCACCGGAGCACCCGCACCCGGCGCCGGTCGAGGACTGCTACGCGGGCCTGGTGTGGATGGCCAAGAACGCGGCCGAGCTGGGCTTCGACCCGGACCGGCTGGCGATCTACGGAGCCAGCGCCGGGGGCGGGCTGACGATCGCCACGGCGTTGCTGGCCCGGGATCGGGGCGGGCCGGCCGTGAAATACATGATGCCGATCTACCCGATGATCGACGACACGAACACGACCGCCTCGAGCGAGGAGATCGTGGACATCGGAATCTGGGACCGGGCCGGGAACGTCGAGGCGTGGGCCTGGTATCTGGGCGGGAAACCGGCCGATCAGTACGCGGCGCCGACCCGGGCCTCGGACCTGTCGGGCCTGCCGCCGGCGTTCATCGACGTCGGTACGGTCGATCTCTTCCGGGACGAGGACATCGCGTTCGCCCAGCGGCTGATGGCGGCGGGAGTGCCCACCGAGCTGCACGTGCACCCGGGGAGCTATCACGCCGCGGAGACGTTCGCCGCGGATGCCGCGTTGTCCCAGCGGATCTGGGCCATGCGGCTGGACGCGCTGAAGCGCGCTCTGGCTTGATGGCCGATGGCCCGGGTCTTTCGGCCCGGGCCATCCGTCCGTCTCGCTTCTTTCGGCCCGGGCCATCCGTCCGTCTCGCGGCCGAGCCCACCTCGCTCGGGCGGGAACCGGGTCATCAGCCGGCGCGTTGCTCGCCGTGATCGTGGCGCCCCGCGCCCGTGCCGCGAGGTCGCGTCCGCGAGGAGGGCTTGCTTCGCCCGGGTTCGTCGGTGCGGTGTGCGGCATACAACGCGACCGCGATGTAGACGAGCTGTTCGGGGATGCGGAACCACAACGGTGTGGCGGGATCGCCGTTGAGCGGGATGTCGTTGGCGGCGGCGTAGATGTTCGCCGGGACGAGGCAGACGAACAGCAGGGCGAGGCACCGCCCGGCCAGGCGCCGGGTGGCCGCCAGAACCAGCCCGGCCGCGCCGAGCAATTCCAGAACGCCGGTCGCGTACACCGTCAGATCGGGAACCGGCACGAACGGCGGCACCATGGCGGTGAGGTCGTCGTGGCTGGGCATGACGGTCACGCTGTCCGGGACGAAGTGGGCCGTGCCGGTGAAGACCAGCATGACGGCAAGGGCGTGAGCCGCGCTGGACCGCCAACCGGCGAACCGCTTGACGCCGAGCGCGCCGGCCGCCCGGAATGCCAGCCAGGGAACGAACAGCAGCAGAAGACCTTCGAACATGGTTGTCCTTCGGGGTCGAGACCCGAGCCGGCCGACCCGGGTGCCGACGCCACGCTGCACCCGGACGTGCAGCGACGTACTGATGCGCCGGGCTTTGTTCGGCAAAGCGACGCCGGATGCCAACGATCCGGCGGATTCCGTCAGCGCCGGGCCCTACTCCGCCAGGACCGTGCCGGCCGCCTTCAACCGCCGGACGACCGGAGCGGTCTCGGCGCGGACCACGCCGGGCAGCGCGCCGATGTCGACCGCGAGGTAGTCGTACAGATCGCCGAGGTCCCGGCAGATCACCGACGCCGTCACGTTCGCCGAACCGGTGACGGCGGCGGCGTAGCCGATCTGCGGATGCGTGGCCACCGCCTCGGCCACCGTGGTCAGCGAAGCCGGGGCCACCGTGAGCCAGAGGCTCGCCTCGGCCCGGTAGCCGAACAGGGCGGGCTCGATCTCGACGTTGAAATACATGACGTTGCTGCGGCGCAGCTCGTCCAGGCGGCGCCGGACGGTGGTCTCCGACCATCCGGTCGCCGCGGCCAGTGCCGGGTAGCCGGCCCGGCCGTCGGCGGCGAGCGCGGTCAGCAGGCTGTTGTCGGCCGCGGTCGGGACGACCGGTTCGCGCGGCACCGGGTGCTCCTCGGCGGCATCGGGGCTCAGTGCGTCGACCTGATCGGACGACAGGGCCGCGGTGCGACCGGGCCAGCCCTTCGTGCCGGCCGTGAGGCGCAGGATGCAGTGCGCGGTCACGGCGGTGACCCGGGGAGTCCGGGGCAGCTTCTGCAGGAGGAGATCGCCCTCGGCGGCCTGCGTCCTCGTGCGGGTGATGCAGCTGATCTCGGTGCCGCCGGACAGGATGGTCACCCACGACGTGTCGGCCCGCCGGGCCAGTGCGGTGCCGACCGGCACGGCCACATCGGGCGTGCACCGCATGCGCACCAACCAGTCGACGTGACCGAGCGCGGCCGCGTGCGCCAATCCGACCACGCGCAGGGCGCCCGACTGACGCAGGCGCCCGTAGCGCCGGGCAATGGTGCGGTCCGAGGTGCCCAGCACCGCCGCGATGCGGCTGAAGGCGGCCCGCCCGTCGACTTGCAGAGCATGGGCGAGCTGGCGGTCGAGTTCGTCCAGGACGATCACATCCACCGCTGCACCATATCGACCGGCCCCGACATCGGCGTTTGAACGACCGCCCCGGCGGGGGACGCTCCCTTCCGTGAAGACGCAGATCGCTGTCATCGGACCCGGCGCCGGGGCTTCCCGTCGTGATCTCGCGGACGCCGCCTATATAGGTCGTGAAATCGCCCGGCGGGGTGCGGTCCTGATGACCGGCGGGCTCGGTGGAGTCATGAGAGCGGCGACCGAAGGGGCCGTGGACCTCGGGGGAATCGCGGTCAGCCTCGCCCCGGACCCGGATCCTCAGCACTCGCTCGAGCAGAATCCGAGGGCCACGGTCGTTGTCCCGACCGGGATCGGGCAGATGCGCAACGTCCTGCTGGTCCGGTCGGCGCACGCGGTCATCGCCGTCGGGTGCAACTGGGGGACCCTGACCGAGATCGGTCTCGCGGTGCGGGACGAGAAGCTGACGGTGTGCCTGCGTCCCTGGAGGATCCAGACCGACGGGGCGCGGATCCGGGAACCGCTCCTCGCCGAAACCGCGGAGGAGGCGGTGGAGGCCGTCTTCGGCGGGCTGACCCGGGCCCCGGCGTAACCCCGGCCTGGTCAGGACCGGGCCGGGAGCTTTTCGGCCAGTTCGGTGCGGGACGTGACGCCGAGTTTGCCGAAGACCTTGCCCAGGTGCCATTCCACCGTGCGCGCGCTGAGGAAGAGCTGGGCGCCGATCTCGGGGTTGCTCAGGCCCTCGGCGGCCAGCCAGGCGATCAGGGACTCGCGGTCGGTCAGCGCGGCCGGGGCCGCACCGGCGCGGCGGCGGGCCGCGCGCTCGCCGGTGGCCATCAGTTCGCGACGGGCCCGGTCGGCGAACGCTGTCATGCCCATGCCGTCGAACATCTCGCGGGCGGTGCGCAGCTCCGAGCGGGCCTCGTCGAGGCGGTTCTCCCGGCGCAGCCACTCGCCGTGCAGCAAGCGGGAGCGGGCCTGCTCGGTGCGGATGCCGGCCCGGCCGAACAGCTCGATGGCTTCCCCGTAGAGCGCGGCCTCGCCGAGCAGCGCCCGCCCCAGGGCCTCCTCACCGCGCCCGAAATCCGTTCCGTCGTGGGTCGTCGCGGTCAGTTGCTCCAGAGCCTGGCCGGCCACGTCCCCGGCACCGACCTTGACCGCCGACTCGATCAGCTGCGGCAGCGCCCACGTCGAGACGAGCACGTGGCCGTCGTCGACCGCGAGCTTGGCCTCGGCGTACGCGTCGGCGTGCCGCCCATGGCCGCTCTCGAGCACGGCGCTGACCCAGTGGGCGTACGTCGCCTGCGACTGCTGTCCGAAGCCGGCCACCGCGTGGAGCGCCTCGTTGAGCGGCGCCAGCTCGGCCCGGTCGCCACGCAGGGCGGCCAGGAAGGCCGACGTGGACGGTGGCATCTGGCTGCCGGTGATCTCGCAGATCGCCGCGGTCTCGGCCATGTGCGAGCCGGCCGAGGCGAAATCGCCCCGCCAGGCCTCGGACAACGCCAGTGCCACCAGGTCGAGGGGCAGCTGGTCGAGCGCACCGGTCGCCCGGGAGACCGCCACCTGTCGTCGGTTGATCTCGTACGCCGCGTCGTCGTCCCAGATGACGGCCGACGCCAGCCAGCCGAAGGCCAGCCCGTCCTCGCGGGTCAGGTCGCTGACGGCGAACTCGCGGGCCACCTCCCGTAGGGCCGGCGCGGCGGCGGCCGGGCCCTCGACGAAGATGGTCGCGAGCGCGTCGAGCAGCCGGTCCACCGGGCGCGGCTCAGCCGCCGGGGGCAGGGCGCGAGCGGCGTACGCGATCTCGGTCATCGACCTCGGCCCGGTCATCCGCCCCGCGAAGGAGGCGGCCCGGATCGCCTCCAGATAGCTCACCCGGGCCAGGCCGGGGTCGAGCGGCGTCAGCGTCTCGGCCGAGCGGATCAGCACGGCCAGCGCGTCCTCGCCGACACCGGCGACGAAGGTGATGCGGGCCCGCAGCTGGTCGGCCCGAGCCGCGGCGAACGGCGCCAGCGGGCCCGCGGTGGCCGTGTCGAGCAGCTCGCGGGCCCGGCCGAAGGCACCCGACGCCATCGTGACCGCGGCGGCGGCCAGAGCACGCTCGGCGTGCCGGGCCGGGTCGGGCGTCAGCCGCACGGACTGCTCGCGGAAAGCCGCCGCGGCGGCCAGCCCGCCGCGCGACTGCGCCCGCTCGGCCGACCGTTCCAGCTCGGCCGCCACCGACTCGTCCGGCCCGGAGACCGCCTGCGCCCGGTGCCAGGCCCGGCGGTCCGGGTCGGACACCGCGTCGGTGAACTCGGCCAGCGCCGCGTGCATCTCGCGGCGGGCCGGCTCGGAGGCCGACCGGTAGGCCACCGAGCGCACGATCGGGTGCCGGAAGTGCACCCGCTCGTTGAACGCCAGCAGGTGGGCCTCGGCCGCCGCCGACGCGGCCTGGGAGGGGATGCCCAGCCGGCGGGCCGCGCGATGCACGAGCACCGGGTCACCCGACGGGTCGGCCGCGGCCAGTTGCAGCAGACGCCGGGCCGGGGCGGGCAACGCCTCCATCCGCCGCAGGAAACCCTCCTCCAGCCGTACGGAGACCGACGGCACCGCCGGGAGCCCGAACCCGCCGGCGAAGTCGGCCGTCGTCATGCTGCGCGGCAGCTCCAGCAGGGCCAGCGGGTTGCCCTGGGCCTCCGAGACGATCAGATCGCGCACCTGGTCGTCGAGCGGCCCGGCCAGATTCGCGTCGAGCAGCTCGCGCGCGTGACCGGCCGCGAGCCCACCGACCTCGAGCACCGGCAGCCCGGCCAGGTGGGCGCTCGGCTCGCGGGCGCCGAAGACCAGCCCGACCGGGTCGGCCGCGAGCCGGCGGGCGGCGAAACCCAGCGCCTGGGCCGAGGCCTGGTCGAGCCACTGCTCGTCGTCGATCACGCAGATCAGCGGGCGGTCACCGGCCGCCTCGGAGAGCAGCGTGAGCAGGGCCAGGCCGACCAGGAACCGATCCGGGGCGGGGCCGGGGCTGAGACCCAGGGCGGTGCGCAGCGCGGTGCGTTGCGGCGCCGGCATGTCGTCGAGCCGGTGCCGGATCGGCTCCACGAGCACGGTCAGGGCGGCGTAGGCCAGCTCCATCTGGGACTGCACACCGGAGACGGGCAGCACCCGGAACTCGCGGGCCCGACCGGTGAGATAGCCGAGCAGCGCGGTCTTGCCGACGCCCGGGTCGCCGCGGACGATCAGAGCCTGGCTGCGGGCGGATCGAACGGTTTCCAGGACCCGGTCCAGCGACTCGCGCTCGATCTCACGATTCATCAACCCGGCAACCACGACGAGCCCCCCTCGGCGATCAGCACGATGATCGTAACCAGACCGGCAAGCTGTGACCGGCGGCACACGTGCGGTGGCCGATCCGGAGTTAGGATCTGGCAGCGCGGTCGGCGCGGGAGGCAGACATGGCTGCGGACGCTGATCGGGGACCCACCGGGCGGCTCGGTCGCCAAGCGGAGTGCGCGGCCCTCGACGGCCTTCTCGACGACGTCAGCGGCGGCCACGGCCGGGTGCTGGTCGTCCGGGGCGAGCAGGGCTGTGGCAAAAGCACCCTGCTGGCCTACACCGCTGAGCGCGCCGGCAAGTTCCAGGTGCTGCCGGTCTCCGGAGTGGAGTCCGAGCAGGAGATGCCGTACGGCGGTCTGCACCAGCTCTGTGCGCCGCTGCTGGTCCATCTGAGTCGCCTCCCCACCCCGCAGTGCGAGGCGCTCTCGGTCGTCTTCGGACTGAGCACCGGCCCGCCACCCGACCGGCTCCTGGTCGGCCTGGCCGTGCTCAACCTGCTCGCCGAGGCGGCCGCGGCCCAGCCGGTGCTCTGCCTCGTCGACGACGCCCAGTGGCTCGACAGCGCCTCGGCCTCCACCCTGTCGTTCGTCGCGCGCCGCCTCGCGGCCGAATCGGTCGGCTGTGTCTACGCCACCCGCGAGAACGGCGACGACATCCTGGCCGGGCTGCCCACGGTGTGGGTCCGCGGGCTGAACGACGCCGACGCCCGGGCGCTGTTGCGGCGCACCGTCCACGGCTTCATGGACGTGGCCGTCCTCGACCAGATCGTCGCCGAGAGCCACGGCAACCCGCTCGCGCTGCTCGAACTGCCCCGCACCTGGACCGCCACCGACCTGGCGGGTGGCTTCGGGCTGCCCGGGAGCCGATCGGTGGCCGGCCGGATCGAGCAGAGCTACGGCCGCCGCCTGAGCCGGCTGCCGGCCGGCACCCGCCTGCTCGTCCTGGCCGCCGCGGCCGACCCGCTCGGCGACCCGGGCCTGCTCGACCGGGCCGCCCACCGGCTCGGCGCCGACCCGGCCGAGCTGGCCCACGCGGTCGACGAGGGCCTGCTGGAGGTGCACCGGCGAGTGGTCTTCGCGCACCCGCTGATCCGCTCGGCGGCCTACCGGTATGCCGACGCCGGCGACCGCCACCGGGTGCACCACGCGCTGGCCGAGGCCACCGACGCCGCCGCCGACCCCGACCGGCGCGCCTGGCACCGGTCCCGGGCCGTGGCCGAACCCGACGAGCAGGTCGCCGCCGAGCTCGAGCAGTCGGCCGGCCGGGCCCGGTCGCGGGGCGGGCCGGCCGCCGCGGCGGCCTTCCTGAGCCGGTCGGCCGAGCTCACCCCCGACCCGGCCGAGCAGGTCCGCCGCGGCCTCGACGCCGCTTTCGCCAACCTGCGCGCGGGCGCCTTCGATCAGGCCCGCCGGCTGCTGATGCTGGCTGTCGCCGGGCCGGCCGATCCCTTGGCGCAGGCCCGGGCCGGCTTGCTGCGTGCCCGGCTGGCGTCCGCCGCCCGGGCCGGGAACGCGGTTCCGCTGCTGCTGGCGGCAGCCGGGAGCTTGGAGCGGCTCGACCCGGGCCTGTCCCGGCAGGCCTATCTGGACGCCCTGGTGGCCGCCCAGTCACCGGCCGGGCGCCGGCACGGTCCGGGTCTGGCCGAGGTGGCCCGCGCGGCCGCGCGCCGGCTCGACGCCGAGCCGGGCGTGGCCGATCTGCTGCTGAAGGCCTTCGGCGCGGTCACCGGCGACGACTACGAGACGGCGGCACCAGTGGTCCGCGAGGCTCTCACCGCCCTGCGCGACGGCGAGCCGTCGGCCCAGGAACTGGGGCAGGGTGCTTGGCTCGCGCTCGGTTTGTGGGCCGATCGGGACATGTACGAGCTCTCCGACCGCAACCTGCGCGCGGCCCGCACCACCGGCGCGTTGAGCGAGCTGCCACCGGCCCTCAACATCCGGGCCGCGACGCTGGTGCTCTTCGGCGAGCCGGCCGCGGCGGCATCATTGATCGAGGAGGCGCGATCGGTGCGCGCGGCCACCGGCGTGCCGGAAACCCCGTACGCCGCGCTGGTCCTGGCCGGTTGGCAGGGCCGCGACGGGCGGTCGCGCGACCTGATCGACGGCAGCGGCGCCCCGGCCGACTACGCCCGATCCGTGCTGGGCAACGGGCTCGGCCGCCACGACGAGGCCCTGGAGGCGGCCCGGCGGGCCTGGGACGAGCCCGGCGAGACCACCGCCGGCAACCAGGCGCTGCCCGAGCTCGTCGAGGCCGCCGTCCGGTGCGGCCGCGAGGATCTGGCCGAGGAGGCGCTGCGCGAGCTGACCCGTCGGGCCGAGGCCGGCGGCACCGACTGGGCCCTCGGCCTGGCCGCCGTCTCGCGGGCCCAACTGAGCCGGGACCCGGCCGATTTCCGGCGGGCCGTCGCTCTGCTGGGCCGCACCCGGGCCCGGCCCGCGCTGGCCCGCGCCCATCTGCTGCACGGCGAATGGCTGGGCCGCGACGGGCGGCGGGCCGAGGCCGGGCCTGAGCTGGCCCTGGCGTACGAGATGTTCACCACGATGGGCCTGGCCGGATTCGCCGAGCGGGCGCGCCGCGAGCTGCTCGCGTCCGGGGCGGCGGCCCCGCACCGGCAGGCCCGCATCCGCGAGGAGCTCACCACCCAGCAGGCCCAGATCGCCCAGATGGCCCGCGAGGGTCTGTCCAACCCGGAGATCGGCGCCAAGCTCTTCCTCAGCGCCCGCACCGTGGAATGGCACATGCGCAAGGTCTTCACCAAGCTGGGCATCAGCTCGCGGCGACAGCTGCGCGAGGCCCTGTCGCGCTAATTCGTCAGGGTCTGGCGCAGACGGCGGCGGTTGCCGACGCCGAGTTTCGAATAGATGCGCCGCAAGTGCCATTCGACCGTGCGCGGGCTGATGTAGAGGGCCGCGCCGATCTCCGGATTGGTCAGGCCCTCGGCCGCCAGGCGGGCGATGTGCGCCTCCTGCGCGGTGAGCTTGCCCGGCGCCTCGACCGTGCGCCGCCGGATGGTCTCGCCGGTGGCCTGCAACTCCCGGGCCGTGCGCCCGGCGAACGCGTCCGCGCCCATCGCGCCGAACGACTCGTGGGCCGCGCGCAACTGGACCCGGGCGTCGACCCGGCGGCCCTGGCGGCGCAGCCACTCGCCGTAGAGCAGCCGGGCGCGGGCAGCCTCCAGCGCCACCCCGGTGCGGTCGAGCCGCTCGATCGCCTCCCGGTGCAGCTCGTCGGCGCTGTCCTCGAGCAGCGCCCGGCGGCTCGCCTCGACGCCGAGCGCCCAATCGGTGCCGCTGGCCCGCGCCATCGACGACAGCTGCTCGCACGCGGCGGTCGCCGTGGCGGTGTCGCCGCTGTGCACCGCCGCCTCGACGAGCTCACCCAGCGACCACTGCGGCAGACCCAGCTCGTACGGGTCGGCCGCCGCTTCCCGGGCCGCCGCGACCGCCTCCGGGTAACGGCCGAGACCGTTGCACAGCACGGCCCGCGCCCACTGCGTCAGGTTGATGCCGACACCCTCACCCCGCGCGGTCACGTCGTCGAGGCAGGCCCGGATCATCGGCTCCGCCCGATCGGCCTGGCCCCGCACGGCCAGCAGACCGATTTCCCCGTACGGGGCCAGGCCGCTCCGGGTCGCCTCGGCCACCGACCGCCGTTCCTCGACCAGCGCGGCCGCCGCCCGCAGATCGCCGGTGAACAGCTCCACGATCGTGCGGGTGTCCAGGGCCAGCGGCAAGGCGCTGAGCGCGCCGGACGACCGGGCCGTGGCCAGGTGCCGCCGGGTCAGCTGATCCCAACCGGCGTCGTCCCACAGGGCACAGGCCGTCACCAGCGAGAGCCACTCCGAGCTCATCGCCTCCTGCATCGTCACCGGCTCGGTGACGAAGGCGCGGACGGCCCGGTGAAGCAGGGGAGCGGCCGCCGGATAGCCGTCGGTGAACAGCGTGGCCAGCCCGTCGAGCAGCAGATCGCTCTTGCGGGGCAGGGCCCAGACCACCGGGGGAGCGGCCCGCACCGCCGCGGCGACCTGCCGGGCCCCGGCGCCCGAGGCGAGACGCCCGGCGAACAGCGCCGCCGACATCGCGTCCAGATAGGCGTCCCGGGACAGCGACGGGTCGAGCGGCTCCAGGCGGCGCGCGGCGGTCAGCAGCAGTGGCAGGGCCTCGTTCCCGCGGTGGGCGGTGAACGAGATCCGGGCCCGCATCACCTCGACGCGGGCCTGCTCAGCCCGGCCCAGCGGTCTCGCCTCGGCCAGAGCCAGCACCGCGAGCGCGTCGTCGAACGCACCCGCGTGCGCCTTGACCTGGGCGGCGTCGAGCGAGCGGCGCACCCGCCGGACCGGGTCCGGGGTGAGCGCGGCGGCCTGATCGAGGAAGGCGGCCGCGGCGGCGATCCCACCGTGGACGGCGGCCCGGCCCGCGCACCGCTCGAGCTCGGCGGCGACGTCCTCGTCCGGTCCGACCGCGGCCCGCGCCCGGTGCCAGGCCCGCCGGTCGGCGTCGGTGCGCGGGTCGGTGGTCTCGGCCAGTGCCCGGTGGGCCTCGCGCCGTTCGGCGAGCCCGGCCGACCGGTAGAGGGCCGAGCGGACGAGCGGATGCCGGAACCGGACCTGGTAGCGGAACTCGGCTTCGTCGCGGAGTTCTGGTTTGTCGGGGGGCTGCGCTTCGTCGCGGGGCCGGACTTCGTTGCTGGGCTGCACTGTGCTGTGGGGCTGGGTTTTGCCGCTCGGCTGGGATTCAGTGTTGGGCTGGGTTTCAGTGTGGGGCTGGGTTTTGCCGGTGGGCTGGGCTTCAGTGCTGGGCCGTCTTTCCGCGCGGGGTTGCATTTCCGCGCGGGACTGATTTTCACTGCGGGACTGAGTTCCAGTGCGGGACTGGACTTCGGTGCGGAACGAGACGAGACCGGTCTGCTCGGCCGGGGCGGCCGCGTCGGGGCTGATGCCGAGGCGGACGGCGGCCAGCCACAGCAGAGCGGCGTCGCCGACCGGCTCGGCCGCCGCGAGCAGCAGGAGACGCCGGGTCTGGACCGGGAGCGAGGCCAGCTGCCGCAGGAACTCGCGCTCCAGGCGGTGCACCAGCGGGGTCGCCTCGGCGTCGGTCGCCCCACCGAAGGCCAGCTCGGCCCGGGACAACCCCCGCGGCAGCTCGAGCAGGGCCAGCGGGTTGCCGCGGCACTCGGCCAGGATCCGCTCGCGCACCCGGGGGTCGAGCCCGCCCGGCGCCGCCGAGTCGAGCAGGGCGGCGGCGTCGTCCTCGCCGAGGCCGCGCACGGTCATGGCGGGCAGGCCGTCGAAGGCGGTCGGATCCCGTACGGCGAGAACCAGCGCGACCGGCTCAGCCCCCAGCCGCCGGGCCACGAACTCGAGGGCCTGCGCGGACGCCTGGTCGAGCCACTGGGCGTCGTCGACCACGCAGATCAGCGGCTGCTCCTCGGCGATCTGGCTGAGCAGGGTCAGCGTGGCCAGCCCGACCACGAACGGGTCGGGCGCGGCACCCGAGAGCAGCCGGAAGGCCGTGCCGAGGGCCTGGCGCTGCGGCTCGGGCAGCTCGCCCAGCCGGTCCAGGTGCGGGCCGCAGAGCTGGTGCAGGGCGGCGAAGGGCAGCTCCATCTCGGACTCGACGCCGGCCGCCCGGGCCACCCGGCACCCGGTGGCCGCCTCGTCGAGCACGTCGAGCAGAGCCGTCTTGCCGATGCCGGCCTCACCCCGGACGACCAGAACCTGACTGTTGCCGCCCCGGACGGTGGTTACCACGCCGATCAGAGTCCTGCTCTCGTGCTGCCGCCCCAGCAGCCCGCCGTCGCCCATCGATGTTCCCCCCACGCCGCCGATCCCGAGCTTCAGCCTTGCCGACCGGCAAGATCGGTCGCGCCAGGGGAATACCCGGGTCGGCATGGCACGAGGTCACGGGATCGCTCTCACCCTAGGCCCGCCCCGCGCCGTTGTCAGCACCGTCACCGGCGGAGCCGTTCGCCCTCGCCGTCCGCGATGGCTCCGCTGGTCGAAGCCGCCGCTCCGCTGGTCGAGGTCAGGCGTCCACTACTGGAGGAAGAGCTTGGCCACGTCCCGGGCCTCGGCGTGGGCCAGGCGGCGGCCGGTGTCGGCGTCGGCGGTGGCCAGGTTGGGGCGGAAGTGGATGCTCCGGATGTCGTCGACGCCGGCCCAGCGCAGCCAGTTCTCCAGGTAGGGGGCCTGGAAGTCGGCACCGAAGGCGGGGCCGCGCTCGGGACCGTAGACGGCGCTGGTGTAGATCACGGCAGCGCGCTTGCCGCGCAGCAGCCCGCGGTAGCCGGCGGCCGGGTCGAAGCCGAAGACCAGGCCGGGCTGGCTGATGACGTCGATGAACTGCTTCAAGATGTACGGAACTCCGGCGTTCCACATCGGCACGCTGAACACGTACCGGTCGGCGGCGTCGAAGCGGCGGAACGAGCCGATCGCGGCCTGCCACGCCTCGGCGGCCGCGCCCCGGGGCTCCTCGCCGGCGAAGACGGCCATCTTGGCGGCGGCCGCGTCGGGGCCGAAGGCGGGGAGCGTGCCGTCCCACAGGTCGTACTCGTCGACGGGTGTCCGGGGCGACACCTCGCGGAGGGTGTCGAGGAAGGTGCTCGCGATCGCCCGGGACTCCGAGCGGGGGCCGCGGGGTGAGGCGGAGAGGTGCAGGACCTTGTTCATGGTGGCTGCCTTTCGATCGATAGTGCGTGCGCACGCACATTCTTACTCCGATGCGTGCGCACGCACAAGAAGTGGATAGGGTGGCGTGATGGGTGACACCGATGTGGCCGCTTGGGCGGCGTTGCTGCGGGTGCACGCGGCCCTGGTCCCGCGGATGGACAAGGAGCTCCAGGCGGCCTGCGGCTTGCCGTTCACCTGGTACGACGTGCTGCTCGAGCTGAACTCGGCGCCGGGCCGGCGGCTCAGCATGGGCGAGCTGGGTGAGAAGGCGGTGGTCAGCCGGACCCGGGTCAGCCGGGTGGTGGACCAGCTCGTCGAGGCCCGCCTGGTCAGCCGGGAGAGCAACCCGGACGATCGGCGTTCCGCGTACGCGGTGATCACCGAGGCCGGTCGTCAGCGGTTGCGAGCCGCCGCCCCCGTCTATCTGGGCGCGATCGAGCGGCATTTCACGTCGGTGATGACGGCGGCCGAGTCGCGTGCCGTGGCGAGGGCGCTGGAGAAAGTGGTCGCCTCGCAGGCTTCCGGCGGCTGAGTCAGGTCGCCGCCTTCGTCACCGAGAAGTCGGCAACGAAGGCGGCGAAGGCAGCGACGGCCGCTGTGGGAAGGAGATCTACGACGCGTACGTCTCGAACTCGGCGATCCGCGGGGCCGAGCTCGCACCGGTGATCTCGAAGGTGATCTTCTTCAGCGAGGTCGCGGCGAACGTGATGGTGCCCGATCCGCTACCAGTCTTCAGCACGGCGCCGGTGTCACCGTTGAGGACGCGGTAGGAGCCGACCGCGGCCGACACCTCCCGGATGGTGAGGCGGGAGACCGTGGTGGCCGCGCTCCACTTGATCGAGATGGAGCCGGTGGTGCCGCTGGGTGACCAGTACGTGCTCAGGCTGCCGTCCTTGACGTTGCCGTAGCTCGTGCCGCTCGCCTTGCTGGAACCGTCGGCGCCGCCGGACAGGCTCAGGTTGGTGCCGCTGGGCTGGGTCGGGCCGGGCGTGGTCGGGCCGGGCGTGGTCGGGCCGGGCGTGGTGGGCGCCGGGGTGGTCGGAGCCGGGGTGGTCGGGCCGGGGCCGGTCGTCGAGCAACTGCCCGTCGACGTGCGGATGCCGGTGTTGGCCCCGGCCGTCTGGCGCACGACGTCCGGCACGCAGGAGCCGCCGTCGAGCCGGTAGGAGTAGGGCACGCTCACGGTGGTGGTCGAGGTCAGGTTCGGGCCGGCCGGCTTGGTGTCGGTGCCGGGGCTCGACCAGGTCACGTTGTCGAGCACGTTGCCCGCGACCTGCCAGTACCCGGCCGCGTCGGTGTAGAAGGTGCCGAGCACGTCCTTCGAGTCCTCGAAGTAGTTGTTCTCGACCTTGGCCCGCGCGCCGGCCCGCGAGTTGATGCCCGACTCGTGCAGCTGGAAGTAGTAGTTGTTGTAGATGTGCGCGATGCCGCCGCGCAGCAACGGCGTACGGGAATCGATGTTCTCGTATCGGTTGTGGTGGAAGGTGACGAAGCCGTTGCTCGTGTCGCTCTCGCTGGAACCGATCAGCCCGCCCCGGCCCGAGTTCCGCAGGATGCTGTAGGACAACGTGACGTACTGGGTGTTGTCCTTCATGTCGAACAGGCCGTCGTAACCCTCCGACTCGCCGCCCGACGCCTCCAGGTTCACGTGGTCGACCCAGACGTTGCGCACCGTGCTCTCCATGCCGATGGCGTCACCGCCGTTGGAGGTGGGGGAGCCCGACTTCTTGACGTTCCGCACTGTCACGTTCTGGATGATGATGTTGCTGGAGTCGCGGATGTGGATGCCGAGCTGGTCGAAGACCGCGCCGCCGCCGACCCCGATGATCGTGACGTTGCTGATCTCCTTGAGCTCGATCTTGTCGGCCGCGGTGTTGCAGCTGCTGCCGGAGACCTTGGTCGTGTTGCCGTGGTTGATGGTGCCCGAGACCTCGATCGTGATCGGCGTGCTGCTGCTGGCCCGGCCGCACAGCGCCTGGTGGATCTGGGTGCCGGTGGTGGCCCGTACGGTCGCTCCGCCGTTGCCTCCGGTGGTGCCGCCATTGCTGCTGGCATAGCCGGTAGCGGTGCCGACCGCGGCCGCACTGGCCTGGGGGAGGGGGAGGGCGGCAACGATCGCCGCGCCGGCGGCTCCGGTCACCAGCGCCGCGAGGGCGTGTTTGGCTGGTCGTCTCATGGATTCGCTCCTTGTCGCATACAGGGCGCCGCCACTACGAACCGTTGCCTCGGGTCCGCGGCCGTCCGGGCCGCCGACCAGCCACCCACGCCGACTCGGCGATTCGTATGCAGGAAAGCGCTTACCACTGCGAGGATAGAAAGTCGTAAATGCCTATAGCAAGCGTTTGCAGTGTTTGCATCGGCATGGCTGTGCGCCGGACGGGTATTCCGGTGGTTGACGAAGGAGGCGGACATGAGTTCTCGCCCATCGAACGATCAGCCCGATTTCGAGCGCCCGGTCGACCTGACCGACCTGCCCGAGCGAGGGGACAAGCCGCAGCCGGGCCGGATCCCGGAGCACCACCCGGACGACTCCGGCCTGCCCGGGGACGTCCCCGGCCCCAGCGGCCCGGACACCCCGCGCCGCGAGTAGTTCGCTCAGGTCCAATAGAGGATGCGGCACTGTGGCAGCTGCGCGGCGATCTCCTGCTCGAACCAGCCGCGCAGCTCAGCCATCACGTCGGCCGGGTAGACGTACTTCACCGCGCCGAACTTGCCGTGCTTGCGGGAGCGGGACTCCTCGTCCATCTCCAGCCGGGTGCGCGGATACCAGCCAAGCAGCACTTCCTTGCTGCCCGGGGTGAACCGGTGCGTGATCAGCTCGGCCGTCAGGTCCAGATCCGGTACGCCGTCGACGGCCGCCGCGACGGCGTCGAGCAACTCGCCGTACCGGTCCCGCCAGTCGTCGACCGTCATGATCGGCGCAATCGTCAGCCCCACCGGGTAGCCGGCCAGTGCCAGCTTGCGCAGCGCCGCCGGCCGGTCGGCCAGCGGGCTCGTCCCACCCTCCATCCGGGTGGTCACCGGCAGGCAGTTGACGCTGAACCGCACCCGCGTCCGCCCCTGATGGGTCAGGCCGGCAAAGGAGTCGACGTCGCCGAACTTGGTGGTCCACCGCAGCTGGACCGGGGCCTCCCAGGCGCCGAAGTGCTCGACCGCCCGCTGCCAGCTGCCGGTCAGGTGGTCCAGCGCGAGCGGATCGGTGTAGCAGGACGCCTCGAACGTCGTCCCCTCGTCCCGCCGGGCGGCGCGCCGGGACGTGATGGTGCCCTGGCCGACGTACCCGGAAAGGTTGTCCAAGATGTCGTCGAGGTCGGCGTAGACCCGGGTGACCGGCGGGCCGGAGAGGGATCCGGCCAGGTAGCAGTACTGGCAGTGGGCGGGGCAGCCCTCGGCCAGGTCGAAGCGCCAGTCCGCACTGGGTGCAATCGGTTGCAGTTTCCGGCGCGAGGGCGGGCTGACCACGATGGCCAGCGTCGACTTGGCCCGGGCGTACGTCTGCCGGTCGTTCTCACCCCGGACGCCGGTCAGCCGGGCCGAGGTGAGCCGCTCGACCTCGATGCCGAGCGCCTCGATCCGCTTCATGATGCGCAGGCCGTGCGGATGGTCGTAGGCCGGTGGGGTGGCCACCACCCGTTTGGGGAACCACCGCCGCCCGGGCCGGGCCGGTGGGGCGACCTCACTCAGATCGTGCGTCGGCACCGTCTCGCCGCTGGCGCTGTGCGGCGCGGCCGGGTCGTCGAGGGCCAGGGGCACGTCCAGGTCGGTCACCCTCGCCCCATACCCCGGCCTGCGCGGATGTACCGTGACAACGGTCCAAGGCGTGTTTTGGAAGTGGAGCCGGGCTGCGGCGTGGCCCAGCCGCCGCCTGGCCGCACGCCGGAAAGGCCCGAAGACAACACCGGTATTCGGGCCTTTCCGGCGCACACCCAGACGACGCCTGGACCTCACCGCAGCTCGACCCCACTTCCAAAACACGCCTTTGATCAAGGAGCGGCACAGCGATGACGGCGATCCAGGACATCCCGCTGACGACCATCTCGGGCGGGACGAGCACGCTCGGCGACTACGCGGGGCAGGTGCTCCTCGTGGTGAACGTCGCCTCCAAGTGCGGCCTCACCCCGCAGTACGACGGTCTCGAGAAGCTGCACGAGCAGTACCGGGAGCAGGGCTTCGCGGTGCTCGGCTTCCCCGCCAACGACTTCGCCGGGCAGGAGCCGGGCAGCGACGAGGAGATCGCCGAGTTCTGCCGCAGCACGTTCGGGGTCGAGTTCCCGATGTTCTCCAAGATCACCGTCCTCGGGCCGGAGCGGCACCCGCTCTACGACGCCCTCGCCGGTGACCAGGCCGTGCAGTGGAATTTCGAGAAGTTCCTGATCTCCCGTACGGGCGGGCTCGTGGGCCGCTTCTCGCCGCAGGTGACACCCGGCGATCCGCAGGTGACGGGGGCCATCGAGCGGGAGCTCGCCGTCGCGCGGGGCTGACCCCGTCGGATGATCTCGGCGCTGTCCGGATTCGCGGTCATCGGGGTGATCGTGCTGGTCGGCTGGGTGGCCGGGCGGTGGGGCCGGCTGCCGGCCGAGACGCAGGCGGTGGGTGGGCGGCTCGCCTATCTGATCCTGACGCCGTGCCTGATCTTCAGCGGGGCCGCCGCCTCCGACCCGGGTGCGCTGTTCACGACACCGCTGCTGGTCTCGGCCGCGGCGGCCGTGCTGTGCTTCGGGCTGCACGCGCTGACGACCCGCGGGCGCGACCCGGGCACCCGCATCGTCGGGGCGCTTGCGGCCGGCTACACCAACGCGACGTACATCGGGGTGCCGGTGGCCGCGTACGTCCTGCGGGACACCGCGCTGGTCGTGCCGATCGTCATGCTGCAGCTGCTGATCATCACGCCGGTCGCGTTGACACTGCTGCAGTTCGTCACGACCGGTCACACCTCCTGGCGTACGACACTCACCGCGCCCCTGCGGGTGCCACTCACCGTGGCCGTCGCCCTCGGGGTGCTCTTCGCCGTGACCGGACTCGAGTTGCCCAGCGTGCTGGCCGAACCGGTCGACGCGATCGGCCAGGCCGCCGTACCGGTGGTGCTCCTGGTCTTCGGCATGTCGCTCTCCGGCCGCCGCGTGCTCGAGGCCGGCCCCGACCGCCTGCCCACGATCGCCGCCGTCGTCGCCAAGACCGCGGTCATGCCCGCGCTCGCCTTCGGGCTGGCCCTGGCCTTCGGGCTGACGCCGGCCCAGACGTACGCGGTGACGGTGCTCGCCGCCCTGCCGACCGCCCAGAACATCTTCCTGTACGCCCAGAGCTTCGGCACCGCCCTGATCCTGGCCCGCGACGCCATCTTCCTGTCCACGCTCGCGTGCGCGCCTGCCCTGCTGACGATCACCCTGCTGCACAGCTTGACTTGAAGTCAGCTTCACGTTCTACCGTCGGAGAGTGCCGCTGCCCGACGAGTTCAAGACCGCGTTCCGCCGCTACCCCACCGGCGTAGCCATCATCACCGCCGCCGGCCCGGTGGGCCTCACCGCCTCCAGCGTCGCCTCGGTGTCGGCCGACCCGCCCGCGCTGTCGTTCTCGGTGATGGCGTCCCCCTCGGCCCGGGCGATCCTCGAGGCCCCCAGCTTCGTGGTCAACCTGCTCGGCGCCGGTTCGGTGGCCCTGGCCGAGGCCTTCTCGGCCACCGGCGGCCCCCGCTTCACCCCCGGCCAGGCCTGGGACGTCCTGCCCACCGGCGAGCCGGTGCTGACCACCGCCACCGCCTCGCTGCGGGCCACCCCCCTCGACCGCGTCCCGGTCGGCACCTCGACGGTGGTCATCGCCCAGGTCCACGAGGTCCTGCTGGGCGACGCCACCGGCCACCTCGTTTACCACGACCGCGCCTACATCGAGACCCCGCTCAACGGTCACGCCAAGCACTGACCGGCGCGGACGATCAGGGCGGCGGCGCGATCATTCGGGGGCAGCCACCGGGGCGCCGCCGAGGCCGATCTCGTTGCCGTCGGGGTCGTGGAAGGTGGCCTTGCGGACGCCGTTGTCGTAGGTCTCGCGGACGGCCGGCTCCAATCCCCGCTCGGCGATGCCGGCCAGGCGGGTGTCGAAGTCGCTGACGAAGACGGTGTGCATCGCGTGGCCGGCGTGGTCCGGGCGCACCTCGATGAAGAGGTACCGGTGCTCGGCCAGCTCCCACACCGCCTCGGTGTCGTTCGGCAGGAAGGACGGCTCGGCCCCGAGGAACTGCTTGTACCAGGCCACGGCGACGGCGTAGTCGCGGACCGGCACGCCCGCGAAGAGGTCAACGGTCATGCCGCTCAGGTTAGAGGGCCCGGGCAGTATTCGCGTGCGGGCCGTGCGCCCGGCGCCTAGGCTCCGGGGACACTTCGGACTGCCGCAGGGAGCGCCGCGGGATGACTGTTCAGCTGTTCGCCGTCAGTTTCGGCGCGAGCCGGCCGGCCGAGCTGGCCCGGTTCTGGTCCGAGGTGCTGGGCCGCGAGATGGCCGACGACACCACGCTCGTGCCGCCGGACGATCCCGGTTTCCGGATCCGGTTCCGGCCCCTGCCAGAGCCCAAAACCGGGCCCAACCGGATGCACTTCGATCTGACCAGCCGGAGTCCCGAGCAGCAGCAGGAGACCGTGGCCAAGGCCCTGTCGCTCGGGGCGAAGCACATCGATGTCGGCCAGACGCCCGACGATCGGCATGTCGTGCTGGCCGACCCCGAGGGCAACGAGTTCTGCGTCATCGAGGCCGGTAACAACTTCCTGGCCGGCACCGGCTTCATCGGGGCGCTGTCGTGCGACGGCTCCCAGCGGGTGGGCTACTTCTGGAGCGAGGCGCTGGGCTGGCCGCTGGTCTGGGACCAGGACGAGGAGACCGCCATCCAGTCGCCGCGGGGTGGTTCCAAGATCTCCTGGGGTGGCCCGCCCTTCGCGGTCCGGACCGGCCGCGACCGGGTGCACTACGACCTCGCCCCACCCGCCGACGGCGACCAGCAGGCCGAGGCCGACCGCCTGGTCGCGCTGGGCGCGACCCTCGTGGACGATGCGGAAGGCGACGGCGACGACGGCACCCTGGTGCTGGCCGACCCCGACGGCGCCGAGTTCTGCCTCCTGACGCCCCGCCGCGCATGACCACGCCGGCCGAGTTCCACGCCGCCGGCGGCGTCGACGATTGGCGCGTCCTCTACCACGTGGTCTCGGCCCATTTCCGTACGCGTTCGTTCGCCGACGGTGTCGCCCTGGTCAACGAGATCAACGGGCTCGGCGCCGAGCGTCCGCCCCGGGTCGACCTGCGGGACGCCGGCGTGACCGTCACGATGACGACGCGCGACGTCGACCTGGCCCGGCAGATCTCGGCCGCGGCCCGGAAGCTCGGCCTCCCGCCCGATCCCGCCGCCGTCCAGCACATCCTCATCACCATCGACGCCCTGGCCGGGGCCGAGGTGCTGCCGTTCTGGCAGGCGCTGCTGGGTTACCAGCGGGTGGGTGACGACTTCGCCGGTGACCCGCGGGGCCGCGGCCCGGGTATTGCCATCCAGCACCTGGACGCGCCTCGCCCGCAGCGCAACCGTATCCATCTCGACGTGGCCGTCCCGCATGAACTGGCCGAGGCCCGGGTCGCCGCCGCGCTGGCCGCCGGCGGTCGTCTGGTCTCCGACGCCCACGCCCCGAAGTGGTGGACCCTGGCCGACGCCGAGGGCAACGAGGCTTGCGTGGCGACATGGCGAGGCCGCTGACGGCCTCGCCATGGTTGGTGCCGGATGTTCAGGCGATCTTGCGGCGGTAGGCCGCCAGGGCGACCACATAGGCGACCAGCAGGACGCCGACGCACCAGGCCAGCGCGGTCCAGATGTCGCTGCTGACCGGCTGCTGCTCGAACAACGCCCGGATCGTGTTGACGATCGAGGTCACCGGCTGGTTCTCGGCGAAGGCCCGCACCGGTCCCGGCATCGAGTCGGTCGGGACGAAGGCGGAGCTGACGAACGGCAGGAAGATGATCGGGTAGGAGAAGGCGGCCGCCCCGTCCTGGGTCTTGGCCGACAGCGCGGCGATCACCGCGATCCAGGTCAGGGCCAGCGTGAAGAGGACGAGCATCCCGGCCACGGCCAGCCAGGCGAGCACGCCGGCCGACGAGCGGAAACCCATGATCAGGGCGACCAGGACGATGACGGCGACCGAGATCGCGTTGGACACGACCGAGGTCAGCACGTGCCCCCACAACACCGAGGGGCGGGCGATCGGCATCGAGTGGAACCGTTCGAAGATGCCGCTCTTCAGGTCGTTGAAGAGCCGATAGGACGTGTACGCCACGCCGCTGCCGATCGCGATGAGCAGGATGCCCGGCAGCAGGTAGTTGACGTAGTTGTCGGTGCCGGTCTGGATGGCACCGCCGAACACGTAGACGAACAGCAGCATGAAGGCGATCGGCATGATCGTCACCGTGATGATGGTGTCCAGGCTGCGGGTGACGTGGCGCAACGAGCGCTTGAGCATGACACGCGCGTCGCTGATGGCATGGGTGCTCATCGGTGCCCCTCCTTGGTGCCGACGATGGCCAGGAAGATCTCTTCGAGGCTGGGCTGACGCTCGACGTACTCGACCTTCGCCGGGGGGAGCAGGCGCCTCAGGTCGGCCAGGGTGCCGGACACGATGATCGTGCCCTCGTGCAGGATGGCGATCCGGTCGGCCAGCTTCTCGGCCTCGTCGAGGTACTGCGTCGTCAGCAGGACGGTCGTGCCGCTGGTGGCGAGCTCCTTGACCATCCGCCACACCTCCAGGCGGGCCTCGGGGTCGAGACCCGTGGTCGGCTCGTCGAGGAAGATGACCGGCGGGTCGCCGATCAGGCTCATCGCGATGTCGAGCCGGCGGCGCATGCCTCCCGAGTACGTGCCCACCGGGCGACCGCCGGCGTCGCTCAGGCTGAACCGGGCGAGCAGGTCGTCCGCCACCTGGCCCGGCTTGCGCACCTGCCGCAGCTCGGCCACCATCACCAGGTTCTCCCGCCCGGTCAGGATCTCGTCCACCGCGGCGAACTGGCCGGTCAGGCTGATCGACTCGCGAACCTGGGCCGGCTGGGACCGGACGTCGAACCCGTCCACGGTCGCGGCGCCGTCATCCGGCTTGAGCAGGGTGGCGAGGATGCGCATGATCGTGGTCTTGCCGGCCCCGTTCGAGCCGAGCAGCGCGAAGATGCTGCCCCGGGCCACCTCGAAGTCGACGCCCTTGAGCACCTGAAGGTCTTTGTAGGACTTGCGGAGTCCGCGAACCGTGATCGCGGGGTCATGGGTTTGCATGAAGTGTCTCCTCAGACCAGCGAGCGGTGGACGGTGATGTCGCCGTAGGACGTGCGACCGCGTACCTCGACGGTCCGGTCCCCGCCGGGCCCCGAGGTGGTGTCCAGCTCGTTGCTGACCTGGCCGAAGCCGGAGGTCAGCTCGAGCCAGGCGGCGGTGCCCTCGGCGATGCCGATGTCGAGGTTGCCCGCGGCCGTGTGCAGGACGGCCGAGCCGCTGACCACCTCGCCGAGCCGGATGGCGCCGTTGGAGGTCTTCAGGTCGGCGCCGGCCCCGGCCCGGCCGACCTCGATGACGCCGTTGGCGTTGCGGACCCGGACGTCACCGCTGACCGCGTCGATCGCGGTGTCGCCGTTGGAGTTCTTGACCACCGCGGTCCCGTCGATCTCGCCGACCCGGATCTTGCCCGAGGCGGTGGAGATGTCGGCGGCGCCGGCGATCGCCCCGGCCACGATGTCGCCGAACCCGGTGTGCACCCGCAGCGGACCGGTGCGCTCGAGGGTGATGTCGCCGGTGGTCTTGAGCTTGCACTCACCGAGCGGCCCGGAGCTCTGGATCTTGCCCATCCAGAAGTGCGCGTCGACCTGGGAGCCGCTGGGCAGCTCGAGGATGACGGTGACCGACCGGCTCTTCCTGGAGAAGTCGAACAGCCGCTTGGGACCGGTGACCTTGAGCTCGCCGTGGGCGAAGTCGACCCGGACCTGGGCCGCCGCCTCCATATCGGACTCGTCGGCCGGGTCGCTCGGGCGGACCTCGATGACGGTGTCGGTGCGGTCGGTGGCGGTGACCCGCAGGTCGCCGACGCCGAGCTCGATAGTGACGGAAATCGATGTGGGTGTGTCGAAAACAGGCATGGTGGTCCCCTCGTGATGGGTCGGTGAGGCGTCCCCGCAGGTCAGGGACGTGGTGGTGGAGAGGTCAGCGCACCCAGCCGGTGAAGCGCTGGGCGCTGCGCTTGGCGTTGTCGCGGGCCTCGGGGCGGAGCTGACGATCGGACTGCTGGACGCCGGCGGCGGCCGCGCGGACCAGCCAGGCGTTGACCGAGCGCCCCTCCTTGGCCGCGGCCTCCTCGATCGCGGCTTTGAGCTGCTCGGGCATGCGCACATTGATCCGGGAGGCCGGGCCGTCCTCGCTGATCGGCAGATCCTGGTCGGCCCCGGTGGTCGAGGCCGGTGCCGCGTCCTCGGTCGCGGCCGGCGGCAGGGAGACGACGAACTCGGGGTCGCGGGCCCGCAGGCGCAGCTCGACCGAGCCCGGGGCCAGATCGCGGGTGATCTCGTCGGCCGCGGCCGACAGCGCTTCCAGCAGCGTCATCCTGATCGCCGACTCGAGCGAGCCGGTCAGGCGCTCGACCAGCGCACGCGCGTCCTCGCCGCCGGCTTCGGCGAGCGTCGCGAATTCCCGCCCGAGGTGGTTCACATACGTGGTCAAGTCCATGACGCCATCGTGGCACAGCAATGGCACCACGGCAAGAGTTCGTGGTGCCAAGTTGATGCCATCACGGCACCGCAGTGGTGTCAGAGGTCGACGAGGCTGCGCGCCACCTGCAGATCGGTGATCAGGACGTTGACCCAGCCACCGCGCAGGGCGGCCTTGATGGCCGTGCTCTTGCGCAGGCCACCGGCCACAGCGACCCGTCGCGGGATCTTGCGAAGGGTCTCGGCGCCGATGCCCAGGACGCGCTCGTCGAAGGCCGATTCGATGTGCTCGCCCGCCGCGTCGAAGAAGCGCATGCAGACGTCACCCACGGCGCCGGCCGACCGCAGGGCGGGCAGCTCACTCTCGGCGAACGCGTTGCCGCTCTCGCGCAGCAGCGGGCTGGGCTCGATGCTGCCCACGCCGACCAGCGCCATCGTCAGGTCCTCACAGGCCCGCAGCACCGGCTCGATGTTGGGATCGGTCACGAACATCTGCCGCATGTCACCCGAGGCCAGCAGCCCCGGTGCCGGCAGATAGACGGCCTGCGCCCCGGTCAGCGCCGAGAGCCGGCCGGTGATCCGGGTGGCCTGGGTCTGCGCGGTCACGTTGCCGACCCCGCCGAGCATCTGGACGACCTGGTCGGCCACCGGGGTCGGGCGTGGGTGCATGGCCTCGACCGTGGCCAGGATCGTCGAGCTCCACGACGAGACGCCGATCCGCTCGCCGCCCATCAGCGTCGTCTCCAGGTAGACCGCGGCCGCTGCGCCGAGCGCCCGCATCACGTGGCTCTCGTCGGCGTGGTCGTCGGTATCGGCCACGATCACCTCGGTGACGCCGTACGCCTGCTCGATCTGCTCCTCGAGCTCGGCGTAGACGCCGCGGGGAGCGATCACCGTCGTCCGTACGATGCCGAGCTCGACCGCGCGCTTGAGCAGCCGGGAGACGCGCGGCTGGGAGATGTGCAGCTGCGCCGCGATCTGCGGCTGGCGGATCCCGCGCTCGTGATACATCCGGGCGACCTTGGTCAGCAGCCGGATCTGGTCGGTCGCGACCTCGTCCAGGGCGGCCGTGCGGGCCGCCGGGTAGCGCTCTGCCACTCCATCCTCCCGGTTTACGTCTCGCGGAGCTTAGGAGAATATCCATTCAAGCCGTGCTCGTTCAGTCAGAGTGACGAAGCCGAACGGCTCTACTTCGCCGCGACGATGGCGCGCGCGTCGCGACCGGAACGACCCGTTGACAAGAACGACATCCAGCATTCACAGTAAACGCATGCCCAATCGCCTATGAATGGATATTCAACATGACGGTGATCACACGCCGACTGCTGGCCGCGGTGACGGCGGCGACGCTGGCGGCGGCGGTGGCGGCCTGTTCCAAGGTGCCCGGTGTCTACGTGTACGAGAAGGACGGTGAGTCCGCCGCGGCCGCGTCGGCCACCGACCCCAAGACGTACGTCGACGACAACTGGACCCAGAAGATCGTGCCCACCGTGCACGACAACGCCGTGGACGTCGCCACGGTGGCCGCCGCGATCGCCGACGACCCGGCCGCGGCCGGGAAGAAGTACGGCAACCAGACCGGCACCGGCAGCCCGTTCGCCTTCATGGTCAAGGGCTCGGGCACAGTCACCGAGGTGGACACCTCGGTGCCCACCGGCCCGGTCACCGTCGAGGTGCCCGTGGCGGGCGGCAAGCCGGTCAAGGTCACCATCGCGACCGGCCCGGTGATCGCCGGCACCGCGATCCGCGACGCCGTCAAGTTCATCGCGTTCGGCGATTTCACCAACCAGATCGACTACGCCGAGGTCGCCAACCAGATCAACGACCGGGTCCGGACCGACGTGATCGCCAAGGCGGGCGACAAGGAGGCGCTGAAGGGCAAGAAGGTCGACTTCTACGGCGCCTTCTCGTCGCTGGCCCCCGGCACGATCTTCCTGGTGCCGACCGAGCTGGCGGTCAAGTGATGGCCGAGATCCTCGAAGCGCGCCACATCAGCAAGAACTACGGCGGCGTGCGGGCCCTCAAGGACGTGACCTTCACGGCCTACCGCGGCCAGGTCAACGTGCTGGTGGGCGAGAACGGCGCCGGCAAGTCGACGCTCATGAAGATCCTCTCCGGCTCCGAGCAGCCGACCAGCGGCGAGATCGTGCTCGAGGGTGAGACGGTGCAGCTCGGCAGCCCGCGGGCCGCGCAGGCCCTGGGGATCGGGATCATCCACCAGGAGCTCAGCCTCTTCCCCAACCTGTCGATCGCCGAGAACCTCTTCGCCGGCCGCGAGCTGCGCAAGGGCGGCCGGTTCGTCGACGCCGCGGGTCAGCGCCGCCGCGCCCGCGAGGTGCTCGAGCGGCTCGGCCAGGACCGTCTCGACCCCGACACGCTCGTCGGTGACCTGCCGATCGGCCAGCAGCAGCTCGTCGAGATCGGCCGGGTGCTGCTGGAGGACGTCCGCGTGCTGATCATGGACGAGCCCACCTCGGCGCTGTCCAACCACGAGGTCGACGTGCTCTTCGAGGTGATGGGCGACCTGCGCCGCGACGACGTCACGGTCATCTACATCTCGCACAAGCTCGACGAGTTCCGCCGCATCGGCGACTGGGTCACCGTCTTCCGCGACGGCCGCCTGGTCGCGCACGAGTCGATGAGCAAGACCGACACCGGCTGGATCGTGCGGCAGATGGTCGGCCGCGACCCCGACTCGCTCTACGTCCGCAACAGCTCGCCGGTCGGCGACGTGCTTCTCGAGGTACGCGGCCTGACCGTCCCCGGCACGGTCGCGGTCGACGACGTCTCGCTGAGCGTGCGCGCGGGCGAGGTGGTCGGCATCTACGGCCTGATGGGCGCCGGTCGCACCGAGCTGATGGAGACGCTCATGGGCATGCGCCGGGCCACCGCGGGGGAGGTCTTCGTACGCGGCGAGAAGGAGCCCAAGAGCACGGTCCAGGCCCGGATGGCGGCGGGCCTGGCCCTGGTGCCCGAGGACCGGCAGCGCGACGGCCTGGTGCAGACCATGACCGTGCGCGACAACATCCTGCTGGCCACCATCGCCAAGCTGACCCGGGGTGGCCTGCTGGCCGGCCCGGCCGAGCAGCGTACGGCCAGGGACAAGGTCAGCGAGCTGGCCATCAAGATCCCCGGGCTGGGGGCCCTGGTCACCGCGCTCAGCGGCGGCAACCAGCAGAAGGTCGTCCTGGCCCGGGCGCTGCTCACCGAGCCGATCGTGCTGCTGCTGGACGAGCCCACCCGCGGCGTCGACGTCGGCGCCAAGTCGCAGATCGCCGGGCTGATGGCCGAGCTGGCCGCGCGGGGCTTCGGGGTGCTGTTCATCTCGTCCGAGCTGGCCGAGGTGATGGCCATGGCCGACCGGGTGCTGGTGATGGCCCGCGGCCGGATCACCGCCGAGTTCACCGCCGAGAACGTCACCGAGGAGGCGCTCGTCACCGCCTCCGCATCCGAGAGCGCCCTGGAGGCATCCGCATGACCGACACCGACGTCGCCGCGCCGGCCCCCACGGCCGCGGCGCCTCAGCCCGAGGAGTCCCGCACCGCGCTCAAGCGGGCGGCGCTGCTGCTCCTGCGCGGGCGCACGCTGGTCGTCCTCGTGGTGCTGGTGATCATCTTCAGCTCGATCTCGTCGGAGTACCTGACCCAGAGCAACCTGATCCTGATGACCAAGCACGTGGCCATCAACGCCATCCTGGCCATCGGGGTCACCTTCGTCATCCTGACCGGCGGCATCGACCTGTCGGTGGGCTCGATCGCCGGGCTGTCCAGCATGGTGGCCGGCGGTCTGCTGTTCAAAGGGCTCAACGTCCCGGGCGGCACGGTCTTCTTCTCGGTGGCCGTGGTGATCCTGATCGGCATCGTCGTCGGCGCCCTGGTCGGCGCGGTCAACGGCCTGCTGATCACCCGCTTCAAGGTGGCGCCGTTCATCGCCACGCTGGGCATGCTCTATGTGGCCCGCGGCGCCGCCCAGCTGCACAGCAACGGCGGCACCTACCCGGATCTGGCCGGCACCGAGGCCCGCGGCAACACCGGCTTCTCGTTCATCGGGGTCGACAGTCTGCTGGGCATCCCGGTCGCCGTCTGGATCATGGTCGTGGTCGCGGCCGTCGCGATCGTCGTCACCACCCGGACCCCGTTCGGCAAGCACATCTTCGCCGTGGGCGGCAACGAGCGGGCCGCGGTGCTGTCCGGCATCCGGGTCAACCGGGTCAAGATCGCGGTGTACGTGATCTCGGGCGCCTGCGCCGCGCTGGCCGGCCTCCTGCTCACCTCGGAGCTGGGCGCCGCCTATCCGGACACCGCGACGACGTACGAGTTGAACGCGATCGCGGCGGCCGTGCTCGGCGGCACCGCGCTGTCCGGCGGTCGCGGCACGATCATCGGCACCGTCATGGGTGCCTTCGTCATCGGCTTCCTCAGCGACGGCCTGGTGCTGGTCGGCGTCTCCACCTTCTGGCAGTCGGTGGTCAAGGGCGCCGTCATCATCTTCGCCGTCATCACCGAGCAGGCCCAGCAGCGCCTGCAGTCCAGCCTCACCCGGCACACCGCGTAGATCCACCCCCGCTCCGTAGCAAGTGAAGGGACACATCATGAAATATCTCCCCTCCCGCCGGGCCTTCCTGGCCGTCGGCGCCGCCACCGTCATGGCCCTGGCCGCCTGCGGTGGTGGCGACGACGAGGGCGGCTCCTCGTCGGGCGGCGCGTCCGCCCCGGCCGCCTCCAAGCTGGTCGTGATCATCACGCCGTCGCCCGACAACGTCTTCTTCAAGGCCGAGCAGGACGCCGCGGCGGCCCAGGCCAAGAGCCTCGGCTACGAGACGCTGGTGCTCAGCCACGACGACGACCCGACCAAGCAGAGCCAGCAGTTCGACACGGCGATCTCGCGCAAGGCCGCCGCCATCATCCTGGACAACGCCGGTGCCGACGCCTCGGTGACCGCGATCCAGCGGGCCAAGGACGCCGACATCCCGACGTTCCTGATCGACCGTGAGATCAACAAGACCGGCGTCGCGGTCGCCCAGATCGTCTCCAACAACGCCCAGGGGGCCGGGCTCGGCGGCCAGGAGTTCGCCAAGCTGATGGAGAACAAGGGCGAATACGCCGAGCTGCTCGGCAAGCCGACCGACACCAACGCCGGCGTCCGCTCGAAGGGCTACCACGGCATCCTCGACCAGTTCCCGGACCTCAAGATGGTGGCCCAGCAGAGCGCCAACTGGGACCAGGCCGAGGCGCTGCAGAAGACCCAGACGATCCTGCAGGCGCACCCGAACATCAAGGGCATCATCGCCGGCAACGACACGATGGCGCTCGGTGCCTACGCGGCGGTCCAGGCCTCCAACAAGAAGGACATCGTCGTCGTCGGCTTCGACGGCAGCCCGGACGTCGTCTCCTCGATCCAGAAGAAGGCCATCAAGGCGACCGTCCTGCAGCCCGCCAGCAAGATCGCGCAGATGGCCGTCGACCAGGCCGACGCCTACCTCAAGGCCGGTGGCAAGACCGACCAGCCCGAGAAGCAGTCGATCGACTGCGTGCTCGTGAACGCCGACAACGCCGCCACGGTCAAGGACTTCGCCGTCGCCGGTTCCTGACCGTCACGTCGGGGCGGGCCTGTGCCCGGGCCCGCCCCTCACCACCCGTAGAAAGGCACACCCATGCTGGTCGCCGACCCTCGTACCGCCGCCGCCTGGCGCTCGTTCCGGCAGGAGTTCGCCGACGCCGGCCCCGAGCGCCGCCGCGAGATGCTGCGGGAGCGGGCCAACCAGTCCCGCACCGCCGACCTGCACATGATCGGCCGGGCCGGTCTGGGCCACGTGGGCGGCGACATGTCCGTCCTCGACATCCTGACCACGCTGTTCTTCTCGGTGCTGCGGATCGACCCCGAGAAGCCGGACTGGGCCGACCGCGACCGGTTCGTGCTCAGCAAGGGCCACACGGCCGGCGCCCTCTACGCCACCCTGGCCGCGACCGGCTTCTTCGCGACCGCCGAGCTCGACACGTTCGCCGGACCGCTGTCGCCGCTCAACGGCCACCCCAACCGGGTCAAGGTGCCGGGCGTCGAGACCAACACGGGCCCGCTCGGGCACGGCCTGCCGATCTCGGTCGGCATGGCGGTGGCCGGCCGGCTGTCCGCGTCGTCGCGCCACGTCTACGTGGTTCTCGGCGACGGGGAGCTGCAGGAGGGCAGCAACTGGGAGGCCGCGATGACGGCCGGCCACCGGCGCTTGTCCAACCTGACCGCGGTCGTCGACCGCAACCGGCTCCAGCAGGGTGCGCGCACCGAGGAGACGAACACGCTGGACCCGCTGGACGACAAGTTCCGCGCCTTCGGCTGGGACGTCCTCGAGGTCGACGGGCACGACCACCTCGCGCTGCACGAAGCGTTCACCGCGCCCCGCGGCGAGCGCCCGACCTGCGTCATCGCCAACACGACCAAGGGAAGAGGCGTCTCCTTCATGGAAGACCGCGTGGAGTGGCACCACAAGGTGCCCTCGGCCGAGCAGATCGTCGCGGCGGAAGCGGAGCTGGCCCGATGAGCGCGCCCGTCCAGGAACTCTTCGACTGCCGGGTGGCCTTCGCCGACGAGTTGAGCGCGCTGGCCCGCGAGGACGAGCGGATCGTGGCCGTGTGCAACGACTCCGTCGGCTCCAGCAATCTCGTGAAGTTCCAGCAGGAGTTCCCCGACCGGCTCATCAACGTGGGCATCGCCGAGCAGGACATGGTCGGGGTCGGGGCCGGTCTGGCGCTCAGCGGCTACGTGCCGTTCGTCTGTGGCGCCTCGCCGTTCCTGACCGGGCGCGCGCTGGAGCAGATCAAGGCCGACGTCGCCTACAGCCGATCGCCGGTGGTCCTGTGCGGGATGAGCCCGGGCATGGCGTACGGGGAACTGGGCCCCACCCACCACTCGATCGAGGACCTGTCGTGGCTGCGCGCGATCGCCGGCCTCGACGTGGTGGTGCCGGCCGACCCCGCCGAGACCCGCTCGGCCGTGCGCTGGGCGGCGAACGCGGCCCGGCCGGTCTTCCTGCGGGTGGGGCGGTTCAAGGTCCCCGCGGTGACCGGTGACCGCGACTTCACCTTCGGCGCGGCTTCGCGCCTGCGGGACGGCTCGGATGTCACGGTGGTGGCGACCGGAACCATGGTCTCCCGCGCGCTCGAGGCGGCCGAGGAGGCCGCCGCCGAGGGAGTGTCCGTGCGGGTGCTGAACATGTCGACGATCGCGCCGCTCGACGAGGACGCGATCCGCGAGGCGATGCGGGACACCCGCGCCATCGTCACCGCCGAGGAGGCCACCACCACCGGCGGGCTCGGCGCCGCGGTGGCCGCCGTCGTGGTCACCGAGCGCACCCCGGTGCCGATGCGGATGCTGGGCGTGCACCGCGAGTTCGCGCCCACCGGCAACACCGCGTTCCTGCTCGAGCACTTCGGGCTGACGGCGGGTGACATCCGGCAGGCGGCGATCGGACTGGCCCGCGCCGATGTCTGACGACCTGGTCCTCGCGATCGACCAGGGCACCAGCTCCACCAAGTGCCTGCTGGTCGACCCGGCGGGCGGGGTGGTGCGCACCGGGTCGGCGCCCGTGCCGATCCGGTATCCCCGGCCGGGCTGGGTCGAGCAGGACGCCGGCGAGATCCTCGGCAGCGTGCTGACCGCGGCGGCCTCGTGCCTCGACGGGGTGGCCCCGGGGCGGGTCGTCGCGGTCGGCCTGAGCACGCAGCGCGAGTCGGCTGTCGTCTGGGACCGGACCACCGGGCAGCCGGCCGGGCCGGTGCTGGGCTGGCAGGACCAGCGGGCGCAGCCGATCTGTGACGCGCTGCGGGAGAAGGGGCAGGCCTCCCGCGTACGGGAGATCAGTGGTCTGCCCCTCGACCCGATGTTCAGCGCGGCCAAGCTCCGGTGGCTGCTCGACGAGACACCGGACGCGGCCGTGGGCACGATCGACTCGTGGCTGGTGTACGCGCTGACCGGCTCCCACCGGATCGAGGCCGGCAACGCGTCGCGCACCCAGCTGCTCGACGTGCGGGCCGGCGCGTGGAGCCCGGAACTGCTCGACCTGTTCGGCATCCCGTCGGCCGCGCTGCCCACGGTCACACCGTCCGCCGGCGAGCTCGGGCGCATCGGCGCGCACGGGGGAGTGCTGGCCGGACTGCCGATCACCGCCGTGCTCGGCGACTCGCACGCCGCGCTGTACGCCCATGGCGAGCGCGCCGCGCACGGAGTGAAGGTCACCTACGGCACCGGCTCCTCGGTGATGCGCCTGGGCGAGCCGTCGAACGACGCGGTGTGCATGACGGTCGCCTGGAACGACGAACTGGCCGCCGAGGGCAACATCCGGTCGTCCGGGTCGACGGTCGCCTGGCTGGCCGATCTGCTCGACCGCTCACCCGAGCAGATCGGGGCGATGGCCGCCGGGGCCGCCAGCGAGGGCGTCCACCTCGTGCCGGGCTTCGGCGGGCTGGCCGCGCCCTGGTGGGACGACACCGCGGTCGGTCTGATCAGCGGGCTGACGCTGGGAACCAAGCCCGCCCAGCTGGCCCGGGCCGCCGTCGAGTCGATAGCCCACCAGGTCGCCGACGTCGTGGACGCGATGGGCCCGGCCGAGGCGCTGCTGGCCGACGGCGGCGCGAGCGGCAACGACGTCCTCATGCAGATCCAGGCCGACCTCACCGGCCGGCCCGTCCTGCGGGCCCGCACCGCCAACCTCTCCGCCCTCGGCGCCGCGTTCCTCGCCGGGGGCTTCACCCCGTCCATCTCCTACGACGAGTTCCGTCCCCAGCCGGGTGACGCCGCCGCGCAGCGCTCCGCGTGGCGCGCGGCGGTCGCCCGGGCCCGCACCCCTCACCTTGGGAGCTGAGCAGCATGACCGAGTACCCCCGCTTCGGCGCCGGACTCTGGCACTTCGCCACCTACGTCGACCGCTACGCCAGCGACGGCTACGGCCCGGCGCGCACCACGCTCGAGGCGATCGAACTGGCCGGGCAGGTCGACGACCTGAGCGTGGTCGACCTCAACTACCCGTTCACGCCGGGCGTCGGCCTGGCCGAGGTCAAGGACGCGCTGGCCGCCCAGGGTCTGTCGGCGATCGGCATCACGCCCGAGATCTACCTGCGCAAGTTCAGCCGCGGCTCGTTCACCAACCCCGATCCCGCCGTACGGAAAGTCGCTCTCGACCTGATGCACGAGGCGGCGGGCATCGTGCGCGAGCTCGGGGCCGACTACGTCAAGATCTGGCCCGGCCAGGACGGCTGGGACTACCCGTGGCAGGTGGATCACCGCACCCTGTGGAAGCTGGCCGTCGACGGCATGCGCGAGCTGGCCGGGGCGCACCCCGACCTCAAGTTCGCCATCGAGTACAAGCCGCGGGAGCCGCGGGTGAAGATGACCTGGGACTCGGCCGCCCGCTCCCTGCTCGGCATCCAGGAGATCGGCCTCGACAACGTCGGCATCCTGCTCGACTTCGGGCACAGCCTCTACGGCGGGGAGTCGCCCTCGGACGCGGCTCAGCTGATCATCGACCACGGCCGGCTCTACGGCATGGACGTCAACGACAACCTGCGTGGCTGGGACGACGACCTCGTGGTGGGCACGGTCCACCTCACCGAGATCTTCGAGTTCTTCCACACCCTGCGCAAGAACAACTGGGAGGGCGTGTGGCAGCTCGACCAGTTCCCCTTCCGGGAGGACAGCGTCGATGCCGCCAACACCGCGATCGGCACGCTGAAGCGGCTGCACCGCGCGCTCGACCGGCTCGACACCGCGGCGCTGGCCGAGGCCCAGGAGCGGCAGGATGCCATGGCCGCGCAGCGGATCGTGCAGACCGCGCTCTTCGGGGAGCTGTGATGCGGCGCCTGTTCGCGGTCGTCGGTGCGGCCGCCCTCCTGCTTCCGGCCGCGCCGGCCTCGGCCGGGGGCTCGCACACCGAGAAGCCGCGCACGGTGATCACCACCGACATGGAATCGGACGACATCGCCTCCCTGGTCCGCTATCTGCTCTACACCAACGAGCTGGACACCAAGGGCATCATCTACACCAGCAGCAAGTTCCACTGGGCGGGCGACGGCCAGGGCACGGAGTTCTTCCTGCCCGGCCGCGAATACAAGACACCGCAGACGTCGTGGCGCTGGACCGGGAACACGACCATCGAGAACGAGCTGATCCCGGCGTACGCGAAGGTCTACCCCAACCTGCGCAAGCACGATGCCGCCTATCCGAGCCCGGCCAAGCTCCGGTCGATCGTGAAGCTCGGCAACATCGCGTTCGAGGGCGAGATGGCGTCCGACACGGCGGGCTCCGACCTGATCCGCGACCTGTTGCTGGACAACGATCGGCGTCCGCTCTATCTACAGGCCTGGGGTGGCACGAGCACCATCGCCCGCGCGTTGAAGTCCATTGAGGAGCGCTACTCGGCGACCTCGAAGTGGGCGTCGGTCAAGGCGAAGGTCTCGGCCAAGGCGGTCATCCTGGCCAGCGGGTTCCAGGACGAGACGTACGCGAACTACATCTCCTCGTCGTGGCCCGCGGTCCGGGTCGAGGAGCGCTCGGCGGGTTACGCGACCTGGGGCTTCAACTGCAACAACAACGGCCAGGGCAACGTCCGCGGTCTGCCCGCCGACCGGGTCTACTTCACCGGCGACTGGATCCGCCGCAACATCCAGATCGGGCCGTGGGGTTCGCTCTACCGCTCGTGGCTCGACGGGCAGACCACACCCGGCGACCCGCTGGACGTCTTCGGCGACCCGGTGAAGGCACCGGGCGGCTGGTGCAAGCCGATGGCCAAGTACGACTTCCTCTCCGAGGGTGACAACGTCGTGTTCAACCAGCTGCTGCCCACCGGCCTGCAGAACCCGGCCGACCCGGCCACGGGCGGCTGGGGTGGCCGGGCCTATCAGGTCACCGCCTCGCCCAACCTGTGGAAGCTGGTGCCCACCGAGAAGGACGCGACCGGCGCCGAGGTGGCCAACCTGACCACGCTGCGCTGGGCGGCGGCGGCCCAGAACGACTTCGCCGCCCGCATACGGTGGACGCTGACGCCGCGCCGGTCGGCCGGCAACCACCCGCCGTCGGTGCGCATCGCCGGTGGCGACACGGTCCGGGCCCGCCCCGGCTCCACCGTCGCGCTGGGCGCCCGCGTCACCGACCCGGACCGCGACAAGGTCACCACGAGCTGGTGGCAGTACCGCGAGGAAGGCACCTATCCCGGCACCGTGGCGGTCACCGGCGGCCGGGTGGTCGTTCCGGCCGACGCCCGGGCCGGCCAGACCATCTCGGTGATCCTGCAGGGCACCGACCACGGCCGGTTCCCGCTGACCCGCTACGACCGGGTGACCATCCGGGTCTCGTAGGTCTGTCGAGAAGGCGCCGCCGGTCATCCCGGCGGCGCCTGATTTCCTCAGTGCTGGTTCGTGGTTGTCAGCTCGACGGGGCGATGATCGGGCAGATCCTGCTCCGGAGGCCACCCCGGCACCGTCCGGCCGCCCTCGGCAAGGTCGATCTCGGCTACCTGTTGCTGCCGCGGGCGTGGGGATCGGGCTATGCCGCCGAGGCGTGCGCGGCCGCCCTCGGCTGGTTCGACGCGTCCCTGCCGGGCGAGCCGGTCGTGCTCGCCACCCAGACCGCCAACGTCGCCTCGATGCGCCTGGCGGCGAAGCTCGGTTTCGCCGAGGTGGAGCGTTTCCACGCCTGGGATGCCGGCCAGTGGCTCGGCCTGCGCTCCCCGGTCAGAGGTCCTTGGCCAGGTTCCGGCCGGTCTCGATGAAGCCGAGCTGTTCATAGAGGGCCCGGGCGCCGGTGTTGTGCGCGAAGACGTGCAGACCGATCCTGGTCAGCGCGTTGTCCTGGCACCAGCGCTCGGCGGCCAGCATGATCGCGCGGCCGTAGCCCCGGCGCCGGAGGTCAGGCTCGACGGCGACGTTGTAGACGAACGCGGTGTCGTCGGTGACCTTGACCCACAGGAAGCCGACTCGGCGGGCGCGGTCGTAGGCGTACCAGAAGTGGTGGCCGGGAGTGGCGAACTCGTCGGGCAGCAGCTCGGCGTATTTGGCGGCGGCGGCCCGGGCGGCGTCCCGCGCCGACCGGCCGGACGCGGCGACGCTCCGTGCGTAGTGCGCCTCGGCCTCAGCCCGCCACGGCTCGTACTGGTCCCCGGTCATCGGCTCCAGCCGCACGTCCGTCATGACGGCCAACCTACCGAGGCGCGTCCCATGACTGGACCCGATGTGGGCCCTCGGCGCAGGCCGATCCCCGCTGCGAAACGGGGCGCAGGCCGATCCCCGCTGCGAAACGGGGCGCAGGCCGATCCCCGCTGCGAAACGGGCCTAGTCGGTGAGCCGGCGCCGGCGGCGGCGCAGCAGGACGTCGGCCAGCCAGGCCAGCAGGCCCACGCCGAACACGGCGGCCAGCCAGCCGGCGACCTCGACGACGACGACGATCGCGGTCACGGCGAGCATCACGAGCCGCGCGGTCACCGCGACGGGCCGGGGCCGGGGCGTCTCCGGCTGCGTGGCCAGGCGGGCGGCCAGTTCGCCGAACTGCCGCGCCTCGCGCAGCCACGCCTCGCCGTCGCGCACGATGAGGGCGTCGCACAGATCCCGTACGCCGGGGGTCTGCCGCACCCGGCCGGTGACCTCGTCGTAGATCTCGGGGCTCTCGACCGTCCCGGTCAGGATGACCACCCCGTTCTGCACCTGCAGGGCCAGGGGCTGCCGCCGGAAGCGCTCGTCGGCGGCCAGGGCGTCGGCGATGCGGTGGGCGAGCGCGCTGTCGCCGGGTTTCTCGGGTGGTGGCAGCCCGGAAAAGCTCTCCATCGTGACCTCCGTCAGCGTTTGTCGTCGGTGCCGGCCAGTTCGTCGACCACCAGCAGGTCGGTGCGGGCCTGACCGGCCCGATAGCCGGCGCGGCCGATCATGTGGGCCGCCACCGGGGCGGTGGCCATCTGGAAGACGGCCACCAGCAGCAGCGTGGTGATGTCGACGGCCTCACGCAGGCGCAGCGCACAGCCGATCAGCACCAGCAGCAGCCCGAGCACCTGCGGCTTGGTGGCGGCGTGCATCCGGGACAGCAGGTCGGGGAACCGCATCAGGGCCACCCCGGCCGACAGGCTCAGCAGAGCCCCGACCACCAGGCACACCCAGGCCAGCACATCAAGCACGCCGCTCATCGCACCTCCTCCGCTGACCGGTCGAGCCGGCCGCGGCCCGGCGACTCCGGCGGGCTGAGCGAGTCCCCACGGTCGGGCGGTTCCGGCGGGCCGATCGACTGCGGACCCAGCGAATCCGGGTCCAGCGATGTCGCATCGAGCGGGTCCAGCGATGTCGCATCGAGCGGGTCCAGCGAATCCGGGTCGAGCGATGTCGCGCCGAGCGGGCCCCGCGAATGCGGGTCGAGCGATGTCGAGCCGATCGGATCCGGCAGGTCGACCGAATCGGCCTGGTACTGCGGGCTCGGCCGGCCGGCGTCGCGGCCGCTGGACGGGTCGGCGGTGGCCTGGCGGCGGATGGCGAAGCGGGCCACGCTGACCGCGCCGGTGAAGCCCAGGATCGACAGGACCGCCAGCACCGGCAGGGCGGTGGCGTCGCGCGAGAAGGCGGCCTCGGCGGCGATGGCCATGACGATCACGGCCAGCAGCACGTCGGTGGCGACGATCCGGTCCAGGATGGACGGCCCGCGGACGATCCGGATCAGGGCGAGCACGGCCCCCGCGGCGAGCAGCGTGGTGACGACGACGGCGACGACAGTCATGCGGGAACCTCCTCGAGGATGCGGCGCTCGGCGGGCGAGCCGAACGCCCGGATGATCCGGCGTTCCAGGTCGAGCACGCCCTGCTTGAACCGGTCGGCCTCGTCGGCCGACGAGATGCCGAGCACGTGGACGTAGAGCACGCCCCGCCGGCGGTCGGCGTCGACGATGAGGCTGCCCGGCACCAGCGACAGCGCCTCGGCGGTCAGCGTCAGCCCCAGGTCGGACGGCGCCCGCAGCGCGACGGCGACGATCGCACTTCGCGGCACGTGCCCGAACCGGAACGCCAGCACGGCGACCTGGACGCTGGCCACCACCATGTCGGTGAGGAACCGCCCCGCGAACCGCAGCACGCCCAGCGGGTGGATCCGCCCGGCATAGGTGACCGCCGGCAGCGGGAACACGATCAGCACCACGACCGCGATCACCAGACCGCCGGCCACGGTCAGCGGCGTGAACGAACCCCACAGCAGCACCCAGATCACGGTCAGCCCGAGGGCCGCGATGAAGCGATCCCGCCGGCGGCCGCCCGTCACGGTGCCCCTCCGCCGAAGACCGCCCGCACGTAATAGGCCCGTTCCATCAGCGACGACGCGGCCTGATCGCCCACCTCGAACAGCGGGCCGGCCACGACCGTCAGCGCCACACCGAAGACGACCAGCGCCATCGTCGGCGCCACCATGAGCGGCGGGAGCAGGGAGCGCGAGGCCGCCGGCACCGACGCCGGCGGGGTTCGCCAGAAGGCCAGGTTCCAGACGCGGGCCACCGCATAGAGCGTCAGCAGGCTGGTCAGGATGCCCCCGCCGACCAGCAGCCAGGCCAGCACGCCACCGTCGGCGACCCCGGCCTGCACCAGGCCCAGCTTGCCGATGAAGCCGCTGAACGGCGGGATGCCGGCCAGATTCAGCGCGGGGACCAGGAACAGCACGGCCAGCACGGGGCTGAGCCGAGCCAGCCCGCCCAGCTTGTCCAGAGCCGTGCTCCCGCCACGTTTCTCGATCAGGCCGGCCGCCAGGAACAGCGTCGTCTGGATGGTGATGTGGTGGACCACGTAGAAGATCGCGCTGGACAGCCCGAGTTGCGTGGTCAGCCCCACCCCGAAGAGCAGATAGCCGATATGGCTGACCAGCGTGAACGACAGCAGTCGTTTGATGTCCGACTGTGCCACCGCGCCCAGGATCCCGACCACCATCGTGAGCAGGCCCAGGACGAGCAGGACAGCGGCCGCCCGCCCGCCCGGGAACAGCAGCGTCTCGGTGCGGATGATCGCGTACACGCCGACCTTTGTCAGCAGCCCCGCGAACACCGCCGTGACCGGGGCGGGCGCGGTCGGATAGCTGTCCGGGAGCCACGACGACAGCGGGAACACCGCCGCCTTGATGCCGAAAGCCAGCAGCAGCATGCCTTGCAGGATCAGCCGCAGCCCGTCGGGCAGCGCGTCCAGCCGCTCCACGAGCTGCGCCAGGTTGAGCGTGCCGGTGGCTCCGTAGATCAGACCGATCGCCGTCAGGAAGATGACGGAGGACAGGAGAGAGACCACGACGTACGTCGAACCGGCGCGGATCCTGTTCTCGGTGCCCCCGATGGTGAGCAGCACGTAGCTGGCCACCAGCAGGATCTCGAACCCGACGTACAGGTTGAACAGGTCGCCGGCCAGGTACGCGTTGGTCACGCCGGCCGTCAGCACCAGATAGGTCGGGTGGTAGACCGAGAGCGGCGTCTCCTCGTGCCCGTCGGCCATGCCCTGCCCGATCGAATAGACCAGCACGCACAGGGTCACGGCCGACGAGACCACCAGCATGAGGGCGGCCAGCTGGTCGGCGATCAGCACGATGCCCAGCGGCGCCGACCAGCCGCCGACCGCGACGACCAGCGGCGCGTCGGTGGTCGAGAAATAGAGCAGGGCGCACGAGACGAGCAGCGTCGCGGTGAGCACGGTGAGGCTGACGGTCCGCTGCGCGCGCGGCCGGCCCGCCATCATCAGCGTCAGCGCGGCCCCGAAAAGCGGCATCACGACGGGCAGGGGGACGAGAAAGTTCATCGCACCGCCTCGTGGTGGTCGCGGTCGTCGGTGCCGGAGCCCTCGTCCCGTTCGGCCAGCTGCATGATCCGCTGGTCCTCGACGTCGTCCTGCACCTCGTCATGGCCGGACATGGCCCAGCTGCGGTAGGCCAGGGCGAGCAGGAACGCGGTCATGCCCAGCGTGATCACGATCGCGGTGAGGATCATGATCTGCGGCAGCGGGTCGGCCATCTCCGGCTCGGGCCCGGCGCCCACGATCGGCGGCGTGCCGGCCTTGCCGCCCAGCAGGATCAGCAGATTCACGCCGTTCCCGAGCAGGATCATTCCCATCAGTACGCGGGTCAGGCTCCGTTCGAGCACCATCGACACACCGGCCGCGAAAAGCACGCCGATCACGACGACGTAGACCAGGTTGGGAGTCACGCTGAGCCTCCTGGGGCTTGGTCTCCTGGCGCGGCGAATGCCGGCTCCCTCGGTCGCTCGACGGCTCGCCGTTCCGATCGCGCGGCCACCTCGTGCTGGCGGTCCAGTTCGGCGCCGAGGCTGCGCAGGATCTCGAGCACCAGGGCGACCACGATCAGGTAGACACCGATGTCGAAGAAGACGGACGTGGCGAAGTGGATGTGGCCCAGCACCGGCAGGTGGAAGTCGAGCAACGCGCTCTGCAGCACCTCACCGCCGGCCACCAGCGCGGCCGCCCCGGTGCCGACCGCGGTCAGCAAACCCGCGCCGAGGACGAGACCGGCGTCCACCGGCGCGGCCGCGTTCAGCTCCCGGCGCCCGCCGGCCAGATAGCGGGTCGTCAGGGCCAGCCCGGCCACCAGACCACCGGCGAAGCCGCCGCCCGGATCGTTGTGCCCGGAGAAGATCAGGTAGATCGAGAACAGCACGATCGTGTGGAACAGCAGCCGGGCCACCACCTGCAGGATGATCGACTGGCGGCGCGCCTCGGGATTGTCGCCGGCCCGCAACCACGGGCCGGGCTCCGGCACCTGCTCGGCCGCGTGCCCGTTGCCCTGCTCGGCCCGGCGGCGTTGCAGCGCCCCCGATCGGCGGAAGATGAGCGAGGCCACCCCGGTCGCGGCCACCACCAGCACCGAGATCTCACCCATGGTGTCCCAGGCCCGGATGTCGACCAGCGCTACGTTCACGATGTTGTGGCCACCGCCGTAGGACACCGCGGGCCCGGCGAAGTCGACCGAGATCGGCGTGGCGATCCGGCCGCCCACCGCCACGTACGCCATGCCCGCGGCCACCAGCCCGGTCGCCACCGCCAGCGTCGTGCGCAGCACCCGGCTGGCCCGCAGCGGCCGGGCCGAGAACCGCACCGGAAGCCGCCGGAGCACCAGCACGAACATGACGATGGTGACCGTCTCGACCAGGAACTGGGTCAGCGCCAGATCGGGTGCCCCGTGCAGCACGAACATGACAGCCACGCCGTAGCCGCAGACCCCGACCAGGATCATCGCCGTGAGACGGCGCCTCGAGCGGGCGGCGATCAGCGCCGCGCTCGCCACGACCGCGCCGGCCACGAGCTGCAGAGGCGTGTCCCACAACCGGATCCCGCCGGGCCACGGCGCCACGAACACCAGCGTGCCCGCACCGAACAGGACCAGGACGACCAGGATGATGCCGAGCGAGAACGGCAGCGACCCGCGCTGGGTGGCCCCGGTGACCTCGACGGCCGTGCGGTCCACAGCCGACATCAGCCACTTGTAGACCATCTCGGCCGCGGGCAGCCGGCGTGACGGCCAGGGCCGGCCGCGCAGTTGCGTGACGAAGAGCCCGGATCCGACGGTGAGGACGGTGACCGACAGCAGCAGCGGCAACCCGAGGCCGTGCCACAGCGCGAGGTGCTCGGTCTCGCCCGGGAAGAGCGAGGCGTACGGGGTGAGGACCCCATCCAGCCACGAGGCTCCCAGACCCACGGCGAGCCCGGCCAGCGCCAGCAAGCCGGCCGGCGCCGCGAAAGCGAAGCCGGGCCGCGACACCGGGGTGGGGGCCACCGAAGGCTTGCGGGCGAAAGCTCCCCAGAGGAACCGCAACCCGTACGCGACGGTCAGCGCCGACCCGGCCACGAGCGCGAGCAGCACGAGCCGATCGGTCGTGCCGCCGTGCTCGAAGGCCGCGAACAGCGTCTCCTTGCCGACGAACCCGGCCAGCGGCGGCACCCCGGCCATCGAGGCCACGGCCAGCCCGGCGATGACGGCGAGCACCGGCGTCCGCCGGCCCAGCCCGCTCAGCTCCCGCAGGTCGCGAGTGCCCGCGATCCGGTCGACGATGCCGACGACCAGGAACAGGGCGGCCTTGAAAAGGGCGTGCGCCAGCAGCAGAGCGGTCCCGGCGAGCGCCGCGGCCCGGCTGCCCGCGCCCAGCGCGATCGTCAGCAGACCCAGTTGGCTCACCGTTCCGTACGCCAGAAGCAGTTTCAGATCGTGCTGGCGCATGGCGTTCCAGCCGCCGAGCAGCACCGTGATGACCCCGGCGGTCAGCGCCACCGGCCGCCACGGCTCGGTCCGGGCCAGCAGCGGCCCGAGCAGGCCGAGCAGGAAGACGCCGGCCTTGACCATCGACGCCGCGTGCAGATAGGCCGACGCCGGGGTGGGCGCGGCCATCGCGGCCGGCAGCCAGAAGCTGAACGGGAAGATGGCCGACTTGCTCAGCGCCCCGGCCAGGATCAGCACCGCGGCGATCGTGCTGCCCGCCGGCAACGGTCCCTCGACGATCCCGGACCAGCGGTAGGTCCCGGCGCCGTGGCCCAGCATCACGAAGCCGACCAGCATGGCCAGCCCGCCCGCGGTGGTCACGACCAGCGCCTGCATCGCCGCCCGGCGCCCGGCCGCCTGCTCACCCCGGTGCCCGATGAGCAGGTAGGAGAAGACGGTGGTGAGCTCCCAGAACACGTACAGCACGAGCAGGTCGTCGGTGACCACCAGACCGGTCATCGCGGTGGCGAAGCCGAGGAAGATCGCGGCGAAGCGGCCCAGACCCGGGTCGCCCTCGGGGAAGTAGCGGGCGCAGTAGGCGAGCACGACCGCCCCGATGCCGCTGACGATCAGCAGCATGAGCCAGGACAACGGGCCCATCCGCAACGCCAGGTCCATGCCCAGATGCGGCACCCAGGGGTACGTCTCGGCAACCGGCGGCCTCTGCGTGGCAGTCCACCCGAAGGTGCCGGCCGGCACCAGCGCGAGGCCGTAGAGGGCACGGTTCCCGGCGTACCGGATGGCCACCGGGGCCAGGACGGCGGCCGCGGCGTGCAGGAGCAGGACGATCAGCATCACGGCTCGATCAGCCCGGCCCGGATCGCGTACCGGGTCAGCTCCTGCCGGTCCTTGAGGCCCAGCTTGGTGAGGATGTTGGAGCGGTGGCGCTCGACCGTCTTGACGCTGATGTGGAGGAGCTCGGCGATCTCCCGGGTCGAGTGGCCCTCGGCGACCAGCTTCAGCACCTCCTCCTTGCGTTCGGTGACGGCCCGGCCGGGGATGTCGGCGCCGGTGCGGGCGCGCTCCAGGTATTCGCGGACCAGGGCCGTCTCCGCGCCGGGGTAGAGGAACGGCTCGTCGCGCATGGCGGCGTGGCAGGCCTCGACCAGGTCGCGGTCGGCGGCCGACTTGAGCACGTAGCCGGCCGCGCCCACCCGCAGCGCCTCGAAGAAGAACTGCTCGTTGTCGTACATGGTCAGGATGAGGATGCGCAGGCCGGGCCGGCTGCGGCTGAGCTCGCGGGCGGCCTGCAGGCCGGTCATCCGCGGCATCGCGATGTCGAGCACGGCCAGATCGGGCGGGTCGGCCGCGGCCAGCGCGAGCGCCTCGGCGCCGTCGGCGGCCTCACCGATCACCTCGAGGTCGGGCTCGCCGTCCAGGATCAACCGGACCCCACGGCGTACGAGGGCGTGGTCGTCGGCCAGCAGGATGCGGATCACGGGTGCACCTTCAGCTGGATCGCCGTGCCGCCGGTGGCTCCCGACTCCACGGACAGCTCGGCCCCGATCAGCAGCGCCCGCTCCCGCATGCCGCGGATGCCCGCCCCCTCGGGCGCGCCGCGCAACCCTCGTCCGTCGTCGCGCACGCACAGCCGCACCCCGCCGTCGTTCTCGTGCGCGAGCACCAGGTCGACGTGCTGGGCGGCCGAGTGGCGGGCGGCGTTGGTCAGGCTCTCCTGGGCGACCCGGTAGACCACCAGTTCGACCTCCTTTCCGAGGACGGGCAGATCCGAGCCGACCTGGCGGCGCACCGCCATGCCGGCCGTGGTGAACTCGCCCGCCAGCGCGCGCAGGGCACTGGCCAGACCGAGCTCGTCGAGGACGCCGGGACGCAGCCGGCGGGCGATGCGGCGGATCTCGTCGAGGCTGTTGCGGGTGCTCTCCTGCACCTGCAGCAACTGGTCGCGCACGGGGTCGGGCGACGCCTTGGCCACCCGCTTGAGGTCGAGCAGCACCGCGGTCAGCGTCTGACCGATCTCGTCGTGCAACTCCTGGGCGATCCGGTGCCGTTCGGCCTCCTGCGCCGAGAGAGCGCGCCCGGCACTGGACGCGCGCTCCGCCTCGAGGCGTTCGAGCATGGCGTTGAACGCGGTGATCAGCTGGGCGATCTCGCCGTGCCCGCGCGCGGCCAGGCGGGTGCCCGGGCGCAGCAGGTCGATCGTGGTCATCACCCGGGTCAGGCGGGCCAGCGGGGCCAGTCCCACCCGCAGCAGCACCGCGTTGGCGACCAGCGTGACCACCGTGCCGGCCAGGATGATCAGCGCCTCGGCCAGCCGCGCGGTGGTCGAGACGGTGACCGGGGCGAAGAGCAGCACGAGGGCCGCGACGGTCAAGACCGCCGCGTTCAGCGAGAAGATCCGCCAGAACAGCGACACGCGTGATCACCCGACTCGAGAGAGACAAAATTGCTTGCTCCCCGACACTGCCTGGCCGGGGCGGGGTCTGCCATCGGGTCTGACACCCACATCCGGCGGTCCACCCCGGTGAGCCGCATCACCCGTCTCAGCCTGCACAGATGTCACTCCGGCGGGTCCGGCCGAGCGGGAAGGGCGAAGTGGAGAGTCGGGTGTACGACACCAGGTGTCCGGCGAGGTTGTCCACAGGGCGTCACCGTGTTCGCGCACGGGCCCGATACAGTGCCTGGCTATGACTTCACCCCGTCGCGCGATCACCGTCGTGACCGGGGTTCTGCTGGGCGCGGTGGTGATGCTGCCCGCGGCCGCCCCGGCCTGGGCCGACGACGGTGACCGGGTCTTCTGCCTGGGCCAGCAGCGCTCCCGGCTCGTCGACACCGCCGTCATGCTCGGGCTCGTCGACCGGGTGGCCGACCCGGCGGGGGGCGTCCACCCCCGATCGGCCCCAGCCGGCACCGCGCTGACCCTCGAGAGGTGGCGCTCCGAGGAGGGCGACGACTTCGATCAGGCCTGCCAGGCCCTGATCGCGACGGTCCAGCTCGAGAAATCCGGCCGGGCTCCCGGCCCGAGCATGCTGACCACCGTGCTGACCCTGCTCGTCCCGCTGGTGGCCGGATCGTTGTTGACCTGGCTGATCGGCTTGCAGATGGCGGTCTTCAACGGCCGGCAGACTCTCGCCGCGTCGTTGCGGGCGTCCGCCCGGTTGCTGCGCAACGAGGCCGAGTCGCTGGTGGCGGCGTTGACCGACCCCCGCGGTGGCACCGTCCCGCCGACCGATCGCCTGTGGCGGGCCCGGGCCGACCTGGTCATGCAGCTCGAACAGGTGAAGGCTCTGCGGGCCGGCTGGGACGCACCCAGGAGAGTGGCGGAGAAGTTGTACGACAAGTCGTTCCTGGACAGCTTCGCGGTGGGCCGGTTCCGCGGCAGCGACGAGGGCCGGGCCACGGCCGAGGGCGACGCCATGACGACTGTCGAAAACCTCGCGCAGGAGGTGGAGAGGGTGTCGCTCGCGCTGCAACGGCCGTTCCGCCGGCATCCCGAGATGCGGGAGAGCCGGCCGTGATCAACCCGATGGACATCCCGGCCCTGCGCAGCGGCATGGCCAAGCAGCCGCTCAACCCGGTGGAGAAGCCCGAACTGATGGAGTTGTTCGTCGACATCGACGAGTCCCGGGCGGCCTTCGAGCAGTTCCAGCGCGACTTCGCCGACCCGCGATGGCTGGATCACGGTGCGATCGTGGTCGCCGCCGGTCGCGAGCAGACCGGCAAGACGGCCCTGCTCTACCGCTGCGCCCGCTGGCTGACCCAGCACCTCGGCGCTCCGGGCCAGCAGGTCAAGGTGCTCGACTGCACCCGGGTCGAGCTGACCGCGGTGACCTCGATCGACGCCCGCATGCAGGAGGTCTGCACCTACCTCAAGGACGAGCTGTTCAGCGCGGGCATCGTCATCGACGAGCGGCTGCTCGCCGCCGAGTCGCCCCGCAGCCTGATACCGCGCCTGTCCAAAGCGGTGACCCCCGACGTGGTGCTGGTGATCGTCCTTCCGTCGAGCGACGACCTGGTCGCCGAGATTACGACGTATGCGGGATTGGTCCCCAAAAGAGTCATGTTGCTGACCGAGACCCCGTATCTCGAAAATCCGGACGACGCCCGGGTGCTCGTCGAGAGGTCGCGGGCGGTGTCGTCGGTCCTGGGGCTGGGCCTGTTGAAAGGGGCCGACGGTGATTTGTTCTACCACAAGCGCCGCCTGCTCCATCCGGATGACGCCGATGTGCCGGCGCCGGCCGACGGAACCCTCGAAAGAATCATCAAAGCCCGTGACACCACCATCGGTGACCTGCAGAAGCTAATCTGGGAGGTCTACGACGACCTGCGCCGTCGGAACGACGCCGTCCCCGAGGTGACCTACGACCACATCACCGACTATTACTTCAGAGTTGCGCATGGGGGCAGGAAATGACCGATCCACAGGTGGCGGCGACCCCGGCCGGTGAGATCAATCCGTTCCCCTCGTCGGCCGTGGCCCAGGTCGCGCAGATCGGCGCCGACACGGTGACCATCCCGACCGACGCCATCCGGCAGGCGACGGCCGAGCTGAAGGACTACCTCGCCAATACGGCCACCCCGGCCGGGTCGTTCGGGCGCGGGCGGGTCGTGGCGATCGTCGGTGATTACGGCAGCGGCAAGAGCCACCTGGCGTTCCATCTGCTCAGCGAGGCGCGGGCCGAGGGCGGCCGCAACGTCCAAGGGGTCTATCTCAGTTCCCCGCCGACCAATTTCATCGATCTCTACCGCGATTTCGCGCGCAATCTCTATGAGAACAAAGCGGCCGTTGTCGAGGACCGCGTCCGGCAGATGTACGCCGAAGTCGTCGCCGATTCCCTCGCCAACTCGCCGGTGCACGAGCCGGTCCGGCAAAGGTTGCTCGACGCCGAATCCGACCCCAAGGAGCTGGTCCGCGAAAATCGCTGGGCCGAGAGCATTTTCCTTTCCCAGGTGCAGGAGCGGCTGGCCGGGATCACCGACAACCGGGCCTTCATCACCGCGCTGACGCTGCTCATGCGTGACGGGTTCAGCGACGCTGTGTGGGAGTGGTTCCAGGGCAACGAGCCCGGCGCCGCGCTGCGCGACCGGGGCATCGTCCAGCGCATCACCGCCCACGAGGGCACGGCGCTCGAGGCGATGGGGGTCTTCGCCCTGTTGATCGCGCACGGCCGCAACCGGTTCGTGGTGGTGATCGACGAGGTCGACCAGCTGTTGTCCGCGGCCAGCCTGCCGACCGACGAACTGCTGAGCGCGCTCAAGAAACTGCTCACCGTCTTCGCCGACGCCGGGGCCTTCCTCGTGCTGGCCGGGCTGCCCGACTTCCTCAACACGCTGCGGCAGGATGTGCGCGAGCGGATCGGCAACCAGGTCCACATGACCGCGCTGACCGCCGACGACGTGGTCGAATACATCAAACAACGTCAGGAGCGGGCGCTCGGCGAGCGACGGCTGCAGCCGTTCACCGAGGACACGGTCCGCTACATCGTCGAGGTCGCCAACGGCATGCCCCGGCACATCGTGGCCCTGTGTTACTTCCTCTACCGCCGGTCGTTCGACGAGGGCGTCCCGGTCAACGACGCCATGGTCCGCACCGTCGCCCGCGAGAACCTCTACGTGCGCAGCACGGACTCCATGCACGCGGAGGTCCGGCGGGTGCTCACCTCGCGGGGCCTGACGTATTACCGGGACCGCTATGTCGGGGCCACCCAGGTGGCCTATTACGTGCCGCTGGGCGAGATCTCCGAGGGGCGCGTCTTCGCCGCCGTGCTGCTGGTGACCCGGACGCTCCTGGACGACTCGCAGTTCGACGACCTGCTCGAGCGGATCGCCGGGCTCAAGGCCGAGGGCGACCACGAGGTGCTGCTGGTCGTCGTCGGGCTCGTGCCCGAGCGATACCAGGGCCGGCTGCGCGACGCGCTCGGCCGCGACCCGCTGGCCTACGACAGCCGCCGGTTCATCGAGCAGCTGGAGGCCGAGCTCAAGGCGATGGAACGCGGCTTCGAGCGCCTCGCCGACCGCGATCCGGTGGTCACGCTGCTGGCCCGGGTCGATCGGATGGGTCAGCAGCTGGCCAACACCCAGGGACTCATCCTGCGGATGGCGTCCCATCTGGACACCGTCGCGTCCACCTCGGAGCAGCGGGTCTCCGAGCTGGCCCGCCAGCTGGGCGAGGTGATCGAGGGCAGCGCCCGCGGCGAGCGCCTGACCACGCCGGGGCTGCCGGGTTCGCCCGCGGCGCTGCCGGCCGAGGTGGCCGGGGCGTTCAACGAGGTGCTCGGGCTGCTCGACGTGCCCCGGCGGGTCACCCACGTCTTCGACCTGGCCTTCCGTAACACCGAGGACTCGGTGTCGGCCCGGCGGCTGCTGCGCATGACGCTGCGGCACGAGAAGGCGCAGACCGCCGCCGGCGTCTCGGTGCTGTTGCAGGAGCTGACCGAGTCCTACCGTTCGGCGGTCACCGAGTGGTATCGCGATCTGACCGACCCCCCGGCCGAGGACGACATGCAGCGCCTTAAGGAGATCGGCCAGACGTTCACCCTGTTGCTCGACTACCTGCCGACCCGCCACATCGAGCCGCTGGCCGATTTCTCCCCGGCCGGTGAGGACGAGCGGGCCGACGCCCTGGGCGAGGATCTGCGCGCCCGCCGGGTGCTGCAGACCAGCGACGCCCTGGAGGCGCTCTCCGGCCGGGTCGAGATGCTGCTGCCGGCGAGCATGTCCGAGCAGTGACGCGTCAGGCGGCCTGGCCGGCGCCGTTGCCCGCCTGCCGGGACTGTGCCGGGTTGCCGCGCAGGGCCGCCTGATCGCCGCGCGCGGGCCCCTCGGCGCCCTGCCGCCGGGCCCGCAGGCCGTTGAAGACCAGGTGCAGCACGTTGATCGTGAGGATCGCGGGCGCGACGATCCCCACCGTGCCCGGGAAGGGCTCGTCGAGGAAGAGCGCGAGGATGACCGCCGTGATGCCGCTCTGCTGCCCGAGGGCCAGATCGAGCCGGTCCCGGCGGGATCGGCGCACCGAGGCCAGCGAGCCCACCACGTATTGAGCGCCGAAGGCGGCCGCGCCGAGCAGAACGCCCCCGAGCGGGTCGATGCCGCCGACCAGCAGCAGGCCCAGGGCGAACGTGCCCAGGTGGAAGGCCCCCTCGGCACCCCAGCGCAGCAGTGAGCCCATCCGCGGCCGCAGGAACAGCGCGCCGACGGCCAGACCGAGCAGCAGGAACTCGGCCACCGCGACCGCGCCGGCCCCGAGCACCAGGGCGATCTGGACGCCGTTGCGGACCCGGCCGGCGGTGCTGTCCCGGTCCTCGTGCTTCGAGCCGATCGTGGTGAGCCACCACAGCGCTCCGGCCGCGGCCACGAAGACGAGGTTGCGCACCAGCGTCTCGCCGAGCTGCCCGAACCCGCCGGACAGGTCGGGCAACGTGCCGTTCGCGGCGATGGCCGACGCCGCCCACGACGTGAACAGCACCGTCAGTACCACGGTGATCGGGTCGTCGAAGGAGGCCCAGGCGCCGAGGATGGTCCGCGCCCGGGCGGACATGTCGGAGCGCCGCCCCATGGCCGCGAAGGACAGCGGGTCGATCTGGGCGACGGCGACACCGAGGATCAGGTATTGCGGCTCCCGGTAGGCCGCGTACATGACCGCGGCGATCAGGGCCGCCTTGAGCAGCACCCCGACTGTGACGACGAGCAGTACCGTGCGCCAGTGCCGGCGGGCTTCGGTCCGGTCGATGTCCTGCACCGAGGCGAACAGGCCGATGGCCAGCAGGATGGTGACCGCGCGCAGATACGTCTCCGGCGAATCGGTGACGTGCAGGTCGAACAACGCCGCCGTGGCCCAGCCGACCCCGGCGACTCCCAGGAAGGCCGCCATCCGCAGCAGCGGCCTCCGCCAGGGACCCGGCCCGGAGCCGGTCACCGGCGTCACGTCCCCAGATCCCGGGCCAGTTCGGCGATCTGCTGCTCGGCGGAGGCGATCTCGTCCTGGTCGAGGGACACCCCGACCAGGTACGTCGAGGGGTCGAGCCGGTGGAAGAAGACCGCTCCGCGCTCGACGTCGAGCGCGACGTGCCGCACCGACGGCCCGATCGCCGGCTCGGCCGACAGGGTGAGGTCGTTGAGGTAGCGGCCGATCCGCACGCCGAAGTGGGCGTAGAACCGGCGCCGGTCGTCGACGGTCTGATCGCCGTACAGGAATCGGGCCAGCTCGGGGTGGTGCATGACGTCGACCGAGGCGATCTCCTCGCCCTGCCGGTAGACCGCGACGTAGTGCAGCCGGCGGCAGTCGACGTGGGCCAGGCAGACCTCGGCCACCCGGCTGTCGCGTGCCTCGACGCGGGGCGGGACCGGCTCACCGCCGGCCGAGCAGTCGACCGCGGCCGGTGCGTCGCCGGCCTCGGCCCGGGCCAGCCAGCCGCCGTAGTCGAGGGGACGCTGGCCCAGGTGCCGGCGCAGCTGGTTGGTGAGGCCGGCGGTCACGCCGTCGACCCGCCGGGCGGTGTCGAACGGGGGACTGCCGTCCGGGCCGGGCTCGAGCAGGGAGACCGCCGACAGGTGCCGGCCGGCCGACACCTCGGTGCAGTAGGCGGCCCCGCCATCGGCGACCAGGAAGATCCGGATCAGCCGGCCGGTGCGCGCGCCGGACAGCTCGTCGTCGAGCCGCACCATGTTGTCGGCCAGGCTGCGGCTGAGGCGGGCGATGGACGCCTCCCGCACCCGGTCGGCCTCGGGCAGGGTGTTGAGGGTGTAGTCGGGAGCCGCGTACGTGAACTGGCTGACGTAGTGGAGTTCCGGCGTGCTCGCCACGACGGCGGAGACCAGCTCGATCGCGTCGTCGTCGGCCCCGGTGACGTGGACGCCGTTGGCCAGGCGGCGGGCGGTCTCGACCCGCTGCCGGGCCAGCACCCGGCGCCCGGTGTCCGGCAGGTCCTCGACCATGTCCCGCTCCTCCCGGCCCTCGGGTTCCCCCGGCGAGATCTGTCCCGGTGTCATGTCTTCGGCACTTCCACATCGACGTCGATCAGACCGATGAGCGGTTCACCACGCGCCGCGCACGCCCGCCAAGTATCGATGTTCATCAAGCTCGCGGCCAGTAGCCCGAGATACGGATGGTGCTGGGGGAGCACCTCGTCGGCCACCGCCGAGGCGTTGACCACCACCCGGTGGGCCTCGTCGCCCTCGTTGCGGCAGAGCAGGATGTTGGCCAGGTTGATCCGCCCGGCGATCTTCCACGGGTGGACGGCCGGGAAACGCTCGTCGAGCGCCTCCAGCGCGCCGGTCACCTGCGACTTGGCCTCGTCGAGGCGCCCGGCCCGGCGCAGCAGCGCGGCGAGGTTGATCCGGCAGAGTGCGGTGAACGGGTGGGACGCCCCGAGCCGGTGGCGGTAGACGTCGAGGGCCTCCTCGGCCACGTCGACCGCGTCGGCGAGATCACCACCCTGATAGGCCAGGTCGGTCGCGAGACTCATCCGGGCCGCTTGGGTCTCGATCGCCTGCGGGCCCAGCACCTGCTCGAGCACGGTGACCGCCTTGCCGATCACCGTCCGGGAGTGGCCGGCCGCGCGCCGGCCGCCGGACCCGGCGGCCATCCGGCGCAGCGTCACCCCCTCGCCGACGATGGCCCGCAGGGTCAGCGGATCCTCGGCGCCGAGAATCCGGCCGAGGTGCTCGGCGGCCGCCCGGAACCGGCCCCGGGCGTCGTCCAGGCGGCCGAGCTCGCGCAGATAGACGCCCAGGTCGACACACGACCACCAGGTCAGGAAGTGGTCCTCGCCGAGCAGCCGCAGGCGGCGCTCGAACACCTCCTGCTCGCGGACCGCGGCGTCCTCCTGCCGCCCGTCGAGGTAGTTGGACAGCGCCAGGTTGTGCAGGGCGGCCAGGGTCTGCTGGTGGTCGGGGCCGAGCCGGGTCTTGAACGTGCGGTAGACGGTCACGTCCTCGGCCCGGGCCTCGGCGAACAGGCCCAGACCGCGCAGGTCGCCGGCCAGGCCGCGGCGGCTGTAGGAAGTGCGCAGGTGCGTCGTGCCGAGCAGCCGCTGGAGCGTGGCCAGGGTCTCGGCGTCGGCCCCGAGCGAGTCGGTGTAGCGGCCGAGCTGGCGCAGCAGGTCGGCGTGGTGGATGGCCAGACGGGAGCTGAGCCGGTCGGGGCCCGAGCGTTGCCACCGGGCCAGCACGTCCTCGGCCGTCCGGGCCGCGTCGGCCCAGGCCTCCGGGTCGGGGTCGGTCGACGCGTACGCGAAATGCAGGACCACCCACCGGCGCACCGTCGCCGACGAGGTCTCGATCAGCGCCCCCGAGGGCGCGGCGTGCCCGGCGAGCTCGCCGAGCAGCTCCCAGCCCTCCCGCACGACGTAGAGGGCGTCGCTGGGAACGCAGGCGGCCAGGGCGTCGAGCGTCCGGGCGCGGACCTGCTCGGCCTCGTCCTCGCTCATCAGCGCCCGGACCGTCCGCTGCAGGCCGCGATGCATGATCAGGCGCGGGGAGCGGCCCCAGTCGACGGTGAACAGCGCCGTCCGGGACCCGGCGGCGAACGTGTACTCGATCTCGGCCGTGTCCTCGGCCAGGCTGTCCGCCGCGTCGCCGGCCAGCTCGATCAGCCGGTCGAGCACGGCCGTGCCGCGCAGCAGGGCCAGCGACACGCCGTCCGGCGACAGGAAGGCGCACATCCGGGCCAGCGTGGCCACCAGGCGGCCCTCGCCGGTGCGGTCGAGCAGGTCGAACAGGAGCCGTCCGACGTCGGCCAGGCGGTCCGTGCCCGGCGTCGCGGCGCCGATCGTCCGCACGAACTCCTCGACGGTTTCGGTCGCCTCCTCGGACGAGGGCAGCACCGCGTCCCCGAGCGAGCCGGCCGCGACACCGAGATAGCCGGCGGTCAGGCGCAGCGTCAGGGGCGCGGTGCCGACCGCTCGGACCACCGGCCGCAGGTCGGCGAAGTCGAAGCCGGGGAGCTGGGCCGCGAGGGTCTCGACGGCCTCGTCCTCGGTCAGCGGGCCGACGTCGATCACGGTGCCGGCGGCGCCGCGGGGCGCGTCGCCGGCCAGGGTGACGATGACGTGGCCGGAATCGGGCGGCGGCAGCAGGTCGGCCATCCCGGCCAGGTCGTCCACCCCGTCGTAGATCAACAGGTACGGCTTCTTGTCGTCCCGCAGCAGCTGAAGCGCGGCCGCGGCCTCGTCACCGTTGGCGTCCACCCCCAGCTCGCGGCCGAGCCGCCGCAGGCCGGCCCGGGCGGCCTGGCGGCTGTGGGCGGGCACGAACCAGACGATGTCGTAGCCGTAGGCGAAGCGGTGCGCGAACGCCTTGGCCAGCTCGGTGCGGCCCACGTCGGGGTCGCCGTGCAGCAGCACCCGGGCCGCCGCGGCCGGGGGCAGGGCGTCCCGCAGGGATTCGAGCAGGGCCGGACGGTCGACGAGATCGGGGTCCAGCGGCGGCACACCGGCGCGTTCCGGCCGGCCGGCCGGGAATCGGCCGCCGGGGACCGGGCGGGACTCGGTGTCGTCGGATCCGGCGAACGCGGCGACCAGCCGGCGCCGGGCGTCGGGGGCCGGGCCACCGGCGACCCGGATCACCCGCAGGCCCTCGGGTGCCGGCCCGAGCTGGTCGCCCGCCTCCAGCAGGACGGTCTCGTGCTGGTCGGGCCCGTCGTCGCCGAGGGCGCCGGCCGAGCGCCGGGACCACACCACCAGCCGCGTCGTGGGGTCGCCCACCGCCGGCTCGCCGAGGCGCTGGAGCGCCGCCCGGATCCCCACCGCGCCCAGGTGAGCCCGCGCCCAGTCGGCCCACGGGCGGTCCGCCGGGTGATAGCGGATCGCGACCGTCTCCTCGGCGGCGTCATGGCGGCCGGGCGCTCCCATGCGGTGCGCGTAGACCTGCCGGACCAGGCGTGGCACGGCCGGCAGCCGGTCGACGACGCCCCCGGTCACGGCGGCGGCCAGCCGGGCGTACGCCTCGAGGAGCGACTTGCGGTCGGAGACCTCGTAGGCCAGCGGGACCAGCGCGTGCTCCAGCGAATAGAGCGGGATCGGGACCTGCACCAGGGCGTCGGCCCCGATCCTGGTCCGGGCCGCCTTGAGGGCGCGCAGCAGGTAGCTGCGCATCTCCTCGTCGTTCTCGTGGGCGCGGGCCGGATCGCTGTCGTCGAAGAAGCCGGGCACCGAGATGATCCGGTTGCGGACCGCGGTGTTGCGGGCGATCTCGACCGCGAGCGACGCGGCCGCCTCGAACGACTCCCGCTCGGGCTGGAAGCAGACCACCACGCTGTCGGCGAACAAGCCGTCGCGGGCCGCGGTGACCGCACTCTCCGACGGCGGCCCGTCGAGCAGGATGAAGTCGTAGCCGGCGTCCGAGAGGGACGGTCGCAACTCGAGGAACTCGGCCACGTCGGCCCCGGACGACGGCCGGGAGTCGGCGGTGGCGTCGTGCCGGACGACGTCGAGGCGCGCACCGGCGCCGGGCCCGCCGCTCGCGTAACGCCGCAGCCGGGGCGCCGCCCGGCCGGTCGCCCGGCCCACCAACATGGTCTCGCCGATCACGCCGGCCAGGTCGGCGCCGAGATATCCGGTGACCGCCCCCTCCTCGACGAAGAACGGGCGGAGATATTCGTGGACGGCCGAACCGCGCGGGTCCCAGTCGAGCACGAGCACGTCGTGACCGGCCGAGGCGATGAGCCAGGCCAGGTTGGACACCAGGCTGGTGCGCCCGCTGTGCGGGGCGGGGGACACGAACGACACGATGGCCGGCCGGGCGGCTGAAGGTGGTTGAGTCATCTCGTCTCGCCGGCGCATCCTCGGTGATCGGCGGGCGTCCCGGCCTCGCGGCGGTGGTGGACGACCGCGTTCTGAAATCCCGTGTACTCGGGCAGGCCGGAGCCCACCTCGTCGATCAGCCGCCGCAGTGACCTCAGCACGAGCGGGGACGGGAGCCCGGCACTGACCCGCAGGCTGCCACGCTCCACATCGAGAAGGTCCGAGACGAGTCGTTCTTCTTCCTGCATCCACCCGCCCCGTCGTGCTCGTGGCCATCATCACGGCAGCTAACTGTATCTGCCCCGATCCGCAGAGTCGCACTGCGCCGCATCCGTCAGTACTACTACGATCTGTCAATATGTCGACTGTGCAGGGGGCCGGTCACAACCCGCCGGCCTTCACCGTTCCGGTCGGCATTCTCGACTCGATCGCCCGTGGTGGCGGCGGTTCCGCGCTCACCGAGCTGAGCAGGGCCCAGCACAGCAAGGCCGTCCTGCTGGTGCGGGCGATCGCCGAGCTCGGCTCCCGTCCGGGTCCATCGTGGGCAGCCGATGTGGCGGACTCCTATCAGGCGCTGCTCGCGGTGGCCGATCAGGCTCCGGGGGCCGTGCGCGAGGTGCTGGTTCACCCGTCCGTGCTGGGCTGGGCCATGTCCACCACCGTCCGGCTGCACGGTGGCCTGCCCGCCGAGCCCGGGGTGCTGGCTCAGATCGGGGCCGCGGCGGCGCTGCGGGGCCGGGCCGCGTTCGCCTTCACCGGTCGCTCCGCGCCGGTCGACCCCGGTGGCCTGGCCCTGCCGTCGCTCGGCTACCTGCGGCAACCACCGGCCGGCGACGGGCTCGACCTGCGGATCGAGGCCGGCGGTGGGGGGATGTGGCTGAACGGCGTGCCCGTGGCGCGCGACCGCGAGGGCCTGCCGACCGGTCCCGGCTGGCGGCCGCTGCCCCGGCTGCAAGTGGACGCCCGCTGGCCGGTGCAGGTGGACGGGGTGGCCTCGCCCCTGCCGGGCCCCGAGCCGCTGCTCGACGCGGCTCAGGCCGCCCGGTGGCGCGACGGGCTGGCCGGCGGCTGGCGGATCCTCGCCGCCGACCACCCCGGCACGGCCGCGGACGTCGCCGCGGTCGTCCGGACCGTGCTGCCCCTGCCGTCGCCGCCCGAGGGCCACGCCAGCGGCACCTACCGGCACGCGTTCGGATGCATCGGCATGTCGGTGCCGCGCGAGCCGACGCTGACTGCGCTCAGCCTGACCCACGAGCTCCACCACCTCAAGCTGTCCGGCCTGACCGACCTCTTCGAGCTGATCGAGACGTCGGCCGTCCTGGGTTACGCGCCCTGGCGGGACGACCCACGACCGGCCATCGGCCTGCTGCACGGCGCCTACGCCCACCTCGGGGTCGCCGCGTTCTGGCGGCGCCGGGTCGGCGCCGAGCCGGGCGCGGTGGCCCGGCACGACGCCGGCGTCGAATACGTCCGCTGGCGGGAGGCCGCTCTCACGGTGTCAGACGACCTGCTGGCCACCGCGCCGCTCACCGCGCTCGGCCGGCGTTTCGTCACCGGCATGCGCGCTGAGCTGGCGGGATGGCGGGCCGACCCGATACCGCGCTCGGTGACGGCCGAGGCCGCGCGCCTCAACGACGAGCACCGGGCGCTTTACGGCCCGGCTGCTTGACGGCTCAGCCCAGTCGCACGACGCGCGGCAGCGGTGCGGCCTGCGGCGCCATCGCGGGCCGGCGGCGGTATTCCTGCGGGCTCACGCCCCGCTCGCGCTTGAACGCCGTGCTCAGGGCGAACGCGCTGCCGTAGCCGACCCGGCGGGCCACCGCCTCCAGCGTGGCGTCGCCCTGACGGAGCAGGTCGGCCGCCAGCGTGAGCCGCCAGCCGGTCAGATAGGCCATCGGCGACTCACCCACGACGTCGGTGAAGCGGCGCGCCAGCGAGGCCCGGGAGACGCCGGTGCGGGCGGCCAGGGAGGCGACGGTCCAGGCGTACGCGGGATCGTCGTGGATGAGGTGCAGGGCGGGACCGACCACGGAGTCGGCCTGCGCCCTGGCCCAGCCCGGCGCCTCGTCGGCCGGGGCGGCCAGCCACGACCGCAGCACCGACACCAGCACCAGGTCGAGCAGGCGGTCGAGCACCAGATCCTGGGCCGGCTCGGTGCCGGTCATCTCGCGTACGAGAAGCTCGATCAACGCCCGGTCACCGGCCTCGGCCGGGCGGATCAGCAGGCCGGGCAGGGCGTCGAGCAGGCGCCGGCTGACCTCGCTGTGCATCTGATAGGTGCCGCTGATCATCACGGTCGCGCCGTCGGCGGCCGCGCCCCACGTGCGCACGCCCTGGCCGGTCATCGTCATCTCGGTGCCGTCGACCGACTCGCAGCGCTGCCCGGGGTGGATGACGATCTGCGGTGCGGTGCCGGGGGAGTCGGCCACCTCATACGGCTCGGTGCCGGTCACGACGGCCACGTCACCGGGCTCGATGCGGACCGGGGCGGCGTCCCGTTTCAGGATCCAGGCCTCGCCGCGGACCAGCGTGATCAGCGACAGCGGCGAGCCGTCCTGGATCCGCAACGACCACGGCGGATCCAGGACCGAGCGCAGCAGGAACGCCCCGCGGGCCCGAGGCCCGTCGAGCAGGCCGGTCAGCGCGTCCATCCGCTCACCGTACCGGCGCCGCGCCCCACACCCCGGTCGCCGCCGCCTCGGTCGCGTACTCGGCGAAGCCACGCGCCGCCCGGCCGAGCGCCTCTTGCACCCCGTCGGCCGGTTCCGCGTTGCGGCCGTCGAGGATGCCCCGGAACATGTCGCCCAGCTCGACCGGCAGCCCGGCGTCGCGCAAGATGCCCTCGTACTCCTCGTGATCGACCGCCGTGTAGCGGATCGTCCGCCCGGCGGCCCGGCTCAGCTCCGCCGCGACCTCGGTGAACGTCAGGGCCCGGGGACCGGTCAGCTCGTAGCGCCGGCCCCGGTGCCGGGGATCGGTCAGCGCGGCGGCCACCACGTCGGCGATGTCCCCGGCGTCGACGAACGGCTCGGCCACGTCCCCCGCCGGAAGCCGGATGTCGCCCCCGGCCGCCGCCCCGGCCAGGAAGTCCTCGCTGAAGTTCTGCGCGAACCAGCTGCAGGCGACGATCGTCCACCCTGTGCCCGCGTTCTGCACGCGCAGCTCCGCCTCCCGGGCGAGCGGCTCGCCGCGGCCCGACAGGAGCACCAGCTGCTCGACGCCGCGCCGGGCGGCCAGCTCGGCCAACGCCCCCACCCGGTCCGCCGCGCCGGGCAACCCGAGGTCGGGATAGAAGGTGAGGTAGGCGGCCCGCTGCCCGTCCAGGGCGGGCTCCCAGCTCGATTCGTCGTTCCAGTCGAACCGCGTCGCGCTGTGCCGCGAGGCGACCCGGACGTCGATGCCCTGCCGCCGGAGGCGGTCGGCCACCCGCCGTCCGGTCTTGCCGGTTCCGCCGATGAGAAGTGTCATGCGTTCAGTACAGCGGCGCTCGGTGAGACGGTGAATGGCTCAGAGGCGCGCCCGCATAAGCGAGACGCTCATCGAGGCCGGGCGGTCAGCCCGTTCACCACCGACAACAGCACCACCAGCACGCCGACCAGCAGGCCGTTCCAGGCCACCCCGTGCTGCTCGCTGTAGCCGAGGACGAAGGGCGCCGCGATCAGCCACCCGCCGACCAGCGCCCCGGCGACGCTCAGCAGCAGTGACCGCCCGGGCCGGACCACCTGGGCGACGCTCAGCGCGATCAGCAGCGCCCCGGCCACGACGTCACTCCACCACGGGTAGACGCCGTGGTCGATGACCACCGGGGTGATCACCAGCCACAGCCCGCCGAGGCCGACGAACGCGCTCGGCGTCAGGACGATGTCGCTGCCGAGCCGGCGCGCCACCCGCGACCCCACTGCCTCCTCCGCCGGCATGTCCCATCCTCCTTCACCAGGCCCTTCATCCACCGTCCGGCGAGGGCTTGGCGAAGTCCCGGCGAAAAGATGACAGTCCCGTGACGTTCAGTGACCCCACTTCCCGTACGGCGTCCGCGAACGCGCCGGGGGCCTCGCGCGGCAAGTTGTGGCCGGCGTCGGCCACCCGGTGATGAACGCGCGGGCCGGTGAAGTGAGCCGCGCTCGGTCCGCCGTCGGTGGGCGGGAAGTTGCCGTCGGCGGTGCCGTCCAGCGTCACCGCGGGCACGGTGATCGCCGGCCGGCCGGCCAGCGCGGCCTCGGCTCGGGCGTAGGCGGGGGCGCCGGGCGCGTGGCCCAGGCGATGCCGGTACGAATGCAGGACGACGTCGACGTAGTCGGGGTTGGCGAAGGCCTCGGCGGCCCGATCGAGCTCGCCCGGGCCGAACGTCCACTTCGGCGAGTTGCGCCGCCAGATCACCTCGGCGATGCCGCGGGCGTCCGCGGTCAGGCCCGCGCGGCCGCGCTCGGTGAGGAAGTAGAAGAAATACCAGAAGCCGGCCTCCAGATCGGGACGCAGCGGGTGATCGGCCGAGCTCAGGTCCTGGATCAGGTAGCTGTTGACCGAGACGATGCCGGAGACGCGCTCGGGGTGCAGGGCCGCCGCGACGCACGCCGCCCGGCCACCCCAGTCGTACCCGGCCAGGACCGCCCGATCCACACCGAGCGCGTCCATCAGCGCGACGGCGTCGGCGCCGAGCGCGGCCTGCTGACCGGAACGCGGCGTGTCCCTTGCCCGGAAGCGGGTCGGTCCGTGTCCGCGCAGGTAGGGCACGATCACCCGGTGGCCGGACGCGGCCAGGGCGGGCGCCACGTCCACGTAGCTGTGGATGTCGTAGGGAAACCCGTGCAGCAACAGGACGGGCGGCCCGTCGACCGGCCCGTCCTCGTGGTACGCCACGTCGAGGACGTCGGTCTGGACGTGCCGCACCGCCATCCGGGTCACCGGCCGCTCCCGGCGCGGCGGTCCCGGCGGGCGGCCAGCTCGTCGTCGTCCACCAGCACGAGCATCGGCTGGCCGGGCGCGCAGAGCATCGTGACCGTGAACCGCACCCGCACGTCGTCGCGGGCGTTGCCGTCGGAGTAGTGGATGACGTCGCCGCCCGGCTCCCAGAACGCCTCGCCCGCCTTGACCACCCGTGGTGCCTCGCCTTCCAGCTCGAACAACATCTCACCCTCGAGCACGACGCCGAACGCCGGACCGGGGTGCCGGTGCGGCGGGGCACCGGGGTCGCCGGGCGGATATTCGACGACGATGGTCATGGCGTGCGCACCCTCCGGGATGAAGGGCGGCTGCGCCTCCTGCAACACCGTCACCGCGGTCTGCCAAGCGCTGGATCGTGTCCCACTCATCGAGGTCCTCCTCAACTCGTCCGCTGAACCACCAGCTACGACCACCGGAGCGCCCGCGTTGTGACAGGTGGGGCCGGGCGGGTATAGGTCAGGGAGTGGAAGACGACTCCGGGCCGGTGCTGGCCGCGATCAGAGCTGCCTTCGGGACCAGTACGCGGCTGTCCGGCCTGGCCCCCGACCTGGTGGTGACCGATCCCGACGGCTGGCACCGGGCGGCCGACCTGACCGGCGCCGGCATCGGCCTGCTGGCCGCCGCCGGGCAACGTCACTGGCCCGGGCCGCCGCACGTCGCCGCCGCGCTGAGCTGGAAGGCCTACTCGTCCTGGCTGGCCGTCCCGGTCGCCTTCACCTGGGTGGCCGCCCACCGGGTGGCGCGGGTCGCCGCCTCCGACGTCCTGGTGCGGTTCGACGCCCGGCCGGCCCCGATCTGCCTGGGCCTGAGCCGGGCCGGGCTGGAGTCGGGGCCACCGGCCGACGAGGCCACGCTGCGCCGGGTGCTGCTCGACGAGCATGTCGACCCGTTGCTCGACGCGGTCCAGCGCACGGTCCGGCTCAGCCGCCGGCTGCTGCTGGGCTCGCTGGCCGCGGGCATCGCCCACGCCACCAGGCACGCGGTCCGGGTGGTGCCGGGCGCGTCGCCCGACGCGGTCGGGACCCTGCTGGCCGCGCTCGGTGTCGACCAGCTCGTCGAGTGGGCCGCCGACCCGGTCGGCCAGATCACGGTGCGCCGGCGCACCTGCTGCCTGGCCTTCACCCTGCCCGAGCCGCGGTTCTGCACGGACTGCTGCTATTCAGCGCCACAGCGAGCCCGAGTGTGACGGCGGCGGGCCGTGACCCGGGCGGGCTGTGACCTGGGCAGGCTGTGACCCGGGCGGGCCGGGACCGGGGGTCGGGTCAGGCGGCGGTGAAGGCGTCGCGGAACCGTGCCAGCGCATCCTCGGGTGGACCCGACGCCCAGCCCTCCAGGGCGACCACGCCGTCGTAGCCAAGTCGTCGTAGCGCCCGGGCCACGGCCGGATAGTGGACCTCCCCGGTCCCCGGTTCCTGCCGCCCCGGAACGTCGGCGACCTGGATCTCCCCGACCCACGGCAGGGCCCGCTCGACCAGCTCCACGAGGTTCCCCTCGCCGATCTGGGCGTGATAGAGGTCGAGGTTCAGGCGCAGGTGCGGGCTGTCCACCGCCTCGACCAGGGTCACGGTGTCGGCGGCCCGCGCGAACGGCACGCCCGGATGGTCGACCGCCGTGTTGAGGTTCTCGAGAGTGAAGACCCGGTCGGCGCGCTCGCCCAGTTCGGCGAGCCGGGTCAGCGTACGGGCCGCGGTCAGCCACATCGCCGGGGTGACCTGAGCAGAAGGCACCACCGGCAGGCCCCGGTCGTCCAGGCCGGTGCCGTGCAGGTTGAGCCGGGCGCAGCCGAGCCGGTCGGCCGCCTCGAGCGACAGGCGAGCGGTGCGCACGAGCTCGTCGGCGCCGTCCTCATCGGCCAGAGTGCCGCCGAGATAGCCGGTCATCGACGAGATCGTGACGCCGGTCCCGGCCAGCGCGTCCAGGTCCTTGGCGGCCCACCCCCAGATCTCGGCCTCGAAACCGAGCTCGCCGATGCGCCGCACCCGCTCCTCGATCGGCAGCTCGAGAAAGACCATCTCGGCACACACAGCAAGCCTCACTTGCGCACCTCGACGGCGGTGCCGGTGCGGGCGGACTCCACGGCGGCCAGCGCGATCGCCAGGGCGGCCCGGGCGTCCTCGCCGGTGACCAGTGGCGGCCCGCTCCGACGGATCGCCTCCACGAAGGCGGCCAGTTCGGCGGTGTAGGCGTCGGCGAAAAGCTCCTGGTCGCCGCGAACGGTCTCGACCATCCGGCCGGCCGGCCCGGAGAACGTCATGCCGGTGCGACGCCCGTCGCCCATGGTGACCATGCCGCCCGAGCCGAGCACTTCGCCGCGCACGTCGTAGCCGTAGCTCGCCTCGAAGCAGGCCTCGGCCGTGCCGATCGCCCCGTTGTCGAAGCGCACGGTGACCACGGCGGTGTCAAGCAGCCCGCGGTCGCGCCAGTCCGGCTCGACCAGGGCGTCGGCCGCCACGAAGACCTGGGTGGCCTCCGCCCCGGGGTTGAGGAACCGCAGGGTGTCGAAGTCGTGGATCAGCGTCTCGAGGAAGATCGTGCCGGGAGCCACCCGGGCGGGGTCGAAGCCGCCCGGGTCCCGGGTGATTGACCGCAGCAACCGCGGGGTGCCGACCTGGCCGGCGTCGATCATCGCGCGGGCCGCGACCCAGTCGGTGGCGAACCGCCGGTTGAAGCCGGTCTGCAGAACCACCCCGGCGGCTCGGGCGGCGTCGATGACCCGGTCGGCGTCCTCGAGACTGGTCGCCATCGGCTTCTCGCAGAAGACGTGCTTCCCGGCCTGGGCCGCGGCGACGGCCAACCCGGCATGCAAGCGCGCGGGAGCTGCGATCACGACGGCGTCCACGTCGGAGTCGGCGAATACGTTTGCCGGGTCCGCATACCAGCGCTCCGCGCCCAGTGCCCCGGCTGCCCCCTTGATCGGGTCGGCCACCGCAACCAGCCGCACACCCTTCAGCCGGCGACTCACCGTCTCCCCGTGGAAAAGGCCCATCCGCCCGGCTCCGATCAGAGCAACTCCTACCATCTCACATCCTCCACCTGGAACGTTCCAGCTAGTAGCCATCGAAATTCTCTTCAGTCAGATCCGGCGCCAGCCCTGGAACGTTCCAGATCGGGTCGCTACGGCGGGTCGTACGCGGCGGTCCCATCGCAACTGGGGAATCCGGATCGCAATGAGGAATCCGGGCTAGGCCGAGCGCCCCCGGGCAGCGGGCCGCCCAGTCCCGCGCGGAGCGCCCGGCCGGCTCTCCTCGCTCGGCATGCCTTCATGGCGACAGGCAGCCGTCCGATCCTTGGATGCGTCGAACCTCGTCGGCGATGACAGCGAGCCGGGTGGCTTCGGGCAGCTCGGCCCGCGGTGCATTGCCGGTTGCGTGCTGGTCGAGGATTCACGGCGGGTTGGCGTTGAGTTTGGGGCCGGTCTGGAACGTTCCAGCTCGATGCAGCTTGCTGGACGGTTGGGCCGCGGGTCAACCTGCGGGCTGGAACGTTCCAGATGATGCGATTACGCTGAGCGGGTGCGCGACGAACGCAGGGCCACGCTCACCGATGTGGCGAACCGGGCTGGAGTCTCGAAGTCCCTGGTGTCACTTGTCATGCGCGACGAAGCGGGGGCCAGTGCCGAGACCCGGCGGCGGGTGCTGGAAGCCGCCGGCGAGCTCGGCTATCAGCCTGACAGCCGGGCGCGGCTGTTGCGTAGTGGGCGCAGCCGGCTGCTCGGCGTCGTGTTCGGCATTCAGCATCCGTTCCACGCTGACCTGGTCACCGGGCTCTATACCGCGGCGCGCGAAACCGGGTACGAACTCGCGCTGAGTGCGGTGACGGCCGAGCGTGACGAGTCCGAGGCGATCACCGGGCTCCTGCAGGACCGTTGCGAGGCGCTGATCCTGCTCGGCCCGCAGTCCACCGTCGCTGATCTCACCCGGCTGGCCGCTCGGCTTCCGGTCGTGGTGCTGGCCCGGGCGGTACGCCAGGCCGACATCGACGTGATCCGCAGCGCCGACGCCGAGGGACTGAGCCTGGCGGTCGACTACCTGGTGGGGATGGGGCATCGGTCGATCGCGCACATCGACGGCGGGCGGGCTCCCGGTGCCGCCGACCGGCGGCGCGGCTACCGGCAGGCGATGCGCGGCCACGGGCTCGGCGACCAGGTGCGGATCGTCCCGGGCGGCCTCACCGAGTCCGACGGCGCCGCCGCGGCCCGCACCCTGCTCGACGCCCGGCCGACCACCGTCTCCGCGACTCGCAACCCGGTCGACACCCGGCCGACCGCCGTCACTGTCTTCAATGACCGCTGCGCCACCGGCGTCCTCGACGTGTTCGCCCGCGCCGGCGTCGGCGTGCCGGAAGCGGTGAGCGTCATCGGCTACGACGACAGCACCCTGGCCCGCCTCGCCCACGTCGACCTGACCACGGTCGCCCAGGACGTCGTCACGATGACGCATTCGGCGGTGGCCCGGGCGATCGACCGGGTCGAGGGCGCAGCGGTCGACCACCGCGAACTCGTCATCCCACCCCGCTTGGTCGTCCGCGGCACGACCGGCCCGGTCGAGGCCAACTGATCGACGGTCGCCGGCCGAGATCGCGGCGGTGTCACATGGCTGGGACGGCCACTGCGCGGCGGGTGGCGGGGGAGACGCTGCGGCGGCGGGGGATCAGCAGTTCGAGGGAGGCGGCCTGGGCGGCGGCGGTGACGGCCTCCTCGCGGAGGCTGAGGCCGGCTCGGCGGGCGGCCTCGGCGTCGCGCCGGGCTGTGCGCTCGGCGGTGATGGCCTGCTCGTAGCGGTGGCGCAGCCAGGCCGCGGAGGCGCGGGCGATGACCAGCTGCTGGTCGACCGGGTGCAGGCGGGCGTCCCAGCCGTTGGTCTCGGCCAGGGCCTCGGCCACCGCCTCGGCCGGCAGCTCGCCCCGGCCGGCGGCGGCGGTGACCTCACTGTGCAGGTAGCGCTGGCGAGCCGCGTACTCCTCGCAGGTCCGCACCGACCAGGGCGTGCCCCACGCGGCGGCGGAGGTCGCCGTGCGCAGGCGGGCGTCGGCGTCGAGCCAGGCCTGGTAGGCGTCGTTGAGCTCGTCGCCGGCCCGCTCGCTCAGCTCCTGCCAGCGCTGGGCCGCCGTCTCGGCCCGGTCGGCGGCGACGCCGACCTCCTCGGCCCAGCGTGCCGCCTGCTCGGCCTCGGCGGCCCGGCGGCGGACGAGCTCGCCCCGCCCGCGCAGGACCGCGACGAACTCCTGCGCCGCGCGCCGGGGGCGGCGCATCGCCTCGGGGCTGCCCAGCAGCAGCAACGCCGGGAAGGTCAGGAGCATCAGCATGGCCCAGATGGCCATCGGGGCCGGCTCGGTGAGCAGCATTTCGGCAACCACGTTCATGTCTGATCCGTTCGTCCGCGAGACAGTCCAGGGGAGGCTGTGACCGCCGGAGGACGACGGTCAGGCGGACGCGACGGGCGGCGCGCGGGAACCGCGGACACCCGCGGTGAACTGCGAGAAGAGGTGAGGCGCGCGGTCGGCGACGGGCGGCTCGGCCGGAGCCGGGGCCGGGGGCGGCTCGAACGACACGCGGCTGCGCAGGAGCACAACGACGATCATCATGATCGCCGTCAGCACTGCAGCCGTCACCATGTGTCCACCCTAGCCGTTCGCGCGGGTGCCCGCCCAGGCGCCACTCCGGGCGTACGGTGGGGAAGTGACGATCTTGCCCGAGGGCCTGCTGAACCTGCTGCGCGGCCCGAGCCCATGCTTTCTCGCGACCACCGACCCCGACGGGTCCCCGCAGCTCACCGAGGTCTGGGTGGACACCGACGGCGAGCACATCGTGATCAACACGGTCGAGGGCTTCCGTAAGGTGCGCAACATCGAGCGGGATCCGCGGGTCTCCGTGGTGGTCGCGAATCCGGGCCAGGTGTCCGACTACTACTCGGTCAAGGGGCGGGTCGTCGACGTGACTCCCAAGCGCGGCGCCGAGCACATCGACGAGCTGGCGCAGAAGTACCTCGGCCGGCCGTATCCGTGGTTCGGCGGGCGCGACCAGGTGCGCCTCATCGTGACGATCGCGGTCGACAAGATCGTGCACGCGCCGTACGCCTGAGCCGGATTGTTTCGGCTGAAGATCTTGGGGGTAGGTGGGCGGAAACCGGCACAAGGAGACCAGATGCCCGCGCAGAGCCTGCCGTCCGACCCGGACAAGTACCCGCCGCTCGACCCCGGGGCGCCGATCCCGGACGACCCGGGCGAGCTGGAGCCCGGCAGCCCGGACCCGTTGCCCCCGGCGCCGGTCGAACCGGTCGTCGAGCCCGACGTCGAACCGTCGCCCGAACCCGGTGGGGTGCCCGAGCCCGCTTGAACCCCGCTGGTACCTTCGTCGCCGCCACCAATCGGCACGTGCCGATCAGGGCGACGAATTTCGGGGGAAACATCATCATGAAGGTCAAATTCACCGGCGCGGTGGTCGTGTTCGCATCGACCGCCCTGCTGGCCACCGGTTGCGCAGGTCAGGACGACGACAAGGGCGCGGCGGCGCCCGCCGCCCCGGCGACCACGTCGGCCGCCCCGGCCGCGCCCACCACCAACGGGGTCGAGGCGCTCGAGGCCCAGCAGATCCTCGACAAGGCGAAGGCGGCCCTCAAGAAGGCCGGCTCGTTCCACATGAAGGGTGACATCGTCACCGACGGGGACAAGATGGGCCTCGACTTCAAGACCGACAACGGCGACATCAAGGGCAAGCTGTCGATGGGCGGCCCGAGCGTCGAGCTGCTCGAGGTGGGTCAGAAGCGGTTCATCAAGCCCGACGAGGCCTTCTGGGCGATGACCAGCGGTGGCAAGAAGCAGGGCGCGGCGGCGGCCGAGCTGGTCGGCGACCGCTGGGTCATCATCAAGGCCGGCGACAAGGACATGGGTGACATGTTCGGCTTCTCGGACATCGACAAGATGCTCTCGGCCGACGGCAAGGTCACCAAGGGCTCGGTCAAGGACGTCGACGGCAAGCCCGCGATCGGCCTGATCGACAACTCCGAGGACGGCGGCACGCTCTGGATCGCCACCACCGGTGAGCCCTACCCGCTGCGCATCGAGGGCAAGGACGCCGCCGAGGGCGGGCTCGACTTCACCGAGTTCGGCGAGGAGTTCGCCGACATCGTGGCGCCGGCCGCCAAGGACGTCGTCGACATCGAGAAGCTGTCGGGTAAGTAAGCCGACAGTCCTCCGGGTGCGCGGCGCCACTAGGGTTTCGGGTGGCCCGCGCGCTCGGGATCCGCTCGGCGTCGCGGCCGCTCAGTCCTGAGTGGAGGGCGCGATGACCACGGTGGCCAAGCCTCAGTGGCGTGAGACCTTCCTGGGCGGCTCGGCCGAGGCCGAGCGGCGCCTGTTCGGCGTGCTGGCTCGGCAGATCATGCTGACCCAGCTCAGGAACCGCCCGGCCCCGGGCCGGCCGATCGTCGCCGGCTTCCAGGCCAAGGGCACCTATGCGGTCGACGACGCCCAGCTGCGCTTCTCGGACGAGCTCCCGCCTGACCTGCGGGTGGGATTCGCGCAGCCGGGCGCCGTCCACCGCACCGCGGTCCGCTTCAGCAACGCCGAGGGCCGGCTGCTCGACGACCGCGAGCCCGACCTGCGCGGGGTGGCCCTGCGCGTCGCGGTGTCCGCCGACGAGCACCACGACCTGCTGATGACCAACGCCCCGGTGTCGCATGCCCGCGATGCCCGCCAGTTCACCGAGTTCGCCGTGGCGACGGCCGGCGGTGGGGCGGGCCGATACACCGGGCTGGTCCGGCTGGCGCTCGTGCTGGGCCCGGGCGAGACGCTGCGAATCGTGCGGAACGTCGTGGCCGCCCGGCGCCGGATCACCAGCGTGGCCACCGAGACCTACTGGAGCCGGACGCCGATCACCTGGGGGGAGTCGGTCGCCGTGCAATATCTGCTGCGCCCGGCGCCGGACGCGCCCGCCGGGGGAGAGCAGGACGGTCCCGACTTCCTGACCACCGAGATGGAGTCCCGCCTGGCCGCGGGCGACGTGCGGTTCGAGTTGTGCGTGCAGCGCTTTCGCAGTCCACATGAGACACCGATCGAGGACGCGGCCGTTGACTGGCGTACGCCGTCAGCACCACCCGAGCCGATCGCCGTGCTCACCATCCCGGCCGGCTCGTGCGACAACCCGGTCGTGCACGCGATGCGCTTCAACCCGTGGAACACCACCGCCGAGTTCCGCCCGCTGGGCAACCTCAACCGGGTGCGCAAGGCCGCGTACGACGCCAGTGCCGCCCACCGTGACCGGCAGCGCTGGCTCACCGAGGTGCCGGCGCGTAACCGGATCGCCGGCGCGGCCATGCGGTCGGTCTTCGGTGTGGTGAACCGTTTCCGCCCGTGGCACCGCCTGCCCGACGCGCTCGCCCTGCTCAACCTGGCCGCGCTGCGCGACGTGCTCCGTCGCGACAACCTGCTGGACACCGGCACGCACGAGGCCCCTCCCCGCGTACGGGAAGTGCCTTCGCCGATCTGGGCCGAGGACCAGCGATTCCGTACGCCGGACGGCCGTTTCAACGATCTGTCGGAGCCCGGCATGGGTGCGGCCGGGGCCGGCTTCGGTCGTAACGTGCCCGCCGACGACCGCCCCGAGCTGCACGACGAGCCCAACCCCGTGGTCGTCAGCCGCGAGCTGCTGCACCGCGAGCAGTTCCGCCCGGCCACGACGCTCAACATCCTGGCCGCCGCGTGGATCCAGTTCCAGGTGCACGACTGGGTGGTGCACGCCCGTCACCCGCTCGGCGTCGACGACGTCCGCGTCCCACTGCCACCCGGCTCGCCCGGCTGGGCCAGCACTCCCGGCGGCCCGCTCGAGCCCGAGATGCGCATCGCCGGCAATGTCGTCCCGTTCGCCAACGTGGCCTCGCACTGGTGGGACGGCTCCGAGCTCTACGGCACCGACGTGTTGCTGCGTGACGGGGCCAAGCTGCGGCTGACGCCCGAGGGCTACCTGCCGGTCGACGTCAGCGGCTCCGAGATCACCGGCTTCAACGAGGCCTGGTGGCTGGGCCTCAGCAGCATGCACACGCTCTTCGCCCGCGAGCACAACGTGCTGTGCGACGAGCTGGCGGAGCGCCATCCCGACTGGGACGACGAGCGGCTTCACCAGACCGCCCGGCTGATCGTCGCGGCCGTCATTGCCAAGATCCACACCGTCGAGTGGACCCCCGCGATGCTGGCCACAAATGTGCTCGACCGGGCCATGAACGTCAACTGGAACGGCGTGCCGCCCGACGACACCCTGAGCCGTCTGGGTCTGTGGCTCACCGATGCCAACGCCCTGCACGGCATCCCGGGGACGACGCCCGACCACCACGGCACCCCGTTCTCGCTCACCGAGGACTTCGTCACCGTCTATCGCATGCACCCGCTCATCCCCGACGACTACACGTTCCGCAGCGTGACCGGGGCCGACCTCGGCCCCCGCAGCTTCGCCGACCTGCAGGGGCCCAAGGCCGACGACGAGCTGCGCGCGATGGGCCTGAGCACGGTGCTTCACTCGTTCGGCATCGCCCACCCCGGCGCCATCGCGCTGCACAACTACCCCCGCGCGCTGCTGCGCCTCGAGCGCGCGGGCGAGCTGATCGACCTGTCCGTGGTCGACCTGGTCCGCACGCGTCGCCGCGGAGTTCCGCGCTACAACGACTTCCGGGCCGCGCTCCACCTGCCCCGCGTCGAGCGGTGGGAGGACCTGAGTCAAGACCCCGAGACCGTACGCCGATTGCGCACCGTCTACCGCAGCGTGGACGAGGTCGACACGATGGTCGGCCTGTTCGCCGAGACGCCACCCGACGGGTTCGCGTTCTCCGACACAGCTTTCCGGGTCTTCATCCTGATGGCCTCGCGGCGCCTGCAGAGCGACCGTTTCCTCACCGTCGACTACCGCCCCGAGATCTACACCCAGTTCGGCCTCGACTGGATCGCCGCCACCACCATGGGATCGCTCATCAACCGGCACTGCCCCGAGCTGGCCGCCGTGGTGCCGGACAACGCCTTCAAGCCCTGGCCGTCGTGACCCTCGCGCCGAACCATCGGGCCAGCGCGACCTCGAGCGCCGGCTGATCGTCGCCGGCCCACGCGACGTGCCCGTCCGGCCGCAGGAGGACCGCCGGCGCGTCCAGCCCGTCAGCGGTGTCGGCGACGTGGTCGACCCGGTCGGCCCAGCCGTCCGTGGTGAGCTGTCCGGTCCGATCGAGCAGCAGTCCGCGGCCGGCGCGCATCAGCTCGTAGAGCCGCCCGTGCCTCAGCGGAAGGTCGCGCAGCCGTCGCCCGACCAGATCCGGGCCGTCCCCCAGGTCGTACCGGAGACCGATCGCCGTGATCTTCTCGATCAGGAACCGATTGACGTCGTCGAAGTCCATGAGTTGCGTCAGCAACCGCCGCACCGCCTGCGGTCCGGGCTCGTTGGTGGTCAGCTCCATCTGGGCCCGGGTGGTGTTCAGCACGTCGGCCGCGACCGGATGCCGCTCGGACTCGTAGCTGTCGAGCAGGTCGCCCGGCGCCCAGCCGCCGACCGCCGCCGCCAGCTTCCAGCCCAGGTTGAACGCGTCCTGGATACCCAGGTTGAGCCCCTGCCCGCCGATCGGCGGGTGGACGTGCGCGGCGTCCCCGGCCAGGAACACCCGGTCCACCCGGTAATGCTCGGCCTGGCGGGTCGCGTCGCCGAACCGGGACAGCCAGCGGGGGGAGTGGACGCCGAAATCAGTGCCGGCGTATTCGCGCAGCTGGTGCCGGAACTCCTCAAAACTCGGCGGCGCCGAACGGTCCTCGGCCACGTCGCGCGCCGGAACCACCGCGCGGAACACTCCCGGCCGTCCCGAAGGCCCGATCCCGAAGCGCTTCTCGGTCTTGCGGACCTCGGTCACCACCTCGCGGAGCTCGTCCGGGGACGCCGTGACCTCCATCTCGCCCAGCAGGGTGTCCTTTGTCGACGGCTCGCCCGGGAATCCCACGCCGAGCAGCTTGCGGACCGTGCTGCGCCCGCCGTCGCATCCGACGACATACCGCGCCCGCACCGGCTCCGAGGTCCCGAGGTTGACGGTCACGCCGTCGTCGTCCTGCGCCAGGCCGGTCACGGTGCGGCCGCGCCGGATCTCGGCGCCGACCACGGTCGCGTGCTCGGCCAGCAGCCGGTCGGTGCTGGTCTGCGGGATGCCGAGGACATAACCGTGGGCGGTGTCGAGCCCGGGGGGAGCGGGCTTGTCGATGCCCGCGAAGAACCCCCGGATCGGGTGCTTCGTGCCGTTCTCGAGGAACCGCCCCAGCAGCCCGCGCTGGTCCATGATCTCGATGCTGCGCACGTGCAGGCCGAGCGACCGCACGTACGGCGGCGGCTCGTTGTCCTTCTCCAGCACGAGCACACCGACGCCGTGCAGCCGTAGCTCGCCGGCCAGCATCATCCCGGTCGGCCCGCCACCGACCACGATCACGTCGGACACGGATCCCCCCGAGGCGTTACGCCACCACGGGCTTGAGCGCCGCGCCGACCGCGGAGACCACGCCGGGGCGGTGGCCGTTGCGGATCAGGTTGATGCAGACACCGTCGATGCCGGCGCCGATGACGCGTTCCTGGATCTGCTCGGCCACCTGCTCGGGGGTGCCGAGGAAGGCCCGGTTGCGACGGTCGTCGGGGATCGTCGCGCCCAGTTCCTTGGCCTCCTGCTCGTTCTCGCCGACCATGCCCATGACCAGGAAGCTGGTGGCCAGCGTGGCCGGGTCGCGGCCGATCTCCTCGCACCGCTGCCGCAGCACCGACACCTTGTGGGCCAGGACGTCCAGGTCGCAGATGATGTTCATGTGGTCGGCGAACCGGGCGGCCAGCCGGAACGTCTTCTGCTCGCCCGAGCCGCCCAGCATGATCGGCAGGTCGTCGCGGACGCGGGGGTTGTTCATCGCGCCGCGGGCCTGATACCACGTTCCGTCGAGCGTGCCCGTCTCGCCGCGCAGCATCGGCGTGATGATCGTCAGCGCCTCCTCGAGCCGCTCGAAGCGCTGCCCGAAGGTGCCGAACTCGAAGCCCATGTCGTGGTGCTCCCGCTCGTACCAGCCGGCCCCGATACCGAGGATCGCGCGCCCCTTCGACACCACGTCGAGGGCGGTCACGGTCTTGGCGAGAAGGGCCGGATTCCGGTACGTGTTGCCGGTGACCAGCGTCGACAGCTGAACCGTGGACGTGGCCGAGGCCAGCGCGCCCAGCGTCGTGTACGCCTCGAGCATCGCTGCCTCGGGCTCGCCGATGCCCGGCAGCTGATAGAAGTGGTCCATCACCAGCACGGTGTCGAAGCCGGAGCTCTCGGCCTCGCGCGCCTGCGCCACGACGGTGTCGAACAGGTTCTCGTTCGGCACGCCGGGATAGCTGAAGTTCGGAATCTGATACCCGAGCCGGATGGTCACAATTTCCCCTGTCGATGTAAGAGGTCTCTCACTTCCGTTAATGTAAGAGCCTACTCACATGGACGCAACCCGGGAGGGGGAACATGGGCTACCACCACGGTGATCTTCGCGCCGCGCTGATCCGGACCAGCTTCGACGTGCTCGCCGAGGGCGGGCCGGAGCGCTTCTCGGTCGCCGCCGTCGCCCGCCGCCTGGGCGTGAGCTCGGCCGCGCCGTATAGGCACTTCCCCGACCGCGACCATCTGCTCAGCGCCGTCTCGGCCACCGCCGCCCACGACCTGCGGGCCGCGATCGCCGCGGCCGTCGCCGCGGACCCGGCTGACGGCCTGGGTGCGGCGGCCGGGGCGTACGTGCGATATGTCGTCCGCACCGGTGCCGGCATCCACGTCATCTTCGCCGCCGAGCTCTACGCCGTGCCCGACGACGACCGGCGCGAGCAGACCCGGGCCCTGATGACGACGATGCTCGAGCTCACCCGGGCCGATGTCCGCCTGCTCGAAGCCACCCTCGCCGTCGCCCACGGCTACGCGTCCCTGGTCGCCCAGGGCTTCTTCAGCCAGGGCCCGGACACCGTCGACGAGGTCGCCGGCCGCGCCGCCGAGGCCGCACGCGCACTTCTTTAGCAACCGGCGCGCACCGGGCGGGGCACCCCGGGCCCCGGAGTCTCTTCCGGGTGACGACACGACAGGAACTCCGACCGGATCCGCGGATTCGCTCCCGAGCCCGCCGGGCCCTCACCGCTCCCCTCGTCGCGGCTCTGGCCGTCGGCCTGGCCGCCACCGCCAACCCGGTGCCGGTCCAGGCCGCGCCGCCCGCGGTGGGCGCCGAGTGGACCTCATTGATGTACCGCAGCCTCACCCGCCAGAAGACGCTGGCCACCCTGCGCGAGAGCCTGGTCGTGCAGCAGACCGCCGTCGTGACCCGCACCGCCGAGGTCACCAAGGCCACCGCCGCCAGCGCCACCGCCCAGACCCGGCTGACAACCGCCACAACCGCCGCCGCCACCGCCCGTACCCGGCTGGCCACGGCCCACACCGCCCTGACCACCGCCCAGCAGAACCACAGCAAGGCCACGAAGAAGCGCCCGGTCAACAAGGCCGCAATCACCAAGGCCAAGAACGCGGTCACCGCCGCCACCAAGACTCTGACCCTGCGCCGGACCCAGTCCCAGCAGGCGGTTTCGGCGCTGACCACGGCCCAGACCACCGCCCGTACGGCGGCCACGGCGGTCACCACCGCGACCACGGCCCGCGACTGGGTGGTGTCCGCGGTGGCGGTGACCCAGAACCGGATCGCCACGCTGCCCACGGCCGGCGCCTATGCCGACAAGGCGGCGACGGTGAGCAAGGACGTGGTCAACCAGACGCGGACCTCGTTCGCGGTCACCGACACGGTCACGGTGTACGGCACGACGGTGCACTACACCGTCTCGTACGCCTTCCGGCGCCTGGTTGACGACGCCAAGGCCAACGGCATCGCCATCTCGGGCGGCGGCTTCCGCACCAGAGAGCGCCAGATCGAGCTGCGTAAGATCAACGGCTGCCCGGACGTCTGGACCGCACCGTCGACGTCCTGCCGGGTGCCGACCGCGATCCCGGGTCGCTCGCTGCACGAGCTGGGCCTGGCCGTCGACATCACCTCGGGTGGCAAGAGCCTGACCCGCACCAGCCCGGCCTTCAAGTGGCTGGTGCTGCACGCCAAGGCGTACGGCTTCGTCAACCTGCCGTCCGAGCCGTGGCACTGGTCGATCACCGGTAGCTGACCCGGGTTTCGACCACTTCGTCGGCGGCCACGTGACCCGTCCGGGAACCCCCGAGGACGTACGCGTCCAGCAGGAGTACCTGACCGGCCTGCGCACCACGGCCGAGGCCGCGCTGTCCAGTGTCGACCTGCCGAGCACGATGGCCCCGGTCGACACCACCAATGCGTGGGCCGTCGTCCGCGCCTATCTGGACGCCGTGGCCGCCGCCACCGCTGACGAGGTCGTGCCGCGCCGGCGGGACCGCCTGGGTGGGGCCGACATCTTCACCCTGCCCAACGCCTGGGCCATGGCCGAGTCGCTGCGGCTCGACCTCAACTCGCTGGGGCCGTTCGCCACGGTCCCGTAGCCTGCCCGGGTGACGGAGGCCTGGCGAGCTGATCTCCGGCGGCGGTGGGCGGCGTTCGCGGCCGGTGAACTGGGCAGTGCGCTGGGATATTCGGCTCTGCCCATCGTCGCGGTGCTGGTGCTGGGGGTCTCGGACTTCCAGGTGTCGCTGCTGACCGTGCTGGCCGGGGTGGTCAGCGCGGCGGTGGCGCTGCCGCTCGGGCCGTGGATCGAGCACCACCGCAAGCTGCCGGTGATGGTGGCGGCCGATCTGGTGCGCTTCGTGGCGGTGGGGTCGGTGCCCGCGGCCGCCGTCGCCGGGATGCTGACCTACTGGCACCTGTGCGTGGTGGCGGTGATCCAGATGGCCGCGCGGCTGGCGTTCGACTCGGCCGGGGTGGCCCAGCTCCGTACGCTCGTGCCGGCCGCCCACCGAGCGGAGGCGAACGGCCGCTTCGAGACCACGGTCTGGACCGCGAACGCGGCCGGCCCGCCGGTCGGGGGAGTGCTGATCTCCCTGCTCGGCGCCACCACCACGATGGTCTTCGACGCCATCAGCTTCCTGGTGTCGGCGCTGATCCTGCGTGGCCTGCGCGAGCCCGAGCCAGCGCCGCCCCCGCGTTCCGCCGAGCACCACTGGCTGCGGGAGCTCACCGCGGGCTGGCGCCACCTCCTCGGCCACCGCGGGCTGGCCCTGCTGTTCTGGAACTCGATGATCTTCGGGGGCTGCATCATGGCCCTCATGCCGTTGCTGACGGTCTTCGTGCTGCGCGACCTGGGCTTCCCGGCCTGGCAGTACGGCCTGATCACCGGCGTGGCCGCGGTGGCCGGCATCCTCGGCTCGCTGCTGGCCAAGCCGATCGCCCGGCGGATCGGTGCGCACCGGCTGCTGCTGCTCGGGGGCGTCGGCCGCAACCTGTGGCTCGGCCTGATCCCGCTCGCTCCGGCCGCTCCCATCGGCCTGGTCCTGCTGACCGCTGCCGAGTTCCTGATGGTGCTGTTCGCCGGCATGTTCAGCCCGACCTTCGCCACCTACCGCATGAACGCGACCGACGACGCCCACATGTCCCGGGTGGTCCTGGCCTGGTCGATCACCAACAAGGTCGTGCAGCCGCTGTGCATCGCCGCCGCGGGTGCCCTGGCCGCCGTCACGTCCGCCCGGACAGCCTTGACCGTCCTGGCCGCTGTCCTGCTCACCGGCATCCCCCTGCTGCCCTGGCGGACCACCCAGGACGCCGGCCGTGACAGGGGCGTGTCAGGGCGGTGACAGGGGCGGCCCTCATTGTTCGGTGCATGACAACACCAGCCATTGAGGTTTCCGGACTACGGAAGGCCTTCGGGGACAAGGTCGTCCTCGACGGCATCGATCTGACGGTTCCGGCCGGCACGGTCTTCTCGCTGCTCGGCCCGAACGGTGCCGGCAAGACGACGGCGGTCAACGTGCTGACGACGCTGATGGCTCCCGACGGCGGGACCGTCCGGGTCGACGGCCACGATGTCGCCGCCGAGCCGCGGGCGGTGCGCGCCGCGATCGGCGTCACCGGCCAGTTCGCGGCGGTCGACGAGCTGCTCACCGGCCAGGAGAATCTGCAGCTGATGGTCGACCTGCACGGCGTACGGGACGGCAAGCAGGTCATCACCGGGCTGCTCGAGCGCTTCGAGCTCACCGAGTCGGCGCCGAAGATGGTCGCCACCTATTCCGGCGGGCAGCGCCGGAAGCTCGACCTGGCCATGACGCTGGTCGGCAACCCGCGGATCATCTTCCTGGACGAGCCGACCACCGGGCTCGACCCGCGCAGCCGCCGCACCATGTGGACCATCATCCGCGAGCTGCTGGCCGACGGCGTGACCATCTTCCTGACCACCCAGTACCTCGAGGAGGCCGACCAGCTGGCCGACCACGTCGCCGTGCTCGATCAGGGCCGGGTGGTCGCCCAGGGCACGCCGGACGAGCTCAAGCGCCAGATCCCCGGCAGCCACGTACGCCTGCGGTTCGCCGGCCCGGCCGAGCTCGACGCGGCCGCCCAGCTGCTGACCGGCGGCGTACGCGACGACGAGAGCCTGACCCTGCGGGTGCCCAGCGACGGCGGCACCGAGTCGCTGCGGACGCTGCTCAACCTGGTGCACGACAACGCGATCCCGGTCGAGGACTTCTCCGTGCACAAGCCGGACCTCGACGACGTGTTCCTGGCCCTGACCGGACGGACGAACGTGGAAGAGGCAACCCGATGAGCGACTCCGTGATCATGCTGCGCCGCAACTTCAAGCACGTCACCCGGAACCCGACCACGGTGTTCAACGCGGTCCTGTTCCCGGTCGTCCTGATGCTGATGTTCGTCTACGTGTTCGGTGACGCCTTCGATGTCGGTGCCGACTATGTGGACTACGCCACGCCCGGCCTCATGTTGCTGGCCATCGTCTACGGGCTGTCCGGCACGTCGACCGCGGTGGCCTCGGACATGACCAAGGGCATCATCAACCGCTTCAAGGTGATGGACGTGTCCCGCGGGGCCGTGCTGACCGGGCACGTGACCACGACCATCGCCACCAACCTCGTCGCGGTCGCGGCCATCGTCGGGGTCGCCTTCGCCCTCGGGTTCCGCTCGGCCGGCGGCTGGCTCGACTGGCTGGGGGTGCTCGGTCTGGTGCTGCTGACCAGTTTCGCCACCGCCTGGCTCACGATCGCCCTAGGACTCGCGGCCAAGACCGTCGAGACGGCCGGCATCGCGACCGTCCCGTTGATCATGCTGCCGTTCTTCAGCAGCGCGATCGTCCCGGCCGACAAGATGGGCCCGGGCATCAGGGAGTTCGCCGAGTACCAACCCTTCACGCCGATCATCGAAACCTTGCGCGGGCTGCTGAACGGCACTCCGCAGATGGGTGACGCGATCGCCGCGATCGCCTGGTGCGTCGCCATCGCCCTGGTCGGATACCTGTGGGCGACGGCCACCTTCAAGAAGCGAGCGTGACCTCGGCCAGCTGACGCCAGTCGGTCAGCCGGCCCTCCCGAGCCGCCTCGGCGAACCCCCCGTCGCCGAGGCGGCTTCGCGCTGCCCGCTCGATCCGGGCCGCGTCCGGGCCGGACCGGTCCTCGATGCCCCGGACGCCCACGCTCGCCGCGAGCAGCCGGGCCGCCTGTCGCGGATCGTCCTGACGCAGGGCCAGATCGGCCACCCCGACCAGGATCTGCGCCGTGAACGGGGCGTAGCCCGCACCGGAAGCCACCCGGAAGGCCGCCACGCGGTGCGCGCGAGCCTCCTCGAGGTCGTCGGCGAGGTAGCCGAGCATGTCGTGGACGACCACCTCGGCGCCGTCACCCAGCACGGCCGTGGCGATGCCGAGTTGCCGTCGCACCTCCCCGGCGTCGCCGCGCCACCGGGCCAGCTCGGCTTTCACGATGGCCAGCTCGGCCAGCGCGTCGGGCCAGGTGACCCGTTCCGCGTACCGCTGAGCCTCGGCCATCGCCGTCGCGGTGGCCGCCTCGTCGCCCAGCAGCCAGGAGAACTGGGCCTGACGTCCGCGCATGCGGATGGTGTCCTCGACCGAGCCGACCTCGATGACGGCGGTGATCGCCTCGTCGAGAAGGTCCCGCGCGGCGGCGAAGTCACCGCGGGCCGCGACCCGTTCGGCCAGCTCGGTCAGGCCGAACCAGATGCCGAACCGCTCACCCAGCTCGCGGAACTCGGCCAGCCCGCTCTCGAGGTGGTGCTCGGCCTCCGGTCCCGGCCGGCCGAGGATGATCCGGGCCTTGCCGGAGTGCAGCCGGGCCAGGGCGCGGATCCACGGATCGTCGTCGGCCAGCAGCGGTTCCCAAGCCGACTCGAGCTCGGCCGGCGCGTCGAGCATGCGTTTCAGGGCGACCACCAGCCCGGTCCACGGGCCGCGCGATCCGTTGCGCAGACCGGCCTCGTACGCCCGGTTGATCCAGTCCGCCGCGACGCGCTCGTCACCGCGGCCGGCGCTGAGAAAGTGCACAGCCAGCGCGTACACGGAGGCCCGGACGTCGTCGGTCACCTCACCGGGGGTCGCGGCGGCCGCGGTGATCAACTCGATGCCCTCGGCTTTGTGGCCGGCCAGCCACCAATACCAGCCCGCGCCGGCCGCGAGCCGCATGGCCTGCTGAGCCTCGCCGGCCGCCAGCGCACCCCGCATCGCGGCGACGATGTTGTCGTGCTCGGCGTCGAGCCGGGCCAGCCACTCCAGCTGCTCGGCCCGGCGCAGATGGGGTTCCGCGGTCTCGGCCAGCTCGATCACCCAGTCGAGGTGGGCCCGGCGCGCGAGCTCCGTCTCGCCGGCCTCGGCCAGCCGATGCTCGGCGTACTCGTGGATCGTGCCCAGCATCCGGTAGCGCGGCGTGCCGTCGCCCGCGGTGACCAGCAACGACTTCTCGGCCAGCGAGGTGAGGACCTCGAAGGCCGCCGGCTCGGCGCAGACCCGCTCGGCTGCCTCCAGCGAAGCTCCGCCCGCGAAGACCGACAGTCGCCGCAGGACGGTCCGTTCCGTCTCGGGCAGCAACTCCCAGCTCCAGTCGATGACCGCTCGCAGGGTCCGGTGGTGGGGCAGGGCCGTCCGGCTGCCGCCGGTCAGCAGGCGGAACCGGTCGTCGAGCCGGTGGGCGAGCTGGTCGAGGGTCATGGTGCGCAACCGGGCGGCGGCCAGCTCGATCGCCAGCGGCATCCCGTCGAGGGCCTGGCACACGCGCGCCAGCACGGCCCGGGTGGCCGCGTCGTCGGCCAGATCCTTGCGGACGTCGGCCGCCCGCTGCCGCAGCAGCTCGACGGCCGAGGCGGTGGCCAGCGGCTCGACCTGCCACAGGGCCTCGCCGGTGATGCCGAGCGGCTCGCGGCTGGTGGCCAGGATCCGCAGCCGCCGGCACTCGCCGAGCAGCCGGTGCGCGAACGCCGCCGCTGCCTCGATCACGTGCTCACAGTTGTCCAGGACGAGCACCGCCTCGCGGTCCCGGATCGCCGCCACCAGCCGCTCGGTGAGCTCGGCCTCCGGCGCCCCGCCGAGCAGCGTGTCGCGCAGCCCGAGGGCCGTGATCGTCGCCTGAGCCACGTCGCCCCCGGCGCCGATGGGAGCCAGCTCGACCAGCCACACACCGTCCGGCAGCTCACCGCCCAGCGCGCGGCCCGTCTCGGTGGCCAGCCGCGTCTTTCCGGTGCCGCCGGGCCCGACCAGCGTGGTCAGCCGGTGGGCGGCGACGAGCCCGCGGACTGCCGCCACGTCGTCGTCCTTGCCGACATAGCTGGTCAGCTCCGCGCGCAGGTTGGTCCGCACCTCGCGGTGCTCGCCCCGCAACAGTGCGACGTTCAAGGCGGACAGCTCCGCCGAGGGGTCGGCGCCCAGCTCGTCGGCCAGCGATTCCCTCGTACGCCGGAAGACCTGCAACGCCTCGTTGCCGCGCCCCGCCGCCGCGAGTGCCCGCATCAGCGCCCCGACGAGCCGCTCCCGCAGCGGATGGGCGGCGACCAGCGCAGTCAGCTCGGCGATCTGCCCGGCGCCGGCGCCCGCCGCGAAGCGGTCCTCGAAAGCGCTCAGCCGCAGCTCCTCCAGCCGGGTCACGGCGGCGTCGAAGGCTTCGCTGCCGGTCAGACCGACATCCTGCAGGGCGCCGCCGCGCCACAGGGCGAGAGCCTCCCGGGGCGCCTTGCCGGTGAGCAGGCGCTCGAACCGCACGGCGTCGACCGAGGCGGGATCCACCGCCAGCCGATAGCCGGCCGGGTGCCCCTCGACCGACCCCTCCGGCAGCACCTTGCGCAGCCGGGAGACCAGGCGGTGCAGCGAGTTCGTGGCGTCGGCGGGCGGCCGGCTGCCCCAGATCCAGTCGACCAGCGTGTCCTTGGTGACCACCCGGCCCGCCTCGAGCGCGAGGGCACTCAGCAGCGCGCGCAGCCGGGCCCCCGGCACGTCGGCGAGCCCGCCGTCGTCCGTGCGGACCTCGAACGGCCCGAGCAACCCGATCTGCACGCGCAAATACTGCCACGGGCGATGTGGGGTCTCCGCGTCAGATCCGGCTAGAAGTCCCACCACGAGCCGAGCAACGACCACGTGCCGCTGTATGCCGGGATCTGCAGGAGGAATCCACCGAGGGCCAGGAATGCCCCGATCAGCCACAGGCCCCTGGTGCGGGCGGGCCGGCCGCTCTGCCGCAGCCCGTAAGCGGTCAGAAGCAACGTGACTCCACAGAGGTAGACGGCCCGCCAGAACACCACGTCCGTGTCCCGGACGACCTCCAGCCACTCCGCCAGGTGGACGTCGAAGTAGACGACCGGCGCGCCGGTGGGGTTATCGGTCACCACGCCGCTCAAGGGGCTCACGTAGGGGGTCAGGAAGTACGCCGGAAACCACCCGCTGATCCAATACAAGCCGAAGAAGATCCAGGTCGCCGCCAACCCGCTCAAGAAGGTGAAAACCGGGGAGGGAACAGTGCGGGCCACAACGATGCCACCGGCGTACGCGGCACCCGTCAAGGAGACGGCATAGATCACGTCGACAACGGTGGGATACACGATCACGGCCGGGCTTCCCAGCGGCATCCCGCCGGCGGCGACGACCAGCAGGACGTTGACGACGACCAGCGCGGCGGTATACCCCATCGGCACGATGCCCGCCAGAAACAGGGCCCGGGTCCGCTGCACTGCGTCCACCGGACGGGCGGCGAACATCTCGTCTATCCGCTCCCCGCCACCCCGAAGCGCCACCATGGCTCCGGCAACGAATGCTCCCAGGTGCAGCGGTGCCCAGAACAGCGTCAGTTGTTCGTACGTTTGAGTCAGCCATTGCTCCGGCGGTGATTGGCCACCGAACCACCGAGGCAGAGACAGGAACGCGGCCGCGACGAAACCCGCCAGCACCGCCGGGTGGTACGTGAGCCGTCTGGCCTCGGCCCAGGCAAGGCCGCGCATCATGACCGGCTCACCAGATGCAGATACCCGTCCTCCAAGGTGGGTGCGGCCAGGTCGGCGCCGGGCGGCGGATCCCCGATGTGCCGGTAGTGCCCATCTGCGGCGCGCCACCAGGTCGCCGCGCGCGGGCCGGGAGCATCGCTCAACCACACATGCCCGTCGGCCGCCGCGATCATCGCGGCGGGACATCCCGTGAACGCTGTTCGTCCGAGGCGAAGCACAACCACCTCGTCGCACAGCGCTGCCACGTCGTCGGTCGAATGCGTCGACAACACGACGGCGTTCTTTCTCGCGACCTCCGAGACGACCTGGCGGAATCGGAGCCGCTCGTAGGGGTCCAGTCCGACGGTCGGTTCGTCGAGCAGAAGAAGCTGCGGATCACCGAGAAGAGCCTGGGCGAGAGCTACGCGGTGCCGTTGACCCCCGGACAGCCAACGCAGGTGTTGGTGCATGCAGTCGGCCATATTCATGATGTCCAGTACGCGGAGGATCTCCGACTGCCGGCGCCTGCTGTCGTTGATCTCCTGCAGAAGTGCCACGTGGTTGACGAAGTCGTACACCGTGTCCCACTCGTGGAAGCCCGGCTGCTGCGGGAGGTAGCCGATACGCTGCCGGATCCGGTAGCGGCCGTCGGGGTCAAGAACATCGTCGCCGAGTACGGTCAGCTCGCCCGCGTCCGGGCGTAACGCTGTGGCGAGGATGCGCAACAGGGTGGTCTTGCCGGCCCCGTTCGGCCCGAGCAGGCCGGTGACGCCGGTCCGCACGGTCAGATCGATTCCGTGCAGGACAGCCCTGCGGCCGAATCGTTTCCCGACACCGGCCAGTCGCGCGACGACGGCGGTATCCGTGGCGTTCATGACGACCTCCGCACCTCGAACGACGTCCTGCGAGCTATCGCGACGACCAGAGCGCCGAGCGCGATCACGGCGAGCAGTGCCTGACCGATCGGCCGGAACAGGAACGAATGCTCGAGCCAGGCCGAGGCTGTGGTCCACCGGGTTCCTCGTACGGTGGTCGCCGCCAGCACCAACCAGGTGGTGGTCACGGCGGTCGCCGCGCGAGCGGTGCCGACGAAGCTGGCCAGCGCCACTGTGAGGCTGGTGAGGGCGATGGCGGGGATGAACCAGAGCAGCGCCACCCGCCCGCGTTCCGGCAACGCCACCGCGAGCAGAGCCGCCACCGGCAACCAGGAGAGGAGTACCACGACGGTCCGCAGCAGCAGCAACCGGAGCACCGGAAGTGGCGCCGTCACCGCTATTTCGCCGGCCGGGTCGCCGCCCCACCCGTAGGAGAAGGCAATGCCGAGCGCCGGCGCGACCGGCGCGCTCACCACGAACATCACCACACCGGCCGGTCCCGGCCCGACCTGCGCCACGAGGACCGCCACGGCCAGCACGGCGAGACCGCCGACAAGCCATGACTGCCGGAGCCGTGGCGCTCCCGCAGTCAGCTTGGCCAGCCCAGGAGACACCCCGAGCGCAGTGAGGAACCGCTCGAGCAGGGTCGGTTGCGGTCGGTCGATCTGGTCCAGGATGACAGCCAGGCTGTCGTCGTGCCGACGTCTCGCCGGAGCCTCACTCTGTGCCAGTCCGGCCAGCTTGGCACGACACATGCCGCATTCCAGCAGGTGCGCCTCTACGGATCCGGCCGAGGCGACACCGAGACGGCCCGTCGCGTACGCACCGATGGTGTCCGACTGCAGATGCCAGCTCATAGCAGTGCCTCTCGTAGCTGATTACGGGCGCGCATCAACCTGGTACGCACAGTGGCCGCCGGCACCTGCAGCAGGCGGGCCGCCTCGCGGCTGTTCAGCCCGTCCAGGACCACGGCTTGGATGACTGCTTTGAGTTCCGGCGACAGCCCATCGACGGCCCCGCCCAGATCGCCATGTTCGATACGCAGCAACACCTGATCCTCGGCCGAGGGAGTCAGTGGCGTGTTGACGACAATCGGCCACGGCACGGGTCTTCGCGGCCGGAGCGCGCCGATCAATCGTCGGAAACCTATTCCCCAGATCCACGCGGGCACCTGCCCGGCGCCGCGATAGCCGCCCGGTTTGCGCCACACCGCGACGAAGGTGTCTTGAATGACCTCCTCGACGAGGCCGTCGTCCCCGCATCGGCGACTCAGCCGGGCGCGAAGCCACGGCGCATGTCGCTCGTAGAGCTCCCGGAGAGCACCTCGGTCTCTCTGGGCGATCGCCTCGAGGAGTTCGTCGTCGGGGCGGGCCTCCTCACCGGTGTCCATGTCTCTCTGTATCGGTTGGTCGGTACGGGTGTTCCCGGCGACGTCCTCGATCGATTGACACCATCCGCGAAACCGGATCGCTCTCGGCGTGAACAGGAGGTATTGCCGGAGGCGACAGGGAGGCGACCCGTTCAACTCGGTAAGGCAGAGGAAGGCCCATCATGTCGACCGTCACCGCGAGCATGTCGTTGCCGGCTCCCGCTCACCGGCCGCGTCACCAGTCCAACTCGTACGCGTGGTCCGTCTTGGAGCGGCTCGAACAGCGATGTGATTCGCACACCGATGCCGAAGATGCCCGCCATACGCTGTCGTGTGTGCGCCGGAACCTGGAAGCGGCGAGGTCCCTTCTGGGTCAACGTCGATCAGTGTCGGACCGGTGGAACGGCAACAGTCTCGATGAGATCTACAGCAGACTTCACCGCGCCGAGGCTGACCTTGTCGAGGTGGCTCGACCGGACCAACTCGCCGGGACTGCTGCTCACGTCCTGTCACGGGTGGCCCACTACCTCGCCGTTGACGACCCGACCCGCAAAAAGGTCGAAGACGGCGACCACGACCGGTTCGTGCTCGCTGAGGGGCTGCGAGCTGCGCACGCCGTCAAGGATCGGGAACACCGGCGCCTGCGAACCCTGCGTAACAAGCTGATCATCATTCTTCCGGTGCTGACGGCCGCGGTCGCCTTCATCGCGATCGCGGGCGCGATCTTCCCCGAGGCCATCTCGCTGTGTTTCGGGAAGGCCGGGGAAGCTCGGATCTGTCCGACCGCGGCGGCCGGGCCCGCGTCCGGTGACGTGTTCCTCGTGCTCATGTTGGGCATGCTTGGTGCCGCTCTGACCGCGGCCGGCTTCCTTCATGCGACGCCGTCGACCGGAACCCCCTTCATCCACGTCTCACTTCTGCTGACGGCGCTCAAGCTGCCGCTGGGTGCGCTGACGGCGGTGGTCGGCCTCCTCCTTGTCCACGGCGGCTTCGTGCCGGGTCTGACAGCGTTGGACACTCCTGGTCAGATCTGCGCCTGGGCCCTGTTCTTCGGAGCAGCTCAGCATGCGGTCAGTCGGTTGCTGGATACCCACGCCCACCGGCTCGAGGACCGGGCCGTCCGGCAACCGCGCTGATCATGTGAGCCGGCGACAGGATGGCCCGGCACCCGCTGATCTGCACGCGCAGAGTAGTCACGGGTGCCCGGGCCGTTCCTGTACGCCGGGCGCTGATCAAAGCGCCCACGGCGAACGTGACCGTGGCAGTCGTGGCCGACCACCGCGGGACGACCGGTGGTGCCGCTCGACGCGTGGATCCGGGCGACCTGCTCGCGCAGCACGGCGAACATCCCGACGGGTACGTGTCGCGTAGGTCCTCCAGCGCGACTGTCACCTCCTACGCGATGGGGCGGCGCTGCCGGGGCAGGGCGGGACGCAGCGCGCCGTCGCGGGCCAGCTCGGTCAGCACGTTGTTGAGCGCGTCGACCTGCTCCTCGGTGTGGGCCGCGGTGAGCTGAACGCGGAAGCCGATCTCGTCGCGCGGCACACCGGGGTAGGGCGCGAGCGTGACGTACTGGCCGGCCGCCCACAGCCGCTCCGAGACGGCGATCAGGTCGTGCTCGGGCGAGATCGGGATCTCCACCACCGGGGTGTCGTGCACGTTCAGCGTGTGCACCCCCAATCCCCGTACGTGGGTCAGCAGTTTCGCCGTCAGCCGGTAGAGATGCCCGCGCAGTTCATCGCCGCGCTTGTCGTTGACGTCCAGGCCTGCCATGACCGTGGCCAGCGAGGCCACCGGCGACGGTCCGGAGTAGAGATACGTCGGGGCGGCCACCTTCAGCTCGTTCTTCACCGCGGTCGGCAGAGCCAGGAAGGCCAGCAGCGACGAGTACGCCTTGGAGAAGCCCCCGACCAGGATGATGTTGTCGTACGTCTCGCCGGCGTGCTTGACGATCGCGTTGCCCCGCATGCCGTAGGGCGAGGTCTCGTCCTCGGTGCGCTCACCGATGACTCCCATGCCGTGCGCATCGTCCACATAGAGCAGTGCGTCGTGCTCCCGGCACAGCTGGGCATACTTCGGCAGGTCCGGGATGTCACCCGTCATGCTGTTGACGCCGTCCATGCAGACCATGATCGGGCGCTCGGTGGCCTCGCCCAGCAGGCGCTCGAGTTCCTCGAGGTCGCCGCTGCGGAATCGCTTCATCGTCGCGCCCTGACCGCGGGCGAACACGCAGCCGTCGTAGATAGTGCGGTGGGCGCGGCTCTCCATGATGACCGTGCCCTTGCCGATCAGCGCCGGGATCACGCCGAGGTGGATCTGCGAGATCGTGGGCAGCAGGAGGACGTCCTCGGCGCCGAGCAGGTCGGTCAGGCGCTCCTCGAGCTGGGGATAGAGCCGGGGGCTGCCGAGCATGCGCGACCAGCTGGGGTGCGTGCCCCACTTGCGCAGCTGCGGCTCGACCGACGAGATGACCTCGTCGTCCAGGTCGAAGCCCAGGTAGTTGCAGGATGCCCAATCCACCAGCCAATCCCGGCCGATGCGGATCCGGCGCCCGTCGATCTCCTCGATGACGGCGTCGTACATCCGGCTGTTGACCCTGAGGTCCTCGATGTCGTGAGTCTGGGCCGGCACGTGGTACCACCTTTCGTGTTACTGGATCATCAATCGCCCTACCCTCGTGATCGTCGATCAACCCGCCGGAACCCGCCAGGCCCGCCCGCCGTCGTAATTCGCATGATCCTGGACGTACGCCGGTGGACCGCCATCGCCGCAGCTACAGCAACCCTTGCCGGCTGCGCCGGAAACCCGGAAAAGTCCGCGGTGTGGGAAGAACCACCCCGCTACACCTACGACCTGATGTCGACGTGTGGTGAGCGAGCACTCATCGGGCGTTACCGGATCACGGTCGAGGACGGCAAGGTCACCAAAGCCGAGGGACTCGACGAACCGACTCGCCGCACTGTCGCCGATTTGCCGCGTGACGCCATCCCCACGCTGAGTCAGCTGATCGACGAGCTGAACGCCGCCCGATCCGCCGGCGCCGCCACCGCCGACCTCGAAACCGACCCGGCGACCGGCCATCCCACAAAGATCACCATCGACCCTGAGCCCCACGCCATCGACGACGAGTCCTGCTACACCATCAGCGCCCTGAAGCCCGCACCGTAGCCGGAGCGCATCAGTCGGAATCATCGGCGGTGAGAGCCCACGAGACACCCTGCTCGGGGTCCTCCACCGCCAGGCGCAGATGCCAGAGAGGTTCGGCCGGGTGACGCCAGCCGACGCAGCGCAGCCTCTCGACGAACGCCGTGATCAGTCGCGGTTCGCTGTTCGCGGGGAGCCCGGCCATCGCGGTCAGTGCCCGCCACACCGCGATCCGTCCGGTCGCCTGGCCTGAAGGGCACTCGTAGGCGCCAATGCCGGCGGCCAGGTGCACCAGGTGGGGGTAGGCGACAGCGAGCGGGACGGCGGCGGCGAGGCAACCATCCCGGGACGCGGCGAGCGTCGCTGCGGCGGCCCGGGCGGTGCCGCGAAAGGCGTACACCTCGGCGGCCGAGGACAGTGAACCGAGGATCGGCAGCGCGGAATGGTCGACGCGCTCCGCTCCGATCGCCGGCAACGGCTCAGCGGCAAGTGTCTCGTCCGGAAAGCTCCAAAGGCTGCCGGCTGAACTGCCCGTCCGGCCGTATTCCGGCATGTCCCACCCGGCGTTCCAATGAGCGGCCTCCCAGGACTGCAGATTCAGTGGTGGGATCGGGGACACGGCGACGCCACGAAGGTCTTCACCGCGCAGTACGCGGGTCTGGGCGGCCAGCTGACGGATGAGCGGATCGGTGAAGTTTCCGTCCAGCTCCCGCCACGGGCGATGAGCGACCACTTCCCACAGCGGGCCCGGATGACGATTGTCGTCGGCGGGGAACAGCTCCGCGGCAGCGACGGCGATGGGCGGCGGCGCCTCCAGAGCCACGATGTGGGCCACCTCGCGCCGGTCCGCCTCCGGCGTTGCCCGGTCATCGGCGGCCAGGTCGAGCAGATCGGCCCATCTCCCGGCGTCCGCGAGCAGATTCGCGGTGCGGTACGAGACTCCGGGCCCTAGCACGCCGGCAACCCCGCCACTCGGCCGCTTCCGCCACCCGCTGAGGGTCGGCTCGGCGCGGCTACAGCCACGTGGTCAGTGACGCGTCCGGGCCGGCGACCTCGACGCCGTCCGCGAGTCTCGTCATCCCATGGGTTGCTCACCAGCTCATCCAACCACCGGTGCCCGGCCGGTCAGGCGGCGAAGGTGTCCAGGCCGACCAGGGTGAGGAGGCGGTGCAGGTGCGGGGACGGGCGGTCGAGACGAAGCTGCCGGCCCTGGCTGTGCAGGTGGTCGGCGGTGCGGGCCAGGGCACGCAGCCCGGCCCCGTCGATGAAGGTCAGCTCGCTGAGATCGATGGTCAAGCTGGTGCCGGTATGCATCACTCGCTGGAGCGCCTGTTCGAAGGTCTCGTGGTTCGCCAGATCGATCTCACCTCGCACGTGCAGAGTCGCCATGCATGATCAGCGCGCGGCACCGTCATTCTGTTACTGCCCGGGTGGGCTTGGACCCGGCTCCTACTGTGGGAGCTGTGACGAACGTCGATCAAGACGACGGCAACGAGGACCGCCGGACCGCATCGCCGGCGCCGGCCCCGTACAGTCCGCCGGTCGAGCCGGTGCCCGACGACCTGTACGTCGAAGCAGCGCCCAGGCGGCGGCGCTGGTGGTGGCTGGCGGTGCCCGCGATCACCTTGTTCAGCTGCCTCGGCGGCGCCCTGCTGTACGCGATCGGCGGCGGCAACGCCCCTGACCAGGCCAGCCGCGCCCCGGCTGAGCCGGATGCGGGAGTCGTCGTCCGGACGCCGGAGCCGAGCGCGACAGGTCCCGCCTTCTACGAGGTGGTCTATCTCGTCACCTCGACGAGCCCGGGTGACAAGGCCGGCGTCGAGTTCACCGACGAGGACCGCGACATCATCCGCAAGGGCGAGGTGTCGCTGCCGTGGCGGCACACCTTCCGCTTCGCCGGTGACAAGCCGCCACTCGTCCTGATCGCCCAGCGCAAGCGGGGCGGCGGCACCGGCCCGGTGACCTGCTCGATCACCGTGAGTGGCAAGGAGCTGACCACCTCGGTCCAGCGCGGCCGCACGGCCGCGCCGCAGTGCTCGGCCTAAGGCCTGTCCTGTCGATCACGCGGGGCTGCGGCGTGGCCCAGGTGGTGGCTGGCGACGTCCACATACAATCCCGGTATGCGACCGCTCTGCGGCCGCCGCCAGCCACTACCTGGACCTCGCCTCACTCCCACGTGATCGACAGGACAGGCCTTAGCCTGGGGCAAGACCACGGGGAGACACGATGGACCAGACGTACGACGCCGTTGCCCTCTGGCGGGACGCGGGGGAGCGGGGTGATGCCGCGGCGGCGGTCGCCGCCCTCAGCCCGGGCGTCACGCTCGTCTCGCCGATCACCGAGCAGTTCACGTTCCATGGGCGGGACCAGGTTCGCGACCTGCTCGAGGTCGCCCTGGCCGCCATCGATGGCATCAGCTACACCGATCAGGTCGCCCAGGATCGTACGGTGGCGTTGTTCTACGAGGCGACCGTCGGGGGCACCCGGCTCTTCGAGGCGCAGCGGCTCCGGCTCGGCCAGGACGGGCTGATCACCGAGATCACGCTCTACATCCGGCCGTTGCCGGCTCTGACCCGGCTGCTGAACCGGCTCGGTCCCGAGCTGGCCCGGCGCAACGGCCGGCCCGGCCTGGCCCGGGTGATCCCGCTGGCCGGCGGCCTGCTGCACGCGATGGCCGACAGCGGCGAACGCCGGATCATGCCGAAGGCGGCGCCTCAGTCGAAGTCGTAGACCGTCGTGCTGACATCACGGGCGCAGAGCTCGGCGACGATGAGCGGTTCGATGCGCTCCCAGCGGCCGCCGGCCAGGCCGCAACCGATGCGGGGCAGGTGGACCGAGGCGGAGAGATGCGTCGCGTGCCGGGCCAGCGTGGCCAGGCAGCGCTCGACAGCGTCGTACCGGATCGGGGGACCGTTGCTGCCGGTGCGGGTGCCGCGCTGGGCGACCATGTTGGCCACCCAGACATCCGGGCGGACCTGGACCAGCTGGGTCGCCCCGAGCCCGAAGTCGTTGCCGGCCCGCTCGCGGTGCCACTGCCGGTAGGAGCGCTCCGGTTCGGGCCAGCGGCGGGAGATCGCCAGCACGAAGCCCTTGCCCCACCCGCCGATGTCGTTGCACACGTGGGCGATGACCTTGGGCCCCTTGGCCTGGGGACTGGTCGCGTCGCCCTTGATGATCCGCAGCGGTAGCACGCCACGATGCTCGCACCCCGGCGATCACCTGGCGAGCCGATGAACCGCCTTCTCCATCAGCAGCCACGCGAACACCCCGGCGACGGTCAGCGGGACCATCACGTACCACTCGCCGAGCACCCCGAAGTCGTCGGAGCGGCCCATCTTGTGCAGGACGCCGATGACGGCGAGCGGGAGGCACGCGACGCCGAGGACAGTCCGGCGAAGCCATCGGCGCCTCCCGTTGTCGTCGGTCTCCGGGGTCGGGGCGCTCGTCGTTTCCATGACGGAATTCTGGCAACAACGCAGTGGGTCGCGGATCTGGCAACGGTCGGACATCGGGTTATGCCCTGGGGCATAGAGGCGAAGGGTCGCGGCGCCCGCGACGCGGTGGCAAGGCGGGTCAGCCCGCGGCCAGTTCCAGCGCGTAGCGGGGCCACCACGTGCCGGCCGCCGGTGCGCCCTGGCCGCAGGCGCCGTCGGACTCGCCGGGGCGTTTGATCCAGAGGTAGGCGTCGACCAGAGTGTGGCCCGTGTCGAGGGTGGGCGGGTGGCCCAGGGCGCGGCCCGGGGGGTTGCACCAATGGCGGGCGCCGGAGGAGCGGCGGGCCGGGCCGTTGCCGTTGCGGCTGGTGTCGATGACGAAGTGGGCGCCGCCGAGGCGCTCGGAAAGCCTGGTGCCGTACCGGATGTTCGACGACGTGGTCTCGAAGTTGGCCACGTTCAGGGCGAAGCCGTCGGCCCGGGTGACACCGGCCTTGCGCAGGGCCGTGCTCATCGTCGCGGTGTCGGTGATCCAGGCCGGGTTGCCGCCGTCCAGATAGACGGTCAGCCCCGGATTCGCGGTCAGCGTGGCGATCGCCCGGCTGAGCAGGCGGTAGCGCTCGGTGCGCTGAGCCGGGTTCAGGCAGCCCTGGACGGCCTGGGCCACCGCGTCGGGTTCGAGGATCACGATGGCCCGGCGGCCGGTCAGTTCGGCGGCGACGGCGGCGATCCAGGCCGTGTACGCGGTGGCGGTCGGAGCGCCGCCGGCGGAGTGACTCGCGCAGTCCCGGTGCGGGATGTAATACAGCGTGAGGACCGGGATGAACAGCTGGGCCGCCGTGACGAGCCGGCCGACCCCGGTGGTGTCGGCGCCGGCGAACCAGACCGCGACCGGCTGCGACGCGATCTTTTTGAGGAGCGCGGCTTCCGCCGTGCGGCCCGTTTTCTCGTACGCGGTCAGTTGGTCGACCGCCGGCCCGGTGCGCTCGACGTAGAGCTCGGTGGGCGGCGGCGGAGGCGAATAATGCTCCCGCCCGACCCGGGACGGCCAGCCGGCCGCGAGCGCTGCCGCCAGCCCGGCGGCGACGACCCGCCGGCCCGGGCTGATCAAAGGCACGTACGGGACGTTACCGCCGGATTCGGCGGCAGACTCAGGAAGCGGCCACCCGGTAGACCGCGCCCGCGTAGTCGTCGCTCACGTAGATTGCCTGGTCCGGTCCCTGCACCGCCATGACCGGGCGGCCCCAGCGGGAGCCGTCCTCGCGCTGGAACCCGCTGAGCAGGGTCTGCTGCGGGCCGAGCTTGTTGCCCCGCCAGGCGAAGAACGACACCTCGGGCGGCCGCGGCGGCTTGCGGTTCCACGAGCCGTGGATGCCGACCAGCGCGCCGGCCCCGTACGCACCGGGCACCTGCGTCGCGAAGCTCAGGCCCAGCGGCGCCGAGTGGGCGCCCATGCCCTGCTCGACCGGCGGAAGTTTCGCGCAGTCCAGCTTCGAGCCGTCGCGGTTGGTGTCCCAGTCGCGGACGAAGGGCCGATCGGTGTAGCTGAGCGGCGAGTCCTTGTCGCCCGGCTGCACGTCCGGGTCGGGGTTGCAGTAGGGCCAGCCCAGGTCACGGCCCTGCTCCAGGCGGGCCAGCGGCTCGAGCGGGTGGTCGTTCACGTACGAGGTCTCGACCTTGCCCTGGTCGTCACCCTCGTACGGGATCGGGGTGTTGTCCCGGTTGTTGACCGCTGTCCACACGTCGCCGTCGGGCGCCACGGCCAGTCCCGTCCCGTTGCGGACGCCGCGGGCGAAGGTCTCCAGCTTGCCGTCGGCGAACCGCAGGACGGTCGCGCGCTCGGGGTCGGCGTCACGGTCCTCGGCCGAGATGTTGCCGGTCGAGCCGATCGAGATGTAGAGCGACTTGTCCGGGCCGACGGCCACGCTCTTGAGCGCGTGCGCGTATTTGCCGCCCAGCTCGGCGCTCTTGTCGTCCGGCAGCCCGTCGACGACTGTCCGCTTGTCCGACACCTTGCCGCCGGCATAGGCGAACGAGTCGATCTGGTCGCTCTCGGCCACATAGAGCGTGCTGCCGTCGAAGGCGAGCCCGTGCGGCTGGTTGAGCCCCTCGACCAGCGTCTCCTGCTTGCCCTCGCTCAGCACGAGCACGTCACCGGACTCCGGCCGCGACACCAGCAGCTTGTCGTCCGGCGCCCAGGCCAGCAGGCGCGCCCCGGGCACGCGGGCCCAGAGGCTCACCGTCCAGCCGGGCGGCGCCTGCATCTTCTCCCCGTTGCCGCCCCGCACCTCGGTGGCGACCAGGGCCGGCACGTCGACCGCCGACGAGGGTGGGACCGTCTTTTTCGCGGGCTCGGCCGGCGCCTCGGTGGAACACGCGGCCGCACCGAGGAGCAGCCCGCCGGCCACCACCGCACGCAGGATCGTCTTCATCGGTGCATCTGTACCCAATTTCGCGGCCGGCAGGCAACTCGAGATGGTCTATTCGCCCGGCCGGACCGGTTCGGCTTCCTCGAAGACCAGCAGCGTCCGGGTGTTCACCACGCCGGGCATGCCCTGGATCTCGTCGAGCACGAGGCGGCCCAGGGCGGCGTTGTCCTCGGCCCGCACCAGCATGATCACGTCGAACTCGCCGCCGACCAGGGCGATGTGCACGACGCCGGGCAGGGAGCGCAGCCGTTCGGCCACGTCCCGCCACTCGGCCTGATTCAGGTTCACCGTCACGTACGCCGTGGTGCCCAGGCCCGCCGCGACCGGGTCGACGTCGGCCCGGTAACCGCGGATGACCCCGGTGGTGCGCAGGCGCTCGACCCGGGCGTAGGCGTTGGCCCGCGAGATGTGCAAGCGCTCGGCCAGGGTGCGCATCGACAGGCGGCCGTCGCGGGTGAGCTCGGCCAGGATCTGCCGGTCGATGTCGTCGAGCGCATCGGCCACTTGTCTCACCCGCCCGTCGTCGAGGTGGCGCCAACTGGACGATCGGCTCCCGAATCGCCCCTGAAAAAGTACATCTTCTCGGTTCCGCACCAGTACTGGAATCCAGATGGCAACGCGACAACCATGGCGACATGACAGGTGACGCAGACCACCTTCTGCCCTCCGACACCCCTGTGGCCCTCATCGACCCGTACGGAAACCCCGTCGCCGATGCCGGTCGCGCCCTGCCCGACGAGGCCACGCTGCAGCGGGCCCTGGCCTCGCTGATCACCGCCCGCCGGCTCAACGACCAGGCCTACGCGCTGGTCCGCCAGGGCCGGCTCGCGGTCTATCCGTCGTCGCACGGGCAGGAGGCCTGCCAGGTCGTCGCCGCGCAGGTGCTGGCCGACGGGGACTGGCTCTTCCCGACCTATCGCGACACGGTGGCCGCGGTCGAGCGCGGGGTCGATCCGGTCGAGGCGCTCACCCTGCTCAAGGGCGACTGGCATTGCGGCTGGGACCCGTACGAGCATCGGGTCGCCCCGCACGCCACCCCGCTCGCCACCCAGCTGCCGCATGCCGTGGGCGTGGCCCATGCCGCCCGCCTGCGGGGTGAGAAGACCGTGGTCATGGCGCTCTGCGGCGACGGCGGCACCAGCGAGGGCGATTTCCACGAGGCGCTCAACTTCGCCGCGGTGCTCCGCGCCCCGGTCGTCTTCCTGATCCAGAACAACGAGTACGCGATCAGCGTGCCCCTGGCCCGGCAGACCGCGGCGCCGTCGCTGGCCCACAAGGGCGTCGGCTACGGCATCCCCGGCGAGCGGGTCGACGGGAACGACGCCGCCGCGCTGTTGTCGGTGCTCGGCGAGGCGGTCGAGCGGGCCCGGGCCGGTGAAGGACCGCAACTCATCGAGGCGCACACCTATCGCATGCAGGCGCACACCAACGCCGACGACGCCACCCGCTACCGCAACGCCGAGGACGTCGAGGCCTGGGTCGCGCGCGATCCGATCGTCCGGCTGTCGGCCTATCTGAAGACCGACGAGACCGCCTTCCGCGAGCAGGCCGAACGCGTGGCCGAGCACGTGCGTGACGGCCTCAACCGGGACATCGAGCCCGATCCGGCCCTGCTGTTCGCCCACGTCTACGCGACTCCCACCCCGCAGTTGCGGGAGCAGGCCGACCAGCTCACCGACGAGCTCGAGCGCGAAGGGGCGCTGGGATGACCGTCCACGAGAAGCTCTCGATGGCGCAGGCGCTCAACCGGGCCCTGCGCGACGCGATGACCGAGGATCCGACGGTGGTCGTCTTCGGCGAGGATGTCGGGCCGCTCGGCGGCGTCTTCCGGATCACCGACGGCCTGACCGCCGACTTCGGCGAGGACCGCTGCTTCGACACCCCGCTGGCCGAGTCGGGCATCGTCGGCGTCGCGGTCGGCATGGCCATGAACGGGATGCGGCCGGTCGTCGAGATGCAGTTCGACGCGTTCGCCTACCCCGCGTTCGAGCAGATCGTCAGCCACGTGGCCAAGATGCGGAACCGCACCCGTGGCCGGGTCGCCCTGCCGATGGTCATCCGGATCCCGTACGCGGGGGGGATCGGCGGCGTCGAGCATCACTGCGACTCGTCCGAGGCCTATTACGCCCACACGCCGGGGCTGCACGTCGTCACGCCGTCGAGCGCCACCGACGCGTACGCGCTGCTGCGCGAGGCCATCGCCTCGCCCGACCCGGTCGTCTTCCTCGAACCCAAGAAGCTCTACTGGAGCAAGGAAGAAGTCGAGCTCGGGTCGCGCCCGCCGGCCATCGGCCGGGCCGTGGTGCGCCGCGAGGGCACCGATGCCACGCTGATCGCGTACGGCCCGGGTGTTCCCATCGCGCTCGAGGCGGCCGAGGTCGCCGACCGCGAGGGCCGCAGCCTGCAGGTGGTGGATCTGCGGTCGATCGTGCCGTTCGACGACGAGACCGTCTGCGCGGCCGTCCGCTCCACCGGCCGGGCCGTCGTGGTGGCCGAGGCCGCCGGGTTCGCCAGCGTCTCCTCCGAGATCGTCGCGCGCGTCACCGAGCGCTGCTTCCACTCGCTGGCCGCGCCGATCCGCCGGGTCACCGGCTTCGACATCCCTTATCCGCCACCGAAATACGAGCACCTGCACCTGCCCGGAGTGGACCGTGTCCTCGACGCCGTCGACACCCTGCAGTGGGAGGACTCGTGAGCGACCAGGTCTTCAAGCTTCCCGATCTGGGTGAGGGCCTGACCGAGGCCGAGGTGGTGCGCTGGCTGGTCGCCGACGGCGACGAGGTCGCCGTCGACCAGCCGGTGGTCGAGGTCGAGACGGCCAAGTCGCTGGTCGAGGTTCCTTCCCCGTACGCCGGGAAGGTGGCGACCCGGCACGCCCCGGAGGGCGCGGTCCTGGAGGTCGGCAAGCCGTTGCTGACCGTGGCCGCCGTGGCGCCCGCGCCGGCCGACACCTACCGCGAGGAGGAGCGGGCCGGCTCCGGCAATGTCCTCATCGGATACGGGACCTCGGGCGCACCCGCCTCGTCCGGCCGTCGCCGCCGGCCGCGCGTGGCCGTGGCCCACGCGCCGGTGCCGGCTCCCACCCGGCGCGTTCCGCTCGTGGTCTCGCCGCTGGTGCGCCGGTTGGCCCGGGACGGTGGCGTCGACCTCCGGGGACTCGACGGCTCGGGGCCGGGCGGCCTGATCGTCCGCGCCGACGTCATGCGGGCGATCAGCGCCGCGCCTTCTGCCGTGCCGTCTTCGTCGGCCATGCCGGCGGTGTCGGCCTCGACGGCGGCGTCGGCCGTTCCTGCGGCGTCGGCCGTTCCTGCGGCGTCGGCCGTTCCTGCGGCGTCGGCCGTTCCTGAGGCGTCGGCCGGGGTTTCGGGGGAGCGCCGGATTCCGCTCACCGGGTTCCGTCGCGCGGTGTCGGCCGCCCTGAGCCGGAGCCGGGCGGAGATCCCCGAGGCCACGGTCTGGGTCGACGTCGACGCGACCCGGCTGTGGGAACTGCGCGAGTCGGTGCGACCCGGCCCCGGCCTGCTGGCCTACCTCGCCCGCTTCACCGTGGCCGCGTTGCGGGAGTACCCGGTCTTCAACTCGCGTGTGGACACCGAGCGCCAGGAGATCGTCGAGCTGGAGCGGATCGACCTGGGCATCGCCGTCCAGGGTGCCCGGGGCCTGGTCGTCCCGGCCGTCACCGACGCCGGCGCCCTGACCACCACCCGCCTGGACGAGGAGATCCGCCGGGTCACCGACAGCGCCCGGGCCGGCACCGTCGCCGGCAGCGGCACGTTCACGCTCAACAACTACGGCAGCTTCCGGGTCGACGGCAGCGCCGCCATCATCAACCACCCCCAGGTCGCCATCCTGGGCTTCGGCCGCATCCTCGACCGCCCCTGGGTGGTCGACGGACAGATCTGTGTCCGCAAGATCACGCAGATGAGCTTCGTCTTCGACCACCGCGTGGCCGACGGCGCCGCCGCGGCCGGTTTCATGCGTTGCGTCGCCGATGCCATCGAGAACCCGGCCTCCGCGATCGCCAAACTCTGAAAGGCGGCCCCGATCGGCGTCTCACCGCCACTCAGGCGCTGGGATCCCAGGCGATGAGCCGGTCGAACTGGCGGCGGTCGCCCTCGAGCCTCATCGACTCCGGCCGAAGGCGGTCGTAGAAGAACAGCACCAGGTCACTCGCCGTGCCCCGGACGGAGGCATCGGGCGCGTCGGCGTGCTCGCCGGCGGCGCTACGCGCGCCGTCGGCCGAGAGCCACAGCCGCCAGGACCGGCCCTCGGTGGTGTGGAAGTCGATCGTGACCGGTTCGTGCGGCCAGGCGCTGGTGGTCGCGACGCAGGTCGACAGGAACTCGTCGACACCGTCGAGCGTCACCTCGTCCGGCAGCGGCTGCGGCGCACCCACCGTGAGCTGGGCGTCGTACGTGTGGACAGCCATCTCCTGCAGCTGATGCCGGGCCACCGCCCCGGCGGTCGACGGCGACTGCGAGTCACCCCACCAGGTCCAGCAGCCCTGATCCGGCCCCACCGTCCGCAGGGCGCCCAGCATCTCCTCGACCGACGCCGCCACCCAGTCGACCAGCGCCTCGCGCTCCCGAGGGGCGGCCGGCTCGGCCGGTGCCGAGGCCCGCCCGGTGGCCCCCGGCCCGGCAAGAACGGTGGCGGCCCAGGCCCGCCGCCCGGCGCCGATGTGCTCGGCCAGCTCGAACAGCGTCCAGTCGGGGCAGGTCGGCACCTGCACGCCCAGATCGGGCGCGGACGCGATCACGGCTCGGAAGGCGGTTGTGCGCTCATCGATCAGACGCACCATCTCAGGAAATTCCACCCCGGTGGTCTACCACCCCATCGATCGGCGTAACAGTGGATTTTCCGGCGCCGGTCGCGCGTGCGAGACTCGCGGGCATGCGGGTGGTGCTGCTCGGCCCGGTGTCGGCCGAGTCCCGAGGGGTGTCGTTCCGGCTCGGCGGGCTCAAGCAACGAGCCGTGTTCGCCCTGCTGGCCCTCAACGCACGCCGGGTGGTGCCGCTCGACCGGTTCGTCGACGAGCTGTGGTCCGAGGAACCGCCGTCGCGGGCGACACTGGGGTTGCAGTCCTACGTGTCCCGGCTGCGGCGGGTGCTGGCGGCCGACCCCGAGGCGCCGCGCCTGCTGACACAGCCGCCGGGGTGGACGCTCGACCTCGATCCGGCGGCGGTCGACGTCACCCGGTTCGAGGAACTCATCGCCCGGGCCCGGAAATCGGCCGATGCCCGCGAGTTGCTGTCCGAAGCTCTTGGCTTGTGGCACGGCGAACCGCTCGCCGACCTGCAAGCGGTGCCATTCGCCCGGGAAGAGGCGGCGCGGCTGGGCGAGCTGCGCCTCGGCGCCGAGGAGATGCTGCTGGAGGCCGCGCTGGTCACGGGGGACGCCGAGACCGTGGTGGCCGCGGGTGGGCGCTTCGTGGCGGCCAACCCGTTCCGGGAGCGGGGATGGCGGGCGCTGGCGCTCGGGCTTTATCGCACCGGCCGCCAGTCGGAGGCCCTGGCCGCCCTCGCCCGTCTGCGCCGGGGGCTCGCCGACGAGCTGGGGCTCGACCCCGCTGAGGAGACCCGGGCGCTGGAGGCCGGCATCCTGCGGCACGACCCGGCCCTGGCGCCCGCGCCGCCGCCGGCCGTGGAGCTGAGCCGACCGGCCGGAGCCGAGACGGATGACCTCCTCCTGCTCGGTCGCGCGGCGGCCATCGCGGCCATCGATCGCACCCGGCAGGCGGCACGGGCCGGACGCGGAGCGCTTCTCGTGCTGGAGGCGTCGGCCGGTGCCGGCAAGACCACGCTTCTGACCGCGGCGGCCGAGCGGGTCGCGGCGGCCGGTGGTCACGTTGTGCACGGGTCCGGAGTGGGTACGGCGGTGATGCCGGCGCTGTGGCCGTGGGTGACGATCGTCCGGGAGCTCGCGGCCCGGCTGCCGGGCGACATCGCTGGGCCGGCCCTCGAGCTCATGGAGACCGGTGGCTCGCAGACCCGGCTCTTCCGCAGCATCGTCGACCTGATGCTGGCGGCCCACCGCAGGGCGCCGCTGATGGTCGTGCTCGACGATCTGCAGTGGATCGATCCGGACAGCCTCACTCTGCTGGCCCTCGCGGTCGACCAGCTTGTCGGTCACGGGGTGCTCTTCGCCGTCGCGGTTCGCAGCGGAGAGCCCAGCTCGGGTGCCGTGCTGGCGACGCTCCGGCGCGACGCCGTGGTGCGGCTGCCGCTGCCGGGGCTCGGCGTCGATGATGTCGGCGAGGTGGTCCGGCGCGTGTCCGGCCGGCCGCCGGGGGCCGGCGTGGCCGAGGCCCTGCATCGGCGTACGGAAGGGAATCCGCTCTTTGTCGGTGAGCTGACCCGGCTTCTGGTCAGCGAGCAGCGGCTCGATGCGGCGGCCGTGCGGGAGGCGCTGCCGTCGGGAGTCGAGGAGGTGCTGCGGCGGCGCCTGGACCGGCTGCCTCGCCAGACCGTCGCGCTGCTCACCGTGGTCGCGCTGGCCGGTGGGCCGGTGCAGGTGGACACCCTGGCCGCGGTGACCGGCCTCGACGCCGACGCGGTGCTCGACGCCTGCGAGAGCGCGCTGCTGGCCGAGCTGCTGGTCGAGGACGGGCCGGGATTCGCGCTGCGGCACGATCTCGTGCGCCAGACGCTCGAGCGCGGAGTCTCCCAGGCCCGGCGCGTACGCCTGCACGCCCGCCTGGCCGACACCCTGCGCAGCCGGGGAGTCCTGAGCCCCGAGGACGTCGTCGCCGTCGCCCGCCATCTCGCCCTGGCCGAGCCGGTCGCCGGCGCCGCCGCGGTCCCGTACCTGGCCGCCGCGGCCGACGACGCGCTGACCCGCAACGCCTACCGCGAGGCCGAACGGCTGCTGGAGCAGGCCCTCGAACTCGCCGGCCGAGCGGACGGCCAGGCCGAGCGGGCGCGGCTGGCCCGCTCGGTGCGCAGCCGCCTGGCCGTCGTTCGCGTCTGGAGCGACGGGACACGGTCCGAGGTGACGGGAGGCGACGACCAGCCGGACCCGGCCGAGAGCACCGCCGGCTGGGTGAACGCCCTGGTGACCAGGGGCGTGAGCGGACGCTACGGCGAGGTCGTGGCCATCGCCGAGCGGGCCCTCGCCACCCCGCTGGCCCCGGCCGCCGTCGCGGCCGCGCACTTCGTCGCCGGGTGGGCCCAGACGGTTCGCGGTCGTCTCGACGAGGCGGCCGAGCACCTGCGCGCCGCCGAGGACCACGACGTGGGGGTGCCGGCGATCCGCGTCGCGGCGGCCGCCTACGCGGCGATCGTCGCGCACTGCCAGGGCGACGAGGCGGCCGCAGACCGGGCTGATCGGCTGGCCCGCGACCGAGCGGGGGACGACGACACCCTCACGATGGAGGCGGACCTCTACGCGGCCTGGCTGCGGGCGATGCGCGGCGACGCCGAGGGCTGCCTCGAACGGGCCGCAGCCTGTGCCCGCGACCAGGACTCACCCTTCGGAATACACGCCCAGGTGCTCGTCGCTTGGGCCGAGGCGATGGGCGGTGACCCGGACGCATCCGACCGCGCCGACGAAGCGTATGCCCGCGTTGCGGCCTCCGGAGTGCCGCTGTTCGTCCCGTTCTATCTGCTGCTGTGCGCCGAGGCGCACGCGCGGGCGGGTCACGCCGACCGGGCCGGAAAGCTGATCGCCGAGGCCTCGGCCCGCAGTGCCGTGCTGGGCGACGTCTGCCGTGCTCCCCGTCTGGTCAAGCTCGGCGCAAACGGCGTGCAAGGATCGCGCAAGCCCTGACCCGCATCGTCGGGACATGACCACTGTTCTGCGGCGAATGCCGGCCGGAACCGCCATCGGGTGGGAGCTCGTCGACATCGCCGCTCCCCCCGGCACCCCGGCGATCGGGGTCGCCGTCACCGTCACCGATGCCGACGGCATCGCTCGCGCTGTCGCGCTCACGCCGCCGCTTCCCGAGCTGGTCCGCGAGCTGGTGGCGGCCCTGCGCCGCACCGATGCGATCGCGCTCGCGTTGTCCGCCGACGAACCCGCCGTGCATGACGGCCTGCGGTGCGAGGACGTCGAGCACGTCGGCCGCGCCCTCATCGTCCGTTTCTGAAGGGATCACCACCATGCAGTCCACCCTCGTGAGCTCGGCCGGTCCGGTCCGCTCGGGCGTCTGCCGCTGGATCGTCCGCCATCCGCTCACCGCCTTCCTGGCCTGGCTGTTCACCGTGGGGCAGGCCATCGCGTTCTTCCCGCTCGTCGTCGACGTCTCCGTGCCGGGCCAGGTGTTCATCGTGGCCACTTCGGTGATCGGGCTGTTCCTGCCCGCTCTGGCGATAACCTGGATCGCCGACGGACGCGAGGCCGCGGTGCGGTTCCTGCGCCGCTTCGTGGAATGGCGGGTCGCCTGGCGGTGGTACGTGCTGGCGCTGGCCGTCGTCCCGGTCGTCGCTGTCGCGCTCGCCCGGTTACTCATCGGCACACCCACCGGCTCCTGGGCCACCGCGCTGACAACCGGTTTCGCGTTGTCCTTCGTGCTCACCCTCGTTCCCAACAATTGGGTCGAGGAAGGGGCCTGGTCCGGCTTCTTCCAAGCGCGGTTGCAGAAGCGGCATTCGCTGGTGGTCGCCGCGCTGCTCGTCGCTCCGATTTTCGCCCTGCAACACGTGTCGCTGGCGGTGGGAAACCCGTGGCCCGTCGCGGTACTGCTGCTGGCCTTACTGGCCACACTGATGATCCCGTACCGGATCTTGACCGGCTGGGTCTGGAACCGGACCGGCAGCTTGCTGATCCTCGGCTTCCTGCACGCTGCGGGCAACGCCGCCGGGCCGGGCAGCGGCTTCAGCGACGGCCTGCTCCGCACGCTCTACCCCGGCGCGGCGATGACCGCCGGCTTCCTGCACCTGCTCGCGTACGCCCTCGTCGGCCTCGCCGTCCTGCTCCTCGGAAGGAAGTAAGCGCCATGCTCGACATCCGCACCGTGACCAAGCACTACGGCAAGCACACCGCCGTCGAGAATCTTTCCTTTTCGGTACGGCCGGGAGCCGTCACCGGTTTCCTCGGCCCCAACGGCGCCGGCAAGTCCACCACGATGCGCATGGCCGTCGGCCTGGTCCGGCCGGACGCCGGTGAGATCCTGATCCACGGCCGGCGCTACGACCGGCTGGCCGCGCCGCTGCACGAGGTCGGCGTCCTGCTCGACGCGCGTGCCGTTCACCCGCGGCGCAGCGCCTATCAGCATCTCGCCGTGCTGGCGACGACCCACGGCATCCCGCCGCGGCGCGTCGACGAGGTACTCGGCCTGGTCGGTCTGTCCGAGGTGGCCCACGGCTACCCCGGCGGGTTCTCACTCGGCATGTACCAACGGCTCGGCATCGCGGCCGCCCTGCTCGGCGACCCGGGCGTCGTCATCCTCGACGAGCCCGTCAACGGCCTCGACCCCGAGGGCATCCGCTGGGTGCGCCACCTGCTCAAGCGGTTGGCCGCCGAGGGCCGCACGGTGTTCCTCTCCTCGCACCTGATGGGCGAGATGGAGATGACCGCCGACCGCCTCGTCGTCATCGGGCGCGGGCGCCTGGTCGCCGACGTCACCGTGGCCGAGCTCACCGCCGGTCATCAATCCCTCGAGGACGCCTATCTCGACCTGACCCGCAACCACACGCTGGAAGGAAGCGCCCCGCGATGAACGCCCTGACGACCCGCCCAGACCGGCTACCCGAACACTTCGGTGTCACTGCTCACGGACTGACCTTGCCTCGTGTCCTGGCCGCCGAGCGGCGTCGCCTGCGGACCGTGCGCTCCACGTGGTGGTTCGCGGCCGCCGCGGGCTTTCTGACCGTCGGCATCGGCGCTGTCCCGGCGATCGGCGTGGTGGTGGGCGCCATGTCCGGCAACGAGGTCGAACCGACCGGCGGTGTGCTGTCCGGCATCCCCGTCCTCGAGTTGCTGGTGGCCGCCTTCGCCGTTCGAGCGGTCACCACCGACGCCCTGATGCCGACGTTCACTGCCGTGCCGCGCCGGACGACCGTCGTGATCGCTCGCGCGGCCGTGGTGAGTTCCGCCGTCCTGGCCGCCGGCCTGGCGCTGACTTTCGGCACTTTCGCGGCCGTCCACGTTGTGTTGCGCTCGATCGCCGTCGATCTGCCGATGACCGCTCCCGGCGTGGCCCGGGCGCTCGCCGGCGCGGCGCTCCATCTGGCTGCCGTGGCCGCCCTGAGCGTCGCCGCGGGCTGGTTGCTCCGCGGCGCCGTGGCCGCCCTGGCCGCAGTGCTCGGCGTCTTCTACGTCCTGCCCATCCTCGGCGTCTTCCTGCCGGACCAGGCTGCGAGAGTCATGCCCTGGCTGCCCAGCAGTGCCGCCTCGGCACTGATGACTCCGGCCCCGGCACCCGGGCTCCTGCCGCCCTGGGCCGCAGCTCTCGCCCTCGTCGGGTACGCCGGAGCGGCTCTCCTGGCCGCCGCCCTGGTGGTCCGCCGCCGCGATATCTGAGCGACGACACACGGCTGGTCCGCATTGGGACGCTGTAGCAGCCGGCTGCCGCCAGGCGGCCGGCTCGCTCAGCGGGCGGCGGTCCGAGCCCGGCCCGCCAGAAGTTCTTCGGCGCCGACGCTTCCGACCAGAAGCAGCACCGACGACGGCCGCCCTCGGGGAAGTCGCTCCGAGGGCGGTTGAGATCATCGCTCGATGGAACGAGTGAGCAGTCGCGTGGTGTACCAGAATCCGTGGATGACGGTTCGTGAGGATGAGGTCAGGCGGCCGGACGGGAGTGCCGGCATCTATGGAGTGGTGGAGAAGCCGGACTTCGCGTTGGTGCTGCCACGCTCACCGGACGGGTTCTGGATGGTCGAGCAGTTCCGGTACCCGGTGGGGCGGCGGGCCTGGGAGTTCCCGCAGGGCGGCTGGGGGCAGGGCGTGGGCGGTGATCAGGCTACCCTCGCGCGGCAGGAGCTGGCCGAGGAGACGGGGCTGCGCGCGGGGTCCATGCGGCACCTCGGGCACCTCTTCGAGGCGTACGGGTATTCGACCCAGGGATTCGACGTCTATCTCGCGACCGACCTGGAAGAGGGTGCGCCCGACCGTGAGGCGACCGAGCAGGACATGGTCCATCGCTCGTTCAGCGACATCGAGATCACCGCGATGATCCGGTCGGGCCAGATCGTCGACGCGCCGTCGCTGGCCGCGCTCACCCTCTTCAGGCTCTAAAGGCGTGTTTCCGAAGTGGAGCCGATGAGCGATCACGCGTGGTCCTGGAAGGTCGCCACGACTGCCTCCGCGGCTGTGCGAGTCGTCGCCGCCGCGGTGACGAGGGACTGAGCGGTGAGGACGACACGTCGACCACATCGTCGCCCGCAACCCGATCGGCCGGATCGATCGTCACCCGCGCCGGTCCCGAGGGGGTCCAGCGGGTGACGCGTACGACGCTCGAGCCGTCTCCTTCCCGTTCGAACGAGTAGGGCCAGTTCGGGACGAGCGATACCCCGAAGCCGTTCAGCCGTGCGAGTACGTGTGCCACGGCCGGAGAGTAGACGATCTTTTTCAGCGCCGGCAAAGGTCCGGCGTCAGGTCCAGATGATGTTGTTGTCGAGGCCGCGGCCGGTGCCGATGCGGTAGGCGACCCGGGCGGCGGCCGCGCGGATCAGGAGCCCGCGTAGGCCTCGGGCCCGGATGGTGCCCGCGTGGTGGGAGCCGGGGCGCAGCAGGGCCAGGGCCTGACGGCGGATGTCCGGCAGGTAGGTGGTGGCGCGGCTGTGCAGGGCCCGGGTGTCGGCCGAGCCCAGATAGGGGAACGGCGCCGAACCGGCCAACGGCTCCTGGCGTACGCCGATCAGGTTCATGTTGCGGTCGGCGCGCGCGTCGAGCAGGGTCACGACGTGGTCCACGCCGGCTCGGAGGCAGGCCACGGCGAACGTACGGTAGAGCAGGGAACTGACGGTCAGCGCGCCGCGATAGGCGGGGAGCACGGCGACCGTGGCGTTGTCCCAGACGGTCTCGCCGCGCAGACCGTGCGCGTCCAGGATCTCGTCGGTGGTGCGGCCGATGTGGGCCGGGGCGTCGACCACCGTCTTCAGCTGGTCGGCCGGACCGGTGATGACCCGGCCCGCGCCGGCCGGGCGCGCGGTCCGGCGGTCGATCACCAGATGGAAGAGGCTGCGGGCCTCGTACGGGCCGTATTCGGCGGCCATCACCTCCGGGGTGTTGCCGAAGGCTTCGTCGAAGACGGCGCACTCGACCGTGCGGGCCACGTCGGCCAGCGGATGCCCGGCGCCGACGACGGCGACGACGAACCGGCCGGGGCGGCGGCCCGCCCCGGCCAGGAACGCGGTCACCGCCGCGGTGACCTGGTCGGGGGCCAGGTCGTAGCGGGCGGCGGTCAGCACGGCTTGGCGACGATGGTCGTGGTGCGGAAGTACTCCTCGGTGAAGGCGACCACCGCGTCCGGGTCGAAGGCCTTGCAGGTGTAGACGTCGACGCTGAAGAACTGGACCGGGCGCTCCCACGAATAGAAGTGGGCGCCGGAGGTCTCCCAGTGGATCCAGCCGGCCCAGCCGTAGAGGTCGCTGCGGTGGGTGACCGGCTCGATCAGCGTGATCATGTCGGTGACCACGGACAGCTTGCTCAGGTACTCCTTGATGTGCTCGTCGGTGATGACGAAGCTCGGATAGCCCTCGACCACCAGCCGCTGGCGGTGGATCGTCGGGGCGAGGTCGTGGAAGTCAACAGCAGGCACGGGGTCTCTGGTCGGCAGCCGCCCCCGCGACCTGCGGAGGCCGGCGGAAAATCAACCGTTCGGCCACCACGGTCGCGACACCGAGGGAGCGTCAGCTGATCCCGGTCGTGCTGGCCCGGACGATCAGGCGCGTCCGCAGTTCCATGCTTTCCGACTCGAGCTCGTCGCCCCGGGCCAGCCGCAGAACCGTGTGCGCCGCGAGCCGGCCCATGTCCCGCAGCGGCTGCCGCACCGTGGTCAGCGGGGGAGAGGCCCAACGGGCGGCGGGCACGTCGTCGAAGCCGACCACGCTGACATCGTCCGGGATCCGCAGGCCGAGCCGGCGCGCCGCCTCGTAGACCCCCATCGCGAGATTGTCACTGGCGGCGAAGACCCCGGTCGGCCGATCGGCCCGGCCGAGCAGCTCCAACCCGGCCGACAGCCCGAAGGCGTACGTGAACTCGCCGTCGGCGATCGGGGCCGAGTCCCCGGCCAGCGAGCGGAATCCGTCGCGGCGCAGACAACTGGCCATCAGCTCGGCCGAACCGTTGATCATCGCGATGCGCCGGTGGCCGAGCTCGATCAGGTGGGTGGTGGCGGCCCGTGCGCCCGACCAGTTGGCCGCGCCCACCGTCGGCGTGGTGAGCTCCCGCGCCGCCGGGTCGAGGGCCACCACCGGCACCCCGAGCCGGTCGAGCTCGTCGGTCAGCCGCCGGCTCCCACTGGTGGCGGCGAGGACGACGCCGTCGGTCGGACCCGGAACGATGCGGGCCGCCGCCGTGACCACGAGCCCCACGCCGGCGTCGCGGGCCACCGGCTCCATCCCGCGCAGGTGCTCGAGTTCCCACGCGCAGTCGATCTCGCAGAAGACCACGTGGATCAGGCCGGCGGACGGGCGCTTCCGGGTCGTTCGCGGTCGATAGGAATGCTGCCGCAACAGATCCTGGATCAGCTCGCGCTTGCGCGGCGACACGTTGGTCTTCCCGTTCAGCACCCGCGACACCGTCGGTACCGACACTCCGGCGGCGCGCGCGATCTCCTCCATGGTCACCCGGTGATCCGACATGGACCCATTCTCACGATCGGAACGTGATGGCGCTGACCCGGCTGCCCGCGTCGAGCGCCAGATAGAGGTCGTGGACGCCGTCCGTCTCGGCCGCGGCGGCCGACGAGCCCGGGGTCACGGTCGCGAACTCGACGCCGGCGTACGGGTCGTCGAGCCGCAGGACCAGCGGCGGGCCGTCGCCGTCGACGGCCACTTCGCGGACGCCGGACATGTCCGCGCCGTTGAAGCAGCACCAGGCGCCGTCCTCGGTGGCCCGCACCGCCTCACCGCGCACCGGGTCGGCCGTGGCGACCAGCGTGATCCCGCTGTATTCGTCGTGGTCGCCGGCCCGGATCGTGCGGTCGAGCACCCGCTGAGCCCCGATCCGGGTGCCCCGCACGGCCAGCGTGCCGGTGAGCCGGATGTCGCTGGCCGACCGCCCGACCAGGATCTTGTGGCGGGCCGACTCGACGACGAACCGGTTGGAGGTGACGTCCCAGAAGCTCAGCTCGTCGACCGGGAGCGTGAAGCTGACCAGACGCGACTCGCCGGGGGAGAGGCGCACTTTGTCGAAGGCCCGCAGGCGCCGCAACGGCTGCTTCACCCGGGACACCTGCTGATGGGTGTAGAGCTGCACCACCTCGGTGCCCTCGCGCCGGCCGATGTTGGTCACCCAGACCGTGATCGTGACCTCGTCCCCGGTCGTCGCCGAGGGTTGCGAGAGGTCGAGGTTCGAGTAGTCGAAGGACGCGTACGACAGGCCGTGCCCGAACGGGTAGAGCGGCGTCCCCCGGTAGTACTGGTAGGTCGCGTCGTTGGTGATGATGTCGTAGTCGAGGATGTCGGGCAGCTCGCACGCGCTGCGATACCAGGTCTGGGTCAGCCGCCCTCCCGGATCGGCCCGCCCGGTGAGCACGTCGGCCAGCGCGTGACCGAGCTCCTGGCCGCCGTGCGACATCCAGAGGACGGCCGGCAGGTGCGCGTCGGCCCACCCGATCGCGTACGGGTAGCTCGACACCAGCACCAGCGCGGTCTCCCGGTTGGCCGCGTGCACCTCGCGCAGCAGACGCTCCTGAGCCGGCGGCAGCTGGAGGTCGGCCCGGTCCTCGGTCTCCCGGCCGTTGACCAGCGGATGGTTGCCGATCACGACGACCACCGCGTCGGCCGTGGCGGCCAGGTCGGCGGCGTCGGCGGCCCCGTCGACCAGGGTGTCCACAGTGAACCGGGCCGCACGGGGACCCAGGCCGAGTTGCGCGGTGATCGCCTCCCGGCCGGGATGGGTGCGCAGACCGGCCGAGCCGTCGGGCCGGCGCTCGAGCTTCCACATCTCGTGCACCTCCCACTCGGACGGGCCGTCGCTGTCGGCGGCGATCCGGCCGCCGGCGGCGCGCAGGAACTTGCCGTTGGCGGTCGAGCGCAGGGTCACGACCCCGTTGCCCCAGTCGAAGACGTCGAAGGCGGCCGGCTCGACGGTCAGCCGGATCCCGTCGGCGTCGGCGGCGAGGTAGAGACCGCCCAGCCGTACCGCGATCCGGTCGACACCCTCGGCCCGCAGCACCCGCTCGGCCCCGAACACCTCGGCCAGGCCGGCGCGGGCGGTGACGGCGTAGGCGAGCGATCCGCTGTACCAGTCGGTGAACACGCGGTCGGCGTGCGTGCCGATGACCGCCACCGTGCGGTGCCGGGCCGGGTCGAGGGGCAGCAGGCAGCACTCCGACTTGAGCAGCGTGATCGATTCCCGGGCGGCCTCCCGGGCCAGCTCGCGGTGTTCGGCCGAGTTCACCACGTCGGCGCCGATTTCCCCGTACGGGTCCTGGCCCGCCGGGTCGAACTCGCCCAGCCGCACCCGGACGGTGAGAGCGCGCCGCACCGCCCGGTCGATGTCCTCCTCTTTGATCAGCTCCCGGCGCATCGCCTCGGTGATCCGCTCGACGGTCACCTCGCTGCGCTTGTCCGCGTCGGTGAAACTGTCGATGCCCGCCCGCAGCGCGGCCGCGTGACTCTCGGCGTGGTCGGGGAACCAGGCCTGCTGCATCGGGTCGGCCAGATTGGTGGGGGCATAGGCGTCCGACACCACGAAGACCTCGTCACCGGTCCAGGTCCGCAGCTCGTCCTCGAGGTACGGCGACACGTGCGCCGGCCGCCCGTTGACGAGGTTGTAGGCGGCCATCACGGCGACCGCCGACCCGCGCTCGATGGCCGTGCGGTAGGCGGGCAACTCGTATTCGCGCAGCACCCGCGGGCTGAGGTTGCTCGAGGTGAGGCAGCGGTCGGTCTCGTTGTTGTAGCCGAGGAAGTGCTTCAGGGTCGGCGCCGTGCGCAGCACCCGCGGGTGGTCGCCGGCCAGCCCCCGGGCGTACGCGTCGCCCATGAGCCCGGTCAGCAGGGGATCCTCGGCGTAGCCCTCCTCGTTGCGCCCCCACCGCGGGTCGCGCAGCGGGTTCACGACGGGCGCCCAGACGTTGAGCCCGCACTTGCCTTGGCTGTGCAGGCCCCGCACCTCGTCGCCGGTGGCCGCGCCGACCCGGCGGACGAGGTCGAGGTTCCAGCTGGTGGCGAGCCCGACCGGCTGCGGGAAGACGGTCGCCTCACCCAGCCAGGCGACCCCGTGCAGCCCCTCCGTGCCGGTGGTGAAGCTCGCGATGCCGAGCCGGTCGATGGCCGGCTGGTGCTGGTGCAGCATGGCGATCTTCTCGGGCAGCGTGAGGCGGTCCAGCAGGTCCTCGACGCGCTCCGCGAGGGGCGTGCCGGCCCGGCGGAACAGGGGGGTGTCGGTCATCGGGTCACATCCGTGGGGCGGGAGGCGGCTCGTCTCGGCGCTTCTCCGGCTACCCACGATCACCGCCGCGGTCTGCCGCTCGGGCAGCCGCAGCGGGCCGGATCGAAGCGCTTCGACACGGGCAGGCGAGCATGTCGTCCGTGTTTCGGTGATTTGACGATCTGTCTACCCGAGCCGCCGGAGGCAGTCAAGAGATCGCTATCGATGCGCGGTCGCGTCCCGCCGGATTCGCCGCAGCCACTCGGCGATCAGGGCCGAGCAGAGGTCGCCCTGCTCGAAGAGGATGTTGTGACCGGCCGCGTCGAGCACGGCGAACGACGCCCGGGGGTAGTGGTCGATCCGGCTCCAGGCGTCCGAGTAGCCGACGACGTCGTCCTGCCGCCCGGTGATGTGCAGCGTCGGCGGCAGGAAAGGCTCGGGGTGCGTGTCCTCGGGCTCGTGGTCGAGCGAGTAGCTCTCCGAGATGCGGTCCAGGGCCCTTTGGTCGGCGCCGTCGAGGCCCGGCCGGATGTGCCGAAGGAACGCGTGGGCGTCGTCGGTCGACTCCACCACGGCGTCCTCCCGGTACTGGCCGAGCGCCGCGCCGAGGAGCGGCACGATCCCGGGCTCCCGGCTCAGGACGGTCCGGGGCGGGACGGCTCGTTCGCCACGCGGGGCGACGAAGACGCCGGCCACGGTGGCGAGCCCGAGCACCTGCGGCCGAAGCTCATGGGCGACATAGCGAGCGATCATCCCGCCGAACGAGCCGCCCAGAACGGCGAACGGCTGCTCGTCGACGCGCGCCCGGATCTCATCGACCACCGCGTCGGCCACCTGCTGTGAGCTGCGGATCGCCCCGGCCGGCGACCCGGTCGCGCCGGGCAGATCGAGATAGATCCGCTGCCAGCCGCCCGACCGCTCGAAGACCGGATCGAGCGGCAGCAGGCTCCGATGATCGAGACCGAAACCGTGGAGCAGCACGACCGGGGTGCCGGAACCCATCTCACGAGCGAACACGACGTCAGATTACGGCGAGGCCGGCGGCCCACGCGGCGGCAACGGTCAACCTCCGAGCGATACGCGCCCGGCTACGGCGAGAAGTCGGCCTCCCGCGCCGCCGGTCAGCCACCGCCTCAGGCCGCCAGGCGGCATCGGCGCGATCTACCGATGCGGGGTCGGGAGGCTGCCCGAGTCGATGGCGTCCAGGACCCGGGTGGCGCCGCCGGCCGCGGCGGCGCTCGAGTCGAGGGCGGAGGCGACGATGCGCGTGCCGCCGCTGTCGGCGGCGGCTGAGCGGGACGCCAGCTCCTCGGTGGCGGAGGGGATCAGCCACGGCGCCAGGGCGGTGAAGTAGCCGCCCAGCGCCACGCAGGCCGGGTTGACGAGGTTGGCCAGGATGGCCAGGCCGTGGCCCAGGTGGCGGCCCGTCTCGGAGAGCGCCTCGAGCACCTGCGGGTCGCCGGCCTTGGCCAGCCGCTGGATCTCGTCGACGTGGGGGCCGAACTCGGAGGGCGACAGGGCCGTCTCGATGCCCACGTCGGGCAGGGCACGCCGGATCACCGCGCCCAGGCCCGCGTACGTCTCCAGGCAGCCCCGCCGCCCGCACCCGCACACCGGGCCGGCCGGGTCGAGCGGCAGGTGGCCGAACTCGCCGGCGAAGCCGCGGGCGCCGCGCACCAGGCGGAAGTCGCTGATGATGCCGGCGCCGATGCTGGCGCCGCCGGTCACGTAGACCAGATCGCCCGTCCCGCTCTGGTCGCCCAGCCGTTGCTCGGCCAGTACCGCCAGGTTGGCGTCGTTCTCGACCAGCAGGGGATAGCCGGGCTCGCCCAGCGCGGCCAGCAGCGACTTGCGCACGTCGACCCGTTGCCAGCCCAGGCCCGCGGCCAGCTCGACGATCCCATCCGCGTCGACCAGGCCCGGCACGGCCACCGTCAGCCCCAGGACCCGGCGCCGCTCGCGCTCCAGTTTGGACACCGTCCGCCGGGCCAGCGCGGCCAGCGACGCGATCGCCTGACCGGGCTGACCGGGCGTGCCGGTGAAGGCGCGCCGCCACGACAGCAGCCGCTCGCCGGCCAGGTCGAGGGCGACCGCGGTCAGGTAGTCGGTGTTGATCTCGAGGCCGACCGCCGCGTAGGGGGAGCCGTCGAGCACGAGCATGACCGCGGGGCGGCCGATGCGATTTTCGGTCATGCCGACCTCGCGCACCAGGCGGCGGTCGATCAGGTCGGTGACCAGGCTCGAGACGGTGGCCTTGTTGAGGCCGGTGGTGGCCGCGATGTCGGCTCGCGAGCACGGCGCGTGGGTGCGCAGGTGGCGCAGCACGACGGCCAGATTGGTCGCCCGGACGTCGGCGAAATCGGCCGGTTGTGGCCCGTTCTCCCTGGTGAGCACCGACGACCCCCGCCCCACGACCATTGCCTCGCCCAGCCTACGGCACCGATCCCCGTCAACCCTTGCCGGGCCGTACTTAGTTCGTTTACCGTCCCAACTAAAGATGGGAGAGTCAACGATGAAGCTCGATAGAAGACAACTGCTCGCACTGACCGGTCTGGGCGCGGCGTCCGGGTTGCTCGCGGCCTGCGGTGACGCCAAGACGTCCAGCGGCCCCGGCACGACCACGCAGGATCAGCTGTCCAAGCTGCTGCCGGCCTACACGCCGAACGAGTTGGTGAAGGCCGACATACCCAGCGCCACCGGGGCGAACGGCTTCTTCAGCAGCCCGACGTTCCTCAAGTACCCGGACAACCCCGTCACCACCTCGACCGGCGTGCCGGGCAAGGGCGGCGCCTACACCACCATCACCCCGCTCTGGGGCGCCATCCCGTCGGCGAGCGGCAACGCGTACTACGCGGCTGTCAACCAGGCGCTCGGCGCGACCCTGAAGCTGCAACCGGCCGATGGCAACAACTACGACAAGATCCTGCCCACGCTGTTCGCCGGGGACAAGCTGCCCGACTGGATCCAGATCCCGAGCTGGAACATGGGCAACCTCGGGTTCGCCGACGCGGTCAACAAGTTCGCCGACCTGGGCCCCTATCTCTCCGGGGACGCCATCAAGGCGTACCCGAACCTGGCCGCCATTCCCACCAGCGCCTGGCAATGCTGCATCTGGAACGGCAAGTTGTTCGGCCTGCCGGTCTACTACAGCGGGGCGACGATCGCCGGCACGCTCTTCCACCGCCAGGACCTGCTGGCCAAGCAGGGCATCAACCCTGACGAGATCAAGACCCCGGACGACCTGGCCGCGCTGGGCAAGCAGCTGACCGACGCGCAGGCCGGGCACTGGGCGTTCGACGACATCTTCGACGGCCTGGGCCAGGTCTACAAGTTCCCGGTCGACCCCAACCGGTGGGTCATCGACGCCGACGGCAAGATCATCAACCGGTACGAGACGCCCGGCATCATCGAGGCCCTCAACTGGTTCCAGACCCAGGCCAAGGCCGGCTATGTGCACCCGGACGCGCTGACCGACAAGAAGCAGGAGGCCAAGCAGCGCTTCTGGAGTGGGAAGACCGCCATCACCAGCGACGGCCCGGGCGCATGGAAGGGCGACGACGCCAAGAGCGGCAAGGCGGCCAACCCCACGTACGAGCGGCAGGCCTTCAAACTGCTGTCGGCCGACGGCAAGCCGGAGATCTGGATGAACCCGAGCGCCGGCATGTACAGCTTCCTCAACGCCAAGCTCAGCGGCGACCAGATCAAGGAATGCCTGGCCATCGCCAACTACCTCGCCGCGCCGTACGGGTCGGCCGAGTACCTGACGGTGAACTTCGGGGTGCCGGGCACCGATTACACGATGGTCGACGGCAACCCGGTCCTCACCGAGCGCGGCAGCAAGGAGGTGGCCACCAGCTACCAGTTCCTGGTCACCCCGCTCACCCCGACGACCGTCATCGCCGGGCAGACCCAGGTGGCCCAGGATTACGCCGCGTGGGAGGCCGACATGGTGAAGTACGCGGCCAAGCCGGCGTTCTACGGCATGAACATCACCGAGCCCGCGCAGTACGCCCGCATCAACCAGCCCATGGTCGACCTGGTCAAGGACATCCGGTACGGGCGCAAGCCGGTCTCGGCGTTCCAGGAGGGCCTGAAGACCTGGAAAGCCCAGGGCGGTGACCAGTTGCGCGCCTTCTACGAGGACATCCGCAGCAAGTACGGCACGGGCCAGTGACAGCGTTGCAGGAGGCGCCGGCCGAGAAGGCGAACGCGTCGCCGCCGCCGCAACGGAAGAACAGATTCCGCCGGGACCGCTCGCTGCTGCTGATGGTGATCCCGGCCGTGGTGCTGCTGGTCGTCTTCAACTACGTGCCCATGTTCGGCACGGCCACGGCGTTCCAGAACTACAGCATCTACGCCGGTTTCCTGCACAGCCCGTGGGTCGGGCTCGAGACCTTCCGCATGCTCTTCTCGGACCCGCTCTTCTGGCACTCGCTCGAGAACACGCTGGTGCTCAGCCTCGTCCAGCTCGTGTTCTATTTCCCGATCCCGATCGCCCTGGCGATGCTGCTGCACTCGGTCCTCAACACGAAGATCCGGACGTTCGTGCAGTCCGTCGTCTACCTGCCGCACTTCTTCTCGTGGGTGCTGGCGGTGACCATCTTCCAGCAGATGCTGGGCGGGGCCGGGGCGCTCAACCAGTTCCTGCGCGGCCACGGCCTGGCCACCTGGGACATCATGACCAACCCGGACACCTTCAAGATCCTGATCACCTCGCAGGTCGTCTGGAAGGAGGCGGGCTGGGGCATCATCGTGTTCCTGGCCGCGCTGGCCGCGATCGACCAGCAGCTCTACGAGGCGGCCGCGGCGGACGGGGCCGGGCGCTGGCGGCGCATGTGGCACATCACGCTGCCCGGCATCCGGGGCGTCATCGTGCTCATGCTCGTGCTGCGGCTGGGCAACGTGCTCACGGTCGGCTTCGAGCAGCTGCTGATCCAGCGGGACGCGGTGGGGCGGGAAGCGGCGGAAGTGCTCGACACGTACGCCTACTACTACGGGGTCGTGAACGCGAACTTCAGCCTCGGCGCGGCCGCTTCGCTGTTCAAGGGCGTCTTCTCGCTCGTGCTCATCCTGGCCGCCAACAAGATCGCGCACCTGATGGGCGAGGACGGACTGTATCGGCGATGACCACTGCGACAGCCAAGACCAAGGTGAAAGTGAACGCCCGCCCCAACTGGGAGGAGCCGCCGACCCCGGCCGGGCAGGCCGGCAAGGGCCTGATCCTGGCGGTCGTGGTCGCCGTCGTCGCCGTTCCCCTGTGGATGGTCGTGCTGACCAGCCTGTCCACCCAGGGGGCGGTCAACGAGGCCGGCGGCATGGTGCTCGTGCCGGGCGGGATCACCTTCGAGGCGTACCGGCAGATCTTCACCAATCAGCTGGTGATGCACTCGCTGCTGGTGAGCCTGGGCATCACGATCGTCGGCACGGTCATCTCGATGGTGGTGACGATCCTGGCCGCTTACGGGTTGTCCCGCCAGAACTCGTGGGCCCACCGGCCGATTCTGCTCACCCTGGTCGTCACCATGTTCTTCAGCGGCGGCCTGATCCCGACGTTCCTGGTGGTGTCGGCCCTCGGCGGTTACGACGCCTACTGGTCGCTGATCCTGCCGACCGCGGTGAGCGTCTTCAACATCCTGGTCGTCCGGGCGTTCTTCGCGAACACGTCACAGGACCTCATCGACGCGGCCCACATCGACGGTGCGGGCGACTGGCGGACGCTCTGGTCGATCGTCCTGCCGACCTCGCGCGCGGTGACCGCGGTGGTGGCGCTGTTCTACGCGGTCGGCTACTGGAACACGTTCTTCAACGCACTGCTCTTCCTGCCCGACAACCAGAAGTGGCCGCTGCAAATGGTCATCTACACGTACACCCTGCAGGGCAACGCGATGCCGGGCACGGGCCAGAACACGACCGGCCAGTACTTCGGTACGCAACAGATCGCACCCCTGGCGATCCAGATGGCCGTGGTGACCCTGACCCTCATCCCGATCCTGCTGGTCTATCCGTTCGTCCAGCGCCACTTCGCCAAGGGCGTCCTGCTCGGGGCCATCAAGGGATGATCTGGTTCGGCGGCGACTGGAACCCGGAGCAGTGGCCCGCTTCGGTGTGGGCCACTGACGTGGAGTTGATGCGCCGAGCCCACGTCAATCTGGTGACCGTGGGTGTGTTCTCGTGGTCGCGGCTGCAGCCGACTCCCGAGACGTTCGACTTCGGCTGGCTCGACCAGGTGCTCGACCTGCTGGCGGACAACGGGATCGGGGCCTGCCTGGCCACCCCGACCGCCTCGCCGCCGCCGTGGTTCACCGACGGGCTGCCGGTCACGGCGGACGGCGTCCGGCTCACCCCCGGGTCGCGGGACACCTACTGCGTCAACGCGCCCGCCTACCGGGAGCTCAGCGAGCGCATCGCGACGGAGCTGGCCCGGCGCTACTCCGGCCATCCCGCGCTGCGCATGTGGCACATTCACAACGAGTACGGGACGACGTGTTTCTGCGACCACTGCGCGCTCGCGTTCCGGCGGTGGCTGGCCGGCCGGTACGGCGATCCGGCCGAGCTCAATGCCGCCTGGAGCACCGATTTCTGGTCCCAGCGCTACGGTTCGTTCGAGCAGGTCCAGCCGCCGCGCACGACCCAGTATCTGGGCAATCCCGCCCACCTGCTCGACTACCGCCGCTTCGTCTCGGACGCGATGCTCGGCCACTTCGTGGCCCAGCGCGAGATCGTACGACCGTCGGGCCGGCCGGTGACGACCAACTTCGCCCTCGGCGGATGGGTGCCGGTCGACCATGCCCGCTGGGCGCGCGAGGTCGACGTGGTGGCCGTCGACGACTACCCGGCCTCGGTCGGCGACCACCTGGCCGAGCGGGCGTTCACGGCCGATCTGGCCCGCGGCTGGGCCGGGGGAGAGCCGTGGATCCTGATGGAGCACGCGCCCGGAGCGGTCCGCGGCCCCGACGGCGTGACGCGGGCACTCGCACCGGGTCAGGCCCGGGCCGCAGCCGGCACCTATCTGGACCGTGGCGCGTCCGGGGTCATGTACTTCCAGTGGCGGGCCAGTCGCGGGGGCGCCGAGCAGTGGCACCCGGCGATCGTGCCGCACGAGGGGCCGGACACACCGGTCTTCCGCGAGATCGCCGACGTCGGCGCCGCGCTCCGAGGCCGTACGCCGGAAAGACCGACCGCCTCGCGAGCTCTGCTGTACGACGAGCAGACGATGTGGGCCTGGCAGTCCCCGCACCTGCCCACCCGCGACATCGACTACGAGGCCACCGGCCGCCGCTGGCATCATGCCCTGGGCTCACCGGTCGACGTGCTCCCGGTCGATGCCCCGCTCGACAGCTACCGCCTCGTGGCCGCGCCGCTGCTGTATCTGATGTCGAGCGCCACGCACGCCGCCCTGCGCTCCTACGTGCGAGGCGGCGGCACCCTCGTGCTCACGTTCGCCTGCGGCCTGACCGACGAGCACTGCCGGGTCACCCCGGGCTCGCTCGACGACCTCCTCGGCGTCCGGATCGTCCGCCACCTCCCCGGCGAGGGCCACCGGTGGCTCGACGACGTCGAACCGGCCGGCGCCGAGACGGTGCGACGTCTCGACGGCCGGCCGGTGGTGACTGAGCACCGATACGGACAGGGACTCGTGCGCTACCTCGCGACGGACCTGGCCGATATCGCCCCCTGGCTCAGCCCGTCTCGCTCAGCGTGAACGCGTCGGTCAGCCCGGCCGTGCGGCGCAGCGTCCCGATCGCCCGGCTGGCCCGGCTCTTCACCGTGCCCGCCGAGCAGCCCAGCTGAGTGGCGATCTCCTGCTCGGTCAGCCCGGCCCAGAACCGCAGCACCAGCACGACCCGCTGTCCGGCCGGCAGCTCCCGCAGGGCCGCGAGCACCACCTCGGCAGTGTCGCGGCTCTCGTACGGGTCCCCGGCCGCGGCCCGGTCGGGCGGTGCGGCCGCCGGGATCTCGCGATGCCACAACCGCCTGCTCGCCCGCCAGGCGGCCCGGGCCATCACCTGCCGGGTGTACGCCTCCGGATCGCCGTCGTCCGAGAACCGCAGCCGCCGCCACCCCCGATAGGTCTTGACCAGCGCGTCCTGCGTGAGGTCCTCGCCGTGCCCGCGGTCGCCGGTCAGCAGGGTGCCGTAGCGCACCAGCGCCGGGTAGCGCGCGGTCACGAACTCGGCGAACCCGGCCGGTGTGGCGTCCCCGCTCATCCGTCGATCCCGAACAGCTTCTCGAGCTCGGCCACCGCGTCGCCGTCGAAGCGCACCCGGCCACCGGCCGACGACACCGCCTCCTGGCACGAGTCGCCGAGCGAGATGACCACCGTGATCCCAGAAGTGGCCCGCGGCAACGGACCCTTGGCCGGCAGCTCCACCACGCGGGCGGGCGGGCGCAGCTCCACCCGCAGAGCGTCCTGATCAGGGCGGGCACAGGCCTGGGTGTCGGCCACGGTCTTCTGCCGGCCCAACAGCCGGACGATTTCGGCGACCTTCTTCCGATCGGTGATCTCGCCGTGTCTCTCCCGGGAGATCTGCCCGGCCGTGTCCGGCGCCGTCAGCTCCGCGGTGGTGACGTTCGACGGCAGCGCCAGGCGGCCGCCCTCGACCGGCTCCGAGCGCATCGTGCTGATGATCCGGCCGGCCGCCGGGCCGTCCATCTTGAGCGTGACCGCCACCAGCGACCACGGCAGCACGACGTGCTCCGCGTAGTCATACCCTTCCGGCCGGCCAGGGGCCATCATGTCGCTGTCGAGCCGCTCGGACAACCACGCCGGCTCCCCGCCGGGCAGCGTGAACGCGATGGGCGCCGACAGCAGCATCTGCCCGCCGTCGGACTGCTCGAAGGCCACCCCGTACGCCGGCGGGAAGTCCCGATCGGGCCCGACGGCGATCAGGATGGCCGCCGTCGTGCAGCCTTTGCCGTCGGCCCGGACAAAAAGGATCGTGGTGGCCGGATCGCGGCACGGCTTGCCCGGTCGGGCCGCCTCCGCCCGCCAGCCGGCCGGGACGGGCAACCGCAGCGCCCCCACCACCACGACGCCGTCCACCACGTGAGGCCGTGGCAGCGCGCGCTCGGTGTCGGCCAGCCGGGGTGGCGGATCCGGCCTCAGCTGCCGGGCCGCCAGGCCGCCGCCGCCCAGCACGGCCAGGACGGCGAGGGCGCCGGCCAGCACCGTCCGTCGCCGTCGCGATCGACCCCGGCGCACCACCGCCCCGACCGGGTCACGGGTGCCCGGCTCGATCCCGGACACCGCCTCGTCGAGCAGGTCCCTGATCCGTTGCGTCATCGTCCACCCCCCGTCGTCCCTGCCCATCCAAAGGCATCGACCGGCCGAGGGGTTCCCTCCCCGGGCCGGCAATGTTCGCCGCCGTGCCACGCTGACCGGGACGGGAGGTTCGATCGTGCGAATCGTGGTGGTGGGTGCGGGCATCGTCGGGGCGGCGGTGGCCTACGAAGTGGCCCGGGCCTCCGGTGACGTTGTGCTGATCGACAAGGCGCAACCCGGGTGAGGGGTCACCGCGGACTCGTTCGCCTGGATCGGGGAACCGCGCGCCGAGGACGTCCCGGATGCGAGCGCGGCCTTGCGACGGCACGGTTTGCGGGACTGGCGGCGGTGGGAGTCCGACGTGCCCGGCGTCCGGGTGCAGTGGCGCGGCGCACTGTTGTGCGGCGACGAGCATCCTCCGGACGACGTGGCCGCCCGGCTCGAACCGCATCTGCGGCGGCCGCCCGGCCGGGCGCTCTTCCTCGAGGACCACGGAGCCGTGGACCCGGTCGCGGTGACGCGGGCTCTGGTGCGCGCGGCCCAGTCCCACGGGGCCCGGGTGATGGCCGGCACGGCCGTCAGCGCGCTGACGGTGCGAGGTGGGCGAGTCGTCGGTGTGCATTGCGCCGCCGGTGATGTGGAGGCGGACATAGTGGTCGTGGCGGCCGGCGTGGACGCGGCCGCACTGTGCCGCCCGCTGGGGTTCGACCTGCCCGTGGCGCCGTCACCGGCCCTGCTCATGCGCTTCGCCGCGCCGCCGGGACTGGTCCGCACCATCTTCGTCTCGCCCGAACTGGAGGTGCGCGAGGCCGCCGATGGGGAGTTGCTGGTCGCCGCCGCCTGGACCGGCGCCGATCTGCGGCAGGTGGGCGAGGAGACGCTGCGGCGCATCATCGCCACTTTCGGCTGCCGGGAGGTGCGGCTGCTCGGCGTACGGGTCGGACAGCGCCCCATGCCGGCCGACGGCCTGCCGCTGATCGGTCCCGTCCCCGAGGCCGAGGGTGCCTACGTCGCCGTCATGCATTCCGGTGTCACGCTGGCGCCGAAAGCCGGGCGGCTCATCGCCTCGGAGCTGGTGGGTGGCGTCGAAGCGGGCGAGCTGACCGGCCTGCGACTCACCCGGCACCGCACGTGAATGACGGGCCGGCAGTGTGGGAGCTGCCGGCCCGCCCGCCGACGAGGGTGCTTACGTGGTGTAGACCTCGCAGGACGACAGCTGACCGGCGGGCCAGCCGGTGTTGGCGGTGAAGGTCACCCGTACGTATCGGGCCTGGGCGGCCGCGCCGGTGACGGTCACCGTGTTGCCGTTGGCCGGATCGAAGACGCGGGCCGTGGCGGCCGACCACGTGCTGAACGACGAGCCGTCCGTACTGGTCGAGATCGCCAGTGTCTGGGATCGTGCGCCCCAGCCGCCGGGGAGCTTCAGCACACACCGGCCGACCGTCCGGGTGGCACCGAGATCGACCTGGATCCACTGTGGGAAGGCGTGGTTCGTGCTCTCCCAATAGGTTCCGGCGTCACCGTCGACGGCGTTGCCCGGGGCGTACGTCTGCGTCTGGCCGCTCGCCGAGGCCGGCTTTCCGCGGGCCAGGTCGCCGGTGGGTTGCGGCGGAGTCGTGCCGGTGACGGGCGGGGTCGGGCGCACGGCGGTCAGCGCCAGCTGCCCCTTCAGCATGCGGCCGCCGTCCTGGGTGAGACGGAGGTAGTAGTCGGACGAGCAGAAGGTGCCGTCCTCGTCGAGCGGGCGGATGCCGGTGCCGGCCGGGACGGAGGCGGCCGTCTCGGCGGTCTTGGCGATCTGGTTGCCCTCGTTGAACTCGTCGAACATCGACACGTACAGACCCTGGGCGCCCACCTTGATCATGTTGTAGAGGCTGCGCCAGTAGAAGTCGCCGTGGCGGCGGGCGCCCGTGGAGAGGTCGCCGGGCAGGACGCAGGGCTGGTAGTCGATGCCGCGGGCGTTGCAGTCGGCCTGGTCGGCGGTGTTCACATTAGACAGGAACCAGTCGAGCCCGTCGAGCGTGCCGGTGCGGCCGACCATCCACGGCGAGATCATGTCGAACGCGTGGTAGACGTCGGCGAAACCGGTGCGACTGTCGTTCTTGCCCTCGCGCCAGTAGGTGGGCACGCCACCGATCACGTAGCAACCGCGCGCCTTGAACCAGTTGACGACCTCGAGGCAGGCGGCCGGGGCGAACGGGCGGCCGTCGTCGGCGAAGCCGAAGCCCCAGAGGCAGACGACCGGCTTGCCGTTCTGCCGCGCGTAGGCCGGCGACGACGTGTGCGCCGCCATCTTCGCCGTCCAGTCGGCCTTGAGCTCGCTCTGCATCGACGTCCAGCCCGTGACGTCGTACATGATGTAGAACTTGCGACCCGTGGCCTCGGCCGCGTTGCGCACCTTGACGGTCATGGCGTCGCGGGTGGGGCCCTCGTCGCCCATCGGGTTGAAGCGTTGCAGCGCCGCGGTGTCGATGCCGTAGGTGCGCATCCACTGGAAGTGTGTGTCGACGGTCTGCTGGTCGTACGAGGAGAACAGCGTCGCCGGTCGGCCGTCGCCCAGATTCGGGTACGCCGTCGGGTAGGCGTGGGTGAAGTCGCGCATGTCGGGCCAGGACACGATCGTCGTGTTGCCGGGCGACGGCGGCTGGAAGCGGTCGCGGCTCCAGTGCCACCAGCCGCCGATCGGGGCGCCGTCGCCGGGGCAGGAGAACCAGCCCTGGTAGCCGACGGAGATCTTGCCGACGACGTCGCCCGGGGGAGAGGCGGCGCGGGCCGGGGAGAGATCGGTGAGCAGGGCGGCGGCCGAGCCGGCGGCCGCTGTGGACAGAAGGGTGCGTCGGGTGACGGGCACGGGGACTCCAGTCGATCCGGGGGAGTGGGGAACGGATCGACGGTCATCGTGACAGCCGCGTTCACACGAACGCAATAGTTGAACCGCAGCCTGAAAGAATCGAACATCAGGCGGAAATTCGTCTCAGCCGAGGCGGCGGACCACCTCGTGATGAGTCACTGTGGTCTCGCGGTCGACCAGATACTCGTCGTCCTCGGGGTAGAAGACGGCCCGCTCGATGTCCTCACCGGCGAAGCCGCGGATGTCGTCGAGCGAATCCCACCAGCTCACCGTCGTCACCTCGGTGCGTCCGTCGCCGAGGTCGCGCACCCACATCTCGGCCCCGCGGTTGCCCGGCGTCTCGCGGTAACCCGCCAGCCCGGTCCGCTCGATGTAGGCGACGTAGTCGTCCGTCCGCTCGGTCCGCACCCGGCCCCGCCACATTCGCGCAATCATGTCCGGAGCTTAGGCGGTCTGCTACCGTTCGGCGGCTGCTGCTACCCGAGGAGGTGAGACCGATCAACGCACTGGATGGTCGGGTGCTCCCGGGGTGGCGTCGCTGAGCTGACGTACGGTCCCCGGGGTGCCCCTTGCGGCATACCGAAGGGCACGTCATGACTTTCTCCGAGCAACACTTCCTTCGCGACGACACGATCCCGGGCTCACTGCTGGCACCGGCCGGGCCCGCCGGCTTCTGGGGCATGTCGATGGGGGCGGCGATCGGTCTGGCCCTGATGGCCGACGACGACCGTCTCACGGCCGGCGTTCTGGGGCTGATCGGGTTGCGCGACAACCGGGCCGGGACGGCCGCTCGCATCACCGCGCCGATCGAGTTCGCCCTGCAGTGGGACGACGAGCTCGTGCCGCGGTCGTCCGGCCTGGCGCTGTTCGAGACGTTCGCCTCCGCCGACAAGACGCTGCACGCCAATCCCGGCCGCCACGGCGGGCTGCCCCGGCACGAGGCCGACAGCGCCGTCCTCTTCTTCCGCCGTCACCTCGGGCCGGGAGAGTCCTCCGCCGTCACCTCAGGCCGGCAGACCGACCGCGGTGAGGCTTGACTGCCACAGGCGCGCGGCTCGGGACGGGCTGGTCGAGCGCGGGGTGGCGCGGAAGGGGGCACGCCAGGCGTAATAGCCGCCGGGGTGCGGGGGCGTCGGGCTGGTGGCCAGCCAGAGCAGGGTGTCGGCGCCCTCCTCGGGGGTTCGGAAGAGGCCGGGGGCCAGCCGGGCGGCGCTGAACGAGGGGCTCGATCGGCCGAAACCGCTGCGGATGAGGCCCGGGAAGTAGCAGGCCGGGATGACACCGGTGGGTGCCCAGCGGCGGGCCGCTTCGACGGTGAACAGGATGTTGGCCTGTTTGCTCGCGCCGTAGGCCAGCCAGCGTGAGTACTGCCGACGGCCGGGGCGGTCCGGGTCCAGCGCGCCCCACGCCTCGGCGGCCGAGCTGGTCGTGACGATCCGGGCCGGGGCCGCCGGGGCCGCCGGGGTCGCCGCGGCGCGCAGCCGGGGCAGCAACAGGTGGGTGAGCAGAAATCCGGCCAGGTGGTTGATCTGCATCGTCGGGTCGAAGCCGTCGGCCGTCAGCGGGCGGACGGCGGTCAGCAGGCCCGCGTTGTTGACCAGCACGTGGATGCGCTCATGCTCGGCGGCGATCCGCTCGCCGGCCGAGCGCACGTCGTCCAGGACGGCGAAATCGGCCTGATGGGCGGCCGGCGTCCGGCCGGCCGCCTCCCGCACCGCCTCGACCGCGCCGGCCAGCCGCCGCGGGTCGCGGCCCAGCAGGATCACCTCGTCGCCGCCCCGGGCCAGGGCCACCGCCGCGGCCCGGCCTATTCCGGAGCTGGCGCCGGTCACGACCACGGTCCGAGGCATTCCCCGACCCTATCGATCATGATGGGAGCGTGACGAGAACTGCGGCGATCGCCGGTTCGGCCGCGGTGACCGCCGGTGCCGTGGTCATGCTGGTGGCGCTGGTCGCGCCGGCCGGCTCCTGGTGGGACGGGTATGTCAGTGAGGCCGGCACGGCCGGTCAGCCCTACGCGATCCCGTACCGCAGCGGTCTGGTCTTGCTCGCGGCGGGCGTGGCCCTGCTCGGCTGGGCTCTGCGCGACCTGCGGCTGGTCAGCGTGTGCCTGCTGGTCTCGGCGGTGCTGGCGGCCACGTCGGGCCTGGTCGCCTGCAGCGACACCTGCCCCCTGCCCCCCTACGAGCCGGCCACGGCGGCCGACATCATCCACGCCTCGGCCAGCGTCGCCGGCATGATCGTGCTGGCCGGTGCGATGGCCGCGGTCTTCCTGGCCCACCCACGCCCGGCGATGACCCGGCTGGCCGCCGCGGGCGTCGTGCTGATCGTGCCCCTCGGTGCCGCCCTCGGCCTGACCATGCTCTTCGTCGGCCGCAGCGACTTCGGCGCGACGGTCGAGCGGCTCGCCCTCGTGGTCGCCGTCAGCTGGCTCGTCGGCAGCGGCGTCGTCACCGCCCTCACCCCAGCCTCGAAACACGCGGAACCGGAGAGCATCGGCCGGGGGAAGCGCGCTACGAAGGACACATGACGACCGACTTCCCGCGGATGATCGCCGCGGCCAACCAGATGGAACCGTCACCCCGGCGGGTCCGGGCGACAATCGGCGGACGGACCGTGCTCGACACGACCCGCGCGGTCTATCTGTGGGAGGTGCCGAACTATCCCGCCCGCCTACTACATCCCGCTGGACGACGTCGCGGCCGACGTGATCGTCGACGAGCAGCACGAGCGCCGGCTGAGCCGTGGCCTCACCCGCCGGATCGGGCTCAAGGTGGGCGACGTCGACCGGCCGATGGCGGCGCGCGTCTACACCGAGAGCGACCTGCCGGGCCTGGCCGGGCTCGTCCGCTTCGAGTGGGACGCCCTGGACGCGTGGTACGAGGAGGACGAGGAGATCTTCCTGCACCCGCGCAACCCGTACACGCGGACCGACGCGCTGCGCTCGACCCGGCAGGTGCGCGTCGAGCTGGACGGCGTGCTGCTGGCCGAGTCGCGCTCGCCGGTGCTGCTGTTCGAGACCGGCCTGCCGACCCGCTATTACCTGGACCGGACGGCGGTGAACTTCGACGTTCTGGAGCACACCGCGACCGAGAGCCTCTGCCCCTACAAGGGCCGCACCGGCGACTACTGGACCGTGCGCACGCCCACCGGCTCCTATCCCGACCTGGCCTGGTCCTACCGGTATCCGTCCCCGGCCGTCGCCGCGATCACCAACCTGGTCGCCTTCTACAACGAGATGGTCGACACCACGGTCGACGGCGTCCGGCTGGACCGGCCGGTCACGGCGTTCTCGTAGCGGCCGGCTCGGCGTCGGCCAGCATGTAGCGGTTCTTGCCGGCTGCCTTGGCCGCGTACATCGCCTCGTCGGCCGTGTGCACGAGGCGTCGTGCGTCGGCCGGGCCGCCGGCCGAGACGGCCACGCCCACGCTGCAGCTGATCGTGACCGGCTGTCCGTCGACGTCGAACGGCGCTCGCAGGCTGCTCACGATCCGCTCCGCGAACGCCTCGGAGAAGGACGAGGGCGCGGAGGCCAGAATCGCGAACTCGTCACCACCGAGCCGGGCCACGGTGTCGCCGGCTCGGGCGCACTGCAACAACCGCGCCGCCGCGTCGATGAGCAGCTGGTCACCGGCGCTGTGCCCGAGCCCGTCGTTGACCGCCTTGAACCCGTCGAGGTCGATGAAGAACACGGCCAGCGGCTGGTCCAGCGACTGTTCGAGGCGCTCGTGGAACAGCGCCCGGTTGGGCAGCTTGGTCAGCGCGTCGTGCATCGCGAGGTGCCTTAGCTCGTCCTCGCGGTCGAGCAGCCGGGCCTCGACCGCCTTGCGCCGCTCGATGTCGTGCCGCAGCAACGCCGTCGCGTCGGCCACCCTCTTCAAGGCCCGCCGCCGCGAGTCGGCCAGGAACCCGGCCAGCACGGTGACCAGCAATCCGATGAGCAGCGTGAAGAACGGCAGCCGGCGGTCGGTCTCGCTGATCAGGCGCTGGGTCGGCTCGATGTCGATCTGCCATTCCCGCTCGCCGACGTAGACCGATCGCACCCGGCGCAGGCTCGTGTCCGGCAGCAGCCTGGCCGTCGCGCTGGTCGAGGCGACCGTGGTCACCACCGACGCGTCCTGGTCGCTCAGAGTCACTTTGAGCAGGTCACCCGCGTACGCGTGCAGGGTCTCCTCGACGAAGTCGCTGCCCCGCATCGACAGGGTCACCCAGCCCTGGAACTGCCCGGCGGCCGGGGTGCCGGCCGCTCCCGTCACGGGCGCGGCCAACAGGAAGGACTGCTGCTTGTGCACCGTCGGCCGGGCGCGGTCCTTCAGGAGCACGTACGGATGGCTCGCGGTCACCTCGCCGCTGGCCCGCGCGAACCGCAGCGCGGCCGCGGGCTCCTCGGCCTGGGTGAGGTCGATGCCGGGCGCGAGCGTCACGTGGTCGAGCGACCGGCTGAAGATCAGGAACTGATGCTCCAGGGCGTCACCCGCGGACTTCAGCGTCAGGTCTGCGGCGCCCCGGGCCCGCCAGTGGCTCTGCACCTCGGCGATCTCGTCGTCCTGAGCGGGCACGAGATAGGCGACGGTGCTCGCGCCGGGCAGCCGGTCGCGGGTCAGGCGGGAGGTGACGGCCTCGAAGTCGGCGGCGCTGAAGTCGGTCTGCGAGCCCACCGCGGCCGTGATGTCGGCCAGGGTCTCGGTGTACCGGGACGCCTCGTTGGCCACCGCGCGCTGGATGGCCTCAGCGTTGTGGTCCATCAGCAGGGCCGCCTGGCGGTGCTGCACCTGCCGTACCTCGAGCATCCCCAGCCACGTGGCGGCCCCGCCGCCGATCAGCACGGCCAGCACCAGGGCGACAGCGAGCCAGCGGCGTAGGCCGGTTGCCATCATGCTGGTCCTCGGGGTCGCGGGCGGGCGTCCCCCTCTTATTCGGCGGTTTTCACCGCCGTATGAGGGTGCCGCCGCAGCGGCACCCTCACGTCGGTCAGACCAGGCCGTTCTCGGTCAGCCAGCCCTTGGCCACCGACGCCGTGTCCTGCTTGTCGACCTGCACCTTGGCCAGCGTGGTGGTCAGGTTCTCGGTGGTCAGCTTGGCCGAGACCGCGTTGAGCGCGCCGGTGACGGTCGGGTTGTTGGCCGTCGAGCGGATCAGCGGGATGATGTTCTCGGCCAGGTAGAGGTTCTTCGGGTCCTCGAGCACCACGAACTTGTTGGTCGCGATCGACGAGTCGGTGGAGAAGATGTTGCCGACCTGGATCTGACCCTTGACCAGGGCGTTGACGGTCAGCGGGCCACCGGCGTCGAGCGGCTTGAACTCCTTGAACTTGAGCCCGTAGAGCGACTCCAGGCCCTTGAGACCCTGGTAGCGCTCCTGCCACTCGGGACCGGCGCCGATCGTCAGCTGGCCGGCGACCGGCTTGAGGTCGTCGATCGTCTTCAGGCTGTACTTGGTCGCCGTCTCCTGGGTGACGGTCAGCGTGTCCTTGTCCTCGGCCGGCGACTGCTCCAGCACCTCGGTGCCGGCCGGCAGGACCTTCTTCAGCGCCGCCAGCACGTCCTCGGGCTTGCTGACGCCCTCGGGCGCGCCGCCCTTCTGCAGGGCCGACAGCAGCGCGCCGTTGTACTCGGGCAGCAGGTCGATCGAGCCGTCCTGCAGCGCCTTCAGGTAGAGCTCGCGGGCGCCGATGTTGAACTGCCGCTTGACCTGCACACCCTTGGCCTCGAGGGCCTGCGAGTAGATCTCGCCGAGGAGCTCGCTCTCGGCGAAGTTGGCCGAGCCGACGGTGATGGTGCCGGGCGCGGCGCTGCCGCCGCCGTTGTCGTTGGCCAGCGGGTCTTCGTCGGCACCGCAGGCCGTGAGGGCAACAGTGAGCGCCAGCGCGGTGGTTACCGCGCTGAAACGGCCGAAACGCTTCATCAATGGACCTTTCATCGGGACGCCCGGAGGCCGGGAGAGATGATCCAGCGCTGTGCCAGCGCCAGGATCAGGTCGAGCAGGACGGCCAGCACCGCGACAACGATGGCGCCGGCGAGCACTCGGGAATAGTCGTTGACGGCCAGGCCGTCGATCAGGAGGCGGCCGAGACCGCCCAGGCCCACGGCGGCGGCCACGGTCGCGGTGGCGACCACCTGCAGGGCGGCGCTGCGGAAACCGCTCATCAGCACCGGCAGCGCCATCGGCAGCTCGACCCGGGTGAGCACCTGCCAGGGCCGCATGCCCACGCCCCGGGCGGCGTCCACGACCCGCTGGTCGAGAGACCGCAGACCCGCGTAGGCCGAGGTCAGGATCGGCGGGATGACCAGGACGGTGAGGGCGATCAGGACCGGGAGCAGGCCCAGCCCGAGCAACGTCACCATGAGCATCAGCAGGCCCAGGGTAGGCAGCGAGCGGCCCGCGTTACCGGCGTTGATCGCGATGAACGAGCCGCGTCCGGTGTGCCCGATGTACAGGCCGATCGGGAGGGCGATCACCGTGCCGATGGCGAGCGCCAGGAACACGTACCAGAGGTGTGAGAGAAGCAGCTGCGGGATGCTGCCCGAGGCGTTGAGATCCCAGTGCGCCGCGTCGAACAGGTAGGAGAGGTTCACGCCCGGCCCCCTTGGAAGCGCGTCCACGGCGTGACCGCCCGCTGGATCAGCACGATGGCCAGGTCGGCGACGGCGGCCAGCAGCACCGAGAGGATGACGCCGACCAGGATCGGCTCGATGTAGAAGAGCTGGAAGCCCCGGGTGAACAGCTGGCCGAGCCCGCCCACGCCGATCAGCGCGCCCACGCTGACCAGGCTGATGTTCGCCACCGTGGCCACCCGCAGGCCGGCCAGGATGACCGGCAGCGCCACCGGCAGCTCGACGTCGATCAGGCGCCGCAGCCGGCGGTAGCCCATCGCGGTGGCCGACTCGGTGATCAGGTGGTCGACCGACCGCAGACCGTCGGCGACCGTGCGGGCCAGCAGCGCCACGGTGTAGATGGTGAGCGCGACGACGATGTTGAGCGGCGACAGGATCCTCGTGCCCAGCACGACCGGCAGGAACACGAACAGCGCCAGCGACGGGATCGAATAGAGCACACCGGCCACGTTGACCAACGGGTGATAGAGCCACGGGAAGCGGACGCCCAGATAGCCGATGGGCAGCGCGATGACGAAGCCGAGCAGCACCGGGAGCAGCGCGAGCCAGATGTGCTGGCGGAGTGCGGCCAGCACGGTCTCGGAGTTGTTGGAGAGATAAGTGATCATCAGCCGCGCCGCGCCGCCAGGTAGTCGGCCAGGTCGTGGTGGGGCGCGATGCCGTCGGCGACCCCGTTCGCGTCGACCCGCACCGCGATGCCCACCGGCGACAGGATCGCCAGGTCGGCCACCAGGCGCAGGGTGTCGCCGCTGGTGAAGGAGCCACCGGTCGGCTTCATCCCGTCGGACGACTTCCAGCCCAGCGGCCGGCCCGCCTCGTCGACCACGAGCTCGGCCGGCAGCGGCCGCACCGGCATCTCGGCCGCGGTGTCGAACGACAGGCTGCGCAGCCCGCGGTCGCGGCCCACGAACTCGGCGACGAACTCGTCGGCCGGGTTGGCCAGCAGCTCCTGCGGGGTGCCGACCTGGGCCACGATGCCGCCCTGGCGGAAGATCACGACCTCGTCGCCGAGCTTGATCGCCTCGTCGATGTCGTGGGTGACCATGGCGATCGTCTTGCCCAGCTCGGACTGCAGGCGCAGGAACTCGCGGTGCAGCTGCTCGCGGACGACCGGGTCGACCGCGCTGAACGGCTCGTCCATCAGCATGATCGGCGGGTCGGCGGCCAGCGCCCGGGCCACCCCGACGCGCTGCTGCTGGCCCCCGGAGAGCTGAGCGGGGTAACGCTGGGCGAACTCGGGGGCCAGGCCGACCCGCTCGAGCACCTGCATCGCGGTGTCACGGGCCTCGCGGCGGGTCTTGCCGAGCAGGACCGGCACGGTGGCCACGTTGTCCAGCACGGTGCGGTGCGGGAAGAGGCCGGCGTGCTGGATCACATAGCCGATGCCGCGCCGCAGCAGTGCCTCGTCCTGGCCGGCGACGTCCTTGCCGTCGATCAGGACGCGGCCCGAGGTCGGGCTGATCATTCTGTTGATCATGCGGAGGGAAGTGGTCTTTCCGCAGCCCGACGGCCCGACGAAGACCGTAGTTTTGCCGGTGGGAAGCTCCAGCGAGACGTGATCGACTGCGGTGCCGCCGCCGGGGTAGACCTTCACGACGTCATCGAATGTGATCATGGCGCTCCAGGCTAGCGATGAATACCACTATTCATACTTCAGGGGTAGTGAATAAGATGTCAACGGATCGGGGGAGCCGTTACGGTCTAGAGACACGTGTGATGGTGGCGCTATGCAGGTAGAACGACTCGACGGTCGTGGTCTGACGCTGGCTGCGCTCCTGGCCATCGCCTCCGGTCGATGCGGGGTCGAGGTCGATCCGGCCGCTCTGCGACGGGTCGAGGGGCGGCATGCCCTGCTGCAGCAGGCACGGGCGCACGGGGCAGTCTACGGCGCCAATACCGGGGTCGGTGCCAATCGGCACGAGCGCACGGCCGGCGACGAGGAGCGCGGTCTGCGGCTGCTGCGCAGTCACTGCGCGGCCGTCGGCCCGATCGAGGACGACATCACCGCCCGGGCCATGATGACCGTCCGCCTCAACCAGATCCTGGCCGGGGGCTCCGGGGTCTCCCGGCAGGTCGCCGAGGCACTGGCCGAGGCGCTGCACGACGGGGCGGTGCCGACGATCCACAACTGGGGCGCGATCGGCACCGGCGACCTGGCCGCCCTGGCCGAGCTGAGCCTGACGCTGGCCGGCGAGCGGCCGTGGCGTGACGGCAAGGGCCCGATCACCCCGTTCGGCACCACCGATGCGCTGCCGATGATCAGTTCGAGCGCGCTCACCGTGGCCACCGCCGCGCTGGCGTTGCAGCGGGTGCAGAGCCAGCTCCGCGCGTCCATGGTGGTGGCGGCGCTGAGCTTCCTGGCCCTGCGGGGCAACCCCGAGGCGTACGACGTGACCGTGCACCGTTACCGGCCCCATCCCGGCCAGGTCGAGGTGGCCCGGCTGATGGGCCGCCTGGTGGCCGGCAGCGGCGCCCCGGTACGCATCCAGGACCCGTTCGGCCTGCGGGTGCTGCCCCAGGTCACCGCGCCGGCCATCCACGCCGCCCGGTCACTCGACGACGCGCTGGCCGCCGAGTTCAACGGCGCCGTCGAGAACCCGCTGGTCACCCCGGACGGCGTACGGCATCACGGGCAGTTCCACACGGCGACGCTGGCCTCCCAGCTGGACGCCGTGCGCGGGGCGTTCCTGCCGGTGCTGTCGCTGTCGACCGCGCGACTGGGACTGCTGATGCGACCCGACCTGACCGGGCTGCGAGCCTTCCTGGCGGCCGGTCCGGCCGGCAGCTCCGGTCTCATGATCAGCGAGTACGTCGTCCAGGATCTGCTGACCGAGATCCGGGTCGGCATGACCCCGACGGCGGCCGGCACGCTGAGCATCTCGCTCGGGCTGGAGGAGCACGCCAGCTTCGCCACCCAGGGCGCCCGCTCGCTGCGCACGATGACCCACCTGGCGCCGACGCTGCTGGCGGCCGAGCTGGTGGCCGCCGTCCGCGCGCTGCGGATGGCTCCGGGCCGGCTCATCGCCGGGCCGGTCCGGGACGCGTTCGAGATGGCCTCCGAGCAGCTGGACACGTCCGAGGAGGACCGGCCGCTCGGAGCCGACCTGGAGCGCGCGGCCGAGCTGCTGCCCGAGCTGGGCGCCGTGCTCGACTACTCGTCGATGGGCCTGAGCTCGTCGGCGTAACTGACCGCCCGGCGGCGCAGCACGCCCGAACTGCTGATCGAATACTGCCCCATGCGCCACAGCGGCGGCGAATACGCGTGGAGGGAGACCGAGCCGTCGACCGCGCCGCCCATCCGGTGGATGTGGTCGGGCGAGAAGGCGAACGTCCGCCCCGCCCCCACGACCCGGGTGACCGGCTCGCCGCCCATCCGCGGGGTGGCCTCGGTGACCGCGCCCCGGGTGACGGCCACCGCGCCCGACGACGTGTCGTGGTCGTGCCAGCCGGTGTCGTCCACGACGTTCCAGCACAGCACCCAGACGTCGATGTCGCTGTCGCGGTAGACCGACGCGTAGTGCCGCTTGCCCGTCTCGTGCCGCACGAGGTGCTCCCACAGCTCGGGCCGGGCGGCGAGGTCGGCCACCCAGCGCTTGAGCTCGTGCAGATCCAGCACACGACCGGGCGGGGCCGGCAACACGGTCATCGGGACTCCCCAGTGAGAAAGTGGCGCGGGTTGGCATCGAACAGGGCGTGCGTGAAGGCCGCGCCCAGACCGGGGTCGACGGCTTCGGCGTACGGGCGGTCGGAGCCCGACACGATCGGATCGACCCCGACGACCCGGATCAGCGCGTCGATCGCGCGCGTGCCGTAGGACGAGGTCTCGTAGAAGACGTTGGGGTCGAGCGCACCGAGGGCGCCCCCGCGCGCGGCCAGCCGCTCGTGATGCAGCGGAGCCAGCCCGGCCAGCGCCACGAACCCGACACGCAGGTGGGGGTGCCGGCGGCGACCGGCGACGTGCCAGGCCAGCCACGACTGGTGCAGCTGCGAGACGTACGGCACCAGGGCGGGCCACCAGGCCGGCAGGCCGGGGTCGCAGGCGGGGGCGGGCCCGGGATGCACCAGCACCGGCTTGCCCGCCCGCTCCGCCTCGGCCAGCAGCGGCTCGACGTGGGCGATGCCGGCCGGGTCGGCCAGCGCCGTGGCCGGCAGTTGCAGCCCGGCCACCCGCTCCTCGCGCAGCACCTTGGCCAGGCCGTCCGGGTCGAGCTCGGTGACCGCGGCGGCCGCCCACACGTGGTAGGGCTCGCCCAGCTCGAGCGCGCTCTCGTGCCAGAGATCGATCAGCTCGGCCCCGTCGTGGGCCGGCAGGTGCTCGATACCCAGCGGGCTGGACAGCGACACGAGGACCCGCGTCCGGCCGTCGCGCCGCTCCTGCTCCCGGCGGCGCTCGACGTCATGGGCGGCCGGATCCACCTCATACGGCGGCTCGCCCGGCAGGTGCAGCGTCCAACCCCGCAGATAGGGGTGGGTCTGGCGGCGGCGGAGCGCGTCGATAAGCCGGGCCGGCCACAGATGCTGATGGCAGTCGATCACCATCGACCCTCCTCGCCGGCTAGGGAAGCGCTTCACATGACCGGGTAAGTGAAGCGCTTCCCTCCCTGTTCGCGCAACGTGTTCTCGGGCACCGGGACAGCTTTCGCGGTGTTACTGTCGGCCGGTGCCTAAGCAGCAGGGGCGACGGACGCTGCAGGACCTGGCATCCGCCGCCGGGCTCTCGCTCGCGGCCACCTCGTACGCACTGCGCGGCCTGCGCGGCTCGCCGGCCACCATCCAGCGCGTTCGCGAGCTGGCCGACGATCTCGGCTACACCGTCGACCCGATCGCCCGGGCGCTGGCCAGCGGGCGTACGGGCTGGATCGGGGTCTCCGGCTCGCTGCGCGATCTCTGGCAGCAGGACCTGTCGGTGCTGCTCACCCGGGCCCTGCGCCGCGAGGGACGGTTCGCGACGATCGCCGACGCCGACGCCGATCCCGCCCTCGAGCGCCGCATCGTGGAGCAGTTCGCCGCCCAGCGCGTCGACGGCGCCCTCGTCTCCCCGGTCGACCCGACGGCCGACTACTGGCGCCTGCTCGACCCCTCGGTCGCCGTCGTGTCGATCGGCGACGCGCTCGTGGCCCGGCCCGGCTCCAGCAGCGTGCTCTTCGACAACGGGTACGGGGTCCGGACGGCCTTCGCCCACCTCGCCGAGCTGGGCCATCGCCGGGTCGGGCTGCTCGCGCCCGCGCTGCCCTCCACCCCGGGCCGCCCGGCCCAGCTGCTCGCGCCCTCGATCGCCGAGCAGCTCGGCATCGAACTGGTGGCCATCGCCGCGCCGGCCGCCACCACCGACGCCGTCGAGGTGGTGTCGGCGCTGCTGGCCGGGCCCGGGCGCCCGACCGGCGTGTTCTGCCTGAGCGATTCGCTGGCCTTCGCCGTCTACCGCGCGGCCCGCGACGCCGGCCTGACCATCCCCGGCGACCTGTCGGTGGTCGGCTACGACGACCACCAGCTGGCCGTCCTGGTCCAGCCGGGACTGACCACGATGGCCTGGGACGAGGACGCCATCGTGGCCGCCGCCGTCGAGAAGCTCCACTCGCCCGGCGGGGCTCCGCTCTTCCGTCCGGAGCTGGTCGTCCGCGGCTCGACCAGCCCGCCGCGCTGAGGCCTCACCCGAACGCCTCAGTCCGCCGGCCCTCGGCCACGACTGCGCCGGCACCCGCGAACTCGGCCCGCTGAGCGCGCCACCTGCGAACTCGGCCGGCGGAGTGCGGCGACCCTGCGAGCTCGGCCGGCGGAGTGCGGCGACCTGCGAATTCGGCCGGCGGAGTGCGGCGACCTGCGAATTCGGCCGGCGGAGTGCGGCGACCCTGCGAGCTCGGCCGGCGGAGTGCGGCGACCTGCGAGCTCGGCCGGCGGAGTGCGGCGACCCTGCGAGCTCGGCCGGCGGAGTGCGGCGACCTGCGAATTCGGCCTGCTGAGTGCGGTCACCTGCGAACTGGGCTTCCTGAGTGCGGCCACCGGCTACCCGGCACACCATGACCCGTGGCCGTCTGGGCGGTCCCTACACTCCGTCTGTGCGGATCACCCGACGGCGCGTGGGCGCCGCTACAGCGGGACTTCTCCTGCTCGTCGTCCTCGCCTTGGGGGCGGTTGCTGCCCTGAGATGGAGAGCGGCCGGGGTCGCGCACGCGATCACCCCACCCGCCGGGGCGGTCCCGGGCGCCCCCTTCGAGCGGGTCGTCCTCGACCGCGCCGGCATCATCGGGCGCAGCCTGCGCAACGACCGCGGGACGGCGACCGTGCGCTCCTACTCGTTGCCGCCGGGCTCACCGTGGCTCCAGTCGCGGCAGATCGTCGCCACCCAGCTCGACCACTGGGAGCAGCTCGGCGACTGCCAGGACAACCCCGAAGCCACGATTCTCGAGTGCGCCTGGCGGGAGCCGACCCGCTGGTGGCCCCGCATGGTCCAGCTCACCATGCTCCGCCTGCACCCTTCCGATGCCGCACCCGCCCGAACCTTCGTGATCATCGGCTCCGGCCGCGGCGCCTGACTCCCGGCCCCGGCCGCGGCGCCTGACTCCCGGCCCCGGCCGCGGCGCCTGACTCCCGGCCCCGGCCCCGGCGCCTGACTCCCGCCCCGGCTGCGGCGCCTGACTCCCGGCCCCGGCTGCGGCGCCTGATTCCCGGCCCCGGCCCCGGCTGCGGCGCCTGATTCCCGCCCCGGCGGCGGACCCTGATTCTCGCCGTCGGCCGCAGTGCCTGACTGCCCGCCGCCGGCGGCGGCAGCTGACTGCCAGCCCCCGGGCGGCGGAGCCTGATTCCCGCCCCGGCCGCAACACCTGACTCCCAGCCCCGGCGGCGCCTGCCCCCCGGTCCGAGCCACCGGCGGGCGGGCAGAGGCTGATGGGCGCCGAGGTCAGCTTGCGTTCGGCCGCCCGGCGTTGCTGGTCGCCGGGTCGGACGGCCAGCCGCTGGTGAGCAGCTCGATGATGTGGTCGATGTCGCGGCCGAACACGCGGTCGACGGTTCCGGGCGGCAGGGTGGCGTCCAGGTCGTCGAGGGCGGCGGTCCGCGGAGCGCCGAGGCGCTGGGCCTGGACGACGGCCAGGAGTTCGCAGGCCAGGATGTCGCGCAGGCCGGTCAGCACCTCGTCCAGGCATTCGGCGGCCTCGAAGCCGAAACTCTGGACGTCTTCCTGGCCCAGCGAGGTCTCGATCGCGCCCGGCAGCGCCGGGAGGGCGAAGCGGCGCAGGCGATGGGTGACCCCGGCGGCGCGTTTGTGGACGGCGGCCATCCCGGCGTGCAGGCCGGGCGACGCCGACAGTTGCGGCGCCAGGCCGGTCACGCGCGGGTCGAGCAGGCGGTGCAGCCGGGCCGCGCCCAGGTCGGCCAGGTGGACCAGCGCCGTGGTGAGCGCGCCGAGGGTCGCTGTCAGGTCGGTGCCGGCGAAGCCGAACGTGCCGACGAACTCACCGTCCAGGTGGGCCGGGGAGTCGGTGACCGCGTTCAGGGTGCGGTCGATGGCCGCGTCGAGGGCGGCGACCGCCCGCAGCGCCACGGCCAGAGCGGGTGCGGTGACCCGGAACGAGACGGGCGCCTGCAGAGCCCCGGCGTCCCCGTGGCCCCGGCGTTCCCGCAAGCCGGCCAGCACCGCGCTCAGCTCGGCGCTGTCGGCCAGCGCCGGGTGCAGGGGGTCGAGGCTGGCCCGGACCGCGGTGTGCGAAGCGGCCGTGGCGGCCAGGATCTGGCTCAGCAGGGTGTGGGTGGCCGCGCTGCCCAGCACGGCCAGCCCGGTCAGGCCCGGCACCCCTTCGAGGAAGGCGATGCCCTCCTTGGGGCCGAACGACCGGATCGCCAGCCCCGCCTTGGCCAGGGCGGGCTCCGCGTCGACCGGTGGCCCGGTGTGGTCGAGGACCTGGCCGGCGCCGATCAGGGCGGCGCCCGCGTGGGCGAGCGGGATGATCTCGCCGGCCGCGCCGCTGCCGAGGGCCGGGACCGCCGGTACGACGTCCGCGTTGAGGAGGTCGGCCAGGAGGCGGCAGAGCTCGTCGGAGACCCCGGCCGACGGGTCGAGGAAGCTGCGCAGGCGCGCGGCGAGCAGGGCCCGGGCCTGATCGCGGCGCAGCCACGGTGCCGACCCGACCGCCCGGCCGATCATGAGGTTGTCCTGGTGGTGGCGCTGGGCCGCGGCGTCGAGGCGGAGGCCGGACATCGCGCCCATGCCGGTGTTGACCCCGTAGACGGTCCGGCCTTCGAGGTCGGCCAGGGTGGATCGGCGGCTCTCGGCCAGGGCGCCGGTCAGCTCCGCGGTCAGCTCGACGCGGACGGCGCCCCGCGCGAGCTCGGCGATGACGGTGCGGTCGAGGTCGGGCGCGCGCCTGATCACGCGTACGGGAAGGGTGCCGGTCATCGGTAACGCAGCATCGTGCCCACGTCGGTGGCCTCGGCGCGGGTCAGGATCAGGTGGGCCAGGGCGACGTCGAGCACCGACAGGCCGCGATGCCAGAAGAGGATGCGCTCGTCGGCGCGCTCGCGGCCCGGCTTCTGCCCGCTGACGATCTCGCCGATCTGGGCGTAGAGGCTCTGCTCGCTCAGCCGGCCGCTGTCGACGTGCGCGCGCAGGCTGCCGAAGCGGCCCGACTGCGACTCGCGCCAGTCGTCGACCACCACCTTGTCCATCACGTCGAGCAGGTCGAGCTCGACCGCACTGATCGTGCCGTAGGGGACGACGAAAGCGCCCGGCTTGACGGCCGCCGTCCGCAACAGGGGTGCCGGTTTCTCCAGCCGGGACGCCTCGACCAGGATGTCGGCGCCGTCGAAGGCCTCGTCGGAGGTCGCCACCGCGCGCACCGGGGTCGCGGTGACCTCGCGCAGCCGGGCCGCGAAGGACTCGCGCGACTCGGGCCGGCGGCTGGTGACCCGGATCTCCTCCAGCGGGAACAGGCTGTCGAGCATGGTGACGTTGGCGAACGCCGTGCCGCGCGCGCCGACGTGGCCGAGAATCCTGGAGTCGGGGCGGGCCAGGTATTTCGCGCCGACGGCGGTCATCGCGCCGGTGCGCACCTCGGTGATCAGGGTGGCGTCCATGATCGCCAGCGGGACGCCGTTGGTCGGGTCGAAGACGGTCATCAGCGCGAGCTCGCTGGGCAGGCCCTGCTGGTAGTTGGGCACGAAGTCGCCGACGACCTTGACGCCGCTCAGGCCCCGCTCGCCGAGCGTGTCGACGTGGCCGCGGAGCACGTTGAAGTGGCCGGCGCCGCCGTTGCGGGGGACCAGATGCGTACGGGGCTCGAAAACGGTCTCGCCGCGGCCGTGCGCCGCCACGACGTCCTCGACCGCGCCGATCACGTCGGCCGTTCCCAGGCCCAGGCCGTCGATGTCGGCGCCGTTGAGAAACCGGAGCCAGATCTCCTGAATCATGTCATGCACCCTATAGCCTGAGTGTTACAAGGTATTCAGCTTCGCTCGGGGCGGTGTCATGACGTTGGAGAACCGGCTGGACACCGGCCGCGCCGAGGACTGGCTGCTGGAGCTCGCGCAACGGCACCGGCTGTCGCCCAGCCAGCGGCAGATCGTGCAGCGGATGCTCGCCCTGTTTCCCGATGTGGCGTTCCTCTCCACCATCGAGATCGCCGAGCAGGCCGGTGTCAGCCAGCCGACCGTGACCCGGCTGGCCACCGCGCTCGGCTTCGCCGGCTATCCCGAGTTCCGCGCGGCCCTGCGCGAGGTCGTGCTCGCCGGTCAGGCCGGCGACGTCACCCTGGACCGGCACAGCCCGCTGCACCAGGAGGTCGCGAACCTGTCCGGTCTGGGCCGGGAGCTCGACGGGGAGCGGATGGCCGCGGCCGTCCGCCTGCTGGCCGCCACTTCGCCGCTCGGCGTGATCGGCTTGCGGGCCTCGGCCGCGCTGGCCGAGTACTTCGGGTACTTCGCTCGCCGGGTCCTCCCGTCAACCTCGGTCCACACCGACGCCGGCGGTCTCGACGACGCCGTCCTGCAACTGCACCAGCAGGGCGCGAGCGCGGTTCTGGTGTTCGCGATGCCGCGATACCCGGCGAGCACGGTCGCCGCGATCCGCCTGGCCCGGCAGCTCGGCCTGGCCACCGTGATCGTGGCCGACAGCCCGCTCGTCCCGTTCGCCGGCGACGCCGACGTCCTGCTGGTCGCCCCGGTCGGCACCGGCCTGGTCTTCGACTCGCACGCGGCCACTGTGGTGCTGGCGATCAGCCTCCTCGACGCTGTCGCCGGCACCGACCCGGTGCGCACCCAGCAGCGTCTCGAAGCCCACGAGGCCCTGGTCGACCGCTGGGTCATGTAGCTATTTCAGCTTGTCGCACCGCTCCGAGGTGCCCCAGTCGCGCCAGATCAGCCGGAAACCCCGGCCCGAGTACTCGTAGCGGTAGAACAGCGTCAGGTCGGGGCACGCCTTCGTGCCCTTGGGGCTGGTGCCGTACGCCTTGATGCCGATGATGCCCGCGTTGACGCTCACGTCGGTGACGACCGGCTCGTCCTCCTTCACCCGCTCCTGCAGCAGCGGCGCCCCGATCCGCTCCGGCCGGCGCGGGTCGGCAGTGCCGTCGAACACCTCGATCGTGGACGCCCAGTACGACGTCGACGCCTCGCAGGTGCGCGCGACCATCGTGTCGACCAGCCCGTCCCCGGTCACGTCGGCCTGCAGCACCCGCTGGATCTCGACCCGCTGCCCGGCGACGGGGCAGGGCTCGACCACGTCGGCCCAGTCGGGAACGGCCTGGGGCGTCTTTGTCGGCGGCGCGGGTGACGCCTTCGCCGTCGTAACCGTCCTCTTCGCCGGTGTGGGTGTGGTCCGGGTGGCACTGGGTGCCGGCGTGTCCGGGCTCATGCCGAAGCCGCTGTCGGCACTGCCGGTCACCGGCCCGGGTGACGCGCCGGCGTCCGTCCGACCGGCGCAACCCCCGGCGACGGCCGCCACGGCCAGTGCCACCAGCGCCACTCGCACTGTTCCCCCGTGATGTCTCATGCCGGTGACGCTACGGAGCCCGGCCCGGACTCTGATCCCCTTTTGATGCCATCAACGTCCGGCGGCACAGCCGAGAGGTGGATGCCCGCCGGACATCGGTCCTCATATGGTGACCGCGTGGGTGAACAGCCGGTGACGACTGGCGACGCGCGGGCCGGCGACCTCGAGGTCCGCACCGCGGACGACGGCAGCGTGATCATTCATCTCCGGGGCAGCGTCGGTCCTGAGTGCGCGGTCGAGCTGCGGCAGCTCGTCGTGCGTACGGTCCGGCATGTCCGTCCGCTGCGGCTGATCCTCGATCTGACCGAGGTCGTCGCGGTCGACCCGATCAACGTGGGCACGCTCGCGGCGGCCTGCGTCGTCGGTGACGACCACCAGGTCGTGGTGTTCCTCCTCAATCCGGGGCCGGAGATCGCCCGGCGGCTCGTCCTGGCCGGCGTGCCGGCGCAGCGCCTGCGCCACCAGGACTGACGGCTTCACGACGCTGACCAGGAGCGCAGCACGAGCGGGCCTAGGCTCGCGGCATGGATGTCGCTGTCGCCGGGGCCGGGCCGGCCGGACTGTTCACCGCGGTGGCCCTCGCCCGGCGCGGGCACCGGGTCACTGTGGTCGATCGCGACGGCGGGCCCGGCGCCGACGGGAGCTGGGAACGCCGCGGGGTCATGCAGTTCCACCACCCGCACGGCTTCCGGCCGCAGATCGGGGAGGCGCTGGACGCCGAGATGCCCGAGATGCTGGACGCGTTGACCGCGGCCGGGGTGGAGCAGATCCGCTTCCCCGGCGCTGACGGGCAGCCGGCGCGAGCGGTCGGCCTGCGGTGCCGCCGGGCGGTCTTCGAGCGGGTGCTGCGCGCCTTCGCCGTGGACGAGCCCGGCGTCGCCCTGGTGCGGGGACACGTCGACGACGTGGCCCAGGCCGGTGGGCGGGCGACGGGTCTGATCGTGGACGGGCACGAGCTGGCGGCCGAGCTGGTGATCAACGCGTCGGGCCGGTCGGCCCGGCTGGCGGCCGGGCTGCGGGCGGCGGCCGAGGGCGGCGACTGCGGTCTCTCGTACGTGTCCCGGCAGTACATCCTGCGGCCGGGCGCCGAGCCGGGGCCGATGAACGCTCCGATCGGCATCATCCAGACGCTGGCCGGTTACCTGGTCGCGGTGTTTCAGCACGACAACCGGACGTTCTCCGCCCTGATCATGCGGCCCTCGGACGACCGGCGGTTCGGCGCGCTCCGGTTCCCCGAGGTGTTCGAGGCGGCCGCCGCGGCCGTGCCCGCGCTGGCCGCCTGGGTGTCGCCGGAGCGCAGCCGGCCGATCACCCCGGTGCTGCCGGGCGGGCGGCTCCACAACACCTACCGGGGGCAGCTGGACGCCGGGGGCCGGGTCGGGTTGCCGGGGCTGCTGCACGTCGGCGACACCGTCTGCACCACCAACCCGGCGGCCGGGCGCGGCATCGCGGTCGCCCTGCGGCAGTGCGTCAACCTGCTGCGGCAGCTCGACGAGCACTCCGGCGACCCGGCCGCGGCGGCGCTCGCCTTCGACGAGTGGTGCACCGGCAACGTGCGCCCCTGGTATGCCGACCACGTCTATTGGGACGCCGACCTGCTGCGCCGCTGGGCCGGCGGGGACGTCGACGTGACCCGCCGCCTGCCCAGCGATCTGATCATGGAAGCGACCGAGGCCGACCCGTCACTGTGGCGGGTGGTCGGGCCGTATCAGGCCATGGACGCCCTGCCGGCCACCCTCGACGAGGTGGAGCCGCGGGTGCGGGCCCTCTACGCGCGCGGCTGGCGCGCACCGGCCCACCCGGGCCCGACCCGCGACGAGCTCGCCGCCGTCGTGCTCGCCGCCGCTCGCTGACTCAAGGCCGGCGGCTGGGCGTCAGCGGTATCGTCGCCCTTCGATCGAAGCCGGGGCGGTGGGGGCGTGCGGATCGCCATATGATGCGGCGGTTCTCCTCCTCTCTGCCTTGTTGTAAGGAAGTGGTCACGCTTGCGTAAGAAGTCATTCGGGCGAGCCGTTCTGGCCGCGACCGTGCTGACCGGCGCCCTCGCCGGCAGCGTTCCCGCTTACGGGGTGGTCGACGGCACGGCGGTCGCCGACGGGGCGTACGGCTTTGTGGCGCATCTGGCGATCGGAATTCCCGGGGACGGTCAGGCGTGTACCGGCGCGCTCGTCGATCCGCAGTGGGTGATCACCGAGACGGCCTGTTTCGGCGCAGCGGTCGCCGGACGGCCCCCGGTCGCCACCACGGTCACCATCGGCCGCACCGACCTGAGCGGGACGGGCGGTCAGGTCCGTACGGCCACCCGCCTGGTCCCGCACCCCAGCCGCGACGTCGTCCTGGTGCGGCTCGACAAGCCCACCACCCTCACGCCGGTCGCGCTGTCCACCACCGCGCCTGCGACCGGCGAGGTGCTCCAGCTGGCCGGCTACGGCCGCACCGCCGACACATGGGTGCCCGGCCGTCTGCACGCCGCGGCGTTCTCGGTCAGCGCGGTGAACGAGACCCGGGTCGACGTCGCCGGCACCAGCCCCGGTCAGCCCGGCCTCTGCAAGGGTGACGCCGGTGGTCCGGCGCTGCGCGAGACCGGCGGCGCGGTCGAGCTGGTGGCCCTGCACCACGCGTCCTATCAGGGCGGCTGCATCGCGTCGGACGAGACCCGCCGGGACGCCGTCGAGTCCCGCCTGGACGATCTGACCGGCTGGATCCGCGGCATCGCCCCCGGCGGTCCGGCCCAGGACCACCGCGAGGACGTCACTCTGGTCTACGCGTACTCCACCGGCGCGGCCGGCCCGTTCACCTTCACCACCGCGGCCACCGGCACGATGACCGCCCGCGGCGGCTTCAAGAGCGCGGACGGCAGCTACAACACGGCCAAGATGAAGGTGCTGCGCGGCGACTTCAACGGTGACGACATCGTCGACCAGGCGGTGCTCAACGGCGCCGCCAACGGCACGCTCACCCTCGACACGTTCCTGGCCCGGGCCGACGGCACCTACTCCGGCGCCCTGCGCTCCTGGACCAGCACGACTTTCGGCTCGTACGACCAGATGAAGATGACCAGCGGCGACTTCAACGGCGACGGGCGCACCGACGTGGCCGGCTTCTACAGCTACGCCAACAAGTCGGTCGGGCTGTTCACCTGGCTCGCGCGAGCCGACGGCGGCTTCGGCACCCCGGCCCGCAGCTGGCTCACCGCCGCCTCGCCGGTCTGGGGCGAGACCGCCCGCATGAAGATCTTCAACGGCGACTTCAACGGCGACGGCCGGACGGACCTGGGTTCGTTCTACAAATACCCGGACAACAGCGTCGGACTGCTGAGCTGGACGGCCAACGCGACCGGTGGCTTCGCGGCGCCGGTACGCGGCTGGTTCGCCCCGGCCACGCCGTACTGGGGTGACCCGGACCGGATGACGATCGCGGCCGGTGACTTCAACGGCGACGGCCTGGGTGACGTGGCCGGCTTCTACGCGTACGCCACCGACGGCAACCTGGCCATGCAGACCTGGACGGCCAAGGCCGGCGGCGGCTTCAACAACCCCTTCAGCTCGTGGAAGTCCACCACGTCGTCGTGGGGTTCGTGGGAGCGGACCCGGTTCACCGCGGGCGACTTCAACGGCGACGGGCGCGACGACCTGGCCGCGCTCTACGGCTACTCCGACGGCAGCGTCGCCCTGCACACGCTGGTGGCCGCCCCCAACGGTGGTTTCGCCACCCCGGTCCGGGCGTGGACCTCGGCCACCTTCGGCTCCTACGCCAGCATCCGGCTGGCCGAAGACCAGTCCTGACCCGTACGCCGGGCCGGGTCACCGCATCGCGCGGGGCCCGGCCCGTGCTTCAGTGCCCGCGGAAAGCCTCCTCCAGCCACCACGACGGGCGGCCCGCGCTGACCTTCGCGTCCACCAGCATCGGTACGGTCCGCGGGCCGGCCAGCCAGGCGGCGACCGGGGCGAGGTCACCCGGGTGCCGCACGGTCACCGCCTCGCAGCCGTACCCCCGGGCGATGGCCGCCAGGTCGGTCTCGGGGAACACGACCGTCGACAGGGGATGGCCGTGCGGCCCGAAATGGTGCACCTCGGCCCCGTACGCCTCGTCGTTGTAAACCACGATCAGCATGCCCAGGCCGAGCCGCCGCACGGTCTCCAGCTCGGCGATGCTCATCAGGAACCCGCCGTCGCCGCAGGCCGCCACCGGCACCCGGCCGGGGGAGGCCAGCGCGGCGCCGAGCGCGGTGGCCAGGCCCAGCCCGATCGACTGGAACGCCTGCGTGAAGCAGAAACCCCGCCGGTCGGGCACGGACAGGAACATCGACGGGTAGCCCATGAAGTTGCCGGAGTCGACGGCCACGACCCGCTCGCGGGGGATCAGGTCGTCGAGCGCGATGCTGAAGGTCCGCGGGTCGATGTGCGCGGCGTCGCCTTCGTCCTCGTAGGACACGTCCCGCCACCGGCCCCCGGCCACGATCCGCTCCCGCACCTCCGCCGTCCGGTACCCGGCCTTTTCCCCCGGGACCGTGGGAAAGCGTGACTCCGCCGGGGGAGCGGGCACCAGCCGTACGGCCCGGGCCGTGGCCGCCACGTCCCCGGTGATACCCAGATCGATGCGGTGGTGGGCGCCCAGCGCGCCCGGGTCCAGGTCGACCTGGACGACGGTCGCGGCGGGGTCGATGAGCGCGCCGTGGCGGGTGGTCCACATGGTCAGCGACGCGCCCCAGGCCACGACCACGTCGGCCCCGGTGATCAGCTCGGCCGCGAGCGGCGTGGCGAAACCGCCGGACACATCGAGGCTCCACGGATCACCCACGAAGAGCCCGCGCGCGACCGCCGACGTGGCCAGCAGGGCCCCCTGGTCCGAGGCGAGAGCTCGCAGCTCCTCCCGCGCGCCCAGGGCGCCTCGGCCGGCGATGAAGACCGGTCGTTGCGCGCCGGTCAGCAGCGCGGCCAGCTCCGCCACCGCCTCGTCGGACGCCCGGGGCGGCGTGACCCGGACGGCGGACGGCGGCTCCGCCAGCTCGGCCGGCGCCGCCTGCACGTCGAGCGGCAGATTGAGGACGACGGTCCGGCGCTCGCCGGCCGCCCGGCGCCAGGCCCGCGCAGTGTCGGCGACGGCGGTGGCCGCGCTGTGCACCCGTTCGCTCGACGCGCCCACGGCCAGCGCGAGCGCGTCCTGGTCGACCCGGAAGTTCGACCGCAGCGCCGAAGCGGCCGGCTCGGCCGCGAGCACGACCAGGGGCGTACGGCTCTTGGCGGCCTCGGCCAAGCCGGTCATCGCGTTCGTCAGCCCGCAACCCTGATGCACGCTGACCAGGCCGACCTCACCCGAGACCCGGGCGTAGGCGTCGGCCGCGGTGGCCGCCCCGCCCTCGTGCCGGGTGGCGACGAAGGTCGCGCCGCCGGCCACCAGGGCGTTGGTCACGTGGAAGTTGCCGCTGCCGACCACGCCGAACACGTGCGTGGCGCCCAGCCGGACCAGGGTCGCGCCGACCACCTCGGCGACGGTGGTCACCGTTCGACCAGGGCCAGCACGCGCGCCGGGCTGCCCGAACCGCCGACGATCGGCAGCGGCGCGGCGATGACGACCGCTCCGACCGGTGGCAGCCGGTCGAGGTTCTGCAACTGGGTGAGCCCGTACTTGCCGGCGCCCAGGACATACGAGTGGCACGGGAACGCCGGGTCGAAGCCGAACGCCTGCCCGGCGTCGGTGCCGACCGTCTCGACGCCCACGCCGATCACCGGGGCCTCGTCGGCCAGCCACTTCGCGCACTCGACGGAGATGCCGGGCGTGTGCGGGCCGGTCTCGTCGGCGTTGAGGAAGTCTGACTGAACCGCCGAGCGCGCGTCCCACCCGGTACGCACCAGGAGCCAGCCCTCCCTCGGCAGCGGACCGTGCGCGGACTCCCACTCGCGCACGTCGGCGATCTCGAGCAGGAAGTCGGGGTCGTCGGCGACCCGGGCCGACACGTCGATCACGGCGGCCGGCGCGACCAGCTTGAGCGGCGGGATCTGCGACACGTCCTCCCCGTCCCGGCCGGTCACCCAGTGCACGGGCGCGTCGAGGTGGGTGCCGGTGTGCTCGCCGGTGTGGATGTCGTTCCAATACCAGGCCGGCCCGCGGTCGTCGTACCGGCTGATCTCCTCGAGCCCGAACGGGATCGTGTTGGCGAACGGCGGCGGCAGCTGCAGGATCGGCGTCTCGCTCGACAGCGGCGCGGTGAGGTCGACGACCTCCACCGACCCGGTCCGGACAGCGTTCACGAGGTCGAAGAGGATGCCCATCGCCGAAGCCTAGGACGATCATCACCGGGCGCATAGACCCGTCCCGGGCTTGACCGGCGGCCTACTCGGCGGGGTAGGGGTTCGCCTTGAGGGCGTGGGCCAGGTGGGCGGCGGTGCCGGCCAAGGCCTTGACCGCGGCGCCGGTGGTGTCGGGCTTGGGGCCGGCGTCCTTGTAGTCGAGCTTGCCCAGGGCCTCACCGACCCAGTAGGCCCCGCCGGCCGCCGGGACGGTGAAGCCGACGTCGTTGAGGGCCTGGAGCACCTCGGCGATCACGTGGTGGGCGCCGTCCTCGTTACCGACCACGCCCACGGCGGCGACCTTGTCGTACATCGAGGGGCGGCCCCGGTCGTCGGTCTCGGAGAGCTCGGCGTCGAGCCGCTCCAGCACCATCTTGCAGACACTGGACGGCTGGCCCATCCAGATCGGCGTGGCGATCACCAGGATGTCGGCGGCCACAACCTTTTCCCGTACGGCGGGCCAGCCGTCACCGTCGCCCTCGTCGGTGCTCACCCCGAACTTGATGTTCTGGTCGACCGCGCGGATCACCTCACCGTCCACGTCGTGGTCGGCCAGGGCGTCGAGGATCTGGCGGCCGAGCAGCTCGCTGCTCGACTCCTGCGAGCCCGACTTGAGGGAACAGCCGAGCACCAGCGCACGCAACGTCGTCATGACTCGATGCGTTCCCGATCATGATGGCGCCAAACCCCCGTACGCCTCGGGCCGTGACCAAAACGGCCTTGACCAGCACTTATGGCCTTCTCGACAACGTGGCCCGGGAGGGGAAATAACCGGGGTGGGTCGGTGGTTGAGACGGATGCACTCCTCAGGAGGACAGAGACATGAAGAACGGCATTCACCCCGCCTACCACACCGTCGTCTACCGCGACCGCAACGCGGACTACGCGTTCCTCACCCGGTCCACCGAGACCAGCGAGAAGACGATCGAGTGGACCGACGGGCAGACCTACCCGGTCGTCGACGTCCAGATCTCGGCGGGCAGCCACCCGTTCTGGACCGGCCGCACCCGCGTCCTCGACACCGCGGGCCGCATCGAGAAGTTCAACGCCAAGTACGCGAAGTTCTCGAAGTAACCCACCCGGCAACGCCCGGCGTCCTTGTGACGTCGGGCGTTTTTTGTCGGCTCAATAGGGCAAAATGCCCCTCATGAGGGCTATCGCGCTGGACGAGTTCGGTGACGTCGACGTCATGACGCTGCGGGAGCTCCCCGACCCGCCGGTCGGGCCCGACACGGTCCGCATCCGGGTCCGGGCGGCCGGCGTCAATCCGGTCGACTACGTGATCCGGACCGGCTATCTGGCGGGTGCCTATCCGCACCACTTCCCGCTGGTCCCGGGGTGGGATGTGGCCGGCGTGGTCGACCAGGTCGGGCCGGCGGTGACCCGGTTCGCGCCGGGCGACGAGGTGATGGCGTACGCCCGCAAGGAGCATGTGCAGCACGGCACGTACGCCGAACTCGTGTCGGTCAACGAGCGGGTGGTCGCCCACGTGCCGGCGGCGATGTCGCTCAGCGAGGCGGGCGGTCTGCCGCTGGCCGGGCTGACCGCGCTGCAGGCGCTGTCCGCGATCGGCGTCAGCCACGGTGACGTGGTGCTCGTGCACGCGGCGGCCGGGGGAGTCGGTCACCTCGCCGTCCAGATCGCCCGCGCGGTCGGTGCGGCCCGCGTGATCGGCACGGCCTCGCCGGCCAACCACGATTTCCTGCGCAGCCTGGGCGCGGAGCCCATCGAGTACGGCGACGACCTGCCCAAGCGCCTGGCCGACCTGATCGGTGGCGACGGCCGGGTCGACGCGGTGGCCGACTTCCACGGCGGTGACGCCCTGACCCAGAGCCCGTCGCTGGTCCGGCACCCGGTCCGGCACGTCTCGGTCGTCGACGCCGCGGTGAAGGAGCAGGGCGGCCGCTACGTTTTCGTCCGGCCCGACGGCATGGAACTGGCCACCCTGGGCGCGCTCGTGGCCAACGGCCGCCTGCGGGTCCACGTCTCCCGCGAGTTCCCGTTCACTGAGGCCGCCGAGGCTCACCGCGTGATCTCCGACGGCCACGTCCAGGGCAAGCTGGTTCTGACCGTCGACTAGCTCCTGTCCCTCGGCTCTCGATACTCACCAGCGTCATCGCCGGCGGCGCCGTTAACGAGGCCTATCCCCTCGGGGCTCGTTCGGGATGAGCGGGGTCAACTGCGGTTTTCTTGCGCCGGGACGGTTGGGGCCGAGGGTGGCCACGCTGGGCTGTGGAGCGTTCTGTGCCCTGCGTGGCCACCCTCGGCCCCAACCTCGCGTGGGGATCGGTGACGGCCAGGGGACGGGTCACCCGCGGGTGATTGCCGGGCGGGGTGGGCGGTCCCCTGGCGGGGTGGTGGTCTGGCTGCCGCGCTGTGGACGAAGCTGAGGGGATCAGGTCCGGCGGGCCGGGCTTGGTGGTGGGGTGCGGGAACTTAACAATGCCGGTCGCTTCCGCCTTCGGCGTACGTCGTGGGAGGGCGGCGTGAGCCGGGTCGGCGTTCTTCCGCTAGCGAGTTGACGTCCGCAAAATCGTCTCGGTGGGCGACGGGTCGGGACGAGCTGTGGCGTCGGCCGTGGCGTTTGCGTTCCGTCGAAGAGGCGGTCCGTTGGGCTTCGCCGCGCCTGCTGCTTCAGCGGTCGGCTGTCTCGTTCACCTGCCGCCGAGCACGTCGTGCTGGTGACCACGAGGTCTCCGGCGTCGGCCGGAGACCTCTTCGGTTGTCGGTCACTCCACGTGTCTCAGTCGGGGAGGAATTCGGTGGCCTTCATGTGGCGCAACGGTTCGCCCGGGTGGAGTGGCGGCTCCTGCTCCTCCGCCAGGGAGCTGAAGACCGGTAACTGCGCCCCGAAGCGGGCCAGCGCGTCGTCGATCGAGATGAACGCGGCGTACTCGACGTTGTTGATCGGAATCCTGCCGACGTGCACGCCGGCAGCCCAGGCGCGCCCCTGACCGTCGTTGACGTAGACGGGACCACCGCTGTCCCCGCCGGAGGAGCGATAGTCGGCGAGGTAAACGCGTTCCCCGCTGCACCAGGTCGACGTGCCGCGGAGTGTGCCGACCGACGAGCCGCCGACTCGGCCGTACTTGCCGACCTGGCCGCCGGCGTCCAACCGGCTGTTGCTCAGCCTGCCGACGACCCGCCCGCCTTCGACGTTGCCGGCCGAGACAATCTGGTAGGAACCGACGAGATTCGCCCGGGGCTGGATGAGTTGCAGGTCCATCTCACCGTCGTGAACACCATTACACGTGCTGGTGTCGTCGTCGCGCCGTACGGAACCGAAGTGCCCGAATGAGGTCGAGGTGCCGTAGACGAGGCCGGACGTCCATTCCTGGCCCGGTATCCCGGGGAAGTCACAGTGCCCGGCGGTGAGGAAGAACGAGCCCGAGGCCCCGACCACCACCCAGGAGCCGGTGCATTGGCCGACGTTGGGGCTGCGCATCATCGGATGCCCCGGCTTGTAGTCGTAGGCCGCGGCCTGGGCCGGTTGTGTCGTGCCGAGCACCACTGTGCTGACCAGGATGACGAGTGTCCCTATGGCGGCACCCAGCCGCCGTCGTACTGACCTGTTCATGAAACCCCCCGTGGTTTCTTGGACTGGACCCCGACGCTCGCAAAGGCCACGGAGAAGAACAAGCGTCGATATGATCGATGTTCACCGAGCAACAAAAGGCGCGAGCCGCGTTATACGACGCCAATGTCAACGGCGGCCTTGCCCGCGCCGAAGGTGACCAGCTCAGCTATCGCGGCATGCTCGCCGAACTGTTCATGGCCGAGTGCGAAGAACACGAGCGACTGGATTCGCGCCGGCCAGCTAATCTGCCTGATCGGCGACTCCGGCACCGGCAGGGCCAGGCCAAAGGTCAGACGGCTGGCTTGTCGACACCCCGACGTCATACGACACCATTGCCGGCAGTTACGCCGGCTTCGTCCGCGATTCGTTGTCCGAGGAGCCATATCTGCGTGCTGTGCTGGCGCTGTTCGCAGACCTGGCCCACGCCGCCGGCGGCGGGCCGGTGGCCTATCTCGGCTGCGGCCCTGGATACGTCACCGCTCACCTCAACGACGTCGGTATCGAGGCATTCGGCGCGGACCTGTCGCCGATTGCCCGGTCACCGGGTCAGGCGATGGTGTCGCGCAGGACCGACAACGTCTTCTCGATGTAGGTATGGAGCGGGGCGTCGTCGTCGGCGTCCAGCCACTCGTCGAGGGAGACGTAGAGCAAGGTCAGCGCCGTCTCAGCCAGGAGGGCGGCCTGGGTGGGGCCGAGGCCGCGGGACTCGAAGCCGCTGCGGATGGCCTCGCTCAGAGCGGCTCGCTTGCGGAGGTCGCGTTCCTGCAGGGCGGGATCGGAGCGCACTATCCGGCGGCGTTGGCGCAGGTCGTGGCGGCGGGGGTCGAAGCGGGTCCGGGTGACCGTCTCGAGGCCGTCGAGGATCAGCGTCATCGGGTCGGCGTCGGGGGGAGCGTCGGCCATCATGCGGGCGGCCATGGCGGGGATCTCGTCGCCGGCGAAGAGGACCTCTCGCTTGTCGGCGTAGTGGCGGAAGAACGTGCGCGTGGTGAGCCCGGCCCGCGCGGTGATCTGCGGAACCGTCGTGGCCGCGAAGCCCTGCTCCACGAACAATGCGATGGCGGCCTGCTCGAGGCGCTCGCGCGCGTCCGGCTGCCATCTGCTCACTCGGGCATCCTACGTGATGACATGGCGTGCCATCACGTCTATGGTGACGACACGACGTGTCATCGGAAGGGGGCGTCATGACAGACGAGATCTGGGTTCTGGGCGGTAGCGGACGCAGTGGGCGCGCGGTCGCGGCCGAGTTGGGCCGGCGGGGGGTGTCACCGGTGCTGGTCGGCCGGAACGCCGGTCGGCTCGCGGCGGCGGGTGGTGGTCACGGCCGTACGGTGGTCGCCGGGTCGGTCGAGGCGATCGCCGAGGAGATCCGGCGGCGGCAACCGGCTGTTGTCATCAACACGGTCGGGCCGTTCGCGGACACCGCGGCGCCACTCATCCGGGCCTGCCTGCCCGGCAGTCACTATGTGGACCTGGCCAACGACCTGGCGGCGGTGTCGGCCGTGCTCGGTCGCGGTGACGCGGCGGCCGCGGCCGGGCGGACGCTGGTGACCGGGGCTGGATTCGGTGTGACGGCCACCGAGAGTGTCGTCGTCAAGCTGTGCTCCGGTCGGCCCGCTCCGGCCGAGGTGCGGGTCGACATGGTGCCCTCGTTGGCGGTGGAGGCCGGCGCGGTCGGGGAGGCGCTCGCCGGCACGATGCTCGGCGGGCTGCCCGGTGTCGCCGGCGGTCGGCGGTTCGGGGGCCGGCGGTTTCGGGACGGCGGGCTCGTGCCGGCCCGGCTCGCCGGGGACGCGCAACAGCTCACGTTGCCCGACGGCTCGCGCGTCACCACGTCGGGCATGCCGCTCGGCGAACTGCTCGCGGCCCAGCGGGCGAGCGGGGCGCCGTCCGTGCTGTCCGCGTCGAGCGAGGTGCCGTCGTCGTCCCTGGTTCAGGTGGTGCTGCCGATCGCGGCGGCGCTGCTGGCAGTCCCGCCGGTGCGGGCCTTCGCGATCCGGCGGCTGGCCCGGGTCGCGTTCAAGACCCGGCCGCAGCCCCGCGAGCACTCGTGGGGGCATGCCCGGGCGCGGTGGTCCGACGGTGAGGTTCGGGAGGGCTGGCTCCGGGTGGGGGAGGCCCAGGCGTTCACGGGAGCCGTGCCGGCCGAGGTGGCGTGCCGGCTGCTGGCCGGCGAGGGCAAGCCGGGCGCTCATTTCCCGGCCGCGCTCTTCGGCCCGTCCCTCGCCGAGGCCTGCGGCGGGGAGTACCTGGTCTGAGCAGACCGCCGGGCCGGGTTTGCGGTCGAATGGTCCGCCCGGCAGCCGCCGCCGGGCCGAGTCTGCCGTCGGGTGGTTCGCCCTGGCAGGCCGGACTGGAGCGAGGCGCCCGTCCGTGAGGAGGGGCAAAGCATGCGGGGCCATGTAAAGACTGCCGAGGGGGGGTTGCGGAAGCCGGGGAGACCGCCAACCGCGGCGCGAGAAGTACGCCGGTGTAGCCGCTTGCAGCAATGGCCCGGAGGCCTCAGCTCACGCTCGGCTCCGGCTCCGGCTTTGTTTCCGCGGCGGGGCGGCGGTTGAGGGCGGGAGCCACGGCCGCGGCCAGCAGCAGGAGGACCAGCACGACGATCATCGCGTTGCGCAGGCCGTAGTGCTCGCCGAGGAAGCCCAGTGCGGGCGGGCCGACCAGGAAGGCGACGTAGCCCGCGGTCGCCACCAGCGAGACCCGCGCGGTCGGGTCGGGGCCGGAGTCGCCCGCCGCCGAGAGGGCGACCGGGAAGCCGAGCGCCGCGCCGACGCCCCACAGCAGCACGGCCGCGCCCGCCACGAACTGGTTGTCGACCGCGATCACGAGCACCAGGCCGATGCCGCCGAGGACCGCGCTGGCCCCCAGCACCGTGGCCCGGCTGTAGCGCCGCAGGAACCAGCCGCCACCGAACCGCCCGATCGCCATGGCGGCGGCGAAGGCGGTGTAGACGGCCGAGCCCCAGGCGGCGTCGAGCCCGTGGCCGTCGACCATGATCAGCGGCAGCCAGTCGTTGGCCGCGCCCTCGGCCAGCGCCATGGCCAGCACGATCACGCCGATGAGCCACAGGCGCTTGTCGCGCCAGACCGGCTCGCGCTCGGCGGTCTTCTCCGCGCCCGAGGGTGACAGACCCACGCCGTACGGGATGTGGCGCACCGCGGCGAGAGCGATCGGCACGCTGATCAGGCCGATCAGGAACAGGTGCCAGGTCACCGGGAACGCCACCGCGGTCAGGACCATGCCGATCGCCGCGCCGACGACCGTGCCCAGGCTGAAGAAGCCGTGCATGGTCGGCAGTACGGCCCGTCCGGTGAGCCGCTCGACGTCGGCGCCCTCGATGTTCATGGCGACCTCGCCACTGCCCATGCCGAAGCCGAAGAGGAACAGGCCGGCCGTGACCAACGCGATCAGGGACAGGCCGGCGCCGGCGCCGATCACCGGGATGCTGACGACCGTCGTGAGGATGCCCGCCGCGACCACCGGCCGGGTGCCGAAGCGGGACACCACGCGGCCGGAGCCGAGGATGCCGAGCATCGAGCCGGCCGAGAGGCCGAGCAGCACCAGACCCATCTGGGCGGTCGAGGCGCCGAGCAGGTCACGGATGTCCGGCGTGCGGGTCACCCAGGACGAGATCCCCAGGCCGGGCAGGAAGAAGAGAGCGAACAGGGCGAGGCGGCGGCGTGCGGTGTTCATTGCGTACGAACGTACACACCGGAGCCGGGGAGTGTGATCACGCCGGGGGTGGGGAAAACTCACACCCATGCGCCTTGATCTTGCGGGGAAGACCGCTCTCGTCACCGGATCGACCCAGGGTATCGGCCGGGCCATCGCGGCCGGGCTGGCCTCGGCCGGAGCCCGGGTGGGGGTCAACGGGCGGTCGCGCGAGTCGGTCGACCGGGCCCTGGCCGAGCTGGGGGAGGGGGATTTCGTCGCGGTGCCGGCCGACGTCAGCACGGCCGACGGCGCCGCGGCCGCCCTCGACGCGATCGGACAGGTCGACATCCTCGTCAACAACCTGGGCATCTTCGGCGCGCAGCCGGCCCTGGAGATCACCGACGACGACTGGCGGCGGTACTTCGAGGTCAACGTGCTGGCCGGGGTGCGGCTCACCCGCGACGTGCTGCCGGGCATGCGGGAGCGCGGCTGGGGCCGGGTGCTCTACATCGCCAGCGACTCGGCCGTGGTCACCCCGGTCGAGATGATCCACTACGGGATGTCGAAGACGGCGCTGCTGGCCGTCTCCCGCGGCTTCGCCAAGGAGGCGGCCGGCTCCGGCGTGACCGTCAACAGCGTCATGGCCGGGCCGACCCACACCGGCGGCGTCGAGGACTTCGTCTACTCCCTGGTCGGCCGGGACCTGCCCTGGGACCAGGCGCAACGCGAGTTCATGCGCCGGCACCGGCCGCAGTCGCTGCTCCAGCGGCTCATCGAGCCCGAGGAGATCGCCAACATGGTCGTCTACCTGTCGTCGCCGCTGGCCTCAGCCACCACCGGCGGGGCGCTGCGCGTCGACGGCGGCTACGTCGACGCCATCCTGCCCTGATCGGTGAGCACACGTTCGTACAGGAAAGCGGCCACCGCCCCGCCGAGCAGAGGTCCGATGACGTACGCCCACCAGTCCCTCCACTGACCGGCCGCGATCATCGGTCCGAGCGCCCGCGCCGGGTTGACGCCGGCGCCGGTGACCGGCCCGCTGATCAGGATCGCGAGGCCCAGCGCGAGCCCGATCGCCAGCGCCGCGCTGCCCCGCGAGACGCGCGGGTCGTTCGCCACGAGCACCACCACCAGCACCAGCACGAAGGTCACCAGCGCCTCGACGAGCAGCACCCGCGGGCCGCTCACCCCGGCCGCGGGCGCGGTGGCGCCCAGCTTCGCCACGGCTCGCGCCTGGTCCCCGTACGCTCCCCAGGCCGCCACCGCCGCGAGCAGCGCCCCCACCAGCTGCGCGAGGACATAGACGGGAACCCGCCCCCACGGGAACCGCCCGGTCAGCGCGAGCGACACCGTCACCGCCGGGTTGAGGTGCGCCCCGCTCACCGGCCCCAGCGCCGCGACCACCACCGCCAGCGCCCCGCCGCCGGCCAGGGCCACGGTCTCCGAGCTGTACGCCCCACCGGCCACCGCGACGTTCAGCGTCGCCGCCACCGCCACCGCGACGATCGCCAGCACCAGCACAAAAGTCCCGACGAGCTCGGCGATCACCGCCCGCCCGGCCGCACCACGCAGCTCGTGCCCATGAAGCCCCAGCTCCGCCTGCCGCGCCGTCTCCGTAGCCATGCTCATCCCCCAGCTCGCTGTCCGTCGACTCCGAGCGTGCGGCGCGGGCGAACGGCAAGCATCGGTCAACCGACTCATCGGCCCGCTTCCCCGGGTGTGACCTTCGTTTCGGCCGGCTGATGGCGGCGATCGCACACCGGGGAAGGCGGACGGTCGCCGGGGCTGACACCATCAGGACATGGACACGGAGGCCCGCCGGAGGACGCCCCGGCCGTCCCTGCTGAACCGTGTCCTCGGGGCGGTCCTCGTTCCGGCCGGGATCGGGTTGGCCACCGAGGTGGTGGGCGGTCTGGTGCCCCAGATGACCGGACACGAGACCGCCGTCTGGTCCGTCCTGACCGGACTCGTCCTCCTCGGTGTCGCCGTGGTCGTGCTGGACGAGTGGCACGCTGGGCCGCGTCGCCGGCGGCCCGGCAAGCGGGTGCACGCTTTCAGCGCCGCGGACCTGGAAGTGCATGAGGCGGTCGAGGTTCCGGGCGTCCCGGTGGCGTCGCAGCCGGTTTATGTGCGGCGCGAGCACGACCGTCGGCTGACCGAGGTGGTCGATCAGGTGGCGGCGGGCCGGAGCAAGCTGGTCACGCTGGTGGGCGATTCGTCGACCGGAAAGACGCGGGCCTTCCACGAGTCCATCCAGGGTCTGCCGAAGAAGTGGCACCTGTGGCACCCGATCGATCCGTCCCGGCCCGACGCTCTGCTCGAGTCGCTCGCGGACGTGCGGCCGTGCACGGTGGTGTGGATCAACGACGCTCACCACTATCTGTCCACCCCTGACCCGGCACTCGGGGAGCAAGTGGCAGCCCGGCTGCGGACGTTGCTGAGCGACGAGCGGCGTGGCCCGGTGCTGGTGCTGGCCACGCTGTGGCCGCAGTTCTGGCAGCGGTTGACGGCGGCGCCGCAGGACGGGCGGCCGGACCCGCACGACCAGGCGCGAGCCCTCCTGCGGGGGAGCGAGGTGGTCGTCCCGGAAGCTTTCGCCGGGGCTGATCTCGAGGCCATACGAGCGGCCGGGGAGCGGGACGAGCGCCTGGCCGTCGCGGTCCGGGAGGCCGCGGGCGGCCGGATCGCCCAGTTCCTGGCCGGTGTCCCCGAGCTGTTGCGCCGCTATCGGACGGCGCCGGCCGGTCAACGAGCCGTGCTGGAGGCGGCAATCGATGCACGCCGGATGGGTCATCCGGTCTATCTGCCGGGCGCGTTCCTGGAGCGGGCGGCGGCCGGCTATCTCTCCGCGACCGATCTGACCTCGCTGGTCCGCAAGCACGGCGCGGATTGGTTCCACGCCGTGCTGGATGATCTGGACCAGCCACAACGCGGCATTCCGGGCCCGTTGACCCGGGTGCGGCCCGGCGACGACGCGACGGTCCGGCTGGCCGACGCGATCGAGCAGGCGGGAACGGCGGCGAGGGCCGCGGCCTATCCACCGCCGGCGTTCTGGGAGGCCGCGACGACCGTGATCGACGTCGCGAGCGTCCTGGCCGCGCTGGGCGACGCCGCGGCCGGGCGGGGCCGGTTCGGCCGGGCGGCGCAGCTGTACCGGCGGGCGGCCGGTCGCGGCGAGGTCCGAGCGCTCACTCCTCTCGCGCGGATCCATCTCGAAGCGGGCGAGGACCACGCGGCGGAGGAGTTCGCCCGCGCTGCCGCCAACCGTGGTGACGCCGCCGTGCTTCTGTCCATTGCCGTGCGGCGAGCCGCCGACGGCGACCTGGTGGCCGCCGAGTCGCTCGCTTGGGAGGCGGCCCGATCGGAGGATCTCGCGGCGTGGGACCTGCTGGCCGACATAGCAGCCCGGCGGGGCGACCGGGACAGCGCCGCGACCTATGCCGGGCATGCGGCGAAGGCATACCCGCCGTCCATGCTCCGGCTCGCCCGGATGCGTCGGCAAGCGGGCGATCGGGACGGTGCCGAGGAGCTCTACCGGCGTGCCGTGGAGTGCGGACATCTCCCGGCCTATCGTCACCTCGCCGATCTGCGTCACGAGGCCGGAGACCACGACTCGGCCGCTCAGCTCGAGAACAGGGCCGGGGTGCTGCCACTCGTAGCACCGGAGAAGCGCCACCTGCTCAGCCACCGGCATCCCTACGTCGACGTGGAGCGCTGCTGGAGGATCTTCGAGCGGGCGGCGGGAGACGAGGACCATCTCGCTCGGCACATCTTCCGGGACGAGCACTGGTCGCCGCCCAAGCCGTCCGACGGTCGAGGCGGCTTGTCCCAGGCGATCGGCTTGATCAGAGGCCGGCGGAGCCGTACCGCGCCGCCCGGCGAACCGGCAGCTCAGCCGGACGCTCTGGCCGAGATGCACGCCGGCCTCCGGGATCTGGTGACGTCGCCTCGACGTCTCGGAGGGGGCATCCTTGGCAGTCGGCTGGACCGTCTGACCCGCGAGGCTGCCGCGCGGGCCGGCCGGACCATGTCGGCCGAGAGCGTACCGCCCCGGGAGATGGCCGACCTGGCCCGTGAACAGGCCGGCCGCGGCGATCCTGACGCGGCCTGGCTGCTCGGCCTGGTGCTCGAGCTACGCGCCGAACCCGACGAGGCGGCCCGGATGTACCGGGTGGCCGCGGACGCCGGTGACAAGCAGGCGCTCCGCGCGCTGGTGTCCCTCACTCAGTGGATCGACGGCGTCGAGGCCGCCGAGCTGCTGGCCGTGGAAGCGGTGAACCGCGGCGACATCGAAGCCTTGGAGACGCTGGCCTCGCTGCGGGAGTCGTTCGCGCTGCGGAACCGGACCACGCGGTCGTCGTCCGTCTTGTTTCCGTCCAGTGAGTCCGTCGCCTGGCCCGCCGCCGCCGCGTCCGCGAACATCGCGGAGCGCCTCGTCGAGGGCGAGCCGGCCGACACCGAAGCGCTGGTCGAGTGGTCGTGCACGGTTTTGCCCCAGATGAACAGGGAGGGTGACGAATGGGATCAGACCGGCGTCCTGACTGACGAGGTCGCCGGTCGGCGTGAGGCTGCTTTGATCAGGCGGTTCGGGCTGACGGACGACGGAAAGCCGGCGTTGTCGCTGACTCCGGCCCGGACTGATGACATCCTGGCTGCAAAAAGTCCGAAGTAGATCGAGCCTTGTCCTCTATCATCGTGCCGTGGGTAAGGCAGGGGACACCATCGATACGTCGGTGCCGCATCCGGCTCGGCGCTACAACTACTGGCTGGGCGGCAAGGATCACTTCGCGGCCGACCGGGCCTCGGGGGATGCCATCGCCGAGGCGTTCCCGATCGTGGTCGAGCTGGCCTGGGCCAACCGCCGGTTCCTCGGCCGCGTCGTGGATTTCCTGGCCGGCGAGGGCGTGCGGCAGTTCCTCGACGTCGGCACCGGGCTGCCCGCGCCGGACAACACCCATGAGGTCGCCCAGCGCGTCGCGCCCGAGTCGCGGGTCGTCTACGTCGACAACGACCCGATCGTCATGGTGCACGCTCGCGCGCTGCTCACCGGCGACCCGCGAGGGCGTACGGCCTATCTCGAGGCCGACCTGCGCGAGCCCGCCGCCATCCTGAGCCACCCGGCGTTGCGCGACACTCTCGACCTCGGTGAGCCGGTCGGGCTGCTGATGATCGCGACGCTGCACTTCGTGCACGACGACGCGCAGGCCGCCGACGCCGTCCGCACCCTCGTCGGCGCGTTGCCGTCCGGCAGCTACGTGGCGATCACCCACGGCACGATGGACTACAGCTCGCCCGAGGGCCTCGCGGCGTACCGCAAGATGTTCGCCGCGGGCGGGACCGACGTGCGTGCCCGCGACCGGGCCCAGATCCTCGGCTGGCTCGACGGCCTCGAGATCGCCGAGCCGGGCCTGGTGCTGGTCAGCGACTGGCGGGCCGAGGACGACCCGGCCGACCGCCCGGTCAGCGACGACCTCGGCATCTACGCCGTGGTGGCCCGCAAACCGTAGGACGGCGCAACCTGGCGGTGTGGCCGGCTGGAGCGACGCATGAAAACGCCGCATCCGCAGTCATGGTGCCGCGTCACGAGACCGGAGGGCGGCACGTCAAGCGATCATGGGTGGATGCCCGAAGCCGAACAGCCTGCCACCCCCGCGCTGATCCAGCGGGTCGACTCCTTCATGTATCGGGTCCTGGACAGGGCCGAGGACCCGGTGGGGGTGATCGAAGAGTTGAAGGCCGCTCTGACCGAGTTGGCGCTCATGGCCGACAGCGCGGGGCCGGCCGAAGCGCTGTATCCCATCATGGCGGATCTGTCGGACATCGCGGACCACTACCCGGTCGACTACGGCGAGGACGCCGAGATGATCGCCCGACGGGAGATCGGCGACGCCGCGCGGGACTGGCTCCGTCTTCCCCGCACTGCCGGCGGCGTGAAGTCTTACGTCGACCGCTGGGCGGAGCGAGTTGCCGCCCTGCCCGCGACCTACCGCGGCCGGCCGTAGCCGGGGCTCAGCGGCGGGGGCCGTGGACTTCGCGGTGCAGGAGCTCCATGCGGCGGTCGAGGCGGGCGGCGTCCTCGGCGGCCGCCGCCAGCTCCTCTCGGAGGGCGCCGGGCACCTGGGGGTCGTACTTGTAGTGGATCTTGTGTTCGAGGCTGGCCCAGAAGTCCATGGCGGCGGTCCGCAGTTGGACCTCCACCGGCACCTGCACCACGCGCTCGGAGAGAAAGACCGGGATCTCGACGATCAGATGCAGGCTGCGGTACCCGTTGACCTTGGGTTGGGCGACGTAGTCCTTGGTCTGCAGCAGGGTGATGTCGGGCTGGCGGGTGAGCATCTCGGCCACCGTGTAGACGTCGGAGACGAAGCTGCACACGATCCGGATGCCGGCGATGTCGCGGATGCGGGCCCGCAGGTCGTCGATGGTGAGCGGGCAGCCGATCCGCCGGGCCTTGGCGCTGATGCTGGCCGGGGTCTTGAGCCGGGGGAGCACATGCTCGATCGGGTTGCCCCGGCCCCGATGAGCCAGCTCCTCGGCCAAGATGTTGATCTTGGTGCCGATCTCGGCCAGCCCGAACTTGTAGACCAGCATGAAATGGGTCAGCTCGTCATTCATCCCCCGGAACGGGTCGATCTCACCCATCGTCGCCGGCAGGGGATGGCCTGAACCGGCCCAGCGCGCGATCTGCTGATCGCCGTCCTCGGTCGTCAAGGTCCCAGTCTCCGGTGTCGAGCTCCGCGGGCGTCGTTGAACACCGTAAACGCAGCATGCCACCGACCCGGCGGGCGGGGGTTGATATCCCGGGGAGTGGAGAAGGAGAAAAATGGCCTGGGCTCTGGCGGCGACCCGCAAGTGAGTGCGGGCCGCCGCCAGGGATCAACTACTTCGCGTACGCCTGGAACTCCGCCACCCGGACGTTGAGCGCCTGCGGACTGGCCGTGGCGCAGTCCGTGCTCGCCCGCGGGTCGGCGTCCTGCTCACCGGCGAAGTCGGGACCACCGGTGCACTGGTTGGTCACGACCTCGAGGCGCAGGTGCGTGGCCGTCGTGTCGCGGATGTCGAACGACTTCACGACCAGATCCTTCACGCGCGGCCGCGGGGCGGTCGACGGGAAGGCGTCCGGCTTGCTCGTGTGGACGGTGGTGAACTCGGTCGCGTTCGCGCAGGTCACCGTGGCCGTCGCGGTGCAGGCGAGCACCTTGAACTGCCGCAGCGCCGTGTACCTGTTCTGGGTGCCGGCGTCCGGGTCGCCGACCACGGCCGGCCGCAGCTGGGCGCTGACCTGCACCCGGCGTACGGTCTGGGCCCCACCGGCCAGGTCGACGGTGACCTGCTTACCGGCCACCGGGCTGCCCAGCGAGGCCCAGTTGGTGGCCTCGTCGTCGTCGGTGATCCGGGCCAGGTTGATGCCGTCGCCGGTGGCCACCGCACCGGCCGCCGTGGAGGCCAGGTTGGTCGGCAGCTTGACGATCAGCGGCAGGGTCAGGCCGGGCAGCACCGGCCTGGTGCCGACCCGGGCGTGACCGTGACCGGGCGCCTGGGCGATGAATTTGTACGCGCCCGGCACCAGCTTGACCTCGTCGGTCAGGGGCGTGGCCGGGTCGGTGTCGGCCACCGGCACCGCACGGGCCTGGTAGTCGCCGACGAACAGCTGGGCCCCGGCGACCGGCTTGCCCAACTCGTCGACCGGGCGGAACTTGTAGGTCCCCTCGGTCGCGTTCGGCGAGGAGAAGCTGGGGGTCGGGTTGGCGTCGGCGGCGCCGTTGCTGACCGCACCCTCACCGAGACCGCGCTTGGCGAACGCGTTCCACATCAGGCCCTGGTTGGCCCCGTTGAAGCGCACCAGGTCGGCCCCGAGCATGGCGTCGCGCGCGTCGACCATGCTGTTGGCGCTGTTGGCCATCAGCAGGAACGAGTCGAACACGAGCTGGACCCAGCGCCGGTTGCCCGGGCACTTGGTCACCGGCGTCCTGCCGTTGGCACACGACTTGTTCAGCGCCGGCGTGCCCGCGCCGTACTTGCGGATGAACGCCTGCCGGATGTCGTAGTTCGTCGCGCTCCACACCTCACCGGAGGCGTGCACCTGCAGCCCGACTAGGTCGTAGTCGATGCTCGAGTAGTTGAGCGGGCTGTCACTCATGTTGTAGTTGCGGATGCCGGCCACCGGGTCGGTCGTGACGTACTGGCCGACGGTGAACCCGCGCTCGCCCTTCGGCGCGTAGCCGTGCTCGGCCAGGTATTCCACGGCCAGCTGGTCGGACCAGCTCTCGCTCATGCCCTGCGGCGTGCTGACGCCCGCGTCCGGCCCGGCGATCATGCGGCCGGTGATGGCGTGGGTGTACTCGTGCCCGATCACCGACATGTCGTAGTCGCCGTCGACGCACGCGCCGTAGAAGGCGGCCGCGATCGGCTGCCACAGGTACATGTTCGTGATCGGCGCCTCGCCGTCGGGCGGGGTGATCTGGTTGGCGTTGTTGCGGGCCTCGAAGTTCGGCGGGCCACCGCTGATGCCGCCGGCCTGCGCGTTGCCCTGCTCGTAGTCGTCGCCCAGACCGCCGGGCCGCAGGTTGTCGTCCTGCATGTTCCAGGTGGCCTCGGTGAAGCCCAGGTGGTACGACCAGTCGTGCATGCGGTTGTGCATGCCGAACAGGTTGGCCCGGGCCGCGTCGATGTCGTTCTCCTGCGGCGTGGTGAAGACGTCGGGCGAGCAACGCTCCCGCTGCCACTGGTTGGTCCACGGGTAGTTGTAGTCGCGGTCCGGCTTCGGCGTGGCCGTCTCGGTGCCGACCGTGAACGGGTCGTTCGAGTTCCAGTTCTCGACCGCGATGGCGTTGTTGCCGCGGGTCGTGAAGGTCGGCTCGTTCGTGGCCGGGTCGACGTCCCAGGCCAGCGGGGACGCGCTGGAGGCGACGAGCTCGTCACAGCCGCGCTGCGGCGCCCAGCACCACGTCTTGCGGGTGTCCCGCGAGGAGTAGTCGGTGGGCGGCGAGTTGGGAAAGACATCCCACGACGGGTTGTCGCTGTCGTGGTCGACGATGCTCTCGCGGACCAGGATGCCGCCGTCGCGGGCGTCGACGTACGAGGTGTAGGCGACCGGGTCGGCCCCGGTCAGGTCGGCGCCGAAGGTGACCTGCCAGGCCGCCCGAGCACCCTCGCTCGGCGTCGGCACGGCGACCAGCTTGTTGGCCAGGACGGTCGGGCCGGTCACGCCGGCCTCACGCGCGGCGATGCCCGCGGCGTCGGCGGCGCTCAGCGTGGCCGGCTCGGGTGCCACGGCGTCGCGTGCCAGCGACGAGCTCACGAACCACACCTTGCCGTCCCGGACGCCGACGGAGAGCAGGCCGTCGCGCCCGGCGACCAGGTCACCGAACTTCTGCCGGAACACGACCGCCGCGCCCTCCCCGATCGGCGAGGTGGTCAGGAGCTCCAGGGCCTGCGCGCCCCGGGCGGTGAGCCCCAGCACGTCCAGGTTCTTGTCGACGTACGCCCGGGCGGCCGCGACCGGGTCGCTCGGCAGCCCGGTCTCGAGGGCGGCACCGGTCGCGGTCAACGTGGAAGGCGTGCCCAGAGCGTTCCAGCGGGCCGAGGTGCCCACCGCGGCCGCACGCTGGCCGCTGGTCGGGGCGACGCGCCCCGCCCGATTGTCGATCACATCATCGTGGTGCTCGTCGCCCTGCACCTTCTCGGACGGAGCTTTCGCCGGAGCCGCCGGGGCCGCGTTGCCGCCCGATGAGGCAGTCAGCACGATCGCGGCGGCGAGAAAACCGGCAGCGGTTCCCGCCAACGCACGGGGTGGGGTGCGCACGGTACCTCCTGGAGTGGATTAGTGGTTGCCACAGCCATCCGATCGCACCCCCGACCTGCACAACATGGGCCAAACATCTAAATACATCTATAAGGATGTGATGCTCCGGCATACTGGCCGGGTGGAGCAGCTTCCCGACGTGCGTTTCGCCCGGGCCGACGACGGCGTGACGCTCGGCTATCAGGTCTTCGGGCGGGGCCCGGTGCTCGTCTGGCTGCCCTCGCTGAGCAACATCGTGGCGCAGTGGCGCATCCCGGCTCTGCGGGCCGCGTACGAGGGTCTGGCCCGCGATCTGACCGTCGTGCTCTACGACGGCCGGGGCACGGGCAGCTCGGACCGGCGGGTCGACCTCGGCGACCTGGGCGTCGAGGCGCACCTGAGAGACCTGCGGGCGGTGCTCGACCACGCCGGCATCCGCCGGGCGTCGCTGCTCGGCTACTACCACTCGGTCCCGACGGCGATCGCGTTCGCGGCTCGCGAGCCCGGCCGGGTCGAGCGGCTCGTCCTGTTCGGCGGCGCCCCGCGGCTGCGGGACGCGATGAGCCCGGCGCAGACCCAGGCCCTGCTCTCGCTGGTCGGCCAGGACTGGGGGCTGTTCGCCGACGCGGCCGCCACCGCCTGGCTCGGCTGGGACGCGGCCCCGTCCGGCCGGTGGGTCGCCGACGCCTTCCGCGGGGCGACGACGGCGCCGGTGGCCCAGGCGTGGTTCGAGGCCGCGGGCACGATCGACGTGACCGCGGAGCTCGACCGGGTGCGCGCGCCCGCGCTGGTCCTGCATCGTCAGGGCGCGGAGCAGATCCCGGTCGAGGTGGCCCGGCGGCTGGCCGCCCGGCTGCCCGGCGCGCGGCTGGTCGAGCTGCCCGGCACGACTCCCACGCTGTTCATCGAGGGTGGCGCGAGCGACATCGCGCTGGTCAGCGGCTTCGTGGCCGACGGCCGGGTGGCCCGCCGGCCGGCCGGTGGCCTGACCCCGCGCGAGCGTGAGGTGCTCGACCTGCTGGTCGCCGGGCACTCCAACGCCGAGCTGGCGGCCCGGCTGGGCATCGCCGTGCACACCGTCGAGCGGCATCTGGCCGCCGTCTATCGCAAGCTCGGCGTCCGCGGGCGTACGGCCGCGGTGGCCCACGTCCTGCGCGGGTCGTCCGGATGACGGAGAACCGCCACGCCGGCTGACGGATCGCCGGGACGCGGCAGCGCCGGCCGCGAGCCCACACTGAACGGCATGACGACCCCCGCAGCCGCCGCCCCGAAGGACACCTCCTGGCGTTTCGCCCGGGCCACCGCGCCCGTCGTCCGGGTGCTGGCCGGCCGGCGCTTCTTCCCGCTGTGGGCGGTGGTCCACCACCGGGGCCGGGTCACCGGCCGCGAGCTGGCCGTGCCGATCGCCGTCACCACGACCCCCAGCGGCTTCATCGTCAACCTGCCGTGGGGTGCCCGCACCAACTGGGTGCGCAACGTCCTCGCGGCCGGCGGCTGCACGATCCGCTGGAAGGGCGCCGACCACCGGATGACCGCCCCGGAGATCGTCGGCGCGGCCGTGGCCCGGCCGTTCTACTCCCGCTCGGCCTGGGCCGTCGCCGGCCGCCTCTTCCCGGCCGACGCCTGGCTGTTGCTGCGCCGCATGGATGTCACAGCGGAGTGAGGCCGAGTGCCCGCGCCGTTTCCTCGTAGACGATCGAGGGTGGCACCGCGTCCGGCCGGGGCGCGGCGGCGCCTTTGACGAAGAAGCCACCGTTCGGCGCGGGTGGGACGGTGGCGGTGGCCAGCCCGACCGGTGTCGCGGCGGCCTTCTCGGGCGGTACGGCGAGCAGCCCGCTGACGGCCGACACCAGTCGCAGGAGGCCGCCCGCCTTGGTGTTGAAGCCGGTCCGGATCACTCCGGGGTTCGCGCTGTACGCGCTCATGCCGGCCGGCAACCTGCGGGCGAGTTCGGCGGTGGCGAGCACACCGGCGAGCTTCGCGGTGCCGTAGACGGCGAGTTGCGAGAAGCGTCCACGCCAGCTCACCCCCGTGACATCGGGATGGCCCGGGTCGAGCCGGCCCCGGGAGACGAGATCGCTGGCGATGACGATGACCCGTGCCCGCGGGGCGAGCAGCCCGGCGGCGAGCAACCGATGAGTGAGCTGAAAAGACGCCAGGTGATTGAGCGCATGGGTGCGTTCAGCGCCGTCGGGGGTTTCGGCGTAGTGCGGGAAGGCCGCGCCGGCGTTGTGCACGAGGACGTCGACGCGGGTGCCGGTCTCCTCCAGGCGGCGGGACAGGCGGTCGATGTCGTCCCGGACCAGGAGGTCGGCCGGCAGAGCCCGGACCAGGCCGGATCCGGAACGGGTCACCAGGTCGCGGCGGGTCCGCTCAGCGCTGTCCGCGTCACGGGTGACGGCCACGACGTCGAAGCCCGCGTCCAGCAGTTGGCGGGCCGTGGCGCGGCCGAGTCCGCCCGCGGCTCCGGTGACGACCGCGGTCGGCCCCCTCATGCCCGCACCTGCAGGGTGATGTCGGCGCGGTGACCGTCGACGAGAGAGCGGACGGTCAGCCAGCTGCCCGGGGAGCCCTGGGCCAGGCGGATCTCGATGTCGTTGGTGTTGACGAACGGGCTGCGCCCACGCCGGCTGTACGGCGGCTGCGACTGGATCAACGCGGCGAAGTCGTCCGGGAAGTACAGCTCGGTGGTCAGCCTGACCTGGCCCCTGACGCTCAAGCGGACGTGGATGTGCAGGGTTCGCGGCGTGTACCAGCCGGGCACGACGGTCAGGAACTCGGCGCACCCGTCGTCTCCGGTCACCTGCCGGCCACGCAGGAAGGTCGCGTCGTCGCTCGGCCGGAACCGCCGCAGGGTCAGCGAGACCAGGGCGGGGAACTTGTCGGCACCGTAGCGCTGATAGCCGGAGTAGATGCCGTCGGCGTCACAGTGCCAGATCTCCACCTCGGCGCCGGGCACAGGGGTCAGCGGCCCCACCTCGGCAACCCGGATACCCAGGACGAGGGGCACGCCGGCCCGGTCCTCACGGACATCGCGCCGGTGCGGCGATCCGGGCACGTAGTAGGGCCCCGGACCCTGGTCGGCCGTCGTCCGGTGGCGTTCGATCGTTGCGGCTCGCCGCATGGCCGCCCGATTGTCGATCAATCGGAGCGCCGTGGTCAGCACCCGGCGGCGCAGTCTGTCGCGCACGGTCAAGGAGGTCTCCATCCGGCAGATGCTTGGACTATCCAAGTATCGCCATCGTGGAGAAAAAGCTTGGAGTCGTCAAGTATGGGAGAATCCAAGCATGGATGGGGAGTCGCTGACCTACCAGCTGCTGCGGCTGGTGCACGCCATGGACCGAGCCACCGACGAGCAGGTCCGTGACGTCATGGGGGAGCTGGGAATCACCCACGCCCTGGCCGACGCGTTGTGGCAGCTCGACCCGGACGCTGCCGGCCCGACCATGCGCGAGATGGCGGCCGCGCTGCGGTGCGACCCGTCGACCGTGACGTTCCTGGCCGACCGGCTCGAGCACCTGTCCTATGTGACCCGGGCGCCGGCTCCGCACGATCGGCGGACGAAAGTGCTCGCCCTCACCGATGCCGGCCGCGCCGCGCGGCGCCGGCTCGTCGAGGCGGCGACCACCCGCACGCCGATCGCCCGGCTCAGCCGCGAGGAGCAGGTCGCCCTGCACGGCCTGCTGACGAAGGCGATGACCGCCTGACGGCCCTCGCCCTCGCGTGGCCGGCCCGGGTTCAGGCCTCGAGGGCCTCGGTGACGATCGCGCAGGCCTCGGCCGTGTGCAGCGGGCCGTTGCCGGCGGCCTTGTGCAGCAGCCGGCGGAAGAGCGCGCGCTCCGCCGGGTCGAGCGTGCCCAGCGCCGCCTCCTCGGCCTCGGCGACCTGGCCGCACAGGGTGCCGATCGCCTCGAGCCCGCGGGCCGTGGCGACGATCTGCCGCTGCCGGCGGTCGTGCGGGTTGGGCTGACGCTCGACCAGGCCGGCCTCGACCAGGTCGTCGATGAGATAGGTCATCATCGTGCGGTCGATGCCGAGCTTGGCCGCCAGGGCCGCCTGGCTCGGCGGCCGCCCCTCCACCACCTCGGTGAGAGTGTGGTAGCCGCGGGCCCCGTGCGGGAAGCCGTCGAGTTTCGGGCCGACCAGATCGGTGTAGGCCCGGAGCACGGTGCCCAGGGCCGCTCCGAGATCCGCTGTCGCGTCGCTCACCCGTCCATCCTATCTGTTGGCCAGATCGTCTTTTCGCAATACTATCTACTACAACGACGATCTCATACGACGATCGAACGGTGGAGGAACGCATGACGCAGGGGACCGCGCTCGACCTCGTGGCGGCGCAGAACGACCCCGCAGGGCTCGTGGCGGCGGCCCAGGCGGCCGGCGGCACGGTGGAGCTGACCGACACCGAGGGCGGGCTCGACCCGTGGACGACCGCGGTGTGGCTCGCCGCGCGCACGGAGCGTGTGCGGATCGGGTTGCCCGGCCCGGTGGCGGCCGCGTCGACCGAGATGCGCGAGAAGGCGTACGAAAGCCTGGACCTTCTCGCGGGCCCCCGCCTCGCGTCCCGCCGCGAGGGCATCGAGGGCATCGACTACGACGGCGTCCCGGCGTCCCTCGCCGACGTGGCGATCGCCCCCGGCGACCCCGGCTATCGCGCCCGCAAGTCGACCTACATGCGGGGCGGCTCGCCGGGCCTGGTGCTCCGCCCCCGGACACCGGCCGAGGTGGCCGACGCGCTGGCCTTCGCGAGCCGGCACCGGCACCTGCCGCTCGGTCTGCGCAGCGGCGGTCACGGCGTCAGCGGCCGCTCGACCAACCGGGGTGGCCTGGTCATCGACCTCGGCGCGATGAACGACGTCGAGGTGATCGACGAGGACCGGCGGCTGGTCCGGGTCGGCCCGGGCGCGACCTGGAAGCAGGTCAACGTCGTGCTCGACAAGTACGACTGGGCGATCGGCTCGGGCGATTACGGCGGGGTGGGGGTGGGTGGCCTGGCCACCGCGGGCGGCATCGGCTTCCTCTCGCGCGAGCACGGCCTCACCATCGACGCCCTGCGGGCCGTCGAGCTCGTGCTCCCCGACGGCAGCATGATCCGGGCGAGCGCCGAGGAGAATCAAGAGCTTTTCTGGGGCGTACGCGGGGCCGGCGCGAACCTCGGCGTGGCCACCGCCTTCGAGTTCGAGGCGGCCGAGACCGGCGAGGTCGGCTGGGCTCAGCTCGCGCTGGTCAGCCCCGACCTCGAGCAGACGCTGAAGCAGTACGGCGAGGTGGCCCGCACCGCGCCCCGCGACACCACGGTCTTCTTCCTCACCGGGCCGCCGCAGCAGGGTCAGTCCGTGGTCCAGATGTACGGCCTGGTCGACTCCGCGGACCCGGACACCATCATCGAGCGGCTGTCCCCGTTCGCCGCGACCGGCCTGCTGGCCCGGCAGCAGGTGGTTGTCACCCGGTACGCCGACGTGATGGCCCAGGCGGCCGACGTCGGACCCGGCGGACATCACGGCCGGGGCGAGCCGGTGGCACGGTCGGGCTTCCTGCCGGTGCTGACCGACGAGTTCGCCCGCGACGTCGTCGAGCTGCTCGACTCCGGTCAGGTCTACTTCTTCCAGCTGCGCCACATGGGCGGGGCGATCGCCGACACCGCCCCCGACGCGACCGCGTTCGCCCACCGCACCCCCGAGTTCCAGGTGACCGCGCTGGGCGGTGACCAGGACGCGCTCAACCGGGTGTGGGGTCGCCTGGCCCACCACTTCGACGGCCTCTATCTGAGCTTCGAGACCGACCTGCGCCCGGAGCGTCTGCACGACGCCTTCCCGCCGGCGACGCTGAGCCGGCTGCGCGCCCTGAAGCGGCGGTACGACCCGTCCAACCTGCTCCGCGACAACTTCAACATCGACCCCGAGGTGGAGAAATGACCGACTACGGGCGCGACCTGCTTTTCGGTACGTTCGTGACCCCGACCGCCGCCCAGGCCGTCGACCTGGCGGTGACCGCCGACCGGGCCGGCCTCGACCTGGTCACGTTCCAGGATCACCCCTACCAGCCGGCGTTCCTCGACACCTGGACGCTGATGGCCTACGCGGCCGCCAAGACCTCCCGGATCACGCTGACCGGCAACGTCCTCAACCTGCCGCTGCGCCCACCGGCTGTGCTGGCCCGCGCCGCGGCGTCGCTGGACATCCTGAGCGGCGGCCGGGTCGAGCTCGGCCTGGGCTCGGGCGCCTTTCCCGACGGCGTGGCCGCGATGGGCGGACGCCGCCTGACCCCCGGTCAGAGCATCGACGCGCTGGCCGAAGCCATCCCGATCATCCGCGATCTGTGGGACACCGGCACCCGCGAGCGGGTCGATCACCGGGGCGAGTACTACACCGTCGCCGGCGCCAAGCGCGGCCCGCGCCCGGCCCACGACATCGGCATCTGGATCGGCGCCTACAAGCCCCGGATGCTGGCCCTGACCGGCCGCCTGGGCGACGGCTGGCTCCCGTCGATGCCCTACCTGCCCGACGGCGTCGCCTCGCTGCCCGGGATGAACGCCCGCATCGACGAGGCCGCCCGCGAGGCCGGCCGCGACCCGGCCGGCATCCGCCGCCTGATGAACTTCATGAGCGTGGACGGCCCGCCCGCCCAGCAGATCGACTACTTCGCCGACCTTGCCCTCAACCACGGCATCAGCGGCTTCATCCTGGGCGGCGACGACCACCGGCAGGCCGAGCTGCTGGCCGCCGAGGTCGCCCCCGCGGTGCGAGACCTGGTCAAGCGCGAACGAGGAGCCGTTCCAGAAGCGTGACGAGCCCGGCGGCGCAGTGGCCGTCCGGGTCGAGGTCGGGTCGGTAGTCGGCGACGCTCACGCCCAGCAGGGCCGGTGACGCGGTCAGCGGGGTCAGGAGGGACTCGAGGTCGTCGAAGTCCGGGCCGCCGGGCTGGGGGTAGGTGACCGCCGGCATGACCGACGGGTCGAGCACGTCGACGTCGATGTGCAGCCACATCGGAAGACCGGCCTCGACCTCGGTCAGCATCTCGCCCGGCACCCGGGCCAGTTCGGCCGCGGAGGCGGGGTCGAGGCCGGTGGTGCGGTGGCCGATCAGGGTGACATGCCGGGGGTGCACCATCGGCGTGGTGCCGGCCAGGCCGGTCAGGACGGCCGGCCCGTCACCGGTGAGCACGGCCAGTTCCGAGTCGGCCGTCTCGCCGGTGTCGGAGTCGGCCGGGTCCACATAGTCGGGATGGCCGTCGACCATCCACAGGCCCACGTCGCCGACAGCGGCTCGCAGGTGAGCGAAGATCCCCAGGAGCACGCTGCAGTCGCCGCCGACAATCAGCGCCCGGTGCCCGGGGTGGTCGTCCCGGGCTTCCCGCAGGGCCGCCGCCAGCACTCTCGCCGCGCTGATCGTCTCGGGCAGCGCCCGCACCCCGGTGCCCTCATCCCGGTCGCTCGAGGTGATGACGGTCGCCGCATCGCCCCGATCGACCTCGGTCAGGCGTGAGATCCCCGCCGACCGCAGAGCGTCCGGCGCCCTCGCCTCGCCCCGGCCGGATCCGGACGAGTCCCAGGGCGCACCCAGCAGGAACCACATAGTTCCTCAGTGTGCCGTGCCCGCCTCGGGCCCGCTCGATCTGATTAATACGACCGGTGACCGACGGTCAACTGATCATCACGATGCATCGTATGAGAGAACGGTGACTGTTGGTGGTAAGCGCAATTACGGTCTGTTCATGCTCTTCGTCATGATGTCTTTGCTCGCCGGCGTGACCACCTTCGCGGCCTTCGCGATCACCCCGTGGCGTCAGATCAGGCATCGCCTGCTGAGGAGCGGCACGCACCGAGCAACCCTGGACCGCGAATCGCGTCCCCGCCCGGCCTCGCCCGCCGCCCCTCACCCCAGGACCACAAGTCGCGTGGTGGGAACGCACCCCGTCCTGTCCGACCGGCTGATGGATCAGCCGACGGGCCGTCTCCACCCCTCGACCCGCCACCGGGTGCCACCGTGGGTGACCACCCCGGACGACTCAACGACCTGGTGAGGGACGGCCGGACCGGAACTCAAGGGACGTAGACGTCGGACATCGCGGTGACGGTGCCGTTGGTGGTGGTGAGCTCGACCAGGCCGTTGGTGCCGAGGCGTTCGGCCAGCCGGTCGGCGGTGATGGGGCAGGTGCCGACGGTCACCGGATCGCCGGCGCAGCGGCCGGGGTCGTCGAACGTGCTGGCCAGCTTGGGCTTGGCCGAGGTCGGCAGGGTCACGACCATGCGGCTGTCCTCGGTCAGCCAGGCCTGCTCGCACGGGGTGTCGGCCGTGGACTTCACCTGGAACCGGGCGCAGTACTCGTCACCGGTCATGAACAGCACCGGTTCCACGACGACCGATCTGGTCTTCGGGTAGTAGCCGTGGACCTTGACGATCGACTTCGTGGTGCCCCGCCGGACGTCGGTGAACGGGGGCACCGGTCCGGCCGAGGACGGGGGCGCGTCCCCGAGCGGCCTAAGCTCGGCCCGGGTGACGACCGCCCCCGCCCGTACGTCCTGGTCTCTCGCCTCGTCGACCGGGCCGACGCCGAAGGCCACCCGGCCGGCCAGCAGGCTCGGATCGGTCAGCTTCGTGGTCAGCACGCCGGCGCCGTCGACCGCCACCGATGCCGTCTCACCGCGCACGCTCAGGACGACCGCTCGCCGCTTGCCGGGGGCGAACGAGGCGTTCTGAGTCGAGCCGAGCGTGGTGGTCCGCAGCGTGCCCGCGTGGCGGAGCCGGATGATCCGCGGGCACAGGTCGAGCCAGTACGAGCTTTCGCCGGCCGCGCGGAACTGGATCTCCGCGCAGGATCGGGCGTTGTCGACGGCCACGACGGCGGAGATCGCCTGGTCGCCGGCGAAGGTCTGGGCGGTGCCGGGGCACACCATGGCGAAGCTGGGCGTCGTCATGGCCAGGCCGTTCTTGAACGAGCAACGGCCGCCGTAGTCGTCGGTCGAGGCGTTCCACTGCCCGCGCCGGTCGAGGGCGTCGACCACCCACGCGCCGCGCACCGCGCCCGGCACCGGCATCGTGGCCTGGGCGGCAGCGGGCGTCTGCGCGGAAGCCTCCGGACGGCCGCGGCTGTAGAGACCGATCCCGGCCATGAGCAGCGTGGCCGCCGCGGTCGCGGCGATGATCGTCCGGGCGCGGCGCCGCCGGGCCGGCACGACGGCCGGTACCGCGCCGGCGCCGGAGAGGTGGCGGCCGGAGAGCTGCGCCGCCTCCGCGGCCTTCCGCAGCCGCGGGTCGAGCGACGGTGGACGGCTGATCGCCTGCGGGCCGGTGTTCTGGGCCAGCAGCAGGGTGAGCAGCTCGTGCGCGGCCGGCCGGTCCTCCGGGTCCTTCGACAGGGTGAGCGCCACCAGGTCGGCCAGCGGGCCGGTCAGCCCGGTCAGGTCCGGCGGCTGGGTCAGGATCCGGGCGGCGGTGGCCACCGGTGAGTCGGCCCGGAACGGTGTGCGCCCGGTTCCGGCGTACGCGATGACCGCCCCCCACGCGAACACGTCAGCCGCCGGCGTGATCTCCCGGTGCGCCCCGTCGAACCGTTCCGGGGCCATGTAGGCGACCGTCCCGACCATCTGGTCAGGACGGGTGTGCTGACTGGTCACGTCGAGCGCGCGGGCGATCCCGAAGTCGATGACCTTGGGGGTGCCCAACGCGAACAGCACGTTCTGCGGTTTGAGGTCCCGGTGGATCACGCCGGCCCCGTGGATCGCGGTCAGCGCGGTGGCCACGCCGACCGCCACACTGTGCAGACGGCTCCCGGTCAGCGGGCCCTCGCGCGAGACCACCTCTTCCAGGCTCGGGCCGTCGACGTACTCGACCACCAGGTAGGGCGTCGGGTGCTCGGGGTCCGCGTCGAGAACGGCGGCCGTGCAGAACGGCGGCACCTGCCAGGCTCGCCGCACCTCGCTGCGGAACCGCCCGCGGAACTCCTCCTCCTGCGCGTACTCCGGCTTGATCATCTTGATCGCGACCAGCGGCCCGTCGTCGCGCCGGCCGAGAAAGACCGACCCCATGCCGCCCTCGCCGAGCCGCCCCAGCAGCCGGTAACCGCCCAGCGACGGCGGGTCCCCCGGGCGCAGCGGGCTCTTCATCGCCTCAACCCATCGACGGTTCGGACCTGGACCGCCACCACAGTACGCAGCCCGATCATGGGCGACCGGCGCCGGGTGGAGGTGCGGCGGTCAGAGCTTCGAAACCATCCGGCCCAGGGTGTGCGGCGCGATCCGGAGCATGGCCGGCATCAGTTTCGTCTGACCGGGCAGGGCCATCGCCCGGCGCTGCCGCAGTGCCTTGAGGGTGACCGCCGCGACCTCGGCCGGCGGCATCTTCGCCCTCGTGGTGCCGGCGTTCATGGGAGTGTCGGTGGTCGGTGGCAGCACCTCGAGCACATGCGTGCCTCGCGGTGCGAGCTGGCGGCGCAGGCCGTCGGCGAAGCCGTGCAGCCCGGCCTTGACGGCGCCGTAGGTCGGGGCGCGGGTGGGCGAGACCAGGGCGAAGCCCGACGTCACGAAGACGATGGCGTCCATGGCCGGCCAGCGCCGCAACGCCTCGCCGGTCAGGTTGATGGGGGCCGTGAGGTTCAGGTCGATCTCCTGATCGAGGGCCGCGGTGGCGTCGCCGGCCGCGGCGAAGTCCCGCTCGACGAACGTGCCGGCGTTGTTGACCAGCACGTCCAACCGGCCGAAACGCTCGGTGATCGCGTCCAGCAGGGCGGCTCGCGCCTCGGGGACGGTCACGTCGGCCTCGACCGCGAGAGCCTGGGGATGCGCCTGGCGGAAACGGTCGAGGGCCGTCCGGGATCGGCCGCACACCACCACGGATGCTCCGTCGGCCAGGAAGGCCCCGGCCAGGCTCAGGCCGATGCCCGAGGTCCCCCCGGTGACGAGAACGACTTTGCTCATGCTGCTACCTCCGCAAACTTCGGTATCGGTCAGTACCGAATGCCACCGTAGCAGTTCGGATCCGATCGGTACCGAAGGGGTATGCTGAGGCGGTGACGAGCAAGCAGACGGCGATCGGCCGGCCCCGGGGATTCGACGCCGACGAGGCCCTCGAGCGAGCGGTGCTGGTCTTCTGGGCCCGGGGCTACGAGGGCGCCAGCCTCGACGACCTGACCGGCGCCATGGGCATCACCCGCACGAGCATGTATCGGGCCTTCGGCAACAAGGAGGACCTGTTCCGCAAGGTGCTGGAGCGTTACACCGAGGGCCCGGCGTCCTATTTCGCCCGAGCGCTGAGGGAGCCGGCCGCCCGGGCGGTGGCCACCGCGTTCCTGCACGGCGCGGTCCACGCCAGCACGCAGCCGGGTTGTCCCACCGGCTGCCTCGGGGTGCAGGGCTCCCTGGCCGCCGGCGACACGGGAGCCCAGGCCCGCGACATCCTCGCCGCCTGGCGTGAGGAGGGCACCGCCCACCTGCGACGCCGATTCGCCGCGGCCGTCGACGAGGGCGACCTGCCGCCCGGCGCCGACCCCGCCCTGCTGGCCCGCTTCCTGATGACCGTGGGCAACGGGATCGCCGTCCAGGCCGCCGGCGGCGCCGCCCGGGACGACCTGCTCCTGGTGGCCGACATGGCCCTGCGGACGTGGCCGCCGGTCGGTTCCGCCGGACGCTGAGGCTCGCCTGGGCAAGCAGGACCCGAGGCCCTGCTCGCCTGGGCAAGCAGGACCCGAGGCCCTGCCTGCCCACCCACCGAGGGGAACCGGATCAGGCGGCATCCGAGGCGGTGACCGGCACGACGTCCGGGGCCCCGAGACGCGTGGCATCGGCCGTCTCGTCGTCGACCTGCTCCTGCGACTCCCGCTCGGCCTCGACCCGGATGCGGTAGTTCTCCACCTCGCGAGTCGTCTGCTCCGGCGTCCACCCCAGAACCCCGGCCATCAGTTCGGCCGCCTCCTGGGCACAGTTCACCCCCCGGTCGAAGGTCTCGATCGAGATCCGGGTCCGCCGGGTCAGCACGTCCTCCAGGTGCCGCGCCCCTTCGTTGCCGGCCGCGTAGACGATCTCGGCCCGCAGGTAGTCGTCGGCTCCGCCCAGCGGTTCGCTCAGCTCGGGGGAGGCGGCGATCAGGTCGAGGATCTCGTGGACCAGCGATCCGTACCGCCCGAGCAGGTGCTCCACCCGCGCCACGTGCAGCCCGGACCGCACCGCCAGCAGACGCCGCTGGTTCCACAGTGCCTTGAACCCTTCGGCCCCCACCAACGGCACCTCCTCGGTGCACGACGGCGGCACCGACCGGCCCAGCCCGTGCACGCAGGCGTCCACCGCGTCCCGGGCCATCACCCGGTACGTCGTGTACTTCCCGCCGGCCACCACGACCAGCCCCGGCACCGGGCTCCCGACCATGTGCTCCCGGGACAACTGTGAGGTCGCCTCCGACTCACCCGACAACAGTGGCCGCAGCCCCGCATAGACGCCCTGCACATCCGTACGGGAAAGGGGCCGGGCCAGAACCGTGTTCACATGCTCCAGCAGGTAGTCGATGTCGGTGCTGGACGCCGCCGGGTGCGCCTTGTCCAGCGACCAGTCCGTGTCGGTGGTGCCGACGATCCAGTGCCGCCCCCACGGGATCACGAAGAGCACGCTCTTCTCGGTCCGCAGGATCAGCCCCGTCGTCGACTGGATGCGGTCGCGCGGCACGACCAGGTGGATCCCCTTGGAGGCGCGCACGTGGAACTGCCCCCGCTCGCCCACCAGGGCCTGCGTGTCGTCCGTCCACACCCCGGTCGCGTTGATCACCTGTTGCGCCCGCACCTCGAAGATCCGGTCGAATTCCAGATCCTTCACCCGTACGCCGGTGACCCGCTCACCCTCGCGCAGGAAGCCGACGACCTCGGTCCGCGAGGCCACGTGCGCCCCGTAGGCCGCCGCCGTCCGGGCCAGATACATCGTGTGCCGGGCGTCGTCCACCTGCGCGTCGTAGTACTGGATCGCGCCCACCAGCGCGTCCTTGCGCAGGGCCGGGCAGGCCCGCAGCGCCGCCGTCCGGGTCAGCTGCCGGTGCCGTGGCATGCCGCCGCCCAGCGCCATCGTGTCGTACAGCGTCACCCCCGCCCCCGCGTAGGCCCGTTCCCACGCCCGGTGCTTGAGCGGGTAGAGGAACCGCAGCGGCCGGGCCAGGTGCGGCGCGAGGCGCGACACGATCAGATCGCGTTCGTGCAGAGCCTCCTTGACCAGGGCGAAGTCGAGCATCTCGAGGTAGCGCAGGCCGCCGTGCAGCAGCTTGCTGGAGCGGCTGGAGGTGCCGGAGGCGAGGTCACGGGCCTCGACCAGGCCGGTGGTGAGGCCGCGGGTGACGGCGTCCAGCGCCGCCCCCGCTCCCACCACTCCGCCGCCGATCACCAGGACGTCGAGCTCGGCGCCGGCCAGTGCCGCCAGCGCCGAGTCCCGATATTGCGGGGAGAGGGCTGTCACCATGATTCAGTCCACGTCCACCCAGTTGAAGGTGCGTTCCACGGCTTTCTTCCACTTCTCGTAACCCTCGGAGCGCTGCTCCTCGGACCACTGCGGCTCCCAGCGCTTGGCCTCGTTCCAGTTGTCCCGCAGCTCGTCGGTGTTCTTCCAGAAGCCGACGGCCAGCCCGGCCGCGTACGCGGCGCCCAGCGCGGTCGTCTCGGCCACGACCGGCTGGCTCACCGGCACACCCAGCACGTCGGCCTGGATCTGCATGGCCAGGTTGTTGGCCGTGATGCCGCCGTCCACCTTGAGCACGTCGAGCGTGACCCCGGAGTCCTGCGCCATCGCGTCGACCACGTCGCGGCTCTGGTAGCAGATCGACTCGAGGGTGGCCCGGGCGATGTGCGCGCTGGTGTTGAAGCGGGACAGCCCGACGATCGCGCCGCGCGCGTCGGAGCGCCAGTAGGGCGCGAACAGCCCGGAGAACGCCGGCACGAAGTAGACACCGCCGTTGTCCGGCACCTGGGCCGCCAGCCGCTCGCTCTCCGAGGCCTCGTTGATGATGTGCAGCTGGTCGCGCAGCCACTGCACGGCCGAGCCGGTGACCGCGATGGACCCTTCCAGCGCGTAGACCGGGGCCGCGTCACCGAACTTGTAGCAGACCGTGGTGAGCAGGCCGTTCTCCGAGCGGACCAGTTCGGTGCCGGTGTTCAGCAGCATGAAGTTGCCGGTGCCGTACGTGTTCTTGGCCTCGCCGGGCGCGAAGCACACCTGCCCGACGGTGGCCGCCTGCTGGTCGCCGAGGTCGCCGGTCAGCGGCACCTCGCCGCCGAGCGAACCGGGCCACCGCGCCACCCCGTACGTGTTGGGGTCGGACGACGGCCGGATCTCGGGCAGCATCGACCGCGGGATGTTGAAGAAGCCGAGCAGCTCGTCGTCCCAGTCGAGCGTCTCCAGGTTCATCAGCATCGTGCGGCTGGCGTTGGTCACGTCGGTGAGGTGGTTGCCCCCGTCGACGCCGCCGGTCATGTTCCACAGCAGCCAGCTGTCGGTGTTGCCGAAGATGGCGTCGCCGCGCTCGGCCGCCTCGCGGACCCCGTCGACGTTCTCCAGGATCCACTGGATCTTGCCGCCGCTGAAGTACGTGGCCGGGGGTAGCCCGGCCTTGCGGCGGATCACGTCGCCGCGGCCGTCGCGGTCGAGCGCCGAGGCGATCCGGTCGGTGCGGGTGTCCTGCCAGACGATCGCGTTGTAGTACGGGCGTCCGCTGCGGCGGTCCCACACCACCGCGGTCTCGCGCTGATTGGTGATGCCCAGCGCGGCCAGGTCCTGGGCACCCAGATTGGCCTTCTGCATCGCCGTGCGGACGACCGTGACCGTACGCTCCAGGATCTCGGCCGGGTTGTGCTCGACCCACCCGGCCTGGGGCAGGATCTGCTCGTGCTCGAGCTGGTGGCGGGCCACCTCGTTGCCGCCGTGATCAAAGATCATGAAGCGGGTGCTGGTCGTGCCCTGGTCCACGGCGCCGACGAAGTCAGCCATTGCGTGCCTCCACGTTCTCTCGGGTGGTCTGCTCGGGCAGCTGTCCCGGTTCCGGTTCACCCAGCTTGGGCAGGAACCGGCCGACGAGCCCCTGGTACAGGCCGGCGCCGAGCACGCCGCCGATGAGGGGTGCCACGATCGGTATCCAGAAATAGAGATACCCGGTCTGGTCGCGGAACGCGCCGCCGTAGCCGGTGAGGAAGCTGGCGAGTCGCGGTCCGAAGTCACGCGCGGGGTTGATCGCGTAGCCGGCGTTGGTGCCCCAGGCCATGCCGATGCCCACGACGATCAGGCCGACGATGAACGGGGCCAGGTTGGCCTGCGGGGGAGTACCCATCACGTCGGTGACCGCGAGGATCAGGAACAGCAGCAGCGCCGTGCCGATGATCTGGTCGCGGAAGGCGCCCCACTCGCCGACCGGCAGGGTCCCGTTGCCGGGCAGGGTCGAGAAAACGCCCTGGGTCTTGATGGTCAGACCGGGGTCGGCGGCGTGCAGCACCTCGGTGTAGTTCCACCGGACGATCAGCGCGGCCACGAACGCCCCGAGGAACTGCGCGAGGCTGTACGGAAGAACCTTGCGCCACTCGAAGCCTTTGAAGACCGCGAGCGCGAGCGTGACAGCGGGGTTGAGGTGCGCCCCGGAGATGCGCCCGGCGACATAGACGCCGAGCACCACACCCAGGCCCCAGGCCCAGGCGATGCTGTCGTGATCGCCGATGCCGGCGCCGGCCACCTGGGCCACCACCCCGACACCGAACAGGATGAGAATCATGGTCCCGGCGAACTCGGCCGCCAACTCGGCGACGATGCCTCCCGGGATCTTCAGTCGTGCGGCCATTAGCCCTCCTGAAGTTAACCTCTCAGGGACGCTAGGTAGGCACACCGGCACTAACAATGAACGCCATTCGACAATGTCGAACGGCGGTCTCGATCCACCGCTACTGATCGTCATAGTGTCGTAACGTGCCGGGAACAGTGCAGTCCATCGAGCGGGCTGCGGCCGTTCTGCGCCTGCTCGCGGGCGGCGCGGGCCGGCTGTCGCTCGGCGAGATCGCGCGCTCGCTCGACCTGGCCAAGGGCACCACCCACGGCATTTTGCAGACGTTGCGCAAGGTGGGCTTCGTCGAGCAGGACCGGGTCTCGGGGCACTACCAGCTGGGCGCGGCGATGCTGCGCCTGGGCACCGGCTATCTCGACGTCAACGAGCTGCGCTCCCGCTCGATCAACTGGGCCGATCCGCTGGCGTCACGCAGCGGGGAGGCCGTCCGGATCGGCACCGTCCTGGAGGGGCAGGTGCTGGTCGTCCATCATGTCTTCCGGCCCGACGACACCTTCCAGACCCTCGACGTCGGCAGCCTCCTGCCCATGCACGCCACCGCCCTGGGCAAGTCCCTTCTCGCGTACGGGGCCACCCCGCCCACCTCGCTCGATCGCTTCACCAGCCGCACCATCGGCACCCAGCGCGAGCTCGCGGCGGCCCTGCGGGTGGTGCGGGAATGCGGGTGGAGCGCCGACATCGAGGAGCTCACCCCGGGCGAGGCGTCGATCGCGGCGCCGATCCGGGCGTACGGCGGTCTGGTCGTCGGCGCGATCGGGATCTCCGGTCATGTCGAACGGCTCTGCGACAGCCGCTATCAACCCCGGCCGCCGCTGGTGGCCAATGTGCGCGACGCCGCCCGCGCGGTGTCCCGCGATCTCGGAGCTGCCCGACGATAGGAGGGACACCATGACCGAGCGCTACGTGGTCGCCATCGACCAGGGCACCACCTCGACGAGGTGCATCGTCATCGACCGGCGCGGCCAGCTCGTGTCCCTCGCCCAGCAGGAGCACAAGCAGTACTACCCCAAACCGGGATGGGTCGAGCACGACGCGGCCGAGATCTGGCGCAACGTGGAACGGCTCGGACCCGAGGCGCTGCGCCGGGCCGGGGCCACGATCGACCAGGTGGCGGCGGTCGGCATCGCCAACCAGCGGGAGACGACGGTGCTGTGGGACCGCGCGACCGGCACCCCGATCGGGCACGCCGTGGTCTGGCAGGACACCCGGACCGACACCATGATCGGTCAGCTCGACGCGAAACCGGGCGCGGAGGGCGTACGGCATCGGTCGGCCCTGCCGTTGGCCACGTATTTCTCGGGCCCGCGCCTGCGCTGGATGCTCGACCATCACCCCGGCCTGCAGGAGCGGGCCGAGCGCGGCGAGGTGCTCTTCGGCACGATGGAGACCTGGCTGATCTGGAACCTGACCGGCGGCCTGCACGTCACCGACGTCACCAACGCCAGCCGCACGCTGCTGCTCGACGTGCACACCCTCGACTGGTCGGCCGAGTCGCTGGAGTTCTTCGGGGTGCCGCGCGCGATGCTGCCCGAGGTGCGCCCGTCCGTCGGCGTCTTCGGCACGGCCACCGCGGCATTCCCCGGTGTGCGCATCGGCGCGGCACTGGGCGATCAGCAGGCGGCGCTCTTCGGGCAGACCTGCTTCGCGCCCGGCGAGGCCAAATGCACGTACGGCACCGGCAGCTTCCTGCTGCTCAACACCGGCTCGGAACTGGTGCGCTCCACCCACGGCCTGCTCAGCACGGTGGCCTATCAGATCAAGGGCGAGCCCGCGGCGTACGCGTTGGAGGGCTCGATCGCCATCACCGGCTCCCTGGTGCAGTGGTTCCGCGACCAGCTCGAGCTGATCGCCAGCGCGCCCGAGATCGAGACGCTGGCCCGCACGGTCACCGACAACGGCGGCTGCTACATCGTGCCGGCGTTCTCGGGCCTGTACGCCCCGTATTGGCGCAGTGAGGCCCGGGGCGTCATCGTCGGCCTGACCTCGTACATCACCAAGGGCCACCTGGCCCGGGCGGTGCTGGAGGCGAGCGCCTGGCAGACCCGCGAGGTGGTCGACGCCATGAACGCCGATTCCGGCCTGGCCCTCAAGACGTTGCGCGTGGACGGCGGCATGACCGCCGACAACCTGCTGATGCAGTACATCGCCGACGTCCTCGACGTGCCGGTGGTGCGCCCGCTGGCCGCCGAGACGGTGTCGCTGGGCGCGGCCTACGGCGCCGGCCTGGCCGTCGGCTACTGGCCCGACCTCGAGGGACTGCGCCAGAACTGGCATCGCGCCGCCCAGTGGCTGCCGTCGATGGAGAAGGCCAGGCGCGAGACCGAGTACGGCAACTGGCAGCGCGCCGTCTCCCGCACCTTCGACTGGATCCAGGCCTGACCCCCCGCACGCCCGGCGGGGGCCGGACTAGGTTGTGCGGATGGGTTCTCTTGAAGACGTGGGCGAGCGCGACGGCTGGCGCTGCTGGGTGTGCGACGAGCCGGTCGACGCGGGCAAGTCGGTGAACGACCCGCGCGGGCCGAGTGTCGACAGCCGGACCGCCGACCGCAAGGCCAAGCTGGCCGAGCGGCTCGCGCACCGTGCCTGCAACAGCCGCAAGGGCGCGGTCAAGGTGGTCATCGAGTGGCCCGACCGCCTGCAGGTGATCGAGCCGGCGCCGCTGATCACCGTGGCCGACCGCCTCGAACGCAAGGGCGGCCGCGAGCTGGTCGCCCGCTGCCCGCGGCAGAAGGACGCGCAGGAGGCGGCCGACTGGCTGGTCGACCGCTTCTCGCGGCTGGTGCCCGGTCTGCCGGTGACCGCCACCGTCGACCCGGGTGGCGGCCAGTTCCTGGTGGCCCTGGCGGCCGGCCGCCGCTGAATGCTGGTCGGCCCCGGCACCCCGGTTCCGTCCGGGTTGCGCCACGCCCGTTTTGTGGCGACGCCGCTGACCGCCGGCGTCGCCGCGCTGGACTACGCCGCCTACCTGGCCAGTCCCGAGGTGATCCGCGTCCACAGCGACGGCCGGTGGCCCCTCGACGGGTTCACCCTGGCCGACGACCTGGTGCTGGTGGCCCGGCACCAGGACGACCACGAGAACCGTCGCGCCTTCACGTTCGTGCTGCTCACCCCGGCGCTCGACGAGGCGCTGGGCTGCCTGTACCTCAACCCGCTCGACGAGTATCTGACCCGGGTCCGAGCGGTCGGCGCCTTCCCCGCGACGGCCGCGATGGTGACGTTCTGGCTCCGGCAGGATCAGCAGGACACCGGCCTGGCCGAGGCCGTGACCGAGGCCGTCGACGACTGGCTGCGGACCGGCTGGCCGCTGGCGACGCACCTCTTCCGGGTCCTGCCCGCCGAGCTTTCGTCCCGGCGGGCACTCGAACGACTCGATCTGGAGCCGGTGCACCTGACGCTGCCGGGCGACCAGCGCCCGTACCTCTGGTATCAATCGAGGTCATGAATATTGTCGGATTGGGCTGGCTGGGCACCCGCACGAGCAACGCGGCCGCACTGGCGGACTTCTACCTGCACGTGCTCGGGCTGCGGCCCACCCACACGGAACCGGGTTTCTGGGTCTTCACGCTGCCCAGCGGCTACAACGTGGAGGTCTTCGACGAGACGTACGCCGGCAAGGAGCACTTCGCCACCGGGCCGGTCGGTGGGTTCGCCGTCCGTGATCTGGCCGGCGCGGTGGCCGAGCTGCGGGCGGCCGGTGTCGAGCTGGTCGGCGAGGCCGGGCCGACCTGGCAGCACTTCCGCGGCCCCGACGGCAACGTGTACGAGCTCGTCGAGGCCCAGCCGTAGCCGGTTACTCGAGCCCCTCCCGGGGGATCGGGTCGCCGACCCGGAAGTCGCGGAACGTGACCTCGAGGCCCTCGCGCTCGGGCGAGCAGCACATGACGCCGACGTCGACGGTCTCGGGCAGATCGAGGGGCCCGAGCCGCACCAGGTGCCACGAGCCGTCGGGGTCGCCGCGGTGCACGCAGACCGCGGAGCCGAAGCGGGTCAGCCGCAGCCGCAGCTCACCGTCGTAACCGGGGACCGGCACCACGGACAGGTCGGAGTCGTCGCGGGTGAGCACCGTGCTGAGCTGGACGGCGCCCGACGTGACCTCCAGCCCCGTCTTGAGCCAGGTGCGCTCGTCGGCCCGCAGCATCAGGCCGGCCTGGTCGAACAGGGCCGAGTGCCCGGCCGACACCAGCACCTCGGCGGTGAAGTCACCGGTCACCGGCCGGCTGTAGAAGTGCCCGTTGTCAGTGACGTAGCCGTAGAACGTCCGCCGCCAGAAATCGGTCTTGAGCGCCGTGCGGACGCTGATCACGCCGGCTTGGTCGGACCACTCTGGAGGCTCGTTGAGCCACGACATCTCGTTCGGCATCGATGCAGTCTAGTCAGATCCGGGCCGCCGCCTCGGCCCGATCGCAGGCCGGGGTGAGCTGGGCCAGATAGCCGGCGGCGACGCGGGCCCGGGGCAGGAAACGCCGCAGCGCGTCGTGGTCGCCGGCCGCGTCCAGGGCCTGCACCAGCACCAGGGCCTCCTGCGGGATCTCCTCGGGGCTGGGGCGGCGGCCCATCGCGACGAGTCGTTCGGCCAGTGCGCGGCCGGTGGCGATGTCGCCCCGCTGCAGGGCCAGGCGGGCCCGCAGGCCCTCGGCGTTGCCGGGATGCTCGAAGTCGGGCTCGACGGTCGCGGCGACCTTGCCGGATTCGCCCCGGTCGCCGCGCCGGGTCAGGGCCAGCGCGCCGACGAGCGGGCCACTGCGGATGTACGGGCAGGCCATCGCGGCCATCGGGCCCTGGCGCAGCCGCAGGTGCTCGTCGAGGAACGGGTCGATCTCCCTGTCCAGCCCCAGCTGCTCCAGGCAGATGAGCACGGCCGCCGTGCCGTGCAGGCGATCGTGGGGGGAGAGGTTCCGGGCCCAGTCGTACGAGCGGTGGGCGTGCTCCAGAGCCAGTCGGTAGTCGCCGCGGACACCGCCCACGACCAGGCTCGCGATGGTGTGCCCGAGCGCCCGGTCCCGGTCGCGGCCCTCCTGCTCGACCAGCGTCACCTCGTCCAGCACCGCCACGACCGCGTCCTCGTAGCGGCCCTCGAGGAAGTGCACCGCGGCCCGGCCGAGCAGCGCCATCCCGTGCAACGTGGGGGAGCCGACCCGCCCGGCCAGGACCGCCGCGTCGGCCGCGGCGCGGCGGCGGCCGGTCACCGGCATCGGATCGGTCCGCCCGGTCCAGGCCCAGCGCCCGCCGCACAGTGCCCGCAACGCCAGCAGCTGCGCCCTGGTCGGTGGATCGGTGACCGCGGCCAGCCCTTCGTCGATCACCCGATCGCCCAGCGCCGGGTCGGCCGGCACCCGGAAGCCACCCCACCGGGCCACGACCATCTGCGCGGTCTTGAGACACAGGGCCGCCCGCCGGTCGCCGTGCCCGGGCGCGTCCCGCAGCGCGGTGATCGCGTCGCGCCAGGCCCGGACGGCCTTGTCCCCGTCGTACGCGGTCTCGTGGTCGTCGCCGAGGGCTTCCAGCGCGCCGGCCCGCTCGGCCGGGTTCGACGCGTGCCGCAGGGCGGCGCGATGCAGGTCGAGCGCGCGCGGGACGGCGTACCGGTGCCGGGCGCTGACGCCGGCCGTGATCAGCGACCGGAACGCCTTGCCCCGGGTCCACTCGTCCACGTCGGCGGCCGCGGCATAGTGGACCGCCACCAGCTCGATCACCTCGCCGATGCGCTCGCGGGACACCTCCTCGAGCCAGGCCGCGACCTCGGCGTGCCCGGCGGCCCGCTCGGCGACGGGCAGGCTGGCGTACGCGACGTCGCGCAGCAGGGCGTGCTGGAACGCGTACTCGTCCTGACCGGTGACCAACGCACCCGGCCGGGCCCGGACGAGCCCGCGATTCTCCAGCGCCGCAAGCAGACCGGGCAGTCCGGGCCCCAGCCGTTCGCGCAGCGGCGCCGTCCAGAAGACCCGGCCCATCACCGACGCCACCTGCAGAAGTCGTTTCTCGTCCGGCGGCAGCACGTCGACCCGGGCCGCGAGCAGCGCGTGCAGCGTGTCCGGCAGCCCGCCGGGGGCGCTCTCGGCCAGGTGCGCGGCGAGCTGGCCCAGGAAATACGGGTTGCCCTCGGCCCGGGCGAGGATCTCGGCGCGCTGCCGCGGGTCGAGCCGGATGGTGTGCGGCAACGCGTCGAGCAGGTCCCCGCTGTCCCCGGCGGGCAGCGAGCGCAGCGCGACCATGGAGACCTCGGGCAGATCGGGCCGGGTCTCCAGGAACTCGGGGCGGGCGGTGGTCAGCAGCACCACCGGGCCGGTCGAGCGGGTCACCAGCCGCGACAGCATGCCGATCAGCGGGGCGCCGGCCCAGTGCAGGTCCTCGACCACGAGCAGCAGCGGCCCGCGGGCGGCGAACGCGGAGGCCAGGCGCGGCCAGGCCCGGCCCAGCTCGTCGGCCACGTCCCGCGGATCGGCCTCGTCGAGCGGGTTGTCCGGCAGCCGGATCGCGGCGGTGGTGGCGAGGGCGAAGATCGTCGCGTCCAGTTCGGCCGCGGTGAGGCGGGGCCCGGCTTCGGCCGCGGTGGTATGTGGCCGCGCTTCGGCCGCGGTGGTGTGTGGCCGGGCGTCAGCCGCGGTGGTGTGTGGCCGGGCTTCGGCCGGTGGTCGGTGCTGGTCGGCGAAGATCTCGCGGAGACGGGAACGCAGGCGTTGCGGGGCGTGAGCGTCGGCGTCGCCGAACGGGATGCCGCAGGCCTCGCGCAGGATCTCGCCGAGCGCCCAGAACGTGATGCCGTCCCCGGCCGCCAGGCACCGGCCGTGCAGCACCCGCAGGCCGGGCCGCCGGGCCACGGCCTCCCGGACGAGCCGGGTCTTGCCGATACCGGCCACGCCGGTGATCGTGATCAGGCGGGGCCGGCCGGTGGTCACCGCCTCCTCGATCAGCCCGAGCACGGCGGCCAGCTCGCCGGTGCGGCCGATCATCGGCGCCTCGTGCCGCTCGCGGGTGGCCGCCCGGCTGCCGGGTCCGGCGGAGAGCAGGCGATGGGCCGGCAGCGGCGGATCACCGGCCGGGTGGGCGTCGCCGAAACACAGGCCGGGCCGGTCGGCCGCGCGCCGGGTGCGTTCGGTGACCAGCAACGTCCCCGGGGCGGCCGCGGCGCGCAGGCGGGCGGCGGTGTCGAGGACGGCCCCGCCCATCCGCGACAGCTCGGCCGGCGCGATGATCTCGCCGGAGTCCGCGCCGAGGCGGATCGGGACCGGCAACCGTCGCAGGATCTCGGCGCCGGCCCGCAGCGCGCGGTCGGCATGGTCCTCGCGAGCCGTCGGATAACCGAAGACGCCGATCACACCACCGCCGAACAGGGGCTGCACCGCGCCGCCCCACCGGGTGACGACCTCGCGGAGCAGGTCGGTCCACTCGGCCGTCTCGCGGCGGGAGCGTTCGGGGTCGGCGTCGGCGAACTCCCCGCGGACGCCGCGAAGGTCCGCGTCCAGGACGGTGACCAGCTTGCGCTCCTCGAAGCCGCGGGCGCCGGCCGTCGAAGGGCTACCGGGCACGTCGAGTGCCGAAGGGCTCCCGGGGCCAGGGGCGGCCGTCTCGGGCGCACGGCTCGCGGTGAGAGTGCGGTGCAGCTGCTGGAGGTCGTCGCGGGGGTCGACGCCGAGGTCGGCCCGCAGCTGCGCGGCCAGCCGGTCGTACCAGCGCAGCGCGAGGTGGCGGTGGCCGCGCGCCGCTTCGAGGCGCATCAGGCGGGCGTACGCCTCCTCGTGCAGCGGATCGAGCGCGACGAGCCGTACGAGATCGGCCTCGGCCTCGGGCGGCTCGGCGTGGGCCGACCGCTCGAGCAGGAGCGGGACGACGGCATCACGCAGCTGGGCGCGGCGCGGCTCGGTCCAGTCGTCGAACCTGTTCTCCGGGAGCAGGTCGCCGGTGTAGAGCGCGAGCGCGGCCTCGGTGTCGCCTTGCCGGGCCGCGGCCTCGAAACTGCCGACATCAGTCCACAGGTCACCGGCGGCCAGACTCAGCATGCCGTCGCGGTGGGGAAGACGGTCGGCGCCCAGCACCCGCCGGGCGAAATGCAGCGCTTTGTTGAGACGGCGTACGCCGAGGGCCGCGTCCACCTCGGGCCAGAGCAGATCGACGGCCTCCTCGCGGTGCAGGCGGTGACGCAGGACCAGCAGCTTCACCAGTGCGGTGGCCCCGCTGCGCCGCCACTCACCGTCGGGCACGGATCGGCCGGCGACCTCGACCCGGAAGTCGCCGAGCATCCACACGCGCAGAGCGGCCGGCATCCGGTGATTGTGCGCCGTTGTTGTCCCCGGCGGGGACAGCAACCGGACACAGAGCGGAAATCGTCGTGGCTACCTTGCGGTCGTAACCCGATGGAAGGAACAGCTATGACTACGACAACGACCGTGAACGAGCAGAAACTGATGAACTTCGTGTTCAAGTCGGTCGGCGACTTCGGCGCGATGATGGCCGGTTCGATGGTGGTGATCGGCGACAAGCTGGGGCTCTACCGGGCGATGGCCGGGGCCGGACCGCTGACACCGGCCGAGCTCGCCGGCCGCACCGAGACGGCCGAGCGATACGTACGGGAATGGTTGTGCGCGCAGGCGGCGGCGGGCTATGTGGACTATGTCGGCGACGACCGGTTCGAACTGCCGGTCGAGCATGCGATCGCGCTCACCGACGAGACCAGCCCGGCCTGTGTGATCGGCGGTTTCGAGCTGATGCTGGCCGCCGCCCGCTCGACCGATCGGCTCGTCACCGCGTTCCGGACGGGCATGGGCGTCGGCTGGCACGAGCATCACGTCGACGTGTTCGAGGGGTGTGAGCGCTTCTTCCGGCCCGGCTACCACGCGAACCTGGTGGGGCAGTGGCTCCCGGCGATGGACGGCGTGGCCGACCGGCTGCGGACCGGGATCCGGGTCGCCGACGTGGGCTGCGGCTACGGCGCCTCGACGATCCTGCTGGCCTCGGCCTACCCGGCGTCGACGTTTGTCGGCATCGACTATCACGACGAGTCGATCTCCTCGGCCCAGGAGCGGGCGGCGGCGGCCGGGGTCGGCAACCGGACCCGGTTCGAGGCCGGCCGGGCCAAGGAGCTGAGCGGGGAGTACGACCTGATCTGCCTGTTCGACTGCCTGCACGACATGGGCGACCCGGTCGGGGTGCTGCGTCACCTGCACCACCAGTTGGACGCCGACGGCAGCATCCTGCTGGTCGAGCCGTTCGCCGGGGACACGGTGGCCGACAACCTCAACCCGGTGGGGGCGGTCTACTACGGCGCGTCGACGCTGCTGTGCACGCCGAACTCGCTGTCGCAGGAGGTCGGGGCGGCGCTCGGAGCGCAGGCCGGCGAGGCGCGGCTGCGTGACGTGGCGGCGCAGGCCGGGTTCACCCGCTTCCAACGGGTGGCCGAGACACCGTTCAACCTGGTCTTCCAGGTTCGTCCGTAGGCTCGGTCTCGAGCTCGATGCGCTCCTTGCGGACGGGCGCCGAGATCACCTCTTCGTCGTGGACGGTCTCCTTGGTGAGGCGAACCCGTTCGACCGGGACCCTCTCGGTGGTGACGACGGGCTGCTCGGCGTAGAGGGTGAGGTCGGGGGGAGCGACGTCGTCGTCCGGGCTGTCGTCCCCGGCGGTGACCGGCACCTCCTCGAGGCGTACCTCCTCGCGGGTGACCGGCACGGTGATCTGGCGTTCCTCGGTGACCAGATATTTGCGCAGACGCACTTTGGTGGTCGGCTCCTGTCGGGTGCCGGCCACCAGGCGTTCCTCGGACCGGGTCATGGCTCCGTCACCCGCGCCGTCGTCCGCGCCCATGCCGTAATAGGCGAGCAGGCGGTCGGCGTCCTCGTGGCTCAGCGGGGCGCCGGTCTGCCGGACCGGCGCCTGGGTCACGCGTTGCCGGTCGACGGCCACGATCAGCCGGCCCTCGGCGAGCCGGGCGCCCGGCAGGGGGACGAAGGACTCCTGGAAGCTGAGCGTCCCGGTCCGGACCGTCACCCACAGCGGGTCGTTGCTCTCCGGGTCGACGTAGATCTGGTCGATCGGGCCGATCCGCTCGCCGTTGACGTCGAACACCTCGATGCCGTTCAGGTGGCCGAGATCGTCCTGTGTGATCACCGCAGTTCCCTTCGCCGGCAGCCTCCCCACTACCTACCCCGCGACGGCAGTCATCTCACGCACGCGGGTGCGGTCATGCGCCGAGGTGGCGGACGACCGACCCGGCCATGCGGTCGTGCAGGGTGCGCCCGCCCTCGCCGAGAACCATGAGCGAGTCGACCCAGAAGTAGATGCCCAAGGTGAAAATGTTGAGCACCGAGCCGAGCAGACCCTTGACGCAGAATTCGCGCAGCGCCATCCGGCCCCAGTCGAAAGGCTGACCGGTGTGCGGATCGGCCACCACATGACCGAGCAATTTCTTGCCCGGCGTCTGCCCGCCGGACCAGGTGATCAATGACCACACGAACCAGCCGATCCAGAGCGTGACCACCATGAGTACGCCGTCGAGCAGCACCGCGCCGAGCCGGCCACCGGCCGAGACCAGCGGCAGGCCGGTGCCCGGCCGGTAGGACATGACGGCGGGTCCGCCCTGGTGAGCGGGGTGTCCGGCCGGAGCGTACGGCTGCACGGCCGCATGATGCTGCGGTACCGGGGCGGCGGTGGCGTGACCGTGGTCGGCCCACTGCGGTGGCGGACCGTACTGCTGGGGATGAACGGTATTCGGATTCTGATATCCGCCGTGTTCGCTCACTGGTCTTCGTCCTTTACGACGGTCGGTCTCCACTGGCGAATGCCAGGTTGTCCGAGATGGCGAATGGCGGCCATCGCACGCGCGGTCATCGACCTCACCCAGTCGGTCGATATGCCGGCGCTCGTATCGGTTCTCCTCTGTTTCACCCTCTTCTCGTCCACGGTTGACGCAACCGAATGATTGCTATAACGTGTGACGCAACCAAGTAGTTGCTACTGAAGGAGTGGACATGAGCTTTCCCGATCGCATCGAGCGGACGATGGAGCTGCCCCAGCCTGTGGAGGCGGTGTGGGCGGCGATCACCACGGCCGAGGGGCTGGGGACCTGGTTCGGCAACACCGCCGAGGTCGACCTGCGGGTCGGCGGCGAGGCGAAGCTCGCGTGGACGAGCGGCGACACGGCGACCCTGACCATCGAGCGCGTCGAACCGCCGACGGTGTTCGCCTACACCTGGCCGATCCACGGGCTGCCCGACGGCGACCCCCGGCGCACCTACGTGGAGTTCACGCTGGAGCCGACCGGGTCGGGCACCATGCTGACCGTGGTCGAGTCCGGGTTCGCGCAGACGAGCGGGGACGAGCACAAGGCCGCGTTCTCGGGCAACGTCGAGGGCTGGGCGAGCGAGCTCGGTGAGCTGGCCGCGTATCTCGATGGAAAACTCTGACCTGGAGCCGGTGGCCCAGGAGGTCTTCTCGGCCCTGGCCGACCCGAGCCGGCGGGCGATTCTCGCCGCCCTGGCGGCCCGGGGCCCGGCCACCGCGACCGACCTGGCGGCCCAGCTGCCCATCACCCGGCAGGCCATCGCCAAACACCTGACCCTGCTGGCCGAGGCGGGCTTGGTCACCCCCGAGCCGGGCGAGCGCCGCCGCGTCCGTTACCGCCTCGACTCCGCCCCCATGAAGGTGGCCCAGCAGTTCCTGGGCGCCCTGGCCCGCGACTGGGACGGCCCCTTGGCCGCCCTCCGCGACCGCCTGCAGTAACCCCGGCCTGCCTCAGTGATGCCGGGCCGGGGCGTCACCTGTCATTCGCGGCAGGGCTCAGGCGGCGGTGCTCCGGCGGATCTGGAGCCGGGCCGGGAAGACGCAGCGCCAATGCGGGACGATCTGACGGTTGACCAGGGCGCGGGTGGCGGCGGCGGCCATCTGCTCGACGGGCTGGTGGACCGAGGACATGGGCGGGTTGGTGCACTCGGCGATGACGCTGTTGTCGAAGCCGACCACGGCGACGTCCTCGGGGATCCGGCGGCCGGCGTCGGTCAGGGCCTGCATGGCGCCGGTGGCCAGCAGGTCGCAACCGGCGAAGATCGCGTCGATCCCGGGCTCCTCGGCCAGCAGGCGCTGGGTGAGCTCGTAGCCGGCCTCGCGCCGGAACTTGCCGGTCGCCGAGATCTCGGGCAGGCCGAACTCGCGGACGGCGCGGCGATAGCCCTCGCGGCGGCCGTCGGCACACGAGTTGCCCTCGAGCCCGTGCAGGGCGGCGATGCGCCGGCGGCCGGTCTCGTGCAGGTGCTGGACCGCGGCGTACGCGCCCTCGGGGTTCTCCATCCCGACGAAGGGCAGACCGGGCACGGTCGGCCCGATCGTGACGACGCGCTCACAGAGGCGATAGAACTCCGCGGCCGGCTTGGGCGGCACGTTGACCAGCAGAACGCCCAGGCTCACCGACGCCGCGATCCGATTGAGCAGCGCGGCCGTGCTCAGCTCGTCGACGACGTGCACGCGCAGCTGAGCGTTGCTGCCGGCGATCTCCTGCAGGATGCCGGCGGTGATCCGGCCGTAGTAAGGGCTGCTGGCGAACACTGACGCGTCGTCGACGATGACCAGCTCGACGACGTCACCGTGGCCCGAGGCCAGAGCCCGCGCGACCGGGTCGGGCCGATAGCCCAGCTCGGCGATGACCCGGCGCACATGCTCGCGGGTCTGCGGCGACACCCCCGGAGCGTCGTTGATGACCCGGGAGACGGCAGCTTTCGACACGCCCGCTTCCGTTGCGACGTTCGCCAGCGTCGGTCTCCTCTGTGACATCGCCCCAGTGTAGGAAGCCCGGCCACCGACCGTCATCGGCATTTCAGGCCGCCCGAGCGCCCGGTGGTCCCGCGCTTCGGTACGGTGCGCTGAAACTCCCGCCTCGGCGGCGCCGTCAGCGCCGTACGGGATGGGCTGGATCTCGAGGATGGGCCATGGGCGCTGAGCAGTTGCCGTTCCTGCTGCTGTTCGGGTCGTTTCTGCTGACCTTCGTGACCACGCGGACCATCACCCGCATGATCCGGGCGGGTGTCGGGCCGTTTCGCAACAACGTCTCCGGCGGCGTCCACATCCATCACGCGGTGCCGGGCATCATCCTCACGCTGATCGGTGCCTACCTGTCGGTCGCGGTGGGTGGCCGGCGGCCGTGGGCCGAGGCGGCGGGCGTCCTGATCGGTGTCGGATCCTCACTGATCCTCGACGAGTTCGCGCTGATCCTGCACCTGCAGGACGTCTACTGGTCCCCGCAGGGTCAGCTGTCCGTGCAGTTGGTGGCGCTCACCCTCAGCGTGCTCGGGCTGGTGTCGCTCGGGCTGAACCCACTCACCCCGGACAGTGGGCTCGGCCTGGGCCACCTCGCCGTGACGGTGTCGGCCGGTGTGCATCTGTGCGCGCTGCTGGTTTGTGTGCGCAAGGGCAAGTTCTCGACGGCGGTGCTGGGCGTCTTCCTGCCGCCGGTGGCCTGGATCGGTGCCTTCCGGCTGGCCCGGCCGGGTTCCACCTGGGCCCGTCGCCGGTACGACGAGGTGAAGACCGCGCGGGCCAAGGACAGGGCCGACGGCTTCGACGCGCGCTTCGGCCATTACGGCCTCGACATCGCCGACCTGGTGGCCGGCCGCCCGTCGCTGCCGAACCCGGCCCAGCCGGCTCCCGCGGCGCCCAAGCCCTGACGGGTTTCAGAACGTCCGGCGTCGTCGCCCGGCCAGTCGTCGCCCGGCCAGTCGTCGTCCGGCCAGTCGTCGTCCGGCCAGTCGTCGTCCGGCCAGGGCGAGGACGAGCAGGCCGAGCACGGCTTCGGCGACGTAGACGCCGGGAGCGAGATGCCAGTGGATGACTTCGCGCCACCCCGGCACGATCCGAGCAGAAACGATCGCCACCGGCTCCAGGACGAGCAGGAGACCGGTGACCACGGTGACGGCCATCGGCAGGTTGGTGAAGCGGCGGTTGAGCCAGGCGCCGAACGCTCCCAGCACCGGACCGCTCAGCAGCCCCGAATACAGCCAGCGGCGGTTCAGCCGCAACACCTGCTCGAGATGGCCGTCATCGGCCGTGACGGCGACCACCAGGTAGAAGCCGAGCAGGGCCGTGACCGTCGCCGCGAGACCGAGCGCCGCGCCGCGCGGAAGAGAGCGGGTGTGCATCCCGGCCGCGAGCGCGACAAGCAACCAGGGCGTGCTGAGGTTGCCGATCGTGTCCCGTACGCCGTCGTGGTCCCCTTTCACCAGCGCGGCGAGCATCCGAAGAGCAGGGCCGCGCCGACCACGGACAACAGCCGTCGCGTCATCGGAGCCGCTGCGTCAGAGCCGGGGCGCGCGGGTCGTGCCGGGCCGACGGCGGGTGGAGAAGGTAGCTGAGGTGGCCGGCGAACACCGCCAACGATGCCAGCGCCTCAGCCGACACAGTCATAGCGGCGAACTATAGCGTCGCCGAGTCTCAGCACTTCAGACCGGTGAACGTCATGGGGCGTCGTCCCATGGGATCAGGCCAGGACGACTGATCGGGTGAGCAGTCGCGGGTGGTCCGGGTCGAGGCCGCGCCGGGCGGCCAGGGCCAGCGCGAAGCGCTGGACGAGCACGAGCTGGGCGAGAGGGTCGAGACCGTTGCGGTACGGGGTGGCGCCGGCGCCCCGGGCCACGTCGTCGAGACCAGCCGGGACGTCACCGAGCGACCAGACGAGGCTGCGCGGCCCGGCCACGGCGACCGGTCCGTGCCGGAAATCCATTGCCGGATAGGACTCCGAGTACGCCTGGGCGGCCTCGCGGACCTTGAGCGCCGCCTCGTGGGCGAGGCCGACCGTCCAGCCGGTGCCCAGGAAGACCAGGTGGTCGACGCCGGCCGGGTCGGCCGGCAGGTCGGCGCTCAGGGCCGCCCGCCCGTCGGCGACGGCATCGCGCAGGTCCGCGCCGAACGCCGCCCGGGCCAGCGCCAGCACCGAGGTCGGGAAGCGGGTCTGCACGACACTGCGCTCATCGGCGAAGTCGAGCAGCAGACGCGCGTCGGACAGGCCGTCGACCGGCTCCCCCGCGACCGCGGTGACCGCGACCCGCCGGGGGCCGGCCGGGACCTTGCGCAGCGCCTCGAGCACCTCGGTCGACGTGCCGGAGCGGGTCACCGCCACCACCCGGTCGTAGTGGCGGCGCGGCACGAACTCCGACGCGCAGACCGCGTCGGTCTCGCCGAGTCCGGCGTTCTCGCGCAGCTCAGCGATGCTCTGGGCGACGAACCAGGACGTGCCGCAGCCGAGCACGAGCATCCGCTCGCCGGGGGCGGCCAGTTCGCGGCGGGCGGGCTCGGTGAGTTCGAGGGCTCGCACCCAGACGTCCGGCTGACTGGCGATCTCGGCAGCGGTGTCGTTCATGTCCGCGAATTATGCCCGTTTCCGCGCACTTCCGCTGGTCCGGAGTGTCCATGTGACTGCGCCGCGCCGAGCGACATCACCCACGCCTGAGGTGATCGTCGCCTCTCCCGCGCCGCCCGGAGCCGGTTGATGTTGTGCCGGGAGTCCCGCGGTGGCAGCCTCGGCACGTGCTGTCCCGAACGCGGATCCCGCTCCCGCTGCAGGTTGTGCTGGCCGCGGTCGCCGGTGCCGTCTCTTTCGCGATCGCGCGCGTGGTGTGCACGCTCGCCCGCGGCGAGATCCACGCGCTTCCGTTCGCCGCCGTCCTGCTCGCCGTGGTGCTCTTGTTCGCGCGCGCCCTGGGCATCCTCTACGCCCTGCCGATCGGCACGGCGGCGATCCTGGCGTACGACTGGTTCTTCCTCCCGCCGCTGCGGGAGCTCTCCGAGGCCGCGTACACGCTGCTCGCCACCTTCCTCGGCATGGCGGTCATCGTCGGCACGGTGGCCACCGTGACCAGCCGCCGGGCGGTCGCCGCCGAACGGGCCCGGGGCGACATGGCCGACGTCCAGGCGTCGCTGCGCCGGCTGGCCCTGCTCATCGCCAAGGGCGAGGCCCCCGAGCGGGTCTTCGCGGCGGTCACCCACGAGGTCCGGGCCCACCTGGGCAGCGACACGGCCACCCTGTTCCGGTACGAGTTGGACGGCTCGACGACCGAGCTGGCCTGCGCCGGTCTGCCCGCCCCGGCCGTGCCCGGCGAGCTCGTCGACCTCGTACGGGAAACGGGCCGCGCCTCCCGCCTCGACTCCACCGCCGTGGGGGTGCCGATCGTCGTGAGCGGCCGGCTGTGGGGCATGTGCTCGGTCGGTTCCGCCGAGTCGCACCTGCCGCCGGACACCGAGGTGCGGATGAGCGAATACACCGAACTGGTGGCCACCTCGGTCGCCGACGCGCAGAGCCGGGCGGAACTGATCAGTTCCCGGGCCCGTCTGGTCGCCGCCGCCGACGAGGCCCGCCGCCGGATCGAGCGCGACCTGCACGACGGTGCCCAGCAGCGGCTCGTCGCGCTGGCCCTGCGGCTGCGGACCGCGGCCCACGACAAAGCCGAGCCCGGTGAGATGGCCGAGATCGGCACCGACCTGATGACTGTCATCGACGAGCTGCGCGAGCTGTCCCGCGGCATCCACCCGGCGGTGTTGTCCGATTCCGGCCTGCGGCCGGCGCTGCGGGCACTCGCGCGCCGTTCGCCGCTTCCGGTCGAGGTCGACGTACGCCTGACCGGGCGTCCGCCGCAGGCGATCGAGGTCGGCGCCTACTACGTCGTCTCCGAGGTGCTCACCAACGCCGTCAAGCACGCCGGCGCCACCGTCGTCGAGGTGACCGTGACCGAACAGGACGGCTGCCTGCACCTGCGCGTGCACGACGACGGGTCGGGCGGCGCCGACTTCGCGGGCGGCACCGGGCTGCTCGGCCTCAAGGACCGCACCGAGGCGCTCGGCGGAACGCTCGACGTGATCAGCCCGGCCGGCGCCGGCACCACCGTCACCGCCCGGATCCCGCTCGATCCCGGCGGTGGCCGGCCGAGCCGCGACGGCGACGAGACGCAGCGCTGATCAGGCGGCGATCGGCTCGGTGACCGGTCGGCGGGCGGGGGCCGGGACGGCCTGGCGGGTCCTGGTCCGGGTGCGCGCACGCCGGGCGCGGACGGGCATCTCGGTGACGGCGGGCACCGGCACCGGGGCCGGCTCGGGGCGAACGGCGGCGTCGAGCACGATCGCGCCGTTGCACAACATGCTCCAGCCCAGGTCGTCGTGGTGGACCAGCTGAGCTGCGGTTTCCCACCCCGGCTGGTCGACCGCCGGGCACTCGGGGGTGTGGTTGCACATGAGTACAGACTCGCGAGATCGCGGGGATCACACATCGAGGCCACCCCCACTCCTCGATACCGGCTAGCCGGTAGCCGCATAATCTCTGCCATGACTGGGCTGCGGGTCGTGTTGGCCGAGGACGACGTGCTGCTGCGCGAGGGCATCGCCAGCCTGCTCGTCCGCGAGGGGCTCGACGTGCTCGGGCAGGCCGGTGACGCCACCGAGCTGTTGCGGCTGGTCCGGGCCACCCAGCCCGACCTGGTCGTGGTCGACGTGCGGATGCCGCCCACCCACACCACCGAGGGGTTGCAGGCGGCCCAGCAGATCCGCGCCGAGCTGCCCGAGACCGGCGTGCTCGTGCTGTCCGCCTACGCCGACGTCGACCAGGCGATGGAGTTGCTGGCCGGCGGCCGCCGCATCGGCTACCTGCTCAAGAGCCGCATCACCGACGTGACCGAGTTCCTGGCCGCGGTCGAGCGCATCGCCGGTGGCGGCTCGGTCATCGACCCCGGCCTGGTCTCCGAGCTGGTCACCGCCCGGCGCCGCGACGACCCGCTGGCCGCGCTCAGCTCCCGCGAGCGTGAGGTCCTGGGTCAGATGGCCGAGGGCCAGTCCAACTCCGGCATCGCCCGCCGGTTGTGGATCACCGAGGGCACTGTCGAGAAGCACGTCCGCAGCGTCCTGAGCAAGCTCAACCTGCCCGAGACCGACGACCACCACCGGCGCGTCCTGGCCGTGCTCACCTTTCTGGAAGCGCGCTGACCAGCGAGAGCACCGCGGAGCCGGACAGCTCGATCTTGCTCAGGAAGCCGATCGCCGCTGAATCCTCGACCAGGTCCTCGTAGTCGTCCCCGCTGTGCGTGGAGATCATGATCACAGGGGTCGGCGACAACCGGCGGGCCAGGTCGAAGCCGCTCTCGCCGCCCAGGTTGATGTCGACCAGGACCACGTCGGGCCGCAGCTCACCGGCACATGCGAGGGCCCCCGCGATGTCGTACGCGATGCCCGCCACCACCACACCCTCGCGCTCCAGCAGGTCACGCGCCGCGGCGAGGAAGTGGTCGTTGTCGTCTACGAGGAGGCACCGCAATGTCACGTGATCCAGGCTTCCAGGTCGTCCGTCGAGTCCGCATTCCTGCTAGCGGTAGTACCCACGACCGAACGCCGTACCCCCCGCGGCGGGTCGCCTGTAGTCTCCTGTCGAAGCTTTCCGTGAGGTAGGGAATCGTTCGGGTGTTCAGTCGTATCGCCATCGTCAACCGTGGTGAGGCCGCCATGCGGCTCATTCACGCCGTCCGTGAGCTGGCCGCCGAGACCGGAGCCCCGATCGAGACGGTGGCTCTGTTCACCGACGTCGATCGAGGATCCACCTTCGTCCGCGAGGCCGACATCGCGTACGACCTGGGTCCGGCCGCCTCGCGGCCCTACCTCGACCTCAAGACGCTCGAGCGCGCGCTGCTCGACACCGGCGCCGACGCGGCGTGGGTCGGCTGGGGTTTCGTCGCCGAGGACCCGGCCTTCGCCGAGCTGTGTGAGCGCATCGGCATCGCGTTCGTCGGCCCCAGTCCCGACGCCATGCGCAAGCTCGGCGACAAGATCGGCGCCAAGCTGATCGCCGAGGAGGTCGGGGTCCCCGTCGCGCCGTGGAGCCGCGGCCCGGTCGAGACCCTCGACGCCGCGCTCGCGGCGGCCGAGACGATCGGCTACCCGCTGATGCTCAAGGCCACCGCCGGCGGCGGCGGTCGCGGCATCCGGGTCGTGCGCGACGGCGACCAGCTCGCCGACGCCTACGAGCGCACCAGCCAGGAGGCCGCCCGCGCCTTCGGCAGCGGCATCGTCTTCCTGGAGCGTCTGGTCACCGGCGCCCGCCACGTCGAGGTGCAGGTCATCGCCGACGGTGAGGGCACCGCGTGGGCGCTGGGCGTGCGCGACTGCTCGGTGCAGCGCCGCAACCAGAAGGTCATCGAGGAGTCGGCGTCGCCGGTACTCCCGCCCGAGCGCGCCCTCGAGCTCAAGCAGTCGGCCGAGCGGCTGGCCGTCCGGGTCGGTTACCGGGGCGCGGCCACCGTCGAGTTCCTCTACCACCCCGGCGACGACCTCCTGGCGTTCCTCGAGGTCAACACCCGCCTGCAGGTGGAACACCCGATCACCGAGTCGACCACCGGCTTCGACCTGGTCAAGGCCCAGCTGCACGTCGCCTCGGGCGGGCGCCTGACCGGGGAGCCGCCGCGCGAGCGCGGGCACGCCATCGAGGCCCGGCTCAACGCCGAGGACCCCGACCGGGACTTCGCCCCGTCGCCGGGCCGCATCGCCCGGCTCGACCTGCCGGCCGGTCCCGGCATCCGCGTCGACACGGGCGTGAGCGAGGGCGACACCATTCCCGGCGACTTCGACTCGATGATCGCCAAGGTCATCGCGTACGGGAACGACCGCGACGAGGCGCTGGGCCGCCTCCGCCGGGCGATGGCCGACACGACCGTCGTCATCGAGGGCGGCGCGACCAACAAGAGCTTCGTGCTCGACCTGCTCGACCAGCCCGAGGTCATCGACGGCTCGGCCGACACGGGCTGGATCGACCGCGTCCGCGGTGAGGGCCGCCTCGTCTCGCACAAGCACTCGGCCGTCGCGCTCGCCGTGGCCGCCATCGAGGCGTACGAGGAAGAGGAGCTCACCGAGAAGCAGCGGCTGCTGTCGACGGCTTTCGGCGGCCGCCCGCAGGTGCGCCACGAGAGCGGCCGCCCGCTGGACCTGAAGCTGCGCGGCGCGACCTACCGCGTCCGCGTCGCCCGGATCGGCGCCCGCCGGTTCCGCGTCGGCATCGAGGCCGGCGCCGACGTCCGCCTGGCCGACGTCGAGCTGGAGCGTTTCGACAAGCACACTGGCCGCGTCTCCCTCAACGGCGAGCGCCACAAGATCCTCACCGGCGCGCACGGCGCGATCCACCTGGTCGAGGTCGACGGCGTCACCCACCGGGTCAGCCGTGACGAGGGCGGCGTGCTGCGCTCGCCGATGCCCGCACTGGTCATCGCTACCCCGCTCGAGGCCGGCGCCGAGGTCGAGGCGGGCGCACCCGTCCTGGTGCTCGAGGCGATGAAGATGGAGGCCGTGATCCGGGCTCCGTTCAAGGCTCGGGTCAAGGAATGCCTGGTCAGCGTCGGCGCCAAGGTCGACTCGGGGGCGCCGCTGCTGCGGCTCGAGCCGATCGGTGACGCCGACGCGGTGGCCGAGGCCGCCTCCGACAGCGTCGAGCTCGACCTGCCCGCCGCGCCCGCCGACGAGTCGGCCGCGGTCCGCGCCGCCCGCGGTCAGGAAGACCTGCGCAGCCAGCTGCTCGGCTTCGACGTCGACCCGCTGGACGAGCGCCGGGTGCTGGCCGGATACCTGGCCGCCGCGTCCGAGACCGGTCACCGCCCGCTGGCCGGCGAGGTCCAGCTGCTCGAGGTCTTCGCCGACCTGGCCGAGCTGAGCCGCAACCGCCCGGCCGGCGAGGAGGGCCCGGGCGACACCCACGTGCGTAGCGCGCGGGAGTACTTCCACACCTACCTGCAGAGCCTCGACGTCGAGCGGGCCGGTCTGCCCGAGTCGTTCCAGGCCCGGCTGTCCAAGGCCCTCGGCCACTACGGCGTCGAGGAGCTGGAGCGGACGCCGGAGCTCGAAGCCGCCGTCTTCCGGATCTTCCTGGCCCAGCAGCGCGCCGCGGCCGACGCCAACCTCATCGCGACGTTGCTGCGCACCTGGCTGCAGGCCTCCCCGCCCGAGGAGACGTTGCGCGAGCCCACCGGCCTGGCGCTGGAACGGCTGATCGCGGCCACCCAGATCCGCTACCCGGCCCTGGCCGACCTGGCCCGTGGCGTCGTCTTCTCGTGGTTCGGGCAGCCGCTGCTGCTGCGCAACCGGGCCCGCGTCTACGCCGACATCCGCAAGAACCTGCGCCTGCTCGACGCCGACCCGCAGGCACCCGACCGGGCCGAGCGGATCGCCCAGATGGTCCGCAGCACCGAGCCGCTGGTCCGGCTGCTCGGCCAGCGCCTCGTGCGCCACGACCTCGACAACTCCGTGATGCTCGAGGTGCTGACCCGCCGCTATTACGGCAACAAGGGGCTCACCGGGCTGCGGACGGCCGGCGCGTTCCTCGTCGCGGAGCGGGAGGGCTCGTGGATCGTCTCCGCCGCCGTCCCGTTCGACCAGCTGGGCGCGGCCCTCGACGGTCTGGCCGAACTGGCCGGTGCCGCACCGATCGACGCCGACATCTACCTGTCCTGGGAGGGGCAGCCGACCGACCCCGACGCGATGGCCGCCGCCCTGCACGAGGTGGTCAGTGCCCACCCGCTGCCCTCGCAGGTCCGCCGGCTCACCACCACGGTCGCCGGCCGCGGTGGCGCCGTCATGCACCACCACTTCACGTGGCGCCCGTCGAGCACCGGGATGGCCGAGGAGCGGCTGATCCGCGGCCTGCACCCGTACATCGCGCAGCGCATGCAACTGGAGCGCCTCCGCAAGTTCGACCTCACCCGGCTGCCCTCCTCGGACGAGGAGATCTACCTCTTCCGCTGCGTCGCGCGGGAGAACCCGGGTGACGACCGGCTGGTGGCGTTCGCCCAGGTGCGTGACCTGACCGAGCTCCGCGAGCACGACGGCCGCCTGGTCGCCCTGCCGACGGCGGAGGAGACGATCGCGACCTGCCTCGACTCGATCCGCCGGGCCCAGGCCCAGCGGCCGTCGGACAAACGGTTCAGCACCAACCGCATCGTCATCTACGTCTGGCCGCCGATCTCCATCTCCCGCGAGGAGATGGAGATGATCGCCCGGCGCATCCTGCCGACCAGCGCGGGCGCGGGGCTCGAGGAGATCCTCTTCATCGGCCGTTACCGCGACCCGGCGACGGGCACGCTGGCCAAGGTCGCCGTGCGCATCTCGAACGACGCGACCGGCGCTCCCGTGCTGACCGTCGGCGAGCCGTCCGAGGAGCCGATCGAGCCGCTCGACAACTACCGCCTCAAGGTGCTGCGAGCCGCGGCCCGCAACACCGTCTACCCGTACGAGCTGACCGGGCTGCTCGGCGATTTCGTGGAGCACGACCTGGACGCGTCCGGTGCTCTCGTGCCGGTCGACCGGCCCAAGGGTGCCAACTCGGCGGCCATCGTCGCCGGTGTGGTGACCACCCGCACGGCGCTGCACCCGGAGGGGGTGACCCGGGCGGTGCTGCTGGGTGACCCGACCAAGGCTCTGGGCTCGCTGTCGGAACCGGAGTGCCGCCGCGTGATCGCGGCGCTCGACCTCGCCGAGCGGCTGCGGGTGCCGCTGGAGTGGTGGGCGCTGTCGGCCGGCGCCAAGATCTCGATGGACACCGGCACCGAGAACATGGACTGGGTCGCGGCCGCCCTCAAGCGGATCGTCGACTTCACCCAGGCCGGCCAAGAGATCAACATCGTGGTCGCCGGGATCAACGTGGGCGCCCAGCCGTACTGGAACGCCGAAGCGACGATGCTCATGCACACCAAGGGTGTCCTGATCATGACGCCCGACTCGGCCATGGTGCTGACCGGCAAGCAGTCGCTCGACTTCTCCGGCGGCGTGTCGGCCGAGGACAACTTCGGCATCGGCGGTTACGACCGGGTGATGGGCCCCAACGGCCAGGCGCAGTACTGGGCGCCCAACCTGGCGGCGGCCCGCGAAGTGCTGATGTCGCACTACGACCACACCTACGTCGTCCCGGGTGAGACGTCGCCGCGGCGGGCGCAGACCGCCGACCCGGTTGACCGGGACATCTCCGACTTCCCGCACGACGTGGCCGGCAGCGACTTCACCACGGTCGGTCAGATCTTCTCGTCCACGGCCAACCCGGACCGCAAGAAGCCGTTCGACATCCGCGTGGTCATGCGGGCGCTGGCCGACCAGGACCACGCGGTGCTGGAGCGCTGGGCCGGCATGGCCGACGCCGAGACCGCGGTGGTGCAGGACGTGCACCTCGGCGGCATCCCGGTCTGCCTGCTCGGCATCGAGTCGCAGTCGGTGACCCGGCGCGGCTTCCCGCCCACCGACGGCCCCGACACCTACACGGCGGGCACGCTCTTCCCGCGCTCGTCGAAGAAGGCGGCCCGCGCCATCAACGCCGCGTCGGGCAACCGCCCGCTCGTCGTGCTGGCCAACCTGTCCGGCTTCGACGGCTCGCCCGAGTCGATGCGCAAGCTGCAGCTCGAATACGGGGCCGAGATCGGCCGGGCCATCGTCAACTTCCGCGGCCCGATCATCTTCACGGTCATCTCTCGCTATCACGGCGGTGCCTTCGTCGTTTTCTCGAAGATGCTGAACCCGAACATGACTGTGCTGGCACTCGAGGGCTCTTTCGCCTCGGTGCTCGGCGGCGCCCCCGCCGCCGCGGTCGTCTTCACCGGCGACGTCAACCGCCGCACGGCCGCCGACCCACGGCTGCGCAACGCGGAAGAACGCCTCGCCGCCGTGACCGGCGCCGAGCGCAGCGCGCTGGCCGCCGAGCTGGAGGAGCTGCGCAACGCCGTCCGCACCGAGAAGCTGGGCGAGGTGGCCGCGGAGTTCGACCGCGTCCACAGCATCCAGCGAGCCGTCGAGGTCGGCTCGGTCGACGCCGTCATCAAGGCCGCCGAGATGCGCCCCCGCATCATCGAGGCCATCGACGCCGCCCTCCGCCGCCAGCCCTGACGCCGCCCTCCGCCGCCAGCTCTGACGCCGCCCTCCGCCGCCAGCTCTGACGCCGCCCTCCGCCGCCGGCCCTGACGCCGCCTGACCCGCCGGCCAGACGCCGTCGCCAGGAGCCGCTCCCACCCGTGGGGGGCGGCTCCTAGTCGCCGGGGCGCCAGCCGGTGGGCTCGACGCCGCCCGGGATGACGGTCCCCGGGGCGTACGGATGTCGGGTGAAGACGAACGTGCCCAGGTCGAGGTGGGTGACGGCGCCGGAGTCGTCGTGGCGGGGGTGGAGGCGCTCGCCGGCGAAGTAGCCGTTCTGGCCGACCCAGGAGCCGTCGCCGGTCGGGCGCAGGCGGGTGCCCCGGTCGCCGGCGCCCGTCAGGGAAGCCAGCTCGAGCCAGCCGTCGGCCTGGGGGCGCAGCACGAACAGGGCGGGACCCCAATACCACGGACCGGCCAGCTCGAGAACCGACCGGTCGACGTGGGGGAGGGGCTGCCAGGGGGCCGGGATGCGCGGCTCGCGCTCGGCGACCAGGTCGATCAGGTCGGCGGTGAAACCGCTGACGGGCACGCCCGCGGTGGTGTTGACGAGCGTCACGGCGCCCAGCGCGTCGGCCGGGCTGACCCACACGGTGGCCAGGAAGCCCGGCACCGAGCCGGTGTGGCCGGACAGCAGCCGGTCGCCACGACGCAGCAGCTGGGTGCCGAGGCCGTAATTCGCCTGCCACGAGCCAGGCTCGGGCGCGGAGGCGGGAGTCCGCATCTCCTCCAGGCTCGCCGGCCGCAGCACCCGCTCGTCGCCGTCGAGAAGGAAGGCAGCCAGACGGGCCAGGTCGTCCACCGTGGACCACAGCTCGCCGGCCGGGCCCATCGGGCCGTAATCCTGGACGGGCTCGGGCAGCACCACGTCAGCCCAGGGGTGCACGGCCCAGCCCGAAGCATGTGGCGCGGACGGATGGGGGCCGGTGTGGGTCATGCCGAGCGGCTCCAGCACCTCGCTCGCGAGCACCTCCGTCCAGGCCTTGCCCCGCAGGCGCTCGACAAGCGCGCCGAGCAGCGCGAAACCGGGGTTGGAGTAGTGGAAACGCTCGCCCGGCTGATGCACCCGGGGCTCGTCGTGGAGCACGTCGGCCAGCTCGGGCCGCAGCGATCCGGGACTGCGCTCCCACCACGGACCGGGCGGCTCGGCGGCCAGACCCGACGTGTGTGCGAGCAGCGAGCCGATGGTGGCGTCACCGATCGCCGTGCCGGGCAGGTGGGCGTCGAGCCGGTCGGCCAGCGTCAGCCGGCCCTCGTCGCGCAGGCGCAGCACCAGCAGAGTCACGAAGGTCTTGGTGATCGAGCCGATGCGATATTGGATGTCACCGCCCGGCGTCGAACCGTCGACGCTGCCCCAGCCCTCGAGCCACACCGGGCGGCCGTCGCGCACGACGGCCGCCACTATCGAAGGCGCCCGCCCGGACACCTGGGTGGTGGCCAGGCGGTGGCGCAGCGCTCGGGCGGTGTCGGGCAGGAGATCCGGCTGGGTCGGTGGCATGCGGCGAACCTACAGCGCCGGACCGACAGTTTTCGGGGCCTGTGGACAACAGGCCAGCGCGACGGCGAGACGATCGAGAACAGGTGTGACCGACGGTGACAGCTGGTTGTTGATGATCGCCGAGAAGACCAACTGACGGTGATCGGCGCCGGTCACGTAGCCGGACAGCGCGGACGCCCCGGTGAGCGTGCCGGTCTTGGCGCGCACGTTGCCCGCGGCGATCGTTCCCCGCATCCGGTTGCGCAGCGTGCCACCGATCATCGGATCCGGGTCACCGGCCACCGGCAACGCGGCGAACCAGGTGCGGAACCAGGGCTCGGAACGCACCGCCACCAGGAACCGCGCGACAGCGGCAGGCGGCACGAGGTTGCGCCGCGACAAGCCGGACCCGTCGACCTGCCGCAGCGTGGTCGTGTCGACGCCGAGCCGGGCCAGATAGGCGGCGACCGCGTTGGTGCCGGCCGGCCACGAGCCGACCCCGGCCGCGCGCCGCCCGATCGCCTTGATCAGCAGCTCCGACATCCCGTTGTTGGACAACTTGAGCAGGGGCGCCATGAGCTCCCGCAACGGTTGCCCGGCGTGGCGTGCGACGACGACCGCTCCGGCCGGGGTCGCCCCAGTGACGGTCCGCCCCTTCACCCGTACGCCGTGACGGTGCAGCGCCGTGCGGAACACCTCGGCGGTCAGGGCGGTGGCGTCCAAGACTGTGACGGGCTCGGTCACCGCAGGAGCGTGCCTGCTGATGGCCCCGGTGACCGTCAGTGTGCTGCTGCCATGGCCGCGGGTCACCGAGACCGGGGTAACGCCTTCGCCGGTGACAGCCTGGTTGACCACGGTCAGTTGCGAGTTCACCGGGCTCACCGAGACGCGGGCCGGTCGTCTGTCCACAGGCGCCGGCGACACCTTGACGTTCACTGTTCCGGCCAGATAGTTGTTGTCCGGCGCGAGCGTCAGAGCCGAGACGGGAGCCGCGCCGGAGAATGCTTCGTCGTCCCAAGCCCATTCGAGACCGAGTCGTTGCGAGTCGAAGGAGGTGTCGTCGGCCACCAGATCGCCGGTGACTTCGCGCAGTCCGGACGCGGCCACGTCCCGGGCCAGCGCGTCGAGCGCGGCGGGAGTCAGAGCCGGATCGCCCTCGCCGCGGAGATGGAGGTCGCCGGTGAGGGAGCCGTCACGGCGTACGCCGGAGGCTTTGACCTCGGTCGTGAATCGGTGCCCGGGGCCGAGGATCGCCAGGGCCGCGGCCGAGGTGAAGAGCTTGGCGTTCGACGCGGGCAGCAGACGTCGCGAGCCGTTGCGGTCGACGAGGGTGGCGCCGGTGCGCGCGTCGGCCACGACGACGCCGACCTGTGAGCCCGCGAGGACGGGGTCCGCCAGGATGTCGTCGATCGCCTGGCCGATTCCGGCCGGCTCCCGCGCAACGGCGGCTGCGGGCTGCGCGACGGCGGCTGCGGGCTGGGCGACAGCGGCTGCGGGCTGGGCGACAGCGGCTGCGGGCTGGGCGACAGCGGCGAAGGCGCGGCCGCCAAAAACGGTGGAGGGGTGGGGGAGGGCCCCCGACAACGGCACCGGCAACGGCAACGGCGCAGCGGCTGGGGCGAGGACGAGACCGAGCGCCACCGTGGTGGCCAGGGCGGTAGCTCGCAGGCGGCGGGTCATGTCTTGATCAACGAGCGGGAACCCGAACCGTGGCTCAGCGCGTCACCGTCACGCGGCCTGGCCTTTCGGTGGAGTTTCGCCGCCGGCGGCAACCATGGAATCCCCGACGACGGAGGCATCATCTTGCGAGCACTCGCCGCCCTGGCCACAGCCACGGTCTTCGCCCTCGCCGCCTGCGGCACGGCCGACCCGGCTGACGACCCCGCCCCTGGCTCCGCGACTCCCCAGCCTTCCCCCTCCGACGACGACGGCGGCGGCGGCGCCGGCACCCCCCTCGGCCCCGCGCGCGAGATCGCCACCGGCCTCGACACCCCGTGGGGCCTGGCCTTCCTGTCCGGCGGCGACGCCTTGGTGGCCGAGCGGGACTCCGGCCGCATCCTGCGGGTCCCCGCCGACGGTGGTCAGCCCCAGCAGGTGTACGAGGTTCCCGGTGTAGCCGCGGGCGGCGAGGGTGGCCTGCTCGGACTGGCCGCGCGCGGCGATTGGGTCTACGCGTATTTCACCGCCGCCACCGACAACCGCATCGTCCGCTTCCAGGTGGGCAGCGGGAACCAGCCCGAGGTCGTCTTCGACGGCATCGCCAAGGCCGGCTTCCACAACGGCGGCCGGATCGCGTTCGGCCCCGACAACCTGCTCTACGTCGGCACCGGTGACGCGGGCGAGACCGGCCGTTCGCAGGACCCGGCGAGCCCCAACGGCAAGATCCTGCGGCTGACCCCGGAGGGTGATCCCGCACCCGGCAACCCGTCCGCCGGCTCCCCGGTCTACAGCCTCGGCCACCGCAACGTGCAGGGTCTGGCCTGGGACGACGACGACCGGCTGTTCGCGACGGAGTTCGGCCAGAACGACCTCGACGAGATCAACCTGATCGAGCCGGGCCAGAACTACGGCTGGCCCGAGGTGGAGGGCGAGGGCGACACCGACGGCGGCCGGTTCACCAACCCACTGGTCACCTGGCCGACCAGCGAAGCCTCCCCGTCCGGCCTGGCGATCGCCGGCGACACCCTCTATGTGGCGGCGTTGCGCGGCGAGCGGCTGTGGACCGTACCGATCGAGGGCGACGACCTGGGCGAGCCGGCAGCGGTCCTGACCAACGAGTACGGCCGTCTGCGCACGGCCGCCGTCGCCCCCGACGGCTCGCTCTGGCTCACCACGTCCAACACCGACGGCCGCGGCGACCCCCGCGACGGCGACGACCGCATCCTGCGCTTCACCACCCAGCCGGGCGACGCACCGGCCCGGTAAGCCGGTGGGGGCCTCGCGCGGGGTCGTGCGTTCGGGGGAGTCGCCCGACGGGCCGGTCCGATAGCGTTCCGCCGTCATCGGTATCGGCGAGGGGGACGCATGGCGATCAGGCAGGCCCGTGTACGTGGCGCGATCATCGCAACGGTGGCCGCGACGGCCCTCGGCTCGGGCATGATGATCTTTGCTTCGCAGTCCGAGGCGGGGACGAGCGGGGCGGCGGCAGCCGACGTGACGGTCCGGCCGATGTTCACCATGGTCCCGCCCGTGGCGCCGGCGGTGAAGTTCACCGTCACCGGCCAGGCCGGCGGTGTCGCGCTGGTCGAGTGGACCGAGGCCGAGGCGCCCGACGGTGTCACGTGGACCCGTTACTACGTCACCGTCTACGACGACACCCCGCCCAGGGCCAAGCCGGGTACGGGTTCTTCGCCGTCGCCCACGCCAGAGGTCCCGGCGACCCCGCTCACCTATCAGGAGCTGCCAGCCACGGCCCGGTCGGCCCGGTTCAACGGCCTCGACCCGAACCATGACTACAGCTTCCGGGTGACGGCGAGCGGCCCGCAGGGGCAGAGCGCGATCGCCTCGGCGACACTGCGCCGGACCACGTTGGGACTGTCGGCCGCGTCGATCAACTACGGCGCCTCCTTGACCTATTCCGGGACCGGGCCGCGCGCGGGCGACCCGATCACGATCGAGCGCCGCGCGGCCGGCACCCCCACCTGGTTCAAGGTCACGACGGTCAAGACCGGTACGAACCTGCGGTGGAGCCTCCGGACGACGCCGTCGGTGACCACGGCCTACCGGGCCACCTTCGCCGGGTCGAAGGGGCACTGGCCGGCTGCCTCGACCTCGACGGTCACCGTCCGCTTCGCGGTGTCGATCAAGGCGAGCACGACCAAGCCCAAGGTCAACCAGAAGATCACGGTGAGCGGCACCGTCCGTCCGGCGCAGGCCGGTGCCAAGGTCAATCTGCAGCGCTACACCGGCGGCAAGTGGGGCACAGTGGCCGTCAACACCGTGAAGGCCAACGGCTCGTACGCGATCCCGAAGACCATCGGCAAGGGCACCTGGGCGCTGCGGGTGGTCGCGACGGGCGGCACGAACATCGCGTACGGCGGCAGCGGGCAGGTTACCGTGATCGCGCGATGATCTTGTCGAGGACCGTCCGCAGGGGAGCATCCGCCGCGCTCGTGAGGACCAGGTCGGCCATCGCGAAGCGGGAAGCCGGCGTGTAGGCGTTGGGAATCGCCACACACCGCAACCCCGCCGCCTGTGCCGCCGCGACGCCGTGCGGGGTGTCCTCGAAGGCGACCGCCTGCCCGGGCGCCACACCGAGCCGTTCGAGGGCGAGCCGGTACACCGCCGGGTCGGGCTTGTGCGCGGCCACCTCGTTCCCGCCGGCGATCACGTCGAACGCCTCCAGCAGCCCGGCGCGGCTCAGATTGTCACGCACCCAGCTCACCGGGGAACTGCTCGCCACGGCCAGTCGCAAACCCGCGGCCTGCTCGATCCATGCCCGGATGCCCGGCGCCGGTTCGAGTTCCGCGTGCAGCTTGTCGCGATAGGCCGTACGCCGGGAATGGCTCGCCGCCCGGTCGTAGTGCCCACCCACGGCCGCCGCCAGATTCGCGTTCCGCTGCTCGTTGACGTCCCCGCCGTGGTCGGCGAAGAACCCCTCGACCGCCAGCTCCAGCCCGTGCTGCCGCCACTCGAACCGCCAGCTCTCCAGCAGCGTCGACTCGGTGTCCATCAGCAGCCCGTCGAAGTCGAAAACCAGCGCGTCGATCACCCTGGCAGCCTAAGTCGCGGCGAACACCGGTCTCGTGCGGGACCGGCTACCTCGATTCGGACCACTCGTACAGGACCGAGCTGCCGTCAGCCCAGTTGGGAGGCACCGCGCGACCACCACCCACATGGACGTTGAAGAGGAGGCAGTAGGTCGACTCGGGCGGAAACTTGGAGCGCAGGTAAGCCGAGTTCGTTTCCCGCGTCCGGCGGTCGGTCAGCGCGAGCACGGCGCCGAGCGTGCCCCGGCCGAAAAGCCCGTTGCACATCGTCACCGTGGCCGCCGGATTGTAAGGATTTGGGGCCCGCGCGAACAGCGCCACATCGGTTATCAGCTTCGGCCGGTCTCTGACCTGGACGAGGTTCGCCTGATAAGTCCTGACCTCGTCCGGTGGATCAACCACCTCGAATGAGCCTTTCAGCTCTCCTCGTTCGAAGAACGAATGTTGCTTCACGGGCAGATCGAGCCGATACATCATGTCGGCGGCAACAGTGTTCCAGTCGACACCGCCGAGAACGATGAGGTCGGTCGTCAGGTCGCGCGAGGTGAGCTCATGGCTACGTTTCCACTCCACAGTCACCAGGTCGTCGTCCGGGTTGGCCCGGTAGAGGTATCGCGATATCTCCACTAGTGCGTCGGGATCGGCGAAGTTGTACAACTCCACGTAGTCGGCGTCGTCGGGGTTCGTGTAGGGCATGCGGGCGCGCAGTTCTTCCGGCAGTTGCGCGGCCACCACGATGACGTGGTGGCCGGCGGGATAGCTCCAGAAATCAGTACCGGCGCGGGATCTTCTCGACTGCAGGGCGGCCGCGCGCAGGCGGAGAAGACGGTCCTCGACAATTTTGATCCGGTGCTCCGGCATCTCCTGCGACGGGACCGCGGAGACAACCCAATCGCCCGCGTCGTCAACCGACAGGAAAGGGGCGAAGAATTCGGCGTACTGCCGGATTCGCTTTGTCGGCGGGAGTTCCGAGTCCAACTTCCTCTCCCAGGAGGAGATGGAAGGCGTACTGACGTCGAGCGCTTTTGCCAGCGTCTTCTGGCTCATTCCCGTCTGCTCGCGCAGATATCGCAGGAGGGCGGCAAGGGTCAGTCGGTCGGCGATCGGGCGATCGACCGGCACGGGCGCCTCCAAGGTCACAGCCGGTAGTTCTCGCTGGGCGAGTCCCTTGCTTCAAGAAATTCCTGAAGTATAGCCTGTACTTACTGATCTATGAGCGTGACCCGTGCATGAGGGTGCAGAGGAGCGAGGGAGGGGTGGCGGCGCTGCACGTGACGGCACCGGCTATGGCGTAAAGCTGATGTCAGCCTCGAATGAGTGACGTGGTTGCGCTCGACGCGTGGGCGGCGAATGTGGCCGTCCAGTCGGCGGTTTGCCATCGAGTCACATGGGCTGCCACGACATAGCGTGACACCCCCCAGTTGGCGCTGAGGGGTGTCACAGACACAGTGCCTGAACTCCGCAAGTTAGGACTGCAATGTCAACACTATCTTCATCAACGCTGCAGGTAAACTACGCGGTCGTCGCCGTGGTAGCCGTTCTGGCGGTGGCTGCCATGATCAACGTTTCGCTGAAGGTCATGCTGGCCGCCACCGAGTTGATGGCTGCGGCTGCCCGGCTTGCCGCTGAAGCCGGCCGGAGGCTACTCGTATTGGCGACGGTTCTGCTGTTGGCCCTCGTCCTGGCTACATACTTGGTGGGTTGAGCTCACAGGCCGGCGCCGTTGCCGGCCGGTCCCTGGAGAGATCGAATTCGTGGATGTTGTGACCGGTGTTGAGGTTCGGCCCGTCAGGGCGAACGAGTTACGTCTGCTCGCGACCGATGAGGTCCATTTCGGCCTCCTTCGGAATCGGCTGAACAGGCGCGACGCCGGCCACGGCGAACTGCTCGCCGCCTGGATCGGAGATGTGGCCGTCGGTCACATCTTCATCTGGACCGATGTGGCGGAGGAACCGGAGATCCGCGACAACCTGGCCGGCGTGCCGTTGGTGATGAATCTCTGGGTCCGTGACCAGTTCCGTCATCGCGGTATCGGCACGGAACTGGTCCGATCCGCGGAGAAGTGGCTTCAGGAACACGGCCATCGCCGGGTTGCGCTCGGGGTCAGCCCGCACAACAAGGAAGCGGTCCGGCTTTATCTCCGTCTGCTTTACGACCCGTGGCGCTACGGCGATATCAAGACCGAGTACGAGGAGTTCCACGACGATGGCACCTCGGCCGGCCGGGTATTCGAGGTGTGCGCCGTCTATGTGAAGGAACTTCCCGGCGCTGACGGTGAATCGGAGAGACTTTCCCCCGTGCGTGACCGCGCCCCGATCCAGACCATCCTCACGGCCGATCCCGAGCCGTCGTCTTCCTGACCGGAGAGGGCGACCTCGCACCATCCCTTGCCAGTTCTCCGCCCGGGCAGCCGTAATTCGGAGGCGTGGGGCGATCTTGGGCGGCTAGCGTGACAGGCCTGAACCGGGAAGGAGCAGGGGTGATGGAGAAGATCAACGGGCGTCTGGTGAATTGGGCCAGCCTGCTGGAAGCCGAGACGAAGGGACAGGCTGAGAAAGCCTCCCGCCTGCCCTTCATCTTCCCGCACATCGCTCTCATGCCGGACGCGCACCTCGGCAAGGGGGCCACGGTCGGGTCGGTCATCCCGACGCTGGGGGCCATCATCCCGGCCGCCGTCGGAGTCGACATCGGGTGCGGCATGGCCGCCGTGCGCACCCAGTACCACCGCGACGAGCTCAAGCCGGGGCTCGCCCGGCTGCGGACGGCGATCGAGAACGCCGTACCGCTCAGTGCCGGCTCGTACAACGTCAGCGTGACCGGCACGGCGCGCAAGCGCCTCGACGAGCTGTCGGCGAAGGCGGCGAAGGCCGGTTTCGATCCGGGGCGGTTCGCCGGCAACTGGGAGCTGCAGCTGGGCACGCTCGGGTCGGGCAACCACTTCATCGAGGTCACCGCGGACGAGAAGGGGCAGGTCTGGCTGTTCCTGCACTCGGGCTCGCGCGGCGTCGGCAACAAGATCGCCACGCATCACATCAAGGTGGCGCAGGAGTTGATGAAGCGCTGGTGGATCGACCTGCCCGACCCGGATCTGGCTTACCTGGCGGAGGGGACGGACGAGTTCTGGACCTACATCCGGCAGCTGCGCTGGGCCCAGGACTTCGCGCTGGCCAACCGCGACGAGATGATGGACCGGGTCGTGGACTGCTTCGCCGAGTTCGTGGGCGGGCCGGTGCACGAGCTGGAGCGGGTGCAGTGCCACCACAACTACACCGAGCAGGAGACCCACTTCGGTAAGAAGGTGTGGCTGTCGCGCAAGGGGGCGATCAACGCCGAGAAGGGCCGGCCGGGGCTCATCCCGGGGTCGATGGGCGACGCGTCGTACGTGGTGGTCGGCAAGGGCAACCCGGTCGCGCTGAACTCGTCGCCGCACGGTGCCGGCCGGCAGCTCTCGCGGTCGAAGGCGCGCAAGACCTTCACCCGCGATCAGCTGCGCGAGGCGATGAAGGGGATCGAGTACCGCGACACCGACGCGTTCCTCGACGAGATCCCGGGCGCCTACAAGCCGATCGACGTGGTCATGCGGGACGCCGACGACCTGGTCGAGGTGCGGCACACGCTGCGCCAGATCGTCAACGTCAAGGGCGACTGACCGATCATCGCAGGAGCGGGAAGACCGTTCCTGCGATGACGGCGCCGACCAGCGTCCCGGCGACGACCTGTCCGAGCGTGTGCGCCTTCAGCACCAGGCGCGACCAGCCGACCAGCGGCACCAGCGGGACGCCGAGCAGGGCGACCGGCCCGTACACGGCGATCAGGACGGCCACGGTCCCGGCGGCCACCCCGGCGTGGATCGACATCTTCCAGTACGCGGTGACGAGCGCGAAGACGACCAGGCCGGTGATCCCGGCCGCCAGCAGCGCGAGCAGTTCCCGCGGCGCGCCGAGCAGCACCAGCGCCACCGTACCCACGACCACCGAGGCCAGACCGAACAGCAGCGGGCCCCGGCGGTGCTCGCGCTCGGGAATGTGGTGGCTGGTCAACCGGCCGCGGCGGACACCCCGGACCACGTACGCCATGGGAATGCCCGCCGTGAAGATCGCCGCCCCCACTCCCCACCAGCTGCCGGCGTGGAAGCCGACGGCCATGAGCAGCAGCGCGACGAGCACCCCGGGGGCGAGCACTTCGGTGACGACACGGGCGACGCGGAACCTCACGCGGTCGCCTGAGCTCGGCGGTGCAACGCGGGCGGCTCGCCCACCATGGCGGTGAAGTCCCGGGTCAGGTGCGGCTGGTCGCTGTAGCCGAGCTCCGCGGCGAGTTCGCCGAGATCGACCGGCGCGCCGGTGGTGATGCGCGCGGCCGCCTCGTGCAGCCGGAACCGGCGGATCACCCACTTCGGGCTGACCCCGACGTAGTCGGCGAACAGGCGTTGCAACTGCCGGACGCCGATGGCGAACTCGTCCGCCAGGTCGTCCACCCGGGTGGTGCCGGCGTCCTCGGCGATCCGGGCGACGACCGACGCGGCCAGCGCGGCCGCGGGCGTCGGCTCGGCGGGCGCCCGGGCGGTCAGCACCTCGTCGAGGATCGTGATGGCGGCCTCGTCGTCGGCGGCCAGGACCCGTACGGAAAGGTCTTGATCGAAGACCGTCTCGACGGGGACGAAGCGGTCGGTGATCGAGGAGACCGGCGCGCCCAGGAAAGGCCGGAAACCGGCGGGCCGGAAGCGCACGCCGAAGACGCGACCGGCACCCTCCAGCGTCTCCTGGAACCGGCCCAGCGGCACGCCGGCGATGCGGCAACGGCCCGGCTTGAAGGTCACGTTGACCGCCGGGTAGGGCAGGACGCGCTGCTCGTACGGCTCCTGGCCGCGCAGGTCCCAGCGGATGATCCAGTAGTGCTCGACGAAGGGGTGCAGGGCCGGCGCGGCGGCGGGCGCGCTGAAGTCGAATTTCCGCCGGGCCGGGCCGGGGTTGATGATCGCCGGCACCGACGCAGCCTAACAAGTCGCCTTTCTTCAAGAACGCGGGCGAGCCCGCTGCCTAAGCTCCCCGCATGAACCACGACATCATGACCAGGGCGTTCGACAGCACCGTGGCAGTGCTGGACAAGGTCGACCCCGGGTCGCTGGACGCTCCCACGCCGTGCCAGGACTGGGACGTACGCGCGCTGACCAACCACCTGCTGCTCGTCGCCGCGGCGCTGGAGCTGGCCGGGCGGGGCGAGCCGATCCCCGACGACCACTGGGCGGCCGAGGACGCCGGCACCTTCCGGGCGCACGCCGCAGCCGCGACGGCACTGTGGGCGGCGGACGAGGCGTGGAACCGGCCGGTGCGGATGGCAAGCATGCCGATGCCCGCCCCGATGGCGGTGTCGATGCTGGTCAGCGACGTGGTCATCCACGGCTGGGACCTGGCCCGGGCCACCGGGCAGGAGTTCCGCTGCGACGACGACGTGGCCGAGGCGGCCCTGGCCTTCGTCACCGGGATGGGCGAGCAGGGCCGGGCGATGGGCATCTACGCGGCCGAGGTGCCGGTGGCCGCGGACGCCTCCGCCCTCGAACGGGCGCTTGCCTTGAGCGGTCGTCGGCCAGGTGACACCACGCCGGGCGGGGGAGCCGCACACTGACGGTATGGGGATCGACCTGGGCAGTGTGGAGTTCTACGCGGGACCGGTGGCGCTCGGCGGGCCGGACGACCTGGACCTGGTGATCCGCGATTTCATCGCCGGCGCCACCGACTCGTTGCTGATCGCGGTGCAGGAACTGGACTCGCGGGCGGTGGCCGAGGCCGTGCTGGCGGCCAAGGCGCGCAAGGTCGGCGTGCAGATCATCCTCGAGGGCGACTATCTGGTCGAGGACCCGCCGCTGGCCGACCCGTGGAGCCCGGCCGGCGACAACGAGCACAACCGGGTCATCCACTCGGCGTTGCTGCGCGCGGGCGTCGACCTGGTCACCGATCTCAACCCCAAGATCTTCCACCAGAAGTTCATCGTGCGGGACCCGGGCGCGCCGACGGCGGCCGTGCTGACCGGGTCGACCAACTTCACGCTGACCGACACCGGGAAGAACGACAACGGCAACAACCTCAATCACGTACTCGTCCTGCACGGGCAGACGGCGGCGTCGCTCTTCCTCCGCGAGTTCGAGCGGCTGCGCAGCGGCACGTTCGGCGAGCTGCGCGAGCGCCGCGAGTCGAAGCCGCGCGAGTTCCGCCTCGGCCGCATCCGGGTCAAGCCCATCTTCGCGCCGCACCAGGGCCCCGAGATGGAGATCATGAAGCAGATGCTCAAGGCCGAGCGCCGTGTCGACTTCGCGATGTTCACCTTCGCCCAGTCCTCGGGCATCGACGACACGATGTTCTGGCTGCTGCGGGCGGGCATCCCGGTCCGCGGCGTCCTCGACCGCGGCCAGGGCCGCCAGAAGTGGGCCGCCACGGTCCCGCTCCAGGTCAAAGGCGCCCAGCTGTACGAGAACACGCCCGGCAACGGCGTGCGGAAGGTGCATCACAAGCTCATGGTCATCGACGAGCGCCTGGTCGTGGTGGGCAGCTTCAACTACACCGCCCCGGCCGCCACCCTGAACGACGAGAACATCGTGGTGCTCGGCGACCTGGAGGAGACCGACCCGGCCGCCGAGCAGGCGCAGCGCGAGCTGGCGGCCTACGTCCTGGCCGAGATCGACCGCGTCGTGACCGACCTGTCCCGGCCGATCGCCGGTCAGTAGACGCTGAGCGGCGGTCACCCCGTGGCCGGGACGCGGAAACGATTTGCCGCCGGGTGCGGCGGGCGGGAGGCTCGGGGCCATGGAACCGCCAGAGATGATCAATGCCGGTGAGCTGGTGCTCAAGCGCTGGGAGATCGAGTGGGCTCCCGCGGCCCTTGACGCCATCAAGGATTCGCTGCCTGAGCTGCGGCAATTCCTTCCGTGGGCCACCGACGGGTACGGCCTGGAGGAATCCCGCGAGTACATCAGCCGGTCGTCGGCCGACTGGGACGCGGGCACGCAGTTCAACTACGCCATCTTCACCGCGGTCGGCGAGCTGGCCGGGTCGATCGGGCTGATGACGCGGATGGGGCCGGGCGTGCTCGAGATCGGCTACTGGACGGCCACGCCGTTCGCCGGGCGCGGCTACATGACCGCGGCCGTCCAGGCGATCAGCCGGGTCGCGGTGACGCTGCCGGGCATCGAGCGGGTCGCCATCAAGCACGACGAGGCGAACAAGGCCTCGGGCGCGGTGGCCGTCAAGGCCGGCTTCACCGAGGTCGCCCGGCACAGCCGCGAGGTCGAGGCCGAGGGCGAGAGCGGCACGACAATCGTGCGGGAGTTGCGCGCGGCCGGCGCCTGAGACATTGACGGACTCCGCTGAGGCGCATAAGTTTCGAGGAACCACCGGAAGTTACGGGAGCGCCATCCACCGAACGTTCCTCCAAGGAGTCCCGATGAGAAGAGCAGCCCGGGCCGTGGTGGCCGTCCTCGCCACCACGGCCACCCTCAGCCTTGTCGTCCAGCCGGTGCAGGCTCATCCGCACAGCAAGTCGCTGCGCGCGGCCGCACCCCGAGACTTGCGGATCGGCACCGCGGTCGCCGGCGGCGGTCACCACGTCGACCAGCCCTATCCCGACCCGTTCACCTACGACAAGCCCTACCGTCGCGTCCTGGCCCAGGAGTTCAACTCCGTCTCCCCCGAGAACCAGATGAAGTGGGAGTTCATCCACCCCGAGCGCACCAGGTACAACTTCGGGCCGGCCGACGCGATCGTCCGTTTCGCCCGCCAGCACGGCCAGGTCGTCCGCGGCCACACGCTGCTGTGGCACAGCCAGAACCCGTCCTGGCTCACCGAGGGCACCTTCACCGACGCGGAGCTGCGCTCGATCCTCAAGAGCCACATCTTCACGGTGGTCGGCCACTACCGGGGCAAGATCCAGCAGTGGGACGTGGCCAACGAGATCTTCAATGAGAACGGCGAATACCGCGCCGAGAACATCTGGATCTCGCGGCTCGGGCCGGGCATCGTCGCCGACGCGTTCCGCTGGGCGCACCAGGCCGACCCGAGGGCCCAGCTGTTCCTCAACGACTACGGCGTCGAGTGGCCGGGGGTGAAGGTCGACGCCTACGAGGCTCTGGCCAAGCAGTTGCTCGCGCAGCGGGTGCCGCTGCACGGCTTCGCGTCGCAGGCCCACCTGAGCATGCGTTATGGCGCGCCCGACCAGCTGGCCGGCGTGCTGCAGCGCTTCGACGACCTCGGTCTCAAGACCGCGATCACCGAGCTCGACGTGCGGATGGATCTGCCCGAGGGCGGCGTCCCGACCGCCGAGCAGCTGACGACGCAGGCCTCCTACTACAAGACCGTGCTGGACGCGTGCCTCGCGGTCGAGGACTGCAACTCGTTCACGATCTGGGGCTTCACCGACAAGTACTCCTGGGTGCCGGTGTTCTTCCCGGCCGAGGGCGCCGCCACCGTGATGTGGGACGACTTCGGCAAGAAGCCCGCCTATTACACCCTGCGTGACACCCTGGCCCGCGCTCGCCGCTGAGCCACCCCCCCCCGCCTGCCCTGGCCCCCCGTTCGTCTCCGGCCAGGGCAGGCGTACGGGAATCACGACTGCTCGTCGAGGACCTTGCGCAGCGTGGCCGCGAAGTTGTCCGGGTCGCCATGCTGCCCGTACTCCCCGCCGAGGAACCCGGCGTGGTTGCTCGGGAACGTCGTCGGCTCGACGCCGAGACCGGCCGCCACCCCCTCACCGCCGCGGTGGGCCAGCTCGCCGACCGACTCCTCGCCCACGCCGACCACGATCCGGGTCGAGGCGGCCCGCAGCGCGGCGAAATCGGGCTCGTAGTGGGTGCACGAGAGGAGGTTCTGCCCCAGCAGCACGTCGGTGCGGTCGCCGTTGTCCTCGGTCGGCAGCCCGAAGTCGGCCGGGCTCGGCGCGGGCTGGTCGATCCACCCGGCAGGCACCTCACCCCGGTGGCTGACGATCTGGATGAACCGGACCATCGCCGGGCCGACGCCCTCGCGCTGATAGAGCTCCGCGATGCCCTGGGTGGCGGCCGAGGCGGTCTCCCGGTCGGGCAGCACGGGAATGATCGGCGGCTCGTGGGCGACCAGCGTGCGCACCTGGCCGGGGTGGGCGGTGACCAGCGCGAGCGCGTTGACCGCGCCGCCGCTGGAGGCGAACACGTCGACCGGGCCGCCGCCGACGGCGTCGATGACCTGGCTCAGGTCGTCGCCGTGCTGCTCGGGGGTCGACGTCGCCTGGCCGCCGGTGAGCTTGCTGCGGCCGGCGCCGCGCGGGTCGTAGGTGACCACCGTGCGGTCACCGAAGTGCCCGGCCAGGGTGACGAAGCCGGCCGCGTCCATCGGCGAGCCGACCAGGAACAGGGCCGGGCCCTCGCCCGGCCGGACGTCGTAGGTGATCTCGGCGCCGGAGGTGCTGATGGTGTGCGTCTGCGTAGTCATGCCCCTTGGACTCCCGTCGGCCGGTGAACTCATCGCCAGGTGTGCGGGAAATCCTCGCCGGTCCGCCGCCGCGCCGGAACCGACTTCGGTACCGGGTGTGCCCCGTACCGAAGTATCGGCCGAAAGTCGCAGTCGGCCCGTCCGGAACCGGGTCCTCGGCCGGATGTGCCCGCCCGCTCGATAGGCCACTATCGTCACCGGAACTTCAGACGGGAGACGAAGATGACCATCGAGGACGACAACCGGCCGGCGCGCCAGCGGGTCGCTCTGACCGGCATCAGCTCGCGGGCCTGGGAGCATCCGGCCGACCGGGGTGCGCTGACCGCGCTGCGGGAGCTGCGGGGCTTCGACGACGTGGTGCGCGGCCTGTTCGGCATGTGGAACGAGCGGGGGTTCCGCCTGTCGTATCTGGCCGGGGCGATCCGGGTCGACCACCGCCAGTATCCGCGGGTGCACGGCCTGTTCGCCGAGGCGGCCGACGCGCTCGACGTCGCCGAGCGGCCCGAGCTCTACGTGAGCCAGCAGCCGATGATCACCAGCAAGGCGATCGGCATGGACCACCCGTTCATCGTGATCAGCACGGGCGCCGTCGAGAAGCTGGACGACGACGAGCTGCGCACCCTGCTCGGCCGGGAGATCGGTCACGTGCGCAGCGGCCACGCCGTCTACCAGACGATCATGACGCTGCTGACCCGCTGGGTCACCAGCTTCAGCTGGGTGCCGGTCGGGGCCATCGCGCTGCGGGCGATCATCGCAGCGATGTATGAGTGGTGGCGCAAGGCGGAGCTGTCGGCCGACCGGGCCGGGCTGCTCGCCCAGCAGGATCCGGCGGCCTCGCTGCGCCTGTTCATGAAGCAGGCCGGCGGCGGTGACCTGTCGCAGATCGACACGGCCGCGTTCCTGGAGCAGGCCGCGGAGTACGAGGGCGGCGGCGATCTGCGCGACAGCATCCACAAGATCGGGATGACCGCGTTCAGCAGCGAGCCGGTGCCGGTGGCCCGCGCCGCCGAGCTGCAGAAATGGGTCGACTCCGGCGACTACGGCCGGATCCTGGGCGGCGACTACCCGCGCCGCGACGACGACCGGGACGCGTCGGTGACCGCCGACGTCAAGGCGGCGGCGGCCAGCTACCGCGACTCGTTCCGCGACTCGCCCGACCCGCTGGTCACGTTCGCCCGCAAGGCCGCGGGCGGCGCGGCCGACCTGGTCGGCTCGGCCGCGCGGGGAGCCCGCAACTGGGCCAACGGCCGCGGGCCGAACGGCGGCGGCTCCAACGGCGGCGGCTCCTGAGCTTCCGGCGGCGGCGCGGGTATCGAGGCCGTGCCGCCGCCGGAGTCACCGCCGCGCGTCACCCCTTCGAGGCGGCCCCGTCGTGCCCGGCCATCACGTCCTGGCGGCCCGGCTCCTCGCGCAGGATCGCCGCGTTGAGCCACTCGTCCGGGATGGCGAACGCGTCGACCAGCGTGGTCAGCCGCGGCCGCAACTGGCGCAGCAGCTCGTTGACCATGCCGGTGACCGCCTTGGACCGGGCCGGCACCATCCGCTGGTGCTCGAGATGCCAGCCCTTGTTGGCCTCGATCGTGCTCAGCGCATAGAGGTCGCACACCTTGGACAGCAGGGCCCGGGCCTCATCGTCGGCGGTGCGGTCGATGCCGGCCACGAAGGCCTCGAGCACGACCCGGTCGATGTGCGCCCGGGCCGTCTCGAGCACGTGGTCCTGCACGTCGTTGAAGATGTCGAACTGCCGCCCCTTCTTCTGGCCGGCACCCTTGCGCAGCCGCCGCACCGCGCCCTCGAGCAGGTGCTTCTCCCGGTCCTCGAAGAGCGCCAGGTGCCAGCCCCGGTCGGTCAGCGCGACCTCCTCGGCCCGGCCCGGCACCGCGTCGATCAGCCGCTGGATGCGACCGCGGGCCGCCGTGCGCTCGAAGACCATCGACCGCACCTGCTCGGCGACGAAGGTGGCCCGGCCCCAGCCGTCCAGGGAGCCGAAGGCGTCGCGGTATCCGGTGAGCAGCCCCTTGGCGACCAGCTGCAGCAGCACCGTGTTGTCGCCCTCGAAGGTGGTGAACACGTCGGTGTCGGCCTTCAGCCCGGGCAGCCTGTTCTCGGCCAGGTAGCCGGCGCCGCCGCAGGCCTCCCGCGCGGCCTGGATCGCCTGGGTGGCGTGCCAGGTCTGTGCCGCCTTGAGGCCGGCGGCCCGGGACTCCAGCTCGCGCTGCCGGTGCTCGTCGACCGGCCCGTCCGCCGTCTGCACCTCGTGCAGCGCGCCGACCAGCTCGTCCTGCGCGAAGTGCAACGCGTACGCCCGGGCCAGATGCACGCCCAGGACCCGCTGGTGGGCCAGGTAGTCGTTGAGCGCGATCTCGCGGGTCTCGCCGGGGGCGGTGAACTGGCGGCGCGACTCGCCGTACCGCACGGCGATGGTCAGCGCTTCCTTGGCGGCGTTCGCGGCCGAGCCGCCGACGACCACGCGCCCGCGGACCAGGGTGCCGAGCATGGTGAAGAACCGGCGGACGTCGTTGTCGATCGAGCTCGTGTAGGTGCCGTCCGGCGCGACCTGGCCGTACCGGTCGAGCAGCATCTCGCGCGGCACCCGGACGTGGTCGAACGAGAGCCGCCCGTTGTCCACGCCGAGCAGCCCGGCCTTGTGCCCGTCGTCGCCCACGGTGACGCCGGGCAGGACGTTCCCGTCCTCGTCGCGGATCGGCACCAGCCACGCGTGCACGCCGTAGCGCTTGCCGCCGGTGATGAGCTGGGCGAAGACGACCGCCAGGCGCCCGTCGCGGGCCGCGTTGCCGATGTAGTCCTTGCGCGCGGCCTCGTGCGGCGTGTGCAGGTCGAACGTCTGCGTGGCGGGGTCGTAAGCGCACGTGGTGCGCAGCTGCTGCACGTCCGAGCCGTGCCCGGTCTCGGTCATCGCGAAGCAGCCGAGCAGCTCGGCCGAGATGATGTCCCGCAGATACCGGTCGTGGTGATACGCGGTGCCCAGCGCGGTCACGGCCCCGCCGAACAGCCCCCACTGCACGCCGGCCTTCACCATGAGCGACAGGTCGATCTGCGCGAGCATCTCGGCCGCGACCACCGACCCACCCGGGTCGCCCTGACCCCCGTACGCGATCGGGAAGCCGGCCGCCACCCCCGGGTCGGCCGGCAGGTCCCGGAGCAGGCGGGTGACGCGCTCCCGGGCCTCGTCGATCGTCTCGCCGGGCACCGCCACGAACTTGTCCCCGCCGAGCTCGGCCCGGGCCGCCTTGCGGACATGGGCCCAGGGGCCGTCGAGCACCTCTTGCAGACGCGAGCTGAGCATGTTGCCTCCACCGTTGTTACTGGCGAGTAGCAACTGTACCCCGATGATCCGGCGGCCGGCGTCAGTACCGGAGATGCAGCATCATCCCCGCGTCGGCGTGCGGCAGGTTGTGACAGTGGTTGGCCCACAGGCCCGGGTTGTCGGCCCGGAACGCCACCTCCCACACCTCGCCCGGGCGCACGTCGAACGAGTCCAGCCACAGCGGGCTGCCGGTGGCCGGCTTCCCGTCGCGGGTCAGGACCAGCACGTGGTGACCGTGCAGGTGCCAGGGGTGCACGACCAGCGAGCGGTTGACGATGCGGAGCCGTACGACCTCGCCGCGCCGGACGACCTGGGTCGGGATGCCGGGATCGGCCGCGCCGTTGACCGTGTGGGCGTACCGGGGGAGCCGGCCGCGCAGGTCGAGGCCGCGGTCGAGCACCAGCGTCAGCGTGCGGTCGACCCGCGTCCACGGCGGCGGGGAGGCCGTGCCGTAGGTCAGCGGATCCAGGACCGGCCAGGCGCCGGGGGCGGGCGGGAGCGGGCCGGTCGCCCGCACCGGGCGGCCGTCGACGAACAGGGCGGCCGGTGCTGTGGTGACCACGTCGAAGCGTCCACCGGCCGGGATCGCCAGGACGGTGTTCGTCAGCGGACTAGGGCTGTCCAGGTCCCGGCCGTCCAGGGCGACCACCGTGAACGGGGCGCCGGCCACCGCGTACCGGTGGGTGACACTGTCCGTGTTGATCAACCGAAATCGTACGGGGGTGCCCGGCTGGGAAGCGGTCGTCGTGAGCGGGGGCCGGGCCGGGTACGCCACGACGACCTCCACGCCGGTCGGCCGCCCGGGGCGCACCACGAGCACGCCGTACAGGCCCTTGCGCACACCGATGTCGGAGGCCGAATGTGTGTGGTACCAGTAACTTCCGGCCTGATCGGCCACGAACCGGTAGACGAACTCCTGTCCGGGCCGCACGACGTCCTGCGTCACCCCGGGCACGCCGTCCTGGTCGTTCGGGACGTCGTAGCCGTGCCAGTGCAGCGTGACCCCGCGCTCGATGTCCCGGTTGCGCAGCGTCACCTCCACGACGTCACCAACGGTCGCGTCGAGTTGCGGCCCGGGCACCTGACCGTTGAACGCCCAGGCGTCCCCGGTCGTCCCGGCGGTCAGGACGAAACGCTTGGTCGGCTCACCGGCCCGGGACGCCGTCACCGGCCGATGATCATGATCGGCGGCGGCGGTCGGCTCGACGGCGAACGCGGTGCCACCGACGAGCGCCACCACCGCGACCGCCACGGCCGTCCGGGAGGTCCGGCCATGGAGCAGCCGCCACGTCACGGCGGTCGCCGTGGCCACGCCGGCCACCGCGAGCAGCGCCGCGCCGGCCGACACCGGATAGCCGTGCAGCACCGTCACCAGCAGTGCTCCGGTGGCGGCATAGCCCGCGAAGAACATCGCCATCGGTGTCCGCCGCACACCGACCGCCACCGCGGCCAGCGACAGCGGTGCCGCGATCACCACCTTCTCCGCCGCGAACCACCACCCGGCCCGGGCCAGCGCGACCGTCGTGGCCGCCCGGCCCAGCGTGGCCAGCAGCGCGAGGATCGCCAGCCCGGTCGCGAGGCGGCGGCGCCCCGTGGTCGCCGCCGCCCCGCCGCCCAGCCATCCCGCGGCCGCGAGTACCGCCAGAATCAGATCGGCGGCGATGATCGACCCGGTGGTCACGCCGCCGCCTCCACCCCGGCCCGGGCGGGCTGGGCCAGCCGGCTCGCACCCCGGACGACACCGACGGCGACGTGCACGGCGACGATCCCGTTGACGGCGTGCAACCCGCCGATGATCAGGCCCACCGTGGTGCTGCCGCCCGCCTCGTCGGTGAACGTGCCGGTGAGCGCGGCCAGCAGCGCCTGCAGCAGGGTCAGGCCGAGCGGCAGCAGGGTCAGGCCGACGAGCCGGCCGGGCGCCTTGGCCAGCACGGCGGTCAGCGTGGTCAGCACCGTCAGGGCCGGGATCACGGCCATGCCGGTGATGCTGTGCAACGCGTACGCGTCCTCGCTCGACGGTTTGGTGAACGCGCCGACGGCGGCGAAGACGAACTGGAGCGCGAACACCGCGAGGGTGACGCCGCTGAGGATCACGAACGCCCGGCGCATCACGGCCTCCGCACCGGCAGGAGAGCCTGGGCGACGTGGTCGGTGGCGGCCATCGCGCCGAACGCGATCAGCCGGACGAGATCGGCGTCGGACGGGTGCGAGAGCCGCCGGAGGGCGACGTCGCCGGGGGTGATCGCGGCCGGGGCGAACGCCGCCAGCAGCGCGATCCGGGTGCCGACCCGGTCGCGTGCCGGCAGGTCCCGCACCAGGTCGACGGCCCACTCGCCGGGCTGCTCCGGGTGCCGCCCGTCCTCCCAGCTCACCGTGGCGGTGACGGTCTGCCGGGCCTCGTCGCTCAACAGCTCGCCGCCGCGCCGGGCGGCACCGCGCAACGCCGCGTAGGCCACGCCGACCGGGCTGTCCCCGGCCCAGGCCGGTGGCGGGTCGGCGCACTCCTCGAGAAGGGCGAGACTGCGGCCGGGTTCCTTCGGTTCCCGTACGGTCCGGGCGTGCAGCCGTCCGCCGGCCGCCCGCACCACCGGGAACCGCTGCAGGCCGCCGGGCAGCAGATCCGGGGCGAGCAGCGCCGAGACGATCCGGTTGAGGAAGTGGAACGCCAGCAGTGTGCCGGTGATCTCGGCACAGTACGGACTGGTCCACCTCGACGCACGGGGGCGGCGGCTGGCCGCGGCCCACTGGGCGAGCGCGGCGTGGCGGGGACGCGGCGGCGGAGCACCGCGGGCGATGACCTCGCCCAGCTCGTGCTCGCCGAGCGCGTGCAGCAGCGTCACATGCGCGTCGGCGCAGAACCGGCACCGGTTGGCTTGCGAGACCACCGACGCCACCAGCTCCCGCTCGACCCGCGAGACGCCGTCCGCGAGCAGGGCCTCGCGCATCAGCGCCCAGGCCGGTGCGAGGATGTCCGGCTCGGCCGAGAGGGCCCGGAAGGCCGGCACCGGACCGAGGAAGTCCTCGCGCAGTTGCCGGTGGACGTCGGCCGTGCGGCTGTCCGCCACGGCGAGGGAGGGAGTGAAGAAGCGGTAAGTCATGGGACTCATGCTCGGCCGGGCGGCCCGGGAAAGCGTCGTGCCTCAGTAGACACTTGGCCCCGCCCCGATACCGCGCCCGTGGTATGCCCCGGCTACGCCGCCGGCGGGATGCCCCGCGTGGGCCGTCCGTCCTACAGTGCCAACGTGCGCCCCGATCTGCCCTACCTTCTCGGCGGCGTTGTCCTCGGCGGTTTCCTGCTGGGCAACGCGGCTGTCGCGCCGGACGCCGATCCGGTCCGTGCGGTCGACGTCGCCCTGGTGCTGGCCATGGCGGCGGCGCTGGCGGTGTGCCGGCGCTACCCGGTGCCCGCGCTGCTGGTCGTGGCCGCCTCCATGCTCGCGCTGCACGTGCGGGTCCACGCGGGCGTGTCGGCTTCGTTCGCCGTCCTCGCCACTGTCTACATCGCTGCGTGGCGCGGTCATCGGGTGGCCGCCGCGGTGACCAGCCTCGCCTTTCTGGGTGGCTTTCTCGCGTACGACATCTCGGCCGCACCGGCCGCCCGGCCCGGCCAGCAGGTGGTCGAACGCACGACGCTGCTGCTGGGCTGGTTCGTCGCCGCCAACGTGGCCGGATTGGTCGCGCGGCAACGCCGGGCCTACCTGGAACAGGTCGAGCAGCGGGCGGCCGACGCCGAACGCACCCGCGAGGAGATGGCCCTGCGCCGGGCCGGCGAGGAGCGGTTGCGCATCGCCCGTGATCTGCACGACTCGCTGACCCACAGCATCTCGGTGATCAAGGTGCAGGCCGGGATCGCTGTGCACCTGGCCCGCAAGCACGGTGAGGAGCCGTTGCCCGCGCTGCTGGCGATCCAGGAGGCCGGGGGAGCCGCGATGCGCGAGCTGCGGGAGACGCTGGAGGTGTTGCGGGCGCCCGCGGCTGCGGACCGGGTGGGCCTGGACCGGGTGGAGGAGCTCGCGGAACGGACCCGGGCGGCCGGGGTCCCGGTGCGGCTGACCGTCACCGGCGGGCCCGCGGAGCTGCCGGTCGAGGTCGACCAGGCCGGTTATCGCGTCGTCCAGGAGGCGCTGACCAACGTCGCCCGGCACGCCGGACCGGCCGGCGCCGAGGTGCGACTCGACTACGCGCCGGCCTGCCTGACGGTCTCCGTGGTCGACGACGGACCCGGGCCGGCGACCCGGCCGGTGACGCCCGGGGTCGGGCTGAACGGCATGCGGGAACGGGTCACCGGGCTGGGCGGCACATTGCAGGCCGCGCACCGCGACGAGGGCGGCTTCGCCGTACGGGCGGTCTTCCCGCTGGACGGCGCCGCGTGATCCGGGTGCTGCTCGTCGACGACCAGGCGCTCATGCGGGCCGGCTTCCGCGCCCTGCTCGACGCCGAGGACGACCTCGACGTGGTCGGCGAGGCCTCCGACGGCACCGGCGCGGTCGAGCTCGCCCGGCGCGTCTCGCCCGACATCGTCCTGATGGACGTGCAGATGCCGGGGCTCGACGGCATCGAGGCCACCCGCCGCATCGCGGCCGACGCCGGGCTGGCCGCCGTCCGGGTGCTCATGCTCACCAATTACGGGCTCGACTCCTACGTCTTCGCCGCGCTCCGGGCGGGCGCCAGCGGTTTCCTGCTCAAGGACGCCGACCCGGCCGACCTGCTCCAAGCCATCGCCGTCGTGGCCCGCGGCGACGCGTTGCTGGCCCCCGGCGTCACCCGCACACTGATCAGCGAATTCGTCAGCAACCAGCCCCCGGCCCACCCCACGGCCGGCCGCGACGTGCTGACCGCCCGCGAGCAGGAGGTCGTCGAGCTGGTCGCCCGCGGCCTGAGCAACGACGAGATCGCCGCCCGCATGGTGATCAGCCCGCTGACCGCCAAGACCCACGTCAACCGGGCGATGACCAAGCTGCACTGCCGCGACCGCGCCCAGCTGGTCGTCTGGGCCTACGAGTCGGGCCTGGTCACCCCCCGCCGCCGTCCCGCTTAAGGCCTGTCCTGTCGATCACGCGGGGCTGCGGCGTGGCCCAGGTGGCGCCTGACGACGTCCACAGAACGGCCACATACAACCCCGGTATGCGACCGCTCTGCGGCCGCCGCCAGCCACCACCTGGACCTCGCCTCACTCCCACGTGATCGACAGGACAGGCCTTAGAGAGTGTTGGGTTACCTGGTGACTACTCCGGGTCTTGGTTGAGTTCGTCTTGAAGACGTCGGGCCGCTTCGGTTTCGATGGGGCCTTGCGGTTCGATGTCTTCGCCGGCCAGGCGGGCGGCCATC
>NZ_JALPVL010000004.1 GCF_023544465.1 Paractinoplanes maris | reverse complement strand
AGTTCTCGAAGGTCAGATCGGTCGCCGGCGCGAGGGGGTTGGTGATGAAGTAGTTGGCCTGCGTCTTGAAGCTGGTGATCACGATCCAGTAGAGCGGGAGCATCACCACCAGCAGCCACAGCCAGCCGAACGTGCCGCCGAGCCAGTTGAGCCGCAGCAGACGTCCCATGTCAGGCCCCTTCCAGCTGGCTGTCGTCGGCCCGGCCGCCCAGCCGCCGCAGCAGCAGGGAGAGCCCGAGTCCCACGAGGACCAGGATGACAGCGATCGCGCTGGCCGGACCCATCAGGTTGGCCTGGAAGCCCTGCTGATACATGGCCAGGGCCAGCGCCCGGGTGGCGTCACCGGGGCCACCGGCGGTCAGCACGTAGATCAGGTCGAAGAACGTCAGCGAGCCGACCACCATCAGCGTCGACGAGGTGATGATCGTGTATTTCAGCTGCGGCAGCGTGATGCTCCAGAACTGTTTCCACCGGCCGGCCCCGTCGATCTGCGCCGCCTCGTACATCGACGTCGGGATCTGCCGCACCGCACCCTGATAGATCAGCGAGTGGAACGGGATGAACTGCCACGACACGATGAAGATCAGGGTGGCGAACGCGAGCGTCGAGTTGCCCAGCCAGTCCTGGTTGAGCCAGCTGACGCCCAGGCCGGTGCCCAGCCCGAAGTTCGGGTCGAGCAGCGACTTGTAGGTGATCGCGATGGCGGCCGAGCTGAGCAGCAGCGGGATGAAGTAGAGCACCGCGAGCAACTCGCGGTAGCGCTTGCTGGCGGCCAGGAAGACCCCGATGAGGATCGACAGCGGGGTCTGCACCGCCCACGACAGGATCATGATCAGGAAGGTGACCCAGAGGGCGTGCGGCAGGCCGGGGTCGTTCAGGGTGGCCCGCCAGCTGGTCAGCCCGGACGGCACGATCTCGCCGATGCCGTTCCAGGTGGTGAAGCTGAGCGCGAGCACGCCCAGCAACGGGATCACCCCGAAGGCCAGGAACATGAGAAACGCGGGCAGGGCCATCCACGCGACGTTGCCGCCCTTCACCCGCTGGGCCGCGGCGGTCACTTCCCGATGACCCCGTTCATGCTGTCCACCCACTGCTGCGGGCTGACCTGGAGCTGGAACAGCTTGGCGATGTTGTCCAGCAGCGTCTCGGCCGCCGTCGGGCTCAACGCCTGGTCCCACGACTGCGCGAACACCTTGGCCCCGTTGGCGATACCGGCCATGTCCTTGAGGAACTGGGCGTCACCGCCGGTGAACAGGTTTTCGCTGCCCTTGAGCACCGGCACGCCACCGGACTTGACCCAGCCCGCCTTCTCCTCGTCGTCGACCAGGGTCGTCGAGAAGAACTTCTTGGCGATGTCCTTGGCCTCGGTGGTCGCCTTGGCCGAGATCGACAGGTACTGACCCGGGTTGCCGACGGTGTTGCTGGGGTCGCCCTTGCCACCCTCGACGGCCGGGAAGTTCATCCAGCCCAGCCCACCGTCCTTGACGAAGTTGCCGCCCTGCGACTGCTGGATCCCGTACGACCACGAGCCGTGCAGCATCATCGCGGCCTTACCGGTGTAGAGCAGCGCCTGGTCGGCGTTCGAGTCGGCCGTGGTCGACGAGAAGCCCTTCTGAAAACCGTTGGCCCGCACCAGATCCTGAATTTTGGTCAGCATGTCCAGGACGGCCGGATCGCTCCACGCGTTCTTCTCACCCGCGAACACCTTGTCGAAGACCTCGGACCCGGCCGTACGGTCGAGCAGGAACTCCAGCCACATCATGTTGGTCCAGCGCGACTGGCCGCCGAGCGAGAACGGCGCGATCTTCTGCGCGTTGAACTTGGGCACCAGGGCCATGATCTCGCCCCACGACTTCGGGGGCTGGACGCCGACCTTCTCGAAGACCTTCTTGTTGTAGAACAGGACGATCGGCTGCACGGTCTCGATCGGCATCGCGTAGATCTTGCCGTTGACGGTGGCCGCGCCGAACGAGGAGGGCAGGATCTTGTCCTTGACCGCCGCGTTCTGGCCGAACCAGTCGGTCAGGTCCTCGACCAGCCCGGAGTCGACGTATTCCTTGAGGCCGCCGCCACCCCAGCCCCAGATCATCGTCGGGCCCTGGTTCGCGCCGATCGAGGTCTTGATCTTCTGCTTGTAGGCGTCGTTCTGGAAGAAGTTCGTGGTGATCTTGGAGTCGGGGTTCGCTTTGTTGAAGCGCTCGATCGCGGCCTTGCGAACGGGCTCGCCGGGCGGGCCGCTGAGCGACCAGTAGCTGGCCGCGCCGCCACCGCTGCCGCCGCCCGTGCTGCTGCCGCCGCCGCTGGGGCCGTCGCTGCCGCAGGCCGCGAGCGCGGCTGCCGCGCCGGCACCCACACCGAGACCGAGGAAATTACGCCGATTGATCACGTTGAACTCCGAACTCGAAGCACCGGAAGGCGAGCTGGCGTTAACGTAAGATTGCGAAAAGGTCATGTCAAGGGTTCGAAAACTTTCGAAACCTCTCGGCCCGGTTCAGCGGAACACGGCGGTCGACTTCCGGACGATCAGCTGAGTGGCCAGCTCGATCCGCGGCGACGCGAGCTCCTCGCCCGCGATCAGCCGCAGCAACCGCCGCATGGCCACCCGGCCCATCTCGGCGAACGGCTGCCGGATCGTCGTCAGCGGCGGGGCCGACCACTGAGCGGCCGAGATGTCGTCGAACCCGACGATGCTGACGTCCTCGGGCACCCGCAGGCCCAGGGTGCGGGCGGCCTCGATCGCGCCCAGCGCCTGCCCGTCGCTCGAGGCGAACAGCGCGCTCGGCCGCGGGTCGCGCCCGAGCAGCTCGAGGGCGGCGGTGAAGCCGGTGTCGAACGTGAACGGGCCGGCCATCATCAGCTCCGGGTCGCTGGTCAGACCGCGCTGGGCCAGGGCGGCGTGATAACCGTGCAGGCGGGCGATCGCGACCATCGCGCCGGGCGGGCCCTCGATGAAGGCGATCCGGCGGTGCCCCAGCTCGAGCAGGTGGGTGGTCGCCGCCATGCCGCCGTTGAAGTTGGTGGCGCCGACGCTGTGCAGGTCTCCGGTGGGCAGGTTGATCGGGTCGATGGTGACCACCGGGATGTGCTGCTCGGCGAAGTGCCGGGCCTGCTGCGAGTTGATGTCCGAGGTGACCAGGATCAGGCCCTCGCGGCGGGCCGCGGCCATCCGCCGGGCCCACGAGGCGCCGAGCGGGTCGGCCGGGACGGTGCCCACGACGACGTCGACTTCCTCGGCCGCCGCGGCCTCGAGCGCGCCGTGCATGATGTTGAGGTTGTTGGGGGTCTGCATGGCGTCGAAGACCAGGTCGACCGTGCGCGCCGCGGACTGGGCGCCGCCGGCGCCGCGGGCCACGTAGCCGTGCCGCACCAGCAGCGTCTCGATGCGCGCGCGGGTCTCGGCGGCCACATCGGTGCGGCCGTTCACCACCTTGGAGACGGTCGGGACCGACACGCCGGCCTCCCGCGCGACGGCGGCCAGCGTCGCGCGCTGCGGTGACGACTCACGGGCCACGGCGGACCTCCGCTCCGGGGGGAAACTGAGCGAAAGCAGTATCGCAACACTTTCGACGGTGAGGGCAACCCCCTTTCAGGCGACGGCGAACCGGGTCGGCGGCCTCAGCCGGCCTGGTCGTAAAGCTGCTCGGCCCCCAGCGAGCGCAGATGCAGGGCCAGGCGCAGGCGCAGGCCGTCGACGCCGTCCTGCCAGCCGTCGCCGAGCAGGCGGCTCACCCGGTCCAGGCGCTTGGTCATGGTGTTGGGGTGGATGAACAGCCGGCGCGCGGCCTGGCTGGCGTTGCCGCCGGTGGCCAGGAAGACGTGGACCGTCTCGACCAGGTCGATGTGGTGCTCCCGCTCGTAGTCGAGCAGTGGCCGCAGCGCCCCGTCGAGCAGGTCGCGGACGTCACCGGAGCGCTCCGGGTCGAACAGTGGGCGATAGAGGGCCAGGTCGCGGGTGGTGGCACAGCGGTGGGCCGAGCCGGCCGCGCGCAACAGGGCCAGGCCGTGCCGGGCCGCCTCGAACGCCTCGGGCAGCGTCCCCGCGGCCGGGCCGGTGGGATCGGACGCGCACATCCGCGGCGCCTCCCCGGTGACCCGGCGCATCCGGGCCGACAAGGCTTCCACCACCGCCTGCGGGTCGTCACCGGGCAGCACCGCGACCGGCGTCCCGTCGTGCCGGCCGCCCACGCCGCCGAGGAGGGCGGCCGCGTCCGCGACGACCCGGCCGAGCGCGGCCTCACCGTCGATCGCGACCACCAGGCATTGCCGGTCGAGCGGGAACCGGCGGGCCTCGGCCAGCACCCGGACCGGGCGGGACAGCGGGCGGCGCGCCACCAGCAGCTCGGTCAGCAGGTCGGTGCGCATTTCCTCGTACGCCTGGAGCAGCGCGTTCTGCCGGACCCGGAGCGCGGCCAGCACGTGCGCGGCCCGGCGCAGCGCGGCCAGCTCATCACCGGTGAGCGGCGCCCGCCGGACCACGAGGATCGTGCCCTCCGAGCGGGCCACGGTGGCGACCGCGACCGCGTACCGGAAACTGGCTCCCGGCTCGACGGCCACCCGGCCCGGGTCGGCCGCCGCCCGCCGCGCCAGCTCCGGCGCGGCCGCCACCGGCCCGGCCGGGTACGCGGCGATCAACCGGCCGCCCGGGTCGAGCAGGGCGGCCACGGTGTCCAGACCCGCGGAGAGAGCCTCGGCCACGGCCGCCGGCAGCGGCGGTTCCGGTGCCGTGGTCAAGCCGAGCAGAGTGTCCATCATGGATCCGGTCCGGTCCAGCGTGCCGAGCCGGCCGGTCAGCTCGTCCTGGCGCAGCCCGGCCTCGCGACAGGCGTCGAGCCCACTGAGGCGGCTCGCGGCGGCCTGGGCGTAGCGCTGGACGGCGGCCACCTCGTCCGGGCCCAGCGGCTCCCCGTCCGAGCGGCCCACGTGCAGCACGGTGGACTCGGTGAGCGGCACCCGCAGCGCGTTGCGGGCGGCGTGCTCACTCAGCCACACCGCCGCGGTGCCCGGGGCCAGCCGCGGGATCGTGTCGACGATCGCGGCCCGCAGCCGATCGGCGTCGTCGTGCCGTCCCAGCTCGGCCAGCGCCTGGTTCAGGGCCAGCAGTGACAGCTCGCGCCGGCGGCGGCTCTGGTGCCGGCCGGCCGCCCGGTGCGCCACGGCCGCCAGCGGCCGCAGGTCGAGACCGAGATCCAGGTCGGTGGCGGCCCGCCCCAGCCGCAGCAGGGCCTCGTCGACCGCGTCGGCCGTCGTCGTGTCGAGGATCGCGGCGAAGGCCTCGATCAGCGCCTCGCCGTTTTTCATCGGAACCGTCATGGCCCCAATCTGCTGTGCCGGGCCCGGGCCGGACATCGCTCAGACGCGGTATCCACGCCCTCACATGACAAGCGTCACGATCAAGCCGAGGTTGAGCCCGATGATCAGAACGCCGGCGGCCGAGGCGAGCACGGTGGTCGACCGGCGGTTGACCAGGTCGCCCATCAGCTCGCGGCGCCGGGTGATCCGCACCAGGGCGATGAGCGCGAACGGCACACCGAACGACAGCACGACCTGGCTGGCCACCAGCGCCTCGGTGATCGACAGCCCGAGGACGAGCACGGCCAGCGACGGCACCATCGTGACGAGACGGCGCACCACCACCGGGATCCGCCGGTTGACGAAGCCCGCCATGACGACCTGACCCGCGTACGTGCCCACGCTGGCCGACGCCAGGCCGGAGCTCAGCAGGGAGCCGGCGAACACGACCGCCGCGGCCGCCCCGAGCGCCCCGCCGATCAGGTCGTGGGCGGTCTGAAGAGAGCTGTCCGCGCCCGGGTGCCGGGCATAGAGCTCGGCCGCCAGCAGCAGCATGGCCAGGTTGATCAAGGCGGCCAGGCCGAGCCCGGCGAAGCAGTCCAGGCGCAGGAACTTCAGCAGATACCGCCGGCCGGTCGCGTCGTGGGCGGTGACCCGGTGCTCGGTCAGCGCCGAGTGCAGGTAGACCGCGTGCGGCATCACGGTCGCGCCGACCACACCCGCGGCCAGCAGCACGGCGGTCTCGCCGGACAGGCTGGGAGCCAGGCCCTGACCCACGGCGGGCCACCGGATGTCGTCGAGCATCACCGTGTCGTACGCGAAACCGAGCGCCGTCATCAGGAGCAGCACCGCGATGCCGGCCTCGAACCGGCGAACGCCCCGCTGACGCAACTGGAGCAGCAGCAGGGACGCGATCGCGGTGATGACCCCGGCCACCGGCAGCGGCGCGCCGAAAAGCAGGTGCAGACCGAGGGCCGCACCGACGAACTCGGCGACATCGGTGAAGACCGCGACGATCTCGGCCTGCACCCACATGAGGACGTTGAGGCGGCGCGACATCGTGCCCCGGCACACCTCGGGCAGGCTCCGGCCGGTGGCCAGGCCCAGCTTGGCCGACAGGTACTGCACCAGCATGGCGATGACACTGGCCAGCACCACCACCCAGACCAGGGCGTACCCGGTCTGCGCACCGGCCTGGGTGTTGGCCGCGACGTTGCCCGGATCGACATAGGCGATCGCCGCGACGAGCGCCGGCCCGAACAGCGCGAGACGTCCCCGTACGCCCCCTCGCGTGCGCAGCTCGGCAAGCGAGCCCACTTCAGCGTCAGATTCGGCCATGGCGGAATAGTCCGCTCGCCGCACATGCCGCGCATCACTGAGATGTGCGATACGAAGCCGGGAGAAGCGATCGGGGCCGGGGTACCCACCGGCCACCGGAGTCCGGTGGCGTTTCTCCACATTGGCTTCGCGATCCCGGCTTTGAAGTATGGGAGCCGATCCCTTTCGCATCGGAGGAGAACCGTGACCACCTCACGCCACGTCATGTCGCTGCGCGACCAGAAACCGGACAGCGAGCACCGGGGAGGCTCGGTGCAGAGCCTGGGCGCCGACGATTTCCCGTTGCTGAGCCGGCTGTCCATCCGCCGGCTGGTGCTCGAGGCGGGCACGTTGCGCGAGCCGCACTGGCACACCAACGCCAACGAGCTGACCTACTGCCTGCGCGGCTCGGCGCTGGTCACGATCTTCGACAACGGCAGTACCTACCACCGGTTCACCATCGGCGTGGGCCAGATGTTCTTCGTGCCCTCCGGCGCGCTGCACACGATCGAGGTGCTGGGTGACGAGACGGCCGAGTTCATCGCCACGCTCACCCACGAACGCCCCGAGGAGTTCGGCCTGGCCGGCTCGCTCGCGGTGATGACCGACGCGGTCATCGGCAACACCTTCGATATGAACGCCGGCGCGGTCAGCAAGCGCAACCACGAGGTGCGAGACACCGCGATCCAGGACCTGCCGGCCCGGCCCGAGCCGACGATCGACGACGGGCGCACCGACCCGTTCAAGTTCGACGTGGAGACGATGTCCCCGCCGGTGCAGTCGATGGACGGCGCGGTCAAGACGGCCCGCAGCCAGTTCTGGGCGGCGCTCGACAAGGTCTCGATGTATTCGCTGAAGATCCCGGACAACGGCATGCGCGAGCCGCACTGGCACCCGGAGACCGCCGAGATGGGCTACATCGCCCAGGGCACCGGCCGCATGACGATCCTCAACCCGGACGGCACCTCGGACACCTTCGAGCTGCACCCGGGCGACGTCTACTTCATCCCGCGCTCCTACCCGCACCAGATCGAGGACATCGGCGACGGCGACATCCACTTCCTGATCTTCTTCGACCAGCCCATGCCGCGCGACATCGGCTACCGGGCCGCGCTGAGCGCACTGCGCCCGGACGTGGTCGCGACCGAGTTCGGCATCGCGCCCGAGGACCTGCCCAAGCTGCCGTTCACCCCGGCCGACCCGCTGATCGTGGGCCGGTTCAACCCGATCGACCCGGTGGCCTGAGCCCGATGCGACAGCCACCGAAGGGCACCTGGCTGCTGGTGCTGGTCGCGGGCGGCGCGCTGTTCGAGATCCTGCGCCGCACACTGGTCGACACCCAGAACCCCAACCTCGTGCCGTCCCTGTTGCTGCTGGGCGCGGCGCTCGTACCGGCGGCGTTCGTCACCTTCATCCGGGGCCGCCGTCTGACCTTCTCGGTCGGCGGCGGCACGGTGGCCCTGATCGCCTTCGTCGGCGGCCTGGTCGGGCTGGCCGCGGCGGGCACGCTCGAGTTCGACACGCTGCACGATCTGGGCACGCTGCCCAAGGTGGCGGTCGGCCTGATCGAGGAGTCGGCCAAGCTGATCGCCCCGCTCGCGGTCCTGCTGTTCACCCGGCACCGCCGTCCGGCCGACGGCCTGCTCGTCGGGGTGGCCGCCGGAGCCGGCTTCGCGGCGCTCGAGACCATGGGCTACGCCTTCGTCGCGCTGGTGCAGAGCCAGGGCGACCTGCACGCGGTGGACGGCCTGTTGCTGCTGCGCGGCGTCCTGAGCCCGGCCGCCCACATGGCCTGGACCGGCCTGACCGCGACCGCCCTGTGGGCCGCGGCCGACCGCCGCTGGTCCCTCTCGTCGGTGGCCGCGTTCGGGCTGACCTTCGTCGTGGCGGTGACCTTGCACGCCGCCTGGGACTCGTTCGCCACGATCCCCGCCTACCTGGTGATCGGCGTGATCAGCCTGACCCTGCTGACGATCAGCGCCCACCGCCTGGGCACCCGCGAACGGGCCGTCTCACCCGCCCTGGTCACAGCGCTCCGGTGAGGGTCAGCTCCGGCGGGCCTCGATCAGGAAACGGTGGGCGAGCACGCGGAACTCGCCGGTCGCCCGGATGCCCGCGTCGATGCGGCGAAGCGCTGCCTCGTACCGGTCGACGGTGAAGTCGCGGACCTGCCACGGCACGGCCCGCAGTTGATAGACCAGGGCTCCGACGTCGTGGAACCGCAAGGTTGGCCACTGCTCCCGGACGTCGATCACGGCCAGGCCCGCCGCGGTCAGCCGGTCGGCGGCGACGGAGGCGTTCCAGGCCCGGTCATAGGGCTCGGGGGCGCCCAGAGCCTCGTTGATCCCGGTGCAGTCGTCGCTGCCCACCTGCTGCGTCAGCAGCGTGCCACCGGGGGTGAGGACGCGGGCCACCTCAGCCGGGTTCAGCCGGCCGTGCCGGTTGAGGACCAGATCGACTGATCGATCGGCGAGCGGCAGCTCCGGCCCGGGAGCGAAGCGCACGTCCACCCCGAGCGGGGCCAACCGGCCCCGGGCGACGGGAAGGTTGGGCTCCCAGCCCTCGACCGCCACCGTGCGGTCGGGCAGCGGCCCGAGTGAGGAGAGCAGCTCGCCGCCGCCCGTGTCGGCGTCGAGCAGGCTTGCGCTGTGCCGCACCAGCTCGCGAGCTCGGTCGGGATAGGACCAGGTCGGGTCGGAACCGGAGGCCCGGCCCGTCAGCCACGTGAAATCCCAGCCCTCCTGAGTAGTGGCACCGGCCTCGGCCACCAGGTGCTCGAAGGTCGCCCGCTCGCTCATCCGGCGACCGTAACGGACCGGGCGGAACGGCCGCACGCCGATTTGCGGTCGGCTGATCATCTGACGGATCGGGCCGTGTGGCCGAACTGCGGTGACCCGGAAACACCGTTGAGTGATGCAGCATCAGGTGGCTCCGTTCACGTCGGAAGGCAGACACGGTGAAGAAGAGGTTTCTCGTCGCGGTTTCGGTTGCGGCCTCGATGCTGGGGGTCGCCGTGGCCACGCCGGCTCAGGCAGCCGAGGCTCCGGTGTATTTCAGCCGGATCTATTACGACTCGCCGGGGTCGGACACGCGCAGCAACGCCAGCCTGAACGGCGAATGGTTCCGGCTGTCCAACAGCACCAAGAAGGCCATTCAGCTCAAGGACTTCACGGTCCGGGACACCGCGAACCACGTCTACAAGTTCGGCTCGTACGTGTTGAGCGCGGGCAAGTCGGTGACTGTGCACACCGGCAAGGGGACCAACGGGAGGCCGGCCGCGACCGACCGTTACTGGGGTTCGGGCGCGTACATCTGGAACAACACCGGCGACACCGCGATCCTGCGCAGCGCCACCGGCAAGACCATCAACAGCTGCAAGTTCGGCAAGGGCACCGCGACCAACTGCTGAGCACGCCCGCAACGGCCCGGACCTGATCGAGGGTCCGGGTTTCGCGTGTCAGCCGCCCCGCAGGGCGAGCGCCACTCCGGCCACGGTGAAGCCCACGCCGAGGACCACGAGGCCGGCGGTGCCGAGGGTGTTCTCGCGGCGGTCGTCGAGGTGCGCACTGGCCGGCTCGCCCGGCACATAGCGCACGGTCACCGGCTCGCCGACGCCGACGGTCGGCAGGTACGACGAGAGCGGGCTGGTCATCCGGTGCGGGACGCCGAGGTCGTCCCGGTAGTCGACGACGATCGACGAGCTGCCGCTGGGCCGGAGCTCGTGGGCGGTCACCGTGCCCACGGCCCGCAGACCCTCACGGCGCAGCCGGCGGACGCGCGACAGATCCCGTACGCCCAGGGTGAGGACGCCCAGGCCGATCAGCACGAGGACAACGGCCAGAACCATCCCGTCATCCTGAGTCACCGGCGCGGCCGGCGTCGATCACACCGACGGCTGACACCCCTAGCAGATCCCTCACCGACCCGGGCGACGCCCCGGAGCAGCGGTGATCTAAGTCCTGAGTTGCCCGCGCCCTCCGATGCCCGCAGAATCGGATGTTAGGTTAGGCACCCCTTACTTGAAGATTGTAGAACTGGAGACCGCGCATGCGCGCTCACCGTTTGCTGGCGGCTGCTGTCGCCACCGCCACCGCCCTGGCGCTCGCCGCCTGCGGTGGCGGTTCCGACGAGCCGGCCGAGCCGGCGGCCGGCGGCAGCTCCGCCGCGACCGCCTCGTTCCCGATCACCATCAAGCACAAGCTCGGCACGACCACCATCGAGAAGAAGCCCGAGCGGGTCGCCACCGTGCAGTGGGAGAACCACGAGGTGCCGCTGGCGCTGGGCATCGTGCCGGTCGGCATGGCCAAGGCCAACTTCGGTGACGACGACGGCGACGGCATGCTGCCGTGGGTCGGCGAGAAGATCAAGCAGCTCGGCGGGCAGACCCCGGTCATGTTCGACGAGACCGACGGCATCGCGTTCGAGGCGGTCGCGAACACCAAGCCGGACGTCATCCTGGCCACCTACTCGGGCCTCACCCAGCAGGACTACGACACGCTGAGCAAGATCGCGCCGGTCGTCGCCTACCCGGACGCTCCCTGGGCCACCCCGTGGCGTGACATCGTGAAGCTCTCGAGCCAGGCTCTCGGCCTCGAGGCGCAGGGCAACGAGCTGATCGCGAGCACCGAGAAGGCGATGACGGACGCGGCCGCGAAGAAGCCGCAGCTGGCCGGCAAGCAGACGATGTTCGTGACGCACATCGACCCGACCGACCTCAGCAAGATCGGCTACTACACCAGCCACGACACCCGGACCCAGTTCTTCAGCGACCTCGGCCTCAAGATCGCCGACGTGGTCGAGAAGGACTCGGCGGGCACCGACGCGTTCACGCTGAACAAGAGCGCCGAGCAGATCCAGGCGTTCGACGACGTCGACGTCATCGTGATGTACGCCGACAGCGAGGACCAGCTGGCCAAGCTGCAGGCCGACCCGCTGCTGTCGAAGATCCCGGCGCTCAAGCGGGGCTCGGTGGTCAGCCTGGTCGGCAGCACCCCGCTGGCCACGGCGGCCAACCCGACCGTGCTGGCCATCCCGTACGTGCTCGACGACTACGTCAACCTGCTCGCGACCGCCGCTGACAAGGTGTCATGACGCAGCTCGACTCCCGTCCCGGGCCGGGTGCCGCCGTCGACCGGCGGCGCCCGGCCCGGGTGCGTACGCTCTGGATCCTGGCCGCCCTGGCCGCGCTCGTGCTGATCATGATCGCGTCGGTCGCGTTCGGCTCGCGGATCGTCGGCTGGGCCGACATCGTGGCCGGCGTGCGGGGCCAGACCGACACCCTGGCCCAGGCGGCCGTGGTCAAGCGCATCCCGCGCACGTTCCTGGCCGTCGCCGTCGGCGCCGCGCTCGGCCTGGCCGGCGCGGTCATGCAGGGCGTCACCCGCAACCCGCTGGCCGACCCCGGCATCCTCGGCGTCAACATGGGCGCCTCGCTGGCCGTGGTCACCGGCATCGTCTCGTTCGGCCTGGCCTCGGCGGCCGGCTACATCTGGGTGGCCATTCTCGGCGCCGCGGTGGCGGCTGTTTTCGTGTACGCCGTGGGCTCGCTCGGCCGGGGCGGGGCCACCCCGCTCAAGCTGGCCCTGGCCGGCGCCGCCATCTCGGCCGCGCTCGCGTCGCTGATCAGTGCGTTCGTGCTCCCGCGGAGCGACATCGCCACGGGTTTCCAGTCGTGGATGATCGGCGGCGTCGGCGGGGCCAGCTACGACAGCCTGCGCCTGGTGCTGCCGTTCCTGGCCGTCGGCTTCGCGGTCTCGCTGCTGTCGGCCAAGGCGCTCAACTCCCTGGCCCTCGGCGACGACCTGGCGGCCGGGCTCGGCGAGCGGGTGGCCGTCACGCGCGGGGTGGCCGCTCTGGGAGCCGTGCTGCTGTGCGGCGCGTCCACCGCCGTGGCCGGCCCGATCGCCTTCGTGGGCCTGGTCGTCCCGCACTTCTGCCGGCTGCTCGTCGGCCTCGACCACCGCTGGCTGCTGCCCTTCTCGGCCCTGATCGGCGCGGCCCTGCTGACCGCGGCCGACGTGGTGGGCCGGGTGGTGGCGCGCCCGCAGGAGATCGACGTCGGCATCATCACGGCGCTGATCGGCGCCCCGTTCTTCATCTACTTCGTCCGGCGGCAGAAGGTGCGCGAGCTGTGAGCACTTCCCTTTCGCCGACCCTCGCCGCGGTCACCGGCAGCCGCGTCCGGCGCTCGCGCCGCCGCGCCCTGGTCATCGGCCTGCTGGCCACGCTGGTCGTCGCGGCGTACGGGGTCAACCTGATGGTCGGCGAGACCTTCTACCCGCCGTCCGAGATCTGGCGGGTGATCCTGGGTGAGACCGTGCCGGGCGCGTCGTTCACCGTGGGCGAGCTGCGGCTGCCGCGCGCGACCCTGGCCGCCCTGGCCGGCTTCTGCTTCGGGATGGGCGGCGTCACCTTCCAGACGATGCTGCGCAACCCCCTGGCCAGTCCCGACGTCATCGGCATCACGTCCGGCGCGAGCGCGGCGGCGGCCTTCGCCATCGTGGTGCTCGGGCTGACCGAGACCGGCGTGTCGGCCTTCGCCATCGGGGCCGGGCTGGCCGTGGCGATCATCGTCTACACGCTGTCGTTCCGCGACGGGGTGGCCGGCACCCGGCTCATCCTGATCGGCATCGGCATCGCCGCCATGCTGGACAGCGCCACCGCGTACGTTCTGAGCCAGGCCGCCCAGTGGGACCTGCAGCAGGCCCAGCGCTGGCTGACCGGCAGCCTCAACGGCGCCACCTGGGACGAGACGGCTCAGGTGGCCCTGGCCCTGCTGGTGCTCGGGCCGCTGCTGCTCGGGCAGGCCCGCAACCTGTTCATGCTGCAGCTCGGCGACGACACGGCGGCCGCCCTGGGCGTACGGCTGGAACGCACCCGCATCGTGGTGATCGTCGCCGCCGTGGGCCTGCTCGCCTTCGCCACCGCCGCCACCGGGCCGATCGCCTTCGTGGCCTTCCTGTCCGGCCCGATCGCCGCCCGGATCATCGGCTCGGCCGGGTCGCTGCTCGTGCCGGCCGGCCTGGTCGGCGCGCTGCTGGTGCTGGTGGCCGACCTGATCGGCCAGTACGCGTTCGACATCCGCTACCCGGTCGGCGTCGTCACCGGCGTACTCGGCGCGCCCTACCTCGTCTATCTGCTCATCCGCACCAACCGCGCGGGAGGCTCCCTGTGACCGCCACTCACTCGCTGCTCGTCTCGTCGCTGAGACTGGGCTACGGCGACCGCACCGTCATCGAATCGCTCGACCTGACCCTCCCGCCGGGGAAGATCACCGCGATCGTCGGGGCCAACGCCTGCGGCAAGTCGACACTGCTGCGCTCGATGTCGCGGCTGCTCGCGCCGCGCGCCGGCCACGTGCTGCTCGACGGCCGCGAGGTGCACAAGATGCCGGCCAAGGAGCTGGCCCGCACGCTCGGCCTGCTCCCCCAGTCGCCGGTCGCCCCCGAGGGCATCACCGTCTCGGACCTGGTCGGCCGCGGCCGCAACCCGCATCAGCGCCTGCTGTCGCGCTGGAGCCGCGAGGACGATGCCGCGGTGGCCGCCGCGCTGGACGCCACGCACACGGCCGACCTGGCCGACCGGTCGGTCGACGAACTGTCCGGCGGCCAGCGCCAGCGGGTCTGGATCGCCATGGCGCTGGCCCAGCAGACCGACCTGCTGCTGCTCGACGAGCCGACGACCTTCCTCGACGTCAGCCACCAGGTCGAGGTGCTCGACCTGCTGACCGACCTCAACCGCAATCGGGGCACGACGATCGTGATGGTGCTGCACGACCTGAACATGGCCGCCCGCTACGCCGACCATCTGATCGCGCTGGCCGACGGCAAGCTGCACGCGGCCGGCGAGCCGTCCGCGGTGCTGACCGAGGATTGCGTACGGGCCGTCTTCGGCCTCGACAGTCAGGTCATCACCGACCCCACCTCGGGCAAGCCGCTGATGCTTCCGCTGGGTCGCCACCACGTCGCGATCACTCGACCGTAAGCCACTTTATGGGACAATTCGGACATGGTTCTCACTGACTGGCATCGCCTGCTGACCACGGCCGCCGGCTTTCAGCTGCGGCCGGGCGCCACCGAGGAGGACCTCGCGCTCCACGAGGAGCAGCTGGCGGCCGTCCTGCCCCTTCAGCTGCGCCGGTTGTACCTGATCAGCGACGGCGTCTACGACGAACGCGGCCGGTGGTTCGTGATCTGGCCGCTGGCCGAGCTGCCCGGGCGCAACGAGACCGAGTGGGCCAAGGACGGTCCCCGCCGGCGCGAGCTGGTGGCGTTCGGCGACGACGGCACCGGCGGTTCCTTCTGCGTGCCCCGCGACGGCGGGCCCGAGGTGTTCCTCTGGGACACGCTCACCACGGCCCCGCTATGGCTGGCCAACGACCTCGGCGACTTCTGGACCAGCCGTACGGGCTAGTGCGTCGCGGGCTACCACTACTCCGTCTCGTGGCGCCTGGACGGCGTGCGGCTGCCCGAATACCACCTGCCCACGGCGAGCCACGTCCTGATCTACGGCTTCCTCGGCGTCGAGATGTTCTTCCTGCTCAGCGGGTTCGTGATCGGGATGAGCGCCTTCGACCGGACGCCCCGGCAGTTCGCGGCAGCCCGGGTCGCCCGGCTCTATCTGGCGTTCTGGGCGTGTGTGCTGCTCACCGCGACGGTGGTGACGCTGCTGCCGGTGCGCACCGGCGTGCCGGTGAGCGGGGCGCCCACCGTACGGGAAATCCTGGCCAACCTGAGCATGCTGGCCGAGCCGATGGGGATCCCGCTGGTCGACACCGTCTATTGGACGCTCTGGGTCGAGCTCCGTTTCTATCTGCTGTTCGCGGTGCTGGTGGTGTGGGGCCTGACCTACCGGCGGGTGGCCGGCTTCGCCACCGTCTGGCTGGTCGCCGCCTCGGCCGGCCCGCTGCTGCCGGAGTGGACCGCGGTGGTGGTCATGCCGGGCTTCGCACCGTATTTCGTGATCGGGCAGGCACTGTGCCTGATCCGCCGGTACGGGCCCACCCCGTGGCTGGGGGCTCTGGTGATCGGCGGCTGGCTCCTCGCGCTGCCCCGGATGGCGGCGCGGGTGGCCGACCTGCACCCCGGTTTCGTGGTGCCCCGCGCGCCCGCGCTGATCATCCTCACTGTCGTGGTGGTCGTGCTGACCGCGATCGCGCTGGGGGCCACCGACGGCTGGGACGTGCGATGGCCGGCCACCGCGGGCGCCTTGACCTACCCGTTCTATCTGCTGCACCAGCGCATGAAAACAGAGATCCGCAAGTTCACCGCTTCGCCCGGGCCCCCAGATACTCCTGCCAGATCAGGCGGGCCGCCACCGCCCGCCACGGCCGCCAGGCCTCGGCCCGCAGGATCGTCTCGGCCGGGGTGGGCAGCGCCGGCAACTGCCACAGCGCGGCGATCCCGGCGATGACGGCGAGGTCGCTCGCCGGCCACGCGTCGGGCCGGCCGAGCACCGAGAGGCGGTAGATCGCCGAGGTCCACGGCCCGATCCCCGGCACCGCCTGGAGCTGGGCGTCCACCTGGTCGTCGGGCAGCTCGGACAGGGCCGCGAAATCCAGCGAGCCGTCCACGACCGCGGCGGCCACGGCCCGGGCGTAACGGGCCTTCTGCCGGCTCAACCCGGCCTCGCGCAGCTGCCGGTCGTCGAGCTCGAGCAGACTCTCGGCGGTGAGCGGGCCGGCCAGCGCCCGGAGCCGGTCGAACACCGCCCGCGCCGACGCGAGCGACACCTGCTGCTCCAGCATGATGTGCAGCAGCGAGGCCAGCCCCGGCGGGCGCCCCCACAGCGGCGGCGGCCCGTGCCGGGCCACGACTCCGGCGAAGACCGGCTCGCGGCGGGTGAGCTCGTCGACGCCGAGGCGCAGGTCCGGCTCGGTCATCACAGCCACGAACAATATCGTCGTGGCGTGACCGATTCCGCTCCCCGGCCGGTGATCGTCGACTGCGACCCGGGACACGACGACGCGCTGGCCCTGCTGCTGGCCGTCGGTGACCCGCGGCTGCGCCTGCTCGGTGTCAGCACGGTCGCCGGCAACCAGACCCTCGACAAGACCACCCGCAACGCACTACGGATCCTCGCCCTGGCCGGCGCCACCGGCATCCCGGTCGCCGCCGGGAGCGACCGGCCGCTGATCGGCGAGCTCACCGTCGCGGCCGACATCCACGGCTCGTCCGGCCTCGACGGGCCCGACCTCGACGGGCCGGTGGCCGAGCCGGCGGACGGGCCCGGGGTCGAGCTGATGCGCCGGCTGCTGATGGCCTCGGCCGAGCCGGTCGAGCTGATCGCCCTCGGCCCGCTCACCAACGTCGCGCTGCTGCTGCGCGATCATCCCGAGGTCGCCCCGCGGATCCGCCGCATCGTCTTCATGGGCGGCTCCACCGAGCGGGGCAACACGACACCGTACGGCGAGTTCAACATCGTCACCGATCCCGAGGCGGCCGACGTCGTGCTGCGATCGGGTCTCCCGGTCACGATGATCGGCCTGAACGTCACGCACCAGGCCTTGGCGACCCCGGCGATCATCGACCGGTTCCGCGCGATGGACACCCGGCTGGGCACGGTCTGTGCGGAGTTGATGACGTTCTTCGCGGGTGCCTACCTGCGGACGTTCGGGCTCGCCGACCCGCCGGTGCACGACCCGATCGCCGTGGCCGCGGTGATCGACCCGTCGGTCGTCCACACCGTCCACGTCCCGGTCGCCGTGGAGCTGACCGGCACCCACACCCGCGGGGCCACCGTCGTCGACCTCCACCGCCGCACCGGCCGGCCGCCGAATGCCGACGTCGCGGTCGGGCTGGAGGTGGACGCCTTCTGGAACCTGCTGATGACCGCGGTCCGCCGGCTGGGCGAGGCGACCCGGTGAGAGGCCGGTTCAGGGTCTCGACACGCCCACGAGAAAATCTATGACGAACTTACTAGACTTTCTCGCGGAGGTTGGCTAACGTTCCTGGAGTCGAACAACGAGGTACACCAAAGACGCGGACGTAAGACCGAGCGTCAAGCAGGGCCCGGATTTTCGTGGCTCGCTCGGCACCGCGGTGGCAGCAACTGCCGCCGCACCAAATCCCGTCGCACGTGCGTGAGGCCATGAAACGCGTGGGGCTTCGCCACCGGCGGACAGCAACTCAGCACTACCGGCACCACAGCACTACCGGCACCACAGCACCATCAGCACACCGAAAGCAGAGGAAAGGGAGGGACCAACACCGTTGGATCGCCCGCCACCGGGGCGCAGTTCTCAGGCCTGGGGCGGTCACCGCAGTCTCCATCGAACGAGAGGTGGTCTCCGGTCACGCTTATGCGATCCTCGCATCCTGTGCCGCCGACGGCGGCTGATGCGGATACGACAACCCGACGAACCTGTCGGTAAATGGTGTTCTTACCCGTAACCCTGGGCCCCGGTGCTGTTGCGCCGGGGCCCTCGTCTTGGAGAGATGCGTATATGCCCCAGTCCGACGACATGTTCGGCGACGACGACTACCCCGCCTACACCATGGGCCGCGCCGCGGAGATCACCGGCGCTTCGCAAGACTTCCTGCGCCGGTTGGACGAGGCGAAACTGATCACGCCGTTCCGGTCGGCCGGCGGGCACCGCCGCTACTCCCGATACCAGCTCCGGCTGGCCGCGCGAGCCCGCGAGATGGTCGAGCAGGGCACCGCCCTGGAGGCCGCCTGCCGCATCATCATCCTCGAGGACCAGCTCGAGGAGGCCCTCCGGCAGAACCAGGAACACCAGCGCCGGCAGGACGCCGGCGCCTGACGATCCCCTTCACCGCCGGCGCCTGACGATCCTGTTCATCGCAGCGCCGGCGAGCGGGCGTCGTCGATCGACAGCTCGGACAGGTTGAACGCCATCTTCCGCTGAAGTCGGGGGGAGCGGCCGGCGACCGTGAGGGCGGCGTTGCGGATCACCCGGGCCACCGGGTTGCGGACCGTGGCCGCCCGGGTCAGGCGGTCGGTCATGGCCACGACCCCGGCCGCGACCGGGCGGCGCTCCGCCTCGTACGAATCCAGGTCGGCCGCCCCGCCGCCGACCGCCTCGCTCAGCAGCCGGGCCAGTGCCACCGCGTCCTGGATGCCGGTGTTCATGCCCTGGCCGCCGGCCGGGCTGTGCACGTGGGCGGCGTCGCCGGCCAGGAACACCGGCCCGCGCCGATAGGTGTCGGCGAGGCGGTGGTGCACCCGGAACCGGGAGCTCCAGGTCAACCCGGTCACCGTGCCGGGCCGTACGCGTGGGCCGCGCTCGTCGAGCAGGCGCTGCACGTCGTCCACGGTGGGATGTTCGGGGGCGTCGTCGAGCGTGGCCACGATGCGGTAGCGGCCGTCGGGCAGGGGCGCGACCACGACCAGTCCCCGCGGCGCGAAGAACAGGTGCACCTCGTCGAGTTCGTACGGCCAGGTCAGGGTGACGTCGGCCAGCACGAAGGACTCGGCGTAGCGCGAGCCGGTGAAGCCGATGCCGGCCTGCTCGCGGACGACGCTGTTCATCCCGTCGCAGCCCGCGACGTAGCGGGCGCGGACCTGCTGCACCGAGCCGTCGGGCCCGGCCACCGTCACCGTGCCCTGGTCGAGGCCGGTGACCCGGTGCCGCCAGCGCACCGCGCCGCCGCTCGCCTCCAGATGCTCGGTGAGGATCCGCTCGGTCTGGTCCTGGGGCAGCATCAACGTGTACGGGTATTTGGTCGGCAGCCCCGCGAACGGCACCTGGAAGAGGGCCCGGTCGCGGTCGCGGACGGTGAACTTGGTGGCCTCGATGCCCCGGCGGCACAGGTCGTCGCTGACCCCGAGCTCGTCGAGGACCTCCAGCGTCCGGGCGTGGACGACCGCGGCCCGGGAGGTGTTGGCCCCCTTCTCGGCCCCGTCGAGCAGCAGATGGTCGATCCCGCGGGCGGCGAGGGCGCAGGCCAGGGTCAGCCCGGTCGGCCCGGCGCCGGCGATGACGACATCGGTGGTGGCAGGCAGCGTGCGGTTCATGGATGGCTCCAGGTGTCGGCGGAGAACGGGTCTCACGGGGTGTCGAACCACTCGACACGGGTGGCGGTGCTGGTCGTGGCGACGTAGCTCGGCAGCTGGCGCAGCGCGGTCGTCTCGTCGGCGGCGGTGGTGCGCCACCAGACCTCGTGCCCGCCGCCGCGGCAGGTGGCCAGGGCCGCGCTGTGCCGCAGCGGGCTCGGGAAACCGCGGAAGGCGGCGAACACGACGCCGCAGTCGCCGGCCGTGTGTCGGTTGTGGAGGAGGAAGAGCGGCACAACGATGAGCCTCGTCACTCTCGCGCGGGCGGACATCGGGGTGCGACCCTGATCCTCATGACGGAGCCCGGTCGCGTCCTGGTCGGACGCGGCGCCGAAGTGAGCACGGTCGAAACGCTGCTCGACGCGCTGCCGGCCGGCGGTGCCGCGGTGACCGTGCTGGCCGGCGAGCCGGGCATCGGCAAGAGCCGGATGCTGGCCGAGCTCGGCGCGCGGGCCGACGCGCGGGGCATGCTCGTGCTGGCCGGCAGCGCCTCGGAGTTCGAACGCGACCTGCCGTTCTGGCTGTTCGTCGACGCGCTCGACGAATACCTGCGCGCGGCCGAGCCGGACCGCCTGGCCGGTCTGGACGACGAGACCCGGTCCGAGCTGGCCGGCCTGCTGCCGTCCTGGCCCGCCGGCTCGACGCCGGCCGGGGGCCGCGGGGATCCGCGCTATCGGGCTCACCGCGCGATGCGTCAGCTGCTCGAGGTGCTGGCCGGGCCGACGCCCGCCGTGCTGCTCCTGGACGACCTGCACTGGGCTGATTCGGCGTCGGTCGAGCTGGTCTGCGGACTGCTGCGGCGCCCGCCGGTGGCGCCCGTGCTGCTCGGGCTGGCGCTGCGGCCCCGGCAGACCGCGCGCCGGCTGACCGCAAGCCTCGACCGGGCCGGGACCCTGGTGACCCGCCTCGACCTGGGGCCGCTGAGCCTGGGTGATGCCCGCGAACTGCTCGGGGCCGAGGGCGCGGCCCTCTACGCCGACAGCGGGGGTAACCCGTTCTATCTGGGACAGCTGGCCCGGGCCGGTCGTGCTCCCGGGGCGGCCGCCCGGTCCGTTCCGGCCGGCGGCGACGTCCCGGCCGCGGTCTCGGTGGCCATGGCGGACGAGCTGGCCCTGCTCGATCGGGGCGTACGCCGGGTGCTGGAGGGCGCCGCCGTGACCGGCGACCCGTTCCTGCTGGAGCTGGTCGCGACCGCCGCCGAGCAGCCCGAGACGACGGTCGCCCAGGCGCTCGACGTGCTGCTCGACCGTGATCTGGTGCGGCCGACCGACGCGCCCCGCCGGTTCCGGTTCCGGCATCCGCTGCTGCGCCGGGCCGTCTACGACGCCGCTCCTCGCGCCTGGCGGGTCGGTGCCCACGAGCGTCTGGCCGCCGCGCTGGCCGAGCGTGGGGTGCCCCCGGCCGGGCGGGCCCACCACATCGTGCAGGCCGCGCGGCCCGGCGACGCCGACGCCGTGGCACTGCTGCGAGCGGCCGGCGACGACGTGGTGCGGCGGGCACCCGGCGAGGCCGCCCGGTGGTACCAGCACGCGATCGACCTGCGACCGGCCCCCGGGCTGTGGGCCGCACTCGGCGGGGCGCTGGGCGCGGCCGGCCACCTCGAGCGGGCCCGCGATGCCCTCGTCCAGGCCATCGCCCTGCTGCCGCCCGACCAGGTGACCACCCGGGTCGCCCTGATCGCGGACTGCGCCGGCCTCGAGCACACGCTGGGCCACCACGACGCCGCCCACCGGCGGCTCACCACCGCCCTCGACCGCGTCGGCGAGGCCCACCCGGCCGAGGCGGTCACGCTGATGACCGCGATCGCCCAGGACCATCTGTTCCGCCTCGAGTTCGGCGCCGCGGTCGCGTGGTCGCAGCGGGCACGCGCGGCCGCCGTACGACTCGGCGAGCCCCGCGCCGTCGCCGGGGCCGCCATGCGGCTGGCCTTCAGCACCGCGTTCGCCGGGGACGAAGCCGCGGCCGCCGAGGCCTGCACCGAGGCGGCGGCCCTGCTCGACGCCCAGTCCGACGAGGAGCTGGAGATCTCGCCGGAGCCGATCATCGGCCAGCTGGCCGCGGCCGAGTTCCTGGCCGGGCGGCTCGCGGACGCCGGGCGGCACGCGGAACGCGCGCTGGCGCTGGTCCACCACCACGTCCCGGTGATGTTCTGGACCGGTCTGGTGCGGGCCGCGGCGGGCCGGTTGCCGGAGGCGGCGGCCGTGCTCGACGAGGCCGTCGAGATCTCCCGCGCCTCGGGCAACGCCTCGATGCTGGGCTGGGCGCTGACCGCCCGCTCCTCGGTCGCGGCCATCAGCGGCGATGCCACCCTGGCGCGCACCCTGGCCGAGGAGAGCGTGGCCGCGCAGGGCCCGGAGGTGAACACGCTGCCCGGCGTCTGGTCACGGCTCGCGCTGGCCGTCGCCCTGGTCGAGTCGGGCCGGGCCGCCGCGGCCGTCGTTCCCGGCCTCGACCTGATCCCGGCCCCGCTGCGCCCGGCCGCCCGCGAGGTGATCGTCCACCAGGAGCTGGCCGTGGGCCGGGTTCCCCGGGCCGAGGGCAAGGGGCTGGCCCTGGTGGCTCTGCATCAGGGCCGCCCGCGCGAGGCCGCGGAACTCGCGCTGGAAGCCGCCCGGCACGGCACCGTGCTGGAGGCGGCGGCCGCCCGGCTGCTGGCCGCGCGGGCGCTGGCCGAGGCGGGTGACGTCGAGGAGGCCGTCCGGAATCTCCAGCTGGTCCGCGACGTCTACGACCGGTGCGGGGCTCCGCGGCGGCGGGCCGAGGCCGAGCGCCTGATGCGGCGCCTGGGTCACCGGCAAGTGCACCGCCGCAGCGACCGGAGCTCCGGGCTGGCCACGCTGACCGAGCGCGAGCTCGAGGTGGCCCGGCTGATCACCGACCGCCGCACCAACGCGGAGATCGCCGAGGAGCTCTATCTGAGCCGCAAGACGGTCGAGACCCACATCCGCCATCTGTTCCACAAACTGTCGGTCGGCTCGCGCGTCGAGATCGCCCGCGCGGTGGAGCGTCACGACCGCGCATGAGGGTGCGACCCTGATGTCCGCGGCCGCCCGGCGGCGTCACGGCACCACGGTGACCGGCCAGCGACCGCAGCGCACCAGTTTGTTGCCGATCGAGCCGGCCACCCGGTGCAGGAAGTTGGCCGAGCGGCCCACGATCACCGCGTCGGCCTGGACCTCGCGGGCGGCGTCGCACAGCTCGGTGTAGGGCTCACCGGCCCGGACCACCAGGCGGGCGTCGATGCCGAGATCCTGGACGCGCTCGTCGAAGGCGGCTCGCAGCTCCCGCTCCACCGCGTCCTGGGTGTCGATGATCGTGGCGGCCGCGCCGCCCGTGTCGGCCAGGGGCAGCAGGGCCGGTGGCGGGGTGCGCACATAGACGACGATCAGGCGGCTGCCCTGGCGGCGGGCCATGCCCAGCGCATAGGCGGCCGCGCGTAAGGAGGATGTGGATCCGTCGATGCCGACCAGGATCGTGCCGGGGCCGTCCCTCATGGCTTCCTCCACGCCGGAATTACTGAACGTCTTGCGTTTCGATATCCAAAGTGTATCGTGACGGTAACCGTTCAGCAATAAGAAGGACATGTCATGAGCTCGTCCGGCCGGCCGCGCGATCCCGAGGTCGACCGCCGCATCGAGCGGGCGGCCATGGACCAGTTCGGTGAGACCGGGTGGGCCGGCTTCGCCATGGAGGCCGTGGCGCGGCGGGCGGGCGTCGGCAAGGCCTCGCTCTATCTGCGCTGGAGCACCAAGGAGTCGCTGCTGACCGATGCCCTGACGGCCAGCCTGCCGCATGTCAGCGACGTCGACACCGGCACCCTGCGCGGCGACCTGGTCGAGCTGGCCACCCAGATCCTCGACGTCTATGCCGGCCCGTCGAGCCGGGCCGCGATGCGGCTGATGATCGAGGGCCGCACGATCCCCGGCGTCGCCGAGAACTACGCGGCCACCCGCGCGGCGCAGACGCTGGCCGCCCGCGCGATCGTCCGGCGCGGCATGGCCCGGGGTGAGCTCTCCCCCGCCGTGTCGGTCACGCTGCTGCTCGAGACGCTGATCGGCGGGGCCATGATGCACGCGCTGACCGCGCCGCCCGACGGCAGCGCGCACGCCGGCAAGCTGGTCGATTTCCTGCTGGACGCGTTGAGCTGAAACGCATAACCCGATCGAGCCGGGGCACCCCACTGCCATGAATTCGACGACGAATCCGTTCGCAGTAGTCACCGGCGCGTCCAGCGGGATCGGCTTCGAGCTCGCCCGGCAGTTCGCCGAGCACGGCTACGACCTGCTCGTCACCGCCGAGGACGACGCCATCGAGGAGGCGGCCACCGCGCTGCGCCGCGACGGGCAGAACCAGGTGGTGGCCGTCAAGGCCGACCTGGCCCACTTCGAGGGTGTCGAGGCCGTCTACGCGGCCGTTCTCGAGACCGGCCGTCCGGTCGACGCGATCGCGCTCAACGCCGGTCGCGGTATCGGCGGTGACTTCACCCATCAGACCTCGCTGACCGACGAGTTGAACGTCATCGACGTGAACGTCACGTCGACCGTGCACCTGGCCAAGCGGGTGCTGCCCGACATGGTCGCCCGCGACTCGGGACAGGTGCTGTTCACCTCGTCGATCGCGTCCACCATGCCCGGCACCTATCAGGCCGTCTACAACGCCTCGAAGTCGTTCGTGCAGTCGTTCGCCGAGGCGCTGCGGGCCGAGCTGAAGGACACCGACGTCACCATCACGTCGTTGATGCCCGGCCCGACCGACACCAACTTCTTCCACCGCGCCGAGATGGACGACACCCGGGTCGGCGCCGGCAAGAAGGACGACCCGGCCGTGGTGGCCAAGCAGGGCTTCGACGCGCTGATGAAGGACAAGGAGAAGGTTGTCGCCGGCTCCCTGAAGACCAAGGTCCAGGGCGCGGCGTCGAAGGTCATGCCGGACAAGGCCAAGGCGGAGATGCACCGCAAGATGGCCGAGCCCGGCTCGGCCCAGGAGTAACCACCCGAACGCAGAGGGCCCGCCGGCTACGGCGGGCCCTTTCTCCTTGCCTACGGCTTGAGAACGACCTTGATGCAGCCGTCCTCCTTCTTCTTGAAGATGTCGTAACCGTGCGGGGCCTCTTCGAGCGGGAGGCGGTGGGTGGTCAGGTCGTCGACCCCCAGCGGGTCGTCGTCACCGGTCAGCAGGGGCAGGATGTCGTCGACCCACTGCTTGACGTGGGCCTGGCCCATCCGCAGGGTCACGCCCTTGTCGAACAGGTCCATCATCGGGAACGGGTCGGCCTCGCCGCCGTAGACGCCGATGATGGAGATCGTGCCGGCCCGGCGCACCGAGTCGAAGGCCGTACGCAGCGCACCCATCCGGTCGACGCCGAACGTCTCGGTCGCCTTGCGGGCCAGCCCGTCGGGCAGCAGCCCGGCCGCCTTCATGGCGGCGGACTGGAACGGGGTGCCGTGCGCCTCCATGCCGACCGCCTCGATCACCGAGTCGGCGCCGCGGCCGTGGGTCATGTCGCGAACGGCGTCACCGATGTTGTCGACCTTGTCGAAGTCGAGCACCTCGATGCCGTTGCGCTCGGCCATCGCGTTGCGCTCGGGCACGTTGTCGACGGCGATCACGCGGCCGGCGCCCAGGTGGCGGGCGATCCGGGCCGACATCTGGCCGATCGGGCCGAGACCGGTCACCAGCACCGTGCTGCCGGGCTCGATGTCGGCCCACTGGGCAGCCTGCCACGAGGTGGTCAGCACGTCGGAGAGGAACAGATAACGCTCGTCGGGGTGGTGGTCGGGCACCTTGATCGGGCCGAAGTGCGCCTGCGGCACCCGCAGCAGCTCGGCCTGCCCGCCCGGCACCTGACCGTAGAGCTTGGTGTAGCCGAACAGCGACGCACCCTTGCCCTGATCCTTGACCTGGGTCGTCTCGCACTGGGCGAAGAAGCCCTTGCGGCAGTAGAAGCAGTGCCCGCAGGAGATGTTGAACGGGATGACCACACGGTCGCCCGGCTTGATGTGGGTGACCTCGGACCCGACCGCTTCGACGATACCCATCGGCTCGTGCCCGAGGATGTCGCCCGCGTCCAGATACATGCCCAGGACGTCGTACAGGTGCAGGTCCGAGCCGCAGATCGCGGTGGAGGTCATCCGCACGATCGCGTCGGTCGGCTCCTGGATCACCGGGTCGGGAACGGTCTCCACGGTGACCTTGCCGGTTCCTTGCCATGTCAATGCACGCATGTGATGCCGGATACCCGGTGATCGTTCGGGTATGCAATCCGGTCATGAGTTCACGTGTAGTGGTGCTGACCGGCGCCTCCAGTGGCATCGGCCGGGCCGCGGCCCTGGCGTTCACCCGCCGGGGCGACCGGGTGGTTCTGGCCGCCCGCAGCGAGCAGGACCTGATCGCCGTGGCCGAGGCCTGCGGCAACGACCCCCTGGTGGTCCCCACCGACATCACCAGTCGCAGCGACCTCGAAGCCCTGCGGAAGGCGGCTGTCGAGCGGTACGGGCGGATCGACGTGTGGGCCGACTCGGCCGCGGTCATGGCGTACGGGAAGTTCGAGGATCTGCCGCCCGAGGTGTTCGAGCAGGTGATCGCGACCGACCTGCTGGGCACGGCCAACGTCGCCCGCACCGCGCTGCGCCAGTTCCGCGCGCAGGGGCACGGCACGCTGATCCTGGTCGGCTCGCTGCTGGCGCACATCACCGTGCCGTACATGTCGGCCTACGTGACCTCGAAGTGGGGCCTGCGCGGCCTGGTGCGCACGCTGCAACAGGAGACCCGGGACGCGCGGAACATCCACGTCTGCTCGGTGGCGCCGGGCAGCGTCGACACGCCGATCTACACCAGCGCGGCCAACTACGCGGGGTTCGTCGGCCGCCCACCGCCGCCGGTCGACACGGCCGAGCGGGTCGCCGCCCGGGTGCTCAAGCAGGCCGACAAGCCCCGCCCCGAGGCCTCGGTCGGCGCGACCAACCGTCTGATCGAATTCGGCTTCACCGCGTTGCCCCCGGTCTACAACGCCCTGGTCACCACGCTGATGAAGCACGGCGGCCTGTCCCGGCGCCGGATCGCCCCGAACGACGGCAACATCTTCGGCCCGCAGCCCCGCGAGGAGGGCGGCCCGGGGCGGTGGAACCGGGCCCAGGTCGGCGGGGCGATCGCGGCCACCGCGCTGGTCACCGGCTTGGCGATCAGGCGTTGGTGGCCCGCGCGATAGCGGGTTACCCGGGTGGCCGCCGGGGTATCAGCCGCCCGTGCTCATGATCGAATCACCGGATCTGCCCCTGCCCGGAGGGGGCGCCACGGCGGAACGCCTCCGCCGGTTGGCCGAACTCGGCCGCATCAGCCCGGTGGTTGCCCGCCTCGGTGAGGGCCACGCCGATGCCGTCGCGATCCGGGCCGAACTGGACGACGACGGGCCGGGCGAGGACGGCGAGCGCTGGGGAGTATGGGCCGCCGTACCCCGGTCGCTCACCGCCGTCCGCGACGGCGGCGCCTGGCGGGTGAGCGGGGACCGCCCGTGGTGCTCGGGCGCCGGGTGGTGCACGCACGCACTGGTCACCGCGGAGGCCGAGGACGGCGTCCGGCTCTTCGCCGTGACCAACGAGCCGCCGCACGCCGAACCCCTGGACGGCACCTGGCCGGCCGTGGGCATGGCGGCCAGCGACAGCCGCACGATCCGCTTCACCGACGCGCCGGCCCGGCCGGTCGGCGGCCCCGGCTGCTACGTCGAGCGGCCCGGCTTCTGGCACGGCGGCATCGGCGTGGCCGCCTGCTGGTACGGCGGCGCCCTCGGCATCGCCGACGCCCTGCACGACTCGGGCAAGGACGATCCGCACACGATGGCCCACCTGGGCGCGGTCGACGTCGCGCTGGGCGCCGCCCGGGCCGTGCTCCTCGAGGCGGCCGCCATCATCGACGCCGACCCGCTGGCGATCCAGCACCGGCTCGCGCTGCGCGTGCGGGCCACCGCCGAGGCCGCCGCCACCGAGGTCATCGACCGGGTCGGGCGGGCGCTCGGCGCCGGACCGCTGGGCCGCGACGAGCAGCACGCCCACCGGGTCGCCGACCTCACCGTCTATCTGCGGCAGAGCCACGCCGAGGCCGACCTCGAACAGCTCGGCGCCCTGGTGCGGACCGGGAAGTCGCCGTGGTGAGGCCGATCGCCGGCGCGGGCACCGCCGAGCAGGGCTGGCAGTCCTGGCCGGCCGTGGCGCAGTGGCCGGCCTTGCCGCTCGACGCCGCCGAGCCGCCGCTGATCGTCGCCCCGCATCCCGACGACGAGATCCTGGGCGTGGCCGGGCTGATGGCGACGCTGGACGCGGCCGAACTGGTGGCCGTGACCGACGGCGAGGCCTCCCACCCGGGATCGACCGTGCACACCCAGGGCGAGCTGGCCACGATCCGCCGGGCCGAGACCGCCGAGGCGTTGCGCCGGCTCGGGCTGGGCGACGCGCCCGTGCACCGGCTGGCCCAGCCCGACGGCAAGATCGACGAGGACGCGGTGGCCGAGGCGCTGACCGGGCGGCTGACCCCGGGGCGCTGGTGCCTGGCCACGTGGCGCGAGGACGGTCACCCCGACCACGAGGCGGTCGGCCGGGCCGCGGCCCGCGCGTGCGCGGCCACCGGCGCGATCCTGCTGGAATACCCGATCTGGACGTGGCACTGGGCCGAGCCGGCCGACCCCCGGGTGCCCTGGCACCGGGCGTACCGGATCGATCTGAGCCCGGCCGCGCAGGCCGCCAAGGCCGCCGCCATCGCTGCTTTCCCCAGCCAGATCGCGGCCCTGGGTCCCGAGCCGGCCGACGCGGCGATCCTGCCCCCGCACGTCCTGGCCCGGTTCTCCCGCCCCTTCGAGGTGGTCTTCCGGTGACCACGCCGCAGAGCTATTTCGAGCACATGTACGCGCGTAGCAGCGACCCATGGAGTTTCGACAGCCGCTGGTACGACGCCCGCAAGCACGCGCTGACCGTGGCGTCGCTGCCCCGCCGCCGTTACAAGTCGGCGTTCGAGCCCGGCTGCTCGACCGGCCGGCTCACCGCCCGGCTGGCCGAGCGGTGCGACCACGTGTTCGCGGTCGACGCCGTGCCGGCCGCGATCGCCTCGGCGGCCACCCACCTCGCCGTTTTCCCGCACGTGACGCTGAGCCCGGCCCGGATGCCGGCCGACTGGCCGGACGACACGTTCGACCTGATCGTGCTGTCCGAGCTCGGTTACTACTTCGACGACAGCGACCTGGCCACCCTGGTCGAGCGCACGGTGGCCTCGCTGGAACCGGGCGGCGACCTGGTGGCCGTGCACTGGCGGCGCCCGGTCGACGAGCACGCCCGCTCCGGCGACGACGTGCACGCGCTGCTGGCCGCCACGCCCGGGCTGGCCCGTCAGTCCCGGCACGAGGAGGCCGACTTCCTGCTCGAGGTCTTCACCCGTACGCCGCCCGAGGCTTTCTCGGTGGCCCAGCGCGAGGGGCTCGCATGAACCGGATCGCCGTCGTCGTGCCCGCCCACAACGAGCACGACCTGCTGCCGGCCTGCCTGACCAGCCTGGCCGCGGCCACCGCCGCCGTCCCGCTGCCGGTCGAGGTGATCGTGGTCGCCGACGCCTGCACCGACGACACCGCCGTCCTGGCCGCCGCGGCCGGCGTGACGGTCCTGACGGTCGACGCCCGCAACGTGGGCCGGGCCCGCGCCACCGGCCTGACCCACGCCCTGCGCGACGGCCCCGACGGCCTCTGGCTGGCCACCACCGACGCCGACAGCCGGGTCGCGCCCGAATGGCTGCTGTGGCACCTCACGCACGCCGCCGCCGGCACCGACCTGCTGGCCGGCACGGTAATGGTCGACGACTGGGCCGGCTGGCCGGCCGCGCTGCCCGGCCTCTACGACAGCCGCTACGCCGCCTCGGCCGCCCACGTGCACGGAGCCAACCTCGGCGTCGCGGCCCCGGCCTACCTGGCCGTGGACGGCTTCCGCCCGCTCGACCACGACGAGGACCGGGACCTGATCACCCGCCTCCGGGTTGCCGGCTACCGCGTGGTCGCCGACGCCACCTGCCCGGTCGTGACCAGCGCCCGCCCCGACGGCCGGGCGCCGCTGGGCTTCTCGTCCCACCTCGACGGCCTGGCCGGGTCCCTGGCCGCGTAGCGGGATCGAGAAACGGCCTGGCGTCGGTCGCCCGCCGCGTAGCGGAATCGAGAAACGGCCTGGCGTCGGTCGCCCGCCGCGTAGCGGAATCGAGAAACGGCCTGGCATCGTCGCCGGCCGCGTAGCGGGTTGGAGAATCAGCTCGGGCGCCTCCTTCGCCGGCGCGTGCTGAGCCGCTGCTCAGCCGAACGTTCCGAGAGCGGTGAACCGGGCGCCCAGATCATCGACCCATTGCGCCGGCGTGCGACGGTCCGGCAACGCGACTCCGGCCTCGGCCCGCCACAACACGTCACTGAGAACGGCGCGCACATGCCAAGCCATGATCCGGTCCATGTTCACCGTCCGGCCGGACATCCGCTCGTACTGGGCCACCGTCGCGGTGAACAGTTCGACACCGCAGTCCCCGGGCAGGCATCGCAGGTCGAACTCGGGTTCGCCGATGCCCGCGGTCTCCCAGTCGACGACCAGGTGCAGCCGCAACGACTCGCGGTCCCAGAGGTGATTGTCGCCGTGGAGGTCGCCGTGCACCAGAACGGCCCGGCCGGGCGCCGCGAGTACCCGGTCCACCTCATCGCACCAAGCTGACACCCGGTCCCGCTGATCGGGCCGGATCAGCGCTCCGAATCGGGCGCGGAGGGTGTCCGTCGAGGCAGGCGCCATCGGCTCGGGCAGGGGGCCCAACGCCCCGGACACCGCCGTCAGCACGTCCGGATCGTGCAGAGCCGCCAGGACCGCGGCGAGATCACCCGCGACCGTCGGCCGATCACCCGGCGCGATCAGGTGCCGGACGTCGAAGAACGGCATCGCCGCCGCCCGGCGGGTGACCAGCATCGCCGGATTCCGGGACGCGGTCACCACCGTGGGCAACGGCAAGCACGGCGCGGCCACCCGCAACGCGTCGAGCAGCCGCGCCTGATGCCAGATCCGCGATGCGGGAGGCTGGGCCCAGGCGAACTTCACCACGAACCGGCCATCGACGTCGGCACTGGCCGTGCACCACTGTGGATCCTCGCTCGGTTCCAACCCACGGGTCACGATCGTGCCGTCGGCCAGGTCGGGCGCCACCGTGCGCAGTGCGGCCCGCAACGCGTCCACACTCGGCTCGTCCAGCCACGTCAATGCCATCCGGTCAGCATGGACGATCGCGCCGGCCGGCGGACCGGGGGAACGCGTCAGAGTCCGGGAGTCACAGGCCGTGGACGGCCAGCACGTCGCCCAGCGCCCGGGCCGGGACGCCGCGGTCGTCGGGGCGCGGCCAGTGCACGCTCACCTCGTCGAAGCCCAGGCCGGCCAGCCGGCCCACGGTGTCGGCGTAGCGGTCGCGGCTCTCGAACGGCCAGTACGACTCGAGCCCGACGTTGACGATCCGGCGGATCCGGCGGCCCTCGAGCACCGCGTCGAGTTGCTGTGACTGCTTCTCCAGCGCGGCGAACCACTCGTCCGGGCCGACCGCCGGACCGTACGGGCCGTAGGTGACCCAGGCCTGACCGTGCCGGGCGACCAGGCGCAGCGAGCGCGGGCCGGTGCCGGCCACGGTGAACGGGACGCGCGGGCTCTGCACGCAGCCGGGCAGCTGATGGGCGTCGATCGCGGTGTAGCGGTCGCCGTGCTCGGTCACGATCGGCTCGACCAGCAGCTTGTCGAGCAGGCCGATCCACTCGGCGAACCGGTCCATCCGCTCGCGCGGGGTCAGCGGCGGGTTCCCCAGCACCTGCGCGTCGAGGCTCTCGGTGCCGGCGCCCAGGCCGACCTCGAGGCGGCCGCCGCTGAGCTGGTCGAGGGTCATCAGCTCCTTGGCGAACGGCACCGGGTGGCGGTAGTTGGGCGTGGCGACCTGCACGCCGAGCCGGACCCGCTCGGTGGCGCCGGCCGCGGCGGCGAGCAGCGGCACGCAGCCATACCACGGGTTGTCGCGCAGCAGGGGCCAGGTGAGGTGGTCGTAGGTCCAGACCGTGTGCACCCCGGCCCGCTCGGCCTCGACCACCTCGGCCAGCCAGGTGCTCGTGGGATGGCGGTCGGGCAGGACGAGCGCCGACAGGTCGGTCATAGGTCGGTCACCACAGCGTCCGCGATCACAAGATCCTCCCAGCCCATCCCCACGGTTTTGATCAGTCTGGGCCGGGCGGGGGTGGTTCCCCGGACCAGGTCGGCAAAGGTCACCAGCTCATCCTCGGTGATGCCGGCCTGAATGAGGTCACCGGCTTCCCGTACGGCGGTCGCGCGCGACTCCACCAGCGCGCCGCACCGCCGTACGGTCTCGGTGTCGACCTCCCGGGCAGCCGGCTCGTGGGAACCGACCGCGACCACCACGGTGCGGTCACCGAGGAGCCGGCCGTCGAAGAGGGGCTCGCGCGCGGTGGTGCAGCAGGCCACGATGTCGGCGTCGGCCACGGACTCCGGCCCGGCGAGCTCGGCACCCGCCTCGGCGGCGAGGGCGGCGGCCCGGTCGCGGTTGCGGCCCACAATCCGTACGGAATCGAGCGGCCGCACCGCCCGGAGCGCCCGGATGTGGCCGAGCGCCTGCGGGCCGGCGCCGAAGACGACGAGCTTGCGGGCGTCGGGTGGCGCCACCAGGTCGACGCCGAGAGCCGAGACGGCCGGGGTGCGCAGCGAGGTGAGCGCGGCACCGTCGAGAATGGCCCGCGGCACCAGCGTGGGCGCGTCGAACAGCACGTAGACACCGTGGATGCGGGGCAGACCGCGCGCGGGGTTGCCCGGGGCGATGCCGACCAGCTTGATGCCGGCGATGCGCTCGTCGCCGGAGGGCATGACCAGCACCTCGCCGTCGCCGAACCCGATCGGCACGCGGGCCGGCTCGGTCTCGGGGTCGAGGCCGCCGGCCAGGGCGGCGCGGAGGGCGGCGATCGCCCGCGGAAAGCCGAGCGCGCTCACCTGTTCCGCCGAGATCATGCGCTGTACCATGTCACATACCACCGAAGGAGGGCAACCGCCATGACGTCACCGCTCATCGGCCCGCTGCGCACGGCCGGCAGCTTCCGGCAGCACGTGGAGGACGCCGTGGCCGCGGCCATCGTCTCCGGCGAGTTCGCCCCGGGCACGATGCTGACCGCCCCGACGCTGGCGGCCCGGTTCGACGTGTCGGCCACCCCCGTCCGGGAGGCTCTGCTCAACCTGGAAAAGCGTGGTTTCGTGGAGATCGCGCGCAACAAGGGCTTCCGGGTCACCGCGGTCAGCGAGCAGGATCTGGCCGAGATCGTGCAGATCCGCCAGTGGCTCGAGGCACCGCCGATGCGGCTGCTGGCCGGGGCGATCGGCCGGCCCGAGCTGGCCCGGCTGCGCGCCGAGGCCGAGGCGATCGTGACCAGTGCGGCCGCGTCCGACCTGCCGACCTATCTGACCGCGGACACCACCTTTCACCTGCACCTGCTCAGTCTGACCGGCATCGACCGGCTGGTCACCCTGGTCGGCGACCTGCGCCAGCAGACCCGGCTGGTCGGGCTGGCCACCATGCTCGGCTCCCCCGAGCTGGCCGAGTCGTCGGCCGAGCACCTGACGCTGCTCGACCTGCTCGAGGCGGGCGACGGCGCGGGCGCCGAGGAGCTGATGCGCCGGCACCTCGGGCACGTCACCGGGTGGTGGAGCGGGCGGGCCGAGCAGTGAAGGTGGTGGTGGTCGGGGCCGGGATCGTCGGCGCGGCGATCGCGCGCGAGCTGGCGATGGCGGGGGTGTCGGTGGTGGTGCTCGACCGGTCGGCGTCGGCCGGGGGCACGTCGGCCGCCGGCGAGGGCAACCTGCTGGTCTCCGACAAGGGGCCGGGGGCCGAGCTGTCGCTGGCGTTGCGGTCCCTCACGCTGTGGCGTTCCCTTCTTCCGGAGGTCGCGGACACCTTCCCGTCGATCGAGTACGAGACCAAGGGTGGTCTCGTCGTGGCGACCACCGACGCCGGCGCCGCGGCCCTCCGCGCGTTCGCCGATCTGCAGCGGACGGCCGGTGTCTCCGCCGCGGAAGTCGACGGCCTCGACTACGAGCCCGACCTCAATTCCGCCCACACCGCGGCGATCTTCTATCCGCAGGACGCACAGGTGCAGCCGGCCATCGCCACCGAGGCCCTGCTCGCGGTGGCCCGGCGGCACGGTGCTTCGGTGCGGCAGGGAGTCGAAGTGCTCGGACCGCTGCGCGGCGGCGACCGGCTGACCGGGGTCGCCACGTCCGGCGGCGACGTCAGCGGTGATCACGTCGTGGTGGCGGCCGGACCGTGGTCGGGCGAGGTCGCGCGGCGGCTGGGCGTCGAGCTGCCGGTGCGCCCGCGCCGCGGCACGATCCTGGTCACCACGCGGATGCGCCAACGGATCCGGCACAAGGTGTACGACGCGGACTACGTCGGCGCGGTCGGCTCCGACGACGCTGCGCTGCAGACCTCCAGCGTGGTCGAGTCGACGGCGGCGGGCACGGTGCTGATCGGGTCGTCGCGCGAGCGGCGCGGTTTCGACGAGCGCATCGAGGCGCGGGTGCTGTCGGCGGTGGCGGCCAAGGCGCTCGTGCTTTTCCCGTTCCTGGCCGGCGTGGCGGTGATGCGGGCGTACGGGGGTTTCCGGCCCTTCGTTCCCGACCATCTGCCGGTGATCGGGCCCGACCCGCGGCTGCCGGGGCTGTGGCACGCGACCGGGCACGAGGGGGCCGGCATCGTGCTCTCCACCGCGACCGGCGAACTGCTGGGCGACCTCCTCCTGGGGCGGGCGCCGCGGGTGCCGGCCGAGGCTTTCGCCGTGGACCGCCCGACCCTGCGGCCCCACCTGGAGCCTTCCCCCGACCAGTAGTGTGTGACATACTACTGATGTGACAGCACCCGGACCGGCCCCTGTGAATCCGCGCCAGGACCCGGTGCGACCTGGGCCGGCGTCGCCCATCACGGTCATCGTGGACGGCTCCGCGGTCCGCGGTCTGGCGGGGCAGACAGTCGCCGGAGTGTTGCTGGCGGCCGGGCGGCTCGCCTGGCGGACCACCCGCAGCGGCCGGCCGCGCGGCGTCTTCTGCGGCATCGGCGTCTGCCACGACTGCCTCGTGACCGTCAACGGCCTGGCCGACGTGCGCGCCTGTCAGCGACGAGCCGCCGACGGCGACACCGTCTCCACCGAGGATGAGGCATGAGCGCCGAGACGCCCGACGTCCTCGTGGTCGGTGCCGGGCCGGCCGGACTCGCCGCCGCCGACGCCGCCCGCCGGGCCGGGGCCCGGGTCGTGCTGCTCGACGCGGCCGGCGACGCGGGTGGCCAATACTGGCGGCACCTCCCCGCTTCCCGCCCCGCCGCCGCCGAGCGGGTGCTGCACCACGGGTGGGATCGCTTCGCCGCGCTGCGCGGGCAAGAAGTGCTGACCGACGCACAGGTCTGGCTGGCCGAGCGGCACGACGACCGGCCGCCCACCCTGCACGTGCTCGTGGGCCCGGCCGACGGTTCCGATCGCGTACGCCGGACCTTCGCGCCCACGACCCTGGTGCTCGCGACCGGGGCGTACGAGCGCACCTTGCCCTTCCCCGGCTGGGACCTGCCGGGGGTGTTCACCGCCGGAGCCGCCCAGGCGCTGGCCAAGGCGGAGCGGATCGCGGTCGGCCGGCGGGTCGTCGTGGCCGGGGCCGGGCCGTTCCTGCTGCCGGTCGCGGCCAGTCTGGTGCGGACCGGCGCGCAGGTGCTCGGGGTGCTCGAGGCCAACGGGTGGCGACGGCTCGCCCGGGCCTGGTCGGCCCGCCCGGCCGAGCTGCTGTCCACCCGGCACAAGGCCGGTGAGCTGGCCGGATACGTCCGCGATCTGGCCCGTCACCGCATTCCCTACCGCACCGGCACGGCCGTGGTCGCCGCACACGGCACCGACCGGGTCACCTCGGTCACGGTGGCCCGCCTCGACGCCGACTGGGCGCCCGTGATGGGCTCCGAACGCCGCGTCCCGGCCGATGCCGTCTGTGTCAGCCACGGCTTCGTCCCCCGCACCGAGCTCGCCGTCTCGGCCGGCTGCCGCCTCACCCGCGACGGCGGCGTCCGCACCGACGAGAACGGCCTCACCAGCGTTCCCGGCGTCTACGCGGCCGGGGAGATCACCGGCATCGGCGGCGCCGACCTCGCTCTCGCCGAGGGCGTCGTAGCCGGCCTGGCCGCAGCCGCAGCCGCCGACCCGGCCGGTGGCGGGATCTCGGCCGGTCAACGACGAGACCGGACCGTCAACCAGCGCTTCGCCGCCCGCCTGGAGGCCGCGCACGGCATCCGTCCCGGCTGGGTCGGCTGGCTGGCCGACGACACCGTCATCTGCCGCTGCGAGGAAGTCACCGCCGGCGACCTGCGGGCCGGCGCCGCCGCCACCGGATCGCGCGGCCTGCGGTCGCTCAAGCTCAGCACCCGCGCCGGCCTCGGTGTCTGTCAGGGCCGCGTCTGCGGGCGCACCGTCGAAGACCTGTTGAACCGCCACACCGGCGGCCTGCTCGACGCCGGCCGCACGGAGACCCGCCCGCTGGCGGCCTTCGTGCGCCTGGGCGAGCTGGCCGCCGGCGCTGACAAGGAGGAACCCGCATGACCACCCCCGCCACCGACCTGCGCGGCGTCGTCGTCGCCACCGCCCTGCCCTACAAACAGGATCCGTCCGCGCCGGCCGGCCTGGCCGTCGACTTCGACAAATACGCCGAGCACTGCGACTGGCTGATCAGCAACGGCTGCCACGGCGTCGGCCCCAACGGCTCGCTCGGTGAGTACTCGTCGCTCACCGACGAGGAGCGCCGCCGGGTCGTGCAGGTCGCCGTCGAGGCCGTCGCCGGTCGTGGCAAGGTCATCGCCGGGGTGCACGGGCCGGGCTGGCACCAGGCCCAGAAGTGGGCCGAGATCGCCGGCGAGGACGGCGCCGACGGTGTGCTGGCACTGCCGCCGACCATGTACCGGGCCAGCGACAGCCAGGTCGTCGAGCACTACACCCGGATCGCCGAGGCCGGGCTGCCCATCATGATCTACAACAACCCGTTCGACACCAAGGTCGACCTGGTGCCGTCGCTGGTCGCCGAGATCGCCGAGATCCCCCAGGTGGTCGCGATCAAGGAGTTCAGCGGCGACGTGCGCCGGCTGTTCGAGATCCGGGAGAAGTGCGACCTGGACGTGATCGCGGGTGCCGACGACGTGCTGTTCGAGCTGATGGTGGACGGCGCGGTCGGCTGGTTCGCCGGCTTCCCCAACGTGTTCCCGGCCGAGTCGGTGCGCCTCTACGACCTCATGCGGGCCGGGCAGGTCACCGAGGCCCGCGAGCTCTACCAGCACCTGGTCGCCGTGTTCCGGTGGGATTCCCGGACGGAGTTCGTCCAGGCCATCAAGCTGAGCATGGACCTGATCGGACGCTACGGTGGCCCGTGCCGCCCGCCGCGGGGCCCGCTGACCCCCGAGCACCGCGCTCTGGTCGAGGCCGAGACCAAGCGGGCCGTCGAGGCGCTGGCCGGTCGGGCGGCCTGACGTGCGCGCCTCGCGGATGTTCACCGCCGTCGACTCGCACACCGAGGGCATGCCGACCCGGGTGGTCACCGCCGGCCTGGGCACCATCCCCGGGGCGACCATGAACGAGCGGCGCCTGTATTTCATCGAGCACCTGGATGACGTACGGAAGCTCCTGATGAACGAGCCGCGCGGGCACGCGGCCATGAGCGGCGCGATCCTGCAACCGCCCACCCGGCCCGATGCCGATTTCGGTGTCGTCTACATCGAGGTGTCGGGCTGTCTGCCGATGTGCGGGCACGGCACCATCGGGGTCGCCACCGTGCTGGTCGAAACGGGCATGGTGGCGGTCACCGAGCCGGTCACCACCATCCGGCTCGACACCCCGGCCGGTCTGGTGGTGGCGACGGTCCGGGTGCGCGATGGGCACGCCGACTCGGTCACGCTGGAGAACGTGCCCGCCTACTGCGAACGGCTGGACGCGACGATCGAGGTGCCCGGGCTGGGCCGCGTGCCCTACAGCCTGGCCTTCGGCGGCAACTTCTACGCCATGGTCGACCTCGACGCGGTCGGGTTGCCCTTCGACCGTACGAGGCAACGCGACATCCTCGACGCGGGGCTGGCCATCATGGACGCGATCAACACCCAGGATCCGCCGAAGCATCCGCTCATCGACGGCGTCGACCACTGCCACCACGTCGAGTTCATCGCGCCCGGCTCCGACGCCCGGCTGTCCCGGCACGCGATGGCCATCCATCCGGGCTGGTTCGACCGCTCGCCGTGCGGCACCGGCACGTCGGCCCGGATGGCCGAGCTCTGGGCCCGCGGCGAGCTGGCGGTCGGCGACGACTTCGTCAACGAGTCGTTCATCGGCAGCCGGTTCACCGGCCGGCTCATCGAGGAGACGACCGTGGCCGGTCGCCCGGCTGTCGTCCCCACCATCACCGGGCGGGCCTGGGTGACCGGAATCGGGCAGTATCTGCTTGACCCGTCCGACCCGTATCCGACCGGCTTCGCCTTCTGAGGGGCTACCCCATGACTTCCGCTTCCGAGAACACCGCCACCGGCTCCGGCGCTCCGGCGACCTCGTCGGGCGCTTCCGGCACCACCTCGGCCGACCCGGTCGCCGCCGCCCACCGGGCCGACCCGATCGCCGCCGCCCACCAGGCGGACCCCATCGCCGCCGCCCACCAGGCCGCTCCGGTGCTGGCCGCGATGCCGCCCCGCCGCCGGGCCGAGGCCCTGGTGGCCGCGGCCGACGCGCTCCTCGCGGCCGCCGACGAGCTGGTGCCGATCGGCCAGGAGGAGACCGGGCTGGCCGAGCCGCGCCTGCGCGGCGAGATCAAACGGACGGCGGTGCAACTCAAGCTGTTCGCCGACGTCGCGGCGAGCGGTGAGTTCCTTGATGTACGCCTGGACGCGGCCGACCCCGAGTTCGTGCTCGGCCCGCGGCCCGACCTGCGCCGCTATCTGGTGCCACTGGGTCCGGTGCTGAACTTCGCGGCCAGCAACTTCCCGTTCGCGTTCTCGGTGGCCGGCGGCGACACCGCCTCGGCGCTGGCGGCGGGTTGTCCCGTGGTGGTCAAGGCGCATCCGGGCCACCCGCGGCTGTCCGACCGCACGGCCGCCGTCGTCAGCGCGGCCCTCGTCGAGGCCGGGCTGCCCGCCGGAACGCTCGGTGTGATCCACGGCCAGGAGGAGGGGGTGGCCGCGCTGCGCGACGAGCGCATCGCCGCCGCCAGCTTCACCGGTTCGGTGGCGGGCGGCCAGGCCCTGGCCGCGATCGCCGCCGCGCGCCCCCACCCGATCCCGTTCTACGGCGAGCTGGGCAGCCTCAACCCGGTCGTCGTCACCGCCGACGCCCTGGCCGAGCGGGGTTCCGCCATCGCCGAGGGCTTCGCGGCCAGCGTCTCCGGCTCGGCCGGACAACTCTGCACCAAGCCCGGCCTGCTGTTCGTCCCCGAGGAGTTCGCCTCCTCGGCGGCGTCCGCCTTCGCGGCCGTGGCGCCGCATCCCCTGCTGCACCCCGGCATCGTCGACGGCTACACCCGCCGCCGCACGGAGATCCTCAACACGCCGGATGTGACCGTGACGGTCGAGGGTGCCGTCACCGACCAGGGCGTGACCCCCACGCTGGTCGAGACCGACCTGGCCACCCTGCTCAAACACCGCGACACGTTGCTGGAGGAGGCGTTCGGCCCGTTGTCGGTGGTCGTCCGCTACACCCCGGGCGAGCCGCTGGGCGCCGCCCTGGCCGAGCTGGTCGGTGGCTCGCTGACGGCCGGTGTCCACGTCGGCGCGGCCGAGGACTCACCCTGGCTGCACGAGCTGGTCACGGCTCTGCAGGCGTTGTCCGGCCGGGTCCTGTTCAACGGCTGGCCCACCGGCGTGGCCGTGACCCCCGCGATGCAGCACGGCGGCCCGTTCCCGGCCACCACCAACCCGACCACCACGTCGGTCGGCACCGCGGCGATCGACCGTTTCCTGCGCCCGGTCGTCTATCAGGACAGCCCGCAGTCGCTGCTGCCCGAGCCGCTGCGCGACGACAACCCCTGGAATGTCCCGCAACACCGTTCCCCGGCCGGCGAGTCGTCCACCTGGGGTTCACTCGCCGCCGAGCGTTGATCGATCCCCGCGCGGCCGACGCCGGTGGCCGGCCCGGGCCATCGTCGTCGGCCGGTGCTTCATTCGTCCCAGATGACGCCGAACGCGCCGAGCAGACCCATCACCACCAGCGCGGCACCCACCACGACGGCCAGCACCCGGGAGAAGATGGCCTGGAAGGCGGCCTCACGGGGACCCACGTCACGACCGAACACCTCGCGGCTGGACCGGGCCGACGACTGGGCGAACTGCTTGTTGGCAACGATGACGGCCACGCCGGCCAGCGCCGGCAGGACGTAGAGAATGCGCTCCATAGTGGCCCTTCACGGTGCGGGGCCGGCAATTGTAAGCACCGGAGGCGGCGCGGAGCATGTCGAGATCGGCCGGGTGGTCTCGTCTCAGGGTGGGCGGCCACCGCGGTCGCCCGGCAGCAGGGAGGTTCGGCATGGCGATCAAGCGGATGGACAACGTCCTCATCGTGGTCGAGGACCTGGACGCGGTCATCGCGTTCTTCATCGAGATCGGGCTGGAGCTGGAGGGCCGGGGGCCGGTCGAGGGCCGGTGGGTGGAGAGCGTCATCGGCATCGAGAACGTCCGGCAGGACGTCGCCATGCTGCGGATCCCGGGCCACCCGGGCGGTATCGAGCTGGCCCGGTTCCACCAGCCCGAGGCCATCCGCCCGGAACCCCGCGACGCCCCGGCGAACACGCTGGGCATCCGGCGCGTCATGTTCGCCGTGGACGACGTCGAGGACGTGATCGCCCGCCTCCGCGCCCACGGTGCCGAGCTCGTCGGCGAGCTGGTGGACTTCGAGAACGTCTACCGGCTCTGCTACGTGCGCGGCCCCGAGGGCATCGTCGTCGGCCTCGCGCAGGAGATCGGCTGAGCTGCGCGCCGGGCCCGGGGCGGACAGCCCCGGGCCCGGATCGCGCTGCTTGCCGTCAGGCGCCGATGCCGTATCGGTTGCGGGCCGTGTCGGCGGTGATGTTGCGGTCGAGGACGTCGGCGCGGACGTCGTCGGCGGCTCGTTCGGTGGGGTCGCCGTAGCCGCCACCGCCGCCGGTCGCGCAGCGCACCACGTCGCCCTTCTTCAGCGACATGCCGTTGATTTTCAGGATGCGGCGCTCGTCGGGCCGGCCCGGGTTGATGACCACCTCGGGGCCGACCGCGTCCTCGCCGCCGAACAGGCCCCAGGCCGGCTGCCGGGAGCGCTCGAACCACAGCGACACGGTCAGGTCGGTCTGCGCCTCGTATTCGCGGATCACGCCGTTGCCACCACGCCACCGGCCGGAGCCGCCCGAGTCGGGCCGGATCCGGTATTCGTTGATCCGCCACGGGTAGCGGGTCTCGTGAACCTCGATCGGGATGTCCTTGAGCGAGCCGTTCACGTTGTTGATCAGCGCGCTCTCACCGTCCGAGCCGTTCCACCCACCCCAGCCGCCGACAGTGGCCTCCAGGCTGACGAACTCGCGCCGTACCCGCGGGTCGACCCCGGCGGTCAGGATGATCATCGAGTCGCCGTGGCTGGCCCCGGCCACCTGGTCGGGCATGGCCGGGGCGAGAGCCCGGGCCACCATGTCGATCAGCAGGCCGAGGTGCGAGAAATACCACTGACAGGCCGCCGGTGAGCGGGCGCCGAGCACCGAGCCCTCGCGCACCTGGGTGGTCATCGACCGGAACGATCCGCCGTTGCCGGGCAGGTCCGGGCTGACCAGCAGCTTGTAGCCGACCCGGAGCGCCGAGACGGCCTGCGAGACGCCGCAGTTGACCGGGCCCACCGTCTGGTCGGCCGACTCGGTCACGTCGAAGTCGATCTCCTCGCCGGACACCGTGATCCGCAGCCGGATCGGGATCGGGGTGTCCAGGTCGACGCCGTCGTTGTCGAGCACGCCCTCGGCGCTGTAGACGCCGTCCGGGATCTTGGCGATGACCGCCCGTTCGAGCACTTCGGTCTGGTGGAAGATCTCGTCCCGGGCCGCCTCGAGGGTGCCCAGGCCGAACCGCCGTACGATCTCCTGAAGCCGCCTCTCCCCCATCTGGATGCAGGCCATCATCGCGTGCATGTCGCCCGTGGTCGGATAGGGGAAGCGGACGTTGGTGGCGATCGTGTCGGTGACCGAGCGCTCCTCCACCCCGCCCGAGACGAGCTTCTGCGGCCCGAGGCGCAGCCCCTCCTGAAAGATGTTGACCGAGTCCATCGAGCCGCCCGGATCCTTCGAGCCGACGTCGATCCAGTGCGCCCGCGAGGCGGTGAAGCCGACCAGCGTCTCGTCGACGAAGACCGGGCCGAAGATGGTCACGTCGTTGAGGTGCGTGCCGCCGAGGTAGCTGTCGTTGAGGATCCACACGTCCCCCGGCTGCCACACCTCACGGCCGAAGCGCTGCTCGGTGGCCAGCGTGCAGGTCTCCAGGTTGCCCAGGAAGATCGGCAGGCCGGCCGACTGGCCCAGCACCTGGTGGTCGGCGTCGAGCAGGGCCACCACGCAGTCGCCGCACTCGTAGATGATCGGTGTGTAGGCCGACCGGATCAGGGTGGCGTTCATGTCGTCCGCGGCCGCGTTGAGCGCGTTACGGATGATCTCGACGGTAACCGGGTCGATCGTCACTGGTCTTCCTTCCGAGAGATGATCAGCGAGCCGATGTCGTCCACGCTCACCGCGTAGCCGGGCGGCACGACCGTGGTCGCGGTGTCCTCGACCACCACCGCGGGGCCGTCGAAAGTGTGTCCGACCAGCAGATCGTCGCGACGGGCGACGATGGTGTCACGGCCCGCGCCGTCAAAGACCACGGTCCGGGTCTCGTACGGGAAACTCGCCCCCGACGCGGCCGGCCACTTCTGCGGCTCCGGGCGGCCCAGCTCGCCGAAGGCCGCGGTGCGCAGCGCGACGAACTCGATCGGCGCGCCCAGGTTGGCGTGCCCGTAGCGGCTCTTGTGCAGGTCGGCGAAGCGCTGCGCCACGTCGGCCAGGAAGTGCTCGCTCAACGGCTCGTCGGCACTGGTGAGCGGCACGGTCAGCGTGTACTCCTGTGCCGCGTACCGGATGTCGACCGCGTGCGAGGCGTGCCGCGCGTCCCCGGCGACCCCTTCGGAGCCCAGCCCGTCCAGCCCGTCGCGCTCCAGCCGGGCCAGGGTGGCCGCCATGCCGGCCGGGTCGAGATCCTGATCCAGGTAGAAATACGGCTCGGTGTAGTCCTGCCGGATCTGGGTCTGCAGCATGCCCCAGGCCGAGAACGCACCCGGGAAGCGCGGCACCACCGTCTCGGCGATGCCCAGCTCGCGGGCCAGGAACACGGCGTGCATCGGGCCGGCCCCACCGAAGGCGACCAGTGCCGAGTCGCGCGGTTCGATGCCCCGGGAGACCGTGATGGTGCGGATGGCCTGAGCCATCTTGGAGTTCGCCACGTCGCAGATGCCCTCGGCCATCGCCGTGGTGGTCATCCCGAAGACCTCGGCCAGGCCGTCGACCGCCTGTGAGGCCAGCGTGGGGTCCAGCGTCATCTGGCCGCCCGCGAAGCCGTCCGGGTCGATCCGGCCGAGCACGAGGTTGGCGTCGGTGACGGTCGGCTCGGTGCCGCCGCGGCCGTAGCAGGCCGGACCGGGCCGGGCGCCGGCGCTGCGCGGCCCGACCCGCAGGCCACCGGCCTCGGCCCAGGCCACCGAGCCGCCGCCCGCGCCGACGGTGTGGATGTTGACCACGCTCATCAGCATCGGCAGGCCTTCGAGCTGAGCCTCGGCCGAGACGTCGGGCTCGCCGTCGACGATCAGCGAGACGTCGAACGAGGTGCCACCCATGTCGATGCCGATCAGGTGCGGCCGGCCGGTCTGCCGGGACAGCTCGGCGCCGGCGATCGCGCCGCCGACCGGGCCCGACAGCAGCGTCTGCAGCGGGCGGCGGCGGGCCGACTCGGCGGTCAGGATGCCGCCGGACGACTGCATGACGTGCAACGGGACGTGCAGGCCGCGGTTTTCGAGGCGGCCCTCCAGGTCGAGCAGGTAGTTGCGGACGATCGGGCCGGTGTAGGCCTCGACGACGGCCGACGAGGTGCGCTCGTACTCGCGCCACTCCTTGGCCGCCTCGTGCGACACCGACACGGTCACGTCGTCGCCCAGCTCCTCGTGCAGGATCTCGCGGGCCCGCAGCTCGTGGGCCGGGTTCTTGTAGCTGAACAGGAACGCCACCGCGATCGCGCCGTGGCCACCGTCGCGGGCCGTGCGCGCGGCGGCCCGCACGGCGTCCTCGTCGAGCGGGGTGAGCTCGGAGCCGTCGGCGGCGATCCGGCCGCCGATGCCGAGCACGTCGCGCCGCGGCACCAGCGGCGTCGGCTTGCGGTAGTGCAGGTCGTAGAGCCGGGTCCGCGGTCCGCGGGCGATGTGGTACGTGTCCTCGAGCCCTGCCGTGCCGAGCAGCAGCACGGGCACGCCCCGCCGCTCCAGGAAGGCGTTCAGGCCCTGGGTGGTGCCGTGCACGAGGAAGTCGATGCCGGCCGGCTCGTCGACCACCGCGTCCAGCCCGGCCAGCACGCCCTCACTGAGATTGCCGGGCGTGGTCGATGCTTTGGTCGCCGCGAACGCTCCGCTCTGCTGGTCGTAGGTCACGACATCGGTGAACGTGCCACCGATGTCCATCGCGACTCGATAGCGCCCCATCTGGTCTCCCTCGCGGATGTCGCCGGGTCAGGTCCCAGCAAGTTAGGGGTCGGCAGTGGCGGGCAGGTGTGCGCCGGGCATAGCCGTCGCGGGGCGGCGCGTGCGGCGCGCACGATCGTCGCCGGTCGCGACCCGCGAGGATGCGCCGACGCCGACAACCCACCGGGAGAGCCCATGACCAGGACCGACAAGCCGTCCCGGCGTGATCGGGAAGCCGAGATCCAGGCGGCCGCCGACGCGGTGGTGACCGGCGTCGGACCGGTGACCGTCGATGTCGGGACAGCGGATCGGCGCATCGCTTTCGTGGCTTTTGCGCCCGAGCGCCCGTGGGCCCCGGTCGACGGGGACACGCTGTTCGTGGAGGTGGGTGAAGCACCGACCGTGGAAACCGCCCGCCGGGCCGCGATCGGCGCCGGGGCCCGCCTCCGTGGCGGTGCGGTGGCCGTGTCGGCGCCGGCCGAGCTGGCCGGGGCGGTGGTCGACGGCCTCGTCACGGGCACCCCGGACGGCGTACGGGTGACCCTCCTCGTCGACGAGCCGCTGCTGCCGGCCGCGCTGCGCGGGCAACTGGCCGCCGACGTCGCCCGGCTGGCGCGGTTGCTGGTCAGCGCGCCGGCCAACATCCTGACGCCGTCGGCCGCGGCCGGGTGGGCCCGGCGCATCGCCGAGAGTGCCGGCCTGACCTGCACCGTCCTCGGACCGGAGGAGGTGCGCGCGCAGGGATTCGGCGGGCTGGCCGCGATCGGCGGGGGCTCGCCCGACGGGCCCTACCTGGTGACGCTGGACCACCTGCCCGAGGCCGGGGCGCCCGAAGTCGCGCTGGTCGGCAAGGGCATCACGTTCGACAGTGGCGGCCTGTCGCTGAAGTCGCCGGCCGCCATGCAGAACATGCGCCTGGACGTGGCCGGGGCGGTCACCGTGCTCGCGGTGATGGCCGGGTTGCGGCGGGCGGGCTGCGCTCTTCCGGTACGCGCGGTGCTGCCGTTCGCCGAGAACCTGCCCGGCCCGGGCGCCGCGCGGCCCGGCGACGTCGTCACCGCCTGGAACGGCACCGAAATCCAGATCCTGGACACCGATTTCGAGGGCCGGGTGATCCTGGCCGACGCGCTCGCGCTGGCCGCCGACGCCGGTCCGGGCCTGCTGGTCGACCTGGCCACTCTCACCTACCAGGCCGAGGTAGCGCTGGGCCCGTCGATCGCCGCGGTGCTGGGCCGCGACGACGAGGCGGTGGCCCGGTTGCTGGCGGCCGGCGCCCGCGCGGGTGAGCCGTTGTGGCGCCTGCCGTACGACGAGCGCTACCTCGACCAGGTGCGAACCCCTTCCGGCGTACGGAATCATCCGCTGCACGACTCGGGCCGGGCCATCACGGCCGCGCTGTTCCTGGGCGAGTTCGTGCCCCGCGCGGTCCCCTGGGTGCACTGCGACATGACCGGCCCGGCGTGGGAGGGCAACGCCTCGGTCGATGGCGCCACCGGTTTCTGCGCCCGCACGCTGCTGGAGCTCCTGACGCCGTACGCCCAAAAGCCGTTTTCGATGCATCCGGCATGATGCCCGCCCGATTTCACCCTTTTGAGTTCTTCACAGCTAAATACTAGGTTTGTGTGTACCTGCGTGGTCTTATTCCTTTCGACAAAGTTTTGTCAAGAGAAGGTAGACATGAACCGAATTACTCGAATGCTTACGATGACCGGTCTCGGCGTGTTCGCCGCGGTGTCGGTCGGCGCCGCCCCGGCCATGGCGACCACGGGCGGCTCGCAGAGCCCGGCCGGTGCCGCGAAGCCGGCCGGCACGGTCAAGCCGGCCGCTCCCTCTCGGAGCCGTGTCGTCGACGTCTACCGCAGCCGCATCAGCTGCGAGTTCGCCGGCCGGCTGGGTGAGCGGCGCGGCGACTGGGACGACTACGACTGCGACCGCACCCGTGGCGGCTACGTCCTGCGGGTCAGCTTCGACACCTGGGGCCACTGGGACAGCTGGGACGGCCCCAACTGGCGTGGCCCGTGGGGCATCCACGGCAACCGCGGCTTCCGGGACAACGACTTCTTCCGGGGTCACCGCGGCGGCCGGGATCACGGTGGCCGCGACCACCGCGACTGGCGCCCGCGCGGCAACCGGGTCGGCGCCATTCCCGCGCGGCCCGGCACCACCATCCCGCTGCCCGGGACCCAGTCGCCTTCCTGACAGCGACATTCGCACCACTGAGACGAGCCGCACCCCGCTGGGGGTGCGGCTCGCCGCTTTTCCGGGTCCACGTTCGGGCGACCCCCTCCCCCGCCGCCCGCCGGCCCACCGTCGCGCCCGACGCGTCGCGCCCGGCCCGCGACCAGGTCCGACAATGCGATCATCGGCGGCAGATCACTAAGGCAAAGACGCCGCTCACTCTTCTTTCATCAAGGTGAATATTCATTTCATTCGTGACCATGAAACGGTCGATGCGGCACCCGGCAAGGTCGAATCCGGTCCATTCGTCGAGCAATTCACTCACGGACTCCGTCAACGGAACGCATTGACGCCGGCCCAGACGCCAGGCAAGACTCCTGCTCAGCGGACCGGAATTCGCCGACGATCGATATCGGTTGTCGAGTAACGCTCAGCGCGCGGGCAGTTGCACGGCAGCAAGGTAAGGTCGCCGGCCGGATATCGAGGCTCGCTCCGCACGATCTCCCTTCCGTGCACCCTCCAATGAGGAGTCGATGAAATGATCCGGAAAATTGGCACCGCACTGGCCATCGCGGCCGGCGCCATTGCCGCCGTCGGTGTTGCCGCACCGGCCTCCGCCAGTCAGGGCGACAAAATCATCGATGCCGGCGAAGTCGTGGTCTGGAAGGACGCGAACTTCGTCGGGCAGTTCTACGACTTCGGGACCACCGCGCCCTCGTACCCGAACTTCACCGTTCCCAGCTTCACGAACTGCCCCAACCTCGCCGGCTGGTTCGTCAACCCGGACGAGACCACCCGCGAGCCCGAGCCGACCGCGGCCGGCCTCAAGTTCACCGGCCCGGACCTGATCCACCGCACCATCAGCGGCGTCACCACGGACAACATCACTCCGGGAACCTTCGCTGCCTCCCCGGCACCGGACCAGCCCTCGTTCTTCTCGGTCGAGGTGGACGGCGGCACCCCCAATACGTACGGAACGCTCCGCTGGAACACCACCACCAACAAGTGGAACATGGTGGCCAACGGCGGCACGTTCTATGAGGACGCCAGCGCCACCGCTGTGGTCACCGCGGCCGGCAAGAGCAAGACGGTCGTCCGGTTCGGCGTCGGCTACACCCAGAACCCGCCCGGAACCGTGGCCACCACCGTCAGCTCGGTCACCTTCCAGGGCACGACGTACCCGCTGACCTGCAACCAGACGTTCGGCACGGCACCGGGGACCGTAACGGCCATCGACAACAACACCAGCAGCATCATCAACTACTCCACCAGCTACGTGCGGGCGTACGCCAACGCCAACTACTCGGGGGCCTACCTCCAGTTGCTGCCCTACGGGCAGACGAGCGGTTCCCTGAGCTACGCGTACTCCAGCCTCGGCAGCCTCAACGAGTCGCTGAGCTCGCACCGGGTCGCCGGGCCGTAAGCCCAGGCGCGGACACCACCCGATAAGTGCGGTCCGGTCTGCCCCCGCGGACCGGACCGCACCTGGCCGAGGAGCCGTTGCCATGATCAGCTCGAAGCGTGTTCTCATTCCTCTCGGTCTCGCCGCCACCGTCGCGACCATCGGCGCCTGCACCACCGCGCCGGCCGTGGCGCAATCGGGAGAACCGTCGACAAGCACCATTCCCACCGTGCGTTCCGGCGCCGATATCGTGTTACCGCTCGACGCTTATCTGCTGACCGATGAACAGCAGAAAAAGCTGGACACGGCGGTCACCGCAATCGGCCGGGATTGTCTGAGACGATTCGGCCTGGCCTGGCCCGAGAATCGGCCGGCGGCCCTGGACGGGACGCCCCGGAATGCCCGTCGCTATGCGGTCGTCGAGCCGGCGAAAGCGAAGACCATCGGCTACCACCCGCCCGCAACGGCGCCGCGACCGGTCGCACAGGAAAAGCCGTCCGCGGAGGCGATGAATGTCTGGGCGGGCCGGGGCGAGCAGACTTTCCGCGGACAGCCGGTTCCGGCCGGCGGCTGTGCCGGGGAAGCCGTCCGGCAACTCACCCGGGGCGCACCCGAGGCCGACCCCGGCATCGCCGAGAGGCTCCAGCTCGAGACGTACAAGCAGACGAAGGCCGACAGCCGGGTCGTCCGGGTGTTCGCCGAGTGGAGCAGATGCATGCGGGCCAAGGGCTACAGCTATCCCGACCCGTACGCCGCGGCGGGCGATCAGCGCTGGCAGACCGCGCGGGCCGATCCGGCCGAGATCACCGTGGCCACCGCCGACGTGGCCTGCAAAGCCGAGACCAACCTGGCCGGCGTGATGCTGGCCGTCGAGACCGCCTACCAGAATCGGGTGGCGGCGCAGCAGGCGGACAAGCTGGCCGCGATCAAGGCGTACTTCGAGACGGAGCTGGCGAACGCCGACCGGCTGGCCCGCCGTTAGGGCTTGCGGCCGATGCCCCCGTAGGAGTCCTGGTGGGCCGGCTCGCCCGAGCCCGGCTCGGGGCGCCAGCGCGAGACGGTGACCACGCCGGGCTCGACCAGCTCGAGTCCGGCGAAGAAGCGGGCGATGCGCTCGGGACTGCGCAGGTAATAGTTGTGGCCGCCGTCGCTCGAGACCTTCTGCCCCTCGACGATCAGCGCGCTGGTGTCGGTGCCGTCGTAGAAGGCCAGATAGCTGCCCGACGGCAGCAGGTCGACCAGCCGGCGGACGATGGCCAGCGCCTCGTCGTCGTCCTCGACGTGACCCAGGATGCCCATCAGCATCAGCGCGATCGGCTGGTCGAAGTCGAGCGTGCGGGCGGCCTCCCGCCGGATCGTCGCGGCGTCGTCCAGGTCGGCGTCGACGTAGTCGGTGACCCCCTCGGGCCCGCTGCTGAGCAGGACGCGGGCGTGCACCAGGACGAGCGGGTCGTTGTCGACGTAGACGATCCGCGACTCCGGCGCGATCCGCTGGGCCACCTCGTGCGTGTTGTCGGCGGTGGGCAGCCCGGTGCCGATGTCGAGGAACTGCCGGATGCCCGCCTCACCGGCCAGGTAGCCGACCACCCGGACCAGAAAGGCGCGACAGGCTTGAGCGTTCTCGACGATGGCCGGGAAGACCTCGCGGACCTTGTCACCGACCTCACGGTCGACGGCGTAGTTGTCCTTGCCGCCCAGCCAGTAGTTCCAGACGCGGGCGCTGTGCGGCACGGTGGTGTCGAGCTTGGCGCCGGGATCCGGCGTGAGGCTGGTCATGAAGGGTGCCCTCCCGATCGACGAAGCGACCAGGATAGTCCACTGTGGGCGTTTCGTGGGGTCAGCGGAGCCAGGCGCGGGCGGCGGCGACCAGCGCGGCCACACCGGCGCGGATCGTCGGATCCGGGATCGGGTGGTAATGCGGCGAGTGGTTGGACGGGATGGTGCCGGCCACCTCGATCAGCTGCTCCGCGGTGGTGGCTCCGGCGTACAAAGAAGGGTCGGCCCCGCCCATCAGCCAGTAGGTGATCGGGGCACCCGTGGCGGTGGCCAGCACCTGCACGTCCTCGCTGCTGGGCAACGGGCCGGGGTCGAAGACCGGGCCCACCGACTCGAGGGCCGGCCGGGTCCGCTCGGCCGCGTCCACGTCGTTGGTCAGCGTCGGCGTCGACTCCTCGATGACAACTGTCGGGTCGCAAGGCGCACCGGCCGCCGCGGCCTCGGCGTGCACGATGCGCCTGATCGCGGCCAGCACCCGGTCGCGGACCTTCGAGTCGTACGTGCGCACGTTGAGCAGCAGCGTCGCGGCGTCCGGGATGATGTTGTGCTTGGTGCCGGCGTGCACCGCGCCGACGGTGACCACGGCCGTCTCGGTGGTCGAGATCTCGCGCGCGACGATGGTCTGCAGCCGCAGTACGGTAGCGGCCGCGATGACCACGGGGTCGACGGTGGTCTCGGGCCGCGAGCCGTGACCACCCCGGCCGTGGATGGTGACCCGCAACGAGTCGGAGGCGGCCCACATCGGCCCCGGAGTCAGCCCGATGCTGCCCGCCGGAAGCGGCGCGACGTGCTGGCCGAGCACGATGTCGGCCCGGGGCACCCGCTCGGCCAGACCGTCGTCGACCATCGCCTGAGCCCCTTTGGCGAGCTCCTCGGCCGGCTGGAAGATCGCCACCACCGTGCCCTGCCAGTCATCGGCCGCGGCAAGCTCGGCCGCGGCGCCCATCAGGCACGTGACGTGCATGTCGTGCCCGCAGGCGTGCGACACCCCGTCGACAACGCTGGCGTAGGGCAGCCCGGTCTGCTCGGTGACGGGCAGCGCGTCCATGTCGGCCCGCAGCCACACCGTCGGCCCGCTCCCCCGCCGCAGCACCCCGGCCACCCCGGTGCCGCCGAGGCCCTCGATCACCTCGTACGCGTTCTCCCGCAGCCGGCCCGCCGCGACACCCGCCGTCCGCCGCTCCTGAAAGGACAGCTCCGGGTGCCGATGCAGATCCTCGTAGACCTCACGAAGTCGCGTCGAGTCCATGCCTGGACGCTACGCCCACTCTGTCAGTCGTCGTGCCCGCCAGTGTCCAGGTAAGCGGTCACCGCGAAGCTTTCCTCAGGGCGTCGTCCCGCCTCCGGCTCGGTTCTCCGGCTGATTCGCGCCGCCTCGGTCGTTCGCCCGGGTGTCGGCCGGACCGCTGCTCGTCGTCGCACGAAAGAGCGGGTCATCGTCAGGATCCCAGCGCCGGGGCAGATCATTAAGAAACGCAACAAAGCCTTGGGCTGCCACCAGAGGAACGAAGACACGCGCCATCGCTCGCATCACTCGCCAGGGAGTCCAGACAGCCGGCGGCGCGGGGTTCCAGGTGGGCCGTTGCCTCGCCGGCGACCAAGGCCGGCGCGATGGCGAGGTCCGCGGGCCGAACACAGATCCATCCCGGGCCGTGGCAATCATTTCCTCGAAGACCTTTCGGGTCACCTGCCCGAGACGAGAGGTGGACCGGACCGGTGGGCCGACATAAACGCTGTACGCGGCGTGCAACTGCAGCAGCCGATGCAACCGGTGAGCGAGCGGTCCGTAGAAAGCACGCCGGTACTGCTCCTCACGAGCCGTCACGACGATGAAGTACAGCATGCTGAAACCGGCCAGCAGCACCGCCACTTTGATCATGGTCACCGAGATCAGCAGCGGCGGCCGGCCGACGTATTGATCGGCGTCCCCGGTACCGATCCACGCCTTGCCGGTCACCGGCGGCACGAGAACCAGGCCCAGCAGGAACAGCATGATGAAGATCCCGATCCCGAGCCACAACGCCTGGGCGAGCTGGCGACCGGTCACCGCCAGCGCCAAGTTCGCGCGCTGCATCTCGGTCAACTCCGGCACTCGGCGATCCTTCTCGAGCACCTCGGCACCGGATGCCGCACGGGCCGGCCAGGGGATGGCGGCGGTATCACTCTCGTGTTCCCGCGTCAGCGTCTCGGACAGCTCTCTTGTCCGGGCGATGCCGGTCATGAATGCGACGACCGCGAACACCGACATCGTCAGGGCGAGCCGGCCGGGTCCGACGCCCCAGGCGACCTGCCAGACGTCCGGGTTGAGGAGGCCGCGCAAGCCGAGCACTGCCACACTGCCCAGTATCGCGATCATCGCGGCGACCTGCAGAAAGGGCATGGTTCTCGACAACACGGACCGGCCCGGCCGGGCGTCACGGACGAGTGCGGGAAGACCCTCGTTGCGAAAGATCCGTTCGATGCGGCGGTGATCGAACGACGGACCCGAGGCAGTCACCGGTCGTACCTCTCCAGAGCGGTGATGGACACGGGTGCATTGGATATCGCCCTCTCCCAAGATCGCCATCACCCGGGCGGGCGCGCCACGCCGGCGGGAGTTCGAAGCTGATGCGGCGGGCCGGACTCGCTCCTACCGGCCCGCCCCCTTTACATAGATCAGGGTTGATATCTGGACACAACAGTGCGATCCTGCCTGGGAGCGCTCCCATCCCCCGATTGCCGAAGAATGGAGGAGGAACCGTGCGTCCACACGATTCCAGTCAGTCCCGGCAGAAACGCTCAGCTCAGGTTCTGGTCGTTCTGCTCGCTCTGGTGGTGGGCTTGCTGCCCGCAGCCGGTGCGGCTCAGGCCCACGGCACCGTCGTCGGGCCGGCCAGTCGCGCCTACCAGTGCTGGCAGGCCTGGGGCAGTCAGCACATGAACCCGGCCATGCAGACCCAGGACCCGATGTGCTGGCAGGCGTTCCAGGCCAACCCCGACACCATGTGGAACTGGATGAGCGCCCTGCGCGACGGCCTCGGCGGCCAGTTCCAGGCTCGTACCCCCGACGGGCAGCTCTGCAGCAACGGGCTCACCCGCAACGACAGCCTGAACCAGCCCGGCGCCTGGCGGCAGACCAACCTCGGCCGCAATTTCACCGTGCAGATGTACGACCAGGCCAGTCACGGCGCCGACTACTTCCGGGTCTACGTCAGCAAGCAGGGGTTCAACCCGGCCACTCAGCGCCTCGGCTGGGGCAACCTCGACTTCATCCAGCAGACCGGCCGCTACGCCCCGGCGCAGAACATCTCGTTCAACGTCTCGACGTCCGGCTACACCGGACACCACATCCTGTTCGTCATCTGGCAGGCCTCGCACCAGGACCAGGCCTACATGTGGTGCAGTGACGTCAACTTCACCTGATCAGGCACCGGTGCGGGGCGTCACCCGACGTCCCGCGCCGGGCCACCGGCGAGGAGAAGTGCTCATGAAGCTGGGAAAGGGCCGCTACGCGGGGGTGGCGGCGATCCTGCTGGCGACCGTGGCCGGCGCGTACGGCCTGGCCGCCGGGCAGGACGAGCCGGCCGACGTCCAGGGCCAGATCGTGACCCTGATGCGCGACACGCTCGAACAGTCGGACCCGGGACAGCACAACCACGCCGGCCACGCCGCCGCTCAGCCGTCGGCCGCCCCTCCGGCGGTGATCTGCGGGGTCCGGGTCTACGGCTACGAGCCGGCCCAGGTCAAAACCCTTTCCGAGGTACGGACGGTCTACGGTTTCCACCTCTGCGGCGTGGCCGAGCCGAACCGCCCGTGGGACGTGGCGGTCAAACTGGCCGGCCCGGTGATCGTGGACGTCTCCACCACCCCGCCCGGCATCCAGGTCGTCGAGGCCACCGCCGACACCAAGTTCGTGGACCGGCTCCGCGAGATGTTCCCCCCGGCGTACGCCGGCCTGGCCGCCAAGGAAGCCCTGTCCGAACCCGAGATGACCGACCTGCGCCGCCGCTACGACAGCGCCGCCGGCCTGTGACCACAGCTATGCCGGCTGGGCGTGCTCCGTGCCGGTCTCGCTCCACAGTGAAGTGAGGGCATAGCAGAGGACATGCAGGGCCAGGCGCTGGCCGGGCTCCTCGTAGGTCAGGCCGAGCTGCCGGGCCCGCGCCAGCCGGGCCAGCACGGTGTTGCGGTGGACGCCGAGCCGCTGCGACGCCTGGCTCAGGGAGCCGCCCGAGTCGAGCACCGCGAGCACGGTCTGGACCAGTGCGGCCCGGTCCTTCGCGGCCATCAGGTCCTCCAGGCACAGGTCGGCCACCTGGGCGATCTCGGTGGTCGGCAGCCAGGCCAGCGCGGCGTTCGCGCCCACCTGGTCGAACCACTGCACCGCACCGGGACCGCCCTCGCGGGCCACGTGGGCGGCCAGGCGGGCCTCGGCCACCGAGCGCATCAGGCCCCCGACGCCGGGATGGGCCCGGCCGATGCCGATGGCCAGCCGGTGGGCCACCGCCGAGTCGCGGAAGCCGGCCAGCGCCCGGCGCAGCGCGGTCACGTCGTCCGGGTCGGTGCCGCTGTGCCAGGAGATCCAGCCGTCGCCCTCGGCCACCAGCGGCCAGGTCGAGTGGCCGCGCTGCCACGAGGCCCGGATCAGATAGGTGATCTCGGCCGGGGGTTCGCCGGACGGGCGCAGCGGGGCCAGCCACACCGCGCGGTTGGCCTCGCCGACCTGCCAGCCCAGCTCGCTCGTCCAGGCCGGGACCTCGATCTCGGCCGCTTCGCCGGACGACGCCTGCGGGAGCCGGCGCAGCAGCCCGAACGCGGCCTGCTCGTGCGCGGCCCGGGTCGCTGTGTCGAGCCGGCTCTGGGCCCACGCCGCCTGCAGGGACGGGCGGGCCAGCCGCAGCAGGGACTCCACCTGGTCGACCGCCGCCGGGCCGGGCAGTGGCACCGCGGCGATCAGCCGGGCCGCCGACCGCTCCCCCGGCGCGTGCACCTCGACCTCGAGCTGGCGCACCTGCGGCCGGTCGGTCAGCGCCGCGCTCTGCCCGGCCACCACCACGCCCCCCACCACGAGGGCGACCGGCACGTGCTGGAGCTCGCGGTTGAGCACCCCGAGCACGCCGCGGATGCCGGTCTGCTCGGCCAGTTGCTCGGCCAGCCGGGCCTGCCGCAGGGCGCGGGCCGCGGCGGGCGCGCTGACCTGACCGGCGAGCTGCAGCGCGATGTCGATCGGGTCGTCGTCGATGACGATCAGCGACATGTGCAGGCGCTCGGCCAGCGCGACACTGGCGCCGCCGGCCACCGTCCGCGAGACGACCACCGCCGACAGGTTGCGCTCCCAGGCCAGGTGCAGTGCAGCGGCCAGCGACCAGCCGCCGGTGGCCGCCTCGTCGTGCAGCACCACCAGGACGTGCGGCGTGCAGCGGCGCAGCCGGTCGAACGTCTCGGCCAGCACCACCTGCTCGACCTTGCGCGACGGGTCGGCCAGGTGCGACTCGGCCCCGGCCAGCGGCTGAATGCGGGCCAGCTCGCCCAGCGTGATCGAAAGAGTCGACGTACGCCTCATCGGCGCCCCACCTCAGCCAGGCGGCCCGGCCCAGCCAGGCGACCCCGGTCAGCCAGGCGGCGCGGGTCAGCCAGGCGGCGCGGGTCAGCCAGGCGGCGCGGGTCAGCCAGGCGGCGCGGGTCAGCCAGGCGGCGCGGCTCGGTCGCGGGAGTCATCGGCGCCTCGGGTGGGCCAGGGGGATGCCGTGCGAGGCCATGCCGACCATCTCCATGCCCCGCGGTGAATACCAGACCGCGTCGGCCGGGGTGACCAGCACGTCGACCAGGTCGCCCGGCTCCAGGCTGTCCAGCGTGGCCAGCACGCCCCGGGACACGTCGAGCAGGCCGATCAGGTCGGGGGCGCCGGCGATCAGCGCGCCGTCGGCGAAGACGGCCACGATCTCGCTGCGCAGCTCGATGCGCAACTGCCGGCCGAGCCCGCCGGTCTCCTCGACGACCAGGCTCGACGGGTGGGCCGGGATGGTGACGTCGCTGGGCCGGCTCAGGTGCTCGAGCTCGGCGATGCGGCCGCGGGCCAGCCGGCGGCAACCGGTGATCGTGCCGAGCCGGGTGACCAGCACGTCGGGGTCGGTACGGTCGAGCAGCAGCCGCCCCACGTTGGCGATCCGCGACACCGTGCCGGGCAGCGCGGCCCGGCGCAGGACGCCGGCCGTGGTCGGGTACGCCGCCAGGGCCGCCCAGCCGCCCACGGTGTCCACGTTCGCCCGCAGCATCCGGTCGGCCCGCGGTCCGGCCGGCACCTCGACCAGCACGCTCTCGCCGGTCGGCCCGACCGCGGCCAGCGGCGTCGGCGACACCCCGGACAGGTGCATCGCGGTGTGGTGGATCAGCGCGAACGTCCGGCCCATCCCGTCCGCGTCGAGCAGCGGCACCCGCAGCTGGGCCGCGGTCACCACCGCGACCAGCGCGCTGATCGTCGCCGCGGCCAGCGGATAGACGGCGCCGAACTCGACCCGCTGGAGCCGCTCGATCTGGCGTACGGCCATCTCGAACTCGTCCCCGGCCGGTGGCAGGTCGGCCATCGCCGAGCCGGAGCCGAGCACGCAGACCGACACGCAGGGCGTCTCGGGCGCGACCGCCTCGACCCGCAGCAGCGGCACCGGGCCGTTGCGGTCGAGCAGCCCGGCCAGCCAGGACGTGATCGACGAGCGGTTGGCGTCGCCGACCGCCGGCGAATAGAACTTGGCCCCCTCGTACAGCGCGGGCACGTCCTCGGCGGTGATCGACGCGCTGGCCCCGATGTAGCCGGCCGGCCCGCTCATCGGCCGGCCAGCGAGGTGTCGGGCGAGCCCGCCACCCGCACCCTGATCCGGATTGTGCCCGACGGGCTGTAGGGCACCGCCACCGTGGAGATCTCGGCGACATGCGTGGTGCCCGGGGCGGCACCGTTGGCCATCACCATCGCGGTGGCTCGTTCCTCGGCGTCGCGCCGCACCCGGTCGAGCTCGTCGGCCGACTCGATGAACGCCACCTCGTCGAGCCACGAGGCGGGCTGGCTGATCGCCGCGCCGACGCAGGCCAGCACGTGCGGCTCGGCATCCGGCTTGATCGTCGGTACGTCGGCTCCGCGGCCCGGGACGTCGTCCGGCGTCGTGGCCGGGACAGCGGTCAGCACGGCCATCGGCACCACCAGCTCGGTGCCGATCCCCGCGGGTTCGTCCGGGCGCACCACGGCCAGGCCGTGCCGCACCTCGCCGGCCACCGGGTGGCCGTCGCGCGACAGCAGCACCCGGCAGTTGTCGAGCCCGGCCAGGTGCGCGGCGCCGCACAGTTCGAGGGCCTCGGTGGCGCCGAGCGCCACGACCGGGGTGACCCGGATGCGCGAGGGCGTGCTGTAGCCGCCGTCGCCCCGGGCGACCCGCAACTCCAGCGACCCGGGCAGGCGGGCCAGCGTACGTTCGCAGCGGTCCAGCACCCGCTCGGTGAGCGCGGTCAGCGCGCTGTCGATCACCACCGTGGCCTCCCGGGCGACCAGCCCCTGGCCGCCGTAGTCGCTGGCCACCGAGATGCGGGCCCCGGGCACGGCGGCCAGGATCGCGTCGGCCACCTCCCGCTCGTGCGCGGGCCGGGCCTGGGAGCCGGCCGCCACGATGGCCACGTGGCGGATGCCGGTGGCCGCCAGCTCCGTACCGAGCCGGGCCAGCCCGTCCCGGTCGAGCGGGCACAGCTCGTTGCCGAGCAGGTCGTGCCCGCCGGCCACGGTCCAGCGGCGGCCGATCCGGCGTTCGACCAGCTCGGCCGGTGACCGGGCCAGCGCCGGGTCGGTGGCCGCGCGCGGCACGATCCGGACGACGGCCACCGGCGGCACCTCGGCCTCGGGCCGCAGCAACGTGTCGAACAGCAGCGGCGCCAGGTCGACGGTGACCGCGCCGGCCCCGCCGGGGGCGGCGCGCAACGCCACCCCGACCGCGGCGGCGATGACGCCCTCCAGATCGGTGCGGGCCGGAGCGACCGGCTCGACCGGCAGGACGGTCGCCCCGAGCACCACCGCGGCGTGCGCCCGGTGCGGCCGCAACGTCACCCCGATGTGCGCGACATCATCGCCCTGAGCAGGCATTTGATCAGCGTACTCGGCTCAGCGGGTGCGTTTGCGCAGCCAGCGGTCCATGGTCACGGCGAACAGGATGAGCAGGCCCTGCAGCACCTGCTGATAGATCGTGTCCCAGCCGAGCAGGTTGAAGCCGTTGCCGATCAGGGTCAGCAGCAGCGCGCCGACGATGGCCCGCCACACCGCGCCCTCACCGCCGAGGATGCTGGTGCCGCCGACCACGGCGGCCGCGATCGCGGTCAACTCCATGCCGGTCGCCATCGTCGACTGGGCCGAGCCGGCCCGCGAGGCCAGGATCAGGCCGGCCAGCGCCGAGCAGACACCGCTGATCATGAACGCGGTGACGTGGATCGAACCGACCCGGATGCCCGACAGCCGAGCCGCCTCGGCGTTGCCGCCGACCGCGTACAGGCGCCGCCCGAACGTCGTACGGGAAACAATGACCGCCAGAACCGCCACGACGACGACGAACATGATCGTGGCCGAGGTCAGCCCGAACAGGGACGGCCAGGTCAGCACGCCGAAGCTCTCGGCGTACTGCGTCAGGGGGTAGACGATCGCGCCACCGGTGACCATGACGGCCAGGCCGCGATAGACCAGGCTGGTGGCGAGCGTGCCGACGAACGAGTTGACGCCGCTGCGCACGACGACCGTGCCGGTGATGAAGCCGAGCAGGGCACCGGCCAGCACGGCGGCGGCGAAGCCGACGTAGACGTCGGTGACCCGGCCGACCTGGACGCCGACGATCGCCGAGAGGGCGAGCGTGGCACTGGCCGTCAGGTCGAAGACGCCGCTGATGATGCAGATCGTGGCGCCGGTGGCCAGCAGGCCCAGCACCGCGGTCTGGTCGAGCAGGTTGACGAGGTTGCCGCTGGTCAGGAACGTGTCCGTGCTGAGCGACAGCGCGATCACGATGATCACCAGTGCCGCCACGATGCCGTAGTCGCGCATCCGGAAGGCGAGGCGCGACATGTTGTTCGCCGCGGCCGGCGACGGCGTGGCCGGCGCCTGGGGGGTGGTGTCGACGCTCAACTTGTCTCTCCCTGTGAGTGGTCGCCGAACGCGGCGGCGACGACGACCTCGGGGGTCGTGCCGCGCGGGTACTCGCCGACCGGCCGGCCGTGCCGCAGCACGAGCACCCGGTGCGAGAGCGCCAGCAGTTCCTCGATCTCGGACGACACGCAGACCACGGCCATGCCGTCGGCCGCGAGCCCGGTGATCAGGTGGTGGATCTGGGTCTTGGCGGCGACGTCCACGCCACGGGTGGGCTCGTCGATGAGCAGCACCTTGGGATCGCGCAGCAGCCACTTGGCGAAGAGTGCCTTCTGCTGGTTGCCACCGGAGAGGGTTTCGATCGGCGACTCGGGGTTGGCCGCCCGGATGTCCACCGACTTCGAGATCTCGCCGACCGCGGTCTTCTCGGCCGGGCGCTTGACGAACGGGCCGGAGCGCCGGCCGGACAGCGACGAGAGGGCCACATTTTCGGCCACTGAGCGCTGCATGACCAGGCCCTGCTCCTTGCGGGACTCGGGCACCATCGCCACCCCGGCGGCCATCGCGGCTCGCGGGGTGTTCGAGGTCAGCGCCACGCCGTCCACCTCGACGACGCCCGCGGTGGGCCGGTCCGCCCCGAAGAGCAGCCGCAGGGTCTCCGTACGCCCGCTGCCGACCAGCCCGGCGATGCCGAGGATCTCGCCGGAGCGCACCTCGAGGTCGACGCCGTCGACCAGCCCGCGCCTGAGCCCGCGCGCGGCCAGGACCACCGGCGAGCCGTCCGGCACCGGCCGCGGGTCGGGGTAGAGCACGTCGATCTCGCGGCCGACCATGTGCCCGACCAGGGCCCGCGGGGACGTCTCGGCGGCCGGCCCGGTGCGGATCAGCGCGCCGTCGCGCAGCACCGTGATCCGATCGGCGACCGACAGCACCTCCTCGAGGAAGTGCGACACCAGGATGATGGTCGTGCCGCTCGCGGCCAGCCGGCGGATGAGCGCGAGCAGGTTCTCCTTCTCGTGCTCGGCCAGCACCGCGGTGGGCTCGTCCATGGCGATCACCCGGGCTCCCCGGGCCAGCGCGCGCAGGATCTCGACCTGCTGCTGCACGCCGATCGGCAGCGTGTCGACCCGCACGTCGGGGTCGACCGAGAAGCCGGTCGTCTCCAGCAGCCCGGTCAGGCGCTTGCGGTCGGCGCGGGCACTGACCAGGCCGCCGCGGTGCGACCAGCGGGCCAGGAACACGTTGTCCAGCACGCTGAGCGCCGGCACCAGCGCGCCCTCCTGCGAGATCAGGCTGATGCCGTGCCCGATGGCGTCCCGGGGGCTGCCGATCGAGACCTGCTCCCCGTCGAAGCTCAGCGTGCCGGCGTCCGCCTTGATGGCACCGCCGAGGATCTTCAGCAGGGTGCTCTTGCCGGCGCCGTTCTCGCCGACCAGCCCGTGCACCTCGCCCGGCGCGATGTCCAGGTCGATGTCGTGCAGCACGGTGACGCCGCTGTAGCTCTTGCCGACGCCGCGTACCGCGATCGACGGTGCTTTCTGAGTGCTCACGAGGCCTCCTCGACACCGAGGGCGCCGGGGATGTCCCCGGCGCCCGCCGTCGTCAGTCCGAGTAGTCGGCCGTCTTGCCGGCCAGCTTGTCCTTGGTGCCGAGGCACGCGTAGTCGGTCAGCGTCGAGCACGCGTCGGTCGCCTCGGGGACGGTCTCGCCGCGGGCCTTCTTGATGCCGAGCTCGGCCGCCTTCGCGCCCTGGGCCTTCTCCGGCATCGCGTAGGTGCCGAACCAGGTTCCCTTGGCCACGAAGTCGTAGGCCTGGGTCGAGCCGCCGTTGCCCACGAAGGTGATCTTCTTGCCGGCCGCCAGCGGGGTCGCGCCCTGCAGCGCCTGGGACGAGCCGATCACCACGTTGACGTCGGGGTGGGCCTGCAGCAGGTTCTGCATGGCGCCGCGGCCACTGTCCGGGGTGTAACCGCCGACGAAGTTCGAGATGACCTCGGCGGCGCCACCGGCCTTGAGCGCCTTGATCGCGGCCTCGGTGCGGGCGGTGTCCAGCGGGTAGTTCGCGAAGCCCTGGAAGTAGGCCACCTTGCAGGCGCCGTCGGTGACCGTCTTGCAGCCTTCGAGCGCCATCTTGGCCAGGCCGTCGCCGTTGACCGTGGGCGGGTCGATGATGTTGACGGTGCCGGGCACCTGCGGCTCGATGGTGTCGTACTTGCCGCCGACCGGGGTGAACTCGACCACCACGGTGATGCCGGCGGCGACCGCCTGCTTGACCGGGTTGACCATCGCGGTGCCGTCGTTGGCCTGCACGATGACCACGTCGTAACGCTTCGAGGTGACCGCGTCCTGCAGCTGGTTGACCTGGGTCGGCCCGTCGAAGTTGGAGTCGAGGAAGGTGGCCTCGGCGTTGTTGGCGTTCGCGTACTCCTGCACCCCGGCCCAGGTGGCCTGGGCGAACGAGTTGGCCTTGGCGAAGCCGAAGAAGCCGATGCTGAGCTTCTTGTCGGCCGGGGCGGCGGTGGCCGCGCCCCCGGCGGCGTCATCCTTGTTGGGATTGCTGCAGGCGGTCAGGGCCACGGCGGCGGTCAGACCGACCGCCAGGAGTCGAGCAACTCTTATCACTGGTGCTCCTCTTATACGCGTTCAGAAAAGAAGATCGAGGAATCAGGGCTCGACGAGCTCGAAGACTCCGCCAACGAGCGGCTCGTCGTCCCGGATGTCCAGCAGTGCGAAGAGCCCCTCGGACAAAGAGGCTCGCCACGGGTCGTCGACCCAGTTGCGGTAGTCCGCGGCCGAGTCCCAGTCGGCGATGACCAGGTGGGTCGCGGGGCTGTCGTCAACGGATCGCAACAGTTCGGCGGCACGGCACCCGGGGAACGTCCGGGCCCGCTCCAGGATCCGCTGATCCGCGTAGAAGGCCTCGAGGTCGTCGCCGTGGCCGGCGGCCGCTCGAAGGGTGAGGACGCTGCGGACCATTGGTACCCCCGGTGTCTCGGGTGTTGGAGTTGGCAAATGCTGACGGTGGCCGTTCCGCCACGGATGTGCGCCGAGCACAGCGGCGGCGGGCGGCGCTGTGCAGGGCCGCCCGACGGCCCGTTCCCGGCGAGGGACGCCCCCACCAGCACCGATTGACACCCCAGAAACGGCTGTGACAAGTTCGGGGCCTCGCCGCGCCAACCGGCGACGACCATCAGCTGACCCCCTCGCCCGCCGGACAACGGGCCTCTTCTCGTCAGCTGTCACTCCCGCCCTGACAAACAGCGGCGTCGCCGTGTGCGCGGGAAAAGGCGAAAGGCGAACTCACGATGACCAGCAACAGCCGCGTCGCGATCGACGTCGGCGGCACCTTCACCGACGTCGTCGAACTGACGCCGGCCACCGGTGAGATCCGGTTCGGGAAGGTGCCGACCACCCCGTCGCAGCCCACCGCGGGCGTCCTGGACGCCTTCGGCACGACCGAGGCGCCGATGGCCGAGGTCGGCATGTTCACCCACGGCACCACGCTCGGGCTCAACGCGCTGCTCACCCGCACCGGGGCCCGGACGGCGGTGGTCGGCACGGCCGGTTTCCGCGACGTGTACCTGCTCGGGCGGACCGACCGGCGGACGAACTACGACATCACGTACAAGAAGCCGGCGGCCCTGGTCGAGCGGTACGACACCTTCGAGGTGCCCGAGCGCAGTCTGTTCGACGGCTCGGTGCACCTGCCGCTGGACGAGGAAGCCGCCCGTACGGTCGCCGCGACGATCGCCGAGCGCGGCTACGACTCGGTCGCGGTGGCGTTCCTGCACTCGTACGCGAACCCGGCCCACGAAGCGCGCATGCGCGAGATCCTCGCCGAGGTCGCCCCGGACGTCGTCGTGACCGTCTCGCACGAGCTGTCCCGCGAGTACCGCGAGTACGAGCGCACCAGCACCGCCGTGCTCGACGCCTACGTCAAGCCGATCGTGCGCCGCTACCTGGAGCGCCTCGAGGGTGAGCTGGCCGGTGGCGGCTTCGACGGCCGGTTCCTGATGACCCGCTCCGGCGGCGGTGCGATGACCGCCCGCTCGGCCCGGGAGCAGCCGGTCAGCCTGATCCTTTCCGGCCCGGCCGGCGGGGTCATCGGCGCCACCGCGTTCGGCGAGCTGATCGGCCGGCCCAACCTGATCACCATCGACATGGGCGGCACCAGCCTGGACGCGTCGCTGGTCATCGACGGCGAGCCGGTGCTGCACCAGGGCGCCGAGTTCGAGAGCCTGCCGATCAACACGCCGTCGCTCTACATCCACACCATCGGCGCCGGCGGTGGCTCGATCGCCTGGCTCGACGACGCCGGCGCGCTGCAGGTCGGTCCGCAGAGTGCGGGCGCCGACCCCGGCCCGGCCTCCTACGGCAAGGGTGGCACCCAGCCCACCTTCACCGACGCCGCGCTCGCGGTCGGTTACATGGGCACGACGGCCGCGCTGGGCGGCCGGCTCAGCCTGGACGACCGGCTTGCCCTGGGCGCCCTGGAACCGCTGGCCACCAAGCTCGACATGACCCCGCTGGGCCTGGCCCGCGGCATGATCCGGATCTCGACCACGAAGATCATGGGCGCGGTCCGGGCGATCACGGTCGAGGTCGGCCGCGACCCCAAGGACTTCGCGCTGCTCTCGTTCGGCGGCGGGGGCGGCCTGGTCGCCGTCGACGTCGCGCACGAGCTGGGCATCCCGACCGTGATCGTGCCGCCCGGGCAGGGCGCGTTCTCGGCGTTCGGCATGCTCTTCGCCGACGTGCAGCACGACTTCGCGCGGACCGCGGTCACCTCGCTGGCCGAACTCGACTCGCCCGGCACCGCGGCCGGTTACGCCGAGATGGCCGCCGAGGCCGCCGAAGCCCTCGGCGCCGAGGGCTTCGCGCCCGCGAACCAGGTGCTGACCCGCAGCGTCGACGTGCGCTACGCCGGTCAGGAGCACACCGTCACGGTCCCGGTTCCCGACGGTACGAGCGGGATCGCGGCCGCCGTCGAGCGGCAGTTCACCGAGCTCCACGAGCGCCAGTACGGCCACGTGATGGACGACCCGATCGAGATCACCACGCTCCGGCTGCGCGCCTCGGGCCAGGTCGACAAGCCGACGCTGCCCAAGCTTTCCGTACGGGACTCGGGCCCGGCCCAGCCCGAGGGTCACCGCGACGTCTACGTCTCGGCCGAGCAGCCGGCCGTCCCGTACGCGCTGTTCACCCGCGAGACCCTGCTGGCCGGTGACGAGATCGCCGGACCGGCCGTCATCCACGAGCACACCGCGACCACCGTGATCCACGCCGGCGACCAGCTGCGCGTCGGCGAGCACGGCGAAATGGTCATCACCGTTCAAGGGGCCGCCTCATGAGCACCGTCGACTCGATCACCATCGAGGTCATCCGGCACGGCCTACTGGCCGCGGCCGAGGAGATGGCCCGCAACCTGTGCCGGACGGCCTACAACACCGTCGTCTACGAGATTCACGACTACGGGATCGGGATCCACGACGCGAACGGCGACGTGGTGGCCGACGCCCCCGGCATCGCCGTGTTCACCCGCGGCAACGACCACGGCATCAAGAAGGCGGTGGAGTTCCTCGGCCGGGACAAGCTGCTCCCGGGTGACGTGATCCTGCTGAACTACCCGTACTGGTCGTCCGCCCACACGCTCGACCCGCTGGTCTTCGCGCCGGTGCACGTGGACGGCGAGCTGATCGGCTTCACCTCCTGCCGGATCCACGTGCTCGACCTCAAGCAGAAGGACCCCGGCTACGTCCTCGACTCCACCGACATGTACCAGGAGGGCATCTTCTTCACGGCGGCCAAGCTCTACCGCCAGGGGGAGATGAACGAGGACATCTTCAACGTCGTCCGGTTCAACAGCCGGATGCCCGAGCGCACCATCGGCGACCTCCAAGCCCAGGTCTCGGCCTGTTTCTCGGGCGTCCGGCGTACGCAGGAGATCGCTGTAAAATATGGCGCGGCGGTCTTGACCGAGGCGATGGCCGCGATCAACGACCACGGCGAGCGGCTGGCCCGGATCGCCCTGGCCAAGCTGCCCCAGGGCACCTGGACGGCGTACGACTTCGTCGACCAGGACGGCGTCGACCTCGACCGCATGATCAAGATGAACGTCACCGTGACCGTGACCGACGACGAGATGATCGTCGACTGGACCGGCAGCGAGAAGGACGTCCGCGGCCCGATCAACCTGCCGGTGGGCCAGACCGAGGCGTTCTGCAGCCTCATCTTCAAGTCGCTGACCACTCCGGACAGCCCGGTCGTGGCCGGCAACTTCCGGCCGCTGCGGGTGATCACCGAGCCCGGCTCGGTCATGCACGCGGTGCCGCCGATGCCCACTTTCACGCTGTGGACCGGTCTGCTCGGCGGCGAGGTGGTGCTCAAGGCGCTGGCCCAGGGCATGCCCGACCTGGTGCCGGCCTGCTCCGGCGGCGACGTCTGCTCGATGATGGGGCTGGGCGTGAACCCGCGCAACGGCGAGGCTTGGCTGGAGGCGACCAACGAGGCGGTCGGCTTCGGCGGGCACGCGAGCGGCGACGGTGCCGACGGCATCATGCACATCTCCGAGCCGGGCTGCCGCAACAACCCGGTCGAGGTGCTCGAGACCAAGTCGCCGATGTTCATCGAGTCGTACGGCTACCGGCCCGACACCGGTGGCGCGGGCCGCAACCGCGGCGGCGTCGGCGTGCAGCGGTCCTACCGGTTCACCGCGCCGTCGACCGGCATCTGCATCGTCTACAAGACCAAGACCAAGCCGTGGTCGATCGACGGCGGGGCCGAGGGCGACAACAACCACATCGTGCTCAACCCGGGCACCGACCGCGAGAAGGTCACCGGCGGCAGCTACAACCTGCTCGACACGGGTGAGGTGCTGGTCAACAACACTGGTGGCGGCGGGGGCTACGGCAACCCGTTCGACCGTGAGCCGTCGAAGGTGGCGGCCGACGTCCGCAACGGCTTCGTGTCGGTCGCGTCCGCGGCGCGGGACTACGGCGTGGTCGTCGATCCGGCCACCTTCGAGGTGGATCCGGCCGCCACGTCGTCCCTGCGGGCGGTGCCGGCGTGACCTCCCTGTCGATCGTCAACGCGACGATCTTCGACGGGGTGTCGGACGAGCTGACCGAGGGCTCGGTGCATGTCGTCGACGGCCGGATCACGGACGTCGGCGGCGCGCCGCAGCCGGCCGACCGGACGATCGACGCCCGCGGGCGGACCGTGCTGCCCGGCCTGATCGACGCGCACTGCCACGCGTACGGGATCGGCCTGAACATGCTCGAGATCGAGAGCCGGCCGCTGAGCTATGTGGCCCTGGTCGCCGCCCAGCGGCTGGCCGCGGCGCTGGCGCGGGGATTCACGACGGTGCGGGACCCGTCCGGCGGCGACGCGGGACTCGACCGGGCGATCAAGGAACGCCTGCTGCCCTCGCCGCGCTATCTGTGGACGGGGGCGGCGCTGAGCCAGACCGGTGGGCACGGCGACTTCCGGGCGGCCGACTCCGACGTGTGCGGCTGCAACACGCACACGTGCGAGGTCGTCGACGGCGTGGACAACCTGCGGGTGGCGGTGCGGGACCGGCTGCGCCGTGGCGCCCACGCCATCAAGATCATGGCGTCCGGCGGCGTGGTGTCGCTGACCGACCCGATCCGCATCCCGCAGTACTCGCCGGAGGAGATCCGGGCGGTCACCACGGAAGCGGCCCGGCGCGGCAGCTACGTGGCGGCGCACGCCTACTCCCCCGAGTCGATCAAGCACGCCATCGACAACGGGGTGCGCACGATCGAGCACGGCAACCTGCTGGATGCCCCGACGGCGGCCGCGATGGCCGCGGCGGGGGCGTTCCTGGTGCCGACGCTGGCCGCGTACGACGCGATGGACCGGCGCGGTGCCTCGCTGGGCATGGCCGCGGTGTCCCGCGCGAAGAACCGCGAGGTGCTGGACGCGGGCCGGCAGGCGGTGGTGGTCGCCCGGGAGGCCGGGGTGCGGGTCGGCTTCGGCACGGACCTGATGGGCGTGCTGGAGGACGAGCAGCTCAACGGGCTGCGCCTGCAGGTCGAGGTGGACGGGGCGCTGACCGCGCTGAAGTCGGCCACCTCGGTCAACGCGACGCTGCTGGGCCGCGACGATCTCGGCCGGGTGGCGCCGGGCGCGGTGGCCGACCTGCTGATCGTCGACGGCGACCCGCTGGCGTCGCCGGCCGTGCTCTGGGGCCCGGCTCCGGGTCGGACGGTCGTACAGAACGGCACGGTCCTCTGACGTGGTGCGCCGTTTGTTGCGCCGGGCCGGCCAATCGGCGCAGGCCCGGCGCCTTCCCGTCGAGCACCGACGCTAGGCGCTCTCGTCCTCGTCGGTCAGACGGCGGGCACGGTCGCGCAGCTCCTCCGGGACGAGCTCGATGAGCTGGTCGGGGCGCAACGGCAGGTCGAGCACGCTCAGCTTGACCCGGGCCCGGGCGCCGTGGGTGCTCTGGTCGAAGCGGACGACGTTGGTCGCGTTCGGGCGCATGCGCAACACCATGTCGGTGCCCGCCGCGACCGTGAAGACGGCGGCGCCGTCGAGCGACAACCTGGTCGCGTCGCCGGGCGACCGCAGCAGCACGGTCTCGTCGCCGCCCAGGACGATCGGCCGGCTGATGCCCGCCATCGGTGCGACCGGGGTCAGGCCGATGAGCGGAGCGGACGGCGAGATGATCGGGCCGCCCGCGGCGTAGTTGTAGGCGGTCGACCCGGTCGGCGTGCACACCACCACGGCGTCGCTGCGGAAGTAGCCGTGCCGTACGGCATTGATCTCCAGATCGAGGCTGACCGCCGTCCACGGGGTGGTCGCCGTGAGGACCACGTCGTTGAAGGCCAGTGCGGCGTCGCCGTGACCGGTCAGCTCGAGGCAGCTGTGCGGTTCCAGGCTGAAATCGCCGGCGATCAGCCGCTCGAGCGCGCGCGGCAACTGCCGGGGCGACACCTCGATGAGGAAGCCGACGTTGCCGTGGTTGACCCCCAGCACCGGCGTCGGCCGACCGGCGACGAGCCGCATGGCGCCGAGCATGGTGCCGTCGCCGCCCAGGCTGAACACGAAGTCCACGGCGCCGGCGAACACCGCCTCGTCCATCGCCTCGACCCCCGCCCCCAGCCGCTCGGCGTCGGCCGGCCGCGCGACGACACGGATGCCCTGCTCCCCGGCCAGCTTCGTGACGGTCGCCACGGATTCACTGACGTCGTTGCGGGGGTGGACGACCAGCCCGAGCACACGGTTACCCATGCCCCGACCATGCCACGTCCCGATCGCCCCCACAGCGGATGGCAGTCGAAGCCGCAGCCGGACTCGAACCGGCGTACACCGCTTTGCAGGCGGCCCCCTGACCACTCGGGCATGCGACCGTGGTGAGACCTGCGGCCTCGGACATGCTCATCACAACAATCGAGCCGGTAGTGAACCCCGCAGTCATCCGAGGCGCCGTAGCGCTGCCTCGATGACAACCTCGACCCGGGACGTCATGCCGGGCACATCGACGGGACGGCGCCCAGCGACCTGAGCGCGGATCCATTTCGGCCCGCTGGCGTCATAGTGCAGCAGGGCATACAGGTCCCACCACGGATCGAGAGTCATCCCGGCGATGGACTCGTAGAGCGACCGAAGCTGCTCCGACCATTCAGGCGAGTAGAGCGCCGCCAAGTATCGCCGACAGTGCCCGACGTCGATCGCGCGCGACCCCCGATGGATGGAGTTCCAGTCGGTCAGTCCAGTGATCCTCCCGCGCGACCACAGCATGTTGACGGGCAGGAGATCGCAGTGCAGAAAGACAGCAGTGTCTTTTGGCGGCGGCGCCACCATGACACCGAACGCCGCCCTCCACACAGCCGGCTTCTGAGCGTCGACCGGCACCCGAAACTCGTCCCGAGGAGCGATCCACGAATCCGTCCACGGTCTGAACAGCTTCGCGGGGAGATCGAGGGAATGCAGCAATACAGCAATCTCCGCGATCCTCGTCATCCACGACCGAGGTTCCGCCGGGTTGAGGTCGACATGCCCCGGCAACCGTGTCATCAACAACGACGGCGCGCCACCCGTCCAAGCACCGGCCACATCAGCAGCCAGGATGCTCGGAACCGGGAGCCCGCTTCCCGCCACCACACCCAGGTTGGCGATCTCCTTCTCCAAGCTCCCCTGCAGGCCGAGCCCGCCCGGGTACTGCCGCAGGACGACGAACGTTCGTACTCCACGTCGCTCGACAGTCAGCCGATGCACGGCGGAGGAGACGCCACCGGTCAACCGGCGACAACCGACGACGCGACTGCCCGGACCCATCGACGCCGCAACCCAGGCGAAAGTCTCCCTGGAGGGCCGGCGCTGCCTGAACCCGCCATCCCTCCAGTCGCCGTCGGTCATGAGCGCGAGCCTATTCGTCGGCGAAGTGCCCACACCAGGATTCGAACCTGGGACCTTCCCCCTGTGAAAGGGACGCTCTCCCGCTGAGCCATGCAGGCGTGCGTGTTCCGGGCTGGGATCGAACCAGCGACCTCCGCCTTGTCGGGGCGGCGCTCTCCCGCTGAGCTACCGGAACATTCTTCGGTGCGCCGCCGGGGACTCGAACCCCGAACCCGCTGATTAAGAGTCAGCTGCTCCACCAGTTGAGCTAGCGGCGCCACGTGTCGCCGGGTGGGTTCGAACCACCGGCCTCCGCCTTATCAGGGCGGCGCTCCAACCCGCTGAGCTACGGCGACATTGATATAGATGTTCGGATGAGCCTTGATCTCGACGCGGCGATCTCGTTCCTGACGACCCACGGCCGGACCCTCGAGCGGCGCCGGCTGCGCCACCTGCTGGGTGAGGGGTCGGCCGACGAGGTCCTCCAGGCGCTCGACGCCCACCGCAACGTTGACGGCGGCTACGGGTGGGCACTCGAACCGGACCTCCGATCCGTCACGAGCCAACCGGTCGCGGCCATGCACGCCCTCGAGGTGCTCGCCGGAATTCCGGACACGACCAGCCGCCGCGGGCCGGAACTGCTCGACTGGCTGGCCGGGCACTCCCGGGCCGACGGTGGAGTGCCGTTCGCCCTGCCCTACTCGGACACCGACGGCAGTGCACCGCACTGGATCAACGCCGACCCCGCAGCGTCCTCCCTTCAAATGACCACGCAGCTGGCCGCGCAGGCGCACCGCCTGGCCCGGCACCGCACCGACATCGCCGAGCACCCCTGGCTGAAAACCGCCACCACCTACTGCCTGGACGCCATCGAGCAGACGCCCTCGACACCGAGCGCGTACGAAGTGATGTTCGCGATGCACTTCTTGGACGCCGCCGCACCCGTCTCGCCCCGGGCCTCGGCTCTTCTCGGCACGTTCGTTCAACACGTACGCGTGGACGGCCCCACGCCCGTCGCCGGCGGCGCGGAAGGTGAAGTGCTGCAACTGCTGGACTTCACGCCGCACCCGGAGTCACCGTCCCGCGCCCTGCTCGACCGGGACGCCGTCACGGCCGACCTGAAACGACTCGCCGGCCGGCAGCGACCCGACGGCGGCTGGGACGTCACGTTCACCGCCTTCAGTCCGGCCGCAGCCCTGGAGTGGCGTGGTTACGCCACCGTGCAGGCCGTCGCCGTGCTGCGCGACAATCCCCGCTGACCTGCCCGTGGACCCGGCCGGGATCGAACCGGCCACCTCCGCTGTGCGAGAGCGGCGCTCTACCAGATGAGCTACGAGCCCTTCCCGTACGAGTCTCCGGCGCCCTCCCGCGCCGACCCTCGTGTGCTTGCGTACCCGGAGCGCGATTCGAACGCGCACTGGCGCCGTCCTGGGCGGCGTGCCTCTGCCATTGGGCTACCCGGGCGTGGAGCCGGCGGCGGGACTCGAACCCGCAGCCTGCCGATTACGAGTCGGCTGCACGAGCCATTCGTGCTGCACCGGCCTGCGTTCCGGCGTCGCACGAGCCATTCGTGCTGCGCCGGCCCGGCGTCGCGCGACCACTCGCGCTGCGCCGGCCTACGTTTCCCGGCGGCGCACGGACCGTTCGTGCGGCGCCGGCGCGTGCCCTCGGCGCGATTTGAACGCGCACTGTCGACGTTCTCGACGTCGTGCCTCTGCCGTTGGGCTACGAGGGCGGGAAAGCGGCTGGCCGGGATCGAACCGGCGGCCTCCACCGTGGCGGGGTGGCGCTCTGCCTTGCTGAGCTACAACCGCGTGAGCCGTCGGCCGGTCTCGAACCAGCCACCTCTGTCGTACCGGGACAGCGCTCTACCCGATGAGCTACGACGGCGTGCGTGGACCTGGGCGGGTTCGAACCGCCGACCCCCGGTCTGCCGAACCGGTGCGCTACCAGCTGCGCCACAAGCCCCCTGATCCCCCGGGAATCCCGGAGGATCGACTGCGTCCGGAGCCCCCGAGTCGAACGGGGTGTCTCACGCTCCCAAGGCGCGCGGGTTGCCGTCTCCCTCGCTCCGGATCTGTTGTGCCATCCGCTGTGGAATTGTCAATCATCGACGCTGCCGGCCGCGACCGGAGCAATTGTTTCGGGGCAGCGGGAATTGACCCGCGGCGCAGGTGGGCAATTGTTGGCGGAAACGAAAAACCGCCGTCCCCTCGTGGGTCCGGCGGCGTGGTGTGCGCTAGCGTCCGCTAGCTGCGACACCGACCCCGGCCGGGCTTGCCATAGGGTGCGAGACCGCACGTCGGGACAGCACCGACGTGCAGCGTAAGCAGCTGCAGTGTTAGCGAGGCATGCCGCGACATCGGTCTCTCCTGTCCTGTCTTTCCCGGTGGTGATGACTACGGTAGGCCGCCGGCGGTCCGTTGGCAACGCTATTTATCGACCCTTTTTCCGTTGACACAATAGGCCCCTCGACGGCAACCCGGCGCCGCCGGAATGTGGATAACCACGGTCCCTGTGGATAACTCACTGCCGCCACCGGAAAGAGTTATGGTCGATGCACCTCCCGGGCCCGCCGGCGGGGCAGGAAGGAGCCACCGCATGAGTGACGCCGTCAGACCCGCCGTCCATCTGGCGATCCCGGTGGATGACCTCGCCGCCGCGCGGGCCTTCTACGGCTCGGTGCTCGGGCTCGGCGAGGGCCGCTCCAGCGACCACTGGATCGACTGGAGCCTGCACGGCCACCAGCTGGTGACGCACGTGGTCCCCGGCCCGGTGCGCGCGGCCGGCGACAGCGAGGTGGACGGTCACGAGGTGCCGATCCCCCACTTCGGGCTGCTCCTGACCGCCGAGGCCTTCCACGCGCTCGCCGACCGTCTCCGTGAGGCCGGCACCCCGTTCCTGATCGAGCCCTACCTTCGCTTCCCGGGCCGGCCCGGCGAGCAGTGGACGATGTTCTTCCGCGACCCGGCCGGCAACGCCCTCGAGTTCAAGGCGTTCAGCGACGAAAGCCAGGTGTTCGCCCGGTGACCAGCGTGACCAGGACGGCGAAGAGACCGGAACCCGGTGAGGCCGGACGGGATCAGGGGCAGGACCGGGGTCAGTGGCAGGACCGGGATGAGTGGCGCGAGCGGGATGAAGTGGCGGGAGCGGCATGAATAGCGGGGGCGGGATGGGTACTGACGGCGACCCGGGTGAGGGTGTGCGGAGTGCGGCTGGCCAGGCCCGGCGGGTGCTGGTCACGGGGGCGTCGCGCGGGATCGGGCGGGCCATCGCGGTGGCGTTCGCCGCGCGCGGTGATCGGGTCGCGGTGCACTACGGGTCGGATCAGGCCGAGGGACAGGCCACCCTCCAGGCTTTGACGGGCGACGGGCACGCCCTGGTCAGCGGTGACCTCGGCGACCCGGCGGCGGCCAAGGCCGTCGTGGATGCCGCCGTCGAGGGGCTGGGCGCGGTCGACGTGCTGGTCAACAACGCGGCCATCGCGCCCGGCGACGGCAACCGGCACGACATCGCGACCATCGGCTACGAGGACTGGCAGCACATCTGGCGCCGGATGGTCGACGTCGACCTGCTCGGCGCGGCCAACGTCACCTACTGCGTGGCCCACCATCTCATCGAGCGGCGCGCACCGGGCAGCATCGTGAACGTCGGGTCGCGCGGCGCCTACCGCGGCGAGCCCTCCTTCCCGGCGTATGGTGCCGCGAAGGCCGCCCTGCAGGCCTTCGGCCAGTCGATGGCGATCGCCCTGGCGCCGCACGGCATCGCCGTCACCTCCGTGGCTCCCGGCTTCATCGCCACCGAGCGCCAGCAGCCCAAGGTCGACGACGCCATGCGTGCGCAGAGCCCGTTCGGCCGGGTGGGCACGCCCGAGGAGGTCGCGGCGGCCGTTCTGCATCTCAGCTCGCCCGAGGCGGCCTGGTCCTCCGGCGCTGTCCTCGATCTGAACGGAGCGTCCTACCTGCGATAGCGGACCGGACCCGGTAGCGATATCGCTCGATGCACGGCTATCGTGAACCAGGAAGAAACTTTCACGTTTACGGGGGCTTCGGTGACTGCTGCTCGACGGTTCGCCGCGATTTCGACGTCCGCGGCGCCGACCGGGCAGCGGGTGCTGTTCCGGCAGGCGGTTGTGCTGGGCGGCAGCATCGCCGGGCTGATGGCGGCCCGGGTGCTCAGCGATCACGCCGAGCAGGTGCTGGTCATCGAGCGGGATGATCTCACCGAGCTCGATGTGCCGGACGAGCGGATCGCCGCCGACCCGGTCAACGCGGTGGGGCCGCGGCCCGGGGTTCCGCAGGGCAGTCAGGTGCACGCGTTGCTGCCCTCGGGGCTCCAGCAGCTGGAGCGGTGGTTTCCCGGTTTCATCGAGGCGGCACTCACGGCCGGGGCGGTGGATCCGCCGGCCGCGACCAATCGGTTCTATATGGATGGGAAGCTGCGGGAGGACCCGCCGAGCGGGCCGGCGGCGCAGGCCCTGGTCTCCAGCCGGCCGTTCCTGGAGGCGCTGATCCGGCACCGGGTGCTGGCCCTGCCGAATGTCCGCACTGTGCAGGGCCGGGCCGACGGGCTGGTGCTGGACGGCGACCGGGTGGCCGGGGTGCGCTACGCCGATCAAGAGGTGCCGGCCGACTTCGTCGTCGACGCGATGGGCCGGTCGAGCCGGCTCGGCGACTGGCTGGAGTCGTACGGCTTCGGGAAACCGCCGATGCAGCGCATGGGCATCAAGCTCAACTACGCCACGGCCCTGTTCCGGCGGCCGGCCGACGCGACGGTGCTGACCTGTATCTCGATCGCCAACCCGGGGCCGGGCAAGGTGGCCCGGATCGGTGGCTTCACGCCGATCGAGGGTGACCGCTGGACCGTTCTGGTCTCGGGTTACGCCGACGACCGGCCGGGGCGGGACGCCGGCGAGTTCCGCGAGCGGTGTGTGGAGAATTTCCCGCCCGAGTTCGGCGAGGTGGCCACCACCGCGGCTCAGGTCGGCGACGTCATCACCTACCACCAGGCGGACAGCCGCCGCCGCGACTTCCACAAGCTGACCCGGTTCCCGGCGCGGCTGGTGGCGGCCGGGGACGCCGTGGCCTCCTTCAACCCGGTCTACGGCCAGGGCATGACCTCGGCGACGCTGCACGCCTCGGCGCTGTCCGAATATCTGCGTGGCGAGCCCGATCTGGCTCGGCCCGCCCTGTCCTACTTCCAGGACGTCAAGGTCGTCGTGGACGCGGCGTGGCAGGTCAGCACGATGGCCGATCTCGCGCTGCCGCACGTCGAGGGGCCTTATCCGCGGGGCTACCGCGCGATCCAGTGGGCCAGCGGCCTGGTCTTCAAGGCGTCGATGCGCGACCAGACGATCAACCACCGCCTCGGCCAGGTCACCACGATGCTCGCCCACCCGAGCGCGTTGACCGAGCCCCGCTTCCTGCTCCGCGCGCTCGCCATCGGCGCCCGCGCCTGACCCCTCGCGCGATTGCGCGCGCACGACGTTCGCCGCGCGGATGCACGCCCACGACGTTCGCCGCGCGGATGCGCGCCCACACTGCCGGCGGTGCCGGGCATCGCCGCGGGGGTTGTCCCATGGCCGCGCTATGGCGCTCGCCACACCGTGTCACACCGGCTTTGGCCTTCTCGTCCCTGCTTCGGGCAACGAATCGACGAGAGGGACGGACACTATGAGGATGGCGGTCGCCGGAGGTACCGGCCGGCTCGGCACACTGGTCGTGGCGCAGGCGCGGGCGGCGGGTCATGAAGTTGTGGTGATGGCGCGGTCGAGTGGGGTCGATCTGACCACCGGCGCCGGGCTCGATGAGGCGCTGCGCGGCGTCGACGTGGTCATCGACGCGGCCAATCACGTGACGCTCAACCGCCGGGCCGCGATCGACTTCTTCGAGGCCACGACGCGCAATCTGCTCGCCGCTCAGCAGCGGGCGGGCGTCCGGCACTACGTGGTGGTGTCGATCGTCGGGGTCGACCGCGTCCACTCGGGTTACTACGCGGGCAAGCTCCGCCAGGAGGAGGTGGCCCTCGCCGGCCCGATCCCGGTCACCGTCCTGCGGGTGACGCAGTTCTACGAGTTCGCCGAGCAGATGATCGAGCGCGTCCCCGGCCCGGTGAAGGTGGTGCCGTCGATGGTCACCCGGCCGGTCGCCGCCGCCGACGTCGCGGCCGAGCTCGTCCGGCTCGCCGAGGGGCCGGCTCAGGGGCGCGCCCCCGAGCTGGCCGGCCCCGAGGTGCTCGAGATGGCCGACATGATGCGGCGCATCGCCCGGGGCAGGCTCGTGCTGAGAGTTCCGCTGCCCGACGCCGCCTCGCGGGCGATGGCGCGCGGCGGGCTGCTGCCGGTCGGCGACCACCGGCAGGGCGGGATCACCTTCGACGAGTGGGCGGGCACCCGATGACCCTCACCGCGAAACGCTGGGTCGCCCTGGCGCTGGCTGTCATGGCGGCGGTGGTGGGCACGTGGGCGGCGGCTTTCCCGCTGTCGTTCTACCACGACTTCCCGGGGCCCGGCCGTAACTGGGTGTCGGCGCTCGGCCCGTACAACGAGCATCTGACCCGCGACACGGGGGCGCTCTATCTGGCGATGCTGGTGCTCAGCGTGTGGGCCTGGCGGCGCCCGACCGACGACGCCATGCGGGTCACCGGCGGGGCCTGGCTGATGTTCAACGCGATCCACTTCCTCTGGCACATGCTGCACCTCGAGGTCTTCCCCACCATCGACAAGATCGGTAATGCGGCCGGCCTCGGCGGTGCCCTGGTCCTGTCGATCCTTTTGCTCCTGCCGGTGCGGGCCGCGACCGCCCAGGGACTCACCGGCTCTCGCGCGAAGACCGGCCGGACGGGGTGACTCCGCCGGCCCGGGTAGCGTGACGCGGGTGCCAGAGATCGTCTCCGCGGTCCGCGACGGCGTCGGGTGGGTCACCATGAGCAACCCGGCTCGCCGTAACGCCCTGTCCACCGCGATGCTCGCCGCGCTCGCCTCCGCCGTACGGGAAATGGATCTGGACCCGGACGTGCGGACCGTCGTGGTGACCGGGGCCGGTGAGACGTTCACGGCCGGTGCCGACATCTCGGAGTTCGCCGCGCACCACGACTCGCTGGCCGCCCGGGAGAACTGGGAGGCGACGCTGACCGGGTTGTTCGAGACGCTGAGCGGGCTGACCACGCCGTTGATCGCGATGATCCGCGGGCACTGCTTCGGCGCCGGGATGGCTCTCGCGCTCAGCGCCGACCTGCGCATCGCGGCCGAGGGCAGCACGTTCGGGATCCCCGCGGCCCGGCTCGGCATCGGGTACCCGTTCGCGCTGGCGCAGACGCTCGTGCACGTGGTCGGGCCCGGGCACGCCGGCGAGATGCTGTTCACCGCCCGGGCGTACTCGGACCGCGAAGCCCTGGCCGCGGGACTGGTCAATCGCCTGGTGCCCGCGGACGGTCTCGAAGCCGACGTGCTGGCGGTGGCGACGTCGATCGCCGGCAACGCCCCGCTCGCCGTGCGCGCGGCCAAGGCAGCGATCAAGGCGGCGGCGCACCCGGCCCTGGTTCCCCGCGCGCACGACCTGATCGCCGCGACCGCCGGCTCGGCCGACGAGCGGGAAGGACAGCGGGCGTTTCTGGAACGGCGACCGCCGGAGTTCGAAGGACGGTGAGACTTCGATCGTTTCTTATATTGACGTTTATTAGTAAGCCTTCCTAATATTTGGTGGCCCGCAAGTCATCCCCACGGCGCCCTCCCCTGGCGCCGGACACGAAGGGTCACCATCCCCATGGCAATCAGAAGAAGGAGCCGGTGGGTGTCAGCCGCCGCCGCGCTCACCGTCGCCGCCGTCGGCACGATCACGGCGCTCTCGGTCCAAGGCACCTCGCAGGCGGCCGTCCTGCCCAACGGCTTCAAGAGCGTCGGCTACATGCCGTCGTGGGCCGGCAACGTCACGAGCGTCCAGTATTCGAAGCTGACCCACATCAACTACTCGTTCGCGCTGCCCAACGCCAACGGCACCCTGCAGGCGATCGAGAACACGGCGAAGCTGCAGCAGCTCGTCACGCTCGGCCACCAGAACAACGTGAAGGTCTCGCTGGCCATCGGCGGCTGGAACGACGGCAACGACTCCGCGTTCGAGTCGCTCGCCGCCAACGCCGGCACCCGCACGACGTTCGTCACCAACGTCATGAACACCGTGCGGCAGTACGGGCTCGACGGCATCGACATCGACTGGGAGTACCCGGACCCGGGCACCTCCGGCAACAACTACACGGCGCTCATGCAGCAGCTCAGCACCGCCCTGCACAACGAGGGCAAGCTGCTCACAGCGGCGGTCGTGAGCGAGGGCGGCACGGCCAACGGCGTGCAGCCGGCGGTCTTCGGCTACGTCGACTGGCTCAACATCATGGCGTACGACGGTGGGTCGCCGCACGCGAACTACGACTGGTCGATCGCGTCGGCCAACTTCTGGAAGAACCGGGGCCTGCCCAAGGCCAAGACGGTGCTGGGTGTGCCGTTCTACAGCCGGCCCGGTTACCTCACGTACGCCCAGCTGGTCGCGCAGGACCCGGCGAACGCCAACCGGGACTGCACCCCGTCGGGTGAGTGCTACAACGGCCTGCCGACGATCCGCCGCAAGACCCAGTGGGCCCTGGCGAACGCCGGCGGCATCATGAACTGGGAGCTCTCGCAGGACGCCACCGGCGCGAACTCCCTGGTCAGCGCGATCTACGAGACCGTGATGGGCGGCAGCGGGCCGACCACTCCGCCGCCGTCGGGCCGCACCGGCCGGATCACCGGTGTCGCCGGCAAGTGCGTCGACATCGCCGCCGCCAGCAGCGCCAACGGCACCGCGGTCCAGCTCTACGACTGCAACGGCAGCACCGCGCAGAACTGGACGGTCGGCACCGACGGCACGATCCGCGGCCTGGGCAAGTGCCTGGACGTGGCCGCCGCCGGCACCGCCAACGGCTCGCTGGTGCAGATCTACGACTGCAACGGCACCGGGGCTCAGCAGTGGCAGGCCCAGTCGAACGGCACCCTGCGCAACCCGGTCAGCAACAAGTGCCTGGACGCGTCGAACAACTCGTCGGCCAACGGCACCCGCCTGCAGATCTGGGAGTGCTTCGCCGGCACGAACCAGCGCTGGACGCTTCCCTGATCGTCGTTTCCCGCGGCCCGTCTCCCACCGGAGGCGGGCCGCGTCTTTTGGGGTCGGCTGGTCGGGCGGCCTCCTGCGGGCGACTGACCTGCGGCTTTCCGGTCGGCATCATCGCCGCATGCCCTCACGTGTATCCAGCCCCGGCGACCGGAACCCCGCACTGTCGTGGCCTGGGTGATGACTTTCGCGGCGCTGGCCGCCGCGGCATGGGGGATCTCCGACTTCCTGGCGGGGCTGCTGGCCCGCCGGATCCCCGTCCTGACGATCCTGATCGGCTCCAAGATCGCCGCCATGCTGCTGGCGATGGTGGTGGTCCTGGCCCGCGGCGTGCCCCTGCCGGACGACCCCCGGCTGTGGCTGGGCGTCGTGGCCGGGATGGTCGGTCTGCCGGCGATGGGCTTGCTCTATCGCGCCATGCGGGACGGGTCGCTGGTCGTGGTGGCGCCGGTGGCGGCCATCGCGGCGCTGGTGCCGGTCGGCTGGGGACTGGTGCACGGCGAACGGCTGGGGGTGGTGGCCGCGCTCGGCGTCGTGGTCGGGCTGATCGGGGTGACCATGGCGAGCTGGCCGGTGGCCGCCCAGGGCCGGATGCGCGTCTCGGCGCAGGTGTGCGCCCTGGCTGCGGCGATCGGGCTGGGGGTCTATTTCGTCCTGCTGCACGAGGCGTCGGCCACGGACCCGGTCTGGGCGACCGCGCTGGCCCGGATGACCGGGGGCGTTTCCGCCGTGCTTCTCATGATCGCCGTAAGCCACCGCCTCCCCCGCCCACCCAGGGACGTGGCTGAACCTACGTCCGCAACGGGCTCGGAAGAGCCTTGTCCACAGGTCGGGTTTCGTCCACAGGCCACCTTGCGGCCGCCGGCATCCTGGTACCTCGGTCTGCGGATCGCCGTGCCGGTCTTCCTCATCGGCGCCACCGACGCCCTCGCCGACGCGTCCTTCATCGTGGCCGCCTCGAGGACCCTGGCTCCCGCCGCCGTCGTCGCGTCCCTCTACCCGGCCGTCACCCTCCTGCTCAACCGATCACTGCTGCGCGAGCGACTCCACACCGTCCACCTCTACGGCGTCCTGGCCGCCCTCTTCGCCGTCGCCTGCCTCGCCCGCTGACCCGAAGCCTCATCCGCAAGCCGAGCAGCCGACTCCTCCCGGCGCCCAACCGACGCCACACCCCGCCCAACCGACTCCCCCCGGCGCCCAACCGACTCCCCCCGGCGCCCAACCGGCTCCACACCCCGCCCAGCCGGCTCCACACCGCGCCCAACCGGCTCCGCGCGGCGGGACGACGTTCGGCGCCGCACTCGTCCCCACGGCTTGTAGACCGACAGGACCGTCGCCAGGCTCAGCAACGTCAGCGACACGATCGGCGGCATGATCAGCCTGCTCACGTCGAACGAGACCGACTCACCGGCGGACAACCTCTCCCCGTACGCCCGGATCGCCGGCATGCCGGGCCGGAGCAGCACCAGGATGAGCGTGCACAACACCACGTTCAGCACCAGCTTGACCGCCACCCACCAGTAGCGCACCAGTCCCCACTTCGTGCCCAGCCCCAGCACCAGCCCGGTCACCAGGCAGACCAGCCCGGACACGAGCATCGGCCACACCACGAACGACCCCAGCGCCTGATAGGCCAGTCCTCGCGAGGAGCCACCGAGCTCGCCGGCACCGACCAGGACCGCCACCATCACGTCGACCCCGATCCACGCGCTCGCCGACAGGATGTGCAGCACGAGCCAGAACTTCCGGTGTGCCGGTCGCAGATTCATTCCCCCAGCCTGTCCCGCTCCCGGCCGGGACGCGTCCGCGCCGGGACGTACGCCCTCCGACGTACGCACCACGGCCGCCCCCATGGCACGGTGAGCACATGCGAGCACGTGACCTGGCCGTCCCGGTCGCCCTGGCCGCGGCCGGCTTGGCCACGCTCCCGGTGCTCGACGAGCTGCGCCCCACGGACCGCCCGGTCGACGCCCTGGCGGCCGTGCTGGTGGCCGCCACCGCGGCGGTCACCCTGCTGCGCCACCGGTGGCCCGGCCCGGCCCTGCTCACGGCGGCCGCCACCACCTCGGCGTACCTGGTCATCGGTTACCCGTACGGCCCGATCCTGCTGGCCTTCGCCGTCTGCGTCTACGGCGTGGCCCGCGCCCGGCCGCTCCGGCGCGCCGCCGCCTGGTCGGTGCCCGCGCTGATCGTCCTGCTGCTGCACCTCTTCCAGGACCCGCTCTCCGGCCTGACCCCGGGTCTGGCCTGGGTGGTCGTGCCGTTCACGATCGGCGCCGCCCGCCGCCAGGTGGTGGACGCGCAGACCCGGGAGCGGGCCGAGTCGGAGCGCCGCATCGCCGACGCCGAGCGCCTGCGGGTCGCTCACGAGGTGCACGACGTCGTCGGGCACGGCCTGGCCGCGATCCAGATGCAGGCCGACATCGCGTTGCACTTGCGCGACACCCGGCCCGAGATGGCTCACGAGGCGCTGACCGCGATCAGTGCCGCCAGCTCCGAGGCCCTGACCGAGCTCCGCGCCACCCTCGCCGGCCTCGCCCCCGTGCCCGGCCCGGCTCAGGTCGACGACCTGTTCACCCGGGTGCGGGCGGCCGGCGTCGACGTCGATCTGGTCGTCGGCGGCACCGCGGGCACGCTACCCCCGACGGCCTACCGGGTGCTGCAGGAAGCGCTGACCAATGTGGTCAAGCACGCGGCGGCCCGGCAGGCCCGGGTGGCGATCCACCACCGTACGGAAGGGGTTGACCTGTCGGTCTCCAACCCGGCGCCCGGGAGCGGCCATGCTGACGGGTTCGGCATCACCGGCATGCGCCGGCGCGTCGAGGGGGCCGGCGGCACGTTCGCGGCCGGCGCCGCCGACGGCATCTTCACCGTCCACGCCCGCATCCCCCGGGAGGCCCGCCGGTGATCTCGGTGCTGCTGGCCGACGACCAGCAACTCGTACGCCTCGGTCTGCGCGCCCTGTTCGAGTCCTCGGACGGCTTCGCGGTGGTCGCCGAGGCAGCCGACGGCCTGGCCGCCGTGGCCGAGAGCCGCCGCGCCCGCCCCGACGTCGTGCTCATGGACATCCGGATGCCCGGCATCGACGGTCTGGAGGCCACCCGCCGGATCGTCGCCGACCCGGCTCTGACGGCGACCAAGGTCCTGGTCCTGACCACGTTCGAGCACGACGAGTACGTCTTCACGGCTCTGCGCTCCGGAGCCGCCGGCTTCCTGCTCAAGAACACCAGCCCGCCGGCCCTGCTCGACGCCGTCCGCACCGTCGCCGACGGCGGCGCGCTCCTGGCCCCGTCGGTCACCCGCACCCTGATCCGCGAGTTCACCGCCGCGGCGCCGCGCTCGTCGGCCCCGCACCCCGATCTGGCCCGCCTCACCGACCGTGAGCGCGAGATCGTCACCCTCGTCGCGCGCGGCCTGACCAATCACGAGATCGCCGAGCAGCTGATGGTCAGCCCGGCCACGGCCCGCACCCACGTGAGCCGGGCGATGACCAAGCTCGGTGCCCGCGATCGGGCCCAGCTCGTCGTCTTCGCCTTTCAGTCGGGCTTGGGAGCATTGTGACCGTTAAGTTTCACAACAATTAACAAGACTTTTCGATAATTGCGCCAAAGTTATGGACGGGCATACAGAAGTCGGCCTACCGTCTCCAGGCATCGATCCATGTCGAAGCCTGGGCGGTCTGATGAAGAAAACGCAGTTAGCGCTGCTCGCCGTAGTCACCCTCGCGGGGCTCCTGCCCGCCCTACCCGCCGTCGCCGCCGCCGTTCCCGCACAGGAGCCCGGCGTCACCCTGCGCACCTACGACCTGCAGACCACGCGCGACTCGATCTGCGCGCTCAAGCCCGGTCAGACCCCCAACATCGACAAGAAGCTGTCCACGATCAACTGGACGACCGCCGCCGACTTCGGCCTCGAGGACCGCTTCCAGTCCGAGGTGATCGGCAACGTCAACGTCCCCACGGCCGGATCGTACGGTTTCCGGCTGACCAGCGACGACGGCTCCCGGCTGCTGATCGACAACGCGACCGTGATCAACCACGACGGCGCGCACGGGGCCACCGCCAAGGAGGGCACGGTCACCCTGACCGCCGGCTACCACGCGCTGCGCATCGACTACTTCGAGCGCGACGGCGGCCAGCAGCTCACCCTCGAGTGGCGTCCGCCGGGCGCGACCGCGTACGCGGTGGTCCCGAACAGTGTGCTGAGCACCGACGCCGGCGTGGTGCGGGTGACCGCGCCCGGCCGCAAGGAGTGCGAGACCGCCGGGGACAGTCCCGGCGACGGCCTGCCGCTGACCGGCGTGCACCCCGGCTACACGCTGACCAACCTGCGCCCGTCCGGCTTCCAGCCGCAGGTCAGCGCGATGGACTGGTTCCCGGACGGCCGGTTGGCCATCGCCACCTGGGGTGGCAGCGACACGGTGGCCGGTGAGGTCTACGTGCTCAGCGGGGTCTCCGGCTCCACGTCGCCCAGCCAGGTCACGTACAAGAAGATCGCGACCGGACTGCGCGAGCCGATGGGTCTCAAGATCGTCGACGGCAAGATCTACGTGTCGCAGAAGCACGAGCTGACCGAGCTCAACGACACCAACGGCGACGGCACCATCGACCAGTACCGCCGGGTCGCCACCTGGCCGTTCGACGGCAACTTCCACGAGTTCGCGTTCGGGCTGCTCTATCAGGACGGCTTCTTCTACCTGAACCTGTCCGTCTCGATCAACCTGGGCGGCGCGACCACCGAACCGCAGGGCTCGCCCAACCGCGGCACCACGTTGAAGATCAACCGGACCACCGGGGCCGTGCAGTACGTCGCCGGTGGCCTGCGCACCCCGGACGGGCTCACCTTCGGACCCGACGGTGACATCTTCGTGCTGGACAACCAGGGTGGCTGGCTGCCCGCCTCCAAACTGGTGCAGGTCAAGCAGGATCGCTTCTTCGGCCACTACACCAACCCGGACGGCCCGTTCGATCAGCAGCCGGTGACCCCGCCGGTGCTGTGGCTGCCGCAGAACGAGATCGCGAACTCGCCGAGCACCCCGGTGATGCTGAACTCCGGGCCCTACTCCGGCCAGATGCTGTTCGGCGACGTCACGTACGGCGGGGTCCAGCGCGCCTATCTGGAGAAGGTCAACGGCCAGTATCAGGGCGCGGTCTTCCGGCTGACCCAGGGCCTGGAGATGGGCGTGCTCCGGCTCAGCCAGGGTCCGGACGGCGCGCTCTACGCCGGCGGGCTCGGCGCGGGCGGCAACTGGGGGCAGGAAGGCAAATTGACGTACGGGCTGCAGAAGCTCACGCCCAACTCGACGAGTGTGTTCGACATCAAGGCCATGCGGGCCATCGCCGACGGCTTCGAGCTGGAATACACCCAGCCCGTCTCGGACGCCACCGCCGCCCAGCTGGCCACGCGCTACCGGGCCAAGCAGTGGCGCTACCAGCCGACGCCGGAGTACGGCGGCCCCAAGATCGACGAGGAGACGCTCACGGTCAGCTCGGCGACCCTGTCGGCCGACAAGCTCAAGGTGACGCTCAAGCTGGCCGGTCTCAAGCCGGGCCGGGTCGTGCACGTCCGCTCGCCGCGCCCGTTCAGCTCGGCGTCGGGTTCCTCCCTGTGGAGCACCGAGGCCTGGTACACGCTGAACAGCCTGGTCAACGGCACCACCCTCAAATCGGACCGGGTCGAGGCGGAGTGGTCGGGCCTCAGCCCCGGCACGTCGGTCGGCACCGACCACACCGGATACACCGGCTCGGGCTTCTCGGCCGGGCACAACGCGGCCGGCGCCGCCACCACCTTCACCGTGAACGTGCCGACGGCCGGCGCGTACCCGACCTCGCTGCGCTACAGCAACGGCCCGAACCCGTCGGCCGGGGCCAAGACGATCAGCCTCTATGTCAACGGCACCAAGGTGAAACAGGTCAGCCTGGCCGACACCGGCAACTGGGACACCTGGGCCACCCTGACCGACACCGCGACCCTGCGGGCGGGCGGCAACACCATCGCCTACCGGGTCGACACCGGCGACGTCGGCCACGTCAACCTCGACAGCCTCACCATCGGCACCACCGGCGCGGCCACCGGGTCACGCACCGGCACCATCACCGGGATCGGTGGCAAGTGCCTCGACGTGGACAACGCGAGCTCGGCCAACGGCGCCAAGGTGCAGTTGCACACCTGCAACAACACGTCGGCGCAGAGCTGGACGCGGGAGGGTGACACGCTGCGGGCGCTCGGCAAGTGCCTGGACATCGACAACGCCGGCACCGCCAACGGCACCAAGGTGCAGCTCTACACCTGCAACAACAGCACCGCCCAGGTGTGGACCGCCCAGGCCAACGGCTCGCTGCTCAACCCGCAGTCGGGCAAGGTGCTGGACGTGGCCGGCGGGGCGAGCGCCGACGGCACGCAGATCCAGATCTGGGAGTGGGCCGACGTGGCTCAGCAGCGCTGGACCCACAACGGTCCGAGCCGGGTCACGCTCTTCGACGGCGGCGGCCTGGGTGCCTTCCAGAACGCCGACGGCAGCGCGGTGACGTGGCCGGTCTCCGGCGGCTCGGCCGAGGTGCTCGGCGGGGACATCCGGACCAAGCAGACGTACGGCGATTTCAAGCTGCACGCCGAGTTCTGGCTGCCCAACCTGCCGGCCGACGTGACCGGTCAGCAACGGGCCAACAGCGGCATCTATCTGCAGGACCGCTACGAGCTTCAGGTCCTCGACACGTACGGCAAGGCGGTCCTGGCCAACGACGACTCGGCCGCCATCTATCAGAAGCGAGCGGCGACCACCAACGCCGGCACCGCACCGGAGACGTGGCAGACCTATGACGTCACCTTCCGCGCCGCCCGCTGGAACGGCTCCACCAAGACCGAGCAGGCCCGGGTCACCGTGGTCTGGAACGGCGTGACCGTCCACAACAACATCACCATCGACGGCCCCACCGGCAACGGCGCCGCCGAGAGCGCCGCCACGCTGCCGATCCGCTTCCAGGACCACGGCGACCCCGGCGCCAACGTGCGTTACCGCAACATCTGGATCGAGCCCGCCTAACCCGACCGAGCCGGCCGCCCTTCCTCGTCGCTGACGGGGGAGGGCGGCCGTTCCTCGTGCAGGGCCACGCCGGCCACGACCAGCACGACGCCGGCCACTTCGGCGAGGCTCGGGATCTGGGTGAGAACGAGGACGCCGACGACCGTGGCGGTGGCCGGCAGCAGCGACACCATCAGGGCGTAGGTGGCCCGGGACAGCCGGGCCATGGCGAGCTGGTCACTGACGTACGGGATGACCGAGGAGCAGATGCCCACGCCGGCCGCCGCGGCCAGCGCGACCGGGTCGCCGAAGGCGGGCACCGCCTGCCCGATGCCGATGGGCAGGGCGATGACGGTGGCGATCAGCATCGACAGGGCCAGCCCGTCGATGCCCGGCACCTGCCCGCCGCGGGCCACCCGGTGGCCCAGCACGATGTAGAGCGCGAACAGCACGGCGTTGGCGCCGGCGAAGACGATGCCGAGCGGTTCGGCCACCAGCCGGACGTCGGTCAGCAGATAGACCCCGGCGACCGCGCCGACCAGGGCGACCGCGTTGCGCCGGGTCCGGGCGGCGAAGGCGGCCAGCGCGATCACCGGCAGGAACTCGATGGCCGCCACGGTGCCCAGCGGGAGCCGATCGACCGCCAGGTAGAACACGCTGTTCATGACCGCGAGCACCGCCGCCCACCCGATCAGCAGCCACCGGGTGGAACGATCCAGTCGCGCCCACAGCCGCCACGGCCGGCGCCACACCGCGAACACCACGGCAGCGGTCGCGATCCGCAGCCAGGCCACCCCGAGCACACCGATGCGCGCGAAGACCAGGACCGCCAGCGCCGGCCCCAGATAGTGGAAGACCGCGCTGACCACGAAGTAAACGTGCGGCGGTACTCGCTGCACTCTCATGCGTCTATTCTCGAAAAACGATCGACCCGAAGCCATGAATGATCGAAGGCGAAGGCGCCCCGAGATGGCGATGCAGAAAAGCGACGGCGGAAACGGCTTTCTTCCGGGAAAGCCGCTGCTGGACGAGACAAATGTGCGGCTGCTCGACCTCCTCGACGCCGACCCGCGGGCCACCGCGGCCGAGCTGGCGCGCCGGATCGGCATGTCCGCCCCGGCCGTCCGGGAGCGGCTCTCGCGGCTCGAGGAGACCGGCGTCATCCGCGGCTACCGCCTGGACGTCGATCCGGCCGCGATCGGCCTGCCGGTCGCCGCCTGGGTGCGGGTCCGGCCCGGCCCCGGCCAGCTGGGACGGATCGCGGATCTCGCGGCCCGCATCCCGCAGGTCAGCGAATGCCACCGCATCTCGGGCGAGGACTGCTTCCTGATCAAGGTCCACGTGGCGGCCATCGAAGACCTCGAACCGGTCCTCGACCAGTTCCTGCAGTACGGCCAGACGCACAGCTCGTTCGTCGTCGCCACGCCCGTGGCACCGCGCACTCCCGCCGGCCGCTGACTACCAGCGCAGCTCCCCGGACTCGTCCGAGAACGTCCCGGTCGGGCCGTCCGGGCCGAGCGTGGCCATCCGGACGACGACCGCGGCGCTGTCCACCGGGGAGCGGCCGATGCCGAAGGCGGCGGTCATGTCGGTGGCCGTCGGGCCGGGCTCGATGGCGTTGAACCTGATGCCCGGCTCCGACTTGGCGTACTGGATGGTGAGCATGGTGGCCGCCGCCTTGGACGCGGCATAGAGCGGCAGCGGCAGTCCGGACTCGGGCCGATCGGGGTTGGTCACCGCCCAGAAAGACCCCATGCTGCTGGAAACGGTGACCACCGTGGCATTGCCGGACTTCCGCAGCAGCGGCAGTGCCGCCTGGGTGACCCGGATGATTCCCACGGCGTTGATGTCGAACACCTCGAGAGCCTTCGGCCCGTCGACGTCGCCCGCCCCGAGAACGCCCGCGTTGTTCACCAGAACGTCGAGCCGGCCCTCGGCCGCCTCGATCACCGCCAGCGCGCTCCGCACCGATACGTCATCGGTCACATCGAGCTGCACAAATCGCGCGCCCAGGGTCGCCGCCGCCTTCTCGCCGCGCTCGACGTCCCGCGCGCCGACATAAACGACGTGACCCAGCTCCACCAACTGCTTGGCGGTCTCGAAACCGATGCCCTTGTTGGCTCCGGTGATCAGTGTGACGGTCATCTGCTTCTCCTCACGCCCCGCTCAGCCCGATCGGGCCGTTCCGAACGCTAGGCACGGTCACCGGCCGGAACCAGAGCACTCCGGTGCCAGGGGTATCGCAGGCCCCCCGCTATCTGCCGGGCCCGGACCTAAGCTGGCCTGGTGAGCGAGACGACGAATGCCCTCGGCGCGTTCCTGCGGGCCCGGCGCGAGCTGGTGACACCGCAGCAGGCGGGCATCCCCGACGGCGGCGTGCGGCGGGTGCCCGGGCTGCGGCGCGAAGAGGTCGCCATGCTCGCCGGCATCAGCGCCGACTACTACCTGCGGCTGGAACGCGGCCGCAACCGCAACCCCTCCCTGCCGGTGCTCGAGTCGATCGCCCGCGTGCTGCACCTGGACGAGGACCACTTCGCCCACCTGCTGACGCTGGTGTCGGAGGTCTCCCGGCGGCACAAGCGCCGGCCGCGCAAGGAGACACCACCGGCCGGCGCGCTCAAGCTGCTGAACTCGCTCCTCCAGCCCGCCCTCATCGAGGACCGCTACTTCGACGTCCTGGCGTCGAACGATCTGGCCCGGGCGCTCTCCCCCAGCTTCACCCCCGGCGCCAATCAGCTGAGGGCCCTCTTCCTCGACCCGGCCGAGCAGGCACTGCACCCCGAGTGGGAGAACGTCACGGAATGTTTCGTGGCCAACCTGCGTCAGGCCGTCGGCAACGACATCGACGACCCCCGGTTCATCGAGCTGACCGGCGAGCTCTCGCTGGCCAGCCCCCGATTCCGGCAGCTGTGGGCCCGCCACGAAGTGCGAAGCCAACGCGGCACCCCAATCCGGATCAACCACCCCCAGGTGGGCGAGCTGACCCTCAACCGCGAGCGCCTGGCCATCAACGGGACCACCAGCCTGATGCTGGTCATCTATCACCCCGACGCCCAGTCCGCCGACGCCGACAAACTGGCCCTGCTGGCCTCCGCCGGCCTGCCCCCGTCGGCGCGCCGCACCACCGCCCCGACCTTCACCTGAGCGGACTGCACAAAAGTGCTTTGAGCTGCGTCTAAGCAGTGTGTTCGAGGATGAGGACCGGCTCCGCGAGGCGATGGAGGAGCACGAGCGACTGGCGCCAGACCGGGTCGCCGACCGGGCGGCTGTGTGGGCTCGCGTCGAGTTGCTGGCGCGGATCTACCGGCGGCGCAACGTGTTCGTGCGGTCGGCCGGAAGCGTGGCGCTGAGTGCCGGGCTGGTCGCCGGTCTGGTGCAGATGCACGGTTTCATCCAGGGCGGGGTGGCGCAACCGCCGGCCACCTCGGTCGGGGTCCGGGACGTGTCGCCGCCCGCATCCGGGCAGCCGGCCACCTCGGCCGCGCTCCCCCCGTCGTCGCCGCGCGCGTCGTCACTGCCCGCGCCCGGGCAGCCGGCCACCTCGACCGCGCTCCCCCCGTCGTCACCGCGCGCGTCGTCACTGCCCGCGCCCGGGCGGCCGGCCACCTCGGGCGGCTCCCGTGTGTCGTCGCCGCCCGTTTCCGGGCCGCCGACGGCTCCGGACACGGCGAGCGGCCGGGATCCGCTGAATGCTTACTTCGGCGCCGGATACGGCTGGGACGAGGCCGAGAAGCTGGCCCGGTTGTGGCGCCTCGACGACCCCGGTGACGCGAAGGTCGAGGCCGGCCGCCGCCTCATCAACGGCGAGCCACTGCCGCTGCGCCCATCCCGCTGAGGCAGCATCGCCGTCCAGGGGTGAAGTCGTGAGCACCGGGGCGGCGCGCTGTCAGCGGTAGACGACCGGGGCGCCGACCGCGCCGTGAGCCCGGCTCAGCGCGCCGGTGAAGCGGATCTGCAGAGTCACTACGCCGGCGACGGAGAAGTCCTTCAAGCGGTACGCCTCGCCGTACTTCAACTCCGTATGGACGAGCACCTCGTCCTCGGCCACATTGATCACATCGAGGATCAACGGATGGTCCGCATCGGTCGAGTTGTCGACGCCCAGAGTTGCGGTGAGTCTCGAGTATTCGCCGTTGAGCCGCAAATTGACGCCGACCCACTCATCGGCGCCGCAGCCGATCGTGCATTTGATCGTCCAGCCGGTGGAGAAACGATCGGTACCGATGGCGACGGCTTCCTTGAGGAACGTGCACCGGCCCATCGAGCACCCGTTCGGGCTGTCGACGACCTCGGTGCTCCGGGCCGATCCGGAGAGCGCGACACCCATCGGCGACCCCTTCGGCTGCGCGACTCTGGTGGGCCGGGTCGGGGTGGGCTCCTGCGGATCGCCGGCGTCCGGCGGCTTCGCGGTGAGCTTTGTCGGCTTCTTGCCCGGCTTCCCCGAGGTGGCGGTGGTGGTCGGGTCGGTCCGCGGCTTCTGAGTGGCCGGGCTGACGGTGTTGTCCGGGGCGAACGGGCGGGGACCGTCGTATCCGAGCCAGGTCGCCAGCCCGGCCGTGTCGGCGGCGAAGCCGTAGACCGCCAGCACAACGGTGACAATCACCCCGGCCGTCACGGTCTTGGTCGTCTTGTCTCCCACTGCGGCCCCTTGATCTGGCGAGCGATCCGGGCCGTGATTCTAGGTGCGGACCCACCGCGCAATTGCCGGTCAGCCTGACAATTCGACTGGTATTGAATTGCTCGAGTCGCCAACCCGACACTCGACGGATCACTCAATATGCTGAATGAGATGCCACAAGTTCGGACCAATTGCCCGTAGCGGTGATCCACGGGAAGTCGCGTGGTGATTCTGGAGAGCCGCGGTAAGCGTGACCGACCTCTGATGCCGGGTCATTGCCTTAGCGGTGGACGATCAGGACGCGAAACGGTGGGCGTTTTCGGCGGCCCAGTCCCGGAAGGTTCGCGGCGGCCGGCCGGTGACGTCGTCGACCGTGGGGCGGACCGTGGTCTCGTCGATCGAGCCGTTGACGTAGAAGTCGAAGAACGCCGCGACGTAGGGGGCGGGCGTGGTCTTCAGCATCTCCCGCCGAGCCTCGTCGTTCGGCTGCGCCTCGAAGCGGAGTGACCGTCCGAGCGACTCGCCGACGGTGGCCACCTGCTCCTCGAGCGACAGCACGGCCGGACCGGTCGGCCGGCAGACCATCGACTGGTGCCCACTCTCGACCATGGCGACGACCGCGACGGCGGCCAGATCCCGCGGGTGCACGACAGCCAGCGGCACGTCGGCGAACGGCAGGCGAACCACGTCACCCGCCTGGATCTGGTCTTTCCACCGCAGAGCGTTCGTCATGAAGGCAGTCGGGCGCAGCACGGTCCACTCCAGGCCGCTGTCGCGCATCTCGGCCTCGGTGTCGTTCAGGTATTTGGTGACGGCATTCGATCCGTCACCGGAACCGGCCGAGCCGCCGGACAGCTGGACGATGCGCCGCGCCCCGGCCGCCGCGGCGGCGGCGGCCAGGCCGGGATAGCCGGGCAGCAGGAACACGGCCGCCGCCCCCGACATGGCGGCGCGCGCCGAGGCAGGGTCGGTGAGATCGGCCTGGACGAACTCCACCCCCTCGACCGGCGCCACGGCCGACGGGTTGCGAACCAGAGCGCGCACCGGAACGCCACGGTCGACCAACCCGGTGACGACTTCCCCGCCCACGTTTCCGGTGGCTCCGGTCACCACGAACATCGCTGAACCTCCCCGTCGGCCGGCCTGCCTCGTGGCCTCAGCGTGTGCGCGGGCGCCGGGCATACGTCTGGTCGAGCCCCTCGGGCCGGACTCTGCGCCGCCACCGACGGCCCGCCCGCCGCAGACGCACCACGTGATCACCCGGGACCGCCGCCGGCTGCGCGCACCGGCGGTGGCGGGCGGTCCACCATGTGGTCCAGCTCTCGCGTCGAAGCATGCGACCACCATAGGCGGGTCGACGCCGGCGAGGGTGGCCCCGTTGATCCCAGGATCATCGGCGGCGTGGGGTCGGGTCGGCGTGGGGTCGGGTCGGCGTGGGGTCGGGTCGGCGTGGGACCGGAGGCCGACGGGAGGTCGGACGTCGGGCCGCGCTGCTGGTCACTGGTGGCGCAGGGCCTCGATGAGCTGCTGTTTCGTCATGGTGGAGCGGCCCGGGACCTTGCGGCGCTGGGCCTCGGCGTACAGGTCCTTCTTGGGCGCCTGGGGGCGGGGCTTGTCGGAGGAGCGGCGGGCCGCGGACGGCTTGCCCAGCTCCTTCCAGCTGCTCTCGGTGATCTCGACGCCGAACTTCTTCGCCGCTCGCTTGATGCGGGTGAAGGCCTCGTCGCGTTCCTGGTCGCTCACGTCGCGGACCTGATCGAAACGGGCGATCGCGTTTCGGACGTGGCGGGCGTCGTTCAGTGGCTCCTTGCGGACACGCGGGAACGCGAAGGTGCTGTCCGGCAGCGCGTTGCGCTCGTCGGCATCCAACTCGTTACTGGTCATGCCTCAGGCGGTACCCCGCAGACCGCGCAGATACGCCTCGATGACCTCGCCCGCGCCGGCGATCGCCGAGCCGGCCACCCGGTCGAAGAGCAGGCCGTCGACCAGGGCGATCAGCCCCGGAGCGTGCCGGGCCGGGTCGGCCACCCCGGCCCGGGTCAGGGTGGCCTCGGCGGCGGCGAGAAACTGAACCCGCGCCGGCGACGCCGTCGTCAGCAGCGGATGCAGCGACGGGTCGCCGGCCAGATCGACCATCAGCGCGTAGCGCACCCGATGGTCGGCGGCGCGTTCAGCCAGCCGATCCAGCAACGACGCGGGCCCGTCCGACGGCGAGGGCGGGGGCGGGGGCGAGGACGGCGGGGGCGGGGACATGTCGGTGACTGTGCGGTCGGCCAGGCGGTGGACCATCAGCTCGATCAGCTGGCGCCGGGTGCGCGCGTAATACGACGTCGACCCGGCGGGCAGCGAGAGCGCCCGGTCGATCGCGCGGTGCGTCAGCGACCGCAGGCCCTCGGCGGCGACCAGGGCGATGGCCGCGTCGGCGATGGCCTGGCGACGGTCTGTGTTCGGAGACACCTTCACCCGACCACTCTACACGCGTAGAGTCCTCTACATGAGTAGAGTCGCGATCATCGGGGCCGGCATCGGCGGCCTCACCACCGCCATCGGTCTGCAGCGACACGGCTGGGACGTCAGCGTCTTCGAGCGCGCCCCCGCGAGCTCCCCGGTCGGCGCGGGTCTGTCCCTGTTCGCCAACGGCTTCCGGGCGCTCGACCTGCTGGGTGCGGGCGACGCCGTCCGCACCATCGCCGGCCCGGCGCCGCAGCACCTCACCACCGGCCAGCGCCGCCGTGACGGCCGCTGGCTGGCCACCACCGCGCCCGAGGCGATCAGCGCCCTGCGCGTCGTGCACCGGGCCGACCTGCATCGTGTGCTCGCCGGCCTTCTCGAGCCGGGCACGATCACGTACGGAAAGAAGGTGGACGGCGTCCCCGGCGGCTATGACGTGGTGGTGGCGGCCGACGGGCTCCGGTCGCCCACCCGCGGGACGCCGGTCCGCTACCGCGGCTACACGAGCTGGCGCGGCGTCACCACCCGCCCGGTCGACCTGCTGGGCGGCGCCGGTGAGTCGCTCGGCCGGGGTGAGCGTTTCGGGCTGGCCTCGCTGCCCGACGGGCGTGTCTACTGGTTCGGCGTCGTGTCGCTGCCCGCCGGCACGGAGTTCCCGGACGAGTACGCCGAGGTTCGCCGCCGCTTCGACCGCTGGCACGCGCCGATCGCCGACGTCCTGGACGCCACCGACCCGGCCACGGTCGTGCGCACCGACATCCACGACGTAGCGGCTCTGCCGTCCTTTGTCCGGGGCACCACGGTGCTCCTCGGCGACGCCGCCCACGCCATGACTCCCGACCTCGGTCAGGGGGCCAACCTGGCTCTGGAGGACGCGGCCACCCTGACCCATTTCCTCGGGGCACTGCCGATCGACGCGGCCCTCGACGCGTACGACCGGACCCGCCGCCCGCGCACCCAGGCCCTCAGCCGCAAGGCCCGGACCCTCGGCCGGCTCCTGCAGAGCCGCAGCCCGCTGCGCGATGCCCTGCTCCGCCTGACCCCGGCGGCGGTGGCCACCCGCGAGCTGACCGGGATCCAGGCCTGGTCACAACCCGGGGTGCCGTCCGGTCACAGCTGACATGACCGTCAACCACTGCCTCAGCCTGGTCCGGGCCGTCGACCGGCCCACCGGCGCGGCCCGTTACGGCCGCATGTTCGGAGGTCTCGAGCCGCTCGGCACCGACCCCCAGCTGCTGATCCGCGCCGGTGACAGCGGCGGGGTGTGCGACGCCGCCGGGGTCCTCGACGCGATGGCCCCGGGCGGTGACGACGCCGCCGGGGCGGCCGGGTGGCCGTTCTTCGGCCAGCTGATCGCGCACGACATCACCGCCGACCGCTCGGCCCTGATGGGCGGCACGGACACCGCGGCACTGAAGAACGCCCGTGGGCCCCGGCTCGACCTCGAGATGCTTTATGCCGACGGCCCGGTCGGCTCGCCGTTCCTGTTCGACGCGAGGGATCCGGCCAAGTTCCTGCTGTCCGGGGACGGCCACGACGTGCCCCGCAACCAGCAGGGTGTGGCCCTGATCGGTGACCCCCGCAACGACTCCCACCGCTTCGCGCTGACGCTGCACGTCGCCCTGCTCAAGGCGCACAACCGCATCGTCGACCATCTGCGGGCCTCGCGGCGGGCCGCCGAGCCGGAGGTGTTCGACCGGGCGCGCCTCGCCCTGACCTGGCACTACCAGTGGATCGTGGTCCACGACTTCCTGCCCCGGCTGGTCGGCGCCGGCCTGGCCCGGGAGGTGCTGGCCGACGGCGGCCGATGGTTCCGCCCGGCGTCGCGGGAGGCGTTCATCCCGCTGGAGTTCGCCGACGCGGCCTTCCGCTACGGACACGGTCAGATCCGGCACACCTACCGGCTGGTCGAGGACGGTCCGGTCGTGCCGCTCTTTCCCGGCCTGGTCGGGTTCGGCCCGCTCCGGCCGGCCGAGCGCATCGACCTCGCGCAGGTCTTCGACGTGCCGGGCCGACCGCCGGCCCAGCGCGCCAAGCGCCTCGACGGCCGCCTCGCGGGCAGCCTCATCGGCCTGCCGGAACAGGTGACCGGCGCCGTGGCAACCACCGCCTACCGGTCGCTGGCCGTCCGCGACCTGCTGCGCGGGGAGACGACCCGGCTGCCCAGCGGCGAGGCGGTGGCCCGGCTGCTGGGAGTGCAGCCGCTCGGCCCCGATCAGCTCGGTGCGGACTGGCCGCACGGCACGCCGCTGTGGTTCTACATCCTCAAGGAGTCCGAGCACCTGGGTGACAAGGGCGACCGGCTGGGCCCGGTGGGCGGCCGGATCGTGGCCGAGGTGCTGGTGGGGCTGCTGCGGGCCGATCCGGCGAGCTTCCTGAGTCTGGAACCGGACTGGCAGCCGTTGTTTCCGGCCCGCGGCGACGCCTTCGACCTGGCAGACTTGCTCATTCCCTGATCAGGAATCGAGAAGCAGGTTGTCGTACCACCTGCCTAGAGTTCCCGGGGAAGCCGACGAACGAGGGAGCCGGGGATGCACGACGCCGACAGCCACGACATGATCCGCGTGCACGGCGCACGGGTCAACAACCTCAAGGACGTCAGCGTCGAGATCCCGAAACGCCGCCTCACCGTCTTCACCGGGGTCTCCGGCTCGGGCAAGAGCTCGCTGGTCTTCGGCACGATCGCCGCCGAGTCGCAGCGGCTGATCAACGAGACCTACTCGGCCTTCCTGCAGAACTTCATGCCGTCGATGGCCCGGCCCGACGTCGACGTGCTCGACGGGCTGACCACGGCCATCCTGGTCGACCAGGAGCGGATGGGCGGCGACGTCCGGTCCACCGTCGGCACGGCGACCGACGCCAACGCCATGCTGCGCATCCTGTTCAGCCGGCTCGGAAAGCCGTACGTCGGCTCGCCGCAGGCGTTCTCCTTCAACATCGCCTCGGTCAGCGGCGCCGGCGCGGTCACCCTGCAGAAGGGCGGCCGCGAGGTCAAGGAGAAACGCACCTTCAGCCTGCTGGGCGGCATGTGCCCGCGCTGCGAGGGCCGGGGCTCGGTCAACGACATCGACCTCTCCCAGCTGTACGACGAGGAAAAGTCGATCAACGAGGGCGCGATCACGATCCCCGGCTACAGCATGGACGGCTGGTCCGGCCGCATCTTCCGGGGCGTCGGCTTCTTCGACCCGGACAAGCCGATCAAGCAGTTCACCAAGAAGGAGCTGGACGACCTCCTGTACCGCGAGGCGACCAAGGTCAAGATCGAAGGCATCAACCTCACGTACGCGGGTCTGGTCCCCTCGATCCAGAAGTCGTTCCTGTCGAAGGACATCGACTCCGTGCAGCCGCACGTCCGGGCGTTCATCGAGCGGGTCGCGATCTTCAAGACCTGCCCCGAGTGCGACGGCAGCCGGCTCAGCGAGGCCGCCCGCTCCTCGAAGATCAAGGGCGTCAGCATCGCCGACTGCTGCGCCATGCAGATCAGCGACCTGGCCGACTGGATCCGCGAGCTCGACGAGCCGTCGGTGGCGCCGCTGCTCACGGCGCTGGGCGAGACGCTCGACTCGTTCGTCCAGATCGGGCTCGGCTACCTCTCGCTCGATCGCCCGTCGGGCACCCTGTCCGGCGGCGAGGCCCAGCGGACAAAGATGATCCGGCACCTGGGCTCGGCGCTCACCGACGTCACGTACGTCTTCGACGAGCCCACGATCGGGCTCCACCCGCACGACATCCAGCGGATGAACAACCTGCTCGTCCAGCTGCGCGACAAGGGCAACACGGTGCTGGTCGTCGAGCACAAGCCCGAGGCCATCGCGATCGCCGACCACATCATCGACCTCGGCCCGGGTGCGGGCAGCGGGGGCGGCCAGGTCGTCTACGAGGGCAGCCTCGACGGGCTGCGGGCCAGCGACACGCTCACCGGCCGCCACCTGGAATACCGGTCCACCCTCAAGGACGAGGTCCGCCGGCCGACGGGCACGCTCGAGGTGCGCGGCGCCACCAGCCACAACCTGCGCGACGTCGATGTGGACATCCCGCTCGGTGTGCTGGTGGTCGTCACCGGGGTGGCCGGCTCGGGCAAGAGCTCGCTCATCCACGGCTCGGTGGCGCCGCGCGAGGGCGTCGTGTCGGTCGACCAGGGGGCGATCCGCGGCTCGCGGCGGAGCAGCCCGGCGACGTACACGGGCCTGCTGGAACCGATCCGCAAGGCCTTCGCCAAGGTCAACGGCGTCAAGCCGGCGCTCTTCAGTGCCAACAGCGAGGGCGCGTGCCCCAACTGCAACGGCGCCGGCGTCATCTACACCGACCTCGGCGTGATGGCGAGCATGGCCACCACCTGCGAGGTGTGCGAGGGCCGGCGGTTCGACGCGTCGGTGCTCGAATACACGTTCGGCGGCAAGGACATCAGCGAGGTCCTCGAGATGCCGGTCAGCGAGGCCGTCGAGTTCTTCGGCGCGGGCGACGGAAAGGTGCCGCCGGCTCACGCGATCCTGGTGCGGCTGGCCGATGTCGGTCTCGGCTACCTCAAGCTGGGTCAGCCGCTGACCACGTTGTCGGGCGGCGAGCGGCAGCGGCTCAAGCTGGCGACGCGGATGGCGGAGAAGGGCGGCGTCTACATCCTCGACGAGCCGACCACCGGTCTTCACCTGGCCGACGTGGAAAATCTGCTCGGCCTTCTCGACCGGCTGGTCGAGTCGGGCAAGTCGGTGATCGTCATCGAGCACCACCAGGCGGTCATGGCCCACGCCGACTGGATCATCGATCTGGGCCCGGGCGCCGGCCACGACGGCGGCACGATCGTCTTCGAGGGCACGCCGGCCGACCTCGTCGCCGCCCGCGCCACCCTGACCGGCGAGCATCTGGCCGGCTACGTAGGATCCTGAGCCACCATGGAGAGCATCACCAAGAACCGGCAGTCGCCCGGCACCCTGCGAGCGATGGTCGCGCTGGCCTACGGCCCGGATCAAGTTCCTTCCGGTCCGCAGGAGTGGGTGCACGAGCTGGGCCACGGCTGGTTCAACGTGGCCTATCGGCTCCGGCTGCGCGACGGATACCAGGCGGTGCTCAAGGTGGCGCCGCCGGCCGGGGTCGAGGTGATGACCTACGAGCGCCGGGCGATGGCCACCGAGCTGGCCGCCCTGGCCCTGATCTCGTCGTCCACGTCGGTCCCGGTGCCGCGGGTCGACTACGTGGACACGTCCGGCGAGCTGGTCGACGCCGACTGGTTCTGCATGCCCTTCGTGGACGCCGACAACTACGGGATCATCCGGTCGTCGTTGTCGGCCTGCGAGCAGGACCGGCTGGATGTCGCCCTGGGCGAGGCCAACCGGTCGCTGAACGCGCTGGCCGGTCCCGCCTTCGGCCCGCTCGCCGGCCCCGGCGTGCCCACCTGGCGGCAGTGCTTCCTGGGCATGCTCGAGGACGTCCTGCACGACGGTTCGCGGCGAGCGGTCGACCTCGACTACGCCGGGATCCGCGCGCTGGTGACCGCCCACGCCGACTGCCTGGACGAGGTGCGCTCGCCGCGCTTCGTCGAGTGGGACCTGTGGGCGAGCAACGTCCTGGTCCGCGACGGCCGGATCGTCTGCGTCATCGACCACGAACGAGCCTTCTACGGCGACCCGCTGATCGAGGCCGGCTTCGTCGCCACCGAGCTCGGGGCCTTCGGTAACCCGACCGCCTTCGTCCGCGGATACGGCAAGGGCCGTTTCACCGAGAACGAGCGGGCCCGCCGCCGCCTCTACAACCTGCACCTGACCCTGACGATGGTGATCGAGGCGGTCTATCGCGGGCGCACCGGCCACCAGCAGCAGGATTGGGCCCGGGCGCGCCTGGCCGAGGCCGTGGCCGCCCTCCGACCGGTGTTAGCTTGAGGCGGTGCTGACCACACCGTTCACGATCGCCGTGGCCGACGAGGTACTGACCGACCTGCGGGAGCGGATCGCGCGGATCCGGTGGCCCGACGCGGTCGACGGGGCCGGCTGGGCGTACGGGACCGATCTGGGATATCTGCGGGAGCTGGTCACCTACTGGGGTACGCAGTTCGACTGGCGGGCTCGGGAACGCGAGCTCAACCGGTGGGCGCACTTCCGGGCCGAGGTCGACGGGCTCGGCGTGCACTACGTGCATGAGCGCGGCCGGGGGCCGGACCCGATCCCGCTGATCCTCACGCACGGCTGGCCCAGCAGCTTCCTCGAGCACCTCGACGTGCTGCCGCTGCTCACCGACCCGGCCGCCCACGGCGGGCAGGCCGAGGACGCGTTCGACGTGGTTGTCGCCTCGCTGCCGGGCTACGGCTTCTCCGACCGGCCGCACCGGGCCGGCATGACCAAGGCCGCCATCGCCGACCGGTGGGCCGGGCTGATGCGGGGCCTGGGCTACGACCGGTTCGCGGCACACGGCTCCGACATCGGGGCCGGGGTAACCGTCGCGCTCGGCCGGCAGCACCCGGAACGGCTGATCGGGCTGCACCTGAGTGCCTACACGTTCCCGGCGCCGCCCGAGCCGTGGACGCCGGCCGAGCGCGCGTACGTCGAAGCGCAGGAGCACTGGCACCGGACCGAGGGCAGCTACCACCTGCAGCAGGCGACCAAGCCGCAGACCCTCGCCTTCGGCCTGACCGACTCACCGGCCGGTCTGGCCGCGTGGATCATCGAGAAGTTCCGGGCCTGGAGCGACTGCGGCGGCGACGTGGAGTCCCGGTTCACCCGCGACCAGTTGCTGACCAACCTCACCGTCTATTGGGTCACCGAGACGATCCACTCGTCGACCCGGGTCTACTACGAGGAGCGGCAGAACCCGTCCCCCGCCACCACCGCGGTGCCGGTGCCGGCCGGCTTCGCCGTTTTCGCCAACGAGTTCGTGCCCGAGGGAAAGCCGCCCCGGGAGATGGCCGAGCGGACCTTCGACGTGCGCCGCTGGACCGAACTCGCGAGCGGCGGGCATTTCGCCGCGCTGGAGGAGCCGGCCGTCCTGGCCGAGGAGATCCGGGCGTTCTTCCGGCCCCTCCGAGCGGCGACGTCCTAGCGACTCATTCCACGGCGGTCCCCTCCAGCTCGACCATCAGGCCGGGGAGGGCGAGCCGGGTGACGCCGAGCATCGTGGTGGGCGGGGCCACCCCGGCGGCGCCCAGGCGCGAGGCCAGCACGCCGTAATGCTCGAAGAGCCGGTCGACGTCGGTGGTGTGGACGGTGAGCCGGACGAGGTTCGCGAGGGACATGCCGGCCCGGCCGAGTACGGCCTCCAGATTGTCCAGGCTCAGGTCCAGCTGCGCCGCCAGGTCATCGAGATGCTCGGGCCGGCCGTCGCCGCCCATCGAGGCCTGCCCGGAGCAATACAGGGTGCGGGTGTGCCCGGAGACCACCTCGCCCTGGTTGAAGCCTCTCTCCACCGACCATGTCCACGGGTTGATCGCGGTTCGTTCGCCTGTCATGCGGGCAGCTTCGCAACTCAACCACGACATCCTCTGTCATGTATTCGTGGAAGACTCGGCCCATGCGAGCCGACCGGTTGGTCTCGCTGGTGCTCCTGCTGCGCCAGCGGGGCCGGCTGTCGGCGACCACCCTCGCCCGCGAGCTCGAGGTCTCCACCCGCACCGTGCTGCGCGACATCGAGGCGCTGTCGGCAGCCGGCGTCCCGGTCCACGCCGAGCGCGGCCGGCACGGCGGGTTCGCGCTGCTCCCCGGTTTCCGGACCGAGTTGACCGGGCTGACCGACGACGAGGCGCTGGCCCTGCTGGTCGCCGGGTCGCGGCCCGGCGCGCAGGCGTTCGGTCTCGGCTCGGCGCTGGCGTCGGCCATGCTCAAGGTCGTCGACGCGCTGCCCCGGGTGGCCGGCGTGACCGAGCGACTGCTCATCGAGCCCGGGGCCGACCTCCTCGCGCGCCGGCTGGTCACCGAGGATCTGCCGGGCGCGGCGATGGCCGAGGTCCGGCGCGCGGTGCTCACCGGCCACCAGCTGCGCATCCGATACGAGCCGGTCGGCCGCGCCCCGCAGTGGCGCACGGTGGACCCGATCGGCCTGGTCACCGCACGCGGTCAGGGCTACCTGCTGGCCACGAGATCCGGCGCCGACCGCACCTACCGACTCTCCCGGATCCTGGCCGCCGAGCAACTGGCCGAGCCGGCCCGCCGCCCCCACCGGGTCGACCTGGACCAGACCTGGCAGGACCGCGCCACCCGGTTCCGGACCGGCGGCGACCAGGTCACCGTGCTGGCCCGGGTGACCCCGGCGCGGCGCGAGGAGCTGGTCGCCACCGCGCTGGCCATCCTGACCGAGGAGACTGACGCCGACGGCCGGCTGCGCCTCGAAGTGACCTTCCAGGACCGCAGGCACGCCGAGTGGGCGCTGTGGCAACTGGCGGCCGACGGCGAAGCCTTGAGTCCGCCGTGGTTGCGTGCTTCGCTGCACGACCGCGCGGCCGCGATCGCCAGCCGTTACGAGTAAAACAGGACAAGCGTCAGGCCATCATCCAGACGTCGCCGCCTTCATCCTTGAAGCCACTTACGCTCGGCGCATCGGGAAGCGTCCGCGCCGACACGCGGTGATCGCTCTGCCGATCGAGTGCTTCTCTGACCACGTCAGCGCGCAGGATCGCTCCCGGGTTGTGCACAGCCAGCCACGCGGCGGCGTCGTCGATCAGGTCAACAGCCGCAGAGGGCAGGTGACGGTCGCCCAGGTGTCGATCCGCCAGGCGGGCGGCCTCGGCCAGGGCGTCGTCCGCGATGCTCAGCTGGTGGTGTTTCTCGTACTGGGCGCGAACGGCTTCCAGGATGGTCACCGTGGCCGTGACCGTCGGCGCGGCCAGGAGAAGAGGCTGAAAGATCCGTGTCAGGCGGCGGTCGCGGGTGAGTTCCCGGTCGTAGTCGGCCGCCGTGCCGGTGGCGATGAGACGAAGACCCCGGCGAGACAGTGGAGCCACCAGCTCGACGGGAATCCGGTCCTCCACCACCAGCAGGACGTCGTCCCGCCCGTCGATCTCAGCGAGCAGGCCGGCCCCGTCCACCTCGGGTTCGAGCCCGTACAGCAGCTTGCCGGCCAGGGTGGGCGGCACCGTTCCGGTGGCGATCCGCTGGGCGAGACCTTCGATCACGGCGGTCTTTCCCACGCCGGGCTCGCCGATCAGAAACGGATTGTTGCGGGTTCGGCGAGAAATGATCTGTATGAGGTGGTCGATCTCCCGGTCGCGCCCGACAACCGGCGAGAGCTCGCCGGCCTGAGCGGCCTGGGTCAATTCCTTCCCGAACCGAAACAACAGGGCCGGCTCCGGCGGCAACGGCAGCACCGATTCCATCACGAGCGGCTGTGGCTCCGATTTCACCGGCCCCGGATGGTTGCCGGTGGCGGGCGGCACGGCCGGAGGTGCGGCCGGACTCTCGATGCGAGCCGACGCCGGCAGGAGAGCCGATGATGACGGAGGGTACGCCGGCACCAACCTCCGCTCGGCCGCCGAGATGGCCGACATCACGAAGGGGGGCAGGTAGGTGTGCTCCCGCATCTGCTGACAGAGCTCGAGCAGCTTGCCGTGCGGCGCCTCGCCGTCGTACTTGAGCAGCGTGTGCATTCCACCGCTGAGGAGTACACCGGCGATTCGCTGGTTGGGCAGTGCCTCCATGACCAGGTCGCCGAGCCGCTCCTCGACGGCGGGGCCGGCATTGCTCTCCTGCAGCCAAGCCCCGGTCAGGGCGGAGGCGACCGACGCCAGGGCCTCGGTCCCGCCGTCTCGCCCGGAGGCGTTGGACCGGTCGGCAATCTCGATCAGCTCCACCACGGTCCTGGGGGATAGCGGCCGGAGCTTCGGGCACAGCTGCGCCAAAAGGGCCAGCGGATCCGGCTCCACGGAGAACTCGATGGCGACCGAGTCGGTGACTTTCCGCTGTAAGTTCAGGTCAGCCACGATCCGGTCCGGCCGGGCGCGGTAAAGGCGGGGGTATCGGTGCCGGTCGAGTCCCAGGGCCTGCAGGAACTCCCGCCCCGCGGCCGCGTCGTCCGGGTCAGCCCAGACCCCCTGCAGCCAGTCGGCGACAAAGCCCTGCAAGGTGTGCGGGTTGTATGCGGAACTCAGCAGCTCGGTCAATCTCCGATGCCATGGATCCGGTCCAGGAACCGCTGCCGTCGGCAGGCCGATCAGATTGTGCCGCAGGCGTGACTGGGCCTGGATCAGTTCGTCGAGGATGCGATGGGCCGCTGCGGTGTCGGTCACGCGGCGCACCACGCCTGCTGCCTCGTCCGGCCGCTCGGCCACCCACCTCGAGATCAACTCGGGATGGCCGGCGTTCAGTTCCTCCGCCGCCACCGGGGAGACGATCAGGCGAGCGACGTCGTCGATTCCCAGCCGCCGCGAGGATCGGGCCGTCCGGGAGATCAGCTCTCCCAGATCCCGGCTGTCGCGCCGCCAGGCGGGAACAATTTGTTCGTGGACCACCTGGTCCAAGAACTCTCCCAATTCGTCCGTCTTCTGCAGCTCGAGCAGGCGCGCGACGCCTCGCGGGCTTACGATCTGCTCCTCGAAGGACTCCGTGACCGCGCGGGCCAGGCGTGGATCCGCCGCGCGAAACTCCTTCGGCCAGGCCCCGGACAACTCCCGTCTCCGCCGCCGCCCCGGCGGGAACAACACGCAGGTGGACCAGGAGATCGCGCGCGCCTCCGATTCGGGCAGCGCGTGAAGTACGCGGGCGATCACCTGAGCGGTCTCGGCCGGTTCGGCGCCGACCAGGATCCGGTCCCGCGCCGCGATGACATCGAGCAGGACCTCTTTGACGCAGTCGACCAGGACCGCCTCCGGCATCACCGGTTCGACCGGCCGGACACCGGTGGCAGCAATCCCTAGTCTCCATGCATCGCAGGCCTCCACGTCGTTGACCGCGAAGGCGAACCGGCATGCCCCGGCGACTCCGAATTTGTTGTCACCACGCCGCCCCTGGACGACGAAGCACCACCTCCGGCGACGGCCGACCGGCACGTGGCGCAGGGTCCAGACGGGATGTGTGCCGGTGTCGCGAATGAATTCCGGCGGTTGCGTCAGGTCCGCTTGGAGCATTGCCTCGGCCGCTGCCCAGTACTCGGCCGGCGCTTTGTTGTCCCCCGGTTGCCGACTGAAGCCGGTACCGGTCAGATCCGCCCACTGAACGACCACCATCTCGCCGGTCATCGGCCGGCCTCGGTCAGGTCCGACAGGTCGGCCGCCGCCCGGTCGCGCGTCGGCGAGTCCTGTGGGGCTCGTTGGACGATCTCTCTCAGCAGCGCCTTGGCCTCCGACTGCGCTCCCAGCAAGGCTATGTTGCGGGCCAGCATGTGCTGCGTGCGCAGAGCGTCGTCGTGATCCGGGCCGAGCGTTCGCCGCCGGTCGGGCAGCAGCACCCGCAGCATCGCGACCGCCTCGGCCCGGGCGCCCGACTCCCCCAAATTCACCGCGAGGAACTGCCGCGTTCGCATCGCCTCGGCGTCGTCGGCCTCGGGTACCCGGCGTATCTCGACCTCCAAGATCTCGTGGAGGAGAAAGGACGCCTCCCGCGGATCGCCCATGGCCCCGAGCGCGTGCGCCGCGAGCCGCCTGGTGCGCAGAGTGTCCCCATGATCGGACCCGAGGAGCCGGGTCTGTTCCGCCTGCACCTCCCTGAGAGTCTCGAGCGCGCTGGACCACCGTCCCTCAGCCGCCTCCGCCTCGGCCTTCCGGAAACGGCGACGGCAGCCCTCCGCCACGGCCGCCGAAAATCCGCGGTTCCGCGCCAGGACAAGATCGTTTCCGGTACGGGAGCCGCGGCTCAACGGCGTCGGGAGCCCGCGCGCGGTCAGTCGCTCCCGGACCGCGCGATACAGGGCATCAAAAGTGAAGAACTCCAGCTCGGAACACACGCCCTCGAGGAGCACAGTGAGCAGTTGCCCGGTGAACGCGGTGTGTGCCTCACCCGGCAGAACGAGCGCCACGTTGTCGGCCTGTGCCGACGTGAGCAGGCAGCATCCTTCGACCTTGAGCTGTCCCAGAAGCGACTCCTCCGGTCCGGCCAGCTCACCGCCGAACGCCGCACCGGAAAAGCAGCAGTCCAAGATGACGACCTTGGTACGGGCGGGACTGTCGAGGACGATCCGGCGCAGTGTCTCGTACTTGAGCGAGCCGAAGTCGGGATCCTCCGGGTCGGTCTCGTACATGGCGAGATAGAGCTCATGGCGCGGGCCGGCCTTCAGCCCGTGCCCGGCGTAGTAGATGAGGAGCAGATCCTCCGCCTTGGAGGCGACCGCGCGCAGTCGTTTGCCCAGGCTGGGCAGCCTGTCGTCGTCGACCAGGACGGTGCAGTTCGCGTCCGGAACGATGCCGAAGTCGCCATCAGTGAACGCGGTGGCCAAGTCGGCCACGTTGCGCAGGACTTCCGGCACCGGCGGCAGCGCGTCGGCGTCGGCGAACTTCGAGGCACCGAGCAGCACGACCTGCGACCGTTCCCCGTCCGGCAGGCTCACGGAGTTTCGTCTCCCAGTGACCGCAGGATCTTCTCGATCTCGGAGGCGCTCGTGTTGGTCGTGTCCAGCTCGATCTGCCGGACCGGGCCGTCGCGCAACGAGACCTTCAGCCGGACCGTACGGTTGCGGGGCTGGGCCAGCCACGCGCGCAGCGAACCGGCCAGAACCGTCAGCGCCCCGCCTGAACCAGCCGCCACCACGAGGACCTCGACAGCGCCCAACTCGCCGGGGCGGGGCGTCGGCCGCTCGCGTTTGACCAGCGGCCGAAGGTCAGGCTCGGCGACCAACCAGCCGTCAAGATCGTCAATGTCCATGCCGGACAATTGGTACTCCATTGCACGCATGGTAGTGAGAGCTACCCGAAATGCTGTCCCCCCAATGGGCGGCATTCCCCGCGGATCAACCGGTGAGGATGGGCTTCAGGCGCCCGTACGGCATGGTGCGCGGCGGACGACGACATCCCAGCGCTCGCCTGGTCGTCAGGACAGGGCACCGGTCCAGCCGCACGAGGCCTAGCGTTGTTCGCGGGAGTAGTCGTTCATGGTTGCGCCGACCTCGGTGAGGAGCCGGTCGCATTCGGCCAGCAGATCGGGAGGGTATCGGCTCAGCACGGCGCTCAGGCGCTCGACCAGGGGGTCGAAGAACTCGTGCAGCCGGGCGTCCACGCTCGCGTTGGCGTGCACGGTGACGACGCGCCGGTCGGTGGTGTCGCGGACACGCCGGATGTGGCCGGCCGCCTCGAGCCGGCTGATCAGCGATGAGGTGGCGCCGGCGGTGAGGCCGACCCGTTGGGCGAGCGCCGACTGGGTCAGCGCGAGGCCGCGGTCCTGCGCGCCGAGGATCTCGATCAGCGCGTTGGCCTCGGTGACGTGCAGGCCCAGCGCCGCACCGAACTGGCGGCCCAGCTCCGAATACGCGAGCGCGTGACCGTGGAGGCCCTCCAGCAGGCGATCGCGCTGCGCGTCGAACCCGGAAACTGCCATGGTCAAACCGTATCAGTGCTTGATAGTTTGACCGTGTAACTATTTGGGAGGGCACGTGGAGACACGCGTACTGGTCACGGGCGCGAGCATCGCCGGGCCCGCGGCGGCGTACTGGCTGGCGCGGGCCGGGTGCCGGGTCACCGTGGTGGAGCGGGCGCCGGTTCTGCGCGAGGGCGGGCAGAACATCGACGTACGGGCGACCGCACGCGAAGTCGTGCGGCGGATGGGTCTCGAGGACGCCGTCCGCGGGCGCAACACGGGCGAGGTCGGCACCCGGTTCGTCGACGAGGCGGGCGCGGTGGTCTCCGAGTTCCCGGTCGGCCCGCCCGGTGCGGCCGACGGGCCCACCGCCGAGCTCGAGATCCTGCGGGGCGCGCTGTCGCGGCTGATCGTCGACGCCTGCCCGGACACGGTCACCTGGCGGTTCGGCGACGAGATCACCGCGGTGGAGCAGGACGGCGACGGGGTCGACGTCACCCTGGCCGGCGGGCGGGAGCGGTTCGACCTCGTCGTGGTGGCCGAGGGACCGGGCTCGCGCACGCGGGGTCTGGTGTTCGGTGACGAGGTGCGGGAGCGCGCCCTCGGCATGTACATCACGTACGGCACGATCGAGCGCGAGCCGCAGGACGATGACTGGTGGCAGTGCCTGGTCGTGCCGGGCGCCCGGCAGATCTCGCTGCGGCCCGACGACGTCGGGGGCACGCGGGCCATGCTCACCTTCCGGTCGGACAGCCCGGTGCTCGAGGGTCTGAGCCCGTACGAGATCCGGCGCGAGCTGTGCCGGCGGTTCGCCGACCTGGGCTGGGAGGTGCCGCGCATCCTGGACGGCTTCGAGGCCGCCGACGATCTCTACGTCGACTGGCTCCGGCAGGTCCACGCGCCCACGTGGCATCGCGGCCGGGTCGTCCTGCTCGGCGACGCGGCCTGGTGCGTCACCCCGATCGGCGGTGGCGGCACGTCGCTCGCGCTCACCGGCGCGTACGTCCTGGCGGCGTTCCTCTCCCAGCACGAGCCGGCCGAGGCCTTCGCCCGCTACGAGGAGTGGATGCGGCCGCTGGTCGACGACGCCCAGCGCCTGCCGCCCGGCGTCCCCCGGATCGCCGCGCCCCGGTCCCGAGCCGGCGTGCAGGCGTTGCGGTGGGGCACCAAGGTGGCCGCCCTGCCGCTGGTCCGCTCCCTGACCACCAAGCTGACCGCCGGACCGGCGGCGGACCGCGAACTGCCCGGCTGACGGCGCGGACTCCTCAGAGCCGGCCGGGGATGCGGACGGCCAGCATCGCGATGTCGTCGGCCCGGTCGACGGGCATCTCGCCGGCCAGGCGGGCCAGCAGGTCGCGCGGCATGCCGAAGTTGCGGATCCGCAGGCGCTGGTAGAGGCGGGCGAAGCCCTCGTCGATGTGGTGCCCCCGGTTCTCGACCAGGCCGTCGGTGTGCAGCAGGACCGTCGAGCCGGGTGGCAGCGGGGCCGTGTAGGTGTGGCGCGGCGTGCCGCGGCGGGCGCCGAGCAGCATGTCGTTGCCGGTCAGGGCGCGCACCTGGCCGTCGGGCTGGATGACCACCGGCGGCGGGTGGCCGGCGTTCGACCAGCGCAGGCGGTGTCCGCCGCTGGGTGCGCGGTCGATGAAGGCGACGACCGCTGTGGCCATGGTGGCCTCGCCGAGCGCGTGGTTGGCCGCGTCGAGGCGGCGCAGCAGCGCGGACGGCGGTTCGCGGCGGTCGACCAGGTAGGCCCGCAGCATGTTGCGCAGCTGGCCCATCTTGGCCGCGGCGGCCGTGTCGTGGCCGACCACGTCGCCGATGACCAGGGCCAGCCGGTCGTTCGGGCCGGGGATCACGTCGTACCAGTCGCCGCCGACCCGCTGGGAGGTCGCGGCCCGGTAATAGGCCGCCAGATCGTAGTCGTCGACGTCGGGCAGCTCGGACAGCATCGCCTGCTGCAGGGTCTCGGTGACCGCGGCCCGGGCGTCGTGCTTGACCGCCCGGTCGAGTGCCTGGCCGATGTAGAGGGCGAGCGTGGCGATGACCGCCCGATCGAAGACGTAGAACGTCTGCGGTTCGTCCCACGCGATCAGCACGGCGCCGGCCAGGTCGGGCAGCGGCGCGCAGACCACGGCCTGCCAGCCGAGGTCGTCGAGGCCCTCGGCGAGTCCCGGGTGGACGACGGTGAGGTCCATCGTGCACCCGTAGTACTGCGAGTGGCGGTCGCGGATCGCCACTCCGGTCAGCACGTCGGAGACGGTGGCGGCGGCGCCGGCCCGCGGGCTCGGGGTGACGCCGGCCAGCACGACGGCGACGTGCGTCGCGGACAGCGCGTCGCGCAGCAGGACCGGAACAGTTGCCAGGACGTCGGCGGTGGTGGACGTGGCGGCCAGCGCCTCGCTGGCGTGCAACAGCAGGCGGCTGCGGCGCAGGGCCGCGTCGCTCTGCACGGATGCCATGCCGGTCGAAGCCATGCCGGTCGAAGCCATGGCGGCAGGTTCCATCAGGACGGGTTTCCGCTCGGTCAACATCGATCTGCTCCCCCCAGTTCGTGGTTAAGAGCCTGCCGATCCGAGCGCGACCGTGCATCCGCCATTTTACTGTCGTCTTGCCTGGAAGATGCGATCGACGGACCTTGGCCCGCCCGTTGGCTCCTGGTTCGGGACGAACGCCGGATATTCCGCTGTTACGCAGGCCACATGCGGCGAGCCGGACCGGCCCGCGTGAAAGGGTGGAGCCATGGCTGAGGACGTTCCCTTCGGTGTCCTCCTGCGGCGGCTGCGACTTGCGGCCGACCTCACCCTCGAGCAGCTCGCCGAGGCGTCCGGCGTCACCGACCGGGCGATCAGCGACATGGAGCGGGGAGTCAGCCGCAGTCCGCGAGTGCGCACGGTCGAGGCGGTCGCCGACGGGCTGAAGGTCACCGCCGACGAGCGCGCCGCACTGTTCGCCGCCGCCCGGGCCGGCCGCCGGCCCACCGCGCCCACCACGGCCGGTGGTCTGCCGCTCCCCCGCGAGGTCGCCGACTTCACCGGCCGGGCCGGTGAGCTGGCCCAGGTCTCGGCGTGGACGACCGGCGCCCACGAGCACGCACCGGCCCCGGTGGTGGTGATCAGCGGGGCGCCCGGCGTGGGCAAGACCTCGCTCGCCGTCCAGGCCGCCCGGTCGTGGCCGGCCGACGCGCGCCTCTTCGTCGACCTGCGCGGGCTCGACGCCCGGCCGCTGGCCCCGGCCACCGTGCTGGGCCGGCTGATCCGGGCGGTCAGCGCCGAGCAGATCGCGGTCCCCCGCGAGGTCGACGAGGCGGCCGCGCTGTGGCACACGCTGATTCGCGGGCGGCGTCTCGTGGTGGTGCTCGACAACGCGATGACCGAGACCCAGGTGCGCCCGGTCCTGCCGCCGAGCGGTCCCACCGTCGTGCTGGTGACCAGCCGCCGGGCCCTGAGCGGCCTGGAAGGCGTACGCCGGCTGCGCCTCGACGCGTTACCCGAGGACGACGCCGTACGCCTGCTGGCCGCCATCCTCGACGAGCAGGCCGCCCCGGAGAGCCTGCGCCGCCTGGCCGAGCTCTGCGTCAACGTGCCGCTGGCGCTCCGCATCGCCGGCAACAGACTGCTCAGCCGCCCCGGATGGACACTCGACGACCTGGTCACCCGGCTGGCCGCCGAGGAGCAGCGGCTCGACGCCCTGACCGCCGGCGACCTCGAGATCAAGGCCGCCTTCACCCTGTCCTATCAGCAGCTCAGCCCGGTCGCCCAGCGCGTTTTCCGCCGGCTGGCCCTGGTGCCGGGCCCGTCGACCGGCGTGGAGCTGGCGAGCGTGCTGGCCGAGGAGACGGTGCCGGCGACCGAGCAGGCCCTGGACGAGCTGGTCGAGGTGTCCCTGCTGGAGCAGCGACCGGACGGCCGGCTCGAGTTCCACGACCTGCTGCGTCTCTATGCCGGGCGGGAGCTCGACCGGGAGGAGGACGCGGCCGCCCGGACGGCCGCGATCCGCCGCCGCGACACCTGGCTGCTGGACACCGTCGTGCGGGCCGGCCGCTTCTTCGAGCCGGAGTCCCCGGCCCCGCCGGCCGCCCCGGCCCTCCTGGCCGGCCCGCAGTCGGAGGCCCAGGCCGGCGACTGGTTGCGCCGCGAGGCCGAGAACTGGCTGCCCGCGCTGCGCCAGGCCGCCCGCGACGGCGACGACCAGCGGGTCATCGACGTGGCCGAGTCGCTGCACTGGTTCTCGGACGGCTGGCCCACCTGGCCGCACTGGGTGAACGTCTTCACGCTGTCGAGCCGGGCCGCCGAACGACTCGGCGACGACCGGCTGCGGGCCGCACACCTCGGCTACCTGGCCTGGGTGCACATCGTCTGCCTCAACCAACCGGAGAAGGCGCTGGAGCACGCCCGGCTCGCCCTCGGCTGCGCGGAGCGCTCGGGCGACGAACGCCAGATCGGCTGGACGCTCTACTACGTGGGGTGGGCGCTGAGCCGCCAGGAGCTGTGGACCGAGGTGCTCGGCCACGCACAAGCCGCCGTCGCCCACTTCCGGGCCGCCGGCGACCGCGAGGGCCTGCCCAACAGCCTCCTGCTGCAGGCCCTGGCCGTCCAGGCGATCGGCCCGGCCGACGACGCGATCACCCTGTTCGACGGCGCCATCGCGGCGGTGACCGACCCGGCCACGGCACCGCCCGAGCACATCGCGCTGTTCATCGAGGCGGTGGCCCGTTCGTTCCTGACGGTCATCGAGATCGGCGCCCAGCGCTGGGAGAGCGCCCTGGGCCGGGTCACCGAGTCGGTCGCGGTGGCCGAGCGTCTCGACCACCCGTCCTATCCCCTGCTGACCGCGCTGTCGCAAAGAGCCCAGGTGTACGCCCACCTCGGCGACACCGCCCAGGCCGCCCACGACCTGCAGACCGTACGAGACCTGCTGGCGCGGATGGGCGTCCGGGCCCCCAACTCCCCCGCCCTGCGCGAACGCCTGGCCGAGGTGGAGCGCCTCACCGGCCGGTGAACACCATTTCCCTCGGCAGGAGGCGAAGCCTCAGCGGCAGTCACACTCGGCGATCTGCATCAGTAGGTCAGCACTGTCCCGCTCCGGCGGGTAGAAGGCATCGAAACTGACCGCAATCCAGTCACCCACCGTGACGTCGCGGTGCCACTCGAGCGTCACCTTGTCGTTGTAGTAGGCGACCGGCTTCTTCGTGGACGTCTCCCCGTCGGGGATGGGGTTCCAGTACTTGATCGAGAGCGCGTATCGGCCGTGGTCCTTCCCTGGGAAGTCGACCTCGGCCTGCCGCTGCTCGATCCGGAACCACTCGTCAAGAACGATCGAGCCGGCTTCCGGCACGTCGAGCGAAGGAACACCCTCTTCGCAAGTGACGTCGGCGAGCTTGCCGGCCCCGGTCTCCGGGTCGAACGGCTGCTCAGCCAGCTTCATGCCCGTCTGCCATTTGGCCCCGCCGCGGGTGGGCGGCGGTGAGACCACCTGGATCCGGCGGAACAGGGCCGGCGGCCGGTCGTTGTCCTCACTCGGCAGCGGAGTCGCGTAGGGGTATCCGATGGGAGCCCCGAAGGCGAACCGAAGTGAATGGACACACGCGCCGATCAGTTGGAAGGTGGCGTCGCTGGTGCCCACAGCCATGACTTCTCCCCATTGGCGACAGACGCGCCGAGAGTGATGATTGATCCTCGACAGTAGGATCAGAAGGGTGGCCGCACAACCCGTGACGCAGGAGCCGCCGGGGACCCCATCGTCGAGGATCGTGTCTGAGCTGGCCGCGACCTGGCGTTCCTACCTGCCTGAACATACTTTGCGGCTGCTGCTGACGATCGAGAGTGTCAGCAACCCGCCAGTGACTCAGAGGGCTGAGGCGGTGGTGCTCTATGCCGACGTGGTGGGCTTCACCGCGCTGACCGAAAGCTTCGCGGACTCAGGCAGCTACGGCACCGAGCAATTGACGCGCATCATCAACCGATGGTTCGAGGTCACCGCCGACGCAATCGCCGCGTCCGGTGGAAGTGTGGTCGACTTCGCGGGCGACGCCCTGGTCGGCATGTTCGACTACTCAGCGGAGACAGCGGCAGCGGTAGCCCGGAGGGCCATTCACTGCGCCGAGTTGATCAGGGAAGCTACCGCTGAGGTGGTTCCGGTCCCCACGTCCGACGGCTCCCGCTCCCTCACCATCAGGGTCGGTATGGCCGCGGGGCCGGTACTGCTCATGCTGCTCGGTGATCCCGATACCCGTTTGCAACACCTCATCGCGGGCCCGGCACTCGAAGGAGCGATCGACGCACTGCATCGAGCCGATCGGGGCGAGATCGTGATCGACCCCGCCCTCCGGCAGGTCGCTGGTCCGCTCCTGACACCGGATCCTCCGTTTGCCCCAGCCGCACCGCCCACAGCCCAGTTGGAGCGGCTGATCGAGCCCTTCCTACACCCAGCGATCCGCACCAGGCTCCGCTTCGGACGGCACGAACTGGTCAATGAGCACCGCAAGGTCACCACCGCCTTCGTCCGGCTGCCTGACCTGTCGATCGACGACTCGACCACGGTCGAGGCGCTGCAGCGCTACCTGGCCGACGGGGTCAGGGTGATCGACCATTACGGCGGTCACTTGCGGCACCTGATGGCCGACGACAAGGGCACCGTGCTGGTAGCCGTCTTCGGCACGCCGGTCAGCTACGAGAATGACGAGGAACGGGCGCTGCGCTGCTGCCTCGAGCTGCTGGCACTGCCGGGCGGCGCCCAGGGTGGCGGCGTCACGACCGGACCGGTCTTCTGCGGCGAGGTGGGTTCCGATGTGCGCCGTGAGTACGCGGTGGTCGGCGACGCGGTCATCCTCGCCGCACGACTCATGCAGGCGGCCCCCTCCGGCCACCTTTTGATCGACCGACCCACGTTCGAGCGCGTACGAGACCTGGTCGTGGCCAGTGAAGTCAAGATCACCGCGAAGGGTAAGTCGGCGCTGATTCCCGCCTGGGCGGTCCAGGCCCTGCACGAGTCCACGCCGACAAGCCCGCTGCCCGCTCCCGCCTCAGGGGCGCTGGTCGGGCGCGCGGCCGAGATGACGCGACTGCGCAAGCTCGTGCACGAATCGCTCGCAGGCCAAGGGCACATCGTCTGGATTCACGGTGAAGCCGGCATCGGCAAATCCCGCTTGGTCGCCGAGACCTGCCGCCTGACCGAGAAGCTGGGCTTTACCGGCTACGGCGGCAGTTGCCGCTCGCACGGCATCAGCTCCAGCTATCTGGTGTGGCGCTCGATCTGGCGGGACCTGTTGGAGATCGATCCGACGCTGACACTTGATGAGCAGCGGACGGCGCTCACCCGACGGATCGCCCGCTACGACGGCACCGGCCAACATGCGCCGCTGGTTGCCGCCGTCATCGACCTGCCCATGCCCGACAACGACCTGACCGTCCAGCTCGACCAAGCCGGACGCGATGTGCTGCTGCGCTCCACCTTGCTGGCCTGCCTTCACGAGCGCGCCGCCCGCGGACCGATCGTGTTGATGTTCGAAGACTGCCACTGGATCGACCCCGCCTCGCTTAGCCTGCTCAACCTGCTTGCCGGCCGCCTCGCGCACCTTCCGGTGCTGCTCCTGGCGACCTCACGGGAACCACTGCCGACCGTGCTGATCGAGACCAATCACGTGACCGTCGTGCGCCTCGCCCAAATGACGAGTTCGGACGCCCGGCAATTGGCTACGCTGCGGCTGAGCGAGCGGTACGGCCGCGACACAGCAGTGGCCGGCAAATTGGTCGCTCAGATCGATGAGCAGGCGGGCGGTAACGCCTTCTATATCGAAGAGCTCGTCGCATATCTGCACGGCACCGACGTCGATCCGGCCGACCCGGCAGGGCTGGCCGCACTGCAGCTTCCGGACAGCTTGCAACGCTTGGTAATGGCCCGCATCGATCAGCTGACCGAGGACGAGAAAGCTGCTATCAAAGTGGCCAGCGTGATCGGCCGCCGATTCCAACCGCCATGGATCGCCTCGGTCTATCCGGCCGCCGGCTCGCCGGCCCAGGTCGCCGCCCACCTCAGCCGGCTGCACACACTGGAACTCACTCCTCGGGTGGCCTCGGGAGGCGAGCCGGAGTACGAATTCAAGCACCAGATCACGCAGGAGACGGCGTACCGGAGCATCACCTACGACACCCGCGCAATTCTGCACGAGAGAGCCGGGCACTTTATCGAGACGATGTTCGCCGACCACCTCATTCAATACGTGGACCTGCTGGCTCACCATTACGCTCGTACCGACCGGCTCGACAAGCAGCGGATCTGGTTCCGAGCTGCGGGTGATAGGGCCAAGGCGATCTTCGCCAACGAGGCGGCGACTCACTTCTACGAGCGGCTGCTCCCTCTCCTGCCCGACGCCGAACAAGCCGCGCTGCATATCGAGATCGGCACCGTCCAGCAGCTCACCGGCCAGTGGTCCGAAGCCGAACGCCACTATCGGTTGGCGATAGGAGCCGCTGAACTCACCGCACGCCGCGATATCGTCGCCGCCGGGCAACGGCAGTTGGGTGACCTACTCATGTACACCAGCTCGCACGCCGAGTCCTTGAACTGGCTGGAGCGAGCACTCGACGGCTTCGAGCTCCTTGGCGACGCTGAGGGCTTGTCGCGCACCATGGATCGAATGACGTTCGTGCTCTACCGTCAGGGCGAATACGGCGAGGCAATAGCCATGGCCCGCCGACATCTCGCGATGGCCACTGCAGCCGGTGACTTGCCCGCGATGTGCGCCGCACTCAACCATCTGGGGCTGTGCCTTCTCAATTCCGCCCGGGCCGAAGAGGCACTCAGCCACTTGAGCCGGGCATTCTCGACTGCCGAACAAGCCGGCGACCGGCACTGGATGCTGCACGGTGCCAACAACCTCGGCTGGGCGTTCTGGAGAAACGCCGACCACAGCCAGGCTGTCGGCTGTTACCGGCGAGCCCTGGATGTGGCGCGCGACATCGGCGACCGTCCCACCGCCGGAATCACCGTCGGCAACATGGGTGAGATCTACCGGGAGGAAGGCGACTTCGTCCGAGCCCGCGCGTGCGCGATGTATTCACTGCGAATCACTGTTGAGCTGCGCGACTGGATTCCCGTGATCGACCAGGTGAACGGCCTCGGGGCAATCGCCACGGCCGAGGGCCGCATCGATGAAGCGCAACGTCTGCTGGAACTTTCCATTCCGTTGGCCCGTGAGCTGGACGCGCCGCACTATCTCGGCGATTCGCTGCACCGGTTGGCTCGCCTGCACTTGGACGCGGGTCGCCTGTCGACTGCGGAGCGCTTGAACGCCGAGGCGCTCCGGGTGGCCGAACGGCACGACGAGCGCGACGCCCAGGTCAACCCGTACATCCTGGCCGTGCGACTGCGGGTGGACCGCGGTGAGATCGACGCCACCTTCGCGGCCGGCGCGCTGCGTAAGGCGGCCGACCGCTGGACCGAACCTCACCAGGTCGCGGCGCTGCTTGATGCCGCCTGGCGGGCGAACCCGCAGGACGACGAGGCCCGGAATAAGGCTGCCGACATCTACCGCAGGCTGTACGAGAGGGCGCCCAGCCTGGAATATCGCGACGCCTACCGCCGGCTCACCGGCGTGCGGCTGCCTCCGGGGCCACCCCTGCCGGCCCTGCCGAAATGGATCGTCGCGGATTCCGGTCCCGACCTCGAGACCCTGCTGGAGCGCATCGCTCGGATGCCCCGGCTGGCCCCTTCCTAGCCGTCCAGCCTCTCATCACCGGCCAGTTGCCAAAGGGCGGGCAGGGACGGGGCGAAGGCGTACACGGCGCCGGTGGTGGTGACGAAACCGCCGTACGCGGGGTCGGGGACCTTGTGGGCGTCGTCGCCCAGCCGGGCGGCCGCGCCCGCCTTGTTGTCGCTCAGGACCGGGTCGAGGCCGTCCACGCGGGGTGGCTCGGCGGGGATCCGGCCGTACTGGGCCAGCGTGGTCGAGGGAAAGCGGGCGTTGTTGGCCCACTTGCGCTGGACGTATTCGAACTGGTCCTCGATGCTCGTCAGGTACGAGTTGAAGACGATGCCGCGCTTCTGGCCATCCGGCTTCTTGCGGTCGAAGAGCTCGCCGAACGGGATGCCACGGCGCAGCATCTTGTGGATGCGGTCGCGGAAGACCATGTTGTCGCGCGGGTTCACCTTGCGGATGTGGGCATAGCGCGGGGTCTGGTCGCCGTCGGGGTCGCTGTCGAAGGTGAAGTCGTTCCTGTTCTCGCGGGTGGCGTCCGGTTTGGCCAGCGGCGTTCCATCGAGACGGCGGCCCATCACCCGGGCGGCCACGTCCTCGGCCGACTCCCCCTTACCGCGGAGCTTCTCCATCTGCTTCCACCAGCCTTCGGCGTCCTGTTCGAGGCGGCGCAGCACCTGGAACGAGCCGCCGCGCATCCACCGCGGCGGGACGGGCCGCTGCTTCCACGACGGGGGACGTCGTTCGGCCTCGCAACCGACGATGAACTCGCCCGCGGCGATGGCCGGTGAGCCGGCCGGGGACGGCTCGTCGTCGGCGAAGCCGCGGACGGACGGCTGGGAGATGCCGTCGGCGTAGCCGAAGTGCTCGACCCGTTGTCTATCGCGCCGGTGCACCTCGCAGTGCTGGGTATGGAGCACCTTGAGACCCGCGGCGGCCGCGGCGGCCTGTTCCCGTTCGACCGCCTGGTCGAAGGCGTCGCGGTCCTTGCCGGTGGCGATCGTCAGCACCGCGTCGACGGCCGGCCCGACGCCGCCGATCACCCAATTTCCGGGATCGCTGCGGCCGGTGTCGCCGAGCATCGCCGGCGTGGTGGTGAGCCGGCCCGCGTCGTCGAGCCGGGAGCCCAGTGGACCGCTCCAGAACGCCTCGTAGGCGGCCAGGCGACCCGCGGTCTCGGGGTGCAGCACAACCAGTCCGGACGCGGTGAGGCCCACATTGAGCAGGGTCTGGCCGGGCGCGAACCGGGGCTTGCCGGGAGCCGCCCGGGGCGGGACGCCGGCGGTTCCGGTGACGCGCCCGGCGATCCCGGCCAGCCAGCGGCGCGCACCAGCCTGGTCGTTGCCGAACGACAGGACCAGGAAGGCCTGGTACTTGCCGCCGAACGGGCGCAGGATGTTGCCCTGGATCTGTTCGGGACGGGCCAGCGGTGAGTCAGCAGCGATCGCCATGGCTCGAGGCACTCCTTCGGTCGACGGCGCGACCGATGGTATCCGCGACGGTTACTGACCAGTCAGGACTGTCGTGATTCGGTCGCTTTCCCCGAGGGCGGACTGGCCGCCGAGGGACTGGCCGTGGAGGGACTGGCCGTGGAGGGGGCGCGGCGCGGCCTGGGCCGGGGGCAGCGGCATGGTGAGCGGCACCGGGCGGATCGTGCGGTCGACGAAGATGGCCCACCACAGGCAGAACATGGCGACCGTCCACACCTTGCGGGAGTTGTCGGCGTGGCCCGCCCGGTGCTCGGTGAGCAGGCGCAGCGCGTAGTCCACGTCGATCAGGTGGCGGGGGCCGGAGCCGGAGATGAGGCCGCCCACCCAGTCGCCGATGCTGCCCTTGAGCCACAGCCGGGTCGGGGTCGGGAAGCCGAGCTTGCGGCGCTCGCGCACCGACTCGGGGACGATGCCGCGCATCGCCTCGCGCAGGGCGTGCTTCGTCGTGCTGCTGTGCGCGGGCAGTTTCAGTTCGGTCGGCAGGCCCGCCGCGGCGGCGTAGACGGCCTGGTCGAGGAACGGCACCCGCAGTTCCAGCGAGTGCGCCATCGACATGCGGTCGGCTTTGGCCAGGATGTCGCCGGGCAGCCAGGTGTGCAGGTCGACGTGCTGCATGGAGGTCGAGTCGTCGACGTCGGCGGTCTCGGCGTACAGGTGGGCGGTGATCGCCGTGTGCGGGTCGGCGGTGAAGCGCAGCAGGTGGGCCTTCTCCTCGGGTGAGAAGATGCGCGCGTTGCCGTAGTAGCGCTCCTCGATCGGGGTGGTGCCCCGCTCGAGGAAGCTGCGCCCGCGGACGCCCTCGGGGATGGCGTGGGCCAGCCCGCGCAGCCCGCGTTTCATGCTGTCGGGCAGCCGCTCGATGCGGTGCAGCGACATCGGCTCGCGATAGATGGTGTAACCGCCGAACAGCTCGTCGGAGCCCTCACCGGAAAGCGTCACGGTGACGTAGCGCGACGCCGTCTGGGCCAGGAAGTAGAGCGGGACCAGCGACGGGTCGGCCACCGGGTCGTCGAGCAGGTGCACGATGCGGGGCAGCTCGCGGATGACGTCGTCCTCGGTGACCACGGTCGGGGTGATCCGCACACCCAGCTGCCGGGCGGTGTCCTCGGCGATCTCGATCTCGGAGTAGCCGTCGGCCGCGAACCCGGCCGTGAACACGTGCAGGTCGGGCTTCTTCTCGCGGGCCAGCGCGACGATGGCCGACGAGTCGACGCCGCTGGACAGGAAGGCACCCACCGGCACCTCGGCGTGCAGGTGCTGGTGCACGCTGTCGCGCAGGGCGTCGCGGATGGCCTGCTGCGCGTTCTCCGGGGTGGTGCTGAGGGGGCGCAGCTTGGGGCGGAAGTAACGCTCGGTGCGTACGCCACCGCCGGCCGTCCAGGTCAGCCGGTGCCCGGGCGGGAGCCGCCGGATCTGCCGGTGCAGGGTCAGCGGGTCGGGCACGTACTGGAACGTGAAGTAGTGGGCCAGCGCGTCGGTGTCGATCGACGGCCCGGAGCCACCGGCGAAGGCCAGCAGGGCCTTGCGCTCGCTGGCCAGGAAGAGCCCGTCGACCGTCTCGAGCAGGTAGAGCGGTTTGATGCCGAACTGATCGCGGGCCGCGTGCAGGGTGCCGGTCCACGTGTCGTAGGCGACGAAGGCGAACATGCCGCGCAGCCGGGGCAGCGCGGCCGGGCCCCAGAAGTGGAACGCCGCGGCCAGCACCTCGCTGTCGCCCTCGGTGGCGAACGTGGCGCCGTGTTCGCTGATCAGCTCGGCCCGCAGCTCCCGGTAGTTGTAGATCTCGCCGTTGAACACGACGGTCCACCGGTCCCGGTAGTGCACGGGCTGGGCCGCCTCGGCCCGGTCGATGATCGCCAGCCGCTTGAAACCGAACGCGACCCCGTCGGCGAACTCGACCCGGGTGTCGTCGGGACCCCGATGGTGCATCGTCTCGAGCGCGGCCGCGAAGGCCTCGGCCGAGGCCGGGTCCGGCGCGCCGGCGGCCGGGCGGCTGCTGACGAAGACGTTCAGCCCACACATGGTGACCCTCCCCTGTTCGATGCCGGGAAACGTAGGTGGGCGGCTGTGAAGAACTTGTGGGGATATCGCAATAGCGCGGGAATCTCATCGGAATCTCACATTCCTTGGCCGGGGTGGCGCGGCCCGGTCACAATCGCGGCGTGACCGCACGTATCCTCGTGGCCGACGACGACCCCAAGCACGCCCAGCTCATCCGGCTCTACCTCGAGCGCGAGGGACACCAGGTGATGACCGTGGGTGACGGCCGGGCGGCGCTCGACGTGGCCCGGGCGCGCAAGCCCGACCTGGTCGTGCTGGACGTGATGATGCCTCTGGTCGACGGCCTGGACGTGTGCCGGATCCTGCGGGCCGAGTCGGACGTGGCGATCCTGCTGGTCACCGCGCGCTCGTCGGAGAACGACATGCTGCTCGGGCTGGACATCGGCGCCGACGACTACATGGGCAAGCCGGTGAGCCCCCGCGAGCTGACCGCCCGGGTGCGGGCTCTGCTGCGGCGGGCCGGTGCGGCCGACGGGCCGTCGTCGATCGTGCGGGTGGGCGAGCTCGAGATCGACGCGGGCCGGTTCGAGGTACGGGTGCGGGGCGCGGCCGTGACGCTCACCGCCAAGGAGTTCGGCATCCTGGAGCTGCTCGCCCGCGAGCCGGGCCGGGTCTTCACCCGCGGGCAGATCATCGACAAGACGTTCGGCTTCGAGCACGACGTCTCGGCCCGCACGGTCGACGCGCACGTGGTGAATCTGCGCCGCAAGATCGAGACGAACCCGGCCGAGCCGCGCTATGTGCAGACCGTCTACGGCCGGGGCTACCGGATGGCCGAGCATTGAGCTTCCGGCTGCGCATCTTTGTGCTGGTGCTGCTGGTGGCGGTGAGTGCGATCGGCGCGACGGCCTGGCTCACCCTCAACCTCACCTCCCGCGAGGTGGCCGAGGCGCTGGAGGCGCAGAGCCGGCACCGGGCCGAGATCGTGGCCGAGATCCAGCGCTACGGGTTGCGGCACGGCCGCTGGCCCGGGGTCGACCGGCTGGTCGGCGATCTGGCCGAGCGCACCGGCCTGCACATCCGGGTGCAGACGACGGCCGGCGAGGTGCTGGTCGACTCGGACATCGAGGCCGGGCGCGCCTCCGGTCCGGTGCAGGCCATCGCGTACGACATCGACTCGCTCCCGACGATGCAGGTCGTCACGACGACCTTGCCGACCGCCCGGCCCTCGGTCCTCTATGCCAAGCCGGGCCCGATCCCCCGGGACCTCTTCGGCCCCACCCCGACCGACCCGGTCTTCGGCAGCCCGGGGGCGCTGGCGCTCCGGCAGGCCGCGCAGTACCGCACCGGTCTCGTGCTGGTGCGCTGCCTCAACGAGACCCTCGGGGACGAGGCCTCGCTGGGCCGCGACCGGGCGCCGTACGTGACCCGGGAGCAGCTCGAACGGTCACCGGCCTGCCTGCACAAGGCCACCACCAAGGTGCTCGGCGACACGTATTGGCACGACGCCTACTGGGAGTACCTCACCTACTGCGACAACCTGACGAGGAACGGCCGCGAGCTGGGCGGCTCGAAGGGCGCGGCCTGCCTCCAGGCGGCGTTCCACGACACGGTGGTGACCAGCTCGGCGGTTCCCCTGCAGGTCTATCTGGGCGGTCGCAACGAGGTCGAGATCGCCGACTTCGGCCGCCCGGCGCTGATCGGGGCGGCGGGCCTGCTGCTGGTCGCGTTCCTCGGCACCTACGTGATCGCCCGGCAGTTCAGCCGCCCGGTGCGCCGGCTCACCGGGGCGTCGATCCTGCTCGCCGCGGGCCAGCACGACGTGCGGGTGCGCGACGAGGGGCACGGCGAGCTGGCCCAGCTGTCCCGGTCGTTCAACGCCATGGCCCGGGCGGTGCAGGACAGCGAGGAGCGGCAGCGCCGGCTCATCGCCGACGTCGCGCACGAGATGCGTACGCCGTTGTCGAACCTCCGCGGTTATCTGGAGGGCCTGTCCGACGGGGTGATCGAGCCGAGCCGGGAGCTGTTCGCCTCGCTGCACGAGGAGACCCTGCTGCAGCGCCGCATCCTCGACGACCTGCAGGTGCTGGCCCTGGCCGAGGCGGGCGACCTGGGTTACACCAGGACGCCGACCGATCTGGCCGAGCTGGCCGCGGCCGGCGTGACGGCCCAGCTGGCGGTGGCCGCCGCGGCCGAGGTCACGCTGACCGTGGACGCCCCCGAGCCGGTCTGGGTCCTCGCCGACCAGGACCGGATGCGTCAGGTCCTGGGCAACCTGCTGACCAACGCCATCCGCTACTCCGATCCCGGCACTCAGGTGCTGGTGCGGGTGAACGCCGAGAAGGTGACGGCAGTGCTGACCGTGCGCGACACCGGGGTGGGCATCGCCGCCGCCGACGTGCCGCACGTGTTCGACCGGTTCTGGCGGGCCGACCCGGCCCGCCAGCGCGCCACCGGCGGCTCGGGCCTGGGCCTGACCATCGCCCATCGCATCGTCACCGACCACGGCGGACGCATCGAGGTGGCCAGCGTGCAACACGTGGGCACGACGTTCGTCGTCCGGCTGCCCCGGTCGGAAGAGGCCGGCGCGGCTTTCGACTGATGATGCAAAAGTTATGCCGGTCGATCGAAAAGTCTGGACAGGACAGTTACTTAGTTCATAACGTGAGCCCCACTACAGGATTGTTTCGTGCACGTGTCGGTTCCCCCACCGCCGTGCTGAAGCACGCCTGAGCCACAGCAATCCCCGGCTGCGGCGCGGCGGCACGCGCCTTGCCTGGCATCCGAGTCAGGAAGGGATCACGTGAACGATCAGACCCGAATCCATCGAAGAGTAGCGATGAGCACCGCTGTTCTTCTCGCCTCGACCGTCCTCTCGGTCGCCGCCGGTCCGGCCACGCCGGCCGCCGCGGTGATCAACCCGGCCGATTTTCAGCAGGTCACGCTGGCCAAGGGAGTGGCCGAGACCGGCGAGCCGATGAGCCTGGCCGTGCTGCCCGACCGATCGGTGCTGCACACCGCGCGTAACGGCACGTTGCGGCGCACCGACGCGGCCGGCAACACCACAGTGGTCGCCAACATCCCCGTCTACACGCACGACGAGGAGGGCCTGCAGGGCGTGGCGGTCGATCCCGGCTTCGCCACCAACCGGCAGATCTTCCTGTTCTACGCGCCGCCGCTGAGCACCCCGGCGGGCGACGCCCCGGCCACCGGTACGGCGGCGACCTGGGCCACCTGGGCCGGCGTCAACCGGCTGTCGCGCTTCACCCTCAACGCCGACTTCTCGGTCAACCTGGGCAGCCAGGTGAATGTGCTGGACGTGCCGACCGACCGCGGGCAGTGCTGCCACGTGGGCGGCGACATGGACTTCGACGCGGCCGGCAACCTCTACATCTCGACCGGCGACGACTCGAACCCGTTCGACTCGGCCGGCTACTCCCCGATCGACGAGCGCACCGACCGCAACCCCGTCTACGACGCCCAGCGCAGCGCGGGCAACACCAACGACCTGCGCGGCAAGCTCCTGCGGATCAAGGTGAACGCCAACGGGACGTACTCGATCCCGTCGGGCAACCTGTTCGCGCCGGGCACGGCCGGCACCAAGCCCGAGATCTACGCCATGGGCTTCCGCAACCCGTTCCGGATCAGTGTGGACAAGGCGACCGGCGTCGTCTGGGTCGGCGACTACGGACCGGACGCGGGCACCACCTCGGCCACCCGCGGGCCGTCCGGCCAGGTCGAGTTCAACCGGGTCACCGCGCCCGGCAACTTCGGCTGGCCCTACTGCACCGGCACGAACACCAGCACCGAGACCTACAACGAGTGGAACTTCGCGACCAGCGCGACCGGCCCCAAGTACAACTGCGCCGGGGGGCCGACCAACAACTCGTTCCGCAACACCGGCCTGACCACCCTGCCGCCGGCCCAGCCGGCCTGGATCCGCTACGCGGGCGACGCCGGCACCCCGCCGGAGTTCGGCGGCGGCTCCGAGTCGCCGATGGGCGGCCCGGTCTACCGCTACAGCGCGAGCAACCCGTCCACCACGAAGTTCCCCCAGGTCTTCGACGGCAACTTCTTCGCCGGCGAGCTCGGCCGGGGCTGGATCAAGCCGATCGTGGTCAACGCCAACGGCACGCCGGGCGCGATCGACACGTTCCCGTGGAACGGCAAGCAGGTCATGGACATGGCGTTCGGTCCGGACGGCGCGCTCTACGTCCTCGACTACGGCACCGGCTACTTCAACGGCGACGCCAACTCGGCGCTGTACCGCTACGACTACGTGGCCGGCGGCAACCGGGCGCCGACGGCTCAGGCGGCCGCGACCCCCACGTCCGGCTCGGCCCCGCTGGCCGTGACGTTCTCCTCGGCCGGCAGCAGCGATCCCGAGGGCGGAGCGCTGACCTACTCGTGGGCGTTCGGCGACGGCACCACGTCGACGGCGGCCAACCCGACCAAGACGTACAGCGCCAACGGCTCGTACACGGCGACCTTGACCGTCCGTGACCCGCAGGGCGCGACCGGCTCGTCGAGCGTGACCGTCACGGTCGGCAACACCGCGCCCAAGGTCACCATCAACGCCCCGGCCGCGGGCCAGCTCACGTCCTTCGGCGACAGCATCCCGTGGAGCGTGACCGTCACCGACCCCGAGGACGGCACGATCGACTGCGCCAAGGTGACCATGGCCTATGTGCTGGGCCACGACCAGCACGGTCACCAGATCACGTCGCAGACCGGCTGCTCGGGCACGATCACCATCCCGACCGATGGCGAGCACGACGACGCGGCGAACATCTTCCCGATCTTCGACGCCACCTACACCGACAAGGGTGGGCTGGTCGGCAACGCCCAGAGCATCCTGGCTCCGCGCAAGCGGCAGGCCGAGCACTACAAGACATCGTCCGGCGTGGCCAAGATGGCCAAGACGACGGCCGAGGGCGGGCAGACGGTCGGCGACATCAACAACGGCGACTGGATCCAGTTCGACCCCTACAAGCTGAACAACGCGACGTCGTTCACCGCCCGGGTCTCCTCGGCCGGCACCGGCGGCACGCTGCAGCTGCGGACCGGATCGGCCACCGGCACGGTCATCGGCTCGGCCACCGTGGCCCCGACCGGGTCGTGGGACACGTTCGTCACCGTCACCGGGGCGATCAGCGGGGCGCCGGCCGGCACCACGTCGCTCTTCCTGACCTTCGCCGGGACGGGCACCGGGGCGCTGTACGACGTGGACAGCTTCGCGTTCACCACCGGCGCGACGCAGAGCCTGCTCTCGCTGAACAAGCCGGCCACCGCCTCGAGTTCCGAGAGCGCCACCTACCCGGCGTCCGCGGCGGTCGACGCCTCGGCGACCACCCGCTGGTCGAGCGCCTTCGCGGATCCGCAGTGGATCCAGGTCGACCTGGGCGCGACCCGCACGGTCAACCGGGTCCGCCTGCAGTGGGAGGCGGCCTACGGCTCGGCCTACCAGATCCAGACGTCCACCAACGGCACGACCTGGACCACCGCCCGGTCGGTCACCGGCGGCAACGGTGCCGAGGACGACAACACCGGGCTGAGTGCTCAGGCCCGGTACGTGCGGATCAACGGCACCACCCGGGCCACGGCCTGGGGCTACTCGCTCTTCAACTTCGAGGTGTACGGCAGCTGACCTTCCCCCTGGAGTGGGCGCCCGTTCCCCCAAGCGGGCGCCCACCACCCCCGTCACAGGAGGCTTCATGCGCAAGGTACTGGCCGCCGCGGCGACACTCGTCGCCCTGGCCGCCTGCACGTTCTCGGCGTCCCCCGCTTCGGCGGCCGACGCCCCGTACGACGTCCTGGTCTTCTCCAAGACGGCCGGCTTCCGGCACGACGCGATCCCGGTCGGCATCCAGACCATCCGCGACCTCGGCGCGGCCAACAACTTCACGGTCACCGCGACCGAGGATGCGAACGCGTTCACCACGGCCAACCTGGCCCAGTACGAGACCGTGGTCTTCCTCAACACCACCGGCGACGTGCTCAACGCCCCCCAGCAGACGGCTTTCGAGTCGTACGTGCGTGGGGGCGGCGGATACGCCGGGGTGCACGCGGCGGCCGACACCGAGTACGACTGGCCCTTCTACGGCCAGCTGGTCGGCGCGTACTTCGACTCGCACCCGGCGATCCAGCAGGTCACCGCACGGGTCCAGAACCGGGCCCACCCGAGCAGCGCCCACCTGCCCCAGTCGTGGACCCGCACCGACGAGCTCTACAACTACCGGACCAACCCCCGCAGCGGCGCGGCCGTGCTGGCCACGCTGGACGAGTCGACGTACTCGGGCGGCAACATGGGCGCCGACCACCCGATCTCGTGGTGCAAGACGGTCGACAGCGGCCGGTCCTGGTACACCGGCTTCGGTCACACCCAGGCCTCGTACGCCGAGGCGAACTTCCGCAGCCACCTGCTGGGCGGCATCCGTTACGCGGCCAACCGGGCCAAGGCCGACTGCCGGCCCGAGACCGGATACACCGCGCTCTACAACGGCAGCACCACCGGCTGGACGCAGGCCGGGCCGGGCAGCTTCACGAACACCGACGCCACACTCAGCTCGACCGGCGGCATGGGCCTCTACTGGTATTCGGCCAAGCAGTTCACGTCGTACTCGCTGAAGGCCGACTGGCGGCTGACCGGGGACAGCAACTCGGGCATCTTCGTCGGCTTCCCCAACCCCAACAACGACCCGTGGGTGGCCGTCAACCAGGGCTACGAGGTCCAGATCGACGCCACCGACGCGGTCGACCGCACCACCGGCGCGATCTACACGTTCAAGTCGGCCGACGTGGCCGCCCGCGACGCCGCGCTCAACCCGGCCGGCGAGTGGAACTCCTACGAGCTGCTCGTCGAGGGTCAGCGGATCCGGGTCTACCTGAACGGCAAGCTGGTCAACGACTTCACCAACACCGACCCGGCCCGCAACCTGGACGGCTACATCGGCATCCAGAACCACGGGGCCGGCGACCAGGCCGCGTTCCGCAACATCCGGGTCAAGGAGCTGACCGGTCAGCCGCCGGTCACCAACCTGGCCCTCGGCAAGGCGGCCACCGCGTCCAGTGTGGAGAACGCTTCCTACCCGGCCGCCAACGCGGTCGACGCCTCGGCGACCACCCGCTGGTCGAGCGCCTTCGGCGACCCGCAGTGGGTGCAGGTCGACCTGGGCGCCACCTACAACGTCAACCGGGTGCGGCTGCTCTGGGAGGCCGCCTACGGGTCGGCGTACCAGATCCAGACGTCCACCAACGGCACCACCTGGACCACCGCGCGGTCGGTCACCGGGGGCAATGGCGGCGAGGATGACCTGACCGGGTTGAACTCGCAGGCCCGCTACGTGCGCGTCCTCGGCACCACCCGGGCCACGCAGTGGGGCTATTCGCTCTTCACCTTCGAGGTCTACGGCAACTGAGAGTCGGCGGGCCGGGGCCCACACGGTCCCGGCCCGCACCACAGCAACAAGGAGGACCTGATGACGACGACCGGCGTATGGCTGATCGGAGCACGCGGATCGGTGGCGGTGACGAGCATGGTGGGCGCCCTGGCGTTGCGCGCCGGGCTCGCCGAACCACTCGGCTGCGTCACCGAACTGCCCGAACTGGCCGGCCCGGCGCTGCCCGGCCTGGCCGATCTGGAATTCGGTGGCCACGACATCAGCGACCTCACCCTGGACAAGAAGGTCGAGAGCCTGGTCGCCGCGGGGGTGCTGCCGGGCCGGCCGGCCGCGGCCGTCGCCGATCGGCTGGCCGAGCTGCAGCGTGAGCTCCGGCCGGTGCCCACCGCCGGCAACCAGCTCGAGGCGGCCCGGCTGATCGCCCAGGACATCGACGACTTCCGCCGCCGGCGCGGTCTCGAACGCGTCGTGGTCATCAACGTCTCCTCCACCGAACCGGTCGTCACCCCCCATCCCGCGCACGAGAGCCTGGCCGCCCTGCGGGAGGCCATGGCGCACACCCCCGTCCTGCCGCCGAGCTCGCTCTACGCCTACGCCGCCTTCTCGGCCAACTGCTCCTTCGTGGACTTCACCCCGTCGACCGGCTCGCGCCTGCCCGCGCTGCGGGAGCTGGCCGCGCTCCACGGCCTGCCCTACGCCGGGCACGACGGCAAGACCGGCGAGACGCTCGTCAAATCGGTCCTGGCGCCCATGTTCGCGATGCGGCACCTCCGGGTCCGCACCTGGTCGGGCACGAACCTGCTGGGTGGCGGTGACGGCGCCAACCTGGCCGACCCGGCGGCGAACGCCGCCAAGGCCGGCAGCAAGCAGCGGGTGCTGGCCGAGACGCTCGGTTACCAGCCCGAGGGCAGCAGCCACATCGAGTACGTCGACGACATCGGCGACTTCAAGACCGCGTGGGACCTCATCACGTTCAGCGGCTTCCTGGGCACCCGGATGCGGATGGAGTTCTCCTGGCACGGCTGCGACTCGGCCCTGGCCGCGCCGCTCGTGCTCGACCTGGCCCGGCTGACCGCGGCCGCGCACGCCGCCGGGCGCGGCGGACCGCTGCTCGAGCTGGCCTTCTTCTTCAAGGATCCGATCGGCGAGGTGCCGCACGCGCTGCCCGACCAGTGGGCCGCGCTGGTCGCCTTCGTGCGGGGTCTCCATGCGCCTGCGTGACCTGGCCGAGCTGGTGCGGGCGCCGGCCGCGTTGTCGGTGCCCGGTGACACGGTGGCCGGCGCGGCCGCGGGCGGTGGGCTCCGGCGGTCGACGCCGGGGCTGGTGGCGGCGTCGGTGTGCCTCTACTGGGGTGGGATGGCGGCCAACGACTGGGCCGATCGTGAGCTCGACGCCCGGGAGAGGCCGGAGCGGCCCATTCCGTCCGGACGGGTCCGGGCCGGGCAGGCTCTGCTGACCGCGGCCGGGTTGACGGCGGCCGGGGTGGGGCTGGCCGCGGTGAGCGGGGGACGGCGCGCGCTGGCGGTGGCGGTGCCACTGGCCGCCGCGGTCTGGGCCTATGACACGTGGGCCAAGAACACCCCGGCCGGGCCGGCGATGATGGCGGCGTGCCGGGGCCTCGACGTGCTGCTCGGCGCGACCGGGGGTGAGGTCGGACGAGCGGTGCCCGCGGCGCTGACCGTGGCGGCCCACACCTATACGGTCACCGCGCTGTCGCGGCACGAGGTGTCGGGGGCGACTGCCGCTCTTCCGTTGACCACGCTGGCCGGCACGGTCGGTCTGGCCGCGACCGCGGCGACGGGACGACGCGCCGGATCCGCCGCCACCGGGGCGCTGGCCGCCTGGTACCTGGCCGGATACGGCCGGGCCCAGCTGCGGGCGGCGGCCGACCCGTCCGCCCTGCGGATCCGGGCCGCCGTCGGCGCCGGCATCACCGAGCTGCCCGCCCTTCAGGGGGCCCTGACCGCCCGGGCCGGCTCCCCCGCGTACGGCATCGGCATCGCGGCGATCGCCCCGCTCGCCCGGCTCCTGGCCCGGAAGGTGTCGCCGACATGAGATTCGGTTACGGGACGAACGGCTTCACCAACCACCGGCTGACCGAGGTGTTCGCCGTCCTGGCCGACCTGGGCTACGACGGCGTCGCGCTCACCCTCGACACCATGCACCTGGACCCGTTCGGCGCCGACCTGGCCCGTCGCACCGCCGAGGTGGCCACCGAGCTGCAGCGGCGCGGTCTGGCCGTGGTCATCGAGACCGGTGCCCGCTATCTGCTCGACCCCCGGCGCAAGCACCGGCCCACGCTGATGGACGACGACCCGGCACCGCGCCTGGAATATCTGCGCCGGGCCGTGCGGGTCGGCGCCGACCTGGGGGCCGAGGCGGTCTCGTTCTGGGCCGGGATCGGGCCGTCACAGTCGTGGGGGCGGCTGGTCGACGGCACCCGGCAGATCGTCGAGTTCGCCGCGGCGCACGAGGTCACGCTGGGCTTCGAGCCGGAACCGGGCATGCTGGTCAACGACATCGCGGACTGGCGGCGACTCCATCACGACGTGGGCGAGCCGGCCAACTTCGGCATCACCCTCGACATCGGACACTGCCGGTGCCTGGAACCGCTGCCGGTCGCCGACTGCGTGACCGCGGTGGCCGGCCATCTCGTCAACGTGCAGATCGACGACATGCGGCGGGGCGTGCACGAGCACCTCGAGTTCGGCACCGGCGAGATCGACTTCCCGCCGGTGCTGGCCGCGCTGGACGCCTGCTACGACGGTCTCGTCTCGGTCGAGCTGCCCCGGCACCCGCACGCGGCGCCGGCCATCGCCGCGCAATCGCTGGACTTCCTGCGCAACGCGGCCAAAGAGGCAGGAGACCGATCGTGACCACTCTGGACGAGCTACGAACCTTCCTGCCGGCCGAGGACTTCCAGCCGGCCGACGTCCCGGCGCTGTTCCCCGCGGCGGGGCGGCGTTACGGGCGCGAGCCGCTCACCGAGGGCTGGACGGCCGACGAGGCGGCGCGGGCGCTGATGCTGGCCGCGGTGCCGCCGTCGGAGATCCAGGACATCTACCGCTACGGGGACACGGCCGAGAAGCTGGCCGTGCTCAAGGCGTTGCCGCTGCTGCCGATCGGCGACGAGGGGGTGCCGCTGCTCGAGGACGCGTTGCGCACCAACGACACCCGGCTGGTGGCGGCGGCCCTGGGCCCGTACGCGGACCGGCTCGGCCGGCAGGCGTGGCGCCAGGCCGTGCTCAAGTGCGTCTTCATGGGTGTGCCCCTGCATCTGGTGCACCGGTTGTCCGAGCGCGCCGACCCCGAGCTGGGCGCGATGCTCCGCGCCTTCGCCCTCGAACGCCAGGCCGCCGGCCGGGACATGCCGCCCGACGCGCTCGCCCTGCTCGACTCGCTTTCTCCCCAGGAGGCCTGATGCGCATCTTCGACCCGCACATCCACATGACGTCGCGCACCACCGACGACTACCGGCAGATGGCCGAGGCCGGGGTGCGAGCTGTCGTCGAGCCGGCGTTCTGGCTCGGGCAGCCCCGCACCAACCCCGGCTCGTTCACCGACTACTTCGACTCGCTGATCGGCTGGGAGCCGTTCCGGGCCGCGCAGTTCGGCATCCGGCACCACGCCACGATCGCGCTGAACCCCAAGGAGGCCAACGATCCGCGCTGCCGGCCGGTGCTCGATCTGCTGCCCCGCTATCTGGCCAAGGACGGCGTGGTGGCGGTCGGCGAGATCGGGTACGACTCGATGACGCCGGCCGAGGACGAGGTCTTCGCGGCCCAGCTGGCCCTGGCCCTCGACCACGAGCTGCCGGCGATGGTGCACACCCCGCACCGCGACAAGGCCCGCGGCACCCAGCGCAGTCTCGACGTGGTCAAGGAGTCGGGCATCGACCCGGGCCGGGTGCTGCTCGACCACCTCAACGAGGTCACCATCGGTATGGCCCGGGACGCCGGCGTGTGGACCGGCTTCTCGATCTATCCCGACACCAAGATGTCGCCCGGCCGCATGGTGGCGATCCTGCGCGAATACGGCCCCGAGCGGGTGCTGGTCAACTCGGCGGCCGACTGGGGCAAGTCGGATCCGTTGCTGACCCTGCGGACCGCCGAGGCCATGCTGGCCGGCGGCTTCGACAAGGACGACGTCGACCGGGTGCTGTGGCGCAACCCGGTGGAGTTCTACAGCCAGTCGGGCCGGTTGGACCTCTCGGACGCCCCGGACCCGGACGTCACGTTCGCCGGCAACTCGATCCTGCGCGGAGGCAGCTGATGCACCTGAGCTACTGCACCAACGTGCACCCGGCCGAGGACCTGGCCGGCATCATCGACCAGCTCGACACGTACGCCGAGCCGATCCGGCGGCGGCTCGGCTCCGAGGTGCTGGGGCTCGGGCTGTGGCTGGCGGCGCCGGTGGCAGCCGCCCTGGCCCAGGATCCGGCGCTGCGGAGGCGATTGCGGCACGAGCTCGACACCCGCGGGCTCGAGGTGGTCACCCTCAACGGCTTCCCCTACGAGGCATTCCAGGCGCCAGTGGTGAAACACGCGGTCTACTACCCCGACTGGACGTCGCGGGACCGGCTGGACTACACGCTCGACCTGGCCACGGTGCTCAGCGATCTGATGCCGGCCACCGCGACGTACGGGTCGATCTCGACACTGCCGCTGGCCTGGCGCACACCGTGGGACTCCGCGCACGAGTCGGCCGCCCGCGGGCATCTGGACGAGCTCGCCCGGGGCCTGGAGCGGATCGCCGGCGAGACCGGGCGCACCATCCGGGTCGGCTTCGAGCCCGAGCCCGGCTGCGTCATCGAGAACACGACACAAGCGGCCTGGCTGCTGACCGATGTGGACACCCGCTGGCTGGGCGTCTGCCTCGACCTGGCCCACCTGGCCTGCGCGTGGGAGCAGCCGGCGGAGGCGCTCGACCGGCTGGCCCGGGCCGGGGTGCCGGTGGTCAAGGTGCAGGTGTCGGCGGCGCTCCAGGCGGATGACCCGCTCACCGCGTCCGACGTCCTTCAGGCGTACGTGGAACCGCGTTTCCTGCATCAGACGCGCTCCTCGCTGGGCGGGGCGACCGACGACCTGGACGCCGCACTGGCCGAGTCGCTGCCCGGGCCGTGGCGCATCCATTACCACGTCCCGCTGCACGCCTTGCCCGAACCACCGCTGACGTCGACCGTTCCGGTGCTGCGGCAGGCGGTGCACGAGCTGCTGACCCGCACCGACTGCGAGCACTACGACGTCGAGACGTACACCTGGGGGGTCCTGCCCGAGACGCAGCGCCCGGCCGACGCGGCCGGGCTGGTGGACGGCATCGCGGCCGAGCTCGCCTTCGCCCGCGACCTGCTGGCGGCGGAGGTGATCGCGCGATGACCCGGCTCCTGGTCCTCGACGTCGTGGGGCTCACCCCGCGGCTCCTCGAGCACATGCCCCGCCTGCGGACCCTGGCCGACCGCGGCTTCCAGGCGCCGCTGGGGACTGTGCTGCCCGCCGTGACGTGTTCCGCGCAGTCGACCTTCCTGACCGGCGAGCTGCCGTCCGGGCACGGGATCGTCGGCAACGGCTGGTATTTCCGCGAGCTCGGCGAGGTCTTCCTCTGGCGGCAGCACAACGCGCTGGTCGGCGGCGAGAAGATCTGGGACGCCGCCCGCAAGGCCAACCCCGGCTACACCGTGGCCAACGTCTGCTGGTGGTATGCGATGGGGGCGCGGGTCGACTGGACCATCACGCCGCGGCCCATCTATCGGGCCGACGGCCGCAAGGATCCCGACTGCTACACCTACCCGCCGGAGCTGCACGACGAGCTGCCGCCGTTCCCGCTGTTCACCTATTGGGGCCCGGCGGCCGGGATGCCGTCGTCGCAGTGGATCGTCAACGCGGCGCTGCACCTGCAGTCGTCGCGCAAGCCGGACCTGACGCTGGTCTACATCCCGCACCTGGACTACGACCTCCAGCGGTTCGGGCCGTCGTCGCCTCAGGCGGCCGCGGCGGCCGCGGCGCTCGACGAGGTGCTGGCGCCGTTGCTCTCCCTTCCCGACACGACCGTCGTCGCGCTCTCCGAGTACGGGATCACCGACGTCAGCAAGCCGGTGGACGTCAACCGGATGCTGCGGGCCGAGGGTCTGCTCGAGGTCTACACCCAGGACGGCATGGAGTATCTCGACCCGTGGGTGTCCCGCGCCTTCGCCGTGGCCGACCACCAGGTGGCGCACGTGTACGTCCGCGACCCGGGCGACGTGGCCGCGGTGGCCAAGGTGTGCGCGGCGCTGCCGGGCGTGGCCGAGGTGCTCGACGAGACCGGCAAGACCGAGTACGGCCTCAACCACGACCGAGCCGGGGAGCTCGTGCTGGTGGCCGATCCGGACGCCTGGTTCACCTACTACTACTGGCTCGACGACGCGCGCGCACCCGACTTCGCGCGGTCGGTCGAGATCCATCGCAAACCCGGGTACGACCCGGCCGAGCTGCTCTTCGACCCGGCCGGCCCGGGCGCGGCCAAACGCCGGGCGGTCACGGCCGTGGCCCGCAAGAAGCTGGGGCTGCGCTACGTGATGAATCCGGTCGGGCTGGACGCGGGGGCCCGGGCCATCCGCGGCTCGCACGGCCGGTTGCCGGACGACCCGGCGGACGGTCCGGTGCTGCTGTGCTCCGAGCCTTCCGCCGCCCGCGAACGGGTCGAGGCCACCGAGGTCAAGGGCCTGCTCCTCGGCCTGGCGGGACTGTCATGACCCTCGAGGCGACCCGGCCCCCGGCCGCGGCCGAGCTGCGGCAGCGCTTCGACACCGCGCTCGCGTCGTTCATCGACCGGCAGGATCCGGCCTGGCCCGACGGCGCCCCGCGAGGCGCGCTCGACAGCCTGCGCCGGTTCGTGCTGGCCGGCGGCAAGCGGCTGCGGCCGACCTTCTGCTACTGGGGCTGGCGGGGCGGCGGGGGCGAGGACTGCGACGAAGTCATCAACGCGGCGGCGGCGCTGGAGTTGTTCCACGCGTTCGCGCTCATCCACGACGACATCATCGACGGCAGCGACCGGCGCCGGGGTCAGCCGTCGATGCACCGGTTCTTCGCCACGGTGCACCACCGGCACTCGTGGCGCGGTGACTCGCTGGCCTTCGGGCGCAACACGGCCCTGCTCTGCGGCGACCTGTGCGCGGCCTGGGCCGAGCAGATGTTCCACGAGTGCGGCCTGCCGCCGAGGCAGATCCACCAGGGGTACGCGGCGTTCGCCCTGATGCGCACCGAGGTGATCGCCGGGCAGTATCTCGACCTGGTGTCCGGGGTGGGCGACGGCTCGGTGGCGAGCGCGCTGACCGTGATCCGGATGAAGGCGGCCCGTTACACGGTGACCCGGCCGCTGCAGATCGGGGCCTGGCTGGCCGGCGCGCCGCGGGCGTTGTACACGGCCTTCACCGACTTCGGCGACCCGCTGGGCGACGCCTTTCAGCTGCGCGACGACGTGCTGGGCGTCTTCGGCGACCCGACGGTGACCGGCAAGTCCACCCTGGACGACCTGCGCGAGGGCAAACCGACGGTGATGATGGCGCTGGCCCGCGGCGCCGCCTCGCGCGTCCAGGCGGCGCGGCTGGCCGACCTGTTCGGCAACCCCGACCTGGACGCCGCCGGGGCCGAGGAGTTGCGCGCCATCATCGTCGAGACCGGAGCCCTGGATCAGATCGAGCAGATGATCCGGGTACGGGCTGAGGCCGGCCTGACCGCGCTGGAGTCGGCACCGCTGCCCGCCTACGTCCGATCCGCCCTCATCGACCTGGCCACCGCCGCCGTGGACCGGACCCATTGACCCTGTCCGGACCGGATCAATCCCGGATGAGTGAGCCCGCCGCCCGGCGGACGGTGGCCGGCCTGACCTGTGCCGAGTGGCATCCGGGCGCGGTGCCGGTCGTGCTCGCCCTGCACGGGCTGACCAGCACGTCGGAGAACTGGTCGCTGCTCGCCGCCGCGCTGCCCGGCATCCGGGTGGTGGCACCGGACCTTCCGGGGCGCGGCGGCTCGCTCGCGGTGCGGGCCGGCGCGGGGCTGGCGGGGCATGCCGAGGCGGTGGTGGCCCTGGCCGGCGAGCTGGGACTGACCGACCTGACCGTGGTGGGGCACTCGATGGGGGCGTTCCTGGCGCCCCTGGTCGCGGCCCGGCTCGGTGACCGGGTGCGCCGGGTGGTGCTGGCCGACGGGGGTGTGCCACCCGACCCGTCGCCCCTGCTGCGGCGGCCGGTGGTGCGGGCGATCTTCACGGCTCAGGGGCTGCTGCTGCGGCGGCGGTGGCCCAGCCCGGAGGCCTTCGTCGAGGCGGTCGAGGGCAAAGCGGTGCGCGGGCGGCCCGATCTGCGGCCGGCGGTGCGGGAGTGGGCCGGCTATCTGCTCGACGGGAACGGGCGGGCCCGGCTCGACCGGCGGCGCCTGGTCGCCGACGCGGTGGACACCCTGGCCGGTCCGGCCACGCTGGCGGCCGTACGGGAAATGACCGTGCCCGTGCACCTGCTGGCCGCAAGCCACGGCGCGCACGACGGGGCCGCGGCCTTCCTCAGCGACGGCGCGCTGGCCCGGGCGGCGGCTCTGGTGCCCCGGCTGACCAGCGAGCGCGTCGCGGCCAACCACGTCTCACTGCCGGCCGATCCGCGGCTGGCCGCCGCCGTCAGGTCAGATCCAATGTGAACTCGGCCCGGTCGACCTGCCCGCCGACCTGGAACTCGAGGAACGCGCGGTACCGGCCGGCGCCCGGCATCGAGACGTTGAACCGGATCGCGCCGTCGACCAGCTCGGGATCGGGGTGCACGTGGACGTAGCCGAGGTCGCCCTCCCGCAGAACGACCAGGTGACCGTAGGAGCCCAGGTAGCGCTCGAGCGTCGCCGGGCCGGGCGCACCGGACCGCGCGACCCGGAAGCTGAGCGGGACGGTGGCGCCGGTTTTCGGGGTGCCCTCCATGGTGACGTCGAACGGGCCGGCCTCGGCCCGGGCGGCGGGCGACGGCAGGGCGGCCCCGGGTGCCGCGCCGGGCACAAGATGGTCGGCTCCGAGGACGAGCGGAGTCGGGGCGCCGTCGGCGGTGGCCACGGTGAAGTCGGCGAAGACGCGGTAGGCGCCCGCGCGGGGCAGGGTCAGCGGCACCGACCACAGGCCGTCGGGCGACATCGTGGGGTGCAGGTGCTGGAAGCCGCCGAGGTCGCGGCCGGCGACGACCAGGTGCAGCGGCTTGTCGTGCACGACGGCGAAGCGGGTGGCCGGTTGACGGTCGGCGCCGACGATGCGGAAGGCGTAGTCGACGGTGCGGCCGACGGGCTGGGAGCGCCGCACGGGCTGCAGGGTGTAGCCGCCCGAGCTGACGGTCGTGCCGAGCGCCTCGACCGTGGTGGCGCCGCCGTTGTGCTGATGACCGGCCGCGGCCGGGGCGACGGGCGGGGCCGCGGGCGGTGGTGCCGAGGCCGGCTGCACGGCGGTGGCCCGGCCGAGCGCGTAGCCGCCGATGAGGGCCACGACGACCGCGCCCACCGCGATCGGCACCACGGGGACCGGCCCGCGTGGCGAGCCGGCGGTGCGGGGCGTACGACGGCGCCAGGCCACCAGACCGGCCACCACGACCAGCGAGGCGGCCACCCCGCCCAGCCACCCGACCCAGTTGGTGCCGCCGTCCTCAGGCGCGGCCGAGGCGGGCGCAGGGGCCGGACTGACGGCCGGTGCGGCACCGGTGAGCGCCGCGTCGGCCTGATTGGCCGGCGGCACCCAGCCCGCGGGCGCCGCCGTGGCAGGTCCGGTGTATTTGAAGGTCACCGTCCCGTGCACGGAGTCCCCGTCCGAGGCCTTCGACAGATAGTCGACCTTGTACTCCCCCGTCGCCGGCAGGTGGGCGATGCGCACCCGGGCCGGGAAACCGGTCGTGTACTGCCGCGGCTCGAACTTGCCACCCTCCATGAAGTACTCGGTGACCGGCTTGTCCAGCGGCCGCGGACTGGCGTGCTCCCACCCGTTGTCGACCCGGCCGCCGCCCGGTGCGGTGACGGTGAAGTACGCGTTGTCCGGCACCTTCTCGGTGAAGAACAGCTCCACGCTCATGACCGGCGCGCTCACGGTCGCCCCGCTGACCGGGTTCGACATGGCGAGCGTGCCGTGCGCGGACGCCGGTGACGGCACAGCGAACACGACAGCGACGGCAGCGACGGACGCGAGGACAACTCGGTGGAAGAGGCCCATCGCCCCATCCTCGGAGAACGGAAGCTTTAGTCAAGACATCGAGATCTTTTTATTCGCCAGACCGAAGTTCTGCTCCCCGCCCGTCAAGTGTCCGACCCGGTGGAATCAGGGCCAGCTTGTCCCCGTCGGCTGTGCCCGGCTCGGCCGAGTAAATCAGGAGCCGCTGGCCACTCGCGTCACCTACGTCAAGGGTCTCGTAGTCCAGGCGGATCCGGCCCACAGCCGGGTGGTCGAAAACCTTTCGCCCGGTACGGCAGTAGGTGACGTCCGCCCGCGCCCACAGCTCCCTGAACTCGTGGCTGTGCACCGAGAGGTCGCCGACGAGCCGCTGCAGCGCGGGATCGCCGGGAAAGATCCCGGCCGCCGAGCGCAGCGCCGCCACGCAATCGGCCCGCATGGCCGCCACCTCGAAGTGCCGGGCAGCGGCGGCCGGACTGAGGAAGGCGTCGCGCACCAGGTTGCGCCCCTCGGCCAGTCCGGGGTTGAGCAGGCCCGCGAGCTCGTTGGCGCGCAGCACAGTCATCGTGTGGTCCAGCAGCACCGTCGGCCACGATGACGTGTCGACGATCCGCGCCACCGAGGAGCGCACCATGGTTTCCGGCGACGAGACCGGTACCGACGAGACGGCCAGCCGGTGCAGGTGGGTGGTGGCGTCGTCGTCCAGTTGCAGCACGCGGGCCAGCGCCGCGATCACCTCGGGCGACGGGTTGCGGTCGCGGCCCTGTTCGAGACGCACGTAATAGTCGACGCTGATGCCCGCGAGCAGGGCCAGCTCCTCGCGGCGCAGACCGCGCACGTGCCGACGCCCGCCCGCGATGAGCCCGGCCGCGACCGGACCGATCAGTCCGCGCCGCGCCCGCAGGAACTCCCCGAGATCTCCGGCCATCCCCCCACGGTAGGCGGCGCCGGGGGCAGAAACTGGCCCTGTGACCCCCAGGATTCACCGGGCCTGGGGAAATCGGCCGCCCGGACCCAGCCTGGGAGGCATGGAACTGAAGAACCGACGCGCCCTGGTCACGGGCGCCTCCTCCGGAATCGGCGCCGCCACTGTGCGGGCCCTGCGGGACGCCGGGGCCCAGGTGGCCGCCGCGGCCCGCCGCACCGGCCCGCTCCGCGGCGACCTGAACCTGTCGCTGGACGTCACCGACGAATCCTCGATCCGGGCCGCCGTCGACGCGGCCGCCGGGGAGTTCGGCGGGCTCGACCTGATCGTCAATGCGGCCGGCATCATGCCGCTCGGCCCGGTGCTCGGCGCCGACACCGGCTCCTGGCGGCGCGCCCTCGACACCAACTTGCTCGGGCTCATGCTCGTCACGCACGCGGCGTTGCCGCACCTGGAGGGCGACCGCAAGGACGTCGTCACCATCTCGTCGATCGGCGGGCGCGAGACCCACCCGGGCGCGGCCGTCTACAACGCGACCAAGTTCGGCGTGTACGCCTTCTCGGACGCGCTGCGCAAGGAGCTGACCACCGCTGGGATCCGGGTGAGCGTCGTCGAGCCCGGGTATACCGACACCGAGCTGTTCGCGAGCATCGGCGACGCCGGGCGGCAGGCCACGCTCGAGGGCGTGATGGCCGGGCAGCGCAACCTCGACGGTGCGGACGTCGCCGCCGCGATCCTGCATATCGTGAGCCGGCCACCGCACGTCTTGATCAACTCGCTGCAGATCAGGCCGTCGATCCAAATCTAGGCGGCGATCCGGCGCCCGGCCGCGGCCGGCTGGAAGCCGGCGACGGCGGCCGGGGGCATCGGGCGGCCGTAGTAGAAGCCCTGCGCGTAGCGGTAGCCCAGACGCTGCAGCTCGGCCGCCTGCTCGGCCGTCTCGACGCCCTCGGCCACCGCGCGCAGCCCCAGCCCTTCGCAGATCCCGATCAGCGCGGCCACCACGACCGCCTGCGGGCCGCCGTCGGTGACGTCGTCGACGAACGACTTGTCGACCTTGAGGATGTCGGCCGGGCAGGTGCGCAGCAGGCCCAGCGACGAGTGGCCGGTGCCGAAGTCGTCCAGGGCGATCTTCACGCCCAGGGCGGCGATCGCCCGCAGCTCGCTCAGCGCCGTGCCGCCGTCGAACACCGCGGTCTCGGTGACCTCGACCGTGAGCACGTCCGGCGGCAGACCGGTGCGGCACAGGACGGCGGCCACCTCGTCGGCGAAGCCGGCCTCGCGCAGCTGGCGGGCCGACACGTTGACGGTGACGGTACGCGGTGCGGCGGCGCCCAGTTCTTCCCGCCAGCGCACGGCCTGCCGGCAGGCCTCCTCGAGGATCCAGGCCCCCAGCGGCACGATCAGGCCGGTCCGCTCGGCGGCCGGGATGAACACGGCGGGGCCGATCGGGCCGCGCTCGGGGTGCCGCCAGCGGATCAGGGCCTCGACGCCGAACAGCTCACCGTCCGGCATCGTGACGATCGGCTGATACACGAGGTGCAGCTGGTCGGTGTCGAGAGCGGTGCGCAGGTCGGCGGCGAGCCGGGACTGCTCGGCGGTGCGCTGGTCCATCGCGGTGGCGTAGGTGACCAGCCGCCCCTTGCCCTGGCCCTTGGCCTCGTACATCGCCACGTCGGCGCGGCGCAGCAACTCGTCGGCGGTGTCGCCGTCGCGGGCCGGGGCCAGGCCGATGCTCGCCTCGACGACGAGCTCGTGACCGCCCGCGCGCACCGGGCGGCGCAGCCGGGAGGCGATCGCGGCCAGGGCACCGGCCGCGTCGCCGCACAGCAGAAGCGCGTACTCGTCGCCGCCCAGCCGGGCCGCGACGCTGCCCGGGCCGAGCTGGGCCGTGATCGTCGCCGCGACCGCCGAGAGCAGCTCGTCGCCCACGGCGTGGCCCAGGTCGTCGTTGATGGCCTTGAAGTCGTCCAGGTCGATCAGCGCGACCGTGACGCCGGCCGGGTCGTCGGCCAGCGCGGCGGTGATCTCCCGGGTGAGCACGGTCCGGTTGGCCAGCCCGGTGAGCGCGTCGTGCCCGGCCTGGTGCACCAGTTCGCGCTGCCGGGCGTCCAGGTCGCCGAGCAGGCGGGCGTTGTCGCGCAGGGCGACCAGCTGCCGGGTGGCCACCAGCAGCGTGACGGTGACCGAGCCGATCGCGATGGCTACGAGGTCGGCGCTGTCCTCGACCGCGGTCCAGAGGAGCAGCGCACCGGTGGCCAGCACCGCGGCGTACGGCATGAGGCTCAGCCGCTGCATGGGCGGGCGCGGCAGGGGGTGACCGACCTGGGTGGCCCGGAGCTGGCGGTCGGCGGCCAGGCTGAGACACAGGCAGCAGGCCGGCAGCAGCACGTGCGCGGTGTTCAGGTAGGGCCGGTCGGCCAGCAACGGCGCGAACGCCCCACCGCCGGCCCCGACCGCGCCGGTCAGCGCCAGCAGGTGCAGGGCGCGCCGGTCGATCGGGCCGGTGCCGGTGAAGGCCACCTTGACGAAGGCGAAAACGCAGATCAGGCCGGCCGACAGCACGATGATCACCGTGGTCGAGTCGGCGAAGCCACCACCGAGCCAGCTCTCCCAGCGCGGGAAGGCCAGGTGCCAGGTGAAGGTGAGCACGGTGACGATCACGGTGGCGATGTCGAGGCCGAACCGGGCCCACTCGATGCCCGAGCGCCGCGCACCGGGAATGCGCAACAGCCCCATGAAGAACACGGCCAGGCCGCTCACGTAGATCGCCGCCGTGAAGCCGCTGACGTGCTGCCCCTGCTGGACGCCGGTGAGGTAGTCATGGGCGTTGGACACTCCGCCCACCCCGATCAGCACGATGCCGATCGAGGCGTACCGCCAGTAGCTCCGCCCCTGATGCGAGGCCCGCCACGAGACGGCCGCCGCGGTCCCCACCGCGATCACGACCGGGATCCAGCCCAGCAGCGACGGTGTCTGCCGCACCAGACCGACGCAGAACCACAACCCGGCGATGATGAGGGCACCCACCACCACGCCGAGGCTTCGCGTCAGACGGAACGACGGAACCGTCCCCGCCCGTGCGCCAGGTGTCCTCTCCACATCGATCCCATCGGCTCATCACCGCCGCGGATGAGAAAGATCGCGGCGCGGCCCGGGCCACAGGGTAAACCGGCCCCCGTCACCCGCGCGACGGACGAACGGATGATCGGTGCGCCGGCCGCCCGCGCGCCGGACTTTGACCCACAGGTGGGGTTGCCGGGACAGTGGGGGCGTGAAACCGGCGATGGCCGCGCTGACTGTCGCGGCGTTCCTGACGCTGCTGGTCGACGTGGCCGGCGGCCACCGTGACGGGCTCGCCCTGCTGCCCGGTCTTCTGTTCACGGTGGCCGCCACGCTCGGTTTCGCCCGGGTCGAGGGCCGGGGTCGACGGCGTTTCCCGTACGCGTACATCGCCGTCCTGTTCCTGCTGGGGTTCGCGGTCTTCGTGATCTCGGCCGCCTCGGTCGGCGCGACGCTCATGCTGGTGGTGCTGGTCATCCAGACCACGCTGTTGCTGCCCCTCACGGCGGTGGTGGTCGTCGTGGTGCTGCTGCCGTTCCTCCACACCGGCATGGCGCCGGCCGAGGGCATCCGCGAGGGGCTCAGCCTGCTGGCGGTGGGGGCGTTCGCGGCGGTCGTCACCAAGCTGCTGATGCGCGAGCGCGACGCCCGCACCGCTCTGGCGCGAGCCCAGCTCCGGGTGGAGGCGCTCGCCGTCCTCGAGGAGCGCAACCGGGTCGCGCGTGACATCCACGACGGCCTCGGGCACGCGCTGACCGTGGTGCAGATGCAGATCAAGGCGGCCCGGGCCGTCCTGGCGGCCCGGCCCGACCGCGCCGACGAGATGCTGAGCAAGGCTCAGCATCAGGCCGAGGAAGCCCTGCAGGAGGTACGGCGGTCGGTCGGCGCTCTGCGCGAGCCGCGGCCCCCGGTGCCGTTGCCCGAAGCGCTGCGGGCCCTCACCGAGACGGCCGGGGTGCCGACCGGGCTGGAGGTCCGCGGCGAGCGCCGGCCGCTGCCCGCCGAGGCCGAGGAGTCGTTGTTCCGCGCCGCGCAGGAGGGCCTGACCAACGTGCGCAAGCACGCGCACGCGACGAAGGCCGAACTCGTCCTCGACTACTCCCGGCCCGGCGTACGCCTGGAGGTGCGCGATGACGGCGCCGGCCTGACCGGTTCCGCGGACGGCGGGTTCGGTCTGCTCGGGCTGCGCGAGCGGGCGACCCAGCTGGGCGGCCGGCTGACACTCGACTCGGCTCCCGGCGGCGCGACGCTGCGGATGGAGTTGCCGGGATGAGCCCCGTCCGGGTGCTGATCGTCGACGACCAGGCCCTGTTCCGCGAGGCCTTGGGGGTGCTGCTGTCCGCGTACGCCGATCTGGAGGTCGCCGGCGAGGCGGGCAACGGCGACGAGGCGGTGCGCCGGGCCGCCGAGCTGGCCCCCGACGTCGTGCTCATGGACCTGCGCATGCCCGTGCTCGACGGCGTGGCCGCCACCCGGCGGCTGCGCGACGAGCACCCGGCCGTCCGGGTCATCGCGCTGACCACCTTCGACGACGACGCCGACGTGTTCGCCGCGCTGCGGGCGGGCGCGGTCGGCTACCTGCTCAAGGACGTGTCGTCGGAGCGGCTGGTCGAAGCCGTGCGGGCCGCCGCCCGCGGCGAGTCGGTGCTGCAGCCCTCGGTGGCGGCCAAGGTGGTGGCCCGCATCGCCCAGCTGCCCGACCTCCCCGTCCGCGAGCCGGAGGTGCCCCTGTCCGAGCGCGAGCGGGCGGTGCTGCGGCTGGTGGCCCGGGGCCGCAGCAACCGGGAGATCGCCGGCGCGCTCTTCCTGGCCGAGGGCACGGTCAAGAACCACGTCACCACGATCCTCGGCAAGCTGGGCGTCCGCGACCGCACCCAGGCCGCGCTGCGGGCCCGCGAGCTGGGCCTGCTGCGCGAGTGACCCCGGGCATGACCTCCGGCACCTGCGCCCGTGACCCGGCCGCCGCGACGATCAGCACATGACGACCACGACAGCCCACACCCGTTCCCGACTGCGCTTCGCCGGCCACTATCTCGAGATGGTGGTGGCCATGTTCGCCGGCATGTTCGCCCTCGCTCCCCTGTGGTCGATGGCGTTACCCGGCCTGCACGCCCATCCCGACGCGCACGCCATGGTGATGGCCACGAACATGTCGATCGGCATGGCCCTGTGGATGCGGATCCGCCGACACCCGTGGCTCCACATCGGTGAGATGTGCGGGTGGATGTCCGCGCCCTTCGTCGTGCTGCTCATCCCGTACTGGATGGACCTGATCGACGGCGGCGCCCTGATGACCGTCGGCCACCTGCTGATGTTTCCGGCCATGCTGGTCCCGATGTTGCGCCACCGCCACTGAGCCCGGCTCAGCCTCGGGCGCGGGCCCGCAGGGCGGTGAGCAGGGCGGCCGGGGTGCCGGGGTCGTCCAGGGTGACGGCGAAGCGGCGACCGTCGGTCAGGTGGAGCACCAGGCCGGGCCCGCGGCGCAGCACCAGGGCGGCCCGGCCGGGGGTCACCCGATATCCCCAGCCGCCCCACTCCAAGGGCTCGATCTCGGCCACCTCGGCGCCGGCGATGCCGGACAGCGGGATCGTCCGGAACTTCAGGCCGACCAGTCCGGCGGTCAGTCGCAGACCGCGCCGGTCGGCGGTGACCCGCACCTGGCCGAACAGCACGCTCGCCAGCACGGGCACGACCAGCAGGGCCCACAGCGCGCTCTGACCGGTGGCCGCGACGACCGCGATCACCACGGCGGCCGCCGCGGTGGCGGTGATGATCAGTGGGGAGCGCAGCGTGGTGTGGTAGGCGGCCCGCTCGGTCGGCCCCAGGTCGAGCGGGGTGACCGCCGGTGGCGGTGGCGGCGTGGTCACCGGCGACGAGCCCGCCACCAGGACGACGATGGCACCCCAGGCGAGGCCGGCCACGAAAAACACGAGGCGCCAGCCGAGCCGCGGGTCGGCCGGATTGTCGAGCGTCGCGGTCGCGGTGGCTGCCCAGAGCCCGGTCGCGCTGCCGGCCATCGCCGCGGCCAGACCCAGCAGATAACGCAGGCCCACGGTGCCGCCGGCCCGCACTGCGGCCAGGATGCCGGCCACCCCGGCGACGACGCCGACGATCAGCATCGCCGTCCCGAAAGCGCCGGTCGAGCTGAAGCCGTCGGCCGGGCCGGTGCCGCTCCAGTGCGTCGCCATCCGCGCGGGCAGCCGGTCGGACCAGGCGGCCCACGACGCCGCGGTGGCCACCACGGGCAGCCAGATGAGGGCGATCGCCACCACTGTCCTCGGTCGGTTCATGGCTGTGCCTCCTTCACTATCGCGAGCATCTCGGCATCGGCCAGGCCCTGCCGGCGGGCCTCCCCGACGAACTGCCGGGCCAGCTCGACGAGCCGCAACCGGGCCGCGTCGGCATCGCCCCGGATCACCGCGCCGCGGCCGCGCCGCAGCTCGATCAGCTCCTCGTCGCGCAACTTGGCATAGGCCCGCAGCACGGTGTGCAGGTTGACGTCGAGCACGTCGGCGAGCTCGCGGGCCGAGGGCAGACGGTCGCCGGGATCGAGCTCCCCGCGCAGGATGCCGCCGCGCACCTGTGCGGCGATCTGATCGGCCAGCGGCTCGGCCGCCGCCACGTCCACCCGGAACAACATGTTTGCATTCTACTATAACAAGTGGATGATCGGCGGGTGGGTGGCGAGGACCGTCGGGTGCGTCCGCTGCCACCGATTAGGGTCGGGGGGTGATCAGCCCTTTCGACGCCGCCGGGCCGCTGCGCGACGCCTACCTCGACGTCGACTGGGCAGCCGGTCCGCTGGGCCCGGTGGCCGGCTGGAGCCCGACCCTGCTCGGGGCGGTCGACGTCCTGCTCAACACCCGCACCGCGGCCACCCTTCTGTGGGGCCCGGAGTTCTCGCTCCTCTACAACTCCGCCTACGTGCCGATGATCGGCAACAAGCATCCGGCCGCGCTCGGCCGGCCGGCCCGCGAGGTGTTCGACGAGATCTGGGACGAGATCGGGCCGATGCTCGAGGCGGTGCGGTCCGGCCGGGGCGCCACCTGGGTCGAGGACATGAAGCTGCTGATGAACCGGCACGGCTACCTCGAGGAAACGTATTTCACGTTCTCGTACTCGGCGGTCAGCGAGCCCGGCGGCACGATCGAGGGCGTCCTCGACATCGCCACGGAGACCACCGGTCTGGTGGTGGGCCGGCGCCGGCTCGACCTGCTGCGCCGGCTCACCGACCAGGTCGCCGACGTCGGCACGGTGGAGGAGTTCGTCGAGCGGGCGCTGCCCGTGCTGCACGGCGACGCGGCCGACCTGCCCGGCGCCGAGCTCCGCCGCGCCTCCGCCCGCGACACCGGCGGCCGGGTGCGCGTCGCGCTTCCCGAGGGCCTGGAGCTGGTCACCGGGCTCAGCCCGCACCGGCCCGACGACGAGGACTACCGCGGCTTCCTGCGCCTGGTCGCGGCGGCGCTGACGCTGGGCCTCAACCGGGTCGCCGGGCGCCGGGCCGCCGCCACCGAGCGTCAGCTGGCCGAGGCGTTGCAGCGCAGCCTGCTCAGCCACCCCGCGCAGCCCGACCACGTGCAGGTGGCGGTGCGCTATCACCCGGCCGCCGAGGGGGCGTGGGTCGGCGGCGACTGGTATGACGCCTTCCAGCTGCCCGACGGCCGCCTGGCCGTGGCGGTCGGCGACGTCACCGGCCACGACCGGGACGCCGCGGCCGCGATGAGCCAGATCCGCAACCTGCTGCGCGGCATCTCGTACGCGCTACCAGTGCCGCCCGAGCAGGTGCTGTCCGCGCTCAACGACGCGATGACCGGCCTGGTCGTCGACGAGCTGGCCACCGTGGTGCTGGCCCACATCGACCTCGAGACCCACGACATGCGCTGGTCGAACGCCGGGCATCCGCCGCCCGCGCTGCTCCACCCCGACGGCACCGCCGAGCTGCTGCAGGCGAGCGCCGAACCCCTGCTGGGCACCCGCATCGTCACCACCCGCACCAGTCACGAGCTCCACCTGGCCGTCGGCGCGACAGTCGTCTTCTACACCGACGGCCTGCTCGAGCGCCGCGACCGGCCGCTCGACGAGGGTTTCGCGACCCTGTTGCGAGCGTTGGCCGGCCAGTCGCACCTGAGCGCCGAGGAACTCTGCGAGCACCTCTCGGACACGCTGATCACCGATTCCGAGGACGACGTCGTGCTGGCCGTCGTCCGCCGGCGACCGGGATGATCAGCGGCGGCCGTCGTCGTCGATCATTCCCCGCAGCTTGGTGAGGGCCCGGGCCAGCAGGCGGGAGACATGCATCTGCGAGATGCCCAGCTGCTCGGCGATCTCGGCCTGGGTGCGGTTGCCATAGAACCGGAGCGACAGCATGCGCTGCTCGCGATCGTCCAGGGCGGCCAGCGCCGGGCCGAGGGCGATGCGCAGCTCGGCCAGCTCGTAGCCGTGCTCCTCGGCACCGAGGGTGTGCCCCAGCTCCTGCCCGCCCTCGTCCCCGACCGGGGTCGACAGGCTCGTGGTGCTGTAGGCCCGGGCGCCCTCCAGCCCCTCCAGGACCTCTTCCTCGGTGACCCGCAGGTGGGCGGCGATGTCGGCCACGGTCGGCGCCCGGCCGAGCGTGTGGCTGAGCGTCTGGTTGGCCGAGGTGATGGCCATCCGCAGCTCCTGCAGCCGGCGCGGGACCCGGATAGCCCACGCGCGGTCGCGGAAGTGACGCTTGAGCTCACCCAAAATGGTAGGAACGGCGAAGCCGGCGAAGTCGACACCGTGGCCGGCGTCGTAGCGGTCGACTGCCTTGATCAGACCGACCAGCGCGACCTGCACCAGGTCGTCGGTGGGCTCGCCGCGGCCGGTGTATCGGCGCGACAGGTGCTGGGCCAGCGGCACCCAGGCCTCGATGACCTGGCCCCGGAGCGCGTCCCGAGCCGGGCCGGCCGCCATCGCGGCGAAATCCATGATCAGCTCGCCGGCGCGGTCACGGTCCACGTCGACCTTCGAACGGCGCACGGAGACAGCAGAAACTTTCACAGGTTCTCCCTGGAACACAAACATCCCCGCCGCCGGAGCCAACGTATCCCTTCGGCGGAGCAATTGCCAGCCGAAAGTATGAGGTGTCGCAGGTTGGTGCCGTCGGTTTCGTGCCGAGCGCCCGCTTCCGGCACCGTTTCGCGTCGCGATATTCTGCTGAAGCCGGGTCATCATCGCCCGTCCCGACGACGCAAGGTCTCTCCGCATTGCTCGACGACACCCCCGACGACCTGTACGAGCACGCGCCCTGCGGCAATCTGTCCTCGTCGTCCGACGGCACCATCGCCAGGGTCAACGCCACCCTGCTCGGCTGGCTCGGGTTCACCCGGGAGGAGTTGGTCGGCAAGCGGTTCGGCGAGCTGCTCACGATGGGCGCGCGGATCTACTACGAGACCCATTTCGCCCCGTTGCTGGCCATGCAGGGGGAACTCAGCGGCATCGCCCTGGACCTGCGGACCAAGGACGGTGACCGCTTCCCCGTCCTGGTCAGCTCGATAGTCAAGAGCGGCCGCGACGGGCAGCCCGAGTCGATCCGCACGATCATCTTCGACGGCCGGGAGCGCCGCGCCTACGAGCAGGAGCTCCTGCACGCCCGGCAGGCCGCCGAACGGGAGAGCGACCGGCTCCGCCACCTGGTCGCCGACCTGCAACTCAGCCTGCTTCCGTCGGTGCTGCCGACGCCGCCCGGCCTGGCGACCGCGGCGCACTACCGGATGGCCTCGGTCGACGAGGTGGGTGGCGACTTCTACGACCTCTTCCCGCTGCGCGACGGCCGCTGGGGGTTCTTCCTCGGCGACGTCAGCGGCAAGGGCATCGTCGCGGCCAAGGTGACGTCGCTGGCCCGATACACGTTGCGGGCGGCGGCGGTCTACAACCCCGACCCGGCCGCCGTCCTGAGCAACCTCAACCAGGTGCTCCTCCAGGAGTACCGCCAGGACGCCCGCTATTGCACCGTGGTCTTCGGCATCCTCACGCCGGCCCCGGAGGGCTGCCGGGCCGTGCTCGCCAGCGGCGGGCACCCTGAGCCGCTGATCCTGCGCGCCGCCGGGACGGCCGTGCGCCATCCGACCCGAGGCCGCCTGGTCGGCGTGTTCCCCGACTCGGTCTACACCAACACCGAGCTCACCCTGGGCCCCGGCGACACTCTTGTCCTTTACACCGACGGCCTCACCGAGGCCCGGGCGGCGGAGAGCAAGAACAGCGACCACCGCTACGGCGTCGAGGCCGTCACCGCCTACGCCGCGGACCGGGCCCCGTCCTCCGCCGCCGCGATCGTCGAAGCCTTCGTCAGCCTGGTCGACACCTTCGGCGACGGCCTCGACGACGACACCGCCATCATGGCGATCGGGGTGCCGCCCCGAGATCCTTCGTGAGCCGTACGTCCTCCTCGCGAAAGCCGCGGCCGGCGTAGAAAGCCCGGGCGTTCTCGTTGCCGGCGCCGGTTTCGAGCGTGAGACGACGCAGGCCGCGCGCGCGGGCCCACTGCTCGGCCGCCCGCATGAGGAGGCTGCCGAGGCCGAGGCGCTCGTGGGTGGCCCCCACGACCAGCTCGCCGACGTAGGCATCGACCTCACCGGTGAAGTGGCGGCGCTCCCCCACGGTCACCAATCCGGCGACGCGGTCGTCCACGACGGCGACGAAGACCTCGGTGCCCGGGCTCTCGATGGACTCGCGGACCCAGTCGGTCACGGCCCGGCTGACGGCGGCCGCGTCGCGCCAGGGAGCCACGCCGGCGGTCAGGCGGGCGGCCAGGTCCAGAGCGGCGTCCCGGTCGGCGGGCTGATACGGGCGGATGATCGGCATGAGCCGATGATGGCAAGCCGGAGCCGCCTGAATAAACAGCTGCGTCAGGGCGCCTTGGTGACAGTCAGGGTGCTGAGCGGGGCAGGGTTGAGGGCGCTCATCGGGGTGCCCCGCTCACCCCAGCTGCCGTCGGCGATGGCGGCGTCGCGGTCGGCCACGAGCTTGGCGTACGTCTTGCCGGGCAGCCGGTCGAGGCGCAGCTTCCAGGCCACGCCGGCGCCTTCGGGGCGGGTGGAGCCGAGATAGATCGTGTACGGGGCGGCGCCGTCCCCGATGATGTCGAGCTTGCCGTCGAGATAGCAGCGGCCGGCCACACAGATCAGCAGTGCCACCACGGTTTCTCGGGCGGCCACATCGGACGGTGCGACGGTGAAGCGGGCGTCGAAGGGGTACGGGACGAGGCTGTTGTCGCGGGGCGAGACGATCCTCGTCCGTACCGCCGGGGGTTTGGTCGCCGGCTTGACGGTGGAGGGCTTGGTGGTGGATGGCTTGACGGTGGCCGGGGCGGTCGTCGTGGTGGCCGGGCGGGACGTGGGTGCGGTGGGTGCGGGAGCCGACGATCGCGGGGCGGCCTCGACGCTCGCCGGCACCGGTGACGACGAGGGGGCGGGCAGCACGGAGGCGGCGGAATCCGAGCCGTCGCCGCCCCGGACCACCGCCACCGCGACCACCACGGCCACGATCGCTCCTCCCACCACACCGCCGAGCGCGGCCGGGATCCACGACTTTCGCGAGCGCGAAGGCGGGCCGAAAGCGAGAGGCGGGACAGCGCCGCCCGGCGGCTCGGCCACCGACGGCCCGGCTGTCCCAGTCGGCGGCGAAGCCGACCAGCCGGAAATCGGAGGCGCGGTCGAAACAAACGGCGCGCCGGGCGGACCCGAGACCGTGGCCGCAGACGAAACGAGCGGCGGAACCGGCGGGCCCGAGACCGGAAGCGTGGGCGGAACAGGCGGCCCGGAGACCAGAGGCGCGGGCGGTGCAGGTTGCGCTGCCGGCGAGCCGGTGAGCGTAGGAGAGGGCGGGACAGGCGGTGGCTCGGTGGACCGCAGGTAGGTGCGGGCCCGTTCGACCGTCCAGTGGTCTTCGCCGAACGCGGCGGGGCCGGATCGGGCCACCTCGGTGAAGTGTGTGCGGGCCACGTGGCGGTTGGCCAGTTGGTCGGCCACCACGGCCAGGTCGTAGGCCAGCATGACGGTCAGCGGGTCGGTGTCACCGAGGCGCTGGGTGACCGATGCCGCCTCCTCGAGCAGGCGGCGGGCGGCCTGCGGATCGCCGGAAGCCGCGTGCAGACCGGCCAGCTGCCGCATCGTCTCCAGCAGCTCGGGATCGCCCTCGGCCAGGGCCGGACGCCCGGCCTCGACGGCCCGGTCGAGCACCGTCCGGGCCCCGGCGAGGTCACCCGCCTCGGCGAGGGCGCGGGCTTGCTGACGGGCCTGGGCGAACGAGGATGTCTCCGGCACCCCGCCATGCTGCCCTACCCGGCGGCGACCAGCCAGGCGTAGAAGAGCACCGCGGCGATCAGGACGGCGGCCGCACCGGCGTGGACGGCTCGCCAGAAGCCGATGCCGCGCGGGGATCCGCCCGGCAGCATCAGGGCCGCGACGCCCTGCCCGAGCATCTCGCCGGCCGCCACGAACAAAGCCACGATGACGATGCCGCCCAGCGCCTCGGGATCGGTCACGTTGCCACTGGCCGGCAACCAGACCAGCCAGGCAGTCACCGCCGCGCCGGACAGGACGACGACGTAGTCGCTGCCGAGCACGAACCGGTCGGTGAACCGCACGCGGTCAGCGTCGTCGAGCTCCTGCGGCGCGGCCACCAGGGTCACCGGCGCTCCGGGGGTGGGTGGGGCCTCGGCGACAACCGTCTCGGCGAGCGGCTTGGGACCGGTCTTGGCGGTGCCGACGTCCCGCTGGTCGGGCGCGGGAGATCTGCGGGGCGCGATGCCGGGCACAAAACCGGGCACCAGCACGACCTGGTCCATGCCGGGCAGGGCTGGGCGAGCCACCGGAGCGGGCAGCTCGGGCAAGGCCGCCAGGGCAACAAACCCGGGACCGGGCGCAGAAGCGGGAACGGTCCCGAGCGCCGGCCTGGTAGCGGACACGGGCGAAAGCTCCGGCTGCGTAGCGGACAGGGCAGAAAGCTCCGGCTGCGTAGCGAACAGGGCAGAAAGGTCCGGCTGGGTGGCGGGAAGAGCTTCGAGGGACGGCCGGGGAGCGGTGACGTCGACGCGGGCGGCTTCGGTGGTGTGGAAGGGATCCTGGGGGACGGGCAGCTTGCCCCACACCGGGTCGATGGGGGCGGCCGGCCACCGTACGCCGGGGGTGGGGTGACCGGTCTCGGCGATCAGGCTGGTGAGCCGGTCGACCCACGGGGCGAGGTCGTCGGCCCCCATCCGGTCGGTGGCGTCGTCGGTGAGGATGCGCAGCAGGTGGGCCCGCAGCGGACCGGGCAGGCCGACGTCGTCCAGCGTCTCGACCAGCCCGGTGCGCCAGGTGCTGCCGGTGACCAGCAGATAGGCGATCCCGCCGAACCCGAAGACGTCCGACGCGGCCCCCGGCTCGGCGAACCGCCACTTGCCCGGGTCGTTCTCGAGGAGCCGTTCGATCACCTCGGGCGCGGCCTGTTCGAGCTTGCCCGCGAAGTGGGTCAGGTCGCCGTCGCTGCGCGCGCTGGTGAAGTCGATGAGCACCACGTCGCCCGAGGGGGTGACGATGACGTTCGACGGGGCGATGTCCTGGTGCACGATCGGTCCGCGCCGGTGCAGGTCGACCAGGATCCGGGCCAGCGCGTGCAGCGTCCGCGGACCGTCCAGGTCGCCCAGGGCCAGCCGGTCCTTGAGGTTCTCCCCCTCGATGAATTCGAGCACCTGGATGGGCACCCGCTCGCCGGACGGCTCGGTGCCGGGCGCCCACGGCAGGTGCCCGTCGAAGTCCAGGACGGGCCGGCAGATGCCGCCGACGGGCTTGAGCACCCGCAGCAGGGCCGCCCCCTTGCGCCACGAGGCCCGCTGCGCGGCGAGGTCCCGGCCGTTGCGCGGACGCCACACCCGTACGGTCACCGGCCGCCCGCCGGGCCCCGGCCCGCGCCCCCGGAAGACGTACGCCTGCCCGCTCTCGTCGAAGGCCAGATCGAGCTCGAAAAGCGTCGATGGGTCACCTGGATCGGGGCCACACAGCAGGTTCACCTGGGAAGTCATCGCCGCACCCTCACGCGCTCAACTTCCGTCACAGCGGCCCTGTGTGCCCATCGGGTGATCCTCCGGAACTCTTGACCCAACGGTTGAGCCCTCAAGTGTCAGTTTCCCCGGAGATCACGCTTAGACTCGGCGACCACAGAACGGCATCGGAAGGTCACACATGGTCGTACCGGCGGGTGCACGACGCGTCTGCCCGGTGTGCGCGGAGCCGCCGGGTGACGTCGCGGCCGGCCCGTTCCCCTGCCCGTCGTGCGGCTGGCTGCTGCGCTCGCGGTTGCGTCTCGGCCCACCCGGCCCGGCCGCCGCCGCGGCGTTCGGTGAGCGGCTTTCCTCCGCTCAGCGGGCGTACGACCTCCGGGCGGCCGCCATGGCGGGAGTCAGCACCCGGCTGGCCCGGGGTCAGGGCGACGAACCACCGCAGGCCCTCGACGCGGCGGCGCGCGACACCGTGGCCGTCGACGACCTCGGCCGCCGGTTGCGCGACACCGAGGCGCACTCGCGTCTGATGCTGCTCGACATCCGCCTCGACGGGCTCACCCTGTGGTCGGCGCCGCCCGGCGCCGCCCGGCTCGATCCCGTGTGGTCGGCGGGCTGGCGCGAGGTCTGCCCCGAGCTGCCCGGGCACCACGAGAAGCGGCTCTTCCAGCTGGCCGGCGGCGTCGGCGACACCCCGGTCCGGCGGGCCGAGTGGCGGCGTTCCTGCGGTGCCGCGCTCGACGCGCTGGCGCCCCGGGCCGAGGACCCGCTGATCCTGGTGCTGCCCCCGGCCGGGTGGCGCCTGTTGCAGACCATGGCCGCGGTCGCCCGCGATCGGCTGCACCCGGCGGCTGAGGTGCCCGCCGTGGGCGACGCCGAGGCGCTGCACCGCTTCGCCGTCGCGGTCCGGGCCCGGATTCCCCGGCCCGAGGGGTACGACGTCCTGCTGGGCCGCTACGACCCGGCCGCCCGCACAGTCCGCCCGCACCGGCAGCGACTCTTCGCCCCCGAGGTGGTGGCCGCGCCCCGCGAGGCCGAGGTCACCGTCTACGGTGCCGGCGACGCCGTGGTCCTGCCCGTGCTCCGATCCGGTGCCGCGCTCGACGACCCCGCCGCCGGGGTCACCACCGTCGTGCTCAAGCTGGCGCCCGGTGAGCGGGCCGTGGTCACCGCCCGGCAGGCCGGCCCCGGCCACGTCGAGCTGACCCACCCGGCCACGGTCGACGACCCGCCCGCCTGGGCCGACCTGGCCGGCGACCTCGACGCGCTGGGCGACGGCGACCGCCGGACCCCGCTCGACGTGGCCCTCACCGTCGAGCTCGGCGAGCCGGCCACCGCCCGGGGCGTCGTCGCCGCCCGCCTCGACCACGCCCGGCGGCTGGTCGAGCAGCTGACCGCGGCCGTCCCCGAGCCCGGCCGGCTGCGGCTCGGGGTGGTCGGCTACACCGATCACCAGCCGGCCAACGGCTCCGTCCAGACCACCAGCGCCCCGCTCGGCGCGCCCGCCGCCGCCGCCGGAACCCTTGCCGGCCTGCGCGCGGCGACCGCCCACAACGACCTGTGCGCGCCGCTGGAGGACGCTCTCTCGGTCGCCGGGGCGATGACGTGGCGGCCCACGTCCCGCAAGCTGCTGATCGTGCTGGCCGGCCGGCCCCCGCACCCCGGCACCCAACGCCATTACCTGCCCCGCTGCCCGGCCCACCTCGACCCGGCCGACGCGGCGGCGACGCTCCCGGCCGGGATCAGCGTGCTGACCGTGCTCACCGGGCCGGCCCTCGACCCGGTGACCCCGCCCGGCCGGGCCGGGCGCGACTGGGCCGACGAGGTCTGGCCGCGGCTGAGCGCCCGGATGCCGATCATGTCGGAGCAGGGCGGTCACGACCTGGTCGACGAGTTCCTCACAGCGGCGCCCGACCGGCGCCGGCTGCGTCTCGCCCTGACCGAGGCCCTTCCGTCGCAGCCGCACCCTGGAGGCAGCCCGCCGTGACCCGAGCCCGCCCCTACGGTGCCCCCGCCGACCAGCGGCCAGGCCCGCCACCGCCCGCGATCGCCCTGGTCGGGCCGCCCGGCGGCGGGAAGACCACGTTCCTGCAGGGGATCCTGAAGGGGACCCCGGACCGCGACCGCTACGGCCGGTGGCGGGTCGTGGTCGACGAGAACGAGGCCGACCTGGCCGGCACCCTGCTCGGGAACATCGACCGCAACACGTTCCCGGTGGCCACCTCGAAGGTGGCCGAGGAGACCTGGACGATCCGCGGCACCTGGCCCGCCCGGCCGCGCAACAGCCTGTTCGGGCGGCAGCGGTTCGACGGCGGTGAGGCCGAGGAGTTCGACCTGCGGATCTGCGACCTGCCGGGCGGTTCCACGGTCACTCCTCAGCGGGACGACATCGCCGGCCTCCTCGGGTCGGTCGGCGGAATCATCCTGCTGGTGGACCCCGTACGGATGATGGCCGCGACCCACGACGACCGCGGCGAACCACCCGTCTCGACGTACGGGCATCTGCACCGCCTGCTGCGCGCGCTCGACAGCCGGCTCGCCCCCGGCAGCAGCCAGGTGCCGCAGGTGCTCTCGGTCTGCGTCGGCAAGCTCGACCATCCCGACGTGTTCCGGCTCGCGCTCGACCGGCAGGCGTTGTTCAGCGACGACGGCAAGGCGCCGGTCGTGCCGCCGGGCGAGCATTCGCGGCAGCTGTTCGAGCACCTCTGCCGCACCAGCGTCGACCCGGCCGACGCCGACATCCCCGACCTGCTCGACACCTACTTCGCCCGCATCGACTACCACACCGTCTCGTCGATCGGGCTCTATGTCGGACCGGACGGCTACGACCAGGGCGACACGCTCAACGTGGTGCCCAGCGGCGGCACCGAGCGGATCCGCCGCTACGTGCCGATGCAGGTGTGGGAGACGCTGCTCGACCTCTACCTGCTGTTGCCGGGGGTGCGCCCATGACCGTGCAGCTGCTGGGCTGGGCCTGGTGGAGCAAGGAACCGGGCTCGGTCAACGAGATCCGCATCCTGGCCGGCGGCGGGGACGGCGCGACGGCCGACCGGGAGATCGCGCGGCTGCACCCGGGTGAGCCGCAGCCGGACGCCACGACCGGGCGGCTGCCGTGGGCAGTGTTCTCATCGGACGGTGCGCAGGCGACGGTGTGCTGGTGGGACTGGACCGGCTCGCGGGACGGGCGGAACCGGCCGATCTTCGCGGTGCTGTATCTGCGGCTGCGGTCGGACACTCCCCTGACCTGCCGCTATCTCGCCGGTTACGCGCGCGCCGAGTGGGAACGCCATCGAGCCGACCCGGCCGGGGCCCCGGCACCACCGCCTGCTTCCGACGATTCCCGTACGCCGGACCTGCTCGCCGATCCGGCCGGGTGGCGCTGGGCGGCGGCCGTCGCGGCGCTCGCCCGGCACCACCCCGTGCGGATCGACGCGGCCGCGGAACCGGCGCCGGCCGGCCCGGAGGCGGCGAGCGACCTGTTCGACGCGGTGGCCGCACTGCTGCCGGCCGAGACCCGGGCCACGATGAACTCGACCACGGGCACCGCCGACTCCGACAACGGGCCGTTCACCCTCGCCGTCGGCAAGGCGACCAGCCGCCGCACCGTGCACGTCACCGTCGGCGCCGAACCGGATCTGACCGGTTTCCCGGAAGCCCTGGCCTACCGCGAATCGCTGGAGCAGCAGCCGATCGACCCCGATGAGCACCGCGCGTACGTGACCCGGGAGGCGGATCGCCTGGCCCGGGAACGGGCCGAGCCGGACGCCCTGGCCGAACTGCTGGCCGAAGCCGTCCGTCTCCGGTGCGACCCCCGGGAGATCGGCGCCGCGGTCAACCACTGGGCGGTCACCGCCGGCCCGGAACGGCTGCGCGACCTCGCCCACGCGACCGGCACCCGGCGACAAGGCGGGGCGGGCTGGCCGGCCATCATGGACGGTCTAGCGGTGGTCGTTCCGTTGCTGGGCCCCGAACACCGCACGGATCTCTCGGCGGTGCTGCGGGCCGACCTGGCCGCGGACGCACGCGAGGTCGACGAGCAGATCGCCGTTCTCGAGCGGCGCGGCGAGGAACTGGCCGAGCTGGACCGCGCGCTGGACGGCATAGCACCGGACGACCCACCGGCCGACGAGTTCAGCGATGGCCCCTCTCACGACGCGCCCGCCGGCGGCTTCCCGAGCAGCGCGCATCCGGGTCGTCCTCCGAGCAGCGCGACCGCGAGCAACTCCCCGGGCAACCCGCCCGCCGGCGGCTTCGCGGCCCACGCCCAAGCGAGCGACTTCCCAGACAACCCGCACGCGCACGATTCTCCGAGCAACCCACACGCGAGCGGCTCCCCAAGCAACCCACACACGAGCGGCTCCCCAAGCAGCCCACACGCGAGCGGCTCCTCGGACAATCCGCAGGCGGGCAGCTCTCCGGGTGACCCACGGGACGAGGGCTCTCCGGTCGATGGCGGCAAGCGGGGTGTCTGGGGCTCGATCGCCGGGTGGCTGGGCCTGCCGGCGGGCACCCAGGAGCGCCGGTGAGTGCGCTCGGGATCCACCTGCGGGCCGGGACGGTGGTCGCCGCCCGGTGGCCGCGAGGCGCGGCGCCGGTGCTGTTCGACGGGCGCGTCACCTACCGCGGCGACCACGTGCGGCTCGGTGTCCCGGACGAGCCGGAGCCGTCCGACGTCGTGCTCTCCGGGCTCGACGAGGAGGCCTTCCGCACGTACGTGGCGCTGCTGACCCGCGAGGTGGCGCCGGCCGCCGGGCCGGTCGTGGTGGCAGTGCCGGTCGCACTTCAGGGCTCGCTCGCCGCGCCCGGCGTCCGCGTCGTGGCCGCCCCGATCGCTTTGGTGGCCTACGCCCATGCCACCGGCGCACTTCAGCAAGCACCGGTGGCCGCGCCGACACTCGTCTGCGTGATCGACGACCGGGGCGCCGAGGTGACCGTGCTGCACGCCGTCCCGCACGTCATCCGGCTCGGCGCGACCACGCCGATCGTCGCACCGGCCGGGATCGCCGACCGGGCCGGTGTCATCGGCGCCGAGGTCGCCGCGGCGGCCCGGGCCGCGGGCCTGGCCGATGAGCCGATCCGGCTGCTCGTCTCCGGTGAGGCGGAGCCGGAGTCCGGACCGGGCCTGGCCGGCGAGGTGGCGAGCGCCGCGCAGTACCGCAGCCGGGAAGCCGTGCATCTGATCCGGCTGCCCGACGCCCGCGCCGCGATCGCGGCCGGGGCGGCCGCCATCGGCGCGGGCCACGTCGTGACCGAGGACCGCTTCCGCTACGGGGTGAGCCTGAGTGGACACGTCGCCGACTTCGACCGGCTGGACGAGCGGTGGCCCGAACTGGCCGCGCCGGACACCATCACGACCGGGCAGCACGGCCCGGCGCTGGAGATGGACGTCGACGGCGGACCGGCGGCCGCCCGGGTGCGCCTGACCGGTTCCGAGGGCGACGGCCGGGACGTGGAGGTGCCGATGGATCCGCCGCTGCCGGCCGGGACGTACGAGGTCAGCTTCACCATCACCGAGGACGGGCCGGCACTGCACTTCGCGCAGCCGGGCACCAGCGCGGTGTTCCTCATTCCGAGCGGAGGCCGGTAGACGTGTGGCTCGCAGTGCTTGTCGTCGCGGTGGCCGTGGTGGTCGTCACCGGGACGCGCTTCTATTGGGCCCGGCCCACCATGACCGGGGTCGTGCAGGTGCGCTTCCCGGCCGGTGACACGGTCCCGGTCCACCTGGCCGGCCGGCGGGCCGTCAAGCGCCGGGCCGGCCCCGGAACCGTCACGGTCCACGGGCTGCGCGAGGGCACCGAGCCCAAGATGCGGGTGTCCTGGACCGACCGCGGCTCGCAGGACTCGTACGTGGTCTCGCGGGGTGGCTCGGTCACCATGCGTTCGATCGAGTTCCGCCACCGCGAGCTCTGATCAGACGCCGGCCACCGTCGTGACACCGCCGACGACCACCACCGCGCCGAGCGCGACGAGCAGGGCGGTGCACAACTTCCTCGTACGCGGGCCGGGCGGCGCCTGATCGAGCACGGCGACCATCACGCCCCACCCGACGGCGAGCCCGCCGATCAGAAATCCGAACATCGTTGCAGGATGCCGTCACCGGCCGGTGGTCGGCTCCAACGGCCGGTGACGTCAGCGTGAACAGCGGGCTAGTTTCTCGATCCGGCGGGGAGCAGGGCGGCGGCGCGGTCGAGGTCGGCCTGGCGCACGGCGGCGAGCGAGCCGAAGTTCTTGACCGCCTGGTAGTAGACCCAGGCCAGACTGTTGCAGGCGGCCTGCGAGACGCTGCCGTAGGTGGCGCAGACCCGCTTCAGGTCGGCGTAGAAGGTGCTGTCGATACGTGACTTGTTGGCCGCGAACGCCCCGATGGCCTTGTAGTTGCGGTAGCCGAAGTCGTGGTGCCAGCAGGAGTTGTTGAAGCTGAAGCCCAGCGGGTTGTCCGGGCTCGAGGAGCAGTAGTCGGTGGACCAGTCGAAGTTGTACGACGCCCACGGACCACGGTTGGCGCGGGCGGCGTTCCAGGCCACGGTGCTGGCAGCGGTCGGCTGCGTCCACCGGGCGAGGACCGTGGCCTTGGAGTCCGCGGCATGGGCGGCACCGGCCGGGATGAGGACGGCGACGGCGAGGAACAGGACGACGAGGATGCGTCGGATCATCGGAGCCTCCTGGAAGGGGTGCTCCGAGCCTTGATCCACCCGCTCGGCGAATCCATGCCTGTCGATGAATTCGGCGCCTGGGGACGGAAGATACCGGCGAGTATTCCTTAACGGCCGTTCATCTGCTTAGGGTCAGTATTTGAGGTGCTGCCGGGTCAGCTTGGCCACCTTCTCGACCAGGGCGATGCCGGCGTCCATCGACTGGTTGTTGTGCGACAGCACGGCCAGCGAGACGTTCACCGTGCCGTCGGGCGAGGTGACCCGGCCGATCGTGTTGACCGCCCACAGGCCGCCGTCGGCCGAGCGGGTGTCCCAGCCGTTCTTGACGGTCGCGCTCTCGCCCGGCTTGGCCACCGCCGGCACACCCCAGTCCTGGGTGTCGTCGACCGTGTTCATCAACGAGAAGGCCGTCTTGCGGGAGTCCGCGTCGAGCGGGCCCTTCGGGTCGACCAGCTTGGCCAGCAACCGGATCTGGTCGGAGGCGGTCGTCTTGGTCAGGCCCCAGGCGTTGTTCACCGTCGTCTGGGTCAGGCCGAGGCGCTTGTTGCACCTGCTGATGGCACTGCGGCCGCCGAGGTGCTGGAACAGCTCGGTCGTGGCGTCGTTGTCGCTCAACTGGATCATCGGGGTGGCCAGCGCCATCTCGCCCTCGGTGGGCTCGCGGTCCTTGTCCTGCGCGGTCAGCAGCTCGCAGGCGAGGATCTGGGCCTTCACGATGCTGGCCGTGTCGAACTTCTCGGCCCCCTGATAGGCGTACGTCTGTCCGGTCTTCTTGTCGAGGACGGCCACCGAGAAGTCGGGGGTCTCGGCCGCCACCTGCTTGAGCGCCGCATCGAGGGCCTTGGCCCGTTTCGCGCGCTCGAGCTTCGCCCGCTCGGCCGCGCTCGGGCCGGCCGGTTTCGCGGTGCCGCCGGTGAGTGCTCCCGGCAGGACGCCCTTGTCGTCGTCGCTCAGACCGAGCGCGATAAGGCCGCCACCGCCCAGGATCACGGCTGCCGCCACAGCAATGATGAGGTTTCGGGATCGCCGCACCGGAGCATAGTGCCGCGTCCCGCCCGAAGACTCAAACGGTGGCACTCTGGGCATCGGCATCGATACGTACCGTGAGCGACAACAGGCGCTCGTAGAGCTCCAGATAGCCGGCCGCCATCACCGCCGGGGTGAAGCGCCGGGCCGCCTCGGCCTGACACTCGGCCGGCTCGATCCGGCCGGCTTTCAGCACCAGTTCGCCCAGTTCGCGCTCGTCGGTGGTGTGCAATCCGGTACGGCCGTGCTCGATCAGCTCGGGCAGGCAGCCGCGCGAGATGCCGACAACCGGGGTGCCCAGCGCCAGTGACTCGACGATCGCCGTGCCGCCGGGTTCGTTCCAGCGCAACGGGAACAGCGACACCCGGGCCGAGGCGAGCAGGTCGTCGCGGGCCGGGCCGACCACCGTGCCCACCCAGCGCACGCGGTCGCCGTCCACGTGCGGGGCGACGTGCTCACGCCAGAACGCCACGTCGGGGTTCTGCGGATCGGCCGCGGCGAGCGCGTCCGCGTCGTGATACGGCCCGACCGGCCCGGCCAGGACGAGGTCGAAGCCGTACTCGTGGGCCAGCCGGGCGGCCAGGTCCTGGCCCTTGCCGGCGTTGATCCGGCCCAGCACCACGGCATACCCCTGCTTGCCGGTGACCGGGGGGTCGACGGCCAGCGGGGTGGCCAGGTGGACGTGGCCGATGGCGTGGGCGCGCAGGGCCGCGGGCGCGTGGGTGAGCTGGTCGGCCGAGACGCCGTTGACGACCACCCGGCCACCACCGTCGAACGCGCCGTAGAGCTCGGGGTGCTTCTTCAGATCCCAGTGCAGCGTGTGCAGTGCCGGCGGCGCTGCCGGTCCCAGCGCGGCCGCGGTCATCAGGCCGGCCGCCTCGACGTGGTCGTGCAGCAGGTCGATGTCGCCCTCGGCCAGGCGCCGGGTCACCGCCAGCTGGTGCGCGGGAACCACCCCGCACACCTGGTTGTAGGGGCGCTGGAGCAGCTCGAACTTCCCGGACGGGAAGGCGGCGATCTTCTCGTCGACCGGCAGCTCGCTGTCGCCGACCGTCGCCAGCACCACCTCGACACCGAGGCGCCGCAGCTCGGGCACGAGCGTGGCCACGATGTTCTCGATGCCGCCGTAGCCGTGCGGCGGGACCGGCAGCCAGGGACCGGCGTTGAGGAGAACCTTCATGCGGCCCGCACCGCCCGGCGCGACAGCGAGGCCAGCGGCGGGCGCTCCTCGACCGACACGTCGGAGACGGTCACCTGACGGTTCAGATGCGGCAGCACGTCGTCGCCACCGCGCTGGAACTGGGTGAGCAGGGTCGTCGGCGGCAGCGGGGTGGCGGCCAGCCCCTGCCGGTGCAGGCGGCTCCAGGCGGTCACCATGATCTGCGCGGACATCCGGCCCAGCGCGTCGATGCCCTGGTGCCGATGGTGGCGCTCACCCAGGTCGACCTGGGCCAGCGCGTCGAGACCGACGGCGTCGAGCAGGTCGATCAGCATGGCGATCTCGACGCCGTAGCCGGAGACGAACGGGATGCTCTCCAAAGTGCGGCGGCGACCCGCGTACTCGCCGGCCAGCGGCTGCACGAAGCCCGACAACTCGGGCCAGAACAGGTTGAGCAGCGGCCGGGCGGCCAGCTCGGTGACGCGACCGCCGCCGTCCACCTCGACGCCGGAGGCTCCATTGAGCGGCCGGTGATAGAAGCCCTTGACGTACTCGATCGAGCGGTTGGTGACCAGCGGGCCGACCAGGCCGGTGACGAACGACGACGAGAAGTCCCGCAGGTCGCCGTCGACGAAGGCCACGATGTCGCCGTTGCTGGCGGCCAGCCCCGACCACAGCGCGTCGCCCTTGCCCTCCATCCGCGGCAGGCCCCGGGTCATGTCGTCCTGGGCGACCACGCGGGCTCCGGCGGCCCGGGCGAGCATGGCTGTCTCATCGGTCGAACGGGAGTCGACCACCACGATCTCGTCGACCAGCGCGACATTTTCGATCAGATCACGCCGGATCACCGAGACGATGTCACCGATCGTGTCCTGCTCGTTGCGCGCCGGGATCACGACGCTGACCCGGTCGCCCCGCTTGGCCGCGGCCAGTCCGGCCGGCGTCCACTGTGCCGCGTTACCGGTCCGGTAAGTGGCCCAAGCCTCGACCACGGGCAACTGGATGGATTGCATGAAGGCCCCCGATGTCTCCGAGTGTGGAGATCGCCAAATTCCCATGCCTTCCGGCAAACAATCTTGATTCCCGGTTAAGACCTGAAGACGAAGATCACACCGGCAATGGTCCGAGGTTTCGCAGGTCGGGGGGCGGAGAAGAAGTCGGCCGATGTGATGCGTCGACGAGGGGACGGCCGGATGACGGCGACACGAGTAGGGCTGATCGGGGCGGGCGGGGTGGCTCAGCGCCACGCACGGGTGCTCGCCGGTCTGCCGAACGCGCAGTTGGTGGCGGTGACCGACGTGATCCCGGAGGCGGCGGGGGCGCTGGCCGAGACGTACGGAATGAAGGTGGTGCCGGATGCCGGGGCGCTGCTCGCCGAGGGGCTGGACGCGGTCTATGTCTGTGTCCCGCCGTTCGCGCACGGGCCGGCGGAACGCGCCGTCATCGAGGCGGGAATTCCACTGTTCGTCGAAAAGCCCATTGCCGTCGATCTGGACATAGCGCGTGATCTTGCCGCGCTGGCCGACGAACGGAAGGTGCTCACGGCGGTCGGACATCACTGGCGATACCTGGAGATCGCCGACCGCGCCCGGGTCCTGCTGCAAGACCGTCCCGTACGGCTGGTGACCGGCGCCTGGCTCGACAAGGTGCCCCCGGTGTCGTGGTGGCCGCACCGGGACCGCTCCGGCGGCCCGGTCGTCGAGCAGGCCGCGCACGTGCTCGACCTGGCCCGCTATCTGGCCGGTGAGGTGCTCGAGGTGTCGGCGGTGGGCAACGGTGTCCCGCCCGCGGTCGACGGCGCCGACATCGACAGCACCACGGTGGCCACGCTGCGCTTCGCCGACGGGGCCATCGGCACGCTCGCCGCGACCTGTGTGCTCGGCTGGAAGCAGCGGGCCGGGCTCGAGATCTACGCGGACGGGCTGGCCCTGTCGATCGCCGAGGACGGGCTGACCGTGCGCGACGGCGACGACTCCTACTCCGTCCCGAGCGACCCCGAGTCGGCCCGGGTGGCCGTCGACGCCGCCTTCATCCAGGCGGTCCGGGGCGAACAGGACGACATCCGGGTCCCGTACGCGGAAGCTCTGAAGACGCACGCGCTGGCGCTGGCCGTCGCCGCGTCGGCTGTGGCCGGGCGTCCCGTGGCGGTGCCGAGTGTCTGACCGCAACCTGGTCGTGGCCGGGCCGGGGCGACTCGAGATCGTCGAGGAACCGGTCGAGGACGGGCCGTTCCGGGTGCGCACCATGTTCAGCGGCATCTCGGCCGGCACCGAGCTCAGCTTTGTCAAGGGCACCAATCCCGCGCTGCACCACAGCTTCGACCCGGTGCTCGGCCTGTTCGGCGGTCCCCCGGCGGCGGCCTACCCGGTGACCCGCCTCGGTTACATGGAGGTCGGCCGGGTCACCGAGAGCCGGACGGCGGCGGTGGCCGAGGGCAGCGTGGTGGCCATGACGTACGGGCATCGCACCGGGTTCACCGGTGACCCGGTGCGTGATCGGGTGGTGCCGCTGCCGGACGACCTCGATCCGCTGCTGGGCATCTATGTCGCCCACATGGGGCCGATCTGCGCCAACGGGCTGCTGCACGCGGCGGCCGAGGTGCAGGGGCCGGCGGTGCGCGGACTCGGTGACGGCGTGGCCGGTAAGCGGGTGGCGGTGACCGGGGCCGGCGTGGTCGGGCTGCTGACGGCCCTGTTCGCCCAGTCGCACGGGGCGGCGTCGGTGGTCGTGCTCGATCCCACGCCGGCTCGGCTGGCGGTGGCCGCGGCGCTGGGACTGGAGACGATGAACTCGTCGGATGATCCGGCGCCGACACTCAAGACGGCCTGGCGGCACACGGTCGACGATCGCGGAGCCGATGTGGTCTTCCAGTGCCGGGGGCAGGCGTCGGCTCTGCACCTGGCGTTGCGCCTGCTGCGCCCCCAGGGGACGGTGATCGATCTGGCCTTCTACCCGGGCGGGGCCGATGACGTACGGCTCGGCGAGGAGTTCCACCACAACGGGCTCGGGATCCGGTGCGCGCAGATCGGGCGGGTGCCCCGCGGCCTGGCGCCGACGTGGGACCGGGAACGGTTGTCGGCGGCCACGATCGACCTGCTGCGAACCCACGGCGAGGCGATCCGCAAGCACCTGGTGACGGCGGTGGTGCCGTTCGAGGACGGCCCCGCACTGCTCGACGACCTGGCGTCACGCGAACGGCAGGAGTTGCAGGCGGTGCTGAGCTTCTAGCGTTCAAATGACCCGCCGTGGCTGCTGCGACCCGACCGCTGAAAGCCCGGCCGTGACGACTTCGGTCGGCTCGTGGGGTCGAAGCCGGTCCAGTGCATCGGGCCGCGGACGGGTAGACGGGTGGGACACGCCCGGTTACCCGGCGCGGCCCGGGCCGCTCGTGTGGTCGATGTGCTGCGGCTCATTCTGGTGATCGGCCTGAGCGTGACCGACCCGCTCAGCGTGCGACGCGGTGGTGGGGGCCCGGGTCTCGTCGCCCGCCGGGTCCTCCCACTCGTCGTCGGGCACCTCGTCGCCGTCCGGATCGGGGCGCCGGCGGGCCGACTGATCGGCGGGGAGGCTGACGGTGATGGTGGTGCCCCGGTTCTCGGCGGAGGCCACCTCGATGGTGCCGCTGTGGTTGTCGATGATCGTGCGGACGATGGCCAGGCCCAGGCCCGTCCCGGGGATCGCCTGCCGGATGGCGTTGGAGGCGCGGAAGAAGCGGCCGAACAGCGCTTCCTGCTCCTCGGCCGGGATGCCCATGCCGGTGTCGGTCACGGTCAGCACCGCCTGGCCGTCGCGGTGTTCGGCGTGCACGGTCAGGGTGCCGTCGGCCGGTGTGAATTTGACGGCGTTGGTCAGCAGGTTGTCGAGCACCCGGTCGAGTTGGGCGCTGTCCCCGCGTACCGGAAGGGGGCCTCGGACGTCGAGGTGGAGGGCGATCCCGTTCTTGGCCGCCACCGGGCCGATGGTGATCAGCGCCCGGTCGATGACCTTGGCGAAGTCGAGCGGGGTGCGGTCACTGTCGTAGCCACCTGATTCGATCTTGGAGAGGGTGAGGATGTCCTCGACCAGGTCGCGCAGCCGCCGGGTGTTGCGGGAGATCACGTCGAGCATCCGGCGCTGCGCGTCGTTCAAGTCGTCCGGATCACTGTCGCGCAGCAGTTCCAGATAGCCGGAGATGCTGGTCAGCGGCGTGCGCAACTCGTGCGAGACGGTGGACATGAAGTCGGCCTTGGCCGCGTCGAGCTCCTGGAGCCGGGCGGTGACCTCCTCCTCGCTGCGGCGGATGTGCTCGCTCTGCTCGGCGGCCGCGTTGACCGCCTGGGCCACGGCCCGGATCTCGGTGGGGCCGCTCGTGACGTCGGCCCGGGCGTTGAGCTCGCCGTCGCGGACGCGATCGAGGGTCTCGACCACAGCTCCGAGGGGCCGGGTGAGGCGGCGGGCGGTGCGGACGGCGGTCAGCATGGCGGCGGCCGTCACCGCGAGGGTGAGCACGGAGACGACGACTATCGCGACGCCCTGGAGAGCGCCGACCCGGGCGCGGAGATCCTGGGCGCGGGAGTCGAGCGAGATCCGGAGCTCGTCGTTGGCGGTGACGAAGGATTGGAAGAGCGGCATGTCCCGCTCGGCGTACCGGACCGCGGCATCGCTGCGGGGCGGTACCTGCCGCTGGACCTCGGCGTTCGCCCACCAGCTGTCGGCCCGGGCGATCTGGTCGGTCGCGGTGTCGGCGTGATCGTCCCCGCTCAGCCGGCGCAGGTCGTCGCCGGCGACCGGGTAACCGCGACGGGCCACGTAGTAGGCGTCGAGCATCCGCGGGTCGCCGGTGAGCAGGTAGCCCCGCAGCCCGCGCTGGGCGTCGGTCAGCATCGCGCGCAGGTCGGCGTTCGCCAGCTGCAACGGTTGCACCTCGTCGGTCAGCTGCTGAACGGCCCGGTGCTCCACCAGCACGGTGGCCAGCTCCGCCAGCCCCGAGCCCACGATGAGCGCCACCAAAACCGCGAACGCCCTGCTCAGCAGCCTCCCGACGGTGCCGTCACGGCGCATCGTCCCGTCCCGTGCCCGGCCGTCCGGCCGTCACGCCCGGGCTCGGCTCAGCAGGGCCTGGATGCGCGAGACCAACTCGCGCGGGCTGAACGGCTTGGTCACGTAGTCGTCGGCGCCGGCACTGAACCCGCCCTCGACATCCTGTTCCTGCACACGTGCGGTCAACATGATGATCAGGATCCCGGCGGTGGACGGGTCGGCGCGCAGCTTCCGGCACACGTCGATGCCGGAGAGCCCGGGCATCGACACGTCGAGCACGGCCAGGGTCGGCTGCCGGCTGCGCGCCTGCTCGAGGGCGCTCTGCCCGTCCTCGACGGCGATCACCTCGAAGCCCGCCTGCTCCAGCTTGAACGCCACCAGGTCGCGGATGTCGGCGTCGTCATCGGCAACCAGGACCACCGTCACGGCACTCTCCCTCGGTTGGTTGCGCAGCTTTCGCCACCTATCGGGACCATATCCGGTTAGTCCGGGTTGTGAGGCTGCTCCGCGAATGCCGACGCGCCCGCCCCGGATTCCCCGGGCGCGGCTGTCACCAGGCGTCCCGTGTGCCGCACGAGGAATGCCGGTGGGCCGGGGCCATGCAACTGATGCGCACCCGCCACGCAGCAGACCTGCATCCCCGCTCGGGTGTCCTGGTTGCAGGCCCCACTTGCACCGCCCGGTAGGAGGTATCCGATGAACACCGCTCCCGACCCGATCCGTACCGAAGCCCTCTTCGTCTCGAGCCTGCAGCGTTCGCAGAGCCCCACTCCCGAACTGATCCGGGAGACGGTGACCACGACCGTCGACCGCTTGGGCGTGGCCCGCTGCGCCGAACTGGTCGCCCAGGAGTTCGGTGAGCACCCCGACTGCGCGCTCGGCCGGATGCGCTGGGCCCGCAACGCCGTCCGCTCCGCCTTCGCCTGACCGAGCCGCCGGCAGGCACCGACCCGGCGTGGCGCCTCCGGCCGCGCCACGCCGAGCATGGGACGGGGTGGCGCGGATCCGGCGGTGGGTCTTAGGCTCGTCGGCATGCTGCACGCGCGAATGATGTGGTGGCCCGCCTGACCGGCGGCCACTGCTCCCACGCGTGAAACCACGCGGCCGCCTCCCCGAGGCGGCCGTTTTTGTGTGGTCGGACCTCGGCCGGCGCCGCCGAGACCCGAAAGAGGACCACCATGCGGCCTTTCGCCCTGCTCCACCGGGACGGCGCCGACCACGTCGAGGTGCTGGCCGGCGACGTCGTCACCGTCGCCTCGCTCGACGACATCCCGCTGCACCGGGGCCGGCCCACGCTGGCCGTCATCCCCTACCGGCAGATCACCGAACGCGGTTTCGACTGCGTCGACGACGGCGCACCGCTGGAGTGCCTGGTCGTGCGGTCGTCGAGCACGGAGCCGCTCGACGCCTTCCCGGCCGGGCCGCTCAGCATCAGCGAGGGCGGTTTCGACCTCTCCGACGACGCCTACGGCACGATCGTCGAGGACGTGCTGCGCGACGAGATCGGTCACGGGGAGGGCGCCAACTTCGTGATCCACCGCGTCTTCACCGCCCAGATCGACGGTGACCCGATCTCCGCCGCACGGGCCGCCTTCGGCCGGCTGCTCTCCTCGGAGCAGGGCACCTACTGGACCTTCCTCGTGCACACGGGCACCCGCACGCTGGTCGGCGCCACCCCGGAGCGGCACGTCAGCGTGGCCGACGGGATCACCATGATGAACCCGATCAGCGGCACCTTCCGCAACGGCTCGGGCCGCCTGCTCGATTTCCTGCACGACCCGAAGGAAGTCGAGGAGCTCTACATGGTGCTGGACGAGGAGCTCAAAATGATGGCGACCGTGGCCGAGCACGGCGGTCAGGTCGCCGGTCCGTACCTCAAGCAGATGACCCACCTCACGCACACCGAGTATCTGCTGGCCGGCCGCGGCTCGCTCGACGTGCGGGACGTGCTGCGCGAGACCATGTTCGCCCCCACCGTGACCGGCAGCCCGATCGAGAACGCCTGTCGCGTGATCGCCCGCCACGAGCGCCGCGGGCGCGGCTATTACGCCGGCGTGCTGGCGCTGCTCGATCACGACGACCAGGGCCGGCAGACCCTGGACGCGCCGATCCTGATCCGCACCGCCGAGATCTCGCCCGGCGGTGCCCTGCGCGTGCCGGTCGGCGCGACCCTCGTACGCCACTCGACAGCCGCCGGCGAGGTCGCGGAGACCCACACCAAGGCGGCGGGCATCCTGGCCGCACTCGGCGCCGTCGCGTCGCGACCAGCACCGGAGGCGGCGGAATCCGAGTCGCCCGAGGTGCGGGCCGCTCTGGCCGCGCGCAACGACGGGCTGGCCCGTTTCTGGCTCGACTCCCGGGCGCCGGGCGCGCTGACCGTGCCCGGTCTGGCCGGCCGGACCGCCGTGATCGTCGACGGCGAGGACACCTTCACCGCGATGCTGGCCCATCAGCTCCGGGCGCTCGGCCTGGCGGTCACGGTCGTCCCGTGGACCGTCCTGCTCCCGGCGTCCGCCGCCCAGGACGAGCCGGCGACAACACGAGCGGTCGACCTGGGCGGGGCCGACCTCGTGATCGCGGGACCCGGGCCGGGCGACCCGGGCGATGAGGACGACCCCAAGATGGTGGCCATGCGCGGGTTGATCATGGGCCGGCTCGCCGAGCGGAAGCCGCTGCTCGCCGTGTGCCTCGGCCACCAGATCCTCGCGAGCCTGCTCGGGCTGGCCCTGCACCGGCGGGACTCGCCCTATCAGGGACTCGCGCGGGAGGTCGATCTCTTCGGGACACGGCGACGGATCGGCTTCTATTCGAGCTTCACCGCCCTCTCGCCCGTGCCCGAGCTGACCACCGCATACGGCCGGGTCGATATCGCCCGCGACCCCGGCGACGGGGCCGTGCACGCGATGCGCGGGCCCGGCTTCGCCGGCCTGCAGTTCCACCCCGAGTCGGTGCTGAGCCGCGACGGTGTTGCCGTGCTCGCCGAACTTCTGCCGGAATTGATGTCCGATGTGATTAGCCCGGCCAAGAACGGGTAGCGAAGAGCATTGCCGGTGGTTCAAGGGGATCGAGAGCCTCCGCTTGGGCCACCGGCCCCCAACGCCCGGCGCGCAGCAGCGTGGCTCCGGGCCGGACGACGAGCACTCATCCGGCGAGAACATCGTCAAGCACCTCGACGAATGGCCCGGGCTGCTCGAAGAGGACCGGGTGACCGGCATCGGGCACGACGATCAGCTTCTTGCTCGGTGCCCGCAGCTCGCCGTACCAATCGTCGAAGACCACTCGCAGCCCCCGCATCTCGTTGGCGCCCATGACGAACCAGGTGGGCACCGACAGCCTCGGCGCGTCACGACGCAGATCGATGCCTTGCATTCGGGGGTAGAGGACGCTCCAGGTGTCGATGATCGCGTTCAGCACATGCACCTTCTGGAGCAGCGTGTATTCCCGGACGCCCAGCCCGAGGGCGAGCGGCTGCTGGCCGTACGCCTCGTTCTCGTAGGTCACGATCGGCTCGTAGCCCCAGAAGGTGGGATACGGAGGTGGGCCCTGCTCGGTCAGCTGCCGGACGACCTCGTCGCGGCCGGTGGACCGGGCCCAGGCCAGGATGTCGTCGTAGAAGATCCGGTCGCTCTCCGGCAGATCGACACCCTGGCCCGTGCCGATGTACGCCGCGAACTTCTCCGGATGGCGCTGCACGGCCAGCACGGACAGGATCGAGCCACCCGAGTGGCCGAGCAGGTAGATCTTGTCCTGACGGAACCGGCCCCGCAGGTAGTCGGCCACCTCGAGGATGTCGTCGACCATCCGGTCGGGCGTCGCGCGCGAGGCCGGGTCGAGCGCCGGGTAGGACGAGCCACCACCACGCCGGTCGAGAGTGGCCATGACGAACCGCTGCTCGACGGCGGCCAGACGGGTGCGGACGTTACCCAGCTCGGAGCCACCCGGAGCGCCCGGGACGAACAGCAGCACCGGCAGGCCGGGCCGCGCTCCGCGGATCATCACACCGAGCCCGCCGACCCTGGTCAGCTCGGCGACGCCGCCGTCGATCGGGGCGGTGCGGGCCGGCACCGCGATGACCGCGGTCAGAAGCAGCAGACCGGCGGCGGGGAGGGCGACCAGCACCCGGCTGAGCCGGCGACGGACGCCACGGCCGACGGCGAGACCGAGCAAAAGTGGCAGCAGCGTCAGCACGGCCTGCACGCCCCGACCGGTGACCAGCGCGATCAGGCCGAACAGGCTCGCGTGGGGCGGCCCGGTGGACGGGCCCGCCACACCGAGGCGGGCGAGCTCGATCGCCACGACGAAGAAGGCCGGGACGACCAGCCACACCAGACGGGACCGGCCGCCGCGACCGGCGGCCCACCCGACCGCGAAGCTGACCGCGACCGAGCAGAGCGCCTGCGTGATGGTGAGCGGGCCCCGCGGTGTCCACCACCCCGCGACCGCACCCCAGAGAGCGGCGGCCAGGCCCCAGAGAAACACCGGAAGGAAAGTCATGCCGACGAGGATCGCGGCTGGCGCCGCCGAGCACAGCCGCCATCGGTCGGGGGTGGACCCAGTACTTTGGTAGGTCCTCAGCCACTTCCCCGCCTCGTAGGCTGCGCTCATGTCGTCGCTTCTGTTCGCCTTGCTGGTGCCCGGTCCGCCGGGCAGCCGGCATGCGGTGCTGCGCGACCGGACGGCTGACGTCATCGCCGTGCTGATCGCGCTGGCCTACGGCGCCATCATGGTTCCGCTGGGCGACGCGACCTCGGCCCATGCGGCCATCCCGTGGCCGGCCGACGTGGCGATCGGCGTCGGGTGCGCTCTGGCCCTGTTCCTCCGCCGGCGCCACCCGCTCGGCTTGTGCCTGGCCCTCCTGCCGTTCGGGGTCATCTCGGTCATGGCGACCGGCCCGATCCTGATGGCCCTGTTCACCGTCGCCGTCCGGCACCGGGCGGTCCTCATGCTCGGCCTCGCGGCTGCGCATGTCGGCACGGGCGTCGTCTATTTCGCGCTGCAGCACGACCCGCCGTTCCAGCTCTGGGTCGACCTGCTCCTGCGATCGGTGACCGCGCTGGCCGCGATCGGCTGGGGCCTGTTCCTTCAGGCCTACCGGCATCTGACGTCGTCGCTGCGGGTCGAGGCGACCACCGCGCGGGCTCAGCAGCAACTACGGATGGAGCAGGCCCGTCTCACCGAGCGCGCCCGCATAGCCCGCGAGATGCACGACGTGCTGGCTCACCGCATGTCGATGGTGAGCCTGCACGCCGGCGCGCTGGAGGTCCGCGCCGACGCCCACCCCGACGAGATAGCGGCGGCCGCCCGCACGATCCGCCTCAGCTCCCACGAGGCCCTGGAGGAACTGCGCTCGGTGATCGGCGTCCTGCGTCAACCCGACGCCGGCCCACACCCCGAGACGCTGATGGCCGGCGAGGAGCCGGTGGAATACGAGGACTCCCCCGCCAGGGATCTCTACGAGCGCTTACGACGGGCTATGCCCGAGCCACCGCAGCCGGTGTTCTGGGACCTGCCCGATCTGCTGGACGGAGCACGCACGGCGGGGATGAACTTCGAGTTCGTCTGGGTGGCGCCGCGCGCCTCGCCCTCGCGGGAGCTGGGCCGGACGGCCTATCGGGTGGTGCAGGAGGCGCTGACGAACGCGCGCAAACACGCCCCCGGAGCTGAGGTCAGGGTGATGCTGGACGGCGGCGGCGATCGCGACCTGCGCATCCTGGTCGACAACTCGTTGATCGGCCCGCACGACTCCCCGGCCGACGATGAGCTGCCGGGCTCCCGCACCGGCCTGATCGGCGTCGACGAGCGGGTGGCGCTGGTCGGGGGCCGGGTCCAGTACGGTGCCGACGGCGACCGCTTCCGGCTGGAGGCGTTCTTGCCATGGCAGGAGTGACCCCGGGCCGGGCGCGGCCCATCCGGCTGCTGGTGGTGGACGACGAGCCGATGATCCGCACCGCGCTGCGGTTCATGCTCGGCGGGCGCACCGACATCGAGGTGGTCGGGGAAGCCGGGAACGGGGCCGAGGCGATCACGGCGGTGGACGCGCACTGGCCTGATGTGGTGCTGATGGACGTCCGGATGCCGCGGATGGACGGGGTGGAGGCCACCCGGCTCATCCGGGCCAGGCCGCAAGCTCCGCAGGTCATCATCCTGACCACCTTCAATGTGGACGACTACGTGCTCGAAGCGATCCGGGGTGGCGCCACCGGTTTCCTGCTGAAAGACACTCCTCCGGAGGATCTCATCGCGGCCGTCCTGCGGGTGGCGTCCGGCGAGAGCATCTTGTCGCCCCAGGTGGTCGGGGCCGTGGTCGGCTTCGTCGCCGCGTCGGGCGGGCGGTCACGCCGGGTCTGGGCGCGCGAGCAACTGGGCAAGCTGACCGACCGGGAGCGGGAGGTGGCGATCGGGCTCGGGCACGGCTGGTCGAACGCGGAGATCGGCGCCGCGCTGGGCATGGGCGTCTCGACGGTGAAGGGCCACGTCTCCCGCGTCCTGGGCAAGCTGGCCATGAACAATCGCTCGCAGGCCGCCGTGCTCATCCACGACGCCGGCTTGGTCTGAGTGGAGCCGCCCCGGTCGCCCGGCTCAGACGATCCCGCGGATCACGTCCATCGCCCGGAGGCGGTCCGCACCCGTGCCGAGCAGGGCGTCCGGGATGATCAGCTCGTCGAGGCCGAGCTCACGATAGGCGGCCACGTCCTCGGCGAGCTTGCCGGGCGACCCGCCGATGACCGGAGATCCGCCGCCCTCGGGCAGCGCCCCCTCCACCACCGTGAGCGCCTGAGCGGTCCGCGCGATCGACCCCGGGTTCCGCCCCACGGCCGCGCAGTGCTCGTCGAGGACCGCCGACTTGTGTGCCACCAGCTCAGGCCGCCCCCAGCAGTTCCACTCGTCGGCGTGCTCGGCGACGACCCGCAGCATCCGCTTCTCCCCCTTGGCACCGATCATCAACGGCATCGGCCGCTGCACCGGTTTGGGCTCGCAGACCGCGTCGGTCACCCGGTAATACTTGCCGTTCACGGTGGTCCGCGGCTCGTTCAGCAGCCCGCGCAGCACCAGCAGCGCCTCCTCAAACCGGTCGATGCGCTGCTTCAGCGAGGGCAGCTCGATCCCGTACTGCTCGTGCTCGTTGACCTGCCAGCCCGCGCCGACACCGAAGACGAACCGCCCGCCGCTGATCTGGTCGACGGTCGCCGCCATGTTGGCCAGCACGGCCGGATGGCGGTAGGTCATGCCGTAGACGAGCGTGCCGATCCGCACCCGGGGCACCGCCGCGGCCAGCGCCGCCACCACCGACCCGCACTCGAGCACCGGCCAGGTGTCGTCCTCCCCCGGCTGCACGTTCGGCATGAAGTGGTCGGCGAACCAGACGCCGTCCCATCCGGTCGTCTCGGCGTGCCGGGCCGTTTCGAGCACCCCGGCGAAACTCTGCCCGGCTCCGGGCCAGATCGAAAGTCGCATGCGCCCACCCTGCCAGTCAGGGCCGGATCGCGGCCAGCACATGATCGACGAGCCCGTCGGCGTACCCGTCGGTGAGCGGGCCGGTGCGCAGCAGCCACCGATGGAAAATCGGTCCGAAGATCAGCTCGACCGCCTGGTCGAGGTCGGCACCGGCCCGGATCTGGCCGGCTCCGCGGGCGGCTCGGAGACGATCCCGTACGGCATCGAGTTGCGGCCGCAGCAGCCGGTCCCGCACCTGACCGGCCAGCTCGTCGTCGGCCAGGGTCTCCGCGGTCAGCGCCCGGGTGGTCGCGGACAGCCGCGGATCGGCGAACTCGGCGACCGTGGCCCGCACGACGAGCCGCAGGTCGGCCTCGAGGTCGCCGCTGTCGGGCAGGGTGACCGCGGTGGCGTTCTCGACGAGGGCGTCCAGGATCACCGCGCCCTTGCCCGGCCACCAGCGATAGATCGTCTGCTTGCCCACGCCGGCCCGCGCCGCGATCGCCTCGATCGTCACCTTGGCGTATCCGGTGTCGCCCAGCAATCCGAGGGCGGCGTCGAGGATCGCGCGGCGGGACTGCTCGTTGCGGCGGGTCAGATCGGGCACCCTCGCATCCTAGCCAACAACGAGACGCTACGGCTCGTCTTGACGGATTACGAGACGAGACGTAGCGTCTCGTCTATCGAACCCGCCAGGAGGAGAACGCCGTGCCCCATATCGCCATGGTCAGCATCCCGTTCCACGGCCACGTGAACCCGAGTCTGGAGATCGTGCGCGAGCTGGTGCGCCGGGGACACCGGGTCACCTACGCCAACGACCCGTCCTTCGCCGGGACCGTCACCGCTGCCGGTGCCGAGCTCAAGCCGTACCGGTCGACTCTGCCCCCGGCCGGCACGCATGGGACTCTCGACCCCATCGACCAGCTCACGATGTTCCTCGACGACGCGATCGCCATGCTCCCGCAGCTCCGTGACGCCTACGCCGAGGATCGTCCCGACCTTTTCCTGTACGACATCGCGGGCGCACCGGCCCGGCTGCTCGGCGAGCAGTGGGGCATCCCGGCCACGCAGCTCTCCCCCACCTTCGTGGCCTGGGACGGCTACGAGCAGGAGATGGCCCCGATGATCGAGCAGATGCGGGCCGATCCCCGCGGCGCCGCCTACTACCGCCGCTTCTCCACATGGCTGGCCGCCAACGACTCGTCCACCACCGACAGCATGTCCTTCCAAGGCCGCCCCGGCCGCTGCCTCGCGCTGATCCCCCGCGCCCTGCAGCCGAACGCCCACCGCGTCGACCCGGCCGTCTACGACTTCGTCGGCCCGATCCTCGGCGACCACCCCGCGGTCAGCAGCAAACCCAGTCCGCCGGTGGCGTCGGAGCCGAGCCAGTCCGGGTCCGAGACCCACGCGATCTCCTGGACGCGCCCCGCGACCGCCGAAAAGGTGCTGCTCGTGTCGCTGGGCTCGGCCTTCACCGACCACCCCGATTTCTACCGGCGTTGCGTGGCGGCGTTCGGCTCGCTGCCCGGCTGGCACACCGTGCTCCAGATCGGCCGCACCGTCGACCCGGCCGAGCTGGGCGACATCCCCGGCTCGGTCGAGTTCCACCCCTGGGTGCCCCAGGTGGCCGTCCTCGAGCAGGCCGACGCCTTCCTGACCCACGCCGGCATGGGCGGCAGCAGCGAGGGCCTCTGGTGCGGCACCCCGATGATCGCCGCTCCGCAGGCCGCCGACCAGTTCACCAACGCCGAGCAGCTGGCCGCCCTGGGCGTGGCCCGCGTCATCGACTCGGCCACGGTGACCGCCGACGAGCTGCGCGATCACCTGCTCGGCCTCACCACCGACCCCGCGGTGCTCACCCGCTGCCAAGCCCTCAAAGAGCAGGTACGCCGTGAAGGCGGTGCCACCCGAGCGGCCGACCTGATCGAGAAGATGCTGTGAGCACACGATCGAAAGGCACACATGAAGGCGGCGCGACCCGAGCGGCCCACCTGGCTGCGACCACGCGGGCCGCCCACCCGGCTGTAACCACACGGCCGGCCCACCTGGCTGCGACCACGCGGGCCGCCCACCCGGCTGTAACCACACGGGCCGCCCCGGCTGATACCACGCGGGCCGCCCACCCGGCTGTGACCACGCGGGCGGCCGGCCGGTGAGAGCCCCACCGGCCGGCCGTTTCCCCATCCCCGCCCCTGCGGGTGCGGGCCTCAGGCCGACGGTTCGCTGCCCTGGCAGTGACGCCAGAGCCAGCGGCCGCCGACCTGCTCCACCAGGCCCGACACCCGGTAGGGGAAGTTCTCCTCACCGCCGGCGTCGGCGCGCGCGACGCCGTCCGCCTCCGCGAAGACGTAGGCCCGCGACCCATCGATGTGGACGGTCGTCTCGCGCACCTGCCACGTGTACGCCTCAGGCCGGAGAAAGACGTCGCCGAGCAGAGCCGTCAGGGCGACGCGGCCCACCGCCGTCTCGGCCCGCTCCGAGCCGGCATAACCGACGTCGTCGCCGGGAGCGAAGCAGGCCAGCGCCGCGTTCAGGTCGCGGGCCGCGAAGGCCGCGCTGAGATCACGTACGGCCTGTGCCGGTCCGTCGCTCACGCCGGAACCGACGCCCGGTGAGCTCATGCGGACACCACCGCTCGGTGAGCTCATGCGGACACCACCTCTCGGTGAGCTCATGCGGACACCACCTCTCGGTCGACGGCGGGAAGGGGAACATGAGTGCCGGCGGGAACAGCGGTGCCGGGGGGAACATCGGTGCCGACAGGAACATCGGTGCCGACAGGAACGCCAGAGCCGACGGGAACATCGGTGTCAGCTGGAACATCGGTGTCAGCGGGAACATCGATGCTGGCGGGAAGATCGGTGCCGGCAGGAACATCGGTCGACGGCTGCTCGATGTAGGCCAGCTCCCGCTCCGGCCGGCGCATGCCGGGCAGGAACAGGAAGCCGAACGTCACGACCGCGCCCAGCAGGCCGGCGCCGATCAGGGTCTCGCGCACCCCGATCCAGGCCGCGACCGGCGCGGCCAGGGCGTACGAGAGCGGCAGCAACGCGGTCGAGACAAACCAGTCCACGCTCGACACCCGGCCCAGCATCCGGTCGGGGACGAACCGCTGCTTCGTGGTCGCCCAGGCCACCGTCCCGGCCGCTTCCAGACCGTTGACCAGCACGCAGGCCACCGCCAGCTGCCAGGTGTGGCTGGCCGCGCCGTAGCCGGCCACCGCGAGCGTGGCGACCGCCCACACCCCGTACGTGTAAGTCATGAACCGCCGCGGGATGCCGAACCAGCCGACCGCCAGAGCAGCCGCGATCGCCCCCAGCCCGCCCGAGGTCAGCACCAGGGCCAGGGCCGACGCGCTGCCGCCGAGTTCGTGTTTCACCACGTACGGCAGCAGGACCTCGGTCGGTCCCACAAACAGCAGATAGGTGAACGTGGCCGACAGGAACGTCCCCCACAGCCACACGTGCTTGCGGACGTAGCTCAGTCCGGCCCGCATCTCCTGCCAGATCGACTCGGAGGAGGAGTCGGCCGGGGAATCAGTGAGCGGGATGCGGCTCATCGCCAGCAGACAGGCCACGGACACGGCGAACGTCGCCGCGTTGACCGCGAACGCCCACCCGGCCCCGCCGACCGCGATGACCGCGCCGGCCAGCATGGGCCCGAAGATCTGCATCCCGGCCGGTCGCACGAACTGGTCCAGGGAGTTCGCCGCGACCAGCTCATCGGCCGGCACCACCTTGGGCACTGTCGCGTCGAAGGCCGGCCCGAAGAACCCGGCCGCCGCGCCGTGCAGCGCCGCGATGATCAGGATCGGCCAGAGCGAGGTCAGCGCCCCGGTCAGGGTCAGCACCGCGAGGGTGCTCATCGTGGCCAGCCGGAGCAGGTCGGACGCCAGCATGACCTTGCGCGGGTCGAGGCGGTCGCTGACCACCCCGCCGAACAGCAGGGTGGCCACCTGGGGCAGGGAGAGGGCGACGCCCACCGCCGACATGGCGGCGGGCGTCCCGTAGAGGTCGTAGACCTGCCACGCCAGGGCGACGAGGAGGACCCCGTCGCCCACCAGCGAGGCGCTCATCCCGGTCCACAGGAGCCGGAACTGGCGGTTGCGCAGCGGCGCGAGCGGACCGGCGAGCCTCACTGCGCGGAGCTGCCGACCGACGAGCCGCTGCCGAACGATGAGCCGCTGCCGAACGATGAGTCACGCCGCAGCTTGCCGGCCGTGTTCAGCTCGGTGATGACGGCGTTCAGCTCGTCGAGCTCCTGGTCGGAGTTCGCGGCGGTGACCTGGGCCCGGAAGCCCACCTGGTCACGCGGCACCAGCGGGTAGGCGGCCAGCGTCACATAGATGCCGCGGTCCCAGAGCAGCTTGCCGACGGCGTCGATGTCCTCGCCCTCGGCCAGCGGCAGCTCGATCACCGGGGTGCTGCCGGTGTTCGGCGTGTAGACACCGAGGCCGCGCACGTGGTCGAGCACCTTCATGGTCTTGCGGTGGAGGTCGGCGCGGATGTCGTCGCCGCGCTTCTCGTTGAGGTCGAGGCCGGCGTTGACGGTGGCCAGCGACGCCGTCGGCGCGGGACCCGAGTAGAGGTAGGGCGCGGCCGAGACCTTGAGGTGGTTCTTCAGCCAGGTCGGCAGGGCCAGGAAGGCCAGCAGCGACGAGTACGACTTGGAGAAGCCGCCGACGAGCACCACGTTGTCGTAGGTCTCGCCGCTGTACTTGACGATGGCGTTGCCCTTGAGGCCGTACGGGGATTTCTCGTTGACCCCCCGCTCGCCGATCACGCCGAAGCCGTGGGCGTCGTCGACGTAGAGCAGCGCCCCGAACTCGCGGGCGACGGCGGCGAACGCCTTCAGGTCGGGCGCGTTGCCGGTCATGCTGTTCACGCCGTCCATCGCCACGATCTTGGAGATCCCGCCCGGGGCCGCCGCCAGCAGCTCCCGCAGGTGCTCGTGGTCGTTGGCCCGGAACCGCTGCACCGTCGCGCCGAAACCGCGGGCCACCATGCTGCCGTCGTAGATGGTCTTGTGGGCCTGCGAGTCGAGGAAGATCATGCCCTTGCCGGCCAGGATCGGCAGCACCGACATGTGGATGTGCGTGATCGTCGGCAGCACCAGGGTGTCGGGCGCGTCGAGCAGAGCGGTCAGCTTCTCCTCGATCTGCGGGTAGAGCGACGGGTTGCCGAGCAGGCGCGACCAGCTCGGGTGGGTGCCCCAGCGGGCGACCTCGGGGGCGATCGCGTCCATGATCTCGGGCTCGAGGTCGAAGCCGAGGTAGTTGCAGGAGGCGAAGTCGGCCAGCCAGTGGTCGCCGACCCGGATGCGCCGGCCCTTGATCTCCTCGATCGTGGCGTCGTACATCGGGTTGCCGCTGCGCAACCGCTCCAGGTCGGCCCAGCGTCCGTCGCGCTTGACGAACTCGAGACCGGAGCCGGCGAGGGGAGCGTCGTTCATGAAGGGACCTTTCAGTGGGAGAGAGCGGAGTGCCGCGTGTGCAGGTACTCCAGGAATTCGTCGGAGGTGACCGGTTTGGAGAACAGGTAGCCCTGCCCGTACGAGCAGCCCATCTCGGTCAGGGCCGAGCGGTGCCCGTCGAGCTCGATGCCCTCGGCCACGACGGCCAGGTCGAGCGTGCGGGCGAGGCTGACGATGGTTTCGACCAGCGCCAGCTGCTGCGGGTTGTCGAGGATGTCGTCGATGAACGACTTGTCGATCTTGAGAACGTCGACCGGCATGTTGCTGAGATAGCTGAGCGACGAGTAGCCGGTGCCGAAGTCGTCGATGGCGATCCGGATGCCCATGGCGCGCAGCTCGCGCAGGTCGTGCCAGACCTGGTCGGCGTCGTGCAGCACCAGGCTCTCGGTGACCTCCAGGAGCAGCGACCGCGGGTCGGCGCCGGTCTCGGCCAGCACCTCGCGCACCTCGTCGACAAAGCCCGGCGTACGGAATTGACGGGCCGAGACGTTGACGCTGACGTACCGCAGGCCACGCCCCGCCTCACTCCGGCGCCACTCGCCGAAGGCCCGCAGCGCCTCGCGCAGCACCCAGCCACCGATCGCGACGACCGAGCCGTTCTCCTCGGAGAGCTCGATGAACTCGTTCGGGCCGAGCAGGCCGCGCACCGGGTGCTGCCAGCGCACCAGCGCCTCCAGCCCGGCCACGTCGCCGGTGGGCAGGTCGATGATCGGCTGGAACCGCAGGCGCATCTGGCCGCCGGCCACCGCGTCGTTGAGCGCCGAGCGCATCTCGAGCCGGCGCAGCATCGCGTCGTGCATCTCGTCCTGGTAGCGCTGCCACGTGTTCTTGCCGTCGGTCTTGGCGCCGTACATCGCCACGTCGGCCCGGCGCAGCAGCTCGCTGATGCCGGCCGCCTCGGCGCTGGTGGCGACGCCGACGCTGGCCGCGCCGTGGATCTGGTGGGTGGCCCCGGTGGCGTCGACGACCTCGATCGGCTCGGCCAGCGCGGCGACGATCCGCATCGCCACCCGCTCGGCCTCGCCGGCGTCGCCGACCTGCTCGATCAGCACGGCGAACTCGTCGCCGCCGGTGCGGGCCACGGTGGTCAGCGGGCCGGCCACGTCGGTGATGCGGCGGCCCACGATGGTCAGCAACTGGTCGCCGGCGGCGTGCCCGAGACTGTCGTTGACCTCCTTGAAGTCGTCCAGGTCGACGAAGAGCACGCCCACCTCGTACCGGCGGACGGCGGCGTAGGAGGCCGCGCTCTCCAGCCGGTTCTGGAACAGGGCACGGTTGGCCAGCCCGGTCAGCGCGTCGTGGTAGGCCTGGTGGGCCAGGTCGTTCTCGAGCCGGCGGCGCTCGGTGACGTCGCGGATCGTGACCACGAGGCCGTTCACGGCCGGGTCGCTCCGCAGGTCGCGGCAGGTGCACTCGACCTGCAGCAGCAGGTCGTCGCCGGAGATCGCGGTCAGGTCGACACCGTCCCGCGGGCCGCGGCCGGCGCGCACCTGGGTGAGCAGGTCGCGCAGGTCGCCGTGGTCGGTGCCGGCGATCAGGCGCCCCAGCGGCATGCCGATCAGGTCGGTGCGGCCGAAGACGGGCAGCGCCGACGGGCTGGCGTACCGGATGATCTCGTCGTCGCCGACGATCAGGATCACGTCGGAGGCGCTCTGGATCAGCGCGCGGAAGTAGTCCTCGCTGCTGCGCCGGTTCACCTCGTCGGTCAGGGTGATCCGCTCGACGGCCATGGTGGCCTGGGCCATGAGCGCCTCGAAGGACGACTCCAGTGCGGTCAGCACCTCGTACGCGGCGGCCAGATAGACCCGGTTCTGGCGCAGTGGTCCGGTCGACGTGTGCCCGGCCGAGACCGCCTCGGCCAGCAGCGCCCACTCGAAGTCACCGAGCTCGCCCGCGACGTCCGGCGGCAGGTCGGCCACGCGTACCCGGGCCGTGCGCATCAGTCCGGTGATCGCGTCCGGTTCGGCGTCGGAGCCTCGCATGACCCAGCTGTGGACCTCGCCGGCCGGCACGAGCGAGCTCACCGCCCGGGTGATGGCCGCGCCCGCCTCGTCGACGCTGCTCGCCGCGACCAGGTCGGCCCCGGTGATGCGCAGGGTGCGCTCGCGGGCCACGGTGTCGCGCTGGGACTGCATGAGCCCGGCCACCCGGGCCATCACGAGCAGGAACATGACGCCGGAGGCGGTGGCGATCATCGGGGCATCGGTGACGCCGTCGCCCAGGTATTGGATGAGGAGCACGAACGGGGCGATCAGCGAGGCGAAGGACATCAGGGCCAGGCGGCGGCCGCCGGCGATGTTCTGCGAGGTCCGCTCGCTCATGGTCAGATCGCGCATCGACGGGTGCAGGGCCGACAGCGCGGTGGCGGTGTAGAAGAGCACCCAGCCGGCGTCGACCGGCCCGCCCACCGCCCACGTGCCGTCGAGCTGGCGCAGGCCGTAGAGGACGTCGGTGATCAGCAGGCTGCCGACCCCCGCGACCAGCACGTGCAGCGCGACCGGCTTGCGGCCGCCCGCGGTCAGCAGGCGGGCCAGCATGGCCAGCGCGAGCACGTCGCCCAGCGGGTAGCCGACCGAGACGGCCTTCTCGACGAAGCCGAGACCAGCGTCGCGCAGGTACGGCGAGATGAGGAAGACCCAGGAGAGCAGGCCCAGACCGGCGGTCGGCACCAGCGCGTCGAGCAGGGCGGCGCGGTTGCCGGCCCCCGAGCGGGCCCGGATGAAGATCAGCAGCGCCCCGGCCAGCATCGGATAGACGAGCAGGTAGAAGCCGTCGGCCAGGGACGGGAACGGGTTGGCGAGGTGCAGGAAGTCGGTCAGGACGTTGTATGTCGTGTCGCCGAACGTGAAGCTGACCAGCACCGCCGACAACAGGTACCAGGGCAGGCGCTTGGCCGGGCGGTGCACGCGCACCCCGGCCAGCACCGCGGCCGCGCCCGACAAGCCGATCGTCGCCCACGAGTACATGCTGTACTCCGGAAGCGCGTAGAACACGACTGTCAAAGCGAGAATCCAGGCGCCGAAGCACGCTTGCATGCGCTTGGCCGACATCCGTGCTCCGATCACTCAGGGGGGTGGGTGAGCCCTCCTGATCGGCACACGGATGCATTTGCTGAAAGGTCCCGGTCAGCTCATGCGTTGCAAGGCGGTTCGGAACCGGTTGAGGTCGCGGCGTCGGCGCTCCAGGGTCGTCGCCAGCACCACCAGCACCAGGCCGGCCACCGCGAGCGGGATCCACCGCGGGATCAGATCCCAGAGCTCGGCGATCTCGTCCAGAGCCAGCACGACGAGCACTCCACCACCGAGCACCACCGGCGCCCGCAGCCGGACCAGCACCCCGGTGGCCACGATCGCCACACAGGCCACTCCGAGCAGCAACCGTCGCAGATGTTCGCCATCCTCGATGAAGATCAGCACCAGGTGGGGCACGAGTGCGACGGCCAGCGCCGGGCCATAAGCCACCCAGCTCGATCGCCCCTTCCCGAGTACGCGACCAGCCGCCACCAGGGCGACGTCGAGGACCAGGGCGGTCCACCAGGGCAGCCCGAGCCCGGCCGGCACAGTCAGGGCCAGCACCGCCGCCGCGCCGAGCCCGGTCCCCCGGCGCCACCCGGCCGGGACCAGCAGCACCAGCGCGGTGCCCAGCACCACGACCACGACCGGCAGCTCCCAGCCGGCCCCCAGGGATCCGACCGGAGCCGGCCACTCCACGTCGAACGGCCCGACGCGTGTGGTGCGCAGCGACAGCACCCCGGCTCCCATGGCCAGCGCGACGGCGAGCACGCCGGGGGCCGCGGCCACCGCGAGGGCACCGAATCGGCCGTAGAAGCGGCCCACCACCGCGAGGACGAGCGCGACGACCGCCACGGTCAGCAGGGCGTCGCCGTGGATCAGCAGGTGGGCGACCCGGCTCGCGGCGACGCCCACGGCCACCAGCAGCAGCCCCGAGGAGACCGGCCGGGGCACCAGCGAGCAGGCGAGCAGCACCCCGGCCACTACGAGCAGGGCACCACCGGCCGCGGCGGCGTCCCCCGGGTCACCGGTCGAGAAGAGCCCGATCAGCGCGAAGCCGGCGGCCACCAGGACGGCCAGGCCCCCGATCGAGGCGGCGGCCCGGCGCAGGCCGCCCCGCAGCCGGGTCAGCACGGCCACGTCGAGGGCGGCGACCCCGGCGAAGGCCAGCGCCCAGCCGGTCGGGCCGGGCATCACGGTGGCCACGAGCAGCGGGATCACCGGGTGGGCCACGACCAGCGCGGCATAGCGGGGGCCGGTCAGGCCGGTGACGTGCTCGTAACCGGCGGCCACGGCGGCGGTCAGGGCGAAGACGGCGCCCGCGTATCCCCAGCCGTCGGTGGCCGCGACGCCGAACAAGTTCACGTGCCAGGCCGCGTACCCGTCCAGCAGCGTGAGAAGCAGGCCCACGGCAGCGAACGTCTCGGCCGTGGCGGTGAGACCGCGCCGCAGCGCGGCGAACGGCACGGCGAGCGCGACACCGGTGAAGGTGAGCAGCACGAGGGCCCGGCCACCGACGCCGAACTGGGCCCAGGCGACCGCGGCGAAGACGATCGCCGCGACGCCGAGCAGCAGGCCGCCGAGAAGGAAGAGGACGTTCTGCGCCGTCCGGGACGAGACCTCCGGCGCCGGCGAGCCCAGCGCGGCCTGCACCCGCGCCGCCGCGGCCTGCCGCCGGGCCCACACCTCGCGCAGCCGCTGGTTGAGCTCGGCGATCTCGGCATCGGCCCGGACCACCTCGATCGCGTCCGGGTCGGGACCGCGCCCGCAGGACGGGCACCCGGTCTCCGGTGAGGCCGGGGCCGAGCAGTGCGGGCAGGGATACGTCATGTCCCCGATCCTGGTGCCGGCCCCGGCCCGCGCGCGTGAGCATCCGTACCCAACAAGGCTGAGCTCTTGACGCGGGCCGCCATACTTCCCGGCAATGATCGAAGCCCAGGGATTGACGAAGCGGTACGGCCGGACCGACGCCGCCCGGGACGTGACCTTCACCGCCGCCCCGGGCCGGGTCACCGGTTTCCTGGGGTCGAACGGCTCGGGCAAGACCACGACGCTGCGGATGCTGCTCGGTCTCACCCGCCCCACGGCCGGCCAGGCGCTGGTCAACGGGCAGCGCTACCGCGACCTCACCCACCCGTTGCGGCAGGTCGGCGCGGTGCTGGAGCAGGGCCTCATGCATCCCGGCCAGACCGGCCGGGGTCACCTGCGCACCCAGTCGCTGCTCTGCGGGGCCGGTCGCGAGCGGGTCGAGGACCTTCTCGAGTACGTCGGTCTGGCCGACGCCGCGAGCCAGCGCGCCGGCGACTACTCGCTGGGCATGCGGCAGCGGCTGGCCGTCGCCACGGCGCTGCTGGGCCGGCCGTCCGTGCTGGTGCTGGACGAGCCGGCCAACGGCCTCGACCCGTCCGGCATGGCCTGGCTGCGCGGCCTGCTGCGCGAGCACGCCGACTCCGGCGGCACCGTGCTCATCTCCAGCCATCTGCTCTCCGAGCTGGAACTGCTGATCGACGACGTGGTGATCATCGCGGGCGGCCAGGTCCGGCTGGCCGCGCCGCTGGCCGCGATCGCCGGCGATCAGGCCGGGCATCTGCGGGTGCGCGGCCGCGACCCGGTCCCGCTCCGGCAGGCGTTCGAGCAGACCGGCGCGGCCGTCTCGGCCGACGGGCCGGTCCTGTTCGTGTCCGGGCTCGGCGCCGAGGACGCGGGCGAGATCGCGCTGCGTCTCGGCATCGCGATCTACGAGCTCACCGCCGTGGTGCCCAGCCTGGAGCAGACCTTCCTGGATCTGGCCGGGGCCGAAGGACAGGCGGGGGCCGCATGATCGCCGTCCTGCGCAGCGAGCTGCACCGCACGCTGACTATTCCGTCGAGCTGGGTGTCGATGGGGGCGGCAATCCTGCTCGGCATGTCTTTCGCGCTGTTCAGCGTCGAGTTCTGGTCGCTCTTCGTGGCGCTGGGCGTGTTCGGCATCGCGGTCGTCATCTCGTCGCAGCACTATCAGCACCGGACGGCCGTGCTGCTCTTCCTCGGCCAGCCGCGCCGGCTGCGGGCCCTGGCCGCGCAGTGCCTGTGCGCCATCCTGCTCGGTCTGGTGGTCGCGGTGCTGAGCGGCATCACGACGATCATCGCCGGGGAGTTCGAGCAGTTCGCCGGCACCATGGCGGCGACGCCGCTGCTCGCGATCTTCGGGGTGGCCGGTGCGACCGTGATCCGGCGTCCGGTGGCGCTGTTCATCGGCTACGGCACCTGGTTCGTCTTCGCCGAGGGACTGGCCTTCCGGTTCCAGCAGCCGCTGCCCTTCACGACCTTCATGAGCGCGGCCGGCGGCAACCCCCAGGGCCTGTTGCTCTTCGCCGGCTATGTGGCACTCGCGCTGGCGATCTCGGCCTGGGCCGTCCGCCGCGATCTGACCGACTAGTGACCCGGGTCACTACCGGTCACAGCTGACCGGGTTGCTTCCGTCCCGCGGGCATGACTGACGTTCTCATCCTCGGGGCGGGCTACGCGGGCCTGTGCGCGGCGACCAATCTGGCCGCTCGCGTGCGGCGCCGGGACGACGTACGCCTGACCCTGGTCAACGCCGGGGAGCGGTTCACCGAGCGGCTCCGCCTGCACTCCACCGGCGCCGGCCGGCCCACCGCCGACCTGCGCCTGCCCGATCTGCTGGCCGGCACGGGCGTCGAGCTCGTGTGCGGCTGGGTGACCGCGGTCGACGCCGGCGCACGGACCGTCCACCTGGACGACGGGCGCGAGCTGCGCTTCGACAAGCTCATCTATGCGCTGGGCAGTGCGGCCGACACTGCCTCGGTGCCCGGTGCGGCCGAGCACGCCTACACGCTCGACGGCTTCCGCGAGGCCGAGGCGCTGGCCGCCCGGCTCCACACCCTGAGAGACGGCGGCGGCAGCGTGCTCGTCGCCGGCAGCGGTCTCACCGGGGTCGAGGCGGCCACCGAGATCGCCGAGCGGCACCCCCGCCTCACCGTCCGGTTGCTGGGCCGCGACAAACCCGGTTCCGGGATGACCCCGAAAGCCCAGGACTACCTGACCGCGGCGCTGAACCGGCTCGGGATCACCGTCCAGGCCGCCGAGATCGGCAAGGTCCGGCCGGGCGGCGTCGAGCTGGCCGGCGGCGAGCCGGTGCCGGCCGACGTGGTGCTCTGGACAGCCGGCACCCGGGTCTCCCCGCTGGCCGCGGCGGCCGGGCTGACCGTCGACGAGCGCGGCCGCATCGTCACCGACCCGGCCCTGCGTTCCGTCTCCCACCCGTACGTTCGTGCCGTCGGCGACGCGGCCGCGATCCGCCAGGGCTTCGGCCTGCTGCACGGCACCTGCCAGAGCGGCATGCCGACCGGGGTGCACGCCGCCGTCTCCGTCGCCCGGGAACTCGACGGCCGGCCGGCCCGGCCGTTCCGCTTCGGCTACTACCACCGTCCGGTCAGCCTGGGCCGGGCCGACGCGGTCGTCCAGTTCACCCGGCCCGACGACAGCCCGCGCCGCGCGTACCTGACCGGCCGGGCCGCCGTCTGGTACAAGGAGACCGTGAGCGCCTCGCCCTGGCCGGCCTACGCCCGGATGCTGACGGTTCCCGGGCTGGCCTCGTGGTGGCCGCACGGCGGCCGGTACACGCGATGACCGTCTTCGAGGAGCACCGCCGCCTGTTGTTCGCCATCGCCTACCGCATCCTGGGCTCGGCCGGCGACGCCGAGGACGCGGTGCAGGACACCTGGCTGAAGTGGTCGGCGGCCGACCGCTCGCGGGTCGCCGACCCCAAGGCGTACCTGGCCCGCATGGTCACCCACCAGGCGATGGACCAGTTCGGGGCGGCCCGGCGCCGGCGCGAGACGTATGTCGGCCCGTGGCTGCCCGAGCCGATCGTGACCGCCGGTGAGGTCGACGCGGACGACGTGTCGGTGGCGATGCTCGTGGTGCTCGAGACGCTGAGCCCGCTCGAGCGGGCGGTGTTCGTCCTCCGGGAGATCTTCGACTTCCCGTACCCCGAGATCGCGACGGCCGTCGAGCGCACCGAACCGGCCGTCCGCCAGGCCGCCCACCGGGCCCGTGAGCACGTGCGGGCCCGGCGGCCCCGCTTCCCGGCCGACCGCCGGCGCCAGCGCGACGTCACCGAGCGGTTCCTGGCCGCGGCGTCCGGCGGCGACCTCAACGGCCTGCTCGAGGTGCTCGCACCCGACGTCACGCTGTGGACCGACGGCGGCGGCAAGGTCCGCCACGCGCGCCGCCCGGTGATCGGGGCGCAGCGGGTGGCGGCGTGGATGGCCGGGGTCAGTCAGGTCCCGTACGAGGGTGTCGCCCCGGCCGACATGCGGGTCGAGCTGGTCGATCTGAACGGCGGCCCCGGGCTGGTCTTCAGCGGGCCGGACCGGGTGATCTCCACCCTGTCCTTCGACTTCGCCGCCGACGGCCGCATCCTCGGCATCTACAACGTCGCCAATCCCGACAAGCTCCACGCCGTCACCCAGGCCGGCCGCCCGCCGATCAGCTGACCCAGGTCGCCCACCGCTCGACGGTGATCTCGACGAACGGCCCGGCGGGCGGCGTCGCCCGATACTGCGGATAGCGCTCCACCAGGGCTTCGAGACCTTCCGGGTACGCCGGGCGGACGCGCGCCACCCCGTCGGCGCGCACCCACCACAACCGCGACCAGTCCGGCTCGTAGTGGTCGGCCAGCACGCTCACCCGCGGCTCGCCCGCGATGTTGGCCAGCCGCCGCAACGCCCGCGTGCGCTTCGGCTTCCCGTCCACCGCCGACACGATCACGTCCTCGCCGACCAGCGCGAAGACGATCGGCACCAGGTGCGGGGCGCCGTCCGCGCCGACCGTGGCCAGCCGCGCCACCGGCACCGAGGCGAACCGCTGGGCCGGGGTCACCGCCCGGTCAGCTCGCCGATGGCCGCCTCCCACTTCTCCAGCGCCGGCTCGACGACGCTCCACGGCCCGGACGGCAGCCACACCGAGACCCGCTCGACGCCGGCCCGCTCGCACCGCTCCAGCGCCTTCGGGTCGGCCGGCACGCTGAGCATCTGCACCTGCAGGTAGCGGTCGGCCCGGGCGCGCAGCTCGGCGATCCGGTCGAACACGTTCTCGTCGTGCCACTGCGGGAACCAGCCGTCGCCGTGGTCGAGCACCCGGTCGAGGACCGTCGGCCCGCCACCACCGATCAGGATCGGCGGGTGCGGGCGCTGGGCCGGCTTGGGATACGACCAGATCCGGTCGAAGTCGACGTACTCGCCGTGGAAGCTGGCCTCGTCGTGCGTCCAGATCTCGCGCATGGCCCGGAGCCGCTCGGTCATGATCGGCACCCGCCGGCGCGGGTCGGTGCCGTGGTTGCGCATCTCCTCGCGGTTCCACCCCAGGCCGACGCCGAACTCGAACCGCCCGCCGCTGAGGTGGTCGACGCTCGCGACCTCCTTGGCCGTGGTGATCGGGTCGCGCTCGGTCACCAGGCACACACCGCTGCCGATGCGCAGCCGGCTGGTCGCCTCGGCGGCCGCCGTCAGCGCCACGAACAGGTCATACGTGTGCCAGTACTTCTGCGGCAGCTGGGCCCCACCGGGCCAGGGACTCTCCCGGCTCGCCGGGATGTGGGTGTGCTCGGCGAAGAACAGCGCGCTGTGGCCGCGCTCCTCGGCCCGCCGGGCGATCTCGCCGGGCCGCAATCCGTCATGGGTGGGGAAGTATCCAACTCCGAAATCCATGCACCGATCCTATGAACCCACCGGCTCCGAAGCTCGTTTGACAACAAAGCGCGGAGGGAGAGTCTCATGATTCTCGGCATCGCCGTCGGGGCCGCCCTGCTGGCCGGCTTCCTGACCGGCTTCGTGTGTTTCAAGAAGACCAACGAGTTCTGCGGCCGCTGCGGCGTGACCCGCGAGTGCCCGGTCTGCCCCACCGTTCCCGCGGCGGTCACGACCTCGCGGCGGACCGAGCCGCTGACCGGCGCGCGCATCCGCCTGTCGTTCCCGTCGCGGGTGTAGACAGCGAACTTCCCGCGCCCGGGAGGGTGGAATCCCCGGCGCGGGAAGCAGACTGCGGGTCAGCTCGCGGCGTTGACCACCAGCGTGCCCAGCAGGACGCCGAGCACACCACCGGCGACACCGGCCGCGGCGGCGTACCAGCCGAGCGGGCGGTCACCGAGGAACCCACCGACCAGGCCGAGCACCACCGCGGCCAGCCCGAAGACCACCGGGACGAAGAAGACCGCCACGGCGGCGAAAACGAACGCGATGATCGTGCACACGCGGGCACCGGTCATGCTGCCACTGCGGCGGGTCGTCACCTGAGTCATCGGATTCCCTTTCCCCGTAACGATTTACTGATGTCCTGTGTGTACCCCGGCGGCCGGCGCGAGAAACCCGCGGCCGACTGTTGCCGTCACGGAAAGAGTTCTGATAGTTTCCTCCATGGAAACAGTTGGACTTCTCTCCGGGAGGCAGCACATGGACATCGACGAGGCCTCGAACGCTCTGGCCGAGATCGAGAAGCGCCGGCAGGAGACGCTCGACCGGGGCGGCCCTCTGCACATCCCGGCCTGGTTCACCTATGGCGGCGCGGCTGCGCTGGCCCTCGCCTGGGCCGGCTCCGACGTGACCCGGCCGGCGTCGACGGTGATGACGGCCGCCGGCTTCGTGGCGGTCCTGTCGCTGGCCTGGGCACTGGAGCGCTCCACCGGCATCCGCCTGCGGATGTCGAGTCTCCGGTTGGCGCCGATCCTGCTCTTCGGGGTCGCGGTGGTCGGCACGGGGATCGTCATCGGCACGATTCTGCGCCTGCTCGACGTCCCCGTCGCCGGCACGATCAGCGGCCTGGCGGCCGGCGCGGTGTGGGTGGCGGCCATGGGGCGTACGCAGGCGGCGGCCACCCGGCGGCGGCCGGCATGAGCTCGCTGCATCCGCCGGGCTTCAACGAGCTGCTGCACGCGCCGGTGCGGCTGACCATCGTGTCGCTGCTCGCGCCGGCCGTCCACGTCGAGTTCGGCTATCTGCGCGAGGCCACCGGGCTCAGCGACTCGGCGCTCAGCAAGCAGATCGGCACGCTGCAGGAGGCCGGCTACGTCGAGTTGCACCGGAACGGCCGCCGCGCCACCGTGGCGCTCACCGCCGGGGGCCGGGAGGCTCTCCGGGCCCACGGGGCAGCCCTGCGGGCGCTGCTGGGCGAGAGCTTCGTCAGCGGCGCAGGGTGAGGATCAGGTCGACGACCAGGGCGGTCCAGCCGGTCTGGTGCCAGGCCCCGAGGCCGGCGCCGTTGTCGCCGTGGAAGTACTCGGGGAAGACGATCAGGTCCTTCCAGTCGGGGTGGGACTGCAGGATCTCGCTGGCGCCGTAGATGGGGCGCCGGCCGTCCGGGCCGGGCAGGAAGAGGGAGATCAGGCGGCGCGAGATGTCGTCGGCCACGTCGGCCAGCGGCATCTTGCGTTGCGAGCCGGTCGGGTACTCGGCCTTCATGTCGTCGCCGAAGAAGTCCGCGTACTCCCGCAGGGCCTCGATGAGCAGGTAGTTGACCGGCATCCAGACCGGGCCGCGCCAGTTCGAGTTGCCGCCGAACAGCCCGCTCGTGCTCTCGGCGGGCTCATAGCCGACCGTGAAGTCCGACCCGCCCAGCGAGACGGTGAACGGTTTCTCCAGGTGACTGCGGGACAAGGTCCGGATCCCGTACGCCGAGAGGAACTCCTCCGGGTCGAGCATGCGGGCCAGGATCCGCAGCAGCTGGTCCTGCCCGACCATGGCCAGCAGGCGCTGCTGGACACCCTGGGCCGACAGCCGGCGGGCGCTGATCACGTCGGCGTACTCCCCCTGCGACGCCTGCAGCCACCGCAGCCGGGCGTGAAGCTCGGGCAGCCGGTCGAGGGTCGTCTTGGTCAGCCGGGTGGTGGCGGCCAGCGGCAGCAGCCCGACGATCGAGCGCACCTTGAGCGGCAGCTTGTGCCCGTCGGGCAGGCGCAGCTGGTCGTAGAAGAAGCAGTCCTCGTCGTCCCACAGGCCCTGCCGGTAGGCCGCCTCGGCGATGTACGCGAAGTGCTCGAAGAACTTCGTCGCCATGTCCTCGTAGGTGCGGTCGTGCAGCGCGAGCCGGATCGCCATGTCGAGCAGGTTGAGCGCGTACATCGCCATCCAGCCCGTGCCGTCGGACTGCTCCAGCACACCGGCGACCGGCAGCGCCGCCGACCGGTCGAACGGGCCCACGTTGTCGAGCCCGAGGAAGCCGCCCTCGAACACGTTGTTGCCGCCCACGTCCTTGCGGTTGACCCACCAGGTGAAGTTGAGCAGCAGCTTGTGCATGACGCGGCCCAGGAAGTCGTGGTCGCGCCCGCCGTCGATCTCGAACACGCGCAGCGCCGCCCAGGCGTGCACCGGCGGATTCACGTCCCCGAAGGCCCACTCGTACGCGGGAATCTGACCGTTGGGGTGCATGTACCACTCGCGGAGCAGCAACAGCAGCTGGGACTTGGCGAAGGACGGGTCGACCCGGGCGATCGAGACACAGTGGAACGCCAGATCCCAGGCGGCGTACCAGGGGTACTCCCACGGGTCGGGCATCGAGATGACGTCGAAGCTGTTCATGTGCCACCAGGCGTTGTTGCGCCCGTAGCGCCGGCCCGGGGGCGGCGGGGCCGAGCCGGGGTCGCCGGTGAGCCACTGCTTCACGTCGAAGTGGTAGAACTGCTTGCCCCACATCAGCCCGGCGATGCCCTGGCGGGCCACGGTGGCCTCCTCGGGCGAGGCCCCGGCCGGGATCACCTCGGCGAAGTAGTCGTCGGCCTCGGCTTTGCGGCCGCGCATGACGTACGCCCAGTCGTCGCCCAGGTCGAGGCCGTCGATCGGGTCGTCGTCCTGGGTCAGGCGCAGCCGGATGGTCCGGCTCTCCCCCGGCCCGAGCGTGAGCACGTAATGCAGCGCGCCCTTGGTGCCCACCCCGGCCGGGTTGACCGTCGGTGCCCCCGCGACGACGTGGTCGTTGATCCCGTCCTTGGGGAACAAGCTCTTGCCGGGCTGGCCCCACAGCCGCTGCGCGTTGGTCTCGTTGTCGCACAGCAGCGCGGCGGCCTCGCCCTCCCCTTCGAGCACCAGGTGGCCGAGCGTGCGGTGGGCGCCGGCGAGGCGGCCCGGGCGCCCGGTCAGGCTGGGCACGGGACGGTTGGGCAGGCCCCACGACCAGGTGTTGCGGAACCAGAGCGTCGGCAGCACGTGCAGGGTGGCCTCGTCGGGGCCGCGGTTGGCGACGGTGACGGCGACGCACAGGTCGCGGGGGGAGGCCTTGGCGTAGTCGACGGTCACCACCCAGAAGCGGTCGTCGTCGAAGACCCCGGTGTCGACCAGTTCGTACTCGGCCTCGGCGCGGGAGCGCTGCCCGTTGACGCGCACCAGTTCGTCGTACGGGAAAGGGTCTTGCGGATAGTGGTAGCGCCAGCTCATCCACGAGTGGGTGGGCGTGGAGTCCTGATACCACCAGTACTCCTTGGCGTCCTCGCCGTGGTTGCCGCCGTCGCCGCCGAGGCCGAACATGCGCTCCTTGAGGATCGGGTCCTGCCCGTTCCACAGGGCGAGCGCGAAGCAGAACGTCTGCCGCTCGTCACAGACCCCGGCCATGCCGTCGTCGTTCCACCGGTAGGCCCGGGAGCGCGCATGGTCGTGCGGGAAGTAGTCCCAGGCGGTGCCGTGCTCGCTGTAGTCCTCGCGAACCGTGCCCCACGCCCGCTCAGCCAGGTAGGGCCCCCAGGCCCGCCACGGCTGCTCGCCCGAGTCGGCCTGCGCCAGCCGTAAGCGCTCCGCCACGCCCTGCCTCACCCCCGTCAGCCGTCGACCACCATCAGCGTGCCACTGCCGTGTGTCACATGTGTTGACACAGCCGATTGTGCACGACAACAGGGGGTCAGCCGACGTCAGTACAGCGTGCCCGGACGATCACCCCAAACGGGCACGAACGACTACCGCTGACGCTCGTCGAAGGTGAGCTCCGACGCCGGCAGGGACAGCGCGAACTCCGTACCGCCGCCGGCCGCCGGCCGGGCCGTGAGCGAGCCACCGTGGGCGTCGATGATCGCCTTGGTGACGGCCAGGCCCAGACCCGTGCCCTTGATGCCGGCCTTCTGGGCGTTGCTGGCCCGGAAGAAGCGGCTGAACAGGTGCGGGTACTGCTCGGCGGGGATGCCGATGCCGTTGTCGCTGATCGTGATCACCACGGCGTCACCGTCGTGCTCGGCGGTCACCGACACCGTGCCGCCCTCGGGCGTGTACTTGACGGCGTTGGAGATCAGGTTGTCCAGGGCCTGGCGCAGGCGCTGGGCGTCGGCCAGCACGTCGAGCTCGGGTTTGATCGCCGCGTTCAGGGTCAGCTTCTTGGCGGCGGCGCTGAGGTGGTGGCTGTAGAGCACGTCGCGCAGCACGGTGTCGGCCGCCATCGGGGACGGGTCGATGCTGATGTGGCCGGCGTCCAGCCGGGCCAGGTCGAGCAGGTCGTCCACCAGCCCCTGCAGGTGCCGGGTGGTCCGCTCGACGACGGTGGCGTGCTTGCGCTCGGCGCCGGCCAGCACCGGGCTCTCGAGCAGGACCTCGGTGTACGCCTTGATGACGCCCACCGGGTTGCGGAGTTCGTGGATGACGACAGCGGACAGCTCGTCCTTCATCCGGTCGAGCTCGCGCAGCTTCTCGACCTGCTCACGCTCCTGGTCGAGCAGGCGCTCGCGCTGCTCGGAGAGCTCGTGGCGCTCGGTCACGTCGGTCGAGAGGCCGTCGACCAGGAACCGCTCACCCTCGAAGCGCGCGGCGGCGCGGGTCCAGATCCAGCGGACCACACCGTCCAGACCAACGACCCGGCACTCCATCTCGGCGTGCTCACCGTCGAGCAGCTTCCGGTTGAACTCGGCCAGGATCTCCAGGTCGTCCCGATGAGTCTGGTCGGCCAGGATGACCGGTTCCGAGATCGTGACCGGGCCGCCGAAGACCGCCGCGCCGTTCGGGCTGGCGTAGACCAGCCGCGGCTCGCCGCCGCCGGCCACCTCGACGGTCCAGACGTAGTCGTTGACCTGCGCGACGATCCGGTCGAAGTTGCGCCGGGCGTCGGCCAGGGCCAGCGACATGTCCTCGGCCCAGCGGCGCTCGACGAAGCGGCCCAGGTGAGCGGCGGCCGCGTCGAGCATCTGCACGGTGTCGGAGTCGAACGGCAGATCCTGGTCGGTGTAGAAGGCGAGCACGCCCAGGGTCCGCCGGCCGGAGCGCACCGGCACGCCGACCGCCACCCGCATGCCGACCTCGTGCAGCGTCGCGCGCCCCTGGTCGACCATGTCGGTCGGCATCTCGCTGGTGTCCCACCACACCTCACCGTTGCGGGCCCAGACCAGCCCGGGCAGGCCCTCACCCATCACGAAGGTGAGCGCGTCGTCGCCGGTGAAGGCGGACAGGTCCCGGTCCCCGGTGGTGTGCGAGCTGTGCCGCACGATCGACTTGCGGTCCTCGGTGACCTGCCAGTACTCCCCGCACAGCCAGCCGAGCGACTTGGTGATGGCGGCGACCGCCTCGATGCCGGCGTCCTTGGCGTTGGTGGCCTCGGAGAGGACCTGCGCCACCGCGTGCCGGGCGCGGCGCAGCTCCTCGGCCCGGTGCGCCTCGGTGATGTCGTGGAAGGCCACGACGGCGCCGAGCCGGCGGTGGTCGCCGGTCTCGATCGGCCGGCCGTTGGTGACGAACCGGCGCCACGAGTCCGGCGTCTTGACCAGCATCTGCCGGCCCTCGACGATCTCACCGGCGTGGGCCCGGGTCAGCGGCATGTCCGTCACCAGCGTGCGGCCGTCCGGCTCGTACACCGGGAAGGCGGCCAGCCAGTCGTCGACCGGCGTGTCGGGCGTGGTCTCCCGGCCGGTGAGAGTCCGGGCGGCCCGGTTGAGCAGGGTCATCCGGCCGTCGACGTCGCAGGCCGCGATGCCGACGTCGACGCTGTCGAGCACGGCCTCGAGGAAGGCGTGCTCCTCGTCGAGCTTCTTGCGGTGCTGCTCCATCTCGTTGGTGGCGACGAGACGCCCGGTGATGTCGTGCACGAACGCGTGGCAGACCGGGCCACCGGGCTCGGCCACGACCTGCAGCGTCATCTCGGCCGGGAACTCGCGGCCGGTGCTGGTCAGCGCGGCGATCCGCAGGTGCTGCCCGGAGAGCTGGGAGTCGCCGGTGGCCCGGACCCGCGTCAGGCCGGCCAGGTGGTCGGCCCGGAAGCGCTCGGGGATGATCAGGTCGGCGACGTTGCGGCCCACCGCGTAGGCGACCGGATATCCGAACATCCGCTCGGCGGCGCCGTTCCAGGCGAGCACCTCGCCGGTCAGGTCGGTCGAGATGTACGCGTCGTGGGTCGCGCCCAGCACCGCGCTCAGCCGGGCCGACGAGATCTCCTGCTCGGCCCGGGCCAGCCGCAGCGCCACCTCGGACTCGGCCGACTCGGCCAGGTCGCGCAGCACGGCCAGGTCGTCGCGGCTCCACTGGCGCGGCACCGAGTCGGCCACACAGAACGACCCGAGCACGTAGCCGTCGGGCGAGCGCAGCGGCACGCCGGCGTAGGCGATCGCGCTGTAGTCGCCGATCGCCGGACTGTCGTGCAGGCGGGCGTCGAGCCGGGCGTCGGGCACGACCAGCGCGGCCTGGTCCTCGACGACGTACTTGCAGTACGAGTGGGACAGCGGGGTCTGCCGGGTCTCGGCGAGCTCACCGGTCAGGCCGTACGCGCTCGCGAAGCGCTGCCGGTCCTCGTCGACCAGCGACACGAGGGCGGTGGGCGCTTCGAGCATGCGGGCGGCCAGCTTGGTCAGCCGGTCGAGCGCGTGCACGTCCTGGGATTCGAGCAGGCCGGTGGCCCGCAGCGCCCGCAGGCGCCCGGAGCTCGGCGGCGACGTACCCGGTGAGTTCAGCACGGAGCTTGGTATCGGTACCGCCGTCGCCTACTTGAGGCAAGCCGGCCGGGACTGGACGGGGCACTGCCCGGGCCGATAGCTTGCAGCTGACCGTGACCGGCCCGAGGAGGTGAGACCCATGACCGCTGTATCGATGTGGGTGCTCCCCCTGCCGTCACGGCCGGGCGATTGACATAGGTGTCGCCGGGAGCGCCTCCCCCACCGGGCACTCCCGAAAGGCACCACCTGTGCACTCTGTTGTCGACGTGATCATTGCCGGATGCGGACCGGCCGGCGCGATGCTGGCCGCCGAGCTCCGGCTCCACGACGTCCGGGTCCTCGTCCTGGAGAAAGACACCGAACCCACGTCCGCCGTCCGCATCGTCGGTCTGCACATCCGCAGTCTCGAGCTGATGGCGATGCGCGGGCTGCTGGACCCCCTGCTCGTGAAGGGACGGCGTCGTCCGGCCGGCGCCTACTTCGCCGCCATCGACAAGCCCGCGCCCGCGGGCCTGGATCCGGCCTACGCCTTCCTGCTGGGCATCCCGCAACCAGTGGTCGTCCGTCTGCTCGAGGACCACGCGACAGCGCTCGGCGCGGAGATCCGGCGCGGGTGCCCGGTGACCGGCCTAGACCAGGACGAGGACGGCGTGACCGTCCGGACGGCCGACGGCGAAACGCTGCGCGCCCGCTATCTCGTCGGCTGTGACGGCGCGCGCAGCACGGTACGCAAACTCGCCGGCATCAGTTTCGACGGCGAGCCCGCGCGCACAGAGACGCTGATGGGCGAGGTGGAGGCGAGCGCGCCGCCGGCCGAGATCGCGGCCACCGTGGCCGAGATCCGCCGGACCGATCAGCGGCTTGTCGTCGGACCCGCGGGCGCCGGCGTCTATCGGGTCATCGTCCCGGCCGCGGAAGTCAGCGACCGGGCCGAGCCACCCACCCTGGAAGAGTTCCGGCGCCAGTTGCGGGCCCTCGCCGGAACCGACTTCGGCGTGCACTCCGCGCGCTGGCTGTCCCGCTTCGGCGACGCCACCCGCCTGGCCGGCCAGTACCGGGCCGGGCGGGTGCTGCTGGCCGGCGACGCAGCCCACATCCACCCGCCCATCGGCGGGCAGGGCCTCAACCTGGGCCTGCAGGACGCCGTCAACCTCGGCTGGAAACTGGCCGGGCGGATCCGCGGCTGGGCGCCGGACCGGCTGCTCGACACCTATCAGGCCGAGCGCCGCCCGGTGGCCGAGGACGTACTGGACAACACCCGCGCGCAGACGGAGCTGCTGTCGCCCGGGCCGGGCCCCCGGGCCGTCCGCCGGCTGCTCACCGAGCTGATGGACTTCGACGAGGTCAACCACCACCTGCTCGAGAAGATCACCGCGATCGGTGTCCGCTACGACTTCGGACCGGGCCCCGACCTGCTCGGCCGCCGCCAGCCCGACCTCGACCTGCGACCGGGCCGCCTCTACGGCCTGCTGCACCGCGGCCGGGGTCTCCTGCTGGACCGCACCGCCCGGCTGACCACCGGCGGCCGCCCGGACCGGGTCGACCACCTGGCCGACCCCACCGCACCCTTGGACGCTCCGGCCGTCCTGCTCCGGCCCGACGGCCACGTCGCCTGGATCGGCGACGACCAGGCGGACCTGGACGACCACCTCGCCCGCTGGTTCGGCTCCGTCTGACGCCGGCCGCGGGGGCTGTCAGCGGCCCCCGCGGCCGGCCCAGGCCTCGGGCGCGATCTGCTGGAGCAGACCCGGCGCGTAGATGCCGGCGATGGCCAGCAGCGAGATGATGATGAAAGCGCTTCGCAGCACGACCGTCTCGACCTTGCCGCCGACCTTGACCGCCATGCCGTTGGGCACGCCGACCATCCGCCACAGCCGGCGCCCGGTGGGTATCGGCCACAGGATCGGCACGCCGGCCGAGGTGATGATGTCGCCCAGCAGGTGCACGAAGCAGCCGACCGCGACCGCGAACCCCAGCATCGGGTAGCCCCGGTCGCCCGGCAGGTTGGCCACGGTGAAGAAGGCGATCACGGCCGAGCAGATCGTGACGATGACCCAGCCCGCCCGCTGGGCCCACTGGTCGAACAGTCCCCGCAGGGCCAGACCGGCCATGAAGAACACGATGCCGATGACCGCCCACTTGCCGTAGTGCCCGGCCAGCCACGTCGTGCCCCAGCCGACCAGCGCCGCGAACGGCAGGGTGTGGGTGAACGTGCGGTGCCCGTTGGTGCGCCGCGGGTCGCGGCTGAGCCGGGTCGCCGTATAGATGCCCAGCGAGACCTTCTCGATCACCTCGGCCACGAAGAGGGAGAACACCCCGAACGTCCGGGCGACGGTCGCGCCGCCCTGGTTGCGGGTCACCTTGCCGGACAGGTCCAGGTCGGGCAGCAGCGCGCCGCCGGCACACACCAGGGTGCCGACGGCGACGGCCAGGGGCGACTGCTCGTACCCGGCGAAATGGTCCAGGGCCCAGGTGCCGGCCAACCAGGCGGTCGCCCCCGAAAGAGCGTGCGACGGACCCATCATGCGAGTGTTGCCCTCCCCGAGCTGAACAGCGCTGAAACTAAGTCAACCTGTCAGAGCGGGGCCGGTTGATCAACAACCTCGATGTCCACTGTGGAAACGCGGGTGACCGCCCCAGCCGGGGGCGTTCCACGGCGCGACACCGTGACCGAGGCTGTACTCGGCCTGCCAGCGGCGGTACCGCGCGTGCTTGAAGAAGCCGATGACCAGGAAGGTCAGCGGAATGGCGGGCCAGAAGAACTGCGCCCCCGAGATGATCCACAAACCGGTCAGGATCATCGCGATCGAGACGATGATCCCGGCGTGCCGGCGCAGGCCCCGGCGTGTCGCGTCCCGGGCCTCGGGAGTGTTGGCGAGGGCACTCAGGCCTCCGCCGGGCAGGTCGGCGGTGAGCGGGCCGAGCTCGTCGCGGAACTTCGAGGCGTACGCCCGGGCCAGCCGCTCCTCGCCCTCGGTCAGGTCGAGCCGGCCCTCGGTCATCGCGGCCCGCAGGATCTCGGCGACCTGCTCACGCTCCTTGTCGGAGGTCCGCATCCGCTTGGTGGCGGTGGACCAGGTCGAGTCATCGGGTTGCATCGCATCCTCCTCGGTCGTGTTCCCAGCATCGGCTTTCGCCCGGCGCGGGGCGTCGGCCCGGCGGAGCATCTTCCGGGCGGCCTCCGGGAGGGTTCCGGCCCTCCGGCGTACGACCGGGGGCGCACGACCTCGACCCGGAGTACTACGCCGGGAGTACCGGAAACCCACCCGTGCACCGATGCCCACCGGCCCCGCGTGCCGTAGCTTCGGCAGCGTGAGACACACGCACGGGCCGCCGATGCCGCCCTGGGCGCGGGACAACCGCACCGGGCGGTTCCCCGGGCCGGCGTCGATCCCCGGGCACCCCCGCGGGCCGGGCGCCGGCGCGGCGATCGGTGCCGGGCTGTTCCAGGCGCTGGGGGCCAAGCAGCAGGCCGGCCAGGGGCACCTCCTCGTCACCATGCGGCCCGCGCTCTACCTGTTGCTGCTGGTCGGGCCGGTCGCGCTGCTCCTGCGCCGGCGCTACCCGGTCGCGGTGTTCGTGCTCGCCGCGGCCACCTCGCTCGGCTTCGCGACGGTCGCCCAGCCGCACTGGTTCTGGGCGGTCGCGCCGATCGTCGCGCTGTTCAACCTGGCCTGCCGCGGGCGGCGCACCGCCGCGCTGATCAGCGCCGGGGCGGCCTATGCGGTCTATCTGCTGGTGTTCTGGATCTTCCCCGGTCAGCTCGGGCTCCCGGCCGGCACCCGCCCCGGGCTGCGTGAGGTGCTGCTGCTCGGTCTCGCGCTGGGCGCCACGATCTTCCTGGGCGGTGCCGCCAAGATCCGCGCCGAGCAGATGGCCCAGACGATGAAGGTGCGGGCCGAGCGCGAGCGGGCCGAGCAGGAGCAGCAGCGTCGTCAGGCGTCCGAGGAGAGGCTGCGCATCGCCCGCGAGCTGCACGACGTGATCGGCCACCACCTGTCGCTGATCAACGTGCAGGCCGGCGTGGGCCTGCACCTGATGGACAGCCGCCCCGAGCAGGCCCGCGAGGCCCTCTCGGCGATCAAGACGGCCAGTTCGGAGGCGTTGCGGGAGGTGCGTTCGGTGCTGGGCGCGCTGCGCACCGAGGACGAGGCGGCGCCGAGACAGCCGGCGCTGGGCCTGAGCCGCCTGGACGATCTGACCGCCGACGCCGGCCTGCCGGTCGCCACCAAGGTGACCGGCGAGGTGCGCGCGCTGCCGGCCGAGGTCGACCGGGCGGCCTACCGCATCGTGCAGGAGGCGCTGACCAACGTCCGCCGTCACGCCGGTCAGGGCGCGACCGCCGCCGTCTCGGTCGACTACCTGCCCACCGCCCTGCACCTGGCGATCCGCAACGACACGGCGAACGCGCCGGCCCCGGCCGAGGGCGGCCCGCCCGGCACGGGCATCGCGGGGATGCGCGCCCGGGCCCAGAGCCTGGGCGGCACGCTCGAGGCGGGCCCGGTGCCCGACGGCTTCCTGGTCTCGGTCCTGCTACCGACCGGCGACGAGCCACCCCCGGCCCGGGATGAGCATGCGGCAGCCCGGGACGAGCATGCGGCAGCCCGGGACGAGCGCGCGGCGGCCGGGGAAGCACGCGCCGCGGCCGGAGATGGACGGGCGGCGGCGACCTCCGCCGAGTGCGCGCGGAGCGAAGGAGCGACGGAGTGATCTCGATAGTGCTGGCGGACGACCAGCTTCTCGTCCGCGCCGGTTTCCGGGCGCTGCTCAACGCCGAGCCCGACATCGAGGTGGTGGGCGAGGCCGCCGACGGCCTGGAGGCGGTGGCCCAGGCTCAGAAGACCAAGCCCGACGTCGTCCTCATGGACATCCGCATGCCCGGCGTCGACGGGCTCGAGGCCACCCGCCGGATAGCCGCCGACCCGTCCCTCACCGGCACCCGCGTGGTCATCCTGACGACGTTCGAGCTCGACGAGTACGTCTTCGAGGCGCTGCGGCTGGGCGCCTCCGGCTTCCTGGTCAAGGACACCGAGCCGGTCGAGCTGATCCGCGGCGTCCGAGCCGTGGCCGCCGGCGACGGTCTGCTCTCACCCGGCGTGACCCGCCGCGTGATCGGCGAGTTCGCCGGCGGCACCCACGGCCGCTCCGCCGCCACCCCACCGGCCACCCTCGACCACCTGACCGACCGCGAACGCGAGGTCCTGGTCCTGGTGGCCGAGGGCCTCTCCAACGACGAGATAGCCGCCCGCCTGGTGATCAGCCCGGCCACCGCCAAGACCCACGTCAGCCGCACGATGATCAAGCTAGGCGCCCGCGACCGGGCCCAACTGGTCGTCTACGCCTACGAGGCAGGCCTGATCCGCCCCGGCTGGCTGGCCTGACCGCCCTCCGCGCGGGCCTCGGCCGGCTCGGCGCACCTGAGCTCCGCCCCGGCATCGAGGACATCAACACCCGGCGCGGCCGGGCGCCCGCACCGCGGCCGGCAGATCGAGCTCGACTCCGCCGAGCTGAGTGAACCGGTCGGCGAGAGCAGTGAACAGATCGGTGTCCGGCACGTAGCCATCGACCGCCGCAGTCAGAATGCTACGGATCTCAGCCTCCAACGACCTGCCGTGCCGCTCGGCACGAAGGCGAAGCTTCTCGTGCACCGAGTCGTCCAGATCACTGATGCCCAGCATCTCCATACTCACCCGCCGCCGTCCGCTCTTGATGACAGCAAGACTGGCGCCGTGACAAGGTCGGCCTCTGGAGACGACGACGATGTGCGTACCGCTCGGAGGCTACGGGGCCGGTCAGACGGTCAGTTGCTGGACGGCTGCTTCCAGCGAGGTGGCCGACGCCGTACGAAAGGCTTGGGCCACGCCGTCGGGGGTGAGGGCGTTGCGGGCGCGGTGTTCGGCGTCCTCGCGGTCGGCGATCTCGTCGGGGGTGAAGATCGGGGAGCCCAGGTCGGCGCGCTCGCGGTCGGCCACGGCCAGCAGGGTCAGGCCGGGCAGCGGGTCACCGGCGAGGATCGACAGCTGGGCCAGGCCCTCCAGCGCGTCGAGCTGGCCCTCGGCTATGCCCAGGTCGGCGTAGATGCGCAGGGCTCGGCGCATGTAGTCGCCGGACTCGCCGAGGCGGCCGCGGCGGCGGGTCACGATGCCCAGGTTGGTCAGGGCGGCCGCCTCCCCACGCTGCTCGCCGACCTCGCGGAAGCGGGCCAGCGCCCGCTCGAACAACGGCTCCGCCTCGTCCAGGCGGTCCTGGCAGCGCAGGGTGCCGGCGGTGTTGTTCAGGGTGGCGGCGATCGCTCGCACGGCGCCCGCCTTCTCGGCCAGCGCGAGTCCCTCGTACCCGAAAGCCAGCGAAGCCTCGTAGTCGTGCTGGGCCTGGGCCGTGATCGACAGGTTGTTGAGCGCGGCGATCGCGCCGGGGCCGTCGGCGAGCTCGCGGAACACCGCCAGCGCCTGCTCACCCAGCTCGCGGGCCGCGGGCAGGTCGCCGGAGTTACGGGCGAGTGAGGCAGCCGCCCGTAACGCCTGACCCCGCAACGGTGTCGGGTCGGCCGGCACGGCTTCGAGCGCGCGGCCCAGCCACGACCGGCCCTCGGCCATCCGGCCGGTCACCCACCAGTACCACCACATGCCGGCCGCGATGCGCAGGCCCTGCTCGGCCTGGCCGTGCTCGAGCGACCAGGTCAGGGCGGCCTGGATGTTGTCGTAGTCGTCGGCCGTGGTGGCCAGCCAGCGGGTGTGGGCCGGGCCGTCGGTGGGCGGCGCGACGGCCAGCTGTCCGACCCGCAGGGCCACGTGCCGCTCGCGGGCCGGGTCGTCCTCGGCCAGGCGGTCCAGCGCGTACTCGCGCAGCGTCTCGATCAGGGCGTACCGGCCGTGGCGTCGCTCCACCATGGAACGCTCGACCAGCCTGGTCAGCGGGTTCAGGGCGTCGGCGCCCGCGACGGCGGAGGCGGCGGCCAGGTCGAAGCTGCCGGCGAAGACCCCCAGCCGGACGAGCAGCTGCTGCTGGCCGGCGTCGAGCAGGTCGAAGCCCCAGTCGATCGCCGCCCGCATGGTCTGGTGCCGGGGCACCGGCGAGGTGCCGACCAGCAGCTCGAGCCGGCGGTCGAGCCGGACCATGATCTCGGACAGGGCGAGGGCCCGCAGCCGGGCCGCGGCGAGCTCGATCGCCAGCGGCAGGCCGTCGAGCCGGCGGCACAGCTCGGCCACGACCGGTGCCTCGCCGGGTTGCAACCCGGCCCCGCCGCGGGCGGCGGTGACCCGGTCGGTGAACAGCCGCACCGCGTCCGGCGTGCCCAGGCCCTCCAGCGAGAACACCACCTCGCCGGCCAGGCCGAGCGGCTCCCGGCTGGTGGCGACGACCCGGATGCCGGGCACGGCCGGCAGCAGGTCGTGGACGAACCGGGCGGCGGCGGCGCGGACGTGCTCGCAGTTGTCCAGCACCAGCAGGGTCCGGCCGGCCAGGTGCCGGGCCAGCACGTCGAGCACCGGCACACCCTGCTCCTCGCGGGCGCCGGTGGCGGCGGCGACGCGTTCGGCCAGCAGCTCGGTGGTCAGACCGGCCAGCTCGACGATGTGCACGGTCTCGTACTCGGACGTGATCTCGCGGGCCAGCTCGACCGACAGCCGGGTCTTGCCGCAGCCACCGGGCCCGGTGACGGTGAGCAGCCGGGCCCCGCCGAGCAGGTCGATCACCCGGTCGAGCTCGGCCCGCCGGCCGATGAACCGGTTGCGGGACCCGGGCAGTCCGGGCGCCGGCCGGTCGAGGGTCGGGTCGCCGCGCCGGATCGCCTCGGCCAGGGCGGTCGGCGCGGGGCGGGGCGTCGTCCCGTAGTCGGCCAGGGCCAGCACGGTCCGCTCGTAGAGCTCGAGGGCGGCACCGGCCCGTCCGGCCCGGTACAGCGCCAGCATGAGCCGCTCGACCAGGGGCTCGGCGACCGGCTCGGCGGCCACCCAGCCGCTCAGCTCGGCCACCACCGGGCGGGCCGCGGCCAGTTCCCGGTCGGCCCACCGCAGCCGCGCGGCCAGCAGCGCCTCGGTCAGCCGGGCCGATGCCGCCGCCACGATCGGACCGCTGCCACCGCCCTCGAAGGCGGGCCCGCGCCAGAGTGCGAGCGCCTCGTCCAGCGCGTCGCCGGCCACCCGGGCGGTGAACTCGTCCGCGTCCGAGGGCGCGCGCAGCCGGTAGCCGCCCGGCGTCGTCTCCAGCACGGCGCCGACGATCTTGCGCAGCCCGGAGACGTGCACCTGCAGGGCGCCGGCCGCCGTGGGCGGGACCTCGCCCGGCCACAGCTCGGCGATCAGCCGCTCGGCCGAGACCGGGTGCCCGGCCGCCGCGATCAGCACGGCGAGCAGGGCCCGCATGCGGGGCGGCAGCGGCACGGCGGCGCCGTCGCCGTCGAGCGCCCGGACCGGGCCGAGGACCTCGAAGCGCATGCGTCTCCGCTTCTTAAGCGTTCCTTCAGTGCCGGCCCTCAGGCTAGCGGCGCTGATCAATGAGCTCATCGGGCAAGGGACGGAAAGAAATGACCAGGGGTAGGAAGCGGGTGGCGGCGCTCGCGCTGGCCGGTCTCATGGCCACAGCCGGCTGCGGCAGCACCGAGGCGTCCGGCGAGTCCGGCGACACGGGCATGACGGTGGGTGATCTGCACACCGAGGTCAGTGTGGAGGTGACCGGGGCGGTCGCGCTGAAGGGCACCAGCTTCGCGCCGATGGCGACGAACAACGGCGTCGACTACGAGTCCTGCGAGCAGTACGGCGGTGGGGAGTCCGACGACGAGGGCCGCAAGTATTTCGTCCTGCCGCAGATGCTGACCGAGCCGGTCGCCGGCCGGCGGGTCTTCGTGGGCGCGATGGTCGAGGACTACCTGGGGGCGGGCACGTACGGCCGGGGCACGCTGACCGACACGGGCAGCCCGCCCGGGATCAGCTTCGACGGCACCCTCTACTTCACCCAGAGCAACACCACCAGCGAGGTGACCACCGACGGCAGGGGCGGCGGGTCGTGGACCTTCACCGAGCTGTCCGTCCAGAACGACGACGGCACCACGGGTGGCGGCGGCCCCGGCGGTCTCCGGGCGGATCACGTGGTCCTGTCAGGAGTAAGCGTTGCCCGTTGGCGCCGACTCGCGCGTTCACAGTTGACAACGTTGTAACAAGAAATGGACTCTCGGGACATCCCCATCCCCTCATCCCCGGGAATCCCCATGAGAAATCGCTATCTGGCCGTGGCGGCCGCGCTCGTGCTGGCCGCCACGCTCGCCACCGCCACCCGTGCCGAGGCCGGGCAGACCCCTTTGCGGGCGGCCGATCCGAGCGTGTTGCGCGTTGGCGGCACGTACATCTCGGTCCAGTCGACCGGCGCGGGCATCGCCGTGCGGCAGGCCTCGTCGACCGACGGGCTCGCCGCGGCGCCCGCCCGTCAGGTCTGGAGCGACACCCGCAACCTGGGCGAGGTGTGGGCGCCCGAGATCACCACCGACGCCGGGCGTTACTACATCTACTTCTCGGCCGGCCGTGGCTCCGCCCATCGGATGTACGTGATCAGCTCGGCCGCCGCCGCGAGCGGTTACACCGCCGAGACGCGGATGGCGCTGCCGGACGACCGGTGGGCCATCGACGGTGCGATGTTCGTCTTCAACGGGCAGCGCTTCTTCGTCTGGTCGGGCTGGGCCGGCACCACCAACGTCGAGCAGAACCTCTATCTGGCCCGGATGAGCAGCCCGACCACGACCACCGGCGCGCGGTACGTGATCTCGCAGCCCCGGGAGAGCTGGGAACGGGTGGTCGGCAACCCGTTCATCAACGAGGGACCCGAGCCGATCCGCGACCCCAACGGGCAGCTGCACATCGTCTACTCGGCCAACGGCAGCTGGAGCGACCAGTACTGCCTGGCCGACCTCCGGCTGCGGGCGGGCGGCGACCCCACGTACGTCTGGGACTGGTACAAGTCGAACGGCTGCCAGTTCGGCTCGAACCGGGCCACCATGATGGCCGGCTGGGATCCGACGCTGTCCGCCAACGGGCCCGGTCACCACACGTTCGTACTGCTCAACGGCGACATCGCCACGAGCCCGCCGGCCGGTCCGCGGTTCCCGATGATGTATCACGCGGTTCCGAAGGGCACGCCGTACGCCTGGGAGAACCGCTACTGGTACACCGGCACCTTCGCCTGGTGGGGCAACAGCACCTACACCAGGGCGAACGTGCCCGGCGCGACGTCCAGCACGGGGTTCGGGCTCAAGTTCTTCGAGTGAGCGTTCGGGCACCGTTCGATCGGTTCCATTGACAACTGTTAACTTTCCAAAACATTCTGCGAGAGCGCTCTCATCCCCCGGAGCCAGCAGAGTCAAGGAGCCGACTTGCGTAAACGAACCGCATGGCTGAGCGCGGTGGCGGCCCTGGCCGTCGCCGTGCCCGTCGCCGCGGTGGCGATGCCCGCCTCGGCGGCGTCACCCGCCATCCTCCCCGTCACCGTCACCAACAACACCGGCCGCGGCGACGCGGTCCACCTCTACGTCATCGGCGTCATGAACGGCCGCTGGGGCTCGGTGAACAGCGGCGGCACGTTCACGCCGTGGCCCGCCGGCGGCCTTCCGCCGACCCCGGCCCCGGACGTGTCGATGCCCGGCCCGGGCAACGGCGGCAGCACGACGATCCGCATCCCCAAGGGCTTGTCCGGCCGCGTCTACCTGGCGATGCGCGACAAGATCAAGTTCTTCATCACCCCGGACGGCTTCGTGCAGCCCGCGCCCTGGGCGCCCGGCGACCCCAACTTCAACACCCTCTTCGACACCAGCGAGTTCACCTTCAACGACTCCGGGCTGTGGCTGAACAGCTCGCAGGTCGACTTCTTCGGCATCCCGCACGCGGTCACCGTCACCAACGGCGCCGGGCAGACCAAGCGCACCGGCGACGTGGTCAACGACGGCCGCAACAAGGTCATCAACGCGATCAAGGCGCAGCCGGGCTGGGAGCGGTCGGTCATCACCCGCTCCGACGGCACGGTGCTGCGGGTGCTCGCGCCGGGCAAGGCCACCGACGCCGGCCTCTTCCCGGCCAACTACCTCGACGCGTACATCACCTCGGCCTTCGCCTCGTACACCAACCGGACCCTGACCGTGCAGCCGCGGCAGGCCGAGCCCAACCGCAAGTTCTTCGGGCGCACCGTGGGTAACACCCTGCGGTTCACCGACAGCTCGGGCGCCGAGGTGGCGACGGTCGACAAGCCCAGCACGGCCAACGTCTGGGGTTGCGACGGCGTCTTCAACGCACCCAACGTGGCGCCGTTCATCCAGAGCGAGGTCCGGCGCACCATCTGCACGGCGCTCGTGCGGGGCACGCTCGGCACGTCGACGGTCGAGCCCGTGTACGACGCGAACGCCTTCTACAAGAACGCCGCACCCAACCACTACTCACGGATCATCCACGCCAACATGGCCGACGGTAAGGCCTACGGCTTCGCGTACGACGATGTCGGCGGCTTCGAGTCGCTGGTCAACGACGGCGACCCGCAGCGGGCGGGCATCATCATGAGCCCGTTCGGCGCCGGTGGGAACCCGCCCACCCAGCCGCCGGCGACCACCCCGCCGACCACCGCACCGCCGACCACCCGCCCGCCGGCGACGACCCCGCCGACGACCCCGCCCACGACGCAGCCGCCGGCCGGCACCACCTGGGCCGCCGGCACCCCGTACGCCGTGGGTCAGGTCGTGACCTACAACGGGGTCCGATACCAGTGCCGGCAGGCGCACACCTCGCTGCCGGGCTGGGAACCGCCGAACGTCCTGGCGCTCTGGCTGCCCCTCTGAGATCCACCCGCACCACTCTCGTGACGACGGGCCGTCCGGTCCGTCGTCACGACGTGGGGACACGCCGGGCATCACCGTTTCGGTTGATGCATTCGGTCGCTCGACGGCGCATCATTGGCGGTCCGTAGATCGAGAAAGTGTGCCCATGTTCAAGACCGCCGACACCGACGCCCGTCTCACCCTCGCGAACGAGATCGCCGCGCTCCTGCGCGCCGAGTACGTCGCCAGCGGAGACCGCGCCTACCTGCGAGCCGCCACCATTGCCCTGAGCAAGGCGCGGCCCGCGGGCACTCCCCACTCCGACGAATTGTCGGCGGTCTTCTCCTCCTGACAAGCGCTCGCCCGGTGCCCAGCCTCGCGGCGGGCACCGGGCGGGCGCCGGTCAGCAGATGACGTCGTTCACCAGCCGGATGATCCGGTTGTCCACGGCCGCCGAGCGGGCCTCGTCGGCCAGCCCGGTGGTCCGGTAGAGCACCACGGCCCGGTCACCCGGGCCGGTGACGCCGTTGAAGGTGCTCGTGCCCACGACGTCACCGGGGTGACCCCAGAAGCCGCCGCACGCGTTCGGCACCCAGAAGATCCCGAGCCCGTACCGGATGCCCGGCAGCAGATCCTGCATGCCGTCGGCGAGCACGGTCCGGTGCATCTGGGCGGCCTGCGCCGGCCGCAGCAATTCGCCGCGCTGCACCGCGCGCCAGAACCGGGTCAGGTCGGCGGTCGTGCTCACCATGCCCCCGGCCGCGCCGGCCGCGGTCGGGTTGAACTCGGTGACGTCGACCAGCGGGGCGCCCGGGGCGAACTGCTGATAAGCCCGGGCGTACGGGCGCGGCAGGGTGCGCCGGTCCCCCGGGTACGACGTGTCGTGCAACCCGAGCGGGCGCAGGATCCGCGAGCGCACCTCGGACCCCCAGGACCGGCCGGTGACCCGCTCGATGATCATGCCGGCCAGGATGTAGTTGGTGTTCGAATACTCCCAGCGCGCGCCGGGCGCGAAGCTGGGCTCGTGCTTCATCGCCAGGGCGACCAGGTCGGCCGGCTCGTAGTGATCGAACCGGTGCGCCTGATAGGCCTCGGCCGAGCCCAGCGCGGCCAGCTCGTTCGTGTAGTTGTGCAGGCCGCTGGTGTGCTGGAGCAGCTGCCGGACGGTGATCCGGCGCCCGTCGTTGCCGTTGCCCGACACCACGCCGGGCAGCCACCGCCCGACCCTGTCGTCCAGCGACAGCTTCCCCTCGCCGGCCAGCTGGAGCACCACGACCGAGACGAACGTCTTGGTGTTGCTGCCGATCCGGAACCGGCCGTCGGCCGGCATCGGCCGCCCGGTCCCGCGATCCGCCACGCCGCTGCGGGCCACCAGCTGCCGGTGGCCCTGCGAGACCTCCGCCTGCACGCCGGTCATGCCCAGATCCCGCAGATCGTCGACCGCGGTCTGCAACTCCGCCCGGGGCGGGCCGGCCGCCACGGCCGGGACGGCGCCGATCGCCGGCACGGCCAGGACGGCCGCGGTGACGACCGCGCCGGCCCGCATCGCCGTGCGGCGGTGCCGAAAGCTCGCTTCCATGTCGATCCCCCTGTTTCCACATCGGAACGAGGTCTCAACCTATGAATTCGCGGCTCCGGCGGACATCCGGCTGACCCCACACTTCGCGGTGGTGCTAGCACCATGGCGCGCAGCACTGTGCGCCGGTGCCCGCCCCGGGGCACCGGCGCACAGTCGGATCGGACGATCAGCCGCGGACGCGACGGACCACGGCGTACACGAGACCGGCGCCCAGCACCCACGGAGCCGCCACGATGATCGGGTCGAGCGGGTGGTGGACTTTGTCGGAGCGGCGGCCCCGGCGCGACGACAGCCCGTGCCGCCGCCCCTCGCTGAGGACACCGGTCTCGGTGATCGGGTTGTCCGGGCGGCGGGACACGAACGAGCGCAGCGTGCTCTCCACCGCGTCGACCCGGTCCGAGGCGAGCAGCAGCAGCCAGTGCGCGGCGCGGCCCTCGCTGTACTTGGCGTACGAGTAGCGGCGGATCCGGCCGGAGAGTCCCTTCGGCGGGCAGGACGTGCCGAAGACCGGGGTCAGGAAGGCATGCTCGATCGACCGCTCGCGCGGCCACCGCTCGGGCTGACGCTCGGGGAACTCCCAGTGCGCACCGCCGAACGTCGGGTCGAACTGCTCCCGTGGCACCGACGGGCGGTCCTTCGGGTCCAGGTCGGCACCCCAGCCGGGGATGCGGGCGCGCAGCTGCTCGCTGTTCTCGGCGAGTTTGGGCTTGTCGGGTGTATAGGCCATGGCTTCCCCCTCAGGACGGGATGATGAGCGGCTTGATGCAGCCGTCGAGCTTGGCCGAGAACATGTGGTAGCCCTCGGCGATGTGCTCGAGCGGGATCCGGTGGGTCACCATGTCGCGCGGCTTGAGATAGCCGTTGCGGACGTGCTCCAACAACCGCGGCCACTGCCGCTTCACCGGGCACTGGTTCATCCGCAGCGTCAGCCCCTTGTTCATCGCGTCGCCGAACTTGACCGCGCTGAACATCGGGCCGTACGCGCCCATGACCGAGATCGTGCCGCCCTTGCGCACCGAGTCGATCGCCCAGTTGAGCGCGATCGGCGAGCCGCCCTGCAGCTTGAACTTGGCCGCGGTGACGTGCTGCACCAGGTTGCCGTCGGCCTCGGCGCCGACCGCGTCGATGGCCACGTCGGCGCCCAGGTGCTCGGTCAGCTTCTTCAGGTGGACGACGATGTCGTCGTACTCGGTGAAGTTGATCGTCTCGGCGTGGGCGAAGGTCCGGGCCTTCTCGAGGCGGTAGTCCAGGTGGTCGATGACGATCACCCGGCCCGCCCCCATCAGCCACGACGACGCGGCGGCGGCGAGCCCGACCGGTCCCGCGCCGAAGACGACCACGACATCGCCCTCCTTGATGTCGCCGAGCTGGGCGCCGAAGTAGCCGGTGGCCATCGCGTCGGTGAGCAGGACCGCGTCCTCCTCGTCCAGCCAGTCGGGGAGCAGACTGGGGCCGACGTCGGCGAACGGCACCCGGACGTACTCGGCCTGGCCGCCGTCGTAGCCGCCGCACGTGTGCGAGTAGCCGTAGATGCCGCCGACCGCAGTGGCGTTGGGGTTGACGTTGTGGCAGTTCGAGTACAGCCCGCGGGCACAGAAGAAGCAGGTGCCGCAGAAGATGTTGAACGGGACCATGACCCGGTCGCCGACCTTGAGGTTCCGCACCGAGCCGCCCACCTCGTCGACCACACCGACGAACTCGTGGCCGAAGGTCATGCCGACCCGGGTGTCCGGCATCATCCCGTGATAGAGGTGCAGGTCGGAACCGCAGATGGCCGCCCGGGTGACCCGCACGATCGCGTCGTTGGGATGCTCGATCGACGGCCGGTCCTTCTCCTCGACCCGCACCCGATACGGGCCCCGATAAGTCATGGCTCGCACCTGGACCTCCTGATCAGTCGTGATTCAGCGGAGTCGGGCTACCCGCCCGGTTCGCGAGCAAACGGGTCCGCCCGGCGGCATCCGGTGGGTCCCCTTTGATCCGCTGCGGGCTCCGGTCCGTATCACCGCCCGCAGGGGGCCCGCTGTCAGTGCATTGGAGGAGGTTGACGTGTCCGCCGTCGATCGCATGTCCCGCCGGAGGCGGCTGGCCCTGATGGCGTCCGCCGTCATCGCCGCCGTACTGCTCGAGCCGGGCACGGCTCGGGCCGAGCCGGGCGTGCCGCTGCCACCGAACGGGCTGATCAAGGACACCGGCTCGGGCGACGTCGCCGCCGCCGACCGGGATTTCGCGGTCAAGGTGCGCCTGGCCGGGCTGTGGGAGATCCCGGCCGGCGAGATGGCCCAGAAGCAGTCGGACGACCCGCGGATCAGGGCCATCGGCAAGGACATCGCCGCCCAGCACGTCGTGCTGGACCGGATGGTCCGCGAGGCGGCGCGGAAGCTGACCATCAAGCTGCCCGACAAGCCCAATCAGGACCAGCAGGGCTGGCTGGCCGAGATGCGCGACGCGCAGGGCGAGGATTTCGACCAGATCTACATCGACCGGCTGCGGGCCGCGCACGGCAAGATCTTCCCGGCCATCGCGACGATCCGGACCAGCACCCGCAACGACACGATCCGCAAGCTGGCCCAGCGGGCCAACCAGTTCGTCATGACCCACCTGACGCTGCTGGAGAGCAGCAACCTGGTCGACTACGAGGCCCTGCCGACCGCCCCGCCGCCGGCCGTCGCCACCCAGGGCGGGGGTGGTGGGGGCCCGGCGCTGTCCGCCGCCGCGCAGAGCGCGCCCGCCTCGACGATCAACCTGCCGCTGGTCGGTGGCCTGCTGGCGGTGATCGTCGGCCTGGCCTTCTTCGTGGGCCGCAGCGTGCTCGGCGACCCCCGCCGCCGGCGCCGGCGCTATCGATCCCGGTATTGACGACGGGCCGTCCTGGGTATTGGGCGGCCATGACTACCGGCTCCGGCTCGTCCAGGACCCGCGACAGCGAATCAGCCCAGCGCCTTCGCCTCGCGGTCACCGTCGTGATCGTGCTCAGCGTGATCGGCATCGCGGGCGGCCTCCTGTTCTCGCGAGGTGAAGGCCTGTCGGCCGGGGACGTCGGCCTGCTGCTGGTGCCGGCCACGGTGGGCCTGCTGATCGTGGCGTTGGTGTTCCGGCCGCGCGCGGGACGGGGCCGGCCGCCGGTCAGTGTCGAGCCGGGCGTTCAGGACGCGGTGGTGCGGGCGCTCGACAACGGCGGCACGACGGATCCCCGCATCGACGCGCTGGCTCGGCAGAACGCCGAGTGGGAAACCGGCCGGGGCTGGTTCATCGGGCTCACCGGCGCCGGCGCGGCGCTGCAGGCGGGCGCCGCCGTCTTCCGCGCCGTGGTGGACGACAACTGGTTCCAGGTCGGGCTTTCCGTCCTGCTCGCCGTCTGCTTCGGCCTGACCTGCTGGACGGCGGTCAAGGGCCGCCGGCGTGCGCTGCGCTATCTGGCGGGCGGCTGAGGGTCACTGCGCGACGTAGACCCAGGCCGTGCCGCCGGCGGCCAGGGGTGCCTCGACGCGCTGGTAGTCGTCGACCTCGTAGTCGTCGGCCCGCCGCAGCTCGTCGTCGGTGAGCTCGAGGACCGAGCCGTCGACGGTGTCGTCCGGGGAGCCGGTGGCGACCAGGATCGGATGGTGCGTCTCGCCGCTGAGCGCCACCACCTCGGCGTCGGCGATCTGCAGCATCTCGAGGCGGTAGCCCACGATGCGGTCGTCGCGGCCGGTGAGCGTACGCCCGAAATTGGCTCTCTGCACGGCCGGGTCGCGCAGGGTTCCGTACGAGAAGAGCAGCGGCATCAGAAACGCACGTCCTCGGGGTCGGTGGTGGTCGGCAGGCCGGCCGCCAGCCACGCCTCGACGCCGCCGGCCAGGTCGGTCGCGTTGCGCAGGCCGACCGCGCGCAGGCTGGCGGCGGCCAGGCTGGAACTGTAGCCCTGCCGGCACACCACGATGATCACCCGGTCGGCGCCGGTGGCCTCGGGGATGCGGTGCGGCGAGGCCGGGTCGAGCCGCCACTCCAGCACCGTGCGGTCGATCACGATGGAGCCCGGCAGCCGGCCCTGGGTTTGGCGCTGCACATCGGTGCGGGTGTCGATGAGCAGCGCGCCGGCCGCGACGGCCGCCCGCGTCTCGTGCGGGTCGAGCCGTCGCATGCCGTCGCGAGCCCGGGCCAGGAGGGCGTCGACGCCCTGGAGATCGACGGTGGTCATCCGACGATCATGCCCGATCAGTCGATCTCGTACGCCAGATTGGGACGCAGCCAACGCTCGATCTCGTCCTGCGGCATGCCGCGGCGACGGGCGTAGTCGGCGATCTGGTCCCGGCCGAGCCGACCGACCGTGAAGTAGCGCGACTGCGGGTGGGCGAAGATGAGACCGCTGACGGCGGCGGCGGGCGTCATCGCGTACGACTCGGTGAGCTCGACCCCGATCTCGGCCGCCCCCAACAGCTCGAAGAGGTCCTTCTTCTCGCTGTGGTCGGGGCTGGCCGGGTAGCCCAGCGCGGGCCGGATGCCCCGGAACCGCTCGGCGTGCAGATCCTCGAGCTTGGGCTCGGAGCCGGGCTCGAACCACTCCCGCCGGACCTGCAGGTGCAGGAACTCGGCGAACGCCTCGGCCAGCCGGTCGGCCAGCGCCTTGACCATGATCGCGCGGTAGTCGTCGTTCTCGGCCTCGTACTTGGCGGCCAGCGCGTCGGCACCGTGGATGGCCACCGCGAAACCGCCCAGGTGGTCGCCCTTATCCGGGTTTTCCTTCTGTTTTCCGCCGCGGGAAGGAGCAGGGGCGATGTAGTCGGCCAGGCAGCGGTTGGCGCGGCCGGCCGGTTTCTCGGTCTGCTGGCGCAGCATCGGGAAGGTGACGCCGTTGTCGAGCACGATGTCGTCGCCCTCGCTGTGGGCCGGCCAGAACGCGTAGCGCCCGCGCGCCTCGAACGAGCCGTCGGCGATGATCTGGTCGAGCAGCACGTTGGCGTCGTCGAACAGCTCGCGGGCCACCGGCTGCTCGAGGATCGCCGGGTACTTGCCCTTGAGCTCCCAGGCCAGGAAGAGGAACTGCCAGTCGATCATCTTGCGCAGCTCGGCGATGGCCGGCCGGACTTCGCGGACGCCGGTGAAGGCGGGCGTGGGCAGGTCGGTGAAGTCGACCGTCTCCCGGTTGGCGCGGGCCTGCTCGACCGTGAGCAGGGTCTGGGAGCGCCGGTTGGCGTGCTGCTCGCGCAGCCGCTCCTGGTCGGCCCGGTTCGCCGTGTCGAGCCGCTCGGCCCGGTCGGGTTCGAGCAGGTCACTGACGACGCCCACGACCCGGGAGGCGTCGAGCACATGGACGGTCGAGCCCTCGTACGCCGGAGCGATGCGCACCGCCGTGTGCTGCTTGGACGTGGTGGCCCCGCCGATCAGCAGCGGCAGCTTGAGCCCGCGGCGCTGCATCTCGGCACCGACCGAGACCATCTCGTCGAGCGACGGGGTGATCAGGCCGGAGAGCCCGATGACGTCGGCCCCCTCGCTGATCGCGGTGTCCAGGATCCTGGCCGCCGGCACCATCACGCCGAGGTCGATCACCTCGTAGTTGTTGCAGCCCAGCACCACGCCGACGATGTTCTTGCCGATGTCGTGGACGTCGCCCTTGACCGTGGCCAGCACGACCTTGCCCTGCCCGCGGTTGGCCTCGACGCGCCCCTCCAGGCGGGCCTGCTCCTTCTCAGCCTCCATGAAGGGCTCGAGGTAGGCCACCGAGCGCTTCATGACACGGGCGCTCTTGACCACCTGGGGCAGGAACATCTTGCCCGAGCCGAAGAGGTCGCCGACCACCTTCATGCCGTCCATCAGCGGGCCCTCGATCACCTCGAGCGGCCGGGCCTTCTGCTGCCGGGCCTCCTCGGTGTCGGCCTCGATGTAGTCGACGATGCCGTGCACCAGCGCGTAGGACAGGCGCTCGCCGACCGGGGCCTCCCGCCACGACAGGTCGACCTCGCGCTGCTTGCCCTTGCCGGTGACGGTGGACGCGAACGTCACGAGCCGGTCGGTGGCGTCCGGGCGGCGGTCGAAGAGCACGTCCTCGACCAGCTCGAGCAGGTCGGCCGGGATGTCCTGGTAGACGGCGAGCTGACCGGCGTTGACGATGCCCATGTCGAGGCCGGCCTGGACGGCGTAGAACAGGAACGCCGAGTGCATGGCCTCGCGGACCACGTCGTTGCCGCGGAAGGAGAACGACAGGTTGGAGATGCCGCCGCTGGTGCGCGCGCCCGGGCAGCGCTCCTTGATCAGCGGCAGGGCCTCGATGAACGCCTTGGCGTAGCCGTTGTGCTCGGCGATGCCGGTCGCCACGGCCAGCACGTTGGGGTCGAAGATGATGTCACCGGGTGCGAAGCCGGCCTCGTTGACCAGCAGGTCGTAGGCGCGCCCGCAGATCGCCACCTTGCGGTCCCGGGTGTCGGCCTGGCCCTGCTCGTCGAAGGCCATCACGACCACGCCGGCGCCGAAGTCGCGGATGCGGCGGGCCTGCGCGAGGAACTGCTCCTCGCCCTCCTTGAGGCTGATCGAGTTGACCACGCTCTTGCCCTGCACGCACTTGAGACCGGCCTCGAGCACGCTCCACCGGGAACTGTCGATCATGACCGGGATGCGGGCGACCTCGGGCTCGGTGGCGATCAGGTTGAGGAAGGTGGTCATCGCCTGCTCGCTGTCGAGCAGGTCGGCGTCCATGTTGACGTCGAGCAGGTTGGCGCCGCCGCGCACCTGGTCGAGCGCCACGGCCACCGCGCCCTGGTAGTCGTCGGCCTCGATGAGCCGGCGGAACTTGGCCGAGCCGGTGACGTTGGTCCGCTCACCGATCATGACGAAGCCGGTGTCGGGGCCGATCGCGAACGGCTCGAGGCCGCTGAACCGGGTCGTCTCGGCCGGTGGGTTGATCAGGCGCGGCTTGGCCGTCCGCACGGCCTCGGCGATCCGCCCGATGTGGGCCGGGGTCGTGCCGCAGCAACCGCCGACGATGTTGACCAGGCCGGCGGCGGCGAACTCCTCGATCAGGCCCGCGGTCTGGGCCGGGGTCTCGTCGTAGCCGCCGAACGCGTTGGGCAGCCCGGCGTTCGGGTGGGCGGCGACATACACATTTGCCAGGCGGGCCAGCTCGGCCACGTGCGGCCGGGCCTCGGTCGCGCCGAGCGCGCAGTTCACCCCGACGATCATCGGCTCGGCCCGCTCGATCGAGCGCCAGAACGCCTCGACGGTCTGACCGCTGAGCGTCCGGCCGGACAGGTCGACGATCGTCACCGAGATCCACAGCGGCAGGTCGGGAGCCACCTCGCGGGCGGCGGCGATGGCGGCCTTGGCGTTGAGCGTGTCGAAGATCGTCTCGACCAGCAGCAGGTCGACGCCGCCCTCGGCCAGGGCGGCGATCTGCTCGGCATACGCCGCCTTGACCTGGTCGAACGTCACCGCGCGGTAGGCCGGCTCGTCGACCTTGGGCGACAGCGACAGCGTCACGTTGAGCGGGCCGACCGAGCCGGCGACGAACTTGCCGCCGGCCTCGTCGGCGGCCTGACGGGCCAGTTGCGCGCCGCGGACGTTCATCTCCTTGACGTACGACTGCAGGCCGTAGTCGGCCTGGGCGATGCTCGTCGCGGTGAACGTGTTGGTGGTGGTGATGTCGGCGCCGGCCGCCAGGTATTGCCGGTGGACGTCCAGGATCACGTCGGGCCGGGTGAGGATCAGCAGGTCGGGGTCGCCCGTGACGTCCTGCGGGTGATCAGGGGAGATCAGGTCGCCGCGGTAGTCCTCGGGCTTGAGCTGGGCCCCCTGCAGCATCGTGCCCCACGCGCCGTCGAGCACGAGGACGCGCTCGCTGAGCAGGCGCTCGAGCTCGGCGATTCTGTTCTTGTCCATACCGACCACCTCCGGTTAACGGAGGCGCCCTTGGTCGGTTTCCACCGAGCGAGCGTGGCGGGTGTCACCCCGTTGCAGCGCCTCTCGCTTCGGACCAACAAAACTACCCGATTTTCGTTCCCCGCCGGCGGCAGCTCCATCTACTGAGACGTCGCCGACAAACCGGGTCTATTTCGCCGTCGCGTAGGCGTCGACCACCGCCACCTCCAGCGGGAAGCGCACGGTGGTGTCGCCGAAGAGCAGCCGGCCCGCCCGCACGGCGCACTCGTTGACCGCCGCCACAACCTGCTCGGCCTGCTCAGCCGGGCAATGGATCACCACCTCGTCGTGCACGAACAGCACCATCTCGGCCTTGCTGCCCTCCAGCGCCGTGCGCAGCGTGGCCAGCAGGACCAGGGCCCACTCGGCCGCGGTCGCCTGGACGACGAAGTTGCGGGTGAACCGTCCGCGGGCCCGCCCCGAGGCGCCGCCCTGCGGCAGCTCCGCGCTGCCCGCCTCCTCCGGCGGGTCGAGCCCGGCGTCGCGCCAGGCCGTCGACGAGGGCGGGCACGTGCGGCCCAGCCAGGAGCGGACCAACCCCCCGGCCTCGCCCACCCGGGCGGCCTGCTCGACGAACTCGAAGGCCGTCGGATAGCGCTGCCGCAGCACCGCGAGCGCCGGGACGGCCGCCCCGCCGGTCTGCCCATACATGGCGCCGAGCAGCGCCACCTTGGCCTTGGCCCGATCACCGTCGAACGAGTCCCGGGCCAGCGCGGCATACAGATCCCCGGCGGCCGCCGCCGCGGCCAGCCGCTCATCACCCGAGATCGCGGCCAGCACCCGCGGCTCGAGCTGACCGGCGTCGGCGACCACGAACCGCCAGCCCGGATCGGCCACAACGGCCCGCCGCACCGCCTTGGGCACCTGTAACGCCCCGCCCCCGCGGGTGGCCCACCGGCCGCTCACCACGCCGCCCGGCACATACTCCGGCCGGAACCGGCCGTCACTGACCCAGGCGTCACACCACGACCAGCCGTGCGCCGTCCAGATGCGGTAGAGCTCTTTGTATTCGAGCAGCGGCCGGACGGCCGGGTGATCGACCTGTTTGAGCACCCAGGCCCGGGTGCTGGGGATGTCGACGCCGGCCCGGGCGAACGCGCGGACCACCTCGGCCGGCGAGTCGGGATGCAGCCCCCACGTGCCGAAGGCCGCGTTGATCTCGGCCGACAGCTCGGCCAGGCGGCGCGGTGGCCCCACCGGCTGCGGTGGCCCGAGCAGCTCGCGCAGCAGGGCGTCGTGCAGATCGGCCCGCCACGGCAGCCCGGTGTGCCCCATCTCGGCCCCGACCAGGGCACCGGCCGACTCGGCGGCCACGAGCAACCGGAACCGGCCCGGATGCCCGGTGCGGGCCAGCCGGGTCAGCTGGTCGGCGTAGACCTCCTGGACGACCTCGATCGCCACCGGGGCCGAGTGGTCGCCCGCCGTCTCGAACAGCGACGCCTGGGCGAAGCCCGGCGGCTCGGCGACCCGGGGCGGCGGATCGGGCGGCACCGGCAGGCCGTGCAACCGGGCGTGGGCCGCGGCCGGTGATCGCGGCTCGCCCCAGCGCCCGGCGTGCCCGGAGAGCAGCGCCTCGGTGAGCTCGAGGTCGTGACAGCGGGCGACCCGGACCCCGGCGCGCAGCAGCGCCGGATAGAGATCGGCGGTGGCCGGCCAGACCCAGCGGGGATGATCGGCGGCCTCCCGCTCGCCGATGGCATCGGCCAGGTCGTCGGCCGGCCGGACCGGACCGGCGGCCGAGCCGTCGGCCCGCAGATCCACCAGGCGGCCTCCTCGGCCACCCGCATCCGCCACCACCGCTGTCAGCACCTCATCATTCTCGCCCGGGGGTACGACAAGTTCCGACGGGTCCACGCCCTGGGCCTTCCCGGCGGCCCGGGGCCTTTTCCCGCCGCATGCGGCCGGCGGGGGGACGCCATGCGCGAACGGCGTGGCGGAAGGCCGAGGCGCGCGCCAGGATGGCCGGATGACCGAAACACTTACCGTGGGCGTGCTGGGCACCGGCATCATGGGCGCCGCGATGGCCCGCAATCTCCTGAAAGCCGGGCACACCGTACGCGTCTGGAACCGCAGCGCCGACAAGGCCGCACCGCTCGCCGGCGACGGGGCCGTGGTCGCGCCGAGCGCGGCCGAGGCCGTGCGGGACGCCGATGTGGTGCTCACCATGCTCTATGACGGCGACGCCGTCCGTGAGGTGATGAGGGAGGCGTTCCCGGCCGTCAAGCCCGGGGCGCTGTGGGTGCAGTCGACGACCGTGAGCCTCGAGGACGTCGACCGGCTGGCCGCCGACGCCGCCGAGCACGGCCTCGCCTTCTACGACGCTCCGGTGCTCGGCACCCGGCAGCCGGCCGAGGCGGGTCAGCTCACCGTGCTCGCCGCCGGACCGGCCGAGCGCCAGGACGACCTGACGCCGGTCTTCGACGCGGTCGGCAGCCGCACGGTGTGGCTCGACCAGCCCGGCGCGGCGACCCGGCTCAAGCTGGTCGCCAACAGCTGGGTGCTGGCGCTGACCCACGCCGGCGCCGAGACGCTGTCGCTGGCCGAGGCGCTCGGCGTCGACCCCGACAAGTTCCTCGAGCTCATCCAGGGTGGTCCGCTCGACAACGCCTACCTGCGCACCAAGGTCGGACTGGTGCGGGGCGACCAGCTCTCCCCGGCCAGCTTCGCGGTGACCACGGCCGAGAAGGACGCCCGCCTGATCGCCGAGGCCGGCCGGCGGCACGGCGTCCGTCTCGACCTGGCCGAGGCCGGGGCCGAGCGGTTCCGCCGCGCCGCCGAGCAAGGCCACGGTGACAAGGACATGGCCGCGTCGTACTACGCGAGCTTCGACAAGTGAGCGGTCAGACGCGGTAGACCGAGATCGTCTGGTGCAGCTCCTCGGCCATCCGGGCCAGGTCCTGAGCCGTCGCCTGGGTCTCGGTGGCACCGGTGGCGGTGGCGCCGGCCGCCTGCGACACCCCGGCGATGGTGCCGGCGATGTCCTCGGCGCCGGCCGACGCCTCGGCGACGCTGCGGGCCATCTCGTTGGTGGTGGCGGTCTGCTCCTCGACGGCGGCGGCGATGGTGGCCGCGTGGTCGTTGATCCGCGCGGTCACCTCGGTGATCTCGCCGATCGCGACCACGGCCTGGCCGGTCTCGCTCTGGATCGCGCCGATCCGGCGGGAGATGTCCTCGGTGGCCCGGGCGGTCTCCTGGGCCAGGTCCTTGACCTCGGAGGCGACGACGGCGAAGCCCTTGCCCATCTCGCCGGCCCGGGCCGCCTCGATGGTGGCGTTCAGGGCGAGCAGGTTGGTCTGCTGGGCGATCGACGTGATCAGCTGCACCACGCCGCTGATCTCGGACGACGACTGGCCGAGCTTGGCCACGATCTCGTTGGTGCGCTCGGCGGTTTGGGCCGCCTGGGCCGAGACCGAGGCGGCCTGGGTGGCGCTGGTCGCGATCTCCCGGATCGCCACGCCCATCTCGTCGGCGCCGGCCGCGACGGTCTGCACGTTCTGCGAGACCGTGCCGGCCGCGGCCGCGACGGTGCCGGCCTGGGCCGAGGTCTCCTCGGCGGCCGAGGACATCTGCACCGAGACGGCGGACAGCTCCTCGGAGGCCGCGGCCACGTGGTGGGCGTTGTCAGTCACCTGGCGCACCATGCCGGCCATGGCCTCGGTCGAGGTGTCGAGCGCCTCGGCCAGCTGACCCAGCTCGTCGCGGCCGTGCAGGCCGGTGCGGGCGGTCAGATCGCCGTCCCGGATCCTCATCAGCACCTGGACGCAGCGGGCCAGCGGCTTGGTGATCAGGCGGGCCACGCCCATCGCCAGGGCCACGCCGAGCAGCAGCCCGGCGACGATCAGTCCGATGATCAGGTCACGGGCGGTGTCGTAGGCGGACTGGGCGGTGGCCTTCTCCTCCTGCGCCTTGGCGACGGTCTGGGCGGCGAGCGTGTCCATGGCCTCCCGGGCCTGCGCGACCAGCGGGTCGACCTCGGCCTTGCGGACGGCCGCGATCTGCACGTCTTTCCGAGCGCGCCGACGACCAGCACCGCCGTCATGATCTTGGTGCTGACCCGCAGATCGGACAGCCGCCCGATCAGTCCTCGCGGGTGTTCCGGCCCGTACGACGGGGTCGACCCCATGAGCAGCTCCTCGAAGTGGCAGCCCCCGAGGTGTTCCGGGCCGCGTCGAGGAGTCACATCGTCGCCGGGCGGGCGTGATCGGAGGAGTCGGGCGGCACGCACCCAAATGCCACCGTGCCGCCCGGCTCCGCCGCTCAGATGCCGATCTCGGCCAGATCGTCCGGCGTCAGGGTCAGCTCGGACGCCGCGGCCGAGTCCCGGATCGTCTCGGGCCGGCTGGCCCCCGGGATCGGCACGACGACCGGCGACTTCGCCAGGTGCCAGGCCAGGCAGACGCGCTGCGGGCTCACCCCGTGACGCTCCGCCACCCGGGCGAACGCGTCGGCCTGCCCGCCGAGCTCGGCCGCCTTGCTGATGCCGCCCAGCGGCGACCAGGGCAGGAAGGCGATGCCCAGCTCGTCGCAGAGCTGCAGCTCGGGCTCGGACGACCGGAACGCCGGCGAGAACTGGTTCTGCACCGAGGCCAGCCGGCCGCCGAGCACCTCCTGCGCCTCGCGGATCTGCCCCAGGTCGGCGTTCGAGATGCCGGCCATCCGGATCTTGCCCGCGTCGAGCAGGTCGCGGACGGCGCCGACCGCCTCGGCGTAGGGCACGCCCGGGTCGGGGCGGTGGAACTGGTAGAGGCCGATCGCCTCGACGCCGAGCCGCTTGAGCGAGGCCTCGCAGGCCTGCTTGAGATAGTCGGGCGAGCCGTTCACCGTCCAGCTGCCGTCACCCGGGCGCAGGTGGCCGCCCTTCGTGGCGACCAGCACGCCGGAGGTGTCTCCGCCATAGGTGGCCAGCGCGCGGGCGATCAGCGTCTCGTTGTGCCCGACCTCGTCGGCGCCGATGTGATAGGCGTCGGCGGTGTCGATCAGCGTGACGCCGGCGTCGAGCGCGGCGTGGATCGTGCGGATCGACCGCTCCTCGTCGGGCCGGCCCTCGATCGACATCGGCATGCCGCCGAGGCCGATCGCGCCGACCGTCGCGTCACCGATGCGGCGACTCTGCATGATCAAAACCTTCTCTCGCGTACGGGGCGGGTTGCCCCTGACCCCATCCTGGTACCCCTGACGGGCCGGGTCGAACGAGGGAAATATCGGCACTCGGTACTTCACTTTCCGGATCGACGATCGACTACAGTTGCCGCGTTCTGACGGCGCGGCTGAACGAGGCGACATGCGGTGGTTCCGGCGGGGTTCGGCCAAGCAGAAGACTCCGGGCGTCGAGCAGGCCCTCGTCGACGACGTCCGGGATCGTTTCGGCCCGCACCTGCCCGGGGCGTTCCACGACCAGGCCGCCGCGGTCGTCCCGCTGCTGGCCGGGGATGACGGGGTGGCGGCGGCCGCGGCCATCCTGCGCGAGTTCGCCGACGCCGCGCACGCCGACCTGTGGGCCCAGGCCGCCGAGCTGTCCCGCCGCACCGGTTACGCGTTCCCGGTCGACCGGGCCAATTACCGCCCGCTCTGGCGCGACACGCAGGGCCAGTTGCGGTGGTCGCTGTTCACGCTGCCGGCCCAGCTCCACCCGTACATTCAACTCAGCGCGGCCGCCACGGTGATCAGCGCCGAGGCCAAGCGGGCCGTGCGCACCACCGACACCCGGGCGCTGCTGGCCCACCTCTTCGAGATCCTCGACCTGGTCGTCGACGGCTGGGAGTTCGCCCGCGTGCGCCCCGACACCGACGGCGCCACCCTGGCCCACCGGCTCATCCTGGCCGCCCGCGACCTGCGCAACGCGATGAGCGACGAGCCCCCGCTCCCCCAGCCGGTCCGCGAATGGATGCGCCGCAACACCACCATCGACGTGTACGACCCGGCGTCCCCCGCCGTCGTCGCCGGCTTCAACCCGGGCCGGGAGATGCGCGAAGCCCTGCTGGCGTGATCAGGATTCGCTGGAGCGCGCCCAGAGGTTGATCCCGGCCTCGGTGGCGTACTTGTCGATCTCGGCCAGCTCGTCCGGCGAGAAGGCGGTGTTGCCGAGGGCGGCCACGTTGTCCTCCAGCTGGGCCACGCTGCTGGCGCCGAGGACGACCGAGGTCATCCGCGGGTCGCGCAGCGCCCAGGCGATCGCCATCTGGGCCAGTGACTGGCCGCGCCGCCGGGCGATCTCATTGAGCGAGCGGATCTTGCCCAGGTTGTCGTCGTTGATCCAGTCCGGTGTCAGCGACTTGTCCTCGGTGGCCCGGGAGCCCTCGGGCACGCCGTTCAGATACCGGTCGGTCAGCATGCCCTGGGCCAGCGGCGAGAACGCGATGCAGCCGGCACCGTCCCGCTCCAGCTGGTCGAGCAGACCGCCCTCGATCCAGCGGTTGAACATCGAGTACGACGGCTGCGAGATCAGCAGCGGGATGCCGAGATCCCGCAGGATGGCCGCGGCCTCGGCGGTCTTCTCCGGCGAGTAGGACGAGATGCCGGCGTACAGCGCCTTGCCGGCCCGGACGGCGGCGGCCAGCGCGCCCATCGTCTCCTCGAGCGGCGTCTCCGGGTCGTGCCGGTGCGAATAGAAGATGTCGACGTAGTCGAGGCCCATCCGCCGCAGCGACTGGTCGAGCGAGGCGGTCAGGTATTTGCGCGAGCCCCAGTCGCCGTACGGGCCGGGCCACATGTCGTACCCCGCCTTGGTCGAGATCACGAGCTCGTCGCGGTAGGGGGCGAAGTCCGTGGCGAGCAGCCGCCCGAAGTTGCTCTCGGCCGAACCGTACGGGGGTCCGTAGTTGTTGGCCAGGTCGAAGTGCGTGATGCCCAGGTCGAAGGCGCGCCGCAGGATGGCCCGCTGCGTCGCGAGCGGCCGGTCGTCGCCGAAGTTGTGCCACAACCCGAGTGACACGACGGGCAGCTTGAGGCCCGAGCGTCCGGTGCGGCGGTACTCCATGGACGCGTAACGGCCGGCGTCGGCGGTGTAGATCTCAGGCACAGCGATTCCCCTGCGAGGCGAGACGAACATGACCAGCTAAGCCTCGTCCGAGATCGGGCCGCTGTCCACGGGCTTGGGAGATTCGGCGGGTATCTCCGACCGTGGTCCGATGCCGTCCGGTGATCGCCCCGGCACACTGGTCCGGTGAGATTGCGTTGGATCGCCGCCGGCATCGTCGTTGTCCTCGCGGCGCTGGTGGGCGGCCTGGCGTTCGCCTATCCGTCGGCCGCGGCGACCACCTGTCCCGGCTGCTACGGCCTGACCCGGGTCGGCGACGGCCTCTGGAGCGAGCGCGGCCTCACCGCCGCCCAGCAGGACCAGCTGATCGGCCTCGCGACGGAGGCCCGGCGCCGGGTCGGCGACTTCTACGGTGGCCGCGAGTCCGATCCACGGCTCGTCGCCTGTTTCACCGACGACTGCTACGACCGCGTCGGAGGCGGCGGGGAAAAGGGCATCGCCGTCCTCAACCGCGCCGTCATGCTCTCGCCGCGCGGGCTCGACGCGGTCATCGCCTCGCACGAGATGTCCCACGTCGAGCTGCACCAGCGGCTCGACGGCGACGTCCCGCAGTGGTTCGACGAGGGCCTCGCCGTCGTCGTGTCCGGCGACCCGCGCTACCTGGGCGAGCATTGCCGCCGGCCGGACGACGGCACGGCCCTGCCCGCGACGCTGCCGGCCTGGCTGGAGGCGGCGAGCGCCGATCAGCAGGTGTATTCCCGGGCCGCCTGCCGGGTCAGCCGGTGGCTCGACGCGAACGGCGGCCCGCCGGCCGCACTGGAGCTCATCGATCGGCTCAACCGCGGCGAGCCGTTCCCGGCGTTACGGTGAGCGGCATGACGCTCCGCGACACGCCACCGTTCCGGGCCGACCACGTCGGCAGTCTGCTCCGCCCCGCCCGGCTGCTCCAGGCGCGCGAGCGCCGCGCCACCGGCGAGATCGACGCCGCCGAGCTGCGGGCCGTCGAGGACGACGCGATCCGCGACGTCGTGCGCATGCAGCGCGACGCCGGCCTGCGCTCGGCCACCGACGGCGAGTTCCGCCGCACGTCGTGGCACATGGACTTCATCTACCGCCTCGGTGGCATCCACCCCACCGACGAGAAGATCCAGGTGCACTTCCGCAACGCCGAGGGGGAGATCGACTTCGAGTCGGCCGCGCTCGCCGTCGACGGGCCGATCCGCCTGACCGAGACCGTCTTCGGCGACGACTTCAGCTACCTGCAGTCCATCGTGGACCCCGGCGTCACCGCCAAGCTGACCATCCCGTCGCCCAGCATGGTCCACTACCGCGGTGGCCGGGCCGCGATCGACCCGGCCGTCTACCCCGATCAGGACCAGTTCTGGGCCGACCTCAGTGCCGCGTACGCCGACCAGGTGCGCCGCGTGGCCGGCCTCGGCTGCCGCTACCTGCAGCTCGACGACACCAGCCTGGCCTACCTCAACGACCCGGCCCAGCGCCGCCTGCTGACCGAGCGCGGCGACGACGCCGACCATCAGCATCTGCGCTACATCCGGCAGATCAACGCCGCGATCGCCGACCGCCCCGAGGGCCTGGCCGTGACCACCCACATGTGCCGCGGCAACTTCCGCTCGTCGTGGACGGCCGAGGGCGGCTACGACTTCGTGGCCGAGGCCCTGTTCAACGAGCTGGCCGTCGACGGCTTCTTCCTCGAGTACGACGACGACCGCTCCGGCGACTTCGCCCCGCTCCGCTTCGTCCCGCCCGGCAAGATGGTCGTTCTGGGCCTGGTGACGACCAAGCGCGGCGCCCTGGAGTCCAAGGACACCCTGAAGCGCCGCATCGACGAGGCCGCCCGCTACGTCCCGCTCGACCAGCTGTGCCTCTCCCCCCAGTGCGGCTTCTCCTCCACCGTCGAGGGCAACACCCTGACGTACGACGAAGAGGTGGCCAAGCTGGCTCTGATCGTCGAGACCGCCGAGGAGGTCTGGGGCTGAGAGCAGGGCTCGACACGCGTGGCGGCGCGGCGGGAGACGCTGTGGGCCGGATGCCTGCCGCTGACGTCGATGACCGCCCCGCTGCTGCCGCTGCGCGAGGTGCTGCGACGGGCCGGTCTGAGCGACGACGTCACGCTCGTCGCGTTCGACGCCTGGCTCGACCGGGCCACCGCCGACCGGCCGGTGGTGCTGGTCGTCGACGATCTGCAGTGGGCCGACCGCAGCACCCTCGACGTCCTGCTCTACACGATCGCCGGGCGGGCCGACCGGGGTCTCGGGCTGATCGCCACCGTGCGGGCCGGCGCCGAGGGTGACTGGCTGTCCTGGTGGTTCGCCGACGTCCTGCGCCTCCCGCGCGTCCGCGAGCTGCCCCTCGGGCGGCTCGACCGGGCCGGGACGGACGAGCAGATCGCCGGCGTTTTCGGCCGGCCGGCCGATCAAGGGCTGGTCGACGAGGTGCACACCCGCACCGGCGGCAACCCCTACCTGACCGACCTGCTCGTACGCGACCTCGATCCGCGCGCGGTGACGCTGCCGCCGACCCGGCCCGCACATCTGCGCGACGCGGTGATCCGGCCGTGGCGGTCGATGTCGGCGCCGGCCCGCGAGCTGACCCGGATCGTCGCCGTCGGCGGGCATCCCCAGGCCTACGAACCGCTCGTCCGGACCGCTCCTTCGCTCGGGTTCGCCGATCCCGTGCTGCCGGCGCTGCGGGAGGCGGTCGACGCCGCGGTGCTGCTGGCGACCGCGGACAGGCGTTACTGGTTCACCCATCCCCTCCTGGCCGAGGTCCTGGACGACGAGCTGCTCCCGGATCAGAGGCGGCAGATGCACGCCGCGTACGCCTCGGTGCTCGACGACACCGACCCGGTGAACCGGGCCGACCACTACGCGCGAGCCGGGCTGACCGAACCGGCCTTCCGCTGGGCGCTGCGGGCGGCCGACGCGACCACGCGGCCGGCGGAACAACTCCGCCTGTTCCGCCGCGCCCTGTCGTTGAGGGCGAGCCTCGACGATCCCGGCCTGAGCGAAGCCGATTTGTGGGAGCGCATCCGGCTCGCCGCCGATCGGGCCGGGCTCTATCAGGCCGAACTGGAGGCGGTCGAGGCGCTGATCGGACTCGTGCCACCGGGCAGTCAGCCGTTGCGATCGGGTCGTCTGATGAGCCGGCGGGCGGTGTTGCGCATCGCGGCCTGTCTGGACGGGCCGAACATCGAACTGCGACGCGCGGCGCACGCGATCACCGCGTCCCACCCGGACAGTGCCGACCACGCGCGGACCACAGCCCAGCTGGCCCAGGGCCTGTTGTGGGCCGGCGACCCGAGCGGGGTGCCACTCGCCGCACGGGCCCTCGAACTGGCCGAGCGGTGTGGTGACGAGGAAACCGTCGCCACCGCCCTGCTCCCCTCGGCCTCCGCCAAGTTCCTCACCGGCGACCCGGGATTCGCGCGGGACGCGCAACGGGCCTGGGAGCTCGGACTGCGCCTGGGGCGGCCCGAGATCCTCAAGGGCGCCACGTACGCCGTCGTCAACACCTTCCAGGGACCGTTCCGGGAGATGCCGGGCCTCTATCGGAGGGCCGCCGAGGAGCTCACCGCTCGCGGCGCCGCCCACACCCACGTCGCCGAGATGTGCGCCTGGGAGGCGTTCTGTCTGTTGTGGACCGGTGATTGGCGCGCCTGCCGGCAACGGTTACGCGTGGCGCTCGGCGCACAGCCGGGGGTGCGGGCCGATGCCCTCAGCCGGCTGACCGCGGCCAAGCTCGCCTGCCTGCAGGGCCGCCAAGCCGAAGCCGAGGCCCACGTGGCCCGAGCCGACGAGGTCTTCACGGCGCCGCCCGCGGCCCGGTCGTTCCTGGGCTTCGTCGAGGTGCAGGTCCACGTGGCCCTGGGTGGGCACGAGCCGGAAGCGGCGTTCGAGAACGCGGTGGCCGAGATGGAACGGACCGGGTACGCCGAGGAGTTGCTTCCGCTGGCGGCGCGGGCCCTGGCCGACCGGGCCGAGGCCGACCGGGATGCCGGCCGCGACCCGGCACCCGTGCTGGAGCTTCTCGCCGAGTTCGGCCGCCGCTTTCCCGCCGTCGCGCCGGATCCGAACGCGGAACTGGCCGAGGGTGTGGCACACGCATACCAATTGCTCACCGCGGCCGAGACCGCCCGGGCCACCCGCGATCCCGGCGAGCTCGCCCTCTGGCGCTCCGCGGCGGAAGCGTTCCACCGGGCTGAGTTCCCGTGGGACGAGGCCTACGCGCGGTGGCGGCAGGCCCAGGCCGCCCTGCGCGACCGGCGCACGCACCGCCTGGCCCCGGACGCCTTGCGGCACGCCCACCGCCTGGCGACCGACCTCGCCGCGGTGGGTCTGCTCACCGACCTGGAACGGCTGGCCCGCACTGCCCGCATCGACTTGACCGAGGCCGATCGCGCCGCGACCCCGCCGCCCGACCTGCCCGGACTCACCAGCCGGGAGCGTGAGGTGCTCGCCCACCTGCTGACCGGTGGCACCAACACCGAGATCGCCAAGGCGCTCGTCCTGAGCGAGAAGACGATCGGCGTGCACGTCTCCAACATGTTGCGCAAGACCGGGACGGCCAACCGGATCCAGCTCGCGGAGCTGGCCCGCAGGCATCGGAATCGCAAGATCTGAAGAGGACCGGCCCGAGATCTGAACAGTCCCTCCCGATGTGGGGCGCCCGGCCCGGAGGGGAGCGTGGAGTCATCCGACGAGGAGGACTCCATGGTCGTTCGCTACGTACCTTTCGCCCTGGCCCTGACCGCCGTGGCCACCGCCTCGCCTACCGTGCCGGCCTGGGACGACCCACGGCCCGCGGTGGTGCGGGACGGACCGTGGGTGAGCGGGGGCTGTGCGCCGGCCCCGGCCGCCGGATGGCCCGGCCCGTGGTGGGACAGCACCGGCCGGAGCCGCTGAGTAAAGAGGGAACGGCTCCCCGGGCCGAAGCCGACCGGGGAGCCGTTGCCGGTTGAGAGCTACTTGACGGCGCCCGCGGTGAGGCCGGCCTGGATCTGCCGCTGGAAGATCGCGTACACGATGATCATCGGGAGGATCGTGAGGACGAGGGCGGCGAAGAGCGTCGACCACTCGGCCTGATAGCCGGCCGACACGCTGATCTGGGCGATGCCCTGGGTGAGCAGCAGCTTCCGGTCGGCGCCGGGGCCGCTCATGATGACCACCGGCAGCAGGTACTGGTTCCACTGGCCGACGATGTTGAAGATCGTGATGCTGACCAGGCCGGAGCGGGCCATCGGCATCATGATCTGGAAGAACTTACGGGTGTGCGAGGCGCCGTCGACGGTGGCGGCCTCCTCGATCTCGTACGGCAGCGATTTGAAGAAGGCGGCCAGGAAGAAGATCGTGAAGGGCAGCGAGTAGGCGATGTACACCAGGATCAGGCCGGTGAAGGAGCCCAGCAGTCCCATCCCCTTGAGGATGTAGAACAGCGGCGCCAGCGCCATGAACGTCGGGAAGGCCAGGCCCGAGACGAACAGGTAGTAGATCGCCCGGTTGCCGGGGAACTTGTAGCGGGCCAGCACATAGGCCGCCATCGAGCCCAGCAGCATCGTGCCGGCGGTGCTGATCAGCACCACGAAGACGCTGTTGATGAAGTAGCGGCCGATGTGCGCGTCGCTCCACGCGTTGACATAGGTGCTGAACGAGAACTCGTTGGGCAGCGCGAACGGCTTGCCCAGGAAGATCTCGGTGTTGCTCTTGAACGACGCGAGCAGCACCCAGAGCAGCGGGCCCGCCGTGATCACGGCCCACGCGACCAGGGCGACGTGCGAGAGGCCGGTGGCGATCTTGAGATCGCGCTTGGGTTCGGGCGCGCGGCCCGCGGAGGGGGCCGTGGTGCCGGGGGTCTTCGTGATGGTGGTCATCGTCTCGCCTCTCGCCGCTCAGGCTTCGACGGATTCGCGCCGGGTGGCCGAGAGGGTCACCCAAGCGAAAGTCAGGGTCAGGAAGAAGAGGACCACACCCAGTGCGGAGGCGTAGCCGGCCTGCGAGAACTCGAAGGCGTTGCGGTAGATCATGAGGCTGAGCACCGAGGTCGCGCCGTCGGGTCCGCCGCGGTCGACGGTCATGATGTTGACCAGCGCGAAGGCGTCGAAGGCGGCGATGCCGAGGTAGACCCAGGCGACCTGCACCGTGTTCCACAGCAGCGGGATGGTGATCTTGAAGAACAGGGTGACCCGGCTGGCGCCGTCGATCGCGGCCGCCTCGTACACCTCGGTCGGGATGTTGCCCATGCCGGCCGAGAACAGGACGACGTAGAAGCCGACCGCCTGCCAGACCAGCACGACGAGGATGCAGCCCATCGCGTAGCGCTCGTCGGCCAGGAACAGCCAGGGTGACCACGACTCCGGCAACAAACCGTTGATCATGCCGCTCTTGTCCGGGCCGAACACCCGGCCGAAGATCACCGCGACGATGGCCAGCGCCAGCAGTTGCGGGAAGAAGAAGATGATCCGGTAGACCTTCGAGCCCCAGACACCCCGGATCACTCCGCCCTTGTGCCCGCCACCCACATTGAGCAGGAACGCGAAGATCAGGGCGAGGACGACGGTGATGATCGGCAGGAAGACCAGCAGGAACACGTTGTGCTTGATCGACTGCCAGAAGGTCGTGTCGTCCCACATCTTCCGGAAGTTGCCGAGGCCGACGAAATTCTCGACCGGGCCCAGGCCCGACCATTCGTAGACCGACAGGTAGAACGCCTGGATGTAAGCCCAGACCACGAAGACCGCGTAGAGCGCCACCGGCACGACAAGAAAGCCGATGATGAAGGGATACTTGCCGTGCCGCATGGCGTCTACCGTCCTGCCTTCGTGCTTTGGATCAGTTACCGATTGATCAGCTGCGGGTGAACTTGGTGACGGAGGAGTCCTTGGCCACGGCCTGGGACGCCTTCTCCATGCGGTCGCAGAACTTGGCCGCGTCGTAGTCCTTGAACATCAGGTCGTTGGCCGCGGCGCGCGACTCGTCGTCGAGCTTCTTGTACCAGGTGTCGAACAGGTAGCCCATGAAGATGTCCTTGCCGGCCTTGGTCACCGCGTCGTTCGCGCTGGTCAGTCCGGGGGAGATCGTCTGGCCGTCGGACGCACCCGCCACCACCGTAAGCGACTTCGTGAGCTTCGTGAACTCCAGCGCCGCCTCCTTGGAGAGCATGGTGCGCAGGTATTCCTTGCCGCCCTGCGGGTTCTTGCCCTTGGCCGCGGCGAAGTAGATCTCACCGGCGGCCGCGTTGATGGCGGTGGCCGGCAGCTTGTCGGCCGCGGTCACGCTCGGGTACGCCGCGATCGCGTACTCGAAGCCCTTGGGGGTGTCCTTGGCCTGCTCGTTCTCGAGCCAGGAGCCGCACGGGTAGAACCCGACCTTGTCCTGGTTCTGCTGGAGCTGGACCTCGGTGTGCCGCAGGCCGAGGAAGGTCTTGTTGATGTACTTCTGGCCGATACCCGCCCAGGCCTGCGCGGCCTGCTTGATGGCGTCGTTCGTCCAGGCGCCTTCCTTCAGGTTGTCGATGTCCTTGAGAACCTGCTCGCTGCCGATCTTGCCGGCGCTGGTCAGGATGGCCCGGACCATGTAGTACGACGCGTTGGCACCGGCGTAGCCGAACGGCACGACGCCCGCGGCCTTCATCTTGTCGCACAGCGCGGTGAACTCGGCCCAGGTGGTCGGCGGGGTCCAGTTGTTCTTCTTGAACAGCGCCGCGTTGTACCAGAGACCGAACACGGTGTACGAGTAGTTCACCGCGAACGGCTTGCCGTCGTAGCTGCCCTGCTCGATCGCGCCCGGCACCAGGGTGTCGGCCACGGTCTTGCCGGCGATGTCGAGCGACGGCGCCGCGAACAGGTCGGTCAGCTCGGCCGCCTGGCCGGCCTTGACGATCGCGCCGAAGTCCATCAGCTTCGAGCCCGAGTTGTTGATCATGTCGGGCGGGCTGCCGGCGTTGATGCGCGGCTGCACGACCGTCGAGATCTCCTCGGCCTGCGAATACGTGATCTTGGCTTCGGGCCACTTCTTGTTGAACAGCGGCGTGTCCACCTTGGTGGCGTAGTCGGTGCCCAGACCACCGTTGAAGATCACGATCTCGACGCCGGCCTTGGGGTCGATGCCGAGCGGGTTGTCCGCCGACTTCGTCCCGGTGGCCTGCTCCGGGGTGTCCTCGTCGGAGCTGCCGACGCAGGCGCTCAGCATGCCCACGGCGGGGGTGGCCAGCAGACCGACCGCGGCCGCGCGGCGCAGCAGCGTACGGCGGTCGAGCTCGGGCTTGGTGAATATGTCGGTCACAGCATCTCCTCAGTGCTTGCCGTACTGCCTTACTGGTGTTGAGTCCTGATCATCCCTTGACGGCACCGGCGGTGAGGCCGGTGGCGATATTGCGCTGGATGATCAGGAAGAAGATCACCACAGGGATCGAGGTGATGATCGCACCGGCCATGAGGGGCCCCCAGGCGGTACCGCGCGTTGTCTGGTTCTGCAGCAGCCAGGCCATCAGATTCTGCTTGTCCGGGCTGTTGAGCGTGTTGATGATGATGAACTCGTTCCAGGCCTGGATGAACCCGTACACGCTGGTGGCCACCAGGCCGGGACCGGTCAGCGGCAGGATGATGCGCCAGAACACCTGCCCCCGGGTGCAGCCGTCGATCATCGCCGCCTCATCGAGCTCCCTCGGAATGCCGGAGATGAAGCCGCGAAGCGTCCAGACGGTGTAGGGCAGGATCAGCACGAGGTAGGTGATGCTCACACCGATCAAACTGTTGGTCAAGTCCGCGCTCTGCAGCATGAGGAACAGCGGGATGAGCAACGACAGGAACGGGATCAACTGCACCACGAGGACGACCAGGATGATCGCCTTGCGGCCGTAGAACGAGAACCGCGCGATCGACAACGCCCCGAGGAAGCCCACCACCAGGGCGCCGGCCACCGCCAGCAGGGTGACGATGACGCCGTTGAGCATGTCCTTGAGGAACAGCGGGGCCTTGAAGGCGGAGACGAAGTTGTCCAGGGTCGGGCTGGTCGGCCAGAACGTCGGATCCAGCGCCAGCACCTCGTCGGCCGGCTTGAACGCGGTGTTCAGCACCCAGTAGACCGGGAAGAGCATGAGTACGGAGAAGACGACCCCGGCGGTGTTGGCCAGGATGGTGCCGGTGCGGCTGCGCCCGACGGTGATGACGCCGTCGTCGGTCCGGGCCCGGCGGGGCCGGACGGGGACGGTGGACGCGGGCGCGGGGCTCGCGGTGGGGGCGACCATCAGTCCACCTCTCCGATCCTGAACATCTGCTTGATATAGAAGATCATCACGCCGAGCATGAGCAGCACGGTGATCACCGCGATGGCCGAGCCCAGGCTGTAGCGGGACTGGCCGAACGCCTGCGTGTACGAGTAGGTCGCGAGCGTCTGGAACTGCGGCTCGGGGTGACCGTCGCGCAGCACCCAGGCCTGGGTGAACAGGCCGAAGTTCCAGATCACCGAGAGCGTCGTGACGATCATGATCAGCGGCTTCAGGATCGGCAGGGTGATGTTGCGCAGCGACTGCCAGGGCGTGGCCCCGTCGACGGTGGCCGCCTCGAGCAGCTCCTTGGGCACCTGGGTCAGGCCGGCGTTGAGCGTGATCGCCAGGAACGGGATGCCCGCCCAGACGACCAGCGTGGTGATGACGCTCCAGCCCTGCCACGGGTTCACGAACCAGCTGTGGTTCTGGTAGTTCACGCCCGGCAGCTTGTCGATCAGGTAGTTGACGACGCCGAAGTCGGAGTCGGTCATCCACCGGAAGATCTGGGCCGCGACCAGCTGCGGCAGCGCCCAGACGAACATCATGGCGACGACCATGAACAGCCGGACACCCCGGCTGACCCGGCGCATCAGCAGCGCGATGCCGAGGCCGAAGAACACCGAGATCAGCACCGAGACGACGGTGAAGGCGACCGTACGCCCGACCACCGCCCAGAAGACGCTGTCGCTCAGGACCCGGGTGTACTGGTCGAAGCCGACCCACGGGGGTGTGCGCCCACTGAGCAGCTCGCGCAGGCGCATGTTCTGGAAGGACAGGACGACCATCCGGACCAGCGGGTAACCCAGCAGGCCGGCGATCAACAGGAGGGCGGGCAGGGCGAGCAGCCACGGGGTGCGGCCGCTCCCACGCCGGCGGCGCTTGGGGGCGGCGTGACCGGGGACCCGGTTCTGCTGCGACCGGCCGGGGTCGTTGGGCCGCCGGGTCGCCGGGGAGTCGACGACGGACATCGGCTTTTCCCTCTCTCAAAGGGGTGGGTGGACTGCCCGCCCCTGTGACAGGGCGGGCAGTCCGGCGGATGTCAGCTCTCGTTGAGCGTCGAGTTGATCTGGTCGTCGGCCCACTTGGCGCCGTCGGCCACCGACTTCTTGCCGGTCAGGATGTCGGTCAGCATGGTCTGCAGGATCGCGCCCTTCTCGACGTCGGCCCACTTCTCGGCGTTCGGCGGGAACCAGCTGTCCTTGGCGGCCAGCGCGGCCGGGGCGATCTTCGGGTTGTCCGCGGCGGCCTTGTCGAGCAGCGCGGTCGCGTTCGGCAGCGCGTTGGCCTTGACCAGCCCGGCCATCGAGGTGCTGTCGGTGAAGGCCTTGACCCACTGGGCGGCCAGTTCCTTGTTCTGGCTCTTCTCGGGGATGCCGAGGTTCGAGCCACCGAGGAACGACGGGATCTCCGGCATCGGCGCGGCGGCCAGCTTGCCCTTGACCTTGGTCGCGACCAGCGGCGAGTTCGGGTCGTTGGGGTCCTTCTTGGTCTCCTCGGCCGAGCCCTGCTCCCAGGCGTTGCCGTAGAACATCGCCGCGGTGCCCTGGGCGAACGTGTTGGCCTGGTCGTTCTCGTTCTTGGTGGGGTCGGCCTTCGAGTACTTCTTGGCCAGGTCGACCCAGCGCTGCAGGCCCTCGATCGAGGCCGGCTGCGAGAGCTGGCCGACCCACTTGTCGCCGTCCTGCTTGGCGATCTCGCCACCGGTCGACTTGACCCAGCTCATCGCCGCGTACCAGTACTGGCCGGGCATGTAGACGGCGCCGAACTTGCTGTTCGCCTTCTCGGCGGTCTGCACCTTGTCGGCGACCGACAGGAACTCGTCGTAGGTCTTGGGGGCGGCGGTGAAGCCGGCCTTCTTGAGCAGGTCGGTGCGGTAGATCAGCACGCGGGCACCGGCGTAGTAGGGCACGCAGTAGGTCTGGCCCTCGAAGTCGCAGGCGCCCTTGAGGCCCTGCAGCCAGGAGCCCGAGTTCTCGTAGTCAGCCGGGTTGATCGCGCCGAACGCGCCGCTGAAGACGTACTTGGGGAACTCGGTGTTGCCCAGCTCGACGACGTCGGGGACGTCGCTGCCGGCCAGGGTCGCGTCCAGCTTGGTGAGGTGGTTGGCCCACTGCTGGTACTCGACGTTCACCTGGGCGCCGGTGGCGTCGGTGAACCGCTTGGTGGCGTCGTCGACCACGCCCTTCCAGGCGGTCTGGGCGTCGACCATCAGCCAGACCTTGAGGGTCTTGCCGGTGCCGTCGACCTTGCCCGAAGCCGACGTGGTGGGGGCGTCTTCGTCGTTGGAGCCGCAGGCTGCGGCACCGAGCAGCGTCGCAGCGATGGCCGCGGCGGCAGCGATCTTGCGCTTCACGCTTCCTCCTGGGGAGTTTTATTCATGCGGGATGAGGCGATTTCAGGTGGTGCTGCCGTCCTTGACCGCCTTGTGGCCATGTACGGCCTGTGCGGTGCGCTGGAAGGCGGCGTGCGAACGTTCGTGGGTCCGCTGCGCTACGGCTACGTAGAGAAGATCGAGGACGACCAGCTGGGGATGGCGGGCGCTGAGCGCGTCCGGCCGGAAGGTCGTCGCCTGGGTGGCGGTGAGCAGGGTGATGTCGGCCAGCTCGGCCAGCGGCGAGCGCGGGAAGCTGGTGAGGGCGATGGTGGTGGCGCCCCGGCTGCTCGCCTCGGCGAGCATCTCGATCGTCTCGCCGGTCTCGCCGCTGTGCGAGATGCCGAGCGCGACGTCGCCGGGCCGCGAGAGCGCGGCGCTGGCCAGACCGTTGTGCACGTCGGTCCAGGCCCAGACCGGCACCCCGATGCGGTGCAGGCTGAACTGCATCTCCTCGCCGACCAGCGCGCTTCCGCTGGCGCCGAAGATGTTGACCCGGGCCGAGGCGGCGATCGCGGTCGCGGCCCGCGCCACCTCGGCCAGGTCGAGAAGCGCGGCCGTGTCGTGCATGGCCTGGGTGTCGGCCGCCATGATCTGGCCGAGAACCCGCTCGAGCGGATCGTTCGGCTGGATCTCGCGCCCGATGTCGACGGTCCACCCGGCGGAACGAGCCCGCCCGGTCTCGGCCGCGATGCCGAGCCGCAGATCCGCGTACCCGTCGAAACCGAGCGCCCGGCAGAACCGGGTGATCGTCGCCGGCGAGGTGCCACTGCGCTCGGCCAGCTCGACGATGGTCGCCCGGGACGCGGCGGCCGGATCGGTCAGCACGTGCTCGGCGACGCGGCGCAGCGCCCCCGTGAACTCCGGCAGCATCGACCGGACCCGGGCCAGAACCCCGTCCGAATTCAGCTGTCCGCCGTTGTTGTGGCTGCTAGTGAACCCGGCCCGAGGAACCAGGGAGTCGACGACCGCGGTCGACGCGGCGCCGTCCATCTCCGGCTCGCTCATTGGCCACCCTTTCAGGAAACAGTGTTTACTGTCGCGGTAAAAGTTCTTACTAACCGCCCCTCCGTGTCAAGGAGTTGGGCGAAGTTTTCAAACCGTTACCTGACCTGCGCCGATGAACGCGTGTTACGGCGGCACCGCTTGACGGTCATCGATCCGGAAATGTTCTTTACGGCGTGACAGCCATCACATGAACGGATTTCGTCCGGTTTGGGATGGGCCGTTTTTATGAGGCCGGCGGGATGAACAGATGAGCGGCAGGGGGCTGAAGGGGCCATCTCCTGGCGGTTCTGAAACGTAGTTTTTACGGTGGACACGAGATCAACATCGTTTCGTACGGGCTCCCGGCCCGCGCCGAGGTCGGAGCACACAGCCGAGACAGCACCGCCCAGAGGTCCGGTCACGCCGACTCACATCGGCGCCCACCGGTCTTCATTCACTCCGGCGCGACCACACCCGGCTCGCTGCTCCTGGGCCCTACTGCTCCCTGCCCTACTGCTCCCTGCCGGGCTGCACCCTGCTCGGCTGCACCCGGGAGCACGCCGCGGCCGGGCACGCTGCATCGGGGCCGCCGCGCGAATTGGCCTTCGCGCGCTCGTCAGGTTGTCGCCGGGGGCGCGTTTGTCAGGCGGTGGCCCTGATGGCTTCGGCGAAGGCTTCGGAGCGGTGCTCGAAGTTGCGGAACTGGCCGTAGCTGGGGGCGGCCGGCGACAGCAGGACCACGCCGCCCGCCGGGGTCAGTTCGCGGGACAGCCGTACGGCATCGGCCAGGTCCTCGGCGGTGGCCGCCCGGATGCCGGCCAGGCCGGACAGCTCGGCCAGGATGCGCGGGCCGCTGTCGGGGATGCCGATCACGGTGAGCTCCCGATCGGCCAGGAAGTGCCGCAGCGGTGAGTAGTCGAGGCCGCGGTCGGTGCCACCCAGCAGCACGGTGAGTGGTCGGTCGGCGTAGGCGTCGATGGCGTGCATGGCCGAATACGGGCTCGTGGACAACGTGTCGTCGACAAACGTCAGGCCGGACGGGTCGGCGATCTCGGTGAGCCGGTGCGGCAGCCCCTCGAACGAGGCGACCGCGGCCGCGAGCGCCGCCTTCTCCCCCGGGACGTCGACGCCCAGCCCGTCGAGCACGGCCAGCGCGACACACAGGTTACGGCCGTTGTGCGCACCCTTGAGGCGCAGTTTCGCGCGCGGGAAGAGCGGCTCGTCCGAGCAGTGGACGATGTCGTCCTCGACCCGGAAACGCGAGTCGTCGGCGGCGGCCGGCACCGGCGGGAAGCCGTTGGCGTCGGTCACCCCGCGGATCTCGTCGCGCAGCCGCTCGTCGACCCCGTTCACCACGATCATTTCCGGACTGTGGCGCAGCAGGTTGAGCTTGTCGCGGTAATACTCCCGCTCGCCGCCGTGCGCGTCCAGGTGCTCGGGGAAGAGCGAGGTCACCACGGCCACCCGCGGCGAGTCGGTCAGGTCGGCACACTGATAGCTCGACAGCTCGAGGACGAACTGCGGGGCGTCGGGCAGATCGAGCAGGGGCACCCCGATGTTGCCGCCGAAGACGTTGGGCCGGCCGACCGCCGCCAGCAGGTGACTGATCAGGCTCGAAGTGGTGCTCTTGCCCTTGCTGCCGGTCACGCCGATCGTGCGCGCTGCGTGATCGGCCATCCAGAGAGCACTACCACCCGTGACGGTGACCCCACGACGGCGCAGCTCGCCCATCCACGGGTGCGTCTGCGGCACCCCGGGCGAGCGCACCACGACATCCGCCGTGACCAGCGCCGGAAAGGCGTGGTCGCCGCCGGCCAGCGGGGCCGCCTCGGCCAGCGGACCCTCCCACGCGACGGAGAGGAAGTTCGCACTGTCATCGACCGCCATCAGGCGGGACGGCCCGTGCGGCGCGATCGCGGTCACCGCGGCCCGGCCCTCGCGGCCCGTGCCCCAGACCGCCACGGACCGGCCCTTCAGGTCTGCCAGGCGCACGTTTCTCTCCTCTTCGACGAGTCGCACTAGTATTGCCGGTCGGCCGTCAGTCAGGAGCTTCGGGTGCAGTTCGACGTCATGCGCTTCCCTTCGTACGCCTTCGACCCCGCGACCGGGGTGGCGACGTTCGACTACGTGCTCGACGGGCCGGAACCGCTGCACTTCACCGAGACGATCGAGCTGCCCGTCCCGGCCGGTGACCGGCGGGTCCCGCCCGCGCTGGGCCGCGTCCTTGATCTGCTGCACGTGGTGGCCGGGGTCAGTTACTACAAGGTCGGTGCCCCGGCCCGGGTCCTGGCGCCCAAGCCCGTGGCGCCGGCCGTGGCGGCCTACTTCACCGCGGTCTACACCAAGGGCCTGGCCGAGTACGCCTACCGCAACCAGCTGGCGCACGTGCTCTCGCTGGTCGTCGAGGTGCCGGAGGGTGACGTCCCGGCGGCCGAGCCGGTCGACAACAGCCAGGGGCGCCCGCTGTCGGCGGTGGGCGGTGGCAAGGACTCGATCGTCACCCTGGAGATCCTGCGCGCGGCCGGGCTCGAGCCGGTGCCGTTCTCGGTGAACCCCAACCCGGTGATCCGCAACGTCAACGCCGCCTCCGGCCTGCCGGCCCTGGCCGCCCGCCGCAAGCTCGACCCGCGGCTGTTCGAGCTGAACAAGGCGGGCGCGCTGAATGGTCACATCCCGGTGACCGCGATCAACTCGCTGATCGCGATCGCCACCGCGGTGTGGCACGGGCTCGGCCCGGTGGTGATGTCCAACGAGCGCTCGGCGTCCGACCCCAACCTGATCTGGAACGGTCACGAGGTCAACCACCAGTGGTCCAAGGGAGTCGAGGCCGAGGGCCTGCTCCGCACCGCGGTGACCACCCATGCCGGCCTGACCGAGCCGTACTTCTCGCTGCTGCGCTCACTGTCCGAACTGCACATCGCGCAACTGTTCGCCCGTCACACCCAGTACGACGACGTGGTGACGAGCTGCAACAAGGCCTTCAAGCTGCACGACCCGACGGCCCGCTGGTGCGGCGACTGCCCGAAGTGCCGCTTCGTCTTCCTGGCGATGGCCCCCGCCATGGACCGCTCCCGGCTGACCAAAATCTTCGGGCACGACCTCTTCGCCGACACCGCCCAGCTCCCCGGCTTCCTGGAGCTGCTGGGCATCGACGCGCACAAGCCCTTCGAGTGCGTCGGCGAGGTCGAGGAATCCCTGGTGGCCCTGGCCATGCTCGACGACGACGCCCCCGTCCTGGTCGCACTCCGCGCCGCGGTCCCCCCCGAGGCCTGGTCCGCCGCCTCCCGCGAGGACGTCCTCACCCCCGGCGGCCCCACCTACGTCCCCGCCGCCTACGCCAAGATCCTCACCGACGCGCTGTGACGACCCCGGACCCCCTTCCGACCACGCCTGACCCGGCAGCGGGGTCAGATGAGGGCCGGCCCGACCAGGCCGCAACCACGACTGCCCCAGCTCTGAGGCCAGGCGAGACGGACGAGGACCGAAGCCAAGCAGAAATCGCCACCACCACTGACCCGGCACCGAGGCCTGGCGAGACCGAGCCGGCCCAGAGCCAGGCACGAGCCGCCACCAACCCGGACGACCCAGCGGTGGCATCAGGCGAGGCTGAGCCACGCCGGGGCCAGGCGGAAGTCACGCCCGAGGGCATCTACGTCGGCAAGGCGGATCTGGACGCGCCCGAGGAGCAGGGCTGGCTGCTCGGGTATTTCCGCCCCGCCGACGACCCCCGCCACAGCCCCGACGTCGAGATCAAGTGGGGCCGCCACCCCAAGGGCGACCGCCGCGCCCAGTGGGTGACCGGCGAGGAACGCACGGCTCTGCTGGTCCTGATCCGCGGCCGCTTCCACATGGAGTTCCCCGACCGCACAGTGATCCTCACCGACCCCGGCGACTACGTCGTGTGGGGCCGCGGCGTGGACCATTCCTGGCTGGCCGAGGAAGAGGACACCGTGGTCCTGACCGTCCGCTGGCCTTCCGTGCCCGGCTACAAGGTCCCACTGCCGGAATAGCCGCCGACTGGCCCCGGCCGCCGTCCTCCGACCTCGGACACAGCCGCCCACAAGCCCGGCCACGCCCACCCGCCCTGCCGAACACCCGCCCCATCGGCCCAGCCAGGCTCTGCATCCCGCGAACACCTGCCCACCGGCACGGCACGCACGGCACCCCCGCGAACACCCCGCCCCACCGGCACGGCACGCACTGGCACCCCCGCGAACACCCGCCCCACCGGCACGGCACGCACTGGCACCCCCGCGAACACCCGCCCCACCGGCACGGCACGCACTGGCACCCCCGCGAACACCCGCCCCACTGGTCCGGCAGGCACTGGCACCCCCGCGAACACCCGCCCCACGGTCCGGCCAAGCTCGGTGACCCCGGCGCCACCGACCCAGCCACGCGCCTCCACCCCGCGAACACCCGCTCCACAGGCACGGCACGCTCTTGCACACCCGGCGAACAGCCACCCCACGGTCGGGCCAAGCTCTCTGGCCCCGGCGAACACCCGCCCCACCGACCTAGCCCGCTTCCCACCCCGGCGAACCCGCACACCGGCGCGGCCACGCTCGCGAGCAGCCCCCACCGTCAGGCCGCGTCTCCGCAAACCCGGGGAACGGTTGGCTCACCGCCCCGGCCGCGCTCCACCCCCGGGGAACAGCCATCCCAACGGCAGGACCACGTTTGTCCCACTGCGGGGAACAGCCACCCCGGCCGGCCACCGGTCTCCTGCGACGGAGCAAGGGTCGCGTGATCGATTACTCCGGGGCGTCGTGGTGGATGCGTTCGGGGGATACGCCGAGTTGCTGCAGGGCGAGGCTGGTGGCGGCCAGCATCAAGGGTGGGCCGGCCAGGTAGACCTCGTGGTCGGACCACTCGCCGTAGGCGGCGACCGCGTCGGTGACCAGGCCCGACGGGTACGGGCCGGGGTCGCCCTCGGAGACGACCGGGATCACTGTGGCGCGGCGGGCGGTGCGGGCCACGTCGGCGATCTCGTCGATGTCGTAGAGCTCCCCCAGGTCGCGGACGCCCCAGAACAGGACCGCCGAGCGCGGATCGTCGGTGTCGGCCAGCTCGGTGAGCAGGGCCTTGAGCGGGGCCACGCCGGTGTCGCCGGCGATCATGAGCAGATCAGGACCGGTCTCGGGCAGGGTCATCGCGCCCTCGGCCCGGCTCAGGCGTACCCGGTCGCCCACGCTCGTGCGGTGGACCAGCGCGGCGCTCACCCCCGTGGTCGTCTTGGCCCGCACGTGCAGCTCGATCAGATCGTTGCGGTGCGGTGCCCCGGCCAGCGAATAGGGCCGCCAGATCGCCGGCAGCTCGGGCACCTGGACCCGCGCGAACTGCCCCGGCCGGAACGCCATCGGCAGCTCCGGGCGCAACCGCACCACGGCCAGGTCGGGCCGGCGCAGATCGTGCTCGACCACGGTCGCGTCCCACACGGGTGGGTCGTAGGCGGCGCGGGCCGCGCCGTGCGCGATCCACTCGTACACGTGCTGCCAGGTCGACCGCCAGGCCAGATCGAAGTCCTGCCGCCACTGCCCGGGCGCCATGCCCGCGCGCATCGCCTCGGCCAGAGCCGCCCCGACCAGGTGCATCCGGCCCGGCTCGACCCCGCCCGCGGCCAGGGCCGCCCCGAGCCGCCCGGTGCCCTCGACGAGCAACGGCGGCCGGTCCAGGTGGTGCACCAGCCAGGTCAAGGCCCGCGCGAGCTGCTCGGTCTGGGTCGCCGGCCCGCCCGGCAGAGCCGCCATCAGCGCCGGGTGCGCCTGCAGCAGGGCGACCCGCAGCCGCTCGGCCACCTCGGCCGGCCCCCCGGCGAAGGTCAGACTGGTGCTCAGCAGCCGCTGCGTCTGCCGCAGCAGCGCGTCGTCGGCCGGATCCATCCCGTCCCCGGCGCCCGGACTCCGCGACACCATCGGCGGCACGACGTGCGGCAGATCGAACCCGGGCAACCGCGGCGCCGGCGCCCCGGCTGCCCGGGTGGCGTTCCCGCCCCCGTCACGCTGAGCCTCGCCTCGCAAGAACCCACCCTCATCCCGTACGTGGTCATCCCGCACCCGGCCACCAGCGGCCCACTCGGGCCGTGGCCCCGCCTCGAGCTCCGGCCCCTCCGGAACCCACGGCTCCACCACCGGCCGGACCGCCTCCACCCGCCGCCCGGAAAGCCCCGCGAACTGATTACGGCTCGGCTTCCCGACCGCCTCGACGTCCGCGTAACGCCCAGCCTCCTCGGGCGTCATCACCGCTTTGCCCGGACCACCACTGCGCGTCTCCCCGTAGCGCGCAGCATCGTCCCGAGACATGAGCTCCCGACCGGCACCAGCGCCTGTCGCCGCGTCCTCAGGCGTCCTCAGCCCCCGACCGGTCGCACGGAAAGCCTGGACCCGGCGCGCTATCTCTTCCGGCGTCACCGGCCCCGCAGCACCAGAGGCCTCGGCATACCGCGCAGCCTCCTCCGCGGTTATCAACGCCTGGCCGGGACCACCGCCCCGAGGCTCGGAGTAACTTGCGAGCTCGTCCGGCGACAGCGGCACGCCGGCGTCGGGAGTGGCGTGCGGTTCACCGGGCGGAAGCGACGAAGGATCGGCATCCTCGGCTGTGGGTCCCGGGGGCGGCGGCGGAAGACTCCGGTTGCTCGGCCGCGTCGGATCGATCGCCGGCATCCAAGGCCGTCTCGCCGCTTCGCCCGGGCCCGCGCCACCACCGCGGAGGGGGTGGTCGGCGCTGTCGGAGGCATGCTCCCGCCGGAGCGCAGGCGGCACAGCTCGCACCGAGCGCCGATCCCAGAAGGACCGCCCGGGAGCAGGCCCGGCCGCCTCGGCAGATCCGGCCGCCCCCGCGTCGTGACTGACTGACTCATCCGCGCGGGCGCCGATGGACCGCGCTCCGGGCCCCGCGCCCGTCCGGTCGTCGAGAGACGGGTCCACCCCGAAGGTGCCCGGCGCATCCCCACTCCGCTGACCAGTGCCGGGCGAACCAGCACCAGGCACATCTGCGTCCGGCCGGCCGGCCCCGGACCGACCGGCAACCGCGCCGGGCTGATCAGTGCCCGGGCGATCCGCATCGGGCTGAGTCGCGCCGGAACGGTCTGCCGCAGGGCCGGCCCAGCTCGGCCGCATCGGCTGGCCCGCTGTGGTGGGGCCGTCGTGGCGGTGGGTTGGGGCGGGAGGCAGACCGGGGCGGGAGTAACCAGGAGGAAGCGCCTCTTGCGGTGCTCCCGGTGGCATTGGGGCATGGCCGGCCTCGGCCTGCTCGCGGATGGCCTCGACGGTGTCGGCGATGCCCGCGGCGACCGCATCGGGAGCGGCCTGCCGCAGCCGGATCGCCCGCAGCAGGGCCATCAGGTGCTGATCGGCCGCGGAACCCGAGTCTGATCCGGACGACACTGGAAACACCCCCGCTCGGCGGATCAATCGACCACTACAACCGTACTTCCGGACTGGGCACCGCGCCGCGCTACCGCCAGACAACGCAGCCCCGAGCCCGACACCACGCCGCCACGCCGCCACGCGACAGCGCACCAACCGCTCACGACTCCGCCACGCTTCCGCAGGCCGACACAGGCGCGAACCGGACACCATGGCGCCGCACGACAACTCGGCCGGCGCCGCGATGGCCTGACGGTGGGAGGTGGGGCGGTCAGACCTTGACCGTGGACATGCGGGTCACCGCCTCGTCGAGGATCTCGGGGCTTGTGGCGAAGTTGAGACGGACGTATCCCGAGCCGGCCGCGCCAAACCTGGTGCCCGGCTCGAGCGCGACCAGTGCCTCGTCGAGAAAGCGGTCGCGTGGCTCCTCGTCGGGGCCCAGCGCCGACGCGTCGAGCCAGGCCAGGTAGGTCGCCTCGGGCGGGCTCCAGCGCAGGGCGGGCAGCCGGGACGACAGCAGCGCGCCGAGCTGGTCGCGCCGGGCCGACAGGGTCGTGATCAGCGCGGCGAGCCACGAGTCGCCCTCGTCGAAGGCGGCCACCGCGGCGATCAGGCCCAGGTGGCCGGTGCGCTCGGTGACCTCACGGGGCAGTCGCTCGAGGAGCTGCGCCATCCGGGTCGAGGCGGCCACGATGGCGGCGCACTTGAGCCCGGCCACGTTGAACGCCTTGCTCGCCGACACCACGCTGAGCGCGATCTCGGCCGCCCGCGGCACCGAGAGCAGCGGTGTGAAGGTCGCCCCGGGCAGCACCAGGGCTCCGTGGATCTCGTCGCTGATGATCGGCACCCGGTGGAGCCGGGCCAGCCGCACCAGCTCGGCCAGCTCGTCGGCGGTGTGGACCCGGCCGACCGGATTGTGAGGGTTGCACAGCAGGTAGGCCGCCGGGTGGGTGGCGAACACCGCCTCGAGCCCGGCGAGATCGAGCCGGCCGCCGGCCAGCGGCACCTCGACCACCCGGCCGCCGGCCTCGGGCACCCAGTCGAAGAACGGCGGATAGACCGGCGGGCTGATCACCACCGGGTCACCGGGGCGGACCAGCCGGCGGAGCAGCTCGACCACGCCGACGCCGACGTCGGTGACCGGGAGCACCCGGCCCGGGTCGGGCTCCCACCCCCAGCGCCGGGCCGCGAACCCGGCGAACGCCCGGCCGAACTCGGGGCCAGGGGTCGAATAGCCGGTGTCACCGCGCCCGACGGCCTCGGTGAGCGCCGCCGCGACCGGCGGGGCCAGCCCGTAATCCATCTCGGCGACGAACAGCGGCAGCACCTCAGCGGGAAAGCTGCGCCACTTGACGCTGCGGCGCAGGCGGAGCTCGGACAGCGGGGGGACGGTCAGTTCTGCGCTCATGCCGACATCCTGCACCGGGCCTCCGACAGTTTCCCGGCGGACGATTTCTGTGAATTCCCTGCGAGTGCGGCGGAGCTCTGCGAGGCTGCACCCAAGATCCCGACGGTGCCCCCCGGCCGCTCGGCTTGAGCCCACGCGAGGCGGAGCCATGAGCATCAGCCACCATCAAACGGCCAGCGGACGGCCGCTGCGGGTGTCCCCGACCTGGGTCGGCGGGGCCGGCGCGGCCCGGGATGAGCCTCTTCTCCCCGTACGGGAAGCGGTCTGGGTCTGGAGTGTCCGCCGCTATGCGCGTCTGGCGCTGTGGGCACTGCCGGTCGCCGCTCTGCTGCACGGCTGGACGACGCTGGGCATCGACACCCCGCCCGGCCCGCTGGTGGTGACCTTGACCGCCGGCTGGCTCGCCGCCGTCGCCATGATCGCGCTGGCCGGATTGCTGGCCGGCTCCCGCACCCGCCAGTCGGCCCTGCTCGGCCTGCTCCTCGGTCTGGGCGGCTTCGTGATGAGCCTGCCGCTGGCCGCCCTGCCGGACGGCTCGGTCGCGGCCGGTTCCCCGCTGACGGTCGAGCAGCTGCGCGTGGTCGAGCTGGGGGCCACCGCCGCCCTCGGCGCCGGCTGGGTGCTGCTGGGCTGGGCCGTCTTCCGGTCCCGGCTGGTCAACCCGGCCGACGGCGTGCTGCTGATGCTGGCCGCGGCGGCGATCGGGGCCGGCGCGCACGCCCAGCGCCCGCTGCCCACCGTCGGGGCCCTGCTGCTGCTCGCCGCGGGCACGGGCCTGGCCTGGACCGGCGGCCGGCTCATCCCGAAGCACTAGCGACCGGCGGCCGGCTCATCCCAAGCACTGAACGACCCGCGGCGCCGGCTCATCCCCAAGCACTGAACGACCCGCGGCGCCGGCTCATCCCCAAGCACTGAACGACCCGCGGTGCCGGCTCATCCCCGAGCACGGAAACGTCGGACCCCAGTGGCATGCTCGCAGTCGGACCCGGGAGATCCCGGGAACCGGTGGAAGGAGCAGCCATGGCCAAGGTGGTCGCCGACATCTCGGTGTCGCTCGACGGATTCGTGACCGGCCCCGAGCCCGGCCCGGGGCAGGGTCTGGGCCGCGGCGGCGAGAGCCTGCACACCTGGGCGTTCGAGGGCGACGCCATCGACCGGGCGGTGCTGGCCGAGTCCACCGGTGCCACCGGCGCCGTCGTCATGGGCCGCACCCTGTTCGACATCGTCGACGCTCCCGACGGCTGGAACGACGAGGTCGGTTACGGCGCCGGCCTGGCCGCGCAGCCGCCCGTCCTGGTCGTCACCCGCACGCCACCGGCCCGGGTGCGCCTGGCCGACCGGTTCACCTTCGTCGTCGACGGGATCGCCAGCGCCGTCGAGAAGGGCCGCGCCCTGGCCGACGACCGTGAGGTCGTCATCATGGGCGGCGGCGAGACCATCCGCGGCGCGATCGACGCGGGCCTGGTCGACGAGCTGCGGCTGCACCTCGCGCCGGTGCTGCTCGGCGGGGGCACCCCGCTGTTCGAGGGCGCCGCGCCGCGCAATCTGCGCCAGATCCACGTGCGAGCGTCGGGGCACGCCACCCACCTGACCTACCGGGTCGACTGAGCGCCGTGTCCGAGATCCACCTCATCACCGACCCCGCCGACGAGCGCCTCGGCGACTACCGGGCCCTGACCGACCTCGAGCTGCGCACGAAGTGGGAGCCACCCAACGGGCTGTTCATCGCCGAGGGTGAGCTGGTGCTGCGCCGCGCGCTGCGGGCCGGCTACCGGCCGCGGTCCTATCTGATCGACGAGAAGCGCACCGATCAGATCGCCGACCTGCCGGACGACGCGCCGATCTACGCGGCCACGCCCTCGGTGCTGGAAAAGGCCACCGGCTTCCACGTGCACCGCGGGGTCCTGGCCTCGTTCCACCGGGCTCCGTTGCGGACGGCGGAGGAGGTCATCGCCACGGCCCGGCGCGTCGCCGTGCTCGAGGATGTCAACAACCACACCAACATCGGTGCCGTGTTCCGGGGGGCGGCGGCGCTGGGCATCGACGCCGTGCTGCTCTCGCCGACCTCGGCCGACCCGCTCTACCGCCGCAGTGTGCGGGTCAGCATGGGTGAGGTCTTCGCCGTGCCGTATGCCCGGTTGGAGCCCTGGCCGGACGGCCTCGACCTGCTTCGCCGCGGCGGGTTCACCATCCTGGCCCTGACTCCCGACGCGGAGGCGGTGCCGCTGCAACGGCTCACCGAGGACCAGCGGCGGAAGACGGCCCTGCTGCTGGGGGCCGAGGGGCCTGGGTTGTCGAAGAACGCGCTGGCGGCCAGCGACGTCCCGGTGAAGATCCCGATGCGGCGCAACGTCGACTCGCTCAACATCGCCGCGGCGGCCGCCGTCGCCTTCTGGGAGCTCGGCCGCGACGACGAATAGGCCGGCCACGCGACGACAACCGGCCATGCGACAACCGGCCACGCGACAGCCGGCCACGCGACAACAGCCGGACAGCGAAACGGCCGGCCCCGCGGAGGGAGCCGGCCGTCTCAGGAGCAATCAGGCGCGTTCGCGGTCGACCACGCCGTTGTAGTCGGCACCGCCCAGCGCGGCCGACGGCGGGATCGGCTCCGGCGCCGGCAGCGCGGCCGTCCGGTCGGGGTCGCCGCTGACCTGGGCCTCGGCGACTCGTACCTGGTCGTTGACCTTTTCCGCCTCGGCGGCGGCGGCCTCGGCGGCCTCGACGGCCTCCCTCTCGACCGCGGCCGAGTCGACCCCGGCCCTCGGGATGTCGTTGGCCATGTTGGCCAGGCCACCCAGCGCGCCGCCCATGCCCTCGAGGGCCTTGGTCAGCTCGCTCGGCACGATCCAGACCTTGTTGGCTGTGCCGTTGGCAATCTGCGGCAGCGCCTGAAGGTACTGGTAGGCCAGCACCTTCTGGGACGGGTTGGCCGTGTGGATCGCGTCGAACACCGTACGGATCGCCTTGGCCTGACCCTCGGCCTGCAGGATGCGAGCCTGGCGGTCACCGTCGGCCCGCAGCACCTGGGACTGCTTCTCGCCCTCGGCGGTGAGGATCGCCGCCTGCTTGTGGCCCTCGGCGTTGAGGATCGTGGCGCGTCGCTCGCGCTCGGCGCGCATCTGCTTCTCCATGGAGTCGCGGATGCTCGGCGGCGGCTCGATCGCCTTGATCTCGACCCGGGTGACCTTGATGCCCCAGCGGCCGGTGGTCTCGTCGAGCACCGTGGAGAGGTGTCGGTTGATCTCTTCACGGCTGGTCAGGGCGCGCTCGAGGTCGAGCGAGCCGATGACGTTTCGCAGCGTGGTGACCGTGAGCTGCTCGATGGCCTGCAGGAAGTTGGAGATCTCGTAGGTCGCCCGCACCGGGTCGACGACCTTGAAGTAGAGCACCGTGTCGATCGACACGACGAGGTTGTCGGAGGTGATCACCGGCTGGGGCGGGAACGAGACGACCTGCTCGCGCATGTCGACCTTGCTGCGCACCGAGTCGACGAACGGGACCAGCAGGTTGAGACCCGGGGAGAGAGTCCGCTTGTACTTGCCGAGACGCTCGACCACGTCCATGCGCTGCTGCGGGACGATGCGGACGGACCGGAGCAGCGTGACGATGGCGAACACCACGATCACGATGATGAGGACGCCGATTACAGCTTCCATGGCACCCCTCTCTAAATGTTGGGCAGATCGTCGCGCCACACGATGGCCGTGGCGCCGTTGACCTTGATGACCCGGACGCGCTCGCCGGGCAGGTATTTCTCGTGTCCGTCGAACGAGCGGGCCTGCCAGTGCTCGCCGTCGATCTTGATCATGCCGTGCGCGCCGTCGACCTCTTCCAGCACGGTGGCGTGGGTGCCCTCGAGCGCCTCGACGCCGAACGGGGTGTCACCCGTCTCGAGTGCCGGCTTGGCGTGGCGCATGATGATCGGCCGCAGCGCCGTGACCGAGAGGCCGGAGACGACGGCGAAGACGATGACCTGGAGCAGAAGTGGTGCGCCGAGAGCAGCCGCACCGGCCGCGGCGAAAGCCCCGACCCCGAAGAAAATGATCAGAAATGTGGCCGTGAAAGCCTCGGCGATCGCCAGTGCGATGCCGAGCACGATCCAGAGAACCGCTTCCACGTATCGATCGTGACATGTCCGCGCACGTCCGGCGACGCTCCGTGCCCCCTTGCGGAAAATGTCATCGAACTGCCATGCAAGCCGGGGCCCGAACCGGCGTAGCCATATCGCCCGCGGGGAGTTATACCCACCAGTCACATATCGAGAGGGTCCACCGTGTCGCTGCTGCCGGAGACCGGCCGACGGGTCGAGGAGATCGCCGTCCGCGCGCAGGCCGAGGGGCGTGCGCCGTCCCTCGCCCTGGCCATCGTGCGGGATCGCGCCGTGCTGCACCAGGTTGTGGCGGGCGAGCACCCGCGGCCGGACGCGAAGACGCAGTACCGGCTGGGCTCGATCACCAAGACGATCACCGCCACGCTGGTCATGCAGCTGCGCGACGAGGGCTTCTTCGCCCTCGACGACCTGCTCTATCGCCATCTGCCGGGCACCCCGATCGGCGGGGTGACGCTGCGCCAGCTGCTGGGCCACGTCTCGGGCCTGCAGCGGGAGCCGGACGGCGCCTGGTGGGAGCGCACGACCGGCGGCGATGTCGACCAGCTGCTGGCCGCGCTCGGCTACGACAAGGTCGCCGGGCCACCGTTCCGGCGCTATCGCTATTCCAATCTGGCGTACGGGCTGCTGGGCGCCGTCCTCGAGCGGGTGACCGGCGAGAGCTGGCCGACGCTGGCCGGCAAGCGGGTGCTCGACCCGCTGGGCATGAAACGCACAACCTGCGCGCCGGTCGAGCCGTTCGCCCGGGGCTACGTGGTCCACGAGCTCGACCGGTCACTGCACGAGGAGCCCCGGCTCGACTCGGGCGCGATGGCGCCGGCCGGTCAGCTCTGGTCCACGCTGACCGACATGGCGAAGTGGGCGGCCTTCTGGACCGACCCCGCGCCGGCCGTGCTGGCCCGCGAGACGGTCGACGAGATGTGCGCGCCGGTGGTGATCAGCGACCTCGAGTCGTGGACCGCCGGCCACGGGCTGGGGCCGCAGCTCTACCGGGTCGGTGAGCGGATCTTCGTGGGGCACGGCGGCTCGATGCCGGGCTATGTGGCTCAGCTGGCCGTCCACCGCCGGAGCCGGCTGGGCGTGATCGCCTTCGCCAACTCGTACGGCCTGGCCGGCACCACGATCAAGGACGTGGCCCTGGCGGCGCTGGCCGCGGCGGTCGACGGCGAGCCGGTCGCCGTCACCCCGTGGCAGCCGCCGGCCCGGCCCACCGGCGAGGCGGCCACCCTGGTCGGCCGCTGGTGGTGGATGGGCCGCGAACACGAGATCACCCCGCACGGGGACGCGCTGATCATGACCGGCCCGCACCATCGGACCCGGTTCATTCGCGAGGCGCCCGACTGCTGGCGCGGCACCGAGGGCGAGAACGAGGGCGAGGTCCTGCGGATCCGGCGGGACGACGAGGGCCGGGTGACCGCGATCGACATCGCCACGTTCGTCTTCACACGAGATCCAGCACATCTGGCCTGAGTTCGACCGGAGCGGCGACCGGCCGGCGCGAGCGGAAGCCCAGCGCCAGCCCGGCCGAGACCACGGCGACACCCAGCCACACGGCGAGCCCGGGCATCGGGCCGCCGACGGCCACCCCGACCACCGCCGCCGAGACCGGGGCGATTCCGGTCAGCAGGCCGGCGCGGGCCGAGCCGAGGCGCTGGACGCAGGTGTACCAGAGGACGAACGCCACCGCGGTGACCGCGACGGCCAGATAGACCCCGGCCAGCACGTCGTCCGGCCGCAGGCGCAGGACCGCGCCCGGCCCCTCGACGGCCAGGCCGCCCACGCCGAAGGCCATCGCGGCCATCCACGTCGAGTGCACCGACACCCCCAGCGGACCGTGCCGCCCCAGCACCGGCACGGCCAGCAGCGTGAAACCGGCCTCGCAGGCGAACGTCACCAGCGCCCACACCAGCCCGATGCCGTCGGTGCGCCCGAAGCCCTGCACCAGTGCCGCCCCGGCCGTGACGACCAGCGCCGCCACGATCAGCCGCCGGGCGGGCGCCTGGCCCTCCAGCAGCGGCCCGACCACGGCCAGCAGCAACGGGACGCAGGCCACGGCCACCCCGAGCACGGCCGGCTCGGCGTGCCGGGAGCCCTGCACCAGCGCCACGTTGAAGATGATCATGCCGGTCAGGACCACCCCGGCGAGCCAGAGCCATTCGGTACGCCGGGGCCGCCTCAGCCGCCGGCCGGTGACCCGGGACCACAGGACGAGCAGGAGGCAAGCGACCGCGTACCGCAGGGCCTGGACGGTCGAGGACGGGGCGTCGGCCAGGAACGCGGAGACGGCCACGCTGCCGCCGACGAAAGCCATGCCCGTGGCGCCGGCGAGAGCGGGCAGCAGATTTGTCTTCACACCCTCGATGCTCGGCGCGATATGGTCCGGATTGAAGGACCAATCCCCACCGGCTCAGGAGGACCAATGTCCGGATCGGACTTCCTCCAGCTGCGTCCCGCGGACGCCCCGGCCAAGGGGCTGACCGCCTGGCTGGCCGACGGGCTGCGGTCCGCCGTCGCCGCCAAACGGCTGGCCCCGGGCGAGAGACTGCCGCCGACCCGGGTGCTGGCGGCCGAGCTCGAGGTCTCCCGGGGCGTGGTCGTCGACGCCTACCAGCGGCTGATCGACGAGGGGCTCGCGCAGGCCCGCACCGGCGCCGGCACGACGATCGTGGCCCACCCGCACGTCCGCGACGCCCCGTCCGACCGCCGGCGCGCCCTCGACACGCTGCGACTGCCCCTGCCGCCGGCCGACGGCATCGACCTCGACCTCTCCCCCGGCATCCCGGATCTGTCGGCCTTCCCCCGTACGGCGTGGTTGCGCGCCGAACGGGCCGTGCTCGACGAGATCACCGCCGCCGACCTGGGCTACGGCGACCCGGGCGGCACCCCGCGCCTGCGCGCCGAGCTGGCCGGCTGGCTCGCCCGCACCCGCGGCGTCCGCGCCGAACCGGACGACGTGATCGTGGTCAACGGCGTCGCCCAGGCGCTGGCCCTGCTGGCCCAGACGATTCCGGCCCGCCGGATCGCGGTCGAGGACCCGGGGTCGCGCGGGGCCCGCGACCAGCTCGCGCACTGGGGCGTACGCCCGGAGCCCGTACCGGTCGACGACGAGGGGCTGGTCGTCGAGGCGCTGACCCAGGAGGCGGCCGTCATCACGCCGGCCCACCAGTTCCCGACCGGGGTCGTGCTCAGCCCGGCCCGGCGGCGGGCGCTGCTGACCTGGGCGACCGCCGGCGGCCTGATCATCGAGGACGACTACGACGCCGAGCACCGCTACGACCGGCCCCCGGTGGCGGCGCTTCAGGGCTCGGCGCCGGACCACGTGGCGTACGCGGGAAGTGTCTCGAAATCTCTGGCTCCGGGCATGCGGCTGGGCTGGCTGATCGCTCCCCGCCGCCTGCAGCCCGCGCTGCTCACGGCCAAGCACGACAGCGACCTCGGCAACCCCGCGCTGCCGCAGCTGGTGCTGGCCCGGCTGCTGGCGACCGGCGACTACGAGCGGCACCTGCGCACCGTCCGCGCCCGCCAGCGCCGCCGCCGCGACGCGCTCCTGGCCGGGCTCCGCACCCACCTGCCGCGGGCCCGGGTGATCGGCGTGGCGGCCGGACTGCATCTGTTGATCATGCTCGACGGCGACGAACCGGACACCGTCACGGCCCAGCGCGCGGCGGCTGCGGGCGTCCTCGTCCACCCGCTGTCCTGGCACCGTATGACGCCCGGACCGCCCGGTCTGATCCTCGGCTACGCGGCCAACCCACCGGACCGGCTGACCGAGGCCGCCCGGCGCCTGGGTGCGGTCACGGGACGGTGACGAAGTCGATCAGCCGCTCCATCGAGTTGATGAGCGGCGTCTCGACGTCCTTGTAGCTGCTCACCGAGGACAGGATCCGGCGCCACATGTCGTACGGCTCGCGCACACCCACGGCCGCGCAGATGCCCTCCTTCCACGGCCGGCCGGGCGGGATCACCGGCCACTTCGAGAGCCCGACGCGCTGCGGCTTCACGGCCTGCCAGATGTCGACGTACGGATGGCCGGTCACCAGCACGTCCGGGTCGGTCACGGCGGCCACGATCCGGCTCTCCTTGCTGCCGGGGACGAGATGGTCGACCAGGACGCCCAGCCGCCGCCGCGGGCCCGGCCGGAACTCGCGGACCGCGCCGGCCAGGTCGTCGATGCCGTCCAGCGGCTCGACCACGATGCCCTCGATCCGCAGGTCGTCACCCCAGATGCGCTCGACCAGCGCCGCGTCGTGGACGCCCTCGACCCAGATCCGGCTCGCCTTGGCCACCTGGGCCCGGACGCCCTCGACGGCGACCGACCCCGAGGCCGTGACCCGCCGCTGGGCCTGAGCCGGCGCCGCCGCGGGCCGGCGCAGCGTGACCGGCTGCCCGTCGAGCAGGAAAGCGGCCGGCGCCAGCGGGAAATTGCGCCGCTTGCCGTGCCGGTCCTCCAGCACCACCGCGCCCAGCTCGAAGCCGATCACCGCCCCGCAGAACCCGGACTCGGCGTCCTCGACGACCAGGTCGCGTTCGGCGTCCACCTCGGGGATCACCTTGCGCCGGCGCCAGTTCCCCTTGAGCACGTCCTCCCCATACATGCAAGGCACCGTAACCCGTGCGTTGGGACACGGCGTTTCTGACGCTCCGGCCGAGACAAGGTTCCCGGCGGGCACGTACCCTTGCTCGCATGTCCCCCGCAGCTGATGCGGCCACCCGCGTCGCGCGGCGCTCCACCCGGCTCGTGTCCTGGGTCCGCGCCTGGCGCGCCGGGCTCGTCCCCTTCGACGAGCTGGCCGACGAGATCGCCCACGACGAGGAGCACCTCGTCGCCGACGTGCCCGGCACGTGGACCGACGTGCCGCTGCCGCAGGGCCTGCCCACGTTCGCCAAGCTGCACCCCGACGACATCCGCCTCGTGCTGCCGGCTCCCGGCGACCCGCGCGGGCTGCCCGGCCCGGGCCCGCTGACCGGCGCGGCCATGCTGGCCGGCGAGGCCGTGATGACGCCGTCGTTCGGCATCGTGCCCGAGGTCCGGCAGCACGTCTCCGGGTCCGGGGTCGAGTTCGAAACGGTGCTGTGGCGGTGGTTCCCGGTGGAAAACTACCGCCCGGTCTTCCAGATGGGCGCGGCCGAGGCCGAGGCCGAGCTGACCCTGGCCCTGGGCGAGGCGACGACCCAGCTGACCAAACTCGACGTGGCCCAGTGGAAACCCGAGCTGGCCGGCGCGCTGCAGGCGTTGCGCCGCCCCGAGAGCACGGCCACCCTGCCGCCCGGCTTCGACCCGCGGGCCCGCCGCCTGTTCGCCCGCGCCTCGATCCTCGACCAGGTGCTCGCGCTGGCCGAGACGAACGCGCCCGGCGGCGCCATCAACGGCTACGAGGCCCAGCAACGCGACGCCGCCCTGCGCCCGCTGATGGACGCGTGCCGCCAGGCGCTGGTCGCCGCGTGCAACTCGCCGCTGCATGCCTGACCGCTTCAAGCACTGCACGTTCTGCGGCGCGCGCTTCGTGCCGGGCCTCTCCTGGCCGCGTCGCTGCGCAGCCTGCGGCGAGATGTCCTACCGCAACCCGAGCCCGGTCGCGGTCGCCGTGCAGCCGGTCGGCGCCGGCCTGCTGGTGATCCGGCGGGCCATCCCGCCCGCCCTCGACCAGCTGGCGCTGCCCGGCGGCTACCTCGACTTCGGCGAGTCCTGGCAGGACGGCGCGGCGCGCGAGCTCTTCGAGGAGACCGGCCTGACCGCCGACCCGGCGACGGCCACCCTCTACGACGCGATCAGCGCCCCCGACAGCACATTGCTCCTGTTCGCCCGCTTCCCGGCGCTGGCTTCGGCCGACGACATCCCGCCGTCCAAGCCCAACGACGAGACGCACGGCTGGGAAGTCCTCGAAGGCCCGGCCGAGCTCGGTTTCAGCATTCACACCGCCGTCGCGGCCCGGTATTTCAGTCGATCCGATCGGCCGTGACCAGTTCGGCCAGGAGCAGCTGGATGGCCGGGGCGCAGCGGTCGGCGTCGGACGAGGTGAACCAGGCCAGTTCGGCGATCTCGTTGGCGGGAGCCGGCTGCTCGTCCGGTTTGCCGCCGGTGAAGCAGATCAGCCGCACCTCGGTGCCGGGTGGGCGGTTGTGGGCGGGGGCCACGATCTCGGTCAGCAGGGTGAGGTCGGCCGGGTCGACGGTGAGGCCGACCTCTTCCCGTGTCTCGCGGGCGGCGGCCTCGGCGTACGTCTCGAAGGGCTCCGGTTTGCCGCCGGGCAGATAGAAAGCGTCCGAACCCCGGGGACGCACCACCAGGACCCGGCGGTCGCGGACGCAGACCCAGGCCGCGGCGATCACTTCGGCTGTCACCTCGTGAGCCTAATTCGGGGGCGCCCGGACACCGCGGTCACTAGCCTGCACCACCATGGAGATTCGGGTGGAGCGGGATGGGGACGACGTCGCCGAGGTGCATCGGGCGGCTTTCGGCGGCGCGCACGGCGACAAGGTCGCCGAGCTGGTGACGGCGCTCAGACGCGACGACCCGGAGTCGCTGTCGCTCGTGGCCGAGGTGGACGGGCAGGTCGTCGGGAACGTCATGTTCACCCGGAGCCTGCTCGACGCACCGCCGCGGCTGGTCGACGTCTGGGTGCTCAGCCCGCTCGGCGTCCTGCCCGGACACCAGCGGCAGGGTGTGGGGCGGGCGTTGGTCAAGCGCGGCCTCGAAATCGCCGACGAGCAGCGGGTGCCGCTCGTCTTCCTCGAAGGGGATCCGGCTTACTACGCGAAGGCGGGCTTCCGGGCCGGCGGGGACCTCGGTTTCCGCAAGCCGTCGCTGCGCATCCCGGACGTGGCGTTCCAGGTCTTTCCGCTCACCGCGTACGAGCCGTGGATGACCGGCACGCTGGTCTACTCGGCCACGTTCTGGGACTACGACTGCGTCGGGCTGCGCGATTCCTGAGCCTGCACGTCGTCGATGTGTGGCGGGGTGTGCACCCGCGTCGCGATGAGCGCGGCCACCAGGCACGCGGCCGCGCCGACGAGCAGGGCCAGGCGCGGGCCGCCCTGGCCGCTGAGCCAGCCGCTGAGCACGCTGCCGATCGGGGTCGTACCGAGGTAGACGAAGACCCAGAGCGCCAGGACGCGGCCGCGGTACTCCGGGGCGGCGTGCAACTGGATCGCGGTGGACGCGAGGGTGGCGAAGCCGAACGCGGCCGCGCCGGTCAGCAGCAGGGTGACGGCGGCAACCGGCACGTCGGGGGCGACCGCGGTGAGGGCCATGCCGGCCGCGAAGGCAAAGGCCGTGAAGACCAGATACGTACGCCTCGGGTGCTTGATCAGTCCCACCGCGAGCGAGCCGAGAACGGCGCCGACGCTCAGCATCGTGGAGAGCAGCCCGTAGGTGCCGCCGTCGCCGTGGAAGGTCTGCTTGGCCAGCACCGGCAGCACGACGGCGAAGTTGAACGCCAGCAGGCCGACGAACGCCATCATCACCAGCGGCAGCCAGACCTGCTGACGCGTCCGGGCGTACCGGATGGCGTCGGCCACGCCGGTGTGCGAGACCGCGCGGCGGCCGGTCGTGAGCGGCCGGATGACCAGCAGCGCGGCGATGACGGCCAGATACGAGAACGCGTTCACGGCGAAGCAGGCCGTTGTGCCGGCCGCGACGATGAGCACGCCGGCCAGGGCCGGACCGACGACGCGGGCGCTGTTCATCACCACGCCGTTGAGGCTGACCGCGCTGGACAGATCCGGCGCCGGCACGAGCGAGCTCACGAAGGCCTGCCGGGCCGGTGAGTCGACGATCCCGATGACGCCACCGGCCACACTGACCGCGATGATGAGCGGCACCCCCGCATGTCCGGCCATCGCGGCCAGCCACAGGATCAAGGCCAGGACGCCGTACGTGGCCTGGGTGACGAGGATGAGCCGGCGCAGGTCGAACCGGTCGGCGACGGTCCCGCCCCACGGCCCGAAGAGCAGCGACGGCACGCCACCGACCGCGAGCACCAGCCCCAGCGCCGAGGCCGAACCGGTCAGTTGCAGCACGAGCCACCCGATCGCCGTCTGCTGCACAAAGGTTCCACTGGCCGAGGCGATCTGCCCGCCGAAATACCACCGGAAGGGCACGGAGCGCAGCGCGCGGAAGCTGTCGGTCATGGGCGCCGCTTTGCCCCGTCCGGCCGGTCGGCGAATCGGGCTCGTGATCGACGCCTCACGCGACCCGGCTCACGCCGGTTTCCGCAGCGCCGGGTTGGCGCCGCCCTTTACGTTGACGACATGCAGATGCCGGAACTGGACGAGGGACAGCGAGTGCTGGCCGCCCGCGTCACCGCGATGCTCGAGGGGCTCGGACCGGCCGACGACCACTCGGCGGCCCTGCCCGCGCTGCGCGAGTTCACCCGCGACCGGCTGGTGCTCGGGGACGTGCTGGGCGATTACCTGCATCTGGTGATGGCCGGCAGCCAGGCCGAGACGATCTCGCACTGGCCGGTGCTCGAGCTGCTGCGCTCGGCGGGGGCCGACGAGGAGCGGGCCGCGGCCAAGGCGGCCTGGCTGCGGACCGGGGACGTCACTCCACCACGGTGAGCACGACGCCCTCGGGGATGTGGCGCAGCAGGGTGCGTTGCGCGTCCGGGGGCATCCGGATGCAGCCGTTGGAGATGGCCCGCCCGAAGGCCGACTCGTCGCTCCACGCGTGGATCGCGGTGTGCCCGTTGCGCAGCGAGGCCGACAGCGCGTCCCGGTCGTCGGGGATCGCGCCGAGCACCAGCGCGTCCAGCCCGGCATAGACGTTTCCTTGGGTGATGGTGCGCCCCATCACGAAGGTCCGTCCGAGCGGCGTCGGCGTCCGTGCGGAGCCGACCGCCACCTCCCAGTCGCCGCGCGGCTTGCCGTTGTGCAGCCAGGTGAGCCGCCGCTCACCGCGGTCGACGATGAGCTGGTCGCGCAGCGGGTGCACGGTCCCGGCACTGACCGGCACCCAGCCGATGCGGCGGTTGATCGACGGGATCAGCACCGCCAGCCAGCCCGGCCGCCGCGAGACGACCGGCGCCGTCACCGGCAGGCCGCTGATCGTGCGGGGCAGGAACGCCCGAGCCGTCCCGCCCGGTGCGTCGTAGACGGCGACCTTGCCGTGCGGTCGCAGCCCCTCGGCCACCGTTTCGAGCGAGTGCGGCGCCGGATCCGGCGGAAAGCCCCGGGCCGCGTGCCAGTACGAGATCTTGGGCAGCCCGGCGGGCGCCGGCCCGGCTTTCGGCACCGGTTCGACCGTGGGCGCCGCCACGACGGCGGCCGGCACCCGGCGTACGGTCAGGGTCCCGTCGGGTTCGCCGCGGGTGGCCGCCATGGCCGCGGTGGCTCCCAGCGCCACCACGAGCAGCCCGCCCGCCATCCCCCTACGGGTATACATCACACCACACTATGACAAATTGATCGTCTGCAAGAATGCGTCGATGCGAAAGGCGATCATCTTTCACGGCACCGGCGGCAATCCCGGCGTGGCTTGGTATCCCTGGCTCGCGGCACGGCTGACCGAGCGGGGGTACGAGGTTGAGGTTCCGCATTACCCCGGGCTCAACGTCGAGCCGGTCGCCGAGTTACTGCCCCGGGTCCTCGAGGCGCACCACTTCGACGAGCAGACCGTGCTCGTCGGCCACTCCGGCGGGTCCGCGCTGCTGCTCGCGCTGCTCGAACACGTGACCGTCGCCCAGGCGATCCTCGTGGCCGGATACTCCACGCCGCCCAACGATTCCGACGAGCCCGTGCTGCAAGCCGGCTACGACTGGGACACCATCCGGGCCCACGCCGGGGAGTTCGTGTTCATCAATTCCCGCCAGGACCCGTACGGCTGTGACGAGCACCAGGGCCGGGCCATGTTCGACCGGCTGGGCGGCACCCAGATCATCCGCGACGACGGTCACTTCGGCGACTACAACCAGGTCTACGACGAGTTCCCGCTGCTCGACCGCCTCATCCCCTGAGCTTCTCGAGCCGGGCCACCCGGCGTGGCCCGGCCGTGCGGCGATAGCTGGCGTCGAGCAGCTCGGCGACCTCGGCCCAGTCGGTGTCGTCGTCCAGGTCGACGCCGATCCACCCACTGGGCCCGAGATAGGCCGGCACGTAACAGCGCGGGTCGTCGGTCAGCGCCACCCGCTCGTCCGCATCGAGCAGCACCAGCAGCGACTGGTGATGCCGCCGATACTCCCCGTCCACCTTGACCGACCCGCCGTAATAGGCGAACACCTTGGTCGTGAAGAACGCCGGGATCCCGTGCGACACCTTCTCCGCCGCGTCGGGAAAGGCCAGGGCCAATTCCCGTACGCGGTGAAGCACCTCATCCGACTCGTCGAACATGAGTGGATGAGCCATGGGTCAGATCTCGTCGATCAGGTCGGCGACCGAGTTGATGATGCGGGACGGGCGGAACGGATAACGCTCCGCCTCCTCGCGGGTGCTGATGCCGGTGAGCACGAGGATCGTCTCCAGGCCGGCCTCCAGCCCGCAGAGGATGTCGGTGTCCATCCGGTCGCCGATCATCGCCGTACTCTCGCTGTGGGCCTCGATGGTGTTGAGGGCCGACCGCATCATCATCGGGTTGGGCTTGCCGACGAAATACGGGTCGACGCCGGTGGCCTTGGAGATCATCGCGGCCACCGAGCCCGCCGCGGGCAGCGCGCCCTCGTTCGAGGGGCCGGTCGCGTCCGGGTTGGTGCAGATGAAGCGGGCACCGCCGTCGATCAGCCGGATCGCCTTGGTGATCGCCTCGAAACTGTAGGTGCGGGTCTCCCCCAGCACCACGTAGTCGGGGTCGAACTCGGTCAGTACATAACCCGCCGCGTGCATGGCCGTGGTCAGACCGGCTTCGCCGATGACGTACGCCGTGCCGCCCGGCCGCTGGTCGGCCAGGAACTGCGCGGTGGCCAAAGCGGCCGTCCAGATCGACGTCTCGGGCACGTCGAAGCCCATCCGGGTGAGCCGGGCCTGCAGGTCACGCGGCGTGTAGATCGAGTTGTTGGTGAGGATCAGGAACGGCTTCCCGGAGGTCTTCATCCGGTTGACGAACTCGGGGGCGCCCGGCACCGGCACACCCTCGTGGACGAGGACCCCGTCCATGTCGGTGAGCCAGCTCTCGACGGCCTTGCGCTCGGGCATCATGCTCCTCGTCGCTGTGGGGGTGGGCAGCACGGGACCGGGCAGTCGTCCCAGACCGGCAGCGTACCGAGCCGTTCGAGCGGCGCACCGCCGGTGCGCTCCTGCACGAGCTGGCGCACCATCGTCACGAAGCGCGGATCGGTGCCGGGCGTCGCCGCCCGCGCATACCCGAGACCCAGCCGCTTGGCCGTGTCGGCCGCCTCGTTGTCGAGGTCCCAGAGCACCTCGAGGTGGTCGGAGACGAAGCCGATCGGGCTGACCACGACGTCGGTGACGCCCTGCTGCTGGAGCGTCTCGAGGTGGTCGTTGATGTCGGGCTCCAGCCACGGCACCTGCGGCGGGCCGGAGCGGCTCTGCCAGACCAGGTCCCAGTCGTCGTTCCCGGCCACCAGCCGCGCGGTCTCGTGCAACTGCGCCTCGTAGCGCCCGCCGGTCGGGCCGGCCGTGCGGGCCATGCTCGACGGGATCGAGTGGGCGGTGAAGACCAGGCGCGTCGTGGCGCGCCGGCTCTCGTCCAGGGTGGCCAGTGCGGACCGGACGGCCGAAGCGTGCGGCTCGACGAAGCCGGGGTGATCCCAGAACTGGCGCAGCTTGGAGATCACCGGGGCGCCCGGACCAACCTTGGCCCGGGCGTCGGCGATGTCCTCCCAGTACTGCTTGCACGACGAATACCCGCCGTAGGCGCTGGTCGCGAACCCGAGCGCGTGCGTGATGCCGTCGTCGCGCATCTGCGCCACCGTGTCGGCCAGCATCGGCTGCCAGTTGCGGTTGCCCCAGTAGGTGGGCAGGCCGACGCCGTTCTCCTGGAAGTCCTTCTCCACGGCGGCGAGCAGGTCGCGATTCTGCTGGTTGATCGGCGAGACGCCGCCGAAGTGGTAGTAGTGCTCGGCCACCTCGGCCAGGCGCTCGTCGGGGACGCCCCGCCCGCGCACCACGTTGCGCAGGAACGGCATCACATCGTCGGGCTTCTCGGGGCCACCGAAGGACAGCAGAACAAAGGCGTCATAGACCACCGCTCCACTATCCCACCGGGCTGAGCTGAGTTAGCAGTTGGCATGCCTTCCTGGCCCTACGTACGCTCCGCTCCTCCGGTGCAGTCAGTCATGCCCCCAGCGCGTGGTAACCCCCGTCGACGTGCACAACCTCACCGGTGGTGGCGGGGAACCAGTCGGAGAGCAGCGCGCAGATCGCCTTGCCGGTGGCCGTGGTGTCGTGCAGGTCCCAGCCCAGCGGCGCCCGGGCGGCCCACGCGTCCTCGAACTGCTCGAAGCCCGGGATCGACTTGGCGGCCATCGTGCGCAGCGGCCCGGCGCTGACCAGGTTGCTGCGGATGCCCTTCGGACCCAGGTGCAGCGCCAGATAGCGGTTGGCCGACTCGAGCCCGGCCTTGGCCACGCCCATCCAGTCGTAGACCGGCCACGCCTTGGTGGCGTCGAAGGTCAGACCCACGATGCTGCCCCCGGCCTGCATCAGCGGCAGGCAGGCGACGGCCAGCGCCTGGTAGGAGTACGTCGACACGTGCAGCGCCTTCGACACGTCCTCCCACTGCGCGTTGAGGAACTCGCCGCCGAGCACGCTCTGCGGGCCGAACGCGATCGAGTGCAGCACCCCGTCGATCCCGTCCACGTGCTCGCGCACCTTGTCCGGCAGCGCGGCCAGGTGCTCCGGGTCGGTGACGTCGAGCTCGATCACCGGCGGCGGCTCGGGCAGGCGCTTCGCGATCCGCTCGACCAGCGACATCCGGCCGAAGCCGGTCAGCACGACGGTCGCCCCGTTCTCCTGGGCGGTCTTGGCCGCCGAGAACGCGATCGAGGCGTCGGTGATGACGCCGGTGATGAGCAGCCGCTTGCCGGCCAGCAATCCAGACACTTCTCTCATGCTCCTTGTTGTGAAGGTCAGTGACCCATGCCGAGGCCACCGTCGACCGGGATGACGGCGCCGTTGATGTACGCGGCCGAATCGCCGGCCAGGAACGTCACCGCGGCCGCGACCTCGTCCACGGTGGCGAGCCGGCCCGCCGGGACAGCCTTGATGATCTCTGCCTGCCGGGCCTCGGACAACACCGCGGTCATCTCGGTGTCGATGAACCCGGGGGCCACCACGTTCGCCGTGATGTTGCGGCTGCCCAGCTCGCGGGTGATGCTGCGGGCCATGCCGACCAGGCCGGCCTTGCTCGCCGCGTAGTTGACCTGACCCGGCCCGCCGTAGAGGCCGACCACGGACGAGATGAAGATCATGCGACCCCACTTGGCGCGCAGCATCTTGGAGCTGGCCCGCTTGGCGACCCGGAACGAGCCCTTGAGGTTCGTGTCGATCACCCGCTCGAACTGCTCCTCGCTCATCCGCAGCAGCAGCGTGTCGTCGGTGACGCCGGCGTTGGCCACGAGCACCTCGACCGGGCCGAGGTCCTTCTCGATCTGGGTGAACGCGGCGTCGACCTGCTCCGGGACGGTGATGTCGCACTGCACGCCGTACAGCCCCTCGGGCGCCCCGCTGCCCCGGTGGGTGACCGCGACCCGGTCGCCCTGCGCCTCGAACGCCCGCGCGATCGCGAGGCCGATGCCCCGGTTGCCGCCTGTCACCAACACCGTACGCACGCCGTCGCTCCTCATACCCAGGTACGGGGTGCCGGATGGCACCGCGGGGGCACGACGGCGCGGTGGTCAGCGCCGTAACCTGCCGGAGTGGAGACTATCGGCCCGGTGACCCGGCGCAATGCCACGGGGCCGCTGCGCCGCCTGTTGTGGTCGCTGGAGACTCCCCGCCCGGCGCCGAGGGCCCGCGCCTGGATCTATGTCCAGCCCCTCGGGTTGCTGGCCCTGGCCGGCCTCGGGCTCGCCGCCGGCGCCTACCTGACCGAGACCAGGAAGCTCGACGACGTCTGGGTCTCGATCGTGGCGGTCGGCTCGGTGCTGCCGGTCGCCTTCACTCTCCGTCGCCCGGTGCTCGCCTGGCGGCTGGGTTTCGTGATGCTCTTCCTGGGCACGCTGGAACCCTCCGCCCAGGAGTCGTGGCCGTGGAACACGGTCCAGATCCTCGGCTTCCTGCTGATCCTGGGCCGCCTGGCGGTGGTCGAGGACGCCTCGCTGACCATCTGGGCGACGGCCCTCAGCCTGGTCCCGGTCTTTGTGTACGCCCCGGACGCCAACGCCTGGGGCGCGGCGATCCTGCTGGTGGCGATCGCCGCGCTCGGCGACATCGTCGCGCGCCGGCGGCGTACGCGGGCCTTGCTGGCCGAGAAAGAGGAGCTCACCGAACTCGAGCGGGCCAAACGGGCCGTGCTGGAGGAACGCACACGGATCGCCCGCGAGATGCACGACGTGGTCGCCCACCACATGTCGATGATCGCCGTCCGCGCCGAGACGGCGCCCTACCGGGTGGGCGAGCTGTCGCCCGCGGCCAAGGACGAGCTCGCCGGCATCGCGTCGTCGGCCCGGGAGGCGCTCACGGACATGCGACGGCTGCTCGGCGTGCTGCGGGCCGAGGAGGGTGAGGCGCTGCTCGCGCCGCAGCCCGGGCTGGCCGAGGTCGACGACCTGATCGCGAACGCGCTGGCCGCGGGCGTCGACGTCACGTTCCGGCGGTCGGGCTCGTTCGCCGCGGGCGCCGGCCCGGAACCGGACGGTGACCGCGGCGCCCCTGTGGATAACTCGCAGGCTCCCCGCGAGGAACCCGATAGGCTGCCCACCCTGGGTGGGGCGGCGGAATTGGCTGCTTATCGGATCTTGCAGGAGGCGCTGGCCAACGCCGCACGCCACGCGCCCGGCGCCCCGGTCAGCATCGATGCCCGCGGCCTGGCCGACCGGCTGGAGCTCATCGTGCGCAACAGGGTGACCGGCCCGGTGACGCCCAGCCCGGGCCACGGCTTGCCGGGCATGCGCGAGCGCGCCACCCTCCTGGGCGGCACGCTGTCGGCCGGCCCCGACGGCGACGACTTCGTGGTTCGGGCGGTGCTGCCGCTGACGCCCCCGGACCCGACGGCCTCGGACCAGTCAACCGACGCGACGCGTCCACCAAGCCCGCGGCGATCAGCGGACGCGGCGCCGTCAACCGAGGCTCAGCGGCCGGCCGACGCGACGCGGGAGGCGCAATGATCAAGGTTCTGATCGCGGACGACCAGGCGATGGTCCGCCAGGGCTTCGGCGCACTGCTGGCCGCCCAGTCCGACATGCTGGTCGTCGGTGACGCGGCCGACGGTGCGGCCGCCGTGACCCAGTCGCGCGAGCTGCGCCCCGACGTGGTGCTGATGGACGTGCGCATGCCGGTCATGGACGGCCTGGAGGCCACCCGCCGGCTGAACCACCAGGACGGCCCCAAAGTCCTGATCCTGACCACCTTCGACCTGGACGACTACGTGTACGCGGCCCTGCGCGCCGGAGCGAGCGGCTTCCTGCTGAAGGACGCCCCCGCCGCCGACCTCATCCACGCCGTACGGGTCGTGGCCTCGGGCGAAGCCCTGCTGGCCCCCACGGTGACCCGGCGCCTGATCGCCGAGTTCGCCGCGCGGCCGCTCGCCGACCGGCCCAAGCCCGCCGCGCTCAACGCTCTGACCCCGCGCGAGACCGACGTGTTGCGCCTGATCGCGCGAGGTCTGTCCAACCACGAGATCGCCGGTGACCTGATCGTGGCCGAGCAGACGGTGAAGACCCACATCGGACGCATCCTGTCCAAGCTCGGCCTGCGCGACCGCGCCCAGGCAGTCGTTTTCGCCTACGAGACCGGCCTCGTCATACCGGGGTAGCACCATCGACAGCGGTCTGTGGGGTGACGATCCGGGGGCCACTTCGGCCGGACGCTCCGCGGCATGCGCATCCTCATCCTGATCAGCCTGCTCGCCCTCCCGTTCTTCGCTCCCGCCCAACGAGCCGCAGCCGCTGTCCCGCCGGCCCCGAGCAGCCTCGCGGCCACCTACCGCGAGACCGCCACCCACATGCTCGCCACCGGCTGCCCCTACGCCACCTGGGCCGCCCACGGCCGCCACTTCCTCTTCTTCGACCCGGCCGGCGACGGCCGCGCGGCCGAAGTCCTCGGCGACCTGGCGACGGCCACCCGCATCGCGATCCTCGTCCCCGGCGTGGACACCACCCTGGCCGACTTCGACCGCGGCCTCGGCGGCGTCCCCCGCCGCGCTCCCGGCGTCCAGGCCCGCGCCCTGCACGACCTGCTGGCCAAGCGCGACCCGCACACCGCCGTCATCGCCTGGCTCGGCTACGACCCGCCGGAGGGCCTCGGCCCGGCCGCCGCCACCGAGGGCCGGGCCCGCGCCGGCGCCGCCGCGCTGACCACCTTCGTCCGTGATCTGGGGACGCGGCGGCCCGGCACCCGGGTCACGTTGATCGGCCACAGCTACGGCTCGATCGTGGTCGGTCTCGCCGCCCGGGAGCTTCCCGGGGTCGCCGATGTGGTCACGCTCGGCGCGCCCGGGATCGGAGCCGACCGGGCGGATGAGCTCGGCGGCGCGCGGGTCTGGTCGGCGCTCGCCCCGACCGACTGGATCCGCCGCATCCCGCAGGTGCGGGTGCTCGGGCTGGGTCTCGGCCGCCGTCCCAGCTCGCCCGGTTTCGGCGCGAACGCGCTGCCCACCGATGGTGTGGCCGGGCACGACTTCTATCTCGTACCGGGCAGTTCGACCTTGCGGGCGGTGGCTGACGTCGTCCTGACGGGTGGTCCTGAACACGACATGCCGGGCCGCGTTTCTTAGGAGCGCCTTAAGGGGTACAGTTCACGCGGTCCTGACGCCGAACGACTTGTTGGAGGTGATCGCTGTGCGAGATAGCGATCCTCCTAGTCGTGGCCGGGCCGTCAGTCAGCGAATCCGCTGACCAGCCGTCAGCCCAGCCGCTGACGAAGACAGACCAGCCCCGCATCCACCGGTCCGCCCGCGGGGGCGCGCCGGGTGAGTCGTGTGCGCCGCGACGCCGGATGCGTGGGTGCCGGCCGCGACGTGACGTGCGCTGAAAACGCCACTCACCAGCGGAAGAAGTCATTCGGATGAAGAACCTCATCGCGCCCCTGACCTTCACGGTTGCCGCCGTCTACGTCGTCGTCCTGTTCGTCCTGGCCCACAGCACGCCCTGAAAGACCGGGAAGACGAAGGTCAGGGCAGCCGGGACGTCCAGATCAGCGACAGCCCGGCCGCGGCCAGACCGAGCAGCAACGCGAGCCCCGCATACCACTGAGTGACCTCGCGGGGCTCCACCCGGTGCCCGATCGAGCTGCCCATGTCCTCGTAGACCTGCTTGAGCTCACTGACCGAGGCCGCCTCGTAGAAGTAGCCCTTGGTGTTCTCGGCCAGCTGCTGCAGTGACAACCGGTCGACCGGCACCCGTTGCAGCGCGCCGCGGATGTCGACCACGCCGGTGTCCGTGCCGAACGCGATCGTCGAGACCGGCACGTTGGCCTGGGACGCCGCGGTGGCCGCGTCCTCGATCGAGCGGCCCGAGGTGCGGTAGCCGTCGGACAGCAGCACGATGCGGGCCGGGGGCGCGCCGTCGGCCCCGTCGGCCGGCACCGAGCGGATCGCGTCGAGCGAGGTGAAGACCGCCTCGCCGGTCGCCGTCGCCTCGGCCAGGGTCAGCCCGTCGATCGCCGACAGCACCTCGGAGCGGTCCTTGCTCGGCGACACCAGCACGTTCGCCGCCTTCGCGAACGACACCAGGCCCAGGTTGTAGGTCGGCGGGAGCTCGTTGACGAACGCCTTGGCCGCCTCCTGGGCCGCCTCGATGCGGTTGGGGGCCACGTCGTCGGCCTCCATCGACAGCGACACGTCGATGGCCAGCATCACCGTGGCCCGCTCGAGCGGCTCCTCCTTGTCGACCGACGGGCGGGCCAGCGCGGCGCCCAGGGTCAGCAGCGAGAGCAGCAGCGCCACCGCCGAGATGTGCTTGCGCCAGCCCAGCCCCTTGGGCGCGAGCGTGCGCAGCAGGTCGACGTTGGTGAACCGCATCGCGTACGTGCGTTTGCGGAACTGCCGCCAGGTGTAGACGCCGGCCAGCAGCAGCACCGGCACAATCGCCAGGAGCCACCACGGCTCGAGGAAACGGATCATCGGGTCGTCCCCCGGGTGCGTGCGTGTCGTTGGGCGGCCACGAAACGGACCATATCCAACAGCCAGTCGGTGTCGGTGCGCAGGCGCAGGTGGGCCGCGCCGGCCGCGCGCAGGGCGCCGGCGATCGCACCGCGTTGCTCGGCCGCCGCCTCGGCGTACCGGTGGCGCAGTTTCTCGTCGGCGGTCTGCACCTCGTGCAGCTCGCCGGTCTCGGGGTCGGCCAGGGTGAGCACGCCGACGTCGGGCAGTTCCAGCTCGCGCGGGTCGACGACCTCGATGGCGAGCACGTCGTGACGCACGCCGAGTTTGCGGACGGGCCGGGACCAGCCGTCGACGGGAGACATGAAGTCGGAGATCACGACGGCCACGCCGCGGCGGCGGGGCGGCCGGTTGAGCATGTCGATCAGCTCGCCGAGGTCGGTCCGGCCGGGGCGGATGCGCGTGCCGGCGATCGCGCGCAAAAGGCCCTGGGCCTCTTTGCGGCCGGGTCGCGCGGGCATCCGTACGACCGACGGGGCGGTCGCCGCCGGCGGTCCGGTCTTGTCGCGGCGCCAGCGGCGCGGCTGCGCCTCGGCGAGAGAGCCCGTGCCCACGACGGCGCCGATGCGGTTGCCGCCGCGCACGGTCAGGTGGGCCATCGCCGTGGCCGCCGCGAGCACCAGGTCGCTCTTGAGCCACTGGGCGGTGCCGAAGTCGAGGCTGGCGCTCAGGTCGATCGCCATCCAGGTCTCGAGCTCACGGTCGGCCACTGTACGGCGTACGTGCGGCATCGTGGTGCGGGCGGTGACCGGCCAGTCCATGCGGCGCACGTCGTCGCCGGGCCGGTATTCGCGGGATTCACCGGCCTCGCTGCCGGGGCCGGGCAGCAGACCGGCGTAGTCGCCCTGGAGCAGCCCGTCGAGTTTGCGGGTGACCAGCAGCTGCAGCCGGGACAGGACGGCCTCGGCCCGCGCCGTGCCGGCCTCGCCCCCCAGCGCCGCGGCCCGGGCGGAGCCGCCCAGCGCCGCGGTCCGGGCGGAGCCGCCCAGCGCCGAGCCGGTCCGGCCGCCGGGGTCCGGGCCGGGCCGGCCGTCTAGTGCTGGGCCGGCCATACCGCACCGGACTGGGGCTGCGGGCCGCCGCTGACCGGGGCGGCCGGGTGGGTGCCGTTGGGCGAGGTGCCCTGGCGGGCCGCGACCGAGGGCAGCGGGACGCTCTGCATGATGCGGGCCACGATGTGGTCGGCCGGGATGTCGTCGGCCAGCGCGTCGTAGCTGAGCACCAGCCGGTGGCGCAGGATGTCGGGCGCGATGTCCTGCACGTCCTGCGGCAGCGCGTAGTCACGGCCGCGCAACAGGGCCAGGGCCCGGGTCGCGCGGACGATGCCCAGCGAGGCGCGCGGGCTCGCGCCGTACTGGATCAGCTGGGCCACGTCGGGCATGCCGTGCTGAGCCGGGGCGCGGGTGGCCAGGACCAGCCGGACCGTGTAGTCGACCAGGGCGTTGTGCACAAACACCTGGTCGGCCCGGCGCTGCAGGCCGAGCAGGTCCTCGGTGGTGAAGACCGTCTTGGGCTCGGGGGCGCTGACCCCCATCCGGTAGACGATCTCGCGCTCCTCGGCGTCGGTGGGGTAGCCCACCAGGATCTTCATCAGGAAGCGGTCGCGCTGGGCCTCGGGCAGCGGGTAGACGCCCTCCTGCTCGATCGGGTTCTGGGTGGCCATCACCAGGAACGGGGTCGGCACCTCGTGGGTCTGACCGCCGATCGACACCTGGTGCTCGGCCATGACCTCGAGCAGCGCCGACTGCACCTTGGCCGGCGCCCGGTTGATCTCGTCGGCCAGCAGGAAGTTGACGAAGACGGGGCCGAGCTCGACGTCGAACTTCTCGTTGCTCTGGCGGTAGATGCGGGTGCCGACGATGTCGGCCGGCACCAGGTCGGGGGTGAACTGCACGCGGGAGAAGCTGCCGCCGACCACCCGGGCCAGCGTCTCGACGGCCAGGGTCTTGGCGACGCCGGGGACACCCTCGAGCAGGCAGTGCCCGCGCGCGAGCAGCGCCACGAACATCCGCTCGACCATCCGGTCCTGGCCCACGATGACCCGCTTGACCTCGAACATCGCCCGCTCGAGCTGGGACGCGTCCTGAGCCGGGGGCACGGGGGCACCGGCACCGGAGTTGATCTCGGTCTCGGGCGTGAACGGCTGAGCCACCGGTCCTCCACAGCGATCGAAAAGCCAATGCCGACGCTCAAGACTTACACGACCGACCTGAGAGCGTCCTTCTGGTGTCGCATTACGCGCCGCCGGTGCTCCTCGCCATGGGTCGACGGAGTCGATCTTTCTGCGCGATACGCCGGATCGGGCACCTCCGCGGGGAGGATGCGCCGCGCCCCGAAGCGTGTAACATCGTCCCCGTCGCCGGGCGACTTCCCCCGTGGTCGCCCGGCGCTCATACACTTCAGAGTTCCTATACTTCAGAGCATGGATGGCCCCGTCGAGCCCCAGTGCTCATCCAAGAGATGTCGCGCTGACGCCGTCTGGCAGCTCCGGTGGAACAATCCCAAGCTGCACACCCCTGACTACCGCAAGACCTGGCTGGCCTGCGACGAGCACCGGGTCACGCTGGGTCAATTCCTGGACGTCCGCGGATTCCTGCGCGAAGTGACGCCCTTCGGTGCGGCGTCCGATGCGCCGATCTCCTAGGCTCAGGGGGTGACCGTCGACGCCCTGACCCCCTGGCCCGACACCGTCGAGTGGCGGACGGTCTCGCCCAAGCTGATCACAGTGGAGCTGATCGTCCGCTGGAGCTGGACGATCATCCTGGTCGCCGGCCTCGTCGTCGGCCTGGTGCTGCAGGGCCACTGGCTGTGGCAGCTCGGCATCGCGCTGGTCGTGCTCAACGCGATCTGGCGCTCGTTCGTCACGGTCCGGGCCGTCCGGGCCTGGGGCTACGCGGAACGCGACCAGGACCTGCTGGTCCGGCACGGCCTGCTGGTGCGGCGGCTCTCGATCGTCCCGTACGCCCGCATGCAGTTCGTCGACGTGACGGCCGGCCCTCTCGAACGGGCTTTCGGGCTGGCCACCGTGCAGTTGCACACCGCCGCGGCGGCCAGCGACGCCCGCATCCCCGGGCTGCCGCCGGCCGAGGCGTCCCGGCTCCGCGACCGGCTCACCACGCTGGGCGAGGACCGGGCCGAGGGCCTGTGACCGCCGCCGGCCCCCCGCAACCGACCGCGCCGCCCGAGGCCGCCGTCGCCGAGCCCCGCCGCCGGCTCCACCCGCTCAGTCCGGTGCTGCACGGCGCCAAGAGCATCGCCGTGGTGGTCGCCGCCCTCTCCTGGCAGACGCTGTCGCAGGTCGGGCTGGAACGGTTCGCGCTCGTCGTGCTGGTCATCGCGGTCGCCGTGGTGGTCTTCTCGATCTTCGGCTGGCTGACCACGGGTTATCAGGTGGTCGGCCGCGAGCTGCGCATCACCGACGGTGTGGTGTGGCGGCGCAACCGGGCCATCCCGCTCGAGCGGCTCCAGGCGGTGGAGCTCCGGCGGCCGCTGCTGGCCCAGCTCACCGGGCTGGCCGAGCTCCGCCTCGAGGTGATCGGCGGCGGCAAGACCGAGGCTCCGCTGGCCTACCTGACGGTGCGCGAGGCGGCGGCGCTCCGGCAGCGGCTGCTCGCACTGGCCGGCCGTACCGCGCAAGCTCAGCCCACCGACCAGCTCGAAACCGCGGCAGCGCCGATCGCTCCCGCCCTAGAACGCGCTCTGCTCCGGGTCCGTAACCGTGATCTCGTGGTCAGCCAGCTGCTCACGCCGCAGGCGTTCTTCCTGCCGGTCGGCGTGGCGTTCGTGGTGCTCCAGTTCGTGATGGAGGGGTCGTGGACCTTCGTCGGCATCGCCAGCACGGTGACCGCGATGGCCGGTGTGCTGCTGCAGCCGGTGCGCCGCGTCCTGCAGGACTGGGATTTCCGGCTGGCCCGGGACCCGGAGGGCCGGCTGGTGGTGCGCTACGGGTTGCTCGAGACGCGCAGCCAGGTGGTGCCGCTCAACCGGGTGCAGGCGGTCGGCGCGACGTGGCCGCTGCTCTGGCGCGGGCAGGGCTGGCTGCATCTGCGGCTCGACGTCGCCGGCTACGCGGGCGAGGGTGGCGGGGACTCGAAACGCTCGGACCGGCTGTTGCCGGTGGGCGAGTTCGCCACCGCGCGCGGGCTGGTGTGGGAGGTGCTGCCCGGTGTCGACCTGGCCGCGCTGGCCACCTCGCCGCCGCCGCGACGGGCCCGCTGGCTCAACCCGCTGGCGCTGCGGTCGATCGGCGTCGGGCTGACCCCCGAGGTGCTGGTGACCCGCTGGGGGCTGCTGACCCGCGAGATGCACCTGGTGCCGTACGCCCGGCTGCAGAGCGTCCGGGTGGTGCAGGGCCCGCTGCAGCGCCGGCTGGGGCTGGCCACCGTCTATGCCGACACCGCGCGGGGCCGGTCCGGCCAGGCCAAGGACCGTGATCTGGCCGAGGCGTACGCGCTGGCCGCCGAACTGGCGGTCCGGGCCCGGCGGGCCCGGACCCCGGAGCCGACGCCCTAAGCTCGGGCCATGGAGATTCCGGAATTCCCACCCGGTCTCAGCGCCCGGGTCGAGCTGACCGTCACCGACGCCGACACCGCCCAGACGCTCGGCTCGGGTGACGTGCCGGTGCTGGCCACGCCCAGGGTTCTGGCGCTCGCCGAGGCCGCCACGGTGGCCGCCACCGCCCGCCACCTGCCCGGCGGCATCACCACGGTCGGCGTGCGGGCCGAGATCGCCCACCTGATCCCGAGCCCGGTCGGCCACCACGTGCACGCCCTGGCCACGCTGACCAAGGTCGAGGGACGCAAGCTGTATTTCGACGTCGTCGTGCGCCACGACGACGACCTCGTCGCCGAGGTGCGGGTCGAGCGGATGGTGCTCGACCGTCAGCGCTTCATCCAAAGGGCGATCGGCTAGAGCGCGCCCCAGCGTGCGGTGACCTCCTCGTTGGTCGGCATGGCCACGGCGCCCCCGCGGCGCTCGCAGACCAGGCCGGCCACGGCCAGCGCGTAACGCACGTTGCGCTGCCAGCCGTCCAGATCCTTGGGCCGGCCCTCGGCCAGCAGGCGGCGCACGAGGGCACCCATCACCGAGTCGCCGGCACCGGTCGCGTCGATCGCGTCGACCTGCGGCGCGGGCAACATGACCGAGCCCTCGGCGGCCGACACGAAGGCCCCCTGGGACCCCCGGGTGACCACCACCGCCTCGGCCCCCAGCCCCCGGATGCGCTCGGCCGCCTGCTCGGGCGTGGCCCCGTCGTAGAGCACCTCGGCGTCGGCCGCGCTCAGCTTGACCAGGTCGGCCGTCGCGAAGAACTCCTCGGACAGCTCGCGCAGGTGGGTCACGGCGGCGCCGTCGGGCAGCAGGGTGGGCCGGGCGTTGGGGTCGAAGACGCGCAGCGGCCCGGGCACCGCCCACGCGGCCCGGGCGGCGGCCCGGAACGGCTCGCGCAGCAGGCAGATCGAGCCCGTGTAGAGCACGTCGGCCCCGCTGACGACGGCCGTGTCGAGGTCGGCCGGGCCGAGCAGTGCGTACGAGGGTGGCTCGCCGTAGAACGTGAAGGTCGGCTCGGCGCCCACGAAGGTGGTGACCGCGAGCGTGGTCGGCACGGACACCCGCTTGACCCCGGTCGTGCCGACGCCGCGCTCGGTCAGGAAGACGGCGAGCCGGTTGCCCAGCACGTCGTCGCTCAGCGAGCCGACATACTGCACCTGACCCCCGAGCCGGGTCGCCCCGACCGCGACGTTGAGCGGCGCGCCGCCGACCGCCTGACGGTAGACCACCTCACCGGCCTGCTCGGCCTCCTGGAGGTCGATCAGCGCCTCGCCGAGCACCACCGCGTAGCCCATGCCATGCCTCCTGTGTCGTGATGGCAACAGCCTTCCGTCCGGGAACGCGCAGCACCAGAGCTCGCACGATATGTCCATTTTTGGGATGATCGTGGAATGTTTGCTCGCGTAGCTGCCCTCACCGTGCCCCTGTTCATGATCACCGGTTGCACGAACGCCGCGGAGATCGGCCCGGCGGCCCCCGCGTCGATGATCACCACCGCCTCGGCCTGGACGCTCCACCAGGGCCCGTCGAGCCCGGCCCCCACCGCCTCGTGGGCGCCGGACACGGTCGCGTCGGGCACCTTCCTGCCCTACCGGTCCGGCTCGACCGCGATCACCTACGACCCGGCGGTGGTCCCGCCCGGCGCGACGGCCTCGGTCGCGATCGCGCAGACCCCCGGGAAGACCGAGGTACGGCTGGAGACCGGTGGCCTGATCCCGCGCAAGACGTACGGCGCCCACCTGCACACCGAGCCCTGCACCGCACTGCCCGACCAGGCCGGCCCGCACTATCAGCACGACAAGGACCCGAAGAAGCCGTCGGTCGACGCGTCCTACGCGAACCCGCGCAACGAGGTGTGGCTCGACTTCACCGTCGACGGCTATGGGACGGCGACCGTGTCGGCCGTGCAGCCCTGGACCTTCCCGGCCGGCCAGTCGGCGCGGTCGCTCATCCTGCACGCCGAGCAGACCAGGACGGCCGACGGTGTCGCCGGGACGGCCGGACCGCGGGTGGCCTGTCTGACCCTGCCGCGACGCTGAGCCTCCGGGGGAGGCGGTAACGTCGGGGTCACACGATCGGAGGCGCCACCATGGCCGAGCAGAAGGCCGCGCAACCCGCGGCCAAGACGGAATCTCACGACCCCGCCTTCCCCGAGGCCTTCCTGCAGTTCATGCGGTCCGGGTGGCGTGAGGACCCGCTGGCCGTCAGCCCGCAGCCCGAGGTGCCCAACTACGCGAAGCGCCGCAACGCGCTCTCCGAGGCCTTCCCGGGCGAGACGCTGATCATCCCGTCCGGCAACGAGAAGGTCCGGGCCAACGACACCGACTACCCGTTCCGCCCGGGCAGCGACTTCGTCTACCTGACCGGCGACCGCGACCCCGACAGCGTGCTCGTGCTGCGGCCCAGCGGCTCCGGCCACGACGCGACGCTCTACACCCACCAGCGCAACTCCAAGGACACCGACGCCTTCTTCCGCAGCCGCAACGGCGAGCTGTGGGTCGGCCGCACCCGCACGCTGGCCGAGAAATCGACCGAGCTGGGCGTCGAGACGGCCTCGCTGGGCGAGCTGGGCACGGCTCTGGCCGGTTCCGCCCCGGGGCGCACGAGGGTGCTGCGCGGCCTCGACCCGGCGGTCGACCGCACCGTGCTGGCCTACGAGCCCGACCGCGACAAGCCCCGCGACCGCGAGCTGGCCTGGGTGCTCAGCGAGCTCAAGCTGGTCAAGGACGAGTGGGAGATCGCCCAGCTGCAGGCCGCGATCGACGCCACCGTCCGCGGCTTCGAGGACGTCGCCCGCGTGCTGCCGGCCGACCGCGGGGTCAAGGAGCGCCTACTCGAGGGGGTCTTCGGCCTGCGCGCCCGGCACGACGGCAACGACGTCGGCTACGGCTCGATCGTCGGCGCCGGCGCCCACGCGACGATCCTGCACTGGGTGCGCAACACCGGCGTGACCATGCCCGGCGAGCTGCTGCTGATGGACATGGGCGTCGAGGGCGACAACTTCTACACCGCCGACGTGACCCGCACGGTCCCGGTGAGCGGCCGGTTCACGCCGCTGCAGCGCCAGGTCTACGACATCGTGCACGCGTCACAGCAGGCCGGCATGGACGCCATCAAGCCCGGCGTGCTGTTCAAGGATGTGCACAAGACCTGCATGCGGGTGCTCGCCGAGGGCCTGCACGACCTCGGTCTGCTCCCGGTCAGCGTCGACGAGGCGATGAGCGACACGAGCACCGTCTACCGCCGGTGGACCCTGCACGGCTTCGGTCACATGCTGGGCATCGACGTGCACGACTGCCACGCCGCCCGCAACGAGACCTATCGTGACGGCCCGCTGCAGGAGGGCTACGTGCTGACGGTCGAGCCCGGGCTCTACTTCCAGCCCGAGGACGATCTGGTGCCGGCCGAGCTGCGCGGCATCGGCGTCCGCATCGAGGACGACGTGCTGGTCACCGCCGACGGCTGCACCAACCTGTCGGCCGGCCTGCCCCGCTCGTCGGCCGACGTCGAGACGTGGATGGACGCGCAGCGCGAGGCCGGCCCCCGGCTGCCCGGCTAGGCCGGCTGGTAGTCGCTGACGGTCCAGCACTCCGGGCCCGAGCCGACATCGATGGTCACCTTGACCGGGTGACCATCGGTGGTGTCCAAGGCCTTGGTGACCTGGCCGCCGTCCTCGGAGGCGGTCTGGGCCATCTCGAGCAGGTCCTTGAGGGTGAAGGCCTCGATCTCCTCACCGGTGTCGCCGGTGGCCGGGCCGAGGTCCTCACCCGAGCCGCTCGACGGTTCGACCGGCGCGGCGTCCAGCCGGTTGGACTCGGCGACCGCCCCGGCCTTCACCCGCACCTCGTAGCGCCCGGCGGGCGCGGCCGCGTCGCAGCCCCGGGCGAGCACGTAAGAGTAGGCCGCCGGCTCGGTCCACGCCGGAGGTGAGGCGGGCGCGGCCGGGGGGCTCTTCGCGTCATCCGACGACGACGTGCACCCGCCGGCCAGTGCCACCAGAGCGATGCCGCCCCAGGCCCATTGCAACCGCACAACGTCTCCCCTCGCCGAAAACCGACCCGCACGGTAGCGCAACGACGCTTCCCGAAATTTGTCGTGGGTGGTGTCGATCGCCGGCTCACCCGTTCGACCAGTGGATGAGAAGGTCGACAAGCGACCGGATCGGACACCGAGGAGAACGTCACCATGACGAAGTACATGCTGATCATGAGGAACACCGACGAGAGCCTGGCCACGATGATGGAGACGCCCTTCGAGGACATGCTCGCCTCGGTGGGCCGCTTCAACGAGGAGCTCATCAAGGCCGGCGTGCTGGTCGCCGCCGAGGGCCTCGACGACGCGGCGAAGGGCGTGGTGGTCGACTACAGCGGGGAGACGCCGGTCGTCACCGACGGGCCCTACGGGGAGACCAAGGAGCTGTTCGGCGGCTTCTACATCCTCGACGTCGCGTCGCAGGAGGAGGCGATCGAGTGGGCCAAGCGGATGCCGGCGATCCCGGGCTCGAAGTCCGAGATCCGCCGCGTGCCCGGCATCGACGAGTTCCCGCAGGACAACGAGTTCGTTCAGCGGGAGCGCGCCTGGCGTGAGCAGACCGGCCAGCTGTGACCGCTCTCGAGGCCGTCTGGCGCATCGAGTCGGCCCGGATCGTCGGCGCGCTCACCCGCTACACCGGCGGTGATCTCGAGCTGGCCGAGGACGTGGCCCAGGAGGCGCTGGCCGAGGCCTTGACCAGTTGGCCGCGGGACGGCGAGCCGGCCAATCCGGTCGGCTGGCTCCTCAACACCGCCCGGCGGCGGGCCATCGACAGCTTCCGCCGCCGGGCCGCCCGGGACGAGAGATACGCACTGCTGGCCGCGGAGGACACCGACGGCGGCGACGGCCACCTGTGGGATCCGGACCGGATCGACGACGACGTGCTCGCGCTGATGTTCGTCGCCTGTCATCCGGTCCTCTCCCCCGAGGCCCGGGTCGCGCTCACCCTGCGGACGGTCGGCGGCCTGTCCAGCGAGGAGATCGCCCGCGCGTTCCTGGTGCCGGTGCCGACGATCCAGGCCCGCATCACCCGGGCCAAGAAGACCATCGCGGCGGCCCGGGTGCCGTTCGAGATCCCTCCGGCCGACGAGCGCCGGGAGCGCCTGGGCGGCGTCCTGAGCGTCCTCTATGTCATCTTCACCGAGGGCTCGACCGCCACCGCCGGTGACAGCCTGCTGCGCACCGGCCTGGCCTACGAGGCGACCCGTCTGGCTCGCACCCTGGCCGCCCTGCTGCCCGGCGAGCCGGAGGTGTTCGGCCTGATCGCCCTGTGCGAGCTGACCACGTCCCGTTTCCCGGCCCGCACCACCCCCGACGGCGACGCGATCCTGCTGGAGGACCAGGACCGCCGTCGCTGGGACCGCTCGGCGATCCGCCGCGGCCTGGCGGCTCTGGGTCAGGCCACTGCCGCGGGTCGCGGCCTCGGCCCGTACGGCTTGCAGGCCGCGATAGCCGCCTGCCATGCCGTCGCCGGATCGGTCACCGACACCGATTGGGAGCGCATAGTGCTGCTTTACGAGGCGCTGGGCCGGGTCGCCCCGTCCCCCATCGTCGACCTGAACCACGCCGTGGCCGTGGCGATGGCCACCGGCCCGGGCCCGGCTCTGCTCCTGGTCGACGAGTTGGTGGCCACCGACCGCCTGCCCGGCTCCTACCTGCTGCCGAGCGTCCGGGGCGAGCTGCTGCGACGACTGGGCCGGACCGCCGAGGCCCGCGCCGAGCTGGAACTGGCCGCCCGCCTGTGCACCAACACCCGCGAGCGAACCGTCCTGCTGGCCAAGGCCGCGACCCTCACCTGACTCCCGGAGGGTCAGGCCCGCGCGAGCACCAGCAGGTCGCTCTCCTCCTCGACCGGCCGGGGGCGGCGCTCGGCGCGCACCGCGGCCTCGAGCGCGTCGAACCCCTCGACGATCTCGAGCTCGGTCAGGCGCTCGAACGTCGACGAGCCGCGCAGCTTGAGCCGGACCTCGTAGTCGGCCAGGCTGTCGGCGATGCGCTCCTGCACCCGGTCGACTGTCACGAAGCGCAGACCGGCGGCCGCGAACGTCTCCAGCAACGGGTCCATCCGCGGGAAGACCTGCTCGTCGATGTCCCGGGCGCCGGGGAAGTAGCTGTACCACGGCAGCTCGGGCATGCGGTCGGGGAACAGGCTGCGGATCAGCACACGGCCGCCCGGGCGCAGGACTCGGGCGATCTCGGCCGCCGCGGTCGCGTGGTCGCGGACGTGGTGCAGCACCAGGAACACCAGGACGAGGTCGCAGCTCGCGTCGGGCAGCGGGATGGCAGTGGCCGAACCGGCCAGGTAGGTCACGGCGGGATGGGGCGCGTGCTGCTCGGCGCCGGCGCGCATGTGGTCGGACGGCTCGACGCCCCAGACCGGCCCGCCGAACTCAGCGGCCAGCTCGGGGGTGAACCGGCCGGTGCCGGAGCCCAGGTCGAGCACGGCCAGCGGGCGCCGCTCGGGAGCGTGCCGCGCGAACACGCGCAGCCACTCGGTCAGCCTCTCGGGGGTCAACGCACGAGCCCGCGCATAGACCAGATGCTGCCGATCGTCGTAGTTCACCTCGCGCAACAGCCCACCTCCCGCGCCCATCCTTTCGCAGGGCGGGGCTGAGCGCGACCCCGCCCAGCCATCCGGGAGGGGACTCACAGCGGAACCTCAGACGGCGTCGGCCACGAAGACCGCCACCGATCGGGCGGGAACGGTCAGATTGCCCACGGCCGCCTTCGCCGTGCGCAGCAGCGGATCGGCCGACTCGACCAGCTCGGGATGCGGGCGCAGGCTCTCGGGGACGCCCGGCACCGTCTGCACCGTGTCGTCGCCGGTCGCGTTGAAGACGACCACGAGCTGGCTCCAGCGGGGGTCGAGACCGGTGCCGTCGAGGCACATCACGATCACCCCGGGGGTCTCGCCGGGGCCGCCGAGCGGGAACGTCACCCGCCGCTGCACCTCGTCGGCCGTGGGCAACCCGAACACCGGGGACGACCGGCGGATGCGCAACAGCTCGCGATAGCGGTCGGCGGTCAGCTCGATCACGTCGGGCGGCGGGATCAGCGCGGGGTCGGCCAGCAGCGGCGCGGCCAGCGGCCAGCGGTCCTGGTTTTCCGGCGCGGGCGGCAGGCCGACGCCGAAGCCGTTGCCCAGGGCCGGGTCCCAGCGGATCTGGTTGAACCAGTCGCCGGAGTTGTGCGAGTTGCGGTCGAGCGATTTGGAGCGCAGCCGCTCGCTGCCCAGCGCCACGAAGCCGGCCCCCTGCCCGAGCACGACCAGCGACAGCGCCAGCACCTGCAGCCGGGCCCGGTCGAGGGCGGCGGTCGCAATCGGCAGCTTGAACGCCATCGCGTCGTACAGGATCTCGTTGTCGTGGGCGTCGACGTAGTTGACCGTCTCGCCCGGGGACATCGCGTAGCCGCTGGGTGAGCCGTTGTAGTCGATCTGGGCGCCGCTCTGCTCGGCGCCGGTGTGGGTGACGAAGCGGTAGGCCGCCAGTCCGCCGGCCAGGCCCACCTTGATCTGGTCGTGCACGAACAACGGCGTCTGCGAGCCCAGCCCGGTGGCGAAGCCGGGCACGGTCGGGTCGCCGAACGAGCCACCGCCGCGGGCGGCGTCGCGCATCCGGTCGTTGAACGTGCCGATGCCGGTGCCGGCCAAGTTGATCTGGGTGGCCTGGGCGAACCGGGCGTCGTTGGCCACCTCGCCGAAGTTCCAGCCCTCGCCGTACAGGTGGATGTCCTTGCCGTTGACCCCCTCGACCTCGGCCGTGAGGTGGTCGAGGTTGACCCGGACCTCGAGGATGTTGGCCCGCGGGTGGTGGCCCATGAGATCGAACCGGAATCCGTCCACCTTGTAGTCACGGGCCCAGGTCAGCACCGAGTCGACGACCAGCCGGCTCATCATCATGTGCTCGGGGGCGGTGTTGGGGCAGCAGGTGGACTCGGCGGTCGAGCCGTCGGCCAGCAGGCGGTGGTAATAGCCGGGGACGAGACGATCGAGCACGCTGAACCGGTCGAGGCCGTCGCCCATGGTGTGGTTGTAGACGACGTCCATGACCACGCGCAGACCGGCCGCGTTGAGCGCGGCGACCATGCGGCGGAACTCGAGCACCCGCGACGGCCCGGAGGGGTCGACGGCGAAGCTGCCCTCGGGGGCGGTGTAATGCCACGGGTCGTATCCCCAGTTGAACCCGTCGGACTCGGCGACGGCCATCACCGCGCGCTGCTGCTCGGGTGAGTCGGGCGCGAAGGCGGCCAGGTCGCAGCCGGGCGTGGCCTGGTCGGTGCGACGATCGGGCACGCTGCCGAAGTCGAACGCGGGCAGCAGGTGCAGGTGGGTCAGCCCGGCCTCGGCCAGTGAGCTCAGGTGGCGCATCGACGCCGACCCGGCCCGGGTGAAGGCGGCGTAGGTGCCGCGCTCGGCCGGGGACAGCGAATGGTCGAAGATCGAGAAGTCGCGGATCGACACCTCGCTGATCTGCATCCGGGCCGCGGCGACCGGGGGCGGCTTGACCAGCGTCTCCCAGCCGGACGGCTTGAGCGCGGGGTCGTCCAGGTCGACCAGCAGGCTGTGGGTCGAGTCGGTGGCCAGCGCGACCGAGTAGGGGTCGGTGACGCTGGTGGTGACCACGCGCTGGGCGGCCGGGTGCCACACCTCGACGCGGTAGCGGTAGTAGCGGCCCAGCCATTTCGGCTTGAGCGCGGCCGCCCACACGCCGGTCAGGGCGTCCCGCTCCATCGGCACCAGCTTGGGCTCGTCGTCCGGCGCCTTGAACACCTCGAGCTCGACCCGGCGGGCGGTGGGGGCCCAGACCGACAGCCGTGGCCGGTCGTCACCGAGGACCAGGCCCAGCTCGGCGTCGGCGGCGTCGGCGTAGAGGTCATCCAGAACGCCCGGGAGCTGGACGCCGGTGAGCGCGGTGACCTGCCCCTCGGCGTCGCGGCCCTCGACCACCACCGGGCCGCGCAGCAGCTCGCTGAGGGCGGCGTCACCCATCTCGCGGACGGAATGAGCGCGATAGGCCCGCAGATGGGGGAATCGGCGGCTCTGCGCCTGGAAGAGGCCGCCGGGACGGGCGGTCAGCGGGACCGCGGTCTCACCGATCAGCGCGAACGTGACGGCCCGATCGGCCAGCCACGAGGGCAGGGCGATGGTCGTGCGGTCGACGAACACCGCGAACGCCCGGGCACGGTCGAGCTCGGGGCCCAGCGAGCCGAGATCGGGGCGAACCGGGGCGACGGTGCCGGCCCGCAGCCACACCTCACGGGTCACGGTGAGGTCGAGACGCTGGTCGTCGGGCAGATCCTTCTCGTCGCCGCGGTGGAGCACGTAACGAAGGCCGACCGCGTCATCGCCCACCGGAACGTGGAAGACCGCACCGAAGTCGTCGAACGCCTCGGGGGCGAGTGGCCGGTGCCAGTCGGGTTTGACCAGCGTCCCCTCCCAGGCGTGCAGACCCCAGCCGGCGTAGTCGCCGGCGGGGCGCTGATAGTGGATCACCACGGTGGAGGGAGAGCTGATCACCTGGCCATACTCGCATCAGGGCCCGACAGTTTTCAGTGGGTGGCAATCACCGTGGTGATTCTTGGCCCGCCCGGGCCCACCCGCAGCAGATAGCTGTAGCGCTCGCCCGGAACGGCATTTCCCCGCGAATCGAGATATTCCCACAGGACCGACACCAGGCTCAGGGCCGGCGACAGCTGCTGCACGTCGAGCAGCTGAGCGTGGGCGGCGACGATCTGCTGGTCGTCATAGGTCGCGGCGGCACCCAGGAACGACAGGGCGACCGCGGCCGGCGAGGCGAAGGTGAAGCTGTACGCATCGGCCACCACCATGCCCGGCAGCGCGTAGCAGTTCGCGATCGAGGCAACGTCTCCGCTGGTCAGAGCGTTGCCGTACCGGTCGAAGAAATCGCTGAGCTGGGCCAGGTCGGCAGGCGCCTTCACGGTTCGAGATGTGCCCGGGCCAGGAGCGGGGTAAACGTGAAGGACAACGACCCCGCCTTGCGCAGTCTTACAAGACGGACGTACGGTTTACGAGCGAACGTGAACCGAGAGTTAGGTATGCCTAACCAGAAGGCCGCCCTTTCGGTGCGAAAGACTTGAACGACAGTCGCTGGGTGTGAAGGAGATGACGGTGGCCAGCCTCGACACCTTTGGTGCGAAGAGCGAGCTCCGCGTCGGTGACGCGAGCTACGAGATTTTCACGATCGACAAGGTCGAGGGGCACGACCGGCTGCCCTACTCCTTGAAGATCCTGCTGGAGAACCTGCTGCGGACGGAGGACGGCGCCAACATCACGGCCGACCACATCCGGGCCCTCGGCGGGTGGGACCAGACGGCCGACCCGAGCGTCGAGATCCAGTTCACCCCGGCCCGGGTCCTCATGCAGGACTTCACCGGCGTGCCCTGCGTGGTCGACCTGGCCACCATGCGCGAGGCCGTGAAGGATCTGGGCGGCGACCCGACCAAGGTCAACCCCCTCGCCCCGGCCGAGCTGGTCATCGACCACTCGGTCATCGCCGACCTGTTCGGCCGCGAGGACGCCTTCGCCCGCAACGTCGAGCTGGAGTACCAGCGCAACCGCGAGCGCTACCAGTTCCTGCGCTGGGGTCAGACCGCGTTCAACGAGTTCAAGGTCGTGCCGCCCGGCACCGGCATCGTGCACCAGGTCAACATCGAGTATCTGGCCCGCACGATCATGGAGCGCAACGGGCAGGCCTACCCCGACACCGTGGTCGGCACCGACTCGCACACCACGATGGTCAACGGCCTGGGCGTGCTGGGCTGGGGCGTCGGCGGCATCGAGGCCGAGGCGGCCATGCTGGGCCAGCCGGTCAGCATGCTCATCCCCCGGGTGGTCGGCTTCAAGCTGTCCGGCGAGATGCCGGCCGGCACCACCGCCACCGACCTCGTGCTGACGATCACCGAGATGCTCCGCGAGCACGGCGTGGTCAGCAAGTTCGTCGAGTTCTACGGCCCCGGCGTGAGCGCGGTGCCGCTGGCCAACCGGGCCACCATCGGCAACATGTCGCCCGAGTACGGATCGACCGTCGCGATCTTCCCGATCGACGACGAGACGATCAAGTACCTCAAGCTGACCGGCCGCTCCGAGGAGCAGGTCGCGCTGGTCGAGGCGTACGCGAAGCGGCAGGGCCTCTGGCTCGACCCGGCCGCCGAGCCCGACTACTCGGAGCGCCTCGAGCTCGACCTGTCGACCATCGTGCCGTCGCTGGCCGGCCCGAAGCGCCCGCAGGACCGCGTGCCGCTGAACAACGCCAAGCAGATGTTCCGCGACGCGCTCAGCAACTACGTCTCCGACCAGGGCCCGGCCGACGAGGCGAGCGAGGAGTCGTTCCCGGCCAGCGACCCGCCGGCCAACCACGAGGACTCGGCGGCCGACAAGCCGCACGTGTTCAGCGCGGCCAACGGCGCCGACGGCCGCCCCTCGAAGCCGACCCGCGTGGTCGGCGAGGACGGCGTCGAGTACGAGCTCGACCACGGCGCCGTGGTGATCGCCGCCATCACGTCCTGCACCAACACGTCGAACCCGCAGGTCATGATCGGCGCGGCGCTGCTGGCCAAGAAGGCCGTCGAGCGCGGCCTGACCCGCAAGCCGTGGGTCAAGACCACGCTGGCCCCCGGCTCCAAGGTCGTCTCCGACTACTACGACCGCTCCGGCCTGACGCCGTATCTCGACAAGCTCGGCTTCAACCTGGTCGGCTACGGCTGCACCACCTGCATCGGCAACTCGGGCCCGCTGCCCGAGGAGGTCTCGGCGGCGGTCAACGAGGCCGACCTGACCGCGGTCAGCGTCCTGAGCGGCAACCGCAACTTCGAGGGCCGGATCAACCCCGACGTCAAGATGAACTACCTGGCGTCCCCGCCCCTGGTCGTGGCGTACGCGCTGGCCGGCTCGATGGACATCGACATCACCACCGAGCCGCTCGGCACCGGCTCCGACGGCCGGCCGGTCCACCTCGCCGACATCTGGCCCAGCGCCAAGGAGATCGACGACGTCATCGCCTCGGCGATCGGGGCCGAGGGCTTCAGCACCGCCTACGCCGACGTCTTCGCCGGTGACGAGCAGTGGCAGTCGCTGCCCACGCCCGAGGGCAAGACGTTCGAGTGGGCCGACGAGTCGACCTACGTCCGGAAGCCTCCGTATTTCGAGGGCATGTCCGCCTCGCCGTCGCCGGTCAACGACATCAGCGGCGCCCGCGTGCTGGCCAAGCTGGGCGACTCGGTCACCACCGACCACATCTCCCCGGCCAGCTCGATCAAAGCCGACTCCCCGGCCGGCAAATACCTGGCCGAGCACGGCGTCCCGCGCCACGAGTTCAACAGCTACGGCTCGCGCCGCGGCAACCACGAGGTCATGATCCGCGGCACGTTCGCCAACATCCGGCTGCGCAACCAGCTCGTGCCGGGCGTCGAGGGCGGCTTCACGGTCAACCACCTCACCGGTGACCAGACCACCATCTACGACGCCTCCACGGCCTACCAGGAGGCCGGCATCCCGCTGGTCATCCTGGCCGGCAAGGAGTACGGCTCGGGCTCGTCGCGCGACTGGGCGGCCAAGGGCACGATGCTGCTGGGCGTGCGGGCCGTCATCGCCGAGAGCTACGAGCGCATCCACCGCTCCAACCTGATCGGCATGGGCGTGCTGCCCCTGCAGTTCCCGCCCAAGACCAACGCCGAGTCGCTCGGGCTCACCGGCACCGAGACGTTCACGATCACCGGCGTGACCGCTCTCAACGACGGCGACACCCCGCGGACGGTCAAGGTCCGCACCGACACGGGCGTCGAGTTCGACGCCGACGTGCGCATCGACACCCCCGGCGAGGCGGATTACTACCGCCACGGCGGCATCCTGCAGTACGTCCTGCGCAAGATGCTCGAGAGCTGAGCTGAGCGTTCCGCACGCCCCGTCCCCCGCTTGCGGGAGGCGGGGCGTCGCGCTTTCCCGAGGTTCCCGTACGCCGCGACGACGGCCTACGCTCGGGCCATGCCCCGCGCGGTCTTCCCCGGCACGTTCGACCCGATCACGCCGGGTCACCTGGATGTCGTCGATCGCGCCCGCCACCTCTTCGACGAGCTGGTGGTGCTCGTGGCCGTCAACGCCGACAAGCGACCCACCCGGGCCGGTCTGATCCGGGCCGCCGCCGTCCGGGCCACACTGCCGTCCAGCTGGCACAACGTCTCCGTGGCGGCGTGGCGCGGCCTGACCGCCGACTACTGCCACCGGCACGACGCCCCGGTGATCGTCCGCGGGGTCCGCAACGCCCGCGACGTGCGCCACGAGCAGGAGCTGGCCGCCATGAACGAGTCCCTCGGCGTGACCACGCTCCTGCTGCCCGCTCGCCCTTCGCTGGCCTCGGTGTCATCCACGGCCGCCCGGATTGCCGGGGACAGCTTCGGGTAAGCCCCGCGCCATGCGTATCGGAAACATGGAAGTGCGAGTTCTGGGCGGCCCGCTCGGCTGCCTCGGCATGATCCTGCTGTCGGTGGTCGCCTCGATCGTGCTGACCCTGGTGCTCAACGTCCTTCTCTGAGGCGCCCGCCTGCCGCAAGCCGGTGACCGTGTCACATGAGCCGCCCCGGCGGTGCTTACCTGGCATGGACTCAGCACTGGCCCACGGCAGGAAGGACGGCGTGGCGCTCACGAGATCTCCGAGGGCCGTCCGGCCCGATCTGGAGCAGGTCTTCCGGACCTCCTACCCGCGCGTGGTGGCCGTGGCGGCCCGCGTGCTGGGCTCGCGCGACGAGGCGGAGGACGTCGCGCAGGAGGTGTTCCTGACCTTCGGGCGCTCCGATGTCCCGGCCGGTGAGGCGCTGCCCTGGCTCTCGGTCGCGGCCGCCCACACCGCGCTCAATCACCTCCGTACGGGAAAACGCCGCACCGGCCGCGAGCAGGCCGCCCGGCCCGAGGCCACGGCCGTGCCCGACGTCGCCGACGCGGTGGTGGCTTCGGAGGAGCGCCGGCGGGTGCGAGCGGCCCTCGCCCGGCTTCCCCGCAAACAAGCCATCGCCCTCGTCCTGCGGCACAGCGGCCTCAGCTACGCCGAGGTGGCTGCCGCCCTCGACCTCTCCCCCGGCAGCGTCGGCACCACCGTGCGACGCGCCGAGTCCGCCCTGCGCAAGGAGTTGAACGCATGAGACGCCACCCGAACGACGGCGTGCTGCGCCGGCTGGTGGACGACCCGGCCGGGGTCACCGACGCCGACCGTGAGCACATCGAGAGTTGCCCCACCTGCGGGGAAGGTCTGGTCGACGCCCGCCGCGACGCCGCCTTCGCCGCCCTGACCCTGTCCGCGCCGGCCGACCCCGACATCGACGCCGCGTGGAACCGCCTGCGGGTCACCGAGCCGAACCGGAAGGCGCACCGGGTACGAGCCCGTCTGCGCAGCCCGATCATCGCCGGCGCGGCCGTTGCTGTGCTGCTCGCGGGGGCGGGCGCCGCGGCGGCAGCCGACTGGTTCCCCATCTTCCGCACCGAGCGGATCGCCCCGGTCACCGTGCACCAGGCCGACCTGATGAGGCTGCCCGACCTCTCCTCGTGGGGGGATGTCGAGATCACGTCGCGGCCCGAGATCCACGCGGTCGCCGGCCTGGCCGCCGCCGAGAAGGAGAGCGGACTCGACGTGCCGGGGGTCGCCGAGCTGCCGCGCGGGGTCACCGGTGAGGCGCAATATCAAGCGGGCAAGCGGATCAGCGCCCAGTTCACCTTCCGGGCCGCGAAGGTGGCCGCGTTCGCCCGGGGCACGGGCCGGGCCGCGCCACCCATGCCCGCCGGCCTCGACGGCAGCAGCTTCCGGCTGACCGCCGGGCCTGGCGCCGCCGCGGTGTGGTCGAGCAACCAGGGCGTGCCCTCGCTGATCGTGGCCCGGGCCGTCGCCCCCACGGCGTACTCGACGGGGGTTCCCTTCACGACGGCCCGCGACTATCTGCTGTCGCTCTCCGGCCTGCCCGCCGACGTCGCCGGCCAGTTGCGGAGCTTCACGGCCGACGGGACGACGCTGCCGCTGCACGTGATGCCCGAGGAGATGACCAGCCGGCCGACCGAGGTCGGCGGCGCCCCGGCGACCCTGCTGACCTCGAGCGACGGGGCACTGAGCGCCGTGCTCTGGGTACGCGACGGCGTGGTCACCGCGGTGGCCGGGTCACTGAGTGCCGATGAGGTGCTGTCGGTGGCGCGGGGGCTGCGGTGACCTCACCCGCGGTGTGGACCTCCGGGCTGCGCAAACGCTACCGCCGCAGGCAGGCCGTCGACGACGTGTCGTTCACCGTGGGCCGCGGCGAGGTGGTCGGCCTGCTCGGCCCCAACGGCGCGGGCAAGACCACGGTCATCAAGATGCTGCTCGGTCTGGTCCGGCCCGACGCGGGCGAGGTCATGCTGCTCGGGCGGCACGGCACCGACCCGCGCTCCCGGACGGCGGTCGGCTATCTGCCCGAGCTGTTCCGCTACCAGCCCTGGCTGACCGCGGCCGAGGTGCTGCGGCTGCACACCCGGCTGGCCGGGGTCAGCGTGCCGGCCGCCGAACAGCAGGAGTGTCTGGGGCTGGTCGGGCTGGCCGATCGCGCCGGCGACCGGGTGGGCGGTTTTTCCAAGGGCATGCAGCAACGCCTGGGGCTGGCCGTCGCGCTGGTCGCACGGCCCGAGCTGGTCGTCCTCGACGAGCCGACCAGCGCGCTCGACCCGATCGGCCGGGCCGACGTCCGGGATCTGCTCCTCTCACTGCGCGAGCGGCAGGTCGCCGTGCTGCTCAACTCGCACCTGATCGGCGAGGTGGAACGGGTCTGCGACCGGGTCGTCATCCTCGACCACGGCCGGGTCGCCGCCTCGGGGACGCTGGCCGAGCTCCTCGGTCAGCGCGAGCTGCGGTTGCGGCTCGACGGGATCACCGCGGCGGCCGAGGCGCTGCTGGCGAAGGCCACCCGGGAGGGTGACACCTTCGTCGTGCCGATCACGGACTTGGACGAGGTTCCCGACCTCGTGGCCGAGCTGGTCAAGCTCGGCGTCCGGGTGCACGCGGTCGAACCGGGCCGGATCACGCTGGAGGAACGGCTGCTGGACATCATCCGCGGAGGGGAGGCCTCATGAGAGTCGTGCTCACGGTCGCCGGGCTCACGCTGCGGGAAGCGGCCCGCCGGCGGGTGCTGCGCTCGCTGGCCGTGCTGACCGTCCTGCTGCTGTCGTTGAGCGCCTGGGGCTTCTCCCGCATCGACGCCGAGTTCGGCGGCCTCACGAGCGGCGAGTCGAAGTTCGCGGCCGCCCTGGTGCTCAACCTGGTGATGTTCGGCCTGAGCCTGATCGCCGCGCTCGGCACCGCGTTCCTGGCCGGCCCGACCGTGGCCGGTGAGTCGGAGTCGGGCATCGCGCTCGCCGTGCTGGCCCGCCCGGTCCGCCGGGCCTGGGTCCTGCTCGGCAAGTGGCTCGGCCTGGTCGCCTTCGGCGCCGGATTCGTGGCCGTGGCCGGTGCCGCTCAGCTCGTGATCGTGAAGGTCACCACCGGCTACTGGCCACCTGCCCCGGTGACCGGTCTGGCGCTGCTGGCCGCCCAGACGGTCACGCTGCTGACGCTCGGTCTGCTGCTGTCCACGGTCATCTCCCCGATGGCCTCGGGCGTGGTGGCGGTCGGCCTGTTCGGCGCCACCTGGATCGCGGGCGTGGTCGGCGGTCTCGGCCAGGCGCTGGGCAACGAGAGCGTCGAGCGCATCGGCACCGTCTCGCAGATGCTGCTGCCCACCGACGGCCTGTGGCGGGGAGCGATGCGCTCGTTCCAGGACCCGTCGCTGGTGACGCAGTTCAGCGAGGCGTTCGAGGGGCACCCGTTCCTCAGCGCGGCCCCCTTGACGGGCGCCTACCTGCTCTGGGCAGCCGTCTGGGTCCTTCTCGTCCTGGCCCTGGCCGGGCTGGCCTTCCAGCGCCGGGATGTCTAAGGCGTGTCCTCGAACACGCCTTGGTGACCACGGTGACGTAACGGGCTTGGGCAAGTGCGCATAGGCTTCCCCGCATGGATGACAAGACTGTTCTGAGCCGGATCCACGGCTTGGTCGATGAGGAGCACACGCTGCGCGGGCAGCTGGCCAAGGGCGAGATCTCGTCGAGCGAGGAGCACGCCCGGCTGAAGGATCTGGAGGAGGCCCTGGACCAGTGCTGGGACCTGCTGCGCCGGCGCCGGGCCGCCCGCGAGGTGGGCAACGACCCGAACGCCGAGCAGGCGCACAGCGTCGGCGAGGTCGAGGGCTACCTGCAGTGACGCGGCCCCGGCCGCGGCCGCCGGCATTTCGGCGGCCGCGGCCGGAAGCCCGTGGTTCTCATTTGAGGCCGGCCTCGTAGAGCAGCCGGTCCAGCAGCTCGTCGGCCTGGACGGTCAGCCCGCGCTGGGTGAACCAGGCGGCCACGTTGCGCACGTCGCGCGCGATGAAGTCGCCGCCCTGCGGGTTGGCGACCACGTCCACGATCTGCGGCAGGTCGATGAGCACCAGCCGCCCTTCGTGCACCATGGTGTTGTAGGGCGAAAGGTCACCGTGCGCCACCTGCGCGCGGGCCAGCACCGACAGGGCGTCGGTCATCTGCCCCCACAGGTCGGTGAGCTGGTCGGGGTCGGCCCGCACCTGCGCGAGCCGGGGCGCCGCCTCGCCGGTCTCCCAGTCGCCGATGAACTCCATCATCAGCTCGGTGCCGATCAGCTGCACCGGGTAGGGCACCCGCACCAGGCCGCTCTCCTGGCCGATCTGCCACAGATGGCTGAGCGCGCCGAACTCGGCCACCGCCCACTGCCCGGCGATCATCTCCTTGCCGAACGACGTGCGGTTGGTCATGGCCCGCATCTCGCGGGAGCGGCGGACCCGGCGGCCCTCGAGATAGCCGGCGTCGCGGTGGAACAGCCGGTGGTCGCCGTCGCGGTAACGCTTGGCGGCCAGCATGCTGACCTGGTCGGTGCCGGGCAGCGCCCGCCGGACGAGGAAGACGTCGGCTTCCTTGCCGGTCTTGAGCATGCCGAGCTCGGTGTCGACCGCGCCGTGCTCCGTGCGGACCCACTCGGGCCGGGGCACGGGCCCGTGCAACGCGCCGTCCCACGTGGACCAGCGGTCGCCGGAATCCGGCAGGTCGGGATCCTCCTGAAGCTGCGGCCCGGGGCCGCTCCGCTTCTCGAAGGTCAGATCGTCGTCGTCGAACTTGCGACGGCCGCGGCGCATGGTGGCCGGGCCGAAAGAGTCGTGCTCGCGCACTGGAGGGTCTCCTTGAGAGAGAAGAAAGGAAGGCGGATCTGGACACGAGGCAGCACAACGACAGCCATGTGTTCCACCCCCTTCTCTCTCGGGCCCGGTGCGGGCGACGCGCTTACTTTCCCGGACGCCGTCCGGACCGCGCAACCTATTTGTTGGCGGCGGCCATGATGGCCGAGATCCCCTGGATCACGTTGCCGACGACCTCGGTCGGGGCGAACCGGTTGTCGACCCACTCGCGGCCGCGATGCAGCCACACACTGGGCAGACCCATCGCCGCCGCACCGCCGATGTCGGCCTCGGGGCTGTCCCCCACCACCCAGGCCCCGCCCAGCCGCATCCGCACCCGCTGGGCGGCGAGCGCGAAGATGCGGGGGTTGGGTTTGCTCACCCCGGCCCGCTCCGAGATCACCCAGTCGGCTACATAACGGTCCAGCCCGGTACGCCGGATGCGGCTGTCCTGGATCTCGGCCTGGCCGTTGGTGACCACGACCGGGACCAGTCCGGCGTCGCTCGCGATCTGCAGCGCGCACCCGACCAGCGGGTCGAGCTTCTCGAAAGCCAGCGGTCCCTCGTGCAGTTCCTCGACCAGGTCGATCGACGGAATGGAAAGCCGATAGCGGTCCCGGATCAGGTCGGCCAGGTCCCAGCGCGAGGTCAGGCCGTCGGCGTCGACCGAGAGTAACCAGTCGAGATCGTCCTGGGCGGCACCGATCTCATCGAGGAATCCCTTTGCCCACAGCCGGAACGCACCGCTGCGGTCGAGCAGAGTGTCGTCGAGGGCGATCAGGACAAGAGGCACCCGGGCACTTTACGTGAGCGGGTAGGGCAGCGAACAGCCCAGGACTGTTAACAAATCCGGGCGGGATGGCGGATTCGCAGCATCCGCCCGCGCGCTGTGACCCACTTGCCAAGACGTACGTACGGATTGCCTGCGAAAGGGGACCCGTGACACGATCCAGATCGTGCCCCGAGTAAGTCAGGACCAGCTGGACGCCCGCCGCTCCGAGATCCTCGCCGCGGCGCGCGACTGTTTCGCGCGGTTCGGCTACGAGGGTGCGACAGTCCGGCGGCTCGAGGACGCAACCGGGCTGTCCCGCGGTGCGATTTTCCACCATTTTCGTGACAAGGAATCGCTCTTCCTGGCCGTCGCCGAGGACGACGCGGCCGCGATGGTCGAGACCGTGGCCCGCAACGGCCTCGTTCAGGTGATGCGCGACCTGCTCGCCCGGGCCGGGGGCAGCGAGGGCGACACGGCCGGCTGGCTCGGCACCCAGCTCGAGGTGTCCCGGCGGCTGCGCACCGATCCGGCGTTCGCCAAGCGCTGGGCCGAGCGGTCCGCGGCCATCGCCGACGCCACCCGCGACCGCCTCCAGCGCCAGCGGGAGGCCGGGGTGCTGCGCGACGACGTCCCGGTCGAGGTGCTCACCCAGTTCCTCGAGCTGGCCTACGACGGGCTCGTGCTGCACCTGGCCACCGGCCGCCCGCCCGGCGAGCTGAGCCGGGTCCTCGATCTGGTCGAGGAAGCCGTCCGAAGGGCCTGATCACAATGCTTGCGCGGGTCTGCACAATAAGGCTCAGCACGCCGCGACGAGCAGGAAGGCCCAGTCCATGAACGACACCTGGGGCATCTCCGGCCCGACCTTCCTCACCTACTTCATCGGCGCCATGATCGCGATCGCGATCATCGCCGCCGTCCACCGCAAGGCCCTGTTCCGCGGCAACCGCTCGTCCCGGGTCGACAACCTGGGCCCGCAGCAGGTGGCCTATCTCAACGGCGGCGACCGGCTGGCGATCTACTCGTCGATGGGCGGCCTGCGCGCGGCCGGCGCCCTGGGCACCGGCCCCGGCCGCACCCTCGTCCGCACCGGCCCGCTGCCGGCCGGCGTGACACCGCTCGACAGCGCGATCTACAACGCGGCGGGCAACGGCGTCCGCACCCGTGACCTGCACAGCGATCAGTGGGTCGCCTCGGCCGTCGAGCAGCTGCGCGACACCCTCGAGCGCAACGGCCTGGCGGTCAGCGCGGGCAAGATGCGCGAGGCTCGGCTCTGGGTGCTCGGCGGTGTCGCCCTCGTCGTGATCGGCATCGCCCGCACCCTGGCCGGCCTGGGCAACAACCGGCCGGTCGGCTTCATCATCCTCGCCACCATCGCGGCGTTCATCCTGACGTTGACCATGCTGCGCACCCGCCGCTGGGCGACCGACGCCGCGCACAAGGGCATGCGGGAGCTGCGGTCCCAGCACACATATCTCTCGCCGGCCAACTCCCCGGCCTACGCGACCTACGGCGCCACCGGTGCTGCGATGGGCGTCGCGCTGTTCGGCGGGGCCGCGCTCTATTCGATGGACCCGGCGTTCGCGGCCGAGGCCGAGGTGCAGCGCATCGCGGCCACCGGCGGGAGTGTCGGCAGCAGCGGCGGCGGCGACAGCGGCAGCTCCTCGTGCAGCAGCGGTTCCTCGTGCAGCAGCGGCAGCTCCTGCGGTGGCGGCGGCGGTTGCGGTGGCTGAGACCTACGGCGTCGGGATCGGGTGGCGGCCCGAGATCGCCGGCTTCGTCGAGGGACTGCCCGGCCTGCGCTTCGCCGAGGTGGTGGCCGAGTCGGTGCACGCCCACGGCGAGCTGCCCACCGGCCTGCAGGTGTTGCTCGACCGGGGTGTCACCGTGATCCCGCACGGCGTCCGGCTCTCGCTGGGCGGCGCCGAGCCGGTCGAGGAGGCGAGGGTGGAGCACCTCGCCGCGGTCGCCGAGCGGCTGAACGCACCCCTGGTCAGCGAGCACATCGCGTTCGTGCGGGCGGGCGGCATCGAGGCGGGCCACCTGCTGCCGCTCCCCCGCACCCGCGAGGCGGTCGACGCGGTCGTGGCCAACGTCCGGCGGGTGCAGGCGGCGGTGCCGGTGCCGATCGCGCTGGAGCCGATCGCGGCCCTCTTCGACTGGCCCGACGACGAGCTGACCGAGGCCCAGTTCCTCACCGAGATCCTCGACCGCTCGGGAGCCCAGCTGCTGCTCGACGTGGCCAACGTCTATGCCAACGCCCGCAACCGCGGCACCGACCCGGCCGACCTGCTCGACCACCTGCCGCTGGACCGGGTCGCCTACGTCCACGTGGCCGGCGGCGCCGAGCACCAGGGCCTCTATCACGACACCCACACCGACGCGGTCCCGCAGCCGGTGCTCGACCTGGTCACGGCCCTGTGCGAGCGTCACCGCCCGCCGGCCCTGATGCTGGAGCGCGACGGCGACTATCCGCCGGCCGCCGCCCTGGCCGGCGAGCTCGACGCCATCGCCCGGGCCTCCGGTTACCCCGCCGTCACATGAGCACGCCGAGTCTGGGTGACCGGCAGGCCGCCCTGGTCGAGGCGCTCACGGCCGGTCGCCCCGTACCGGAAGGGTTCGACGCCTTCCGGTTCGAGGCGGCCCGGGTGGCGCTGCTGCGCAAACGGGCGGGCGAGGTGGCGCGTCACTGGCCGATGCTCGCCACGAGCCTGGGCGACCGGTGGAAGCACGAGTTCGCCACCTGGGCCGCGGCCCGCCCGACCCGGGGCTCGCTGCGCGACGGCTGGGACCTGGCCCGCGAGAGATCCCGGCACGGCGCCCTGGCCCCGGTCGCCGCCGTCGAGCTGGCCGAGCGCGAAGCCGCCTGGCGCTACGACGGCACCTCGGGCCCCCGCTCCCGCCGTACGCCGACTCTGGGAACCGCCTCGGGCGCCGTGGCCGTGCAGGTGGCCGGCCGGGTGTGGCTGCTTCGCCGCCCTTAGCCCGCCGCCGCCGCCTTCAGCCCGCCGCCGGCGCCTTCGCGATGCCCTCAACCCGCCGTCGGCGCCTTGTCGATGAAGCCGAGAACCCGGCGGATGCGGCCGTCGGCGTCCAGCTCGGCCACGTCGAACCCGACCACCAGCGGCTCGTTGTCGCCGGCGGCCAGGTTCCAGGTGAACCGCACCTGTTCGTGGTGGCCGTCGACCGGCCCGCCGACCGTGAGGGTGTGCCCGGGGAACTGCTGCCGCATGGCTCCGATCAGGCCGTTCAGTTCATCGTGGCCCTCCACCGCGGCCATCGGATCGACGTAGCGCACGTCGTCGGCGAACGCGTCCCGCACGGCCTGGCGCCGTGCTTCCGGGTCCGGCTCGTTCCACACGGCGAGATAGCGGTCCACCACGGCATCGAAGTCACTCATCGTCCGGTCCTTCCGTTGTCGACGTGCTGACGTGGACCACCCTCACCCGCCGGCCGGACGACGGTCGATTACCCGCGAGGTAATGGCCCGGCCTCCCCCGAGCTGCCTAGGCTGCGGCCATGAGCGGGGTGGGAGTGCTTCTGCGGGAATGGCGGACGGACCGGCGGCTGAGCCAGCTGGAGCTGTCGGCGCGGGCCGGGGTGTCGGCCCGGCACCTGTCGTTCCTCGAGACCGGGCGCTCCCGGCCGACCCGCGAGATGATCCTGCGGCTGGCCGAGGAACTGAGCGTGCCCCTGCGGTCCCGCAACGACCTGCTGCTGGCCGGGGGCTTCGCACCGGCGTACGCCGAATCGGCTCTGCACGGGCCGCCGCTCGCCGCCGTGCTGTCGTCGCTGCGCGATGTGCTCGCCGGGCACGCGCCCTACCCGGCCGTGCTGATCGACCGGCACTGGACGATGGTCGACGCCAACGACGCCGTGGCCCGTTTCACCGACGGCTGCGCGGCATGGCTGCTCGAACCGCCGGTCAACGTGCTGCGCCTCTCGCTGCACCCGGACGGGATGGCTCCCCGCATCGGCAACCTTCCGGAGTGGCGTACGCATGTGCTGCACCGCCTCAGCCGGCAGGCCGCCGCGACCAACGACCCGGTGCTGCGCGAGCTGCACGCCGAGCTGACGGCCTACCCCGGCGGCGGATCCGGCCCGGGCGAGGCGCCGCACGGGCTGGTCGTGCCGTTGCGCTTCGACGACCTGGCGTTCTTCAGCATCACGTCGGTCCTCGGCACACCCCTGGACGTCACCCTGGCCGAGCTGGCCATCGAGTCCTTCCTGCCCGCGGACGCCGCGACGGCCGCCGCCCTGCAAAGCTGACCGTCCCTGCGGCCAGCTGACGCCGCTCGGCACGGCTGACCCGCGCGGTGGCAGGATCGTCAGCATGGATCTCGGGCTGACCGATCGCGTCTACGTCCTCACCGGTGCCTCGCGCGGGCTCGGCTTCGCCACCGCCGAGGCCCTGGTCGCCGACGGCGCCAAGGTGGTGATCTCCGCGCGCGACGGGAAGCGGGTCGCCGAGGCGGTCGAAGCCCTCGGCGACGACAACGCGGCGGGCGTGATCGCCGACCTGGCCGATCCGGGAGCACCCCGCACGCTGATCGACACGGCGAGCGAGCGCTTCGGTCGCTTCGACGGCGCCCTGATCTCGGTGGGCGGCCCGAAGCCGGGCAGTGCCGCCTCGATGACCGACGAGCACTGGCGCGACGCGTTCGAGACGGTCTTCCTGGGCTCGGTCCGGGCCGCCCGGGTCTTCGCCTCGGCGCTGCCCGAGAGCGGGGCGATCGCGCTGGTCCTGTCGACGTCGGTCAAGACGCCGCTGGCCGGTCTCGGCCTCTCCAACGGGTTGCGCCCCGGTCTGGCCATGGCCGCGAAGGACATGGCGGGCGAGTTCGCCCCGCGCGGCATCCGCATCCTGAGCCTGCTGCCCGGCCGGTTCCTGACCGACCGCAACGCCGAGCTGTTCGCCGCCTCCGGCGACGCCTCGGCGGCCGCGTCCGAGGCCGCGGCGAGCATCCCCCTGCGGCGCCTGGGTGAGCCGGCCGAGTTCGGCCGGGTCGCGGCGTTCCTGCTCTCCCCGGCGGCCAGCTACATGACCGGCAGCACAGTAGCCATCGACGGCGGCATCCTGCACACCCTCTGACCCGCCGCCACACCCTCTGACCCCGCGACCCGCACGAGCCGCACCCGCACCCGCGCCCCGCACCAGCCGCACCCGCACCCCCGCTCCGCACGAGCCGCACCCCCGCTCCGCACGAGCCGCACCCCCGCTCCGCACGAGCCGCACCCCCGCTCCGCACGAGCCGCACCCCCGCTCCGCACGAGCCGCACCCCCGCTCCGCACGAGCCGCACCCGCGCGGGGTGGCTACGCTCGAGCCGTGCCTGCGCCCACCCCCGCGGAGGTGGCCGCGGCCGCCGGCCGCACCATCCCCGATCTGATCGGCCCTGATCTCCGGGTGTTGTTCTCCGGCATCAACCCGAGCCTGTACTCGGCTGCCACCGGCCACCACTTCGCCCGCCCCGGCAACCGCTTCTGGCCGGCCCTGCACCGCTCGGGCTTCACCGATCGGCAGCTTCACCCGTCCGAGCAGTTCGAACTGCCCGCACTCGGCCTGGGTATCACCAATGTGGTGTCCCGCGCCACGGCCCGGGCCGACGAGCTGTCCCCCGCGGAGCTGGTCGCGGGCGGTGAGATCCTGGCCGCGCTGGCCGGCCGGTGGCAGCCCCGCTACCTGGCCGTCCTCGGCGTCACGGCCTACCGCGCCGCCTTCGCCCACCCCAAGGCCGCGATGGGGTTGCAACCCGAGCAGATCGGCGGCGTCCCGGTCTGGGTCCTGCCCAACCCGAGCGGGCTCAACGCGCACTACACCGTGGACACTCTGGCCGCCGCCTACGCCCAGCTCCGCGAGGCAGCGGGCGGTTGAAGCGGCACCGTCTTCGTTACGGTCGAAGTCATGACTACTGAGACCAGCACGTTGATGGCCGCGGCGGCCGAGCGAACCGTCCCCATCGTCCGGGGCGTCGGTGACGACCAGCTCGGCAACCCGACACCGTGCGCCCGATGGCAGGTACGAGACCTGCTCAACCACCTCTTCCACGTGGTCGTCACCATGCAGGGCGCCGCGCGCAAGGAGGCAGTCGACATGTCGAACGTGCCCGACTACCTCACCGGCGGCTGGCGTGACCGCTTCGCCGCCGAAACCGAGCGCCTGATCGCCGCCTGGTCCGACCCGGCCGCCCTCGACGGTGTCTCGCCCGGCCTGGGTCTCCCCCAGCCGATGGTCGGCAACCTGGCCCTGGCCGACCTCACCGTGCACGGCTGGGACCTGGCCACGGCGACCGGTCAGCCCTACCGCCCGGACGACGCCGCCGTGGAGGCGCTGCTGCCGTTCATCGAGCAGATGGCCCCGACCGGCCGCCAGATGGGCGCCTTCCTCGACGAGGCGAAAGCCCCGGCCGACGCCGGAGACTTCGAGCGCCTGCTCGCCGTCAGCGGCCGCACCCCGGCCTGAATACCAGGCCGGGCGATCGATCCGGCCGGACCGACCGAGCCGGGCGATCGGGCCGGGCGGCCGAGCCGGGCGGCCGAGCCGGGCGGCCGAGCCGGGCGGCCGAACCGGGCGGCCCGGCGGTCAGGGTTCGATCTGACCGGCCGGGACCGTGACGATCTCGACGTTCTCGGTGAACGCGGCCGCGGGCGACGCGGTCGCGAACTGCGTGCGGTAGAGCTCGGCGTAGAGCCCGCCCGCCGTCACGAGCTCCTCGTGACGGCCGCGCTCCACGACGCGGCCCTCGTCGAGCACCAGGATCTGATCGGCGTCGCGGACCGTGGAGAGCCGGTGGGCGATCACCAGCGCCGTGCGGCCCTCGAGCGCCGTGGCCAGGGCCCGCTGCACCGCGGCCTCGGACTCGCTGTCGAGGTGGGCCGTGGCCTCGTCGAGCACGACGATCGACGGGCGTTTGAGCAGCAGCCGGGCGATCGCCAGGCGCTGTTTCTCGCCGCCCGAGAAGCGGTAGCCACGCTCACCGACCACCGTGTCGAGCCCGTCGGGCAGAGCCGCGACCAGCTCGGCGACCTGGGCACCGCGCAGCGCCGCCCAGATCTCGTCGTCGGTCGCCTCGGGGCGCGCATAGCGCAGATTCTCCGCGATCGTCTCGTGGAACAGATGCGCGTCCTGGGTGACGACGCCGATGGTGTCGCGCAAGGAGTCGAGCGTCGCGTCGCGGACGTCGACCCCGTCGATCCGCACGGAGCCCGAGGTGACGTCGTAGATCCGGGAGAGCAGCATCGACGTCGTCGACTTGCCGGCGCCGGACGGGCCGACCAGCGCGACCATCTGACCGGGCTCGACGGTGAAGTCGACCCCGCGCAGGACGGGAGCGTTCTCCGTCCGGTCGAGGGTCGCGACATCCTCCAGCGTGGCCAGCGAGACCTCGCTCGCGCTCGGGTAACGGAAGTGCACGTCGCGGAACTCGACCCGGCCCGCACCGGGAGGCAGCTCGACCGCGTCGGGGCGCTCCTCGATGCCCGGCTTGAGGTCGAGCACCTCGAAGACCCGGTCGAACGACACGAGCGCGCTCATCACGTCGACCCGCACGTTGCTGAGCGCCGTGAGCGGCCCGTAGAGCCGGGTCAGCAGCAGCGCGAGGGTGACCACGGTGCCGGCGGTGACGCTGCCGGTGACCGCGAGCCAGCCGCCGAGCCCGTAGGTCAGGGCCTGGGCCAGCGAGGCGACCAGCAGCATGGCGACGAAGAACGTGCGCGAGAACATGGCCTGCTGGATGCCGATGTCACGGACCCGGGCGGCCCGCTCACCGAAGCGGTCGGCCTCGGCCCCGGGCCGGCCGAACAGCTTGACCAGCATCGCGCCGGCGACGTTGAACCGCTCGGTCATCGTCGCGTTCATCTTGGCGTCGAGGTTGTAGGACTCGCGGGTGATCTCGGCCAGGTGCTTGCCGACCCGGCGCGCCGGGATGATGAACAGCGGCAGGAGCATCAACGACAGCGTGGTGATCTGCCACGACAGGCTGAACATGACGGCGGCCGTGAGCACGAGCTGGATGACATTGCTGACCACACCGGACAGCGTGGAGGTGAAGGCGCGCTGGGCACCGGTGACGTCGTTGTTGAGCCGGCTGACCAGGGCGCCGGTCTGGGTGCGGGTGAAGAACTGCAACGGCATGCGCTGCACGTGGTCGTAGACCTTGGTGCGCAGGTCGAGGATGATGCCCTCGCCGATGCGGGCCGAATACCACCTCTGGGCGAGCGACAGGAAAGCGTCGGCGACCGCGAGGACCGCGATCATCACAGCGAGCCGGATGACCGTGGACGCCGCGTCGGGGCCGGCCCCGGTGATCGCGTTGACCACGTGGCCGGCGAGCAGGGGTGTCGCGACGCCGATGCCGGCCGCGATCACCACGGTGATCAGGAAGACCAGGATGTCCCGGCGATAGGGCCGGGCGTAACGCAGGATCCGCCGGGTCGTGCCGCGGCGCAGGCTGTGTTCGGCCACCCGGTCCGAATTCTGGATCGAGCGCAGCATGTTCCAGCTGGACATGCTCATCTCGGCACCTCCCGGGGGTCATTGAAGCGGGCAGAGGGGAGTCTGCCCGCCGGGTATGACAACTCCGGGTGGCGAGGAGCCTATTCCGCCAGATCGTGCAGGCGGCGGGTCTGCGCCTCGCGCTCGGCTCGATCCTGGTCGGCGTACGTCCGCTGGGTCGCCCCGGCGAGCAGCGCCTTGATCTCGGCGACGGCACCCCGGTCGGCCGCGAGCACCGCGGCGGTGAGGTCGGCGACGGCGGCCTCGAGGTCGTCGCCCGGCACGACGGCGGTGGCGAGCCCGAGGGCGAGTGCCTCGCCGGCCTCGATGCGGCGCCCGGTCAAACAGATCTCGAGTGCGCGCGAGGGCCCGACCAGCTCGGTGAGCCGCTTGGTGCCGCCCAGATCGGGCACGAGACCGAGGGTCACCTCGGCCATCGAGAATCGGGCGTTGTCGGCCAGCACTCGCATGTCGCAGTTGAGCGCCAGTTGAAAACCGGCACCGATCGCATGCCCGTGCACCGCCGCGATCGTCACGATGGAGGGGTTACGCAGCCAGGTGAACGCCGACTGGAAGCCGGCAATCCGATCCGCGCACTCCTCGGGTGACAACTGTGAAAGCTTCGCCAGTGAAGAATCGCCTTCACCCCGCGCGACCGACAGATCCAGGCCGGCGGAAAAAGCGCGTCCGGCGCCCCGGACAATGACGACTCGTACGTCACCCGATAATTTCCGCGAAATGTTCGCGAGCTCGGCCCACATCGCGGGCGTCTGCGCATTGAGCACCTCGGGCCGGGACAACGTCACCGTTGCCACCGGCCCGTCCAGGTCGAAGCGAACGCCCGACTCGTCGGCGGGGAGGCCGGGTGCGGCGTCGCCGGTCGTCACGCCTTCTTGCGCCGACGGGCGCCACCGCGCTGGCGGAGCTGCACGCCCGACTCGGTGAGGACGCGGTGCACAAATCCGTAGGAGCGGCCGGTCGAAGCGGCGAGGGCACGAATACTCTCCCCCGACGTGTATCGCTTCACCAGATCCTTCGCCAATGACTGGCGCTCGCTGCCGACGATTCGGCGACCCTTCTCAGTGCTGGTGGCAGTGCCCGTGGCTGGCATCTTGAATCCTCACGTCCCAGACTGTGCGGTTCATACGGTCTCACCTATTAGACCGCCTCCAACGATCATGCGCTAGGTATCCAGGCCTAGCCAACGTGCCCATTTATCACTGTCAGGAACTTGACGATGACGGCGGCCATCAATGTCAGACAGTTAACAGTCGTTTCGCATGAAAGCTTTCACCGCGACGGAGGCCCGGGACGGCCTTTCTCCCAAGACCATCGATCACCTGCGGAAACTCCTGATCGAGGACCGTCACCCGGCAGACATGACTGAGCGTCGATGCGGCGCCTACCGACCGCTGCCGGGCCGGTCGTGCCATCTTGGTGTTGCCCGGATCGATGCCCGACCTGACCGTAAACGCCCGAACGTCGCACTGTCTGTGTGGGCACTGGTTGACAAGAGACGATGCCGATGATCCGCCGATCAGGCCAGTTCGACGAGCTCCAGGAGGTCGTCGCTCCACGCGTCCTCGTCGCCGTCGGGCAGCAGGATGGCCCGGTCCGGCTTGAGGGCCTGGACGGCGCCGGCATCGTGAGTGACCAGCACGATCGCGCCGGGATAGTTGGCGATGGCGTCGAGCACCTGCTCGCGGCTGACCGGGTCCAGGTTGTTGGTGGGCTCGTCGAGCAGCAGCACGTTCGCCCCCGAGCAGACCAGCGTGGCCAGGGCCAGACGGGTCTTCTCACCGCCGGAGAGCACCCCGGCCGGCTTGTCGACGTCGTCACCCGAGAAGAGGAACGCACCGAGGATCTTGCGCAGCTCGGTGTCGGTCTGCTCGCCACCCGCGCTGCGCATGTGCTCCAGGATCGTGCGGTCGACGTCGAGCGTCTCGTGCTCCTGGGCGTAATAGCCGAGCCGTAGGCCGTGGCCGGGCCGCACCTCGCCGGTGTCGGGCTTGAGCAGGCCGCCGAGCATGCGCAGCAGCGTGGTCTTGCCGGCGCCGTTGAGGCCGAGGATGGCCACCCGCGAGCCGCGGTCGACCGCCACGTTGACGTCGGTGAAGATCTCCAGAGACCCGTACGACTTCGACAGGCCGGACGCCGTCAGCGGCGTCTTGCCGCACGGAACCGGGTTCGGGAACCGCACCTTGGCCACCTTGTCGGAGGTGCGCACCTCTTCCAGGTCGCCGAGCATCCGCTCGGCGCGGCGGGCCATGTTCTGCGCGGCGATCGTCTTGGTGGCCTTGGCCCGCATCTTGTCGGCCTGAGCCATCAGGGCGCCGGCCTTCTTCTCGGCGTTGGCCCGCTCGCGGCGGCGCCGGCGCTCGTCGGTCTCGCGCGACTCGAGGTATTTCTTCCAGCCCAGGTTGTAGATGTCGACGACCGAGCGGTTGGCGTCCAGATACCAGACCTTGTTGACCGCGGCCTCCAGCAGCTCGACGTCGTGGCTGATCACCACGAGGCCGCCCTTGTGCTGCGCCATGTATCCGCGCAGCCAGGCGATCGAGTCCTGGTCCAGGTGGTTGGTCGGCTCGTCCAGGAGCAGGATGCCCTTGCCGTTCTGCCCCGAGTTGGCGAACAGGATGCGGGCGAGCTCGATGCGACGGCGCTGGCCACCGGAGAGGGTGCCGATGGTCTGGGCCAGCGCCCGGTCGGGCAGGCCCAGGTTGGAGCAGATGCGGGCGGCCTCGGCCTCGGCGGCGTAACCGCCCAGCGCGGAGAACTGGTCCTCCAGGGCGCCGTAGCGCCGGATGAGCTTGTCCTCGGCGCTCTCCTCGAGCTCGATCTCGAGTTTCTGCATCTCGGAGATGATCGCGTCGAGGCCGCGGGCGCTGAGCACCCGGTCGCGGCCGGTCACGTTCAGGTCGCCGGTGCGCGGGTCCTGTGGCAGGTAGCCGACCTCGCTGGTGCGCTCGACGGTGCCGGTGTAGGGCTGGCCCTCGCCGGCCAGGACCTTGAGCGTGGTGGTCTTGCCCGCGCCGTTACGGCCGACCAGGCCGATCCGGTCGCCCGGCTGCACCCGCAGGGTGACCGGGGACAGCAGGATGCGGGCGCCGGCGCGCAGTTCGAGTCCGGTGGCGGTGATCATGATTGACTGGCTCGCTCTCGAGGAAGAAGGCTGACTCCGGGCACACGAAAGCGCCGGCCGGTTCGAACGGTCGGCGCGGGGCAGGTCAGCCTTCGCAGAGCAGCACGGGGTAATAGTACCGGGCGCCCGCGGGTACCTCCCACTCGATTACCGAGCAAGATCATCGGGTACGCAACGGACGCCCCCGCCGCCCCGCCCTGTGAGGATGAGATGGAACTCAACGAGAACGCCGATATCGATACCAGTCAGGTCGAGGACCGACGTGGTTCCGGTGGTGGTGGCGGCGGCCTCGGTGGGCTGCCGATCGGTGGTGGCGGCCTGGTCGGCGTCATCATCACGCTCGTCGTCGCGGTGGTCGGAGGCTACTTCGGCATCAACCAGCTCGGCGGCGGCAGTGAGACGGGTGACAACACCAACATCACTCAAACCTGTGAGCAGGACAACGCGACGCAGCAGCTCGAGTGCCGCAACGTGCTCTACATCAACTCCATCCAGGCGTACTGGAACAAGGCCACCCCGCAGTACTTCAACAAGCAGTACGAGCCGGCCACGACGGTGATCTTCTCGCAGCGGGTGAACACGGCCTGCGGTGCGGCCGACTCCGGCGTCGGGCCGTTCTACTGCCCCGGCGACAACAAGGTTTACATCGACCTCACGTTCTACGACGTGCTGTCCCAGCAGCTCGGCGCGCCGGGTGAGTTCGCCCAGCCGTACGTCCTGGCCCACGAGTACGGCCACCACATCCAGGACATCACCGGCCAGGAGGCCAAGATGCGCCAGGCCCAGCAGGGGGCCAGCGACAGCCAGCAGAACGCGCTGTCGGTGAAGCTGGAGCTGCAGGCCGACTGCTACGCCGGGGTGTGGTCCAAGGCGGCCACCGAGACGACCGACAAGAAGGGTCAGAAGCTCTTCACGAGCCTGACCCAGCAGGACATCCAGGAAGGCATCCAGACGGCCGGCCAGATCGGTGACGACGTGCTCCAGAAGCGCAGTGGCAACCCGGTCAACCCGGAGGAGTTCACCCACGGCACCGCGGCCCAGCGGCAGCAGAACTTCCAGAAGGGCTACGACTCGGGCAACCCCGAGAGCTGCGACACGTCCTTCTGAGGTTCCCGCACCAGCACGGACACGGCCCGGGCGCCGGCGATCGCGGACACCAGCACCGCGTGCCGGGGCTCGGGCACGTCCAGGAACCGCTCGGCCCGGACGGCGGCCAGCGGGGCGAGCTGCGGCGCGGACAGGATGGCCTCCACCGCGGTGTGATCTCCGCCGGTCACGAGCGCGGCGAGGTCCCGTACGGAAGGAAGCAGGATGCGCCCCACGATGCCGGCGCCGTCGGCCGCGGCCGCTTTGGCCTGATTGTCGCGGCGGCGCGCGAACCGTTGCTGCGACCAGCCACCGGCCGCGGTGCGCCCCTGCACGTAATGCGTATCCACCTTGGACGTGATCAACTTGGTGCCGTCGGCGACGCCGGCCGCGACCGCACCCTTGCGGGCCAGCAGCAAACCGAGCTTGCGGGGCCGTTGAGCGGTCTCGATCAGCTCGGCCAGGGTCGCGACGTCACCGGCGCCGGGCGGCGTCTGCCAGGCCGCCGAGGCACCGTCCTCGGCGATCAAGGTCAACCCCTCTTCCCGGTACGGGCCATGTCGGCGCGCGAAATTCTCGAGCCACCGCCCCAGTCGCTCCGGCGCGACATCCACCCATTTCCCGCCGCCCGCGGCCGCTCGTTCGCCCATTCTTGTCAGACTACGGTGGCAGGATCGCCGCCATGACCGACCTGACGGCAACCCTGCTGGACCGGCTCGACGAGCGGCTGCTCCCCGCGGCCGACCCGGTGCGGGCGCAGGGCCAGGCGGCGTACATGAAAGATCAGTTCTCGTTCCTCGGTCTGCCCGCGCCCGCGTTGCGAAAACTGGAACGCGCGGCCCTGGCCGGGCTGCCGCCGCCATCGGAGACCGACCTGCGGGCGATCGTCCGGGAGCTGTGGTCCCGTCCGCCGCGGGAGTACCAATACGTGGCCTGTTCCTATCTCGTCCGCCACGTGGCCGTGCCCGGCCCCGGCTTCGTGCCCACGCTGCGCGAGCTGATCACCACGAAATCCTGGTGGGACACAATCGATCCACTGGCGACCCGGTTCACCGGCGGGCTCGTCACCCGCCATCCGCCGGTGGTCGCCGTGATGGACGAGTGGTCGCGCGACGACAACCTGTGGCTGGTGCGCACCGCGATCCTGCATCAGCTCCACTACGGCACCGCGACGGACACCGACCGCCTGTTCGGCTATTGCGAGGCGCAGGCCGGTCATCGTGACTTCTTCGTCCGCAAGGCGATCGGCTGGGCCCTGCGGCATTACGCCCGCACCGATCCCGATGCCGTCCGAGCTTTCGTCGAGACCCACCGGTCGGCGCTGTCCGGCCTGTCCGTCCGGGAGGCGATGAAACATCTCTGAGGAGTGCCCTCCAGCCGTTCCACCGGCAACCATCAACTCCGAGCCGGGTCGTGCCTTCGGCCGGCTTCTCACGAAGGAGGCAGTGTGCAGGAGATCAGAGTCACCGATGCCGCAGCCGGGCCCTACGGGATCGTCACCGGTCCGGACGGCGCCCTGTGGATCACCCTGGTCCACGGTGGCCGGATCGCCCGGCTCGCGGCCGACGGCACCGTCGAGGAGCACGCGCTCGACTCCCCCGCCGCCGGACCGTCGATCATCACCGTGGGCAGCGACGACGCACTCTGGTTCACCCGTAACCGCGACGACCGCATCGGGCGCATCACCACGCACGGCGAGCTGAGTCACTTCACCGTGCGGGGCGCTCCCTTCGGCATCGCGCCCGGCCCCGACGGCGCCCTCTGGTTCACCGAGATGAACGGCGACGCCATCGGCCGCGTCACACCCGACGGCAAGGTCACCGAGTTCCCGCTCCCGGTGACCGGCGGCTTCCCCTCGATGATCACGCCCGGAGCCGACGACGCGATGTGGTTCACCCTCAACCAGGCCCACGCGATCGGCCGCATCACCCTGGACGGCCAGGTGACACTGCACGCCTTGCCCACCGAGGGCGCGGCCCCGGTCGGCATCACGCTGGGCCCCGACGGCGCCGCCTGGTTCGTCGAGATCGGCGCCGGCCAGGTGGGCCGCATAACGCCCGACGGCGCCGTCACCGAGTTCCCCCTCCCCGACCGTGCCGCCCGCCCCCACGCCATCACCCCCGACCCGGACGGCGGCTGCTGGCTGACCGAGTGGGCGGCCAACCGCGTCGCCCACATCAGCCCCACCGGCAAGATCGAGGAGCACGACCTGCCGACCCCGTCCTCCGAACCGCACGGCATAACCCTCGGCCCAGACGGCGCCGTGTGGACAGCCCTCGAAACCGGCGCGGTCGCCCGCCTCCCACGCTGACACCCACCCGGACACGCCGCCGCGTCGCCTCTACGCCCGTCCGTCTGGCCGCCCGCTTGACGAGCCCGCCGCAACCATCCCGGCGCGTCGCCAGCAGACCACGCACCAGAAGACGCCCAACCGGCCAGTCCAACCCCTGACGATCAGGACCTGGAACGCCCCCACCCCCCGACCTCGACCGGACCAGCTAGTCAAGCCAGGCCCAGCCCACTCCTGGCCACCGGCGCCAACAGCCCCGCCGACGACCCGATCCCGACCCAGCCGTAGTGAGAACCAGCCAGTCACGCCGCCCCGGCCCGGCCTTGATCAGAGCGGCCAGCCACGCCCACCCAAACCCCGACCATGGCCAGGCCAACCAGCCACGCCCGCCCCAACCCCGACCACGGCCAGGCCAACCAGCTACGCCCGACCCCGGCCACGACCACGGCCACGGCCACGGCCACGGCCATGCCCACCCCAACCCCGACCACGGCCAGGCCAACCAGCCACGCGCAACCCCGACCACGGCCACGGCCACGGCCACGACCACGGCCACGGCCACCAGCCATGCCCACCCCAACCCCGACCACGGCCAGGCCAACCAGCCACGCCCACCCCAACCCCGCCATGGGAGGTCAGTGAGTCAGCCGATCTCGCTGGCTGGCCGTCAGGCCGGGAGCAGGAGGCCGACGGCCAGGATGGCTATGACGAGGCTGGAAACCAGCGCGGTGAGGGTGCGGCCCCGCGGGCCGGTCAGCCAGTGGCCGATGAGGGAACCGCCGCCGGCGATCGCCAACTGCCAAGTGGCCGAGGCCAGGAAGACGCCGGCGACGAAGAGGACGCCGCCGCCCTCGCCGGCGCGGCCGAGGACCAGGGCGGCGAAGTAGATGACGGTGGCCGGGTTGAGCAGGGTCAGGCCGAGCACGCCGGCATAGGCCCGCCACGGCGTTGCCGGGCGTTGGCCGGCAGCGGCAGGTCCCGGTGGGCGGAAGGCGGCCCGCGCGGTCAAGGCAGCAATGATCAGCAGCACGACGGCCGCGACCCAGCGCAGGGGACCCGCGATCGGGGCGATCACGCCGGCCACGGCTGCTCCCCCGGCCACCGCGATCGCCGCGAAGATGCCGTCGGCCGTCGCCGCACCCAAACCGGCCGCGGCGCCGACCCGGAGGGACGTTCGCGCGCTGAGGCCGGCGATGAGCACCCCGATGGCGCCCATGGGCAGCGCTACTCCGTAGCCGGCGACCACGCCGGCCAGAAACGCCGCGCTCACGACAGCTGCTGACGGACCGCCGTTTCGCGCAGGCCGGTCCGCTGCTGTCGCGGGGCCCGATCGGCCACAGCGACAGAGACAGCGGAATACGGCTTCGGCTTGGTCACCCGGTCATGGTGCCGTCCACCGGTTCCCCGCCGCGACCGATTTACCGCGCTTCCGGCGTCGGCTCTCGAGGTCGATCACCTCGGGGGTGACCAGTCCACCGTGCCGGCAAGATCACGCAAGGGTCTCGAATGGTTGCCGGTCGACGCACCTGTGGTGCCGACCCGGTCGATCACCTCGGTCGATCAGGCCGCGACAGGGTTTGGCTCATAGCCCGACGGCCAGGCGGTGCACAGTCAGGACGCGACCTCCGGCTCACAGCGCTGCTCGTGCCGGCTCCCACAAGCGGTCGGTGAGGCCTGCGGCGGCGAAGGCGGCTCGGACTTCGGGCATACCCTCGGTGAAGTGGGCCCAACTGTCCACATGGGCCGGCACCACCGTGGTGCGGTCGAGGATGCGGGTGGCTTCGACCATGTCGCCGGCGGACAGGGTGAGGTCCACGTCGCCGACCAAGGGGGTGCGGGCGGCGCCGCCGAAGAGGATGGCCACGTCGATCGCGGGGAAGCGGGCGGCGATCTCGCGGACGGCGGCGAGCGAGGCGTTGTCCCCACTGACGTACACGGTGGGAAGGTCTTTGCCTTCGAGAATGAAACCGATCACCGGGCCGGTCAGGTGCTCGGTGCCGTCGGGGCCGTGTTGTGCGGGCGCACCGGTGACGGTGACGGTCGTCTCGCCGCCGGGCAGGGTGACGGTCTCCCAGGCGGCGAGGCCGCGGGCGGGTGGGCCGAGGCGGGCGGCTCCGGCCGTCGTGGTCAGCACCAGCGGCACTGTTCTGGTGAACTCGCGGCCGGCGTGGTCGAGGTTGTCGGGATGCTCATCGTGCGACAGCAGGACGACGTCGACCGGGCCGGCGTCCGAAGCCGTACCGGAAGCGGCCGCGGTCTTGGTGAGCGCGCGGTCGCCGAGCGGGTAGCTGCCGGGCGGGTCGAACGTCGGGTCAGTCAGGAACGTGTGGCCGCCGAACGAGAAGGTCACCGTGGGACCGCCGAAGCCGCGGATCGAAAGCGTCATGGTGGAAGTCTCGGCCGTCCGCACCCGGATCGGGAGTGGCTGGAAAGCCATCGTCCGATAGGTTCGAGCCATGACGCGTGATCCGGCTGTCGTGGGCATCGTCGTGGGCGATGACGCACCGATCCTGGAGGTGGCCGTCGCGCCGCGGGTCTTCGGCATCGATCACTCCCGCCGCGGTGGCCCCCGATTCGACGTGCGCACGGCGGGTGAGCGCCCCGGACCGCTTGCCACCACCGCGGGCATCGCGCTGCAGGCGCCTCACGCGCTCGAGGATCTCGACGAGGCCGGCGTCGTGATCGTTCCGGGGTGGCGGGTGCCGGGCGGTGCGGAGACCGACCCGCGGGTGCTGGAGGTGGTCCGCCGCGCGCACGCCGAGGGCGCCACGGTCGTTGGTCTCTGCCTGGGCGCCTTCGTGCTGGCCGAGGCCGGTCTGCTCGACGGTCGTCGCGCCACCACCCACTGGCTCGTGCTCGACGAGTTCGCCGGACGGTTCCCCGAGGTCGAGGTGGTGCACGACGCCCTGTTCGTCGACGAGGGCACCGTCGTCACCAGCGCCGGGAGTGCCGCCGGTCTCGATGCCTGCCTGCACCTGCTGCGCCGCGAGCACGGCCCCGAGGTGGCCAACGCCACCGCCCGCGCGCTGGTCGTGGCGCCGCAGCGCGCAGGCGGCCAGGCCCAGTTCGTCGAGCAACCGGTGCCGCCCCTGGACAGCGCCGACCCCGTCACCACGGCCATGCGCCACGCACTGGAGCACCTTGACGACCCGGCGCTCGATGTCGCCCGCCTGGCCGGGGTCGCCTGCCTGAGCCGCCGCAGCTTCGACCGTCGTTTCCGCGAGACCGCCGGTTGCTCCCCGTTGCAATGGCTGCTGCACCAGCGGGTCCTGCGGGCCCAGCACATCCTGGCCACGACCACCCTGCCGATGGACGCGGTCGCCCGCTCATGCGGCTTCGCCGACGGCGTCGCCCTGCGCCCCCACTTCCGCCGCGTCGTGGGCGTCCCGCCCCAGGCCTACCGCGCAACGTTCCGCACCGCCTGAAGTCGCCACCTGACGCCGGTCGCCGCCTGATGCCGAAGCCTGAAGTCGCCACCTGACGCCGGTCGCCGCCTGATGCCGAGGCCTGATGTCGCCGCCTGGCGTCGCCGGCGGCGGGCTGGGTGGATAGGGTCGGATCATGGGTGTGGTCGCCGAACTTCTTCTCGTCCGGCACGGGCAGAGCCTGGCCAACGTCGCGTTCCCCGCGGCCGACGCCGGTGGGCTGCTCGAAGCGGAGGTCAGCGGGCGCGACGCCGAGGTGCCCTTGACCGAGTACGGCGAGAGGCAGGCCGCCGCGCTCGGCGAGTGGATCGGGGCGCTGCCCGACAACGAACTCCCCCAGGTCGTGATCACCTCGCCCTATCTGCGGGCGCGCGAGACCTGGCGGATCGCGGCCGAGAAATCGGGCGTCGACCTGCCCGCGCCGACCACCGACGACCGCCTCGTCGACCGGCTGCTCGGCGACCTCGAGATGCTCACCCGGGCCGCCGTGGCCCAGCGCTTCCCCGACGAGGCCCAGCGGCGCGCGGAAGCCGGCGAGCACCACTACACGCCACCGGGCGGTGAGTCGTTCGCCGACATCGAGGTGCGCCTCGGCGCCTTCCTCGACGACCTCAACCGCGACCACGCCGGCGAGCGGGTCATCGTCGTCGCCCACGACGCGGTGGTGCTCATGATGCGGGCCGTCATCGAGCAGCTGAGCTGGGAACGCGTGCTGGCGGCGGAACGGGCCGCCGGCAACGTCCGCAACGCGTCGCTGAGCCGTTTCGTCGAGGTCGACGGCCGGCTGGAACTGGCCTACTACAACTCCGTCGACCACCTGCCGCCCGCCTGAGGCCGCTCAGTCCGGATTGGACCAGGCCCGCACCTGAGCCAGCACCTCTCGATCGCCGTCGATCCGCAGATCGTCGAACGGCACCCGGCCATACAGCGCCAGCACCAGCTCACCGGCCGTCCCCCGCACGGTGACCACCGGATCGCCGCCAGCAGCCGGATCGAGCTGCCCGCCCGACGGCGACAGGTCGAGGATGTGGACCGGCCCGTCGACGGCCGCGAAAGCCACCCGCGCCGGCCGATGCGGCCACGCCCCGAGCGACCCCACACCGACCTGCAGGAACTCGGCCACCCCGTCGACCGCGACCGCCGCCGGCAGCGGCTCCGCCTCACCGACGGTCTCTTGTGCGTCATAGGCGTGCACGGCCGCCTCCTGCACCTGGTGACGGGCGATCGCGCCGACCGTCAGGGGCGCCGACGAACCGCCCCACCAGGCCCACGCCGGCGTCTCGGCCGTCGACCCCTGGAACGCCGCGAGCAGCAACTCGGTCGACGCCGACGACCACTCGAGGAGGTCACCGTGCGGCTCCCGGTCGCCCAGCTGGTCGGCGGACGGCGGCCCGGCCGGATCACCCGCGGTCACGACCACGGCCCAGAAGCGCTGGACCGCGCCCAGGTGAGCCACGAGATCGCCCAGATCCCACTCGGGACAACCGGGCACCCGGGCCTCGAAAACACCGGCGTCAGAAACACCGGCGTCAGAGACACGGGCGCCGGAAACAGCAGCGGCGGCGACTGCGTCACGCAGCGCCGCCGACCGCTCGTCGATCAGGGTGAGGAGGGCCGGAAATTCCATGCCCTTGTTCTAGCAGTGGGGTCCGACAGAAAGCCGGGAGTGATCAGACGTTGAAGCCGAGCGCCCGCAACTGCTCGCGGCCGTCGTCGGTGATCTTGTCGGGACCCCACGGCGGCAGCCACACCCAGTTGATGCGGAAGTCCTTGACCAGGCCGCCGCCGGGGCCGGTGGTCAGCGCCGTCCGCGTCTGGTCCTCGATGACGTCGGTCAGCGGGCAGGCCGCCGAGGTGAGCGTCATGTCCAGCGTCGCGATGTTGTCGTCGTCGACGTAGGCGTCGTAGACCAGGCCGAGGTCGACCACGTTGATCCCGAGCTCGGGGTCGACGACGTCCTTCATCGCCTCTTCGACGTCCGCGATGGAAGCCTTGGAGACCTCGGAGGGAGCGACCGCGGTGTCTCCCTCGTCGGAAGCGGGGGCGGTAACGGGAGTGTCAGTCATGCCTTCACCTCTGAAGCCTCTGAGGAAACGTCGATTCCTGCGCGAGCGGCGGCGTCCTTGAACGCCATCCACGGCAGCAGCGCGCACTTGACCCGGGCCGGGAACTTGGCCACCCCGGCGAAGGCGATGCCGTCGCCGAGCACGTCCTCGTCCGGCTCGACCTGGCCGCGCCCCTGCATCAGCGCCACGAACGCGTCCTGGATTCCCGCGGCGTCGGCCGCGGACCGGTTGAGCAGCAATTCGTAGAGCACCGACGCCGAGGCCTGGCTGATCGAACAGCCCAGACCGTCGTACGAGATGTCGGTGAACTCCCCCGAGGAGGAGTTGACCCGGACGGTGATCTCGTCGCCGCAGGTCGGGTTGACGTGGTGCGCCTCGCCGGTGAAGGGATCGCGCAGGCCACGGCCGTGCGGGTGCTTGTAGTGATCCAGGATGATCTCTTGGTACAGCCCGTCGAGCATCAGCCGAACACCTTCTTGACCTGGTCGAGCCCGCGGGCGAGGGCGTCGATCTCGTCCGTGGTCGTGTAGAGGTAGAACGACGCGCGGGTCATCGCCGGCACCCCGAATCGGGCACAGGTCGGCTTCGCGCAGTGGTGCCCGACCCGCACCTCGACACCGAGCGCGTCGAGGATCTGGCCCACGTCATGAGGGTGTACCCCGTCGACGCCGAACGACAACGTGCCGCCGCGTCCCTCGGGGGTGGCCGGGCCGAACAAGCGGACGCCCGGCACGTCGGTGAGGACCTTCAAGGCGTACGCGGTGATGTCCTGCTCGTGCTGGTGGACCGCCTCCATGCCGAGCGCGGTCAGGTAGTCGACCGCCGCACCGAGCCCGATCGCCTCGGCGATCGGCGGCGTGCCGGCCTCGAAGCGGGCCGGCGGCGCGGCGTAGGTCGTGCCGCCCATGGTCACCGTCTCGATCATCGAGCCGCCGGCCAGGAACGGCGGCATCTCGGCGAGCAGCGAATACCGCCCCCAGAGCACGCCGATGCCGGTCGGGCCGAGCATCTTGTGGCCGGTGAAGGCGATGAAGTCGGCCCCGAGTGCCTGCACGTCGACCGGCAGGTGCGGCACCGACTGCGAGCAGTCGAGCATCACCAGCGCGCCGACCTCGTGCGCCCGCGCCACGATTCCGGTGACGTCGTTGATCGTGCCGAGCACGTTCGACATGTGCACGACCGACACGATCTTGGTGCGCTCGTTGATCAGGCTCTCGTCCGGGGCCAGCCGGCCGTCGTCGGTCACCCCGAACCAGCGCAGCGTGGCGCCGGTCCGCTCGCACAAAAGCTGCCACGGGACGATGTTCGAGTGATGCTCCATCTCGGAGATCACCACCTCGTCGCCCGGCTTGAGCGCGAGGTGCTGCCCGAGCGAGTGCGCGACCAGGTTGATCGCCTCGGTCGAGTTCTTGGTGAAGACGATCTCGTCGGGCGTCGCCGCCCCGACGAATCCCGCGATCTTGGCGCGGGCGTCCTCGTACGCCGACGTGGCCTCGGTGCCGAGCGTGTGCACCGAGCGGGACACGTTTCCGTTGTGCCGCTCGTTGTGCACGCGCATGACGTCGAGCACCTGCACCGGTTTCTGCGAGGTGTTCGCACTGTCCAGATAGACCAGCGGGTGGCCGTTGACCTCCCGCGTCAGGATCGGGAAGTCGGCTCGGACCCGGGCCACGTCGAACGTCATGGTTCAGCCTTCCTGTGGCTCAGACCCGGGTGCCGACGTAGCGCTCGTAGCCCTCGGCCTCGAGCTGCTCGGCGAGCTCCGGGCCACCCTCCTGGACGATCTTGCCGGCGACGAAGACGTGCACGAAGTCCGGCTGGATGTAGCGCAGGATGCGGGTGTAGTGGGTGATCAGCAGCAGGCCGGTGTCACCGGTCTCGCGGACCCGGTTGACGCCCTCGCTGACGACCCGGAGCGCGTCGATGTCGAGGCCCGAGTCGGTCTCGTCGAGGATCGCCATCTTGGGCTTGAGCAGCTCGAGCTGCATGATCTCGTGGCGCTTCTTCTCGCCGCCCGAGAAGCCCTCGTTGACGTTGCGCTGGGCGAACGCCGGGTCCATCTGCAGCTTCTCCATGGCGCCGCGCAGCTCGCCGGCCCAGGTGCGCAGCTTGGGCGCCTCGCCACTGATCGCGGTCTTCGCCGTACGCAGGAAGTTGGCCACCGAGACACCGGGGACCTCGACCGGGTACTGCATCGCCAGGAACAGGCCGGCCCGGGCGCGCTCGTCGACGGTCATGTCGAGCACGTTGTCGCCGTCCAGCGTGACGCTGCCGCCGGTGATCTCGTACTTGGGGTGGCCCGCGATGGAGTACGCCAGCGTCGACTTGCCCGAGCCGTTGGGACCCATGATGGCGTGGGTCTCGCCCGACTTCACGGTGAGGTCGACCCCGGCCAGGATCGGCTTCAGGTCGCCCTCGGGCAGCTTGACCGACACCTGCAGGTCGCGGATCTCCAGGGTGCTCACGGGTTTACTCCATTACTCGGGGTCGTCGAAACATAGATGTCGCCGTCGCGGATCTCGACGGGGAAGGTCGCCACCGGGGTGAAGGCGGGCGGGCCGCTCGGCTCCCCGGTGCGCAGGTCGAACCGGGAGCCGTGCAGCCAGCACTCGAGCGTGCAGCCCTCGACCTCACCCTCGGAGAGGGGCACCGCGGCGTGCGAGCACTCATCGCGTACGGCATAGAACTTGTCGTCGTCGGCGTGCACCACAGCGATGTCGACGCCGTCGAGCTCGACCGAGATCGTGGCACCCTTCGCGACGTCGGCCACCGAGCCGACCATCTCGAACGTCACACGCCCACCTCGGCCAGCCGGGTCTCGATCGCCTCGCCCAGGCGCTCGCGCAGCTGCTCGACCGGGATCTTGTTGAGCAGCTCGGCGAAGAAGCCGCGCACCACCAGCTTGCGGGCCTCACCCTCGGGAATGCCCCGGGCCATCAGGTAGAACAGCTGCTCCTCGTCGAAGCGGCCGGTCGCGCTGGCGTGCCCGGCCCCGACGATCTCACCGGTCTCGATCTCGAGGTTGGGCACCGAGTGGGCCACGGCACCGTCGGTCAGGATCAGGTTGCGGTTGATCTCGTAAGTGTCGGTGCCCGTCGCCGTCGCGCGGATGAGCACGTCGCCGACCCAGACGGTCTGCGCGGACTGGCCCTGCAGGGCGCCGCGGTAACCGACGTAGCTCCGGCAGTCCGGCACCGAGTGGTCGACCAGCTGGCGGTGCTCGAAGTGCTGGCCGGCGTCGGCGAAGTAGAGACCCCACAGCTCGGCGTCGCCGCCCCGCCCGGTGTATTCGACGCTGGTGAACTGGCGGACCAGGTCACCACCGAGCGCGACCTGCACGTGGACGGCCCGGGCGTCCCGGCCGACCCGCAGCTTCACGTGCTGGGCCTGCACCGCGCCGGCGTCCCAGTCGGCCACCGTGACCAGCGTGAGCTGAGCACTGTCGCCCACCACGACCTCGACGTTGTCGGCCAGCGTGGTGGTGCCGGTCTGCTCGAGCACCAGCGTGACCTTGGCGAACGAACCGACCTTGATGAAGGTGCGCGCGGCCGCGGCCTCGCCGCCCTTGCCGACGACGCGGATCACCACGGCCTGCTCGGGCTCGGTCTCGGGCGCCACCTCGATGAGGGTCGCACCCGCGGCCGAGCCGAACGCCAGGGCGCTGATCCGGTCGAACGGCGTGAGCACCGGCTCGACCGTCGCCCCGCCGGTGACGCTGACGCCGACCGGCAGGTCACCGTGCTCCACCTGCGGCGCGGTGCCGGTCAGCGCGGTGGCGGTGACCAGCTCGCGCAGGCGCTTGAGCGGGGTGAACCGCCACTCCTCCTCCAGGCCCTTGAGGGCCGGGAAGTCGGCGACGTCGAAGGAGCTCAGCACCTGAGACTTGGTGCTCGGCGGGGCGAAGGCCTCGGTAGTCATCTCTTCCTTGCTTCGTGGTCTGGTGATCCGGACGGGAGCGTGGTCAGCCGACCGCGCCCTCCATCTGCAGCTCGATGAGACGGTTGAGCTCCAGCGCGTACTCCATCGGGAGCTCCTTGGCGATCGGCTCGATGAAGCCACGCACGATCATCGCCATCGCCTCGTCCTCGGTCAGACCACGGCTCATCAGGTAGAAGAGCTGGTCGTCGCTGACCTTGGAGACGGTCGCCTCGTGACCCATCGCCACGTCGTCCTCGCGGATGTCGACGTAGGGGTAGGTGTCCGAGCGGGAGATGGTGTCGACCAGCAGCGCGTCGCACTTGACCGTGCTCTTGGAGGACGAGGAGCCCTCCAGGACCTGCACGAGACCGCGGTACGACGTGCGGCCACCGCCCCGGGCGATCGACTTCGAGATGATCGTCGAGGAGGTGTGCGGCGCGGCGTGCACCATCTTGGCGCCGGAGTCCTGGTGCTGACCCTCGCCGGCCATGGCGATCGACAGCACCTCGCCCTTGGCGTGGGCGCCGGTCATGTAGACGGCCGGGTACTTCATCGTCACCTTGGAGCCGATGTTGCCGTCGACCCACTCCATGGTCGCGCCCTCTTCGCAGGTGGCGCGCTTGGTGACCAGGTTGTAGACGTTGTTCGACCAGTTCTGAATGGTCGTGTAGCGCACCCGGGCGTTCTTCTTGACGACGATCTCGACGACCGCGGAGTGCAGCGAGTCGGACGAGTAGATCGGCGCCGTGCAGCCCTCGACGTAGTGGATGTAGCTGCCCTCGTCGGCGATGATCAGCGTCCGCTCGAACTGGCCCATGTTCTCCGTGTTGATCCGGAAGTAGGCCTGCAGCGGGATGTCGACGTGCACACCCTTCGGCACGTAGATGAAGGAGCCACCCGACCAGACCGACGTGTTCAGCGCGGCGAACTTGTTGTCGCCGACCGGGATCACGGTGCCGAAGTACTCCTTGAAGAGGTCCTCGTGCTCCCGCAGAGCCGTGTCGGTGTCGAGGAAGAGAACGCCCTGCTCCTCGAGGTCCTCACGGATCTTGTGGTAGACGACCTCGGACTCGTACTGCGCGGCGACACCGGACACGAGGCGCTGCTTCTCGGCCTCGGGGATGCCCAGCTTGTCGTACGTCGCCTTGATATCCGCGGGCAGGTCCTCCCAGGTGGCGGCCTGCTTCTCGGTGGAGCGCACGAAGTACTTGATGTTCTGGAAGTCGATGCCGGTGAGGTCGGCGCCCCAGTTCGGCATGGGCTTGCGGTCGAACAGGCGCAGACCCTTGAGCCGCAGGTCGAGCATCCACTGCGGTTCGTTCTTGAGCGCGGAGATGTTACGCACCACGGCCTCGGACAGCCCGCGCTGGGCGGTGGCGCCCGCGACGTCGGCGTCGGCCCATCCGTATTCGTACTTGCCCAGGGCGGCGAGGTGCTCTTCCTGGCTGACGATCTGGTCGGTCATGTATCTGTCCTAACCGTGGTGGCTGGCGTTACACGTGTGGGGGCCGGAATATGCGTGGTGCATACCCGGTCTCCGTGCGCGATGGTGGCGAGACGCTGCACGTGGGTGCCGATGAGCCGCGAGATGACCGCGGTCTCGGCGTCGCACAGCTGAGGGAACTCGGCGGCCACGTGCGCCACCGGGCAGGAGTGCTGGCACAGCTGTCCGCCGGACGCGATCACGGTCGCGTTGGCAGCGTAGCCCTCGGCGGTGAGCGCCTCGGCGAGCGCCTCCGCCCGGGCGATCGGGTCGTCGCCGGCCTCGAGCAGTGCCGCTCGGCAACGCTCCTCGAGCGCCACGACCTGGGAAGACGCAAAAGCGGTGACGGCCTCGGGACCGTGATGCTGCTCGATCCAGCGCAGCGCGGCCGTGGCGATGCCGTCGTAAAGGTGCGGGTTCAGATCCTCGCGGGCGGCGGTGGTGAGCGCGAAGGCCTTCGCCGGGCGCCCGCGGCCGCGCGGACCGGTGTTGCGAACCTCGCGGGTCTCGACCAACTGGTCGGCGAGCATCGCGTCGAGGTGCTTGCGGATCGCCGCCGGGCTCAGGCCCAGCTCGGCGCCGAGCTCGGCCGCGGTGGCGGAGCCCCGCTCCAGCAGCAGCTGGGCGACCCGGTCACGGGTGCGACCGTCCGACGCGCTGGCTGACGCCACCGCACCGATCTGGATCATCACCTCGTTTTTCACTACGCCAACGTTACGTATTTCCTCCGCGCCCCGCAAACCGACCCCCCGGTGATCCATACCACCGGGGGTCAATGGCCCCTCATTTCGCGCTCAAATGCCTGCGTACGATGCCAAGGGTGAGATTCCTCCCGCTGCGCCCCCTGGCCTTGGCGTCCCTGGTGGCCAATGTCGCGCTGATCGTCACCGGTGCGGCGGTTCGGCTCACCGGGTCGGGGCTCGGCTGCCCGACCTGGCCGCGGTGCACCGACAGTTCCTACACGACGACCGCCGAGATGGGCGTGCACGGCGTCATCGAGTTCGGCAACCGGATGCTCACGTTCGCGCTCGGCGTCATCGCGGTGGCCTGTGTGATCGCGGCCCTGCTGGAGAAGCCCCGGCGTCGCTCCCGGGTGCTGCTGTCGATCGCGGTGCTGCTCTACATCCCGCTGCAGGCGGTGGTGGGCGGGATCACGGTGCTGACCGACCTCAACCCGTGGGTGGTCGGCGTCCATTTCCTCATCTCCATCGTGATCATTGCTTTCGCGTACGCGTTGTGGCGACGAGCCGCCGAGGGCGACGGCAAGCCGGTGCGCCTGGTGCCGCATCCGATCCGCCAGCTGGTCTGGATCCTGTCGACGGTGAGCGCCGCGGTGATCGCCCTGGGCGTCGTGGTGACCGGCAGCGGGCCGCACGCCGGCGACCTGGACGCCAAGCGCAACGGCATCGACCCGGCCACGGTCTCGCAGGCCCACGCCGACGTGGTGTTCCTGCTGATCGGCCTGACGGTGGCCCTGGTCTTCGCGCTGCGCGCCCTGCGGGCCCCGCGCGCGACGGTCCGCGCCGCCGTGGTGCTGCTGGTCGTCGAGCTGGGCCAGGGCCTGATCGGCTTCGTCCAGTACTTCACCCACCTGCCGGTCCTCCTGGTCGGCGCCCACATGCTCGGCGCCGCCCTGGTCTGGACGTCGACCCTGGCCGTCCTCTGGTCCCTCCGCAGCCGCCCCGAGGTCTCCCCGCCGCCCTCCACCAGCCCGTCGCCCACCATGCCGGCCGAAGAGCCAGTCCCTGCTCCTCGCTGACCTCCCTCTCGGCTCGTGCGGACGGGGGTTGCGCGGTCAGGCGAGCGAAGCCGCGTTGCCTGATTGCGCGGGCGACCGCGTGCCGGCACTGAGCGCCTCGGCCTACGAAACTCGCCGACCTGGCCCTGGACGAATCCGCCCTGTGGACAAGCGGCGTGTCATCCACAGGAAAACCATCGGCCCGACATTGATCGGCCCGCCTCGGCACGCTGTGTCCATGCCCCACACCAGCCCCACCGGTCACCTCGTCCCGTCGCTGTCCGGCCCGCCGCCCGTCCTCTGCGTGGTGCCGACTCCCGCTGCAGCCCCGGCCGCCGCAGAATCGCCGGCCCCGGCCGCCGCAGTGGGGCCGCCGGCCGCGCCCGGCTGATCCGGCCCGGCCCACCAGACCCGGCAGGGCAGCCGGTCCGTTCCTCGTCAGGCGGACCGGCACCCGCGAAGCTCTGCCGACGGGGTGGCGTCCGCCCCCGAGCCGATGGCAACCGGAATCCCCACCGTGGATCGGCTCCGCGGACGTCACCCACCCCAACCGGCGCCGCATGGCCAGACACCGGACGCTGTCGCAGCCGAGTCGCCCGGCGCGCGTCCCGCCTCACCGTGCCCGCCGGTGTCCCACTCACCACGACATAAGTAGGGAGGTGGGCCTATAGGGAGGCCCTCATTGATGCGGGCGGTCGATCCCGGTGTCTCTGCACGACCGTCCCGTCTGACCACCTGGGCGCGGGTGGTGGCACTCTCCGGCCACCACCCGTCGCCCGGGCCGCGTGGGCGCCGAGCCAGAGTCGCTTGAAGCGAAAGCCTCGACCACGCAGTCGCGGGTCAGAGGTGCCTGACGATGGCCTCAGCCAGGCAGTCGGCGAGTCAGAAGCGCCTGACGATGGCGTCGGCGGGTCAGAGGCGCTTGACGATGGCGTCGGCCAGGCGGTCGGCCGCGTTGCCGCCCTCGCGGAGGAACAGGGAGGGCTCGGCCAGTTCGAGCTCGACCAGCAGCGGGGCGCCGTCGGGTCCGGGGATCATGTCCACGCGGGCGTAGAGGAGGCGCTTGGTGCCGCCGGGGATGACCTCGAGCACGCGTTCGGCGGTGCGGCGCTCCGCGTCGGTGGCCGTTCGCGGGTCGATCTGCTCGCTGCCGGGGTCGATCGCGCCCTCGTCCGGGCCGGTGAGCATCGGGCCCTTGCGGATCGCGTGGCTGAAGGCCAGGTCGCCGGTGGCGTCGGGCAGGAAGATGAGCGCGGTCTCGCCCAGCTCGTCCACGGCGGCCAGGTAGGGCTGGATCATCGCCGTGCGGCCGTCGGCGGTCAGACGGGCCACGTGGGCCTCGGCCTGTTCGCGTTGCGCCGGCAACTTGTAGCGGCCGGTGTCCTGGCTGCCGGCGCTGACCGTCGGCTTCACCACCCACTCGCCCGCGGTGGGCGGGGTCCAGGGCTCGCCGGGGGCGACGAAGTCGGTGGGGGTGACCGGCAGACCGGCCTGGGCCAGCTCGGACAGGTAGCGCTTGTCCGTGCTCCACTCCAGCACGTCGGCCGGGTTGAGCAGGCGGGGCACGCTGTGCGCCCAGGCCACGAACTGCTCCCGCCGGGGCACGTAGTCCCAGGGTGAGCGGATCACGGCGACGCCGTACGAGGACCAGTCGGCCGCGGGGTCGTCCCAGCGGACGGCGTCCACGTCGGCGCCGCGCGCTCGCAGGGCGTCGCGCAGCGGGAAGTCGTCCTCCCAGAGGTCCGGGAAGAGGTCGCAGGTAACGAGAGCGACCCGGGATCGCTCCCGGGTCGCCTGCGTGGAAGTGGTGGTCAACTCAGCGAGCCATGCTCCGGCGCGACATCGAGCGCCACAGGTCGTTGCTGGGGCGCATCTGCTCCATGAGCTCGCGCTCCCACTCGTTCTCCACCTCGACGCCGGCGCTCTCGCAGGCCTTGCGGGCGGTGCTGGTGTCATCGGCGAACTGGTCGGACCACTCGCCGTCCTCGCCGACGAGAACGATGCGGGCACCACGCTTGCCGACGTACTCGATGACCGCCTTGGCACCACCGTGGCCGGCGGCGAAGGACTTGATCCCCGCGGTCAGTGTCGTATCGGAACCTTGAGCCATGACGGGAAGAGTAAGCAACTCAGATGGCCAGGCAAGTACCTCAGGCGGCCTTTTGTGAGAGGAATTACCTGCGGGTTTAGCCAATCGCCACGGAGCTATAACACCATTTTGAACGAATTGCCCGCATCCACAGCTTTCCATCTATTGAGTGACCTTGCGTAACCGAGAATAGGGCGAATTCGGTCGCGTTGTGCGACATCCGTGACACTCGGCCGATCACTTATCGCTTCCTACCCCTGCCGTCGCTTGCTCACACAACCCCTGGAACGCTGCATCCCTCGCCGTCCGGCAGCTCCCGCGCCCGGAGATTGGCACACGTCTTGAAGGCTCCGATCCGCCACGGCGGACGACCACCTGGGCGCGCGCTCAAAAACCGTCACGCCGAAGGCCATCGCACCGGCGAGCGAAGGGAGACACGAGGGCATCCGCAGCCGAGGCGGAACGCGAGAGGCGAGTCCCGGGTGGCGAGTCCCGGGTGGCAAGTCCCGGGTGGCGAGTCCCGGGTGGCAAGTCCCGGGTGGCAAGTCCCGGGTGGCAAGTCCCGGGTGGCAAGTCCCGGCTGGTGAGGCCCAGTAGCGAGAAGCGAGAGCCGAGTTGCGAAAGGCCGGCGGCGAGAGGCCCGCGGCGAATAGCCGATGGCGAGTCCAGAGTGGCGCGTGGCCGGTTATGCGTGGGGAGTGCCGGGCGGCGAGCGGCGAGTCGCGAGTGGCGAGTTACAAGCGGCGCGACGCAAGCCGTACAGCGAAAAGCCCGCCCCGCGGAGAGCGGGACGGGCCGATGTGGTGAGAGGGCGGCGGCTCAGACGAGGGCGTCGACCGCCACGGCGATGAACAGGATCGTCAAGTAGGTGATGGACCAGTGGAACAGCCGCATCGGCTTGAGCGGCTGGCCGGACCGGGAGCGCTTGACCAGCAGGAGCGCCTCGCCCAGGAAGGCGATGCCGGTGACGATGGCCGTGATGCCGTAGATGAGGCCCAGCCCGAGCGGCCACGCTGCCAGCGAGGCGGCCACGGTCAGCACCGTGTAGAGGATGATCTCGGCGTTGACCCGGCCGGCCGACCGCACCACCGGCAGCATCGGGATGCCGGCCCGGGCGTAGTCGTCCTTGTACTTGATGGCGAGCGCATAGAAGTGCGGCATCTGCCAAAAGAAGACAACCGCAAATAGCGCCCATCCCAGCGGCGCCACGCTGCCCGTGACGGCGGCCCAGCCGATGATCACGGGCGCCGAGCCGCAGATGCCGCCCCAGAACGTGTTGGCGGGCGTGCGCCGCTTCAGCCAGAGCGTGTAGACGACGTCGTAGTAGAAGATGGCCGCCGCGGTCAGCGCGGTCGCCAGCCAGTTGGTGAAGACGGCCATCAGCGCGACGGAGATCACGGCGAGCGTCAGACCGAAGATCAGCACGCTGCGCGGGGTGACCGTGTTGGCCGGCAGCGGGCGCCGCTTGGTGCGCCGCATGACCTGGTCGATGTCGCGGTCGATGTAGCAGTTGAGCGCGCTCGCGGCGCCACCCGCCATCGCCCCGCCGATCAGCACCACGGCGAGAGTGCGCAGGTCAGGCCAGCCCCCGGCGGCGATCATCATGGTCGGGACGGTGGTCACCAGCAGCAGCTCGACGATCTGCGGCTTGCACAGGGCCAGGTAGGCGCGGAACAGCGTCAAGAGATCGCGACGGGTCTCGGGGTGCACCGCTTCCGCGGCACCCTCGGGACCGCCGGGCGGCCGTCCTGGGACGGGACGCTCGGTGATCATGCTCACGGACTGCCACCTTCCGGCTTCGGCACTAGCCAATTCTCGCCCCGGCCGGCGCCAGCCGGCGGCACGCTGGGACAGCCTACGCTCAGCCATCTCCGCTGCTCTGGCGACCCTTGCCGGGTGCACGGCGTCACACGTCGCGTGTCCGCTCTCAGCGTATGGGCCTGAGCCGTTCCCCGGGCGGGGGTTTAGCCCAAGTGGATAGGGTCAAGCTCAAAAGGGTTCCCACAACCATGCCCCGAGGAGCACAACCGACGTGGCTGCCACAGATCCTGCTCTCAACTGGTCCGACCTAGACCGCAAAGCGGTGGACACCGTCCGGGTGCTGGCCATGGATGCCGTCGAGAAGTCCGGCAACGGCCATCCCGGCACGGCGATGAGCCTCGCTCCCGCCGCCTACCTGCTGTTCAACCGGGTCATGCGGCATGACCCGACCGATCCCCTGTGGGCCGGCCGGGATCGCTTCGTGCTCTCCTGTGGGCACTCCAGCCTCACCCTCTACATTCAGCTTTACCTGAACGGCTTCGGCCTGGCGATCGACGATCTGGCCTCGCTGCGGCAGTGGGACTCGCTGACCCCGGGCCACCCGGAGTACGGGCACACCCCCGGCGTCGAGGTCACCACCGGCCCGCTCGGCCAGGGCGTCGGCAACGCGGTGGGCATGGCGATGGCCGCCCGGCGCGAGCGGGGCCTGTTCGACCCGGAGCCCGACACCGGTGACTCTCTGTTCGACCACAATGTGTACGTGCTGTGCTCGGACGGCGACATCGAAGAGGGCGTCAGCCACGAGTCGAGCGCCATCGCCGGCGTCCAGAAGCTCGGCAACCTCACGGTGATCTACGACGACAACGAGATCTCCATCGAGGACGACACCCGCATCGCCAAGAACGAGGACGTCGGCGCGCGTTACGCCGCGTACGGGTGGCACGTGCAGCACGTCGACTGGCGCAAGGGCGACCCGTCCAAGGGCAGCGAGTACCACGAGGACATCGAGGCGCTCTACGCCGCGATCCAGGCGGCCAACAAGGTCACCGACAAGCCGTCGTTCATCGTCCTCAAGACGATCATCGGCTGGCCCGCGCCGAACAAGCAGAACACCGGCAAGATCCACGGCTCGGCGCTCGGTGCCGACGAGGTGGCCGCGACCAAGGAGATCCTCGGTTTCGACCCGAACGAGACGTTCGCGGTCGCCGACGACGTCCTCGCGCACACCCGGTCGGTGGTCGAGCGCGGCAAGGCGGCGCACGCCGAGTGGGACACCAAGTTCGAGACCTGGGCCAAGGCCAACCCCGAGCGCAAGGCGCTGTTCGACCGGCTGTCCGCGCACAAGCTGCCCGAGGGCTGGGAGAAGTCGCTCCCCGAATTCCCCGCCGACCCCAAGGGTCTCGCCACCCGGGCCGCCTCGCAGCAGGTCCTCAACGCGCTTGCTCCGGTGCTGCCCGAGCTGTGGGGCGGTTCGGCCGACCTCGCCGAGAGCAACAACACCACGATGAAGGGCGAGCCGTCCTTCATCCCCGCCGAGTACGCCACCAAGGCCTTCCCCGGCAACGAGTACGGCCGCACGCTGCACTTCGGCATCCGTGAGCACGGCATGGGCTCGGTCCTCAACGGCATCACCGCCCACGGCCGCACCCGGCCCTACGGCGGCACGTTCCTGGTCTTCAGCGACTACATGCGCGGCGCTGTCCGCCTCTCCGCGCTGATGAAGCTCCCGGTCGTCTACGTGTGGACGCACGACTCGATCGGTCTCGGCGAGGACGGTCCGACGCACCAGCCGATCGAGACGCTGTCCGCGCTGCGGGCCATCGTCGGGCTCGACATCGTGCGCCCGGCCGACGCCAACGAGACCGCGTACGCCTGGCGCGGCGCGATCGAGCACGGCGACCGCCCGACCGGCCTGGCGCTGTCCCGGCAGAACCTGCCGACGATCGACCGCACCAAGTACGCGTCGGCCGAGGGCACCCTCAAGGGCGGCTACATCCTCTCCGAGGCCTCCGGCGTCGAGCCCAAGGTGATCCTCATCGGCACCGGATCCGAGGTGTCGATCTGCCTGGCCGCGCAGGAGCGCCTGGAGGCCGAGGGCACCCCGACCCGGGTGGTATCGATGCCGTGCCTCGAGTGGTTCTACGAGCAGGACACCGCGTACCAGCAGCAGGTGCTGCCGCGCGGCGTCAAGGCCCGGGTGACGGTGGAAGCCGGCATCCGGCAGAGCTGGGACCGGATCCTGGGTGAGGCGGGCGAGCCCGTGAGCATCGAGCACTACGGCGCGAGTGCCCCCGCCAAGATCCTCTTCGAGCAGTTCGGGTTCACCGCGGACAACGTGGTGGCCAAGGCCAACGCCGCCCTGGCCAAGGTCGGCGAGATCACCGGTCACACGACCGGTAACTGAGGAGAACGTTATGACCGACAGGCTTGGTGAGCTCTCCGCCGCTGGTGTGGCGGTATGGCTCGATGACCTCTCCCGCCCCCGGCTGACCACCGGCTCGCTGAAGAAGATGCTGGAAGAGCAGCACGTGGTCGGTGTGACCACCAACCCCAGCATCTTCCAGAAGGCGCTTTCCGACGCCGACGCCTACGACGAGCAGCTCAAGGAGCTGGCCGCCCAGGGTGCTTCGGTCGACGAGGCGGTCCGTCAGATGACCTCCCGCGACGTGCGCGAGGCGTGCGACGTCGAGCGCCCGGCCTACGACGCCTCCAACGGCGTCGACGGTCGCGTGTCCATCGAGGTCGACCCGCGCAAGGCACACGACACCGAGGCCACCGTCGCCGAGGCGAAGGAACTGTGGTCGCAGGTCGACCGCGAGAACCTCTACATCAAGATCCCGGCGACCCTCCCGGGCCTGCCGGCGATCACCGCGGTGCTGGCCGAGGGCATCAGCGTCAACGTGACGCTGATCTTCTCGCTGGAGCGCTACCGCGCCGTGCTCGAGGCCTTCACCGCCGGCGTCGAGCAGGCCAAGGCGAACGGCCACGACATCAGCAAGATCGGCTCGGTGGCCTCGTTCTTCGTCTCGCGCGTGGACTCCGAGGTCGACAAGCGTCTCGACAAGATCGGCAGCGACGAGGCCAAGTCCCTCAAGGGTGCGGCCGCCATCGCCAACGCCCGGCTCGCCTACGAGGCGTACACGGAATATCTGATCACCGACCGCTGGAAGGCGCTCGCCGCGGCCGGCGCGCACCCGCAGCGGCCGCTGTGGGCGTCCACCTCGACCAAGAGTCCCGAGTTCAAGGACACGATCTACGTCGAGGAGCTGATCGCGGCCGACACGGTCAACACCATGCCGGAGTCGGTGATCAAGGCGTTCGCCGACCACGGCGAGGTCCGCGGTGACACGATCACGCCGAACTTCGAGGCCGCCCACCGGGTCTTCACCGACCTGGCGCAGGTCGGTGTCGACTTCGACGACGTGGTCAAGGTTCTGGAGAGCGAGGGCGTCGACAAGTTCGAGGCCAGCTGGAAGGAGCTGCTCGAGGGCGTCGACAAGTCGCTCAAGGCAGCGGCCAAGGGCTCGGACAGCCCGAGCGACGCGGCCTGACGAACAAGAGAGGGGACTCGCCTGACGCGGGTCCCCTCCTCTGTCCCTGCTAAGACACTTGCACGACACCGAAAACTGGCAGGATGGATCACGTGGGCAATCCGCTGCGTACCGCACAGGACCGCAGGCTCCCCCGGATCCCGGAGCCGTGTGCTCTGGTGATCTTCGGAGTCACCGGTGACCTGTCCCGAAAGAAGCTCATCCCGGCCGTCTACGACCTGGCCAACCGCGGTCTCCTGCCGCCCGGTTTCGTGGTTCTGGGCTTCGCCCGCCGCGACTGGGGTGACGGTGACTTCGAGTCGCTGGCCTACGAAGCGGCGAAGAAGGGCGCCCGGACCCCGTGGCGCGAGGACGTCTGGCAGCGTCTGGCCAGCCAGTTCCAGTTCGTACCGGGCTCGTTCGACGACGACGCCGCGTTCGACAACCTGGCCGAGACCCTCGACGACCTGCGCGAGCGCAACGGCATCCCGGGCAACGCCGCCTTCTACTTCTCCATCCCGCCGGCCGCGTTCCCGCTGGTGCTCAACCAGCTCAACCGCACCGGCATGGCCGACAACGCCAAGTCCGGCGGCTGGCGCCGGGTCGTGGTCGAGAAGCCGTTCGGCAACGACCTGCAGACCGCGCTGGCGCTGAACCAGCTGGTCGACGAGGTCTTCACGCCCGACGACGTCTATCGGATCGACCACTACCTGGGCAAGGAGACGGTCCAGAACATTCTGGCCCTGCGCTTCGCCAACAGCCTGTTCGAGCCGGTGTGGAACTCGAAATACGTCGACTCGGTGCAGATCACCATGGCCGAGGACGTCGGCATCGGCACCCGCGCCGCCTTCTACGACGCGTCCGGCGCCGCCCGCGACGTGCTGCAGAACCACCTGCTCCAGCTCCTGGCCCTGGTGGCCATGGAGGAGCCGACGAGCTTCGACCACGACGACGTCCGGGCCGAGAAGCTCAAGGTGCTCAAGGCGATCGCCATTCCGAAGGACATCGCCCAGGGCTCGGTCCGCGGTCAGTACCTGCCGGGCTGGGTCGCCGGTGAGCGGGCGGTCGGTTACCTCGAGGAGAAGAACATCCCGGCCGACTCCACAACGGAGACGTACGCCGCGGTGCGCCTCGGGATTCAGAACCGGCGCTGGGCCGAGGTCCCCTTCTACGTCCGCGTCGGTAAGCGCATGCCGCGCCGGGTGACCGAGATCGCGATCCTGTTCAAGCGCGCGCCGCACCTGCCGTTCGACCCGGCCGACGTCGAGATGCTGGGCAACAACCAGCTGGTCATCCGCGTGCAGCCCGACGAGGGCGTGGTGCTCAAGTTCGGCTCCAAGGTGCCGGGCACCACGATGGAGGTCCGCGACATCGCGATGGACTTCCAGTACGGCGAGGCTTTCACCGAGTCCAGCCCCGAGGCGTACGAACGTCTGGTGCTGGACGTGCTGGTCGGCGACCGGACGCTGTTCCCGGACGCCGCCGAGATCGAGCAGAGCTGGCAGGTCATCGACCCGCTGGAGGCCGCGTGGGCGGGCACCAAGCCCGAGCCCTACCGGGCCGGCGAGTGGGGCCCCCGCGCTGCGGACGAGCTGCTGGCCCGCGAGGGTCGCGCCTGGAGGCGAGCATGATCGGCTTGTGGGACACCACCGGCAACGAGGTGGTCAAGGCGCTCGCCGCCGAGCGGCGCAGCGCCGGCGGTGTGGCCTCCGGCCTCGCGCTGACCCTGGTCTCGGTGGTCGAGGAGAAAAAGGTCCGCGAGGCCGAGGCCGCGGCCACCATCGCGGCCGCCGCGCACCCGTGCCGGCTGCTGATCGTGGTGCGCTCCGATCTGGAGGGCCGCAGCCGCCTGGACGCCGAGATCGTGGTCGGCGGTCGTCTCGGTCCGGCCGAGGCGGTTGTCATGCGCATGTACGGTCGTCTCGCCCTGCACGCCGAGTCGGTGGTCATGCCGCTGCTGGCGCCGGACGTCCCGGTTGTCTCGTGGTGGCACCAGGAGCCGCCGGACATGATCGCGAACGACTTCCTCGGCGTGGTCGCCGACCGCCGCATCACCGATTGCGCGCAGGCCCCCGACCCGGTGGCCGCGCTGCGCCAGCGGGCGATCGACTACGCGCCCGGCGACACCGACCTGACCTGGACCCGCATCACGCTGTGGCGGACCCTGGTGGCCGGTGCGTTCGACACGACCGAGGCCCGGGTCATCGGCGCGACGATCGTGGCCCCGGCCAAGGACCCGACGGCCTGGCTGATGAAGGGCTGGCTGCAGTCGCGGCTGGGCATCGTGCCCGAGCTGCAGGCCTCCGACCGCGCGCCGCGGATGCACTCGGTGATGCTGCAGTGCGAGAACGGTGACACGGTGACGGTGACCCGCGAGGAGAACACCGCGCTGTTCAGCCGCACCGGCCAGGAGGACCGCTACATGCCGCTGCCCAAGCGGCCGGTCGGCGACGAGCTGGCCGAGGAGCTGCGCCGCCTCGACGCCGATCAGATCTACGCCGACGCGCTCGGCTCGATGGCCGGGGTCTCCGGGCTCGACCACCGGCCGCCGATGCGGGTGCACGTCTGGAAGGATCCGGCCCTGGCCGCCAAGGCGGGCGACGAGTCCGCGATGGCCGGCCCCGGCGGGACGGCCGCGTAACAGCAGAGATCGAAGCAGGCCGCTCGCCGTTCCGGTGGGCGGCCTGCGCCTTTTCCGACCGACAAGGAGAACCAGACGTGAGCAAGACCCTGGTCGTGGTGGTTCCGGACGCCGACACCCTGGCCGCTACCGTGGCGTCCCGGCTGATCGCCAAGATCGTGGACGCCCAGGCCGAGCGGGGCGCGGCCGGTGTGGTGCTGACCGGCGGACGGATCGCCAAGCGGGTGCTGGCCGCCCTGCGGACACTGCCCGAGGCCGCCGCGATCGACTGGAGCCAGGTCGACCTGTGGTGGGGCGACGAGCGGTTCCTCCCGGCCGGTGACCCCGAGCGCAACGAGACGCAGGCTCGCGAGGCCCTGCTCGACGCGCTGCCGCTCGACCCCGCCCGGGTGCACCCCATGCCCGCCTCGGACGGCCCGGACGGCGACGACGCCGAGGCGGCCGCCGCCCGCTACGCCGGTGAGCTGCGCCTGGGCGGCGCCGACCTGCCGCCGTTGGACGTGCTGATGCTGGGCGTGGGCGAGGACGGTCACGTGGCGTCGCTCTTCCCCGAGCACCCGGTGCTCAACGAGACGGCCGGCACCACCGCGGCCGTGCACGACAGCCCGAAGCCGCCGCCGACCCGGATCACCCTGACCATGCCGACGATCCAGTCGGCCGACGAGGTATGGCTCATCGCGGCCGGCCCGGACAAGACCGACTCGGTCGGCCGGGCCCTCAACGGCGACAAGCTGGTGCCCGCGGCCCACGCGACCGGCCGGACGAAGACCTACTGGCTGCTCGACAAGGCCGCGGCGGCCAAGGCCGGCTAGGACCGCGAGTCCCAGGGTGTGGCGGGGGCGCGGGTTCCCGCCCACCACCTGGACGTCGCTGACGGTGACCTCGATCACACCGGACCCGGATCTTAGAATGCGTTCCGTGCAGCCACAGATCCGCTCCTATCGGCCCACCGACCTCGATGCCGTCTACGACATCTGCGTCCGCACCGCCGACGCCGGCGGCGACGCGCGCGGGCAGAACAGCTCCGACCGTCTCGTCGGCGACATCTTCGCCGCGCCGTACGTCGTACTCGAGCCCACCGTGGCCCGCATCCTCGACGACGGGCACGGCAACGCGGTCGGCTACGTCGTCGGCACCACCGACACCGCCGAGTTCGTGCGCCGCTACCGCACCGAGTGGCTGCCCGCGACCGCCGGCCGCTACGGCGACGACCCCCGCGACCGGTTCTGGCTCGAGCTGCACCACAACCCCGAGCGCATGCTCGTGCCCGAACTGGCCGGCTATCCCGCCCACCTGCACATCGACCTGCTGCCGGAGTGGCAGGGCCGCGGCCTGGGGCGCGGGCTGATGACCTCGTTCCTGGCCGGGCTGCACGCGGCCGGTGCGCCGAGAGTGCACCTGGGCATGGCCCCGGCCAACACCGCCGCGCGCGCCTTCTACGACCGGCTGGGCTTCCACCCGATCGAGGTGCCGTCCGAGCCCGGAGTCGTCTATCTGGGCCGCGACACGGCCGTCTGAGCGGCCTTACGCGCGGCCGCGCCGCTGACGCAGCTTGGCCAAGGCCTCTTCGAGGATCTTGGCGCCGTCCTCATCGGTGCGCCGCTCCTTGACGTACGCCAGATGCGACTTGTACGGCTCGGCGCGGGACCGCCCCGGCGGGTTCTGCCGGTCGAGGCCGGCCGGCTGGCCGCACCGCGGGCAGTCCCACGCGTCGGGCGGCGACGCCTCGGCCGCGAACAAGATCTCGCTGGCGTGACCCGCCGCGCAGAAATAGGTCACTTCGCGCCGCGGGGCGGGCTCGCTGCGCTCGTCCGGGCGGACCGGGGACGAACCGACGCGGCTGCCACGGATCGCACTGCCACTGGACACGGACGTGACTCCTGTCTCGAGGGCGCTGATGTCTGCGGCCGGAAACCAGACCGAAACAGAGCAAGAGAAATGCCGCGCGCCCGGCAGAACCGGACGCGCGGCAGATTCTACGACTATTACGCTCCGTCAGGAAGCACGGGGCGTACGGGAACTCAAGAGCCGGGAATGGCGAGCCGCAGCCACAGGCCGAGGCCCACGATGCAGGCGAACCAGACGATGCCCACCAGAACGGTGTAGCGGTCGAGGTTCTTCTCGGCGACCGAGGAGCCGGCCAGGCTGGACGTGACGCCACCACCGAACATGCTCGACATGCCGCCGCCCTTGCCGCGGTGCAGCAGGATCAGCAGGGTCAGCAAAATGCTGGTGAGCACCAGCAACACGATCAACGTGTACGCGAACCACATCGGCATGGTCGGATAATTCCTCTCGAAGGGCACCTGAGCGGTCCAACAATAGCGTGTGCCCGGGCGATCTTTACGCCCGGGCACACGGTGACACGACTTGCGACGTCAGCGCGCCACGTGATCGCGGAACCGGGCGATCGAGGCGAACTCCTCGGCGTCCAGGCTCGCGCCGCCGACCAGGGCACCGTCCACATCAGGCTTGGCCATGATGGAGGCGATGTTGGCCGCCTTGACCGAGCCGCCGTAGAGCACCCGGACGGCGTCGGCGACCTCGGCCCCGTACGTCTTGGTGAGCTGCGCCCGGATCTCGCCGCAGACCTCCTGGGCGTCCTCGGGGGTCGCGGTCTTGCCGGTGCCGATCGCCCAGACCGGCTCGTAGGCGATGACGATCTGCTTGACCTGCTCGGGCTTCAGCCCGGCCAGGCCGGCGGCCACCTGCGACGTGCAGTGCTCGCAGTGCCCGTTCTCCTCGCGGATCGTCAGGCCCTCACCCACGCACAGGATCGGCGTCAGGTTGCTGGCGAAAGCCGCCTTGACCTTGGCGTTGACCAGCGCGTCGTCCTCGTTGTGGTATTCCCGCCGCTCGGAGTGACCGGCCAGCACGTAGGTGCAGCCCAGCTTCTCCAGCATGAACCCGGCGATCTCCCCGGTGTACGCGCCGGACTTGTGCTGCGAGATGTCCTGCGCCCCGTACACGATCCGCAGCTTGTCGCCGTCGACCGCGGTCTGCACGGTGCGCAGGTCGGTGAACGGCGGCAGGACGGCCACCTCGACGTCGGCCAGCTGCTGCTCGCTCAGGCTGGCGGCGAGCTTCTGCACCAGAAGGTTGGCCTCGAAGTGGTTGAGGTTCATCTTCCAGTTGCCCGCCATCAGGGGGCGACGAGCGTCCGCCATCACTTCTCCAGTGCTTCGATGCCGGGGAGGGTCTTGCCCTCGAGGTATTCCAGGGAGGCGCCACCGCCGGTCGAGATGTGCCCGAAGGCGCTCTCGTCGAGGCCGAGGGTGCGCACGGCCGCGGCCGAGTCGCCGCCACCGACCACCGAGAAGCCGTCGATCTTGGTGATCGCCTCGGCCACCCCGCGGGTGCCGGCCGCGAACGGGGCCAGCTCGAACACGCCCATCGGGCCGTTCCAGAACACGGTCCGGGCCGGGCCGATGGCCTCGGCGAAGAGCGCGACCGACTCGGGGCCGATGTCCAGGCCGAGCCGGTCGGCCGGGATCTCGGACGCGGGCACGGTGACGTGGTCGGCGTCGGCCGAGAACTCGGTCGCGGCGACGACGTCGACCGGCAGCACGATCCGGCCCTGGGCCTCGGCGAGCAGGTCGCGGCAGGTGCCGACCATGTCGTCCTCGAGCAGCGACTTGCCGACCTCGTGGCCCTGGGCCTTGAGGAACGTGAAGCACATGCCGCCGCCGACCAGGAGCTTGTCGACCTTCGGCAGCAGGGCCTTGATCACGGCGAGCTTGTCGGACACCTTCGAGCCGCCGAGCACCACCACGTACGGCTGCTCAGGGCTTTCGGTGACCTTCTTGAGCACCTCGACCTCGGTGAGGACGAGACCGCCGGCGTAGTGCGGCAGCCGGGCCGCCACGTCGAAGACGGAGGCGTGCTTGCGGTGCACCGCGCCGAACGCGTCGTCGACGTAGACGTCGGCGAACCCGGCCAGCTGGTCGGCGAAGGCGCCGCGCTCGGCGTCGTCCTTCGAGGTCTCGCCCGCGTTGAAGCGCAGGTTCTCGAGCAGCAGCACCTGGCCGTCCTCGAGAGCGCCGGCCTTGGCCGACGCGTCCGCGCCGACGGTGTCGGCGGCGAAGATCACCGGCGAGCCGAGCAGCTCACCCAGCCGGGTGGCGACCGGGGCGAGCGTGTACTTGGGGTCGGGCGCGCCCTTGGGGCGGCCCAGGTGCGACGTGACGATGACGCGGGCGCCGGCGTCACGCAGCGCGACCAGGGTCGGCAGCACCGCCCGGGCGCGGCCGTCGTCGCTGATCACGCCGGGGTTGCTCTTGTCGAACGGGACGTTCAGGTCGGCGCGCACGAGCACGCGCCGACCCGAGACACCCTCGCCGAGCAGGTCGTCGAGAGTCTTCAAATCAGGCTCCGACGAGCTTGACCAGGTCGACCAGGCGGTTCGAGTAGCCCCACTCGTTGTCGTACCAGCCGACGACCTTGACCTGGTTGCCACCGATGACCTTGGTCAGGCCGGCGTCGAAGATGCAGGACGCCGGGTCGGTCACGATGTCCGAGGACACGATCTCGTCCTCGGTGTAGACCAGGATGCCCTTGAGCGGGCCCTCGGCGGCGGCCTTGATGGCGGCGTTGACCTCGTCGACCGAGGTGTCCCGGGCGGCGGTGAAGGTCAGGTCGGTGGCCGAGCCGGTGGGGATCGGCACCCGCAGCGCGAAGCCGTCCAGCTTGCCCTTGAGCTCCGGCAGCACCAGGCTGACCGCCTTGGCGGCACCGGTCGAGGTCGGCACGATGTTGAGGGCGGCGGCGCGGGCGCGGCGCAGGTCCTTGTGCGGGCCGTCCTGCAGGTTCTGGTCCTGGGTGTACGCGTGGATCGTGGTCATCAGACCCTTTTCGATCCCGAACGTGTCGTTCAGAACCTTCGCCATCGGGGCGAGGCAGTTGGTCGTGCAGGACGCGTTCGAGATGATCGTGTGCTGCGCGCCGTCGTACAGGTTGTCGTTGACACCCATGACGATGGTGATGTCTTCGTTCTTGGCCGGGGCCGAGATGATGACCTTCTTGGCGCCCTGGTCGACGTGCGCCTTGGCCTTGCTCGCGTCGGTGAAGAAGCCGGTCGACTCGATGACGACGTCGGCGCCCAGGTCACCCCAGGGCAGGTTGTTGGGGTCCTTCTCGGCGTACGCCTTGAAGGTCTTGCCGGCGACGGTGATCTCGTCGGCCGTGGCCTTCACCTCGTGCGGCAGGCGGCCCAGGATCGAGTCGTACTTGAGCAGGTGAGCCAGCGTGGCGTTGTCGGTCAGGTCGTTCACGCCGACGATCTCGATGTCCGCACCCGAGGCGAGAACCGCCCGGAAGAAGTTGCGGCCGATACGGCCGAAGCCGTTGATGCCAACCCGGATGGTCACAGGTGGATCTCCTCGTTTCGGTCCGCCGGAATTTGCGACCGGCGGAGGGTCTGCGTTGCCGACCAGGTCGAGGGCCGGCAGAGGGGCGTCCGGCCGCCGCGCCTTAGCTGAGGAGGCGCCGCGGCGAACCGGCGGCGCACAGCGCGGTCGGCCGAGCTGCCGGCACCGTCGCCGTCAGTAAGACCCTATCCGAGGCCCCCCGCACAATTTCCGAGGGGTCACGACGCCGCCGCGCCGTTAACCAGGACTTCTTGTCAAGGACAACCCAGGCGTACGGGATGTGACGGCAGGCCCACCGCGGGCGGTCAGCAGGCCATCATCTCCGGGGTGACAGCGGCCTCGGTGTCGGGGATGCCCAGGTCGCGGGCGCGCTTGTCGGCGAGGGCGAGCAGACGCCTTATACGGCCGGCGATCGCATCCTTGGTCAGCGGCGGATCGGCCAGGGCACCCAGCTCCTCCAGCGAGGCCTGGCGGTGCTCGAGGCGCAGCCGGCCGGCCGAGGTGAGGTGGTTGGGAGCCTCGTCGGCCAGGATCTCCAGGGCGCGGGTGACCCGGGCCGCGGCGGCCACGGCGGCGCGGGCCGAGCGGCGCAGGTTGGCGTCGTCGAAGTTGGCCAGCCGGTTGGCCGTGGCGCGGACCTCACGGCGTACGCGGCGCTCTTCCCAAGCCAGCACGCTCGCGTGCGCGCCGATGCGGGTGAGCAGCGCCGCGATCGCGTCCCCGTCCTTGATGACCACCCGGTCGACGCCGCGCACCTCGCGGTCCTTGGCGGTGATGCCGATCCGCCGGGCCGCCCCGCGCAGGGCCAGCGCGGCCTCGGGACCGGGGCAGGTGATCTCGAGCGCGCTCGACCGGCCGGGCTCGGTCAGCGAGCCGTGGGCCATGAAGGCGCCCCGCCACGCGGCGACCGCGCAGCAGACATTGGCCGAGACCACGTGCGGCGGCAGACCCCGCACCGGCCGGCCGCGCACGTCGAGCAGACCGGTCTGACGCGCGAGCGCCTCCCCGTCCTTGACGATGCGCACGATGTAGTGGCTGCCCTTGCGCAGCCCGCCCGAGGCGAGGACGTGCACCTCGCTGGGGTAGCCGTAGACGTCGGCGATCTCGCGCCGCAGCCGCCGGGCCACCGCCCCCGTGTCGAGCTCGGCCTCCACCACCACCCGGCCGGAGACGATGTGCAGGCCGCCCGCGAACCTGAGCAGGGCCGCCATCTCAGCTCGCCGGCAGCAGGGCTTGGGCACGTCGACCCGGCTCAGCTCATCCTTGACCGCTGCCGTCATAGCCATCGTGTTGTCACCTCATGCGCCGGATCTTGAACAGTAAGTGCCGCATAACCCTTGCTTTAACGATCGGCACCCAGGACAGGCACCAGGGCAACGCCCAGCGATCCAGGATCATGCCTCGGGCTCCCGTCCGCAACGGCCACCGGTGCCAGCACGAGGCGCGCCCCCAGCGACTCGGCCGCCCGCCGGACCGGCTCGGGCTCGCCGACCCAGCGTCCGTCGGCCAGCACGACGTCGACCCGCAACCCCGGCAGATACCAGTGCAGCGCGGCCAGGTGGTCGGCGGCCGACAGGCCGAGCGTCTCGTTCTCGGTGGCCAGGTTGAGCGTAACCAGCCGCCGGGCCGAGCTTTTCATGATCGCCTCAGCCAGGCCCGGCACCATCAGGTGCGGCAGCACGCTGGTGAACCAGCTGCCCGGGCCGAAGATCAACCAGTCCGCCTCGTCGATCGCGGTGATGGCCTGCCCGCAGACCGGCGGGTCGGCCGGGTGGATGCGGACCGCCTCGACGTGACCATGCGCGACCGCCACGGCATGCTGACCACGGATCGTGACAACGTCGTGGGGATGCTGCGGGTCGGCGCCGCGCACGTCGGCCTCGATGCCGATCGCGTGCCGGGCCATCGGCAGCACCCGGCCGCGCGCGCCGACCATGGCCGCGGCCTGGTCGAGCGCCTGCACCGGGTCGCCCAGCATCTCCATCAGGCCGAGCAGCAGCAGGTTGCCCACCGCGTGCCCGACCAGGGGATCCGGGCCCTCGCCACCGACCGCGGGAATCTCGGCGAAGCGGTACTGCAGAAGTTTGGCGGTGCGCTGGGTGACCGGCTGGTCGTCGGCCAGCGCGGCCAGGGCCTGGCGCAGGTCACCGGGCGGCAGCAGCGCGTCGCGCTCGGCCAGCAGGCGGCCACTGGACCCGCCGTCGTCACCCACAGTGACGACGGCGGTGATGTCCAGGTCGAGCTGGGCGGCACTGCGGCGCAGGGCCCGCAGCGAGGCGCTCAATCCGTGGCCGCCGCCGAAGGCCACCACCCGAACGGGGGGCCGGATCACTCCCGCCCCAGGTCGCGATGGGAGGAGTGGGCGGCGAGGCGCATGTCACGCAGCTGGGCGGTGAGCTCCTCGGCGATCGCGACGCTGCGGTGCTTGCCGCCGGTGCAGCCGACCGCGACGGTCAGGTAGCGCTTGCCCTCACGCTCGAAGCCGGGTGCGGTGGCGGCGATCAGACCCGCGTACGTCTTCACGAAGTCGCCCGCGCCCTCCTGGTCGAGGACGTAGGTGCTGACCGCGTTCTCCAGGCCCGTGTGATCGCGCAGGTCGGGCACCCAGAACGGGTTGGGCAGGAACCGGGCGTCCATCACGTAGTCGGCGTCCGGCGGCAGACCGTACTTGAAGCCGAACGAGAGCACGGTGATGCGCAGCCGGCGCACGTCCTCACCGCCGAACAGCTCCTCGACCCGGCGGCGCAGCTGGTTCACGTTCAGGTGGCTGGTGTCGATGATCACATCGGACTGCTCGCGCGCCTCGGCGAGCAGTTTGCGCTCGGCCGCGATGCCGTCGGCGAGACGTCCGTCACCCTGCAACGGGTGCGACCGGCGCACCGACTCGAACCGCCGGATGAGCACGTCGTCCTCGGCGTCGACAAAAACGACCCGGGGCGAGAAGCCGCGCTCGCGCAGCGCGTGGATGGCGCCGGCCAGATCGGTCGAGAACGCGCGGCTGCGGACGTCGAGGACCATCGCCGTCCGCCGGGCGGCACCGCCCGCCTGGAAGGCGAGCTGGGCCATGTCGAGCATGAGCGCCTGCGGCAAGTTGTCGACGACATAGAAGCCGACGTTTTCCAGCGCGCGGGCGACCGTGCTGCGCCCACCCCCGGAAACGCCGGTCACGACCACCAGATCGGTGGCCACCTCGTCGGGATCGGTCGCGTCGGCCACGAACTCCGGCATCGACTCCGTCACGCACGCCTCCCAGCGTCGCTTCGCCCGCACCCCCGGCGGACACAACATCCTAGGCCGAAGCCGGCACCGGCATCCTCTCGGACGCCTGTCATCCATCCGATCGGTGCCGCGGCTCCAGTTGTCACAACAACCACACCCAGCCCCACCTTCCGCCCCAGCCCGTGATCTTGCCGACCGACCAGCCCGGCACTCGCCGGTCAAGCTGCCCGCCGCCGACCGAACTACCTCCGCGCCTGCCGACCGAATGACCCCCGCCGGCCAGCCGCGCGCTTACCGCTGGAGCAGCCCGACGCTGCCGACCAAGCCGGCCGTCGCGCCTGCCGACCGAGTCACCCCCGCCGGCCAGCCGAACTGCTCCGCGCCATCCTTTCTTCCGGGGGCCGGGGCGAACTTACGCTCTCGCGAGGGATCATGCTTTGCGTTGTCCACAGGGGTTGCCGGTCGGCCGGGCGTTGTCCACAGGGGCCGCAGCCGGGCAGTTCTTGCGCCACGCTTTACGCATGACCGAACCACCCGGCCGGCATTACCCGGCCCCTCCGCGACCGACGTCAGTTGCGCGACGGCGCCTCGGGGCGGGCGGCCTTCGAGCGGTTGGCGCCGGCCTTCGTGCGTCCCGCTCCCCCGGTCGGGACGGCGCCGGGCTCGGCCTCGCCCTGCGGCTCGGCGGTCTTGGCCGACTCGGGGTTCAGCGCCGCCAGCAGCGCCTCGGCCGTGCGGCGGCCGATGCCGGGGATCTCGGTGATCTCCTCGGGGGTCGCCGCGGCCACCCGCTTGAGGGAGCCGAAATGGCGCAGCAGCGCCTTGCGACGGGTCTCCCCCAGACCGGGCACGTTGTCGAGCGCCGACGCGGTCATCCGCTTGGAGCGGCGCTGCCGGTGGAACGTGATCGCGAAGCGGTGCGCCTCGTCGCGGACGCGTTGGAGCAGATAGAGCGCCTCGGAAGTACGCGGGAGGATGACCGGGAAGTCGTCGCCCGGCAGCCACACCTCTTCCAGTCGCTTGGCCAGGCCACACAGGGCGACGTCGGTGATGCCCAAATCGGACAGCACCGCGGCCACGGCATTGACCTGCGGCTGGCCACCGTCGACGACGACGAGCTGGGGTGGATAGGCGAACCGGCGCGGCCGCCCGGTCAGCGGGTCGATGCCGGGCAGGTCGGCGGTCGCGATCTGCTCGTCAACATCGGCGCCGGCCGACGCGTCCGCAGCTGGCGCATCCTCGGTCACCGACTCCCCGGCCGCCGCGGCCTCGGCCCAACTGTCCTCGCCGCGCTCCGCCCCGGCTGTGAGCACACCGGTCGAACCCGGGCCGGCGGACGCCGCGCCGACGTTGTCCGCGTCGGTGGGGGCGAATTCGGCGTCGTCGTCGGGGCGGTCCTGGGGGGCGTCGGCGCCGGGCTGGGCGCGGAAGCGCGCGAACCGGCGCCGCATGACCTCGCTCATCGCGGCGAGGTCGTCGGTGCCGCTGCCGTCGGGGTTGCCGCGAATCGCGAAGCGGCGGTATTCGCTCTTGCGGGCCAGGCCGTCCTCGAAGACGACCATCGAGGCCACCACGTCGGTGCCCTGGATCTGGGAGACGTCGAAGCACTCGATGCGCAGCGGCGCCGAGTCGAGGCCGAGCGCCTCGGCGATCTCGTCGAGCGCCTTGCTGCGGGTGGTCAGGTCGCCGGCGCGACGCAGCTTGTGCCGCTGCAGGGACTCGCCGGCGTTGCGGGCCACCGTCTCGAGCAGCGACCGCTTGTCGCCACGCTGCGGCACGCGCAGCGAGACCCGGCTGCCCCGGTGGTCGGAGAGCCAGTCGGCCAGCGCCCCGGCGTCCTCGGGCAGGGCGGGCACGAGCACCTCGCGCGGCACGTCGCCCTCGCCCTCCTCGCCGCCGTAGACCTGGCTGCAGAAGTGGTGGACCAGATCGCCGGTGGTCAGATCCTCCACTTTTTCGACGACCCAGCCGCGCTGACCGCGGATCCGGCCGTCGCGGACGTGGAAGACCTGGACGGCCGCCTCGAGCGGATCCTCGGCGAAGGCGACCACGTCGGCGTCGGTGCCGTCACCGAGCACGACGGTCTGCTTCTCCATCGCCCGGCGCAGGGCCGCGATGTCGTCGCGCAGGCGTGCGGCCTTCTCGAACTCGAGCTCCTCGGAGGCCTGCATCATGTCGCGCTCGAGCCGCTTGACGAACGTGTCGGTGCGCCCGGCCATGAAGTCGCAGAAGTCGTCGACGATGGCGCGGTGCTCGTCGGCGCTGACCGAGCCGACACAGGGCGCCGAGCACTTGCCGATATAACCCAGCAGGCAGGGGCGGCCGATCTGACCGGCCCGCTTGAAGACACCGGCCGAGCAGGTGCGCGCCGGGAAGACGCGCAACAGCAGGTCGAGCGTCTCGCGGATGGCCCACGCGTGCGAATAAGGCCCGAAGTAGCGCACACCCTTGCGTTTGGCGCCGCGCATCACCTGGAGCCGGGGGTATTCCTCGTTGAGGGTCACGGCCAGGAACGGGTAGGACTTGTCGTCCCGGTATTTCACGTTGAAGCGCGGGTCGAACTCTTTGATCCAGGAGAACTCGAGCTGCAGCGCCTCGACCTCGGTGCCCACCGTCACCCAGTCCACACTGGCCGCTGTGGTGACCATCTGCTGCGTTCGCGCGTGCAGCGACCAGGTGTCGGCGAAGTAGGAATTCAGCCGGTTCCGCAGGTTTTTGGCCTTGCCCACGTAGATCACGCGGCCGCCCGGATCACGGAAGCGGTAGACGCCCGGCGACTCGGGGATCGTTCCCGTCGCGGGCCGGTAGCTGGAGGGGTCTGGCACAGGCTCAACAGTAGTGCGGGGGACTGACATGATTGTCCGACCGGAGGTCCGTCGCCGCCGCCACGGTGTCGGACCTCCGGCCGATCAAACAGTGGTCAGGCGGCGACGATGTTGTCGCCGTCCACCTTGACCTTCGTCTCGGGCAGGGCCTTGGTGGCCGGCCCGGAGGTCGGCTCGCCGGTCTCGATCGAGAACTTGCTGTTGTGGCACGGGCACGAGATCTGGCCACCGTCGATCTTGTTGACGTCGCAGCCGGCGTGCGTGCACACCTTGCTGAACGCCTTGTACGTGCCGGCCACCGGCTGGGTGATCACCAGGTCACCGGCGATGATGCCGCCGCCCTCGGGGATGTCACCCGTGGCCGCGAGCGAGGTGCCGCCGGAGCCGCCGTTGTCACCGGCGTTGCCGTTGCCGGCGCCCGCGCTGCCGGCCGGCCCGGGGGTGTCGCTGAAGTCGGTGCCGTTGCTGTTGGTGGTCGGCGTGGCCGTGCCGCAGGCCGCCAGAACCGCCGTGGCGCCCGCCGCACCGGCCCCGAGCAGGACCAGACGGCGCGTCGAGGCCGTAGCCGGACGGCGGGGTTCCTCCTCGCGGAGCTCCTCGGCGTCGGGTGTGGTCTGCACGTCTGTCATCGCTTGCCCTCCAGTGCCTGGTCCGCGTGAGTGGTCACGCGGCGTCGCCTCTATTTACGCTGCCGCGGCTTGCCGGGTTCAGGCTTACCGCGAAAATCTCCGCCGCCGGACGCGGCGATCTAACCATGTTCGCGGGCTTTTGCCCCCACGCGGCAACGCCCGGTCGAGGTTATGTCCCCGACCGGGCGTCGTAGCTATGAGTCACCTGTGATGTTGCTGATGACTGCCGCCGTTACAGTGCCGCCTTGGCCCGGGAACGCGTCGCCCGGGCCTTGGGAGCAGCCTTCGCGGCGCTGCCGGTCGCCTTCGCGGCACTGCCGTTGGCCTTGGCGGTGCTGCCGTTCGCCTTGGCCGCCCGGGCCGTCGCGGCCGGTGCCCCCTGGGGCTCGCCCTCGAGGCCCAGCATGTGCCGCAGGAACTGGCCCGTGTGGCTCTCGGGCACCTCGGCCAGCTCCTCGGGGGTGCCGGTGGCCAGCACCAGCCCGCCCTTGCTGCCGCCCTCGGGACCCATGTCGATCAGCCAGTCGGCGTTCTTGATCACGTCGAGGTTGTGCTCGATGGTGATCACCGTGTTGCCCTTGTCGACCAGGCCGTTGAGCACCAGCAGCAGCTTGCGGATGTCCTCGAAGTGCAGGCCGGTGGTCGGCTCGTCGAGCACGTAGACGGTCTTGCCGGTCGACCGCTTCTGCAGCTCGGACGCCAGCTTGACCCGCTGCGCCTCACCGCCGGACAGGGTCGGCGCCGGCTGGCCCAGACGCACATAGCCCAGGCCCACGTCGACCAGCGTCTTGAGGTGGCGGTGGATCGACGTGATCGGCTCGAAGAAGGTCGCCGCCTCCTCGATCGGCATCTCCAGCACCTCGGAGATCGTCTTGCCCTTGTAGTGCACCTCGAGCGTCTCGCGGTTGTAGCGCGCGCCCTTGCAGACCTCGCACGGGACGTAGACGTCGGGCAGGAAGTTCATCTCGATCTTGATCGTGCCGTCGCCCGCGCAGTTCTCGCAGCGGCCGCCCTTGACGTTGAACGAGAACCGGCCCGGGCCGTAGCCGCGCACCTTGGCCTCGGTCGTCTCGGCGAACAGCTTGCGGATGTTGTCGAAGACGCCCGTGTAGGTGGCGGGGTTGGATCGCGGGGTGCGGCCGATCGGCGACTGGTCGACGCCGACGACCTTGTCCACTTCCTCCAGGCCGCTGATGCGGGTGTGCCGGCCGGGCACCATGCGGGCGCCGTTGATCTGGTTGGCCAGCACCGTGTAGAGGATGTCGTTGACCAGCGTCGACTTGCCCGAGCCGCTCACCCCGGTGACGGCGATGAACTGGCCGAGCGGGAACCCGACGGTCAGGCCGCGCAGGTTGTGCTCGCGGGCCCCCTGGACGACCAGCTCGCGGCCCGGGATCTGAGGGCGGCGACCGGCCGGGGTCGGGATCGACTTGCGACCCGACAGGTAGGCCCCGGTGGGCGATTTCGGGTTTTTGAGCAGACCCGCGACCGAGCCGCTGTGCACGATGTGACCGCCGTGCTCACCGGCGCCGGGGCCGATGTCGACGATCCAGTCGGCCTGCCGGATCGTGTCCTCGTCGTGCTCGACCACGATCAGCGTGTTGCCCAGGTTCTTCAACCGCACCAGCGTCTCGATCAGCCGGTGGTTGTCGCGCTGGTGCAGGCCGATCGACGGCTCGTCGAGCACGTAGAGCACGCCGACCAGGCCGGAGCCGATCTGGGTGGCGAGCCGGATGCGCTGGGCCTCACCGCCCGACAGGGTGCCGGCGCCGCGGTCGAGGGACAGATAGTCGAGGCCCACGTCGACCAGGAACCGCAGCCGGGCGTTGATCTCCTTGAGCACCCGCTCGGCGATCATCTTTTCCCGGTCGTCGAGCTTGATGCTCGCCAGCATGTCGGCGCAGTCGCCGATCGACAGGTTGCAGACCTCGGCGATGCTCTTGCCGGCGATGGTCACGGCGAGCACCTCGGGCTTGAGCCGGGTGCCGCCGCAGACCGGGCAGGGCACGTCGCGCATGTAGCCCTCGTACTTGTCGCGCGACCAGTCACTTTCGGTGTCGTTGTGCCGCCGCTCCAGCCACTGCACCACACCCTCGAAGCCGGTGTAGTAGGACCGCTCACGCCCGTACTTGTTGCGGTAACGGACGTGGACCTGATCCTCCGAGCCGTGCAGGATCATCTTTTGCGCGCGGGACGAGAGCGAGCGCCACGGTGTGTCGACGCTGAACTTCTCGGCCTTGGCCAGCGCCTCGAGCAGGCGCAGGAAGTATTCCTGGGTCTGGCCGCCGGACCAGGGCTGGATCGCGCCCTCGCGGATGCTGCGCTCCTCGTCCGGGATGAGCAGCTCGGGGTCGACCTCTTTCTTGGTGCCCAGACCGGTGCACTCGGGACAAGCACCATACGGCGCGTTGAACGAGAAGACCCGGGGCTCGAGGTCCTCGATCGCCAGCGGGTGGTCGTTGGGGCAGGCCAGGTGCTCGCTGAAGCGGCGCTCGCGCTGCGGGTCGTCCTCCGGCAGGTCGACGAAGTCGAGCAGCACGATGCCGCCGGCCAGGCCGAGCGCCGACTCGATCGAGTCGGTGAGCCGCTGCTTGCTGCTCGCTTTGACGCTGAGCCGGTCGACCACCACCTCGATGGTGTGCTTCTCCTGCTTCTTGAGCTTCGGCGGCTCGGTCAGCGGGTGGACCACGCCGTCGACCCGGGCCCGGGCGTAGCCCTTGGCCTGCAGCTCGGCGAAGAGGTCGACATACTCCCCCTTGCGGCCACGGATGACCGGGGCGAGAACCATGAACCGGGTGCCCTCGTCCATGGTCAGGACCCGGTCGACGATCTGCTGCGGGGTCTGCTTGCTGATCCGCTCACCGCAGACCGGGCAGTGCGGGATGCCGGTGCGGGCGAACAGCAGACGCAGGTAGTCATACACCTCGGTGATCGTGCCGACGGTCGAGCGCGGGTTGCGCGACGTCGATTTCTGGTCGATCGACACCGCCGGGGACAGACCCTCGATGAAGTCGACGTCGGGCTTGTCCATCTGCCCGAGGAACTGCCGCGCATACGACGAGAGGGACTCGACGTAACGCCGCTGCCCCTCGGCGAAGATCGTGTCGAACGCGAGGCTGGACTTGCCGGAGCCGGACAGACCGGTGAACACGATCATGGCGTCGCGGGGCAGGTCCAGGTTGACGTCGCGCAGGTTGTGTTCGCGCGCGCCTCGAATAGTCAAACGGTCGGCCACCAGCCAGCCTCTCCGTACAGGTGTATGAATCAAGCAGAGCCGCGGCCACTCTAGCCAGGGGGTACGACAAGTTTTGCCGCCGACAGCGCCAAGGAGGTGCAGCGCTTGTCACATCGCGCTAATTCCCGCATCGGGGGCGCGAGAAGCTCACTCTTGCGGGGGAACCGGCAACGAGCGTACGTCCCACAGCTGCACGCCGCCCACCTGCCGCGGCGGGCCGAGGGCGGTGGTGAGGGTGTCGAGCAGGGGGCCCTCGTTACGGCTGCCGGGGACGAGCACCACCACGGCCGCCCGCCAGTGGACCAGGTCGGCGGTGATCCGCTCGCGGTCGGCACCGGTCAGCCGGGGCCGCACACCGTACGCCTGCACCTGCCACAGCAGGTCGGAGGTGAACCGGCGGGGCGCGTTCCAGGAGCCGGTGTCGTCGACCGGCGGGTTGACCGGGCCCATGAAGTAGCCCCGGGGCGACCGGTGTTCCAGGTGGTTGAGCGCCGCCCACCGCATGCCCGCCCGGCCGGTCGTGACCTCGGGCAGCGGCACGGTGACCAGGCTGCGGTCGTCGGTCACGTACTGCCGCCAGGTGCCCTGAGTGAACAACGGCGGCAGCGGGGTGCCCTCGACGACCGGCAGCGGCTTGGGGAACAGCGGCACCAGCGCGAGCACCAGGCCCACCTGCCACCACCGCCGCCCGCGCGGCGAGACCGTCCGCATCCGGTCGGTGGCCAGGGCCAGCAGCAGGCCCGCGATCGTCGCCGGCACCATCGCGAACCGGGTCACGCTGACCAGATCGATGATCGGGACGTGGCTGATCAGGCCGAACGGCAGCGGGAAGCCGGTCTGGTGACCGAACACCACCAGCCGGGGACCCATCGAGGCGACCAGCAGGACGAGCGCCGAGACGGCCAGGGCGCGGGCCGCGACCGAGCGCCACAGCACCACCACCGACGCGACCACCATCAGGAAGCCGACGGGACCGAAGAACATGTTGTCCTCGGTGCTGCTCACACTCATCTGCCGGGTCAGCTCGGCGTTGCCGGCCAGCGACTGCCGCGCGAACCCGACGAGCGAGGCCAGATCGGTCGCGTAGTCGTCCGGGGCGAAGGGCTGGCCGTGGTAGTTGCCCGGGGCGAAGAACTGATACCACAACGGGTAGGCCAGCAGGGCGGCTGAGAGGCCGGCCGCGACCCCGAGACCGGCCAGCAGGGGCCGCGCCTCACTCCGGGCGCGGGCCGGGGCCATCAGCGCGTACGCCACCACGAAGACGCCGAGGGCCAGCGCGGTGAAGAGCAGGCTCTCCTCGTTGATGAAGACCTGCACCACGATCAGCAGGCCCAGGATCACGCCGCCACGCCACCGGCGGCCGGGCTCGCGCAGCCGCAGCACCTGCCAGACGATGAACGGCAGCACCCACTGGCTGACGAAATTCACATGCCCGTTGGCGTGCGAGACCATCGTCGGCGCGAAGCCGCACCACAGCCCGCCGATCCAGGCCGCGACCCGGCTCGTCACCAGGTGCCGTGACAGCACCCAATACCAGGCGAAGGCGGTGCCGGCCAGACCGAGCGTGAGCAGCAGCGCGACCGAGACGCCGGGACCGAACCAGTGCGTGACCGGCGCCATCGGCAGGCTCAGGGCCAGCACCGAGGTGTTGGCCATCATGTTGACGCCGTCGGGCACGTTGAGCCGGTCGCTGAAGAACGGGTTGTCGCCGTGGAACAGCACCCGCTCGCCGTGGGCCAGCATGAACAGGAAGACGCCGTGGTCGTCGTCGTTGTTCGCCAGCACCCGGCCGTTCGGGTCGCGCCACAGCCGGCTCATCACCAGCAGGGCGAGGACCAGGTAGGTGAGCCCGGCCCAGAGGTCGGCCCGGGAGCGGCGCGGGGCAGCGGGCGTCTCGAGCCGTGAATCGGCGTTCTCGACGACTTCCTTCACCGCACGCACCGGTGCATTGTGACAGAGCGGTGTGTCAGGAACGCCTGCGGCGGTGCCCGGCCGCCCCGGTCAGCCGAGCCGACTGACGGGCCGACTCGATCTCGATCTCGTGCCTCAGCTTGCGCCAGCTGGCCAGCCGGCGCGGCGCGAGCGTGCCGTCGGCGACCGCGAGCGTCACCGCGCAGTCCGGTTCCGACTCGTGCCGGCAGTCGTCGAAGCGGCACCCCCCGGCCAGCTCGGTGACGTCGGCGAAGGCGCGGCTCAGCCCCTCGGCGGTGTCCAGCAGGCCGACTCCGCGGATGCCCGGCGTGTCCAGGACGGCCCCGCCCCCGGCCAGCAGGACCAGATTCCGGTACGCGGTCGTGTGCCGGCCCTTGCCGTCGACGTCGCGGATCTGCTGAACCGGCATGACGGTCGTCCCGGCCAGGGCGTTGACCAGCGTCGACTTCCCGGCCCCGGACCGGCCCAGCAGGGCCAGGGTGCGACCCTTCCCGGCGTACGCCCGCAGTTGCTCGACGCCGAGCGAGAGCCGCGCACTCACCGCGACCACCGGCACACCCGGCGCGATCTCGGCGACCTGCCGGGTGATCGCCTCCGGGTCGGCCGCCGTGTCGGCCTTGGTCAGCACGAGCAGCGGCCGGGCGCCGGACTCCCAGGCCAGGGCGAGCAGGCGCTCGATGCGGGCGTCGTCCGGCTCCGGGTGGATCGGCTCGACCACGGCCACAGTGTCCATGTTGGCCGCCAGGACCTGACCGGTGCTGTCCTTGTCGGAGGTGCGGCGGATCAGGCAGGTCCGCCGGGGCAGGACGGCTTCGACCGTGGTCCGGCGGTCGGGCCAGTGACGTTGCACCACCCAGTCGCCGGCACAGGGCAGCAGAGCCGGATCGTGGGCGGCCTTGAGCAGCACGGAGCCGCCGAGGCTGGCCCGGCCGGCGCCGGTCGCGTCGAGCACGGTGCAGACGCCGCGATCGGCCCGCAGCACACGGCCGGCGGTGGCGTCGGAACGGTCGAAGGGGCGGTAGGCGGATGCGAGGAACTCGTCCCAGCCGAGCTGGGACAGATCGTGCGACATGGGAACCCGTTTCGGAAAGGGAGGATCGCCGGACCCGCGGGTCAGGCGAAGGCCTCCGGGTGAAGGGACGCCAGAACGAACAGCACGCTCCCCACCTCCTCCGCGAGATCTGATCGGCGCGTCTGCACCGACGGTACGGTCGCCGCTACGGCAGCGAAACTGATTTCCGACCCACTAGGGTTCTCACCGTGACTATGGATCCACTAGTCCTTTTGACCGACGTAGATCGAGCCACCGACGAGCTGCTGCGCAGCGCGGCCGACCTTGATCCGGCGGCTGTGGGCTCGCCGTCCCGTTTGCCCGGGTGGACGGTCGGGCACGTGCTGACCCACGTGGCCCGCAACGCCGACGCGCTGACCAACCTGCTCACCACGGCCCGCACCGGTGTCGAGACCCCGCCGTACCCGTCGCCCGAGGCCCGCGAGACCGGCATCCAGGACGGCGCCGCCCGGCCGTTGCGCGACCAGCTCGAGGACATCCGCGCCTCGCACGAGCGCTTCGCCGACGCCGCCGCGGCCATGCCGGCCGAGGCCTGGGCGGTCTTCCTGCCCTGGCTGGGTCAGTCGGCGGCCGCCCTGCCGTGGACCCGCCTGCGCGAGGTGACCGTGCATCACGTCGACCTCGGCCTGGGTTACACGCCCGCCGAGTGGTCGGACGCGTTCTCGCTGCGCCTGCTGCGCGAGATCGTGGCCGGCGCGACGGACGACTGGCCCGCCCTGCAGCTGCGGCCCTACGGCATCGAGCACGTGCTGACCATCGGCTCCGCGCCCAGCCCGCCGGTCGTCGGCGGCCCGACCAGGTCGATCGCCGCCTGGCTGGCGGGCCGGCACGACGGCACCGACCTGACCGTCTCGCCCGACGGCGAGCTCCCGACCCCCGCGAGGTGGAAGTAACAGTGGCGTACACCGGTGAAGTGACCCGCGGCGGCGAGCCCGCCGTCCGTGACCTGGGCAGCCTGACCATCGTCAAGGTGTCGGTGGGCGAGATGGACAACAACGCCTACCTGCTGCGCAGCGGCGACGAGCAGATCCTGATCGACGCCGCCGCCGACGCGCGGACGCTGATCGACCTGGCCGGCCCGTCGGGCCTGGAGACGATCGTGACGACCCACCGCCACGGTGACCACTGGCAGGCGCTGGCCGAGGTGGTCGAGGCCACCGGCGCCTCGTCGCTCGCCCACACCGACGACGCCGCCGAGATCCCGGTCGTCACCGGCACCGTGCGCGAGGGCGACCTGGTCGCGGTGGGCGAGCACGCCCTCGAGGTGATCCACCTGGTCGGCCACACGCCCGGCTCGATCGCCCTGCTCTTCCAGGACCCGCGGGGCACCGCCCACCTGTTCACCGGCGACAGCCTCTTCCCGGGCGGCGTCGGCAACACCCGCGGCAACAAGGACAACTTCCAGTCCCTGCTCGACGACGTCGAACTGAAGCTGTTCAACCGGCTGCCCGACGACACCTGGTTCTATCCGGGCCACGGCAACGACTCCACGCTCGGCGAGCAGCGCCCCCACCTGGCCGAATGGCGCGAACGCGGCTGGTAGGAGCCGAACATCCGTTTGTCTTGACACCGGCCGTCCGCAGCCGATGGGCACGGCATGAGACGTGTCCCGGCCATCCTGGTGCCGACAGTGGCCGCGACGGCGGGCTCGTTGTCGGTGATCCTGCCGGGCACACCGACCGCCCACTGGTCCTACCTGATCACCTTCTGCGCCCTGGTCGCGCTGGCCTGGGGGCGGTGGCGCACCCTGCGGGGCCCGGCCCGATCCGGGTACGCCTTCATCGTGGCCGCCCTGTCGGTGTGGCTCGTCGGCGATCTGCTCTTCGACGCGCTGACCTGGCTCTTCGGCTCGCTGCCGGGCGTCTCCCCGTCCGACGCGCTGTGGATTTCGGGCTATCCCCTGCTGGCGGCCGGACTCGTGCGGCTCACCCAGCTGCGCGCGCCGGGCCGCCTGCGCGAGGGCCTGCTCGACGGCCTGGCCATGGCCACCGTGGTCGCCTGGCTGTTCTGGCAGTTCCTGATCCTGCCGGCCGTCGAGACCGAACGACTGTCGCTCGAGCTGGTCTTCGGCGCGTTCTACCCGTTCGGCGACGTGCTGCTGTTCGCCGCCATCGCCCTGCTCGTGCTTTCCCCGGGGTCGAAGCGAGGCCCGGCGCGCTACCTGGTCGCCGCGCTCGCGCTCACCCTGGCCGGGGATGTGGGCATCTCCGTCCTGCCGGAACTGTTCCCCCAGATGTCCCTGGACACCGACTGCCTGGACGGCCTGCTGCTCGTCGCCAACAGCCTGCTCGTGGCGGCGATGGTGCATCCGGAGGCCGGCCGGATCGCCGAGACGACCGCCGGGGACGAGCGGCTGCATCCGGCGCGGGTGATCTTCCTCGGCCTCTCGTTGCTGGTGCTGCCGGTGACGGCGGCTCTCCACTCGTTCGACAGCGTGCTCAGCCGCGCCTCCCTTCTGGTCTCGGTGGTGCTGCTGACCACGTTGATCCTCGTGCGGTTCGTCCTGGTCGTGCGGGAGCAGGAACGCATCCGGGCGGTCCTGACCGACCAGGCGGAACGCGACCAGCTGACCGGCCTGGCCAACCGTCCGGCACTGCTGTCACGCCTCGATCTGGCTCTGTCCCGGTCACGTGACGGCAATGGCGGACCCGTGGTCCTCTATCTCGACCTGGACGGCTTCAAGCAGGTCAACGACCGGTACGGGCACGCGGCCGGCGACTTCGTGCTGGTCGAGTTCGCCCGCCGGCTGGTCACCGCGATGCGCCCGGGTGACGTGGCCGCGCGTCTGGGCGGTGACGAGTTCGTGGTGCTGGCCGACGGCGTTTCCGGCGACGAGGACGCCCGCGCCCTGGTCGAGCGCCTCCGCGGGCTGGTGGCCCGGCCCGTACGCCGGGGGGACGACCTCTATCCGGTCGGGGTCAGCATCGGCGTGGCCACGGCCGCCCACCTGTCCCACCCCGACGCCGACGCGTTGCTGGCCGCGGCCGACGCCGAGATGTACGCGGAGAAGACGGCTCACGCGAGCGTGAAGGCGTTCAGGATCCCGGTGTAGTGCTTGGCCGGTGGCCGGGCGTACTCGTCACGGGCCGACGTGCGCAGGCCGAGTGTGACCAGCGACTGCACCATCAGGGTGGCCACGGTCACGCCGTCGACGACCGGGACGCCGAGCTCGGCCGAGACCCCGGCGGCCAGCCCGGCCAGGCCCGCGCAGCCGAGGACGATGGTGTCCGAGCCGTCGCGGTCCAGGGCCTGGCGGGCCAGATCGACCACCCGCTTGCGGGCCGACGGGTCGGTCTCCAGCTCGAGGACGGGCACCTCGCAGGCGTGCACGCCCCGGCAGGCGCCCGCCGCCACATAGCGACCGGCCAGGTCGTGCGCTCGTCCCCGCGTACGGGAAAGGGTCGTGACCACGCTGAAACCGCGACCGACCAGCGTGGCGGCGTGCATGGCCGCCTCGGCCAGGCCGACGACCGGGCCGGCCGCCAGCTCGCGGGCCGCGTCCAGACCCGGGTCGCCGAAGCAGGCCAGCACGTATCCGTCGGCGCCGGACCGCTCCCCCTCGGCGATCGCGGCCAGGACGCCCGGCACCGCCAGCGCCTCGTCGTAGTGACTTTCGATCGACGCCGGACCGGTCGCCGGGGTGACCGCTTCCACGACGGTGCCCGGGCCGGCGACGGCCCGGGCGTTCGCCGCGATCAGCGCGGTCATCGACACCGTGGTGTTGGGGTTGATGACCTGGATCCTCACGCGAACCGCGTCCGGCGGGTCAGCGCGAGGTAGACCACGAAGCCGAGGCCCATGCCGATGAACCAGCTGTACTGCGCGGTGGTGTGCATGCCGGGCCCACCGGTCCACAGCACCGGGATCATCGCGATGATCGCGCCGGCCGCGGTCGCGATGATCGCCGGCGGGTGGTAGCCCTTCTTGTAGTGGTAGCGGCCCTCGGGCGACATCGTGAACATGGCGTCGACGTCGACCTTCTGCCGGCGGATCAGGTAGTAGTCGGCGATCAGCACGCCGAACAGCGGGCCGATGAAGGCACCCAGCGTCTCCAGCGTGTAGTGGATGACCTCGGGGTTGTTGTAGAGGTTCCACGGAGTCAGCAGCACCGAGCCGACCGCGGCGATCATGCCGCCCATCCGCCAGCTGATCCGCTGCGGGCTGACGTTGGAGAAGTCGAAGGCCGGGGAGATGAAGTTGGCGACGATGTTGATGCCGATCGTGGCGATGGTGAAGGTCAGCGCGCCCAGGGCGATCGCGAACGTGCTGTCGATCCGCGACACGGTCTCGACCGGGTCGGTGATCAGCTCGCCGAAGACGGGCAGGGTCAGCGAAGCGGTGACGACCACGAGGATCGCGAAGAACAGGAAGTTCAGCGGCAGGCCGAGCAGGTTGCCCTTCTTGACCGCGCCGAACGATTTGCCGTACCGGGAGAAGTCACCGAAGTTGAGCATCGGGCCGGAGAAGTACGACACGACGAGCGCGACGGCCCCCAGCATGACCGGCACCGCGTCCCAGCCGTGGTACTTCACGTCACCCAGATTCAGGTCGATCTGGTTCCAGCCCGCCTTGTGGATCAGGTAGCCGCAGAGCAGGATCATGACGACGTAGACGGCCGGGCCGCAGAAGTCGATGAACTTGCGGATCGTCTCCATCCCGGTCCAGAACACGGCCGCCTGCAGGACCCAGAGCAGGGCGTACGTGCACCAGCCGAGCAGTGGCAGGCCGAGGAACCCGTACTGGTCGACATCGGCGTACGGGGCCAGGCTGGGCCAGAGCTTGAGCACCACGATGTCGAGGGCGGCCGAGGCCAGATAGGTCTGGATGCCGTACCAGGCGACCGCGATCACCCCGCGGATGATGGCCGGCACGTTGGCGCCGAGCACCCCGAACGCCACCCGGTTGATCACCGGATAGGGCACGCCGGTGACCTGGCTGGGCTTGGCCACCAGGTTGCAGAAGAAGTAGACGATGGTGATGCCGACCACCAGCGAGACCAGCACCTGCCAGCTCGACAGGCCCAGCGCGAACAGGCTGCCCGCGGTCACGTAGCCGCCGACGCTGTGCACGTCGGACATCCAGAAGGCGAAGATGTTGTAGGAGCCCCAGTGCTGTTTCGCGAGGGGCGCCAGGTCTTCGTTGGTCAGACGCGGATCGTACGAGGGTTTGATGACGCCGCTGCCGACCGGCATGCCGGCGGCTTCGACCACGTCCTGGGGCTTGCTCGTTGTGATGTCGGCCATGGCGGTCACGCTAGGAATCCGACGTTTCACCGCGATGAGCGGAACTGTATATCTTCAGCCTTCGATCTCGAACAGGCCGGTGTCCTGCGGCAGCGCACCGATCGCGGCCTGCAGCCGGTGATGGTGGACGGCGAAGACGGCGGTCAGCGCCTCCGGGTCGCGGGCGCAGAAGGCGGCGAGCATGCCCGCGTGATCGGCGTGCAGCAGCTCGCGCTCGGCACTGTCCAGATGCGACATCGGTTGCAGCGGTTCGGTCTGGTTCCAGGCCAGGTCGAGCATGTGCAGCAGGCGCCTCATCCGGCACGGCCGGATCAGCGCCAGGTGGAAACGCCGGCTCTCGCGGTGGTAGAGCCTGCCGTCGTACGCCCTGATCGCCTCGTCGAGGGCGGAGTGCGCCGCCCGGGCCTGCTCGTCGTCGTCCCGGCAGGCCAGCTCGACGGCCGCCCGCAGCCCGGCCGTCTCGAGGGCCTCGCGCACCAGGTAGATCTCGGCGAACTCGCGCACGGTCATCGTGGCCACGCGGTAACCGCCGTTGGGCCGGTGATCGACGAGCCCCTCACCGATCAAGGTCATCAGAGCTTCGCGTACGGGGATCCGGCTCACGCCGAAGGCGGTCGCGACGGCGTCGAGGGGGATGGCCGAACCCGGCGGCACCTGCCCGTCCAGGATGATGCCGCGCAGCTCGTCCAGGATGACGTTCTGCGGGCGGCCGAGCGGGCGGTCGGCCAGCCGGGAGACCAGGATCGACCGGCGACGTGGTCCTGGCATGCCCGGACCCTAGACCCGGCCGGTTACGAGGGCTTTTCCACCGCGTGCTGGTCGAGGTGCTCGCGCATCTGGTGGGCGAAGCCCTCGGCGAACATCAGCTGGTCGCGCAGGGCCTGCACCCGCGCCTCGGCGTCGGTGTGGAAGCCGGCCAGCCGCTCGAGCAGCGCCGCCCGGTCACCGGTGCCGGCGGTGAGGTCGTCGAGGATCCGCAGCAGGTCCCGCATCTCGTCCAGGGTGAAGCCGAGCGGTTTCATCCGCTTGACGACGCGCAGCCGGTCGAGGTCGGGCTCGGTGTAGAGCCGGAACCCGCCGTCGCTGCGGGCCGACGGCACGATCAGGCCGGCCTCCTCGTAATGGCGGATCGTGCGGATGCTCAGCCCGACCCGGTCGGCCGCCTCGCCGATCTGCATGCGCCCGGTCATGAGTTCAGTCTGCCCGCGAGGTTGTCGTGGAAGTTCGCGCTGGCCTCGTTGAGCCCGGTGATCTCGACGTGTTTGCCGTGCGCGGCGTACTTGGTGTTGATCGCGTCCAGGGCGGCGACCGACGACGCGTCCCAGATGTGCGCGCCGCTCATGTCGATGACCACGTGGTCGGGGTCGCCCGCGTAGTCGAACTGGTGCACGAGGTCGTTGCTCGAGGCGAAGAACAACTCCCCGCGTACGGAATAGGTGTTGCCGTCCTTGCTGACCTGGGTGAAGTGAGCGACCCGGCGCGCGAACACCACCATGGCGGCGAGCACGCCGAGCACCACGCCGATCGCCAGGTTGTGCGTGACCAGCGTGCCCGCCACGGTCACCACCATCACCGTGATCTCGCCCGCGGGCATGCGCCGGAGGGTGGCCGGGGCGATGCTGTGCCAGTCGAACGTGCCCACCGACACAATGATCATCACGGCGACCAGCGCGGCCATCGGGATCAGGGCCACCACGTCGCCCAGCACGACGACCAGGATCAGCAGGAACGTGCCGGCCAGGAAGGTCGACAGCCGGGTCCGGGCCCCCGAGACCTTCACGTTGATCATCGTCTGGCCGATCATCGCGCAGCCGCCCATGCCGCCGAAGAAGCCGGTGACGATGTTGGCCACGCCCTGCCCCCACGACTCGCGGGTCTTGTTCGACCGGGTGTCGGTGACGTCGTCGACCAGCTTGGCCGTCATCAGCGACTCCATCAGCCCGACCAGGGCGATCCCCACGGCGTAGGGGGCGATGATCTGCAGCGTGCCGAACGTGAACGGCACGTCGGGCAGGCCCAGCGTGGGCAGGCTGCCGGGCAGCGCGCCCTCGTCGCCGACGGTGGGCACGGCGACATGCGCGATCAGGGTGAACGCGGTGAGCAGGACGATCGCCACCAGCGGGGCCGGCACCGCGGTGGTCACCCGGGGCAGCAGCACGATGACGGCCAGGGCCACCGCCACCAGCGGATAGACCAGCCACGGGACGCCGATCAGGTGCGGCACCTGGGCGGTGAAGATGAGGATGGCCAGCGCGTTGACGAAGCCCACCATGACGCTGCGCGGGATGAACCGCATCAGCTTGGCCACCCCGGCCAGGGCCAGCACGATCTGCAGCAGACCACCGAGGATCACCGCCGCGACCAGGAAATCGAGACCGTACTGCTTGGCCAGGGGCGCCACGACCAGGGCGATGGCCCCGGTCGCGGCCGAGATCATCGCGGGCCGCCCGCCGGTGAAGGCGATCGTGACGGCCATGGTGAACGACGCGAACAGCCCCACCTCGGGGTCGACTCCGGCCAGGATGGAGAACGAGATCGCCTCCGGGATCAGGGCCAGCGCGACCACGAGGCCGGCCAGCACCTCGGTGCGCAGCACCCGGGGTGACGACAGCCAGGCCGGCCGGGTGAAGGTGGAGGTGACGCTCTGCGGCATGGCCGGTTGTTCCCTTTCGTCCGCGCCCTCGGTCCCGACGGCACGGGAGCCGACTCTACTCTTCCGTCAGAGGAGAGTCGCCGTCATCACGAGCGGAAGAACGCCCGCACGTCGTCGGCGAACATCTTCGGCTGCTCGGCGGAGAGGAAGTTGCCGCCGGCCGGCAGCTCGGTCCAATGGGTGACCGGCATGTCGCGCTCGGCGAAGCGGCGCACGGTGATGTCGGTGACGCCGAGGGCCACGCCCAGCGGCACGGTCGACTTCTCCTTCGGCGCCCACGCGCCCGGGTCGTGCGCCATCTCCCAGTACGTGGTGGCCGACGAACCGGCGGTGCCGGTGAACCAATAGAGGCTGACGTTGGTGAGCAGCAGATCGCGGTCGACCGCGTCCTCGGGCCGGGTGGCGGCCGGGTCGGTCCACTCCTGGAACTTCTCGGTGATCCAGGCCAGCTGACCGACCGGCGAGTCGTGCAGGCCGAAGGCGAGCGTCTGCGGCCGGGTCGACTGGATGGCGTTGAACCCCATCTTGTCGTCGCGGAAGTCCTGGAGCCGGCGCAGCCTGTCCTGCTCGGCCTCGGTGAGCCCCTCGAACTCGGCCGGGTCGCCCGACGGGAACGTGATGTGGCCGTTGACGTGGACGCCGATCACCCGGCCGGGTTGCTGCCGGCCCATCTCGACGGCGATGCCGGCCCCGCCACCGGTGCCCTGCACGCCGTACCGCTCGTAGCCGAGCCGGCTCATGATCTCGCCGAACGCGGCGGCGCTGCGCCCGGTCGTCCAGCCGGCACTGGTCAGCGGGCCCGAGAACGCGACGCCCGGGTTGCTCACCAGCACCAGGTGGAAGTCGGCGGTCAGCTCCTCGACGACCGGCAGGTAGAGCGCGAACGAGCCCGGCCAGTCGTGGCTGATCAGCAGCGGCGTGGCGGCCGGGTCGGCCGAGCGCACGTGGGCGAAGTGCAGCGTCTGACCGTCGACCTCGGTGCGGAACTGGGGCAACTCGTTGAGCCTGGCCTCGGCTGCGCGCCAGTCGAAGTCGCGCTCCCAATAGCGGGCGAGCTCCTTGAGGTAGTCGACCGGGACACCGCGCTGCCAGCCCTGGCCGGGGATCTCGCCGGTCCAGCGGGTGCGGGCCAGACGGTCGCGCAGGTCGTCGACATCAGCTTGGTCGACGGCGATACGGAAGGGGTGGATCTCGGTCATGGTGTCTCCCCGGTTCGCGGAACGGAATGCTTTGTTCCGCCTGACAGTAGCGGAGTGGAACGTTCCGTTCCAGTGGTAAGTTGTGCACATGACGTCAGGCCGGGCTCGCGAGGCCGCCCGCAACAGTGAGGCGATCCTGGCCGCGGCGCGCGATGTCTTCCTCGCCGACAGCCGGGCCCCGATCTCCGCCGTCGCCGAGCGCGCCGGGGTCGGCATCAGCGCGCTCTACCGGCGCTATCCGGGCAAGGAAGACCTGCTCCGGACGCTGTGCCACGACGGGCTGCGCCGCTTCATCGCGGTGGCCGAGCGGGCCGCGCTGGAGCCCGACGACTGGGCGGCGTTCGAGATCTTCCTGCGCGGCGTGGTCGAGGCCGACGTGCACTCGCTCACCGTGCACCTGGCCGGCACGTTCACCCCGACCGCCGAGATGAACGCCGACGCGATGCGGGCGAGCGACCTCGGTGACGCGCTGTTCGACCGGGCCCGCGGGCGCATGCGGGCGGGTGTCGTCCCCTCCGACATGACCATGCTGCTGGAGATGTGCGCCGCGGCCCGGGTGCCCGGGGCCGAGCGCACCACCGAGTTGCGCCGCCGCTACGTGACCCTGCTGCTCGACGGTCTGCGCGCCGAGGGCGAGCTGCCCGGCCCGCCACCGGAGCCCGCCGAGGCCAATTGGCGCTGGCGGGCCGTCTCCCCCACTCAACCGAGCCGGCCCACTCAACCCGCTCGGGACGCTCAGCCCTCAGCGGAAGGGAGCGCCGGGGCCGCTGGGGCTGGATAGGCTGAGGACGCCCAAACGGGTGATCGGGAGGTGTGCGGTGGAGATGCGGCACGATCCGATGCGGTGGGGGCAACCCCCGCCGCAGCAGCCGGAGCCGTGGCAGCAGCCGGGCATGGCGGGCTGGCTCGAGGAGAAGCTGTTCGATCAGCGCATCGTGCTGATTCGCGGGCAGCTCACCGCCGAGGGCGCCACCGGCGTCGCCGCCGCCCTGCTGACGCTCGACGCGGCCGGGCCGGCACCGGTGCAGCTGCATCTGGCCAGCCAGGGCGGCGAGCTCGGCGCGGCCCTCTCGGTCATCGACGTCATCGACGCGATGGCCGCCCCCGTGCACGCCGTCGTCACCTCACAGGCCGCGGGCGCGGTGGTCGCCCTGCTCGCCGCGGCCGAGCGGCGGGCCGCCTACCGGCACGCCCGGTTCAAGCTGAGCGAGCCGCGGTCCTCCGGTTTCGCCGGCACCGCCGACGAGGTCGCCCGGGCCGCCGGTCAGCACCTGCGCGAGCTCGAGGAGATCACCCTGCGGCTGGTCGAGGTGACCGGGCAGCCCCGCAGCCGGATCGAGGACGACATGTCGGCCGGGCGCAGCCTCACCGCACAGGAGGCCCTGGACTACGGGCTGATCGACGAGGTCGTCGGCAAGGCGTGACACAGAAAAGGGCCCCGGGAAAACCCGGGGCCCTTTTCTACAAGCTGATTCAGGAAGCGACCTTCACACCCATGGAGCGGGCGGTGCCGGCGACGATCTGGATCGCGGCGTCGAGGTCGTTCGCGTTCAGGTCGGGGAGCTTGCGCTCGGCGATCTCCTTGACCTGAGTCGTGCTCAGCGTGCCGACGGTCTGGGTCAGCGGGTTGGACGCGCCCGACTGGATGCCCAGGGCCTTACGGATCAGGAAGCTCGTCGGCGGCGTCTTGTAGGCCAGCGCGTGGCTGCGGTCCTCGAAGACGCTGACGATCACCGGAATGATCTCGCCGCGGTTCTTCGCCGTCGCCTCGTCGTACTCGACCTTGACCGCACGCATGTTGGCCCCGGTCGGACCAAGCATCTTGCCGAGGTCGACCATCGCGGCGTTACCCGCCTCAAGCGCGAGGGTTACCTCATGGGTCTTTTTCTTGGGCGGCATTGCGTAAGGCTCCTTAAGGTGAGCTGCACGGGCCGTCTTGAGAACGCAGCTCGCCAGCTTCTTCGACACACGACAACCCCGAGACCTTACACTCGCCGCTGGAAGCGGGTCAAAACAGGTCTCGGGTCTGCCGACAAGTGTATCTCGGCGCTCAGAACTGGTCGCACTCGCACCGGTTCATCAGCGAGCGCACCGCCGCCACGTACTTCGGATTGGGCAGCGTCTTGCTCTGCGCCGCCGCCTCGATACCGCCCTGACCTGCGTTGTAACCCGAGATGACAACGTTGAGCAGGCACCACGACGTGTGCGACTTGCACTTGCTGGGACTGAGGTTGTAGTTCTCGCCGAAGTAGTTCTGCCCCGCCCATCGGGTGAACCAGGCCATGTAGTTGGCGCCGGCGAACGCGTTGTCCTTGTAGTTCTGGGCGTCGTACTCCAGCCCGAACCGGCCGTTGATGAAATCGACGGTGTCGGGCATCACCTGCATGACGCCGGTGCCGCCGTCGCAGTTGTGGATGTTGGTCTGCCAGCCACTCTCCTGCCATGCGACCGCCTTGACCAGGGGATAGTTCAACTTCAAGGTCGGCGCTTCGGTACGCCAGTAGACGCGCGCCGAGGCGGCCTTGAGCGCCTTCTTGACGGTCCGGCGCGGCACCGGCTTCGTCTTGTCCTTGCGCGCGCACGCCGGCAGCTCGCTCCAGAAGGCGGGCTCGGTGGGCTCGGCCGCCTTGGTCGTCGGCTTGCGGGACGGCTTCTTCGTGGTCGGCGCCGGGGTCGGCGACTCCGTGACCTCGGCGATCGGCTCCGGCTCCCCGGTCGGCTCGGGTGACGCACTCACCTCGGACGCCACCGAAGCCGGCGCGGCCACGTCGTCGTCCTTGCCGCCGGCCAGGCCACACCCCGCAGCCATGATCAACGCGGCCACCGCCGCGCCAACTTTCACTCCTCGCGCCATCAACCCGACCTTCCTCCCCGTTCGTCCTGTGCTGGCGCACGGTAGGCCTTCGTCCCGGTTCGGCGCTGCACCCTTAAAGCAGGGCTGAAACGTCGATCGACCCCGACCCGCGACCGCAACTTTCTCCGGGGACAATGGGTGTATGCAGACCCGCACCGACCTACGCAACGTCGCCATCATCGCCCACGTCGACCATGGCAAAACCACCCTGGTCGACGCCATGCTGCGCCAGGGGAGCCAGTCCCACGCACGGGGCGAGATGGCCGACCGCGTCATGGACTCCGGAGACCTGGAGCGGGAAAAGGGCATCACCATTCTCGCCAAGAACACGGCGATCAGCTACCGGCCCTCCGGGACCGACGAGCCCGTCACGATCAACATCATCGACACCCCCGGCCACGCCGACTTCGGCGGCGAGGTCGAGCGCGGGCTCACGATGGTCGACGGGGTTGCCCTGCTCGTCGACGCGTCCGAGGGCCCGCTGCCGCAGACGCGATTCGTGCTCCGCAAGGCGCTGGCCGCCAAGCTGCCGATCATCCTGATCATCAACAAGGTCGACCGTCCCGACGCCCGGATCAAGGAGGTCGTCGACGAGACGTACGAGCTCTTCCTCGACCTCGACGCCGACGAGCACCAGATCGAGTTCCCGATCGTCTACGCGTGCGCCCGCGACGGCATCGCCTCACTCAACCAGCCCAAGGACGGCACCGTCCCCGAGGACGCGACCGACCTCGAGGTGCTGTTCAACACGATTCTCGAGACCATTCCCGCGCCGACCTACACCGAGGGCGCGCCGCTGCAGGCGCACGTCGTCAACCTCGACGCCTCCAACTTCCTCGGTCGTCTCGCGCTGTGCCGCGTGCACGAGGGCACCATCCGCAAGGGCCAGACCGTGGCCTGGTGCAAGACCGACGGCACGATCAGCAACGTCCGGATCTCGGAGCTGCTGATCACCGAGGGCCTCGAGCGCAAGCCGGCCGAGAGCGCCGGCCCGGGCGACATCATGGCCGTCGCCGGCATCGCCGACATCATGATCGGTGAGACCCTGGCCGACGCGGAAAACCCGATCCCGCTCCCCCTGATCACCGTCGACGAGCCGGCCATCTCGATGGTCCTCGGCACCAATACGTCGCCGCTGGTCGGCAAGGTCAAGGGGGCCAAGGTCACGGCCCGCATGGTCAAGGACCGCCTCGACCGCGAGCTCATCGGCAACGTCTCGCTGCGCATCCTCAACACCGAGCGGCCCGACGCCTGGGAGGTGCAGGGTCGTGGCGAGCTCGCCCTGGCCATCCTGGTCGAGCAGATGCGCCGGGAGAACTACGAGCTCACCGTGGGCAAGCCGCAGGTGGTCACCAAGACCATCGACGGCAAGGTCCACGAGCCGGTCGAGCGCCTGACGATCGACGCCCCCGACGAATACATGGGCGCCATCACCACCCTGCTGTCCACCCGCAAGGGCCGGATGGAAGAGCTGATCAACCACGGCACCGGCTGGCTGCGCATGGAGTGGCTCGTCCCGGCGCGCGGCCTGATCGGCTTCCGCACCGAGTTCCTCACCGAGACCCGCGGCACCGGCATCATGCACCACCTGTTCGAGGACTACGAGCCGTGGTTCGGCGAGCTGCGCACCCGCAGCAACGGCTCGATGGTGGCCGACCGGGCCGGCGCCGTCACCGGCTTCGCGATGATCAACCTGCAGGAGCGCGGCCAGCTCTTCGTCGAGCCGGCCACCGAGGTGTACGAGGGCATGATCGTCGGCGAGAACTCGCGCGAGGACGACATGGACGTCAACATCACCAAGGAGAAAAAGCTCACCAACATGCGGGCCGCCGCCGCCGACAACACCGAACGGCTGATCCCGCCGCGCAAGCTCTCCCTGGAGCAGGCGCTCGAGTTCTGCCGCGAGGACGAGTGCGTCGAGGTGACGCCGGCCGCGGTGCGCATCCGCAAGGTCGTGCTCGACCAGCAGACCCGAGGCCGCGCCGCCGCCCGCCGCAAACACCAGCAGTAGTCCACCGTCGAAGGTTCGTAAATCGCCACGTCAACGGCAGATGTCGTAGCGGGGTGAGTGGTACGGACCGCTGCTCCCGCCGAGGGCCCGGGCAGGGCGAGCAGGGCGCTGGCGCGCCCAGAGCGCTCGCCCCACCCGGGCGACCTGCGTGAGCGGTCACCCTCGAAACCAATCAACCCCTCAGGCCGCCCGGCTTGAGGGGTTGATCTTTGTATTGGGCGTTACCCATCACTCACGTCGCGTGGGTGGGGTGAGCGTTCTGGGCGCGCCAGCGACCAGCTCGCCCCGCCCGCGCGTTCGGCGGGAGTGCCCTGTGTCAACCATTGGGTTGTGGAACTTTGTGGAGCAGGGTTTGGAGGGCTTGATGCTGGGCGGGGTCGTAGGGGGTGGTCCAGCATTTCCAGATCACGGCGAGCCAGGCGCAGGCGAGGATGCGGATGGCGTGGTTGTGTTTCTTGCCGCGGGCACGGGCACGGGCGTAGAGGTCGGCCGGCCACGGGTTCGCTCGGCGGCTGCCGTCGGCGAAGTCGCAGACCGCGGCGCGCAGCTGTTTGTCGACAGCCCAGCGGAACGCGACCACCCGGGTTTTGCCGGACTGCCGGGTCGCGGGGGTTTTCCCAGTCGACACCCGCGAGCATCGCTTCCGCCGACCCCACCTGCTCAGGCACCCTCAACACTGCTTGACCTCGCTGCTCGTATCAGCTGGACAAGCACCTGGCGGGTCCCGGGACATCACTGCCGGACGCTCATTGAAGGCGCTCAACGGCGCAGTAGCCCTGTCGCCAGTCGGGATGTCCCGGACCGCCAGACCCCCGCAAGCCCTCAACCCGGGGTCAGCAACGGTGGGCGGTGAACCCGACGGCCCAGATGCTGCCCCGCCCTACCGGGCCGGGGCAGCATCAATGGTCCAGCAATGAGCAGCGGTCCGAACCACCCACACCGCTACGACATGACCTGCTCTGGTAATTGATCCCGCCGGCTCTGGACGTTGCTCCAGTGGTTGGAGCCGCCGCTCTTGGCGTCGTGTTGGTCTAGTGGTTGGAGGCTGCCAGTTGTTTTTTGGCGTCTCGGGAGGATTTGACGAGGCTGGCGGCGGTGGCGATGCCCAGGGTGCCGATGATGATCAGCAGACTCAGCCAGATCGGGATCTCCGGCGCCCAGTGCACTCCGTGGCCACCGTTGATGAACGGGATGGTGTTGGTGTGCAGCGCCTCGAGGAAGAGCTTGACGCCGATGAAGGCGAGCACCGCTGACAGGCCGTAATTGAGGTAGACGAGCCGCTCGAGCAGACCGCCCAGCAGGAAGAACAGCTGGCGCAGACCCATCAGGGCGAAGACGTTGGCCGTGAAGACCAGGTACGGCTCCTTGGTGATGCCGAAGATCGCCGGGATCGAGTCGAGCGCGAAGAGCAGGTCGGTCGTGCCGATCGCGATCATCACGATCAGCATCGGCGTGAACAGCCGCTTGCCGGTCTCGGTGACCACGGTCATCGTGCCGGGGCCGAACGACGACGAAACCGGCAGGGCGCGCTTGGCCCAGCGGATCAGCATGTTCTCCTTGAAGTCGTCCTCGTCGTTCTCCCCCTCCTTGAGCAGGGAGATCGCCGTGTAGACGAGGAACGCGCCGAAGATGTAGAAGACCCAGGAGAACTGCGCGATCAGCGCGGCACCGGCCGCGATGAACGCGCCGCGCATGAGCAGGGCCAGCACGATGCCGATGAGCAGCACCTTCTGCTGGAGCTGCCGCGGCACGGCGAACCGGCCCATGATGATCATGAAGATGAAGAGGTTGTCGACGCTCAGCGAGTATTCGGTGAGCCAGCCGGTGTAGAACTCCGCGGCGGGCTGCCCACCGGCGAAGAACCAGATGCCGGCTCCGAAGGCGAGGGCGAGCGCCACGTAGAAGGCGACCCAGCCACCCGACTCCTTCATCGAGGGCTCATGCGGTCGACGGCCGACGATCAGCAGGTCGACGGCGAGGACCGCGAGGACGGCAACCAGGGTGACGATCCAGACCCAGGCGGAAATATTCAAGCTATGCCTCCGGCAGACACGGTGCGGCGCTGCGCCCGCACCGGGTGGCGGGAACAGCGGCGTGCGACTGTCGGAGGTCTCTTCCGCCGCCTGCGGCGACCGCCGGCCCCGGGCGCGCCCTGTAGGGGGTGGGCGCTCCGTGTTGACGAGACCGGCACGAGGGAATACTCCCCTCCTACGGCGCTATTGTGTCGCATCGGGCGGCACAACGGCAGGGCACCCCGGCAAACCGTGTCGAGTCTCATCTTCGCGGTAAGCTCCGGGCATCCATCTCCACGCTACCTCCAGCTCATCGCACCCGCTCTAGGCATCCTAGGAACCTAGATTGATGAGGTCTGTGGGAGGCTGTCGGTCATGGTTCTCGAGGTCGCCCTGATCGACATCATCCCCGGCTCCGAAGGGGCTTTCGCCGCCGCCTACAAGAGCGCCCACCCGATTCTGGCCGGCACCCCGGGCTGCCGTTCGGTCCGGATGACCCGGGGCGTCGAGTCACCGTCCCGCTTCGTGCTCCTGGTCGAGTGGGAGAGCGTCGAGGCCCACTTGGAGAATTTCCGCAACAGCGAGCGCTTTCCCCAGTGGCGCGACCGGATCGGCGAGTTCTTCGCCAAGCCACCCCTGGTGGAGCACTACCTGGACGTCCCAGCCGGCACTCACTCCGACGCCGGCCACATCATCCCCGAGTGACCACCCCGCACCTTTGTTGCGAGCCCGCGCTGATCTGCTCTGACCAGCACCGCCGTTCCCCCGCTGAGTCCAGAGCCGGACCGCCGTATAGGCCTCAGCCGGACAGCAGGCAGCAGCCCACAGCCCGTGCGGCACAGCAAGCCACGGCCGGACGGCACAGCAGGCCACGGGCCGGACGGCGGTTCTGCCCCCAGCCGGAGGGCGGTTCAGTCTTCGGCGGGGTTGCCCTTTGTCAAGCAGTAGATGCCGCCGGCCGGGTCGCGGAACGTCGTCCAGTGCGGCCACTCGCCGAGGAAGGTCGCGCCCAGTGACTCGTGCCAGCGGCGCGCGGCTGGGATGTCGGAGCACGACACGTCCAGGTGAGCCGACGCGGGGCGTTCCTCGCCGAGCCGCTGCAGCAGGAACCGGACGGGAATCGGCGGCTCGGGTTGCAACCGCACGAATTCGTCCTCCTTCTCACCCTCGTCGAGCCGCCAGCCGGTCACGGTCTGCCAGAACCGCACCTCTTCGTCGTACACCGAAGGGGCGAGATCCAAGCAGAGCTGATGCGGCCGCAGCGTCACCCCGTCGGGACCGTTGAAGGGCCTCGGACGTACGTGTTGATCACGCACCTCAGCCGTGCAGAACGGCAGTCCAGCCGGCGACCGGAGCGTCTGCCAGCTGCCATGATCAGCCAGCAGGGTTGCCCCGGCCGTGAACGCCCGCCCGTTGAAGCCGGCCAGATCATCCACCCAGAGATCAGGGTGATGGCCGCCGCTCCCTTCACGGACACCCTGGATCTCGAGCCAGTCGTCGCCCGCCGCCGTCTTCAGCCGCACAAAGCCGGGATCTTTCTGCGGCGCCGGCTGCGAGCCGGTCACCGTCGCCCAGAACGCCACCGCGGCATCCAGCGACTCGTTCGGCCGGTCGAGGAAGGCATCCACCCACCGGATCATCGAAGTCACACCTCCGGAACGAGAACCAGCCGGTACGGTCCGCCGGGCGCTGCTCTCGACCCCGCGACCAGGCACGGCGTGTACCCACTTCGACAGCGGCGATACCCCCGGAACGCTCGATCGCCGACGCGCTCACCCGGCCGGTCAACGCACACCGGCACAGGGTCCGCCGGCCCCCGCTCACGGTCAACTTCCACCCGGACCGGGGCTGCTCTCGCACACCGCACAGTTCTCGCGCCGCAGCGCCGCAGCACCGCAGCACCGCAGCACCGCAGCACCGCAGCACCGCAGCAGCGCGACAGCGCGACAGCGCGACAGCTCAGCGTTGAAGAAAGCGCTGTTGCTCACAGAACGAGTGGCAGCTCACGGCTGGAAACGCGCCCGGCGGCCACGGTCGGTGAAGCCGAGACGGCGATAGAGGGCGGCCGCGTCCGGGTTGTTGACGTTGACGGTCAGCCAGGCTTGGGTGCCGCCGACGGCCCGCAGGCGGGACAGCGACTCGGTGATCAGTGCCGCGGCCAGCCCTCGGCGCCGGGCGGCGGGCACCACGCCGACCTGGACCACCCAGTCGCGGGCGATCGTGATGAAGCCGGCGTCGCCCACGTCGGGCAAGGCGACGAGCAGTGAGCAGCCGGGGAGGAAGTCGTCGTCGTCCTCGTTCTCGGCGATCCAGTCGTCGGCCGGCTCGGCCGGGAAGCCGGGGCGGTCCCGGAACGAAGCTTGATAGGTGGAGTGGAAGCGCCGCGCGGCCGGCCCGCTCCAGCTCTCAACGGTCGCACCGTCGGGCCACGCCGCAGCGGGCATGGGGCCGGAGAGGTCGATGCGCATGACGTCCTCGGCGAACACCTGCCGCAGCCCGCGCGACGCGAACAGCGCCACCGCGCCGTCAGTCAAAGTTTCGCTCTCCACCGTGACGACACCGCCGGCGCCGTCCCCGGAGCCGGCGCTTTGAGCCCCCGCCGTGGGAGCACCCGCTGTGTCAGCACCGGCCAGGGAGACGCCCGCCGCATGAGCGCCCACCGCGTGAGCGCCAACCGCGTGCGCGCCCGCTGTGTGAGCGCCGGGCGGGCCGTCGTCGCCGGAGGCCAGGGCCAGGCCGTAGTCGAGCAGGTCGGCGCCCAGCCCGAGGCCGCGGGCGTCCGGGTCGACCAGGCCGGTGAAGGCCGGGCCGCTCGGCGTGAGGCGGACCGCGCCGGCCGCGAGCAGACCGCCACCGTCGTCGGCCGGCAGACCGAACGCCGACACGTCCTCCCCCGCCCAGCGCCGCCCGAGGAAGCCGGGCTCGCCGGCCAGCGGCAACCCGCCGTCAGCCTCGAGGCAGCGCCGCGCGAGGGCGAGCAGCTCCGCCGGGAGGCCGGTCAGCTCGGTCCACCTGGTCTGGCCGCTCGATGTCATCCGGCCAGATTACGCACGGCCCCAGCGGGGCTCGACTTATTTCACCCCCGCCGCGTCCATGCCGCGCAACTCCTTCTTGAGCTCGCCCATCTCGTCGCGGATGCGGGCGGCCAGCTCGAACTGCAGCTCGCGCGCGGCACCCAGCATCTGCTCGTTGAGGTCCTGGATGAGCTGAGCCAGCTCGGTGCGGGCCATGCCCTTGCCGGCCGTGGCCCCGGTCGTGGCGCGGCCCTTGGACCGGGTCTCGGGCACCGGTGCCTTGCCCCGCGAGATCTGCCGGCCACCGCCGCCGACCATCGGGTTGACCTGGGCGTCGGTGTCCTCGGCCTCACGGTAGATGTCGTCCAGGATGTCGTGGATCCGCTTGCGGAGCGCCTGCGGCACGATGCCGTTGGCCGTGTTGTGCGCGATCTGCTTGTCCCGCCGGCGGTTGGTCTCGTCGATGGCGTCGCGCATCGACGGGGTCATCTTGTCGGCATACATGTGGACCTCGCCGGAGACGTTTCGCGCCGCCCGGCCGATCGTCTGGATCAGCGACCGGCCGCTGCGCAGGAAGCCCTCCTTGTCGGCGTCGAGGATCGCGACCAGCGACACCTCGGGCAGGTCGAGGCCCTCACGCAGCAGGTTGATGCCGACGAGCACGTCGTAATCACCCTTGCGCAGCTCCTTGAGCAGCTCGACCCGGCGCAGCGTGTCCACCTCGGAGTGCAGGTAGCGCACCCGGATGCCGTTCTCCAGCAGGTAGTCGGTGAGATCCTCGGACATCTTCTTGGTCAGGGTCGTCACCAGCACCCGCTCGTCGCGCTCGGTGCGGAGCTTGATCTCGTGCATCAGGTCGTCGATCTGGCCCTTGGTCGGCTTGACCACCACCTGGGGGTCGACCAGACCGGTCGGGCGGATCACCTGCTCGACATACTCCCCCTGGGCCTGCTGCATCTCCCACGGGCCGGGGGTCGCGGACAGGTAGACCGTCTGGCCGACCCGCTCGAGGAACTCGTCGAAGCGAAGCGGACGGTTGTCGGCCGCGCTGGGCAGGCGGAAGCCGTGCTCGATGAGGATGCGCTTGCGGGACGCGTCACCCTCATACATGCCGCCGATCTGCGGGATCGTCACGTGGGACTCGTCGATGACGGTGATGTAGTCGTCGGGGAAGTAGTCGAGCAGCGTGTAGGACGGCTCGCCGGGTGAGCGCCCGTCCATGTGCATCGAGTAGTTCTCGATGCCGTTGCAGAAGCCGACCTGCCGCATCATCTCGACGTCGTAGGACGTGCGCATGCGCAGCCGCTGCGCCTCGAGCAGCTTGCCCTGCCGCTCCAGCTCGGCCAGTCGCTCCTCCAGCTCGGCCTCGATCTGGTGGATCGCCCGCTCCATGCGCTCGGGGCCGGCCACGTAGTGTGACGCCGGGAAGATGACCAGGTGCTCGACCTCGCGGACGACCTCACCGGTCAGCGGGTGCAGGTAGTAGAGCTTCTCGATCTCGTCACCGAACAGCTCGATGCGGACGGCGAGCTCCTCGTAGGCCGGGATGATCTCGAGGGTGTCGCCCCGCACGCGGAACGTGCCGCGCTGGAAGGCCATGTCGTTGCGCGAATACTGGATGTCGACCAGGCGGCGCAGCAGCTTGTCGCGGTCGACCTCCTCGCCGACCTTGAGCCCGACGGAGCGGTCGAGGTATTCCTGCGGGGTGCCCAGGCCGTAGATCGCGGAGACGGTCGCGACCACGATCGTGTCGCGCCGGGTGAGCAGCGACATGGTGGCCGAGTGACGCAGCCGCTCGACCTCTTCGTTGACCGACGAGTCCTTCTCGATGTAGGTGTCGGTCTGCGCGATGTAGGCCTCGGGCTGGTAGTAGTCGTAGTAGCTGACGAAGTATTCGACGGCGTTGTTGGGCAGCAGCTCGCGGAACTCCTTGGCGAGCTGGGCGCACAGCGTCTTGTTGGGCGCCAGCACCAGCGCGGGCCGTTGCAGCTTCTCGATCAGCCAGGCGGTGGTGGCACTCTTGCCGGTGCCGGTCGCGCCCAGCAGCACCGTGTTGCGGTCGCCGCGCCGGACGCGCCGGTCGAGCTCGGCGATGGCCGTCGGCTGGTCACCGGCCGGCTGGAATTCACTGATGACCTCGAAGCGGCCGTCGAGTCGGGGAAAGTCGAGCGCCATGGGACCTACCGTACGTCTAGGGTCTGACAAGTTTTCGCCGTCGCACGGGCCGTTGCGGCGCCCGTTGGCGACGGGCGTGCGCAGGGTGCACATTCGGCCGTGCCCGGCGGCATTGTTCCCGGTTGCAGGGGGCGCCTACCCTGGTGCGGTAGGCCGCTCGCGGCGGTCGCCCGGCACCGAGCGGGACCACCACACGGTCCCCTCAGCCGGCCCGTGGTTGTTGCGCCCCGGCTTTCCGGCGTGTGCACCCGCAGGTGGTCGCGCCCAGCGCAGACCAGCCGCCGCGAGCGCCCTAATTCCAACCCCAGGGTCAACCCCTTTCTTCCGTACGCCCTGACGTGCGCCGTGCGGAGGCGATGAAACGCTGGGCCGGCTGTACCCCCGACGTGCGCATTGCGGGACGAGGACACGCTTGGCACGCCGTACCGCGTTGCGGAGACGGGACACGCTCGGCACGCCGTACCGCGTTGCGGAGACGGGACACGCTCGGCACGCCGTACTGCAATGCGGAGACCGGACGCGCCGGGCGGGGACGCGGGGCCGGGTCAGACCGGGCGAGCGTCCGGGGGCGGCTGCCAGGCGGTCGCCTCGGCCCAGTCGTCGGCGGCGCGGGCCTCGTCGTCGAACCAGGGTTCCTTGGCCTCGGCGTACGTGTAGCGGTCCTGGTGCTCGGCGGCCCACCGGGCTTTGGCGGCGGCGTAACAGTCACGGGCCTCGGGAACAGCCCGCAGGTGGTCACGCATCAGCAGGGCGAACCGCCAGCCGGGCGACCCGGTGACCCGGACGTGCAGGTTCACCGGCCGGCCGGGGTCGGTCCCGCCGTGCAGGCGCTTGGGCCAGGTCTCGCCGGGCATGCCGCGCGCGTTGTCGACCCACTCCCCCGGCCGTTTCGGGAAGCCGGCGCCGGCCAGCCGGTCGGCCAGCGCGTCGGCCTCGTCGAGGGTGCGCACGGCCAGCATGAGATCGATGATGTCCTTGGCCGGCAGCCCGGGGACGGCCGTCGAGCCGATGTGCGACACCGTGACGCCCGGCGGCAGGGCGTGGCCGATCCGGGCGATGAGGCGTCCGGCCTGCTCGGGCCAGGTGGGGTCGGGCTCCGCGATGTGCAGCCGGCGGTCGGGGCGGGCCGAGACGCGTAGCCGCAGGTTGTGCTCGTACGGGCGCAGCCTCACCCGGTGGAGCCGGTCGACCTGGGCGTTCAGCTCCTCGAGCGAGCCGTCGTTGGTCAGCACCACGTCGGCCGCGCGGCGCCGATCGTCGTCGCCGGCCTGCGTGGCGATGCGGGCCTCGGCCTGCTCGGCGGTCATGCCGCGGGTCTCGACCAGCCGCCGGATCCGCCGGTCGCAGCCGGCCTCGACGACGAGCACCAGATGATAGGACGGGGCCAGCCCGGTCTCCACGAGCAGCGGTACGTCGTTGACGACGATCGCGTCGGCCGGGGCCCCGGCGGTCAGTTCGACGGTCCGGGCTCGTACCCGGGGGTGAATGATCTTTTCCAGGGTGCGGCGGGCCGGCTCGTCACCGAAGACCTTGGCCGCCAGCGCCGGTCGGTCGAGCTCGCCGCCGGCCGTGAGCACGCCGGCCCCGAACGCCGCGACGATCTCGGCCAGCCCGTCCGTGCCGGGCGCGACCACCTCGCGCGCCAGCACATCGGCGTCGATGATCAGCGCTCCGCACTGAGCGAGGCGTCGCGCCACCGCGCTCTTGCCCGCCCCGATCCCACCGGTCAGCCCCACCTTCAGCACCCGCTCAGTATTACCGGGCCGGCTGTGAACGGAACAGCCCGTCCCATCGGAACAGCTGGGTACAGCGAAAGGCCGCCCCGACCGAAGTCGGAGCGGCCTTCCTACGCTGCTGCGGGCTGACTCAGCCGGTGGGGCTGGATCAGGCCTTGCCGCCGGCGAGCTTCTCGCGCAGAGCGGCGAGGGCCTCGTCGGTGGCCAGGGTGCCGGACGGCTCCTCGTTGGTGCGCGCCGGGGCCGGCGAGCTCGACGAGGAGGAGGACGACGTCGACGTGGACGACGAGGTGGTCGCCGCACCGACCGGGGTCGGGTTGAGAGCGGCCTCGGCGTCGGCGTCGCGAGAAGCCTGCACCTGCTTGGTGTGGGCCTCCCAGCGCTCGCGGGCGTCGGCGTACTGCTTCTCCCACGTCTCGCGCTGCTTGTCGAAGCCCTCGAGCCACTCGCCCGTCTCGGGGTCGAAGCCCTCCGGGTAGATGTAGTTGCCCTCGTTGTCGTAGGTCGCAGCCATGCCGTAGAGGGTCGGGTCGAAGTGCTCCTCGCCCTCGACGAAGCCCTCGTTGGCCTGCTTGAGCGACAGCGAGATGCGACGACGCTCGAGGTCGATGTCGATGACCTTGACCAGGACGTCGGAGCCCACCTGCACGACCTGCTCGGGCAGCTCGACGTGCCGCTCGGCCAGCTCGGAGATGTGCACCAGACCCTCGATGCCGTCGTCCACGCGGACGAAGGCGCCGAACGGAACCAGCTTGGTGACCTTGCCCGGGACGATCTGGTTGATCGCGTGGGTGCGGGCGAACTGGCGCCACGGGTCTTCCTGGGTCGCCTTCAGCGACAGCGAGACGCGCTCGCGGTCCAGGTCGACGTCGAGCACCTCGACCTCGACCTCCTGGCCGACCTCGACAACCTCGGAGGGGTGGTCGATGTGCTTCCAGGAGAGCTCGGAGACGTGCACCAGGCCGTCGACGCCGCCGAGGTCGACGAACGCGCCGAAGTTGACGATCGAGGACACGACGCCCTTGCGGACCTGGCCCTTCTGCAGCTTGTTGAGGAACTCGGTGCGGACCTCGGACTGCGTCTGCTCGAGCCAGGCACGGCGGGACAGGACCACGTTGTTGCGGTTCTTGTCCAGCTCGATGATCTTGGCTTCGAGCTCGCGGCCGACGTAGGGCTGCAGGTCGCGGACGCGACGCATCTCGACCAGAGAAGCCGGCAGGAAGCCGCGGAGGCCGATGTCGAGGATGAGGCCACCCTTGACAACCTCGATGACGGAGCCGCGAACGACGCCGTCGTCCTCCTTGATCTTCTCGATGGTGCCCCAAGCGCGCTCGTACTGCGCGCGCTTCTTCGAGAGGATCAGACGACCTTCCTTGTCCTCCTTGGTGAGGACGAGGGCTTCGATGTGGTCACCGACCGACACCACTTCCGCGGGGTCCACGTCATGCTTGATCGACAACTCGCGCGAGGGGATGACACCCTCGGTCTTGTAGCCGATGTCGAGCAGGACCTCGTCCCGATCGACCTTGACGACGGTGCCTTCGACAATGTCGCCGTCGTTGAAGTACTTGATGGTCTCGTCGATGGCGGCGAGGAATGCTTCCTCGGACCCGAGATCGTCGACGGTGACCCGGTTGGCGCTCGAGGTGGCCTCGATGCTGCTCGTCATGTGGACTGTTGCTCCGAACGGATGGATTCGTGGTGTCTCTCGCGCGCCGCGGAACTGCCGGCGGGCACGGCACGAACGAAGCAACCGGACCGGGCTACCCAAAAGCACCAGAATCCCTGCAGTCGATCATGTCGAGACCGACGACCACGGAACCTGCTCCCTGCCGAGGCACACGATCCGCGAGCGCATCGACTAGCTTACCGTGCGCATTACCACAGGTTGCAAGCCCTCCTGACGAGCCAGGCACAATGTTCGGTCGAAAGCCCGCAGCATGCCCGTTATGTGCGGAATCGGGACAGCCGGTCGTCCTGCCGTACCGTGTCGGCGTGACCGAGATCAACCCGCCCGCCGCCGGCGAGCCCCGGCATCGGGCGATCACCGACGCTCAGAGCCGGGTCGCCAGCCGCGGCTGGTGGGATTCCGATGCCGACGACTACCAGGCCGAACACGGCGCCTTCCTGGGCGATCTCGACTTCGTCTGGTGCCCCGAGGGGCTGCGCGAGGCCGACGCGCGGTTGCTCGGCGACGTGCGCGGCAAGCGGGTGCTGGAGCTCGGCGCCGGCGCCGCGGCGGGTGCGCGCTGGCTCGCCGGGCAGGGGGCCGAGGTGACTGCTCTCGATCTCTCGGCGGGCATGCTGCGGCACGCGCGGGCGGCCGAGGATCGTACGGGGGTGAGCGTGCCGCTCGTGCAAGCCGACGCGCTCGCGCTGCCGTTCGCGGACAGCGTATTCGACATCGTGTGCACGGCCTTCGGGGCGATCCCGTTCGTGGCCGACTCGGGCGCGGCGATGCGGGAGGTGGCGCGGGTCCTGCGTACGGGAGGCTCCTGGGTCTTCTCGATCACGCACCCGATGCGCTGGATCTTCTGGGACGAGCCCGACGAGAGCGGCCTGATCGCCCGCAACTCCTACTTCGACCGCACGCCGTACGTGGAGACCGACGAGAACGGGGTGCCGGTCTACGTCGAGCAGCACCGCACACTCGGCGACCGGGTGCGGGAGCTGGTGGCGGCCGGGTTCGTGCTGCGCGACCTCGTCGAGCCGGAGTGGCCGGCCGGGCACGAGCAGATCTGGGGTCAGTGGAGCCCGCTGCGCGGCCGGCTCTTCCCGGGCACCGCGATCTTCGTGTCGGACCTGCCGGATTGAGTCGTTTTCGCAGGCTGTGCCGGGGTATCCGGCAGTCATGGCGGACGACAAGGGCCTGAAAAAGGGCGACGACGTGACCTGGAAGAGCCATGGGCAGAACGTCCACGGCGAGGTCGAGCAGAAGATCACGAAGCGGACCGAGGCGGCCGGGCGCACCGTCGACGCCTCCCCCGACGATCCGCAGTACAAGGTCAAGAGCGACAAGACCGGGCGCGAGGCCGTGCACAAGCCGGGAGCGCTGAAGAAGGATGGCTGAGCAGGACACGTACGCCGAGTTCCAGGACGCGGTGAACATGACCGCGAGCGAACTCGACAAGTGGCTGAAGACGGACGAGTCGAAGGAGGTCGGCCAGAAGTCGTCGGCCGGCGCCGAGTCGGTCGGGCACGACTCCGGCCGGAAGATCATCAAGATTCTCGGTACGAAGAAGGCCGACCTGACCGAGGCCGACGAGGCGCACATGCGCAAGGTCGTGGGCTACGTGCACCGGCACCTGGCCCAGCACCCCAAGGGTGACGTCGAGGACACCAAGTGGCGTTACTCGTTGATGAACTGGGGCCACGACCCGCTCAAGAAGTGAGCCTCAGACCGGATTGCAAGTCTCGAGCGTCAGACCGGGATGCCCGTCTCGAGCAGGGCGCCCATGATCGCCAGGGCGGCCGGGATCATGCGGTAGTAGACCCAGGTGCCCCGGCGGTCGCTGTCGACCAGGCCCGCCTCGCGCAGCACCTTGAGGTGGTGCGAGATGGTCGGGCCGGTCAGATGGAACTCGCCGGTCAGGTCGCAGACGCACACCTCGCCGCCGCGGGCCGAGGCGATCATCGACAGCAGCCGCAGGCGCACCGGATCGCCGAGCGCCTTGAACATCGGCGCGAACGTGTCGGCCTGCGTCGAATCGAGCGGCTCGCGGGTGAGCGGCCCCCCGGCTGCGGCGTTTTCCATCGTCTGCCTCCCCATGGCGTCACCCTTGCAAAGCGGCGCAACCGCGACCGATCACGGCGCTCCGACTCCCGCGGCCGCGACAGCACGACCGCGGAGAGCGTACGCCGTCAGATCAACTGATGGTGATCCGGAACCGCGTGCCATGGTCGGCCGGGTCGGCATCGGTGAGCTCGGTCACCCACGACGCGCCGGCGGCCACCGGGCCGGTCAGTGGTCGGCGCCGTTCCAGTCGCGGCCGTGGCCGACGGAGACCTCGAGCGGGACGGACAGCGGGTAGGCGCCGCCCATCTCGCGGCGGACCAGCTCCTCCAGTTGCTCGCGCTCGCCGGTGGCCACGTCGAAGACCAGCTCGTCGTGGACCTGCAGGAGCATCCGGGACGCGAGGCCGGTCTCTTTGATCGCCCGGTCGACCCGGAGCATCGCGACCTTGATGATGTCGGCCGCGGAGCCCTGGATGGGGGCGTTGAGCGCCATCCGCTCGGCCATCTCGCGGCGCTGACGGTTGTCGCTGGACAGGTCGGGCAGGTAACGACGCCGGCCCATGATGGTGGCCGTGTAGCCGTCCTGGACCGCGCGTCTCACCACGGCCTGCAGGTAGTCGCGAACGCCGCCGAAACGCTCGAAATACTCGTCCATGAGGCCGCGGGCCTCGTCGGTCGGGATGGTGAGCTGGTTGGACAGGCCGAACGCGCTCAGGCCGTAGGCCAGGCCGTAGTTCATCGCCTTGATCTTGCGGCGCTGGTCGGGCACGACCTCCTCGACCGGCACGTGGAACACCGACGAGGCGGTGGCCGCGTGGAAGTCGAACGCCGAGTTGAAGGCGGCGATGAGCGCCTCGTCCTTGGACAGGTGCGCCATGATGCGCATCTCGATCTGGCTGTAGTCGGCCGTCATGAGCTCGTCGAAACCCTCACCGACGACGAACGCCCGGCGGATGCGGCGGCCCTCCTCGGTGCGGATCGGGATGTTCTGCAGGTTGGGGTCGGTCGACGACAGCCGGCCGGTGGCGGCGACGGTCTGGTTGAACGTGGTGTGGATGCGCCCGTCGTCGGAGACCGACTTGAGCAGCCCGTCGACGGTCGACTTGAGCTTGGCCACGTCGCGGTGGCGCAGCAGGTGCTCGAGCAGCGGGTCGGCGGTCTGGGTGAACAGGCTCTGCAGCGCGTCGGCGTCGGTGGTGTAACCCGACTTGATCCGCTTGGTCTTGGGCAGGTTGCGCTCGACGAACAGGATCTCCTGCAGCTGCTTGGGTGAGCCCAGGTTGAACTCGCGGCCGACCTCGGCGTGCGCGGCCTGCTGGGCCGACTTGACCTCGGCGGCGAAGTGCGACTCGAGCTCGGACAGGTAGACCGTGTCGGCCGCGATGCCCAGGTGCTCCATCTCGCCCAGCACCTCGGACAGCGGCTGCTCGACCTCGATGAGCAGCGTCTGGGACTCGCCGCCGTCGCGGGAGAGCTCCTCGGTGAGCACGTCGGCCAGGTCGAGCGTGGCCCGGGCGCGCAGCATGACGTTCTGCTCGGCGGCGCCGTCGTTGCCGTCGAGGCCCTGCAGCAGGTCGAGCTGGCCGGTCGCCGGCTCCTCGACCCGCAGCTCGCGCTTGAGGTAGCGCAGGGCGAGGTCGGTCAAGTCGTAGGCCCGCTGGTCGGGTTTGGCCAGGTAGGCCGCGAGCGCCGTGTCGACCCGGACGCCGACCAGGTGCCAGCCGTGGGCGCGCATGGCCAGCGAGGCCGGCTTGGCGTCGTGCAGCACCTTGGGCCGGTCGGGGTCGGTGAGCCAGGCGGCGACGGCCCGCTCGTCGGTCTCGTCGAGGGCGGCCGGGTCGAACCAGGCGGCCGGGCCGTCGCCGGTCGCCACGGCGACACCGGTGAGCGAGCCCGTGCCGCGGCCGAACGTGCCCGTGACGGCCACCCCGACCGGTGCCGCGGCGGCGTGCGCGGTCAGCCACGGCGCCACCTCGCCCGCGCCGAGCACACGACCCTCGATGTCGAAGCCGGCCTCGGCCTCGGGCTCGACCGCGTCGAGGTAGGAGTAGAGACGCTCGCGCAGCACCCGGAACTCGAGCGCGTCGAAGACCTGGTGGACGGCCTCACGGTCCCAGCCGTGCCAGCGCACGTCCTCGGGGCGCAGCGGCAGCTCGAGGTCTGTGCGCAGGGCGTTGAGCTCGTAGTTGAGCATCACCGACGACAGGTGGGCTCGCAGGTTGTCACCGGCCTTGCCCTTGATCTTGTCAGCGTTGGCCACGACGCCCTCGATGCCGCCGAACTCGGTGATCCACTTGGCCGCCGTCTTGGGCCCGACACCGGGGACGCCGATCAGGTTGTCGCTGGTCTCGCCGACCAGGGCCGCCTTGTCCCGGTAGAGGTGGGGCGGGACGAGCTGCTTCTCCTCGACCAGCGCGGGGGTCATCCGCCAGACCTCGGACACGCCGCGGCTCGGGTAGAGGACCGTGGTGTGCTCGTCGACCAGCTGCAGGGCGTCGCGGTCACCGGAGGAGATGAGCACCTGCATGCCGGCCGCACGGGCCTGGGTGGCCAGGGTGGCGATGACGTCGTCGGCCTCGAAGCCGGGCTTCTCCACATAGGGGATGCGCAGCGCGTCGAGGATCTCCTTGACCAGGCTGACCTGGCCCTGGAACTCCGGCGGCGTCGCGGATCGGCCGGCCTTGTACTCCGGGTATTTCTCGGTGCGGAAGGAGACGCGGGAGACGTCGAACGCGACCACGATGTGCGTGGGCTTCTCGTCGCGCAGCATGTTGATCAGCATCGAGGTGAAGCCGAAGACGGCATTCGTGTGCTGACCGGTCTGCGTGCTGAAATTCTCCTTGGGCAGCGCGTGGAACGCGCGGTAGGCCAGGGAGTGGCCGTCGAGCAGCAGCAAACGGGGGGTCTGGGCGTCGTCGCTCACGTCGAGGAACTCTAGTCGTGAGGTGTGACAGAAACCGGGACCACCCCGTTCACTCAGAGCACCTTGCTCAAAAATGCCCTGGTTCGCTCATGCTGCGGGTTGGTGATCACGTCACGGGGCGTACCCTGCTCCACCACGACCCCGCCGTCCATGAAGATCAGCTTGTCGCCGACCTCGCGGGCGAAGCCGATCTCGTGAGTCACCACGACCATCGTCATGCCGTCCTGGGCCAGGCCCTTCATGACGTCGAGGACCTCCCCCACCAGTTCCGGGTCGAGGGCGCTGGTCGGCTCGTCGAAGAGCATCAGCTTGGGCCGCATGGCCAGCGCCCGGGCGATCGCCACCCGCTGCTGCTGACCGCCGGAGAGCTGACCGGGGTAGTTGCCGACCTTCTCGCCCAGCCCGACCCGCTCGAGCAGGCTCAGCGAGCGGTCCCGGACCTCGGCCTTGGACTCGCGCTTGACCCGGCAGGGCGCTTCCATCACGTTGTCCAGCACCGTCATGTGCGGGAACAGGTTGAAGCGCTGGAAGACCATGCCGATCGACCGGCGCTGCTTGGCCACGTCCTTCTCGCCGAGCTCGTGCAGCTTGCCGCCGCGCTCGCGATAGCCCACCAGCTCGCCGTCGACCAGGATCCGGCCCGCGTTGATCTTCTCGAGGTGGTTGATGCAGCGCAGGAACGTCGACTTGCCGGAACCCGAGGGCCCCAGCACGCAGCACACCTCACCCGGCTTGACCACCAGGTCGATGCCCTTGAGCACCTCGAGCGAGCCGAACGACTTGTGCACGTTGTCCGCGCGCACCATCTCGGTCGCGGTCATGGTCCCTCCCCGACGCCGGTGATCCGGCCTCCCTGCTCGACCTGGATGTCCCGCAGCCGCTGCCGGGCCTTGGCGGCCGCGCCGTACCCCTTGCCGAAGTGCCGCTCCACGAAGAACTGGGCGACCATCAGCACGGTGCACAGGATCAGATACCAGATCAGCGCCGCGACGATGACCGGCAGCACCACGAACGTACGGGCCGAGACCTGTTGCAGTTGGAACCACAGCTCGAAGGTCACCGGCACGAACGCGACCAGCGACGTGTCCTTGACCATCGCGATGATCTCGTTGCCGGTCGGCGGCACGATCACCCGCATCGCCTGCGGCAGGACGACCCGGCGCAGCACCTGCCCGCGGGACATGCCCAGCGCGACCGCCGCCTCCGACTGCCCCTCGTCGATCGACTGGATGCCGGCCCGCACGATCTCGGCCATGTAGGCCGCCTCGGACAGGCCCAGCGCCAGCATGCCGGCCACAAAACCGGCGAGCAGGTCGCTGGCCTTGATGCTGTAGAACTGCCCGTCGAAGCCGTCGAGGCCGAACAACTTGCCGATCTGGGTGCCGAACGGCAGGCCGAAGCCGATCCGCTCCCACAGGATGTTCAGGTTTCCGAAGAGCACCGCCAGCACGAGCCGCGGCACCGCCCGGAAGAACCAGGTGTAGACGAAGGCCACCGACGACAGGATCCGGTTCTCCGACAACCGCATGATCGCGATGACGATGCCGAGCCCGATACCGATCGCCATCGACGAGATCGTCAGCAGGATGGTGCCGCGCAGGCCGTTCAGGACCGGCTCGGTGAACATCACACCGCGCTTGCCGTCCTGATACTCCAGGAAGATGAACGACCAGCGGAACCGGTCGTTGGTCACCAGCAGGTGCACGAACATCGCGACCAGGATCGCGATGACACCGAGGCCCACCCAGCGGGCGGGGTGCCGCACGGGCACGGCCTTGATCGGTTCAGGCCGTGCCCGTACGGATGTGGATTCGTCGCTCATGCCAGGGTCAGACCGACGGGTTCACTTCGGCGGTGGTGACCGCGCCCGCGGTGACGCCCCACTTGTCGAGGATCGTCTTGTAGGTGCCGTCGGCGATCAGGGCCTGCACCGCCTCGCCGATGACATCGGCGAACTCGGTCTGGTCCTTGGCGATCGCGTAGCCGTACGGCGCCGCGTCGTAGATCTCGCCGACCAGCGCCAGCTGCCCGCTCGTCTGCTTCACCGCGTACGCCACGATCGGCGAGTCGGCCAGCATGGCCTCGTCCTTGCCGGTCACCACGGCGTTGGTGGCGTCCGACTGCTTCTGGTACTGGTCGATCGTGATCTTGGCCTTGCCGCCGTCGGTGCACTTCTTGGACCGGGCGTTCAGGTCGTCCACCTGCACGGTCGCGGTCTGCACGGCGATCTTCTTGCCGCACACGTCGTCCGGGTTGATCGTCACGCCGGTCTTGGCGGCCCACTGGGTGCCCGCCGAGAAGTAGGAGACCATGTTGACCTCCTTCAGCCGATCCGCGTTGATCGTGAACGAGGAGACCCCCACCGCGTACTTCTTGGTGGTCACGCCCGGGATGATGCTGTCGAACGTGGCCGAGGTCCACTCCGTGGTCAGGTTCAGCTTCTGCGCGACCGCGTTGAACAGGTCGACGTCGAAGCCGATGACCGTCTTGCCGTCGCTGTCGAGATATTCGTTCGGCGCGTACGACGAGTCGGTCCCGATGGTGAGCTTGCCCGCGCTCTTGATGTCGGCGGGAACCTTGTCGGCCAGAGCGGTGTCGGCGGACGCGCTCGGCGCCGGGGCGCCGCTCGAGCCCGAGTCGTCCGACTCCGAGCCGCAGGCGCCCAGCGACAGCGTCAGCGCCGCCGCGGCGGCCAGGCCGAGGATCGCCCGGCGGCCGGGGGTGGTGCGGAACATGATGACTCCTAGTCGTCGAAAATCGTGTTACGCGACGCCGAGGTAGGCGTCCTTGACGGCCGGGTCGTGCAGGAGCTCGGCACCGGTGCCTTCCTTGACGATCCGCCCGGTCTCCAGAACGTACGCGCGATGCGCGCGGGACAAGGCCTGTTGGGCGTTCTGTTCCACGAGCAGCACGGTCGTACCCTGCTGGTTGATCTCCACGATGATGTCGAAGATCTGCTGGATCAGCATGGGGGCGAGACCCATCGACGGCTCGTCCAGCAGCAGCAGCTTGGGCCGGCTCATCAGCGCCCGGCCGACCGCGAGCATCTGCTGCTCACCGCCGGACAGGGTGCCGCCCGCCTGCTTCTCCCGCTCCCTGAGCCGGGGGAAGAGGGTGAACGCCCGGTCCATGTCCTCGTCGATCTCCGACCGGTTACGCCGCGTGTAGGCGCCCATCTCCAGGTTGTCGCGCACCGACATGCCCGGGAAGATGCCCCGGCCCTCCGGCGACTGCGACACGCCACGGACCACCCGCAGGTCGGCGCGCAGCTTCGAGATGTCCTCGCCGTCGAACCGGATCGTGCCCTGCGACAGCGGCCGCAGACCCGAGATGGCCCGCATCGTCGTCGACTTCCCGGCGCCGTTCGCACCGATCAAGGCGACCACCTCGCCCTGGGCGACCGTCAGGCTGATGCCGTGCAGGGCCTGGATACGCCCGTAGGACAGCGTCACATTTTCGACTTCAAGCAGCATCGGTCGGCACCCCCAGGTACGCGGCGATGACCGCCGGGTTGTCCCGCACCTCGGCGGGCGTCCCCTCGGCGATCTTCTTGCCGAACTCCAGCACCACGATCCGGTCGGTCACACCCATCACCAGGCGCATGTCGTGCTCGATCAGCAGCACCGTCACGCCGGTGTCGCGGATCTTGCGGATCAGCGCCAGCAGCTCGACCTTCTCCGCCGGGTTGAAGCCGGCGGCCGGCTCGTCCAGGCAGAGCAGGGTCGGGTTGGTCGCGAGAGCACGGGCGATCTCCAGCCGGCGCTGCTCACCGTACGAGAGGTTGCGGCTGACATCGCCGGCCCGGTGCCCGATCCCGACGAAGCGCAACAACTCGATCGAACGAGCACGCCCCGACTTCTCCTCCCGCCAGAATCGCGGCAGGCGGAACAGCGCGCTGAGGACGCTCGTCTTGTGATGCGCGTCCGCGCCCACCATGACGTTCTCCAGCGCCGTCATCTCGGGGAACAACCGCACGTTCTGGAACGTCCGCGCGATGCCACCCCGGGTGATCTCGTGCTTCTTCTTGCCGACGACCGACTCGCCCTGGAACCGGATCGCCCCGCTGGTCGGCCGGTAGACGCCGGTCATCGCGTTGAAGCAGGTGGTCTTGCCGGCGCCGTTCGGACCGATCAGACCGAAGATCTCACCCTTGCGCAGCGAGAAGCTGACGTCGTTGAGCGCCACGACACCGCCGAACCGCAGCGTCACGTGGTCGACCTCGAGAAGGACGTCCTCATCCCGTACGCGATCGGACGTCGACCCTCGGCCGGTGCCACCGGTCGGCTCGGGCTCATCCACCGGGCGCTCGTTGGCCCGGTCGAGCTCCTCAGGAGTCTCCATGTGCGGCTCACTCACTGGGGAGCCACCTCCTTCTCCCGGTCCTTGAGCTCCATGGCCCGGCGACGGCTCGGGATCAGACCCTGCGGCCGCAGCACCATGATGATGATGATCACGGCGCCGAACAACGCGAACCGGTACTCGTACAGGTCGGTGTCGCCCAGCGAGATACCCCGCAGACGGTCCGGGATGTACGAGATCAGCGCACCGCCCAGGATCGCCCCGGCCATGTTGCCGGAACCACCCATGACCACGCCCGCCAGCACCAGGATCGAGAACTGCAGCACGAACGTCTGCGAGTTGATGAAGCCCTGCTCACCGGCGAACAGCACACCACCGAGACCACCGATGAACGCGCCGATCGCGAACGCCCACAACTTGTACTTGATGGTCCGCACGCCCATGATCTCGGCGGCTTCCTCATCCTCGCGGATCGCCAGCCACGAACGGCCGACCCGGCTCCGGTCGAGATTCCGCACACCCAGGATGACCAGGATGATGACCACCAGGCCGAGCCAGAAGTACGGCACCGCGTCGGTCACACCGAAGATCGGTTTCCCGCCCCACTCACCCGGCGGGTGCGGGATGCTCGCGAAACCACGGTCACCGCGCAACGTCGTCGTGCTCGTCGCGAAGATCCGGATGATCTCGGCGAAGCCGAGCGTCACGATGGCCAGGTAGTCACCGCGCAACCGCAGCGTCGGCCAGCCCAGGATCAGGCCCGCCACCATGGTCAGCGCCAGCGCCACCGGCACCGCCATCAGCCACTTCCAGCCCGTGTCCGCATACAGGACCGAGTCCGGAGAGGTCAGCAGAGCCGTGCCGTACGCGCCGACCGCGAAGAAGCCGACATAACCGAGGTCCAGCAGACCCGCGTAGCCGACCACGACGTTCAGGCCCAGCGCCAGCAGCACGTAGTAGGACATGTTGAACAGCGCGCTCGGCCAGTCGATGCCCTCGGTGACGATCTGCGGGCCGAGCAGCGGGATGTCACCCGCGTACGGCAGCAGGAACGCCAGCACCAGAGCGACCGCCACGACCACACCGCGCACCCACACCGGCTGCCGGCCGAACCAGCCCCGCACACCGCCGCTGCTGCGGAAAGTTGCCTTCTCGCTCACGCTCATGCTCGAGCCCTTCCCAGCGACTCACCCAGCAGACCGGTCGGACGGAACAGCAGGATGACCACGAGCAGCACGAACGAAGCCGCGTGCAGCCACTGCGAACCGAACAGACCGGCCGCGTACGCCTGCAACACACCGAGCAGCAAGCCGCCCAGCAGTGCACCGCGCAAGTTACCGATACCGCCCAGAACAGCCGCCGCGAACGCGTCGATGCCGAGCAGGAAGCCCGCGTCGTACCGGGTCACGCCGATCTTCAGGTTGTACATCACCGCGGCGACGCCGGCCATCAGACCACCCAGCAGGAACACCAGCCCGATCACCCGCGACTTGTTGACACCCATCAACGCCGCGCTGTCCGGGTTCTGCGCCACCGCGCGGATACCCCGGCCCAGACGGGAACCGTTGATGAAACGATCCAGCAGGAACATCATCACCAGCGCCAGCACAATGATGAGGAGCTGCAGGTTCGTGACCGTCGTGTCGCCGATCGTGAAGAGCGGCTTCGCCTGGATGACCGGCGGCACACCCTTCTGATTGCGGTGCGTCAGCACACCGGTCAGCTCGGAGATGAACAACGAGGCGCCGATGGCGGTGATCAGGAACGCGAGCGGCGGCGCGTTACGCCGGCGCAGCGGCCGGTAGGCCACCAGCTCCACCGCGAGGGCCGTGGCCCCCGACGCGATGATCGCACCGACCAGGCCGATCACCAGGTAGAGCAGCATCAAGCCGACCGAGGGGGCCGCCGAGTTCTGGTCGAGTCCGAACAGTCCCCACACGAACAGACACGCGTACGTGCCCATGAGGAAGACCTCGGAGTGCGCGAAGTTGATGAGCCGCAGAACACCGTAGACCAGCGTGTAACCCAGGGCGAACAACGCGATGATCGCGCCCTGGGCGAGACCGGAGACGGTGAGCGGCCCGAAATCATTGATCAGACCGGAAAAATCCACAGAGGGGCTCCAAAACGAAGAGGTCGGTGCGGCCGGAGATCATCCGGCCGCACCGGCCCAACAGAGAGTTAGCGCTACCCGATCAGGAGGTCTTGATCTCCACGTCGGCCTTCGCGTCGCCCGAGCTGTCGAACTTGAACGCCCACACCTTGATCAGCGACGGGTCGAGCTCGCCGGTCTCGGTGAACTTGTAGGTGTTCGCGATGCCCTTGTAGTTCACCGTCGACAAGTAGGTGTTGAGCTTCTCCGTGGTGTTGTTACCCGCGTCGATGCCCTGCAGGAAGATGTTCGCGGCGTCGAACGCCACATCCGAGTACGTACCCGCGTCGACGTTCCACTTCGCCTTGTAGTCGTTGACGAACGTGCCACCCGCAGCCTCCGGAGGCGAGCACGGGCAGGTCACCACGGTGCCCACCGCCTGCTGCACACCCGAAGCCTTCGACAGGCCCAGGTCCTTCATGCCGTCACCGCCGATCAGCGTGCCCTTCCAGCCCGCCGCGCTCAGCTGCTTACGGATGATGCCCGCGTTCGTGTAGTAGCCGCCGTAGAACAGCGCCGTGGCACCGCTCGACTGGACCTTCTGCACCAGCGCCGAGAAGTCGGCCTGCTTGCCGTCACCCTCGGTCTTGTCGCTGGCGACCACCAGCGCACCCAGCTTCGACTTGACGACATCGGCCAGGCCGGCACCGTACGCCGACTGGTCGTCCGCCACGAAGACCTTGGTGGCCTTCATGTTGTCCTTGATGTACGCCGCAGCCGCCGGACCCTGCGAGTCGTCGTTCGCGACCGCGCGGTGGAAGGTCTTCCACCCCTTCGACGCCAGCGACACCCGGGTCGCCGACGGCGAGATGGTCGGGATGCCGGCCGCCTCGAAGATCGGGTCGGCCGCCTCGGACTCACCCGAGAACGGCGGGCCGACGATGCCGAGGATCTTCTTGTCCGCGACCAGGCTACGAGCGACACCAGGAGCGACCGAAGCCTCACCCTGGGAGTCGAACTTCGCGACCTCGATACACGTCGAGCCCTTGGCCTTGTTGTACTGCTCGATGGCCAGCTCGAAGCCTTGCTCGATGTTGACACCGAGGTTGGCGGCCGAGCCGGTCAGAGCGCCGAAGTATGCGAGCTTGTAGCCGCAGTTCGAACCGCTCGCGGTGTCGTCGCTGCCTGAGTCGCTATTGCAAGCAGCGGCACCGGCGATGAGCCCGATGATGGCCACCCCGCCGATGGCTCGTGCGAGAACCTGCCTCAAGGTTGAAACCCTCCTCCATACGAACCCACCGAGCCACCGCTGATCGATTGGCACTTGCGTGCGACGACGACCACCTGTGCCCCGTTCTGGGGCGGGACGCTATCCCAGGTACGCGGCCTGCCAAAAGACTTCACTCGGGCTTTCACCGAACCGTTACGTCCGGTGACCCGCAGGCCAGAGTTGGTGTTACAACCGGGCTACCTCAAGATCAACTCGTGGCGGGCTGCTCGCCGCTCGTTTCCTGACCCTCCGCCAGGATGCGATCCGCCACCTCACGCATCGTCATCCGGTGATCCATCGCCGTGCGCTGAATCCACTTGAACGCCTGCGGCTCGGTCATCTGATACTTCGTCATCAGCTCACCCTTGGCCCGCTCAACCGACTTCCGCGTCTCCAGACGATCAGTCAGACCGGCGACCTCGGCCTCCAGCACGGCGATCTCCGAATAGCGCGACAGCGCGATCTCGACCGCCGGCACCAGATCCGACTTCTGGAACGGCTTCACCAGATAAGCCATCGCGCCGGCCGCCCGGGCCCGCTCCACCAGATCACGCTGACTGAACGCTGTCAGAATCACGACAGGCGCGATCCGGCCGCCCGCGATCCGCTCCGCGGCCGCCAACCCGTCCATGATCGGCATCTTGATGTCGAGGATGACGAGGTCGGGGCGCAACTCCTCGGCCAGGCGCACGGCGGTCTCCCCGTCGCCCGCCTCACCGACGACGTCGTAGCCCTCCTCGACGAGCATCTCCGCCAGGTCCAGGCGGATGAGCGCCTCGTCCTCGGCGATCAGAACCCGCTTGCGCTCGGCGCCAGCCTGCGAGTCGGCCACGGAACCCCTACCCCCAACGTTCCCGAAGTCGCGACACCCCGGTATCCGGGTGTCGTCGCCCTAAGCCTAGTGGGTAGTCTGTCTTCTGCTTGGGTCAGCGTGGCCTTGTCGCGATGAACCAGGCATGCCGGGGTGGCGCAATCGGCTGACGCGGATGACTCAAAATCATTTGTTCGAGAGAACATGCGGGTTCGAATCCCGTCCCCGGCACCACAGAAAACTGTCGTACCCCTGTACGACAATGACTATATGCATCCAGCCCATCTCCGCGAGCGAGCCATCCAGTTGCGCGCCGACGGCATTACCTTCGGCGAGATATGTCGCGATCTTGGGCTGCCGCGGCGGACAGTGGGTAACTGGTTCTACGGCGATCGCCCGCGACGCCGCGTGGAGCGCGAGGCGAACCGACCCCGATGCGCTCGTTGCGCCGACCCCCCACGTGACGTCTCCGACGGCGATGCTTACGCCTACCTTCTCGGGCTTTACCTCGGAGACGGCCACCTCGTCACTTCCGTGAAGGTTCCCGTGCTCCGTGTCTACTGCACTGCGGCGTGGCCGGGCCTCGTCGCCATGTGTGAAGAGGCGATGCTGCGCGTCCTCGCGAGAAAGGTCCACCGTGTGTCACGCGATGGCTGCGTCGTGGTGGAGAGTTCCTCCAACCACTGGCCCTGCTTCTTCCCTCAGCACGGCCCCGGCAAGAAGCACGAGCGCCTCATCGCACTGACTCCCTGGCAGACGAACATTGTCGACGTATTTCCCCAAGATTTCCTCCGCGGCCTGTTCCATTCTGATGGTTGTCGAGTGATGAATAAAGTGCAACGCGGTGACAAGACGTATCAATATGCGCGATACATGTTCGCGAACGAGTCAGCAGACATCATGGCCTTATGCCAGGGCGCTTTGGACGGGTTGGCGATCAAGTGGCGGATGTGCCGGACCAACCTTCTTTCGGTGGCGCGCCGGGAGGCCGTGGCGCGGTTGGACGAGTTCGTTGGCCCGAAGTGGTGACCGTTCGCCCCCGCCCCGGCGCCATGAACGGGCACGTCGGCGACCGCTGTGCGTGACCGCTGACCTCGTCCGGCATCCCTGAGTCACTCCGGTTGGCCACGCTCCGCGCTGTCCGTCGTGGGCGCGGCTACGCCCGGTGAGCCGGCGTTGTGCTTGTCCGTGTTCTTCTTCGGCTCCCGGCTCTTACTCGGCTTGCCGGTCCCTCGGGGCACGTCGGTCGGCTTGCCGGTGTGGGTCGGCCGGCCCGGTTTCGACGGCGGTGTCGCGGTGGGTACCGGTTCCGAGGTCGCCGGCAGTCCCGGTTGGACGGGGTCCGACGGGCCGAGCGGCGCCGGTGTCGGCGGTGCTGACGGCGTCACCGGTGTGGACGGCGGTGCCGAGGGTGACGGGCTCGCCGACGCTGACCGGTGCAGGTCCCGGCAGTACTTTCCGATGTGTTTCTCTCCCCCGGCGGCTTTGCTGAGTCTGCGCCGGTCCTCGCGGCTCAGCGGCCGGTCGGCGCCGCCCCAGGCCTGGCACCAGGTGAGGGCGGTGACGTCGAGGGAGGGACGGGGCCCCGGCCGGCTGGGTGACGGGGTGGTCGGGGTGCCTGTTCCCGGCGCAGGTACGCCCAGCGCCGAGAACAGGCTGTGCGCGTGCTGCTGGGCTCCTTGGGGCAGGTTGCCGGTGCGGGCGGCGACGGCGGTGCCGGTGAGAATGAGGAGAGCCAGACCGGTCGTGGCGGGCACGAGCACGGCCCGGATTCTCGCCTTGGCGTGGCGGCGTCGTTCGCTGCGGGCAGCACTTCTGCGGTGGGCGACGAAGGCGGCGACCATCTCGTGTTCGCCGGCGAGTTCCTCCGGGGTGGCGGGGGCTCGGGCGGCGTCGAGGAGGTCGGCGAGGCCGGGGTGATCGGGTGTGGCGATCGGGTCGGTCTCGGGGTGCTTCCGTCGCGTGCGCAGTGCACGGAGGAGAGCGTGGAGGGCGCGCATTTTGTTACACCCCCTCTCTCGTACGGATTTGGGGATGCAGGGCGAGGCGGCGGAGTCCGCGCATGGTGGCGATGCGGACGGCGCCGGGTTTTTTGCCTAGGATGCCGGCGGTGGTGGCGACGTCGAGTCCGATGACGATGCGGAGCATGACGGCTTCGGCCTGGTCGGCGGGGAGGCCGGCGATGACGGTGAGGGCCCAGGTGGTGGCGGCGCCTTCGGCGGCCTGGGTGGCGGCGTCGGGGGCGGTCCGGGTGGGTGGGGTCGCGGTTTCCCGCGTACGGGATTGGCGTCTTTTCTCGTCGATGCCGCGGTGCCGGGCGATGCGGAAGAGCCAGCCCCGGAAGCCGTCGTGGTCGCCGTCGAAGTGCTGGAGGTCGCGGATGACGTGGAGCCAGGTTTCGCTGGCGGCGTCTTCGGCGTGGTCTCCGGCGAGGACGCGCAGGTAGCGCAGCACCGAGGGGTGGTGGGTGCGCCAGAGTGTGGCGAAGCCGGCTGCGTCGCCTTGTTGTGCGGCGCGCAGGGCGTCGGTCAGGTCAGTGTCGGGCACGGCCTCTCCGGAGGGTGGGAGCGCTCGTCTGGTACCCGGCTGTGAATCTGCGTGAACCTCGGGTTCGGGGGTCGGCCGGATGTTGTCATGGCAGGGACACGTTCGGCTGGAGGCCTCATGTTGTGGTCCGGTTCTTCGCCCCTGTCTGCGATGCGCGAGAGCATGTGGGGGTTTCTGCTGTTCGCCGGGGTGGCGTGGCTGGCGATCGGGTGGAGTGTATTGCGGCTGGAGCCGGCCGATGTGGTGGCGGTGGCTGGTCCGGTGATTTTCTTCGGTGCCTTGTGTGAGGTGGTGCGGGCGCTCGCCGGGACGAGGACGTGGTGGGTGAACGCGTCGATGGCGGCGTTGTTCACGGCGACCGGTGTGGTGGTGCTGCTGGATCAGGGTTCGACTTATGCGACGACGGTGTCGCTGGTCGGGTGGTTCCTGATGGTGCGGGGTGCGGTGGACATCGCGGTGGCGACGATGAATCGGGGCACCGACCGGACCTGGGGCCTGATGGTGACGTTGGGGGTTTTGCAGGCCGGCCTGGGGTTTTATGCCGCGGGGCCGCTGGCTCGGGCCGCTGACCCGGTGATTGTGACGTTGGGTGCGCTGGGTTTGTTGCGGGCGGTGGCTGATCTGGTGACCGGGTTGCGGTTGCGGGAGGTGTCCGCGGCGCGGCAGGACGTGTTGCGGTTGCCGCCGGAGCGGGCGGCCGGCGTGGCTGGTTATTCGGCTGGTCTGGCGGATTTCGAGGCGCATCCGCGGCATCGGGCCGAGGCCCTTCACGAGCCGGATGCTGTCGAACGTTAGAGCTTTGGTCTCCCCTGCCCCGCCGGGCCGGGATCCGTTGTCGGCCAGTCGCCGGGCCGGGGTCCGGGCCGGGCGGGGCTCCCGGTTATTTGCGCTCGCCGACCCGTCTGAGCAGGCCTTCCTGTACGGCGCTGGCGATGTGTACGCCGTCCTCGGTGTACATCCGGCCGCCGGCCAGGCCGCGGCTGCCGCTGGCGGAGGGGCTGGTGCAGTCGTAGAGGAACCAGTTGTCGGCGCGGAACGGCCGGTGGAACCAGAGGGCGTGGTCGAGGCTGGCGCCGATGACGCCGCCGGGGCCCCAGCTTTCGCCGTGGACGGAGAGCACCGAGTCGAGCAGTGACAGGTCGCTGGCGTACGTCAGGGCGCAGGCGTGGATGAGCGGGTCGTCGGGCAGGGTGCCGTTGACGCGCATCCAGACCCGTTGTTGTTCGCTGGCGTTGCGGTCACCCGGGGGCACCCAGCCGGGGTCGTTGACGTAGCGGACGTCGACGGCGCGCGGGGCGGCGTTGAAGGAGGCTCGCCGGCTGGGGTATTTGCGCACCCAGTCGGCCATCGTCTGGACCTCGTCGGGGCCGGGGACGTCGTCGGGGGCCGCGGTGTGGTGGTCGAGGCCGACCTCGCGGACCTGGAAGGACGCCGACATGAAGAAGATGGTCTTGCCGTGTTGCTCGGCGGTGGACCGCCGCACCGAGAAGGAGCGTCCGTCGCGGATGGTCTCGACGGCGAACGTGATCGGCTCGGTCGGGTCGCCGGGCCGCACGAAGTAGCCGTGCAGGGAGTGCACGGTGCGTTCGGGGTCGACGGTGCGGCCGGCGGCGACGAGGGCCTGACCGGCGACCTGCCCGCCGAAGACACGCTGGGCGCCGGTCTGCGGGCTTTCCCCGACGAAGGTGGCCGGGTCCAGCTGCTTGAGGTCGAGGACCTCGAGCAGCTGGTCGACGGCGGCTTGCCCGCTCAGCGGTTCGGTCACAGCGTGGCGGGGTCGACGAGGTCGCCGAGCCGGTGCACGCGCAGGGTGTTGGTGGAGCCGGGCGCGTTGGGCGGGGAGCCGGCCACGACGACGACGTAGTCGCCCGGCTTGGCCAGGCCGAGGCCGAGCATCTTGGCGTCGACCTGCCGGAACATGTCGTCGGTGTGCTGCACGAAGTCGGTGAGGAACGTTTCCACGCCCCAGGCGACGGCGAGCTGGTTGCGCACCTCGGGGACCGGGGTGAACGCGTAGAGCGGCAGCTCGCAGTGCAGGCGGGCCAGGCGGCGGACGGTGTCGCCGGTCTGCGAGAAGGCGACGAGGGCCTTGGCGCCGATGTTGCGGGCGATCTGCGACGCGGCGACGGTGAGGGCGCCGCCGTGGGTGCGCGGGTCGTGCTGCAGCCGCGGGACCGGGATGGAGCCGCCCTCGGTGGTGGTGACGATCTTGGCCATGGTGCTGACCGTGAGCACCGGGTATTTGCCCACGGAGGTCTCACCGGAGAGCATCACGGCGTCGGTGCCGTCGAGCACGGCGTTGGCCACGTCGGACGCCTCGGCGCGGGTCGGCCGGGAGTTCTCGATCATCGAGTCGAGCATCTGGGTGGCCACGATGACCGGCTTGGCGTTCTCGCGGCAGAGCTGGACGGCGCGTTTCTGCACCAGCGGGACCTGGTCGAGCGGGAGCTCGACGCCGAGGTCGCCGCGGGCCACCATGACGCCGTCGAAGGCGAGCACGATCGCTTCGAGGTGCTCGACCGCCTCGGGCTTCTCGACCTTGGCGATGACCGGGACGATGCGTCCCTCCTCGGCCATGATCTCGTGGACGAGCTTGATGTCGTCGGGCGAGCGCACGAACGACAGGGCCACGATGTCGCAGCCCAGGCCGAGGGCGAAGCGCAGGTCCTCGGCGTCCTTGTCGCTGAGGGCGGGGACGCTGACGGCGACGTTGGGCAGCGAGACGCCCTTGTTGTTGCTGACCGGGCCGCCCTCGACGACCAGGCAGCGGATGTCGGTGTGGTCGTCGATCGCGGTGACCTCCACGGCGACCTTGCCGTCGTCGATGAGCAGGCGGTCGCCGGGCTTCACCTCCAGCGGCAGCTTGGTGTAGGTGCAGGAGACCCGCTCCCGGGTGCCGAGGATGTCCTCGCTGGTGATGGTGACCAGGTCGCCGGTGTTCCAGACGTGCGGCCCGTCGGCGAACTTGCCGAGCCGGATCTTGGGCCCCTGCAGGTCGGCGAGCACGGCGACGGCGCGCCCGGTTTGCTCGGCGGTGCTGCGCACGAGGTCATACACCTTTTGGTGGTCCTCGTGGCTGCCGTGGCTGAAGTTCATCCGGGCCACGTCCATGCCGGCCTCGACAAGCCCGAGCATGCGCTCGGGGGAGGCGGTCGCGGGCCCCATGGTGCAGACGATTTTTACGCGGCGTGTCACGGCCATCAGGCTAGTCTCTCTTTCTCATCGGCCTGGCGGCCGACCCCCGTACTCGGGGTGAACTGCGTCTGTCGGGCGGCGGCGAGGCTGCTCGGGCTCCCGCAACAGGAACCGGCGCGCTGCGCTGCGCTTGTCCACGGGCTTCAACGACCGCACCTTCACCTTATCGGCCCGGCTTCGACTCCCCTCCCGCAACGCCCTCATGAGCATCAACCGGGTGGATGGACGGACCATCGCCAGCTGACAATGCACCGACTACATTCCGTATTGCCGTGTTCGTGCCCGCGTGATCCGGAGGGGCTCTGGTGGGTGATTGGGGACTGCTGGGTTCTGTGCTCGCCGAGAAGGCCGGGCAGCGTGACCAGGCCAACGTTCAGGAATTGGTGGCCCACGCGAAAAGCCTGCTTCAGCTCGTGCCGGAGACGTTTCCGAACTACACCGCCCACGATGAGGTGCACGCCGGCAACGTCATTCGGCTGATGGGTGAGCTGGCTGCCCCGCGCCGGGACCGGATGAGCGGGCTCGAGGCGGCTCTGCTGATCCTGGCCGCTTACTTCCACGACACCGGCATGGCGTTCTCGGCGGACGAGCGGGCCGGAATCACCGACGACGACGAGTTCGAGGAGTTCCTCGACGGGCACGACGAGGCTTACCTCGCTACGCAGCGCAACGGCGGCGTTCCGCCGGACTTCGTCGTGGAGCAGTACTGCCGGTCGCGCCACGCCGACCGGGTACGGGTGCACCTCGACGCCGTTGACCGGTCCTTGCTGCAGTGGGAGAACAAACCGATCATCGACGCCCTCGAGATGGTGTGCCGCAGCCACAACGAGCCGACCGCCGCCCTCTACGAACCGCGTTTTCGGACTGACTACCTCTACGGTGCCGACCTCAGATTCTGCGCTGTCGCGCTCCGCCTGGGGGACATCCTCGACCTGGACGACAGTCGCACGCCGACCGTCATCTACGACCACCTGCGCCTCGCCGATCGCCGGACGCCGGAGGCTTCGGTGAGCGACCGGGAATGGCGTAAGCATCTGGCCGCCCGGGGCTTCGAGTTCCCGCCGCAACGGAGCCCGAACTACCGCGTTCAGTTCGTCGCCGAGCCCTCGGATCCGGGCGTCGAACATGACCTGCGCACGTTCCTCTCCATCATCGAGGAGGAGATGCTGCATTGCCGCAGCGTCGTGGACTACTGCGGAGAACGCTGGCGCGGCGTCCCGTTGCCCGGCGAGATCGACAAGCTGGCGATCACCAGCAACGGCTACCGCTACGGCGAGTTCCGCTTCGAATTGGATCGCGCCGCTGTGCTCGAGCTCTTCACCGGCGAGCGCCTCTACGAGGACCCGCACGCGTTCATCCGTGAGCTGCTCCAGAATGCCTTCGACGCCGTCCGCGCACGGGAGCATTTGTTCGGCCACTTGTCCACGGGGATCAAGGTCACGTGCTGGGAGGACGACGGTGGCTTCGTCTGGGTGAGCGTCGACGACGACGGCATCGGCATGGATGAGCACACCTTGCGCGACTACTTCCTGCGGGTGGGCAAGTCGTATTACAGGTCGGCCGAGTTCCGCGCGTCTCTGGGAAGGCGCGGCGTCGCCGACCAACCGTTCGAGGTCATCAGCCGGTTCGGGGTCGGGGTGCTGGCCTGCTTCATGGTGGGTGACCGGGTGGAGGTCTCCAGCCGCGCGGCCGGCGAGAACGGCGGCCGGGCGGTACGGCTGTCGATCAACCGGCGGGACGACTACTTCGTGCTGCAGGACTCGAGCCGTAAGGGACGGCCGATGCCGGGCCGGGGCGGCCCCACACCCGCGTTCCGCAAAGAACCGGGGACTCGCATCGCCGTCCGGATCAATCCGAATTACGCGACCACGGAACTGGCGACCGTCGTCGCGAAGGTCAATTCGTACGTCATGGCCCCACCCATCCCGGTCTCCTGCAACGGAGAGCCGGTGAAGGTGGCGTCGCTGGATTTCACCACGAACCCTGTGCTGAGCGAGCCGGTCGTCAAGGAAGTCGACACCGCTGAGCTCAAGCCGTATTCGCCCGACAACGTCCTGCCGTTCCTCGGCACCGTCCAGGTGGCAGCAATCCCGTTGAACCTCACGCGGGTTGCGGAATGCCCGGATGTTCAAGGCCAGCTCGTGGCTTACGTCATTCTTCCGCCGGCCGACGATGAATCCGCCGACCTGCTCAAGGGCTGGCCGGTAAGAAACGAAGAGCTCCGGAAGACACTCAATAAAGCGGTAATGTCCACAAAGTACGCTCTCCATTTCCACAAGAGGTCGTACGAGGACGGGACAGCCCGCTACATCATACAGTTGTCCGTTGACCGGATCGTCGATTCGAAAAAACTGCGACACGCCTATCAGACTCTGGCCAAGGACACGTACCGAACGACCGAGGAGAGCGCGCCTACTCGCGCCAGCACGGCGGAGCAATGGTCCTCGTTTCTGGCCGAATCTCCCCTGGAACTGGCGCTTGTCCTCAAGAGACACCTGGATATCGACGGCGTCCGTGAGCAGGCGTACGCGGGGTCTGAATACTCAATTAGACTCATCGATCTACCCTGCGGCCCCGAGCTGGCCGAGCTCTTGGACCGTCGGCATTCCTGGTGGTCTCACAACGGTATTGCGTTGCCCGCCCCCCGGCCAGGTCTGAGAGAACTTGAACTGGACGTGTACAACGCCGTATTGCTGGGCAACTTGAGCCTGTCCGGACAGTTACGCCCTGACTTGTCAGTGTCTCGTTCCGACGTCCGCGCCGTCCGGTTCGGAGTGCAGTCGGGTGTGCACCTGGCCATCCGCCATGCCTTACGTCACGCTATCGGCTCAGATGAGCGCCTGACCGGCGCATTCGATCAGATCGGCACTGTCGCACTCATGCACGCCCCGGCCCCTGCGGAGCCGTATACGGCCTCGACACTGCGCGACGACCTCCTGCTGCGCAATGGGGTATGGAACACGGAGGCCGTGATCGACACTGCGGGCGGAAAGCGTAGCGTCGATCAAATTGCCGCCGCGGTCCGCGCCGGAGGCAGGCCCACAGTCAACCTTCCTTACGTCGAGCCCTGGAGCAGATCCGGAGGTTCGATGCCTTTCTTCTACGACTATCTTGCGGCCGGACTGATCCATTTCTTTCTCGACGTCGAGTACGATGTGGCGACCCGTTCTTTTGCTGTCGCATCCGACCGGACTCCCGAGCATCACGCCGGGACCCTTTCTTTTCCGCCTCTTTTCGCCGTTACTTTCCGAGGGCCGGAGAAGCTTATCCGCACGCGCGGGGTGCTCAACCTGCATCATCCCCTCACCCAATGGATGGTGAACAATGCAACGGTCCTCGAGCGGGACTTCCCGGCACCGTTCCAGCGTGTGTTCTGGCAAGCTGGGTCGCTTCAGGAGGTGGGAGAGCTGAACAGGGCGCTGGAGCAGGTGGCGCTCAGCCGGCCGGACATTGCCCCGCCGCCGGCGGCTTACGCCCGCCAAGACGACGCCGGACTATGGTGGTCGCGGTGACAGAGCCTGGTCAGATCGACCGGGCGCAGGCGTTCGAGGTCGAGCGGTACAAGTTTCTGTTGCAGCAGCTTCACACCGTCAACGAGAACGTCTACCGGTTCCTGGCCATCTATCAGACCCTGGCCACCGTGCTGGTCGGGGCGGCTCTCACGCTTTTTGTGCGGTGGGACGAATGGAAGATCGAGCGGGGCATCGCGCAGATCGGGATCGTGTCGATTCTGCTGCTGGTGACCGTCATTGCGGCGTTCACCGTTCTGCTCATCGTGATCGGGGTGTTCACCTGGCTGGACTACCGGCGGGAGGAGTGTGCGCTCACCGAGGAGGCTGTCCGGCCGGGGTATCGGAAGGCACCTGAGCCGCGGAACTTCTGGCGGTGGTACGAGACTTACATCCTGCTCTTCATCGTCGGGTCGGTGGGGTTCATGTGGCTCGGGGCCGCCTTCGTCCTGTTGCCGGCCATGTCATGAGGCCGGGGCACGACTTCATCGGCGTCGGGGTGGGCGCGATGGTCTTCGACGACGACGGGCGGGTATTCCTGGCCCGGCGTGGGGCGGCGGCACGGAACGAGGCCGGGCTCTGGGAGTTTCCGGGCGGCATGGTGAGCTTCGGGGAGACGCTGGCTGCGGCCGTCGTGCGGGAGTTCGACGAGGAGTACGGGATGGCCGTTGAGGTCGGCGCGCTGCTCGGGGTCTCCGATCACATCCTGCCGGATGAGGGACAGCACTGGGTCTCGCCGTCGTTCGCCGCGCGGTGGATCGGTGGCACACCGGCGATCCGGGAGCCCGGCAAGTGCACCGCGATCGGCTGGTTCCGGGTCGGGGCGCTTCCCGAACAGCTCACTCAGGCCAGCCGGGACACCCTCACCGCGTACAGGAAGAAAGGGCCCGCCTGAAAACCAGGCGGGCCCCTCCAGGAAAGAACTAGGCGCTGATGGGCTGGGCCATCGAGTTGACGGGGGCCGGCAGCTCGCCGGCGGCGCCCAGGTAGTCGTGGATGGCGGAGGCGGCCGAGCGGCCCTCGGCGATCGCCCAGACGATCAGCGACGCGCCGCGGTGCATGTCGCCGGCCACGAAGACGCCGGGGGCCGACGTCTGCCACGTGATGTCGGCGTCCAGGACGCCCCGGCGGTTGCGCTCGATGCCGAACTGCGCCAGCAGCGGCTGCTTCTCGGTGCCTTCGAAGCCGATCGCCAGCAGGACCAGGTCGGCCGGCAGGTCGCGCTCGGAGCCCTCGGCCACCGTGACCGTGCGGACGCCGTTGATGCGCTCGACCGTCACGTCGGCCACGCGCACGGCCTTGACGTTGCCGTTGCCGTCGTCGACGAACTCCTGGACGGCCACCCCGAAGACGCGTTCGCCGCCCTCCTCGTGCGCGGGGTAGTTGCGCAGGATGACCGGCCACGTGGGCCACGGGTGCAGTTCGCCGGCCCGCTCCGAGGGGGGCAGCGGGTACTGGTCGAGCTGGATCACGTTCGCCGCGCCCTGGCGGTGGGCCACGCCCAGGCAGTCGGCGCCGGTGTCGCCGCCGCCGATGATGACGACGTTCTTGCCGGCGGCGTCGATGGGTGCCGTGTCCTGCAGGCCGGCCACGACCCGGTTGGCCGGGACGAGGTGTTCCATGGCCAGGTGGACGCCGTTGAGGGTGCGGCCGGGGGTGTCGTGCGCGTCCCGGCCGGCCAGGGCCCCGGCCGCCAGCAGGACCGCGTCGAAGCGGTCGCGCAGGTCGTCGGCGGTGACGTCGCGGCCGACCTCCACGCCGGTTTCGAAGACGACGCCCTCGGCGGCCATCTGGGCCAGGCGGGCGTCCACCACCGTCTTCTCGATCTTGAAGTCGGGGATGCCGTAGCGGAGCAGGCCGCCGATGCGGTCGTCGCGCTCGTAGACCGTCACCGCGTGACCGGCCCGGGCCAGCTGCTGGGCCGCGGCCAGGCCGGCGGGGCCGGATCCGACGACCGCGACCTTCTTGCCGGTCGCCACGGGTGCGGGCTGGGGGCGTACGTATCCCAGGTCGAACGCGTGGTTGGCGATCTCGACCTCGACCTGCTTGATGGTCACCGGGTCGTCGGCGATGCCGAGCACACACGCCGCCTCGCAGGGTGCGGGGCACAACCGTCCGGTGAACTCCGGGAAGTTGTTGGTGGCGTGCAGCGACTCGGCCGCGGCCTCCCAGGCCCCGGTGCGGACCAGGTCGTTCCAGTCGGGGATGCGGTTGCCCAGCGGGCAGCCCTCGTGGCAGAACGGGATGCCGCAGTCCATGCACCGGGTGGCCTGGTCGCGGATGAGCTCCTCACCCGCGGGCGGGTAGACCTCCCGCCAGTCCTGGATGCGGACCGGCACCGGGCGGCGCTTGGGCAGCTGCCGCTCGTAGCGAAGAAATCCGTTCGGATCAGGCACTCCGGCCTCCCATGACCGCCTCGTCGACGTTGCGACCGGCGGCTTCGGCGGTCCTGATCAGTTCCATCACTCGCTTGTAGTCACGCGGCACGACGGCGGTGAACCGGTCGACGGCCGCGGGCCAGTCCTTGAGCAGCCGCTCGGCCACTGTGGAGCCGGTCTCGGTGGCGTGCTTCTCGACGAGGTGGCGCAGCGTCTCCTGCTCCTCGCCGGTGAGCGGGGTCAGGTCGACCAGCTCGGGGTTGACCTTGGTGGGGGCCAGGTCGAGGACGAACGCGGTGCCGCCGCTCATGCCGGCCGCGAAGTTGCGACCGGTCGGGCCGAGCACGACGACCGTGCCGCCGGTCATGTATTCGCAGCCGTGGTCGCCCACCCCCTCGACGACCGCCTGGCCGCCCGAGTTGCGGACGGCGAAACGCTCGCCGGCGCGACCCCGCAGGAACACCTCACCGGCCGTGGCCCCGTACAGGATGGTGTTGCCCGCGATGATGTTGTCCTCGGCCACGAACGGCGCGGTGTCGTCGGGCCGCACGATGACCCGGCCGCCGGACAGTCCCTTGGCGACGTAGTCGTTGGTGTCGCCGATCAGCCGCAGGGTGACGCCGCGGGGCAGGAACGCGCCGAACGACTGCCCGCCGGTGCCGCGCAGGGTGAACGAGATCGTGTCCTCGGGCAGTCCGGCGCCGCCGTGCCGGCGGGTCACCTCGCCGCCGAGCATCGCGCCCACGCTGCGGTTGTCGTTGCGGATGTCGATCTCGGCGTGCACCGGGGCGCCCCCGGTCAGGGCCGGTGCGGCCAGCTCGATCAGCTTGTTGTCGAGTGCCTTGTGCAGCTCGTGGTCCTGGGCGACGATGCCGCGCCGGGCCGTGCCCTCGGGGAGCTCGGGGACGTAGAGGATCGGCGACAGGTCGAGACCCTTGGCCTTCCAGTGGTCGACCGCCGGACGCACGTCGAGGATCTCGGCGTGCCCGATCGCCTCGTCGATGCTGCGGAAGCCCAGCTCGGCCAGGTATTCGCGCACCTCCTGGGCCAGGAACAGGAAGAAGTTCTCGACGAACTCGGGCTTGCCGGTGAACCGCTCGCGCAGCACCGGGTTCTGCGTGGCGATGCCGACCGGGCAGGTGTCGAGGTGGCAGACCCGCATCATGATGCAGCCGCTGACGATCAGCGGGGCGGTCGCGAAGCCGAACTCCTCGGCGCCCAGCAGAGCGGCCACGATCACGTCGCGGCCGGTCTTGAGCTGACCGTCGACCTGCACGGTGACCCGGTCGCGCAGCTTGTTGAGCAGCAACGTCTGCTGGGCCTCGGCCAGGCCCAGCTCCCACGGGGAGCCGGCGTGCTTGAGCGAGTTGAGCGGGGACGCGCCGGTGCCGCCGTCGTGTCCGGAGATCAGGATGACGTCGGCCTTGAGCTTGGCCACCCCGGCGGCGACGGTGCCGACGCCGATCTCGCTGACCAGCTTGACGTGCACCCGCGACATCGGGTTGACGTTCTTGAGGTCGTGGACCAGCTGAGCCAGGTCCTCGATGGAGTAGATGTCGTGGTGCGGCGGCGGCGAGATCAGGCCGACGCCGGGGGTGGCATGCCGGGTCTTGGCGATCCACGGCCACACCTTGTTGCCGGGCAGCTGGCCGCCCTCGCCCGGTTTCGCGCCCTGCGCCATCTTGATCTGCAGGTCGTCCGCGTTGACCAGGTATTCGCTGGTGACCCCGAACCGGCCGGAGGCGATCTGCTTGACCGCGGAGCGGCGCCGCGGGTCGTGCAGGCGGTCGACGTCCTCGCCGCCCTCCCCGGTGTTCGACTTGCCGCCGAGGTTGTTCATGGCGATGGCCAGCGTCTCGTGCGACTCGGCGGAGATCGACCCGTACGACATGGCGCCGGTGGCGAAGCGCTTGACGATCTCGGATGCGGGCTCGACCTCGTCGATCGGCACCGGCGTGCGGCCGGCCTTGAACTCGAACAGCCCGCGCAGCGACCCGGCCTCGGCGGCCAGTCCGTCCACCGTGGACGTGTATTTGCGGTAGACGTCGTACTGCTTGGACCGGGTGGCGTGCTGGAGCAGGAACACCGTCTCGGGGTTGAACAGGTGCACCTCGCCCTCGCGGCGCCACTGGTATTCGCCGCCGACCTCGAGCCGGCGGTGGGTGCGCTCGGCCGGGTTGGACGGGTACGCCTTCTCGTGCCGCGCCTTGACCTCGGCGTGGATGTCGGCCAGCGACGCCCCGCCGATGCGGCCGTTGGTGCCGGCGAAGTAGCGCTGCAGCAGCCGGTTGTCGAGACCGACCGCCTCGAACACCTGGGCGCCGCAGTACGAGGACACCGTCGAGATGCCCATCTTCGACATGATCTTGAGGACGCCCTTGCCCAGCGCCTTGACGTAGTTGCGCACCGCGGTCTTGGGGTCGAGCCCGGCCAGCGGGCCGGTGGCGATCAGGTCGTCGACCGACTCGAAGGCCAGGTACGGGTTCACCGCCGCGGCGCCGTAGCCGATGAGCACGGCCGCGTGGTGCACCTCACGGCAGTCACCCGACTCGACGACCAGCGCGACCTGGGTGCGGGTCTGTTCCCGTACGAGATGCTGGTGCACCGCCGCGGTCAGCAGCAGCGACGGGATCGGGGCCAGATCGGCGTTGGAGTCCCGGTCGCTGAGCACGAGGATGCGCACGCCGTCCTCGATCGCCTCGGACACGTGCCGGCAGATCTGGGTCAGGCGGGCCTTGATGCCGGCCGCGCCGTCGCGCAGCGGGTAGAGGCCGGAGACCCGCACCGCCTTGAAGCCGGGCAGGTCGCCGTCGTCGTCGATCGACAGCAGCTTGGCCAGCTCGTCGTTGTCGATGATCGGGTAGGGCAGCACGATCTGGCGGCAGGACGCCGGGCCGGGGTCGAGCAGGTTGGCCTCGGGCCCGATGGTGGTGGCCAGGCTGGTCACCAGCTCCTCGCGGATGGCGTCCAGCGGCGGGTTGGTGACCTGGGCGAACAGCTGGTGGAAGTAGTCGAACAGCAGTCGCGGCCGCTTCGACAGCGGCGAGATCGGGGTGTCCGTACCCATCGAGCCGAGCGGCTCGGCGCCCGAGCGGGCCATCGGTCCGATGAGGATCTTCAGCTCCTCCTCGGAGTAGCCGAAGATCTGCTGACGGCGCAGCACCGAGTCGTGGGTGTAGATGACGTGCTCGCGGGGCGGCAGGTCGTCGAGCTGGATCAGCCCGGCGTGCAGCCACTCGTCGTACGGCTCGGCCGCGGCCAGCTCGGCCTTGATCTCGTCGTCGTGGACGATGCGGCCGGCCGCCGTGTCGACCAGGAACATCTTGCCGGGCTGCAGGCGGCCCTTGGCGATCACGGTGGCCGGGTCGAGGTCGAGCACGCCCGCCTCGGAGCCCAGCACGACCAGGCCGTCGGAGGTGTGCCACCAGCGGCCGGGGCGCAGCCCGTTACGGTCGAGGACGGCGCCGATCATCGAGCCGTCGGTGAACGCGACGCTGGCCGGGCCGTCCCACGGCTCCATCAGGCTGGCGTGGAAGCGGTAGAAGGACCGCCGCTTCTCCTCCATGCCGGGGTCGTTCTCCCACGCCTCGGGGATCATCATCAGCATGGCGTGGGGCAGGCTGCGGCCGGACAGGTGCAGCAGCTCGAGCACCTCGTCGAAGCTGGCCGAGTCGGACGCGTCGGGCGTGTTGATCGGGAAGAGCCGCTTGATGCTGCCGGGCAGCGTGGTGGAGCGCAGCAGCGCCTCGCGGGCGGCCATCCAGTTCTTGTTGCCGCGGATCGTGTTGATCTCGCCGTTGTGGGCGATGAACCGGTAGGGGTGGGCCAGTTTCCAGGCCGGGAACGTGTTGGTCGCGAAGCGCGAGTGGACCAGGGCGATCGCGCTCGACACGCGCTCGTCGACCAGGTCGGGGAAGAACTCGGGCAGCTGGTCGGGCGTGAGCATGCCCTTGTAGGTCACCGTGCGCGAGGACAGCGACGGGAAGTAGGCGGAGACGCCGCGCTGCGCGGTCTCCCGCTCGGCCTGCTTGCGGATGGTGAAGGCCACCCGGTCGAGCTCGATGCCGCTGAGCTTGGCACCGGCCGGGCCGGCGGCCGAGCCGGAGAGCCGGTGGGCACCCAGGAACACCTGCATGATCGCCGGACGGGCGTCCTCGGCGGTCTGACCCAGCCCACCCGGGCGCACCGGGACCTCACGCCAGCCGAGGACGTCGCCGCCCTCGACGAGCGCGTACTTCTCGAAGACCTTGATCGCACGAGCGCGCTCGTCGGCGTCCGTCGGCAGGAAGACCAGGCCGGTGGCGTAGTGCCCGGCGGCGGGCAGCTCGAAGCCGGCGACCGCGCGGTAGAACTCGTCCGGGACCTGGATCATGATGCCGGCGCCGTCGCCGGTGTTGTACTCGGCGCCGCGCGCGCCCCGGTGATCGAGGCGGATGAGTGCCGACAGGCCCTTGGCGACCACATCGTGGGAGCGCCGCCCATACAAATCCGCCACGAAGGCGACACCACAGGCGTCGCGCTCCTGAGACGGGTCGTACAGCCCCTGGGGGTGCGGAAAAGCCACCGGGCCTCCTGTCGTCGCTGGTGTTTCAGTTCAAGGTCGGGACGACGTCGGCCCTGCAAAGTCTCTGAAGTCTACGTTAGTGGGTACCGATCTCCGCCAGTTCAGATGGATCACACTTGAATCGGGCGTCATCGACCTTCACGGCATAATGGGGTAGCCGAACATCCGCTGTGGTTGGGTAGTCTCGCGCGGTGGCGCAACAGGATACCGACGTCTTCGTCAGGCTCGAGCGGTTTTACGACGCCCTGCCCCGGCCCTACGCACGGGCCGAGGAGTTCGGCGGGCTGGTGCTCTTCGTCCGCGAGGGCGAAGGCTGGCCGTACTACGCCCGCCCCCGCATAGGGGCGGACACTCCCTCTGCGGCCGATATTACTGCCGTTCGCCAGAGGCAACGAGAGCTGGGCCTGCCCGAGGCTTTCGAGTGGGTGCACGAGACGACCCCGGACCTGCTCGCCGTGGCCCGCTCGGCCGGCCTCGACGTGCTGCTGGCCCCGCTGCTGACGCTCGACCCGGCCGCGCTCGTACCCGACCTGCCGGTCGAGGGCGGCACCATCCGCTTCCTCGACCCGGACGCGCCGTCCTTCGCCGCCGACCTGGCCGCCTCGCACGCGGTGGCGCAGCTGGGCTTCGGCGCGCCCGCCGCGGCGGTGTCGCCGCTGGAGGCCGGGGGCGGCGCCCTGCTGACCGTGCCGGCCGGCCCGGCCGAGCGCGACGCCGCGGGCGGGGAACTCAGCAAGCCCCTGGTCGAGAGCCAGCGGGAACGCAGCGCGGCCGGCGACTACTACACGGCGGTGGTCGACTCCCCCGACGGGATCCTGGCCACCGGCGCCGTGATGCGCTCGGGTGACGTGGCCGAGGTGGCCGGTGTGGCGACCCTGCCGTCGGCCCGGCGGCGCGGCTACGCCTCCCAGCTCACCGCGGCACTGGCCCGCCGCTCGCTGGACGACGGGGTGCGGCTGGTCTTCCTGTCGGCGGGTGACGACGACGTCGCCCGCCTCTACACGAAGGTGGGATTCCGGCGGATCGGCACCGCGTGCATCGGCGAGCCGGCCCCGGCGTCGCTGTAGGCGCGACGGCGTGCGGCGGTGGTCGACAGGTGGCGTCAGCGGCGCCGGCGGATCCGTCCGAGGGTGGCGAACGCGACACCCAGCAGGACGAGCAGACCGCCGGCGAGCGCGATCCACATCACGGGTGAGCCGGTGATCGGAAGGCCACCACCACCGCCACCGCCGCCGTCGCCACCGTTGTCGTCGCCACCGCCGTTGTCGTCGCCGCCGCCGTTGTCCGCCGGGCCGGAGACTCCGCTCACCTTCATGGCCGCCGTTTCCGCGTACGCGAGAGCCTGATCACCCGGCACCCAGGGCACCGGCGGGGCGACCACCCGGTATTCGCGGGTCCCGGTGAAACCGGCGGTCACCGAGTACGTGCCGTCGGTGCGGCTCTTCGTCGTCGCCACGGTCTGCCAGGAACCGCCGGCCGAGGTCCGCGCCTGCAGTTCCAGCTCACGGTCCCCGGTGGGCCACTCGGCGTTGTCACAGGCGGCCAGATCACAGCTGCGGAGCAACTCGGTCACCTTGCCGGTGGCGGTGAGCCGGCCGCCGACCGGCCGCGACGACGGCAGCTTCACGGTCAGCTTGCTGCCGTTGATCGACGCGCTGGCCCCGCGGTAGCCGTACCACTCGTTCTCGAAGTTCTGCAGGCCGACGTTGAGAGGGACCTGGCGACCCCGCACGACCAGGGAACCCGCCCCGCGCACCGGCGGGCCGAACGGCTCGTAGTCGGGCATCCCGTACTGGGTGACGACCGGCTGGTAGCGCGGCGGGTCCTCGGCCGGCAGGTCCAGCGGGTCCCCCGGGTTGGAGTCGGTGTAGCGGCCCGGCACCCAGGAGAACCGGACCGAGCCGTCCACCTGCGGGACCGCGCTGGTGATCCGGGCCGGCACGGTGCGGTCGGTGTCGAACTCCGGGGAGTAGGCCGGCTCGCTCAGCTCGGTGCCGTCCGCGTCGACGACGACCACCCGGATCTTGTAGTCGGTGTCGTAGAGGCCGGTGTTCATGACGACCCGGTTGGGCTCACCGGGCTCGATGAACTGGCTCGCGATGAAGGTGGGCTCGCCGTCCACCCGCTCAGTGTCGATCTTGTTGCGGACGTCGCCGGCCTCGTCCCAGGTCACGGCGAACTCGTTGTGCTCGCCGGAGGTCCAGGCCAGCTCGACACCCGTCGGTGCGGGCTCGGTGGGAGCGAGCACGACCGGTGCGGGAGTCAGGGCCAGCAGGGCCACCAGAGGCGCGATCACGGCCGGATCGTAACGACGTCACGCCGGGGTCGCGACCCCCTCGGTCAATCCGGTGGCGACCACTGCGACAACGGCGCGCTGAGGATGCGCGGGCGCAGGTGGCTCAGCGCCGCGTCGCGGGCGCGCAGGGCCAGCCGGCCCCGGGCCTGGACCACGGCCGACATTCGCCGGGTCTGCCGGACGACCGTGGTCGCGCGGGGTTGCCGCAGGCGGCTGTAGGCCTCCAGCGCCGCGGTCAGCGTGGCCCCCGGGGCGGCCTGGCCGGCCAGCGAGCGCAGGGTGGCCGCGTCCTCGAAAGCCAGGCAGGCGCCCTGACCGAGGTGGTGGGGCATGGCTTGGGCCGCGTCGCCGAGCAGCACGACCCCGCCCGGGCCGGACGGGAACGCGTACGCCCGGGGCAGCGGACGCAGCTCCCGCACCTCCTGCGGGACCAGCTCCTCGGGGTGGGTCGCGGCCAGCAGGTCACCCACCGGCGACGGCCAGCCGGCGAACCAGCGCCGCAGCAGATCGAGCTGGGTGGCCGGCGACTCCGGGCGGGGGGCCCCGGCCGCGGTGGCCACCCAGTAGACGCCGCCCCGGCCCGCGGCCCGATCCCCCAGCGGGATCGACACGAACCGGTAGCCGGCACCCAGCGTCTCGCCCCCGGCGACCTCACCGGGCGGGCGCGACGGCACCCGGTAGCCGGGGACGACGGCCTGCCACGCGGCGAACCCGGAACCGGCCGCGAGCGACTCGGGGGCCAGGGTGCGGCGGATCGCACTGTCGATGCCGTCGGCCGCCACGACCAGGTCGGCCTCGATCTCGGTGCGGCCGTCACCGACCACCGGGCGGCGGGCCGGACCCGTACGGATCGTGGTGACCGCGAAGCCGGTGCGGATCTCGACCAGGTCGCCCAGCCCGGCCACCAGCGCGTCGTAGAGGTCCTGGAGGTGCACGGCGCCGGGCGCGGAGCCGGTCCCGCCGGGCCGCGGGGTGACCAGCCATTGACCGTCCGGGCGGCGCACCCCGCCGTCGGGCAGCGGGGCGATGATCGCCGGCCACCCGCCGTCCGGGTCGAGCGATTCCAGCGCGCGGCGGCCGTTGGGCCACAGCACCAGGGCGGTGGGCGGGGCGGCGACTCGTTCGGCGCGCTCCAGCAGCACCACATGCCAGCCACAACGAGAGAGGGCGCCGGCCGTGGCCAGACCGGCCAGACCAGCGCCCACCACAACCGCTGTGCGCACCTGGGTCAGCGTTCGTCGCCGCGGGACTCCGGCTCGGCGTCGCCGCCAGGTGCCTCCCGGCCCGACCCGGCGGCCTTGCCGGTGGCCAGCAGTGCCTCACCCATGCCGGCCGGGCCGGCCGGGTCGCGTTCGACGGGGTGACCGCCGGCGGCGATCTCCTCGGCCATGTCGGCCGGGGTGTCGGGGGGCAGGATCCCCGTACGCCGGTAGGCCTGGAACCTCGACTCGCTGACCACCTGATAGCCCTGGGGGGTCGCGCTGGGCGAGGCCGCGGCGGCCGTGACGTCGACCTGGGAGACGTCGCCGGTCGCGGCCGGCTCGGGCTCCGTCTCGGGCGCGTCGTCGGGCACCACGTAGGCCCGCGGCCCGCGCACGACCAGGAAGTAGATGAGCCCGCCGAGGAAGACGACGATCGAGGTGAACACGTTGAGCCGGACGCCGAACAGGTGGTTGGCCTCGTCGACGCGCAGCATCTCGATCCAGGCCCGGCCCACCGTGTAGGCCATCACGTAGAGCGCGAACGCCCGGCCCCGGCCGAACTTGTATTTCCGGTCGGCCAGCCAGACCAGCAGCGCGACACCGAGATTCCAGAGCAGCTCGTAGAGGAACGTCGGGTGATACAGGTCGGGCAGCGTCACCGCCTGCCCGTCGATGCGGGTCGCGTGCCCGGGATTCGACCGGTCCATGTCGTGGACCTCGAGACCCCACGGGAGCGTGGTGACCTTGCCGTAGAGCTCGTTGTTGAACCAGTTGCCGATCCGGCCGACCGCCTGCCCGACCGCGAGCCCCGGGGCCAGCGCGTCGGCGACCAGGCCCAGCGGCAGGCCGAGCTGACGGGCGCCCAGCCAGGCGCCGACCGCGCCGCCGAGCACCGCGCCCCAGATGCCGAGGCCGCCCTCCCAGATGTAGAAGGCGCGGACCGGGTCACCCCCGGCACCGAAATAGTCCTGCGGGGACGTCGCGAGGTGATAGAGCCGCGCGCCGACGATGCCGAACGGGACCGCCCACACCGCGATGTCCAGCGAGGCCCAGCGGGCCACCCCCCGGCTGCGCAGGCGATATTCCATGATCAGGCAGGAGGCGACGATGCCCAGGACGATGCAGATCGCATACGCCCGCACGGGCAGGCCGAGCACGTGCCAGACAGACGTTGTCGGACTGGGAATAAGCGCGAGGTCCACGGGTGCACACGCTACCGGTTCACTTGACCGGGTTACGCACACCCTCGGCCAGTTCCGCGCTCAGCGTCCGGAGCCGGGACAACCCGGTGGCCCGGTCGGGGGCTTCGAGCACCTGCCGGATCAGCGCACTGCCCACGATCACCCCGTCGGCGAAACCGGCCACCTCGGCCGCCTGCGCGCCGGTGCCCACCCCGAGACCCACCCCCACCGGCATGTCCGGATTGGTGTGCCGCACCCGGTCGACCAGCTCCGGGGCCTGCGAGGACACCGAGGTGCGGGCGCCGGTGACACCCATCAGCGCGGTCGCGTAGACGAAGCCGCGGCAGTGCGCGACCGTCATGGCCAGGCGGTCGTCGGTCGAGGAGGGCGAGACCAGGAACGTCCGGTCGAGCCGGTGCTCGTCGGCGGCGGCGATCCACTCGGCCGCCTCGTCCGGGATCAGGTCGGGCGTGATCATGCCGGTGGCGCCGGCCGCCGACAGGTCCCGGGCGAACGCGTTGACCCCGTACTTCTCCACCGGGTTCCAATAGGTCATCAGCACGACCGGGGCGCCCGTGCCCGCGACCGCCTCGATGATCCGCAGCGTGTCGCCGGTGCGCACCCCGCGGCTCAGCGCGATGTCGCTGGCCCGCTGGATGACCGGGCCGTCCATCACCGGGTCGGAGTAGGGCAGCTCGACCTCGATCACGTCGCAGCCGGCCTCGTGCATCGCGATCATCGAGGCGATGCTGTCCTCGACGGTCGGGAAGCCGGCCGGCATGCAGCCGACCAGCACCGCGCGGTCCTCCGCGCGGGCCTTGGCGAAGACCTCGGCGATGCTCACGCGTTCTCCCCCGGGACCAGCGCCTCGACCGGGTCGAGGATGCCGAAGTAGGCGCCCGCGGTGTGCACGTCCTTGTCACCGCGGCCGGACAGGTTGACCACGATGGTCGGTGTGCGGCCCAGCTCCGCGCGCAGCAGCGGCGCGATGCGGGCGACACCGGCCAGCGCGTGCGCGCTCTCGATGGCCGGGATGATGCCCTCGGTGCGGCAGAGCAGCTGGAACGCGGCCATCGCCTCGTCGTCGGTGACCGGCTCGTACTCGGCGCGGCCGGTGTCGTGCAGCCAGGCGTGCTCGGGCCCGACCCCCGGGTAGTCCAGACCGGCCGAGATCGAGTGGGACTCGACCGTCTGGCCGTCCTCGTCCTGCAGGACGTACGTCCGGGCGCCGTGCAGCACACCCGACGAGCCGCCGGTGATCGACGCCGCGTGCCGTCCCGTGTCCACCCCGTCGCCGCCCGCCTCGAAGCCGTAGAGCTGCACCGACTCGTCGGGGACGAACGCGTGGAAGATGCCGATCGCGTTGGAGCCGCCACCCACGCAGGCCGCCACCGCGTCGGGCAGCCGGCCCAGCATGGCCAGGCACTGCTCGCGGGCCTCGACGCCGATGCCGCCCACAAAATCGCGCACGATCTCGGGGAACGGGTGCGGGCCGGCCGCCGTGCCGAGCAGGTAGTGCGTGGTGTCGACGCTGGCCACCCAGTCGCGCAGCGCCTCGTTGAGCGCGTCCTTGAGCGTGCGCGAGCCGTTGGTGACCGGCACGACCGTGGCGCCCAGCATGCGCATGCGGGCCACGTTGAGCGCCTGCCGCTCGGTGTCGGTCTCACCCATGTAGACCACGCACTCGAGGTCGAGCAGGGCGGCCGCGGTGGCGCTGGCCACCCCGTGCTGACCGGCACCGGTCTCGGCGATCACCCGGGGCTTGCCCATCCGCTTGGCCAGCAGCGCCTGCCCCAGCACGTTGCGGACCTTGTGGGCGCCGGTGTGGTTGAGATCCTCCCGCTTGAGCAGGATCTCGGCGCCCAGCTTCTCGGAGAGCCGCTCGGCCCGGTAGAGCAGCGACGGCACGCCGGCGTAGTTGACCAGCAGATCGTCGAACCGGGCCCGGAAGGCCGGGTCGGCCTTGGCCGACCGGTAGGCGGCGTCGAGCTCGTCGAGCGCCCGGACCAGGGCCTCCGGGACGAACCGGCCGCCGTAACGCCCGAAATGGCCGGACAGGTCGGGCAACGAGGGGGCGCTCATCGCACCGGCCTCGGCGTCGCCGGGTGGTTGCCCGCGTTGACCAGCTCGGCCACCGCGTCCCGCGGCGATTTCTGGGTCACCAGACCCTCCCCCACCAGCACGGCATCGGCGCCCGCGGACGCATACCGGATCAGGTCGTGCGGCCCGCGCACCCCCGACTCGGCGATCTTCACGACATTGTTGGGCAGGCCGGGCGCGATGCGCTCGAAGACCGACCGGTCGACCTCGAGTGTGCGCAGGTCGCGGGCGTTGACCCCGATGACCTTGGCGTTCGCCTCCAGGGCACGGTCGGCCTCCTCCTCGTTGTGCACCTCGACCAGCGCGGTCATGCCGAGCGACTCGATCCGCTCGAGCAGGCCGACGAGCACGTTCTGCTCGAGCGCCGCGACGATGAGCAGCACCAGGTCGGCGCCGTGGGCGCGGGCCTCGTGCACCTGATAACTGGAGACCACGAAATCCTTGCGGAGCACCGGGATCTGCACCGAGGCGCGCACGGCCTTGAGGTCGTCGAGCGACCCGCCGAACCACCGGCCCTCGGTGAGCACGCTGATGCAACGGGCGCCGCCCGCCGCGTACTCACCGGCGAGCTCGGCCGGGTCGGGGATGTCGGCCAGCGCCCCCTTGGACGGCGACGACCGCTTCACCTCGGCGATCACGGCCACGCCGGCCTTGCGCAACGCCGCATAGGCGTCGATGGCCGGCGGCGCCGCGGCTGCGGCCTCCCGTACCTGCTCCAGCGGCACCTGCTCCTGCCGGACGGCCACGTCCTCGCGCACTCCGGCGAGGATCTCCTCCAGCACGTTCTGCGGTCCGCCAGAACCCGCTTGCGCCTGCTGATCGGATGTCACGAAACGACTCCCCTCTCCGGGTGTCCTCCGCCCGATGCTAGGAGGTCGTGGTCGCTCGAGGCGCCCCGGGGTATGGCCCGCCTCACCAGGTGGCCTGGGGCATAATGCGGCCTGCTCGGGCGCGTTCTGTCACTTCGGTCACAGCGGTCACGCGCTCTCCGGCCCGCTGTGCAGGGACACCTCATCTGATCGGTGGATCCCACAGCGTGTTGACGGAGTCGTCACGCACCGGAAATAGGGTCCGGTCATGATGAGGCCGAGGCAGACTGGTTCCCGGCGTCAGCGAACGCCAGCCAGCTCAGAGCGATCGATGTGGAGTTTGCCGTGGCCGCTACCCGGACAGTCGAGACCGAGCCCGCCGGCTTCGTCACCGTCTCCCGCGCCCTCGTCTCCGCCGCCGCCGAGCTCGTCACCGGCGTGCAGCGCCGCGTGATCGGCGACGACAAGGTGCGCACCGCCCGCGACAACGCCTGGGCGGCCACCCTGGAGATCCGCGCCCGCCACGAGGCCAGCGCCGCGCTGAGCCGCGAGGTCGCCGCCCTGGTGGCCCGCCGCCCCGACCGGCGCGAGCTCGCCCACACGCGCTGAGTCCTGCGCGGTCGGCTCGCCGCCCTTTCAAGCAGTCGGGTCGTCGCCTTCTTACGCGGTCGGGTCGTCGCCTTCCTACGCGGTCGGGTCGTCACCGCGGTCCAGGGAATCCCATGCGGCACGGTTGTCGACCGGCTTGGTGTTGAGACCGGCCGGTGCCGGCGCCGCCGTCGGCGGTGCGGGCTTCCGGTCGTACCGGGCCGACATGCGCGGCCACCGATGACCCTGACGCGCGGCAGTCAGCCCGCCCAGCGCCACCACCGCGCCGCCGAAGGCGCAGGCCACCGGCCACACCGTGCCGCCCGCGCCGGCCGCTCCCGGGTCGAGACCGACCCGGCCGGCGATCGCGCCGACGACCACACCCGCCCCCACCAGGGCGAGCAGAACGCCCACGCCGCGCCGGAGCCGGCCGTGCGTGGCCAGCAACGCCCCGGTGCCGGCCAGGCCGACCAGGGCCAGGCCGATCACCCAGGGCGCGACGTCGGCACCGGTCCGCTCGGTGCGCAACTCGGACATGCCGGGCCGGGGCACCTCCAGCACCGACCAGGTGCGGGTGGCCCCGTACGCCGCCAAGCCGGCACCGGCCAGGCAGGCCAGCAGCGACAGCAGGTAGGAGCGCCGGCTCATCGAGCCGCGCGCAGCGTCTCGGCGGAGGCGATCGCGGCCAGCACCGCGGCCGCCTTGTTACGGGTCTCCTGCTCCTCGGCGGCCGGGTCGGAGTCGGCCACGATGCCCGCCCCGGCGCCCACGTAGGCCACCCCGTCCTTGATCAGCGCGGTGCGGATCGCGATCGCCATGTCCATGTCACCGGCGAACCCGAAGTAGCCGACCGTGCCGCCGTACAGGCCGCGGCGGGTCGGCTCGAGCGACTCGATGATCTCCATGGCGCGCACCTTGGGCGCGCCCGACAACGTGCCCGCCGGGAACGTCGCGGCCAGCGCGTCGAACGCCGACCGGTCGTCGCGCAGCTCACCGGTGACCGTCGAGACGATGTGCATGACATGGCTGTAGCGCTCGATGCGGGCGAACTCCGGCACCTCGACCGAGCCGGCCCGGCACACCCGGCCCAGGTCGTTGCGCCCCAGGTCGACCAGCATGACGTGCTCGGCGCGCTCCTTGGGGTCGGCCAGCAGCTCGGCGGCCAGGGCGTTGTCCTGCTCCGGGGTGGCGCCACGCCAGCGGGTGCCGGCGATCGGGTGCAGCAGCGCGCGGCGGGTGCCCTCCTCGTCGGCGCTGACCTTGAGGTGGGCCTCGGGGGACGAGCCGACGATGTCGAAGTCGTCGAAGCGCAATAGATACATGTACGGGCTGGGGTTGGTGGCCCGCAGCACCCGGTAGACGTCGAGCGGGTCGGCGTCGGTGGGCCGCTCGAAGCGCTGGGCCACGACGATCTGGAAGCACTCGCCGGCCCGGATCGCCTCCTTGGCCTCGTCGACCGCCTTCTGATACTCCCCCGGCGCGGTCCGGCTGACCGGCTCCCCGGCCGGCCGGCGCTCCACCGTGGAGATCATCGGCGGGGTCGGGCGGGACAGCGCCGTGGTCATCGCGTCGAGCCGGCCCACCGCGTTGTGATAGGCCGCCCGCTTGGCCTGGTCGTCGGCGTCGTCGGCCAGCACCGCGTTGGCCACCAGGACGGCCGAGCCGTCGTAATGGTCGAGCACGACGAGGTCGGTGGCGAGCATCATGCCCAGCTCGGGCAGGGCCAGGTCGTCGGTCGCCGAACTCGGCAGGCGCTCGAAACGCCGGACGAGGTCGTAGCTCAGGTAGCCGACCATGCCGCCGGTCAGCGGCGGCAGGTCGTCGGCGGACGGGCCGTCGGCCAGCGCCGCGACCGTCTCGCGGAGCGCGGTCACCGGGTCGCCGTCGAGCGGCACGCCCGTGGGCGGCGAGCCCAGCCAGTGCGCCTCGCCGTCCCGCTCGACCAGCGTCGCCGCGCTGCGCACGCCGACGAACGAATAGCGCGACCAGGCCGCGCCGGACGGGCCCGCACCCTGCTCGGCCGACTCCAGCAGGAAGGTGCCGGGGCCGCCGGCCAGCTTCGTGTAGACCCCGACCGGGGTCTCGCCGTCGGCCAGCAGCCGGCGGGTGACGGGGACCACGCGGCGCCGCTCGCGCAGGAAAGCCGCCTCGTCGGGATGGACCGCTCCGCTGGTCACGACCCGGTCACCACCGGCAACTCGTCGAAGAAGCAGGTGCGCTCGCCGGTGTGGCAGGCCGCGCCGACCTGCTCGACCGTGACCAGCAACGCGTCGCCGTCGCAGTCGAGGGCGACGCCGTGCACGTACTGGTGGTGGCCGGAGGTCGCGCCCTTCACCCAGTACTCCTGCCGGCTGCGCGACCAGTAGGTCGCCCGCCCGGTGGTCAGCGTGCGGTGCAACGCCTCGTCGTCCATCCAGGCCAGCATGAGCACGTCACCGCTGCCGTGCTCGCGCACGATCGCCGCGACGAGCCCGTCGGGGGTGCGCTTGAGCTTGGCCGCGATGGCCGGATCCAGTTCGGTCTTGACTGCCACGCGACGATTCTCCCCCATGCCGGGCGCACGGTCGTGCCGCGGTGGGGGCCACGATCCGGGCACGGGTAGTGCCTCGGACCGGCTGGTTAGGTACCGTCGTCGTGCGTTGCACCCTGCCAGGGGTGCTGATGACCGCCTCCGAGAGGGTTACCGCAGCTCAGGTGAGCGGGTGGCGGAGCCGCAGCGACGGGAGTCTCAAACCGATGGAGCCGACGTCCAACCCCGACAACGCTCGGCCGACGCGCGGACTGGCCAGATTCTGGCCGGCCGAGCGCGACGCCGACAGCGAGGCGGCCACGTCCGAGCCCTCCGCTGTGCCGGGCACTCATTCGGGTGAAACCGAGATGGTGGCGCTGGGCTCACGGCGCTCGTCGGAGGGCCTGGACGCTTCCGTCAGCGGGCCGCCCAGCCCTCAGCCACCGGTCGGCGAGCCCGTCCCGGGCGGGCCCCGGCTGCCCTTCGCCGCGGGCACCTACGGCCCGGCCACGCCCTCGGCGATTCACAGCCCCGGCGGCGGCAACGACCCGTTCGGCGGCAACGACCCGTTCGGCGGCAGCGGGCCACTCGGCGATCGCGGACCGCACGGCGATCGCGGACCGCACGGCGGGGATGGTCCGGCCGGCAGCGGTTCGAGTGGCGGGCCTGGTGGCGCCTTCGGGGCGTCCGGCCGCGGCCCGGGCCAGGTGCCCGGGCCGGTGAGCGCGTCGCCCGCACCGACCTCGGGCCCGGTCAGCGGGCCCCCCGCACCGGTCAGCGGCCCGCCCGCGACCGGCGACGGCGATCCTGATCACTCCCGCGCCGCGAGCGAGAGCGCGAACGGTGGCCCGGCCGTAGAGTCCGGCCGGGGCAACCCCTGGGACCGCGATTTCGGTGGCTTCGGGCTGGGCGGGCGCAACAGCCGGTTCCTGTTCGGCGGGCGCGCCCCGGCCGAGGCACGACCCGGTCTCAACGGGCACGGGCCGGGCGAGACGAACGGGCGATCCGCCGCGGCCGACCTGCCGGCCGTTCCGGGCACCGCCGGCCGGGGGGACGAACCCGACCACGCGGGGACGCGAGACGAGAACGGGCGTGATGACATGAACGGACGGACCGGTTACCCCGGTGTCCCGACCTCCGGCGCCGGGGCGGTCGCGCCGGTTTCCGGCCCGGGCGCCGGACCCGACGACCTGTCCGGCCGCCGCGCCGCCTCCGGCCCGGAAACCAACGACCTGTCCGGCCGCCGCCCCGCGCCCGGCCCTGAGACCGACGACCTGCTCGGCCGCCGCCCCACGCCCGGCCCGGAAACCGACGACCTGCTCGGCCGCCGCCCCACGTCCGGCCCGGAAACCGACAACCTGTCCGGCCGCCGCCCCACGCCCGGCCCGGAAACCGACAACCTGTCCGGCCGCCGCCCCACGCCCGGCCCGGAAACCGACAACCTGTCCGGCCGCCGCCCCACGCCCGGCCCGGAAACCGACGAGCCGACCGGCCGCCGGGCCTTTCCCGGCTCCGGGTTCGAGGAGCCGACCGGCCGCCGCGCTTTCCCCGGCCGGGAGAGCTTCGCCGGCCCCGACGAGGACAGTCGCCGGAGCGCCCCCGAGGATGACGGGCGCCGGGCCGCCTCGGGCTGGGCGTCCGTGCCCACCTCGACCCACCCGATCGTCGCGCCGACCTCGTCGCCGCCGGTCTCCGCCCCGCCGGCCTCGAGCGCCCCGGTCTCCGCCGCGCCCGTGTCCGGCGGCCCGTCCTTCGGTGCGAGTTTCGGCCAGCCCCCGGCCTACACCCCGGCCCTGCCCGACCCGGCGGCCGGACCGGTCTCGGGCGTCCCGGCGCCGCGGGCCGCGACCAGCATCCCGGTGCCCGTGGCCAAGCCGCAGCCGGCCGAGCCCGCCCGCGAGGAGAAGCCCCAGGTGAGCATCAGCTTCGGCGACCTCGACACCCAGCCCCAGCCCCAGCCCCAGCACCCGGCGCCGGCGCAGCCTCAGTCGCCGGACGAGTCGGACGAGCCGGACGTGCCGGACGCCGGCGAGCCCACGCCGCGCCGCTCGGCCAGCCTGGAGGACGCCGAGCCGGCCCGCCGCGGCCGCCGCGCCGCCCCGGACGGTCCCGGTGACGAGCCGGAGGCGCCGCTGCGCCCGGGTGACGTCGCGGCCGGGCACATCGCGTTCTGGGACGACGACGCCGTACGGCACTTCCGGGCCGCCTGGCACGAGGTGAAAGCCGAGTTCGTCGACGATCCCGAGACGGCTCTGACCCGGGCCCACGACCTGCTCACGGACGCGGTCAACGAGCTCACCGAGGCCCTGCTGGCCGAGCGCGACGAGCTCGACCCGCTGCGCGGCAACGGCAAGCCCGACACCGAGAGCATGCGCATGGCGATGCGGGGTTACCGCGAGTTCCTGGACCGCATCATGGCTCTCTGAGCGAACAGGAAGGCCCCGATCCCCGTACGGAAGGGATCGGGGCCTTTTTTCGATCTCGGAATTCATCTACCGTTGATTTCAACACCTGATGAATTATTCGGAGGCCACCATGACCCACGCGATCGAGGTTCGCGACCTCGTCGTCGAGCGCGGCAAGAGACGCGTGCTGCACGGCATCTCCTGCGACATCCCGGCGGGCAGCGTCACCGGCCTCCTCGGCCCCAGCGGCAGCGGCAAGACCACCCTGATCAGGGCGATCGTCGGAGTTCAGATCGTCCGATCGGGCCAGGTCACCGTGCTGGGCCAGCCGGCCGGCAGTGCGCCGCTGCGCCGCGAGCTCGGCTATGTGACGCAGGCTCCGAGCGTCTACGCCGACCTTTCCGTACGGGAGAACGCGCGCTACTTCGCAGCCCTGCACGGCCTGGGCGCCGCCGAGGCCGACCGCGCGATCACTGACGTCGGCCTGGCCGGGGCCACCCACCAGCTCGTCGGCAACCTCTCGGGCGGGCAACGCAGCCGGGCCTCGCTGGCCTGCGCGCTGATCGGCGAGCCCAAGCTGCTGGTGCTCGACGAGCCGACCGTGGGGCAGGACCCGGTGCTGCGGGCCGACCTGTGGTCCCGCTTCCACCAGCTGGCCGCGGCCGGCACCACGCTGCTGGTGTCGAGCCACGTGATGGACGAGGCCGGCCGCTGCGACCGCCTGCTGCTCGTTCGCGAGGGCCGTCTGATCGGCGACGACACCCCGGCCGCGATCCGGGCCCGTTCCGGCACCGACGACCTCGAAGAGGCCTTCCTCCGGTTGATCCGCCAACTCGACGAGGTGGCGGCATGAGCCTGCGGATCACTCTCGCGACGGCCGGGCGCATCCTGCGGCAGCTGCGGCACGACCGCCGTACGGTGGCATTGCTCCTCGTCGTTCCCGCGCTCCTGCTCGGCTTGCTCTATTTCATGTACGACGGTTCCGGCGCGACCTTCGACCGGATCGCCCTGATCATGCTCGGCATCTTCCCGTTCGTGATCATGTTCTTGGTGACCAGCATCGCGATGCTGCGCGAACGCACCACGGGCACCCTGGAGAGGTTGCTCACCACCCCGCTCGGCAAGCTCGACCTGCTGTTCGGCTACGGCCTGGCGTTCGGTCTGGCGGCCACCCTGCAGGGGGCGGTCGCCACCGGGGCCGCGTACTGGTTGCTCGGTCTGCAGACAACCGGGAACGCCGGCCTGGTGGTGCTCATCGCGGTCGTCAACGCCGTGCTCGGCGTGGCGCTCGGCCTGTTCTGCAGCGCCTTCGCCCGCACGGAGTTCCAGGCCGTACAGTTCCTACCGGTGGTCGTGGTGCCGCAGATCCTGCTGTGCGGTTTGTTCGTGCCGCGCGAGCAGATGGTCGGCTGGCTCGAGGTGGTCAGCAACGCGCTGCCCCTGACCTACGCGGTCGAGGCGCTCGCCCAGGTCGGGGTCGCCCCCGACCCGACCACCACGATGTGGCGTGACCTGTCGATCGTCGCCGGCGCGGCGGTCATCGCCCTGGTGCTGGCGGCGGCAACCCTGCGGCGGCGAACCGCCTGAGTCTCAGGTCGAAGGAGCTTCATTGGTCAGGCGCAGCGGGCGGCGTCCCGGCAACCAGGACACCCGTACGTCCATCCTGGAAGCCGCCCGGGCGAGCTTCGCCGAGAAGGGTTTCGACAAGGCGTCGATCCGCTCCATCGCGGCCGACGCCGGAGTCGACCCGGCCCTGGTGCACCACTACTTCGGCACCAAGGAAAAGCTCTTCCTGGCTGTGATGAACGCCCCGATCAACCCGGGCGAGCTCATCCCGCAAGCCCTCGACGGCCCCCGCGACCAGGCCGGGGAACGACTGATCCGGCTCGCCATCAGCGTGTGGGACTCCCCGGCGGGCACGGCGGCGCTGGCTGTTTTTCGCTCGGCCCTGAGCAACGAATGGACAGCGCGGCTACTGCGCGAATTCGTGGTCACCCAGATCCTGCGCCGCGCGGTCGGCGAGATCATCGACGACCAGAAGGAGGCGCCGATGCGGTCGGCACTGGTCGCGACGCAGATCGCGGGCACGATGGTGGCCCGTTATGTGTTGCGGATCGAGCCCTTGGCCAGCGCCGACCCCGACATCATCGCGGCGGCGGTCGGGCCGAACATCCAACGCTTCCTCACCGACCCGATGCCCGAGGTCTTCAAACAGCCGTGACCGACGTTTCAGAGTCTTGCGGCTGGTGATGTGGGTGTTGGGGTCTTGGCTCGGTCCGGGCCCGGCCCGTCGTGGCCCAGGTGGATGCGGCCGCTGACGGGGGCGTAATGGCTGAGCCGGTAGCCGAGCCCTCGCCGTCGTGGCCCAGCAGAGTGCCGCCGCCGACAGGCGCGTAGATGGCCGAGCGGTGCCAAGCCGTCGCCGTCGAGGCCCAGCAGAGTGGGGCCGCTGACGGAGGCGTAGATGGCCGGGCCTGGCAGCCAAGCCCGCCCCGTCGTGGCCCAGCAAAGTGCCGCCGCCGACAGGCGCGTAGATGGCCGAGCGGTGCCAAGCCCGCCCCGTCGTGGCCCGGGTGAATGCGGCCGCTCACGGGGGCGTAGATGGCCGAGTCCGGTAGCCAAGCGCGCCCCGTGGTGGCCCGGCAAAGTGCCGCCACTGACACGCGCGTAGATGGCCGGGCCAAGAGCCAGGCCGGCCTTGTCGTTGCGCCAGGTGATCGTCGCCTGTCGCGATGCGTGGCTGCGGTTTCGTTGCCGAGCTTGCGGTGTCGTTGGTGAATGGGGTGGCATTCGGTGCGGGGTCGAGTAGCTGGCAGGAGTCTGGTTGAGAAGGCTGATGTCCCGGCTGCCCCCGGTGAACTGGCGGAGGCTGCGGCCTTTGTTCCGGTCAGAGTTGAGGACGTCGGTCGTGGCTGCGGCAGTGTCGGCGACTCTTGCTGACTTGGCGACGCCTCGACCGGCTGTGTGACGGTGCTGCTGGGAGAGGGTTCGTGAGATTTCGCCGAGGGCTCGCGCGTCTCGGGCTGCTTGTGAGCCGCAGGGGCGGCCGGAACGGTCGGGGTGGGACTGGTGGCCGGCGTGGCGGAGGCGACTGCGGCGCGGCGGAGTTGGCTCAACTTGGCAGCGTGTCGTTGCTGCAGACCCCAGGCTCGGTGGCGCTCGTGTTCACGGCGGAATTCTTCGCCCGCTGGAGAATAGTTTCGCTTCCGGGTTCGGTCGCGCATTTTTGCCAGCTCTGCCGTGGTGAAGAACTGTAGCTGCCGCATACTTATATTGTCCCGCCACTGACGGCGAAAGGCTCGCCCTACAGGCACAATGGCATGCCAATGTGAGGACATTATTCTTCGGCCGAGCGAAGGGACACAGCACGCTGAGATAGACCGGAATGCCGCTCCGCCAGCAATTCCATCCGTTCGGAGCCCGACCAATGGTGCACGAACCGACTGGTAGCACCACTGTGTGATCCGCAGACAGGCCAGATCGACCAGCTCGCAGCACTTGCCCAGCGATCCCGAAATTGCTTCGAGCAGCAAGCACAATCCCGATGAGACCCGGCCAGACCTCGGCATCAAATCATTGAAAGGTTACATCGCACGCGACCGGCACATTGCCCATCAATCTAGCAATGGATCGAATTTGTAAAGGTGCGCATAGACATCGCAGAAAATCGCGGCAATTCCACTACGCGTCCCAACAGTACGCTGCTCGCACGAAAAGACTGATCCCGACTGGCGCATCGTAGCGAGCGAACCCATTCAATTGCCGGAACAGGCCCAACCTGCCGTGACCACGACGCCGCGGGCCTGGCAACCAGCCCAACCAGCAACCACCCGAACAGGCCCCACACACCGTCACCACGACGACGCGGGCCTGGCGACCAGCCCCACCCCACCCACGACGCCGCCGGCTCGGCGATCACGCCAAGCCGTCACCCACCGAAACGGGCCGCGACGACGAAGGAAGCAACGAGCCCCCTAATCAGTGCAGCGGTGACACAACACCGGGTGCAGCAGATGGGCCAGATCATGACGATCGGTCACCGGGCGCGGGAAAGCCAGCCGCGCCAGTTTGTCGTCCAGGCGGACCATGAAGCCGTACCTGTCCATCCGCACCACCTGGGGCTCGGCGACCGGCTGGAACGTCTTGCCGAGCTGGCGGCGCACGTAAGCGCTCATCTCGGCCTCGTGATGGTCGAGCAGGTCGGCGATCAGGTCGAACTCGATGCGGCAGAGCGGGTCTGGGGTCGCCTCGGCGAACTCGTCGACGTCGACGTCGTGCAGGTTCTCGTTGCGTTCGTAGCGGATCTCGGCGACGTCCATGCGGTGCAGCACCTGGCCGTCGCCGACGTCGAGCAGGTCGCCGGAGGCGTCGATCTCGGCGTAGTCCAGGGTTGCGGCTCGGGCCTCGTCGCCTTCCAGGGCGGTGGCCCAGCCGGAGATCCACACGCGGCCGAGGGCGGGTGAGCCGGCCATGGGCGGCACGTCGGAGATGTCGAGGACCATCGCGGTGTCGTCGGTGCCCTCCTGGGGGCGCAGCGCGGCGGTGAAGGCGCCGTCGCGCGGGGAGAGCAGGAGCACCCGGCCGTTCGCGTCGGTGACGTGCCGTACGGGAAGTGGCCCCGGACGGCAGGCGACGTGCGCGACGCCGGGGAGGTGGCCGGCGGCGAGCGTACGCGCGATCTCGGCGTGGGTGGGCTGCATGGTCAGGACCTCCGGGCACACGTTAGGCTTGCCTTAGTAAGGTGAGGCTAACCGAAACAGCTGCTGTTCGGAACACCGGCCTCAAGCGCAAGTGACTCGGAGACTTCATGAACAACTCCCGACCCAAGGCCAAGCTCTCGCGGGCCCTCGGCATCCCCCTGACGCCGAAGTGCGTGAAGTACTTCGAGAAGCGGCCCTTCCCGCCGGGTGTGCACGGCCGGTCCCGCCGTAAGGCCTCGGACTACCAGGTCCGCCTGCTCGAGAAGCAGCGGCTGCGGCACCAGTACAACATCAGCGAATCCCAGATGCGCAAGGCGTACGACGACGCCCACCGCGCCGAGGGCAAGACCGGCGAGACGATGGTCACCCTGCTCGAGCGGCGTCTCGACGCGACGGTGGTGCGGGCCGGCCTGGCTCGCACCATCTACCAGGCCCGCCAGCTCGTGGTGCACGGCCACTTCACGGTCGACGGCAAGAAGGTGGACCGGCCGGCCTACCGGTTGAAGCCGGGTCAGGTCGTCGAGGTGCGCGAGAGCAGCCGGCAGAAGCCGCCGTTCCAGATCGCCGCGACCGGCGCCCACCTGGACGGCCCGACCGCGCCGTACCTCTCCACCGTGCTCGAGGACCTGCGCACCACGGTCATCCGGATCCCCGAGCGCTCGGAGATCCGGGTGCAGTGTGACGAGCAGCTGGTAGTCGAGTTCTACGCGCGGTAACTCTGGCTCCGCTTCGCTCCGCGCGCGACCGCCCCTTTGAAGCTGATGAGGAGGCAGGCGGTCACCAGCACTTAGCGCGTCTGCTCGAGCCAGGAGGCGTAGAGCTTGGCGTAGATCGAGTCCTCCTGGGTGACCAGTTCGGAGTGCGGGCCGCGTTGGACGACGCGGCCCGCGTCCACCACGATCACCTCGTCGGCGGCCTGGGCGGTCGAGAGCCGGTGCGCGATCGCGACCGTCGTCCGGCCCCGGGTCACCGTGTCCAGGGCGCGCTGCAACCGCACCTCGGTGGCCGGGTCGACCGCACTCGTGGCCTCGTCCAGCACCAGCAGGTCGGGGTCGGCCACGTACGCCCGGACCAGCGCCACCAGCTGCCGCTCACCCACGCTGAGGGCTTCGCCGCGCTCACCCACCGGGGTCTCGAGCCCGTTCGGCAGCCCGGCCAGCCAGTCGTCCAGCCCCAGCTCGGCGAACGCCGTCGTCAGCTGCTCGTCGGTCAGCGACGGCTCGGCGAAGCGGATGTTCTCGGCGATGGTGGCGTCGAACAGGAACCCGTCCTGCGGCACCATCACCACCCGCGAGCGCAGAGCCGCGAACCGTACGTTCCGCAGCGGCGTCCCGGAGAGCAGGACCTCACCCTCCACCGGATCCATCAGCCGGGTGAGCAGCTTGGCGAACGTGGTCTTGCCGCTCCCGGTCTCGCCGACCACCGCCACCTTGGTCCGCGCGCGCAGCGACAGGTCGACGTCGGCCAGCACGATCGGCCCGTCCGGGTAGCGGAACGACACGTCGGCGAAGCGCACCGACAGCGGCCCGGCCGGCAGGTCGACGCCCACCTCGTCCGGGTCCTTGACGTCGGGTTCGAGGTCGAGCACGTCGAGCACCCGGCGCCAGCCGGCCACCGCGTTCTGCGCCTCGTTCAGCATGTCGGTGGCGATCTGCACCGGCTGGATGAACAGCGTCACGAGGAACAGGAACGCGGTCAGCCGGCCCACGCTCAGTCCACCGTCGACGCCGATCAGCACGCCGATCACGACCACCCCGGCCAGCGCCAGCCCGGCCCCCAGCTCGCCGCTGGAGAAGCTGGTCACACTGGTGCGCAGAGCCCGTTTCTGGGCGACCTCGAGCCGCCCGATCGACGTGTCGAGGCGCTTCTCGGTGCGCCCGGCCACGCCGTACGCGCGAATGACCGTGGCCCCGACGACGCTCTCGGCGATCGCGCCCAGCATGATGCCGGTCCGCTCGCGGACCGCGCCGTAGACGGCGGCCAGCCGTTTCTGGAAGAGCCGGATGATCGCCACGGCCGGGCCGAAGGCCAGCAACACCACGATCGTCAGCTGCCAGGAATAGATGAACATCACGATCGTCGAGACCAGCAGCTGACCGCTGGCCAGCAGCAACTGCACGCCGCCGGTCTGCAGGAAGATCGAGATCTGGTCGACGTCGCTGGTCACCCGGGAGACCATGGTGCCGCGCCGCTCGGACTGCTGGTGCAGCATCGACAGGTCGTGGATGTGCCGGAACGTGCGCGAGCGCAGCCCGCCCAGCGCGGTCTCGCTGACCGTGAACAGGCGCCGGGTCATCAGGTAGCCGGCCGCCGTCGAGATCATCAGCGCCACGAAGGTGAACGCCACCACCTTGATCACGAAGCCCAGATCGGGCCCGCCGGCGCCGCGGATGCCGTGGTCGATGCCCTGCTGGACGGCGATCGGCACGGCGACCCGGCCGGACATCTGCACCACCGCCAGCGCGATCGTGCCGCCCAGGCCGGGACGCAGCTCGGGCGAGAGCGCCAGCCCCCGCTTGATCGTGGCCAGCGTGCCCGTCCGGGCCGCCGTCACCGTTGCGGCGCTCATGCCTCGACCCTCTCGGCCTCGGCCTTTTCGGCCTCGGCTCGCTCGTACGCCGTGACGAGCTCGATGTAACCCGCGTGGGCGGCCAGCAGCTCGGTGTGGGTGCCGGTCGCGACGACCTTGCCCTGCTCGAGGTAGACGACCTCGTCGGCCAGGGCGATCGTCGCCCGCCGGTAAGCCACCACCAGGATCGACGCGCCCGCGTCGCCGCCGCGCAGCGAGGCCAGGATGGCCGCCTCCACCCGCGGGTCGACCGCACTGGTGGCGTCGTCGAGCACGAGCACCCGCGGGCGCCCGGCCAGCGCGCGGGCCAGCGTGAGCCGCTGCCGCTGCCCGCCGGAGAGCGAGGTGCCGCGTTCGCCCACCGCCGTGTCGAGCGCGTCCGGCAGCTTGGCCACGAACCCGTCGGCCTCGGCCAGCCGCAGCGCGGCCCAGACAGCCTCGTCGTCGACGCCGTCCCGTTCGAGCGTGATGTTGCCGCGGACGGTGTCGTCGAAGACGAAAGGCAGCTGCGGTACGAGGGCGGAGGCGCTGGTCAGGCCGGCCTCACTGAGTGCGGGCAGCTCCGTGCCGTCGAACGTGATCACTCCGGCGTCCGGGTCGACCAGGCGCACGGCCAGCGACGCGATCGTCGACTTGCCGGAGCCGGTCGCCCCGACCAGGGCCACGGTCTTGCCCGGGGGCACGGTGAAGGACACGTCGTTCAGCACGAGCGGTCCGTCCCCGTACGCGAAATCGACCTTGTCGAAACGCAGCGTGACCGGCTCACTGCCGGCCACTGTGGCCGAGCCGTAGGCGAGGTCGCCGTCGGCCGCCAGCACCGCCTGCACCCTCTCCCAGCCGGCGACACTGCGCGGCAGCTCGCCGAGCACCCAGCCGATCGCCCGCACCGGGAAGGCCAGCACGGTGAACAGGAACGCGACGGTGACCAGCTCGGTCACGCTGATCGCGCCGTTCTGCAACCGCCAGGCGCCGAGCAGCAGCACCGCGAGCGTGCCCACGCTGGGCAGCGCGTCCATGATCGGGTCGAACAGGCCGCGCAGCCGGCCGACCGAGATCAGCGAGTCGCGCAGCTCGTCGACGAAGACCTTGAAGCGGCGCGACTCGTCCTCCTCGCGGCCCATCGTCTTGACCACCAGCGCGCCGTCGAAGCTCTCGTGCGCGACCGCGCTGACCTTGGCCCGCATCTGCTGCGCCTTGATCTGCCGCGGTGACATCCGGCGCGCATAGAACGTGTTCAGGGCGAACAGCGCCGGGAAGAGCACGACGCCGACCATGGCCAGCACCCAGTCGGTGAGGAACAGCGCCACCACCGCGGCCAGGATCATCACGATCGTGCCGACCGCGAACGGCAGCGGTGCGATCGGCACGAAGGCCGCCTCAACGTCGGAGTTGGCGTTGGAGAGCAGGGTGCCGGTGGCGTGCTTCTGGTGCCAGGCCGGCGGCAGCGACAAGTAGCGCCGGGTCACCGCGCGGCGATAACGGGCCTGCAGGCGGAACTGCATGTAGCCGGCGCCCAGGCGGCGGCCGAAGATGGTCGCCACCCGCAGCACGCTGAGCCCGAGGAAGACGGCGGCGATCAGGACGAGGGTGCCGGTGCTGGTCGAGCCGGAGGCGAAGGCGGGCACCACGACCCGGCCGATGACGGCACCGACGACATACGAATTGGCGATGACGAGCAGGCCGAACAGACTGCTGCCGGCCACCCCGATCGTGAACAGGCGCGGCTCGGTGCGAATCGCCCGGCCCAGCACATGCAGTCCCCGTACCAGCACGTCGCGGCTGGACCTGGTGCTCAAAATTCCTACCTGACTGGTAAGTGTTCGCCGGCAGTTGCGGCCTTACATACCCATCCTGCCGAACCGGGCCGCCGTCGTTCACCTTCGTAACATGTGTCTACGATCACGTTGTGACCGCCTATGCCCAGCGCGAACGACGCCTGCTCGCCGACCTGCTGCTTCGCCTCGGCCCGGATGAGCCGACCCTGTGCGAGGGATGGACCACTCGCGATCTCGCGGCACACCTGGTCGTCCGGGACCGGCGGCCCGACGCGGCGGCCGGGGCGATGATCCCCCTGCTGCACGAGCACGGCGAACGCGTCCGATTGCGGACAGCCGCCCGACCATACGCCGAAGTCGTGCACGACGTGCGGACACCGCCGTGGTGGAGCCCGGTGAGCAACCCCCTGCTCGACGAGACGGCCAACACGCTCGAGTTCTTCGTGCACCACGAGGACGCCCGCCGCGGCCAGGGCGGTTGGCAGCCGCGCGAACTCGACCCGGGTCTGGAGGCCGCGCTCTGGCGCACCGTCAAGCTCACCGGCAAGCTCATGCTCCGCCGGTCCGGCCTGGCGGTCGAGGTCAAATCCCCGGGGTACGGGTCCTTCACCGTCGGCCAGGGCCCGGCGAACACCCTCGAGGGGCCGCCCGGCGAGCTGGCGCTGTACCTGACCGGCCGCAAGGAGAACGCCCGGGTGACGGTCGAGGGCGACGGCCTGCGCGAGGCGAAGCTGGGTCTCTGATTGGCCCAAATGATCGCCCGCTGATTGGTCCAAACGGCGAGCCATTACCGGCCTAGCGTGATCGCATGGCTCAGAACTCCGGACTGTCGCTCGCCCAGGGCGCCGCTCTCTGCGTGGGCGCCGTCCTCGGCACCGGCGTCATCTCCATGCCGGCCCTCGCGGCCGAGGTCGCCGGTCCGGCCTCGCTGGTCGCCTGGATCGCCCTCATCGTCCTGTCGGCCCCGCTGGCCTGGACCTTCGCGGCGCTCGGAGCCCGGCACCCGGACGGCGGCGGAGTCTCCACCTATGTCCGGCTGGCCTTCGGCCCGCGGGCCGGGGCGGCCATCGGCTGGTGCTTCTTCTTCGCGGTGCCGCTCGGCGCGCCCGCCGCGACCGCGTTCGCCGGTGGCTACGTGGCCGACGTGCTCGGCGGTGGCCGCACCACCGAGCTGCTGACCTTCCTGGTCATCATCGGCTCGGTCTTCACGATGAACTGGTTCGGGCTGCGGGTCTCGGGCCGGGTCCAGCTGGTGCTGACCGGCGTCCTCGCCCTGCTGCTGGTGATCACCGTGGTGACCGCGCTCCCGCACGCGCGCTGGGACAACCTCACCCCGTTCACGCCGTTCGGCTGGTCCGGGGTCGGCACCGCGGCGGCCGTGCTGGTCTGGGGCTTCGCCGGCTGGGAGGCGGTGTCCTCGCTGGCCGGCTCCTACCGCAACCCCCGCCGGGACGTGCCCCGGGCGACGGCCATCGCGGTCGTGGTCGTCGGCGCCCTCTACCTGGCGGTCGCGGCCACCAGCGTGCTCGTGCTCGGGCCCGCGCTGGCCGGCAGCTCGGCACCGCTGGCCGACCTGCTCGCCTCCGGGGTCGGCGGCCCGGTCCGGGTGTTCACCGCGATCGTGGCGGTCCTGCTCACCGTCGGGGCGGTCAACGCGTACCTCGCTGGGGCCTCCCAGCTCGGGGCGGCCCTGGCCCGGGACGGCGCGCTTCCGGTCCGGCTGGCCGGCACCCCGCGCAAGGCGCTGACCGCGGTCCTGCTCGGCAGCCTGCTCTCGGCCGTCCTGCCGATCGACCTGCACACCGCGTTGCTGCTGGTCACGGGCTGCTTCACGCTGGTCTACGTGCTCGGCACGGCGGCCGCGCTGCGCCTGCTGCCGCGCGGCCGGTCGCGGATCGTGGCCGGGGTGGGCCTCGTCTCGGTGACCGCGCTGCTCCTGCTGACCGGGCTGCCCGCGCTGCTCAGCCTGGTGATCGTCGCGGCCTCGCTCGCCTATCAGACGTGGCGGGCCAGGAGGCCGGCGAACACCGCCATCCCCTCGTCGATCGACGCCGGGTCGGTGGCCCCGAACCCGAACACGAAGCCCTGCCTGGTCGGCGAGCCCGAGTAGCCGGCCAGGTCGTCCACGGCCAGACCGGCCCGGGCGGCCGCGGTCACCACCGCGGTCGAGCCGGCGCCGGTCAGCGCCGTGACGTGGAGGCCGGCCGCCGACGGCACAACTTCCAGACCGGCCATGGTCCGCAACGCCGCCGTGATGCGGGCGTGCCTTTCCCCGTACGCCTTGGTGGCCTTTTTGACGTGCCGGGCGAGCAGACCTTCGTCGAGGAAGCGGGCCAGAGCCGCCTGCACGGCCGGTTGCCCGTAGCCGTCGCCGAGCTGGCGGGCCGCGATCAGGGCCTCCCGCAACCCGGGCGTGGCCAGCACGAACCCGGTGCGCACGGCGGGCAGCATGCTCTTGGAGAAGGTGCCCACATAGAGCACCCGCCCCGCGGTGTCCAGGCTGTGCAGCGGCTCCAGCGGGCGCGCCGAGAACCGGAACTCGCTGTCGTAGTCGTCCTCGACGATCGCCGCGGGCCGGGCGCGGGCCCAGTCGAGCAGCTCCCGGCGGCGGCTCAAGCTCATCGCGCGGCCGAGCGGGAACTGGTGCGACGGAGTGGTGTGGACCAACCGGCAGTTCGCCGGCAGCTCGGCCACGACCAGGCCCTGGTCGTCGACCGGTACCAACGTCACCCGGGCGCCGAGGGCGGCCAGGATCCGGCGGGCCGGCGGATAACCCGGCTCCTCGACGGCGACCACGTCCCCCGGCTTCACCAGCACCCGGGCGATCAGGTCGAACGCGTGCTGGGCGCCGTTGGTGACCACCACGTCGGCCGCGGTGGTCCGCACGCCGCGGGAGACGCCCAGATAACGCGCGATGGCCTCGCGCAGGGCCGGATGCCCGGCCGGTTCCCCGTACGTCCCGGGATTGTTGGCCCGCAGCCGGAGCTCAGCCGTGACCAGGCGCCGCCACGCCTCGAACGGGAACAGGCCGGCGTCGGGGATGCCGGTGCGGAAGTCATAACGAGGCTTGCGCACTGTGCCGCTGGTCTCGAGCGGCTCCCACACCCAGTCCGCGCGGGGCCGCAGCGGATCCGCGTTCACCGTGCGGGCCGACCGAACACTGGGCGTGGCCGCCACGTAAGTCCCGGCCCCGACCCGCGACGACAGATAGCCCTCGGCGGCGAGCCGCTCGTAGGCGGCGGCGACGCTGCCCCGGGCGACGCCGAGATCCGCGGCCAGGGCCCGGGTGGCCGGCAGCCGCTCCCCCGACGGCAGCCGCCCGTCGACGATCGCCGTCCGCAGCGCGCGATAGACCGCGGCGGTCTTCCCGTCCGTCCCGTCCAGCCCGATGATCAGATCCACCAGCTCATTCTCCGCACTGTCCCCTCGCACTATGGCCCAACCGGTATGGCGGCGATCGAGGACCGTCACGCCTACGCTCACCGGTAACTGAAGAGACAACCGTCTATTCAACTCCGGGAGAGGAACAGTATGGCGACTCGACGCACCTTGGCCGCCGGCCTGCTCGCCGCGGTCACCGCGGCCGTCGCGGTGGGCACCCCCGCCGTGGCCGCCCCCACGGGCGACATCCGGCTCGCCGGCACCGCCACCGCGGTTCCCGGCAGCTACATCGTGGTCCTCAAGGCCGGCGCCAAGTCGCCGGCGGCCGGCCTCAGCGGTCAGATCAAGCAGCGCCTCGAGGTCATCAACGGCTACGAGGCGAGCATGACCGAGGCCCAGGCCAAGCGGCTCGCGGCCAGCTCCGGAGTCGCCTACGTCGAGCAGAACCAGACGATCTCGCTGTCGGCCACCCAGAACAACGCGACCTGGGGCCTGGACCGGATCGACCAGCGGGCCCGGCCGCTGAGCACGACCTACACCTATCCGGTCACGGCCTCGAACGTCACCGCCTACATCATCGACACCGGAATCCGCTACACGCACAACGACTTCGGCGGGCGGGCCACCGCCGGTTACGACGCCGTCGGCACCGGGGCGGTCGACTGCAACGGCCACGGCACCCACGTGGCGGGGACCGTCGGCGGCACGACCTACGGCGTCGCGAAGCAGGCCCGGCTGGTCGGCGTCCGCGTGCTGAACTGCTCGGGCAGCGGCACCACGGCCGGCGTCATCGCCGGCGTCAACTGGGTCGGCAACCAGACCGCCCGCCCCGCGGTGGCCAACATGAGCCTCGGCGGCGGCGTCAGCAGCACGCTGGACAACGCGGTGAACACGGCGATCTCCCGCGGCATCACCTTCGCCCTGGCCGCCGGCAACTCCTCGGCCAACGCCTGCAACTCGTCGCCCTCGCGCGTGGCCGCGGCCATCACGGTCGGCGCCACCACCAGCACGGACGCCCGGGCGAGCTACTCCAACTACGGCACCTGCGTCGACATCTTCGCCCCCGGCTCGTCGATCACGTCGGCCTGGTACAACTCCGCCTCCGCGACCAACACGATCAGCGGCACATCGATGGCCAGCCCGCACGTGGCGGGTGCGGCGGCGCTGGTGCTCTCGCGCAACCCCGGCTACTCCCCGGCCCAGGTCCGCGACAACCTGGTCAGCAACGCGACGCCCAATGCGGTCACCAACCCCGGCTCGGGCTCCCCGAACCGGCTGCTCTTCGTCGTCCAGTAGCTCAGCACCGCCGGCGCCCGGTCTCGCCCCGCGAGGCCGGGCGCCCGGCATCTCGATCGTGCTCACGGAGGCGTCACGCCACCGCTCCGCCGCGCCATCCCCAGCCCCCACCCGCCGCGCCATCCCCAGCCCCCACCCGCCGCGCCATCCCCAGCCCCCACCCGCCGCGCCATCCCCAGCCCCCACCCGCCTCGGGGCGTTGTGGGGTGGAACTTACGACCTGTCAAGCGTGACGGGGCCGGTTGTCCACAGGGCATGGACGTGCCGAATTGCCGCCGGCGGCTCAGCAGGGATCGAATGCAGTACATATCCTGCACTGCGTGACCACGAAGCTGCGGAACGTGATCAGATCCGGAGTGGCGCCGTGAGCACGTTGTGGCGCAATCGCGAGTTCACTCTGCTGTGGACGAGCCAGAGCCTGTCCGATCTGGGCGGGGCGATCGCCACGCTGGCCATTCCACTGCTGGTCCTCGACGTGACCGATTCCGCCCTGCAGGCCGGCGCGGTGGGCACCGCGGCCCAGGTGGCCAAGCTGGTCTGCCGCCTCCCGTCGGGAGTCCTGGCCGACCTGCTCAACCGCCGCCGCGCAATGCTCGCCTGCGACGTCATCCGGCTGCTGGCCTTCGTCGCGCTGGCCGTGGCCGTCGCCACCGGCCACGCGGGTCTGACCGAGATCGTCGTCGTGGCCATCGTCGACGCGGCTTGCGGATCACTGTTCAACACCACGGAACACGCGGCCCTGCGCAGCATCGTGCCGGCCACCCAACTGCCGGACGCGGTCGCCCGGAACGAGGCCCGCAGCTACGGCACCTCACTGGCCGGGCCCCCGCTCGGCGGCGTCCTCTTCGGGATCACCGCCGCGCTGCCGTTCATCGGGAACGCGCTGTCCTATCTGGCCTCACTCATCGGCATCGCCCTGATCCGCAAGCCCCTGCAGGCCGAACAGCGGCCACATCACCACGGGCACGGCGCCGCGCTGCTGGAAGGTCTGCGTTTCGTCTTCGGCAACTCGTTCCTGCGGACCGTCCTGATCATCGCGGCCCCCCTCAACCTGGCCCTGTACGGCTCGATGTTCACAATCATCGTCACCCTGCAGGCCAACGGCGTGACCCCCGGCGTGATCGGCCTGACCGAGACCATCGTCGGCGCCGGCGGGCTGGCCGGGGCGCTGGCCGCACCCGCCCTGCAGCGCCGGCTCTCGTTCGCGGTCCTGATCCGGGGTCTGTGCTGGGCGGCCACCCTGTTCCTGGCGGTCAGCGCCTTACTCACCGGCAGCGTGGCCGCCGCCGCCCCGATCGCCCTGGCGATTTTTGTGGGGCCGGCCTGCAATGCTGCCCTCTTCGGCTACCAGGCCGCCATCACCCCCGACCACCTGCAGGGCCGCGTGCTCAGCGTGATCTTCCTGTTCGCCATGTCGGCCGCGACCGCGGCCCCGCTGCTGGCCGGCGTCTTCGTCACCGCCTGGAGCCCATCGGCGAGCATCCTGCTGTTCGCAGCCGCCGTCTCGGCCTCGGCCTCGGCCGCTACCCTGGCCCCGGCGATCCGCGAGATGCGCCCACTGCAGGACGCCGTCCCGACCTGACTGGACACCGAGCGCGGGACAGCCGGGGCCGGACCGAGCGTGAGCAGGGGCCGGGGCCATGCGCCGGCCGGGCCGGAGCAACGCGAAGCCAGGGAAGCAACGCGCGGGCAGGACTGAAAAAGGGCCGGCCGGGTCAGCGGTCGTCGGCCAGGCGGTGGCGATACTCGCGCATGGCCAGGGCGTACGTCTGCTCGTCGAGCCGCCAGTCGACATCCCCGGGCTCGCCGGCCTGCCGGTTGAGCTGGGTCTGCAGCGTCATGACGGCCGAGGAGAGCCCGCTGAACGGGCGACCGCGCCACAGCTGCTCCCCCGCTGGGGCGACCTCGACCAGGTCGTCCTCGACCACGATCAGGCCGGCACCGGCCAGGCGGCGCACCGACTCCTCGAGCTCGGCCCGGCTGGGCACGCTGTGGTGCAGGAAGTCGGCCGCGGCGAGCAGGTCGGCCAGGCTGGCGCCGACCATGGGCAGGGCGGCGTGCTGAGCGCGGTCACGCTCGAGGCGCTCGGCGATGACCGCGGACACGAAGATCCAAGCGTCGTTCCACTGCCAGCCGCCAGCCCCCATGCGGCAATGATGCCGTGCGACCCGGGCGCCGGGAAGCAAATGTGTCGCGTTGATCGCAAACCTGTAACCGATGATCTTGCCTGCTAAACCGAATCAGTGGCGTAAACCACTCAGTCCTTTGTAGACGACCGGAGGCCGTCAGCAGCGGAGGCGGGAGCCAGATCAGATGACGCAGCAACAGATGCGGAAGCAGGCTGAGCCGCGACCGGCACCGTGCACAGCGGCAGGAACAAGTGCACCAGCGGCCCGATGGCCAGAGCGTAGGCGACCGTGCCGACCCCGACCGTGCCCCCGAGCAGGAACCCCACTCCCAGGACCAGCACCTCGATCGACGTGCGGACCAGCCGGATCGACAACCGCGGGAAGCGCCCGACGATCCCGGTCATCAGCCCGTCGCGCGGGCCCGGCCCGAACCGGCTGCCGATGTAGAGGCCCGTCGCCAGACCGTTGAGCAGGATGCCGCCGATCAGATAACCCACCCGGGCCGGCATCGTCCCGCCCTCGGGCAGCACCCGCAGCGCGCCGTCGACCGCGAACCCGACCACGACCAGGTTGGCGATCGTGCCGAAGCCGGGGCGCTGCCGCAGCGGGATCCACAGCAGCAGGATCGGGATGCCGAGCAGGATCACCACCCAGCCGAAACTGACCCCGGTGACCTCGGACAGCCCCTGGTGGAACACGTCCCAGGGGTTGAGGCCGAGCGCCGACTCGACCATGAAGGCCATGCTCACGCCGTAGAGCACCAGCCCGGCGAAGAGCTGGACGGTGCGGCGAACGAGACGACGATCTCTGTTGTCACTGGGGTCCATGAATGCCACTCTGAAGGCCAATTGTGCGAACCTGAAGAGCCAATTCGCCGGAGGTGGCTGTGACGACGACGATACGTGGGGGCCAATTAGCCCGGCTGCTCGGTCAGTGGCATTCGCTTCCGGGTCGTCACCGCAGTCCCGACTACGCGGCTCTCGCCGCCGCGGTGCGGGGCCTGCTCTCCGACGGTCGGTTGCCCTTGGGCGTACGCCTTCCGGCCGAGCGCGAGCTGGCCGAGGCACTCGCTGTCAGCCGTACGACGGTCAGCGCCGCCTATCGCACCCTGCGCGAGACCGGCCACCTCACCAGCCGGCGCGGCGCCGGCAGCTGGACCACCCTGCCCAACGGCCACCGGGTCGCCACCTCGGGTCTGTGGACGCCGGACGACGACCGCAGCGTGATCGACCTCGGGGTGGCCGCCTCGGCCGCCCCGGCCGAGCTGGTCCCGGCCGCGCGCGCCGCCGCCGACGACCTGCCGCGCTACCTGGGCAGCGCCGGCTACCACCCGACCGGGCTGATCGAGCTGCGCGAGGTGGTCGCGGCCGGCTATCGGGAGCGCGGGGTGGCCACCTCGGCCGAGCAGATCCTGATCACCGGCGGCACCCAGCAGGCCCTCGACCTGGTGTTGCGCCTGCTCACGCCGCCCGGTTCACCGGTGCTGGTGGAGGCGCCGACCTATCCCAACGCGCTGGCCGCGCTCTCCGCCCGCCGGGCCCGGATCAGCACCCACGGGCTCGACACGGCCACCGGCTGGGACGGCGAGATGCTGCTCGGAGCACTGCGGCAGACGCGCCCCCGGCTGTCGTACGTGATCCCCGAGTTTCACAACCCGACCGGGCATCTGATGACCACCGACCTGCGGGAACGGCTGGTCGCCACGGCTCACAGCACCGGCACCGACCTGGTCGTCGACGAGTCGTGGGTCGACCTGCGGCTGGACGGCGGCGAGATGCCACCGCCGGTGGCCGTGTTCGACCGGCACTCGCGGGTGGTGTCGATCGGCGGCATGAGCAAGGGTTACTGGGGTGGCCTGCGAATCGGCTGGGTGCGCGCGTCGGCGCCGCTGGTGCAGCGTCTCGCGGCCATCCGGGTGGGCGTCGACATGGCCAGCCCGGTGCTCGAGCAGCTCGTCGCCGTGCGCCTGCTCGCCCAGTCGGCCCAGATCCTCGGCGACCGCCGGGCCGAGCTGCGCCGGCAGCGGGACGTGCTGGCCGCGGCCATCACCGAGCTGCTGCCGGAGTGGAGCTTCGTGCTGCCGCCCGGTGGCGCCACCATCTGGGCCGAGCTCGACGGCCCGATCTCCAGCGCGCTGGCCCGGGCGGCCGAGGACGTCGGCGTACGCCTGGCGCCCGGCCCCCGGTTCGGGCTGGACGGCACGCTCGAGCGTTACCTGCGGCTGCCGTTCGCGCTGCCGGCCGAGGACCTGACCGAGGCCGTACGCCGAATCGCCTCCGTGCGGCACGACCTGGACCGGGCGTCGACCCCGTCCTGGCGCACCCCCTCGGTCATCGCCTGACGCCACACCCGGACTCGGCGCGCACGAAGGCCCGGCGCTCGCGAGGGCTCGGCCCCGCACGAGGGACGGGTCTGGAGCGGGCCGGTCAGATCAGCCAGGTGCCGTCCCGCATCAGCAGCCGGTCCGGGATCTCGTTCTCCTCGCGCCAGGCCTGGACGCGCTCCGGGCGCAGCGCCAGGAAGACGTAGGAATCTCCCGCCGTCCGGGGGTCCCAGTCGTTCTGGGCGGCGTAGGCCGCGCCCTCGGCCGGCGCCTCGGTGACCGGGATCGTCCGCTCCAGCACCGCGTCGATCAGCACCACGTCGCGGGTCGGGCCCAGACCGATCCGGGCCCGGCCCCGCGCCGTGAGGTTGCGCGCGGTCGGCGACGTCTTCGAGGTGGCGAGGAGGATGCGGTCGTCGAGCCAGGCCAGGGTGAGCGGCACCAGATAGGGCTCGCCGTCGCCGGCCGTGGCCACCCACGCGTCCACCACGGCCGAGCCGAGCCGGGCCAGGACGTCCGCCTTGCGTTCCTGCTTCGACCTCGTGTCGTGAGCCATCGCCGCAGAATACGACGACCGGGGCCGGGCCGCGGCCCCGCGACGGCGAAGCGGCCGGGGCGTGAGCCCTGGCCGCTTCGGGTGAGACGGGATGGGACGGGGTCAGATCTGCGCGAGCGAACCCGCGTACATCTTGTCGATGTGCTCGGCGAAGTTGGTTTCGACCGACCGCCGCTTGATCTTCATCGACGGGGTGATCTCGCCGGCCTCGATGCTGAGGTCGCGCGGCAGGATCGCGAACTTCTTGATCGTCTCCCACCGGTTGAGCTTGGCGTTGAGCTGCTGCACGTAGCCCTCGACCATCTGCTCGGTCTCGGGCGCGGCGACGATCTCCTCGTAGCTCTTACCGGCCAGCGGACCGCTCGCCGCCCACGCCTTGATCGCGTCCTCGTCGAGCGAGATCAGCATGGTGACGAAGTTGCGGGCCTGTCCGACCACGACCGCCTGCGACGTGTAGGGGCAGACGGCCTTGAACTGGCCCTCGATCGCGCTCGGGGCGATGTATTTGCCGCCGGACGTCTTGACCAGGTCCTTCTTACGGTCGGTGATGCGCAGGAAGCCGTCGGCGTCGAGCTCGCCGATGTCACCGGTGCGCAGGAAGCCGTCCTCGGTGAACGCCTCCTCGGTCTCTTTCGGCAGGTCGTGGTAGCCCCGCATGACCGGCTTGCCGCGCAGCAGCACCTCGCCGTCCGAGTCGATCTTGCACTCGAGGTCGCCCAGCGGCAGACCGACCGAGCCGATCCGCAGCTTGTCGAGCCGGTTGACGAAGTTGGCCGCGCTGCTCTCGGTCAGGCCGTAGCCCTCCATGATCGGCAGGTTGGCCGCGGCGAAGAACTCGGCGATCTCGCGGCTGAGCGGCGCCGAACCGCTGACCAGCACGCGCAGCCGGCCGCCGAGGCGCTGCTGCAGCTTCGAGAAGACCAGCCGCTCGGCCACGGCGTACTTCAGCTTGAGACCGGCGGGCACGGGCTGGCCGGCCTGCTCGAGCTCGACCTTCTGCCGGCCGATGGCGACGGCCCAGTGGAAGATCTTGGTCTTCGCGCCGCCGCCGGCCAGCGCCGTGGTGACGGTCTTGTTGTAGACCTTCTCGAAGATGCGGGGCGCCGCGCACATCAGCGTCGGCTTGACCACCGACAGCATGTCGACGAGCTTGTCGACCCGGCCGTCCACGTAGGTCGGCACGCCGACGTGGATGATCCCGCAGAGCAACGTCTTGCCGAACGAGTGCGACAGCGGCAGCCACAGATACTGCAGGTCGGACGACTCGAACAGGCCGAGACCCTGCTGGGCCACACCCTCCCAGGTCCACCCGGCGTGCAGCAGCTGCACGCCCTTGGGGCGGCCGGTGGTGCCGGAGGTGTAGATGAGGGTGGCGAGGTTGTCGGGGCCGATCGACTCGACCACTTCCTCGATCAGGGTGGGGCGCTCGCGCAGGACGGCGGCTCCGCGCTTCTCCAGCTCGGCCAGGGTGATCTGCGGCGGGGTGGCGCCCGCGTCGGCCGGGCCGTCGATGAGCACGACGTCGGTCACGGCGGTGTCGGCGCCGGAGATCTTCAGCGCCTGCTTCGCGTCCTCGGCGATCAGCACCTTGGACCCCGAGTTGGCCACGATGAAGCTCGCGTCCTCGGGCTCGGTGGTCGGGTAGACGGTGGTGGTGGCGCCACCGGCGCAGTTGATGCCGAGGTCGGCCAGCACCCACTCGAAGCGCGTGCCGGACAGGATCGCGACGCGGTCCTCCAGGCCCACACCGAGGCCTCGAAGGCCCGCCGCGATCGCCGACGCGCGCTCACCCACCTGCGCCCACGTGAACCAGACCAGGCCCGTGTCGTCGGCATTGGGCACCGCGAACGCCTGGCCGTTGGGGGTGGCGGCCACGCGCTTGAAGAACATGTCGGGGATCGACCGGTAGGGAACCTCGAGAGCCATCGGCGCCGCCTTATGGTCAGTTGTCCGGGGGATTTAACGTTCTGGTTACCGCAGGGTATTGGCACGGCGGCGGGACGGCTAGTGCCACCCCGGGACCGTCGGCTGGCAAGGTTCTGCCCGCCAAGTGTATCGAGCGCCACATCGCGTCGTCTCACGACGTGAAACGTGCCTGGTGGGCAGCGAGGCGACCGGCTTGACGGCAATTGTCACGCTTCCGGACGGGGACGGTAGTTGCCCTCCGGCATGCATTTCTCAGCAGATTCCCAGCGGTCAGCGGACCGGGTTGCCGGCCTCGCGCAGCGACTGCTTGACCTGGCCGATCGACAGGTCGCCGAAGTGGAAGACGCTGGCCGCGAGCACGGCGTCGGCCCCGGCGGTCACCGCGGGCGGGAAGTGCTCGACCACGCCGGCGCCGCCGCTCGCGATCACCGGGATGCCGACGACCGCCCGGACGGCGGCGATCAGGTCGAGGTCGAAGCCCGCCTTGGTGCCGTCGGCGTCCATCGAGTTGAGCAGGATCTCGCCCGCGCCCAGCTCGGCCACCCGCGCGGCCCACTCGATCGCGTCGAGGCCGGCGCTGCGCCGCCCGCCGTGGGTCGTGACCTCCCAGCCACTCGGCTGCTCGGCCGACCGGCGTACGTCCAGCGACAGCACCAGCACCTGGTTGCCGAAGCGCTCGGCGATCTCGCGGATCAGCTCCGGCCGGGCGATCGCGGCCGTGTTGACCCCGACCTTGTCGGCGCCGGCGCGCAGCAGGACGTCGACGTTCTCGACCGAGCGGACGCCGCCGCCGACGGTGAGCGGGATGAAGACCGACTCGGCCGTGCGCCGGACGACGTCGAGCATGGTGCCGCGGTCGTCGGACGAGGCCGTCACGTCCAGGAAGGTCAGCTCGTCGGCCCCCTGCGCGTCATAGGCGGCGGCCAGCTCGACCGGGTCACCGGCGTCGCGCAGGTCGACGAAGTTGACCCCCTTGACCACGCGTCCCGCGTCCACGTCGAGGCAGGGGATCACGCGCACGGCAACCGTCATGCCTCAACCCTAACGAGCGGGCGGCGGCAGCTCTCCGCGTGGTTCGCTCGACCGTTAAGCATCGTCGAGGCCGTCCACCCCACGATGTAGCGTGACTGAATGATCGACCTGGGTCGTCTGCGCGCTCTGCACGCCGTGGCCAGCTATCAGACCGTGCTGGCGGCGGGCGAGGCGCTGCACTGCACGCCGTCCGCGGTGTCGCAGCAGCTTGCCAAGCTCGAGCGCGAGACCGGCGCCACCCTGGTCGAGAAGGACGGGCGGCGGCTGCGGCTCACCGAGGCCGGCCGGGTGCTCGCCCGGCACGCCGAGAGGGTGCTGGCCACGGTCGACGAGGCCGAGGCGGCGCTGGCGGCGCACCGCGACACCGTGGTCGGCCGGCTCACGGTGGCCGCGTTCGCCACCGCCTGCCGCGCCCTGTTGCCGTACGCGTTGCAGCGTCTCGCCTCGGATTACCCGCAGCTCAGCACGGGGCTGGTCGAGTTGCACCCGCACGAGGGGCTGGAGTCACTGCACCGCGGGCACGTCGACCTGGCCGTGGTGGACGACTGGCCCGAGGTGGCGCTGCGCTATCCCGGCGGCGTCACCCACCGGGAGCTGGGCTGGGACGCCGCCGACCTGATCGTGCCGAGCGGGCACCGGTTCGGCGACACCGTCGCGTTGGCCCGGGTGCGCGACGAGCGGTGGATCGCCGCCAAGACCGGCGACATCTGCCACGAATGGCTGCTCCGGGTGTTCCCGGGCGTGCGACCGGACTTCCACGTGGCCGAGTTCGAGACTCAGCTCACGCTGATCGCGGCCGGCCTGGGGGTCGCGGTCATCCCCCGGCTCGCGCGGCCGGCTTCGCTTCCCGAGGGCGTACGCGTGGTCAGCCTCAGCCCACAGCCGCGGCGCCGGGTCGTGGTGGCCTGGCGCGAGGCCTCCGCCGCCCGCCCCGCTGTCGGGGCCGCCGTGGAGGCCTTGCGCGAGTCGTGGCTCAGGGCCGGGCAAGCACGTCCAGCGCCTGCCGCACCGTGAACGCACCGGCGTAGAGCGACTTGCCGGCGATCACGCCTTCGACGCCGACCGGCTCCAGCGCGGCCAGCGCCCGCAGGTCGTCCAGCGTGGACACACCGCCGCTGGCGATGATCGGCTTGTCGGTGGCGGCACACACCTCCCGCAGCAGCTCGACGTTCGGGCCGCGCATCGTGCCGTCCTTGGTGATGTCGGTGACCACATAGCGCGACGCGCCGGCCTTGTCCAGCCGGGCCAGCACCTCGTACAGGTCGCCGCCGTCGCGGGTCCAGCCGCGGGCCGACAGCGTCCGGCCGCGGACGTCGAGGCCGATCGCCACCCGGTCGCCGTACTCGGCCACGACGCGGTCGCACCAGTCCGGGTCCTCGAGCGCGGCGGTGCCGATGTTGACCCGCTCGCAGCCGGTGGCCAGGGCCCGGGTCAGCGACTCGTCGTCCCGGATGCCGCCGGACAGCTCGACCTTGACGTCGAGCCGGCCCACCACGCCGGCCAGCAGCTCGGCGTTGGAACCCCGGCCGAAGGCGGCGTCCAGGTCGACCAGGTGGACCCACTCGGCGCCGTCGTTCTGCCAGGCCAGCGCGGCCTCGAGCGGATCGCCGTAGGCCGTCTCGGAACCGGCGGCGCCCTGCACGAGGCGGACGGCCTGGCCGTCCGCGACGTCGACGGCGGGCAGCAGCTGCAAGGTCATGTCTGTCTCTCCAGGTGATCAACCGGCCGGGCGGCCGGGGGTCGGTCGGACTGTGCGGCCGGGGTCGGGATCGGGCCTGGAACCGTGCCCGGGCGTCAGCCGGCCCGGCGGCCGAGGACGACGACCACGAGGGCTGGTGCGGCCAGCACGACGACCGCGGTGAGCACGATCCGCAGGGACATCTCGGGCACGAACAGCCAGATGGCGGCGACGGCGACCAGCGGCACGAGCAGGATGCCGATCCGTTCACCGCGGCCGCGACGATGCAGCCGCCCGGCGTTGCGGGGGCGCGGCGTCAGACGCTGGACCAGTTGCCGCCGCTGCTGCCGCCGGGCCACCTTACGGGCCCGGGCGGCCTTCTGCTTCTCGTGGACGGCGAGCCGCTCGGCCCGCCGACGGGCACGTTCCTTCGACATCTACAGGCCGGCGACCCAGTTGCGCAGCAGCGCGTAACCCGCGTCGCCCGATTTCTCGGGATGGAACTGGGCGGCGCTCAGCGGGCCGAGCTCGACCGCCGCCGCGAACGGCCGGTCGTGGGCGGCCGTGGTCACCCGCGCGCCGGCCTCGGCCAGGGCCGGGAGGTCGTTGGCCGCGTACGAGTGGACGAAGTAGAACCGCTCGCCGGCCAGCCCGTCGAGCAGCCGTGAGCCCTCCGCCGCCTCCACCGTGTTCCAGCCCATGTGCGGGATGCGCCCGGCGGTGAGCTTGTCGACCACGCCGGGCAGCAGACCCAGGCCCTTGGTCTCGACGCCGTGCTCGACACCGGCGTCGAACAGGATCTGCATGCCCACACAGATGCCGATGACCGGACGGCCCGCGGCCACCCGCTCGGCGATCATCGGACCGGCGTCGATCTCGGCGATCCCGGCCATGCAGGCCGCATAGGCCCCCACACCCGGCACGACCAGGCCGTCGGCCTCGGCCGCGGCGGTCAGGTCGCTGGTCACGGTGACGTTCACCCCGGTACGTGCGACCGCGCGCTCGGCCGAGCGCAGGTTGCCCGACCCGTAATCGAGAACCACGACGTCCGTCATCAGACCGACCACAGGATTCCGCCCGCCGTGGCCAGGGCGGCGAGCACCCCGACCAGGCCGATGCTGAACTTGGTGGCCCCCGACTTGACCAGCTGGATCACGCCGCCGGCCAGGAAGCCGGCCAGGATGAACAGCGCGATGGCCATCAGAGCACGCCCTTGGTCGACGGCAGCTGGCCGGCGTTGCGCGGGTCGATCTCGACGGCCTCGCGCAGCGCCCGGGAGAACGCCTTGAACTGGGTCTCGACGACGTGGTGGGCGTCGGGCTTGCCGCCGTCCCGGGCCGCCCGCAGCACGCTGACGTGCAGGGTGAGCTTGGCCGCGTGGCCGAACGACTCGAAGATGTGCCGGGTCATGCTGGTCGGATAGACCGGGCCGATGTAGGGGGCGAGCTCGGGCTCGTCGTGCACGATGTAGGGCCGGCCGGACAGGTCGACCGCGGCCCGCACCAGCACCTCGTCCATCGGGATGGTGGCCGAGCCGTACCGCCGGATCCCGGCCTTGTCACCCAGCGCACGCGAGAACGCGTCACCGAGCGCGATGGCCGTGTCCTCCATCGTGTGGTGGGCGTCGATCTCGAGGTCACCCTCGGTGCGCACGGTCAAGTCGAAGCCGCCGTGCCGGGCGAGCTGGTTGAGCATGTGGTCGTAGAAGCCGACGCCGGTGCTCAGGTCGCCCTGGCCGGTGCCGTCGAGGTCGATCTCGACGAGCACCTTGGTCTCGTTGGTGACGCGCTCGATGCGCGCGGTGCGGCTCACGACAGGGCCTCCAAGAATGATTCGGTCTCTGCGGGAGTGCCCGCGGTCACGCGCAACCAGCCCGGCAGGCCGACGTCGCGGACCAGGACACCGCGGTCGAGCAGGCGCTGCCAAGCGATTTTCTGATCCCCGCCCACCTCGAACAGCACAAAATTGGCGTCGCTGTCGGCCACCCGCACCCCGCGCGACCGCAGGGTGGTGACGATGTGGTCGCGCTGCTGCTTGATCACCTCGACGGTGGCCAGCAGGGCGTCCCGCTGCGACAGGGCGGCCCGGGCGGCGGCCTGGGTGATCGCCGAGAGGTGATAGGGCAACCGGACGAGCTGCACCGCGTCGACCACGGCCGGATCGGCGGCCAGATAGCCCAGCCGGCCGCCGGCGAAGCCGAACGCCTTGCTCATCGTGCGGGTGACCACCAGGCGCGGGTGCCCGGGCAGCAGGGCGAGCGCACTCGGCGTGCCCGGGCGGGCGAACTCGGCATAAGCCTCGTCGACCACCACCAGCCCCCGCGCGGCCTCGATCACCGCGGTGACCACCTCGGGATCGAGCGCCGTGCCGGTCGGGTTGTTGGGCGAGCACAGGAAGATCAGATCGGGGTCGTGCTCCTCGATCTGGGCCAGCGCGGCGGCCGGGGTGAGCCCGAAACCGGGGTCGCGCAGCGCGCCGATCCAGCGGGTGCCGGTGCCCTGGGCCAGCAACGGGTGCATCGAATAGGACGGGCCGAAGCCCAGCGCCGTGCGGCCCGGCCCGGCGAACGCCTGCAGCAGCTGCTGCTGGATCTCGTTGGACCCGTTGGCCGCCCAGATGCCGGCCCCGGTCAGGCCGTGGCCGAGATAGTCGGCCAGGTCGGCCCGGAGCGCGACGGCGTCCCGGTCGGGATACCGGTTGAGGTCGCGCAGCTCGGCCTGAACCGCCTTGGCGATCGCGTCGACGACCACGTCGGGCAGCGGATACGAGTTCTCATTGGTGTTGAGCCGCACCGCCACGTCGAGCTGCGGAGCCCCATACGGCAGCTGGCCCCGCAGGTCGTCGCGGATGGGCAGATCGTCGATGGTGGTCATGCCCCGAACCTCGCCCGCACCGCGTCGCCGTGAGCCGGCAGGTCCTCCGCGTTGGCCAGCGCGACCACGTGACCCGCGACGTCGCGCAGGGCGGCCTCGTCGTACTCGATGACGTGGACGCCGCGCAGGAACGACTGGACCGACAGCCCGGACGAGTGCCGCGCGCAGCCGCCGGTGGGCAGCACGTGGTTGGAGCCGGCCGCGTAGTCGCCGAGCGACACCGGCGACCAGGCCCCCACGAAGATCGCCCCGGCGTTGCGCACCCGCAGCGCCCACTCGCGGGCGTCGCGGGTCTGGATCTCGAGGTGCTCGGCGGCGTACGCGTCGACGACCCGCAGCCCCTGCTCGAGGTCGTCGACCAGCACGACGCCGGACTGCTCGCCGGCCAGCGCGGTCTGCACCCGGGCGGCGTGCTTGGTGACCGGGACCTGGCGCAGCAGCTCGGCCTCGACCGCGTCGATCAGTGCCTCGGAGTCGGTGACCAGCACGCTCGCGGCCAGCGGGTCGTGCTCGGCCTGGCTGATCAGGTCGGCCGCGACGTGACGCGGGTCGGCCGTGTCGTCGGCCAGGATGGCGATCTCGGTCGGGCCGGCCTCGGCGTCGATGCCGACCGTGCCGCGCAGCATGCGCTTGGCCGCGGTGACCCAGATGTTGCCCGGGCCGGTGATGACGTCGACCGGCTCGCAGCGATCACCCTCGCCGGCCCCGTCGGAGCCGTAGCCGAGCATGGCGATGGCCTGGGCGCCACCGACGGCGTAGACCTCGTCGACCCCGAGCAGCGCGCACGCGGCGAGAACGCGGGAGTCGGGCAGGCCGCCGTTCTCCTTCTGCGGCGGGCTGGCCACGACCAGGGCCTCGACGCCGGCCTCCTGGGCGGGCACGACATTCATGACCACGGTGGACGGATAGACCGCCAGGCCACCGGGGACGTAGAGACCGACGCGGCGCACCGGGATGAAGCGCTCGGTGACCGTGCCGCCGGGCACGACCTTGGTGGTGACGTCGGTGCGGCGCTGGTCGGCGTGCACCTTACGGGCACGCTCGATCACCACCTCGAGGGCGGCGCGCACGTCGGCCTCGAGGTGCTCGACGGCGGCGGCGATGGCGGCGGCGGGCACCCGGAGGCGCTCGAGGGTGACGCCGTCGAACCGCTCGGTGGCCTCGCGGATCGCGGAGAAGCCATGGTCATGAACCGCCTCGACGACCGGTCGGATCCGCTCGACGGCCACGGAGACGTCGAGCTGGGCACGGGGCAGCAGGCCTCGCGGGTCCCGGTGGGAGCCGCGCAGGTCGATCCGGTTCAGCACGCCGCCAAGTCTAAGCGCCACCTCCGACAACTCCGCGACCGCCGCAGGCCGGCTCACCTCATGAGATCCCCCACCCCGGCCTCGCCCGGGTGGCGGGGTGGGACGGGTTGACCATGGTGAGGCGACCGATAGGCTGAACCCGTGAGCACGCGGCTGCCGGTATTCCCCCTGGGTACGGTGCTGTTTCCCGGCCTGGTGCTGCCCCTGCACATCTTCGAGGAGCGCTATCGCACGCTCGTGCGCGAGCTCGTGGCCAGCCCCGAGGACGGGCCGCACGAGTTCGGCGTGGTGACCCTGCGTCGCGGGTCCGAGGCGCCCGCTCCCGACAGCGACGACAGTGACGAGCCGGAGACGCCGCCGATCGAGGTCGACGATCTCTACCCGACGGGCTGCACGGCCGAGCTGCGCCAGGTCACCGAGCTGCCCGACGGGCGCTACGACATCATGACCGTCGGCCGGCGGCGGTTCACGGTCAAGGACGTACGCCAAGGGGACGAGCCCTATCTGACCGCCGACGTCGAGTGGCTGCCCGACGAGTCGGCCGACCAGACGGCCGAGTTGCTGGCGCCGCGGGCCCTGGCCGCCTTCCGGGCCTACCTGGAGCTGCTGCGCCCCGACTCCGAGGTGCTCGACGCCGTCCCCGGCGACGCCACCGTGCTGTCCCACCTGATCGCCGCGACCGCCCAGCTGACCACCGACGAGCGGCAACTGTTGCTCTCGGCGCCCGACACCGCGACCCGCTTGCGCACCGAGCTCAAGCTGCTCAACCGCGAGGCCGGCCTGCTGGCCCGCGTGCGCGCCGTCCCCGTCCCGCTCAGCGACCTGGCCCGCCCGGCCAGCCCCAACTAGCCGCGCCGCCCAGCCCGAACCAGGCGCGCCGCCCAGCCCGAACCAGCCGCGCCGCCCGGCCTGCCCCCACCAGCCGCGCCGCCCGGTCGGCCCCGACCAGCCGCGCCGCCCGGCCAGTCCCGACTAGCCGCGCGGCTCGAGAGGCGGCTGATAGTCGCGGGAAGCGACCGGCGGCTGGTAGTCGCGCGGATCCTCCGGCGGGTAGTTCTCGAGGTCGTTGTTGGGGCCGTAGCCCGGCTTGGCGCCGGGCTGGTCGAGGTCGGGGTCGTTGGACCAGCCGGCCATCAGCGTCAGGGCGATCGCCGCGGCGAAGGCCGGGACCAGCATCGGGCCCAGGGAGTGCACCTCGGGCGGCGCCGCGTAGGTCTGACCCTGCTGCGCCGTCTCGATCCAGCTCCGGTAATCGGCGCGGCCGATCAGCTCGCCGACCCACGGGGCCACCAGCCAGCCCGCCCCGAGCGCGCCCAGCACCACGCTGAGCAGCAGGAACGGGCCGCGGTCGCGACGCAGGATCAACCACGCGCCGATCGCGACGAGCAGGCCGAAGGCCAGGCCGAGCAGCGTGAACCAGCCGTCGGCGGCGATGTATTCCTCGGGCGACGGGTCGTTGACCACGACGCCCGCCTGACCCGCGTCGATCACCGGCACCGTGGGGGCCAGCCAGCGCCAGAGCAGGCCGAGCGGCCCACCCAGGGCGAGGATGACCAGCAGGCAGCCGACCGCGACGACCAGCGTCCGTTTCCACGGCCGCGGCGAGGACCCGCGCAGGTCGAACGGGCGGCCGAAGAGCGTCCGGGTCGGGCCGCTCGGGTGGACCGGCTCGTATCCGCCCGCGGGGGCGCCGTAATCGAGCGCCGGGCGTTCGCCGGGGTGCTGAGGCGGCGCCGGTTCCTGACTCGCGTTCACCCTACGATCCTGCCAGGTGTCGCGCTGTCTCGTCCCCCGTGCCCGGTCACGACGCTCAGACCACCGCGGACGGGCCGAGGATCGTCTTGAGGTCGGCCCGCAGCGCCGGCGTCGGGGCGACCCGCACCGCGCCCAGCCGCAGGACCGTCGTCCGGCTGCCGTTCTGCAGGTGGACGTGCACCTCGGCGTCGCCGGGATGGCTTTTCAGGATCTCTTTCAGCTCGGACACCAGCGGCGGCGTGCACCGGGTGATCGGCATGGTCAGCGTGACCGGCTTGCTGTCGGGGTTGTGGCTGACGTCGGGCAGCGACATGTCCATGGCCATGATGCGCGGGGTGTCGTCACGCCGGTCGACCCGGCCCTTGACCACCACGATCGCGTCCTCGGCGATGAACTGGCCGATCACCTCGTAGGTGTTGGGGAAGAACAGCGCCTCGACGCCGCCGGCCAGGTCCTCGAGCGTGGCCGAGGCCCAGGCCCGGCCCTGCTTGGTGATGCGGCGCTGCACCCCGGTGAGGATGCCGGCCAGCGTGACGACCTGGCCGTCGGGGACCGACCCCTCCTCGTTGAGCGCGGCGATCGTCGTGTCGGCCGAATTCTGCAGCAGCTGCTCGAGACCGGCCAGGGGGTGGTCGCTGACGTAGAGGCCGAGCATCTCGCGCTCGAAGGCCAGCTTGTCGCGCTTGTCCCACTCGGAGTCGCCGATCGTCGGCATGGCGACCGTGGCCGCGCTGCCGCCCTCGGTGTCGCCGAACGCCCCGAACAGGTCGAACTGGCCGGCCGCCTCGTTGCGCTTCACATCGGCGTACGCGTCGATGGCCTCGGCGTGCACGGCGAGCAGGCCCTTGCGGCTGTGCCCCATCGAGTCGAACGCGCCCGCCTTGATCAGCGATTCAATCGTCTTCTTGTTGCAGACGACCGCGTCCACCTTGGACAAGAAGTCGTAGAAGTCCTGGTAGTCGCCCTTTTCGGTGCGGCAGCGGGCGATCGCCTCGACCACGTTGTGGCCGACGTTGCGCACCGCGGCCAGGCCGAACCGGATGTCCTTGCCGACCGGGGTGAACGGCCCGGCCGACTGGTTGACGTCGGGCGGCAGCACCTGGATGCCCATGCGCCGGCACTCGGCCAGATACATCGCCATCTTGTCTTTGTCGTCGCCGACGCTGGTGAGCAGTCCACCCATGTATTCGGCCGGGTAGTGCGCCTTCAGATACGCCGTCCAGTAGGACACCAGGCCGTAGGCGGCGGAGTGCGCCTTGTTGAACGCGTAACCGGCGAACGGGACCAGAACGTCCCACACCGCCTGGATCGCCTCGTCGGAGTAGCCGTGCGCGCGGCAGCCGTCGCGGAACGGGCCGAACTCCTTGTCGAGGATCTCCTTCTTCTTCTTACCCATGGCCCGGCGGAGCAGGTCGGCCTGGCCGAGGCTGTAGCCGGCCAGGATCTGCGCGGCGCGCTGCACCTGCTCCTGATAGACGATCAGGCCGTAGGTCGGCTCGAGGATCTCGCGCAACGGCTCCTCGAGCTCGGGGTGGATCGGGGTGATGTCCTGCAGGTTGTTCTTACGCAGGGCGTAGTTGGTGTGCGACTCGACGCCCATCGGGCCGGGGCGGTAGAGCGCCAGCACGGCCGAGATGTCCTCGAAGTTGTCGGGCTTCATCAGCCGCAACAGCGACCGCATGGGGCCGCCGTCGAGCTGGAACACGCCCAGGGTGTCGCCCCGGGCCAGCAGCTCGTAGGCCGCCGGGTCGTCCAGCGGCAGCGCCAGCAGGTCGAGGTCGAGGTCGTGGTTGAGCTTGATGTTCTTGACCGCGTCGTCGAGGATCGTGAGGTTTCGCAGCCCCAGGAAGTCCATCTTGAGCAGGCCGAGCGTCTCGCACGTCGGGTAGTCGAACTGCGTGATGATGACGCCGTCGGCGGCCCGGCGCATCAGCGGGATGTGGTCGATGATCGGCTCAGCCGACATGATCACGCCGGCCGCGTGGACACCGGTCTGCCGGATCAGGCCCTCGATGCCGCGCGCGGTGTCGATCACCTTTTTGACGTCCGGGTCGGTGTCGTAGAGCGTGCGGACCTCACCGGCCTCGCTGTAGCGCTTGTGGTCCTTGTCGAAGATGCCCGAAAGCGGGATGCCCTTGCCCATCACGTCGGGCGGCAGCGCCTTGGTGATGCGGTCACCGACGGCGAAGGGGTAACCGAGCACGCGGGCCGAATCCTTGATCGCGGCCTTGGCCTTGATCGTGCCGAAGGTGGCGATCTGGGCGACCTTGTCGTCGCCCCAGCGCTCGGTGACGTAGCGGATGACCTCGCCCCGCCGGCGCTCGTCGAAGTCGATGTCGACATCGGGCATCGAGATGCGCTCGGGGTTGAGGAACCGCTCGAAGATCAGGCCGTGCGGCAGCGGGTCGAGGTCGGTGATGCCCATCGCGTAGGCCACCAGCGAGCCCGCGGCCGAGCCGCGGCCCGGGCCCACGGCGATGCCGTTGCGCTTGGACCACTGGATGAAGTCGGCCACCACCAGGAAGTAGGCCGGGAAGCCCATCTGGATGATGACGCCGAGCTCGTACTCCGCCTGCTTGATGTGCGTGTCGGGGATGCCGGCCGGGAAGCGGCTGCGCAGGCCCTCGAACGCGACGTGGCGGAAATACTCCTCCTCGGTGTAACCGTCGGGGATGGGGAACCGGGGCATCAGGTTCTTGAAGGTGAACATGCCCTCGGTGTCGACCCGCTCGGCCACCAGCAGCGTCGTGCGGCAGCCCTCCTGCCAGGCCTCGGACGAGTCGACCGCGCGCATCTGATCGGCCGACTTCACGAAGTAGCCGTTGCCGTCGAAGCGGAACCGGTTGGGGTCGGCCACGTTGCTGCCGGTCTGCACGCAGAGCAGCACGTCGTGGGCCGCGGACTGCTCCTCGTGGACGTAGTGCGAGTCGTTGGTGACCAGCGGCTTGATGCCGAGTTTCTGCCCGATCTCGATCAGGCCGTCACGTACCCGCTTCTCGATCGACAGGCCGTGATCCATGATCTCGAGGAAGTAGTTGTCCTTCCCCAGAGCCTCCTGGTACATCGCGGCGGATTTCAGGGCCTCGTCGAAGTGGCCGAGCCGCAGCCGGGTCTGCACGATGCCGGACGGGCAGCCGGTCGTGCCCATGATGCCCTCGGCGTGCTCGGCGATGATGTCGAAGTCCATCCGCGGGTACTTGCCGAGCTGGCCCTCGATCGACGCCCGCGAGTTGAGACGGAACAGGTTTTTGAGACCGACGGCGTTGCGGGCCCACATCGTCATGTGGGTGTAAGCGCCGTTGCCGGAGACGTCGTCGCCCTTCTGCTCCGGGCGGCCCCACTTGATGCGGCTCTTGGTCAGGCGGGACTCGGGCGCCACGTAGGCCTCGACGCCGATGACCGGGGTGATGCCGGCCGCCTTGGCCTGGGTGTAGAAGTCGTACGCCCCGTGCATGTTGCCGTGGTCGGTGATGGCCGCGGCCGGCATGCCGAGGCGGGACGCCTCGGCCAGCAACTCCTTGACGCGGGCGGCTCCGTCGAGCATCGAATACTCGGTGTGCACGTGGAGATGCACGAACGAGTCAGACACCCCGGGCCCCCTTAAGTTGTTGGACCCAGCGACTCTAGCCGCACCCTCGGACCGGATTCGAGGGCTACGCGCGTGTCATTCGGCGAATGGCTCGATCATCACACTGGCCGCCTTGAGCCACGCCGTCCGCGTCTCCTGCTGGAGCTCCGCGTACTCGATGGAGGAGCCCACCTCGAGCGCCTGGTCGTAGGGCACGACGGCGACCGCGCGGGTGCGGGTGGCGAAGTGCTTGGCGAAGTCGTCGAGCAGCGGCAGCGGCCCCGGCGACGGGCACGAGATCAGCGTGACCGCGTTGGAGACCAGGTCACCCATGCCGCTGTCGTCGAGCACGTCGAGCATCCAGTCGGCGGTGAACGCGGCGTCCTCGCGGGGCACGGTGGTGATCACCAGCTGGTCGGCCTGGCGCATGACGGTCTGCCAGTTGACGCTCTCGACGTTGTTGCCGGTGTCGACGCAGATCACGTCGTGCGTGCGCCGCAGCAGATCCATCACCCGGCGCACCGTGGCCTGGTCGAGCCGGGCCGCGAAGCGCGGGTTCTCCTCGCCCGCGAGCACGTCGTAGGACCCGTCGGAGGCGTGCCGCAGGTAACCGTCGAGCTCCTGCAGCAGGGCGTCGGCGTGCAGGTTCTCGATCTGCATCAGGTCGGCCAGCAGATGCTTGATCGTGCGGGCGTGGCGGGCGCTGCCGGCCCGCAGCCCGAGGGTGCCGCGCAGCTCGTTGTCGTCCCAGGCGAGCACGCCCCGGCCCCGGACGCTGCCGATGGTGGCCGCGGCCAGCACGGTCGCGGTCGTCTTGTGCACGCCGCCCTTGGGGTTGGCGAAGGCCAGCACCCGCGGCTTGCCGAGCTTGCGGCGCATCACCGCGACGGCCCGCTCGAGCTGCTCGTCGGCGCGGCTCTGACGCCACTCGATGCGCGCGGGGGCCGGCGAGGTCGGCTGGGGCGCGACCGGCTGCGGCATCGGCTGGGGCACCGGCTGCGGCATGACCGGCATGACCGGTGCCGCGGCGGAGGCACGCACCTGCGGGTACTCCCGGCCCGGCGGCGGAGCGGCCGGCGGGCGGGCCGAGGGGCTGAAGAAGCTGTGCTGCTCCTCGGCCGGCGGCGCGAGCGAGGGCGGCGCGAGCGAGGGCGGCGCGAGCGGGGCCGGCGGCGACGCGACCGGGGGCGGGGCCATCGGCGGCGCGGCGGCGGCCCGCCGGGGCGGGGCCTCGGCCTGGCGCTGCCGGCGCGGGTCGAGCGGATTGACCGGCCGCTGCGGCATCGGGCGCGGCTCGGGCTGTGGCGGCTGCGCCTCCGGTCGCTGCTCGTAGCGGCCCGCGCCGTACTGCCCGCGGGTCTCCAGCGGGTTGATCGGGCGGCGGGTCGGCAACGGCTGACCATATTGCTGCGACTGGCCGGGCGGCGCCGGTGGCGCCTCACGCTCCGGCTCGGGCTGCTCCTCGGCCTGCCGGGAACCGTGCCGGGCGCGGTCGAGCAGCGCCCGCCATCGCGGGGCTGGTTCCGCAGGCCGGCCCCAGCCGGTCTCGGTCCCGTCCACGGCACGTCCTCCCTGCACTGCTTCGTCTGCCGGTGATCATGCCCCGGACTCCTCGCCCCTGACAGGCTACGGAGCGAACCCCGATCGGGCCACTGCCCGTTTGCTGGAGCCGGGCCCGCCGCCGCCGGCGTCGCCGGCGGACGAGAAAACTAACGCCCGGACACGGCTCAAGGTGCTGCCGAGCGGCTCGTCACATCATGAGCAGGAGTCACGTCCGAAGCAGAGGGTACGGCAGGACGCTCCTGCGGCGCCGGGATGGACGGCGGCGTCGTGCGGACGGCGCCGGTCGATGAGGCAGATGTCACAGACGCCTCGGGCGACGACATTATCGGCGCCGGAGGGCGGGAGGCAATGCCCCCGGACCCGGTTGGCACAGCGGGCGAGCGGGACGGTTCGGCGGGAACTGTGCCGTTCTGCTCGGGCAGCGGCGGCCGGAACTCCGTACGGTCGAGCTGCCGCACCTCCGGAGCCGGATCCACCGCCCGGACCCCCGGCCGGTCGGCCACGCCGCGCAGGGCGGCCGGCGCGGCCCGGACCACGGCCGCGAAGGCACAGGAACACCCCGAGCGGTACGCCGAGGCCTCCGCCGACGCCGTGCGGGCAGCCGACAGGTACGCCCGCCGGGCGCGCACCTGATTCTCGTCGTCCCCGGTGAGGCGGCGGGCCAGCTGCTCGTATTCGGCGTGCTCGCGATCGCGCTCCAGGGCCGTGTCGAGCATGCCCGAGAGCACGTCGGCCGGCAGCCGGTAGACCGGGATGCGGACCACCGGGGTGTGCCCCTCGGCCAGCGACACCCGGGTGTACACCTGGGCCACCGCCGTGTCCGCCAGCAGGTCGGGCAGCACGCCGGCAGCCACGTAGTCCTCCAGGCTGACCAGGGCCCAGGTCTCGCCGGCCGCGGGCGCCGACGGGTCGGTCAGGGCACCCAGCTCGTCGCGGGTCGCGTCGAGATAGCCGGGCACCGTCTGGCCCTGCACCACGCCGACCCGCACGACATCACCCGGATCCCCGGCCGGCACCGTCTCGGGCCTGCTCAGCCAGAGGGTGCCGAGCAGCAGCACACCGGCCGAGGCGACGGCGACCGCCGCCACCAAGCGCGTCGCGGGGGCGCCGCGCAAGGCGTGCCCCCGTACTCGATGATCCGCCGGCCCCACCGTGACCGCTGTCCGAGGATCAGCTCGCGTCCTGCAGCACGCTCAGCGCGTACTTCAGGTCGTCGGGGTAGTCGCTGACGAAGCGGACCTCGTCGAGCGTGCGGGGATGCAGGAAGGACAGCTCACGGGCGTGCAGCCATTGACGGTTGAGCTTGAGTCGCGCGGCCAGCGTCGGGTCGGACCCGTACTGCGTGTCGCCCACGCACGGGTGCCGCAGCGCCGAGAAGTGCACCCGGATCTGGTGGGTGCGGCCGGTCTCGAGCTTCACGTCGACCAGGCTGGCCGAGCGGAACGCCTCGACCGTGTCGTAGTGGGTGACGCTCGGCTTGCCCGAGTTCATCACGGCGAACTTGTAGTCGGCGGTCGGGTGCCGGTCGATCGGCGCGTCGATGGTGCCGCGCAGCGGGTCGAGGTGGCCCTGCACGACGGCGTGGTAGCGCTTGTCGACCTCGCGCTCCTTGAAGGCCCGCTTGAGTGCGCTGTAGGCGACCTCGCTCTTGGCCACCACCATGATGCCGGTGGTGCCGACGTCGAGCCGGTGCACCACGCCCTGGCGCTCGGCGGCGCCGCTGGTGGCGACGTTCTGCCCCATCGCGGCCAGGCCGCCGATGACCGTCGGGCCGGTCCAGCCCGGGCTGGGGTGCGCGGCCACGCCGACCGGCTTGTCGATCACCACGATGTCGTCGTCGCTGTAGATCACTTGCAGGCCGTGCACCGGCTCGGCCACCACGACGGGCGCGCTCGCCGGCGTGGGCAGCGTGACCTCGAGCCAGGCGCCCGCGCTGACCTTGTCGGACTTGGGGCGCGGGAAGCCGTCGACCAGCGCGCCACCCGACTCGACCAGCGTCGCCGCGGCCGTGCGGGACAGCCCGAACAGCCGCGACACGGCCTGGTCGAGGCGCATGCCGTCGAGCCCGTCGGGCACCGGCAGGGAACGCTGCGAGCTCACTTCTGATCCTTCTTCTTCCGTACGGAGATCCGGCTGCCGTCCCGCTGCCGGCCGGTGAGCTCGAGCAGCACCGCGAGCACGACGCCCACACTGAGGCAGCTGTCCGCGATGTTGAAGACGGCGAAATACTCGGCGTACGGCCCGAAGAGGCTGATCATGTCGACCACGTGACCGTGGAACGGGCCGGGGGCCCGGAACAGCCGGTCTCCCAGGTTGCCCAGGGCGCCGCCGAGCACCAGGCCCAGCGCCAGCGCCCACGGCAGCGAGCGCAGCTTGGTCGCCATGTAGCCGATCCAGCCGATCACGACCAGGGTGATCACCGGGAAGACCCAGGTGTGGTCCTCACCGAAGCTGAAGGCCGCCCCGCTGTTGCGCAGCAGCGACAGATAGATCAGGCCACCGAGGACGCGGACCGGATTGCCCTCGTCCAGGTTTTCGGTGGAGAGCCACTTGACCCACTGGTCGAGGGCCACGGCGACCACGGCGGTGGCACCCAGCACGGCCACGGCACGGCCGCTGAACCGGGGTTTGGGCCCCGGCTCCGGCTCGTCCACCGCGGTCGCGCCCGGTGCCTCGTCGGCGTTCAGCGTCGTTCCTCCAGCTGCTTGCAGTGCACACAGAGAGTCGCGGACGGGAACGCCGCCAGTCGCTCGACCGGGATGGCGTTACCGCACCGCTCGCACCAACCGTAGTTGCCCTCGCTGAGCCGGTCGATGGCGCGCTCCACCTGTGTGATCCGCTCCAGCAGATTGTTGGCCAGAGTGATCTCCTGCTCACGCTCGAGCGTCTTGGTGCCGGTGTCGGCCTGGTCGTCGCCGGCCGAGTCGGCCAGGCGGTCCCGCTGCAGCTCGGTCAGCTCGGTGATCGACACGTCGTACTCGGTCTGCAGCTCGTCGCGCCGCTCGACCAGAGCGACCCGGATCGTCTCGGTCTCGGCGGCGCTGCGGGTCCGCTTGCCGGTGCTCTTGTCGGCGCTCGCCGCGGTCGACCTGGTGCCGGTTGCCTTCGCCATCGTCGCTCCCTCAGCCGCGCCCACGCGGCGATCCCGTTCTGTCTTCCGCCGATGGTTCCCCCGGCGGCCGGCTCACGCCTCGATCGCCGGGCGCCCGGCGGCGGAAACGTCGTCCCCCGGCCGGGCAACGCCGTAGATCTTCCCCCACCTGCCACAACGGCGCGGCCGAACGAGCAGCCGCGCACTCCGGTGGGTGGCAAGGATACGGAACGTATACCGCACCGACAACAGCCCGTACCGGATCATGCCCCCGAATCCCGGCAAATCTCCCCGAATATCCCGTCGGATACCCGTCGCTACCGAGCGGCGGGTTCCTCGCCGCCCTCCTCGCCGAACCAGCGGGCCAGCCGCCCCCGGCGGCTGACCGCGCGCAGGCGTCGCTCGGCCCGGTCGCGGGCCGCGGCGGTGGCCACGATCAGCAGGGCGTCGCCGGTGCGCAGGCGGGTGTCGGGGCCGGGTACGAATCCCGCGCCGTCCCGCACGACCAGCGTGACCGAGGCGCCGGTGGGCAGCCGCAACTCGTCGATGTGCACGCCGGCCAGCCGTGACCCCTCGGCCACGTCCATCTGCAGCAGGTCGGCGTTCATGCGCTCCAGCGGGGCGGTCTCGACATGCACCTCGGCCGCCTCCCCCGGTGCCGTCACCCCCAGCAGCCGGGCGGCCGGTCCGAGCGTGCTGGCCTGGAGCAACGTGAAGATGATGACCAGCACGAACACCGCGTCGAACAGACCCTCGGCCCCGGGCGTCCCGGCCGACAGCGGGATCGTCGCCAGCACGATCGGCACGGCGCCCCGCAGACCGGCCCAGGACAGGAACGCGCTTCCCCGCCAGCCCACCCGGTTGCCGGGCCGGCGCGGACCGCGGACGGGCCGGGCCAGCACGGCCGAGATCACCACCGACAGCGGACGGGCCAGCAGCACCAGCGCAACCCCGGCCACCAGCGCGGGCACCAGCGCCTCGTCCAGGCGGGTGGGCGAGGCCAGCAGGCCGAGCAGCACGAACAACCCGATCTGGGCGACCCAGGCCAGACCGTCGGCGAACCCGAGGATGGCCCGCCGGTGTGGGATGCGGCCGTTGCCGAGCACCACACCGGCCACATAGACGGCGAGGAACCCGGACGCGTGGGCCACCGCCCCCGCGGCGTACGCCAGGACGGTGAGACCCACCGCGGCGATCGGATAGAGGCCGGCCGACGGCAGAGCGGCGTTGCGCAGCAGCCAGCGACCGGCCGCCCCGACCGCGAAGCCGATCGCCGCGCCGGCCGCCAGCTCGTAGACGACGATGGCCAGCTCGTACCACCACGGGTGCATCTCGGCCAGATCCGCGCTGAGCAGCACGACCAGCAACACCACGGGCGCGTCGTTCATACCCGACTCGGCCTCGAGCGTGGCCACCAGCCGCGGCGGCAACCGCAGCCGCCGCAGCGTGGCGAAGACCGCGGCCGCGTCGGTCGACGACAGGACCGCGCCATAGAGCAGGGCCAACTGCCAGGGCAGGTCCAGGAGCAGATGTACGGCGAGACCGACCACCGCGATGCTGACCGCGACCCCGAGCGTGGCCAGCGAGCTCGCCAGGCCCAGGATCGGCCGCAGCGTGCTCCACCGCGCGGTCAGCCCGCCCTCGGCGATGATCACGATGAGCGCGCAGAAGCCGAGCGTGCGGGTCAGCTCCGCGTCGTCGAAGCGGATGCCCAGCCCGGCCTCGCCGATGAGGATCCCGATGGCCAGATAGACCAGCAGGCTGGGCAGTCCGACCTTGGTCGACACGCGCACCGCGGCCACCGCCACCAGCAGGACCGCGGAACCGATGAGCAGCGCGTAGTCCAGCCCGCCGGTCACGCCGGTGGTCTCATGCCGGACCGTCGCGCAACGCGGTCAGCCGCGCGGCGACCCCGGACCCGGGCGCGGCGACGGTGAACACCTTGTCGCGGCTCGTCGCGCCGAGCCGCAGCTCCACATCGCCCGCCCGCACGCCGAGCGCGCCGGCGAGCGCCCGGCGCACCGCCTCGGTCGCCTTGCCGTCGACGGCGGGCGCGCCCACGGCGACGATCAGCGCCGGGCCGTGCGGTCCCTCGTACCGTCCGCCGACCCGATCCCGCCCGGCGCCCGGTCGCACTCGCACGGGCACGGACAGGACACTCTCGTCAGGCGGAGGCACGCGGCGCTTGACCATGCCTCATTGTGCCGATCGATGCCCGGCGCCGGCAGGGCCCGGTGCCCAACAGCGCGCGTCGGCCCGCCGAACGATGCCCGGCCGCGGTGTCCGGCGACAGCCTGCGGCGGTGTCCGGCCGCGGTGTCCGGCGACAGCCTGCGGCGGTGTCCGGCCGCGGTGTCCGGCGACAGCCTGCGGCGGTGTCCGGCCGCGGTGTCCGGCGACAGCCTGCGGCGGTGTCCGGCCGCGACCTGCCGATCGGATCCGGCGCCCGGGAACTCAGCGCGACCTGCCGATCGGATCCGGCGCCCGGGAACTCAGCGGCGGCCCGCGGAACGATGCCGGGGCGGCCCGATGGTCAGCGGCGGGCCGCGGCGCCCACGAGGTGGTCGACCGGGCGGCACAGGCCGCAGGGGCTGAAGCCGAGCTCGACGGCCTCCCGCACCGGGATCGGCTCGGTCAGGCGGCCGGCCAGGCTCGGGCACTCGGCCAGGTGATAGCGCGGGCGGCCGTCGACGACCAGCACCTCGGCGTCCAGATGAGCCAGCCGGACCGCGTCGGCCGGCTGCACCGCCTGCGGCAGCGGCTCGTCGTCGGGGTCGTCGGCGGCGGGCTCGTCGAAATCCTCGTCGGCGGCCGACGGGGCAGCGGGGGTCTCGCGGTCCCAGGAGTCGTCCGGCGTGTCGCTGCGGGCCGCGTTGATGGTGGCCGAGGCGCGATCGCGATCCGGATCGTCGGCTCCAGGCCGCTCATCTGCGGACAAATCGCCGGCGGAGGCGCCGGCCTGATCGGCCAGGTCGGAGACGGGCCCGGACTGCGCCGAGGCAAAACCGGGATCGGTCGGGAGCGTGGCGGTCGCGAAGTCCGAGCCGGCCGACGGCGCGGCGGTCGCGAAGTCCGAGCCGGCCGAGGGCGCGGCGGTCGCGAAGTCCGAGCCGGCCGACGGCGTGCTGGTCGCGAAGTCCGAGCCGGCCGACGGCGTGGCGGTCGCGAAGTCCGAACCGGCCGAGGACGTGGCGGTCGCGAAATCGGGGCCGGCCGAGGGCTTGGCCGCGGCGACGTCGGCCGGGTCGAACTGGACCGTCTCCCGGAGATCGTCGTCGAAATCGTCCGCGGCGCGGCGGCGGGAGACCTCGTCGGCGGCGGCCGCGAATTCGGGCTCGGCCACGAAGACCGCGTTGTCGTCGGGATGCGGCGGCGGCGCGACGGGTGACCCACGACGCGCGGCGGCGGCCTGGCGAGCACCGACGACCAGGAACACGGCGGCCAGCAGACTGGCCACGATGGAGCTGATGAGCAGGCCGCTCGACCCGCCGGTGAGGCCCAGCACGAGCAGCGTCACCGCGACGAGGATGAGCAGCAGACTAGCAACGATCATGGCTCATCCTCGTCGAGGTACCGGAGGGGCTGTGGTCCGGGGGGATCCGGACTCAGCGGCCGGATTCGATGGCGTTGCGGCCGCCGTAGGAACCGGCGAGACCGGCCGCGGCGAGACCGCCGCTGCCACCGACGGCGCGCCCGGAGTCGGCCCGTGACATCTCGGCCTCGAGCCCCTGGCCCCGGCCGTCGAGATCACGCAGCTGGCTCTCGAGGTAAGCCTTCAAGCGGGTGCGGTACTCCCGCTCGAACTGCTTGAGTTCCTCGATGTGCTTCTGCAGCGCGGAGCGCTTGGCGTCGAGACCGCCCATGGCCTCCTGGTGACGCTGACGCGCGTCCCGCTCGAGGGCGTCGGCCTTGGCGCGAGCCTCGCGGGTGACCTCCTCCGCCTTGGAACGGGCGTCGGAGAGAAGCTTGTCGGCCTCGCGGCGGGCGTCGGCGACGTGGTCGTCGGCCGTGCGCTGGGCCATCATGAGCACCCGCAGGGCCTGCTGCTCGCCGTCGGCACCGGACCCAGCGGCGCCACCGCCGACCGGGCCCTGGGCACGAACCTGCTCGAGCTCGGCCTGCATCTGACGCGCGGCCTGCTCGGCCTGCGCCTTGTCACGCTGCACACGGTCAAGCTGAGCCTTGACCTCGTTGAGCTCGGCCGCGAGGCGCGGGTCGGCGCTCGGGCCGGCTGGTGCGCCACCCCGACCGCCGCGCTCCACCTGGGCGCGCAGCTCGTTGTTCTCCTCGATCAGACGGGCGAGCTCGCGCTCTACCTCATCAAGGAAAGCGTCGACCTCCTCCTCGTCATACCCCCGCTTGCCGATCGGGGGCTTCTTGAAGGCGACGTTATGAACGTCGGCCGGGGTCAGCGGCATCGAAACTCCTCGGGTCAGTCGCGGCCGCGGTTGGGGCTGCTGTTTAGCTGAAGTTCAGGATCAGTCTTTGAAGCACGAACCTCATGAGCACGAACAGGATAACCAGCAGCACGATGGAAGCCAGGTCCAAACTCACGTTACCAATGCGCAGCGGGGGGATCACACGCCTCAACGCCTTGAGGGGCGGATCAGTGACGCTCCACACCGTTTCGAGTCCCGCCGACGCCCCACGACCGGGTTGCCACCGACGCCCGTACTGGAGTACCGCACCCAGCACGAACCTGGCAAGTAGGACCAGGAAGAAGATGTAAACGACTAAATACAATATTTGGAACACGATCGAGAGCACTCGTGCGGATCCCCCATCTGGGTGGCGGGCGCGCGGGCCCCCGCCTCAGGCCTGACCGAAGAACCCACCCTCAGCGATCTTGGCTTTGTCCTCTGCGGTGACCTGGACATTCGCCGGTGAGAGCAGGAAAACCCGGTTGGTCACGCGCTCGATCGTACCGCGAAGACCGAAAGCCAGCCCGGCGGCGAAGTCGACCAGCCGGCGAGCGTCCCCTTCATCCATCTCAGTGAGATTGATGATGACCGGAACACCGTCGCGGAAGTGCTCCCCGATCGTGCGGGCCTCACGATAGGTCGTCGGGTGCAGCGTCGTGATCTGGTAGCGCTGCTCCTCCTCGACCGGTCGCGGGCGGGGCTCGGGCTGGTGCACGGCCTGCGGCGCGAGGGCCAGATTCTCCCGCGTGGAGTAGCTCAGAGCGGACGAGTTGTCACTCGCTGTGGACGGCCGGGTGATCGATCGGACACTGGCCCGCTCCGAACGCTCGGAACGTTCCACCCGATCGTGGTCGTCCACGTCGGCGTGCGATGACAGACGGTCCGATCCGCGACTGCGCTCCGTGCGCGCGCGGGGCACCGGACGCTCGTCCTCGAGCTCTTCCTCGTCGGCGAACTCGTCGTCGGAGTACCGGCTTCCCGAGTACCGGTTCCGAGGACGGTAGGGGCCCTCTTCGTATCCGTTGTCGTATCCGCGGTCGTCGTCCTCCTCGACGAGGCCCAGCCAGACGCCCGCCTTCCGAAGAGCGCTCATGCCTTCACCCCATCACGCCACCGCGCAAAGCTCCGACGAGCATTGCCCCGACCAGCCATGTGCCCCCACCTTCGTCCGCTGCGCGGAACGCACCCCCTCGGCGTACCGCATTCCCCCCTTGCACGGTCCCAAGGTCCGATGCGGACCCTCGTCCCGTGACGTGCCGCGCCGTAGACTCGAGCTCCGTCGCGGATGATCTTGAACCATGCCCGCATACGGTTGTCGCGTAAACAACACCCATGTAGTTTGCTGCCCGCCGCAAGGCTACCGCAGCGGGTTTCGCATTCCGAGCAAAGAAGTGCCGATCCGGACGTGTGTCGCGCCGTGCCGGATGGCGGCTTCGAGATCCCCGCTCATGCCCGCCGACACGGTCGTGGCGCCCGGATGAGCCTCGACCAATCGCTGCGACAAGCCGTTGAGCAGCTCGAACGCGCGATCGGGAGCCCAGTCGACCGGCGCCACGGCCATCACCCCGCCGAGCCGCAGGGTGTCGGCGGCCGCCACCGAGTCGGAAACCCGCCAGAGATCATCGCCGGTCACGCCGCCGCGTGCCGGGTCCCCGTCGATGCTCACCTGGATCAGGATCTCGAGGGGATCGGGCCGCTCGGCGGCGGCCCGGGCGAGCGCCTCGGCCAGCCGCACCGAGTCGACCGACTCGACCACATCCGCGTACCCGGCCACCGACCGCGCCTTGTTGCGCTGCAACTGACCGATGAAGTGCCACCGCGGACGCGCCCCGGCCGCGCCGGCCTCGGCCGCCTTGGGCGCCGCCTCCTGATCACGGTTCTCGCCGACGTCGGTGACGCCGAGCCCGGCGAGCAGCACGACGTCGCTCGCCGGGTACGTCTTGGTCACCGCGACGAGGGTGACCTCGCCCGCGGGCCGGCCGGCCGCGGCACAGGCGCGCTCGATCCGGCCGTGCACCTCACGCAGGGCGGCGGCCAGATCCGACCGCCGTCCCGCGTCGGTCACAACTGCCTCAGGAACCGTTCTTCAGGAAGTCGGGCACGTCGACGTCGTCGAAGAGCACCCGGCGCGGCGTCGGCGTGGTGGCCGGCGGCGGCGTGGCGGCGGCCGGGGCCGGGGCCGTGGTCGCCGGCGCCTGCGGGGTGGCCCGCTCGGCCGGCTGCTGGATCACCTTGCGGGCCGGCTCGGACGGCTTGTACGAGGGCGTGCCCCCGTCGAAGCCCGCCGCGATCACGGTGACCCGCACCTCGTCACCCAGCGCGTCGTCGATGACCGCGCCGAAGATGATGTTCGCATCCGGGTGGGCCGCGTCGGTGACCAGCTGAGCCGCGTCGTTGATCTCGAAGAGACCCAGGTCGGAGCCGCCGGCGATGGAGAGCAGGACGCCGCGGGCGCCGTCCATGCTCTGCTCGAGCAGCGGGCTCGAGATCGCCTTCTCGGCCGCCTCGACCGCGCGGTTGTCGCCCCGGGCGCTGCCGATGCCCATGAGGGCGCTGCCGGCGCCACTCATCACGCTCTTGACGTCGGCGAAGTCGAGGTTGATCAGACCGGGCGTGGTGATCAGGTCGGTGATGCCCTGCACGCCGGAGAGCAGCACCTGGTCGGCCTGACGGAACGCGTCCATCATGCTGATCCCGCGGTCGCCCAGCGCGAGCAGCCGGTCGTTCGGGATCACGATGAGCGTGTCGCACTGGTTGCGCAGCTCGTCGATGCCCGACTCGGCCTGCACCTGGCGACGCTTGCCCTCGAACGAGAACGGCCGGGTGACCACGCCGATGGTGAGCGCGCCGAGCTTACGGGCGATGTTGGCGACCACGGGCGCGCCACCGGTGCCGGTGCCGCCGCCCTCGCCGCACGTCACGAAGACCATGTCGGCGCCCTTGAGCACCTCTTCGATCTCGTCGCGGTGGTCCTCGGCGGCGTTCTTGCCGACCTCGGGCTGTGCGCCGGCGCCGAGGCCCCGGGTCAGCTCACGGCCGACATCGAGCTTGACGTCGGCGTCGCTCATCAGCAGCGCCTGCGCATCGGTGTTGATCGCGATGAACTCGACGCCCTTGAGCCCGACCTCGATCATGCGGTTCACGGCGTTCACGCCGCCGCCACCGATACCGACGACCTTGATGACCGCCAGGTAGTTGTGGGGAGGTGTCATGGGCTCAGCCTTCCCTTCCAGGGTTGTGGATGTCTTGTGGGCCCCGTGCGGTCCGGCCAGACCGCACCTTCGACACCCGCTGCCGGACAAGGGAGGGCGAGGAAACCCTCACCCTCTACTAGAGGCTTAGGGTTATGTCAACCACTCAGCCTCTCGTGGCAACGTAAGCGGAGTTCGGACCGCAACCAAAGACCCGGCACGGCGTGTCGGCGCCCGCTTGGGTGGCGAAAATCCGACTGAGCCGTAACCTCGGCCAACTTGGAGCGTTTCGGCCCCAATGTCCGCTTAGTGACAATGTTAGCGGATTGTGACGACCGAAGGGGCGCTGACGTCGATCTCCTTGCCGGCCTTCTTCAGCAGCGCGGTCGCGACCTGACTCTTGGTGTCGCTCTGGGTGTCGTCGCCCCACACCACGGTGCGGTCCTTGCGCAGCTCGAGGCGGATCTGCGCGGGCGTGGCGACCGACACCGCCAGCACCTGCTCGCGCAGATCCTCACTCAGCGCCGCCAGCACGGTCAGCGCCGACTTGGTGTTCACATCGGACGGCCCGGGCCAGTCCACCCGCACCAGAGGCAGGCCCTGCGGTGCCTCCTTGACCACGCGGTAGGGGACTCCGGCGCGATCGATCACCGAGAACTGCCCGTTCTGCGGCACGGCGGCCACCGGCGTGCGCTCGACGATCTCGACGACCAGGGTGGACGGCCAGCTGCGGCGCACCACCACCCGGTCGACCGGGGGCAGCTCACGCACCCGCGAGCGCACCGCGCCGAGGTCGACCCGGGCCAGCGGCTCACTGGCCGGCACCGCGACGGCCTGCTCGACCTGCACCGGCGTGAGCATCTGGACGCCGACCACCTCGACCTGGCGCACCCCCAGCACCGAGGTGCCGTAGACCAGCCAGGTCAGTCCGCCCAGCACGACCAGCACGCCGGCGGCAATCGCCCAGGGCAGTGCGGCACGCATCTTGCGCTGGCGGGCGCGGGCCATGAAGCGCCGCGCGGACGACGGCACCGCATCGGTGTCGGCCCGCACCAGCCTCCAGTTGCGCCCCCCGCTCATGTCCGGCCTAACGACGATCCGCGTCGTCGAGCGCGGCCAGCAGCTCGTCGCCCATCAGCGAGATCGGCGGCGCGCCCATGGTGACCACGACATCGCCCGGCCGGCTGCGCCGCACGACCTCGCCCGGCACGTCCTCCCAGTCGGGGACGAAGATCTTGCGGTCGGCGGGCAGGTCGACGGCGGCGGTCAGCGCCACCCCGCCCTCACCCGGCTGGCGCACCTCGCCCGGCCCGAAGACCTCCATGCAGATGACCTGGTCGGCCAGGCTCAGCCCGCGGGCCAGCTCGGCCTGCAGGTCACGGGTGCGATAGACGCGGTAGGGCTGGAAGACCACCAGGAGCCGCCCGTCGCCGGCCACCTCGCGCAGCGTCCGCAGCGCGGCCTCGACCGAGGTCGGGTGGTACGCGTACTCGTCGTAGACCCGCACGCCGGCCGCGATGCCCTTGCGCTCGAAGCGGCGCCGCACCCCGGGGAACGCCGCCATCGCCTCGACGATCTTGTCGAGCGGCAGGCCCAGGCGCAGCGCGGTCAGCACGGCGGCGGCGCTGTTGAGCCCCATGTGCTTGCCCGGCAGAGCCAGGTGCATCTCGCCCAGCGGCTTGCCGTCGAGCTCGGCCTCGTAGCGGACACCGCTGACGGTCGACACGACGTCGCTGATCCGCAGGGTCGCGGTGGGCGATTCGCCGTACGTGTAGACGGTCTTGCCCTGGGCGCGCAGCGCCTCGATCAGCCCCTGGGTGCCGGGGTCGTCGGCGCAGGTGACCACGAAGCCCTCGGGGTCGGTCAGCTCGGCGAACTGCTGGAAGCCGGCCTTGAGCCCGTCGAGGTCGCCCCAGTTGTTGAGGTGGTCCCCCTCGATGTTGGTGACGATCGCGACGTGCGGCCGGTAGATCAGGAACGACTTGTCGCTCTCGTCGGCCTCGGCCACGAAATGCGGGCCCGTGCCGTGGTGGCCGTTGGAGCCGGCCTCGCTGATCTCGCCGCCGATCACGAACGACGGGTCCTGCCCGGCGTGCTGCAGGATCACCGTCATGATCGAGGTCGTGGTGGTCTTGCCGTGCGTGCCGGCCACCGCGATCGCCTGGCGGCCGGTCATCGCCGCGGCCAGCGCCTCGGAGCGGTGCAGGACGCGCAGCCCGCGCCGGCGCGCCTCGGCCAGCTCGAGGTGGTCGAAGGGGATGGCGGTGGAATAGACCACCGTGTCGACGCCGTCGAGGTTCTCGGCGACGTGGGACATGTGCACCGTGCCGCCCAGCGCGCGCAGCCCGGCCAGCGCCGGCCACTCGCGCAGCTCACTGCCCGAGACCGGGACGCCCCGGGTGAGCAGCAGACGGGCCAGTCCGGCCATGCCGACCCCGCCGATGCCGATCAGGTGCACGTTGCCCAGGTCCTCGGCGGTCAGGTCGCCGGCCGGCCGCAGCTCCGCCGTGTTCACTCGTCCACTCCCTTGATCAGCACGCTCATCGGGCCTCGGCCACCGCTTCGAGAACGAACTCGAGCAGTGCTTCGTCACCGTCGCGACGACCGTACCGGGCGGCCGCCTGACCCATCACGCCGAGGCGCTGCCTGTCCCGCGCGAGCGGGATGATGTTCTGCTCGATCCACTCGCGAGTGAGCTCGTCGTTGTCGACCAGGATGCCGCCGCCCGCGTCGACCACCGGCTGCGCGTTGCGCCGCTGCTCCTGGTTGCTGAACGGGTAGGGCACATAGATCGCGGGCACGCCGAGCGCGGTGGTCTCGGCCACGGTGATCGCGCCGCCGCGGCAGAGCATGAGGTCGGCCGCGGCATAACCGAGCTGCATGTCCGACAGATAGGGCAGCACGACGTACGGCACCGGGAGGTCGGTCGGCACCTCGAACGGGTCGTTGCGGCCACCCTGGACGTGCAGCACCTGGATGCCGGCGTGGGTCAGGCGCTTGGCCGCCGCGGCCACGGCCAGGTTGACCGTCCGGGCGCCGGACGAGCCACCCGACACGAAGAGCACCGGCAGGTCGGGGCGCAGGCCGAAGTGGTGAAGCGCCTGCGGCCGCAGCGCGGCCCGGTCGAGCCGGGTGAGCGACGTGCGCAGCGGGACGCCGACCACCCGGGCGTCCTTGAGCGACTCGGCCAGCTGCGGCTGCTGCGGGAAGCCGACGGCGACGTTCTTGGTGAACTTCATGCCCATCCGGTTGGCGACACCCGGCGGCACGTTGACCTCGTGGATGACGATGGGCGTCTCGCGCCGCCACGCCGCCAGATAGGCCGGCACCGACACGTAGCCACCGAAGCCGACCACCACGTCGGCCTGGACCTCGTCGAGGATCTTGCCGGCCGCGTGCGACGACTTCCACATCCGGTCGGGCGTGCGGATCAGGTTCAGGTTGATCGACCGCGGCAGCTGGAAGGCGGGGATCACCCGCAGGTCGTAGCCGGTCGGCGGGATCAGCTCGTTCTCCATGCCCTGGGGGCTGCCCAGCGCGGTGATCCGCACCTCGGGAAAGCGCCTTTTCACCGCGTCGGCGAAGGCCAGCAGCGGATAGATGTGACCGCCGGTGCCTCCCCCGGCGAGCACGACCGACCGCAGCATCCCCATCACCGTCTCCCCTCAGCCCCCGCACCAGTTCTGCTCCGAGCCGGAGCCGGACCCGGCCGCCGCGACGGGGGAAGCGGCGGCAGCGGGGCCCAGACTAGCCGTACCCACCGAGCGGGCGGACGCGCGTTCAGGGCGAGTGACGCCTGCGGTTCGGCCCGGGCGAACGAGGCCAGCATGCCGACCGCCGCCATGGTCACCACGAGCGCGCTGCCACCTGCGGAGATGAACGGCAGCGGGAGGCCGGTGATGGGCAGCATGCCGGTCACGCCACCGATGTTGATCACGGCCTGGGCGACCAGCCAGGTGGTGATCGCGGCGGCGGCCAGCCGGCGGAAGGGGTCCTGCGAGCGGCGGGCGATCCGGAAGCCGGTGTAGGCCAGCACCGAGAACAGCGCCAGGATCAACGCGCAGCCGACCACGCCCAGCTCCTCGGCGACCACGGCGTAGATGAAGTCGTTGTCGGCCTGGGGCAGCCAGTTCCACTTGAGGGCGCCCTTGCCCAGCCCGACCCCGAACCAGCCACCCTCGAAGATCGCCGAGCGGGCCTGGATCAGCTGATAGCAGGGCCCGTCCAGGTCGCACGACTCGATCGGCTGCAGGAAGTTGGTGAGCCGGGCGAGCCGGTAGTTCTCCTCGCCGGCCTGGCCCGAGCCGGCACCGCCGGACGCGGCCGCGATCAGCAGGCTGATGCCGGCCAGGCCGAGCACGCCGAGCGCGGCGAAGACCCGCAGCCGGACGCCGGCCGCCCACAACAGGCCGACGATGAGCGCCAGCAGCACCAGCATGCTGCCCAGGTCGTTATAGCCGACCAGCACGAACAGCAGGCCGACGACGGGGAACAGCGGGCGGGAGAGCTCACGCCAGTGGCCCAGCGCGGGACCCTTGCGGGCGATCACGGCGGCGCCCCACAGCACCATGCCCAGCTTGGCGAACTCGGCCGGCTGGAGACCGATCGGGCCGAAGTAGAGCCAGAGCAGCTCGGCGTGGACCGGGCCGATCCGCGGCTTGCTGAGCAGGCCGACCGAGTTGAGCGCGCCCAGCAGGTCGAGGATGCAGAGCATCGCGATGGCCGCACCGAGCACGAACTTGCCGAGATCGCGCAGTGTGCGCGCCGGCAGCCGCTGGCACACCCAGAAGGCGACCAAGCCGAGCAGCGCGAACACGGCCTGGTTGGCGATCGCGCTGAAGGCGTTCCCGTTCTCGGCGTACGCCTTCACGCTGGTCGCCGAGAAGACCATGGTGAGGCCGATCAGCAGCAGCAGGCCGGAGCTGGCGAGCAGCAGATAATACGAGGAGAGCGGCCGCGCCAGCATTCCGTGCACCGCCGGCAGCAGCTGCCGGCTCAGTGACGGGCGTGGTGCTGTCTGCTGAGCCCGGTCTTCCACCATTCACTCATCTTCGTCCCGTCGACACGCCAGGCCACGGCACAAACCTGGCGTGTCGCGAGAGAGATCTATCCCATGACCGCCAGGAAGTCTGAATAGAACAGTCCCAGACCGATGGCCACGCAGATGCCGGCCACGATCCAGAACCGTACGACGATGTTGACTTCGCTCCAGCCGGCCAGTTCGAAGTGGTGCTGCAGCGGGGACATGCGGAACACCCGCTTGCCGGTGGTCTTGAACGAGATGATCTGGATGACCACGGACATCGTGATGATGACGAACAGGCCGCCGATGATGACCGACAGCAGCGTGGTGCGGGTGGCCACGGCCAGGCCGCCGATCAGGCCGCCGAGCCCGAGCGCGCCGGTGTCACCCATGAAGATCCGGGCCGGCGACGTGTTCCACCACAGGAAACCCACACAGGCGGCCGCCGCGGCGGCGGCGATCATCGCGATCTCCAGCGGATCTCGCACCTGGTAGCAGTAGTCGTTGGCGCGGGCGTAGTCCGAGTCACCACACCAGTGCCGGTACTGCCAGAAGCCGATCAGCGCGTACGCCCCCAGCACCAGGATGGACGCGCCGGTGGCCAGGCCGTCGAGGCCGTCGGTCAGGTTCACGCCGTTCGACATCGCCATGATGACGAAGACGAAGACCAGCACCGAGCCGACCTTGCCGACGTCGAGCCAGCTGATGTCGCGGATGAACGAGATGCGCTCGCTGGCCACCGTCTCGCCGTTGGTGCTCTTCACGTAGAGCGCCACGATCGCGAACGCGCCGCCGACGATCAGCTGGCCGAGCAGCTTGCCCTTGGCGCTCAGGCCGTCGGAGTTGCGGCGGCGCACCTTGAGGAAGTCGTCGAGGAAGCCGACCACGCCGCAGAAGACGAACAGGCCGAGCAGGACGAGCGCCGTCATGGTCGGCGACTCCTGCGCGATCTGCCGCTCGGGCAGCGTGGTCAGGGCGACGTGCCCGGCCGCGTACGCGACGACCGTCGCGATGATGAAGGCCACCCCGCCCATCGTGGGCGTGCCCTTCTTGCCCTGGTGACTGGCCGGCCCGACCGTACGGATCGGCTGGCCGGCCTTGAGCGCCGTGAACACGCGGATGGCGATCGGCGTGCCGAACAGCGAGATGATGAACGCGACCGCGGCCGCGACGATGACTGCCCTCACGGGCGAACCTCCTCGGGGCGCAGTGAGTCCACCACGTCCCACGTGCGGTACCGGGAACCCTTGACCAGCACCACGTCGCCGCCGTGCAGGTCGCCGGCGAGGATCTGGACGGCCGAGGCCTGATCGGGCACGACCTCGGCCCGGCCCTTCCAGCCCTCGACCGTGCGCGCGCCGTCCGCGATGGGGGCGGCCTCGGTGCTGACCACGATCAACCGGTCCACGCCGAGCTCGGCCGCGAGCCGGCCGACCTCCTCGTGACCGGATCGCTCGTGCTCGCCCAGCTCGGCCATGTAGCCGAGCACGGCGGTGGTGCGGCGCCCGCCCGCCATCGAGGACAGCGCGCGCAGCGCGGCCGCCATCGAGGACGGGTTGGCGTTGTACGTGTCGTCGATGACCACGGCGCCGTCGGGCCGGGTGAAGACGTCCATCCGCCGGACCGAGACGATGCCCAGCTCGCCCAGGGCGACGGCCACGTCCTCGAACGGCATCCCGGCCGACAATGCCACCCCGGCCGCGGCCAGGGTGTTGGCCACCTGGTGGCGCCCGGCGACGGCCAGCCGGACCGGCGCCGACCGGCCCTCGAAGTGCAGCGTGTAGGACGCGCGCCCGGCCGGGTCGATGCTGACGCCGGTCGCCCGGACCCCGGCCGCGGCGGACTCACCGGTCAGCAGCACCGTGGCCGGCGTGCGCGACGCCATCGCGGCGACCAGCGGGTCGTCGGCGTTCAGAACCGCCACGCCGGAGCCGGGGAGCGCCTCGACCAGCTCGCCCTTGGCCTGGGCGGTGCCCTCGACCGAGCCGAACTCGCCGAGGTGGGCCGCGCCGATGTTCAGCACCGCGCCGATCGACGGGCGGGCGATGCCGGTGAGATAGCGGATGTGACCGATCCCCCGGGCGCCCATCTCGAGCACCAGGAAACGGGTCTCCTCGGACGACCGCAGGACCGTGTAGGGGAAACCGAGCTCGTTGTTGAGCGAGCCGGCCGGCGCCACGGTCGGGCCGAGCCGCGCGAGCAACTGCCCGATGTAGTCCTTGGTCGTGGTCTTGCCGTTCGATCCGGTCAGCCCGACCACGGTGAGCCCGTCGAGCCGCGCGACGACGGACTGGGCCAGCGCGGCCAGGGCGGCCAGCGGTTCCTCGACGACGACGCCCGGCTGCCCGGTGTCACGCGTGCTCAGCACGGCCGCGGCGCCCGCGGCGGCGGCCCGGTCCGCGTACTCGTGGCCGTCGACCTTCTCGCCCTCGAACGCGACGAACAGGCCACCCGGGCCGATCCTGCGGGAGTCGTACTCCACTCCCCCGGTGACCGCGAGCTCCGGTTCCGCGTTGACCACGCGGCCGCCGGTGATCTCCGCGATCTCCCCCAGCGTCAGACGGATCACGGAGCGCCCCCGGCCGCGACGGTCAACGCCTCGGCGAGCTCGATCCGGTCGTCGAACGGCAACATCTGCCCGTTCACCTCCTGGCCCCGCTCATGTCCCTTGCCCAGCAACGCGATCACGTCCCCGGCGCCGGCCAGCCGGACCGCCTCATCGATCGCGGCCCGTCGCCCGGGGACTTCGATGATCTTCGCAGGAGCGCCGGACTGCTCCGCACCGGCCCGCACCGCGGCCCGCACCTCGGCCGGGTCCTCGGTCCGCGGATTGTCGTCCGTGACGATCACCAGGTCGGCTCCGCGGGCGGCGGCCGCGCCCATCAGCGGGCGCTTGTCCTTGTCGCGGTCGCCGCCCGCGCCGAGCAGGGCGATCAGCCGGCCGCCGCGGCTGGTGGCCAGCTCGCGCAGCGCGGCCAGGGCGGCCACGATCGCGTCGGTCTTGTGCGCGTAGTCGACCACGCCGAGCACCTCGCCCGGTGCGGTCACCCGCTCGAGCCGGCCCGGCACGCCCGGGCAGGCGGCGATGCCGTCGGCTGCCACCTGCGCCCCGACCCCGGCCGCGACCAGGGCGGCCAGGGCGAGCAGGGCGTTGGCCACGTTGTGCCGGCCGGGCAGGGCCACGCCCGCCTCGACCTCGACACCGGGGCCGTGCGCGACGAACCGCTGGCCGAACTCGGCCGGGCGGACGTCGGAGGCCCACCAGGTCGCGGCCGGGTCACCGGTCGCCGAATAGCTGATGGTGGACGGCTTGAACAGCGGTCGCAGCGCCGGGTCGTCGAGGTTGAGCACCTCGAACCGGCAGCGCCCGTCGAACAGCTTGGCCTTGGCCGCGAAGTAGTCGTCGGCGTCCGTGTGGAAGTCGAGGTGGTCGAGGCCGAAGTTGGTGTAGCCGCCGACCGTGAAGCCGATGCCGTTGACCCGGCCGATGGACAGGGCGTGGCTGGACACCTCCATCACCACCGCGCCGACCCCGCGCTCGAGGCCGGCGGCGAGGATGGCGTGCACGTCGGTGGCCTCGGGGGTGGTGCGCACGCTGTCGACGACCAGATCGCCGATGCGGGTCTCGACCGTGCCGATCAGCCCGGTGACCACGCCGGCCGCCCGCAGGCCCGACTCGACCAGATAGGCCGTCGAGGTCTTGCCGGCCGTGCCGGTGATACCGATCATGGTCAGCCGGCCGGACGGGTCGCCGTAGACGGCCGCCGCGGCCGTCCCCAGCACCGCTCGCGGGTCCTCGGCGACCAGGACGGGCAGCCCGGCCGCGACCGCGGCGGCATGGCCGGTCGCGTCGGTCAGCACCGCGGCCGCACCGGCCGCGGCCACGTCGCTGATGAACTCGGCGCCGTGCCGGTTGGCCCCGGGCAGAGCGGCGTAGAGATCGCCGGGGCGGACCGCCCGGCTGTCGTGTGTCACGCCGCTGACCTCGGCATCGACGCCGGTCAGCGTGGCCGGCAACAGAGCGGCCAGCCGGGCCAGCCGATAGGGAGCGACGGAGTCGGGACGGGGAATGCCGGGCACGGCGTCAGACCCTACCCCGTGCCCGGCGCCGCACGGAAAACGCCACGTACCTCACGGGTGGATCTTGAACTTGGGCGCCGGCGTGCTGGACGGCGGCACCCGGTAGTGCAGCAGCGCGTACGACATCATCTCGGCGAACGCCGGGGCCGCCACGTCGCCACCGGTGCCCTTGGGCACGTCGGCCGACACCGCGATCACGTACCGCGGGTTCTCGGCCGGGGCCATGCCGATGAACGAGCCGTAGTTGGCGCTCGTGTACTGCCCGTCGATGAGCCGCTTGCCGGTGCCGGTCTTGCCGGCCACCCGATAGCCGGGAACCGCCGCCTGCCGGCCGGTGGCCCCCTTGTTGTCGACCACCGCCTCCATCCAGGTGCGCAGCTGCGCCGCCGGACCGGGATCGAGCACGCGGTGCCGCTCCGGCTCGGCCGCCTCGGTGACCTTGCCGCCCCGGCCCGAGATCATCGACTTGATCAGGTGGGGCTGGATGTACTCGCCGTCGTTGGCGATCGCCGCGTAGCCGGCCGCCATCTGCACCAGCGTGGCGTCCACACTCATGCCGATCGGCACCGAGCCCGACGCCGATCCGCTCCACTCGTCCGGCGTGAGCAGCTTGCCGTCCGCCTCGCCGGGCATGCCTTCATTGGTGGCCTTGCCCAGCCCGAACTTCTGCTGGTAGTCGTAGACCCGCTGCTTGCCGAGCATGTCGGCGATCAGGATGGTGCCCACGTTGGACGAGTACGCCAACAGCCCGGGCATCGTCATCTTGGTGCCCTTGGGCTGCATGTGCCCGTCCTGGAAGCGGTAACCGCCGCGCTCCAGGGCCGGTCCGATGGTCAGCGTCGAGTCGGGCTTGATCAGCCCCTCCTGCAGCGCCGCGCCGAAGATGAAGGCCTTGTGGATCGAGCCGGGGTCGGCCACGATGCTGCTCGGCACGTCCTCGCGCTCGGTCGGCGAGAAGTCGCCCGGCTTGGCCGCGTTGTAGGCCGGGTAGCTCGCCTGGGCCAGCACCTCGCCGGTCTTCACGTCGAGCACGACGGCGCCGGCGATCGTGGCCTTCACTTCCTTCATCTGCTCGGCCAGGATGCGCTGCACCTCATACTGCAGCTCGCTGTCCACGGTGAGCCGCAGCGAGGTGCCCGGCTGGGGCTCGGTGAGCTTCTCGTACCCGCTGGGGATCGGCTTGTTGAGGTCGCCCTTGCCGATCTCGAAGACCCGCTCGCCGTCGGCGCCCCGCAGCAGCGAGTCGTAGCGGGCCTCGAGTCCTTCCAGGCCGGAGTTGTCGGCACCGGTGAAGCCGATCAGGTTGGCCGCGAGGTCGGCGTTCGGCACGTCGCGCCGCTCGTCCTCCTTGACCACGATGCCGGGCAGCTCCATCGCCAGGATCCGGTCACCGGTCGAGATGTCCACACCCTGGGCGAGGAACTCGAACCGCGACTCGCCGCCACCGGGCCGCTTGTGCGGCGTCATCAGCGGGACCAGCTTGGACTGCGGCACACCGATGACCGGTGACAGGATCGACGCGGTGTGCACCGGATCCTTGACCAGCTCGGGGTCCGCACCGACGAAGCGGGCCTCCACACTGTGGGCCAGCACGGTGCCGTCCCGGTCGAGGATGCTGCCGCGCGGGGCCGGCAACCGCACCTCGGCCAGCCGGCTCTCGCGCAGTTCCATCAGCCGGTCGGCGTCGGCCTGCGACGAGGCCACCTGCAGGATCACCAGCCGGACGCCGATCATGGCGAACAGCGACAGCGCGAGGACGGCCCCGATCCGCAGGCGCCGGGTGCTGTTGGCCAGCCTCGGCGGCTCGGCCGCGACCGCGCGCACGGCCCGGTCGACCCGGGGTCCGGTCACGGTCCGTCGTGGTCCGGCTTTCCCGGCCGTACGCGGGGAGGCCGTGACCCGGCCCGGCCGGGCCGACTTGGTCGCGGTCGTCCGGACGCGCCCCCGGTCGGCGACGATGCGCCCGCCACGGCGGGCGGGCCGGGCCGTCTCGAAGTCGTCCTCGTCGTCGAAGTCGGGCTCGGGCCGGCGGCTGCGCGGGGGCTGCCTCTTCTCGGTCCTCTCCGGCTTCTCCGTCCTTCTGGCCGGCTCAGCCCTCCGGGCCGGGTCAGCCCTCCGGGCCGGCTCAGTCCTCCCAGCCGGCTCAGTCTTCCTGGCCGGCTCGGCCTTCCTGGCCGGCTCGGCCGGGGTGTCACGATCGACGGTCCGGCGGCCGCGCGGCGGCTGACCGCCGTCGAGCACCTGCAGCGCGGGGCGGAACGGGTCGGCGGTGCGGCCGGCCCGCGGCGAACGGGTGCGCTGGTCGCGCTCGGCCACGGTGCGCCCGCGCGGAGTGTAGGCCCGCGCGTCGCCGATGCCGCCGAACCCGCGGCCGCGGCTCTGCTTGTCCGCCGTCGTGTCGTCCTCGGCCGGGAGGTCACGAGACGTGCCGCGCCGGGGCTGAGCGCCCCGGCGCGGTGGAGTGTCGTCGGATCGAGGCGGCATCAGGCTTTACCGCCCAGCGCCGTCGGCGGGCGTCACGTTCTCCGCCCCCTTGTCGATGAGCGGAGTGTCGCCGATCGCCTCCTGCGCGGTCGGTGAACGCTTACCCGTGGCCGGCACCCCGAAGTTGATGATCTTTCCGTCCGGGAGCCGGATCTGCGCGACGTTGTTCGCCTTGACCAGGCCGAGGCGGCGGGCCGCGGCGTCCAGGTTGCCGATGCTCGAGGCCTCGACGACCTGGTTGTCCAGATCCTGCCGCTGGTTCTCCAGGGCGGTGTTCTGCTTCTTGAGGTCGTCGATGCGGAACGAGTTCTCGTTGGTCTTCGTGTTGATCAGCAGGATGCCCAGCACCCCGACGATCACCACGCCGATCACCGTGGCCACGAACGGCGCCCGCGGTCCACCGTGGATCGGCGGCGGCGGAGCGACCCGCAGCCGCGGACCGGCCGCCGGACCGGTCACCCGCAGCGGCTCGGCCGTGACCTCGATCTGCAGTGCGGTGGCCCCGTCGACCGGCGCCTCGACCTTCCGGCCGCCCCCGATCCGGCCCCGCCCCGCGAGCACACCCGCCTTGGCATCCCGCGCCTTGGCCCGCACACCCCCAGCGTCCCGCGCCGTGACCCGCACACCGTCGGTGTCCCGCGCCTTGGCCCGCACACCGTCGGTGTCCCGCGCCTTGGCCCGCACGCCTCCGGTGTCCCGGGTCTTCGCCCGTACGCCGTCGGTGTCCCGCGCCTTGACACGCCCGCTCTCGGTGTCGCGCGCCTTCGCCCGTACGCCTTCGGTGTCGCGTGCCTTGGCTCGCACGCCTGCTGTGTCCCGGGTGCCGGCGCGCGGGCTTTCCTGGTCGCGCGCCCGGCCCCGTACGCCCTCGGTGCGCGAACGCGCCGCACGCGCCTCGCTCCGGTCCGGGCCGGCGTCGCGGGCGGTCCGACGGCCGTCCTCCCCGCTCCGCATCCCTGACCGGCGCGTGTCGGAACGGCGCGGCCCGCCGTCCTCCTCGCCACCGGCGAAGCGCCGCGCCCCCCGGCCGGCACTTCCCGGAGCGTCCGCGTCGCGGCTCGTGCCCGTCGTGTCACGGCGCCCGGTAACCGGACGCTGTGGCTCCGCGGTCCGGCCCCCCGACCGCGGCGCCTGGGTGCGCTCGCTCATGCTTTTCCCTCCCCCTCTTCCCGTTCCCCCGGGCGTAACCGCCCTTGTCCCCCGTGCGTTGTAGACAGTCGGGGCCGTTCGCGGGCGGCCCCGGGTGTTGCGTCGTGCGGATCAAGGCTCTCGACCGCGCGCAGCTTCACCGAGGCCGCTCGCGGGTTGTCCGCGACCTCCTGCTCGCTGGGCGGTTCCGACCCCCTGGTCAGCAATCGCAGGGTCGGACCGGTACCGGGCAGCTCGACCGGCAGGTCGATCGGCCCGGTGCTGCGCGTCCTCGCGGTGAGGGCGCGCTTGACGATCCGGTCCTCCAACGATTGGTAGCTCATCACCACAAGGCGCCCTTTCGGCGCCAACGCGTCCAAAGCTGCCGGCAGGGCAGCCTCGAGTGCGGCGAGTTCGCCATTTACCTCAATACGTAACGCTTGAAACGTTCTTTTGGCGGGATTTCCACCCGTTCGTCGCGCGGCGGCCGGAATGGACTCCTTGACCAGGTCGGCCAGCCGCGACGTCGAGGTGATCCGCGCCTTCTGCCGCTCGCGCACGATCGACGACACGACCCGGGGCGCGAACTTCTCCTCGCCGTACACCCGCAGGATGCGCACCAGCGCGCCCGGCTCGTACTCGTTCACGACCTGCTCGGCGGTGATGCCCGACGTCTGGTCCATCCGCATGTCGAGCGGGGCGTCCTGGGCGTACGCGAAACCGCGGTCCGCCTCGTCGAGCTGCAACGAGGACACGCCGAGGTCGAACAACCCGCTGTGGAATGTGGACAGATCCAGCTCGTCGAGCACCCGCGGCAGCTCGTCGTAGACCGCGTGCACCAGGTGCGTGCGGCCGGCGAACTTGGCCAGGCGCTGCCGCGAGTGGGCCAGAGCCTCAGTGTCGCGGTCGAGTCCGACCAGGACGACCTCGGGGAACCGCTCGAGGACAGCCTCGGCGTGACCGCCCAGACCCAGCGTGAAATCGACGTGCACGGCGCCCGGCAACTGGAGGGCCGGGGTGAGCAGCTCGAGGCAGCGCTCGAGCAGCACCGGCACGTGCGTGCCGCGAAGCTCCCCCATGTCGACCCCCACTCGCTGTCACGCGCGCCCCGCACCGGCACCGACCTGCCGGCTGTTCAGTCACACCGCCGCGTCCGTCACCGGACGCGGTTTCCCGGGCGCCCGTCCGTACCGCCAGATCCCCATCCGCTCGTGCCCGTTGCCACCGGGCGCGCCCTTGGCCGGACACGCGCCTGGCGCCGGGGAAGAGGCGCCAGGTGCGGGAGCGGCTGGAGATCTCGCAGTACGGAGAGGGTGACGTCCGGGCCATCGCGGACCGGCCGAGTGCCACGCCTCACAGTCCGCCGGGCAGCACCCCCTCTTCGATGTCGGCGAACTCGTCCTCGCTCGCCGCGAGGTAGTCCTCCCAGGACTGCTTGTCCCAGATCTCCACGCGGGTGCTCGCCCCGATCACCACGAGCTCACGGTCGAGACCCGCATAACCCCGCAGATGGACGGGGATGGTGACCCGCCCCTGCTTGTCGGGGATCTCGTCGTGCGCGCTGGCGAAGAAGACCCGGCCGTAGGCCCGGGCCGCCTTGTTGGTGACCGGCGCCTCCCGCAGCTGGCCGGCGATGCGCTGGAACTCCGGCATCGGGAACACGTACAAGCAGCGTTCCTGCCCCTTGGTGATCACGACACCTCCCGCCAGCTCATCACGGAACTTCGCCGGAAGGATCAGCCGACCCTTGTCATCGAGGCGTGGGGTGTGCGTGCCGAGAAACATCGGCGCCACCCCCTGCCCCCGGGCGGTTCGCGGTCCGCCTGTCAACTCGGGCCGGCAGGCCCCTCAGGTGAGGTTCTCCATCGGCCCTGCCACTGCGCTCCACTCTACTCCACTTCCCTCCACTCGCAAGCGGAATGGGCGGGGTCGCGAAGGTTGCTCGCGCACGAATTCCCAGCTCAGCGAGGTGGGGGGAAGGTGGAGCGGCAAACCATGATCAACCCCGTCCGGTTTCCGACATCCTCCAAGTCCGCAGTCTAGAATCGTCACGAACACGCCCAAAACTCCCGGCCGAGATCACTGTCAACCCCCTCCGGGGAGGAAAGTGGAGGGCCGCGGAGCGGATGGTGGAGCGCGCCGGGGAGTGGGCCGGGGAGGACGGCAGATGGGCGGCCAAGTCGCCGGACGAGGCCGCGCAGGGCGTCGGGCACGCGCGGGAACGCGTCGTCCGGCCCGAGACGACGCCGGGCACGCGCCGCAAGACGGCGGGCGCGGCCAAGGCCACGAGAAGACGTGGGGCGGTGTGGAGAGGTTGCGATCGCCGTGGGTACGGCGAAGGGCTCGACCGGTGGTGTCGGTCGAGCCCTTCGCGAGTCGGTGGGCGGAGACAGAAGGGCGCGACCGAACCGGTCGCGCCCCGCTGAGTCCTGGTCCGTGCTTGGCTAGGCCAGGCGGCGGACCACGTAGTTGCTGCCGATCATCTTGCGCTTGGAGACGCGCGCGCCCGTGTGCGGCGAGTCGTACATGTAGCCGCTGCCGGCGTAGATCCCGGCGTGGTACCCGTACGAGCCGTTGCGGAAGACGATCAGGTCGCCGATCTGCTTGTTGCCCTTGGCGACCGACTTGCCGTAGTTCTGCTGCGAGTTGGCCTTGTGTGGCAGCTTCTTACCGATGGTCTTCCGGTAGACGTACATCGTGTAGCCGGAGCAGTCGAAGCGCGAGGGGCCGGCCGCACCGAACTTGTAGAGCGACCCGACGTGCTTCTTCGCCTCGTTGATGATCTTGTTGCCGTTGGGCACGACGCTGATGTACGTCTTGCCGCCCGCCAACGAGGAGAACTTCGAGGAACCGGCGTAGACGGCCCGGAGATAGCCACTGGTCTTCGGGGCCATGGAGAGCGCCACCGAGCCACTGCTGCCGAGCTTCTTCGACGTCTGGTTGACCCACTTGCCCTTGCGGAACGCCTGCAGGCGCACCGTGCCGGACGTGACCACCTTGCCGTTGGCAGGGTTGATGTACTTGGCGGTCACCTTGACCTTCGCGCCCGACTTGATCTTGCGAGTCGAGTACGTGGTCTTGACCACGGGCCTGACCTTTGCCGCCGCCGAAGCCGACACCGCCGTGATGGGGGTGGCGGTGGCAGCACTCGCGGGCGAGCTGCCGATCAGCTGGCCGGCGCAGAGGCAGAGACCCAGTGACAGTGCGATGGTGCCGGCGCCGCGCGTGCGGCGTCCACGGCTCGAACTGTGCTCGTGCACGGTAGAGATATCCCTCCGGCACGCCTGCGAGGTTAGCTGTCGGGTTCGGGCGGGAAGGCTTGCCCGGTCGCCGGGTGGCGACTTCACCCCAAGGTCTTCTCCGTGGTCGCCACCGGAGCGGGTGACGCGGAGAGGACCACAATTGGGTCCCCCGTCCCTGCCCCCGTTTGCCTGTCTTGGTCGTACGTGGTGCTCGGGTGGTCGCGTCGACCGGCCCGGGGCAGGGCTCGGCGTGAACCAGGTCGTCGCGAGTCGGGCAGCGGGCGCTGCCGGCCAGACCTTGCTACCCGAAATCCCGGCCGCCTGCTGGGAGCGATCCCGTGACTCTGCGTGTTTGGCATGAGGGTCGCTGTCCGATTTGTTATCGAGCGCAAACAAATGCCATTACGACTCGTAATAGGTGAGCTACGTAGCGTCGAGAGTTACGGGTGAAACACAACACAAAATTCTTCACCACCAATCGGGTGAGGGGACTCCGATATTCACTCTTCCGCTGTTTAAACCTTTCTCACCGGCCGAAATGGGTTCCGCCGAACGGCTGATCTCGATGCCTCACCGGAGCCGTCGGCCCGGGACGCTGAAATCGGACTCTCGGCAACTCGACGTAACGTCCGGTTCCGGTACCCTCGTCGCCGTGACGGACGGGAAAATGCCCCTGAGAGCAAAGGTCGCGACCTCGGTGTCGAAGACCGCGGCCGCCCTCTCCCGGGCAGCGGGACGCGGCGACGGCTCGGTCATCGGCGGCTGGATCGGTCTCAAGATCGACCCGGAGCTGCTGAGCCACCTGGCCTCCGGCCGGGCGATCGCGCTGGTGTCCGGCACCAACGGCAAGACCACGACCACCCGGCTGGCCGCCGCCGCGCTCGGCGTGCTGGGCCCGGTGGCCACCAACTCCTTCGGCGCCAACATGCCCACCGGCCACACCTCGGCGCTGGCCAAGGCGGGGGCCACCCCGTTCGCGGTGCTCGAGGTCGACGAGCACTACCTGGCCCGGGTGATCGACGAGACCCAGCCCCGGGTGGTGGCGCTGCTCAACCTCTCGCGCGACCAGCTCGACCGGGCCAAAGAGGTCGCGATGATGGCCCAGATGTGGCGCACCGCGCTGGCCGGTCACCCCGACGTGGCCGTGGTGGCCAACGCCGACGACCCGATGGTGGTCTGGGCCGCCCGGGGTGCCTCCCACATCACCTGGTTCAGCGCCGGGCAGCGCTGGCACGACGACTCCTTCGTGTGCCCCGAGAGCGGCGACCCGATCGAGCGGGCCAACGGCGACTGGTGGTGCACCGGCTGCCCGCTGCGCCGGCCGCAGGCGCAGTGGCGGGTCGAGGACGACGGTGTGATCGACCCGCGCGGCGACTGGCACCTGGTCAAGCTGCAGCTGCCCGGCACGGTCAACATCGGCAACGCGGCGACCGCGCTGGCCGTGGCGGCCGAGTTCGGGGTACGCGCGATCGAGGCCCTCCCCCGGCTGTCCACGGTCGCCTCGATCGCCGGCCGCTACGCCCAGGTCGACCGGGACGGCCGCAACATCCGTCTGCTCCTGGCCAAGAACCCGGCGAGCTGGCTGGAGGCGTTCGACATGGCCGAGCAGTCGCCCACGCTGCTCTCCATCAACGCCCGCGACCCCGACGGTTTCGACACGTCATGGCTCTACGACGTCGACTTCTCGCCGCTGCACAACCGGCCGGTGCTGATCACCGGCGATCGGGCGTACGACCTCGCGGTCCGCCTCGAAGTGAACGGAATCCCGTTCCGGCACGTGTTGAGTTTCGAGGAGGCCATCCGGTCGGTGCCGCCGGGCCGCCTCGAGGTGATCGCCAACTACACGGCATTCCAGGACATCCGAGCGGAGCTCGACCGTGTCAACTGATCGTTCCCGCGACGGAGAACCGAGGAACCATGAGTGACAGCACGCTACGCATCGTCTGGATCTATCCGGACCTGCTCTCCACCTACGGCGACCGGGGCAACCTGCTGATCCTGGGCCGGCGCGCGGCCATGCGGGGCATCCCGGTCGAGACCTATTCGGTGCGCTCCGACCAGCCGATGCCCTCGACCGCCGACATCTATCTGATCGGCGGCGGCGAGGACGGTCCGCAGGCGCTCGCCGCGCAGCGGCTGATCAACGACGGCGGTCTGCACCGCGCGGTCAACCAGGGCGCCGCTGTCCTGGCGGTCTGCGCGGGTTACCAGTTGTTCGGTCACTCGTTCTTCGCCAAGGGCACCAAATGCCCCGGGCTCGGCCTTCTGGACCTCTCCTCCGACCGTGGCGAGACCCGCGCGGTCGGTGAGATCCGCGGCGACATCGACCCGCGGCTGGGCCTGCCCCCGCTGAGCGGTTTCGAGAATCACGGCGGGCGCACCCACCTGGGCCCGGGCGTCGCGCCGCTGGCCCGGGTGACGGCCGGCATCGGCAATGACGGGCAGACCGAGGGAGCATGGCATGGAAAGGTCCTGGGGACGTACAGCCACGGCCCCGCGCTCGCTCGCAACCCAGCTATAGCCGATCTGCTACTGCGTTGGGCGATCGGCGCGGATAGTCTTGCCCCGGTCGACGACACCTGGCCCGAGAGACTGCGAGCCGAGCGGCTCGCCGCAGCGGGCGCCTGACGACCAGCACCTGACCGACCAGCACCTGACCGACCAGCACCTGACCGACTAGCACAGGGCGGTAAGACTGCATGACTGACATCCTGATCGCCCCGCGGGGCGCAAACCTCGCGACGGACCCTCAGGTTCAGCCTTCGCAGACACAGCCGTCGCCGATGACCTGGAAACGCCGGCTTGTCCGGTTCGGGGTGCTCGGCCTGGTTCTGGCCGGTGTGGGCACCGCGGCCGTGGTCCTGCCGCTTCAGGACATCGCCGACCAGTTCGCCCGGCTCGGTCCGGCTGCCGCGGTCGTCATGGCCGTCGTCGGTGGCCTGCTCCTGTCGGTCCTGGTCCCCCGCACGGCCATCACGCTGGCCTGTGGCGCGGTGCTGGGCGCGGCCACGGGCGCGGCGACCGCGCTGGCCGCCGCGGTGATCGCCGCCGCCGCCACCTACTACGCCGGCCGCTGGGTCGGCCGGGGCGCGCTCGCGGCCCGCACGGGTGGCAAGCTCGAGCGCCTCGACGGCTGGCTCAACCGCCGCGGCCTCTCGGCGGTGCTGCTGGTCCGGTTCCTTCCGCTGGCCCCGTTCGGCCTGGTCGGCTACGCCTACGGCACCACCAGCGTCTGCCGCAAGCGCTACCTGCTCGGCACCACACTGGCCTCGATCCCGTCGGCCGTGTCCTACGCCGTCATCGGCGCCGCGGTGGTGCGACCGGGCGAGATGAGCCCGTTCTCGCTGGCACCGGCCCTGATCGGTTTCACGCTGACCACCTCGATCGTCATCTGGTGGAAGCGCTCCGCCAAGAAAGCCGCAGCAGCGACAGCAGCCGCCGCCTGACCCGCCCCGAGCAGACCCGCCGCGTTGATCACGGCGGGTTTTTGCTTGCCCAGCACACAACGCTCCAGCAAACCAGTCACGCCGCCAGACAGCCCAGCCGCGCTCTGCCCGAATTGTCCCCCGTCAGGCCGCTCGACGCCATTCCGCGTGAAACGCCCCTTCCTCAGACCACTCGGCCGCACTCCGACCGAATTGGCGCAGCGGCAGGGCGCTCGGCCGCACTCCGGCCGAACCGTCACGCTGCCATGGCGGTCGGTTGAGCTCCGGCTGAATTGGCGCGGCGACAGAGCCCTCAGTTGCGCTCCAGACAATTTGGGCGCGCCGGCGGGGTGCTCGGCCGTGCTCCGGCCGAACTGTGCGCCATTAGCCCGTACGAAAAAAAAGCCCAAGCAAAAACCCGCCGCAACAGCACGACGGGTTTGCATTTTGAAGACGAACTAGACGACGACGCTCACCAGCCGCCCACTCACGACGATGACCTTCTTGGGGTCGCGGCCGGCCAGGGCCTCCGCCACCGCGGCCAGGGCCGCCTCGCGCACCTCGGACTCGGCAGCCGTCGGGGACACTTCGACGCGCGCCTTGACCTTGCCGTTGACCTGCACCGGGTAGGTGATCGACTCGGCTTTCAACTGCTCCGGGTCGGCCACCGGGAACGGCGAGTAGGCCAGCGTGCCCTCGTGACCCAGCTTGGCCCACAGCTCCTCGGCCAGGTGCGGGGCGAACGGCGACAGCATCAGCACCAGCGGCTCGATCGCCTCGCGGGAGACGGTGGGCAGCGGGGTCAGCGTGTTGGTCAGTTCGATCAGCTTGGCGATGGCCGTGTTGAAGCGCAGCTCGTCCAGGTCTTCGGTGACTCCGGCGATGGTGCGGTGCAGGTGCTTGCGGACGGCCGGCTCCAGCGGCTCGTCACCGACCCGCACCGCGCCCGACTCCTCGTCGACCACCAGGCGCCACACGCGCTGCAGGAAGCGCTGCGACCCGATGACCGCGCGCGTCTCCCACGGGCGGGAGACGTCCAGCGGGCCCATCGCCATCTCGTACACCCGGAACGTGTCGGCCCCGTACTGCTCGCACATCTCGTCGGGGGTGACGACGTTCTTCAGCGACTTGCCCATCTTGCCGTACTCGCGGATGACCTCCACGCCGTCGAAGACGTACTTGCCCTCACGCTCGGTCACCTCCTCGGCCGGCACGATGACGCCGCGGGTGTCGCGGTAGGCGTAGGCCTGGATGTAGCCCTGGTTGAACAACTTGCGGAACGGCTCGAACGACGAGACGTGGCCCAGGTCGTACAGCACCTTGTGCCAGAACCGCGCGTACAGCAGGTGCAGCACCGCGTGCTCGACGCCACCCACGTACAGGTCGACACCGCCGCAGTCGCCGTCGCGCCGCGGGCCCATCCAGTAGGCCTCGTTGTCTTTGTCGACCAGAGCGGCGGAGTTGTGCGGGTCCAGGTAGCGCAGCTCGTACCAGCAGGAGCCGGCCCACTGGGGCATGGTGTTGGTCTCGCGGGTGTAGGTCTTCAGGCCGTCGCCCAGGTCCAGCTCGACGTTGACCCAGTCCTTCTTGCGGGACAGCGGCGTCTCGGGCTCGCTGTCGGCGTCGTCCGGGTCGAACGTGCGCGGCGAGAAGTCGTCGACGTCGGGCAGCACGACCGGCAGCATCGAGTCGGGCAGCGACACCGGCAGCCCGGTCTCGTCGTAGACGATCGGGAACGGCTCGCCCCAGTACCGCTGCCGGCTGAACAGCCAGTCCCGCAGGCGGAAGGTGGTCGCGCCCCGGCCGTGGCCGTGCTGCTCCAGCCAGGCGATCATCTCGGCCTTGGCCTCGACGACGCCCTTGCCGTCCAGCCAGTCGCTGTTGATCGCCACGTCGTCGCCGGTGAAGGCGCCCTCGAATCCGTCCGGGGCCCTGACCGTACGGATGATCGGCAGCTCGAAGACCTCGGCGAACTCCCAGTCGCGGGTGTCCTGGCCGGGCACCGCCATGATCGCGCCGGTGCCGTAGCCGGCCAGCACGTAGTCGGCGATGAAAACCGGGATGCTGGCGCCGTTGACCGGGTTGGTCGCATACGCGCCGGTGAAGACGCCCGTTTTGTCCTTGCCCTCGGTGCGCTGTTCGTCGGTTTTGGCCGCCGCCTCCGCGCGGTATGCCGCAATAGCCGCATTCGGTGTGGCGTGTCCCCCCGTCCACTTCGCGTTCGTCCCGGACGGCCACTCGGCGGGCGCGATGCGCGAGACCAGCTCGTGCTCCGGCGCCAGCACCATGTAGGTCGCACCGAACAGGGTGTCGGGCCGCGTCGTGAAGACGGTGATCTTGTCGTCGCCGACCGCGAAGTCGACGTGGGCGCCCCGCGAGCGGCCGATCCAGTTGCGCTGCATCATCTTGACCGGCTCGGGCCAGTCCAGCGTGTCCAGATCCTCGACCAGGCGGTCGCCGAAGGCGGTGATCCGCATCATCCACTGCTTCAGGCTGCGCTGGAAGACCGGGTAGTTGCCGCGCTCGCTGCGCCCGTCCGGCGTGACCTCCTCGTTGGCCAGCACCGTGCCCAGGCCGGGGCACCAGTTGACCGGGGCCTCGCTGACGTAGGCCAGGCGGTGGTCGTCGATCAGCTTGCGGCGCTCGACCGGCGACAGCGCGGCCCAGGGCCGGCCGTCCGGCGTGGGCTTCGACCCTTCCTCGTACGCCGAGATCAGCGTCGCGATCGGGCGGGCCTTGCGGACGGCCGGGTCGTACCAGGAGTTGAAGACCTGCAGGAAGATCCACTGCGTCCACCGGTAGTAGTCCGGGTCGGTGGTCGCGAACGTGCGGCGGTCGTCGTAGGCCAGGCCCAGGCGGCGCAGCTGCGTCTTGTAGCGCTCGACATTGGCCGCGGTGGTGACCGCCGGGTGGGTGCCGGTCTGCACCGCGTACTGCTCGGCGGGCAGCCCGAAGGCGTCGAAGCCCATCGGGTGCAGCACGTTGAAGCCGGCCATCCGCTTGTAGCGGGTGTAACTGTCGGTGCCGATGTAGCCGAGCGGGTGACCCACGTGCAGGCCCGCACCGGACGGGTACGGGAACATGTCCTGGACGTGCAGCTTGGGCGCCCCGGCCCGCGGGTGCTGGGGGTCGGCCAGCTCACCGGCCGGGTTGGGCGCCTGGAAGGTCCCGTTCGCGGCCCAGTAGTCCTGCCAGCGCGGCTCGATCTCGTTGGCCAGCGCGGCGGTGTAGCGGAACTTCGGGGTCTCTGACTCGCTCATCGTCGGCATCCGTCTTCTCGTCTCATGGTGGCTGGGCACAAAAAAACCCCTCACGCAGGAGGGGTCGCCGTGCTGGTCCGCTAGACGCGGGAGCAGCACGGCCGGCTAAGAAGCAGGAAACGCCGAGCCATGTGTTGCATGATACCGGTCGCCGCCCGGAAGCGGCGACCGGTATATGTGCGTTACGCCGCCGGTCCGTAGACCGCCAGCTCGGTGCTGTCCTGGAACACGCAGCCACTGGCGGCCGGCGGCTGGCCGACCGGGCAGAGGCCCGCGTCCTGACCCTGCGTGGTCAGCATCGTGTAGCGGACGAACTGGATGCCGTCACCCGTGCCAGCGGCCAGCGCGACCGGGGTCGGCGTGACGGTGCCGACCGGGAAGGTGCCGCTCCCGGCGACCGCCCAGGTCGTGCCGTCGACCGAGGTCTCGACGCGGTAGCCACCGGTCGAGGCGGTCTCGTCGTCACCACAGGTGGCCGACGGGTTGATGACCAGCTCGGACACGTCCACCGCGCCGGACAACCGGATCACGGCGTTCACACCCTCCGGCGCGACGTCCGAGCCCCAGCCCGCGATCTGCGACTGGTCGATCAACTGCGCCGGGCCACAGCCGAACGAGGAGTAGTCGGGCCCGGTGAAGCTGACGATCCCGGCGCCGCCCGAGGAGGCCGCCCAGTCCTTGCGGACCGACCAGTTCTCGGTCTTGGTGCCGGAGTTGATCGACAGTGTCTTCACGACGATGTCGTAGCCGGCACCGCGGGCGAAGACCTTGGCGTACGTGCCCGGGATGATCCCCGAGATCGCGTAGGTGCCGTCCGCGGCCGTGGTGGCCCGGTAGTCACCGGCGAAACCGGAGGCGTGCCCACCGAAGGCGACGGTCAGACCGGCCACCGCGGCACCGGTGTCCGAGTCGGTGGCCTTGCCCTTGAGGGTGCCCCGCGGCGTGTTGGCCGACGGCGGCGTCGAGAAGTCCTCGACCGGCTGCGCGTCGTCACCGTCGATCGAGGCGGCGAAGTAGCCCATGCCCCGCTTGGCGAAGACCTTCCACAGCGCCTTGGCGTTCTTGCCCTTGTTGACGACCAGGTCGGCGGCCAGGATCGAGTTGCGCATGTCCAGGAAGGACGGGTTGTTGGGCGAGAGCTCCATGCTCCGCGTCACCAGCGACTGCGCGGTCTTGCTGCCGACTGCCTGACGCAGGTCCCACAGGGTCTGCGCCCAGATCTCACCGTCGGCGTGCACCTCGGGGCCACCGGCATAGACCTTGCCGTAGTCGCCGTAGGTGTAGCCACCGGAGCCGGCGCCCGCCGTTCCCGGGCAGGCCGTGGCGCTCGCGCCGACGGCGCAGTCCAGGGCCTCGGAGCGGATCGTGCCGCCCGCGGTCCAGTACTTGCCGACCAGCACCTCGCCCGGCTTGGCGGTGTCCTTCTCCAGGCCCTTGGCGACCAGGTAGTCCCAGCCCAGGAAGTCGCCCCAGGCCTCACCCATGGCGCCGCCCTGCTGGCCGCTCAGGGTCGAGTTGCCGTCGGCGTCGACCACCAGGCGGTTCGACAGGCCGTGCGAGTACTCGTGGAACACCACGTCGGCCTCGTCACCGGTGTTGGCGGCGACCGACTCGGGGCCCGGCGTCAGCAGATACATCTGCATGGTCGGCGGGATGCCGTCGGGCGGGGTGTTCATGTTGGCGTTGTCGACGTGCGCCGGGTCGGGCAGGCCGGCCGCGGTGTTCGCGCCGTCCATGGCCTGGCCCTGCACGGCGTCGCCGTCCCGTGCCTCGAAGTTGCCGGCGGCCCGGGTGAAGCCGAGCGGCGCGGCCTTGAGGTGGTCGTGGAAGGTGCCCAGGAACGTGAACAGCTGCACCGCGTTCTGCTTGCGGTTGGTCTGCCACGAGTTGGGCGTCTCCGGGTCCCACGAGCAGGGGAACGCGTCGGAGCAGAGGCCACCGACCTCGTCGTTGAAGTCGACGAACGGGTAGTCCCACTGCCGTACGCCGGACGGGCCGACCTCTTCCGCGGCGTCCGGCAGGTCGTTGTCGTTGACGTCCGACCAGACGTGCGCGACGTTGCCTGACAGCTGGCGCGCGTTGTTCGGCAGCCAGCCCTTGGCGGTCAGGTCGACCGGCTGCTGGGTGCCGCCCTTGGCGGCGCCCGGGTAGTTGCGCCACACGTCGGCCGAGTCGTTGGCGATCGTGCTCTTGCGGTAGAGCACCTCGCCGGTGGCCGCGTCGATCACGTGCACGTAACCCTCGTCGACGGCGATCGTCTGCCAGGCCAGGCGCACGCCCGAGGCGGTCTGGAACCAGACCTTCTTGGCGTTGCCCTGGTCGCTGAAGGTCGTCTTGGCGGCCTCGGTCTTGGTGACCTTGGCGGTGGAGGTGCCGAAGACGTCCTTCACGGCGGCGGCGCGGGCCGCCGTGGCCGAGAGCTTCGCGGCGCCGGCGGTCGCGGGCAGCGACTTGAGCGGCGCGCCGTCGACCTGCACGAGCCGGCCGTCCTTGGTCACGTGCGCCTTGAGGCCGTTGCCGAAGACCGGCACGCCGTCGGCCACCTGCACCCAGCTGAGGTGGTGGGTGCCCTCGATGTCGACGTAGTCCTGGCGGAGCACGAGGCTCGCCAGGTCGGCCGCGTCGAGGCCGAAGACCTCGGGGTGGGCCTTGACGTAGTCCAGCGCGATCTTGGTCGGCTTCTGCTTGCTGGGCCCGGTGAGGAAGCCGTCCAGCTTCGCCACCCGGCGCGGGGTGCCGGTCGCGTTGTTGATGTCGACGATGCCCTGCACCCCCAGGGAGTCACGCAGGGTGTTCACCGCGGCGGCGGCCGGCGCCGGGACGGCGGCGCGGCTCAGGGCGGCGGTCGGTGCGGCGGCCGCGGCGGCGGCCAGGTTCTGGCGGGAGTCGTAATCGGCTCGCCGCTGCGACTTGCTGTCAGTCGCCCCGGTCACGGCCCCGGGTAGCGGCGCGGCCTGAGCCTGCGCCGGCAGCAGCGATGCGAGCAGGAAGACACCTGCGGCTGCCGCCCCCACCCTCCGGGTCGCGGACGGTACGGATAACGGATTCAATTCAGCCCCTCTCGACCGGGCCACACTTGTGAGGCCCGTCGATGGGTGACTCTTGTTGCTGATCGGCAAATATAACTAGAGCGATGTCTGATTCTTTACCCATCTGATACTCATGTCCGGTTGACGGGTGTCGAATCAGCCCGGCGGCCGACCTCGGCGAGTTGCCGTGATCGGGCTAACCTGTGGTGATGGGGTGGGGCGCCCGGCTCTTTCGCCGCCCTTTCGCCCCGGGTGCCCACGATGGGCGCGCATACCAACCTGGAGGAGGCCCGTGACAACCCCGACCTGGGACGAGCCCGGAGGACCGCTGCCGAGCGAGGAGTTCCGCGCCGCGACGCACGCCATCATGGCCAACATCGAACAGGTCATCGAGGGCAAGGGCGCAACGGTCCGGCTCGCGCTGGCGGTTCTGCTGGCCGAGGGCCACCTGCTCATCGAGGACGTGCCCGGTGTGGGCAAGACCAAGCTGGCCAAGGCGCTGGCGCGGTCCATCGACTGCTCGGTGCGCCGCATCCAGTTCACCCCCGACCTGCTGCCCAGCGACGTGACCGGGGTCAGCGTCTACAACCAGGAGACGCGCGACTTCGAGTTCAAGCCGGGCGCGGTCTTCGCCAACCTGGTGGTCGGCGACGAGATCAACCGGGCCTCCCCCAAGACCCAGTCCGCCCTCCTGGAGTGCATGGAGGAGCGGCAGGTCACCGTCGACGGCACGACCTACGAGCTGCAGGCGCCGTTCATGGTGATCGCGACGCAGAACCCGATCGAGATGGAGGGCACCTACCCTCTTCCCGAGGCGCAGCGCGACCGGTTCACCGCCCGGATCGCCATGGGCTACCCCGACCCGCGGGCCGAGCTGGCCATGCTCGACGGGCACGACGCGCACGACCCGTTGAACGATCTGCGCTCGGTCACCGACGCCGCCACGGTCCGCCGGCTGATCGCCACCGCCCGTGACGTGCACGCCGCCGAGGCCGTCCAGCAATATGCGATCGCGCTCGTCACCGCGACCCGGGAGGCCCCGGAGCTCCGGCTCGGCGCGTCCCCGCGGTCGACGCTGCAGCTGATCCGCACGGCCAAGGCGGTCGCCGCGCTCGAGGGCCGCGACTACGTGCTGCCCGACGACCTGCAGGCGCTGGCCGTGCCGGTGCTCGCGCACCGCATCATCCCGACCGCCGACGCGCAGCTCAACCGGCGGACGACCGACGCCATCGTGTCGGAGATCGTGCACCGTCTGCCGCTGCCGCACGACCGCGGGCGCTCACCGTACGACACCCGCAACGGCGGTCCGGCCACCAACCAGTACGAGTCCCGGGGGCGCTGACCATGCGGGAGGCCTTGCGCGGCCTGACCACGCGCGGCCGTTCGTTCCTGGCCGCGGCCGCCGCGGCCGGCATCTCGGCGATCATCCTCGGCGAGCGGGACCTGCTGCGGGTGGCGATCCTGCTGGCCGCCCTGCCGCTGCTGGCCGCGGCATATGTGGGCCGCAGCCGTTACAAGCTGGCCTGCACCCGCTCACTCGACCCGGGCCGGGCCGCGGTCGGCTCGAGCGCGCGGGTGATCCTGCGCCTGCAGAACATGTCCCGCCTGCCCACCGGCACGCTGCTGCTGGAAGACCGGCTGCCCTACGCACTGGGCAGCCGGCCGCGAGTGGTGCTGGAGCGCCTCGGCGCCCACCAGGCGAGCAGCGTGGCCTACACGGTGCGGGCCGACGTGCGGGGCCGCTACCCGATCGGCCCGCTGGTGATCCGGCTGACCGACCCGTTCGGCCTGTGCGAGCTGACCCGCTCGTTCCCGAGCGTCGACCGGCTCACCGTCATCCCGCAGGTGGTCACCCTGCCGGCCGTCCGGCTGGCCGGGGAGTACGCGGGCACCGGCGACAGCCGCGCCCGGTCGGTCGCCACGCACGGCGAGGACGACGCCGCCACCCGCGAGTACCGGCGCGGCGACGACCTGCGCCGGGTGCACTGGCGCTCCACGGCCCGCACCGGCGAGCTGATGGTGCGCCGCGAGGAGCAGCCCTGGGAGAGCCGGGCCACCGTGGTGCTCGACACCCGGGTCTACGCCCACCGCGGCGAGGGCCCGACGGCCAGCTTCGAGTGGGCCGTCTCGGCCACCGCGAGCATCGCCATGCACCTGCGCCAGGCCGGCTACAAGCTGCGGCTGGTCACCGGCTCGGGCATCGACATCGACGCGGCCGAGGCGACCGGCGAGGGCATCATCCTCGACACCCTGGCCGATGTGAAGCTCGCGCAGAACGGTGACCTCTCGGTGCTGGTCGAGCAGGTCCGCCGCCGCTCCGACGGCGGCCTGGTGATCGGCATCTTCGGCGCGCTGACCGTGCCCGAGGCCGAGCTGCTGGCCGGTCTGCGCGGCAACGGGGCGACCTGCATCGGCTTCGCGATCGACAGCTCGACCTGGATCAACCTGAGCCCGGGCGAGCGGCAGGAGGCCGACCGCGAGCATTCCGCGGCCGCGCTGGCCCTGGTGCACAGCGGCTGGCGCTCGGTGCCGGTCGTGCACGGGTCGACGCTGCCCGCATTGTGGCCGGCGGCCGCACGGGGCTCCAGCGGCTTCGCGTGGCGGGCGGCCATGGCCGAGACAGTGAGTGGAGTGAACCGATGAGCGGCCGGCGCCGTCTCGGGCTCGTCGCGGCGGGGGCCACCATCCTCGCGGCCGCGCCGATCTCGTCAATCTTCGACAGTTACACCTGGCTGATGCAGTGCCTGCTGACCGTGGGCCTGATCGCCGGCGCCGCGGTCGGCGCCCGGACACTGCGGTTCCCCGCGTGGGCCCAGGCGCTCAGCATGATCGTGGTGCTGCTGCTGACGCTGACCTGGCTGTTCCCCAGCGGCGAAGAGTTCCTCATCCCGACGCCGTCGACGTTCGGCCACTTCGCCGACCTGTTCACCCAGGCCGGGCAGGACACCCGGTCGTACGGCGTGCCCGTGCCCGACCGTGACGGTCTGCTCTTCGTCACGGTGCTCGGCATCGGGTCGGTGGCGATCGCGGTCGACCTGCTGACCGTCGTGGCGCGCAAGCCCGCCCTGGCCGGCCTGCCCATGCTGGCGATCTATTCGGTGCCGGTCGCGGTCTACGTCGACAGCGTCCCGGTCCTCCCCTTCATCATCGGCGCCTTCGGTTTCCTCTGGCTCCTGGTCAGCGACAACATCGATCGCGTACGACGATTCGGGCGCCGCTTCACCGGCGACGGCCGCGACGTCGACGTGTGGGAGCCGTCGCCACTGGCCGCGGCCGGGCGCCGCCTCGGCGTCGTCGGCGTGGTGGCGGCCGTGCTGCTGCCGCTGCTGGTGCCCACGATCAGCGGCGGGCTGTTGTCCCGGCTCACCCAGACCGGCTCCGGCGTCGGCGTCGGCCCGGGCAACGGCACCGGCGGGCGGATCAACCTGTTCGCCTCGCTCAGCGGGCAGCTCAGCCGCACCGACGAGGTCGACCTGGTCCGCCTCAAGACCGACGAGGCCACCCCCTACTACCTGCGCTTCGGGGTCGCCGACCAGCTCACCGCCAACGGCTTCGGCAGCACCACGCCGACCGGCGAGAACATCGCGCAGGGGCTGCCCGACCCGCGCACCGGCACCGCCGGCGGCACCTTCACCGAGCACCGCGCGCAGATCGAGATCACCGACAAGCTGGCGCAGGGCATGCTGCCGGTCTACCAGAACACGGTGGGCGTCGACGGACTGCAGAACGGCTGGTTCTTCGACGACAACCAGCAGGTCGTCTACTCCAACCGGCGGTCGACCCGGGAGCTGAACTACACCTTCGACTACGTGCGGGCCCGTTATACCCCGGCCCTGCTGCGCCAGGCCGAGCAGCTCAGCCCGGACGACCCGATCTTCAAGCGCAACACCGCGCACCCCGATGACCCCACGGTCACCGCCGAGGTCAAGCGGCTCACCGCGGGCAAGACCACCCAGTACGACAAGATCCGCGCGCTCTACGAGTTCTTCTCGACCAAGAACGGCTTCACGTACCGGTTGTCGACCCAGCCCATCGCCAACAGCTCCGAGATCGCCGCGTTCCTGCAGACCAAGGTCGGTTACTGCCAGCAGTACGCGGCGGCGCTGGCCTGGATGGCCCGGGAGGCGGGCATCCCGGCCCGGGTGGCGTTCGGCTTCACCCGGGGCGAGAAGGACGGCGACACGTACGTCATCAGCAACCGCAACGCCCACGCCTGGACCGAGGTCTACCTCAAGGGCTTCGGCTGGGTCCCGTTCGACGCCACCCCGGCGGCGAACGTGGCCGGCGCGGCCCGCTCGGACTACGCGCCCGACGTCGACCTGCCGGAACCGTCCACCACGGCCTCCGAGACGGCCGCGGTGCCGGGCGCCGACCCGTCGGCCGCCGCGGGTGGCGTGGACCGGCCCGACCGGCCCGACTTCCGGGACCCGAGCACGGCCGGTTCGTCCGGACCGGAGACGGCGGGCATGTCGGGCACGAGCCTGACCATCATCGGCCTGGCCGCCCTGCTGCTCGCTCTGCTGCTGGTGCCGGCCCTGCGCCGGGTGCTGGTGCGCCGCCACCGGCACGCGGTCACGGCGCCCAAGCAGCCCAAGGTCAGATCGCTCGAGGGCCCCGGCGACATCGTGGTGACGGCCGAGGTGGTGAAGGCCCGGGCCGACGCGCACGCGGCGTGGGACGAGCTGATGGACACGATGGTCGACTTCCGCATCCCGATCGACCCGAGCGAGACACCACGGGTCACGGCCCGGCGGCTGGTCGACGACGCGATGCTGCTCGAGGAGCCGGCCACGGCGGCGACCCTGCTCGGCACGGCGGAGGAGCGGGCCCGTTACGCCCGCAAGCCGCTGGAGGGCGGGGAGCTGACGGTGGCGCTGAGCCGGGTGCGCAAGGGACTGGCCCGGTCGGCCAACCGGCGGACACGGATCGGGGCGGTCCTGATGCCGCCCTCGGTGCTGATGCGCTGGCGGCTGGGTCTGGCCGACGCGTCGGCGCGGCTGGTCGGCGTCGGCGGGCGGGTCCGCGAGGTGCTGGCCAAGGCCAGCCCGCGCCGGCTGCTGCCGCACCGCAGCCGCTGATGCCCTGACGGACGCTGCCGCCCCCTCCGGTGAGGGGGCGGCAGCTTTTTATGGGGTCAGAAGTTACGGGTGTCGTGGGCGACGCGCCGCGACACGGCAAGGACCTCGTAGGCGCGGGCGATCACGGCCTCCGACCGGCCGGGCGACCGGACCGGGCGCCGCCGGGACCCCTCACCACCACGGCGGCGACCGCACAGGGCGGTGAAGGTGCCGGTGGCGACCAGGATCCGCTCGATCAGCGGGTTGCAGTTGAGCAGGCTCAGGGTGCGGCCCTGGACGCGGGCGTCTTCCTCGCAGTTGACCAGCGCGTTGACGACCGACGCGTCGATGAAGGTGACCCGCGCGACGTCCAGCGCGACGTCCGTGTGCCCGTCGACGAAAGCCGACTCGACGGTGGCGATCAGAGTGTTGCGATTGTCCCGGTCGAAGTCACCGCGAGCGGACAGCAGCGCGTGACGACCGTCGGAAGCAGCGAGGGTGACGGCACCCTCGGGCGAAGGCCTTGCCGTGACGTCCATGCTCCCCCCTGTCGGTGAGCTGGCCTGGTTCCGTTGCTCATACTTCTCCGAGTCGGCCGTGAGGACTATGCGCGGCGCGAATTTGGCACACGAAAAACCGATGGCGGCCGATGGCCGCCATCGAAGAGCTCGTGTTCAAGTGCCGCCGGCTGCCCTGGGGAGCGCGGTCGCGTCAGCCGCTGACCTGTATGCCGGTCAGCGGGTGGCCTGTCGTGGCCGCCCGCCGCTGACCTGTATGCCGGTCAGCGGGTGACCTGTCGTGGCCGCCGGCCGCGGACCTGTCAGCCGGTCAGCGGTGTCCCTCGGGGCGCTGGCGCCAGCGATCCTCGAGGCGATCGAGGAAGCCGGATTTGCGGGTCTGGCGCGTGCGGCGCGTGGCGGTGCCGCCCACGGCCTGCAGGTCGGGAGCCGAACCCTTGCGGCGGGACTGCATCGCGAACGCGGCGGCGCCCAGCATGACGACGAAACCCGCGACGCCCAGCGGCGTGGTGCGGCTGACCGTGCCATAGACGACGAGGCCCAGACCCAGGACGATGACGAACGCGGCGACCAGAATCCGGCGTCGCGCGTGAAAACGCGGGTCGCTGGCCCGCACAGCCGAGGCGAACTTAGGGTCCTCGGCAAGCGACCGCTCGATCTGATCGAACAGCCGCTGCTCGTGCTCCGAGAGCGGCACGGCATTCCTCCCCGGGCGCAGATCCAACCCCCCAGGCGGGGTCGGGGTGTCACTGAGGTAAGTGGCGCGGGACAGCCGTCGGCTGCCTTACCGAGCAAGTCTACGAGGGGGTTGGCGGGTCGGAAAGCGGGACGACCGTCGAGTGCGGGTGATTTTCGGTTCGGCGAAGGTCACTTCGTCCCAAAAGACTGGCTGGACCGAGGCCGCCGGGACCGAAACGGGCGATGACGGCGTCGCGCGCGGCCTCCGCCTCACGCCAGCCGCGCTCGGGCTCACCCAGGCTGAGCTGCCGTGACGTGGTGGCCGTGGCGGTGAGGCCCTCGACGCGGACGCCGACGAGGCGAAAGTGCTCGCGCGCACCGAGTGCGGTGAACAAGGCCCAGGAAATCTCGAATATCTCTCGTGCCACATCGGTGCTCGTGTGCACCGTGCGGGAGCGGTTGACCGTGCGGAAGTCGGCCAGCCGGACCTTGATCGCCACCGTGCGGCCCACGACGCCGGCCGCGCGCAGCCGGGCACCGACCTTGTCGGCCAGGGCGAGCAGGCTCGTGCGGATCACCTCGGGATCGGCGATGTCGGTGTCGAAGGTCATCTCGGCGCCGATCGATTTCTCCTCGCGCTCGGTGCTGACCCGGCGCGGGTCCCGCCCCCAGGAGAGCTCGTGCAGGTGGACGGCGGCCGCCTCGCCCAGGGCGCCGCGCAGCATGCCGACCGGCGCGTGGGCGATCTCGCCGACGGTGGTCAGGCCCAGGCGGCGCAGGGACTCGGCGGCGCGCTCGCCGACACCCCACAGCGCGTCGACCGGCAACGGGTGGAGGAAGTCGAGGACCAGGGCGCCGGGGACGACGACCACGCCGTCGGGCTTGGCCCGGGTGGAGCCGAGCTTGGCCACGAACTTGGTCGGGGCGACGCCGACCGAACAGGTCAGCCGCTGCTCGTCGTGCATGCGCCGGCGGATCTGGGCGGCGATCTCGGTGGGGCGGCCGAGCAGGCGCTGGGCGCCGGCCACGTCGAGGAACGCCTCGTCGGAGGAGAGCGGCTCGACCAGGGGGGTCACGTCCCGGAAGATCGCCATGACGGCCCGGGACGCCGCGCCGATGGCGGGGCCGTCGACGGGCAGGAAGACACCGCGCGGGCAGAGCGCGCGGGCCCGGGCGGTCGGCATGGCGCTGCGGACGCCGAAGCGGCGCGCCTCGTAACTGGCCGAGCTCACCACGCCGCGCGGGCCGACCCCGCCCACGATCACCGGCCGGCCCCGCAACTCGGGCTGGGAGCGCACGGCGACCGAGGCGAAGAACGCGTCCATGTCGACGTGCAGGATCGTGCAACCCGCGTCGTCGGCGCCGGGGCCGAAGCGCGGATCACGTGCCCTCGGCAAGGCCTGGCTGCGTCCCACGTCAGGAGGTTAGCCCGACCCCCCGACAACAACGGATCACCGCAGCTCAGCGTGGCTGTCGCGGCGCCCGGTCAGCGGGCGATCAGCGGGCGATCAGCAGGGGGATCTCCATCTCGGCGGCGGTTACCGAGGCGTGGTAGGCGATCAGGCGGCCGACCGTCGGCGGCTCCCAGCCGCCGGCCAGGGCGACGGCCCGGCCCTGACAGATCACCGCGACGTCGCCGATGCGGTCGCGGTGATCGGACGGCACCGGACCGAACCAGCCGCCGTCGATCGCCTCGTCGCGGGTCAGCACCCAGGCCGCGTCGCCGAGGACCCCCTGCCAGGCGGCGACCACGTCGTCCAGGGCGCCGGGAGCGGCGTAGAGATAGCGGACGCGCGGCTCCCCGGCCACGCCCGTCACCCCGGCCTGCAGGGCGGGAATGTCCGCCATGTCGAAACGTGCGTCAGACGGAACATTGAGCTGGCCGTGATCGGCGACGACCAGCAGCGCGGAGTGGGCCGGCAGGCCGTGCACGAGCCGGTCGATCAGGGCCCCGGCGTCGCGGGCGGCTTCCCGCCACGGGCCGGAGTCGATCCCGGAGCCGTGGCCGTGATGATCGAGATCGGCGAAGTAGCCGTAGACCAGTGCCGGGCCGGTCGCGGCGCGGAGCTCTTCGAGCATCCGATCGGCCAGTGCCCCGGTGGCGGGGCGGTAGGCCGAGCCGCGGTAGGCGGAGACGGTGAGGCCGCTGCCCTCGAACTCGGGCCGGCTCACCACCGTGGTGGCGACGCCGGCCGCCGCGGCGAGCTCGAAGCGGGTCGGCACCGGCTGCCACTGTGCGGGGTCGGGGTCGCGCTTCCACTGGATGTGGTTGAGCACCCGCCCGTCCGGCCGGCGCGTGGTGAAGCCGAGGATGCCGTGCACACCCGGCGGTACGCCGGTGCCCAGGGTGACCAGGCTGACCGGCGTGGTCGACGGGAAGCCGGCGGTCAGGGTGCGGCCGCGGGCGGCGAGGTCACCGATGACCGGGGCGTGCGAGGCCACCAGCGGGATCTGGTGCGCGCCGAGCCCGTCGACCAGGAGCACGGCCACCCGGGTGATGCCGTCCAGTTCGTCCCGCAGACCGAGGGGGTCGGGCGCACCGGGCACCCCGAGCACCGCCGACACACTGGGCAGCACCTCGGCCAGGCTGCCGGAGCCGTACGCGGGCCGTACCGGCTCGAGCGCCGACGCCGGCAGGTGATCGGCCGGCACGACCAGCGGCGCGGCGGTCACGACACCGGCCCGACGCCGGCCGACGTGGCGGACAACCCGGCGGACAACCCGGCGGCCGACGTGGCGGACAACCCAGCGGGCAACGTGGCGGACAACCCAGCGGGCAACCCGGCGGCCGACAACCCGGCGGGCAACGTCGGGGGCGGCGCGGCGGTCATGGCTTGCGGGCGAAGAGGTGCAGCTGGGAGGCGATGTCGCGGAACGGGGGCCGGGCCGACAGCTCCAGCTCCAGGTCCAGCAGCGCCTGCGGATCCTCCTCGACCACAGCGGCCGGCAGCAGGTCGGCCAGGACCCGGACGCCATGGGTCTGCTCGATCGTCAGCCCGGCCGCGGCCAGCAGGTCGGTCGCGGTCTGCGCGTCGTAGCGCCGGCGCAGGGTGTCGCGGGCACCGGCCCGGCCCTCGGGGTCGGCCGCCACCGCGCCGGCCGCTCGCAGGTGCCCGTTGATCGCCCGGCCCAGGATGGCCGCCGCCCGGCCCGCGACCAGCACGCTCACCGCTCCCCCGGGGCGCAGCGCCGTGGCCATCGCGGTGACCACGCCGACCGGGTCGTCGACGACCTCGAGCACGGCGTGGCAGAGGATCAGGTCGACGCTGCCCGGCGCGACCAGCCCGGCCAGCGCGTCGCCGTCACCCTGCACGGCCCGGATGCGGCCGGCCATCCCGGCGTCGGCCGCCCGGCGGGTCAGCGCGGCCAGCGCGTCGGGGCTGGCGTCGACGACGGTGACGGAGTGCCCGGCCTCGGCCAGCGGAACGGCGAAGCCGCCGGTGCCGCCGCCGACGTCCAGCACGGTCAGCTCACGGCCGGGGTCCCGCTCCAGCTCGCGGCGCAGCACCGCCCACACGGCGGCGGTGCGGGCGGAGACGAGCGGGCGCGCTGTCCGCGTCGATGCGTTGTCCACAGGGGCAGAGTAACGGCAGGCGGGTGCGACTCTCAGAACCGGAACAGCACGCCGGTGGCGCGGCGCATCTCGCAGCTGTTGCCGAAGCGGTGGGTCCAGCTGACCTCGCGCCCCTGCCAGGTGCCGCTGAGCGTGGCGGTGACCGGCTTGTAGAGCAGGACGCAGGCCGTCGACGTCTGCGTGATCCGGCCCGGGTCGGCGCCGACCTGCTCGAGAGTGGCACAGGCCTGCGCGGCGCGAGGATGGCCGCCGCCGGGCGGGCCGCAGGTGAGCTTGACCGCCATCGCGAAGCCGGCGTCGGCCTGGTAGCTGAGCGTCACCGCGCTCTCGGTGGTGGGACGGGGCGGGGAGCCGTAGGTGGGCGGCGGGTCGGGCACGGGACCGATGAGTGCGGCGGCCAGAAGAAGAGGGAGCATGTCATCAAAGGTACAAAATCGGGCGAAAGGAATGTCTAGCGGAAGTCCCGGGAGGCCGGGGTCACCGGTGGGGTGAGCGCTTCGAGCCGGTCCGCGACCAGGTTGAGCACGCCCTCGGACTTCTCCAGCCGGCCCCGCACGATCAGTGCCGAGCTGGTGCGGGCCACCCGGCGGTAACGCTGCCACAGCCCCGGCGAGCAGGTCACGTTGAGCATCCCGGTCTCGTCCTCGAGGTTCACGAAGGTCACGCCGCCCGCGGTCGCCGGGCGCTGCCGGTGCGTGACGATCCCGCCGACCCGGATGCGGGTGCCGGCGTCGACCCGGCCCACCCGGGCGATCGGCAGGGCGCCCACCTTGTCGAGATCGGCCCGCAGGAACTGGGCCGGGTGCGTCTCGGGGGACAGGCCGGTGGCCCAGACGTCGGCCACCAGCTCGTCGACCGCGCTCATCCCGGGCAGCATCGGCGCGTCGGTGCCGGTCACCGTGCCGGGCAGGCGGTCGGGCCGATCCTGCGCGGCCGCCCCCGCGGCCCAGAGCGCCTCGCGCCGGGTGAGGCCGAAACCCGCGAAGGCGTCGGCTGTGGCCAGCGCCTCCAGGTGGGTGGTGGAACATCCCGTACGCCGGGAGAGGTCGGTCATGCCGCGGTAGGGACCGTGGGCCCGGCGCTCCTGCTCGATGCGCTCGGCGAGGTCCTCGCCGAGCGTACGGATGCTGGCCAGACCCTGCCGCACAGCCGGACCGCCGAGACCCCACGCGTGGGGCGGCTCCCCCGGCAGCGCACCCCACCGGGTCTGCGGCGTCGACTCGAGGGTGGCCCGGGCGTCGCTCAGGTTGATGTCGGGGCGGCGCACCTCGACCCCGTGCCGGCGGGCGTCGTCGACCAGCGACTGCGGCGAATAGAAACCCATCGGCTGGGCGTTGAGCAGGGCCGCGCAGAAGGCCGCCGGGTGGTATCGCTTGAGCCAGGCGCTGGCGTACACCAGATAGGCGAAGCTCATCGAGTGGCTCTCCGGGAAGCCGTAGTTGGCGAAGGCGGAGAGCTTCACGAACAACTCGTCGGCCAGCTCGCCGGCGATCCCGTTGGCGGCCATCCCCGCGTACAGCCGGCTCTTGATCTTCTCCATCTTCTCGACCGACCTCTTGGAGCCCATCGCGCGGCGCAGCTGGTCGGCCTCGGCCGGTTCGAAGCCGGCCACGTCGATCGCCAGCTGCATGAGCTGCTCCTGGAAGAGCGGCACGCCGAGCGTCTTCTCGAGCGCGTTGCGCATCAACGGGTGCGGATAGGTGACCGGCTCCAGACCGTTCTTCCTTCTGATGTACGGGTGGACCGAGCCGCCCTGGATCGGGCCGGGACGGATCAGCGCGACCTCCACCACCAGGTCGTAGAAGCAGTTCGGCTTGAGCCGGGGCAGGGTCGCCATCTGGGCCCGGCTCTCCACCTGGAAGACGCCCACCGAGTCGGCCCGGCAGAGCATCGCGTAGACCTCTTCGTCGGTGAGGTCCATGGTCGAGATGTCCAAGTCAGACTCGATCATCTCGTACGCGTACCGCAGCGCCGACAGCATGCCGAGGCCTAGCAGGTCGAACTTGACCAGCTCGATCGCCGCACAGTCGTCCTTGTCCCACTGCAGCACGGTGCGGCCCGGCATCCGTCCCCACTCGACCGGGCAGACCTCGATGATCGGGCGGTCGCAGATCACCATGCCGCCCGAGTGGATCCCCAGGTGGCGGGGGAAGTCCTGCACCTGATTGGCGAATTCGACCACGGAAGCCGGGATGTCCTCGACGTCGACCGTGGCCACGCTCCCCCACCGGTCGATCTGCTTGCTCCAGGCGTCCTGCTGCCCCGGCGAGAACCCGAACGCCTTGGCCATGTCCCGCACCGCCGAGCGCGGCCGGTACGAGATGACGTTGGCGACCTGGGCGGTGTGCTCGCGGCCGTGCAACTCGTAGACGTGCTGGATCACCTCCTCCCGCCGGTCCGACTCGATGTCGACGTCGATGTCGGGCGGGCCGTCGCGCTCCGGGGCCAGGAAGCGCTCGAAGAGCAGGTTGTGGGCGACAGCGTCCACATTGGTGATGCGCAGCGCGTAACAGACGGCGGAGTTGGCCGCGCTGCCCCGGCCCTGGGCATAGATCCCCTGGTCCCGGCAGAACTGGACGATGTCGTAGACGACCAGGAAGTAGCCGGGGAAGCCGAGCTCGTCGATCATGCGGAGCTCGTACTCGATCTGCTCGTAGGCCTTCGGATGCGCCTGCGGCGGGCCGTAACGCTCCTGGGCGCCGCGCATGGTGAGCTCGCGCAGCCAGGTCATCTCGGTGTGGCCCGCGGGGATCGGGAAGTCGGGCAGCTTGGGAGCGACCAGGTCGAGGTCGAACGCGAGGTCCTCGCCGAACATGGCGGCGTTGGCCACCGCGCCCGGATAGGCGGCGAACCGGCGGGCCATCTCGTCGCCGCTGCGCAGGTGGGCGGTGCCGGCCGCGGGCAGCCAGCCGTCGATCTCGTCGAGGCTGCGGCGCGAGCGGACGGCGGCCAGCGCGGTGGCCAGCCGGCGCCGGGCCGGGGTCGCGTAGTGCACGTTGTTGGTGGCGACCACCTCGAGGCGGCGGCTTCCGGCCAGCTCGAAGAGCGCGTCGTTGCGGTCGTCGTCGTACGGGTCGCCGTGCGAGGTCAGCTCGACGGCGACGTTCGGCCGGCCGAAGAGGTCGACCAGGCGATCGAGCTCGGCTGCGGCCGCGTCCAGGCCCCCGGTGGCCAGCGCCGACGGGACCGGGCCCTTGCGGCAGCCGGTGAGGATCAGCACGTGGTCGCGCAGCGTCTCGGCGAGGTGCTCCAGATCGCCGTACTCGGGCTTGCCCTTCTCGCCGCCGGCGAGCTGACCGCGGGAGATCACGGCGGCCAGCCGGGCGTAGCCCTCGTGACCGTGGGCCAGGGCGAGCAGGTGGCGGCCCTCGGGGTCGGCCTCACCGTTCTGCGGCTTGCTCAGATCGAGCGACAGCTCGGCGCCGAAGATGGTGGGCAGGCCGAGCTCGCGGGCGGCCTGAGAGAAACGGACAACGCCGTAGAAGCCGTCGTGGTCGGTGACGGCCAGCCCGTTCAGGCCGAGGCGGGCGGCCTCCTCGGCCAGTTCCTCGGGGTGGCTCGCGCCGTCGAGAAAGCTGAAATTGCTGTGGCAGTGAAGTTCCGCGTACGGGGTGACCTGCTCACGCCGCACCAGGGCGGGCGCCTCGTAGGGCTGCCGCTTGCGCGACCAGGCGGGCGAGTCGCCACCGTCACCGTCGACGGCGAGCGGGTCGACGACCGGCTGCAGGTGCCGCTCACCCTTCCCGGTGAGCGACCTCTCCAGGTCCGACCAGGACATCTTGGGGTTATGGAAGCCCACAGCCACTCCCCTCAGTCATAGAGGGCCTCCACGGCCCAGTGGCCGCCGGCCAGGCTCAGCAGCAGGGCGCGGCCGTCCGCCACGACCACCTGGAAACGTGCCCGGCGGCGGGACTCGGCGGGAGCCCACCAGCGCTCGTCGACCGGCCACGGCCCGGCCCACCCGGTGACCGCGACGGGCCGGGCACGCTCGACGATCAGGGCCGCGGGGTCGGCGGTGAGCTCCAGGCGGGCGCTCACCCCGACCGGGGTGCCGTCCCGGTCGAGGACCACGGCCGGGAGCGGCCTGGTCAGCACCAGGGCCGGGGCCGGCTTGGGCAGCCGGCCGGGCCAGGGCGGCAGCGCGAGTGACGGAGCCGTCCGCCGGCGACGCCGGCCACCGGGCGGCACCGCCACCATGGTCACGCCGGTCTCGTCCTGGGGACGCGTGTCTCCTGGGGTGCGGCTTTCCGATCCGTCGGCCGGCTCTGCCGGGGTGCGGTCCGATCCGTCGGCCGGCTCTGCCGGGGTGCGGTCTGATCCGTCGTCCGGCTCGGCGATGGTGAGCGGGGGCGGCACGTGGGCCAGGACCGGGTGGGTCCGGATGCCGGGGACCGGCTCGGCCTGGGGAGCCGCGGGGCGGTGCGGGTCACGCTCGTCACCCCAGGGGACCAGGCGGATCTGGTCGTCGGCGTTGCGGCCGCCGCTGAACACCGGGGTGACCACCGATTCGGGGCCGAGCAAGCCTTGTACCCGGCTGAAGGCACGGTGGGCCCGCTCGCGGTCGGCGCCGGCGTCACCCCAGAGCCCCGGCTGCAGTCCGAGGTGGACGAGCACACCGTCCGGGACCAGGCGCAGCCGCACGAGGCCGGCGGTGGGGCGGGCCGGGGCGCCGCGGCGGGCGCCGGTGAGCCAGCCGTCGAGCTGCCAGCGGACCCGCTCGGCGATGGCGGCCGCGGTGAGCGTGCCGTCGTGGCGCCAGACGCGATGCAGTTCCTGGCCGTTCGCGGTGACCGCCTCGATGCCCAGGCGGGTGCAGGCCAGCCCGTGCGCGGCGAGCTTGTCGTGCAGCCGCTCGGCCAGCGCCCGGCCGGCGAAGGCAGCCATGTCCACCCGTTCCAGAGGCTCGTCGTACGTCTCGGAGACCTCCAGATCGGGCGGCGGCCGGCGCACCGCGAGCGGCCGATGGTCGAGGCCGGCGGCGAGCCGGTGCACGAGCGCGCCGTCGAAGCCGAACCGGGTCAGCACGTCACCGGCGGGCAGCGCCGCGAACTCACCCAGCGTCTGGAGGCCGAGCCGCCGGAGCAGGTCGGTCAGCTCGGGTCGCTCGATCGCCTCGATGGGCTGCGACCGCAGGAAGGCCGGGGTCCCGCCGGGCTCGATCACCCGGCCGCCGCGGGCCGCGAGCCCGGCCGCGAACACCCCTTCGGCGATGCCGACCTGACTCTCCACCTCACAGGCCTGCGCGACCTGCTCGACGATCCGCTCGGCCGCGGCCTCCTCCCCGCCGAAATACCGTGACGGCCCGCGCGCGGCGAACGCCAGAGCCCCCGGCCGGATCACCTCGACACCCACCGCGACCTCCTCGACGGCGGCGACGACGGGTTCGAAGGCCCGCGCGTCCCGCCCCGGGTCATGCTCGACGGCGGTGACCTGAGGGCATCGGCTCTGCGCCTCCCGGCGTCGCAACCCCCGGCGTACGCCTTCCCGCCGAGCCACCTCGGAGCAGGCGATCACCCGGTTGCCGTGCACCACGACGACGGCCTGAGCAGCCGGAATCCCCAGCACGATCTCGGCCGCGACCACCGGCCAGTCCGGGCACCAGAGCAACATCGTCCGCCCACCGGCACTCATCACATCACCGCCGCCGACCCGGACCCGGAGCGTTCTGCCCTCTCCCCCGGCCCAGCACCGTCCTCGTCCTCACCGTCGACCGGCCGTTCGAGCGAGGGTACGAGAGTGAGCTGCACCGAATGCCCGGAACGCACAACGGGCAGCTGCTGGGAGACGCCGACGGGCGCCGAACCGTTTGTCCTGGCCGCCTTGGACGGAGGCGGCCGGACGCCGGTCAGGCGCGAACCGGGAACAAGCCCCGCGGGGCCGCTCGCCTGCGCCGCTGGAGACGAAGACGGCTGGGAGACGCCGGTGGGGTGCGGAGCGGGAACAGGCTCCGCCGAGCCGCTTGACTGCGCCGCGGGGGACGGCGGTTGCTGGGGGATGTCGGGGACGGAGGCGAGCCGAGGACGAGTGGGTTTGTCCGCAGTGGACTTGACGGGAGGGGTTCGGCCGGGGGCTGAGGGTGGGGTGAGGGGGCGGATCGTGACGCCGGGCATCCACATGGTGATCTCTTTGGGGCGGGCGGCGGCTCCGCGGCCGCGGGCCAGGACTCTCACCTGGCGGCGGCGCAGGCGGCCGTGGCCTTCGTCGAGGCCCTCCCAGTGGGCGTCGAGCACCCGCAAGGTCACGTCGGCGCCGGACCAGTCGCCGTAGGGAACCAGGACGCTGCCCCGCTGCCGGGCCCGGGCCACCAGGCGGGAGGCGATCGAGGCCGAGACGCCACCGGGAACGGCCAGGACGATGAGGTCGACGCCGTCGATCAGGGCCGCCACCACGGTGGGCCACTCCGGGCCGGGGTCGGGCACCAGAGCCAGCCGGTCGAGGGCGATCCCGTTCTCGGCGGCGGCGATCGCGCCCAGCGACGGCACGCCGACCACCGCGCACCAGGAGCCCGTCCGGGAGGCCTCGGACAACAGAGCCAGCAGCAGGGACGTCCCACCGGCGGCGGTGGCGGACTGCCCGGCGGCCACCGCGACGGTGCTGCCGCGGCGCAACCCGTGACCGGGCAGCAGCGAACTCAGCTCGGGCGCCACCGGCAGCGTCCGGTGCAGGCCCGCCGTCTCCGTCTCACCCGCCGCCCGAACCAGCTCAGCAAGGGCGGCCGCACCGCTGATCATGCGTCCCGCCATGTGTTGCCTCACTCTGTTGCTCAGTTTCGTGCTCGCCCGCCACGAGCCGTCCGGTTTCCGATGTCCCGCTCAGGCCATCCGCCCCTCCTCCACCCGCCACCCACCACGCTCACCACCGGCCGACTCGAAGCGAGCCAACCGACAACCCACCGCCAACCCGAAGCCACCAACCGACACGACGCTCCCCACACCACAACCACCCGGCGCCGAACCAAAGCCACCAGCCGACACGAAGCCCCCCACACCACAACCACCCGGCGCCGAACCAAAGCCACCAGCCGACACGAAGCCCCCCACACCACAACCACCCGATGCCGAACCAAAACCGCCAGCCGACACGCCCCCTCGCACCACACCACCCAAGCCGAATGAAGCCGTCAGCCGGCACGCCTTCGAGCCACAACCACCCCATGCCGAACCGAAGCCGCCGGCTGACAGGACACCTCTCGCGCTACAACCACCCGGTGCCGTCAACCGGCACGCCGCCCCTCGCGCCACAACCACCCGGTGCCGAACCGAAGTCGTCGGCCGGCGCGACGCCAAGCACCCCGTGATCAGACCCACTGCTCGCACCTCCATGGGCTGTCGCCGGTCTCATCAGTGGTTCTCGCTGATAGCTCAGTCGCGGAGGGGCTCCGACGCGGTCGGCGGGCGACGGCGGGGGCCGAGTGCGCTGGATGGCTGCACCGGCGACGGCGCCGGCGTCGGCGTCGGCTCGAAGCCACGACGACGAGACGCTCGCCCAGGGTTAGCGGGGAGCGTCAGGCCGAAGGCTCGATCTCGCCGGTCGTGCCGGCGGCGACGCTCAGGCGGCCAGCGGAGGCTGGTAGGTGAGGCCCAGCGTGGACTCGACGACGGCCACGAACTGCTCGGCGGCTCGCAGGAGATCGTCGGCCTCGCGGGGGCTGACCACGCGCGGGATGCCGGCCTCGGCCGCGGCGCGCTTGGAGGCTCCCAGAGCGAAGTAGTTGGCCCACTCGCCGAAGTCGGGCGCCACCAGCACCAGCAGCGACCAGACGCTGGTCACTCGGCTGCGGCGGCTGGCCGGCGCGGGACGGGCTCGAGCCGCGAGCACGGCCGCCGCGGCGCGCAGAGCGGCCAGGTGAGCCGCCGCGTAACGCAGGCCGTCGGGCCCGGTGCGAGCCGCCTCGGCGAGGCCGTCGCGCGCGATGGTCAGCAGCTGGGCGGGTGTGCGCTGAGGCAACATGTGCGCCGGCACGGTGGGGGCGTCGGCCCGGACAGCCGCGGTCGGCGCATGCGCCAGCCCAGGAACAACCGGCCCGGGAGCAACCGCGCCGGGCGCAGCCTGGTGGGGCGCAACCGCGCCGGGCGCAGCTTGGCGGGGCGCAGGCGCGGCTTGGCGGGGCGCGGCTTGGCGGGGCGCGGCTTGGCGGGGCGCGGCTTGGCGGGGCGCGGCTTGGCGGGGCGCGGCTTGGCGGGGCGCGAGAGCGCCGGGGGCAGCCTGCCGTGACTCAGCCTGGCTGGGCGCAACAGTGCCGGGCGCAACAGTGCCGGGCGCAACAGTGCTGGGCGCAACAGTGCTGGGCGCAGCCTGGCGGAACGTGGTCGCGCCGGGCGAAGTCATGCCGGGTGCCGCCGGACGGGCGGGGGCCGAGCCGTGGGCGACCGGACGGGCTGGGGCCAGGTCGGTGCCCGTGGGGCTGGACCAGGCCGGAGCCAGGTCGGGAGCCGGCCAAAGGCTTGGCGCTGTGTGGCTCGCCATGTGTTTCTCCTCGCGTGTCTCGCATCCGACGTGCCGGGTCGAACCGAGGCGCTGCGGAGGAAGGCGCAGCAGCCCGTGGTGGGTGACCGGCCGGGTGTGAAGCTTCCCCACACCACACCCGGCCGGACCTGCCGGCGGGTCCGTCGCCCGCCACCCGGGGGTCGGGGGCAGCGGACGACGGTCCTGCCTTGTCTGAAGGCCCGGACCCGCGAATGCCCGGAACCTCACGCGCGGCACTTCGCGGGTGCCGCACCGGGAGCCGCGCCGCGAAACACCGCTCCCGTTCGCCAGCCCGGATGCTTTCATCCTGCGAAGCTCAGAATCCCCCAGGTCGAGATCAACCCAGCCCGGGATCTTCCAGTTCGAAGGCGTTCGAACATCCGTTCTAACTACTGAGAAGACTAGCACTGACGTACGACAAAAACGCAAGACCGCGAGCCTGAGGCGAACCGGAAGAGTTCACACTGTGATGACGACCTTGGCCCGGGCGTGCTCCTCCTCCACGTACCGGATCGCCTCCGGCACCTCGGCCAGTTGGTAGGTGCGATCGATCGCCGGGGTCAACCGGCCCGACTCGGCGAGTTCCCGCAAGCCGGCCAGCAGCTCACGGCTCGGCCGCGTCGCCGGCACCACGATCCGCGGGCCCGAGCGCGACAGCCGGGCCACGAGCTGCCCGCCGATGATCAGGCGCATCGGCCCGAAGACCTGGGCCCGCCCGCGCGACGTGCCGCCACCCGAGAGCACCAGGGTTCCGCCCGGCGCGGTCACCCGGCGCAGGTCACTCAGCGACCTGTTCCCGACCAGGTCCACCACCACGTCGAAGCGGCGCCCGAGGCGGACGAAGTCGCTCCTCCGGTAGTCGACGACCTCGTCGGCGCCGAGCGAGCGGACCAGCTCGACGTTGCGGGTGCTGCACACGGCCGTCACCGATCCGCCGAGCGCCCGGCCGATCTGCACGGCGAACGTGCCCACCCCGCCCGAGGCTCCGTTGATCAGCACGCTCCGGCCGGCCCGCACCCGGCCCACGTCGCGCAGGCTCAGCAGGGCCGTCCCGCCGGCCAGCGGCATCGCCGCCGCCTGCTCCCAGCTCAGCCCACCCGGCTTGAACTCGATCTCGTCCGCGGAGGCGCACACGTATTCGGCGAACGCCCCGTGCGCGTCGCCCAGATCACCGAACACCTCGTCACCGGGCTGGAACCGGTCGACCCCGGCGCCGACCGATTCGACCGTTCCCGCGAAATCCGTACCCCGGATCCTGCGCCTCGGTCCGCGCGGGCCCATCACCGCGGGCAGCAAGAGCCGCCCCAGATAGGGGTCACCGCGCATCACGTGCCAGTCCCGCGCATTGACCGAGGCAGCCCGCACCCGTACGCGGACCTGACCCGCACCGGCTACCGGCTCGTCGACGTCCTCGAGCCCCACTACACCGTATTTCTCCTGATAGATCGCCTTCATGCGCTCATCGTGACAACCGAAGACGTCCGTCCTCATCGGAGCACAGGCCGGAACACGACCGTTCCTTGGCACCAGGCAACCCGGCCAAAAGAACGAGCAACGTCAGCGGAGAACGACCGCATGGCGGGGCGGCGAGACGCGGGGCAAGGCCGGGCAAGAGGCGGCGCGGCGTGGGGCGAGGCCGGGCGAGGGGCGGCACGGCGTGGGCGCGGGGGCAACGCGGGGCGAAGGGCAGCGCGGCGTAGGGCGCGAGAGCAACACGGAGCGAAGGCGGCGCGGCGGAGAACACGAGGAGGGGCGAAGACGAGAGGGGCTAGCGGCGGCCGGTTTCGTAGGCCCACATGGCGATCTCCACCCGGTTTCGGACCAGGAGCTTGGCCATCAGGCTGGTCACGTGGGTCTTCACTGTGCTGAGGCTGATGTGCAGCTCGGCGGCCACCTCGGCGTTGGTGCGGCCACGGGCGACCGCCACCAGCACCTCTTCCTCGCGGTCGGTGAGGGGGTCGATCGGCTGGCGGTGGGGCGTGGCGGGGCCGGTTTCGGCGAAGGCCCGGAGCAGCCGGGTGGTGACACTCGGCGCGATCAGGGCATCGCCGCGGGCGGCGGCGTGGACGGCCTGGCTCAGCAGCGCTGTGCCGGCGTCCTTCAGCAGGAAACCGCGGGCCCCGGCGCGCAGCGCGGCATAGACGTGGTCGTCGAGGTCGAACGTGGTGATGACGACCACCGCCAGCGGGTCGGTGACGGCCGGGCCGGCCAGGCGGCGGGTGGCCTCGATACCGTCCATGCCGGGCATGCGGATGTCGAACAGGCACACGTCGGGACGCAGCCGCTGGGCCAGCTCGACCGCCCGGCGCCCGTCGGGGGCCTCGCCGACCACCCGGAGGCCGGGCTCGGCGTTGAGGATCATGACCAGTCCGGTGCGCACGATCTCCTGGTCGTCGGCGACGAGCACCCTGATGTCGTCCGGCATTCAGGCGGCCGCCCCGGTGCGCGGCAGCGCCGCGGTGACCGTCCACCCTCGACCCGGGCCGGGCCCGGCCTCGCATGTGCCGCCGAGCAGCCCGGCCCGCTCGGCCATGCCGGCCAGGCCGAACCCGCCGGCCGCGGAGGCCCGCGCACCCTCGCCGTCGTCGCTCACGTGGAGACGCACCAGCTCACCGTCGGCCGCCACGCGCACCGAGATGCGTGTGGCGTGCCGGGCGTGCCGCCGGGCGTTGGTGACCGATTCCTGAGCCAGGCGATAGATGGCCGTGCCGACGGTGGCCGGCACGTCGTCGAGGTCACCCGACAGCGCGACGTCGATCACCGGGCCGGCCCCAGGCCCGCCGGCCAGCGTGGTGAGATCGGCCAGGCCGGGGCTGGGAGCCAAGTCGTCGGCCTCGAAGGAGCGCAGCGTCCGCACCATCGTGCGCATCTCGGCCAGCGCCCGCGTCGCCTCCGCTTCGATGACCCGCAGCGCGTCGACCGCGGCCTCGGGTTGCCGCTGCGCCACCGCTATGCCGGCCTGGGCCCGGATGGCCATCGCCGAGACGTGGTGGGCCACGGTGTCGTGCAGGTCGCGGGCGAGCCGTTCGCGTTCGCGCAGCTTGGCCTCGCCGAGCCGGCGCTCCAGCAGGCGGGCGCGGTAACGGAACGTGGTGGCCAGTGCGAACGCCGCGATCATGGCCACGAACCCGAGCAGCATGTCGGGCACCCCGAGGTGACCGAGGGCGGCCGACACCGAGATCTTGGCGAAGATCAGCCCGGCCCCGGCCACCGCCTCGCGCCCGGAGCCCCAGCGGAACAGCGCATAGGGCAGCACCAGCAGATAGGCCAGCGTGCCGTTGCCCGGGTCGGCCCAGAACAGGCAGACGAGGAACGCGATCGCGACCATCAGCAACGGCCGGCGGCGACGCCACAGCAGGGTGGGCGCCAGCAGCAGCCCAAGGATCATGCCCGACCAGGCGGAGGTCAGCAGTCCTTCGAGGACGGTCGCCACCACGACGACACCGAGCAGCACCCAGTCACGCCGGACGCGGATTGGTGCGCCGGGCGATCGGGGTTCCCGCCAGACCGAGCGGAGTGTCTCGTGCACGCCCCGATCGTACGAAGGATGCGCCGGAACCGGACCGGCCTAAAGTACTAGCTCCTTGAGGAAAGCCAGCTGGTTGTAGGGCGAGGAGTCGTAGGACGGGATCTCGCGGTAACCGCAGGCGCGATAGAGCGCGATCGCCTCGGTCAGCGCGGGGTGGGTGCCCAGCCGCACCGTCGTCACGCCGTGCCCGGCCGCGTCCTGCTCGAGGGCGGTCAGCAGCCGCCGGCCGAGCCCGATACCGCGTACCGAAGGGCTCACCCACACATGGCGGATCTCCGCCCGCGAAGACGGCGAAGCCGAGGACAGAGCCCCCTGCCACAGCCCGCAGCCAACCGGCTGACCATCCTCCCGGGCCAGCAGGAAGGTGCCCTCGGTCAGGGTGCCCGGCGCGATGAGGGTGCCGGTGTCGTACCCCTCGGGGAAGCGAAGGTCCAGTTCCGAGGCGTACGCCCGGAGGCAGGCGCGAGCCTCGGGCGCGTCGTCCGGAACCGCCTCGAGGGTGACCGTGGCCAGGCGGATCAGGCGGTGGACCTGGCTTTGCGCCGCGAGCAGCCGCTCCCGCTGGGCATCGGTGAGCGGGTCCAGCAACGCGGCCACGCTCTCCCGGGAGCGCGCCTGGAGGTCGGCCCGTTCCCGCTGCCCGGCCGCGGTCAGCGTGGCGATCCGCACCCGGCCGTCGGTGGGGTGCGGCCCGACCGTGACCAGGCCCTCGGCCCCCAGCGCGCGCAGCAGCCGGCTGAGATAGCCGGAGTCGAGACCGAGCCGGGTGCGCAGGTCGCGCAGGCCGGCCCCGTCGCCGATCTCGAAGAGCAGCCGCGCTTCGCCGAGCGGTCGCCGCTGCCCCAGGTAATGATCGTGGAGTACGCCGAGGCGCTGTGTGTAGAACCGGTTGAAGTCGCGCACGCGCTCGATCTGATCCACAACCTCTGACCTTAGTCAGAGAAATGCCGGGGAGGAAGCATGAGCCGGACCGTGGTCATCACCGGAGGCAGCTCGGGCATCGGGCTGGCCGCCGCCGAGCAGTTCAGCGCCGCGGGTGACCAGGTCGTGCTGGTCGGCCGCACGCCGTCCCGCCTCGAGGAGGCGGCCCGGAAGGTCCGGAACGCGGAAGTGCTGCGAGCCGACTTCGAAGACCTCGATCAGGTACGCGAGCTGGCCGCGAAGATCAGGGACAGGTACCCGAGGATCGACGTCCTGGCCAACAACGCCGGCGGCATGGTCGAGCACTACCGCCGGACGAAAGACGGGTTCGAGGCGACGATCCAGGGCAACCACCTGGCGCCGTTCCTGCTCACCCACCTGCTCCGCGACCGGCTCACCGGCGGGCGGGTGGTGAACACCGCCTCGCGGGCCCACATGCGCGGCGCACCCGACCCGCGCGACTTCGCCGGCGATCCGCGCCGGTTCAGCTCCTTCCCGGCCTACGGCGCGGCCAAGACGGCCAACATCCTGTTCGCCGCCGAGGCCGCCCGCCGGTGGCCCGAGATCACCAGCGTCTCGTTCCACCCGGGTGTCGTCCGCAGCAACTTCGGGGCGGGCCAGGTGACCCGCTTCTTCTACAAGTACGCGCCCTTCCTGGTCACGCCCGAGAAGGCCGGCGCGCTCCTGGTCTGGCTGGCCACCATCGATCAGATCCGCAACGGCGCCTATTACGTCGGGCACGAGGTGGCCCGGACCTCGGCCCCCGCGAGCGATCCGGCCGCCGCGGCGGCGCTCTGGGACGCCAGTGAAGAGGCCACCGGCGTACGGGAATAACGGAAACCCGGGAAACCGAGGGCTTGTTCACCGACCCCTGCCGCGGCGGCCGGCGGAAACGTACGGTCACGCCTCGTGCGCTATACGACGGCCCTGTCCCTGCTCCTCGTCACCGCACTGTGGACGGTGGGCCTGGACGAGGCGCCGGCCGGGATGGCCGCCGGGGGCCGGCTGGCCGCGCTGTGGTCGGCCGACCTGCTGCTGATCCAGGTCGTGCTGATGGCGCGCATCCCGTGGGTCGAGCGCGCGTACGGCCAGGACACGCTGGCCCGGTGGCACCGCTGGACCGGCTTCGCGTCGTTCCAGCTGCTGCTGGCCCACGTGGTGCTCGCTGTCATCGCGTACGGGAAAAGGTCGGTCACCGGGCCCGAGATGCTCCTGGCGATGGCCGCCACGGCCGCGTTGGTCCTGGTCGTGGTCACGTCGGTGCGCCGGGTGCGCCGGTCGATGCGGTACGAGTCGTGGCACCTGCTGCACCTCTACGCCTATCTGGGGGTCGGGCTGGCGCTGCCGCACATGCTCCTGCTCGGCAGTGACTTCCGGGCACCGGTCGCCCGCGCGTTCTGGTGGACCGGCTACGCGATCGCGGCCGGCTCGGTGCTGGTGTTCCGGCTCGGGCTGCCGGTGTGGCGGACGCTGCGGCACCGGCTGACCGTCGACCACGTCGACCCCGAGGCGCCCGGCCTGGTGTCGGTCTATCTGAGCGGGCGGCGGCTCGACCGGCTGCCGGTGCGCGCCGGGCAGTTCTTCGTGTGGCGGTTCCTGGACGGGCGGGACGGTCTGCGCGGTCACCCGTTCTCGCTGTCGGGGCCGCCGCGCAGCGACAGCCTGCGCATCACGGTCAAGGTGGTGGGCGACGGCACCTCCCGGGTCGCCGGGCTGCGGCCGGGCACCCGGGCGCTGATCGAGGGGCCGTACGGGCGGATGACCGCGACCACCTACGCCGGTGGCCCGGTCACCATGCTGGCCTGCGGGGTGGGGGTGACGCCGCTGCTCGCTCTGCTCTGGGATCTGCCGTACCCGAACGGCCGCGCGACCCTGGTCTACCGCACCCGGCACCCGCACGAGGTGGCGTTCCTCAAGGAGCTCGAATGGCTGGCCGAGCACCGCGGGGTCCGGCTGGTGCCGCTGGTCGGCCCGCGGGCCGAGGCCGGGTCGTGGCTCCCGGCCGAGTACGCCGACTACGACGACACCCAGGCGCTGCGGTCGCTCGCCCCCGACCTCGCCGGCCACGACGTCTACGTCTGCGGACCGGATCCCTGGACCGCGTCGGTGTTCCGGGCCGCCCGCGCGGCCGGCGTTCCCCCGGCCCGCCTGCACCGGGAACGGTTCGGGTGGTGAGAATGGGCTGATGAGGGAACACCCCAATGTCATCGCCGTGCAGGATGCCCTGGACGCCGCGGGCGCGCACACCGCCGACGACGCCCCGTCGCAGGTGATCATCCTGGACGCGGCCGCGCACACCGCGGCGGCGGCGGCCGAGGCGCTGTGCGTCGACGCCGGGCAGATCGCCAACTCACTGATCTTCGACGCCGACGGGGAGCCGCTGCTCGTGCTGACCTCGGGCGCGCACCGGGTCGACACGGCCAAGGTGGCCGCCTCGCTCGGCCTCGGGAAGCTGCGCCGGGCCACGCCCGAGTTCGTCCGCGAGCACACCGGGCAGGCGATCGGTGGGGTCGCTCCGCTGGGACACCCCAAGCCCGTTCGTACGCTGGTCGACACCGCACTCCAGCAGTACCGCGACATCTGGGCGGCCGGCGGGGTGCCGCACGCGGTCTTCCCGATCACCTTCGCCGAGCTGGTGCGGGTCACCGCGGGCACGCCGGCCGACGTGGCCTGATGCCGGTCACGCTGCACGTCTGGCGGGTGCCCCGGCACCGGGTGGGGCTCGCGATGTTCCGTCTCGCCTTCCCGGGCCCGCACCGGACGCGATTCGCCAAGTTCCTCGGCACCGCCGACGGATTCGGCCCCACCGATGCCGACTGGACCCGGTACGCGGCGATAACCGTCAGCGAGCGACCGGTCGTCCTGCACCACTGGGACAAGATCGCCGCCGCCAAGGCCCGGATCGACCTCACCCCCCTCTCGAGCCGGGGCAGCTGGTCGGGCCAGGAGCCTTTCGCAGTGACAAATCGGAAATCGGAGGGCATGGTGCTGGCGCTGACCCGGGCCCGGCTCCGGCCGACGCGGGCGGTCAGCTTCTGGCGCGCCATCCCGGCCGTGGTCCCGGAAGTCGATCGAGCGCCCGGCCTGCTGGCGCACTTCGGCATCGGTGAGGCCCCGCTCGGCTTCCAGGGCACGGTCAGCGTGTGGCGCAATGCGGCGGACCTGGCACGATTCGCGTACCGTCAGCCGGAGCATCGAGCGGTGATCGCACGGACGCCGACCGATGGGTGGTATGCCGAGGAGCTTTTCGCCCGATTCGCGGTCGACGACATCTCGGGCGACCGCGACGTGCTGAGCTGGACCGTAAGAGGGGCGTGACTCGACGATGAGGCTCGTGGCGTGGCAGCCGGACGATCTGCTGCGGCGGCTCGACGACGTGGTGAGCGTCTACGGCGAGGCCATGGGCTACCGCCAGGAGCTGTTGCAGACCCGGCGCGGTTACATCGGCGCCCACGTGCGGCGGGCCGGTTTCCGCGCGGTCGCCACCCTCACCACCGACGGGCGGCTGGCCGGTTTCGGCTACGGCTACACGTCCGGACCCGGCCAGTGGTGGCACGACCAGGTGCGCTCCCACCTGGCCGACGACAACCGGCACCGCTGGCTGAGCAACTGCTTCGAGGTGGTCGAGCTGCACGTCCGCCCGGCCGCGCAGGGGCATGGGGTGGGCGCCCGCCAGCTGCGGGCGCTGCTGGCGATGGCCGACGGCGAGACGGTGCTGCTCTCCACGCCCGAGGCCGACGAGCAGAAATCGCGGGCCTGGCGGCTGTACCGCCGGTTCGGCTTCACCGACGTCCTGCGCCACTTCCACTTCCCCGGCGACGAGCGCGCCTTCGCCATCCTCGGCCGGGATCTGCCGGTCGTCGAGCGGCCCGCGGAAGACGCACCCGGCATTGTCGGTCTCTAAAGTCGCACCCTGGGCTCTGCTCGGGGCTCTGATCCTCGCTCAGATCTGCTATCCGCTGACCTCCGGCGAGACCCGGGCCGCGTTCACCGTGGCCACCGTCGTGCTCGGCTACGTGCTGTCGGTGGCCCACGCGCTGCTCACCCGGGGCACCCGGGCCGCGCTGGCCCTGATCGGCACGGCCACGCTGGGCGGCTTCGCGGTCGAGGCGCTCGGGGTGGCCACCGGCTTCCCGTTCGGCACCTACGACTACTCGGGCCAGCTCGGTCCCAAGCTGCTCGGCGTCCCGCTGATCATCCCGCTGGCCTGGACCTGGATGGCCTGGCCGGCCTGGCTGGCCGCGCAGCGCCTGCCGATCGCCCGCTGGGCCCGGATCGGGCTGGCCGCGTTCGGGCTGGCCGCCTGGGATCTCTTCCTCGACCCGCAGATGGTGGCCGAGGGCTATTGGCGCTGGCTCTCCCCCACCCCGGCCCTGCCCGGCGTGCCCGGCATCCCGGTCGGCAACTACCTGGGCTGGCTGGGCTTCGCGGTGGTGCTGATGACCGCGCTGAGCTATTTCTCCCGGGTGCATGAGCCCCGGAGCGAGGACAAGCCCATGCTGGTCCTCTGGCTGTGGACGTACGCTTCGTCGGTGCTCGCCCACGCCGTCTTCCTCGACCTGCCCGCCTCGGCGGCCTGGGGTGGCGTGCTGATGGGCCTGGCCGTCCTGCCCGTGCTGGCCGGCCTGCGGAGACGACGGCCATGAGGTGGCTCGCGTTGCTCCCGTGGGTCGCCCTGACGGCCCACACCGCGGTGAACGCGCTGCTGCTCCGGCGGCCGGTCGCGTCGTCGACGGGCGAGCGTGTCGCGGTCCTGCTGCCGGTGCGGGACGAGGCCGGGCGGGTCGGCGCCTGCGTGGAGTCGCTGCTGGCCCAGCGTGTCCCGGAGCTGACGATCCATGTGCTCGACGACGGGTCGACCGACGGGACAGCCGAGATCGTGCGGTCACTGGCGGGAGACAAGGTGCGGCTGCACACCGGGGCCGCGCTGCCGGCCGGGTGGCTGGGCAAGCCGTACGCCTGTCAGCAGCTCGCCGACGCGGCCGGGGACGCCGACGTGCTGTCCTTCGTGGACGCCGACGTGGTGCTCGAGCCGGGGGCGATCGCGGCCGCGGTGACCGAGTTGCGCCGGGCCGGGGCGGGGCTCCTCTCGCCGTACCCCAGGATCGTCGGCGCCGGGCGGCTCGTCCAGCCGTTGCTGCAGTGGTCGTGGCTGACCTTCCTGCCCCTGCGCGCGATGGAGCGCTCGCCGCGCCCGTCGCTGGCCGCGGCCGGTGGGCAGTGGCTGGTGATCGACGCGGCGGCGTACCGGAAGGCCGGCGGTCACGCGGCCGTGCGCACCGAGATCCTGGAGGACATCGCGCTGGCCCGGGCGGTCAAGCGGACCGGCGGCCGGATCGCGCTGGCCGACGCGTCCGGGTGGGCCACCTGCCGCATGTACGACTCGTGGCCCGAGCTCACCGCCGGTTACGCCAAGTCGCTCTGGGCCTCCTTCGGCACGCGGTCCGGGGCCGGCGCCGTCGTGGTCACGCTTCTTTTCCTGTACGCCGTTCCGCCGCTCGCCGCCGTCGGGCTGGCCGTGGCCGGTGAGTCCGAGTGGGCGGCGATCGCCCTCACGGCGTACGCCCTCGGGGTCGCGGGCCGGGTGGTGGCAGCCCGGGCGACGGGTGGGCGCGCGTGGCCCGACGCCCTGGCCCACCCGATCTCGATCGGGGTGTTCGCCCGCCTCGTCGCCCGGTCCTTCCGGTTGCGCGCGCGAGGCGGCCTGACCTGGCGGGGACGGCCGGTGTGAGCCGGATCGTGGTGATCGGCGCGGGAGTCGGCGGGCTGACCGCGGCCGCCCGCCTGGCCGCGGCCGGCCACTCGGTGGTCGTGTTCGAGCGCTCCGGCGAGGTGGGCGGCAAGCTGGCGGTCTACGAGCGGGACGGCTTCCGCTTCGACACCGGCCCCAGCCTGCTCACGCTGCCCCAGGTCTTCACCGACGCCGGGCCCGAGCTGGTGCCGCTCGACCCGGTGGTGCGGCACGTCTTCGCCGACGGCACAGTGCTCGACTCGTCGGCCGTGCACGCCGAGTTCCTGGCGCGCATCTCGGCCGCGCTGGGTGAGGAGGCGGCCCACGACTGGGACCGGTTCTGGCGGCGCGCCGGGCGCATCTGGGACGCGTCGTGGCGATCGGTGCTGCGTAAGCCGGTGACCCCGGCGTCGCTGGCCGCGCTGTCGTGGCGGGTCGGTGACCTGGCCGCGATCGCGCCCGGCCGGTCGTTGCGCGCGCTGGGGCGGCGCTACCTGCGCGACCCACGGCTGCGGACGATGCTCGACCGGTACGCGACCTACACCGGCGCCGACCCGCGCCGGGCGCCGGCCGCGCTGGCCGCCGTCCCGTACGCGGAGCTGGCCTTCGGCGGCTGGTACGTGCCGGGCGGGCTGGGCACTCTGGCCACGGCCCTGGCCGGGCGCTGTTCCGCGGCCGGGGTGGAGATCGTGCGGAACGCCGAGGTCCGGAAGATCACCACCGAGGGCGGCCGGGTCACCGGCGTCCGGCTGGCGGGCGGAGAATTCGTGCCGGCCGGCACGGTGGTGTCGAATGTGGACGCGCTGACGGTCTATCGCGATCTGCTGCCCGAGCCGCGGCGGCTGGCCGGGCTCACCGACCGCAGCCTGGGCGGTTTCGTGCTGCTGCTCGGCGTGCGCGGGGAGACGCCGTCGCTGGCCCACCACACAGTGTTCTTCCCCTCGCACTACGACGGCGAGTTCGACGACATCTTCGGGTCGGCGTCGCGACGGGCCCGGCCGGCCGGCGACCCGACGGTCTTCGTCACCCGGGCCGCCGACCCGGCCGTGCACCCCGCGGGCTGCGAGGCCTGGTTCGTGCTGATCAACGCGCCCCGCCACGGCACCGGCTGGCGCAGTGTGGACTGGCGGCGGCCGGGGCTGGCCGACGCGTACGCCGACCACGTGCTGGCCGTGCTGGCCCGGCGCGGCCTCGACGTCCGGGACCGGCTGGTCTTCTCGGAGACCCGCACACCCTTCGACCTGGCCGAGGCCACGGCCGCTCCGGGCGGAGCCATCTACGGCACCGCGGGCGGGCTGATGCGGCCGGTCAACCACGGGCCGGTCGACGGCCTGCACCTGGTCGGCGGCTCGGTGCACCCGGGCGGCGGCCTGCCGATGGTGACGCTCTCGGCCCAGATCGTCGCCGACCGCATCGGCCCGGCGGACCGCTGACCCGCACGCGCCAGAGCCGGCGTTTCCGGCTGGTGCTCCGTCCACAAATGTCGGCCGAGCCGAGCCGAGCCGAGCCAGGCCGAGCCGAGCCAGGCCGAGCCGAGCCAGGCCGAGCCGAGCCGAGCCAGGCCGAGCCGAGCCGAGCCGAGCCGGGCCGGGCCGGGCCGGGCCGAGCCAGCGCCGCCCGCCGGTGCCGGTCGACCTCAGGTGGCCCTGCTCAGAGCGCGGTGCCGCCCGAGGCGTCGATGACCTGGCCGGTGACCCAGCGCCCCTCGTCGGAGGCGAGGAAGGCGATAACGCCGGCGATGTCCTCCGGCTCGCCGAGCCGGCCGAGGGCGACGCGGGCCACCTGTTGCGTCGCCAGTTCCTCGTTGTCCCGCAGATACTGGCTGTTCCTGGTCATGACGATGCCGGGTGACACCGAGTTGACGGTGATCCCGCGCGGGCCGAGGTCCGCCGCCAGATCCCGGGTGAACGTGTTCAGCGCCGCCTTGCTGACGCCGTAGGCCAGCAGTTCCGGACTCGCGACGGTGGCCGCGAGGCTGGAGACGTTGATGATCCGGCCGCCGTCACGCAGGCGCGGCAGCGCGAGCTTGGTGATGAACAGCGGCGCCTTCACATTCACCGCGATCACCTGGTCGAACTCCTCCTCGGCGAGGTCGGCCAGCCGGGCGAAGCTTCCCAGGGCGGCGTTGTGGACGAGGATGTCGAGCTTGCCGCCGGGCACGTGCTCCCGGCCCGCCTCGTCGAAGGCGTCCCAGAAGCGAGCCGCGTCCCCAGGAGTGCCGAGCTCCGTGTGCACGGCGAAGGCACGCCCGCCGTCCTTGCCGATGCGCTCGACCGTGTCACGGGCCGCCGCCTCGTCGTGGCCGTAGCCGACCCCGACGATCGCCCCGTCCCGGGCGAACCGCTCGACGGTCGCCCGGCCGATCCCGTGACTGCCGCCGGTGACGACGGCGACTTTGTCCCGCAGTGCTCCTGACATGACCGCTCCTTTGTTGAATGATCGCTCAAGAAGCACCGTAGCTCATTCTTGAGTGATCGACCAAGAACTGTCTTGAGCGATCGTTCTAAAATGGGAAGGTGGACACATCGGAAGTGCGGCGAGGCCGGCCGCCGGCCTTCGACCGGGCGGCGGCCCTGGCTGCCGCGACCCGCCTGTTCTGGGAGAACGGGTACGAGGCGACCTCGATCAACGACCTGACCCGGGTGATGGGCATCCGGCCCGGCAGCCTCTACGCGGCCTTCGGCGACAAGAGGTCGTTGTTCACCGAGGTCATCGAGGCGTACGGCCACTCCCCGGCCGGCGAGTTCATCTGGGCCGCCATGGCCCGCGAGCCCACGGCCTACGCCGCTTTTCACCGCATCCTGTTCGACGCGGCGACGATGTATACCGACCCCGCGACACCGGCCGGAAACCTGCTCTGCAGCGCGGCCGCGGCCGACGTCGATGTCGCCGTCTACATGCGCGACCTGCGCAACGCCAGCGTCGCGACCTTTGAGAAGCGCTTGGCGACGGCCCGGCAGGAGGGCGAGATACCGGCGACAGCCGACCCCGGGAAGCTGGCCGCCTACTTCACCGCCGTCATGCACGGCATGTCGCAGCGAGCCCGGGACGGCGCCACCGCCGCCGAGCTCACCGACACCGCGGAACTGGCCATGGCCGCCTGGCCGGCAGCCGCCTGACCGGTCTCGGCCGGGGTGGCTCTAGCGCGGGGCGTGGGCGGCCAGGAAGGCCTTGGCGATGGCGGAGGACAGGTCGGCCGGGTTGGTGGCCGGGAACGCCTTGCCACCGGTGGCCTCGGACATGGCGTTCAGTGCCTTCATGTCGACGTCGGGACCGTAGCCGAGGGCGAGGACCGGGACCGGGCGGCTCGGGTCCTGCTCGGCGGCCAGTTTGGACATGAACTGGGCCTGCGTCATCTTGAACGTGGACTCGCCGTCCTCGCCGTCGGTCAGCACCACGACCAGCGTGACCGTGCCGGGTGAGACCTTCTCGCGCATCTCGGCCACCCCGTCGAGCACGGACTTGTAGAGCGGGGTGCCGGAGTTGTCGGCCGCCCGGTATTCGTCCATGGCGTTGCCCAGCGCGTCGCGCCGCGACTTGCCGTCCAGCGGGCCGGTGATCGGCCCGTAGGACACGACCTCCTTGTGCGGCGGGCTGGTCGGCGTCGGCTGACCGAAGAACCACAGACCGACATTGGTGTCCTCGGCGAACAGCTCGGCCGCGAACTTGCCCGACTCGCGCAGCAACCCGGCTCGGGTCGTGGTGCGGCCGCCGGGGGCCGCGATCTTCTTGTTCATCGAGCCGGACGCGTCGATGAGCAGCAGCACCTGGGTGCTGAGCGACTTGTACTGGCTCCACATGGTGGCCGGGGCGAGCAGGCCGGCCGGCTTCTTGGGCAGCGGGAGCGTGCCGGGCAGCGAGGCCGGGCGGAAGCCGGCCTTGGTGAGCGCCGTCCGGGTGATCGCCGCGCGCAGCTGGGCGGTCAGCTCGATGTCCTGATTGTTCTTCGCAACTGCGAACGGATAATCGGCCTCCACCATCCCATCAGCTGGGAACGCACCGTTGAGCTTCACCGTGTGCTGGCCCCGCTGATAGGTGCGCAGCTGCTGCTCGGTGGTCGGGAAGACGCCGACGTCGTAGATCACGCCGTTGGTGTTCCACTGCTCGGCCACCCGGGCCAGCGTCTTCGTCGGATCGGCCGAGGCGTCCTTGAGGCGGCTGCGCAGGGTCAGGGCGCGCAGCTGGGCGATGCCGCTGTCGGGCGTGGTACGGGCCATCGCCGCGTTGACCGCATACACCGAGAGCAGGCCGATGGTGCTGGCCTGGGCATCGGGCATGGACACCGCGGGGACCCGGCCGGCGGCCACGGCGCCGGTCAGCTTCGCCCACGACGTCCGGTCGCCGGTGGCCAGCCCGTTGGTCACCCCGGGCGGACCGGCCAGCACGATCGGCGAGTGGGCCAGCGGCTCACCTTGGGCCCGGAAGGCGGCACCGCCCGCGTTGGCGATGCCCACCCAGGCGGTGCTGGAGGGGATCCAGACGTCGGGTTTGGCGGCGTTCGCGACGGTGAAGCCGGGCTCCTCGGCCACGACCTCGATGGGGTCGCACGGGTTGGCCTCGTTGTCGTCGAGCGTCTTGGCCGCGGTGGTCACCACCGGCGCGATCTCGGGTGCGGCGACGACGCGCAGCTTCACGCCGGGGCAGGTCGTGGCCGAGGGCGACCGGGTCGGGCCGGCCACGTTCGACGTGGGAGCGGGATCGCGGCTGTACATCCACCAGGTCGTCCCGCCGGCCACGGCCACCAGCAGCAGCACGATCACGGTGGCGAGCAGGACCCGGCCGGCGCCGCCGGCGGGCGGTCCGTGGTGGGCGACAGGGTCGTCCATCGGTCGCTGGTTGTCTCTCGGCATCTCCGACATCGCACCCACCTCTCCCTCTTGTCTGCGCTGCTCCGATCGCCCGGATCGCGGGCTCGATCAAGATCAGCGCATCGAGCAGCCTCGCTCGAACGTGAGCGAATAGTAATCACATATCGGCGGCCGATGACGGCCGGGCCCTATTGGCACATTGCCGATAGACATAGAGTGGCGCATCACCTACCCTGCGGCCGGGCCATCGCGATCACGATCAATTCCCCATCGTCACCTGTACCAACAGGCTCTCGGGCCCACCCGCCACAGACCCGGTCCACATCGAAGCCCGCCGCTTCGACGGTGGTCCGGAGCTGACTTTCGGACCGGAAGCGCAGCGTGGCCGAATGGGCACGCTCGTCACTGTGAGTAAATACATAGTGCCGAGCTACCGTGACCGTCTCCCCACCTCGAGAATCTACGTTCATCCATGTCTCGACGATCTCACCGTCCGGCAGCACGACGGACCGACGTGAGCCGACGGGATCCCAGCGCGCCCACGCCCGGGCCTGGAGGATCCCGGCTGTCGAAGATCAGGCGGCCACCGGCGACGAGCGAGCGGCGCAAAAGCCGCAAGGTCGACAACCACTGCTCGTCACTGATGAAGAACTGCGCCACGTGACCTGTCATCAGGACCGCCTCGAACGACCGCTGCGGCAGCACCTCGGCCGCGCCCTCGACCCAGCGCACACGCCCGGTCCCCGGCTTGCGCCGCGCCGCGTCGAGCGCCAGGCGCGCCGGCTCGACGGCACCACGCGAAATGTGCGGTTCCGCCGGTAGAGTCCCGGCCATGGACTGGCTCGCCCCGGAGCGGTACGCGGCCGAGCTCGAGGCGGAGGCCGGCCGCCTGGGCCGCGCCGCCACCGGGCTGAACCCGGACGCGGTCGTGCCCACCTGCCCTGATTGGACAGTCCGCGACCTGATCACTCACGTCGGATCGGGTCATCGTTTCGCGGCCGAGATCATCGAGACCGCCGGCCCGGTCGAGTACGGGCGGGTCCCGGCACCCTTCGACCAGGACGCCTGGACGGCCTGGCTGCTCGACGGCGCCCGGCGGCTCACCGCGGCGGTCGCGGCGCGCGGCTTCGGCGCCGAGGTGTGGAGCTGGCACCCGGAGCACCAGACAGCCGGTTTCTGGCTGCGCCGCATGGTGCACGACCAAGTCGTCCACCGCTTCGACGCCGACCCGGACGGCATCCTGGCGCCCGATCTGGCCGCCGACGGCATAGCCGACGTGCTGCTCAGCTTCGAGATGTTCGAAGCCCTGCGCGGCGCCGGCGAGACCCTCCAGTTCCGCGCGACCGACATCCCCCGGAGCTGGCACGTCACCCTGACTGCCACCGGCATCTCCTGGACCGACGGCGACCATCCGGCCGACGCCACCGTGGCCGCCCCCGCTCAGCAGCTGCTGCTGATCCTCAACCGGCGCCGGCCGGCGCCGGCCGTCAGCGGGGACCCGGCGCTGTGGGAGCGGTGGCGGGAGAGCTCGCGTTTCTAGAGCGGGCGGACACCCAGGGGAAGCTCCTGGGTGGCCACGTGGTGCAGGAGCGTCGCGCGCAGGGCCTCGGCGGCATGCGGGAGGACCGAGCGCTTGCGGTGGGCCAGCGCGATCGTGCGGCGCATGCCGGGCGGGGCCAACGGGGTGGCTCGCAGCAGCGGGCGGTTGGCCAGCACCATGCTCGGCACCAGGGCCACGCCCAGCCCGGCCTCGACGAAGGCCAGCACCGCGTCCATCTCGCCCCCCTCGACGGCGAACTTCGGGGTGAAGCCGGCCTTGCGGCAGGCGTCCAGGGTGACGCCGCGGATGTCGTAGCCGGCCCGGAACATGACCAGCGGCGTGTGCTCCAGCTCGGCCAGCGCGATCTGCGGGTTGGCGGTCGGCGCCGGACCGTCGGCGACCGAGGCCACGACCAGGCTCTCCCGCAGCACGGGAGCCGCGCTCAGCGCCTCGTCGATCCCCTCCTCGGGCTGGACGATCAGGGCCAGGTCGAGCGTGTGGGCCTGCAGGTTCTCGATCAAATCCTGCGAGCCGCCCTCGTTGACGTAGAGCTGGATGTCGGGGTGCTGCGCACGGAACGTGCGGAGCACCTCGGGCACCAGCGACGAGCACAGACTCGGGGTGGCGCCCAGGCGCACCTCGCCCCGGCGCAGGCCGACGATGTCGGAGACCGCCTCCTGAGCCGCGTCGGCGTCGGCCACCATCCGCTGGGCGAGCGGCAGCAGCGTCCGACCGGCGGCCGTCAGGGTCACGTCGCCCCGGATACGTTCGAACAGCGGCGCACCGAGGGTCGCTTCGAGCGTGTGAATTTGCTTACTGAGAGTCGGCTGGGAGACGCCCAGAATGTCCGCTGCTTGGGTGAAATGACGGGTTCGTTCCACGGCGAGGAAGTACCGAAGCTGCTGGAGCTGCACGTCGATAGCCTATCTCTATGATGACTGCGTCGATCATGCATTAGACGAATCGTCGTGCGATACCTACCGTCCAGAGTGTGGCGGTAGATACTTCGACCCGGAAGACGCCGGCGGTCTCGCCGGCGCCGGGCAAGACGACGCGGCGGCGCTCCTCGGTCGCCCTCAAGCTCTTCATGGCGGTGACCGGCCTGCTGCTGGTCGCCTTCCTGTACGTGCACATGATCGGCAACCTGAAGATCTTCTTCGGCGCCGAGACCTTCGATCACTACGCGCACTGGCTGCGGAGCATCGGCACCCCGCTGCTCCCCGAGGCCTGGTACCTCTATATCCAGCGCACTGTGCTGACCGTGGCCGTGGTCGGGCACATCGTGGCGGCGACGATCCTGGCTCGCCGGGCCCGGCTGGCCCGCCCGGTCAAATACGCCCACCGGCCCAAGGTGCAGGGCAGTTACGCCGCCCGCACGATGCGCTGGGGCGGCGTGATCGTCCTGCTCTTCGTGATCTACCACATCCTCGACCTGACCACGCTCACCCTGAACCCGAACGGCGTGCACGGTGAGGTCTACCGCAACGTGGCCGAGGACTTCGCGCCCGGCCGCTGGTACGTGACGCTCTTCTACACGCTGTCGATCGTCGCGGTCGGCTTCCACCTGCGGCACGGCCTCTGGAGCGCGGTGCGCACCTTCGGCCTGCAGAGCCCGCGCGGCGAGGTCTACGCCCGCGCGACGGCCCTGGTGCTGTCGGTGGTGCTGGTCGTCGGCTACCTCTCGGTGCCGTTCGCGGTTCTCGTCGGATTGGTGGATTGAGCATGGGTGACTTCTGGAACGACGGCGACCCGATCGCCGACACCGCCGCCCCCGAGGGCCCGATCGAGACCCGCTGGGACCGCCGCAAGTTCAACGCCAAGCTGGTCAACCCGGCCAACCGGCGCAAGCTGACGGTGATCGTGGTCGGCACCGGCCTGGCCGGTGGCTCCGCGGCGGCCACGCTGGCCGAGGCGGGCTACCACGTGAAGTCGTACTGCTATCAGGACAGCCCCCGGCGGGCGCACTCGATCGCCGCCCAGGGTGGTATCAACGCCGCCAAGAACTACCGCAACGACGGCGACTCGATCTACCGCCTGTTCTACGACACCGTCAAGGGCGGCGACTTCCGCGCCCGCGAGTCGAACGTCTACCGCCTGGCCACGGTGTCGGTGAACATCATCGACCAGTGCGTCGCCCAGGGCGTCCCGTTCGCCCGCGAGTACGGCGGCCTGCTCGACAACCGCTCGTTCGGCGGCACCCAGGTGTCCCGCACGTTCTACGCCCGGGGTCAGACCGGTCAGCAGCTGCTGCTCGGCGCCTACCAGGCCATGGAGCGCCAGATCGGCCTGGGCAACATCGAGATGAACTCGCGCCACGAGATGCTCGAGCTGATCGTCGTCGACGGCAAGGCCCGCGGCATCGTCGTACGCGACATGGTCACCGGCGAGATCACCACCGAGATGGCCGACGCCGTCGTGCTCGCCTCCGGCGGCTACGGCAACGTCTTCTTCCTCTCCACCAACGCCAAGGGCTGCAACGTCACCGCGTCGTGGCGCGCGCACCGCAAGGGCGCGCTGTTCGCGAACCCCTGCTACACCCAGATCCACCCGACGTGCATCCCCGAGTCCGGCACGCACCAGAGCAAGCTCACGCTGATGAGCGAGTCGCTGCGCAACGACGGCCGGGTGTGGGTGCCCAAGCGGGCCGAGGACGGCCAGAAGCCGGCCAACCAGATCGCCGAGGACGACCGCGACTACTACCTGGAGCGGATCTACCCGTCCTTCGGCAACCTGGTCCCCCGCGACATCGCGTCGCGCGCCGCCAAGAACGTCTGCGACGAGGGCCGCGGCGTCGGCCCCGGCGGGCTGGGCGTCTACCTCGACTTCGCCGACGCGATCAAGCGGCTGGGCAAGAAGGCGGTCGAGGCCAAATACGGCAACCTCTTCGAGATGTACCAGCGGATCACCGGCGAGGACCCGTACGAGACGCCGATGCGCATCTATCCGGCGGTGCACTACACGATGGGTGGCCTCTGGGTCGACTACGACCTCCAGTCGACCATCCCCGGCCTGTTCGTCGTGGGTGAGGCCAACTTCTCCGACCACGGCGCCAACCGGCTCGGCGCGTCCGCGCTGATGCAGGGCCTGGGCGACGGCTACTTCGTGCTCCCCACGACGCTGGGCAACTACCTGGCGGCCGGCCCGTTCGAGAAGATCTCCCCGGACCACGAGCAGGTCGTCGCGGCCCGCACCGAGGTCGAGGCCCGCATCAAGCGGTTCCTGGAGATCGACGGCGACCGTACGGTCGACAGCTTCCACCGCGAGCTCGGCCACATCATGTGGGAGTACTGCGGCATGGAGCGCACCGAGGAGGGCCTGACCAAGGCCATCGGGCTCATCCGCGGGCTGCGGGACGAGTTCTGGTTACGTGTCAAGGTGCCCGGCACCGGCGAGCAACTCAACCAGAACCTGGAGAAGGCCGGCCGGGTCGCCGACTTCTTCGAGCTGGCCGAGCTCATGTGCATCGACGCGCTGCACCGGCGCGAGTCGTGCGGCGGTCACTTCCGCGGCGAGTCGCAGACCCCGGACGGCGAGGCCCTGCGCCACGACGACGAGTTCAGCTATGTCGCGGCCTGGGAGTACGCCACCGGCGAGAGCGCCAAGCCGACCCTCCACAAGGAACAGCTCGAATTCGAGTACGTCCACCCGAGCACCCGGAGCTACAAGTAATGGACATCAAGGTCCGCGTGTGGCGTCAGGAGAACTCGTCCGACAAAGGCCGGATGGAGACCTACGACGTCAAGGACATCTCCCCCGACGCCAGCTTCCTCGAGATGCTCGACGTGCTGAACGAGAAGCTGATCCTGGACGGCGACGACCCGATCGCCTTCGACCACGACTGCCGCGAGGGCATCTGCGGCGCGTGCAGCATGGTGATCGACGGCGTGGCGCACGGCCCCGAGAAGGCCACCACCGCCTGCCAGCTGCACATGCGCCACTTCAAGGACGGCGACAAGATCGATGTGGAGCCGTGGCGGGCCGCCGCCTTCCCGGTGATCAAGGACCTGGTCGTCAACCGCGGCAACCTCGACAAGATCATCGCGGCCGGCGGCTACATCACCGCCCCGACCGGCGCCGCTCCCGAGGCGCACGCCACCCCGGTGCCCAAGAAGGACGCCGACCTGGCGTTCGAGGCGGCCACCTGCATCGGTTGCGGCGCCTGCGTCGCGGCCTGCCCCAACGGCTCGGCGATGCTCTTCACCGCGGCCAAGGTGGCCCACCTGGGCCTGATGCCCCAGGGCCAGCCCGAGCGCGACACCCGCGTGATCGACATGCTGCAGGCGCAGGACGACGCCGGCTTCGGCGGCTGCACCAACATGGGCGAGTGCTCCCAGGTCTGCCCGAAGGGCATCCCGCTCACCCTGATCGGCCGCCTCAACAGCGACTACCGCAAGGCCGTCCGCAAGCAGCTCTGATCGCCACGTCCCGGGGCCGGTTCCGTTGTCGGGAGCCGGCCCCGGTCCCGTTGCCGGCGCTCCCGGCGCGCCCTGGTCCCGTTGCCAGCCCTCTCGGCGCGTCCTGGTCCCGTTGCCAGCCTTCCCGGCGCGCCCTGACTCGGCCGCCCTGCCGGACTGGCCGGGCCCGGACCGGACAGTCGAGCCGGCGTCCCGTTGCCAGCCCTCCCGGCGCGCCCCGCAACATCACCGCGCACCCGAGGTCGCTTCACGCGCCGGGTGCCGGGTGACGCCGGGTTCCCGAGGGCCCCGCAGGGCGATGAGGGCGGCGGTGACGCTGACTGTGGCGGCGAGGATCAGGGGTGTGACCGCGCCCGCGTGGATCAGGGCGGCGCCGAGCGGGATGCCCGCCGCCACCGGGCCGAACATGACCATGGTGGAGGTGGCGGCGACCCGGCCGAGCAGCGGACCGGGGGTCAGCGTCTGGACGGCGGTGACCGCGGCGATCAGCGTCCAGGGCAGCCCGATGCCGATCACCACCGCGCCGAGGATCATCGCGGGCCACCAGGGCAGGGACTGGGCCAGGCAGCCCGCGGCGAAGACGACAGCTCCGGTCGCGGCCACCGTGAGCGGTGTCAGCCGGGCCAGCACCCGGCCGGCGACCAGACCGGCGACGACCGATCCGGCGCCCTGAGCCGTGCCGAGCCATCCCAGGAAGGTCGCGGGCAGGTCCAGATCCCGTACGAGATGAGCCAGCACCGCCGCGTCCTTCAGCCCGGAGGCACCGATCGCCACGCCGGCCACCAGCACCGGCCCGCGCACACCGGCCACGCCGAACAGCGCCCGCAGCCCCTCCCGCACCCCGCGACCCTCGACCGCGACCGTCGCCTCCGGCTGGGATGCGTGCAGGCGCACCAGGGCGTAACAGGCCGCGGTCAGCAGGGGCAGGGCCGCGCTGAGCAGGACCACGGCAACCGGTCCCCGCCAGGCGTAGAGGCCGGCCCCGGCCAGGGGCGCCACCAGCTTCATGCCCTCCTGGGCGCTCGATCGCCAGCCGTTGACGTCGGCCAGGATCCCCGGCGGGAGGGCCGACGGGAGGACGGCCGTCTCGCCCGCGTCGATCAGCACGTAGGCGATCCCTCGGGCCAGCAGGACGGCGAAGATCAGCCAGGCCGCGGCGGCGGTGTGCACCGACAGCAGCGTCAGCATCCCGATGCCCAGGCCCAGGTCGACCCCGATGAGCAGCGGGCGGCGCGGCAGCCGGTCGACCAGCGCGCCCAGCCACGGCGCGGCGAAGGTGGGGGCGTAGGTGCAGACCGCGGTCAGCGCGGCCAGGCTCACCGAGCCGGTCAGGTCGAGCGTCCACAGGCTCGCGGCCAGCGTCATGGTCGTGCTGCCGAAACCGGAGAGCAGCGAGATCAGCACGAACAGGACGGCGTTGCGACGCATGTAGCCTCCGCGAGGTTGAGTCTCAAGGACTCACATCCTCCGGAGTTGAGCGTCAATCTGTCAATGTTTCGGTGACGCTTGGATCAGGGCCTCCCGAAGCCGATCAAAGGCAGCCCGCGTCGGCGCCGGTAGCGGGCGGGCGCCGTCGCTGCTGCCGACATCGGCGATCACGGCTTCCACCAGCGCGAACAAGGCACCACCAGTGGCCTCGGGGACGGCCGAGAGAGTCTCGCGGACCAGCACGGCTCGGGTGAAGCGCCGATCCCACCGGCGGTCGGCTCCGACCCGGCGGTGCACCTCGAGGGCAGCCGACCGCAGACGGGCCAGGCTTTCGCCGTACGGGTCCGGGCCCGGAAGCCGACCTCGGACAGCCGCCACCAATCGCAGTCTCCGCTGCTCAGCGGCCTGTCGGCTGCCCAGGCCGAGCGCGTCGGCGATCTCACCCCAGGTGGCGCCCGCGCGCCGGGCCCGGTCGATCAGCTCGAGCTCCTCAGCGTCGATACGTGCTCGCGCCGCGGGCACACCTCTCAGTCCGCTCAGATCGGCCATCCGGCAAGCGTAGAGCCATTGTCAACAGTTCGTTGACAACCTCAGGAGCGAAGCGACTTCAACAGGGCGATGTCGGCCGCGTGGCCCTCGTGTTCGACCGTCGGCGTCTCGACGATCACCGGGAGTCCGGCGGCGGCCGGGTGGGCCAGCAGCTCGGCGAACGGGGCGGCACCGATACGGCCCTGCCCGATCGTCTCGTGGCGGTCACGGGTGGAGCCGCACTCGTCCTTCGAGTCGTTCGCGTGGATCAGCTTGAGGCGTCCCGGGCCGGCCGCGGCCACCAGCGCGTCGAGCGTCTCGGTCATGCCGCCCGGCGTCGCCAGGTCGTGCCCGGCGGCCCAGGCGTGGCACGTGTCGAAGCAGACGCCCAGCCCGGGGTGATTCTCCACCGCGTCCAGATAGCGCGTCAGATCCTGCACCTTGGACGCCAGGCTGCGGCCCCCGCCGGCACTCGGCTCGACCAGCAGTTGCGGCATGCCGTCCCGGTCGAGCAGCGGCAACAGAGCCTCGTGCAGCTGGTGAAAGGCCTTGTCCTCGTGGGCCTCGTCGACCGAGCTGCCCGCGTGGAAGACCACACCGGTGGCCCCGATCGCCTGGCCCCGCTCGAGCGCGTGGGCCAGCACGGCGATCGACTTCTCGACGGTCAGCTCGGTCGGCGAGCCCAGGTTGACCAGCAGCGAGGCGTGGATGTAGGCCGGGATCTCCCGGGAGCCGATGCCGTCGCGGAACAGGACGTCCTGCTTCGGGTCGCCCGGCGGCAGGGCCCAGCCGCGCGAGTTCGAGACGTAGACCTGCAGCGTCTCGGACCCGGCGGCGTCGACATACGGGAGGGCGGCCTTGGCCAGCCCACCCGACGTCTTCGTGTGCGAGCCGATCCGGCTCAGAAGCATTGGAGCGCGACCTCGGTCTGCGGCTCGACCTGGGTGTTGCCGGCCGGCTGCTGGCTGCGGACGAAGGCGTTGCCGTTGAAGTCGATCCGGACACGCAGGCCCAGGCCCTCCAGCGTCTGCTTGGCCTGCGGGCAGGGCTGGTTGGTCAGGTCGGGCACGGTGACCAGCGGCGGGCCCTTGCTGACGTCGAGGGTGATCTCGTCGTCCTTGTTGGCGCCCGTGCCGGCCTTCGGGGTCTGCCCGATGACCGAGTCCTTCGGCTGGTCGCTGTCCTTGTACCGCTCGGCGGCGGTCAGGCCCAGCTGAGCCAGCTCGTTGCGGGCGTCGTTGATGTTCTTGCCGTTGAGGTCGGGCACCCGGATCGGCGCGCGGCCCTTGCTGACCACGACGGTGACCGTCGCGCCCCGCTTGAGCTGGGTGCCGGTCTTGGGGTCGGACGAGATGACCGCGCCCTCGGGCACCGTGTCGCTGTATTGCCCGGCGCCCTCTTTGACCTTGAGGCTGAGCTGCTCGAGCTCACCACGGGCGGCGGCCAGCTCGGCCCCGGCCAGGTCGGGCACCGCGAAGCGCTCGGGGCCCAGCGAGAGCGTCACCGTGATGATGCCGCCCTTGACCACCTTGCCGCCGGGCTCCGGGTCCTGGGCGACCACCGTGTCCTTGGGCACCGTCTCGTTGTACGCGCCATCGCCGTACAGGACCTCGAAGCCCTGCTGCTGCGCGCCCAGCTCGACCTGCGCGCGGGTCTGGTTGATCAGCGACGGCGCGTCGGTGTAGCGGCCCAGCGTGACCCACCACGTGCTGCCGATGACGACCAGCACCATGACTGCCACGGCGGCCGACAGCAGGATGCGCCGCCGGTCGGTGCCGCCGCTGCCGCGTTTGGCCGAGCGCGGGAGCCGGCCCGCGGTGTATTCCTGACCCCGCGGGGCTTGATGGGGCAGCCGCGCCCACGGCGGGCGGTCCCCCACGCCGACGGCCGGCACGACCGTGGTCGCGTCGGTCACCGCGGAGCGCGAGGGCGGGACCTGGCGCAGGAGTGCGGTCTCGACATTGGCCGCGCCCAGATCGTCGCGGACGGTCTGCACCTCGGCCAGCAGCGCGCCGGCGTCGGTCGGCCGGGCGCCCGGGTCGCGGCGGGTGGCGCGGGCGGTCAGGTCGTCGAGCACCTTGGGCAGGCCCTTGACGACGCTCGAGGGCGCGGGCACGTCGTTGTCGACGTGCTCCCAGGCGACCGCGACCGGGTCGTCACCGTCGAACGGGACCCGGCCGGTGAGCATCTCGAACAGCACGATGCCGGCCGAGTAGACGTCGGTGCGCGCGTCGGCGTGGCCGTCGGTGACCAGCTCGGGCGCGACGTAGGCCACGGTCGCCATGAGCTGACCGGACTCGTCGGCCGTGCTGCTCGCCTCGACCGCGCGGGCCAGCCCGAAGTCGGCCACCTTGACCACGGCGTCGACCAGGTTGGCCAGCCCGCCGCTGGGCGCCTCGGCGACCAGCACGTTCTCCGGCTTGACGTCGCGGTGCACCAGGCCCGCCCGGTGGGCGGCGGCGATCGCGGCGAGCATCTGCTCGAGGATCGCCAGGGCCTCGACCGGACTCAGCCGGCGGCGCTGGGTGAGCAGGTCGCGCAGGGTGCGACCCTGCACGTACTCCATGACCAGATAGGGCAGGCCCTGGTGGCGACCCTGGTCGTACACGGCCACGACGTTGGGATGGGTGAGCCGGGCGATCGTCTTGGCCTCGTCGGTGAACCTGTCCACGAAGTGGGCGTTGGTCGCTTGCGACGGGTGAATGATCTTCAGAGCGACGGTGCGCTCGAGTCGTTCATCAGTGGCGGTGTAGACGGTCGCCATGCCACCACGGGCCACCCGACCGGTGATCCGGTAGCGGCCGTCAATCGTCGTGCCGATCAACGTGTCGGCGACTGTGGTGTCCATCGGCGTGAAGTGTATGTGTCTTTCGCGTGGGGGCAGTCCAGGATGTCACAGCTGAGTCCGAACGGGTACGGAGGCATGCGTCACCCGCGCCGGAACTGCCCCGGCAAATGCTGATTTAGTGGTGCCTCCGACGCCGGTGACCATCCCAGGAACGACTTGGTGACACCGAGTCCGACGGCTCCGCCGACTCGCTCGGCGACTCCTGCGGGCTCGGGGAGACCGAGGGCGACGGGGTGGGCGACGCCGCGGGAGCGGTCGGTGTCGGAACCGGCGCCTCACAATGACATTCCGGACTTGCCGGTTTCATGGTCTTCTTCGGACCGGTGGGCCGGGCCGGCGGATCGGTGGCTCGGGGCGCCGCGGCGGGCGGCACCGGGGAGACCCGGACGACCGGCGCGACCTTCGGTGACCCGGCCGGCGCGGGCCGGGCCGCCGCCGTCCTGGTCGCCGCGACCCGCCCGGGCGTCGACGACGGTCCCATCCGCGCCGACGTGGTCACGGCGGCCCGCGGCGGGAAGGTGCCGGCCGCCGCGGACTTCTCGGTCACCAGGGAGCCGAGCCCGTTCACCACGACCAGATAGGCGCCGGTCGCGCCGACCACGGTCAGCATCCCCAACGCGGTCACCGCCACGGCCCGGCGGGGGCGACGGGCGGGCGGGGCGGGTTCGGCCCGCCCGACGAGACCGTCCAGGCCCCAGGTGCCCATCCCGGTCGACGTCACGTCCGGTCCCCCGGCGGGCGGTGCGGCCGGCGGTGTCCGGCCCAGGTCGTAGCGCAGCGAACGCCACGCGCCGGCCACCTCCGTACGGGTCCTGCGCAACAGGCTCATCGGGTTCCTCCCCCACTCTCGTACGCTGTAGTGGTGAGCGATTCCGTAACCGCCGGACCGACCGAGTGGGTCACCCTGCCCGACGTCTCCACGAAGCTCGATGTGTCGATCAGCAAGGTGCACCAGATGATCCGCGACGGGCACCTGCTGGCCGTCCGCCGTGAGGGCATCCGCGTGGTCCCCGCCGAGCTCGTGGCCAACAGCACAGTGCTGAAGCACCTCCCCGGCATCCTGACCCTGCTTCGTGACGCCGGGTACAACGACGAAGAGGCCCTCCGGTGGCTGTACGAGCCGGACGAGACCCTGGACGGCAACGGCGCCAAGGGGCTCGGCGGCGACCGGGCCCGCGAGGTGAAGCGGCGCGCTCAGGCGCTCGGCTTCTGACCGCCGGGGGCGGCGGGCCGTCAGACCGTACGGCGGGTGGCGGCGTCGGCCAGGCGGTGCAGCACGCCGCGGGCCTCGTCGTCGATGGGGGCCGCGGCCAGCGCGGTCAGTGAGGCCGCCATCAGCTCGTCGATGCGCCGCTCGGTGGCGGTCAGCGCGCCGCTGTCGCGGATCAGCGTCCGCAACCGGGTGACGCGGCGGTCGTCCAGGCCCTGGTCGCCCAGCCCGGCGTCGAGCTCGGCCCGCCCGGCCTCGTCCAGTCCGGCGAACGCCGCTGCCACCAGATAGGTGCGCTTGCCCTCGCGCAGGTCGTCGCCGGCCGGCTTGCCGGTGCGCTCCGGGTCGCCGAACACGCCGAGGATGTCGTCCCGCAGCTGGAACGCCTCGCCCAGCGGCAGGCCGAAGCCCGAATACGCCTCGTGCAGGTCGGCCGGCGCCCCGGCGATGGCCGCGCCCAGCAGCAGCGGACGCTCGACCGTGTATTTGGCCGACTTGAAGCGGGCCACCTTGCCCGCCCGCTCGAGCGACGTGTCCGCCGTGGCCTGGGTCAGCACGTCCAGGTATTGCCCCACGGTGACCTCGGTGCGCATCTCGTCGAAGATCGGCCGCCCCCGGGTCAGCTCGGCCGCGCCGACCCCGGAGGTGTGCAGCAGCTCGTCCGACCAGACCAGGGCCAGGTCGCCCAGCAGCACCGCGGCGCTGTCGCCGAACGCCGCCGAGCCGCCCCGCCAGCCGGCCTCCGTGTGCCGGGCCTCGAACCGGCGGTGCACCGACGGCTCGCCGCGCCGGGTGTCCGAGCGGTCCATCAGGTCGTCGTGGATGAGCGCGCTGGCCTGCACCAGCTCCAGCGCCGACACGGCGGCCACGATCTGGTCGGTGTCCGCGCCGCCCGCCCCGCGGTAACCCCAGTAGGCGAAGGCCGGTCGCAGCCGCTTGCCGCCACCCAGCACGAAGTCCTCCAGCGCCTCGGCCACGGCGGCCAGCGCGGGGTCGATGCCGGTGAGCCGGGCCCGCTGCCCGGACAGGAAGGCGGCGAGCGCCTTGTCGACGCGGGCGCGCAGGTCAGCGGCTTCCAGAGGGGAGGTCACGGCACGACGCTAGCGGACGTCCTCGGTACAGTCTTGTTGTGGCTCTCGGACTTCCTTCCCGTCTTCCCGCGACTCCGGCGATCGGCGAGCTCGTCCGGGGGTCCGCGCCCACGTTCTCGTTCGAGTTCTTCCCGCCCAAGACGGCCGAGGGCGAGCGGCTGCTGTGGCGGGCGATCCGCGAGCTCGAGTCGCTGCAGCCCAGCTTCGTCTCGATCACCTACGGCGCGGGCGGCACCACCCGCGACACGACGGTCCAGGTCACCGAGCGGGTCGCGACCGAGACGACGCTGCTGCCGATGGCCCACCTGACAGCGGTCAACCACTCGGTCGCCGAGCTGCGCAACGTGATCGGCCGGCTGGCCGGGGCGGGCATCCGCAACGTGCTGGCGGTGCGGGGCGACCCGCCCGGTGACCCGATGGGCGACTGGGTGCGGCACCCCGAGGGCGTGCTCTACGCCGAGGACCTGGTGCGCCTGCTCAAGGAGTCGGGCGACTTCAACGTCGGGGTGGCCGCGTTCCCCTACAAGCACCCCCGGTCGGCGGACATCGAGACCGACACCGCCCATTTCGTCAGCAAATGCCGCGCGGGCGCCGACTTCGCGATCACCCAGATGTTCTTCGACGCCGACGACTACCTGCGGCTGCGCGACCGGGTCGCGGCGGCCGGGTGTGACACCCCGATCGTGCCCGGCGTCATGCCGGTGACCCGGATGGCCACCATCGAGCGGTCGTCGCAGCTCTCCGGCGCGCCGTTCCCGCCGGCGCTGCTGGCCCGCTTCGACCGGGTGGCCCACGACGAGGCCGCGGTTCGGGACCTCGGGGTCGAGCTGTGCGCCGAGATGTGTGCCCGTCTGCTCGAGGAGGGTGTCCCCGGCATCCACTTCATCACGCTCAACCGCTCGACCGCGACGCGCGAGGTGTGGCAGCTGCTGGCCCCGCCGGACGTGGCCGCGGCCGCCTGACCCCGTGCTCTGGGACGACTACGCCGCGACCTGGTCCGGGCTGCACGGCGGCTTCGACCCCCGGCGGGCCAATGTCCTCGTCCGGGGCTGGGTCCGGATCGCCTACGGCGCCGGCTCCTGGCTGGCCCGGCACCGCATCGGCCCGATGGCCGTGACCACCGCGGGTCTGCTGGTCTGCGCCGCGGTGCCGGTGTCGGTGTGGCTGCTCGACCGGCCCGGCATCTTCCTGGCCGCCGTCCTGGTGCTGGTGGCCGCCCTGGCCGACGGCCTGGACGGCGCCGTCGCGGTGCTCACCGGCAAGACCAGCCGTCTCGGCTACGTCTACGACTCGGTGGCCGACCGCCTGGGCGAGCTGGCCTGGCTGGCCGCGTTCTGGCTGGCCGGCGCCCCCGGCTGGCTGGTGGTCACCGCGGGCGCGGCGAGCTGGCTCCAGGAGTACGCCCGGGCCCGGGCCACCGCGGCCGGCATGTCGGAGATCGGCGTCGTCACGGTCGCCGAGCGCCCCACCCGCGTCCTGACCGCCATCTTCGGCCTGCTGGCGGCGTTCGCCTTCGCGCCGTTGATCACGGCCGCCACCGCCGTCTGGCTGGCCCTGGCCGTGATCGCCGGCGCCCAGCTGACCATCGCCATCCGCCGCGCCCTGCGATGATCGTTAATCGGTTGTGAGCGGGGCGCGACGGATCGTACGGTTGTCCACATCGGAGCCGCCGGGTCGGGCGGCGGGCGGGCACGGGGGCAGGCCCGCCGACCGTCCCGGCCCCGGATCATCCGGTTGCGGATAGTCCGGAGTTAGGCTGGATCGGTGTCCGCCCCCGAACGCACCGAACGTGACGTCACCGGCCTGCTCAACATGGCCGGCCACGCCCTCTCCAACCGGCTGTCGGCCGCCCTGGCCGACGTCGGCCTCACCGCTCGCATGCAGTGTGTGCTGGTGCACGCGCTCGAGCGGGAGCGCACCCAGATCCAGCTGGCCGCCCTGGCCGACCTCGACAAGACCACCATGGTCAGCACGGTCGACGACCTGGAGCGCCGCGGCTTCGCCGAACGCCGTCCCTCGGCCACCGACCGCCGGGCGCGCGTCATCGCGGTCACCGAGAAGGGCCGCCTCGCCGCCGAGGAGGGTCAGCGGATCGTCGACCGGGTCCACGCGGACGCGCTCAGCAGCCTGCCCGACGACGCCCGGGCGGCCTTCGTGCGGGCGCTGAGCCAGCTCGCGGACACCACCCGCGACCCCGGCCCGCAGCCCGTCCGCCGAGCCCGCGGCCGCTGACGTCCCGATCCCCCCGTCGAACAGAAGCCGATCACCCGTCGACACCGACGACGGCCGCGTCCGCCCCGCCCACCAGGTCGCCCGCGGCGTCGCGCCGGGCATGCCGCTGTGAATGCTGAAGCAGGAACAACGTCCGGCACCTTCGATCCGGCCATAGCGGATAGTCCGGTAGCGGATTATCTGTTACGGTCGGGCCATGAGCGCTCCCTGGAACAAGCGCGCGGGTGCCCTGGCGGTTCTCTGCGCGATGTCCTTGATGATCGTCCTGGACAGCACGATCGTGGCCGTCGCGGTGCCGGACATCCAGCGCGACCTCGGCTTCTCCGACGCCGGCATCTCGTGGGTGGTCAACGGCTACCTGATCGCCTTCGCCGGGCTGCTGCTGCTCGCCGGGCGCCTCGGTGATTTGGTCGGGGCATGGCGGGTCTTCCTCGCCGGACTCGCCGTCTTTACCGTGGCCAGCGTGCTGTGCGGGCTCGCGCCGACGGCCGGCGCCCTGATCGCCGGGCGCTTCCTGCAGGGCGCGGGCGGGGCACTGGCCGCGGCCGTCGTGCTCGGCATGATCGTGCGGCTCTTCCCGGAGCCCGCCGAGCAGGCCCGCGCGATGGGCATCTACAGCTTCACGCAGGCCGGCGGGGCCGCGGCCGGATTCGTGCTCGGCGGCCTGCTCACCGACGCGCTCGGCTGGCCGGTGATCTTCCTGATCAACGTGCCGATCGGCCTGGCCGTGGGGCTGGCCGGCCGCCGCCTGCTCCCCCGCGAGGCCGGCCCGGGGCTGAGCCAGGGTCTCGACGTACCCGGTGCTCTGCTGATCACGGCGGGGCTCTCGCTCGGCGTGTACGCGATCGTGCGTACCGCCGAGCCCGAAGCCGGACCCACCGCCGCCGCGACCGGCGCGGCCGCCGCACTCCTGATCCTCGGCTTCCTCCTGCGTCAGCGCCTGGCCCGCCGTCCGCTCATCCCGCTCGGCATCCTCGGGCGCCGCCGGCTGCTGATCACCCATGCCGCGGTGGTCCTGGTCTTCGCGACCGGGATGGGCTTCCAGTTCATCAACGCGCTGTTCGTGCAGCGCGTCATGGGCTACGACGCGCTCGGCACCGGCCTGGCCTTCCTGCCCACACCCATCGTGATCGGCCTGGTCTCACTCTTCGTGGCGCCCCGCCTGACCGGCCGTCTCGGTCCGCGACCGGTGCTCATCACCGGCCTGTCGCTGCTCCTGGCCGGTCTGCTGCTGCTCGGCCGCCTGCCCGCGACCCCGTCCTACTGGTCCGACATGCTGCCCGCCCTGACCGTGATGGGCCTCGGAGTCGGTGTCACCGTCCCGTCGATCATCATGCTGGCCATGGCCGGCGCCGCCCCGGCCGACACTGGCCTGGTCTCGGGCTTCACCAACACCGCCCAGCAGGCCGGCGGCGCCCTCGGCCTCTCCGTGCTGGCCGCCGCGGCCGCCGGCCACACCGCCGCGCAGACCGGCGTCCCCGAGGCGGTGGCTCTGCACGCCGGCTACACCCGGGCATTCCTGGTCGCGGCCGGCTTCGTGCTCACCGCCCTGCTGATCACCGGGCTGGCCCTGCGCAAGCGACCCCGAGCGACTCCGCCGACACCGGCCCCGAGCCCGGGCCGCCGGCCCGGTCCGCTGACCGACCTTCCGGGCTCACTCGTTGCCGAACAACTTCTCGGCAGTTTCCCGGCATTCACGGGAAACGAAGAACTCGTACCGCAAGGTCACCACGATGTCGCCGGAAGAGAGGCGGAGACTCTCGCGGGTCGACACGTCGAAGAAGACAGTGGTGCCGTCGGCCTTGCCGAGATAGAGCAGACACGAACGACCCTTTAGTCCCACCGCCTTCTCGCTGTCGGCGTCCTTCCAGGCGACCGAGGCCGGCACAGCTTGAACAGCCAAAACCGGCAGATACGGAACGCCGATGAAGTAGACGTTCCGCACGGTCTGCCCGGCCTGCGCGAGACCACCCTGCCACCAGGCCAACGAGGGCAGGCTGACGAACACAACAATCGCGGCGGCCACGACGCTCCGGCCGACGATGCGGCGTAGAGTGCGTCTCCCGACGGCTTGGCGCAGGTCGCGAAGGGCTGGTCGCTTCCGCCGCCGCAGAGTGGGCAGCACGATCCGAGCCACTGTGTAGACGGCCGTGGCGGCGGCGATCAGTGCGGCCCCGATGACAATCAGCTCCACCGCACCGACGACCGACTCGGAGATGATGCGGGTGTACGTGTAACCGACCTCTTCCGGTGTCGTCCTCAAACGGAGATAAAAGAAGAGATAGGCCAGCCGGAACAGTCCGTAGAGCACAACGCCCACGGCCCCGATAGCCGGCAGGTAATCTCTGATGAAAAGCGTCAACTTCTTATGCGTTTCATTTTCGCCGGCCGGCGCGGAACTCATTTCGTGAACTCGACGCAGGCGGATCCACCGTCGTCCCGTACGGCGCAGGGCGCCTTCAACCAGATGCCGTAGAGACCGGGCAGGTCTTTCGGGCGAAGAGCCACCGAGTATCTCGCCTCGCCGTGCTTGTCGGCGGCAGCCACCGGCAGTGCCCGCACGAATCGCAACGATGCTCGGGCGTCGGCCCGGGGCCCGTAAAGGAAGATGTTGACCGGCTTGCCGCCAGGAAACCCGGCCAGCTCGAGGACCGTCCCGGCCGTCGCCGACGGACCACGGTCGGACACCTGGTGGACGGTCGGAGTGGTGGGCCGGGTGACCCGGATCGTCGCGGTGGCCGGCTCCACTCCGGGCCCGGAGACCCGGACGGCCCACCGCCCGAGCGGCATGCCAAGGCGGAAGATCAACGGGAGGTTCGACTCGGTGGTGCGATGAGTGCGGACCTCGCCCCCGGGGCCGCTCAGTCGCACCGTCACGGTCTCGCCGTCCGGGAAATCGAGGAAGCAGATCGTCATCGGTTCGAGTCGCTGCGCCTCGATGGGCGTCGTCAGATGAAGCCCGGGCCTCAGGATGCTGTCGAACCGGCAGTTGTGGCCCGGCGTCGACCTGAAGAGACCACCGGGATGATCGCCCGTCGACAACGGAGTGCCCGCGGGGACGGCACTCGTCGTGGGCGATCCGGCCGGGGTGTCGGGTTCGGCGTCCCCTCGTCCGGGCTCCGTACCGTCCGGGGTTTCACCCGGCTCGGACGCGGACGTTTCCTCGGTCCGCCGGGCCGGGGACACCGACGGAACTCCGGTCGGCTTCGCACTGAGCTCAGGTTGCGGGCTCCCAGGAGCGCTCGGCGTCGCCGCGGGCGCCTCCCTGTCCGGGGGAGCTTCGCCGGCACCGGACGTCCGAGTGCACCCGGCGCCGACGCACAGGACGCCGGCCAGCACGCCACTCAGAACTGCGGCAGCCGAATTCCGGCCGCCTCTTCTCACAATGTTGATCATAGGATTGTTTTCCGCGAAGAGGAGCAGCCGGAGGGGCTGAAGATCGAATAGGATCGAACTGATCGCCACATCGTGAACTACGCGGTCAAGAGCGGCAACTCCGACCGCGCGCATTGGCACGCGGTATTCACTGAAGCGCCGGACGGCTCCCACCCGAAGCACAATGAGGAAAAGAAACAGCGTCGATCACGTCTCATTTGCAGAATTCGATCTTCAAATACCGTAGCCGCCGGGCCGGGGCCTTCCGACCGGATGCCATATCCGGACCTTCCGGCCCATGGCAGCCACCGCGTCCCACCCCGTGATCCTCTTCATCGAGAGGTCACCGGCTATCCTTCTCCGGCTCGCGGCTTCGCGATGGCGTGTGTGTCGCACCGTCCAGGCCGCGGCACGGACGGCGAGGAGAGGCGGAGATCGCGGTGGCCCAGCTGCACTTCCGGTACGCGGCGATGAACAGTGGCAAAAGCACGATGGTGCTGCAATACCGGCACACCTACGCCGCGTGTGGGCGGAACGGGCTGCTCATGACCCGGCTCGACCGGGCCGGTGAAGGCATCGTCTCGTCGCGCATCGGGATCAGCGCCGACGCCATCGAGTTCGGCGCGGAGACCGACCTCGGCCACGTCGTGCTGGCCCACCCCGGCGCCCGGGTCGACCACGTCATCCTCGACGAGGCCCAGTTCCTCTCGGCCGAGCAGGTCGATCAGCTGGCCTGGCTGGTCGACGACCACGACATCGACGTGTTCACCTTCGGCCTGCTGTCGGATTTCCGCGGCGAGCAGTTCCCCGGCTCGGCCCGGCTGGTCGTGCTGGCCGACGTCGTCGAGTCGCTCCAGGTCTATCCGATGTGCTGGTGCGGCCAGCCGGCCCGGATGAACGCCCGGGTCGCCGACGGCGTCATGGTCCGCGACGGCGACACCGTCGTGGTGGGCAACACCGACGCCGACGCCGAGGTGCGTTACGTCGTCCTGTGCCGTCGCCATCACCGCGCCGGCCGGCCCTATGCCCCGGCGCCGGTGGTCAGCTTGGCGGCATGATCAGGGGCACCTCGGGTGGGCCGTCGCGCAGCAACGCCGGCAGGAGCGCGGGCAGGTCGCGTGGCCCGAACAGGTCCCTCGACGCGGCCATTTCCGGAGCGCTCCACCAGCGGAACTCGCCGACGTTCTCGGCGGCCAGCTGCTCGGCGGTCAGCGTGCCCCGCGCGGCGAAGGCGGGCACCCGCACCAGGAAGTAGTCGTTGATGGCACCGTCGTAGCCGGGCAGGTAGCCGACCCCGTGCGTCTCCCGATGCCAGACGTGCGGCGGCGTGCCGGTCAGCTCCAGGCCCGTCTCCTCGGCCAGCTCCCGCCGCAACGCGTCCAGCAGCGTCTCGCCCGCCTCGATCCCGCCGCCGGGCGGCACCCAGAGGGTGGCCTCGCCCAGCGGCGTCGCATAGAGCAGCAGCCGGTCGTCCGGGTCGAGAACCAGCCCGCGGACGGAATGACGCAGCCTCATGCCGTGCGCAGCCTCATGCCGTGCGCAGCAGCCCGCCGAGCACGTCGATCGCCTGGTCCACCCCGGCGTCGTCCACGTCCAGGTGGATGATCACCCGGGCGATCGACGGCAGCATCGGCGAGATCAGCACGCCCTGCTCGGCGGCCCGGGCGGTCAGGGCGGGCGCGTCGAGCCCGGTCTTGGACAGGTCGAGCAGCACGATGTTGGTGCGGACGGCGGCCGGGTCGACCACGCCGAACGGGGCGAGTGCCTCGGCCAGCCGGCGAGCGCGGGCGTGGTCGTCGGCCAGCCGGTCGATGTGGTTCTCGAGCGCGTGCAGCCCGGCCGCGGCCAGGATGCCGACCTGCCGCATGCCGCCGCCCAGCCGCTTGCGCAGCACCCGGGCCCGCGCCATGTTGTCGCGGCTGCCGATGATCAGCGAGCCGACCGGGGCGCCGAGCCCCTTGGACAGGCACACCGACAAGGTGTCGAACAACGCACCGTACGAGGAAAGGGGAACCCCGTCGGCCACGGCCGCGTGCCAGATCCGCGCGCCGTCACAGTGCAGACCGACGCCCGCTTCCTCCGACGCCTCCCGCAGCGCCCGCAGCACCGGCAGCGGCACCACCGTGCCACCACCGAGATTGTGCGTCTGCTCGACGGCGATCGCCCGCGTCGCCACCGACGGGTAGCCGGCCGGCCGGATCATCGCGGCGATCTGCTCGACGTCGAGCTCGGCCCCGACCGAGGGCCACGTCCGCGTCGAGATGCCACCGAGCGCGGCGGCCCCGCCCAGCTCGTAGGTAACGACGTGCGCGTCCGCTCCGGCCAGCAGCTCACCGCCGACCGGCACGTGCAGCTGCAGCGCGATCTGGTTGGCCATCGTGCCCGAGGGGGCGAACAGCGCCGCCTCGTGCCCGAACATCTCGGCCGCGCGCGCCTCGAGCCGCAGCACTGTCGGGTCGTCCCCGAAGACGTCATCGCCCACCTCGGCGTACGCCATGGCCTCGCGCATCGAAGGCGTCGGCCGGGTGACGGTGTCGGAGCGTAGATCAACCACGAAGCATCTCCGCGACGAGGAACGCGAGCTCGAGGCTCTGCTGGGTGTTGAGCCGGGGGTCGCAGGCCGTCTCGTAACGGCCGGGCAGGTCGAGATCCTCGATGCCCTGCGCGCCGCCCAGGCACTCGGTCACATCCTCGCCGGTCAGCTCGATGTGGATGCCGCCCGGGTGGGTGCCGAGACCGCGGTGCACCTCGAAGTAGCCGAGCACCTCGTCGACGATGCGGTCGAAGTGGCGGGTCTTGTAGCCGTTGGACGACTCGTGCGTGTTGCCGTGCATCGGGTCGCACTGCCAGACGACCTTGGCGCCGGCCGCGGTGACCTTCTCGACGATCGGCGGCAGCGCGTCGCGCACCTTGCCGTTGCCCATCCGGCTGATCAGCGTGAGCCGGCCCGGGATGTTGTGCGGGTTGAGTTTCTCGCACAGCTCGATGGCCGTCTCGGGCGACGTGCCGGGGCCGAGCTTGACCCCGATCGGGTTGGCGATCCGGCTGATGAAGTCGATGTGCGCGTGGTCGAGCTGGCGGGTGCGCTCGCCGATCCACAGGAAGTGCCCGCTCAACCCGTACGCCTTGCCGTCGCTCACCCGGGTGAGGGCGCGGTCGTACTCGAGCGCCAGCGCCTCGTGCGAGCAGTAGAGGCTGACCGTCCGCAGGGCCTCGTTGTCGGTCATGCCGCAGGCGCGGATGAAGTCGAGGGCGCGGTCGATCTCGCGGGCGATGGCGTCGTAGCGCTCGCCGGCCGGCGAGGCCCGCACGAAGTCCTTGTTCCAGTCGTGCAGCCCGTGCAGGTCGGCCAGGCCGCCGGCCAGATAGGCCCGGAGCATGTTCATCGCCGCGGCCGAGTTCGCGTACGCCCGGATCATGCGCTGCGGGTCGGCCACGCGGGCCGCCTCGTCGGCGTCCAGCGAGTTGATCAGGTCGCCGCGGTAGGCCGGGAGGCCGAGCGAGTCGGTCGGCGCGGAGCGCGGCTTGGTGTACTGCCCGGCGACGCGGGCGACCTTGACGACGGGCATCGAGGCCCCGTACGTCAGCACGACCGCCATCTGCAGCAGCGTGCGCGCGTTGGCCAGCAGGTGGCTCTCGGTGTTGTCGGCGAACGTCTCGGCGCAGTCACCGCCCTGGAGCAGGAACGCCCGCCCCTCGCACACGTCGGCCAGCTTGACCCGCAGCTGGTCGACCTCGTAGGGCGCGACGATCGACGGCACGTTGTCGAGGACCTGGCAGACCGAGGCCACCTCGTCCAGGTCGGCCCACGGCGGCATCTGCACCCGGGGCAGGTCGCGCCACCGGTCGAGGCCGAGCGCCTCGTCCTCGGCCGAGTCGGTCGACGGGCGGGAGGTCTGCAGGGCCGGGTTGCCCACCCCCGGGTAGCTGAGCTGATGCCACTCTCGCTGCATGGGGAAAGCGTACGGAAGCGGGGCACCGAGCTTGCGCCCGGTGCCCCGCTTCACTGAGGAGAAGAAGGATCAGAGGTTGTTCTTGATGGCCGAGATCAGCTCGCCGTTGCTGGTGTCACCGGAGAACTCCCAGAAGAAGGCTCCGCCGAGACCCTGCTGCTTCACGTAGGACATCTTCCCGGCGATGGTCGACGGGGTGTCGTAGCTCCACCAGTTGCTGCCGCACTTGGCGTACGCGGTGCCCGCGATCGTGCCCGTGGCCGGGCAGCTGTTCTTGAGCACCTTGTAGTCCTCGATGCCGGCCTCGTAGGTGCCCGGCGCCGCACCGCTGGCCGAGCCGCCCGGGGTGGCCTGGGTGACGCCGGTCCAGCCGCGGCCGTAGAAGCCGATGCCCAGGAGCATCTTGCTGGCCGGGACGCCCTTGCTCTTGAGCTTCTGGATCGCCGCGTCGGACCAGAACCCCTGGTTCGGGATGCCGGCGTACGAGGTGAGCGGCGAGTGCGGGGCGGTCGGGCCCTGCGCGGCGAAGGCGCCGTAGTAGTCGTAGGTCATCGGGAAGACCAGGTTCAGCTTCGAGATGCCGGAGGCGTAGTCGGCCGCGTCGAGCTTGCCGCCGTTCGAGCCGTCGGCCGAGATGGCCGAGGTGACCAGGAAGTTCTGGCCGAACTTGGTGCGCAGCGCGCTGATCACCTTGTTGTACGAGTCGGGGCCGGACGCGTCGCAGCTCAGGCCGCAGGCGTTCGGGTACTCCCAGTCGACGTCGATGCCGTCGAAGACGTCGGCCCAGCGGGAGTCCTTGACCAGGTTGTAGCAGGAGTTGGCGAACGCGGTCGGGTTGGCCGCGGCCTGGGTGAAGCCGCCGGACCAGGTCCAGCCGCCGAACGACCAGATCACCTTGATGTTGGGGTACTGCTTCTTGAGCTTGCGCAGCTGGTTGAACGAGCCGCGCAGCGCGCCGGCGTCCCAGGTGTCGGCCACGCCGTCCACACTGTTGGCCGCGGTGTAGGCCTGGTCGTAGTCGGCGTAGGCGTCACCGATGGAGCACTGGCCGCCGGTGGTGTTGCCGAACGCGTACAGGATGTGCGTCAGCTTGGCCGCGGAACCCGAGGTGACCAGGTTCTTCACGAAGTACTGCCGGCCGTAGACGCCCCACTCGGCGAAGTAGCCGACGACGTTCTTGCCACTGGCGCCCGGCGGAGTCGTCGTCGGAGGCGTGGTGGTGGGGGGCGTGGTGGTGGGGGGCGTGGTGGTCGGGGGTGTCGTGGGCGGTGTGGTCGGCGGGGTGGTGGGGCCACCGCCGCAGACGCCGTTGTCGATCCAGACGGCCCACTGGCTGCTGTTCGTGGCCGGCGACTCGTTCTGAGTCCACCACTTGGCGGTGTAGTTGTGGCCGCTCTGCGATGCGACGTTGTCCTTGACGTAAACGGCGCTGGAGGACCACGCGGGGGCACAGGCCGCAGCTGCCGAGGCCTGTGTCGCCGGGATCGCGGCGGTGGCGGCCACCAGCACGATCGCCGACGCCCAGGTGGCGCGGCGGAGGGATTTCTGCACTGGGTCTCCTCATGGAACAGTTAGGAAACTTTCCAAAAAGTTCGTTGAGGGTGACGGTAGTCATAGGGATTCACGGACGTCAAGATGTCCAGCTGGGAATACGCAAACGCTTTACTTTGCCACCCGGTCCGCTACGGGGTGCACACTTACGGACACAGCGCGTAGTCTGCGAACATGACCATCTCCAACGCTGTAGTCACTGAGGCCACACGCTGCCGATGAGCATCCGGGTGATTGGAGTCGATGCGTACGCGCTCGGCTGGGTCGGAGTGGAGCTGCGGGACGGCTCGTTCGGCCGGGCCGTGCTGGCCTCCACGTTGTACGAGATCGTGGCCGGCAGTTCGGGCGCCTCGGTCATCGGGGTGGACATCCCGCTGGGCATGCTCCCCGACCGATGGCGGGCCGCCGACACCCTCGCCGCCGACCAGCTGGGTCCCCGTCGCGGCAGCGTCTTCCGGGTGCCGCCCCGCGCGGTCTGGCAGGAGGCCGATTTCACCACGGCCAACCGGCTCTGCCGCGAGCTGACCGGGGCCGGGCTGAGCCGGCAGTCCTGGGCCCTGCGGCCCAAGCTGCTCGAGGCCAACGCGATCTGGGAACGACATCCCGGTCTGCTCTTCGAGGCCCACCCCGAGGTCTCCTTCCGCACGATGGCGGGCGAGCCCCTGCAGTACGCCAAGAAGACCTGGACCGGTCAGGCCCGGCGCCGCGAGCTGCTGGCCCGCAACGGCATCGTGCTGCCCGACCAGCTCGGTCCGGCCGGCCAGGCCCCGCCCGACGACATCCTGGACGCGGCCGCCGTGGCCTGGTCGGCCCACCGGATGGCGACCGGGACGGCGCTCAGCCACCCCAGCCCGCCGGAGGAGAACAACGGCTCGAAGATCGCTATCTGGTACTAGCAGCGATCTCCCGGGCGCGGTCGCGGGCGGCCTCCAGCGCGTTGAGGAAGGACGCCCGCACGCCACCGGCCTCCAGTTCCCGCAGGGCCGCGGCGGTGGTGCCGGCCGGCGAGGTGACCGACTCGCGCAGCTTGGCCGGGTGCTCCCCCGAGTCGCGCAGCATGACCGCCGAGCCGACCGCGGTCTGCACGGCCAGGTCGTGGGCCACCGTGCGGGGCAGCCCGAGCAGGACGCCGGCCTCGATCATCGCCTCGACCACCAGATAGAGATACGCCGGGCCGGAGCCGGAGAGCGCGGTGACCGCGTCCTGCTGGTGTTCCGGGACGCGCAGCGTGCGGCCGATCGGCCGGAAGATCTCCTCGGCCGCGGTCAGGTGCTCCTCGCCGGCGTGCGCCCCCGGGGAGAGCACCGACATCGCCTGGTCGACCAGGGCCGGGGTATTGGTCATGACCCGGACGACCGGGACGCCGGCCGGCAGCCGCTCGGCGAAGAAGCTGGTGGGCAGCCCGGCGCAGAGCGACACGACGAGCTTGTCGGCCGTCACCTTGGCCCCCACCTCGTCGAGCAGCTTGCCCGCGTCCTGCGGCTTCACGCCGACGACGAGCACGTCGGCCCGGGCCACGGCGGCCTCGTTGGACACCGGGCGGATGCCGTAGCGCTCGGCCAGCTCGGCCGCGCGCTCGGGACGCCGCGCGGTGGCCAGCACCTGCTCGACCGGCCGGCCCGAGCGCAGCAGTCCGGCCAGGACCAGCTCGCCGAGCTTGCCCGCCCCCATCACGGCGACGTTCATGTCCGCCCCTTTCGACCAGTAAGGGGCGACCATCGTGGTCGCCCCTTACAGCACGCAGATGACAGATCAGCTGCCGAAGAAGACCTCAGCCTCTTCGTACCGCGACAGCGGCACGGTCTTGAGCTCGCCGGTGCCCTCGAGCAGCGGCACGCGCACGATGTCGGTGCCCCGCAGCGCCATCATCTTACCGAAGTCGCCCTCGTGGACGGCGTCGATCGCCTGCAGGCCGAACCGGGTGGCGAGCACCCGGTCGAACGCGGTCGGGGTGCCACCGCGCTGGATGTGGCCCAGGACGACCGTCCGGGCCTCCTTGCCGGTCTTCTCCTCGAGCTGCTCGGCCAGCCACTGGCCGATGCCGCCCAGCCGGACGTGGCCGAACGAGTCGAGCTCCTTGCTCTGCAGCGACATCTGGCCGTCGAGCGGCTGCGCGCCCTCGGAGACCACGACGATCGGCGCGTACTCGACCTGGAAGCGCTTGGTCACATAAGTCGCGACCTGCTCGACGTCGAACGGGCGCTCGGGCAGCAGGATCACGTTGGCGCCACCGGCCAGGCCGGCGTGCAGGGCGATCCAGCCCGCGTGGCGGCCCATGACCTCGACGACCAGCGTGCGGTGGTGCGACTCGGCCGTGGTGTGCAGCCGGTCGATGGCCTCCATCGCGATGTTGACCGCGGTGTCGAAACCGAACGTGTAGTCGGTCGCGTTCAGGTCGTTGTCGATCGTCTTGGGCACGCCGACCACGTTGACGCCGAGGTCGTTGAGCTTGGTGGCGACGCCGAGGGTGTCCTCGCCGCCGATCGCCACCAGCGCGTCGACGCCCTGCTCGGCCAGGTTGGCCTTGATCTTCTCGACGCCACCCTCGATCTTGAAGGGGTTGGTGCGCGAGGAGCCCAGGATGGTGCCGCCACGGGGCAGGATGCCGCGGACCTCGGCGATGCCGAGCGGCTTCGTCAGACCCTCGAGCGGGCCCTTCCAGCCGTCCCGGAAGCCGACGAACTCGTGACCGTAAGCGGCGACGCCCTTGCGGACCACCGCCCGGATCACCGCGTTGAGACCGGGGCAGTCGCCGCCGCCGGTGAGCACGCCGATACGCATGTTGCTCGTCCTCCCTGTACCGGGTTTGCGAGAAGCTGTTGAGCCCGTCGAGCCCCAGGGAGAATCAGAGTCGGCATCTTTGCCGGGCCCGGGGCGGGCGCGACCCGAACTTTAGTCGCCGCCCGCCGCCCGGACGCAGCCGCCCCGCTAAAGCTTCACGGTTTCGTTCTCGCCCGCGTCCGGGGTCTTACCGGTCACCGCCGCCTTGGCCGCGCCGAGCAGCGTGATGACCTTCGAACTGTGCGCGGCCTCCCAGTACTCGGCCGTGTCGGCGTGCACCTTGACCAGGGTGAGGTTGGGCGTCTCGAGGCCCTCCGGGAACCAGGCCTTGAGGAGGGGGTTCCACAGCTCCTTGGCCTTGGCCGGGTTGTCCGTGCGCACCGCCTGACCGGCGATGGAGATCCAGTTGTTCTGCTTCTGGTCGCTGAACGACACGTTCACCTCGGGGTGCACGGCGATCTGCTCGACCAGGTCGGAGTCGGAATACGTGAAGAACCACAGGTCGCCGTCGAACTCGACGTCCTGCAGGGCCATCGGCCGGCTCACGTGCTTCCCGTCCGCCGTCATCGTGGTCAGCATGCTGATCCGAGCATCCTTGACCATTTCCTTGACCTTGTCGCGGCGTTCCTGCTCGGTGTTCGTCATGCCTGGTCAACTTCCCGGGAAACGACCGGCCAAACCGGGGCCTCAGCCGCCCATGGCACGCCAGCGGGCCAGGTTGTGCCGGGCGTCGACCAGCGCGTCGTGCCGGCCCGACATGGTCGGCAGCGTGGGGCGGCCCTTGTCGTCCCAGAGCTGGCGCAGATCCTTGGTGAAGCGCGGGATGTCGCGCGGCAGGGCCGGCATCGCCCCCCACAGCTGAGCCAGCGCCACGTGGTCGTAGGCGGCGAACCAGGCCCACAGCTCGATCTGCTCGTCGCGGCCGGTGACCGGCTCCTTCAGGAACGCGTAGAGGTCGTCGCGGATGCGCTCGCGGGAGCGCCACGCCGGGTCGGACGGCGACGGCAGCTTGTCGAGCACGTTGCGGCGCACCCAGGGAATCGCCCGGGAGTCGTCGAACTCGGTGCTGACCGCGTAGAACTCACGACCGAACTCGTCGACCACGCCGATCGAGACCAGGTCGACCAGGCGCCCGTCCTCGATGAACTCGCAGTCATAAAAATATCTGTATGCCATCGGGGTCTATTCTTCCAGGGCCGCCCGGGCCAGCTGCAGCCCCTCCGCGGATCCGTGGCGGGCGGCGCGGTCGGCCTGCACGGCCCAGCGCAGCCGCAGCAGCACCGGCAGCACGGCGTGCAGCTCGTCGGCCCCGACCGGACCCGCCGCCAGGTAGCCGTCGATCAGCTCGCCCGACCGCGGCACTCCCCCGGCATAGAGCACGGCCGCGGCCACGTCGTAGACCAGCGGACCGACCCCGCTCGCCCCGCAGTCGAGCAGGCCCGCCCGCCCGGTGCCCGGGTCGACGACGAAGCCGCCCGGGGCGGGGTCACCGTGCAGCACCCCGTAGGTCAGCCGGTCGGTGACCATGAGCCGCGTGGCGGCGGCGGACGCCTCGGCGACGGCCCCGCGCAACCACGGCTCGGCGTCCAGGTGACCGGCCCCCGGGTCGAGCGGCTGCCACGAGCGCAGGCCGGGGTGATGGAAGCCCTGCAGGGCGCGGTGCACCGCGCCCAGGCGGTCGCCCCACCACTGCTGGTCGACCGGGTCGCCGCCGTCGAGCCGGCGGCCGGGCAGCCGGCGCAGCACGGCGAAGGCGCCGGCGCCGGTCTGGGCGGTGAGGCCGCCGGAGAGCGTGCGCACCGGCTCGCCGGCCGGGATGTCACGGCCGCGCAGGTGATCGGCAGCGGCCAAGCCGGCCTCGACCGGCAGCCGGGACTCGGGGTCGCTCAGCCGGACCACGTAGCGGTCGGTGGAGGTGGTCACCTCCCATCCGTACGACAGCAGCACGTCGTCCAGGGCGGTGATCTCGGTCGGGACGAGATGCCACTCGTCCCTCAGCGTCGATCGAAGCAGCTCGGCATCCGGCACGGCGGGATTGTCCGGGCGCAAGAGGCAAATCCGACGGACAACGAGGGCGTCACCCGACCGTATATCACTCAAGGCATTCAGAGGTTTACAGATAGCAACAGGAGCGGAATGATCCTATGAGGCGCTCGCGGTGCAGGCGCGCAGAAATGGCGCCGGCGGGTTGCCGTGTGCTAAGAGTGATCGTTCGCGTCGTGGGGCCCGACGCGGCCCATTTGCCGCCACGGCTCCCACCGGGGGAGGGAAGACGCCGTGGACCATCGCATGCCGGACAATGGCGACGCGCTGACCGGAGTGGACATGTTCGCCGGTCTGGAGCCGGATGTCCGCCAACGGGTCATCGGCCTCGCCGTCCCACGCACGTACCGCAAAGGACAGATCATCTTCGTCGAGCACGATCCCGGCGAATCACTGATCATTTTGAGACGCGGGGCGGTCGCGATCTTCCGCACCGCGCCGACCGGTGAGCGCGCCGTGCTGACCGTGGTGCGCCCGCCCGACGTGATCGGCGAGGTGTCCCTTCTGGACGCTTCGGCCCGCAGCGCGTCGGCCGAGGCGATCGAGGACTGCCAGGCGCTCAGCCTGTCCCGCTCGGCGTTCATCGACCTGGTGCACGCCAACCCGCGGATCCTCGACGCGGTGATGCGCTCGGTCGGCGCGCTGATCCGCCGGCTGACCGAGCAGAACACCGACCACGTCTTCCTCGACCTGCCCGGGCGGGTGGCCAAGACCCTCGTACGGCTGGCCGGCGAGAGCCAGGCGCCGATGATCACGATCGAGCTCAACCAGAGCCAGCTCGCCGAGATGGCGGGTGGCTCACGGCAGAGCGTCAACCAGGCGATCGGCTCGTTCGCCAGCCGCGGCTGGCTGCGCACCGAGGGCCGCCGCATCGTGGTCACCGACCTGCCGGCGCTCCGCCGCCGAGCGGGAATGGTGGGTTGAGCTGTACTTACGGCCTCGCTCCGCTCGGCGGGCACTGCACCCCTTGAGGTCCGTGTCGAGGCCACCGAAAAAGGCCTCGGCTTCGCCTAACCTTTTTCGGCGCCCTCGACACCGACGGGCGCAGTGCGACTCTGGTCGCGGTGGGCGGGGGATTCGATCGTGGTTTTGAGCTTGCTGGCGTAGATGTCCACGTACTCGCGGCCGGACATCGCCATCAGCTCGAACATGATCTCGTCGGTGATCGCGCGCTCGACGAAGCGGTCACCCTTGGCGTGCTCGTAGCGGGAGAAGTCGAGGGGGGCGCCGAACCTCATGCGTACCCTCTTGATCTTGGGAATCAGTTTGCCGGTCGGCTGGATCTCGTCGGTGTTGAGCAGCGCGACCGGGACCACGGTGGCGCCGCTCTCCAACACGAGGCGGGCCACGCCCGTCTTGCCGCGGTAGAGCCGGCCGTCGGGCGAGCGGGTGCCCTCGGGATAGATGCCCGCGACGCCGCCGTCCCGCAGCACCCGCAGCAGTGTGTCCAGAGCCGCCTGGGCAGCCCGGCCGCCCGAACGGTCGACCGGGATCGTCCCGGTTCCGCTGAAGAACTGGCGCATGAGCCAGCCTTTGATGCCCTTACCGGTGAAGTACTCCGCTTTGGCGACGAAGGTCACTCGGCGGTCCACGATCAGGGGTGTGAAGATCGAGTCGGAGAACGACAGGTGGTTGCAAGCCAGGATCACCGGCCCGCTCCGGGGCAGGTGGGACAGTCCGCGCACATCGGGGCGGAAGAGAAGCTTGAGCAGTGGACCGAGGGCCACATACTTGAGCAGCCAGTAGAACACGATGTCCTTTCCTCCGGTGGCCGGGCGTGCAGGAAGCGTACGAAGCGGGGCGGCGCGCCACAACGCACTCCCGCAACCTGTCCATGTCGTGTCACCATTCAAGGCACGGTCGGCGAGGGAGTGTGCAGGGGTGACAGCGGGTGGTGCCCGCCGCGGGCGGCGGGACAACGGGCTCGACGCGGCCGATTACGCGGTCGCGGGCGACGTGGATCCGCGCGTCGGAGAACACCTCCTCGACGTGCTGGCAGCCGGTGGCATTGCCGCGTATCTGCAGCCCACGGCCGATCTCAATCCCATTCTGCGGGCCACCACTCTGCCCGCGCGGCCGATCGACCGGCTCTATGTCGACCGGGTCCACCTGGCGGTCGCCCGCGAGCAGCTGCACAAAGTCACCGGCGGTGAGCCGCCCACCCCGCCCCCGGCCGACCCGACCGCCGCGCCGAGCAGCAACGTCGATGTCGAGGCCGAGTGGGCCAAGATCGTCGCTGGTTTCCACACCTCGGTCGACCCGACCGCCGCGCCCTGGCCGGCCTCCGAGGGCATGCCGGCCCCCGAGCCGCCCCGCACGGGCGGGCTGTCGAACGCGGCCGACTTCTCCGGCGTCTCGCTCAACCGGCGCCGCACCGACCAGCCGGCCTCCCCCGAGCAGGACCCGTCACTGCTCGACGGTCTCGACTCCTTCGGCGCCGGGTTGCCCGACGACGGCGAGGACGACGAGGACGAGCGCTACGTCCCGCCGCCTCCCCCGCCGCTGCCCCGCTTCTCGAAGTACACGGTCATCGGCGTGCTCGGCGTGATCGTCGGCTTCCTGCTGTTCCTGTTCCCGTGGCTGCTGCCGATCGACCGCGACTACGTGACGTTGCTGGGCTTCGCGGCGATCGTCTCGGGTGCGGTCATGCTGGTCTGGCGGCTGCGCTCCGGTGACGACGAGGACGACTACGACGACGGCGCGGTCGTCTGACGGCTCGCCCGACACATTGGTCGAAAATTAAAACCATGTTTAATCGATGACCGTCGGTCTTCTGGGGAGTAGTCATCCGATAACCTTCGGTGATGCGCCAGAGCTCGCTGGTCGTCGTGGCCAACCGCCTTCCGCTCGATGACAACGTCGCGCCGGACGGAGCGTGCGAGTGGCGCCGCAGCCCCGGCGGCCTGGCCGGGGCTTTGCACGCGATCCTCGAGCAGACCCCGGCGACCTGGGTCGGCTGGGACGGGTCGATCGGCGAGGCCCGGCGGCTGCCCGACATCGGCACCCTGCGGTTACGACCGGTGGCGCTCACCGACGACGAGCTGCGCGGCTACTACGAGGGATTCGCCAACTCGACGTTGTGGCCGCTCTATCACGACGCGGTCGAGCAGCCCGTGTTCGACCGGGGCTGGTGGGAGACGTACCGCTCGGTCAACCGGCGCTTCGCCGAGGCCGCCGCCGAGGTGGCCGAGCCGGGCGCCACGGTCTGGATCCAGGACTATCACCTGCAGCTCGTCCCGCAGCTGCTGCGCGAGCTGCGACCGGACGTGATGATCGGCTTCTTCCTGCACGTGCCGTTCCCGCCGCCCGAGCTCTTCATGCAGCTCCCCCGCCGGGTCGAGTTGCTGCGCGGCATGCTCGGGGCCGACCTGGTCGGTTTCCAGCGCCCCCAGGCGGCCCACAACGTCGCCCAGCTCGCGGCCAAACTGCTCGACGTGCACGGCGCCGACGACGCCATCCACCTGGACGGCCGGATAGTCCGGACGGGCGCGTTCCCGGTGTCGATCGACGTGGCCGAGATGCGGTCGCTGTCGGCCCGGCCCTACGTGCTCAACCAGGCCCGGCAGGTGCGGCACGACCTCGGCTCGCACAAGCGGATGCTGCTCAGCGTCGACCGGCTCGACTACACCAAGGGCATCGAGCACCGGCTGACGGCCTACTCGGAGTTGCTGCGCGACGGCAAGGTCAAGGTCCGCGACACGGTGATGGTGCAGGTCGCCGTGCCGAGCCGGGAGCGGGTGGAGAACTACCGGGGGCTGCGCGACCGCATCGAACGCGAGGTGGGCCGGATCAACGGTGAGTACGGGCGGGTCGGCGAGCCGGCCATCCACTACCTCAACCAGCCGTTCGACCGGGCCGACCTGGCCGCGCTCTATCAGGCGGCCGACGTCATGGTGGTGACCCCGCTGCGCGACGGCATGAACCTGGTGGCCAAGGAGTTCGTGGCCGCCCGGCGCGACAACAGCGGCGCGCTGGTGCTCAGCGAGTTCGCCGGGGCGGCGGCCGAGCTCGGGGACGCCTTCCTGGTCAACCCGCACGATGTGGACGGTCTCAAGGAGACACTGCTGCAGGCGCTGGCGGCCACGCCCCGCGACCTGGCCACCCGCATGAAGTCCATGCGCGGCTACCTCACCACCCACGACATCCACGCGTGGGCCCGGGCCTACCTCACCGAGCTCGAGCCGGCCCACTCACTGTTCCGATAGCTCCTTGGCCAGCCAGTCGAGGACGGCCTCGATCGGCTCGGACCACGTCACGTCGAGCATCAGGTCGTGACCCATGCCGGGGAAGAGCAGCGGGGCCCCGCCGTAGAGCGCGGCGATGCGGTCGAGCGAGGTCCGCGGCACGATCCGGTCGTCCGGGCTGCCGACCACGAGCACCGGTGGGTCGCCGACCGGCCGCGGCGCGGGATCGTGGGTCACCAGCTCGCGGCGCGGCCGGGCGACGATCCGGTCGAGCCAGGGCTGGGCCTGCTCGGCGGGCATGCCGGGGCCGAACAACTGCTTGCGGTTCAGCCTCAGCCGGCCGCCGAACAGGGCCGGGAGCGTGCCGACCGGGTTGGTGCGCAGCGCGGCCCACAGCGTCGGCCAGCCGTCCATCACGGGTGCGGCCAGCACCGCCGCCCGGGCCGGATAACGACCCATCGCGTACGCGGTCACGAGCGCGCCGGCGCCATGGCCGACCAGCACGACCTGCCGGGGCAGCGACGCCGCGACCTGCACCACGTCGTGCACCTGGGCCCGCAGGTCGCCACCCGGCCTCGGGGTGAGCGCGTGCGCCGCGAAACCCCGCTCCGCGGCCCGCGGCAGCCAGTGCTCGGCGAACGCCCAGGCGCCGTGCCCCAGCCCGGGCACGAACAGCAGCGGCGGCAGGTCGTCCCGGGCGTCCTCGGTGAGCGAGACGACCTCGCGCGCGGCCGCCGGCACCGGATCGGTCCAGTCCGCGAAGCGCAACAGCTCCGACCTCATGACTCGTCCACCTTTGGCATGCCCTCCCGGCCCTCGCCTGCGAGGCCGTCCGTCAGTCCGGCTGGGTGCCGCTCGGTGCAGTCGGTCATGCCGTTGGCTCCATCTCGCGCAGCAGGCCTTCGACGGCTCGCAGGTAGTCGGCGTGGTCGACCTCGAACCAGTGGCGGGCGGTGGGGACCACCCGGCGCCGCGACCAGCCGGCGACCGGCCGGGTCGACTCCTTCTGCTGGACGGCGGCGGCCCGTTCGGGGTCGGTCACCCGCAGTCGCAGCCAGCGCGCGACCGCCACGCTCTGCCAGTGCGCCAGCGGGAACAGTCCGAAGTCGGCCTGCACCAGCCCCACCACGGCCAGCGTCGGGTGCTGCCGCGCGAACGCGTGCAGGTGCAGGTCCGGGCGGCCGTCCTCGGCGGTGCCGAGCAGCTCGGGGGCCAGGAACTCGAAGCGCGGACGGTAACCGGTTGCGGTGATCACCAGGTCGGGTTCGACGCGCCGGCCGTCGGCGAGCACGGCCGAGGCACCGTCGAAGCCCGTCACGTCGGGGACCGGTGTGATCCGGCCGTGGCCCAGATAGAACGGGAGCTGGCTGTTGACGATGGGATGACTCTCGTACGGCTGGTGGTCGGGCACCGGGAGGCCGTAACGGGTGAGATCACCGGTGGTCAGCGCGAGCACCCGGCGATAGAGCCACTGCCGCAGGCGCAGCGGCAGCCGCAGCGCGAGCAGGCGGTCGTTGACCTGGTCGGCGGGGCGGCCGAAGACGTACTTCGGGGCGTACCAGTAACCGCGCCGGGTCGAGTGCCACACCGAGCTCGCCTGCTGGGCCGCCTCGACGGCGATGTCGCAGCCGGTGTTGCCACCCCCGATCACCAGCACCTTGCGGCCGCGCAGCTGGGTGGGGTCCTTGTACTGCGCCGAGTGGATGACCTGGCCGCGGAAGTCGCCGGGGATCTCGGGACGGGACGGCGACCAGTTGTGCCCGTTGGCCACCACCACCCCGGCGTACCGCTGCACCCGCGACGAGCCGCCGCCGGTGCTCTGCGTCGTCACGTCCCAGCGACCGTCGCCCACCGGTTCGACCGAGACCACCTCGGTGCCGAACCAGACGTCCCGCTCGAGCCCGAAATGGGCCGAGTACCGCTCCAGATAGGACAGCACCTGCTGGTGGCCGGGATAGTCGGGCCACGTGTCCGGCATCGGGAAATCGGGGAACTCGGTCAGCGGCCGCGAGGAGATCAGGTGGGTGCCGGCGGAGACCGGGCTGCGGTCGTGCCGCCAGTTCCAGGCGCCGCCGACGGAGGTCTCCCGCTCGTAGCAGTCCACCTCGAAACCGTGTTCGCGCAGGTTCTTGATCGCGGCGAGACCGCTGGCCCCGGCCCCGATGACGCAGACGGCGTCTCGACGGTCGGCGATGTCGGGAGTGTCGGGCACCCGGCGATATTGCCAGACTCGGCGCCCTACTCGGAAGAGAGCTTCACGTCCGCGACGACCGGAAGATGATCACTGGCGCGGCGGGCCTGCTCGGACTCCACCACCCCGTATCTCTCGATCGTGATGCCGGGGCTCACGAAGATGCCGTCGATGCGCCGGTTGGGCAGCGTGGCCGGGAAGGTCGCCGGGGCATCGGCCGACGAGATCAGGCCGTCCCCGACCGTACGCCAGGCTCCGCCGCCGGGACCCTCGTTGAGGTCGGCGGCCGCGATCACCGGGCCGTCGATCCGGCTCAGCTCCTGCTTCCAGAGCGCCGCCTGGGTGGGGCGCTCGGCCGGGTCGGTGGCCAGGTGTGAACCCGAGACGGTGAACTGACCGCCGCGGACCGAGCCGCGGGCGAACGCGGCGCCGCGCAGATGACGGCCGGGCGTGAGCGGGTACCGCATGCACCACGTCTCGTGCACGGCGACCCGCAGGCTGACCAGCAGCAGGTTGCCCAGCGAGGGCAGGCCGCCGGCCGCCACCACCATGCCCAGGTCGTCGGCCAGCGCCGCGCTCTTGTGCCGCCAGCGGAACCGGCGCGGCGCCTCCTGCACAACCAGGACGTCCGGCTCCAGCTCGCGGATCAGTGCGATCAGGGCGGCCCGGTCGTCCTTGAGGCCGTGGACGTTGTAGCTGACCACCCGCAGCCGTGCGCCCGCCATCACAGGCGCCGCGCGAGGTCGGCCGCTCCCACCACACCGGCGGTGTTGCCGGTCTCGGCCGCCCGGACCTCGGCCACCGGGAACCGGCCGCGCTGCTCGAGCTGGTCGCGGTAGGTCGTCCGGGTCGGGACCATCAGCAGGTCACCGGCGTCGACCACGCCGCCGCCGACCACCAGGATCTGCGGGTCGAAGCTCTGGGCCAGGTCGGCCATCGCCACGCCGAGCCAGTAACCGATCTGGGCGAACGCGTCGCGGGCCACCCCGTCACCGGCCCGGGCGGCCTCGGTGATCTGGCGGCCGGCGATCGCCAGCGGGTCGCCCCCCGGCCAGCTCGAGCAGCTTCGCGGCGCGCTCGGGCTCCTGCCGGGCCCCGGCCCGGGCGAACCGGACCAGCGCGTTGCCGCTCGCGTACTGCTCGAGGCAGCCGAGCCGGCCGCAGCCGCAGGGGTGGCCGTCGGGGACCGACTGGATGTGGCCGAGCTCGCCCGCGATGCCGTTGGCGCCCCGCCAGAGCTTGCCGTTGAGCACGATGCCGCCGCCGATGCCGGTGCCCACGGTGATCATGAGCATCGAGTCGTCGGCGTGCCGGGCCACGCCGTACCGGAACTCGGCCCAGGCGGCGACGTTGGCGTCGTTCTCGAGGACGGTCGGCAGGCCGACGGCTTTGGTCACGTAGTCGCGCAACGGCTCGTCGCGCCAGGCCAGGTTGGGGGCGAACAGCACGGTCGCCCCGGGCGCGTCGATCCAGGCGGCGGCACCGATGCCGACGGCGGTGACCTGCGGGAACTCACGCGCCAGCTCGGCCGCGACCTCGACGATCGTGTCGCGGGTGCCGGCCGGGTCCTCGGCGGGGGTGTCCCGGCGGTTCGAAGCCAGCACCGTGCCGTGCTCGTCGACCACTCCACCGGCCACCTTGGTGCCGCCGACGTCGACTCCGATGGTCAGCGTCACGCTGCCCGTCCCCTCATCTGTCGCTCATGCCGCGCCGCCGTCACGGGCCTCGTCGCCCGCCCCGCCGGCACCCGAGGCGTCCGTGTCCCCGGACGCCGCGTCGCTCTTCCTGCCCGGCACATCATGATCCACCGATTCGCCGGGCGCCACGGTGCCAACACCCGCATCGGAGGTGGCCGCCGCCCATACATCCAACCTTCGAGGGGTACGGAGGTCTCGGGCCACCTGCCCGGCAGTGTCGCCGGTCTCGCCCGCGGCCGCCGCGGCCTCACGACGCGCCTTGGCCAGGGCCGCCGCCTCGGCCACCCGGCGCTCGGCGTCGGCTGCCGCCTGCAACGCCACCGCGCGCCGCTCGGCCAGCTCGGCCGCATGGTCGGCTGCCGCGCTGGCGGCGCTGGCCGTCGTCGCGGCCGACCACGGGTCGGCCGACTCGGCCTGCTGCTCGGTGCCGGTGGACGCGTTCGTCGCCGCCGCCCACGCCCCGCCGGCGTTGTTGCGGCCGGCCCGGGTGACGGTCGACCAGGTCTGGTCGGCGTTGGGCACGGGGGCCGGCGCCGACGGCGGGGCCGGCCGGGGCCGCTCGCCCACGATCGCCGACACGGAGCGCAGCAGGCCCGCGACCGACCCCGCGAGGTCGCCCGCGCTGCCGGCCAGCCGGGCCGCGGTCTGCGGGCTCGGGTCGCGCATCGCCGCGATGGCCTTGCACACCGGGCACACGCAGCACTCGGGCTCACCGGTCGCCCACCGCTCACCGAACGCCTGACCGGTGACGGCCCGCGCCAGCACCGACGCGACGAGCCGCTCGGCCTCTTCCCGTGCTGATCCGGCCATCGGAACCTCCCCCGCCCTCAGCTCACTGCGCCGGGCTCTCGACCCGGTGCTTGAGCTGCTTCAACGCCATGTCCATGATCATTTTTTCGGCCTTGCGCCGGAACATGCCCAGCATGCCGATGGAGAGCTCGACCTCGAGCGTGTAGGTCACCGTGGTGATGCCGCCGGCCTCGGCCAGATCGTACGAGCCGCGCTGGGACTTCTGCGTCTTCGAGGGCTCGACCAGGTGCCACTCGATGCGGGAGAGGTCGTCGGCATACGCGTACTCGAGCGTGTAGTCGTCGGCCATGACCCCGGCGTCGATCACGAAGCGCACACGGAAGGCATAACCGTCCTCGTACTCCTCGAGGACCTCCACCCGCTTCATCGCCTCGGCCCACTCGGGATAGCGCGGGAAGTCGCTGATCACCGCGGCCACGCGGTCGAGGGGCGCATGGACCTGGATCGACTGCGTCGAGGTATCCGCCATGCACGGAGGCTACCTCCCATCACCCGGATTCCCGGCGGCCGGGCCGAACGCGTACGGAGGCCGCCCCACGCGGACCCCGCGGGACATTCCCGGCGGCGGGCCGGGCGGGATGAGCCAGATCGTCGGGGGACGGCTACCATCCGTCAAGTGCCGGTCCTAGCCAGCTTCACCGCGCGCGTCCAACCGCTCGCGGTGGCCGCGCGCATCGTCATGCTCGCGCTGGTCGCGGCGCTCACGCTGATCGCCACCGGCGACCCCGCCCACCTGGGGTGGGTCGCCCTGCTGGCGGTGGCCGCACTGCCCGCGGTGATCGCTCCCGACCACCATCTCTTCGCCCCGCTGGGCCGCTTCGCCGAGGTCCTCGTCACCGGTCTCGCGGCCGGGTCGATCGCCGTCGCCAGCGACCTCAACAACACATTGGACGCCGGCTTCGGCGCCGAGGCGATTTTGCCCTATCTCGCGGTCCCGCTGCTCACCGCCGCGCTGCGCCGCCGCCCGACCGAGGGCACGGCCCTGCTCGGGGTGGCCGCGGTCTCGCTGGTGGTCGGCGGCACCCTGGTCGGTGAGGTCAGCCCGATCACCCAGCCCGGGTTCCTGGCGGCGTCCGGGCAGTGGCTGGTCCTCGGCGCGATCATCACGTTCGCGGCCGATACGATGCGCCAGTTCATGCAGCCCGCCGAGCCCACCCCCCAGCCGTACGCCGAAGCCACCCGCCTGCTCACGCAGCTGCGCAGTGTGGCCCGGTCGCTGCCGGGCGCCACCCTCGACCCGGGCGGCATCTCCGAGCACCTGCTCGAGGAGTTGCGCCTCGTCAAGCCGTCCGACCGGGCGGCGGTGCTGTCGGCCAGCGGAGGCGGCCGGCTCGTCGTGCTCGCCCAGACCGGCGTCGAGCGCGTCGACTGGGAGGTCACGCTCGACGCCGACTCGGCGATCGCCGACGCCTGGGCCAGCCAGCAGCCGCAGACCGCCAGCCGCTCGCAGGCCCGGTCGAGCCGCCGGGGCGACGTCTCGTCGCTGGTTGTGCCGCTGGTCGCCGGTGTGCGCACGATCGGCCTGGTCATCCTCGAAAGTGATGTCGCCAACGCGTACCCGAAGGAAACCGTCAACGAGGTGACCTGGGTGACCGAGGCCGCCGCCCTGCGGCTGGAAGCCGCCCTGCTCTTCGACGACGTGCGGTCGCTGGCCACCAATGAGGAACGCCAGCGACTCGCCCGCGAGATCCACGACGGGGTCGCGCAGGAGCTGGTGATGGTCGGCTACGGCATCGACAACGCCCAGGCCACCCTGCCCGAGGGCGCCGAGGAGACGGCCGAGGAGCTGCGGTCCCTGCGCGCCGAGGTGACCCGGGTGATCACCGAGCTGCGCCTGAGCCTGTTCGAGCTGCGCTCCGAGGTGGATCGCAACGGCGGTCTGGCCGCCGCGATCGCCGAGTACGCGCGGACGCTGGGCACCTCGGCCGGCCTGCGCGTGCACTTCACGTTCGACGAGTCCACGGCCCGGCTGCCCGCGGCCACCGAGGCCGAGCTGCTGCGCATCGCCCAGGAGGCGATCACCAACGCGCGCAAGCACGCCGGAGCCTCTAATCTGTGGGTTACCTGCACCATCGACCCGCCGTACGCCGAGATCGAGGTCTCCGACGACGGCCGGGGTTTCGCCGACGACCGCCCGGACGGTCGATACGGTTTGACCATCATGGCCGAGCGGGCCGAACGGATCCGGGGCCGACTGAAGATCACGCCGCGACACCCCAGCGGGACAACCGTTGCCGTAGTGCTGGGATCTTCCGCCAGGCGCGATAGCGTGCGGAATAGCGTTTCCGCTCCAGAAGGGGAGTAACCCGAGCATGTCGACCAGTCCGGCGCCGACAACGCGCACCAAGGTCCTCCTTGTTGACGATCATGACTTGATTCGTAAGGGGCTGCGACACGCATTCGAGCGCGACCGTCAGTTCGAGGTCGTCGGCGAGGCGGCCACGGCCGCCGAGGCTGTCCGCCAGGCCGGCGCTCTGCAGCCCGATGTTGTGATCATGGATCTCCGCCTGCCCGACGGCAGTGGCCTCGAGGCCACCAAGGCGCTCCGTAAGAACAACGCCAACATGGGCATCGTCGTCCTCACCATGTACGCCGGTGACGACCAGCTCTTCGGCGCTCTGGAGGCCGGAGCCAGCGCCTTCGTGCCCAAGACGGCCCCGGCCGACGAGGTCGTCGCGGCCGCCCGGCACGCCGCCTCGGCGCCCAGCGCCTTCACCGCGGCCGACCTGGCCGAGGCCATGAAACGGCGGCTCGCCCCGTCCGGGCCCCAGCTCTCGCCGCGCGAGGGCCAGGTGCTGCGCCTGCTGGCCGACGGCATGAGCGTGGCCGGCATCGCCAAGCAGCTCTTCGTGTCGGAGTCGACGGCCAAGACCCACATCTCCAAGCTCTACGAGAAGCTGGGTGCGGCCAACCGGGCGCAGGCGCTGATGACGGCGCTCCGGCTCGGCCTGCTCGAGGCACCGGACGCCCCGAAGTTCTGATCGACTCCGCACTCACGACGTCAGCGCCCGGTCCCCCGACCGGGCGTGTCGTGTGTCGGGGCGGTCAGGCGCTTCGTGCGCCGCTCAACCGCTTGACGGCCAGGTAGGCCTCGCAACCCAGGCACAAGCTGAAGGCGGCGTTGAGGAATGCCGCCAGCAGACCGAACGCGGCGAAGACGACACCGACCGCGGTCAGGCCCGTGAGGTAGCCGACACTCGCGACAGCCAGAAAGCCAAAACCGACCAACTGTGCGAAACGCACGGGCGGGGCCGGCTCCCTCTCAGCCGGCGGACCGAGCCGCGGCAGCAGCAGGGCCCGGAAGACGTACGCGTAGGGGCCGCGCCGCGGGTCGGCGGCGGTGACCGCGAAGACGGCCGCCTGCCCGAGCGCCAGCCATCCCCAGCCCGTCGCCAGCACCACGACGAGGACGACGCTGGTCAGCGTCGCGGCGAACCGCTGCCCGCGGGGATCCAGTTCCATGCCCCCAGCGTCGCACCCACGCCCGGCGAAAGCCCTGGTGAGAGGCATCACCGGCGCCCTGGTCAACTTTCCAGGTCGAGCACGACCTTGCGCAGCAGGACGTTGAGCTGGATCAGCTCCTCGTGCGAGAGGGCCCGCAGCAGGCGCTGATCACGAGCCATGCCTTCGAAGATGTATTTGCTCCACATGGCCCGCCCGGCCGAGGTCGGCCGGATCAGCACCCGGCGGCGGTCGGTCTCGTCGTTCTCGCGGGTCACCAGCTCGGCCGCGACCAGCCGATCGAGCCGGCTCGTCATGGCGGCCCGGGTGACCTTGGCCGCCTCGGCCAGCTGGGCGGGGGTCGCCTCGATCGGCCACGGCTGGATCATCAGGACGTGCAACGTCTTGTAGTCCTCGGACGTCAGCTCGCGCGACTCGGCGAAGGCGACGGCGTCGGCCCGGCGGGCTTCGCGCTGAATGAAGTTCATGCGCACCAGGGCGCCCTCGACCTCGGGGGCGAAGGCCGGCTCGTTCTTCCAGAAGGCCGCCCACCGCGCGACATGGTGGTCGACGCTGTCCTGCTCCTCATCCTGAGCCATGGCCGCCATTATGCCATCGTCTGATTTTTCGATTGCTAATAGTTAGACGGTGAACTAGTTTCCTGGCCATGCGGATCCCCGATTTCCAGCTGCTCGCCACCGGGCAGACCCTCTCCTGGGTGGGCAACGGCTTCCAGACGGTGGCGCTGGCCGTGGCCGTGGTCCAGGCCGGCGGCGGCCCCGGCGACCTCGGTCTGGTCCTGGCCTCGTCGATCGTCGCCCGGCTGGCCTGCACCCTGTTCGGCGGTGTCTGGGCCGATCGCCTCCAGCCGCAGCGGGTCATGGTCGCCTCCGACCTGGTCCGCCTGTTCGCGGCCGCGGCAATGGCGCTGATGTTCTTCCAGGACAGCTATCACTTGCCGCTGCTCTGCGCCCTCGCCGCCGTCTCGACCGGCGCCGCGAGCTTCTTCGACCCCGCCTTCGGCGCGCTGAAGCCCCTGCTGGTGCCGATGGAGAAGCGCCAGTCGGCCAACGCCACGCTCAGTCTGCTCCAGACCGGCAGCCAGGTCGCCGGGCCGGCTCTGGGCGGGGTGACGGTCGCGGCCTTCGGCGCCTCGGCCGGTTTCAGCGTCAACGCGCTCAGCTTCCTGGCCTCGATGATCGCCGCGCTGCTGCTGCGCGTCCGGGCCGAGCGCGGCCCGCGCACCTCGATGCTCAGCGAACTGGCCGACGGCTGGCGCGAGATCGCCCGGCGCGACTGGCTGCTGGGCGGCCTGTTCGGCGCGACGGTCTACCACATCGCCAACGGCGTGATCCTGGTGCTGGTGCAGGTGGTGGCCATCGAGCGCCTGGGCGGTCCCTCGGCCGCCGGCTTCATCGCCGCAGCCGAAGGCCTGGGTGGCGTCGCCGGCGCGGCGATCGCCCTGCGTTTCAAGCCCCGCCGCCTGCTGCGGGCAGGCTGGCTGACCCTGCTGCTGATGCCGTTGTGGGCCCTGGCCTACGTGTGGCCGGCCGAACTGATCGCCGTGATAGCCGGCGCCATCATCGGCTACGCCGGCCTGATCTTCTTCGACGTGGCCTGGGAAACCGCCATCCAGGACCATGTCCCCCAGCGCATGCTGGGCCGCGTCGCCTCCTGGGACTACCTGACCTCGTTCCTGGCCATGCCCATCGGCAACGTCCTGGCCGGCCCCCTGGCCGCCGCCTACGGCACCGACAAGGTCCTCACCGCGTGCGCCGCCGTCCTGTTCCTGTCGGCCCTCTCCCAGCTCCTCATCCCCGGCGCCCGCACCCTGACCCGGGCCACCCCCACCCCCAGCTCAGCCAACCGCCCACCCGAACTCCTCGAAACGACCGGCTCCTGACGACCCGACCAACAAGCGACACCTTCGCCCGCAAGCGCTCGCCGCTCCCCAGCTTCCCGGCCGGACAACGGCGAGATTCAATCGCCAGAAGTCGTCAAAGAACGTCGCCGAGGGCCGCGATCAGCTGAGGCTTGCCCGGGACGCCGGTGGCACGCTTGGCGACGCGGCCTTCGGCGTCGAGCACGAGAAGCGTCGGCGTGCGCCAGATTCCCAGCGCCCGGACCGCATCGAGGTGGCTCTCGGCATCAACCTCGACGTGTTGCACACCCGGCACCAGGGCAGCCACCTCGGAACTGACCCGGCGCACCGCCCGGCACGGCGCACAGAACGCCGACGAGAACTGCAACAGGGTCGCCTTGGCTTCACCCACACCAAGCTCGCGCAGCAGCCCGGCGTCCAGCCGTTGCCCAGCCGCACTCGGGTCCGCACCGGTCTCGATCACGCCCGGCTCCTCCCGCACATCCGCCACCACCGCAGCCGCACCGACCGCACCGGAGCCGGCTCGATCGACCCCGGCCGCACTCGACGTTATCTCGGCGCCGGCTCCGTCCGCTCGCGGGCCGTCTCCCACCGAAACCGATGCCATTCCGCCCGATCGCGTTGAAGCGGGCGCGGACCGGACGCCCGTAACGCGACCATCTCCAGCCGACGCCGGTATGGGCCAGACTCCGATACGACTGCCGTCAGCGGGCGCCGGCGTGGGGCTGACGTCACGGAGGCGACCGTCCGTGCGGCGGCGCCACAGTCCGACGACAACCCCGACGACCAGCACGGCGACCGCTACCGCCAACCCCACCAGATCCATAGGACTACTCTGACACGGCGCGGACCGGCCGGCGACTGCCCGCCCCTGGTCACGCCGACTGGTAGGCGCTCGCCTGCAGTGTGAACATCTGGGCGTAGATGCCGCCCGCCGCCATCAGCTCCTCATGATCACCCTGCTCCGCCACCGCGCCGTGGTCCAGCACATAGATGCGGTCCGCCTCTCGCACGCTCGCCATGCGATGGGTGATCAAGACCACCGTACGGCCGGCCGCCAGCTCGCGCAGGCGCTGGTAGACGTCGTGCTCGGCGCGGGCGTCGAGGTTGGCGGTCGGCTCGTCGCAGATCAGCAGCGGGGCGTCGCGATAGAAGGCGCGGCTCACCGCCAAGCGCTGCCATTGACCGCCCGACAGGTCGGCGCCGTCGGTGAAGTGGCGCGACAGCAACGTCTCGTACTGCCGGGCCAGCTCCATCACAAACCCGTGCGCGTCGCCCGCACGGGCGGCGGCATGCACCGCGGGCATCGCCGGCGGGCGGTCGTGACGGCCGATCGTGATGTTGGCGCGGGCGGAGAACGGCCAGCGGGTCGGTTCCTGCATCACCACCGCGACCCGCTCGCGCACGGTGTCCGGATCGAAGAGGCCCGCGTCCTGCCCGTCCCACAGCACCTGACCGTGCTGCGGCCGGTGCAACCCGGCGAGCAGCGCGGCCAGCGTCGATTTGCCGGAGCCGTTCTCCCCCACCAGCGCGATCACCTCGCCGTGGCGAAGGACCAGGCTCACGTCGCGGACGGCCGGGCGGTCCGCGTCCGGATAGCTGAACGTGACTCCGTGCAGCCGGATCTCGGCGAAGCTGAGCGGGGCCACGCCACCCGGCGCCGGCTCCGCCCGGGCCTGGGACAGCTCGCAGAAACCCTGGAAGTCCGCGAAGTAGAGACCCTGTTCGAAGAGCCAGTTGGCCGTGAGCGCAATCTCCCTCAGCTTCCCGATGCCCAGGCTGATCGCGTACGCGGCCGCGCCGCCCGCCGCGAGCTCCATGCGCCCGGTCCAGAGCAGCCAGAGCAGCACCGCGTACGTCAAACCGGTCACCGACGCGCTGAGCACCGTGCCCATCAGGGTGGTCCGCACCTGCCGGACGACGACCCGGATCTCCTCCCGGGTCGAGATGGCCAGCAACCGCCGTACCTCGTCGAGAAGGAACGACCGCAACGTGAAGGCCCGCAGCTCGGGTGCGGGTTCGCGAGCCGCGAGAAGCTCGGCGAGCATGCGCTGCCGGCGCCACACGGCGATGAGGCGCAGCACCCGCCGGTGGCCGAGACGGGCCGAGCGCACCGCGGCCCAGCCCACCGGCAGCACGGCGAGCACCAGCAACGGAAGGAGCACGGGGTGCAGCACGGCGAGGACGCCGGCCGCGGCGATGAGGCCGACCAGGTTGGTGGCCAGTTCGATCGCCCGGTCGACGAGCATCTGCGCGGCCGAGATCCACCGGTCGCGGGCCCGTTCCATCGCGTCGCGCCATTGCGGGTCGTCGAAGGTGGACAGGTCGACGCGCGTGGTCAGAGTCAGGAGTCGCATCTCGGCGGCCTGATAGACCTTGGGTGACAACCGTCCGTTGGCCGCCGCGGCCGCCGATTCGAGGGCGCCCCGCACGGTCGCGGCCCCGACCACCAGGAGCAGCGAGGGCACGGCGGCCCGTACGCGTTCGGGCGTCGGCGCGTCCCGCAGCAGCCCCTCGAGCACGCCGACCACGCTGATCATCCCGACGGCGCTGGCGACGCCGGCCGCGATCTGGAAGAGCACGACCGCCATGGTGGTGCGCCGGTCGGCGTGCCAGGCCAGGAGCCAGGCGTCGCGCAGCAGCCGCGGCAGCCGGCTCACCATCCGCACGAAGCGGGTGTTGGCGGCCTCCTCGGTGCTGGTCAGCCAGTAGGGCAGCGACAGCTCGCCGTCCTCGAACTCGGGCCGCACGTCCTGATCGGCGAGCGGCGGTTCGGCGAGCGGCGGTTCGGCGAGCGGCGGTTCGGCGTGTTCGGCATCGGGCATCGGATGCTCCGCTCGGCGTCACAGACGTCCACGACCGGGCACACACGGCCAACGGCTCCGTCCGCGACGCACCGGAAGCTCTCTCGCTCCTTCCTACGCCCCGGCCCTTTCCGCGTCCACGCCACCACCCCGGGTGTCTTTTTCACTCACGGGCGACGATCCCCCGGTTCTCAGCCCCCGCCCGGGGCGAGCAGGCGGGTCAGTCGGGCGGCCTGGGTCTCCCAGCGCCATTCCTGTTCGACCCAGGCCCGGCCGGCGGCGCCCATGGCCTTGGCTTTCGCCTGGTCGGTGAGCAGCTCGGTGAGGCGGGCGGCCAGAGCCTCGACGTCGGTGCCGCCGACCACGTAGCCGGTCTCGCCCTGGCGGACCGCGTCCGGGGCGCCACCGGAGTCGCCGCCGACGACCGGCAGGCCGGTGGCCGACGCCTCCAGGTAGACGATGCCCAGCCCCTCGACGTCGAGGCCGGCGGCCCGCGTGCGGCAGGGCATGGCATAGACGTCGCCCGCCGCGTAGTGGGCCGGCAGCTCGGCCCACGGGACCGAGCCGGTGAAGACCACGTCCTGCTCCACGTCGTGCTCGCGGGCCAGGCGGGCCAGCGTCTTACGGTAGGGGCCGCCGCTGACCAGCAGCAACGCCGCGCCGGGGACGCGGCGGCGGATCGTGGGCAGGGCCCGGATCAGCATGTCCTGGCCCTTGCGCGGGACCAGGCGCGAGACGCAGACGATCACCGGGCGGCCGGCCAGGCCGTGGCGCGCGCGGACCTCGCTGCCGTCGACGCCGGGGTGGAAGGCGTCGACGTCGACCCCCGGGGCCAGGCGCTCGAGCGACGTGAGGCCGTGCAGCGCCCGGTCGAGCCGGGTGCGCTGGTAGTCGCCGAGGTAGGTGATGACGTCGTTGCCCCGGGCGATGCGGCGCAACAGTGTGCGCGCACCGGGGAGGGCGGCCCAGCCGATCTCGTGGCCGTGGGTCAGGGCGACGGCGCGCTCGATGCCGGCCCGGCGGCGCAGTCCCTCGGCCAGCAGGCCCAGGGGCGCGGCGGCGCCGAACCAGACCCGGTCGCAGTCGTGGGCGCGGGCCACCTCGGCCGCCCGGCGCGCCACCGCGGGCGTGGGCAGCAGCACGCCGGTCGGCTCGCGGACGACCTCGAACGGCTGCTCGGCGTCGAACGGGCCGGTCTCGCGCCAGGTGGAGGCATAGACGACCACCGAGCCGGCCGGCTGGCGCACGGCCAGGTTGTGCACGAACTGCTGGATGCCGCCGGGACGCGGCGGGAAGTCGTTCGTGACCAGCAGGGTGCGGCCCATCAGCGCGCACCCCGGGCGTAGGCACGGGCGGCGGCCATCCGTTCCACCGTGGACGGGTGTGAGGCGAACAAGAGGTGCTCCCAGGCCGGCGGATCGGGGTCGGACAGGTTGACCGTGCCGAGTCGGCGCTGCATGGCCTCGAACGTCGAGGGATCGCCGGTGAGGTCGAGCGCGTGCTGGTCGGCGCGGGCCTCGATCCGCCGCGAGACGAACGCCTGGGCCGGCCCGGCGGCCAGACCGGCCAGCGTGACCAGCGCGATCAGCAGACCGATGGCCCGGGGCTCGCCGATCGAGCCGACCCCGGCCCGGGCGAGCAGCCAGCCCCACGAGCCGAGCAGGAACAGCGCGATGACCGCCGCGGCCGTGCCCAGCGCACCGAGGATCGTGCCGGTGAGGACATCGCCGTCCTTGGCGTGGCCGAGCTCGTGGGCGGCGACCGAGACGACCTCGGCCGGCTCGGCCTCGGTCAGCATCGTGTCGTAGACGACGATGCGGCGGGTCGGCCCGAGACCGGAGACATAGGCGTTGACGGCCCGGGTGCGGCGGGACGCGTCGGCCACCAGCACGTCCTTCACGGGGACGCCGTCGCGGGCCGCGAGCTCGATCAACTCCGTCCGCAAGGGGCCGTCGGGCATCGGCGTGAACTTGTTGAAGACCGGCTCGACCAGCACCGGCAGCACGAACGAGAGCAGCACCACCAGGCCGGCCGCCCCGGCCGCACCGAACGCCCACCACCAGCGCGGCGCGAAGTGGGTCACCGCGAAGAAGCCGGCCAGGGCCAGACCACCGATGACCGCGCCGACCGCGTAGGACTTCAGCAGGTCGACCGTCCAGGCTCCCCACGACTGCGTCGAGATGCCGTAACGGACGACGATCGTGTGCCGCCACGCGGACAGGGGCAGCGTGACCACCTCGGCCACCAGCACGACCGCGAAGCCGCCGAGCACGGCCTGGGCCAGCCAGTGCCCGCCGAACGGGCGGCCGGCCTGGGTGACCAGCCACGCGCCGACCGGGGTGAGGCCGATGACCAGGGCGATGACCAGGCCCAGGACCATCGACACGTAGCTGCCGGGACGGAGCTCGGAGCGGAACTCCCGGGCGCGGGCCACCTTGTCGGCCGGCAGCTGGCCGAGGGCGTCGATCTGGTCGGGGCGCGGAGCCGGTGGGCGGTGCCACGGGATCACGAAATAGGCCACCACGGCGAGCGCGGCGAGGAGCACGACCAGCGTGCCGGCCGCCCAGAGCCGATTCATGCCGAACCTCCCCACCCACAGTGACTGCCCATCCTAGAGAGTCGTGATCACGCCACGTGACGCCCTCGGGGATACATCGGGACGACCACGGGCGGCTCGGGGGTCTCGAGAAGCTCGACCTCGAAGCCGGCCAGCTCGAAGACCTCGATCGCCCGCATCTCGCCCGGGGTCAGATCCTCGATGCCGTCGGGTGTGCTCATCAGGGTGCCGACCAGGCAGCCCTGGCAGTCCAGGGACTCCTTGTCGCAGCGACCGCAGTCGATGATCATCATTCCTCCTCCCCGGGTGGCGGCGCGACGTCGTATCGGGGGAAGCCTCGTCGCGGGCCGAACACCATCGGTGACCATCACGCTAGGGGTGGGGTATGACAAAAACCGGAAACCGCAGGTCAGGAGCGGGACAGACGACGCAGCAGGGAGTCCGCCCCCATCGGGTACGCACCGTGCCGGCGTACGCCGTCGGCCACCTCCCGATCGGAGGAGATGACCACGATCGGACGCCCGGCCGGCTCGGCCCGCACCAGCTGGCGGATCAACTCGTCGGCCGTGTCGCCCTTGCGTGAGAAGAGGACCCGCACCCCCCGGGGCGCCGGCGGCAGCCCGTGCACCCGCTCGGCCCCGTCGAAGACCACGGTGACCTCGTCGCCGGTCTGGGCCGCGATGCCGCCCAGCCCGGTGATCAGGCGTTTGCGCTGCTGCTCGAGCGACATCTCGGCGAAGCCCCGCTTGGTCACGTTGTAACCGTCGACGATCAGGTGTGCCCGGGGCAGGGCCAGCAGCTGGTCGAGCCGGCCAGGGTCGTCGGTGTCCTGAGCCCGCGCCTGGGAGCGCTCGGGCGAGCCGGGACGGTCGGCCGACGCGTCGGCGACCAGATCGGCGGGCATCCGGTCGGCCGGATTGAGCGCCAGCTCACGGCGCAGCCCGGAGGCGGCCTGGCCGATCGTCTCGATCAGCAGCCAGAGCCGGGCGTCGTCGGCCGCCCGGGCGTCCTTGGCCGCCTGCTTGCCGGTGGCGGCCAGCGCCTCGGCCTCGGCCAGGCGGGTCTTGAGACGGCGGACCTCGGAGTCGTGGTCGGCCGCGACGCGCGACGCACGTCCCTTCTCCGTGGCCAGCAGGTCGCTCGCGCGCTTCTGCGCGGCCTGCGACTCGCGCAGGGCCCGGCTGGTGGCTCGGGACTCCTCGCGCAGCTGGCCGAGCTCCTCGCGGACCCGGGCCAGCTCGTCGCGCAGCTTGTCGGCCTCGACCTTGGCCACCGCCCGGTCGTGCTCGGCGCGGGCGGCCCGCTGCTCGGCGTCGCGCACCTGGGCGGCGATCGCGGCGCTGTCGGCCTCGGCCTGCACCGCGTGGCCGGCCCCCTCGACGAGCTCGCGCCAGCCCTCGGGCCGGGTCAGATAGGCCAGCGCGGCGACCTCGACCGGGTCGGCCGCGGCGGGCGCCATGCCGGACGCCACGGCGGCGCCCAGATCACCGGCCTCGGTCGCCACCCGGCCGCTGATCCGCTGGCGGAACAACGGGTCGGAGGCGAGCTGAGCGGCGATCTCGCGGCCACCGAGACGAGCGCGACGATTGGGGGCGAAACGGGCGACCTTCCGCATCTGCGGCGGCATCTCGTCGGCGGGCAGGCCGGGCAGTGCCGCCGCCGCGAGAGCGGTGATGCGCAACCGGACCGGCTCGGGAAGAACCGGCTCGGGGGCGAACTCCGCGTCCTGGACAGCCGCCTCCCCCTCGGGGCGGTCGCCGGACGGCAGGAGCTCTGACATCTCCCTATTCTCCCACCGCCGACTGCGGAAAAGCTTGTCGAAGCAAGTGATCTTTTCAGGGGGCCGGGCCAGTTTCTGTCGTACCCCCTCTCTAATCTCCCCGCCGTGGCACAACCGGCATATGTCCAGGGCACTCTGGACACGCTTCTCAGCGCCGACGGGTCGGTCGACCCGGCGGCGCTCTCCCTGGCCGACACCACTTTCGTGGTGCTCGACCTCGAGACGACCGGCGGTGCGGCCGACGGTGGCGGCATCACCGAGATCGGCGCGGTCAAGGTGCGCGCCGGGGAGGAGCTCGGCGTCTTCGCGACCCTGGTCAACCCGGGTGAGCGGCTGCCGCCCTTCATCACCGTGCTGACCGGCATCACCGAGGCCATGCTGGCTCCGGCCCCGCCGATCGAGTCCGTGCTGCCCAGCCTGCTCGAGTTCCTGCGTGGCTCGGTGCTGGTGGCGCACAACGCGCCCTACGACGTGGGCTTCCTCAAGGCAGCGTGCGCCCGGCACGGTTACCCCTGGCCCAACCCGCGGGTGCTCGACACCGCCGCGGTCGCCCGCCGGGCGCTGACCCGCGACGAGGTGCCCAACCGCAAGCTCGGCACGCTCGCCCAGTTCTTCCACGCCGCCGTCCAGCCGACCCACCGCGCGCTCGACGACGCCCGGGCCACGGTCGACGTGCTGCACGGCCTGATCGAGCGGCTGGGCAGCTTCCGGGTGCACACCCTGGGTGATGCCATCGAGTTCGCCAAGGCGGTGACGCCGACCCAGCGCCGCCAGCGCCATCTGGCCGACGGCCTGCCCCACGTTCCGGGGGTCTACGTGTTCCGCGCCGGCGACGGCCGGGCGCTCTATGTGGGCAAGTCCAAGGACATCGCCACCCGCGTCCGCAGCTACTTCACGGCGAGTGAGAAAAGGGCACGCATCTCGGAGATGCTGGGCGCCGCCACCCGGGTCGAGGCGGTCGAGTGCGCCCACCCGCTCGAGGCCGAGGTGCGCGAGCTCCGGTTGATCGCCGCGCACTCCCCGCCCTACAACCGCCGCTCGAAATATCCGGAGCGGGTGGTCTGGCTCAAGCTGACGTCCGAGGCCTATCCGCGGCTCTCCGTGGTCCGGGCGCTGGCCGACGACGACGCGGCCTACCTCGGGCCGTTCTCGTCGCGCCGGACGGCCGAGCTGGCCGCGGCCGGGGTCTACGACGCGGTCCCGATGCGCCAGTGCAGCCACAAGCTCTCGGTCCGCACCCCGACGCCGGCGTGCGCCCTGGCCGAGCTCGGCCGCTGCCCCGCGCCCTGCGAACACAAGATCACCCCGGAGGCGTACGAGGAGACCGCCGCCCTGCCGTTCCGGACGGCCCTCCACGGTGATCCGTCGCAGGTGGTCGAGGCCCTGATGGCTCGCATCGACACACTCTCCGACAAGCGCCGTTACGAGGAGGCCGCCGTCCTGAGGTCCCGCCTGATCGCGCTCCTTCGAGCCACCGTACGCATGCAGAAACTGACCGCCCTGACCCGGCTGACCGAGATCGTCGCCGCCCGTCGCGACACCGTCGGCGGCTGGGAGATCTCCGTCGTCCGGCACGGCCGGTTGGCCGCCGCGGCCACCTCGCCACCGCGCGAGCATCCCCGGCCGACCCTCGACGCCATCCGCCTGACCGCCGAGACAGTCCTCCCCGGACGCGGTCCGGTGCCGGCCGCGTCGGCCGAGGAGACCGAGCGGATCCTGGCCTGGCTCGAGCAGCCCGACACCCGGCTGGTGGAAACTTCCGGCGACTGGGTGTCACCGGTTCGTGGCGCGGCGCGCTTCACCTCCCTGCTCACCAGGGCCGAGGCGGCCGCATCGGGTAAAGACTCGTCCGTTCGCTCATCGGTAACTGACCGTTCGGATGACGCTCGCTCGCTTAGGCTGTAAGGCAAGTGGATTCCCGGGCCTGGTTCGCGGGGCTTCACGACGTTTTGGTCGCCTGCTCCCGCGGTCCCCCGCGCGATCCCCGGCGACCCAGTGGTGAGGGGGTGTCCAGTGGACGTCGACGCCGGCCACGGCGCCGCCCTTGGACGTGCCCTGCCGACTTCCCAGCGCGAGATGTCGCTCACGCAGCGTCTGCGCTCGTTCCTGAGTCTCCCCGGCAACGATGACGATCCTGTGACGACGCTGACCCGCGCCCACCGCCATGTGCACCCGGCGGCCGACGCGGGCGTTCTGCGCCGCAGCTATGCGATCGCGGAAAACATGCACCGGGGTCAGATGCGCAAGTCGGGTGAGCCCTACATCACCCATCCGCTCGCCGTCGCCCAGATCTGCGCCGAGCTCGGCATGGATACGACCACCCTGGTCGCCGCCCTGCTGCACGACACGGTGGAGGACACGAGCTACACGCTCGAGGCGCTGCACGGCGACTTCGGTCCCGAGGTGACCCACCTGGTCGACGGGGTGACCAAGTTCGACAAGGCTTTCTACGGCAAGGCGGCCGAGGCCGAGACGATCCGCAAGATGATCGTGGCCGCGGGCAAGGACGTCCGGGTGCTGGTGATCAAGCTGGCCGACCGCCTGCACAACATGCGCACGCTGGACGCCCGCTCCCCCGCCTCGCGGGCCCGCATCGCCACCGCCACCCTCGACGTGCTGGTCCCGCTGTGTGACCGGCTCGGCATCCAGGCCCTCAAACGCGACCTCGACGACGTGGTGCTCTTCCACCTCGAGCCCGACTCGTACGCGCGGATCGACGAGCACGTGCGCAACCGTCCCGGCTGGTCCGAGTATCTCGACGACGTGACGGCCAAGGCGCGGACGTCGCTCCGCCGCCAGCGGGTGACCGCCGAGGTGACCCCCCGGCCGCGGCACTATTACTCGATCTGGAAGGACACGGTCGCCGGCGGCCACAGCGTCCCGTTCGACCTGCCGCGCATCGCGGTGATCGTCGATGGCCCCGAGACCGACTGTTACGCCGCGCTCGGCGCGATCCACGGCCAGTGGCGCCCGGTGGCCGGCCGGTTCAAGGACTTCATCGCCTCCCCCAAGAACAACCTCTACCGCTCGCTGCACACCACTGTCACCGGTCCCGACGGCCGCCTGGTCGAGGTGCTGATCCGCACCCAGGCGATGCACCGCTACTCGGAGTACGGCGTCGCCACGACCTACCGCTACCCGAAATACGCGGAGACCGCCGAGGCCTCGGGCGCCGACCAGCTGACCTGGCTCAAGCGCGTGCTCGACTGGCAGCAGGACACCACCGACGCCGCCCAGTTCCTGGCCTCACTGCGCTGTGACCTGGCCGAGGCCCAGATCACCGTCTTCGCCCACGGCCACGCGTGTGAGCTGCCCAGCGGCTCCACCCCGGTCGACCTGGCCTATGAGCTGAGCCCGCAGAAGGGCGACCAGTGCCTGGCCGCGACGATCAACGGCCGGCTGGCCCCGCTGAGCTCGCAGCTGCGCGACGGCGATGTGGTCGAGATCTTCTCCGAGACCGACGGCCAGGTGGAGGCGGAACCGAACGCTCCCCGCGGCCCGCGCCGCGAGTGGCTCGGCTTCGTGAAATCGAGCCAGGCCCAGATGCAGATCAACAAATACTTCGACGAGAAGAACGAACCGGGCATCAGCATCGCCGACAAGGTCCGCCTGGGCCGCGCGACGATCGGCTTGACACTCCGGAAACACGACCGGGGCCTGGCCAGTGAGGTCCCGCTGCGCCGGCTGGCCGAGGAGCTCGGCTATCCCGACCTCGAGACGATGCTGGTCGCGGTCTGTGAGCGCACCCTCGAGCCCGACACGGTGGTCGAGCAGCTCATCGCCCTGGTCGACCATCCGGACTGAGCCACGTCGCCGGGCGCCTGCGGCACCCCGCTAGCCTTGCGCTTGTGAGTTTTCCTCGGCGCTTGCGGGCGTACGCATATCAGGCGTTCTATCGCATGCCCGGCCCCCTGCGCCGGGCCGTCGTCATCCTGGTCGCCCCGAAATATCTGGTCGGCGCCGTCGCCGTGATCCGCGACTCCGAGACCGGCGACCTCCTGTTGCTGCGCCAGCCCTCCAAGGCCGGCTGGAGCCTGCCCGCGGGTCTGCTGAAGCGTCACGAGCCCCCCGCCGACGGCGCCGCCCGTGAGCTCTTCGAGGAGACCGGCGTCCGCGTGGCCGCCGACGACCTGACCCCCGGCATCCCCAACGCGATCGTCCACCCCGTCGGCGTGGTCGACACCGTCTTCTTCGGCACCGTCCCCGCCTCGGCCACCACCCTGCACATCGACGGCGGCGAAATCGTCGACATCGGCTGGTTCCCGATCGACGCCCTCCCCCGCCTGACGTCGAACACCACCAAGCTCCTCGCCCGCTACAACCTGGCCGAGTCACCGCCCCCCACCGACCCGGGCCCGAAGCCGCCGGCCACCACAGCTGCGCCGACGGTGACGGAGAGCAAAGCCGCATCAGACAGCTCCACCGCGGCCGACCACCCCGCCGTGCCGTCGGGCGACGCCGAGGAACGACCGTGACCGCCGTCGCCGGCGTGATCCTCGCCGCCGGGGAGGGCCAACGTCTGCGCCCACTGACCGAGCTGCTGCCCAAGGCTCTCTGCCCCGTCGGCAACGTCCCCCTGCTCGACCGCGCGCTCACCCGCCTGACCGGCCTGGGCTTGTCCGGCCCCGACGACGTGGCAGTCAACGCCGCCTACCTGGCCGACCAGGTGGTCCGCCACGTCGGCGACCGCGCCCACCTCTCCGTCGAACCCGACGGCCCGGTCGGCACCTCCGGCGGCGTCGGCCGCCTGAAGTCCTGGATCGACGGCCGCGGCGCCCTGGTCGGCAACGCTGACGCCTATTTGGCCGACCCCACCCGCGACCCCGGCAAGGACATCGCCGCCCTGCTGGACGGCTGGGACGGCGAAACAGTCCGCATGCTCTCCAAGCCGACTCTCCCCGGCACCACAGGCGGCTTCAGCGGCCGCCGTTTCACCGGCTTCTCCCTGCTGCCCTGGCGCTACATCCAGCACCTTTCCCCAGAACAGAGCGACCTCGTACGCACAGTCTGGCGCCCCGCCGAAGCCGAAGACTCCCTGGAACTCATCAACTTCGACGGCGTCTACATCGACACCGGCACCCCCGCCGACTACTTGCTGGCCAACCTGCACTCCACCCAGGGCGCATCCCTCATACATCCCACCGCCACCATCACCGGCACCGTGACCAACTCCGTAGTAGGCGCCCACGCCACAGTCCACGGCACCGTAACCCGCAGCGTCCTCTGGCCCACCGCCCACGTCCCCGCCCCCGAGTCCCTGACAAGCTCCATCCGAGCCCCCGGCCCCCTGACCGTCCCCGTCTGACCCCCACAGCGCTTCGCGCGGAACACTCCACCAGCCCTCCCGGCCCCGGCCAGACAGACGCCGCCCGTCCCTGACGCCCGTCGCCACGCGACCGCAATCGTCAGAGGTCTGACGCCCGCCGCCACCCGACCACCACGTCAGAGACCGCCGCCAGCCTTCCCCCACATCAGGCGAGGTCCAGAGGCCCACAGCATGGTCACCAGCAACATCACCACCGAGTTGGCCCACACTGACCGACCAACGATGGAGCCGAAGGCGGACGCAACCGGCGCGGACCGTCCCAGCACCCCACCACCCAGCCCGGCCTGCCCGACGTCATCCCCAGCTCCGACCACAGCGCGGCAGCCAGACCACCCACCCGCCAGGGGACCACTCAGCTCAGCCGCCCCATCACCAGCGAGCAAGCAGAGTCCTGCCCGTCACCGTCTCCCCCACGAGGATGGGGCCGAGGGTGACCACGCAGGGCATAAATGCTCCACAGCCCAGCGTGGTCACCCTCGGCCCCATCCGTCCCACCGCAAGAGAGCCACCCCCACAAAGCGATGATTCAGCGCCCTCCCGCCAGTCCTACTCAGGAGGAGGCACATATGACCACGCAAGAGCAGAACGAAAAGGCCATCACCGACCTGGTGACCCGATGGGCAGCCGCAATCCGAGCAGCCGACCTACCAGGCGTCCTGGCCGCCCACGCCAACGACATCGTGATGTTCGACGTACCCCCGCCACAAGACGGCGTACGCGGCATGGACGCCTACCGAGAGGTCTGGCCACCGTTCTTCCGGTGGATCGCCTCCGGTTCCACCTTCGAGATCGTCCACCTCGAGGTCACCGCCGGCACCGACGTAGCCTTCGCCCACGCACTCCTACGCTGCGGCGAACCCGAGGAGCTGAAAGCCCACCCCGATCGGCGCCTGCGCCTGACCTTGGGCCTGCGCAAGGAGGACGGCGAGTGGCTCGTGACCCACGAGCACCACTCGTTCCCCATAGAGCCCTAGTCGGCGTCCGGCAGCCCGATCGCGAACGCGTCCTCCAGGTCGTGCTTGGAATACGCCCGGAACGCAATGTGCGACTCGGTGTTCAGCACACCCGGAGTCTTGGAGATCTTGCCCGCGATGACCTCGGCGATGTCGTCGAACTTCGACACGCGGACGATCGCGATCAGGTCGACGTTCCCCGCCACCGAGTAGACCTCGCTGACCCCGTCGAGAGCCGCCAGGGCCTCCGCCACCTCGGGAATCGAGTCGGTGGCGCAGTCGATGTGCACGATCGCGGTGTTCACCTGCGAGCTCCTCGGCGGTCAACGGGACAGTGACGCCCATGCTATCCACAGCCACCCGGCACCGAACAGAAAAGGGGCCCGCCGATGAAGCGGGCCCCTTTTGTTGCCTGTCTTACTTCCGGCCGGAGGTGATCTCCTCGCGGGTGTCGCCGCTGATCGGCGGCATGCCGGGAGACACCGGCGCCTCGGACGGCTTCTCCACCGGGAAGAAGAATCCCTTCACCGCCGGCGCCAGGGCACCGACCCGGTTCATCTTCTTCGGGACCACCCAGCCGCCGTACTCGATCGGGAGCGGGTGCCCGTGGTCGTCCACCGGGCCGAGCGGCTGGTGGACCTCCATGAACTGCCCGTTCGGCAGGCGCCGGATGATGCCGGTCTCGACACCGTGGGCCAGCACTTCCCGGTCGTGCTGCTGGAGACCCAGGCAGACGCGGACCGCGATGAAGTAGGCCAGTGCCGGCAGAACGATCAGGCCGATGCGGCCCGCCCAGGTCATCGCGTTGAGGCTGATGTGGAACTTGTCGGCGATGACGTCGTTGGCGCCGGAGATCGTGGCCCACAGGAAGAACGTGACGGCCATCGAGCCGATGCCGACGCGCTCCGGGTTGTCGCGGGGTCGCTCCAGCAGGTTGTGGATGCGCTTGTCACCGGTCTTCCGCGCCTCCAGCCACGGCCAGGCCATCGGCGCCGTGGTGAAGAAGCCGAGACCCACGACGGCCGGCCAGAACAGCGGCGGGATGCTGTAGTCGCCGATGTAGATCTGCCAGTTCGGCATGAGCCGGACCAGGCCGTCCATGAACATGACGTACCAGTCGGGCTGCGACGCGGAGGAAACCTCAGCCGCCCGGTAGGGCCCGAACAGCCAGATCGGGTTGATCTGGAAGAGGCCCGCGAGCAGCGCCACCGTGCCGAAGACGGCCATGAAGAAGCCGCCCTGCTTGAGCGCGTAGCGCGGGAACATGCGCTCGCCGACCACGTTGGTGTTGGTCCGCATCGGGCCGGGCCACTGGGTGTGCTTCTGCTTGAAGACCAAACCCAGGTGGACGCTGATCAGCGCGAGCAGACCGCCCGGGATGAGCAGCACGTGGGCGATGTAGAACCGGCCGATGATCAGGTGGCCGGGGAACTCGCCGCCGAAGATCGAGGCCGAGACCCAGGTGCCGACGACCGGGATCGACAGCATGATCGCGGAGGCGATACGCAGGCCGGTGCCGGACAGACCGTCGTCGGGGAGCGAGTAGCCCGTGAAGCCGGCCAGGAAGCCCAGCAGGAACAGGGCCATGCCGATCACCCAGTTGGTCTCACGCGGCTTGCGGTATGCGCCGGTGAAGAAGATTCGCAGCATGTGCACGACGATCGACGCCATGAACAGCAGCGCCGCCCAGTGGTGCATCTGGCGCATGAACAGACCACCGCGCACCTCGAACGACAGGTGCAGCGAGGACGCGTAGGCCTGCGACATCTCCGTGCCGCGGAGGGCCGGATAGGCACCCTCGTAGGCGGTCTCCGTCATCGACGGATCGAAGAACAGCGTCAGGAAGACACCGGTCAGCAGCAGGATGATGAACGAGAAGAGGGCGATCTCGCCCAGCAAGAAGGACCAGTGGTCCGGGAAGACCTTGTTGAGCAGCGCCCGGAGGGGTGTGGACGCCTGGAACCGCTCGTCTACGCCTTTGGCGAAGGTGACCGGCGCCTGCTGGAGGTCGGCTTTACCTGTTCGGCGCTTCACGGCCGCTCCCAGAAGTCAGGTCCGACAGTGTCCTTGAAGTCGGACGTTGCCACGAAGTAGCCCTCCTCGTCCACCCCGAGCGGCAACATCGGCAGACGCCGGGTGGCGGGTCCGAAGATGGGCTGCGCGTTACGGGTGATCTGGAACTGCGACTGGTGGCAGGGGCACAGCAAACGGTTGGTCTGTTGCTCGTAAAGACTAGCCGGGCAACCGGCGTGGGTGCAGATCTTGGAGTACGCGACGTAGTCGCCCCACATCGATCCGCGGTTGCGCCGGTCGCCGTCGGCGTTGCGCCGGGTCTCCTCGGCGTCGTCGGACCGCAGGTGGATCAGCAGGGTCGGCGAGTCGGCGTACTCGTTGGTGGCCCCGTGCGGGACTCCGGGGTAGACGGTCATCTGGCCTCCGGTGCTGACGTCCTCGGGCCGGATCGGTGTGCCGTCGTCGCGGGTCAGCCGGACCTGGTTGCCGCCGTTCTTGACCGGGCTGAAGCCGGTCGTGAACAGGTCGGGCTGGTCGGCCTTGTGCGGGTTCTCGATGAGGCCACCGATCAGCGGCGCCGCGGCGACCAGACCGATCGGCGCCAGGCCGAAGCCGATCGCGCCCTTGAGCAGCGGCCGGCGCTGGACGCCCTGGTTGAGCTCGTCACCGACGAAGATCATCGTCTGACCGGTGATCTTCTGCTCGTCGGTCGGCGGCATGCCGTCGTGCCGGGCCTGGATCGACACCTCGTGCGGCAGCAGTTTCTTGGCCCAGGCGAGGATCGCGAAGCCGACCGCGAACAGCGAGATGCCGAGCGTGATGCCGAGCAGCGGCGTGAAGTAGTCACCCGCGGTGTGGCCGAGCTGGAACCGCCACGGCCAGAAGATGTAGAAGGCAAGGAAGGCGAACGCCGCCAGGCCCGCGATGATGAACAGGAGGGCGATGTTGCGCACGACGCGCTTCTCGGCCTTCGAGTTCGTGCCCTGGAACTGCGATTCGTAGGTGACGAGCTCGATCTCGTCGCGGCGCAGGCCCTCCTTGACGACGTCGAGGCGGGTGAGCCTCGGGTCGTGGACGTCGACCGGCTCGGGAGCGTCGGGCGCGTCGTGGTGCAGCGTGGTCATGACTTCCCCGCAATCCACAGCGACGTGAAGACCAGGATGGTGATGCCGACGGCAAAGATGGCAATGCCCTCGGTCGACGGTCCGTAACGCCCCAGGTTGAACAGACCACCCGGGTCCTTGTCGTCCTGCAGCTGCAGCGAGATGTAAGTGATGATCTCGCGCTTCTCGTCCGGCGTGAGCTGGTTGTCACCGAAGACCGGCATGTTCTGCGGGCCGCTCAGCATCGCGGCGTAGATCTCCTGCGGCGTCGCGTCGTGCAGCGCGGGAGCGTACTTACCCGAGGACAACGCACCGCCGCCGCCGCCGAAGCCGTGGCACGAGGTGCAGTTGACCCGGAAGAGCTCACCGCCGCGGGCGATCGCCTCGGGGTTGTCCTCGAGGTTCTCGACCAGCTCACCGGCGGGCAGCTGGGGGCCTCCGCCCAGCTCCTGGATGTACTGGCCGAGCTGCTTGGTCTGGTTCTTGTCGAAGAGCGGCTTCTTCTCCTCGGCCTGAGCCTCCTGGCGGGTCATCGGCATGCGGCCGGTGCCCACCTGGAACTCCACCGACGCCGAGCCGACGCCGATCAGGCTCGGACCGCGGTCCTCGACGCCCTGGCCGTCGCGCCCGTGGCAGGTGATGCAGCTGTTGTCGTAGAGCTGCTTGCCCTCGAGGGCAGTGGCCGACAGCTGTCGCGGGTCGTCAGCGAACGCGCCCGGCGCGAAAGCGGTGTAGACGCCACCAGCCAGCGCGAGCGCGGCGAGCATACGCAGCGCTGCGCCGATGCGGCGGCGTGCCCGGCTCGGCGCGCCACGCCGCCGGGAGAACACCCGGAAGCGCCGGGCGGGCGAGTCAGAACTCATGGGTTAGTTATCCCTCTGCATGTAGACCTGAAGCTCATGGACGGGACCGCGTGGCTCTACTGCAGCCAATAGATCATGGCGAACAGCGCGATCCACACGATGTCCACGAAGTGCCAGTAGTACGACACGACGATCGCCGAGGTGGCCTGCGCCGGGGTGAACCTACCCATGGTCGTACGGATCATGTAGACGATGAAGGCGATCAGACCGCCCGTGACGTGCAGGCCGTGGAAGCCCGTGGTCAGGTAGAACATCGAGCCGTAACCGTCGCCGTTGAGCTTGATGCCCTCGTGGACGAGGTTGCGGTACTCGTTCGCCTGCCCGAGCACGAAGATCAGGCCCATCACGAAGGTGATCGTGAACCAGCGCCGCAGCGCGAACACATCACCCTTCTCCGCCGCGAACACGCCGAGCTGACACGTGACCGAGGAGAGCACCAGGATCACGGTGAACGTCGTCGCATACGGGATCTCGAGATGCTGCGTGTGTTCCGCCCACATCTCGGGCGCCGCCGCGCGGATCGAGAAGTACATCGCGAACAGTGCCGCGAAGAACATGAGCTCGCTGGAAAGCCACACGATCGTCCCGACGCTCACCATGTTCGGTCGCGTCAGCGAGTGGATCCTGCTCTTGTCGATGGCTGAGGCCGCTGTCACGAGGCTCATTATTGCCCCGCGATCAGTGCAACGTGCTGCGGGGGGTCGAATTCAGGCACGAGTTGCGGTGGGTAATTTTCGGCCGGCACCTGATAGGCCTAGCCTCGGGTGGTGCACCTTGCCGAAATGCCCACCCTCGCCGCGCCGGGCGGGGATACTGTTCTTCCGCCGTTCACCCCGGGCGTGATCTTCACTCAGATCCACCTGGGCAGCCTGGTCGCCCTGTTCCTGCTGGTGGCGGCCGCGCTCTACGGCTACGGCGTCTATCGCCTGCGGCAGCGGGGCGACGCCTGGCCGGTCGGGCGCACGGTGGCCTTCGTCGTGGGTGGACTCGGCTCGATCGCGGCCGTCACGGTCACCGGCATCGAGGCGTACGACACAACGCTGCTCTCCGTGCACATGGTGCAGCACATGGTGCTGTCCATGGTGGGCCCGATCTTCCTGGCGCTGGGTGCGCCGGTCACGCTGGCCTTGCGTACGCTGCCCGCCGCACCCCGTCGCACGGTGCTCGCCGTCCTGCACAGCCGGGTCGCCCGGGTCCTGACGTTCCCGCTGGTCGCCTTCGGCATCTTCGTGGCCAACCCGTTCGTCCTCTACTTCACCGACCTCTACCGGCAGACGCTGCTGCACTCGTGGCTGCACGAGTTCATCCACGTCCACTTCATCATCACCGGCTGCCTGTTCTTCTGGCCGCTGCTGGGCCTGGACCCGCTGCCCAACCGCTGGCCCTACCCGGGCCGCGCGCTGCTGATGGTGCTGTCGGTGCCGTTCCACACGGTGCTCGGACTGACGATCATGCAGAGCCCGACGCTGCTGGCCGGCGCCTACTACACGAGCCTCGGCCTGAGCTGGACCGATCCGAAGAGCGACCAGGTCACCGCGGGCGGCATCCTGTGGGCCGGCGGCGAGATCGTCAGCGTCACGATGCTCGGCATCCTGGTGCTGCAGTGGGTGCGCCAATCCGAGCGCGAGGCCCGCCGGATCGACCGCGCCCTGGACCGGCAGGAGGCCGAGGAGGCCGCCGCGCAGGCCCGCGACAATGCCGTGAAGATCACAAACGGGACCCCCGACGGCACGCGCGTACCGGGGTCGGACACCCCGTAGTCCGTTCCGTTACGATCGGCGGGCACCTACGACGTGAGCCGAGGCACAAAAATGAGCGACGCGCAGATCACTCAGTACACGGTCCTGCTCTACAGCAACAATCCCGCTGTGCGCGACCGGATCCGGCTCGCGATCGGCACCCGACCGGCGGCCGACCTCCAGGTCGAGTTCGCCGACGCCTCCACCTGGGAGGACTGCCGCGACCTGCTCGACAAGTACGACATCGACCTGATGGTGCTCGACGGTGAGGCCTCGCCCGCCGGCGGCATGGGCATCGCCCGCCAGACCAAGGACGAGTATGCGACTCCCCCGCCGGTCTGCGTGGTCCTGGCCCGCGCGGCCGACCGCTGGCTGGCGGCGTTCGCCCAGGTCGACCAGACCCTGATCATGCCGCTCGACCCGGTCACCACCGGGCAGACGGTCGCCGCGATGCTCCGGGCCCGCCGCAACGGCGCGATCCCGCTGGGCACCCTCGGCACGCTGGGCTGAAGCCGACCGGCGAAAACACGCTGGGCTGACCCTGACCGGCGAAGACCCGCTGGGCTGACCCTGACCGGCGAAGACAAGACCGCTGACCGGTGAAGTGAAAACCACGGAGGGGCCCCGGCATGGCCGCACGCACCTGGCCGAACCTGACGAGCGCGCTGCTCCGCGGCGAGGAGCTCGGATCGGCCGACACCGCCTGGGCCATGGGCGAGATCATGACGGGCAACGCGACCCCGGCCCAGATCGCCGGGTTCGCGATCGCGCTGCGGGCCAAGGGTGAGACACCGGCCGAGCTGGCCGGCCTGGTCGAGGCCATGCTGGCCAACGCCGCCCTGGTCGAGCTGCCCGAGGCGGTCCGCACCACCGCGGTCGACGTGGTCGGGACGGGTGGCGACCGGGCCAACACAGTCAACATCTCGACGATGGCGGCGATCATCACAGCCGCCTCCGGTGTGACAGTGGTCAAACACGGCAACCGGTCGGCCTCGTCGACCACCGGCACAGCCGATCTGCTCGAGCACTTCGGCATCCCGCTCGACCTCGGCCCCGAGGGGGTCGTGAGCACGGTGACCGGTGCCGGCATCGGGTTCTGCTTCGCCGCCCGCTACCACCCCGGCATGCGGCACGCCGCGGTGACCCGGCGCGAGCTGGGCGTCCCCACGTTCTTCAACGTGCTGGGCCCGCTGACCAACCCGGCCCGCCCCACGGCGGCGGCGGTCGGTTGCTTCGACACGCGCATGGCGCCGGTGATGGCGGCCGTCTTCGCCCGGCGTGGCGACTCGGCGCTGGTGATGCGGGGCGAGGACGGGCTCGACGAGTTCACGACGGCGGCGCCGACCCGGGTCTGGCAGGCCAAGGACGGCGAGGTCGTCGAGCACCTGATCGACTCGGTCGAGCTCGGGCTGCCCCGCAGTGAGCCGGCTGCCCTGCGCGGCGGCGACGTGGCCTTCAACGCCGACGTGGCCCACCGCACCTTCGCCGGCGAGCCCGGCGCGGTGCGGGACGCGGTGGTTCTCAACGTGGCAGCGGCCCTGGCGGCTCAGGACGGCTTCCCCGGCGACCTCAGGGACACGCTGCGGGCCGGAATAGCGCGGGCCCAGGAAACGATCGACTCCGGCGCCGCGACGGCTCAGCTGGCTCGCTGGGTGGAAGCCGCCCAGAAAGCCAAAGCGGCCGAGTAAGCAAGCTCACCGCCGAATAAGCAAGCTCACAGCGGACACGCCGCACCACATACTCCCAAATGCCCGATATACGTGGCAGCGTCGGAATCAGTTTCGGGTATCCACCTTCCGGCGAAGAGAGGAGCCACCCGTGTCCGACCGCGATCCACGCTGCATCATCTGCGACGGCGACATGATGTTCGAGGTGCCGCCCCCCACAGACGGCCCCGCCGAAGAACTCGTCTGCACCCGCTGCGGCGCAGCCGAGGTAGTAACCCCCGTAGTAGCCCACCTTTGGCCAGGCCTCTACACCCCTGCCCGCCGCACACCCCCCAAACAACGCCAGGCAGCTGCCTGACCCCCACCCCGGCCACCCTCGCTCACCCCGCAAGAACCCAGCGGCGCCGCCCGCACCGGTCGACGCGCCGACGAGGTTGCGGGCGCGCAGCAGGCGGGCGCCTCGCACGAGCTCTTGTTGACGGGAGCCTCCGGCGCGCAGCCTCCTCAGCGGCCACAAGATCCCGCACCCCGGCGAGCCCGGCACCCTCGGCCGTGTCGCAAGAGCCCCGCGCCCGGCGCAGCACGCGAGAACCCACCACCCACAGCCGGCCCGCGAAAGCAGGATGTGGCCCGCGAGAAGCCCGCGTCTCCAGGCAGCGCGAAAAGCCCGAGTCTCCAGGCAGCGCAAGAAGCCCGCGTCTTTGGTCCAAGCGCAAGAGGCCCACCCCCCTTGAGGAGCACCGCCCACCCTTTTTTGTAGAGGAGCCCCTTCCTCACTGAGCAACCCGGGTGGTCGCCGTCAATGAGTTGGGCCCCGTTTTTCAACGTCGTCGCTCTTTGCGGCGTTGAAAAACGGGGCCCAACTCATTGACCTAAAAGGCGACCGCCCACGCGGAGCGAAGCGGAGCCAGCAAACTCAGCAGCCCATCCCGCGAAGCCCAGCCAGCTCCCTTAACCCATCACGCAAAACCCAGCCACCTCAGTGCTCAGCAGGATGCCGAGTACCCGTGTAGTACTCAAAGATCATCGCGCACGACGAAACAATCACCAGGATCATCCCGAACGCAACGAGCCACCACATCCAGAACACCAGCCCCAGCCCAGCCACAGAAGCCGAAAGCGCAATCCCGAACGGCCAGTAACTACCAGGACTGAAGAACCCGATCTCCCCCGCACCCTCGGCGATCTCGCCATCCTCCCGGTCCTCCGGACGCAGGTCGATACGCCGCGCCACGAACCAGAAGAACCCACCGCACATGGAGCACAACAACCCGGAAAGAATCAGCGCAACCGTGCCGACCCATTCCACGTGCTCCCCGGTGCCCCGGGTGTAGAAGCCATAGACGGTAGCCGCGCCGAAGAGGAAGACGGCGACGCCGGCAAAGATCTTGTATTCGGTGCGCACGTCTCCTACTTCCCGGCCGTCACGGCCGCGCCGGTGCCCGCGGACACCGCGTCGCGCTGGTTCCAGCTGTTCTTCTGCCGCCGCGTGTTGAACGGCTCGGTGGTCGTCGCGTACGCCTTGTCGCCGGTGTAGCCGATCGCCGCCATCGCCTCCTGCGTGGTGGCACCGTCCTCCTTGGCCTGGAGGAACGTGTCGAACCGCTCGGGCGTGACCGTGACCAGCTCGAACTGCATGAAGGCGTGGTAGGTGCCGCACAGCTCGGCGCATCGGCCGACGTAGCGGCCCTCCTTGTCGAGGGTGACCTCGAAGACGTTGCGCACGTTGCCCGGGAAGACATCCCGCTTGAACAGCATCTCGGGCACCCAGAACGAGTGGATGACGTCCTTGCTCGTCTCCTCGAACCGGATCTTCTGCCCCGTGGGCAGGACCAGGATCGGGATGACGTCGGACGAGCCGACCGTCGAGGCGACCGTGTTGGCCTCCGCGCCGATGCCGTCGCGGTAGTTGAACTGCCAGTTCCATTTGAACGCCACGACCTCGACGACCTGGTCGGGGTTCTTGGAGAGCTTGTCCACGTCGGTCTGCACGATGGCCGTGTAGTAGAAGAGCACCGCCACGATCAGCACCGGGGTGACCGTGTAGAGCACCTCCATCGGCATGTTGAACCGCGTCTGCACGGGCAGCTCGTCACCACGCTTGCGGTAACGGATGACGCACCAGAAGATCAGGCCCCACACGAAGACGCCGACGATCAGCGCGGCGATCACCGAGGCGATCCACAAGTCGTACATCTTGTGGGCCTGCAAGGTGATGCCCTTGCCCGGCCAGCCGAAGTGGCCGAAGGCCTTGCCGACGCCATCGACGGAACATCCCGAGAGCACCAGCAGCAGCAACGACCCGCTGAGGCCGAGCCCGGTGACCCGGACTGCCGCTCGCGGCCGTGCGGCCGAACCTTTTGCGCTCACCTGCTCTTGCCTCCTTAGCAGCGCCGCCTCCCGCCCGAAACGGACACGAGTGGCCAGGCGTTACCGACGGTCGCACATTACTCGACCAGGCCCTGTCCTACCGTTGCGGGGTCCGATCTTCAGCCGTGCACGTATACCCGCCGACAAACGGACGATACCGTTCCCGGGGTGGAATACACGGGCGATCCCGCCGGTCCGGTCTACCTCGATGCCGCGACGGCTGTTCCGCTGCATCCGGTGGCCCGCGAGGCGCTGCTGGCGGCGCTGGACGACGGCTGGGCCGACCCGGCCCGGCTCTATTCCGCGGGCCGGCGGGCCCAGCAGCTCTCCGACGCGGCCCGGGCCGCGCTGGCCGAGGCCCTGGGCGTACGGGTTGACGAGGTGTCCTTCTGGCCGTCGGGCACGGCCGCCGCGCAGGCCGCTGTGCTGGGCGGGCTGGCCGGACGCGCCCGGCAGGGCGACACGCTGGTGCATTCGGCGATCGAGCATTCGGCGGTGCTGCACGCGGCCGCCCGGGGCAAGGCCGTCGAGGTCGGTGTCGACCGGCTCGGCCGCCTCGATCTCGACGCCTGGGATCAGGCGGTGTCGGCGCCCGGCGTGGCCCTGGCCTCGCTGATCAGCGCGAGTCACGAGGTGGGCACGCGGCAACCGGTCGCGGCGGCGGCGAGCTACTGCGACGAGGCGGGGGTGCCGCTCTTCGTCGATGCCGCCCAGTCGGTGGGCCGGGTCGACGTACCGCCGGGTTGGTCGCTGCTCAGTGCGAGCTCGCACAAATGGGGCGGCCCGCCGGGTGTCGGGGTGCTGGTGGTCCGCAAGGGTGTGCGCTGGATCTCACCGTACCCGCAGGATGATCTTTATCGCCCCGGGACGCCCGGCGGCATCGATCTGCCGGCGGTGGTCGCGGCCGCGGCGAGCCTGCGGGCCGTGCGCCAGGAGGCCCAGGCCGAGGGCGTACGGCTGAGCGCGCTGGTCGAGCGCATCCGGACCCGCGTGGCGGCCACCGTGCCCGACGTCGAGGTGGTCGGGGATCCGGATCAGCGGCTGCCCCACCTGGTGACGTTCTCGTGCCTCTACGTCGACGGGGAGGCGCTGCTGCACGCGCTCGACCGGGCCGGTTTCGCGGTCTCGTCGGGTTCGTCGTGCACGGCGTCGACCTTGCGCCCGAGCCACGTGCTGGAGGCGATGGGTGTGCTCAGCCACGGCAACGTCCGGGTCTCGCTGCACCGGGGGACGACCGAGGCCGACGTCGAGCGCTTCCTGGCCGTGCTGCCCGGTCTCGTCGAGGGCATCCGCCGCGAGGCGGGCCTGTGATGGATCTGCTGCTCGACTGCCGGGGTCTGAAGTGCCCGCTGCCGATCATCCGGCTGGCCCAGCGGATCGGCGAGGTGCCGGTGGGCGGGGTGGTGCGGGTGCTGGCCGACGACCCGGCCGCGGCGAACGACATCGCGGCGTGGTGCCGGATGAAGCACCAGGAGCTCGTCGGCTCGCCTGGCCCGGACACCTTCGACGTGCGCCGGCTCAGCTGAGGTAGTCGACCACGGGTCCGATCGGATCCTTCGCGAGGTGGGTGTCCACGACCAGGCGCGGGCCCAGGTAGGGCTCGTACTCGGCCTGGCGCTCGAGGACGCGGACCCAGTCGGGGACGCCGTCGTGGTCGCGGGCCTGGTAACGCTGCTCGACCCGGCGGCGGTGCTCGGTGTCGTCACCGACCACCACCTCGACCACCCGCAGCGGCACCCCGGCCCGCTCGGCGACCTCGACCCACAGCTGGCGGGCCGCCTTCACCGGGCTCACCGCGTCGATGATCACGTGATGACCCATGCCGAGCTGGACCTCGGCCAGCGCGGCCACCGCCCCGTACGCGGCGAAGCCCGGTCTCGGCTCGACGACCTCGTAGCGCTGGAGGGCGAAATCGACGGTGTCGACCGCGAGCACGCACGCGGGCAGCTCGGTGGCCACCCGCGCGGCGAGCGTGCTCTTCCCGACGCCGGGCAACCCGGCGAAGACGGCCAGCACCATTTTTCCCCCGACGTCAGGCAGGCAGGAACGGCTTGATCTCGGCGGCCGCGGCGTCGCCGTACGAGTCGGCGAAGCGCTTGGCGAAGTCGTCACCACGCACCTCGTACTCCTGGCCACCGGCCGACTCGAGGACGAGCGCGGCCAGCAGCGATCCCACCTGAGCCGACCGCTCCAGGCCCAGGCCCCAGGAGATCGCGGCGAAGAAGCCGCCCCGGAAGCCGTCGCCGACCCCGGTCGGGTCCTGCGGGATGACGTCACGGGCCACCGGCACGTGGATCCGCTCGATGCCGTGGCCGGTGATCTCGACGCCGTCCTTGCCGAGCGTGGTGACCCGGATGCGCACCTGGTCGAGCACCTGGTCGGAGGTGAGGCCGGCCTTGGTCTCGAGCAGCGAGCGCTCGTAATCGTTGGTCAGCAGGTAGTCGGCGCCGCTGATCAGCGTCAGCACGTCACTGCCGTCCATGCGGGCGAGCTGCTGCGACGGGTCGGCCGCGAACTTGTAGCCTCGGGCCCGGCACTCCTGCGAGTGGCGCATCATCGCCGCCGGGTCGTTCGCACTGATCAGCACCAGGTCGAGGCCGCCGGCCCGCTCGTGCACCGGGGACAGCTCGATGTTGCGAGCCTCGGACATGGCGCCGGCGTAGAACGAGGCGATCTGGTTGAGGTCGTCGTCGGTCGTGCAGACGAAGCGCGCGGTGTGCGCGACCTCGCTGACGTGCACCGAGTCGCAGTCGACGCCGTGCCGCTCGAGCCACGAGCGGTAGTCGGCGAAGTCGGCGCCGACCGCGCCCACCAGGATCGGCCGCAGCCCGAGCTTGCCCATCCCGAACGCGATGTTGGGAGCCACGCCGCCACGCCGGACCACCAGGTCGTCGACGAGGAACGACAGCGAGACCTTGTGCAGCTGGTCGGCGATGAGCTGGTCGGTGAACCGCCCGGGGAAGTGCATCAGGTGGTCGGTGGCGATCGAGCCGGTGACGGCGATCTTCATGAGGGCCCTTTGGGTCTTCGGTTACGGGGGGCTTACGTACGCAGCCTACCGGGCACGTTACGCGCAGCAGGCCGCCCCGTTAACGGAGCGGCCTGCTGCCGAGCTGTTTTTGGAAAAGATCAGTGGAACGAGTCACCACAGGCGCAGGAGTTCTGCGCGTTGGGGTTGTCGATCGTGAAGCCCTGGGCGTCGATCCGGTCGGCGAAGTCGATCGTGGCGCCGGCCAGGTAGGGCGAGCTCATCCGGTCGACGACGACCTCGACACCGCCGAAGTCGCTGACCACGTCACCGTCGAGCGAGCGCTCGTCGAAGAAGAGCTGGTAACGCAGGCCGGAGCAGCCACCGGGCTGAACGGCGATGCGCAGGCGCAGGTCGTCGCGCCCTTCCTGCTCGATCAGGGCCTTGACCTTGACCGCGGCGACGTCGGTCAGAATGATGCCGGAGGGCGCGGTGGCCTCGACCGACTCGGTGTGCGCTTCAGTGGTCACTAGGTATCTCCCTGCAGGGTGCGGACATACTGCCGTACTGGCCAACGCTAGCCCGGATCCCCATGATTCCCAATCCGGGTGGCTTACTTCACCGGTTCCTCACCGGCTCCACTGCTCCGAGATGCGGCCGGCCAGCTCGCGCAGCCCCCGGGCGGGTTCGGCCATCGCGATCTCGGTGCTGCCGAAGTGCTCGGTCAGGGAATACGTCTCGGTGACCCCGGCCGCGGCGGCCTCGCGGTAGCCGGTCTCGTTGCGCCCGGCCAGCACGATGCAGGGCAACCCGCGGTCACGGGCGGCGTTCGCGATGCCGGCCACGACCTTGCCGCGCAGCGACTGGTGGTCGAAGGATCCCTCTCCGGTGATCACCAGGTCGGCCGCGTCCAGCTCCTTGTCGAGCCCGATGGCCGTGCTGACCAGTCCGATGCCCGAGACGACCCGGCCACCCAGGGCGATCAGGGCCGCACCGATCCCGCCCGCGGCTCCCCCACCCGGTGCCTGCTGGAGGTTCTCGATGTCAAAAGCCTTTTCCAGTACGCCGGCGAACTGCTCCAGAGCGGCGTCGAGACGATAGACGTCCTCGCGGCTCGCACCCTTCTGCGGCCCGAAGACGTTGCTGGCCCCGTGCAGGCCGGTCAGCGGGTTGTCGACGTCGGTCGCGGCGATCAGGCTCACCTGCCGCAACCGGGGCGCGCCACCGAGCGCGGCCGCGGCGTTCAGATAGGCGCCGCCGTACGGCAGGGCGTAGCCGGCGATGTCGACCGGTGGGGCACCGAGCGCGGCCAGCATGCCCGCCCCGGCGTCGTTGACCGCCGAACCGCCCAGCCCGACCACCACCTCGGCCGCCCCCGCCTCGACCGCCGCCGTCAGCAGCAGGCCCAGCCCGTAGGAGCTGGCCGCGTTGGGGTCGCGTTCCTCGGGGGTCAGCAGGTGCAGGCCGCAGGCATGCGCACTCTCCACGTACGCCGTGGGGCCGACCAGCAGGATCTCGCCCTCGACCGGCCGGCCGAGCGGATCGACCGTGGGCACCGGGACGCGCCGGCCCCCGCTCGCCCCGGCCAGCACCTCGATGAACCCGGGCCCGCCGTCGGACAACGGCCGCCGGATCAGCTCATCGGGCCGCGACCACCCGGCCACGACGGCCTCGGTCACCTCGGGGGCCGACAGGGTGCCGGCGAACTTGTCCGGACAGATCAATACGCGCACGCGTATGAGTGTGGCACCCCACTGTCTCGACCTCCGATCTCGTTCCCGGCCTGTGCGACGATTGCGGGCGTGACGTCGACCTGGACCGAACCCTCGAACACCGCGACCGCGCTGCTCCTGCTGGGCCGGGGCAGCGACCCCGCCTCCGAGCGGGGCGTCGACTGCCCGGGCGATCTGCCCACCCCCAGCGACCCCGATCTGGTCGCCCGCGCCACCGCCGCCAAGGCCGCGCTCGGCGACCGGGTCTTCGTGCTCGGCCATCACTACCAGCGCGACGAGGTCATCCAGTTCGCCGATGTCACCGGCGACTCGTTCAAGCTCGCCCAGCAGGCCGCGGCCCGGCCGGAGGCCGAGTTCATCGTCTTCTGCGGCGTGCACTTCATGGCCGAGAGCGCCGACATCCTGACCAAGCCCGAGCAGCAGGTCATCCTGCCCGACCTGGCGGCCGGCTGCTCGATGGCCGACATGGCCGTGCTGGGCCAGGTGCAGACCGCCTGGGAGCACTTCGAGGACCTGGGCATCGCCGGCGACATCGTCCCGGTGACCTACATGAACTCGTCGGCCGACATCAAGGGCTTCGTCGGCCGGGAGAAGGGCGTGGTCTGCACGTCGTCCAACGCCAAGCGCGCCCTGGACTGGGCGTTCGAGCACGGCAGCAAGGTGTTCTTCCTGCCCGACCAGCACCTGGGCCGCAACACCGCGGTGCTCGAGATGGGCTTCGACCTCGATGACTGTGTGCTCTACGACCCGCACAAGCCGCAGGGCGGGCTGACCGACGAGCAGCTGCGCGACGCCCGGATGATTCTGTGGCGGGGGCACTGCTCGGTGCACGGGCGTTTCACGCTCGACAGCGTCAACGACGTGCGCGAGCGGGTGCCGGGGGTCAACGTGCTGGTCCACCCCGAGTGCCGGCACGAGGTCGTCCAGGCCGCCGACTACGTGGGCTCGACGGAATACATCATCAAGGCGCTCGACGCGGCGCCGGCCGGGTCGGCCTGGGCGGTCGGCACCGAGCTCAATCTCGTACGGCGAATGGCCCTGGCCCACCCCGACAAGCAGATCATGTTCCTCGACAAGGCGGTCTGCTACTGCTCGACGATGAACCGCATCGACCTTCCGCACCTCGTGTGGACGCTCGAGGAACTCGTCGCCGGCCGGGTGCCCAACGTCATCACGGTCGACCCGGAAACCGCGGACAACGCGCGTGTCGCGCTGGACCAGATGCTCGCCCTGCCGTAACGGCGAGTAATCAACAAGTCCCGTTCAGCGGCTCCTTTTCTTTCAGCCGTCTTAACTGTGGGCTGTTGGGCGTTGTGTGACTGGCGTCCTTGTCACTCAGCGCTATGCTCACCCGGTTGCCGAAACGGGGTACCCCCACCCGTGCGGCCCCCTCGATCATCTTCGGGCGCTCCCCTCGCGCCCACCGGCTGGAGGTTACGTTGACCGACGACGTCTTGGTCGTGCACGGCGGAGCGCCGTTGCAGGGCCAGATCCGGGTCCGTGGCGCCAAGAACCTGGTTTCCAAGGCGATGGTGGCCGCCCTGCTGGGCGAGTCGCCGAGCCACCTGTACGACGTGCCGCGCATCCGCGACGTCGAGGTCGTCCGCGGCCTGCTCGGCCTGCACGGCGTCAAGGTCAGCGACGGGCTCGACGACGGCGAGATCGTCATGGACCCGACCAACGTCGAGAGCGCGAGCACCGACGAGATCAACGTGCACGCCGGCTCGAGCCGGATCCCGATCCTGCTCTGCGGCCCGCTGCTGCACCGCCTCGGGCACGCGTTCATCCCGGACCTCGGCGGCTGCCACATCGGCCCGCGCCCGATCGACTTCCACATCCAGGCGCTGCGCGAGTTCGGCGCGGTCGTCGAGAAGACGCCCGAGGGCATGCACCTGAGCGCGCCGAACGGTCTCAAGGGCGCCAAGCTCGAGCTGCCCTACCCGAGCGTCGGCGCCACCGAGCAGATCCTGCTCACCGCCGTCCGCGCCGAGGGCGTCACCGAGCTGCGCAACGCGGCCATCGAGCCCGAGATCATGGACCTCATCTGCGTCCTGCAGAAGATGGGCTCGATCATCACGGTGCACACCGACCGGGTCATCGAGATCCTGGGCGTGCCCCGCCTGCACGGCTACAAGCACAAGCCGATCCCGGACCGGATCGAGGCGGCCAGCTGGGGCGCCGCCGCGCTCGCGACCAAGGGCGAGATCGAGGTGCTCGGCGCCCGGCAGGCCGACATGATGACGTTCCTCAACGTCTTCCGGTCCATCGGCGGCGAGTTCGAGATCACCGACGACCGGGTGGCCCGTCCGGGCGTCACCCCGGTCGAGGGCGGCATCAAGTTCTGGCACCCGGGCCACGAGCTGCAGGCCGTCGCGCTCGAGACCGACGTGCACCCCGGCTTCATGACCGACTGGCAGCAGCCGCTGGTGGTCGCGCTGACCCAGGCCCGCGGTCTGTCGATCATGCACGAGACCGTCTACGAGCAGCGGCTGGGCTACACCGATGCGCTGAACCAGATGGGCGCCACCATCCAGGTCTACCGCGACTGTCTCGGCGGCACGCCGTGCCGCTTCGGCCGCCGCAACTTCAAGCACTCCGCGGTCATCGCCGGCCCGTCCAAGCTGCACGCGGCCGACCTGGTCATCCCGGACCTGCGGGCGGGCTTCGCCCACCTGATCGCGGCGCTGGCCGCCGAGGGCACCTCGCGGGTGTACGGGGTCAACCTGATCAACCGCGGCTACGAGGACTTCGAAGGCAAGCTGGCCGCCCTGGGCGCGCACGTCGAGCGGCTCTAGAAGCCTCTCTTTCATCACTATCAGCGGCGCGGTGTGAAACACACCGCGCCGCTTGGCTACTCTCTGAGCGTGCCCTCGCTTTTTCGCCGCAATAAGTCCGACGTCGCCACTCCCGAGGTCGAGGAGGTGACGCCGGTCGAGTCGCGCCCCAAGGGCTACACACCCAGCAAGAAAGAGCTCGGTCAGGTCACGCCCAAGCGGGTCACCACCGGCCGCCGCGTCGGCGCCGAGACCGCGGCCCCGGCCAACCGTCGCGAGCAGGTCAAGCAGATGCGCGAGCGGCAGCGCCAGGAGCGGGCCGAGGCCACCGCGGGCATGAAGGCCGGCGACGAGCGCTACCTGCTGGCCCGTGACCGCGGCCCCGAGCGCGCGCTGGTCCGCGACATCATCGACAGCCGCCGCACGGTGGGCACCTACTTCTTCGGCGGCGCGCTGATCGTGCTGATCGGCTCGACGGTGCAGATCCCCGCCGTACAGCTCGCCAGCAACGTGCTGTGGCTGCTCCTCGCGATCGGCGTGGTGATCGACAGTGTCCTCATCACGCGCAAGGTGAAGCGTCTGGTCAAGGAGCGCTTCCCCAAGACCACGACTCGCATCGGCTCGCTGCAGATCTACGGCGTGATGCGCGGTCTGACCTTCCGCCGGATGCGCGTCCCCAAGCCCCGCGTCGAGCTCGGCCAGGCCGTCTAGCCGGCCCTCACCGGCCCGCTCGGCTCGTCCCTGTCTTCTTCGGGGCCTTCGCTGTCTCGCCCGGGGCCCAAGTGGCTGCGCTCGCCCTCGTGGTCGAGGATGCAGAGCACCTCGGCCGGACCACCGTGGGCGCCGAACGCGTGCGGGACCATCGTGGAGAACTCGGCCGCCTCATTGGTGCCGACCAGGATCGTACGGTCGCCGAGACGCAGCTCGATGGTGCCGGACAGCACGGTGAACCAGTCTCGGCCCGGATGCACCCGCAGCACCTGCGGAACCTTGCGGGTGATGCGCATCTTGGCCACCGTCTGACCGCTGTCGCGCGACAGCAACCAGGTCGTGACGCCGCGCTCCGGGTGCTGGTGGGGGCGGATCACGACATCGTCGTCGTCCGGCGACTCGACCAGCTGATCGATGGTGCTCCCGAGCGCGCGGGCGATCGCGGCCATCTGGTCGAGGGCGATCCGCCGGTGGCCGGTCTCGATCCGGCTGAGCGTCGACGGGCTCAGCAGTGAGCGGGTGGCCAGCTCGTCCAGCGACCAGCCCCTGGCGACCCGCAACCCGCGGATCCGCTGCCGGACCACCGACTCCAAATCGCGGTCTTGCTTCATACGCAAGATGCTATGCGATTTCGGCAAGCCAAGGCTAGCGTCGAGGCATGGCTCACGACCACTTCATCGAACTGCTCGACCTGGACGCCGAGGTCCTGCACGACTATCACCACGACCTGATCACCTGGGTCGGCCGCGAGGCCGCCGACCACCCCCGGGTGGTCGACCTGGGCGCCGGCAGCGGCACCGGCTCCCTCGCCCTGGCCCGGGAGCTGCCCGGTGCCCGCGTCACCGCGGTCGACGTCTCCCCCGAGATGCTGGCTCACGTACGGTCCGGGGCCGAATCCGCCGGCCTGACCGACCGCATCGGCACCGTCGAAGCCGATCTCGACCAGCCGTGGCCCGACTTCGGCCCGGTCGACGTGATCTGGGCCGCCGCCTCGATGCACCACATGGCCGACCCGGCCCGCGCGCTTGCCTCGGCCCACGCCGCCCTGAGCCCCGGCGGCCTGCTGGTGATCGCCGAGCTCGACTCGTTCCCCCGCTTCCTGACCGGCACCGCCGACGAGGCCGTCGAGCAACTGGTCCACGAGGAGGCGGCCAAGCGCCGTCATGAGGCCGGCCTCCACATGCATGAGAACTGGGGCGACCGCATCACCCAGGCCGGTTTCACGGCCGTCACCGAGCGGCGCTTCGACATCGACCTGCAGCCGCCGTTGCCGCCGGCCGCTAACCGCTACGCCGAGGTCTCCCTGTTCCGCAGCCGGCACATGCTCGAGGACCGTCTGTCGCCGTCGGATCTGGCCGCCGTGGAGAAGGTTGTGGCTGAGCTCCCCGCCCGCACCGACCTGAGCATCCGGACCGAGCGCACTGTCTGGCTGGCCCGTCGCTGACCTGTTCCCGCTCACCTCGGCTCGTTGTCCACAGCAGATTGTGCACGCGGCGGCTTTGTCCACAGGCGAAAATCGGTTCTCGCTGGAAGTCGGTAGTCTGCTCCCGCTCTTCGAGGAACACGGGGGTACGGCCATGATTCGCAGAAAAGTAATGCTGGTCGGGGTGCTGCTGGTGGCGGCGGTCGCGGTGGCGGGCTGCGACCCGGGTGGTGATGCCAAATCGGAGCCGCCCGCCGCCGCCGACCCGCTTGCTCAGGTCCGGGCGGCAGCGGTCAAGACCGCCGGAGCGCCCTCGCATGTGACCCTGGGTGCATCCGGCGTGAAGGTGATCGGGGACGTCGACCCGGCCGGTCGGGCGCTGGCTCTGACCACCACGACGAGCGTCGACGGAGAGACCACGAAGGCATTGGTGCGGGTGGTCGGCGACGACGCGTGGATGACACTCGGCAAGACTTATCTGCCCAATCTGGACCCGACGAAATACATCCGGTTCCCGGTCTCGGAGTTCGCCTCGGCGTCCCTGGTGCATCTGGGCGACCCGTTCGACCCGGCCGGGCTCAAGGGCCTCTCCGCGGCGATGACTGCCGCGACGCGTACGGCTGAGGGCACGTACACCGGGAAGCTCGACCTCACCGAGGCGCCGGCCGGGGAGTCGCGGGGTCTGCTGCCGGCGACGGCCGAGCAGCTCGAGGGTACCGGCGGCGTGATCCAGTCCGTGCCCTATGAGGCGTCGGTGGACGGGCAGGGCTATCTGACGTCGTTGACGGTCACGTTGCCGACCTATGCGAGCACGGCCGAGTTCTCCGGCTTCGGCCAAGCCGTCAAGGTGGCCCAGCCCGCCGCGGCCGAGGTCGCCGAGGTGCCGGACAGCATGCGCCGGCTGTTGGCCGGGTAGCCGACGCCGGCCAGGCGAAGCGGGCCGGGCTGTTGGCCGGGCTGTCGACGCCGGCCAGGCGAGCAGGCGGGCTGCTCGCCGGGCCGGTCAGTCGGCACCGGCCAGGCGGAGCAAGGCGGGCTGCCGGGCGGGCCGGTCAGTCGACGCCGGCCAGGCGGAGCAGGGCGGCCACTGCGGCGGCGGCGATGACCACGACGACGAAGGGAGCGCGGCGCCAGGCCAGCAGGGCTCCGACAGCTACGCCGGCGGGTCGGGCAATGCCGGCGAAGCCGCTGCCGGCCATCAGGGTGGCGGTGCCGGCCAGCGCGGCCAGCAGGGCGGCGGCGGCCATCGGGAGCAGACGCTGCAGGGCGGGCGACAGTGTGAGGCGCTCGCGCAGCAGGACGCCGCCGAGGCGCATCGTGTAGGTGCCGATGCCCAGGACGAGGATCGCGGCGAACAGCATCAGGCCTCCTGACGATGGCCGGAGTGGGTCGGGGTGAGCAGCATCAGGCCTCCCGGCCACGGCCGGGAATGGGTCCGGGTGAGCAGCATCAGGCCTCCCGGTAACGGCCGGAGTGAGTCCGGGTGAGCAGCATCAGGCCTCCCGGCCACGGCCGAAGCGGATCAGGGTGAGCAGGCCGAGCAGTGCGCACAGGACGGGGAGGCCGGCGGGCAGTACGGGGGTGACGGCTACCGCGATGGCGGTGCCGGTGAGCGCGACGACGCGGGTCGCCTTGTCGCGCAGCGAGGGCAGGATCAGGGCGATCAGCGCGGCCGGGAACGCCGCGTCCAGCCCGAGCGCCTCGTAGTCGCCGACCGCTGAGCCCAGCAGCACGCCGAGCAGGGTGCCGGCGTTCCACGACGTGAACAGGGTGATGCCCATCAGCCAGTAGGTTCGCCGGCGCCGGACGGGGTCGTCCTCGGCCAGCGTGAACGCCACCACCTCGTCGGTCATCACGTGGCTGCCGAGCAGGCGGCGCCAGCCGGTGCCCATCGTGCTGCCGATCGCCATGCCGAACGGGATGTGGCGGGCGTTGAGCAGCAGGCCGGCGAAGACGGCGGCGAACGGGTTGCCCGCCGCGAACAGGCCGATGGCCAGGAACTGCGCTCCCCCGGCGAAGACGACCGTGGACATCATGAACGGCACCCAGGCCGGCAGCCCGTAGGCGATCGCGATGGCACCGAACGAGGCGCCGACCGCGATCATGGCCGCGGCGATGGCGGCGGCGTCGCGGAGCTGCGACCGGTCGAAGCCATGCGTTCGCTGTATCGTACGCATGGTTTGAAATACTGAACGATGCCCCTCGCGTTCGTCAAACCGAACAATCTGATCGATGGAGCGAACATGCAGCAACCGGCGCCCCCGCTCGCCACGATCGCCGCCGCCCTGCGCCGCGAGCGCGAGCGGGCCGGGATCTCGCTGGCCGAGCTGGCCCGCCGAGCCGGTCTGGCCAAGTCGACGCTGTCGCAGCTGGAAGCGGGCACCGGCAACCCGAGCATCGAGACGCTCTGGTCGCTCGGTGTGGCGCTGGGGGTGCCGTTCAGCCGGCTGGTCGAGCCGCTCGAGACCCAGGTGCGGGTGATCCGAGCCGGTGAAGGCCCCCGCCTGCGGGCCGACGAGGCCGATTTTGTGGCGACGCTGCTGGCCGCCGGCTCCTCGCACACCCGGCGCGACATCTATGTGATGGAGCTCGAGCCCGGCCAGGCCCGCGACGCCGCCGCCCACATCCCCGGCAGTGTCGAGCACATCATCGTCGGCGCCGGTCGCCTCCGCACCGGCCCCGACGGCGACACCATCGAACTCGGCCCGGGCGACTACATCACGTTCCCCGGCGACGTCCCGCACCACTACGAGGCGCTCGAGCCCGCCTGGGCCGTCCTCGTCATGGAACACCGCTGACCCGAGCGGCGGCGAAAGCCGTCACCCGTCGGTGTAGAGGCGGGCCACCACGTCCTCGATGTCGGGCTCGACGACCGACAGATCACGCACCTGAGCCGCGCTGACCAAGGCGGCGACCGCGGCCCCGGCGGTGATCGACTCCAGGGTGAAGGTGACGCGGTGGCCGTCGGCCTCGGTGGCGGCCATGGTCGTCCCGGGCAGGGTGAAGCCGGGTGGGAGCGGGGTGTCCAGGTCGGCCACCAGCCGGCGGCGCGAACCGTAGCGGGAGTGCAACTGCTCGATCGTGCCGTCGTGCACGACCCGGCCGTGGTCGATCACCACCAGGCGGTGGCAGAGCCGTTCGATGTCGGCCAGGTCGTGCGTGGTCAGCACCAGCGTCACGTCGCCGGTGCGCCCCAGCTCGCCCAGGAACGAGCGCACCGCCTGCTTGCTGACCACGTCGAGCCCGATCGTCGGCTCGTCCAGGAACAGCACCTCGGGCCCGTGCAGCAGCGCCGCCGTCAGCTCGCCACGCATCCGCTGGCCGAGCGACAACTGCCGTACCGGAATGTCGAGGAACCCGTCGAGGTCAAGCAGGTCGCGGCAGCGGCGCAACCGGGCCTCGTGCTCGCCCGCGGGCACCCGGTAGACCGCCCGGAGCAGCCGGAACGACTCGCGCAGGGGCAGGTCCCACCACAGTTGCGAGCGCTGCCCGAAGACGACACCGATCCGCAGGGCCAGCCGGGTGCGTTGCGGCACCGGCTGCAGGCCACAGACCGACACCTCGCCGCTGGTCGGTGTCAGCACACCGGTCAGCATCTTCAGCGTGGTCGACTTGCCGGCCCCGTTCGGCCCGATGTAGCCGACCATCTCGCCCCGGCCGATCGACAGGCTGATCCCGTCGACCGCTTCGACCAGGCGTTTCTCCCGGCGGAGGCGGCCTGCTTTGACCCGTACGGTGAAGGTCTTGCGCAGCTGACGCATCTCGATCATGAGCCGGTGCTCCGGTAGTGCCGCACGCCCAACCTCCAGACGACCGCCGCGACGCCCACGGCGACCAGCGCCACCAGCGGCGACAGATAGCCCGACCAGTCCGGCAGCCCGAGCGGGTCGGCCCGGCCGAGCAGGGTGAGCGCCGGTTGATAGCTGACAAATCCAAAACCCAGCGCGTACGCGAACAGGGTGCGGAACCACGAGCCGTAGACCGTGATGGGGTACGAGGTGAAGTCGCGACCGCCGTACGTGAAGCCGTGCCCGAGCTTGCCGGAATCGACCCACCAGAACGCGGTGGCGGCACTCATCACGAAGATCGCCCCGAAGAAGACGGCCCCGCTGATCGGCGCCGTGACCAGCAGCAGGGCCCGGCCCGGGGTCCAGTCGATGTCGTTGCGGCCGAGTGCGATCCCGAGCACGCTGAGCCCGACGGCCAGCCGCATCAGCTTGCGCAGCGGCAGGTCGGCCAGCATGAGCTGGGGAAGCACGGCCAGCGGGCGCACCAGCACCGCGTCCAGCCGCCCGGTCCGCACGTACGTCTCGAGCTGGTCGATGTTGCCGACGGTGAGGTCGGCCAGGACGAAGGCGAACGCGGTGATGCCAGTCATCATCAGCGCCTCGTCGAGCGTGAAGCCGCCGATCACCGAGGCCGCGCGGTAGAGCACGAAGACGGTGGCCACGTCGATCGCGGTGCCGGCCGCGTTGCTCACCAGCTCGACCGCGAACGACGTCCGGTACGCGGTGGCCGAGCGCAGCCGCCCGCCGAACAACGCCGCGTACGCCCGCAGCTCACCCACCCTGCACCACCAGCTTGCGCTCGGCGCGGCGCTGCACCCAGCCGGCCAGCGCGAGCATGATCACGGCCCAGACTGCCTGCAGCGCCACCAGCCCCGCCTGCAAAGCGGGCGGGTCACGCTCGATCAGCACGTCGAGCGGCGTCTGCAACAGACCCGGCAGCGGGGTGGCCACCCAGAGCGTGACGGCCAGCCAGTCCGGCAGCAGGCGCAGCGGGAAATAGAGGCCGGCCAGCACGCCCGAACCGAGCGTCCAGAAGGCCAGCGGGCCCCGGGCGTCGGCCAGCCAGTAGGCGGTGGCGTTGACCAGGTAGCGGCAGCCGAACGAGCCGACGACGGCCAGGAGCACAGAAGCTGCGAAAAGCGGCACGGTCTGCCAGCGCGACGGCGTGGCCATCGGGAAGAACAGGGCACCGACCAGCACCGGCGGGGCCACCCGGGTGAGCAGGGCGTGGGCGCCGCGGCCCAGGTCAGCGGCCAGATAGGCGGTCACCGGGGAGACCGGGCGTACCAGGTCGGCCACGATGTCACCGGTCCGGATCCGCTCGGACAGGTCGGCCCAGCCCCAGATGCCCACTACATTGAGTAACCCTTGGCCCACCCAGACGAAGGTCGCCAGCTGCCGGGCGTCGTATCCGCCGGCCATCGCGCCCGCTGTGCCGGCGGCCACGGCCAACAGCACGTAGCAGCGAAGAAAGCCGAAGACTATGTTGGTGAACGTCCCGGCCACGGTGGCCTGGCGATAGGTCGCGTACCGGCGGAAACCCGACCCGACCAAGGCACGGAAAGTGACGACGGAGGCGCGAAACGGACGACTGGGAGAGATCGCCGGCACGCTGGCGTCAAGCGCGTCCACGCCGTTAATCTCCTCCCCTAAACTCCCGTTACCAGCCCCAGCGGTGGAGCCGGGCGACTCTACCCGGGTCTCCCGACGACCACCGCGCATTTTCGACCAGAAGTGGAAGTTCGCCGTGACGGAGCGCCACCCATCACCGGGCCTGACTGTGGGTGCCCGATGAACGGCTGGAGCTCCCTGGGCGGCGACGGCTGGGGCGACGAGCCGGCCTGGGTCTACGAGATCACCTGGGAGTGGGAGCAGCAGCCGGGCCAGCGATACCCGGGCGATCCGGGGCGGCGCAAGGCTGTGCACACGCCGGTCTACGAGGCCTCCGACCCCGATCAACCCCCTTCCCGGTACGAGCCGTCGCGCGACTCGCGTGCCTATCCGCCGCCGGCTGAGCCTCGTCGCGAGGAGCCGTTGTGGAATCGGGCGGCCGGGTCGATGCCGGAGCAGCGGGGTGACCAGCGGCGTGGTGCGGCGCCGGTCTACGGCCGTCAGTCCGAGCCGCAGAGCCGTCAGCCCGTACAGCAGCAGAGCCGTCAGCCTGAACCGCAGAGCCGTCAGTCCGAGCCGCAGAGCCGTCAGCCTGAACCGCAGAGCCGTCAGTCCGAGTCACAGAGCGGTGGGTCCTATCGCGACGCGGTGCAGTTCCGGGAGACGCAGAAGCGTGACTCCGGGCCGCGCTCCGCGGGCAACCCGCCTTCGGTGCCGGTGAACCCGGGGCCGCAGTCCGGCCGGGGCAGTTCGGCGCCGGTTTCGCCGGGAACGCCGGTATCGCCGGGGGTTTACGGTGCACCGAGGCCGGCCACGGGGCCCAATTACGGGCGCCGGCAAGCGGCCGACGAGCAGCGGGACGACCGCCGGCCGGTGTCGCCCGCGGCCGGCGTCTACGGCAGTGCGCGGCCCGCCCCGGCCGACGCCTTCCCGGCCCGGCCCGGTGCGCGACCGGCGCCCGGGCAGCGCGACGGGCGCGACGACGTCCCGTTCGACCTCCGGCCGGCGCCACCCTCACGCGGCACCCCGGCCGAGGCCCGCCCGGCGCCTCAGCCGACCCGCGTCACGCCGGCCCGCCCGGCGACGCCCGCGCCGACCTATCCGAACGTGCCCGGTCAGCCGGCGCGCCCGGTGTCGGCCCCGGCCGCGAACCTGGCGGTTTCCGGGCAGGAGCCTTCGCCGGTCGCTCGCCCTTACAGCGTTCCGGTCCAGCCGGGCCACCCGCAGCCGTCTTCGTCGCAGCCGAGCCATGCGCAGCCGGCTTCGTCGCAGTCGGGCCAACCACAGCCGTCTTTGTCGCAGCCTGGCCATGCGCAGCCGGTGTCGTCGCAGCCCGGTCGCCCCCAGCCGGCGTTGCAGCCTGGGCATCCGCAGTGGGCGCAGTCCCAAGCCGGCCTCCAACAACCGGCACAGTCTCAGTCCGGCCTCCCGCAGCGAACGTCTTCGTCATCCGGCCAGCCGCAGTCAGCACCGTCGCAGCCCGGCCGCCAGCAACCGGCGCAGTCTCAGCCTGGCCTCCCGCAGCGAACGTCTTCGTCATCCGGCCAGCCACAGTCAGCACCGTCGCAGCCCGGCCGCCAACAGCCGGCGCAGCCTCAGTCCAGGCACCCACAGGCGGGACCGTCTCAGCCTGGCCACCCGCAGTTGGCGCAGCCTCAGTCCAGCCACCCACAGGCGGGACCGTCTCAGCCCGGCCACCCGCAGTTGGCGCAGCCTCAGTCCAGCCACCCACAGGCGGGACCGTCTCGGCCCGGCCACCCGCAGTTGGCGCAGCCTCAGTCCAGCCACCCACAGGCGGGACCGTCTCGGCCCAGCCACCCGCAGTCGGCGCAGCCTCAGTCCGGACACCCACAGGCGGGACCGCCGCAGCCCGGCCGCCAACAGCCGACGCAGTCCGAGGTCGGTCATCAGCCTGTGCCGGCTCATCACCAGCAGCCTGAACACCCGTGGGCGGCTCAGGGACACTCCGGCTACTCCCAGCAGGGGGAAGCTCAGCCGGCGTCCAGCGGGCGATCCGAGCAGGTATCGGAGCAGTCCGGTTACGTACGGCCGAAGCCGGAACAATCCGGGCACGCGCAACCGACGCCGGAGCAGTACGGCTTCGCTTCCGCGGGTCGGAGTGGGCACGCCGACACGCCGAGGGACCGGGCCGAGCACGCCTTCACGCCGGCGAACTGGACCGAGCAAGCACCCGCTCCGGCGGACCGGAGCGAGCAAGCCGGGTCAAGCCCTGGGCACGGGCGGCCGACGTCGGCTCAGCCTGCCGATGCGCTGCAGGCCGCAGGCCGGGCCGGATCGCTGGGACACATGCAGGGCTTGAGCCGTCACACGGCCTCACACGAGAATCAGGACCGGCCCGTCTCGGCGGCGCCCGGCACCAACTCCGCACCGCCCGCGACCGAATCTGATCGGCCCACAACGGGCGGCCCGGCAGAGTCGTACGGGGACTCCCAGCCGGCCCGGGGCGAGCCTGCGGGCGAGTTCTGGCCTGAGCCGGTCTCGCCCGCGGCACCGCAGGATGCCGATGTGGTCGCACCGCCCTACCCGGTTGCAGAAGGGCGTCAGAAACCTGTGGCCGGGTCGATTTCGGGTTCGCCGGAATCCGCGCCCACCAGCGCCATACCGACCAGCTCCGCGGGTGGATCGCCTGCTCCCACCGGATCGATCTGGGACGCCGCGAACCGGGGCGAAGGCGCCGGCCAGGACCCGCGGCCCGCCTCGGCGGTACCGATCTCTTCGGCTGCGCCTGCTCAGCCGTCCGAGGAGGAGCCGCACGGACTGGGCTGGCTGCTCTCCCAGAGCGGTCTCGGCGCCGTGACGCCGCTGCCGCCGCCCATCACGCACCCGATCGCCGAGCCGCCGGTCGCCCAGCCCGTCGTCATCGAGCCCATCGGCGAGCCGGTCCCGACGGCGCCCGTCAGCGGCGGGTCCGCCTTCGACCAGCCAACCAGCGGCGGGTCCGCTTTCGACCAGCCCACCAGCGGCGGGCCTGCCGTCGACCAACCGGTCAGCGCCCAGCCCGCCACTGATCACCGGTCGGCTGCTCAGCCGGCTGCCACCCGACCGGACAGCATCGAGCCTGCTGCGGCCGGGCCGGTGAGCGCCCAGCCGGTTTCTGCCCAGCCTTCCGGTGCCCAGCCTTCCGGTGCCCAGCCGGCTGGAGTCGGTCCGGTGGACGCTCAGCCGGCCACTCTCCCCGCTGCTCTCTCGCCGGTTGTTCAGCCCGTCAGCGCCCAGCCTGGCGCCGTCGCGCCGGACGACTCACAGTATTTCGCCGCGCGGCCGGTCAGCGCATGGCCTGTCGCCGGCCGGGCGGTCGATTCACCGTCGGTGACCGCGAGGCCCGTCAGCCCACCGCCGATGCCCACCGGTTTCGTCCCGGCCGGAGCCGAAGCTCTGCCGGCCATCGAGCACGCTCACGACGAGCCCGCCGCGGCCCAGACGTCTGCTGTGCCACTGGCCGAGGACGTGCGACCGGTCAGCGGCGCGCCCGTAGACCAGGACTGGTTCTTCCCGTCCGGCGCGCTCCCCATCGTCGTTCCTCGCGGACCCGGCAATCCCGAGGCGCCGACCGGCGAGCTCGACCGCACAGCGGCTGCCACCGACGCAGAGATCGATCCGCAGGCGGAGGCCCCTCACTACGCCGACCTGCCCTACGCCGACTACGACGAGCCCATCGCCGTCCAGCCGATCGTCACGCAACGAGCTCCATCCGAGCCCATCGCCGAGCGAACAGCCGACAGCGATACCGCTTCGGAGCGGCACTCCCCGACTATGCCTACGTCAGCGCAGCCCGTCTCTGCACCTGGCAATCCGACCAGTCCAGTCTCGGCACAGCCCATGTCGGCACAGCCTGTCTCCGCGCAGCCAGTTTCCGCGCAGCCTGTCTCGGCGCAGCCGGTCTCGGCGCAGCCAGTCTCCGCACAGCCCGTGCCAGCAGAGCCAGTCTCCGCACAGCCCGTGTCGGCACAGCCCACGTCAGGCCAGCCGTGGTCAGCCGGAACCAACACGGCAGGACCCCGATCGGCACAGCCCGACCACGCCGACGCCACCGGCTTCCCCGAGCCTGTCTCGGAACAGCAGGCCTCGGCGCAGCCGTCGCCCCGGTCGCCACGCGCGGCTGAGCCTGAGGTAGCGGCCCACGGCTTGGCCGGCGACGGATTCGCCTCCGGACATTGGGGAGCGGCCGAGCCTGCGGCGGAAGCAACTTCGCAGGGGAGGCCGGGCCCAGGTGAGATGCCGGTGAGCGGCGACGACGGCTACGGACCTGATGGGCGGGTTTCTTCTGACGGTGCCGATTTCGGTTACGGGGACGATGACGCGATCGAGGTCGAGCTGATCGAGTTCGAGCCGGTGATCGTGCCGGCGGGCGGTGCGTTCGACGAGGACGACATCGTGGACGCCGAACTCATCGAGGACCCCGTGGCCGAGCTCGAGGCTCCTTCGGCTCCGCACGCTCTCACCGCCGGACCGCTCGCGCCCTCCCAGGAGGGCATCAAGAAGGTCGACTGGGAGCAGGACGCGGAAATCGTCGAGGACTCTGAGCCGACGATCGAGGGGAGCACTCCCGACGCCGTGACGGCCGAAGGCCTGGAGCCGATCGCCGGGGAAAGACCCGCATACGTCGTTGCTCCCGCTGACGGGCTGGGGGCTGACGCCGTGGACGAGCCCGCCGCCGTCACTACCCCGGCCGAAGCCCGTGACACCGAAGCCGACCCCGCAAACCAGCCCCCAGCCGTCACCACTCCGGCCGAGGCCCATGAAGCCGAAGCCGACCCCGTGGACCAGCCTGCGGCCGCCGCCACCCCGGCCGAAGCCCGTGAAGCCGAAGCCAACCCCGTGGACCGGCCCGCAGCTGTCACCAGCCCGGCCGGAACGCGTGACGCTGAAGCCGACGCCGCGGATGAGCCCGCCGACATCGCTGCCACGGCCGAAGCCCGTGAAGCAGACGTCGCTGCCCCGGCTGAGAGCGATGTCGCGCCGGTTGAGGGTGACGTCGAGGACGGGACGCGGGACGGTGGCGCGGATGGTGGGCACGGCGCTGCCCGCGATGAAAGTGCGGATGCCGGTGACGGCGGGGGCGGGTCCGGTGGGAGCACCGGCTCGGTGGGGGGCGACTCACCCTCGTACGAGAAAGAAGCGCAACCGATCCGGCAGCAGCGGGAGCAGCGGGCCGACCCGCGCAACCGGCGCACCGACCCCGAGCAGATCCTGGCCGCCTATCCGGTCACCTTCGATCCGCGGACGTTGCGGGAGCAGATCGAGGACGACGAGCCGATGTGGGTGGTCATCGACCGGCTGACCGACAAGCTGGAGTACGCCGAGCGGGACGCCGACCGGGCCCGGCTGCTGAGTTTGCGGGCGGTCGCGTCGCGGCTGCTCAGGGATCTCGATCCGGCTCTGGAGGACGCGAACGCGGCGCTCGTGCACGCCGAGGCGGCCGGGGACCTGGCTCGCACCGCGACCGTCCGGGCGCGGCTGGCGCACGTGTTGCAGTGGCGGGGGGACTATGCCGCGGCCGACCGGGTCTATGCGGAGGCGGACTCGGCGGAGCTGCCCGCGCGGCTGCGGGCCGAGATCCGTGAGCTGGCCGGGCGGTCGGCGTTCGAGCAGGGGCGATACCTGGAGGCCGTGAACCACCTGGAAGGGGCCCTCGACCTGCGCAAGGGCGCCGACCCCGACCTGGTCGAGCGGATCGAGCTGGCTCTCGACACGATCACCGGGCGGGCTTCGGACGGGTGGGGGCCCTATCCGCGGAGCGCCGACGAGATTCTCGGCCGGCCGAAACCGGCTCGGCCGCTGCGGGACGAGAGCTCCGGGTTGTTCGGCTATCCCGATCTGCTGCCGGCGCGGTTCGCTCAGGCGCAGCCGTTCGCGGACGGGGTGGCCTGGGTGCGCCGGCCCGAGGCACCGGCCTGGGAGCTGATCGACGAGTCGGGTGCTCTGCTGATCGACGCGTCGTCCGGCTATCGCGCGGCCGGGCGGTTCGCCGAGGGGCTGGCCTGGGTGTCGCGTGACGACGCCGGCGGCTGGCATGCCGTCGACAAGCAGAACCGGGTGATCGTGCCGGGCGGGTTCGAGGACGCGCGTCCGTTCCACAACGGGCTGGCCCTCGTGCGGCGCGGCGGCTGGGGTGTGGTCGACGAGCACACCCGGATCGTCGTGCAACCGCACTATCACGCGTTCGCGACGATGCTGGCCTCCGGCGAGCCGGTGGACGGTTTCACCGAGGAGGGGCTCGCGGTGGTCGACGCGGGCGAGGTGTACGGGGTGGTCGACCGGACCGGGCAGCTGCTGGTGCCGCCGGTGCACGCGGCCCTGCTGATCCACCCGGCCGCGTTCCTGGTGGCCGACAAGTTCGGGTTGTGGGGCGCTCTCGACCGCAGGGGTGAGCCGCTCGTGGAGCTGAAGTACCGGGAACGGGCGGACGTGCTCGACGAGATCGACAAGTTGATCAAGGACAACCGACCCGTCCTCTGAGCGATCGCCGCCCGGGGCATAGTGTCGAGGCATGGAGTTTCGTCACCTCGGCCGTTCCGGCCTGCTGATCAGCGAGATCGCCTACGGCAACTGGATCACCCACGGCTCCCAGGTCGAGGAGGAGGCCGCCGTCGCGTGCGTACGAGCCGCCCTCGACGTGGGCATCACCACCTTCGACACCGCCGACGCCTATGCCGGTGGCCGCGCCGAGGAGGTGCTGGGCCGGGCGCTGAAGGGCGAGCGCCGCGCCGGCTTGGAGATCTTCACCAAGGTGTTCTGGCCGACGGGTCCGGGCCCGAACGACCGCAGCCTGTCCCGCAAGCACATCATGGAGTCGATCAACGGGTCGCTGAGCCGGTTGCAGACCGACTACGTGGACCTCTACCAGGCTCACCGCTACGACTACTCGACCCCGCTCGAGGAGACCATGCAGGCGTTCGCCGACGTGGTGCGCTCGGGCAAGGCCCTCTACATCGGCGTCTCGGAGTGGACCGCCTCCGAGATCCGCGCCGGGTGGGAGATGGCCCAGGACCTGAAGATCCCGTTCGTCTCCAACCAGCCGCAGTACTCGGCCCTGTGGCGGGTCATCGAGGCCGAGGTCGTCCCGGCCTCGATCGAGCTGGGGATCGGCCAGGTGGTCTTCTCACCGATCGCGCAGGGCGTGCTCACCGGCAAGTACGAGGTGGGCAAGCAGCCGCCGGCCGGGTCGCGGGCCACCGACGAGAAGTCGGGCGCCGACTTCATCTCGCGGCTCATGCGCGACGAGGTGCTGGAGGCGGTGGCGCAGCTCAAGCCGCTGGCCGACCAGGCCGGGCTGACCATGGGCCAGCTGGCCGTGGCCTGGGTGCTGCAGAACGACAACGTGTCGGCCGCCATCGTCGGCGCGTCGCGCCCCGAGCAGGTGCGCGACAACGCCGCGGCCTCGGGCAAGAAGCTCGACGCCGACCTGATGAAGGCGATCGACGCCGCCCTCGACGGGGTCGCCGAGCGCGACCCCGCCAAGACTCAGAGCCCGGCTCGCCGGCCCTGACCGGTGACGCTTCTGGTCCGGCTCAACTGCCGGACCAGAAGCGCATCAACTCCAGGCCGACCTGGATCAGGACCTCGGAGAGGCCGAGCTTGTCGGTGATCCAGAAGACCAGGTCGTAGAAGTAGTCGCCGACCCGGGTCTGCCAGAGCAGCAGGAAGAGCAGGATGAAGCCGTACGGCGCGAAAAGGTTCCACGCGCGCTGGTAGGCCGGGCTCATCCACGGTGCCAGGATGCTGCCGCCGTCCAGGCCGGGGATCGGCAGCAGGTTGAGGATCGTCGCCGTCACCTGCAGGAACGCCAGCGCGGCGAGGGCCGCCCAGAACTCCAGGTGGTCGCCCGAGCCGCCGGCCACGAACTGACCGCCGACCAGGTCGAGCGTCGGCCCCACCCCGATCAGGAACGGGAACGCCAGCACCAGCGCCAGGATCAGGTTGGTGAGCGGGCCCGCCGCACTGATCAGCGAGTCCTTGGCGCGGCTGCGGATGTAACGGTGGTCGACCCAGACGGCGCCACCGGGCAAGCCGATGCCACCCAGGATCACGACCACCACCGGCAGCACGATCGACAGCAGCGGGCTGGTGTATTTCAGCGGGTTCAATTTCAGGTAGCCACGCTCGGCCACGGTGTGGTCGCCCGAGAAGTAGCCGATCAGCGCGTGTGCGTACTCGTGCAGGCACAGCGAGACCAGCCAGCCCGCGACGATGAACAGGAAGACGTCGACCCGCACGTTGCCGAAGCCGGCCCACGTCATCCAGCCGCTGACCACGAAGACCGCGACGATGCCCACGAAGACGGGGCTGGGCACGAACGCGTGGCGCGGCGTGCTGGTGTGGACCGGCTCGTCGTACGTCACGTCACTCCGCCGGCAACAGGCTCATCGGGTATTCGACCCGGTCGTCCTCGACCAGGACGACCTTGGCCACGCCGGCCTCGGCGAGCCCTCGCCACTCCTGGCCGATCCACGACTCGGCGTCAGCCTGGCTGCTGAACGTCTCCGGTGGACCAGCCACCGGCTGACCGTCGACGTTCTCGTACCGCCAACTCCACGGCATGCGCCGCCCCCTCACGTCCTCGGTCGGTGTCTTCCACCCTACGGCGTCCCGCCGTGCGGCCCGGCCTTAAGGTACGGGGCATGTCCGATGATCGGTGGCACACGGTCCTGGTGCTCGGCGGGATCCGGTCCGGCAAGTCCGCGTTCGCCGAGTCCCTGGTGGCCGGCGCCTCTGCGGTGCGCTACGTGGCGACCGCGATCGGCGGTGAGGACGACCCGGAGTGGCTGGCGCGCATCGAGGAGCATCAGCGGCGCCGCCCGCAGTCGTGGTCGACCGAGGAGACCGGGGCCGACCCGGCCCGGCTGACCGAGCTGCTGACCGAGGCGAAACCCGACGACACGCTGATCGTCGACGACCTCGGCGGCTGGGTGGCGGCGCTGCTCGACCCGGCCCGCCAGCCCAACGACGACGTGGCCGACGTGGCGGCGCTGGCCGCCGCGGTGCGCTCGTGCACGGCCCGGGTGGTGCTGGTGAGTCCCGAGGTCGGGTTGTCGCTGGTGCCGGTCACGCCGGTCGGGCGGGCGTTCGCCGACGCGCTGGGGACGACGAATCAGGCGCTCGCCGATGCCTGTGACCGGGTGGCGCTGGTCGTCGCCGGTCGGCCGGTGTGGCTGAAAGGATCGGCTGAGTCCGACATTTCGGATTTGTCTACGCCGGAATCCGGCGCGGTGCCCAGCCCGGCGGCCGCCGCCGCGCGCGCGATGCCGAGCCCGGCCGCCGCCGCGCGTGCGGTGCCCAGCCCGGCTGAGCGGCCGGAGACTCCCGTGCTCGTCCCGGCCGCCGTCGAGGAAGCGCCCGCGCCCCGCACCCCCGGCGTGATCGACGAGCCGACGATGGTCCTGCCGCTGGTGGCGTCCTCCGTCGTCTTCGAGCCCGGCATGGACCTCCCCATGCCCGACAGCGACGCCGGCCCCGACGCCCTGGACCGCCTGGCCACCGTCGACTTCCCCGGCGCCGGTCTGGGCCGGCTGGCCGACGCCGTCGCCTTCGCCGCCGCCACCCAGGGCACGGTCACCCCGCAGCCCTGGTCGGCCCCGCGCGTCCTGCTGATCTCGGGCCGCCATCTCGGCGACGCCGCGGCCGGTGACGACCCCGAGGACGTCGAGCGCCGGGTCGCCCAGGTCGAGAACGGCGAGGGTGTGCTGAGCCGCCTGGCCGGCACGGCCGGCGCCGACATCGCCATCCTGCGCACCACCGAGTCGTACGCCATGGAGGACATGGCCGCCGCCTCCCTCGAGGACGTGGAGCGCGCCCTTCAGCAGGGCTGGCTGCTGGCCGACGCGGCCGCCGAGGCGGGCAAGGACCTGCTCGTCCTCGCCTCGATCGGGGTCGGCACCGACGCGGTCGCCGCGGCCGTCTCGGCCGCCACCACCGGCGCCGAGGCCGTCGCCGTGCTGCCCCGGGTGCTGCTGCCGGGCGGTGTCTTCGACGACGAGTCGTGGATGTCGCGGGCCGCCGCCGTCCGGGACGCGTTGCACCGGATCCGCCGCGAGCCGCGCGGCGCCAAGGACATCCTGCGCGAGCTGGGCGGGCCGGACCTGGCCGTGGCCACCGGGGTGCTGCTCGGCGCGGCCGCCCGGCGGCTGCCGGTGGTGCTCGACGGGCCGGTCGGCATCGCGGCCGGGCTGATCGCCCGCGACCTGGGTGGCCAGATCCGGCACTGGACGCTGCTGGCCGACGCGGGCGACCTCGAGATGGTGCGCCAGGGTGGTGATGTGCTCGGGCTGAACCCCGTACTCGATCTGGGCCTCGGTCTGGGTGAGGGGGCCAACGCCCTGGCCGCGCTGCCGCTGCTGCGCACGGCGATCGGGCTGGCGGCCTCGGTGGGCGTGCACCCGGCGCTGGGAGCTGGAACCGGATCCCACAAGCCGGCCGACATGGTGGCCGACGATGTGGTGGCGAACGACGACGCCGACATCGACTTCGCCGAGCCGGAGCCGGACGGGCCGGGCCCCGCGAGCACGTCACCTCAGTGAGCTTCGGCGCGGGGGTCCGGCTCTCGGTCACCACGCTGACGGTCCTGCCAGTCCGCGCGGGCCGGATCGACCGCGCCGTGGCGGCGGTGGCGATGAGCGTGGCCCCGCTGGTCGGCGTCCTGCTCGGTGCGCTGCTGGGCGGGCTGCTGTGGCTGCTGCGTGAGGCGCACGCGCCGGCCCTGGTCGCGGCGGCGGTCACGGTCGTCGCGGCGGCCCTGCTGACCCGGGGGATGCACCTCGACGGGCTGGCCGACACGATCGACGCGCTGGGCTCCTACCGCCGGGGCGACGCCGCCCTCGAGATCATGAAGAAGCCGGACATCGGGCCGTTCGGTGTGGCCGCGATCGCGCTCACGCTGCTGGTGCAGGCGTCGGCCCTGATGGTCCTGCCGTTCGCCGCCGTGGTGGTCGCCTTCGCGGCGGGGCGGACGGCGATCCCGCTGACCTGCCGCCGGGGGGTGCCCGCGGCGCGGCCCGAGGGGCTGGGTGCGCTCGTGGCGGGCACGGTGCCGGTGCCGGTGGCCCTGGCGGGCGCTGTGCTCGTCGTGGGCGCGGCGGCGGCCGCGACCCCGGACCGGCTGTGGCAGGGGCCGGTCGCCGTCGCCCTGTCGCTGCTGGCGGTGGTCGCGCTGGTGCGCCATGCCGTACGGCGGTTCGGCGGCATCACCGGTGACGTGCTGGGCGCAGCCGTCGAGGTGGTCACCACGGTCGCCCTGGTCGGCCTGTCCTTCCACTGACCGGGCCGGCCTGTCCTTGCTGAAGCCGACCAACCAGCCCACCCCGCCCGACCAGGGGGCGGGCCCAAACTACGCCGTTCGCGGCCCGGTGAACCGGTTGTCCACAGGGCGCGGGGCGTGAAGGGGGTGACAGTTTCAGCGAACGGAGGTCCGCACGAACGGCGGCTTCACCACGCGGGCCTCGGCGCGGCGGCCGCGGATGTCGATCTCGACCAGGTCGCCGTCGGTGACGGCGGCCGTCGTGTCGAGCAGGGCCAGGGCGATGCCGATCTTGCGGGTGGGTGAGAACGTGCCGCTGGTCGTCTCGCCGATGAGCTGCCCACCGGCGTACACGGGCATGTGACCCCGCGGAATGCCGCGCCCGGTCAGCTCCAGGCCGCGCAGGGTGCGGCGCGGGCCGGCGGCCTTCTCGGCCACCAGCGCGTCGCGGCCCCAGAAGGCGGGCTTGCCCCAGCCGACCGCCCAGCCCGAGCGGGCCTGCACCGGGGAGATGTCGAGGGTCAGCTCCTGGCCGTGCAGCGGGTAGCCCATCTCGGTGCGCAGCGTGTCGCGGGCGCCCAGGCCGCACGGCCGCACCCCGGCCTCGATCAGCGCGTCCCACATCTCGGTGGCCGAGGACCACGGCACGACCAGCTCGTAACCGAGCTCGCCGGTGTAGCCGGTGCGGCACACGATCCGGTCGCCGACGGCCGAGAACGACATGTAGTCGTGCTCGACGGGCAGGCCGAGCTTGGCCAGCACCTCACCCGACTGCGGGCCCTGCACGGCCAGCACGGCCCAGTCGTGGTGCTCGTCGGTGACGGTCACGCCCTCGGGGGCGGCGGCGGCCAGCCGGCGGACGACCTCGGCCGTGTTCGCCGCGTTGGGGATCAGGAAGACCTCGTCGTCGGAGATCAGGTAGGCGATCAGGTCGTCGACCACGCCGCCGCCCTCGTCGGCGCAGAGCGTGTATTGCGCCTGGCCGGGGGCGATGCGGCCCAGGTCGTTGGTCAGGCACGCGTTGACGAAGGCGGCCGCGCCGGCTCCCCGGACGCGGGCCTTGCCGAGATGCGAGACGTCGAACACGCCGGACGCCTCCCGCACTGCCGTGTGCTCCTTCAGGACGCCCCCACCGGCGTACTCCAAGGGCATCTCCCAGCCGCCGAAGGCGGCGAACTTCGCACCCAGCGCGACATGGCGCTCGTGCAGTGGCGAGTGGGAAAGAGCGGCGGCAGACATGAGAGTCAACTTACCCGTGACCTTGCGCTTGGTTAGAGTCGCGGGGAACCCCCTCCCCGGCGTCACCGCGCCGGGGCCACCGAACCAGCCGGTGCGGCCCATGAGGCGCCTGGCTCTTCACGTCCCGCGGAGTGCCCGAGTGACCCAGCCCAACCTCAGCCTGGTCGACACCGACCCGGCCGAACTGGCCGTCGACGCCATCGTCATCGGCCTGCACAGCCAGCCCGACGAGGGCGGCGCCCTGCTTCCGGCGGCCGGTGCCGAGAGCATCGCCGCCGCGTTCGAGGGCAAGCTGACCTCGACGCTGGCGCTCCTCGGCGCGAGCGGCGCCCCCGGTGAGGTGACCAAGCTGGCCACCCTCGGCACGATCTCGGCGCCGCTGGTGGTCGCGGTCGGCCTCGGTGACGAGCCGTCGGGTTCGGCGCCCAAGCTCGAGACCCTGCGCCGCGGCACCGGCGCCGCCGTGCGCGCCCTGGCCGGCAGCGGGACGGTCGCGCTCGCGCTGCCGCTGCCCGACGACGAGGACGCGCCGTCGGTGCTGCGCGCGATCCTCGAGGGCGCGCTGCTCGGGCAGTACAAGTTCGCCGGTTACAAGACCAAGCCGCAGCCCAACCGCCGCGACCCGGTGGCCGCTGTGCAGGTGCACGTGCCCGACGCCGGCGACGCCGCGGCCGCGGCCGAGGTGACCCGGGCCGAGGTGGTCGCCCGCGCGGTCCGGCTGACCCGCGACTGGGTCAACACCCCGCCCAACCTGCTGCGCCCGCCGCAGTTCGCCGACGCCGTGGTGGCCGCGGTCGAGGGCACCGGCCTCGAGGTCGAGGTGCTCGACTTCGAGCAGCTCAAGGCGGGCGGCTACGGCGGCATCGTGGCGGTCGGCCAGGGTTCCGAGGCGCCGCCCCGGCTGGTCAAGCTGAGTTACGTACCGGACGGTGTCGAGTCGCCCAAGCGGGTCGCGCTGGTCGGCAAGGGCATCACGTTCGACACCGGCGGCATCAGCATCAAGCCGGCCGCGGGCATGTGGGAGATGAAGTCGGACATGGCCGGCGCGGCCGCGGTCGGCGCGACCATGCTGGCGGTGGCCGCGCTCAAGCCGCGCGTCGCGGTGAGCGCCTACCTGGCGATGGCCGAGAACATGCCCTCCGGTACGGCGTACCGGCCGGGCGACGTCATCACGATGTTCAACGGCAAGCGGGCCGAGGTCTACAACACCGACGCCGAGGGCCGGATGGTGCTGGCCGACGCGATCGCCCGCGCCTGCGCCGACGGCACCGACTACGTCTTCGAGACCTCGACGCTGACGGGTGGCCAGGTCATCGCGCTGGGCAAGCGGATCGCGGGCCTGATGGGCTCGGACGACGCGGTCGAGCGGGTGCGCGTGGCGGGCGACGAGGTCGGCGAGCCGGCCTGGCCGATGCCGCTGCCGGACGAGGTGCGCAAGGGCATGGAATCCGACATCGCCGACATCTCCCAGACCAACTCGAACCTCGACCGGGCCGGGCACATGCTGCAGGGCGGCGTGTTCCTGCGCGAGTTCGTGGCCGAGGGCGTCGAGTGGGCGCACATCGACATCGCCGGCCCGAGCTATCACACCGGCGAGCCGACCGGCTACTGGAGCAAGGGTGGCACGGGCGTCCCGATTCGTACCTTACTGTCGGTTATCGACCAGTTGGGCTGATTATTTCCGGTTCCGGGCGCGCGGCGCCCGGAACCGTGTCAGTTTTCCTGGACGGGGCGGCGCTTCTGGCGCTCGTTGTAATCGCGCATCCGCTGGGGATAGCCGAGCAGCCGTACGTCATAGATGGGAACGCTGAGCCGATGGGCCCACTGCCGGGCGATCTCGGGTGTCTCGGTGCGCCGGCGGGTCCACTCGCCGTCGTGGGCCACCAGCAGCACGGTCGTCTCGGTCACCGACGTGCGGGGCTCGATGAAGGCCTCGACCCCACGCCGGCTGCGCACGAACTCCGCGAGATACTCAAGATCAGCGCGGTCCAGCGGCCGTCCGGCCGCGCGCTGCGGCTCCCGGCGGCGACGAAACCAGGCCACTACCCGCTCCTCACGCTCAATTGCGGCAAGAGTACGTCGAGCGCGCTCGCGCGTGGGGAACCTGACTACATCGACCGGTTGCCCAAGTGACAAGATGGCCTGGACATACTGTGACCGTTTCCATTGTGTGACCCGCATGGCAACGACGCGAACACTGGAGTCAACGTGAGCCAGCCGAACGGCGGAACCTTCGACATCGTCATCCTCGGCGCCGGCAGCGGCGGCTACGCGGCCGCCCTGCGTGCGGCCGAGCTCAACCTCTCCGTCGCTCTGATCGACAAGGCCGAGCTGGGCGGCACCTGCCTGCACCGCGGCTGCATCCCGACCAAGGCGCTGCTGCACGCGGCCGAGGTCGCCGAGCAGACCCGCGAGAGCGAGCAGTTCGGCGTCAAGGCCGAGCTGGTCGGCATCGACATGGGCGGTGTCAACGCCTACAAGGACGGCGTGGTCGCGCGCCTCTACAAGGGACTGCAGGGCCTGCTCAAGCAGGACAAGATCACGGTGGTCAACGGCGCCGGCAAGCTCGTCGCCCAGGACACCGTCGAGGTCGACGGCCAGCGCTACACCGGCCGCAACATCATCCTGGCCACCGGGTCGTATTCGCGCTCGCTGCCCGGCCTCGAGGTCGACGGCCGGCGTGTCCTGACCAGTGAGCACGCCCTCAAGCTGGACCGCGTGCCGTCCTCGGTGATCGTGCTCGGCGGCGGCGTCATCGGTGTCGAGTTCGCCAGCGTCTGGAAGTCCTTCGGCGCCGACGTCACCATCCTCGAGGCCCTGCCGCGCCTGGTCGCGGCCGAGGACGAGGACATCTCGAAGCAGGTCGAGCGGGCCTTCCGCAAGCGCAAGATCAACTTCAAGGTCGGCAAGCCGTTCGAGAAGGTAGAGCACACCGATAACGGCGTGCGCGCGACGATCGCCGGCGGCGAGACCATCGAGGCCGAGATCCTGCTGGTCGCGGTCGGCCGCGGCCCGACGACGGCCAACCTCGGTTACGAGGAGCAGGGCGTCACGCTCGACCGCGGCTTCGTGATCACCAACGAGCGCCTGCACACCGGCGTCGGCAACATCTATGCCGTGGGCGACATCGTGCCCGGCCTGCAGCTGGCCCACCGCGGCTTCCAGCAGGGCATCTTCGTGGCCGAGGAGATCGCCGGCCTGCGCCCGGCGGCGATCGACGAGGCGGGCATCCCGCGGGTCACCTACTCCGACCCCGAGGTCGCGTCGATGGGCCTGACCGAGGCCCGGGCCAAGGAGCAGTACGGCGCCGACAAGGTGTCCACCTACAACTACAACCTCGGCGGCAACGGCAAGAGCCAGATCCTCAAGACGGCCGGCTTCATCAAGCTGGTGCGCCTCAACGACGGCCCGGTCCTGGGCGTTCACATGGTGGGCGCGCGGATGAGCGAGCTGGTCGGCGAGGCTCAGTTGATCTACAACTGGGAGGCCTTCCCCGAGGAGGTCGCCCAGCTGGTCCACGCCCACCCGACGCAGAACGAGGCGCTCGGCGAGGCGTTCCTGGCCCTGGCCGGCAAGCCTCTGCACGCACACAGCTGAGTTTCCCCGAAGCGGACAAGGAGTTCTGAGACATGCCGGTATCGGTCACCATGCCGCGGCTGGGTGAGAGCGTCACCGAGGGCACCGTCACTCGCTGGCTGAAGCAGGAGGGCGAGCGGGTGGAGGCCGACGAGCCGCTGCTCGAGGTCTCGACCGACAAGGTCGACACGGAGATCCCGTCGCCGGCCGCCGGTGTGCTCCAGCGCATCGTCGTCGGCGAGGACGAGACGGCCGACGTCGGCAGCGAGCTCGCGGTCATCGCGGGCGACGGCGAGGACGCCGGCTCGGCCGAGCCCGCCCCCGCCCAGCAGCAGCAGGCCCAGGCGGAGCCGGAGCCGGAGCCCGCCGCGCCGACCACCCCGTCGACCGAGAAGCCGGTCGAGGAGGAGGCCCCGGCCCCGCAGACCGCCGCCCCCACCGGTGGCGGCCAGGGCACCGCGATCAAGATGCCGGCGCTCGGCGAGAGCGTCACCGAGGGCACCGTCACCCGCTGGCTCAAGCAGGTCGGCGAGTCCGTCGAGGTCGACGAGCCGCTGCTCGAGGTCTCCACCGACAAGGTCGACACCGAGATCCCCTCCCCGGTCGCGGGCACGCTGCTCGAGATCAAGGTGCAGGAGGACGAGACGGCCGACGTCGGCGCCGACCTGGCGATCGTCGGGGCCGAGGGCGCAGCTCCGGCTCCCGCGCCGCAGCAGGCCCCCGCCCCGAAGCAGGAGCAGGCCCCCGAGCCCCAGCCCGAGCCCGAGCCGGCCCCGGCGCCGAAGATCGAGTCGGCTCCGGCCCCGGACCTCGCGCCGGCCGGCGAGTCGTACGCCAACCCGTCGCCCGAGGCCGAGACGGCCAAGGACCCGGTCGCGGCCGAGCGGGCGGCCGAGCCGCCCGCGCCGTCGAAGCCGCGGGTCGAGACGGCCAGCCCCAACGGTGCCGGCGACGCCGGCTACGTCACCCCGCTGGTGCGCAAGCTGGCCGGCGAGAAGGGTGTCGACCTGTCGGCGCTGAGCGGCACCGGTGTCGGCGGCCGCATCCGCAAGCAGGACGTCATCGACGCCGCCGACAAGGCTGAGGCGGCCAAGGCGGCGCCCGCTCCCCAGCAGCAGCCGGCCGCACCGGCGGCTGCGCAGCCCGCGGCGGCCAAGCCGGCGCCGAGCCCGCTGCGGGGCCGCACCGAGAAGCTGACCCGCACCCGGGCCACGATCGCCCGCCGCATGGTCGAGTCGCTGCAGGTCTCGGCGCAGCTCACCACGGTCGTCGAGGTCGACGTCACCAAGATCGCCCAGTTGCGGAACAAGGCGAAGGCCGACTTCCTCGCCAAGAACGGCGTCAAGCTCAGCTACCTGCCGTTCTTCGCGCTGGCCGCCGTCGAGGCGTTGCGCCAGCACCCGGTGGTCAACTCGTCGATCGACCAGGAGGCCGGCACGGTCACCTACCACGACGCCGAGCACCTGGGCATGGCCGTCGACACGCCGAAGGGCCTGATCGTCCCGGTCATCAAGGACGCCGGTGACCTCAACCTGGCCGGCCTGGCCAAGCGGATCGCCGACGTGGCCGACCGTACCCGCAACAACAAGATCGGGCCGGACGAGATCTCGGGTGGCACGTTCACGCTGACCAACACGGGCAGCCGGGGCGCGCTCTTCGACACCCCGATCATCAACCAGCCGCAGGTCGGCATCCTCGGCACCGGCGCGGTGGTCAAGCGGGCCGTGGTCATCGACGACCCCAACCTGGGCGAGATCATCGTGCCCCGCTCGATGGTCTACCTGGCGCTCAGCTACGACCACCGGATCGTGGACGGCGCCGACGCCGCCCGCTTCCTGGTCACCATCAAGGAGCGCCTCGAGGGCGGCCACTTCGAGGGTGACCTCGGGCTCGCCTGATCTTCGATGTGACGTGAAGCGCCCGGGGCCCCGCCCCGGGCGCTTCTTCGTTTTGAACAGGTTCACTTCGGGGCATGATGGGGTCATGCGGATCCTGATCTCCGGCGCGTCCGGTTTCCTCGGCGGCAACCTCGTCGAGCGCCTGCGCGGCCACGGCCACGAGGTGACCCGGCTGGTGCGCGGGCCCGCCCGGCGCGACGACGAGGCGTCCTGGCAGCCCGCCCAGGGCCAGCTCGATCCGCACGTGGTCGCCGCGGCCGACACGGTGATCAACCTCTCCGGGGCGAACGTCGGCGGCAAGCGGTGGACCGCCGGCTACAAGAGCGAGCTCCGCTCGAGCCGGGTCGACACCACCGGCACGATCGCCCGGGCCATCCGCACGCTGCCCGAGGCCGACCGCCCCCGTACGCTCCTGCAGGCCTCCGCCGTCGGCTGGTACGGCGAGACCGGCGACACCCCGGCCACCGAGGAGGCCCCGGCCGGCACCACGTTCCTGGCCGACCTGTGCCGCGTCTGGGAGGCGGCCGCCCGCCCGGCCGAGGACGCCGGCACCCGGGTCGTCCTGCTCCGCACCGGCCTGACCCTCGACAGCCTGCTCAAGCCGCTGCTGCCGCTGTTCAAGCTGGGCGGCGGGGCCAAGCTGGGCGGCGGCAAGCAGTGGATGCCGTGGATCAGCCTGCCCGACTGGCTCGGCGCGGCCGACTTCCTGCTCGAGCGCGAGGACATCTCGGGACCGGTCAACATCGTCGGCCGCGAGCAGATCACCAACGCCCAGTTCACCAAGGCCCTGGCCGCCGCCGTGCACCGCCCGGCCCTGCTGAGCGTGCCCAGCCCGGCGCTGCACCTGGTCATGGGCGAGCTGGCCGGCGAGTCCCTGCGGAGCGCGCGGGTCGTGCCGGCAGTGCTGGAACGAGCCGGCTTCCGGTGGGCCTACCCGACGATCGAGGGCGCCATGCAGGCCGCCGTCGGCCACGAAGCGGCGCCGTCGCGCTGAGCAGCAGCGCAGGCTTGCTAACCTGCGCTCGATGTCCCTCGCCGTTAACACCTCCACGTCCTCCGCGGACCAGCCGGCACCCCCCGACGCCCCGAGGGCGACACGGCGGTGGCGCTCGCACCTGTTCGTGGCCGCCCTGGCCCTGGCTCTGGGCGGCTACATCGTCAGCCGGCTGTGGCGCGACCCGTTCCAGCACGCCATCGCCGACAACGTCGGAGACCAGGCGTTCTTCGAGTGGGTGCTGGCGTACGGGGTGCATCTGCTGCAGCACGGCGGCGACCCGTTCTTCACTGACCTACTGAACGTGCCGGACGGCGTCAACCTGGCCGCCAACACCTCGATCACGGTCTACGCGATCCTGTTCGCCCCGCTGACGATGCTGGCCGGCCCGCAGGTCACGTTCCTGACCATCCTCACGCTCAACCTGGCCGGCTCCGCCTTCGCGTGGTATCTGTTCCTCGGCCGCTTCATCACCGGCAACCGGGCGGCGGCCGCGCTGGCCGGGTTCTTCTGCGGCTTCGCGCCCGGCTTCGTCGCGCACGCCAACGGCCACCTCAACTGGACCTCGGGCTGGATCGCGCCGCTCGTACTGTGGCGGTTGATCAAGATGCGCGACACCGATCACTGGCTGCGCAACGGCCTGCTCCTGGGCGGCACGCTGGCCCTGGGCTTCTCGATCGCGGCCGAGGGACTCTTCTTCACCGCGCTGGCCGGCGGGGTCTTCGTCATCGCGTGGTCACTGGCCCGGGTCAACCGGGCCGAGGCGCGGGCGGCGCTGCCCCGGTTCGCGGCGGCGCTGGGCCTGACCGCCGTGGTGGCCGGCGCACTGCTGGCGTACCCGCTCTACATGCATTTCGCCGGGCCGCAGACCTTCAAGGGCACCGGCTTCAACCAGCGGCACTACTCCGAGGATCTGCTGTCCTTCTTCGCCTTCAGCGACCGCTCGCTGGCCGGTTGGGCCGGGATCGACAACGACCTCGCGGCCAACAAGACCGAGGAGACGAGCTTCTTCGGTCTGCCCCTGCTCGTCCTGATCGCCTGGTCCCTGGTCATGCTGTGGCGCCGCGCCGACGAACGGCAGCGGGCGACCCTGCGGGCACTCATGATCGTCGGCGGGCTGTTCTTCGTGATCTCGCTCGGCCCCCGGCTGCGGGTGGCCGGCACCGAGACCGACATCCCCCTGCTGTACGCGCTGTTGCAGCACGTGCCGCTGTTCGACTCCGCCCTGCCGGCCCGCTATGCCCTCGTACTGGTCGGGGTCTTCGGGGTGATCCTGGCCCTGGCCACGGATCGGATGCTGGGCCCGGGCGCGGGCAACCCCAAGCCGCTGTACGCCGTGGGGCTGGTGGCCGCGCTGCTGCCGATCTTCCCGCTGCCCCTGCACTACCGGCACCGGTCGCCCGAGCCGCAGTTCATCGCCGACGGCACCTGGGAGAAATATGTCCCCGACGGCGGCGTGATCAGCGCGCTGCCGTTCGCCATCAACGTGGCCGCCGACGGGCAGCGGTGGCAGGCCTACACGATGGCGCGCGCCGGGCGGGAGTTCCGCATCCCGGACGGATACTTCCTCGGCCCCGACGCCGAGGGGGTCGAGGGCAAGGGCCGCATCGGCGCGCTCCCCCGAGCCACCGACTGGCTGTTCCTGCGGGCCGCGCTCTATGGCTACCTGGCCGACCTGGACAACGCCGACCGTGCCACGGCCCGGGCCGACTTCCAGCGCTGGGGTGTCGAGGCGCTGTTCCTGCCCGACGAGATCACCGGTCCGGAGGGGCCGCTGTTCCGCTCGGCGGTCGAGATCACCGCCACCGAACTGCTCGGGCCGCCCGAACGCGTCGACGACGTGCTGGTGTGGCGCATCCGTCCCGGAGTGGATCCGGTCGACCGCTGACCGGAGGACTACCGTGGAGCGCGTGACAACTTCCACGCTCACCGTCCTGCGGCCCGGCCTGGTCGACTATCGCGAGGCCTGGGACGAGCAGCGGCGCCTGCACGACGCCGTGGCCGGCGGCACCCAGCCCGACACGGTCCTGTTGCTCGAGCACCCCAGCGTCCTGACCGCCGGCAAGCGCACCGAGCCGGCCGACCTGCCGATCGACGGCACCCCGGTGGTCGAGGTCGACCGCGGCGGCAAGATCACCTGGCACGGCCCGGGCCAGCTGGTCGGCTACCCGATCCTGCGCCTGGCCGACCCGATCGACGTGGTGGCCTACGTCCGCCGCACCGAGCAGATGCTGATCGACGTGTGCGCCGAGTTCGGTGTCACGGCGGCCCGCAGCGAGATCAAGGGCCGCAGCGGCGCGTGGGTCCTGGCCGACGAGCGCGGTCCCGACCGCAAGATCGCCGCCATCGGCATCCGGGTCGCCCGCGGCGTCACCCAGCACGGCTTCGCCATCAACTGCGACTGCGACCTGGCCAACTTCGACCGCTTCACCCCGTGCGGCATCCGCGATGCCGGCGTGACGTCGCTGTCGGCCGAGCTGGGCCGCGACGTGACCGTGGCCGAGGTGCTGCCGGTCGTCGAGAAGCACCTCACTACCCTGCTCTGATGGCTCTCTATCGGGATTCGGACGACAAGCGCGTCTTCGTGCCCAAACGCGGCGGCGGGGTGTCGCTCAACTTCGGCCACCCCATCGCCTGGGCGATCCTCGTCTGCACGACGATCATCCCGTTGGCGATCGTCATCGGCATGACCATCGCGGTGCTCTCCTAGGGCATGCGCCAGACGACGTAGTTCACGTCCGGCGTCTCGCAGCCCAGGTACGGCCCGGCCGCGCCGCACGCGTCGGGGAGCACCAGCGGCAGGGTCCCCCGGACCCGGCCGTCGGCCAGCCCGATCACGGTTGTCCGCCCGGGCTCGGGCGAGAGCCGCAGACCGCCGATCGGGGCCGCCGGGCCGAGCTCGCGCAGCACCCGTCCGGTCGCCAGGTCGACCTGCGCCCACCGGTCGCTCTCCTCGCCGACCACGCCCCCGGGCCGGACGACCCGCCAGTTGGGCCCGGTCCAGCGCACCGAGCCGTCGGCCGGGTCGAGCACGGTCAGTCCGTCGACGCCGACCGCGCAGAGCAGCCCGTCGCCGCACCGGCTCACCTGATAGGACGCGATGCCGCGGGTGAGCCATTCGCGGCGCAGCCCGTCGCGCCGGAAGCCGGCGATGAAGTCGGCGCCGAAGACGATCAGCTGATCGCCCAGCAGCTGGCCGGCCACCCGGGACAGGCCGAGGTCGCGGCGGGCGGTCACCTCGTGCCCGTCGGCCGCGCTGACCACGCTCGCGCCACCCCGGCCGTCGAGGATCGCGACGTAGGCCCCGTCGCCCGTGTAGGCCGGCGCGGGCCGCGACCAGAGCTTGCGGCCTGTGCCCAGGTCGTGCACGTGCAGCTCGTGGTTGTCCAGGCTCCAGCCCAGGACCCGTGTCCCGAGGATGTCGATGATCGGCGAGTCGCGCAGCCGCCAGCGCAACGCGCCCGTCCGCGCGTCGAGGAAGGTGGCCACCGCCGCCTCGGAGCCGTCGATGACCAGGGTGTCGCCGGCGGCCACGGTCAGCCGCTGACCCGGGGTCGCGCGGGAGGTCCACGACGGACAGCCGGGGCACAGCGGGTGCGCCTCGACGCCGCCGTCGGCCCGCACGAGATAGAGCGCCTGCTCGGTCAGCAGGCTGGTGGAGACGCCCGATGCGGGCAGGCTGAGCACCTCGGTGACGCCGCCCAGGCGCCCCGGCGCCGACGACCCGGTCATCAGCGCGAGGACCAGCACGGCCACGGCGAGAAGCGCATATCGGCCCGGCCGCCGGGCCCGGGCCAGACGCTCCGGCGCGGGTGGAGCGACGTCGAGGTCGATCAGCACGGCCCCGGACTCTACGCCGCCGCCGTCCCGGTCACGGCAGGCGCCAGACCCGGAACCGGGCGTCGAAGGTCCGGCAGGCGAGGAAACCCCCGCCCGCGGCGCACGCGCCCTGCGGCACCCTCTCGACGGTGCCCAGCACCCGGCCGTCGGAGACCCGGCGGACCAGCGTGCGCTCGCCGTCGCCCTCGACCAGCAACAGCCCGCCCACCACGCTGCCCTCGCCCAGGTCGCGATCGACGTGCCCGGTGGCCAGATCGACCCGCGCGGCCCGGCCGGCCTCGTCCAGCAGGGTCTCGCCGTCGGGGGCGAGGCCGCGCCACCGCGCGCTGGTCCAGCGCACGGTTCCGGTGCCGCGGTCCAGCACGGCCAGACCGCCGGAGGAGAAGGCACAGATCTGGTCCCCGCATCCCCGCAGCTCGAACGGCCGGTCTGTGGTCGTCCGCCACCGCGGGGTGAGGTCGCCGATCCGGAACGCGGCGACGAACGCCGCACCGAACACCACCAGAAGGTCACCGATGACCCGGGCCGGGGCGAGCGGCGGCGGGAAGTCGAGACCCCACTCGACGCCGAGCCGCCGCGGCCCGGTCACCACGCGGCCGTCCGCGGCGGCGAGAACGGTCGCCCGGTTCTGCTCGTCGAAGGTGACCACGTAGCGGTGCGCGGGGTCGCCGGCGAAGGCCGTGGCCGGAGCCGACCACCGGATCCGGCCCGTGGCCACCTCGCGGATCCGGAGACGGCCGCCCTGCTGCCAGTCGGTCACTCCCGAGCCGAGATCCCGCACCGTCGCGTATTCGGCGGTGCGCCACAACACGCGGCCGGTGCGCGCGTCGAGGAAGGTCGTTTCGCCCGCGTCGCCCGCCTCACTGACCAGCACCGTCTGCGAGGCGTCGAGCCACAGCCCCGTCCCCGAACCTCGCACCTGGGTGATCCATTCCGGGCCGCCCGGACGCAGCGGACGGGCCCAGATGTCGGACGCCCCGCCGACGGTCAGACTGTGCTGGGTGTAGATCGCCGACCCGGTGACCAGTCCGGCGGAGATGCTGCGGCCGTCACCCTCGAGCACCGGCTCCAGCTCACCGGCGTACGTCGGTGGCGTCGACGCCCCGACCAGCACGAGCACCGACGCCACCACAGCGAGCAGGTCGAACCGCGTACGCCGCCCACCGGCGCGGGTGCCGGTGGGCGCGACGTCGAGGTCGATCGTCATGCCTCTAGGGGACCACCCGGTTGAGGTCCCGGGGAAACGCAGTCACCTCGCGCACGTTGGCCGTCCCGGTCAGCCGGGCGACCAGACGCTCCAGGCCGATGGCCCAGCCGCCGTGCGGTGGCATCCCGTACCGGAAACCATCGAGATACCCCGCGTACGGCTCCAGCGGCTCACCGGCCCGGCCGAGAGCCTCCACATAGTCCTCGTAGCGGTGCAGGCGCTGCCCGCCGGTCACGATCTCGAGCCCGCGGAAGAGCAGGTCGAAACCGTTCGAGTACGCCGGGTCGGCCGGGTCCGGATGCGTGTAGAACGGCCGTTTGCGCATCGGGTAACCGGTCACGTAGACGAAGTCGGAACCGTGCTCGCGCAGCGCCCACTCCCCCAGCGCCCGCTCATGGGCCGGCGCCAGGTCGGGCTCGTCCGCCGGCGCCCCGGCGATCCGCAAAGCCTCGGCGAAGTGCACGGCCGGGATCTCGGACGGCACCCGCGGCGTGGCGAGCCGGGCGCGGGCGGTGATGGTCGCCATCATCACGGTGAGGGTGCGGGTGAGGGCCTTCATCACGTCCCGATGGTCCTCGATGAAGCCCATCTCGGCGTCCAGCGACGTGTACTGCGCCAGATGCCGCACGGTGTCGCTGGGCTCGGCCCGGAAGACCGGCCCGACCTCGAAGACCCGCTCGAAGACCCCGACCATGAGCTGTTTGTAGAACTGCGGGGACTGCGCGAGATAGGCCGGGCGCCCGAAATAGTCGAGCGCGAACACGTTCGCCCCGGACTCGGTGGCCGACGCGACGATCTTGGGCGTCTGGATCTCGACGAACCGCTGCTCGCTCAGCGCCGCCCGGAAGCCCGCGGTGGCCGCCGCCGCGACCCGCAGGGCCGACCGCCGGGCCGGGTGCCGCAACGCCAGGGCCGCGTGGTCCAACTGGGTCGGCAGGCTCGCGCCGATCGCCGGACGGTGCAGCTCGAAGGGCAACGGGCCGGTGACCGCGGACAGCACCCGGATCTTCGGCCCGGTGAGCTCGACACCGCCGGGCGCCTGCTCGTTGGGCGTGACCGTGGCGACCACCTCGACGACGCTCTCCTCGGGGAGCTCCTCGAGCTGGGCCCGGGTGTCCGGCTCGGCCACGACGACCTGGCTGAGCCCCTCGGCGTCGCGGACGATCAGGAAGGCCACCGACTTGAGCAGGCGGCGGCGATGGATCCAGCCGGCGATCGTCACGGTCTCGTCGACGTGCGCGCGGAGCTGGGTGGAGAGGATGCGTTGCATGGCAGGTGACCTCCTTGGAAAGCTGCAACGCGGCCCCAGGGAGGTGTGGGCGAGCGGGATCCTCGCGGTGCCACCACACCTTCGCGCCTTGCGGCGCCTCTTGTGTTGCTGCGGCTCAGGAGTGTCTTCACGCCCCGGCGCCCGGGCCACCTTCCCAGCGATCGGTGGCTCTCTCGGCCGGCGTTACGGGGGCTACTCGGTTCCCTCACTGCCGTAGGCCGGACGTTAACAGCAGGCGTCCACAGCGCGAAACAGAATTTAACCGGTTCATATGAGCGCCGTCACACCCCCTGTCACGTGAGCCACGTCGCCCCTGTCTAGGCATACGCCTCCGCAGGCGTAATCTCGGGGCTGTGACTATTGCTCCCGAGGGCCGCCGCATGCTGCGCATCGAAGCGCGCAACGCCGAAACTCCCATCGAGCGGAAGCCTCCGTGGATCAAGGTCAAAGCCAAGATGGGCCCGGAATACACCCAGATGCGCGGCCTGGTGCAGAAGGAAGGCCTGCACACGGTCTGCCAGGAGGCCGGGTGTCCCAACATCTACGAGTGCTGGGAAGACCGCGAGGCCACCTTCCTCATCGGCGGCGACCAGTGCACCCGGCGCTGTGACTTCTGCCAGATCGACACCGGCAAGCCGGCCGAGTTCGACGCCGACGAGCCGCGCCGCGTCGGTGAGTCCGTCGCGACGATGGGCCTGAAATACGCGACGGTCACCGGCGTCGCCCGCGACGACCTGCCCGACGGCGGCGCCTGGCTCTACGCCGAGACCGTCCGCCAGATCCACAAGTTGCAGCCCGGCTGCGGGGTCGAGCTGCTGATCCCCGACTTCAACGCCGAGCCGGCGCAGCTGGCCGAGGTCTTCGGCGCCCAGCCCGAGGTGCTGGCGCACAACGTCGAGACCGTGCCCCGCATCTTCAAGCGCATCCGCCCCGGCTTCCGCTACGAGCGCTCGCTCGACGTCATCACCCAGGCCCGCGCGGCCGACCTGGTGACCAAGAGCAACCTGATCCTGGGCATGGGCGAGGAGCGCGCCGAGATCTCCCAGGCGCTGCGCGACCTGCACAACGCCGGCTGCGAGCTGATCACCATCACGCAGTACCTCCGGCCCACCCCGCGTCACCACCCGGTCGAGCGCTGGGTCAAGCCCGAGGAGTTCGTCGAGCTCCGCGAGGAGGCCGAGCAGATCGGCTTCGCCGGCGTGATGAGCGGCCCGCTGGTCCGCTCCTCCTACCGCGCCGGTCGGCTCTACAAGCAGGCCCTCGAGGCCCGCGGCTGACACAAGCCTTTCCTGATGCCCCGGCCCTGACGGCCGGGGCATCAGTCTTTCCCGCCCCGAACCGCCCCGAACCGCCCCCGGCTGCCCAGCCTGGTCCCGCCCGCCTCAGCTCCCGCCCGCCTTAACCTCAGCAAGTCGGATATATCAGCCGATTTGATGGCGAGGGCCGATCGCGGCCGGAGAGGTCAGGTAATGCGCCGTTCCATGTTCTTGCTGGCCTCAGCCGCGACGCTGGCCACGACCTTCGCCGCCCCGGCCGCCGCCTCAGCCGCCGAGACCTGCGTGTCCGCATCGTCCGCGACCTACCGCCACACCTTCAGCGGGGCCTCCGGCAAGGCGACGATCACCGCCGTACGCCCGCTCTGCTCCGGTCAGACCCAGTCGTTCGGGCTGATCTCGTACACGGCGGGCGCGCCCACCGGGAACGCGGGCCAGTTCACGTACGCCACCGACCGCGCGACCATCAGCTCGAAGTCCCGCAGCGTCGCCCTCGACGTAGTCGTCCCGCCCTGCCATGCCCAGGTCACCGCGATCATCGGCACCGGCCTGCTCGACGAGGTCACCAGCGACGACAACCCCTACGGCGCCAAGACGCTCGGCACCAGCGGCAGCCGCTCCACCGGCGCGCCGGCCCACTACCGCGGCGGCTCGGCCGACTGCTCCCCCGCACCCGAGGTCACCTTCACCAGCGCCTGCGACGGCACCTACCAGGCCACCCTCACCAACGCTGCCGGCGCCAACGTCAGCGCCACGTTCCTGATCAACGGCCGCCTGACCCGCGTGGCGCCCGGCCGCTCCGCCACAGTCCCGGGCCCCGCCAACGGTTCGCTGACGATCAGAGACAACACCTTCACCACGTACGTCGGAAGCTGGCGCCCACCCGCAGCAGGCTGCACCACCACGCCGGCCCCGATACCGACCACCGCGTTGGCCGCCCCCGCCCAGCCCTCAGCCGCGGCGCCGCCGCCCTCGGTTCCCCCGGCGGCCGCCCCCACCACGACAACCACCACCACCGACCAGGCCGACGCCCCCGCCTACTACGTGACCCCGCCCCCCACCGCCACCACCGAGGCCCAAGCCACCCGCGCCGGCATGAACACCGGCAGCATGCTCGCCGTAGCCTTCGGCCTCCTGCTCATCGGCGGTGGCGGCTACTTCCTGTTCCGAGTGATCCGCACCCTCCGCGACCCCTCATAGCCACACCTCCCGGCCGCACCGACAGGTAATCAGGTTGCTCCGGTCCGGCCACAGGACCCACGAATCCAGAGCCGGCGGGTGGTGAGACCGGAAGACCGGTACCAGCGGGAGCCGGACGAGGATCTGCCGGCACCCCGGACAACCTCACCGACCGCGACACCGCCCGTCTGACCACGATCCTCGATACCCGCCCGAACTACGAGTCGCCGCTGGTCTGGTGCGTTCCTTTGCGGCGATCCTGACCCAGCGACATGGCCACGCCTCAACGAGTCCTCCTGACCTGATGCCACGAAGAACTTCAAATACCACTGTCGTGCACTGCGAACGGCTCCTTATGGTCACCGGATGAGGATCACGCTGCGAGCTCTGACCGACGAAGATGTCGAGGCGCACAACGCCGGCGAGGACGAGCACACCGTTCGCTGGCTGAACGGCTCCCCCAGCTCCGCCGAGACGACGGCCGCCCACTTCAACAAGCTGGCCGGCAACGCTCGCGCGGAGCGCGGCAAGCGAGGCTTCGGCGTGTGCCTCGATGACCGCCTCGCCGGATACGTCGACTGCGACCCGGATGTCATCGACGGCCTGAAACCCGGCGACGTCAACATCAGCTACGCCGTCCACCCGTGGGCCCGCGGGCGAGGAGTCGCGGTTGAAGCCGTACGTCTCACCCTCGAGCACATGCGCGAGAATCGCATCGGAACGCGCGCCGCCATCCGAGTCGACCCCGACAACCTCGCCTCCGTCCGCGTCGCCGAGAAGAGCGGTTTCATCTACGTCCACGACTTCACGTCCGGCACTGACAAGCAACCCGATGGAACCCCGGCAACGCTGCGGCTCTACGTGCATGACGTGTAGACACCCGGCCGCCTCACCCAAAGATCAATCACTCTTCACGGGACAGAGCCGCGAACGGGGCCCGGGTGGGCGTCCCTTCCGGGCCAGAGCTCCCGCCCATTGACCGGGAAAGACGTAGTTCATCCGTGACCCGCCGGCGATCACGTAACTCGGCGGGCCACTGACCTTCATAAGCCGAGCGTGACCGGGTCGGCGGGTATCCCGGACATGAGCAGGTGTGTCAGTGGTGTGGCGAGGTCGCGGGGCGAGAACAGGTCAGCTCCGCGGTAATCGGCGATCTCCGGGAGTCGCCACCAGCGAAAGCCGGCGAGGTGCTCATCCACGGCGAGTTGGTCGTCGGTGAACTCGCCCTGGGGCTCGAAATGGGTGGCGCGGACGAGGAAGTAGTCGTTGACCATGCCGTCCAAGCCGGGCGGCGCATGATCTGCGGCAAGGACCTGGTGCCAAACATGCGGCGGATCGGCGACGGTCACCAAGCCGGTTTCCTCGCGCAGCTCACGGCGCAATGCCGACAGCCCGTCCTCACCTGGTTCTATGCCGCCACCAGGAGCAGCCCAGACGGCCGGGGCTCCATCCGGAACCGCCGGGTGCGGGAAGACGAAACGGCACAACAGGATCTGATCGGCTTCGTCGAGGATGATCGCGCGGGCAGAGGTTCGAAGGTTCAGCGACATACACACTCCCGATCCTGTGCGCGTGTACCGCGATGATCGACGTCGGACGCGGGTAGCGCTCCAACAGACTTTTGACGGACGCTCGTCGGTTGGCTTCGTCGGGTCCCGAACTCCCGCCCGATGGAACCCCCGGGCGGATACCGGGACCCAGACTCACGCCTGGACGGGACCGCTCTTCGCGTTCGGAACCAGTTGCCTTTCAGTCGTCGAGAAGACCCAACCGGCGGGCCACCGCCGCGGCTTCGCCCCGGTTGGTGACCTCCAGCTTGGCGATGATGCGGGAGACGTGGACGCTCGCCGTCTTGGGTGAGATGAAGAGATCGGCGGCGATGCGGCTGTTGCTGTGCCCCTCGGCGACCAGGCGCAGAACCTCGCGCTCGCGGGCAGTCAGCAACTCGTCCCGCTCGGCGGCCGGCGCCGACGCCCGGATGCCGAGCCGCCGCGACAGGGTGTCGGCCGCCTCGACCAGCGGCGCCGCACCCAGCGCCGCGGCGACAGCGACCGCCTCGGCGATCGACTCGGCCGGATCAGACGAACGCTCGACCGCGCCGCGGGTGACGACACCGGCTTCGCCGCGAGCAGCGGCAGTGGCGTCGGAGAGCCCAGCTGAGCGGACGGCCGCATCGGAACGGCCGGCCGTATCGGAACGGACCGCCGCCTCGGAACGGACCGCCGCCTCGGAACGGACCGCCGCCTCGGAACGGACCGCCGCGTCGGAACGGGTGGCTGTGCGGGCGGCGGCCTGGGCCTCGGCCAGGCCCAGCAGGGCGCAGGCCAGTTCGTAGCGGTGGCCGTCGGCACGCCAGGCTTCGACGGCCTCGCGCCAGCGGGGCTCGCCGCCCTCGAGGAAGGCGCGGACATGCGCCGCGAAGGCCATCTCGGCCGGATAGCGCTGGGGCAGCTCGGCGGCCACGGCAGCCACGGACTCGGCCACAGCGGGGTCGGCGGCCCGGGTCGCGGCCCGGGCCGCGTGGGCCAGGATCGACCAGCAGTAGCGGGGCCGCACCGTCAACTTGGGCTCGGCCAGGGCCGCTCGGGCGGCGTCGAGGGCGACCGCCGGGTCGGGGTCGTCGAAGGCGGCCAGGATGCGCAGGTCGAGCGTGGCCAGGCGGCTCTCGTTGCTCAGGTAGGGGCGGCGCAGGAAGTCGACCGAGCGGCTGACCAGCGAATCGGCGTCCTCGCGGCCGCGGGCCAGGCGGATGCGGGCGCGCAGCCGGAGCCAGGGCAGGGCCAGCGTCTCGGGTGGGTCGAGCCGCGCGGCCTCGGCCAGGCGGGCGTCCGCCTCGTCCCAGCGGCCCAGGGCGATCAGCGCCTCGGCGTGGTTGGCCAGCAGGTAGACGCCGGTGGTGCGGCTGACGCCGATGCGGCCGGCGTCGGGCAGTCCCTCGGCCGCGGCGGCGGCCGACTCGTCGTATCGGCCCAGCTCGAACAGGGCGTCGGAGACGTTGACCAGCCCGTGGGTGAAGGCGGCCAGGTCGCCGGCCGTGCGGGCCCGGGCGACGGCGTCACGCATGACCGGCAGGGTGTCGGCCGCCAGGATCCGGCCGGTGCAGGAGGCGCCGAACGCCACCTCGGCCGTCACCAGAGCGGCGAGGTCACCCTGCTCGGTGGCGTCGGCCATCGCGACGCGGGCCACCTCGGCCGCGCGGTCGGCGTCGATGCCGGCCAGCTGATGGGCCAGGTCGGCCAGCAGGCGCACCCGGCCGGCGCCGCGCGGGGCCATGCTGAGCAGCCGGAACGCCTCGTTGCACTCGGCCTCGCCGTTGGATTTGCCGGCCGTGCGCAGCAGTTTGGCCCGGCGCACCAGCAGGCGGCCCGCGCGCAGCGGCTCGGCCTCGGCGTCGAGATCACCGAGCGCGGCCCGGGTCAGGGTGAGCGCGCGCATGTGCTCGCCGGAGTCGATCGCGGCCAGCGCCGACTCCTCGAGCAGGTCGAGGTGGTCGATGCCCAGCAGCGTCCGGGCGTCGGGCACGTCCTCCCAGAGCCGGAGCACCCGGTCGAGCAGGCTGGCCTGTTCCCCATACGCGAAGCGGCGGCCGGCCTCGTCGGCGGCGATCTTGGCGGTGATCAACGCTCGCGGGTGGTCGTGGGCCGCGTGCCAGTGGTGCGCGATCTCGGCCGCCGCACGGCCCATGGCGACCAGGTGAGGCTCGGCCTCGACGGCCCGGGCGTAACGCGCGTGCAGCCGGGCGTGCTCGCCGGGCAGCAGGTCGTCGTGGACCGCCTCGCGCACGAGGGCGTGGCGGAACTCGTAGCCCCCGTCGGCGTCGACGACCATGACGAGCTGGGCGGCCACGATCACGCGCAGCGCCGACTCGAGGGCCGCCTCGTCCAGACCGGCGACGCGGGCGAGCAGCTCGTGGCCGAACCGGGTGCCCCCGACCGCGGCCACCCGCAGCACCCGCTGGGCCGGCTCGGGCAGCTGATCGACCCGGGAGAGCAGCAGGTCGCGCAGGCTGGCCGGGATCTCGTCGAAGGCGGCCCCGGCGAACTGCTCGATGAAGAACGGGTTGCCCTGGGCGCGCTCGTTGACCGTGTCGACCACGCGCGCGCCGGGCTCGGTGCCGAGCAGGTGGGTGAGCAACTCGGCCGTGCCCTCGCGGTCGAGCCGGCCGAGCTCGAGGCGCTGCACGCCCCGGACGCGGTCGAGCTCGGCCAGGAACGGCCGCAACGGGTGGCCGCGGTGCAGCTCGTCGGTGCGGTAGGTCGTGATCAACAGCAACTGGGGCAGCCGGGCGGCCCGCACGAGGAACAGGATGAGGTCTCGGGTGGAGCGGTCGGCCCAGTGCAGATCCTCGATCACCAGGACCAGCGGCCGGCGCCCGAGCAGCGCGGCCACCGCCTCGAAGAGCAAGCCGCGGCGGGCCTCACCCTCGGGCGGCGGACCCAGCTCGGGCAGCAGCCGGGCGAGCTCCCGCTCGTGACCGTCGAGCGCGGCGGGCCCCTCGGCCCGCACCAGCTCGCGCAGCGCACCCGCGAACGGGGCGAAGGGCAGACCCTCCTCCCCCAGCTCGAGGCACTGGCCGGACAGCACCCGGACGGGCTCGCCGGCCAGACCGCGGCGGAACTCCTCGACCAGGCGGGTCTTGCCCACCCCGGCCTCGCCGCCGACCAGCACGGTCGACGGCTCGGCGTGGCGGGCCTGTTTCAGCGCGTCGCGCAGCACGGCCAGGTCGGCCTCACGGCCGACCAGAACCTCGCTGTGCGCATGCACCGTCATGAGTTGGAGCATGCCATGGGGGTGCGACAGGTTTTCCGCCGCGAAAACCCGGCCCGCCACGGCTGTCATGCGGCCACAGCGGCCCGGGCCGGTTGCTCGGCCCGCCTGCGGGGCCACCGCCCGAAGCGGCGGCGGCCGGTGGTGGCCTCCCGCGCGCGGCGCGCGTCGGCGGCGCGGCGGCTCAGCTCACCGGCGCGCTGGTGGTGCAGGTCAAGCATGGTGTGGGGGTCGTTGTACGGGAACATCTCGGTGCCTTCCGTCGGAGTTCTTCTGAGAGGAACTCTTCGCCGGAAGGCACCCGCCGGGCATGGGGAACCTGCCTCATATCGGCGTCCGGCGCCTCCTTACGAGTAGGGAGGACCACCGGTGCGTGAGTAAGGACCCGCCCCACTACACTTTCGAGTTATGGCAAAAGAGCAGGAGAAGGTGTCGTTCGGCACGCGCCTGAAGCAGATCGGTCAGGTGTTCTCGTTCACCGCGAAGCAGGACAAGTGGTTCGTTCCGCTGCTTCTCGCGGCTGTTCTGATCCCGCTCGCCCTGACCGTCGTCCTGGTGATCCTGTTCGGCTGGATCTACCTGCCGATCGGCATCATGGTCACCCTGCTGGCCGCCGTGATCGTGCTCAACCTGCGCTCCAACGCCGCGATGATGAACGCGGCCGAGGGCCAGCCCGGCGCCGCCGCCTCGCTGATCGAGAACATGCGCGGTGACTGGCGGGTCCGCCCGGCGGCCGCGTCGACGACCCAGTTCGACATGGTGCACGTGGTGGTCGGCCGGCCCGGCGTGATCCTGCTGGCCGAGGGCAACCCGCAGCGGGTGCGCGGCCTGCTCGGCCAGGAGAAGCGCCGCCTCTCCAAGGTCATCGGCAACGCGCCGCTCTACGACTACGTGATCGGCAGCGACGAGGGCCAGCTCCCGGTCAAGAAACTGCGCTCGACGATGATGCGGCTCCCTCGCAACCTCACCGGCAAGGACGTCAACTCGCTCGACAAGCGCCTGGGCGCCCTGATGGCCCGCCCGCAGATGCCCAAGGGCGCCATCCCCAAGAACATGCGCCCCAACAAGGGCATGCGCCAGCAGCGCCCGCGCTGACCAGGTCAACCCCTCCCCGCGTACGGGGATGAGGGCCTGACCGGCTCGATCGGAGACCCCTGACCGCCGTACGCGGGAAGGGGTTTTTCCTTTTTTGTCAGCGCTGGACCATGACCGAGCGGGCCGCGCGGTCGTGCAGGCCGCGGCCGTCGCCGTCGTTGATCACCGCGGGGATGACCAGCGCCAGGAGCAGGGCGCGGATGATCGCGCGAGGCAGACCGATCGCGCCGCCGTCCACGATGGAGACGCAGCGGATGCGGGCCAGCGCCATGCCCGCCGTCTGTCCGAACAGGCCGACGAAGAACGCGTGCGCCAGCACGAAGACGCCCAGCTGGGGCCAGGGATTGGCGCGCAGGTCGTCGACCAGCAGGGTGGCGATGACCGTGGCCAGGGCCCAGTCGATCAGCAGGGCACCGGCCCGCCGGCCCAGCGAGGCCAGCTTGACGCCGGAGAGGTCGAGCGCTCCCTGCGTACCGGATGGGGTCTTGCCTGCCGAAACCATGCAACCAGCCTAGCCGGGACGGTTTTCGCGGTAGCCTCGCTGTGGTCGGGCGGAGCATCGGCGACTACCCACAGACTCCGTAACATGACGGAAACAATAGGGATACGCCCGGGCAACTCCAGCCCCATAGCGTCGCGACCAGCCTTGACCACGCGGCGGAACCACGCCGCCCCGGTATCGAAATCCTGTGCCAGGAGGACGTGTTGTTCGCCAATCCCGAGGAATTGCTGCGATACCTCAAAGACGAGGACGTCAAGTTCGTCGACGTGCGGTTCTGTGACCTGCCCGGTGTGATGCAGCACTTCAACATGCCGGTCGAGTCGTTCGACGACAGCGTCGTGACCGACGGCCTCGCCTTCGACGGATCCTCGATCCGCGGGTTCCAGGCCATCCACGAGTCCGACATGATGCTGCTGCCGGACGTCACCACGGCCTTCATCGACCCGTTCCGGATCCAGAAGACGCTCGCGCTCAACTTCTTCATCCACGACCCGTTCACCCGCGAGGCCTACTCGCGTGACCCGCGGAACGTGGCCAAGAAGGCGGAGACTTACCTGGCCTCCAGCGGCATCGCCGACACCGCCTTCTTCGGCGCCGAGGCGGAGTTCTACATCTTCGACTCGATCCGCCACTCCACCAGTGCCAACGAGGCGTTCTACCACATCGACTCGATCGAGGGCGCCTGGAACTCCGGCAAGGAGGAGGAGGGTGGCAACCGCGGTTACAAGACCGCTTACAAGGGCGGCTACTTCCCCGTCGCGCCGCTCGACCACTACAGCGACCTGCGTGACGCCATGGTGCGCCGCCTGATCGACGTCGGCTTCACCGTCGAGCGCTCGCACCACGAGGTCGGCACCGCGGGCCAGGGCGAGATCAACTACAAGTTCTCGACGCTGCTGCACGCCGGCGACCAGATGCAGATGTTCAAGTACATCATCAAGAACACCGCCTGGGAGCACGGCAAGACCGCCACGTTCATGCCGAAGCCGCTGTTCGGCGACAACGGCTCGGGCATGCACACCCACCAGAGCCTGTGGCTGAACGGCGAGCCGCTGTTCTATGACGAGACCGGCTACGCGGGTCTGTCCGACACGGCCCGCTGGTACATCGGCGGCCTGCTGCACCACGCGCCCAGCCTGCTGGCCTTCACCAACCCGACGGTCAACTCGTACCGTCGCCTGGTGCCCGGCTACGAGGCCCCGGTCAACCTGGTCTACTCGCAGCGCAACCGCTCGGCCTGCACCCGCATCCCGGTCACGGGCAGCAACCCGAAGGCCAAGCGCGTCGAGTTCCGCGTGCCCGACCCGTCGTCGAACCCGTACCTGGCGTTCTCGGCCCAGATGATGGCGGGCCTCGACGGCATCAAGAACAAGATCGAGCCCCCGGCCCCGATCGACAAGGACCTGTACGACCTGCCGCCCGAGGAGTGGGGCAGCGTCAAGCAGGTGCCGGGCTCGCTCGACGCGGTGCTCAACAGCCTCGAGGCCGACCACGAGTTCCTCACGGCCGGCGGCGTCTTCACCGACGACCTGATCAGCACCTGGGTCGACTGGAAGCGCACCAACGAGATCGACCCGGTCCGCCTCCGCCCGACCCCGCACGAGTTCGAGATGTACTACAACGTCTGACCCAGTTTGAGCCCGTGACCAGCGGAAACATCTGCTGATCTGATCTAGGGCACAATGTGGGGCACAACTCACGAGACGGCGGTCATGATCGGCTCCCAGCCGACGTGGCCGCCGTTTCGCGTGCGCCCAGCGCCCCGTCGACCAATGATCGTGGCCGGTCGAGCACGTCGGGCCACTCATGTACGTACTCATTGAGCGTGATCGTGGGTGTGGAGTGCCCGAGCGACAGTTGCACCGTCTTCACGCTGGCACCCGCATGAATGAGCAGCGTGGCGTAGTAGTGCCTCAAGCCGTGAAACCCCCACCGCATCGGCAGGCCGACTTTGGTCAACGAGGGGCTAGTTGTCGCTGCGCGGCCACGCGGCTACTTCGTGCGTGACCGCAAGCCGTTGCACTACAGACCTCAGGAAGGTTCCGGCCTCGACCGCTGTCCCGGGAGATGGACATCTTCCTTGCAGAACACTCGGCCGCCGGCCGGGAGCCAATGCAGACAATCGAAGTAGCCATTGTCGAGCCGCCCGCAGACGTAAAGAAGCGACTCGTTCTAGCTGATGGTGAGCCAACGGTCGTACGACGTCGAGTGCGCTACCTTGACGGCGAGCCATACAACACAAACGACAGCTATTACCCACTCTCGCTCGCCCGAGACACTGAGATCATGCGTCCGGAAGACATCGCTCGAGGCGCTAACCAGGTTCTCGCCGAGAGGGGCTTTGAGCAGGTCCGAGCTCTCGACGAACTCTACGTCAGGATGCCGACGCCGGGCGAAACGCAACGGCTCCAACTCGGCCCGGGCACACCCGTCACCTATCACATCGTCACCGGCTATGCGGAGGAAGGCCGCTCCGTTCGAGTGGTCCTTAACCTCCTCCCAGGTGATCGTCACGTCATTGCCTTCGAGCGGCTTCGCCTCCCAAAGTCCAGCGAATGACCGTCATACTCCGGAAAGCTACACTCAAAGACTTCGAAGCCCTGGTAGGGCTCCGTGAGGAAGCGCGTCAGTGGCTGATTCATAAAGGTACGGACCAGTGGCAACCGAAGACGACTGGTCGCCTCTCATTGGATCAAGTGCGCTCAGGCATCGCACGCTCAATCGCTCAGGGCACTTGCTACGTAGCACTAGACGGTGAGGACCTGGTCGGCACCATCACGGTCGACAAATTCGCCGATCCAGAATTCTGGACAGACGACGACAACCCGAACGATGCCTTATACGCACACCGTATGATCGTAGGCCGACATTTCGCAGGCAAAGGCATCGGAGCTCAAATGCTCGACTATGCCTCTAAGCTAGCCCCGGCTGCCGGGAAGCGCTGGCTCCGACTCGACGCTTGGCGCACGAATGACGCGCTTCACCGGTACTACACCGGCGTTGGCTTCGACCACGTCAGAACTGTAAACCTCCACCATCGAGGCTCCGGCGCATTGTTCCAACGCCTAGCTGCGCAAGCGGAGTCATGTAGCCGCCGCTGACTCCTTGCCCCCCAGGCAACCAACACGGACGCGTGAGCTGGCAGCGGAAAAGGCTGACCTGCGGTTTCTAGTCCACGGTCGTCCGTGGTTGTCCGCCTTGGTCGCTGGCGATTGTCACTCAGTTAGTCACTCCACCACGTTGATCGCGGTTGCACCGGTCAACAACTCCAGTGCAAAAGACCGGTCAGCACACGCCGGCCAAAGGTACCGCGCGGCGGGCTCGACAGTAGCCCCTACATGAGGTGTTGCTGCGGGTGCTGGAGCCATGCTTTCCACGCATCCACGATTTCGTCGGCCAGCTCAAGCGCGTCGTACGCCTGCCCACTAGATCTGACTTCCCAGGTGTGGAGGGCTGGCTTCGGTTCGTCACTCGGCGTATTGCGGATAGCTGCGATTTGGCCCTCGTCGTTGACCGTGGCCCGGGCCCTAATTGTGCCGGGACGAACGACAACGCTCTGACTGCTGAAGCTGGTCTGACTGTCGCCGGTCTTTGTTTGTCGCGTCAACTTGAGGTGCTTGACGCCGTTGGCGAGATCAGCGCACAGCCGCAGTGCTGCCGTGGCTCCGACGAACCCCTCGACAGAGCCAGCCGCGGAGCTGGTTGCGGGATCGTTCTTGATCCAGTCTTTAAGATGATATGCATTCATGTAGAAGTAAACCAATATGTCCCGAGCGTCGTCTGAGTCAACGACGTGGGAACCAGAGCCCGTAACCACCTCGGCCAAGTGGCCGCGGCTACGGATCATCCGGTCGTACTGTTCCCGCCAGCCTGACAAGATATTCACAGAAGGATCCTTCCTCGAATGAGGGTCCGCATGAAGCCGTAGCCAGTGTCAACCACCATGGATGTTCGATATGCCATGGAGACGAACGGTGGCCCCCGACCCCTCGCTTGTAAGTCTTGGGCGACACGTCCGGCGTCGTCCGTACGTGGTCGCGACCTCGAACAACCGTCCATCGCTGCACCGTTGCGGCCGAGATCATCCGGGCCGGTTGCTGTCAGCGTTGCTATCACGGTTCCGCTCGGGATGATCCTTGGGGAGGTCGCAGCGCAGCTATCTCGAATCGACAGCGTGCCATACTTCTGTCAGATGTCGGATAGATGTCTTGACAGCCTTGCCAATCAGCTCCGTGTACTCCATGGTCGTGAGTGGAGCGAGACGGTAGCCGCTGCAAATGTTGAGCGGCACCCGGAGGCCACCGGGTGCCGCCTCGCCTCCGTCCAGTCCACACCAAGAAGGAGTGCGCTTTGACTGTAACTCCCGATCATGCCCACGAGGTAGATGCGAAGGACGGAGCGTCCAGCCGGCCGAGACCAGCGAGTAGAAGTCACTCAACCCTCATCGGCTACATCTCGGCAGTAGCTGCACTGCTCACCGCGCTGGCAACTTTGCTGAGCCTCATGCTTCGTTGAGCAAAGTCGGCTCGGCCCTACGGAGAGGGTTGGGCCGACTTCGTCCGTGTCAAGGAACGATCATCGTGGCTGGACCAGTGCCGGCAATACACGGGAGCAGGTTAAACGTTCCGTGGGCGTCTATGGTCGTCCGCGGTTGTAGCATCCCGTTGTCACCCGCTTAGACACCCACGATGCACGGAGGGCCTGCATGGGCAAGGCTTCAGTCGGAAGCCCGGATCCTAATGATCCACAGTTCCGAATGACCGAGGAGCAGAGGCGCGCCTTGGCACGAGCTTTCAGCGCCAGCGTCGCTCCCGCGTTCGCCAACTTGCAAAAGCAGCTCGCCCAGTCGACGGCAAGCGTAATCGCGCTATCCCGCATCCAGGAGCAGATTGCAAAAGCAATTCAACCGCAACTACAGGAACTCCAGCTAAATATCGCCCAGAATCTTCGCGTACAGGTCCAATCATATAATGCTCAGATTCTTTCTGCTTTTACCCCCGAAGTTGTAGAGGCTTTCCGCCGGATTAGCAAAGCGGCGAACACGTCAGCTGACGCTACGGATACACTCCCCACTGAACAGGGCCTACATCGACTCGATGAAATCGTCGATTCAGAAGAGATTTCCAATCATGATATCGAGTCTGTCGAGCAACTTGTCGACAGTGACGAGCAATTGCTCTACGCCGTAGATCAGGCGGCCGAATCACTTTCAATCAGTCAACCTTGGCTATCGCGGGAACGCGCGCGCCAAATAGTCGTCGTTTGGGTTTATATTCTATGGTCTGCGGGCCTAGTAGCGGCCAGCTTTGTGCCAATCGTAGGCGCTATTCCAGGAGCGATCGGGCTTGACTCCAAAACGGTGTCAAACGCGGCAGGTAAGGGATTCGATAGGTTAACTCGATCATCAGAAGACAATAAGGATGAAGAGACCCGTCAGGCGGGGCCTATTTAGGTGATCCCTTGACCCCAGGCAGCTTTCAATCTTGGATGAACTTGGTCAACGGCTTGCTGACCTGTGACTTTCAATCCACTACCATCCACGGTTGTCCGCCACGATCACTGGCGATTGTCACCTAGTTAGTCACTCACCGGCCCTAACGCTCACCCACTTGGTCACTCGGCAGCGACCCTTGGGTCATGGAGCCTTGTTCCTCTTGAGGTCTTGCCGCAGCCATACGGTCGCGCTACCCGCTGCCACAACAGTGCAGCCCCCGAACGTCAACGGCACCCACCACGCTCCATCTGGATCTACCGCCGCACTAATCGTCAACCACAAGCAGAAGAAGGCGAGAACAAACCAAGCGATGGTGGTCCATGACACGCGACGACTCTTACTGACCAAGGCGTGCTCCTCATCAACATCTCTCCGGCGATTTGTAGCAGTCTATGGCTTCCAGCGCCCGACCAAGCCGAACGACCGCACGGCCTGGCTCTGAAGGTCATCTGAGCGATCCAAATCGTGCGCCGCACGCCACGCTCGCCATCGGTCACCTACCGGTAGGTCTGGTCGAGGTGAGGGTGGGTTGCTAACAACGCAATCTTCGGTAGGCTCGGCAAGATCGCGAGGGATCTTCGACATGATCGTGTATACCGGAACGCCGCGCCGATACTGCCTCAGGATGCCAACCCAGAAGGCAAGCAGACCAACAGCTGCGAACGTGAAGAACTTACGGTCAGTGGGGTCTGGGGATATGTAAGCGCCAACGCCGACCCCGGCCACGCCCATCAGCCAAGCCGCGAGCCAAGCGCGTTCGCGGAGGCGATACGTCACTCGGCGGGACCGCGAGACTACATGCAACGCCACCATGAGGGTGAGTAACAGAAGGAGAGCGGCTGTCAGGATGGCCGCCCGATTCCTCGGTAGCAGACCAAAAAGTGCGCCTAGCGGGTACAGGATCGCCGCCGCGAGAAGATTCGCTACAACGTTGACACCGACGGCTTGCCAGAACCTCACAAGTCTCTGCCACTGAGTGTCCTCTTCGGGAGCGCCGTGGTCGACCACGTCCACACCGTAGACGTGTGGCGCTACGCCGCCGGCGGACGGCGCGAAAGACGGACACGGCCTCAGCTTGGGAATCGCGTTTATCAATGAGGGCCACCGTCGTGCTCTATCCCTGTTGATCAGCCCACCGGCCATGGTTCGGGCACGTCGCTAGTGGTTGGAGCAATCGCAGTCGGCGTTGAAGCACCTGTAGCAACGAGGCTTGTCCCAGCAGTACCAGCACGCGTCGCAGGCGGGGTCATTGGTACGCAAAGTGTGGTGCTCGACGGCATACCCGATCGTGAGATCTACTGGATCATGGCAGGTCTCGCAGGTTCCAACTTCGGCTATCTCACGTTCGGTCATAGCCCTGCATCTTGCCATCCCGTCGGCTTCGCCTGGCCAGGCCGAAAAGATGTCCTGGCCAAACCTCAACGTCCAAGCGGGTGACGGGAACCGAACCCGCACTGTCAGCTTGGGAGTGTGTTGATCGGCTGTTCCGACTCAGGTCGACCTCAACGGACCCCTCCCCGTGGCGCTTGAGGCCGACCGATGTTGACCCTGCTGGCTCGTCCATCGGGCACGGGGCGGGCACGGCGACGACACGGTGCCGGAATACCTAGCGGAATATTTGACGTACCTTTTTCAACCTGCCATCCTTCCTGGCATGGAGATCGCGGAGCCCTTGGATCGCACCGACTGCTACGGCGTGCTGAAGCCGTACCTACCGGCGTTGGACGACAGCTTCAGAGCTGCGATGCAGCGTTGGCAGGCATGGCTTGGCAAGCTCGATGGGTCTCCGGCGGACGTGTCTGCTCGTTCGCGGGCCAACACGCTCTACGACTTCATCGTGGTTGAGGTCACGAAGCGCTTCGCCCCTGACCCTCACGTTCGGGTCCGGAAGGAGCGGGGGTTCCTGGTCGTCCGTTTCCACGACTTGGTAGCCATGCGCTTCAAGAAGTTCCGGTCGAACACGCTCAAGACCAGCAGCGTTGCCACGGCCCAGTCTCTCGCGTTCTCCAATCAGACCTTGGAGATCTCGGAGGTGACGATTCAGCCCATGACGCACGTTGTGGCCGGCTACTTGCTGGACGATCTTGACCTCAACATCGCAAAAGTCGCCGTGACCTGCACTATGTTCGGTGATCATCTGTGGGCTCCGATCCAGATCTCCGGCACAGTTGCTCCGGTCGCCGCCGTGCCACAAGTGAGTACCGAAGCAGCCCCCGCCCCGCGGGTTCGCAGCAAGCGTGTTAAGAAGATCATCGATGATGGTCAACAAGCCGCAGGAGGAAGCGAAGAGTGACTGAGAACCCGCGCATGCTCGTACTGGCGCGGGAGGCACAGGGCATGACGCAGGAGGAACTTTCGAAGGTCACCGGTTTGGCTCAGTCCACATTGAGCAAGGCCGAGAATGGCCTACGCCCCTTGCCGACTGCCGACCTGCCGACCGTTGCCGATGCCCTCCAAGTCACCCCTCAGCTGCTGTGCTGGGATGACGACGTTTACGGCTTCGGCAGTGCCAGCTTTTTTCACCGCAAGCAGCAGAGCCTGTCTCAGCGCACACTCCGTAAAATTCAGGCGCGCATCAACTTGCTCCGAATGCGCATCCATAGGCTCCTAAGCGATATCGATGTTGAGACGATTCTTACCATCCCAAGAATCGACATCGATGACGTTGGTGGCGCTTACGAGGTGGCGCGCAAAGTCCGGGCAGCCTGGCGTATGCCAATGGGTCCTGTCACTAACCTGGTAAACCTAATTGAATCGGCGGGCGGTGTGGTTGCTCGCCGAGACTTTGAAACACACCGGATCAATGCCATTAGTATTTGGCACCCTGGTAGCGGACCGCTATTTGTGCTCCATTCTCAGCTGAGCCCGGAGCGGCAAAGATTCGTTCTTGCGCATGAGCTTGGTCATATGATCATGCATGAGGGTGAGCCGCCACGTGATACCGCCGAAGCCGAGGCGGACCAGTTCGCAGAAGAACTTTTAATGCCAGCGGCGGAGATTGTGGCTGACCTAGCGGATATCGACGTCCGGAAGGCAGCCGCCCTGAAGCCATACTGGCGAGTTCCAATGCAGTCGTTAATTCTACGCGCTGAGCATCTTGGGGTAATCTCACAGAGTCGGTGTCGCAGCTTACATGCTTACATGAATAAAGCCGGATACCTGACTGTCGAGCCAAATCCGATTGACAGGGAAGAGCCGCAAGTAATTGCAGAACTCGTCCGCGTTCACTTGAACGAGCACACATACTCAGTGCCCGAGTTGGCCGATGTAGTTGGCCTCCCTAACAACCGCTTTCCCGCTGAATTCCCGATGCCTGAAGCGCAACGTTTGCGTCTCGTTAGGTAAGTCGGGGGAACTTGGTCCGTCAAGGTTCCCTTGACGGTCGACTGTGGAAACGTTCGGGGCTTGGCGCCATCGCGTCATCCTCGACCCGCCTTCCCGGGGGCGGACCCGGCCGGCCCCCGTCGCGTCGCTGCGACCGTGACCCTAGGCAACCAGGCTGGCGGGGGCCGGCGGGGTGTGCTCGGCTTTGCCCGGGCTGAGGGTGACGGGCTGAGCGCGTCCGTCCCAGAACCAGAGCCCCCCGCCGGAGGCGCAGTAGCCCCATGCCGTCTACGGCCCCGCGACGCGCGCCCTACCGGTCTGCTAGCGGCAGCTCGTCCGCGTCGCCCTGGCCGTGCCGGTCGGCCGCCTCAGCCAACCCCCACCCCACCGGACTTTCGTCAGTCCTTCGGCAGGCCCAACCCTCTCCGCGTTTTCCACGAGTGTCGACGGGGAGCGCCTAATTAGCGTGCCGCCGCAGCTTTGGGCTTGCCGCTGCGGCGATGCGCTGCCCCCAGCGACGGAGTGAGCGGCCGCTTCGGGCCGCCTTGAAGACGTACAGAAACTATGAACAAAAGCAGCGAGTACTTCGCTGCGGGAGGGCAGCCCGCTGGTGAGAACTTTCTCTACATCTTCAAGGCGGCCTGCGGGCCGCGCGCAGGCCACCTGCGCCGGCCGTCCGCGCCTTGCCGCTTCGCTCCCGGCGCAGCCCGGCAGTGACTACCGCGAGTCCGGCAGAATACGGCGAAGCCTCGGCCGCCACCACACGGGGCGAAGCCGAGGCCATGTCTGATTGTCCGCCGGGCAGACTATCGCAGCTACGTTAACTCCGTCAGTATCGAAGGGTGCAGACTCCTTTCTGGATCACGCTCGCTGTAGCGGCGATCGGAGTGATCGGTACCCTGGCTGGCGTTATCGTCACCCAACATCAGTCGAACGCCCGGGAGCGTTGGTCTTTCGAGCGAGGACGAGAACAAGAACGCGAACGATGGTTGCGCGACGATGCCGCCCGAACTTTCGAACGTCGCCGAGGGGTCTACGAAGATTTTTACGGGGCCCTGATGATTTATGGGAATCTGGTCGAACAGCGCAGCAGAGGCATGATTTCTAAGGTGTCGAACGAGCCCTTTAGCGATGTATACCGAATCTCGTACATCGTACAGTTGTATGGAACATCGCAAGTTTTCGATGCTGCCCGGAGCGCCCTTGAGAGCGCTGGAAAGTGGAGTTTGGAGCAGGTTGGCACTGATCAGGAGAAGGCTGTAGGGCAGGAGTACTTCTCCCGCAGGGCAGAGCTGGTTGACGCAATTAAGAACGACCTGCACCTCCCTGCGCGGAAAGCCGGAAATGGCGGCGAAGCTCTGCCAGGTCCCGCCGGAACGGCGGATCTGGATTAAGCGACCGCGCCGCGTGCACCTCGAAGCGCCGAGCAGTACTCCGCCTCCGGCGGGCAGGGCCTCCTGCCCTACAACCCGGAGAAAGCCTCCGGCGGCCGGGGCTACTCGCCCCTGGACCCCATGCAGCTCTGGGATGCCCAGCCGCCCGCTGCGACCTGTCGCGCACCGGAGGCCACCAGCCCGGGCTCGGGGCAATGCCGCGTAGCTTAAGTTGATCTTGGTTGAGCTGGTAGCCCGGTTGTCGGCGTGGTGTGGTGACTTCGGTTGTGGTGATGGCTTGGATCACCGGTCATGACAGCGGATGCGGTGGATCGCCCGATGGTGCGTCCTGATCAGGTCTCGCTCGGGGTGCTGATCTCGCAGGTGCC
>NZ_JALPVL010000032.1 GCF_023544465.1 Paractinoplanes maris | reverse complement strand
CCACGTCCTTCATCGGCTCCTGGTGCCAAGGCATCCACCGTTCGCCCTTGACAACTTAAACACAGAAAACAAGATGCTCGCGTCCACTGTGTAATTCTCAACCAACGACCAACCCACAACCATCAACGTCTTCCACCGAACCCCGAGGAACACAACCCAACAAAGGGCCGGCTCTCCCGAACGGTATGAAAGACCAGGTCATGCCTGGCACTGGAAAAACAACCACCCGCCATGCGGGCGCCGGCGGACCGGCTCTCACGGGTTGTTCTTTCAGATACCCAACAGGGTGCTCTCTTGTGCGCCACTTCCGGCCGCACCAGCAACCCGTTCCACGCCCGAGGGCTGTACTAGGTTTGCCGGCCGTTGCCGGTTGTGACTGGCCAGTGTCTCCGCCTTTGAGCTCCTCGACCTGACATTCGCAGGTCGCAGGCTCCTTGCCACCTTTCGGTGGAAGGTGCTCCTTAGAAAGGAGGTGATCCAGCCGCACCTTCCGGTACGGCTACCTTGTTACGACTTCGTCCCAATCGCCAGCCCCACCTTCGACCACTCCCTCCCTTGCGGGTTAGGCCATGGGCTTCGGGTGTTGCCGACTTTCGTGACGTGACGGGCGGTGTGTACAAGGCCCGGGAACGTATTCACCGCAGCGTTGCTGATCTGCGATTACTAGCGACTCCGACTTCACGGGG
>NZ_JALPVL010000031.1 GCF_023544465.1 Paractinoplanes maris | reverse complement strand
GATTGACATCCTCTCCGTCCTAAAGGACGGAGATTCCCTCCACGCTGCGCGTGGAACACGCGGCGTCCGGGTGGGTTACCGCTTCGCCGCGCGGTGCCGGGACGAGTCCCGGTCTTACCTGCGCTCCACGGTCGTTGAGGTCCGCCTGTCCGGCGGCCTTGATGTTCTTCGCGGCGTTGACGTCCCGGTCGTGGTGGCTGCCGCAGGGGCAGTCCCACGCCCGGACGTTGAGCGCCATCTTCTCGTTGATCCGGCCACACTGCGAGCACATCCGGGTGGACGGGAAGAACCGGTCCACCCGGCCGAAAGTGCGCCCGTACCGCGCCGCCTTGTACTCCAACATGCCGGTGAATCCGGCCCATCCCGCATCGTGCACAGACTTCGCCAGTCGGGTCCGGCCGAGACCGGCCACGCACAGATCCTCGACGTACACCGCTTGGTTCTCGCGGATGATCGCCGTGGACAGTTTGTGCTGCCAGTCCCGCCGGGTGTCGGCCACCCGGGCGTGCGCCCTGGCGACCTTCACGACGGCCTTCTTCCGGTTCTGACTCCCGCGCTGCTTGCGCGAGAGCGCCTGCTGCAACCGCTTTAGCTTGCGCGCCGCGCGGCGCAGGAACTTCGGTGCGGCCACCTTCGTGCCGTCCGGGAGCACCGCGAAGTGGGTCAGTCCCAGATCGATACCGACCTCGGATTCGACCGGCGGCAACGCCTCGTCGGTGGTCTGCACGACGAACGAGGCGAAGTGACGCCCGGCCGCGTCTCGGATGATCGCCACACTCGACGGGTCCGACGGCAGCGTCCGGGACCAGCGGACCGCAAGGTCGCCGATCCTCGGCAGGCGCAACCGGCTGTTGTCGAGGACCTTGAACCGGGAGTTTTTCGTGAAGCGGATGGCCTGCCGGTTGTCCTTGCGGGACCGGAACCGGGGCGGGGCCAGCTTCCGCCCCTTGCGCTTGCCCGAGATCGAGGCGAAGAAGTTGCGGTACGCGGTGTTCAGGTCCGCCAGGGCCTGCTGCAAGACCACGGACGACACCTCGCCCAGCCATGCCCGCTCAGGCGTCAGCTTCGCCTCGGTGATCAGGCGGCGGGACAGCTCGCCGTCCGAGACGTACTTCTCGCCCGCCTCGCGGGCCTGCTGACGCAGGCGCAGCCCGTCGTTGAACACCACCCGCGCGCACCCGAACGCCCTGGCCAGCTCGATCTGCTGGCTGGTCGTCGGGTAGACGCGGAAGTTGTAACGAAGCTGCACGAGACA
>NZ_JALPVL010000030.1 GCF_023544465.1 Paractinoplanes maris | reverse complement strand
GGGGACTGTAAGAAAAACGGTGTAACTCCTGATCAAGGAGACACCTGATGACCGTGACGACAGACGCCGTGAATACTTCGGCGGTGGCCAAGAAGAAGACTCCGGCGACCAAGCCGGAGGGTGTGGACGCCGAGTTGGTCGGCCGGCTGGTGGAGCAGGCCCGCGCAGCGGGCCTGCAACTGACCGGCGAGGGCGGCCTGCTGCAGCAGCTGACCAAACGCGTGATCGAAGCCGCCCTCGACGGTGAGATCACCGATCACCTCGGCTATGACAAGCACGACCCAGCCGGCAAAGACGGCGGGAACTCCCGCAACGGCGCCCGGGCCAAGACGGTGCTCACCGACGTGGGCCCGGTCGAAATCACCGTGCCCCGTGACCGTGACGCCTCGTTCGAGCCGCAGATCGTTAAAAAGCGGCAACGCCGGCTCACCGGGGTAGAAGACATGGTCTTGTCGCTGTCCGCCAAGGGCCTGACCACCGGAGAGATCAGTGCGCATCTGGCCGAGGTCTATGGCGCGCAGGTGTCCAAGCAGACGATCTCCACGATCACGGACAAGGTTCTCGAGGGCATGGCCGAGTGGCAGAACCGGCCCCTCGACAAGGTGTATCCCGTCGTGTTCCTGGACGCGATCAACGTCAAGGTCAGAGACGGCAAAGTCGCCAACCGGCCCATCTACGTCGCGTTGGCGGTCACCGCCGAGGGCACCCGCGACATCCTCGGACTATGGGCCGGAGACGGCGGTGAAGGCGCCAAGTTCTGGCTGAGTGTGTGCACCGAGCTCAAGAACCGCGGCGCCGAGGACGTCCTGATGGCCGTCTGCGACGGCCTGACCGGCCTGCCCGACGCCATCAACACCGTCTGGCCCAAGACCGTGGTGCAGACCTGCGTGGTGCACCTGCTCAGAAACTCGTTCAAATACGCGGCCCGCCAGCACTGGGACGCGATCGCGAAAGCGTTGAAGCCGGTCTACACCGCACCCACCGAAGCTGCCGCCGAACAGCGGTTCCTCGAATTCGGCGAGGTGTGGGGCGAGAAGTATCCGGCGATCGTGAGGTTGTGGACCAACGCCTGGGCCGAGTTCGTGCCGTTCCTGGCCTTCGACATCGAGATCCGCAAGGTCGTCTGCTCCACCAACGCCATCGAAAGCGTGAACGCCCGGATCCGCCGGGCCGTGCGGGCCCGCGGCCACTTCCCGAACGAGCAGGCCGCCCTCAAATGCGTCTACCTCGCGGTGATGTCCCTCGACCCGACCGGCGCCGGCCGACGCCGTTGGATCACCCGCTGGAAACCCGCTCTCAACGCCTTCGACCTGGCCTTCGACGGCCGCCTCACCGCAGGCCGCAACTGATCACCACAACATCGAGTTACACCGTTTTCTTGACAGACCC
>NZ_JALPVL010000003.1 GCF_023544465.1 Paractinoplanes maris | reverse complement strand
TGGTCACCGTGGTCATCTACAACGGACTGGGCATCTGGAACGGCTTCCTGCTGCCCCTGGTGCTGACCCAGAGCCCCGAGCAGCGCACCATCCCGCTCGCCCTGGCCGCCTTCCAAGGCCAGTTCGGCGTCAACATCCCGGCCATCGCGGCCTCGGTCGTGCTGACCACCGTCCCGATCGTCCTGCTCTACGCCATCGGCCGCCGGCAGCTACTCAGTGGACTGACGGCCGGTTTCGGCAAGTAGTTTCCGGGAGGACTCGCGGACGACCAGCTCGGTCGCCAGCTCCACCCGGGGAGTCTCGATGGGCTCGCCGCGCGACAGTCGCAAGACCGTCCGTGCGGCGAGCCCGCCCATGTCGGCCAGAGGCTGCCGTACGGTGGTCAGCGGCGGCGAGGACCAGCGGGCCTCCGGCAGGTCGTCGAAGCCGACCACGCTCAGGTCATCGGGCACCCGGATGCCCTTGAGCCGGGCCGCCTCATAAACGCCCAGCGCCATCTGGTCGCTCGACGCGAAGATGGCGGTCGGCGGGTCCTCCCGGTCGAGCAGCCGCTCGGCCGCCGCGAAGCCGCCCTCATGACTGAAGTCGCCCGGCTCGATCAGCCGCCGGTCGACCCGCAGACCGGCCGACTCGAGCGCCGCGCGGTAGCCGTCGAGACGGGCCCGGCTGCACAGCAGATTTCGCGGGCCCTCGATGAGCCCGATGCGCCGGTGGCCCAGCGAGATCAGGTGCTCGGTGGCGCTGCGGCCGCCCGACCAGTTGGTGGCCCCTATGGTCGGCACATCCGAGGCGGCACCGCCGGCCGGATCGATGATCACCATCGGCACGTTGAGCCGGTGCAGCTCGGTGTAGACCGGGCCCGCCCCGTCCGAGATCACCAGGATGACGCCGTCGGACTGACGCGACCGCAAATTCTGCAGCCACTGGCGGGTCGACGCGGTGCGCCGGTGAACGGCGGAGATCACCGTGCCGACGCCGGCCGAGTGGCAGACCTCCTCGACGCCGCGGATCAGCTCGACCGCCCACGGACTGTCAAGATCGTGGAAAACCAGGTCGATGAGCCCCGCGCGGAGCGGCTGGCGAGAGTTTCGAGGGCGGTAGTCGTGCTCTCGGAGCAGGTGCTCGATGCGGTCCCGGGTCTCCGGGGAGACATCCGTACGGCCATTGAGCACCCGCGACACCGTGGGCACGGAGACCCCGGCCGCCTCGGCAATGGTCGCGATAGTGACTCGCCTACCCGTCACGGCCATCGTCTCTCCTCCGCTGCCCCACGATCACACCGAAACTTTCGTCTCGGAGTTCCGGAAGTATTACACATCTCGCGGTCGATAAGGCCACGTGCACACGTCTGATCTCGGCGGCAGCCGGGTAAGGGCCCTCACATGCCTCTCATCGCCGGTCGTTACCGCTTGGGCGAGCTCCTGGGCGCAGGCGGGATGGGCAAGGTCTGGCTCGCCCGCGACGAAGTCCTGCAGCGCGACGTCGCGGTCAAGGAAGTGCTGATCCCCCACGACGTGCAAGCCCACGATCGCAATGTGGTCCACCGCCGTACGCTCCGCGAGGCGCGCGCCGCGGCCCGGCTCGGCCACCCCAACGTGGTGCAGGTCTTCGACGTGCTCGACGTGGACGGCCGGGCCTGGATCGTCATGGCCTACGTGCCGTCCCGGTCCCTGCACGAGGTGCTCAAGTCGTCCGGCCCGCTGGAACCGCGCCGGGTCGCCCGCATCGGCCTGGACCTGCTGGCCGCCCTGCGCGCCGCCCACGCGGCCGGCGTCGACCACCGCGACGTGAAACCGGCCAACGTCCTGCTGGCCGACGACGGCCGGGTGCTGCTCACCGACTTCGGCATCGCCACCATCGAGGGCGACAGCCAGATCAGCACGTCCGACGTCCTGATCGGTTCCCCCGAATACATGTCGCCCGAGCGGGCCCGGCACGGCACGGCCGGTATGAAGTCGGACCTGTGGTCACTGGGCGCCACGCTCTACGCGGCCGTCGAGGGCCACTCACCCTTCCACCGGACGTCGGCGCTGGCCACCCTGACCGCGCTCGCCGCCGACGAACCCGACCCGCCGACCCAGGCCGGCCCGCTGGAGCCGGTACTCCGCGGCTTGCTCCGCAAGGATCCCCAGGACCGGATCAACGCAACCGAGACCGAACACCTACTCCGCGAAGCAGCCTCCGGCGCCTACGGCCACGCCCTGGTCCCCGAGGCCGCCACCACCGAATCCCTACCCGCCACCCCCAAACCCACAGACCAACTTCCCGTACGCGACACCCCCGCCCCCGCCGCTCCGGCCGCCGCTGCCCCCGCACCTGCAGTCGCCGCACCTGCAGTCGCCGCACCTGCAGCTGCTGCGCCCGCATCCGCTGCTCCCGCGCCCGCCGCACAAGCAGCCGAGGCACCCGCGTCCGCTGCTCCCGTGCTCGCCGCACAAGCAGCCGAGGCACCCGGGTCCGCTGCACCAGCAGTAGCCGAAGCACCCGCATCCGCCGCGCCCGCCGCCGAGGCACCCGCTACCGCCGCTGCGGCGTCCACATCCGCTGAACCAGCCGCCGCGGTGTCCACGTCCGCCGCGCCCGCCGCTACGGCGCCGACGTCTGCTGCGCCAGCCCCCGTTGCGCCTTCCGCCCCCACACCTGCCGCTGCGCGTGCCGCCGCCACACCTGCCGCTGCTGCGCCTGCCGCCGCGCCTGCCCCGGCCGCGCCTGCCCCGGCCGCGCCTGCCGCCGCCCCGCCCGGCGGCGTTGCGGCTGCTGCCTCTGCCGGCAGACGAACGCCCGTCGCCGATCGAGCCGCGCCGATCGAGCCGCCGCCCCCGTTCGTGCCCCCGCAGCGTTCGCCGTCCCCCGGCGAAGCCCCGCCGCGTCCCCGAGGCCGGGCGATTCCCGCCGCGCCCGACACGGAACAGCGGCCGGCCGCATCCCCGGCCCGGCGGTGGCTCCTTATCGCCGCCGCTGTGGTCGCCCTGATCGGAGGCGCGGTCTTCTGGGGCGTGACCAGATCCGGGTCGGACGGCGAGCCGGACACCAACGCCGGCGCCCCGGCCGCCTCGGCGCCCGGTGAGCCGTCGTCCGACCCGGGGCAGGCGTCGTCCGGATCGTCCACGTCTCCCGAAACCTCAGCTGCCGCCACCGCCACGTCGCCGGCGGCGCCTCCTCCCACCGGCGACGACGACGGCGGCGGCACGGGATCCGGCGCCGGTCTCCCCGGGCTGCCCGACGGGTGGCGCGACTACCGGGACAGGACCGGCTTCGCCGTCTACGTCCCCGAAGGGTGGACCCGCTCCCGCGAGGGTTCCATCGTGTACTTCCGCGACAGCAGCACCAATCGCGTCCTCGGCATCGACCAGACCAAGAAACCGGTCGCCAACCCTGTGGCCGACTGGCAGGGCAAGTCCGAGTACCGCGTCTCCCGCGGCGACTTCCCGTCCTACCGCGAGATCCACATCCGCGAGACCGACTACTTCCGCAAGGCCGCCGACTGGGAGTTCACGTTCACCCGCAACGGCGTCCGCCAGCACGTCAACAACCGCGGTGTCATCACCTCCGACAAACAGGCCTACGGCTTCTATTGGCAGACCCGCGATGCGGACTGGTCCCGTTACCGCGACGACCTGCAACTGGTCTTCGACAGCTTCCGCCCCGCCTCCTGACCACCGCTGCCGAGAGGTGGCCCCCGCCCGCTCCGCGCATCATCCTTTTCCTCCTTGCCGGACCTTCGCCAACCGTGGACAGAGGCGACGCTACCGCTCTTTCGAGGCGGCGGAATCCGTTGTCCACAGCCGAGAAAGGTGGCGGCCGGGGTTATCCACAGGCGCCTCCGCGGCGGCCGATGAGTGGCAGACTTCGGCCCCTCATCGGATGTTCTGCGAGGTGATTGCCGTGCGGTTACCCCGGTTCGTGGTGGCCGGTATCTTGCTGGCCGGCTCGGTCCTGCTGCTGACGAAACTGTTCGCCGCCGAGGCGCCCGGCGCGGTCGCGTTCGGCGTCTTCACGCCGCTGTGGCTGGCGTTGTCCGTCGTCAACGCGGGCATCGGCGTTTTCTCGGCCGGCTACCGGCCGGGTGAGGAGGCCATGGTTTTGCTGCCGGTGTTCGGTGTGCCGGCCCTGGCCGCCGGGGTCGCGTGGTGGATCTGGCCGGATGGGCCGCCACTCGGTGACGTCCGGCTTCTCTGGTTCATCGTGGCCGGCGTGGCCCTCTGGGCCGTGATCGCCCTGCTGGCCGGATTGCTGATCCCGCATGCCACCAAAGAGACAGCGCTGCGCACAGCCGTGGCGGTCTTCCTCCCGGTCTGGCTGGCCCTGCAAGTCGTCAACCTGCTGATCGGAGTCTTCGTCGAGGACTATTCGGTGGGCGAGGAGCTCGTCGTCCTCCTGTTCACTTTCGCCGTCCCCGCAGCAGCGCCCATCGTGGCGTCCCGGATCGTGCAGAGGGGCTGAGAGTGCCGCCGGGGTCGTGCGGAGCGGCGGGTGGAGGCAGCCTGCGGTCCGTCGACAGCGATCCGACGTTGAGGGCCGTGCGAGCACGGCGAGCTGGGTGCGGCAGGTCGACGTGCCTCTGTGAACCGACCGGAGTGGAGGCTTGAAAGGCAGTGCGAGGTGCATGGCTGCCAAGGGCTGTCAGAAGACGACCAGATCGGCGGTGCGGATGCGGAAGGGGAACGGCTCTTTGGTGGTCAGGATCTGGCCGCTACCGGCTGAGGTGCGCTCGAGGTAGCGGTTGCCCTGCAGGCGGAAGAGTCGCACGCTGATTTCCCTGTGTTCGGCCGACTCGGGCTGGGTGAGGAGGAACCAGGGGATGCCCGCGGCGGCGTAGTGCTCGATCCGGCTCGGGGTTCCGGCGTAGTCGGTGCCAGGACGGCTGATCTCGCCGACCAGCACCGTGTCGGCTGCTTCGGCGCAGGCGGCCAGCCGATCAACTCGAGCGACCACCAGATCCGGCACGAGCAGCCGATCGGGGCCGAGTCGCAGCAGCACCGCCCCGTGCGCGCCCAGGCCCGCCTTGCGAGCCGACGTGCGAAGCGCCCGCACCAGCAGGTGGGCGACGCTCTGGTGCGGCACCGTCGGCACCGGGCTCGGCATCACTTGCCCGTCAGTGGTCCCGAGCCGATAACCCACCTCGCCGGGAGCCAACAGGGCCGTCTCCGCCCACGGCTCACCGCGGCGCTGCTGATCGTTGTCCGTCACACGCCAAGTGTCAAGCGACTAGGTGACGTATGTCAACGGCTGTGCATCGGAGGGTGGTCGCAGACGCCGATGTTCAGTGCGGTCGGTGGGCGTCGAGGCGCGGCAAGCGGCGAGCGGCGAGCATTGGGCGGCGAGCGGCGGCGAGCGGAACGGGAGAAAGTCCGTGGGCCGCCGGACGAAACGTTCGTCCGACGGCCCACGGATTTCAAAGACACCGATCAGCACAAAGGTCGCGCGATAGAACTCACTTCCTTACAGTGTTCCCATCAGTCCGAAGGCTGCGTGCCCAACCTCTGGCTCGTTGGGGCCGCGATGGCCTTCAGGCAGACCGATGTGTCAGCCCCGGCCGCGGCCCGGGCCGTCGTTGCCGCCACGGCCGCCACGGCCGTCGTTGCCACGGCCACGGCCGTCGTTGTCACGACCGTCGCGACGGTCGTGGTCCCAGTCGCGGCCGTGGTGGTGGCGACGGTCCCGGTCCCGCATCCAGTCGTTGCGGTGCGAGCCCGGCCGGTAGAACCGGAACTGACCCGGCCGACCCGGACGGAACTGGCCCGCCCACACGGGGCGGAACTGGGTCGGGAAGCCACGGACGACCTGGAACGGCCGGTTGAAGCCGAGCGAGCCCCAGTTGTCGTAGTCGACGACCTCGAGGGCCCACGCGCCCCGACGCGCGCCGACGCGCGTGATGGTGCAGTCGTGGTCGTCCCAGGCGCCGGCCCGCTCACCGTACTGGCCGGCCAGCTCGCAGGCGCCCAGCGTCCGGTAGAAGCCGACGATCTGGCTCTCGCCCCGCCACACGTTCTGGCTGGCCGTGGTCTTGCTCTCCGGGGCGGCGGGCGCGGCCGGGGCGGCCTGGGCCGGGCCCATGCCGACGGTCAGGGCGGTGAGTACGCCGAACCCTCCCAGGGTTACGGCGCGGGTGAGCTTATTCATTGCAATTCCTCCCGTACTGGGTTGTATGGCGTCTTACGGGATGGAAAACCCAATAAACCCCACATCGGAAGTCGTCCTGACGGCTACCCTCTTCGCCGGTTCGACCGTCGGCGGGGCCACCGTTCGGCCGAGGTCCTCCGTGGTCCGCCCCCGTCGAGAGCCGCGATGAAGGCGGATCGCCGCAGGTCAGGCGTTTGCGGGAGCTCAGGACGCGAGACAGGGTTCGGAAAACCGATGCTCCGCCGGAGCGGAATGACAGCGCCGTGGTGCTGGGGGCTCATCCGCCGGTGCACGTCCGCGGGCTCGGGACGGTGCGGTGTAGGAGAGCGCCGCCGGGCCGCTGAACCCCCAGAAGAACAACTCCTGGCCCGGACATCCGAGGGCGCCCGGCCAGGACGCGATCCGGTCTCGGATGGCGACCGCTGTGCCGTCGGCCAGAGACCGCATGTACGCGGCCCGCGCGGAGCGGCGTCAAATGACGACGGGATCGCGAGGGAGGCGAGGCCGAGCAGCGGGTGAGCGGGGCGCGGCGCGGTCGAGCAGCGGGCTGGGCGGCGGGGGAGCGGGGCACGGCGAGATCAAGCGGTGGGCTGGGGTGGCCTTCGCGGGTGCGGTCGGCGGGGAAGTGCCGGCTGGGGAGACCTCTCGGTTCCTGGCCAAGGTGGAGGTCGGGCTGCCGGGATTCGGGCGGGCCTGCACGGGGTCTTGGTCGCGCCGCGCTGGGTGATCAGTGCGAAGGCCTGCTTCGAGCGATCGGCTCCGCCTGCTACGGCGACGACCGTGACCGTCGGGCGGCTGGATCTGAGCGATCCAGCCGGGTTCCGGGTCCCAGCCGTACGCGTCGTGGCGCATCCCAGCGGGGACCTCGCCCTCGTCGAGCCGGCCGCCGACGTCACCGGGGTCACTCCGGTTCCGGTCGCCGGTGCGCCGGTGGACGAGCAGGCCATCTCGGTGCTCGGCTTCGGCCGCACCGGTGACGAATGGGTGCCGCGCCGGCTGCATCTCGGCTCGTTCACGGTGGCCGGCCCGGGCGACGGCGTCTTCGCCATCGCCGGCGCCGGACCTGACCAGGTCGGTCCCTTCCCGGGTGACGCGGGCGGCCCCGGGTGTCCAGTGAGGTTGCAGCGGCGCCGCCGACCAGGACTGGCAGATCAACCCGCGCGCCAACGCCCATGTCCGAGATCCGCAACGACCGCAGCGGGCACCGCCTGGCGCTTCCGGGCGGCCGGACCGCGGACGGCACGTTCGTGCTGCAGTGGAACTGCAGCGCCAACGCCGACCAGGACTGGCGGACCGGCGCCAAGAGTTGAGCAGGTGGGCGGGGGTGACGCAACCGCCCACCCGAACGTCAGAGGAGCGCCGCGGTGGGGATCGCCAGCGGGAACGGTTCGTCGGACTTGAGTGTCTCGCCCGGCTCGGCCACCGCGGCCTCCTCGTAGTCGTTGTCCTGGCGTCGGAGCAGCCGCAGAGTGACTGACTCGTAGGTCTTCATGTCGGGCTCGACCAGGAGATACCAGTCGACCTTGGCGGCGGCGTAGAGCTGCCTCTTGAGGACTCGGTCGACGGGTGCGGTACTCGGCGAAAGAATTTCGCCGACCAGCACCACCTCGGACGCGTCGCACACGCTGCCTTGGCGGCTCATGCGCCCGACGATCAGGTCGGGAATGAGAATCTGATTCGAGGCCAGCCGGATGTTCGACTCGTGGAAGGCGCGCAGGCCGGCCGACATCGCGGGGTCATACAGGAGTCGCATGAGCTGGAAATTGATGTCCTGATGCGCTCTGTCCGGTGCTGGGCTCACCAGCAGCCCCCCGTTTACCAGCTCGATCCGGCTCTTGGTCTCGCCGAGCGCCAGGTACTCCGTCTCCGTCCACGGATCGGGACGATCGAGCTTCGCCTCCGTCATGGGCAAAGTGTCGCATGGGCTCATGCGATAGATCGTCACATGCCTAGATGTCACCCGTCAAGTCGTCACCGAGCCACGGCGAGGGAGGGTGTGCGCGCGGCCTCAGCCAGATGGGTGGCGATGGCGTCGTGGTCGGTGGCGATCAGCCCGGCCGTCAGGCGCAGGTGGGGCGCGGTCGGGGTGACGGTGAAGGCCGTGCCGGCCGCGGCGGCTATGCCGTTGCTGGCCAGCGAAATGAGAGCGGCCTGCTCGTCGATGACCGGGAGCCACACGTTGAGGCCGTCGCCGGGCGGCAGAGCCAGGCCGAGCCGGCGCAGGGCCGACACCACCAGATGGCGGCGGCGGGCGTACTCGACCTTGGCGGTGCGAACCGCGGCGATCGACGCCGGGTCGGTCAGGAGCGTCAGCAGCAGGTGCTGGAGCAGGCGGCTGGTCCAGCCCTGACCCAGCAGGCGGCGTTCGAGGATGGGGTCGAGGACCGCGGCGGGGGCGGAGACGGCGGCCAGGCGCAGGTCGGGGCCGTGCGACTTGGAGAAGCTCCGGACGTGGATCGTCTGCCGCGGCAGGTGGGCCCCCAGGGAGTGCAACGGGGCCGAGGAGACGTCGCCCGCCGAGTCGTCCTCCACGGCGTACACCTGGGGGGTCTGGGCCAGCACGGCCGCCAGCGACGTGGCTCGGCCGGGTGACCACGACGCGCCGGTGGGGTTGAGGGCTCGGGGCTGGAGGAAGACGGCGGTGGGGCGCTGGGCCAGGGCCGACTGCAGCGCGGCGGGGAGCATGCCCTCGGCGTCGGTGCCGGCCGGGACGGGCTGGACGCCCAGGGACTCGAGCAGGTCGAGCAGCGGCGGGAAGCACGGGTTCTCGACCACCGCCCGGTCGCCGATCCGGAGCAGGTGGGACGCCACGTGGTCGATCGCGTCCATCGCGCCGTCGAAGACGGCCAGGCGGTCGGCGGCGTAGGGCCAGTTGTCCCGCAGAAGTGCCGCCAGCTCGGGAAGCACCGGCTCGTCGAGATAGCTGGTGGGCGCGGGGGAGAGGCCGGCCAGCGCGGGCAGAGCCGGGAGCAACAGCGGATCGGGTACGCCGGTGGACAGATCCAACGCGAAACCGGAGCGGCCGCGCAGGGCCGCGCGGTAGCGGCCCGGCCCGTCGGCTCGCGACGACGCGACGACCGTGCCGCGACGTCCGTCGGTCCGGATGGTGCCGGAGCGGCGCAGGAGCTGCCAGGCTGCGCTGACCGTGGTGGGTGACATGTGCAGCTCGGCGGCCACCCGGCGGACGGGCGGAAGCTTGCTGCCCGCGGGCAGCGCGCCGTCGCCGACCGCGCGGCCCACGGCCTCGGCCAGGCCGCGGGCGGACACATCGACGAGTCGTGAGCTGACCTCCGAGAGCACTTTGTGACAGTACGTTTCAAGCATTGTTCGGTCCAGAGGTGGTACGTAATCTCTGGCCATGAATCGAATCGCGCACTGGATCGGCGGCGCGGAGCGCCCCGGCTCCTCGGGCCGGGTCGGCCCCGTCTTCAACCCCGCCACCGGCGAGCAGACCGCCGAGGTCGACCTCGCCTCGGCCGACGAGGTCGCCCAGGCCGTCGCCGTCGCCCAGGAGGCCGCCCGGGCCTGGCGGTCGGCGTCGCTGGCCAAGCGGTCCACGGTGCTGTTCAAGTTCCGCGAGCTGCTCGCCGCGCAGTCCGGCGACCTCGCCGCGGTCATCACCAGCGAGCACGGCAAGGTCCTGTCCGACGCGGCCGGCGAGGTGGCCCGCGGCCTGGAGAACGCCGAGTTCGCCACCGGCATCCCGCACCTGATGAAGGGCTCGTTCTCGGAGCAGGCGGCGACCGGGGTCGACGTCTATTCGATCAAGCAGCCGCTCGGTGTCGTCGCCGGCATCACCCCGTTCAACTTCCCGGCGATGGTGCCGCTGTGGATGTGCACCACGGCGATCGCGGCCGGCAACGCCTTCGTCCTCAAGCCGAGCGAGAAGGACCCGTCGGCGGCGCTGTTCCTGGCCCGGCTGTGGAAGGACGCCGGTCTGCCCGAGGGCGTCTTCACGGTCGTCAACGGCGACAAGGAGGCGGTCGACGCGATCCTCACCCACCCCGGCATCGCCGCGGTCAGCTTCGTCGGCTCGACCCCGATCGCCAAGTACATCTACGAGACCGGCACCGCGCACGGCAAGCGTGTGCAGGCCCTCGGTGGCGCCAAGAACCACATGCTGGTGCTGCCCGACGCCGAACTCGACGCGGCCGCCGACGCCGCGGTCAACGCCGCCTACGGCTCGGCCGGCGAGCGCTGCATGGCCGTCTCGGTGGTCGTGGCCGTCGGCGACATCGCCGGCCCGCTGGTCGACGCGATCGCCGCCCGCCTGCCCAAGCTGCGGATCGGTGACGGCACCGACCCCGAGTCGCAGATGGGACCGCTGATCACCGCTCAGCATCGGGAGAAGGTGGCCGGCTACATCGCCCGGGGTGCCGAGGAGGGCGCGACCGTGGTGGCCGACGGCCGGGAGGCCGAGGTTCCGGGCGACGGCTACTTCCTCGGCGTCACGCTGCTCGACAACGTCAAGCCCGACATGGACGTCTACGCGGACGAGATCTTCGGCCCGGTGCTCGCGGTGGTGCGGGCCGAGACGTACGCGGAAGGGCTGGCCCTGATCAACGACAACGAGTACGGCAACGGGACCGCCATCTTCACCCGCGACGGCGGCGCCGCCCGGCAGTTCCAGTTCGACGTCGACGCGGGCATGGTCGGCGTCAACGTGCCGATCCCGGTGCCGGTGGCCTATTACTCCTTCGGCGGCTGGAAGGCGTCGCTGTTCGGCGACACCCACATGTACGGCCCGGACGGCATCCACTTCTTCACCCGCTCCAAGGTCGTCACCTCCCGCTGGCCCGACCCGGGCACGTCATCGGTGGACCTCGGCTTCCCGACGAACCGATGAGCGGCCAAGAACCGATGAGCGGCCAAAAACCGATGAGCGGCCAAGAGCCGATGAGCGGCCAGGAGCCGATGACGGCGGCCGAGGTGAGGGCGGACGACCGCGCCCACGTCTTCCACTCCTGGTCGGCCCAGGGGGCCCTCAACCCCGTGCCGATCGCCGGGGCGAGCGGCAGCTACTTCTGGGATTACGAAAATACGAAATATCTGGACTTCTCGTCGCAGCTGGTCAACGTCAACATCGGACACCAGCACCCGAGACTCGTCGCGGCCATCCAGGAGCAGGCGGCCAGGCTCTGCACGATCCAACCCGCATTCGCCAACGACAAGCGCGGCGAGGCGGCCCGCCTGATCGCCGAGCTCGCCCCGCCCGACCTCAACAAGGTCTTCTTCACCAACGGCGGGGCCGAGGCCAACGAGAACGCCATCCGCCTGGCCCGCGGTCACACCGGCCGGCAGAAGGTGCTGTCGGCCTACCGCAGCTATCACGGCGGCACGACGACCGCGATCGCGGCGACCGGCGACCCGCGCCGCTGGGCCAACGAGAACACCGCCGTCGGCCTGGTGCATTTCTGGGGCCCGTACCCCTACCGGTCGCCGTTCTATTCCGAGACCCCCGAGCAGGAGACCGAGCGGGCCCTGCGGCACCTGCGAGACACGATCGTCTTCGAGGGGGCCACCACGATCGCCGCCGTGCTGATCGAGACCGTGGTCGGCACCAACGGCATCCTGGTGCCGCCGCCGGGCTATCTGCAGGGCGTGCGGGAGATCTGCGACGCGTACGGGATCGTCTTCATCGCCGACGAGGTGATGGCCGGCTTCGGGCGGTGCGGTGAGTGGTTCGCGGTCGACCGGTGGGGTGTCGCGCCCGATCTGATCACCTTTGCCAAGGGCGTCAACTCGGGTTACCTGCCGCTCGGCGGCGTGATCATCTCCGACGAGATCGCCGAGACGTTCCGGGAGCGGCCGTTCCCGGGCGGCCTGACCTATTCGGGTCACCCGCTGGCCTGCGCCTCGGCCGTCGCCTCGATCGAGATCTTCAAGGACGAGGGGATCGTCGAGCACGCCCGGGCGATCGGCGACGACGTGATCGCGCCCGGCCTGGCCGAGCTGGCCGAGAAGCATCCCAGCGTCGGCGAGGTCCGGGGGCTCGGCGTCTTCTGGGCGATCGAGCTCGTCCGGGACCGGCGGACCCGCGAGCCGTTGGTGCCGTTCAACGCCGCGGGTGCCGCCGCCGGGCCGATGACCGAGCTGGCCGCGGCGTGCAAGGAGCGTGGCCTGTGGCCGTTCACCCATTTCAACCGGGTACATGTCGCGCCGCCCTGCACGGTCACGGCCGACGAGGTGCGGGAAGGGTTGTCGATCCTCGACGCGGCGCTCTCGGTGGCCGACCGGTATTACGCGGGTTGACACAGGATTACGTGGCCCGAACGCCGGTCGGGCCCCGATTCCGTTTCGGCTTTGGAAATTAGTTTCGGATTCCCTTGTCTTCAGTCCTTCGCGTGTGTCAAGGTCTCGCAGTCGTTCGTGTGGGAGCTGTCACCAGCCCGCTACGGGAGGTCGTATTTCGTGAGTGCCGCGTTGCCTGTTCTGCGCAATTTCGTCGGTGGTGACTACGCCGGCACCGTGGACGGGGCCACCTCCGAGGTGATCGACCCCAGCACCGGTGAGGCCTATGCGCTCGCGCCGGTCTCCGCCGAGCAGGATGTGAACGCGGCGATGACCGCGGCCGACGCCGGCTTCGAGGCCTGGCGCGACGCCACCCCGGCCGAGCGCCAGCGGGCGATGCTGCGGATCGCCGACGCGATCGAGGCGCGCGCCGACGAGATCATCGAGGCCGAGTGCCGCAACACCGGCAAGCCGGTCGAGGCGACCCGGGCCGAGGAGATGGGACCGCTCCTGGACGAGCTGCGCTTCTTCGCGGGCGCGGCGCGCATCCTGGAGGGCAAGTCGGCCGGGGAGTATCTGCGCGACCACACGTCCTATGTGCGGCGCGAGCCGATCGGCGTGTGCGCGCAGATCACCCCGTGGAACTATCCGATGGTCATGGCGGTGTGGAAGTTCGCGCCGGCCATCGCGGCCGGCAACTCGGTCGTACTCAAGCCGTCCGACACCACCCCGGTGTCGACCCTGCTGCTGGCCGAGATCGCCGCCGAGTTCCTGCCCCCGGGCGTGCTCAACGTGGTCTGCGGCAACCGGGACACCGGCCGGGCGCTGGTCGCCCACCCGGCGCCGCAGCTCGTCTCGATCACCGGGTCGACCCGGGCCGGCATGGAGGTGGCGGTCTCGGCCGCCGCCGACCTCAAGCGGGCGCATCTCGAGCTGGGCGGCAAGGCGCCGGTCATCGTGTTCGACGACGCCGACATCGCCGCCACCGCGCAGGCGATCGCCGGGGCCGGCTATTTCAACGCCGGGCAGGACTGCACCGCGGCCACCCGGGTGCTCGTGCACGGCCGCGTCGCCGCCGACTTCACCGACGCCCTGGCCGAGGCGGCCCGGGGCACCAAGGTCGGCTCGCCGCAGGACACGGACGCGTTCTTCGGCCCGGTCAACAACGCCGGTCAGCTCGCCCGCGTGCAGGGCTTCCTCGACCGTACGCCCGAGCACGCGAGCATCGTGGCCGGCGGCAAGCGGATCGGCGAGCGCGGCTACTTCCTCGAGCCGACCGTCGTGTCCGGTCTGCGGCAGCGCGACGAGATGGTCCAGGACGAGGTGTTCGGCCCGGTCATCACCGTGCAGCGGTTCGACGACGAGGGCGAGGCGGTCCGCTGGGCCAACGACGTCCGGTTCGGATTGAGCGCGAGCGTCTGGACCCAGAACCACGGCCGCGCGATGCGGGTCTCCCGGCGGCTCGACTTCGGCGCCGTCTGGATCAATACTCATCTGCCGTTCGTGTCGGAGATGCCGCACGGCGGCTTCGGCCACTCCGGCTACGGCAAGGACCTGTCCATGTACGGGTTCGAGGAGTACACCCGCATCAAGCACGTCATGAGCTACCTCGGCAGTTGATAGACACCCCACCGCGAAGAGGACAGCCCCGATGACCACCCCCCAGCACAGCGCGGTACGCGCCCGGACGTCACCGGCGGCCGGCGCGCCGGCGATCGAGTTCGTCGGCGTGAACAAGAACTACCTGTCGCACGGCGAGACGGTGCCCGCCGTCAAGCGCACCGACCTCGCGATCGCCCAGGGGGAGTTCTTCTCGCTGCTGGGCCCGTCCGGCTGCGGCAAGACCACCACCATGCGGATGATCGCCGGCTTCGAGGAGCCCACCGCCGGCAAGGTCTATCTGGACGGTGAGGACGTCACCGGGGTCTCGGCCAACAAGCGCGACGTCAACATGGTCTTCCAGTCGTACGCGCTCTTCCCCCACCTCAACACGCACCAGAACGTCGCCTTCGGCCTGGAGCGCAAGAAGGTCGCCAAGAGCGAGATCAACCGCCGGGTCGGCGAGATCCTCGAGATCGTGTCGCTGACCGGCATGGAGAAGCGCTCGCCCAAGGAGATGTCGGGCGGCCAGCAGCAGCGGGTCGCCCTGGCCCGGGCCCTGGTCAACCGCCCGCGGGCCCTGCTGCTGGACGAGCCGCTGGGCGCGCTCGACCTCAAGCTGCGCCAGCAGATGCAGATCGAGCTCAAGCGCATCCAGCGCGAGGTCGGCATCACCTTCGTCTACGTCACCCACGACCAGGGCGAGGCGCTGACGATGTCGGACCGGATCGCGGTGATGAACGCCGGCGTCATCGAGCAGCTCGGCTCGCCTCGCCAGATCTACGAGCGCCCGGCGTCGCGGTTCGTGGCCGGCTTCATCGGCACGTCGAACATCGTGGAGGGTCACGTCGACCGGGTCGAGGGCGGGCTGGCCCTGCTCAGCTACACCACTCAGGACCGGGTCGTCGTCCCGGCCGGGTCGCCGGTGCGGCAGGGCGACAAGCTCGAGGTGTCGATCCGTCCGGAAAAGATCGACTTGCACCGCGGCGTCCCGCCCGTGCAGTCGACCGGTGGCAGCGTCCTGTCCGGGACAGTGACCGAGGTCGTTTATCACGGAACCTCAACGAATTACACCGTGGCGACAGCGGCAGGCGCGGATTTCACAGTCTTCGATCAAAATGCTTCGAACGCCGACGATCTTGCGGATCGCGGTGACCGGGTGTATCTCACCTGGGCCCCCCAGCACTCATACCTGATCGGAGACTGAGATGTCTGCGTCGAATATGTCCGACCCCACCCTGCTTCGCGGCCTCACCCAGCGCCGCTTCGGCCGTCGCGACGCGCTCCGGCTCTCCGGCCTGGCCGGCATGGGCGCCGCCCTCGCCGCCTGCGGCGTGCAGGGCCAGGGCACGCAGGCTCCGGCCAGCGCCGAGCCCGACGCCGTGGCCAAGTTCTGGGCCGGCAAGACCAAGACCGGCACGCTCAACTTCGCCGGCTGGCCGCTCTACATGGACCCGAAGAAGCCCGAGCTCAAGAAGTTCACCGCCAAGACCGGCATCAAGGTGAACTACCAGGAAGTCATCCAGGAGATGGGCCCCTGGTTCGCCAAGGTGCAGCCGCAGCTGTCGGCCGGCCAGTCCATCGGGTTCGACCTGATGGTCATCACCAACAGCTTCCAGTTCACGCAGTTCCGTGACTCGGGCTTCCTGGCCCCGCTCGACCACTCGAAGCTGCCGAACTTCGCCAAGAACGCCGGCGCCGCGTACAAGAAGGAAGCCTTCGACCCGGGCAACGCGTACAGCATCCCGTGGGCCTCGGGCATGACCGGCATCGCCTACGACGAGAGCAAGACCGGCCCGATCACCGGGCTGGCCGACCTGTGGAACAACCCGAAGCTCAAGGGCAAGGTCGGCATGTTCTCCGACATCCAGGAGCTTGGCAACTTCGGGCTCCTCAAGGCTGGTGTCAACCCGGCCGAGTCCACCGAGGACGACTGGGAGAAGGCGGCCACCGAGCTCAAGAAGCAGAAGGCCGACGGCTACGTCCGCAACTACTACGACCAGGGCTACATCGACGCCCTGGGCACGGGTGAGGTCTGGGCGACCCAGGCCTGGTCGGGCGACGTCTTCCAGAAGAACCTGTCGGACAACCGGAACTTCAAGTTCATCATTCCGGAAGAGGGCGGCACGATCTGGACCGACAACTTCACGATCCCGATCACCGCCAAGAGCCCGGTCGACGCCATCATGGCGATGGACTTCTTCTACGAGGTCGCGAACGCCTCGACGCTGGCCGAGTACATCAACTACGTGTGCCCGGTGCCGGCCGCCCAGGCCGACATGCGGTCGCGGGCCGCCAAGCTCACCGGTGACGACAAGGAGGCGCTGCTCGCGGTGGCGGACAGCAAGCTCGTCTTCCCCACCGCCGCCGAGTACGCCAAGCTGCACTACTACGTCGCGTTCGAGGCCACGAGCGAGCAGCAGAAGTTCCAGAAGACCTTCGAGCCGATCGTGCTGGGATGATATGAACCGCGTCAAACGACAGATCGCTCCCTACCTGCTGGTTCTCCCCGGCGGGATCTGGTTGCTGATCTTCTTCGCGGTGCCGATGGTCGCGATGTTGTCGCTCTCCCTCCAGGAGGGCGACATCGTCCACGGCTATCAGTTCACCGGGCACTGGCAGACGTACACGGAAGCGATTTCGGCCTATCAGACCCAGATCTACCGGTCGCTGATCTACGGCGCCATCACGACCATCGTGCTGATCGCCATGGCGTTCCCGATCGCGTTCTGGATCGCCTTCTACGGCGGGCGCCGGAAGTCGACGTACCTCTTCCTGGTCCTGCTGCCGTTCTTCGTCTCGTTCGTACTGCGCACGATCTCGTGGCGGCAGATCCTGACCGACGAGGGTCCGCTGCTGTCCCCGTTACGCGACGCCGGTCTGATCGGCCAGTCGTTCCACATCCTCGGCACACCGTTCGCGGTGATCGGCGGGCTGGTCTACAACTTCCTGCCCTTCATGGTGCTGCCGATCTATGTGGCGCTGGAGCGCATCGACCCGCGCGTGGTCGAGGCGGCCCGTGACCTCTACGCCAACCCGATCACCACGTTCCGGCGGGTGATCTTCCCGCTGGCCCTGCCCGGCGTGTTCGCCGGCGTGCTGATGACGTTCGTGCCGGCCAGCTCCGACTTCGTCAACTCCGAGGTGCTGGGCAGTTCCGACACGACGATGATCGGGCAGGTCATCCAGGCCCAGTTCCTCGACAACTCCGACTATCCGACGGCCTCGGCACTCTCCTTCGTGCTGATGCTGGTGCTGTTGATCGGCGTCTTCACGTACGCCCGGATCCTCGGCACCGAGGACGTCATGAAGGTGGCCGCGCGATGACGGCGTCGACCCTGCAGCGGCCGCAATCCTCCGGCACGGACGATGCGGCGCAGCTCAAGCCCAAGCGCCGCATCACCGGCGGCGGCCTGCTCCACGCGTACACCTGGCTGATCATCGGCTGGCTGATCGTGCCGATCGCGGTCATGATCGCGTTCGGCTTCAACGACACACCGGGCCGCTACAACCAGACCTGGGACGGCTTCACCTTCAAGTGGTACGGGCGGCTGTTCGAGTACTCGGACCTGACCAGTGCCCTGATCACGTCGCTCGTCATCGCGGTCGTGTCGGCCCTGCTGGCCGGCGCCCTCGGTACGGGTATCGGTTACGCGCTGGGCCGCTACCGTTTCACCGGGTCCGGCTCGCTCAACCTGATCATGTTCGCCACGATGTCCTCGCCCGAGCTGATCATGGGTGCGTCGCTGCTCAGCCTGTTCGTCTCGGCCGGAGCCGGCCTGGGGCCGGTCACGATCACGATCGCGCACGTGATGTTCTCGATCTCGTTCGTGGCCGTCGTCGTCCGGGCCCGGGTGATGACCCTGGACCGCTCGATCGAGGAGGCCGCGTCCGACCTGGGCGCGACCGGCTGGGTCACGTTCTGGAAGGTCACCTTCCCGATCATCCTGCCGGCCGTGTTCTCCGGCGTGCTGCTGGCGTTCGCGCTCTCGATCGACGACTTCATCGTCACCGCGTTCACGGCGGGCACCACCAAGACGTTCCCGCTGTGGATCTGGGGAGCCACCCGCGTCGGCATCCCGCCGCAGGTCAACGTCATGGGCACGCTCATCTTCGCGATCGGCGTCCTGGGCGCCGTGATCGCCAACATCCGTTCATCGCGACAGGGTAAGCGGGCTTGATATCTGGTGGCATCTCCGACGGATGCTCTGCAGGACGCACTCACTGAGCCCTACTGGCTCTCCCAGGCCGGGGCTCCGGCCCCCGCCGACCCGCTGGACGGCGCCGGCACCGCGGATCTCGCGGTCGTCGGCGCCGGCTACAGCGGGTTGTGGACCGCCCTGATGGCCAAGGAACGTGACCCGGCCCGCGACGTGGTGGTGATCGAGGCGGGCACCGCCGGCTGGGCGGCCTCGGGTCGCAACGGCGGGTTCTGCGCCGCCTCGCTCACCCACGGCCACGACAACGGCATGAGCCGCTTCCCGGGCGAGATGCCCGTGCTGGAGCGCCTCGGCCAGGCCAATCTCGACGAGATCGGCGCGACGGTCGCGCGCTACGGCATCGACTGCGATTTCTCCCGTACGGGTGAGCTGCACGTCGCCACGGCCGATTGGCAGCTGGGTGAGCTGCGCCGGGGCGAGGGCTTCCTCGATCGCGAGCAGATCCGGGCCGAGGTCGACTCACCCACGTACGTCGGTGGGGTCTGGGACCGGGACGGGTGCGCGATGGTCGACCCGGCGCGTCTGGTCTGGGGCCTGCGCGAGGCCTGCCTGTCACTCGGGGTGCGCGTCTACGAGCAGTCGCCGGTCGAGCGCATCACGTCCCAGGGCGCCGGGCTGCGGCTGCACACCGGGCGCGGGCGGATCGACGCGGGACGGGTCGCGCTGGCCACCGGGGCGCACGGCCGGCTGCTGCGCCGGCTCGGACACTTCGTGGTTCCCGTGTACGACTACGTGCTCATGACCGAGCCGTTGTCACCGTCGCAACTGGCCTCGATCGGCTGGCGGCACCGGCAGGGCATCGGCGACGCCGGCAACCAGTTCCACTACTACCGGTTGAGCGCGGACAACCGGATCCTGTGGGGTGGCTACGACGCCGTCTACTACAACGGCGGGCGGATCGTCCCCGAGTACGACCAGCGCCAGGCCACCTTCCAGGTGCTGGCCGAGCACTTCTTCGAGACCTTCCCGCAGCTCGAGGGCCTTCGCTTCACCCACCAGTGGGGCGGCGTGATCGACACCTGCAGCCGGTTCAGCAGCTTCTTCGGCACCGCCCACGGTGGCAAGCTGGCCTACGCGGTCGGCTACACCGGACTCGGCGTGGGCGCGACCCGGTTCGGCGCGAACGTGATGCTCGACCTTCTCTCCGGTGAGCGCACCGAACGCACCTCGCTCAAGATGGTGCGCAGCAAGCCGATCCCGTTCCCGCCCGAGCCGGTGCGCTCCGGCGTCATCCAGCTCACCCGCTGGTCGATCGCCAACGCGGACCGTGACCAGGGCCGGCGCAACCTGTGGCTGCGCACGCTCGACAAGGTCGGTCTGGGCTTCGATTCGTGAAGCTCACGCAACACGGAAATAGTTGTCTGGGCTCTTGTGTCCCACGGAATCAGTGGAATGATCGGGTCCTGAAGCCTGAAGGAGTTGAGTTATGCCCTCGTCGGCCGAGTTGCACAAGCGCCGGTCCGCCGTCGTCGCGCGCGGGGTCAGCAGCACCATCCCGTCCTACGTGAGCACGGCCGCCGGCGGCACGATGACCGATGTGGACGGCCGCGAGTGGATCGACTTCGCCGCCGGCATCGCCGTGGCCAACGTCGGCAACGCCGCGCCCCGGGTCGTCGAGGCGGTGAAGGCCCAGGTCGAGCGGTTCACCCACACCTGCTTCATGGTCGCGCCGTACGAGCAGTACGTGGCGGTCTGCGAGGAGCTGGCGGTGCTCACGCCCGGCAGCTTCGAGAAGCGGTCGGCGCTGTTCAACTCGGGCGCCGAGGCGGTCGAGAACGCGGTGAAGATCGCCCGGCACGCCACCGGGCGCCCGGCGATCGTCGTGTTCGACCACGCCTACCACGGCCGCACCAACCTGACGATGGCGCTGACCGCCAAGGTGATGCCCTACAAGCAGGGCTTCGGCCCGTTCGCCGGCGAGATCTACCGCTTCCCGATGTCCTATCCGCTGCGCGACGGCCGCGGCGGGGCCGAGGCGGCGGCGTACGCGCTGGGTCAGATCGAGAAGACGGTCGGCGCGAGCAACGTCGCGGCCGTGCTGATCGAGCCGATCCAGGGTGAGGGCGGGTTCATCGTGCCCGCCGAGGGCTTCCTGCCGGCGATCGCGGCGTGGAGCAAGGCGGCCGGCGCGGTGTTCATCGCCGACGAGATCCAGACCGGCTTCTGCCGCACCGGATCGTGGTTCGCCTGCGAGCACGAGGGCATCGAGCCGGATCTGATCACGACGGCCAAGGGCATCGCCGGCGGCCTGCCGCTGGCCGCGGTGACCGGCCGGGCCGAGATCATGGACGCCGTCCACCCCGGTGGACTCGGCGGGACGTACGGCGGGAATCCGATCGCCTGCGCCGCCGCGCTCGCCTCGATCGAGACGATGCGCGAGCTCGACCTGGCCGCGGCCGCCCGCCGCATCGAGTCGGTCGCCCGGCCCCGGCTCGAGGCGCTGGCCGCCAAGCACCCGTCGATCGGCGAGGTGCGCGGCCGCGGCGCGATGCTGGCCGTCGAGGTCGTGATACCCGGCGAGGACGGTGCGGCCGGCCCGGCCCCCGACCCCGTCCTGACCGCCGCGGTGGCCAAGGCGGCGCACGAGCTGGGCCTGCTGCTGCTCACCTGCGGCACCTACGGCAACGTGATCCGCCTGCTGCCGCCGCTGGTCATCTCCGACGAGGAGCTCGACCGCGGCCTCAGCCTCCTCGAACAAGCCTTCGCCACAACCCTCTGATCGTTGGAGCCCCCCTTGAGCGACCTCCAGTCACCCGACTACCAGAAGCTGGCCGGCGACGCCCGCGACCACCTGTGGATGCACTTCACCCGGCTGTCGTCCTACCAGAAGGCCGACATCCCGATGATCGTGCGCGGCGACGGCTGCTACGTCTGGGACTCCGCCGGCCGCCGCTACCTCGACGGGCTGTCGGCGCTGTTCGTCGTGCAGACCGGCCACGGCCGGCAGGAACTGGCCGAGGCCGCCGCCAAGCAGGCCGGCGAGCTGGCCTACTTCCCGCTCTGGTCCTACGCCCACCCCAAGGCGGTCGAGCTGGCCGACCGGCTGGCCGACCTGACCCCCGGCGACCTCAACCGGGTCTTCTTCACCACCGGCGGCTCCGAGGCCGTCGAGTCGGCCTGGAAGCTCGCCCGCTCCTACTTCAAGCGGACCGGCAAGCCCACCAAGACCAAGGTGATCTCCCGCTCGATCGCCTACCACGGCACCTCGATGGGCGCCCTGTCGATCACCGGCATCCCGGCCATCAAGGCCGACTTCGAGCCGCTGGTGCCCTCGACCCTGCGCGTGCCCAACACCAACTACTACCGCCGCCCCGACGAGTCGCAGTCGCTCGAGGAGTTCGGCCTGTGGGCGGCCGACCGCATCGCCGAGGCCATCGAGTTCGAGGGCCCCGAGACGGTCGCCGCGGTCTTCCTGGAGCCGGTGCAGAACTCCGGCGGCTGCTTCCCGCCGCCGCCCGGCTACTTCCAGCGGGTCCGCGAGATCTGCGACAAGTACGACGTCCTGATGGTCTCCGACGACGTCATCTGCGGCTTCGGCCGGCTGGGTGAGTATTTCGGCGGCAACAAGTACGGCTACACCCCCGACATCATCACCGTCGCCAAGGGCTTGACCAGCGGATACGTCCCGCTGGGGGCGATGATCGCGTCGGACCGCCTGGCCGAGCCGTTCCTCGAGGGCACCAACTGGTTCGCCCACGGCATCACCTACGGCGGCCACCCGGTCGGCTCGGCGGTGGCGCTGGCCAACCTGGACATCATGGAGCGGGAGAACCTCAACCAGCACGTCCGTGACAACAGCGACCTGTTCCGCTCCTACTTGGAGCGCCTGTCCGACCTGCCGATCGTCGGCGACGTGCGCGGCGACGGCTACTTCTTCGGCCTGGAACTGGTCAAGGACAAGGCCACCAAGGAGACGTTCAACGAGGACGAGTCCGAGCGCCTGCTGCGCGGCTTCCTCTCCGGCGCTCTGTTCGAAGCGGGCCTCTACTGCCGCGCCGACGACCGGGGCGACCCGGTCATCCAGCTGGCGCCGCCGCTGATCGCGGGCGAGGCCGAGTTCGCCGAGATCGAGCAGATCCTGCGCTCGGTGCTGACCGAGGCCTCGAAACAGCTCTGAGAAGCCACGGACGCCCGGCCCTCCGCCCAGGGAGTGCCGGGCGTCCGTCTGCCCTCAGAACAACGTCAGCGGCCCGACCGGCTCGGGTTCCGGCAGCGCCGGCAGACCGGGCACCAGGGCGGCCACCTCGGCGTGGAAGCGGCGGGCCAGGGCGGGAGCGTCGGTGTTGTCGGGGGTGTGGATGAAGACCGTGGGGGAGCGGCCCTCACCGAGCCAGCCGGCCACCACCGGGAGCCAGCGCTGCCAGCCCTCGACGGTGCGGGCCGGGTCGTCGCGGCCCAGGTAGCGGATGATCGGGTGATCGGTGAGCGCCTGGGGGCGTACCGGAAGCCTGGGTTTCCTGGTCCACGCGTCGCGCTCGGCGTCGCTGGTCGGTGGGGACGCGAACATGACGCTCGTGTCGAAGGGGACCAGCTCGGCCCCGGCCGACGTGAGCAGCCGATCGAGCTCGCGCGGATCCTCGCCGAAGGCCGGGTGGCGCACCTCGACGGCATAGCGGTGACCCGCCGGCCGGTGGCGCAGGAAATCGCCGAGCGCGGGGAGATCGGGCGGGCCGAACGAGGGCGGCAGCTGGATCCACAGCGTGTGCACGCGGGGGCCGAGCGGCTGGATCGTGTCGAGGAAGGCTCTCAGCTCGGCTTCGCCGCCGCGCAGCCGCCGGTCGTGGGTGACGACGCGCGGGAGCTTCAGGATGAATCGGAAGTCCTCCGGCGTCTGGCGGGCCCAGCCGGCCACGGTGTCCCGCGACGGCGTCGCGTAGAACGTCGTGTTGCCCTCGACGGCGTTGCACCAGCCCGCGTACGCCTCGAGATTGTCCTGCCCGGGGCCGACCACCCGGCCCTGCCACGCCTTGTGCGTCCACATGGCACAACCGACATGCAGCCTCGTCACAGGAGCGAATTTACCCTCCGGCCAGGTTTAGCGACACGATCGGATTACCCGACGGCGAATGCCCCATTTGTTATCTGATCGGGATGATCAACTCATTCCGCAAGACGTCATGACGAAAGGGGTTTCTAAGATGAACCGCGTTGCTCGGCTTCTCGCCGTTGCCGGCCTCGGGCTCGGTACCGCTCTCGCGATCGGTGCCGGTCCGGCTCAGGCCGCCCCCGCCACCGCGCAGGGCTCCCAGACCGTGACCGGCGGCCACTACGGCTACGACGACGACGAGGTCGTGGGCTACTTCCGCTCGTGGAGTGCCTGTGAGCGCGTCGGTCGCATGGGCGAGTGGCGTGACCGCTGGGACGACTACGACTGCGACCGGGTCGGCTTCGGCCACAGCCGTCGTGGTTACGTCCTGACGGTCGAGGACTGGAACGACGGCTACGACAACGACAACTGGTACGGCGGCTGGTACAACAGCTACCGCGGTGGCGACTTCGGCTGGTACCGCGGCGGCAACACGATCATCTTCCGCCGCTAGTCAGTTCCGGGCCCGGGCCACACTCCCTTCGGGGGGTGTGGTCCGTGGCCTGTCGGGGAACTGCGGGGCTCGTGACCACCGACGATCGCCCCGCCCCCCTCATCCGGCCACCCCGTCTGCGGACGGAGAAGGCCGAGCGCGGCGCGTCGCGGCTCGAGCTGTTCTTCGACCTGGCCTACGTGCTGGTCATCGACCAGCTCGCCACCGGATTCGCCGACCACCTCGACCTGACCGGCACCGCGACCTTCGTCGGGCTGCTCATCGTGACCTGGTGGTCGTGGGTGACGACCACGCTCTACGCCAACCGGTTCGACACCAACGACGTCCTCTACCGCCTGGCCAAGCTGGCCGCCACGGGCGCGGTCGTCGGCATGGCGGCCGCGGCGCTGGGCGCCACCAGCGACGAGGGCACCGAGTTCGCCCTCTGCTATCTGGCCACCCGGGTGCTGCTGCTCCTGCTTTACGTACGGGCCTGGCGCCACGTGCCGGAGGCCCGGCACACGATCGGCATCTACATCGGTGGCGCGGTGGCGGCCACTGCGCTGTGGACCGCCTCCCTGCCCGTGCACGGCACCGCCCGCTACGTGTTGTGGGCCGCCGGCATCCTGGTCGAGGCGGCCGCGCCCATCGTGGCGACGCGGCTCGGTGACAAGACTCCGCTGCACCTCGACCACCTGCCCGACCGGTTCGCGCTGTTCGTGATCCTGGTCCTGGGTGAGTCGGTGCGCTCGATCGCGGTGGGCGTCCACGAGGAGCACTGGGTGGCGGCCTCGGTCGTGTCGGCGGCGATCGCGTTCACGGCTGTCGCGGCGCTGTGGTGGATCTATTTCGACCTGGGTGGCGCGGCCGGCAAACGGGAGCTCGTCGAGGAGGGTGAGAACTCGGAGACCGGGGTGGCCGACGCCTACATCTACGGCCACCTGCCGCTGGTGGTCGGGCTGGCTGTGGCCGCGGTCGGCATCGAGCAGTTCGTCGCGCACCCGTCCGGCGACCTGGGCGACACCGCCCGCTGGGCCCTGCACGGCGGCACCGCGCTCTATCTGGCCGGCGTGGCCGTGGTCATGATGGGCACCTCCGGGCGCTGGCTCTCGGCCTGGCCGTGGCCGGTCGCCGTCATCCCGCTGGTCGCGCTGGCCGGCATCCCGGAGTTCCTGCCCCCGATGGCGTCGGTCATCCTGGTGACGCTGATCCTGGTGGCCACCGTGCTGGCCGGCATGCGTGCCCAGCGCCGCGGTGCCCTGCGGACGACCGAGGCCTGATCACCGCACGGCGAGGACGATCCGGCCGAACACCTCACCGGCGTCCATCCGCCGGTGCGCGTCGGCCGCCGCGTCGAGGGGCAGCACGTCGTGCACGACGGTGCGCAGCTCCCCGCGGGCGGCGGCGTCGAACTGCTCCGCCCGCACGCGATTACGCTCGTCGGCCGCCACGGTGTCGAGGCTGAAGGTCCCGTACGAGAGAGAGCGCTGGAAGGACCGCAGCAGCACCGCGCCGAAGTCGGCGGGCGGGAAGCCGCCGACGACACCGACCGACACCATCCGCCCGTTGTCGGCCAGCCGGTCGAAGAACGAGGGCAGCTCCGGCCCGCCCACGATGTCGTAGATGACGTCGAACCGGGCGTCACCGGCGCCGGCGCTGTCACCGCCGCTGTCGCCGTCGCTGTCGCCGGCGCTCGCGCCGGACCGGTCCAGGACGTCGGTCGCGCCCAGTTGCCGCAGGAGCCGGCCGCGCTCGGGCGACGAGGTCGTCACGGCGACGGTGCCGGCGCCGCCGAGCACGGCCAGCTGCACCGCCAGCAGGCCGATGCTCCCGGCCGCACCCCGCACCAGGACGGACTCGCCCTTCGCGAAGTGGGCGTGGGCCAGACCGAAGTGGGCCACCGGTCCCGAGCAGCCCAGTGCCACGGCGTCGACCGGCGACAGTCCGGCCGGCAGCGCGGTCACGTCCTCCAGGCGGGCCACCGCGCGCTCCGCGTAGGCGCCGCCGACCCCGGTGAACGCCCAGACGGCCCGCCCGACCCACGAGGCGTCGACCCCGTCGCCGACGGCGGTGACCCGCCCGGCCACCTCGCTGCCCGGGATGAGGCCCTCGCGGAAACCGAACCCGCCGATCGTGCCGCGCCGGATGACCGCGTCGACCCCACCGACCCCGACCGCCTCGGTCTCGATCAGCAGCCGCCCCGGGGAAAGCTCGGGCCCGGGCACGTCGATCACGACCATCCCGGCCGGATCGCCGAACGTCTGAATACTCACTGCTTTCATGCTCACGACGGTAGTGGACGCCCCCGTCCACTTGGCTAAAGTGAGAGCCTATGGCCGACGAATTGCCTCAGATGCTGCGGGCCGACGCCCGGGACAACCGCGACCGCGTCCTGGAGTCGGCGCGGGCGCTCTTCTCGGAGCGCGGGCTGGGCGTGCCCATGCGTGAGATCGCCCGCCGGGCGCAGGTCGGCCCGGCGACGCTGTATCGCCGCTTCCCGACCAAACAGGCGCTCATCGACGCCGCGTTCACCGACGAGCTGCGCGCCTGCAGCACCATCGTCCGCGACGGCTGCGCCGACCCCGACCCGTGGCGCGGCCTGCGCTCGGTCGTCCTCGACATCACCGAGCTGAACGCCCGCAACCAGGGCTTCGTCGACGCCTTCGTGACGTCGTACCCGGACGCCGCCGACTTCACCGCCCACCGGGCCGGCATGCTGCGCGCGCTGGCCGGTCTGTGCCGGCGGGCCCAGGACGCCGGCGCCCTGCGGCCCGACTTCGTCGTCGACGACCTGATCCTCATCCTGATGGCCGGCCGCGGACTGCCGGCCGAGCCGCCCGAGCTGCGCCTGGCCGCCGCCCGCCGCTTCGCGGCCCTGGCCCTCGAGGCCTTCCGAGCCTCCGCCACCGCGAGTCCCCTGCCCCCACCGGCCCGCGCCCGTCTGTGAGACGACCGCTCCGGTCGGCCCGAGCCCCATCGGGGCATTGACACTCTTTCGACCTATGGGCAAATGCGCACCAGTGGTCCATCATGGCGCGGTGCCCCGACACAATGGGACAAAACGATCTTGGCGACGGGTCCGGTTGCTGGGTGTCGCGTCCGGACTTCTGCTCGCCGGGCTGTTGTGGTTCCTGCAGCGCGGCCACCCGGACGTGCTGACGAGGTCGGATCAGCTGGCCAGCGTCGGCAGTTTCTTCCTCGGTGCCGCGGCGCTCGTGGTGGCCGTGATCGCCCTTGTCGGCGGGGGAGGCGGAGGTGGTGACACCGATCCGGAAGCCGGGCTCGGCCGGGCCGCCGACGATCTCGCGACCGCGCAGCGGGAACAGTGGACGACCGAGGCCGGGTTCCGCCGCCTGCTGAGCCCCCGGCCGCTACGGCTGGCCTGGACGTCTCAGGAGATCTCCGGTTCCCTCGCCGTGGACGGCCCGCCCGCCGCCGATCTGGTGAGGGCCTTCTTCGACCGGCCCGCGAACCGGCTTGTCGTGGTGGGGCGGCCGGGTTCGGGCAAGTCCGTCCTGCTCCTGCTGTTCACCCTCGGGGTCCTGGAGATGCGCCGGCCCGACGCACCCGTCCCGGTGCTGCTGTCCGCGACCGGCTGGGATCCGGCCGAGCCGTTACGCACCTGGCTCAGCCGCCGCGTGCTGGAGGACCATCCCTTCCTGCGTGATCAGGACAGCTACGGCTCCGATGTGGTCCAGCGGCTCGTCGAGCGCAACCGGATTCTGGTGGTCCTCGACGGACTCGACGAGATGGCCGACGAGCGCACGGCAGCCGCGCTGGACGCCATCGAGGAGGCGCTGGCCTTCGACCTGCCGATCGTGATCGCCTGCCGCCGGGCCGAGTTCGACCTCGCCCGCCGGACGGCGGGGCCACTCAGCGGCACCGTGGTGATCGAGCTGACCGACATCGAGTCGGGCGACGCGGCGGGGTTCCTGACCGGACGGGACACCCCCGACGACCCGCGGTGGCAGCGAGTCGTCGACCGGCTGTCCACCGACCCGGGCGGAGAACTGGCCTCGGTACTGTCCACGCCGCTGGCCATCTGGCTGGCCCGCACGGTCTATCGGCCGCCGGCTGGGGACGACCCGTCCGATCTGCTGCGGTTCACCGGCGCGGCCGAGATCGAACGCCACCTGCTCGACCGCTTCCTCGCGATCGTCTACCGCCCGGAGCAGCGGGCGCCGGGGCTGAAGCGCTACGGCCACGACCGTGCCCGGCGCTGGCTGGCCGAGCTGGCCCGCACGACGCCGGTTGACATGCGCTGGTGGGAGTTCGCGCGGGCGACCCGGCCGGTGCTGCTCGCCGTGACCATCGTGTTGCTGGTCAGCGCGGCAGCGTTGGCGAGTGGCCTCCTCGGGCTGCCGGTGGGTTTCGACTACGAGGTGGCGGCGACCAACGCGTTCGTCGCCGCGCTCCCGATCGGACTGATCACCGGGATCGCGACCGCTCGGACCGTGCACGCGACTCGCCCGAGCCGAGGCGTCCGGGCACTGATCGCCCGAGGTCTGCGCGACGGAGGCCTGGCCGGTCTGGTGCTGGCGGCGGCCCAGATCGTGTTCGACGACGAGCCGTACGTGGGCGTCTGGGCCTATGGCCGGTACCTCATCGGTGAGTTCCTCGTCGGCGCGTTCATCGGCCTCATCGCCAGCGTCGTGACGAACGGCCTCGGCGCCTCGGCGGTGCCGCGCCGCGTGACCTTTCGCGCCGCGACGATCCGTTCGGCGCTCGGGCACGGATTGGTCATGGGGCTGACCATCGCGCTCCCCATCGCCCTGGTGTTCGGGCTCCTGCAGCTGACCGAGGCCTACGAGCCGGTGCCGGTCCTGGTCTTCAGTCTCGGCGTAGCCGCGACCGGCACCGTGGTGATCGGCCTGCCGGTGGGAGTGGGACGCTGGATCAGCGCTCCGATCTCGGAACGGGCTTCGCGGTCGCCCCTCTCGACGCTCCGGGAGGACCGGCGGGCACTGATCTCGACCGTGATGATCTCGGCGCTGCCGGTCGGTGTCGCTGTGGGGGTTCTTTTCGCGGCCCTCGGCAAATGGTCCACGACCGCCGTGGTGGCGGCTTGCTGGACAACTCTGGCCGTCGCCGTGGTGGTCGCGGCCGGATCCGGGTCGCTCTGGATCTCGTACACCATCTCCCGGTCGTGGCGTGCGCTGCTGGGCCGGCTGCCCTGGCGACTGATGCGCTTTCTTTCCGACGCCCACGAACGCGGCGTGCTGCGTCAGGCCGGCCCGGCCCACCAGTTCCGGCACGATCTGCTGCAACGGCACCTCGTCGCGCCGTCGCCGGAGCGGACGCAACCCGTCGCGAGGCCGGCCCGCCCGCCTCGATGGCGGCGGACGCGGACGGCGGTCGCCACCGGCCTGGCGGCTCTCCTGATGGTGGCCGGAGCGGTGGTCACCACCGTGCCCGGCATCCGGGAGGCGATCGCCGCCCGAGCCGAGGCGGAAGCCCAGGCGGAAGCCCAGGCGAGGGAGAACGAGCGCTACGAGATCTACGGCCGGCTCGGGCTGATCGCCGACTCGCTGGGGCCCGGCGAACAGGACACCGCGCTGCGGTTGCGCATCGCCGCCTACGCGATCGACCCGTCGGAGGTCCCGGCGGACTCCGTGCTCACCACCGGCTCGATGATCCATGCTCGGCCGGGCGCGCTCGCCTCAGTGACCGCACGTAAATACACGGACCTGCCCGGTCCCGGCGGGTTCGCCTTCGCCACCTATGCCCGGCGGGGACTGTTCCGCATCGCCGGCACGAAGGTGAGCCGGGCCGAGAGTCCCTTCCTGGACCACATCGTCGCCTCCGCTCCGAACGGCCGCGTCGTCGCGGTGACCGAGGACAACGTGGCGACCGTCTGGGATTTCTCGCCGAAACAGCCGGTCAGCGCGGTGCTCGAGCACGTACCGGCTAAGACCGACGTCCGGGTCGACGACCGGGGACGGTGGGCTCTGGTCCGCGGCGACACCGGCCTCCGGTTGTGGGACATCGCCGGTCGGCCTCCGCGCCCGGTGCCGTTGCGCCTCGAGGCCGGCCCTGACCTGTCGGTGATGCAGCCGGTCTGGAGTCCGGACGGGCGGTGGTTCTCCTACCTCGACCCGGGCGGCCGGGCGATCCTGGCCGATCTGACGGCGGACCCGCCCCGCGCGACCGTCCTCCCGGCGAGCGTGCGCCGCAGCCACCTCCAGTTCAGCCGGTCCGGCCACCGTGCCCTCGCGACCTCATCGCTGAGCGGAGCCGGTTCGGTGTGGGATCTGACCACCACACCGCCGCGCCGGAGGGGATCGGTGGGCCGGTCCGGGCGGCTCAGCTCCGATGGGAACTGGGTGATGGCCGGCGGCAGGGTCTGGGACCTACGAGGCTCGCGACCGGTCAAGCTGTCACTGGCCGATGCGGAGAGGCCGGTCAGCATCAGTCCGGACAGCCGCTGGCTGGTTGTCGACCGCGCGGGAGTCACCCAGCTGCGACGTCTCGGCCGGCCCGCCGGTCCCCGCCTCACCGTCGGCCGGGGCAGCTATCGGGTCGCGTTCAGCGATGACGGGCACCGGTTCGCCGCCTTGCTCGCCAACCACCGTGGCGTTTCCTGGGATCTGGCGGCGAAACCACCGCGGATCAGCACCTTCGGCCCGGTCGGCCGGACCGGGATCGACCCTCTCGACATCAGCCGGGACGGCCGCTGGGCGATCGCTGGAGCGCCCGACGGCATCACCGAAGCGGTGTGGCGCCTCGACCGAACCGGTCCCGGTCCGGTGGCCTACGCGGACTTCGGCAGCGACCTTCGTCTGGGCACGGACAGCAAGACGCTGATCGCCGCCAACTACTGGATGACTGTGGTGTGGGACCTCGGCGCCCTGTCCCGGTCACCGATGGTCCGATCGCCGCTCGAGGAAGGGCTCACCCTTGCCTGCGAGCGGGCCGGACGCGGCCTGAACCAGGCGGAATGGGCACGCTACCTGCCCACGATCGAGTACGAGCAGACGTGCGTCACCTGAGCGGCGTCTGATCGAATCGGGCCCGAGTGATCGGGCGGGCAGGGGGTGGCGGGCGTCAGAGTGGTGTCGGAGGAGGGGTCATGATCTCGGCACTCAATCGGCTGGTCGACCTGGTGGAGCGGCGGCTCGGCGCGGACGTGGACGTGGCGGCGGTGGCTCGGGCGGTGGGCAGCAGTGAGTATCACCTGCGGCGGATGTTCTCGTCTCTGGCCGGGATGCCGCTGTCGGAGTATGTGCGGCGGCGGCGGATGACCGTGGCGGCCGGGGACGTCGTCCGGGGTGGGGGTGACCTGCTCGGGATCGCGGTGCGGTACGGGTACGGGTCGGCCGAGGCTTTCGGGCGGGCGTTCAAGGCTGTGCACGGCGCCGGGCCGGCCGATGTGCGCCGGGACGGCGGGCCCCTCCGGGCACAACCACAGCTCAGGTTCCGCCTGACTGTCGAAGGGAGCGAACCCATGGAGACCCGCATCGCGGACCGGCCCTCGTTCCGGCTCGCGGGGCACGCGACCCGTGTCCCGCTGATCCATGAAGGAGTGAACCCGCACATCCAGCAGCACGTGGCGGCCATACCCGCCCAGGAGCATCAGCGGTTGAAGGCGCTCGGCGACCTCGAGCCGGCCGGTCTGCTCGCCGTCAGCGACGGCACCGAACCCGACGCCGCCGAGGGCACCGAACTCACCTACCTGCACGGGGTCGCGGTCGGTGCGGCCACCACCGTCCCCGGCGACCTCGACGTCATCGAGGTGCCGGCCGGGACGTGGGCGGTCTTCCGCAGCAGCGGGCCCTACCCGCAGTCGTTGCAGGTGACGTGGGCCGCCACGGCCACCGAATGGTTTCCCTCGAACCCGTGGCGGCTGCGCCCGGGGCCGTCGATCGTGGCGATCCTCGAGCGGGCGGACGACTTCAGCACGGCCACCAGTGAGCTGTGGTTGCCGGTCGAGCCTCAGTAGCGCAAGGTGTCGCTCGGTGGGCGGCCGTAGGCGCTCCGGTAGTCGGCGGCGAAGTGGCTCAGGCTGAGGTAGCCCCAGCGCCGGGCGATCGAGGCCACCGTGTCGCCGGTGGTCGGGTCGGCGTCGAGCAGGTCGCGGTGCGCCCGGCTCAACCGGACCCGGCGCAGGTAGGCCATCGGCGTGGTGTCCAGATGACGCCGGAAGGCCGCCTGCAGGGCGCGCGGGCCGACCCGCGCGGCTTCGGCGATCCAGGCCGCGGTGATCGGGTCGCCGGCGTGCGAGTCGATGTACGACACGGCCCGGCGCACCGCGGCCGGCGGCACCGGACCGATGGCCGGTCGTTCGGGCGCCGTCATCGCGGAATTGGGGAAGGTGACCAAGGCCGCCGTCGCGGCCAGTTCGGCGGCGGCGATGATGGCCAGCGGTTGGTCGAGCGGCTCGGGCGGGCCGGTGAGGAGCTGGTGCACATAGGTCAAGGTGTCCCGCCAGTATCGGCCCAGTGCGGCGGACACCGGGGTCATCGCCTCGAACCGGAAGTCGGCCCAGGGCAGGCCGGTCCGGGCCACGGCCATGCCGGTGACCAGGGCCGGGTCGAGGTGCAGGCTGACCATGTCGAAGTCCCGGCAGATGTTGGTCAGCGCGCGCCCGGGCAGGTGCACGAGCACATCGCCGGGGCCGGTGCGGGTGAGGCCGTGGCTGTGCTCGGTCTCGACCCGGCCGCCGGTCAGAGCGGTGAAGATCAGGCTGTCCGACGGCTCGAACCGCACCGAAACATCCATTGTGTACAGCACCCGGACGGCCGTGATGGGGCCGGCCGCGACGGCCTCCTGCCGGTAGGTGAACGGATGCCCGGCCCGCAGCATCCGGAACTGCCCGCCGTCGTAGAGCCGGTGGAGCACGTCGTGGGCGACCTCGGCCTCGTGGGTCGCGAACTCGAATCGGGAAACCGGATTCGGTGCGTCTTGCTCTGGCCGCATTACGCCTCGTTCGACCCGGAACGGAACCGACTATCGGAAAAACGCATGTGCATCCCGTTCCCGTCGAGTCGCCGGCCCAAGCGCGCCACCGGTGAAAGCGCCATCAGTATGGGTGACAACAGCATGCCGGACGCCATGACCACCAGGGCCAGGCGCAGCCCCCACCGGTCAGCCAGGATTCCACCGAGCAGCGAGCCGACGGGTGTGAGTCCCATGCCGGCGAAGGTGATGGTCGCGGCGACCCGGCCCTGCAGCGGGTGCGGCGTGACGGACTGGCGAACCGTCATGACGGCCACGTTGACCAGCTGACCGAAGACCCCGAAAACCAGGTTGATCGTGATCAGGGCGGTCACCGTGGACGCCGAGCCGCCGTGCAGGGCGGGCGCGAGCAGCAGGACGCCGTCGGAGATGAGGGCCGCGCCGACGATGGCCGGGCCATATCCCGTACGGCGGGGAAGGCGCACCGCCAGCAGCGAGCCGACCAGGGCGCCGGGGCCGGTCGCGGCCAGGGCCAGCCCGATCCCCGCGGCCGACAGGCCCAGCGCGCGCGGCAGGAAGAGCAGGTAGACGGTCATCGTCGCGGCGAAGAAGAAGTTGAATGCGGCGGAGGCGAAGCAGATCGGGCGCAGCACCGGGTGCCGGATCACGAAGGCCACGCCGTCCCGGATGCGGCGCGGACCGCTGGTGGAGGCGAAGCGCTGCCGGATGCGGACCAGGGAGAGGGCCGACACGACGAAGACGCCGGCGGCGGAAGTGGCGGCGAGCGGAGCCGAGAGCGCGGACACCAGGAAGCCGCCGAGCGCGGGCCCGGCCATCTGCGCGGCGGAGCGGCTGCCCTCCACGGCGCTGGTCGCGCGCAGGAGGTGGTCGCGGTCGACCAGCCGTACGAGAAAGCTCTGATAAGCCACGTCGAAGAGCACGGACAACGAGCCGACGGCGAAGCTGATGACGAGCAGGGCGGGCAGTCCGAGGCCACCGATCAGCGCGGCCACACCGGCGACGCCCAGGGCGAGAGCGCGGCCGAGGTCGGCCAGGACCATGACCGTACGGGGTTGCCATCGATCCACCCAGGCGCCGGCGAGCAGGGCGAGCAGCAGCAGGGGCGCCTGCCCCACGGCGCGCAGGAGGCCGAGCTGCGAGGCGCCGACGTCCAGCGTCAGGACGGCGAGCAGCGGCAGGATCACCAGGCTGGTGTGCTCGCCCAGTTGGGAGGCCGTCTGACCGGCCCAGAAGCGACGAAAACCGGAATTGGGCACGCGGATCCCTCGAGTCGAGGTGGGCGACGTGCCGCACGATGCGAGGGCAGCACGCGATGACAGGTGTCAGCGCGTGCGGTGGTGACCGGGCATCTCTCAACTCCAGCTTCGGCGAGGGTGGGAGGCAGCGTATACCGGCGCGGCGTCCCCGGTCGTCACGATTTCCGGTCCAGCTCCTCGAAGAGGGCCGCCGCCCGGGCCGCGCTGCGGGCGGCCCGGCGCCCGGTGCCGGCCAGGGCCAGGATCGTGATGGTCAGGCCGAGGGCCACGGTCAGCCACCACACGCCGCGGCCGGCTTCGGTGAACGCCGGGCCGCCGCCGATCAGGGCCGACGCCACGATCGTTCCGGAGATCGCGACGCCCAGGGCCGTCCCGGTCTGACGGGCGGCCGAGGGCAGCGAGGTGGCCAGCGCGGCCATCGATCGGGGCATGCCGGCCAGCGCGGTGGTGGTGATCGGCGCGATGACCGTGCCGAGGAAGATCCCGAAGAGCGAGTAGGTCGCGAGCAGGGCCGGTAGCGGGGTGGCCGGACCCAGCCCCAGCGACGCGGCGCCACCCGCGGCCAGGGCGCCCCCGGCGACGACCAGCGGCAGCCGGGGACCGCGGGCGGCGACCAGCCGGCCGGTCAGCGGCGAGACGATGGCGACCGCGATCCCGACCGGGAGCAGGCTCAGGCCGGCGGTCAGCGGGGACAGGCCGCGCACGGTCTGCAGGTATTGCGTGGTGACGAACAGGAAGGCGCCGAAACCACACAGGCCGGCCAGCGAGATCGAGAGGGCCGCGCTGAACGGCAGGCTGCGGAACAGGCGCAGCTCCAGCAGCGGGTCGGCGCGGCGCGGCTCGTACGCGAGGAGGCCCACCAGCGCCAGCACGGCCACCGCGAGCAGGCCGAGGATGACCGGGGAGGTCCAGCCGAACTTGCGGGACTCGATGATCGCGTAGACGGTGCCGGCCAGGACCACGACCACCAGGACCTGGCCGACCGGGTCGAACCGGCGGGCCCGCGGGGCCCGGGACTCGGGGATGAACCGGGCGGCGCCGAGCATCGCGACCGCCACGATCGGCAGGTTGACCCAGAAGATCGCGTGCCAGCCGAAGGTGCCGACCAGCGCGCCGCCGACGATCGGGCCCAGCGCCTGCGACAGGCCGGTCATCGCGCTGAACACGCCGAGGGCCCGGGCCCGCTCGGCCGGGCCGGGAAAGGTGGTGCCGACGATCGCCGCGGCCACCGGGTTGAGCATGGTGCCACCGACGGCCTGGAGCACCCGCGCGGCGATCAGCCAGCCGATGCTCGGGGCCAGGCCGCACAGCAGGGACCCGAGCCCGAAGGTGGCCAGGCCGAGCTGGAACACCCGTCGCCGGCCCCACCGGTCGGCGGCGGAACCGGCCATCACCAGGAACCCGGCCAGCACCAGCACGTACGCGTCGACCGTCCACTGCAGACCGGACACCGAGGCGTCCAGATCCCGGCCGATCGCCGGCAACGCCACATTGACGACGGCGATGTCCATGACCACGATGACCACGGCGGCGCAGCAGACGGCCAGCACCACGCGCGGCCGGCCGGACCCGGTCGGCACCCCCACGGGACCAAGCTAGCGGGCCGGGGCGGGGTGCTTCTCCAGGGTGTCGCGCAGGGTGGTGGCCCGCAGGGCCGCGTTGATGCCGAGCCAGCGGATCGGCTCGGGCTCCCACCGGCGGGAGCGGTGGCCGACCCAGGGCAGCGTGGTGCGGACGGTGTCGTGACCGGCGATCAGGTCGGCCAGGGTGCGGCCGGCCAGGTTGGCCGCGGCGACCCCGTCCCCGACGTAGCCGCCGGCCCAGGCCAGGCCGTCCTCGAGGCCGACCGAGGGCATCCAGTCGCGCGGGATGCCCAGCGGGCCGCCCCAGCGGTAGGCGATCTCGGGCCGGATGCCGAACATGTCGGTGAGCGTGTGGCTCAGGCTGTCGAAGACCTCGGGAACCTGGTCGTACGAGGGCTCGATGCGCGACCCGAAGTGATAGGGGGCGCCCCGCCCGCCGAAGGCGAGCCGGTCGTCGGCCGTGCGCTGACCATAGATGATCATGTGGCGCTCGTCGGTGAAGGTCTCCCGGCGGGCCAGGCCGATGCGCTCCCAGTCGGCGGCCGGCAGCGGCTCGGTGGCGATCATCAAGGAGTAGACCGGGGCCAGCGCGCGGCGGTGACCGGCCAGCTGAGCCGTGTAGCCCTCGAGCGCGCGCACCACCGTGCCGGCTGTCACCGTGCCGTGGTCGGTGGTGACCGAGCCGCGCTCGAGGCGCAGGACGCGGGTGCCCTCGAAGACATCGACCCCCCGTCGCACGACGGTGGCGGCCAGACCGCGGACGAGCCGGGCCGGGTGCAGGGCCGCGCAATCGGGGCTGTAGACGCCGCCCAGCACGTCGGTCGCGTTGCAGATGGCCTTCGCCTCGGCCGCGGCCAGGAAGCCGGGAGCCAACCGGGCCCGGCGCAGCTGAGCGGGGGAGCGGGCCAGCGAGATGGTGCCGCCCTTGGCGTAGTGGCAGTCGATGCCCTCGGCGGCGGCGGCCCGGCCGACCTCGTCCACCGCGCCGGCCAGCTCGGCGTGCATCGCCCGCGCCCGGTCGGCGCCGTGGCGCCGGGCCAGCTTGGCCTCGCCGACCGGGAACAGGCCGGACGCCCAGCCGCCGTTGCGCCCCGAGGCACCGAAGCCGCAGTACTCGGCCTCGAGCACGACGACCGACAGCTGCGGCGCGACCTGGGAGAGGTAATACGCCGTCCACAATCCGGTGTAGCCGCCCCCGGCGATCGCCACGTCGTACGACCGGTCACCGGGAAGCGGTGGCCGCGGCGTGACCGGGTCGAGGGTGCTCAGCCAGAAGGACGGGATCATCGAGTTCCCCACGCGTAGGTCTGCTTCGCCAGCTTCAGGTACATGAAGGTCTCGCAGGCGAGCACGCCCTTGATCACCCGGACCTTCTCGTTGAGCAGGTCGAGCAGGTGCTCGTCGTCGGTGCAGACCAGCTCGACCAGCAGGTCGAAGCCGCCGGCGCAGATGACCACGTAGTCGACCTCGGGGATCTGGGCGATCTCGTCGGCGATGGCGCGCAGGTCGCCGTTCACCTTGAGGCCGACCATCGCCTGCCGGGCGAAGCCGAGCGTGAGCGGGTCGGTCACCGCCACGATCTGCATCAGGCCGCCGTCGAGCAGGCGCTGCACGCGCTGGCGCACCGCCGCCTCGGAGAGCCCGATGGTCTTGGCCAGCGTCGCGTAGGACATCCGCCCGTCGCGCTGCAGGTGCTCGATGATCTGCTTGTTGATGTCGTCCAGTGCCAGGTCCGCCGTCACGCCGCGATTCTGCCTTTCACGCTGATGGACGGCAATGGAATCACTCGTCCGGTTCGCGCTGATCAAGGGAATCCGTTCTGCGGGCGGCGACCCCCATCGCGCCGCGTAGATGCGTTTATCGCAGAGTTGATCGCTCTTGACAAGCTTTTCCGTGGCGTCGACGCTCTGCACGCACGGTTTCAGTTATCGAGCGTCTCAAATGCCCGAAAGGTACGGTCCTCATGCGCATCCTCGCCGTCGGAGCGGGCGGTGTCGGATCGGCCGCCGCCGTCATCGCGGCCCGCCGCACCTTCTTCGATCTGTTCGTCGTCGCCGACTACGACCTCGGGCGGGCGGACAAAGCCGTGGCGGCGACCGGCGACGCCCGGTTCGTCGCCGCCAAGATCGACGCGACGAACCAGGACAACGTGACCGAGCTCTGTCGTGAGCACGGCATCACCCACGTCTTCAACGCGGTCGACCCGCGCTTCGTCATGCCGGTCTTCGAGGGCGCGGCCGCGGCCGGCGCCCACTACCTCGACATGGCGATGTCGCTGTCCCACCCGCACCCCACCGACCCCTTCCGGCAGACCGGCGTGAAGCTGGGCGACGAGCAGTTCGCGGTGGCCGGCGAGTGGGCGGCCGACAACCGGCTGGCCCTGGTCGGCATCGGGGTGGAGCCGGGGCTGTCCGACATCTTCGCCAAGTACGCCGCCGAGCACCTGTTCGACCGGATCGACGAGATCGGCGTCCGGGACGGGGCGAACCTGGTTGTCGAGGGTTACGACTTCGCGCCGTCGTTCTCGGTGTGGACGACCATCGAGGAGTGTCTCAACCCGCCGGTCATCTACGAGAAGGACCGCGGCTGGTACACGACCGAGCCGTTCGCCGAGCCCGAGGTGTTCGACTTCCCGGGCGGCATCGGGCCGGTCGAGTGCGTGCACGTCGAGCACGAGGAGGTGCTGCTGATCCCGCGCTGGGTCGACGCCGGCAAGGTCACCTTCAAGTACGGCCTGGGCACCGAGTTCATCGACGTCCTGAAGACGCTGCGCAAGCTGGGCCTGGACAAGACGTCGCCGGTGACCGTGAAAGGCACGGAGGTGTCGCCCCGGGACGTCGTGGCGGCGGTGCTGCCCGACCCGGCCACGCTGGGCGACCGGATGACCGGCAAGACCTGCGCGGGTACGTGGGTGAAGGGCACCGGCCAGGACGGCGAGCCGCGCGAGGTCTACCTGTATCACCTGGTCGACAACGAATGGTCGATGCGCGAGTACGGCGCCCAGGCCGTGGTCTGGCAGACCGCGGTGAACCCGGTCGTCGCGCTCGAACTGCTGGCGACCGGCGTCTGGTCGGGCGCGGGGGTTCTGGGGCCCGAGGCCTTCGACCCCGTGCCGTTCCTCGAGCTGCTCACGGCGTACGGAAGCCCCTGGGAACTCCAGGAGCGCTGAGGTGTCGGGCCGCGTGCGCCTGTGAACAGCGATGACCGGCAATCGCCGCCGGTGAGATGGGCCTCGATTTTCCGACGGCAGCGGGGTTTGCTGACGGCGGGAAATCGCGGGCCATCTCACCGGTTACCAGGCGATTGCCACGCGGCGCGGAGCGACGCCGTCTACAGAGCGTGCATCACGTGCTTGAGCCGGGTGTAGTCCTCCAGGCCGTAGACGGAGAGGTCCTTGCCGTGGCCGGAGTGCTTGAAACCGCCGTGCGGCATCTCGGCCACCAGCGGGATGTGGCAGTTGACCCACACGCAGCCGAAGTCGAGGCGCTGCGTCATCCGCATGGCGCGGCCGTGATCCTTGGTCCAGACCGAGGAGGCCAGACCGTACTCGACGCCGTTGGCCCAGGCGACTGCCTCGTCCTCGTCGGTGAACTGCTGGACCGTGATGACCGGGCCGAACACCTCGTCCTGGATCAGCTCGTCGGTCTGGCGCAGGCCCGAGACGACCGTGGGGGAGTAGAAGTAGCCCCGGTCGCCGACCCGCGCGCCACCGGCGTCGAGCGACGCGTGGTCGGGCAGGCGGTCGACGAAGCCGGACACCTTGTCGAGCTGGCCGGCACTGTTGAGCGGGCCGTAGAGCACGTCCTCGTCGTCGGCCGCGCCGGTCTTGGTGCCCCGGGCCGCCTCGCTCAGCGCGGCCACGAAGTCGGAGTAGACCCGCGGCGAGGCCAGCACCCGGGTGGCGGCGGTGCAGTCCTGGCCCGCGTTGAAGTAGCCGGCCTCGGCGATCGAGGCGGCCGCGGCGGCGATGTCGGCGTCGTCGAAGACCACCACCGGCGCCTTGCCGCCCAGCTCGAGGTGGGTGCGCTTGAGGTCGGCCGAGGCGGCCGAGGCCACCTCCATGCCCGCCCGGACCGAGCCGGTGATCGACACCATCTGCGGGGTCTTGTGGGTGACCAGGGCCCGGCCGGTGTCCCGGTCGCCGACGACCACGTTGAACACACCGGCGGGCAGGAACTCGGCCGCGATCTCGGCCAGCATGACCGTGGTGACCGGGGTGGTGTCGGACGGCTTGAGGACCACCGTGTTGCCGGCCGCGAGGGCCGGTGCGATCTTCCAGACCGCCATCATGAGCGGGTAGTTCCACGGCGTGACCTGCGCGCACACGCCGATCGGCTCGCGCCGCACATAGCTCTCGAAGCCCTGCATGTATTGACCGGCCGAGCGGCCCTCGAGCAGCCGGGCGGCCCCCGCGAAGAACCGGATCTGGTCGATCGCCGGCGGCAGCTCCTCACTGGCGGTCAGGCCCAGCGGCTTGCCGGTGTTCTGCGATTCCGCCTTGACCAGCTCGCCGGCCCGCGCCTCGACCGCGTCGGCGAACTTCAGCAGGGCCTGCTGCCGCTCGCTGGGCGTGGTGTTGCGCCAGCTCTCGAACGCCGTGGAGGCCGCCGCCATCGCCTTGTCGACGTCGGGCTTGCCGGAAACCGGGGCGGAGGCGAACACCTCGCCGGTGGCCGGGTCGAGCAGGTCCTCGTAGCGTCCCTCGGCGGGCGCGGCCGGGGCGCCACCGATGAAGTTGTGCAGCACTTTCTTGGCGGTCACGCGATCTCCAGACGCAGGATCTCCATTGTTTGGCAGCCATCCTCCCACTGATTCCGTAGCTGACAAGAGGGTTGAACGACGTCTTCCGTTTTCCGGCTCAGTCCCGGGCGGGCTCGGCCGAAGCGGAGAGAGTGGGGCCGACAGCGGGCGTGACCGGTGCGGACGGCCGGCTGAGCGACGCCGTCCGCCTGCGGCGCCTGCGCGACACCGGGATGCTCGGCGGGACGCCGTACCCGTCTCTCGACCGCCTGGCCCGGGCCGCCGCCCACCAGCTGCGGACCTCCTCGGCCCTCGTGTCCCTGGTCGGAGCCGATCGGCGGGTGCTCGCCGGGCAGTCCGGCCCGGTCCCCGAGCGCACGCCCTGCCCGGTCGTGGTGGACACCGACGCACCGTTGCTGGTCTGCGACGCCCGCTGTGACGAGCGGGTGGCCGGGTACCCCGCCGGCCTTGTCGCGTACGCGGGCTTCCCGGTCCGCAGCCACGACGGCTACCCGCTGGGCACGTTCGGCGTGGTCGACGACCGGCCCCGCGACTGGGAACCGCGCGAGCTGCTGCTGATCGAGGACCTGGCCGCCGCGGCCGGAACCGAGATCGACCTGCGGGCCCGTGAGCACGAGCTGACGGCCACTGTCCTCCGGCTGCACGACATGCTCGAGAACGCGCCTGACGCGCACATGTCGGTCGACGCCTACGGCGTGGTGACCGGCTGGAACAAGGCGGCCGAGCGCATGTTCGGCCACCGCGCGACCGAGGCCGTCGGGCGCCCGGTGGCCGATCTGATCATTCCCGAGCGTTTCGTGGCCGCGCACGCGGCCGGGATCGCCCGCATGCACACCGGCGGCGTCTCGACCCTGGTCGGCGAGCGGGTCGAACTGGTCGCCCGCAACCGGTACGGCGCCGAGCTGCCGGTCGAGATGAGCCTGCTGCGGACCGCCGGCGGCTACCACGCCTTCCTGCACGCCATCACCGACCGGCAGGCCCGCATCCCCGACTGACCATGATCGTTAGTTCCGGTTGATACCCGCAGCCCAGGAGTCCCAGATGAACGCACTTCTCCGTCTCGCCACCGCCGGCGCGGCCCTCGCCGCCGTCGTCGGGGCCGCCGCCCCGGCCTCCGCGGCGGTGACCTACGACCCCCGGACGATGAAGGGCTACGTCGGCCGGGGCGACGTGCTCAAGGCCTTCGGCTGGACGGACGCGACGCTCGCGGCGAAGGCGTCCGGGCTGGTCTTCGACCACGACTTCTGGACCAACGACACCTACACGGTCGCCTGCGGCAAGAAGGCGTTCCCGGTGGTGCACTACCGCGAGTTCGGGCGCTACGAGCTGCGTGACGCGACCGTGCAGAACAACGCGCGCGGAGCCGCGGGCTACGCGGGCAAAGTGGCCGGGTTCTGGCTGACCGGCCCCCGCTTCGGCATCTCGGGCACCACAGTGCCGCCCGCGGCCGGCCAGCCCTGCCCCAGCACGACCCAAGGCACGACTATCACCTCGGCCAAGCTGGTGTCGTCGGTGAAGGGGTGGGCGCTCGCCATCACCTCGGGCGACGACAACCGCCGCCTGCTGACCAAGCAGACGCCCAACCCCGGGTGACCGTCAGCGGAACTGCGGGACGAGCTCCTCGGCCAGGCGGTGCAGGGGAGCGTGGTCGTAGGCGACCCGCGGGATGTAGAAGATGACGTAGTCGGCTCCCGCGTCGACGACCTGCTGGACCCGGGCGATCGTGTCGGCCGTGGACTCGGCGAGGTCGATCTCGATCGTCGTCGACTTGGTGATGGCGTCGAAGTCACGTCCCAGCCGGTCACAGTGCTCGCGGAGCACGGCCAGCTTGTGCGCGACCACCTCGGGGTTGCCGCCGCCGACGTTGCAGCCGTCGGCGTACTGCGCGACCAGCTTGAGCGTCACCTTCTCGCCGCCTCCGCCCAGCCAGAACTGCGGGCGCCGCCGCGGCTGGTTGATCGGGGCGTCGATCGAGTAGTGCTTGCCCTGGAAGACCGGGCGGTCCTCGGTCCACATCCGATGGATGATCTCGACGGCCTCGCGGAACTCGCCCATCCGCTGCGGCACGTCCTTCCACTCGTAGCCGTACGCCTTCCACTCGTGCTCGTACCAGCCGGCGCCGAGCCCGGCGATGAGCCGGCCGTTCGAGGCCACGTCGACGGTCGACGCGATCTTGGCGTAGAGGGAGGGCTGGCGGTAGCCGTTGCAGCCGACCATCTGGCCGATCCGCACCCGGCTGGTGTCGCGGGCCAGCGTCGAGGTGGCCGTCCAGCACTCGAAGACCGAGTTGTCGGTGGGCTCGGGCACGGTGTGGAAGTGGTCGTAGAGCCAGACGGCATCCCACGGGCCGGCGTCGGCCACCCGCGCGACCTGGGTCATCGCCTCGTACTGCTCGACCGGGTCGGCGATCTCGACCAGGTCCATCTTCCAGCCCTGGGGCACGAACACCCCGAAACGTACGCTCATGGACCTCAACCTAATCGACGCTTGGCAAAAGCGACCGGCGGTACGAGAGTGTCCGGGTACTGAACAAACGGGGGAACGGGAACGGATGTACTACATCGCCTTGGGCGCTGTCCGCCGGCGCGCCGGCCCGGCGCTGCTCGTCGCCGTGCTCGCGGCGCTGCTGGCGACGGCCGGCAGCTGCGCGGCGTGGTACGGACTGACCGTGTCGTCCCGCTCGGCCGGCAACGAGGTGACCTCGGCACCGGTCGAGGAACGCGTCATCCTGGCCCGCCAGGCCGGCGAGAGCACGGACGACCCGCGCGGCGCCCTCGACGCCTTCGGGGCGACCGCCCGCGGCCTGCTGCCCGTTCCCGGCGCCACCCCCGTGCTCGGCGCGGTGGCCGGCGGCACCTATCTCTACCCGGGAAAAGGCGGGGCGTCGACCGGCATGCCGATCGCCTACCGCGACGGGTTCTGCGAGCACGTCCGGCTCACCGGCACCTGCCCGGCGGCCGCCGACGAGGCCGCGATCAGCGCTGACAGCGCGAACCGCCTGAAACTCGGGCCCGGCGACACGTTCCGGGTGCGGGCCGCCACGTCACTGCCCCCGCTGACGTTCCGCGTGGCCGCCGTCTATCAGCCCGCCGATCCGGGCGGTCCCTATTGGAGCGACAAGCTGTTTAGGGCCCAGGGCTCGCTCGATCCGCTGTTCACCTCGCTCGACACCTTCCGCGATCCGGCGGTGACCCGGCGGATCCACGCCTGGGACGTCGAGGTCCCGCTGCCGTTGCTGCGCGGCGACGGGGCGTACGACCTGAACGGGCTCGTCAACCACGCCGCCCCCCGCTTCGCCGGGCAGCAGCTCGAGCTGATCGCCCCCACCGGCAAGCTGGTCGACCGGGTGCGCGCGGAGCGCATCGCCGTGGCCCGGGGCGTGGCCGTCGCGCTGGGGCTGGTCGCCGTCCTCGCCTGGTTCGCCGTCGGCCTGGCCGGTCGCTACACCGGCCGGGAGCGGCGCGCCGACGCCGGACTGCTCAAGCTGCGCGGCAGCACCGCCCGCGGCATCCTGCGCCTGGCCGGCGGGCAGCACCTGCTGCCGCTGGCCGGTGGCGGCCTGGTGGGCTGGGTGGCCGGCTTCCTGATCGCCTGGCCGCTGGGTCGCGGCCTTCCGGTCCGGGTCGAGCTGTGGACCGCCCTGCTGCTGTCCGCCGGTCTGGTCGTCGTCCTGCTCGGCGTCGCGTTGCTCGTCCTGCTCGCGGTCGACGCGCTGCAGCAGCGCGCCCCGGTCGCGGCCCTGCTGCGGCGGGTGCCGTCGGCCCGGCGTGACTGGCGGTCCGGCGTCGTCGACCTGGCCCTGATCGCGCTGGCCGCCGGTGCGGTCTATCAGACCCGGGCCGGCGGCAGCGGGCTCGGCATCGTGGCGCCCGCGCTGGTCGCGCTGGCCGTCGGCCTGTTGCTGGCCCGGGTGCTGCGCCGGGTGGCCGACCGGGTGGGCGCGGTGGCGCTGCGCGCCGGCCGGGTGCGGCTCGGGCTGACCGCCGTACGGGTCTCTCGCCAGCCCGGCACCGACCGGGTGTTCGCCCTGGTGGTCGTGGCGGTGGCGCTGATGGCGCTGACCCTGGGCGGCTTCGCGGCGGGCCGCACCGAGCGGGCCGAGCGGGCCGACGTCGAGCTGGGCGCGGCCCGGGTGCTGACCGTCTCGGCGGCGTCGCGCACCGAGCTGCTCTCGGCCGTGCGCCGGGCCGATCCGGCCGGCCGCTACGCGATGGCCGTCGTCGTCGACCGGGGCGGCAGCCCGCCGGTGCTGGCCGTGGACAGCAGCCGTCTCGCCGCGGTGGCGACCTGGCGTCCCGAATACGGCCCGATCGACGCGTTGTCGTCGCGGGCGCCGGCGCTGCTCCCGCTCGTCACCGGCAACCGGGTGACCGTGGCGGTGACCAGTCAGCGGCGCACCACCACTCTGCTCGGCGCGATCCTGCAGCACGAGGGCACCGGCGAGGGCATCCGGGTGGAGTTCAAGGGCATCCGCCGGGGCGCGCAGTCGGTCTCGGCCGCCGTGCCCGCCTGTGCCGTCGCGCCCGGCTGCCGGCTGGTCGGGTGGGAGCTGTTCACCCCCGAGGGCTCGGACGCCGGCTCGGTCACCATCCGCTCGCTCACCCAGCAGAACCCGTCCGGCTCGGTGCTCGACGCGGCCGGGCTCGGCGACGTCGACCACTGGCGCGGCGACTTCAGCACCGCGGCCGTCCGCATCGCCACCGGTCCCGGCGGCCTCACCCTGAACACCGCCCCGGCCGGCGGCACCAAGGTGGCGGTGATCGACTCGCCGCTGCCCCTGCCGGTCGTGCTGTCCGGGCCGCCGCCGGCCAACTGGGACTTCGAGGACGCGGCGCTGGGCCGCTTCGGTGACGCGGCCACCCCCGTACGCGTCGCGGCCGTCGCCCAGGTGCTGCCGGTGATCGGCGCCGGCGCCGTGCTGACCGACCTGGACGCCTCGCGCCGTATCGCCGGCGACAGCGACCAGGGCGGCACCCTGCAGGTGTGGCTGACCCGCGACGCGCCCGCCCCGGTCGTCGACGCGATCGGCCTGCCGGTGCTCGACGACCGCACCGCCACCGCCCGGGTGGCCGAGCTGGCCGCCGACAGCTCCGTCGTGACCGCCCCGTTCGGCCTGTTCGGCGCGGCCATCGCCGCCCTGATCGCGGCGGCCCTGCTGGCGGTGGCGGCCGCCGTCGATCGCGAGCCACAGCTCGAATATCTGCGCGCGCTGCGCCACCAGGGCCTGCCCCGCTCGGTCGCGCTGACCACCGCGTACGCCGGAGCGGGCTCGGTGGCGCTGGCCGGCCTGCTCGGCGGGCTGGCCGCCGCCCTGATCGCCCGGCCGATCGCCGGGGTCACCGCGCCGCCGTTCCCGGACGGCTGGGGCGTCATCCCGCCCCCGGGCGCGCTGGGGCCGCCGGCCCTGGCCGTCGCCGCCGCGGTCGTCCTGGTCGTGCTCGGCCTGACGACGTGGCTGTCGGCCCGGCGCCTGAGCGGGGAGCTCTCGTGATCGGCCTGGTGCTGGCCATGGTGTGGGCCCGCCGCGGGCAGGCGCTCACCGTGGCCCTGCTGGCGCTCTTCGGCGTCACCGCCGCCGTGGCCGCTCCGGCCTATCTGCGCGCGGCCGACCGGGCCGTGGCCGCCGGTCAGGTCGAGACGGCCACCCCGCGCGAGCTGTCCCTGGACATCCGCGCCTACCAGTCCGACCCCCGCAAGGAGCAGGCGGGCGCCGACCCGACCGGCCCCGACCTGGAGCGCAGCGGAGACCTGCTGCTCGGCCTGCCCGGTTACCGATACGTGTATTCGGCCGAGTACTCCACCATCGGCCTCGAGCCCTCGATCGCGTACGCCACCCGCTTCGCCTATCGGCAGGACGTGTGCGCCTACCTGACGATGGTGGCGGGCCGGTGCCTGGTCGGCGAGTCCGACATCGTCCTGCCCGAGGCGACCGCCCGGCGCCTGAAGCTCGCTCCGGGCGACTCCGTCCAGCTGTCCTTCGCGGTCCGCATCGTGCCGCGCGGCGAGCCGTCGTTCTACGCGTCCAACGGCACGCCCAAGCGGTTCCTGGTCACCGGCCTCTATCAGGTGCCCGACCCCGACGACGTCTACTGGGGATCCCGCGGCTTCTTCCCGCGCTCCGCCGACCTGCCGGCCGGGGCCGAGCAGCCCACTTTCGTCACCAGCGCCACGGTGGACGCGATGGACCACGGCGGTGTCGACGCCGGACTTGACGCGTTCCCGACGGCGGGCGCGCTGGCCGTCGACAAACTTCCCGCCGTACGCTCCGGCCTGGCCGCCGTGCAGACCGGGGTGACCTCGCTCGGCGGCGGCGTCGAGTTGCGCAGCGAGTTGCCCGGCCTGCTGGCGCGGATCGACTCGGGCCGCGCCGCCGGGCACCGGATCGTGCCGGTGCTGGCCGTGGCGCTGGTGCTGCTGGCCTGCCTGACCATCTTCCTGGCGGTCGGCTACGGCACCGAGGGCCGCCGGCCCGAGCTCGCCGTCGTGGCGCTGCGCGGCGCCCGCTGGGGCCAGCGCTGGTGGCTGGCCACCGGCGAGAACGTGGTGGCGATCCTGCTCGGCGCGCTGGCCGGCTGCCTGGCCGGGCAGCTGCTGGTCAACGGGTTCGCCGCCTACCGCTTCCCCGGCGTCGGAGCCGACCCGGGTCTCGACTCGCTGCGCTGGGCGCCGGTCGCGGCCGCGGCGGCGGTGCTGACCGCGTTGCTGGCCGAGCGGCGTCAGGTGGCCACCCCGGTCGCCGAACTGCTGCGCCGGGCACCGTCGGTGCCCAACAGCGCACGGGCGATCGCCGTCGAACTGGTCGTGGTCGTCCTGGCCGTGGTGGCCGTCGTGCAGCTGTCCTCGTCGCTGCGCGGAGTGGGGACCGCCGCGGCGGCGCTCGTGCTGGTGGCCGGCTCGCTGGTCGCCGCGCGGCTGCTGATCCCGCTCGTCACGGTGCTGGCCCGCCGGGCCCTGCGGCGCGGCCGGCTGGGGGTCGCGCTGGCCGGCCTGCAGCTGTCCCGCCGCCCCGGCGCGGTACGGCTGTTCGCGCTGCTCACCGCGGCGGTGGCGGTGATCGGCTACGCGGCCGCGGCGGTCGACGTGGCCGCCCGCGGCCGGGGCGCCGAGGCCGTCCTCGGCACCGGCGCCACCCGGGTGCTGGAGCTGGCCCCCACCGGCCGGCAGAACCTGCTGGCCGCGGTCCGCGCGGCCGACCCACAAGGCTCGTTCGCGATGGCCGCGGTGCGGTTCCCGGCCGATCCCGGTGCTCCCACGGTGGTCGGCGTCGACACCACCCGGCTGGCCGCGGTGGCGGCCTGGCCGTCGACCGGCCCGTCGGCCGGGGACGTCGCCCGGCAGCTGCACCCCGGGGCCGCGCCACCGGTCGACGTGGACGGGGCCGAGGTCACGTTCGACATCTCGGCGCGGTTCCCGGCGGGCAAGGCGGTGGCGGTGACCGCGGTGCTGTCACCCCGCGACGGCGGGAACGACGAGATGGCCGAGCTCGGCGTGCTGCGCAACGGCCGGCACACGTACGAGCAGAGCACGTCAGGCTGCGCCCGGGGCTGCACCCTCAACTCGCTGCGGATAGTCGGCGGCCAGGGCACGCTGGACGTGGCCGGCGTCCTGGTCGTGCACAGCATCAACGGCGTCCCGTCGGACGTCCTCAACGACCCGGCGCCGTGGCGGGCGTCGGAGGGCGGCCGGATCGGCGCGTCCCCCGACGGCCTCGAGATCGAGGTGACGTCACTCAACGGGTTGCCGTCCGGCATGTTCGTGCAGCCGGCGTCGGCGCCGTACCCGTTGCCGGTGGCGGTGGCCGGCCTCCCGGACCCGCCGTCGGTGGCGGGCCTGGACGCCCGGGCGACCCCGGTGACCGTACGGGTGGCCATCCCCGCCGTGCCCGGCGCCGGCTCCCCGGCGGTGCTGACCGACCTCGACTACGCCGACCGCGTGGCCACCGACGGCGCGGCCAGCAGCAACGCGATGGTCTGGCTGAACGACCGGGCCCCCGGCGACGTGATCGACCGCCTGACCTCCCACGGCGTCACCGTGACGGCCGACGTCACCGCGGCCGACGTGCGGGCCCGGCTCGACACCCAAGGCCCCGCGGTCGCCCTGTGGTTCTATGTGATCGTCGCCGCCCTGGCCACCGCCCTGGCCGCGGGCGCGCTGGTCCTCGCGGCCGCCGTCGACCGCGACCGCCGGGTCGAGGACCTCTCCGCCCTGCGGAGCCAGGGCCTGACCCGCTCGGCCCTGCGCCAGGCGACCCTGTGGACCTATCCGGTGCTGGTCGTGGCCGCGGTGGTGGCCGGCATGGGCGTCTCCGTCCTGGGCTGGTGGCTGACCGGCTGGGCGCTGCCCCTGGCCGGCCTCGACCCACCCGCCCTGCCCTTGGCCGCCTGGCCCCGCCCGCTCACCCTGCTCCTGACCGCCGTGGCCGCCACCGCCCTCCTGGCCGGCGCCGCCATCCTGGCCGGCCGCCGAACCCTGCGCCGCATCGCCTAGCGCGGTCCCGAGCTCAGAACGGCTGCGGCACCGGAGCCTGCACCCCTTCACCGCCTGACCGGTAGCAGCAGCCGTCGCTCTGGCCGCAGATCCCAGGCCAGCCGCCTCAGCAGCGGGCCGCGCCCTGGCTCGGGTGTCCGTCAGCCGCAGCCGACGTACCACTCCTCGCTACCGCCTTACGCGACGAAGCAGGAGTCGATGGGCTCGGGCAACTCTGGATACCCAGCCCGACGAGAAGCGCAAGAAGCTGCCGTAGGTCCTCGCAGGCGTCGGCTTCGTTCTAGTGCTGTGCAGGGGCGGCACGGTGATCATCCGCCTGCGAGCCCGTCGGTCACCCTGACCTACGGGGCTCCTGCCGATGGACGCAGAGTCAAGCAGGCAGTAGTGGCTCTGGGTGAATTTCGCTCGGTGGACGCGACGATCCACAGACTGAAGGGACGGGGCCGCATCTCCTAGCCTGGCCGGTCGCCGGCGTCGGGGCGATCCAGCAACCGGCTCAGGCACATGCTGTCTCCGTGGGCGGTGGCCTGCTCGGCGAGCCGGTGCAGGTGCTGACTGCGCAGTGCCGCCCGACGCTGGGCTTGCTTGGCCCGCAGGTGGACTGCGGTGACCAGTGCGGCGACGGCCGCGATCAGCGACAGCAGGGTCCAGGCGACGACGACCTGCCGGCTGAGGAACGACAAGCGTGGGCTGAGGTCGAGTCCCATGCCGAGCAGCAGCACCGGCCCGACGAACAACACCGCCGGCCACCAGGCGCGCCGATCGCGCTGCGCGGTGAAGAACACGCCCATGACGATCACCGAGATGATCAGGATCAGCACCGCGACGGAGAGCGCCTCGCGCCCGATATGGTGCTCGGCCGCGACCAGCGCCGCCGGCGCGGCCGCCGTGACGGCCGGAGCGAGGACGACGGCGGTGTCCCGCAGACCGCGGCGGTTGTCCGCGGCCAGGGCGAGGAGGCCGAGCCCGATCTGCGGCACGAGCAGGAACAGGGGCGGGTGAAACGCGGTCAGCTCCGGGGGAGGGACCACCGACACCGCCACGGCGACCCCCGCCGTCACGGTGGTCGCGGCGGCGACCGCCCATCGCCCGAGCCCGGCCAGCGCGGCCACCGGCGTGAGCAGCCAAGCGACCCAGGCGAAGACACCGATCGTGTGGAACGGTCCCACCCTCTGCGGACCGAAGTAGTCCTGGTCGGCATGAACCTCGGTGGTGATCAGCCAGATCCCGGCCAGCACGGTCGCCGTCATCAGAGCGAGGGTGCCGGCCGGAGGCAGCGCGTCGGCGAGGCCGAGAGCATGGCGGGCTCGCAGGTGCCGGCGCAGCCCGCCGACCATCAGATCGACGGCGTCACCGGGCCGTGGCCGGCGCTGCCCGGGCGCGGCGAGATCCACGTATGTGTCGATGATCTCGGCACCGCGGCCGGCGCGGTCGGCAGCTGGGTACCACCGCAGAAGCTTGGTGTAGCGCTCACGCAGCACGTCGGTCATGCGGCACCACCGGCGAGCTTCGCACCGGAAGGCCCGGTCACCGGACGGCGCGCCAGGCGGGTGGTGGCCGCCTCGACGGCCCGGCGCATGCGCTCCGTCTCGGCCCGCAGCAACGCGGTGCCCCGATCGGTGAGCCGGTAATACTTCCGGGCCCGGCCGTCGACGATCTCCGTGTGGTCCACCGTCACCAGCCCGTCGTCGGCGAGCCGGTCGAGGGAGCCGTAGAGCGTGCCCGGCCGGAGCGACAGGCGACCCTGCGACAGCTCGCTCACCTCGAGGATCAGACCGTAGCCATGCAGCGGTGCCCTGGCCAGAGCAGTCAGGATCAGGAACGTCGGCTCCTGGAGCGGCGTCTTCATGCGGCCACTGTATCGACGCGACCATATCTTCGCAACGAAGGTATCGTGGCGAGCGAAGGGATGGCGCGCGGGGACTAGCGTTGCGCCGCATGACGCACGTCGAGGTCGAGATCACCGCCGAGCTGGTCCGGGAGCTGGTGCGTGACCAGCACCCCGACCTGGCCGACCGGCCGATCCGGCTGGGTGCGCTCGGCTGGTCCAACCAACTGTGGCGCCTGGGCGACGACCTGGCCGTGCGGCTTCCCTGGGTGGTCGGCGACAACGACGAGGCGCTGCTCAAGGAGTACGCCTGGCTGCCCGCGCACGCCCCGGGCCTCCCGCTGCCGGTGCCCGTCCCGCAGCGCATCGGTCAGCCGTCCGCCCGGTTCCCGCGGCCCTGGCTCATCACCACCTGGCTCCCGGGCACCCCGGCCGACCAGGCCCCCGTGACGCGGGGCAAGGACGCGGCGGAATCGTTGGCCGCCTTCCTGACCGCTCTTCACCAGCCTGCTCCGGCCGGGGCGCCCGCGGGCCGCGATCGTGGCGGTCCCTTGGCCGACCGGGCCGGCCAGTTCGCGGCGGGGGTGGCCCGCACGACTGAGCGCGGCCTGATCGCTGACCCGGACGCCGTACGCGCGGTCTGGCACGACGCGGTCACGGCGCCACCGTGGACCGGCCCGCCGCTCTGGATCCACGCCGACCTGCACCCGGCCAACGTCCTGACCACCGACGGCACCCTGAGCGGCGTGATCGACTTCGGCGACCTCTGCGCGGGTGACCCGGCCTACGACCTCTCCGCCGCCTGGGTCCTGCTGCCGGACGGTGCCGTCGACGATTTCTACGCCGCCTACCAGCCGACCGTGGACGCCGCCACCCGGCGGCGGGCCCGGGGCTGGGCGATGGCGCGCGCTCTGAGTGGCCTCATCATCGGCGACAACGGCGTCCACGGCCGCCCCGGCGGCAAGCCCACCTGGGCCCCGCCCGCCCGAGCCGCCCTGCGACGCCTGATCTCAACCGCGTCGCCGGCCTGCGACGTCTGATCGCACGCGCGTCGCCGGCCTGCGACGCATGATCTCAGGCGCGTCGCCGGCCTGCGACGTCTGATCTCAGGCGCGTCGCCGGCGTAGGGAACGCAGGGTGGCGACGGCGTCGGTCGTGGCCAGCGCCCAGACGACGAGGAGCGGCTGGAAGAGCAACCGGATCGCGCGGGCGGCGTCGGTGTCGAGACCGAACGCGTCCCGGTGCTCGGTGAGCTGGGCGATGTTGCCGGGCAGGACGGCGACGAAGAAGGCGGCCACGACGGCGCCGGCGATGCCGCGGGCGGGTTGCCTCCAGGTGACCAGCAGGGCCACCGCGAGGCACAGCTCGACCACACCGGACGCGATCACCACGACGTTCTCGTCGATCGGCAGCCAGGACGGCACTTGGGCCTGGAAATCCGTACGGGCGAAAGTCAGATGGGCCGTGCCGGTGAACAAGAGCAGCACGCCCAGCACGATCTGGCCCGTGCGCCGCATGGCCGCCTCTTCTCCTCGATCCCGACTGCCCAAGCTACGGGATCCCGGGCGGCATCCGGGGTAAGGGGAGTCGGTGACCAACACCCCGGCCTGGCTGGCCCGCGCCCGACGGGCCGTGGGTCCCTCGCTGATCGACCAGGTCGAACGCGACCACCACCAGCCCGACCGGGAGTTCCACCGGCGCCGCGTCGTCGTCGCGATCACCCTGGTGGCCGGCGCCGTCCTGCTCGGGTTCTCGCTGGCCGTACGCCCCGGCGACGACATCTTCTATCTGCTGACCGTGCTGGTCGCGCTGACCTGGGTCGGCGGGGCGCTGCTGTCCGGGCCGCTGCACCTGGGCCGCATCTCGTTCCGCGACAAGCTGCGGCGCCCGATCGTCACCCCGATCGTCACCGGGCTCGTGCTGGGCGCCGTCTTCGTGGCCCGCTCGCTGGTCGTCCGCGAGCTGCCGCCGCTGCGCGAGCAGGTCAACAGCGTCCTGGCCCACGCCCGCTACGGCGCCATCGTGCCGATCGTGGCGGTCACGCTGCTCAACGGCGTGGCCGAGGAGGTCTTCTTCCGCGGCGCCCTGTTCGCGGCGATCGGCCGGCGCCACGCCGTGCTCATCTCCACCGTCGTCTACGCCGCCGCCACGGTCGCGACCGGCAAACCCATGCTGGTCTTCGCCGCGTTCCTGCTCGGCCTGATCCTGGCCCTGCAACGCCGCGCCTCCGGCGGCATCATGGCGCCCATCCTGACCCACATCACCTGGTCGGCCACGATGGTGTTCGTGCTGCCGGCCTTGATCCACCAGTAGTGGTCGTGCGTGTCTTCGGCGATCGCCATGGCGTTGTTGTGGGTGAGTGACGACAACAACCAGCGCCGACGCGGGGGAACACCCAGTGCAACGAAAGAACATGCTGGCGTCGGCCGCGACCTGCGTGGTCGCTGCCTCCACCTACGCCATTTCCGCGGCCGCCGCGCCGCAGCCGGCCGCCGCCGCCCCGCCGGTGCCGGCCGTCGCCACCGCGCCGGTGCCGGCCGTCGCCACCGCGCCGGTGGTCGCCGCCGCGCCGGTGCCGGCCCTCGCGGTCACGCTGGAACGCTCGGGTGGTTTCGCGGGAAGACAGGATCTGTTCGCGGTCGACCGCTCGACCGCCGGCAGCCAACGGGTGCTGCGAATGACGGCAAGCCCCGAGTTCAAGCGACTGCGCCCCGCCTACCAGCCCAAGAACTCTTGCTGCGACCGCTACTTCTACCGAGTCACCGTCACCTACCGCGGCGGTCACCACAAGGCGGTCTCCACCGTGCAGGGTGCCACCGCCCCGCCCATCCTGTGGAAAGTCATCACCGAGGTCGAACGTCTGACGACCGCAGCCCCCGCAGCGGCCCGCCACCGCGGGACCCCTTGAGGGCGGCTGTCCCGCCGGCCGCCGAGGCGACGTAGGTCATCGAGCCGGCCCAGTACGGGCTGTCGTTCACCGGCCGGTCTATCGCGACAGAGGGGTGGGCCCGGAGCCGGGGGCCGGGGATGAGGCACGGATCGCCGCGGTCATGGTTTCCGCGGTGACAGCTCGCAAGTGCTCCAGGTCCACCGGCGTGCTCAGCTCGCCGGTGGCCAGGGCGACCACGGCGTCGCCGTCGTAGCGGGTGTGGGCCGGGTTCAGGGCCCGGGCGAAACCGGTGTGGGCACTCTGGGCCAGCCAGTTGCAGCCCACCTTGTCCAGCTTGGCGTCGGTCAGCACCACGGCGATCGTCGTGTTGGCGGTGGGGAACGGGGGAGCGGCGGGCGCGGGCGGAATCTCGCCGGGGGCGATCAGCGGGCGGCCGTCCGGGCCGATGACGTCGCCCCAGGCGTTCACCGCGGCCAGTGCCACCACCGTCGCTTCGCCGGCTGACGCCTGCGCCAGGCCCAGGCCGCCGGGGTCCAGGCGTTCCCGCCACTTGCCGGTGGCGGCGCCGGTGCCGGCCCCGACCGGACCAGTGGTGAAGGGCACGCCGTCCAAGGCGGCCTGAGCGGCCAGGCGGCCTCCCTCGGCGAAATCGGGCCGGACGAGCGCCGCCACCGAGGCGTCGAACAGCGACAGGCCGACCACGATCGGGACCGGCCCGGCCGGGGTGGGCAGCCCGATCCCGTGCGCGCGCAGCAGCTGCATCACGCCGTCGCCGGCGGCCAGGCCGAAGGCGGAACCGCCGGACAGCACCACCGCGTCCACCCGGTCGACCAGGCGGGTGGGCTCCAGCAGGGCGAACTCGCGGCTGGCCGGGGCACCGCCACGGATCTCGCCCGAGGCGACCGTGCCGGGCGGCGGCAGGATCACCGTCACTCCGGTGGTCTCCGAGGTCCAGTGGCCGGCCCGGGCGTTGAGCAGTGTCATGCCTTCCAGTATCGAGCGCGTGCAGTATGCGAGGTCGACATGCCTTGCACCGCCCGGCGATGTCGGAAAGAGACGGCATCAGCGCGAGGAGCAGTACGCGGTGCGCCCGGAGCCGGGCGCACCGCCGTCGTTCCGCTCCGGCCCGACCGGATCGTGCTCGGCCGGGCGGACGCTCAGGCTGCCTGGCCGGATCGTGCTCGGCCGGGCGGACGCTCAGGCCGCCTGGCCGGTGTAGAAGCCGAACGTGCGCTCACCCGCGGCCCGGGCCGCCTCGGGGTCGGTGCCGTCGGCGATCGAGGCCTGGACCCAGGCGTCGCTGGCCTGGCGGTAGAAGGACTTGCCCTCCGGGGTCTCGTGCCAGGTGGCCATCGATGCCGGGTCGGGGGCGGTCGACGGGTCGGCCAGGTGGTTGGCCAGGCCGTAGAGGGCGCCGTCCCAGCCCACCCCGGTGGCGCCGGGGCCGAACTGGTCCCACCACTCGTCGGCGACGTGGGCGACGTGCTCCAGCTCGAAGCGGGTGCTGTCGCCCTCGGGGGTCAGGCGCACCTCGATCCAGCTCACCTGGTCGGCGAACTCCCAGGTGGCGGAGTATCCGCTGGGCGGGTCGCACCGGTTGATCGTGCCGCCCGCGTTGCCGATCAGCTGGTAGCGGCCGCCCTCCTTGAGCTCGCCCTCGACCGGCAGGAACCAGCGGGCGATGCGCTCGGGGTTGGTCACCACATCCCACAGGTCCTCGATGCCGGTGTCGTAGACCTGGCTGATCGTCTGGACGCGCGCCTCGCCCGCCTCGAGCGTGCGGCGGCCCTGCTGGCGGCGCACGGTGCTGATCTGGGTATCGACGTCAAGCATGGCGTTCCCCTTCTGGTGAATTGAGTCGTCGCTGCCGTTTGCCCCGAGCCACCTCGGTCTCCATGGCGGCCAGGCGTGGAGCCCAGAACCGCCGAAACCGCGCGAGCCAGGCGTCGGCCTCGCGCAGCGCGGTGTCGTCGACCGCGTAGAGGCGGCGGGCTCCCTGCGGGCGCACGGTCGCGAAGCCGTTGTCGCGCAGCACCCGCAGGTGCTGGGAGACCGCCGGCTGCGAGATCCCGAACTCGGCCCGGATCACGTCGGTGACGGCCCCGGAGCTCTGCTCACCCTCGGCGAGCAACTCCAGGATCCGGCGCCGGACGGGATCTCCGAGTACATCGAACGCGTGCACGAGACGTACGGTATCAGCTGACCCTTATATAAGCGAGCGCTGAAACTGGTGGTTCCGCCGATGGCCGTTCCGGGGCGATGCGGCATGCTGATCGAGAACGCGCTGGGGAAGGGGAATCACGTGCCGGACGTGCGGGCCAACGGGATCGATCTGCGGTATGAGACGGCGGGGAGCCCGGACGACCCGGACCTGCTGCTCATCATGGGTCTGGGTGCACAGCTCATCGACTGGCCGGCGGGCTTCGTCGACGAGCTGGCCGGGCACGGCTTCCACGTCGTGCGCTTCGACAACCGCGACGCGGGACTGTCCACGGCGTTCGACGACCTGCCCCCGCCCGACCTGGCCGCGATCTTCGGCGGTGACCTGGCCACGGCGCCCTACCTGCTCAGCGATCTGGCCGCCGACACCGCGGCCTTGATCAAGGAGCTCGCTCTCGAGCCGGTGCACGTGGTCGGTGTCTCGATGGGCGGCATGGTCGCCCAGCAGTTGACGATCGACCACCCCGACCTGGTGGCCAGCCTCTGCTCGATCATGTCGATGACCGGCGACCGGGCGGTCGGCCAGGCGACGCCGGAGGCCGCGGCCGCCCTGATGCGGCCGCCCGCCACGACCCGCGAGGAGATCATCGCCGGGTCGATCGCCACATCCCGGGTCATCGGCTCGCCCGGCTATCCCACGGCCGAGGCCGAGGTGCAGCGGCGGGCCACCGCGAAATTCGAGCGCAGCTACGGCCCGGCCGGCGTCCGCCGGCAGTACGCGGCGATCGTCGCCTCGCCCGACCGGACAGCCGCGCTGGCCTCGGTCACCGTGCCCACGCTGGTCATCCACGGCGAGGACGACCCGCTGATCAACGTGAGCGGCGGACGGGCCACGGCGGCCGCCGTCCCCGGCGCCGAGCTGCTGGTCATCCCCGGGATGGGGCACGATCTGCCGCAGCCGCTCTGGCCCACGATCATCGACGCGATCGTCGCCAACACCCGGCGCTGAGTCTCCGGTTGCCGCCCCGGGCCGGAGGGTCGATCATGAAGATCGATACCCTCCACCGGGGTTGGGAGGCGCCACCTTGTCCCTGCTCACCAGGCTCGACCGCGCACATTCCGTGGCGCCGCCCGGCTTCAGCCGCTGGCTGATCCCGCCCGCGGCCCTGTCGGTGCACCTCTGCATCGGCCAGGTCTACGCGACGAGCGTCTACAAGAACTCCTTCGTCTCACACTTCGACGCCAGCCAAACCTCCATCGGCATCATCTTCAGCATCGCGATCGTGATGCTGGGTCTGTCGGCGGCGGTCGGCGGCACCTGGGTCGAGCGCAACGGCCCGCGCAAGGCGATGTTCGTGTCGGCCTGCTTCTGGGCGGCCGGCTTCCTGATCAGCGCGCTCGGCATCAGCACCAAGCAGCTGTGGCTGGTCTACCTCGGCTACGGCGTGGTCGGCGGCATCGGTCTCGGCATCGGCTACATCTCGCCGGTGTCGACGCTGATCAAGTGGTTCCCCGACCGGCCCGGCCTGGCCACCGGTCTGGCCATCATGGGCTTCGGCGGCGGCGCGCTGATCGCCAGCCCGGCCTCGCGGCAACTGCTCTCGTTCTACGACGACAGCTACGACCCCAACGTGGCCACCTCGGTCGCCTCGGGCAGCTCGCTGGTCGCGCTGTTCCTGACGCTCGGCATCGCCTACTTCTTGATCATGATGTTCGGCGTGGCCAACATGCGGGTGCCGGCCGACGACTGGAAGCCCGACGGCTGGGACCCGGCCTCGGTCAAGGCGAAGCCGCTGGTCACCACGGCCAGTGTCTCGGCCGCCAACGCCATCCGCACCCGCGCCTTCTGGCTGCTCTGGATCGTGCTGTTCTGCAACGTGACCGCCGGCATCGGCATCCTCGAGCAGGCCAGCCCGATGATCCAGGACTTCTTCCGTACGGAGGGGATCTCCAGCGTCAGCGTCGCGGCGGCCGGTGGTTTCGTCGGCGTGCTGTCGCTGTTCAACATGGCCGGCCGGTTCGCCTGGTCGACCACCTCCGACCTGATCGGCCGCAAGCCCATCTACATGGTCTACCTGGGCGGCGGCGTCATCCTCTACCTGTTGCTGGCCACGGTCGGCGACGCCGCCACGGCGCTGTTCGTCCTGCTGGCCGGGGTCATCCTGTCGTTCTACGGCGGTGGTTTCGCGACCGTCCCGGCCTACCTGCGCGATCTTTTCGGAACGTTCCAGGTGGGCGCCATCCACGGCCGTCTGCTGACCGCCTGGTCGGCCGCCGGAGTGGCCGGGCCGCTGATCATCAACGGCTTCCTGGACGCCCAGGGCAAGCCGGGCACGCTGACCAGCTCGGCCTACCAGCCGGCCCTGTTCACCATGGTCGGCATCCTGGTCATCGGCTTCGTGGCCAACCTGTTGATCCGGCCGGTCCCGGAGCGTTACCACGAGCCGGCCACGCGTGCGAAGGAGGTCGCGGCATGAGCGCCCGTCTCGTCCTGTCCTGGCTGCTGGTGGCCGTCCTGCTGGGCTACGGCATCATCCAGACCGCGATCACCGCGGCCAAGCTCTTCCAGTAGTCCGCGTCACCCCGCTGCCCGGGTCCGCCACGGCGACCCGGGCAGCGTTGCGGATCGATGTCACGGTTGATCCATGAACTTCCTCGGTCCCCATCCGCTGTGTGCCGAGTGCCGCCGGGTCAACGGCGGGCTCCTGGCGGTCGGCCATCGGCAGGTGCACGTCCGGGCGTACGGGAAAGGGGCCTGCGTCGATCGGGGACTGGCCGGGCTGTTCGCCGTGCTGTGGGCGGTCTGCGACACCCGGAGCTGCTGCGAGGACTCCGGTGGCGAGGCCTATGTGGTGCCGACCGAGGACACTTTCGACGCCGCCGATCGGATGCTGAGGCGCCTCGGTCTCTGGCCCAGGACCGGCGACGGTGCCCTGTGGTTCACCAGGCCGGCCTGGTTCGAGGACGCCGGCCTGGTCAGGCGGGCGCTCGACGGCCGCGAGTCCCGGTGGATAGTGACGGACCGGCGGTTCCAGGCCCTGCGGCGACCGGACTGAGGGTCAGAGCAGGTGGGTGTTCGCGGCCCGGGCCCGTTCCGCGAAGGCGGGCAACTCGACCACCTGGACGCCGGCGGCGGTCAGCAGGGCCACGCCCTCGCACGTCACGAACAGATCGGGCTCGCGCCAGGCGATCACCACGCGCGGGATGCCGGCCGCGATGATCAGGTTGGTGCAGGTGGCGGCGGGCCGGCTGGAGCGTTTCGAGCACGGTTCGAGGCTGCTGTAGAGAGTCGTGCCGCCGAGGTCGTCACCCGCCCGGAGCAGCGCCGACTCCTCGGCGTGGACCAGCGGGTCGACATCACGCGACCAGCCGCGGGCGAGCTCGGTGCCGTGCCCGTCCACGATCACGGCCCCCACCGCGAACGCCGTCGACGAACGCGGCGACCGATGAGCCAGCTCCACCGCACGGCTCATCCACCGCTCGTCATCCATTCCGCTCCCGTCACCCCTCATTGCGGACAGGCCACACGATAAACCCCCACCCTTTCCGTACCCGGTAGCCTGCGCGCATGTCGCTGCGGTTCGAACCCTTCCAGGCGTACGTGGGGGAAGCTGACCTGGCCGACCTGCGCGCCCGGCTCGCCCGCACCCGCTGGCCCGAACCGGCCCCGGCGACCCAGGGCATCCCGCTCGAGGTGGTGGCCGAGCTGTGCCGCCACTGGGCGACGGACTACCGCTGGCGGGCGGCCGAGGACCGGTTGAACGCCTACCCGCAGTACCTCGTCGAGCTGGACGGGGTGAAAGTCCATGTGCTGCACGCCCGCTCGCGCGAACCGGGCGCCCTGCCGCTGATCCTGACCCACGGATGGCCCGGCTCGGTGCTCGAGCTGGTCGGGCTGGCCGGCCCGCTGACCGACCCGGTCGGCCACGGTGGCTCCGCCGAGGACGCGTTCGACGTGGTGATCCCGTCCCTTCCCGGGTACGGGTTCAGCGGCCGGCCCACCGAGCCGGGCTGGGGAGTCGAGCGCATCGCCGCCGCCTGGGCGCAGCTGATGGCCGGCCTGGGCTACCAGCGGTACGGCGCGGCCGGCAGCGACTGGGGGACCAGCGTCTCCAGCATGCTCGGTGTGCTCGACGCCTCGCATGTGGCGGGCCTGCACCTCGTACCGCCGCTGGCCGGACCGGACCCGGACGCCGAACTCACCGCCGCCGAAGGCGAGGCCCTGGCCCGGATGCGCGAACGCGGGCGAACGTCGTCGGCCTACTCGGAGGTGCACCGCACGGCGCCGCAGACCATCGGGTACGCGTTGCTGGACTCGCCGGCCGGGCTGTGCGCGTGGCTGGGGGAGAAGCTGCTGGCCTGGGCCGATACTCCGCTGACCCACGACCAGATCCTCGACCAGGTCACGCTCTATTGGCTGACCGGCACCGCGGCGTCGTCGGCCCGGCTCTACGCCGAAAGCATCTCGACGGTGTCGGGCTGGATCACCGGAGCCACCGCCGACCCGGTGCGGGTCCCGGTCGGCGCGTCCCTCTTCCCGGCCGAGGTCCCCCACCCGTCCCGCCGGTGGGCCGAGCGCCGCTACCCCGACATCCGTTACTGGGCCGAACACGACCGGGGTGGGCATTTCCCGGCCCTCGAGGTGCCCGACCTGCTGGTGGACGACTTGCGGGCCTTCTTCCGCCCGCTGCGCCACGCTTGACGGGCATCACCATTTCCGCGAGCCACCCCTTCGATCGCCGGGAACTGTTCGCGCATCTCACTCAGCGCGACGCGCCCTCAGCCTTCGGCTCGCTGCCCGCTCATGACGCCGGGGGCTGGGACGTCACTCGGTGTGAAGCAGCCCCGTGCCGGATGGATTGAGCCGGGGTCTGTCAGGGGGTGACCCAACGGTGGTAGACGTCCAGGTCGACGTTGCCTCCACAGATGATCGTGACCACGTGGCGGCCGGCGAAGCGGTCCGGGTCTTCGAGGACGGCGGCGATGCCGAGAGCGGCCGACGGTTCGACGACCAGACCGGCATACTCCAGCAGCAGCCGCATCCCCGTGACGATCGATGCCTCACGCACGAGGACCGCGTCGTCGGCCACCTGGAGAAGGTCGTCCAGCACCGCGGGGATGGGATACCGGCCGGCCACGCCGTCGGCGATGGTGTCCACCGAGTCGGTGGTGACGACCCTGCGCGCGCGCCAGGACAGCGTCAAGGCCGGTGCGCCGAGCGGTTGCACGCAGACCACCTCGACCCCGGGTGCCAGGGCTTTCAGGACATGGCCGACTCCGGTGGCCAGGGCACCGCCGCCGAGGGCGATCAGGACGACGTCGCCGGCGGCCAGAGCGCCGGCCAACTCCAGGCCGATGGTCGCCGCACCCTCGCAGGTCTCGATGTCAAGGCTGTCCTCGACCAACCGGACGCCGCGCTGACGCGCGATGGCCGCCGCCCGTTCGCGGGCCACCTCGAAGTCGCCGTCCACCAGCTCGAGACGCGCCCCGAAGGACCGAATCCGGTCAATCTACCCGGCCATCGAGTCACCTCAGCAGTGTCGATCAATCCGGCGAGGGGTAGCGCGGAAGACCTACTCGGGGCTGTCCCCGAGTCGGCGGGTGTTCGGGCGGTCCCACACCGGACGGTTGTCACCCGCTCGGCCAGAGTTTCCCGGCAGGTCGTGCGGATGCAGTCGCCGGTACTGCTTACGCTGCTGCTGGTCGCGCCGTCTGCGCCGGCGCTGCAGCGCTTCAACAATGAGGTCGAGAAGGGTCCGCTGCGGGCGTCCGCGCTTCGGCATGACGATCAGTGTTCCACCATGGTGACGCACGTCCTCATCAGGTGGCCCGTCATGAACGTCAGCATCTGGCGCTGTCGCGGCTAACGCTGGGTCGCGCTCAGGGCTTCGAACTCGGCTCGTTCCGCGTCGGTCAGCTCGATGTCGAGATGCGAGAGCTGAACTCGCAGCACCGACATCGTGTCGGCGGGCCTTCCTTCATCGAGGTCGGCTCGGAACGACATGACGAGCCAGGCCGGCAACCGGTCGGCCAGGCGGTCCACCAGCTTCGTCATCCGGCTTACGAGAGCAGCGCGTTGAGCGATCTGGCCCGCGGTCGCCACCTTCAGTTGTTCGAGGTCGGGCAGCTCGGGATGAGTGCCGAGGTTCGCGCGTCGGCGAATCGTGGCGAGCATGTCCTGAACGTCGGTGTAGGCCAGAGCGACGTGGTCGGGAGCCGCGAGGATGTCGGCGCAGGGACGTTCTATCCGTACCCGTAGCTTGTTGCCGCCGCGCCGGGCCGAGATCCGTGCCGGATGCTCCACCACGAGGTCGTACCAGACCTCAAGGACATCGTCCGACGCCGCGGACCACCAGGTGAGCCACTGCGGCTCGCTCAGCTCATCGAGGAGAAGATGCAGTGCCGTGTCGTAGACGTCGGGCACGGCGTCGTCGGTCGCCCCGCCCACCACGACGATCCGCGGCACCGACTCCGGGGAGTTGGCGCCTTCACCACGGACATTCACCACGGGCAGGGGCACGACCGCGGTGACACACGGTCCCTCGTCAGGATCGATCTGCACTGTCGTGCTGCCGTGCCAGCGCAGCGTGGCAGCGGCCCGGCGGAAGACGGATGCGGCTCCGGCGGTGACCATCTCGGCCGAGCAGGCGACCAACGTGTCGTCCGCGACCCGCCGGATCTCCACGACGCCTCGACCCCAACCGTCGTCGGTGATGGTGAAGACCGGGCGGGCGAGATATTTACGTCCCGGTGACGTCTTCGCCGGTCCGACCCACCGGAACCGCAGATCGTGGGCAACGACGTGGGCGCGGGCGGCCTCGAGCGCTTCGGGGTCCCATCCCCGGGCTTGAGCCATTCGCAGCGCAGCGGCGTGCATCACGTCCAGCACCAGGGCCGCCCGGGCCGGCGCCGGCAGCGCTGCCACCCCGTCGGGCAGGTATACCCCGGCCATCTCGAATCCTTCGGCAGGCTCGGTGAACACGATCACCTCGACGTCGGTGCGTCCGGGTTCGTGGTCGAAACAGTGCAGCCGCAGCTGGGAGTGTCGCGCCTGGACCCGCGTCGGGCGTACGCCCTCGCTGTACAACTCGCCGATTCCCCGAGCGCTGCGCACGAACGCGTCCTCGTCCGGATCCTCAATCCACGGCGCGTCCACAAAGCCGGTCTGCGGCCAAAATTCGACCGTACGCAACATCGCCACCTCGACAGCCAACCCTTCCGCACACCGAATACATGCCCCTTTCCCGCTCAACGCTGCGATCCGCTTTGCCGCTACGCGCTCGAAGACCAAAGGCAATCGTGCCGGGCGACGACAACGGTTGCCTGCGCTCCAGTTCGCCGTCAGCAACGCCGGTGACCACGTCAAGGCCGCGCTCAAGGCCGACGGGCCGCGCGCCCGGGAGTTGACCGCCGTCCTGATCGAAGCCCGACGCCAGTATTCCAGCATTCGGCCGGAATGACCTTCGTGGCCTGGTGCGCAGGCATCCGCTCGTGCCGATGTCCGGGCAACGGGTCAAACCTGTCGTGGCCGGCCTGACCTCAGAGCGCGTTCCGCTTTTCTCTCGACCTGGCGCCGGCCGAATTTGTTGACCAAGGCGAGATAGCAGAGGGCCGGCGTGTGGGGAGCCAGCATGTTTCGGTCCCACTCCTCGCCGATGAATCGGAAGACCGAGTCCGGATCGAACGGGATGAGCTTGAGTTCCGTGTTCTCGAACTTGTCGGCTACGCCGCGGCTTCGTTTGGCAATGACCTCACTGCCCTTCATCGAGCGAAGGGTGCCGACGAAGAGTGCTCCCCACTGATGCATGTCGGTGTCCAGTGATATGGCCAGGAGCTCCAGCAGATATTCCCGCTCATCGACACCGAGCTCCTCCCGTATGCCGCGCCGCATGACCCGATAGATGTCCGGGGGATTCCGGCCGTCGGGGTCCAGGTCGCGGGACATCGCCTCGTTCGCCGACGAGTTCCACACTCCCGGTCTCGAGCCCACATGATTGCTCCGGCGCGCAACGATCAGCTGATCATCGGCGGAGATCAGGGCCACATTGGTCCCGAAACTCGACGACATGAAGGGCGGAACGTCTTCGTAATCTCGGTCTCCGATGTATTTGCCTCGTAAGGTGCTGCCATCGGAGAGGTGGCGTTCGTGGTCCTTGGTGGCCAGGAAGGTGAAATAGTCCGATTCCTGTAGTTGCAGACAGATCTCTGGGCGCTCTTCGTCGATGGTGCGGCTGATGGTGAGCCCTTTGACGGCATAATTCTTGCCGTTCCAGAATCGCTGTCTTCCCTCGGCCTCGAGCCGGTCCTGTTCTTTACCGATCTCGTGCGCCCATGCGGCAACCTCATCAGGGACCTCGACGAAGCGGGGTTCGATGCGGACGCTCACGCGCTGTTCGTCTATCACCTGCTCGCCGTCGCCCTCGACGATGAGGAGTGGGGTGTCGACGTGTCCTATGGAGAAAGTCGGAGAGGCCTCTTCTTGTTCGCGTCCCACCGCGACGACGAATTTCGCCTTGATGCGGCGGAATCGGCGGCCGAAGTATTTCCTGACGTTCAGTAGCGTGTCCTCGAACATGACCGAGACGAGAACTCCGAGGATGGCGCCGACGAAAAGGCCCAGCGGACCCGATGACACGGATTGCAGCAGATCCACGAAGAGTTCCCCAATTATCCCTCGGCGTCGACATGATGGTAACCTCTGCGCGCAACGTCGGACAATCGCTTCTTTCCATGCCGATCCCGGCCGATCGCATCGACCACGGTGGAGTCGGCGTCCTCCTCACAAGAGTGACTATCCACCCGACGGAATTCGACCCTGGGCGCCCTGTCAGCTCCAGTTGAACGACTCCTGCCGCATGGAATGTGCGGGTGAGCGTCGCTGTCAGGATCGTGGCGCTCTGGTGCCTGTGGAGACCTGTTTGCCGACATCGGCTCCGGGCAGGAACAAGTCGATGGCAATGGTCATTCGTTCGACGAATTCTGTCCGCGTGGCCACCTCGTGCTTGATGCCGGCGGCGGTGCTCCTGAGTGTCCAGGCCATGTCGCCCGCCATGCTGGGCCGGGCCGGTAGGGCGTCGGCCAGAGCGTGCGTCAGCATCTCGAGGAAGCGCTCGGGGTAGGCCGTGACGATCTGGCCCAGCAGGGCGGGATTCGTGTCGATCAGGACGGCGACCTCGCTCGACAAGGCGCCGACATAGCGACCGGTCCACAGGTCGAAAGCCTCGATCAGCCGGTCGCGGATCGGGCGCTCGAAGTCACTCAGCACCTGGCCCGCCATCTCGAGGTCACGGTCGAGGGCGTGGACGACGGCGGCCCGGAACAGATTTTCCTTGGAGGAAAACAAGAAATAGAGCCCGGGACGGGAGATGTCCGCGGCGCGAGCCACATCATCCATCGACGTCTTCCGGTATCCGAAGCGCGCGAAGGTGCCGAGGGCGACCGTCAGGACGTGCTCCCGCCGAGCGCTGTCGCGCTGCCCTCCGGAAGCCTCGGCCGTCTGTGCGTCACTCATGGAGCCAGCCTAGCAGGCCACTGAACCAACTAAACAATCTAAGTATGATGCGTATAGTGGCGGCGACTGGTCCATTGCTCAGGAGGCATCATGACGACCGCTCAACCACTGATCACGACCGGTTTCCACGCCGCCAGCACCGCCGACGACGTAGTGCGGGGCGTCAACCTCACCGGAGTGCGGGCCGTCGTCACCGGCGCCTCGTCGGGAATCGGCGTGGAGACGGCCCGCTCCCTCGCGCGGGCTGGCGCTGAGGTCACCCTGGCCGTGCGCGACGTCGAGGCGGGCACGAGGGTGGCCCGGGACATTCAAGAGTCCACCGGCAACCACCACCTCCACGTGCGGGCCCTCGACCTCGCCGACCGGGGTTCGATCGCGGCGTTCACCGAGCGCTGGACCGGGCCGCTGCATCTGCTGATCAACAATGCCGGCGTGATTCTCAGTGATCTGCGCCGGACCCCGGAAGGGTGGGAGCACCAGTTCGCGGTCAACCACCTCGGCCACTTCGCTCTGACCCTCGGCCTCCACGGCTTTCTCGCCAAGGGCGCCCGCGAGCGCGGTGGGGCCCGGGTCGTCGGGGTCAGCTCAACGGCACACATGAGGTCGCCGGTCGTCTTCGACGACCTCCACTTCGAGCGACGCGCTTATGATCCGCAGGCCGCGTACGCCCAGTCCAAGACCGCCAACTCCCTGTTCGCGGTCGAGGCGACCCGCCTCTGGGCCGCCGACGGCATCGTCGCCAACACGGTCAACCCCGGAGGCGTCGCAACCGGGCTGCAGCGGGACTTCACCCAGCAGCAGAAGGACTATCTGGCGGCGGCCGAAGCGGCGGGCGCCTTCACCTACAAGACCGTGCAGCAGGGCGCCGCCACCACTCTGGTCGCGGCGGTCGCGCCCGAGTTCGCCCACACCGGCGGCCACTATCTCGATGACGGTCGCGAGGCCAACACGGTCCCCGACGACGCCGACCTGTTCACCAACAGCCACGGCGTCAAGGAGTGGGCGCTCGATCCCGACGCCGCGAAAAGGCTGTGGGCGGTGTCGCTGGAGATGATCCACCACGCTTAGCGGCGACAATGCGACTGTCTGCTCCAGGTCGGGCGGTTGATGGTGTCCGGTGTCAGTCGGCCCGGTGCGGTCACAGAGGCTGGTCGGAACCCGTTGCCGAAGGGGCGATCCGGGGTTCTCCGCCGCCGATTCTCAGCTTTGCCGCTGCGTGGCCGATCGTGGACGCCGTGGATGGCCGAGCCGCGATGACGCCGCCTTCGACTGCGGTTCCGGCGGCGCTTGTCGAGGAGTGGGTGGCGGCCGCCGACGAGGTGGACGCCTTCGAGGTGGCGTTGTCACTCGCCGCGAAAGTCAGCCGCGACGATGAGGCCGAGCTGGATCGGGCCCGGCTTCTGTTGATGGTGGGCCGGCCGGGGGAGGCTCTGGCGGTCCTGGCCCGGCAGCACTTCGTGGAACTCCCGGCCGAACCCGGAGCTTCGTGGCCGTACCTGTTGTTGGCTGCCTGCCGAGCGGCGGTGGGCGACGATGACGCGTACCGCCGGCTGTTGTCCGTCGTGGCGATGGTGCCGGGCCGGTGGGAACCGCTGTATCTCGTCGGGGCCGCGGCTGAGCAGCGTGGCGACTACGGCACGGCGGATCAGGCGTGGACGGCATTGGTGCAGGTTCACCACGTCGTCACGCGGTTCACGCTGGCGCGTTTCCTGGCCGGCGTTCTGGCTCGGCGGGATCGCGACGATTCCCGGGCGACCCTGCGGGCAGTGGTCGAGGAGTTCCTCGTACGGGATCCCGACCTGCGCACCAATCCGCGGCCGATCCTCGCGGCCGCCGAGAACCTGCGACGTCGCGGGGATCACGCGGGTTCCGCGCTGCTGCTGCGGGCCGCCGGTAGCCGCTTGCCGGGTGTTGACGCGCTGCAGGCCACCACGATCCGGCGTCCGGCTCCGCTGCGGTGGATGCACGTGCCCCTGCTCGCGGTGGCGGCGGCCATCGCGGTCTGGTGCGACCTGCCGCCTCTCGTCCTCGCCGGGTTGGTGCCGGTGCTGGTGGTGCGAGGCATCGCCGCCAGGTCGAGGGTGCGGGGTTTCTCCGCCGCGGACAGCGCGGCCTGGCGCGCGGCGCTGCGATGGCGGCAGGGACCCACGGCTCGGTCGGTGGACACCGAACAGATGCTCGTCGGCGGTCTGGTGGCGGCGATCGTCTGCACCGCCTCCGTGCCGATCGCCGGCGCCTTCGCCGGAGCAGTGGCCGGCCGACCGGCGGCGATCGCCCGCACCGTGCAGTATGCGGCGGTCAGCGGTCTCGTCTTCGCCGCGTTGAGTGTTCTGCTCACCGGCGCCGGTCTCGGACTGCTCGCCCTGGCCCGCCGGCACAACTGGCGTACCGAGCGGCGCGCGCGCCAGGCCTCGGATCGGTACCGCCTGTCCGACGCCGGTGACTGCCGATGCTGGCGGACGACGGCTCTGACCGGAAGCTACGCCGCCGCCTACCTCGGACGGCACCTGACCCCAGCGATGCCGGGCTCCGCGCTGGGCCGCTGCCCGTCCACCGGCGCGCTCTGGCTGGCCACGACCGACGAGGAGAATGGACAACTGCTGCTGTTGCGCGGCGCCGACCGCCCAGCCTCCGACCCTTCCGCGCAACCGAAGACCGCCAACGGCTACCTCTGACCGGTTTGCGGACCCGCCCCCGGAGCGCACCGCGGCCGGTAGCACGGGCCGCCGATCGGAAGGTGCCTAGGATGCGTGTGTGCCCAACCTCTAAGTGGCCGCTGACCAGGCTTGGCGGGCTTGTCTCGGAGTCCTGCCCGAAACCGAGGAGGTGACGGGTGACGAGTTCGTGCGGGAGTTGCGGTTCCCGGTCTCCGATGTCGAGGAAGTCCAGATCACCTGGGACGTCACCGATGACAGTGTCCGGGTCCGTCACCGTCGGGACGGCCGGGTCGTGTGCGACCTGTTCCGCGAGATGGCGACCCTGCTGACGGTGGCCGGAACGGGGCCGGGCGCGGAAGTCATTGTCGAGTACGGCTCCGACGGCTGGTCCGGACGCGCCCGCATCCAGGTTCTTCCCGCGGTCGTCATCGAGGACACGCTGCTGCGGTCCTGAGACGCACTCACGTCAGGAACAGCGCGACGGCGACCACCACCGCGAAGGCCACGATCGTCCAGCGGAGGACCTCGGAGGGCAGGTGGCGGGCTATCTTGGCGCCGGCGAAGCCGCCTATGACGGTGGCTGGGGCCAGGACGGCGACCACCGCCCAGTTGACCGGGCCGAAGACGCTGTAGGTCAGGACTGTGGTCGCGCCGACCACGGCCGAGAAGACGTTCTTCAGGGCGCCTATCCGGCGGAGCGGCTCATCGAGCACCAGGGCCAGCGCGGCGATCAGCAGCAGGCCCATCGCGGCGTTGAAGTAGCCGCCGTAGAGGCCGCACAGAAAGACCGCGACCTGCACCAGCACCGTCACCTTGCGCGGCGAGTTGTCACGCGGGTGGCCGGCCAGCGTGCGCAATCTGCCTTGGAACGCCATCATCGCGGCCGCGAGCAGCAGCAGGAACGGCACGACCACGTCGAAGACGCCGCGTGGGGTGAACAGCAGCAGCGCGCTGCCGCTCAGGGCACCGACCACGATCGTCGGGATGATGGTCAGGATGCGGCGGCCCTGGCCGGTCAGGTCGGGGCGGCTGCCGACGGCGCTCGCCGCGTAGCCGGGGGCGACCGAGAGCGCGTTGCTGACGTTCGCGGCCACGCCCGGCAGCCCGAGGGCGACGAGCAGCGGGAAGGTGATCAGCGACCCGCCGCCGGCGATCGCGTTGACCGTGCCGGCGGTCAGGCCACCGCCCAGCAGGGCGAGGATCTCCCAGACGCTCAATTGTCGTCGTCGCTCTTGTCCCGGTCGAGAGCCAGATCGAGGGCGAGCACACTGCCGATGATCAGCAGCGGCTCGATGCCCGCCGCGACCCGGACGGCGTAGGTGTCGCGGATGGTCAGCCAGCGCTTGGAGACCGCGGCCACCTCTTCGCCGCCGCGCTCGATGACGTATTCGTGGTCGAGCAGGTTGCCCTTCATCTCCAGGTCGTCGGGCCCGGGCACGTCGATGGTGAACTTCTCGCGGAACGGCGTGAACAGCTTCTTGCGGACCTCGGCCGCCTTCTCGCCACCGATCCGGATCTCGTACGTGGGTCGCATCGCGACCAGGTGCCGGTGCAGCGTCGCGACCTCCTGCCCGGCCGGGTCCTCGATCACCACCTTGTTGCGGACGCTCAGCACCTTGCCGTCGACGTGAAACAGCTTGGTGCCGTGCTCGTCGAGCACATCGAAGTCGTCGCCGATCGAGAAGAACCGCTCCCTGATGACATACATGGGGTGATTCTTCATGATTCGCGGGTGAGTCGCAGGGTGGTGATCTGGAACGGGCCGAGCGACAGCCGGTCGCCGGCCGGGCGGGGATCGCGGTCCAGCAGATCGACCTCGGTGACCGTCGTCGCGAAGTCCGCCCGGAGAACGCCGGTGGCGCGGCCACCCCGTGTCTCGTGCAGCCGGACGATCACGTCCCCCGACCGGTCGTCGGCCGCCGCCCGCGTGGCCGTGTCGTCCCCGGCCACCACGGCGAAACGGAACGTGTGCCGCCCCCGGTCGGTCGCCGGTCCGGGTAGCGCGGCGCCCGCAGCAGCGTCGGCCGGAGGTCGGTGCCCCCGGGGATCCGGCGCACGTCACAGCCGTACGTCGAGTCGTTGACCACCCCGACCCCGAGCCCCGGCTCGGCCACGTGCACCCACCGGTGCGAGCAGACCTCGTACTGCGCCTCGTCGGCCAGGGTGTTGTCGTGGGCCGGCCGCTCGATCGAGCCGTACTGGGTCTCGTACCGCGCTCGCAGGGTGTGCACCGCTACCGGCATCGAGGGCTTGAGCAGATGCTCGCTCTCCTGCCAGTCGGCGTCGACGGTGATCTCCAGCCGGGGCGTGTCCGGGAGCATCGCGTACGTCGTGCGGAACGTCGACGCCCCATGCCGGTGCACGACCGAGACACCGTCCTCAGTGGTCTCGACGACCGCGAACCCCAGAGCCACCGGGTTCCGCAGCACGTGCCGGTCGACATCTCAGGCATCCCAGCGCACCGGTTCGTCCCGGAAGAGCCGCAGCACGCCGAGCGGCCCCGCGGCGAGCTCGCGCCCGTTCCGCAGGTCGGTCAGCGAGCTCACGTGCCCGTCGGCGTCGAGCGAGGCGCGCAGGATTCCGTTGTCCAGCACGCCCGCACCCGGCGGCACCGCGCGCCGGTCCCGCACGACCTCCCACCCCGGCTCGCCGCCGGTCGGCGCCAGCGCCCGCAACTGCTTCTCCAGCCGGGCATACGTCTCCCGCGCCTCGCGGTGGACCCACGAGATCGACGACCCGGGCAGGATGTCGTGGAACTGGTGCAGCAGCACGGTGCGCCACGCCTCGTCGAGCTCGTCGTACGGATAGGGCACCCCATCGCGTACGGCGGAAGTGGCCCGCAGATATTCGACCGACCGCAGCAGCGCCTCGGCCCGGCGGTTGCCCTGCTTCATCGCGATCTGCGAGGTGAGCGTGCCCCGGTGCAACTCGAGGTAGAGCTCGCCGGCCCACACCGGCGCGCCGCCCACCGGCACGATGCGGCCCTCGGCGACCCGCTGCCGCACCCGCTCGAACAACTCGGGGTGGTCCCCTTGCACCCAGGCGTACTGCTGGGCCGACGACATCGCGTACACGAGCTCGGGGTCGGTCTCCATCAGCGTGAGCACGTTGGCCGGCGTGCGGGCCACTTTGCGGCGGGTCTCGCGCAACGGCCACAACCAGGCCGAGTCGATGTGCGCGTGCCCGACGGCGGTCATGTGGTGCGCGCCGGCCTGCCCGGCCCGGTCAGCCGCACCCACCCGTTGCGCGGGTGAAGGGCCTTCACCGGTACGCCGTCCGGCCGGTACACGAGCCCCTCGCAGTGCCCGCCCACCGAGTGGTCGAAGCAGCCCAGGTCGAGCACCAGCTCCACCGGCCGGTCGCTCGCGGGCACGCTCCCGCGTCACCCCGCCAGTTCGGCCGGGCGAAGCACGGGGTTACTCCTCGTCTGCGCGGGAACTGTCCCGGAGGGATGCATAGCGATGTGATGTATCCGACTCGGCGGGGCCGGAAGAACTGGGCCCCGATATTGTTGCGGACGCAAGTAAACACCGTACGGGAAGAGGGAAACGCGTCGTGAGTGAGCTCAATCTGCTGGTGGTTGTCGGGAGCACGCGGCCGGGACGGGTCGGCCCGAAGGTCGCCGAGTGGTTCGTCGACGCGGCCAAGGCGCACGGCGGTTTCCAGGTGTCCGTGGCCGACCTGGCCGAGGAGAACCTGCCGCTGCTCGACGAGCCCCACCACCCGCGCCTGCAGAACTACCAGCACGACCACACCAAGCGCTGGAGCGAGAAGGTCGCCGCGGCCGACGCCATCGTCTTCGTGATCCCCGAATACAACTACGGCCTGGGTGCCGCCTTCAAGAACGCTCTCGACTACCTGCACGCCGAGTGGAACTACAAGGCCGCCAGCGTGGTCAGCTACGGCGGTGTCTCGGCCGGCACCCGTTCCGCCCTGCAGCTGCAGAGCTCCGCGTACGCCCTGAAGCTCTTCATGATCCCCGAGTCGGTGAACATCCCGTTCGTCCACAGCCTCATCCAGGAGGGCGAGCTGCGGCCCACCGAGATCATGACCGCCGCCGCCACCAACGCCCTCAACGAGCTGGCCAAGGTGGCCGAGGCCCTCAAGCCGCTGCGCGCCGCACAGTAGCCAGCAGGTCGTCGATCGGCCCGGCGTCGAGGACGCCGCTGCCCGCGGCGAGCTGGCCGGCCGCCGGAGCGAGCGCCGTGAGCGTCCGCGCCGCCGCGGCCGGGTCACCGACAGCCACCGCGGCCCGGCCGATCAGGCACCACAGCGCTTCGGACAACAGATCGGCGGGCGGGTCCGGGACACCACGCAGGGCGTCTCGGGCCTGCTCCGTCCGGCCCTCGGCCAGCAGGACGTGCGGTTGCGCCCACGGCGTATAGGGGCCGTAGCCGAGCGTGTGATCGGGGCGGTCCAGGCTGAGCAGGGCCAGGGCGAGCAAGCCGTGCTCCAGGCCGGGCATCCCGGTGCCGGCGAGATGGTCGGCGGCGGCCCGGTAGGCCGACGGGGTGGCCTGGCGCATCGCGCGGTACCACTCGGTGAAGACCGTGGCCAGCGGCAGCTCGTGCTCGGCGGCCAGACGGTCGGCGGCCGCGGCATGGGTGTCGGCGGCGGGGAAGTCGGCCAGCGCCGAGCGGGACTGCACGCGGATCAGGTGGCCCAGGACCTCGTACGTCGGGAGCTTGTGCCCGGCCGCGAGCGTGATCAGCTCGACGCCGATCCCGTCGCGCTCGGGGGCCAGGCCGCAGCGGTGGAAGGTCTGCATGAACAGGCCGTTCAGGGCGAACGCCAGCAGGCGCGGGTCGTCCAGGTCGCGGGCCGCGGCAACCGCCTCGCCGGGCGTCGGGCCGGCCGTCGCTCCGCGGGTCTCCAGCGCGATCGTGGCCAGCAGCCGTACCCGGGCGGCGCCCCGCGCGGACGGCAGGGCCCGGCGGGCGGCGGCGACGATCTTCCCCGCGCGGGCCGGGTCGTCCGAGCGCGTCCAGATGGCCGGCACGTCGTAGGCGCCGATCACCCGTGCGATCAGGGCCGGGTCGCCCAGCTCCTCGGCCGCGGCGATCGTCGCCATGCGGTGCCGTCCGGCTGCCTCCAGGCCGCCGCCGCCCCCGGTGACCGCGAGATCGCGGAGCAGGCCCACCGTGGAGTCGAGGCGGGCCCGGGCGCCGACGTTGCGTTCGTAGTCGGCGGCCGCGTCGGCCAGGACGGAACGCACCGGGATGTCCTGCCGGAGGATGCTCGCCTCCAGCTCGCGCAGAGCCGGACCGGGGTCGAGTCCGAGCCGGTCGACCAACTGCTCGCGGGCCCGGCGCAGCACGGCCAGCGCGTCGCCCTGCCGGCCGGTGCGGTAGAGGCTCAGGGCCAGCAACCGCCACCCCTCCTCGCGCCACGGGTGCTCGGCCACGTGGGCGTCGAGGTCGGGAACGGCCTCGGCCGGTGCACGCGACGCGGCGAGCAGTTCGACCGCCCGCAACCGCAGCTCGGTCAGGCGGGCGCGCTCGGCCCGGGCCCAGGGCGCCTCGGGGAAGTCGGCGTAGGCCGGGCCGCGCCACCAGCTCAGGGCCTCGGCGAGTGCTGCGGGCGTCGCCATCGCCTGCTCGAAACGCCAGGCGTCCACGGTGTCGGGTGCGGCTCGCAGCGCGTAGCCCGGGCCCTCGGTGATCAACAGGGCCGGGGGAGTGCGGGGGCGGCGATCGGGCTCGAGCGCGCGGCGCAGGGCCGCGACGAACGTGCGTACGGCGGAAACGGCACCCTCGGGCGGGGCGGTCCAGAGATCGTCGACCAGGTGACCGACCGGGACGACGCGGCCGCGGGCGACGATCAGGCGGGCCAGCACGGCCCGGTGCATCGGGCCCCTCAGCGCGATCGGCTCGCCGGCCGGATCCCAGGCAGTCACCGGGCCGAGCACTCCGAAGCCCAGCACTCCGAAGCCCAGCACCCCGAAGCGGACCGTCACCCGCACACCGTACTCATCCGCTGCTCATCCGTGCTCCGCAGACTCGCAGCATGTCCCAGCAACGAGTACGAGTCGACGACGATGTAGAGCTGTTCGTGCGGGTGGAAGGCAGCGGCAGCCCGATCGTGCTGCTGCACGGGTTTCCGCAGACCCATCTGATGTGGCGGCACGTGGTGGCCGACCTCGCCCAGGACCACACCGTGATCACCCCGGACCTGCGGGGTTACGGCGCCAGCGACAAGCCGGCCGAGGCCGGGCCGGACACCTACGCCAAGCGGACCATGGCCCGCGACGTCGTGCGGCTGGCCCACGAGCTCGGGTACGACCGGTTCGCGCTGGCCGGGCACGATCGGGGCGCCCTGGTGGCGATCCGGGCCGGGCTCGACCACCCGCAGCACGTCACCCACCTGGCGTCGCTGGACGTCCTGCCGACGCTGGACATGTGGGAGGTCATGCACGGTGTGTCGGCCGCGGTCGGGTTCCACCTCTACCTGATGGCCCAGCCGCCGGGGCTGCCCGAGCGCATGATCGCCGCGTCGGCCGACGAGTTCTTCGGGCACTTCCTCGACCTGTGGATCCAGGACCCGGCGGCCATCCCGGCCGAGGTGCGGGCGGCCTACCTGGACGCGTGCCGGGGTGCGGTGCCGTCGATCGTGGCCGACTACCGGGCGTCGGCCGGCATCGACGTCGAGCACGACCGGGCCGACCGGGCCGCCGGCCACGTCCTGAGCATGCCGGTGACCGTTCTCCAGCAGGACTGGGGTTCGATGCTCGGCTTCGACGCGGCCGCGCTGTGGCGGGCCTGGGCGCCGGACCTGCAGCACATCCCGGTGACCTCCGGGCACTTCATGGCCGAGGAGGCGCCGGCCGAGGTGGTCAAGGCGCTGCGGGAACTGCTACGCCGATAGAAGCGGACAAATCGGGTAAAGTGCCGGCATGCTGCGCCGTGCTCTCGCTCTCGCCCTGGCCGCCCTGGTGGTCGTCCCGGCTGTCCCGGCCCAGGCCGCGCCGGCCCCGATCGACCTCGTGGGCCTCGACTTCCACGTGATCAACGCGGGCAGCCGGTGGTGCCTCACGTCGGAGCTGACCGAGCTGCCGTGCGCGCCGACCGATCCCTACCGGTGGCGGTTCCGGCCGGCCGGCGTCGCGGGCACCCTCGAGCTGCTCAGCGTCAAGACCGGGCGGTGCCTGAGCATGCCGGGCGGCACGCGGGTCGAGGGGGCCCGCGCGGGGCTCGAGCCGTGCGCGGCGACCCCGGCCCGGCGGTGGGTGCTGCGGGACTCGACGGGCGAGACGGCCAAGCTGGTCAACACGAACAGCGAGAAGTGCCTGCGGATCGAGAGCGGCGTCGCGGTGCAGGGGTCGTGCGCCGGCACGGCCGGGTCGCGGCGCTGGACCGTACGGGTCCTCAGCATGCCGATTCCCGGCCTGGCCTGACGCTTCCGTTCGACCGGGGTGGATGCCATCGTGGTGACCGATGGACCTCCCCGGCCGAACGGAGAGCGATGCGCCGTGCCACGAGCCTGTACCTCGCCCTCCTGGCGGTGGGGATGCTCACCCTCACCGCGGCCGTCGTCGTCTCGCGGCCGGCCGCACCCTCGGCGATCGCCGCCCGCGGTCATCCCGCGCCGGTCACCCCCTACGACCAGGCCGTGGCCACCCTCGCGGCGCAGTCCCAAGCACTGCTGAGCGGGGACGAGCAGGCCTGGCTGGCCGCCGTCGACGCGCCGCTGCGCAAGCGGTACCGCAGCATGTTCCGCTCGCTGCGGGCCCTCGAGGCGACCCGGTTCGACTACCGGCCGGGCATCGGGCGGCCGGTCAAGGGTGACCCGGCCGCGCTGGCCATCCGGACCGAGATCTCCTATTGCCTCGGCGTCGACATGTGCCCCGGCGAGCCCGGGAGCAAGTGGCAGCAACCGCCCCGCATCGAGCAACGGCTCACCATGCGCCCGGTCGCCGACCGGTACGTGATCAGCGCCGTCGCGCCCGGCCCGAGCGATGATCCCCGCCGCCCCGCCCCCTGGGAGAACGGCGAGCTGGTGGCCCTGCGCGGCACCCGCGTGACCCTGATCGCCGCGCCCGCCCAGCGCCGCCACCTGGCCGAGGTGCTGCCCGTCGCCGAGGCGGCGGCCCAGGTCGACGACCGGTTCGCGGCCCTGATCGGCACGCCGCAGGCGCGCTACCGCATCTACCTGGCCGGCGAGGCGCAGTGGCGCAGCTGGTACGGCGGCGAGGACGACAACTGGGCGATCGGCCTGGCCATCCCGCTCAACATGTACGGCATCGACGTCATGCTGCGGATGACCGAGCTCGACGACAACCCGGTCATGCTGCGCGTCGCCCTGCAGCACGAGCTCGGCCACGTCGTGACCCTCTCCGGCGCCTACCGGGCCGACGCCGCCGAGGACACCTGGCTCAGCGAGGGCATCGCCGAATACATCGGCTGGTCGCCCCTGCGAGCCAACCGCACCCTGCGCCGCTACAGCGTGCGGTGGGCGCTCAACGGCGGCGCGCCGCAGAAGTCGATGATCCCGGCGCAGCCCGGCCCGGACGCGCCGTCACGGGCCGGCGACGCCTTCTACGGGCTGAGCCACCTGGCCGCCGACTGCATGGCCCGCAAGTACGGCGACGAGAAGCTGTTCGCCTTCGTCCGGCTGGTCCTGATCCAGGACAACGACTACGACCAGGCCGCCCGGGAGGCGTACGGCGTGCCGTTCCGGACGGTCGACCGGGCGTGCCGGACGTGGATCCGGCAGCAGGTGCTATAGCTGTCCCATGCTGGTTGACTTCGCCGCCGACGTCGCGGCCACCCCGATGCTCGTCGAGTCGGCCGCGGTGGCCGCCGAGAAGGACGGGTACGACGGGTTCGGCGCGGCCGAGACCAAGCACGACGTGTTCCCCGCGCTCGCGCTGGCCGCCCGGGCCACCTCCCGCATCACGCTGCAGTCGGCCATCGCGGTGGCGTTCGCCCGCAACCCGATGAGCGTGGCCGTGCTGGCCAACGACCTTCAGCTGATCAGTGAGGGCCGGTTCCAGCTGGGGCTCGGCTCGCAGGTGCAGCCGCACATCGAGCGGCGTTTCGCGATGCCGTGGAGCAAGCCGGCCGCGCGCATGGAGGAGTTCCTCGGCGCGATCCGGGCCGTCTGGCGAGCCTGGGGCGGGGAGCGGCTGGCGTTCCGGGGCGAGTTCTACCGGCACACGCTGATGACCGACTTCTTCAATCCGGGCCCGAACCCGTACGGAAATCCGCCGATCCTGCTGGCAGCGGTGGGGGAGCGGATGACCCGGACGGCCGGACGAGCCGCCGACGGGCTGCTCGTGCACCCGCTGACCAGCGCGGCCTATCTGACCGAGCGCACCCGGCCGGCGTTGCGCGTGGCCCGCGACGGCGACCTGGACGACTTCACGGTCTGCTTGTCGGCCATGGTCGTGCTGGGCGCCGACGAGGCCGCGCGGTCGCGGGCCGAGCAGGCGGTGAAGGGGCAGATCGCGTTCTACGCCTCGACGCCCGCCTACCGGCCGGTGCTCGAACTGCACGGCTGGGGTGAGCTGGCCGACCAGCTCAACGGCCTGTCGCGGCGGCAGGCCTGGGCCGAGATGACGGCGCTGATCAGCGACGAGGTGCTCGACACGTTCGCGGTGACCGGCGACGTGGGTGCGGGGTTGCGCTCGCGCTTCGGCGGGCTGGTCGACCGGATCTCGCTCTACACGCCGTACGAGATCGATCCGGCCCTCATCGCGCAGGTGCGGCGGCAGCTGTGAGCTCGTCCTCGAGCGTGGCGACGCCGCCGAGAGCGGCCGGGCCGGCCAGCGCGGGTTCGCCGCCGTAAAAGCTCCAGCGCAGGAAGGCGGCGGTGGTGCCGGCGACGGCCGGGAGCTCGCCGCCGGTGATCTGGTGGCCGCCGTCGGTGATCGTCAGCAGGGAGCGTGACCAGGGGATCGCCGCGTAGACCGTGCGGGCGGCGTCGTACTTCACGGAGGTGTCCCGGCGACCGTGGACCAGGAGCATGGCCGCGGCCGGACCGGTGAACGGCGTACCCAGGAAGTCGGTGCCGGCGATCAGGATGCCGGCCTTGAGCCGGTCGTCGCGGTGCGCGCTGAACAGGCCCGACGTGGTGATGGCGCCGCCCGAGTGCCCGGCCGCGGCGATCCGCGACGCGTCGATGCTCTCCTCGTCCCGCTCGAGCATGCGGGTGATCACTTCCGACGCGTCCTCGGGCTGGTCGACCAGGTCGTACGCGGTGTACTGGGACGTGCCCAGCGCGGTGTGCGGATAGCGCGGGGCGGCCACGACGAACCCGGCCTGAGCCCAGCGGGCCAGCAGGCTCGCGTAGTCGTCGGGCTGCGAGCGCAGGCCGTGGCTGAAGAGCACGAGCGGGTAGGGGCCGGGGCCGACCGGTGCCCAGACCTGGGTCGGCAGCGCCCGGCCGTCCCGGGCGAACGAGTAGTCGCGCCGGGCGACCTGCCGGACGGCGGCCGGTGGGTGGCTCGCGCTCGGGTGGTACGGGGTGACTTCGCGCGGGGCCAGCGTCGAGGCGCTCGTCGACGACAGCACGGTCCGCTCGCTCGCCGAGGCCACGCCGGTCTTCACCGCGAGCCCACCGGCCACGGCCGCCGACGCGCTGAGCAACAGGGTTCGTCTCCGCATGAGGATCACCGTGCCCGCGGAGTCTGTGCGGAACCTTGGTGTTCGCCGAGCGGCGGCCGTGAGGTGGCTCGTTACGCCGTGATCTCGATCGAGTCGACGCGGTCGGGGTAGAACGCGACGTGGTCCTTGATCTGGGCCACGGCGTCACGCGGGTTCTCGTACACCCACAGCGCGTCGACGGCCTGGTCGCCGCCGGCCGGGATCGAGTAGTACGTCGCGTCGCCCTTGTAGGGGCAGTAGGTCGAGGTCGGCGTGCGCTCGAGCAGCGACTGGTCGACGTCGCTCATCGGGATGTACGCCACGGCCGGGTAGGTCGACTCCTGCAAGGTCAGCGCGTTGCGGGTGTCGGCCACCACCTTGCCGCCCACCTTGACCACGATGTGGCCGGCGTGATGGTGATGGTGATGGGGTGGTCGGGTCCGGGCACGAGCTCGGGGCGGTTCTTGGTCATGGCTCCTCCAACTGTCGGTTCCCGAAGGCACAATCCGCTCTCGGGCATCTCCATTCCCCCTGCCCCTGGCGCATACCGCTGTCGCCACGTCAGCCGCGCCACGGTATTCGAGACACATATCCGACCTGACCTCCACCGAACGGGCGAAAGGCCGCCAATGTCGCATGCCGGGCTGTCTCCCCGTGATGGATTGGCAGGGAACTTATCGGCTCGAGGGAAGGGTGAACCATGAAAGCCGCAACGCGGATTCTGACACTCGTTGGACTGAGCCTGATGACGGGCGCGACGCTCGGGGCCGGTCCGGCCATGGCGTCGACATCCGCACCAGACACTTCGGTCCGGGCGGCCACGACGACGGCTGAGCAGCCGCGCCGCGACCGTGACTGGGTGGAGGGCTACTACGACTCCCGGCGCGACTGCGAGCGCGCCGGACAGCGGGGCGAGTGGCGCGACCGGTGGGACGACTACGACTGCGACCTGGTCCGGTTCGGTCGCCACCGCGGCGACTGGCAGCTGGAGGTCTCGAAGTCGCGGGACTGGCGCGACGACCGTGGCCGCGGCCGTGACCACGACGACCACGACAACGACAACGACGACCACGGCGACCACCGCGGCGACGACAACCGCCGCCGCTGAGTCCACGCGAAGCCAGGCCACACCCGCACCGGGTGTGGCCTGACCGCGTTCCGGCCGGCGCTACGGTGATCACATGTCGACGAATCCGGCTGAGGCCGCCGCCGCGTCACTGGGCCTGCCGTCCAAGCTGCTGCGCCACGGGCCGGTGAGCAGCGTCGCCGAGGCCGCGCAGGCGCAGGGCGTCGAGGTTCGTGACCTGGTGAAGACGCTGGTCGTGCGGCGTGCGGACGACGACTACGTGTTCGTGCTGGTGCCCGGCGACCGGTCGATCTCGTGGCCCAAGCTGCGGGCGCTGCTCGGGGTCAACCGGCTCTCGATGCCCGACGCGGCGACCGCCAAGGCGGCCACCGGATACGAGCGCGGCACGATCACCCCGTTCGGGGCGAGCACGGCCTGGCCGGTGATCGCGGATTCCCGTACGGAGGGCCGCACGATCAACCTCGGGGCGGGCGAACGCGGCGTGGGCCTGCAGGTGCCGGCCGACGAGGCCGTGCGCGCGCTCGGCGGCACCTTCGCCGATGTGACGGACGATGCGGTCTGATCTCCCCGGAGCTGGGGTAGGTTTTTCGGCGTGACGAGCGAAAACCCGATCCAGCCCGACGTTCCCCCCTCAGGCACCGGCTGCGTCGAGTGCCTCGACGCCGGCGGTTGGTGGTTCCACCTGCGGCGTTGCGCGCAGTGCGGCCACATCGGCTGTTGCGACACCTCACCGTCGCAGCACGCCACCGCCCACTTCCGCGAGACCGGTCACCCGGTCATCCAGTCCTTCGAGCCGGGCGAGGACTGGTTCTGGGATTTCTCCACCGAGGAGGCCGGCTCGGGCCCGGTGCTGGCGCCCGCGCACAGCCGCCCGGCCGACCAGACCGTCCCCGGCCCCTCCGGCGCCGTCCCGTCCGACTGGCGCACCAAGCTCAACCGATAATCGATTGCCGGGATCCTCTAGCGTCCGTCGCATGAGGATCCTGCATCTGTCGGACACCCATCTGATCCGGTCGTCCGGGCTCAACGCCGACGGCTTCGACCCCCGCGAGTCGCTGCGGCAGATCCTGCACGACTGCGCGGGGCAGGCCGGGCTCGACGCCGTGCTCGTCACGGGCGACCTGGCCGACGACGGTTCCCCCGAGGCGTACGCGTCGGTCCGCGACCTGGTCGGCGGGTTCGCCGCCGAGCGGGACATCCCGGCGCTCTACACCACCGGCAACCACGACGAGCGCAAGGCGTTCGAGGCCGCCCTCGGGCCGGTGACGACGGTGACCACGATCAAGGGCCACCGCATCGTCACTCTCGACACGCTGGTGCCCGGCAAGGGGTACGGCCGGCTGGACGACGAGCAACTGGCCTGGCTCCGCTCGGTGCTGGCCACGCCGGCCGAGCACGGCACGGTGCTGGCGTTCCACCATCCGCCGATCGCCCTCGACGTCGAGGTGCAGCACGCGCTGGGCCTGCTCAACCCGGAAGCCCTGGCCGCCGCCATCCGCGGCACCGACGTGCGGCTCATCCTGACCGGCCACTTCCACCTGCAGCTGTTCGGCCTGCTCGAGGGCGTGCCGGTCTGGGTCACGCCCGGCGTGGTCACCCGGGTCGACCTGACCGCGCCGGCCGGCACCGAGCGCGCGGCCCGTGGGGCCTCGGCCACCCTGGTCGAGCTCGGCGGCCCGCAGTCGCCGTTGCTGCACGTGCTGCACGCCCGCGACCCGCACGCGGGCCGGACCGCCTACGAGCTGGACGCCGAAGGGCTGGCCGACGTGATCGCCCGTCTCGGGAGGCCGTGACATGACCGCCCCTGTGGAGCAGTTCCTGCGGTCCCGGGGGGCCGCCGGCATCGCGCACCCCGGCGGCACCCTGGAGTACGCGGACCCGGTGGAGATCACCCGCCTGGACCATCTCGTGCTGACGGTCCGTGACATCACCGCGACCCTGGTATTCCGCCGTCCTCGGCCTGACACCGGTGGTCTTCGGCGACGGCCGGCAGGGCCTGACGTCCGGCAAACCTCCATCAGGCCGGCCACGAGTGGCAACCCCACGCCCGGACGCCGGCCCCCGGGTCGGCCGACCTGTGCCTGATCAGCGCGGTGCCGCTGGCCGCCTTCATCCGGAAGCTGGGGATCTGGAACCTTCCAGTCGAGCTCGGCCCGGTCGCCCGCACCGGCGCTACCGGCCCGATCACCAGCGTTTATCTGCGCGACCCGGACGGCAACCTGGTGGAGGTCGGCAACTACGACGCCGGGTCATCGGGGACCGGTGCTGTCGACCGGGGGCGCTCGACGTCAGCCGGCCGGGCTGCTCGATGGCTGTTTCTCCGGTGGGGAAGGCCGGTGCGGCGTGACTGCCGGGGCGGGCCGGGTGCGCTGGGTCAGGACGACGCAGGCCAGGACGACCAGGGCGGCGGCCAGCGAAGCGGGTGTGACGGTCTCACCCAGGAGCAGGGCGGACCAGAGCAGCGTCAGCACCGGCTGGGCCAGCTGGATCTGGCCGACTCGGGCCACGCCGCCCCGCGCGAGGCCGGCATACCAGGCGAAGAAGCCCAGGAACATGGAGACGGCCGTCAAGTAGGTGAACGCCGCCCAGGACCGGCCGTCGGCCTGCGGGGGGTGGGCCGCGGCGGTGACCACGGTGATCGGGAGGGTGACGGGCAGCGAGAGCAGCAGGGCCCAGCCGATGGTGCGAGCACCGCCCAGCTCGCGGGCCAGGGCACCGCCTTCGGCGTAGCCCAGCCCGCACAGAATGACCGCGGCCAGCAGGAACACGTCGGCGAGCGACAGCCGGCCGCGCGCCGCGCCGGTGAGGACGACGAACGTCAGGACGGACAGCAGCCCCGTGCCGCCGGCCAGCCAGAAGGCGGGCGGCGGGCGCTCGCCGGCCCGCAGCACGGCGAAGACGGCGGTCATGGCGGGCAGCACGGTGATGACCACGGCGCCGTGGGCGGACGTCTGGGTGGTGAGGGCCAGCGACGTGAACAGCGGGAAGCCGACAACCACGCCGAGCGCGACGATCGACAACCGCCGCCACTGGTCACGGGTCGGCCGGGGTGGGTGGGTGAGCCACAAGTAGGCGAGGGCCAGGATGGCGGCCCCGACCGCCCGGCCGAACGCCACGAACCACGGGTCGAGCTCCTGCACGGCCACCCGCGTGGCCGGCAGCGACATGCTGAACGCCAGCACGCCGAGCGCGCCCAGCGCCAGTCCTCGTGTTACCGCGTTCGGCTCAGTAGCGCTACTCTGCTCTTTCATGAATGACGGTAACGCGGCGGCGCGTGTTATCCAAGATCTGCGGACGTCGGTGGGCGCGGCCGCGGCGGGGTCGCGGCTTCCTTCCGTACGGGTCCTGACCGCGCGTCATCAGGCGTCGCCGGTGACGGTCGCGGCCGCGATCCGGGCGCTCGTCAACGAAGGGCTCGTGGAGACACGGCCGGGGCAGGGCACTTTCGTGGCGCCGCGCGCGGCCCCGCCCGACCGGGCGCCGGACCTGTCGTGGCAGACCGTCGCGCTCGGCTCCCGGCGATCGGGCGAGGCCGAGCTGCAAGCGTTACTGGCCACCCCACCTCCGGGAGCGATCCCGCTCTCCGGGGGCTACCTCGAGCCGGAGCTGCAGCCGACCGCCGCGCTCGGTGCCGCCCTGGCCCGGGTGGCGCGGCAACCCGCGGCCTGGCAGCGCGGGCCGGCGGAGGGGCGGGCCGACCTGCGGGCGTGGTTCGCGCGCGACGTCGGGCTCCGGGCCGACGACATGGTGATCTGCGCGGGCGGGCAGGCGGCGCTCTCCTCGGCTCTGCGCGCCCTGGCCGGCCCCGGGGACACGCTGCTGGTCGAGTCGCCGACCTACCTCGGTGCGCTCGCGGCGGCCCGGGCGGCGGGGCTCCGGGTGGTGCCGGTGCCGGCCGATGCCGACGGGGTGCGGCCCGATCAGCTGGCGGCGGCCTTCGGGCGTACGGGGGCACGGCTCTTCTACTGCCAGCCGCTGCATGCCAACCCGACCGGCGCCACGCTGGCCACCTCGCGCCGGGCCGCGGTCCTCACCGCCGTCCGGGAAGCGGGGGCCTTTGTGATCGAGGACGACTATGCGCGGGATCTGACCATCGACGGCGATCCGCCCCGGCCGCTGGCCACCGAGGACACCGACGGGCACGTGATCTATCTGCGGTCGCTGACCAAATCCGCGGCGCCCGGGCTGCGGATCGCGGCGATCGGCGCGCGCGGGCAGGCCGGTGCGCGCTTGCGGGCCGTACGGTTGCTCGACGAGCTCTTTGTGGCCGGGCCGCTGCAGCAGGCCGCGCTGGAGTTCGTCACCTCGCCCGGCTGGGATCGTCATCGCCGCGCACTGCGGACGGCGTTGCGGGCGCGGCGGGAGGCGTTGCTGACCGCGCTGCGGCGGCACCTGGCGCTCGACATCGGGCGCGTGCCCCGAGGCGGACTGCACCTGTGGATACGTCTGGAAGAGGGCGCCGACGACGTGGCGGTGGCCGCCGCGGCAGCGGCCGGGGGAGTCGTCGTCTTCCCGGGACGTCCCTGGTTCGCGGCCGAGGCGCCCGCGCCCCATCTGCGGCTGACCTATGCGGCGGCCCCGCCCGACCTGATGGACGAGGCCGTCCGCCGGCTCAGCGCAGCGATCGCAGCGTCGCGTCCAGGGTCGTGAATACGGTGTCCGAGCCCTCGTCGTCCCAGTGCGGCACGGGATCGGGCTGACCGGGCGCGGGCGCATAGAGCCACCACAGGTTCTGCCACGGATCGAGCAGCCGGCCGAGGGTCGTCTCGCCGTAGAAGGGTGTCGCCCCAGTGACCACGGTGGCACCACGCTCGGTCGCGCGGTCGAGCACCGCGGCCACATCCTCGACCCACACCTGCAGCATCCCGGGCCGCAGCGGCCAGCCCTCCTGCCGATCCACGATCATCAGGTCGACCGCCCCGAGCCGCAGCTCCGAGTGGATCAGCTTGCCGTCGGGCATCTCGCTGTGCGCCTCGGGTGTCTCCTTGACGTCGAACACCTCGGACACAAAGGTGATCAGCCCGGCGGCGTTGTCCACCAATACGAACGGGTTGAGGACGGCGCCCGTGGTGGGCGTGTGCAGAATCGTCATGGCCCCAGCAGATCAGCCACTCAGGTCAGTTCCTGACCGCTGGGACCGGTCCGCACCTCGTAGGCCCATTCGCGCAGGGCGCGCGTCATGTCCTGGGCGGGGCCGGTCGTCTTCCCCGCCGGGATGACGATCTGCCCGATGTCGGGGCGATCTCCCGCGTACGCCTGCTCCTGAAGCCATTCGACGACCGGCCAGGCCGTCTCGCCGTCGAGGTCGTGATCGAGCCACAGCTCGTCGATGTGCCGGCCCCGCAACGTTTCCAGCAGGGTGATCGCGGCGGCGCTCGACCGGGCTCGACGGGCCGGCCGGCCGTCGACGAACTTGTGCACCGGGTCGATCAGGACGACCAGCCGGGGGCCGTGGTGGGTCCACCCGACGGAGCCGAAGGCCAGCCACACACTGCCGGCGAAGAGGAGCAGGCCGGCCAGCCCGAGCAGCCCCTGTGGCGAACCACGCTCACCGCTGAGCTCGCCGAAATCGGTGACAAAATCCAGCGGATCGGCGGCGTTGTACCAGATTCGCGGGGTGGCGCCCACGGGCAGGCACACCTCGTAGCAGGTGATCTCGGCCTGATGGGTCACTCCCTCGGCCTGATAGCGCAGGAGCATGCTCCGGGAGCCGCGGTCGACGGGGTGCTCGAAAACGTAGGCCGGTGCGGGGACGCCGGTGCGGCGCAGCTCCCGCTCCCAGTCCTCGAGGTCGAAGTAGGTGTCGATCGGCAGGAAGACCAGGGCGGCGCCGACCACCGAGCCGGCCGCGGCGGCCCATCGGGCGGGGTGATGCTTCACGGGCAGAATCGTGACAGGTGGTCGTGACCGGCGTGCCGGTGGTAGAGGTCGACGAGTCGGCGGAGATAGACGGACGGCGGATATCCGGCGGTGGCGGTCAAGCCGTCGCGGATGACCGCATTCCGTAGTCCGTCGTCGTCGAGCATCCGGCACAGGGCCGCGGCCAGCGCGGGCGGCGTGGGTGCGCAGGTGAACCGGGGCGGGCCGTCTCCCGGTCGCCGGGCCAGTCCCGGGTCGGCCACCACGACGGGCAGGCCGTGAGCCTCGGCCTCGGTGATCACCAGGCTCTGCGTGTCGGTGGTGGACGCGAAGGCGAGCACGTCGGCGGCGCGATAGAACGCGGCGACTTCGTGCTGCGGCACCGGCGGCAGCACATCGACGCACCCGGCCAGCCCCAACGCGGTCACCCGTCGCACCAGCCGCGCCCGGCCTTGGTGCGCCCCGAGCACGATGAGGCGGGCGTCCGGCTTCGCAGCATGAACCAGAGCGAAGGCGCGCAGAAGCAGTTCCGGATTCTTCTCGGCCGTCACCCGCCCGACCGACAACACAACGGTGCGCGCGGCAGGTTTTTTGTGGGGTGGTGGCGGTGGATCGGCCGGGGGCAGCGGGGTGGGAAGTATGCAGATCTCCGGGCCGGCGTTGCCGAACGTGGCGAAACCGTCGGCGGTCTTGGCCGAGGGAGCTATCGCCGCGGCCATGCGGGTGAACATGCCGTGGCCCAGGAGCGCGAGCCGGCGTTGGCGGACGCCGCCCCGGTGGGCGAGCTCGGCATACTCCTTCGGGGACCAGCCCAGGCGGAGCTGGAGCGCGCACCACGCGGCTCCGATCGGGATCTCCGGGTAGATGTCGGCGTAGGCGAGCAGGTCGGTGTGCCAGGTGGCGATCAGCGGGACCTGCCGGCGGGCCGCCAGCCGGAAGCCGGCCATCCCCAGCGGACCGGTGGTGTGCACATGGACGACGTCGGCCGGACGGCACTGTGGCCACGGCGTGCTGATGCGAAGCTGCCGGCCCGGGACGGTGAGCGACCGGACCGATCCCGGGCTCGGCTGCAGGGTCCACAGTGGTCCCGGATGGTAGAAGTCGACCGTGTGCCCGGCCTCGCGCAACAACGAGACGGTCAGTGCCGCCGAGTGGGCCACCCCGTCCGGCCGGCCCGGGTGGCTGTCGCAGAAGTGCGCGATCCTCACGGGCCGCCATCGTAGTGACGGGCGTCAATTGTCTTTCAGGGCCTCGGCGATCGAGTGGCGGGCCGCGTCGCGCAGGGTGGCCACATCGGGGAAGTCGGCCGGGTCGAGGGCCGGCAGCACTCGTACCCGGGCGTCGATGTGGTCGCGCAGGATGAGGCCGTGGCGGGGCAGGGCCGCCCGGGTGCCGTGGACGGCGATCGGAATCACCGGCACGTGGTGGCGGGTGGCCAGCTCGAAAGCACCGTCCTTGAAGGGCTGCAAGGAGCCGTCGGGGGTGCGGCGGCCCTCGGGGAAGATCATGATCGGGGAGCCGGCGGCCAGCAGGCGGTCGCAGTGCTCCATCATCCGGCGGACCGAGGCGCCGCTGCCCCGGACCAGCGGGACGTAGTCGTTGAGCCGCATGTTCCAGCCGATCAGCGGCACCCGGAAGATCTCCTGCTTCGACACCCACTTGAACGGCCGGAACAGCGCGAACAACACCAGGATGTCGATCAGCGACGCGTGATTGGCCACCAGCACCGCCGCGCCGTGCCACGGCAGCTGATCGCGTCCCCGGACCCGCAACCGCCACAGCGGGTTGACGTAGACGTAGAACGACGCCCACGCCGACGAATACAGGTGCAGCACCACCCGCCGCCGGTCGAACGGCACCGTCACCAGCCGGACGACGACCGCTCCGACGAAGAACACCACGCAGGTGAGCCCGATGAACGCCCAGTACGCCACCGAGAACACCCACAGCATGCGGCCATCCTAGGCTTTGGTCAGCTTTCCCCGAGCATGACCCGGATCCGGTCGACGGCCTTGCCGAAATAGCGGTGGTCGACCGGGCGGGTGAGGAAGTCGGCCAGGGCGAACAGGTCAAGGGCCTGGCTCAGGCGGCGCCAGTTCGGCGGGAGGGCGCCGCCGGCCTCCTGGAAGCCGGCCAGGAACGCGTCGGTGAAGGCCGGTGGCCGGGGGAAGCGCAGCATGTTGCCGATGTCGACCAGGGGGCTGCTGCTGAAGGCGAACTCCCAGTCGAGCACGGCCGCGACCCGCCAGCGGCCATCGGGCGTACGGGTGGCCAGAAGGTTCTTGGGGTTGTAGTCGGAGTGGACCAGGCGGCGGGAGCCCTTGAGGGTGGACAGCTCGGGTGCGGCGTCGCGGGCCCAGCGGCGTACGGCCTGCTGTTCCTCGTCGGTCAGGTGGCCGGCCGCGTTGCCCTCGGTGAGGCAGCGGTCCACCCACAGGTCCAGGCCCTCGGCCGGCTCGGCGCCGTCGGGTTCGAGCCGGCCCCCGGCAAAGAATCCGGGGGCCGCGAACTCCACGGCGCCGATGCGGGCCAGCGTGGCGCCCACGTCCCGGCCGATGCCGGCCAGATCAGTCGCGTCCAGATCGCTCACCGGCACGCCGGGCACGAAGGCCGACAGCAGGACGGGCTCGCCCGCGGCCTCACCGGTCGGGTCGGCGGCGACCACGTCGGGGACCGGGACGACTCCGGTCAGCCGCCGGGCCAGCGCCGCCTCCAGGGCGCACTTGTTGCCCCGCAGGTAGCGCCGCAGCACGTAACGCTCGCCACCGGTCATGGTGAGGACCGTGTTGTCGTTGCTGTATCCGCCGGTCAGCGCGCGCGACTCGATGATGCGCTGGCCGGGCCGCGCGATTCCTTCGACCCAGGCCGTGATTGCAGGCTCCACGAGCCGCGACCCTACGCCCCGGCGGGCTCGAACGTCAGCCGGGCCCGGACCGGGCGGAAACCGGCCCGTTTCACCTCGGCCAGCACATCGGACCGGTCGGCGTCGACGTCGGCCACCACCTCCTCGGCGCCGCCGGCCACCAGCACGTCGAGCGCGGCGGCGATCAGCGCGGATCGGGCCGCCGCCGACCGCGGGCCGGGCCGGACACCCAGATAGCCGAGCATGGGCCAGCACGCCTGCCCCGCCGTGCCCAGCAGTCCGAGGGGCTCGTCCCCGTCGTGGGCGACATGCCAGGCGGTGGCCTCTCCGGCGAGCCAGGGACGTGGGTCGCGGGCCAGGTCGAGGCCTGCCACGGCTCGGGCCGTCTCGCTCCCGGTCAGCACGTCGGGGGTGGCGATCCGGTCCACGAGCCCGTCGATCTCGGCCGGCCCCGAAGCCGGCCGCACGAGCGGATCCGGTGCCCGCTGGTCGGCCGGACCGCCGGGTGTCCAGCGCAGCCGGAGCCGCTCGCCCCGCGGAACGAGCCCGGCCGACTCGGCCGCCGCCAGGGCCGGGGCGATCGCCGAGACGACCGACGGGGACGTGTGCCAGCCGGCCGGCAACGCCGCGTAATAGGGGCGCGGGCCGCCCAGCGCCTCGTGGGCCGCCGACAGCAGCGAGGCCCCCACCCGCGGGGTGTCGATCAGGTCGAAACGCTCGAGCCAGGGACCGCCCACGGAGCCGGGCGGCAGCACCCACGCGGCCCGGCCCACCACCCGGCCGTCGCGCAGGGCGACCCAGGTGCGGGAGGGGTGGAAGCCTCCGCCGGCCAGACCCTCGGCGTACGAGATCTGGGGCAGCGGCAGGGGATCGGGCAGGGAGTCGAACAGCGACTCCTCGCCGTCGACGAGCGGGCGGAAGACGACGGAACTCATGGCGGGACCTCCAGGGCGCGTGCTGCGTGCGCCCCGGATCAGATCCGCGGGGACGCCGGGCCGCGGAAGGGGCGCGAAACGTGGGACACGATGCGACCTCCTTCCGGGCTCGTAGGCGTGCCGACAACCTATCAGTCGCGGGCCATCGCGGCGGCGAAGGCTCGCTCGACGTCGATGTAGACGTCATCGGCGATGTTGACCTCGACCTTGACGATGCGGCCGCCGGTGAACGGGAACTGCGGTGTGTATTCCTTGCTCACCGAGTCACCGGAATCGCGCCCGATCGACAGGCCCTCGCCGGCGATCGCGAAGTGTCCCGGCTGGGTGCGCAGCGGTCCCTCCGCCACCACCTGGTCGCCGACGTAGAGCTTGGCGCCGCCGTGCGTCTCGTGCCGTTCGCCCACCTTCTCCTTGACGAACTCCATGCCCAGCACCTGACGGCCGGGCTCCAGCTCTCGCGCGGAGATCAATTGCTGCTCCGGGGGGATGCCGATGAAGTTGTAGACGTACCAGAGCCGGCGGTCCTTGAGGAACAACGCGTGGCCGCCGAAGCGAGCTCCCTGAGCGAAGATGACGCCGTGCGCGTCCGGATCGGTGATGTCCACGTCGGCCAGGATCTTGAACGAGCGGCCGCGCGTGTTCGCCGCTGCGAACTCGGGGACCTCCAGCGTGCCGGGGTAGTAGGCATACGTGCCGCCGGGCGGGACCAGTGCCTCGGGCTGGGCGGCGACCAGTTCGGCCACCGTACGGTCGTCGAGCGGCAGCACGTCGTACTTGCCGGCTTCGGCGTACCACAGATCGACCAGCTCGCGGACCTTGTCGGGGTGGGTGGCGGCGAGGTCGTGCGCCTCCGAGCGGTCCTCGTCGGTGTGGAAGAGCTGCCAGTTGTCGTTCTCGAAGTCGCCGCGGCCGATCATCGGCCCGTGCTCGGCGACCGCCTTCCAGCCGTCGCTCCACAGCCCGCGCGAGCCGAGCATCTCGTAGTACTGGACCTGCTTGGTGGTCGGGGCGTCCGCGGCATCGAAGCTGTACTTCATCGAGACCCCGGGCAGGGGCGTCTGCTCGTAGCCCAGCACCGTCGACGGGAACTCGACGCCGCAGCACTCCAGGATGGTCGGCACGATGTCCACCGCGTGGTGGTACTGGTGGCGGACCTCGCCCCGCGCCCGGATACCGGCCGGCCAGTGGATGACCAGCGGGTCGCTGACACCGCCCTGATAGGTGTAGCGCTTGAACATGCGGAACGGCGTGGAGAACGCGGCCGCCCACCCGGTGGGGTAGTGGTTGTAGGTGGACGGGCTGCCCAGCTGGTCGATCATCTCCAGGTTCGACTCGGCGTCGTCGGGCCAGGCGTTGAAGAAGCGGTTCTCGTTGACCGACCCGCTCGGCGACCCCTCGCCCGAGGCGCCGTTGTCCGCGCAGTAGACGATGATCGTGTTGTCGAGCTGACCCGACTCCTCCAGGTAGTCGACGATCCGGCCGACCTGGTGGTCGGTGTACTCCGAGAAACCCGCGTACACCTCGGCCATCCGGGCGAACAGGCGCTTCTCGTCGTCGCTCAGCTCCTCCCATGGGCGGACCTTGTCGGCGTCGATCACCGAGCCGTCCGGCATCGGGTTGAGCGGCGTCAGCTCGGTGCCGTCGGGGAAGATGCCGCGCTCGATCATCCGGGGCAGAACCCATTCCCGGTACGCCCCGTAGCCGTCGTCGAACTTGCCGCGATAGCGATCGATGAACTCCTGCGGCGCGTGGTGCGGGGCGTGGTTGGCGCCGGGGCAGAACCACAGGAACCATGGCTTTCCCGGTGCCGACTGAGTGGCGTCGGCGACATAGCCGATCGCCTTGTCGGCCAGGTCCTTGGAGAGGTGGTGACCGTCCTCCGGGGCGTACGGCTGGTCGATCGCGTGGTTGTCCTCGACCAGCGTCGGATACCACTGGTTGGTCTCCCCGCCGATGAAGCCGTAGAACCGGTCGAACCCGCGGGCGAGCGGCCAGCCGCGCTTGCTCCCGCCCATCGCCCACTCGTCCACCGGCACGTTGTGGTTCTTGCCGACCCAGAAGGTGTTCCAGCCGCGCTGACGCAGGACCTCGGCCATGGCCGCGTTCTCCATCGGGATGTGCCCGGTGTGCCCCGGGAAGCCCTGGGCGCCCTCGGCGATCTGCGCGAAGCCGTTCTGGTGGTGGTTGCGCCCGGTCAGCAGGCACGACCGGGTCGGCGAGCACAGCGCCGTCGTGTGCCACTGCGAATAGGTCAGCCCGTTGGCGGCCAACCGGCTCAGCGTCGGCATCTCGATCCGGCCACCGTAGGGCTCCCAGGCGGCCAGCCCGGTGTCGTCGTAGAGCACGATCAGGACGTTGGGGGCGCCCTCAGGCGCCGTCTCGGCCAGGAACGGGGCCCAGTCCGGTGTGGAGTCCCGCACGTCGAGACTGACCTTCCCGGCGAACTGCTTCGGCATGACGTACCTCCTTGGTGGCAGCCTCACGCGCTGGTGGTGGCGCGGTCCCCATCCACGGCGGGTGAGCTTTCCCCGCGGATCAGCCGGCCGAGCCGGCCCGGGTCGGTCGCGATGACCTGGCCCGCCGCCGCGGTGCCGAGGTACACGAAAGACACGATGTAGAGCCAGCCGATGTAGGTGAAGGCGACGCCGATGCTGCCGAACCGAGCCTCGCTGACCTCCAGTGAGTGCGGCAGATAGACGGCACTGACCGGTCGCAGCGCCTGCATCGCGATCGCGAAGAGCAGGGCGCCCGGCAACAGGTGCCGGGCCGGGATCCGCCGGGCGGTCAGCATCCACGGCAGGAAGAGGGCGATCGCGACGTCGGCGAACGGCGTGGTGAGCGGCGCCGCGCGGGTCAGCACCTGCACGCCGATCAGACCGGCGGCCAGCACGACCACGGCCAGCAGCCAGCGCCATGCGTCGCGGGGGTTGCTGCGGGGACGGGGCAGATCCCAGATCACCGCGTACGTCCGGACGAAGGCTCGCGCCAACCCGGTGGTCGACACCAGCACCACCAGGCCACCCACGATCCCGAAGGCGCCGAAGCCCCCGCCCACCGCCTCGCTGAGCACCTCCCGCGTCTGCACCGGCACGTCGATGAGCTCGGCGATCCGCTCGTCGAAGCCGGAACCGAGCAACGCGGCCATCATGATGAGCAGCGGGAAGATCGACGTGAACAGCTGGGCCGCCAGCGTCATGGCCCGGTCGAAGATCTCCAGGTGCACGACGGCCCGGACGGTGCCCAGAATGATCCGGCCCGGCCATCGCTCCGTCGCCCACGCCACCGCGGCCCGCACCCGGCTGCTCATGCCGCCACCCTGCGCGCCGCGACCCGGCGCGACATCACCCATCCGGGGTGAGGCGATCCCGGGCTCGCCGGACGACGCTCGGGGACGATCCGAGGCGTACGCACTCCGGGAGGCTCACCATGACTTTGACGTCGCAGACCATCGCCGGTGAAGAGGCGCCCGCATCACCCTTCCCCTGGTGGACCTCGCTGCTGCTGGGCGCGTTCAGCGTGATCTTCGGGATCGTGGTGCTGGCCTGGCCCGGCCTGTCGCTGCGCGTGATGGCCGCGCTGGTCGGCATCTGGCTGTTGCTCGCCGGGTTGTTCCGCATCGTCGGCGCCTTCCTGCCGGTCGGCCGGGGCCTGGCCCGTAGCGTGCTGTCCGGCCTGGTCGGCATGATCCTGGTGGTGGCCGGCGTGATCTGCCTGCGCAACATCGTCACCGCGCTCGGCGTGCTGGCCGCCATCGTCGCGCTGACCTGGTTGCTCGGCGGCATCGCGACGTTCGTGATGGGACTGCAGGAGACCGGCGGTGCCCGCGCCTTGCTGCTGGTCGTCGGTGGCCTGTCGGTCATCGCCGGGCTGGTCTTCGTCTTCACGCCGGGTCTGTCGCTCGGGGTGATGATCGTGCTGACCGGCGTCAGCGGCATCGTGGTCGGCCTGTCCGAGATCGCGCTGGGCTTCCGCCTGCGCACCGTCACCGCCTGACGTCGTCGGGGGAAGGGTGGTCCCCGTGACCGGCGAGAGCATGAACCGGGCCCTGGCCCGGACCGGCCGGGCGGCCTGGATGGTCACCGGCATCGTCGTCGTCGCCGTGGCCGGCCTCCTGGCGCTGATCCTCCTGCTGCCCTACCTGTCGCCGCTGATCGTCGCCGTGGTGCTCGGCGCGGTGCTGCTGCCGTTGGTCAACCGGGCGAAGCGGCGCGGACTCGCGGCGATCCTGGCCGCGCTGGCCGTGCCGGTGCTGCTGATCGCGGTGGAGGTGGTGACGGTGCTGGCCCTGCGCGGTGACGCCACCCAATGGGCCGACGCGGCGCGGCAGGCCGCCACCGAGGTGCGCGACGCGACCGGCGCCGACCCGGTGACCCCGTTGTTCGACGCGTCGCAGCGGCACGAGCTGCTGCTGGGGGCGGCCGGCCTGGCCTTCGACGGGGTGGCCGCGGTGTTCGGCCTGCTGGTCGGCGCCCTGCTCGCCGTCTATGTCCTCTTCTTCCTGCTCAAGGACGCCCCTGCGCTGGGCGAGGGCCTGGTGCGCCGGATGCCGGTGCCGGCCGCCACCGGACGCGAGATGCTGCGTGTCGCGGTTCTGCAGATGCGCCGCTACGTCGTCGGCACCACGGTGGTGGCGGCGATGGACACGGTCGTCATCACGGCCGGCGCGGCGATCCTGCGGCTGCCCCTGCTGGGGGTGATCGCTCTGGTCACCTTTGTCGCGGCCTTCATCCCGTACATCGGAGCTTGGCTCTCGGCCATCTTCGTCGTGATCGTGGCGCTGGGCTCCGGCGGGCCCGAGACGGCGGCCTGGATGCTGGTGATCGTCCTGATCACCCAGAACGTCCTGGAGGGCGTGCTGCGGCCCTACGCGTTCGGGGTCGCCCTGGACATGCATCCGCTGGCCGTCCTCGCGGTCACCGTGGCCGGCGGTGCGCTGGGCGGCGTGGTCGGGGTCTTCATCGCCCCGCCGGTCGCCGCGATCCTGCTGGCCTGGCACCGGATGCGGTCACCGGCCCGCGACCGGCAGACTGTCCCGCTCGTCCCGGCGGGGTGACCAGCGGCGGGCTGCGGGCCCGCCGACCAGCGGCGGGCTACGGGCCCGCCGCTGTCGGCGCCTGATCGTCAGCGTGGCGGGCGGCCGGAATCGACGGTCACCGGGCGTCTGTGCTCACCGGAGTCAACGCCGGCGCCGGAGTGCCGTCGTGCTTTCCGCCGGCCCGTCGCTTCCGGCGCAGGCCGGCGATCAGAGCGGCCATCGCACCGGCCACCCCGACAGCGGCCGCGGCCACGGCCACCGGACGGCGGCGGGAAGGCCGCTTCTTGCGCAGCATCGGCATCTTCATGCGAGGGTTCCTCCTTCGGTGGGCACCGGCGGGCGCGGGGTGCGGCCGCCGATCAGTTCGATGAGCAACAGGACGGCCAGCGCGACCACGGCGATGCCGAGCACCACGCGGGCGTCGGGATAGTCCCAGAACACCAGGACCAGCCCGGCGACGGCGGCGACCACGACCCGCAGCCAGCGTTTGTGAGCGCGCACGAACGGGCCGACCGGCCCGGTGCGCAGACCGAGCCGCCAGGCACCCGAGCGGACGGCGGAGAACCCGCGGCCGGCGACGCGGCGACCGGCGACCGCGGCGGCCGACGGCCCCGAGGCGTACGCGACCAGGGCCGTCACCAGCGCGACCGCCAGCACCGCCCGCAGGCCGGTGCGCAGGAAGCGGACAAGGGTGTCGAAGACGACGGTGGCCGCGTCGCGCGGCAGCACGGTCGACGGGATGGCGTTCAGGTACGCCGAGCGGCCCAGCGCCAGAGCGAGGCCGAGCAGCAGCATCCCACCGGCGACCCCGAGCGCGGCCCCGGCGACCGCCCGGCGCCGGTCGCGGGCCAGCAGCACGCCCACGGTCAGCAGGACCAGCACGGCCACCGGCAGCGCGACTCTCATCCGGTCGATCAGGTCGAACGCACCTTGGGCGCGCTCCACCCCGGACGACTCCAGAATGGTGAACTGCACGTCGATCGCCGGGATCCGCTCGGCCAGCGTGAAGCCCTCGGCGATCAGTCGTTGCTTGACCGCCTCGACGAACGGCTGCAGCCGCAGGCTCACGGTGTCGTCCTCGACCACGAGAGTGCCGTCGCGCTCACCGGTGAGGGCGGCGACGAGCTGGGTGTGCGCGGCCCGGTTGGCCTCGGTCCAGATCTGCGCGAACTGGTCGCTGCCCACCAGCTGGGCGATGCGGTCGTGGGTGAAGTCGCGCACGCCGTTGGCGATCGGCGGGGCGAGCGCGTGCAGGGTCGTGCCGGCCACCTGGGCGCCACGGTCCTCCAGCGCGTCGGCGGCCTGATCGGTCAGACCGCGGACGTCGAGCCGGGCGAAGATCTCGTCGGTGATCCGATCGGTCACCGCCCGCTGGATCGCCGGATCCTCGGCCAGCGGCGCCACCGTGGCCACGTACCGGTCGGTTTCCTGCACCTGATTGCCCAGCCAGATCGCGGCCACCGCGACCGGGGCGAGCAGCGAACCGAGGGCGAGCAGCAGCACGGCGAAAACCACGCGCACCGCACCCCCAGGCGTGCGCCGGCTGTGGCGCCGCAGGGTCGCCACCTCGGCCCGCAGTTGGTCGAGCTCCGACCGCTCCTCGGCGGAGAGCGGGACCGGCACCGTCTGCTCCATCATCACCCCCGGTTCGCTGACGATGCCCAGTGTCGGCCGACCGGGGCGTCACGGTCCTCACCCGTACGGGATGGTGCCCGGCCGTCCGGACCCGGGCGACGATCTCGGCATGAGGCTGCGGTTCCCGAGCTGGCGTGTCGCGCGCCGGGACCTGCTGGCCGGGCTGCCGAACGCGGTGGCCAGCGTGCCCGATGGCATGGCGGCCGGGGTGCTGGCCGGGGTCAGTCCGGTGCACGGCCTGTACGCGAGCGCGTTCGGCCCGATCGCGGGCGGGCTGACCACCGGCACCCGGCTGATGATGGTCACCACCACCAGTGCCGCCGCCCTCGCCGCGGGCAACGCCGTGGCCGGGGTCGCACCGGCCGACCGGCCCGGCGCCCTGGCGCTGCTGACCCTCGTGGCGGGCCTGATGATGGTGGCCGCCGGGTTGTTGCGCCTGGGCCGCTTCACCCGTTTCGTCGCCCACTCGGTGATGACCGGTCTGCTGACCGGGATAGCCGTCACCATCGTGCTCGGTCAGGTGCCCGCGCTCACCGGCGCCGAGGTCGACGCGGACACCTCGATCGGTTCCGCCCTCGCCGTGCTGCTGCACCCCGGACGGGTCAGCCTGCCCGCGCTGCTGGTCGGTCTGGGCGCGCTCGCGCTCATGCTGGCCGGCGCGCTTGTACGCCGTCCCACCCTGGGCGCCCTGGCCGCGTTGCTCGTGCCGACCGTGGTGGTGGCGCTGGCCGACCTCGACGTGGCCACCGTCGCCGACAGCGGTGACATCCCGGCCGGACTGCCCGCACCGGCGCTCCCCGATTTCACGGCTTTCTCGCCGTCGCTGCTCGCCGGGGCCGCCGCCGTGGCGCTGATCGTCCTGGTGCAGGGCGTGGGCGTCGCGGAGTCGGCGCCCAATGCGGACGGCTCCCGGCCCGGCGCGGACCGGGACTTCCTCGGCCAGGGCGCCGGAAATCTGCTGTCCGCGTTGTTCCGCGGCCAGCCGGTCGGCGGATCGGTGGGGCAGACCGCGCTGAACGTGACCGCCGGGGCCCGCACCCGCTGGGCCGCGGTCTTCGCCGGTGGCTGGATGCTGGTCATCCTGGCCCTCTTCGCCGGTCTGGTCGGGCGGGTGGCCCAGCCCACGCTCGCCGCCATCCTGATCTTCGCGGCGGCCGGCTCGCTGAGCCCGGCGAAGGTCGGCGGAGTGGTGCGCACCGGGCTCATCCCGCGGATCGCCGTGGTGGCCACCTTTCTCGCGACCCTATTTCTGCCGGTGGCGGCCGCGGTCGGCGTCGGGGTCGTGCTGTCGCTCATCCTGCAGCTCAACCGGGACGCCCTCGATCTGACGATCGTCGAGCTGGTGCCCGACGGCGATCACCGGCTGATCGAACGGCCGGCACCGGCTCAACCGGCGAGCGACGCGGTGACGCTCCTCGATGTCTATGGCAGCCTGCTGTACGCCGGTGCGCGAACCCTGCAAGCTCGGCTGCCCGACCCCACGGGCACCCGGCGGCCGGCCGTGGTGCTGCGGATGCGCGGCCGGGTGTCGCTCGGTGCGACGTTCTTCGTGGTGCTGGCCGACTACGCCGAGCGGCTCGGCCGGGTCGATGGCCGGCTCTATCTCAGTGGCGTCGACCCGGGCCTGGTGGACCAGCTCGATCGCCTGTCGGCCGGCCGGGTGCGGGTGGTCCCGGCGACCGCGGTGGTCGGCGAGTCGAGCCGGCTGGCCTACCACCTGGCCCAGTCCTACCTCGTCCGGACCCGGTGATCGGACGGACCGCGAACCCGGACGCAGTCTCGCAGCGACGACCGGAGGGAAAGCTCATGGCCAGGAGGCTCGTGCGCCTCACCCACGGCAGCGCGGAAGGGACCGCCGCCGGCATCTACGGCATCATCGTGGTCGCCGCGATGCTGACCACCTCGCACGCCGAGCGGGCCTGGCGGGAGGTGCTGGCGATCCTGATCACCCTGATGATCTATTGGGCGGCCGAGCGGTACGCCCGGATCGTCGCCGAACGGCTCCACGAAGGACACCGGCCGGCCTGGCACACGGTGCGACAGCAACTGGCCGCCGGTTGGGAGCTGGTCACCGCCTCGGCCCTGCCGCTGCTGGTGCTCGTGCTGGTGCGCCTGGCCGGGGCGCGCATGGTGACGGCCGAGTTCGCCGCGCTGGCCGGCAGCACCTTCCTGCTCTGCCTGGCCGGCTGGCAGATGGGCGCGGGCGGCCGGCTCACGACGGCCGAGCGCCTGGTCTCAGCGGTGACCGCGGGTGGCTTCGGCGGCCTCATGATCGTACTCAAGGCTTTGCTGCACTGACGCTCCGGCGGCTGTTCGCCCGGCCCGGCAGGCCCCGCCGCACTGACGCTCCGGCGGCTGCTTGTCCGGGGCGGTACGGCCCGCCCGCACCGATGCTCCGGCGGCTGCTCGGCCGGGGCGGTACGCCGGCGATGTCAGCTCGTTTTCGGCAACCGCCGGCGACCACCGGTTGCCCGGCCGTCGGTCATCGGCGGGCGGTCTGAAGCCGGCGGGCGAACACCCGGCGCTGGGTCAGCCAGCCGGCGATCGCTATCGCCAGCCAGACGAGGACGGCCACCGTGCCCTGGGTGGCGGAGCGCGGGTCGTCCAGCTCGGTGGCGCCGGACACCAGGTAGGCGATCGCCGCCACGACGAGGGCGGATCCGCCGAGGGCGGTCGCCCAGAGCAGGAAGCGCTCGCGGAAGCGCGAGGCCAGGAAGCCGCAGACCAGCGCCACGGCCGGAACGAGCACGACCGCGAGCAGCACGCTCGCCTCACCGGTGTCGACCAGCGTGAAGATCTTGGCGCCGATCACCGAGCCGAGGACGGTGCCGAGGAAGAAGGCCATCGTCCGGAAGATCAGCGAGACCAGGACCCAGGCCAGTACCGCACCGAAGCCCGAGATCAGCAGGGCGGTCGCCGTGCCCGCGCCGAAGGCCGCCGCCAGCAGCCAGCAGACGGCGAAGCCGGTGGCCAGGACGGCCAGGTGTGTCGACCCGACACCCAGGAAACACAGCACCAGCCCGATCACCAGGACCACCCACGAGCTCATCGGCGGGTGCCGATCACGAGCCGAGCAGACGGGCCTTGGCCGCGGCGAACTCCTCGTCGGTCAGCACGCCGTCGCTGTGCAGACCGGCCAGCCGGTCGAGCCGGTCGGTGAGGTCGTTCGCAGGCCGGGGCGGCGGGACATACATCGGCTGCTGATATTGCGGCTGCTGGTACTGGGGTTCGGACTGTTGCTGGTTCAGCTCGGCGATCGCGGCATCCTGGGCGGAGTCGCGGTCGGCGGCGCGGGTCGCGGCCCGGCCCATCATGAAGCCGGCACCACCGACCAGCGCCCCGCGCAGCAGAGGGGCGCGTCGGCGGACGACGAGCGGACGGCGGAACATGGCGGCTCCTCGTAGATCGGCGGACGGCCGGGCTCAGTCCCCGGCGAGAGCTTCGGCGGCGTGGGCGGAAGGAATGCGGACGGCGGCCACGACCGACCCTTCCAGGCCGGCCGCCCGGTCGCTCAGGCCGGCGATCCAGGTGTGCTCGACCAGGACGGCGAGGGCGTCGGCGCCCGGCGGCACCACCGAGGCGATTTCGGGCAGGTCGTCCTCGGAGACCAGGCCCGAGCTCGCGTAGTCGGCCGCGAGGCCGCGCAGCCCGGGCAGGTCGGCCAGCTCCACCGCCGTGGCGGCACCGGCCTCGCCGGAGCGGACCACGAGCGCGTCGACCACTCGCACACCGGGCGCGCCGGTGAGGTGTTCGAGGGTGGCCGCGGCCCCGTCGACCAGCCGCTCGGCCGGGTAGGTCAGCACCAGCAGCTCCAGAGGGCCCCAGTCGTACTTGTCGTCCATGCCGCCCACGCTGCGCCCGCCGCCCGGCCGGCGCCTCATCCGCCTCGGGTGAGACCCGGGACGACGGTCACCAGAGGATCGTCAGGGCGTCGCCCAGCAGCTTGACCCCGATCACCAGGCACAGCACCGACATGATGACCGCGTTGTGCCCGGCCAGCCAGTCCTTGAGGTTCGCCAGCAGCTCGGCCGACCGCTTGCCGAGCACGAAGAACAGGGCCAGCGGAATCGCGAGCCCCAGCGTGCCGACAACGGCGAAGACGCTGTACGCGATGGCCTGCTGACCCGTCGTAATCCCGGTCTGGGCGATCGTGGAGGCCCCGGCCACGGCCAGCAACAGGTTCTTGGGGTTGGCCCCGGCCAGCGCCGCCCCCATGCCCAGGGAACGGCCCGCGCCGAACCGGTCGATCGCGTTCATCCAGGAGGGAGTCGGCGCCTCGGCCCCGTCGCGGGGCCGGCCGCGGAACTGGCGGACGGCCACCAGCAGCACGAGCAGGCCCAGGATCAGCTTCACCCAGCCGGCCCAGGACGGGGTGGAGGACGCGTCGGTGACCGGCGCGGCCAGCGCGAGCACGACCGCGCCGACCACGCCCAGGGCGATCAGCCAGCCGAGCACGAAGGCCGGCCCGTTGACCCGCGCCCGCGGCGTGGTCAGCATGAGCACGACCGCGATGATGGGGATGGGACTCACCGCCACGCCCACCGCGGTGGCCAGACTCTGCCCGATCGCCTCACCCATGGCGTTCTCCCTTCGTCGCCGAGCTCTCGAATACCGCCACCGCCGCGTCGACGGTGGGGTGCAGCCGCCCCGACGAGGCCCACGACGACCAGGCCGCGGTGCGGCGCACCTTGGCCAGCGCCCGGGTCGGCAGCGACGCGATCCACAGCTCCACCCCGCGGCGCCGCAACCGCTGATCGGTCTCGGCGAACGCGTCCATCACCGTGACCGACGTGTCCACCGTGGCCAGCGCGTCGATCAGCAGCACCCGCGGCGGGGGAGCGGCCGCCTCCACGGCGGCGAGCAGCTGGTCCTGCACGGCCCGCACGTTGCCGGTGTAGAGGCCGCCCTCGATGCGCAGGATCAGCAGCCCGGGTATCGGCGGGTCGCCGGGCCGGGCCGGGGCCGGATGACCGCCCTCCGGTGGGCGCCGCAGCTCGACCACGGCCGGGCGGTTGAGGGCCCGCAGGACCAGGTAGTAGGTGAGGAGCACGCCGGCCAGGACCGCGGTGAGCAGCCCGACGACCAGGGCGACCACCGCCGTGATGGCGGCGACCAGAGCCTCGACGCGGTCGATCCGGTACAGGCGCCGGATCTCGGCCGTCCCGAGCAGACCGGCCACGGCGAGCACGACGAGCGCGGCCAGGGACGCCTTCGGCACGTACGCGAAAACAGGGGTCAGCGCGATCGCCGTGACCACCGCCAGACCCGCGGTCGTGAGCCCGGCCAGCTGGGTGCGCGCGCCGGCCCGGGCGTTGACCATCGTCTGTGAGAAGCCGCCGGCCGGCGGCACCGACTGGAAGAACGCCCCGCCGGCCGAAGCCAGCCCGAGCGCGGTCAGCTCGCGGTCGTTGTCGAGGGGCGGGTCGAGCGGTTCCCGGGTGAGCCGGGCGACCGACACGCTTTCCAGAAAGGCCAGCAGGGCGATGGCCACGGCGTACGGGGCCAGGGCACCGGCCCGGTCCACCGCGGGCACCTCGAGCGCGGGCAGACCACGCGGCACCTGGGGGACCAGCGCGACACCGTGATCACCCAGGTGGAAGAGCGCCACCACGAGGATGCCGCCGGCCAGCGTCACCAGGGGCCCGGGCACCCGGGGCGCCCAGCGGGCCAGAACGCCCAGCACCACCAACGTGCCCGCGCCGATCAGCGCGGTCACCGGATCCACGTCGCCCAGCTGCGTCAGCGCGCCGCGCACGTCGGCGAAGAAGCCGTCACCGGTGTCCGGGACGCCGAGCAGGGCGGGCAACTGCGCGACCAGGATGGTCAGCCCGACGCCCAGCTTGAGCCCGGCCAGCACCGCCTCGTTGACCGATTCGACGAGGAAGCCGAGCCGGAGCGCGCGGGCGAGGAGCAGGGCCGCGCCGGTCAGCAGCGTGAGCATCGCCGCGTCGCCGGCCCGCACCGCCGGGTCGTCACCCGAGCCGGCGGCGGTCAGCGCGACGCCGGTCAGGGCCACGATCGTCGAGGTCGTGCTCACGCTCATCCGCCGGGCCCCGCCGGTCATTGCATAGATGATCATCGGAACGATGCACGTGTAGAGGCCCAGTTGCACCGGCAGGCCGGCCACCGTGCCGTACGCCATCGCCTGCGGGATGACCACCGCGCCGGCCGCGGCCCCGGCGAGCAGGTCGGCCCGCAGGTCGCCGCGCCGATAGCCGGACAGCCACCCGGGGCGGGGCAGTCTCATTCGCCGGCCAGGATCGCCGCGGCCTCGCGGGCGAGGTCGATCTGCTGGTCGCCGGCCGTCAGGAACTCGACCCGCAGGATGCGCCCGCCGGTGAACACGAATGGCGCCCGGTAGGCGGCACTGACCGCCTCGCCGCTGTGCCGGCCGACGCACAGGCCCGATCCGGGCGCGAACGGCCCCGGCTGGGTGGACATGGGTCCCTCGGTGACGATCCGGTCGTTGATCGACAGCCGGGTCGTGCCGACGGCCTCGTGCTGCCCGCCGCGCCGCTCCTTGGTGAATTCCACGCTGAAGCAGTAGCGGCCCGGAGCCAGGTCGTCGGAGACGAACTGCTGCTCGTCGTCCAGGCCCGGGTAGTTGTTGACATACCAGAGCCGGCCGTCCCGGATGAAGAGCGCGTGCCCGCCGGATCGCGAGCCGTGGGCCATCAGCACACCCGCGGCATCGCCGTGATCGAGCTCGACCTCGCAGACGACCCGGAACGAGCGGCCGCGCACGTCCGGCGCATCCCAGCCGGTCACGGGGGCCGCGTCCGGATAGAACACCCGCGTCGCAGGACGGTTCGCCTCGGCCCGTTCCTCCAGCAGGATCTCCGGGACCGTACGGTCGTCGAGCGGCAGCACGTCGAACCGGCCGGCCTCGCGGAACCACATGTTGACCAGCTCCTGCACCTTCTCGGGCTGCTCGGCGGCCAGGTCGTGCGCCTCGGACCGGTCGGCGTCGGTGTGGAACAGCCGCCAGCGGTCACGGTCGAACCGGCCCCGGCCGCCCGCCGGATCGTGCTCGGCGACGGCTTTCCACCCGTCGTGCCAGAGAGCCCGGCCGCCCAGCACCGCGTAGTACTGGGTGTGCCGGGTGGTCGGGGCGAGCGGTGCGTCGAAGCTGTACCGCAGCGAGACCCCGGGCAGGGGTGGCTGGTCCTCGGGCCAGGGCACGCCGCAGGAGTCGAGGATCGTCGGTACGACGTCGATGACGTGGTGGTATTGATGGCGCACCTCACCGCGGGCGCGGATGCCGGCCGGCCAGTGCACGACCAGCGGCGCGCAGACTCCGCCTTCGAAGCAGTGCCGGGCGTATCCGCGGAACGGCGTGGAGAAGGCGGTCGCCCAGCCGTCGCCCGTCCCGTCGCCCGAGGCGCCGCCGGCGGCCGCCACGACGATGAGGGTGTTCGCGAGCTGACCGGTGGCGGCCAGGTGGTCGGTGATCCGGCCCACCTGGTGATCCGTGTGATCGGCGGCGCCCGCATAGGATTCGGCCGACCGGGCGAGAGCCTGTCGCCGATCTCCCGGAAGCGAGGTCCACCGGGGCACGTGCGGGGCGCCGGTCGGAGCGAGAGCGGCGCCGGGTGGCAGCACACCACGATCGACCATGCGGGACAGGGCCCACGGGCGGTACGCGTCGTATCCGTCGTCGAATCGGCCGTGATAGCGGTCGGTCCACCCGGTCGGCGTCTGGTGCGGGGCGTGGGCGGTGGCGGGGGAGAAGAGCATGAACCACGGCTTGTCCGGCGCGGACTGCCGGATGTCACGCAGGCACCGGATCGCCCGGTCGGCCAGGTCCTCGGACAGGTGGTAACCCTGTTCCGGGGTGCCCCACGGCTCGACCTGGTGGTTGTCCGAGACCAGGCTCGGGTACCACTGGTCGCTCCGGCCGCCGAGGAAGCCGTAGAACCGGTCGAAGCCGCGGGCCAGGGGCCAGTTCGCCCGGGAGGCGCCGGGACCGTGCTCGTCCGCGGGCACGTTGGTGTTCTGACCCAGCCAGAACGTGCCCCACCCATGCCGCCGCAGCACCTCGGCCAGGAACGTGTGCCCGGCCGGGATGCGACCGTGCGAACCGGGAAATCCGGTGGGGGCACCGGCCAGACCGGCGTTCCCGTTCTCATGGTGGTTGCGGCCGGTGAGCAGGCACGAGCGGGTGGCCGAGCACAGGCCGGTGGTGTGCCACTGCGCATAGCGCAGGCCGTCGGCGGCGAGCCGCCGCAGCGCCGGCATGGCGATCCGCCCGCCGAACGGTTCCCAAGCCGCGAGTCCGGTGTCGTCGTGGAGCACCAGCAGCACGTTCGGCGCCCCGGCGGGTGCCCGGGCCGGTGTGTACGGCTCCCAGTCCGCGACCGAGTCCCGCACGTCCACGTTGATGACACCCCGGAACGCCCTCGCCATGGTTACAGGGTCGGCACCGCGCCCGCGCCGGCCCTCATCCCGCCGGAGTGAACAGGTCCACCAGCCCGGTCGCGGTGAACAGCGCACCGAAGAGCAGCAGGACGGTGAGATCGACGGCGAAATGGTGCCGCTCGAGCCAGCCGTTCAGCCGTTTCAGGCGCTGTGCGGCCGGGACCGGCCGGGCCACGTACCAGAGGGCGGGTCCGATCAGGCCGAGCTCGGCTCCGGCCAGCAGGGCCAGCACACCCAGCACGCGTCCCGGACCGTCGATCGGCGCCGCGGCCACCACCGTCAGGCCGCCCAGCAGGATCGGCACGTTGGGGTTGACGATCGCCAGCACGATGCCCACGCCGAACGCCCGGCGCGGCCGCGCCTCCCCGATCATCTGGGACAGTCGCGACGGTTTGGCGGGAATGTGCAGCCGGCGGCGCACCATCATGGCGGCGGCCAGCGCGAGCAGCAGCAGGCCCACGCAGAATCCCGCCCACGCCTTGGTCTCCGGCGAGATCAGCGGCGCGGCGTCGCCGCCGGTGAGCAACAGCACCAGCCCGGAGAGCACGGCGTAGACCGCCGCGAAGCCGCCGGCGAAGGCCAGCGCGTTGGCCACCGGCCGGTGCGACCCCAGGAAGAGGATGCCGGTGGCGACAGCGGCCGGCGTCACCGCCAGCCCGGCGATGAACGGCAGAAGTTCCAGCAACAGTTGGCCCACGCGGTCACTGTGCGGCCGTCGTCCACGCCGGACATCCTTCGGCGCGGGTGAAGCGTCCCAGCCCGGCCACCGCGACGCTGTCGGACATGGCGCACACGATTCACCACTCGGCCTCCGCCGGGGCCCCGGTCCGGACGCGACCGGCCTGGGCCGTCATCCTGGTCACCGGATTGCTCCTGTGGCTGGCGACCGTGGCGATCACCTTCCTGACCGCGAACGCCAACCTGGTGCCCACTCTCGTGCTGCTCGGGAGCTTTCTGGTGCCGGTCACTTTCGTCGCCTGGGCCTATGAGCACCGCGACGAGAAGACCATGCCGGTCGGCCTGTTGTTCCAGCTCTTCGTGGTCGGCGGCATCCTCGGCATCCTCGGGGCCTCGGTGCTCGAGTCCTACCTGCTCCACCCGGCATGGTGGATGTTCGCGGGTGTGGGATTGATCGAAGAGGGCGTCAAGCTGGCCGCGCTGGCCCTGCTGACCCGGCACCTGCCGGTCCGGACGGTGCGCAGCGGCGTGGTGCTGGGCGCCACGGTCGGCTTCGGGTTCGCGGCGTTCGAGTCCGCCGGCTACGCGCTCAACGCCCTCCTGACCATCGACGGGTTGTCGCTGCGCTCGCTGGTCGAGACCGAGGTGCTGCGCGGCCTGCTGGCACCGTTCGGGCACGGACTGTGGACGGCGATCCTCGGTGGCCTGCTCTTCCGGGCGGCCGGCTCAACCGGGCGGCTCCGCCTGAGCTGGGGACTGGTCCTGGGCTACCTCGGGGTGTCGGCGCTGCACGCCCTCTGGGACTCGATGCACGGCGTCGCGGTCCTGCTCACCTTCCTGCTGACCAGCACCGAGGGGCAGCAGCGGCTGTTCCAGCTGGGCTGGATCCCGCAGCCTACCGACGAGCAGGTGCACCTGTTCACCCTTCTGTCCCTGGGCGGCCTGGTGGTGATCACCGTGGTCGCGCTGCTCTGGCTGCGCGGGATCTGGCGATCCGGCCGGCTCGCCCGCTGAGCCGTGTTCGCCGCGATCCGGCACTACCGCCGGCCCTGGCTGCGTGCCGACCTGCTGGCCGGGGCGACCGTGTGGGCCGTCCTCATCCCTGAGTCGCTGGCCTACGCCACGATCGCCGGCGTACCGCCGGTGGCCGGGCTCTACGCCGCGCCGGCCGCCCTGCTGCTCTACGCCCTGCTCGGCAGCTCCCGGCACCTGGTCGTCGGCCCGATGTCCGCGACGGCGGCCCTGTCCGCGGGCATCGTGGCGCCGGTGGCCGGCACCAACCCCGGCCACTACGCCGCCCTGACCGCGGCGCTCGCCATCGGCGCCGGCCTCATCGCGCTCGTCGCCGGTCTGGCCCGGCTCGGCTTCCTGGCGGGGCTGATCTCGGAGCCGGTCCTCAAAGGTTTCATCATCGGGCTCGCCCTGACGATCATCATCGGTCAGGTACCCAAGATCTTCGGCGTGGAGAAAGGCGACGGCGACTTCTTCGCCCAGGCCGTCCACGTCCTGCGGGAACTGCCGCAGACCAGCGTCGTGACGGCGGGCGTCGGGCTGGCGTCGCTGGCCGTCCTGCTCCTGCTGCGCCGCTTCCTGCCGCGACTTCCGGCATCGCTTCTCGTGGTCGCCCTCGGCGTGCTCGCGGCGACGGCGTTCGGCCTGGACCAGCACGGCGTCAAGGTCGTCGGGAACATCGACGGTGGCCTCCCGGCCTACGGACTGCCGGACGCGAGCCTCGACGACTATCTCTCGCTGGCCTCCGGTGCGTTCGGAGTAGTGCTCATCGGCTTCGCCGAGGGTCTGGGCGCGGCTAAGACGTACGCGGCGCGGGCCGGTTACACGGTAAACCCGAACCGTGAGCTGATCGGGCTCGGCGCGGCCAACCTCGGCGCCGGACTGTCCAGTGGCATGGTCGTCAACGGCAGCCTCTCCAAGACCGCCGTGAACGGCGGCGCGGGCGCGCGGTCCCAGCTGTCCGGGGTCACGGTGGCTGCTCTCACCGTGATCACCTTGCTCTTCCTCACGGCGTTCTTCGAGCAGTTGCCGGAGGCCACGCTGGGCGCCGTCGTCATCGTCGCGGTCGTCGAACTGGTCGACGTCCGCGCTCTCGTGCGGCTCTACCGGTTGTGGTCGCGGCAACTCGGGGCGATCTACGGCCCGGCCGCCCGGGCCGACTTCGGCGCCGCAATCGCCGCCGGGCTCGGCGTCCTGATCTTCGACACGCTGCCCGGGCTGCTGATCGGCGTCGCGGTGTCACTGGTGCTGTTGCTCTATCGGGCCGCGCGCACCAATGTGGCGGTGCTCGGCCGCGAGCCGCGCAGCGGGCAGTGGAACGACCTCGCCCGGCACGCCGACAACGAAACCGTCCCCGGCGTGCTCGTGGTGCGGGTCGAGGGCGGACTGTTCTTCGGTAACGCCGACCACGTGCGGGATCGGATCCGCCGGCTGGTCGCGGCCGGCGGCGTCCGGACGGTCGTGCTCGACGCGCAGGCCGTGCCCTTCGTCGACATGACCGCGGCCGGAGCCCTCGGCGAGCTGAGCCACGAGCTCGGGCGCGATGACGTGCGGCTGCTCATCGCGGCCGGCATCGGTCAGGTGCGCGACCTGCTGGACCGGTCCGGCGAGGACACCGAACTGCCGGTCTATCCCGGCATCGAGGACGCGGTGGCGGCGGCGGGCGCTTCATCCGGTTGAGGTGAGGCGGCCGGGTGCCGTCGCTGCCGACGATCAGGCCATCCCGTCACCGTGAAGGAGATCGATCGTGCAGCCGAGTTACGACAGAATCGCCCGGCCCGCCGTGGACGCCCGGACCCTGTGGGCCGGCGGCCTCGCCGCCGCGCTGGTCGCCGCGTTGATCGCGGTGGTCGGCATCGTGATCGCCCGGGGCATCTTCGACATCCCGGTGCTCGCCCCGGCCGAGAACGGCACCTTCGGTGACGCCGGCACCTGGCAGCTCGCGCTGGGTGCGGGCGCCGCGGCCCTGGCCGCCACCGGCCTGTTGCATCTGCTCCTGCTCTACACCCCGCGGCCGTTCGCGTTCTTCGGCTGGATCGTGGCGCTGCTGACCGTGCTCGCCGCGCTTCTGCCGTTCGCCACCGACGCCCGCTTGTCGGCCCAGCTCGCCACCGCGGTGATCGCCCTGCTGATCGGCGCGGCGATCGGCTCGCTGGTCAGCGGGGTGGGCACGCGCTCCCTGCGCCGGCGCTGACCGGAACCTCGAACGTGGAACGGCCCCGGCGGTTCCCCGCCGGGGCCGTTCCTGTGAGAGTTGAGGCTCAGTCGTACTCCGGGCTCACCTCGCCCCCGTGCACCGCGATCGCGTAGATCGTGATGATGTCGAAGGCGATCACCAGCGTCGCCCAGAGCGGGAAGGCGGCCAGGAAGGCCATGTTGACCAGGGCGTTCAACGCCGCCAGGGTGATGCCCGCGGCCCGCGCCCAGGTCTTACCGGCGAGCAGCCCCAAGGCCGTGGCCACCTGCACGACGCCGAGCACGAGATGCACCCAGCCCCATGTGGTGTAGTTGACCTCGACCAGCAGGCCGGCCGGCCCCACCGCGAAGTAGTTCTCGCGGAAGAGCGCGACCAGGCCCATGGTGATCGCGAAGATGCCGACCATGGCCAGCATGACCGAGGCGAACAGGATCCAGCCCGTCCACGCGGTCGCCCGGGTCGGCGTCGTCGGCGAGCGGGATGTCATGGTCAGGACCGCTCGGCGCCGTGCAACGCGGTCTGCAGCTCGGCCTCGGCCTCCTTGGACAGCGACGACTTGAGCACCGTCCCGCCGAAGCGGCTCAGCGACTCCACCGCCTTGTCCGGCGTGACCTTCTCGACCACCAGGAACAGGGCCGACGAGCCGGGCTTGAGCATGCCGCGCACCTGGTCCTGGAAGTCCTTGTCGATGCCGCTCTTGGTGACCAGGCCCATCAGCGCGCCCAGACCGGCGCCCACCGCCATGCCGAGCACCGGCACGAAGAAGAGCACCCCGAACAGCAGGCCCCAGAAGACCCCCCAGGTGGCGCCGCCGCCGACCGGGTTGTGGTTGGTGTTGACGTGGTACTTGCCCTCGGCGTCGCGGGTGATGACCGCGACGGCGTCCGGTTGGATGATCAGGTCCCGGGACAGGCGCTGCACTTCGTCGGCCGCCGCCGTGGCGGTGGCCTCGTCCGGATACCCGATCGCGACCAGCGTGGACATGGCGGGTTACCTCCTCGTGTCGGTGAGACGCGCCGGATCCGGCGACGCCCACCGAGCGTGTCGCGCCCGCCCTGCGCTTTCCTCATCCCGCGGGAATGAGCCACGGCGTTCGCCGGTCACTCCAGCAGGCCGGCCTTGCGGCCCTGCTGCACCGCCTCCGCCCGCCCGGACGCGCTCAGCTTCCGGTACACGGCCGCGACCTGCGACTTCACCGTGTTGCGGGACACCCGCATCGCCTTGGCGATCTGGCTGAGGGTGAAGTGCGTGGGCAGCAGCTGCAGCACCCGCAGCTCGGCCGTGGTCAGGCCGAAGGCGTTAGTGGTCTCCGCCGCCGCGCCGGGGCGGTCCAGGTCGGCCGTCACGGCCTGGAACCGCTCGGCGAGCACACCGGACGTGGTGAGCTCGGTCAATGCGAGCCGGGCCCCGGCAGCGGCCTTGCGGGCCTCGGCCGGCTCCTCCGCCTCCAGCAGCAGCCGGGCCAGCCGGATCGACGCCGAGGCGACCAGCCACGGGAACGCCCGGGCACCCTCGATCGCCTGTCCGGCCTGGCGGATCGTGCTCTCCCAGGCCGGACGGTCGGCGGACAGCAACGCGACCCGGGCGCAGACCACGTGGGTGAGGGCCGACCAGCCGCCGGGGTGCTGTCCCGCGCCGAGCAGGGCGGCGGACTCCTTCGCGTACGCGGCGGCGGCCGCGTCGTCGCCGGCGTCGACGGCCAGCCAGGCCAGGCCGGCCAGCGCGAGGGCGGCCGCGGTGCGGTTCTCACCGCCGGTCTGCGCCGCCCGGGTGTATCGGGCCATCGCCAGCACGGTGTTGCCGGTCAGCTCCTCGGCCGCGCCCAGCAGCACGGTCGTGACCTGGTACCAGTCGGACCCGGGCCGCTCGGGACGCGCGGCCCGGCGGGCGTACCCGAGCATGTTGTCGACCCCGCCGGGCGCCAGCGCGGCTCGCAGCCGGTCGACGGCGGCCATCGTCCGCGCCGTCGCCTCGGCGCCGCCCGCGATGGCCGCCGCGAGGCAGGCGGCCGGTTGGATGCGCCGGCCGGCGAAGGCGTAGATCCATCCGGCCTGGGCCGAGAGGCTTGCGCCCCGCTCGATGGCCTCGCGGCCGAGCGTGTCCAGATCGACCGCGACCGACTCGGCCCGGCCGTCGTCGATCAGCTGCCGGCTGTGCCGGCCGACGAGCCGTTCGACCATCCCGGCGTCGCCCGCGGCCACGGCGTGCCGCATCGCGGTGTCGGGCTGTTTGCGCCGCTCGTACCACGCGGCGGCCCGCCGGTGGATGACCTGCTCGACGGCCGGTTCCCGGCGGCGCAGCTCGGCCAGCAGCATCTCCCGGAAGGCCGGGTGATAGCGGTACGACCGGACGGCCGGGCCGACCGGGACGATGAACACATTGCGGGCGGCCAGCCCGGCCAGCGTCTGACCCGACCCGTGCCGGCGCAGGGACGCGTCGCACAGGCCGGCCGACATGGGGTCGAGCACGGCGGCGCGCATCAGGAATCGCACCGTGTCGGCCGACTCCCCGGCCAGCACCACATCCCAGAAATACTCCGACAGGTACGGGTCGGCGCCGGAGAGGCGGTCGGCGGTGTACGCCGCGCCGGCCCGGCCGCGCAGCGTCAGCGCGGAGAGGTAGACCCCGGCCGGCCAGCCGTCGAGCCGGCGGGCCAGCGACCGGGCCTGATCGGCGCTGACCCGGACGCCGGTGTTGTGGACGACCTCGAGCGACTCGGCCGCGGACAGCCGCAGCTCGTCGGGCCCGAACTCCGCGCACCGGCCCTCGGCGCGCAGACCGCCGACGTGCAGACCGAGCCGGGTGCGGGCGGCGACCACGAGGTGGCAGCCGGGCGGCAGTTGCTGGGCCAGAGCGAGGACGGCCTGCTGCCCCGGGCTGTTGCGGATCACGTGGAAGTTGTCGATCACCAGCAGCCACGGCTGCTCGGGCAAGCCCGCGGCGAGCCGGGGCACGGCCTGCGCCAGCACATCCCCGGCGGAGTGCGACAGCGCCTGCCAGGTGGCGTCGTCGACCGGCTGGACGGGGTGCAGGGCGTCCGCGATCCGGCGCAACATCCGGGCCGGGTCGGCGTCGGTCGGCTCGGCGTCGAGCCAGGCGAACGGACGGGGGTCGGCGACCGCCCACTGCCGCAGAGCGATCGTCTTCCCGTACCCCGGCGCGGCGATCACCAGGATCAACGGCACGTCGTCGCGCACCGCGGCCAGATCACCGATCAGCCTGCGGCGTGGCACGTGCTCCCTTCGCAACATCCGGCCGAATGCCCCGTTCGCCGTCGCGTCCGCCGGTCATTGCAGGAAGCTACGGCGGATCGAGTAACCACTCAATCGCACTCTGTGCTGTCGATGCAATGCCCTGGTGGCCGTATCGCGTACCCAGAAAACCTTCACGACCTGCTCATAGCCGCTCTCGGTGTCCACATTCGGATATCACCCAGCATGGGTGATGAGACATTCGAAGATCGGTAGGAAACTCTGCGTTGATACTGACGCCTCGTTGAGTGACGAGACGCGAGCCGCGGGTGGGCGCTCGCGCCGCCGGCGAGGCGGGCGGTGTGGGAGTAGGAATCTTGATGACCGGGGAGACCGCTAGCAATTCGACGATGACAACCGACGGTGAGCCGATCATGACCGTCAAACTCGAGCCACCGGGGCTGCCGCCCTGGTGGGTGGTTCGCGAACGGCTTCGTGACCGGCTCGATGCCGGGCCGGCCCGGCGCCTGACCATGGTGATCGGGCCGGCCGGATCGGGCAAGAGCACGCTGGTCGCGGATTGGGCGGCCACCGGACACGCGGGTGGCCGGGTGGCCTGGCTGAGCCTGGAGCCGGCCGACGACCAACCCGGCGTCTTCTGGTCGTACGTGGTGGCCGCCCTCGACCGGGCCGGGGCCAAGGTGCCGCTGCACCGCGCACACGCCGGCGCCGATGCCGTCGACCGCTCGTTCCTGGTGCGGCTGGCCGTCGGTCTCGCCGCGCGGCCCGAACCCGTCGTCCTCGTCCTCGACAACGTCCACGTGCTGGCCCGCGAGTCCGTGGTCGACGGCCTGCAGTTCCTCATCGAGCACGCCGGTCCGCAGCTGCGGGTCGTCCTGATCGGGCGCACCGACCCGCCGCTGGCGCTGCACCGCCACCGGCTCGCCGGCTCGGTCGCCGAGATCCGGCACGGGGAGCTCGCCTTCCGCCCGGCCGAGGCCGAGTTGCTGCTCGCGGCGCACGGCGCCCGGCTGGAAGCGGGGGCGGGGGCGGCACTCATCGAGCAGACCAACGGCTGGGCGGCCGCGCTCCGGCTCGAGGCGCGGGCCTGGCCGAGCCGGGACGGCGACGAGACGCCGGCCGAGCTGGCCGAGTACATCCGGACCGAGCTGCTCGCCGAGCAGACCGCCGCCACCCGGGACCTGCTGCTGCGCACGTGTGTCGCCGAGCAGTTGCCGGCCGGCCTCGCCGTCGAGCTGACCGGCCGGCGCGACGCCGCGCAGGTACTCGACAGGCTGGGCCGGGAAGGGATCTTCGTGACCGTGGCGGCCGGCGACCAGCGGTCCTATGTGCATCACCCACAGGTGCGCGGGGTGCTGCTGGACGTGCTCGCCACCGGCCCGGCCGACCGGATCACCGAGCTGCACCGTCGCGCCGCCCGCTGGTACGCGGGGTCCCGCCGCTGGCTCGAAGCGCTGCCGCACGCCGTCCAGGCGGGGGAGTGGGAGCTCGCGGCGACCTCGGCCGTGCGCGGCTTGGTGATCGGCTGCTTCCTCGACGGGCCGTGGGCCGACCGGTGCGCCCAGGCGTTCACGGCGATGCCGACCGACCTCGACCTCGCCGAAGCCGCCGTCGTGCACGCCGCTGTCGCGTACCGCCTCGGCGATGCCGAGGCCTGCGCCAAACACCTGTTGCGGGCGACCGAGATGGCCGGAGCCGCCCGGGACCCCGCGCTGCCGCTGAGCCTGGCCACGGTCGAGCTGGCCCGGGCCACGGGTGAGGACCGGAGCTCGGCCGCGGAGGTCGCCTGGCACGTCCTCGGCGTGGCGCTCGCCCACGACCTGACGGTGCCGGCCAAGCTGTCCGCGCGGATCCGCCTGGCCCGGGCCGAGAGCCTGTTGCACCAGCACGACCTGGCCGGCACGCGCCAGGTCCTGCAGATCGTCGCGGACGACCCGGACGCTTTCCCGGTCGAGGAGGCCCGTGACCTGCTGGGGCGTCTGGCGCTGGCCGAGGCGCTGGCGGGCCGGTTGCGCCGGGCCGGCGAGCACGCGCGTCTGGCGCTGGACCGCCCCGAAGACCAGGTCGACCCTTGCTCGGCCGCCGCGGAGGTCGCTCTGGCCTGGGTCTGCACCGACGAGTACGACCTGTCGGCCGCGCGCCTGCACAGCGAGCGCGCCGAGCTGCGGCTGAGTGTCTGCCCGGACGCGCTGCTGTCCGGTCTGCTGGTTCTGGTGCGGTCCCGGGTCCATCGCGCCCGGGGCGACGTCGCCCGCGCGGCCGAGATCCTCGAGCAGCCGCACGCAGGACTGCCGGCGTGGCTGGCCGAGGTCATCGAACTGGCCCGCACGGCACTGCTGGCACCCGGCAGTCACCCGGCGGCCGGGGGGACGACCGCTCAGCACGCGATCGCCGAGGCCGCGGCCGCGCTTGCGTCCGGCGACACCGATCGGGCCCGGTCGGCGGTGGCTGTCCTGGACGACCGGCCGGGTCTGCCGATGGACGTCCGGGTCGACAGCTGGCTGATGCAGGCCGGCGCCGACCTGGCCGACGGGCACCGCGACCGCGCCCGGCGGGGGTTGGCCAAGGCGCTGACCCTGGCCGAGGGGGAGTGTCTGCGGCGCCCGCTGCTCGAGGCCCCGACACCGCTGCGGCGTTTTCTGCGCGAGGAGCGCGACCTCGGCGTCCGCCATGACTGGCTCGGGGTGACGCCCTCGCGGGCTCCGGCGGCGGAGCCGGCCGCCGGGCCGGTGGTCGTCGAGCCCCTCACCGCGAAGGAGAGCGAGGTGCTGGCCTACCTGGCTCAGCTGCTCTCGACCGAGGAGATCGCCCGCACCATGTACGTCTCGGTCAACACCGTCAAGACCCACGTACGCGGGGTGCTGCGCAAGCTCGCCGCCACCCGCCGCAACGAGGCGGTGCGCCGGGCCCGCGACCTGGGTCTGCTCTGATCCAGGGCCGGAGTCATCCGATGCGGATGACGACCGGCGGACCGCACCGCGCCGATGCTCGAACCCATGACCGAGACCATGAGCCCGCCGGTCACCGGCATGGTGTGGATCCCCGGCGGCCGGTTCCGGATGGGCTCCGACGAGCATTATCCGGAAGAGGCACCCGCGCACCCGGCGAGTGTCGACGGCTTCTGGATCGACCCGCACACCGTGACCAACGCCGAGTTCGCCGTGTTCGTCCGCCGCACCGGCCATGTCACCGTCGCGGAGCGGCCGGCCGACCCGGCGAGCTATCCGGGCGCGCGACCCGACCTCCTGGCCGCCGCGTCGACCGTGTTCGTCCCGCCCCGCCACCGGGTGGACCTGCGCGACCCCTACCAGTGGTGGACCTACGTTCCCGGTGCCGATTGGCGGCATCCGCAGGGCCCGGGCTCGTCGATCCGCAAGATGCCGGACCATCCGGTGGTCCACGTGACGTGGGAGGACGTCACGGCGTACGCCGACTGGGCCGGCAAGCAGGTGCCGACCGAGGCCGAGTGGGAGTTCGCCGCGCGCGGCGGCCTCGACGGCGCCGAGTTCGCCTGGGGTGACGAGTTCACCCCCGACGGGCGGCACCTGGCCAACACGTGGCAGGGCGAGTTCCCGATCGAGAACAACGCGACCGACGGCTATCTGCGGACCGCGCCGGTGGGTCGTTACCCGGCCAACGGATACGGCCTCCACGACATGATCGGCAACGTCTGGGAGTGGACCGCCGACTGGTACGGCGAGCACCGCCCGGCCGAGCACGCCTGCTGCGCGGTGACCAATCCCCGGGGCGGTGACCGCGATGCGAGCCATGACCGGGCAGTCCGCGGCCCGCGCATCCCGCGCAAGGTGATGAAGGGCGGCTCGCACCTCTGCTCACCGAACTACTGCCGTCGATACCGGCCGGCGGCGCGGATGCCGCAGGCGGTCGACACCTCCACGTCCCACCTGGGTTTCCGCTGCATCGTCCGGCCCTGAGTCCAAAGGAGCACGTCATGACCGAACAGCCCAACATCCTGGTGATCTGGGGCGACGACATCGGGATCACCAACCTGAGCTGCTACAGCGACGGCCTGATGGGCTACCGCACGCCCAACATCGACCGGATCGCGGCCGAGGGCATGCGCTTCACCGACGCGTACGGGGAGCAGTCCTGCACCGCCGGGCGGGCGTCCTTCATCACCGGGCAGAGCGGTTTCCGCACCGGCCTCACCAAGGTGGGCATCCCGGGGGCCACGCTCGGGTTGCGCGAGGAGAACCCGACGATCGCCACGCTGCTGAAGAGCCGCGGCTACACCACCGGGCAGTTCGGCAAGAATCACCTGGGCGACCGCAACGAGTTCCTGCCCACCGTGCACGGCTTCGACGAGTTCTTCGGCAACCTCTACCACCTCAACGCCGAGGAGGAGCCGGAGCTGCCGGACTACCCCGACGAGCAGGAGTTCCCGCACTTCCGGGAGCGGTTCGGCCCGCGCGGCGTGCTGCACTGCTGGGCCACCGACACCGACGACGACACCACCCATCCGCGCTGGGGCCGTGTCGGCCGGCAGCGCATCGAGGACACCGGCCCGCTGACGGCCAAGCGCATGGAGACGTGCGACGACGAGTTCATCGGTGCGGCCAAGGACTGGATCGGCCGGCAGCACGAGGCCGGTCAGCCCTTCTTCGCCTGGGTCAACACCACCCACATGCACCTGCGCACCCACACCAAGCCGGAGAGCGTCGGTCAGGCTGGTCCCTGGCAGTCGCCCTACCACGACACGATGATCGACCACGACCGGCACGTCGGCGAACTGCTGGATCTGCTCGACGAGCTGGGCATCGCGGACAACACCATCGTCATGTACAGCACCGACAACGGTCCGCACATGAACACCTGGCCGGACGGCGCGATGACACCGTTCCGCAGTGAGAAGAACACCAACTGGGAGGGCGGCTTCCGCGTTCCGCTGGCCCTCCGCTGGCCCGGCAAGGTGCCGGCCGGTGTCGTGTCCAACGAGATCGTTCACCATCACGACTGGCTGCCGACCCTGCTCGCCATCGCCGGTGACCCGGACGTCGTGGCCGACCTCAAGATGGGCCGGACGGTCGGCGGTAAGCAGTACCGGGTCCACATCGACGGGTACAACCTGCTGCCGTACCTGGTGGGCGAGGCGGAGAAGAGCCCCCGGCCGGGCTTCATCTACTTCGACGACGACGGCAATCTGGTGGCGCTGCGGTACAACAACTTCAAGATGGTCTTTACCGAGCAGCGGGTCCAGGGCACCATGCGGATCTGGTCGGAGCCGTTGATCCCGTTGCGCATCCCGAAACTGTTCAACCTGCGCACCGATCCGTTCGAACGGGCCGACATCACGTCCAACACCTACTACGACTGGTTCATCGATCACGCGTACCTGGTCCTCGCGGCCCAGTCGATCGTGGTGAACTTCCTGCACACCTTCAAGGAGTTCCCGCCGCAGCAGCGGCCGCAGTCGTTCACCATCGACCAGGCCATGGAGGCCATGGAGGCGGCCGCGACGGCAGGCGCGCGATGACCGAGCCCCTGGCCTCCTGGCGGGACACCCCGGCCCGGCAACGGATCGTCGAGTTCGTGACGGTCGCCGTGGCCGGGATCCCGCCGGCCGAGCGGGTGGCCGTCTTCGACAACGACGGCACCCTGTGGTGCGAGAAGCCGCTGCCCGTGCAGGCCGGGTTCCTGTTGCGGCGGGTCGGCGAGCTGGCCGCGAACGACCCGGCGTTGCGCGCGAAACAGCCGTTCAAGGCGGTCGCCGAGAACGACCACGCCTGGCTGAGCGGTGCCATCACCAAGCATTACGAGGGCGACGACGGCGATCTCCGCGAGATGGCGGCGGGTCTGCTGCAGGCGTACGACGGCACGGCGGTGGACGAGTTCGCCGAACTGGCCCGGGACTTCCTGGTCAAAGGGGAGAACCCGGCGTTGCACCGGCCGTGGCTGGACACCGCCTACCGGCCGATGACCGAGCTGCTGACCTATCTCGCGGCGAACGGCTTCACCTGCTACATCGCCACCGGCGGCGGCCGCGATTTCATGCGGACGGTCAGCGAGGAGCTCTACGGCATCACGCCGGACCGGGTGATCGGCAGCTCGGTGGCCCTCGAATATCGCGACGGCACGATCCGGCACACGGCCCGGCTCGACGTCTTCGACGACGGACTGGCCAAGCCGGTGCGCATCTGGAGCCGCATCGGCCGGCACCCGATCCTGGTCGCCGGCAACGCCAATGGGGACATCCCGATGCTGCGCGCCGCGGGTGGCGGCCGGCGTGACCCGCTGCGCCTGCTGATCGTCCACGACGACGCCGACCGCGAGTTCGCCTACACCCAGGGTGCCGACGACGCGATCTCGGTCGCGGAGACCGAGGACTGGACGAAGGTCAGCATGGCCGCTGACTGGGCGCGCATCTTCTGAAATATGCATTAGGGAGCAGAGCATGACCGACGACCGACAGCGGACGATCCTGCCGATGCCCGACCGGCCCTGGCCGGGCGCCGTGCTCTACGACGCGAAGGACCCGGCCGCCCGTTTTCCGGCGATCCGGCCGGTGCGCCCGCCGCAGGGGGCACCCAACGTGATCGTCGCCCTCATCGACGACGTCGGCTTCGGGGCCTCCAGCGCGTTCGGCGGGCCGATCGCCACCCCGACGGCGGAGCGGCTGGCCGACGGCGGCCTCAAGTACACCCGGTTCCACACCACGGCCATCTGCTCGCCGACCCGCGCCGCGCTGATCAGCGGCCGCAACCACCACACGGTCGGGATGGGGGGCATCACGGAGATGGCCACGGCCGCGCCCGGCTACACCTCCGTGCGGCCCAACACCTGTGCGCCGCTGCCCGAGATCCTGCGGCTCAACGGTTACTCCACGGCGCACATCGGCAAGTGTCACGAGGTACCGGTGTGGGAATCCAGCCCGGCCGGGCCGTTCGACCGCTGGCCGTCGCCCGGCAACGGCTTCGAGTACTTCTACGGCTTCCTCGGCGGTGAGACCGACCAGTACTACCCGACGCTGCACGAGGGCACCACCCGGGTCGAGCCGCGGACCACGCCGGAGCAGGGCTATCACCTGACCGAGGACCTGACCGACAAGGCCATCGCCTGGCTTGGGCAGCAGACCGCGCTGGCCGCGGACAAGCCGTTCTTCCTCTATTGGGCGCCGGGCGCCACGCACGCCCCGCATCACGTGCCGAAGGAGTGGGCGGACCGGTACCAGGGCCGGTTCGACGACGGCTGGGACGCGTTGCGTGAACGCACGATCGCCCGGCAGAAGGAGCTGGGCGTCATCCCGGCCGACGCCGAGCTGACCGGGCGGCACCCGGAGATCCCGGCCTGGGACGACATGCCGGAGGAGCTGAAGCCGGTGCTGCGCCGGCAGATGGAGAACTACGCCGGTTTCCTCGAGCACACCGATCACCACCTGGGGCGCCTGGTCGACGCGGTCCAGGAGCTGGGGCTTCTCGGTGACACCCTGATCTACCTGATCATCGGGGACAACGGTGCCTCCGCCGAGGGCACGGTCAACGGCACCTACAACGAGATGATCAGTCTCAACGGGATGGCCGCGCTGGAGACCCCGGAGTTCCTGATGAGCCGCCTCGACGACCTGGGCGGGCCGGACTCCAACCCGCACTACGCCGTCGGCTGGGCGCATGCGATGTGCACGCCGTACCAATGGACCAAGCAGGTGGCGTCGCACTGGGGCGGCACCCGCAACGGCACCATCGTGCACTGGCCCGACGGCATCACCGCGGCCGGCGGCGGCCTGCGTCATCAGTTCCACCACGTCATCGACGTCGCGCCGACCGTGCTCGAGGCGGCCGGACTGCCCCAGCCCGTCCAGGTGCACGGGGTCACCCAGCTGCCCATGCAGGGCGTCAGCATGCGCTACAGCTTCGACGATCCGGATGCCGCCGAGCGGCACGGGACCCAGTACTTCGAGATCTTCGGCAACCGGGGGATCTATCACCAGGGATGGTCGGCGGTGACCAAGCACCGGACGCCGTGGCAGACCACCGGCGACGTGGGCATCGCGTTCGACGACGACGTGTGGGAGCTCTACGACGGCCATACGGACTGGACCCAGGCACGCGACCTGTCCCGGGAGAACCCGGCGAAACTGCACGAGCTCCAGCGCCTCTTCCTGATCGAGGCCACCCGCAACAACGTGCTGCCGCTGGACGATCGATCCTTCGAACGGGTGCTGCCCGAGGTGTCCGGCCGGCCCACCCTGGTCGGCGACCGGCAGGTCCTGCGGGCGGGCATGGGCGGCCTGGTCGAGCAGCACGTGGTGAACTGGCGTAACCGCTCCTGGTCGCTGACCGCCCTGGTCGAGATCCCGGACCGCGGCGCCGACGGCGTGCTGCTCAGCCTCGGCGGCCACACCGGGGGCTGGTCGTTCTATCTCAAGGACGGCGCACCGGCCTTCTGCTACAACCTGTTCGGCATCACCCGCACGTACGTCCGCTCGGACGAGCGGGTGCCCGCGGGCGAGCACCAGGTGCGGCTCGAGTTCGCCTACGACGGCGGCGGCCTGGGCAAGGGCGGCGCCGTGTCGCTCTGGGTCGACGGCAACCGCTCGGCCACCGGCCGGGTGGAGCGCACTGAGCCGATCGGATTCGGCTACGAGTACACCGACGTCGGGCGCGACGATCAGTCACGGGTCAGCGAGGACTACGCGGAACGCGACAACAGCTTCACCGGGGCCATCAAGTGGATCGAGCTGGCCGCGGGCAAGGACAGCCACGACCACCTCATCGACCCGCAGACCCTGGTCAGCTATCACCTCGCCAAGCAGTAGCCGCTTCCGGAGCCGGGCGCACCCCGGCCGGCCGGGAGACCGTTCGCAGCTGCCGCGCCAGGGCCGGGATCATCACCGCCGCCGCGATGAGGTGCAGCCCGATCAGGGCCATCGTGGTGGCGGTGCCGGCCCCGGCCAGGAACGGGGGGACCAGCGAGATCGCGGTCAATGGCACCGCCGTCGCCACGAACTGCCGCGCGGGGCGGGCGCTCCACCGGCGCAGAGCGAGCGCGATCAGGACCCCCACGATCGAGAAGAAGCCGGTCACCACGGCGAACCCGGGCAACGGGATCGTCTCGCCACCGTCCGGGACGGCGAAGTCGACGCCGGCCGCCCGGGCCGATGCCGCGGCGACAGCAGTGACCACCGTCGCCACGAGCGTGGCGAAAAGGCCGGTGACGGCGAGCCCGCGGCTGCCGCTCACTTCGTGCCGTCCGCGGGCAGGAGCTCCGGCAGGCCGAGCCGCGGGAACTGGTCGTTGTGGAACGTGGTGATCTCGGCGATCGCCCCACCGGTGATCCGCAGCGCGTCGACGGTCAGCGGCAGGTAGGCGCCGGCCGCCTTCCGCCAGTGATAGAAGGCGACGGCGGGCTGCCGGTTCACCGAGGTGGGAACGGCGCGCAGGCCCGTCATGCCCGCGAAGCCGCTCTCGATCCAGTAGTTCACCACCACGTCGCGGCCGACGTGGAGGCCCGGCGTGGGCGGCATGGAGGTGCGGACGTCGTCGCGGACCAGGGCGGCGAGCACGTCGATGTCCGCCGCCACGCTGGCGTCGGTGAAGCGGCGCACCAGCTCGCGCGTCCCGGCGTCCTCGTCGCCGCCGGTCCAGTCCTGCCGCTCGGCGGGCAGGTGCTCCCGCATGCCGGCGCGGGCCCGCTGCAGCGCGCTGTTGACCGAGTTGACCGAGTCACCGAGCAGCTCGGCGACGTCCTTGGCGGGCCAGCCGAGCACGTCCCGCAGGATCAGCACGGCCCGCGGGCGCGGCGCCAGGTGCTGCACGGCGACCAGGTAGGCGAGCTCGATCGTCTCCCGCGCGACGGCGACCGTCTCCGGCTCGTCGGCGCCGCCCGCGGGCAGCTCGTCGAGCAGCCGGTCCGGGTAGGGCTGCAGCCACCGCACCTCACCCCCGGTGGCCGGCTCCGGCCGGCACTTGGCCAGCAGGTCGAGGCAGGCGTTGGTGGCGATCCGATAGAGCCAGGCCCGGAACGTCGAGCGCCCCTCGAAGGTCTCCCGTCGCCGCCAGGCCCGCAGGAACGTCTCCTGCACCGTGTCCTCGGCGTCCTCGAACGATCCGAGCATCCGGTAGCAGTGCACGTGCAGCTCCCGCCGGTGCCGCTCGGCCAGCCCCGAGAACGCCGGCTCGTCGACTTCACCCCACGTGCTCATGTCCAGCTCCTCCGGTCGCGTGTCCGTTGTCATCGCGTCATCCTTCCGCCTCGTCATGGCCCGTCCTCAGATGAGACGGCCGGGAGCGCGACAACTCATCACTCGGCCGGCAGCGCGGCCCGGAGCCGTCCGGCCGCCTCGATCAGGTCAGCCGGGGCCAGGTGCGAGAAGCTCAGGCGTACGTGATCGGAGCCGCCACCGCGGCCGGCGTAGAAGGCCGGGCCCGGGACGAACGAGGTGCCGTGCCGCTCGGCCCGGGGAAGCAGTGCCTCCGCGTCCAGGCCGGCCGGCAGCCGCAGCCACACGAACCAGCCGCCGTCCGGCGCGGGCACGCCCAGGGCGCCGGTCAGGGCGTCCCGGTGCTCGCGGTAGCGGTCGCGCAGCCGCGCCACGTGCCGCTCGTAGGCGCCCGAGGTGCCGAAGGTGGCCATCGTCATCGCCGTGGAGTGGTTGACCCCGCCGCCACTGTGCACATAGCCCAGCCGGGCCAGCCGGTCGATCAGCGACGGCGCCGCGTTGATCCAGCCCAGCCGCAACCCGGGCGCCACCGTCTTGGCGAAGGACCCCAGCCGGACGACCCCGTGCCCGTTCGCCAGGTGCCAGAGCGCGGGCGGGGCGCCGTCGCCGTAGTACAGCTCGCGGTAGGTGTCGTCCTCGACGATCGGCACCCCCAGCGAGACCAGTTCCCGGCGGCGCTCGAGCGGCAGGCTGCGCCCGGTCGGGTTGCCGAACGTGGGCACGAGATAGAGGAACACCGCGCCGAGCGACCGGGCCAGCGCGGCGGTCTCGGCCGGCCGCAGCCCGTCCTCGTCGGCCGGGGCCGGGACCAGCCGCACGCCGTGATCGGTCAAGATCTGAAAGGCCAGGTGGTACGTGGGGGAGTCGACCAGGACGACGTCGCCGGGCCCGGTCAGCAGCTGGGTCAGCAGGGCGAGCCCGTGCGAGGCGCCGGCCGTCACGAAGGTCTGGCCGGGTGTGGCGTCACCGACGTGCGCGCAGAGCCAGTCGATCAGCGGCGCCGGGCCGGTCGGATGGCCGTACGTGAGGGCCTGCCACCCGTACGTCTCGAGGGTCTCGGCCCCGGCCCCGGACCACGCGCCGAGCGGCAGCAACGAGGGCAGCGGATGGCCCCACCCGAGGTCGAGGATCCCGGGCCGATGCTCGAACTGGACGATCGTCACAGCGCCGAATCTAGTCACGGTGATGAAATGGGGGCATGAAGCTTCTGCTGCCGGACAGCATCCACCTCGACCCGCGCCTGCCCGAGGGGGTCACGGCCGTGCGTTACGCGGCGGGCCGGCCGATCCCCGAGGAGCACACCGACGCCGAGGTGCTCGTCGTCTGGAACAACCCGGGCGACCAGCTGCGCGATGCGGCTCAGCGGCTCAAGGTCCTGCGCTGGGTGCAGACCCTGGCCGCCGGCCCGGACGCGGTGCTCGCGGCCGGCTTCGGGCCCGACGTGGTGGTCACCTCGGGGCGCGGCCTGCACGACGAGACGGTCGCCGAGCACACGCTGGCGCTGACCCTGGCCGCCGTACGGCATCTGCACGTGCTCCTGCGGGCCCAGGCCGCCCACCACTGGGCCGAGGAGATGCGCGAGCTGCAGGCGGCCCCGGCCACCCAGGGCTACTACACGCTGCGCGACGCGAACGTGGTGATCTGGGGGTTCGGCAGCATCGCGGCGGTGCTGGCGCCCCATCTGCGGGCCCTCGGCGCCCAGGTGACCGGCGTGGCCCGCAGCGCCGGCACCCGCTCGGGCTTCGACGTGGTCACCGAGGCCGAGCTCCCGCGGCTGCTGCCCGCCACCGACGTGCTGATCGGCATCCTGCCCGCCTCGGAGGAGACCGTCCACGCCCTCGGCGCGGAGGTGTTCGACCTGCTGCCCGAGCACGCCTGGGTCGTCAACGTCGGCCGGGGCGCCACCCTCGACGAGGACGCTCTGCTCGACGCGCTGGAGGACGGCGGCATCGGCGGGGCGGCGCTCGACGTCTTCGAGAGTGAGCCGCTGCCCGAGTCGTCCGGTCTGTGGAACGAGCCCAACGTCATCATCACCCCGCACGTCGCCGGTGGCCGCCCGCTCGGTGCCGACGCGCTGCTCAGCGAGAACTTGGTCGCATTCACCGAGGGCCGTTCGCTGCGCAACGTCGTGGAAGGTTAGGTTGGCCTTCCTTGACCGGCCGGCATACGGAGATGCAATGACCAGGGTCATCGGGACCGAGGCGGAGCTGCGGGAGCTCGTCGCGCCACCACCGCGCTTCATCGCGGAGAAGGGCATCGATCACATCGACGCCGAGTCGCGCCGGTTCCTCGAGCTCAGCCCGTTCTTCCTGCTGGCCACCTCGGCCGGGGACGGCACCTGCGACGTGTCGCCGCGCGGGGACCCGCCCGGCAGTGTGCTGGTGCTGGACGACCGTACGCTCGCCTTTGCCAACCGCAAGGGCAACGGGCGGCTCGACAGCCTGCTCAACATCCTCGAACGACCCCGGGTCGGCCTGCTCTTCCTGGTGCCGGGCTCGGGCGACACCATCCGGGTCAACGGCCGGGCGCGAATCGTCGCCGACGCCCCGTACCTGGACCGGATGGCCGTCAAGGGCGTGACCCCCGACCTGGCCGTCGAGGTCACGGTCGAGGAGCTGTTCCTGCATTGTGCGCGGGCTTTCGTACGGTCGTCGTTGTGGAACGCCGCGACCTGGCCCGCGAAACGTGACGTACCGTCCGCGGGCCAGATCGCCAAAAGCACGTCGGGCACCCCGGTCGCCGCCGACGAGATCGACGCCGCACTCGAGGTGGCCGCCCTCGACGCCTACTGATTCACAGCGCCGAGGCGGCCAGCTGGTCGGGGTTGCCGAAGCGGTGGGCCGTGATGCTGACCGCCTGCTCGTGCAGGAAGGGCAGCATCTCGATCCGGCCGGCCTCGGTGACCGGGCCCGACCAGACGGCCAGGTCGGGACGGCCGCCGGTGGCCCGGGCCAGCGCCTCGGCCGAGCCGCCGATCAGGCGTACGCGGCTGGTGCTCCGCAGGCCGGCGGCGAACTCGTCGTCGCTCTCCACCCGCACGTCGACCGGGATGGCCACGGCCAGTTCGGCCGTCAGCGCGACCGCGGTCGAGACCCGGAACGACGCCCCGGCCCGGACGCCGGCGGCCACGACCCGCAGCAGCTCGGCCTCCGAGCCACCGTCGGCCAGCCGCACCTCGACCGGAACGGGCAGGTAGCGCAGCACGTTGCGCTCGGCCCACAGCCCGGACACGTCCTTGGCCGCGCCGAACTCGGCCGCCCACGCCGCCGCGTCGCTGCGGGCCGCCCGCTCCAGCATCCGCGCGTCGCCGGCGGGCAGCGCCCGGCCGGCCGCGGTGAGCAGCGCCCGGACGGCCACGTCGTCGACCTTGGCCTCCACCGCCGCTTCGGCCGACCGCCAGCCGGACAGCCCGACCAGATAGTTGGGGCCACCGGCCTTGGTGCCGGGGCCGACCGCCGAACGCTTCCAGCCGCCGAACGGCTGCCGCCGGACGATGGCGCCGGTGATGCCCCGGTTGACGTACAGGTTGCCGGCCTGCACCCGGTCGAGCCATCGCGCCAGCTCGGCCGGGTCCAGCGAGTGCAGACCCGAGGTGAGCCCGAAGTCGACGTCGTTGACCAGGTCGATCGCCTCGTCGAGGGTCTCGGCGGTCATGATGCCGAGCACCGGTCCAAAGTACTCGGTGCGGTGATAAGCCGACCCGCGGGCCACGCCGTCACGGATGCCCGGGCTCCACAGCCGGTCGCTGTCGTCCAACTTCTCCGGCCGCAGCAGCCAGCTCTCACCCGGGCCGAGCTTGGTCAGGCCGTCGAGCAGCTTGCCCGAGGCGGGCTCGATGACCGGGCCGACCTGGCTGCGCGGGTCGGACGGCCAGCCCACGGTCAGCGAGCGGGCGGCGTCGAGCAGCTGGTGGCGGAAGCGCTCCGAGCGGGCGACCGAGCCGACCAGGATGACCAGCGAGGCGGCCGAGCACTTCTGGCCGGCGTGCCCGAAGGCCGAGGTGATCACGTCCTTGACGGCCAGGTCGAGGTCGGCGCTGGGGGTCACGATGATGGCGTTCTTGCCGCTGGTCTCGGCCAGCAACGGCAGGTCGGTGCGGAACGAGCGGAACAGCTCGGCCGTCTCGTACGCCCCGGTCAGGATGACCCGGTCGACCAGTGCGTGGCTGATCAGCTGCTTGCCCAGCGCCCGCTCCTCGACCTGGATCAGGGTGAGCACGTCGGCGTCGGGCAGCACCGGCTTGATGATGGCGGCCAGGACGGCGCCACAGCGCTCGGCCGGACCAGCCGGCTTGAGCGCGACCGCGGAGCCGGCGGCCAGGGCGGCCAGCACCGAGCCGGCCGGGATGGCCACCGGGAAGTTCCACGGCGGCGTGACCAGCGTGAGCTTCTCGGGCACGGCGACCGCGCCGTCGACGGTGTCGAGACCGGCGGCCAGGTCGGCGTAGTAGTGCGCGAAGTCGACGGCCTCGGAGATCTCGGGGTCGGCCTGGTCGGCCGTCTTGCCGGTCTCGGCCGCCATCACCTCCAGGAGGTCGGCCCGGTGGGCCTCGAGGGCCTCACCGACGCGGTGCAGGACGGCGCCGCGCTCGGCCCCGGACATCGCGCCCCAGGCCGTACCGGCGGCGACGGCCGCACCCAGGCGGTCGTCGAGGCGGCGCTCGTCGGTGACCCGGGCGGCGTCGATGACGTCGACGCCGATCCTGGAGCCGGGCACCCGCTCGAGGACCTCGCGGACCCACGTGCGGTTGGTCTCGACGGCGGGGTCGGTGTCGGGGGTGTTGGCGAACCGGCCGGGTTCCACGGGGGGCCGGACGGCGACGCGGTGCGTGTCCGGCACCTTGTCGTCCAGTTCCTTCAGCGAGGCCAGGAAACGGTCGCGCTCACGGGCGAACAACGCGGAGTCGCTGTCCAGCTCGAACACCGCGGACATGAAGTTGTCGCTGCTGGCCCCCTCTTCGAGGCGACGGATCAGGTAGGCGATCGCGACGTCGAACTGCTCCGGGCGTACGACCGGGGTGTAGAGCAGCAAGCCGCCGACCTCGCGCCGGACCACCTCGGCCTGGCCCTCGGCCATGCCGAGCAGCATCTCGAACTCGATGCCCTCGCGCACGCCGCGCCGACCGGCCAGGAGCCAGGCGTACGCGATGTCGAAGAGATTGTGCCCGGCCACGCCCAGCCGCACGTTGCCGATCCGGTCGGGGTGCAGCGCGTAGCCGAGCACCCGCTTGTAGTTGGTGTCGGTCTCCTGCTTGCTGCCCCAGGTGGCCAGCGGCCAGCCGTGCACGGTCGCCTCGACCTGCTCCATCGGCAGGTTGGCTCCCTTGACGAGGCGCACCTTGATGCCGGCGCCGCCCCGCTCGCGCCGGGCGGCCGACCACTCCTGGAGCCGGATCATCGCCGCCAGCGCGTCCGGCAGGTAGGCCTGCAGCACGATGCCGGCCTCGAGGTCGCGCAGCTCGGGCTTGTCGAGGAGCCGGGTGAAGACCGCGATCGTGAGGTCGAGGTCCTTGTACTCCTCCATGTCGAGGTTGACGAACTTCTTGGTCCGGGCGGTGGCGGCCAGCGTGAACAGCGGCGTGAGCTGCTCGACGATCTCGGTGACGGCCTCGTCGAACGCCCACGGGTTGTGCGGCGCGACGGTCGACGACACCTTGATCGACACGTAGTCGACGTCGTCGCGGCCGAGCAGCCGCTCGGTCTCGCGCAGCCGCCGGGTCGCCTCGCCGCGGCCGAGCACCGCCTCGCCCAGCAGGTTGACGTTGAGCCGGACGTCGCGGCGCTTGATCCGGGCGATGGCCCGGCCCAGCTTGGCGTCGCCGGCGTCGACGATCAGGTGACCGACCATGCGGCGCAGCACCCGGCGGGCGATCGGCACGACCACCCCCGGCAGCACCGGGGCCAGGGCGCCGCCGAGCCGCACGGCGCCGCGCAGGGGAGCGGGCAGGAAGCGGGGGACGTCGGGCGCGAGCGCGTTGAGGGCGCGGGCGCTGACCCGGACGTCCTCGGGGCGGACGACGCCGTCGACGAAGCCGACCGCGAAGGCGAGGCCCTTGGGGTCGCGCAGCACGCCGGCCAGCTGCGCCGCCGAGCCGGTGGTCTTGATGGCCGAGGCCTCGTGCAGCCAGCGGCGGACCAGCGCGATGGCCTCATCGGCGAGCTCGGGGTGCACGGCCTCGTGGGCCGGCGACTGGACGACGTCAGACATGCCGAAAGTGTCCTTCCGGATTCCGTTCAGAAAAAGCGACGGTTTTCGACGAGTACTCTTCAGTTCCGCTTAACGTTTCTCGGGAGGCTCCCGTGCTGGAGATCCGGCGCCTCGTCCTGCTGCGCGAGCTGGCCGTCCGCGGAACGATCGCGGCCGTCGCCGAGGCGCTCAACTTCTCCCCGTCGGCCGTGTCGCAGCAGCTCAGCCAGCTCGAGAGGGAGGCCGGCATGCCGCTGCTGCGCAAGTCGGGCCGGGGCGTGCAGCTCACCCCGCAGGCCGAGGTGCTGGTCGAATCGGTCGGCGACGTGCTCGACACGCTGGAACGGGCCGAGGCGCGCCTGCAGGCCTCGACCGCCACGGTGAGCGGCCGGGTCCGCGTGGCCGTCTTCCAGTCGGCCGCGCTGGCGCTCATGCCGGCGACTCTGCTCGCCATGGCCACCCGCTTTCCGGACGTACGGGTCGAGATGGTGCAGCGCGAGCCCGAGGAAGCGTTGCGCGAAACGTGGGCCCGCGACTTCGACATGGTGATCGCTGAGCAATACCCGGCCCACGCCGCGCCACACCACCCCGGCCTCGATCGCCGCCCGCTGACCACCGACGTCATCCGCCTGGCCCTGCCCGCGCCCGAAGCGGCGTTGCACCCGGTGACCTCGCTGGACGAGGCCCGCCACATGCCCTGGGTCATGGAGCCGCGGGGCACCGCCTCCCGCCATTTCGCCGAGCAGCTGTGCCGCTCGACCGGCTTCGAACCCGACGTACGGTACGAGACGGCCGACCTGCAGGCCCACATCCGCCTGGTCGAGTCGGGCAACGCCGTCGCCCTGATCCCCGACCTGGTCTGGGCCGGCCGGGACACGTCCTGCCGCCTGCTCACCCTGCCCGACCGGCCCCGCCGCACGATCTTCACGGCCCAGCGCCTCTCCGGGGCCGCTTCCCCGGCCGCGCGGGCCCTGCGCGAGACGCTGGAGCGGGTAGCCGGCGAACTGCACCGCTCGACGGGTTAGCGGGCATCCCCCCGGCGCGTCACCGCGGTCCGGGCGAGTTTGTCGTGCAGGGCCTGACGCCGCCGGTCCACCAGCAGCCAGGCCGCGCCGACCGGGAAATAGGCGAGAACGACGGCCCGCAGGAGAGCGGCCGGCCAGCGAACCGGGCGGCCGTCCAGGGCGACCACCCGCAGCCCGAGCAGGGCCATGCCCGGGGTGCGGCCGGCCAGGGCCCAGAACAGGGCGCAGCCGGCCGCGAACACCGTGGGCAGGCCCAGGGCGTACGTGGCGGCGAGCAGCCGGGCCAGGCCGTCCAGCGGGGCGCCGCCGACCTGGGCGACCAGGGCGACCGTGGCGATGGTGCCGGTCGCGGCGGCCACCAGCAACAGAGCGTCGACCAGGTAGGCAAGCAGCCGGCTGACCGCGCCGGCGTACCTCACCGCCGATCGCCGGGCGGAACGGACGGAACCCCGCCGTTGGTCGGCACCGGTGCCACGGTCGGCTCGGTCACCGGCGGCGGGGCGACCGGCGCCTCACCGATCCGCGCCGGGCGGGTGCGGCGCCACCACATCCGCGAAGTCATCCGGTCGACCGCGTCGTCACCGGCGGCCGCTCCGCTGCGGATCCGGCCGACCAGCTCGTCCACCATCGAGTCGCGCTGGCCGCGCACGAGCGGCTGGATGCGTTCCGGCTCCTGCTCGAGCAGCGTCAGCACGTCGTCGAGCACAGTGCGCACCAGCGGCCGCAGGATCCGGGAGACCTGGGCGTCCACCACCCGGTCGACCAGCGGTGAGGTGGCCACCGCGTCGATCACGGCCTCCGCCGCGGACACCACCTGGCTCCGCCGGCCGGCCACGGTGACCGCAGCCCGGCTGCGCTGGTCGGCCACGGCGGACGCCGCCCGGTTGCGCTCGGCCGCGCCCTGCTCCGCCAGCCCCGCGGCCCAGCGCCGGATCTCGGCCGCGCTGCCGTCCACCCGACCGCGTACCGACGTCCCCGCCTCACCGGCCTCACGGACCACCCGCACCCGGACCGCCGCCCCCGCGTCCACCGCACCCCGCACCAGCCAGGCTCCGGCACCGATCGCGACGTCTCCCCATCCGCCCGGATCGCCCGTGGGTTTCCGGGTGGTCGGCTCCGGACCTGTTGGTGGCGCGGCCGTCTGCCCCTGGGCCGTTGGTACCTGAGCCGCTGGCGTCCGGGTTGGTGGTTCCTGAGCCGCTGACTCGTGAGCTGCCGGCTCCTGGCCGGAGAAACCGAGCATTCTGGACCTCCAGCCGCCGGGCCGGAGTTCCCGGCCGCCCGCGGCCATGGTCCCTCCGGCGTTCCGCGCGCACCTCATCTGTCGGGGATGAGTGACGGGAGCCCTCGGCCAGGGAGGGATGACGAGAGCCGTCTGCCGGGGCCGACGGGCATCGAAGCCGTGCGGAACCCACGACCGTGCCGGCGAGGCGGCGGTCGCGCGACTCAGATGTCCTCGACGTCACGAAGCAGCGTCGGAACTTGACGGGTGGGGTCGACGAGCAGCCTGGAGAGCAGATTCTGGCCGAAGCGCAGCTTGTCGTACTTGATTCTGAACAGCGGTGGCTCGAGACGGATGTTGCTGGTTCCTTTCAAGACATAGAATTGGTTCTCATCTGATTTGAAGGTCATGGTCTCCGAACGTCTCCGGATCGCCGCGTCGTCGACTTTACGAAGGCATGCAAAACAATTGTGAATTGTCTTGTAAGCGGTTTCCGATCGTTCGTATACAAGGGTAAGTTTCCATTTTCCGGAACGCTCTGCTACTGGTAATCCGGTGCGGAACTTATCACCGTTGTCAGGATCTTGAAAAGTGCTGAAGAACCAGAGGGTGAGGTCTGGTGAGAAGGTGGCCTCGCCGCGATACCGGTACGGCTTCGAGTACCGGTAATAGAATATCTCATTCGGTGTGGGCCGGACGACTGTGATCGACCCGTTGCTCACCGGATCGGCCGCCGAGGGCGTCGACGTGATTGAGCCCGACGGCTGTGCCGACGGAGGGGAAGGTGTCTCCGTCCCCGTCGATTCGCGAGGGCCGCTGTTGGTGTTCGACCGGGGCCGGGCCAGGGCTGCGAGGTCGGCCCAGTCACCGGCGATGTTCTCGAGAAGCGTGATGGAAGTGACCAGCAGAGATATCAAGGCGATCCGATCACCCGTACCCGTCGGCCACACGCGGAACGGCAGAAAGCCGTTGGGCATCCGCTCCGCGACCCGCTGGGCGGCTCCATCCAAGTCCTCAGGATCATCCAGGCCACTTTGAGCGATCGCTTTGACTTCTCGAAGTTGCTCCCGGGAAAGACCGGTCGAGGCCAGGTATCTCAGGTGCTCCGTCGCCTGCGCGATCCGATAGGCTCCGTTGACGTGCCCGCAGCGCGGACATTTGCTGGGAGCCCCGGCGTTCGCGGCGCTGATCGCATCGGACCGGAAGCTCGATGGCAGAATCAGCTTCGACGAGTAGACCTGGTTGCACGCGTCGCAAATCAGAGGGAGCACCAGTCCTCCAACCGGTGCAATGCCGTATTGCGTTCACGCACCGTTCATCGGACGTTATCAGCCAGTGCTGCGCCTGGACCCTCCTCCGAAAAGGTGGGTGAAGCCGCCGGGACGGTCCGTGTGTTCGCGATGGACGTACTGGCGTCTAAGCCGGACAGGACGGCTGGAAAGGAAGGTCGGGGACGTAAGTCTTCCACGGGTCGCGGCCGAGTCCGGACGTGAGCCGGCAGGCCGTGGACAACGGATCGCGCAGCGTCTGCGCCAGGTTCGACACATCCCACAGGCGGGCGTCGGACGGACTGGTCGTGGCCAGGACCGGGCGGTCGGTCCCGAACGCGGTCGACCGGATGGTTTCCGGGAACGACCAGAGATGGGTCGGTGGGCTGTTGTCGATCGTGCTCCAGATCCCCGTTCCCGTGCCCGTCTCGACTGCGGCCAGGCTTCCGTCGGATGACAGAGCGCTCGTCCCGTCGGCTGCTGGGATGACCACCGGCTCCTGCCCGCTGCCGGGACGCCAGAAGTGGGCGCCTTCACCCGTGGTGAACGCGACCTTGCGGCCGTCTCCGCTGTACGCGAGTCCGACGGGCTCGTCCGGGGCGACCACTGTGTCGACGCGCCGGGGTCGCTCCGGAGCTTGGATGTCCCACACCACCACGGCGTTCTTGTTGCCGTTCTCGGTTTGATCGGTGAGCAACAGAGAGGTGTGGCGAACGAATCGAGCCGTGGTCGCCTTTTCGATCGTGGCGATCGCGGAAGACGACATGAGGCTGCCGTCTTCCGGGATCCGGCGTATCGCGACGGACAGCTTCAGATCCTCAGTCGTCGCCGCGAGGCCGGACTCCGGATTGATGTCGAGGAAGGACTGGGAGAGTTTCGTGTCGGCGGGTTGACGGACGCGGGGACGGCCGGGATCGGCGATGTCATACAGCGTCAGGCCGTCGAGAAGGTCGTTGCCCCCGGAGCGGAGGGTGCCGCGCTCGGTGTAGTCGAGGTTGCCGGCCACAGTCGTCGCCGTCGGTCGGCTGCCTACGTCGAGCGGCCAGGACCGCACTGATCTCGCCGTCCGGACCTGCACTGTGCCGGTCGGTGTGATGTCGACCGATCCCAAGCCCTGGACGTCGTGCAGCAGCGTGTTGCGCAACGCGGGACGGAACAGTCCGTCCACCCGCCAAGTCATGGTCGTGTGCGCCGGCCCGTGGCCCGCGGTGAGGAGCTCCGTGCTGTCGGGCGAGAAGTCGACCGACGTGACCTCGGCTGAATGGCCGGTGAAGGTGGCGATCCTGGTGGGTTTCGCCGGGGTGCGCAGGTCCCAGACAGTCACGTCGTGCCGGTTGTGGTTGCCCACGGCGAGCCGCGTGCCGGTCCGGTCGAAGCCCAGCGTGCTCGGTGGTCCGCTTTCGCCGAACCTCTTCAGCAAGCGTGGAGTCGACTGCGTCATGTCGAACAAGCGGATGCCATTCGGGTCGGCCGCGGCCATCAGGCGGCCGTCGGACCGGAAGGCGACCAGGCCGATGCCGCCCTGGAGCTTCAACCGGCCGACCAGCCGAGGTGACCGCACGCCGGTGACCTTCCAGAGCGCCAATGCCGTGTCCGCATCGCTGTCGTGGCTGGCCACGATGCCGTTGGCCACATCGAAACTGCCGAATCGAAACGGGAAGTTGCCGCTGCGGAGACTCCATTTCCGTCGCGGATGGCTCGGGTCGGTGACGTCCCACATCGACCCACCGGCCATCAGGCCCGTGCCGTCGCGCGTGAACGACAACAACAAGGCCGGAGGAGCTTCCGTCGAGGTACTCGTGCTGAGCAGCCGCGGTGAGCCGGGCGAGACCACCGACCACAACCGAAGTTTGTCGCCGAACGTAGCCAGGATCCGTCCATCCGGGCTGAAGGCGACCACCAGCGTGTCCTCGTCGCCGAGCGGCAGCGACGCCGCGTGCGTCTTGGCACCGCCGGGTTCGACCCGCCAGAGGTCGCCGCTGCCGTTGACACCGACGGTGGCGATTGTCTTACCGTCCGGGCTGTAGACGGCACGCCAGGTCGGCTGGGTGGTATCGAGCTCACCCTGATATCGCGTGGCCAGCGCCGCGATCACCGCGCCACGGGCCGGATCGGACGGTGCGAGCACTTGCGCGGTCATGGCCAAGCGAAGCGACAGACCCGGATCGGACCGGAGAACTCCTCGCGCACGCGTGATCAGCTGCTGGGCCACGGCGGCGACGGCTCGTCGTCGCGATTCCTGGCCGGCGGCCTGGGCCTCCCGGGCGAAGTGAGTGGCCACCGCGACCGACCCGCCGATCAGGGTGAGTGCCGCGGCCGCGGCCGCGGCACGGTGTCGCAACCGGCGCCGGACGTCTCGGCGCGCAGCCGCCGCCGACGCTTCGAGGGCGGCGGCGTACAGATCGGGTTGTGCCACGGCCCTCTGGCGGGAGGTGGGCTCACCGTCACGCAGGAGCTTGTCCAGGACGGAGGCCGCGTTCGGGCGAGCGGCCGGATCTTTGACCAGGGTGGCCGCGACGAGGTCGCGCAGGCGGCCGGTCAGCCCGGTCAGGTCCGGTGGCTGGGTCAGAATGCTTCCGGCTGTGGCCAACGGGGATTCGCCGCCGAACGGGGTGCGGCCCGTCACGGCGTAGGCGACCAGGACGCCCCAGGCGAAGATGTCGGCGGCTGGGGTGATCGGCAGACGGCCCGTGGTGTCAAAGCGCTCCGGGGCCATGTAGGCGATCGTGCCGACCATGTGATCGGGTCGGGTCAGGACGCTGGCGCTGTCGGTGCTTCTGGAGATCCCGAAGTCGATGACCTTGGGGCTGCTCGGGGCCAGCAGCACGTTGGCCGGCTTGAGGTCCCGGTGGACGACGCCGGCGCCGTGGATACTCACGAGCGCGGTGGCAACACCCACAGCGACGCTCTGCAGCTCGTGCTCGGGTAGCGGGCCGTGGTCGCGGATCACCGCCTCGAGACTGGGGCCATCGACGTACTCAACAGCCATCCACGGCATCTCGCCGTCGGGATCGGCGTCCAGGACGGCCGCCGTGCAGAAGGCGGGCACCTGCCGGGCGCGGCGCACCTCGTTGCTGAAGCGGGCACGGAACTCCTGGTCGGCGGCGATGTCTGGACGGATGGCCTTGACCGCGGCGCGGCGGCCGGCGGCGTCGCGAGCGAGGAACACGGTGCCCATCCCGCCCTCGCCGACGCGGGCCAGCAACTGAAACCACCCGAGCGTGGTGGGGTCGCCCGGCCGCAGGGGAGTCAACGTCACGAGCGGCAGACTACAAAGGCCGCGCACTACTCTCCGTAGTTGATCTCCGGCTGGCACGAACGTGATCGAGGAGTTATGCCATGTCGATCGGTGCTGGGAGACGGCCTGGCGGACGCCCTCGAGCTCGACGGCTTCAGGTTTGAGACCCGGCACGGGTGGGACGATGCAGGCATGGTTTATCCGTTCGCTCCCGGGCCGGAGGTTGGTGGGCCGGTCGGCGAAAGCTACGCCGTGGCGCTGGTGCGGGGTGGGGAGCCCGGCCGGGTCACGGACGTGTTGCGGCGGCTTCGGTTCAGCGGGTGGGTCGCGCCGGCGGCCGGTGGGTGGCTGCCGGTTGTGGCCGGGGCCGGGGCGGGAGCTGTGGCGGCCGGGCGGCGAGGGATCGTCGGTGTGGGCGAGGCGCTGGCCGAGGAGCTCGGCGGCGACGTGATCGTGGTCCGGGTGGTGGCTGACCGGCAGCTCGCGATGGTGGCCTGGGCCGGCGGCGAGGAGACCGGGCGGTACGTCAGCGACCCCTCGCGCGAGCCGGGGGCCGACGAGGACGTTCTGCCTGATCCGCTGGGGGTCGAGGACGCGGCGGCGTTCGCGGCGGCCGCCGGGCGTCCGGAGCGGGGCGGGGAACTGCGGGAAGTCCTGAACGAGCGGCTCGACCCGGAGAGCTTCATCGAGTCCGAGCGGCTCTCGCGGACCCTGCGCCTGCTGGAGCTGCCGACATGGCTGGTCGCGGTCGCCTCGCTGCCGCGGGATGTGCCGACCGGGCCGCGGGCGCGGGAGATGACCCGGCTCGGGTTCGGGCGGCCGGGCCTGGCCGGGATCGTGTGCGCGCGAGCCGGGCGCGTGGTGCGCAAACGTCTGGCGCCGCCGCCGGTCTTCGACGACCCGCCGCAGGCAACCTCCGGCCTGGATCCCTGGCTCATGTAGCGCTCACTCCGGAGGCGGGTGGTGCCGGCGGCGGGGGCGCCAGGCCTCCACCACCTTGGCCACGGCCGTCACCAGGAAGAGCTGGCCGGTCAGCGCCTCCAGGACGGCCAGGCTGCGGCCGGGGTTGCCGGTCGGGACCAGGTCGCCGAAGCCGGTAGTGGTCAGCGTGGTGAAGCTGAAGAACAGGAAGTCGGGGAGGGTGGCCGGGCCCGAGTCGCCGAAGAACGGGCCGGGCTGCAGGACTTCGACGGTGCGGTAGGCGAAGCCGAAGGCCATGCCCAGCATCAATACGCGGCCAGGGCACCCAGCAGCAGTTCCTTGTCCACCGCCCGGCGGGCCACGTCGGCCACCATCGCGCCGGGCGCGATCAGGTAGAGCACACAGCCGGCCAGGAACGTGGCGCCCAGCAACCAGTTGCCGGGGGAGAACACTCCCCACACGCCAGCCACCACCGCCACCGCGAAGACGGCCGTGGCCACGTGGTGCAGATGCCGGCCGATCGCCGCGACCCGCAACACATACCAGACCGTGCCGATCTGGACCACCAGCACGATGGCGATCCCGACGCGTTCGGTGACCGAGGTGGCGATGACATAGGTGAACACGATCAGAGCGATGACCGGGCCGTAGCTCGCCCGCCTGGGCTCGGTGTCATCCGCCATCGGCTGACGGTAGCGCGGCGCGTGACCCCGCCAGGTCACGCGCCGCACGTGATTCAGCGCACCGGCACCTGGCCCGCGCGCAGGACATTGGCCGGGTCGTAGCGCTCGGCCAGCAACGTCAGCCGGGCCAGGGTCTCCGGGTCGTAGGAGCGGGCGATCCGTTCCGCGCCGGCCGCCGCGCCGTGGTTGGGCAGCGCGCCGCCGGTGGCCCACGGAGCCAGTGCCGAGCGCACAGCGGCCGCGTGCGGCACGATCGCGTCGGCGATCGGCGGCACCGGCACGCCGATGACGGTGAGGACGAACGCGGCGTCCCAGTGGCAGAGGGCGCTCGGGTGCGGGGGAGTGGCCGCCAGCGCGCCGCCCAGCCGGCGCAGCTCGACCATCACCTGCGGCGAGCGGGCGTCCGGTCCGGCCACGGCCAGCAACGCGTCCACCGCCTCGGCCGGCAGCGACGTCAGCAGGTCGGTCTCCTCGATCACCGGCATCGGGCCGGCCGGGTCGGCGTGCACCAGGCCGATCGACGCGTACGGGATGGTCCGCACCGCGTCGATCAGGGGCGCCGCCACGGCCCGCATCGGAGCCAGGACGGCCTCACCCGACTCGGGGGTGCCGGTCCAGGCGAAACGCACGGCGACGGTGAACCGGCCGGCCAGCGGCTCGGGCACATCCGGCATCGGGGGCAGCTGGAGCAGCGCCAGCGACGTGGTCGCCTCGGCCGGCAGGGCGGACGACCACTGGCTCCACCGGTGCACGACCGCGGAGGTGTCCGCGCCGGCGAAGTACAGCGCGCCGGCGTAGACCGACGCCAGCGGCACGAGGTCGAACTCGAGCGCCGTGACGATCCCCAGCGCCCCCTTGCCGCCGCGCACGCCCCAGAACAGCTCGGGTTCGTCGACGGCGGTCGCCCGGCGCGGCACACCGTCGCCGGTGACGATCTCGATGGCCCGTACGCGATCCGAAGCCCAGCCGAAGGTCCGCGCGACCGGCCCGAGCCCGCCGCCGGTGGTGTAGCCGACGACGCCCACCCCCGGCGCCGAGCCGCACAGTGGCGCCAGCCCGTGCGGGGCGGCTGCGTCGAGCACCTGCTGCCAGCGCACGCCGGCCCCGGCCCGGGCCCACCCCTCGGGGTGCACGACGCATTCGTCGAGGCGCCCGGTGTGCACGAGGATCGCGCCGTCGAGGGTCGTGACCAGGCCGTGCCCGGTGGCCTGCACGGCGACGGCCCGCCCGGTCGCGGCGGCGAACCGTACGGCCTCGGCGACATCCCGCGCGTCCCGGGCCTCGACGACGGCCGCGGGCGTCGCGGTGATCGCGACATTGAATCCGGGCGTCAGCTCGGCGTACAGCGGCTCACCGGGCTCGGCGAGAGCCCCGGTCAGCCGGCGCCGGAGCGCCTCGAAGGATGCGACGGCGGTGGTCATGGTGGTCCCTTTCGTCATCCGGGTGGCAACACCGATGACTCTGCCGGACCCCACTTGCGATCGACTTAAGGTTCACCTCGGCGAACCCGTGCGGGCCGGATCCGCCCGCACTGTCGATTTCGCCGACCGTCGTGCGACGACCGGACGACATCCATGATGTGTCAGGGAGGTACGCGTGAAGTACGCACTGCTGATCTACCAGACCGAGAAGGACTGGGCCGAGGCCGACGAGGAGCAGAGGCGACGGGCCTACGAGGCCCACGGCCGCTTCGCCGCGCTGCTGAAGGAGCGCGACGCCGACCGCGGTGGCGAAGAGCTCGCGTTGTCCGGCACCGCCACGACCATCCGCGCGGGCGGCCTGCTCACCGACGGCCCGTACGCCGAGACCGCCGAGCAGCTGGGCGGCTTCTATCTGGTCGACGCGCGCGATCTCGACGAGGCACTCGAACTCGGCCGCGCCCTGTCGGCGATGGGCGACATCGTCGAGGTGCGGCCGGTCGTGGAGCACCCGGCTTGACGACCGGGGTCGAGGCCGCGTTCCGCGAGCACCGGGGGCCGCTGCTGGCCACCCTGGTCGCCGAGCTGCGCAGCTTCGACCTCGCCGAGGAAGCGCTGCAGGACGCCTTCGCCGCGGCCACCCAGCAGTGGCCGGGCGAGGGCATCCCGCGCCGCCCGGCGGCCTGGCTGCTCTCGGTGGCCCGCCGCCGGGCCGTCGACCGGCGCCGCCGCGACGACACCCTGACCCGCTACCTGCCGCTGCTGATCACACCAGACGGTCGCGGAGCGCCCGACGACTCCCTGCAGCTGCTTTTCGCCTGCTGCCACCCGGCGCTGTCGATCGAGGCGCAAGCCGCACTCACCCTGCGCTTCGTGGCCGGCCTGACCGTGCCCGAGATCGCCCGGCTGTTCCTGGTCGGCGAGGCGACCATGGCGGCCCGCGTCACCCGGGCCAAGCAGAAGATCCGGGCGGCCGGCATCCCGCTCGGTGTGCCGCCGCCCGCCGACCGGCCCGCGCGCGCCGATGGCGTGCTGACCGTGATCTACCTGCTCTTCACCGAGGGCTACCGGTCGTACCGGAACGACGTTGCCGCAGAGGCGATCCGCCTCGGGCGGCTCCTGCCGGAAGGCCTGGTTCACCCCGAGGCGACGGCTCTGCTCGCGCTCATGCTGCTGCAGCACTCCCGTCGGCGGGCCCGGCGCCGGGATGGCCGGCTCGTCCTGCTCGCGGCCCAGGACCGTACGGAATGGAACGTTCTGGAGATCGCCGAAGCGCTGGCCCTGCTCGAGGCGCCCGCACCCGCCGGTCCCTATCGGTTGCAGGCCTTGATCGCCGCTCAGCACGCCGTCGCCGCCCGGGCCGAGGACACCGACTGGCCCGCGATCGCCGCCCTCTACGCGCGCCTGGAGGACCTGACCGGCTCGCCCCTGGTCCGCCTCAACCGGGCCGTGGCCGTCGCCGAGGCCGACGGGGCGGCGGCCGCCCTTCAGCTGCTCGACTTCGAGTTGCCGGGCCACCAGCTTCCCGCCGTCCGCGCCGAGCTGTTGCTCCGCCTCGGCGAGCACGCGGCGGCGGTCCGGGCCTTCGACGCCGCTCTGCGTCACGCCCCGACCGACACGGAGCGTGACCACCTGCGGCGGCGACGAGGAAGCGCTTCCGGTACCGGTACCGAGTGATCGCCGGTACCGGTTCCGGCGACCGAACATCCGTTCCCCGGGGCCATTCGGGCAAGGTGCGTACCGGAACCACGGCGAGATGTCCGATGCCTGTGCGATTGCCGCATCCGGAGTCCCTCCCGGTTCTTGACATGTCGATGCGTCTATTGCTTGCTGTGATCCAGTTTGTTGCTCCCTCGTTAACGGAAGGGACCTTCCCGCATGACGACTAACGCCGGGCGGCCGTCCGGTCGCCGGCATCTGCGACGGATTCTCGCTGTAGCGCTCACCACGGTCACCGTCGGTGCGCTCACCAGCGTCCCCGCCGCCGCAGCTCCCGTCACGGCCTCCGCGGCCACCGTGAATTTCGGCTCCAACGTCACCATCTTCGACCCGAGCATGCCGGTCGCCGACATCCAGGCGAAGCTCGACGCGGCGTACGCGAAGCAGGTCAACGCCGAGATGGGCACCGACCGCTACGCGTTCCTGTTCAAGCCGGGCACCTACGGCACCGACGCGCAGCCGCTGCAGATCAAGGTCGGCTACTACACCGAGGTCTCCGGCCTCGGCGCCTCGCCCGGCGACGTCGTGATCAACGGCAAGGTCGAGGTCTACAACCGATGCCTCGAGAACGGCGGCACGAGCAACTGTCTCGCGCTCGTCAACTTCTGGCGCACGCTGTCCAACCTGTCGATCAAGGTCAACGGTGCCGGCCAGGACGGCTGCCGGGCCGGCGCCAACTTCTGGGCCGTCTCGCAGGCTGTGTCGCTGCGCCGGCTCAACGTCGACGGCGGCTTCACGCTGATGGACTACTGCACCGCCGGTCCGCAGTACGCCAGCGGTGGCTTCATCGCCGACTCGCAGTTCGGCGCGGTCACCAACGGCTCGCAGCAGCAGTGGCTGACCCGTAACAGCAAGGTCGGCAGCTGGTCCAACGCGGTGTGGAACCAGGTCTTCGCCGGCGTCGAGGGCGCGCCGGACGAGTCCGGCTTCCCGGCCACGCCGTACACGACGCTGGCCCAGACCCCGCTCAGCCGGGAGAAGCCGTTCCTGTTCGTGGACAGCAAGGGCAAGTACGCCGTCCGCGTGCCCAGCGCGCACCGCAACACCAGCGGCGTGAGCTGGGACGAGGACATCACGAGGGGCCGGACGATCCCGCTGAGCGACTTCTTCGTCGCGAAGCCGTCCGACCCCGAGTGGCTGATCAACGCGAACCTGCTGCTCGGCAAGAACCTGCTCTTCACGCCGGGCGTCTACAACATCGACCAGACGATCCACGTGCTGCGGCCCAACCAGGTCGTGCTCGGCATCGGCCACGCCACGCTGACCGCGGTCAACGGGGCCACGCCGATCAAGGTCGCCGACGTCCCCGGCGTCGTCGTCGCGGGTGTCACCATCGACGCCGGCACCAAGGAGTCGAAGAACCTGCTCCAGGTCGGCAACAAGAACGGTCTGAAGATCAGCTCGCCGTCGAACCCGACCACGCTGTCGGACGTCTACTTCCGGGTGGGCGGCCCGCACATCGGCAAGGTCGACACGGCGCTCGAGGTGAACAGCGACAACGTGCTGATCGACCACACCTGGGTGTGGCGCGGTGACCACGGCGTCGAGGGCTTCACCGAGGGCGTGAACGGCGACACCCAGCGGTGGCGCACCAACACCGGCCGCTACGGCGCCGTGATCAACGGCGACAACGTGACCGCGACGGGCCTGTTCGTCGAGCACTTCCAGAAGTACAACACCGTCTGGAACGGCGAGAAGGGCACCACCGTGCTCTACCAGAACGAACTGCCCTACGACCCGCCGACCCAGGCCGACTGGATGAACGGCACGGTCAAGGGTTACGCGGGTTACAAGGTCGGAGACAAGGTCAAGAACCACTCCCTGTACGGGGCCGGTGTCTACGTCTTCAACCAGAACAACCCGTCGATCGTGACCGAGAACGGCTTCGAGGTCCCGAATCGCCCCGGTGTGAAGCTGCACCACATCATGACCGTCAACCTCAGCGCCGGCGTGATCAACCACGTCGTCAACGGAGTGGGCGCGGCAGCCGACATGACCAAGGTCGGCGCGCCGGTGTTCGTCACGGATTACCCGGCTCCGTAGGGGCCACAAGCGCGCGGGCCGGGATCCCCTCGGGGGTCCCGGCCCATGCCGTGTCAAACGTAGGGGATGGATGCCTCCTGGCGGGGTAGGCACCCATCCCGTTCGCCATTGTGCTCCCACCCAGCCGTTTCGTCATTGTCCGAACAGACCGGGATGCTGCGGCTTTACGACAGTGCGCGGCCGATTTCACGCATGGCGCGGATGACTTCGGCGGTGTCCTCCGGCCGGAAGTTGGCCAGCACGGCGTACGCCTGATCACCGGCATAACCCACATCGGCGCGGATGCCGTCATCGGTGCCCGTTTTATTCCGTACGGTGGTGGTGTGCGCCAGGGGGTCGGCGTCGAACCCGGACGCGACCATCGACAGGTCGGCGCTCGTCGCCAGCCACCCGTCCATCCGCTCCGACACGGCCGGCGTCAGCAGCTCCCGGCGGGCGATGCGCTCCATCAGGTGAGCAAGCTCGCCGGCGGCGCCGGTCGAGAGCGTCGGCGGGTGGTGGGTTTCGCGCTTCCCCCGTACGCGGTCGAGCAGCGCCGTCTCGTGCAACCCCAGCCTCCCGGCGACGGCCCGCACGGCCGGCAGCCCGACCCGCGCGAGCAGCACGTTGGTCGCGTAGTTGTCACTCACCGCGGCGATCAGCACGGCCAGGTCGGCGACCGGCAGGGCCTCGATCCTCAGGTGCTGCCACAGGCCGGAGTCGGCGACGGCCAGGGCCGGGTCCTTGGTCAGGCGCTCGGCCGGGTCGAGCTCACCCGCCTCGATGCGGCGGGCCGTCTCGATGAGCAACAGCAGCTTGCCGATGCTGGCCGTCCGCAGCCGCCGGCCCGGCTCGTGACCCGCGCGGCCGGGAACGGCGATCGACCAGCGCACCCCCGGCGTGCCCGCGACAATTCCGTCGACAATCTCCTGCAGACCCATACGATCATTGTCGTGGCGACGCTCGACGACCTGATGGCCCGGGCCACGGCGGACGCCGGCGTGCTCGGCGTGGTCCTGACCGGCTCGCACGCCCGCGGACTGACCACCGAGCACTCCGACGTCGATGTCACGGTCGTCGTCACGTCCCCCAGCGAGACTTGGCAGCGGGACCGGGCTCCCGACGTCGACCTCGCCGTCGTGACGGTCGAGCAGTTCGGTGACACCTCGGTCCTGTGACCGCGGTACGGCTTCCGCGGCGCGCGGGTGCTGCTCGACCGCGGGGGCATCGCCGCGCTGGTCGACCGGCAGGCCACACCCACCGCCGAGGAGGCCCGCGAGTGGGCGCGCGAAGGTCTGGACGGGTATGTGAATCAGCTCTACCGCGCGGTGAAGAGCCGCCGCGACGGCCACCCGCCGACGGCCGCCCTGGACGAGCAGGAGAGCGTCGGCTGGCTGCTGACCACCGTGTTCGCCCTGCACGGCCGGCTGCGGCCCTACAACAAATACCTGGCGTGGGAGCTGGCGACCCACCCGCTGCCGCCGCCGTGGAACGACGCGCTGGCTCCCGCCTACGTCGGGACGCACCCGCTGACGCTGTTCCCGATGGTGGCCGGCCTGGCCCGCGAACGAGGCCACGGCGACATCCTCGACAGCTGGGGCCCCGACCTCGACCTCATCCTTCGCTTCGCGGGGTGACGATCGCATACGCCGTCTCGACCGGCCCGCCCTCCAGGTCGACCACGACCTCACCCCGCAGGAACCCGCTGATCCGGACCTCCTCGACCTCGCCGTCGCAGGTGATCTGACCCCGCAGGAAAGGCTGCCGATCGACCTTCACGGCGTACCCGAGGGTCTTGGTGCGATCGCCGTCGGCGCAGGCGGCTTCCATCGCGTACGTCTTGCGCTTGTCCGCGTCGCGCCGGACCGCCAGTTCGATGCGGGGCACGCCGTCGCGAAGAGGGTCAGAAGCTGACCGCAACTCCGCCTAGCGTTCCCGGCATGACTGACATCCGCGAGTTCCGCATCGACATCCCCGACGACGACCTCACCGATCTGCGAGCTCGCCTGTCCCGCACACGCTGGGCCCCGCAATTGCCCGGCGCCGACTGGGAGCGCGGGGTCCCCGTCGCCTTCGTGCGCGAGCTGGCTGACCACTGGGCCACCAAGTATGACTGGCGCGCCGCCGAGGCCGAGCTCAACTCCCACCCGCAGTTCGTCACCGAGATCGACGGCCAGCGCCTCCACTTCCTGCACGTCCGCTCGGGCCGCCCCGGCGCGCTGCCTCTCGTGCTGCTGCACGGCTGGCCCGGCTCGGTCGTCGAGTTCCTCGACGTCATCGGCCCGCTGACCGAGGGGAGCGAGCCGTTCGACCTGGTCATTCCCTCTTTGCCAGGCTTCGGCTTCTCCGGTCCGCCGGCCGGCCCCGGCTGGGACAGCCGCCGGATGGCCACCGCGATCGCCGAGCTGATGGTTCGGCTCGGCTACGACCGGTACGGCGCCCAGGGCGGCGACTTCGGTGCCTTCGTGGCCCCGGACCTCGGCCGCGTCGACCCTGGGCATGTGGTCGGCGTGCACGTCAACGCGGCGACGGTGGGCTTCATCCCGTTCGGCGACGTCGACCCGGACGGCCTCACCGACGCCGAGCTGACCCGGGTGGCGAGCATCAAGCAGTTCACCACCGAGGGCAACGGCTACTTCCAGATCCAGGCCACCCGCCCGCAGACCCTGGCGCACGCGCTCACCGACTCCCCGGCCGGCCAGCTGGCCTGGATCGCCGAGAAGTTCCAGGAGTGGAGCCCCGGCGGCTTTCCCGACCGCGATCGGGTGCTCACCGACGTCTCGATCTACTGGTTCACCCGGACGGCGGGCTCGTCGGCGAACATGTATTACGAGAGCATGCACGGCACCAACTGGCCCACACCCAGCCGCGTGCCGACTGGCGTGGCCAACTTCGCCGGGGACGTGGCCGTCCGTCGGTTCGCCGAGCAGAGCAACACCATCGTGCACTGGTCCGAGTTCGACCAGGGCGGTCACTTCGCCGCGCTCGAGGCCCCCGATCTCCTGGTCGGCGACATCCGTACGTTTTTCCGCGCGCTGCGCTGAGCCCGGCGGCTCACACCCGGATCGCGGCCGCCGACACCGTGCCCCGGGGCATCAGGACCGGATCCAGGCGTACGGATTCCGGGTGGCGCGACGGCGTGCCGAGCTGGTCGAGGAGCAGGCGCAGCGCCTCGCGGCCGACGTCGGCGAACTCCTGGCGGACCGTGGTCAGCGCGGGGTGGGTGTAGCCGGCCTCGGGCACGTCGTCGAAGCCGACCACGCTGACGTCGTCGGGGATGCGGCGGCCGTGCTCGGTCATCGCGCGCATGACTCCCAGCGCGATGTCGTCGTTGGCGGCGAAGACGGCGGTGCAGGACGGGTTGCCGGCCAGCAGCTTGCCGCAGCGGTAGCCCGACGCCGCCGACCAGTCGGCCCGGACCGTCGGTGGGGCGTGCACGCCGGCCTCGGCCAGGGCGGCCCGCCAGCCGGCCTCCCGGGCGCGGCTGCCGTGCCACTGCTCGGGGCCGGCCACGTGCCACACCGTGCGGTGGCCGTTGGCCAGCAGGTGCCGGGTGGCCAGCAACCCGCCCGCGTGCTGGTCGACCGCGACGTTCGAGGTGGCGCAGCCGGGCGGACCGTCCACCGTCACCACCGGCAGACCGGGTGGCACCGCCTCCAGCACTCCGGCGGTGGCGTCGATCGGTGCGATGACGATCAGGCCGGCGATGCCCTGCCCGGTGAACCGGTGCACGAGCCGGCGGGAGGCGGCGACGGAGTCGTACCCGCAGACGTGCCCGATCGTGACGGGCAGGTCGGCGTCGACGCCGGCGTCGCCGATGGCCTTCACCATGCTGGCGGGACCGTAGAGGGTGGTGTTCTGCGCGACCACGCCGATGACCGGACGAGTCCTCATGCTTGTCGTCCTCTGCTCCAGGGGTCCCACGATCCTTGGCCGAACGTGAACGCAAACATGTCTGTTGCGCTCCGGCCCGGTCAAGGCCTTGTTACGTCCTTGTTACCGGCCGAAAATTTCCGCCGTAGCCCTGGCCAACCGTCGGGCCGGCCCATCGGGCCGCCCGCGCGCCCGATTTGGTCAGAAACTGCCATAGCTGAGGTTCGCCGTTTTCGGCGGTGACGGTGACAGAAGGTATGTGGATCGCCGCGGTGGGGCATCGGATCAGGCGTGAACGTCTCGTCCTACGCACGAAGGCCTAAGCATCGTGACCTGCGCATGCACACCTCGGCCGCCCTGACAATACTCCGACCGAGCGACCGGATCACGTGTCTGTCCAGGACGGAATACATCGCAACTGCTGACTTCCGAGCGGTGCCAAACTGCCTTGTCGATGTATTCGCAGGCGTCAGAGCAGTACACGTCAGAGCTATGGGAAACCGTGCCCCCCGATCGTCAGCGCCCTCCCGCCGCGGCCCCCTGACCCGGCCGGAGCGGTGCACTAGGAACTGAGAGTGATGATGACCGATCTACCCACCGTCGTGTCGATTGCCGCGCTCCTCGCCGTCGTGATCGCGCTCGTCGTCCAGCAGCAACAGGCCCGCACCGCCCAGATGGTCGACGTGCGCGAGCGCCACTTCGAGTTGATCAAACTGATGCTCGACCATCCCGAGCTCGACTACAACGCGACCGACCGCCCGACCTCCGACGATCGCAAGACTGCGATCGGGATGAGTCTGTGGATGGCGCACTGGAACACCCTGTGGCACATCGGCAAGCTCGACGAGAAGGCCCTGCGGTTCAACCTCGAGGACCTGTTCCTCAACGCCGAGGCCCGCAGCTGGTGGCGCCGCGTGTCGAGCGCCTGGTCGTCCAAGGGCACCCGCAAGGAGCGCCGCTTCCTGGCCATCGTCAACCAGGAGTGTGAGGCCGCGCGCGCCAAGCCCTCGGTGCCGCGCCGCGAGCCGGTCAAGAGCGGTTCCGGCGTACGGGACTGAAAGCTCAGCTGAGCGGCGGCGGTGCCGATCAAGGGGGTCCCCCGATCGGCACCATCCCCCCGCCGAGGTGCAGTGTGAGCTTGACCCGGTACGCCCTGAGAACCGTCGGCTTCGCCGCGCTCTACCTGCTGGCCACGGTGGCCGGCCAGGCCACGGCGGTGTCCGATTCCGGCGTACGGGTGCTCTGGCCCGCCGCCGTCGCCGGCGCCCTGTGGCTGGTCGCCCAGGGGCGCTACGGCCGGCGCAACCTCGACGTCATCGCGCTCGCCGTGGTCGCCGTGCTCGCCCCGGGCCACGGCGACGGCCTCCTGCACTCGTTCGCGCAGGCGGTGCCCCAGGTCGTCCCGGCTCTGCTGTTCGCCTGGCTGCTCGACCGCTGGGTACCCGGATACTGGCTCGGCCACGGCGACCGGTTCCGCCGTCCCGGCCCCGCCCTGGCCCGGCTGGCCGCGGCCGCCGCACTGTCCGCCCTCGCAGCCGCGGTGCTGCTCCAGATCGTCAGCACCGACCTGGCCGTCGGCGAGGCCGGTTACGTCGTGGTGCGCGACGCGACGGCGCTGATGCTCACCGTGCTCGCCGCCCGGGCCCTGCGCCGCCGGCTCACCCGGGGTCAGGCTCCCGCCGCGAAGACCGTCCAGTTCTCGGCGAGCTCGAAGCCCATCGCCCGATAGAGCGAGAGCCCGTCGGGCGTGGCGTGCAGGAAGGCCGTGCGCGCGCCGGCCGCGTACGCGTCGTGCAGAACCGCGGCGGTCGCCAGCCGTCCGTAGCCCTTGCTCCGGAACGCCGGCGGCACGGCGATGTTGAAGACGCCGACCTGGTCGCCCACCTGAACCCCGAACGCGGTGGCCACCGGCACGCCGTCCACCTCGACCAGGTAGCCGCTCGCACCGGGCAGCGCCAGGACGGCGGGCTCGGCGAAGATCGTGAACAGCGGCTCCGGTGCCTCGAACCCGGCGGCCATGGTCCGCTGGTAGGTCACGCTGTCGGCGTCCGTGATGCGGCGCGCGAAGGGCACCCCGGCCGCGTCGGCGTCGGTCAGGGCGCGGACCAGGAACGGCTGCGACATGCTCCCGGTCAGCCCGTGCTTGCTCGCGATCTCGGCGATCCGCTCGTCGACGTCGTCGCCGCGGACGTGGATCGTCCAGGACACCTCCTGCAGCCGGGGCGAGCCGGCCAGCTCGGCGATCTCGTCCGGTGACGGGTCGAGGGTGACGGCGGCGACACCGTTGAGCGAGGGGAAGGGCGCACCGGTGACGATCTCGGCGGTGCCGCCGGGCATCTCACGGAAATAGCCCCTGCGCTGCGAGCCGGCGAGCAGCTTGAGGGCGCCCAGCCAGGCGCGGGACGCGGTGCCGGCGGCATCAACCAAAGTCACCCCCCAAACGTAGGAGTTCGGACCGCTCACCGGGGGCCGCTATGGGCAGGCTCACTCGTCGTCCGAGCCGCACGCCCGTCCGGCACGTGGCAATCTGACGGCGTCGAACAGAGGGGCAAGCAGATGGACCAGCTGGACGAACCCACCCGGCGGTTGCTCGGCGACCGGGTGTCGCGGATGACGATCCGGGCATGATCGACGACGTACTGGCGGCCAACCGGGCCTATCTGCTCGGCTGGAACGACGGACCGGCGGCCGGCGACATCTACCGCAGCAACGTGCCGCACGCCCCGCTCAACGGCGTGGTGCGTGTTGCCGGTCGTCCGTTCCCCGAGGCGTACGAGGAAGCAGCCGACCGCCTGGCCGGCGTCCCCCGGGTGTGGTGGGTCGGCGCCGACAGCGAGCCCGGCACCGCCGAGGCCCTGCTGGCCCGGGGCGCCGAGCTGATCGCCGCGCACCTGCCGGTCATGGTGGCCGAGGTGGCCGCCGCCTCGGTCGTCCCCGAGCCGTCCGGTGTGCTCATCACCCAGACCCGCGACCTGCCCGAGTTCGTGACGGCCTACTCCGGGGTCTCCCACATCCCGCCCGCGGGGGTGTCTCTGGCCACCGAGCGGGAGAGGGGTTTCGGCCACTCCCTGCTGCGCCTGGCCGCCCGCCAGGCCGACGGCCGGATCGTCGGCACCGCCGAGGCCTGGTTCAGCCACGGCCTGGTCACCCTGTATTTCGTCGGCACCCACCCCGACCACCGCCACCGCGGCATAGGCGCCGCCCTGACCCAGGCCGTCCTCCGCCACGCCGCCGTCCGCGGCATCGGCACCGCCGCCCTCACGTCGACCGCCGTCGCCGTCCCCGTCTACAAACGCCTCGGCTTCCACGAGGTGAGCAGCTACCAGCTCTTCACGTTCTGAGCGTCAGGCGACTCGCAGAACGTCGTCGATGACAGCAGCGCAGGTGTCCCAGCATCGCCAAGCGGACTCGCGCGCCGTTTCCAAAATGGCCAATTCGTCGAGTGCGTCGCCCTCTTGGAGAACCCACCGCCACACCGGGAAGGACTCCGATTCCGCCAGCCACGGATGGCCCAGCGCCTCGCGTAACCGGGGAGCCCGCTCACTCAGGTATTTCGCCACGCGCTTGTCACGACGGTCCCGGTCACCGACGCGGACACCGACGTACATCGTGAACTCGCCACGCTTGTCGATCGGCGGGTTGTGCCATTCGATCACGATCGCCGCGGGTGCCTCACCTTCACCGTCGGAGGGCCGCCACGTGCGCCGGGCCAGGACAACGCGCGGTTTCCTGGGATTGGTGAGGTCGTCGGCGCGGACGTCGATACCCGTATCGCCCCGTGCCAGCACGTCCTGAGCAATGGTGTCGACCATACTCAACGACAACTCGTGCAATTCCTTGTTGGCATCACTGCGAATCCTGGCCCACGTCTCGATCGCCTTGTAGTTGTCGAGATAGAAACGGACACGGTCGTCGTGGATCCGACGAAGTTCCGGACCTTCGGGCTCGAGGGTCATGGGTGGGAAAGCCTCCGTCCGATCAGGGCATGAAGTGTCCGCCGATATTCCTGAACGGCCGTCGCCGCCCCGGGCCGGCCCTCGACCGCCTTTTCCAGCAGCTGCGAGATCTCCGACCACGAGAGGCACTGCCAGGCCCGTCTGGCCGGCTCTGTCGTGGCGGTGAGGGGTGGCCGGCCCGACAGGGTGAGGAAGACGAAACGAGGCTGCGGCTCGGTTCGCCAGTCCTCGTAGAGCCGCTGGCACTGATCGGGCATCTCACCCGCGTCGATTTTCAGCTCGGCGACCACGGTCCAGCCGTTGCCCCGGATCACCACGTCGGCCCGCGACCTCTCGCGGGTGATCTCCGTGGCCGCCTCGGCGTCGTGGAGCAGGTCGGTTACTCCACCGGTCGCGCCGAGCAGCTGTTCGAGGAAGGCCGCACCCAGCGCATGACTGCCCGCCGGATCACACAGCCACCTGAGGACGGCGCTGTGCGCGAGCTCGCGGCGGTGGACGCCCGCGACACTCATCAGGTCGGCCGGCCCCCTCGTCCAGCGGCCCATCCGGGTCAGCCGATCCTGTTCCGCCCGCATCGCGGTGAGCTGCTCGTCCCACGCGGCGACGTCGCCCCGGCCGGTCGCGCCTATCCGTTCCCACGTCCTCGCCATCACGGCGAAGGTCTCGGCCCACTCCTCGGTCAGCACATCCCCGTCCTCGCTCCGGATCGAGCCAGGCTAGGGGAGCGGCCCGCACTCTTGCCTCCTCCGAACGAACGAGCCGGCTCGACTGGGTGCTCGACAACCAGTGCGGGGCCGCGGTGGTGAAGGCCGCCGGACGCCCGCCTGTGACGCTGATGACGTGGCGGCTGGTGAGTCTGTTCCTCGAAACCGCGTGCTGCCTGGTCAACCACGTCCTGGTGGGGCGTACGGGCACCGATCGGCGGGCGGGCGGGAAACGGAGTCACACATCCACGTGATGTGTCACAGCGGGAAGCCGAGGACGGTCGTCATGTCAGGAGTTGTCGCGAGGGGGAGACGCAGATGCTCAAGCACATCGGGACCACCACCGCAGCCAAGACCGCGCCGGGCTGGCCGCTGGAGATCACCGCGATGGCCGGCCCGCCGGGGGCGCGGGTGACCGGCGAGGTCGATCTGGGCACGCTGCCGATCTTCGACCTGGCGCTGGAACTGCTGGCCGGCTGTTCCAGCGACGTCGTCATCGACCTGGCCGGCGTGACCTTCCTCGACATCGGCGGGGCCCGGGCTCTGGCCGAGGCGACGCGACAGGTCCGCGACTCGGGCCGCCGCCTGTGGATGCGGAGCCCGTCACCTCAGGTGCGCCGGATGATCGACCTACTCGGGTGGGCCGCCCTCTACGACTGGGAGCCGGGCATCAGCCGGGCCACCAGCGCGGCCGTCGTGCCGCTGCGGGCCGAGCGGAAGCCGGTGCCCGCCCAGAGGTTGATGCCGTCGGCGTCGGCGGCCTGAGCCGCGGCGGCCCGGATCGGTGCCGTGAGGTGGTGCACGGCCGGATAGCCGATCGGGGCGGCCGCCGTGTAGGTGTCGGTGAACCGGTTGCGCAACGCCCGCGCCGGCTGCCCGGTGAAGGCCCGCGTCACCACCGTCCCGGTCGCCCGCCCGGCCGTCATGAAGTCGCGTTGTGCCGGACGGGTGCCGGCCTCGTCGGCCAGCAGGAACGCGGTGCCGCACTGCACGGCGATCGCGCCCGCGGCGAGCAGCCGTTCGACGTCCGCGGCGCCGGCGACACCACCGGCCGCGACGACCGGCACCTCCGACTTCACCGCGGCCAGCACGTCCAGGGTCGTCGTGTCGCCCACGAACGTCGCCGGGCTGGTGGTCGCCGAGTGGCCGCCGGCCGGCCCGCCCTGCGCGATCAGCGCGTCGGCGCCGGCCGCGACGCCGCGCCGGGCCTCGCCGGCCGACGTCACGGTGATCAGCACGCGCGAGCCGGCCTGCCGCAGCGCGCTCACCACGGCCCGGTCGGGCACCCCGAACGTGAAGCTGACGAGCGGGACCGCGTACGCGATGGCCAGCTCCACCTTGGCCGCGAAGTGGTCGTCGTCAGTCAGCCGCAGCGCCGGCAGCTCGACGCCGTAGCGGGCGGCCTCGGGCTGCAGCAACTCGCGGTAGCGCACCACCGCGTCGACGTCGCCCGGCGGCGGCCCGGGCACAAAGATGTTCAACCCGTACGCCCCGCCGACCGCCCGGAGTTCGTCCTCCACCGCCTGCGGCGTCTTGTATCCGGCGGCCAGGAACCCGGTCGCCCCCGCCGCGCCGGCCGCGTCGACCAACGCCGGCGTCGACGGCCCACCGGCCATCGGCGCCACCACGACCGGCCGGATCAGCTCACGCATCCGAGCGGACCACCGCGCTGATCAGATCGGACAGCGGCCCGAGCAGATCCTGCTCGGTCGCCGAGGCCAGCGGCTCGAGCGGCGTCTTGGAGCGCAGCATGGCGATGCCGAGCGAGGCGGCGATGGCGATCTGGGCGCGCAGCAGCAGCTTGTCGTCGCCCTCGGTCCAACCGGCCAGGCCGGCCAGGTTCTCGGCGTAGCTGCGCAGGATGCCGATCCGGATCTCGTCGGCGCGGGTGTCTCCCGAGGAGCGCAGCAGCAGGACGAGCTGGCGCGGGATGCCGTCGGAGTCGATGCCGGCCGCCTGCTCGGCGATCCGCCGTGGCACCTCGGCCAGCGTGGCGCTCCCGGCCGCGCGGCGCATCTCGTCGACCGCGGTGGTCAGGCACGCCTCGAAGAGGCCCTCCTTGGAGCGGAAGTAGCGGCTGATCAGTGCGACATTCACCCCGGCGTCGTCGGCGATGTCGCGGACGGTCGTGGCCGCGTACCCATCCTGGGCGAACCGGACGCGGGCGGCGTCGAGCAGCAGCTGCCGGGTGCGCGCGGCGTCCCGGCGGCGGGCCGGTGCGGGGCTGGTCACCCGATCAGCGTACCGGCCGCCGAACGGCTTGTAAGCGTCTGTTGACTGAGCGGCACCTGCGGCATGATCGGGCCATGAGCGACGATGCCACAAAGATCCTGCTGTCCGAATCGGAGATGCCGACCAGCTGGTACAACATCGTGCCCGACCTGCCCAGCCCGCCGCCGCCCGTGCTGCACCCGGGGACGCTGCAACCGATCGGGCCGGACGATCTGGCGCCGCTGTTCCCGATGGCGCTGATCGAGCAGGAGGTGACGACCGAGCGGTACGTCACGATCCCGCCCGAGGTGCTCGAGGTCTACCGGCTGTGGCGGCCGTCGCCGCTCTTTCGCGCGCACCGCCTCGAGAAGGCGCTCGGCACACCGGCCAAGATCTACTACAAGTACGAGGGTGTCTCGCCGGCCGGTTCGCACAAGCCCAACACCGCGGTCCCGCAGGCCTACTACAACGCCTCGGCCGGCATCCGGCGGCTCACCACCGAGACCGGCGCCGGCCAGTGGGGCACGGCGCTGGCCTTCGCGGCGGCCCAGTTCGGCCTCGCGTGCGAGATCTGGCAGGTGCGGGCCTCGTACGACCAGAAGCCGTACCGCAAACTGATGATCGAGACCTTCGGCGGCACGATCCACCCGTCGCCCTCCGAGCTGACCGAGGCCGGCCGCCGGATCCTGGCCGCGGACCCGGACTCGCCCGGCTCACTGGGCATCGCGATCAGCGAGGCCGTCGAGGTCGCCGCGCAGCACCCGGACACCAATTATGCGCTCGGCAGTGTGCTCAACCACGTGCTGCTGCACCAGACCGTCATCGGCGAGGAGGCGTTGCTCCAGCTGGCCAAGGTGGACGCCGTGCCGGACGTCATCGTCGGCTGCACCGGGGGCGGCTCCAACTTCGCCGGCCTGGCGTTCCCGTTCCTGCGCGAGAAGATGGCCGGCCGGATGTCGCCGGTGATCCGCGCGGTCGAGCCGGCCTCGTGCCCGTCGCTGACCAAGGGCGTCTACGCGTACGACTTCGGGGACACCGCCGGGATGACCCCGCTGATGAAGATGCACACGCTGGGCCACGACTTCATCCCCGACCCGATCCACGCGGGTGGCCTGCGCTACCACGGCATGGCCCCGCTGATCTCGCACGTTTACGAGCTCGGGCTGATGGAGGCCGTGGCCAAGTCGCAGCGGGAGTGCTTCGAGGCCGGCGTCGCCTTCGCCCGCTCCGAGGGCATCATCCCGGCGCCGGAGCCGACCCACGCGCTGGCCGGCTGCATCGAGGAGGCGTTGCGCTGCAAGGAGACCGGCGAGGAGAAGGTGATCCTGACGGCGTTGTGCGGGCACGGACATCTGGACCTTCCCGCGTACGGGAAATTCCTGTCCGGTGAGATGACGGACCACGAGCTGTCCGGCGACGGGGTGCGGGCCGCCCTGACGAGGCTGCCCGCGGTGCCGGCCTAGGACGGGGCGCGGATAGAGTCGATCGGTGTCCCAAGGTCCCCGGAGCCTGAGCGCACACCGCATGGCCCTGGCGCTGGCCCTGGTGGCGGCGGCACCACCCCTGGTCATCCACAACGGCTGGCCGGGGCTGGTGGTCGCCGTGATCGGCGTTCTCTACGCCGCCTACCTGCTGCTCGGCAAGCGTCTGCCGCGGCGTCGCCCGGCCCGGGGGGAGAGACCGAGCGCCGTGCTGTCGCAGTGTGCCCGTCTGCTCGGCGAGAGGCTGGCCGAGGACGGATTCACGAAGGACCGGTACGTCTTCCGCCGTTACAACACGGCCGGGGACGCCCTGATCATCGATTTCCACCCGCTCCCGGCCCTGTCGGAGGGGGAGACGCGGTTCGCCGTCCACGTGGGGTTCCTGCTCGCGCCCTACTGGGAGTGGGAGAAGCACAAGTACGGATACCCGCCGGACAAGCGCCCGGACATGTCGCACGTCAACTGGGTGCTGCCGGTGAACCCGGTCGACTGGTCGGAGGACGCGCCGTCCCGCCACGACGAGTGGGTGATCACCGACGACGCGGCGGCGGTGGCCGGGCGCATCCACGAGCGGTTGCCGTCCCTCGACCTGTGGCTCGACCGTGAGCTGGTGTGGCGGTCGGCCATGGGCGCCTCGACCGAGCTCGGCGTCATGTCGGAGCCGATGAAGCTGTGGTTGCTCGCCGAGCGGGGCCAGTCCGACGAGCTGCGCGAGTTGCTCGACGACGAGGAGGTCGACCGCGAGATCTGGGAGTGGGCCAAACGCCAGGCCGAGTGACAGCGCCGAGTGACAGCGCCGAGTGACAGCGCCGAGTGGGGGTCAGGCTGAGTGGCGCCAGACCACGGGGGAGTCGAGCACCACGCTCAGCTCCACCGGCTCGGCCCCGGCGATCTGACGCAGCACCAGCTCGGCCGCGTTCCGCCCGACCTCGCGGGCCGGCTGGTGCACGGTGGACAGCGGCGGTTGCGTGCGCAGCGCCCACGAGCTGTCGTCGAAGCCGACCAGTCCCACGTCCTCCGGCACCCGCCGACCGGCCTCGCGCAGCGTCTCCAGCGCCCCGGCCGCCACCGCGTCGGACGCCGCGAACACCCCGTCGATGGCCGGCTCCCGGTCGAGCAGCGCCCGCATGCCCTTGACGCCGTAGGAGTAGTCGTAGAGCGGCACGTCGGCCACCAGTTGCGGGTCGAACCGCTCGCCCAGTGCCTCCTGGAACCCGGTCAGCCGGTCGGCCCCGGAGTCCCGGTCGAGCGCCGCCGCGATCATGCCGATCCGCCGCCGCCCGGTCTCCATCAGGCGCCGGGTGACGGCCCGGGCCGAGCCGAGGTTGTCGATGCCCACATACGGGATGTGCCGCGCCAGATCCGGCGGGTGACCGACGAAGGTGGCCGGCAGCCCGAGCTCGGCGATCACCCGGATGATCGGGTCGTGCGACCGCGCCGACACGATGATCGCCCCGTCGACGAACCCGCCGCTCAGATAGCGCCCGACCCGCTGCATGTCCCGGTCGGAGTCGATGACCAGGCTGACCATCTGGTGGTCGGCCAGCGACAACGCCGAGTTGGCGCCCAGCATGATGGCCCCGATGTTCGGGTCCTCCAGCAGCAGCGAATGCGGCTCCAGGGTCAGGAAGCCCACGGCCTGTGACCGCTGCCGGGCCAGGTTGCTGGCCGCGCGGTTGGGCACGTAGCCGACCTCGGCGATGGCCGTCTCGATGGCCGTGCGCGCGTCGGCCGACACGTAACCGCCGTTGAGCACCCGGTTGACAGTGCCCCGCGAGACGCCGGCCGCCGCGGCCACGTCGTGCACGGTGGCGCGGCGCGCTTTCCTGGGCCCGGTCACGGCAACACTGTAACGGCTCCCGATCTCCGGTTCGACATTCGCTATTGACCGCTCACCAGCGACGACCCTAGTGTGTGCCCGTTCACACAATCGACATCGGCGGTTGCTTGCGCCGAAATGTGTGCACGTGCACACACGATGAAGGGGGACAGATGCCGCGGCTGGGCTGCGACTACAACTTCGAGCAGTGGCCGCCCGAGGTGTGGGTCGAGGACATGGCGCTCATGCGCCGGGCCGGCGTCGGCCTCGTGGCGGTCAACGTGTTCGGCTGGTCGGAGCTCGAAGCGCGGCCGGGGGAGTACGACTTCACCGCGCTCGACCGCGTCGTCGAGTTGCTGCACGAGGCCGGCATCAAGCTCAACCTGGGCACCGGCACGGCGAGTGCGCCGCCGTGGCTGACCCGCCGGCACCCTGAGGTGCTGCCGGTGACCGCCGACGGCACCACCCGCTTCCCGGGTGGCCGCCAGGCCTGGTGCCCCAGCTCACCGGTCTTCCGCGAGCACGCGCTCCGCCTGGTCGAGCAGGTCGCCGCCCGTTACGGCAACCACCCGGCCCTCGACCTCTGGCACGTCTCCAACGAGCTCGGCTGCCACAACGCCCTCTGCTACTGCGAGGCCAGCGCGGCCGCCTTCCGCGGCTGGCTCGAGCAGCGGTACGGCACCGTCGAGGCGCTCAACAAGGCCTGGGGCACCGCTTTCTGGAGCCAGCGCTACGCCGCCTTCGACGAGATCCAGCCGCCCCGCGCCGCCCTGTCGGTGCGCAACCCGGCCCAGCTCGTCGACTTCCAGCGCTTCTCGTCGGACGCGCTGCTCGACCACTACCGCGCCGAGGCGCAGGTGATCCGGCGCCACTCGGCGATCCCGATCACCACCAACTTCATGGTGACCGCGCACATCCGCAACCAGGACTACTGGTCGTGGGCGGCCGACATGGACGTGATCGCCAACGACCACTACCTCGACCACCGCCTGCCCGACCCGGTGGCCGAGCTGTCGTTCGCCGCCGACCTGACCCGCGGCCTGGCCGGCGGACGCCCCTGGATGCTCATGGAGACCTCGACCGGCGCGGTCAACTGGCAGCCCTACAACCTGGCCAAGGAGCCCGGTCAGCTGCTGCGCAACGCGTTGACCCACGTGGCCCGCGGCGCCGACGCCATCTGCTTCTTCCAGTGGCGGGCCTCGGCTCAGGGCGCCGAGAAGTTCCACTCGGCGATGATTCCGCACGCCGGCGCGGACAGCGCGGTCTGGCGCGACGTGCTCGAGCTGTCGGCAACGCTGGGGAAACTGGGCGAGGTCGACGGCACGACGGTCGCGGCCGACATCGCGCTCGTCTTCAGCTGGGAGTCGTGGTGGGCCACCGACACCGAGGCCCGCCCATCGCAGGATCTGCGCTACCTGGACCAGGTGCACGCCGCCTACCGCGCGCTGCGGGAACTCGGCGTCACCGCCGACATCGTCGCTCCCGGCACCGACCTCAGCCGCTACCGCGCGGTAGTCGTCCCCTGCCTGCACATGGTCTCCGACCAGGAGGCGGCCGCCGTGACGAACTACGTCGAGAGCGGTGGCCGCGCCGTCATCACGTTCTACAGCGGCATCGTCGACCCCGACGACCGCGTACGCCTGGGTGGCTATCCGGGCGCGTTCCGCGAGCTGCTCGGCGTGGTCAGCGAGGAGTTCGCCCCACTGCTGCCCGGAGCCTCGGTCCCGCTGGCCGACGGCGGCGAGGCCACTCTCTGGACCGAGCGGCTGCGCCTGACCACAGCCACGACCGAGCTGGCGTACGCGGACGGGCGCCCCGCGGTGACCCGCAACGAGTTCGGAGCGGGCGAGGCCTGGTACGTGTCCACAGGACTCGACACTCCCGCGCTCCGAGACGTCTTCGAGCGCGCGACGGCGCACTCGGGTGCTGAACCTGCGCCGGACACCGAAGTCGTTCGGCGGGGGCCGTTCGTCTTCGTGATCAATCACGGAAGCAAAGACATCGACCACCCGATCACCGGCCACGAGCTGGTGACCGGCCAGACGGTCACCGGTTCGGTCACCGTGCCCGGCGGCACGGTCCGAGTCGTACGGGAAGAGGCGTGACCATGACCCAGGCGACCATCGTCGACGTGCCGGAAGGCACGGAGGCGCCACCCCGCAGGAGCGGAGCCGTCCGGTATGGGAGGGCGGTGCCCTTCTTCGTCGTACCGTTCGGGCTGCTGTTCGTTCTGTTCTACCTGCTGCCGATCGGGTACGCGATCGTACAGTCGCTCTACACCGTCGAGCGCACCGGTACGTTCGGGCCGGCCCGCGAGGTCTTCGGCGGGCTCGTGCAATACGGGCGGGTCTTCCAGGACGGCCCGTTCTGGAGCTCGATCGGCCGGGTGCTGGTCTTCGGCGTCGTCCAGGTGCCGGTCATGCTCGGCCTGGCCCTGCTGCTGGCCCTGCTGCTCGACTCGGGCCTGGTCAAGGGGCGCCGGTTCTTCCGGCTGGCCTTCTTCGTCCCGTACGCGATCCCGGGTGTCATCGCCGCGATCATGTGGGGCTTTCTCTACTCGCCCAACCTGTCCCCGCTCAAGCCGGTGACCAGCGCCATCGACTTCCTGTCGGCCGACTTCGTGCTCTGGGCCATCGCCAACGTCGTGACCTGGGTCTACGTCGGCTACAACATGCTGATCATCTATTCCTCGCTGCTGGCCATCCCGGCCGAGGTCTACGAGGCGGCCCGGATCGACGGCGCCGGACCGATCCGGATCGCCTGGTCCGTCAAGATCCCGCTGGTGATGCCGGCGATCGTGCTCACGACCGTCTTCTCCATCATCGGCACGCTGCAGTTGCTGGCCGAACCTCAGGTCTTCCGCAGCTTCAGCTCGGCGGTGTCCAGCACCTACACACCCAACCTGACGGTCTATTCGACGTCGTCCGTCCCGAACTTCAACCTCGCCGCCGCCTTCTCGGTCGTGCTGGCCCTGGCCACGTTCGTCCTGTCCTTCGCCTTCCTCAGGTTCACGCAGCGAAAGGGTGCCCGATGAGCGTCCTCGCGCCGGAAAACACCAAGGGCAAAGTCCGGGAGAGCCTGTTTTCCCGTACGGGCGCCATGCTCATCATGGCCGTCGGCACGGTCTACTTCCTGACGCCGATCTGGTGGCTGTTCGTCGGCGCCAGCAAGAGCTCCGAGGAGTTCACCAGCACCAACCCGCTCTGGTTCGCCGACTTCGACCTGTTCACCAACATCGGTGACCTGTTCGCCTACCGCGACGGCGTGTTCCTGCGCTGGATGCTCAACAGCGTCCTCTACACCGGCGGGGCCGCGCTGCTGGGCACCCTGATCGCCGCGATGTGCGGTTACGCGCTGGCCAAGTACCAGTTCCGCGGGCGCGAGCTGCTCTTCAACGTGGTGCTCAGCGGCGTGCTCGTCCCGGCCACCGCGCTCGCCCTGCCGCTGTTCCTCATCTTCAGCAAGGTCGAGATGACCAACACGTTCTGGTCGGTCTTCCTGCCCAGCCTGGTCAACCCGTTCGGCGTCTATCTGGCCCGCATCTATGCCACCGCGAGCGTGCCCGACGACCTGCTCGAGGCGGCCCGGATCGACGGCTCGGGCGAGATCCGGACGTTCTTCAAGGTCTCGACCCGGCTGATGACGCCGGCCCTGGTCACGATCTTCCTGTTCCACTTCGTCGCCGTCTGGAACAACTTCCTGCTGCCGCTCATCATGCTCAGCGACGAGCGGCTGTTCCCGGTGACGCTCGGCCTCTACTCCTGGAACACCCAGGTCAACCAGATCCCCGAGCTGCGCGGTCTGGTGATCATCGGTGCCCTGCTCTCGATCACCCCCCTGGTGATCGCGTTCCTTTTCCTCCAACGGTTCTGGCGTAACGGCCTCGGTGCCGGCGCCGTCAAGTAAAGGAAGTCACCCCATGCGGAAAAGACTCAGCGCCCTCCTGATATCCGTGCTCGCCCTCTCGGCGTGCGGCTCCGGCGGCGACGACTCGCCGGAGGGCACGGCCGCGGCCGCCTCCTGCGCCCCGTCGTCGGGCCCGGTCACCATCACCTACACGACCTGGATCCCCGGGATCGAGAAGGTGGTGAAGCTCTGGAACGACAAGAACCCGAACATCCAGGTCAAGGTGCAGACCGGCCCGAACGGCAACGGCGGCACCTACCAGAACTTCTTCAACCAGCTCAAGGCGGGCAACACCCCCGACCTCGGCCACATCGAATACGACGCGCTGCCCAGCTTCCGCGTCCAGGACGGCCTGCTCGACGTCGCCCAGTGCGACATCGTGGCCAAGGCCAAGGACCAGTTCATCCCGTGGACCTGGAACCAGGTCAGCTTCGGCGACGCGAAGTCGGCCTGGGGCATCCCGCAGGACTCGGGCCCGATGGCGCTGTTCTACCGGGCCGACCTGTTCGAGAAGAACGGGATCGCCATCCCGAAGACCTGGGACGAGTACGCGGCGGCGGCCGAGAAGGTCAAGGCGGCCGGCGGCTACATCACCAACTTCTCGCAGAGCGACATCAACCAGTTCGCCGGCTTCACCTGGCAGGCCGGCGGCCGCTGGTTCGCCAACGACGGCCAGCAGTGGACGGTCAACCTGACCGACGACAAGACCAAGAAGGTCGCCGGCTACTGGCAGAACCTGATCAGCAAGAAGCTGGTCTCGACCGTCCCGCCGTGGACCACCGAGTGGGACAACGCCTACAACTCCAGCTCGGCCTGGACCTGGGTCTCCGCGGTGTGGGGAGCCAACTCCATCATGAGCGGCGCGCCCAAGACGGCCGGCAAGTGGCGGGTCGCGCCGATGCCGCAGTGGACCGCCGGTGACGACGTCGCGGGCAACTGGGGCGGCTCGGCGACCGCCGTCTTCAAGAGCTCCAAGCACCCGTACGAGGCCGCGCAGTTCGCCCTGTGGCTGAACACCAGCGAGGAAGCGCTCGCCCTGCTCAACAAGGAAGCCCAGCTCTACCCGGCCACCACCGCCGGAACCAAGTATTCGTACCTGGCCAACCCGGTCGAGTTCTATGGTGACCAGAAGATCTACGAGGTCTTCGCCGACGCCGCCACCCAGGTGACGCCCGACTTCACCTGGGGCCCGACGATGACCTCGACGTACGCCAGCGCCTCGGACGGTTTCAAGGCGGCGGTGTCCGGCCAGGGCACCCTCGACGAGGCCCTCGCGGCCACCCAGAAGCAGACGGTCGAGACCCTCAAGTCCCAGGCCATCCCGGTCAAGGAGTAACACACGTTGCTGATCCACCTGCAGGCCGCGGGCACCAGCTTCGTGCTGGACGCCCGCGGCCCGCAGCCGCCTTCGGTCCTGCACTGGGGCGCCGCGCTCGGCGACCCGGCCGACGAGGACCTGGCTGCGCTCGCCTCGGCCGCTGTGCCCGCCGTCCCGCCCAGCTCCCTCGACACGCCGCCGCGGCTGTCGATCCTGCCCACCCTCGGTGACGGTTGGAGCGGCCGGCCCGCCTTCGCCGGCGCTGGTCGGCCCCGCTGGCACCTGTCCGGGGTGTCCCGGCCGTCGCCCGCTTCGGTGCTGGTCACGCTGGAGGCCGAGGGCCTGCTCGTGGCGACCGAGATCGAGCTGAGCGCTCAGGGGGTGCTCCGGGTGCGGCACCGGCTCGACAACACCGGCCGTGAGCCCGTCGACGTCGGCGGGCTCGGCGTGGTGCTGCCCGTGCCGGCGCGTGCCTCCGAGGTGCTCGATTTCAGCGGCCTGTGGGCGTACGAGAGGAAACCGCAACGCATCGCGCTGCGGAACGGGGCCTGGGTGCGCGAGACCCGCCATGGCCGCCCCGGGCACGACGACCCCTATCTGATGATGCTGGGCACGCCCGGGTTCAGCTTCGGCGAGGGCGAGGTGTGGGCGGCGCACCTGGCGTGGAGCGGCGACAAACAGCTCTGGGTGGAACGTTCCAGCCTCGGCCCGGCCGTCCTCGGGGCGGGGGAGTTGCTCGCTCCGGGCGAGGTGCGGCTGGCTCCCGGCGACTCCTATGCCACGCCGTGGACCGTGGCCGTGTGGTCGGCCGACGGCATCGACGGTGTCTCGGCCCGCCTGCACGAGTGGATCCGCTCCCGGCGGGCGCCTCTGACACCGCGGCCGGTGGTGCTCAACACCTGGGAGGCCGTCTATTTCGACCAGTCCCTGGAACGACTCCGGCCACTGGTCACGGCGGCGGCCGAGGCCGGGGTGGAGCGATTCGTGCTCGACGACGGCTGGTTCCGGGGTCGCACCGACGACCGGCGCGCCCTGGGCGACTGGACGGTCGATCCGGTGCGCTGGCCGCAGGGCCTGACCCCGCTGATCGAGGCCGTCCACGAACGCGGCATGCAGTTCGGCCTCTGGCTCGAACCCGAGATGGTGTCGCCCGACTCCGAGCTGGCCCGGGCCCATCCCGACTGGATCCTGGGCGGCCCGGACGCCGCCACCTGGCGCCATCAGCTGGTGCTCGACCTGTCGATCCCGGCCGCCTGGTCCTTTGTGCTCGACAGCATCGCGGCGCTGCTCACCGAGTATCCGATCGCCTTCATCAAATGGGATCACAACCGCGACCTGCTGCAGGAAGGCTCGGCCCACCGCCAGACGACCGCGCTCTACCGCCTGCTGGCGACGCTGAAGCACCGCTTCCCGGACGTCGAGATCGAAAGTTGCGCCTCCGGCGGCGCCCGCATCGACCTGGGCATCCTCGACCACGTGGACCGCTTCTGGACGTCCGACACGAACGACGCCCTGGAACGCCAGCAGATCCAGCGCTGGACCGGCATCCTCATGCCCCCCGAGCTGCTCGGCTCGCACGTGGGCGCCCCCACCGCCCACATCACCGGCCGCCGCGGCGACCTCAGCTTCCGGCTGGCCACGTCGTTCTTCGGCCACCCCGGCATCGAGTGGGACCTGACCACCGCCCCACCGGCCGACCGCGCGCTGATCGCGGCCTGGGTGACCGAATACCAGAAGCGCCGCGCCCTGCTCCACACCGGCACGGTGGTCCGCTCGGACGGCGACGACCCCACCCGCCTGATCCACGGCGTCGTCTCACCCGACCGCCGGTCCGCGCTCTACGCCCTGGTCTCGCTGCGCGCCCCCGGCACCGCGATCCCGCCCCCGATGCTTCTCAAAGGCCTCGATCCCGTACGGCGTTACACCGTGCGCCCCCTCACCCTGGGCTCCCCACCGCGAACCCTCCAGGACGCCCCACCCCCGTGGCTGCAAGCGGGCGAGGTGACGCTGACCGGCCGCGTGCTGGCCGAGGTGGGCCTCCCGGTCCCGTTGCTGACACCCGAGCAGGCCCAGCTCTTCACCGTCGAAGCGGCCCCCTAGGCCGACGATTTGCCGTCGACGTTGGTGGACATGGTGTGCAGGACGTCGGGCAGCTGCCTCAGCGTGGCGGCGGGCAGGCCGCGGACCGTCTCCTGTGCGAGGGTGACCCACAGTTCCCGGATCTGGCCGGCCAGCGCTTTGCCGCTGTCGGTCAGCGCCACGACGGTGGCGCGTTTGTCGGCCGGATCCGGGGTGCGCCGGATGTGGCCGGAAACCTCCAGCTTCCGAGTCATCAGCGTGACGCTGGGGGGCTCGCAGCCCAGCGCCTCGCTGAGCTGAGCCTGGATCAGCGGGCCGGTCCGGTCGAGCTCGAGCAGCACGGCTTCTTGGCCCACGTGCAGGCCGAGCGGGGCCAGCAACTGCGCCGCCCGGGCCCGGTGACGCAGGCTGAGCAGGCGGATGGCCTGGTTGAGGGCGTCGGCGTACTCGGAATCCATGGGCACTCCTTGACAACAGCTTTCGTTACGCGCATAAGATTATGCGCATAACCATTATGCGCGTAACCAATGCTACACAGACTCGAGGAGCCGGTATGACGGTGAAGGTCGCAGTCTTCTACTACAGCTCAACGGGCACAGTTCACGCCCTCGCGAAGGCCGTCGTCGAGGGCGCCGCCTCGGCGGGGGCCGAGGTGCGACTGCGCCGGGCCGCCGAGTTGGCCCCCGCCGACGCCATCGACCAGAACCCGCGGTGGCGCCGGCATCTCGACGCCACCAGCTCGGTGCCGGTGGCCGAACTCGACGATCTGGCCTGGGCCGACGCGTACGCGTTCGGCACGCCGACCCGATTCGGGACGCCGGCCGCGCAGCTCAAGCAGTTCATCGACCAGGCCGGCGGCCTGTGGCGCGACGGAGTCCTGGCCGACAAGCCGGTGACGGCCTTCACCTCGGCCTACAACCGGCATGGCGGCAGCGAAGCCACGATCCTCGCCCTGGGCAACGTCTTCTACCACTGGGGCGCGCTGATTGTGCCGCCCGGCTTCACCGACGCTACGGTCTACGCCGCCGGCGGCAACCCCTACGGCACCGTATCGACCGGGGGCGCCGGCCCCGACGCCGCGGCCCTCGATGCTGCCCGCTACCAGGGCCGGCGGTTGGCCGGCTTCGCCGTCCGGCTGAAGGGTGCCCCCCTCGTCGTGGGCGCTGCCCAGGCCTGAGGAGCGGTTCGATGAAGCGGAGGAAGTCATGACGAGTGCCGGTGCGGACAACCAGGTGGTCAAGCCGTACACCGGCTCGTCCTGGCTGGTTCTCGCGCTGGCCTGTGCCTGCCAGTTCATGGTCATTCTCGACGTGGCGATCGTCGTCGTCGCGCTGCCGGCGGTGCAGCGGGATCTGGGGTTCACCGACACCGGACTGGCCTGGGTGGTCAACGGCTACGTCCTGGCGTTCGCCGGTTTCATGCTGCTGGGCGGTCGCGCGGCTGACCTGTTCGGTCACCGCCGCATGCTGGTGTCCGGGCTCGTCCTGTTCTCCCTGGCCAGCCTGGTGGCGGGCCTGGCGACCAGCGCGGCGATGCTGGTCGTCGCCCGCGCCGCGCAGGGGCTGGGTGGCGCGATGCTGGCCCCGGCCACCCTTGCCGTGATCAACACCTGCTTCTCCGAGGGGGTGCGGCGCGGCCGTGCGTTCGGGGCGTGGTCCGCTTCCGGTGGCGTCGGCGGCATGGTCGGTGCGGTTGCCGGCGGTGTGCTGACGACCGGGCTGTCCTGGCGGTGGGTGTTCCTGATCAACGTGCCGATCGGGGCGGTGCTGATCGCGGTGGCGATGGCGTCGCTGACCGCGCGACCCGGCCGCCGCGAGGCGATGGATCTGGCCGGTGCCATCACTGGTACGGCCGGGTTGGCGGCACTGATCTACGGAGTCATGCAGACTGCTGACAACGGGTGGGGATCCGCGCGGGTGCTCGTCCCAGTCGTGGCCGGCGTCCTGCTGCTGGCGACCTTCCTGCTGGTGGAGCAGCGGTTCGCCACGGCGCCGATGATGCCGCTGAGGCTGTTCGGCAATCACCGCGTGGCGGTCACCAACGCGATGCTTTTCCTGTTCGGTGGCATCGCCGTCGCGATGTGGTTCTTCACCTCGCTTCTCATGCAGAACGTGCTGGGCTACAGCGCGCTCGAGGCCGGGCTGGGGCAGACGCCGGCCGCGGTCATGTTCGTGGTGGTCGCGCGGTTCGCCGCCGGCTGGCTGCCGAAGACCGGCGTGCGTCTGCTGATTCTGGCCGGGTGCGCGAGCTTCGTAGCCGGGTTCGCGTGGCTCTCGCAGGCGGGCGTCGGCAGCGACTACGTGGCGAGCGTCCTGGGCCCGACACTGCTGGTGGCGATCGGCATCGGCCTGGTCTTCCCGACGCTGATGGCGTCGGCGACCGCCGACGCCGAGCCGCGCGACGCCGGCATCGTCGGTGGCCTGGCCAACACGGCCGGCCAGGTCGGCGGTTCCCTGGCGCTGGCGGTGTTCGCGACCGCGGCCGCCGCCCGCGCCGCCTCGCACAGCGGTACCAGTTTCTCTCCTGAGGCCCTGGCCTCCGGCTACGAACTGGTCTTCGGCCTGGCGGTCGGAGTCGCCCTGGCAATCGCCGCGGTGAGCCTGCTGTTGCCTTCACGACAGCGGAACTGAACCGCGACGACAGGAGACATCGCGTTGCCCACGGGGGTGACCGCCCGCCGGCGGCCGACCCGTCGAACCCGAGGACACGGCCTGGCCACGGCGGGCGGCCTTACATGGTGGTCTCGATGACCTGGTCGATCAGCCGGATCAGCGCCATGGTCCCGTCCGGCGCTCGCAGGCGGACCACGACGTCGACCCGCGAGCCCGCCCCCCACGTCGGGCCCAGGCGAGCTCCCGCCGAGAACTCCTGACTGCCCAGGGTCGGCGGATCGCCTTCGATCAGGGGTGCCACCCACACCTCGTCGCCGTGCACCACGACGATCCGGTCGGCCCGCAGATGAGGTGGCAAGGTGTGCGGCTTGTCGGCGACGACCCGCACCCCGGCCGACAACCGAGTCTTGTTGCCGTCGGCGCGGAGAAGCGGATCGTGGGAGGCCGTGAGGGAGAAATCACGGTTGAGGAACACCGAGACCGTCACCGGGCAGTCGCCGAGCACAGCCTTCTCCTGTGGCGCTTCCGTCATCAACAACAGCGGCTGCGACACGTCGGCCGCCCGCAGCATCGCGCCCATCGGCACCTCGTCCAGCCACCGGAACGCCCGCTCGACCGCGGGCGGGACGATCACCGGCTGCTGCTGCACGTATTCGGGTTCCCGGAGCGGGGCGACCCCGGTCAGGATCATGTCGAGCAGCGTCCGCAGAACGGAGGACCAGTCGCCCCGCCTCGTGCCGAACACGCTGTGATAGGTGACCGCGGCGGCGAGAACGTCGACGATCGCCTCGGTGTCGACGTCCGGTGGCAGGTCGCCCCGGACGATACCCCGCTCGAGCACTGTGGTGACGATTTCCCGCCATCGGCGCTCGCTCGCCTGCCGCAGGCGCTCGACGCCGTCGACGTCGTTCCCGCTGACATTCAGCACCAGACGCAGCAGCCCATGTGTCACGCCGGACTGAACCGAGTAGAAACCGACCATCTGGTTCATCGCCTGGAAGAGCTCGGTCCGGGTGTCTCCGAGATCCGCGACATCCTCCACCAACCGCCCGCGGCCCTGCACCTCGGCATAGACCACCTCCGGTTGCGGGCAGAGCCGATGGAACTCCTCGAAGCTCATGCCCATCCGCTGGGCGACGGCGGAGCCGAAGCTCATCTGCGCCGTCCACCACTCCTGAAAAACTTCTTCGACCGCGTTGACGACGGCCGCCTCGGTGTCCGGATCCAGTTCCGGCGGATCATTCACGCGCTCACCCTAGAACGGCCGTCCGCCGGCCGACGAGGCTCAGCGCGCACCGCCGCTTGGCACGCGGTAGTCATTGCCGAAGGCGCGCGGTGGAACTTACCGTCGTCAATAGATGCCCGATCGCATCCATAAACACCGAGACGGTGGCTCATCGCCGAACCTCCGGGTGCTCATCCCCCCTCGTGAAGGCTGGGTTCCCCATGCCCAAACTCCGCTTCCGTGCCCTGGTCCTGGTCGGTTCGCTGCTGCTGACCGCGGTTCTGCCGGCCTCGCCGACCCGCGCCGCGACACCATCCGCCGCGCCCAGCCTGGCCGGCCGGATGGCCGCCGTCCTGGAGGCGAACACGATCAACTACTACCCGTCCAACGCGGGGTGGACGTCGATGTGGACGACCTTCGACGCGGCCCGCATCGACGCCGACCTCGGCCGGGCCGCCACGCTCGGCGCGGACACTGTCCGGGCCATCGTCTTCCCGCAGACGTTCGGCTATCCCGAGCCGACCTCCGGGTATGCCGCGAAGCTGGCCCAGTTCATCAACATCGCCGAGGACAACGGCCTGGACGTCAAGCTGACCCTGTTCGACTGGTGGTCGAACTGGACCGATGTGGACAACAGCGTGATCTGGGCGGTCAGCCTGCTCTTCCCGTACGTCGACGACCCGCGGGTGCTCGCGGTCGAGCTCAAGAACGAGATCCCGCCGGGCAATGCCGCCGCGATCGCCTGGGCCCGCGAGCTGATTCCGGCGATCCGGGCCACCGCCCCGACCATGCCGCTGACCCTGACCGTCGACGGCGCGAGCGGGGCCGCCGGCATGGCCACCCTCAAGTCTCAGCTCGCCGGTACGCCGCTGGACTACTACGACTTCCACTTCTACGGCGCGTCGGAGCGCTCCCTGGCCGAGATCCGCCGTGCTCAGGCCGCGGTGGCCCCCACCCCGGTGGTCATCGGTGAGACCGGGTTGAGCACGCTGTCCTCCACCGAGGGTGAACAGGCGGCCTACCTGGCCCGGGTCTTCCGCGCGGCCCAGGAGACGAGCATCGGCTCGGTGGCGCCGTGGATCCTCGACGACTTCGCGCCCGGCGCCATCCCGGCCAACTCCTCGGTCTCCACCCAGCCCGCGCAGTACAAGTTCGGCCTCCACCACACCGACGGAACCCCGAAATCCGGCGCTGCCGTGGCCGGCGCCGGGTGGACGGGCGGGACACTGTCGAACAGTGTGCTCAACCTCGGGTTCGAGTCCGCCGCGGTCGATTCACCCTGGCGGCAGTACCTTCCGCAGGCCGGCGCGGCCGTCATCGTCACCGACACGGCCCGTACCGGAAGCCGGTCGGCCCGGTTCTCCGGCACCACCCGTACCTCGAGCGGGCTGCCCTCGCTGCTCACCTCGCCGATCACGCCGGTGCAGGGCGGCCTGGCCTGGCATGCCGAGGCCTACGCCCGGGGCACCGCGGCCACGGGCATCACCGAGCTCGCTCTGAGCTGGTTCGACATCAACGGCACGTGGGTCGGCCAGAACACCTCCAACCGGCTGCCGACCGGCACCACCGGCTGGACCAAACTCGCCGTGGACGCCACCGTCCCGGCGGGCGCGGCAAGCGTCCAGCTGCACCTGAAGTCCGGCGACAACACGGGAACCGTCTGGTTCGACGACGTCGCGGTCACCTGATGCGTGAGCAAGAGTGGATCCATGCGCACGATCACGACCGACCGCCTTCTGCTGCGTCCGTGGCAGGAGGACGACGCCGGCTTCCTCCTGGATCTGGAGTCACGCTGGGAGGTCGTACGGTTCCTCGGCGCGCATCCCACGCCGATGAGGACGCGGGAGGAGGCGCTCGCGTCGATCAGGCGCCGGCGTGCCCTCGACCACCCGGTTCACGGCATCTGGGTGATCGCCACGGCGGACGGTGCGCCGGTGGGTAACCTGCTGCTCAAGCCGATCCGCTTGTCGGCCGGGGAGCCGTCCGGCGGACCGGACGAGGTCGAGATCGGCTGGCACCTGCATCCGGACGCCTGGGGGCACGGCTATGCCACCGAGGCGGCGCAGGCCGTCCTTCACGACGCGTTCGGCCGCGGGCTGGCGAGGGTCCTCGCCGTGACGGATCCGGGCAACCATGCCTCCCAGGCCGTCTGCCGGCGGCTCGGCCTGACCGCCCTCGGACGCACGACCAGGTACTACGACACCGTCAACGAGCTCTTCGAGGGCTCACCCCGCATGGTCGCGGGATGAGCCCTCGGACAGCAGTGCCAGGTCAGCGAGCCTCGGCCGTGTAGAGGGCCGCGACCTCCTCGTCGGTCAGGGAACGGTTGTAGGCGTGGACCTCGTCGACCGCTCCGGACCAGAAGTCGGTCGCGTTGCCCGCGTACTTGGCCCGGCCGACCGTCAGCGGGCCGGTGCTCACCACGTCCGGACCGGCCGGGACGGTGGCCACCCGCTTGCCGTCGACGAACAACCGGACCTCGCCGGTGGCGTGGTCGCGGACGCCGGCCAGGTGGTACCAGCGGTTCAGCTCGGGCGTGAGCTCCAGCCGGGCCCGGTTGCCGCCCGGCGTACTGAAGGCGAAAGCACCCTGGCCGTACTGGAGATAGAACGGGTTCTCGCGGGCCCGGCCGTCCTGGCTGAGGACGGTGGCGTAGTTGCCGGGCAGCTTGTCGAGCGAGGCCCACGCGGAAACCGTGTAGTCCTTGGTGGTGTCGAGGACCGGCGCCGCGGTGCCGGCCGCGTCGCCGTCACCGTCGAACCTCAGGGCCGAGCCGTCGACACCGTCCACCCACGACGTGTTTCCGGTCAGCCCCAGCGAGGCGCCCCCGCTGCTGTCGCGGGCGGTGGTGCCGCTGCCCTCGTTCAGATTCCAGTCGCCGCGGCCGGGGAAGGTCGCGTCCGCCGCGGCGGTGGCCCCGGCCTTGATGACGGCCGCGTTGATGGCCCGTACGGGAGCGGGGTTGACCTTGATCTGCCGCCGGTCGTAGGTCCAGAGGCCGTTGAGCTCGGTCTCCAGGTCGGTGATCTGCGTGTAGACCGAGCCGGACAGCTCCGCGCCCGCCGCTTCCCGGTAGAACCGGTCGGTGTTGTCGACATACTTGGCGGTCAGCGCGGCCTTGTCGGCGACACCGCTGTAGATGGCGGCCGGCGGGCCGGGCCACATGTGCCCCGGAGTGCGCAGGGTGAAGCCGCCGTGCTCGCCGTCCATCGCGATGCGGGTGGCGTCCGGGTAGGGCGGGTCGTTGTTGACGTAGTCGTGGTGGTCGATCACGTCGCCCCGGCCGCTGTCGCCCTTGGAGGAGCAGCAGTTGACGCCGCTGTGAGCGTTGAGGATGCGGGACTCATCGAGCGCCTTGGTCTCGTCGGCGATCCGCCCGGTGGCGGCGCGGTCCCACTCGCCCCAGCCCTCGTTGAAGACGATCCAGCCGATGATCGACGGGTAGCTGTGGTGCTGCCTCATCATCTCGCGGCCCTGGCTCAGGAACGCCTCCTGGCCGGCCGGGCCGGTGATGTCGGCCGAGACGAAGTCCTGCCAGACCAGCAGGCCGAGCTCGTCGGCGTGCCGGTACCAGCGGGCCGATTCCACCTTGATGTGCTTGCGGACCGCGTTGAAGCCGAGCTTCTTGGTCTCGACCAGGTCGAACTTGAGCGCCGCGTCGCTGGGCTGGGTGTAGAGGCCGTCCGGCCAGAAACCCTGGTCCAGGGTGGCCAGCGAGAAGATCGGCTTGCCGTTCAGAACCAGCTTGGGGAAACCGCCGACGGTCTGGACGGCGACCGTGCGCAGGCCGAAGTAGCTCCGCACGGAATCGGTGCCCAGCTTGACGTCCAGGTCATAAAGGTACGGATCGTCCGGGCTCCACAGCCGGGGATTGCTGACCGTCAGCCGCAGGTCGGTGTTGGTCGCTCCGCGGACCTCGCCGACCTTCTTGCCCTTCCTGTCCCGCGCCACGATCGTCGCGGTCGCGGTGGCCGACGACCGGACCTGGATGGTGGCCGAGGTCAGCGTGGGCGTGACGACGACCTCGTCGATGGCCCCCGCGGCAACCGGCTCCATCCAGACGGTCTGCCAGATGCCCGACGACGGCTCGTAGACGATGCCGCCCGGGTTCAGCGACTGCTTGCCCTTGGGCTGGTCGGGGCCGGTGACATCGGTGACCGCGACGACGATCTCCTGCCGGCCGGTCTTCTTGAGCGCGTCGGTGATGTCGGCCGTGAAGGCGTTGTAGCCGCCGGTGTGCTCGGCGACCAGCGTGCCGTTGACCCAGACCGTGGCCTGGTAGTCGACCGCCCCGAAATTCAGCTTGATCCGCTTGTTCCGCCAGCCACCCGGCACGGTGACGAGCTTGCGGTAGAACATGTGGTCCTCGCGCCGCTCGATGCCGGACAGCTGCGACTCGACCGGGAACGGCACGGTGATCCGCTCGCCGAGGGCCCGGCCGAAGACCGGCTGCTCGCCCGCTTCGGCTCCGGCGAACTCCCACGGCCCGTTGAGGTTGAGCCACTCTTTGCGGACGAGTTGAGGGCGCGGATATTCGGGCAGGGGACGCTGCTTGTCGACCTTGTCGCCCCACGGCGTGGTCAGCCGGTGCGTGGAGTTGTTGGTCGCCGAGCGGATGACCTGCGGGACCGTCTCGCCGCCGACGACCAGGCCGCCGGTGCCGTCGTAGTTGACCCGCACCCGCTGGTTCTTCTGCACGGTCGCGCCCAGCTTGAGCACGATCCTGCGGCCGTCCCGCCGCGCCGAGGTGATCGGGAACGGGGTGGTGTCCACCTCGACCTTCGTCGTCGTGGCGAACTGCCCGAGGGCGGTCACCGGGGCGTCGAAGTCCGCGGTCAGCGTCGTACCGGTCCGGTCGACGGTGAAGGCGACCGGGAACACCTGGAAGCCGTCCGGCGGGGTGAACGCCGACTCGGGCACGAGCTGCTTGGCGATCCCGGCGCCGGCCCAGCGCAGGAAGAGGTTCGCGCCGCCGACATCCTGGAACATCTCGATCCGTACGGTATGGGCCTCGCCCGCGACCAGGTGCACCGGCGCACTGTTCTGCTCGACGTCCCAGTCGCCGACCCAGTGGTCGATCACCGGCTGGTCGTCCAGGAAGAAGCGGAAGCCGTTGTCGCCGATCATCGAGAACGTGTAGTCGCCGGTGGCCGGCGCGGTGAGCTTGCCGGTCCAGCGGGCCGTCGTGTGCTCGGTGCGGCCGGTCAGGGACTCGAACGTGCCGGCCAGGCCGGGCAGGTCGATGGCCGGGTCGAGCACGACCCCGCCGAGCTCCGCGAAGTCGCGCGCGCCGGGCGCCGACATGCGGAAGTACTCACCCTTGAGACCGTGGACGGACGCGGCGGACGCGGCGCTCGCGGGCGCCACGAGGACGGAGAGGACGAGGAGGACAGCCAGAAGGAGAGGTCGCAGGGGAGATCGTTGCACCGAGTGTTTCCCTTCGATCAACAACGCGTTGCGACCACATTCAGGCATTTACATGCGTGATGTCAACAGAATGAAACAGGTACCGACATTTTCGCGAACCCGAGTGTGCCCGGAAGGACCCGCTCGCTTCTCCGGGTACGCTCCCGGTGTGATCGGGCTCGAGCTGCGCCGGGCGCGCCAGGCCCTCGGGTTCCCGCCCGTCTCGCAGGCGGACGACGACGGGTTGCTCGCGGTGGGTGGCGACCTCAGCCCCGAGCGGCTCCTGGTCGCGTACGCCAACGGCATCTTTCCCTGGCCCAGCAAGCGCACGCCGCTGCTCCCGTGGTTCTGCCCCAGCCCGCGGACGGTCCTGATCCCCGGCCACATCTCAGTGAGCCGCAGCGCCCGCAAGACCATGCGCCGCGCACCGTTCACGATGACCTACGACCGGGCCTTCGCCGACGTGATCGCGGCCTGCGCCACCGTGCCGAGGCACGACAACGGCACCTGGATCACGCCGGCGATGGTGCGGGGCTACATCCGCCTGCACGAGCTCGGTTTCGCTCACTCGGTCGAGGCGTGGAACGGCGACCGCCTCGTCGGCGGCCTCTACGGCGTCTCCCTGGGCGCGGCCTTCTTCGGCGAGTCGATGTTCCGGCTGGAGTCCGAGGCCTCCAAGGTCGCGCTGCTCACCCTGCTCGACCAGCTGAAGGCCTGGGACTTCCACTTCGTCGACTGCCAGATGATGACCCCGCACGTCCAACGCCTGGGCGCGGTCGACTGGGAGCTCGACCACTTCCAGGCCGAGCTGGAGCGGGCCCTGGCCCAGGAGACCAGACGGGGACGCTGGACAACTCCATCCAGGTAGGAACGGCCGGCGCCCTAACAACAAACGGAATCCCTGTCGATAATCCGGAAGCGTGAATTGTTGAAGAACGTCTTGTTGGCGACAGAAAGAATCGTTTCGGACCATTCGCTGTAACGATCGAAACAGTGTTACGTGTTCCTCGAGTCCGATCTCGGCTTAGGGGGAGTATGCCGGAACAAGTGAGTCCCGAGCACGAGTCGGCCTTGGCGGAATTCACTGCGCTCAGGGCCGAGATCGTGGCGCGGCAGAACATTCAGCAGGGGCTGCTGTCTCTGCAGCTGACGGCAGCCGGTGCTCTTTTCAGTTTGGCGCTGTCGGGCGCGGGAAGATCGGCTGCTCTCCTTATCCTGCCACTTATTACATACATGCTTGCCGGGCGGCATGTCTCGCACAGTTATGCGTGCCAGAGCATTGGCACCTACATCCGCACCAAGCTCAGCGCGCGAGTGCGCGGGGGGCTCGGCTGGGAGCATTGGCTGAAGGCGCACCGGGCCAATCCGCGGCGCTATCGGGCGCTCAACCCGCTCTTCATAACGTTCCCCGGAATCAGCATCCTGGCTCTGGTGGGGTCCGTGCCTTACTTGGCGGCCTTGAACGGCTCGTCCACGGCGACCATGCTCTGGCTCTGCTGGGCCGCCGGTGCCGTGCTTGCGGCGTCCTCGTCACGGCTTGTCTGGAGGGTGCGCAGCGACTCGTTCCTCTGGACGGGTCCGACATCGGAAGCGGGCGAGACCTGAATCCCTTCCCACCTTGACCGTGCGACTCAACCCGTGGTTGCAACCACGGTCAGTCAGATCGCGGGGTGGTGTGGGTCAGGCCGCGGTAGTTGCGTAAGCGGCGCAGGTGCAGCCAGAAGGCGCCGGCCACTGTGAGAGACATGAGCACGCAGATCACCGTGCGGATCACGTCCTCGGCGTCGCGGTCGCCCAGGAACAGCAGCGCCAGGAAGAACGCCGCGAACGCCAGGTATAGGTACGGCAACCAGCGCGGTGTGGGGGATCGCTCGATCAGGTCCCGGGCCAGGGCATCGACGTTCGGATCAGTGGCGTGTCCGCGGCGGAGGGCGGCCCGGACGGCCCGCTGAGTGGCTCTGTCCGCCCCGACCATCATGGGCGCGTTCCTGACCCGTTTCTGCACGGCCCAGATGAGCCCCAGGATTCCGGCCAGCACCAGGGCGACGCCGGCCGCGATCAGCAGCCTCGATGCCGTGGGCGAGGGAGACTTCTCGCCCCAGTCGAACCCGCCGGCGCCGATGGCCGCGGAGCCGGCCACGACGGCAGCCACGACAAGGAGACGTCGCTTCGTACGCCGTTGCGCCGTTCGCCGCAGTGCAGACGGCTCATCCGCTTCGGTCACGCCATCACCTCGCCTCATCCCGCCCGCCATACCCGTACTCAACCGCGGCCAACCGTCCACCATGGAGTGCCGTGTCGGAGGACGGGAGGCCGGCCCGCGGTCGCCGGGACGGCGAAGGGCCACCCGCCGCGTCGAGCGACGGGTGGCCCTGGTGGCCGGGTCAGGCGATGGTGGCCGGGAAACGCTGCCAGACGCGGTGCTTGGCCAGCAGCGTCTGGAGCTCGGTCAGCGCCGTGGTGGCGGAGTCGGCGGCGACCACGCCGGGCGTGCCGGCCAGGCCGGTCTGCTCGAGCACGGTCACTCCCGCGCCCCAGGCGCCGATCGCCTTGGCGTGGCGCCACGCCTCCTCGACCAGCAGGGTGACCCGCGGGTCGACGGCGGGGGAGGAGGGCGCGCCGGCCTTGGCGTCGCGGGCCGGCACCGCGTCGGGGGCCGGCGCGGGCGCTCCGGCCAGCAGGATGGCGTCGTACTCGATCGAGCGCGCCGTGGCGAAGGTGCGCTGGACGGTGACGCCGTCGACCACGCCGCCGTGCGGGGCGATCACCAGCGGGACCATGCCGGCGGCGAAGACCGCGGCGCGCACCTCGTCCACGCCGTCGAGACCCGCGGCCGGGTCGACGACGATGCCGATCAGGCGGCCGTCCGGCGGCCACTCGCCGCCGACCTGCGACAGCGCGGGGCTCGGGGTGACCTCCGTGTCGAACGGGACGGTCGGCGCGGGCACGGGCAGGCCGAGACCGGTGGCCACCTGCTCGCACAGGACCGGGTCGATGTTGGCCAGGCACTGCACCTGACGTTCCTTGATGGCCTGCTCATAGCACTTGGCCAGCTCGAACGTGTAGGCCCGGACGATGTGCTCCTTCTCGACCGGGGTCATGCTCTGCCAGAACAACCGGACCTGGCTGTAGTGGTCGCTGAACGACACCGGGTTCTCGCGCACCTTGGTCGACTCGGCCACCCGCACCGGCAGGTCGACGAAGCCGGTGTCGGTGGTGAACGGGTTGCCGCCGTCGAGCGAGTTCGGCCGGTACGGGGCCACGCCGCCGTGCACCGCGTGCTGGTGGAAGCCGTCACGCAGCATGTCGTTGACCGGCGCGTGCGGGCGGTTGATCGGGATCTGCCCGTAGTTCGGCCCGCCGAGCCGGGTGAGCTGGGTGTCGACGTACGAGAAGAGGCGGCCCTGCAGCAGCGGGTCGTTCGTCACGTCGATGCCGGGCGGCAGGTGACCGAGGTGGAACGCGACCTGCTCGACCTCGGCGTGGAAGTTGGTCGGCACACCGTTGAGCACCAGCTTGCCCACCGCCTGCACCGGGGCCAGCTCCTCGGGCACGATCTTCGTCGGGTCGAGCAGGTCGATGCCGGCGAACGTCTCCTCCTCGGTGTCGGGGAAGACCTGCAGGCCCAGCTCCCACTCGGGGAACGCGCCGGCCTCGATGGCGTCGTAGAGGTCACGGCGGTGGAAGTCGGGGTCGACACCGGCGGCGAGCTGCGCCTCTTCCCAGTCCAGGGAGTGCACACCCAGCTTCGGCTTCCAGTGGAACTTGGCCAGGACCGTCTCGCCGGCCTCGTTGACCAGCCGGAACGTGTGGACGCCGAAACCCTCCATGGTCCGGTACGAGCGGGGGATGCCGCGGTCGGACATGTTCCAGATGGTGTGGTGCTGGGCCTCGGTGTGCAGCGAGACGAAGTCCCAGAAGGTGTCGTGCGCGCTCTGGGCCTGCGGGATCTCGCGGTCCGGGTGCCACTTGGCGGCGTGGATGACGTCCGGGAACTTGATGGCGTCCTGGATGAAGAACACCGGGATGTTGTTGCCGACCAGGTCGAACGTGCCCTCGTCGGTGTAGAACTTCGTGGCGAAACCGCGCGTGTCCCGGACGGTGTCGGCCGAGCCGCGCGACCCGAGCACGGTCGAGAAGCGTACGAAGACCTGGGTCTCCTTGCCCTTGGCCAGGAACCCGGCCTTGGTGATCTCGGAGGCGGTGCCGTACGCCGTGAAGAGGCCGTGGGCACCGGCGCCCCGCGCGTGCACGACCCGCTCGGGGATCCGCTCGTGGTCGAAGTGCGTCATCTTCTCGCGGAAGTGGTGGTCCTGCAGCAGGATCGGCCCGCGCGGACCGGCCTTCAGCGAGTGGTCGGTGTCGCGCAGCCGGGCGCCCTGGGCGGTGGTCAGATACTCGCCCTGCTGGGACTTGCTGGTCTTCGGAGCGCCGGTGGCGACGCCGGTCGGCGTGACCGTCTCGGGCGCGTCCTGCTCGCTCTTGGGCGGCGGCGGCCCCTGCGGTGTGGTCGGCTCGTCGACCGTCGGCGTGCCGCTGCCGGGCGAACCCGGGCTGCGGTCGCCCAGCGCCTCGGAGACCTTCGCCGCGGCGGCCTCCACGACGTCCTTGACCTTCTTGGCCGGCTTGCTTGCGTCCATCAGTCGGAGCTCCTCGTGGTTTGTGGTGCCGGTGAGAGCTACCCGCGAAAGATCATGACAAACCGGTGAAGATCGGAAATTATCCCAGTCGCGGGTGGCCCGTCGGGGCCACGGGTGCCCGCCGAGGCCAAGCTCAAACGGGAGAGGGTGAATGACTCGGTTTTCATCGGGTCGGCGGCATGGGGCCGAACGAGCCGGGTAGGTCCTGGGCAGACGCAAACCAGCAAGGAGGAGGCCCCCTATGATCACCCTCGAGCACGCCAACCGCCTGCACGGCACCGACGTCTACGACAACGACGGCGACAAGATCGGCAGCGTCGGTCAGGTGTGGGACGACGGCCGCGGCCGTCCCGCGTGGGCCAGCGTCAAGACCGGTCTCTTCGGTCTCAACGAGTCGCTGGTGCCGCTGGAGAACGCCGACCTGCGCGACGACCGCCTGGTCGTGCCGTTCGACAAGTCCACCGTCAAGGACGCGCCGAACATCGACGCGTCGCACGACGAACCTCTGCAGGGCGAGGACGTCGAGAAGCTCTACCAGTACTACGGCCTGAGCTGGGACACCGCCGGGAGCGGCACCGCCGGCTACTCCGACAGCTCGTACTCCGACACCTCTTACGCAGGCGGCCGCACCGCCGGCTCCGGCACGTCGTACGCCGAGGGCCGCACGGCCGGTTCCGGCACCTCGTACGCCGAGGGCCGGACTTCGGCCGGTGACGACGCCATGACCCGCTCGGAGGAGCGGCTCAACGTCGACACCAAGGTCGAGCAGACCGGCCGGGCGCGCCTGCGCAAGTATGTGGTGACCGAGGAGCAGCAGGTCCGGGTTCCGGTCGCGCGGGAGGAAGCCCGCCTCGAGCGGGAGCCGATCACCGACGCCAACCGGGGCGCCGCACTCGGTGGCCCGGACATCACCGAGGCCGAGCACGAGGTGACCCTGCGCGCCGAGCGGCCGACGGTCGAGAAGGAGACGGTGCCGGTCGAGCGCGTCCGTCTCGGCAAGGAGACCGTCCGCGACGAGGAGACGGTCGGCGGCGAGGTCCGCAAGGAGCAGATCGAGGCCGACCTGCCCGACGAGAGCGGCCGCCGCAACTTCGGCTGACGCGGCAGCGGCGCCGGGGCCCGGGTGGCTCCGGCGCCGTCCGGCGTCCGCGCCCGGCCGGGCTGCGGCGCCGCTGGAGCGTCAGTGCGGCGCCGGGCCGGTCGAGTCGCGGACCACCAGCGTGTGCCCGGTCGAGCGGCGCCGCGGTCGCGCCGCCGGGGGCCGCAGGGCGAGGGCCAGCGCCATCTTGCCCATGTCCGTCATCGGCAGCCGGACGGTGGTGAGGCTGGGCGCGAGGTCGGCCGCCACCGAGACATCGTCGAAGCCCACCACCGAGATCCGTTCCGGCACGGGTACGCCGTGGGCGCGCAGTGTCGAGAGCACTCCGATGGCCATCGCGTCGTTCAGCGCGATGATCGCCGTCGTCGAGGGATGCTCCCGCAGGATCCGCTCGGTGGCGGCCACCCCGCCGTCCCGGGTGAAGTCGGTGTGGACGATCGGCAGGCCGGTGATCGACCGGCCCGCCTCGCGCAGCGCCGCCGCCACGCCGGCCATGCGGTCGACGACCGTGTTGAGCTCGGCCGAGCCCGAGGCGATCGCTATCTCGCGGTGACCCAGCTCCAGCAGGTGCCGGCCCAGCGCCCGGCCGCCGGCCTCGTTGTCGGGCAGCACCGCGTCGACGCCCAGCGTGTGCCGGCCGATCACCGCGACCCGCCCGCCACCGCGCACGAAGCCGGACAGCTCCTCGCGGGCCGCCGTCTCGTGCCGCGTGTCGGCGAAGCCCGAGCCGGCCACGATGATGATCCGCACCCGCTGGTTGATCAGGTGCCGGATCTGGCGCAGCTCGTGCTCGGGGTCGCGCCCGGAGTGGCAGATCTGCACGAGCAGCCCCTGCTCGTCGGCCACCCGGATGACGCCGCCGGCGATCTCGGAGAAATACGGGTCGTCCACCTGATGCACGACCAGGCCGACGGTCGAGCTCGCCCCGCCGGCCAGGGTACGGGCGTACGGGTTGGCGACATACCCCATCTCCTCGGAGATCCGCCGGATGCGCGCGGCCACCTCCTCGCTGACCCCATCCCGTCCGGCCAGCGCGCGCGACGCGGTGGCCAGCGAGACACCGGCGCGCTCGGCGATGTCGACGAGGCGCAACCTCACACCGGGCTTGGGCATGCGTCCACTCTCCACGAGTCGTCGCGGGACGTGATCACCAGGCCGGGGGATCGCCGGTATTACTGCAAATTATTTCCGGGGTGTTGCAAGTCACGCATCGATCACTTTAGGCTACGTAAGCGCTTTCGCAAGCGCTTACGTCCCGGCAAAGGAGCCTCTTCGATGCGTTCACCCGCCAGACGTACAACCTGGGCCGTCGCGCTCAGCGCCACACTTCTTCTCGCCGCCTGCGGCGGGGGCGACGAGGAGGGGCAGAGCTCGGACGATCCGATCGTCGTGGGCATCTCCCTGCCCCTGACCGGCGACTTCTCCGAGCCCGGCAAGGGTGTCCAGGAGGGCTACGAGGCCTGGGCCAAGACGACCAACGACAAGGGTGGCCTGCTCGGCCGCCAGGTCGAACTCAAGATCCTGGACGACCAGTCGAACGCCGACCGGGTCGTCGCCGACTACGAGCAGCTCATCGGCAGCGACCAGGTCGACCTGGTCGTCGGCCCGTTCTCCACCCGGCTCGTGGTGCCGTCGGCCCGGGTCGCGCAGGAATACAACATGCTCTTCGTCGAGCCCGCCGGTGCCGCCGCCGAGGTGTTCAACCAGGGCTTCAAGAACCTGTTCTACGCGGCCCCGGCGGTGGCCGACGACCACTACAACCACCTGGCCGAATACCTGCTCGCGCTGCCCGCCGGCCAGAAGCCCACGACCGTGGCCTACGCGGCCATGGACGACCCGTTCGCGCAGGGCACGGCGTACGGGTTGAAGAAGAAGCTCGAAGCGGGCGGCGTCAAGACCGTGGTCGACGAGGTGTATCCGCCCAACACGACCGACTTCGGCAGCATCGCGGCCAAGATCGCGTCGGCCAAGCCCGACATGGTGGTCGGCGGCTCGCAATATCAGGACGGCGTCAACCTCATCGTGGCCCTGCAACAGCTGAACTATCAGCCCAAGCTGGCCGCGTTCTCCACCGCGCCGACCAGCCCCGAGTTCGCCAAGGCGATCGGCAACAAGACCGCGGGCATCCTGTCGCCCACGGGCTACAGCCAGGACGCGCCGTACCCGAGCAACAAGGAGTTCGTCGAGAAGTTCACCGCCCAGTTCGGCAAGGCGCCCGAGGAGGACCAGGCCAACGGCTACACGACCGGCCAGGTCGTCGCGGCGGCGGTCGAGGCCGCGGGCTGCGCCGAGCAGGGGGAGTGCCAGCAGAAGCTGATCGACTGGCTGCACGGCAACCAGGTGGAGACCGTGGTCGGCCCGCTGAGCTGGGATGCCACCGGCAAGCCGCAGGGCGCCCACATGATCCAGCAGTGGGTCGGCAACGACATCAAGATCGTGCTGCCGGCCGAGGCCAAGGAGGCCGACCTGGTCTACCCGAAGCCGGCCTGGTGATCAGCCGATGCCCTCCGGCGCGCTGCTCTTCCAGAGCATCATCCTCGGTCTGCTCCTCGGCGGGCTGTACGCCCTGCTCGCCGCGGGGCTGACCCTCTACTTCGGCATCATGCGGGTGGTGATGATCGCCCACTCGGCGTTCCTCATCCTGGCCGCCTACCTGGCCTGGTGGACCAGCACCGAGCTGGGCATCGACCCGCTGCTGTCGATGGTGGTGACCGTGCCGCTGTTCTTCGCCGCGGGAGTGCTGCTGCAACGAGGCCTGCTCTCCCGGTTGCGCCCGGTCACGCTGACGATGATGTCGGTGCTGATCACCTTCGCGATCGCCCTCATGATCGAAGGGCTGCTGGGGTACGCGTTCTCGGGCACCCAGCGGCGCATCCAGCTCAGCTACGGCACGGCCAGTCTCGAGCTCTTCGGGGCGCGGGTGGCCGTGGTCAAGCTGATCGCGTTCGGGCTGGCCGCGGTCTCGCTGGCCGGGCTGTACGTGCTGATGAAGCGCACCCAGTTCGGCTGGGCGCTGCGAGCCACGATCCAGCACCGCGACGCGGCCCGCCTGGTCGGCATCGACACCGAGCGGACGGCCGGCTTCGGCTTCGGTCTGGGCCTGGCCACCGCCGCCGTGGGCGGCACCGCGCTGTCGCTCGACACCACGATCTATCCGTCCCTGCACTGGCACTGGATCGGCCCGCTGATGGCCATCATCGTGGTCGGCGGCCTGGGCAGTGTCGCCGGTGCCGCCGCGGCCGCGCTGCTGCTCGGGCTGGCCCAGAGCCTGCTGCAGATCCCGATGGGCGCCACCTGGGCCCAGACCGTGTTCTACGTGGCGCTGTTCGCCACGCTGGCCATCCGGCCGCAAGGATTCTTCGGAGGCCGCCTTGCCCAACGCTTCTGACGCCACCGCCGCGGGCCTGCGGGCTCCCGGTAAGTGGCTCCCGCTCGGTGCGGCCGGCCTGCTGATCGTGGCGATCGCCGCGTTCCCCAGCCTCGCCCCCAACCCGTACATCCTCTCGAGCGGCGTCATCGTCCTGAACTGGGCCGTGCTGGCGACGTCGTGGAACTTCGTCGGCGGCTTCACCGGCTACATCTCGCTCGGTCACGGGGCGCTCGCCGGGCTCGGCGGCTATGCGACCGGGCTGCTGATCACCAAGGCCGGCATCCCCAGCTTCGTGGCGCTGCTCGTGGCCGCGCTGCTCGTGGCCGCGCTGGCCGTGCCGATCGGGTTCGCCGCTCTGCGCGTCCGGGGCGCCTCGTTCGTCATCGTGTCGATCGCGCTCGTGCTCATCCTGCTGCTGGTCTTCCAGAGCTGGTCGTCGGTCACCGGCGGCTCGCGCGGTCTGGTCGTGCCCCGGCCGTTCCCGGGCATGCTGCGGCCCGAGCATCACCGCGTCTTCTTCTTCCTGTACGGCGGTCTGCTCCTGCTCGCGCTGGCCACGTGGTGGCTGCTCGACCGCTCCCGGTTCGGCCTGGGCCTCAAGGCGATCCGCGAGGACGAGGACAAGGCCGAGTCGCTCGGGACGCCGACTTTCGCGTACAAGCTGACGGTCTTCGTCGTGTCGGCCGCCTTCACCGCGCTGGCCGGCGGGCTCTACGCGTTGTGGTTCGGCGACCTCGACCCGGTGTTCCAGTTCTCCGTGCTCACCGGCTCCTACATCGTGCTCATGGCCCTGCTCGGCGGCGTGCGCAATCTGTACGGCCCGGTGCTCGGGGCGATCGTCGTCGGGGTCGCGCTCGAGTACTTCAAGGTCGAGTTCGGCAACTCGCCGCTGCACCTGGTCACCACCGGCCTGTTGCTGGGCCTGGTCGTCATGTTCATGCCCGACGGCGTGATCCCGTCGCTCGGCGGTCTCGTCCAGCGCCTGCGCAAGGGGGAGCAGAGCTCGATCCGCGAGATGACCGCGGCTGACCTGGCCGAGCAACGCAAGCGCGAGCGTGAGGGGGCGAGCTCGTGACGCTCACGACGCACGGTCTGCGCAAGGCGTTCGGTGGCGTCGTGGCCATCGACGGTGCCGACGTCGAGTTCCGGCCGGGTCAGGTGAACGCGCTGATCGGGCCGAACGGCAGCGGCAAGACGACGTTCTTCAACTGCGTGACCGGCATGATCAAGCCGGATGCCGGCACCGTGGTCTACGGGGACCGTGACCTCACCGGGCGGGCGCCGCACGTGGTGGCCCGGGCCGGCGTCGGCCGCACGTTCCAGCTGTGCCGGGTGTTCCCGCGCATGACGGCCCTCGAAAATGTGCTCGCGGCCGTCCGTCCAGGCGGTTTGCTGCTCGGTTTGCGGAGCGCCCACCGCCGGAGCGAGCAGGAACGAGCACTCAGCTGGCTCACCCGCCTGGGCATCGAGCATCTCGCCGGGGCCGAGGCCCGCACCATGTCGTGGGGGCAGCAGAAGCTGCTCGAGCTGGCCGGCGTGCTGATGGCCGAGCCCGCCACGATCCTGCTCGACGAGCCGGCCGGCGGCGTCAACCCGGCGCTGCTCGACCGCATCGGCACGCTGGTGCGCGAATTGAACGCCGAGGGACGCACGTTTGTGATCGTCGAGCACAACATGGACCTCGTCATGAGCATCAGCGACCACATCGTGGTGTTCGACCGCGGCCGGCCGATCGCGGCCGGTCCGCCGGCCGAGATCCGCGCCGATGAGCGAGTGCTGGGGGCCTACCTTGGTGTCTGAGATCGAACTCGTCGACGTCCAGGCTGGATACGGCCGGGCCGCTCCCGTGCTGCGCGGGTTCAGCGTCGCGGTCCCGGCCGGCTCGGTGGTCTGCCTGGTCGGACCCAACGGCGCCGGCAAGTCCACTGTGCTCAAGGTGGCCAGTGGACTGCTCGGCCCGCGCTCGGGCCGGGTGCTCGTCGGCGGTCAGGACATGACCGGACGGGGACCGCAGAAGATGCTCGCCGCCGGCGTGGCGCTGGTCCTGCAGGGCCACAGCGTCTTCCGCGAGATGACCGTCGAGGAAAATGTGCTGCTCGGCGGTTACACGCTCACCGACAAAGCGAAACGCGCGAAACGTGCGGCCTTCGTCAAGGAGCTCTTCCCCGTCGTGGGGGAGCGCTGGCACTCGCTGGCCGGTCTGCTCTCGGGCGGGCAGCAGAAACAGGTCGAGTTCGCCCGTTCGCTCATGGTCGACCCCAAGGTGGTGCTCCTCGACGAGCCGTCCATGGGCCTCGACCCCAAAGCCACCAGCATCATCTTCGACCAGGTCGCGCGGATGCGTGACGCCGGGACCGCGGTGCTGCTGGTGGAGCAGAACGCCCGGCGTGCGCTGCAGACCGCCGACCTCGGGTGCGTGCTCGACCTCGGGCGCGTGCACATCTCCGGACCCGCGGCCGACCTGCTGGCCGACCCGCAGCTCGGGGAGCTCTACCTCGGCGGCCGTCCGGCGGAGAAGCCACCCGTCACCTGAGTTCGCCGAGCACCCACCTGTCACCAGAAGAGAGGTGCGTTCCATGCGAAGAACCGGACGCGTCGCCGTCGCCGCCGCCGCAGTCCTCGCGGCCACCGCGGCTGCGGCCCCCGTCTCGGCCGGCCATCGATCCGGCCCGGACATCGTCCATCCGTCGCTGCGGCCCAACCTGGTCGCCTACTACGACTTCGACCATCCGCTGCGCGGCGACCCCGCGCTCGAGCAGGACCAGGGCCGATCCAGCACCGAGATCGAACTGGTCAACGGCGGGGCCGCCATGCGGGTCGCCGACCGCGCCTATCCCGGGGGTGGGCGCGTTCTCCAGACCAGGCAGGTCAACCCGGGTGTGACCGGCAACGACGACTGGAAAGCCGGCATCTGGTCGGCCAGTGGTGTGCGGACCCTGCGCCCGTTCAGCAACGCCGAGGGCACGACGGTCATGGGCTGGTTCAAACGATCGATGGACGGCCCGGCCGCCGGCTTCAACGCTATCGGCCTGGCCGGCGTGCTGACCGGCGACTCCGACGGCCATGCCGTCCGGGCGCTGCTCGAGCTCATCGACGTCAACGGCGAGCTCAAGCTGGTCGCCCTGGGCCGCCGGATCGACGGCGGGAACTCGCAGACGTTCGCCGCGACCGAGGACTGGCGCACGCTGCTGCCCAAGGACAAGTGGGTGCACCTGACCGCCACCTTCGACTTCACCCGGGGCACGATGGCGCTCTATCGCAACGGCAAAGCGGTGCCCGGTGGCTACACCCGCACCGACGACCCGTGGCTCATCAACGGCCCGGGACCGCACGTCACCAGCGCCGCCGACGCCCGCGGCATCAAGATCGGCGGTAGCTTCCCGCAGAACACGCTCGAACGTAATCCGTGCGACTGCCGGATGGACGCACTGATGTTCCTCGACCGCTCGCTCTCCGCTCGTGAGGTCGCGAACCAGTTCCGCCTCTTCTAGGAGTCTCCATGCGCAGATTCGCCATAGCCGCCGTCGGCGCGGTCCTTATGTCCACATTGGTGGGTGTCCCGGCGTCGGCCGCCGACCCGGCCCCCGTCTACGACCCGGTGCCCACCGAACCGGTCACCTCCAAGCTCGGCCTCGTCCTGACCGAGTACGCGCAGTTCCCGCAGAGCCGGACCAACCCGCCGCTGATCGACCCGCGGCTCGACCGGGTGGCGCGGATCAACACCATCATGGAGCTGCCCGACGGCTCCGGCCGGCGCGCGGTGCCCGACCTCAACGGCAACCTGTACGTCGTCAAGAACGGCGTCCCCAGCGTCTACCTCGATGTGGCCGCCACCTTCGCGCCGCAGTTCTTCTCGGGCCGCGGGCTCGGGCAAGGCTTCGGCTACGTGGCGTTCCACCCCGACTTCGGGCGCAACGGCCTGTTCTACACGATCCACACCGAGCAGGCGTCGGCGACCACGGCGGTACCCGACTACGCCCAGGCGAATGTGATCTATCACGGCGTCATCAACGAGTGGAAGGCCACCGACCCGGCCGCCGACACGTTCGCGGGCACGCACCGCGAAATGCTGCGGATCGGCTTCGGCGGGCAGATCCACGGCATCCAGGAAATCAACTTCAACCCGACCGCGCGCAAGGGCAGCCCTGAATACGGCAAGCTCTACCTGGCCGTGGGGGACGGCGGGCAGGGCGTCAACAACACCGACCCGCAGAACCTCGCCCTCCCGCACGGCAAGCTGCTGCGTATCGACCCGGCCGGAAACAACAGCCCCAACGGCAAGTACGGGATCCCGCGCGACAACCCGTTCGCCGGGCAGCCCGGCACGGCGGGTGAGATCTACTCGTACGGATATCGGGACCCGCACCGGTTCAGCTGGGACCGCGCCACGGGCAAGCTCTACCTCGGCCACATCGGCGAGCACGCCATCGAGGCCATCTACGAGGTGCGCGCCGGCGACAACATGGGCTGGAGCGAGCGCGAAGGGGCCTTCGTCTTCGACAAGACCCCGGCGACGCCCTGCGACCGGCTGTTCCCGCTGCCGGCCGACGACAGCGGATACGTCTACCCGGTGGCGGCGTACGACCACAACCCGGCACCGGGCTGGAACTGCACCTCGGACGTCGGTGTCGCGGTGGCGGGCGGCTTCGTCTACCGCGGCCGGGACGTGCCGGCGTTGCGCGGCAAGTACGTCTTCGGTGACCTGGTGGACGGGCGCGTGCTCTACACCGAGGCCGCGGAGATGCGACGGGGCCACCAGCCGGCCACGATCCACCGGCTCAACCTCTTCACCGCGGGCGGCACCCCCGTACGGATGCAGGACCTCTCCGGACCCGGGGCGCCCGGCGACCCCAATCGGGTGGACCTGCGCTTCGGCACGGACGCCCAGGGCGAGCTCTACATCCTGGCCAAGGCCAACGGCAAGATCTGGAAGGTGACCGGGACCAGGACCTTCGCCGCCGCGCCGGCCGGTCCGGTGCGGATCTCACCGGCGCCGCGCGCGTCGAACTGGGCGCCGGTGACCCCGGCCAAGTGGCAGTTCAGCGGCAACCAGGTGATCCTGGCCGAGGCGGGGAGCGAGCGCCCGGGTCCGCGGCGGCCCTTCGAGTACGCGGTGCTGACAGCCGGGCCGGTCTGGCAGTCCGTGGACATCCGCGCGCAGGTGCGGCTCGACGAGCCGGTGTCGCTGACCAACCGCGATGTGATCATCGTATTCGGCTACCGGTCGGACACGGAGTTCTACTACGCGCACCTCTCGACCGACAACACGATCCTGCCGCACAACGGCATCTTCAAGGTGAGCAACGCCGACCGTCAGCGGATCGACTACCAATGGAACGGTCGCTCGCGCGGCGCCAACCCGGCCATCGTCGACGAGCGCTTCCATGACGTACGGGTGAAGCACCTCCCGGCCACGGGCGAGATCGCGGTGTACGTCGACGGGTCGTCCGATCCGTTGATGACCGCGCGGGACACGACGTTCACGTCGGGCCGGGTCGGCTTCGGCTCGTTCGACAACCGTGGCCGCCTGCGCCACCTGACCGTGAGCGGGACGCCGGCGGGTTAGACACGACGGGCCGGCGCTCCATCGAGGAGCGTCGGCCCATTCACGTGCCGGTGCCGTGCGGGAACGTCGGTGATTCTCAGCCGGCGGTCGGCGCGGCCGTCGTCGCCGGAGTGCCGGCCGTGCCGTTCAGCGTCGTCTCGGTGCCGGTGACGTCAACGCCGGTGACGTTCGTCTGATCGGTGGGTGCCGCGGTCGCCGTGGACGTCGCGGTGCCGGTGTCAGCAGACGCTGTGCCGGCATTGTCGGTAGACGCCGGGGTGGCCGTGTCGGTGTTTGCGGTGCCGGTGGTGTCGGTGGACGCTGTGCCGGTGGTGTCAGCAGACGCTGTGCCGGTGGTGTCAGCAGACGCTGTGCCGGTGGTGTCGGTGGACGCTGTGGCGGCGGTGTCAGCAGACGCTGTGCCGGTGGTGTCGGTGGACGCTGTGGCGGCGGTGTCAGCAGACGCTGTGTCGGCGGTGTCGGTGGACGCTGTGTCGGCGGTGTCGGTGGACGCCGGAGTGGCGGTGTCAGTGGACGCTGTGCCGGTGGTGTCAGTGGTTGCTGTACCGGTGGTCCCGGTGGATGCCGCGGTGGCGGTGTCGGTGGTTCCTGTGCCGGCGGTGCCCGCGGTTGCTGTGCCGGTGGTGTCAGTCGTGGCCGGGGCGGTGGTGCCGGCCGGTGTCGTCGTGGCGGCCGGGGCGGGGGTCTGCGCGGCGCTGGGTGCGTTCGTGGGGCTGGGCTCCGTGGTCGGGGTCGGCCCGGGCTCGCTGGGTGCCGCGGTGCCGGGGTCGGGCGCGCTCACGTCCTCGCCGCTCGACAGCGGACCGCCCGGAACGCTGGGCTGCGATTGATCGGACTGCGGCGGGCTCATCGGCCAGCCGGCCATGCCGGGCAGTCCCGAAAGCCCTTCCAGGCTGCCCAGGATCACCACGACGATGCTCGGTCCGTCGTAGGGCTTCGGCCAGTTGCCCGGCGCGACGGACGTGCTGCCGGCCGGCCCGGCCTGAGCCGCTCCCAGCGGAGCGCCTGGATCCGGTTCGGCGGCCAGTGCGGCGGACGCGGGGCCCAGAGCCAGCACGGCCCCGGCGAGCAGGCCGGCCCCGGCGGCGAACCGGCGATCTTTCATGCGCATCTCGGTTGTTCCTTTCCAGTTCTCGAGTTGTCGGGTCCGCAACAGCTCAGCACAGGAATGCGCCGCCCACGGGCCGTTCAGGGGTATTCGGCAGCCCATTCCCGAAGCCATTAACGAAACCTCCGGAACCGTGCATGGGCTGCGGATATGCGGGTAACCACCTCGCCTTTCCGGCCCGGGAATTCGTACATTCGCGACCCGACCTCGCATGCGGCCGGAAAGCGGATGCGGATGCCCGGCCAAGCAATTCACCGGGATGCGGGGACCGTCTGTAATGGACCGCACGTCCTGTCCCGTGTTTCCCATTTTGGCGCCGGGGTACCCGAGGTCCGGATCAGATGCGTTGGCCGGTTCGGTCGCAGTGCGTCGCGGCCGCCTCCCGGCCCGCGCCCGGCCGGCCGGGAGTGCGGGGAAGAGGACCGGATGGCCTGGATCGATGAAGTTCGCGAGCGTGCTCGTGCCCGGCTGGAGCAGGCCCGCAAGGGCGCCGCGCCGCCGCCGTTCTTCGACGAGTCGACGGCGACGGCCACGCCCGTCGTGATGGTCGACGCCTCGCCGCGCGACGAGGACGGGCTGCCCCGGCCCATCCGGGTCGCCGGTGCCTGGGCCTGGCGGATCGTGCTGTTCTTCGCCGTCGGCTGGCTCTTGCTCCAGGTGATCGCCCGGCTCGACGTCGTGCTGATCCCGGTCATCGTGGCCGTCCTGCTGGCGGCCATGTTCCAGCCCGTCGCCGCCTGGCTCCGCACCCGGGGCATGGGCCGGTCACCGTCCGCGGCCCTGGTCCTGATCACCGCGCTGATCGTCGTCTTCGGTGGCCTGGGACTGATCGTCAACACCGTCGTCTCGCAGGTGGACACGCTCAGCACGCAGGTCGGCGACGGCGTCGGCCAGGTGCAGGACTGGCTGGCCCGGGGCCCTCTGCACATCTCGCAGGATCAGATCAACGACGCCATCGCCCAGGCCCAGAACGCCATCACCGCCAACCGCGGGGCGCTGACCTCGGGCGCGCTGACCACCGCGACGACGATCGGCGAGGTCGCCACCGGCTTCTTCCTCACGCTGTTCACGCTGTTCTTCTTCCTGCGCGACGGCGATCAGATCTGGCGTTTCGTCTGCCGCCTGCTGCCCCGCGCGGCCCGGGTGCCGACCGCCCGCGCCGGTCACTACTCGTGGCACACCCTGGTCTCGTATGTGCACGCGACTGTCCTGGTGGCCTTCGTCGACGCGATCGGCATCGGCATCGGCCTGTTCGCGTTGCGGGTGCCGCTGGCGCTGCCGCTGGCCGCGCTGGTCTTCCTGGGCGCGTTCATCCCGGTCGTCGGTGCCACCGTCAGCGGTGCCGTCGCCTGCCTGGTCGCGCTGGTGACGGTCGGACCGGTCAAGGCGCTGATCCTGCTGGGCGTCGTCATCGCCGTACAGCAGCTCGAAGGTCATGTCCTGCAGCCGCTGATCATGGGCCGGGCCGTCGCTCTGCACCCGTTGGCCGTCATCCTGGCCATCGCCGCCGGCGTCGTGCTGGCCGGCATCGTCGGTGGCCTGATCGCCGTACCGCTGCTGGCCGTGGTCAACACCGCCGTCCGCTACTTGTTCGCCCACCCCGACGGCGAACCCACCCCGGACCGCGAACCGCCGGGCACCCACGACCCCGGCGAGGACGACGAGCACTCCACGGCCAAGCTCGACGACCCCGCCGCCCCGCCCCCGGCCAGCACCAGCCTGGAACAGCCGGCCTGATTCCGGCGAACGTCGATCGGCGGCCCGCACCAGCCGGTATGCAGGAGGAACGGGCCGCCCCTCAGTATCCACAGCTGTAAGTATTGAAGAACTTCTAACTACGCCTTAGGTTCATCAGTCACGGGGAGCGGCGGCCCGACCACGGCCTCGCGTCCTCGCCGGATCACGAGCCGGATCGACTTGGAGGAACCTTTGGACACGCACGAGCACCCGTCCGCGGTCAGCCGCCGGCGCATGCTGTCGGTCGCGCTGGGCGGAGCGGCAGCGGTCGCCCTGCCCGCACCGGCCTGGGCCGCCACCGGCCTGCGCCCCGGCGCGACCCGGCCGCCCGCGCTCACCGGTCACGACCTCGACGTGGCCCGGCGGGTGTCGGCGGAGCGCGCGCTGGCCCACCTCAAGGTGCTGTCGATCGGCATCGGGCCGCGCATCGGTGGCACCAAGTCGGAGCTGGTGGCCGCCAAATACATCTCCGGGGTGCTGGACCTCCTCGGTTACGACGTCGAGCTGCAGCCGTTCCCGGTCGCCGACAAGTTCCTGGCCCAGCTCAGCTCGCCCCGCGGGCTGCCCACCGACCTCAACTGGCAGTGCGGCGCCTCGCCGAACGCCAAGCTGGACACCAGGGTGCGCGGCGACGTGGTCGACGCGGGGCTCGGCGGCGAGGCCGACTACCCGGCCGACGTCACCGGCAAGATCCTGCTCATCGACTACGTGGTGGCCACGCGCGAGCAGGTCGTCGCGACCGCGGTGGCCCGCCGGGCGGCCGCCGTCATCTTCCTGCCGGCCGACCTGGTCGAGCCGCGACGGGCCTCGGCCTTCAGCCCGGCCCTGCCCGGACTCGCCGAGACCCCGGCGCCCATCCCGGTCGTCGGCGTCGCCCAGGCCCAGAAGCACCGGCTGCGCGAGCTGCTCGCGGCCCGGCGGCTGACACTGACCCTGTCGACGACGGCGCACCGGAACCTCACGTCGCACAACGTCATCGCCAACGCGCCCCGCCGCACCACCGGTGGCCCGGTCGTCATGGTGAGCGCCCACTACGACACCGTCATCGGTGCACCCGGCGCCAACGACGACGGCTCGGGCACCGTCCTGTGCCTGGAACTGGCCCGGGCACTGCGCAAGCTGCCGACCAACGCCCAGCTGCGCTTCGCCCTCTGGGGCTCGGAGGAGCAGGGGCTGATCGGCTCGCGCTACTACGTGGCCCAGCTCCCGCAGGCCGAGCGCGACCGCATCCTGGCCGTCTACCAGAACGACATGGTCGCGACGAGCTGGGATCCGGCCACCCGATACTGGCTGCTCTCGTTCGACGGGCTGGCCAACCGGGCCACCGACGGGGTGACCGCGGCCGCGCAACGCCTCGGCTACACCCCGCGGATCTCGCCGGTGACCCTGCGCGGCTCCAGCGACCACCAGTCGTTCCAGGAGGTCGGCATCGCCGCGGCCAACTTCTCGTGGCGCGGCGAGGCGTCCCCGGCGCTGCTCGAACCGCCCTACCACAGCCCCGAGGACACCATCGCCAAGAACATCAGCCTCGAGCGCTTGCAGGTCTCGCTCGAGCTGATCGGCTCGGCCGCCTACGCGACCGCGACCGCCTAGCTCGTCCCCGGCGCCCCGCCGCCGCTGCGCTCAGCCAACCGGCGCAGCAGCGGCGGGGCGTCGTACTTGTCCAGCACGACCTCGATGAACGTGAACGCGTCACCGATCGCGGTCAGCGCGTGCCGCAGGTCGGCCGCCGTCTCGGCGCGGTGATAGTCGACCTTGTCGCCGGTCAGCGCGGTGACCAGGCCGGCCCAGTCCCAGGCGGCGACGTCGTTGTAGCCGGCGTCCGGGCTCTGCAGGGCCCGCTCGATCGTGTAGCCGTCGTTGTTGAGCAGCAACACCACCGGCTTCAGCGCAGCGGCGGCGATCGTGCTCAACTCCTGCACGGTCATCTGCGCCGCGCCGTCCCCGGCGATCAGCACCGGGCGGCGTCCCGGGTCGGCCAGCCCCTGCCCCAGCACGGCCGGCAAGGCATAGCCGATCGAGTTCCAGATCGGCTGACCCACAAAGACCGTGTCGGGCGGCAGACGCAACCCGGCCGCACCCCAGAACGACGTACCGGTGTCGGCGAGGAGCGCGATGCCACCCGGCAGCCAGTCCTGCACCGCCGCCCACAACGCTTCCTGACTGAGGGCCGCGTCGTCATCCACCGCGACGTGCCCGGTCGTGCGCTCGTCCACCACGGCGTGCCCGGGCGTTTGCTTGTCTGGCGCGGCGTGCGCGGGCGTCGGCTTGTTTGGCGCGGCGTGCCCGGGCGTCCGTTCGTCTGGCGCGGCGCGCCGGGCCGTTGGCTCGCCCCTCGCGGCCGTCTCGAAGACGAAGTCAAAGGCGGCCAGCGTACGGATGGCATCCGCGAAAGCCACCGGCCGGGGCTCGCCGAGGCCGATCGTCGCGGTGGTGGCGCCGACGTGCACGACCTGCTCGTCCGGGCCGCGGTGGGTGAAGAAGCCGGAGAGCACGTCGCTGGCCACGGTGCCCAGTTCGATGACGAGGTCGGCTTCGCGGACGAGTCGCGCGGCGGCCTCGTCGATCATCGTGCCGGCGTAGACCCCGTGGTGCAGGGGCTCGCTCTCGTCGATGACTCCCTTGGCGGCCAGCGACGTGACGATCGGGATACCGGCCTTGGTGGCCGCGGCCAGCACCTCGGCGCCGAGGCCGAACCGTGCGACCAGGTGGCCGGCGACGATGACCGGGCGGGTGGCTGTCCTGAGTCGTTCGCGCAGCGCGGCCTCGAACTCCAGCGGCCGGCGCGGGACCGGCGTGAGCGGTGTCGCCAGGGGAGCGGCGTCGACCGGCAGCGTGGCCAGATCCTGCGGGATGCTCAGGTAGGCCGGCTTGCGGTGCGTCATCGCCGCGAGCAGCACGGCGTCGATCTGCTCGGCCGCCCGCCCGGCGGTCACGATCTCCTGGTGCACGGTCACTTCGGCGTACGCGTTGGCGAAGCGCCCGAAAACCCCGTCGGCCAGCGTGTGATGCACCGGTCGCCTCGCGGCCACCGCCGTGGTCGACGGACTGCCCGCGATGTGCACGACGGGCACATCCTCGGCCGCGCTGCCCGCGATGGCGTTGAGGGCGCTCAGCTCACCCACGCCATAGGTGGTCACGATCGCGGCCAGTCCGCGGCTGCGCGCGTAGGCGTCGGCGGCGTACCCCGCGCCCAGCTCGTTGGGCGATCCCACCCAGGCCAGCCCGTCGACCGGGATCAGGTGGTCGAGCAGCGTGAGGTTGAAGTCGCCGGGCACCCCGAACAGGTGGCCGACGCCGCACTGGACCAGGCGGCGCCCGAGGTACTCGGCAAGCGTGACGGTAACCATGCGGGCAACCCTGATCGCCGACGATCAAAATGAGCAATGTGACGTGCGTCGGCTGAGCATTCTGCGCAGACGTAGATCACATTCGTGGGCAGCCGTGATCATGTTGATCATGCGGTTGCCTCGGGGTGACAGGCTTCGGATGTGCTGTCGACGCGGGTCGCCCGGATGCTGCCGCTGGCGTGTGTCCTGGCCGCGCTTCAGATGATCGTCTTCGTCACCGTGGCCGGCCTGACCCGGCCGGGCTACGACCCGAGCCGCAACTGGATCAGCCAGCTCTCGCTCGGCCCGGGCGGCCGCCTCGCCGACGTGAACCTGGCCCTCTGCGGCCTGTGGCTCCTCATCGGCGCGGCCGGCCTGCGGCGACAGCTCACGTCGGCGCGCTGGACCGTAGCTCCCGTCCCGGTGCGGTGGGCGGTGGGGCTCGTCGGCTGGTGCGGCGCCTGCCTGATTGTGCTGGCGGTGCTGCCGACCGACGCCGGGATCGGCTACCCGCCGGACGTGCCCGAGACGCACACCGCGATCGGCCTGGCCCACCAGCTGGTGGCGGTCACGCTCGGGGGGGCCGGCGTCGTGGCGGCGGCCCTGCTCGGGCGGTGCGTCCACCGGCCGTACGCGGGCCTGGCCGTTGCCTTGCTCATGGCCATCACGTTCGTCGCGGCCAGTGTGCTGGTGGTGCTCGACGACGCGGGCGTGCTGCCGGGCAACCCCAGCGGGCTGCTCGAGCGGGTCGCCCTCTTCGGCGGCCTGGCCTGGATCGCGGTGGTGGCTCTCGCATCGACGCTCAACGGCGGGACATCGGATTCTTCCGCGACCGCACCCGGCCCCCCGACCGGAGCTCGAACAGCAACCGCAGCACCGGAAACAGCACCAACAGCAACCGCGCGGTGAGCCACGCGCGCACGAGCGAGCCGCGCGGCACCATCGCCCGATGGGCGCGATAGCCGGCCTCGCTCATCAGCAGATAGCGGCGATAATCGCCGAAGCGGTCGGCGATGCGGCGCGCCGAGGTGCTCGCGCGCAATCCGGGGTCGTACGCGATGTGCCCGCCCGCGGCCCGCAGATGGATGCCGAGATCGATGTCCTCGTGAGCCGAGCCGTCCGTGCACAGCACCGGCCGCACGAGCCGCCAGGCACTGGCCCGGACAGCCATGTTGGCGCCGAACAACCAGTCCATCCGGCCGATCACCGGCCGGCTCCAAGCCCATCGGATCGCCGCGTCACCCAGCCCGAGCAGCGGACCCAGCGCCACGTCGTAGTAGCCCACCGGCCCGGTGACCGCGTCCACCCCGGAATCCTCGAACGCCAGCCGCACCCGCCGCGACCAGTCCGGCGGCAGCCGGGTGTCCGCGTCGATCCGCCCCAGCACGGCCCCCGAGGCCGCGTCCAGGCCACGGTTCCGGGCGTGCTGCACTCCCGGCCGAGGCTCGCGCAGAATCAAAACCCTTCCCCGGTACGCGTCGAGCACTTCCCAGGTCCGGTCGGTCGAGTTGTTGTCGACCACGATGACCTCGTGCACCGGCTCCTCCTGCCCCAGCACCGCGTCCAGGCACGACCCGAGGAACGCTTCCTCGTTGAAGACCGGCACGACGACCGACAGCAGAGTCACCCCGGCCACACCACCGCTCGTCCGCCGCCGCGCCGGCTCACCGCGGGCTAGGCATGCAGCGTGGGCCGGTAAACGAGTTCCTGGACGCGCCCGTCGAGCGTCCGGCTCCCGATCAGCTCGAGGTCGAAATCCTCGGCCCCCTGAAAGATCGAACTGAGCCCGGTCCGCCCGGTGATCACCGGAAAGACCGACACCTGAACGCGATCGACCAGCCCGGCCGCCATCAGCGCCCGGTTGAGTGACAGGCTGCCGTGCGAGCGCAACGGCGCATCGGACTCCTGCTTGAGCCGCCGCACAACCTCCACTGCGTCACCACCGGCGACAGTCGCGTCGTGCCAGTCGAGCGGTCCGGTCAGCGTGTTCGACACCACCGTGGCGGGCAGATTGATCATCTTGGTGACCCAGGGGTCGCGGACCTCGGACTCCTCCGTGCTGCCGGCCAGCATCCGCGCGAACTCGCGGTAGGTGGTGGCGCCGAAGACCATCCGCTGCTCCCCGTCGTACTGCTCGAGGCGGTGGGCGAGCAACTCCGGGCCTTGCTTGCCCCAGTAGCCGGTCCAGTCGCCGCCGGCGGCCCCGAAGCCGTCGACGCTGGAGAAGACGTCGAAAGTGTAGGTGGCGGTCATGATGTTCTCCTTGTTTGCCGTTGTCCGGTCATGTGTTGTCAGACCGGTGGGCACGGCCGAACTCATCGACCGCCTCAGGATTTGCGGGCCACCGCCGCGTGTTCGTCGGTCTCCCTCAGCTCCTCCGGCCGGGCGATCTGCTCAGCCGACGGGAGCTGGGTCATCCCCGAGTCTAGTTAGGACTGACGCTCCGCGGGGCCGTGTCGCAGCTCGGCCGCTTCTGGCGGGGCGCTGCCGATTCGGGGGGTAGACCCTGGGGCGCTGCCCCAGTCCCCGGCCATCGCTGGAGAGCTCTCTGGCGATGGTTGCGGTGGGAGGCTTGGGGGCCCTCCGGGCGACGGCAGGCGGAAGCGAATCGCAATCAAGGGCAGTACGCAAGCAAAGGGCGGCTTGCGTACTGCCCTTGCTCACGATGAGCTGCGCTTGCCGTCGCCCGGAGAGCCCCCAAGCCAGGGGGAGAGCTGTGGTAAAAGACCCAGCTGTTCTTGTCCTCCGACGTCCAGCGCAAGCGAGTCCAACCCACCGACCGGTTCAGGCCCGCATGACCGTCGCGATCGGAATGCCGGCTGCTCTCAACGCCGGAACGAATCCACCGAGCACCCCGGCGACAAGGCCCGCGATGATTCCGGCCACGCCGGCTTCCCACGGGAACTGGACGTCTCGTAGTAGCGGCTCGGAACTGCCGACAATCATCGACACCACCCGCAAGCCGGCCACGCTCACCCCGATCGCCGCGGCGGCGGTGAAGAGGCCGGTCAGTAATGTCTCGACCAGGACGATGCCGGCCAGCAGGAAGCGTGGCGTTCCCACTGCCCGGCGCAGGGCGAACTCCTCGACCCGTTCGCCCACGGTGGCCAGTCCCACGTTCAGGATGCCCGCCACGCCGATCAGCAGCACGAGCCCGGCCATCGCGAAGAACACCAACCGCATCAGGGTCAGTGTTTTCTCCTGCTCCTTGCGGGATTCCACGGTGAACGCGTACGGCTCGTTCCCCATGGCCTTGAGTTTGCTGGTCACCACCTGCTCGACCGGCGAGCCCGCGGTCATCATCAGGCGCAGCTCGCCGCTGGTGTTGGGGTCGGCCAGCTTCGAGGTCGGCAGCCAGTTGGTGAGCTCGTCCAGCCGTACGTAAGCGCGGGGTTGACCGTCGCCGTCGTCGACCACGCCGGTGAAGCGTGGTGTCACGTTGTTCGCCGCGCCGCCGACCCGCATCTCGGCCGGGACGTGGTGGCGGTCGAAGGCTTTGGCCGCCTCCATGTTGAGCACCAGCCGGGGCGCCAGCGCGGGGACCGTCGTGAAGTCGAGCCACCGGCCCGATTCCTGGCGGAACGGCCGGAACTTGCGGACGTCTCCGGTCAGCGCGGTCAACCGGAGTTCCACCGCTTCGCCTTCGGGGCCACCGATCGGCACGCAGCCGTTCTCGTCGCAGTTCATCGGCGGTCCCCAGTCCTCGTCGATCGGGGACCCACCCGGGTTGACCGGCAGGACGCCGGGTTCGCCGACGATGCCGTTGATGCCCAGCATCACCACCGCGTCGGAGCGGCCCTTGGCCGTGGTGGTCAGCACCTCGGCCGCCTGCTGCGAGGCCTGCATCTCCATCACGCGCGTGCCGTCGTAGCCGGCCGTCAGCTCCAGATCGGCCAGCAGAGCTCGTTCCGCGATGCTCGCCCCGGCCTGCACGACCACGACGGCCAGCACGCCCAGGAACAGGCTGATCATCGACAGCAGGGTGCGCAGCTTGCGGGCGCGGATGCCCTGGAGGCCGATGATCAGCGAGGACCGGAACCGGCCCGAGAAGCGCCTCATCGTGCCGCCACCCGTTCGTTCAGCACGCCGTCGATCAGGTCGTGGGTGCGGCCCATCCGCGCCGCGTGGTCGCGGTCGTGGGTCACCAGGATGAGGCCGCAGCCGCGCTGAGTGGCCGACAGCAGCGCGTCGATGACGAGCGTGCCGGTCTCGGTGTCGAGCGCGCCGGTCGGCTCGTCGGCCAGCAGAACCTTCGGATCCCGGACGAGGGCCCGGGCGATCGCCACCCGCTGCTGCTCGCCGCCGGACATCTTGGTCGGCCGGTTCTTCGCCAGGTGCGCGATACCCACCTGTTCGAGCGCCTCCATCACCCGCGTCCGGCGCTGCCGGCGCGGGTGCCAGCCCTGGCCGTTGACCAGTGCCATGGCTACGTTCTGGGCCGCCGTCAGGTGTTTCAGCAGAAAGAACCGCTGGAACACGAAACCGAAGTGGGAGCTGCGCAGCCGGGCCGCACGCCGCTCGGGCAGCCGGGCGATCTCCTGGCCGTCGAGCAGATAGCTGCCCGAGTCGGGCCGGTCGAACAGGCCGATCACGCTGAGCAGCGTGCTCTTGCCCGAGCCGGACCGGCCGACGATGGCCACGCTCTCTCCGGGGTGGACAGTCAAGCCGACACCGTCGAGGATCGTGCGGGGTTGCTCCTGACCCTTCAGGACCTTGGTGATGCCGCTGAGCTCGATCAGCGCCGTGGTCATCCGCCCACGCCCTTGCCGCCGTCGCCGCCGCTCTCGGCGCCGGGCGGGGCCGCGGGCAGGTCGGGTCCGGGTACGGCGACGGTCTCGTCACCCTTGAGGCCCGACTTGATCTGCACGACCTTGCCGTCGGTGAGGCCGAGCACCACGTCGACGGTCTTGCGCTGCTGGTCCGCCCCGACGATGTCGACCTTGCCCTTGCCCTGGGTGCCGGCCACCGCCTCGACCGGCAGCACCAGCACCTTGGACGCCTTGGCCGTCACCACCTGAAGGGTCACCTGGGCACCGTTGATGAGTTTGACGCTCGCCGGTGGGACGCAGACCAGCCGCATGCCGGTGGCCTCGGAACCGTCGGAGCCGCCGTTCTCCGCCGGCCCCTGCTCGACCGGCGTCTGCGGCACCGGCGCGCCCGAGGCGCCCGGCGCCGGGGTGGTCGGGACCGGCGGCGGAGGTTCGGGAATGGTGCCGGCGGGCAGGGCGGCGATGGTGCCGACGGCGGTGCAGGCGAACGGGCCCGGGCCGTTCTTGATCTGGGCGCGCACGTCGGTGATCGCGCCCGAGACCCGGTAGGCCTGCGCGCTGTCGATCTCGGCGACGATGCCGTACCCGGCGTGCTTGGCCGAGATGATCGGCATGCCTTCGGTCACGTCGGAGCGGTCGTCCATCAGCCGCCCGGCGAGGATCGAGTCCTTCGGGATCATCACCTTGCGCGGGTCGCCGTTGTCGTCCCAGATGGTCGCCACCCACTTGGGCCGCGCGGCCGCGGCCTTCGACGGCCTCTTGTCGAGGTAGCGCAACTCTCCGTCGACCGGCGCGACGATGCCGAAGACCGGGTTGATGGTGACCGAGCCGCCCAGGCTGATCTGGTTGCTCAGGTTCTGGCGCTTGGGCTTGACGGTGGTGAGCACCGTGCCCCGCGCTTCGAGACCGGGCGTCGTCGTGCTCTTCTCGGCCGAGTCACACCCGCAGAGGGCCGCGGCGATCAGTACGGCCGCTCCCGCTCCGGTCACCCTGCGTGTGCCCACGTGTACCCCTTATGTCCGACCGATCGGATCTCTCTGCGCGACCCGGCCGGGCAGAGGTTACAAGGCGCACGCAAGCGTCGATGTCCCAGCACCGCCGACCTGCGCGAAATACGTTGTGGTGATGGGAGACGTGCTCAAGAACCTGGGCGTGCGGACGAAGATCCTCGGCGCGGTCTGCGTGGCGATCCTCGTCGCGGTGATGGTCGGCGCGGTCGGGTTGAGCGCGTTGAGCACCTCGAGTGACTCGGCCGAGGAGATCTACGTCAGCAACGTGGCCGGGGTCAACGAGCTGGGCGACATCCGGACGTCGCTGGCCGAGGCCCGGATGGACGCCGCCAACTTCATGATCTCGGCCACCGCGACCCGCAAGGAGCAGTACCGCCAGGCCTTCGCGGCCGACTTCGCGGAGCTGCAGGCCTCACTGGCCGCGTATCGCACCAGCAACCCGGTGGTGGACGACGCCGCGATCGCCGAACTGGCCGACGACTTCGGCACCTTCCGGCGGATCGTCGAGGACCGCTTGTTCCCGGCGGGCCTGCGCAACGACCTCGACACCTGGCAGACCGTCCGGGACGCCGAGCTCGCGCCACTCATGCAAGAGGTTGAGGGCGACCTGATCGGCATGCGCACGGCCGAGAACGGCGACGCGAAGGCGAACGCGGCGGCCGCCCGGTCCGGCTACCACTCGAGCCGGACGGTGTCGCTGGTGCTGCTGATCGCCGGGGCGCTGCTCGCTCTGGCCCTCGGAGCACTGGTGGCCCGGCAGATCGTGCGCTCGATGGCCCGCGTCCGCCACGTGTGCGACGGCCTGGCCGAGGGCGATCTCACGCGTACGGCCGGTCTGATGTCGCGCGACGAGCCGGGCCGCATGGGTCAGGCGCTCGACTCCGCGGTGACCCGGCTCCGCGACACGGTGATGACCATCGACAGGTCGGCGACCGCGCTCGGCGGTGCGTCCGAGCGCCTGTCCGGCGTGGCCAGCGAGATCGCCGTGTCGGCCGAGGACTCGTCGACGCGGGCGCAGAGCGTGTCGGCCGCGGCCGAGCAGATCTCCCGGAGCGTCGACGCGGTCTCGGCCGGCAGCGACGAGATGGGCGCGGCGATCCGGGAGATCTCGCGCAACGCGGCCGAGGCGGCCCAGGTCGCCGGCGAGGCGGTCGGACTGGCCGCGGGCACGTCGGCCACGATGACCAAGCTCGGTGAGTCGTCGGCCGAGATCGGCAGCGTGATCAAGGTGATCACGGCGATCGCCGAGCAGACCAACCTGCTGGCCCTGAACGCCACCATCGAGGCGGCCCGGGCCGGTGAGACGGGCAAGGGGTTCGCCGTGGTGGCGGCCGAGGTCAAGGACCTGGCTCAGGAGACGGCCCGGGCCACCGAGGACATCTCGTCGCGGGTCGAGGCGATCCAGGCCGACACCGGCGGGGCGGTCACCGCGATCGAGCAGATCAGCCAGGTCATCGCGCGGATCAGCGACTTCCAGACCACGATCGCCTCAGCCGTCGAGGAACAGACCGCCACCACGGCTGAGATGAACCGCAGTGTGGGCGAGGCGGCCGCGGGCACCGGGCACATCTCCGGCACCATCGCCGGGGTGGCCGAGTCGGCCCGCCGCACGAGTGAGGGCATAACGCAGACCCGGCAGTCGACCGCCGAGCTGACCGCGATGTCGAGCGACCTGACCGCTCTGGTGTCGGCATTCCGGTACTGACCCCTCGGCCGGTCGACCACCCCCGGCGTCAGGCTGTGCGGACGCCGCCGCGCATCAGGCTCTCCGCCTCGCTCTTGCTGATCCGGTCGACCGAGCGGCACATCGGGTTGTGGCACTCCACCACATAGCGCGTGCGCACCTTGATCAGGGGGATGAAGAACAGGCTGAAGCGGGTCACCTCGCGGATCAGCAGCCGGCTGCCGTTCTGGCCGCACACCCGGCAGGGTCCGCCGACCCAGCCGAGCGCCTCAGGTTTGGTACGGAAACCGAAGATGAGGAACATGCGTCCCTGAGTACCCACGATCGGGCCGTTTGAGCCTCCTCGCCGCCGGGGAAGGAGGTCAAGGTCAGATTTTTCCGATTCGAGGAGATGTGATGAGTGCGGTGACAGATCCCGCCACCGTGGGCCAATGCCTACGGGTCGGCGCCGGTTTCTCGCAGGGCGACCTCAACTGGATCGCCGAGCAGTTCGCCACGCTCGATGCGCGCCTGGCCGGCTTCCACGCCGATTCGACCGAACTCGAGGTGTCGGTCAAGGATCGGGAAGCACGCGGTCAGAAGGTCACGCTGGAGTGCTGGATCGCCGGCCGTCAGAAGATCGTCACCACCTCGAGCGAGGAGGACCTGCACGCGGCGCTGAACGACGTCCGTGACGACCTGCGCCGCAAGCTGAACGACTCGAAGACCAAGCAGGAGCCGCGCCACAACCGCCACCTGCGGGAGCACGCGGAGCCTGACGAGGAACCGACGCTCGTCGAGTAACGAGGTCTCCGCGACAGCCCGGGCCGTTCACGGTCCGGGCTGTCGCCTTTCGGCGGGGGCGTCTATCGGGGCCGCGCCAGGCCGAGGTCGTAGGCCACGATCGTCGCCTGCACGCGGTCCCGGGCCCCCAGCTTGGGCAACAGCGCGTTGACGTGGGCCTTCACGGTGCCGGCGGTGATGCCGAGGACCTCGCCGATCTCGGCGTTCGAGCGGCCGGTGGCGATCTGGGTCAGCACGTCGCGTTCGCGCGGGGTCAGGCCGGTCAGCCGCGGGTCGTCGCCCCGGGCGGCGGTCACCGTGCCGGTGGCGAAGGCGTCGATCAGGCGCTTGGTGACGGCCGGGCTCAGCATCGCCTCACCCGAGGCCACCGTACGGATCGCGGCCACCAGCGAGGCCGGGTCGGCGTCCTTGAGCAGGAACCCCGACGCACCGGCCCGCAGCGCCGAGAAGACGTACGCGTCCTGGTGGAAGGTCGTCAGCACGATGACCCGTGGCGGATCGTCGCCCGCGGTGAGCTGCGCGGTGGCGGTGAGACCGTCCATGCCCGGCATACGCACGTCCATCAGCACGACGTCGGGGCGCTCGCGGGCGACCACGCGCAGGGCCTCGCCGCCGTCCGAGGCCTCGCCCACCACGTCGAGGTCGTCCTGCGAGGCGACGATCGCGCACAGCCCGGCCCGCACCATCGCCTGGTCGTCGACGACGATCACCCGGATCCCGATGACGGCACCTCCTCCCGTTGCTGCTGCGCCGGGCGCAGGCCGTCCAGCAGGCCCCGCATGGCCGCCAGCGCCGCGCGGGCCGCGTCGACCACCCCGTCCAGGTCATTCTGCCCGGCCGCCTCGGTGATCCGGGTGGCCGAGGCCAGCACCGAGGCCCGCAAGCCGGCGGCGACCCGCGCGCGTTCGTCGCGGGCGCGCTGCTCGGCATCGGCCGACACGACGGCGACGGCGCCTTCCTCACCGGCCCGGCGGCGCTCGCGGCGGCGCCGGGTGGCCCACCCGGCCAGCCAGGAACCGGCGAACGGGACCGCGAGGCCGAACCCGGTGCACCCGGCCAGGAACAGGAACAGGGCGACCGTCGCGGCCGGCGTCTCAGGCGGTGGACCGCCACCCTCGGTCTCCCCGGACACCGTGAGCAGGACGGCGAAGCTGACCGTGGCCGAGATCAGGCCGGCCACCGGGCCGATCCACGAGAGCTTCGGCCGTACGGCGTAGGCCGCCACCGCGTACGCCGCGGCGAAGTCGCTGCCGAAGCTGAACAGGAAGAGCCACGCGTCCTCGCCGGGCACCACGTCCACGGCCACCAGCAAGGTGCCGAGCCAGCCGGTCAGGGTCACCGCGATCAGCGCTGTCCACGGGCGCTGCCGTCGCCACAGCAGGGGAGCGGCGTGCGCGAGCACGGCCAGCAGGATCAGCGTGACCGCGGCGGGCGACACGTCGCTCTCCTCGACCAGGGCGGCCACCCCCGAGAGCGGCAGGAGCAGGACGAGCAGGGTCAACCCCGCATCGAGGACGAGTTGACTGCGCAGCCAGACCCGGAGCCGCGCGGGTGCCGCCACGGCCGGGAGCACCGCACGGACCTGCCAGCCTCCACCCGTACGGGGACCGGCCGTGACCGACCCGCCGAGCTCAGCCGCCCGCTCCCGCATGCCGGTGAGCCCGCGGCCCCCGCCGAGGCCCTCGATCGGCGTCGCGGAGCCGTCGTCCTCGACGACGAGGGTCACCCCCGTCTCGTCGTACGTCCGGGTGAGCCGGACCGTCGCGCCCGGCGCATAGCGCAGGGTGTTGGTCAGCGCCTCGCGGGCGATGCCGTGCAGCGCCTCGGCCTGGCCGGGCGGCGGGTCGCCGGTGACCTCGAGGTGCACCACCTGACCGAGCTGGCGGAAGTCATCGGCCAGGTCGGCCAGATCGGTCGCCTCGGGCGCCTGCGGCAGCACGGCGACCAGCTGGTGCAGCGAGGCGAGGGTCTCGCGGCCGGTGCGGGCGGCGAACTCGAGGGCGTCGGCCCGCAACTCGGGCTTGCCGAGGAACTGGGCGGCCGAGGCGTTCACCACGATCGAGGTGAGATGGTGCGCGGTGACGTCGTGCAACTCGCGGGCGAGGCGGCGCTGCTCGGCCGCGGCCGCGTCCCGCCGGGCGTGCTCGGCCTGCTCGAGCCGGTGGGCCGCCGCGTCCCGGTCGTCGAGCCAGCGCCGCCGCACCCGGCCGAACGCGACGACCAGCGCGTAGAAGGCGATCGAGACGAGGATGTCGAGCGGCTCGTCGTCCAGGACCAGGGCCGCCTGGACGGCCAGCAGACCGGCCACGACCAGCAGCGTGGTGCGGCGCGAGCTGCGCAGAGCCACGTGGAACAGGGCGATCGACTCGGCCGTCGAGAGCACCAGCAGGGCGTCGCCGGGAAAGAGATACTCCTGCTGCGGGGTCGCCCAGGTGCCGAGGGCCAGCCCGCCGGCGACCACGGCGACCGCGATGAGCGGCCGGCGGCGACGGAGCACGAGAGCGCCGCAGACGACGGCGGCGACCGCGGCGGCCGCCGCGGCTCGGGTGGGGTCGGCGCGGCTGAGCACGGGAGCGGGCCAGTAGGCGAACTGCGCGACCGCGAGCAGCGCGGGGACGATCCAACTCTTCCAGCGGGCCATGATGACCGCCACCCTATCTATGCCCTGGGGCAGGGGTCGGATTCCAGCCTCGGCCCGATTCGCCGGGCCGGCCGGATCGGCAGAATTCTGCTCATGGCTGCTCTCGAATATCACCGCCTCGCCCGGACCCCCGCTCACCGCTGGTGGCGGCCGGTCGTCGGCACCCTGTTCATCCTCGGCGCGGGCGCTGTCGTCGCGGTGTTCTCGTATCTGGTGGTCACCCTGGCGGCCGTCCTGGCCGGGCGACCGGACAATGTGGATGGACTGCCCAGCTTCGGTGCGCACGCCGACCTGGCGCTGGCGTTCCTGAGCATCGCGGCGCTGTTGCCGTTGACGTTGCTGGCGGCCCGGTGGATCCAGCGGCGCCCGGCCGGGACGCTGTCGTCGGTCACCGGGCGGCTGCGGTGGCGGTTCCTGCTGACACTGCTGCCGGTGGCACTGGTGGCGATCGTGGTGCTGATCGCGGGCGGGACGGCGCTGGCCACGATGACCGGTGTCGAGGACACCGGCCTGAGCGACCCGCTCGCCGGGTGGGGGCCGTTCGCGCTCACGATGCTCCTGCTGCTGCTCGTGGTGCCGCCGCAGGCCGCCGCCGAGGAGTATCTGACGCGGGGCTGGCTGCTGCAGGCGACGGGCACGTGGTTCCGGCGGCCGTGGGTGCCGATCGCCTTTCAGGCGCTCGTGTTCGCCGCGGCCCACGGGTGGGGCACGCCGTGGGGTTTCGCCGACCTGTTCCTGTTCGGCTGCGTCACCGGCTGGCTGACCGTCCGAACCGGTGGCCTGGAGGCGGCGATCGCTCTGCACGTGATGAACAACCTGGTCAGCGCGGGGCTGGCGGCGGCCTTCAACGCGCTCACCCTGACCGAGACCGCCGCCGACATGCCCTGGCAGATGTTCGCGGTCGACGTCGTGGTCCTCACGGCCTATGCCACCGTGGTCGCGAAGCTGGCCGAACGCCGTGGCCTGGCCACGCGCAGCCCCGAACTCGCGCCCTCGCTCGCGCCGTTGCCGTCGCTCGCGCCGTCGTTGTCGCCCGCGCTTCCGCCGTCGCCGTCGCCGTGGCCGTCGCCGTCGCCCTCGCCCTCGCCCTCGCCCTCGCCGGAGCTTGACGAGCCAGCGGCGGTCACGACGAGCCTCTCGCATCGCTCGACGCGGGACTCGTGACGAGGCCTGCCGCGCGGGGTCCGTCGCTACCCGGAGGTGGTTTCCAGGCGCTGGGCCCGGTGCGCGGCCATGCGTACCGGGTCGTTGGCGAAGCCGTACCCGCGGTAGTCGCCGATGCGCTGGACGATCTCGATGAAGACCCGGTGGCCGAGCACGGGCGTGAAGAGCTGGAGATACCGGCCGTGGTCGTCCTCGTCGTAGAGGGCGCCGAGCTTCCGGACAGACTCGCGCAGGTCAGGTGGCAGGTCCGTGCGGGCGTCGAGGTCGTCGTAGTAGTTCCCCGGGATGGGCACGGTGTCGATCGCCGCGGCGGTGCGGGCCAGGTCATCGGTGAGCAGGGTCAGGCTCTGCGGGTGGGGGACGGCCGGCGCCCAGTCGCCGCGGCGCAGCAGGGGAACACTGAGCGCGAGCCGGACCCGGCGATTGGCGTTGCGGATGGCGAGCGTGCGCACCAGCCCGAACGGCGCCGCGAACTCGCCGGCCTCGTCATCGGTCATGCCCAGCACGCTGCGATAGAAGAGCGCCGCCTCGTCATAGCGATCGAACGGCTGCGCGAGCGAGAGATGGTCGATGGCGGTGATCCCAGCCCCCGGTGCGGGGGCGACCCGCGTTCGCTCGTCGGCGCGTCCGTTCGTCGTTCCGGCTGCCGGATCGAGTGGTGCTCGGGTCGTCTCGCCGGTCGGGAGGAAGTCGTCCATCCACCCGTGGTCGCTACGGCAGAAGAACATCTCGGTGCCGTCGGGAGCGGCCACGGCGGTCAGATCCGCCTCGCTCTGTCGCCGGCGCCGGGGGAGCGGCCGGGCGAGCAGCTCGGCGGCGCGCTTCGCCGACGCGGCGGGGTCCGTGCTCTCCAACGCGAACGCCCGGATCGCCGCCTCCCCCTCGACCGCCCTGGGTGCGCCCGAGTTGAGCAGGATGCGCGCCGAGCCCTGCTCCCACAGCTGCACGGCCTTGGAACGATGCTGCCCGGTATGAGCGAAGCCGAGCGCCCGCAACAGATTCTCGAGCTCCGGCCCGGTAGCCGCGTCGACGCCGAGCTCGACGAACGCGATCCCGTCCAGTTCGGGCGCGGGCGTGAGCCCACCGAGCGTTTTGTGTGCCGGAGTGGGTGCTTGGCTCGGTGGGGGTGGCAGGGTGCCGGCCAGGGCTGTCAGGGAGCGGCGGGCGTCGACGGCTGTGCGATGGGGGTCGGCCTGGCGGAAGACGTCGTTGAAGACCTCCAAGGAGAGCGGGCCGGCGTAGCCGGCGGTGAGGACCGCGCGGGTGAAGCCGGGGAGGTCGAGGCGGCCCTGCAGCGGGAAGAGGCGGTGGTGGCGGCTCCACTGCAGGACGTCCATGTCGAGGCGGGGAGCGTCGGCCAGCTGGAGGAAGAAGATGCGGTCGCCCGGCAGGTGCGCGATCTGGTCGTACTCGTCGGTGCGGGAGAGGACGTGGAAGCTGTCCAGGCAGAGCCCGAGCGCCGGGTGCGCCGCGCGGCGCACGATCTCCCAGGAATGCTGCCAGGTCGAGACGAAACGGCCCCACGCCAGCGCCTCGTAGGCGATGCGCATGCCGCGCTCGGCGGCCAGCTCGGCCAGTCGCCGGAGCTGGGCGGCGGCGAGCTGGTCGTCGTCGATCGTGTCGGGCGCGACCGACGAGCAGATCAGGACGGTGCCGGCGCCGAGGCGTTCCATCAGGTCGAGCTTGGCCCGGAAACGCCGCTCGACGGCGGCGAACCGGGCCGGGGGAGCGGCCTCGGCGTCCCGGAACGGCTGGTAGAGGTCGATGGTGAGACCGAGGCCGGCCACCCGCCGGCGGATCTCCTCGGGGGAGCTGCTCGACGCGATCAGGTCGTTCTCGAAGATCTCGACGGCGTCGAACCCGGCCGCCGCGGCGGCGTCGAGACGATCGTCGAGCGTCCCGGAGAGGCAGACGGTCGCGATGCTCATGCGTGCCATGCTTTTCGCCTCCGCGTGGGGCCGAAGCCAACCTCGTCGGTCCGGGCATTGCTTATGTACGAACCAGTACGTTCACTCTAGGGCCGTGGGCCGAAGTCTCGCAACCGCACCGCTGGTCAGCCGCACGTCGGCTTGGAACCCGCCCTGCCATGAGCCCGTGACCCGGTAGGTCACTGAGCAGGCGGTCCTCGTGGAGTCGCCGGGGTGGTGCTGCCGATTCGGGACGGGTCGGCGTCCGCCATCCACACCCAGGCCTTGCCCTTCTCGAACGTTCCCAGCACGTCTTGTGACGGGCCCTTCCAGGACGCCGTACGCCCTACGGCACGAGGCCGCTCAGGCGTTGCGACGGCGGAGAACCACGGCAGCGACGAGAGTCGCAGCCAGCGGCCAGGCCGCGGCCGTGAGAGTCGCGCCCGGCGGCCAGACCTCGGCGGCCAGACCTGCATCGGGCAGCCAGGGCCCCGATCCGGGGAGACGGGCGCGCATCGCCGGCGAGGCGACGAGATAGATCGCCAGCCCCAAGGCCACCCCGGCCACGCTGCTCCGCAGCAGCGACCCCAGCGCGGCGCCGACCAGGGCCACGCCGACCAGGTAGGGCGAGCCCGCAGGAGCCGCGAGGGCCAGTGCGACCACGATCAAAGCCACCGCCTTGGCCGCGGCCAGCGTCCACCGCCGGGGAACAGCCAGCAACGTGGCCCGGATCTGACCGCCCGGCTCGTACTCCTGCGTCGCGGCGAGCACCCCGAACACCAGGAATCCGGCCTGCGTCCACCGCAACGCCGCCCGGATCGGGTCCTCCTGCGGTGCGACGCGACGGACCGCGAGGGCCAGGACCAGAGTGGCGGCCCAGGTGAGGGCGGCGGTCCACCGCAGCGACGGCAGCGTGATCAGCTTGCGCAGCTCGGCGTGCACGGCCGTCACGCCGGCCGCCGATGGAAGAGGTAGCCGGCCACTGCCAGCAGGGCGGCGACCCAGGCGGTCATCACCAGGCCGGCGGTGAGCGGCGCGATCCGTACGCCGGTCGCATCGCCCCGCAGGAACATGTGCGCGCCGACGATGTCGGGCAGGTAGGCGGCCCACGGGGTCAGCTTGGTCAGCAGATACGACACCGAGACGACCGTGCTGTTCACGATGAAGACGGTCAGAGTGATGACACCGTTGCGGAAGATCAGGGTCACGGCGTACGCGAGAAGGGCGAGCAACGTCCAGTAGAGAGCCGCCGCGGCGATCCGGTCGGGAGCGAACGGTGGCGCGTACTCAGGCAGCACCACCTCGGTCAGCAGCACCGCGGCCGAGGCGGTCAGTGCTCCCTGCACGGCGACGACCAGCGCCAGTGCCATTCCCTTGGCGACGAGCAGCCGCGTGCGCCGGGGCATGGCCAGCAATGTCGCCGTCATCTGGTGAGCGCCCGGCGAGTCGTCCCCGGTGGACGTGTATTCACTGCTGACCGTCACCACGCCCAGGATCAGCGCCCCCAGCAGGCCGATGCCGAGGTTCTCGTAACCCAGGTCGGCGATCTCGCCCGACTCGATGGCCCGCCGCACGCCGGGCGCGTTGACGAAGACCAGTGCGGGCGCGGCGATCAGTCCCAGGACCAGCCCCACCCAGGCGGTCGGCAGCCCGAACAATTTGCGGAGCTCCGCCCTCACCACGAGCCCGCACCCGCGCCGGTCAGCGACAGGAACGCCTGCTCCAGCGAATCGTGCTCGCCGGTGACCTCGGCCGTCGTGCCCCGGGCGACAACCCGCCCGTGGTTGATGACGACCACGTCGTCGACCGGGAAGTCGAGCAGATGGCTGGAGAGCAGCACTGTACGGCCCTCGCCCGCGCAGCGGCGCAGGAACTCGCGCATCCAGTGGATGCCGGCCGGATCGAGCCCGTTGAACGGCTCGTCCAGCACCAGCACCGGCGGATCACCGAGCAGGGCCGCGGCCAGCCCGAGCCGGCGGCTCATGCCCAGCGAGAACCGCCCGGCCCGCTTGCCGCCCGCCCCGGCCAGACCGACCACGTCGAGCACCTCGCCGACCCTGCCCCGGGGCAGGCCGTTGCTCGCCGCCAGCCAGCGCAGATGGGCCCGGGCCGTACGGGCCCGATGGGCTCCGCTGCCGTCGAGCAACGCCCCGACGACCGTCAGCGGGCGCGGCCACGACGCGTACGCCCGGTTGTTGATCAGGGCCGTGCCGCCCGCCGCCCGGTCGAGGCCGAGCAGGATGCGCACGGTCGAGGTCTTGCCCGCGCCGTTGGGGCCGAGGAAGCCGGTGACCCGGCCGGGACGGGCCACGAAGGACACCTCGTGCAGGATTCCGGGACGGCTCACCCGGTCGATCGAGATCATGCGACGAGTCAACCGGAGTGCGCGGCCGGAGTCGTCGGACCACGATCCGATAAACCGGCGGCGCCTCGGACCCAGGTCGGAGAACTACAGTCGGCGGCATGCGCGAGAGCCTCCGTCCGACCAGGCGATCCCGGGCCGTCCCGGTGCTCCTGACGGTCGGCGTCGTCACGTTCGTGGCGATGGTGACCGGCGGGGCCCGGGGCCCGGCGGCGACGATCGTCCCGGCGGTCCTGGCCGGGGGCGCGCTGACCGCCGCCGTCTGGGCCGTCCAGCGCTGGCGGGCCGATCGCCGGGCCTACGAGGAGCGACTGACGGCCTGGGCCGCCGCCGAGGCGGTCCAGACCGAGCGCCTCAAGATCGCCCGTGATCTGCACGACGTCGTGTCCCACGGGCTCGGCCTGATCACCGTGCGCGCCGCCTCGACCCGCCACCTCGAGAAACCGCCGGAGGTGGGCGCCGCGCTGACCGACATCGAGGAGGCCAGCCGGGGCGCCACCGCGGAGCTGCGCCGCATGCTCACCGTCCTGAGAGAGACCGGGGGGCAGGCGCCGCTGGCCCCGGTCGACGATCTCAGTGTGCTGCCCGCCATCGTCCGCGCCGCCGAGAACGCCGGCGTCCGCCCGGAACTCAGCGTGACCGAGCTGGGCGCTGTGTCACCCGGCGTGCAGGTGGCCATCTGCCAGACCGTACGGGAGGCATTGAGCAACACCGCCCGGCACGCCGGCCCGACCGATGTCCGCGTCGTCGTCCGCCGCGACGCCGAGGTCCTGATCGTCTCGGTCGCCGACGCCGGGCCCGCTCCCGGCTGGCATCAGGCGCCGGGGGCCGGGCACGGACTGGCCGGCCTGCACGAGCGCGTCAACGCCCTGGGTGGCACCCTGGCCACCCGCCACAAGGACGGCGGCTTCCAGCTCACCGCCCGCATCCCCGACGAGGTGCCCGCCCCGTGACCCCCGTCCGCGTCCTGCTCGTCGACGACCAGCCGCTGCTCCGGCACAGCCTCGCGATGATCATCGAGAAGGAAGCCGACCTCGAGGTGGTCGGACAGGCCGGTGACGGCGCCGAGGCCGAGCGGCAGGCGCGAGCCACCCGGCCCGACGTGATCCTGATGGACGTCCGCATGCCCCACGTCGACGGTCTCGAGGCGACCCGCCGGATCTGCGCCGACCCGGCTCTCGACGGCGCCAAGGTGCTGGTGCTCAGCATGTTCGAGCTGGACGAGTACGTGCATGACGCGCTGCGGGCCGGGGCCTCGGGCTTCCTGCTCAAGGACGCCCACCCGGAGGAGCTCCTGGCCGCCGTCCGGCGCACCCACCGGGGCGAGTCGCTGTTCGCACCGTCGATCCTGACCCGGCTGATCGACCATTTCGTGTCCGCTCCCGGCCCGGGCCGTGACCGGCCCACGCTGCGCGGTCTCACCGCCCGCGAGATCGACGTGCTCGCGCTGGTCGGCGCCGGCCTGTCCAACGACGAGATCGCCGGGGCGCTGGTCGTCTCGGTCAAGACCGTCAAGACGCACCTGACCCACCTGCTGGCCAAGCTGCGGGCCCGGGACCGGGCCCAGCTGGTGATCGCCGCGTACGACGCCGGGCTGGTCCGTCCGCGGGTTGCACCGCCCACTGTCCACCCGGGACACTGTCGCCGTGACCGATGATCTGTCGACCAAGCTCAATGTCGAGGTGCCGCACTCCGCCCGGGTCTGGAACTACTGGCTCGGTGGCAAGGACAACTTCGCCGCCGACCGCGCCGTCGGTGACCAGGTCAAGGCGGTGTTCCCCGAGATCGTCGACGCCGCCCGCCAGACCCGGGCCTTCCTCGGCCGCGCGGTCACCTATCTCGCCGCCGAGCGCGGCGTCCGCCAGTTCCTCGACGTCGGCACCGGACTGCCCACGGTGGCCAACACCCACGAGGTCGCCCAGCACCTCGCGCCCGACGCCCGGATCGTCTACGTCGACAACGACCCGCTCGTGCTCAGCCACGCCCGGGCGCTCCTGACCAGCACGCCCGAGGGTGTCACGACGTACATCGACGAGGACCTGAAGGACGCGACCGCCGTGATCGACGAGGCGAAGCGGACGCTCGACCTCACGCGGCCGGTCGCACTGATGATGCTCGGCGTGATGGGCCACGTGCAGGATCCGGCCGAGGCTCGAGCCATCGTGCGGGCGCTGGTCGCCGAGCTGCCGTCCGGCAGTTTCCTGGCGATGTCCGACGGCACCGCCACAAGCGAGCGCGTGATCGAGTCGCACCGGCAGTACAACGAGAGCGGCGCCGTCCCCTATCACCTGCGCGAGGTCGCCGACTTCACCGCCTTCTTCGACGGCCTCGAGCTGGTCGAGCCCGGCGTCGTCCCGATCCCCGAGTGGCGGCCGGCCACCGACGACAAGATCGTCGTCGACGGATACGCCGCGGTGGCGCGCAAACCCTAGGCGGCGAGCTGGAAATCCGTCCGGCGGAGCTGGACCCGCGTGGTCGCCTGGCGGGCGATCTCGAAGCGGTGCAGGCGCGGCTGCTGGGGTGCTAGGTCGTGCAGCACCGCGGCCAGCAGGTCGGTCATCGTGATGCCGAGCGCGCGGCAGATGGCCGCGAGCATCTCGGACGACGGCTCCTTGCGGCCGCGCTCGACCTCGGAGAGGTGCCCGATCGACATGCCGACCGCGTCGGCCACCTCGCGCAGCGTGCGCCGCTGGCCCAGTCGTGTGCGACGCAAGACCCGGCCGATGAGCTCTCGCAGCATCATGAAACGACCCTAGCGCCTGCGCGGTGGCCCCGCCGACCCGCCGCGCTCAAGCACCCGCCTGGCGCTCCCGGAAAGCGATCATGTTCATCCGGTTGCCGCAGCGCACCGTGCAGAACCGCTTGGACCCGTTGCGCGAGAGGTCGAGCACCAGCCCCTCGCAGTCGTCGGCCTCGCAGATGCGCAGCCGGCCCATCTCGTTCATCCGGATCACGTCGGTCAGCGCCAGCGCCACCTCGGCCCGGATCCGCTCGGCCAGCGGTGCGTCGGGCGAGGTCGCGTGCATGTGCCAGTCGAGCGAGTCGTGCCGGGCCAGGAACGGCAGCGCCTTCGCCTCGCGCAGCATCCGGTTGACCACCTCGACCGCGTCGTCGCGCTCCAGGACCCAGACCGATCGGAGCAGCGTACGGGTCTCGCGCACGTCGTCGAGCTCGGCTTGGTCGTGGTCGATGCGGCCCGTGTACGTGAACCGCGTCAGCATCGCGGCCAGCTGCTCGACGGTGGCGAGCTCGTCGGCACCGCTGCGCGAGCTGTCCGGCGACGTGTTGGCCAGCGCCACCACGAAGTCCAGCGACTCCACCGTGTCAGGGGCAAAAAGCAATTTGACTCCTCACTGGGACCGGCCTAGCGTCAGGACTGTAAGCAATTTAGCTCATGACAGCAGCAGGTGAACGGAGGCGAAATGAAGACCAAACACGTCGGCCTGGCCGCGATGACCCTGTCTGCCATCTCGTTCGGCACGTCAGGTGCGTTCATCAAGCCACTCCTCGAGGCCGGCTGGTCCCCGGCCGCCGCCGTCACCGTACGCGCCCTGACCGGCAGCATCGTGCTCCTGCCGTTCGTGCTGTTCGCCCTGCGCGGCCGCTGGTCGGCCCTGTGGCGGGCCCGCTGGCGGGTGCTCGGCATGGGTCTGATCGCGGTCGCGTTCACCCAGCTCGCCTATTTCGCGGCGATCGCCCGCGTCCCGGTCTCGACGGCGCTGCTGATCGAATATCAGGCGCCGCTCCTGCTCGTCCTGTGGGCCTGGGCCACCACCCGGCGGATGCCCCGGCCCATGGTGCTGCTCGGCTCGGTGCTCGCCGTCGGCGGTCTCATGCTGGTGATCGGCCCCGGTGCCCTGCAGGCGGTCGACCCGCTGGGGCTGGTGTTCGCCCTCGCCGCCGCGGTCGGCTGCGCCGTGTATTTCGTGGTCGCCGCCCGCCCGGCCGACGGACTGCCGCCGGTCGCCCTGGCCGGCTCCGGTCTGCTGCTCGGCGGCCTGACGCTGGGGCTGCTCGGCCTGACCGGAGCCCTGCCGCTCGAGACCGTCGGCGGCGACGTCCCGATGCTCGGCGGCACCGCGCCCTGGTGGGTCCCGCTGGGTGTCGTGGCCATCGCGGGCACGGCCATCGCGTACGCCACCGGGATCGCCGGCTCGTCCCGGCTGGGCTCGCGCCTGGCGTCGTTCCTGGGCCTGCTCGAGGTCGTCTTCGCCTCGATCTTCGCCTGGCTCGTGCTGGGCGAGGCGCTGACCCCGCTGCAAATTCTCGGCGGCGCCCTCATCCTGGCCGGCATCGCCTCGATCCCCTCCGAGTCCACGGACCCCGACGTGGCCCTGGACCCGGACCCGAATCCGGCGGTCGTCCCCGTCGCGGGCTGACCGGGCAGGAGGCCGCGTCCGCGGAGGGACCACCCGATGGTCAGGCGTGCGGGCCCACTGTCACTGCGCCGACGGTGAGGGTGGGGGTCGCGCCGAGGATGTGGCCCAGTCGCTCGACCTCGGCTTTCAGCGCGGTCGTCGGGACGTCGGAGACCGGCTCGACCGTGACGTGGACGCGGGGGCCGGAGCGACGCTGGTGCCAGACCCCGGCCGCCCGGCCGTCGACCAGGAGGACGGGGTAGTTGCCGGCCTGGCCACGGTTGAGCGCCCGATCGAAGGCGGCGCCGGGGAAGGTCTCGCTGCGGGGGTGCGCGCCCACGGCGTACGCGTCGAAGTAGGGCAGCAGGCGGACGCTCGGCGAAGCCGCCGGCGCGGGGAAGGTGTCGTCGCCGGCCAGCAGCCATGTCCGCGCGCCGTCGATCGTCACCGGTTGGAGGTCGAGTGAACCGAAGACCTTGGTGATGAACGGTGGGGGAGCGGCCAGCCAGCGGGCCACCTCGGCCGGTGTCGCCGGGCCGTACGACCACAGGTAGCGCCGGATCAGCTCGCGCAGCGCCGGCTCGGGCTCCCACGGCCTGGACTCCGGCGCCCACACCGCGGGACTGGTGTAGGTGACCTTGCGACCCCGCTGCGGCCCGAAGCACAGCACACCCTGAGTCAGAGGCGAGCCGACGATCTGCCGCCACCGCGGCCACCACGTCTGGAACGCGGGCATGACCAGGTCGCCCGCCCACGAACCGGCCCGCGCGACCACGGCGGCCGACAGCTCGTCCACTGTCAGGCAGTCGCCGGCGGTTCGCAGGGCGTCGTCCAGCGCCGCCACGACGCGGGCATTCTGCTCCGGGGTCATCCGGACGTCGGCTGCGAACGGCGTCGAGTGCGGCAGCGCGGCCAGCGCCCCGGTCCACAGGCCCAGATCGCGGGCCGGCAGCAGGTGCACCGTGCCGCGCGGCCCGAAGGTCTTGACCAGCGTCCGGTCCGTCCACAGCGCGTCGTGCACGTCCGCCCGGGTCGCCTCGGGCAGGCGCATCGCCACCGACACCTCGCCCGCGGACATGACCTGGGCGTGGGCGCCGCACATCGCCGCGACGACGGCGGCCGGGCTGTCGCCGGGCGACGCCAGGTGGTTGCGGGCGACCCGCCGGGCGATGACCGAGGACCAGGTCGGCGACATGAGACGACGCTAGCCGCGATTGCGGCCGGTTTCCGGCCGCAGGAACAACAGGACGGCCAGCACCCGCCGCGACTCCGCGCCGGTGGCGGGCAGTCCCAGCTTGCCGAAGACGCTCGACACGTATTTCTCCACCGCCCGCAGCGTCAGGTGGAGCCGGTCGGCGATGCCCTGGTTGGAGTGGCCGCTCGCCATCAGCTCGAGCACGTCGCGCTCGCGGGGAGTCAGCGCCGCCAGCGGATCGTCCGGACGCCGCCGCCCGACCAGCGACGACACGATGATCGGGTCGACCGCCGTGCCGCCCCCGGCCACCCGGCGCACGGCCCCGACGAACTCGGCGACCTCGCCGATCCGATCTTTCAGCAGGTAGCCGGCCCCGGCCGCCGAGTCGGCGAACAGCGTCATGGCGAGCGCCGGCTCGACGTGCTGGGAGAGCATCAGGACGGCCGTGCCCGGGTGGTCGGCGCGGATCGTCAGCGCCGCTTGCAGGCCCTCGTCGGTGTGCGTCGGTGGCATCCGGATGTCGACCACCGCGACCTCCGGCGTCAGCGAGGCGACCGCGCTGAGCAGAGATGAGGCGTCACCGCAGCGGGCCACGACGTCGAAGCCCGCGTCGGCCAGCAACCGGGCCAGCCCCTCGCGCAGCAGCACGCTGTCCTCGGCGATCACTACCCGCACGGCACCTCCGCCCGCACCCTGGTCCCGCCGCCGTCCGGACTCCACACGCGCAGTGTGCCGCCGAGGGCCTCGACCCGGTCGGCCAGCCCGCGCAGCCCGCTGCCCTGGCCGCTGTCGGCCCCGCCCGTCCCGTCGTCGGCCACCTCCACCACCAGCGCCGGCCCGGCCCGCGAGATCTCGACCGAAGCACGGGAAGCTCCGGCGTGCCGCCCCACATTGGTCAGGCTCTCGCACACCACGTAATAGGCCGCGACCTCGACCGGCTCGGGCAGCCGCCCGTCGATGCCCACGCTGAGCCGCACCGGCACCACGGCCTGCGCCGCCACCGACTCGAGGGCCACGGCGAGACCGTGCCCGCTCAGCACGGCCGGATAGAGGCCGTGAGCCAGGTCGCGCAACTCGGACAGCGACGTCGCCACCTCCGCCCGCGCCTCCCGCAGGGCCAGGCCGGCCGTCGGGTCGCCGGTGAGCCGGGACTCCAGCAGGCTCAGCCGCAGCGACAGCCCGACCAGGCGCTGCTGGGCGCCGTCGTGCAGGTCGCGCTCGAGGCGGCGGCGTTCCTGACGGCCCGCCTCGAGCACGCGGGCGCGCGAGGCTCGGACCTCGGCCAGCCCGGCCCGCAGCTCGGCTCGCAACCGGCCGTTGTCGATGGCGATCTCGACCGCCGCCACCACGGCCCGCAGGAGGCCCGGCTCGACGGCCGGGTGGTGGTCGAGTGCCGCCACCGGCTCACCGTCGCGCCGGATCAATGTCGCCGACGGCGGCAGCGTCCGCGGCGAACCGTCGTGGTCGACCCAGTTGCGGTATTGCGGCAGCCAGTAGAGCAACGAGACGGTCGGGTCGCGCAACGCCTGGGCCAGAGCCGGCGTCAGGTCGTCGGGCTCGGCCCGCAACGCCACCACCAGCTCACTCACCGAGGCCTGGGCCAGGCGCGCGTCGAGCAGCCCGGCCAGGAAAGCCACCGGGGCCAGCCCCAGGACAGCCAGCGTCACCCGTTGCACCAGCGTGAACCCGGCCGCGACGAACAGCCCCATGACCAGCAGCACGGCCAGCGCGACCAGCCCCAGCGCGAACAAGCCGACCAGCCACCGCACGGCCCGGCGCTCGCTGCTCAGCCGGTCGGCCAGAAGGCCCACCCGGCCAGCAGCAACCCGCTCAGGACGACCAGCTCGACCGCGTGCAGCCCGTCGGCGAGCTCCGGCACGTCGGCCACGACGAGCAGGTTGTCCTCCCCGAAGCCGCCCAGCAGCATCACCGTCAACTGCAGACCGACCGAGGCCGCGTACGCCAGGAGGACCAGCGGCCGGGCCGGGCCCCGCAGCCGGCCGTCGGGGAACGCCAGGAACACGTGCAGGAACAGCGCCACGACGAGCAGGTCGAGCGCCTGGCCGACGGTGTAAAGCACCGGGTCGGCCGACCAGGCGAGATTGGACAGCGCGGCCCCGAAGCCGACCAGCACCATCAGCCGCCCGAACCCGCTGCCGGGGCGCCGCCGCCACGCGAGGAGCCCACAGAACACGTACGCCAGAAGGATCCACACGAACAGGCCGGCCGACGCGAGATGGCCGCTCGGCCGGGCGAGGACGATCGACATCGCCGCTGCGAGGAGGGCGGCGACGGCCACACTCACCAGCAGCGTCGGGCTGGGGACCGATCGCTCTTCGATGCGAGCAGGATAGGCCGGTCGGCCGCCGGGGAACATGCCAGAAACCCGCCCTGTGGACAACGGGTGAGCACGGTGTTCCCGGGAAGCCGGGGCGACGACCGTGAGGGCATGACAACATTCGCCGCGGCGATCCGCCGCCACCCGCTCGTCACGTTCTTCGTCCTGGCCTTCGCGATCGGCTGGTCGCCGTGGCCGTTCGGCATCGAGGACACCGCCATGCTGCCGTGCGCGCCGCTGGTCGCCGCGCTCATCGTCGCGGCCGTCACCGGCACCCTGCGCGACCTCGGCAGCCGGATGATCCGCTGGCGCGTCCCGTGGTACTGCTACGTCGCCGCGGTGGCCCTGCCCCTGCTCGTCATCTTTGCCACCGCGGCCATCCACGGCGGCGCCTCCTGGAACCTCGCCTGGGCCGACATCACCATCCTGTTCGCTCTGCGGTGGATCAACCCACTCGACGGCCCGCTCGGCGAGGAGCCCGGCTGGCGTGGTTTCGCCCTGCCCCGGCTGGACACCCGCTTCGCGCCGCTGCTCTCGGCGGCCGTGCTCGGGGTGCTCGCGGCGATCTGGCACCTGCCCCTGGTCGTCTCGGGACAGGGCAACCGGGTCGGCTGGGCCGGCCTGCTCACCACCTTCGTCATCACGTTCGTGTACTGCTGGCTCTTCCGCCGCTCGAACGGCAGCGTGCTCCTGGTCATGCTCTTCCACGTGGTCCAGGGCACCATTACGACCGAGACCTTCGGGTACGAGGGACGGGACATCGACAGCGTGCTGACCCTCGGCCTCTACGCCTGGGTCGTGATCGCGGCCGCCCTGATCGTGTTCGACCGCGACGCCTGGCGGCCCGCGCCGCGCGATCTCGGTGCGCGCCCGGCCGATCAGGTCCTGACCACCCCGATCGTGCAACGGTGAACCTCAGGGGTAACTAGGGGTATGGCCGGATGGTTCGGTGAGCACGGGATTGACAGGCTGATCCCGTGCTCACCGATGTGTTGAACGCCGCCACCGCCTTCGTCGACTGGCTGTCCACTCTCGACAGGTGGACGGTGCTGGTCTTCACGTTCCTGTCCGCCGCCGTCGAGATGACCTTCCTGGCCGGGCTGCTCGTGCCGGGCGAGTCGGTGGTCATGCTGGCCGGGTCGCTGCCCGACGGGCCGGCCGGGTTCGCCGCCGTCCTGGCCGTGGGCACGGCCGGTGCGCTGGCCGGGCAGATGGCCGGTTATGCGGTGGGCCGCGTCTTCGGGCCCCGGCTGCGCTCGACCCGGCTGGGCCGCCGCATCGGCGCCGCCCGTTTCGACCGGGCCGAGGCCTACCTGCGTGACCGGGGAGCCCCCGCGCTGGTGGCGGTCCGCTTCGTGGCCGTCGTGCACGCGGTCGTCCCGATCGTGGCCGGCGTCGTGCGCATGCCGTTCGGCCGGTTCGTCCTCTGGTCGGGTCTCGGCACCATGCTGTGGGTCGGTGCCTTCGCCGGGGTGGGCCTGTTGACCGCGGGCGCCGACGCCACCGACGGCCTGGGCCTGCTCCTGACCGCCGTCGGCGCCACCTGCCTCGGCGTGGTGCCGATCGCGGCCCGCCGCCTTCGCCGCCTTCGCCGCCCGCGCCGCTCGTCCGTGGCCCTGGCCGCCTGAGCACGACAGTCGTCATTCGGTCACCCGGCGACAGCCGGCGAGCTCGCGGAGGCCCTTCCGATCTCCCGCCCGGGGGTGTCCCGGCACCTGCGGGTGCCGCGGGAGGTGGGACTGGTCGGCGTACGCCAGGATGCGCAGCGCCGCATCTACGCCCTGCGGCCGGAGGCGCTGGTCGAGGTGGATCAGTGGCTGGAGCCGTACCGGGCGCTCTGGCGGAATCGACTGGACGCCCTGCACACGGAGATCGCCCGAGGAAAGAAGGAGCGAAAGTGAAGATCGTCGGAACCATGCGATCGCTCGACGAAACGCGGGGAGCGGTGCGCGTCGACGATGTCCTGGACCGGGCCCGGGCGCATCGACGTCTGCGACAGGCCACACCACTTGCTGATCACCACTGAGCCGGACACCGACGACGAGGCCCGGATCGAGGCCTGGCTGACCGAGGAGGGCCGCGGAACGCGGCTGGTGGTCGAGGAGCGCGGCCTGTCGCGGGAACGCCTCCACTTCCATGGGGCCGGATGGCAGGCTCACCTCGAGGATCTCGCGCGGTCGCTCGGCGGCGAGGCGGCGGCCGGTCCCGAGTCGTGGACGGAGCTGACACCGGCGTACGCGGAGGTGGGGATCGAGTCCACTACGCCCGCCGTCTCAGCCGGGGGCTCCGGCCATGGTCGCGAACAGCGGCTGTCGTATCAGCACCTATCCCTTTCGGCGCCCAGCCGGGATGCTGAGGTCTCGGGTGGACCGACGAGGGGGCAGTGGCATGATCGCGCGGACCTGGCGAGGCTGGACCAAGGCGTCGGAGGCTGACGAATATCAGCGGCACTACGCGACGGTGGTGGCCGGCGAACTGCGCGGCATCCCCGGTTTCCGGGGCGCGCGGTTGCTCCGGCACCAGGACGGTGACGAGGTGCGCTTCACCTCGATCACGTTCTTCACCGACGTCGACGGGATCCGGGTCTTCGCCGGCGACGACTACGAGTTCGCCGTGGTCGCCGAGGAAGCCCGCACCGTGCTGACCCGGTGGGACGAGCGCGTCGTCCACGACGAAGTGGCCATCTTCGTCACGTAGGAGCCGGCGAAGTCAGCTCGGCCCGGCGGAGTCAGCTTGGCCCCGCGGAGTCAGCTCGGCCTGGCGGAGTCAGCTTGGCCTGGCGGAGTCACGTCGGGCCTCGGCGGATCGTCGGGAGCCGGGACGCTCGTACTGTCGCGCGGCGGGGCCCGACCACCCGGCCCTGGTCGCTGACCTCGACGCCCTCCACCTCATACCAGAGGTCGTTGTCCTGATGCACCGGAGCGCCGGCCAGCACGCGGTCGATGCGCAGCCGCAGGGGGCCGGCGCCGTAGCGATAGTCCTCCTCGGCGAAGGTCCAGATCGTGCCCGCGGATCGGTTGTCGATGGTCATCTCACCTCGCGGGGCCGGGCGGCCGCCGGCCGCAGGATGGAAATGTGGAACGCTGGCGTCCATCGTGCGCGGTGCGTTGCATCTGCACAAGGGCGTCTGCACGTGCATGTGCGCTTGCATGAGGGATTTATGTCCGATTGTCTTATGGATCGTCCGACGAACGCACCGGCGAATCGGTGCCTTCGACCTCTGTCGGTATCTTTCCCGTCACGCGCTGCCATATCCAACCGGCCGGTACCTCCCGGCCGGACAGCACATACTCGGCCACGACCCGGTTGGTCACGGTGTCGATCAAAGCCCGCCGCGAGTACGGGCGACCGACGATCAGGAGCTCGTCACCGACTTGGAGCCGTACGTCGTCTCCGGGGCCCAGCACCGTCTCGCCGTCGCGCATCAGCATGAGCGGCACCGCGTCGAGCCGCTGATCGCGGTCGCGGGGGCTGCGCAGCAGGTCACCCACCACCACGCCCGAGATCAACCACGGCTGCGCGGCGGGCGCGTCCTTGGCCGAGAGCGTCATCTTCCACAGCGCGCCCAGCTTGGCCCCGCAGTAGGCGCGCATCCGCTCCAGGGTGTCGGCCGCCCAGTCGTCGCCAAGCCCGGGCATCTCCTGCAGGAAGCGCCACAACATCGGCGTACTCAATCGGGCGTAGATCTCCCGGGCGGCCATCTCGCTCGGCACCAGCAACCAGTCGATCTCCATCGCCGCGAACAGCGGGGCGTTGGCCGGGCGGTTCTGCCGGGCGCCGATGAACAGCGACGGGTTGGCCTTTCGGGCGGCGGCCACCAGCGAAAGGTTCGTGGCGTCGTTGTCGGTGCCGGCCACGAATCCGACGGCACCGGGCAGGTCGGCCTCGGCCAGCACCGACGGCTCGGAGGCGTCACCCTCGATGATCGTGAACCCGGGCTTGGCGTCCGGGTGCGGGTGCGGGTCGATGACGGTGACCTCGAGGCCGTCGGCGCGCAGATCATCGGTCAGCTTGTGCCCGAACCGCCCGTAGCCGCAGACCACCCAGCGTCCCGTGGCCGGCGGGCGGCCCAGCTCGGGCATCTCCGCGCCTTCGCCCCGCACGAGCCAGGACAACATCAGGTACGCCGAGGGTTCGTGCAGGGCCAGGCGCAGGTGATCGCCGTACCGGTCGAAGGGGTTGACGACCGTGGGGGAGCCGAACGCCCGCATGCGGTGCTCGATGGCCGGCGAGACGGTGCGCGCGATGACCGGCAGGCCGGGGCGCACGAGCGCGGCAGTCATCGCCACGACCAGGTTGACCTCGTCATTGTCGGTCAGCGCGACGACGCCCTCGCAGAGCGGGTGCTCCAGACCGGCGACGCCCAGCGTGTGCGGGTTGCGGGCGTCGGCCACCAGACCGGGGATGTCGGAGTAGTAGGGGTCGATGTCGAGCGTGTCGATGTGCTCGGGGGACCGGTCGACCACGACCATGCGCCGGCCCAGCGCGTCGAGCGCGTGACCGAGCAGCTGACCGGTCTGGCCATAACCGACGACCAGCAGGAACGGCTCGCGCATCCGCTTGATCGTGCCTGAGAAGCGGCGCAGGGCGAGGGCTTCGCGGAACGCCCGGTCGCGCAGGGTGGCCAGCAGCGAACCGATGGCGTAGGCCCAGCCGATCACTGTGAGGTAGATGGTGAGTGTCACCCAGAGTCGCTGAGCGCCGGTGAAGGGATGCGGGATCTCGCCGTAGCCGATGGTGGTGGCGGTGTAGCTCATGAAATAGAAGGCGTCGAAGAACCCCATGCGCACCGGGTTGCCGTCGGCGTCCTGGCCGGGGATCAGCGTGAGGCCGAAGACGCTGATCGCGAAGATCAGGATCAGCACGATGAGCGGCGCGCGCATGCGGCGCAGCACCAGGAAGACGGTGGGAGAACCACCCTCGGCCGGGCGGGCGATCGCCGTGTGCCGTTGGAAGCGGCCCCGGGGCGCCGGGCGCTTCGTCGGCGGCCTCATCGCCGTTGGAAGGTCGTCGTCTCGATCACCAGGAGTGCGACGGAGACCAGGTTGGCCAGCAGGGCGCCGCCGGAGAGCGAGACGACGCTCGCCGTGGCCTCGGGGGTCATCCCGGCCGAGGAGATCTGGGTGGCGTAGACCCAGGTCAGGGTGGCCGCGATGAGCTGAAGGTCGGCCACCAGGCTGGTCGCCAGGTGAACGGCGCCGATCTGGGTGCGGTCACCGAACTTGAGGACTGTCGCGATCAGGTTGACGACCACGGCGGCGAACAACTCGTACTCGTTGTGCAGGGCCGCGTTGGAGATGTCGCCGATGAAGAACCCGAAATTGAGGGTGGCGGCGAGCAGCACGAAGAAACCGAAGATGACCTTTTCGAGACTCATACGCAGCCTTTCACCACGGCGTACACGGTAGTGCCTCCGGCAACCGGCCGCGCGCCGGTCCGGCGCTTTGCCGACCGGCACGGGGCTGCGGCGGAATCCGGCCGACTGTATGGTTCCCCCGCTTTGACTTGATCACCGGGGAGCCGTTGCATGAATCTGATCCGCGCGCTCGGCGGCACCGCCGTCACCGCTGCCATGCTCGCCATGCCATCGACGGCGTGGGCCGCCGCCGCCGACGAGCCGCCGCAGCTGGTGGCGCTGGCCAACGCGAGCGCGGGCGACCAGCAGACCTACCGGCCGTTCCACGCGGGCGAGTCGCTTCCGGTGAAGGCGGGCATCGCCAACGTCGGCGCCGCTCCCGTGCGCGGGGTCGTGGTCGACCTCTACATCACCGGCGAGATGGAACTGCCGCGCGACTGGACCAACTGCGAGTACTACGGCGATGACGGGGTCGACGGCGCCTGGTGCGAGTTCGACTCGGACCTGCAGGCCGCCACCTCATATCTGCTGTCGCCGCTGAGTATCGCGGGCCGGGCCGACGCGATCCGCATCAAATATCCGCACTCGCTGAACATCACGTGGTACCCGAAGGCGTACGCCTCGGAGCGCGGCGGCATCCACGACCTGGCCCAGAGCGCGCCGTCGCAGGGCGGCCGCGAGCCGGTCAAGGGGACCAAGGTGCCGCTGTCGCTGAGCAAGGCGGACCTGCCCGTCCCGGCGGGGGAGGGCGACTCCAACCCGCGGGCGGGGGTTGCCTTCTACTTCGTTCTCCGGACGGCGACGCCGACGCCGACCATCGCGACGCCGCCCACGGACCCGCCGGGCCACCCCTCGTCGCCCGAGGCCTCGGACTCGCCGGAGCCTACCGGGACGGCTACCACGACCTCGGATCCGGCGCCGAGCTCGCCGACCACGACCGCGACCGTGACGCCGACCGCGACCGACCCGGCGGCCGGCGTGCCGGCGACGACGCCCCCGGCCGACGGTCAGGGCGGCAGTGGTGGCGGACTGGCCCTCACCGGCTCGAACACCGCGCTGGTGGCCGGCGGCGGCCTCGTGCTCCTGCTGGCCGGGGCGGGCGGCTACCTGATCACCCGTCGGCGCCGCACGAAGTTCGTCGCCTGACGCTTACTACCCCGGGATCCTGATCCGCCCGGCCCAGATTCCGAGCTGGGCCGGGCGGCTTTTGTCTTCCGACCAGAGAGTCGATGCTGCCCGGCTGTGGATGGGGCCCGCTGTGGATGCTGCCCGGCTGTGGACGCTGCGCGGCTGTGGATGCTGGCGGCTGTGGATGGGGCCCGTCTGTGGATGGGGCCCGGCTGTGGATGCTGCCCGGCTGTGGACGCTGCGCGGCTGTGGATGCTGGGCGGCCGTGGATGGGGCCCGGCTGTGGACGCCGACCAGCTGTGGATGCTGCCCGGCTGTGGAAGGCCGAGCGGTGGATGAGCCCGGCTGTGGATGGGGCCGGCTATGGGGCGAGCTGTGGACTAGGGGATGAGCGGCAGGCTTGGGTTGGGGCGTAGGGCGACCTTGACGGCTGAGGCGCTCGGGCCGGCGCTCGCGGTGGACAGGGCGGTGCGCCACTCGGGGAGGTCGTAGACGTGGGTGACCAGGCCGTCGACCGGGAAGGACGGGTCGGACAGCCACTCGACGGCCTGGGTCATGGTGTGGCGGCCGCCGAGGGTGGGCTCGGGGCCGAAGTTCACGCTGCCCTGCACGGTGAGCTGCCGGTTCCAGACCAGCGACCAGTCGACCGGCTGCTTACCGGCCGCGCCGACCAGCACGAGCATGCCGCTGGGGCGCAGCAGGTGCAGGCCCAGGTCGATGGTGGAGGACAGGCCGACGCAGTCGAAGACCACGTCCACGCCCTGTTCGAGCAGCGGGATCCGGGTCAGCCGGGGCCGGATGACCCGGCCGCCGTGCAGACCGGCCAGGGTTTCCACCACCCCGGGGCCGGGCGGCAGGGTGCGATCGGCGCCGGCTCTTTGCGCGTACGCCGCACTGAAGGTGCCGGGGCCGACGGCGGTGATGTCCAGGGTGGGATGCAGGCGCCGCAGCGCCGCGATGACCAGGAGCCCGATCGTGCCCGGGCCGATCACGACGGCGCGGTCGCCCCGGCGCCGCCAGTGCAGCGCCGCGTGCAGGGCGATCGAGGTGGGCTCGGCCAGCACGGCCCGCGCCGACGGCAGGTCGCCGACCGGGTGCAGCTGCGATTCGTGGGCGACCAGCTGCTCGCCCCAGCCACCGCCGAGTGCGGCGTCGAAACCGAGCCCGGGAGCGCGGCAACCGGCGACCCCGGGTTCGTCGAAACGCTCGCAGACGTACGGGAAACCGTCGGTGCAGGACCGGCAGGGCGCGAAGCCGCGGTGGGCGCAGGAGACGATCGGGTCGACGACGACGCGCCGGCCCTCGTCGGTGACGGCGACGATCTCGTGGCCGAGGATCTGGTGGCGGGCGGTGTAGAACGCGCTGAGCACCAGTGACGACTTGGCGTGGGCGACGCCGACGTCACTGCCGCAGATGCCGGTCAGTTCGGGCCGCAGGCGCACCCAGCCCGGGGCGTCCGGGAGCGCCGGCTCGGGCAGGTCGTCGCGCAGACGGAGCAGACCGCCGGCGTCGCGGGGGACGCGCAGGCGGAGGCGGTGTGAGGCGGCGGTCAGCAGGTAACGCGGCACGGACAGGTCGGTGAGGACGGCTCGCATCCTCTGACCTTGGGATCCGCGAGGGTCGATGCGCAAGTGTGTTCTGTGCTAGTGCGCGTGCACCTCGTCCTAGCGACGTCCGTCACCGCGCCCGCAGGATGTGGACCGGGGGGCGGAAACATCTTCGCCACTCGATGGAAACAAGTCAGGCGGCCCCGATGCCGCACACCCGATCCGAGCACCAGCCGTCCTCAACGAAACGAGGGCTCCGTATGAAACGTATCAACAGCATCCGCCGGCCGTGGAAGGAGCATCGATGAAACGGGCACTCGTCCTCGCCTTGCTGACGCCGATCGCCATCGCGGTCGCCCCCGTCGGCCCGGTCCGAGCGGCCCCGGCGACGGACTGCGCGGCCTACCCCTGGATGGACCAGCGCAAGACGCCCGACCAGCGGGCCCGGGCGCTGCTGGCGGCCAGTACCCAGCAGCAGAGATACCGCTGGCTGGTCGAGCAGCCGGCCAACAATCCTCAGCAGACCGAGTGGCCGGATGGCGTCGTCTACCCGGCGCAGGTGCCGTGCACGCCGGCCGTCGTGTACTCCGACGGACCGGACGGTGTGCGTTTCACCCCAGGCGTCACCGCGTTCCCGGCCACCATCGCGACCGCCGCGACCTTCAACGAGCCGCTGGCCTACACCAAGGGTGCCGCGCAGGCCTCCGAGGCGTTCGACAAGGGCAAAAACGTGCTGCTCGCACCGGGCCTGGCCAGTGGGCGCACACCGCTCTCCGGCCGCACCCCGGAGTATCTCGGCGAGGACCCGCTGCTCACCGGCCTGATGGCGGCGGCCGGCACGCGGGGCATCCAGAGCAGCAGGACGAAGCCGGTCCTGGCCACGCTCAAGCACTACGTGGCCAACGAGCAGGAGGTGGATCGGCAGACCAGCTCGTCGAACGCGAGCGAACGCACCCTGCGCCAGATCTACGACCTGCCCTTCGAGATCGCCGTCGACCGCGGCGACCCGGAGAGCGTCATGTGCTCGTACAACCAGATCAACCACGTGTACGCCTGTGAGAACGAGCGCTTGAACGAGGTGCTCAAGGACGACATCGGCTTCGACGGTTATGTGATGAGCGACTTCGGCTCGGTGCACTCGACCGCGCCCAGCCTCGTCAACGGGCTGGACCAGGAGCTCAACCGGCCGATCTGGTTCACCCCGGCGCGTCTCGACGAGGCGCTCGCGGCCGGCCTGATCACGCGTGGGCAGATCGACGCCGCGGCGTTCCGGGTGGTGCGGTCGTACATCCGGGGTGGCCTGTTCGATCACCCGCTGCCGGCGGCACCGGTGGAGGACGCTTCGACGCCCGTCCACAAGGCGATCGCGCGCAGCACGGCCGAGCAGGGATCAGTGCTGCTGAAGAACAACGGCGTGCTGCCGCTCCAGCCGCGTAACGGCGACGAGATCGCGGTGATCGGTGCGACGGCGTCGAATACGCCCACCGACGGCATCAGCGCCAACTCGGTGTGCAGCCTGCCCTGGCGGTTCGGTAGCCCGACCACGCTGCCGTGTGAGGACCTGGTGTCGCCCGAGGACGGGATTCGTACGCGGGCCGCGCGCAACGGGGCGACGGTCACTTTCGACAACGGCAGCGACGTCACGGCCGCGGCGACCGCGGCGGCGTCGGCCGACGTGGCGGTCATTTTCGCGTACGTGCGGATGGGTGAGTTCACCGACCTGACCGACCTGCGTCTGCAGGGGAACGGCGATGCCCTCGTGTCGGCCGTGGCCGCGGCCAACCCTCGTACGGTCGTGGTCCTGCAGACCGGAAGCGCGGTCGAGATGCCGTGGCTCGGACAGGTGCCGGCCGTGCTGGAGACCTGGTACGCGGGGGAGCAGATGGGGCCGGCCATCGCCTCGCTGCTGTTCGGCGACACCAACCCGTCGGGCAAGCTGCCGATGACGTTCCCGAAGTCGCCGGCCGACACGCCGACCGCGGGCAGCCCGGCGCAATACCCGGGCGTCGTGGTGGACGGGATCCGGCAGGTCGACTACAACGAGGGCCTGAAAGTGGGCTACCGGTGGTACGAGAGCGAGGGCATCGATCCGCTCTTCGCCTTCGGCCACGGGTTGTCGTACACGTCGTTCCGGTATTCGGCTCTGCGGGTGTCGTCCTCCCGCGGTGACGTGCGGATTACCTTCCGGCTGACCAACACCGGCCGCCGCACCGGGACCGAGGTGGCGCAGGCCTACGCGACGCTGCCGGCTTCGACCGGGGAGCCGTCGAAGCGGCTGGTCGGCTTCCAGCGGGTGACGCTCGCGCCGGGGCAGAGCCGCACGGTCGATCTCACCTTGTCGCGGGCCGATCTGGCCGACCTGCACCTGCTGCAGTATTGGGACGGCCGCTGGAAGACCGCGCCCGGCCGGTACGGCATTCAGGTCGGGGGCTCGTCCGACACGGCTCTGAGCTCGTCGTTCAGCCGGTAGCCAAGACCGTGGGGGCCGCTCGAAAGGGCGGCTCCCACGGTGGCGTCACTCACTCGGGGAGCTTGACCTCGCTGTTGCCCTTCCAGTCCTGCGGCTCGCCTTCGCCGCCGGCCTGAGGGTCGCGGTGGCCGAGCGCGGTCTCGCCCGGAAGCTCCTCGACGCGCTCCTTGGCGATCTCGTCGAGCTTGGCCTCGGCGTCCTTGTTCAGATCCGACATCTCGCACCTCCGTTGTCTCGTTCTCGCTACGCCCCCGCCACTACCCGGGGCACGCCGTCTTTACCGGGCGGGGAGACCAGGCTCACGCTTCGAACAGGTGCCGGTGGGCGCGACTCCAGCGGATGCGGTCGGCGGTGGTGTCGAGGAAGCCGGTCGCCTGCCACTCGGCCTGCGGCTGGTGACCCCGCCCGGCGAGCAGGCGAGCCCGTTCCCACACAGCCTCCTGCTGCCCGATCACCTCGTCAACCAGACCGTCGGTGCTTCCCAACCCGTACGCCTCGGCGAACAGCTCCAGGCGGCGCCGTCGATCCGGTGGCTCCGGAAAGGCCAGCCAGCGCACGCAGGTCTCGTCGTCGCGGAACGGCGCCACGTACTCCAGGGCGTAGGCCACGTCCTGGATCGGCCGCGCGGGCCAGGCGTAGTCCCAGTCGAGAACACCCACCGGCCGGGAGCCGTGCCAGACCAGATTCCACGGCCCGAAGTCGCCGTGACAGATCACCTCGTCGGCCCGGGGCGGCTCGGTGCGGCCGGCCCAGCCCGCCCCGGGCGTCGGCCGGAATCCGCGGACGGCCTCGTGGTAGTCCCGGAGCAGCCGCGCCATGGCGATCAGCCCGTCGTCCTCGACGACCTTGGCCCAGCCGGCGGCACCCGATTCCCCGTCGACGTAGGACAGGATTTCTCGCCCCTGCTCGTCGATGCCGAGGAAACGGGGAGCCGGCCGGAAGCCGATGCTCTCGAGATGAAGCAGGAGCTCGTGGACGCCGGCCGACCAGGGCTGCCGGGGCCGTCGCACGGTGTCGCCGACGCGCACCACCAGCCGGTGCGGCTTGTCCTGCAACATCTCATGATCCACCATGACGGCGACGCTACCGCTACCGTCGGCTCATGCTGCGCAAGATTGACTGCGTCATGGTGCGGGTCGACGCGCTCGAGGCCGCGGAGGCCTTCTACACGAAGGTTTTCGGGCTGCAGCCGCTCTGGCGCGACGAGTCGGCGGTGGGTATGGCCCTGCCCGAGACGGATGCCGAGGTCGTTCTGCACACGATGGACCTCCCGGCCGACCTGAACGTCTACTTCCTGGTCGACGACGTCGCCGCCGCGGTCGCGGCCTACGAGCGCGGCGGCTGCGTCGTCCGCACGTCACCGTTCGACGTGGCGATCGGCAGGTGCGCGGTCCTCGAGGACCCGTTCGGCAATTCGTTGTGCGTGATCGACCTGAGTAAAGGCCCCCGGCAGCCGATCTGACCGCACGCGTCAGCCGACCGGCTCGGGCTCGCGTGCCGGCTTGACGGGCCGAGTTTCGACCTCGAAGCGGGGTAGGGACCGGTCCATCCAGCCCGGCAGCCACCAGGTGGCCCGGCCCAGCAGCGTCATCGTTGCCGGGACCAGGACCATCCGGATGAGCGTGGCGTCGATCAGGACCGCGGTGGCCATGCCGAGGCCGAGCATCTTGACCGTCACGTCCGGGTCCAGCGCGAAACCGGTGAACACCGCGACCATGATGGCCGCCGCGCAGCTGATCACCCGCCCGCTCGCGGCCATCCCGCGGATGACGCTGCCCCGGGCGTCACCGGTGCGCAGCCAGTCCTCACGCACCCGGGACAGCAGGAACACCTCGTAGTCCATCGACAGCCCGAACAGGACCGTGAACAGCAGCACCGGCACCCAGCTCGACACCGGCACGGCATGCGGCAGCCCCACCAGCCGGGCCGTGGTGTCGTTCTGGAAGATCGAGGTCAGGACCCCGTACGCCGCCCCGACCGACAGCAGATTCAGGGCCGCCGCCTTGACCGCCACCACCGGCGCCCGGAAGAGAACGGTCAGCAGCACGAGCGACACCGCCACCACGAACACGACCACGATCCACAGCCGCTCGGCCAGCCGGTCGGACACGTCGGCGAAGACCGCCACCAGACCGGTCACCAGCACGCCGTCGGGCAGCACATCGGCCCGGAGGCGGTGCAGCAGCTCGGTGGTGGCCTCGTCCTGCGGCCCGGTCGACGGCTCGACCACGATGACGGCCGCGCCGTTCTCCACCAGCGGCGGGGCCACCGAGGCGATGCCGGGCTGCTCGCGCAGGGATGCCGACAGCGCGCCCAGGTCCGGCGCCTCGGCCAGGTCGACGGCGAGGACCAGTGGCCCGTTCGCCCCCGCACCGAACTCCGCCGCCACCAGGTCGTAGGCCTGACGGGTGGTGTGCGACTCCGGCATGCTGCCCGCGTCCTGCGGCCAGGTGCGCATGCCCAGCATCGGCGCGGCCAGCACCGCCAGCAGAATCAGCGAAGCGACCGCGGCGATCCCCGGCCGCCGGCACACGGCCGCCGCCCAGCGCGCGGTGAACGTGGGCCGAGCCCGCACCGGGGCGTCGGGAGCCGCCGAACCGGGCCGGGCCGCCGCCGAACTCACCGGAGCCGGGAGAGCGGCCCGGATCTCCGCTCCGCGACGGATGCGGCGGGGCAGCACGCGCTGCCCGGCCAGGCCGCACAGCGCCGGGACCAGCGTGAGCGCCGCGGCCATGACGGCCGTGACGGCGAAGAACGTGGCGTAGCCGAACGACGAGTACGTCGGCAGCGTCGACAACTTCAGGCCGAACAGCGAGACGAGCACCGTGAGCCCGGCGACCACCACCGACACCCCGGCCGTGGCGTTGGCCGCCGCGGCTGCCGCCCGCGGGGACAGCCCGGCCCGGAGCCCTTCGACGTGCCGGGCGACGAGCAGCAACGCGTAGTCGATGCCCACCCCGAGCCCGACCATCGTGGCGATCGTCGGGGCGATGGAGCTGACGTCGGTGACTCGCTCCAGCAGGGCGATCAGCGCCGCGCTGCCGGCCAGCCCGGCGATGGCCACCGCGATCGGCAGGCCCGCCGCCACCACGGAGCCGAGCGCGAAGGCCAGGATCGCCAGCGCCGCCACGATGCCGGCCAGCTCCGCCGTACCGCTGGGGGCCTGGACGTTCTCGGCGACCTGCCCCCCGAGCTCGACCTGAAGCCCCGAGCGGACCAGCGGCGCCGCCGCGGAGCGCAGCGCGTCGATGCCTTCGGTGCCCGCGAAGTCGGTGACCGGAATGCTGTACCGCACGCCGATCAGCGCCGTGTCACCGTCGGCCGACATCCGGGCCGGGTCGACGACGGCCGCTCCCTCGACACGGGCCAGCCGGGCCCGCAGGTCGTCGAGCGTCGCCGGGTCGAGCGGCCGATCCGAGTGCACGACGACGCGAGCGCCGGTGCCCGACATCTGCGGGACGCGCTGCCGCAGGAACTCGGTCCCGGCCTGCGACGGTGTGCCCGGAACGTTGTAGTCGTCGCGCGGCGACCCACCGAAGGCGACGGACAGCCCGGCCACCGCGACCAGCACGACCACCCAGGCCCCGATCGTGCGCCAGGGACGCGCGGCGGCGGCTCCTCCGAGCCGCCCGAGCAAGCGAGACATCAGTTTCTCTCCTCCGTAGTTCTTCGGAGGAGACCCTCACCCATCCCACTTGCGACCCACTTGCGTTCCGCTTGCCCCCGGCCTGCAGCCGTCTGCAAACGAGACGGTGCCCGCCCTGCCTCTCGGTCAGGACGGGCACCGGTCACCGGTTACCAGCGCAGGAAGTTGTCCTGGGTCTGGGCGTTGAAGACATCGGCGCGGAAGTACTTGGCGATTGCCGTGCGCACGTCCTTGAGCTCGAGCACGTCGACGCCCTTGGTGATGTCGTTGGAGTAGATGAAGCCGTTGTACCAGTACGCGGACCAGGAACCACCGCCGGTCAGCGTGTCGAGCGACAGCGGGCCACGCTCCCAGTAGGCGATCTCCTTGGGCCGGCGGGAGTCGGTGAAGTCCCAGACCGAGATGCCACCCAGATACCAGGCCTGGACCATGATGTCGCGGCCGGGCACCGGGATCAGCGAGCCGTTGTGGGCCACGCACACCTCGGTGTCGGCGTTGTAGCGCGGGATCTTGAAGTAGCTGCGGAACACCAGCTTGCGCTTGTTGCCGTGGCCGACGATGTCGTAGATGGCGTCGGCGCCCCGGTTGGGGCCGACGGCCGCGTTGCAGGTGGCCGCGCCGCCGCCGCCGAGCTCGTCGGTGAAGACGACCTTGGAACCGCTGTTGTTGAACGTGGCCGAGTGCCAGAACGCGAAGTTCACCTCGTCGCGGACCGTGTTGATGACCCGCGGCTGGGTGCGGTTGGAGATGTCGAACAGCACGCCGTCACCCATGCAGGCGCCGGCCGCGAGGTCCTTGGCGGCGTACACGGTGATGTCGTGGCAGCCCGTCGTCGCGCTCCCGGTCTCGCTGCCAGGGAAGCCGCCGTCGGCGAAGACGACCGGTGTCGCGACCACGGCCGCGGCCGTGGGGTCGCGCAGCGGCACCTTGACGATCGAGATCTTGTCGTGCGGCAGCGCGCAGTTGGGCAGGTCGGCGCCGGCCAGGTTGTACGACGAGACGTACAGGTAGACGTTCTTCTCGCCGCGTTTGCCGGGCACCAGCGTCTGGGTGTGCGAGCCGCAGTCGGTCTTGACGGACTTCAGGTATTTCGGCGTCAGCGGGTTGCTGATGTCGAAGATCTTGATGCCTTCCCAGCGGTCGCCCGGCGCCGCGGTCGTCGACGCCACGTTGTCACAGGTGTCGTTCGTCCGCTGCGAGTCGGTGCCGAGGAAGAGCAGGTTGCCGGTCACCGAGATGTCGTTCTGCGATCCCGGGCAGAGCACCTGGGCCGCGACCGTGGGCGCCTTGGGGTTCTTGATGTCGTAGACGTAGAACCCGTTGTAGTTGCCGCCGTAGGCGTACTGGCCCTGGAACGCCCAGTCCGTGTTCGTGGCGGTCAGCGGGCCCGACTTGTCGAGGTGCGCGACCTGCTTGAGGTTCGGGCTGCTGACGATCTCGTCAACCCCCGGTATCGTGTTGCCGTCGACGGGTGTCTGCGCCGCGCTGCTCCCCGGAGCTGTCAGCAGGCCGGCGATCAGTGCGAAGGCACTGACGGCGGCCAGGCGCTTGAGCATCCGCCCTCGTGGGGCAGTGTGCTTCATGGGTCTCCTCCCTGGACGCACCCTGCGGCGAGGTAGCGGCGCAGGGTGCGTAATGGCTTTGTGTATTCACCTTTGTCGTTACAGTAGTGGCCGGAAGCAGATGAGCAAACATCTTTGGTGATCGATATAGGAGGCTCGGTGGGTCGGGTCAGGACATCGACGCTCGTGGCGGCCGTGGTCATCCTGGCCGGAGCCGTGACCGTGGGGGTCGCGGCCCGGATGGGCTCCGACGGCTCGGCCGCGGCGCCCCGGCCGAGCGTCAGCGCCGCTCCGCCGCAGCGTGTGGTGCTGCCCGGTGGCCCCGGCGACGAGGCCGTCGTGACCGGCTCCGACCGGGTCCGGGCGCCCGACGGGTCGACCTTCAACGGCATCGACACCGCCTTCGTACAGATGATGATCGTTCACCACCGGCAGGCGATCGAAATGGCCGATCTCGCGCCGTCGCGGGCCGCCAACAAGCGCCTCACGGCTCTGGCCGAGCGGATCAGCGCCGCCCAGCCCTTCGAGATCAACTTCTTCCGTACGTGGTTGAAGGAGCGCGGTCAGCCCGAGAGCGACCCCACGCACGACCACGGATCGATGCCGGGCATGCAGACCGACGCCGACCTGGCCGCGCTCGAGGCGGCCACCGGCGCCGCGTTCGACACCCGGTTCGCCACGATGATGACCGCCCACCACCGCGGCGCCCAGCTCATGGCGGGTGATGTGCTCAAGGGCGGCAGCGACGAGAAGCTGCGCGAGGTCGCCAACGAGATGGCCGTCGAACAGGGGAGCGAGATCCGCCGCCTCGCACAAGTGACCGCCGGGTAACGTGTCGGCATGCGTACGGCATTGACCGATCTGCTCGGCGTCGAGCATCCCATCGTCGGCTTCAACCGATCGCCCGCCGTCGTCGCGGCGGTCACCAACGCGGGCGGCTTCGGCGTGCTCGCCGCCTCGGTCTACGGCCCCGAGGAGCTCGACGCCCAGCTGACCTGGATCGAGGAGCAGGTCGAGGGCAAGCCGTACGGGGTGGATCTGCTGGTCCCCGAGAAGTTCGTGCCCGGCGACCCGGCCGACCTGGTGGCCAGCATGCGGGCCCAGATCCCGGCGGAGCATTTCGCTTTCGTGCGCGGGCTCCTCGAGAAGTACGACATCCCGCCCGCCCCGACCGTCGACCACCAGCAGGTCGCCGCCTCGCTCACCACCCCCGGCGCGATCGCCCTGCTCGACACGGCCTTCAAGCACCGCATCTCACTGATCGCCAGCGCACTCGGCACCCCGCCACCCGAGCTGGTGGCCCGGGCCAAGGAGCTCGGGGTCGTGACGGCGGCGCTGGTCGGCCAGGCCCGGCACGCCGAGCGGCAGATCGCGGCGGGCGTCGACGTGCTGGTCGCCCAGGGCACCGAGGCGGGCGGCCACACCGGCACGATCGCCACGATGGTGCTGACGCCCGAGATCGTGGACATCGCCGGCGACCGGCCGGTGCTCGCGGCGGGCGGCATCGCCGACGGGCGCCAGATGGCCGCGGCGCTGGCGCTGGGCGCGGCCGGCGTGTGGTGCGGCTCGATCTGGCTCTCCAGCGCCGAGGACGTGGCGGTGCAGGCGATCAAGAGCAAGTTCCTCGCCGCGAGCTCGGCCGACACCTTGCGCTCGCCCACCCGTACGGGAAAACCGGCGCGCCAGTTGCGGACGGCCTGGCACGACGAGTGGGCGGCCGCGGGCAGCCCCGAGCCGTTGCCCTTGCCGCTGCAGCCGATGCTGGTGGACGAGGCTTGGCAGCGGATCGACGCGGCCGCCGAGGCCGGGCACGAGGGCGCGCTGGCACTGGAGTCGTTCTTCGTCGGGCAGGTGGTCGGGTCGTTCCGGGACATCCGCCCGGCCGGCGAGATCACCCGGGCGATGGCGGCCGGCTGCGAGCGGCGGATCCGCGAGCTGGCCGGGCGCCTCTGATGGTCGATCCCCGCACGCCGGTGCTGGTCGGCGTGGGCCAGGTGTCGGAGCGGCTCGACGCGCCGGGCTATCAGGCGCGCTCGCCGGTCGACCTGGCGGCCGACGCGGCGCGGGCGGCCCTGGACGACGCGGGCGTCGGAGCGTCGGCGGTCGGCACCGTGGCCGGCGTGCCGCAGTTCGAGATCTCGTTGCCCTGGGCGGTGCCGCTGCTCGGGTGCTCCGACAACTTCCCGCGCTCGGTGGCCGGGCGGCTCGGGGCCTCGCCCCGGCGAGCCGTCCTGGAGGTCGGCGGTGGTCAGGGGCCGCAGCATCTGGTCAACGAGTTCGCCGCCTCGATCGCGGCCGGGGACTCCGAGGTCGTGCTGCTGTTCGGGTCCGAGGCGATCTCGACGATCACCGCGCTGGCCACGGCATCCCCGCGGCCCGACTTCAGCGAGAGCCCGGGTGGGTCGCTGGAGGCCCGCGGGCACGGGCTCGAGGGCATCGTGTCGATGCACCATGTCGCGCACGGGCTCACCGACACGGCGTCGCAGTACGCGCTGATCGAGAACGCGCGGCGGGCCCGGCTCGGGATGTCGCGGGCCGGCTACGCGGCGGCCATCGGGCAGCTCTTCGAGCCGTTCACGGCGGTGGCGGCGGCCAACCCGCATGCGGCGGCGCCGGTCTTCCGCGACGCCGCGACCCTGGTGACGCCGAGTGCGGCGAACCGGCCGATCGCCGACCCGTACACGCGCTATGTGGTGGCCCGCGACAAGGTGAACCAGGGTGCGGCCGTGCTGCTGATGCCGGTCGAGGCGGCGCGGCGTCTCGGCGTACCGGAAAGCAAATGGGTCCATCTGGCCGGGCACGCCGATCTGCGCGAGCGGAACCTGCTGGATCGCGCGGACTACGGCACCTCGCCGGCCGCGGTCCGGGCCGCCCAGCACGCGCTCGAGGTGGCGGGCATCTCGGCCGGGGAGCTGTCGACCCTCGATCTCTACAGCTGTTACGCGGCGCCGGTGTTCGTGGTCGCCGAGGCGCTCGGGATCGCGCCGGACGACCCGCGCGGGCTGACCGTGACCGGTGGGCTGCCGTTCTTCGGCGGGCCGGGCAACAACTACGCGATGCACGCGATCGCGGAGACCGTCTCGCGGGTGCGGTCGGCTCCCGGGTCGTACGCGTTCGTCGGCGCCAACGGCGGCATCATGAGCAAGCACTCCACGGGCGTTTACACCACCGATCCGTACGGCTTCAGAAGGTCGGAGAGCGCGCGGATCCAAGCCGAACTGGACGCTGTGCCCGCGCCCGGCGAGGCGACGGCCGCCGACGGGCCGGCCGTCATCGAGACCTGGACGGTCAAGCACGGGCGCGACGGCTCCCGCGAGGGTATCGTGCTCGGCCGGCTGGAGGACGACGGCCGCCGCTTCGTGGCCCGGGCCGACGCCGTTCTCGACCTGCTCAGCGAGGGCGAACCGATCGGCGCGCGGGTGACCGTGAAGTCCACCGAGGACGGGAACGTGGTCCGCGGATGAGGGCTCTGCTGCCGCGGTCGGCCCCGAGCGCCCAGGGGGTCCCGGCGCGGTCGATCGGCGTCCTGCTGGACCGGCTCGAGGCCCGATCGGTCGAGCTGCACTCCCTCATGGTCGTCCGCCACGGACACGTCGTGGCCGAGGGCTGGTGGGCGCCGTACTCGGCCGGGCGTCCGCATCTGCTCTACTCGCTGACCAAGTCGTTCACCGCCGTGGCGGTGGGGCTGGCCGTCTCCGACGGGCTGCTAGCGCTGGACGACCGGGTGGTGGACGTGTTGCCCGACCACGTTCCGGCCGGCCTGTCCGGGCCGGGCCGCCGCATCACCGTGCACCACCTGCTGTCGATGACGGCCGGGCACGGCATCGACAGCCTGGGCCCGGCGTGGGAGCTGGAGCCGGGCGACCTGGTGAAGGGCTTCCTGCGGGTCGCGTTCACCGAGGCGGAGGGCACCCGGCACACCTATGACAACGCGACCACCGGCGTCCTGGCCCGGATGGTCGAACGGGTCACCGGTCGCGGGTTGCCGGAACTGCTCGACGACCGGGTGTTCCGGCCGATGGGCATCGACCACGCCGAGTGGGACCGGGTGGGGAGCGGAGCCGCCTTCGGATTCCACGGACTGCACCTCACGACCGAGGCCGTCGCGGCGTTCGGCGAGCTGTTGCGGCGTGGCGGGGTCTGGGACGGCCGGCAACTCGTCCCGCGCGAGTGGATCGAACTGGCGACCAGCAAGCACATCGACACCTGGCCGGCCGAGGATGAGCCGCCCGACCCTGATTCGGTGGCCGGGTACGGATACCAGTTCTGGATGTCGCGGCACGGCTATCGCGGCTACGGGAACCTGAGCCAGATGTGCATCGTCGTCCCGTCACACGACCTCGTGGTCGCGATGACCTGTGGCGGCGACCCGTCGCGCGACATGCCCGGCGCCTTGTGGGACGTGCTGCTCCCCGCCCTGGACGGCGAGGGCGGCGACGCCGAGGACGACGAGATCCTGGCCGAGCGGCTGCAACGGTTGTCGTTGCCGGTGGTGCCGGGTGCGGCCGGTCCTGCCCGCTCGGCCGTGGCCCGGATCGACGCCTCGGCCCAGGATTCGGCTCTGCCCGGCGCGACGACGGTGGCGGTCGAACCGGTCGACGGCGGATGGCACGTGCAGCTCGGACCGTCCATCAAGGTCGCGGTCGGCCACGGCGATTGGCGGGAGAGCGCACCGCTCGGCCGCCCGATCGTCGCGACCGGCGCTTGGCAGGGCGACACGTTCGTCGCCGACCTCTACGTCATCACGTCCCCGCACCGGGTCCGGCTGGTCGTCGACGCCGGCACCGCGACCGTGACGTGGAACGCCGTACCGCTGACCACTCCCGATCTGGAGCTACATCTGCGGTCGCCGCTGATGACCCGGCCCGACGTCTCCTGAGCGAAAGGTCCGCGGGCCGCCGCGCTTATCGATATCGTGCCCGGGTGAATGCTGCGCTGCGGGCGACCGTCGCCGCACTGGCGGTGCTGGCGTGCGGGTTCGCCGGACTCGGCCTGTCGTTGCTCGACAGCCCGTTCCCGGACGACCCCAACCCGACGTCGGCCGGCTACTTCTTTCTCTTCGTGGCGGCCGGAGTGACGGTGCTGTCGGTGGCGATGCTGCGCGGCAACCACAAAGCCTGGCTGGCACTGTGCCTCACCGCCGCCCTGACCGCGCTGCTGCCCCTGGCCCTGCTCGTGTCCGACGCCCTGGACGACTTGGCCGAAGCACCACCCGAGCCCGAAAACCTGTACGTCTCGACAGTCCTCGTCTCCGAGCCGCCGTCGCCGGCCTACGCCCTCGGCGACCTCAGCGCGTACGTCATCCTGGCCGCCGCGGCCTGCACCACCGTCCTGCTCCTCCTGCCCGCCACCCGCCAGGCCCTGGCCCGCCGCCGCGGCGAATAGATCGGCCACTCGGACGAGCACCGCGGTTCAACCGTGCCCCTGTCGTCATGCCGACATGGGCACAGAGATCGATTAGTGTCATTCGCGCCGAGCCACTGCTAGCTTTTCGCCGCCCTGTTCTTCGGCCGGAAGCGGAGCAAATGCCGCGCGGATACCGTTTCGGGATCGCAGTGCTCGTCATCGCGTTCTACGAGTTGTTCATCGCGGCCATACCGCGCCACCATGCCGTGATCGTGTCCAACGTGGTGGTCGCGGTCGTCACCGCCCTGTGCGCTGTCGCATGCGGCTGGTTCGCGGTGAGAAGTCGTGGACCGGAGCGACGCTGGCGAGCGCTCGCGGCGGCCGCTCTGGTCGCGCTGGCCACCGGTCAGGGCATCTGGATGGTCAACCAGCTGACCGGTCCGCCGGCGGCGAACTCGCCGTCGCCCGCCGACCTCGCCTACCTGGCTGGTCTGCCGGTCGGCATCGCGGCCCTCGTCGTGATCGCCCGCCACGCGAGCCGGCCGGTCACTGCCGTCGGCGACGGACGGGCCCGCCTCCTGCAGGAGGTCCGGCTGATACTCGACGGGCTCTTGGTGGTCGTCTCCGTTTTTCTGCTGGCCTGGATGACCACGCTGAGAACCGTGCTCGAGCAGGAGTCGTCCGGGCAGCTCTCGCTCGTCCTCGCGGTCTGGTATCCCTTCGGGGACGCACTCCTGATCGCGCTGGTGCTGCTGGTCCATCTCACCCGTTCCATTCCCCGGCGCAACCTCCGCCAGCTCTCGCTCATCGGGTCCGGGCTGACCGCCTTGGCATTGTCGGACCTGGTCTTCAGTTATTACTTGGCCGGTGGCATCGCCGTTTACCCCTTCATCACGGACATCGGCTATCTCGTGAGCCCGCTGCTGATTGCCTGGGCCGCCGCCATCGACGCGTTCGAGCCGGCCCGCCCGTCCGCCCACTCCTCGCCGCGGCCGGACGGTCGGCTTTCGGCCGCCGTGGCCTACCTGCCTCTGGTTCTGGTGACGGTGTTCTTGTCAGGAAAGGTGCTGTCGGGGACGACGTTGACTGCCGTCGAGGCTGTGGGCGCTGTGTCGATCTTTGTTCTGGTCGCGGTGCGCGAGGCGGTCACCTTCGCGACCGTACGGCTGGAAACGGCACCGGAAGCAATCGGCGGGCACGTCCTCGACCTGGCGAACGCACCGCTGGGTGAGGCGCTCCCCGGTCCCGCGAGCGAGCTCGATCAGCACCTGCTTTCTCTCACCGGCCAGCTTCGGGAGCAGATCGAGCGGGCGCAACGGTCGAGCAACCGGGTCGCCTGGTGGACGTTCTCCGGCGGGGTCGTGCTCGGTGCCCTCGGCAACGTCGTCGTGGCGGTGGTCATGGGTTGATCAGGGCGGCCAGACGACTGATCAGCCGCGCGTGCGCGGGGCCGGCGGGGGGAGCCCACGTGCAGGCGACGTCGAGCGCGGCGACCCGGCCGGTGGCCACCAGGCGTTCGCAGGCGGCCACGACGTCGTCGGCCGAGGGGCCGTGCGGCACCGGGAAGCGCAGGCCGGGCAGGTCGGCGGCGTCGATGACGTCGACGTCCACGTGCAGGAGCAGGGGACCGTCGGGGACGGTCGCGGCGGACAGCTCGGGCACGGTCAGGCGGCGGATGGCCGAGGTGGCCAGGTAGTCGGCTTCCGCCGGGTCGAGGTCGCGCGCGTCGGCCAGCACGGCGCGCCCGGGGGCCACGGGGCGCAGGCCGAAGCGGTCGGCGTAGCGGTCGGGGTGGGCGCCGGTCACCAGGCGCAGGGACAACCCGCCCAGGTAGCCCGAGGTGGTCGTCTCCAGGGTGTGGACGTCGCCGTGGGCGTCGAGCCAGACGACGGCGGCGTCCACACCGGCCCGTTGCAGGCCGGCGACCGTGCCGCCCGCGATCAGGCAGTCACCGGAGAAGACCACGGGGGTGCCATCGGCGGCGGCCACCGCGTCGGCGGTCCCCCCGCACAGGCGGGCCAGGCGGTCCCACGCGTCGCCGGCCGAGAGGTCGGGGTCGACGCTGACGTCGGCCCGCACCGGGAGGTCGGCGTCGGGCAGGCGCTCGTTCGCGTGATAGGGCACCAGGATCGTCGTCACGCCTCACGATAGCCCGCACCGGGGCGCTCAGCCGATCACGAAGGCCGGCAGTGGCACGGGTGACCCGCAGCGCGCTGGAGCCCGCTCACCCCGGCCCGGAATCGCGGGGGACGAGCCCGGTGCGGACGGCGTGCAGGGCGGCCTGGGTGCGGTCGGCCAGACCCAGTTTCATCAGGATGCTCGAGACGTGCGTCTTGACCGTCTTCTCGGCCACGACCAGCGCCCGGGCGATCTCGCGGTTGGACCGGCCGTCGGCGATCAGCGCCAGCACGTCGCGCTCGCGGGCGGTCAGCGCCGGCAGATCGGCCGGGGCACCCAGGAGCGTCGCGGCCACGTCGGGTTCGAGCAGCAGGTGCCCGGCGTGCACCGAACGCACCGCCGCGACCAGCGCCTGCGGGTCGACGTCCTTGGAGAGGTAGCCGCGGGCGCCCGCGCGCACGGCCGCCAGCAGGCGGCCGCGGTCGGTGAAGCTCGTGACGACCAGGACCTTGGCCGGCAGGGCACACCGGGCCAGCTCGCGCAGCACCGCCACGCCGTCCATCCCGGGCAGCACCATGTCGAGCAGCACCACGTCGGGTGCCGTCTGCTCGATCAGCTCGATCGCGGTCGGGCCGTCGGCCGCCTCGCCGGCCACCTCCAGGTCACCGGCCAGCTCGAGGAAAGTGCGCAACCCCCGGCGTACGGCGGGGTGGTCGTCGACGATGAGCACACGGATCTCAGGCACCGGGCACCTCCAGGTACACCACCGTGCCACCGCCCGGCGCGGACGTGAAGGTGGCGCTGCCGCGCACCGAGCAGGCCCGGTCGCGCATGGACCGCAGTCCCAGGCTGCGCCCGGCCCGCATCGTGGCGGCGACGTCGAACCCGGCGCCGTCGTCGGAGATCTCCAGCCGGGCGCCGCACGACCCGAGCCGGGTCAGGCGGACGTGGATCTCCCTCGCGCCAGCATGGCGGACGGCGTTGTGCAGCGACTCCTGGGCGACTCGCAGCACGACGGCCTGCTGGCTGGGCGGCAGCACCGGCGGCTCGTCCTGCGAGTAGTGCAGCCGGGGACCGCCGGCCCCCGACGCCCGGTCGAGGATCTGCACCTGTTTACGCAGCACGTCGGGCAGGCCGTCCTCGTCGAGCCGGGCCGGTCGCAGCTCGAGGACGGCGGCGTGCAGCTCCTCGGCGGCCTCGCGGGCGAGCGTCGTGACCTCGGCCAGCCGGGCCCGGGCGGCGGCCGGATCGCGGTCGATCAGCAGGTCGGCCGCCTGCGCGGTCAGCCTCAGCCCGAACAGCCGCTGGGCCACCGCGTCGTGCAGGTCGTGGGCGATCCGGGCCCGTTCCTCGGCGATGGTCAGCTCGCGGCTGCGCGCGTAGAGCCGGGCGTGGGTGAGCGCGATCGCGGCGTGCGCGGCCAGCACCCGGACCAGCTCCTCGTCGTGCGCGGTGAACCCGCCGGGCTTGTTGGCCAGGTAGAGCGCGCCGAGGATCTCACCGCCGTTGGTGAGGGAGCCGCTCAGGATGGGGACGCCCAGGAACGCTTCCAGGACCGGGTGCGCCGAGGGCCACCAGTCGAAGCGCGGGTCGGCCCGGATGTCGTCGAGGCGCTGGATGGCCGGCTCGCGCAGCATCACGGCCAGGAAGCCGTGCTGGCGGGGGAGCGGCCCGATGGCGTCCTGCTGCTCGGCCGAGACGCCGCTGACCAGGAACTGGGCGAACGAGCCGTTGTCGTCGGGGACGCCGAGTGCCGCGTACTCGGCCGCGGCCAGCTCGCGGGCGGTGTCGACGATCGTCTGCAGCACCTCGGGGACGGTGAGCTGGTCGCTGACCGCCAGCACCGCGGCCGACAGGCGGCGTGCCGTGCTCAGCTCATCGGCGGCGGTCACGGGCCCCACGATAGTCGCGGCCCGCCCCCGATCGCCCTGGGTCGATGGTCGTAGGACCAAGGTCCGGGGTGGAAGGCGACCACGGCCCGAGGCCGGGAGCGGCCGGGGCGAGCAGGGTCGACGGCATGACGAACACAGCCGTGATCACCGGCGCCTCCCAGGGGCTCGGCGCCGCCCTGGCCCACGCGTTGGCCCGCACTGGGTGGACGCTGGTCATCGACGCCCGTACGAGAAAGGACCTGGAGGTGACCGCCGAAGCTCTCGGCGGACTCACCACCGTGGTGGCGATCGCCGGCGACGTCGTCGACGACGACCACCGGGCCGAGCTGGCCGAGGCCGCCTCCAAGCTGGGCGGGGCCGACCTGCTGGTCAACAACGCGTCGACGCTGGGCGGCAGCCCGCCACCGGCGCTGGCCGAATTCCCGCTGCCCGCGCTGCTCGAAACCTTCGAGGTCAACGTGCTGGCGCCGATCGCGCTGACCCAGCTCGTGCTGCCGCAGCTGCGGCTCTCGACGGCCGGGGCGGTGCTCAACATCAGCTCGGACGCGGCGGTCGAGGCGTACGAGGGTTGGGGTGGCTACGGCGCCGCCAAGGCCGCGCTGGACCACGCGAGCGCGGTGCTGGCCAAGGAGGAGCCCGATCTGCGGGTCTGGTCGGTCGATCCAGGTGACTTGCGCACCCGCTTGCAGCAGCAGGCGTTCCCGGGCGAGGACATCTCGGACCGGCCGCTGCCGTCGGCTGTCGTGCCGTTTTTCGTGAAGCTGCTCGACGAACGGCCGGCGTCGGGGAGGTACGTCGCCCGATGACCGTCGTGGACTTCGAGCTGCCCGCGGCTCTGGAGGCCCGGGAACCGGTGGAGGCCCACGGTGTGCGCCGCGACGGCGTACGGCTGATGGTGAGCCGGGCAAGCGCGGTGAGCCATCACCGGTTCACCGAGCTGCCCCGCCTGCTCGCCCCGGGCGACCTGCTGGTGGTGAACAACTCGGCCACGCTGCCGTCGGCCATCGACGCCTCGGGTGTCCGGGTGCACGTCTCGACCGAGCAGCCCGACGGCACCTGGCTGGTCGAGCTGCGCGACGGCTCGGCCCACCCCGGGCTCCGGCTGGAGGTGCCCGGTGGCTCGCTGACGCTGGTGCGGCCGTTCACCGGGCGGTTGTGGGTGGCGATGGCCGACGTCGGGGCGAGCCGGGCCGACTATCTGAACCGGCACGGATGGCCGATCCGCTACAGCTACACCGACCAGGACTGGCCCCTCTCGATCTATCAGAACGCGTACGCGACCGAGCCCGGCAGCGCGGAGATGCCGAGCGCCGGACGGCCGCTGACCGGGCGGGTGCTCGCCGAGCTGGCCGGCCGGGGCGTGCTGGTCGCGCCGGTCACCCTGCACACCGGGGTGGCCTCGGCCGAGGTGGACGAGCCGCCGTACCCGGAGTGGTTCCGGGTGCCGGCGTCGACGGCCCGGGTGATCGCGCACGTGCGGGCCGCGGGCAATCGGGTGATCGCGGTGGGGACGACGGTGGTGCGGGCGCTGGAGTCGGCGGCGGCCGGGCCGGCCTCGGGCTGGACCGAGCTGGTCATCGAGCCCGATCACCGGCTGCGGTCGGTCGACGGGTTGCTGACCGGTCTCCACGAGCCGCGGGCGTCGCACCTCAAGATGCTCACCGCGGTGGCCGGCGAGCAAGCGTTGCGAGCGGCCTATGCCGAGGCGTTGCGCGAGCGCTACCGCTGGCACGAATTCGGCGACGTGCACCTGCTGCTGCCCTGAGGCGTAGGTGCGCCATGTCGTCTCTGCGCCAGCCGCGGGGGATTGGTTGTGCAACGGGGTGGGACGAGGCTCATCGATCATCGTCTTATCGAAGGACATGAACCTTGTCTCTGCACAACCACCGCCGGCGGCGCGGCGCGGCCACCCTTGCCGCGACCGCGCTGCTGGCCTCCACCGCGGCTGCCCCCACCCCCGCAGCCGCCGCGCCGGCCGCACCGCAACCGCCGAGGGCGTCCACCGTCACCCTGATCACCGGTGACCGGGTCACCGTCGGCCCGAGCACGCTGCGGGTCGAGAACCCGGACGGTACGGCCGCCGGCTACACCCGGCGGGTCGAGGACGGCGCGACCTACATCTATCCCGACGAGGCCCTGCCCCTCGTGGCCCGGGGAGTGCTCGACCGCCGCCTCTTCAACGTCACCGGCCTGATCGCCGACGGCTACGACGACGCGCGCAGCAGCGCCCTGCCGCTGATCGTCCGCTACCGTGACGCCAAGGCGAAACGGGCTCCGCTGCCCGGCGGCACGGTCACCCGCGCCCTCGACAGCCTCGACGCCGCCGCGGTCACCCGCGATCGCACCCGGGCCGTCCCGTTCTGGGACGCCCTGAGCACCGCCCGCGGGACCGTCACGCACGTCTGGCTCGACGGTAGGGTGCGCGCCGACCTGGCCGCCTCGACCGCCCAGATCGGCGCGCCCCGCCTGTGGAGCGAGGGCGACGAGGGCCGGGGCGTCGACGTGGCCGTCCTCGACAGCGGCATCGACCCCGAGCATCCCGACCTGACCGGCCAGGTCGCGGCGTCGGCCAGCTTCGTGCCGTCCGATGAGGACACCACCGACTACAACGGCCACGGCACCCACGTCGCCTCGACGATCGCCGGCACCGGCGCGGCGAGCGACGGCCAGGAGCGGGGCGTCGCCCCCGGTGCCCGGCTGCACGTCGGCAAGGTGCTCGACACCGAGGGCCGCGGCCAGGAGTCCTGGATCATCGCCGGCATGGAGTGGGCCGCCCGCGACCAGCGCAGCCGCATCGTCAGCATGAGCCTGGGCGGTCCCGGCGGCGACGGCAGCGAGCCGATGAGCGCCGCCGTCGACGCGCTGAGCGCCGAGACCGGCGCCCTGTTCGTCATCGCCGCCGGCAACGGAGGCCCGGCCGACATCGGCTCACCCGGCAGCGCCGACGCCGCCCTCACCGTGGGCGCCGTGGACGCGGACGACCAGCTGGCCGAGTTCTCGAGCACCGGCCCCCGCACCGGCGACGGTGGACTCAAGCCCGAGATCACCGCGCCCGGCGTCGACATCCTGGCCGCCCGCTCACACTTCGTGCGCGGCGGATCCGGCTTCTACACGACGATGAGCGGCACCTCGATGGCCACGCCGCACGTCGCCGGGGCCGCCGCCCTGGTCGCCGCGGCCCACCCGGACTGGACCGGCCCGCGCATCAAGCAGGCCCTCGTCGGCACGGCCCGGGCCACCCCGCAATACACCGCCTATCAGGCCGGTGGCGGCCGGCTCGACGCGTACGCCGCCGCCCACGCCACCCTGTTCGCCACCGTCAGCGCGTACTCGGGCTTCTTCCCGTACGGCAGCACTCCCGCCGCCGAGGACCGGACGCTCACCTACACCAACGACGGCGACGCCCCGGTCACCCTGGATCTCACGGTCGACACCGATGCCCCGGCCGGCGCCTTCACACTCGACCGGGACACGGTCACCGTGCCCGCGCGCGGGACGGCCACCGCCACGCTGAAGGCGAAGCCCGAGCTGGTACCGGTGGACAAGCCGGTCAGCGGGATCGTCTCGGCCACCGACGCGACCGGGGCCATCCGGACCCGTACGCTGATCGGCCTCAGCCGCGAGGGCGAGCGCCACAACCTGACCGTGACCGTGAAGGACCGCGACGGCGAGCCGGTCACCGGCACGGTTCTGTTCACCGATGAGCACCTCTTCGGCGCGGTGGAGCTCGACGAGCAGGGGCGCGGCACGGTGCGGCTGCCGGTCGGCACGTACACGGGCTGGATCGACGCCGAGGTGCGCGGCGCCAACGGCCCGCGCTCCAAGGGACTGGCGCTGCTGTCGTTCACCGACGTCGAGCTCGACCGGGACCGCGCGGTCACCCTCGACGCGCGCCGGGCCCGCCAGGTGATCGCCCGGGTCCCGCAACCGGCCACCCCCACGGCCGTACGCCTGGACATCCACCGGGGCTGGCCGGCCGGCTTCACCGAGAGCTCCCGGCTGCCCGACGAGTCGTACGACAGCTCCTGGGCCCTGCCCACCGGCCGCCGGGTCACCGAGGGAACCTTCGAGTTCGGCGCCCGCTTCCGGCTCGAACAGCCCGCGCTGACCATCGCCGGTTTCGACGACATCCTGGTCCAGCGCTCCGAACCGCCGCTGCCCCGCGGCCGTCACCAGCTGACCGTCAGCACCAGCCCCAGGCGGGGGCAGGCTCTGATCGTGCGCGACGCCGGCGACATCACCGCGCAGGCCACCGCCGCGGCCCAGGCCGGCGTCAAGCTGCTGCTGGTCGTCAATGACGGCCCCGGCCGGCTCCACCCGTGGCCGGACGAGGTCCTGTTCGGTCCCGACGTGCCCGCGCCGGTCACCGTCGCGACGCTGGGCGCCGACCAGGGTGAGGCTTTGCTGCGCCACCCGGGCCGGATCACTGTTGTCTCCAACCCCACGACCGATTACCTGTATGACGTCGTGCACCACTGGACCGGCGCGGTGCCGGCCGACCCGTCGTTCCGCCAGGGCCCGGCCGACCTGGCCCGGGTGGAAGTGGCGTTCCGCAACCACCGGCCCGGCAAGGCGCTGGAGTTCCGGGGCGACGTCTGGCACGGCTTCGTCGTCGGCAACCAGGTGCCGGCCACCGCGCAGGGCGACCGCACCGACTGGGTCACCGCCGGCACCACCTGGCTCGACGACGCGTACCTGCCGATGGAGATGGGTCAGCACCTGATCGAGCCGGTCGTCCACCGGGCCGGGCCGACCGGCGAGGTGAGCTGGTTCGGCCCGATCCTGCGGCCGCGCAACGGCCCCCTCGGCTCCCTGCCGCAGCGCTACCTCGACGGGCTCTATCTGCCCGTCCCGGGCTGGGGCGGCTCCGGTTCGGGTCATGTCGGCGAGACCGGTGGCAGCAACTTCGCCGTGTCCAACCGGGCCGAGCTCTATCGCGGCGATGAGCTGCTCCAGTGGGGCAATGCGGAGTATCTGCCGGTCACCGGTCTCCCGGCGGGCAGCGAGCCCTATCGGGTGGTGGTCGACAACAACCGCGCCGGCTGGGCCGGACCGTACTCGACACACACCCGCACGGAGTGGACCTTCCGGTCGGCCGCCACCGGGGTGGAGTCCGCGGTGGTCGTCCCGATGATCCAGCTCGACTACGACGTCGATCTGGACCGGGCCGGCCGGGCCGCGCGTGACGCCCGGCTGACGGTGACGGCGTCACAGCTGCCGACCGTGACCGCCAAGGCCGGTAAGCCCCAGGTCGAGATCTCGTACGACGACGGGCGCACCTGGCACCAGGGCGCCACGCTGCGGGCGCCGCGCTCCGCCGCGTACGTGTCGGTGCGGGTCTCCGTCCGCGACAGCGCCGGCAACACGGTGAAGCAGGAACTGACCCGGGCCTTCGGGCTGCGGTGAGCGATGGGGGCCTCGGGACCGGCCGAGGCTCCCGTCACATTTCCTGCATGCCGGGCGCCGGGCCGGGATAGAAAGACGGCATGACGACCGTGGATCGGGCCGTGCTCGACAATCCCGTGTGGGCCGCGCTGATCCACGACCAGAGACACTTCGCGGACGTCCGCGGTCAGGCCGCGCGCTTCCGGCCCGAGGTGTCGCCGTTCGTCGCCCTGGCCGACCGGGCCGATCCGGCAGCGTGGGCCGATCTGGCCGAGCTGACCGAATCAGGTGTCGATGTGCTGATGCCCGCCGCCCCCGACGGCGCGATGCCGGGCTGGGAGCTGACCGGCGACGGTCGCGGCGTCCAGCTCACCGGCGAGGATTTCGTGGTGGCGCCCGACCCCGAGGCGGTCGTGCTGACCGAGGCCGACGTGCCCGAGATGCTCGACCTGGTGGCCCGCACCCGGCCCGGCCCGTTCGGCCCGCGCACCCGCGAGCTCGGCACCTACCTGGGCATCCGGCGGGCGGGGGCGCTCGTCGCGATGGCGGGGGAGCGGGTGCGCCCGCCCGGCTGGTCGGAGATCAGCGCGGTCTGCACCGATCCGGCGTACCGGGGGCAGGGTCTGGCCGGGCGGCTGGTCCGCGCGGTCGGGGCGGTCGTCCGGGAGCGTGGTGACATCCCGTTCCTGCACGCCGCGGCCACCAACACCGGGGCGATCCGGCTCTATCTGGCGATGGGTTTCCGCCATCGCCGCGACGTCAACTTCCACGCCTACCGCAAGCAATAGACACGTACCGCAAGCAATAGCCGCGCCCGCTGAGACAGCGGGCGCGGCCGGGACGTGCTCGATCAGGCGGCGTACTTCTCCACCAGGGTGCCGAGGGCCGGCAGCGCGGCCTCGATGTGCTTCGCGGCGCCACCGCGAACGGTCTTGTAGGCCTTGACGACGACGGCCTTCTCAGAGGCGTTGGCCATGTCGTCGGTGACCAGCAGCAGGGCCGGGGTGACCTCGTCCTGGCGCTTGACCAGGTAGTCACCGAAGGTGCCGCCGCCGGCGACCTGGAAGTCGGCCCAGAACGGCTGCAGCTGCTCGAGCATCGAGGGAACCATGATGTTCAGGGTCTCGACGTAGTAACCCGGGGCGAACGAGGTGACCGCCTTGTAGGCCAGCTTCACCGCGCCGGCGGAGATGCCCGACTTGCCGGCGAGCTCCGACTCGACCAGGGCCTGGGCGTCCTTGACGATGGCCTCCTTGGTGGCCGGGTTCGCGGAAAGCTCAAGAAGGTTCGAAACCATGGGTGTGGCGCTCCTCATCACGGGACAACGGCCAGCAGACTACTCAATGCAGAATCACTTTCAACTCCTGCCTCACCCGTCACGGCAGATGCCCACCGCCCGCTACGATCTTCGGCCTGAACGGTCACCCGGATGACCCGATCGGCCGGGTGGTCCGCCCCCCGCCGGTAACGCGAGTCTGCTATCACCCGCCGGATCGGTCATCCGCCGGCGGGGCAGCTTTCCGGTGCCCGCAGCGGGCCGGTGCCCAGGGCGTCGAGGACCAGGGCAGTGACGTACGGATCGGCCGGCAGCTCGCTGTGGGAGGTGCGCGCCGCGGCGCAGACGCTCTGCAACGACAGGTTGACCGCACCGTCCAGGCGGGCCGAGGTGGGCGGTTGCACGGTCTCGTCGTACTCGGTCCAGATCGACAGCCAGGGCAGGCCGTCGGGCAGCGGATCGTCGATGCTGTCCAGCAGATCGCTGCCGGGCGCCAGCTCCTGACAGGCCTGCGGGCACTGGTCACGGGCGAACCGGGCGCCGAGCCCGGCCAGGCGGGTGCCGTGCAGGGGAGAGCCGAGCGAGACGACCCGCCGGGCCACCTCGGCCCCGTCGTGGCGGTCCACCCAGAGCCGGGTCACCACGCCGCCGGCCGAGTAGCCGACCACGTCGACCGAGGGCGCGCCGGCGCTCAGCGCGTCGCGGACCGCGGTGTCGAGCACGTCGGCCTGCTCCTCGAGGTGGCCGGTGCCGTCGCCGGGCAGGGTGAGGACGGTCGCCGTGCGGCCCTCGGCCGTCAGGCGCTCGGCCAGGCGGGTCAGCGACGTGCGGTTGCCGCCGTATCCCGGCACCAGCAGCACCGGGCCCGGCTGCGCCTGATCGGGGCGGGGCCCGTCGTCGCCGCGGTCGAGCAACCGCACCGCGGTCAGCGTCAAAAGCACGAGCGCTACGACGCCCCCCACGACCGGCCACACGAACCGCACCGCCTCATCATGCGGCAGCGCGCCGTCGCGGTTCAGCCGAACGGGACAGCGGCTGTCACGCGCAGGTCTTGTCGAACGCGGCGCCGGCCTTCTCCAGCTCCGGGTCCTCGCTCAGCGCGAACGGGTCGGGCTCGTCGGCGATCCGGGTCAGCTCGACCGAGACGGCCCGCGCGCCCGTCGCCGCCGCGCTGTCGGCCGGGGCCGACCGGCCCAGGCCGTCGAGCGTCGCCGCGAGGTCGTTGAAGGCCTGCCGGGCCGCGGCCGGTGGGACCTTGCCGCTGCTGTCGACGGCGCCGGCCATCGCGGCGGCGAACTTCTTCTTGGCCGCGCCGGCCTTGGCGCAGATCTCGGCGTCGTCGATCTGGCGGCCGGCCGGCGCGCGGGAGATCGCGCCGGTCGGAGCCGGGGGCAGCGACTCCGTGGCCGCCGGCGCCGTGGTCGCGGCCGAGGAGGCGGAGGTGTCGTCGTCGGTGCAGCCGGCCAGGCCGGCCAGAACGAGCGGGACGACGAGCAGTGTGGACAGCAGGCGAGGAGTCACGGCCGTGGACAGTAGACGACGATCAGGGCAGAAGCTGATCGAGGGTGGGCGCCTTGACGAAGATGCCGTCCCGCTCGCCGAGCACCGCCACCCGCTCCAGCGACGGCCGGTTGATGTCGACCGGCCAGCTCGGCAGGATCATCGAGATCCGGACCGTGTCGTTGATCGGCGTGTACGTGCCGACGACGTCCCGCACCTCCTCGGGGTGACCCGCCGCGTAGCGCATCGACTCGTTGATGGCCTCGGTGAAGTCGGTCACCAGCTTGGGCTTCGCGGTCATCGTGCCCTGGCTGGTGAAATAGAGCGCCACGGTCAGCCCGGGCGCGGTGTCCACGAAGTTCGACGCCAGCACCTGCCCGCCCTGGGTGATCACCGCGCTCAGAGCCGGCTCGACCACCCACGCCGCGTCCACCTTGCCGGCCTGCAGCGCACCGGGCATGTCGGGGAACGGCATCGCCTGGAACTGCAGGTTGTTCGCGTTGCCGCCGGCCCGGCGCACCGACTGGCGCACCGTGGTGTCGCCGAGGTTCTTGAGCGTGTTGACCGCGATCCTCTTGCCGGCCAGCTCGCGGGCCGAGCGGATCGGGCTGTTGCCCTGCACCACGATGGCCGAGAAGTCGCGCCCGGACCGGCCGTTGGAGGCCACGCCGCTGGCCACCGCCTTGAGCGGGGCGCCACCGGACTGCGCGGCCATCAGCGAGGTCACGTTGCTGAACCCGAACTGGTATTTGCCGCCGAGCACCCCGTCGACGATCGGCGCGCCACCCTGCTCGGTGGTCAGCGACAGGTCGATGCCGCGGCGCGAGAAGAAGCCCTTCTTCTTGCCGAGGTAGATCGGGGCGACATCGATGATCGGGATGACGCCGACGCTGACCTTGGTGCCGGCGGGCGCCCCGGCCACCTGGTCATCGGTGCAGGCGGCCCCGGCGAGCAGCACGACGGCGGCGATGGCGGCGGCGAGGGTCCGGCGCATGGTGTGGCCCTTCGGATACGCGGCGCAACTGCGCCGGGCGCAATTTACCGGATCAAGGGCCCGCTGGGCTCGGGAGGAAAGAGAAAACTAAATGTCTGCCCGGCCGTCCCGCAGAACGTCGAACGTGCGGTGCACGTCTTCCCGCGAGGACGCACCCGAGGCGTACCGGTCGAGCTCGGTCTCGGCAGCGGCCAGGCGATCCCGTACGCCGTCCGGGTCGGACCTGGCCACGCCGGGCAGGCTGAACCGCAGCCGCCAGCCGGCCAGCTCCAGCCTGGAGGCGTGGACCAGCAGCTTCTCCTCGGCGGCGGGCCGGTCGGCGGCGTGCGCCAGCTCCCGGTCGAGCTCGTCCAGGCCCCGGTCGAGGCCCGCAACATAGGCCGCCCAGTCCTGGTCGTCCACCCGGCTGCCGGCGTGGGCGTGCTCGAGCCCCGCGCGCAGGCGGCCGAAGGAGCCGCGGATGGCCTCGGCGTAAGCGGCGTGCCGCTCGGTCGCGGTTTCCTCGGCACCGGACAGCCGGCGGTGGAGGTCGAGGACGCGGTCCTCGCTCTGTGACGTCACCGGCCGACTTTACGATCTTTGCCGCCGGGAGTGGGCAACCACCAGGTTAACAAAGCTCAGCTCGACGCGGCCAGCCTCGTCAGTGAGGCGGCGGCGTTGGAGGTCAGCGGGGCACCGTGACCGGGCAGGATCACCTTGACGTCGAGGGCGGCCATCTTCTTGACCGAGGCGGCGGCGGTGGTCATGTCCTCGGTGTATTGCGGGTCGGGGCCGGTCAGGCCGTCGGTGGTGGTGCGCAGCGCGTCGCCCGAGACCAGGGTGCCGGTGGCCGGGTCGAAGATGGAGATGTGCCCGGCGGTGTGGCCCGGGGTGCCGATCACCCGCAGACCGAAGACCTCGTCGCCGTCCGCGAGCGGGGTCAGCGCCCGGGCCGACTGGATGCCGGTGACGTCCGCCTGGCCGGTGTAGAACGTGGCGCCGGTGGCGAGCGGCTCGACGCCGGTGAGACCGCCGGCGTGATCGTCGTGCTTGTGGGTCATCACCACATGACGGACGGCCTGGAAGCCGCTGCCGGCCGCGGTGAGCCCCTTGCCGATGGCGTCGGCCGAACCGTCCACGCCGAGGTCGACGATCGCCGCCTCGGAACCGCGGATCAACAGATACGCCGACACGAACGAGAGATCGACCCGCTCCCACCTCCCCGGACCGGTCGCGCTCGGCGGCGCCGCGGACTGCGGGGTGCCGGCCGTCGACGGCGGCGAATCCGACGAGCACGCGGACAGGATCGTCACACCGATCACGCCCGATCCGGCGGTGAACAGAAGTCTCCGGCTGATCCCCATGCGCCCATCCTCTCCCGGGCCCCTCGATGATCGCCACGGATTCCGCACCGGTGAACGTGGGTAAGGAGCCACCCATGACGGAGTACGGAATCCATGCGTCCCATGAGCAGATCCCGCCCGCCGAGTTGCTCGCCGCCGTGGTGGCCGCGGAACGCGCCGGCTTCGAGGCGGCGATGTGCTCCGACCACTTCTCCCCGTGGAGTCACCGGCAGGGCGAGTCAGCCTTCGCCTGGTCCTGGCTCGGTGCCGCGCTGCAGGCGACCAACCTGTCGTTCGGCGTCGTGAACGCGCCCGGCCAGCGCTACCACCCCGCGATCATCGCGCAGGCCATCGGGACACTCGGCGCCATGTACCCGGGCCGGTTCTGGGCGGCGCTGGGCAGCGGCGAATACAGCAACGAGCACATCACCGGCGCGCCCTGGCCCCGCAAGGAGGTGCGCGAGGCCCGCCTGCTGGAGTGTGTCGATGTCATCCGCGACATGCTGGCCGGTGAGGAGGTCACCCGGGACGGTCTGGTCACGGTCGATCGGGCCCGGCTGTGGACCCGGCCCGAGACGCCACCCGCGCTGATCGGCGCCGCGGTGAGCACCAAGACCGCCGCCTGGTGCGCGGGCTGGGCCGACGGGCTGGTCACGGTCAACGCCCCCGAGGACCACCTGCGCTCGATGATCGCCGAGTACCGGGGTGCCGGCGGTCGCGGCCCGATCTGCCTGCAGGTGCACCTGAGCTGGGCGGCCACCCAGCACGAGGCCGAGGCGATCGCGCACGACCAGTGGCGCAGCAACATCTTCCCGCCGCCGGTCTGCTGGGATCTCGAGACGGTCGACCACTTCGACGTCGTCAGCGAGAACGTCACGGTCGAGCAGGTGGGCCAGGTCGTCAACATCTCGGCCGACCTCGAGGAGCACATCGAGAAGCTGCGCGGGTACGCCGCCCTCGGCTTCGACCGCATCTACCTGCACCACGTGGGGCAGGACCTGCTCCCGTTCATCGACGCGTTCGGGGCCAAGGTCCTGCCCGCCCTGCGGTAGGTCACCCGCCCGCCCCGCGGTGGTCAGCCGGCGTTCGCGCTGCTGCAGTCGCTGCGGAACGTGTAGGTCGTCGAGTTCGTCTTCGTGCCGCCGAGGTAGTCGAGCCGCATGCCCGTGGCCGAGCCGTCCAGTGCACCGCTGCGGCTCACCACGAGCAGCAGGTTCGCCTCCTCGTCGGCCTTGACCGTCGCGTTCTCGGCCGGCACGCGCGACTCCCACGCCGCGTGCGCGGCCGGCGGGTAGTTGGCATTGCCGATCGGGCTGCGCCCGCTGCCCAGCGGCACGATGAACGCCTTGTCGGTCTTGACGCCCTTGGCCCCGTCCAGGCCGATCTTCTTGACCACCAGGTCGGACCCGCCCGGAGCCCGCATCACCGCGCCGACCACCATGGACGCGCCCTCCGGCATGCGCACGCACTGGGAGACCGGGTCACCGCCGAACACCAGCTCGTCACCGCCGTCCGACCCACAAGCCGCAACACCGACCAACAGCACAACACCGAGCGTGGCCGGGCCACTCCGCCGAATCATGGATGGGGACCGTACCGACCGATTGTTACGAGATGATCTCACTGCGTGATTAGTTTTCGCAGGCCAGGGCGGCTACGGATTCCGTCGTGGACGGACCGCGGGGAGCCGTTTTCCGGATCTCTCGAACGCTGTTCTGGTCAGGGCGTCCGGCGCCGACAATGATGACCGTCGTGGTCTGGCGCAAGTACCTCCTGATTCCCCGGCTCACCCTGGCGTCGCTCGGCGCCCCGCGCTCGCAGACGCGGGCCTGGGAGCGTTACTGGGCCGGCGTCACGCGGACAGGTCCGGATGGCGACGTGCTCTGGGAGGCCGACCAGCCGGCCGAGAACGACTTGCTCGCGTCCGCCCTGCGGCGGCACGCCCGCCCGGGTCTGCCGATGGTCGATCTGGGCTGCGGGTCCGGGCGCCAGGCGTACGCGTTGACGGGTTTCGCCTCCCGCGTCATCGGCATCGACGGCTCGGCGGCGGCGATCGCCCGGGCGTCCGGAACCGCGGGCGGCGTCACCTTCCGGGTCGCCGACATCGCCGCGGCCGGGCTGGGGGAGCGGCTGCACGAGGAACTCGGCGACGCCAACGTGCACATCCGGGGCGTGCTGCACGTGCTCGACGACGCCTCCCGGCAGGCGGTGGCGGCGAACGTGGCCGCGCTGCTCGGCGAGACCGGCACGCTGTATCTGAGCGAGACCAACCACACCGGCGACCCGCTCGACTATCTGCTCGACCAGGGGGCCCGGCCGACCCGGCTGCCGCCGCTGGTGCACCGGCTGATCAGCGCCGGCGTGCGGGCGCCGCGGCGCTTCGGGCCGGAGGAGGTGGCCGGGGCCTTCCCCGGGGATGCCTGGGAGGTGCTCGAGCAGGGCGCCGCCGAGGTCTACGGGGTTCCGCTGGCACCGGGCGGGCCGGTCCAGCGGATCCCCGCGTGGTACGCCGTCGTCAGGACCCGGCGCCGAGGTCAGTGATCACGTTGCGGTGCGTCGCCGTCAGGCCGCGGCGCCGCCGTCGGTGATCACGTTTTCCGGGTGCCGGAGCAGGAACTCGGGGAGCTTGTCGGCCGAGGTGGCTTCGAACAGGCGCTTGGTGTCCTCGGTGATGCCCTCGCCGCCGTCACCCTTGGCGAACGTGCCGCCGTTGGTCTTGATCGGGATCAGGTCGCCGGCGGCCAGGCCCTTGAGCCCGAAGATGAAGTTGTCGACCTTCACGCCGTGCGTGTCCATCTTGAGCGACTTGCCCGCGGCGGCCAGGATCTTCGACACCTTCGTCGGGTTGCCCATGATGCCGGCGCTGCTGGCCTTCTTGGCCATCGCGCGCAGCAGCTGCTGCTGGTGGCGCTGGCGGTCGTAGTCACCGTTGTCCGAGTGGCGCAGGCGGGAGAATTCGAGGGCCTCCCACGGCTGCATCTCGCGGCAGCCCTTCTTGAACACCAGGGCGTCGCGCGGCTTCGACTTCGGGTCGGCGCCGTGGGCGTACTCGATCTTGCCGTTCTTGACCAGGTAGTGGCTCGACCACATCTCCTTGTCGACGCACAGGCGGACGCCGCCCATCGCCTCGAGGATGCCCTTGAAGCCGTTGAAGTCGATGACCATGACGCCGTCGAACTCGATGCCGGTCAGCTTGTTGATCGCCTTGGTGGCCAGCTTGGCGCCGCCCTGCCAGCCCCGGCCGCCCTGCGAGCCGAAGAGGTAGGCCGCGTTGATCTTGGTCGTCTGGGTGCGGACACCCATCGACTCGTCGCCCGGGATCTCCGCGACCGTGTCCCGGGGGATCGAGATCATGTACGCCTTGTCGTGCGAGGCGGTGATGTGCAGGATCAAGATCGTGTCCGACCGGGACTCGCCCTCACCCCACCCGGTCCGGGTGTCGAGCCCCAGCAGCAGCATGTTCATCGCACCCTCGGGCAGCTTGCCCGCCGCGACATTGGTGTTGCCGAGCCCGCCCGCCGAGTCGAGCACCGACGAGGTCGTCTGGATGTTCGAGGTGAGCTGCCCGAGGAAGTATTTGACGCTCACGATGCCGCCGACCCCGGCCAGCGCCAGGACCACACCGAAAGCGGTGACGATCTTGGCCCAGAGCGGCGCCTTGTGACGCTTCTTCTTGCCCGCTCCGCCGCCCGGCCGGTCGGCTCCCCCGCCGTACTGGCCCGCGCGCTGACCCGAGCGTGCGTCGCGATCGCCCCGCGTGGCGGTCCCAGCCGGCATATGTTTTTGCTCCCTCGTGTGACGCGGGGCGTCCGGTGACTCAAGGGAGTCACCGCCCGCGCCCGGCTCAACGCCGTCAGAACAGATATATGGTCACGATCTATTAGTCAACCCCGCTGAACACCCGGTAACGCCGCCGCGACCAGGCGCATTCAAAAAGGCATTTTTCCGTACGCTGCGTAACGATCCGGTCGCGACGAGACGCCTTTCCATTATTCGGCAGTTGTCGAATGCAGGAGCACCCTGCTGTCCGTTTCGAGCACTTTCTGATCTTCAACTCATCGCGCGCCGACTCCTTTCTGGGAATTGTCTGAACGCCATTCCGGGACCGCGTCGCGCCCCTGTGGACAACTTCGCGCCCCCGGCGCCTCACCGCTCACGGCCGGGCCCACCCCTTGGGTTCTGTCCCGCGGATCATGCGTGGCGGTCATGGACAACGGTCGTTGAATTGGTGTGGCACGTGGGGATCTGAACAGCGAGGAATGGGCTGCGCTGGAGCCGTTGCGGCCGGCGCAGCCCGTCCGGGGCGGGCAGTGGCATGATCACGGCAGGTCATCAACGCGATCGGCTGGGTCAAGCGCACCGGCTCGCCAAGGCGTGACCTCCCGAACGCTACGGACCGGGGAAGACTGCTCACCAACGCCCCGGCAGCTGATCCCGCTGCTCGGTCAGCTCCGGGTTCCCCGGCCCGGTGGGATCGGCCGGCCCCGCACCCGGCCCGCATCGGTGACCGGCGACAAGGCGTACTCGTCGCGAGTCAACCGGCAGGCCCTGCGCGGCAAGCGGATCCGCCCGACGGCCCCGGAACCCGACGACCAGATCGCCAACCGGAACGCCGCGGCTCGCGTGGTGGTCGGCCACCCGGCTTCGGCCCGGTCGACTACCGCCGCCGCAACCCGGTCGAACGCGGCTTCAACCGGCGTAAACACTGGCGCGGGCCGGCCACCAGGTTCGACAAGCTCGGCGTCACCTACCAAGTCACCCTCGACCTGGTCGAACTGCTCGACTGGTTATGCGCCGTCCCCGACGGACATGATCCGCGGGACAGAACCTGGTCGGCGGGGTGGGCCGGTTGGGGGTCACTGTCCACTGCGGATCGCGTTGCTGATCCCGGGCGGGGACAGGAAAAACCCGGGACCGGCGTGTGGGCCGGCCCCGGGTCAGGGTGAGGGTCAGACGCCCGCGACCGAGGTGATCCAGGCCCGGTTGTAGGCGACGCTGCCGTAGTACTGCCGGCTCGTGCCGTCGGCCGTGGAGGCCACGCCGACCTGCGCGCCGTTGTAGACCTGCGGGCCGCCGGAGTCGCCGCGCCACGCGTTGCCGTTGATCCGGGTGCTGCCGATCGCCCGGCCGCCGTAGGCGTCGGTCTGGTTGGTCGAGGTGACCTGGACGGTGGCGGTCTTCAGCGTCGTGGAGGCGCCGCAGCCGCTGTAGCAGGTCATGCCCCAGCCGTAGATCGAGTTGGTCGACCCGACCGGCGGGTACGCGCTCGACAGCGGCATGTAGGACGTCGTGATCGGCGAGGCCAGGCGCATCAGGGCCAGGTCGGAACGGGTCGACGTGCTGCTCACCGCTCGGGTCGTGCCGCCCGACGTGCGGTTGACGCTGCCCACCCGCACCGACATGGTGCCCGAGATGCAGTGGCGCGCGGTCAGCACGTAGTTGGCCGAGATGATCGTGCCCGAGCAGGTGAAGTTGCCACCGCTGAGGACGGCGGCGGCCCACGGCGCGGACGAGACCGTGCCGCCGCCGATGATGTTGGTGCCCGGGTCGTCCACGGCCGCGGCGGCCGCCGAGGGGGCGGCCAGGGCACCGGTCAGGACGGTGGCAAGCGAAGCGACGACGATGCGGATGCGCACGCCGGACTCCTTTCGGGGGGTCGTCGACGCGGCCGGGCCGGTCCGGTCCGGCGCATCGAAGGCTGTCGAAGTAACCTACGTCACCGGAGGCCGGAAAGAACACAGCTCACTTCACACCTATCACCGTGTGATGACCGCCGATAGCCTGAGCGGGTGGACCACCGGATGTTCGTCGACGGCGCCTGGATTCCCGCGCGCTCGCAGGCCACCACCGAGGCGACCAGCCCCGCCACCGGCGAGACGCTGGGCCGCGTACCGGAAGGGGACCGCGACGATGCCCGCGCGGCCATCGCCGCCGCCCGGTCCGCCGCCGGTGCCTGGGCGCGGCTGACCGCCTTCGAGCGGGCGGCGCTGCTGCACCGCGTCGGCGACGTGATCGAGGCCCGCCGCGACGAGCTGGCCCGCACCCTGACCCTCGACCAGGGCAAGCCGCTGCGGGCCGAGGCCTACGACGAGGTCGACGAGCTGGTCGCCTATTGGCGGATGGCCGCCGAGGACGGCAAACGCCTCGGCGGGCTGCTGCCCAACTCGTCGTCGCCGGGCAAGCGGGCCCTGCTGATCCGCCGGCCCCGTGGCGTCGTCGGCGTGATCACCCCGTGGAACTGGCCCTACACGATGCCCGCCGAGCTGATCGCGCCCGCGCTGGCCTCGGGCAACACGGTGGTGTGGACCCCGGCCCCGTCGACGTCGGTGGCCGCGATCGCCCTGGCCGCCTGTGTGGCCGAGGCCGACCTGCCGCCGGGCGTGCTCAATCTGGTCACCGGGCCGGGCCCGGTCGTCGGTGACGAGATCGCCCGCAACCCGGGCACCGACGCGGTGGCCTTCATCGGCTCGACCGCCACCGGCCGGCTCGTGGCCGCCGCCGCCGCGGGCAAGGCGACCCTGCTCGAGATGGGTGGCAACGGCCCGGTGGTGGTGCTCGACGACGCCGACCTCGACCGGGCCGTCGAGGGGGCACTGGCCGCCTGTTTCCTGTGTGCGGGGCAGAGTTGCACGGCGGGGGAGCGGCTGCTGGTCCACGAGGCCGTCCGGGCGGAGTTCGCGGGGCGGCTGGCGGCGGCGGTGCGCTCGTCCGTCCGGCTCGGTGACCCGTTCGACGACGCCACCACGATGGGCCCGCTCAACAACGCCGGGGTCGCCGCCAAGATGGACGCCCACGTCGCCGACGCGGTGGCGCGCGGAGCGTCGATCCTGACCGGCGGGCGGCGCGACGACTCCTTCAAGACGGACCTCTACTGGCCGCCCACCGTCCTCGACGGGGTGCCGCGGGACGCGCTGGTGGCCACCGAGGAGACGTTCGGGCCGGTGGCGCCGATCGTCGGCATCACCTCGCTCGACGAGGCGATCGAGCTGACCAACGCGTCGCGTTACGGGCTGCTCGCGGCGATCTACACCGCCGACCTGTCGAAGGGCCTCGCGTTCGCCGACGCCGCCCGGGCGGGCTGGGTCAACATCAACGAGTCGTCGAACTACTGGGAGAGCCACCTGCCGTTCGGCGGGCGCTCAGGATCGGACAGCGGGCTCGGCCGGGTCGGTGGCGCTCATCCCATGGAGGCGTTCACCGAGCTCCAGACCGTCATAATCTCGTGAGTGCCCGTCGAAGAGCTTCTCGCCTCGCTTGACCCGCTGCCTCACCGCGAGCGGATGCGCCGTCTCGCCACGTGGGCGCGCACCGCGCCGGACCGGGCGGAGGTCTGCGCCGAGCTGGTGACCCGGGGCCATTACGAGCGGCGGCTGGCGCTGGTGGCCGCGATGGTCGTCCGCGATCCGGTGGGCATCGCGGCGGCGGCGACCAGTCCGCAACCCCTGCTGCGGGCCGGGCTCTTCGACCGGCGGATCACCGAGCTGTCCGCCCGGGACAGGCGCAGGACCTACCGTACGCTGCGGCGCCTGGACGATCCGGCGACCGCCGACCGGCTCGTTCGCGAGGTCCGGGAGCACTTCGGCGACGAGGAGGCGGCAGCGCTGCTGCCGGCTTGCGGTCCTTCCGTCGTACGGGAATTGCTCCCCGATCTGGAATTCGCGGTGAACCTCGAAGCGGTGGCCCGGCGGCATCCGGATCCGGTGGCCGCGCGGGCCGAGCAGCGCCTGGCCGCGGCGCGCCTCGAGGACCGGCGGGCCCTCTGGGACGAGGTGGGGCCGGCGGTGCTGTCGGTTGATCCCGGCCGGGCGCTCGACCTCGTCGAACGGTTCCCGGTGGACGGATATCTGCCCGGATCGCTGACCGCCTACGGCCGGCTCGCCGCGGTCGACGCCGGTCGGGTCGCGCGGCTGCTCCGGTCGACCGAGACCTACTGGCTGCCGTCGGCGGTGGTGCGGCGACTGGTGACGCTGCCCGACGGCGAGCTCGTCCCGCTCGCCCGCCGCCACCTCGCGGAACTGCTGGCGGCTCTGCCGCCCTCGCGCCGCGGCGATTTCTACGACCGGGCGGCCGATCCGGATGACCGGCCGTCCCGGGCGGTCATGGAGCTGCTCCCAGCGGCGACCCGCGCTCGCGAGGCGACCCGCATGCTGCCCGCCGAGACCGGGTTCCGCGCGTACCTTCCCTGGGCCGAAGCCACCACCGCGCTGGCCGGCGACCTGCGGTCGAGTGACGCCGACAAGCGGCTGCGCGCCTGGCGTCAGCTCGTCCTGGCGGCCCGGCTGTCCCGCGAGCCGCGTGCGGTGACCGAGCTGGTCGAGCGGCTCGACCGGGTGCGCAACGAGCAGGACCCGGTGCGGGCCGCGGCGCTGAACGCCCTGACCGGTCTGGCCCGCCGGCTCACCGCCGCGGCCGCGCCCGGGCTCACCAGGATCACCACGGCCGCGGTCGGGGCCCGGGATGCCTCACCGGCCACCTTCGCGGCGCTGGCCGGGCTGGCCGCCGACACGCTCCGCTTCCAGGTCGACGAGCCGGCGCTGCGCGAGTGGGCGCTGGTCACGATCGACCGGGTGAGCGGCGCGTCCGCGGTGCCGCCGTTGCCCCGCTTCGACGGCGTACCACCGGCACTGGTCTTCGACCGGCTGCGCGGGTGGGTCGCGAGCGCGGCCGAGCAGGGACGCCCCGGGCCGCTGTTGTCTCTCACGCGAGCGCTCGGCCGGGGTGCCTACGAGGTCCCCGAACTGCAGGACATGCTACGGGCGGCGATCGCCACGGCCGTCGGTGAGCAGGCGATCACGCTGTGGCTGGCCGATCGCCGCCACCGTTCCCAGCGTGTCGCCGAGGTGCTGGCGACCGACCTGACGGCGGTGACCGTGCCGATCGTGTGGACGACGATCAGCTCGTCGCGGACCGACCTGCTCGACCGGGTCTTCGCGGGCCTGTCGGACGACCGGGTCTCCGCGGGCCCGCCGCACGGGCAGGGCGTCGTGGGTTCGCCGAGCGACCAGGTTCTCGCGGGTCCGCCGAGCGACCTCGTCTTGGCGGGTCCGCAGCGTGGCCGGTGGCTGGAGACCGGCGCGCGGTGGATTCCGGACCGCCCGCGGCACGTCGAGCGCTGGCTGCCGCGCCAGCAGGTGGCCTTCGTCGCCCTGCTGTCCTCGATCGTCAGGGACACCGCGCTGCCCGCCTGGACGCGGGCCGATGCCCTGCGGACGGCCGCGATCGTGCCCGGCGCGGGCCGGGAACTGGTGCTGCGCCACCGCGACGACGCCGACGTGGTGATCGCCGAGGCCGCGCTGAGTGCCCTGCCGTGGACCGACCGGCCCGACGAGGCGCTGTCGGTCCTGCTGGAATACGCGGGCTCCGATCGGGCGCGGGTCGCCCTCCACGCGGCCGGGCGCGCTGCCGCCCGTGCGCTTCCCAACCGCTTGCCGGCGCTGCTCGGTGGCGTACTGTCCGGGCCGGCCAAGGTGACCAGCCGCAAGGAGGCCGCCCGCCTGCTGGCCCGCTGTGCGCCGGCCGAGGTGATGGCCACCCTGCTCGAGGTCTTCCGGACCCCGGACACCCCCCGGGACGTACGGGCGGCGATCGTGGCCGGAGCGCGGCGGCGTCTCGACACCGGAGCCGCCTGGACGATCCTGGCCGAAGCCCACGAGGGCGTCCTGCTGACCCGGCCCGGCCAGATCTCCGGCCGCCACCGGCCCCGATATGCCGAGCTGGTCGCCCGGGCGTGCCGCAGCGACGACCGCCGGGTGCGGCTCGGCGCGTTCGCGGCGCTGCCGCACTGGCTGCCCTGGGTGGCGGCCGAGGATCTGGTCGCGAGCCGTTTCACCGAGCTCGGCGAAGACCTGACGCCGGTCGCGGCGACCGGATTGCTGCGCGCGCTGGCGCCGATCGGGTTGACCAGGGTGCTGACCAGCCTGTTGGACCGTGGGGCCGGCTCGGAGTCGGGCCGTGGGACTGGCCCGGAACTCGGCCGCGAGGGCGTCCCGGAGCTCGTCCGGCGGCGGCTGGACACGCTGGCGGCCGCGGTGGCGGCGTGGTCGCGTTCGGTGCCGGCCGCGGTCGACCGGTCGGCGCTGGTCGCCTCGGCCCGGTGGCTGGCTGCCCAGCCGTCCGGCCGGCCGGTTGCCGCCGTCATGCTGCTCGGACTGGGCCGCCTGGACAACCTGGACGAGCTGGCCGACCTGTGCGCCGGTCGCCCGGTGCTCGCCGTGCGCGTGGCCGACCGTATCCGCGAGCGTCTTCCCTTCGACGACCAGGTCACCGTCCGTCGCCTGGCCGCCCGGGGTGACCTGGCCGGCGGACTGTTCGCCGTGGCGCTGCTCAGTGACAGCGGCTCCGAACTGCTGCTCACGCTGCGCGGCCACCCCGAGCCCGAGGTGCGCGACGAGGCGTACGCCATCGCCCTGGCCAAGCGGCCCGGCGCTGCCTGATTCGCGCGGGCCCATCCGGGGCATAGCCGTCGTCTACGACAGGAGAAAACCCATGCGCTCGCTACTGGTGGCCCTGGCCGTCATCGCCATCGTTCTGATCGTTCTCGGCCTGGTCCTCAAGGCCGTCAAGTGGCTCGTCATCATCGGCCTGATCGCCCTGGCCGTCTCGATCGTCATGGGCTTCCTCAAGGGTCGCCGATCGGTCCGTTAGCTCGCCGGGCTGCCCGCACGCGGCGGTTCTGGGATGATCCGGCGGTGACTTCCTACGTGTCCCACACCACGGTGGACAGCGTTGACGCCTACACCATGTCGCGCTGGTGGCAGACCGTTCTCGACTACGCCGAAGACCCCGACGACCCCGGCCACGAGGAGTGCATGATCTACTCCCGCGACCGCCGTCATCGTCTGCTCTTCATCGAGGTTCCCGACGCCAAGCAGATCAAGAACCGGATCCATCTCGACCTGCGGCCGGCCGAAGGTACCCGCGACGCCGAGCTCAGCCGGCTGACCGGGCTGGGTGCCACCGTCGTGGCCGACCGCCGCAACCCCGACGGGACAGGCTGGGTGGTCCTGGCCGACCCCGAGGGCAACGAGTTCTGCATCCTGCGCAGCGAGGACGAGGTCGCCGCTCACCGGCCGTGACCGGCGTCGCTCGTTTCGGCCGGGGGCGACGAGTTTTTCGCGATGCTGTCGTATCGGGGTGGTGCCGTTCGTGGAACTGGTGTGGGGCCGCCGGATCCGAGCCGGCGGGGGCCCTCGCCCGGACCAGGAGGAGACGACCATGACGGAGTACCTGATCACCTTCAACGACGAGTGGGTGGCCGAGCACACGCCGGAGCAGCTGGGTGAGAAGGCCACGGCCGCCCGGGTCGTGATCGACGAGATGATCGCTCAGGACGTCCTGATCTTCAGCAACGGCGGGCTCGACCGATCCACCGCGGTGTGCAGTGTCGAGGCGGTCGACGGCAAGGCTGTCTTCACCGACGGGCCGTACGTCGAGACCAAGGAGCACCTGGGCGGGTTCGCCGTGGTGGACGTGCCCGACGACGAGACGGCGCGCTACTGGGCCGGCCGGCTCGCGACCGTGCTCGACTGGCCGCAGGAGGTGCACCGGTTCCGCGGCCCCGGGGTGCCCAAGCGTTGACCGATCCCGCCGTCGACCAGGCCATCACCCGCGCCCACCACGACGAGTGGGCGCGGCTGGTCGCCGACCTCGCGCGCCGGTTCCGCGACCTCGACGTCGCCGAGGAGGCGACGGCCGAGGCGTTCGCGGTGGCCGCCGAGCGGTGGCCGCGCGAAGGCGTACCGCCGAATCCCGGCGGATGGCTCGCCACCACCGCGAACCGCAAGGCGATCGATGGGCTCCGTCGCGAGTCACAGCGCGACGCCAAGCATCAGGCGGCCCGCATGGTGTTCGACGATTCCCCGCCCGAGCCGACCGGACCGGTCGAGGACGACCGGCTCCGGCTGGTCTTCACCTGCTGCCACCCCGCGCTCGCCATCCAGGCCCGGGTGGCCCTGACCCTGCGCCTGCTCGGTGGCCTGACCGTCGCCGAGATCGCCCGCGCCTTCCTGGTGCGGGAGACCACGATGGCGCGCCGGATCACCCGGGCCAAGGCGAAGATCCAAGCAGCCCACATCCCCTACCAGGTGCCCTCGGCCGGCGACATCCGCGAACGGCTGGCCGGTGTCCTCGCGGTCGTCTACCTCATCTTCAACGAGGGCTATCTGGCCGGCGAGGGGGACGACCCGGTCCGGGCCGACCTCGTCGACCAGGCGATCCACCTGGGCCGGCTGCTCCGGACCCTGCTGCCGGACGACGGTGAGACAGCCGGCCTGCTGGCCCTGATGCTCTTCATCGACGCCCGGCGGGCGGCCCGCATATCCGGCACGGGAGAGCTCGTGACCCTGCCCGAGCAGGACCGCGACGCCTGGGACCGGGACCTCATCGCCGAGGGCAACGCGCTGGTGCGCGAGCGGATCCAGGCGGTGGCGGCCGGCGGGGACTCACCCGGGCGCTACCAGCTCCAGGCCGCGATCAACGCGGTCCATGCCGAAGCCCGCACCGCCCGCGACACCAAGTGGTCCACGATCGTCACCCTCTACAGCTCGCTGGCGCGCCTGGATCCCTCACCGGTCGTCCGCCTGAACCGCGCGGTGGCGCTCGCCGAAGTCGACGGCCCCGCAGCCGGCCTGACCGAGATCGACCGACTGGCCGGCCTCCTGACCGACTACCACCCCTTCCACGCCACCCGGGCCGACCTGCTGAGGCGCCTGGACCGCGCCGCCGACGCCCGAGCGGCGTACGACCGGGCCATCGCCCTCACCGGCAACCCCGCCGAACAGGCCTACCTCACCCGCCGCCGAGCCCAGCTCCCCGACTGACGCCCCACCCGGCCCGGTCGCCGCGCTCAGCCGGCCGCCTGACCGGCAGCGTTGTGGTCAGCTGCGCGGCGCACCGGGCTTGGTCGCCGGTGCGGGGTCGAGCACCCACTCCACCGTGACCGTCACGGTCACTCGCTGGCGGCCCGGCTCGAGCGGGACCGAGTCGGCCGAGGCGTAGCGGTCCTGGCCGGCCGCCGGCCAGTAGCTGGGGTTGGCCTCGCTCACCTTGACCACCCGGCCGAGCGGGCGACCCGCCTCGCGGGCATACAGTTCCGCCTTCGCGCGGGCGTCGGCGAACGCCTTCTTCCGTGCTTCGGCGAGCAGCGCGGCGTCGTTCTCGATGCCGAACGACACGCCGTTGAGCCGGGCCGCGTCGCCGCCGGCGGCGATGGCCGCGGACATGAGCGCACCGCCCCGCGACAGCTTCCGGATCTTCGCGGTGAGCCCCTGGTTCACGGTGTAGCCGGTGATGCTGCCGTCGTCCTTGCGGGTCGAGGTCACGCTGACGTTCGACGTCTGGAGATCGGCCGCGACCACGCCGCCGCGGACGAGCGAGTCGCGCATGCGAGTGGCGGCCGCGGTGGCCCGCTTCATGGCTTCGCCGACCGTGAGCGCGCTGACCTCCACCGCGAAGCTGGCCTCGAGCGTGTCCGGCACTCCGAACGCCGCACCCGAGCCGGTGACCGACACGCTTTCCCACAGCTGATCGGCGGCCGGCGCGGCGACCGCACGGCGGGCCGATGTCGCGACCGCTGAGGCCGCGCCGGCTGAGGCACTTGAGCCGGCCGGGGCGGCTGAGGCAGCAGCCGGACCCCCGCCGATCAGGGACGTAGGCACGACCAGGGCGGTAAGGGCAACGCACGCGAGATCTGTTAGACGTTGTTTCACGCCGTTTAGGTTATATGTCCCATATCGGGATGGTGGGACCTAGTGGTGGTGTCGGCGGTGCTGGGCCAGGACGTCCAGGCCGAAGTCGTTCTCGGGGTCGCGCCAGACCGAATGCGCGTGATTGGCGTCGCGCTGGGTGTTGTCCCACTCGATCAGCAGGCGCGGACCCTGCACCCGGTAGTAGTGCGGCGCGCCCGGTTCGGTCGAGCCCGCCCACGCGACATGCACGGCGTCGAGCGCGGCATCGTCATACCTCGCCATCGGGGAGACCGACTCCGGCACCCGCCCGAAATACGTACTCAAAAGCGACCGTAACACCGCACGCTGCGCGACCGGCAGGTCGGCGCCGGGAACGCCCTTCGGCCGCGCGGTGTACTCGAGCGACTGGTGCTCACCCTCCTGAAATCCGGCGGCCGCGTCGATCGCGTCGCTCGCCGCCTGCAGCTTGGCCCACTCGGCCGGGTCGGGGAACCGCTCGTCGCGCCAGACACCGGCCAGCGGGATCACCCGGTCACCCTCGGCGATGCTCGTCCGGTTGCCGGTCACGACGTCGGACGGAGCCTTGGGGGAGAGGATCGCGCGCCGGGCCAGGTCGGGCGCAAGGGACCGGACGAGGTCGCGGGCCAGATCCTCCACCCGGGCCAACGGCCGGTTGACCGCGCCGCCCAGCAACTCGGAGACGGCCGGATCCGCACCCATGAAGCACGGTGTCGTCGAGACCAGCTCGCCGTCCACGACCAGGTTGTTGAGCGACACGTGGTGGCCGCCGAAACGCCAGCCCCACATGCCGCGGTCGCCCGGAGTGCCGAAGACCCGCAGGTAATACAGGCCCGGGTCGCGACCCCGCTCGCGGTCGAAGCGGGTCACGAAGCCCTCGGTGTGGTCGAGCACGTTCTCCAGGCCGATGGTGGTGGCCACCGTGACGAAGCCGGGGCGGGACAATCCCGAGGCCACCAGCCGCATCGCGGCCTGCTGCTGCGCCGGGCGTTGCTCGTGGAACGTCAGGCCACCGTGGTCGGTCGGGGTGTAGAACCAGCGCCGGCGCTCGTCGTCGGTCGCGCCGGCGGACGGCCCGGGGCCGACGGCGACGGCTCGCTGGTCGTCGGTCAGCCGCTCCAGCCAGCTCTGCGCGGCCTCGGCCATCCGGGCTGCCACGTCCTGCACCATGAGCGCCAATCTATCGGCCCCCCGGTGCCGATCCGCGCTCACCCGTTGCGGTGGTGCTTCTTGACGAAGGTGTAGCCGGGCGCCAGCGGGCCGATGCCCTCGTTCTCGACGGCTTCGCGATAGAGCGCCATCTGCTTCTCGGACGGCTGCGCGCCCCGGGGCAGCTTGCGGATGAAGCCGCTGACCCAGTGGTCGCCGCGATGGGACTCGAACGGGATGGGCTCGACCATCGGGGCGTAGAACACCATCTCGGTCAGGGCCTCGCCCTCGACCGCCGGGTAGGACGGATGGCCGGCCGGGTCGACGCTGCCGGTGACCCGGGTCAGGAAGCCCTCGCGGATGAGCTGGTCGACCGCGTTGCGCAGCAGGAACGCCGCCTTGGCGCCCCGGCCCAGACCCGATCGCCTGCTCAGCAGATCCTCGCTCAGCACGGCGCTGCCGTCCTCGAAGACCCGGCCCATTTTCCGTACGGTGTGCAGGACCTTCGCCCGGTTCGACTTGTCCGGCTCGTAGTCGCGGGTGACGACCTTGGGATCGTACGCATAGAAGTAGTCCACCCCGTCGACGCGCAACGGCTCGTCCAGCGGCTCGGGCCGGATCACGAAGTCACCCCGGCCGGGATGCCAGGTGACGGTGACCAGCACCCCCGGCCGATAGCCGATCGGCCAGCTGAGACCGGTGAGCTGCCACTCGACGTCCTGCTCGAGCACGCACTCGAACGTCTGCCGGTTGTCGAGCACCACGATGACCGTGTCGTGCTCGTGCAGCGCCTCGGCAGCCTCCTCGGGCGCCGCGCACACCCCGGCCTCGAGATCCGCCCGCCACAGCGCGAGCCGGCGGCTGACCGTCTTCATCGGGCGAATCTACCGTGGCCGGCCGGGTGCGCCGGCCACGGCGCGCATGAGGTCAGTCGAGGTCGCGGCCCGAGGCGCTGTCGAGCTCCTGCAGCTGCCGCTGGACGTGGTCACCCAGGGCCTGCTGATAGGTCTGGGCCAGCCGGCCCAGCTTGTCGATCTCGTCGAGGAGCTGGGCCCGCTTGTCGACCAGGCCGTTCATCGCCTCGGTGTGCTTGCGCCGGGCGTCGCTCTCGATCGTGCCGGCGGTCAGCTGAGCGTCGCTGGTGATCTTGTCGGACTCCGACTGGGCCCCGCCGATCAACGAGTCGGCCTCGTTGCGCGCGTCGCGCATGTGGTCGTCGGCGGTGCGCTTGGCCATCATCAGCACCGGCGAGTCGGGCCCGTCACCGGCCGACGGCGGCGGACCGGCCGGCGTCTCGCGCCGGGCCCGCTCGAGCTGGGTCTGCATGCTGCGGGCGTTCTGCTCGGCGCGGGCGCGCGCCTCCTGGAGCCGGCCGAGCTGGGCCGTCAGGTCGTTGAGCTCGGCCTCCATCGCCCGGTTGCTGGGCCCACCGGCGGCGGGGCCGCTCGGGCCGGGCCGCTGAGCCTGGTCGTGCAGAGCGCGGTTCTCTTCGAGGAGGCGGAGGAGTTCCTGCTCGACCTCGTCCAGGAACGCGTCGACGTCCTCCTCGTCGTACCCGCGCTTGCCGATCGCCGGCTTCTTGAACGCCACGTTGTGAACGTCGGCTGGAGTTAGCGGCATCGTGCTCCTCGGTTCCCCTGCTGTTTCGTACCGTGCCGCCGCATCCTACGCACAGAGTCTCGGTGCTCGCTCGGGTGTCATAGCATCAGTCGCCGACCCAACACCCGCGAAAGGTTCGAGGTGGCTGACGCCGACGCCGTACGCCGATTGGCTCTCGCCCTGGCCGACGTGGTCGAGATCGACAGCGAGGGATTCGACTTCCGCGTGCTCAACCGGGGCTTCATCTGGTCGTATCCGCAGCGTGAGCCGGGTAAGCCGCGGGTCATCCGCACCGACATCGCGGTTCTCTACGTCGGTGACGAGGCCGAGAAACAGGCTCTGGTCCTCGGTGAACCAGAGCTGTTCTTCACCGTTCCCGCGTACGACGGCCTGCCTTTGGTGATGCTGCGGCTACCCGAGGTAACCGGTGCGCGGCTGCAAGAACTTATCGGCGACGCCTGGCAGATGCGCCGCGACAGCTGAGCCCGCTCACCGCCCCAGCAGCCGATAGCGACGCACCGCGAGCGGCGCGAAGACGGCCAGTAACAGCAGCGGCCACGCCACGGCGAGCGCGAGGGCGTGCTCGGCCGCCCACGAACCACCGCCCGTCACCGGGTTGCCGAAGAGTTCGCGGGCGGCGGCCACGGTGGCCGAGATCGGGTTCCAGGCGGCGACCGCGCCCAGCCAGGCCGGCATCTGGTCGGGCGGGACGAAGACGTTGGACAGCGCGGTCAGCGGGAACGCCAGCGGGAAGACGATCAGGCTGACCGTGTCCGGGTTCTTGACGACGCTGCCCAGGAAGATGCCGACCCAGGTCAGCGCGAGCCGCAGCAGCAGGATCAGGCCGATGGCGCCCAGCGCGAGCCCGGCGCCACGATGCCACTGCCAGCCGACCAAAAGGCCGCAGATGACCAGGACCGCCATCTCGAGGAGGGCCCGGGTCAGGTCGGCGGTGCTGCGGCCGACCATCAGGGCCGAGCGCGCCGTGGGCATCGACCGGAAGCGGTCGACCACACCGCGGCCGATATCGAGCGAGATGGCCGTGGCGGTGGCGCCCAGCCCGTACAGCTGGGTCATGACGAAGACGCCGGGAAGCAGGAACTCGCGGTAACTGTCACCGCCGACGGCCATGCCGCTGCCGAACACGTAGCCGAAGACCAGGACGAACATGATGGGCAGGGAGAAGTAGATGACGATCTGCTCGGGCTCGCGGACGACGTGCCGCAGATAGCGGCCGGTCATCACCCAGCCGTCGGCGATGGCGGTGGTGGCGGTGGTCATCGGGTCTCCTCGGTGCGGTGGCCGGTCAGGCTCAAGAAGGCTTCGTCGAGCGTGGGACGGCGGACGCCGAGGTCGTCGACGGTGATCGCCGCGTCCCGCAGGGCCTGCGCGGCCCGGACGAGCGCCGCCACCCGGTCGGTGACGGCCACCCGCAGCCGGCGGGTGTCGGGGTCGGCCTCGACCGGGCCGATGCGCTCCAGGAGAGCGACCGCGTCGGGCAGCCGGTCGTGCTCGCGGATGACGACCTCGAGACGGTCGGCCCCGATGGCCGCCTTGAGCTCGTCCGGGGTGCCCTCGGCGACCACGCGCCCGGTGTCGACCACGCACACGCGGTCGGCCAGCTGGTCCGCCTCGTCGAGATACTGCGTGGTCAGGAGCACCGTGGTGCCGTCGGCGACAAGCTTGCGTACGGTGTCCCAGACCTGATTCCGGCTGCGCGGGTCGAGTCCGGTGGTCGGCTCGTCCAGGAAGAGCACCTGCGGTGCGCGGATGAGGCTGGCGGCCAGATCTAGGCGGCGCTGCATGCCCCCGGAGTATTCGGTGGCGGACCGGTTGGCCGCATCGGTCAGGTCGAACTGCTCGAGCAGTTCGTCGGCGCGGGCCCGGGCGGCCCGGTGGCCGAGATGATGCAGACGGCCGAACAGCACGAGATTCTGGCGCCCGGTCAGCGAGCCGTCCACGGCGGAATACTGCCCGGTGAGAGCAATGCGTTCCCGTACGAGATCGGGCCGGCCCGCGACGTCGGCGCCCGCCACCGTCGCGTGGCCGTCGTCGAAGCTCAGCAGGGTGGCCAGGATCCGGACGGCCGTGGTCTTGCCCGCACCGTTCGGCCCGAGCAGCCCGCACACGGTCCCGGCGGCAACGCTGAGCCGGAACCCGTCGAGCGCGGCCACCCCTCGGTAGGTTTTCCGCAGCCCCTCGGCCGCGATGGCGATGTCAGTCATGCCGCGAGGTTGCTGGGCCCCGCTGACGAGCCACGCACGAGCCGCTGACGAGAGCGGTGACCGGAGCTGACCCGGGTGCGCTACCGGTGGACCGTGGGGCGGTAGACGAGCTCCTGGGTGCGGCCCTCGAGTGTCCGCTGCTCCAGCAGCTCGAGGTCGAAGTCGCCGGCACCGCCCAGGATCGGGCTGGTGCCGGTGCGGCCCGAGACGACCGGGAAGATGGTCACCTGGAGGCGGTCGACCAGGCCGGCGGCCATCAGGGCCCAGTTGAGCGACAGGCTGGCCTGCGAGCGCAGCGGCACGTCCGACTCCTGCTTGAGCCGGGTGACGATCTCCACGGCGTCGCCCCGCAGGATGGTCGCGTCCGGCCAGCCGAGGGTGCCGGTCAGCGTCGAGGAGATCACGGTGGCCGGCATGCGCATCGTCCGGCGGTTCCACTCGTCGAGCGCGTTCGGGTCGAGGCCCGAGGGCGGCCGCCCGGTCCGACATCGGCTCCGGAAGTTTCCTGGATCAGCGTTCGGCCGGCGGCTGGTACACGTCGCACTGGCGGCCCTGTTCGGCCTGGGCCGGGTTGCGGCCGGCGCAGAGCCGCACCGAGGGCTTGACGCCCCGGAACAGATAGGAGGCCTCGACCCGGAAACGGGTGGCGCCGGGGCCGCAGTGCCGCCCGAACGTGCGCCACTCCAGGCCGTCGGCGGGACCGCTTCGAGCGACCTGGACGACGGCGCACCGGAACCGGTCACGCCCGATCAGCGTGCCGGTGATCCGGAAGGGTGGTTCGACCTGCTGCAGGCTCGTCCGGTATTCGTACGTCCCGTTCGCGACGGCACTGCCGGCGGCCAGCCGGAACTTCGTGGTGTCGGCGGCGGCCGCGGGCGGGGCGGCAACACTGAGGCCGGCACCGGCGGCGATCAGACCACTGAGCGTACGGGGAACAAGGGACCGCACTGTGTGCTCCTTCGACGAGCGGGCGGCGGCCCGGTCGAGCCCCCGGGGATCAACGCCGCAGCGACCGCTTTGGTCTCGGCCGAACGGCTACGCGGTGAGCGCCGGAGCTGGGCGCTCACCGCATCGGGCCGGTCAGGCGGGCAGGAATCCGTCGCGGCGGCCTCTCGCGCAGTCGCCCTTGGTGGGCTTGGCCGGAATCGGCTCGGTGTCGGCGCCGGGGAAGGCGAAGACGAAGCAGTTCGACCGGAGCTTGTCGGAGTTCGGGCCGGACGGGATATGGCCGCCGCTCGTCAGGAAGCCGGTGAAGTCGGCGTTCTGCGGCCTGCGCAGGGCCCGCACACCGTCCTGGTACACCGCTGTACTCGGGAAGTCGGAGAACACCAGGGTGGCGGAGGTGTGGCCGTCGCATCCGATCCGCGCGTGCAGCGTGGTCCAGATGTACGGTGCGTCGTATCCCGTCGCGAGGTAGCCGGGTCCGCGTTCGGCCAGGTTGAGTCGCGCGCCGGCCCGGAGTGTCACGTGCACCGATCGCTTGTCGGCTGCGGTGGTGACGGTGGGGGTCCTGGACGCGTAATCCGGGTCGTTGACGTAGGGATCGGCCGGGATGTACAGCGCCGGCTTGTGACCCGGGGTCGGGGTGTACCCGAAATTGACGTAGGGCTCGCCCTGCTTCTCGGTCGCCGTCACGGTGCCGCCGGAGCTGCAGGTGACCTTGTACGAGGGCAGCCCCAGAAGACCCCGGTACTCGCGCTTCTTGATCAGTTTCTGCCAGTTGCCGGCGGTCATCGCCCGGGCCGGCTCCGGATTGCCGGTGTTGAGAAGGAAGGCACAGGTCGGTCCGACTCCGATCAGGCGGACTCCGGCCTTCGTCAGGCGCTTCACGCACTTGGTGAAGGTGAGGTCACTGGCGTCCTGCAACGGCATGAACCAGCGGACCACTTTGTAGTCCGGCGACAGCACTGTGCTCACACCCGTGCCCTGATCGGAGCCGCCGACCAGCCAAAGAGCGGTCGATCCGTACGAGACACCGAACGTGTCCTGCAGACCGATGCGGACGGTGTTGACGCCCGGCGCGAGCAGGTGACTGATGTCGATCGGCGCTGACGGAGGCTGGAACTCGTAGTTCTTGAGGAAAGTGTTCTCCGTGCCGTCCGGGCGGGTGACCTTGACGAGGATCTGATCGTCGACCCCGACCTCACCCAGTCCGTCCAGCGTGCCGGCGATGACCCCTTTCCCGTCCGGCGTGTTGAACGAGAACGCTTTGTCGAAGAAGAGCTGGTCGTCCTCGGTGACAGGCGTCGAGGGGATCGCCTCGGTGATCAGGATTGCCTGCGGGGCGGCGTGCGCTGGTCCGGCGGGAACGGCCAGGCCGGTAACCATGAGCGCGGCGGCCACAAGTCGCGGGATGACGGCTCGCATGATTCAACTTCCTGTCGCGGCGTGAGTCGGGTCGCCTGGTGACGGCGACATCGACACCCTGCCGGACGACCCGCAGGCGGCCCATAGGTCGCCGGGGCCGGCCATGGTGGTCGTTCATCGCGGCGCGTTCCCGGGTCGGACTACCCCGAACGAGTCGGTCGTCCGCTTGTCAGGACGCCACTGGAGGCGGTGGCTGCGAACTAGTTCGGGTTCTCCAGGGCGGCCAGGGCCGAGGCGGCTTCGGCGGCGATGTTGGCGCCGTCGGGGCCGGCGGCGCCGGGGGTCACCTGGCGGTACCAGTGGGCGGCCTCGGCCGGGTCGGCGGCGGCTTCGGCGGCCCGGCCCAGGGTGAGCATGATGGTCTGGCGGACGCCGTCGGCGGTGTACCAACCGGTGGGGCACTCGGCCAGGGCGGTCCGGGCCAGGGCGCGCGCGGTGGCATGGTCGCCGTGCTGCAGCGCCAGGCGGGCCTGGCCCAGGCGGGACGACGCGACCACCTCGGGGGCGCCGCAAGCCGTGGCCAGCGACATCGACTCGGCGTAGTCGGCGGCGGCACCGGCCGGGTCGTCGGTGAGCAGGCGGGCGTCGGCCCGGGACCGCAGCATCTCGGCCAGGTCGACCTGCGAGCGCAGCTCGGCGGCCAGCCGCAGTGCCTCGTCCATCGGGGCGCGGGCCGCCTCGTGCTCGCCGCGCGCGACGGCCAGCTCGGCCAGGCCGGACTGCGCCAGCATCGTGCCCCAGCGCTCGCCCAGCGCCTGGAATCCCACCAGGGCCCGGGCGAACTCGCGGCCGGCCCACTCGTGATCCCCGCGGAACACGGCGATCCAGCCGCTGCCGACCGACGCCAGCGACACGCTCCACGGTGAGTTGCTCAGCCGGGCGCGCACGCTGTCCTGCAGCTCGACCATGTCGTCGTACGACGCCGTCGGTGGTCCGGCCGCGAAGGCCGACAGGTAAAGCAGGAACGGCTGGGTGGGTGGATCGTCCAGGGTCTCCAGATAGCGGGCCGGGTGGGGCTGGAACGGGCCGGACAGCCCGGCGTTCAGCTTGCACAGCACGTGTTCCTCGACGAGCCCGGGCGGCGCCACCGGGCCGACCCGGTCGAGCAGCTCGCGGGCCAGAGCCGACGCCTCGCCGCGGGCGCCGCGCAGCCACCAGTAGAACGACAGCGCCGCCACCAGACGCAGGGCGATCTCGTCGGGACCGTGCCGGATCGCCGCGTGCAGGTTGTCCCGGTCGGCGTCCAGCCGGTCGAGCCAGGCCAGCTGGTCCGGGCCCCGCAGGTGGGCGTCCGCGGTGCGGGCCAGCGCGAGGAAGTAGGCGGCGTGCTCGGCGATCGGGGCCGGGCCCTGGCCGGCGCAGAAGGCCCGGATCGTCGACAGCATCCGGTAGCGCGCGCCGTCCCGCTCGATCAGGGACTTGCTGACCAGGCCGTCGAGCACGTCCAGGGTGTCGTCGCCGAGCCCGCACACCTGCTCGACGGCGTCGAGCCCGCCGCCACCGTTGAAGACCGTGAAACGCTGCGCCAGCAGTCGTTCCGGCGGGGTGAGCAGATCCCAGCTCCACGCCACCAGCGCCTGCAGCGTCCGGTGCCGCGACGCGGCCGTGCTGCTGCCCCGCGACAGCACCCGGAACCGGTCGTCCATGCGGCGGGCGAGCTCGTCGACCGGCAGCACCGGCAACCGGGCCGCGGCCAGTTCCAGGGCCAAGGGCAACCCGTCCAGCGTACGAACGATGCGGCGCACCGCGTCCTCGTCCTGCGACGTGAGGGCGAAGCCGGCCGCGGCCGCGCCCCGCTCGGTGAACAACCGCACGCCGGCCTCGACCGGGAGACCCGTGACCGGCATCCGCACCTCACCGGTGACGCCCAGCGGCTCCCGGCTCGTGGCCAGCACCCGCAACCCCGGGCAGGCGGCGAGCAGCCGGCCGGTCAGCGTCGCCGCCGCCTCGATGACGTGCTCACAGTTGTCGAGCACTAGCAACAGCTCCCGGGTGGACAGTGCGGCCAGCAGCCGGTCGACCGTCTCCGGCCCGGCGCCGCGGTCGCGCAATCCCGTGCCGCGCAGGCCGAGCGCGTCCAGCACGGCCCGCGCCACGTCCTGCGGCCCGGTGGCGGCCAGCTCGACCAGGACGGCGTCGCCCGGCTGCCGAGCCGCCACCTCCAGCGACAACCGCGTCTTACCGGCCCCGCCCGGCCCGAGCAGAGTCACCAGCCGGGCCGACCGCAGCGCCTCCCCGGCTCGGGCCAGCTCCTCCTCCCGCCCCACGAAGCTGGTCAGCTGAGCCGGCAGACGGAGGCCGGTGGACCCGGTGTCCCCGCGCAGGACGGCGGTGTGCACCGCGCTGAGCTCGGCCGACGGGTCCGCGCCCAGTTCGTCGGCCAGCACCCGCCGAGCCTCCTGGAACACGGCCAGTGCCTCGGCCGGGCGCCCACCGGCGGCCAGCGAGCGCATCAGCAGGGCCCAGGTGTGCTCGCGCAACGGCGACGAGGCGAGCAGGGATCGCAACTCGCCGGCCGCGTCGGCTGACGGCCGCAGGTGCAGCTCGGCCTCGATCCGGTCCTCGACGGCCTGGCACCGCCGCTCCTCGAGGCGGTCGGCCGCCGCCGCGGCGAAGGGCGCCGATCGTACGTCGGCCAGGGCCTCACCACGCCAGAGCGCGAGGGCGTCGGTCAGCGTCGAGCTCGCGGTGGCGAAATCGCCCGCCCGCAGGGCGTCCCGGCCGGCGTGGGCCAGTCGTGTGAAGCGGTGGACGTCCACCTCGTCGGGTTCGGCCTCGAGCCGGTACCCCGAGCCGTCGTACGTGATGGGAATGTCGCGCCGCAGGCGGGAGACGTTGGACTGCACCGCGTTGACGGCTCCGGCGGGCGGCTCGTCACCGTAGAGATCGTCGATGAGCCGGGGCAGGGGCACCACGCGGCCCGCGTCGAGCAGCAGCCGGGCGAGCAGGGCGCGCAGCCGGGCCCCACCCGCCGCGGTGGCCGGGCCGGCGAGTGTCGGACCCAGAACCCCGTACGGCATGGGCCCCATTCTTGTCCGGGGACAAAATGATCGCGTGATCGCGGGGGAGTAGCCCAGCGGATGAGCGCGGTGCTCTCTAAGGTGAGCGGCATGCCTGCCAAGCTCAACCCCGACAAGGCGCGGTCCGCGTTACGGACCTCGGCCTTACTCTCGGCGCAGACGCTGCTCGTCCTGCTCATGGCGTACGTCGTGTTGTGGCTGATGGGCCGGGCCTGGTCGATCATCTGGCCGATCGTGGTGGCGCTGCTGCTGACCACGCTGACCTGGCCGATCGCCCGGTTCCTGCGCTATCGCTGGCACTGGAAGCCCGCGCTGGCCGCCGGGGTGGTCACCGTGTTGTTCCTGGCCGTGATGGCGGGCATCATCGTCGTGATCGCGGTGCCGGTGGCGTCGCAGTCCGGCGAGCTGGCCGACAAGGTGGTCGACGGCATCCAGAGCGCGCGCGAGTGGGCGTCCGGCCCGCCGCTGAACTTCGGTGACGACGACCTCACCGGCGCCTTCGACTCGGCCGTGGACCGCATCCAGGCCAGCGCCGGCAACATCGTCAACTACACCCTGACCGGCGTCAACACGGTGGTCAACGGCTTGATCACCACGGTGCTGGCGCTGTTCCTGATGTTCTTCTTCCTCAAGGACGGCCCGCGTTTCCTGCCGTGGCTGTCGCGCCAGCTGCCCGGCCGGCTCGCCGAGGACGTCCCGGCCGTGGCCGCGCGGGGCTGGGACACGCTGGGCGCCTTCGTCCGGTCGCAGGCGTTCGTCGGCCTGCTCGACGCGGTCTTCATCGGCCTGGGCCTGTGGATCGTCGGCGTGCCGCTGGTGCTGCCGCTGGCCGTGCTCACCTTCATCACGGCCTTCATCCCGATCGTCGGCGCGCTCTTCGCCGGATTTGTGGCCGTGCTGATCGCGCTCGTGTCGGAGGGCTGGGTCGACGCGCTGATCGTGCTCGGCATCATCATTCTGGTACAGCAACTGGAGGGCAACGTCTTCCAGCCCATGGTGCAGAGCCGCGGCCTGGGTCTGCACGCGGCGGTCGTGCTGCTCGCGGTGACCCTCGGCGGCGGCCTGGCCGGCATCATCGGCAGCCTGCTGGCCGTGCCGGTGGCCGCGCTGATCTCGGTGGTCTACGTCTATGTCCGCGAGCAACTCAGCGACGACCCGCCCGAGCCCGAGCCGGACGTGCCACCGGAGCCGGGTCCGGGCGAGGAGCCGGCCACCACGGTCTGAGCAATGAGGAAGGGGTGCGCCCCTTCCTCTTTTTCGTACCCCGATGTTAACGTTCACCACGAAGGGAGCGCAATGAAGATCATCAATAGCTGTCTGGCCGCCCTCCTCGCACTGGCGACCGTTCTCACCGTCCCGGCCCCGGCTCTCGGGGCCACCACGCTGGTCTACGCCACGTTCAAGGGCGACGCCCAGGCCGACGAGGAACTGTGGCTTTACCAGTCGACCAACGGCGGCACGAGCTACAGCGTGCTGGCCGACACCAACTTCCACGGCCCGACCGGTGTCCTGCGTGACCCGAGCATCCTGAAGTACAACGGGCGCTACTACATCGCGTACACCGTGCAGTCCTGGACGACCAACTCGACGTACTTCAACGTCGCGAGCAGCACGAATCTGACCACCTGGACGAACGTGGCCAGCGTGCCGTCGGGCATCGCCAACACCCGCTTCACCTGGGCGCCGGAGTTCTACGTCGAGGGCAACACCGTCCGCATCATCGCCAGTGTGGCCGCGACGACCTGCGCCGACTGCTTCCGGCCGTACGTCTACACGGCTCAGAACTCGGCACTGAGCTCCTGGAGCGGGCCGGCCCGGATGTGGGGCCTCGGCACCAATCACATCGACACCTCGGTGGTGAAGTCCGGCAGCACCTGGCACGCGTTCACCAAGGACGAGACGGGCAAATACATCGAGCACTGGACGACCACGGCCAACCTCACCGAGGGCTGGGTCAACCGGGGACGGCTGTGGAGTTCCGGGTACGAGGGTCCGTCGCTCGTCCGCCTGGACAACGGCGGCTGGCGCATCTACGTCGACCGGTACAGCACCGGCGGCGGCATTTACACCGCGACCAGCAGCGACCTGAACACGTGGACCGGGCTGACCTCGGTCGCCTGCCCCGGGTGCCGGCACGGGACGGCGATCGCGCGATGAGACGCCGGACGATCCTGGGCGCCGCCGTCCTCGGTGCCTTCGTGCGGCCGGCCCCCGCCTTGGCCGCGACCTACACCGGCTACGCCATGGCCTACTTCACCGAGTCGCCGACGATGGCCGCGGCCAGCTATAACCTGCACCTGGCGGTCAGCTCCGACGGGCTCAACTGGACACCGCTCAACCAGAACAACCCGGTGGCCGACCCGGCCCTGGGCAGCGGCGGCCTGCGCGATCCCTTCATCCTGCGCAAGCAGGACGGCACGTTCGCCGTGCTGGCGACCGACCTCAACGGCACCGACTGGGCGTACCAGAGTCAGTATCTGCACGTCTGGGACTCGGCCGACCTCCGGACGTTCCGCAACTACCGCCTCCTCAAGGTGCACAACCTGGCCACCCACGCGTGGGCGCCCGAAGCGGTGTGGGATCCGGGCCGCGGGCAGTACGCGGTCGTCTACTCGGCCGTGGTCGGCGGGCACAACGTCCTGATGGTCAGCTACACCGCCGATTTTGTCACCGCCACGAGCGGGCAGGTGTTCTTCGACCCCGGTTACGACGCGATCGACGGCACCTTCGCGACGGTCGGCGGGGTGAATTACATGTACTACAAGAACAACACCAACAGCACGCTGCTGGGCACCCGGTCGAGCTCGTTCAACCCGGGCAGCTTCAGCGTCCACACCGGCGCGATCACACCCGGCCGGGGCGTCGAGGCGCCGCAGATCGTCAAGTCCAACACGGCGAACACCTGGCACATGTGGGGTGACACCTGGAGCCCCAACGGCCGGTTCTTCTGCTGGCAGTCGACCAGCATTCCGGGAGGCTCCTGGAGCCTGCTGAACGACCGCTCGTACACGCAGCCGCTCAACTCCAAACACCTGGGCATCACGCCGATCACGGCGGCCGAGCTCTCCGGGCTGACCTCCCATTTCGGTACGCCGTCGTGGCGCCGCCTCAAGTCGTACAACTTCCCGGACCGCTACGTGCGGCACGCGAACAACGTGGCCCGCATCGACGTGTACCCCTTCGACCCGTACCAGGATCAGCTCTGGACTTTGGTCCCGGGGCTGGCCGACCCGGCCGGCGTCTCGTTCCGGTCGGTCAACTTCCCGTCGATGTATCTGCGGCACGCCGGCTACGCCCTGGTGCTGGCGGCCGGCGACGGCACGGCCACGTTCCGCGCGGACGCGACCTTCACCCAGGTGGCCGGGCTGGCCGACGCCTCCTGGGCGTCGTTCCGGTCGTACAACTTCCCCGACCGCTATCTGCGCCACGCGAACAACGTGCTGCGGATCGATCCCATCGCGTCGGCCACCGACAGGCAGGACGCCACCTTCCGGGTCGGCTACTGAGAACTGAGACCAATCTCGTCAGATCCAGCCGTTCGATCTGGCGCGGTGCGCCGCCTCGATCCGGTTGCGGGTGCCGGTCTTGCCGATCGCGGCGGACAGATAGTTGCGGACCGTGCTCTCCGACAGATGCAGGCGCCCGGCGATGTCCGCGACCGTGGCGCCGTCCACTGCGGCGTGCAGGACGTCCCGCTCGCGGTCGCTGAGCGGGTTGGGCCCGGCTGACAGGGCCGCCGCCGCCAGCGCCGGGTCGATGACCCGTTCGCCCGTCAGGACCCGGCGGACGGCTGCGGCCAGCTCCTCGACCGGGCCGTCCTTGACCAGGAAGCCGGTCGCGCCGGCTTCCATGGCCCGGCGCAGGTAGCCGGGCCGGCCGAAGGTGGTGAGGATCAGCACCCGGCAATCGGGCAGTTCGTCGCGCAGCGCCGCCGCGGTGTCGAGGCCGCTGCCGTCGGGCATCTCTATGTCGAGCAGGGCCACGTCGGGGCGCACGCGCAGGGCGGCGTCGAGGGCCTCGGCGGTCGTGCCGGTCTCGGCGACCACTTCGATGTCGGGTTCGAGGTTGAGCAGGAGGGCGAGGGCGCTGCGCATCATGCCCTGGTCCTCGGCGAGCAGCAGCCGGATCATCCGGTCACCGCGGCCGTCCGGTCGGCGGGGATGCGGGCGGTGAGTTGCAGACCGCCGCCCGGTGCGGCGCCGAGCTGCAGTGTGCCGCCGGTCTGTTCGAGGCGCTCGGTGAGCCCGCGCAGGCCGGTGCCCGGCCGGGGCTCGCCGCCGACGCCGTTGTCGCTGATGATCAGTTCGGATCGGCTCGTGTCCGTGCTGACCGTGATGGCGCAGCGGGTGGCCTGGCTGTGGCGCAGGAGGTTCGTCACTGCTTCGCGGAGCACCCAGCGGAAGGTGTCGTCGGCCTGGGCGCCGAGGGGGTGTCCGTTCTCGGTCACGGTGACGTCGATGCCGACGTCGGCCAGGACGGTACGGGCGTTGGTGAGCTCGCGGCTGAAGTCGTGACCGCGGTATCCGGTGACGGCTTCGCGGACCTCGGTGAGGGCGGTGCGGCCGATGCCTTCGATGTCGGCGGCCTCGGCGGCGGCGCGCTGGGGGTCGATCACCGTGAGCCGGCGGACGACTTCGGCTTTCACCACGATCAGCGACAAAGTGTGGCCGAGCAGGTCGTGCAGGTCCTGGGCGAAGCGGAGGCGTTCGCGTTCCACGACTGTCCGGGCGAGCTCGCGCTGGGTGCGACGCAGTTCCTCGACCAGCCTGACGAAGTGCAGGAACGCGATGGCCGAGGCGCCGGCCAGTGCGGTGATCAGCGCGGTGGGGAGGATGTCGCCGGCGGGCAGCCGGTGGGCGGCGCCGATCAGCAGTACGGCGGCGACGCTGCCGCCGGCCCAGGCGAACGCCCGGGCTGGTCGGGTGAGCCCGATCGCGCCGGCCGAGCACACGTACAACAGCGTGGTCAGCCAGCCGTCCGACTCCGCGGCGTACGCGGTGGCCAAGCCGATGCCGAGCAGGGCGAGCAGAACCAGCCCGGCGTGGTGCAACGCCGGCCGGACGGGCACTGCCGCCACGGGTACAGCGACGAGCGTGAGGTAGAGCAGCACAAAGACGATCAGTCCGCTCGCGGCGGGTAGCGCCGGGTGCACTCGGCCGTCCGCGACCGCGGCGGCCGCCGGCAGCAGGAGCCACAGCCATGCGGTGTGGGCGGCCACGAGGAAGAGTCCGCGCCGCCGCCCCCTGCGGTTGACGGGCTCGGGAAGGGAACCGGACACGATCGCCACCGTATCGGCTCTCAGCGGCGTGCGGTGGAGCGCCGGTAGCTCCAGGCCGCGACCGCGGCGAACAGCACGGTCCAGGCCGCGAGGACGGCCAGCCCGGCCGGGGCCGGCAGGTGTCCGGCGGCGGAGCGCCAGCCGAGTTCGGCGTACCGGTAGGTCGGCAGCGCGTGGGCCAGGTGCTGCAGGGCTTCCGGGAAGTAGGTGGCGGGTGCGAGCAGGCCGCCGAGCACCGACAGGGCCAGGAAGGTCAGGAAGTTGACCGGGACGGCGATCTGCGGGGACAGGCCGTAGCCGATGGCCAGCCCGAGCAGCGCGAACGGCACGGTGCCGAGCCACATCAGCAGGAGCAGGGCGAGCCATCGGCCGGCGCTGAGCTCGACGTGGTGCTGGATCGACGCGGCGATGCCTACCGTGATCACCGGTGGGACGGCGGTGATCGAGCCGATCAGGGCCTTCACGGCGACGACCTGCCCGGATGGCAGTGGGGTGACGCGCAACTGGTGCAACCAGCCGGCGGCGCGCTCCTGGGAGACCGCCGACCCGACCATGAGCACGCCGGCCACGGCGCCGTACCCGGCCAGGCCGATCATGACGGCGACCGGCGCGGCCAGGCCTTCGAGGCGGTCGCCCGCGGACCAGCCCGAGAAGATCAGATAGGTGGCGACCGGTCCGATGACGGAGAAGAACATCACCCGGGGGTCGCGGACCAGCCGGCGCAGTTCGAATGTCAGGTAGGCGCGCATCAGTGCTCCGTTTCGGCGGCCTTGGTCGCCGGCATCTCGGTGGTCAGGGCGAGGAAGGCCGCATCCAAACTGTCCGAGGTGCTGACACCGGCCCGGGCCCGGATCTCCGCGGGCGGGCCGTCGGCGACGATGCGGCCGGCGGTGAGCACCACGACGCGGTCGGCGACATCGTCGGCCTCGTGCAGCTGGTGGGTGCTGAACAACACCGTGTGACCGTCGGCGGCGTAGGTGCGGATGGCGGCCCAGAACTGCCGGCGGGCGGCGACATCCATGCCCGTGGTGGGTTCGTCGAGCACGAGCAGGTCCGGGTCACCGGCGAGGGCGAACGCGAACCGGGCGCGTTGCGATTCGCCGCCGGAGAGCCGGTCCACGCGCCGGCTCGCCAGGCCTTCGAGGCCGGCTGTGGCGAGGATCGACCCGGTGCCGAGCGGATGCGGATACAGCGCGCGAGCCAGTTCGACCACGTCACGAACGGTGGCACCGGGCACGAAACCGGCGTCCTGCAACATCGCGGCGACCCGGCCGGCTCGGACGGCGTCGCTGACCGGCCCCCCGAACAGGGTCACGGTGCCCGTGTCGGCTGGGACCAGACCCAGCATCATCGCGATGGTGGTGGTCTTACCGGCGCCATTGGGGCCGAGCAGGGCCACAACAGTGCCGGCCTCGACCGTGAGGTCGAGATCGTCGACAGCGCGGACGGCGCCGAAGCGCCGGGTGACTCCGGACAGGTGTACCGCAACGGCATTCATACCGTCCACGCTAGAAAAGCAGGGACGAGGGGAGCAGAGCCACGGATACCCGGTCCGCGGTGACAAATGTCCTGGCCTCCGCGCCGCACTCAATACTGGCGGGGCGAGGCAATCGCGACCAGGGCGGCGACGACCTCGTCGAGGGGGCGCGTGGCATCCAGCTCGTGGGTGCAGCCGGCCCGGAGCAGGGGCTCGACGTGGGTCAGGTCGTCCAGGATCATCGCTCGTTCCACCGCGGTCTTGCCGTAGTCGTTGGTCGTCCGGCGGGCGACCCGGTCCAGGATCACCTCGGCCGGGGCGCTGAGCAGCACGACCGCGTCGAAACGGGGGTAGAACCTCGACTGGTTGCGCACACACCCCTGGACGAAGAGGGAGCGGCCGTCGTCGGCGTCGAGCAGCTCGGTGATCCGGTCCTCGGCCCAGAGCCACTCACCGCGGTGCAGCTCGTCGGACGAGCCGGCGTCTTCGTGATACTCGCGCCAGCCCGGATCGTCGGTGTCGACGACGCGGTATCCGCGCCGGGCGAGCTCGGCCAGGGCCGACGACTTACCCGTGCCGGACATGCCGGTCAGCAGAATCCTCGACATCGCGACGACGCTACCGGCCGGGCGGCAGGGCCGGTGGCGACCACGACGGGTCGGGGTGGAAATCGGTGTGGGTGCCGTCGAACGGCCAGGCGCCGGCCTTGGCCAGGTCGATGAGGCGCTCGCCCTCGGCGCGGATCGCGGCCGCGGTGGGGGCGTCGAAGTAGTCCGGGGTGCCGACGCGGGCGGCGAACTCGTCCTCGTCCTTCCACTCGCAGGTGCGGTCGGGGCTCACCACGACGTCCAGGACGAGGTCGGTGGTGTCGACGCCGGTGGGGTGGCGGGTGGACGGGGTCTCCAGGTTCACGTACCAGCCGCCGAAACCGCCGGCGCCGAGGAACCACCAGATCGAGTGGGCGGCGCCGGGTGGCATGAGCACCAGGATGTCCCAGGTGCGCCACGGCCGGCGTACGAGAAGGGGCTGACGCATCTCGTGCAGCGCCTTGTCGTGCAGGGTGCTGCCGTCGGTGTCGGTCAGCTGGGCCACCTCGGTGCCGGCCGGCATCCACAGCAGCAGACCGGCCTCGTCGTCGGCGATCACCCGCATCGGCTTGGCGAAGGTCGTCCGGCCCGCTCGGACGTATCGGCGTACGACGATCTGACCGGGAGTGAAAGGCATGGGCGCGACTCTAGCGAGCCGGCGGGCGGTCGCTCTCCTCGTGCGGCGACCGCCCGTGGTGTGCCCGGTTCCGATCAGGAGGCGGCGCAGGTCACGGCGGGGACGGCGTTGGTGCCGGTCCAGGAGCCGAGGAAGCCGAACTGCGCGCTGGCGCCGGCACCGAGGCTGCCGTTGTAGCTGACGTTCTTCGCCGTGACGGCCGGGCCGCTGCCGGTAACGGTGGCGTTCCACGCCTGCGACACCGACTGGCCGTTGGCGTAGGTCCAGGTCACCGTCCAGCCCTTGATGGCGGCGGCACCGGCCGTCACCTTGACGTCGGCCTGGAAGCCGCCGCCCCATTGACCGGTGACCGCGTACGTGGCCGTGCAACCACCGGCCGGCGGCGGCGTCGTTGTTGTCGGCGGGGGAGTCGGCGTCGGGCTGGTCGGCGCGGGGGTCGTCGGGCCGCTGCCGAAGATGGTGGCCTGCTTGGCGGTGGCCTTGAGGCCGTTCGGGCCGTTGACGATGCGCTGACCCCAGGTGGTGAGCTGGGTGGCGTCGAAGTTGGTGGTCATGTCGAGGATCGGGTCGGTGTTGCCCGACCACGACCAGGCCAGGTAGCCCAGGTCGCGCTTGACCGCCTCGGACAGGATCGTCGCGTCGTCCACCTCACCCGAGGCGAACTGCCAGCCGAACTCGCCGATGACCAGCGGCCAGCCCTTGCTCGCGAACGTGTCCAGGTAGTTGGTGATCGAGCTCGCCGTGTTGAACACCGCGTACATGTGGATCGACAAGACGGTGTTCTTGCGGGTGTCGGCGTCCAGGATCGTCTGGCCGTTGTCCCGCATGACGTACATCCAGTCCTGACCCCAGTTGGGCGCGTCGACCATCAGCAGGTGCTCGAAGCCGTTGCTGCGCATCTTCTGGATCGCGGCCACCGTCGCGGCCGTCCACTGACCGGGGTTGGTGTTGCCGATCGGCTCGTTGCCGATGTTGATGACGACGTAGTCCTCCTGGCCGGCCAGCACGCTCTTGAGACCGATCCAGTAGTTCGCGGCCTGGTCGAGGGTGTAGGCCGCGCTGTCCTCGCCGTAACCGGTGGTGTCGTGGTTCTCCAGGACGCAGATGAGCTTGTTCTGCTTGCACAGCGCGATCACGTTCGACACGTCGCTCGCGGTGTTCGCCGTCCAGCGGCCGCCGCTGAGCACGACGCGGACGGTGTTGGCGCCGGCCGCCTTGATGTCGGCGAACGAGCCGGTCCGGTTGGCGTACCAGGCGTGCGGGTGGTTGACGCCGCGCATCACGAACGGCGAGCCGTCGGCCTCGACGATGGTGCGCCCGGCGACGTGCAGGCCGGTGGCGGCGTAGGCCGGGCCGGTGAAGAACAGCACGGAGGCGGCGGCGGCGAGCAGGGCGGTGGCGAGGACGCTGAGTTTCCTCTTCATTTCCTACCTCTGGAGTGGGGGCATGACATCACGTCAGCGTGCCCACTCACGCCGTTCACCGCGGTTGCCGCCGGCCCGGGGGTGGGGGCGTCGCCGGTTAACCGCAGTGACCACACCGTAATGCCCGTCATCGATGTCTACAACCTTTTCCCGTACGTCTGGGAACCTCTGAGGGTGCTGCCGCGTGTATCGGACATGGTGGTTCCGACTACAGCCCCCCGATCCGCCCCGGCCGACCCGGGTGTGGACGGGTTCGAGGCGTTCTACCGCGTGCACGTCGACCGGGTTTATCGCGCACTCGCGGTGACGCTGCGGCGCGACGACCTGGCTCACGAGGCGGTCGACGAGGCGATGGCCCGCGCCTATGCGAAATGGGACGTGGTGGGCACGCTCGACAACCCGGCCGGCTGGGTCTTCCGGGTCGGGCTCAACTGGGCGACGTCCTGGTGGCGCAAGCTGCGGCGGGAGAGCCCACCGGTCACCGAGGCCGACCATCCGGCGGTCGCCGACACCAGCCCGGCCGGTGCGCTGCTCGCGCTCGCCGCGCTCCCTCTTCCCCAGCGCGCCGTCGTCACGTGCCGCATCCTGCTCGACCTTTCCACCGCCGAGACGGCCGAGGCCCTCGGGCTGAGCGAGGGGACGGTCAAGAGCCGCCTCTCCCGCGGCCTGACCGCCCTCCGCGCCCAGCTGAGCTCCGAGGAGTGACCATGGACGAGATCCCACGCGACATCGAGGTGGCCGTCCGCGCCGCCGGTGAGCAGTCCAAGGGCTATGCGGGCGAGCTGTCCACGGTCTACCGGCGGGCCCGGCGCCGTCGCACCCGTCGCCGCGCCACCGCCGTGGCGACCGCGTTCACCGTGCTGGCGGGCCTGGTCGGCGGTGGCCTGATCGTGCGGCAGCGCACCGACGCGACACCGCACTACGAGCCGGCCTCCACCGCGCCGGCCCAGCGGCTGCTGCTCTCCGTTCCCGCCCGCACCTTCGTGGTGACCCGGGCCGACTCGACGCCGGTCGAGCTGGGTGGCGACCTCGACGTCGGCGAGCTGTCCGTCGCCGACGACCTGGTGGTTCATCCCGTCGTCGGCGCCGGTGTCTACGACAAGACGATCGGCCTGCCCGACGGCCGGCTGGTGTCGGTGGGCCCGCGCGACCGGCGGCCCGCATCCGCCCTCGACATGCTGCTCACCGTCGACACGCCGGGCGGCCGGCCACAGCAGCGCGCCATCACCCGGGAGGAAGAGCCGGTCAGCCTGGTCGCGGCCGACAGCACCACGGCCTTCCTGTGGCGGCCCTACGGGCTGTACGCGCACGACCTGGCCGGCGGTCTCGAACGGCTGGTCATCGCGTCCGACATGCTCGACCTGCCCAACGGGGACCCGGCCGCTGCCCTCGACGCGGCCGACGTGGCGGGCGACCGGCTCCTCATCGCCGCCAAGAGCCGGTCATGCCGGCCGCTGCTGACGAGCATCGCGCCGCCGCAGGGCATCCGGTTCCTGCCGCTGACGTCGATCGGCTGCAAGCGGGTGACCGGCCTGAGGATGTCCCCGTCGACCGGCCGGGTCGCGGTCAGCTACGAGACATCGGCCGGGACGGTCAATGTCGCCGTGCTCAGCACCGAGGACGGCATGCTGCTGGCCGATCGCCAGATCGTCCGGAAGACCGGCGTGACGGTCGACCTGGCCTGGACCGACGAGCGCACAGTCCGAGGGGTTGCCGCTCCCGGCCCCGGCGACGACCTCTACGAACTGAAGCAGTTCACCATCCCGACCTGAGCCGGTTGGGTTCTGTCCCGCGGATCATGTCGTCGGGGACGGCGCGTAGCCAGTCGAGGATCCCGACGAGGTCGAGGGTGGCTTGGTAGTTCACGCCGAGCTAGTGATAGCCGGCGCCAGTGTTCGCGCCGTGGCAAGGGATCGGCCGCGTCCGTCGGCAAGGGTGAGATCTTCGCAGTCAACCCGCCGCGGGCGCAGCCGATGCCTTCGCTTGTACCGCGAGACGCACGGCCCCGCTTCGCTCAATCCCGCATGTAGTTCTTCGGGATGGAGCAGAACTTCGCGGGATTGTAATAGTTGTGGCAGATCGTCACCTTGATGCGGTCGATGCCGCCCACCAGATTCGGGTCGCCGATCGTGAAGTCGTACTTCACCCAGTCGCCGAGCTCGCTTTCATCGTTCGCCGTCCGCGTCTCGGTCGCGATCTTGGTGGGGCCCGCGTAGGCCTCGAACGCCAAAGTCGTGTTCGTATTCGCCCGGTGGTCGGTCATGACGCCGTTGACGTATGCCGTGCGGTTGTACCAATAGATGTCGCCGAAGGCCGCGCCGTTCGCATACCCGATCGGGCTGTCGACGCTGAAGTAGTCGGATGCCCAGGCGGCCTGGGCGGGCGCCGGACCCGTGGCGACGACGGCTGTCGCCGCCGCCAAGGTCGCGGCGGGCCGGACGCCTGCCGCCACCTTAACCAGGTCGGACGCGGCTTCAACCGGTGCGGACACGGGTTACGCGCCGTCCCGGATGGACATGATTCGCGGGCCAGAATTCAGCTGTCGGCCGGTTTCGTGGTGACGGTGTAGACGGCGCGGTCGAAGTCGGCGTAGGAGCCCTCGCGGCCGAGGTCCTGCGCCCACAGGCCGACGAAGGCTCCGGTGAAGCCCCAGGCGGCGGGCTCGCCGTTGACGACCTGGGCGGCGTACTCGTCGGAGAGGGTGGTCGCGTCGAAGGCGGGCCCGGCGTTGTGCCACTCCGGCTGGGACGGGGCGCCTGAGAAGTCGTACGAGAAGGAGAGGGACGGACCCTCGAAGCGCAACCGAAGGCGGACCGGGCCGGCGGCCGGGACGGGGGTGCGGACACCGGGCACGACAGTGACCTGGCCGGTGTCGCAGGCCAGCAGGTCGAGCACCGGCGTGCCGTCGTCGTCGGCGGTCACGTGCAGGAAATACCAGTTGCGGGTGTTGTAGTAGGCGGTGATACCGGCCAGCTGGCGATAGTTACGGGGCTGGAAATCCATCACCGCCTCGAACTCGCAGTCCGGCGCGACGACCCGGCGGGCGACGAGGCTCGGCCGGTGGCGGCCCATCGGTGACATGCCGCCATGGAGGCGCAGGTGCGAGGGGCGTTCGGTCAGCGAGACCCAGTCCGGCGTGGCCGGGCGGCGCAGCGTCGACCAGTTGACGCCCAGCACCGGCCCGTCGAAGTCGTCGTCCTCGAACCGTTCCGACGACCGGGGCGGCTCGACCGGGATGCCGACGCCGACCGGCGCGGGCACGATGTCGGCGGGCCGGCCGTCGGCGATCCGGGGCCAGCCCTGATCGGTCCAGGTGACCTCCTGGATCGCCGACTCGCGGCCGAGCACGCACCGGCCCAGCTCCGAATACGGGCGGCCGACCAGGTGGGCCAGATACCACTGGCCGGCCGGGGTCTCGACCAGGCTGCCGTGGCCGGCTTTCTGCAGGGTGAGCGAGGGGTGGCCGGCCGCGGTGAGCAGCGGGCCGGCCGGGTCGGCCAGGTACGGGCCGAGCAGGTGGCTCGAGCGGGCGACGGTCACCTGGTGGTCGTAGCTGGTGCCGCCCTCGGCCGTGACCAGGTAATACCAGCCGTCCTTGCGGTAGAGGTTGGGAGCCTCGGTCACGGCGGCCGACGTGCCCTTGAAGATCAGGTGCTCGGGGCCGGTCAGCCGGCGCGCCTCGCGGTCGTACTGCTGGATCGAGATGCCGGCGAAGCGGTTCCGGCCCGGACGCCAGTCGGCCACCATCGACAGCATCCAGGTGGTGCCGTCCTCGTCGTGGAAGAGCGACGCGTCGAACCCGCGGCCGTGCAACACCACCGGTTCCGACCAGGGGCCGGTCGGGGTGGGGCCCGAGACGAGGAAGTTCTGCGGATCCCAGTAGCCGCCGGTGAACGTCGCGACGTCGGAGTAGAGCAGATAGAACTCGCCGTGGGCGTACGTGAGGTTGGGTGCCCAGACACCGTTCGAGTCGCCGGTGCCGGTCAGGTCGAGCAGCCGCTTGTCGTTGAGCGCGCCGCCGAGCGGCGTCCAGTCGGCCAGGTTGACGGAGTGGTGGATCCGCACCCCCGGATACCACTCGAAGGTCGAGGTCGCGATGTAGTAGTCGCTGCCCACGCGCAGAATCGACGGGTCGGGATGGAAGCCGGCCAGCACCGGATTGGTGATGTCGCGGCGCGCGGTGGTGGCGCTGCTGAGCGTGCCCGCTTCGGCACTCGTCATCGTGGCCCCCTGCCGTTCGATCCTCGTAAGTTCCGGACTCTACCGCAAGTTTTCCGCTTCATCGGCTCACCGTCTTTTCGAGTACGTGGCCACGGCTCCCTGAGTTATAGCGTCGGCTCGTCGTCGGCGTCGCGGAAATCGCTGATCCACCGCGCCGTGGCCCGCAAGCCGCCGAACGTGTAGAAGTGCAGCTTGACCTGGCCGTGCCGGTCCGGGTGGTAGTCGGTGGCGAGCGCGCGCAGGAAGTCGTCCGGCCCCGCGGTGGCCAGCAGGTCGGCGCCGTACCGCTGGGCCAGGCCGGCGCTGGTGGCGACCCCGAGCCGAGCGGCATAGCGGACCAGCCGCCGCAAGCCGGCCGGCCCGGGGACGCCGACGCGGATCGGGGCGTCGATGCCGCGCTCGCGAACCGTGGCGATCCAGTCGAGCACCGGGTCGGCGTCGAAGCCGAACTGCGTGATCACCTCGGCGGCCAGACCCCGGCTCCGCAGCGCGGCGAGCTTGCCGGTGAGTGTCAACCACAGCACGGGATCCGGGATTCGCGGGTGGCCCTCCGGATAGCCGGCGACACCTACGCGCCGGACTCCGTGCGGTTCGAGCAGGCCCGACTCGATGACCGACAGCGCATCGTCGAACGGTCCGTGCGGGTCCGGGTCGCCCCCGGCCACGAAGACGTTGTCGGCGGCTCCCGCGCGGTGCAAGGCCCCGAGGAAATCGGCGAGCTCGGCCCGCGACGAGAGCCGCCGGGCCGAGATGTGGGGGACCGGCGTGAAGCCCTGCGCCCGGACAGCCGCGGCGGCCCGCAACCGCAGCGACAAATCCTCACTGCCGAGAAACGTGATGTTGACGCGAGTGCCGGCGGCGAGCAGGTCACGGGCAGCGGTCAGCTCGTCCACGTCCTTGCCGGTCATCTCGAGCGAGTAGTCGTCGAGCAAACCGGCCAGCCTCAGCCCCGCGGCGTCCGTCCCCGTCACCCCTCTCGGTCCCCGCTCCGCTGTCCGGCGGTCCGTTGGTCCCCGCGCCGCTGTCCGGCGGTCCGTTGGTCCCCGCGCCGCTGTCCGGAGGGCGCGCCCCGGTTGCGTCAGTGGCGCAGCAGGGTGGCGGCCAGGACTCGGCCTTCGTCGGTCCACGGGGCTGGGCGCATGGTGGTGGGGTCGAGGCGCACGTTGATGCGGCGACCTTCGGCGTAGACGGTTTCGCCGCTGACGTCGGCATCGCCGTTTCCGGTTGCTTCGCTTTCTCCGGTACCCGCGCCGTTCGCTTCTGCTGCGCCGTTTCCGTTTGTTTCAGCGCCGGTCGCGGAGGTCACCTGGAAGCTGTAGTCGGCGCTGGTCGTGCCCATGCGGTCGAGCCAGAAGCGGATGTTGATGTCGCCGGTGCCGCGGATCGGGCGGTGGAAAGTGATCTGGTATTCGCGCACCACGTTGAAGGCGTCGGGTGTCGTCGGGCGCCCGCCGGTGAACGAGACGCCGCGCTCGGCCCACCAGGCCACGATGGCCCGCTCGACCAGCACGGCATAGCGGGCGTTGTGGAGGACGCCCATCGCGTCGAGGTCGTCGAAGTGCACAGGTTGGGGGACAACGGCGCCGTAGGTGTGGACAGCGGTGGTCATGTCTGCTCCGGAAGGATCGTCGGGTCGGTGGCAACAACTCTCAGGTGACTGAGCAGGGCTCGGCGGGCATGCCGGAAGGTGACGTCGGCACCGAGCACGGGGGCCTGCATGACAGCGCACACGCCGAGCGACTCGGTCTCGTATGCCATGCCGCCCGGATCGGTGCCGGTCCGCACCTCGCCCAGAGCGACGGCATCGGTGGCCAGGTTGGTCAGGAACCCCATCCAGTCGCGCAGCTCGACCGACAGCCGCTCCCGCACGGAACCGGGCCGCTCGCTGAACTCGAAGTGCGCATTCGCGAAGAAGCAGCGCCCCGGCAGGGCACCCGACTCGTAGAAGTCGAGCCGCCGGTTGTGCACAGCCCACAGTCGTCGCAGGCCGCGGGGCGCCTCCAGGGCCGGGCTGATGACCCGGTCGGTCCACTGGGCACGCGCATGGGCGATCACGGCCAGTTGCAGCTCTTCCTTGGATCGCCAGTGCGCGAAGAGGCCGGACTTGCTGACCCCGAGCGAGTCGGCGACCTGGCTCAGCGAGAGCCCGTCGAGCCCGGCCGTGGTGGCCAGCTGCAGGGCGCGATCGAGCACGGCGGTGCGGGTGCGCTCGCCCCGGAGCAGCCTGCCGTCCGATGTCATGCCGTCGACCCTACAAAACGACCGACCGTTCGTAAATATATCCGTCGTGTTGACTGGACCACGTGGATCGTCAACGTGTCAGCTCCCTCGCCCATGCACATCACCCCATCGCCGCGCCGGTCGCCGGGGTCAACGTGAACAAGCTGCTGCGCCGCGCGGGCCGGGGGCCGGCCGCCCGCATCCTCGATCTGGGATGTGGACAAGCGGCGTGGGCACTGCAGGCCCTCGCCCACTATCCGGATGGCCAGGCGGACGGGGTGGATCTGAACCCGTACGCCCTGGAGCGCGCGGCCGAAGCGGCGGCCGTGCGCGAACTGGCCGACCGCCTGACGCTGCATGAGCGGGACGCGCGCACCTATGTCCCCGACGGCGACTACGATCTGGTGCTCTGTGTCGGCTCGACGCACATCTTCGGGGGTTTCGCCGAGACACTGGAGCTGGCCGGCCGGCATGTGAACCCGCACGGCGTCCTGATCGTGGGCGAGGGATTCTGGGAGACGACCCCGACACCGCAGGCCCTGGCCGCACTCGATGCCAAGCCGTCACACTTCACCGACCTGCCCGGCCTGATCGACACAGCCGCCGCCGCGGGTTGGCACCCCGTCCATGCCCACGTGAGCGACGCCGCCGAGTGGGACGACTACGAGTGGTCGTGGACGGGCTCCCTGCTCGAGTGGGCCCTGGAGAACCCGGGCCACCCCGACGCCCCCGAAGCTCTGCGCACAGCCCAGGAACACCGGACCCAGTGGCTGCGCGGCTACCGGGGCATCCTCGGCTTCGCCACCCTGGTACTCCGCCGTCAAAGCGGCGCGCCCACCTTCGCCGGCCACCCCGCCACAAGCAGGTAGCCGCCGCACGTCGCATCAGCGGCCACGAGGAGTGCCCCGCCTCGCTGCGGTGGTTCGCGTCGGTCAGCGGCGTGCTTCAGGGGAGTCGATACTCCCAGCCTTCGGGCTGCCACTCGAAGGTGTCAGCCAGCAGGTCGGGCACGGTGCGGCCGTGGACCACGTGCTCCAGGGCCCGGTAGGTCGCGAGGTGGCCGATCAGCATGACCCGGCTGCCGGCCCAGCGGGTGGGCAGATCGGCGAGGGCGCGGGCCACTCGGGCGATGGCCTCGCGGTGGCTTTCGCCTTTCGGGTACGGGCGGTCGCAGAAATCCTGGCGGTCGGCGCTGACGTCGCTGGACGGTGTTCCGTTGCGTTCGCCGAAGTCGCACTCGCGCAGGCGCCAGTCGTAGAGGATCGGGACGCCGCTGCCGCCGAACGCGATCTCCGCTGTCTCCGCGGCGCGACGCAGATCCGAACTGAACACTGCCACGATGCCGTCGTCCCGGCGCCGCCGTCCCATTGCGGCCGCGTTGAGCCGGCCCTGTGCGCTGAGCCGGCCCGGCAGCCACCCGGTGGCGACTCCGCGTTCGTTGTCCTCGCTCAACGCGTGCGTCTCGTAAACAACCTCGATCGACACCGATGCTCCTCATTTCGACGGACCGCCGCACTCCCCATTGATGCATGCTGGTGCAGGCCCGGCGAGAGGCGCGGACCGGGCCGGCCGCTCCATCACGCCCCGAAATCAGCGGCTCGCGGCGGTGGGGACGGGTCAGTCGAGGGCGGGCATGGTGGCCTTGCCCTTGTCGGCCAGGATGAACGGGGTGTCGATGTCGGGAGTGCCTTCGCCGATGGTCACGGCGGCGACGCCGGTGCCGGTGCCGGCGATCTCGCCGGTCGGGTCCTGGATGATGAAGGTGTCGCGGCCGGTGCGGATCGTGTAGGTGGGCTTGCCGTTCGACTCGCCCGTCTTACGGAATCGGAACAGCTGGTCGGCGGCGGCGGCGTCACAGGCCGTCGTCCTCACGGCGGCGGGGCGGCCGCCGGGGCCGAGCTTGGCCGAGAGGCAGTACGGTTCGCCGCCCTTGCGCAGCTTGGCGGTGCGGATCCAATACTGGTCGCCGCCCGGCTTGACCGCGGTGAGCACGAAGAGTTCGCCGTCGCCGAACTTCTCCGACAGGCCGATCTTGCCGTCCTGGACCACGCCCAGCGTCCCTTCGCTGTTCTTGGGCAGGAGGTAGACCTGGCGGGTGCCGCTGAAGACTCCGCCGCCTCCGCCACCGCCGCCGGCGGCGGCCGCGGTGGTGGTCTTGGTGGACGACGGCGTGGACGTCGGGGCCGGCGATGACGCGGTCGGTGACGACGCGGCCGGCGGTGACGCGGTCGGGGCCGACGACGGGGAGGTTGAGGCCGGGGTGGTGGCCGACCCGGTGGTCTCCTCGGCGGCGGCGCAGGCCGTGGTCAGCAGCAGCCCGGCCAGGACGGCAGTGATGGCCGGGACGCGGGTCGAAATGCTCACGAAGGACTCCTCATGGTCGGGGGCTTGGTGAGCATCTTTCGGGAGATGTCCACCCCGTCCCCGGCCCGGAGTCGTTCATGGCAGTAATAGGGGAGAGCGAGCGAGGCCGCCCCGAGCACCGGCCCGCCGGCCGTCAGGTGGGTGTCAGGGCTTGCGGCCGATGGCGCCGTAGGCCTCGATGGGCTCGATGCCGTCGCCGTCGGGGCGCCATGAGCTGATCTGGGTCAGGCCGGGCTCGACCAGTTCCAGGCCCTCGAAGACCGTGGCCAGATCCTTCGGGCTGCGCAGGATGTAGGGGATGCCGCCGCTGTCGGCCAGCTTCTTGGCGCCCTCGACCACGGCCTGTGACGTGTCGGTGCCGTCCCAGAAGACCAGGTAGCTGCCGGACGGGACGCGGGCCATCACCGTGCTGACGATCGAGCGGATGACCCGCAGGTCGGGCTCGTAGCCCATCACGCCCATGAACATGACCGCGACCGGCTCGGAGAAGTCGAGCGCCTGCTCGGCGTCGGCCAGGATCTTCTCGGGATCGTGGTAGTCGGCGTGGACGTAGGTCGTCACGCCCTCGGTGGTCGCGCCGACCAGCAGGGCGCGGGCGTAGGCCAGGACCATCGGGTCGTTGTCGACGTAGACGATCTTGGACTCGGGAGCGATGCTCTGGGCCACCTCGTGCGTGTTCTGCATGGTCGGCAGGCCGGTGCCGATGTCGAGGAACTGGCGGACGCCCGCCTCGCCGGCCAGATAGCGGACCACCCGGATCAGGAACTTGCGCGACTGCTGCGCCATCAGCACGATCTCGGGATAGACCTGGGCCACGGCGTCGCCGGCGGCGCGGTCGGCGGCGAAGTTGTCCTTGCCGCCCATCCAGTAGTTCCACATGCGCGCCGCGTGCGGCACGTCGGGCTGCAACTCGGCGGGGGCCTCTTGGTCCGTCATGGGGAAGTTTCTATCTGCTGCGCTCCCTGAGCACAACCACCCATTGTGGAGACTTAGAGCCGTTCCAGATCGATGAGCACGGACTTGAGGATGTCCGGCGTCCGGGCCGGCGGGGCGGCCTCGATGATGAGCCGGCCGAACGCCGCCGCGTAGTGGTCCACGTCCTCGCGTTTGTCCAGGTAGAGGGCACTGGTCAGATGCTCGATGTAGACCACGTCGTCGAGCTCCTCGTGCGGGAACCGCAGGATGCTGAACGCGCCGCCGGCCGCCGCGTGCCCGCCCGAGTCGAAGGGAATCACCTGAAGGCGTACGTTGGGCTCCTCGCACGCCGCCAGCAACGCCCGGATCTGCTCGCGCAGCACCTCGCGCCCGCCGATCAGCCGGCGCAGCACCGCCTCGTCGAGCACCGCCCAGAAGGTCGGCGAGTCGGGCCGGGCCAGCGTCTCCTTGCGGGCCATCCGCAGCTTGGCCAGCCGGTCCACCTCGTGCTGGCCGGGGTTGTTGTGCCCGAGGCGGATCACGGCCCGCGCGTACGCCTCGGTCTGCAGCAGCCCGGGGACGAACTGGATCTCGTACGTGCGGATGAGCTCCGCCGCCTGCTCGAGGTCGAGGTAGCTGTGGAACCAGCTCTCCAGCACATCGCCGTAGGTGTGCCACCAGCTGGGTGAGTTGGCCGCCTTGGTCAGCTCGAGGAGCCGCTGGTGCTCCTGCTGGTCCTCGACGCCGTAGAGCACCAGCAGGTCGCTCACGTCGCGGGCTTTGAAGCCGACGCGGCCCAGCTCCATCCGGCTGATCTTGGATTCGGACGCGCGGATGCGGTAGCCGGCGGCCTCGCGGCTCACGTTGGCGGCGAGGCGCAGTTCGCGCAGCCGTGCGCCCAGCTGCAGCCGGCGCACGGTCGAACCGCCGCTGTCCCCTCGCCCGATCATGGTGACCTGCTTATCAAGAACGTGGCCGGCGCGCTACGGCTTGCGGCCGACGGCGCAGTACTGGGAGATCTCCGGATCATCAGATCGCCACTTGGTCACCGGAACCACCCCCGGATGGACGAGTTCCAGCCCTTCGAACAGGTGAGCGATCCGAGCCGGACTGCGGAGGTGATATTTCGGATTGGCCGAGAGGTTCCAGATGCGGCTGGCCTCGAGGGTGGCCGGGTCGGTGTCGGAGCCGTCGTACATCGCCAGGTAGCTGCCCGACGGCAGGTCGCGCAACAGCCGGACGATGATCGCGCGGGCGGTGTCGTCGCTCTCGATGTGCCCGAGCACTCCCATGAGTGCCAGCGCGACGGGCCGGCCCAGGTCGAGTGTGCGCGACGCGGCCCGCAGGATCGCCTCGGGGTCACGCAGATCCTCGTGCACGTAGTCGGTGGCGCCCTCGGGGGTGCTGGTCAGCAACTCGCGGGCGTGCGCGAGGACCAGCGGGTCGTTGTCCACGTAGACCACGCGGGTGTCGGGCGCGGCGGCCTGGGCCACCTGGTGCGTGTTCTCGGCGGTGGGCAGCCCGGTGCCGATGTCGAGGAACTGCCGGATGCCCGCTTCGAGCGTGAGGAAGCCGACGGCCCGGGCGAGGTAGGCCCGGGAGAGCCGGGCGTGCTCGGCGAGCTGGGGGAGGGTGGCCGTGATCTGGTCGCCCACGGCGCGGTCGGCCGCGAAGTTGTCGGTGCCGCCGAGCAAATAGTTCCAGATCCGGGCGGTCTCCGGAACATTAGTGTCCAGCCTGGACACGTCTACTGCCACGCGAAACATCCTCACTCGGGTGGACAGGGACGTCCAGTGTGGATCGGACGCGAACGTGAGCGCCGGGCACGCACAGTACCGTACCCGGCGTCGCTTCGCGCCTACTCTCCGACTGTTTCCGGATTTGCCGGTGCCGGCGCCCAGAATGTGACGCCGCTATCACCGCGTCACGCCGGGTACCGCCGGCTCGTCCCGACGGTATGAACGAGCATCGAGTGGTCATCGTCGGCGCCGGGTTCGGCGGTCTGTTCGCCGCCAAGGCGCTGCGCAAGGTCCCGGCCCGGGTCACCGTCGTCAACGGCACCACCTATCACCTCTTCGAGCCGCTGCTCTATCAGGTGGCGACCGGCATTCTGAGCGAGGGCGAGGTGGCGCCGCCGATCCGGGAGCTGCTGCCCGGGCGCGACATCCAGCTGGGCTGGGTCGAGGACGTCGATGTCGCCGCCCGCGAGATCGTGGTCAGCTCACCGGACGGGCGGGAGAGACGTGTTCCGTACGACTCGCTGATCGTCGCGGCCGGAGCCGGCAACTCGTACTTCGGCCACGAGCGGTTCGCCGAGCACGCCCCCGCGCTCAAGGACATCGACGACGCGCTCGAGGTGCGCGGCCGGATCTTCCACGCCTTCGAGATGGCCGAGCTCGAGGAGGACCCGGAGCGGCGCCAGCAGTGGCTGACCTTCGTGCTCGTCGGGGCCGGGCCGACCGGGGTCGAGCTGGCCGGGCAGATCGCCGAGCTGGCGCATCGCAGTCTGCGGGGGCAATACCGGCGGGCCGACCTCACGACGACCCGGGTGGTCCTCGTCGACGCGGTGGACCGGGTGCTGCCGGCCTTCGACGAGGCCCTGTCGGTGTCGGCCCTGAAGCAGCTGCGCAAGCTGGGCGTCGAGGTCCGGCTGGGCACGCGGGTCACCGACGTCGACGCGTACGGGGTGAAAGCCGAGACCGCCGGGGGCGAGGAGCGCATCGAGGCGTACACGAAGTTCTGGGCCGCCGGAGTCGCCGCGCCCGCCCTGGCCGGCCGGATCGCCGCCGCCACCGGAGCCGCCACCGACCGGGCCGGCCGCATCGCGGTCGAGCCCGACCTCACCGTGCCCGGCCACCCGGAGATCTTCGTGGTCGGCGACATGGCCGCGACCGGGCTGCCCGGCGTCGCCCAGGTGGCCATGCAGGGCGGCACCTATGCGGCCCGGACGATCGCGCGCCGGTTGGCCGGCAAGCCCGCCGGCAAGCCGTTCAAGTACTTCGACAAGGGCAACATGGCGACGATCTCGCGCTTCTCGGCGGTCGCCGACGTGGGGCCGCTGCACCTCGGTGGACTCGTCGGCTGGCTGGGCTGGCTGGGCGTGCACCTGTTCTATCTGGTCGGCTTCAAGAACAAGGTGACGACGTTGTTGCACTGGCTGGTCAGCTTCCTCGGGCGTGGCCGGGCCGAGCGCATCTCGACGACGCAGCAGATCCACGCCCGCAACGCGCTACAGCTCGTGCGGCAGCAGGTGACGCCAGGCCGCCCGGACGAACTCGACCGGTGAGACGCGGTAAGCGGGCCACGGATCGCGCCCGGCCGGCAGCGTCCGGCGGGCGAGCTGTGCCTGCTCGCCGTACACGGTCTGCTCGGCGTAAGAGGTGCCGGGCCGCGGCAGGCCGGTGGGCCAGGGCGCGGCGGTGCCGGGCGGATCGTCGAGGCGGACGGTCGCGATCAGGATCGCGTTGGGCCGCCACGGTTCGCCGCCGGCCAGGACCGTACGCCGGAGGTCTTGAACGTGCCGGTCGAGTGCCCGCAGCGGGTCCGGGAAGTCGTGGCGGGGATCGCCGTCGCCCCAGCCCGCGAGCTCGGCCGTGAGGTGGGTGCCGTCGTCCCGTCGGACGGTGACGTGGTCGACCGGGCGGTCCCGGACCGGGCGGTCGGGGTCGCGGCGGGTGTTGCGCGGGTCGCTGAGCACCTCGACGGCGTGCCTGCGCAGGGATTCCGCCTGGCGCGGGCGCAGCGGAAGGCCGGCCGCGGCATCGGCGTACGCGGTGTGGTCGTCGTAGACGGCCAGGGCGGGCGGGGTCAGAACTCCCTCGCCAGGGAAGAAGAAGCCGCCGGGGCGGGCCCACTCGAAGACCGGCCGGCGGGCGGCGGCGTGGGCGGGCGCTCCGATCAGCACGGCACCGGCGAGCGCCCCACCGGCGAGCAGCAACGTCCTACGGTCCATGGGCAGGACACTAACCGGGCAGAAGCCCCCCGGGGCGCGTCCGCCGAAAGTTCGCCCGACTCAGCTCGCGTGCTCCCGGAAGCGCTCGACGGCCTGACCCGAGACGGCCTTGCCGTGCCCGAAGACGGCGTGCTCGAAGGTGTAGGACCCCAGCTTGGCCAGGCTGCGGGCCTGTTGCGCCGGGTCCTCGGACACCTGGGTGGGCCCGTCGGTCACCTTGCCGTCGCGGGTGCTCGACGCCGTGTCGCCGGCGAACAGGATGCCGCCCGCCCGGTCGAGCAGATAGGACACGTGCCCGCGGGTGTGGCCGGGAGTGTGGATGGCGGTGAAACCCGGCAGCGGCTCGGACTCCTCGCCGGTGATGAGCTGGTCGAGTTTGGTCGGCTCGGCGGTGCCGATCAGGCGGACGGCGAACCGGGCCAGCCCCTGAGGCTCGGGCGGGCGGATCGCCCCGGTGATGCCGGGGGCGTCGGCGGCGTGCGCAAAGACCCGGGCGCCGGACCGCCGCCGGACGTCGGCGACGTTGCCGATGTGGTCGAAGTGCTGATGGGTCAGCAGAACCGAGGTCACGTCTCCGATCTGCCTGCGCAGGCTGTGCAGGGCGCGGTCGATCCGCTTGGCGTTGCGGGGGAGCCCGGTGTCGACCAGCACCACCCCGTCGTCGGTGACGACGAGATGCATGTTGACGAAGCCCAGGCCGAGTTCGAAGACACCATCGATTACTTCGCGCACCCGCTCATCCTGCCAGCCGGCCGCGCTGACCGGCGTCAGGCGAGCTCGTCGACCCGGTGCGGGCCCAGCGACTCGGGCTGCGAACCGGTGACGGTCACCTGCTCCGGGATGTCGGACAGGGGCAACTGGGCCGCGCCGGCGCCGGCGATCGGGCGCGGACGCCGCGGGCGGGACTCGCCGGCGCTGCCACCCCGGCCGGGGTGGATGAACAGGCCGTGAGCCGGGTCGGGGACCGCGTCGAGCGCCGCGGAGACCAGTGGCAGGGCGCGGTAGGAGCTCCACGACTCATCGGTGCGGAACGCGATCTCGAAGAGCACGCCCCACGTGTGGGTGTGCCACTCCCACTCATAGGCGCCGTGCGTGACGGCGGCCTCGGTCAGGGCGTTGCCCAGGGAGTCGCGCCAGGCGCGCGCGGTGCCGCGAGGCCCGTCCAGCACCTCGATCGACCACCACCGCAGGTTCATGACATCGACTGTAGAGCTGTCCCGCGAGCCCGTCGGCCCCGTGGAAAAGGTGGCACACCCCGGACCGGAATTGATCAGACTTTATTTGATCGAAATGCGCCACTAATCGGGGAGTCCTTTTTCTTCGATGGCTGGCCGAAAGGATGGTTGCCGGGTGCGCGGCACGTTCCTAGGTTGGATTTGCTGATAACGCGGGAAACATATCTGTCGGGGGGACAGGATGAAATTCACGCATACGTTGAAAATGGTCGCGGCGGTGGGGACCGGCGCGATCACCGTCCTGGCGGGCGTGCCCGCCTATGCGGGGGGTGGTCACGGTGCGAAGCCCGCAGTCCGGACCATCACCACCAAACTGAGCGGGCCGTTCGGCCTGGACGTCCTGTCGTCGCGGGTCGCCCTGGTCGCCGAGTCGGACAGCGGTGAGGTCACCGCCGTCAATCTGAGATCCGGTCGCCGCACCACGCTGATCTCGAAGGTGCCGGGGGTGTCGGGGGTCGCCGCCACGCACGGAAAGATCTATACGCTGATCGGCGGGCCCAATGAGGAAGGCGCCGCGCCGCCGTCGAAATATCCGCCGGCCTCGGTGCTCGTGTCCGATGCGAGAGGCAAGCACGTCCGCGTTCTGGCCGATCTGCTGAAATACGAGTTGCGACACAATCCCGACCGGCAGAAACAGTTCGACAAGTCCGGAAAGCCCTATGACGCGTTGTCCAACCCGTTCAGCATGGTGGCCACCCGGTGGGGTCTGCTGGTGGCCGACGGCGGGGCGAACGACGTGCTCCGGGTCGACCCCCGGACCGGGCGGGTGTCCACGTTCTTCGTGCCGCCGAACCCGAAGACCAAGGCCTGCCTGGCCAAGGGCGCGCAGGCCAACCCGGGGACGATCGGCTGTGACCCGGTGCCGACCGGCATCGCCGTGCAGGGCCGGCACGTCTACATCTCGACCCTCGGGGCCGAGCAGCCGGGCGCCGCGGCGATCTACAAGCTGGACGGCCGCAGTGGCCACGTGCTGAAGAAGTGGTCCGGCTTCACCTCGCTGACCGGTGTCGCGGTCAGCCCGCGGGGCACGCTGTTCGCCTCCGAGGTGCTGTTCGGCGCGCCGGCCGGTGACCCGCCGCCCGGGTTCGACCCGTCCAAGGTGGGTCGCCTGACCCGCATCGACCACGGCCGGGTCACGCACGCCGCGGTGACGATGCCGACCGGGCTCGAGTACTTCGACGGCAAGCTCTACGCGACCTCGTGGAGCATCGCCGGACTGCTCGGCATCAAGGACGCCGGTCGCCTCGTCCAGGTGAACCCGTCCGCCTTCAAGTAGCCGTACGACCTCTCAAGTAGCCGCACGACCGCAGCCGCCGGGGTGACGACCAGGTCACCCCGGCGATCGCTGTCAGGAACCGCGGATACGATCGGACGCCGTCGAGGTCAGGTCGAACCAGGGGGCACCGTGCAGCCGTACCGCATCTTCCGGATCACCGCGATCGCGGAGGCGTTCTCGTGGGCGGGCCTGCTCGTCGGCATGTATCTCAAGCGGGTCGCCGAGGTCACCGACCTCGGCGTCTGGCTGTTCGGCCGGATCCACGGGGCGCTGTTCGTCGCGTACCTCGTCGCCGCGCTCTGGGTGGCCCGTCGCGAGCGCTGGTCGCTGCCGCGCACCCTGGTCGGTCTGGCCGCGTCGATTCCGCCCTTCACGTCGCTGATCTTCGAGCGCTGGGTCGCCCGGCGCCGCACACCTACCGATGCTGCTATTTCGGAAATGTCTATTCCGAGCTGAACGGCAATGCCGGATCGGCCGTTCGGATGAACCCGCTCCCAACGTTTCAGGGACGCATTAAACGTCTTGTCCCACCGCACCCCGGCCAGCGATTGTTCTCCGGCCGGGTCGGCCACGAGCCGGGCCGACGTGCTGCGGTCGCAGGACGGATATGCCGTTATCGGGGGTGCATATCCGAAGACCGCCGTTTCGTCGGTGCTGCTCGTGGCGACACCCGCTCCTCCGTGTGGCCGAGGCCGCACGGATTGTCGTCGTGGACCGGTTCTCGACCTGTCGCGCACTCCGGATAGACTTTCGGCCGTGAATCATTGCTGAATGGCAACTGGGGGCCGACGTGTTGCGCATCCACTTCACGCCGGAGGATGTCGGCCGCGTGCGGATCGCGGGCGAACCCGATCCGCTGTGGGAGACGATCTTCAGTGTGTGGCGGCTGCGCCGTCCCGGTCCTGAGCTGATCTACGGCCGCTGGCGTGAGCACGCCCTGCGAGTGAGCCGCCGCGACGACCTCGAGCTGTTGCTGCCGCTGGTCCGCGGCGCCTACTACCCCGACTTCCTCACCCCGGCCGAGGGCTCGCTGGGTCTGCCGGCCGCGCTCGAGGTCATCAAGTCGACCCCGGCCACCCGGTTGCGGGGCGAGCTGGCGGAGCTCGTCCGGCACGCCGGGCCCAAGCCGTCCTGGATGAGCAGCCTGGCCCAAGGGGACGCCGAGACCGTCCAGCGCCTGGCCGCCGCGCTGCAGTCGCAGTACGACGGCGTGATCGCCCCGTTCTGGGCCGAGGGCCGGGCCCACATCGAGGCCGAAAGGTCCCGCCGGGCCCGTGTGCTGCTCGACCAGGGTGCCGAGGGCCTGCTCGACAGCTTCCGGCCGATGATGCGCTGGGAGCCGCCGGTGCTCGAGGTCGACACCCCGTTCGACCAGACGCTGCACCTCGACGGCCGCGGCCTGATCCTGCTGCCGTCGTTCCTCTCCTACGGCACGCCGGACGCGCTGCGCGACACGACGCTGCCGCCCGTGCTGGTCTATCCGATCGAGCACGACCTCACCCTCAACCCCGGCCTGCGCCCGGCCGACGGCGCGTCGCTGGCCGCGCTGATCGGCAAGACCCGGACGTCGCTGCTCGAGTCGCTGGGTGACGGCCGGACGACCTCCGAGCTGGCCCGCCGGGTCGGGGTCAGCGCCGCCTCGGTCAGCCAGCACACCGCCGTGCTGCGCGAGGCCCGTCTGATCCAGACGAATCGCGCCGGCAAGGCCGTCGTGCACACCCTGACGCCGCTCGGTGAGGCATTGCTGGGTGATCAGCCCTAGTATCAAGTGATGTAGATCACTCGATCCAAGGGGCTGGTATGGACGGCGCCAAGACCGACGTGGAAGATCGCCTGCTCGGCGGGGCAACCTACCGCAGTTTGGGCGAACAGCAACTGTCCCCGGCCGAGGAGCGATTCGAGCGGGGCCGCCGTACGGTGGGCCTCTTCCTCGCCCCGGCCATCACTCTGATATTCCTCGCCCTGCCGCTCAGCATCCCGCCCAGCCAGCAGGTGCTGGGCGGGCTGCTGCTCGGGGTGATCGTTCTCTGGATCAGCGAGGCCGTGCCGATCCCGATCGGCGGCCTGATCGGCGTCGCCCTGATCGTGGTCTTCGGCGTGGCCGAGGCGGCCGATGTGCTCGCGCCGTTCGGCTCGTCCACGGTCTTCACCTTCATCGGCGCCTTCATCCTGGCTCAGGCGATGCTCAAGCACGGCCTGGCCCGCCGGTTCGCCTTCCGGATCCTGTCGCTGCCGGGAGTCGGCCGATCGACCACCCGCGTGATCATCGCGTTCGGCGTGGTGACGGCGCTGTTGTCGGCGTTCGTCTCGAACACCGCCACGGTCGCGATGCTGCTGCCCACCGCGCTCGGCATCCTGTCGGTCGTCGCCAAGCTGCTGCAGGACCGCGGGCTGGTCGAGCCCGGCTTCGACCCGACCCGGCTGCGGGTCGGCGCGGCGCTGATGCTGATGTTGGCCTACGGGGCGAGCGTCGGCGGGCTGCTGACGCCGGTCGGGTCGCCGCCCAACCTGATCGGCCGCGGGTTGATCGAGGAGGCCACCGGCGAGCGCATCTCGTTCGCGCAGTGGATGGCCGTCGCGGCACCGATCTGCCTGCTGATGTTCGCCGTGCTGGCGGTGGTCCTGCTGCTGCTCAACAAGCCGGAGATCCGTCGCATCGAGGGCGTCGCCGAGTACGTGACGGCCGAGCGGGCCAAGCTAGGCAAACTGTCGGTGGCCGAGCGCAACACCCTGATCGCGTTCGTGGTCACGGTCAGCCTCTGGATCTTCCCGGGCATCGTGGCGGTGGTCGCCGGCACCGATTCGGCGGTCTACGACACAGTCTCGGCCCGGCTCAACGAGGGCGTGGTCGCCGTACTCGGGGCGTCCCTGCTCTTCCTGCTGCCGGTGTCGTGGCGGAACCGGGAGTACACGCTGAACTGGAGCGACGCCGCCCGCATCGACTGGGGCACGATCGTGCTGTTCGGCACCGGCATCATCTTCGGCTCGCTGCTGGCCGACACCGGCCTGGCCGAGACGATCGGCCGGTCCAGCGCCGACGCGCTCGGCCTGAGCAGCATGTTCGCGATCACCGCGTTCGCCGTCATCCTGGCCATCGTGGTCTCCGAGACGACCAGCAACACCGCCTCGGCCGCCGTGGTGGTGCCGATCATCATCCCGATCGCCGTCGCCGCCGGCGTGAACCCGCTGGTCCCGGCCCTGGCGGCCACGTTCGCGGCGTCGTTCGGCTTCATGCTGCCGGTGTCGACGCCGCAGAACGCGGTGGTCTACGGCTCCGGCGTCGTCCCGATCACCACGATGATCAGGTCGGGCGTCTCGTTCGACGTGCTCGGCGCGATCATCATCCTGCTGCTCCTGCCGCTGATGGTGGCGGCGGTGGGCCTGGGGTAGGGCGGCCGGCCGCCCGCTACGCGTCGGTGGCGGCGTCTCGGAGCCGGGCCAGCGCGCCCGACCAGTACGCCTCGTAGCGGGCGACCCACGGCGCCATGGCCTCGGCCATCGTGTCGGCGTCGATGGCGTAACGCTGGTGGCGGCCCTCGCGGGTCGCGGTGACCAGGCCGGCCGCGCGCAGCGCCATCAGGTGCTTGGAGATGCCCGACGCCACCAGATCCGGGAAGTGGGCGGCCAGCTCGCTCACCGTGAGCGTCCCGTGCTCGGCCAGCAGATCGAGGACGCGCCGCCGGGTCGGGTCGGCCATCGCCCGGAACAGGTCGTCGCTGCGGTCAGGCACTGACGCTCGCCACCGCCCCGGCCAGCCGCTGGAGCACCTGGTGCTTGTCGGCTCCTCGCTCGTACGCCTCCTGGATGCCCGCCCAGCCGGGCCGGCCGATGCCCGCGAACCCGTCGTGGACGAGCGCGACCCGGGTGCCGCCCGTGATCGGCTCGAGCGTGATCACCAGCCGGCCGGGGTGCACCCAGCCGGAGTCCTCCTCGAGCCAGGACAGCACGAGCCGGCCCTCGGGGACGATCTCCAGCACCGTGCCGCTGATCCAGGTCGAGCCGTCGCCGCCGGGCATCCGGTAGGCGCCGCCCACCCGCAGGTCGATCTCGAGCTCGGCGGAGAGCCAGCGGCGCAGACCCTCCTGAGTGGAGAGCTGCCGCCACACGGCGCTCGGCGGTGCGGGAATCTCCAGGGTCCGGGTGACTTCGGGCATGGTCGACCTCCTCGGTGACATCTTACCGCTTGGTAATGCATTACCGTACGGTAAGACGTCGCCCGCTGTCTATCCAGCCTCGGTGATTTTCTGGCTGACCGCGGCCCCGGCCGGATGCTGAAGCTCGTTGAACAGGGCCAAGGCCCGGCGCCAGGCGGTGATCGCGTCGGCCGGGCGGCCCATCGCGGTCAGGGTGTTGCCGATGCGGTCGAGGGTGGCGGCCTGCTCGAAGACGTCGGGTATCTCCTCGTACAGGACGCGGGCGCGCTCGTAGTGGGTGAGGGCCTGGCCGAAGCGGTGCGCGCGGTGGTGGATCAGGCCGAGGCTGTCGCTGGCGGCCGCGATGCCACTGCGGTCGGCCAGCCGCTCGAAGCGCTCCAGGGCCCGCGCGCAGTTCTCCAAGGCCGGCTCGGGCCGGTGCAGGACGGCGTTCCACCAGCCGACCTCGTTGAGCGCGACCGCCACCGCCCGCTCGTCGGCCGAGTCGCGGGCCGACGCCAGGGCCTGTTCCGCGCTGGCCAGCGCCTCGGGCACCCGGTCGAGCAGGCCGAACAGCCACGCCTGAAGGGTCCGCAACCGATAGAACCGCCAGGCTCCGGTGGCCAGCGGGATGGCCCGGTCGACCTGCCGCAGGGCCTGCTCCGGGCGGTTCAGCCAGCCCAGCGCGCGGGCCAGGTCGGCCAGCGCGTCGGCCACCTCGTCGTCGCCGAACTGCTCGGCGCCGGTCAGGGCGACCCTCCGCGACTCGTACAGCTCCTGCCAGCGACCTTGGCGGATCTGGTCGGCCGCGGTCAGGTGCGGGATCCGCACGGCGTAGCGCGGTTCGCCGAGTTGCAGGGCCCGCTCGGCCATCGCCATCAGGTTCAATGCCTCCGCGCGCAGCCAGGCGCCGGCCGCCGCGACATCCGGGGGCCGGACGACCACGGTTCCCGGCGCCGGGGGTTCACCGTCGAACGTGTGCGAGAAGGGTTCCTGCAACTGGTGGGCCGCGGCCGCGGTGTGCAGGTAATGGTCGAACAGCCGGCCGGTGGCGGCCGGATCGTCGTCGTCGACCTCGGCGGCGTAAGCCCGGAGCAGCGCGTGCATCGCGAAGCGGCCCGGGGCCGGTGAGCTGATCAGGTGGGCCGCGGCCAGCTCGGCCAGCGGCGGGCCGGGCTCGCCGGTCAGGCTGGCCGCCGCGTCGGCGGTGAAGTCCGGGCCGGGGTGGCGCGACAGCAGCCGGAACAACCGCGCCGCCCGGGCGGAGAGCCGGTGGTAGGACCAGGAGAACGTCACCCGCGGGTCGGTCGAGCCGTCGCCGGTGGCGATCGCGTCGAGCCGGCGGCCCTCCTCGCCCAGCTGGGCCACGAGATCGGCCAGGGGCAGCCCGGGGCGCTCGGCGGCCTGCGCGGCGACGATGGCCAGGGCCAGCGGCAGCCCGGCGCAGAGCCGGATCAGCTCGGCCACGACATCGGCCGGCTCGCACTCGATGCGGTCGCGGCCCAGCCGGGCGGCCAGCAGCTCGCGGGCCGCCTCCTCGTCGAGCAGGTCGAGGGTGAGCGCGGCGCCGCCGGGCGCGACGGCCAGCCCGTTCAGCCGGGTGCGGCTGGTGACGACGGTCAGGCAGGAGCCGGCGCCGGGCAGCAGGGCGCGCACCTGCTCGTCGTCGGCCGGGTTCTCCAGGACGATCAGCAGGCGGCGACCGGCCGCGAGGCTGCGGAACAGCCCGGCCAGCTCGGTCTCGCCCGCGGGCATCCGGTCGGGCGGGACGCCGAGCGCGCCGAGGAAACCGCGCAGCACCTCGGCCGGCTTCCGGCGGCTCGGCCGGCGGCGGCGCCGGCCGAGCAGGTCGGCGTGCAGCTGCCCGTGCGGATAGGCGTCCGACACCGAGCGGGCCCAGTGGACGGCCAGCGTGCTCTTGCCGACGCCGGCGGTGCCGTAGACGAGGATCACCGGCGGGCGCGGGCCGGTCGGGTCGGTCAGCTCGGCCAGGCGGGCCAGTTCCCTCGTACGCCCGGCGAAGTGAGCCGTTACGGCGGGCAACTGGTGTGGCACCGCCGTGTCCTGGCCGTCGCCGCCCGGCGTGCCCAGGAGCGGATCCCGGACCCGGATCCGGTCGTTCAGGGCGCGGGTGGCGGGCTCCGGCGGGGTGCGGGCGGCCAGCCGCTCGTACGTCTCCACGGCCGCCCCGTAGTCCCCGGCCAGATAGGCGGCGTGCATCTCGAGCCGCACCACCCGCTCGTCGTCCGGGCTCTCCGCGGCCAGGCGCTCGGCGTCGGACCGGGCCTGCTCGACCGAGCCGCAGCGCAGCCGGGCCTCGGCCAGCCGGGTCGCCGCCTCCCGGCGTTCCCGTTCGAGCTGGCGGCGGATCCCGGCCGCCCAGTCGCCCGGCACATCCTCGAGGGCGGAGCCGTGCCAGAGGGCGAGCCCGCGTTCCAGCTCGGTGAGCGCGGCTTTCCAGTCGCCCCGGGCGGTCAGCTCCCGGGCGGTCCCGGTGGCCGCCCGGAACTGGTGGACGTCGACCCGCTCGGGCGCGACGTCGAGGCGGTAGACGCCGCCCTGGCCCTGGCGGGGCAGCGTGAAACCGTACCGGCGAAGGGCGAGCCGAAGGTCGCCGATGTAGCCCCGCCGGGTCTCGGGGTTGCGGGCCGCGGCGCCCCAGAGCGCGTTGTCGAGGAAGGGGCCGGTGACCGGCCGGGCCCGGGCCAGCAGCAACGCCGCCAGCACACAGTGCACCTTGGGCAGCTCGGCGTCGCGGCCCAGATGGATGCGGGTGTCGCCGTCGAACAGGCCGACCGGGCCGAGCAACCGGAAATCCATGCTCTTATGTTCCCCGCGGAATTCCCCGTTACCGCCGTCACTGTCTCGACATGGACATCGAGCGCGGCGGCGCCGGCCACGGGCCGCTCCTGCCGCCGGCGCTGCGATTGCTGCGGCCGCACGAGCCCGTCGAACAGCAGCTGTGCTTCGCCGAGGCGTTGTGGACGGCGGGGGAGTACGCCCGGAAGGCGGCCAACCTGCTGGAGCTGAACGGCGCCTGGCGCGCGGTCGTCTACGGCGGACCGGGCAGCGGCAAGTCGACGTTCGCCGCGCTGGCCGCGCGGGGCCTGCAGGAGCGGGGAGCGCCGGTCGTGCCGCTGCTGTTCTCGCTGAGCTCACGGCGCCATCCGGACGACCTGGCCGGCTGGCTCGGCCGCCGCCTGGCCCGGGCCTACCCGGAACTGCGGCGGGTGCCGGCGACCGGGCCCGGCGGGCGGGTGGCGCGGCTGGTGAGCAGCGGCGAATACCTGTTCATCCTGGACGGGCTGGACGAGATGCCGGCCCGGATGCGGCGGTGGGCGCTGGAGGAGGTCAACCTGCTCTTCGGCCCCGGCGACCCGGTGATGCTGCTGACCGGCGACGCCGGCCTCGACCACCCGTTGCCGCTGCCGGGCGCGCAGCACATCGGCATCGACCCGGCCGGTCCGGCCGCCGTGGCCGACCACCTCGACGCGATGGGCCGCCTGGAGAGACCCAACCTGGCCGGCTCCACCGCCGGGTTCGACGGCCTGGCCAAGGCTGTCCGCAACGACCCGTACGGTCCGCTGGCCGTGCTGCTGTGCCGCCCGCTCGACCTGGCGCTGGTCGTGCAGGCGATGCGCCGCGGCCTGCTCTGGCACTCCGACCTGACCGCCCGCGTGGCCCGCGCGGGCCCGGCCGCCGCCCGCGAGATGCTGCTCGACCTGGAGATCGCCGGCGCGCTGAACGGCCGCTGGCCCGCCCGCCGCACCGCCCACCTGGCCCGCCGCATGCGGGTCACCGACGTCGGCCCGCGCCCGGGTGCTTTCCTGCCCACCCTGCACGCGGCCGGCCTGCTCCACCGCGAGGGCCGTCTCTACCAGTTCCGCCACGCCGAACTGCGGGACCACGCCGCCGCGCTCGCCTTCAGCTGAGGTCGTGCTCCGACGGCGTCGAGTTGAGCACCCAGGCCAGCGGCATTGTCGCGCGCGCGGTGTAGTGCCCGTCCGCCAGCACGTGCATGGTCACCGTCTGGGCCGTGTCCTGGTCGACCACCCAATACTGCGGAATGCCGGCGGTGGCGTACTCACCGCGCTTGGTCACCGTGTCGATGCCCTCGGAGCCGGGCGGCGGCAGGATCGAAAGGGCTCCCTCGGGGCTGACCTCATATCGATGGTGCTCATCCGCGCCCATCATCGCGGTGAGGTCATCGAGCGTCACCACCGAGGGCATGAATCTGCCGACAGCTTCTGCGCTCATGCAGGCATCGTACCGAGCCTGCGGCGGCCGTTGTCGCTGCCGAGAGTGCCTGTGGATAACTCGGGCCGCGGCACGGTAAGTGCTCCTGGCCTGCGCCGCGGACCGCGGCCGTTGAACGGGGTGGTGAGGTTTCGGTCACGGCGGGTATGGGTCGGCGGGGATGAATCGTCATAACAAGAGCCTCCACCAGCGTTTGGAGCAGCGTCGCCGCGAGGTCGGGGTTGTCGGCGTTTGAGATGTTCACCAGCACGCTGGTCGCTGCAACGTAGTGGCCGTTCGCGATAGCGTCGACGAACTCCGCGGCGATCTGCCGGTCGTTGCTGTTCAGGTCGGTCATGGTCAGTTTTCCCTCTCCAGGTCGAAGCGGTCGGCGAGCAGCTCAGCCAGCCGCTCTGCGGTCAGCGTCTTGCCGGCGTTGACCCGGCCGACGTAGCCGGACATGTCCTTGGTCAGCTGACTGCCGCGATCAAGTCGCAGGCCGATGCGGTGGCCGAGCATGTCGGAGTCGACCTGGTTGTCGGGGTCGAGCTCGCGGATCAGGGCGGCGAGGTTGCTGGTGTCGTAGGTCATCGGGTCTCCTCATCCAGGTTGAATTCGGCGACGATCACTGTGGCGAGCTGCTCCGGGGACAGCTTCTTGTCCGGGTTGATGCGCTGAACGAACGCGCCCATGTCGCGGCACAGGATGCCGAAGCCGACCAGTTCGAACGTGCCGGCCAGTTCACCGCCGAGGTCGTACGGGCTGAGGTCGCCGTCATGGTCGAGTTCGCGGATGAGGGTGGCGATGTCGGCGGCGGTGCGGGCGGTCATCGGGCAACCTCAGTCCGCGGACGCCAGCTCAGGTCGTCGAGGTCTCGGCTGCCGTTCTCCGGGTAGACGGTCTCGAAGTCGGGGCAAGCGCCTTTGTGCGCGCCGATCTCGTTGTGCAGGCAGCCGCACGACAGAACGCCGGTGGCGGTGGAGCCCTCGTGGTTGTCGAGCCCGTAGCGCTCGCAGCAGCGCTGAAGGTCAGTCATGGTCAGTTCTCCTTGTTGTCGTTGGCGAGTAGCCCCGCGCCGTCCAGGGCGGCGGCGGCTTTCTCCGCGACGGGCCAGTCCATGCGGCAGCCCAAGTCGTTCGCTACTCGTTCCCGGGCGTCAGTGCGTGGTGTGGCGCCGAGCAGGTGACCGTCGTTGTCCAGGGAGGTGGCAATGCCGGTGGCCCGCTCAGCGCGTTTGAAGTTGCCGGTCAGGAACGGCTCGATGACGGCGGCGGCAGCGGCACGGAGGTCGTTCATCGGGTGCCCCGCGCGAGCGCCTCGGCCACGCTGATGCCGTTGCAGGTCATCAGTGGCGCCTGTTCCTCGGCCAGCCGCAGCGCGGCCTGCTCGTCGAAGCGGTGCGTATCCAGCCATTCGTCGGTGCGGCTTGACGGAGACGGCTCGTAGTCCCACTCCCCGTCGGCCCCGAAGCAGAACGGGCCGCTGCGGACAGCCCACCGGCCGTCGCCGCGGTAGGAGGCGGTGATCGCGTAATGCTGGTAGTTGATGTCGCCTTCGGGCAGGGCGCAGATGGTGTGCTCGGTGATCACTGGGCCGCCTCGAGGAAGCGGCGCACGTTCTCGATGTCACGGCTGTCCAGCCTGGCGCGCTTGAACGGCACGAAGGCGCCGTCCGTGGCAGTCGGATCGGTCAGCCATACCGAAGCGTTCTCGCCCTCCAGGAAGACCCGGTAGTGGTTTGCGGGCTTGGCACGCTCCACGACCAGTTGAGCTGCTCCGAGGGTAGGCAGAGTCGCCACCGCCAAGGCGGCGTTGTCTGCCGCGATGGGCAGTGAGGCGAGAGTGGTGGAGGAACCGTTGAACTTCGGTCCGGCAAGCCGGTAGCCGCTGTTCTCGTCTCCGATAGAGACCTGCGTGCCGCCGGTCCAGCCGTCCCGGCTGATGTCGATTGCGATAGTCACGAGGAACTCCAAGCTGCTGATTTGAGTGGGGAATTCTCAACCGACTCTACCGGATGAAGACCACGCCGATCGACACCCGAAGGTGGGGAATCCTCAACCAGTTCGCTACGGTGAGAACGTGATCCAAGAGCGCTACACCGACCGCCATATGCCGAAGTTGCTCAACCTCAACGGAGCGGCCGAAGTGCTCGGCGTCAGCCCTCAGTACGTGCACCGACTGGCCGAACGCGGGCAACTGGTCGGCGCGAAGATCGGCGCCTCGTGGTACTTCCGCCGCGTGGTTGTAGAACGACTTCGCGACCAGCGCGCCGGAAACGATGAAGGCCCCGGCGACTGACTCGCAGCCGAACGGGGCCTTCAAGCGCTGACTTCACGTCGCTACTTCCACGCGTCCGAATCCATCACGTCAGCGAGAGCGTCAGACACCTTCGACCCGAACGGCCTCTCCACGCCGTCGCGGTACACCAACACCTGCTGACGGCCAGACAGCACCACGTCGGCACACTCTGCCCACGCCGCCGCGTCGTCCGGATGCTCGACCGTCCACTCGTCCTTCACAACCGGCTGACCGGTGCTGAGGTCGGTCACCACGAACCGGTAGCCGGGCATCAGCGGTAGTCCCGGCCGGCGCCCGGTGTGACCGCGTCGGCGATCGGCGCCCGGTCCGCAGGGTCCAACAGCATCAGCAGGTCCCGGAGCGGCCTACCCGTGTCGAGGGCTTCCCGCATGACCTCGTCGAACGTCTCCCGCAAATGCGGCGGCAGGTTGCCCTTATCCACGACGCACCCGCACATCAAGCTGGGCGGCACGGGACCGGTACGGGTGGGTGTTCACACCAGGCGGGGTGGTTTTACGCCACCAGCCGGGCAGGTGAAGGTGAGTTAGCATCATGTCGTTCCTCTCAAGGGATCAGAGGGCCGCGCAAGCCTGGACAGTCGGCGCGGCCCTTCTTCGTGTCGGTCACAGGTCGTCGAACCACATGTGCACCGCCGTAGTGGGCACCTCGTACACCTCGCCTTGACGGGCGCGCACCCCGCAGTCCTCGACCCGGATCGTGCTGGTCGGGCCGTTGGTGCCGAGCACGTCAACGTTGACGACCGTGCTCATGCCGTAGCTGACCCCGAGATCGGGAATGTCGCTCTCGCGGACCTTGTGCATCGGCATCAGCTCGCCTCCCGTGCCCAGTCGAGTGCGTGGCCCAGCCGACCCCACGAGCCCGCGTAGCCCAGCGGCGGATCCCGCAGGAACTCGGTCGAGTCGCCCGTGAACACCGCGTACCTGCCCTTGTCGGGCACCGGGCGGGGCAACACCATCCGTTCGGTGCCATCCGCGCAGAACACCCGCCACCCCTTACCCTCGGGCTTGACGTCTTGGGCCATCGACACGGCGGTCACTGCGACGTCTCCGTCAGCGCCTCGGTCCGCAGCGCCCACTCGACCGTTTCCTCCACGCGGGAGGAACCCGAGTGGAGCATGCCGAACTGCGGGATCCGGCGCTCCGGGGTGGAGCTGTCGAAGAACACCGCCCAGTCCGGGCCGTCGCGCAGCACCTTCACCGGGCCGAACTCGTCGTTGATGACCCGGTAGCCGCCGTCGATCTCAGACACGCGGGGGTCGTCCAGGATGCTTGCCATCGTTCCCTCTTCCTCGGCGGCCAGTTCTGACCTACCGCCACGACGTCCGTACCTGTCGGACGCCATAGCGGGCGGTCAGCGCCGGTCGAGAGCCTCACGGACATGCGGCGGCAGGGCAGCCACCGCGTTGTCGTATTCGGCCCGCTCGTCCGGTGTCATCGACTCCGGGTCGGCGGTGAACAGCGGCGACCGGTGGAAGACGTCGTCGGTGTCGTTGTAGTCGGCGGGGTTCCACTGCGGGGTTGAGCTCACGGTGTTGCCTTCCTCGGCGATCAGGGCTGACCGTCCGCCGGGAGTCTCCAGTTCAGGGGAAGTGGGATGGCACGAGGTGCCCGAACTGGAGACCCGGGTGGCCGGTCAGGCATCGACGGTGTCGAAAGCCGCACGGACTGCACGCCGGCACCAACGCATCCGTCGGGCCGACTCCTCTTGGTGGTCGCCGAACTCCTCGGCCATCCGCACGGCGAGAGCTTGCGGGCCCCGCCAGTCGAGGCCGTAGGCGACGGCGTCACGGACCTGATCACCGGAAGGGGTGTGGGAGGGCTGCAAGTCGGAGCAGAACAACGCTTCGGCGCGGGCGATCTCGAGGTCGTTCACCGGGTCACCTGCTCCCGGTCGCCGGCCCACTCGCACTCCGGGCAGAACAGGATCGAACCGCGGTCGTCGAGGACAGCCCGGTCGTTCGGGCACCGCTTCACCCGCACCCGTTCCCGGCCCTTGGGGTCGTAGATGTAGCGCCGGTTCGTGGACTCGTAGGCCCGCTGCGGTTCGGTCACGACAGCACCAAACCTTCGGTGTCACCGTGGTCGCCGTCGCCACTGTCGGCGGTTCGCATCCGCGCCGGCTCGTGCGGGACCGTGGTGGTGCCGTGGCAGAGGGGGCCGATGCGGCGGACAGCGACCCCGTGGCAGGCCGGGCAGCAGAACACGGTGTCGCCGGCCATGGCGGCGTGAGCAGCCTCTTGGGTGGCGCGGGATAGGCGGAGGCCGGTCATGACGTCACCGCGCTGTCCGACATGCATGCGGGCAGTTGTTCCCGCCCGGCCACCGCCCCACAGGTCGGGCAGCAACGTTCACCCGACGCGGTGTACTCCGTCATCGCCTTATCGCAGGGCAGGCACACGTCCAAACCCTGATGGCCGTCCCACTCCCGCACGATGCCTTGAGGGTTGATGGCCCGGTCACCGACGTGCAAGTTGTTCGGGGTGGTCCACTCGCTGACGTAGCGGGTCATGAGCACCACGACCCGTCGTTGCAGCGGCCGTTCAAGTCGCGACGGTCGTGACCGCACATCAGCCACCCCGGCGAGGTCTTCAGGGTCTGCGTCCAGTCACCCTTCTCGGTCTGCAACTCCAGGCGGTAGTTCGGCGACCAGTAGGCGAGCTGGTTACCGAACCAGGCCAGCGCCTCAATATCGTCGTCGGCGTTCTGGCCACAGAATCCGGTCTGAGCCACCTGCTTGTCAGTGCCTTCGCGGTAGACGCGGAGCACGTAATTCGCACCCCACATCAGGCGGCCCTCCGCGTGCGTCCGGTGAGCGCGTGCCCATCGAAGCCGTCCCACGTGGGCAGTTCGGCGGGGATGGCCTCCTCGACCCGGACGAAGCCGGTACCCGTACCCAGCTGGGCCAGGTCGACGGGAGTGGTGGCGTGGCGGCGGACGGCGTGACGGCGGCGGTCGAGGCGGGTCATGAGAAGTCCCGCTCGGACTCGGTGATGGCCTTGGCAGTAGCGGTCGAACGGTGCGGGCGGTGCTCACGGACCGGGCCCTCAGCGGTCAGCTCGGCCAGGTCGTAGGCGGCAGCGGCTGGGACGGTGGCCCGGAACGCGGCCAAGGCGGCGTCACGGTCGTCGGAGTCGCCGGCCAGGGCGGTGTGGGTGGCGAGAGACATCACAGGACTCCTTCCAAAAGTGCATCTGCAACGACGTACCGATCACCGACCTCGCGGCCCAGCACTGTGACCGGCAGGCCAGAGGTCAGCAGGTGACCGCAGACGTCGTTCAGGTCGGGTGTGAGGGCGACTGTGTTGCCGTTCAGGGCGAACTGGACGAACCGGCGGCCATCTCGGCCGGGCAGGTAGTTGACCTCGGCGGGAAGGCCGGACAAGGAGATTGCGGGGCCAGGGACAAGTGACGGGAGCGCGGTTACGTCGGAACTCATCGGGTTTCTCCTTCCGGAGCGTCAGTCGGGAACGGCGGCGGGATGGTCCGGGCCGCCAGGTGCGTGTCGGGGGTGTCGTCGTCGTGCTCGGCCAGCCACAGGGCACGCAGAGCCTCGTTGGTGCGGTCGTCGACGAACGCGGTCACTTGGTCACCACGCGAATCCAGATCGCCGGTTTCGAGTCCTGCACCTTGCGCCAGTCCCGGCCGTCATCGACGTAGCCATTTGCTTCCAGCCAGCGGTCGGCGTCGGCACGGCCGTAGATCGGGTAGACCTCGATGTCGAAGGGGACGGAAGGGTCGCCGTCCTTGATCAGGCGTAGGTCTTGGTTCTCGAGCTCAGCGACGTAGGCGGTCACAACGTCACCGCCACAACCGGGCGGAACGTGATCGTCGTACGGGGAACGTCGGCGTCGAAGATCTCCACCTGGCGTCCGGCCCGCAGGTCGTCGGCTGTGCCCGGCGGCAGGGAGTACATGAGGTGGCTGTCCCCGACCGGGGCCGGGACAGGCGCCCAGCCCTCCGGTGCCACGTACACGGTGAGTTTCAGGTTGTCGCCCTCGACGGTGACGGTGCCACCGCCGGCCAAGACATTGATGTCGGCCGGGTGCAGAAACACGTCGTGGCGGGTCACGACAGCACCGCCGAACCCTGCTCCGACCCGATCGAGCGGTCCGAACCGTCCGGGTACAGCCAGGCATGCTCGGCGCCGGTCATCCACGCCGCGGCGTAGTCCCGCATCCAGGCCAGGGCAGCCGAGTCGTTGGTGGCGGCGAACGGTTTGGTCCGGTCCGGGGTCCAGGTGTTGGCGCTGGTGAAGATGCGCAGCTCGTAATGCCTCACCGGGTTGCCCCGTTCGCGTCCTCGACGGTCTCGGCGAGCAGGGCAACCCGGTCGGCGAGGAGCAGGGCGAGCTGGTCGGCCTGGTGCGCGGTCAGTTCGTATCCGGCGACGTAGACACCGCTGCGGTCGGCGGTGATGAACGCGGAAACGGGGAGTGGCCTGCCGTTCGTGGCGGGGATCTGGACGTCGTCCTGGTAGTGGACGGTCTCGCTGTCGAGGTGGACGCTGGCGCACCAGGCGGGGCAACCGGTGAGTGTGGTGGTCGTCGTCACGACGGTCCTCCAGGGTTTGCGCCCGGCCGGAACAGGGGGAGATCCGCGCCTGCCACCGGCCGGGAGTTGATGGCTTGTGCCTACCTCCACCATGCGCTTGGCTCGCAACCTAGTCAAGCAACCCGAGCAACATTTGCTAGCATGAGCGATGCCAGGTTGAATCCCGAGCACCACAGACCCCGGTTTTGCGCAGAGCAAGCCGGGGTCGTTGTGTTAAGGGACTTCCGGTGCAACCATCAGAAGCAACCGAACGAAGGGCGAGCCGATGAAGCTCATCTACCTGTTCAAGTGGCGTAACTCTGGCGGCGAGAACTGCCCGGCCGTCTACGACACCGACGGCGGAGACCTGGTCATCCAGGGCTACAACCTTGCCGGCGATGAGACGGACCAGCTGCGCAACCGGGCGGACGACGAAAGCGGCGTTCGCATCCCGTATGAGCTCGCCGAGCAGATCGCGGACATGGTCAACGCCAGGCGGGCCTGACCCCTCGAGACAGAACGCAAGCCGAGCCCCGGATCCGCCCGCTACAGGGCGACCGGGGCTCGGCTTAATCGCATCCCCCGACCTTGCCGCGGAGAGGCCGGACCATCATGTACTACGTGATCAACATTGCCTTCTTGCCTGGGAGTTCGACCTGGCAGTCGACAACACCCCAAGGAGAGAAGACAACATGAACGACGACAAGCAGCGTGACTACCTGCTCGGCAAGAGCCTGCGCAAGGCCCGCGCCGACGTCGGACTCAACCAGAACGACTTCGGCATCCAAGCTGGCTTTGCCGCCGGCACCGCCAAAGGCAAGGTCTCGAAGATTGAATCGGGCGAACAGCCACCCAGCGAAGACGACCTCGACCAATGGGCCAGAGTCGCCAACGCCCCTGCGCCACTGGTCGAGCAGTGGAAGGAGCTCGCCGCTGCGGAAGTTGCCAGGCGAGCCGCTAACTACAAGAGTCGCCTCAAGGGCGGTCAGCAGCCAATCCAGCAGGAGTGGACCAAGAAGGCGGAAGACACCACGCTGTTCAGGTTCTTTGAGACCTTCGCTGTTCCTCGCTATTTGCAGGTAGACGGCTACACGCGCGCAATGTTGTCCGAGTTCAAGAAGTTCAGCACCGTGGACGACCTTGAAGCCGCAGTCAGAGAGCGGCAGGCAAGCGCCAAGATCCTATACAAGGACGACGGCAAAACTTTCAAGTTCATCATCGATGAGCCCGTCCTGTTCCGGACCCGGTTCCCGCGCGCGGTCATGCGCCCGCAGCTGCTGCTTCTCCAGTCGTTCATCAGTGACGAGGACCAGCTCAGGGTCTATCCGTCCCTAAGCAGGCCAGTGAGCCACCTGCCGATCAGTTCGTTCGAGCTGTTCGACAACGTCGGGTACATCGAAACTGAAGTCGGTGGCGCCGAGCCGCTGCTCTACGACACCGTCGTGCCACTGGCTACCAAGTTCGACGCACTGTGGAACGAGTCTGTTGCTGGCGACGACGCCCGGGAGATCATTGCTCGTGCGCTCGCAGCACTTCCTACGGCTTAGCCAACCGTCACTGGGGGCCATGATGCGTAAAGAGATCGACCTGCAGGGGTACCGGCGCCTGCTGGCCAACTATCGACGGTCGGCCTGGCGGTTCGAGCAGCAAACCTCCTACTGGCTTGGCTACGAACGCGCTCAGTTCGAAAGGTTCTTGGCTGGCGAGCCTGAATCCCCAGCGGACAACCCTGACCTCGAGAGCTGGTTCGACAGGGTCCGCAGTTGGGTTGCCCAAGGCCGGACGATCGGCAGGGTACGCGTCGTTGATGAACCTCCCACCGACTACCAGCGGTGGATGCTGTGGATGGACCGTTGGAACCGCGACGCGGGTGAGACGATCCAGTATCTGAGCCGGTCGGCCGCCGTGGAGGCAGGGATCATCCCTCAGGCGGGCGCGGAAGACTGGTGGCTGTTCGACGACCAGCAACTGGTGCTGACCCACTTCGACGAGCAGGGACGGCCGGCCCGGTACGAGCTCGTAGAGGACGAACCTGCCGCGATTGAGCAAGCTATCCGGTGGCGTGCTTGGGCTGTCGCTGCAGCAAACCGAGAGTCGGCGGCGGTGGGATAGCAAGACCCAAAGCAAAGCGGCCCAAGACCTCAACGCAGAGGTCTTGGGCCGCTTTGCGTTCCGGTCAGACTTTGACGGTCCAGTAACCGTACGCGTCGTTGCCGAACAGGTTCATGATTTTCAGCTGCACCTTCGACCCGGCGATCGCCGACTTGGGCACGTCGAACACGACCCAGCCGTCCGAGTGCTGACCCGCAGCTACTTGCGTGGCGTTGAAGTCCGGCCGGCCCTGCAAGCCTCCAGTGCCCCACTCGTTGACCTTGCCGTCCTTCTGGACCAGCGAGATATCGCAGGGGCAGGTGAACGCCTCACCCTCGGACACATCCACCCGAAGGAAGACCAGCAGCCAAGCCCCGTTCTGTGGGGCGTACCCGTACTTGTCCTTGGTGCGGATCTCAGCCTTCGACACTGTCCAGGTGCCCTTCAGCCCTGCAGCGTTGACGGCAAGCTTCTGGCCCATCTGCACAGTCTTCGGGCCTGACGGCTTCTTGGCCGGTGCGGCATCCGCGGCACCGCCGGCGTCAGTGACCTCAGGGGCCGAGCCGCAGGCCAAGGCGATGGCGGCTGACACGGCAAGGGTGGCGATCAACAGCTTGTTGCGCATGGAGGGGTCTCCCGCGGACTGTTCACGGACTGTGCGACGGGGCCCAGTCCGTTAAGCCCCGCCGCAGTCCGCCCAACGAGTCCGTCAGCAGTGGGGGAGTGGTCCAATCGGAGTGACCAGCGTGGATGATCGGCTATTCGCCCGCGTCCCGTAGCGCCTGCTCCGCTTCGGCAACCAGCCGGTCCGCGAGCTCACTGATTCGCTGCTCGTACTCCTGCTGCTCGGCAATCAAAGTGGGAGTCAGGAGTCTGACTTGGTGAGATCAGCTTTCACCTTAAAGAGGGACCAGTTGGCGGGCTTCACCGATCAGTCCTCGATCGCGATGACTAGGTTGCCGGGGTCAACGCTGGCATACAAGTCCGGCTGGCGGGTCAACAGCCCGGCGCCGGCATCCAGCGCCAGTAGCGCCGCTACTGCAGCGTCCTGCCGCCCGACCAAGCCATAGGCCGCCGCGATGGCCCGCCATTGCTTCGGCTCCGGGGGCGCCACGAACACCGACTCAAGAGCGATTAGAACGTCCAGCCGGGCACGGTCGGCCGCCCACTGGTAGGCCTCGACCAGGCACGGCAGCGGCAGCAGAGCGATCGCGTTGTCGTCGGCGACCAACGACAGGACCTCGCCGACGTGGATGGACTCGCGGGTGAACTCGACGACCGCGGACGTATCCAGGACCAGCTGGATGTCGACGGGAGTGGTCACGCCGGATTCGGGCCGAGCCGTAGCCGCTCGCGCAGCGCCTCATAGTCGGCCGCGTGCTCGGCGCGTGCAGCCCGGGCGGCGGTCAGCTTCTCCCGCCAGCGCGCCATGCCGGAGCGGGACAGCATCATCTGCGTGCCCTCGTCCCAGAACAGGTCGTCCTGCGGTTCGGTATGGGTCTGCGGCTCCATGACTTCAGGGTAACGCCGATGGCGGGTAACGACGCCATACGAACGGCAGGTCAGCGCTCGTCGCTGAATCGCAGGCATTCGACGGTGTGCGCTTCTTCGTCGATCAGGAAGGTGCAGGTCACCGGCTGGCCGTGACAGATGACCGGGCGGCGGTAGATGTCCAGAACGACGGCGCGGTATTCGGCTCCCTCGTCGTCAGTCATGGTCGGCCAAGCGTCGCCCTTTGGGTTGTCCTGACGCGAGTCGATCCATCCCTTCACCTTGACGTATACGTCTTCGGGCGGGTCCACTCCCCGGCTCCACGCCTCGAGTTGGTCGTAGAACCGAGGGGTGTCCCACTTGTCATAGGCCATGCGCTACCTCTTCGGGATTCAGGCCCGGCCTGTCGCCATAATCTCGCCGATACCGGCGACGGCGATTCGGCCTTCGTGACTGAGCTCGTCGGGCCGGCTGAACCATTCGGTCAGCCATGCCTGTTCGATGCGGTTGTCCGATCCGCTGCAGGCTCGCTGCCAGGCCGTGGACACCGTCACCAGGGAGCGAAGGTCGACCGGGAAGACTTCGCCGTAGCGGTGCATCATCCAGCCGACTAGGGCGAGCGCCTTCTTGGATAGCTTGCTGTCGTCGTCGGGGTGGAGCGCGATGAGGGTGGCGCCGGCGGGGGTGGCGTGCAGCGGTTCGGTGAACATTGGGACGCCGTAGGTGGCGAGGTGGTGGCCTTGGCAGAAGAACAGCAGGTTGTGCTTGTACGTGTCGGGCAGGTTGGGCTTGCGCTCGTCGATGGCGTCGAGCACGGCGGTCACGGTGGTCATTGCCGCAACGTAGGGGCGGCGCTGGGGTCGAGGCGCTGGGGTATTCGGCCCACCTCGGGTCAAGCCATTCAGGGGATGGACGGGGATGGACGTCTTCGGTGGCGTCATTCGCGTTTGGGGCGGCTCGGCTGACCTGTCGCCATCACGCAAGGTATCGATGTGCAGACTCTGAGTGTGTCGGATCGAGGACTGATCGGTCATGGTCGTCATCCCTTCATCTGAAGACGAGCGGGGTTGCGATCTCGGGGATGCCTGACAGTTGCGGGACGGTCATCGTGGTAACCCTTTCGTTCAGGCGGGACGGATCTAGGGGCGGGGTCAGAGGGGCAGAGCGTTTTCCAGATTTGGCTGTACCTGTACGCACACCTCTTGATCTACTTCTGTTGTTCCTCTTGTTTGCATGCAGCCAAATCTGGAAAACGCCAGCAGCTTGAGCGCCTGAGGCTCAATCACGTCGGCGAGCGAGTACGTCCAACCCGTGCCAGGAGCCTCGGCCTGGACAAGAAGACCGAGCACGTGCAGGGCCTGAAGTTCCCGGTCAACCGTGTTGTGCGGACGCTGGAGCCGCTTACGGACGTCCGTTGTGCGCGACCCGGGGAACTCGGCGATGTCTTGCAGGATCAAAAGGCGCAGCGGGGGCATGGAGTCGCCGGCCACCCGGACAGCTACCGCAAGCGCGTGGTTGCGCTCCATGCCGATCGCCAGGCCGCCGCGGATGATCTGACCGAGCATCTTCGCGAACCGGGTCGGCATTTCCGGGGCGTGCGCTTCGATCACGTCGCCGCGGTAGTCCCGCTCAACAGCCGTGCGGGCCAGCGTCACCAGATCGGCGACCTGGAGCAACGTGTCCATGTCTTCGTCGGTGAGGTTTGCCCGCTCCGGATCCATCTGCTCCATCAGCACGATCACGGCGCCGGAGAGCTCAAGCCGCATGTTCTGCTCGAGGTTGACGTTGGCCAGGGCCTGACGTCCCGCGGCGAGACGGCTGGACCCGGCGCCAGAGTCGACCCGGACGAGCGCGAACCGGTCACCCATCGATGCGATTACGGCGTGGGCCGAGTCGTAGGCGGTGGTGACCGCGCCGACCATGACGATGCGGCCCTCCCAGGTGAGGGTGCGCCCGCCGTCGGTGCCGACGTTGCGTTCCCACTTGCCGTCGTAGACCTCCCGCAGGGCCGCCAACACTGAGGCTCTGGCGTCTCGGCTCATCGAGATGATGGACGTGAAGTCCTTGACCACGAGTAGCCCGCGGTCGCCGATGCGGCGCAGGAGCCCGCCGGTGGCGTCCTTGGCCTGTTCCTTCTTCGACGAGGCCGACAGCAGAGCACCTTCGCTCGCGATCGTGCTGGTGATGTAGGCGCCGATCCCGCCGAGTGAGGCAACTGTCTCGGTCTTCGCATTACCCGACCCAGACACGACGAGAAGCCACGGTGGGTCGCCGCCGAGCCGCTCTGTCGCGGCGACTGCTAAAACCGCATCGAGGGCGTCGAGGTCGTAGGCCTGGCCGAGCCAGTGACGGAAGACGTCGTGGCAGGCGCTGAGGGCATCGTTCACCGATTGCCGCCGGCCAGAGCGTAGGTGCGCTGCTTTCGTAGCCAGGCGCATCCGGAGCGCTGGGGGAGTCCGGTGTGCCAGTCGACCGCCCCGCCGCGGTAGTCGTAGCCGTCGGGATAGTTGTAGGCGGCGTAGCGGGCAGCGGACCGTTCTTTCATGGCGCGGGCGTCGGTGATCTGGCGTGCGGCGCGGAAGCGGTCTGCCGCATCTGACTGCCAGAAGTCGCGGCCGGCCTGCGTGGCCGCATCGGTCAGTCCGCGTTCGTAGGCGGCGAGCACCATCTCGAGAAGCTCGGCTGCGGTGAACAGCTTCTCCCCGGGTGGGTCGTCAGTTACCGTCAAGGGGTCAGCTCCCGTAGGTCTGTACGTGGGCAAGACGAACGAGCCGTGGCGATTCCAGCGCCGCGGCTTTCGTCATTTCTGGCTCTGCTCCGACTCGGCGACAAGCGCGCGCAGTTCGTCGAGCAACTGGCGATAGGTGATGGCCCTGGCTGGGCGGGGGTCGAATCCGCCGTCGGCCTTCTCCTTCTCCCACCACTGCACTGCTGTGCCGGAGACCCGGTGGCCCTTCAGCCTGAGCTCGCGGGCGATGTCCTCGCGGGAGAGTTTCGCTGCCTCTCGGATCGCTCGCCGTTCCGCAGGTGGCGGCAGGCGGCTGGCCCGTAGCCGCTGAATGAGAGGCATTTTCGCGGCTTGGTCGACGGTCATGGTCATGCCACGACTGTAGAGCAACAAAGCGCTTGTTGCTAGCAACCTATGAGGTTGCGTGTTACGGTTGCGACATGCCCACAGCGACCTACACCCTGTCCGACACCCCCGATCCGACCGGAACCAACACCCCGGCCGTGTCGTGGATGGATGGCGCGTGGGCGCAGATCTACAACAAGGGTTCGTGGGCAGACATCCCAAAGCAGCCCGCCAACGAGCAGGCCGAGCGCCGCAACCGATCCGCGTGGATGACCTATGGCATTCGGCCCAGCAACATCGTTATGCCGCACGCCGACCCGCTCGACATCCGGCTGCGCCTCAACAGCTTCGACAACAAGGTGGCCTACCGTCGGGCCAACGTTCGCCTACTCGTCCGCGACATTGCTGCCGCCGACCCGCGCCGTGCCGGCATCCGCGCCTCGCGCGCCCGAGAGCGGATCAGCGAGAACGCCAAGGCGCGGCCGGCGGATCTCGCCGAGGCGCACCAGGTGGTTGCACACTTCGACGCGCTGCATTACCAGCTCGGCAAGCGCATCGCCGCTCACAGGCTGACCACCAACGGGCCCGCCGTTCTGGCGATCGGCTACATGATCTCCCTTTATGCGATGGCGCTCGCGCCGGAAGGTCCGCACTTCCGGCTCTGGCAGGTGGCTCTGGCCGCACTGGTCGGAATGGCCTGCACATTCCAGATCGGCCGGGAGCGCGGCTGGATATACGGCTACAACCAAGCCGTTTGGCACTGCGCCGAGGTGCGGGTCGATCAATCTGACGCTGTTGCTGAAGCTCAGCGAGCAGAGGCAGACCTGGCGCAGGCGAAGCGTGCAGAACAAGCCGAACATGAGCGGCATCTTGCAACGCGACGAGTGGCGTTCAAGCTCGCTCGTCAGCCCCGCAACGAGGGCTACCTGTACGTCCTCGAGTTTTCCACCGGCAGCATCAAGGTCGGCCTGACCGAGGACCCGAAACGGCGGCTCGGCCAGCACCTCGGCGAAGCACGCGCATTCGGTGTCTACATCACCAACTACTGGATCTCGCCGTCCTGCCACAACTTCGTGAGCAACGAGACCCGCCTGATCAACGCCTGTGGACGGGTCAGCAAGCAGCGCAGCCGTAAGGAGTACTTCCACGACGTGCCGTACGCAACGGCGGTCGGGTTCGCCAACGAGCTCACCTACTTCTCCAAGAACACCGAGCAGGCCAGCGTCGAGGGGGTGTGGGCATGAACAGCCGCGAGCACCTCTCCACGGACATCGACCGCATCGACCGCGTCACCAAGCGCGTCGGGGCAGGCGTCTGGGGCGTCGCCGCCTTCGTCATGATCTACGGCGTCTTCGTTTCCATCGACGCCCTCACCGACCACGGCGTCCCCGGCGCCGTCGCCTGGATGCCTTCACTCGCCGCCGACGTCGCCATGAGCGTCGCAATCGGAGCCGGGCCCATCCTGGCCCGGTACGACATCTCCGCCGGCTGGATCGGCTTCCTGCGCTGGTTCGCGGCCTTCGCCACCTGGGCGCTACAGACCGCCAGCTCCTGGCTGCACCCCGGCGGTATCGACTGGGCCGGCGTCGGACTGCACTCCATCCCACCCGCACTGCTCTTCGCCGTCGGTGAAGGCGCCGCCTACTTCGTGCGGAAGATGAGCGGAGTGCTCGAGGACAAGCGTCGCGCACTCGCCGCCGCGGAGCAGAAGGACGCCGACGTCCGGGCTCACCGCGCGGAGACCGACGCGAAGCTGCGGGCAGTCACTGCGGAGCTCTCCGCGGCGCGGGCCAAGAACGAAACCCTCACCGAGCGGATCACCGCACACGACGCCGCGATCGACGCGGAGAGGTCCACGGCGACCCTCACCGTTGAGCGCCTCGAAGCGGAGATCGGCTCGCTCCGCACCGCCCTCACCGCCCAAGCGGAGAAGTTCACCGCCGACCGCGATGAGGAGATCCGCAACCTCAAGGCCAAGCATGCGGAGAGCCTCGCGAAGACCCGCGCGGAGAAGAAGACGGTGAGCCTCACCGACTACCGCAACAAGCACGCGGAGAAGCCCTCACCGCAGCCCTCACCGCAGCGCTCCAACAAGCCTGCAATGAGCGACGAAGACGCAGTTCAAGCCATGTTCACCGCGCACTCCAACCCGGACTACGACTGGCCGCAGAACGAGGTGCGCACGCTCACCGGTGTGGGCTTCAACGCCCGCATGGACCGCCTCATCGCAACCTGGCGGGAGCGCGCTCACCGCGAGGCCGGCGGAGACGCCGCGGTGAACCAGTGACCACCAAGATCGGAGACCCCGCCATGACCACCCTCGACCACCGTCCCGCACCCTCCCGCACGATCAACGGTGAGGTCGTCGACTCCACCGTCCACCCCATCCCGGCTAACCCGCACCGGTTCGGCACGAACGCGTCCGGCCTGATCGTCATGGTCGTCGCGGTCGGGCTCGCCAGCCACATCGACGGCAGCGTCCTCGAGGCCGGCGTGGCCGGTGGGGCGCTGGCCACCGCGATCGCCCTGTTCCTGACCAAGCTGACCCGGTTCAACGCGTTCGCCGAGGCCAACGACCCGTTCCACAACCGCTGATGGCCCGCCGGAACCCGCGGCGCCTGCGAAGGTTCCGAACCCTGCTGATCGTGATGGGCGCAGCCGCCGGACTGTTCCTGCTCGGTGCCGCCGCCGCATATCTGTGACCTGCACAAACAAGGAGTCCGATCTTGTCCCGCCTGCCCGTGCGCCGCGCCGAACGCAGACTGGCCCTCTACCGGGGCCGGCTGGCCGCAGCGAACACCGAGAAGTCGATGTTAAACGCGGCCGTCGGGTGGGTCATGGGCGAGTACCACGCCGCGAAACCCGAGACCCGAACCCGATGGAAGCAGCGCCTGATCGACCTGGCGCGAGAGATGAACGAGGAGGCCCGAAAGTGACTGTCCGTGCCATGGCAGTGGGCGATGGCAGTGCCGGAACGGTCACTGCACAGCCCGTCGGTGTTAACACGCACGCGCGCACGCGCGAGACGCAACGAAGTGTAACCGCCCGTGATCGTGTGCGCGAGCCCAAGACCCACCCGATCCGCCGTGTCGCCCGGGTGATGTACCTCGACGCCGCCGATTCCTGGCCCGTCCAGGAGCGGTCGCCGTCAGCGAGGACGGTGTTCCGCACCGACTACACCGCCCACCTGGGCACGGTGTGGAAGCCCTACCGGATGTGGACGGTCGCGTACCGGCCCGCCGCAGCCACCCTCGCGTTGCTGTTCGACGCACTCAAGTGGCTGTTCATCCACCCACTGCGCGGACCGCTCACCACGAGCGCCGCGTTCCTGCTCTACCTCATCGCCACTCACTGACGGCAGCCGCCGCCACCCGGAAGGAGAACCACCATGCTCGACATGCTGTCCAGCCTGCTCGCTGCCGTCGGAGGCCTCATCGTCTTCGCCGCCGCCTGGTACGTCCACCAGAAAGTCCGTATGACCCGCACCGCCTGCATCGCCGCGATGGTCGGCGGGTTCATCACCTACGCCGGCATCATCGGCTCCTGGGCCAACGAGTACGCGAAGCAGGTCGGCATCGTCTGCGCCGCCGGCGTCTTCGTGCTGGTCTGCATCATCATCGCCGACATCAAGGGCAAGAAGAAGGGCGCGGACAAGCCCGCCCTGATCGCGTTCTTCCTCGTCCCGATCTTCTTCGTGTCCGGCCTGGTCGCCCTGTCGACCGTCATCGCGCCGAGTCTGCGTAACGGGGTCGACAAGACCACGTCCAACATGCAGCGGATCGGTTAGGCGATGGAGTTCCTGGTCTGCATGTTGCTGGCGTCGATCCTGACCGGTGGTCGGATCGGGGCGGACATCATCCACGCGGTGAAGGGCACGACCCCGCCGCACGTCGAGAAGGCGAAGCTGAAGGCGCAGCAGCAGCCGAAGGCGGGCAAGCCGCGCTCGCCTTATGCAGACGGCAAGCCCCGACTGAAGGACGTGGCCGCCGTGTACTGCGGCGACGCCATGGCCGATGCGATCGACCTGCACAACAAGCGCCGCGAGGACAAGAAGGCGAAGAAGGCGGCCAAGGCGGCAGGGCAGGAGCCGGTCAAGACCGGCAAGTCGGGGTTCTGGCAGCAGTTCAAGGAAGCCCTGGTGGCCCCGGTCGGCGAGAAGCCGGCCAACCCGCCGACCGAAGCCCCCGCACCGGTTGCCGAACCCGCGCAGGCACCGGAAGGCCCGGTGATCGCCTGCGACGAGTGCGGTGTGACCTTGGCCGACAACAGCGGCGCCTGGGACCACCCGGCCGGTTCCACCTGCCCGAAGGCGGCCAAGCGCCGACCCCAGCCCCGCCCCCGGCCGGCCCGTGTCACGCAACCCGCTGGCGTCACCGCTCCGGTCGCCGCGACTCGCCCCGACCGGTCCGCGAACCCGCCCGCCAAGTACGGCTGGAACTGCCCGCGGTGCGGGATGCGCCGCCCACCGTTCGGCACCAAAGAGGACGCGCAGGCCGGACTCAACATGCACAACGAAGGCGAATGCCAGCGAAGGCAAGCCGACAACACCACCCAAGGGTTGAGCCCGACCGGCCACAACAAGCAGGAAGAGGGCGACGTGACCTCACCGGCGATCAGCGCCGCGGAGACAGAGGCCTACCGGCACGAAATGTTCGGCGCCTGCAGCCAGGACCCCAAACGGTGCCCACACTGCGCCGACGAGGAACGGCAACGAGAACGAGACAAGACCGCCCGTGTCACCGACAACAAGGAGAACGACATGACTGACACTGCCACCGCGACCAGTTCCGCCACCGGTGACGCCCACGACGTCGAGTCCGCCATCAACGAGTGCGGCCTGCTCGACGATGACCTGACCCGTATCGACAGCGCCCTGGACGTCATCGACGAGGCCATCACGAACTCCGGCAGTGCCGCCGAGAAGATCGAAGCGTTCCTGGCCTCCAAGAACGTCGCCGACAGTGCCGTGGGCGGGATGGCCGCTGCCCGGGATCACCTGTCCCCGGAACGCATGAAGGTGCTGATCGACGCGGTTGCCGCCGCGAAGCAGGGCGTGCAGGCCGCAGCGGAGGAACTCCGCCGGCTGCAGGACCTCGAGCAGCAGCTGCAAGGCGCCGACGGTTCCGTGCTGAACGGCCGCTGATCCGGACTCCACCCGTGATCGCCAAACCTCGCGTTTGGCGGTTGCGGCACCAGCCCGGCCAAGCAATCCCGACCCGGAAGGAACCATCCTGATGTTCAAGACCGAGCACCGTCCGGTGCCCCTGCCCAATCAGGGCGCCGAGGGGTCGCCGGTCCGCGGTAAGCCCCGCGTGCCCTCACGTGACGAGAACGGCGAGATGATCCCGCCGAACGGGGCGACGATGATGGCGTGGCGTTACATCGACAAGGAAGGCCGCACGTTCAAGGCGAAGTCCCCGGTCCCGGTCAACGACGCCGGCCTGCTCACCCACCGAGAGTGGCACTGCCCGGCCTGCCCCGGCTCGGAGCAGTGGTTCTCAGCCAGCATCAAAGTCACCCCGTCGTGCCCGACGCACCGCAAGGACCTGAAGCTGGTCAAGCAGCGCCGCCGGAACACCGCCACGGCCAGCACGACCGGGTTCGCCTGGGGCGACCTGCTCGGCTCGCAGAAGGAACGCCTGCACATCGCCGCCGCCACCGCGGGCGTTGGCGTGGCCGGTCTGGTCGCGGACACCGCCGACCTGCCCGGGTGGGGTGAGACTGCGCAGTTCGCTGCGATCCCCGCGTGCGTGGCCGGGTCGTGGTGGCTGACCCGGGCCTGGCTGACCCGCCGCGAGCAGCTCGACCCCGATGACGAGGTGGCCGGCCGGCGAGCCCGGAACCGGATCGGCCGCCGGGCCCGCGCCGCCGCCTACGTCACCGCGGCGTCCGGGGTGTGGCTGGAACTCGCCGACGCCATCAACGTCACCGACGGCGGACGGGATGGGGCGCTGGCCCTGGCCACCCTGCTCGGCATCGGCATCGTCGGTTCCCGCTCCTACCGGGCCTGGGTGGACGACCGGCGCCGTCGGCCCGCCCCCGCCCCGAAACCGGCCGACGACGGTGAGCTGGCCGATGACACCCCGCAGCCCACCGATGAGGAACTGCTGCGCCAGTACGTCCTCGAGCGCTGGCTGAAGGTGTCCGCCCGCGGCCGGGTACTGCACGGCACCCGGCTGGAGGCGATCCACCCGTCGGTGGGCGGCTGGTCGGCGACGATCGTGGCGGACGACGACTCCGACCTGGACCCGGAGAAGTTCGACATGCCCGAACCGGTCCGGAAGATCGCCCGCGCCTACTCGGTCGGCACCTCCATGGTGTCGATCATCGCGGACCCGTTGGACGCGAACCGGGCCATGATCCTGGTGCAGCGCACCAGCCCCCTGTCCGCCGGGCGCAACTGGGACGGCGCAGGGATCAACCTTGACGACGGCACCGCCGAGACGATGACGCTCGAGGACGGCACCCGCGGCCGGCACCAGTTCTGGCGGGCCGGATGGGGGGCCGTCATGGAACTCATCGCCGGGTGCACCGGATCTGGTAAGAGCGAGTACGTCAACCTGCTCCTCGCCCTCGAGCGTAAGTCGGGCCGGGTGGTGTCGTGGGTGGGTGACCCGCAGATGGGCCAGTCCCTCGGTGACGTCCGTGACGGGGTGGACTGGTTCGCGCCCACCAACGAGGAAATCCTGGTCATGCTGCGCTGCGCCGTCGCGGTGATGCTGGCCCGTAACCTGCTCACCACCCGGATGCGGGTCAAGGAGACCCGGCCCAACGGGCAGGTGGTGGAACGCCGGGTCAAGTACGTGGAGGTGACGCCGGACTTCCCCCTGCTGTCGATCACCATCGACGAGGCTCACCTGCCGATGAACGACCCTGCGATCGGTAAGGAGATCGTCAAGCTGCTGGCGCTGCTGTCGAAGTCCGGGCGTAAGGCCAACGTGAAGGTGCGCCTGCTCGTCCAGTCGCCGCTGCTGAGCGAGCTGAAGGACTCGGTGCTGCGCGCCCAGCTGGCCTCGGGCATCGTCACCGTGTTCCGCACCGCTGACCGGCTCACCGGACCTGCGGCGTGGCCGGGCGGGAAAATGCCCGGCGACCCGTCGTCGCTTCCCGCGAAGTGGGAGGACGACACCACCGCGGCCGGGGTCGGTTACTCGTCGAACACCGCCCGGATGCGGATGCGGTCGGACTACGCCGGTGACCTGTGGGATGTCATGACCGAAGGCGACACCCTGTCGCTCGAGGCCGCCGTCCTGGGTACCGCCGGGCCGCTGTACGCCGACCGGTGGAAGCGACTCGATGCGTTCGACTCGATGGACCCGGCCGAGATCCTCGGCGCCGGCATCCCGTCGAACCTGCTCGACTCGGCGCCGGGGGAGACCACCCCGCCGGCCGGTGGCCGCGAAGCGGTGCTGCGTTACTTCGCCGACCGGTGGCTGGACGGAGACCGGGACCCGGTGCCGTTCGGTGAGCTCGCCAACGCGGTCCGCACCACGATCAAGACGCGGGCGTGTACAAACGCGTGCAACAAGCTGGTCACCGAGCAGATCCTGGCCACCGCCGAAGGCAGCTACTGGCTGACCGAGGCGGGCGCTGAGATGGTCGGCGTGCTCGAGGAAGTGACGGTGTGATGCGGTTAGCGGGCGCTGCGGCCGAGATCCTGCAGCGTCTGGGAGATGACCGTGACCCCGTTGTTAATCACTTCGGTCAAGTCGCGGATGGCCCGGACGGTTTCCCGGTGCTGGTCGTCCGCGATCCGGTCCCGCTTCTCGCGGTAGCTGACGAAGTTGCGGAACTCCCGGAGCATCTGGTCATCCATTCGCTCATGGTGACGGAACGATCGCGGATGGTCCAGTCATGACCGCCGTCTACCCGCGACGTACCGACACCCGCTACCGGGGAGTGATCTACGGCTTCAACCTGATCGATCACGAGACGGGCATGAAGGTCTACGACGACTACGTCGGCAAGACTCGGCAGCGGGGACGTAAGCGCGAACTGCAGCACCGCAGCGACAAGCCGTGGGAAGACTTGATCGTCGGCCAGTCGCATGTGCTGTGGGAAGGCATCTGTGACGAAGACGAGCTCGACGACCGGGAACGGCAGTTTATCCGCGAGCGCCGACCGCGAATGAACGACAGGGACAACCGCTGGAACCCGGACCGGATCGACTACGACGAGCAGGTCCGGCAGCGGCACGAGCGTGACGACCGTGAGGGGCGCCCGCTCTGGGTTCCACTCGAGCAGCGCCAACGTGACAGCCTGCTCGAGTGGGATGAGACCCCTCCGGTCCCGCGAGCGGCTGTCCCGGTCCGCCGCGAGTGGAAGCCGTGGCAGAAGCATCTGCTGGGCTGGCCGATCGGGTGGTTGGTGTCGACGGTGGCCGGCTGGATCGGGCTGGTGGTCAAGCTGGACTTCGCCGTGTGGTGGTATCCGCTCGCGACAGCGGCAGCAGCCCTGCCCACCTTGATCGTCATCGCGCTGCTGGCCTGGCTGATGTTGCGGTCTCTCCGGTCGAAGCCGAAACGCCGTAAACCGAAACGGAAACGCCGATGACCGCTCAGCGGGGGCTCGACGAACCGTCCTGGTGCGTCGGGGAGCACAACGGTTCCCACCCGCCGCTGCACAAATCCCGGATCATCACCGTCGGCCCGCAACCGCGGCACCTCGGCCGCGGGCAGGTGTCAGCGTGGCTGGAATCCTGCGGCAACGGCCCCACCTGGCTGGCGGTGCAGGCCGCACACATGGCCTCGGTGACCGTGGAGCTCAACGTCGCCGACGCGGGCCTGCTGCTGTCCCTGGCGGCGATGCTCCTCGAGGAAACCGGGCCGGGCTGACCGGCTGAAACTGAAAACGGCGCCGCCCCCAGTGAAGGGGGCGGCGCTTCTGTGCTTGTTGGGGCAGGACGGTCAGGCCGTGAACCGGGTCCGGCGGCGACGCACCGCGACCAGCAGGATGACCCCACCGGCGAGCAGGGCCACCGCACCACCGGCAATGACCATCCCATCCGGCCCGGTCACCGGCAGACCACCACCGGCGGATCCGCTGCCACCGCCCGCACCGGGCGCTGTGGTGACGACCGGCGCCGAGCTCGACGTGACGGTGGCACTCGGGCTGACACTGGTGCTCGAGGACGCCGACGGGGACACCGAAGTAGAAGTGCTGGCACTGGCGGACGGGCTGGCCGAGGTGCTGGTCGACACCGACGGCGACGGGGTGGGGCTGGACGAGCTCGTGGTCGGCTCCGGTTTCGGCTGGCACGTCAGGTCGTACGTGAACCCGCGGAAGCTCACCGACGACACCACCGTGGTCACCGTCCCGGGCGGGCTGTTCGTGTAGCCCACCCCGAATGACACCACCTGGTGCGACTTCTTGACCGGCGGCAGGTCGACCAGCTTGTCCGGGTCGGCGTCGGTGTAGAACTGCCCGCCGGTGGTCATCTCCCACTTGGCCGTGGTCGCATTCCAGCGCAGGGTGGCGTACGTGCCCGGCCCCGAGTTGACCTCCACGGAGAAGAACGACTCCTGGTCCGGCATGGGGGAGGCCACGAACGTGCCCGGCTTCAAATCCTTTGTGCTCAGCCCGGTGGTCTCCCGGTGGATCAGCTGGTTGCCCTTGAACTCCAGCCCATCCTTGGTCGGGGTGGGCTTACGGTGCGCCTCGTCCGGCTCGTTCACATACCAGCCGCGGGGGCAGTCACCGAGGACCGGCACGGTGGGTGTGGTGGCGTAAGCGGCCGGCGCGGTCAGTGCAGCGCAGGCCAGAACGCCGACCACGATCAGTGTCTTTCGCACGTTCCAGAACTCCCTAATGGTTTGCATCGCGCCGAACTGTGCCGCATTCATCGGTGGCAGTCAGTCGCGGAGAAGAGTGGTAAACGCAGGAACCCGCCCCACCCCGGAGGCCTGGCGGGGCCGCACGGGATGAGGCGGGGGCGCCGGTCGGCGACACGTTCGGGGCACCACCGACCGGCGGGATCAGGACGTTGCTTCGCTATGCTGGGCAGCGTCTCGGCAAGCCAGGGCTAGCCGTGGCGGGGCAGGGCGAGCCGGTGCAAGGCACGGCATGGTGAGGTTCGGTATGGCAGGGGAAGGCCCGTTGACCAATCAGGTCCGGGCCTTCTTTGCTGCCCAGGTCAGACGCTGCCGTCGATCGGCCGCGGGCTCGCCGCCGGAGTGACCTGGGCGCGGGTGAGCAGCATCAGCATGCTCAACACCAAACCGTTGATGGAACCCACCATTTCCTGCCCCACGTCGAGGCCGTACGCGGCGGCGAGAGCGGCCACGGCACCGACGAGGTAGGTGAACGCGGCCGGCGCGATCGGGCGCACCGCGATCGCGTTGACGACACCCAGGACAGCGTTGAGTACGACCACGAACAGGGCGGCCTGTTCCGCGGTCAGCCAGTTGAAGCCGAACCCGACGAGCAGGGACAGCGCCGACGCGACCACGCTGATCACCAGGGACGGTTCTCGCCCGAACAGTTTCATTGATCTCTCCTTGCAGGGTGGGGGACCGCCGCAAGGGCGGAAGGATCTATAGGAAACGGCGGCTTGCTATAGATCGGCCGCCGGGAAGTAAGGGAAATTGTCAGACCCGGCCCGCACAATGCGGGCATGTATCGCATTGGCTTGGCGGAGCTCGACCACACCGTGGACCGGCGGTGGGAGAACGGGCACGGCGCCACCATCGAGATCGGCACGGCTGGGGAGAAGTGGTTCGCCTGGCATTCACGCAAAGGTGACGCGTGGGTGTTCATCCACGAACGCGCCCAAGCGGATCTGGCTGATCAGTGGCTGGCCCGGGGTGTGTGGCGTGAAACCACCGATGCGCTCGTGGGACAATCAGCGAGGCGGGATGCCGAACCCCAGGGTGAGGAGTCGACCTTCCCGCCGACGTCATACCGGTAGCTCAGTTGGAAGAGCGCCGCCGCAGGATCTGGCCGGAAGGTTGCGACCCGGTCACCCTGCCCAGCGCGGAGGTCGCCGGACACCACGCCGGCCCGGCAGACACAGCAACGGCCGCTCAAGCAAAGGGCGGCCGTTGCCCTGCTGTTCTCGCCTGGCTGAGCTATCCCGCCACGACCCGGCGTGGACCTTCAAGCGATCAGGAATCGAATTTCACCGGCGGGGGATCAGGGAAGTCGTGCTGCGTCTGCCGTAGCGCGGCAGTCGCCCGATCATCCCATTCGCTGTGACGGCGGAAGGCCCCCTCGATCCCCGCCATGCGTTCGGTCATCGCCCTCATGTCGGACTGATGCTGTATCCGAACCGATTCGATCTGAGCCGACGACTTCTCCTGCATTGCCTGGATCTGACCCTCGTACGTCTCTCGCTGGTCCACCATCATCGCCCGGATTTCAGCCACCAACCCGCGCGCCGTGGTCACCTGCGTGGACTCCGTCTCCGCCCGCGCCTTGTCGGACTCCGAATGAGTCTTCACGGTTGTCGCGTCGTCGAGACGGCGGTTCATGCGTTTGACAATGATGGTTCCCACGACACCCAGTACGGCTGTCAGGACCCCAACGATGAACGTCGGCAGCCACGTCTGCCAAAACGGGGGAGTGGGCGGGGCATCCCCGGCCCACCACATCACCGGCTGGCCTTGCGGCGAGCTCGCCGGATCCGCAGGAGGGTGTTCTGGTGCACCAGAAGGATCACTAGTACGTGCGAATACACCGCGGCCGGATAAAAACTGGGTCGCGCACCGGCCGGGCTGCCCGCGGCGAGCCACACGAACACCGCCCCGGCGAACGACGCGGCGATGATCGAGTACCAAGCCATCAGGATCCACAGACCCACGATTTCCCACTTCACGATCCGATACCACGTAGCAACGGCCAGGATCACACCGCCGAGGAAGAGAATGGCAGCGAGCGTGTAGGGCGCCCCGGGGATGAGCCGGGCCACCGTCCACGTGGGGCCGGCCATTCCCTTGTGTCCGAGGGCTGCGAACAGGGGGGCGATCAGGCAGCCGAACAGGGCGTGGACGTGGAGAAGACTGAGCCGGTTTTTCTCGCTGCGCCGGATTGTTGCGTCCGACGTGCGGATTTTGTCGTCGAGTTGGTCGAGCAGATGCGCCAGGTCGGTGACAGCCTCGTGGTCGCCGTTCATTCCCGGCCTCCACGGCGACGACCTTGTGCCTCCTTCAGCATGCGACGGAAGCCGAGGATGAATCCCCACGTGCAGACCGCCTGGGCGAGATGCCACCCCGTCCAGAACCAGTTGCCGTCACCCATGAAGGCCATCCATAGATGACTGCCACTGCATCCGAGGAAAAAGCCGCTGGCCAGGAGCTTCACTGATCGGGTCAGCGGCAGGTAGGGCAGGACGAGGAACGGGACGGCGATGTACCCGCACACGATGACAATGTTGGCGGCGGAGAACAGGGCTACGAGGGCCCCGCTGTCGTGGTGCATGGCAGGCCCCCGTGGCGCTGGAAGGTGCAGGGCGAAGCTAGGAGACCAGGTCGTGGACCGCGGCCAGGATCGCCGTCTTGAGTTCGTCGGCGGTGACGTCGTCCCGGTCCTCCGGCAGCCGGGCCAGGAGCGCGTCGGTCAGGGCTGGGACGAGCGCACCAACCAGTGCCCCTTGGTCGAGCCGCTGGCCGGCCAGCTGCCCGAGAGCGACAGCGAGTTTCGGCAGCTGGTCATTCGCAGCCGACCCGGCCCGCAGATTGGCCGTCACCAGTGCGCTCTGCGCGGTCAGGCTTGGCGTGCCGGTGGCCTTGCCGATGTTGTGCTCCCAGACCTTCTGCGGCGTCGCACCGATCAGGGTCTCGAGCTTCTTCCAGTCGTCGGCGCTGATCGCCACGTCTTCCTCCTCAGGACTTGATGCTCGAGCGATCCAGGCAGCCTTCGACTCGCCCTTGAAAATCGAAACGACGGCTTGGGCGGCTTGCGGGTCCCGCACGTATCGGCGGTGCACCTCGAGATGCACATGCCATCTGTGGTCGGGGGAGGCGTACTTCGAGGTGCCGACGTCGAAGTCGTAGCGGACAGCGTCCCCTGTGCCGTCCCAGCCGTTGATCGCGTTGACGTACTTACGCCGCGGGTCCGAGCGGTCAGCCCACACAGCGCGGATCCGGCCATGCGAACGGATCATGTCGGCCGCGCTCATGCTGATGTCGGCCGCGGCGCCGAACTCGACGTGGAAGTTCCGGTCGTTGCTGCGGCTGTTCGAGTAGTCGTTGCCGTTACCGTGCGCGCGTAGGTCGAGTACCGAGCAGTGGAAACCACCGCTGCCCAGGTGCCGGCTGTCAGGCTTGAGCCCGGACAGCACCGCAGACGGGTAACCGCACTCGTTGACGATCTGCTTGGCAACCCACTTCAGCTCATCGGAGATCACGGTGGCCATCAGCGGCCCACCGCGATGACGTCGAGCTCGGAACCCTCCGCCGCCTGCCACGCCCGGTCCTCGTCGAAGCGCCGCTCACCGGTCCGGGCGCCCTGCGGGTACAGCAGCGAGTCGTCATGATCGGTGCATACCGCGTAGGTGCCGTCCTGCTGTCGCTGATACATCCAGGCCTTGCTCTCGGCCTTGTCGACGGCGAGGAACCCGGCCGGCGTGCGCACCGTGATCCGCTGCCCGTCGAGCGGTCCGCCGACGCACAAGCCTGTGGTCTCAGCCATGCCGTGCCTCCGTCTCGAGGTACGGGCGAGGCGTGCTCGGGTCGTAAGCACCCTGCAGCGTGTTCAGCCGTTCGATCTCGGCGGCCTGGTCCTCAATGAGGGTTTGCTGCATGTCCACGATGAGCGACAGGTTCGCCAGCTGATATTCGGTGGGGTAGTCCCTCTTGATCCTCGCGAGGAGGTCGTCCGCATCAAGGTTCACTCTGTCCTCCTCGAAGGTTGGAGGGTGTTCCGGGCTGCTCGAGGATCGTGACAACGCACGAGCCAGCCGGCGCGGGCCGCCGCTCACCGGCACTGCCCGGAACACCCCGTTCATGGGCCGGTCACGGCCGGATGTACTCGATCCGCACACTCGAGCCGAACGAGCCGGTACCACCGGTGGTCGCCGACGCTGACGCCCCGTTGGTCTGGGTGACGAGGATTCTCACGTAGTCGCTGGTGCCGTTGAAGTAGGCGTCAACGTCGTTCATCGCCGACGCGGAACCGCTGGTCTGCGCAGCCGCCTCCCGGGTACGTGACGACAACGGTGACGACCCGTTCTGCTCGGCCACCACGTCGAGGCGCAGATAGTCGGCCCGCGACGCCATCACCACCGTCGACCGCACCGAATACCAGCCCGCCTTGTTCGGGGTGAACCGGTCCGTGTTGCTGGACGTGGAGTGGATGCCGTGGGTGTCCACATCCTCGGTGTCCCAGAGGATCGCCGTCGCCGAGTTGTGGTTGACGGTCTGCCCGCCGGTGGCCTGCCTCGCCACGCACAACGGTTTCCCGGTGGTGCCGGCGACGATGTCGTTGATGTCGGAGGCGTAGATCCTGCCGCCTGCTGCGACCACGTGAGCCTCCTAAAGCGCGTAGAAGCCCGGGTTGGCGATGTGGATTTCCGCGCCCAGGCTGTGAGTTTTGACGATGCCGTTGACGGCCCGGGTGCAGGTGAACGTCTGGTTCCAGTAGCCGCCCGAGAACGACGCGGCCGTGCAGGCGGTGACCGTGCAGACTTCGCCGTCCACCACCACGTCGTACGGTGTCTCGGTGGTCGACCACACATCACCGGCGTTGACGGTGCGGACATCCCACAACGTCTCGGCGGTGGTCAGATCCTCGGCCAGGGTGGTGGTGGCGGAGTCGTAGCGGGCGTCCGGGTCGTCGTAGACCGGCACATCCCACACGTCCGCCGGTGACGTGTCCACGGTGACTGTCCAGCCGGCACCGGCCGACGACTGCCGGGCGGTGAACGTCTCGGTGATCCCATCAATGACTTGGTCGATGACTTGGGTGCCGGCGATGGTGGGCTGGTTGGTGCGTTGCACCCGCGACCCGAGGTTGCAGGCCAGCCACCCGTCGATCAGGTCCGGGTTGGCGTGCAACTCGATGCTCATGCCCGGGTAGTTGGGGCCGGTCCCGTCCACGTTGGTGTGGACCCGCCACTGCGCGTGTGACGGCAGGTCGGTGTCGTACAGCAAATCCAGGGTGGCTTTGTCGGACACGGTGCCCCGGCGGTCCCGCAATGCTTTCGGGGCGGCAGCGACCGCTTGGGAGCCGTTGCGGCGTTCCACCGTCCACAGGTTCGGGCCCCGGTTACCGAACTTCGGGACCAGCACATCCGCCGGGTCCGTGCTGCCGGACCGGCGGTAGGTGGCCATGTCCACGGTCAGCTTCACCGGCTGGTTGTAGCGGGCACTCCTGGGCAGGAATTCGTAGCCGAACGCCGACTCGTACAAGATTGCGCCGCTGTCCGCCTCGGCCGTGTCGGTGCACAGCTCGACGAACCCTCCCTCTTGCTGGGCGTTCATCAACGTGCGGGCTGATGTGTCCACGTCGGCGGCCAGCCGGAACGGAATGCCTTCCTCGACCCGGGCCAGCCGGTCCAGGCGCAAGTGCACGGGTTCCCGCGCCCACGCCAGGGTGCCGATCAACGCCTGAGGGCCGTCGAAGTAATACGGCAATGTCACGGTGGCGGTGTTCCGGACGGTGACATGCCCGACGGTGAACCGCAGACCGGCGACCGTGGTTGCCAGGGTGGTGTTCGCCATCCCCGGGTTCACGATCACCCGGGTTGGCTGGGTGCACGTCCCCGCGATACTGCCGGTGCCCTCAACGTTGCCGTTGATCACCAGTTGCACGAAGATGTTGCCGCCGGACTGCGACGCCCACACCTCGAGCGGCAGCAGGGCCACGTAGTTGTTGGAGAAGTTGACGACGTCGGTGACCGTGCCGTCCGCCGCATAGGCGCGCACGGCGTGCCCGGTGGTGGTGCACACCAAAGCCCACCGGGTGATGAACGAGCTCGGGGTCTGCCACTCCATGATGCGGATCTCAGTGACGCCGGGCACCTGCCGGGCGAACACGTCGCATTGGATGCCCACACCCCACGGCCCTGCCGCACCCGCCAACGACGTCGACGCGGTCAGTTTCGCCCCCGCCGCCACACTGCACAGGGCGGTGGAACCGAACCGGGACAGGAACTGGTCCTCCGGCACTCCCACCTCAGCGGCGAACACCACCGGGCCGGACGCCACCATCGGCGGCCCACCCGGGTACGCGTGCGCGGCTGAGGTCGCGGCCCGCTGGTCCTCCAACGGCCAGTAATCGGCCGGCGGGGTCCGGAACTTCTCAATCGACCGGCGCAACGGGGACACCGGGTCCGCGGTGCGCCGTTCGAGGCGGGAGTTCACCCCACCGATGTCGATCTCCACCACGCCGTGGGTGGTGCCGTCGCCGAGGGGCCGGAACTTTGGCCGCACATCCGCGATGAAGCCTTCAAGCCTCGGGTATTTCGGCTGGGACAGGTTCAGGTCGTCGACGGTGACAATGTTCGGCAACGTGTTGGTGTTGCTGCCCAGCACCCACGCGGCGATCCCGAAATGGGTGTTCGCGGCGAACCCGGTGAACAGGGCGTCCACCGTCCACGTGGCCGGTTCGGTGTTCGCGGCCAGCCACGCCCGGCACTGCAACCGGTCCCCGACCCACCGGATCCGCACCCGAATGAGGGTGCCCGCCCCGTACGTCAGGCCAGCAATGCTGACCACCGTGCTGGGCTGGTACACCCCACCGACCAACGGGAAGATCGCAAACCGCATGGTGCCGCCCGGGTCGAACGACAACATCGGCCACAACAAGTTCTGCGCCGACGAATCAGCGCGCAACGTCGGGCCGATCCGGATCGGGTCGCCGAGGGCCACCGCGGTCAGACTGGTCGTGAACGTCAGGTCGACGTCGCGGTGGGCCAAGGGGTGCCGGGCGGTGCGGATCGTGTTCGCCGCCGAATGGGAGAACCGGCCGACACCGCTGGCCACCGACATCCCGGCCGTGTTACCCCACGCCGGCCCGATGTCGGGGGTGCCCCAACCTGAGGCGACCGTCCGGGTGAACGAGTCCGACAGGTACGGGACAGTCTGGGTGCGGATCGACAAGTCGATCGGGGTGCCCAGGTCGACATACGGCCAGAACGGGCTGGTCACCAACTCCGGAGTGAGTGCCCCGTCGTCGTTGAGCAGGGTGATCGTGCACCCGCTCGTCCGGCGCGGCCCCGACCCGACGATGACACCCCGGCTGATCGTGATCGGCTGCTCGGTGACCAGCCGCGACGACAAGTCCGTCATCGCCCACGAGGAAGGGGCCGCGGTCAGGTCCGCACCGAAACCCGCGCGCACCGTCACCTCGAGGTCGTCGCTGTCAGGAAACGGCAAGACGGCTCACCTCCGACGGCTCGTCGTGGCAGCAGCAGGCGCACAGTTCGTCGTCGCAGCCGTCCAGGCCGTCGAAGCAGGCCGCCGAAACCCGGCCGGGCTGGGCGTCACCGTCGTGCATGACTCACCCCGCCCGGCCTACGTCCTGCTGAGCGCCGCCTGCACGTCACCGCGGTATCGGGCGTCGATATGCTCGGCAATCGCATCCAGGATCCGGTCACCGGTACTGCCCGACCGCCAGCCCAGCTGCAACTGCTTCGAGTCCGCCACCGCCAGGCTCGACGCGACCCGGCCCACATCCATCGCCGCGTCCAAACCGGGCATCGACGTGCCGGCCACCAGGGCGGTCACGTCGGCGAGCTCGGAGGCGAGCGCGTCCTTCCGTGATGCGATCCCCGAGATGAGGCCGGACATGATGGCCCGGCCTTCGTCGACCAGCAGCACCCGGTCCTTCTCGATCGGGCCCTTGTTGTCCTTCACGAACCCGGCGATCGAGTTGAGGTAACTGCCCAAGGTGCCGATCATCTGCGAAATGCCGTTGATCAAGCCCTGGATGATGGCCCGCCCTGCACCCACCAGCAGGTTCCCGGCACCGTTGAGCGCCGACACCACGTAGCCGCGCGCCTGCGACACCCGCGCACGCAGATTGTTGAACATCTGCGCCACGCCGTTGCCGAGGCCGACGATGGCGTTTCTCCCGGCGGTGACCAAAAGATTCCCGGCGCCGTTCAGCGCGGTGACGATGTACGTCTTCGCCTGGCTGGCCCGGGAGCGCAGCGCGTTGTACGACTGCGACAGCCCATTCATCAGGCCGACCACAGCCGATCTCCCTGCCGACACCAACCACTGGCTGACACCGTTGGTGGCCTTCACGACCACACCGCGGATCTCGCCAGCCTTCGCGCGCAGCTTGCCGAACCCCGCACCGATGCCGACGACAAGACCAGCAATCAGGTTTTGCCCGACCTCGGCGTACACCGTCGATGGGCTGTTGATGCCGAGGAAGTTCTTGACCGACTCGAGCTGACCCTTGAAGTAGCCGAGCAGCACATCACCGATCAGCGAACCCTGGAACTTCAAGCCCGCCAGCACGCCGGTGATGATCCCGGCGCCGATGTCCTGGCCCAGGGTGCTGGTGTCCCCGCCACCACCGAGCGCCGACTTCACATCGTCGTAGATGCTCTTGACCTGTTTGGCCAGGACGAACGCCTTGGTGATGGACTCCTGGACTTTGGCGATGAACCCGCGGATCTTTTCCTGGTTGGCCGGGTTGTCCAGGTAGTCGGCGACACTCTTGAGCCCGTCACGGAACTGCTGCAACGGGTTCGCACCGGACTTCGGGCTTGACCCGGTGATGATCTCGAAGATGTTCCCGATGATCCGGAACACTTCGTAGCCCACCGAGCCGATGTCCTCGAGCGCTTGCGAGGCCCGGTCGAAGAAGTCAGCCAGCGCCCCCGACCTGCGGCCGTCTTCCACCCACTGGGAGAACTTCTCGACGATGCGGGCCAACCCGTCGCCCAGCTTCTCGATGAACGGTCCGGCCGCCCTCGACAGGGTCCCGAACGCGGGTACCAGGTCGCTGGTGATGGCCCCGCCGACCCGCTCGAGCAGTTTGCGGAACGACTCCGCCCCGGCTTGCATGTCGTCCATGAACCTCGGCGCGGTGATCGCGGTACCAAGGTTCTTGAAGAACGAGTTGAACGTGTCCGCGTAGCTGCCGAGCGTCACCTTGAGGCGGGGGATCCACTCCCGGCCCACGTTGGTGACCGTCTTGTCCAGCCCGGCGAACAGCCGCTGCTGCACGTCCAGCCGCAAATCCTCGAACGCCGGCTTCAACGCCTTGATGGCGTCCACGAACCTTTGCGCGGCCGGCGCCAGCTTGGTGACCTCCTTGGCCACCGCGCCGCCGCCCGCAGCGACCTTCTGCTGCGCCGCCGCCAACGAGTCCTGGGCCGACTTCAGCCCTTCCGCCGCCGCTTTCTGCCCGTCCATAGCCGACGCCACGCCGTCCTGCGCCGACTTGAGTGCGTCGGTGGCGTCGATGACCCCGTTCTGGGCGTCGATCACACCCTGCTGCGCGTCAGCGACCGCCCGGTTCGCGTCGATCACACCCTGCTGGGCGTCCTCGACCGCGTTCCACGCCTCGGCCTGATCCCGCAACGCGTCCTGCACCAGATCAGAGTTCTCGACGCCCTTCTTGTTCGCGTCGTCCGCCTCTTCGGCCAGGTCACCGGTCGCGTCAGCGGTTTCCTCGATCGCCAACTGAGCGCGCTCGTACGCGAGCTGCGCCTTCTGGATCTCCCGCAGATCACCGGACTGGCGGGCCACATCCAACGCCAGCAGCGCCTCGTCGAGGGCGACCGCGGCTTCCCGCTCCGACAGGACCGCCCCGCGCAGGGAGCGACCCAAGTCCTCGATGTTCTCCTTGGCTTGCCGACGGGCCTGGTTGACCGCCTCCTGGGAGCGCTTGGCCCGGTCCAGCGCCTTGACGACGGATTCCTGCGCCTCAGCTTCACGGCGCAGAGCGTCAGCGACACCGGTGGTGGCGTCCTTCACGGCCCGCTGGGCTGCGACCAAACCTCGCTCGGCTGCGGCCACCGACCGCAGGCTGGCCTCGTAGGCCCGGTTCGCGGCGGCGATACCCCGGCGGGCGGACTCGATCCCCCGGGACGCGGCGGCGACCTGGCGGGCCTGGTTCGCGGCCTGACCTGCCGCGCCCCCACCGCCGCCACCGCCGCCCCCGGACGGCTTGAACGCTTCCGCGATCCCCTTGAACCCCAGCGCCAGGGTGCCGATGCCCGCACCGATACCGGTCAGCAAACCGGGCAGCGACGCGATCGCACCGGCCAGCGCAGAAACCGCAGGGATGGCGATCGTGAACGCTCCGACCAGGGCGGTACCGACCAAGCCCGCCGCACCCGCCACCGCGATCAGGGAACCGACCAGCGCGCCAACCGTCCCGGTGGCCTGCGTAGCCGACCCGGCCAAACTCCCGCCGAGCTGGGTTGCCGTACCCGCGGCCTGCTGAGCCAGCTGCCCGATACTGCCCAGCGCCGACGACACCGCGCCCAGACCGGGCACCGACTTCGTGATGTTCGACAGGCCCCTGAACAGGCCGCCGATGCCGCTGCCCGAACCGGTGAGGCCCTTCTTGTCAACCTCGACATCAACCTTGACGGTCTGCTTCACCCGGGCCGCGACCGCCGCCAGGTCGGCGCGCAGCTTCGCCTCGTACTCGCCCTTCGCGCCCGGCTCCGTCGGGATCTTCACCCGCGACGACTGGGCAACCGCCTGCAACTGCGCGGCCAGCTCAGCCCGGAACTTCGCCGTGTCCGCCGTGACGGGCACGTTCGCGTTGACCTGACGCGACAGGGAAGCAACCTGGCGGCGCAACTGCTGCTGGAACTGGCTGAGCAGTGGGTCCACTTCGACGGGGACCTTCGGCGCCTTCGCCGTCTTGACCTTCGCGGTGATGGCCTCGGTGTCCACGTCAGGCGTGACCGGAACTTCGATCTTCTTGTTGCCGATCGAGTCCTTGATCTTCTTGCCCATGTCGAGGCCCTTGAGGGAGTCCTCGACGTCCTTGCGGACCTTCTTGGCCAGGCCGCGGGCCTCGCCCAGGATCTCGATCGACACGGATCCGACACTGTTCGGAGAGGTCACAGGGGATGCACCCCCGACCATCAGTCCGTAGCGCCGGCCGGGATCAACCCGAGGTTCTTCAACCGCTGCGCGATGTCCGCACCCGACGGTTTCCCCTTGGCCGGCTGGTCACCGCGGCCCTTGCCGTCCGGCAACGGGATCGGTTTCGGCTTCTGACCCTTGCCACCCGAACGCTGCCAGTTCGCGCCCTGCAACGTCAGCAAGATCTGCCGCGACAGCAGCGACTGCATATCCCACTGCGCCATCGGACCGCGCAACTTGCGGTGCAGCAGACTGTCCTCGTAGCCGGTCAGGCCACGGATGCGGACGAGGAGCTCACGCGCGGAGTAGCGGCCTTCCGGGGAGCCCGAGAGGGCTTGCGAGAGGCGGATGCCGTAGAACCTTTCGAGGTCCGCTTCGATGGCCTCCCCGTGCTCTTCGAGGAGTCGTCGGAGGCCGGAGCTTCCCCCAACTGCGCCCCCGAATGCTCAGTCCAAGCCGCGAGCAGGTCCATCAGCATGGGCAAGGGGCGGACCTGCTGACGCCACTCGGCGCCCTGCTCCGCACCCATGATGTCGTCGAACAGGGAGTTGAACGTCTCCACCGTGCTCGACCCGGGGTCCAGGTTCTCGATGCGGTCCTGTACCTCGATGTCCAGCATCAGCAGGTTCGGAAGCGTCCACACCCGGTCCGCCCAGGTGAACTCGAACGGCTTGCCCGCCCGCTCCGCGTACACCCGCTGCAGGTCGTAGGGCTCGCTCATGCCAGCCGCCCCATGGTGCGAAGCGACACCATGTTGCGGACCGAGTCGACCAGGCGGTCACCGAGTCCCGGCTCCATCACCAGGCGCGGGTCGACAGTTCGCTCGTCTGGTTCCGGCTGCCAGCCCGGGATGCTCTCGCGCGGGTCCGGCTTGCCCGAGGCTCCCCACACTGACGGGGCGGGCTGCTCCGGGGCGGCCGGGCGCACCTGCGGGGATCGCGCGCCCAGCGACGGGTCGCCGATGGTCAGGGATTCGACAGGTAGGACCAGGTTCAGGGTGGCGTTGCCGTCGTCGTCGGTCTGCAACGCCAAGTCGAGCAGCTTGAAGGCATCGCCTCCGTCGACACGGGCCTGCCAATGTTTGCCGAGCGCGTTCGGTTTGAACAGTTCGACGTGCATGGTTACTCCTCAGCGGGCTAGCGGGCATGAGAAGACGACGCCGGCCGCCCGCTTAGGGACCGGCGTCGTCGACTGTTAGTGCAGGTCAGAGCGCCAAGGCATCGTCAACGATGAATCTGTAGGCGACGACCCCCTGCTCGTCGACATACCCGGACAAGGTCCACTCGCGGACCGTGATCTCACCGGAGGACCACACCACGTCGCCCCGCTCAGTGATCTCACCCTTGGGGATGTAGATCCGCTCCTTGTTCACACCGTCCAAGCCCTCGATAACCCACTGCCGGATATCGGTGGTCGGCGGCTTCTCGGCGATCGACAGGCCCTCGACCGTCTGCGTGATCGTGGAGCCGGGAAAATGGGCGGACACGGTCACCGCGTTGACCTCAGCCACGGCCACGGTCCACGTTTTCGAGAACTGGCCCGGGATGCGGCGCACCAGGGTCGCGCCCTGCCAAATGAACACATCGGTTCGATCTTGGCTGCTGGACTCGGTGACGCCGTCCTCAGAGATCGCCCCGACCGCCTTGAACCCGGCATTCAAGGCGGAACCGGCGTCAGTCGGTGCGGTGACCGTCACGCCGTAGTCGGTCACATAGACGCCACCGTCGGTGTACGCCCTGATCTGATCAATGTCGACCGCCATGGGTCAGCCCTCCTCAGGCAAAAAGAAACCCGGCGGCCGGCCGGGTAAGGGGTAGAAGCGCAGGTCTGTGGGGGTGGCTCAGGACAGCCGGAAAGCGGTGATCTTCAGCTCGGCGTTGTCGACATCAACGGCGACGCTGCTGCCGTACCTGCTCGTGTCGAACGGGCCGATGTATCGGGATTGGCCAGCCGGGATGCTGTAGGTCTTCGGCGTGATCGCCTGCCCATCGACGGACCCCTGAAGGCGCACGGTCAGGGTGCGAGCGGTCGAAGCCCCGTTGGAATTACGGGCGAGCAGGAACGTCTTCGCCCCGTCGTTGGGCAGGCTGTGCCCGTTCACCGTGTCGCCGTTGGTTTCAGTCGGGACGGCAATGCCTGCCTTGGTGATGTTGTTGACAGTCAGAGTTGCGCGGGGCATGGGCTTCCTCCGGGCATGGCTAATGGCCCGGCGGCTGCCGGGTTGTGGTCAGTCGGGATCAGATGAGGCCGTGCAGAACTACGCGGTAACTCGCCGAGCGCCGGTACTGCGGATCGGGGGCCCAGAACGGGGCTGGCTCGGCCTTGACGCGCGTGACGAAAAGGCCGTTGGCGAAGGTGTGCCGGGGCAACGTCAGCGTCATCGCCGCCCACACTCGCTGCCCCAGATCGCGGGCATGGTCGGCTTCAGCGGCGTACGCATTGCAATCGAGCAGGACGTCATCCAACGTCAGTGGCATGTCGAAGCCGGATGGGGCACGCTGCACCCACAGCCACGGAGCGGTGGTCCACGCGTTGGCTGGCGGTTTCGGATCGACCCAGACCTTGGCGTCGAGGGTGTCCCGCAGCCACTCGCCAACGACGATTTCCGGGTCGGCGTATCCGGCCATCAGCGCCCGGCTCCGCGCAGTGCCCGCCTCAGGATGTGCAGGGCCGGCGTGCCCGGGTGGTTGACCCGGGCGACGGGGTGCCTGCCTCCGGGCCAGGCGAGGGCCTTCTTGTCCTTCGGCTCGATCACGTGCGGCCGGGTGCCGTGCTCGAGGATCGCCGATTTCCAGTCGGTGGCGACGACCTGCACCGCGGCTTTCCCGCCGATACGGGTACGGATCTTCTTGAGTCCGCGCCCGTAGTCACCGGTTTTGCGGTGCGGTTCGTAGATGGCCAGGGCCAGGTCGATGACCCGGTCAGCGCGCCGGTCGAGCTCCCGGAAAGCGCCTTCGGAGTTGCCTGCGCGTTGGATGCCGCGCTTGTTCTCGCGGAAGGTGACCTTGACGTTGGCCATGCCGGCCTCCTGTCACCAGTAGCGGGCGTCGTCGTATCGCAGGTCGGGAACGGGGAACGACCACACGGGCAGCACGTCGAGGGCGTACTCGCCTTCGCCTTCCTCTTCGTCCCAGGCCCGGTTGTTGGCGGTGATGAGCGCGGCGAGCATGGTGTTGAGTTGTTTCTCCATGTCGTTGGCCCGCTGCAAGCTCTGGTCGTCGTTGGGCCAGGCCCGCTCCAAACTGATCGCTGCCCACAGCGCCGCGACCAGGGAAGCTAGCGGCTGGCTCGTCACGTGTAGCGGTGTGACCAGGGCGCTGACCCAGGCCACTCCGTCGGCGATCAAACTCAGGACCGATGACGCCGGAGGGGTTGTTGTCTGGTCGAAGGTGAAGCGGTACTCATCCTGCGACCCGGTGATACTGAGCACCGACTTGGCGAGAGTGCGGTGCGGCACGTAGATAGCTACCCGACCGAGCGTTGGCGCCCACTCGGGCAGGTCGCCGGGTATCGGCTCGTCGCCGCCAGCAGGAATCGTCATCGGCCCTCCACTTCACCCAGGGGTTAGACGGTCGTCCCGGTGGCGTCGCGCCAGGCGGTGCCGTCGGACCAGATCGGTTTGTCCAGCGTCGTGTCGAACCACATGGCCCCGGCCCCGGCCGAACTGGCCGACGGGCGGGACCCGGTCACACCCGAACCTGGTTGGACAGTGCCCAGCGCCGCGTTGAGCCGCCACGTGCGGGTACCCGACGCGGTCGCGGTGCGCCCTTCGACGGTGGCGCCGTTCTGGTACGAGTAGGCGCCCGCGGTGCCGCTGTTGTCCCAGGCCAGATCAACCCGGCCGGTCTCGTTGCGGATCTGCTGGTACGCGGTCGCCGACGTGTTGGGGCGCAGCACCTGCGGGCCGACGTTGAACGAGGTCGGTGACAGCCACTGGTGGGTCAGCGACGCGCTCTGCAGGTAGTTGACCAGGCCACCGGCTATCGGGTTGTCCACGTCGTACAGCTCGACAGTGTTCTGCCCGACGGTGCCGGCGATCGAGAACACGACCGAGCCGGCCGCGTATGTGCCGGTGCCGCCGCTCACCCCGGTCAGGGTGTTCCCGGCGGTCCCGGTGTAGCTGACACTGGTCACGATGTTGGTGCCGTCGGAGATGTACAGGTTGCCGCTGGCCGGGAACGACGACGCGTCGTCGAGGGCGAGGGTGGTCACCGGGAACGAGTTCGACCCGGCGGTGACCGATTTCCCGGCGACGAAGTAGCGGGTGTTGCCGCCCATGTTCGCGAACAGGCGGAACCAGTTCGCTTTCTGGGTGGGCTGATCAGGCCAGAACCGCAGCAGACCGGAGCCTTTCGCGTAGTTGAACACGCGGGTGGTGATGTTGTTGCTGGTGATCGTGCGGGTGGTGCCGTCGCCGATCGTGACAGCGACCTCGCCGGGCACGTTGGTGCCGTAAATGGACCCGCCCATCCACTGCCCGCCGCTGGTCAGCACCTGGATACCGCCGGGCCCGTCGGACACACAGTTGGTGAACGTGGCGTTCGCGGTGCCGATCACCCACTGGTAGGTGTGCGAACCCCACACGTGGATGTTGGCGAACATTTCCCCGCCGACGTAACCGGTCGGGCCCAGTTTGATCCCGATGTGGCCGTCGTTGCGGGCGACCAGCCCATTCATGAACTGCGAGTCGTGGGGGCCGTGCCAGTCCAAGCCGGTGCCGTCGCAGTCGGTGATGGTGAAGTTCGACCAGCGGGCTTCCATCTCGTACCCGCCGGCACCCCACTCCGAGTAGGCGCCCCCGGCTGCACCGTTCTGGATGGTGATGTGGTCGATCTCGTAAGTACGACCGAAGATCCGCAGTGGCAGGCCGGTGGTGTTCTGGCCTTTGTTGCCGTCCAGAACCATGGCGTGCAAGCCGAACCGGGACGGTGTCAGGTAGGCGCTGGGGTTGGCCTGCCCGGTGAGGGTGTCGAAGTTGTGGGTGCGGATCAGGTCAACGTTCGCACCCGACACCAGTTTCAGCACGGTGCCTTTGTGCGGCAGCTGGGCGTCGACGTTGGAGAAGATGTCCCCGGCGGCACCGGACCCGCGCAGGTGCACCCCGCTGTAGATGACCAGCCCTTTGGCGGCGTAGGTGCGGGCCGCGAACCGGACGGTCCCGCCGGTGGCCTTGACCGCTTCGATGGCGGCCTGAATGGCTGCGGAGTCATCGGTGGTGCCGTTGCCGACCGCACCGTAGTCCCCGACGAACACGTCACTGGGGATGACGCTGGCCTTCGCTGCCAGGCCCGCTGTTACCGCTGTCAGGTCCGCTTTGGTGGACAGGGCAGTCGTCACAGTGGCCTGGTCGGCTTTGGCTGCGAGCCCCGTTGTCAGCGCTGATTGATCAGCTTTGGCGGCCAGGGCGGTAGTGACCGCGGACTGGTCAGCCTTGCCCGCGAGACCGGTGGTCAGGGCACTCTGGTCGGCCTTGCCCGCGAGGGCGGCTGCTACCGCCGACGTGTCCGCCTTGGCCGACAAGGCGGACGTGACTGCGGACTGGTCGGCTTTCGCGGCGAGCCCGGCCGCCACTGCCGTCACAGCGGACACGTCGGCCTTGGCTGCCGTCAGGTCGTCGAAGCGCTGATCGGTGCTGACCTCAAGCGCGGAAAGCCCGCCAGCCAGGTCGTCGATGAGCTGACCTGCCGCTCCGGCGTCCGCCGCGAGCGCGTCCAGCCGGTTGTCGGTGCCCGCCGTCAACGGGACCAGGGGGCCACCGTTGACCCGCACGTACACGGTGTCGGCGCCGTCGGGGAACTGGAACAACGGCAGCTTCGAGTAGTCGTCCACGGTCAGCCGCGAGTTGGCGATGGCCGCACCGTTGAGGGCCAGGATGTCCGCGAGCTGGGTGCCGCCCGGGTCGGCGTACACGACGCCGTACATGCCCTGGGCTCGCGCGGTGCCGTCAGTCCGGTAGACCGAGCGTTCCGACTCGTCAGGGCCGATGAGGCGTGCCACCTGGCCTCCTCCCTTACTGGGGTGAGGGCGGAGCGACGGCTGAACGCTTACGGCAGCATGAAGCCCTGAATGAGTCGTCCTGTGGGCGACTGCGCCGCATTCGTGATACTCGCCGGAAGGCTGGCTTGACCGCTGACTTCGGCCGCCAATTTCGGGGCGAGGTCGCTGTAATGCCCATTCGCGGAAACCGCAGCGAAATTCGGCATGGTTGAAGCGGCGACCAGATGCGCGAAGGCGTATCGCTGCCCCCGGACTTTCTGGAACGGGGTTATGACGTTCCGGGTCCATTTCTGGAAGGTGGCGCCGAACAGGGTGGTGTCGCTGGCGGTTTGCCCCACGAGGGTCGCCGCGCCGGCCGAGTCGATGGAGTAGACGCCCAAAGCCGCGAAGGTGACGCTTACTCCGGCGGTGCCGTTGGTCAGCGTCATGAGCCGGGAGATCGTCTCGGTTTTGCGGGCGTAGAAGTAGGACAGCACGAGCAGGCCGCTGACGGGTTGGTTGCTGCCGCCGGTCAGGTAGCGGGGGAAGACCTCTTCGCCTTCGTCGACCAGGCTGAACGAGTTGAGCGGCTGTTCGGGCAGGAACGTGTATCCCATTACCGCCCCGTCACCATGATCGTGGGGGTGCCCGCTGAGCGGAGCCGGACGATGCTGTTCGCCCCGGCGGTTTCGTCCTCGACTTCGACGGAGGCGAGGGTGGCGGGGATGACCCAGTTGCCGTCCTGGTTGGAGGCGACGGCGGGGACGGCGACGTTGCGCGTGTTGAAGTAGATCACTGCGGGATTCGCCACCACAACGATCTGGATGGTGCCGCTGTTCTGAGACAAGGGAAGCACGAGCTCGGTGTCCGCGACCATTGTGCGGTGAATCGGCGACGCAGGCATTTGATCAACCTCCGGGCAGCGTGAATGGGCCGCCCGAAGCGGCATGAAAGATTGGTCAGCCGGTACGGAATGCGACGACCTGAAGGACCGCACCTGAGGCCACGGCCAGCAGCGGTGCCCTGACGAGCACGGTGACTGACGTTTCGGCCTTCGACACGATCCCGGCCACGCTGAGGTTGCCCAGCAGCGAGGTGGACGCACTGTGCAGCACGGGGATGGCAACGTACGCGGCACCGGGAATCGGCGGTGACAGCTGGACGACCACCTGGGCTGAAGCACCCAACGCCAGTGCGGGCACCGCAGCCGTGCCCACAGACGGTGTAACCGCCGCCACCTTGGCCGGTACACCAGCGACCGCCTCCACCGCCTGAGCGGCCATCTGGCGGGCGACAACGTCCTGCTGGTCCGGACGCCACGGCATCGTCATGGCACCCCCAGGAAGGGTGGGTGGGCGCCGGCCGTCCGCACCGGCGCCCACGATCACCGGGGGAAGAGGCACACGGGATGAAGCCGTGCGCCCGACCTCCCCCGGAGCTACTTCGCCTGCTGCTTGGCGAGCTTCTGAAGCTCGGCCTTGTCGGCGTCCTTCACGTCGTCGTAGTTTGAGCCCCGAGCGACCAGATACTCCACCCACACCGCCTGCGAGGCCCGGCCGTCCGGCTCCTCGTTGTTCGCGGGCAGCTTCGCCTTCGCCGCCGCACGCTTCTCCGCCAGATCGGCGGCGGCACGGAAGTTGGCCTCCGCCTCCCGCTCCGCCTGCAGCTGCTCCTCGGTCTTCGCGACCGGTGTCGAGGTGACGCCCTCCGGCACCTCCACCTCGTACGCACCCGACGGGATACCGGCGGCGTCCACACCACCGGTGGCCTCACCGCCCACCTTCGCCGCGTAGCCGTTGTCGAGCAGGTGCTGCAGGTTCGGGGTGTCACCCGAGAACACAGCGCCCTTCTCGTACAGCCGCCACGACACACCGGCCATGTCCGACGTCTTCACGTACGCGCACTCGGCGATCACCTGATAGCGGTCACTCATCAGCCGAGGCTCCCCGTGCCGGTGATCTCGATACCGGCGGCCGGCTCGGTCACCATCGGCGCGGTGATCCGGCGGCACATGATGTCCCACGAGTCACGGGCGTCGATCCGGACGACCTTGAACTGCAGGCCGTTGTCCATGGTGGCGTAGCCGGGGTCGACCTCGTCCTCCGAGGCGAGGCCGCCGAGCTCCTGGTCGTCGAAGACCCACACCGAGTCCCGGGGCAGGTTGCCGACGCTGGTCGCGACGATGCGGTACTTGCCGATGTACTCGATCTTCCCGCCGTAGATCGGGTTGGCGGAGTCCTCCCGGCGGCGCAGCGCCGCGATGGCCGGGTCGGTGACCAGCATCGCGTACTTCGTCGTCGACATCAGGATCGTCTGCGGGTTGTAGCCCTGGTTCAGGTCGACAACCTTCGCCGCGGCCTTCTCCACGTCACGGAACAGCAGCGCCGACGCGTTGTCCCACGTGGTGGTGGCAGCACTGGTGTTGGTGACCAGCGAACCCATCGCCGACGTGGTCAGCTTGTCGACCTTGCTGATGATCGTGTTCGCGGACTTGCGCAGGGTCCGGTTGACCTCGTCGCCGGCGAACACCGAACGCTTGATCTTCTCGTCGGTCAGCGGGGTCGCCTCACCCCACTTGCTGACCTTGACCAGCATCGCGGTGCCGTCAGCCGGGCTGTCCCGCGGGTACTCGGCGCCCGGGGCGATGGACTCGATGGCCCGGGAGTTGACGAGCGCCTCACCGGTCTCCGCCATCGCCGCGCCACCCGTCGAGCGGATCTTGCGGGTGAGGATCTGGTCCGAGACGAACCGCAGGTCCGGGATACCCCGGAGCCGGCGGGTGAGGAAGGTGGGGTTCTTCAGGAGACGGTCGATCGCGACCAGGTTGTTGGTCAGCGTGGGACCGCTGGCAGGGTATGCGCCCGGCATTCGGGATCACCTTTCAGATGGCCCGTTTGCCGGGCACACGAAAAAGGCCCGGCACGCAGCGCGTGGGGCCTGAAGGAGGGGTTGAGCGGGTGGAGTTAGATCTCCATCCACTCCACGAGCGCCGTGTCGGCGGCCGTGGTGAGGGCGATACCGATGTTCGTCACCGCCGCCGAAGCGGACGCGACAGTGCCCGCAGCGCCGGCGTCGACCCGGGCGGCAGCCGTGATCGCACCCGCGGCGGTGGAGACGTGAACCTTGCCGCGCGGGAAGTACGACACCCGCTCACCGCTCGCGGCGTCGAACGCGGCGACACCGACCACGGCGGGACCAGCAGCACCGGCCGGGCCGACCGTGCCGTTGCCGGACACGATCAGGACCTGACCGCCGGTGATGGTCGCCGAGGCGGTGCCGGTGACGACATCGTTGTACAGGAACTTCGGTTCGTAGGCACCCATGGTCAGACCGCCTTCGCGTTCGAGCCGTCGAGCAGGGCCGTCAGCGCGTCCCACTCGTCGTCGCTGCCACCGGTCGGCTCAGCCGAACCGACGGTGCCGGACGCCATCACCGGGACAGCGGTGCCGGGGGCGATGGACGCCAGCACGCGGGTGATCGCAGTCGGGGCGGCGTCGTAGTCCGCTTCCCACTGCTCACGCTCGGCAGGCTTGAACTTGCCCTCCTTGGCGGCAGCGTCGAGAACGGACGCCTTGACGGTGTCGTTTTCCCGCTTCTTCGTCTCGGCGAGCTCGGTGCTGATCGCATCGAGACGCTCAGAGAGCTTGGTGACCGTCGTCTGCAGTTCGTCGCGCTCGGCGACAGCGGCAGCGGAGGCGGCAACCATCTCAGGGGTGGGCGCTGCGGGGGTCTCGGCCTTCGTCTTCAGCGCCTCGACAGCCGCCGTAATGGCGTCCACGTCGGCGGTGTCGTCGAGGCCGAGCCGCGAGCGCAGAGCGCTCAGATCGGTGGACACAAGGTCCTCCTTCGGATCGGTGTTTACTGGCTCCGGCTCGGCGGCCGGGAGTTCAGGGGTGGGGTCACTCGGGACGGTCTCGAGGAGCGCCTCCGGCTTGGCGGGGGAAGGCTCGTCAGGCGCCGGCTCGGGTTCGGGTCGGGATTCGGCGCGGGAGGCGAACACCAGCGGCCGGTCCAGTTCCGGGTCGTACGCCTGTGGCGTCCCGAACACCGGCTCGTCGCCGTTCCAGGTGACCGGGAACAGGCGGTAAGTGCGGTCCGTGTCGTCGACCACCACCGCGCCGTCGGGGCGGGCTTCCTGCACCCACTGTGACAGCGGCGGATCGGAAGCGTTCCAGGCGTCACGGATCAGTTGGGCGTGGGACACGACGACAACCTCCTCGCCGTCAGACGCTTTGACACGCTGATTCGGCATGTGACCGAAGTGGTCGCGGTACCAGTCGGAGGCGATCCGCTTGGCCTTGTCCGGGTTCTTGACCTTCTCGAGGATCAGCCGGTACAGGGTTCTCCATGGGTGCGCCGAGTTCGCCCAGCGCTGGAGGCCTTCACCGAGCCAGTACCTCTTCAGCTGGTTCTCGTCCTCGGCCGCGTGGATGGTGACCTCGACGTGCTCGCCGTTGTTCGGGTCGACCTCAGCCGCGGCGACACCGAGCATTTCCGGCAGGTCCTGCACCGACTTCAGCGCCGATACAGCGGGCGGGGTGACACCGAGCAGGGCGACGGCGGTGATGACGAAGGGATGCTGGTGGCCGAGCCCGCAGCGCATCTTGTACGTGCCCTCGATACTGCGATCCGGGTACGCGGCGGCCTGCACCTGGTTCAGCCACGGCAACGCCACCTGGTCACCGACGAGGGTGTTCCCGCCGTCGGTGGCGCGCAGGTTCTCGAACCAGCCCAGCGCTGGCTCACCGTCCCCAGCGCCGTCGTTGAAGCGGGGGTCAAAATGACCCAGCTTCAGCCGGGGGCGGCGGACGGCGGGGCATTCAGTGGCCTTGACCGCGGAAAGGATGTCCTCCCGAGTGGGCTGCCACGAGCCTGACGCGGCGGACCATGATCCGGTTCGGACGAGTTCAACGCCTTCGCGGCGGGCCAGCTCAATGTCGGGCACCGCTGGCCTCCTTTCGGAAGTCAGCGGGGGAAGATCAGAAAGTCGGCTGTATGAAGCCCCTGCAGCGCGCCCGGCCCTCACATGACCTGTGCGACCCCGAGAGCGGATACACGGCCAGAGCGGCGCGGAGGGTTCGGAATTCCTTGCCGTCGGTCTCCCGGCATGGGGGACACGTGTTCAGGTCGAGCGTTTCGCTCGCGCGGTAGGACTTCGCCGGGTTCTCCTCAAGCACCGCCAGGCGGCCAGCGAATTGGGCGGCCGAGAGCAGCGAGCCGATGTTGTCGGCGACCATGCCTTTCTCGGAGGTGCCCAGTTCGGTCAGGTGCCGCTCAACCTCGTCGCGTACGTCTTGGGGTCCGGCGCCGGCCAACTGCAGCGCTGTCCGTGCCGCACCGGCCGCGTACCCGTTGGCGATGATCCGGGCGACCGCGTCGGCGTGCTGCCGAACCCGCTCCGCGCCCGGCTGGTCCGGGGCGGTGATGGATACGTCTTGGGCTGCGGCTTCCTCCACGACACCCGCAGCAGCTTCTTTGGCCAGGTCCGTGCCCGACTTGCGTAGCGGTACGGCAACCGCGGCGACCACGGCGGCGGACGCTTCGAGCTCGCCCAGCGCGGCCAGGTCACCGGCTTCGATCGCCGCCTCAGCCTGTGCGGCCAGTTCCTCGACCATCGGGCCGGCCAGTTTCGGCCAGCGGCGCAGCAGGCGGGCTTTCGCCGCATCCCACTGCGCTTGCAGACGTTGGGCGTCGGAGTCACCGGCGGCGGCGCGGACATCCGGCTCGGCCCGCTCCGCGTTCGCTTTAATCGTGGCGGCGCGTGCCTCCAGCTCAGCGATCAACGCCTTCGCGTCACTGGGCAGCGCCTCGAACGTCGACACCTGCTCGGCGGCGGACACCAGCAGTTCACGTTCCTCCGTCGACGCCGCGGCGTCCATGAACAAGGAAGCAAGACGGCGGGACAACGCGGCATCCATGCGTTAAGCCTCCACCATCACCGCGGACCGGTTCAGCACCACGTACTGGTCGGCCTGCCGCTGCCCAACCTTGTAATTCGTGGCCCCATCATCACGGCGGCTGACCCTGATCACGTCGTAGCCGCGGGCGGCAGCGAACCTGCCCTCATCGTTCGCGAGGACTTTCAGGAGGGCGTCGGCGTCCGTTGTCGGCAACATCAGCAGCTGGTTAATGGTCGACTGACCTCGGTTCGGCAAGGTTCGCTTCCACGCCTTGAATTCCTTCATCAGGTCGGCGTGGTCGACAATCCTTGCGCCCGGGTCCACAGCCAGGCGCACCACGGCGCCGCCGATGCCGTATTCCTCGGCGGTCTCCAACCGGGTCGAGGTGTACATGCCGTTGCCGTAGATGCCTTTGCCGGGCCGGAACTCGCCGGTTCGGAACTCGTCCAGCTGCTGCCCGGCGGTCGCTGTGGGTGAGTCGACGACACCGCGCCACACCTCGACCCAGCCGTCTGAGATCTTCGCGTCCAGGTCTTCTGGGTCGCCCACGAGCGGTGGGGCGTCGAAGCCCTGCTCGTTGACGATCTTCTGCAGCGATTCGTCCCACGGGCCGCTCGGTCTGGCAACGAAGTAGCTGAGCGCGCCGGCAGTGACGGCATCCACCCGGTCGCTTCCGGTTACCCGCCCGGCGGCCGACGAATCAGCGGTGCCCTTGGCTTGCCTGTCGCCAGTCTCGTCAGCGACCAGCGCGTCGACCATCTGGCTCTTACGCATGCGGCCCGGCTTCAGGCCGCGCTCACGCATCCGCTCCCGCAGCTCGGGAGCCTTCAGCTTCATCAGGTCGGCCCGGCCAGCGTCGTCGCCAGGCATGTCCGTCTTGTTGTTGTTGTCTGCAACGCCCGGCGCCTGGATGTCCGCCTTCTTGCCGTTGTCGGCAACGCGCGGTTTCGCGCCTTGCTTCGGCAGGACGGTCAGCCACATGTCGTGGCCACCGGCCTCGTTCTTCGCGACCTTGGCCACGACCATCTCGGTGTCGCGGTCCAGGACCACTTCTCCGGTGTCCGGGTTGACCGCGGCTTTCGTGCCGGCCGGGGCGGCGATGTGCATGCGCACCTGACCGCCCGCGGGGCGCACGGCGCCGAACTGGGTGGGGGCGAAACCGGCGTCACGGACTTTCATGCCGGCCAGCGATGCCGGGTCGGTGTTGCCGAACGCTGAGAGCGGGACCGCCCGGGACAGCAGGACATCGTCGGGGAGCTCGGTCATGGCGGCGTCGACCCGCTTGGCGGCGTCCGAGTCTCGGCCGGACCGCAGCGCCCGGTTCGCCTCGAGCACGTCCGCGAACGCACCCTCCGGCTGCCGGGAGGCGATCTGCTGCAGGTAGGTGCCGCGTTCCTGCCGGCTCAGCTGCTTCGGGGCGAACTGCTCGGCCACCTCACGGGCGGCCTTGCGGTCGGTCGCGCTCGCCTTGACCGTCCTGCTCTTGGTGAACCGGCCGAACCGATCCCGGGGGTGTTGCGCCGGGTTGAAGGTGCGCGCCACACCCGCCCCCAACTACGCCGGGGCGAAACCCGTCAGGTCCACACTCTCGTCGTCGAACAAGGACGGCTGCACCGGCTCGGCGCCAGGGGCGTTACCGAACAAACCCCAGTCCAGGTCGGCTTGGCGGGCTGCAATGCCGTTGGCGAGGCCCTTTACGACCGACTCGGCCAAGGTGGCGTCCGCTGGCACTTCTGCGCCGTCCGGCTCGAGGTCCACACCGGGGGCGATCGCCTTCGGCGGCGTCATGCCGTCGCGTTCAGGCAGCCGGTACTCGCGGCGCACCCAGGCTTCGAGGCCCGGGTCGGCGGCGAGAGCGCCGGAGGAGAGCAGCAGCTGTAGTGACTCCGCCGTCACCTCGCGGCGGGAGCCGACGCCAGACACGACAACGCGGGGGACAGGTTCGTCCTCGCCGTAGTTCCAGTCGACGATCCGGGCGGCGATCTGCCGGGTGGCGACATCCGCTACCAGTTCGGCTTCAGACTCCAACGCCAGCAGCAACGCGTCCATGAACACGGTTCCCAACGCGCGGGAGCCGTTGGGGGTTTCGCCGAGGTCGAACGCGTTCATCAGGGCACTTGCGGCGCACTGCTGATCCAGCCAGCGCAAAAACTCCTGCGAATTGGGCAGGGACCCTGTCATGCCCATGATTTTCATGACAAACCCGGGAGGGGTGGCCGCGCCCGACGCGATACCCGAGCGGGCAGCGGCGGCCATCTGCATGGCCTCGGCCATCTGCGCCGGGTTCGGGTTCGTACCGGGGAGGGCTTCCATCACCGGGATGCCGGCCGCCCAGCGGACGTTCGCGGCGCCGTAGTGGCGGCGAACCTCCTCCTTGATCAGCCACGAGGCGTATGAGGGTCGCAGCAGAGACGTGCCCGCCCAGTTCGAACCCTCACGTTCCCGGACATACCAAGCCAGGTTCTTCGCCGACATCTGCGGCGACTTCATGTCGGCGCCCTGGTCCTGGGTGGCGCCCTCGAGCAGGCCGGTCTTGCCGTTGACATGGATGTGGGAAATGGTCCACTGCGGGCGTTCCCACAACCCGGTCAACTGGGCGGTGTCACCGACCTCAGCCTCGAGCTCGAATGCGGAGAAGCCGAACGGCACCATCCGCAGGGCGGCCCCGAGGTGGTCCCCCCACGACACGCCGCGCAGGCGAGCCGCACCGGGCTTGTCGGTGCCCTTGAGCGCCAAACCCATGCCATCAGCGACCAGTTGCACAACCTCAGGGCGGCACCCGGCCGGGTCGAGCTGCCACTGCGCGCGGCGCAGGTTCAGCATCCAGCCCTGGAGAATGCTGGACAGTTTCGGATCGCGCCTCATTCTCGAGTACACCGGGATCGACATGGGGAACGTCAGGTCCGGGACGTGCTCGAGCAGGTCGGTGTACATCGAACCCCAGGCGCTGTTACCCAGCACGTACGGGTCAACGTAGCCCTTCACAGACGACGGGGCGGTCACAGGTGCCCACCGCCCGCCGTCACATTGCCGCGCTGGTCAGATCCACGTAGTCCGACGGCATCCGGATCGGCCTCGTCATCGGAGGTGTCGGCCGGCGCCACGAGCCCTCACTGGTCACGACCGCATACCGGCCGGCGTCCGCACTGTGGTCATCGACCTTGATCGGCGCGTCGATGCCACGCAGGGCTTTCGCCGGATCCCACGAGTAACCGGGGATCTCGTCGATAAGGCCCTGGCAGGAACGGTGCACCTTGAGCCGGTTCGCGGACAGCAACGACGAGAACAGCCGGATGCCGTCGAGCACCGAGTTATCAGCAGGAGTGGGCGACCAGCCGTCGCGGAAGAGTTGCTGCATGAACGACGCCGCGGACGGGTCGACCGCCACCATCTCCGGCGTCACGCCCACCTGGGCGGAGCCGGGAGGCTGATAACTGGTCAGCCAACCTTTCAGCCGGGCCGAGTATTCGACGTCGGTGAGGCTTCGGCGCTCCTTGCGGGAGTCGTAACGCCACTCCGACGCCAAGTACAGCTGGTCACCGGCTACACCGAGCAGCAGCGCGGCGAACGGGTTGGTGGTGCCGTAGTCGACGCCGGCTGACACCCAGCGCCACATCTGCGGCAGGGTATCGACGACGTGGACATCGGGGTTCCACATGTCGTAGATGGCGCCCTCGGCCAGGATCCACAGGCCATCCACGAACCGCTTGTAGAACAGCGACCCGGCCCCGTACTCCGCCTTCAATGCGTCCTTGTACGCCTGCGGCAGGTGCGGGTTGTCGTCAAGCTTGAAGTGCCACTGCCGCAGATCGATGTCGCCGTTGAGCAGGAACTCCTTGCGGAGCCAGTGTCCTGACGAATCAGCGTTCGTCGTGGCGATCATGGTGGCGTCCGGTACCGACATCCGGGCGAGCATCTGGTGGAAGAACTCGCGGGGCAGCAGCGTCGCCTCGTCCATCAGGCACGCCGCAACCGTCATGCCCCGGATCTTTGACTCTGACCGGGCGTCGTTCGCGCCGATCACATGCACCCGGCGGCCCAGGATCGTCGCTGTCGGGGCGCCCATCGTGTAGTGCACGTGCTGGGCGAGCTCGCCGAACAGTTCAGGGCTGGTCAGCGGGGCGAACAGGTTCCGCGCTGCCGTCTGAGCGGTCTTGGCCGCGACGACGAGTTCGCCGCCGGGTGGCGGGTCCGCGCAGATCATCAGCCACTTCAGCAGAGACCCGATCGTCTTCCCGCTCCGCACAGCCCCACTGGCGACGTTGATCCGTGCGTTGGAGTTCGCCACAAAGTCGAGCTGCTTCGGTGACATCGGCAGCGAGTGCATCACCGCTGCGGGCCGTCCCCGCTCGAGTCGCCGGCCGCCACGCGCAGCGCCTTCGCCAGGTCGCCGAGCATGCTCTTCGCCTGCTCTTCGCCACGGTCCGCGTCGAGCTTCTCCAGCTCGGCGTGCCGCTGCAGCGAGATGCCGATGGCGACGTACGCCTCTTTGGCTTCCTTCAACGGCGGCAGGTCGAGGGTGACCAGCTCGGGGCCTTCCATGCCGCGCTCGTAGTACGTGTACGGCGACCAGGCGCGCTGACGGAACCGGGCCACGTCGTCGAGGAGCTCGGACGCGATCCGGGCACGACGGGAGCGGTTGTCCGCTACTACCGCGTGCGTGGCTTCTTTGGTCGATGACCGGTCAAAGGCGTCAGCGGAGCCCGCGTCTTTGGCGATGTTCGTGACGGAGCCGACGGAGACATTGTGGTCGCGGGCGATTTGGTTGCGGCCTTTGGTGCCGGCTTGGATGTCGGCGAGGATCGCGGCACGCGTTTCGGCGGAGATGCGGGGAGGCACACATTCCCCCCGATTCTCTACGGACGGTTACGAATCCGGTCTCAGGACGGGTTTGAAGATCACTACCGACTACTCAAGGTTGAAGTCGAGCCGCGCAGGGAGTCGAACCCCACGCGGCTCACGCTCCAGGTCAGCGACGGCGCGCGGTGTTGCCCTGCTCGGTGGTCTCTTCGGCCGGCGGCACGTCGGTGCCGGGCTCGACGGGCTGGTCGACGGGCGAGGTGTCCCCACCGGGAACCTCGACGGGCTCCTCGGCCGGGGTTTCCTCGACAGGCTCGAAGCCGTTGTCGGCGGTGTCGGCGGCCTTCTTCATGTCGTCGAGGGCCTGGGAGATCTCGACGACCTTGGCCTGCATGCCTTCGGGGACGCTGTCGCCGTTGGCGACGGCGGTTTCGAGCTGGGACTGCAGGTCACCGATGGCGGTGGTCTGCCGGGTGATCGCGTTCTGCAGGTTGGTGAACGAGGTGGCCTGGGCGGCGCTCGCGGCGGTGGTCTGCTCGACGAGGCCGTTCAGAACTGTGGTCCAGGTGGCCATGGCTTGCTCCATTCGGGGGAGGGTGTCGGTGCCGAGGTAGGCGCGGATGCGGCTTCGCAGGCTCACGGGCGCCTCCTCGAGCTCGTTGTCGAGTTGGCCGAGGGCAGGCCATGCGGCGACCCAGGCGAGCGCGAACAGCAGGACGAGGCCGTAGGTGACTGCGGTGGTCACTGGTCGTCGGGTTGCACGATCGCTGCGATGGCGTCACGGCCGGCGAGGTGCCCGGCGATGGTGCGGTGGCGGCCGTCGACGATGCGGTAGTAGTCGCCTTCGGGGCGGACGGTGATGGGCGGGTCGATCGGTGAGCTGGTTTTGCGCTGGTGGGTGACCCACAGCCCGATGACGGCCCAGTCGCACCCTGCTGGCACGGGGCGGGGGAACAGCAGGCGGTCGAGGCGGATCTCGATGGGGTCAGTCATCGGGGTCGTGTTCGACCCAGCGGCACACGAGGTGCTGGAGGTCGGCCAGGGCGATCGGCTGCCAGTGGGTGCGACCGGCGACGACCAGGTGGCCTGCGGGGCAGGTGTCGAGCGGCCGGGTGTCTTGGCCGGCGCTCAGGATGGTCTCGAGCGGGAAGCGGATGGTGTCGGCGTCAGCCATCGTCGCCCTTCCGCTCGAGGAGTGCTTCGATGCGGTCGAGCCGGTTGCTCAGCTCCCGATCATCGGATGCTTCGGCGCTGGACCACGAGGTGTAAGCCTGGGTCGACAGCGACAAGAGGATCACGAAGAGGATCGAGTTCTTCCACCACAGGACGCCGGGGATGGCGAGCAGGATGCAGGCGATGGTGGCAGCCCGGTGGATCCAGACACGGCGGCAGGCGTTCATGTCGCGCCGCCTGCCTGATCACTTCCGGACAAGCAAAAAGCCCGCCGAGCAGTTGGGCTCAAGGCGGGCGTGGGCGCAATGCGCCACGGGCAAAGTATCACCCTCAGGGCACGTAGTCATCAGCGCCACGCGGTTTAGCGATAGCCGTTTGGCTGGCTAGGTGTTAGTCACTTTCGCGACTGTCCGGAACTGTGGCATCCGTCAAGTTCGATGATTTCTCTATGACCAGCAGCGGCAAGGCCACATTCATCGACGTTGCCCAACAACACCTGCATGAAGCCAGCCAGGCTCCCGACCCTGAACAACGCGACCGTCACCGGCACGCAGCCACCACGACCGCCATTCTGGCGGTCGCCGAGCAAGTGTCGGGACTCCGCAGCGAGGTTGCCGCTCTCTTGAACGGCCTGGTTGACACCAGCGGCAGGGCAACCGCAGATCACATGTCTCAGGTTGTTGAGGCGCTGGAACAGATCGCGGCGCGGTTGCCCTCGTAGAAGGTTCACTCTCGAAGGCTGGAGCGCTGGCGCATCCATGCCGCCGCGGCAAGGACATGGCCCGCGAGGTAGGTGCGCTCCCGGCCGCGCATCTTGAAGCGGGGCAGAAGAGGCTCGTCCGGCTTGTCAGGGTGGAGCTGGCACGCCCACTCACGGATGCGCTTCGGTGTGGTCTTGACGAGCTCAGCGGCTTCGGCTGTGGTGACTTCCCGGTCCGGGTCGACGATGTCGGGCTTGTCGAGCATCCACGTCTCCCCGAACGCGGCCACGGTGTCGTCGAGCCGGTTGCAGGCGTCGAGGTCGAGCATGCGTAGGTGGGCGCGGTACATGCCGGCGACCCGGCGGGCCCGGTCGAGGGCGGTGTCGACAGGGTTGGGCCAGGCGCTGCGGCGGGGCTGCTCGTTGAGGTCCGGGTTCACGCGATGTGGCCCACCTGTTCGGCTCGGCGAAGGTCACGCTGGGCCCGCTTGAGGTCGTCGATGCTCTCCTGCACCTCGGCCTGCGCCTGCCCCACAGGGCCATGGTCAGCCCATGCGCCTGGCTCACTGCCGAGGACGACAGCGATGTCCTGGTAGGCGTACTGGGCGCGGAAGAAGCGGTCACGGGCGTGGTCTTCCTCGCGCCGGAGCCGCCGGATTTCACGTCGTCGGCGCAGCCATGCCTTCACGCGGCCACCTCGAGCTCGGGCCACAGCAGCGTCGCCATGTACGTCTCGTAGTCGGGGTACGCCCGGTAGGCGGAGCACTTGTCGCAGTTGACCTGCATGGGGTCGCCTTCGAACCGGGGTTCGGAGCGGTACAGCGGCCCGTCCACACCACGGACGGGGTGGGCTTGGCACGCCCAGCATTCGCCGGGGATCCAGAACCGGCGGGTAGTGCGCCCGAGCATGGCCCGGGCCCGGCCGTGGAGGTCGGTGAGTTGCTGGACGGCCTGCCACCCGCACATGTCGACAGGCTGGTCCTCGATGCCGGCGGGGCAGACCGCGGTGGCCGGTAGGGCGGCGAGCCGGTCGAGGCGGGGGGCGATGACCCCGATGGCGCGTTGAACGGCGGCACCGGGGCGGACCTTGGCCAGGGGGACGGGTTTGGTGAGGGTGGTGTGCCAGTCGGCGATGGGGGCGGAGTTGTGCGGGTCGGACAGGTGGCAGGCCACCCGGAGTTCGTACTCCCAGGTGGTGGCGACGTGGATGATTTCGGCTTGCAGCGCTTCGACGTGCTGGGAGATCGGGATGGGGCGCTCTTTGGACCCGGAGGCCCGTTCGGCGATGGCCTGCGACATGGACGGCTCGTGCAGCTGCGCCAGGTCCAGGTAGTCGAACACCAAGCCGCGGATGGCCGGCTGGGCGTGCTCGAGGCAGGCCCGGCACAAAGGGTCGGTGGTCGGGTAGGCGTGTTTGGCGACCGGGTCGAACGCGCGGCACTGCTCGCCGCTGTTGCAGACGTGCTCTTGTCCACCCACTAGGTGACCCCTTTGCGACGTTTGAGCCGGTACTGTGGCGTCGCTGATCACGTGTGGGACGGGTGGTTGAGGCGGCGTCGGATCTGCGGTCCGGCGCCGTTTCGCTCTCTAGGTACTGGTGATCCGGAAAATGCTTCGAGCGTCGGTGTCCGGCAGCGTCGGGAACCAGTTCAGCAGCGACCAGCGCACCGCGGCAGAGTCGACGGGCTGAAAGACTCCGTCGCTGTTGTCGAGCTGAATGGTCAGCGACTCGCCCGCTCTGGCGGCCTGCCGAGCAGCGCCGAGTACATAGTCATCAATGATCTCCTCGTACTGGCGCATGATGTCCGCCCACGGATCCTCTGCGTGCGCCCACGGGTCAGGGTCGAGCCGGCGCCGGTCGCTCAGTTCGCGTTCGAGGCGCGCCCACGCATGGGCCATGCGGCTCTCATGGTCGGCGTCGAGGGTGTCGCTGATGTTGTGCAGGTCGAGTCCGACGTAGCGGTTGCCGTCGTCGAGGCGCAAATGCCAGACAAGGTGGTTAGGCCGTTCGGGGATGCCGCGCTGGTAGAGCCGGGCGTTGAAACGGCCGTCGTACCAGGTGACTGATCCGAGGTTGAGGAGGTCGCTGTCGTCGACCTCGGTGACCAGGTCGGGCCGCCACCGCATTTGGGTGCCGTCGGTGTCGCTGGTGGTGTCCTCGGCCCGATGGTTCGGGACACAGTCCTCGGAGCAGTACGCGGATCCGTCGTGGGGTGGGGCGCCGCACGGGCACAGCCCATCAAGGTCACGCTGGATGCGGTCGAGGATGTTCACCAGTGCCGGGTTCCTTCGAGGTCGGGGGTCAGGCGGGCTTGAGCCACGGGTCGGGGTCACCGTCGGCGGCCCTGCGGGTCAGTTCCTCGGTGGACTGCCGGGTGAGGTAACCCCACGGGTCGTCCGGGTCGGCGACGTACTCGGGTTCGTCCGGTGCCGGCTGCTCTGCGCCCGGGCTGGTGCCGCCTGCGTCTCGGTGAATCCCCACCTGCTCGTTGTAGCAGGCCGGGGCAGGTTTTCCCACGACGCGACGCCCGTTCGGATTAGCCGGGTTGTTGCTCGGCGAGCAGGTCGAGCAGGTCCGGCCCTTCGTGGCCGATGTCGAGGGTGCTGCCCGTTAGGCCACGCTCAGCCGCGCACACAGGCCCGTAGCCCGAAATCATGGCCGAGGGTAGGCAGAGCCTTTGGCAGGCACGACACGGCCGCCTGGGAGGCGCTGAGGGGGCTTTCTGCACACGTCCAGTGTGAGCCCGGGGTGCCCGCCAAGGGGTGAGTAATGACCTTCAGTGACTCATGGCTTCCGCATGACAGGCAGCCCCGGCAACATCCACGATCGCGCTGTCGCAGGTCAGAGGGAAGATGATCGCGCGAAGAACAGGGATGTAGTTCATCGACCAGCGCCCGATTCATGCCCGGTGGGGTCAGTTGGCCGGTTCACTAGGCGCTTGCCACGCCATATCCAAGTGGGTCACCCGCGCTCGCCACGCTCAAACCGAGCCGACCGGGCAGCACGATAGGCGGCTCCAACCTTCGGCTCGACTGGCCACTCCTTTGGCATCGTGCCGCCGCCGATGAAGCCGCTGTACGACTTCTCGAGCTTGCCGAGCGTCGGGACTGCGAACGGGTCGAGGGACTGCCGGTCGGTGCAGGGCAGCCCAATCTCCTTCGCCGGGATCGGATCCTCCCCAGCGATCATGTCAAACAAGGCCACGTGCCAACACAGCAGAAGATCGCCAGACTGTGACTCCTCGGCAACCAGAACCAGATGCGTCGGAACCCTCTTGCTCGCGTCGGGCACCGGGCCGAGGATGATCAGGCCATCGCCGGGTAGGGACCTCGAGTGAATTGCTTCCGCGTAACGCGGTGCGTCGAGCGCGAAGTCAGCCTCTCGACCTTTCACCTCGACATGCAGGCCCAGACCAGGGAGCCAGAAGTCGGGCAGGTAGTTGGCACCAGATGGCAGTGTGTAGCCCTGCGGTTCGTACTCCCATCGGATGTCGAGGTGGTCCAAGAAGACCGCCCAGCGCGCTTCGAGGCGCGACCGGAACCGGCAGCCGGCGTAGTGCGTCTCGATCGGTTTGAACGTCAAGATCGCCTCCTCGTAAAGAGTGGTGCAGGATGGGGGCGCGGGGACCTGAGTGCTGAGATCATTCAGGTCCCCGCCCTTCGTTTAGGTCAGACGACTCGGAGGGGCTTCACGCGAGGCGCGGAGGCAACGAGCGCGTCCCAATTCGTCGCGGCGAACCACGTCTTCCTCTCCAAGTGCCTGGTCCACTCGACAATGTCAGCATCATCGCGGAGCTTCCGCAGGTCGATCCAGTACGCACCGATGCACTCGCCCGCGCAGGTGTCGCATTCGACCTTCCACAAGGCGAGGTTCGGCTGAGCTACCGCGTCCGCCACGGTCAGCCGGGTGGCGTCCAGGGTCTTGAGGATGTCGTTGGCGCGGTGGATCTCGTCGTAGGCGATGGAGATGGCACCCTTGCCTTCCGTCTTGCCGTGACAGGTGTCGCAGGTCCAGTCGATCAGTTCCATGGGGGTCCTTTCGGTCAGGCCGGGATCGCGAACGACGCGAACCGGTTGAGGTGGAGCTGGGCGGCTACCGGGATGTCCGGGGTGTCGCTGTTGCGGGATTTACGGACGCACAGATCCGCTTCACCTGGGCGTTTGTCTTTCTCGAACATCGACGGCTGATGCACGAAGATGACGACGTCGGCGTGGGCGGCGATACCGCCGGACTCCTTCAAGTCGGTCAGCTGGGGGCTCTTGTCGCCCCGCTGCACGCTGTTCTGGTTCGTCTGAGCCAGCAGCACCACGGCGATGTCGAGCTCGCCGGCCAGATCCTTGAACTGCTTCACCAACTCGTCGATCTGCTGATGCCGGGGTGCGTTCGACGCGATCCTGATCAACGCCAGGTAGTCGACAACCAGCAGATGAATGCCCTTCTCCTGCTGGAGACGGCGCACCCGAACCCGGATGTCAGCGAACGTCTGACCCTTGACATCGGAGATGTACAGCGGCGCCTCGCCGGTGCGTTCAGCCATCTTCGACAACTTCGTCCAGTCGCCCGGACTCAGCTCCCCCTTGACCGCGGCGGTGGCCGACACCCCAGCCTCGGCGCAGGCCAGCCTGTTGAACATTTCCTTGACCGGCATCTCCATCGAGATCACCGCTGTCGGGACCTTGTGGGTGAAGGCCGCCGAGCGGGGAAAGTTCCCGGCGCCGAGCGTCGACTTACCCGAACCCGGCGGCCCGGCGACGACGATGAGCCGGCCCGGCTGAAGACCGTGGATAGCGTCATCGAGCTCAGGGATGCCAGTGGGGATACCGGGCGGCTCGTCGCTGTCGGCAGCATGCTCAAAAGCGTCGAAGCCCGGCTCTAGCAGGTCCGGCCAGTACGCCCACGTGTGCCCAGTGGCACCGACCCGCTGCGACAGGTCCGACACCGCCGTACGCGCCTGTTCGACCAGATCAGCGGTGGACCGCTCGCCGCCCGCCCGGATCGAAGCCCGCACCGAGGACAGCCGCAGGTCGAGGTCGCGCAGCACCGCCCGGTCGGCGACGATCCGGGCGAAGTGCCGGACGTCCCCGCCGACCGATGCCGCTTCGATGAGGGTGTGGACGTACATGCCGTTGTCCGGCACCTTCGCGGTCATGCCACGTTCGGCAAGGTGGGCGACTACCGAGTACGGATCCGTTGCCGCACCCTCCTGACGCAGGTCGGTGAGGACACCGAACAGCAGGTGGTGGACGGGGTGGTGGAACGCGGCCTGATCGGCGATCTGCTCCACGTCGCCGATCAGCGCGCCGTCAAGCAGCATCATGCCGAGCGCCACCTTTTCGGCGCCGTGGTCGTGGAACACCGTTGAACCGGGGAGGTCGTCGTGTTCGGTCACGGCTGGATCCGGCGGTGGTCGACGTCCTCGAGCGGGACCTGGGTTGAGTGCAGCAGGCGGGACACGACCCGGTCGTTGAGGACGTTGCGCATCTCCGGGGCGGTCAGGTTGGTGGTGACAATCATCGGTCGCTGTTCGGCCCAGCGCTCGTCGACCAGCCGGTGCAGGGTGTCGGTGGACCAGTCGGTCATCTGGCCGGCGCCGAGGTCATCGAACAGGAGCAGGTCGACCTCTTGGAATTCGGCGAGGGTGTCGAGGTGGGAGCCGTCCGGGGCGGGCCGCATGGCCTGGTTGAAATCGGCATGTGTGGTCTTCGCGAACGTGAACCGGTGGCCCTTGCGGGCGTGATGCAGGGTGATCCCCCACAAGGCGGCGTAGCCGTTGTGGGTCTTCCCGGAGCCGGTCGGCCCTTGCAGCAAGAGGTTCGGGCAGGTGGCCCGGTCGGCGACGAAGGCGCGCATCCACTCGACGACTGCGGGCTCGGTCGGCTTCTTGTCGCGAAACATCGCCTTGGTCAGCGACTCCAGTTTGGCCCGGTACGCCTCGGTCAGGTGGTCAGCGATCGTGTACTCCGCGGTGGGCTGAGTGTCCGGGTCGACACCTTGGCGGGCGAGGACCTGTCTGGCGTAGGCGCCGATGTCGTCGGCCTGAATGTTGAACTGGCTGGTCAAAGCCTCTCCTTGTAGTTGCGGCCGGGGGCCCGGGTGTCAGGGATGTGGTGGTACGTCGAGCCTTGGCGGTTATGGGCGCCGGTGCCGTTGCTGGCGTAGCCGCTGCCGTTGGCGGCCTGGGCTCGCTCGGCGTGACGCTGCTGGTCGCTGAGTAGCCAGTTGCGCCATGTCAGGTCCCAGTCCTTCTTGCGCTTACCCCCATCACCGAAATACGTGATGAACCTTTCGGTAGCGATTCGGCTAATGACGTCGGGGGCCTTCTCTTTCGCCCACGCCTCCATGTCGGCGGATACGGACCAGCCGACGGGGAGAGTCTCGGGATTCTTGGTTACCTCTCGGCTCAGACGCTTTCGTTTCGCCGGCGCCTTTTTCTTCGGCTCGTCGGTGATGCTCTTGTCCTCGGTCGCTGCGCCGAGCTGACCCGGCACGGAGAAGAGGGCGCCGGGGTCGTCGCTCGCGTCGCGCGGGACCACCTCCGGAGGAGGTGGTGGTACATCTAGGTACACATGGTTCAGTTCTTTGTGTCCCGCTGTGGCACTAGCCCAGTCCCGCTCTGGCACTAGCCCTAGTCCCGCTGTGGCACTAGTCCCGCTCTGGGACCAACCCTCAAGTTGGTCCCGCTCTGGGACTAGTCCCGCTGTGGCACTAGCCCGCTCAGGCTCCTCGGGCTCGTCGGCAGGGGCGCCGGCCGGGATCGCGAGAAGGTACGAGGTTCGTTCCTTGTTCTTTTGTGACTCGTGCTTTGACGGCACCGTCCGCTTAACCCATCCGCCATTTTCGGCGGCATTTAAAGCGCGAACAACGGTCGAGCGACCCAGCCCCGTAAATCCCGCAAGGTCCGTGAGGCTCGGCATAAAGCGCTCCGGGATGAGTCCGGTCGCCGGATCGATCAGGGTCGCCAGCGTCAGGAGGGTGTGCCTCTCCGGCGCCGGAAGACCGGATCGCCGGATGGCACGCATGAGCGCCCAGATGTCGGGCACGGAACCTCCTCGGGCAGATAGGGAAGGGGGAGTGTCAGAGGCGCGCAACGCTCGAGGCGGCGCCTGGAGGCTCAGGACCCCAGCGGGTACTTGTCGTTGCCGTAGATCGCGTCCAGCAGGTGCACAGGGCAGTGGAACCGGTACGACACGAAGGGCTCCATGTCGCCGCCGCCGTCGATCACCTCCCACCAGCGCTTGTCTGTGCGCGGGTCGAACCCGTACCTGGCGGCGATCTCAGCAGCGAAATCGTCCGGGCTGTCGCCCTCGTAGAAGATGTCCCGGCCGTTCGGGAACAGCTCGGCCCAGGTGACGGTGCCAGTGGATGACATGCGGTTCTCCTGCTCGATGTCGATAATGCGGGGGAGTGGTTCAGTCGGCGCACGTGTACTGCTTGACGGCGGCCAGCCGGGCGTCGAGGCGGTCACGGGTGAGGATGTGGCCGGAGGTGGTCACGGGGCACCCTCGTGCGACCAGTCCTCGCGCTCCTCGGTACTCCAGTTCCGAGCGAGCATCGTGCTCAGATATTCGGCGAAGCACTCGACGCAAGCGCCGCCGTCCGTCATCGCCTCGAGCTCGGCGGCGACAGTCATGACCTGGACCAGCCATGCCGGATCGCCCTCGCTGGCCACGTACTCCCGCCAGACCGGGACGTCGACGTCCGTCTCGCCGCCACGTCGGACGTACTCCAGGAAGGTCGCGGTCAGCATCGGGTTGCCGCCGATACCACCCGGCACCCATCCGCCGAACGCGTCCAGTCTCATGAACTGGTCGAGCCCGTACTCCGGGTCTGCGGGCTGGAACGTCACGACGCCACCTTCCGCACGGTGACCGGCGCCGACCGTGCCGCCACCTCAGCGAGCACCTGCCCGCCCACCTCTGTCAGCCGGTACGTGCCGCCCGCATCCGGCTGTTCGCCCACCCAGCCCTCCGCCACGGCTTTGGTGTGGAGGCCGTCGCGTCGTCCCGCGGACCACTGGCCACGCAGTACGGGCCTGCCGCTGTGGGATTGGGTGACCTGGCCGGCGTCGACCGCCCGTAGGTAGCGGCGGTCCTCAAGGGTCACGTAGGCGGTCATGCCGTTCCTCCCGGAAGCTGTCGCAGGTCTTGGCGGACAGCGCTGATGACCGCCCCGACGCCGGCGGCGTGCCCCAGCCCGTGGCGGCGCATCCAGTCCAGGTACTGGTCGTTGGCGGTCGGCAGCGTGTCGATGCCCTGCGCGAGGGTCAGCACCGCTCCCTCGTCGGCCGCAGGGTGGGCCTCGGCAAGGTGTGCTTCCGCAACCTGCGCGAGGATCCCGAGCGAGGGGTTGGAGGCGGCGATATCCCAGGACCAGTCGCACCGCGCGCAGTCGAGACCCCACTCCTGGGCTCCCCAGTGCAGATTGATGTTGACGCTAGCGATTGTGGGCGGCTTGCTCATCGCGTCATCTCCTCGAAAAGCGGCTCGCCGTCCCACTCGGCGGTGGAGAACTGGTCGAACGTCACGCCCTGATCCAGGGCTGCGTTGATCTCGGCGATCTGGTCGTCGGCGGGATGGGCGAGGGCTTGGCGGCCCGCTGTGGTCATCCGGAAACCGGCCTGCGCGGCGCGCTCGATCAGGTCCGATGCGGGGAACTCGCTCACCGTCACCACGACCCTTCGCCCGGCTCGAACCCCAGCACCCGCTCGGTGGCCACGCCGTCGCCGTTGTATTCGGTGATGACGATCCGGTCGGTGTTCTGCCACTTCCAGCTCGGCAGGCCGCCGATGAAGCCGATGTGGGTCATGTCCCGGCGGCGGGCCTGGCGGTCAGCGCCGCCGTCGGTGGATGTCTCGTAGCGCTTCCACGCGCCAGCTTCGGTCTCGTTGCCGCTGTACGGGTAGACGTCCACACCGAACCCGAACCAGCGGGTGCCGTCGTAGCCGCCACCGTTGGTCAGGGTCGCCTCGCAGCGGACCCGCTCACCGTGCCTGCCCGACCGGAACCCACCGCCGTGGGCGTCGGCGTCGAGGCGCATCCCGGCGTACAGGACGGGCGGCTCACCGAGGTAGGTGAACTCGCGGACGGCGAGGACCATCCCCCGCCCGGCGGTGACCATGCGCTGGATGCGTTCGACGATCGAGTCGAAGCTGTCCGCCGCGACCATCGCTTCGGCTTCATGCTCGCGGTCGACGGCGGTGATGCGGTAGCTCATCAGGCCACCTCTTCCTTGGTCAGCTTGCGGGTCCTGGCGAGCAGGGCGTTGGGTGCGCCATCCCTGCGGTGCTCCCGGTCGAGGTGGGCGCACATCCGGTCGATGCCGGCGCCCTGGTCGGCTTCGGGGAGTACGACGTGGTGGGGGCAGGACGGGCAGCCCAAGGCGAAGGGGAGGGTGATCATCGAGCACCACCGACATGCCGGCATTGCTCAAACTCGGCCATCGCGGCGGTCACCGCCGACATCCGGTTGCCGACTGCTGCTTTGGTCTCTTCCTGCCCGGTGAACTGCAGCGAAGCCCAATCGACGCCGGTGTTGGCCAGGTTGAGGGCTGTCATGCGAGCGCACGGCAGGCACGCATGACTTTGGGTGACCATGCGTCCGCTCGGGGCGTGGGTGACGCTGAACCCGCCCATCAGCACGGACGTGCCGGTCTCGTCCTCGCCGAACGCGGGCACGATGACCAGGCCGTCGGTGACGATCTCGCAGGGCATATCGCGAGACCCGTGAGTGGTGGCGATCTCGACGCTGGTGAAACCGTTCTCGGCGGCGGTCATCGGATGACCTGGACGTGGTAGTTCGCGAGGCCGGCGATCCGTGAGCCCCCCGAGAAGCGCGGCTCGTCACGCACAACCACCAGTTCCACGTCGTTCTCACGGCGCACGGTGATGCCGTAGATGTTGCCCGTGCCGTTCTCGTACGCCTCGTCGTACTGCTCGCCGACGTGACGGACGCGGGCGCCCACGGTCAGGTGTTTGCGCTGCCCTACCTGCTTGTAGCCCCGGTTGATCAGTTCGGCGAGCATGTTGTCGGCCTCGGCCTGGTCTTCGGCGGTCAGGGGGATGGTCATCAGCTCATTCCTCCGTGGGTGCACCGCTCGGTCATGTGCGGGTAGAAGTCACGCTCGTAGGTGGCGTGGTCGACGAACTCGACGCGGACTCCAACGGCACGCGCTTGACGCTCCTCGGCGCGGGTGTCGTAGATCGCATCCCAGGCGTCGTCTTCGCTCTTGTAGGACGTCGACTCTTCGACGAGGCCGAACGGGCAGCCGCACCGGTAGATGAAAATCCAGTGGCGTCGCTCGGATTGCGGACGGCGCGGGGGGAGGGTGCGGGGGCTCATGCGGCGATCTCCGCCCACTGGTCGACCTTCTCGGCCTTCTGCTGCTCAAGCTCGGCGGCGGCGCGGGGAAGGTCGTTCTTCAGTGCTTCGGCGACGACGCGGGACACGCTGGTGCCTGCCTTGTCGGCGACACGCTGTGCGGCGGCCCAGAGAGATTCGTCGCTCGGGGCGACGTAAAGGGTCTTGTGTGGCATGGGTGTCACATACCTCCTGTGCTGCGGAAAGTCGGACTCTGTGTCGGTACACAACCGTCATTGAGACTACCGATCGGTGTACGTACACACAATCCAAGAGTGTGCCAATCGTGTCCGTACACGCTTTACGGTGAAGGCATGAGCGAGTCGAACCCCAACCGGCGCCGGAAGACGACGCGACGGCAGATCGCGATCGACCAGCCCCAATGGGACCGGCTCGAAACCCTGGTGGGGGACCGGCGGCGGTCCGAGGTCATCCGGTCGCTCGTCGACTGGTATCTCCGCGAACCCGGCGCCAAGCTCCCCGAACGACCGGCCCGCCAAGACTGACCTCACCGCAGCTCCCCAGCCCGGAACCCCTGCGCCACAATGTGCGCCCGCCTGGTCGCGCCCAACTTCACACCCAGCAACTCCAAATGTGTCTTCACCGTCAACGGACTCACCCCCGTCCGCGCGGCGATCTCCGCGTTCGTGCAGCCCTCCGCCACCAGCCACAACACCTGCCGCTGGCGAGGCGACAACGGCTTCCACGCGGCCACGAACGTGATGTCACCCGACGGGCTCTGCTCCACCCGGGCCGGCTTCACGGCGCCTGTCCCAGCTCGCGGCGCAACCGCTCCAACTCGGTGCGTGCGCTCGCCAACTCAGCCCGGGTGATGGCCAAGTCCGCGTCCTCGGAATGGCGTAGGAGGTGCAGTTCGGCCCGCGCTTCGGCGAGCTCGCCCTCCACACGGGTCAGGTCAGCCTGCGACGCGGCAAGGTTGGCCAGGGCTTCACCCAGCTTCGCCGACGTGGCCATGTGGATCTGCCGGGTCACGACGGCTCCCGGAACGCGGGCACCACGGGACGCTCCGGGGCGGGCTGGCAGTCGTGCCGCTTCTCCGCCATCGCCTGCATCTGCCGGTACGTCATCGCAGGCTGAAGGTCGCCCTCATCGAGCTCCACGATGCAACGCCCTTGGCACACGAACGCGACGACGAACACGGCCTGCGACTTCACGGCTGCCCCGTCGCCGGGTCCAGCACCACGATCGCCCGGGACCGGCCCGGCGCCCGACTGATCCACCCCTTGGACTGCAACTGGCCCAACTGGTGATGCACCGACGACACCGACAGGCCAACCAGTTGCCCCAGGTCGCGGACCGACGGGGCGTAGCCGTGGGCGGTGTGGAAGTCGCGGATCTCTGACAGGATGCGCCGCTGCTGCCTGGTGAGCATCGAGACGACATCGGCCGGTTCCTGCTCGACCGGTGCGGGCTCTTCTGTGGCCGGCGCCTTCAACACCAGCTCGATCACGTCGAACATCAGGGCTCCTTCGTGTAGCTGGCCACACCGGCGTCGGCCAGCCCTGTCAGCAGAAAGTGGGCGAAGTTCTCGTGGACGCGGCGGTGCGGTGCCGAATACGCGGCGTACGGCTTCGTTGCGGTCTTGCAGTCGTAGGCGTGGTGCAGCATCGCCACGATGCCCACCACGTCGTCTTTCGGATCAGGCATCAGCCACCTCCGAGGGAAAGGAGCGCGGCCCCGGAGAGCCGCGCCCGGAACGTCAGGAGATGGGTCGCGTGGGTGTCGCCGGCGTCATGCACAGACCCGGCTCCTTGGCGAGCTTCTCGGCGATCTGCAGGCACCGGGCCACCTGATCCACCGAAGCGTCCGTGGCCGTGATCCGCGCCCGCGTCTTCGCGTTCGACTCGTCCACGGCCAGGTTGCGGGCCTCGAGAACCTTCTGCCCGTACGCGTTGATCGCCGCCGTGGTCGGCTCGTCATATCGGGGCGTTTGGAACGCGATCGACCGGATCTCGATGTCCTCACCCAGGTTCGCCTTCAAAGCGGCCAGCAACGGATCCTTGTGGGTCTTGTTCAGGTCCGGGGCGGGCGCGTCACCGGTCTTCGCATTCACCTGGCCCAGCGGGTCGAACGTCGAGAACACCGTCGTGATCGCCGCCCCGATCTGCGGTTCCACCCGGCGGGCCACGAACGTCCCGAACCGGCCGCCGTCGATCCCGTCGACCTCCTTGTACGCCGCCCAGTTCTCCGGGGCCCGCTCGGCCCGCGAGTTCCACTCGATCTGCACCGGGATGCACGCCCGCCGCTGGGCTGCGATAGCCACCCACAGGCACGCGTCGCCGAGGTGCGCGTACGTCTGACCGGAGGCGTCCCAGTCGTCGATGCCCTGCCATGGGGCGTGCCACTTTAGGCCGGCGCCGGTGGTGCGCCCGGTGGGCTTGTTGAACTCGGTGACGATGCCGACGTTGCGGGTCGGCACGGTGGACAGCGAGGCGATGACGAGGCTGACTACGGCGAGGGCGCCACCGCCGAGCATGACGAGGATGCCGGCGCCGCGGGCCTCGCTGGTCTTGGCCAGCACGACCAGTGCAAGGCCGAGCAGTGCGGCCGCGGCGAAGATGATACCGATGATGAACACAGTTATTTCTCCTGGTCGAGGTTGGCCGAGCGGTGGGCGGCGAGGAGCTTGGATGCCCGGTCACGCAGGTCGAGGGCGTCGGGCGTTTTCACGAGGTCGTCGGCCAGGGCGATGGCATCGGAGTAACGGGCCAGTTTGAGGGCGGCTTGGGTGCGGGTGGTGCCGATGCTGAAGCCGGTCAGCAGACCGACGACAGCACCGACAACCAAGACCGCAAAGGCGGCGATGGTGACCATGATCAGAAAGGGGGTTCCTGGTCGTTGGACTGTTGCTGACGCCCACCGAACCCGCGGTCCGGTTGAGCCGCCTGAGTCGCCCATGGGTCGCCGCCGCCGGACTGGCTTTGCGCCGGCTGGCTGCCGCCGTTGGAGCGGGTCATCTTCTGGATCTTCGCCGTGGCGTAGCGCAGCGACGGGCCGATCTCGTCGACCTCGAGAGCAAGCTTCGACCGCTTCTGCCCGGTCTGCTTGTCCTCCCAGTTCTCCTGCTTCAACCGGCCGGTGACGATCACCCGTGCCCCGCGCTGCAACGACTCAGCGACATGCTCAGCGGCGTCGCGCCAGACCTTGCAATCCAGGAACGTCGGAGTGCCGTCCTTCCACTCACCTGACTGTTTGTCGAGCTGGCGCGGGGTCGAGGCGATCGTGAACTGTGCGACGCCCGCACCGGATGGCGTAAACCGGAGTTCCGGATCCGCTACCAGATTGCCGACGACTGTGATGTTGATGTCTCCCTGGGCCATGTCAGGCCGCCTTTCGTTGAGGGGTCGATGGCTCGGTGTCTTCGCGGGGGATGAGCGCGAGGTCGAAGCCGAGCGCCCGCAGTGCTGGGATCAGGTAGGGCAGCGTGGGGATGGCCTTGCCGGTCTCCCACTCGGACAGCCGCGCCTGCTCCATGCCGCCGATCTCCTCGCACAGCTGGCGCTGACTGAGCAGGCACATCGAGCGCAGGTCAGCGACGAGAGCACCTACGGCGGCGGCGTCGGTGATGCGGATCGGGCGCAACGTCGGAGCGGTCACGCCGCTGCCCTCCGGATTGCCGGCGCCTCACAGACGAGCTGACCGCGGCTGGTGGTGAACACGGGAGGGCCGACGATGGTGGCCTGACACTCGTCGGCGATGTGCGGCAACTCGGCGCGGGCCACGGTGACCGACAACTCGCCGAACATGCCGGGCTGCTCGATCGGCCACACCACCCGCAGCTTCAGCGGGGTCACGCCGACACCCCGCTCAGGTCGGTGATGACCACCGTCAGGCCGCCGTACGGGGACGCCAGGGGGCGTTGCTCCCGCTCGGGGAGACCGGCCAGCACCTCACGCCACAGCGGGCCGATCGCCAGCGACGTCGACTCCAGGAACTGCGGGGTGTCGTCCGGGATCAAACCCCAGCCCGGCGCCGACGAGCCCTGCGGCTTCTTCGGGGTGGGTTTCTGCACGAACGGCGGACCCCACGAGTCGATCACCGGCTTCGCGGTTTCGGAGTAGTTCAGCGCGTCACGGTGCAGCCGGTCTTTGAAGTGGAACGTGATCGCGTACCGCACCCGCGACAAACCCTTGGGCAAGCCTGCCTTCTGCGCGGCGGTGAACCCAGCGGACCGCCACCGGACACGGCTCGCCGACGTGGCCCGCGGACCCTTCTTGTGCGAGTCGTTCGTCGACCACAGCGGGGCTGGCGCCGGGATCAGCAACGTCCACTGGCGGGTCACGGTCATCGTGCTCACGCCGCAACCTCGTACTCGTCCCAACCGCCGGCGTCGTCCCAGCCGGGCAGCTGGTCTGGGTAGCTGGGGGAGTCGTGGCCTTGCTCGAGGACCGCCTCGTGCAGGTCGCGGTCGGCGTCGTCCAGGGTGGGCAGCGGGTCAGTCATGGTCAGTCCTCCTTGGTCGTGGGGGTGTGGGTGCCGTCGTTCTCCAGCAGGACGAGGCCGTGGCGGGACAGCACCGGAACTGAAAGGGCGTCCTCGTGCTCGTGCAGCAGCCAGCCCGACTCGCGGGCCAGCGCCCGGTCGGCACCGACAGGCGATGTCACAAGTGAGTGGTGTCGGCGGCAGGCGTGCAGCAGCCATGCCGGCTGGTTGATGCGGACCGCGGCCTCACCGTGGCGCCCGCCGTTCTTGCGGTTCAGACGGTGGTGAACCTCAGCGGCGACCAGCCAGCAGTCATGCCACTCGCACCAGCCCTCCGACCGCACGGCGACCAGAGCTCGGACCGCCTTCGACGGGCCGGTGTCACGTGCGCGCTTCGGCTGGTTGGCGCGCTTGGCCTCACGGGCGTGAACGGCGCTGCGGGCCAGCGGGGAAGCGTTGAGAGCGGTCGCGCGCTTCAGCGGCGACTTCTGCTCGAGCGGCTTCGTCCTGGCCGGCATGGCGGAGCGCTTCATCAGCGACCCCCGTAGGTGTTCATCGCGTTGTTCGCCGACTTGCTTCGGGTCTGCAGGCCCGAGATGCGCCGGTCGACCGCGTTGGCCTTCCGCTCGGCGTACTTGAAGATCAGGAAAGCCTGGTCCCTCGCCGTGCGCTCCTTCTCCGTAGCCAGCTCCGCCGCATACCGCTTCTCCTGCTGCGGGCCCTGATGGTTTAGGTACGCCCGGGCGAACGCGCGATCCAGCTCCGCATCGGCGAACAGGAAAGTCCCCTGCAACTCGTCGATGATGTCCACCGAGTCCTCGAGCAGATCACCGGAGGCGGCGATCGCTTCCTCGATCTCCGCAGGGGACATCTTGTGAGTCATCGAGCGCCGCCGAATGTGCGCATCGGCCAGTCAAGGGTCACGCCATCGGCGCTGGCCCGGATCTGCTGCACGTCGGCGAGAAGCGTGTCCCGGTCCCCAGCGTCGGCGGTTCGCCGGGCCTCGAACTCGACCTGGTTGGCCTTCTTGCGGAAGAACTGCGCCAGCGACGCCGCCTGCTCCGCGTACCAACCCACCTGAGCGTCGTGCAGCTCGGCCAGCGACATGCCGGCCAGTAGCGGGTAGCGGCGCATCAGCGCCCACGCCACTCGGCCCGCCTGCAACGCGTCGTACTCGGCGGTGTGCGCCAGTTCGTCATCCCAGCCGATGCCGTGCACCTGGGCCAAGGTCTTCAGGCAGCGGGCACCCTGGGTCTCGGACACCCGTCGCCGGTACTTCTCGACTTTCTTGTCCAGCACGCCCGGGTCCACGATCGGACCCAGCGGGGCGCCTTCGAGTCGGTCACCGATCGTCGGGACACTGTTGCGGCGGCAGTCCCGGTCCAGCACAGTCAGGTCGTACGGGGCGTTCATGATGACCAGCGGGACACCGAGGGCCAGGGACGCGGCGAGCTCACCGCAGTACTCGTCCAGCACATCAGCGGACGGCTTACCCTCGGCCATCAGGTGCTCCGTGGTCAGCCCGTTCACCGCTGACGCACCCGCGGGCATGTCGATCGCCGCCAGGGCGTTGCTGACCTTCTTCGACTTCGCGGCCGGGTCGATCACCGCCGTGCAGATCGAGCCCACACGGGCCTCCTCGGGGTCAGCCGAAGAGGTTTCCGTGTCGAGCACCAGGAAGGGGCTCTCCCACCAGGCGGTCACTGGCCACCGTCCGCGGCTTGGCCGTCAGTGGCCGGCGTGTCAATGACCTCGCCCTCCACTACCTCCGGGTGATCGGTCACCTCGGCCACGTCCGCCTGCGGACGCAGGTCCACCCGCACGCCCTCGTCGGCAGCAATCGCCTGCGCCAACTCAGTCGACTTCGGCATCCATTTCGCCAACTGCCGGACGCAGGTCTTGTGGGCCATGCCCTCGAAGTTGTCCACCCACGGGCCGAACACCTTGCCCTCGCGAGTTTTCGCGGTCGCGTTGTCCTGCCGGTACCGGAGCATGTCGGCGTGCGACATAACAAAGAACGCGTAGCCGCCGCCGTCGTACTTCACGATGGCGTAGTAGGCGATCGGATCGCCGCGTTCCCCGAACAAGTTCGGCTTGTGGATGATCGTGTCGGCGATGCCGTAGTCCACGTCGAAGGCATCCCCGGCGTACGCGGTCCGGGCGATGATCGAGGCGACCTTCGGGGCGCGGTGGGCCAAGTCGATGTAACCCTGGTAGCCAATGACGAGTTGGGCTTTATGACCACCGACCCACCGGTCGTTCTCATCCTTGTGGTGCTTTGAGGTCCAGAACGGCAGCACCCAGGCGTGGCCGAGGACACCAGGGCGCAGTCCGAGCTGGGCGCAGGTCATCAGTGAACCGAGCACCGAATCGGCGTCGCACTTCTCCAGGTTCTTCGTCGTCCGCAACGCGGTCAGAGCATCCCGGATGAGTTGCGTCGCCTCCGCGCCCTTGGGCATGGCGAGCTGGAACTGCTTCTCCATCGACCGGATCTTGTCGGCGAGCGAGTTCTGGGACACCCCGCCGTTCTCGCGGCGAGTGGCCAGGGCGGTGGCAGCGTTGGTCGGGGCGGCAGTCATGGTCAAACCTCTTTCACGTAGAGGGTTCGGGACGAGGGCTTGCGGTAGGACTCGGGGTTCGGCGCCGGGAGGGAGTGCTTCTCGACCAGCTCAGCGACCAGGGCAGGCCAGTCGACCGAGCCCTTCTTCGCCGACCACTTCGCGATGGTCTTGTCCTCGACCTCGGCGGCCTCAGCAACACCGATCAGGTTCTTCAAGGCGGCGCCGGCGGCTTCCTTGTCAGCCTTCGCGCGGGACTCGCGGGCACGGGCGGACAGGTACGCCTGGTGCAGCTCGGCCGCATGGGTGCCGGACAGGTCCACGGTGGCACCGGTGGTGACCGGGTAACGCCGGAGCATGTCGTCGTTGTCGACCGCGCCCAGCGGCGGCTCAACGCCGCCGACGATGTGGCGGCGGTGCCACTCCGACACTTGGTCGACCAGGTCGGCTTCGATGGCCAGGTCGCGGTGGAAGGTGCGGTGCACGACTCCCATGCCGGCGACCAGCCCGATCAGGTCGATGCGGGCGGCGTCCATGACGTGCAGCGACCAGCGGCACTGGAATTCGTAGCCCAAGGGAGTGCCGCCGTCGGCCCAGCCGGGCGGGGAACCGAAACCTGAGGCGAGGCCGGCCGTCTTGAGCTCGATCAGGCCGAGTGGGCTGATGCCGTCGGGGGAGCAGGTGCGCCAGCGGTGAACAGGGTGGGCGTACGTGCGGAACTCCGGCTGGGTGACGTCCACACCGAGCAGGCGGGCCGCTTTGCCCAGCAGCCACGGCTCCAACTCGACACCCAGGTCCGCGGCGGCCGAGGAGATGTCGTCCTGCCACGAGCGGACACCGGTCTTCTCCGCCCACACCGCCCACGGCGACGTGTACCCGGAGAAGCCCAGGACGGCGGAGATGTCCGAGCCGCCCAGGCCGTGCTTGCGCTGCTCACGCCACGCGTCGTCGTCCAACTCCCAGCCGATGACGCCGACCGGGCCAGTCAGGGTCGCGCTAGACATCGGAAGCCCTCCGCATCGCGTCGTCGTGTTCGAGGTAGCAGGAGAGGCACGTCGGCTCGGCCGGGTCTTTAGGCTGACTGCACGGGCACACGTCAGCGGGCAGGACGTCGAGGCGCTGGGCCAGGTGGTAGGCAGAGGCCTCGCTGTGCCGGTCGAACACCTCGGCGATCAGACGGTCGGCTTGGGTGGCCTGGCCGTCGTCGAGGCGGGAGATCGCATCGGTGGCGCGGAGGATGACCTGGGTCGTGTTCATCGGGCACCAGCTCCTTCGGAAGTCGCCGTCTCGTCGCGGCGCCAGTAGTTCGGGGATGCCGGGCAGATCAGGCAGCGCGGCGTTGTTCCCGGCACGCGACACGGGTTCGGCTCGATGCCTGCACCGGTCGGGCCGGCGCACTTGGATGGGATGGGCTCGGGGGAAGTCACCCCGCCATTCCCTCGAACGGATCCGGCAGCTCAGCGCGACGGATCTCTGCGGCGGCGAGCGAAGCGCCTGCGGCCTTGAGCGCCTGCAATGCGAGCTCGTATCGGTAAGCGAGAAGCATGACGTCGGCGACGATGCCTGCGCCCGCCCCGTCCTCTTCCTGGGTGCCGAGCGCTTTGTCGAGGACTGCGTCGATCTCGAAGTACGCCTTGCGGTACATGTCGTCGGCGCTCATGCGGCACTCGCAGCGTTCAGCCCGGCCGCCATCGCCTGCGCCTGCGCCCAACGGGCAGGGCCGTCAGTGCTCGGGTCGCCGTCCTCGACGTACAGGCCTTCCCAAAGTTCGATGATGTCGCCGGACCGGTAGGACACCGGGAGGTTGCCGTCCACGTCCGGCAGTGCAGTGCCACGGCGGATCGAGATATCGACCTCGTCCGAGCCGGTCATGTAGTCGAAGTTCTCGACCTCGAAGCGGCCGTTTCCGTCTTCGTCTGCGACCAGCACAGCCCGCCAGGGGCCGCTCAGGTGATTGGTAGTCATGGTCGTGCTCCCTCGTTGAGGTCGGTTGAGGCGGTGAGCCATTCGGCGTACTGCCGGGCGACCGAGTAATCGCCGCGGAACTGCTCAAGCCCCCATGTCGGGGCACCGAAGGTCTCCAAGCAGAAGTCGATGAGGCGGGTCTCGTTCTCAAGCCAGTCCGCATGATCGGGGGAGTACCAGCCGCCGTTAATGCGTCGGCGGAACTGCCCCGCCGCGATGCGTAGTGAACGCAGCCGGGTGTGCATGTTCTGGCTTCTACCGACCTTGAACTCGTCGTTGTCGAACCGGACGACGTAGATGCAGCCATCGGTTCGGGACTCAAGTTCGGACAAGAAAGGCACGAGATCTCCTAGCGGTAAGTGCTACCCGCACACTTGCTCTGTAGCCACAACTGTAGCCACAATGGCGGCATGACTCAAGCCATCACACGAACCCGACACGGAAGTGACCCGTCGCCACAGTCGTTGCCCTCGATCAAGGTCGCCCCCTACGCTGGCGTCGTGCCTGACAGTGACCTCCGCCGGTTCCGACTCGACCAAGACACCTGGGACGAGTACGGCGAGCTCGTCGGTAACGGCGGCCGGTCCGCCGACCTGAAGGCGTACATCGAATGGCGGCTCGACAACCCCGATACGCCGCTGCCCGGAAAGCGCCGGGGACCACTGAAGAAGAGCCGAACCCCGCGCGCTAACGCGAGACTCGCAGCGAAGAAGGCCCAAGCCGCCGAGTCGGCCGACGACGAAGGCTGACCCGCTCACGGCTCGCTCCGCCGCTGCCCTGGCACCAGCTGCCCGACCTGCTCGCCCACAGCCCGCACCATCGCGGCCTCAACCCGGTCGACAGCCCGCTCGTGCCGGCCAGCCCGGAACCCCGCCCCGTAGCAGGCCGCACCGAACACTGCCGCCGTGAACACCGCACAGCCGAACAGGGCGGGCCCGTTCGTCAGAACCGCGCCCGCGTCCTCAAGCCACCTCACTGCGGCCCGCGGTTGCGGCGCATCGGCACAGCGTTCCCGCCCTTGAACCAGGCCCGCGTGTCCTCACCCATGAGGCGATGCGCCCCTCCCGGCACTTCGGCAGGTTCCTGCTCGGGCTCAGGTCGCCGCATCGGGACGGGTGCCTGAGCTGACGGGGCAGCCTCCACCTCCACCGCACCCTGCTCGAGCCCGTCGGTGAACCGGTCCAGATCCCCGACCGCGGCGAGGAGCCGCCCCCGCCACGGCTGGTTGTCGTCGCCCTTCAACTGCTGCACCAGCTGACCGAGGTGAGCACGCGCCAGCTGCGCGTTGTCCAACGCCTGCTGCTCGGGGGTCCGAGCCGGCGGCCACGCATGGTTGTCACTCACCCGGATCACCGCGCTCCCAGCCCTCAACTACCGCGTCGAACCGTGCCCGTGCCGCCCGCGCCTCACGGTCCTGCTGCGCTTTCAGCCACGCGTCCACCTCGCCGATCAGCTCCAGCGCCCGCAACTCCAGCGGGTCCGGCCGGTAACGGTCCGGGTGCGGCATGTTCACGACCTTCTTGCGGCGGTGACCGCGACCGTTGAACGCGGGGAAGTGAGTCGAGTCGTTCACCGGCTGCCGCCCTCCCCGCCGTCGAGGTCGAGGTCGATCGGGCGAGTGTCCGGCACCCGGACACCAGCGAGATCCGTGGCAGGGTGCGGCTCGAGCACGTGGCGTTCCATCCGGGCCTGACCCGGACCGTCCGCCGGCACCTTGAACCGCTCGCCCGGCCCACGCCCTGCGAGCTCGCACAGATAGCAGATGAGGAAGCCGCTCACCGCTCGTCCTCCTCACGCATCGCCCAGTCCTCGACAACCAGCTGGAACGCCCAGTCGTCCACGTCGACCTCGGCCATGACCCGGCGCGCATGCCACATCGCCCCGAGGCTGGAGCGGCGCCACCGCCGCAGCACCCGCAGGCGCAACCACGCCCGGGCGGCTCGAGCACGACGGAGCCAGTCCGCGCCGAACGCCTGCACCAGCAAGGCCAGCAACAACATGGCGGCAGCCATGTACAGCGCCCAGAAACCAACCTCGAACGCCCGGCTCACTGCGCGGCCCGCCGGATGGTCTGCAGCGCCTGCAGGAAGCCCTGCACCATGCGGTCCTTGCGCGACGGATGCTGCTCAGCGGCCAGCGCGGCGGCGGGGGCACGCGTCGGCAGCAGCAGCGACGGCAGAGGAGCGGGCAGCACCGGCGGGGAAGCGGGCAGCACGATGTGCTCCGTCGGCCCCTCACCGACCAGCGGCGGGAAGTCGAGCGCCCTGGCCGGCTCCACCACCTTCGCCAGCTCACCGGTGTCCGCCGCATACCGGCGCGGCTGATAGGCGGTCTTGTTCTGGTTGGCGCCGGGCGACCGGTGACGGCCCCGCTTCGGGCGGTCCAGCAGGTCAACGGTCAGCTCACCGGTTTCGGCGAGACGAGAATCAAAAGACACAGCGATACCTCACGGAAGAAGTCAGAACGGGAAAGAGGGGCTCAGTGGTGCGGCATGTCGTGCAGCACCCGCGGCACAGGCACGCGGTCGGTGTCCTGCCGGTCCGACGACCAGCGGCGGCGAGGCGCCGGGTTGACCAACCCCAGGCGGGCAGCCCGATCCACGGAAAGCTCGGCGCCCCGCTCACACGCCACCTGACGCACCAACGCGTGGGCGTGACGCAGACGGGCCACCTGCCGGGCGGAGGCCAGCGCAAACCAGGCGAGGACCACGAGGGCGGCGGCGGTCACGACTCGGCCGCCCGGCGCTCAGAGCGGACGACCATCCGCCAGCCCTTACGGCGCAGCAACGCCAACTCGTCCGCCGAATACGGGGGCTCATGCTTGCGGTTACGCCACTCCGACAGGCGCTCGCGGAGGGTGCGCTTCCGGGCGGTCATGCGGCCACCTGCTCGGAGTTGAGCGCCGCCCGCAGCCGAGCTCCGATCCACGCACCGACAGCCGGCGTGACAGCGTTCCCGAAGCCGTCGACCTGGTCCCGAGCGGAACCCCAAACAAGGAAGCTGCCCTGGTAGCCGGGGAAGTCCACATCAAAGCCGCAACCGCGGCCGACCTCGTGGGGGCCGAGCATGCGGAAGTAGCAGTCCTCGAGGTCCAGGTCGGCAAGTGCGGCATGCCATTCGGCCGTCAACAGCGCGGTGGTGTCCCGGGCGGTCAGTGTGCCCAGGGGGTCGCTCACCGGATGAGGGGCGGTCGCGTCCGACCCGCTGCCGTTCTGCTTGTACCAGCCGGAGAAGAGCAGACCCTGGTTGGCGCTCGACGCGACGATCGTGCCGAGCGGGTCACTGACCGGGTGGGCACGGTACTGCGCCTCGTCGATCGAGCCGTTGTTCTTGATGGTTCCCGCCGCGGTCAGCAGGCCGGGGATCTGCTCGGAGGTCACCGTCGGCATCGGCTCGCTGTGCACAGTCGGCGTTGTGTTCTTGCGGAACGGCACCACGCCGGCGGACACCAGGCTGAGTGTCTCGGTGGCGGTCTGAGTGGGCAGAGGCTCATCCACCCCGCGCGGAGCGCCCTGGTAGTTGTTGACCGCCAGCGCCACCGGCGGGGTCATCAGCCCGGTCGTGTTGGTCGCCGGCTGCGTCCAGAGCGGCTGATCCAGCCCACGGGACCGGCAGTCCGACCCAGGACGTTCGAAGGTGTCCCCCGCGGCGACCATGAGCGCGCCCGTGGACAGCAGTGCTGTCTCCTGCTGGCTGGTCTGGGTGGACATCGGCTGCCACGGGTGCTTCTCCGAGCCGTGCGCCGCCTTGGCCGGCATGAGGACGGCCGGGAACTCGGCGAACCGCTGGCGGCACCGGTCGGCACGAGCCATCGTCGCGGGCGCCAGCGGCTTGGTGCGGTCCCCGATGCGGGTACCGAGGTTGCTCAGGTCGAGCGCGTTCACCGACGGGCTCATCGGCGGGATGACTTCGTTGCGGCAGCGGGGGCAGCGGTAGTTGTACTGCTTGCCGTAGTTCACCGACCCGGTCGGCGGGATGCCGGTCTTCCACGTCCACACCGCCGGCACGATCTCCGAGCACCGGCCGCACCAGGACGCAGGCCTGTGGTCCAGGTCGGGCGCCGGGATGCTGCGGTCCCAGAACGCGATGAACAACCTGTTCCGTGACTGGGAAACGTCGAAGAACTGCGAGTTCAGGTAGAGCTCTTTGTACTGGTAGTTGAGGTTCTTGAACTGGCGCAGCCACCACTTGTACGTCGTGCCGTCGCCCACCTTGGGACGCCCGGGGATGGCCGGCCCCCACGAGTAGAGCTCGGTGGTGCACTCGACGAGGATCATCTTCGGGTGGTGACGCTCGGCGTAATGGAGCACGCAATTCGCTGTCGCCCGGTCGCGCTCGCTTTTGGTGACCCGGGCGTCGAAGTCCGGGTCGTCCAGGTCGAACAGGCTCATCCGCTGCTCGTAGGCCTTCTGCGTGTTGGCCTGCGAGTGGTTCACGCAGGACACGCCGGCAACGAGGAGGTCAGCCGCGGGTAGGTCCCGAGCGGAGTGGTAGTCGGCCGACTCCGGGTTGATGAGGTCGGCGATCCAGTGCTCGGCCTCCGGGTGGTTGGCCTCGTGGACCTCGACCTTGTAGCTGTTGTGGTTCGCCGCCATGATCGTGGTGAAGCCGGCCCGCTTGATGCCTTCGGTCAGCCCGCCGAAGCCGGAGAACAGGTCGACGGCGACCAAGTCGTCGTGACGGAAACGTCGCGTTCGCTTGGCCGGCCGGTGAGTTGCTGTACGGGTCGCCTGGCGCTTGGTCCGGGTGTTCGACATCAGGCGCTCACCGACTGCAGGTCCCACGCGACGCGGGCAGCGGTAACGGCGTCGCTTGGACCGCACGCACACTCGTCGCCCAGCAGGACCTCACCGCAGCACATCTTGAGCGGGATCTCGCACGTCGGGGTGATGGGTGTGCCATCAACGCGACAGAGGTTGCGCGGGGTCGCAGGTGTAGCCGTATCGTTCGTGGTAATCAAGGTCGTCACTCCCTTTGCGAGTGCGGCGTTGGGTAGGAAGTAGGAACGCCTGGCCGGTGGAAGCGGCTAGGCGTTTCTTGTGTCAGGAAGTCAGCGCTGGCGAAACAGCCAGCACGTCCGGCGACAGTGCCGGGAACGGCAGCAGGTCGAAGCGGATATCCCGCCTGCGCGCCTCAGCCATCGCGAGCTCGGTTGACGGGAACGTGTGATCGATACCGCGCCACGAGAACTCGGCACGGCCGCCGGGCAGCGGGGTGATCGTCGCGGGGCTCATGCGACGGCCTCTTGAAGCTGCCGGATCGCGAGGCGGCGGGATTTGGCAAAGAGCGGCAGCTCGGTGTCAATGATTCGATCCTCGGCAGCGAATGCCTCCGGCATTGACCCAAAGGTCTCGATCACATGGCGTCGCTGTACCGGCCACCACGCCAACGACGGGCTGAGCGGGCTGGAGTGCTGCATGAAGCGCCGGATGATATTGCTTGTGCAGCCGACATAGAGAAGGCGATCGGCGGCGTCGAAGAACCGGTACACCGAAGGCTGCTCCATCCCAGACAGAACGCAGTCGTCGCAGAGTTCGAGGTGTTCCGGCGGCTCCAGCACGGCAATTGCGGTTGTGATAAAGCCCCGGCAGGCCAACCAGACAACGCCTGTCCGTGCGCCGCCATCCACTGCGGGCAGGTGGAACTTCTTAGCCCGGCCGCCGGTCGGATAGACCCAGAGGGTTGCGGGCTGACGGTTGACGCTCATGCGGCGTCCTGCTGCTTGCGAGGCGTCGCTCGCTTGGCGCCGGACTGGCGAGTCATCTCGAGCGCCTGCGCCAGACCGCTCTCGGCGGCGGTGCGCTTCACCCGGTGGGCGAGGTCGCCACCTTCGGCGTGCCGGCCGACCAGGATGGCGATCTGGCGCGACGTCATGCCGCGGAAGCTGCCGCGCCGGGTGTGCTCGATGAGACCGGCTCGGCAGTCGAGGGTGAGTTGACGTTCGGCGAAGCCGGTGCGGGCGGCGACCTCGGTCAGGCTGTACACGCGGTCGTCGCCGTTGTCGCCGGTGCGGATCCCGTTGACGACGACCTGCAGCATCTGGGCGAGTTCGTCGATGGTGTAGGTCTCGGGCATCACGCTGCCGCCTTGGCGCGCTTCTGGGCGTCGGCGGTGAGCATGGTGTGCCGCTGGTTGCTCGGGATGTTGAGCGCGTCGCAGATCAGGGCGAACTTCTCCGGGCTGACCCGGCGAGGTTCCGGCTGTCGTTCGAGGTGGCTGATGTAGGAGACGTGGACGCCGCAGCGGGCCGCGAAGGCAGCCATGGACTGGCCGCTGAGTTTGCGCCGGATGCGCAGCTTCGGGCCGTCGATTTCCACGCCAGTCGGGTTGACTGCAGTGTTCTTCGGCATGCGACTGACGCTACCGAACTAGACCGAGTTAGACAACACACGTCACGAAAGTGGTCTAGTGTTGACGTAGATCTATGCCGATATAGATCAAACTAGACTGGTAATGACGGGGTGAGACTGCCATCATGAGTGCCGTGAGCGCCGCCGACACAACCGCCCAAGACGTCGAAAACCGCCGCCGCCTAGCCGAAGCCGTCCGGGCCAGACGGCTCGAACTACGCCTCAGCGTCCGAGCCGCCGCAACCCAAACCGGCGTCGCCCGCGACACCTGGATCGGCCTCGAAGAAGCCACGCGGCGCACCGCCGAGACCAACTACGCCGGCATCGAACGCACACTCCAATGGGAGCCAGGCAGCGTCCTGGCGATCCTCGAAAGCAGAGACCCCACCACGAAGGACGCCGGCGGGGAACGCCTGCTTCTCACGGGTAGCTACTCGCAGTCGACCCCGATCAGGGAAGTCCACCCCGCCGACGCCGCCATCATCCGGATCATGCACAACCCCGACATCACCGACGAGCAGAAAGCCAGAATCGTCCGCGCCGTCATCGCCGAGCAGCAACGCGTCGGCGAACGGTACGCCGATGAACTGATCGCGCAGGCTCGCTCCGAGAAGCCCTGACCGGCTTCTCCGGCAACAGCAACGTGTCCACCGCGTGCAGCTCACCCTCGTCGCCGGTGTTGAACAAATGCCCGTACGTGTTCATGGTCAACAGGTAGTTGCTGTGCCCCAGCCGCACCTGCACTTTCTTCGCCGACCAACCCGCCCCGATCAGATCCGAGGCATGACTGTGCCGCAGGTCGTGGAACCGCGGCGAACGATGCAACCGCGTGTCACACGCGCACGTTGACACCTCATCGACCCGCAAATGCCGGCGCACCCCCTTCGCCGGTTTCGGCGGCTCCGGCGGGGGATGCCCGGCGCACCGCTGCGCCGCCGCGATCGCCTGCAACCAGTAGTTGTTCCGCAACGTCGACGGGTCACAGATCCCACCCCGCGGTGCCGTGAACACGTGCTCAGCCGGATGTTTCCCGACCATCTGCTCCCGCAGCACCCGGGCCCCGGTGACCCCCACCGTGACGTCGCGGCGCCCGGCTGCGGACTTCGGCGGCCCGAACCGGCGCCCATCCTTACGCGGCCCCGACTTCAACGTCCGCCGGACCTTCACCACCCCACCACTGCCGTGCAGGTGAACGTCCTCGACACGTAAGGCAATGAGCTCACCGATACGCAGACCGGTCGCCAGGGCAACAACCATCATGCTGCGCATCGCCGGACGGCAGTTGTGCAGTATCAGCTCCCGCTCCTGATGGGTCAGGTAGACCGCGTCGTGTTTCTCCACCTTCGGCAGGCCCGCCGGGTTCCGCCTGGCCCCCGCCGGCCGGGCCGCCGGGTTCAGCGCGATCCAGCGGGGCACCGCCGCGCCCAGGCAATGGTGCAGGGTGTCGAAAATGTTGCGCACCGTCTGCGCCGAGATCGTCCGGTCGGTGAGGACTTTGTTCCGGCTGCCTTTGGTGGCCCGCTGCGACGACACCCACCCCACCCACTGCTTGATGGTGTCCGGGGTGACATCGGACAACCGCAGGTGCCCCATCCACGGGATCACCCGCAATGTCAGGTCCCGGCGGTAGCGGCGCACCGTCTCCGGGTCCAAGTCGGGGCGTTTGGCCAGTTCGGTCAGCCAGGTGCCGATCCACTGTTTCACCGTCGGGGTCGCCGGGCTTGCGTCTCCCGTGTCGCCGACCATGGCGGCGTACAGCTCGGGCCGGGTCATGTCGTGCCCGCGCGCCTTCAACAGTTCGTGGGCAAGCTCAGCCACCTCGAGCGCCAGTTCCGGGGTGGGGCCTTTGAACGTGCACGACTGGGCGGCGCCGGCCGATGTGCCACCGAGCCGCCACCACACACGGTAAGAATCGCCGCGCCGCTGGATCGTCGCCATGGGCGGACGCTACCGGAAACGCCTGCATCCCTGGATGCATCCACACGGTCATTCCTGGCATCCGTTCGGTCGTACACGGTCGAGTCGATGGCAGCTGACCTGCGAAGACGCAGGTCACAATGTTCGCCATGAAGATGTACGACATCTCCGGTTGGAGCCACCGCCTGCTCTGGGGCGCCCCGGTCGACATCAGCCGCTTCGCCGCACCGCGGGTGGCGACCGTGCCGGTGACCGCGGCCACGGCCACCGGCGCGGTCACCGCCGGCCGGGGCCAGGATCTCGCCCTCACTCTGCGCGACGGCTCCGACGTCCGGGCGGTCAACGCGCTGCTCGACCGCGAGGTCAAGGTGTCCCGGCTCGACGCGGCCACCGTCGTGGTCCCGGCCGCCGCGCGGCGTCAGGCCGAGGAGGTGGCCGGCCTCTTCGGCGTACGCTTCGAGGCCGCGCGCCGAGCTCCGACCGGCGCCCTTATGGCCAAGCCGGTGCTGGCCGGCGCGGTGGCCGCCGACGAGCTCTTCGTGCTGCGGGAGATGGGCTTCGAGGTGCGGCCCGTCTCGACCGCCCTGCTGAACGCGGGTGCGTCGCTGACCGGCGTGGACACGCTGGTCGTCTCGTCGGGTCTGAGCTACGCCCAGTTGAATGCCACCGGCCGGGCCACGGTCGACGCGTTCCTCGCCGGGGGCGGCGGAGTCGTCACCCGCGGCGCCACCGGCGCCGGCTTCAACGCCGCCACCGCCCTGCTCCCGGCCAGCGCGGTCACCGGCCGCGGCGACGCCAACGGGGTGGTGGCCGTCGACAACACCGGCCCGGTCGTCGGGGCCGGCTCCCAGCCGAACTCCTTCGTCTACTCCCCGCTCTGGTTCACCGGCACCGGTTTCACCGTCGAACAGCGCTACGCCGCCACCGACCCGCTGGTCGCCGGTCACTGGCTGCCGAGCGCACCCGGCGTCGGCGGCCCGGATCAGGCCGCCGGTCAGGCGGCCGTCATCTCCGGCACCACGACGGCCGGCGGCCGGGCCGTTCTGTTCGGCACCGAGCCCCTCTTCCGGGCCCACCCCAAGGGGCTTTACGCCCAGGTCGCCCGCGCCCTCTATTGGACGGCCGATTGAGGCGGGTCTCAGCCGGCCCGGCGATAGCGGATGTGGGTGCTCAGCGGTGAGTGCAGGACCTCGACGGGCTCGAAGCCGAAGGACTCCACGCCGTCGAAGATGCGCTCGCCCGAACCGAGCAGGACCGGGGCGATGTCGAGGGTGAGCTCGTCGATCACCCCGGCGATCAGCGCCTGCCGGACGGTCGACGCCCCGCCGGCGATGTCCACGCCCTGGTCACCGGCGGCCTCGCGCGCCGCGGCATAGGCGGCGTCGAAGCCCCCGGTGACGAAGTGGAAGGTCGTCCCGCCCTCCATCGGGATCGGGTCGTGGGCGTGATGGGTCAGCACGAACACCGGTGCGTGATACGGCGGCTCGGCGCCCCACCAGCCGCTCCACTCCTCGGCCCAGTCGCCGCGGATGGGGCCGAACATGTTGCGACCCATCACATAGGCACCCCGGGGGCGCATGAGCCACCCGGCCGCGACCCGGTCGGCGTCGGTGGTCCGCGGGTCGCCGATGTGCCAGCCGTGCAGCTCCCGCCCCCGCCGGCCCAGCGGGTTGTCGCGGCTCTGGTCCGGCCCGGCGACGAAGCCGTCCAGCGAGATCGACATGTGGCAAGTGGTGTCCGGCACGCGGACCTCCTGGTGATCGTGTCGGCTAGCGGTCCAGCGGACGCTAACAGCAGGGTCCGACAAGGTGCGGCCTCACGGCGCGTCGACCGTCACCGGCTGCACCGTGGCGAACGGGGCGCTCAGCAAACCGGCCGGGGTCTGCACCTGGTAGCGGCTGCGGCCCCGCTTCATGACGGTGCCGACCAGGCCGTGGTATTTGCCGGCGCCGGTCAGCCGCACCTGCTCGCCGACCCGCACCGGTCGCGTCGCGGGGGCCGACGGGGCCGGGCGCTCGAGCAGGCGGGCCAGTTCACTGCGGTAACGCGGGTGCATCACCGCCTCGCGACCCTGGTGGGTCCAGGTGTAACGGGCCGACACGTCGAAGCCGGTCGAGCAGCTCGGGCAGGAGCGGACCCGGATGGGGCGCCGGTGAGCCGTGACCCGGTGACCGGCCGGGCAGATGCCCTCCCAGGCGCCCTCGGCCCGGGGCGCGTCGGCCGGCACGCAGCGGGCCGCCGAGCAGCCGATCCGCCGCGCGGTGGCCCGCCACACCCGGTCGTGGGCGTGCCCCGGGCCGGCCAGGGCGTGCGCGATCTCGTGCAGGATCGTGTCGGTGACCTGCTCGACCGGGTGCAACGCGGTCAGGACGCGGGACAGGCCGATCGTCCGGCGGTCGAAGTGGCACACCCCGGCCCGGGTGCGGGCGTTGTCGAACACCAGGCGCCAGCCGGTCAGCCCGTGCTGGTTCATCAGGTCGGCGGCGAGCTCTCTCGCGTCGGCCACGTCCACGTTCGGTACTCCGGTTCGTCAGTGCAGCATTCCGGCCGCGTACAGCAGCTCACCCAGATCGGCCACGCACTCGCCGGTCCAGACCACCGAGCCCGCCGCGACCACGACCGGGACGGCGACCAGCGTGAGCAGGCGGGCGGCGTAGCGCGGGGCCAGCAGCGAAGCTACCCGCCGCGGGACCACACCGGCACCTCGCAGATCCTGCCGGCCGGGCGCCATCGACAGACCCAGGCGGGCGTGCGAGGCGCGCAACGCGGCCGCGCCGATGGCCCGGGCGACGACGCGCCGGTCGCCGAGCTGCTCGGCCGCGCGCTCGTCGGCGGCCCGCTCGACCAGGAAGTCGATCCGGCGGGTCAGCCACCAGAAGATCGGGTGCACGGCGGCGGCCATCCGGGCCAGCAGCACGAGCGCGTGGTGCCGGGAGTCGAGGTGCGCGCGCTCGTGGGCCAGCAGCGCGCTGTACTGCTGGTCGTCGAGCACCTCGCGCATGCCGGTGGTGACCACGACCCGGCCCGGCGGCCCGGGCACGGCGAACGCCTCGGCCCGGGTGTCGTCGATCATCGTGACCCGATCGTCGTCGACCGGGAGGCCGCGGAAGGCGTGGGCCACCGACAGCTCCCGGCGGTGCAACCACCAGATGCGGACCATGCCGCCCACCGACGCCAGCAGGAGCACCGCCGACAACGCGGACACCCAGGGCTCCCGCTCGGTGTCGGCCCGCACCACCGCGTCGGAGTAGCCCAGCGACACCCCCACGGCGGGGATCTCGGCCACGGCCTTGAGCGCGAACGCGGACAGGCTGATCAGACAGGCGGCCGACGCCGTGACGATCGACAGCACGAGCACGGTCACCGCGGCCTCGGGGCGCAGGCGGTCGGCCAGCCACCGCACGGCCAGGGCGACCAGCACGGGACAAACCACGACGGAGACCACGAAGTGGTCGAACATGTCGCCTCCTTCCGCCGGCACCACAATCTCACACCGGCGGCGGTGGACCTGAAGCGTGCTTCAGGTCATACGGTGTGGCCATGGGGGTCATCCACGGTCACGTACGGGTCTTCTACCAGCTCCTGGTCAACACGTTGCTCGTGTCGGTCACCAATTACACAGTCTGGTTCGCGATCACGTTCTACACCTACCTGGAGACCCGCTCGGTCTTCGCCACCGGGGTCATCTCCGGCATCTTCCTGGTGATGACCGCCCTGACCGGCATCTGGTTCGGCAGCCTTGTCGACAACCACCCCAAAAAGCTGATGATGCAGATCTCGTCCGGGGTGTCGCTGGCGCTCTACGCAGCGGCGCTGGTCCTCTATCAGGCCATGCCGCGGTCGTCGTTCCGCGACCCGGCCGGTGTGCCGTTGTGGGTCCTGGTCGTGCTGCTCATGGTCGGGGTGATCGCGGGCAACATCCGGACGATCGTCCTGCCGACCATGGTGACGGCGCTCATTTCGGCAGGGACGCGCGACCGGGCCAACGGTCTGTTGGGCACTGCCTCGGGCGTGTCGTTCCTGGTCACCTCGGTGATCAGCGGGCTGCTGGTGGCGCTGGGCGGGATGTTCTGGGTTCTGGTGGTCGCTTTGGTGGTGCTCGGCCTGTCGGTTGCGCATCTGAGTTTCGTACGGGTCCCGGCCGGACCGATCGAGGCGTCCACGTCGCCGGAACTCCCGGCCGGCATCACCGCGGCCGCCTCGCCGGCTGCTTCCCCCGCCGGTGCCTCCGCGGCCGGGGCGGGCAAGATCGATCTGCGGGGCACGATCCGGGTGATCAGCTCGGTGCCCGGATTGCCGGCGCTGATCGTCTTCTCGGCGTTCAACAACCTGCTCGGCGGCGTCTTCATGGCGCTGCTCGACGCGTACGGCCTCTCGATGATGTCGGTGCAGGGCTGGGGTCTGCTGTGGGGCGTGCTGAGCACCGGCTTCATCGTCGGTGGCCTGCTGGTCTCGCGCACGGGTCTGGGTCGCAACCCGGTCCGGGTCCTGCTCCTGGTCAACATCGTCTGCTGGGGCGTGACCCTGCTGTTCCCGCTGCGCGAGTCGGTCGTCTGGCTGGCCGCCGGTCTGTATCTCTACATGCTCGTCGTGCCCTACGCCGAGGCCGCCGAGCAGACGATCCTGCAGAAGGTCGTCCCCTACGAGCGCCAGGGCCGGGTCTTCGGCTTCGCCCAGAGCGTCGAACAGGCCGCCTCCCCGCTGACCGCCTTCCTCATCTCCCCGATAGCCCAGTTCGTCTTCGTCCCGTTCATGACCGACGGCGCCGGCGCGCGGCTGATCGGCTCCTGGTTCGGCACCGGCGCCGCCCGCGGCCTGGCCCTGGTCTTCGTCCTGACCGGGGTCGTCGGCCTGATCGCCACCGCGATCGCCCTGCGCAGCCGCCCCTACCGCCGCCTGAGCAACCGCTACACCACCGCCGAGCCGGCCGTTGCCGGGTAGCGCCACCGGATCCCTTGCGCAGCCGCCCTTACCGCCGTCTGAGCAGGCGCTGCATCACCCCGGGCGGCCGCCGGTGTGGCGGCTCGAGCCGGACTCGCCCCGTCGGAAGCTGGTCGCGGTGGCGAACTGGTCGTCACGCCGGTAGCCGGTCGCCGTCGCGTCACTGGCAGGCGGTTCAGGCGTCCGGGCGGATGCCGCGGAGCACGTTGCGGAGCAGGGCGTCGACGAAGTCGGTGGTCAGGGGCTCGGCGGGCATCAGCAGGCGGTGGTAGCAGGCCCCCCACAGTTGGTCGACGACCACCTGGGGGTCCACGTCGCGGGCTATCTGGCCGGCCTCCTGGGCGGTGCGGAGGCGCTCGACGGCCAGGGTCCGGCGGGGGCGGGTGTACTGCTCCTCCAGGACGGCGGCCAGATCCGGGTCGGACCGGGCGGCGCCGACCAGCGCGGCGATCACCGGGCCGCCACGGTCGGCGGTCAGGAGGCGTACGAAGGAACGCAGTTGACTCCGCAGGTCGCGCTCGATGTCGCCGGTGTCGTCGAAGGCCAGCCGGGTCTCGACGGCCGCGAAGTAGGCCTCGAAGGCGAGTGCGCCGGGGGAGGGCCACCACTTGTAGAGCGTCATCTTGCTGACGCCGGCCCGCTGCGCCACCTTGTCGAAGGTCACCCCGGCCAGGTTGCCGCTTTCGAAGAGCATCTCGCCGGCCGCGGCCAGGGCGGCACCACGCACCACCTCGGCGGGACGACGGCCGCGGCCACGACGGAGCCCGTTCTGCGTGTCACTCACGCTTGCAGTATATGGACAAGGCGTCTACATTCAAATGGACAGGTTGTCTACAAGACTGAAGGATGGTCACCATGAGCAGGGTTGCGATCGTCACCGGCGGCTCGGGCGGCATCGGCCGGGCGGTGGCCGAGCGTCTCGCCGCCGACGGCATGGCCGTGGTCGTGCACTACGCCGGCAACCGGGAGCGGGCCGAGGAGGTCGTCGCCAAGATCACGGCGGACGGTGGTCAGGCCGTCGCCTTGGGCGGGGACGTCGCCGACGAGGAGGCGATGACCGCGCTCTTCGACGAGACGGAGCGGCGCTTCGGCGGGGTGGACGTCGTGGCCAACCCGGCCGGCATCATGCTGCTGGCCCCGCTGGCCGAGATGAAGCTGGACGACTTCGATCGCATGCTTCGCATCAATGTCCGCGGCACCTTCATCATCTCGCAGCTGGCGGCCCGCCGGCTGCGCGCGGGTGGCGCGCTCATCAACTTCTCGACCTCGGTGATGCGGCTCCAGCAGCCGACGTATGCGGGCTACACCGCCACCAAGGGCGCGGTCGAGGCGATGACGCTGATCCTGGCCCGCGAGCTGGGCGGCCGCGACATCACGGTCAACACGGTGGGGCCCGGCCCGACCGCGACGCCGCTCTTCCTCGACGGCAAGCCGCAGGAGATCGTCGACCGGATCGCTTCGGCCAACCCGTTCGGGCGCATCGCGACCCCCGAGGACATCGCGGGCACCGTCGCCTTCCTGGCCGGCCCCGACGGCCGCTGGACCAACGGCCAGATCCTGTACGCCAACGGTGGCACCGCCTGAGCCGCCGGTTGCTCCTTGCGCGTCGTTCCTCGGCTGTTCCCTGCGCGGTCGTCCGCCGGCTGCTCTGGGCGTCGTCCCTCGGCTGGCCCTGCGCGTCGTCTCGGCTGCTCCTCAGACGCGGAACAGGCCGAGGTCCACGGCCGCGGCGAGCGCCTCCATCCCGGCGTCGTTGGGGTGGAGGTGGTCGCCGGTGTCGTAGCGGCTGTCGTACCGCGTCGGGTCGCTCTGGTCGTGGGTGGCGGTGTCGAAGTCGATGACCCCGTCGCAGCCGCTCCCGTCGCCCTTGATGAAGTCGTTCAGCGCGTCGCGCCCGGCCTCGCCCTCGTCGTTCCAGTAACCCGCACCCTTGTACGGCGTCAGGGTCGCGCAATAGATCTTGATGCCCGCGTCGTGGCTGCGCTGGATCAGCTGCTGCAGGGCGGCGATCAGCTCCTCGCCCCCGGGCGGGCGGTCGCCGCCGAGGTCGTTGATCGCGGCATCCGAGAAGATCACCCATTTGACGCCGGTCTGCTGCACGACATCCCGGTCGAAGCGGTTGAGGGCGCTCTGCCCCGCACCGTCCTGGGTCAGCATGTTGCCGCTGATGCCGGCGTTGAGCACGCCGACCGTACGGTTGGCGCCGACCAGCCGCCGGGCGAGCTGGTCGGGCCAGCGACGGTTCTCGTTGAAGGTCGAGTCGAAGCCGTCGGTGATCGAGGCGCCGAGCGTGACGACCGCACCCTCGGACTCGGCGTTGCGCACGTCGATGCCGGCCAGGAAGGCGTAGTTGTCGAAGGTGCGCACCCCCGACAGCGAGGCCTTCGTGCTCTGGTTGCCGGCGGCGACGTAGTTGTTGCGGTTGGCGAACGCGTGCTGCGTCACCGATCCGATCCGCCGGGGGACGTAGGCGCTGACCGCGATGTCGCCGCCCGCGGGCAGCACGAACTCGACCGGGTCGCTCACCGCGGTCTGGCCGGCCTCGATGGTCACCGAGTCGCCGCCGTCGAACGTCACGTGCGCGTTCGTGCTCGCGTCGACCGTGCTGGTGCGCTGGTGAGCGGCGAGGTAGACGGCGCTGACAGTGAGCGGATCACTGCCGAACTCGTTGGAGAGCTTTATCCGTACGGTGTCGCCGCCGATGCTGGTGCGCATCACCTGCCGGACGGTCTGGCGCTCGAAAGCGGGCCCGCCGTTCTGCAAGGCCACCGCCCAGGTGCCCGTCCACGGCGTCTCGGCCGAGCCGGCTGACGGGGTGGGCTGAGCGGCCGCCGGGCCCGGGTCCGCCGCCGTCTCGTTGCTGCGGGACGAGTCGCGCCGGACGAACACCACCGCCGCCACGACGAGGACCACGAGGGCTGCCGAAAGCGCGAGCGTCGTCTTCCTGGTCCATTTCACCGCGCCCACGGTACTGGAGGCGTTCATCCTCTCCCGGTGCGCGTGACCTGGGAGATTCCTGACAGTACGACCTCGGCGTGACGCGGATCTCAGGCGTTCACGACGGCGTCCCTCCCGGTGCGGCATGCTGACGGGGTGACCGATCTGCGCGTGCTGACCGGCGGCGAGTCGTCGCCCACCTACCTGTTGCTGCACGGCCTCGGGGCGACGGCCGAGGTGTGGGCCGGACTCGCCGCGCTGCTGGGGGAGTCGACCTGGGTGGCACCGGATCTGCCCGGCCACGGCGGCTCGTCCCCACTCCCGTCCTACTCCTTCGCCGGCGTGGCCGCGGCGGTCGCCGAGCTCGTCGACCCGGGCGGGACGGTGATCGTCGGGCACTCGTTCGGCGGCGTTGTCGGGCTGCACCTGGCCGGCCGCCCCGGTGTGCTGGCCGTCGTGGGCGTCGGGATCAAATCCGACTGGTCGGCCGGCGAGCTGGCCAAGGCGGCCGAGATGGCGGCCCGGCCGGCGCCCAGCTACCCGACCCGTGAGGAGGCGGCGCAGCGCCACCTGCGGGTGGCCGGGCTGGACGGGTTGCTGTTCGAGGTGCCGCCGTCGGCTCTGGTCGAGACCGGTGACGGCTGGCGGCCCACCTTCGACCAGCGCGCGTTCGCCGTCGGTGACCCGCAGGTCGAGGCGCTGGTGGCGGCGTCACCGGTGCCGGTCGTGCTGGCCCGCGGTGAACACGACCAGATGGTGGCACCCGGGAGTGCCCCGATCGCGCTGCCCGGCCTCGGCCACAACGCCCACGTCGAGGACCCCGGCGCCCTGCTGACACTGCTGAGCCCGCCCCCGCTGAGCCCACCGGTCTGAGGCCGGCTGTCGGACTCGCCTCCGGCTTTCCGGCGTTTCCCCGGCTTTCGGGCGCGCCTGCGGCTTTCGGGCGTGCCTGCGGTTTTCGGGCGTGCCTTCAGCTTTTCGGGCGTGCCTTCAGCTTTTCGGGCGTGCCTCAGCGCTTGATGCCGATGACCGCGCCGTTGGCGCCGGGGGCATCGAAGTGGACGGTTTCGATGTCGGTGAAGCCGGCGGTACGCAGCCACGCGGCGTATTCGGCGTCGGAGTAATTGCGCCCGGCGACCGTCTCGACGAGCATGTTCATGCCCATCAGGGCGGCCGCGGGCGGGCCGGTGCGGTCGGCGTTCAGCAGCAGCTCCGAGATCACGACGCGGCCGTCGCGCGGCAGGGCCTCGTACGCCTGGGTCAGAAGCCTTTGATTGGTCGCCTCGTCCCAGTCGTGCAGAATCATGCTGAAGAGCACGACGTCGTGGCCCGCCGGCAGGCCCTCGCCGGTGAGGAAGTCGCCGGGCGCGGTGGCGATGCGGTCGCCGAGGCCGGCCCGGGCGACGTTGCCGGCCGCGATCTCGCAGACGTGCGGCAGGTCGAAGACGGTGGCACTCAGGTCGGGCAGCAAACGGCAGAGCTCGATCGGGTACGCCCCCGAGCCGCCACCGACGTCGAGCAGCCGCCTGCCGCCGCCGAGGTCGACGTGCTGCGCGAGGGCCTTGGCGGTGAAGATGGAGGTCGAATACATGGCGCCCCAGAAGCTTTCGAGCATCCGCGGGTCGGCCGTGTCGAACATGGACTCCTGCGACGCCGGATCCCAGGTGAGCGGGCGATCGGTGCGCAACGCCTCGCCGATCCGGTGCCAAGGCAGATAAGTGCGCTGATCGCAGTAGGCGACCTGGCCACCGAAGTAGTACGGCTTGCCCTTGACCAGGAACTCCTCGGCCAGCGCGGAGTTGCGGTAGCCGTCCCCGTCGCGGGTCAGCAGCCCCAGTGAGGCGCAGGCGGCGAGCAGCAGATCGGCCGGCCGTTCCGGCAGGCCCAACTCGGCCTCCGCGTCGGCGACGGTGATCACCTGCCCGCCGGCGAGCCGGGTGAAGAGCTCCAGCTCCACCGCCGCCGCGAACGTCTTGAAACTCCAGAACCCCGTGACCAGCCCCATCAGAGGCGTCGGCGTCAGCATGTCCATGGATCGACGATCTTAGTTGGCCGATTAATCGCTGTCCCGGCGGGCGGGCGGCTGGCTAGTCTGGCCGACTTCCCAAAATCTGGAGGTAACGATGACTGAGTACCCGCCCGAGATCACGCAGCGGCTCCTCGGGACGCCGGAGCAGAACGCGTCGGGGCTCGTGGGGGAGTGGCCCCGGCGGTGGTCGTCGATCGTCATCGAGGACTACGACCCGGGGTGGGTGGAGCGTTATGCCGACGCCCGGGCCGCGATCGTGGCGGCGCTGGGCGAGCGGGTCGTCGGTCTCGAGCACGTGGGGTCCACGTCGGTGCCGGGTCTGGCGGCCAAGCCGGTCATCGACATCGACCTGTTGCTGGCCGACTCGGCGGAGGAGTCGGTCTATGTGCCCCCGCTGGCTCCCCTCGGCTACCGCCTGCTGCTCCGGGAGCCGTGGTGGTACGGCCATCGCATGCTGATCGGCGGCGACGACGACATCCATCTGCACGTGTGGCCCCGCGACGCCCCCGAGCCGATCCGCCACCGCCTCCTCCGCGACTGGCTCCGCACCCACCCGGAGGACCGCGACCTGTACGCCGACACCAAGCGCCGCCTGGCCCGCGAGCAGTCTTCCGACTACACGATGGCCAAGAGTGACGTGATCGACCAGATCTTCGCCCGCATCTTCGCCCAGCCGAACACGAGTCCGCTCAGCTAGAAAGCGCAACCGCCTGATCGAAGCGCGCGAACGCTCAGCGGGTTGAGCGTTCGTGGGGCGGGTTGCGCGCCCGCTCAGCGGGTTGTGCCTTCGCGCACGACAGGTCGCGCGTTCGCCTTGCGGGTTGAGCGTTCGTGCGGCCGGTTGAGCGTTCATGCGCCGGTGTGGCGCTGTTCCGCAGCGTCGGGGGCGGGCCGGTGGGACCCATCCGTCGCGGATTGGGAGGGCAAGCCCGGTGCTCTTGCTCAACGGGTTGAGCGTTCGTGGGGTGGGTGGGGTCGCGCATTTGCTCAGCGGGGTGAGCGTTCGTGGGGCGGGTTGCGCGTTCGCTCAGCGGGAGTGCGCGTCGGCTCGGTTGGATGCGTGTTCACTCAGCGGGCTGCGCACCTCTTCAGCGACTGCGTGTTCGAGGGGCGGGATGGATACTCGCTCAGCGGGGTGCGCGTTTGAGTAGCGGGTTGCGGAGGGATGGGTCAGGCCTCCGCGACTGCCAGGTAGAAGGTGAAGCTGGCGGTCACGGGGCCTGCCTTCAGGCGATGCAACCACGCTTCCGCGCGGGGCTGGGGGATGTCGCCGTTGGCTACGGCTCGGCTGGAGTTCCGGGTCAGGCCCAGGATGCGGTCGGCTGTCGGGAAGTCGTGGAAGACGATGGGGGTCGGCTCCACGGTGCGGATGTGGAAGCCGGCCCGGGTGCACAAGCCGGCCAGGTCGCGGCCCAGGGTGGGGTTGCGGACCTGGCCTGCGTTGAAGCGGGCGAAAGCCTGACTGGTGTCCTCGTCCGGGTCGGCGACGGTGAGGGTGTCCCAGTCGGGCTCGGCCAGACCGACGAGGCCACCAGGACGCAGCACTCGGCGTACTTCCGCGACCGCGGCCGGGGGCTCGGCGACATGTTGGAGTACCCGGTCGACTCGTGCGCGATCGACGCTGTCATCCGGGAGCGGCAACGCGAGCAGATCGGCCTGCCGGATGTCGGCCTGTGGATGGCGGCGCTTCGCCTCCTCGACCATCCGCGGATCGCGGTCGACTCCGATCACCCGTCCGTGGTTGTGCACAGCCTTGGCCAGCGACCGCAGATCGGTGCCCGGCCCGCAACCGATGTCCACAACGGTTTGGTCCGGGGTTATGCACAGCAGTTCCAGCAGCCGCCGCTTGTAGGCCGTTCCGGCGTCGGTGGCGGCAGCGGCATCCAGGTATGTGATCTGGTCGGTCATCCACATACCCCATCAAGGCTTTCGAGGGATTCGGTGTCGGACCTGTGGAGAACTCGCGAATTGTCAGCGCAGCCGGGATCGCGGTGTGGGGGTCAGCCGGAGGCGCTGGGTCCGCACGCCGGGGATCGGAACGAGCGGTCCGGCATGACGGGTGAAGGACACGAAGGCGTGCTCGCCGGTGCGCACCGGCAGCGCGGGGAAAGTGTTCTCGGCGTACTCGGTCCGGCTGTAACCGAAGCCGGCCGCGGTGACCAGGCGGCCGCGCTCGTCGTCGGCGAAAGTGGCGTGCTGGCCGAGGTGGATGGTCGCGGTGATCAGGCGCTCGAGTTCGTTGTCAGCGACAGTGGTGTGCTGGCCGAGATGGTTCGTCGCGTTCTGCAGGTGGTCGCGCTCGTTGCTGGTGAGAGTGGCGTGCTGGTCGGGATGGTTGGTGGCGTTCTGCAGGTGCTCATGCCCGTTGCTGGTGAGAGTGGCGTGCTGGTCGGGATGGTCGGTGGCGTTCTGCAGGCGGTCGCGCTCGTCGTCGGTGAGAGTGGTGGGTTCGCCCAGATGGTTGGTGGCGGTGATTGGGCGAGCGGGTTCTTCGTTGGCGGACGCGGCGTGGGGGAGGGCTGGGCCGGGGCGTTCGGGGGTCGTTTCTGTTGGGTCGGGGAAACCGGGGAGGCCGTCCACTGGGCGCAGCAGCAGGACGTCGTTGCTGTCGATCATGGTGGCGTTGGCGGCGTCGCGGTATTCTTTCCAGACTGGGCCGCCGTAGAAGGCGGCCAGCGACTCTCGGCGCGACTCCATGTCGGGGAAGCTGCGCAGCCAGACGAAGCGGTCGGGAGCATCGAGATCGCGGAACTGGCCGATCACCGTGATCCCCGTCGCCTCCTGGGTTTCGACGAACTCGCGGTCGAACAACTCGATCAGCTCGTCGCGGCGGCGGGGATGCAGGGTGTACTGGCGCAGTTCGATGATCCGGTGCGTCATCGCGCAACCTCCAAGGTCTGTCGCAGCACGTCGGCGATCGTGGTCTGTGCGAGCTGGAGCCGGACGGCCTGCTCGACACCGCCGTAGAGCTCGTCGAGGACCGGCCGGATCCCGTGGCCGACCGGGCATTGCAGGTTGGGCTCGGTGTGGTGCAGCGCGAACTGCCGTGGCTGCTCGACCGCGTCGTAGACGTCCAGCAGCGTGATGCCCGACGCCGGCCGGGCGAGATGCCAGCCGGCGCCGGCCCGGTGACGCACGCCGACCAGCCCGGCCCGTCGCAGCTCGCCCAGGCTGCGGCGGATGACCACCGGGTTGGTGTTCACGCTCGCCGCCACCTGGTCCGAGGTCATCGGATCATCCCCGCGTTGCTCGGCCAGAGCCATCCACGTCAGTGCGTGGACAGCGATGGTGAGCCGGCTGTTCGCTGCCATGCTGTAACAGCTTTGGTTACAGCACGTCCGGCGTCAAGCGTTGGTCAGGACGACTTTGCCCGCGACCCGGCCGGCGGCGAGCCGGTGCATGGCGGTGGCGGCGTCGGCCAGTGGATAGGAACGTTCCAGTGGGGACGGGATCGTCAGCAGGGCAGCCAGGTCGTCGCGTCCGGCGAGCACGATGGGGGCGCGCAGGGTGTGCCCGATGAACGGGGAGACGGCCAGCGCCTTAAGGTTGCGTTCCAGGCCACCGAAGAAGCGGCCGCCCTGTTCGCCGCCGGCTATGCACAGGGTGCCCCGGGGTTTGAGCAGGGAGCGCAGCACGGCGAGCGGACGGTTGCCGGCGATATCCACAACCAGGTCGTAGGAACCGGTGATCGGCTCGCGGGTGTAGTCGATGACGCGGTCGGCGCCGAAACCCCGGACCGCCGCGACCTTCGCTGTGCTGCAGACCGCGGTCACCGTGTCACCCCGGGATTTGGCCAGCAGGACAGTGAAGGAGCCGACCCCACCGCCGGCGCCGATCACCAGCACGTCGCGGCCCTTATCCGTGACGGGGCCGAGCATGCGCAGCGCGGTCGCGCCCGAGGTCGGGATGGCGGCGGCCTGCTCGAAACTCAGATGAGCGGGCTTGTGGATGAGCCGGGCCGGCTTGGCGCGGGCGTATTCGGCCCAGCTGGAACTGCCGGCGCCGAAGACCTCGTCGCCGGGCTTGAAGCCGGTGACCGCCGAGCCGGTGGCTTCGACCACGCCGGCCAGGTCCAGACCGGGAGTCTGCCGGCGCGGGCGCCGCGGCCCGAAGCCCAGGCGGGCGGCCAGCGGCAGGCCGGTCATCGCGTGCCAGGCGCCGCGGTCGACGCCGGCCGCCCGGACGCGTACGAGAAGCTCATCGGGTTTGATCGTGGGCGTGGGCACGTCGGCCAGACGCAGGACGTCGGCATCGCCGTAGGTGTTGTGGACAATGGCCTTCACGATGGCTCCTCCACAGGGTATTGAAATACGTCGTCGAGGCCGACTCCGAAGACCCGCGCGATGCGGAACGCCGTCTCCAGCGACGGTGAGTACCGGCCCTGCTCGATGGCGATCACGGTCTGCCGGGTGACGCCGATGCGCTCGCCCAGCTCGGCCTGCGTCATCTCGCCGGCGGCGAAGCGCAGCGCCCGGATCTCGTTGGTGATGCGGGTCGGCTTCACCACGGGTGGAAGCCGCGGCGGTAGGCGAAGATCTTGGCGGTGGAGCCGAGCACCGCGGAGAGCACGAACGCCAGATAGATGACGTTGGCGATCCAGAAGTAGCGAGCCTCGAGCAGGGCGAGCACCATCGCCGCGACGGCGCCCGCGACGACCAGCGACTGACCGATGTGGTCGCCGAAGCGGCCGATCTCGCGGTCGCGCTGGTCGGCCTTCTGCCCACCGCCGGAGACGATGTCCACCGCGATGTTCACGACGATCGCGCCGCCCACTGTCCACAGGAGCGCCGGCGCATAGGCCGCGCCGGCAACTATCGAGGCGAGATAGACCGCGTACGCAAGGAGTCCGACGACGGCCAGGCTCCAGGCCCGCCGTTCTTCCGTTGTCATGCGCTCAAGGTAAAGAATTACCGACAGCAGGTCAAAGTTTATTTACATGATTCTCAGCCGCCCCTCAGCTCTGGAAGCCGGCCGAGGCGGTCGCGCCGGACTTCTGGGCGGGATGTGCTGTGGACAGAGCGGCCGACCTGCAACGTTCCCGACGGTCCGGTGACGCAACGCACGAGGCCTTAATCCGGGCTTCACAAAGGGCCGGACTGTTATCGGGGCCGACACGTACCGTGATTGAAGGGGACATGTCGGGCGATGAGGATCGCTGAGCATGAAGCCCATCCGGGTGGCCCATTGGGCCGCCGACCTGATCGAAGTGGCCGCGGTGTTCTTCGCTGTGGGCGCGGCTCACCTGTTTGTCACGCTGCTCGGTGAGCGGGCGCACGGGCCGCTGATGCTGACCGCCAGCGGGGTCATCGTCATCGCCGGGGCCCTGTTGCGCCGCCGATGGAAGAAGCGCCGGACGCCGGTGCCGCTCCGGCACGCCGCGCTGCCCGACCTGCTCGGCATTCCGGCCGGGCGCAGCGAGCTGATGCGGGTGCGCACCACGCTTCCGGACCGGCCGGGTACGCTCGCCGCGCTCAGCACCCGGCTGGCCGGGCGGGGCATCAACATCCTGGCCATCCAGATACACCCGGACGAGCACGGCGCGGTCGACGAGCTGCTGGTGGCCGTGCCGCCGGACCTGACCGCGGACGAGGTCGTGGCCGCGGTGACGGCCGGCGGCGGCGAGTTCACCGAGGCGAACCGGGCCGACGCGCACGACCTGGTCGACCCGGCGACCCGGGCCCTGACCGTGGCCCGGCACGCCACCACCGGCGCCATCACGCTGGACGACGCTGTGCACAGCCTGTTCGGCGCCGACCTCACGTCGGCTCGCCCGGCCGCCCCGGCGCACGTCGCCGCCCTGCACGATGCCGGCGGTGACGAACGCTTCCTGGTGCGGCGGTCGCCGGCTTTCACACCGACGGAGATCTCGCGGGCGCAGGCCCTGCTCGACCTCTGCGCAGGCCGTCAGCGGCGCCGGTCGACCCAGCCAAAGCAGTGATCGGCCCGAGCCGGTCGGCCCGGCCAAAGGTAGTGATCGGCCCGAGCCGGTCGGCCCGGCCAAAGGTAGTGATCGGCCCGAGCCGGTTGACCCGCCCAAGGCAGTGACCGACCGGCGCCCGTCGACCCGGCCGAGGCAGTGGCCGACGACCATCCCGCTAGGGTCGACCCCCATGGAGATCGACCTCGAGTCCCTCGCCGAGCGCATCGGGAACGCCCGCGTTGTCGCCATCGGTGAGTCGGCCCACTTCGTGCGCGAGTACCACGTACTCCGGAAGGTTTTGATCGAGTTCCTGCATCAGCGGCTCGGTTTCACGACGGTGGCGTTCGAGTCGGGTTTCAGCGAAGGCCTGGCCGTGCGGGATTGGATGCGGGACGGCGCCGGCGAACCGCCCGAGGACGGCATGACCTATCGCTTCGCGCGCTGTGCCGAGATGCGCGATCTGCTATGGATGATGAAACAGCGGGGGCTCGGCTACTGGGGTCTCGATCTGCCCGGTGATCTGGGGTCGATGGGTCCCGCGCTCGACCACCTCGATCGGCTCCCCGGGGCGCCCCGGCAAACCCTTTCCGACGTACGGCGGCTGGTCGCGAAATTCGCGTCGGCCTATACGATTCCGGCCTTCTCCGCGTACCGGGAAATGGCCCTCGTCGACCGTGACGCGCTGACGCTGGCCCTCGCCGAGCTGAGCGCCCGTTTCGCGGCCACCCCGGGCAGCCTGACCGCCGTCGCCCGGCACGAGCTGCGCCTGATCACGCTGCTCGACCAGATGCTGCGGGCCCAGGCCGCCGCCGTCGACGGCTCACCCGAGCACGCGCGCCTCAACATCCGCGACGGCGCGATGGCCCGCACCGCCGAGTGGATTCTCGACCGCACCCCGGGCAAGGTGATCATCGCGGCCGCCAACTCGCACATCCAGCGCCGTCACCCCGCCTTCGACGTGCTCGGCACCCATCTGAGCGCGCTGCTCGGCGACGACTACGTGGCGATCGGCGTGACGTGCGAGGGCGGCCGCGTCGCGACCCGGCGGCTCGCGCCCGACGCTCCGGCGATGGCGAAAACCGTGGAGGTCGAGCTCGAGCCGCCGGTCGAGGGGAGCATCGAGGCGGCGATCGCGGGTGGTCGTCCCACGATCGCCGACCCCGGCCGCTTCGGCGCCGACCGGATCAGGCTGCTCGAGACGTACGCCGAGGGGCCGGTCGCCGAGGCGTTCGACCTGGTGGCGTGCGTGCCGGTGAGCACCCCGACCGAGCAGGCGGTCTGGTCGGGTTACTAGCTGAACCGGCCAGCGATCCAGTCGCCGACCAGCGTCGTGCTCTGGAAGACCGCGCCGTCGTGGGTGGCGCCGTCCAGCTCGACGAACTGCACCGGCTCGTTGTACGCGCTGAGCTGGGTCAGCAGCGGGCCGGCCGTGATCACGTACGGCACTGCCTCGTCCGCCGTGCCCTGAACGAGCAGGATCGGGGCGCTCGGGGCCTTCTGGGCCGGGTTGGCGGTGCGGGACAGCTTGGTGATCACCGAGGCCGGCAGGGCCCCGCCGACGAGCAGTTCCGAGGCGGTCAGATTCTCGTACGCGGTGAGGATCTGAGTGAGGCAGCCGGACTGCAGCACTCCGGTGCGCTGCCGGGCCGGCGCGGCCAGCAGGGTGTTCGGGTTGACCGTCGGGTCCACCGCCTGCAGCCCGAACAGCGCCATCACCAGGTAACCCTGGGCCGGTGTGCCCGGGATGAGCGGCGCGAACAGGTCGGCGTTGGAGACCGGGGCGATCGCCGAGACCCCGCGCAACGTCAGCGCGCCGTCGTAGGAGGGCGCCAGCTCATTGGCGAACAGTGCGCCCTGACCGCCCTGCGAGTGACCGTCGATGACGTACTGATTGCTGAGCGCGGCGTCAAGGTTCTTGGCCGCCTTGGCACTGTCGATCATCGAGCGGGCCGCGCTGGCCCCGACCAGATAGGGGTGGGCCAGCGGAGAGCCCAGCCCGGGGTAGTCGGGCGCGGCGACCGTCCAGCCCCGCCGCAGCAGCTCGGCGATGGCGGCCCGGGCCTCGGGCCAGAACACCGCCTGACTCGCCGACGGTGCGCACTGGTCGGCCAGGCCGGTGGTGCCGTGTCCCCACACGACGATGCGGTTCTTCTTGTTCGTCTTGGGAGTGAGGATCAGCCCGGTCGCGGTGATCGGCAGATTGCTGGTATTGGTCGACAGATACGACAGTCGCTTGCCGTTCGCGAGCGGTGCCAATTCCGCCGGAAGGGTCGCCGTGGCAGTGGTGAGAACGGTTCCCGACAGAACCGCGGCCCGGGCCGGGCGACCGGGGAGAAGCGCGGCGGAAAGGGCGAGAATCGTCACCAGGACCATGACGAAATGGCGCCTTATCAGGGCAGGGTTCATCGATGTTTCCTTTCGAAAGGAGCGCGAAAACGCGCAGCGTCGTGCGCGCCGCGGACAGGGGCCGTCCGCGGCGCGACGTGAGGTGTGGGGCGCGGCATCGGAACTCGGGCCTGGTCAGGGGGGCACCAGGCCCGAGTGTTCCGGGCGCGGGGTGTTACGGGCGGTGAAGGTGGAGCGGGGGAGCCGGCTAGCGCGTGGTGGCGAAGTGGTCGGCCACGCGACGGAGGGCGGCGACGGTCTCGGCGTCACGGCGCTCGTCGTCCTGGGTGGGCCACGCGCTGCACTTCACGATCACGACCTCGGCGGACGGATCGACGTAGAGATACTGGCCGTGCACACCGAGACCGGTGAAGGCGTTGAAGCTCTCGGGCCCGAGGGTCCACCACTGGTTGGCGTAACCGTAGTGGGCGTAGCCGCTGGGCCCGAGTGCGCCCACCGCCAGCTGGGGCCGATCGTTCCCGCGGCTGCGGCGCACCCACTCCTGGGGCACGATCTGCTCGCCGCCGGCCACCCCGTCGTTGGTCATGAGCAGGCCGATGCGGGCGACGTCACGGGCGGTCGCGTTGAACGAGCCGGCGCCGATCGCCGTGCGCGGCTTGCCGCGGGTGAGCCAGTAGTACGCGTCCCGGTCGCAGCCCAGCTTCTGCCAGAGGCGCTCCGACGCGTACGCCGCCAGGCTCTGTCCGGTGGCCGCCTCGAGCACCCAGCCGAGGATCTGGGTGTCGAAGGTCGAATAGTTGAAGCGCTCACCAGCCGGCGCGGTCCGCGTTGCCGCGCGGACCACGTCGGCGATGTCGCCACCTCCCATCACGGCCTGCTCGAAGCGTTTGATGCCGCTGTCGGAGACCTCCCAGGTCTCCAGGTCGCCGACGCCCGTGGTCATGTCGAGCAGCTCGGCGATCGTGTTCTCCTCGTACGCCGTGCCGAGGAAGTCCGGGCGGTAGTCGGTGATCCGGTCCTTCTCGCTCCCGATCACGCCGTCGTGGATCGCGACGCCGACCAGGATCGACATCACCGACTTGGACAGCGAGAACAGCTGCATGCGCGAGCGCGGGCCGGTGAAGGCGCCGGGGTAGGACTCGTGCACGATCGCGCCCCGGTGGAGCACCACGAACGCGGTGGTGTGGGTGCGCCGGTGCAGCTCGGCCAGGGTGTGGTCGTGCTCCTCGAAGCGGTAGGTCAGGGAAAGCGGCTGGTGGTCGACCGGCAGGGGAAGCTCGGTGGCACCGCGGGCGACCCGCTCGGTGGGCATCAGCCAATTCATGTGGGTGAAGGTCCACTCGTTGAACGGCCGGCGCATGATCAGATCGCCTTGCTTGTCCCACCAGGATGGTTCGCGGGAGGCGGCAGGCCTCTCCGTGGTGCTCGTCATCTTTGTCCCCCGTTATCGGCCGCTCGTTCGAATACTTCGCGCAAGGTCAGTCCGGATGGTGCGTCGATGGGCTCGAGGTACGCGGCCATCAGGCCGAGCACACCCTTGCCGACCAAGTTCTCCGTGGGGCCGTGATCGGCGATGTCCACGCTGGGATCGCCCAGGTGCCGCACGGCCAGCCCCTCGGTGACCGCGGCCAGCAGATTGCTGAACTCCTGGATGGTGATGCCGGGACGCAGCCGGTAGCCGCGGGCGGCGATCGTCTCCTCGTAGATCTTCATCCACGGCTCGAGCGCCCCCGCGTAGTTGTTGGCGATCGAGTTGCGGATGCCGTCGTTGCGGTGTGCCGTCGCGACCATGATCAGCTGCAACTTGAACAGCGGCATGCGGCACAGCGCCATCAGCTCGTGGTAACTCGACCGGTCGACCGCGTCGACGAAGCTCTCGTCGGTGGCCAGCCAGTCGCCGCGCGTCTCGACGTCGGCCCCGTACTGCGGGTCGTAGTTGATGGCGTGCAGCATGAACGCGAGCAGGTCGTTCAGGTAGTCGTCGTGACTCGCCCACGTCGACCGGTAGGGGCCGGCGCCCTTCTGCCGCAGGAAGGGCAGCTCGAGCTCCTCCACCTCGGCCGAGAGCGCGCGCTCGGTCAGGAAGCTCAGACCGGACCAGTACTGCTTGCGGCCGTCACCCGTGGCCGTCGCCGGCCTCTGGGCGCCGAGGTTACGCTCGATGAGGTTGGCGCCCGCCTTGAGGTACGACGCCACCTTGAGCGAATTGACCAGGGCCGCGCGGGTCGACTCGCGCACCCCTTTGACCCGGGTGACGATCCCCGAGAAATCCGCGCAGTACGGGTAGGGCAGATCCTTCTTGCCGTACGTCATGGGTTTGATTGTTGTTGGAATCCTCGGACCTTCAAGTGCGCACGTGCGTAGTACTCGTAGGCTAGAACTTCGGGCATTAAGCACGCACAGTGCGTGAGCGCTTGATTGCGCTCCGCGACTTTCTCCAGCTCATCAGGGGTGCAGGGCTCGGAGGTACGCGGTGGCGAGCGTACGCCGCGTAGGGGTACCTGACTGTCCAAGTTGCGTCATCCGCGTGTCGAGGCGCTCGCGTTCCTCTTCCGTGAGGGCCGTCTCCATCGCCTCGCCGTAGGTCGGCGCCAGCGGATTGGGCGAAGCGTTCCGGAGCGCCGTCCAGTCGCCGATCGGCTCCGCGGGCACGTCCAGCTGCGCCCGGTAGTCGACCTCGACGCCGTCGAAACCGGCCTCGGCGGCCCAGCGCAGGAGGTCGCGCTCGTCGAAGTCGGTCATCGGGTTCTCGCCGCGCTTCGCGCCGTCCCGGTAGACCGCGACCACCTTGGCCAGCAGATCGGCCACCTCGGGGTCCCGCAGGCCGAACAGGCTGTCGGGCCGGTGCTCGAGCAGGAAGCGGTTGATCGGCTCGAAGATGGACAGCCGGCCGCCGGGGCGCAGGACCCGGAAGAACTCGTGGAAGGCGTCGGCCTTGCGCTCGCAATAGATCAGGACGGACCGGGTCGTGACGACGTCGACCGAAGCGTCCGGGACGGCCGACAGGTCCTCGGCCGAGGCGTGCACAAAGGTGCAGCGCGGGTCATCGGCGGCGCGGCGGCGGCATTCCTCGAGTCCCGCGTCCGAGACGTCGCTGAAGATGACGTGCCCGTCCGGGCCGAGCCGCTCGAGGGCGCCGAACGCGATCAGTCCGGTCCCGGCGCCCACGTCGAGCACGGTGTCGGCGGGCGAGAGCGACGCCCGGTCGAGGACCTCTTCCCGGAAGACCTCCAGCGCGGTGGCGTGTTCCGCCCGCAGAGCGGCGTTGCCGCCGTCGCGGCGGGTCAGCAGCCACCGCGTCCACTCGTCCGATGCCATCGGATCACCGTAGGGCACGTCATCTCTCGATGGGTGAGACATCCATCGGAGGCAATGGAAACGTGATCAGTGATGGGGTTTCGATGATGTCCCGAGTGTGTTGCCGCCGTGATCGGTCAGGCATCGAGAACGGTGGGCCCGGCCCAGAACGGCGTGCCCACCCACCCGGCCGGGATGACGGTCGGCCCGGCCCAGTTGCCGGTGGCGGTGGGCTTGCCGCGCCCGACCTGGACGACGGTCGGGCCCGCCCACCCGGACATGTGCAACGTCAGCCCCGCCTCGGTGCGCAACCGGCGCAGCTCGGCCACGAGAAGGTGCATCTCACTCATATCCATCGCGATTCCTTCCCCCGGATGTCCGCGACGGCGTTCATTGTGGACGCCTCCTCCGAGAACCGGGCGCCGCCCGCCTCACGCTGTCAGATCCAGGACATGCCGGATGCAGGGCTGACCTCCGCGTTCGACATCGCCGACCGGGACGAAACCGGTGGCCTTCAGGACGGCCCGCGAGGCGCCGTTGCGCACGGCGGCGTCGGCGATCAGGCGGGTAAGGCCGTACTCGTCGCGGGCGAGCGCGGTCACCCGCCGTACGCCGTCCTTGGCCACCCCGCGGCCCGCCACCGCCGCACCCACCCGGAAGCCCAGTTCGGCCGCGCCGTCGACGACGTCGACCAGGTTGAACCGGCCCACCACCGTGCCCTGGTCGTCGACCAGCACGTGGAAGTGGCAGACACCGTCCCGCTGCTCGGCCAGCAGGGCCACGTGCCGCTCGGCGAACCGGGCGAAGTAGTCGTCGCCGCGATCGGGCGCGGTCAGCGCGAAATACGCCCTGTTCTCCCGCTCGAACCGCAGCACCTCCGCCGCATGCCGCTCCGCCAGCCGCTCCAGCTCCACCGCTACTTCTCCCAGCCCGCTCTGCGCATGCTCTTGAAGTGAACCCCGGTTGAGGTCTTAGCCTCGCTTCACCCGTTGCGATCGGAGGCAATCACGTGACGACGCTGCTGCTGCCGGACGTCGAACTCGCAGGCCAACCGGCTGCCTACTGGACCGGCGTGGCCTACGAGTCCCTCATCACCTTCACCCGCGCTCGACAAGCCGAACTCGGTATGACGCAACCCCAATTCTGGCTGCTCCGCAACCTTTCCAAGAATGATCTCTCGCCGGATGGTGGCGGGAGGACCGTTCCTGAGCTCCGGCACGCGATGGCCTCGTACCTGAGGGACGAGGACGATCTGGACGCCGAAGCGGATGTCCTGGTCGAGCGCGGCTGGCTGACCCGAGACGAGAACGAGAGGGTGCGGATCACCGAGGCGGGGGAAAGTGCGCGTGTCGACCTCAGCCGGCACGCGCCGGCGATCCGAGCCCTCATCCACCAGGGCATCGATGACGCCGACTATGTTACCGCTCTCAAGGTCCTCCGGCAGCTGATTCGCAATACCGGCGGCTCGGCGTAGTGACCCCTGTCAGCCTCCCTGGCGCAGGGCGACGGCGGCTCGGACCAGGTCGGCGTTGCTGAGGGCGATGCCGCCGTCGGGCAGGAAGATCGAATCCTCGAAACCGACCCGGGTGTCGTGGCCGCGGCGGAAGGCGTCGCGGACCAGCGGCCACGTCCAGTCGTTCATGCCGTGGGTCAGCCGGGGGCAGGTCGAGCCGGCCTCGTCCAGGGCATCGTTGACCCGCTGGGCCACGGCCTCGGGCGGCCCCTCGAGGAAATAGGGCTCGCCGTTGTCGAGCTCGATGCTGACCCGGCTCGCGTGCGGCAGGAGGCCCGACGCCAGCAGGGCGGACATCTCGGCCGGCGACCACAACCCCACGTCGACGCCGATGCCGACGTCCAGCATCGCCCGCATGACCTGCTCGAACCCGTCCTCCGACAGGTTCACCGTGGCCACGTCGACGCCCTCCCACTCGCGGATCAGGGCGACCCGGTCGGCCACCTCGGGCACGATCCACGCCCCGGTGGTGAGCCCCACCTCGACCGGCCCGTCCGCGGCCTCGCGCACCCGGCGGCACGTCTCGTTGACCACCGCCGGATCCAGCGTCTCGATGCCCGACTCGTCGCGGACGTGCAGGTGGACGCCCGTCGCCCCGGCCGCGAAGCACTCGCGCACCTCGTCGACGACCTCGTCCATCGTCACCGGCATCGCCGGGTGCACGTCCTTGCCCCATGGCCCGTTCGGCGTCACCTGCAGCATGGTCATGACCCCAGATTGCCCGACGACGACCGCTGCCCGCCCGCCCGGGCGGCAGAAGCGCCGGCGGCGGCCGTGGGGGAGGACCCGGCGCGGGTCGCGGGCGACGGGCCGGCGCCGGCCTGGTCCGACGGGACCTCGCCACCCGAAACCGCCGTGAACGCGGCCCACGGCATGCGATCCACCGCGTCGGCTGTGCCGTCGTCGGCGATCGCGCGATAGGCCTGCGAGGCGGCCCGGGCGGCGGCGAGCAGGGCGGCCATCGGGTGGAGGACCAGCCGTACGCCCAGGGCCGCCAGGTCTTCGTCGGACAGCGCGGGTGCCGCGCCGGCGGCTTCCGAGCGGGACAGGACCAGCGGTACGCCGGGGAGCGCGGCCCGCAGGCGGAAGAGCTCCTCCGGCGTACGGATGCCGCCCGGTAGCACCGCGTCTGCGCCCGCCGCCGCGTACGCCCGGCCGCGCTCGATCACGGCGTCGAGCCCGCTCACCGCGTACGCGTCGGTCCGGGCGATCACCGCGACCCCGGGCGCCTGGCGGGCCAGCGCGGTGAGCCGGGCGCCGTCCGGATCGGTCACGACCAGGGCCGAGATCCCCGCGCGCTCGTAGGACAACGCTGTCCAGCCCGCGTCCCGCGCACTGTCGAAGCCCGCACCGGCGTCGGCCATCAGCGGCACCCCGCCGAGTGCCGGGCCCAGGGTGGCCGCCCGATCCGAGATCTGGGTGGCCGGCACGTTGCCGACGTCGGGGCGTCCCATCATGACCGCGGCCACCGCCGCCTTCGCGAGGTAGACCGCCCGGTGGCCCGCGTGCACCGCGAGCGTGGCGCTCAGCGGATCGAAGACACCCGGCACATGGGTGACGCGGGCGGCGGACAGCAGCTCTCGGAAGGCGTTCATGAACGACTATTTAACGCGGCACCGCCAACGGGCTGTCGTCGCGTCCCACCAGCAGCGCGGGCAGGGCGCGGGGGTGACCGTGAGCGGCGGGGGTTCGACGACTGCCCGTCGGCAGGGACGCCCACCGTTTGCTTTGCACTTGCCAAAACCTGTCCCTGGCGCAAAACGGTTTGCTGTGGAAACCTATTGGCATGACTTCAGACGTGGTTCCGGCCGACGGTGATGCCCGGCGGCTGCTCGATGACGCGCGCGGGCTCGCCCGCCGGGTCCGGGTCGCCCAGCGGGTGACCTGGCTGCCGCTGCTGGCCCTGGGCGTGGTGATGTTCGGCGCGATCCTGGTCTACCGGTTCACCGACCCGATCGTCAGCGACTGCCGCCCCGATCCGCTGGGCGGCCAGGTCTGCCGGGCCTGGTTCCTGTCCGCGCAGATCTACTGGTGGGTGGGTCTGGTGCTGGCCTACGTGGTGATCGCCGCCGGGTACCTGCGGGTCGCCCGCGACAGGGGGCTGGGGACGAGGGTGCGGCCCTATGTGGTCACCGGCATCGCGCTCGTCGTGGCGTCGGCCCTCGTCGGCTTCGCCTGGCAGCTTCTCGACTACCCGTACTTCCCGGACACCCCGCCGCCCCTTGTGACCTTCCTGATCCGGCTGGTCGATGCCTCCGGCGCGACCGGGCTGGCCCTGCTCGTGCTGGCCTGGCTGGAACGGCACGTCGCGCTGGCCGTGTTCGCCCTCGGCTACCTGGTCGTGGCGCTGGTCCCGATCAACTTCGGGTGGGGCGAGAACTGGGGCAGCAACTGGGGGATGGGGCCGCAGCTCGTCATCAACGGCGGACTGCTCCTGCTCGGCAGTGCCGGCTTCGCCCTGGCCCAGCGATGGCGGCGGCCCCGATGACCGGCTCCGACCATCCGGCCAACGGCCTGGACGACCTCGTCCACCAGCGGATCCGGCTGGGCATCCTGACCATCGCGCACGAGGCCCGGCGGGTCGAGTTCGGCTTCCTGCGCACCCAGCTCGACCTGACCGGCGGCAACCTCTCCCAGCACCTGACGGTCCTGGAGACGGCCGGGCTGGTGGAGCTGGAGAAGGGGTACGCCGGCAAGCGCGCCCGCACGTGGATCACTCTCACCAAGCCCGGCCGGGCCGCCCTGGCCGACGAGATCGGGCGGCTCAAGCAGCTCGTCGCCCGGGTCGACACCACCACCACGGAGGAACGATGACCACTCGCCGCACCCTGCTCACCGCCGCGCTGGCCACCGGGGTGGCCGTGCCCCTCGGCGCCGGCCGGGCATCCGCCGCGGCCGGCCCGCCCCGGCTCACCCTGCCCCCGCCGACCGGGCCGCACCGGGTCGGCGTCGTGCCGCTGCACTTCGTCACCCGCACCCGCGAGCTCATGGCCAGCGTCTGGTATCCCGCCGCGCCCGACGGCCGGCGCCATCCGGTCGCGCCCTGGATGCCGGCCGCGTCGTGGCACGCTCTCATCGAGTCGGTGGGCTTCGAAGCCGACGCCGTCGGGGCACCGCTCACGGTCGGCCGCGAGGGAGCTCCGGCGAGGAAGGGCCGGCACCCGGTGGTCGTGTACTCGCACGGCAGTGGCAGCTGCCGCGCGGAGACCACCATCGTGGTGCAGGAGCTGGTCAGCCACGGATATGTGGTGGCCACGGTGGACCACACCGGTGACGGATACACCGAGTTCCCCGACGGCCGGCTCGGTCTCGACGACGTCGACAGCTTCAACCCGTGGGACTCCGCCGCCGACATGCGGATCCTCCTCGACAAGCTGGCGGACCTGGCCGCCGGCCGCAACCCGGACGCCGACCGCCGCCCGCTGCCGGCCGGGCTGGGCGCCGCGCTCGACCTCGGCGCCATCGGCATGTACGGATGGTCGAAGGGGGCCACCTCGACCGCCCTGGTCATGAACACGGACCGGCGGGTGAAGGCGGGCATCGGCTTCGACGGCGAGATGCAGTCACAGCCCGAGGTCGGCGCGGTCGACCGGCCGTTCATGATCATGAGCGCCGAGTTCCCGCGGCGCACCGAGGAGAGTGTCGAGCGGTTCTGGCGACTCCTGAGCGGGTGGCGGCTCAACATCCAGGCCAAGGGTGCGGCCCACGGGTCGTACAACGACCAGCAGTGGTTCATCCCCGAGATCGCGAGGATCACCGGGCTGGACGACGAGGAGCTGGAATCCTGGGTCGGCCGCCTCGACCCGGCCCGCGCGGTGCGCATCCAGCAGGCGTACCCGCTCGCGTTCTTCGACCAGCACCTGCGCCACCGGCGGCAACGCCTGCTCGAAGGCCCGAGCCGGGCCTTCACCGAGGTGAAGTTCATCCCCTGACGACCGACCCCTCAAGTCGGCTCCGCCGCATCCGATCTTCCGCAGGTCGGAGCGGCGGAGCAGTGAGGGATCATGAACATGCGGCAGTGGCGTTTCCGCCGGGCGACCCGCCGTGCGCTGGCCGGTGGCCACCACACCGCGCTGCTGACGATCGACGCCTTGTGCGAGGTGGCCCCGTTCGAGCGGGTGCTGCGAGCCGGCGTCCCCCCGTCCGGGCTGGTGAGCCGGACGGGCGAGTCCGAGTTCGTGGTCCTGCTCCCGCACCTCGCGTTCCCCGAGCAGGCGTACGACGTGGCGGGCGGCATCGCCTCCTCGTTGAGCCCGGTGATCGTCGAAGGACGCCTCGTCGCCCTGGCCGCGGCCATCGGCGTCGCCGTGTCCGCCCCCGGTGAGCTGAGCTACGACGAGCTCGCCGACCGCAGCCGCCAAGCCATGCACCGGGCCCGGCAGGTCGGGCCGGAGACCCGCTGGGCGGTGTGGCAGGACGTCAGTCGACGGAGCGCGGCATGACCCGGCCGACCTCGACCGGATCACCGGGAGTGCCACCGGGACGCGCCTTGTATTCGGGGACGCCGACGCACGTGAACAGCAGAGTGACCAGATCGCCGGACTCGTGCAGCAGGGCCGGGATCTCGGAGTCGAGGAACGTCATGCCGGTCGCGCTGGCGCCGACCGCGTAGGCGGCCAGATGCAGCCGGCCCTCGACCAGGCCGGCGGCCAGCTGCGCGGCCCGGTAGGCGCGATCGTCCAGGCCGTCGGCGGGGACGGCCGCGATGACCACGTACGCCGCCTCGGCCGACAAGGACTGGCCGAGCGACACCCGTTCCAGCTCGTCCCGCAGGTCGCCGGTGACGATCGGTGCGGCCAGATCGGGCCAGCGGTAGATACCGGGCTCGACACCGTCCACACCATGAACGGCCACCCAGTGCGGCACGTCGATCCCGCGCAGCGCCGCGGCCATCGGCCAGTCGAGAGCCTCCCGAGGCAGCGTCCTGGAACGATCCATCCGACGCTGCGAGCCGCGGCGGCGGACAACACCGTCGATCGTCTCGGCTGACGGGGGAGCGGTCACCTCGTCGCCGACGGGCCACGGGTCGCCGAGGACCGTGGTGTCGCCGGCCCGCTGGGCGGCGGTGACCAATGGGAACTCGACGGCCGGCAGCTCGCCGGGCACGGCGGGGCCGGTGGGCTCGACGGCGGGGGTGCCGGAGCCGAACGTGAGCAGAGCCAGTGGAAACTCGTGCACACCGTCGGCGCCGACCAGGTCGCGGACCGCTTCGTCGGGGAAATCGGTGCGCAGGCGCGGGTCGAGGCCGGCCGAGGCGGAGGCGGCCTCGAGCTGGGCCAGCAAAGTGCCGCAATCCCAGTAGAGATGGCGGAAGCCGCGCTCGAGGTAGCGCCAGCCGGTGCGCCACGGGACGCCGGTGATGACCAAGGTGGTGGCGTCGCCGTGAGCGGGCGGGCCGATCCGCACCAGGGCGTGATCGACCGGGTCGTACCAATGGACGCCGTCGTCGACCCCGGCCACGCCGCGAGTGACCGCGTAGACCTCCAGCGGGAAACGGGCGCCGGCGGAACCGGAGGCGCGGAAAAGGATCGTGCGGCCGTTGCGGTCGGACGTGCGGACGACGCCGGCGCCCAGGAAGAGGATGCGGCCGAGCTGGGCGGCGTCGAGCGGCTGCGGGGCGGTGGGGCTTCCGGAGAGTACGGCGGCGGCGGGTGCTCCGGGATCCGGGAGAACCCGGGGCAGGGGGACGGTCGGCAAGCCGTACGGGAAGGTCTTGACCTGGGGTGGGACGGTGTCCAAGTCATTGGACGTGAGGTCGTGCCGCAGACGCGGGTCGTCCTGGGGGACGTCCCACTCGCGGTCGGGTGAATACGAGGTCAGACGGTGCAGCAGGCCGGCGCCGGAGTCGAGGTCCACGTCCACACTCTGCCAGGGATCTCCAATTAAGGTGGGGTCCCACCTACTCGGACAAGGACGGACGATGGCCACCATCTTCTCGCAGATCATCAACGGCGATATCCCGGGACGTTTCATCTGGACCGATGATCGGGTGGCCGCGTTCCTGACCATCGCGCCGCTCACCGCCGGTCACACGCTGGTCGTTCCGCGCGAGGAGATCGATGACTGGACTCAGCTTCCCGCTGAGCTGCTCGGTCATGTGATGGCGGTCAGTCATCGGGTGGGGGCGGCACTCAAAGTGGCCTACTCGGCGCCTCGGGTGGGGCTGGTTGTTGCCGGGTTCGAGGTTCCACATGCTCATGTGCATGTCTTTCCGGCCTGGGAGATGGCTGATTTCGATTTCTCCCGGGTTGATTCCGACGTTCCCGGGGAGCGGCTTGACGAAGACCAGAAGCGGATTCTGGATGTGCTCGGGCGGTAGGTGTGCGGGGTGACTTGGTTGCGGTTGACATCGGTTTCAGCGGCGCCGCCGGCTCGTCGTTATACCCTCGCTTCCCCTCAAGCGGAAGAAAGGACGGAGCGCAGCTCTCTGCGAGAGGTGATGTCCAGCTTGGTGAACACTTTCTTCAGGTGGTACTGGACGGTTCGTGACGACAGGAACAGTTGCGCGGCAATCTCGAGATTGGTGTGACCATCGCGAGCCAGTCTAGCGATGAGTGCCTCTTGCGCGGTGAGCACTGTGGTGGTCTGAACGCTACGCTTGCCTACCCTCTCGCCCGCCGCCGCCAGCTCTTGGCGTGCGCGCTCGGCGTATCCCTCCGCCCCCATCTTGGACAGCATCTCGTGGGCAGTATGAAGATGTGCGCGCGCGTCGGATCGACGATTCTGCCGTCGCAGCCATTCCCCGAGGAGCAGGTGCGCGCGTGCATGCTGGGCGCCGAAGCCGGTGCGGCTGAAGAACTCGATCGACTCCCGGTAGAAGCCCTCCGAGGTATCACCTTCGCCGAGCAGTGCACGTGCGCGGGCCTCCATGCCCCGCGCCCAATCGGTGGGAGCGGCGTCGGCGCGCTCGAACAGCCACGCCGCTGCTGCGCCGGCCCGAACTGGTGTTTCCCGTCCGACACGCAGCCTCGAGCAACTCGGGCACCAACAGGGGTCCCACTACGAGGACGTCCAGCTCGAATCCTTGCCAGGCCTGTTCCTGGGCCACTTGGTAGCGGCCCAACCCGTTGTTCAGAACTGCGCCGGCTATGGACGCGTAGGCCACCAGGACCTCAGCGTCGATCTGCTCCGCCATCTCACTCATGCCGCGCATGAAATTGCCCGCCGTTGCCTCGTCCCCGCGCCAAGCGGCGATGAACATGTCCACGACTCCGCGGGTCATACGGCCGGTCATCGCTGCGAAGACATCGTTCTCCTCGAGCAGCCGCGCGGCTTTGTGCAGCTCACCTTGATTCAGGTGGAACAGCGCACGGCCATGCTGGTACAACTCGAGCGCAACCATGTCTCCCGCCTCCCGGGAGACCCGAACGGCTCGGGCGGAAAGCGCGTCCCAGACCGGGAAGTCGGACAGCTCGAGCGCGACCAGGATAGTGGCCCCGCCGCACGTGGATCTCAACAGACGAAGGACGTCCTCTGGGCTGTCATCCATGGCCACGAGGCCTTCGAGAGCTCGCGTCAGGTGGGGTGCCGCGGCCGCGAAGCAGTCGGTGAATCTCACCGCAAGCCCGTCGAGAAGGTCGTCGACCGCTCGAGCAGGATGGCCGGCATCGGGCGCGGACCGGGCGGCCAAGGCGGCGTCCCTTCTGAGCCCGTCACGTCCGCCGGGCCACTGGGAGATCTCCCAGAGTGCCTCCAAGTAGGTCTCGCGCGCCGTGTCAACACTGAGCGGCTCGAACATCCGCGCTGCCCCCAACAGAGTCTCCCCAGCACTCCGCTGTTGATTCATGTTCGCCATGATCTGGCCGCGCAAGCGCTCAAGGGCCGCTGCGTCCCATTCCCCGAGCGGCCCCCCGCCGGCCGCTTCCAGAAGGCGTGCGGCCACCTCGTAGGCGCCGGCTTCGTGCTTCGCTCGCGCGGCGTTCAGGAGTCGACTGGCCCGGCGAGTGGGATCCGGCGTCAGCAATGCGGCTCGCTCGTAGAAAGCGGCTGCCGCCGGTATCCCTCCGCGGCGCTGCGCCCGGCCGGCCGAGGACTCGAGGTCAACCGCAACCTCCTCATCGAGTCCGTCTGCCGCCAGCGCCCGGTGCCAAGCCCGACGGTCGGGATCGACGGTCGCATCGGTTGCCTCGCCCAGTGCCGCGTGGACGGCGCGTTGCTCGGACGGCGTAGCCGACCCGTAGACCGCTGAGCGGAGCAGTGGATGCCGGAACCGCACGCGCACACCTAACTCCGCCAGCCCTGCGTCAAGAGCTGGTCCCTGCGCATCCTTCGGTAGGCCCAGGAGGCGGGCCGCCCTCCACACCAACGAGGGGTCACCGGACGGGTCGGCCGAGGCAAGCACCATCAGGCGCCGCGTCGCCGCCGGCATGGCTTCGAGCTGCCGGACGAAGCTGTCCTGGATGCGGCTGCTGAGTGACCCGGCTCCGGGCAAGCCGAACCCGCCGGCAAGCTCATCGGCAGACAACCCCCGCGGGAGTTCCAGGAGCGCCAACGGGTTCCCCATTGACTCGGCCACGAGCAGCTCACGGACGCGTTCGTCCAGCGGAGCGCGTAAGGCCGACGCCAGCAGCGTCCGAGCCTCGTCGTCCAGCAGGCCGGCGACCTGCAGCTCAGGAAGCCCGAAGAGCTCGGCGCCAGGCTCCCGGGTCCCGAAGACGATGCCGACCGAATCGGCCAGCAATCGGCGTGCGACGAAGCCCAGAACCTGCGCGGAGCTCTCGTCCAACCACTGTTCATCATCGACAACACAGATGGCGGGGCGACGACCTCCAGCTGCTGACAGAAGGCTGAGTACGGCCAGGCCGACGTGCATCCTGTCCGGCGCCGGCCCCTCGGCCAGACCGAGCGCAGAGGCGAGCGCCGCATGCTGGAGCGGCGGTAGCTGATCGAATCGGTCCATCAGCGGCAGGCACAGGTGATGCAGGCCCGCGAACGCCAACTCCATCTCCGACTGCACTCCGGCAACCCGGAGCAGCTGGCATCCCATTCGGGTCGTACGCTCGGCGATGTGGTCGAGCAACTCCGTCTTGCCGACTCCGGGGTCGCCCCGAACGACGAGAGCACGACCCGTACCAGCGCGGACCTCGTCGACCAGCCGGTCCAGGGTGGCGCGTTCGACCCGGCGACCTACCAGCATGCTTGCCCCCAGGTCTGTGACTTGACCCTGATCGTTCCCCGCCGCTGCGTGCCGCCGTCGCGGCCCGGACTCGACCGAACCAGGGATTGCTGATCGCTGAGGGCGGCTGACCTCGTCGGCGCCCGTAATCTGATCTTAGTGCCCTGGAATGTTTCCCTCTGGAACACCCACTCAGGTGTCGCAGGCGGTGCCGTCGCCGTCTCGGTCGAGTTTGTAGATGTCGGAGCCGACTACGGTGACGGGGCCGTCCACGTAGGCGGGGCCGTTTCCGCTGCCGCCGGCGCAATCGACGTCGCTGGCTATGGGGACGCAGGGGGTGTAGTTCGGGTCGCACTTGTTGGTGGGGACGGATTTGGTGCCTACCGCGATCACCTTGGTGATGGGCTTCTTGGTGATTGTTGTGGTGAGTACGCGGCGGGCGGTCTGTTGGCCGTCGACGGTGGTTATCTCGTACGTGATGGTCTTGATGCCGTTGACGCCTCTGGTGCGCACCCGGGTTTTGCCCTCGGCCAGGCTGTCGTCGTCGACTCGCCTTGTCTTGTACGGGACCTTCGTCGTCGTGACCGTGGTCTTCTTGACGGCGGTGGGAGTGGACGGGGCGGTTGTCGGCGCTGTGGGCGCGGCTTCGGTGGGTTCTTGGCTGGGTGAGCCGGCCGGCGGCGTTGTTGTTATGGGCTGGATGTCGGCCAGGTTGTCGCTTGTTCCGGTGACCGTGTCGGGTTTGGTGTCTGTGAAGGTGGCTATCGCGGTGAGGCCGCCGCAGCAGGGCAGGATCAGGGCGGCGACGATGAGGCCGGCGCGTTGAAGTGGTGTTCTGCGGTGCCAAAAGCCCTGTTTACGGGGTGGCGGGCCGGGCCACATCGGACCCGGTTGGGGCGGTGTCTGATATGTCACCGCGCAAGTCTGGGCGTGTTCGGGTGCGGGGGGATCGGCGGTTCGGCCGACCGCCCATCGAACGAAAGAACCGAACGGGTTATGACTCTTGCATTGGTGGGAAACACATAGGACGGCGATCGGCGTCGGCAGCGGCTTTGGAGCGTTGTGGGGACGAGGGGCGGACTGAGCATGGCTGGGGAGCGGTTGCACGTGTCGGTCGCCGGGGATGGGGAGCCGGTGGTGTTTCTGCATGGGAATCCGACGTCGTCGTATCTCTGGCGGCAGGTGATCTCGTTGCTGTCGGCGCGGTTTCGGTGTGTGGCGGTCGACCTGGTCGGGATGGGGCGGTCGCCGAAGCCGGACGTTGCGTACGAGTGGGCGGATCATCGGCGGTATCTGACGGCGGTGCTTGATGGGCTGGACGCGCCGTTCTGGGTGGTGGGGCACGACTGGGGTGTCGGGCTGGGCGTCGAGTACGCGCGAGCGCGGGCGGAGCGGGTCAGGGGGGTGGCCCTGATGGAGGGGCATCTGCGGCCGCTCGGGTCCTGGGATGACTTCGACGAGGGTGGGCGGGAGCTGTTCCGGCGGCTGCGGGATCCGGTGGAGGGGCGGCGGAGGGTGGAGGAGGAGAACTTCTTTCTGTCCACGGTTCTGCCGGGGGGCATGCTGCGGTCGCTCAGCGGTGAGGAGCGGGACGCGTACGCATCGCCTTACCCGACAGCTCGGTCGCGGCACCCGATCTGGAAGTGGGTCACGCAGATCCCGATCGGCGGGGAGCCGGCCGAGACGGCCGCTGTGCTGGCGGCGAACTGGGAATGGCTGCGGACCACCGAGGTGCCGCGGCTGCTGCTGGTGGGACGGCCGGGGGCGGTCATCGGGGCGGAGCGGGTGGCCGAGGTGCGGCGGGTGGCGCCGGGGGTGCGGGTCCGGGACGTCGGGGAGGGGCTGCACTTCCTGCCCGAGGACCAGCCGGAGGCGATCGCCCGGGAGCTGGTGGAGTGGGTCGCTGTTTCCGCCCAATGACCGGTATTGACTCATCGCGGGGAAGGGGGCCCGTCGCCCGGGTGCGGGGATCACACTGACGGCACGTCGCGATCCACGGTGGACGAGGCGTACGGGGAAGGTGGTCCTCGATGTTGATGCGGAGTCTGCTGGCGGCTGTGCTGGCCGTGGGAGCGCTCGGGGTGCCGTCGGCGGCGCAGGCCGCGGAGGGTGCGGGGCGCGGGCCGGTGCTCGACCCGTCCTTCGGCGTGGGTGGCTGGGTCACCACCGATCACGGTGGCGGGGACTACGTGCGGGATCTCGCGCTGCAGCCGGACGGGAAGATCATCGCGGTCGGCAACGGCAATGAGGGGTACTTCCTGCTGGAGCGGCACCTGGCCAACGGCCTGCTGGACAACACGTTCGGCGCGGTGGTCACCGACGTCGACCCGGATTCGTTCTGGGACGACCCGAGCGCGGTGGTGTTGCAGCCCGGTGGCCGCATCCTGGTCGCGGGGACCGTGTCGCGGGCGGGCTTCTCGGAGCTGGTTCTCGTCCGGTATCTCATCGACGGAAGCATCGACACCTCGTTCGGCACCAACGGCCGGCTGTACCCGGAGTTGGGCGACGCCGCGTACGCGACCCGGCCGGCCGGGCTCATCCGGCAGCCGGACGGCAAGATCCTGGTGGGTATCTCGGGCGCGACCACCGACGGCAGCGTCCCGCCGGTGCTCCTGCGGCTGCTGCCGAGCGGGGCGCCGGATCCGGCGTTCGGCGTCGGCGGGGTGGTCCGGGCCGACCTGGGGCCGCGCGAGTTCGACTCGGTGAGCAATGTCGCGCTCGCGCCGGACGGGGACATCGTCGTGGCCGGCACCACCAGCTACTGGAGCACGCTGCCCGAGCCCACCTCGGACACCGTGCTGGCCCGTTTCACGCCGCGGGGAGCGCTGGACACGTCGTTCGGCTCGGGTGGGCGGGTGGTCCGGGACTACAGCGGGCCCCAGGGCATCGACCTCTCGTCCGGGCTCGCGGTCGGCCGCGACGGCCGCATCGTGCAGACCGTCGGGGTCATCCAGAACGACGTCACCCGCAGCGGGATCGCGCGTTACCGGCCGGACGGCCGGGCCGACCGGTCGTTCGGGCGCAACGGCTTCACGTACGTCTCGGGCCCGGTCGCCTCGCCGGTGATCCGCCCCGACGGGCGCATCACCACCACCGGTCAGATCGACGCCGACATCGCCCTGGCCCAGTATCGCGCCGACGGCCGCCCCGACCGCACGTTCGGCACCGGCGGCGTGGTCGTCACCGACCTGGGCGGATACGACCAGGGCAACGTCCTCAAGATCCAGCCCGACGGCCGCCTGCTCGTCGGCGGCACCGGTGGCGTCCAAGGTGGCGACGCCTTCGCGATCGTCCGCTACCGGCCCTGACGGCGCCGCCTTCGCGATCGTCCGCTACCGGCCCTGACGGCGCCGCCCGGAGCACTCCGGGCGGCGCCGTGCCACCATCGACGGGTGTCGACGAACCCGGACATCCGACTGTGGGACCAGGCCGCCGAACGCTACGCTCAGCAGTCGGGCGGTGCGGACGATTCGTTCTACCGGCGGCTGAGCCCGTTTCTGTGGAGCTCGCTGGGTGAGCTGAACGGGCGCCGGGTCCTCGACCTGGGCTGCGGTCACGGCTGGCTGGCCGAGCGGCTGCGTCTGGCCGGCGCGACGGTGGCGGGCGTCGACGGCAGCGAGGCGTTGCTGCGGCACGCCTCGACCGCATATCCCGACGTCCAGTTCACCGCCCATGACCTCACCGAGGGCCTTCCTCCGTCCGGGGTCCGCTTTCACGGCGTGGTCGCCCACATGGTCCTCATGGACCTGCCGGAGCTCGCGCCGCTGATCGCCGACGTGCGGGCGTGCCTGGAGCCCGGCGGGGTGTTCGTCTTCTCGATCCTGCATCCCAGTTTCTTCGCGCAGGCGCCGGTCGAGGACGCCGCCACCGGCGAGCGCTATCGCAAGGTCACCGGCTACCTGAACCATGAGCGACGGTGGATCACCACCTTCGGCGGGCATCACCACTACCACCGGCCGCTGTCGTGGTACGTCGACCTGCTGGCCCGCAACGGCTTGGCGGTGACGGGGTTGCACGAGCCGCCCACGCTGCCGCCGCACCTCGGCGCCGAGGCGGAGCGGACCGACTACGAGCGCTGGTTCGCCGGCATCCCGACGATGCTCGCCGTCGCCTGTCGTCCCGCCGCGACGTAGGGCTGCGGCCTGGGGCTGCGGCCTGGGGCTGCGGCCTGCGGCGTAGGGCTGCGCGCCGCGACGGGACGGGACGGCGGTCACGGCAGGGCGCGGGCCAGGGTCAGGGCGAAACGGGCCTCGGGGTCGGTCCACCAGTGGTCGAGGGTGAAGCCGGCCTCGGAGAGCTCTTTGGCCACGCCCTCGCGGCGGAACTTGGCGGAGATCTCGGTGCGGATCTCCTCGCCCGAGGCGAACTCGACGGCCAGGTCGACGGCGGGGATGGTGACCCGCATCGGCCTGCGGGCGCGCAGGCGCATCTCGATCCACTCGTGGTCGGCGTCCCACAGGGCCACGTGGGTGAAGCCGTCGACGTCGAAGTCAGCCTGCAGGTGGTGGTTGAGGACGCGTAGCACGTTCCGGTTGAACTCGGCGGTCACGCCGGCCGCGTCGTCGTAGGCCGGGACCAGCACGCGCGGGCTCTTGACCAGGTCGGTGCCGAGCAGCAGGTGCTCGCCGGGTCGCAGGACGCCGCGGACGCCGGCCAGGAAGCGGGCCCGCTCGTCCGGCGCCAGGTTGCCGATCGTGCCGCCGAGGAACGCGACCAGGCGGTCGTCGGCCACTGGCAGGAACCCGAGATGGCGGGTGAAGTCGCCGACGATGCTGCGCACCCGGAGCGACGGGTGGTCGACGGCGATCCGGGCGGCCGCGGCCTCGAGTGCGGTCGGCGACACGTCCATCGGGACGAACAGTTCCGGCCGCAGGGCGTCGAGCAGCAGACGGGTCTTGGTGGAGTAGCCCGAGCCGAGCTCGATGAGCGTGCGGGCCCCGGTGAGGCGGGCGATGTCGGTCGCGTGGGCGGTGAGGATGGCCCGCTCGGCGCGCGTGGGGTAATACTCGGGCAGCTCGGTGATCTGCTCGAACAGCTCGCTGCCGCGGGCGTCGTAGAACCATTTCGGCGGCAGCGATTTCGGCGTCGCCGTGAGACCGGCGACCACGTCGGCGCGCAGGGCGCGCTCCTGGTCGTCGGCGTCGAGATGGATTTCGAGCGGGACGGTCATGTTTCTCCCAGGGGGATCCGCCGCACGGCGCCCGGCGTGGCGACCAGGACCGTGCGGTCGGGAATCGGCTGCCAGGACGGGTTGTCGTCGAGGGGCTCGGAGCTGATCAGGACGGAATCCGGGGTGACGAGCGCCGACAGGGCGTGGCCGGCGGTGCTGGCCACGATCGTCGTGCCATCGGTGACCAGCAGGTTGAGGCGCGAGCCGGGAGCAGCCGCGGCCACCTCGGCGACCGTGCCGGCGGCCGCCTCGCCCAGGCCGGAGCCGCGGCGCAGCCGGTGGCGGACGAGCGCCCAGAGCAGCGCCGCGTCGGTGGGCGCGTCGAGCGTGAGCAGGTCGGTCGTGGGCAGATCGGCGGCGAGCTTCTCCACCGAGCCCGGCCAGCCGGCGACGACACCGTTGTGGCTGAACAACCACCGTCCCTCGGCGAACGGGGCGGCCGCCGGGGCGGTGACCGGCATGCCGGCCGTGGCGCTGCGGACGGCGGCCAGCACCCCGCCCGCGGTGACCGACGCGGCCAGGCCGGGCAGGTCGGGGTCGCTCCACAGCGGGGTGGCCCGGCGATAGCGCACGGGTCCGTCCGCCGCATACCAGCCCACGCCGAACCCGTCCGCGTTGATCGTGCCGCCGCCCCGCATGTCGCGCGGCGCCCAGGACTGGTGCGACAGCGAGTGCGCCGGCTCGAAGAGCAGCCGCGACAGCGGGACCGGCGGCCCGAGATAGGCCAGGTGACGGCACATCAGGCGTCCCGCGCGCAGCGGAAGCCGCTGAAGATCTGCCGCCGGATCGGATAGTCCCAGTTGCGGAATGTGCCTCTCACGGCTGTGCCGTCGGTGCCGAACGAGCCGCCGCGCAGCACCTTGTAGCCGGGGCCGAAGAAGACCTCCGAATACTCCCGGTAGGGGAACGCGGTGAACCCGGGATAACCGTGGAAGTCGGTCGACGTCCACTCCCACACGTCGCCCATCAGCTGGTGGACGCCGAGCGGCGAGGCGCCGTCGGGGAAGGCCCCGGCGGCCGCGGGTCGCAGGTGCCGCTGGTCGACGTTGGCGTGCCGCGGCGAGGGCGGCTCGTCGCCCCACGGGAAGCGGCGCGAGCGGCCGGTGGCGGGGTCGAACCGGGCCGCCTTTTCCCACTCGGCCTCGGTCGGCAGCCGCTTGCCGGCCCAGGACGCATACGCCGACGCCTCGTGGAAGCAGACGTGTACCACCGGCTCGTCGGGCACGACCGGAGCCGTCCGCCCGAAGGTCGTCGCCGCCCAGCCGTCGCCGTCCCGCTGCCAGTGCGCGGGCGCGACCAGCCCGGCCGCCTGCCGGTGATCCCACCCGGCCGCACTCCACCAGCGCGGGTCGTCGTAGCCGCCGGCGTCGATGAACGCGGCGTAGGACGCGTTCGTCACCGCCGCCCGGTCGATGTGGAAGGCCGGCACCTCGACCCGGTGCGCTGGGCGTTCGTTGTCGAGCGCCCACGCCTCGGTGTCGGTGCCCATGGTGAACGGCCCGCCGGGCACGAACACCTCACCCGTGACCGCAACCGGGGGAACGGGCGGCGGCGCCGCGGGCAGCACCGGTGGGCCGGCGCGGAGCTGGAGGGTGGCCAGCATGGTCTCGTCGTGCTGCTGCTCGTGCTGGACGATCATGCCGAACGCGAACCCGTCGGCGACCAGGCGGCGGCCCTGGTCGAGGCGGGCCCGGTCGAGCACGTCGAGCGCCTTGGCGCGCACCTGGGCCACGTAACGCCGGGCCTCGGCCGGGTTGAGCAGGGGCAGGGCCGTGCGGTCGCGGCGGGCGTGCTTGAAGGCGTCGTAGAGCTCGTCGATGTCCTGCCGCACCGGCTCGCGGCCGCCGACATCGCGCACCAGCCAGAGCTCCTCCTGGTTGCCGACGTGGGCCAGATCCCACACCAGGGGGGACATCAGCGGCGAGTGCTGGCGGGTGAGGTCGCCGTCGTCGACGGCCTCGGTGAGCAGGACGGTGCGGTCGCGGGCCCGGGTCAGCTCGGCGGCGACGCGATCCCGCAGCCGCTCGGTCTCGATGGTCATCGCAGTTTCCGTTCGATCGTCTCGGTGACCCCGGCCGGCAGGGCGGCGCGCCGCAGGGCCAGGTCGAGGACGGCTCCGGCGGTGCGGCGCAGGGCCGGGTCGCGCAGCCCGTCACGCCAGGCCGCCTCCCAGCGGTCGGCGGTGGGCAGCGCCAGATCGAGCGCGGCCGAGGTGGTGGCCGGGTCGGACAGCAGGGTGGCCAGCACGGCCACCGGTGCGAACCACTCGTCGCCGGCCTGCGCGTCGAGATAACGCACCTCGAGGTAGCCGCGCGGGCGGACCGGCGGGAACAGGGTGCTCAGGTGATAGTCGACGTCGGCCACCGTCAGCGGCAGGGGCAGCGCGCCCCGGATCCAGTCGTCCAGCGTGGCGCCGGTCGGAGCCACCCAGCAGTCGCCGTCACGGCGTACGCACGTGAGGGGCGCGGCGAGCGCGTAGCGGACCCAGTCACCGGCCGGGTCGGCCGAGACGCCGACCGGACGGGTGAGCCGCGGGTCCATCGCCCACCAGGCGGCCATGCGCGCGGAGGCCAGGCCGGTGTCGGCCCCCGCCCGCCGGCGGGAATTGGCGAACGCGGCCAGCAGCGGCGGGCCCAGCGCCGAGACGGCCGCCCATCGCGTCGGGAGATCGGTGCCGGCGTCGAGACAGACCTGGAGCCCGGCGGTGCTGCACATCATCACCCGGCCGTCGCCGCCGCGCTCGTCGAACGCCTGCTCCATGGCGTCGTATCGCGGGGTCTGCACCAGGCGCCTGGGTGCGCGGTGCGGATCGATGCCGTGCTCGCCGAGGGCCAGGCCGGCGGCCTCGAGCAGAACGGTGAGGCGGGCCAGGTCGGTGCCGACGGCCGCGTGCAGCTCGGCGAGCGAGGAGGCGGGCGCGGAGGAGATCTCGATCTGCCCGCCGGGCTCGACGCTGACCGTGCCGCCGGCCGGGAGGGGCTGCGGCGGGTGCGACGCGCCGAGCGTCGCGGGGGAGTGCCGGCCGAGCGCCTGCCGCAGCGTCTCGACGGCCAGCGGCGCCTCGGGCGCCGCGATGCTGTGCACGGTCCACTCCAGCTCCGCGCCGATCAGTGACGGGGGGCCGGTCTTGAAGCAGATGGCACGGATCCGTGCCTCCACCTCGGCCTGGGTGTGGAGGACGGCCACCGTGTCGGTGTCACCATCCGCCAGCAACCGGATGCTCTTGGTCATGGAGCCGAACCTACGGGCGGGGTCCGACAATTTCGCGGACCGGCGGCAGCCAGTCCTCGATGGACAGCCGTCACGCTGGAGCTTCCCGGCTGAGTGATCTGGGTCACTCGGAAAAGGGAAGCGTTTCACTCGGCGGTTAAGCGGCTCTTAAGGGCATCGAAACGCCTTCACCTGCGCAAACATCGAATTCGGCATTGTCACTGGGAAATACCTGAACCCTTTGGTGGCCGCTCTCGTACCTCTCGACGCGCGTCCCGGCGGAGCGGCGCGGCAGCCGGAGGAGTGAAGGAGTCTCGATGGCGGGGACCGGAATCGACACCTCGATCCTGCACAAGGGCGCGCACAGCGCTTCCTACTTCGACCTGGCTCGCAGCGCGGGTGAGGGCGTCGAGATCGTGGACTTCTGCATCCCCTGCAACCCGTACTTCCCCACCGCGGAGATGTTCGACGAGCTCAGCCGCGACCTCAAGAACATCCTGAAGTACTACCCGAGCGACTCCTCCAGCATCACCAAGAAGCTGTGCAGCGTCCTGGGCCTGCACCCGCAGACGGTGGCGATGGCCAACGGCTCGACGGAGCTCATCACGTGGATCGACCACCTGCTCATCAAGGAGAGCGTGGCCATCCCGATCCCGACGTTCGGCCGCTGGACCGACCAGCCGCTCGAGACCGGCAAGCGGGTCGACATGTTCCCGCTGCAGGAGCGCGACGGCTTCCGGTTGAACCTCGATGACTACGTACGCTTCATCCGCGACCGCGGCTCCCGGGTGGCCGTGGTCTGCAACGTGAACAACCCCGACGGCTGCTACCTGCCCCGGCGCGACGTCATCCGCTTCATGGACATGCTGGGCGACCTCGACCTGGTCGTCATCGACGAGTCGTTCATCGACTTCTCGGACCTCGAGCAGTACCCGTCGGTCGGCCCGGACGCGGTCATCCGCCCCAACACCGTGGTGCTCAAGAGCCTGGGCAAGAACTTCGGCCTGCACGGCATCCGCTTCGGCTACCTGATGGCCAACCCCGCCATCGCCGGCCAGATCGGCAAGGCGCTGCCCAAGTGGAACCTCAACTCGCTGGCCGAGAAGGTCGTGTTCATGATTCAGGACCACGAGGACGAGTACGAGGACAGCCTGCGCCTGCTGAGCCGGGACCGACGCTCGATGGCAGGCGAGCTGGCCCGCATCCCCGGGCTCACCGTCTTCCCGTCGCAGGGCAACTTCATTCTGGTCAAGCTGCCCACCGAGTGGTCCGGGGTGGCGCTGCGCGACTACCTGGTGGCCAACCACGGCGTCTACACCCGGGAGTGCGGCAACAAGCTGGGTATGACGAGCCAGTTCATGCGGCTGGTGGTGCGCCCGGCCCGCGACGTCGACCGGCTGATCGACGGCATGATGGATTACGGCCGTCAGTTCCGGGTGCGCTCCTACGAGGAGCCGGTCGACACCCGCCGGAACTGGGATGCCCCGCGCGAGGAGGCCCCGGACAACCTGATCCAGTACCCGTCGCGCCGCGGTGGCGAATACACGGCCCGCCGGGCCGCCAATGCTTAGACGCCGGGCGGCCTGCGTGGTGCGACGCTCACGCCGGTGGGCCGCGCCCACCGGAAAGGGTCCCCGCCGACGCCGCAAATGACCTCTGCCCGTCGACCGCCGTACATGTCCGCGTCCGGTTCGTAGCCGATCGTGAGCGCATGCCGCCCTACCTCGACGCGGTCGCCGCGAGCCCGTGGATCCTCGCTGTCGTCTTCGTCGTCGCCGGCCTCGACGCCCTGGTGCCGTTCATGCCGAGCGAGTCGACCGTGCTCGCCTGCGGGGTCGCCGCCGCCGGCACCGGCCGGCCCCACCTCGGGCTGCTCGTGCTGGTCGCCGCGGCCGGGGCCTGGGCCGGTGACGTGCTGTCGTACCGGGTCGGCCGGCGCAGCACCGCGGCCGTCACCGCCCGGCTGAGCCACCGCCGGGCCGTGGCCGTGCACGACTGGGTGCGGCGCCTGCTGCGCAGCCGCGGCGGCCTGGTCATCGTCTTCGCCCGTTACGTGCCCGGCGGCCGGTCGACGACCGCGCTCGCAGCCGGCCTGGTCGGCTATCCGCCGAAGCGTTTCGCCTGGTACACGGCGGCCGCCGTGGTGCTGTGGGCGAGCCAGGCCGCGCTGCTGGGTTATCTCGGCGGCACCCTCTTCGAGCATCATCCGCTGCTCGGCTTCCTCGTCGCCGGCAGTGCCGCGCTGGCCATCACCGGCCTGGCCGTGGGCATCCAGCGGATCGGCCGGCAGCCCCAGCGGGTGCGATAGACAGTCATCTTCACGTCACATGGGTGTCGCCACGCCGTCGTGCCCTTGCCACGGGCCGCGGCAAGGGTGACCGTCGACGAACGTCCACTCCGTCAGGAGGCACCGATGCCCGATCGCCGCCACGTCCTCGCCGGTGCCGCCCTGGCCGCCGGTGCCGCCGCGATCCCGGCCGGGACCGCGTACGCCGACGCGAGCGGCAGCCTCTTCCCCCTCGGCGTGGCCAGCGGCGACCCGCTGCCGCACGCGGTGATCCTGTGGACCCGGCTGGTGCGGGCCGGTCTGCGCCGCCCGGTCGAGGTCGAGTGGCAGGTCGCCCGGGACGAGCGGTTCCGCCGCGTGGTGCGGCACGGCCGGACGACCGCGCGGGCCGAGCTGGCCCACTCGGTGCACGTCGACGCGCGCGGGCTCGACGACGGCCACGACTACTTCTACCGGTTCCGCGCCCTCGGCCAGATCAGCCCGGTCGGCCGGACGAGGACCACGGGTCACGCGTCCCGGCTCCGGTTCGGCGTCGTGAACTGCCAGGACTTCCAGAACGGCTACTGGCCGGCCTACTGGGGGCTGGCCGCCGAGGACCTCGACGTGGTGGTGCACCTGGGCGACTACATCTACGAATACGACCCGAGCAGCCGCTTCGCCGACCGCCGCCACACCACGCCCGCCACTCCCGGGCTCGACCAGCTGGTCACCCTCGACGACTACCGGGCCCGGCACGCTCAGTACAAGACCGACCCGGCGCTGCAGGCCGCGCACGCCGCGTTCCCGTGGATCGTCACCTGGGACGACCACGAGACCGAGAACAACTACGCCGGCCTGATCGACGAGGTCGACGACACCGGTGCCAAGCTGCAGACCCGGGCCGAGTTCACCCGGCAGCGAGCGGCGGCCTATCAGGCCTACTACGAGCACATGCCGATCCGCGCCGACCTGCGCCCGGGCCGGGCCGACCTGCGCATCTTCCGCCGCTTCGACTTCGGCCGGCTGCTGCGCCTCAACGTGCTCGACACCCGGCAGTACCGCACCGACCAGCCGGGGGGTTTCCCCGGCGACTTCGGCCTGGCCGAGGCGGGCCTGGCCAACAACGGCACGCTCACCGGCGAGGACCAGGAGCGCTGGCTCAGGGCCGGGCTCGACCACTCGCCGGCCCGCTGGAACGTCGTCGCCCAGCAGGTGATGATGAGCCGGATCAAGTTCCCCAACCCCACCGGTGCCCCGGTCCCGCCCATCGTGGCCAACCTCGACCAGTGGGACGGCTACGCCCCGCAACGCACCCGTTTCCTCAACCACCTCGCCGAGAAGCGCGTCGAGAACCCGGTCATCCTGGCCGGCGACATCCATTCGACCTGGTTCTCGGAGCTGCGGCCCGACTTCGACCGGCCCGAGCAGAAGCCGGTCGCCGTCGAGTTCACCGCCACCTCGGTCAGCTCGGACTTCCCGATCGCCTTCGACGGGCCGCTCAAGCAGGTCAACCCGGTACTCAACCCGCACGTGCGCTATTTCGACGGTTCCCGGCGCGGCTATCTGCGGTGCCTGGTGACCCGCTCGGTCTGGCACACCGACGTCCGCACGGTCGAGACCATCGACGTACGGGACTCGCCGGTCACCACGAGCGCGGCCTGGGCCGTCGAGGCGGGGACCAGCGTGCTGACCCGATAGGGTCGGCAGGGTGCGCACGAAGGAGCAGTTGACCGAGGACATCCGCGACAACAGGCGCGCGGTGCTGGTGGTCAACACTCACTCGCGGCGCGGGCGGCTGCTCTATGAGACCGCCCGCGCACGGCTCGCCGGCGCCGGGTTCGCGCTGCTCGGCTCGTGTGCCGTCGACCGCCCCCGCGAGCTCCCGCGCATCCTGGCCGAGGGCCTGGCCAAGAAGCCCGATCTGCTCATCGCGGGCGGCGGCGACGGCACGATCAGCACGGCGGCCCGGTTGCTGGCCCACCAGGACGTCGCGCTCGGGCTGTTGCCGCTGGGCACCACCAACAACTTCGCCCGCACCGCGCACACCCCGCTCGACCTCGACCAGGCGGTCGAGGTGCTCGTCAAGGGCAAGGTGATCGACCTCGACCTGGGGCTGGCCGGCGACGAGCCGTTCACCAACCACGTGGGGGTGGGGTTGTCGGCCGAGGTCATGCTCCGGGCGCCGCGGCCGCTCAAGCGCCTGCTGGGCCGCTTCGCCTACCCGCTGACCGCGCTCGGCCTGCTGACCCGGCACGAGCCGCTGCGCATCACCGTGCGGGCGGCCGGGCGCAGCCACGACTATCACAGTCATCAGGTGTATGTGGCCAACGGCGGCCACCACGCCGGCCGGCCCATCGCCGGGGACGCCGACGCGGACGACCGGCTCCTGGTGGCGTACCCGGTCGGCGGACCCTCGCGGCGTCAGCTGCTTGTCGAAACGGCGCGCAACGCGGCCAAGGGTCCGTCCCGCACGCTGCGCGAGGAGCCGTTCCTGGCGGTGGACGAGCTGTGGCTGGAGACCGGCCGCCCGGCCCGGGTCGAGGTCGACGGCGAGCCCGCGGGCAGCACGCCGATGCGCATCGGCCTGGCGGCCAACGCCCTGCGCGTGATGGCGCCGGCCGACGCCCCGGACCGCTGACAAAAGTCCAGAAACATTCGGACGGGACTGCACAGACTCGGCACGAGGGGAGTCGTAGTGGTTGTGACCTTCGAGCAGTTCGCGATGGCCCGGCTTCCGAGTCTCCTGCGCTACGCGGTCGTCCTCACCGGCGACCGTGATCTGGCCCAGGACGTCGTTCAGGAGGTCCTGGCCCGGGCGCAAGTCCGATGGCGGCGGATCAGCGAGGCGGAATCGCCTGAGGCGTACGTGCGACGGATGGTGCTCAACGAGTACCTGTCGTGGCGGCGCAGCTGGGCGGTCCGCCACGTCCACGTGGTCGGAGAACGGCTGGTCGAGCTGGACGATGCCCGTGGTGGTGTGCGCGACCACGCCGAGGGTGTCGTCATGGCCGACGTCCTCTGGCGGCGCCTGTCCACCCTCGGGCGCAAACAGCGGGCCGTCCTCGTGCTGCGGTATTACGAGCAGCTGGAGGACAACCAGATCGCCGACCTGCTGGGGTGCTCCCCGGCCACCGTGCGCAGCCACGCATCGAGGGCGCTGAAAACCCTCCGGCTCTCACCGGAGCTCATGGAACGCATTCCCGCCGAGGAGAAGTCGTGACCGACCGCGATCAGCTGCGCGAGGCATTCGAGACGCACGAGTCCAACACCCCCGACCCGTCCGCGGTCTACGCCCGCGTTCAGGAGCTTTCCCAGAAATACAAGCGGCGCCGGCGGGGCGCGCAGATCGCCGCCGGTGGCGTCCTCGGTGCCGGCCTGATCGCCGGGGCCATCAACCTGCCCGCGTTCCTGCCCGCGAACGACACGGTCGGCACCACGTCGGCCGGCGTGCCGGCCGCGGCCCCCGCCGTGAGCGCGAGCGCCGACCCCGGCAAGGCCCGCGACACCCAGATCGAGGCCTACTACGACGCCGGGTTCGGCTACGACGACGCCGGTCGCCTGGCCAAGATCTGGAAGCTGAGCGACGACGACCGGGTCGCGGTCAAGGCCGAGGCCGGCCGCCGTCTGCTGCTCGGCGAGACGCTGCCGATCAATCCGACGCCCGACGCCCCGGTCGAGGAGCGCACGATCTCCCCGCAGGACGAGGCGCGGTTCAGGGCGTTCTTCAACGCGGGCTACACCTGGACCGAGGCCGAGAAACTGGCCAAGGTCTGGAAGATCGCCGACCCGTCGGACGCCAAGCTCGAGGCGGGCAAGCGCCTGCTGGCCGGTCAGGAGCTGCCGGTCAAGCCGACCAAGGAGAACGTGGCCGCCGCGCTCGAGTCGAAGCGGGCCGACAAGTTCTTCCAGGCCGGTTATGACGTCTCCGACGCGGTCAAGCTGGCTAAGATCTGGAAGCTCAAGGACGCCTGGGGGGCCAAGGTCGAGGGTGGCAAGCGGCTCCTGGCCGGTCAGACCCTTCCGATCCAGCCGTGACCGCGCGGTTGCGCCGGCGCATCGGCTTCGAGATCGAGCTGATGGCACCCGCGGGTGCCAGCCGGCGCAGCCTCGCCGACGACCTGGCCGCCCGCTGCGGCGGCCGGGTCCGCCCGGTCTGGCACCGCGACAGTGAGCCGTCGCTGGTGCCCGGCCTGGGCAAGTTCCTCAACCTCACGCTGGGCTTCGCGGTCGACCGGCCGGACGGAAGCCCGCTGTGCACCCTGGTCGACGACATCACCCTGCTCGACGGACTCGATCCGCGCACCCCGGCCCGGCCCGGCTGGTTCCGCGTGCTCAGCGACGAGCCGCGGCTGCTGAGCCTGCTCGCCGAGCAGTGCGATCCGGCCGGCCAGCTCGACACCCTGCTCGACACGGCGGCCTCGCTGTGGGGCACCAAGCCCACGCAGGTCGGCGACGTGTTCCGGCTCGACGACCCGGACGGGGGGACGATCGCGCTGGCCGCACCGGCGGGTTCGGAGCGGGAGCGGCCGTGCGAGATCGTGACGCCGCCGATCGCCGCCGGGCACGACGAGGCGATCGAGGAGCTGCTCGGCCCGGCCCGGGAGCTCGGTTTCACCGTGCCGTCCGAGGCCGCGGTGCACCTGCACTTCGACGGCGGCCCGTTCCGCGGGCCGCTGGCCCTGGCCAACGTGGTGCGCCTGTTCTCCGGGTGGCGTGAGCCGTTGCGGGCGCTGCTGCAGACCAACCCGGCCTGCCGCCGCCTCGCCCCGCTGCCCGGGCCGCTGGTGGCCGCCACCGCCGGTCGGCCCGGGTGGGACGAGTTGAGCCTCGCGGCCAAGGAAGGCGGGCTGACCAAGTTCCTGGACATCAACCTGACCCAGCTGTTCGCCGAGCGCCCGATCCGCGACACCGTCGAGATCCGCATCCTGCCCGGCTCGATCGACACCCGCGAGATCGTCGACCGGGCCGCACTGGTCGAGTTGCTGCTCGAGCGCTGCCTGGTCTCGTCGTCGATGCCCGAGCCGGAATCCGACCCGGCCCTGGCCGTGGAGCAGTTGATGCACTTCGCCGCCGAGGCCCTGGCCCGCCACTGAAAACCCCTCAACCCACGGTCACGGTCGTTTCGGCGTTCAGGCGCAGCGCGGCCGCCGCCGGTGGGCCCGGGCGGCCGAAGAGCCAGCCCTGGCCGCGGTCGCAGCCGAGCGTGCGCAGCAGCTCGGCGTGGTGGGCCGTCTCGACACCCTCGGCGACGGTCGTCAGCCCCAGGCTGCGGGCCAGGTCGACCACCGCGCGCACCATCGCCGCCTGCTGGGCGTCGGAGGTGTCGTTGGGCATGAACGACTTGTCGATCTTGAGGATGTCGATCGGCAGGTCGCGCAGGTAGGCCAGGGACGAGTAGCCGGTACCGAAATCGTCGATCGCCACCCGGACCCCGTCGGCGCGCAGCTCGGTCAGGTGAGCCAGCGCCAGCTCGGCGTGCGCCCCCGAGCGCACCAGCACACCCTCGGTGATCTCGATCGTCAGCGCATGGGGCGGCAGGTCGCTGTCGGCCAGGGCCTGCCGCACGCGGTCGGCGAAATAGGGCTCGGCCAGCTGCCGCGGGGACACGTTGACCGCGATCGTGGTGCCGTACCTGCGATGCCAGGGGCCGGCCTCGGCGCAGGCCCGGCGCAGCACCCACTCGCCCAGCTGCAGGATCAGCCCGCTGTCCTCGGCGGCCGGGATGAACCGGTCCGGTCCGATCGGCGGCTGCCCGGGCGGCGTCCACCGCACCAGCGCCTCGAACCCGATCGAGGCGCCCGAGCGCAGCGCGACGATCGGCTGGTAGTGCACGGTGAACTCGTCGGCCTCGAGCGCCTCGCGCAGCCGCTCCACCATCCGGATCCGGTCGGCCTGCTCCCGGCGCAACCGCGGGTCGAACAGCTCGTGGCGGTCCTTACCGGCGGCCTTGGCCGCGTAGAGCGCCAGGTCGGCGTCGCTCAGCAGCTCGTCAGCCCTGGCCCGGGACTCGAGCCGGCGAATGCCGATGCTGGCGGTGACGTGAAGCGTGTGCCCAGTGACGTCGAACGGGCGGCGCAGGGCGGTCAGGACGGCGTCGGCCCGGGCCTTCACCTCGGCGGCCCCGGCGGCCGGCAGCAGGATGGCGAACTCGTCGCCGCCCGGGCGGGCCAGCGTCTCGCCCGGGCCGAGCAGCGGGCGCAGCCGGTCGGCCACGGCGAGCAGCAGCTCGTCGCCGACCGTGTGGCCGAGCCGGTCGTTCACGTCCTTGAAGCCGTCCAGGTCGAGCAGCAGCAGCGCGCCACGGCACTCACTGGCCGCCGAGACCAGCGCGAGCTGCTCCTCGAGCAGACCGCGATGAGGAAGGCCGGTCAGACCGTCGTGCAGCGCCATCTGGCGCATCGACTCCTGCAGGGCCGCCTGCTCGGTCAGCGACCGGCCCACGGTGGCGGCCTGCTTCTCGGCCAGCCGGGTGGCCAGCGCCATCCGCACCACGAGCAGCACCGCGACCACGGCGGTCAGGGTCAGCGGCACGATCAGGTCGGCCGGGTCGAGCTCGTGCAGGGCAGCGTCGCGGCGCAGGGCGTATGCGGTGGCGATCGGGCCGACGAGGACGAGCACGATGTGCAGCGCGAGCGTCCGCCACGTGCTCACGGTCGCGGCCCGATCCTGGTGCGGGCCGGCCGGGTGCAGGGCGGCGATCGAGATGAGCACGTAGGCCCCGAGGTAGGCGCCGACGCTCAGCAGCAGGTTGCCCTCGATCGGCTCGTCCCGGGTGACCTGCAGGAAATACCGCACGTCGGAGGCGACCATCAGCAGCGTGGCGGCCAGCACGATCAGGTGCGGACGGGTCAGCCGGGCCTGCACGACGATCAGCCGGATGGCCAGCCCGGTCACGAGAGCGTCGAGGAACGGGTACGCCACCACGGCGGGGCTCGACAGCGGGTGGTCCCGGTCGACGACGTACGGGTCGTAGAGCATCACCCACGCGAGCACGACGCCGGTGCACAGGACGATGCCGGTCTCGGTGAGCCCGGCCCAGCGGGAGGTGCCCGAGCGCTCGGCCAGCAGCGCCAGGCCGGCCGCCAGCGTCGGATAGGAGGCCAGGAAGAGCGCGTCGTAGAGCGTGATGCCGGGCCGGATCAGCACGGCCGGGGCCAGTGCCCAGGCCACCGGGGCCGCCGCTCCGAGTCCGGCCGCGACAGCGAGCAAGCTCCAGGCGGCCGGGCGGGGCGGGCGGTTGACGCGGATTCCCACCAGCACGGCGGTCACCGCTCCGGTCCCGGCCAGGCCGTAGAGGATCAGCTCGCCGCGCGGGCCGGCCGCCGGTGCGGCCACGACGATCAGCAGGGTCGCGGCGATCAGCCACCACAGCCGGAGAGCAGGCAGACGCATCACGCCCTTCCTTTCTGCCTCCGAGCTGCCGATCCGGCGCGGAACCCGTCATAACCCCCATCGGCAGGATGAAGCCGCTCCCAAGCGATCCGGTAAGTTCTCGTCGCATGGCAGAAGCACGCGACGACGCGCATCCGCCGGCGGACACTGTCTCGCTGGATTACTTCACCGGGCTCTACCTGGCCAAGGACGACCCCTGGGATCTGGCCACCAAGTGGCACGACCAGCGCAAGTACGCGGTCACCATGGCCAGCCTGCCCCGCGAGCACTACCGCCGGTGCTACGAGCCGGGCGCCTCGATCGGGCTGCTCACCCGCCTGCTGGCCGCGCGCTGCGACGAGGTGCTGGCCGTCGACTCCGTCGACTCGGCCGTCGAGCAGGCCCGCGAGGCGCTGCGAGACCTTTCTCACGTACGGGTGGAGCGGGCCAACCTCCCGGCCGAGCTGCCCGCCGGGACGTTCGACCTGATCGTCGTGGGTGACCTGCTGTACTACTTCGACGAGGCCGATCTGCGGGCCACGCTCGACGGCCTGGTGCAGTGCCTGGAGCCCGGCGGCGACATCGTCGGGGTGCACTTCCGCGACCGGGCCACCGGCGGCAACTACGACGGACACCAGGTGCACGAGGCGCTGGCGGCGCGGCCCGGACTCGAGCGCGTCGTCCACCACGAGGACGAATGGTTCCTGCTCGACGTGTTCCGGCGCACAGTGCCACGGTAAGGACCGCGGAGTAGGTTCGATCCATGGTGATCGCGCTCTCTGTTCTGGACCTCGCCCCCATCAGCAGCGGGCAGACCGCGCGCGAGAGCTTCGAGGCCAGCGTCGCGCTGGCCCGGGCCGCCGAGCGCACGGGCTACGAGCGGGTCTGGTATGCCGAGCACCACAACATGCCGGTCATCGCCTCGTCGGCGACCAGCGTCGTGATCGGTTACGTGGCCGCCCACACCGAGCGCATCCGGCTCGGGTCGGGCGGCATCATGCTGCCCAACCACTCGCCGCTGGTGATCGCCGAGCAGTTCGGCACGCTGGCCACGCTCTATCCGGGCCGCATCGATCTGGGCCTGGGCCGCGCGCCGGGCACCGATCAGAACACGATGCTGGCCCTGCGCCGCGACAACAGCTCGGCCGACTCGTTCCCGCAGGATGTGCTCGAGCTCAACGGCTACCTCACCGGTCACACCCGGATCCCCGGCGTGCAGGCGGTGCCCCGGCCCGACGGGCCGGTGCCGCTCTACATCCTCGGCTCGTCCCTGTTCGGCGCCCAGCTCGCGGCGCAGCTGGGCCTGCCGTACGCGTTCGCCTCGCACTTCGCCCCCGACGCGCTGCACCAGGCCGTCACGGTCTATCGCGAGACCTTCAGCCCGTCCGAGCAGCTGGCCGAGCCCTATGTGATCGCCGGCGTCAACGTGTTCGCGGCCGGCGACACGGCGACCGCGGAGGACCAGCGCACCCGGGCCTACCGGGCCCGCACTCGAGCGATGATCACCCGAGGGGCGCGAGGCGCCAACTTCACCGACGCCGAGATCGACGCCTTCCTGGTCTCCCCGGCCGGCGCGGGCCTGGCCAACATGACCAAGTACACCGCCGTGGGCACGCCCGACGAGGTCCGGGAGTATCTGCTGAAGTTCGCCGAGGAGGCGGGGGCCGACGAGCTCATCACGGCCCACCACGCGTCCGACGTGGACGACCGTCTCCGGTCGGTCGAGCTCACCGGCGAAGTCATGCGGGCATCGAAATAGCTCGTTGCATCCGATAATTGCGTGGCGAGTCTCACTCGGGCCATTTTGTTTCATTCACCGAAACTCTGCGTAACCAGTATCTGAGAAATGTGATCGCGGTCGCCGTATAAATCGGTCAACTGCGCATTATCGGTACAGTGTCCCAGGCCACTGACCTGCCGGTCCGCACCGAGCGTGGCCGGGCGGGCCGCCACGCTGCGTTTTCTGCGCCTAAGATCCGTTGAATTCGGAGAATGCATCCGAGTGGACATGGCCGAGGGGTGAAGCGTAACTATGGTCGACCGACCGATCCGGGAGTGGAACGGCCTGACCATTCCCGAACCCGGTGTGTACAAATTGGACGACGCCCACAAACGGCTCGGATTCCTGGCCCAGCACATGATGGTCAGCCCGGTCCGCGGCGAGTTCTCCCGGGGCAACGCCACCATCGTCGTGGCCGAGGACCCGATGCGCTCGTCGGTGACGGCCACGATCGACACCACCAGCCTCACCACGCACAACGCCGACCGTGACACGCACCTGTCGAGCCCCGACTTCCTCGACGCGCAGCGCTATCCGGTGATCTCCTTCCGCAGCACCGGCGTCCAGTGGCAGCAGAGCAACGACGAGATCTTCCTGTGGGCCCGGCTGCGCAACAACCCGCTGTCGCGCCGGCCCAACGCGGCCGCCGTGCCCGCCGCCCGGCCCAGCGGCAAATTCGTCGTCAACGGGCTGCTGACGATCCGGGACGTGACCCGGCCGATCGACCTCAACGTCGAATACGGCGGGGCGCGCCGCGACCCCTACGATCGCGACATCTTCGGGTTCAGCGCCACGGCCGACTTCGAGCGCGAGGATTTCGGGCTGGTCTGGAACGTGCTGCTGGAGAGCGGCGGCTTCCTGGTCGGCAAGAGCGTGCGGATCGAGATCGCCGGCGAGGCCATCCTGGAGTCCGCGCCCTGACCGCCGGCCGGTAGTGCGGGCGGTCGCCGGTTTGCGCTCTGACTGCCGGCCGGTAGTGCGGGCGGTCGCTGGTCTGCGCTCTGACCGCCGGCCGGTCATGTGGGCGGTCGCTGGTCTGCGCTCTGACCGCCGGCCGGTAGTGCGGGCGGTCGCCGGTCTGCGCTTCAACTGGCGGCCGGTAGTGGTGATGGGTGCCGGTCGGTGCGGAAGCTGCGGCGGTAGCTGTGCGGGCTGGTGCCGACGATGCGCTTGAAGCGGTCGCGGAACGCGGTGGGGGAGCCGAAGCCGACCTGGGTGCCGATCCGGTCGACCGGTTGCGCCGTGGTCTCGAGCAGGTGCTGGGCGTGGCGGATCCGGGCCAGGTGCAGCCACTGCAGCGGAGTGGTGCCGGTCTGCTCGCGGAAGCGCCGGTTGAGCGTGCGGGTGCTCATGCCCGCACGTGCCGCGATGCCCTCCAGGGTGAGGTCGTCGCCCGCGTTGTCGTCGAGCCAGCGCAGCAGCGGCTCCAGCTCGGAACCGCGGGGCGCCGGCGGCTGCTCGGTCACGATGAACTGGGCCTGACCGCCCTGGCGTTCCAGCGGCATCACCGACAGGCGGGCGGCCTGCGCGGCCACCGCCGACCCGTGGTCGCGGCGCACCAGGTGCAGGCAGAGGTCGAGTCCGGCGGCGGCGCCGGCCGAGGTCAGGAACTGGCCCTCGTCGACGTAGAGCACGCCGGGGTCGAGCTCGACCGCCGGGAAGCGGGCGCGGAAGTCGTCGGCGGCGAGCCAATGGGTGGTGGCCCGGCGGCCGTCGAGCAGGCCGGTGGCGGCCAGGACGAACGCGCCGGCGCAGATCGAGGCGATCCGGGTGCCGCGAGTCGCGGCCGTCCGGAGTGCGGTCACCACGTCCGGCGGTACGGCGGTGGTGATGTCGTGGCAGCCGGGCACCATGATCGTGTCGGCGGTGTCCAGCGCCTCCAAGCCATGATCGGCCTGCACGGTGAAGGAGCGCGCGCTGATCTGCGGCTGAGGGGCACACACCCGTACGTCGTAGGGCCGGGAGCCGTCGGGCCGGCGCACCCGGTCGAACACCTCGAGCGGTGTGGCCAGGTCGAAGGCGACGACGTTGTCGAGGGCGAGCACGGCGACCTGATGCATGCCGGTGAGTCTATGGCGAGAATCCGTTGCACTGTGGCATTCGAGCCACTTCCGGATCATCGGGCCCGCCCATACGGTCGGTGACCGTGACAAAAGTGCTTCTCTCCCTGCATGTCCTGGCGGCGATCGTGGCCATCGGCCCGGTGACCGTCGCGGCCAGCATGTTCCCGGCCGCCGTCCGGCGCGGCGACCTCGACCAGATGCGGACCCTGCACCGGATCAGCCGGGTCTACGCGGTGGCCGGCCTGGCCGTTCCCGTGCTCGGGCTGGCCACCGGCGCGTCGCTGGGTGTGCTGACCGACGCCTGGCTGCTTGTCTCGATCGTGCTGACCGTCCTGGCCGGAGTGGTCCTGGCGTTCGCGATCCTGCCGGCGCAGGCCTCGGCGATGTGGTCGCGGGACACCGCGGACGCCGGACGGCTCGGCATGGTGTCGGGCGTGTTCAACCTGCTGTGGGCCACGGTCGTCGTGCTGATGATCGTCCGGCCGGGATCGACGACGGGGGCGTGAGCGCGATGCTGATGCTGCGGGTGGCGGCCCGGGTCGAGCTGATCTCGCTGCTGGTGCTGCTGGGGAATCTCGCCACCGTGCACGTGCCGTGGGTGGCCACACTGCTGGGGCCGCTGCACGGATGCGCCTATCTGGTGGTGATCGGGGCGGCCGTGGCGGCGACCGGGCGGGTGCGGCCGCGGCTGCTGGCGGTGGTGCCGGGGATCGGTGGGTTGCTGGCGCTGCGGGCCGTTCGACGCGGGTGAGGCAACGCGACCGGCGGGTGGAGTCGTTCGCGGCGGTAGGGCGCGGATCGGGGGCACCGCTTCGGTGCGGCGCGGTCATGGCTCGTACTCCATCCCGGGCCGACCCGGCGTGACCCGCGTCGCCGGCGCGGCCGATTCCTCAAGGCCGCGACCGCGCAGTCGATACGGAGCACCAGGGGCCGCCCTGGCCCGTATCGACCGGAGGGGAGGCCCGCGTGGCCGAACCCGTGACCGCCGGAGCCAGGCTGCGTCGCGACCCCCTCCTGCTCGCGTTCCTGGGCTGGACGGCCCTCGCGACGATCCTGTTCTTCGCGCTCGACGGGCACCCGGTCTGGCAGGTGAGGGTGTTCTGGGCGTTCCAGCCGCCGATGGACCTGATGCTGGCGATCTGCTCGTGGCGGGTGGCCCGGCTGGCGACCGGTCCGATCCGGCGGTTCTGGCTGGTCCTGATGGCGGTCGGCGGCCTGTTCGTGGTCGGCGACACCTGGCAGAGCATCGTGTCCTTCACCCCGGGGACCTGGACGACCACCGGCGGCGCGGTGCAGACGGTCTGCTTCGGCATCGGGCTGACCGCGGTGGTCGTGGCGATGCTGGCCCACCCGCACCCGACGAGATCGGGTCGCGAGCGCCTCGGCTTCTGGCTCGACTCGGCGACCGTCCTGGCCGCCGGCGGCGTGGTCGCGTGGTGCCTGCTGGCGACGCCCGGCACCTACTCCCGCCCGCACCTGTTGGCCGTCATCGCCGCGACCGGGGTGAGCATCACGGCCGCCTTCGCCGCGGTCAAGATGATCCTCAGCGGCAACGCGCCGATGCACAGGGCGGCCGCCATCCCGATGGTGTGCTCGGCCGTGGTGATGAGCATCGGCCTGGTGCTCGCACCCGGCTCGGCCGTCGCGGTGCCCGCGGTGGTCTACCTCGTCCGCTTCCTGCCGACCCTGCTGATCAATATCGGTCCGCGCATCCAGCTCTTCCTGGCCGGCCGGGACCGCACCACCGCCTTCGGCCAGCGCCGCCGCAAGCCCTACAGCCTTTTGCCGTACGGGGCCATGGTGGTCGCCTTCGGCGCGCTGATCGTGGTGCTGCCGGCCGGCGTGACCACCCGGCTGTGGGGGGTGGTGGCCGGGCTGGTGCTGATCTGCGCTCTCGTCGCCGTGCGGCAGCTGGTGGCGTTCCACGACAACAGCGCGCTCATCGATCGCCTGCGCGAGCACGAGATCCGGCTGCGGCACCAGGCCCACTTCGACGGCCTGACCGGCCTGGCCAACCGCACCCACTTCCACGACCAGGTCGCCCAGGCGCTGGCCGCGCCCGGCGCCCGGGTGTCGGTGCTGCTGGTCGACCTGGACGGCTTCAAGTCCGTCAACGACACGATGGGCCACGCGGCCGGCGACACGCTGCTGATGGCCGTGGCCGACCGCCTGCGAGGCGCCATCCGCGCCGCCGACGTCCCGGCCCGCCTGGGCGGCGACGAGTTCGCGGTGCTGCTGCCGGACTGCCCGGCCACCGAGGCCTCGCACACGGCCGAGCGCATCCTGGCCGCCCTGACCGTGCCCGAACTGATCGACGGCGTCCCGGTGCGGGCCGCGGCCAGCATCGGCGTGGCCACAGCCACCCCCGGCGCCGACGTGAGCACGCTGCTGCGAGACGCCGACCTGGCCATGTACACCGCGAAACGTCGGGGCAAGGGCACCTGGCTGCGCCACGCCCCCGAGATGACCCACGCGACCCGCTGACCGGGGCCCGCGTCCGTACGATGCCGGGGATGCGAATCGACTTGGTGGCGGTGATCGTCGAGGACTACGACCCGGCGATCGCCTTCTTCACCGACGTGCTCGGCTTCGACCTGGTGGAGGACTCGCCGTCGCTGACCAACGACGGACGGCCGAAGCGGTGGGTGGTGGTGCGCCCGCCCGGCGCGCAGACCGGCCTTCTCCTGGCCCGCGCCGACGGAGAACACCAGGAAGCGGCCATCGGCGATCAGGCCGCCGGCCGGGTCGGATTCTTCCTCCACGTCGACGACTTCGACGCCTCGTACCGGCGCATGACCGACGCCGGTGTCACGTTCGTCCGGGCCCCGCGTACCGAGCCCTACGGCCGGGTCGCGGTCTTCCTCGACATAGCCGGAAACCGCTGGGACCTCCTCGGCCGGTCGGGTGCGTGATCCAGGCATGAGCAAGACTGTTCCGGTCAGCTTCGGAGATCGCTTCCTCTGGGCTTACGACGTCAGCTTCGGCATTCTCATCCTGGAAGCGATCGACGGGGCCGCCGGGATGTCGCAGCCCGAGGGTGTCGGCGAAGTGCTCGAAAGTCTGCGCGCCCACGCTCAGGTCGGCGCGTCATGGACCCTGGCCCTCGACGACGACCGGTGGTCACCGCCGCAGCGCGACTTCGTCCATCGGATGATCGCCGAGGCCGGCCGCCGTCTGCGCGAGCGCGGCATCCTGACCCGGACCGAGGCCGAGACCAGGTATGTGGCCGGCAACGAGCCGTTCGCCCTGCGCTTCGAGGAGTACGTCGACGGCGCGGTGGTCGCCGACCTGGCCGAAGCGATGAACCACCTGATCCACGACGACCTGCCCCCTGTGCCGGACGCCGGCCACCACTGGTTCTACGGCGTCGAGGGCGGCCCCCTGACGATGTGAGACGCCGACGATCTCGGGTGGCTCGGATGTCGACGGCGTTTGTTGCCAGTCGCCTGGCGAGCTCATGTTGACCCTGTGGTGGGAACACATGTTTTCGTCGCCTGGCGGTTGCGCCTGCCGGCGTCGACCCTCCGGGCACTCAGCGACCTCAGGGTAAGGACACATGACGGCACCATCCGCACCTCGCTTCCGGCTCGTGCCCATGCGGCCCCGTGACCCGGGGGAGCCCGGTCGGACGGCGTCGAACCTCGAGCTGTTCTTCGACCTGGTGTTCGTCGTCGCGGTCAGCACCGCTTCGGTTCAGCTCCACCATCAGCTCACCGAGGCGCATGTCCTCAACGGCGTGCTCGTCTACGCCGTCGTGTTCTTCGGGATCTGGTGGGCCTGGGTGAACTTCACCTGGTTCGCCACCTCGTTCGACACCGGCGACTGGCTCTACCGGCTGATCACCTTCGTGCAGATGGGTGGCGTCCTCATCCTCGCGTCCGGCATCGAAGCCGCCTTCGAGGAGCACGACTTCTCCGTCATCGTCCTCGGGTACGTGCTCATGCGGCTGGCGGTCGTCGCGCAGTGGTTGCGCGCCGCACGGCCGCCCGGCAGCACCCGCCGCGTCGCCGTCACCTACGCGGCAGGCGTCACGGTCGTTCAGGCTCTCTGGCTGGCCGGCCTGGTGCTGCCGGCCGCCGCCCTGCCCTTCACGCTGATAGTCCTCATAGCCGCTGAGCTCGCCGTGCCGGTCGTCGCCGAGCGTCGTGGTGGCACCCGCTGGCACCCGCACCACCTGGCCGAGCGACACGGACTCTTCACCCTCATCGTGCTGGGCGAGAGCTTGCTCGCCTCCGCGAACGCCATCATCGAAGCCCTGCACGAAGCAGATTCCCTCGGTCCGCTCATCGCGATCGCCGCGCTCACCCTGACCGTCACCGCGGCGCTGTGGTGGATCTATTTCTGGATACCGCATCGGGCCGCGACCGACGGGCTGGGAAGAGCTCTCACCTACGGTTACGGTCACTATTTCGTCTTCGCCGCCGCCGGTGCCCTCTCCGCCGGAATCGAAGTCGAGATCGACGTCATCACCGGCCGGAGCGAACTGCACCCACCCGGCGCCTCCTTCGCCTACACCGTTCCCATCGCCGTCTTCATCCTCGGTGTGTGGTTGCTCGCCATCCGCCCGGAAGCCAATCGCATCGTCAATGTCGTGGTCCCGGCCGGAGCGGCGTTCGTCCTCATCGACCCGCTCTTTCCCGTTCCGGTCGCGCTCGCCACCGTCTTCCTGGCCGTTGTGGTCGTCGTCCTGGTCTGGCAGGAACCGAAGACCGATCAAGGGAAGAGAAGAGCACGTGATTCCAGCCCACTAAGGTGACCCGATGGCCGATCCGTGGGCGGTTGTCACCGAGGAGTCCGCACTCGCGCGGGCCGGCGCGGACGCCATCGTGGTGCGTACGCCCGCGGTCACGTACGCGGTGGGGTCCACCGATCTGGTCCTGGTGATCGAGCCCGGCGACCGGCCGGATGACACGGGGGTATCGGATTTCGAGACGGTGGCCCTGCACGCGCCGTTTCCCGAGGTCGTCGAAAACTGGTTCGATGCGGGGCCGGCCCAGGGGTTTGTCGTATGGGGGTTCGCCCGCCTCGCCCATGGGTGTGTGGCGCTCGGCCCGCTGCACGTGGGCATGCGGGGATCCACCCGCACGCACGCGACAGCCCCGGCCCGGCTGACCCGGGCCCGCCTGTCGCTGCGTGAGCGGATGCCGTTCCCGTTGCTGGACCAGGTCCGTCCGACTGCCGGCTCGCCCGCACCCAGCCTGACCTGGCTCGATCTGGTGCCGGCGGATCCGGCCGGGGCGCTGCGGGCATTCGTCGATACCTGGTTCGCCGATGTCCCGCAGATCACCACCGGCGTCGAGGCCGCGCCGGTTGCGGTGCCCGCGGCATTGAGGGAGCTGTACCGTGCGGCTGCGGGCCGGCCGGAGGTCCTCGGCCGCCAGAACCACATCCACCTTCCCGGTGCGCTGCGACCAGACCCGGAAACCGGCCTGGTGGAGTTCGGAACGGAGGGTCAGGGAGGGTTCTCGCTTCTCATGGACTCCGTCGGGGACGACCCCCGCGTCTGGTACTCCGGCCGTGCCGATGATCTGATCCCGGAACGGGAACGCCTGAGCGCCTTCCTGCTGCAGGTCGTCCTCACCGAGCAGGCTTACGCGGCCCCGTACGGCGGGTTCGCTCATCTGGACCGGGCCGGGGCGCGGAAGTTCGTCGGCCGGTTGCGCCGGGTGTCGTTGCGACCGGCCCGCTGGCCGACGGACCAGACCTTCCACTACGTCGGCGCTGACGGCTTTCTCGCCGTGGTCGCGGTCGACGGCGACGAGGTCGAGGTGCACGTCGGAGCCCGGCACCGGTCGGCACTTCGAGGATTACGCGGCCCCGGGTTCACCTGGTCCCGCTTCACCGGATAGCCCGGCTTCGATCAGATGGTGAAGCCGCCGTCGACGTTGACTGTGGCGCCGGTGATGTAACGGGCGCCGGGGCCGGCCAGGAACGTCACCGCGGCGGCTATGTCGGCTGGTGCCGCGAAATGGCCGAGCGCGGTGAACCCGGTGATCGGGGCGGCGTTCGGGCCGTCGGCCGGGTTCAACTCGGTGTCCGTGGGACCCGGGTTCACCAGATTCACGGTGATGGCCCGGGCGCCGAGCTCCCGTCCGAGCGCCTTGGTCAGGCCGGTCAGGGCGGTCTTGCTCAGCGCGTACAGGGAGAAGCCGGGGAAGACCGCTCGCTCGGCCACGTTGCTGCCGATATTGATGATCCGCCCACCGGCCGACATGTGGCGCACCGCGGCCTGTGAGGCGACGAACGGCGCCCGGATGTTGACCGCGACGGTGTGCTCGAAGTCCTGCGGGCTCAGGTCCTCGATCGGTCCGAGCAGGAAGGCGCCGGCATTGTTGACCAGGATGTCCAACCGGCCGAGTTCGCCGGCGGCCCGGTCGACCGCGGCGAGGACCGCGGCCGCGTCGGCGCTGTCCGCCTGAACGACGATCGCCCGCCGCCCGGCGGCCTTGATCTGATCCGCCGTCTCCTCGGCGCGCTGCTGATTCTGGTGGAACGTCAGCGCCACATCGGCGCCTTCCTCGGCCAGACGTAGGGCCACGGCGGCGCCGATGCCACGGCCTCCGCCGGTTACCAGCGCCACCTTGCCCTCGAGTGCGTTGTTCATGACAGAGAGCCTGCGCCAGGCCGGATCCCTTGTCTGGCGGGGATCGGACGTGATCTTCCGCGATCGGAGCACGGGCCGCTGCGCGCCGAGCCTGGCGCCGGGCCTACTTCTCGTCGAGGTCGGTCAGGGGCGTCGGCTGGCTGATGTTGGCCGGCGCGTTCCACTTCTGCAGCTCGGACGTGTTGCAGACCGAGACCTTGACCTTGCTGGTGCCGTCGCTGTGGAAGTCGTTGGCGACGCCGCTGGCCTGGTTGGTGGGGGCTAGGCAGTAGCCCTTGTAGTCCTTGATCCGGTAGCTCGTGCCGTAGTCGCCGGTGTCGTGGTAGACGGTCCACGTCAGGTTCTGCTGGGCCTGGACCGCGACGGTCGGGCAGCTCACGACCGTCACCCAGGACGTCGACGTGACGATGCCGGGCGACTTGAGGCAGTAGTTGCTGCCGGCCGCGCCGTTCTTGCTGTTGCTGGTGGGGGTGCTGTTGTTGACGATGATCGGCCCGGTCGCGGTGATGTTCGGGATGACCGGTGTCGGGTGGACCCACTGCTGGTTGAAGTCGACGACGCCACCGGGGTCCTGCTTGCAGAACCAGGCGATCATGTACAACGAGCCCATCGACTTGTTGGTGACGTCGAGGCACCGGCTGAACTGGGCGTAGTTGACCAGCTGGTTGGTGCTGTCGCCGGCCATGCCCGCGCCGACGCCGGTCGCCGAACGCCAGATGGTCGTGGTGTCCTTGCTGGAGCAGGTGCCGAGGACCACGCTGCGGTTCGTCGTCGAGCCGGGGGCCGCCACGTTGACGCAGGAACCGCTGTCCGACTTGCTGGCCGTGGTGGTGGAGTGGAACTGCGAGGTGCCGTCCAGAGCCCACTGGAAGGTGGTGGTTCGGACCGCCGGGCAGGCCCGGAAGACCAGGGCGGTGCCGGCCTTGCGGGCATCGCTGGCCCACAGGCACATGCCCGACGACGCGTCCGAGGACTCCGAGTTGATCAGCTTGAGATACAGGTCCGCCGTGTAGCCGAACTGCTGGCGGCTGCTGCCGTCGCAGGGGGCCATCTGGACCGGGCTGTCGGCCTTGGGAGCCTTGCTCGACCCGGAGTCCATGCACTGGTTGCCGAGGCTGGAACTGGCGATCCGGATCTGACCGCCGGGGATGTTGGTGTTGCTGGTGGAGAAGACGTAGGTGGCGGTCAGGGTCCGCTCGGTCGGGCCGCCGACCCCGACCGAGGTGACGATCGCGGTGGTCGGCACATCGGAGACCGGGCACGGGATGTCGAGGCCGTCCTGGTCGCGGTATGTGAGGGTCACCGTGTACGTCAGCCGGTCGTTGATCGAGCCGACCCCGGCGTCCCCGGTGAGTGTGCACGGCGGCAGGTTCTCCAGATAGCCGCTCTGGGTGTCCTGGTCGGCGGCGGCCCGGACGCGGGCCATCATCACGTCCATGCCGGCCTGGGCGGCATTGAGCGCGGTGTTGCGCTGGGCGAGGTTCTGGGTCGACTTGATCTGGCGCAGGACCAGCGGGACCATCAGCGCCGACAGTGACAGCACGACGGTGACCACGAGCATCGCCATCGGCATCGAGCCGCCCTCTTCACGGAGCCGCACGCGCATCATCAGGTTGGCCTCGCCTTGCTGCAGTCGTTCTCGGTCAGCTTGCCGTTGTCGGCGAACACGTTGCTGGCGTTGGTGTTCTGGGCGGTGAAGAGCACGTCGAGCGGCAGCTTGGTGGTGCCGACCTGGCCGGTGACCCGGAGCCGGACCTGGCTGTGCGCGAGCTGGTAATCGTTGCCCACGCCGGCGGTCCCCGGGCTGGCCGACGCGTACGGCAGCGAGTTGGCCAGGTAGACGGTGAAGGGTGCGATGGTGCCGGTCGGGGTCAGGTCGGTGCCGAGCGTCGTGGGCGTTCCCGGCGTGGTCCCCGGCAGGGTCCAGCTCGTCTCGGTCAGCACGCCGTTCTTGAGGACGAGCTGGCGGCAGCCCCCGGCGGTGGCGTACTCCATGTACCACGCGCCGCTCACCTGGCCCGGGACGGAGAGCCAGCTGGCGTACCGCAGCTCCTTGTCCAGCCGGCGGAAGCTGTTGCTCAGCTGGTCGCGGGCGACGCCGAGGGTGTCGGCCCGGTTGACGTTGGAGTAGACCTCGACCAGCCCGCTGAGCACGATGACCAGCACCACCGCCATCAGCCCCATGCCGACCAGCAGCTCGATCAGGGTGAAACCACTGTCATCGCGGCTCCGGCGGTCGTCCCCGGGGGTCATGTGACCGTCCAGACGAAGGTGAGGACGCTGGTGGAGGTGACAGCGGTTGCCGTGGCGGTGACCGAGTAGGTGCCGACGGTGGTCGGCGTACCGGTGAAGGCTTTGGCCAGGGCGTTGTAGGTGATGCCGGGCGGCAGTCCGGTGACGGTCACCACGGGGTTCAGGCCGAGCAGCGTGCCGTTGGTGGTCAGCGGCAGCGAAACGGCTGTGCTCGCGGCGGTCGTCTGATCGGGTGCGGCCAGCGCCGGTGCCGTGAAGATCAGCGAGCTGGTGGTGTTGACGATGAGCACGATCTGCTGGCTCGCGCTGCCCCCGGTGCCCCCGAGACCGTCGGTGACGGTGATCGTGGGCAGGAAACGACCCGACACTCGGACCTTGTCGTTGATGGCGCCGGTGTTCTTGTTGATCGACACGCCGGCCGGCAGTCCGGTGGCGCTGTAGGTGTAGTTGCCGTCGCCGCCCGCGCCGGCCGCGGTCAGCGTGAGCTTTGCATCCAGGTCGATCGCCTGGTCGGACAGCGGGGCCAGGGTGACGGCGGGGCGCACCACGTGGGTGTAGGTGCCGGTGCCCGCGACGCCGTTCTGATCGGTGGCGGTGACCGTGGAGACGAAGGTGCCGGGGGTGGTGACCGTGCCGGTGATCGCGCCGGTCGCCGGGTTCACGGTGAGGCCCGGGGCCAGGGTCGAGGCGCCCGTGGTGGTGACGGCGCTGTAGACGTACGGGCCGACGCCGTTGGCCGCCGTGGCCTGCAGGCTGACCGCTTCCCCGACGTGGTTGACAGCGTTGCCGGGCATCGTCAGCGTGGGCGGCAGCACCACGAAGAAAGTGATCGGCTCGGTGTCGGTGCGGTTCAGCTTGTCCGTGACCGTCGTCGTCGTCACGGTGGTTCCGGCCGTGGTCGGGGTTCCGTTGATCATGCCGCCCGGGGTCATCGAGAGGCCGGCCGGGAGCTTGCCGACGGTCCAGGTGTTGGGCAGCTGACCGCCGCGCGCCTCCAGCGGCTGAGCGGTCAGGACGTCCCGATAGAAGGTGAGCGACGTGGTGAGGACCGTCGGCGACGGCCGGTGCAGGTCGAAGTTGGGCTCCGGCGCCCGCGAGACCAGCGTCGAGGTGACGTAGAGGCAGGTGTTCGGGGGATTGCCGGCGGTCGTCTCGCAGGTCTTGTCGGGCCAGGTGACCAGCACGACGGCCCGGAAGAACTTGAGGATCTTGGTCTTGTCGGCCGGCTCCAGGACCTTGCCCAGCGGATAGACGCACTCGCCGGATCCGGTCAGGTAGACCTCGCACGCGCCGATGTAGATCATCCGGGTGTACGGGGTGCCCTCCACGGTCATCCGCTGGGCCGCGGTGGAGATGGGGGCGTCGACGCCGTCGGTGGGCGCCACCGCGCTGTCCTCGTCCTGGCCGACCTGCATCGTCGCCAGATAGGGCTGGACGACGGCCGGCGCGGCGGCGAACTGGTCCTTGCCGGCCTGCAGGCCGTGCCCGCTCAGCAGTGAGCTGCCCTTGAGCCCGCGCACCTGCTCCATCGCGGTGTTGGCGAGCTGGATCGCCGCCTGCCGGGTCCGCTGCTTGTTGACGTGGGCCAGGCTGCCGACGAAGAACGGCGTGCTGGCGGCCAGGGTGACAGACAGGATCGCCAGTGCGACCAGCACCTCGATGAGGGTGAAGCCCTCCTCGCCGGCGCCATCCCTGGCACTGTCTCGCATCCTGACCTTCCGGCACGCTCGCCCGACATCTGTCGTACGGATGATCGGCAGCCGGGGGTCAACCCTTAGCGGTCAGTGCCTGCCGTCGAGCCAGAGGTTGTCGTGCTTGGCGTAGAACTCGGCCCGTTCCTCCTCGCTCATCCGCGCGATCCCGACGAGCCCCTCGAAGTAGGCCTCACGCGGCGCCCCCGGCGAGAAGTGCAGCAGCATCGAGGCCGGCGCGCCGGACTCGTTCTTGAACCCGTGGATGCCGCCGATCGGGACGTGGACGTAGTCGCCGGGCTCGGTCGTGATCCATTCCTTGCCGTTGTGGATGCGCATGCTGCCGCTCAAGATATAGAACGACTCGGCGATCGAGCGGTGGAAATGCGGGTCGGGGCCGGTCACGCCGGGGCCGCACTCCCAGCGGTAGAGCCCGAAGAGCCCGCCGGTCGAGTCACCGGTCGACAGGTAGGAGACCTTCGTCCCGTTCGGATAGACGAACTCGGCCGGGGTGTCCTTCGGCCGGTAGGTGGCGCTGACTTCTCCGGTGATCCCGTGGTAGCGAGGCGGGGGATATGTCATGCGGCCAGGTTATCCACAGTTTCGCCTTCGGTTGGTTTTCGGTGCCGGTTGGTGTCATCAACGCATGACAGATGACGTTACGGACCGCCGGCTCGAGCGGACCCTGTTCGAGGTCAAGAAGGTGATCGTCGGACAGGACCGGCTCGTCGAGCGCCTGATGACCGCTCTGATCGCCGGCGGGCACTGCCTTCTCGAGGGTGTTCCCGGCGTCGCCAAGACGCTGGCCGCCGAGACCCTCGCCGTCGCGGTCGGCGGCTCCTTCAACCGCATCCAGTTCACCCCCGACCTGGTGCCGTCGGACATCCTCGGCACCCGCATCTACCGCGCCGGCAAGGAGAGCTTCGACGTCGAGCTCGGGCCGATCATGGCCAACATCGTGCTGGCCGACGAGATCAACCGGGCGCCGGCCAAGGTGCAGTCGGCCCTGCTCGAGGTGATGGCCGAGGGGCACGCCTCGCTCGGCGGGCGCAGCTATCCCGTACCCCGGCCGTTCCTGGTGCTGGCCACCCAGAACCCGATCGAGAGCGAAGGTGTCTACCAGCTGCCGGAGGCGCAGCGGGACCGCTTCCTCATGCGGGTCGTGGTCGGCTATCCCACCGAGCAGGAGGAGTTGGGCATCCTCTACCGGATGGGCGGCACACGGCCGGTCGCCCAGCGGGTCCTCGACCCGATGGTCCTGCACGAGTTGCAGGGCCGGGCCCGCGAGGTTTTCGTTCATCACGCGCTGGCCGAATACGTCGTGCGGCTGGTGCTGGCCACGCGGGAACCCGAGCGGTTCGGGCTCCCCGAGGTCGCGGCTCAGCTGTCGTACGGAGCCAGCCCGCGCGCCACGCTGGGCCTGGTCGCCGCCGGCCGGGCGCTCGCCCTGCTGCGCGGCCGCGATTACGTGCTGCCGGCCGACCTGCTGGAGATCGCCCCGGACGTGCTCGCGCATCGGCTGGTGCTCTCGTTCGACGCGGTGGCCGACGACGTGCGCGCCGAGGACATCGTCCGGCGCATCCTCGACGCCGTACCGCTGCCGTTGATCTCTCCCGCGCAGGAGGACCACGGGCCCGGCCTGGGGCTCGGGGTGGCCGCATGAACGAGGGCGGCTTCCTGGCCGAGCTGGTCCCGGAGCGGCGGCTGCGACGGCTCGAGCTGATGATCACGCGCCGGCTCGACGGGCTGCTCCACGGCTCGTACCTCGGCCTGTTGCCCGGCATCGGCAGCGAGCCGGCCGGCAGCCGGGAGTATCGCCCCGGCGAGGACGAGGTGCGCCGGATGGACTGGTCGGTCACCGCCCGCACCACCGTGCCGCACGTGCGGACCATGGACGCCGACCGCGAGCTCGGCACCCACGTGCTGGTCGACGCCAGCGCCAGCATGGATTTCGGCACGGCCGAGCTCGAGAAGCGCGAGCTGGCCATCGCCGCGGTGGCGGCGGTCGGTTTCCTCACCCTCGGCAACGGCAATCGGCTCGGCGCCCACCTGCTGACCGGCGAGGGGGTTCGGCGGTTCCCGGCCCGCGGTGGCCGGACCGCCCTGCTCTCGCTGCTGCGGGCGATGATGCTCGCGCCCCGCAACCAGCACGAGGCCGGCCTGGGCCCGGGCATCGAGGCGCTGCACCGGCAGACCCCGCGCTCCGGCCTGGTCGTGGTGGTCTCCGACTTCCTCGACGGGCTCGACGAGGACGGCCTCGGCCCGGCCGCACCCGCGTGGGAGGAGCCGCTGCGCCGGCTCGCCGCCCGCCACCAGGTGCTCGCCGTGCAGGTCGGCGACCCGCGCGAGCAGGAGCTGCCGGACGTCGGCCTGCTGACGCTGGTCGACCCCGAGACCGGTCGCCGCCGGGACGTGCCGACCGCGAGCCGGCGCCTGCGCGAACGGTATGCGGCCGCGGCCGCGCAGCAGCAGGCGACTATCGCGCAGGGCATCAAGCGGGCCGGCGCCGCCCACCTTCCCCTGCGGACCGACCGCGACTGGGTCGCCGACATCGTGCGCCACGTGCATTCCCGGCGGCGGCTCAGCCGGGCCGCGGCGAATCCCCGAAGGAATCAGACATGACCTGGCTTTCCCCGGAACGGCTGTGGCTGCTGCTCGGTGTGGTCGCGCTCGTCGTGGCCTACGTCGTCGCCCAGCGCCGCCGCAGCAAGTACGCCGTCCGTTTCACCAACCTCAAACTGCTCGACCGGGTGGCCCCGCGCCGTCCGGGCTGGCGCCGGCACCTGCCCGCCTCGCTGTTCCTGGCCATGCTCGGCCTGCTGGTTGTCGGGTTCGCCCAGCCCCAGGCCGAGGTCCGGGTGCCGCGCGAGCGGGCCACCGTCCTGGTGGCGGTCGACGTCTCGCGGTCGATGCTGGCCGACGACGTCGCGCCGGACCGGCTCAGCGCGGCCAAGGAGGCGGCCCGCGGCTTCGTCGAGGACCTGCCCGACAAGTTCAACGTCGGGCTGGTCGGCTTCGCCGGGCAGGCGTCGGTCTTCGTGCCCCCGGGCACCGACCGGGCGCAACTCGGCAGCGGCATCGACCGGCTCGCCGACGGCGCGGCCGGTCAGGCGGGCACGGCCATCGGCGACGCGATCGCCTCGGCCCTCGAGCAGATCCGCTCGGTCGACCCGGCGGCCGACGAGGACGTGCCACCGGCCCGCGTGATCGTGTTGTCGGACGGCGCCAACACCTCCGGTCAGGACCCGGCCGAGGCGGCCCGGATGGCGTCCGAGCTGGGCGTGCCCGTCGACACCATCTCGTTCGGCACCGCGAGCGGCACCATCGGCGACGGCCAGCAGGTGCCGGTCGACGGCGAGACGCTGCGGTCGGTGGCCGACGCCACCGGTGGGCGCTACTTCGAGGCCGCCAACACCGAGGAGCTGCGGACCGCGTACGCCGACATCGGTTCCTCGGTGGGCTACCAGACCGAGGTGCGGGACGTGTCCGCGCGCTTCATCGGCATCGGGCTCGGCCTGGCGCTGCTCGCGGCGCTGGCGTCGATGTTCTGGTTCGCCCGCCTTCCCTGACCTGCTCCCGCCCCCACCCCGCCTGCTCCCGCCCCAACCCCGGCCTGCTCAGCGGGCCGCGATCCGAAGGGAACGCCATGTCCGGACTTGGGACGCCTCGTGGCCCGCAGTTCCACTCGCCCGACTGGGCCTCCGCGCCGGAGCCGGGCCGGACCACCACCGCGGCGCCCGCCGCGGGTCACCGGGGCCGTCGTCTGCCGGCCGCCGCTCTCGCCGCTCTCGCCGTCATCGGCCTGTCGGCCGGTGCCGGGGGAGCGGCCGGCTACGCGGCCGGCCGGGACGACGACGGCACCGAGCCGGCCACCGCCGCGCCGCCGCCGCTCGGCGGGGTGCCGTCGGACCTGGTCGGCGCGGCCGCCCGGGTGCTGCCCGGCGTCGTGTCGGTGCAGGTGCGCACCGCCTCGGGCGGTGGCTCCGGCTCCGGGTTCGTCTTCGACGACCGCGGTCACATCGTCACCAACAACCATGTCGTCACGGCCGGTTCCTCCTCGGCCCGGGGGTCGATCACCGTGGTCGGCGCGGACGGCCGCCGCCTCAACGCCGAGGTGGTCGGCACCGACCCGAGCAACGACATCGCCGTCCTGCGGGTCGACGACGCGGCCGCCCTCGACCGGCTCGCGCTGGCCGACCCCCGCGCGACCCGGGTCGGCGAGCCGGTGCTGGCCGTGGGCTCGCCGCTCGGGCTGAGCGGCACCGTCACCGCCGGCATCGTCAGTGCGCTGGACCGGCCCGTACGTCTGGGTGGGTCCTCCCGTCAGACGGCGGTGCAGACGGATGCCTCGATCAACCCCGGCAACTCGGGCGGACCGCTCGTCAACGCCCGCGGCGAGGTCATCGGGGTGAACACCGCCATCGCGACCCTCGAGGGCGGCGGTTCGATCGGGATCGGCTTCGCGGTGCCGATCGAACGGGCCCGCCAGGTCGCCGATTCCCTCATCGCGCGTGGATAGTCGAAGGATGCGGCTGCTCGTGGTTGAGGACGAAGAGGATCTGGCGGAGGGCCTGCGCGTCGGGCTCGCCCGCACCGGGTATGCGGTCGACGTCGCGCTCGACGTCGCCCAGGCCTACGACCGGCTGACCGTCAACGAGTACGATCTGATGCTGCTCGACGTGAACCTGCCCGACGGCAGCGGGTTCGACCTGTGCCGCTCGCTGCGCACCGGCGAGCTGCCCACCCCCGGCGACGCCGACCCGCGGGTGCTCATGCTCACCGCGCGCGGCGGGCTCGACGACCGGGTGCGCGGGCTCGACGACGGGGCCGACGACTACCTGGTCAAGCCGTTCCACCTGGCCGAGTTGCTGGCCCGGGTGCGGGCGCTGCTGCGCCGTGACATCGGCGGCGGGTCGGCGAGACTCACCGTGGGCGACATCGTGCTCGACGCCGCCCGGCACACGGTCAGCGTGGCCGACCGGCCGCTGTCGCTCACCCCCAAGGAGTTCGGCGTCCTGGAGTATCTGATGACCAGGCCCGGGCATGTGGTCTCCAGCGAGGAGCTGCTCGAGCACGTCTGGGACGCGAACGCCGACCCGTTCACCCAGACCGTCCGGGTCACGGTCGGCACGCTGCGCCGCAAGCTCGGCGAGGGCTCGATCGAGACCGTCGTCGGGCGCGGCTACCGCCTGCGGGAGGTCACCCCGTGAATCGCCCCGAGGTGTTCCGGTCACTCCGGTTCCGGCTGACCGCCATCTATTCGATGGTGCTGTTCGGGCTGGCCGCCGTGACCCTCGGGGTGATCTATTTCGCGCTCGCCCGCACCACCTCGCCGACACCGGTGACCGCGCAACTGGCCAAGGTCTACGACCAGAATCGTCAGTTCCAGGGGTTCTCGAGCGTGGCCGAGCTCAGCCAGATCGAGGCGGCGGTCAACTACAACACGCTCACCACCCTCCGGTCGTACACGATCATCGCGTTGATCGTGCTGTTCGTGGCCAGCCTGGCGATCGGCTGGGTGCTGTCCGGGCGGGCCCTGCGGCCGGTCGGCGCGATCACCCAGGCGGCCCGCGAGATCCAGGCCACCGACCTGTCCCGGCGGATCCGGCTCGGCGGCCCCCAGGACGAGCTGCGCGACCTGGCCGACACCATCGACTCGATGCTCGACCGGCTGGACGACGCGTTCCAGGCGCAGCGCCAGCTCATCGACGACGCGTCGCACGAGCTGCGCAGTCCGCTGGCGATCATCCGCACCAACCTCGACGCGTCGCTGACCGTGGCCGAGGCGACCCCGGAGGAACGGCAGCGGGCCGTGGCGGTGGTCGACCGGGCCACGACGCGGATGTCCCGCCTGGTCGAGGACCTGCTGGCCACCGCCCGCCGGGACGCCGAGGCCACCGTCGACGCCGACGTCGACCTGTCGGTGGTGGCCCGCGAGGCCGGCGAGGAGGCGTTCGTGACCGACCGGCCGCTGCGGCTGCGCTACGAGACGGCGCCGGACCTGCACCTGATCGGTGACGCCGACGCGCTGCGCCGGGCCGCGGGCAACCTGCTGTCGAACGCGGTGCGGCTGGCCCCGGCGCCGTCGACCATCACGATCGCCACCGGCCGGTCGGGGTCGTGGCTGTGGCTCGCGGTGGCCGACGAAGGGCCCGGCATCGCGCCCGGCGACCTGCTCCGCGTCTTCGACCGCTTCTGGCGCAAGACCGGCAGCGAGACGACCCCCGGCGTACGGCGGGAGCGCCGCACCGGCCTCGGGCTGGCAATCGTCCGTCAGATCGTCGAATCGCACGGCGGCCGGGTCGCGGCCTACTCCACGCCCGGCAACGGCAGCACGTTCGTCCTCTGGCTGCCCGCGCCCGGCCGCACCGAGGCCGAACCGCCGCCCCACGGCAGTCCCTGGCCGTAGAGCCGGGCGACGCCCTTGCCCGCCGCCTTGGCCTCGTAGAGCGCCGTGTCCGCCTCGTGCACCAGGTCGTCGAGCACCCGGCCGGCCGCGCCGGTGTGACCCACGCCGACCGAGCCGCGAATGCCGTCGAGCAGCCGGCCCGCCACCGCCATCGCCTCCCCGGCCCCGGTGGCCGGCAGGACGACGGCGAACTCGTCGCCGCCGAGCCGCGCGGCCAGGTCGCCGGGGCGCAGGGCCGCCACGATCCGGGCCGCGACCTCGACCAGCAGCGCGTCCCCGGCGGCGTGCCCGTGGGTGTCGTTGACCTGCTTGAAGCCGTCGAGATCGAGCACCAGCACGGCCGCACCGCCGTGGGTCAGCACCGCCGTGGCATCACGCTGGAAGGCGGCCCGGTTGGGCAGGCCGGTCAACGGGTCGTGGAACGCCCGGTGGTCGAGCTCGGCGCGCAGCCGGCGCACGATCAGCAGGTTGAGGAACTGCCGCAGCAGCGCCAGCGCGGACGAGCCGAGCACCACCCAGAGCAGCACGGCGCTGGGCGAGCCGTTCACCCGGTACTCCAGGGCGACGCAGCCCAGGGTGACGACGGTCGGCAGATAGGACAGCGTGCTCCAGAAACTGGTGAAGGCCCGCCAGCCGGTCGGGTCGGCCGGGGCGATGACGTTGCGGCTGGCCACCGCCACGGTCAGACCCCCGACCAGGTACGCGGCCCCGAGTCCACCGGAATACCAGGGCAGAGCCTGGGCGTGGGTCCACACGCCCCCGACCGAGGCGACGGCGAACAGCGCCATCCCGGCCGCGAGCAGATGCAGGGAGTGCGGGCCGCTGGTCCGGGACATGAGCATGAGCGCGAGGGCGGCCGCCAGCACCTCGGGCAGCAGCGTGAAAACGAAGGCCGCCTGCCCACCCGGTGGCAGGTCGGCGGCCGCCGGCGCGAGCACAAAATGCCACGCGCTGGCGAAGATCGCGCCGGTCACGGTGACGACGTCGATGAGGTAGGTGCCGCGCGCGAGCCAGTCGGGGAAGGGCGGGGCGGCCAGCACGATCGCCGGGACGGTGGCCACGGCGGCGCCGACCGCGAGCAGAACGGCGGCGGTGCCGACCGGCAGACCCAGGGCCTCGGCGGAGTAGAGGCTGTAGGAGACACCGAGAAGGGCGCCCGAGACGCCGCCGAGAACGATGGCGGTCCGGATGCGGCCGGTCAGGGTCCGGGCCTGGCGGCGGAAACCGGCGGCCGCGAAGAAACCGGCGGCCGCGATGGGGACACACGCCACGACCAGGCCGGTTTTGCCGGGCAGGTGCGGCAGGAGCAGCTGCAGGAGAAGGCCGGCGCCGACGATGAGGGCCAGCTTTCGCACGCCTCACCATCGGCGGGAGTCGCGCCGACCTGAGATTCTTGCAGTCGTCGATCCCTGTCGTCCCTCAGGAGGCGTACGCATGATCACCGTCAACGGACTCGAAGAGCTCAAGACCCTGGCCGGACGGGACCTCGGGCACAGCTCGTGGCTCGAGATCACTCAGGACCGGGTGAACGCGTTCGCCGAGGCCACCGGCGACCACCAGTGGATCCACGTCGACGTGGAAAGGGCGGCGGCCGGGCCGTTCGGCGGGCCGATCGCCCACGGATATCTCACGTTGTCGCTGGTGATCCCGTTCTTCGGCGAGATCCTGCAGGTGCAGGGGGTCAAGATGGGGGTCAACTACGGGCTCGACAAGGTCCGCTTCGCCAGCCCGGTGCGGGTCGGCTCGAAGATCCGGCTGGCCGCCGGCCTGGACACGGTCGACGAGGTGGCCAAGCGCTGCGTCCAGGCGACGTACGACTTCACGGTCCAGATCGACGGTCTCGACAAGCCGGCCTGTGTGGCCCGGCCGATCTACCGGTATTACGCCTGACACGGCTGGCCTCTTCACCGCTCGGCTTCACCGCCGTGTGCGGTCCGGCTCTTCCACCGCCGTGTGCGGCCCGGTCGCCGGCCGCCGCCCGGGCCGCACGAAGCCGGCGGGTGCCCGGCGGTGGAAGGGGCCGGGCACCCGGGTCGGTGATCAGCCCACGCGCTCGATCACGGCGCGGCGGATGAGGAACTTGCCGGGCTCGCGGACCTGCTCGAAGGCGGCGTTGTTGAGCAGCACGCAGCTTCCCGAGGTGGTCTCCACCTTGACCGTGATGCTCTTGTTGTTGTCCAGGTTGGTGACCTTCAGGGTCGTGCCCAGCGGGAAGGTGCCGCTCGAGGCGAACGGGGCGCCGGCCTCGCCGGACAGCGTCACGGTGGAGCCCTTGCAGACGACCTCGCCCGTGGGGGTCCCGGCGTTGCCGGCCGGCGGGTTGGCCGCCGCCGGAGGCTTGGCGGCGGGCGGCTTCGGGGCACCGGCCTGGTTGTTGCCGCCGTTGCCCGCGTTGCCGTTGCCCGCGTTGCCGTTCCCGGCGTTGCCGTTGCCGTTTCCTGCGTTGCCGTTGCCGTTGCCGTTCGCGTTGCCGGCCGGGGCGGCGGCGCCGGGGACCTCGGCGGCGACGTCGGCGGTGCAGCCGGCGACCGCGCGGCGCTGGTTGATCAGGTCGACGACGGCCTGCCGGTTGGCGATGCGCGCCCCGGACTGGGCGTCGGGCGCGGACCGCTGACCGGCGATGAACTGAAGGTTCTGCCGGAGCGCCTGGTCGAGCCCGACGCAGTTCTCGCCCGCGCTGCTCAGACCGGTGCTGACGGCGAACGCGCCACCGGCCAGGGCGAGCGCGGACGCTCCCAGCACGACCTTGCGAGTCGTCGAGGACATCGTGCGCCGCCGGGTCCGATACATGGTCGCTCCTTCGCTGTCGGGTGCTGCTGGGTGCAGCACCGACAACTACGACCCCGGCTGTGCGGCCGGATGAGGGCTCAACCTTAAAGATCCTTAAATCAACGTCCGTGTCCGATCCCGATCGCCGCCGCTACGAGTCCGGGCCGGCCGTTGGGTGCTCCGGACGGTGCTGCCCGGGTATCGACGGCGGTCGGCGGCCGGGGGAGACCGGGCTGGGGCGGCGGTCGATGCGCAGGTCGCGTTCCAGCTCGGTGATCATCGTGCGCAGGTCGTCGAGGCGCTGGGTGATCAGGATGCGGTCGATGTCGTCGGGGACGCCGTCCTGGTCCTCGTCGGTGCCCAGGCTCTCGGTCATCTCCAGGCGGCGGGCCTCCTCCATGGAGTTGACGATGACCGCGATCAGGATGTTGAGCAGCAGGTTGACCGTGATGAGGACGTAGCTGACGTAGTAGACGAGGGTCCACGGCGACAACTCCAGGCCCTGCTCGATGAGGTCGGGCAGCGTCTCCAGGGACAGCAGCACAAAGAGCGTGATCACGGCGCGGCCGATGGTGCCGTACTGCTCCGGATAGGCCTCCGAGAAGATCAGCCAGCCGGTCATCCCGTACACGTAGAAGGTGACCAGGGCCAGCGCCAGGAACCCGCCGACGCCGGGCAGGCTGCGCAACAGCGCGGCCACGATGGTGCGCAGGCCGGGTGAGAACCGAACGAGCCGCACCACCCGGGCCAGGCGGATGACGCGCAGGGCAGCCGTGTCGCCGTGCAAGCCGGGGATGAAGACCGCCGCGATCACGATGCGCCGATCATGACGACGATGGTCACCTCGAACGCGCGCGAGTCGACGATCCGGGTACAACGGCGGGCCACCCGCGTCAGGTCGAACATCGAGACAGCGTACGAAGAGCCGGGACCCGCCCGCGTGGCGCGGCTAACGCCGGCTGTGGCTGGGCGGGTAGTCGTCGCGTACGGCTCGCATCACGACCGTGGCGTCGTTGCCGGGCGTGGGGTGCGGGTCGCGTACGACTCGCATCACGACCGTGGCGTCGTTGTCGCGGTTACGGTCCGGGGCGGGGCGGGTGTCGCGGATGACCGGAAGCACCATGGTGGCGTCGGTGTCGGGGGTGCCGAGGCGGCGGGAGCGCAGCCGCTGGTAGACGAAGTAGCCGATGCCGATCACGACGCCGGCGATCACGATCTTTTGGAAGACCCCGGCGTAACCCTCCACGCGGTGCCAGTTCTCGCCGAGCAGGAAGCCCGCGGTGACGAACAGCGTGTTCCAGATGAGGCTGCCGAGGGTGGTGAGGACGGTGAATTTCCAGAAGCTCATGCGCTCGACGCCGGCGGGCAGCGAGATGAAGCTGCGGAACAGCGGCACCATGCGGCCGAAGAAGACCGCCTTGGTGCCGTGCTTGGCGAACCACTCCTCGCAGCGGTCGAAGTCTTGCACCTTGACCAGCGGGATGAACGCCACCAGGCGCCGGGTGCGCTCGCGGCCCAGCAGAGCACCGGCCCAATAGACGATGATCGCGCCGACCACCGAGCCCAGCGTGGTCCAGAAAAGGGCCTCGGGCAGGCTGAACACGCCCCGGCTGGCCGAGAACCCGGCCAGCGGCAGCACCAGCTCGCTCGGGATGGGCGGGAAGAGGTTGTCGAGACCGACGATCAAGGCCGCGCCCACGCCACCCAGCTGCTCCATCAGGCCCACGGCCCACCCGGTCAGCCCTCCGGAACTCTCGGGGGCGGCTTCGGCGAGCACGGTCACAAAGACTCCTTGACGCTGATTCGACGGCATGACCCCGAGCAGTATCGACGGCCTCCCTGAGAATTCCCTGCCAGCCGTACGCTGGTCCGGGGACCCTGGGTCGAACGTTTCACCCCCGCTCTGCGTGAACAGGGGAGTGAGCGAGAAGCGGGTGGCCGGACTGGACGGCCTGCGGGGTTTGTGTGCCCTGTATGTGCTGTTGTTCCACTGCTGGGCGTACACGTTCCGGGGGTTCCCCCGCTATCGCGGCCCCGAGTGGCTGAGCTGGCTCGGGTTCGGCCGGCTGGCCGTGGTGATGTTCCTGGTCGTGTCCGGATTCTCGCTGGCGATGGCGGCGGCCCGGAACGGCTGGCGGTTGGGCAGCCTGGGCCGGTACGCCCGGAGGCGGGCCTGGCGGATCCTCCCGGCGTACTGGGCCGCGCTGGTGTTCAGCCTGATCATCGCCTGGACCGTGGTCCGCCAGCCGCACTCGGCCGAGCCCACCTCCGAGTCGGTGGTGGTCTACACGCTGCTGCTGCAGGACCTCGTCGCCGCACCCACGCCCAACGGCGCCTTCTGGTCGATCAGCGTCGAGGCACTGCTCTACGCCCTGCTCCCGCTGCTCGTGCTGCTGTGCCGGCGGATCGGCCCGGCGGCGATGCTGGCCATCGTCACGCTGCCGGTGGTGGTGATCGGGTTCGCCGTCTTCGACGGGTCGCCGCCGCAGGGCGACAACTGGCTGGCCCCGCACCTGGTGCCCGCCTTCGCGGCCGGCGTCGTGGCGGCCGGTGTGGTCGCGGCCGGTGATGCGTTCCGCCGGGTGCCCTGGGCCTGGCTGTCGGTGCTCGCCGCGGTCCCGGTCGGACTTCTGATCCTGTATCAGGGCACGCGCTGGATGATCGGCCACTACTACTGGGTCGACCTGGCGATCGCCCCCGCGATGACCATGCTCCTGCTGGCCGTCGTGAGCGGCCGGCCCGCCGCGTTGATCCGGCTGCTCGACTCGCGGCCACTCAAGCGGCTGGGATCGATGTCCTACAGCCTCTATCTGATCCACCTGCCGATCGTCGTCGTGGTCACCTTGAAGCTGGCCATCCCGCAGCTCGGCCGGGGGATGGCCTCGTTCACGGCCACGGTCCTGATCGCCGGTGGTCTCTCGCTGGCCGGCGCCTGGCTCTTCGCCCGGCTGTTCGAGGCACCGTTCCAGCGGCACCGCTCCTGGGCCGAGCTCAGGAACGCTGTCCGGCCGGTCGCGGATCATCGCCGCCGGCCCGAGCAGCCCGTGTTGATCGGCGCTGACACCGCTCCCGCGGATCACCGATGAGTTCGACAAGCCCGGCGAGTCTGACCACTGCTGAGCGAACAATCGGATAAGAGGTTGATCATGACGATGCCACCCGTTGCCGACCACGCGACCTGGCGCGCCGAACTGGACGCGCTGCGCGCCCGCGAGAAGGCGGCCACCCGGGAACTCGACGCGATCGCCGCGCAGAGGCGGCGGCTGCCCATGGTCCGCATGCCCGACTACACCCTGACCGGGGCCGAGGGACCGGTCCGGCTGGCCGACGTCTTCGCCGGCCGGTCACAGCTCATCGTCTACAACCACATGTGGCACCCGGGCGCTGAGTGGCAGTGCGGCGGCTGCACCAGCTTCACGTCGGTCTTCACCCGGCTGGGCTTCCTCGACAACTACGACGCCCGGTTCGTGATCGTCACGCAAGCCCCCATCGAGGCCGCCCTCGCCTACGCCGACCGCGTCGGCAACACGATGACCTGGTATTCCACCGCCGACAGCCCGTTCGGCGCCGACGTCGACGCCCCACCCGGCGGCGGCTTCGCCCTGAACGTCTTCCTGCGCGACGGCGACACGGTCTACCGCACCTGGCACACCACCGGTCGCGGCGTCGAGCAGCTCACCCACACGTTCGCCCTGGTCGACGTGCTGCCGTACGGCCGGCAGGAGGAGTGGCAGGACTCCCCGGCGGGCTGGCCGCAGGCGCCGGCCTACAGCGGCTGGCTCGACTCACCGGACGTCGCCCGCCTCTATGGCAAACCGCAGCCGGACGCGTCAACCGGCCCGACTGACGGTCGCGCGTAGCGAGAGCACCGAGTCTCCCCCGACCGGGTCCATCTTTGGAGTGCCGCCTACTGCGCGACCATGGCGGCGCGAAACGTGGTCACAACCGCGCGCTTGGAGTGCGGCCGTGACGGCCTCGGCGATTTGGTGAGCTCGCGCTCGGACATCCCAGGTCGGCGACGAGCCACCGCGGCCCGGCGATTCTCGAACAGCGTTTGGGCTGCCACGCCCATGGCGCGTACTCCTCGCCGCCCGCTACGCCACCGAACCATCGACCGAATTCGCCAAGTAACTGCCGACCGGCCGACCGGTATCGGCTCGTAAAGGCCCGCAGGTCAGGCACGACCCGCCCGAACTGCTCACGCCGACTCGGACCGGTCCGACAACATCCCAGCCCTCGGCATCACCTGTGAGTCGGCCCCGCACTCAATCGTTGTGCGGCGACCAAACTGAAAGCTCACCCGCAGGCCCACAGACCACCTTGAACCCGTGGGGACCGGCCACCGTCCATGCCTCGAAGCTGCTGTCCGGCCCCGCCGTCAACCGACCCCCGGCGGCGAAATCGATCCTCAAACCGCCGGAGTCGTCCGCAGAGGCCAGCGACACAACATGCCCGGTCAGCTGCGTGACAGCTGGAGCGTCACCATGGCGACCAGGCTCAACCTCACGGTCAAAGCCGTCGACACAGAGGGCGAACGGTGTCTCGACCCGCAACTCGAACCCACCACCGAACCGAATCGCAACGGTGAACCCGAACTCGGTCCCGACAACCGGCTGTCCAGCAAAACCAAGATCCATCATCAGGGCCTGCGTCTCTCCCATGAAATCTCGGCGAACCAGCGCTCAGGCCCAGACGCAGAGTCCTAGGAGCGCAGCTCCGCCAAGGTCACACCAGCGACGATGCGGGCGATGTTCCCGTCGTGGTCGCTGTCGGCCAGTCGCCGGGCGAGGTCGTCCAGGTCGGCGAAATCGCCATACTTCGCCCGCAGGAGCGCTCGCATTCCGTCGACGTGGCCTTGTTCCCGGTTTCGGCGGGCGATCTCGCGGCCGGACTCGGTTTGTTCCAGGACGTCGTTCATGCCTCTCCTTCGCCGAGCTTCGAGTACCTGGACCCGGGAGCGACACTCGCAGCCACCATCGTCCCAGGCGATGGTCGTTTGAGCAGTTCGCGGTGGGTTCGGAGGCGTTGGAACTCGCTGACGAAGTTCGGTCGTATCCCGCTGTAGTGGCGATACGGCAGGTTCCTGGCCGGTGACCATGTCGGTCGTTGCGGAACGGATGTGGGCGGCCACGCTAGAACTCACGGCAATGGTGACACCGAAGTTGCGCTCGAAGACCTCCACGAGGCGCTCACCGGCCTCATCGAGTAGTCATTGTGAGTGAAACTTCCGTCGCCGTCCGAGCGAAGGGGCGCACTCGGCGGTCCGGCGGCCCGCCCAGTCCTAGGAGCGCAGCTCGGCCAGGGTCGCACCGGCGACGATGCGGGCGATGTTCCCGTCGTGGTCGCTGTCCACCAGCCGCCGGGCGAGGTCGTCCAGGTCAGCGAGCTCGCCGTATCGCGCCCGCAGAACCGCACGCATCCCGTCGAGGCGGCCCTGCTCCAAGCCCTGTTCCAGCCCTTTTTCAAGGCCCTGCTCCAGGCCTTTTTCGAGGCCTTGTTCCCGGTTTCGGCGGGCGATCTCGCGGCCGGACTCGGTTTGTTCGAGGACGTCGTTCATGCCTCTCCTTCGCAGTGCTTCGAGTACTTGGACCGCGAGTGACCCTCCGACGAGCATACCGAGCTCGATCTGGACCAGTTGTTCCTCGAGGGCGCCGGTCGCGGCGATCCGGTCGGCGACGCGTTCGGCGAGGTCGCCCGGTGGTTTCTGGGTCCATAGGGCGAGTGGTGCCAGGGGGCTGGCGAGCAGGGTGGTGGGGTCGAGGTCGTCGGGTACGTTGACCGATCGGTAGTCGAGCCGGGCCTGGTCGCGTTCGAAGCGGCCCGGATATCCGCCGCCCAGGGGCCAGAGCACGACTTGGTGGATGCGGTGTTGTGCGCGGCGGTATTTGAGGGCCAGGGCGGCCCAGTAGGCCACCATGCGTTCTTGGAAGTCCTCGGTGCGCTGGACTTGGACTTCGAGGTGGTAGATATCGGCGGGCAGGTGGTCGTCGTGGCGGACCAGGAAGACCTTGTCGCGTTGGCGGCTGCGTTGGCGTGGCTGTTCGGTGGGGCCGTCGAGGATCACGGTTTGGCCGTCGAGTCGTGCGCCGCACAGCAGGTGCAGCGTGTCGCGCGGGTGGGCCTCGAGCAGCGCTTTGTACAGGCCGTCGAAGTCACGGGTCGGCGCCGCTCTCGGCGATACGACATCGGAGAGCTCGTTGTCGGTCATCGTCCTTCTTCCCCCGCTCGCTGGTGGCGGAAGACAGCTTCCCGTACGGCATGACAACTAGTCAAGAGACATGTTGTCGCACGCCTGAATCAGGGCACGAGCGGGCCGCGCAGCACCTCTCGCGCGGCGGCCTCATCGCCGGAGAGCGTGTCCCAGGGGACGGGCCGGCGGCCCCAGAGCATCAGCAGCAGTTCCGCGGCGGTCCCGGACAGCTCGGCCACCGGGTCGCCCGGCCCGACCAGCCAGCACGCCGGCAGATCGGTGGCGGTCAGCCGGACCGCGGCTCGGAAGGGGCTCATCCGGCCCAGCTTGATCTGCCTGGGGACGAAACCGTCGACCACCTCGGTGATGCCGTCGCCGCTCAGCTCGGGGTTCAGGGCGCCCGGTCGGCCGAGGGCCTGCTCGGCATCCCACCGGTGCACCAGGGTCTCGAGGCAGCGGCGGCGTCGCCAGAAGCCGACCGTGCGCGGCGGGAAGAAGGTCCACGCCTCGGTGGCGGGGTCCACAGCGAGGGTCGCGGTGAGCGTACGGGCCGTGTCGGCGAACCACGACACGACGTCCGCCGGTGGGGGCTCCGCGACGTAATCACCCCGGCGCTCACGGACCGCGGCGGCCGCCCACAGGTTCTCCTGACCCAGATGGACGACCAGATCGCGAAGTGTCCAATCGCCACAGTGCTCGACGGGTGCGGAAAGGTCGCCGGTCAGGCAGTCCTGGAAGGCGGCGAGTTCTTCGTGCAGGAGTGCCAGATGGTCGAGGGCCATACCGTCGATGATCTCGCGTCCGCGCTTCGGAACGCTAGAAAGTCTGGTGTCGGAAAGCCCGTCGTGACCCCCGCCGGCCGGGGGCGGCGCGCATGGCCGGCGGGGTTCACGAAGGGAGAGAGAGCTGCCGGTCAGCGGCGGCTGACCAGCGTCTTGGCGGCCGGCGCCGAACTGGTCGCCGCGGCGGACGACGGCGCCGGGGGCGGCGTCACGGTCCAGTCCGGGTGGCCGGGCATCGGCGGCGTCTTCGTGCCGTAGAGCCAGTCGTTCAGGAAGCCGCGCAGGTTCTGCCCGGAGACCCGGGACGCCAGGGCGATGAAGTCCTGGGTCGAGACCGACTTGCCGCGGTTCTGGGTCACCCAGGCCCGCTCCAGCGTCTCGAATTTCCGGACGCCGATCCGCTGCTGCAGGGCGTACAGGGCGAGCGCTCCGCCGTCGTACACGTTGGGGTTGAAAACGTCCCAGATCACGTCCGCCCGCAGGGGCCGGGCCACCGGGCCGTAGCGCGTGCGATAGATGTCGCCGCGCGCGTAGGCGGCTTTGAAGTACGCCTCCCGGTTCGGGGTGCCGGTGTACTGCTGGAAGATGCCGGTCTCCGCGGCGTAGAGCAGCTTGTACCAGGTCGCGTGGCCCTCGCTCTGCCACACGTCGCTCCACGGCCGCGGCGCCACGCTGTCGCCGAACCACATGTGCGCCAGCTCGTGCGATTTGTAGTCACTGACGGTGACCGAGAAGCGCTTGCCCCGTTTCAGGTAGTGCCGCGGTGTGATGACGAGTTCGTCGCCGTCGCGGGCGAAGGCAGCGGCGGACCCGTTCACCTTGACCCGGCCGATGGAGTCACCGCCGAAGTCGAGGTTGAAGCGGGAGAGGTTCTGAGTGGCGACGGCCGTGATGGTCACGGTGCCGGTCACCGTCTGCTTCGGATCCTTCCGGGGGTAGAGCACCCGGAGGTTGTAGTCCTGGACGTCGTACCCGCCGTTGCCGAGCAGGGGATACAGCCGGTCCCCGAGGCCGGCCGAGCCCGGTGCCGGTGCGCCGCCCGCGTATGCGGGAGCGACCACCCCGGCCGTCGCGACGAGCACCGCCGCGCTACCGGCGAGGAGGGCAGACAGACGACCGCCTACGAGTTTCCCATGGCCGGTGACGTTACGCGTCCAGTCGAATACCGCAACGCAGTTCCATCCGTCGATCAAGGCGCGACGGCGATGGCGTTCGTTCAGAGGTCGCGCACGGTTCGGTGGTCGGTGTCGTAGGTGCGGGCTGCGATGAAGGTCCCGGACAGGGGTGGCGTCGTGGCGAGCAGGTCGAGGGCGGCTGGGCGGGACTGCTCGGGCATGCGGAGCGCCAGGCTGAGGTGGGGTTCGAACTCCGGCGAAGGCGGCCACCCGCCGATCGACGACCACACCGCCGAGTGCAAGGCGCGCAGCGACGAGGAGGGCATGACGGCCCACACCAGCGCGCGGCCGAGCATGCGTACCTCGGTGAGCGTGAACTCGAGCGGGAGGCCCAACGGCGGCAACCCGGTCAGCGACTCGGCGGTCACCAGCGTGAGATGTGGGCGGTTCGTCGGGTGCTGATGCGTGGCCAGGCTGGGCAGGCCGGCCGCGGCCAAGCGGTCCCACAGGGCGCGTACGCGGGCCGACACCTCATCCGTGGGCAGGAGTTCGACGGTGTGCACGGTCAGAACGCGTATCGGACCCGGCAGTACGGGAGGCGCGCGCCGATCAGGTCGACCAGGGCGTTCACGTATCGGCCTTTCTCGCCGGTGCGGTAGCGCACGTTCAGCGACCCGTTCTCGGAGCGTTTCACCTGCTGCAGGTCGGGCCGCCAGAGCAGCTCCTCCGCCTTCGGGTGCCAGCCCAGGTTGACCTGGTGCAGGTCACGGTTGTGGGTCAGGAAGATGACCTCGGCCGCCAGTTGGGCGCGGGCCGCCGGGTCGAGCGCCGCGTCCAGCTCGTCCAGCAGGGTGGCCCAGTCCTCGAGCCAGCCGTCGCGGACCACCACGGGGCTGAAGTTGACGTGGACCTCGTAGCCGGCCGCGACGAAGTCGTTGATGGCGGCCATGCGGGCGGAGACCGGGGACGTACGGATGTCGAGCAGTTTCGCGTCGCGGGCCGGCATCAGCGAGAAGCGGATCCGGGTCCGGCCCTGGGGGTCCCAGGTGAGCAGGTCGCGGTTGACGTATTTGGTGGCGAACGACGCCTTCGCGTTGGGCATCCAGCGGAACTGCTCGACCAGGTCCCGCACGTTGTCGCTGATCAGCGCGTCGGCACTGCAGTCGGAGTTCTCGCCGATGTCGTAGACCCAGGCGTGCGGGTCGCACTCGTTCGGCGCCGGCTTCGGACCCTGGCGGGCGGCGTGCCGGCCCACGTACCCGAGGATCTTGTCGATGTTGGCGAAGACGGTGATCGGGTTGCTGTAGCCCTTGTGACGAGGCACGTAGCAGTAGGCGCAGGCCATCGCGCAGCCGTTGGCCGTGGACGGGGCGATGAAGTCGGCTGACCGCCCGTTGGGCCGGGCGGTCAGCGTCTTCTTCACGCCGAGGACGAGCGACTCGCGCTTGATGCGTACCCATCGGTTGACGTTGGTCTCGTCGCCGTAGACCTCGTCGATGCGGTTGTGGCTCTCGACCTCGACCACCTCGGCGGCCGGGAAGCGGGCGAGCACCTCCTTGCCGCGGGGGAGCGCGGCGGCGGCCGGCTCGGCGTAGATGCGGCGAATGTCCAGCAGGTCAGAAGTCATCTCCCGACCAGCCTAAGTCAGCGCCGGGGCTCCCACCGGAACAGACGCGCGGCCAGCGCGACCGCCACCACCACCCAGGCCAGCGTGGGTGCGAGCAGCACGACGGAGGCGCCGGTCCCGTTCCAGGTGCCGACGACCAGCTCGGTGGCCGCCCCGCCGGGCAGCAGCCGCTTGAGCAGGGTGAGCTCCTCGGTGCCGCTGATGCCGACCCAGCTCGCCACGGCGATCACCCCGAGGCTGACCGGCAGCGTGGTCACCTGGGCGTGCTCGGGCGAGTTGGTGACGCCGGCCGTGGCCAGGGCCAGCCCGACCATCATGGCCATGGTGGCCACGACGGCCACCGCCAGCAGGGCGATGTTGCCCGGCCGGCCGCTGACCACGCCGAACACGGTCAGGATGGCGGTGATCTGCAGCAGCGCGATCCCCGTGACCGGCAGCAGCAGCCCGGCCAGGATGCCGCTGTCACCGGCCGCGGTGGAGCGCAGCCGCTTGAGGAAGAGGTTCTGCCGCCGGGAGGCGAGCGTGGTCACCGCGGTCGTGTAGAGGCCGAACGCGCCGACGGTGAACATGATGACGGCGGCGATGTAGCCGAGGCTGCCGAGGGTGGCGAAGCCCTCGTGCCGGTAGATGAAGAACGCGCTCACCGCGACCGGCATGATCAGGCTGGTCACCAGGACCAGGCGGTTGCGGAAGATCTGGATGAGCTCACTGCGAGCGATGGCGAGCATGACGGGCACTCCTAGGCGTTGATGGCGCGGAAGACGTCGTCCAGCCGGGTCGGGCCGGCCGACAGGTCGCGAAGCTCGACGCCGTGGTCCTGCGCCCAGCCCAGCAGCACGTACAGGTCCTTCTGCAGGTCGAAGGTCTCGACGACGAAGGCCGGGCCGTCCTCGGTGACGGCCAGGGGCAGCGACCCGGGGACGGCGGCGAAGCGGATGTGCGAGGGCAGGGTCCGGGTCAGTTCGCCGACCGTGCCCTCCCGGCGCAGGACTCCCTCGTGCATGAGCCCGATGCGGTCGGCGCGCTGCTGCGCCTCCTCCAGGTAGTGCGTGGTCAGCACGATCGTCGAGCCGTTCTCGCGGAGCCGGTCGACCGATTCCCACAACGCGTCGCGGGACTGGATGTCGAGTCCCGTGGTGGGCTCGTCGAGGAAGATCAGCTCGGGCGTGCCGTACACCGCCGTGGCGAAGTCGAGGCGGCGCTTCTCGCCCCCGCTGAGCTGGGACACCTTGGTGCCGGCCCGGCGGGTCAGCCCGACGACGTCGAGGACCCGGCCGGGGTCGTCGGTGCGCCGGGTGAGCCGCCCGATCAGGCGGACCGACTCGCCCGCGGTCAGATCGGGGGAGAAGCCGCTCTCCTGCAGCATGATGCCCATCCGCGAGCGGACGGCGGCCCGGTCGCGCGGGCTGTGGCCGAGGACCCGTACGGTCCCCGAGGTCGCCTCCCGGTGCCCCTCGACCGTCTCCAGGGTCGAGGTCTTGCCCGCGCCGTTCGTGCCGAGCAGGGCGTAGAGCTCGCCCGGTCGCACCTCGAACGACAAGTCCTTCACGGCATGGAAGTCGCCGTATTTGAGGTTCAGACCTTCAACTTCGATGACTGGCGTTGACATGACTCGATGACACCAGCGGAGAAGCCGGCCGATCAGTGCCGCCGTGTCACGGCGACGTATGACGTGGTGTCACTGTCCGGCCGCGCGGAAGATCCGAATACTGGGGGAGTGAGGGCTCGAGCGCTGCGCATCACCGATGCCACCCAGGGACAGCTGCGCCGGCTGAACCTGGCCACCGCGCTGCCGCCGCTCCTGCTGGCCGCGGTGGTCGTGGTGGCGGTCGACATGCACGCCTGGTGGCACGCCTTCATCCTGGTGCCGGGCGTCGCGGCGGCCCTGGTCGCCTTCGAGCGCTGGACGGCCAACGACATCGGCCGGGTCGCGTTGCCGGCCGTGCTCGTCTCGGCCGTGGTGTGGCCGCTCGGGGTGCTCGTGACCGGCAGCCCCAACGCCTACTGGGGCATCGCGAGCGCGGCCTCGCTGGCCGTCCCGCGGCTGACCCGGCACCGGTACGCGGCGGCCGCCGCCCTCGTCGGCTACGTCGCCGTGATCGGCGCGACCCGGCTGCTGATCGAGCCGGACGGCGCCGTGACCCGGTTCGTCCTGGTCCCGACCGGCCTCACCACGCTGATCATCGTCGCGTCGTTCGTCGGGGAGCGGTTCTACGACATCGTCCAGGAGCTCGAGGTGTCCAAGGAGCGCGAGGCCGAGCTGGCCGTCACCCGCGAGCGGGTCCGGTTCGCCGGCGACCTGCACGACATCCAGGGGCACACGCTGCACGTCGTCAAGCTCAAGGCCGCGCTGGCCCAGAAGCTGGTGCGGGCCGACCCGGACCGGGCCGAGGACGAGCTGCGCGAGATCAACGCCCTGGTCACCGACACCATCAAACAGACCAAGGAGCTCGCGTACGGGCAACGCCGGCTCAACCTGGCGGCCGAGCTCGAGAACGCCAAGAACCTGTTCGAGGCGGCCGGGATCGCGGTGCGCATCACCCGGGAGGCCGAGGCCGGCGCCCGCACCAGCGAGCTGCTCGGCCAGGTGCTGCGCGAGACGACGACCAACATCCTGCGCCACGCCCAGGCCACCCGGGTGCGGATCACGCTGGCCGCGGCCGGCATCACGATCGTCAACGACGGGGCGCGGGGCGAGTCGGTGCCCGAGTTGCGGGGGCTGTCGACGCTGCGGCGCCGGGTGGCCGAGGACGGTGGCGAGCTGACGGTCTCGCTGGCGGAGGGAGAGTTCGTGACAGCGGCGGTGTTCGCCCGATGACGACCGTGGTGCTGGCCGACGACGAGGCCCTGCTGCGCAAGGCGCTGGCCGCCCTGCTGCCGCTGGAGGGCGACATCACCGTGCTCGCCGAGGCGTACGACGGCGCGAGTGCCGTACGGGAAACGCTGAGCCACCGGCCCGATGTGCTCGTCATCGACCTGGAGATGCCGGGCGTGGACGGGCTGGGTGCGGTGGCCGAGATCCGGCGGGCCCGGCCCGGGCAGGTGATCCTGATGCTGACCCGGCACGCGCGGCCCGGCGTGCTCCGCAAGGCGCTGAAGCTGGGGGTGCAGGGTTTCGTCAGCAAGGCGGCCGAGCCGTCGCACATCACGTCGGTGATCGCGACGCTGCACGAGGGACGCCGCTGGATCGATCCCGACGTGTCGGCGCTGGCCGTCATCGACGACTGCCCGCTCACCGACCGCGAACTCGACGTGCTGCGGGTGACCAGCCAGGGCTACTCGGTCGCCGATATCGCCGCTCAGCTTCATCTGGCCGCCGGCACCGTACGGAACTACTTGTCCAACGCCATGCAGAAGACCCAGACGCAGACCCGCCACGAGGCCGCCCGCTATGCCCGTGAGCACGACTGGCTCTGACACCCACCCGAGGAGAAGACATGCTGATCGTCGAAGACCTGATGCTGCTGTTGCTCGACGACGAGACCGGAACCCCGGCCGCGGCCGGCACGCTCTACTACACGCTCGGCGGCGCGGTGCTGGTCGAGCTGGCGCTGATGGGCCGCGTCGAGATCGACGGCTCGAAGGTGCGGGCGGTCGGCAGTGACCCGCTGCCGGATCCGTTGCTGCAGGACGCGTTCGACAAGGTGGCCGAGAAACCGCGCGGCGCCCAGACCCTGCTGATCACCATCGGGTCGGGGCTGTACGAGCCGGTCATCGAGCGCCTCCTCGAGCACGGCCTGATCCGCCGCGAGAAGAAGCGGGTGCTCGGGCTGTTCTCGATGAACCAGTTGCCCGCCGCCGACGCCGAACACGAGGCCGCGGTGCGCGCCCGGATCCGGGCTGTGCTGGTCGACGGCGAGCAGCCGGACACCCGTACCGCCGCGCTGGCCGCGCTGCTCTCGGCCAGCGGGGCGCTGCCGATGCTGCGGCCCCAGCTCGCCTGGTCGGGCCCGGTCCAGCAGAGGGCCAAGGAACTCGAGCAGGGCAACTGGGGCGCGGCCGCGGTGAACACCGCCGTCGCCCGCACCGCGGCGGCGCTGGCCGTCTCCACCGCCGCCGTCGCCGTCACGGTGGTGACCGTGCCGTCCTGATCAGCACCGGCCATTTCTAACCTCCGGGGGCCGATTGCCGATGCGCAAGGGGACGTGAACCGCGCCGGCCCGAGAGGTTATGGATGACCACCGATACTCACGCACGACCGGCGCCCCCACCCGCGGCGCCGCCGGCATCCGGCGGACGCTGGTGGGCGCTGGTCGTGCTGGCCATGGCCCAGCTGATGGTCGTGCTGGACGCCACGATCGTGAACATCGCGCTGCCCACGGCGCAGGCCGACCTGGCCTTCTCGGACGCCGACCGGCAGTGGGTCGTCACCGCCTACGCCCTCGCGTTCGGCAGCCTGCTGCTGCTCGGCGGCCGCCTGTCCGACTTCTTCGGCCGCAAGCGCATGTTCCTCATCGGCCTCGTCGGTTTCGCCCTCGCCTCGGCGCTGGGCGGCGCGGCCGACGGCCTGGAGATGCTGATCGCGGCCCGCGCGCTGCAGGGCGCCTTCGGTGCGGCTCTCGCCCCGGCCGCCCTCTCGCTGCTCTCCACGACGTTCACCCAGCCCGCCGAGCGGGGCAAGGCCTTCGGCATCTTCGGCGCCATCTCGGGCGCCGGCGGCGCCGTCGGCCTGCTGCTGGGTGGCGTGCTGACCGAGTACGCGTCCTGGCGCTGGTGCCTGTTCGTCAACCTGGTCATCGCGGCCATCGCGGTGGCCGGCGCGCTCCTCAAGCTGTCGGACGAGCCGGTCACCAACCGGGCCCGGATCGACATCCCGGGTGCGGTGGCGGCCGTCGCCGGCATGGTGGCGCTGGTGTTCGGCCTCGGCAAGGCGGAGACCGACGGCTGGTCCTCGGCGGTCACGCTGGTGCCGATCATCGCCGGCGTCGTCGTGCTGGTGGCCTTCGTGCTGATCGAGCTGCGCGTCACCAACCCGCTGCTGCCGATGCGCGTCATCCTCGACCGCAACCGCGGTGGTTCCTACGCCGCGATCGGCATCGCCGGAGCCGGCATGTTCGGCATCTTCCTCTTCCTGACCTACTACCTGGTCGGCAACCTCGGCTTCACCCCGGTGCAGACCGGCCTGGCGTTCCTGCCGATGCTCGGTGCCATCATGCTCTCGGCCACCACGGCCGGTTCCCTGCTCACGCCGCGCGTCGGGCCGCGCCCGCTGGTTCCGGTCGGTGCGCTGATCGCGGCGGCCGGCATGGCGTTCATGACCCGGCTGGACCTCGATTCGACGTACGCCTCGGGGGTGCTCCCCGGCCTGCTGGTCATCGGCCTCGGCCTGGGCCTGGTCTTCGCCCCCACGCAGAACGCCGCCACCAGCGGCGTCGAGCACCGCGACGCCGGGGTGGCCTCGGCGATGATCAACACGGTGCAGCAGATCGGTGGCTCGATCGGCACGGCCCTGCTGAGCTCGTTCGCCGCGACCGCCGCCACGAACTACGCGACGTCGCACGCCCCGTCGCCCCAGCTCGCCCTGGAGGCGTCGCTGGCCAGCTACCACACGGTGTTCTGGTGGTCGAGCGGGCTGTTCCTGGTCTGTGCGATCGTCTCGGCGCTGCTGTTCCGCACCGGTCCGCTCGACGTCGACCCGGACGCCCCGCGGGCCATGGCCCACTGACGCCACGACCGGTCACCCGATCCCGGCCACCGCCCTGGTGGCCGGGATCGTCCGTGTGCGTCGCAGATCACGATCGGGTGGCGGTATGAGTACTCTCAGCTAGGCGTGGTAATAATGTCCGTCGATGGACGGGGATGCGAAATGGCAGCGATGGCGGCAAGAGATCTTCGGCGATCCGTATCAGGTGTGGCATGAGGGGCCCGACTTCACGGCCCTGATCGAGGCCGCGCGGCGGGAGCCCCGGACGGTCGAGCGCATGCTGCGAGCCGGCCTGGCCGAGGGCGACACCGTGGCCGCGCAGGCGTTCACCGCGCTCGCCGCGGCCGGGCTGGCGCCGGCCGACGCGGTCAGCATTCTGCGCACGGCGCTGATCCGGGCTCAGGACGAGTTCCGCGTCCGGGTGGCCGAGGGGCTCTACGCGCTGACCCGCGATCCGGGCTGGGCCACGCCGCTGGCGGGCGTGCTGGCCGGTGCGCAGTCCGAGTTCGTCCGGCTGGACGCCGCCGTCGCCCTGGCCGGCTTCCCGCCGACGACCGCGCTGGTGCGGGCGATGGCCGCCGCCGTGCAGGACCCGGAATACCTGGTCCGCTATCACGCCACCAACGCGTTGCTGCGCTGGTCGGGTGACCGGCGGCGGGTCGACGACGTACCGGCCCTCTTCGAGAAGATCAGCGACCGGGCACAGGGGTCCTGGCGGGTCGCGGCCGAGGAGCTGACCGCCCGGCTCTGCCGCTGAGCAGCCGACCCCGTACGGGGGAACGCCCGTCGATATCGCGGGCGGTCGTCGTTGGGCACTCGTGGACGACGAGGACTACGAGCACAGCATCGGCCCGGGCACGACGATCGCGCTCATCGCGGGATTGATCGTCTTCTACGGCCTGTTCATCGCGATCGCGCTGTCGCGAGGCTGATTGCATCCACCTTTGTGGATGCGAGAAGCGGCTCCACGTGGTACTCCGAGAGGAGAGCTCAGCGAGGAGGCCGCCATGTCCGTGTCACCGCAGCGGTTCGGCCGGGGTTCCGGGATCTTCCGGCGCAAACCCGTCGAGGACGTCTCCGACGAGAGCGGCGGCGATCTCGACCGGTCGCTGGGGCTCTGGCAGCTCACCGCGATCGGGGTCGGCGGCATCATCGGCGCGGGCATCTTCGCGCTGGCCGGCGCGGTCGCCAACGAGACGGCCGGGCCTGCCGTGCTGTTCTCGTTCCTGATCGCGGGCATCGCCAGTGCGGCCGCCGCCCTGTCGTACGCCGAGTTCGCCGGAATGATCCCCCGGGCCGGATCGGCGTACACGTACGGCTATGTGGTGCTGGGCGAGGTGGTGGCCTGGTTCATCGGGTGGGACCTGCTGCTGGAATACACGGCGATCGTGTCGGTGGTGGCGATCGGCATCTCGGGCTACTTCTCGTTCCTGATGGCCGACCTCGGCGTGGACCTGCCGGTCTGGATGCTCGGCGCACCCGGATCCGGCGACGGGCACGTGGTCGACCTCTTCGCCGTGGTGTTGTGCCTGCTCATCGCGTACCTGTTGAACCGGGGCATCCGGGCCGCGGCACGGGCCGAGACCGCTGTGGTGATCCTCAAAGTGGTGATCGTCCTGCTCGTCGTGGTGGTCGGGGCCTTCCACATCACCCGGTCCAACTACGACCCGTTCTTCCCGTTCGGCTGGAGCGGCGCGATCACCGGTGCGGCCACGGTGTTCTTCGCGGTGTTCGGCTACGACGCGATGAGCACCGCCGCCGAGGAGTCCAAGGACGCCCGCCGGCATCTGCCCAAGGCGATCATCTATTCGCTGGTCATCTCGATGGTGCTCTACGTGCTGGCCACGCTGGTGCTGACCGGCATGCAGAACTACCGCGACATCGACCCGGAGAGCGGCTTCTCGTCCGCGTTCGCCTCGGTCGGGCTGTCCGGGCTGGCCGACGTCATCGCGGTCGGCGCGATCGTCGGCATCCTGACCGTGATGTTCACCTTCATGCTGGGCGTGACCCGGGTCTGGTATTCGATGAGCCGCGACGGCCTGCTGCCGGCCTGGTTCGGCAAACTGCACCCGACGCGCAAGGTCCCGTCCCGGGTCACCTGGATCGCCGGCGTCGCGTCGGCCGTCATCGCCGGCTTCCTGCCGATCCGGGAGGCGGCCGAGCTGACGAACATCGGCATCCTGCTGGCCTTCGTGGTGGTGTGCATCGCGGTCATCGTGCTGCGCTACCGCCGCCCGGACATCTCCCGCACGTTCCGGCTGCCGTGGATGCCGGTCATCCCCGCGGTCGGTGTGGTCTTCTCGATCTGGCTGATCACCTTCCTCGACCCGGTGACCTGGGTGCGCTTCGCGGTCTGGTTCCTGCTGGGCCTGATCCTGTACGCGGTCTACGGCCGCCACCACTCCAAGCTCAACCGGGAAAGTCCGGCCCGAGACTGAACCGGACCGGTGTGATCCCCGTGGTGGCTGTGTCTCAGCCGTACGAACAGGGGAAACGCCATGCGCAAGTCAGTCGCCGTCCTCTCCGTGGCCGCCGTGTCGCTGGCCGGGAGCCTGCTGGCCGCCGGTCCGGCCGCGGCCGCCACCCGGGCCGCGTGCCCGGTGCGGGCCACCATCTACGGCACGACCGGCAACGACCGGATCGACGGCACCGCCGGCCCCGACATCATCTGCGCCGGGGCCGGCGACGACCACATCGAGGGGCTCGGCGGCAACGACCGGGTCTATGGCGGCCCGGGCAACGACACCATCATCACGCTCGCCGGTCGCGACACCGTCAACGCCGGCTCGGGCTCCGACCTGGTCAACGCCGGCGCGGGCGACGACCTCATCTTCGGCGACAACCCGGTCACCTCGCTGCGGGACCGGACGGACACCGGGGCCGACGGCAACGACCGGATCCAGGGCGGGCTGGGCAGCGAGTCCATCGAGGGCGGGGGAGGTAACGACCTGATCCTCACCGGGGGCGTCGGCGGCCCGAACGCCGCGCTGGGCACGAACATCGTGCACGGCGGGCCCGGCAACGACGTCATCCTCTCGGACTTCCGCTTTCCGGGCGGCTTCGAGTGGTTCTACGGCGACGCGGGCTCCGATGTGTTGTGGCCCAATCCCGTACGCCTGAACCCGCTCGGCAATCTGGCCGTCGGAGGCGCCGGCAAGGACATCATCCTGCTGGCCAACCTGCAGCCGGACGGCGCTCACCTGGGGGACATCGCGACCAGCGTCACCGTCCCGGTGAGCGGTGCCTGCGGGTTCACCGTGCCGCTGCCGGACGACCCGAAGCCCGGCGACACCGGCAAGTTCTCGTGCAAGCTGCCGGTCGGTCTGCGGATCCCCGGGCTGATCGACGCGGTGAAGGTCAGCGTGAGCGTCAACGCCGCCGGCAAGTTCTCCAGCAAGGTCGACGTGAAGTACGACGCCGCCGTGCAGGCCGCTTTCGACTGGCACGACCTGGTGACCAAGGGGGCGCTGCCGGTGGAGGCCTGCCTGTGCGACCCGAAGCTTCCGGGCCGGCTGTCCGTCCTCGGGGACACGGTCAAGCAGTAAAGGTTGTGCTTGCGGTGCGGACCAGGTCGGCCACGGCGGGGTTGCGGCTGTGGGCGGGCCAGGCGAGGACGGTGGTGACGTCCCAGGCGTCGGTCAGCGGGACGGCGGCGTGCGCGCTCCACAGCCAGGAGCGGGACGAGGCGCAGAGCACGGCCATGGTGTGACCGAGGGCGATCAGCTGGGCCAGCTGGGACTGCTCGTGGACCTCGGGCCCCGGTCCGGGCTCGTAGCTGCCGTCCGGGCCGGGCCAGCGGGCCAGTGGCAGGCCAGGCACGTCGCGGATGTCGGCCATGCTGAGCGTGCGGCGTGCGGCCAGGGGGTGGGCGGCGGGCAGGATGGCGACCTGCTGCTCGGTCAGCAGGTCCTCGGTGTCGAAGCCGGCCAGGGCGTCGAACGGGCGCTGCATGAGAGCGACGTCGGCGCGGCCGTCGCGCAGCATCCGGGCCTGCTCGCCCATCCGGCAGAGCACCACGTCGATCGGGCCGGCGTGCGCGTCCAGCAGCGTCTGGAGCAGCTCATGACCGGCGCCCGCCTTGGTCACCAGGGTCAGGCGGCCGGAGCCGGCGGCGGCCCGCTGGGTGCGCCGGGCGGCCGCGGCGGCTCCGTCGAGCAGGACGCGGGCCTCGTCGAGCAGGACCTGGCCGGCGGCGGTCAGCGAGACGCCCCGGCGGTTACGGTCGAGCAGGGTGACGCCGAGGCGCCGCTCGAGCTGCTGGATGGCCCGGGACAGCGGTGGCTGGGCGATGCCGAGCCGGTCGGCCGCCCGGCTGAAGTGCAGCTCCTCGGCCACGGTGACGAAGTATCGGAGCTCGCGCGTCTCCAGGGTGTCCACCGCCCGACGGTACTCCGGTGATACCGCCACGGTATGACAGCGCACTCAAACGGTGTAAGGAACCGGCCGGCCGGCGAGCCACGATCGGCGGCATGAGCGACACGAAGACCGCGCTGATCACCGGCGCGAACAAGGGCCTGGGCTATGAGATCGCGGCGGGACTGGGCGCCCGGGGGCACCGGGTGGCGATCGGGGCCCGCGACCAGGCCCGCGGCGAGGCAGCGGCCAAGAAACTGCGGGCCGAGGGGATCGATGCCTTCGCCGTCCCGTTGGACGTCACCAGTGACCGCGGTGTCATCGAGGCGGTGGGCCGGCTGGACCGCCTCGACGTCCTCGTCAACAACGCCGGCATCTCGGGCGAGACGGGTCCCGGATGGGCGCAGGACCCGACGACCCTCGACCTGGATGTCGTCCGCGAAGTGGTGGACACCAACGTCTACGGCGTCATCCGGGTGACCAACGCGATGCTGCCCCTGCTGCGGCAGTCCCCGTCGCCGCGCATCGTCAACGTCTCCAGCAGCGTCGCCTCGCTGACCTGGCAATCGGATCCGGGCGTCGAGGTCGGCCCGATCATGGCCGCCTACTCGCCGACGAAGACCTACCTCAACGCGGTCACCGTGCACTACGCGCGGCAGCTGGCCGGCACCGGCATCCTGATCAACGCGGCCTGCCCCGGCCTGGTGGCGACCGACTTCACCGGCGGCGCCGGGCGCCCGGCGCGGGACGCCGCGGCCACCCCGATCCGCCTGGCCACCCTGCCCGACGGCGGCCCGACCGGCTCGTTCCTCAACGACGACGGTGTCATCCCCTGGTAGCCAGCCGCACGGCGACACTCCACAACTCCGGCGAGCGCCCGGACTCGACGACGCAGCGGGCCAGCAGCCACTGCCGGACCCGTTCGGCGTCGAGTCCGAGCAGGCCGGCCATCCGGTCGGCGAACGCCCCCGGGCCGGCCGCGAGGCGGTCGGGGAAGTTGAGCATGTGCTGGATCGGGTCGTAGGCCGGATCACCCACATACGGCTTGGGATCGACGATCAGCCACGGCTCGCGCTCGGCCCGCAGCACGTTGTCCGGATGCAGATCGGTGCAGAGAAGGACGTCCTGGTCGGCCGTGCCGGGCAGGCTCCGCCACAACTCCAGACCGGCTCGGGCCAATCCCGGGTCGGGCAGTTTCCCGGGCTCCACCGACTCGGCCCACGCGTCGACCATCGACTGCAGCGGCCGGAAGTCACTGCCCGGTGGGGGCGCGATCCACAGCCGGGGGAGCAGCTTCGCGACCACCTCGTCCCGCTCGGCCGGCGGCACCGACTCGGTGAGCGTCGTCCCGGGCCGGCACGCCTCCAGCAACAGGACGTCGGTCGGCCCGGTGCGCTCCGCGCGATGGACCCGTACGGTGCCCTGGCCGTCCCAGGCCCGCAGACCAGCCGCCTCGTCCCGCGCCTCGTAGTGCACCCACCCGACCTTGAGCACCCGCCCGTCGGCGGTCGGTGCCACCCACGACGCCGTCCCACCCGGCTGATAGGGCCGCCCCAGCTCGAGCCCCCACCGCTCGGCCACCCCGGCCACGGTCGCCGGCAGCTCGCGCACCCATCGGTCGAACGGCGGATGCCGGCCCGTGCTCGACATCAGGTTGGCCGGCATCGCCCCGTCGGTCATGACACGCATGGTGCCGACCGCGATCCCGGATGTCACCCGAATTCCGGCCGCTGCGAGCCCCCGGGAAAGCTCAGGCGCGTGCTCCGGGTGCCGATAGCGTCGGAGTGAGCCAGCACAGGTCGGTGTTCCGGACGGTGCGGCGTGATCCTGTCGTGATCGCGGCCGTGTTGTGGACGCTGGGCGGGTGTGTGGCGTTGTTCGCGCTGTCCGGGCACTCCAACGCGCAGGTGCGGGTGTTCTGGTTCTTCCAGCCGCCGCTGGACATGCTGATGGCGTACTCGTCCTGGCAGGTCAGCCGGATGACGACCGGCGCCCTGCGGCGGTTCTGGTCGGTGATGGCGGCCGCCGGCGCGTTGCTGACCATCGGCGACAGCGTCCAGGTGGTGACCGCGCTCGCCGGCCGGGGACAGTGGTCCACCAACGGCGGAGCCGTGCAGGCGATCTGCTTCACGGTCGGGCTGGCCGCCCTCATCGTCGCCATGCTGGTGCACCCGATGCCCGGGCAGACCCGCCGCGAGCGCACCGCGTTCTGGCTCGACTCGGTGACCGTGCTGGTCGGCGGGGCCGTCGTGGCCTGGTGCTTCGCGGTCGGCCCGGACGACGTGCTCGGCCAGCTGGTGTCCGGCGCGGTGATCCTCACCGCGGGCTTCGCGGCCGTGAAGCTCGTGCTCAGCGGCAACGCCCCGATGCACAAGGCCACCGCCATCACCTTGGTCATGTCGGCCGCCGTCAACGCGATCGGCTTCTTCCTGTCGCCCGGGGCCGACGGCGCGCTGCCCGCCTATGTCTACGCCGTCCGGCTCGCTCCCTCGCTGCTCATCGCGCTGGGCCCACGCCTCCAGGAGCTGGTCGCCCGCTTCGACGAGACGGCGGCCTTCGGTGCTCGCCGCCGCAAGCCCTACAGCCTTCTTCCGTACGGGTCGATCGCGGTCGCCTTCACCGCGATGCTCACGGTCATCCCGGAGGGTCCGCACGCCCGGCTGTGGGGCGCGGTCACCGGACTCGGGCTGATCTTCGCGCTGGTCGTGTGGCGCCAGCTCGCCGCCTTCCGCGACAACAAGCGCCTCATCGACAAGCTCGACGCGACCCTGGCCGACCTGCGCGAGCACGAGGTCCGGCTGCGGCAGCAGGCCCTGTCCGACGGCCTGACCGGACTGGCCAACCGCACCTGCTTCCACGAGCAGATCGCCGCCGAGCTGGCCTCGCCGCCCGAGTCGGGACTGACGGCGGTGCTGATCATCGATCTGGACGGCTTCAAGTCGGTGAACGACACGCTCGGCCACGCGGCCGGCGACGCGCTGCTGGCCGGGGTGGCCGACCGCCTGCGGGTATCGGTGCGGGCCGGCGACCTGGTGGCCCGCCTCGGCGGCGACGAGTTCGCCGTCCTGCTGCGCGACTGCGACGTCGAAGGAGCGACCCACACGGCCGATCGGATCCTGGAGGAGCTGTGCTCCCCGATCCCGTACGAGGACACGATGGTCCGGGCCAACGCGAGTATCGGCATCGCCTGCGCCGAGCCGGGCGACGACGCCGGCAGCCTGTTGCGCAGCGTCGACCTGGCCATGTACGCCGCCAAGCACGACGGCAAGGGCGCCTGGAAGTGCTACGTGCCGCCGACCTCGCCGATCAGCTCGTCACACTGACCGCGGGCCGTGACAGGCGCAGCCGCGATAGGCGATCGGGGCCGTGCCCGCGGGCTTCGGCTGCTCGGCCGCCGACTCGATGTCCGCCAGCATCGCGCGGCGCCGGGCCGGATCGATGAGCCGGCCGCGGACGAAGACGCTGTTGATACGGGTGGTGTTGCGGATGTCGCGCAACGGGTTCGCGTCCAGGAGCACCAGGTCGGCGAGCGCGCCGCGGGCGATCACCCCGGCGTCGCCGCGGCCGAGGTAGCGCGCCGGGTTCAGCGTCGCGGCGGCGATCGCCTGCAGCGGTTCGAGGCCCGCGCGGACAAGCATCGCCAGCTCGTCGTGGAGGCTGAAGCCCGGCATGAGGTAGGTGGTGCCCAGATCGGTGCCGGCCATCAGCGGCACGCCGGCCGCGGCCAGGTCGGCGGTGAGGGCGAGCCGGCGCCGGAACAGCTCCTGTGACCGGCCGATCTGGGCCGGGGTGCGGCCGGGCCGGTACAGGTTGTCCAGCGCCCAGTCCCAGTAGCCGATCAGGTCGGCGCTGAAGTAGCGGTAGCGCGGGTCGTGCCGGTCGATCCGCTCCGGCATGTCGTTGGTCTCGTGCAGCACGAGCGTCGGGGTGACGAAGGTGCCGTTGCGGGCCAGACGGCGGAACACCCGGTCCGCCTTGCGCCGGTCATGGCTGCGGGCCGCGGCGAACTCCAGCGGGTGCATCCGGTTGAACCAGCCGTTGTACTCACCGGGGCCGATCGGGACAGCGGCGACGGCGGCGCGCAGCCGGTCCTCGTCGGCCGAGGTGTCGTACCAGATCTCGAAGAGATGCTCGACGCTGCGCAGACCGCTGTCGCTCGCCTCGGTGAGCGGGACGAAGTCGGGGACGTGGCCGAGGAACGGCAGCCCGAGCCGGTCGGATTCGGCGGCCACGGCGAGGAACGACTCGCGGGTCAGTCGCGTGTACGTCTTGATGAAGGCCGCGCCCTCGGCCTGCTCCCGGCGTACGGCCGCCCGGGCCTGGTCCGGCGTCGCGACCGCCACGTGCACCGACCCGTCGCCGTCGAGCCCGTCCCACAGCGAGGGCGAGCCGTCGACGATCCGGCTGCCGATCGACCACCGCGGGCCGAGCCGGGCGCCCGAGGCGACCTGGTGCTGCCAGTCGCGGGCCAGGGGTCCGCCCGACATCTGCCGCGTCGTGGTGACGCCGTTGACCACGTACAGCTCGGGGTCGGTGTCGTCGATGCCGACGGCATGGGTGTGCATGTCGGCCAGGCCGGGAATGAGATAGCGGCCGGTGCCGTCGACGACCAGGGCGCCGTCGGGCACCGGCACCCGCCGGACCGGGCCGGCGTCGAGGATCCGGTCGCCCCGGATGAGCACGGTGTGATCGCGCCGCGCGCCACCGGACGCGTCGATCACGGTCACGCCGCGCACCGCGGTGAGGCCGCCGGTCGGCCGAGGCAGTTTCAGGGCCGCGCCGGCGCTCAGGGCCATACCGGTGAGAAGCGTCCGCCGGTGCATGAGCATCTCCCTGTCCTCGCGAGGTCGTCGAGAACAGCCTGCTCGCCCGGGCCTGCTCGGTCAGGAGTGCTGGACCCCGTGCCGTGGTGGGGCTAGCACCCGCTCATGACAGGCCCGCGATGATGTCGGCGACTGCTTGCGGCTGGGACAGGAACGGGTGGTGGCCGGCGTTCACCTCGACGACCTGGTCGGCGCGGCGGGCGAACTCACGCTGCGCCGCGGCCGGGGTGCCCCGGTCCTCGGTGCAGACCACGTAGGTTGTGGGAAGACCGGGCCAGGCCACTTCCCGTACGGGCTGCTGGGTGACCGCCAGCGTCTGCCGGACCAGCCGATTCACCGCTTCGCGGCCGATCTCGGGCGAGCAGTCCTGGGCGAACGTCTCGACCGCCAGCTCCGGCCGGGCGCCGAACGTGCCGCCGTCGGGGTCGAAGTCGAGGAACGGGGGCGGCGTGTCGGCGCCGAAGGTCGACAGCGACTCGCCCGGCTCGGGCAGATAGCTCGACACGAAGACCATGTGCCGCACGGATCCGACACCCACCGCGGCTGCTGAGGCGACGATGCCGCCATAGCTGTGCCCGACGAGCACGGTCGGCTGGTCGCTGTCGGTCAGCGCGGCCCGCACCGACGCGATGTCCTCGGCCAGCCCCGGACCGTCCGGCCCGGCCGCCCGGTCGCCCTCTCCACAGCTCGGCAGGGCGGGCGCGGCACTCTTGATGCCACGGTCCTCCAGAGCCGCCGCGGCGGGATGCCACCACCAGGATCCGTCCCGCACGCACGCTCCATGGACAAACACAACACGCATGTCTACCTCCTGCTCCCCACGGTAGACGTAGTCCGCGTTACGTGAAAAAGTGCGGTGGTGGGACGGCACAAGCAACCGGCGATCCGCGACCGGATCCTGGAAGCGTGTGTCGACCACGCGCTCGCCCACGGGCTACCCGACCGCCTCGAACCGTTCGCGGTGGCGGCCGGCACGTCGACCCGCATGCTGATCTACCACTTCGGGACCCGGGACGTGCTGCTGCGCGAAACCCTGGGCCGGGCGCGGCAGCGGCAGCGCGACTTCTTCGGCGACCTGCTCGCCGTACGGCCGGGCGAGCCCTACCCAGCCACCCTGCGCCGAGCCTGGCAGGCGATGACCGGGCCGGCCGGGCGGCCCTATCTCACCGTTTTCGGCAAGCTTCGCGAGGATGCCGAACAGCAGTTGTGGCCGGGTTTCCGGCGGGAGTCGACCACCGACTGGTTGCAGCCGCTGGAGGACGGCATGCGCAGCCTCGGGCGGCCTGAGCTCGGCACGCTGGTGCTGGCGGTGGTCCGCGGGCTGCTGATGGACCTCGAGTCGACGGGGGACGCGGCTCGAGCTGATCAGGCCTTCGACGATTTCCTGGGCATGCTCGGCGGGTAGGTGGCCGTTCAGGGGCGTTGCCTCGCGGGCCCGGTGTTGTGGTCGCGCTGGGGCTTCCCGGTGCGTTCCGCAGTCACATCGCTGCCGCCGCCCGGTTGGTCTTCTTCTCGCCGCCGCTCGGTTGGTCTTCTTCTCGCCGCTGCCGGGGCCGCAGTCGTGCCGGCGCGTGTGCGGCTCGTTCTTGCGGGCGTTGTCTGCGCCATCTCGCGGGCGTTGTCTGCGCCGTTGTTCTGCGGTCGCGTGTCGGGCCGGGTCTTGCGGGCGTTGTCTGCGCCGTCGTTTTGGGGGCGTGTGCCGGGCGGGGTCCTGCGGGCGTTGTCTACGCCACCGTCTTGCCGGTGAGGAAGGCTTCTGCCTGGCGGTGCAGGCGGACCGCGCCGATCGCGGCCGACCAGCGGGAGATCTCGCGAGCCAAGGTGTCGGCGGCGTCGTCGTCGCCGGTGTCGCGGGCCAGCACGGCGAGCAGCATCTGCTGGGCGAGCGTGGCCGCGATCGCTCCACTGGCGGCGGCGAGAGTGGTGGCTCTCTCCCAGCTTCGGCGGGCCGAGTGGAGGTCGCCGTCGTCGCGGTGGTGGTCGCCGAGATGCCGTAGCGCCTCCCAGGTGAGCGGGTCGTCGCCGGCCTCCTCGGCGGCTCGCAGCGCGATCGCATAGTGCTCGGGCGCGGCGGCGCGGTCGGCGAACAAGTTGTCGAGAATCAGGCCGTGATACATGTGCGCCCAGCCCGCCCGGACCGGGTCGGGCGCCTCGTCGGCCAGAGCGTCGGCCCGCTTGCGAAGGTCGGCCAGGACGGCCGGATCCTTGCCCTCTGGCCCGAAGGTGAAGTCACCGCTGCCGCTGCCGCTGCCGCTGCCGCTGCCGCTGGCGCTGTCGCTGTCGCTGGCGCTGTCGCTGTCGCTGGCGCTGTCGCTGTCGCTGTCGCTGGCGCTGCCGCTGGGGAAGAGCTGAGCGAAGTAGTCCATACGCAGGCGCAGGAAGGCGCCGTCCCACGTGGACCCGATGATGCTCTCAGCGGTGGAGAGTCTCTCGCCGGCCCCCGCGGAACCGGTGCGCAGGTCTCGTTCCAAGGCGACCTCGGCGGCCGCCAGGACAAGCCGAGGGTCGGTCGGGCCGGCGGCTTCGATGAGGCGCAACGCCCGGTCCCAGTGTCCGGCGCGGGCGAGATCGATTGCGGCGCCGGGGATTTCGTCGATGAGGGTCATGGCCGCGACGGTAGTTATACGAAAAACTATCCACAAGAAAACTAGTTCGGTACCGTGCGTTTCTCGATGCTGTGGACACGCGCGTTCTGGAGTGGGGCGGCACCGGATGGCCAGTTCGTGTTCACACCGGGAGGCTCGTAGCCAGCCGCCCGCACAAGTCCCGTCCGGGCTGCGAGGTACCGCAGTGGGCGGAAATTGTTCCGGGACCTACTCGGTTCGGCGCGGCCCGGATCCAAGAGCAGGCTGCCTTGCGGTGACGGGAGCGATGACGGTTTCGACTCGCGTTGCCGGGACTGGAGGGGACGGGTCCCTTTCGTGATCGATCAGCTGACGGTGGGCGTCCTGTGGTTTTGAGGCGCAGGAAAGAAGGTGCGGATATGCGGGCCAATGACAAAAGCGTCCGGGACACCGCGGATGAGCATGTGGACGTCTGGGGAGATGAACTGCCGTGGATGGATCCGGTCCAGGAGGCGATCATCGTCCGGCTGGCCGTTCTCGGACGGCATCTCACACAGGCCCGCCGGGCGGCGCTGACAGACGGCGGGTTGGAGCACGGCCAGTTCAAGATCCTGCTGGCACTGAGGCGCGGCGGTCCGCCCTACACGGCGAGCCCGTCCGAGCTGGCCGACCGGCTCGGCTTGACGCGCGGCGCGTTGTCGGCCCGGCTCGGCCCGCTGGAGGAGGCCCGCCTGATCGAACGCGGCACCGAGCCGGGCACCGACCGCCGCCGCGTCCGGGTCCGGCTCACCGAGGCCGGCGACGCGGCTTTCGAACGGCACGCGACCACCGAGAACCGCGGGGAGGCCGCCTTGCTGGCCACACTGACTCCCGACGAATGCGCAATCCTGGCCGACCTGTTGCGCAAGCTGGTTCTGCAGGCCGACCAGGCGCTGTGAGCACGCCTGTCAACTGGCCGACCGACGCCACTCGCCCGGGCGAACGCGAAAACCTCGCCAAGCTGGTCCTGCCGGCGGACCGGGCGCTGTGAGCACGCCCGGCAGCTGGTGGACCGACGGGGCTCATGCCCGTTGCCCAACCCGACAACGATGGCGCGGCGCCATGGGTAGGAAATGCGTACCGAGAAGGACACGGCTGTGGACAACCTGTCTCCGGGGTTTGACGAAGGCGTAGGTCCACGGCGCCCTATCAGTTTGAAACGTCACGAGCGGTCGCAGGGGCTGCCGTTCACCGTGAACGTTGCCGGTGCGGCATTGCTGGTGGTCCAGCGGCCGATGAGGCCGGCCGTGACGCTGCTGCCGGGCGCGATCCGGGCGTTCCAACGGGCGGCGCTCAGAGTGACGTCACTGCCGGTCTGCGCGAACGTGGCGTTCCAGGCCGAGGTGACGCGCTGGTCGCCGCCGGTCGAGAAGGTGAGCGTCCAGCCGTCGACGGCGGTCGCCCCGGTGTTCGTGATCGTCACCTCGGCCACGAACCCGCCGGTCCACTCGGCGGTGGTCCGATAGGCGACCTCGCAGGTGCGTGCCGGCGGTAGGGTGGGCGTAGTGGTGTTGGGCACCGAAACCAGGTTCGTGGCGATCGAGAGGTTCCCGGCCGCGTCTTTGGCGCGCACGTAGAAGTAGCGCAACCCGAGCCCGCTGGTGCCGAACGGCGCGACGATCTCGGTGCCGGTCGTCGTGCCGACCAGCGTCGAGGTGTACCAGCCGTCGAAGAAGTAGACGTTGTAGCCGGCCACCGCGGTGTTGTCGGTGGCCGGCTCCCAGGCCAGCGCGGCGCCGGTCGGCGTGACGGCGGTGACCCGCAGGTTGCCCGGCGTGGCGGGCGGAGTGGTGTCGCCGGTCGTTCCGGCCGGGGTGACGACGACGAGTGGCGGCGGCGAGAGCGAGAGGCGGCCGGCGGTGTCCCGCGCCGACACGGAGAACGAGTACTGGGTGGTCGGCCGGATGTTCGAGTTGAGGGTGACCGTGGTGACGTTGCCGACCGGCTGCGACCAGTAGATGTCGTTGAACGCCTGCGTGTAGTTGATCCTATAGCTGTCGATCGGGTTCGATCCCGGGCTGGCCGCCGTCCAGGAGAGGGTGATCGACGCCGGCGTGACGGCGGTGACGCGGAAGTTGGTCGGCGCGCTCGGCGGTTGACCGGTCGGCCCGGGCGGAGCGGGGGTCGAGGTCGTCGGCGGGGCCGGAGTCGTGGTCGGCGGCGTGGCCGGAGTCGTTCCGGGCGGCGAGGTGGTCGCCGGATGCGCGGGGTTAGCCAGGCCGGGCGCCGCGATGCCGGGCGCCGCGATGCCGGGTGCTGCGATGCCGGGTGTTGCGATGCCGGGTGCCGCGAGGCCGTGTGTCGCGAGACCGGGCGCCGCGAGACCGGGCACCGCGGGGCCTGGTGCCGCGGGGCCTGGTGCCGCGGGACTGGGAGCTGCGAAGCCGGGTGCCGCGTGGCCGGGTGCTGTGGGCGGCGAGTTCGTGTCGGCAGCGGCGGCGGGGGCGGTTAGCGTGGCGGCGGCGGCCGCGGTGGTGAGCGTGATCGCTAGCAGCGCACGAATCGGGGTCCCCATGCACCCGACCGTCCAGTATGCATAGATGAATGTCAACGGCTACTCGTGGGTCACCGGCATCCTGTCGCGGTGAGTAGGCTGCGGCTCATGATCAGAGCCCGTCGTCTGGTGGAGGGCGACCTGGTGGCGCTCGTCTCGCCGTCGGGGGCGAGCGAGCCGGGCCGGGTCGCCGCCACCGTGTCCGCGCTGGAGGGGTGGGGTCTGCGCGTGCGGCTCGGTGACCATGCGGGCGGGCGGCACGCGTTCTTCGCCGGCACCGACGACGAGCGGCTGGCCGATCTCGACGACGCGTTCCGCGACCCTGCCGTACGCGGCGTGTTCTGCATGCGTGGTGGCTACGGCATGCAGCGGATCGTCGATCGCGTCGACTTCGCCGCCGTTCGCGCCGACCCCAAGGTGGTCATGGGCTTCTCGGACGTCACGGCCCTGCACGCGGCGCTGTGGCGAGAGGCCGGCCTGGTGACCGTGCACGGTCCGACCGCGGGCCAGTTCGAGCGTGGCCCCGAGTCGCTGACCGTGCGGGCGGCCCGGCGGGCGGTCACCCTGAGCGATCCCGTGACGGTCACCGCGGTGACGGCCGAGCCCACGTACGCCGTACGGGTCGAAGGGGTGGCCTCGGGAACCCTGCTCGGCGGCAACCTGGCCATGCTCGCGAGCACGATCGGCACGCCGCACGCCCCGGATCTGACCGGCGCGATCCTGTTGCTCGAGGATGTCGAGGAGGAGCCCTATCGCGTCGACCGCATGCTCGTGCACCTGCGGCGCGCGGGTTGGCTCGCCGGCGTGCGGGGAATCGCCCTGGGCCAGTTCACGAACTGCGTCGGCACCAACCCGGACTACCCCCCGATCGCCGACGTCCTGCGCGAGCAGTTGGCCGCGCTGGGCGTGCCGGTGCTCGGCGGCCTCCCCATCGGCCACGGCGCCGAACAGGTCTCCGTAGGCCTCGGCGTCCCCGCCCGCATCGACACGACGGCCGGCACGCTGGTCGTCGATCCCGCCGTACGCTGACCCGCCCATCGCATCCGCCAGCCGCCATCGGCGTTCACCCGGCTGACGTGTCGGCCTGTCGCGTCCGCCTGACGTGTCGGCGTGGCGTGTTCGCCTGACGTGTCGGCGTGGCGTGTTCGCCTGACGTGTCGGCGTGGCGTCTCCGCCGGACGAGTGGGCTTGTGGCATCCGCCTGTCGCGTCCGGCGATGAAGCTATTCCGCCTGACGTGTCGGCCTGGCGTCTCCGCCTGACGTGTCGGCGTGGCGTGTCCGCCGGACGTGTCGGCCTGTGACATCCGCCGGTGGCGTCTGGAGAAAAGGCTATTTCTCGGCCCAGACCCCCAGCTCGTTGCCACTCGGGTCGGTGAAGTGGAAACGCCGGCCACCGGGAAACTCGTAGGGACCCTCGACGACCCGGCCGCCGGCCGAGCGCACCGCCTCGACCGAAGCGTCCAGCTCGGCCGAGAACAACAGCACGAGCGGGCCACCCACGCCGACCGGCTCGCCCGCGCGGAGCCCACCCACCTCGCCGGCATCGTCGCCGGGCCGGCGGATGCCCGCATAGTCGGGCCCGTAGTCGTTGAACTGCCACCCGAAGGCCTCGCCGTAGAAGCGCTTGGCCTCGGCGAGATCCCCCACCGTGATCTCGACGTAGTCGATCGAGTGATGCTGGTGCGTCGTCTGATCAGTCATGCCCGCATTCTGCGCGCGGGGTACGACACTTTCCGGCGACCGGCACGCATCCCCTGGTCAGCGCGAAGGCACGACCCGTCGGTACGACCGGCACGCACCTCCTCGGTCAGCCGCCAGGAGGCACGACCCATCGGTACGACTGGCACACACCTCCTCGGTCAGCCGCCAGGAGGCACGACCCGTCGGTACGACTGGCACACACCTCCCCGGTCAGCCGTCAGGAGGCACGACCCGTCGGTACGACTGGCACACACCTCGCTGGTCAGCCGCCAGGAGATACGACCCGCCGGTACGACCGGGGAAAGGCACTCTCGAAGCGGCGGCCGGATTGGCGGCCACGTGGTCCGCGGGTTGAGCAGGTGGAGCCCGCCGAATAGCACTGCCGCGGCGACCAGCGCGTCAGGCTCGGGGGAGCCGGAACCACCGACGGCGTGCCGGTTGCGGCGTCGGGGACCACCAGGGCGGCCACCGTGGGCACGTCAGGTTCGGGGGAGCGGGACCACCAACGGGGTGCCGGTCGCGGGGTCGGGGACCACCAGGGCGGCCAGGTTGAAGACGTCAGCCAGGAGGTCCACGGTGAAGACCTCGGCCGGTGTGCCCTGGGCGACGATCCGCCCGCCGCGCATGGCCACCACGTGGTCGGCGTAGCGGGCGGCCAGGTTCAGGTCGTGCAGGACCATCACGATGGTGCGGTCGCGTTCGCGGTGGAGGCGGGAGACCAGGTCCAGCACGTCGATCTGGTGGCTCAGATCCAGGTAGGTCGTGGGCTCGTCGAGCAGGAGCACCTCAGTGCCCTGGGCGACGGCCATCGAGATCCAGGCACGCTGGCGCTGGCCGCCGGACAGCGCCTCCACCGGGCGGTGGGCCAGGTCGCGCATGTCGGTCCACTCGAGGGCTTCGGTGACGATCTGCTGGTCGGCCGGCGACCATTGGCGGAACCAGTTCTGGTGCGGGTGGCGGCCCCGCATGACCAGGTCAGCGACGGTGAGGCCGTCGGGGGCGACCGGGCTCTGCGGGAGCACCCCGATGATGCGGGCGACCTCGCGGGTGGGGATCCGGTCGATCCGGCGGCCGTCGAGGAGCACCTCGCCCGCGCGGGGCTTGAGCAGGCGGCCCAGCGCCCGCAGCAGCGTCGACTTCCCACAGCCGTTGGGGCCGACCACGGCGGTGACGGCGCCGTCGGGCAGGTCCAGGTCGAGCCCGTCCACCACCACGTCGTCGCCGTAGGCCAGCCGCAGCCCGCGCGCCCGCAACCGTGATGCCGGCTCGGCTGTCGGAGACCCTGTCATGCGGAGACCCTTCGGTTGGTGCGGATCAGGAGCCAGAGGAGATAGGGCGCGCCGACCATGGCGGTCACCAGGCCGACCGGGAGCTCGCGGTCGGGCAGGACCAGCCGGGCGGCCAGGTCGGCCGCGGAGACCAGCAGGGCGCCCAGAATCGCCGAGACGATCAACGGTGGGCGCGAGCCGCCGCACAGTCGCAGGGCGATCTGCGGGACCACGAACGCGACGAATTCGATCGGGCCGGCGGCGGCCACGGCACCGGCGGCCAGGGCCACGGCGGTGAGGACGACGGCCAGGCGGGCGGCCTGCAGGCGTACGCCCAGGGACTTCGACACGTCGTCGTCGAACTGCAGTGCCTGCAGGGTGAAGCTCGTGGCCACGGCCAGCGGGAGGAGCACGGCGAGGCCCAGCGAGAGCGGGCGGACCTGGGACCAGTCGGCGCCGGCGACCGAGCCGTTGAGCCAGATCGTGGCGCGGGCGGCGTCGACGATCTCGGCCCGCACGAGGAACCAGGAGACGCCGGCCGTCACCACCTCGCCGATGCCGATGCCGACCAGCACCAGGCGGAAGCCGTCGACGCCCTGCCGCCACGCCAGCAGGTAGACCAGCGTGGCCGTGATCAGCCCACCGGCCAGGGCGGCCAGAGGGACCGCGCCGATCGCCGCGCCGCCGCCGAGGACGATGACGGCCACCGCCCCGAGCGACGCGCCGTGCGTGACACCGAGGACATCGGGGCTGGCCAACGGATTGCGGGCGAATGTCTGGGTCAGCGCGCCGGAGACCGCCAGTGCCGCTCCCACGAGCAGAGCGGTCAGGATGCGGGGCAGCCTCAGGTCCAGGACGATCAGCTTCTGGGCCGCGGTGCCGCCACCCAGCAGCGTGCTCACGACGTCGCCGGGGGCGATGGTGAAACTGCCGTGGCCGATGCTGTGGACGACGATCGCGGCGGTGAGGGCCAGCCCGGCCACGCCGACGGCAACCGACCGCACAGCGAGCGTGCCCGTCATCGGTCCGATGTGGAGGACCCGGCGGCCGGGCGGCTGAACCAGGGCGGACGGGCCGGTGGGATTCACAGCTTCACGGCTCCGCGGCGGCTCCGGACCAGGGCCACGAAGAAGGGGGCGCCCACGGCGGCCAGGACGATGCCCGTCTGCAGCTCGCCGGGGCTCACCACGACCCGGCCCAGGACATCGGCCAGCAGCAGCACCACGGCGCCGGCCAGGGCTGAGGCCGGGATCAGCCAGCGGTGGTCGGGACCGACGAGATAGCGGGCCACGTGCGGCACGATCAGGCCGAGGAAGCCGATCGGCCCACAGGCCGCCGTCGCGGCGCCGGCCAGCAGGACGATCGCGGCCACGCCGACCGCCCGGGCCGGCAGCACCCGCTGGCCCAGGGCCCGCGCCACCTCCTCGCCGAGGCCCAGCGCGTTGAGCGCCGGCGCGTTCACCATCGCCAGCAGCAATCCGGCGGCGATGAACGGTGCCACCTGGGCCGCCACCGTCGCGTCCCGGCCCGACAGCGAGCCGACCACCCAGAAGCGGAACACGTTGAGGCTGGCGTCGTCGGCCAGCAGGATCGACTGAGTGAACGACGCCAGCAGCGCGCTGATCGCCATGCCGGCCAGCGCCAGCGTCACCGGTGTCGGCCCGCCGCGGCGCCCCGACGCGATGCCGAAGACCGCCACGCTCGCCAGCAACGCCCCGGCGAAGGCGAACCAGATGTACCCCGTCAGCCCGCCCGTCCCGAGCTGGATCCCCAGGACGACGGCGAACGAGGCGCCCGCCGCGATGCCCAGCAGCCCGGGGTCGGCCAGTGGATTGCGGGTGTGCCCCTGCATCAACGCGCCCGCCGCGCCCAGAGCCGATCCGACGAGGACCCCGAGCACCGTACGGGGAAGTCGCAGTTCCCGGACGATCGCGGTGGCCGGCGCGGCCGGGTCGGGATCGGTCACCGCCTGCCACACCTCGGCCGGGCGCAGCCACTGCGCGCCGATCGCCAGGGACAGAGCGACGGCCACCACGACCGCGGCGGCGAGCCCGAGAAGGATGAGCGGCCGCCGGTCGGTCAGCACGGGCCGCGCGGTCGCCGTCATCCACCCTCCAAGAATTTCCGGGACCCGCGCCGAGAACAAAATGGCACGTCGGCAACACTCGTGCGGCCGGTCGATGGAAGGTTAGCCTTACCAATTATCGGGCCCCGCCTTGCCCCGTTGCCCGGGCGTCGCTTAGCTTAGCCTCACCTAACTTCGAGCGTGAGGCCTGACATGCCCTTTTCGATCCGATCCGTCCGCCGCCTCACCGCGGCCGGAGCCTCGCTGGTGGTGGGCCTGGCCCTCCTCAGCGGGTGCGGCGGCGACACCGACTCCGCGGCCGGCGAGCAGGGCGCGTCCACGAGTGCCGCGGCCTACCCGGTCACGCTGACCCACAAGCTGGGCACGGCCGAGGTCAAGGCCGCGCCGCAGCGCATCGTCGCGCTGTCCGACGCCGACCTCGACGCCCTGCTGACGCTCGGCGTGCAGCCGGTGGGCATCGCCGAGTCCTCGGGCGAGGGTGGCATCACCGCCTGGGCCAAGCCGCTGGTCACCGGCAAGCCGACCGTGCTGACCGCCGGCGACACCGGATTCGACATCGAGAAGATCGCGGCCCTCGCCCCCGACCTGATCCTGGCCGGCGGCGATTACTACATCGACGACGAGTACGCCAAGCTCAGCAAGCTGGCCCCCACCACCGCCTACGAGACCACCGGCGCCTTCGAGGACCCGTGGCAGACCACGCTCAAGCAGGTGGCCAAGGCGATCGGCCGGACCGCCGAGGCGGAACAGGTCATCACCGAGGTCGAGGGCAAGGTGGCCAAGGCCAAGACCGACAACCCGGAGCTGGCCAGCAAGCAGTTCACGCTCAGCCAGATGTGGGAGGCCGGCTCGATCGGCGTGCTGCGCTCCGACAAGGACGCCGGTGTGAAGATGCTCAACGACTTCGGCATGAAGCTCGCCCCCGGCGTCGCCGCGCTCAAGGGTGACGATTTCGCCGTGCAGCTCAGCCTGGAGAAGGTGGGTGTGCTCGACGCCGACACCACGCTCATCTACTACGCCGACAAGACGCTGCAGCCGACGCTCGAGGGCAACACGCTCTTCAAGAACCTCGGCTCGGTCAAGCGCGGCTCCTACAAGGCGCTGGCCGACGCCCAGTTCTCCGCGCTGCGCACGCCGACACCGCTGTCGGTGCAGTACATCATCGAGAACGTCCTGCCGACGATCTCGGAAGCCGCCAAGGCCGGAAGCTGACGGTGTCCACCCGCGAGGTGACGGACGGTCTCGCCGCGGCGGTGGTCGCGGCGGGGCCCCCACCGGCACCGATCCTGGAGCGCCCGTGGAGCGTTCGCGGGCTCACCGCCGACGATGCCGCACTGGTGAGCCGTTGGATGAGTGAACCGCACGTCGAGCGATTCTGGGAGCAGGCGTGGCCGGCGCGGCGGTGGGCCCAGGAGATCACCGGACAGCTGGGCGGCGACTTCTCCAGACCCTTCCTCATCTCGTACGAGGAGGAGCCGTTCGCCTACGTCGAGATCTACCGCACGCCGCGCGACGTGGTGGGGCTGCACTACGACGCCGATCCCTACGATCTGGGGCTGCACCTGGCGATCGGGGATGTCACCCGTACCGGAAAGGGTCTGGGGCGGGCGATGGTGCGCGCGATCGCGCACGGCCTGGCCCGCGCCGACCGGCGGACCCGCCGGCTGCTGGCCGATCCCGACGAACGGCACGCCATGGCTCGGCGGATGTTCGTGGGCGCCGGTTTCCGATTGATGAGCGTCAGCGATCTCGGTCACAAGCGGGCTGCGCTGCACGTTTACGAATTATCGCCTGACACGGAATAAAACATCTTTACTCGGTCGAAATCATAAGGTAAGCCTTACCTAACAAACGACCGGAGGACGCAGACAGATGACCGCACCCCTGAGCCTCGACCGCCTCCGCGGCGATGTGGCCGAGGTCCTCGCCGAGGAGCCCGGCAGCTTCGCCGACGATGACAACCTCCTCGATCGTGGCCTCGACTCCATCCGCCTCATGAGCCTCGCGACCCGGTGGCGTGAGGCCGGCAGTCAGGCCGGTTATCTCGAACTCGCCCAGGAGCCCACCATCAAGGCGTGGTGGACCCTGCTGGCCCCGGAGGAGAGCAAGTGAGCCCGACCGTGGAGAGCGCCGACGTCGTCGTCATCGGCGGCGGCCCGGGCGGTTCGACCGTCTCGACGCTGCTCGCCAAGCGCGGCCACCGCGTGGTGCTGCTGGAGAAGGAGACCTTCCCCCGCTACCAGATCGGTGAGTCGCTGCTGCCGTCCACTGTGCACGGCATCGGCCGGCTCCTCGGCGTGACCGAGGAGCTCGAGGCGGCCCAGTTCATGGTCAAGCGGGGCGGCAGCTTCCGCTGGGGATCCAACCCCGTGCCGTGGAACTTCCTGTTCGCGGTCGCTCCCGAGCTGAGCGGCCCCACGTCGTACGCGTATCAGGTCGAGCGCCTGAAGTTCGACGAGATCCTGCTGCGCAACGCCGCCCGCAACGGCGTCGACGTCCGCGAGAACGCCCCGGTCACCGAGGTCGTCGCGGACGACGACCGGGTTCGCGGGGTGCGCTACACCGACGAGGACGGCGGGCAACGCGAGATCCGGGCGACGTTCGTGGTCGACGCGTCGGGCAACCGCAGTCGCGTGCACCAGAACGTGCGGGGCGAGCGCATCTACTCCGACTTCTTCAAGAACATCGCGCTCTTCGGCTATTTCGAGGGCGGCAAACGCCTGCCCGCGCCGGACACCGGAAACATCCTGTGCGCCGCCTTCGACGAGGGCTGGATCTGGTACATCCCCCTCTCCGACACGCTCACCAGCGTCGGCGCGGTCATCTCGCGTGAGCACGCGGCCAAGCTGCAGGGTGACCAGGAGCAGGCGCTGCTCGGGTTCATCGACCGCTGCGCGATCGTCAAGGACTTCCTGGCCGGCGCGACCCGGGTCACCGAGGGCACGTACGGCGAGATCCGGACCCGCAAGGACTACTCCTACACCAACAGCACGTTCCACCGGCCCGGCATGGTGCTGGTCGGCGACGCCGCCTGCTTCATCGACCCGGTCTTCTCCACCGGCGTGCACCTGGCCACCTACTCCGGTCTGCTCGCCGCGCGCTCCATCAACAGCGTGCTCGCCGGTGATGTCACCGAGGACCGCGCGTTCGCGGAGTTCGAGGGCCGTTACCGCCGCGAGTACCGGGTGTTCTACGAGTTCCTCAGCGCCTTCTACGACATGCAGAGCGACGAGAGCTCGTATTTCTGGCGGGCCCGCAAGGTGACCAACTTCAACACCACCGACCTGGAAGCGTTCGTCAGCCTCGTCGGCGGCGTCCACTCGGGCGAGCAGGCGCTGACCCAGGCCCGGAAGTCGTCCGGTGCGCTCGCCGACGCCGTCGAGCGCACCGGCGACATGCAGACCGAGTCCGGCGAGCGGATGCACCACCTGTTCGGCACGCCGGTCGTGCGCGAGGTCATGCAGGAGATGAACAACATCCAGGTACGCGGCATCCGCGGCGCCGACGCCAAGGAACTGCCGCTGCTCGACAACGGCTTGGTGCCGGGGCCGGACGGACTGTCCTGGATGGATCCGTCGGTGACTGCGGCACCGGTTCTCGAGGAGGCCAAGTGAGCACGAACCCGTTCGAGGACGAGGACGGCCGCTATCTGGTGCTGGTCAACGACGAGGGCCAGCACTCGCTCTGGCCGGCCTTCGCCGACGTCCCGGCCGGCTGGACGGTCGCGTTCGGCGAGGACTCCCGGGCCGCCTGCCTGGAGTACGTCGAGAAGAACTGGACCGATCTGCGGCCCAAGAGCCTGATCGAGCAGATGAACGGCTGACCCAGCCTCTCCGAGCACCAACCGTGGACCGCCGCGCCGTGACCCGGCGCGGCGCGATCCGCCCTGCGCGCCACCAGGAGCAGCACGTGCCCGACCGACTCGAACTCTCCGCGGCTCAGGCCGGGGTCTGGTATGCCCAGCACCTCGACCCGGGACCGGCATACACCACGGCGGCCTGCGTGGACCTCGACGGCGAGGTCGACCCGGAGCTGTTCGAGCGGGCCCTGCGACAGGTAATCAACGAGGCGGCGCCACTGCGGGCCCGGTTCGGCGGCCACGACGGGTCGCCGTACCAGGAGATCGCCGACGATCCCGGGTGGCGGCTGGAAAGGCTGGAACTCGACGACGACGCGGCCGAGCGGTGGATGCACGACGAGCTCGCCCGGCCGATCGACCTGACGACCGGGCCGGTCTTCGCCGAGGCCCTGATCCGGCGCGGGCCGGGACGCTGGACGTGGTACCAGCGCTGTCATCACATCGTCATGGACGCCTACACGTCGGCGCTGGTGGCGCAGCGGCTCGCGACCGTCTACAGCGCTCTGGCCGCCGGGGCGGAACCGAAGGCGAACCCGTTCGGCACCCTCGACGACGTGGTGGCCGAGGACGCGGCCTACCGGACCTCGGCCGGCTACGAGGCGGATCGGGAGTTCTGGCGGGCTCGGCTGGCCGGGGCCGAAGTGGCCGACCTGGCCACCGGCCCGACCCGGCCCAGCGCCTCGTTCCTGCGGCACCGCGTGACTCTGCCGGCCGAGGTCGGGCGCGGGCTGACCGCGACCGGCCAGGAAGCGGCGGCCACCCGGGTCGAGGCTGTGCTCGCGGCGACGGCCCTGTATCTGCACCGGATCACCGGCACCGACGAGGTCGTGCTGGGCCTGCCGATGATGGGACGGCTGGGCTCGGTGGCCGCGCGGGTGCCAGTCACCGCGGTCAACGTGCTGCCGCTGCGCATCGCGGTGTCGCCTGTGGACACGGTGGCGGCACTGATCCAGCGGGTCGCCCGGGAGGTTCGCTCGATCCGGCCGCACCAGCGGTATCGCGGCGAGGACATCCGGCGCGACCTAGGACTGATCGGCGGCGACCGGCGTCTCGTGGGGGCGTGGGTCAACATCAAGCCGTTCGGCGCGACGCTCGGCTTCGGGCCGGTGGTGGGAACGCCGCGTTACATCTCGGCCGGGCCGGTCGACGACCTGTCCATCACGCTCGACGACCGCGGCGGCGACGTCCTGGAGCTCGTGCTCGACGCGAATCCGGCCCGCTACGACGAATCCGCGCTCGCCGGGCACGCCCAGCGCCTGGCCGGGCTGCTCGGCACGGTGGCCGGCACCGACGTCGCCACACCGACCGGGCGGCTCGGACTGCGGGACAAGCCCTTCCCGTACGACACCACGCGCGCCCTGCCCCAGCGGGGGTTCACCGACTTGTGGCTGGCGCAGGCCCGCCGTACGCCGGAAGCTCTTGCCCTGGCCGTGCCGGGCGGCGTGACCCTGACGTATGCGGAGCTGGCCGGACGGGTCGAGGAGCTGGCGGGTGTGCTCACCGTGCGCGGCGTGCGGCCGGGACAGATCGTGGCCGTGCGGTTGCCGCGCACGGCCGAGCTGCTCGTCGCTCTGCTGGCGGTGCAACGGATCGGCGCCACCTATCTGCCGCTCGACCCCGACTTCCCGGCCGACCGACTGGCCTGGATGCTCGCCGACAGCGCACCGGCCCTGCTTCTCACCAACTCGCCAACGGACGGAGAGATGCCGGTCCTCCGGCTCGACGAGCCGCTGCCCGCCGCTTCGGCGCCGGTTCCGGTTCCGGTTCACCACGGGGATGCGGCGGCCTACGTGCTCTACACGAGCGGATCGACCGGCCGGCCGAAGGGCGTCGTGGTCACCCGCCGGAACCTCGTCAACTTTCTGCTCGCCCTGCGCGAGGAGGTGCCGCTGGGACCCGACGACCGGCTTCTGGCCGTCACCACGGTCAGTTTCGACATCTCGGGGCTGGAGCTCTATCTGCCGCTGCTCTGCGGGGCGGCAGTGGTGCTCGCGGCGAAAGAGGCGGTGCAGGATCCGGAGGTGCTGGCCGGACTCGTACGGGAAACCGGCGCGACCGTCGTGCAGGCCACGCCGACGCTGTGGCAGGCGCTGCTCGAGGCGCCGGGCGGTGACCTGGCGCTGACCGGGCTGCGGGTGCTCGTCGGAGGGGAGGCGTTGCCGCCGGATCTGGCGCTCTCGCTGCGACGGTCGGCGACGTCGGTGACCAACCTCTATGGACCGACCGAGACGACGATCTGGTCGACCGTGTCCGAGGTCGGGACCGGCGCGGTCACGGTGGGGCAGCCGATCTGGAACACGCGGGCCTACGTTCTCGACGCGGCGCTGCGACCGGTGCCGGACGGGTTCGCGGGCGAGCTCTATCTGGGCGGAGCCGGAGTCGCGCGGGGCTATCTGAACCGGGCCGGGCTGACCGCGACCCGGTTCGTCGCCGACCCGTTCCAGCCCGGCGAGCGCATGTATCGCACGGGTGACCTCGCGCGCCGGTTGCCGGACGGGGATTTCGACGTGCTCGGCCGGGTCGACCAGCAGGTGAAGCTGCGCGGCTTCCGGATCGAGCTCGGTGAGGTCGAGGCCGTGCTGGCCGCCGCGCCGGGAGTCGTGCGGGCGGTCGCCGTCGTGCGGGAGGACCGCCCGGGGGACCGGCGCCTGGTGGCGTACGTCGTGGGGACGACCGACGGACTGCGCGAGCGGGCCGCGGCCGAACTGCCGGACTACATGGTGCCGGCCGCGATCGTCGCGCTGGACGAGTTGCCGGCGACGCCGAACGGCAAGCTCGACCGGAACGCCCTGCCCGAGCCCGCGTACGCCGCCGTGGCCCCGGAAACGGCCCGGAGCCTGCCCGAGGAGCTGCTCGCCGGCGTCTTCGCGGAGGTGCTCGGGGTGCCGTCGGTGGGGCGGCGGGAGGACTTCTTCGCGCTCGGCGGGCATTCGCTGCTGGCGGCCCGCGTCGCGGCGCGCGTGCGCACGATTCTCGGCGTCGACCTGACGCTGCGGGACGTCTTCGACGCGCCCACCGTGGCGAGCCTGGCGGAGCGCCTGTCCTCCGCGCGGGGGCATGCGCGCCCGAGGATCTCGCCGTCGAGTGGCGACGCGCTCTCCCACGCGCAGCGGCGGCTGTGGTTCCTGTCCCGGCTCGACGGGCCGGATGCGACGTACAACCTGCCGCTGGCCCTGGACCTGCGCGGGTCGCTCGACGTGGACGCCTTGCGGGCGGCGCTGAACGACCTGGTGGCCCGGCACGAGCCGCTGCGCACGATCCTCGCCTCCCGGGACGGGACGCCGTATGCGGTGCTGCGGCCGGCTTCCGTTGCGCTGTCGGTCGGCGGGGACCTCGAGACGGCCGTCCGGCAGCCCTTCGACCTCGCTTCCGAGGCGCCGCTGCGGGCGCACCTGTTCAGCGACGGGTCCGACCGGCATGTGCTGCTGCTGGTGGTGCACCACATCGCGGGGGACGAGTGGTCGCTCACGCCGATGCTCGGCGACCTCGCCACGGCTTACGCGGCGCGGATCGAGGGCTCGGCGCCGGCCTGGCCGCCGCTTCCCGTGCGCTACACCGATTACGCCGCCTGGCACAACGCCCTGCCGGTGGGGGAGGACGTCGCGTTCTGGCGGGAGGCGCTCGACGGCGCGCCGGCGGTGTTGCCGCTCCCGGCCGATCGCCCGCGGCCCGCGGTGGCCTCGTCGGCCGGTGGGGTGGTCCGCTTCCCGCTTCCGGCCGGTCTCGCCGAGGGGCTGCGGGCGGTCGCCCGGTCGTACGGGGTCACGGTCTTCATGACGGTGCAGGCCGCCGTGGCCGCGTTGCTGAGCCGGCTCGGGGCGGGCGACGACATCCCGCTCGGGACCCCGGTCGCGGGCCGGGGCGAGGACGTGCTCGACCGGCTCGTCGGCTTCTTCGTCAACACGGTGGTGCTCCGGACCGACGTGTCGGGTGATCCGACGTTCGGTGAGCTGCTGAGCCGGGTGCGGGCCACGGATCTGGCCGCGCTCGCGCATCAGGAGCTGCCGTTCGAGCGGCTCGTGGAGGAGCTGAACCCCGAGCGGTCGCTGGCTCATTCGCCGCTGTTCCAGGTGATGGTGTCGTATCAGGCCGAGCTGCCCGCGGTGGCCGGGTTCCCGGGCCTGGAAGCCACGCCGCGGCTGGTGGACACCGGGACCGCCAAGTTCGACCTCACCTTCGACGTCGCCGAGCGTGACGGCGGGCTGGTCGGCAGCCTCGAATACCGCGCCGATCTGTTCGACGCGAGCACCGCCTCGGCGCTGGCCGCGCGTTTTGTGCGCTTGCTGGAGGCGGTCACGGCTGCGCCGGACCGCCCGATCGGCTCGGTCGATCTGCTTACTCCGGCCGAACATGCGGCTTCCCACGGCGTACGGCGTGAGGTGCCACCCCGCGCACTCGGAGCGCTCTTCGCCGAGCAGGTGGCGGCGCGCCCCGCTGCGGTGGCGGTCGAGGACGGCGACCGCTGCCTGACGTACGCCGAACTGGACGCCCTCGCCAACCGGCTGGCCCATCGCCTCATCGACGCCGGCGCTGCCCCGTCACGGGTGGTCGGTGTGCATCTGCCGCGCTCGGCCGACCTGGTCGTCGCGTTGCTGGCCGTCGCCAAGGCCGGCGCGACCTATCTGCCGCTCGACGTGCACCACCCGGCCGACCGGATCAGCCACCAGCTCGCCGACGCCGGTGCAGAAGTCATGATCGTCGGGGGTGTCCACCGCCTCCCCCGCCCGCCCTGGGGTCTCGACCCTACGCTTCCGCAAGAGGCGGCGGAGGAGCCTGTGGACAACGTGCGGGCTGTCCACATCTCGGATCTCGGGGACGATGCCACCGACCCCGGCGTGGTAGTGGATCCGGCATCGGCGGCCTACATCATCTACACGTCGGGGTCGACCGGGCGTCCCAAGGGTGTCGTGGTGCCGCACACCGGGCTGGCCGGGCTGGTCGAAAGTGTGCGACTTGTCGTGGGGGCGGGTCCGGAGACGCGCGCCGCGCAGTTCGTGTCACCGGCGGTGGATGTGGCGTTCAGCGAGCTGGCCACGACGATCCTCTCCGGGGGGACGCTCGTGATCGTGCCCGAGGAGGCCCGGCTCGGCCCAGCCCTCGGCGAGTTCGTCACCACTGCGCGGCTCACTCACGTCGACCTGCCGCCGGCGTTGCTCGCGGCTCTGCCCACATCAGCCATCCCCGCCGGCGTAACGATCACGATCGGCGGCGAGGCGACCAGCGCCGGCGAGGTAGCCCGCTGGCGGCAGGGCCGCCGTCTCGTCAACGCCTACGGGCCGACCGAGGCCACTGTGACCGCAACGAGCTGGATCGTTCCAGCCGACCCCGCTGGCAGCTGGATCGTTCCAGCCGACCCGGCTGAGCCCACGGCCGGCGGAATCGTTCCAGAGGATCTGACTGAGCCCACGGGTGGCGGGATCGCTCCAGCCGGTCCTGCGGACGGCCAGCCGCTCGACTTGGGCGTCCTCATCGGGCGTCCGGAGCTGAACCGCACCGCGTATGTTCTCGACCAGCGCCTCCGACCGCTTCCGCCCGGTGTGCCCGGCGAGCTCTATCTGGGTGGCGGCCTCGCCCACGGTTACCTCGGGCGACCGGCTCTGACCGCCGAGAGATTCGTCGCCGATCCGTTCGGCACGGCGGGCGCTCGCCTTTATCGCACCGGTGACCTGGTCCGTCGCACTTCCACGGGCGAGATCGAGTTCCTCGGCCGCACCGACGACCAGGTGCAGATCCGCGGTTTCCGCGTGGAGCCGGCTGAGATCGAAGCCGTCTTCGCCGCACACCCGGCCGTCGCCCAGGCGGCGGTGGTCGCCCGGACCAACCCGGTCGATCCGGTCGGGAGCCAGGCGAGCCAGGTCTGCGGCGATGGTGGCGCCCAGGGAATGCCTCGTGCGGCATTTGTGGGCAGCGCACCTGTGGACAGTGCACCTGTGGACAGTGCACCTGTGGACAGTGCACCCGTGAACAGCGCACCTGTGGACAGCGCGCCTGTGGGCAGTGCGTCTCTGGATGGACGTGTGCGGCTGGTTGCTTATGTGGTTACCCGCAGCCGCGTGACTGTTGAGGTGCTCCGGGCGCACGCGGCGGCTGCTCTGCCGGGGGCGTTGGTGCCGGCGGCGATTGTGCTGGTGGATGAGCTTCCGCTGACGGCTGGTGGAAAAGTTGATCGGCTGGCGTTGCCTGAGCCGCCGGCCGCTACGTCGATCGGGGCGGTGGATCGGCCCGCCACGGCTGTTGAGGCGTCTTTGGCTGAGCTGGTCGCGCGGCTGTTGGGGATCGAGCCGGCTGCGGTGGGGCGGCACGACGGGTTCTTCGCGCTTGGCGGGGACAGCATTCTCTCCATCCAGTTGGTTTCCCGGGCTCGGGCCGCGGGGCTGCGGATCACTCCGCGGCAGGTGTTCGAGCACCAGAGCGTGGCCGAGCTCGCGCTGGTCGCCGAGACCGCCGGTGAGCCGGTCGTCGAGGGTGAGGACGCAACCGGGATCGTGCCGGAGACGCCGATCGTTGCCTGGCTGCGGGAGCTCGACGCACCGATCGACCGGTATTCGCAGGCACTTCTCCTCCGTACGCCGGAAGGGCTTGACCTGCCCGAACTGAACCGGGTGCTCCGGGAAGCGGTGGCGCCTCACCCTCTCCTGCGCGCCCGGCTGGTTCCGTCGGGCGGTCGCTGGACCCTTGACGTGCCGCCGGTTCCGAGCGCCACCTCGGCGAACTTGGCGCCCCACCGGGAACCGGCGGATCTGCCGCCCCACCGGGAACCGGCGGATTTGCCGCCCCACCCGGAAGCTGCCCCGAGCGGGCTGGCGGCTTCGGTGGAGGTGCCGTTGCGGGTGGTGGATGCCCATGGGCGTGACCTGGTCGAACTTGTCGCGGCTGAGCGGGAAGCGGCGGCCGACCGGCTGGACCCGGCCAAAGGCGTGATGCTTCAGGCGGTTTGGTTCGACTGTGGTGATGCCTGTGGACGACTCTTGCTCGTCGCTCATCACCTGGTTGTGGATGGTGTGTCCTGGCGCATTCTGGCCGAGGACGTGGCCGCGGCGGCGCGCGGGGAACAACCGCAGCGGGAAGGGACATCGTTCCGGTCTTGGGCCCGGGGGCTGTGGACGGCCGTGCCGGTTGTGGACAGCGAGCTGTGGACGAACACGCCGGCTGGGCCGGTCACCCGGCTCGGCGGGCCGGAGCTCGACCCCGCGCGGGACACGGCAGGCACGCTTGAGCGGCTCACGGTCACGGTGGATGCCTCGATCACCGTGCCGCTTCTCACTACTGTTCCGGAAACGTTCCGGGCGGGTGTGCAGGAGGTTCTCGTCGCGGGGCTGGCCCTTGCTCTGGCGCGGCGGGCGGGGGAGCCGCTCATCGCGCTCGAAGGGCACGGACGCGAGGAGCAACTCGTTGCGGGCGCCGACCTGGTGCGCACGCTTGGTTGGTTCACCAGCGAATATCCGGTGCGGTTGCCGGCCGCTGATGGTGGGCCGGCGGCGGTATTACGCGGAGTCAAGCAACGGCTGCGGGCCATCCCGGACGGGGGCGTCGGGTACGGGTTGCTGCGGTATCTCGGTGAGCCGGGAACCCTGGCCGACGCCGAGCCGGACGTGCTCTTCAACTACCTCGGGCGATTCACCGGGGCGGACGGCAGCGATTGGGGTATCGCGCCGGAGCTTCCGGCCGCACACGCCGTGGCTGAGCCGGCCATGCCTGTCCGGCATCGCGTCGCTATCGACGTGGCGGCTGTGGACAGCGCGGACGGGACAGTTCTGCGCGCGACCTTCGGCTACCCGGCCGGGGCGATCGGCGAGTCCGACGTACGGCGTCTGGCCGACGACTGGCTGGCCGCGCTGGTCGCCCTGCGCGCCGCCGCCCTCGATCCCGGCGCCGGCGCGCTGACGGCCGCCGATGTCCCACTCGCCGGTCTCACAGACGGCGAGCTGGCCGAACTGAACGCCGTTTTCGCCGACGGCGAGTCTGCGGGATCGGGCGGTGGACTGGTCGACGTGCTGCCGCTGTCGCCTTTGCAGGAAGGGCTTTTCTATCTCGCCGGGCTTGATGAGGGCACCGACGTCTACACCGTTCAGCAGGTCTTCACGCTGACCGGGCCGGTCGACCCCGACCGTTTGCGGGCCGCGGCGACCAGCCTGCTCGACCGCTATCCCAACCTGCGCGGCGGTTTCGCCCGCACCAGCACTGGCCGCGCCGTTCAAGCCATCCCGGCCTCCGTCCGCATTCCCTTCGCCGAGGCCGAGCCGGTCGCTGACGACGACGCCTTCGCGCGGCTGCTCGACGAAGAGCGGACCCGCCGCTTCGACCTGACCGCGCCGCCGCTGCTGCGGTTCGTGCTGGCCGAGCTGGGCGACGAGCACCGCCTCGTCCTCACCCAGCATCACCTCTTGATGGACGGCTGGTCGGGGCCGCTCGCAATGCGCGACCTGTTCGGCTTCTACGCCGGTTCGGCCGGCGTCGCCCCGCGCCCCTACCGTGACCATCTGGCCTGGCTCGCCACCCAGGACCGCGATGCGAGCGAGCGGGTCTGGCGTGACGCCCTCGCCGGCCTGGAGGAGCCCACCCTGGTCAACCCGGGCGCGCCCGGCACCGCCGTGCTGCCGCGAGTTGTCGAAAGAGTTCTCGACGAGCCGGCGACCGATCGGCTCACCCGGGCCGCCCGGAGCCACGGCCTCACGCTCAACACCGTCGTTCAGGGCGCCTGGGCCCTGCTGCTGGCCGAGCTCACCGGCCGCGACGACGTGGTTTTCGGGGCGACCGTGAGTGGCCGCCCGGCCGCGCTGCCCGGCGTCGAGGACATGGTCGGCCTGTTCATCAACACCGTGCCGGTTCGTGTCCGCCTCGACCCGGCCGAGAGCTGGGTCGCCCTGCTGCACCGGGTGCAGCGGGAGCAGGCCGCCCTGCTGGATCACCAGTACGTCGGGCTGGCCGACATCCAGCGGCTGGCCGGGCTGGGCGATCTGTTCGACACGCTCACCGTCTTCGAGAGCTATCCGACCGGTACGGCGGTGCCGGCCGCCGGGGAGCTGTCGGTCAGCGGCGGCATCCCGGTCGACGCCACGCACTACCCGCTCAGCCTGGTCGTCGTGCCGCACGCGACGCTCCGGCTGCGTCTGGAGCACCGGCCTGACCTGTACGACGCCGAAGCGGCCGCCAAGCTGCTGTCGAGACTGCACGCCCTCCTGGATGCCTTCACCGCGACACCGTCGCTCACCCTCGCGGGTCTCCCGGTGGACGGGGCACAGCTTGCGGCCGAGACGGCCGGCCCGGTCGCGACCGGGACACTGCTCGACGAGTTCGACGCCACCGTGGCGCGCATGCCGGATGCGGTGGCCCTGCGGTTCGGCGCCGAGGCGTTGACCTACGCCGAGCTGGATGCCCGCGTGGACCGGCTGGCCCGGACGCTCGTGAGTCGGGGCGCCGGCCCGGAGAAGGTCGTCGCCGTGCTGGTTCCGCGCTCGACCGAGGCGGTGGTGGCGTGGTTGGCCGTGCTCCGGTCGGGTGCCATCTATCTGCCGATCGACGCCGGATATCCGCGGGAGCGCATCGACTACCTGCTCGAGGACGCCGCACCGGTCGTCGTGGTCACCCCCGGCCTGATCGGTGAGGAGACCGCGCTGCCGGACCGGTCGATCGATCCCCGCTCGGGCGCCTACCTCATCTACACGTCGGGGTCGACCGGGCGCCCCAAGGGTGTGGTCATCGAGCACCGCAGCCTGGCCAACCTGTTCGCCCACCACCGCGAGACGTTGATGGCGCCGATAGGCCGGCGGATCAGCGCCGCCCTCTCGGCCTCGCTCGTCTTCGACACCTCCTGGGAGGGCCTGCTCTGGCTCGTCGCCGGCCACGAGTTGCACCTGCTCGACGACGAGACCCGCCGCGACCCGCAGCTGTTCGCCGCCTATGTCGACGCCCACCGCATCGACTTCCTCGACGTCACCCCCTCCCTGGCCGCCCCGCTCGTCGCGGCCGGCCTGCTCGACGACGACGGCCGCCACCGCCCGGCGATGGTCGCGCTCGGCGGCGAGGCGGCCGACCCCCGCATCTGGACGGCCCTCCGCCGGGCGACCGGCACCGCCGGCCTCAACCTGTACGGCCCGACCGAGTGCACCGTCGACACGCTCCTGGCCCGGGTGGCCGACAGCGACACCCCGCTCGTCGGCCGTCCGATCGGCAACACCCGGGCGTACGTCCTGGACGGCTGGCTCCGGCCGGTGCTGCCCGGTGTCCCCGGCGAGCTCTATCTGGCCGGCGCCCAGGTGGGCCGCGGATACCAGGACCGGGCCGCGCTCACCTCGACCCGGTTCGTGGCCGACCCCTTCCGGAGCGGCGAGCGGATGTACCGCACCGGCGACGTCGTGCGGTGGACCGCCGACGACCGGCTCGAGTTCGTCGGGCGGTCCGACGACCAGGTGAAGATCCGTGGCTTCCGGGTCGAGCCGGGCGAGGTGGCGGCCGTTCTGGCCGAGCATCCCGGCGTCACCCGGGCGGTGGTCGTCGCCCACGAGGGGCGCCTGGTGGCGTACGTGGTCGGCCGCACCGACGGCCTGCGCGAGTGGGCCGCCGAGCGGCTTCCCGATCACCTCGTCCCGGCCGTGGTCATCACCCTCGACACGATCCCGACCACGGTGGCCGGCAAGACCGACCGCCGGGCCCTGCCCCAGCCCGATTTCAGCGAGCTCGCCGGCGCCGGCCTTCCCCGCACGCCCACCGAGGAGATCCTGGCCGGCCTGTTCGCCGAGGTGCTGCGGCTGGACACTGTCGGCAGCACGGACGACTTCTTCGCGCTGGGCGGTCATTCGCTGACCGTGACCGCCCTGGCCGCCCGGGTGCGCGCGGTCTTCGGCGTCCCCCTCGCCGTACGTACCGTCTTCGACGCGCCGACCGTGACCGCTCTCGCGTCGTATCTGGACGCCGGACCGCGGGCGAGCGGTCCCGAGCTGAGCGTGCGCGAGCGTCCCGATCCGCTGCCGTTGTCGCCCGCGCAGCACCGGCTCTGGCTGCACCACCAGCTCAACGGCCCCGGCCCGGAATACAACGTGGCGTTCGCCCTGCGGCTCACCGGCCGCCTGGACGTGCCCGCCCTGCGCGCGGCGCTCGACGACGTTCTCGAACGTCACGAGGGCTTGCGCACGGTCTTCCCGACCGTCGACGGCCGCCCGGTCCAGCGCATCCTGCCGGAGGTGCGCCCGCAGTGGCACGAGGGCGATCTCACCGAGGCCTCCCGTTACTGCTTCGATCTCGCCTCGGAGCTTCTGGTCCGGCCGCATCTGATCCGGTCCGGCGACGACGAGCACCTTCTGCTGCTGGTGCTGCACCACATCGTCACCGACGAGTGGTCGGAGGGCCGGCTCCTCGCCGACCTCGGCCTCGCCTACGGCGCGCGCAGCCGGGGCGCCGCTTCCGGGTGGGAGCCGTTGCCGGTCCAGTACGCCGATTACGCCCTGTGGCAGCACGAGCTCCTGGCCACGACACAGGACCGCCAGCTCGCGTTCTGGCGCGAGGCCCTCGCCGGTGCCCCGGCCGAGCTGGCCCTGCCCACCGATCGCCCGCGCCCGCCGGTCGCCTCGCACCGGGGCGGCATCGTCGGGTTCGAGCTGGACGGCGTCAGCCACCGCCGGCTGCGGGAACTGGCCCGGCGCACCGGAACCACGCCGTTCATGGTGGTCCAGGCGGCCCTGGCCGCGCTGCTCAGCCGGCTCGGCGCGGGCGACGACATCCCGCTCGGCAGCCCGGTCTCGGGCCGCCCCGACCAGCGCCTCGACCGGCTCGCCGGGTTCTTCGTCAACACTCTCGTGCTCCGGGTCGACGTCAGTGGTGACCCGGCGTTCGCCGACCTGCTGGCCCGGGTCCGCGCGACCGACCTGGCCGCCTTCGGTCACGCCGACGTGCCGTTCGACCGGGTCGTCGAGGCGGTCAACCCGGAGCGCTCGCTGGGCCGCAACCCGCTGTTCCAGGTGATGGTCGCGTTCCAGCACGTGCCGGCCGAGCACCCGGGACTGCCCGGGCTGACCACCGAGCCGCTGCCGATCGACACCGGTGTCGCCCAGTTCGACCTGGGCGTGGTGCTCACCGAGCAGGACGGCGTGGACGGGTTGCGCGGGGTCATCGAGTACGCCGCCGACCTCTTCGACGCGAGCAGCGCCGCCACCCTCGCCGAGCGGCTGACCCGGCTGCTGGCCGACGCGGTGACCACGCCCGAGCGGCGGGTGTCCGATCTGGACCTGTTCTCGGCGGCGGAGCGCAGTGGGCTGGCCGAGGGCTGGCAGGGCGTCCGGGCTCCCGGTGCGCCGAAGACCTTGCCCGAGCTCTTCGGCGAGCAGGTAGCCCGTACGCCGCAAGCAGTTGCCCTGGAGGACGGGACCCGCACGCTCACCTTCACGGAGCTGGACCGGCTGACCAACCGCCTCGCCCGCACCCTGATCGCCCGGGGCGCCGGACCCGACCGCCTCGTGATGGTGCTGCTGCCTCGCTCGGCCGACCTGTTCATCGCCGAGCTGGCCGTCAGCAAGGCCGGCGCCGCCTATCTGCCGGTCGACCCGGCCTACCCACCCGGGCGGATCGCGGCCCTCGCCGAGGACGCCACTCCGGCGCTGGTCGTCGCGCGGACGGGCGCCCCGGCCGGGATCCCGCTCGTGCGGCCGGACGAGCTCGCCGGCGACGACGCGCCCGTGGTTGTGGCCCTGCGGCCGGCCAACGCGGCGTACGTCATCTACACCTCCGGGTCGACCGGAAAGCCCAAAGGCGTCGTCGTTCCGCACGCGGGCCTGGCCGACCTGGCCGACACGTTCGCCGAGACCTGGCGGGCCGGTCCGGGCAGCCGGGTCGCCCAGTTCGCGTCGCCGAGCTTCGACGTCACGGTGGCCGAGCTGGCGGTGACTCTGCTGCGCGGCGCGACGCTGGTTGTCACGCCCGAGGAACGGCGCCTCGGGGAGCCCTTCGCCGACTTCGTCCGGGAGCAGGGGATCACGCACTTCGCGTTGCCGCCGGCGGCTCTCGGGGCGGTGCCGTCGGTGCCGGATGGCGTGACTGTGGTGGTCGGCGCGGACCGGTTGCCGCCCGCTCTGGTCGAGCGCTGGGCACCGACCCATCGCCTCCTGAACGCGTACGGGCCGACCGAGGCCACGGTCAACTCGACCTACTGGGAGTGCGTGGCCGGCGCGCCGGTGCTGATCGGCCGGCCGGACCGCAACAAGCGGGCCTACGTCCTCGACGCCCGTCTGCGTCCGGTGCCCCCCGGCGTTGCCGGCGAGCTGTATCTGGCCGGGGCCGGGGTCGCCCGCGGCTATCTGGGCCGGCCGGCGCTGACCGCCGACCGGTTCGTCGCCGACCCGTACGGTCCCTCGGGCGCCACCATGTACCGGACCGGCGACGTCGTGCGCCGCGCCGGCGACGGCCGGCTCGAGTTCCTCGGGCGGTCCGACGACCAGGTGAAGATCCGCGGTTTCCGGATCGAGCCGGGTGAGGTCGCCGCCATTCTGGCCGAGCACCCGCGGGTGCGCCACGCCTACGTCGTCGCCCGGGACGGCCGGCTCCTCGGCTACGTCGAGGGTGAGGTGGACGGCGCCGCCCTGACCGCGTTCGCCGCCGCGAGGGTGCCCGGCTACCTCGTCCCGGCCGCGGTCGTGGTGCTGGAGGCGTTGCCGCGCAACGCGAGCGGCAAGGTGGATCGGGCCGCCCTGCCGGACCCGGTGGTGGAGCGGACGACCGAGCGCCCGGCCACCGCGGTGCAGGAGCTGCTCGCCGGGTTGTTCGGCGAGGTGCTCGGCCTCGACCAGGTCGGCGTGGACGAGGGCTTCTTCGCGCTCGGCGGCGACAGCATCGTGGCACTGCAACTGGTGTCCCGGGCCCGGGCCGCCGGCCTCGAGCTGTCGGCCCGCCAGGTCTTCGAGCACCAGACGGTGGCCGCCCTCGCCGCGGCAGCCGGAACAGCGGCGGCGACCAGGAGCGGGCCGGTGGACGATGCGGTCGGCGCGGTGCCGATCACGCCGATCGTGGGCTGGCTGCGGTCGCTGAACGCGCCGATCGAGACCTTCAACCTGTCGTTGCTGCTGCGCACCCCGGCCGGCCTGCGGCACGAAGTCCTGACCGCGGCCCTGCAGGCGGTGCTGGACCGGCACGACGCGCTGCGCGCCCGCTGGACCGCCGACGGGTTGGTCGTCCCGGCGCCGGGTGCGGTCACCGCGGCCGTCCGGCGCGGTGACGGCGACCTGCACGAGGAACACGCAGCCGCCGTCCGCCGCCTCGACCCCGCCGGTGGCGTGATGCTGCAGGCGGTCTGGTTCCCGGCGCGGCGTGAGCTGCTGCTGGTCGGTCACCATCTGGTGGTCGACGGCGTCTCGTGGCGCATCCTGGCCGGCGACCTGGCCCTGGCCACCGACCGGATCGCGCGCGGGCTCCCGGCCGGCTTGCCGCCGGTGGGGACGTCGTTGCGGGGCTGGGCCCGGGCGCTGGCCGCGGTGGACCGGTCGGCCGAGTTGCCCTACTGGCTCTCGGTGGTCGGCGGGCCCGCCCCGCGAGCGGGGAATCACACCGTGGCGAACCTCCGGAAGCACACGTTCACTCTCGACGCCGAGCGCACCCGGCCGCTGCTCACCACGGTTCCCGAGGCGTTCCACGCGGGCGTCCAGGACGTGCTGCTGACCGGGCTGGCACTGGCCCTGCGGGCCTGGCGGCCCACGCAGGACGTGCTGGTGCGCCTGGAGGGCCACGGACGGGCGGAGCACCTGGTGCCCGGGGCGGACCTGACCCGTACGGTCGGCTGGTTCACCACCGAGTATCCGGTGCGCCTGGACCCGGGTGGCGACGACCCGGCGACCGCCCTCAAGCGGGTCAAGGAGCAGCTGCGAGCGGTGCCGGACAACGGCATCGGGTACGGCGTGCTGCGCTACCTGCGCGGTGAGGACCGCCTCGCGGCCGCGCCGGAGATCCTGTTCAACTATCTCGGGCGGCTGGCCGGCGGCGGTGAGGCGGACTGGACCGCCGCACCGGGCAACGACTCGCTCGGCGACGGGCTCGACCCCTCGTTCCCGGCCGGGCAGGCGCTGGAGATCAACGCCGCCACCACCGACCGGTCGGCCGGGCCGTCGCTGAGCGTCGAGATGTCCTACGTGGACGGCCTGCTGACCGCCGCCGACGTGGTCTCGCTCGGTGAGAGCTGGGCCGCCGCGCTCGACCGGCTGCGCACGGCGAGCGGCGGCCACACCCCATCCGACCTTCTGGTGACCCTCGGCCAGGACGAGATCGACGAGTTCGAGGACGAGTGGAGGCTTCTGTGACCAGCCCGGGCGGACTGCAGGACATCCTGCCCCTGTCGCCGTTGCAGGAGGGTCTCTACTTCCTCTCCGCGTATGCCGGCGACGCCGACGTCTACGTCGTGCAGCAGGTGCTGACCCTGGACGGCGACCTCGACGCGATCCGGTTGCGGGCCGCGGCGCAGGCCGTGCTCGACGCGCACGCCAACCTCCGGGCCGCGTTCCGGCCCCGCAAGGCCGGGCAACCCGTGCAGCTCGTCCCGGCCGCGCTGCCGGTCTCGTTCACCGAGGTCGACCTGGCCGACCGGCCGGCCGACGCCGACGCCGACGCCGACGCCGACGCCGACGCCGACGCCGTGGCCGAGGCCGAGCGCCGCCGCCCGTTCGACCTCGCGAAGCCGCCGCTGCTGCGCTGGACGCTGCTGCGTCTCGGCCCGTCCCGGCACCGCCTGGTGCTGACCGCCCATCACATCCTGCTCGACGGGTGGTCGGCGCCCCTGCTCGTCCGGGATCTGCTGACCCGCTACGCCGGGATCGAGCCACCGCGATCGCGTCCCTACAAGGACTATCTGACCTGGCTGGCCGGGCAGGACCGGGAAGCGTCCCGGCGGGCCTGGCGGGAAGCGCTCGCCGGGCTCGAGGAGGCGACCCTGCTGGGCGGGACGGCCACCGCTGTCCCCGGAACCGTCGAGCGGACAGTCGACGGTGCCCGGCTGCTGGAGACAGCGCGCGCCCGCGGGGTCACCGTCAACACGGTCGTGCAGGGCGCGTTCGCGCTCGTGCTGGCCGAGCTGACCGGTCGCGACGACATCGTCTTCGGCGCCACGGTCAGCGGTCGCCCGGCCGCGCTGCCCGGCGTCGAGGACATGATCGGCCTCTTCATCAACACCCTTCCCGTACGGGTGCGGCCGCGCCCCACCGACACCTGGGCCGCCTATCTGGCCCGGATCCAGGCCGAACAGGCCGCGCTGCTGGACCATCAGCACCTCGGGCTGGCCGCCGTCCAGCGCGAGGCCGGGATCGGGCCGCTCTTCGACGCCCTGCTGGTCTTCGAGAGCTACCCGCTCGACAGCGACGGCCTGCGGGCGCTGGAGGACGCGGCCGGGCTGCGGCTGGCCGAGGTGACCGGCAGCGACGCCACGCACTACCCGCTCACCGTGACCGTCGTGCCGGGTGACGATCTGGTGCTGGGCGCCGAGTTCCGGGCCGATGTGCTGGACCGCGACGCCGCCGTCGGGGTGCTGAACCGGATCGCCGCGCTCCTCGACGCCTTCACGGCCGATCCGGACGGACGGCTGGCCCGGATTCCCGGGGCTGAGCTGCCCGCGGCGAGCGAGACCGTCCTGCCCGTGCCGCCCGGTCTGCTGCTCGACGAGTTCGACGCCACCGTGCGGCGGATGCCGCTTGCGGTCGCCCTCCGGTTCGGCGACAGCGTCCTGACGTACGCCGAACTGGCCGCCCGCGCCGACCGCCTGGCCCGGGTCCTGGTCGACCGCGGTGCCGGCCCCGAGAAGGTCGTCGCCGTGCTGATGCCGCGCACCGGGGCGGCCGTGGTGGCGTGGCTGGCCGCCCTGCGGTCCGGCGCCATCTATCTGCCGATCGACGCCGGCTATCCACGGGAGCGCATCGACTACCTGCTGGCCGACGCCACCCCGGTCGTGGTGGTCACGCCCGAGCTCCTCGACGAGCAGGCCGAGGCTGTCCCGGCCGGCCCGGGGATCGATCCCCGGTCGGGTGCCTACCTGATCTACACGTCCGGCTCGACCGGGCGTCCCAAGGGTGTGGTCATCGAGCACCGCAGCCTGGCCAACCTGTTCCACCACCACCGCGAGCGGGTGATCCGCCCGGCCGCGGCCGGCCGCCGGACCCGGGTGGCACTGTCCGCGGCGACCGTCTTCGACACGTCGTGGGAGGGCGTGCTCTGGATGGTCGCCGGGCACGAGCTGCACCTGCTCGACGACGAGACCCGCCGCGACGCCGACCTGTTCGTCGCCTACGTCCGCGAGCACGGCATCGACGCCCTCGACGTCACCCCGTCGCTGGGCCAGGAACTGGTCGGCGCCGGGCTCCTCGACGGACCGTCCGCGCCGGCCCTGGTCATGCTGGGCGGCGAGGCGACCGGACCGGCCCTGTGGTCGGCGCTGCGCGCCGCGCCCCGGTCGGCCGGCGTCAACCTCTACGGCCCCACCGAATGCGCCGTCGACACCCTGATGGCGTGGGTCCGCGACAGCGAAGGCCCGCTGGTCGGGCGTCCGATCGGCAACACCCGGGCCTACGTCCTGGACGGCTGGCTGCGGCCGGTGGCGCCCGGCGTCCCGGGCGAGCTCTATCTCGCCGGTGCCCAGCTCGGCCGCGGTTACCGGGACCGGGCCGGGCTGACCGCCACCCGGTTCGTGGCCGACCCGTGGCAGCACGGCGAGCGCATGTACCGCACCGGCGACGTCGTGCGCTGGACCGCCGGCGACCAGCTGGAATTTGTCGGACGGTCCGACGATCAGGTGAAGATCCGCGGTTTTCGGGTGGAGCCGGGCGAGGTCGCCGCCGCGCTGGCCGAGCATCCGGAGGTCCGCCGGGCGGTGGTCGTGCCCCGGGACGGGCGCCTGGTCGCGTACGTCGTGGGCGGCGCCGGCGACCTGCGGGAGTGGGCCGCCGAGCGGCTGCCCGACCACCTCGTCCCGGCCGCGGTCGTGACGCTCGACCGCATCCCGGTCACCGTGGCCGGCAAGGTGGACCACCGCGCCCTGCCCGCACCGGATTTCGGCTCGCTCACCGGGACCGGCGCGCCGCGGACACCGGCCGAGCAGACCCTGGCCGCGCTCTTCGCCGAGGTGCTCGGTCTGCCCGCCGTCGGCGTCGAGGACAGCTTCTTCACGCTGGGCGGCGACAGCATCGTCTCGCTGCAGCTGGTGGCCCGCGCCCGCACGGCCGGGCTGCGGGTCACCCCGAGGCAGATCTTCGAGCTGCGTACGGTGTCCGCGCTCGCCGCCGTGGCGGTGCCCGCCGAGACCGCCCGCCCGGCGGCGGCCGGCGCCGGGATCGGCGACGTGCCGCTGACCCCGGCGCTGGCCTGGCTGCGCGACACCGGTCCCGCGACCGGCTACCGCCAATCCATGGAGCTGCGCGCGCCGGCCGACCTGACCCCCGAGCGCCTCGACGCCGTCGTCCGGGCCCTGCTCGACCGGCACGATCTGCTCCGGGCCACCTGGAACCCGGACCGGGGCCTGACCGTGCCGCCGGCCGGAACCGTCGAAGCCCGGTCGGCCGGTCCGCTGCGGGTGACGTGGGACGGCGACCGGGTACGGTTCGACATCCACCACAGCGTCGTCGACGGTGTGTCCTGGCGGATCCTGCTCGCCGACCTCGCCACCGCCTGGTCGGGGCAGCCGCTGCCGCCGGTCGGCACCTCCTTCCGCGAGTGGGCCCGGGCGCTCCCGATCGCCGACGAGACGGAACTGCCGTACTGGCGGGAAGTCCTGAGCGGCGAGCCCGAGCCGCCTCTCGGCGCCCGCCCGGTCGACCCCGGCCGGGACACGGTGGCCACCGCCCGTACGGTGACCGTGGAACTCGACGCCGAGCGGACCGCACCCCTGATCGGCCTGATCCCGGAGGCGTTCCACACCGGCGTCGCCGAGGTGCTGCTGACCGGGCTCGCGCAGGCCGTCACGGCTCGCACCGGCCGCGACAGCGTGCTCGTCGAGCTGGAGGGCCACGGCCGCGAGGAGCACCTCGTGCCCGGGGCCGACGTCTCGCGGACGGTCGGCTGGTTCACCACCGAATACCCGGTGCGCCTCGCCCCGGCCGGCGGGCTCAAGGCCGTCAAGGAACAGCTCCGGGCCGTCCCGGGTAACGGCGCCGGTTTCGGTCTGCTGCGCCGCCTCAACCCGGCCGGCATCGCGGCGCTGGCCCCCCTGACCGAGCCGCAGATCCTCGTCAACTACCTCGGCCGCTTCAGCACCGGCGACGACACCGCGGATCCGTGGAGCCCGATCGGCGGCCTCGGCGGGGAAGCCGATCCGGGGATGCCGCTGGCCCGCGCCCTCGAAGTCAACGCGTCGGTTCTGGACGGCCGTCTCGTGGCCGCCCTCACCTACCCCGAAGGTGTGCTCACCGAGGACGAGGTCCGCTCGCTGGCCGCCGACTGGTTCGCGGCCCTGGCCGATCTGCCCGTGACCGGTGGGCACACCCCGTCCGATCTGCTCCGGCCCGGCCTGACCCAGCACGAGATCGACGCCCTGGAACAGCGCCCGGGTGGCCTCGAGGACGTGTGGCCGCTGTCGCCGCTGCAGGAGGGCCTGGTGTTCCTGGCCGCGCTGGCCGACACCGTGGATCCCTATGTGGTGCAACAGGTTCTCGACCTCCGGGGCCCGATCGACGCCGCCCGGCTGCGCGCCGCCGGCCAAGCCCTGCTCGACCGCCATCCTGCCCTGCGGGCCGCCTTCGAGCCCGGTCCGGACGGCTCACCGCGCCAGGTTGTCGCCGCGCACGCCGAGCTGCCGTGGGCCGAGCTCGACCTGACCCCGGAAGCGTTCGAGGAGTTCGCCGCGGCCGACCGGGCCCGCCCGTTCGACCTCGCGGTGCCGCCCCTGCTGCGTCTCACCCTGGTCAAGCTGGGGGAGGAGCGGCACCGGCTGGTGCTCACCAACCATCACGTGCTGCTGGACGGCTGGTCGACGCCGCTGGCCGTGCGGGAGCTGGTCGACCTCTACGCCGGGCGGACCCTGCCCGCGCCCCGGCCGTATCAGGACTATCTGCGCTGGCTGGCCCGGGCCGACCGGGACGCCGCCGAGACGGCCTGGCAGGCGGCGCTGGCCGATCTCGACCAGCCGACCCTGGTCGCGCCGGGTGCGGGTGCGGTCCTCGACGCCCGGCCGGGCCGGGTCGAGCGGGACCTGCCGCGGGAGGTCACCGAACGGCTCACCGCGCTCGCCCGGGAACGGCAGGTCACGCTCAACACCGTCGTCCAGGCGGCCTGGGCCGTGCTGCTCGTGCAGCTCACCGGTCGTACCGATGTCGTCTTCGGCACGACCGTGTCGGGCCGGCCGGCTCAGGTGCCGGGCGTCGAGGACATGATCGGGTTCTTCATCAACACGCTGCCGGTGCGGGTGGTCCTCGACCCGGCCGAGAGCTGGGCGGCGCTGCTCGACCGGCTGCGCGACAGCCAGGCCGCCCTCCTGGACCACCAGCACCTGCCGCTCACCGACGTGCAGCGCCGGGCCGGCCTCGGCGAACTCTTCGACACGCTGACCATCTTCGAGAGCTACCCGCTCGACAGCGACGGCCTGCACGCGGCCACCGGCGAGGCGGGTCTGCGCATCGCCGACGTCACCGGCGACGACGCCCCGCACTACCCGCTCACCCTGGCCGTCGCGCCGGGCGAGCACCTGCGCCTCGGCCTGGCCTACCGCGCCGACGTCTTCGATCCGGCCGTGGCCGGGGACATCCTCGACCGGTACGGCGCGCTGCTCGCCGAACTGGCCGCCGCGCCCGGCGGAGCCGTGGGCCGCACCCTCGGAACGGCCGAGCCCACCGGGCCGGCCACCGAGGTACCCGCGACGACCCTGCCCGAGCTGCTCGGCGCGGCTGTGCGCGCCCACCCGCAGCGGACCGCACTCGTCTTCGAGGGCCGGAGCCTGACCTACGCCGAGCTGGACGCCCGGGTGGCGGCCCTGGCCGGATGGCTCCGCCGGCAGGGCGCCGGGCCCGAGACCGTGGTCGCGGTGGCGCTGCCGCGCGGCCTCGACCTGGTCGTCGCCCTGCATGCCGTGCACCGGACCGGCGCCGCCTACCTGCCGCTCGACCCCTCCCATCCGCGGGAGCGCACCAACTTCCTGCTCGCCGACTCCGGTGCCACCCTGGTCGTCGACGCCGAAACCGTGCACCACACGGACGACCCGCTCACCGAAGCGCCGGCTGTCACCGGAAGCACGGCCGCGTACGTCATCTACACCTCGGGCTCGACCGGTCGGCCCAAGGGTGTCGTGGTGCAGCACCGGTCGATCGTCAACCGGCTGCTGTGGATGCAGTCGGCCTTCCCGCTCGCCCCCGGGGAGCGGGTCCTGCAGAAGACACCGGCCGGCTTCGACGTGTCGGTCTGGGAGTTCTTCTGGCCGCTTCTCACCGGGGCCACGCTCGTCGTGGCCCGCCCCGACGGGCATCGCGATCCCGGCTACCTCAGCGAGGTCATCGAGGCCGAGCGAGTCACCACCGTCCATTTCGTACCGTCGATGCTCCGCGCGTTCCTGGCCGCGCCCGAGGCCGCCACGGTCACCACGCTGCGCCGGGTGATCTGCAGCGGCGAGGCGCTCCCGGGCGACCTGGCTCAGCGCTTCGGTGTGGTGCTGCCCGGCGTCGAGCTGCACAACCTGTACGGCCCGACCGAGGCGGCCGTGGACGTCACGTATCACCCGGTCGACGTGGCCGGTGACGGCCCGGTGCCGATCGGCCGGCCGGTCTGGAACACCGAGGTCCACGTGCTCGACCCGTGGCTGCGCCCGGTCCCGGCCGGGATCGTCGGCGAGCTGTATCTGGGCGGTGTCCAGCTGGCCCGCGGCTATCTGGGCCGGCCCGGCCTGACCGCCCAGCGCTTCGTCGCCCACCCGTTCGGGGCTCCCGGGGAGCGTCTCTATCGCACCGGCGACCTCGCCCGGTTCACGGCCGGCGGCCTGGAATACGCCGGGCGCACCGACGACCAGGTGAAGATCCGGGGCCAGCGCGTGGAACCGGGCGAGATCGAGGCCGCCCTGACCGCCCGGCCCGGGATCGAGGCGGCCGCCGTGGTCGCCCGCGACGACGGACCGGCCCGCCGGCTGGTCGCCTACGTCGTCGGCGACGGCTCGGTCGACCTCACCGGGACGCTGCCCGAGCACCTCATCCCGGCCGCCTTCGTACGCCTGGCCGAGCTGCCGCTGAGCCCCAACGGCAAACTCGACCGCCGCCGCCTGCCCGCCCCCGACTTCGCCGCGACCGTCGGCGGTGACGAGCCCCGCAGCCCGGCCGAACACGAGTTCGCCGCTCTGGTGGCGGGCGTCCTCGGGCTGGACCGGGTCGGCGTCCGGGACGGGTTCTTCACGCTCGGCGGCGACAGCATCCTCGCCCTGCAGCTCACCGCCCGCGCCCGCGCGGCCGGGTGGCGGCTCTCGGCCCGCGATGTCTTCGCCCGCCCGACGGTCGAGGGCCTGGCCGCGATCGCCACCCCGCTCGGCGGTGAGCCGGTGGCAGCCGGGGACGGCTGGGGCGAGGTGCCCGCGACCGCCTTCATGCGCGGGGTGGACGCCGCCGATCCGGCCCTGAGCCAGTCGATGCTGATCGACCGGCCGGCCGGGCTCGAAGCGAGGCTCCAGGCGCTGCTGGACCACCACGACATGCTCCGCGCCCGGTGGACCGGCGACGGTTTGCACGTCCCGCCGCCGGGCGCTGTCCGGGCCGCCGACGTCATCGGCGGACGCCTGGACCCGGCGGCCGGCCGGATGGTCGCGGTGGAGCTCCGCGGCGACCAGGTGCTCCTCATGATCCACCACCTGGCCGTCGACGCCGTCTCCTGGCCGGTCCTGCTCGAGGACCTGGCCACCGAGGGGCCGCTGCCCGCCGTCGGCACGTCCTTCCGGGCCTGGGCGCGGGCCGTCGCGGCTCTCGACCGCCCGGCCGAGCACCCGTACTGGGACTCGGTCTTCGACGGACCGGCTGCCCTTCTGGGTGACGTGGCGCTGGACCCGGCCGTGGACACGCTCGGGACGCTCGGCCACGTGACGGTGCGCGTGAAGGCCGACCCGGTGGTCACCGCGCTGCCGGCCCGGTTCCGGGCCAACCCGCAGGACATCCTGCTGACCGGGCTGGCGCTGGCCGCGGGCGGGGACGTGCTGGTCGAGCTGGAGGGGCACGGCCGGGCCGAGCAACTGGTGCCCGGGGCCGACCTGTCGCGCACGGTCGGCTGGTTCACGACCTCGCATCCCGTACGGCTGACGGCCACCGCGAAGGCGCCGATCAAGCACGTCAAGGAGGTGCTGCGCGCGGCCCCGGACGGCGGCATCGGATACGGCCTGCTGCGGCGGGACGACCCGCGACCGCCGATCCTGTTCAACTACCTCGGGCGCACCGGCGACGGTGACGACGGCCTGCGTGGCGATGCCGGCGATGGAGTGCCCGCCCGGCACGCCCTCACCGTCGAGGCCACTGTGGCCGGTGACGAGGTGGTGCTCTCCGCGGCGTACCCGCGCCGGGTCCTGACCGAAGGGGCGGTGCGTGGGCTGCTCGAAGCCTGGACCGCCGCGTTGGCCACGCTGGCCGATGAGCCGGGCGGCCTCACGCCGTCGGACGTGCTGGCCGGCGTCGACCAGGCCGCCCTCGACGACCTCGAGAGCCGGCACTCGGGCCTGACCGACGTGCTACCGCTGACGCCGCTGCAGGAGGGGCTGTTCTTCCTGCACACGCTGGACGGGGCGGGCGACGTCTACACGGTTCAGCAGCAACTCGACCTCGACGGTGAGCTCGACGCCGACCGGCTTCAGGCGGCGGCCGCGCGGCTGCTCGACCGGCATCCCAACCTGCGCGCCGTTTTCACCACCACCCCGTCCGGTACGCCGGTGCAGGTGATCCCGGCGGCCGGGGCCGCGCCGTTCCGCCTCGAACAGGTCGCCGGGAAGGAGGAGGCCGACCGGCGGGCCGACGAGGAGCGGGTCCGGCCGTTCGAGCTGGAAACCGCGCCACTGCTGCGATTCCTGCTGCTGCGCCTGGCCGACGACCGGCACCGGCTCGTGCTCACCCAGCACCACCTGCTGGTCGACGGCTGGTCGGGGCCCCTGGTCGCCCGGGAGCTGCTCACCGCGTACGCGGGAACCGCACCCGCCCCGGCCCGCCCCTACCGCGACTTCCTGGCCTGGTTGGCCACCGCCGACACCGAGGCCGCCCGCGAAGCGTGGCGAGGCGCCCTCGACGGCCTGGCCGAGCCGACCCTGGTCGCCCCCGGCGTCAGCGGCCGCCCGGCCCGGCTGCCCGGCGAGGTGACCGATCAGCTGCCACCGGCCGTCGTCGAGCTGGCCCGGGCCCACGGCATCACGCCCAACACGCTCGTGCAGGCGCTGTGGGCGGTGCTGCTGGGCCGGCTCACCGGCCGCGACGACGTGGTCTTCGGCGCCACCGTGAGCGGGCGGCCGCCCGAGCTGACCGGCGCCGACGAGACGATCGGCCTGTTCATCAACACCGTTCCGGTGCGGACCCGGCTGCCGGCCGGGGAGAGCTGGACGGCGTTCCTGGCCCGGCTCCAGCAGGAGCAGGCGGCGCTGCTCGCCCACCAGCACCTCGGCCTCGCGCCGATCCAGCGACTGGCCGGGGTCGGCGAGCTGTTCGACACGCTGGTCGTCTTCGAGAGCTACCCGGTCGACGGGGACCGGCTCGACGACAGCCAGCGCGCGGCCGGCCTCAAGCTGTCCGGGGTCACCGGGCGCGACGCCACGCACTACCCGCTCACGCTGGTCGCGGCGGAGGACGAGGGCCTGCACCTGGCCCTCGAATACCGGCCCGACGTGTTCGACGCCGCGACCGCGCGGCTGCTGCTCGACCGGCTCGTGGCGCTGGCGGCCGAGGTGGTGGCCGACCCCGCTCGGGCGGTGGACCGGGCCGACGCGCTCACCGCCGCCGAACGCCGCCGGGTGCTCGTGGACTGGAACGAGGGCTCGGTGCCGGTCGCCCCGGCGACCCTGCCGGAACTCGTGGCGGGCTGGGCCGCGCGCACACCGGACGCGACGGCGCTAGTCGTAGGAACGCGCCGGTGGACCTACGCCGAGCTGGTGGCCGAAGCGTCCTCGCTGGCCGGGACGCTGGCCGGGCTCGGTGCCGGCCCCGGCGGGATCGTCGCGCTGCTCCTTCCCCGGGGGGAGCACATCGTGCCGGCGATCCTGGGCGCGATGGGGTCGGGCGCGGCCTACCTGCCGATCGATCCCTCGTATCCGGCCGCCCGGATCGCGGCCATGCTGGCCGACGCGCGGCCGGTGGTGACGCTCGCGGTGGCGTCCACGGCGGACCGGCTGCCGGCCGGCGCGCCCCGGGTCCTGCTCGACGAGACCCTGCCACCGGTGCGGGCCGTGCCACCGGAGATCGGCCCGGACCACCCGGCGTACGTCATCTACACCTCCGGATCGACCGGGCGGCCCAAGGGCGTGCTGGTTCCGCACCGCACGGTGGTGAACCTGCTCGCCAGCCACACCGACCGGATCCTCGGTCCGGCCTCGGAACGGCTAGGCCGGCCGTTGCGGGTCGCGCACAACTGGTCGTTCGCATTCGACGCCTCCTGGCAGCCGCTGCTCGCGGTGCTCGGCGGGCACGAGCTGCACCTGGTGACCGAGGAGCCGCAGCACGACCCGGCGCTGCTGGCCGCCCTCTTGCGGGACAACGGGATCGACGTCGTCGAGGTCGCCCCCTCGCACCTCGACCAGTTGCTGGCGGCCGGGTTCGACGCGGCCGGGCTGGCGGTGCTCGGCGTGGGCGGCGAGGCGGTGCCCGACCAGCTGTGGGCGGCCATGGCAGCGTTGCCGGACACGGAGTCGTACAACTTCTACGGCCCGACCGAGTGCACGGTCGACGCCGTGGTGCAGCGGGTCAAGGAGGTGCCGCGCGCGCTGATCGGGCGGCCGGTGGCCAACCTGACGCTCTATGTGCTCGACGCCCGGCTGCGGCCGGTGCCGCCGGGGGTGGCGGGGGAGCTGTACATCGGTGGCGCGCAGGTCGCGCTGGGCTATCTCCACCGGCCGGGGCTGACCGCGGAGCGCTTCGTGGCGGACCCGTTCGGGCCGGCGGGCGCGCGCCTGTATCGCACCGGCGACGTGGCGCGGTGGACGCCGGACGGGCGGATCGACTATCTGGGCCGCTCCGACGACCAGGTGAAGATCCGCGGTCACCGGGTGGAGCCGGCTGAGGTGGCCACGGTGCTCGGCGACCATCCGGCCGTCGCGCAGGCGGTGGTGGTGACCGACGGCGGGCGTCTGGTGGCCTACGTCGTCGGGCCGGTCGATCCGGCCGAGCTGCGCGCTTGGGCCGGCGACCGGCTGCCGTCCTATCTGGTGCCGGCGGCGGTCGTCGGTCTCGAGGCGCTGCCGCTCACGGTCAACGGCAAGCTCGACCGGGCCCGGCTGCCCAGGCCCTCGTACGCCGTGACCGGCCGGCCGCCGTCCGGCGCTCAGGAGGAGCGGATCGCCGCGCTCTTCGCCGAGGTGCTCGGCCTGCCCGCCGTGGGCGCCGACGACAGCTTCTTCGACCTGGGCGGCGACAGCATCTCGGCCATGCGCCTGGCCGGCCTCGCCCGCACCCACGGGATGGCCCTGAGGCTGCGCGACCTGGTCGCCCTCCGGACGGTCGCCGCCCTCGCGGCCGGCGCACCCATCCCCGGCAACGCGTCATCCACCGGTCCCGCCGTGCCTGCGGGGACCGGGTCGATCGGCCGGGAGACGTCATGAGGCCGGTTGAGCTGCTGCGCTGGGCGGTGCGGGACTCCGCTCGCGGGCTGACCGCCTCGGGGATCGGCGGGCTGGGATATCAGGCCGGGCTGATCCTGCTGCCCTGGTGTCTGGGCCGGGCACTCGATGACGGCATCACCACCGGGGACACGCCCGCCCTGCTGGGGTGGGCGGGGGCGACCTTCGCGGTGGCGGTCGCGCTGACCGGCGCCGAGTTCGCGATGCGGTGGTGGGCCACGCTGGCCGGCCTCCGCACCGGCAACCGGCTGCTGCTGCGCCTCGCCGAGCGCGTGCTGGGCTGGGACTCGGCCACCGCGCACCGGTTCGGCGCGGGGGATCTGGTCACCCGGGGCACCCGGGACGTCGAACAGGTCGCCGGGTGGCTGGCCACCGTGCCGTCGCTGCTCAGCGGGATCCTCGGCTTCGTGGCCGTGCTGGTCGTGGTGGCCACGCTCGACCCGATGCTGGCGATCGTCGGTCTCGGCACGGTGCCGCTGCTGCTCGCGGTCAACCTCTGGTATCCGCGGCGCTACGAGAACGCCAACTCCGCGCTCTCGGCCGCACACGGGGCTCGGGCCGACGCGGTCGAGGACCTGCTCTCGGCCGGCACCGCCGTCCGGGGGCTGGGCGGTGAGACCGTCCTGGTCGAGCGCCATCACCGGGCGAGCGCCGTCGTCCGCGACCGCACACTGGCGCTGGCCCGGGTCGCGGCCGGCTGGGCGGCCGGCGCGCCGTTCGTGCCGTGGCTGGCCACCGCGATCGGCCTGGCCGTCGGGGGCCTGGCGGTGCTCGACGGCCGGTTCTCGGTCGGCGGCCTGGTGTCGTTCGCGAGCTGGATGGCGCTGCTCGGGCGCCAGGTGATGATGCTGACGTTCCGGTTCAACCAGCTGGGCGACGCCTGGACCGCGGCCGGCCGTATCGGCACCGTGCTGACCGCCGAGCCGGCCCGGCGCGACCCGGCCAAGCCGGTCCCACTGCCGCACAGCCCCGCCGATGTCGCTTCGCTCCCCGCGGATGAGCGAATGTGCAGGAATGGCAGCCATCCGAGCGCAGACGGCAAGGGTGCACCGAGTGTTACGTCAGTCCAGGACGGGACGCTGAGCGTTTCATCAGTCCGGGGCGGGACGCTGAGCACCCAGGGCCTGAGCGTCGAGCGGGACGGCCGGGAACCGCTGCGGCTGCCGGATCTCCAGGTCGCGCCCGGGGACTTCGTGGCGGTCGTCGGTCCGGTCGGCTCCGGGAAGTCCACACTGCTGAGGTTCCTGGCCCGGATCGAGGACCCCGCTGCTGGAACGATCCAGTACGGCGGAGTCGATCTGCGGGAGGCCTCCCTGGCCGAGGTGCGCGACACCATCACCCTGGTCGGGCAGCGGCCGCTTCTGCTGAGCGGCACGATCGCCGAGAACCTCCGCCTCGGCCGCGCCGCGATCACCGGCGAGCAGCTGCGGGACGCCTGCCGCACGGCCGGGATCCTCGAGCACATCGAGTCACTGCCGGACGGCTTCGGCACGGTGGTCGGCGAGCGCGGCAGCACCCTCTCGGGTGGCCAGCTCCAACGGCTCGCCCTCGCCCGCGGCCTGCTGCGCGGGGCCCGGGTGCTGCTGCTCGACGACGTCACCTCGGCCGTCGACGCCGGCACCGAGCAGCGCATCCTCGACGGCCTCCTCCGCGAGAACGTCACCGTCGTCTTCGCCACCTCGCGCCCGGCCGTCGCCGGCCGCGCCACCCGGGTCATCGACCTGGGCGCCCCGGACGACCACCTCGACGCCGAGCTGGTGCGTCATGGGTGACATCCGGCTGCTCACCGACGAGCCCGACCAGCGGCACGTGCTGCGCCGGGCCTGGCCCCAGCTGCGCGAGCATCGCCGGGCCATGGCCGGTGCGGTGGCGGTGAACCTGCTGGCCACGCTCTCGCTCACGCTGGTGCCGGTGGTCATCGGCCGGGCGGTGGACGAGTTGCTGGCCGGCGACCGCCGGGGGCTGCTGGTCAGTGCCGCGGTCGTGCTCAGTCTGGTGGTCGCGCGCACGGTCCTGCTGCGATGGTCGGAACTTCTGCTCACCCGGGTCGGCGAGCGGGTCGTGCACAGCCTGCGCGACCTGGTCGTCGAGCGGCTGGGGACGACCTCGCTGCGCTTCCTGGAAGCGCACCGGGGCGGCGACCTGCTCCAGCGGGCCACCGTCGAGGTCGCCGAGCTGGCCACCTTCGTGCGCAGTCAGCTGCCCGACCTCATCTCGCTCAGCGGATACCTGCTCTTCAGCGTCGTGGTGCTGCTCTCGTCGTCGTGGTCGCTCTTCACCCTGCTCGTGCTGGTCTTCGCGCCGCCGATGTGGTGGCTCGGCCGCCGCTTCCGGCGGGCCGCCCAGCAGGCCTACCCGGCCGAGGCGGCCGCGCAGGCGGCAGTCACCGCCACCTTCGCCGAGAGCCTGCTGGCCCGCGAGCAGCTGCAGCTCGACAACGCCACCGGCACCTGGCTCGACCGCCTGCGCGCCGACGCCGACACCTATCTGGACCGGGCCCGGACAGCCCAGCGCGGCGCCAACTGGATCGACGCCACCTGGATCGTGCAGGGCCTGACCACGGCGGCGCTTCTCGTGGCCGGCGGGATGCTGGCCGCCGAGGACGTCGTCACCGTCGGCGTGGTGGTCACCTTCGTGCTGGCCAGCCGTGACCTGTTCGCCTCGGTCGACGACTTCACGCTGGTCGCCGGCGAGATGCTCGAGTCCCGCGTGGGCCTGGCCAGGCTCCTCGACCTCCTCGACGCCACCGCACCTCGCACCGCGGCGGCGGGCCGGCTGACGGCCGGCCGGGCGGAGATCGTCCGAGGCCGGGCGGACGAGGAAGCGGCTGGCGAAGTCAAGCCACGGCCGGCGGAGGGGACAGCTGGGTCGGCTCGGCGAGGGCGGGCCGCCGCTGGGCTGACGGTGTCCGGGGGAGAGGTGCGGCGCGGGCCGGACGCCGCCGGGCTGACGGCTGAGGCCGTCACCTACAGCTATCGGCCCGGGGAGGCCGTTCTGCACGGGATCAGCGTGGGCTTCGCGCCCGGGGAGCACGCCGGAATCGTCGGGGAGACCGGCTCGGGCAAGACCACGCTGGCCAAGCTGCTCTGTGGGCTCTATCTGCCCGACGGCGGCACTGTCCGCCTCGGTGGTCGGGACCTGTCGGCCCTGGACGCGACCGAGCTGCGGCGGCGGCTCGTCCTGGTGCCGCAGCAGGTGCACATGATCGCCGGGACCCTGGCCGACAACCTGGCGCTCGCACCGGGACGGCCCGGCCCGGCGGACTTCGCCCGCGCCGCCGGGCAGCTCGGGCTGGACGCCTGGGTCGCCGGCCTGCCCGACGGCTTCGACACCGCCCTGGGCCGGCGCGGGGAGCGCTTCTCGGCCGGGGAACGGCAGCTCGCCGGCCTGATCCGGGCCGCGCTGACCGACCCCGAGGTGCTGATCCTCGACGAGGCCACCGCCGACCTCGACCCGGCCACCGCGCACCGCATCGAACAGGCCCTGGCCCGCCTGCGGGCCGGCCGCACGGTGCTCGTCATCGCCCACCGCCCGTCAACCATCGACCGCCTGCCCCGCGTCGTGCGCCTGCACGCCGGCCGGCTCACCCCGGAGGACTGATGACCGTCATCGACGTCGGCGGGTGCCGGCTGCATTACCAGGAGACCGGCGACGGGCCCGGCGTGCTGCTGCTGGCCGGCACGGGTGCCCGCGGCCGCACCTGGCACCTGCATCAGGTGCCGGCACTGGTCGCCGCCGGCTATCGCGTCGTCACCTTCGACGCCCGCGGCCTCACCCCCAGCGACACCCCGCCGGTGGTCACCATGCCCGACCTGGTGGCCGACGCCGCCGGGCTCATCGAGAAGCTGGGCCTCGGCCCGTGCCGGATCGCCGGCTCCTCGATGGGTGCGCGGGTCGCCGCCGAGCTGTGCCTGCACCGGCCCGATCTGGTCGACCGGGCGGTGCTGATGGCCACCTTCGACCGGCCCAGCGCCTTCCTGAGCGCGATGTCGCGGGCCGAGCGCGCGGTGACCGGCCTGCCGGGCGAGTATCTGGCGGTCGTCCGGGCCGCCGTCAACCTGTCGCCGCGCACGCTGGCCGACGACCGGCAGACCCAGGACTGGCTGGACGTCTTCCAGATGCCGCTCGGCGGTGACCCCGGCGGCACCCCGAGCCGGCTGGAGGCCGGCCAGGACGACGACCGCCTCCAGGCGTACGCCGAGATCGGAAAACCGTGCCTGGTGCTGAGCTTCGCCGACGACCTGATCGCCCCGCCGCCGGGCGGGCGCCGGATCGCCGGCGGGATCCGGGGCGCCCGCTACGCCGAGATCCCCGACGCGGGCCACTACGGCTATCTCGAACAGCCCGACCGGGTCAACACCGCCCTGGTCGCTTTCTTCAAGGAGCAGCTATGACCACCGCTCGCGAGGTCGAACTCGTCTGGCACGACCTCACCCCGCGACTGCTCGAAGTCGTGCGGGTGAACCACCTCGGCCCGCGCATGGTCCGGATCACGCTCGGCGGTGAGCAGCTCGACGGGTTCAGCTACGCCGCTCCCGACGACCACGTGAAGGTCTTCTTTCCCGAGCCCGGCGCGGGCCTGCCGGTGATGCCGACGCTCGGCGAGGAGGGGCTCGAACCGCCGCCGCCCGGCTCGCCCCTTCCGACGTTCCGCGACTACACGATCCGGTTCCTGCGGCCGGAGGCGCGCGAGCTCGACATCGACTTCGTGCTGCACGGGCACGGGCCCGGCGGCAGCTGGGCGGCCGCCGCCCGGCCCGGCGACAAGGTGGGCATCCTCGGCCCGCGCGGCTCCACCATGGTCCCGTTCACCTTCGACTGGTATCTGCTCGGGGCCGACGAGACCGCGTTGCCGGCCCTCGCCGCCTGGCTCGAGCAGCTGCCCGCGGGGGCACGCATCCAGGCGTACGCCGAAGTGGCCGACGCCGACGACGAGCAGAAGCTCGCCGGTGAGGTCCGTTGGTTGCATCGCAGCCGCGGGGAGTCGCTCGAGAAGGCCGTGACCGCGCTGGAGTTGCCGCCCGGCGACGGGTACATCTGGATCGCCGGCGAGGCGACCGGGCTCAAGCCGATCCGCCGCCACGTGCGCGCCCTCGGGCACCCGCGTGACCGGGCCGAGATCGACGGCTACTGGAAGCGCGGCACCGTCAACCTCGACCATCACGACGACGATGAGTAGCCCACTGCCCAGCCTGGCGCCGCACACCCTGCTGGTGTTCCTGCTGCAGGTGTCGCTGCTGCTGTTGGTGGCGCTGGCCCTGGGCCGCATCGCCGTGCGGCTCGGCCTGCCCGCGCTCGTGGGCGAGCTGCTGACCGGCGTCGTCCTAGGTCCGTCGCTGCTCGGCGCGCTCGCCCCGGGCGCGTTCGGCTGGGTCCTGCCGGCCGACGCCGCGCAGCTGCACCTGCTCGACGCGGTCGGTCAGTTCGGGGTGCTGCTGCTCGTCGGCGTCACCGGCGTCCAGCTCGACGCGGCCATGCTGCGCAAGCGCGGCGCCACCGGGGTGCGGGTCAGCCTGGCCGGGCTGCTGCTGCCGCTCGGGCTCGGCATCGCCGCCGGTTCCCTCGTGCCGGCCGCCCTGCTCACCGAGGGCACCGGACGCGGCACCTTCGCGCTGTTCCTGGGCGTCGCGATGTGCGTGACGGCCATCCCGGTCATCGCCAAGACGCTGTCCGACATGGGACTGCTGCACCGCGACATCGGCCAGCTGACGCTGGCCGCCGGGATGGTGGACGACGCCGTCGGCTGGTTCCTGCTCTCGGTGGTCTCGGCGGCGGCCACCACCGGCGTACGGGCCGGGGCGGTGTCGCTGTCGCTGGTCTCCCTGATCGGCTTCGTCATCGCGGCACTCGTGATCGGCCGTCCGCTCGTGAGGTGGGCGCTCGAGCGGGCCGGCCGGGCCTCCGACGGCGGCCCCCGGATCACCACCTCGGTGGTCATCATCCTGCTCGGCGCGGCCGCCACCCACGCGATGGGCCTGGAGGCACTGTTCGGCGCGTTCGTGGCCGGCGTCCTCATCGGTCAGGCCCGGGCGGCCGAAGAGCCCGACCCACGCCCGGACCGCTCGATCTGGCGGGACCTCGCCCCGCTGCGCACGGTCGTGCTCTCGGTCCTGGCACCCCTCTTCATGGCCACCGCCGGGCTGCGGATGGACCTGACCGCACTGGCCGACCCGCCGGTGCTGCTGGCCGCGGTCGCCCTGCTCCTCGTGGCGGTGATCGGCAAGTTCGCCGGTGCCTACCTCGGTGCGCGGGCCAGCCGGCTCTCGCACTGGGAGGGCATCGCGCTCGGCGCCGGCATGAACGCCCGCGGTGTGGTCGAGGTGGTCGTGGCCGCCACCGGGCTGCGGCTGGGAGTGCTGTCCATCGCCACCTACACCGTCATCGTGCTCATCGCCGTTGTCACGTCGGTGATGGGCCCGCCGATCCTGCGCTGGTCGATGGCCCGCGTGCAGCCGAACGAGGACGAGGCGGAGCGTGGCCGCGCGCTCGCCCTGGTCACCACCGGAGGGACATCATGACGGGGATCGCGCTGGTCACCGGGGCCGGGCAGGGCATCGGCCGGGCCGTCGCGCTCGCCTTCGCCCGGACCGGGATGCGGGTGGCCGCCGTCGACCTGAAGGCGAACGACGCCGGGCACGACGGCATCACCGCCTACGCCGCCGATGTGGCGTCACCGGCTCAGGTCGACGAGGTCGTCGGCGAGGTCGAGTCGAGCCTCGGCCCGATCACCGTCCTGGCCAACGTGGCCGGGATCCTGCGCGCCGGCCCGGTCGTCGAGATGTCCGATCTGGACTGGCAGGACGTGTTCGCGGTCAACGCGGGTGGCGTCTTCCACGCCAGCCGGGCGGTCGCCCGGCGGATGGTCGCGCGGCGGGCGGGCGTGATCGTCACGGTCTCGTCCAACGCGGCCGGCGTGCCCCGGGCGGGCCTGGCCGCGTACGCCGCCTCGAAGGCCGCCGCCACCGCCTTCACCAAGAGCCTGGGTCTCGAACTGGCGCCGTACGGGATCCGGTGCAACGTGGTCGCCCCCGGGTCGACCGACACCCCCATGCAGCGGGCCCTGTGGACCGAGGCCGGCCCGGATCCGGTCATCGCCGGCGATCTGGCCACCTACCGCACCGGTATCCCGCTGGGCCGCATCGCCGAGCCGGAGGACGTGGCCGATGCCGTCCTGTTCCTCGCCTCCGACCGGGCCCGGCACATCACCATGCACGACCTGTACGTCGACGGCGGAGCCACGCTCCGGGCCTGAGACACCCGGCCCGAAAGGAGAACCGAACAAGTGACCACCGTCAGCGCCGCGACCACCGCGGCCGAGCTGCTGGCCGGCTACCGCCCCGGCAGCTCGAGTTTGTTCGCCTCGCCGAGCGGCACCCTGCTCGCCGAGGGAACCTATTTCGCGGTGCCGCCGTCCGGGCGCCGCGACGGCCTGGCCGACCTGTCCCGCCGCGTCGACGCGGTGCTGGGCGTGGCCGAGGCAGCCGGCCACGAGGTGCGGACGGTCGTGGGCGCGATCCCGTTCGCCCCCGACGCCCCGGACCGCCTGGTCGTCCCGATGCGGCTGCGGCGCGGCAGTTCGCCGGTCACCACGGCGGTCGAGCGCACCGCGATCCGCGTCGACAAGGTGCGCCCGGTGCCCGAGCCCGAGCTGTACGCCGGGGCAGTCGCCGAGGCGCTCCGGCAGATCGACGCCGGGCACTTCACCAAGGTGGTGCTGGCCCGTTCGCTGCGGGTCGACGCCCCCGGCTTCGACCCCGCCCCGGTCGTCCGGGCCCTGGCCGGGCGGGAACCGGGGGCCTACACGTTCGGCGTCGACCTCGGTGGCGGCCGTACGCTTTTCGGGGCCAGCCCCGAGCTGCTGGTGGCCCGCCGTGGCCGGCGGGTCACCGCGCACCCGCTGGCGGGTTCGGCGGCCCGCGGCGCCGACCCGGCCGAGGACGCCCGGCGGGCGGCCACGCTGATGCGCTCGGCGAAGGACCGCCACGAGCATGCCGTGGTGGTCGAGGCGGTGGCGAGCGCGCTGCGGCCGTACTGCGACGAACTGGTGGTGCCGGCGACGCCGTCGCTGGTGGCCACGGCCGGCATGTGGCACCTCGGCACGATGGTCACCGGCACCGTGGCCGACCCGGCGGTCTCCTCGCTCACCCTGGCCGCCGCCCTGCACCCGACCCCGGCCGTCTGCGGCACGCCGACCGTGCCCGCCCGGCGGGCCATCGCCGAGCTGGAACCGTTCGACCGCGGGTTCTACACCGGCGCGGTCGGCTGGGTCGACGCGTCGGGCGACGGCGAATGGGCGGTCACCATCCGCTGCGCCACCTCGGACGAGGACGGCCTCGACCTGTTCGCCGGAGCCGGAGTGGTGGCCGGTTCCGATCCCCGGGCCGAGCTGGCCGAGACCACGGCCAAGCTCGGCACCATGCTCTCCGCACTCGGGTTGGAGCTCGACGATGTGGCCTGACGATGTCGCCGACCGCTACCGCAAGCTCGGCTACTGGACCGGGCAGACCATCGGCACCCTGCTGCGCCCCGGCGACGACCGGATCGCCGTGGTCGACGGCGATCGCGAGGTCAGCTACGGGCGGCTCCACGACCGGGCGCTGAGCCTGGCCGCGGGCTTCGCCGGTCTGGGCATCACCAAGGGCGACCGGGTCGTCGTCCAGCTGCCCAACCTCGCCGAGTACTTCGAGGTGATCTTCGCTCTGTTCCGGCTCGGCGCGCTGCCGGTCTTCGCGCTGCCCGCCCACCGGTCGGCCGAGATCGGTTACTTCTGCGCACACACCGAAGCCGTCGCCTTCGTGACCACCGACGTCCACGAAGGCTTCGACCATCGCACCCTGGCCGCGGTGGCCGCGGATGCCCGCGTCATCGTCGCGGGTGATCCGGGGGAGCACACCGCCCTGAGCGACCTGCACGGCGACCCGGCCGGGCTGCCGCCGGGCCCGGCACCCGGCGACCTCGCGTTCCTCCAGCTCTCGGGAGGCAGCACCGGGCTGCCCAAGCTGATCCCGAGGACCCATGACGACTACCTCTACAGCGCGCGGGCCAGCGCCGAGATCTGCGAGCTGACCGCGGACAGCGTCTATCTGGCCGCCCTGCCGGTCGCGCACAACTTCACGATGAGCTCGCCCGGTATCCTCGGTGTGCTGCACGCGGGCGGCCGGATCGTGCTGGCCCGCCGCCCCGACCCGGCCACCGTGCTGCCGCTCATCGCCACCGAGCGGGTCACCATCACCGCGGTCGTCCCGCCCCTGGCCCTGCTCTGGCTCGACGCCGTGGCCGGGACGACCCCGCGGCTCGACCTGTCGAGCCTGCGGGTGCTGCAGGTCGGCGGGGCCAAGCTGGGCAGCACGGTCGCGGCCCGGGTGCAGCCGGTGCTCGGCTGCCAGGTCCAGCAGGTCTTCGGGATGGCCGAGGGCCTGGTCAACTACACCCGGCTCGGCGACCCGGAGGAGGTCGTGCTGAACACCCAGGGCCGGCCCATCTCACCCGACGACGAGATCCTGGTCGTGGACGACGAGGACCGGCCGGTGCCGCCGGGTGAGGTCGGCCATCTGCTGACCCGCGGCCCGTACACGATCCGGGGTTACTGGCGGGCCGAGGAGCACAACCGCGAGGCGTTCACGCCGGACGGCTTCTATCGCACCGGTGACCTCGTGCGGGTCCGGCCGGACGGCTACCTCGTCGTCGAGGGCCGGGCCAAGGACCAGATCAACCGCGGGGGCGAGAAGATCGCCGCCGAGGAGGTGGAGAACCACCTGCTCACCCATCCCGGTGTGCACGACGCCGCGGTGGTCGCGGTGCCCGATGAGTACCTCGGCGAGCGCACCCACGTCTTCGTCGTGCCGCGGGCCGGCGCCGAACCGCTGACCCTGCCGCGGTTGCGCGGTTATCTGCGCGAGCGCGGCCTGGCCGCCTACAAGATCCCCGACCGGCTCACCGTCGTCGGCGCGTTCCCGATCACCGGCGTCGGCAAGACCAGCCGGCGCGAGCTGCGCGCGGCACTGCGCGCCATCCAGGAAGGCTGACCCGTGCCGCTGCCCCGCATCACCCCGTACCCCTTGCCCACCGAGTTCGGCCTGGCCCGGGCCAAGGTCGCCTGGCGGCCCGATCCGGCCCGCGCGGTCCTGCTCGTGCACGACATGCAGAACTACTTCCTGGCCCCGTTCGGCACCGCCGACAACGCGCTGCTGGCCCGGGTCGTCGACAACATCGCGACGCTGCGCAAGCACGCCGCCGAGGTGGGGATCCCGGTCGTCTTCTCGGCCCAGCCGGGCGGCCAGAGCCTCGCCGAGCGCGGCCTGCTGCAGGATTTCTGGGGCGACGGCCCACCGCCCGACGCGCACGCGCTGGCCATCGCCGACGCGCTCACGCCGGGCCCGGAGGACGTGCGCCTCACCAAGCGCCGCTACAGCGCCTTCGCCGGCACGTCGCTGGCCGGCGTGCTCGGCGCACGGGATCAGTTGATCGTCACCGGGGTCTACGCGCACATCGGCGTGCTCGCGACCGCGCTCGACGCGTTCATGCGCGACATCCAGCCGTTCGTGGTCGCGGACGCGGTCGCCGACTTCAGCCCCGCTCACCACCGCGACGCGCTGCGGCACGTCGCCGACCGTTGCGGTGTCGTCGCCACTACCGCCGAACTGGCCGACCTCCTGTGAAAGGCACCCCGATGGAATCTGAGCAGCAGCCGGTGTACGACCTCGTCGGCATCGGCTTCGGCCCGTCCAACCTGGCCCTGGCCATCGCCGTCGAGGAGCACAACGCCGCGTGCGAGCGCCCGGCCGACCGCATCGAGGCGGTTTTCCTGGAGAAGCAGGCGACGTTCGGCTGGCACCGGGGCATGCTCCTGGACGACGCCACCATGCAGGTGTCGTTCCTCAAGGACCTGGTCACCATGCGCAACCCGGCCAGCGACTTCAGCTTCGTGTCCTATCTGCACGCGCACGGCCGGCTGGCCGAGTTCATCAACTACAAGACGATGTATCCGCTGCGCGTCGAGTTCCACGCCTACTTCAGCTGGGCGGCCGAGCGGGTCCGTGACCGGGTCCGCTACGGCCACACGGTCACCGACGTGGTGCCGGTGGCCGGTGCGGGCGACGAGTTCCCCGCCGTCGACGTCCAGGTCGAGGTCCAGGGCGTCTCCCGTACGCTGCGGGCGCGCAACGTCGTGGTCGCCGTCGGCCTCGAGTCGAATCTGCCGCCCGGTGTCGAACCCGGCCGGCGCGTCTGGCACAACCTCGACCTGCTGCACCGGGTGGCCGGCTTCGAGGAGCCGCAGCCGCGGCGCTTCATCATCGTGGGGGCCGGGCAGAGCGCCGCCGAGTCGGTGGCCTTCCTGCACGAGCACTACCCGAGCGCCGACGTGCACTCGGTGTTCTTCCGGTACGGCTACAGCCCGGCCGACGACAGCAACTTCGCCAACCAGATCTTCGACCCGGCGGCCGTCGACCTGTATTTCGACGCCCCGGCCGACGTGAAGCGGATGCTGTTCGACTACCACCGCAACACCAACTACTCGGTGGTCGACGGCGAGCTCATCGAGGATCTGTACCGGCGCGCCTACCGCGAGAAGGTGCTCGGACGGCCGAGGCTGCACATGATGAACGCGTCCCGGATCGCCGAGCTGCGCCCCGGCGACGACAGTGTCACCGCGGTCGTCGAGCACCTGCCCACCGGCAAGCGCACCGAGCTGGCGGCCGACGCCATCGTGTACGCCACCGGGTACCGCCCGGTCGACGCGACCCGGCTGCTCGGCGTGGCCGGCACGCACTGCCGCCGCGACGAGGAGGACCTGCTGCGGGCCGAGCGTGACTACCGCCTGGTCACCGACCCGCGCCTGCGGGCCGGCCTCTATCTGCAGGGCGGCACCGAGCACGCGCACGGAATAACCTCCACGCTGCTCTCGGCGGGAGCCGTGCGGGCCGGTGAGATCGTCGCCTCGGTCGCGGCCCGGCTCGGCGAGCGTCCCCCGGTGCCGCCCGTCCCACCGAGGAGCCTGGCGATGATCGGTGATCGCTGAGCTGCTGCCGGCCGGCCTGGTCGGCTGGGCCGAGCGGTTCGACGACGTCGAGCCGGACGACCTCTACCCGCAGGAGGCGGCCACGGTCGCGCGGGCCGTGCCCAAGCGCCGCCGGGAATTCGCCACCGGGCGCCGGCTGGCCCGGCGCGCGCTGGCCGAGCTCGGGGTGCCGCCGGCGCCGATCCTGCCGGGCGACCGGGGCGCGCCCGGCTGGCCCGCGGGCGTCGTCGGGTCGATCACGCACTGTCCCGGATACCGGGCCGCGGTGGTGGGGCTCAGCGATCGGGTGACGACCATCGGGCTGGACGCCGAGCCGGACGAGCCGCTGCCTCCCGGCGTACTGGACGAGGTCTCGCTGCCCGCCGAGCGGGACCGGATCGCTCAGCTCGGGCCGGGCGGGGTGTCCTGGGACAGGCTGCTGTTCTGCGCCAAGGAGGCCGTCTACAAGGCGTGGTTCCCGCTGACCCGGCGGTGGCTCGGCTTCACCGAGGCCCACGTCGACCTGGGCCCGGACGGCACCTTCACCGCGCGGCCGCTCGTCAGCACCCCGGTCGAGCAGTTCTCCGGGGTCTGGCGCTCAGAAAAGAATTTGCTCCTCGCCGTGATCGTCCTGCCCTCAGATGGCGCCCGGAGCGGCCGATAGGACGATCGTGCCGGAACAGGTCTATCTGCTGGGCAACCTGGTGATCATGGTTGCCTACGCCGCGATCATGGTGGCGATCATCGTGCCGGTTGCCCGCGCCCGCCAGCTGTGGACCAACAAGCTCGGCGTGGCCACCGCGATGATCTTCTTCACCTGCTCGGTGGGGCACGGGTTGCACGCCTTCATGGCGATCCGCGGCCTCGACCATCCCGGCGGGCACTTCGGCGGCGTCTGGACGTGGCCGTCGGCGATCTGGGACGCGCTGACCGGGTTGGTCGGCATCTACTACTGGACGCTGCGCCGCAGCTACAAGGTGCTGCTCGAGGGTGGCACGATCTACAGCTCGCCGGGGGAGCAGACCCGGCTGGCCGAGGCCGACGCCCGCGAGCTCGAGGCCCGCAACGCCGCCGAGAAGCACCGCGGCTTCCTGGCCGCGGTGGTCGAGCACACCGACGACGCGATCATCGGGGTGAACCTGGACGGCCGGGTGACCGCGTGGAACCGCGGCGCCGAGCGGCTCTTCGGCTTCAACGCGGGCGCGGTGATCGGGCAGCCGATGTCGATCCTCTCCGGGGACGCCGGCGCCGCCGCCGACCAGATGTCGGTGATCGCCCGCATCCGGCACGGTGAGCGCCGCATCCACTACGAGGCCCGGCGCGTGCACCGCAACGGCTCGCCGCTCGAGCTGTCGATCAACGTGACCCCGATCAAGGACTCCGCGGGCAGGGTCATCGGCGCTTCGGTCACCGCCCGCGAGATCAGCGCGCTCAAGGAGGCGGCCGACCAGCGCCGTACGGACGACGAGCGCACCCACCAGGCGCAGCGCATGGAGAGCCTGGGCCAGCTGGCCGGCGGCATGGCCCACGACTTCAACAACATCCTGGCCATCATCGTGAACTACACCGAGTTCGCGATCGAGGAGACCGAGGACAAGCCGGCCGTCCGCGAGGACCTCGAACACGTGCGGTCGGCCGCCGCCCGGGCCATGGGTCTGACCCGGCAGCTGCTCACCTTCACCCGCGGGGACGGCGCCCGGCCACAGGACATCGACCTCAACGCCGCGCTCGACGAGGCCCGGCAGGCGCTCGCACCGGTGGTCGGAGACAGCATCACCATTGTCGGCCGGCCCTCTCCGGTGCCGCTCACCGTGCGGGCCGACCCCACCCAACTCCAGCAGGTGCTGACCAACCTGGCCGTCAACGCGCGCGAGGCCATGCCCGGCGGCGGCACCCTCGTGCTCGAGGCGAACACGGCCGTGATCTCGGCCGAGGCGCGCGGCGCCCAGCCCGCGCTGCCGGACGGCACCTATGCCCGGCTGCTGGTCAGCGACACCGGTGAGGGGATGACGCCGGAGGTCGCCGAGCGGGTCTTCGAACCGTTCTTCACCACCCGGCCCGGTCAGGGCACCGGTCTGGGGCTGTCGACGGCGTACGGGATCGTGACCGAGGCCGGCGGCTCGATGGCCGTCTACACCGAGCCCGGCGTCGGCACCACCTTCCGCGTCTACCTGCCGCTGGTGGCCGCTCCGCAGCCCCGGGCCGACCGGACCGGCCTGCCCGGCGGGGACGGCCGCACGGTCCTGCTCGTCGAGCACGAGCAGGCCCTGATGCGCGCGGCCACCCGCATCCTGACCGCGGCCGGCTACCAGGTCATCACGGCCGCGACGGGACCCGAGGCCCTGGTGGTGCTGGGCGACCGCGACATCGACGCGCTGGTGACCGACGTGGTGATGCCCGACATGACCGGGCCGCGGCTGACCGAGCTGGTGCACGAGCGCCGGCCCGGGCTGCCGGTGGTCTACATGTCCGGCTACAGCAGCGGGATGCTCGACGTGACCGGGGTGCTCCACCCGGGTGCGCCGTTCGTGGAGAAGCCGTTCACCGCCGCCGATCTGCTGGCCGAGGTGCACGACGCGCTGGCCGGGCGTACCCGCTCGCCGGTCTGAGCCCGCGGTGGTGTAGACCGTCAGGCATGGCGGACGAGGTCGTCGGGGTGGTCGGGGCGGGCATCGTCGGGCTGGCGATCGCGCGGGAGGTGACCCGGCGCCGGCCCGGCGCGCGGGTGGTCGTGCTCGAGAAGGAGGACCGGGTCGCGGCCCACCAGACCGGGCACAACTCGGGGGTCGTGCACGCGGGTCTCTACTACCCGCCGGGCAGCCTCAAGGCGCGGTTGTGCACCCGGGGCGGGGCGATGCTGCGCGACTACTGTGCGGAGCGCGGGATCGCGTACGAGGCCTGTGGGAAGCTGGTTGTCGCGGTGAGCCCGGACGAGGTCACCCGGCTCGAGGCGCTGGCCGGGCGGGCGTTCGCCAATCAGGTGCCGGGTCTGCGCCGGGTCGGTCCGGTCGGGATCCGCGAGATCGAGCCGCACGCCGCCGGGCTGGCCGCCCTGCACTCGCCGCGGACCGCGATCACCGACTTCCCGGGGGTGGCCCGGGCGTTCGCCGACGATGTCGTCGCGGCCGGGGGCGAGGTGCGATTCGGCTTCCGGGTCACCGGCATCGCCGACGGCCGCCGTCTCGTCGTGTCGTCCTCGACCGGCAGCGTCACGGTGGACCGTTTGATCATCTGCGCCGGCCTGCACAGCGATCTGGTGTCCGGCCTGGCCGGCGACGCGGCCGCCCCGCGCATCGTGCCGTTCCGCGGTGAGTACATGAAGGTGCGGCCGGCCAAGGCGGCGCTGGTGCGGGGGATGATCTATCCGGTGCCCGATCCGCGTTACCCGTTCCTGGGCGTGCACTTCACCCGGCGGGTGACCGGGGAGCTCGAGGTGGGGCCGAACGCGGTGCTGGCCACCGCGCGCGAGGGTTACGGCTGGGGGCAGGTGTCGGTGCGGGATCTGGCCGGCATCGCGGGCTGGCCCGGGATGTGGCGGATGGCCGCGAAGCACTGGCGCACCGGGATCACCGAGATGTACGGGTCGGTCTCCAAGAGCGCGTACATGAAGGCGGCCCGCCGCTATGTGCCGGAGATCGCCGCGGCCGACGTGGTCCGCGCGGGTTCGGGCGTCCGCGCCCAGGCCCTCGACCGCGACGGCAGCCTGGTCGACGACTTCCGCATCCACCGGCTCGGTGCGGTGACGGCCGTGCGCAACGCACCCTCACCGGCCGCCACCTCGAGCATGGCCATCGCCGAGTACGTCGCCGACGAATCAGGCTTCTGACAACCAGATGCGCAGCGGGCCGACCGGGCGGAAGCCGGCTGCCCGCGCCTGGTCGAGGTCGTCGCCGCTCTCATAGCCGACCAGCGGGATCCCGTGCGGGATCGACGCCCACACCACGGGGCGATCGGCGGGGTCGGTGGCGAAGAGGTTGGAGACGCCGGCCACCGCGCCGGTGCGGTTGAGGATGTAGCCGCCGGCGATCCGGTCGCCGTCGCGGACCGCGTGGACCGACACCGAACGGTCGTCGAGCAGGGCCGGGCGGAAGACGTCGGGCGGCTCGTCGTCGCCGCCGTGCCAGGCCTGGTGCCACTCGGCCAGGGCGGCGGCGGTGGTGACCTCTTCGGCCCCGGTGCCCTCGGTCCGGCTCGCCGGGCGGTGGATCCACTCGGCGCTGAACAACTCGGTGTAGCCGTGCCGAGCGAGATCCAGCGTGGCGAAGCTGTCCTTGACCGCGCGCTTGCCGAGCACGTCGGCCGCAGTCGCGTCGGGCCGCAGGGTGATCGCCTCGGGATAGTAGGGCGGCGTGGGCCCGGCGCTGCGCCACACGCGCGGGCTGAAGGTGTAGCCGAGTCCGTGCGAGCGGAGGACCGCGGCGCACCAGTCGGCGTTGTTCCGCACGGCGGCGTTCGTCTCGACGTCGATCACGGGAGCAGTGTGGCATTCTTCCGGTGTTCCCGGGTCCCTCCACTTTGGGCAGAGGCTGCTGGTCGGCCCGGTGGGAGGGGAGCACGATGACCGAATCGTATGGTTGAGTGCCGGAAGGCGTCGGGCGCGCCTCGTCGCCCGGGCCAACCGGGCCTTCCTCGGACGAGCCGTGCGCCGGCTGACCGCTCAGGGCGTGCGCCAGTTCCTCGACATCGGGTCGGGCATTCCCACCCTCGGCAACGGCCGAGGGCATCGAGACCGCCGAGCAGGAGGACCTGCTGCGCGAGCCCGGCTGCGACCACGGTCAGGGCTATCACCTCGGCCGTCCCGGCCCGGTGGAATGAATGATCGACCGTCACGCGGCCGGTTGCCGATAGGGTCGAGCTCCCGACAGAGGAGGACAACCGGTGGCGAACGAGCTTCTGCGCCTGCAGGCCGACGACGGCAGTGCCGTGCTGGTCGAGATCGACGGTCCCGACTCGTCCTCGGGCGAGGTGGCGTTCGACGGGTCGGCGTTCATCGCGCGCGAGTCGCTCGAGCAGTCCCTGGTCGACGTGCGGACGGCCGCGCTCAAGACCCTGGACGCGTTCCGGCAGGCGAGCGACGTGCCCGAGAAGATCGAGCTCGAGTTCGGCGTGACCTTCCGGGCCGAGTCGGCGGCCGCCGTCCTCGCCCGGACGGCGTCGGAGGGCCATGTCGTGGTGCGCCTGACCTGGTCGGGTGGCGGGCATCCGGTCGGCCGTCCGTGGCTCGAGGGCGAGGACGACGCGGAGTAGCTACAACGGCCGGCGGATCACGAAGGCCGTGGCGTCCTCGCGGGACAGGCGGACGCCGCGGTCACCGGCCGACAGGAAGCGGCCGGGGTAATTCACCGATTCGAGCACCACGGCACCCTCGCCGGCCGGGCGCGGGCAGAACGTGGCGTCCTGCTCGAACAACCGCGACCGGTCCCGCCGGTCCAGCCGCAGCACGAAGTCGCGGTGGCGCAGGAAGTAGCCGGGGAAGTTCTCCGCCTCGAGCGACACACACGCGTCCGAGGCCAGCCCGGCCCGGACGGTGAAGCGCGAGTCCTGGCGGTCGCCGCGGTCGCTGCCGTCGCCGATCGGGTCGAAGCGGGCCAGGAAATCGCGGTGCCGCAGCCGATAGCCGGCGCGGTCGGCCCGTTCCAGGCCGACCGTCGCGCCCGGACGCAGGGCGGGCGCCGGGGCGGTCGACGGCGGACGGCTCGCCGGCCTCGTCGCCGGTTTCGTCCCGGGTGAACTGGACGGGCGGGTCGTGACCTGGTTGCGGGTGGGCGAGCGGATCACTGAGCCGGGGCTGCTGGTCGCCGGCGACGGCAGGACCGAGACCGGATCGGACGGCACATACGGAGGCAGCACCACCCGCTGGGCCAGCGTGGTCTGCCCGGCCTCGTCGCCACGCAGGGCCAGGGCGGTGAGCCCGGCCATCGCGATGAGCGCGCCGGTGGCCAGCGCCACGACCGCCCGGCGGCCACCGCTGCCGGCCCCGTGGCGCGCGGACGGCGCCGGCCACAGGGCGGCCGGCAGGCTGCGGCGGACGACGGATCCGAGACTGCGGGGTGGGACGGGAGGGCGGAGCGGACCGTTGGCATCGCGGTAGGGCGGAACCCAGCCGCCGATGCGAAGTCTGTCGTGGCTGTCCTCATCGGGCATTGATTTGTGATCCCCGCGCCATCGGCTAAGACACTTTTAAGCTGACGGAAAGGCATTCTTACGGTGAAATCGGCTAAGGGCAAGAGCCTTGGCCCGATCGCGCAGACCTTCGACAGCCGTCCGGGGATCGAACCCTGGCGTGATCTCGCCCGTACTTCCCGGTGACGGCGCCCGGGTCCGCGGGCCGCCGCGGCCGCACCGAGGAGGCGCGCGATGGACGGCTCCGCCCTCCCTCCGCCCAGTGACGACCACCAGCCCGCCACCGGCTCCGACACCAAGACCGCCGACGACTACGACACCGGGACGTACGCCGGCCTGGCCGACGAGACGGTCCAGCCCACCGCCGTGACGTTCCCCCGGATCGCCGACTACTGGCCCGATCCGGCCCGGATCCCGGACACCCCCGAAAAGCCCGGCCCGTCCCGGCGCCGGACGCGTCTGATCGCCGGCGCGGCCGGTGCCCTGCTCGTGCTCGGCGTGGGGGCCTTCGCGCTGACCCGCCTCACCGGCGACGAGGACCCCGCGCCCACCCCGACCGCCGCCGCCGACCCGGGCATCATCGTCGGCGTGACGCCGAACCCGCCGGTCTCGATCGCCCCCGCACCGACCTCGGCCGCCCCCACCACCCCCTCGCCGGCGCCGTCGTCCTCGCCGCCGGCCGCCCCGCCCGGCCCGCCGTTCGCGGCCGGCACCTTTGTGCTGGCCTCCGACCTGACCGAGCTCAACGTGACGCTGGGCCGTCCGGCCCGCAACGGCGTCGCCCGGGTCGCCTCGCCCGACGGCAGCGGCGTGATCCCTGACGCCCGGCTGGACGGCACCTCGCTCGAGCTGACCGCGAAGCCGGACGACGACGAGGACGGATCGGGCCGGGTCGACGTCGTGCTCGACGACCGGATCACCTGGACCGTGCGGATGGAGGGCGGCGTCAAGCGGGGCATGTTCGCGATGGCCGGGGGCCGGGTGCGCGACTTCTACTTCGAGGGCGGCGCCGACCGCCTCGAGCTGACGCTGCCGCGCCAGCAGCGCCAGATCGAGATCCGGATGGCCGGCGGGGTGCGCCGCTGGCACATCGGCACCGAGGGTGAGTTCCGGATCAAAGTGAAGCTGCGCAAGGGTGCCGGGGAGGTCGACCTCAACGGCGACCGCGACAAGGGTGTCGACCGCGGTGAGACGCTGCGCGCCCGGGGGTCGGACGACGATTCGGGCGGTCTGCGGATCGAGGCGGTGGCGGGCATCGGCTCGCTGTCGGTCTCGCCCATCGAGTCGTAATGCGGCTTTTCCTCCGGGCGGGGTTGCCGGGCGTCCGTCCGCTTGGGAGAGTCCAGGCAGTTGCGCCGAGGCGCCATTGACTCAGCGGGGGCGGTCCGATGACCGACGATCGACTCGAGCACCTGCGCGTGCTGGCCGAGCGGGGTGAGACCCTCGCCGCCCAGGCCCGTGCGGCCGGGCAGCGCGCGTCCGGAGCCACCGGGGCCGACCCGGCCGGCGCGGTCACCGTCACGCTCGACGAGCAGGGACGGGTCGGCGAGGTCACGGTCGTCCCGGGCTGGCGGCGGCGGCTCGGGTCGCTCGCCCTCGACGAGGCGGTGATCGAGGCGGTCCGGGTGGCGACCCGGCGCCGCTTCGAGGCCTGGGGCGACGCGTGGGCGGGCGACGCCCCGGCCACGGCGCCCGCGCTCGACCGCGACGACTTCACCCGCCGCCTGCAGGCCGCGGCCGGGGGCAGCGGTCCCCTGTCGGCCGAGGACAGCCGGGCCGCCCTGCGCGAGTTGCTGACCCTGGCCGAGTCGATCGAGCAGGGGCTCGATCAGGTGTCGGGCGCCCTCAGCGGGGCGCTGGCGGCCACCCACACCGGCCGCAGCCCCGACCGCAAGGTGCGGGTCACGGTCACCGGCGGCGGCGACGTCACCGCCATCGCGTACGACCGGCAGTGGCTCCTGCAGGCCCACGAGATCAATGTCGCCCGGCAGACCACCGCGGCGTTCCGCGCCGCCTATGCCGAGGCCGACCGTCACGGCGTACGGGAATTGATCGCCGAGAGCCGCCTGAGCGAGGCCCAGCAGCTCGCGCAGGACCCGCTCGGACTGGCCCGGCGACTGCGGCTCACCGACTGAGACGGGGTAACGATGACGCTCAAGGCAGCCCTCAACGCGCTGCACACCGACGCGGTGACCTGGGACGAGACCTCCGGCGTGCTGAGTCGCGCGGCCGAGGAGGCGACCGGCCTGAGCCTCACCGAGGGCCAGCTGTCCTGGGCCAGTGCGTCCACGGGGCTGCTCGACACGTACGCCGAGATCCAGGCCAAGGCAGGCCGGCTGCTGCTCCAGGGGGCCCGGATCCACGCCGACCTGGCCCGCACGCTCGACCAGGTCGCGGCGGCCTACGAGCGCGACGACGAGGAGGCCGCGGCGCGGCTCGGAGGAGTGTGGGACGTCCGTGAGTGACTCGACGGCCCAGGAACAGGATCTCATCGACAAGATCATGTCCCTGCTCGACCGCATCGAGCAGAAGTCGAACGACCTGCAGAGCGCGATCAACTCCAAGATCGGCTTCCTGCCCGGCTTCCTGCGCGACAAGGTGGTCTCGGGCTGGAACGCGTTCTGCGACTTCATGCGGCAGGCGTGGGACGCGCTGCGCGAGATCGTGTCGAACATGGGCTCGCCCAGCGCCCTGTCGTCCACCGCGAACGCCTGGAGCAACGAGATCGGCGGCCCGGTCAGCGGCCGGGTGCAGTTCGCCGAGGCCGGGCTGCTCGAGGTGGACACCAACTGGGACGGTGACGCCGCCGAGGCCTACCGGCAGATGCTGCCGCTGCAGAAGGCCGCCCTCGAGAAGATGAAGACCGTCTACAGCGACGGCATCGCCACCATGCTGGGCGACATGGTCAAGGCGATCTACCTCTTCTGGGGCGCCCTGGTCGTCGCGCTCGGGGCGCTGGTCATCGGCATCGTCGGGGCGCTCTCGTCGTCGGCGACGATCGTCGGGCTGCCCGCCGCGCCGTTCATCGCGGCCGGCGCGGCCGGGGGCGCCGTCGCCGCCTTCGCGGCGGGCGGGCTCAACCTGAAGTCCACGGCGTCCGCCGCGAACAGCGCGCTGCGGCAGAAGCTGAACGACAACGCCGGCTACCACGACGGTGCCTGGCCGCCCGCGGTCACCGGCTGAGCCCGATGCCCGTCCTCCTGATCGCCTTCCTGCTCTGCGAGGCGGGGCTGGCCGCGATCGGCGGCCTGGCCTGGTCGGCCCTGCGCGACGACGGCGGTATCGCGGCGTTCGTGCTGATGGGGGCGTCGGGCGCGGCCGGCGTCGGCCTGGTGCTGGTCCTGCTGCTGTCGCGGGCCGACCTCGGCTTCGGTCTGGCCCTGCTGCGGCTGGTCGGCGTCTTCGTGGCGGGCGCGGTGCTGGTGGCGGCGGGCGAGCTGACGCCGGGCTTCGCCGCGGTCATCGCGCTGTTCGACTCGCTGCTCGGGCTGTACGCCGCCTCGGCCGTCCGCCGGCGCCGATGATCGGCGTCGACCCGCTCACCGGGACGGTCGCCTTCCTGTGCGTGGCCTCGCTGGCCCTGGTGGTCGTGGTGGCCCTGCTGGCCGCCCGGCAGCGCCGCCGGCGGGACACCCGGATCGCCGAGTGGGCCGCCCGGCACGGCTGGCAGCTCATCCCGCAGCCGGCGGTCGACTGGGGGAGTCGCCTGCCCGGGGCCAACCCCGCCGGCGTCCGCGTGATGTTGTCGGGCCAGGTCGGCGGCCGGCCGATCCTGGTGGGGGAATACGAGGTGACCGACGTGCAGGTGGTCACCGGGGCCGACGGCAGCGCCACCACCACCCCGCACACCCGGCACTGGGTGGTGAGCGTGGCCATCCTGCGCCGGGCGTGGGCGCCGGCCACCGTCACCGCCCGCGGCCGGCTGTCCCGGCGGGAGAGCGTCACCGGCGACCCCGGGTTCGACAAGGCGTTCCGGATCACCGGGGCACCCGGGCCATGGTGCACGCCGCCGCTGTTCGCCGCGCACCTCGCCGGTCAGGTGCCGGTGCCGTGGAGTGTGTCCGGCGCCGAGCTGATGACGTGGACCGAGGGCCGTCTCGTTCCGTCCCACCCGGTCGGGGACCTCCGGCCCCTGGTGCACCTGGCTTCCCTGTTGGACGGCTTGACCTAGAGCGCGCTCGAAGACCTAGCGTCGGGGCATGCAGACGATCGAACTGGGTCAGACCGGGCAGCACGTCAGCCGGATGGCGCTCGGGGCCATGCAGATGGGCGGCGCCACCGACGAGCGGGACTCGGTGCACATCCTCGACCGCTACCTCGAGATCGGCGGGTCCTTCGTCGACACCGCCGACTGCTACGAGTGGTGGCGGCACCCGGGCACCCTGGGCGGGCAGAGCGAGGAGCTGCTGGGCCGCTGGATGCGCGCCGGCGATCGGCGTGAGCAGGTCTTTCTCGCCACCAAGGGCTCGGCCGGGCCGGTCTTCTCGCCGCAGCTGTGGGACGACGAGGGGCAGCCGGACTGGGATCTGGCCCGGCGCACCTTCGAGGGGGCGGGGGCGGACACGCTGCGGCACGCGCTCGACGGCAGCCTGCGGCGGCTGGGTACCGACCATGTGGACCTCTATTACGTGCACGTCGACGACCGGAACACTCCGCTCGAGGAGACGCTGGAGGCGCTGGACGGCTTCGTGCGGGCGGGCAAGGTGCGCTACCTCGGGTGGTCGAACGTCCGGACCTGGCGGCTGGAGCGGATCCGGCAGCTCTGCGAGCGCCACGGGTGGACGCTGCCGGTGGCGGTGCAGCAGCAGCACTCGTACCTGCGGCCGGGAGCCTCGACCGGCTCCGCCTCCATCGCCGGCTACGAGCAGCTCGACTATCTGCGCGAGCACCGGGACCAGACGCTGGTGGCCTACTCGCCGATCCTCAAGGGTGTCTATGACAGCGCGGCCAAGCGGGACGGGCACTGGATGATGGGCAGCTACTCCGGACCCGACGCGGACGCCCGGCTGGCCGTGCTGGCCGAGGTGGCTTCGGAGGCCGGCGTGACGCCCAACCAGCTCGTGCCGGCGTGGCTGATGGACCAGGAGTCGCCGCGGGTGCTGCCGCTGATCGGGCCGCGGACGCGCGCGCAGTTCGAGGACGCGCTGCCGGCGCTGGACGTCAAGCTGAGCGACGAGCAGCTCCGCCGCCTGGACGCGGCGGGCGTCTGAGCGTGACCGCCGGGCGGGTCTCAACTCTCGACCTCAACGTGAGGTCGAGAGTGAGGTCGAGAGTTGAGGGTTGCCCTGTTTATGCAGTTCAGAGCCGTTGGGCGAGCCAGTTGGCGACCCGGTCGGCCGAAGCCGTGACCGCGGTGTCGTGGTCCTGGCCGGGCAGCAGGTCGTAGCGGACCGTCGCGTCCTGACCGCGCAGACGCCGCACCAGGTCGTCGGTCAGGGCGGCCGGGACCGTCGCGTCGTCGGCGCCCTGGACGATGAGGACCGGCGCGGTCGGCGGGGTCTGCGCCGGCTCGACGTACTGATAGAGCTTGTCCACCCAGCGCTGGGGGAGGGCGCCGTTCTCGAGCAGCTGGCTGGGCATCAGATTCGCGTACGCGGCGAGGATCTCGTAAAGGCAGCCGGTGCGCAGCACCTCGAGCTTGCGCTCGGCCGGCGCGGCCAGCACGTCGGCCGGCCGGAACGACGGCTCCACCGCGTTCAGCCCGAACAGCGCCATCACCAGATAGCCCTTGCCCTCGGTCTGCGGGATCGCCTCGGCCAGCGTGCGCACCCCGCTGGTCGGCGCGATGCTCACCGTGCCGCGCAGCTGGAGGTCGCCGTCGTACGAGCCGGCCAGCTGGTTGGCGAACAGCGCACCCTGACCGCCCTGCGAATGGCCGTCCACGGCGTACTGCGGGGACAGGTCGTCATCGAGGTGACGCGCGGCCCGGACGCTGTCGATGATCGAGCGCCCTTCGCTCCCGCCGATCAGGTACGGGTGCTGCTGCGAGGTGCCGATGCCGGGGTAGTCCGGGGCGGCCACGGTCCAGCCGCGCCGCAGCAGCGCGGCGACCGCGGTGCGCGCTTCGGGATAGAAGGTCTCCTGGTTGGTCGAGGGCGCGCACTGGTCGGCGAGGCCGGTCGTGCCGTGGGCCCAGGCGACGGTTTTGTTCCGCTTGTTGTCGCGCGGGGTCAGCACGAGACCGGTCGCCGGGATCGACTCGCCCCGGACGTCGGTGGTCAGGTAGCGCACCCGGACGGCCTGGGCCAGCTGGCGCAGGCCGTCCGGCAGGGTGGCGGGCGCCTTGCTGAGCACAGTTCCGGGGCGGGCCGGGTCCCACCGGAAGACGTGGCTCGGCACCGGACGGTCGGCGCCGGTCGAGGCGAGAGCCGGTGCCGGGGCGACGGCCGCGCCGCTCACCATCGTCGCGGTCAGGAGGCGAACGATCATCTGTCTACGCACACCGGTCATGGTCAACCGGTCAAAAGCCACTTCCCGTACGCCGCCCCGAGCCCGATCGGGTGATCATGGGCCGCATGATGCATCGCCACCCCGAACGCGATCAGGGAAGTGGCAGGACGATCCGGTCGGTGGTGTTCGCCTCGATGAACCCCAGGTCAGGTTCGCGGCCCAGCCCGGCCGTCGTGGACACCTCGACCAGGCCGTCGACCGACACGATGGGCTCGGTGGTGACGTCGCGCGCGTAGTACTTGTCCGACCCCGACACGTCCGACGGCAGGGTGAAGCCGGGCAGCGCACTCAACGCCACGTTGGCCGCCCGCCCGAGGCCGAACTCGTGCATGCCGCCGCACCACACCGGCAGGCCGTGCTCGACGGCGAGGTCATGCGCCCGGACGGCCGCGGTCAGCCCGCCCATCCGCGACACCTTGATGTTGAGGATCCGCCCCGAGCCCAGCCGCAGCGCCGTGACCAGGTCGTCCAGCTCCTCGACCGACTCGTCGAGGCAGATCGGCGTGGCCAGCTGCTGCTGCAGGTCGGCCAGCTCGGCCAGGGCCCGGGGAGCGTACGGCTGCTCGATCATCAGCAGGCCGAGCGTGTCGAGCTCCCGGAGCAGCGGCAGGTGGGCCGGTGTGTAGACCCCGTTGGCGTCGACGTGCAACGGCACCGAGGGGTAGGCGGACCGGACGGCCCGCACCGGTTCCACGTCCCAGCCCGGGGCGATCTTGAGCTTGACCCGGCGGTAGCCCTCGGCGACCCGCAGCTCGACCTGGGCCAGCAGGTCGTCGATGGCCGGCTCGATGCCCAGCGAGACGCCGGCCTCGACCTCGGCCCGGGTGCCGCCCAGGGCCTGGGCCAACGGGACGCCGCGGCCGGCCGACCACAGCGACCAGGCGGCCATGTCGAAGCCGGCCCGCGCGAACTGGTTGCCGCGGACCCGGCCCAGCGGCAGGTCGCGCGGATGCTGCCAGTCCGCGCCCAGGACCAGTGGCGCCAGATGGTCGCGGGCGACGGCCCAGCACGTCTCGACGGTCTCGGCCGAATAGAACGGGCCGCTCGGCGAGGCGATCTCACCCCAGCCGGCGTCGCCGTCGGTGGTGGTGAGGGTGACCAGGATGTGCTCGAGGGCGCGTTTGGCGTGCGAGCTCGTCCGGAACTGGTGCACGAGCGGCAGGCGCACGCGGCGCAGCTCGACGGTGCTGATGCGAGTCATCGGGGGTCCACATAGAGGTCGAGTTCGGCGGCGAGGGCGTCGCGGTCGTGCAGGCGGCGGCCCGCACCCTTGGAGCTGGCGATGGTGAGCGTGGCCAGCAGGTGCAGCGCGAGCACGACCGAGGTGGGCGAGCTCGCATACGAGGCGGTGTCGGTGCCGAGCACGATGCGGGTGCTCGCCAGGCCGGTCAGCGGCGCGTCCTCGGCGTCGGTGATCAGCACCAGCTCGCCGCCGTGGGCGACGTAGGCCTCGGCCACCGAGACGGTGTCGCGCCGGTATCGGGACATGGCGACCGCCACCAGCAGGTCACCCTGCCGGATGTCGCCGAGCACGTCGAGCGGCCGCACGGTCGCCCCGTCGACCAGGTGCACACCGGACAGGCCGGCGCTCAGGTCGGCCGCGAGCAGCGACGCGTAACCCAGCGATTTGCCGTTCCCGAGCAGATAACGACGCCGAGCCGAGACGATGCGGGCGGCGGCCTGCTCGATCGCGTCGTGCTCGGCCGCCCAGGCCAGCGCCTTGCCGAACTCGGCGCGCTGCTGATCGAGGACCCGCTGTTTGAGCACCTGCGCGGAACGTCGTTGCACGTTGCGCTCGAAACGCTCAGCGGGCGAGGGACGGTCCCGCTGGTCTCCCGGTTGTTCCGGCGTCATGCGGTGCCCTGCTCGAAGGTGTAGATCGCCTGGTCCTCCCGGATGGCGACACGGACGAGCCGGCCGGTCTCGAACTGCTCGATCAACTCGTCCCGGAGGACCGCGCGGTCGGCCGGGCCGGGCGCCGCGATACCGTGGGCGGCCGGGGCGGTCACCGACGTGCAGCCCAGCCGCACGACGTGCGGGCCCGACAGGTCCCACGAGACCAGCAGCCGATCCGAGATGCCGTCGTCGTAGTAGTCGGGCAGGAACCGGATCGCCGTCGCGCCGAGCACGCCGAAGTTGAAATGAGCGTTCCGCAAGGCGTACGGGTCGAAGGTCCACCGCATCGTGCGCGCCCCCGTCGCCCGGGCCGTCTCGGCCTGCGCCTGCTTGAGCCGCCGGCCGACCCCGCTGCCCTGAGCGCTCGGCGCGACCACCGCGGCCTGCGAATAGTGGTAGAGCTCGCCCCGGTCGACCGCGCTGAACCCGTAGCAGAAACCGACCAGCTCACCGCTCGCGTCGAACGCCCCCAGCACCGAGCCCGAATTCTCACCCAGCGCGGCCAGCAGGCGCGGACTGATGCCGAACTCGGGCTGGTCGTAGCCGAAGACGTGCCGGTAGAGCGCCGACGCGGCCGACCACTCGGCGAGCCCGGCGAGGTCACGCACCACGATGCTCATCCGCGCCTCCTCCCCGGCAACTTACGAAACGTATAACCGTCATCCTGCACCCAGTCATGCGCGTTGACAACGCCCGATGGCAAACATAGCGTTCGCATATGCTGGAGACGCTGCGCACCTACACCCTGCTGGAGTCGCCCACCGGGGATTCCCGGGCGCTGGCCGCCCTGGCCGAGGTGCTCGAAGCCGACGCCGCCCGGGCCGGCTTCTCGACCGCGCGCGAGGGCGACCACCTGCTGTGGACACTGCCCGCGCGCGACGTCACCGGCGGCGACTTGCTGCTGCTCAGCCACTACGACACCGTCTGGCCGGTCGGCACGCTGACGGACATGCCGTGGTCGGTCGACGGTGACACGGTGCGCGGCCCCGGCGTCTACGACACCAAAGCCGGTCTCGTGGCACTGTTCCAAGCCGTGCGGAGGGTGGTCGCCTCCGGCCGGCCCCACCCCGGCGTACGCGTCATCGTGGTCGCCGACGAGGAGATCGGCTCACCCACCGCGGGCGACCTGGTGCGGGCCGAGGCCGGTCGGGCCACCGCCGTGCTGGGGATGGAACCCCCGCACCCCGGCGGCGACCTCAAGACCGCCCGCCGGGGCAGCACCCGCGCCCGCATCGAGGTGACCGGCATCGAGTCGCACGCGGCGCTGGACCCGGAGGCCGGCGTCAACGCGATCGACGAGCTCATCGACCAGCTGGTCGCCTTCCGTACGGTCGTGGCCGGCCGCCCCGTGCTGCTGAACACCGGCACGATCGCCGGCGGCGGCCGCACCAACGTGGTGGCCGGCCGGGCCCACGCCGACCTGGGGTTGCGCTTCCTGGACGCGGAGAACGAAGAAGCCGTGCTGGGCGCGTTGCGCACCCTGACCCCGATCCGGGAGCGGGCCGCCCTGACGACGACGTTGCTGGCCCACCGCCCGACGTGGAGCTCCACCGAAGCCACCACGACGCTGCTCGACCACATCATCGGGGTGGCCGCCGGCATCGGCCAGACCCTCGACGGCCACCCGGCCGACGGCGCGGCCGACACCAACACGACGGGCGCCCTGGGCATCCCCACCGTCGACGGCCTCGCCCCACCCGGAGGCGGCGCCCACGCCCGTCACGAGTGGGTCTCGCTCGACGGCATGCACGCGCGCGCCGCCCTCCTCGAAGCCCTCATCCTGGCGACCGGCTGACGCCTCGTCACGGCTCGACCGGCCCCTATCGGCCGAGCAGGCGGAAGAGCGTCAGCCACTGCTCGGGCCACACCTCTCCGACCGCGACGTCAGGGGTCAGACGGACCGCACGGCAGGCGGCCGCGGCCTGGCGACTTCCGTAGCGGCGGGCCAGTGAGGCCTGCACCGAGCCGCCCACGCCGGTGAAGCCGCACTCGACGAGGGCCCGATAGCGGGGGAGCAGCTCGGGCCGCACGAGCGCGACCGGCCGGCGTCGCAAGCGGAGGATGCCGCCGTCGACGCGCGGCACCGGTCGGAACGCCGTCCGCGGCACCCGCCCGGCCAGGTCCCAGGCGATCTCGGGCCAGGTCAGCACGGTCAGCCGCGACCAACGGCCGTAGTCCCCGGTTCGTTTGCGCGCGTACTCCCACTGGGTGAGCAGGGTGGCCTGCTGAAGCGTGCGCGCCCGCAGGCACCAGTCGACGACGGCCGACGTCAGCGCATACGGGATGTTGCCGACCACCGCGAACGGCTCGCGCGGCGGTGACGCGGTGAGGAAATCGTCGGTGCGCACGCTCAGACCGTCGGCTGCGGGCAGGTCGGCGGCCAGGTCCGGGTCGATCTCGTACGCGATGACGTGCGCCCGCCGCCGCAGCAACTCAGCGGTGAGGCGGCCGCGTCCCGCCCCCATTTCGAGGATGAGCTCGCCCGGCGCGGGCGCCGCCGCGTCCGCTATCGCGCGCACCGCCGCCGGGTCGACGAGCAGGTTCTGACCGAGGATCCGCCGGACGCGCGCATGCTCGCGCCGGCGATAGGAAGATGACGCCACAACCGGGTTCCCGTCTGCCACCCGCAACTCGGGCGGCGAAACGTGGACAGCCTCGATCGTTCGGGCTGTCCACTGAGAAGAGCAGGACTCAGCGGGCCCCGGCGGCGAACCGCGGAAGAAGTCAGGCGGTGCGGCGCGGGGCGGGACGCCCGGCGCGCTGACGGATGGCGTACTGCATCCCTCGCGCGGGCATCCACCCGCCGGCGAGGAGAGCATGCGTCGTATGCATCCGGCGACCTTATTGCCCGCGCCCGCCGGAGTCATCCGATTTAAGCACCACCGATACGAGCACCGTCGTCTGCGCGCGTCAGGGGTCCACAGCCGGGTTGTGCGGGAAGTCGCGACGGTTTGCCGACAATTGGTGGCGCGGGCCGGGGGTTGATCGCGAAGCTGTCTCGCATGACGACGGCGTTTGATCGGTCGCTCGCGCGGGACAGCGCGGAGCTGTTGCGCGTCAAGCGGCTCGAGTTGTCGAGTCTGGCGATTCCGGCCGGGCGTGGGTGGAGCCCGCTGCACGAAAAGGTCACCGAAGCGCTGCAGGGGCATCCGGGCGGCATCGGGGACGTCATCTCGCGGCTGGTGACGGTGCAGGACATCATGGACGAGCTGCCGCCCAGCCGGGCCGCCAACCGGGTGTCCGCCTTCAACCAGCTCTATCTCAACATCACCCGGCGGGTGGACACCGCGCTGGTCACGGGGGTCAACTCGCCGGACTTCCTCGAGCTGCTCGACGTCGAGTTCGCCAAGCGCTACTTCGACGCGCTGACCCGGTGGAACAACGACGACGAGGACACCCCGGACGTCTGGGAGGTCCTCTTCAAGCGGGCCGGCGACGTGCGGATGAGCCGGCTGACCGCCGCCATGCTCGGCGTCAACGCCCACATCAACCACGACCTGGCGCTCGCCCTGATCGGCACCTGGAACGAGCTGGGCGCCCCTGAGCCCGGCGACGACGTGATCCACCCCGACTACCTGCTGGTCAACGAGATCTTCTACCAGGAGATCCCGCCTCTGCGCCGCGGCTTCTCGACCCGGTGGCAGCTGGAGCTCGACGAGTTCGTCGGGCCGCTCGACGACTGGAGCCAGCGCATCCTGGTCACCGTCACCCGGGCCCGCGCCTGGGACCAGGCTCGCCGCCTCTGGCTGCTGCGCCACGACCTGGAGGACTTCGAACAGGCCCGCCGCACCATGGACCGCGCCGCCTCGCTCCTGGCCGAGTGGGCCATCATCGGCGACCGCCTGGTCTCGCACACGGGCACCGGTGTCACCGGCGGCTGGCGTTTCCTGCGCCGCCACGTCAACCGCCGCCGGCCCCCGGCCGGCTCGGCCACCTGACCAGGGAACCTTCTTCCCTGTGGTGCTGCGGGTCAGTCCTCGATGAGGGCCTGCGTGCCGGGCGTCCAGCCGGAGACGTCGGCCAGCCGGCCACGCCACAGGGAGCCGGTCTCGCCGGTGTGCATGCCGGGGCTGTGGATGCGGGTGTTGCGCAGGTGGATGTAGCGGGTCGGGGCGACCAGGGCGGTGAACTGCCGGTGAGAGATCTCGCCGCCGATGTCGCGGATCTTGATGGCGGCGTGGGCCAGGTCGGACTGTTCCTTCACGTGTTCGGCGGTGCCGACGTAGAAGGCGTCCTCGTGGTCGTTGAGCTCGCTCACCTCGGCGAACCACTGCCACTGGGGGATCAGCTCGCCGCTGACCAGCAGCCCGTGCACGCTCAGGCTGAGCGGCACCCCGGGATCCACCGGCTCGGTGAGACGGTCCATCTGGGCTACGTACGTGCCCAGCACACTGTCCGGCTCGGACCAGTCGATCGCGACCGCGGCCGCGCTGAGCATCGGATCCAGCATCGTCGGCACACCCCCGCAGCCGACTCTAGGGTCAGCGCCGGGCCGAGCGGGCCCGAACGGCCGAGTTGATGGCGTCCGCGAGGTAGGACGCCTTCGTCGTGGGATTGAGCACGCCGCGTTTGCGCCGCAGACCGCGCCACACCACGGCCTGCCGGTCCCGGAACGTGAGCGTCACCCGGTTGCGCGGCCCGGCCGTGGCCGACTCGAGCGCCTCCCACGGCACGACCATCGACCCGTGGGGCAGGCGTTCGACAAGACCATCAGGCCCGAGCCGTACGTCGTTGGGGCCGAGCGCCGCATACCAGGCGAACCCGGCCCACGCCGTCCACACCGCGTCGATCACCACATCGCCCGTCCACAGCCCGCCGGCGAGCGCGTCGGCGATGTCGTTGGCGACAAATCCGGTGACCATGAGCGTGAAGGCCGCCGCCAGCAGCGTCAGACCCGGTGTGGCAACCGTTACCCGGTCGCCGTCCTGCTCGACCAGCTCGGCCGGGTGCTTGCTCTGCGCCACCAAGGCCCCGACGACCAAGCCGACATAGAGCGCGAGCGTCAGGAAGAACAGCACACCCCGGACCCACGTGCCGGCGACGGTGAGGCCCACCATGAGCAGCACCCCGACCACCAGCGTCCCGATCAGGAACGGGGCCCGCCACCGCGCCACCGCGGCCAGGCTCATCCTCGGGCGGCTCGCCACGCGGCTGCCTTTCGCTTGGGGGCCCGGGCCAGCCAGGCGTCCTGCACGACCTCACGCAGCTCGGCGCGGGTGATCCGGCCGATGTCGCGGGCCAGCAGCAGGACGCCGAGATAGCCGTTCCAGTGCGGCGTGGTGAAGAACGGCGTGCTCTCGTCCCGCACGAGCGCCTGCTTCTCGGCCTCCGACTCGACGTAGAAGACGACCACATCGGTGTACAGCTCACCGGTCTCCGGGTCGAAGGCGTCCTTGCGAGGCGTACGGAAGAAGACGAACGTCTTGCGGCCGGCCTCATAACTCGGGTGGTTATCGCCGTTCACGACGACGTCGGGCATGGCCATGGCCAGCTCGTGGACGTCCTCGATCCGCGCCGGGCGGTCGTCTTCATCGGACACAGTCTCAGCGTAGTGAAGACTCGCATCCTCCGGGGAGGCAGGACGCCGGTCAGCCGGCGAACCAGGTCATCTCCTGGCCGTGGCCCTCGGTCCAGGCCAGCGGCTTGCCGTCGAGGGCCAGGACGTTCTGGTGCCGGCCGTCGTCCGGTGCCGGTGGCAGCTCCGGGAAGCTGACGACGTCCGAGCCCTCGATCGAGATCCAGTGCACCGGCAGCGAGCCGACGAGCGTGCGGAACGCCGCCCGCCGCTCGGCCGGCACCTGATAGAGCACCGACGTGTGGAAGACGACCCGGGTGGCGTCCGGTGGCGCCGCGGCGACCAGGGCCGGCAGCTCGTCGACGAGGTCGCCGCGGATCAGCCGGGGCGGGTCGGCGGTGGCGATCGCCGCCGCGGCCCGCAGACGCTCGCGGCGGTGCTCGTGCTCGGGCCAGATCAGCGCCTCGAGCCAGGAACGGTCGGCCGCCGAGGTGATGTCGAGCGGGTTCAGGTCCAGGCCGGCTCGCCACACCACCTGCGGGAGCGCGGTGGGTGGGGTCAGGCCGGTGGTGGCGCAGCGGAGCATCGGCCCCGAGGAGCCGACCTCGACATCCCCGTACCGGTAGCGGTATCGGTCGGGGTAGAGGTTGAGCCCGGCCGAGGCGCCCACCTCGATCAGCGCCAGCGGCTGGGGGAGCGCGGCCAGCACCGGCAGCACCAGCGCGGACCGGCCGATCTCGTTGGTCTGCGTGGCCCGGGAGCGCAGCTCGGTCGCGACGGCCGGCCAGTGCGCCGTGACGAACGTACGGAAAAGGTCGTGATCCGCGACCGGTCCGCCCAGCCATTGGACGACGGCGAAGAGCAGGTTGGGTTGCCGCTTGGGCGGTGGCACCGAGTCGAGCAGGGCGAGCAACTCGTCGTCGCGGGCGACCGCCCGGGCCAGGCGCTCGTAAGTGGGCGAGGTGCCGCGCGCCTGGCGCTCGGCGAAGTCCAGGTACCACTCGGCGGTGCTCATGGCGGCATGATGCCATGCGCAAAAACTGCCCGACGTGCAAACTTGCCCATTGCGCAGATTTGATGAATGCTTGATGCACGCAACGGCCGACAAGGGCAGGACGAGATGAAAGACGTGCTGGCGACGCAGCTGCTCGAGCTGTCCCAGCTCATCCGCAAGGCGCGACAGCAGTGGCTGCGCGAGAGACCGGACGTGCCGATCGGCACGGTCGGCGTCCTCAAGCTGATCGACGAAATCGGTACGGGGACCGGCAGTGGCTGCCACGCCAAGGATCTGGCCGAGCGGTCCGGGCTGGACCCGTCGACGGTCAGCCGGGCGGTCGCCGCCGCGGTCGGGCAGGGGCTGGTCGAACGCCGTATCGACAGTGCCGACCGCCGGGCGTCGGCGCTGGCGCTGACCGCGGCCGGCCACGAGCTGCTGGGCGCGGCCCAGGAGTGGTTCGGCGATCTGCTGCAGCACGCCCTGGCCGACTGGCCGGCGGCCGAGACCGAACGGGTCAGCGCTGATCTCGGCCGTTTCCTCGCCGCGTTCTCCGGCGTACTCGATAAGAACCACCATCAGGAGGCCGCGCGATGAGCGCACCCACCACCCGGCCGGCGGCGACGCCGGCGGCGGAGGACATGACCCACCGGCAGATCCTCGAGGCCTTGAGCGGCCTGCTGCTGGTGCTTTTCGTGGCGCTGCTCAGCAGTACGGTCGTCTCCACCGCCCTTCCCAAGATCATCGGGGCGCTGGAGGGCAGTCAGACCCAGTACACCTGGGTGGTCACGGCGACCCTGCTCACCGCCACGGCAACCACCCCGATCTGGGGCAAGCTGGCCGACCTGTTCAGCAAGAAGCTGCTTGTGCAGATCGCCATCGTGATCTTCGTGCTGGGCTCGGTGATCGCCGGCTTCAGCCAGTCCGCCGGGCAGCTCATCTCCGCCCGCGCGTTCCAGGGCATCGGTGTCGGCGGTCTGCAGGCGCTGGTGCAGGTCGTGATCGCGGCGATGATCCCGCCGCGGGAGCGCGGTCGTTACAACGGCTATCTCGGCGGCGTGATGGCGCTGGCCACGGTGGGTGGGCCGCTGCTCGGTGGCCTGATCGTGGACACGTCGTGGCTGGGCTGGCGGTGGTGCTTCTTCGTGGGGGTGCCGTTCGCCGTCGTCGCGCTGATCCTGCTGCAGCTCACCCTGCACGTGCACACCGAGCGCCGGGAGAACGTGAAGATCGACTACCTCGGGGCCGGTCTGATCGCCGCCGGGGTGAGCATCCTGCTCATCTGGGTGTCGTTCGTCGACGGCACGTTCGCCTGGGCGTCGTGGCAGACCTACACGATGGTCGGTGGAGCGCTCTTGCTGCTCGTTCTCGCGGTCGTGGTCGAGAAGCGCGCAGCGGAACCGGTCGTGCCGCTCGAAATCGTGCGCGAGCGCACCACCGCGCTGTCGATCGTGGCCAGCCTCGCGGTCGGCATGGCCATGTTCGGGGGTGCGGTCTTCCTGGGTCAGTACTTCCAGATCGGCCGCGGCTACAGCCCGACCGAGGCCGGCCTGCTGACCATCCCGCTGATGGCCGGCGTGCTGATCTCGTCGATCATCGTCGGGCGCATCATCACCCGCACCGGCACGATCAAGCCGTACATCATCGCGGGTCTGGTCGTGCTCTTCGCGGGCTTCGCCCTGCTGAGCACGATCGACCACGAGACGTCGCTGGTCTTCGTCGGCCTCGGCATGCTGCTGGTCGGCCTCGGGGTCGGCGCGAGCATGCAGAACCTGGTGCTGGCCGTCCAGAACACGGTGCCGCTGCGCAACATCGGTGCCGCTTCCTCCACCGTCGCGTTCTTCCGCTCGATGGGCGGCGCGATCGGCGTGTCCGTGCTGGGTGCCGTGCTGGCCCGCCGCGTCACCGACCAGATCACCCGCGATCTGGCCTCGGCCGGCATCCCGGTGTCGGGCGGTGACGGTGGCAGCCTCAACGTGGCCGCCCTGCCGGAGGCGGTGCAGCACATCGTGCGGGCCGCCTACGGCGACGCCACCGGGCACATCTTCCTGATCTCGGCCGCCATCGCGGTGGTCGGCCTGGTCGCGGCGATCTTCCTGCCCCGCGCCACCCTGCGGACGAGCCTGGACCTGCCCGCCCGCGACAAAGAGCCGGCCGACCTGGAGGGCTGACTCACGCGCCGAACCCAGCCCCGAGTCGCCCGCGCCGAGCTGTCCGCGCCACCCCGCGCCGAGCTGTCTACGTCGGGCTGCCCGCACCATCCGGAGCCGAGCTGTCCGCGCCGGGCTGTCCGCGCTACCCCGCCCCGAGCTGTCCGCGCTACCCCGCCCCGAGCTGTCCGCGCTACCCCGCCCCGAGCTGCCCGCGCTACCCCGCCCCGAGCTGCCCGCGCTACCCCGCGCCGGTGCGGCTCGGGGCTCAGCGCGTCGGCGCGGAGGTGGGGGCTGGGGCCGAGCGCAGTTCCAGCACGACAAAAGCGACATCCGCCTGGCGCACGGTCTCGACCGCGGTGAAGCCGCAGCGCTCGAGGAGGCGGATGGACGCGGTGTTGCCGACATCGGCGGTGGCGGTCAACGGCCGGACCGGCTCCACGTCGAGATAGAGCGTCACCGCCCGCGTCCCGACACCGCGACCCCAGAACGCCTGGCCGAGCCAGTAGCCGACCTCGCGGTGCTCACCCTGCCACCAGGAGACGACGTTGCCCGCGATCTCCCCGCCGGCCAGAACGGTCCGGGCGCTCACGTCGGGGTCGCCCAGAATCCGCTGGGTCCAGTGCTCGGTGAAGGCCGGCCGGTCGCGCGCCCGGAAGTTGGCCCGCCGCTGCGCTTCCAGCTCCTGCTGCTGGAGGAAGAAGACGTCGACGTCGGCCGGCTGGACAGACCGCAGATGGACATCGGCACTCATCGTCCGAGCCTAGGGCGTTTTGTCGGAGGTGGAGCCGGGCGCGGGCGGGGCTCAGGCGCCGCCCGGCCGCACGGCGGAAGCACCGGTATTCGACTTCTCCGGCGCACCCAGCCGACGCCGGGACTCACCGCCGCTCGACCGCACTTCCCAAACACGCTTGAAAAGAGGCGCTCCTCACGGTGCGCCGGGAACGTCGGGCGGGCCGGCATCGGAGCGTGCGCGTCGGACACGGAGCGCAGCTCAGCCACCGCCGCCAGGACTGCTGCGACGCGGACCGCGGCAACCGCGAAAGTGTGATAACGCCGGGCGTTGAGTCAGCTCACACCGCTGATCCGATTGGTCCGCCGGTGCGTGGGTAGCTCGCCTGGAATCTGGGGGGAGCTGAGTCGGGTGACGATCTACGAGACGATGCCGGCGGCTCGGGGTGGGCTGCCGGTCGGGAACGTCGTCTGTGCGGACAGCCTGTGCCGGGTGTTGCTGTCGACCGTGTCGGGCGAGGCCGGGGCCTGGGTGGCGCGCACGCCGTTGCTCGGGCGGCGGGGGCAACTGCCGCCGGCTCGCCGGCAGTTCGAGCTCGCGCGGGACGCGTACGCCGAGGCTGTGCCGCACGACCTGGCCGGCGCGATCGACGCCGAGGCGATCGCCGAGTGGATCGTCGGGCATTACCGGGAGGCCGAGTATCCGGCGGTGCTGCTCGGGTCGCCGCACGGCTCGGCCGCACATCTGGCGGTCGGTCTCGGGGCGGCCTGGCTGCCGACCACGGTGCCGGTCACGGTGACCTGGCCGGGCGGCTCGGCCGGGGACTGGCCCGGTGCGCTGCGGTGGGGGGCCGAACTCGCCCGAATGATCACCACGCGGAACCCGTCGGTGACCGTGCGGCAGGTGCACGACCCGCTTCGCGGTGGGCCGCTCTGCGGCTCGACGGTCCGGTTCCACTTGCGGTGGGTCACCCTTCCCCCCGCGTACGAGCATTTCCTGCGCACCCGGCTCGCGCCCGGCGGCAGCACGTTGCTGATGCGCGACCTGCGCACCTGGCCGGTGACGGCGGTGTCCGCCCGGCACGGGTTCCAGGTCGGCAGCCCGGTCGGCGGCAGCAGCCCCGAGGATTACTCGCCGGCCAACCCGGAGTTCCGGCGGATCCTGGAGTCGCTCGGGGCCGGCGCGTGGCCCGAGCTCGACCCGGACACCGCGCCGCGTTACGCCGAACGGTCGGGCGAACCCTCGCTGGGCGTCGATCTCGGCCGGCTCGGCCAGTCGTCGCACCGCCTGCTCTACGCCGGCCCCGAGACCCTCAGCGCCTGCGTCGCCGACCTGGTGCGACAGTGGCGCGCAGACTCCCGGTCGTGGTTCGGGGAGCGGCCGGACGACAGCGCCGTGATCGAATCCGGCCGGCTGCTCGACCCGTGGCTGGCGCGGGCGAGCGGGCGGACCCCGTACTGGTGCGAGTCAGCCGGCCGGGCCTCGGCCGAGGCGGCCGAGATGTGGCTGGCGGGCAGCGAACGCTTCGACGGGGTCACCGTCCTGCCGGAGCCGCCGGGACACGCGGGCGATCAGGTGGCCACCCTCGCGCAGTGGCGCTCACTGGCCTCGTTCGCACGCCACCGCGAGCCGATCGATCGCTTCGCGGCGAGCCGCTACCCGATGCTGCCCATCGCCACCGGTCACGCGACCCGCATGCTGGGCGGCCCGGTGCGGCGCCCGCTGCCGCCGCCGATGCCCGTCCCGTACGCGCTGGACCGCCTCCGGCAGGCGGGATCCTCGCTCGGGTTGCTCTTCGCCTAGCGGGACGCGCAGCGGGGGGTGCGGCGGGACGCGCAGCGAGGGTGCGGCGGCAGGCGCAGCGGGGGTGCGGCGGGCTGCGCGGACCGGGCCGGAACGGGTCAGGGCATCGCGCGGCGTTCGGCGTGCGAGCCGTCCAGGCCGGAGCGCCACGGCAGCTCCAGCGTGTCGCCGCGGGTGATCGGTGTCACGCCGCTCAGCCCCTGCTCGCCGGCCCGGTTCAGGAAGTCGGACAGTGGCGACTTCATCACTTTGTAGTCGTCGTAGTGGATCGGCACGGTCAGCCCGGGCCGGATCAGGTGGGCCAGCTCGACACCTTGGCGCCCGTCCATCGTGAGCAGCATGCCGAGCAGCCGGGTGCCGCCGAGGTGGATCAGCATCGCGTCGATGTCGCCGAACCGCCGGGGAATCTGCTCCAGTGCGTCGTGCACCAGCGTGTCACCGGTGATGTAGAGCCGCAGGGCCAGGCGTCCGTCGATCTCGAGCTCGACCACCGATCCCATCACGTCGGGCAGGAGGCGATCCACCGCTCCGGGGCCGTGCTTACCCGGCACCGCGGTGATGCGCAGCCGCTGGCGCTCCCGTGTCCACTCGTAACATTCCCAGGTCGGCAGTCCGCGCACGGCGAGATGACGCTTGCGCCGCAGTTTGCGGCACGCCGCCGGCGTGGTCAGGATCGGCAGCGTCGGCTCGACCCAGGCCCGGGCGGCCGCGTCGAAGTGGTCGCCGTGCAGGTGCGACAGCAGGATCCCGTCGACCTTGGTCCCCTGCAGGGCATCCAGCACCGGGTCCCGCAGGCGCTTGGTCCAGGCCCCGTAGCCGAGGTAGACCCGGCTGCCGGCCGGGCCGAACGCCGGATCGGTGAGCAGGGTGAAGTTCCCGAGCCGGAGCAGGGTCGTGGCGTTGCCGACGAAGGTGACGCTGGCTTGCATGGGTGTCCTCCGTCCTTGGTACGAGGGCGGTCGACTACCCGGCCAGCACTGGTTGAATCGTGTAATCGCGCAGGGACGACCCGCCGTTTCTCCAGGTGTCGAGAATGCTGCCCGCCCAGAGCGAGTCGACCGCCAGCGCACAGCGCGCCCCGAACAGCACGTCGCCGGCCAGGGCGGGCTCGGCGGCGGCGAAGGAGCCGCACAGGTCGTACGCGGCGATCTGCTCGTGCACGGCGTCGGCCTCGACGTGTTCGTCGTAGAACGCGGTCGCGTCGGCGTCCCCGCCGAGCCGGCGCAGACCGTTGGCGTACGACCGGTTGGGCAGCGACGACGTCATCTCGTAGGCGGCCAGGTGACCGAGGATCATGCCGCGCCGCCGGCGGTGCAGCCCGAACAGCGACATCAGGTTGTTGACCGCGAGCGTCGGCGCGCCGACCGCGTCCACGTACGCCCCGTACGTGAGGTCGAGGTCGAACCAGCTCATCGTCCGTTTGAACAGTTCCTGGTGCATGCGGCGCTCGACCCCGCCGCCGTACTCGTCGGTCTGGATCTCGACCAGGGCCGCCTTGGCCCGCCCGCCCAGCCGGGGGAGCGCCCAGGAGTGCGGGTCGGCCTCGCGCAGGTGATAGATCGACCGGTGCGTGACGAACTCCTTGAACTGCTCGTGCGTGGCCCGGCCGCGCAGGTATCCGGACAACCCGGGCCCGTCGTCGGCCGCCACGACCTCGGCCAGACCGGCCGGTACGGCAGCCGGGTCCACGTCCCGCGCCGGCTCACCGACCAAATCGTGCAGTGTCCCCAGGAAGCGGTTCTCGGCGGCGGTGCGCAGACGCAGCATGCCGGGATCCCACTCCCAGCAGTCGTCGACGCCGTCCCAGCCACGGTAGGCGAGCTCATAACAGACAAAAAGGGTGAGGTGCAGGTCTTCCTCGCCGTCGAACCGCGCGAAGGCCGGCAGTTTGGCGGCACGGCCGCTGAGCACGTCGATGAGCGCGGCGGAGACCCGGCCGCGGGCCGCGGGTAGTTGCATGATCGCAAGCTTCCCGAATCCAGGGCACGTAAACGATTCGTTTCGGCCGCAGCTCACCGGGCATACGACCGGCCATGTCCTCGTCGATCGTTCCCTATCCGGATGGGCCGCTCATCGTGCGCGGCGATTTCGAGCTCCTCACACCCGACGGCGAGCCGATCGACCCGGGCCGGGGCACCATCGCGCTGTGCCGCTGCGGAAAGTCGGCGACCAAGCCGTTCTGCGACGGCACCCACAAGGTCATCAAGTTCCGCGCCGAGGCCGGCCGGGAGACGCCGGTCCCGCGCCAGGAGTGACGCCGGTCCCGCGCCAGGAGTGACGCCGGTCCGGCGCCAGGAGTGACGCCGGTCCGGCGCCAGGAGTGACGCCGGTCCGGCGCCAGGACTGACGCCGGTCCGGCGCCAGGACTGACCCGGCGCCGCGCCAGGTGATGCGGCGCCGGCGGTCAGCGGATCTGACGCCCGGTGATCGCCCGCGAGATGACCAGGCGCTGGATCTCGGACGTCCCCTCGAAGATCGTGTAGATCTTGGCGTCGCGGTACATCCGCTCGACCGGGTGGTCACGCAGGTAGCCGGCTCCGCCCAGGATCTGCACGGCCTGACCGGTCACCGCGACCGCCACCTCACCCGCCTTGAGCTTCGACATCGAGCCCTCGCCGGCGGTGAACGGGCGTTCGTTGCGGCCCATCCAGGCGGCCCGCCACACCAGCAGCCGGGCGGCGTCGATCTCGGTGCGCATGTCGGCCAGGGCGAACGCGACCGCCTGGTTGTCCACGATCGGCCGGCCGAACTGCACACGGTTCTGCGCGTATTCGAGCGAGTACTCGTACGCGGCTCGCGCGATCCCGAGCGCCTGCGCGCCCACGGCGGGCCGGGTCAGCTCGAACGTGCGCATCGACGCCTGCCCGGAGGGACGTTTCCCGGTCGGGCGCGTCGTCTGCTCGGTGGCGCGCTGGGCCTCCCGGGCGCGGGCGAGGCGCGCGTCGAGAGCCTCCTTGCCGCCGAGCAGGCAGCGGCCGGGAACCCGCACGTCGTCCAGGAAGACGTCGGCCGTGTGCGAGGCGCGCAACCCGAGCTTGCGCAGTTTCTTGGTGCCGACCAGGCCGGGCGTGCCGGGCGGGACGACGAACGCGGCCTGGCCCCGTGAGCCCAGCGACGGGTCGATCGAGGCGGTCACGACGTGCACGTTGGCGATGCCGCCGTTGGTCGCGTAGGCCTTCTGCCCGGTGAGCACCCACTCGTCGGACGCCTCGTCGTAGACCGCGCGGGTGCGCATGGCGGCCACGTCGGAGCCGGCCTCGGGTTCGGTCGAGCAGAACGCGCCCACCTGGGGGTCGGCCGGGTCGCCGAAGCACTGCGGCACCCACTCGACCAGTTGCTCGGGCGTGCCCGAACCGTAGATCGCGGCAACCGCCAGGGACGTGCCGGACAGCGCCATGCCGATGCCGCCGTCGCCCCAGAACAGTTCCTCGTTCACCAGTGGCAGCGACAGGCCGCTCATGTCGGACCAGGTGTTCATGAGGAACTCGAAACCGTAGAGCCCGATCTTGGCCGCCTCCTGCAGGACCGGCCACGGAGTCTCCTCGCGCTCGTCCCACTCGGCCGCGGCCGGGCGGATCACACTCTCGGCGAATCCGTGCACCCACTCCCGCAGGTCGTTCTGTTCTTCGTTCAGGTCGAGCCAGAACTCCACGCGACGTCCCTCCGCAGATCTACCGACCGGTAACGCTACGCAGGCGTAACTTGCCCGGCAAGATGCGGCTTCCGGCCGAAGAGCTGGAAAGCGCCGCCGGCGTGGGCGAACGACACCGTGGCGGGCAGCAGGATCGGCTGCCGGAAGCGGACGTCCACGGTGTACCGCTCGGGCAGGCGGCCCTCCAGCGAGGCCAGGCAGCGGGCGGCACTCCACATACCATGCGCGATCGGCCGCGGAAATCCGAACAGTCGTGCACCGATCCGCGACGTGTGGATGGGGTTCCGGTCACCGCTGACGGCCGCGTAGTCAATGCCGGCGCGGGCCGGCACCCGCCACACCGCAGTCGCAGCCGGCGGCGCGTCCGCGGTGGGGCCGGAGACGGCGGGGCCGGAGACGGTGGCGCCGGAGACGGTCGGGCCGGAGACGGTCGCGCCGGGCGTGGGGGAGCGGGACAGATACGTCGAGACGCTTGTCCACACCGGCTCGCCGCCCACCGAGGCGGTGGCGACCAGGTCCACCTGACGCCCGCGCGGGTGCGGGCGCAGAGCCTCGGCGTGCACGACCAGGTCGTACGTCATCGCCGCCGTCAGGGGCCGGTGCACGGTGACCCGGTTGGCGATGTGGACCAGCCCGATCGCCGGGAACGGGAAGTCCGTCGCGGTCATCAGCCGCATCGCCAGCGGGAAGGCCAGCACATGCGGGTAGGTGGCCGGGAGCTCGTCGCTCAGCCGGAACCCGCAGATCCGGTCGTACGCCGCCAGGTGACCACGATCGACGGTCACCCCGGCCTGTCTGAGCTCGGTCGACGGCACCCGGTCGGGACGGCGGCGCGGGATCAGCCCCAGCGCCGCCCGCAGCGTGGTGCCCGGCACGGAGGTCACGCCCCCAGCAGGCTCTGCCCGCAGACCCGCACCACGTTCCCGGTGATCGTGCCCGACCCCGGCGAAGCGAGCCAGGCGATCGTCTCGGCCACGTCGACCGGCAACCCGCCCTGCGCCAGGCTGTTCATCCGCCGCCCGGCCTCGCGCAACGTCACCGGCATCCGCGCCGTCATGGCCGTCTCGATGAAGCCCGGCGCCACGGCGTTGATCGTGATGTCCCGCTCCCGCAGGCCGGGCGCGCTCGACTGCACCAGCCCGATCACCCCGGCCTTGCTCGTGGCGTAATTGGTCTGCCCGCGGTTGCCGGCTATCCCGGCGATGGACGCCACCCCCACGATCCGGCCCCCGGCGGCGATCAGACCCGCGTCGAGCAGCGCGTCGTTGATCCTCGTCGGTGCGACCAGGTTGACCGCGAGCACCGAGTCCCACCCGGCCGCGTCCATCTTGGCGATCGTCCGGTCGCGGGTGATGCCCGCGTTGTGCACCACGATGTCGAGCGGCCGTGAGAGGTGCGACGCCAGCCGCTGCCCCGCGCCCTCGGCGGTCAGGTCGAGCTGGATCGCCCGCCCGCGTACGTCGTTGGCCACCCCGGCCAGAGCCTCCCCGGCCGCCGGGACGTCGAGCGCGATCACGTCGGCCCCGTCCCGCGCCAGCACCCGCGCGATGGCCGCTCCGATTCCCCGAGCCGCCCCGGTGACCAGCGCACTCTTCCCGGCCAGGGGCTGCTGCCAGTCGGCCGGCGCCGGCGGCGTGCCGGCCCCGATCCGGATGACCTGACCCGAGACGTACGCCGATCGCCCGCTCAGCAGGAAGCGGAGTGTCGACTCGAGCGCGCCCTCGCCGCCCGGCTCGACATAGACCAGCTGCGAGGTGATGCCCCGCCCGAACTCCTTGCCGATGCTGCGCGTCAGCCCCTCGAGGGCGCGCTGCGCCGTGGCCTCGTGCGGGTGGCCGGCTGCCTCGGGCGGCGTCCCCAGCACGATCACCCGGCCGGAGGGGCGCACCGATCGTGCGTACGGGTGGAAGAACTCGTACAGCTCGCCGAGCGCCGGCACGTCGGTGATGCCCGAGGCGTCGAAGATCAGCGCGCCGTGCGTCCCGTCGGTCACCGCCTCGTCCAGCGTCTCCACGCCCGCGCCGGCCAGCACCTTGCGCACCTGGTCACCGAGCCGCCCACCGGGCGCCGCGCCGATCAGCACCGGCCCCTCGGTCAGCGCGTCGCCCGGCCGGTGACGCCGCAGCCGGGGCGGATCGGGCAGGCCCAACCGCTTGACCAGGCCGCGCCCGGGACCGGAGTTCGCGAAGCTCGCGTACCTGTCGCCCATGCGCCGCAGCCTACTCGGCGCCGGCGTTGGTAGCCTACTGATGAGTAGCTCCCGTCGTTGTCAGGAGACCACCATGCGTCGTGTCGCCGTTCTCGGCGGGAACCGGATCCCGTTCGCCCGCTCGAACGGCCGGTACGCCCAGGCCTCGAACCAGGACATGCTGACCGCCGCCCTCGACGGCCTGATCGCCCGGTACGGCCTGGCCGGTCGCCGCCTGGGCGAGGTGGCCGCCGGGGCGGTCCTCAAGCACTCGCGCGACTTCAACCTGACCCGCGAGACTGTGCTGGGCTCCCGGCTCGACCCGCGGACCCCGGCCTACGACGTCCAGCAGGCCTGCGGCACCGGCCTGGAGACCGCCATCCTGGTCGGCAACAAGATCGCCCTGGGTCAGATCGACGTCGGCATCGCCGGTGGTGTCGACACCACCTCGGACGCCCCGCTGCAGCTCAACGACGACATGCGCCGGGCCCTGCTGGCCCTCAACCGGGCCCGCTCACTGCCCGCCAAGATCAAGGCCGCGGCCAAGCTCAACCCGCTGCTGGCCTTCAAACCCGACATCCCGCGCAACGCCGAGCCCCGCACGGGTCTGTCCATGGGCGACCACGCGGCGATCACCGCCCTGCGCTGGAGCATCACCCGCGACGCCCAGGACGAGCTGGCCCTGGCCTCGCACCAGCGGCTGGCCGCCGCCTACGAGCGCGGGTTCTTCGACGACCTGATCACCCCTTACCTGGGTCTGACCCGCGATCAGAACCTGCGCGCCGACACCAGCCTGGACAAGCTGGCCAAGCTGCGCCCGGTCTTCGGCTCGACCGACGCCACGATGACCGCCGGCAACTCGTCCCCGCTCACCGACGGCGCCTCGACGGTCCTGCTGTCCTCGGAGGAGTGGGCCGCCGAGCAGGGGCTGACGGCCCAGGCGTTCCTGGTCGACAGCGAGACGGCCGCCGTCGACTACGTCCACGGTGACGAGGGCCTGCTGATGGCCCCGGCCTACGCCGTCCCCCGCCTGCTGGCCCGCAACGGCCTCGCCCTGCAGGACTTCGACTACTACGAGATCCACGAGGCCTTCGCCAGCCAGGTGCTCAGCACCCTCGCGGCCTGGGAGTCCACCGAGTTCAGCAAGGAGAAGCTCGGCCTGGCGGGTCCGCTCGGGCCGATCGACCGGGCCAAGCTCAACGTCACCGGCTCCTCGCTGGCCGCCGGTCACCCCTTCGCCGCCACCGGCGGCCGCATCGTCGCCACCCTGGCCAAGCTTCTGGCCGAGAAGGGCTCGGGCCGTGGCCTGATCTCGATCTGCGCGGCCGGCGGTCAGGGCGTCGTGGCGATCCTCGAGCGCTAGACGGTCAGCCGTCAGACCTTCAGCAGCGACCGCTGGAGCAGGGCGGTGAACTCGTCGGCCGGCGCCGGCTTGCCGAACAGGTAGCCCTGGCAGGACGGGCAGTCCAGGTCACGCAGGGCGTGCCAGTCGGCCGGGTCCTCGACGCCCTCGGCGACCACCGACATGTTCAGCGAGCGGGCCAGCCACAGCACGGCCTGGATGATCGAGGCCTTGCGCGGGTCGGCGGCCAGCCCGGCCACGAACGAGCGGTCGAGCTTGACCACGTCGGCCGGCACCGACTGCAACCAGGTCAGGCTGCTGTATCCGGTGCCGAAGTCGTCCAGCGCGATGCGGACGCCCAGATTCTTGATCGTCTCAAGGCGCTCGCGGACGTCGACCGACGAGCCCAGCAGGGCGGTCTCGGTGATCTCGACGACCAGGCGGGACGGGTCCAGGGCCGGGTGGGTGGCCAGCAGGTGGGCCAGCAGCGGCACGAAGTCGGGCTCGGCCAGCTGGCGCGGGCTGACGTTGACCGACACGTAGTCCAGGTCGCTCCACTCGATCAGGTGCTGCACGGCGCGGCGCAGCACGTGCTCGCCGAGAGGCACGATCATGCCGGTCTCCTCGGCCGCCGGGATGAAGTGGAACGGGCTGAGCAGCTCACCCTGCGGGGTGCGCAGGCGGACCAGCGCCTCGGCGCCGACGATGCGGCCGGTGTCGGTGGCCACGATCGGCTGGAACCAGATCGGCAGCGTCTCGGTCAGGTCGCCACTCAGGGCCTCGCGCAGACGCGACTCGGCGGCGATCTTCTCGCGCACCTTGACCCGCATGTCGTCGCTGAAGGTCTGCAGGCGGTTGCCGCCGGCGCGCTTGGCCGCATACATCGCGGTGTCGGCGGCCAGCACCGTCTCGTCGCCGTGCTCGGGGCCGTGCCCGGCGGCCAGGCCGATGCTGACCGACACCTGCAGGTGCCCGTCGCCGACCTCGAGCGGCTCGGCGAAGGCGGCGAGGATGGCGTGGCCGACCCGGGCGCCGGTCCGCGGGGGGCCGGCCAGCGCGACCACGAACTCGTCGCCGCCGAGACGGGCCACCAGCGCGCCGGCCGGGACCGTGGCCGACAGGCGGGTGGCCAGCCCCCGCAGCAGCTCGTCGCCGGCCGCGTGCCCGGCGCCGTCGTTGATCGACTTGAAGCGGTCGACGTCGAGGTAGAGGACGCTGACCGGCTCGTCGGCGGCCAGCAGGGTGAGCAGGTCGTGCTCGAAGGCCGAGCGGGACAGCAGGCCGGTGAGCGCGTCGTGGCGCACCTGGTTCTGCAGTTCCTCCTGGTGGCGGTGGTTCTCGGTGACGTCGAGGCAGTGCACGAAGATCAACCGCAGCCGGCCCGAGCGGTCGTGCACGTTGGTGCCGTGCACCTCGACCCACAGCGTCTCGCCGGTGTCCTTGCGACGGTACTGGCGCGTGGTGATCGACGAGCCGTTCTGCTTCACCAGCTCGTCCAGCATCGGCGCCTTGCTCAGGTCGACCGGTTCGATGGGCAGGTCGGAGGTCAGGAAGCCGGCCGGCAGCTCGTCGGGCAGGCGCAGCCAGGACCGGTACGCCGAGTTGGTGCGCAGGATCCGGCCGTCCGGCGCCAGCATCGCCATCGGCACCGGCGTCTCGTCGAACGCCACGGTCAGCTGGGCCTGGCTCTCGTCCAGGTTCTCCTGGGCGCGCTGCTCCTCGGCCTCGGTCAGCCGCCACTGGACGACCTGGAACGTGGCCGCCAGCAGCACCGCCACGCCGTGGATCAACGCCCAGAACAGCGGGTGCTTCTGGGCCGAGTGGTGCCCGTAGGTCAGCTCGGCGTCGAGGATCCCGAAGATCCCGTGGTGGGCCGTGGTGGCGACCAGGAACACGCCGAACGGCGCCCAGTCCCGATACAGGGCGAGCGCGCCGACGACGATGAAGAAGGTGAAGTGGGCCTCGGTCCGGCCGTGCGTCATCGCCACGAAGGCGGCGCAGACCATCGTGAAGCCGAGCGCGACGAAGACCGACGGCAGCCGGTGGCCCCGCAGCGTGGCCGCGGCCACGACACAGGGCAGCGTGAGCAGGATCAACCAGGTGGTCAGGTTGCCGCCGCCGAGCTCGTCGCGCAGGGCGCCATAGGCGACCAGCGCCGCCAGGCCGGCGGCGAGCAGCCGGGTCATCAGGCGATGCCGCCCGGCCCAGTCCTCGTCGCGCAACCCGCCACCGGTGGGCAGCCAGCGGTGCAGCGCATTCCTCCCAGTCACCATGCGCTCACCTTCGACGGATCGGGGTGCGACCTTCGGGGCCCGCCAGGAGTCAACCGGTTGCTTCCGGCGTGATCGTCGGCACATTCCGATACGGATACGTTCCGTTTCTCATTGCCCTGGCGTTAGGCTGCTGATCGATACGGAACGGTTCCGTTTCGTAAGGTAAGTCTCTATGGGGGAACATCCATGGACGCATCCGCGGCCGCCCCTGCCGGGCATCCCCGGCGGTGGGTCATTCTCGGCGTACTGGTCATCAGCCTGCTGGTGGTCGTGCTCGACAACACCATCCTGAACGTCGCCCTGCGCACGATCGCCGACCCGCAGCACGGGCTCGGGGCCACCCAGAGCGAGCTCGAGTGGGCGATCAACTCGTACACCCTGGTCTTCGCCGGCCTGCTGTTCACCGCGGGCATCCTGGCCGACCGCCTGGGCCGCCGGATCACCCTGGTCACCGGGCTGGCCATCTTCGCCCTGGCCTCGCTGATCTCGAGCTACGCCGACACGGCGAACCAGCTGATCGCGGCCCGCGCGCTGATGGGCCTGGGCGCGGCGGCGGTCATGCCGGCGACGCTCTCGATCATCGCGAACGTCTTCACGCCGCAGGAGCGGCCGCGTGCCATCGGCATCTGGGCCGGCGCCGTCGGCCTGGGCGTGGCCATCGGCCCGATCGTCGGCGGTCTGCTGCTCGAGCACTTCTGGTGGGGCTCGGTCTTCCTGATCAACGTGCCGGTGGCCATCGCCGGGGTGATCCTCGTGCTCGTCCTGGTGCCCGAGTCCAAGGACCCGCGGCCGAACCGCATCGACATCCCGGGCGTCCTGCTCTCGATCGTCGGTCTGACCCTGCTCACCTACGGCGTGATCGAGGGCGGCGAGGCCGGCTTCGGTGACCCGAGGGCGTGGGGCACGCTGGCCGGTGCCGTGGTCGTGCTGACCTCGTTCGTCATCTGGGAGCTGCGCACCGAGTTCCCGTCGCTCGACGTCCGGCTGTTCCGCAACCGGACGTTCGCGGCGTCCACCGGCATGATCGGCCTGGTCTTCTTCGCCGCGATGGGCGCGATGTTCTTCGGCGCGTTCTACCTGCAGCTGGTCCGGGGCTACGGCCCGCTCGCGTCCGGCGCACTGTTCGTCCCGTTCGCCGTCGGTCAGCTGTTCTTCGCGCCGCGCAGCGCCGCGATGGTCAAGCGCTTCGGCCCCAAGGTGGTCAGCACGGTCGGCCTGCTCCTGGTGGCCCTCGGTCTGGCGGTCTGGCTGTTCATCGGCCAGGACACCCCGATCTGGCTGGTCGGCGCGGCGTTCTTCATCATGGGCGCCGGCATGGCCAACGTGATGCCGCCCGCCACCGAGTCGATCATGGCGGCGCTGCCGCGGGAGAAGGCCGGTGTCGGTTCGGCGGTCAGCAACACGATCCGCCAGCTCGGCGGCGCGCTCGGCGTGGCCGTGCTCGGCGCGGTGCTCTCCTCGGTCTACCGGGACAACCTGGGCACCGCGACCGACGGACTGCCGGCCGGAGCGGCCGACGCCGCCCGGGAGTCGATCTCCGGGGCGTACGGCGTCGCGGAGCAGGCCGGGGCGGCCGCTCCGGCGCTGATCTCGCAGGCCAACGCCGCGTTCCTCGACGCCATGCACTACGCGTCGATCGGCTCGATGGTGTTCGCGCTGCTCGGCGCGCTGGTGGCCCTGATCTGGCTGCCCGGCAAGCGGCCCGCCTCCGCCCCGAAGCCCACCAACTCGGAGGGTCTCGCGGAGGAGCAGGGCGTGGAACTGGTCGAAGCGTGACTCGTCGGTAACAATGAACCCCATGACCACGGCTCCACCGGCCGGTCAGGAGCGCAAAGCTCCTGGCCGGCCCCGCAACGCCCTCGCCGACTCCGCGATCCTGAACGCGGTTCTCGACCTGCTCAGCGAGGGGCAGACCGTCGCGGCCATCTCGATCGAGGCGGTCGCGGCCCGTGCCGGGGTCGGCAAGGCGACCATCTATCGGCGCTGGGCCAACAAGGAAGCGCTGATCATCGACGCGGTGGCCGCGCTCAAGGGCCCGGTGCCCGAGCTGGCCGGCGAGTCGGTCCGCGACGACCTGGTCACGCTGATCAAGTCGAACCGCAGCAGTCACCAGCACAGCTACGGCAAGATCACCGCCTGCCTGATGCCCGAGCTGATGCGCGACGACTCGATCATGGAGGGCTACCAGGCGGTCATCGAGCCGCGGCGTGAGGTGATGCGCGGCGTGCTGCGGCGCGGCATCGCCGAGGGCGTCCTGCGCCCCGACCTCGATGTCGAGCTCACGCTGCTCATGCTGGTCGGGCCCAACATGTTGAACGGGCTCTTCCAGAGCAGTCCGCGCGTACCCCGCGAGGGCTTCGCCGAGGCCCTGGTCGACGCGGTCCTGCGCGGCGCCGCCGCCTAGGGGACAACGAGCGAACCGGGCGTGGGCCTCGAAGGCACCACGCCCGGCACGCGCCTGCGGGTCCGCGTCGCTCCCACCCCCGTTACGGGAACGACCCCCCGTTTCGGATCCCTTGGCACGACCCACTCTGCCGCCCGGGTGACCTCCGCACGCGGAATCCGAACGAATTCGGATGAGCGGTGTGGCCGGCGGGGACTACCGTCGATGCTTCCTCGCCCGACGACCCCGGGGAGCAGGCCGTGTCGCAGTTCGCCGTGCTGCCCGACCCCGGTCGGGCCCAGTCGCTCGACGAGGTCGCCGGCTGTCTGCGCCTGCTCAAGACCTGGGCCGGCAATCCGTCCTACGAGACCATCACCGCCCGCGTCAACACCCGTCGGCCGCCGGCCGGGCAGGTCGGCAAGACCACGGTCGTCGACTGCTTCCGCGCCGGTCGCCGCCGGCTCGACCCCGACCTGGTGGTGGCCGTGGTCGAGGCCCTGCACGCCGACGCCGGCTACACCAACCAGTGGCGTCAGGCGCTGCGCGTGGCCAGTGGCGAGACCCCGGGCGCGGGCGCGCAGGTGCGGGTGCTGGGCAGTCTGCCCGCCGTCCCGGCGGGTTTCGTCCCCCGTACGCCGGAGATCGCGCCCGCCGGCGTGCCGGTGTTGTCGGGCATGGCCGGCGCCGGTAAGACCACGCTGGCCGTGCACGCCGCCCACCAGATGACCGCGGCCCGCCGGTTCGACCGGGTGCTCGTGGTCAACCTGCGCGGCAGTCACGCCGACCAGCCCCCGGCCGTCCCCGACGCGGTGCTCGACGGCTTCCTGCGCCTGCTCGGCGTGCCCGGCCAGCACCTGCCGCACGGCTCGGCGGCGCGGTCCCGGGCGTTGCGCACCCGGTTGTCCGGCACTCGCGTCCTCATGCTGCTCGACGACGCGGCCGACGAGGCCCAGGTCGCCCCGTTGCTCGTGCCCGGCCCCGGCAGCCTCACCCTGATCACCAGCCGGCGCCGCCTCGACGGCCTGCCCGGCGCGCGGCCCCTGGAGGTCGGCGTGTTCCGGCCGGCCGAGGCTCGCGAATACCTGCTGGCCGCGCTGCCACCCACCGCCGACCCGGCGGCCGCCGACCGGATCGCCGCCACCTGCGGATACCTCCCGCTCGCGCTGGCCCGGGTGGTCGCCCACATGCGCGAGCGTCCGGGGTGGACGCCGGCCGACCATGCCGACTGGCTGGCCGAGCGCCGCCGGGCGGGCCGCCTCGACCCGCTGGTCCGCCAGGCCCTCGACGTCTCGTACCGGAATCTGACCGCCCCCGGCCGGGATCTGCTCCGCCTGCTGGCCCATCATCCCGGCCGGTCGTTCGACGGGCCCGCCGCCGAGGCGCTGGCCGGCGTCCCGGCCGGCGAGGCCCTGCACGAGCTGGCCACCCACCATCTGCTGATGCCGGCCGGCCCCGGCCGCTGGGCGCTGCACGACCTGGTGCGGGTGCACGCGGCCGGCCGCTCGGCCGACGAGGACCGGCGGGCCGACCGCCGGGCCGCGCTGACCAGGCTCTTCGACCACCTGCTGACCTCCGGCGCCGATCCCGCCGACCTGGCCGCGGCGGCCGGTTACGCCGAGGCCGAGGGCTGGCCCCAGCATGCGGCTCTGCTGAGTAGTTTCCAAAACGGAAAGTAGTGGGGTTCGCGGTGCTGAACCCCGGTGGCCGCCTGCTGATCGCCTGAGGCGGTCGCGCCGGATCGCGCGACCGCCCCGGGCTCCGCGGTTACGAGCGCCAGCTGTCGTTCACGGTCAGCGTGCAGGCCGAGCCGGTGTTGAGCGTGCGGTTGGAACCGGACTCCCAGGCCACCGACGAACCGTTCTTCTTGACGTACTTGTAGTCGATCGCGGTGTTGGCGGGCAGGCTGACCGTGCCGCGCCAGACCGGGTAGGCCGCCGACGACAGCGCCACGCCTCCGCCGGTGTTCCAGGCGCCCAGCTCGGCGCGGTTGCCCAGCAGGAAGACGTTCTCGCCCCAGGCGGTCGTCGCGGTGGCGGCGAAGGTCACGGCCACCGTGGAGCAGCCGCTCGGCGGCGGGGTGGTCGGGGTGCCGCCGCCGGTGGTGCGGGCGTTGACGTGCAGCGCGAGCACGCCGTTGCCGGGGACGGTCGCGGTGAACTGGCCGGAGGCGTTGACCGTGTACGCCGTACCGGTGCAGCTGCCGTTGCTGAAGTCGCCGTTGGCGACGTCGCAGTAGGTGCCGGCGGGCAGCGACGTGGTGAACGTGCGGTTCAGCGAGCCGCCGCGGTTGAAGACGGCGTACGCGTTGGCGCCGCGGCCGAAGCCGATCTGGTTGCCGCCGTTGGACCACCAGTTGGTCAGACCCGTGCCGGCGGCCGCGTTGTGGAAGGCGACCAGGTTGGCCGTCGTGCGCCACCGGTGCTCACAGGCCCAGCCGGACGAGCAGTTCACCGCGGTCGTCGTGCCGTTCGACGTGGCCGGCGGGCCGGCCTCCGGGTTGCTGAAGGTGAACGACGACATCACCGACGGCGTCCCGTACGGGTAGGCCAGCATGAACGCCTCGGCCAGCGCGTAGTTCGTGCCGTCCTTGTAGGTCAGTTTGGCCCGGCCGTTGCGCTGCGTGTCGTGGTTGTCGATGAACGCCACCGCGTCGCCACTGGACAGCAGCATCTGCGACGGCAGGTTCTGCAGCCCGGCCAGGTTGCCGTCGCGGAACGCGTTGCCGACCACGTCGCCGTAGCGGAACTCGGTCACGTCGCCGATGCCGGCGTACTCCGACGGGGTGGGCTCGCCCGCCCCGCCCTCGATGGTCTCCTGGAAGAAGTACGGGTTGCCGTTGAGCTGACCGTAGACGGCCTGCAGGTCGGCCACCGGCACATGCTTCGCCGCGTCCACCCGGAAGCCGTCCACGCCCAGGCCGATCAGGTCGTTCAGGTAGGCCACCAGCTTGCCGCGGACGTACGAGTCCTCGGTCTTGAGATCCGAGAGGTCGACCAGCTCGCAGTTCTGGATCTCCCAGCGGTCACCCCAGTTGGCGATGTCGTCGTTGCCGTTGCGGCCGCAGTGGTGGAAGTCGTTCGTCCCGAACGGCACCGCGGGGTACGCATAGTGGCTGTACGACGAGCCGGCCGAGCCCGTGCCGGTCGACGACCCGCCCGCCATGTGGTTGAGGACCGCGTCGACATAGATCTTCACGCCGGCCGCGTGGCAGGTGCTGACCATGGCGGCGAAGGCCGCCCGGTCGCCGCGGCGGGTCTGCAGCTTGTAGCTGACCGGCTGATAGTCCTGCCACCACGGATAGCCCGCGCCGGGCAGCACCACGTGCTCCTGCGGCGGCGACACTTGCACGCCGCCGAACCCCTTCGGGCCGAGCACATTTGTGCACTCCGAGGCGATGGAGGCCCACGGCCATTCGAAGAGGTGCACGATCGCGTCGCGGGCGCCGGGGTTCGCGTCCGGTTTCGCGTCGGCCTGCTGCGGCCGTCCGGTCACCACCACGACCGCGACGACGGCGGCCAGCAGAGCGGTTATGACAGGGGCGAGCTTTCTCATCGGTTCTCCTTACTTCAGGTACGGGCGGGGGCGGCCCGCACCTGGCCGGGGTGGCGACCGGGACGGCTTCTTACAACGACAGACTTCGCTGCGTGGGAACCGCAGGACCTCTACCACCAGGGACGAATCTGGTGACACGGACGTAATCCCGCGTTCACATTGGAACGGACCCTAGCAAGCGCTTGCAGAGGGTGGAAGAGTTTGCAAGCACTTACCTCGATGAATCCCCGGGGTGGCCGGGCCCAGCTGTCCCAGATCCGACCAGGCCGAGGAGGCCAAGGGCTCGTAGCGTGTCTGTGGCAGCACTGGAGGTGGCCGCCATGGATGATCGTTCCCGGTCCGGCCTGCTCACGGAGGAAAAGCCCTGGCCGGCGCCCCCGCTCCTCGCCGTTCACGTGCTCGGCCCGTTCGTCGCCGCGCTCGACGGCGTCTCGGCCGGGCCCTGGCACGGCGGGCGCAACGAGTCGTTGTTCGCCTATCTGCTCACCCACCGGCACCCGTGGCCGTCCCGGGAGAAACTGATGCACGTCTTCTGGCCGGGGTCCACCCAGGAGGCGGCCCGCAACAGCCTGAATGTCGCCCTGCACGGGGTGCGGCGGGTCCTGCGGACGGTCACCGGCCACCCGATCGTCGTCTTCCGGGCCAACCGGTACGGCCTCGACCCGGCCGTCCAGCTGTGGCTCGACGTCGACGAGTTCGACCGGCACCGGCAGCTGGCCCGCCGCCTGCACCAGGCCGGGCAGTGCGAGTCCGCGATCCGGGAGTACGAGATGGCCGACGGTCTCTATCGCGGCGAGCTGCTGGCCGACAACCCGTACGAGGACTGGCCGGTCCTCGATCGGGAGCAGTTGCGCCTGGAACACGTCGACGTTCTGGACCACCTCAGTGGCCTGTCCTTCGACACCGGGCGCTACGCCGCGGCCGCGAGCCTCTGCGCACGCGTCCTGGCCGGTGACGCCTGCCGGGAGGCCACGCATCGACGGCTGATGTTCTGTCACAGCCGGTTGGGGCAGCCGCATCTCGCCTTGTTGCAGCACCGGGTCTGCGCCACCGCGCTGTGGCGGGACCTCGGCGTGCTGCCCAGCCCGGATACGCAGGACCTCTACGAGCGGATCCGGCGCCATGAACCGGTGTGACTACTCCCAGGCGATGCCGTGCTCGCTCAGCCAGGCCTTCTCCGGCTCGGTGAGCATGTCCACCGGCGCTGCCCGGCGACCGCCCACGTGCAGCGCCCGCTCGTCGCCGGGGTGCAGGACGATCCGGGAGAAACGGGGCGGCCAGCGCAGCAGCAGCCGGCGGCCGCAACTCGGGCAGTCCCACTCCTCGGTGTCGGCCTCGCTCGACTTGATCACCCTCATCTCGTGTGGAACCACTGTCGTCTCCTGGTCACTCGGAGCGGCCCCCCAACGCGGGAGATGGTGGATTTCCCAGCGGAAACGGCTCCAAACCACTGCCGCTTAACGATGGCCGCCGTCGGTGCTAAGTCACCGGACCACGCCGCTTAAGCGCCCGCTGCGACAGTCGGCACCGTCCGAAGCGCGGGCAGCAAGGCCAGGAGGAGGCTCCCCGATGACGACCACCACCAAAGACGAGATCACCGTGAGCGCCGGCACGTCCGCACCCGCGGCGCCGGCCGCACCCAGCGCGCCCGCTCCACCCGACGAGATCCGCGACCGAGCCGCCAAGACCCGCGACGACCTGAAGGAGCGGTTCCAGTCGAGCATCCAGCGGCGCCTCGACGACCGGCAGGGCGCCATGAGGGCCAAGGCACAGGGTCTGGCCGAGGCCGGCATCGGCCAGCCCGTCGTCGGGCCGTACGTGGCGTTCGACCTCTACGCGTTCACGCCGATCCAGTTCGGCGGCCCGCCGCCCTATCAGCCCAGCAAGATCATTGCGGGCGGGGAATGGGCGGTCATCTTCGCGACGCTGTTCGTCAACCCGACGATCGACATCGCCAACGGGTTCGCCGTGCCGCCGACCGTGCAACTCGGCGGCCGCCGCTACCGGGTCGGCCTGGAGCAGATCAACCTGACCGACGTGACGGACGGCCCGGACGACTTCCGGGCGGACCGCTTCACGTCACCGGCGCCGGTCTTCACCGACCTCGAGTTCTGGTTCCAGGCCCCGATGCCCGGGCGCAAGCCCCTGCTGTTCGAGGCCAACCTGTCGGCCGACATCGTCAACGCCGGCCAGCCGTACGCGGCCTTCGCCAGCACGATCATCGACGTGGACTCGGGTCAGTTCCAGGAGAACATCCCGCTGCGCTACCTCGTGTATCCCGAGTAGAGCCCATCGAGACCGCCCGGCGCCGGCGATGACCGGTGCCGGGCGACCACAGCAAGTCGAGACCGCCCGGCGCCGGCGATGACCGGTGCCGGGCGACCACAGGAAGGGAACGGATCCATGAGCCGGGAAGTCGATCTCCGCCGCCCGATCGCGGAGCCGGACGAACAGCGACTGTCGGCACTGGCCGCCACGGTGTCGGACCGGCTGCCGGGCCCGCAGACCGCGCGGGTCGCCGCCCTCGATCGGCTGACCGGCAACGCCGCCCGGGTGGAGCTCGCGAGCGGCGAGGCCCAGCGCGGGGACTACGCCGCTCGCGCGCTCGCCCACCTGCGGGCGGTCGGGCCTCTTCTCGGGCTGACCGCGGCCCAACCGGCCGAGTTCGTGCCCGACCCGGTCGTGCAGACCACCGGCGCCGGCGCCCACACCGTCCACCTGCGGCAGCAGCACCAGGGAATCCAGGTCTTCCAGGCCGCCCAGGCGGTGGTGTTCGACCCGTCCGGCGCGCTGGCCTCGACCGCCGGCAGCACCGTGACGATCGCCGAGCCACTCGACGCCGGGCCCGGGGTGCGGGTGACCGACGCCGTCCTGGTCGCCGCTCGCCACGTGGCCCGGCCCGATCCCGACGAGCTCGGCAAGTACGACCAGTTCCAGCAGCGTTTCGTGCCGCCGGCGATCGACGTGGACTCCTTCGTCCCCCGCGTGACCACCCTCGTCGAGGGCGCCCAGGACCGCGCCGCCGTCCTCGATCCCGGCCCGTTCGCCGAGCCGATCACCGCCGCGCTGATCTGGTTCCCGTTGAGTCCCGGCGACACCCGGCTCGCCTGGCGGGTCACCCTGACCATGCCCGGCCACGCCCAGCGGTACGTGGTCGTGGTCGACGCACAGCAAGCGGAAGTGCTTTACGCCCACCAGACGGTGCTGTCCGTCGCGGCGTCGGCCGATGTGTTCCTGATCGACGGTGGCCGGGACCGGGAGCGGATCACCTTCCCCCGCGATCTGAGCGACTACCGGCTCGAGTCACCGCCCGGTCTGCCCGGCGGCTTCCCCGACCCGTGGCTGTCGGCCGACGTCACGACCGGGAACAACGTCGCCGCCCACCCGGAGGACGGCGGGGCGCCGGCCCGGGGCGGCCGGGAGGGCGACGAGGTGACCTTCTCCTTCGACCCCGGCAGCGTCGACCAGCAGGTCCTCAACGCCTTCGCGCTGATCTCGTCGGCCCACGACTTCTTCTACCTGCTCGGCTTCACCGAGGCCGAGGGCAACTTCCAGCGCGACGCGCTGGGCCGGGGCGGCGCCGGCACCGATCCGGTCGACGCCCGGGTGTACGCCCGGAGTGTGCCCGGCACGGCCACGATGGCCACCCCGGCCGAGGGCACCAGCCCAGTGCTCCGGCTCGGCGTGGTCGGCACGACCGGCCGGCACACCGCGCTCGACGCGACGATCGTCTTCCACGAGTTCTGCCACGGCGTGACCAACCGGCTCGTCGGCGGCGGCCTGGACACGCACGCGCTCGACGAGCCGCAGAGCGCCGGGATGGGCGAGGGCTGGGGAGACTTCTTCGCCTGTGTCCACGCGGGCACGGACGTCGTCGCCCGCTGGGCGGTGGACCGGCCGGTCGGCATCCGCGGTCACCGCTACGACGACCGGCACCCCGGCCACTTCGGCCGGCTCGGCCGCGAATACAGCGAGGTGCACGAGGTCGGCGAGGTCTGGTGCGCCACGCTGATGGAGATGACCCGCCGGCTCGAGTCCGAGCAGTTGGCGCTGCGGGTGGTGATGGACGCGCTGAAGCTGTCCCGGGCCAACCCGAGTTTCCTCGACATGCGCGACTCGATCCTGAGCGCCCTGGCCGGCCTGCGGGCGGCGGGCCAGTTGCCGGGCGATCGGTTCGCGGAAGCCGAACGGGCCGTCTGGGGCGCCTTCGCCAAGTTCGGCATGGGTCCAGGCGCCCGCTCCCTCGGCGCCCGGCTCCAGGGGATCGTGGCCGATTTCCGTACGCCGGAACCGGTGACCGCCGCCGCGGCTCCGATCTATCTGGTCACCGTGGTGCTCGGCGCCGACGGAGAAGTGCGGGAACGGCACGTGGCACCGGCCGCCGGCCCGGACGACGAGCCGCCACCGGAGGACGGGGGCCGCCGGGTGCAGTACTTCGTGGAGACGACCGCCCAGGTGGCCGAGGTGAGGGGTCCACGGCCGGCGGACCCGCGGCTCGAGATCGCGGGCATGACGTTCGCCTCGACCGGACAGGACCGGCTGACCGCGACGTTCAGTTTCTCGCTGACCGGCGCCGCCCATTACATCGCGCATGTCGTGGCCACGTCGGCCGATCCCGCGGAGACCCGCGTCGTGGCGACGTCGGCCGGGTCGCTGCCGCCCGGATCGCCGGGGGGCGAGGTGACGCTGGAGTTCGCCGCGCCCCCGCCGGGGCGGTATCAGCTGCTCGGCGGCATCATCGTCCCGCCCTACGACGTGCTGGGCGTCGAGGCCGGCCCGCCGCTGCGCGTGGTGCCGTGAGGACCGTTCAGGCGTCGCCCATGACCAGGCCCTCGATGGTGTGCTTCTGGGTGATCGGGGTCAGGGTGTCGACGACCGGGCAGTGCAGGTGGTCCTTGACCAGCTGGGGGAGCGTCTCCCAGTAGCCGCGGGTCACGGCCATGGCGTGCTTGTCACCGTTGGTGGCGTCGGGCGCGTCGACGCCGAGCACCAGGACGGGGCGCGACAGCTCGGACCGGTTGGCCGTGCCGCGGTGGATGGTCAGCGCCGACCGGGCCGACATGTCGCCACGCTGCGGATATTTACGCACGGCGAGCTCGTTGTAGCGGGCGTAGTGGGTCTTCGGCGGGAACATGTCGTGGCCGAACTCGGGGGAGTCGTCGAACTGGGTGCCGGGGGCGATCTCGAACGGGCCCATGTCGTCGGTGGTGTCGACGCCGGTCAGGTTGAAGGCGAGCGAGTCGAGCCGGCCCTGCTCGCGGGTGACCGCGGGCATCGGGAAGTCACGGTGCCACGGCTGGTTGACCGCGCCGGCGAACGGGATGTCGAAGCCGAGCTCGACGATCTCGTATCGCGGGCCGAGCACCGCCGTGCACACGGCGACCAGCCACGGGTGGGTCACCAGGTCGGTGAAGCCGCGCAGCTGCTCGGGGTGGATCTCGACGTAGTAGCGCTTGGGGCCGCGGCCGACCGCGCCGCCCGGCCGGTCGATGGCCTCGGCGAACGCGACCTCGATGTCCTCGCGCATCGCGTCGGCCCACTCGGGGCTGAAAGCGCCCTTCAGCGCGGTGATGCCGTCGGTGTAGATGGCGGAACGGGCAGTCTCGGCGTCCGGGAGGAAGGTCGTCATGAACTTCATGTTGCAACGTTGCATGCAACGTCGCAACCCCTAGGATGGGGGTCGTGAGTGCCAATCTCCGCCAGGTCGCCGAGCGTGCCGGCGTCTCCGTGCGCACGGTGTCCAACGTGGTGTCCGGCTTCGCGCTGGTCGCGCCCGAGACCCGCGAGCGGGTGCAGCGGGTCATCGACGAGCTGGGTTACCGGCCCAACGCCGCCGCCCGGCATCTGCGCGGCGGCCGCTCCGGCCTGGTCGCGCTGGTGCTGCCCGAGATCTCCTCGCCCTACTTCGGTGAGCTGGCCGGTCATCTGGCCGACCAGGCCGAGGCGTACGCGTGGACCCTGCTCGTCCAGCAGACCGGCGGCGACGCGGCTCGCGAGCGGGAGCTTCTCGACGGCGTACGGGCCCAGACCGTCGACGGCCTGATCATGAGCCCCTGGGGCCTGTCGCCGGCCGACCTGACCCGCCGCCCCGACAGCGCCCCCCTGGTCCTGCTGGGCGAACAGGACGCCGGCGGCCTGCTCGACCACGTGGCCCTGGACAACGAGACGGCCGCCGCCGACCTGACCCACCACCTGATCAAAACCGGCCGCCGTCACATAGCGGCCATCGGGCTCCAGCCTCACCTGGTCAACGGCACCGCCGCCCGCCGCGCCGCGGGCTACCGCCGGGCGCTCGCCGAGTCCGGCCTGCCCGCCCGCGAAATTCCGGTGGACCGCTTGCACCGAGCCGACGGCGCCGCCGCGATGACCCACCTGCTCGACAACGGTGCCGAGGTCGACGCCGTCTTCTGCTTCAGTGACCAGTTGGCGCTGGGCGCTCTGCACGTGGCTCTCGACCGTGGCCTGCGGGTTCCCGGTGACCTGGCGGTGGCCGGCTTCGACGACATCGAGGACGGCCGGTACGCCAACCCGGCCCTGACCACCATCGCCCCCGACAAGCCCGCCATCGCCCGAGCCGCCCTGACCTGCCTCGCCGACCGCCTCGCCGACCGCAACGCCCACCCCCGCCGCGTGGTCGTCCCGCACCGCCTCGAGGTCCGAGCCAGCACGGGCCGCCGCTAGGGTGCTCGAAACGTTCAGCCGCCGACTACCCTGCCGGGATGCAGAAGTCCGCGTCGCTGGCCATCGCTGAGGTCCTGGCCCATTGCGGCGGCGCGCCGGGTGAGGCCGTCGCCTACCTGACGCAGGCGATCCGCGAAGATCCCGCCGCCCCCGAGCCGTATGACCGGCTCGCCGAGTTGCGCCGCCGGTCGCCGTCCGAGGTGGCGGAGGCGGTCGCGGACCCCTCGGACCTCTGGCAGTTCGTGGCCGGCGCCTACTTCTGCTTTCTGGACGGCGACATGGACGGAGCCGCGCGGCTCCTCGGCTCGGTGATCGGGTACCGCCCGACGATCTCGTGGGCGGCCGCACCGTGGTTCGCCGACCAGCGCTTTCTCGGCGCGCTGACGGCTGAAGGGCTGGCCGACGCGTCGCTGAACATCACTGATCACGGTCCCGACATCGACGGCGAGGCGGCCCGGGAGCGGCTGCGGCCATGGCTGAGAGCAGTCGCCCTGGTGTGCGAGCGGGAACCGGCCGCCGAAGCCCTGGCGCGCATGGCGATTCTCCTGCGTGTCTGCGGACTGACGGACCAGTCGCTCGCCCTGTGCGACCAAGCCGACCTCGTTGAGCGGGTCATGATGACCGAGGTGGTCCGCGCCGGAACCTGGCGACGCCTCGGCGACCGAGGCCAGACGGTCGCGGCGTTTCGCCGGGCGCTCGCGTTGGACCCGGCGAACTGGTCTCTTTACCTCGACCTTGCGGACCTGGCGGCCGAGGAGGGCGACTACAGCGCCGCGGCTGACCTGGTGGGCCAGGGGCTCGAGCGCGACCCGGACGACATCACGCTCCGGGCCGCCGGCGCCGCTTTCCGGGTGCGCGCGACCGGCTCGGTCACCGACCTCGACCTGTTGATCGCACTGGCACCCGCACTTCCGCACGCTGGGTATCGAGACGGGTTGATCGACCAGGCGCTGGCCGCCGAGGGTCTTCCGGCTGACCGGGTGGCGGCAGCACGCCGCGTCCGCGCCCAAGCCTGACGCACTCCATCCGCCGAGGCCATCACTTGGTGGTAGGCCCCAGCTGGCATGTATCGATGTGTGTCTATTCACGGTTACGGTGTGGCCGGGCCGCCGGCCTATCGTCATCCCACTACCGGCAGACAGGACGTTCCCCCATGCGCCTCCTCGCCCGGACCCTGCTCACCGCCGCGAGCGTGCTCGCCGCGGGCCTGCTCTCCCCGGCCGCCGCCGCGGCGGCGGCCGCCGATCCCGGACCCTCGGTCGTCGGCGGTCAGCAGGCCACCGAGAACTACTCGTTCATGGTCTACACCTCGGGCTGCACCGGCTCGCTGATCAAGGCGAACTGGGTGGTCACCGCCAAGCACTGCCCGACGCCGGCCTCGGTGCGGGTCGGCAGCGTCAACCGCACCAGCGGCGGGACCGTCGTCTCGGTGCGGCGGGCGGTCAGCCACCCACGCATCGACGTGAAGCTGTTCGAGCTGGCCTCGTCGGTCAGCTACGCCCCGGCGCCGATTCCGACCGCCTCGGGGGCGGTCGGCACCGCCACCCGCATCATCGGGTGGGGCCAGACCTGTGCGCCGCGCGGGTGCGGCTCGTCGCCGACGATCGCTCACCAGCTCGACACGTCGATCGTGACCGACAGCCGCTGCGGCGGCATCGACGCGGCGTACGAGATCTGCACGAACAACACCGGCGGCAACGCCGGCGCCTGCTACGGCGACTCGGGCGGCCCGCAGGTGCGCTCGGTCAGCGGCCGCTGGAACCTGATCGGCGTCACCAGCCGGGCCGGCAACAACAGCTCGACCTGCGCCACCGCCCCCTCCATCTACGGCGACCTCCCGTCCATCCGCGCCTGGGTCAACACCCAGGTCGGCGGCCTGCCCGCCTGACGCACACCCGCCTCGCGGCCCGGCGACCACCCGTCGCCGGGCCGCCATGCTGCGCTAGCTGTGCTCCTGCGTTGGTCCGTCACCCGTCCGCCCGTCCATTCGCCGCTCGCGCGTGTGTGCGCCCGTCCGTTTTGCCGCTCGCGCGTGTGCGCCCGTCCGTTTTGCCGCTCGCGGGTTTGTGCGCCCGTCCGTTTACCGCTCCCGTGTGTGTCTGCTTGCCCGCCCGCTCTTGCGCTTGCCCGCTCCCGCGCGCGTCCACGTGTCCGCGTGTCGGCCCGCTCGCTCCCTCGTTCATTCGCTCGCTCGTTCGTTCGTTCGGGATGAGCTCAACCGCAACGAGGAAGCGCGCGAACGCGCTTGGCGGATGAGCAGACGAGCTCGTGCGGGCTCTCGAACGCGCTGACGTGGGATTGCCTGACGTGGCAGACCCGGGGATCAGCAGAGGGATCGGGCGGCCAGGCGGGCGGCTCCGGCGGCGGGGTCGGCGCCCGTGGTTGTTTTGATGTGGCGGGCTTGCAGGATCGTGTGCACCTCGTCGCGTACGGGTGTGTCCTGGGACAGCAGACTGCCGGCCAGCACGATCGGGCCGTCGGTGTGAAGCTCGTCGAGCGAGTGGACTAATGCTGCCGCGGCGGCCGAGATGATCGGGCGGGCCACGGGGTCGGCGTCTCGGGCGAGCGAGCACACCAGCGGCGTCAGGGCGTCGATCTCGGCGAACGGCAGACGTTGCGCCCACGCCACCAGGGCATCGGCCGACGGGGCGCCGACCTGGCCGGCTATCGCGGCGGCGAAAGGCGTGGACCACTGGCTGACAGCGGATCGCAGTGCCGCCAAGCCGATCCACCGGCCGGAGCCGCAGTCGCCGAGCAGCCAGCCGTTGCCGTCCACCGTGCGCACGACCGATTCCCCGGACACCTGGGCCGCGATGGCGCCGGTGCCGGCGATCAGGACGGCCCCCGACGGCGAGGAGCTGCCGGCGGCGAAGGCGGTCACCACGTCACCGACGACCACCATCGGGCACCTCAGGCCTAGAACGTTCCAGATCTTCGTGTACGCCGGCCCGTCATAGGCGGTCAGGCAGCTCGTCCCGGCGATGCCCAGCACGCCGCGCGCGACCCGGGCCGGTGGCAGCGACCCGAGCGCATCGCGCAGCGCGCTGCCCATCGCGTCGGCGGCGGCCTCGAAGCCGACCGTCAACGGGTTGCCCGGGCCGGCCGAGCCGCGGCCCAGCGGGCGGCCGTCGAGCGTGGTCACGACGGCCCGGGTCGACGTGCCCCCGGCGTCCACACCCACCACCAGATCCATGGAAGGGATCGAAACATAGGAAACAGTTATTGACTAGAGGCGTCGACGGTCGTAATTTTCATCGGCAACAGCAATCGATGAAAAGGATGTCCGACGTGACCGGTGAGAGTGGAGGCCTGCTCGGCCGTCTGCGCATCGAGGGGCCTCAGATGCCCGAGGCCCTGGCGCGCATCGCCGAGACGATCCTGGCCGACCCGGAGACCGCGGCCCACGCCAGCATCGTCGACCTGGCCGAGCGGTCGGGCACCTCGACGGCGACCGTGACCCGGTTCAGCCGCACGCTGGGATTCAAGGGCTACGCCAACCTGCGCGTCGCCATCGCCACCGAGACCGGCCGGGCCGAGCAGGCCCGGTGGGACACCGACATCAGCGGCGACATCGCGCCCGGTGACCCGCTGACCGACGTGCTCGGCGTGGTCACCGCGGCCGACACCCGGGCCATCCAGGACACGGCGGCCGGCCTCGACGTGGCCGCCGTCGAGCAGGTGGCCGTGGCCATCGCCGGGGCCAAGCGGGTGGAGATCTTCGGGCTGGGCTCGAGTGGCACGGCCGCCCGCGAGATGGCGTTCCGGCTCGAGCGCATCCGGGTGCCCGTCTGGCACCGCACCGACTCGCACACCGCGCTGACCAACGCCGCGCTGCTGCTGCCGGGGGACGTGGCCATCGGCCTGAGCCACTCCGGCCGTACGCGGGAAGTCATCGAGACCCTGGCTGAGGCGGCCGATCACGGTGCGCTGACCGTCGCCGTCACCAGTTACGGGCGGTCACCGCTGGCCGAGGTGGCCGACGTCGTCTTCACCACCGCGGTGCAGGAGACGACGTTCCGGCTGGCCGCGCTCTCCGCGCTGCACTCGCAGCTGCTGGTCCTCGACCTGATCTACGTCGCGGTCGCGCAGCGCACCTACGAGCGGACGGCCGAGGCGCTGGAACTGACCGTGCGCGCGGTCGACGCCCACCGACTGCCCGAGAAGATCCCGTCCCGCAAACGCGGGCGCCCGAAAGGACAGCCGTGAGCGTTACCAGCAACGACTACCTGGACGTCGTGAAGAAAGCCGTCGACCGTGTCGGCGGCGGTCAGCACGAGCAGAAACAGCAGGCCGCCGACCTGCTCGCCGAGGCCCTGCGCAACGGGGGAGTGATCCAGGCCTTCGGCTGCGGGCACTCCGAGGCCCTGGCCATGGAGATCGCCGGGCGCGCCGGAGGGCTGGTGCCCACCAACCGGATCGCCCTGCGCGACATCGTCCTCTACGGCGGCGAGCCGCTCGAGGCGCTGGTCGACCCCACCGTCGAACGTCAACCCGCGATCGCCCACCGGCTCTACGAACTGGCGCCGATCAAGCCCGACGACGTCTTCGTGATCGCCTCCAACTCCGGCATCAACGGCGCCGTCGTCGAGATGGCGCTGCTGGTCAAGGAGCGCGGCCACAAACTCGTCGCGATCACCTCGGCCGAGCACTCGGCCGGCGTGACGTCGCGGCACCCCAGCGGGCGCAAGCTCGGCGACATCGCCGACGTGGTGCTGGACAACGGCGCCCCGTACGGCGACGCCTCGATCCCGCTGCCCGGCGGGGGAGCAGTCGGTGCCGTCTCGTCGATCACCGCGGCGCTGCTGGCCCAGCAGATCGTCACCGAGGTCGTCGCCCGCCTGCTCGCGGCGGGGGTCACCCCGCCCGTCTACCTGTCGGACAACGTGCCCGGCGGCAAGGAACACAACGCAGAGATCGAGGCGCGGTACGCCGGGCGCATCCGGCGCACCGCATAGGAAGAGAGCCCGTGATGAACCCTGAATCCCAGGTCAGACCGTACCCCACCCGGAGAGCACTGCTGAAGACGGCCGCGACCGCGGCGATCGCCGTGCCCGCCCTGGCCGGTTGCGTCACGGCCGGCAAGGACGACGACGCACCGGCGGCCGCCGGCGCCGACAAAACCGCCGAGAACCCGCTGGGCGTCAAGGCCGACGCCCCGCTCGAGGTGGTCGTGTTCAAGGGCGGGTACGGCGATGACTACGCCGTGGCGGCCGAGACCAAATATCAGCAGAAGTATCCGCAGACCAAGATCGACCACAAGGGCCTGCAGAAGGTCGGCGAGGCGATGCAACCCCGCTTCGTCGCCGGAGACCCGCCCGACGTCGTCGACAACACCGGCGCCGGCCGGCTCGACATCGCCACCCTCGTCGGCGCCTCGCAGGTGTCCGACCTGGCCGGCCTGCTGGACGCGCCCAGCCTCGACCAGCCCGGCAAGAAGGTGCGCGACACGCTGCTGCCGGGCGTGGTCGAGGACGGCACGTTCGCCGGCAAGACCGTCGCGCTCAATTTCACGTACACGGTCTGGGGACTCTGGTATTCGAAGTCGCTGTTCACCGAGCGCGGCTGGGCCTACCCGAAGACCTGGGACGAGATGATCACGCTGTGCGGCGAGATCAAGAAGACCGGCGTCGCCCCCTGGACCTATCAGGGCAAATATCCGGAGTACATCAACGACCCGCTGCTCTCGATGGCGGCCAAGGCGGGCGGGCCCGACCTCGTCAAGGCGGTCGACAACCTGCAGCCGGGGGCCTGGAAGCAGGACGGGCTGGTGCAGGCGGCGACGGCGTTCGCCGAGCTGGCCGGGCGGGGTTTCCTGATGAGCGGCTCGGAGGCGCTGTCGCACACCGAGGCCCAGGCCGCGTGGTGCCAGAAGAAGGCGGCGTTCATCCCGTGCGGCTCGTGGCTCGAAAGCGAGCAGAAGGGGGTGGCGCCGGCCGGCTTCGACATGGTCATGGGCACTGTCCCGGCCCGCGGCGGCTCGGACAAACTGCCGGTGACCGCGGTGCAGGCCGCCAGCAGCGAGTCGTTCCTGGTGCCGGCCAAGGCCAAGAACCCGGCGGGCGGCCAGGAGTACCTGCGGATCCTGTTCTCGAAGGAGTCGGCCACGGCCTTCGCCAAGGCCAACAGCACGCTGCCGTCGGTGACCGGGGCCACCGACGGGCTCACCCTGACGTCGGGGCTGGGCTCGGTGCGCGACGCGGTCACGGCGGCCGGCCGCGACACGTTCACCTATCGATTCCGTACGTGGTACGCGCCCCTCGCCAAGGCCGTCGACGACGCGACCGGTGAGCTGGTGAACAAGCGGCTCAGCCCGGCCGACTGGGCGAACCGCATCCAGAAGGCAGCCGACCAGGTGGCCCAGGACTCCACCGTCACGAAGTTCACCCGCTGATGAAACACGGCCGCTGGCGGTTCCTGCTCGGCGCGCTGGTGCCGGCCCTGGTGCTGCACGTCGTCTTCGTGCTGTCGCCGTACGCGCAAGCGTTCTGGCTGTCGCTGACCGACTGGACCGGGGTGGCCGGCGAGGCGCAGTTCGTCGGGGCGGACAACTACGTCCGTCTCGGCGGCGACTCGCTCTTTCTCGACGCCGTCCGCAACAACGCCCTGCTGCTTCTTGTGGTGCCATTGGTGACGATCGCCCTCGGGCTGTTCCTGGCTTCGATGCTGCGCACCTCGTCGTCGCGGCTCGGCCAGGGCTACCGGATCGTCTATTTCTTCCCGCAGTTGTTGTCGCTGGTGGTCATCGCGGTGTTGTGGAGCTTCGTCTACAACCCCAACACGGGTCTGCTGAATTCGGGACTGCGCGCGGTCGGGCTCGGCGCAATGGCGCAATCATGGCTGGCCGAGCCGGCTTTCGCACTGGTCGCGGTGATGGTGGTGCTGATCTGGTCGTCGGTCGGTTTCTATGTGGTGCTGTTCAGCGCGGCCATCGAAGGGATTCCGCGGGAACTCTTCGAGGCGGCGCTGCTCGACGGGGCCGGGAAATGGGCCACCTTCTCCCGGGTCACATTGCCGCTGGTGCGCGAATCGGTGCAGGTGGCCTTCGTCTATCTGGGCATCGCGGCGCTTGACGCCTTCGCCGTGGTGCAGGTCATGACGGTGGGACCGGGCGGGCCCGACGGGGCCACCGAAGTGATCGGGCTGTCGCTTTATCGGACTGCTTTCTCGTACGGGAAATTCGGTTACGCCTCGGCCATGGGGGTGGCGCTCTTCTTCGCCACGTTGACGCTGGCGGTGCTGGCGCTGCGTTCGGGCCGCAAGGAAAGGCTGGAGCTCGCATGACGCTCCTCCAAGCTCGGCCGACCTCTCCGGTGGCGGCTCCGGCCGCCCCGAAACGGCCGAATCCGCTGCCGGGGCTGGCGATGTTCTGCTGGGCCGTGGTGACCGCGTTGCCGCTGCTGTGGGCGGTGGTCAGCTCGTTCAAGACCGACGACGAGATCCTGAACTCGCCGTGGTCGTTGCCGGCCTCACCCCAGTTCGACAACTGGGCCCGGGCGTGGACGGCGGCCAGCATCGGGCGCTACTTCTTCAACAGCCTGATCGTGGTCGGCGGGGCCCTGCTCCTGACCATGCTGCTGGGCTCGCTCGTGGCGTACGCCTTGGCTCGCTATGAATTCCGCGGGAACCGGCTGATCTATTACACCTTCGTCGCGGCGATGTTCTTCCCGGTGTTTCTCGCGCTGGTGCCGCTGTTCTTCGTCGTGCAGCAACTGGGACTGCTCGGCACCTATCCCGGACTGATCCTCGTCTACGCCGCGTACGCCGTGCCGTTCACCGTCTTCTTCCTGCATTCGTTCTTCCGGACATTGCCCAGCGAGATCGCCGAGGCGGCCGTCCTGGACGGTTGCTCGCACGGCGCGGTGTTCTTCCGCGTGATGCTGCCACTGGCCCGCCCGGGCCTGGTGGCGGTCGGCATCTTCAATTTCCTCGGGCTCTGGAACCAGTATCTGCTGCCGCTGGTTCTCAATCCCGACCCGGACCGGTACGTCCTGGCGCAGGGTCTGGCCGCCCTGTCGGTCAGTCAGGGGTATCGCAGCGACTGGAGCGGCCTGTTCGCCGGCTTGACCATTGCCATGCTGCCGGTGCTCATCGCCTATGTCGCGTTCCAACGGCACATCCGCGCCGGAATGACCGCCGGCGCGGTCAAGTAGTTCCCCATCCCCGTTCCTCTTGTAGTGGAGGAGTCTGCCCATGAAAATCGACAAACGTCGATTCTCCTTACTCGCGGTGCCGATTCTGGTCGCCGCCGGTGTGGTCGCTGTTTCCTCGGCACCCGCCTCGGCCGCCGACTGCGGCTACCTGTTCGACGACTTCAGCTACGCCTCGTCGTCCGACCCCGCCCTGACCGCCAACGGCTGGACACCCCGCAGCTATCAAGGCGGCCCGGGCGTGCCCGGTGCCAACTGGTCGCCGTCGAGCATCAGCTTCCCCACCAGCGGTGGCCAGAAGGTCATGCAGCTGACCGCTTCGACCGACGGCACGGCCGCCGGGACCAAGCACGCCGAGCTCTACTCGACCCAGAAGCGCTACCTCGAAGGCACCTACGCCAGCCGGGTCCGCTTCTCCGACACGCCGGTCAGCGGCAACGACGGCGACCACATCAACCAGACGTTCTTCACGATCAGCCCGCTCAACGGCGACCTCGACCCCACCTACAGCGAGCTCGACATCTCCGAATACCTGCCCAACGGCGGGTGGGGCGAGCAGGGGCCGATCAACTACCAGACAAGCTGGTACACCTACCGCAACGAGCCCTGGTACGCCGACAACCAGCACTCCGAGCAGCGCAGCTCGCTGGACGGGTGGCACGACCTGGTGGCCCAGGTGGCCAACGGGCACGTCGTCTACTACATCGACGGCGTGCAGGTCGGTGACCACGGTGGCAAGTTCTTCCCGCGCCAGACGATGACGATCAACTGGAACCTGTGGTTCATCGACACCGCCACCCACACGGGCGGGCTCTCGACCTACAACCAGCAGGTCGACTGGGTGATGTTCGCCAAGAACCAGGTGCTGTCGCCGGCCCAGGTGACGTCGCGGACCGGCGGCTACCGCACGGCGGGAAGCACGTTCGTCGACACGGTGGCCTCGACCGGTGGGTGCACGAACAACCCGCCCACCACTCCGCCTCCCACCACTCCGCCTCCCACCACTCCGCCGACGACGCCTCCGGCCACCCCGCCGCCGGGCACCGGGTGCAGTGACGCGCCGACGTGGGCGTTCTCGTCGGTCTACACCGGCGGCAACCTGGTCAAGCACGAGAAGAGCAAGTTCGGCGACCCGAGCGGGCCCAGGTCCGGCGACGGCGTGCACCTGTGGCGCGCCCGCTACTGGACCCAGGGCTCGGAGCCGGGCTGGACCGAGCAGTGGCAGGACCTGGGCCGCTGCTGACGCGTTAACCTGGTGGAAGCGGGGTCTTCGGGCCCCGCTTCCTCACAAGATCTTGACCCGTTCACCCGGGCGTCGTTACGTTGCGTACACAACTGCACAGCCACTTGACCGCCGCGGGAGAGCTCCCGTCCCGGCGGGGCGCCGAAGGAGCAACTTCTCCCTCAGAATCTCTCAGGCACCCGTACCGCGATGGTCAGGCAACTCTGGAAAGACGGGCCTCCCGCGGGCCCGCGCCCAAGGTGCAAGCTGCCCGACCGGCGGTGAAGCTCTCAGGCCCCATGACAGAGCGGGGGAGCGACCTTACTAAGGAGCTTCCGCATGGCTGTGTCCGTTTTCGACCTGTTCTCGGTGGGCATCGGCCCGTCCAGCTCGCACACGGTCGGCCCGATGCGTGCCGCCCGCATGTTCGCCCGCCAGCTCGACGACCGCGCGGTCTCGGTGCGGGCCGAGTTGTTCGGCTCGCTCGGCGCTACCGGGCACGGACACGGGACGCCCAAGGCGGTGCTGCTCGGGCTCGAAGGCTCGGACCCCGAGACCGTCGACGTCGCGGGAGCCGACGCCCGGGCCGCCCACATCCACAGCCGTGGCCGGCTGACGCTGCCGTGCGGGGCGGAGGTCGAGGTCGACGTCGTGCTCCACCGCCGCCGGACGCTGCCCGGGCACCCCAACGGCATGACCTTCACCGCCTTGTCGGCGACCGGCGACGAGCTCCTGCGGAAGACTTACTTCTCGGTCGGTGGCGGATTCGTCATCTCGGAGGGTGGGGTCCCGCGCCCGGCCGGCGTCGAGCTGACCCACCCGTTCGCCAGTGGCGGTGAGCTGCTGGCGCTCACCTCGTCGACCGGGTTGTCGATCTCGCGCCTGATGCTGGAGAACGAGACCGCCTGGCGTTCCCCCGATTCCGTACGGTCGGGTCTGCTCCAGATCTGGCGGGTCATGCGGGAGTGCGTGGCGGCGGGGCTCGACGCCGAAGGGGTGCTGCCCGGCGGTCTCAAGGTGCGGCGGCGGGCGGCGGCCACGGCCCGGCAGCTGCGGGCGGCCGGGAAACCGCTGGAGCACTCGATGGAGTGGCTCACCGCCTACGCGATGGCCGTCAACGAGGAGAACGCGGCCGGGGGCCGGGTCGTCACCGCACCCACGAACGGCGCGGCCGGGATCATCCCGGCGGTGCTGCACTATTACACGGAGTTCGTGCCCGGCGCGGACGACGAAGGTGTGGTCCGCTTCCTGCTGGCGGCCGGCGCGATCGGACTGCTGTTCAAGGAGAACGCCTCGATCTCGGGCGCCGAGGTGGGCTGCCAGGGCGAGGTCGGCTCGGCCTGCGCCATGGCGGCGGCCGGCCTGGCCGAGGTGATGGGCGGGACACCCGAGCAGGTCGAGAACGCAGCCGAGATCGGCATGGAGCACAACCTGGGGCTGACTTGCGACCCGGTGGGCGGGCTGGTGCAGATCCCGTGCATCGAGCGCAACGGCATGGCCGCGGTCAAGGCGGTCACCGCGGCCCGGATGGCCCTGCGCGGCGACGGCCGCCACCACGTCTCCCTCGACAAGGTCATCAAGACCATGAAGGAGACCGGCGCCGACATGAAGGTCAAGTACAAGGAGACCGCGCGCGGCGGCCTGGCCGTCAACGTCATCGAATGCTGACCGGTTGTTCGTGACGTGAACATCACAGTGTGTGGCTCCGGGTTGATTCCGTTTGCCAGGATCACCGCGTGCCCCGTATCTCGTCCGACCTGCGGCCCACCGAGCAGCAGCCCAGGGGCCTGACCGCTGGGCGGTCGGGCTGGTGGGCGCGGTTGCGGCTGCCGATCGTGCTGGTGGCGGCGGTGGGGCTGGCGGTGTTCGGGCTGCACGGCCGCTTCCCCGATCCGCGCGAGTTCCTGCGGGCGCTGGCCGGGGCCGGCTTCTGGTGGCTCGCGCTCGCGGTGACGTTGCAGGTGGTCTCGCTGGCCGCGTTCGCCTGGCAGCAGCGGCAGATCCTCCGGGCGTTCGGCGTCCGGCTCGGCCTGCGCTTCACCATGGCGGTGACCCTGTCCCGCACCGCGATCTCCATCTCCATGCCGGTCGGCTCCGCGGTCTCGGCCGGCTACGCGGGCAAGCAGTACCTGCGCGCCGGTGCCTCCAAGGAGATCGCCGCCGCCTCGATGATCGTCTCCGGCCTGGCCTCGATCGGCGGCCTCGCCCTGCTCTACGTGGCCGGCGGCGCGGTCGTGCTGACCCGCGACCCGCACCTGCTGGCCGGCCCGGAGCCGCTGGCCGTGATCGCCGGTCTGGCCGCCCTGACGACCGCCGCCGTGCTGGCCGGCCGCCGGCTGATGCGCCGCCCCACCGCCGATCCCGGCCCGGCCCGGTCCGAACCCGACAACCGGGTGGTCGCCTTCCTGCGCCGCACGCTCGCATCGGCCCGCGAGGCCTGGCACGCCGGCGCCTCGCTGCGCGCCCGGGAATGGGTCGTCGGCGTCCTCTACTACGCCGTCAACTGGCTCACCGACCTCCTCTGCCTGGTCGCGACCTGCCGGGCCCTGGGTCTGCCGGTCGGCATCACCACCCTGGCCGGCATCTATCTGGGCGTGCAGATCGTCCGCCAGGTCCCGCTGACCCCGGGCGGCGTCGGCGTCATCGACACCGCCCTGGTGGCCGGCCTGACCGCCGCCGGCGCTACCACCGCGACCGCCGCCGCCGCGGTAGTCGTCTATCGCCTCATCTCCTGCTGGCTCCTCCTCCCGGCCGGCGGCGCCGCCGCCCTCTGGCTGCGCCGCGAAATCACCCCCGAGCCGCTCCGTCCGGTCCCGCCGGGCTGATCTGCCTGCTCAGCTCACGTTGCCGGGGTCAGCTCGGGTTGGCGGGTCGCTCGGGTTGCCGGGTGGGCTCGGGTTGGCGGCTGGCTCGGGTTGCCGGTCGCTCGTGTCGCTGCCTCAGCTCGTGTCGCTGCCTCAGCTCGTGTCGCTGCCTCAGCTCGCGTTGACCCCCGGCTTGCTTGCGCTCGGCATTTGCGCCGACCGCCCGTGCCGCCTGGTTTGGTAGCCGCTCGGCGGTGGCCCGGATGCGGTGTTTCACGACTGTTTTCGGCGGCGGTGGGCGGCCTTGGCGCGGGCGCCGTCGGGGCGGGGCATGCCGCCCATGCGGAGCAGCACACCGCGGCGGGTCTCGGCGGCGAGCCGGGTTTGCGGATGTCCGCTGCCCAGACCGGCGACCAGTCGGTCGACCGTGTCGTCGAGCAGCTTGCGGGCGGGCATCAGGGCGCCGGCGGCGACCAGGGACCGGGCCAGCTCGTGGGCGCAGCGCAGCGTGTCCGGGTGGTCGGGGCCGAGCACCTCGCGCCAGCCCCGGTGCAGCTCGGTGGCGATCGTGCGGGCCGGGCGGGCCTTGCCCCGGTGCAACAGGCTCACCACCAGTTGGCAGGCCGCCGCCCGGAGCGCGGCGTCGTGACTGCGGGCCGCGCCCGACGCGATCAGGTGCGGCGCGAGTGCGGCCCAGCGTGGCCACACCGACGGCTCGGACACGTCCTCGGGAACGGCCGCGGCGACCAGAGCACCCGCGTACGCCCGGCAGACCGCTCCCGCCGCCTCGCCCAGATCGTCACGGACCGCCTCGCGCACCGGGTCGGGCACCCGCAACCCACCGGCGTTGCGCTGCGCCAGCCCGCGCTCGACCAGAGCCGCGACCAGCCCGTTGAACTGGATCCGGGCCACCCCGCCGAGCGGCCGGGGCAACCGGTCGAGCGACCGCGTGAAAACGTCGACCGGCACCGGGGCGCGGTGCAGCACCGAACAGAGGCACAGCAGCTGCGCGGCCGCTGGATTCCGGTCACCGAGCGCCTCCAGGGCAGCGCCAAGGTCGTCGGGCGGCGCGGCCTGCTCCCGCTGTCTCGGCACGCCGGTCGTCGGCTCCCCAGCCGGCGCCCCGCCTTGAGAGCTGCGCAACCGAGCCCCGAGCGACGCGACGCCGCCGGTCGAGACGACGCCGCCGGGCGATGCGATGCCGCCGGACAACGCAATGTCGCCGGTCGAGACGATCCCGCTGGGCGACGCGGGGTTGCCGGGTGATGCGATGCCGTCGGCCGGGGTGATGCTGTCGGCTGGCAGGCGACCGGAGGCAGTAACGGCGGCGCCAGTGGTCCGGTCCGGAGGTCCGGCCGGCTCGGCGGCGTCCTGCGGCGGATCGTCCCCGGCGCGCGGCGAAGGCAGGGTCGGCGGTGGACGGACGGCGGGTGGCTCGGTGGCCGGGACGGACTCGGGCGCCCCCATGACGGCAACCTCCTCGGGCGGGGCGGGATGCGCGTACGTCATGGGTCTACAGCGGCCGGGACGGGGCCCACCGCCCGCCCGGTCGGCCGCGGATCGCCGCGTGGGGGAGTGGCTCGAGCAAGCTTTCGCAGGTCCGCGAGCCATCGAGGATGATCGTCGCCGGCGTGATGCAGGCCGCATCCGCACGACGGCCGGCCGGCCGGCTCACCGCTGTCCATCGATCGGGTGACGGATATTCCCTGTTCGTGGGGTCGGGATGCATGGCCGCGACGTTAGCGATTTCCGCCCTCGGGCGATCGAAGTTATCCACAGTCCAACCGGGCCGATGGCGTCTGTCCACAGGGCCTTCCCGTCGGCCGCCGTTGATGGTTCCGTGTCCCCATGAGACGGAATGGCACCTTCATCGCCCTGATGGCCACGGCGCATACGGATGAGCCCGACCATCGGTGCTGTCGGGTGATGGCCACACGCAGACGCCCGGGCTGGGTATCGTCGAGGTATGTCGATGGCTTCGGCGAAGCGGTTCGTGGTCGCTCTCGAAGCGTTGCTGACCGCGCTCGTGCTGGTCGCGGCGGTCGCTGTCCACTTCGCCGGGAACTCGTGGGGTCCTTACTACACGACGATGGCCGGCGCCGAGGCCGTGCCGTCGGCGGCCGCGCCGGTCGCGGGGGCGTCCACCGGGTCGTACGCCTGGAACTGCGGCCGCAACGAGCGGGGCCACCGCAACACTGCCAACATCGTGGTCACCCCGGGCAAGCCGGGGCCGCCGCACCACCTGCACGACTACGTCGGCAACCTCGGGGTGCGGGACCTCTCGACCGTGGCCGACCTGGCCGGTCAGCCGACCACCTGCTCCAACGGCGACGCCTCGACCTATTTCTGGGCCGTGCTGCGCCTTGCGGAGCCGGGGCACAATGAACACGGTGGCTCGCCCCAGGTGCCCGCCTCGGTGACCATGAAGTACTACGGCAATCCGCGTGGTCCGGTGCTTCCGATGCCGCGACTGCTGCGGGTGACCGTCGGTGACGCCTACGCTCACACCAACGGCGGCGCTCAGGCCCGCGCCCGCTGGACCTGCTCCAACACGCTCGAGAGGCAGACCATGAAGTACCCGATCTGCGACGACGGTGCCGCCGTCGTGCGGATCTTCGACTTCCCGAGCTGCTGGGACGGCCGCCAGCTGGACAGCGCGAAGCACCGGGAGCACGTCGTCTTCCCGATCACCGGGGGCGGCTGCCCGGTCGGCACCTTCGCGATCCCGCGCCTGCAGATCACGATGACCTACGCCGTCCCGCACGGCACCCGCTACCTGATCGACGCCTTCGACGACCAGGATCACGACCCCGCCACCGACCACGGGTTCCTGGTCAACCTGATGCCCGAGGCGCGGATGGTCCGCGTCGTGAACTGCCTCAACCAGGGGCAGGCGTGCGACGACACCGCGACGGGACGGACCGCCCCATGACCACGCCCGAGCACGCCGACATCGCCGGCTACCTCCTCGACACGCTGACTCCCGAGCAGCGCCAGGCGGTCGACGATCACCTTTCCGGCTGCGCCGACTGCCGTACGGAGGTCGACTCCCTGCGCGAGTGGAGCGACGCCCTGGTCGCCATCCCCGAGCCGATGCTGCTCGAGGGCCCGCCCGACGGCGGTGACCTGTTGCTGCAGCGCACTCTGCGCCAGGTCCGCACCGAGTCGGGCTCGCACCGTCGCCGCCGTACGGGATTGGTCTCGGCCGCCGCGGCGGTGCTGGTCGCCGCGGCCATCGGCGGCGGCATCCTGGCCGGGCGCAGCACCGCCCCGGACAACCAGCTCGCTCAGCCCACCGTGACCGCGTCCACCGAGCCCACGACCGTCCCCGGCACGCGCACGGCCACCACCGTCGATGCCGGCACCGGCGCCCGGATGACCGTCGCGGTGGCTCCCGCGGCCGGCTGGGTGCGGGTCAACGCCGCGGTCTCCGGCATCCCGGCCGGGGAACGCTGCGTCCTCGAGGTGGTCGCCCGGGACGGTTACGTGGCGCAGGCCGGCAGCTGGCTGGTCTCCCCGGCGGGCGAGGTCGGCGGCACCACGCTGAACGGCAGCGCGCTGATCGCCCCCGATGACGTCCGCTCGGTCCGGGTGGTCAACACCTCGGGCAAGCAGTTCGCCAGCGTCGACATCTGATCAGATCGCGGCCTGTGACGGCAGGGCGTCCAGGAAGCCCCGGACCTCGTCGGCCTCGGGAACACCGAGGTCGGTGTAGAGGACCAGCGCCTGCTCGTAGTGCTCGCGAGCCGCGGCCGGCTCGCCCGCGTCGTGGTGCGCGTGTCCCAGCCCGGTGTGCGCCCGCGCCTGCTGACGGCGGTTGCCGACGGCTTCGGCGATGGCCAGGGCGGCCGCGTGGTGGGTCCGGTCCGGGCGGGCGGCCTCGCCCAGGCTGTTGAGCAGCCAGGCCTCGTTGTCCTGGTTGCCGATCTCGCGGAAGATGGCCAGCGACTCCTGGTAGTGGCCGACGGCCCGGTCGACCTCGCCGAGCCGGACGTGCAGCACGCCGAGGCTTTCCAGCGCACCCGCCTCGGCGCTGCGGTTTCCCTCCTGCCGGTACAGCGACAACGCCTGCTCCAGGTGGCCGGCCGCTTCGTGGTATCGGCCCGCGTGCACGTCGATCTCACCCAGCCCGTTCAGCGCGTAGCCCTCGCTGCGCCGGTCACCGGCCGCCCGCGACACGACCAGCGCCTCCTGGTAGGCCTCGGCGGCGTCGGTGATCCGCCCCGCCAGTTCCAGCAGCGAGGCCAGCCCGACCAGGTCGATGGCCTCACCGACCCGGTTGCCGGCCGCCCGGTCGAGCGCCAGGGCCTGCTGCTTGTAGTCGATCGCCGCCGGGTAGCGGCCCGACCGTTCCTCGAGCAGACCGAGGTTGAACAGCACGCGGGACTGCCCGGCCGGGTCACCGACCTGGCGGAACAGGGCCAGGGCCTGCCGGAAGTAGCCGGCCGCGTCGTCGGCCCGGGCCTGGCGCAGGTGCGCGACGCCGATGCCGCTCAGGGCGTGCGCCTGGCCCGCGATGTCCTCGCTGCGACGGGTGGCCCGGTAGGCGTGGGTGTTCACGATCAGGGCGTCGTTGTGGTGGCCGCCTCCGAGGTAGCGGGCCAGGGTGCGGGCGAGCAACGAGGTGTGCTCCGGCCAGCCGTGGGTGGCGGTGTGGGCGGCCACGGCGACCAGGGTCGGTCGTTCGGTGTCGAGCCAGGTGAGCGCGGCCGCCGGATCGGTGAGGTCGGGGGTGGGCGTGGCGGGCGCCGGGATGCGGGCGCGCAGCTCGGTGTCCTCGACCGGGTGCAGGGCGTCCATGGCGGCCGCGGCCGTGGCCACACAGTGGTCGAACAGGCGGGTCAGCGCCGCGCGCCGCTCGGTGGGCCGGTCCTGATCCTCCGCCCGGCCCGCCGCGTAGTCCCGGACCAGGTCGTGCAGCGTGTGCCGGCCGGGCGCGGAGTCCTGGAGCAGGTGGTTGGTGCGCAGGTCGTCCAGCCAGGCCCGGGCTGTGGTCAGGTCGGCGTCGGTCAGCGCGGCCACGGCGTACGGGTCGAAGTCCTGCCCGGGGTGGAGCGCGGCCAGACGGAGAGCACGTTGCGGCCCCGGGCGCAGATGCCGGTAGGACAGGTCGAGGGCGACCTCCACGCCGGAGTCGAGCCGCCGATCGCGGTGGCGCTCGTCGAGCCGGTCGGCGTGGTCGGTCAGCGTCCAGCCCGGGGTGTGGGCGATGTGCCCGGCGATCAGGCTCAGGGCCAGGGGCAGCCGGCCGCAGCGCTCGGCGATCACCGCCGCCGCCCGGGGGTCGGAGCCGAGCGGCACCCCGGGGGACGGCCGCGGCCAGGAAGCTCACCGCCTCCTCGGCGGTGAACACGTCGACCGGCAGGTGGGTCACCGCGGGCAGACCCGTCAGGCGCCGACGGCTGGTGACCAGGGCCAGGCTGCCGGGCGAGCTCGGCAGCAGCGGCCGGACCTGCTCGGCGGTGGCGGCGTTGTCGAGCACGACCAGGACCCGCCGGTCGGCCAGCTGATGGTGGTAGGCGGCGGTCAGCGCGTCGAGCCCGTGCGGGATGCGGTTGCCGGGCACGTCGAGCAGGCGCAGGAACCCGTCGAGGACGGCCGTGGGGTCGGCCGGTGGCTGGGCGTCGTCGGGGTGGAACCCGCGCAGGTTGACGAACAACACCCGGTCGAACGGATCGAGCTCGTGCAGCCGGTGCGCGGCGTGCACGGCGAGCTGGGTCTTGCCGACACCGGCCATCCCCTCGATCGCCGAGATCACCACGTGGGCCCCGGCGCGGGCGGCGAGCAGCAGCCGGTCCAGCTCACCGACGCGCCCGGTGAACCCGGCCACGTCGGGCGGCAGGCTCCCGTGGACCCGCACCTGCGACACGGCCTCGATCTCGCCGGCGACGACCCGCAGGGCCTGGCGCCACTGGTCCACATACCCCTCGTCGGGGTGCAGCGCCCGCACCACGGCCAGGACCAGGTCGGTGTTCATCCGCCGCCGCCCGGGCTGGAAGGCGTTGGCGATGGTCGAGCGCCGCGCGTGCTCACTCGCCGGCCGGCTCTCGTCGACCCGGTGCTTGATGATCTCGTACGACGGATCGCCGCCCCAGATCTTGAGCAGGCGCAGCCGCTCGACCAGCTCGTCGAGGGAGCCGGCGCCGGCCGGGTCGGGCAGGTGGGGGGACATTCGCCCCACGCTAGGGCGTCGGTGATCAGCCGTCCAAGCCGGTGGTGGCAGCGCGCCGGAAACAGAGCCGACATCCGCCCTCGCCGGTGAGCTCTTTCTAACGGCGGATTGTTCCGGGGGAAACTGCGGCGAAACCCGCGGTTCCTTGACTGAGAGCCATCACCAGCCGCTCTACCTGGGCGGACGGGCCGGTGGAGGGGTTCGCGATGCCGGAACGGTATGTGTTGGTGCGCTGGCCGGACGGCGGAGCGCAACGGATCTACTCACCCTCGACCGTGGTCGAGGACTTCTTCTCGGCGGGGCAGCGGATGGCGGTCGGCGACTTCGTCGCGACCAGCCGGACCGCGCTGACCGAGGCGAGCGAGCGGGTGCGCCGGGCGTACGGGTTCCCGTGCGGCAACGCGGCTCGGAGCCTCGCCTCGGTGGAGGCCCGAGCGGCCACCCAGCCGGCCGGTGACGTCCTGGTCGAAGGGATCGAGCCGTGAGCAAGCAGCACGTCGGTGTCGCGGTCATCGGCGGTGGGCAGGCCGGGCTGAGCATGAGCTGGCACCTGCGGCAGAGTGGTACCGACCACGTGGTCTTCGAGCGGGACCGGGTCGGGCACGAGTGGCGCGACCGGCGGTGGGACTCGTTCTGCCTGGTCACGCCGAACTGGCAGTGCCGGCTCCCGGGCTACGCCTACAGCGGCGACGACCCGGACGGCTTCATGGCCGGCGCCGAGGTGGTGACGTTCCTGGAGAAGTACGCGGCCGGGTTCGACCCGCCGCTGCGCGAGGGAGTGGAGGTGAGCCGGCTCCGCCGTACCGGGAACGCTTTCGATCTGCTCACCAGCGATGGCCCGGTGACCGCCGACCAGGTGGTGATCGCGACCGGCGGCTATCACCGGCCGGCGATGCCGCGGCTGGCCGAGAAGTTCCCGCAGCACGTCGTGCAGGTGCACTCGTCGCAGTATCGCCACGCCGGGCAGCTGCCGGACGGTGACGTGCTGGTCGTCGGGACCGGGCAGTCGGGCTGCCAGATCGCCGAGGACCTGCACCTGGCCGGGCGGCGGGTGCATCTCGCGGTCGGCAGTGCGCCGCGGGCCGCCCGGCGCTATCGCGGACGGGACACGCTGGCCTGGCTCGAGGAGATGGGTCACTACGACAAGAGCGTGCACGAGTTCGGGGACGCGGACGAGGTGCGGCTGCGGGCCAACCACTACATGACCGGGCGCGGCGGCGGGCGGGACATCGACCTGCGGCTGTTCGCGACGCAGGGTATGCAGTTGTACGGCCGGTTGCGCACCGTCGATGGGGCGACCGCGACGTTCGGTGACGACCTGGCGAAGAACCTGGACAACGCGGATGCTGTCGCCGAGGGCATCAAGGACGCCATCGACGCGTACCTCGAGCGCAGGGGCCTCGAGGCGCCGGCGGAGAAGCGGTACGAGCCGGTGTGGACGCCCGGCGTGCCGCGTGATCTTCCGCTGCGGGACGTGGCGGCCGTCGTCTGGGCGACCGGGTTCCACCGCGATCACCGGTGGATCGAGGTGCCGGTCTTCGACGGCCGGGGCTATCCGACGCACGACCGCGGGGTCACCAGCTGTCCCGGGCTCTACTTCCTCGGCCTGCCGTGGCAGCACACCTGGGGTTCGGGCCGCTTCGCCGGCGTGGCCCGCGACGCCGAGCACCTGGCCGGGCAGCTCAGCCGGGCCCGCCGCCGCCAGGTGACCGAGGGCGTGAGCTGGCTCGCCGGCACCCCCACGGAGACCTACCCCGACCTTGAGTGGGCCGCATGACCAGGACCAGGACCAGGACCAGTGATGCTCATCGGCATCTGGGGGTTCTGCCGGCCTTTCCGTTCTATGGCGGGCCGCCGGTCAGCCCGGACGTGACCGCGCGGGCCACGATCGACGACCTGATCAAGGACCTCGACCGGGAAGGCACCGAACGCGCCCTCATCCTGCCCAACTACGGCGTCCCCGATCCCGACGTGGCCTTCGGCTTCAACGACCTCGTTCTCGAAGCGGCCCAGCGCGACGACCGCATCCGCTGCGGCCTGTGGGTCTCCGCGCGCGAATCCGACCGGGAGAGAACGGCGGCCGCCTTGAAGAACGTGGCCGAGCCCGGCGTACGGGCCCTCAAGATCAGTTTCCTGCTGGGCGGCAGCATCGATGACCCCGGCCTCGACCCGATCTTCGCCGCCGCCCGCGAGCACGACCTCGTGGTCCACGTGCACACCTCACCCGGCGCCGCCTCCGACATCGACCAGGTCGGCCGGCTGGTCGACCGGCACGGCGACGACGTGAAGATCCACCTGGTGCACTTCGGCGGCGGGATGAGCGGCCACATCAAGCTGATCGGCGGCCGCTTCTTCGACTGGATCGCCGCCGGCAAGCAGGTCTACACCGACCTGTCGTGGGCGATCGGCTTCGCCCCGCGCTGGCTGGCCCAGGAGATCGACCATCGGGGCCTCGGCGCCGACCGTGTCCTGTTCGCCAGCGACGAGCCGTGGGGCGACCACGCCGGCGAACTGGCCCGCCTCCAAGCCGCGGCCGCCGGGCGCGAGCTCGGCGAAGCCGTCTTCACGACCAATTTCGACCGCCTGTACGGCTGAAGTTGCCCCCTGCTCACCGATTCCCCCTTCTCAAGGAGCCACGATGACCGACCTGACCGACCTCGAGCAGAAGAGCCTCAACGAGATCCCGCACCCCGCCCTGTCCGAGGGTTCCAGCATCTACGGCGGCACCAAGGTCTTCCCCGACTACAAGGCCGAGGAGGGGCAGAGCTACTTCACGCTCGTGCACGGCATCGCCCACGAGTCGTCGGTCAGCTTCGTCGCCGTCCTGCAGGCCACCCGGGCTCTGCGCAAGGGATTCGAGGCGGCCATCTACTTCTACGGGCCGGGCTCGCTCAACTGCCTGGCCACCCGGGGCTTCCCGACCACCGGCACCAGCGCGTTCCCCGGCGAGCACAACATCAACAACTCGCTGAAGACGTTCATGGCCGAGGGCGGCAAGGTGTACTGCTGCCGCTTCGGGCTCTCGCTGCACGGCGCCCGCGAGGAGGACCTGATCGAGGGGGTCATCCCGACCCACCCGCTCGACGTGCAGGACGCGCTGATCCACTACGCCCGCAAGGGCGCGATCATCAACTCCACCTACCAGCTCTGACATGAGTATCGACGTCCGATCGGATCTCGCCGTGCGCGGCGTGCGGGTGCCCACTCCCGTGCGCCGCCCGGCGGGGGCCGGTCCCAGCGACGACGGCCACCTGGTGATCGACGGTGGCAACGCCGCTCTGCCGATCAACCCGCAGAGTCCCTATGAGGTCCGGGACAACAAGCTGTGGCTGGGCGAGTCGGACACCGGGCTGTCGTTGTCGGTCGTGCACCGGCCGAAGTTCTACGACTTGTCCACAGCCGACGGCGTTCCGTACGAGCAGATCGCGCGTCTGCACGGCCAGGACGTGCTGGCGACCACGGTCGTGCAGACGTGCATCCGGTACGCCGAAGAGGAGCGCTGCCGCTTCTGCACGATCGAGGAGTCGCTTCGCGCCGGGGCGACGGTGGCCGCCAAGACGCCGGCGCAACTGGCCGAGGTGGCCGAGGCGGCCGTACGACTCGACGGGGTGCGCCAGATGGTCATGACGACCGGGACGACGGCCGGCCCGGATCGGGGCGCGCGAAATCTGGTGCGCTCGGTGCGCGCGGTGCTGCGGCGGACGCCCGGTCTGCCGATCCAGGTGCAGATCGAGCCGCCCGGCGACCTCACCGTCATCCAGGAACTGCGCGACGCCGGCGCGGTGTCGATCGGCATCCACGCGGAGGCGCTCGACGACGAGATCCGCCGGACGTGGATGCCCGGCAAGGGATCGGTCCCGATGGCCGAGTACGAGGCGGCGTGGGACCGCGCGGTCGAGGTGTTCGGCCGCAACCAGGTCTCGACCTACCTGCTGATCGGGCTCGGCGAGGACCCGGACGAGCTGGTCGAGGGGTGCCGCCGGTTGATCGCCCGCGGGGTCTACCCGTTCGTCGTGCCGTTCCGGCCGATGGCGGGCACGCTCGCCCGCCGCGACGGCGTCGCCGGTCCGGCCCCGTCGCTGGTGCGGGACGTGTCGGCCCGGGTCGCCGCGTTGCTGCGCGAGGCCGGAATGCTCGGCGGCGACCAGAAGGCCGGCTGCGCCGCCTGCGGAGCGTGCGGCGTACTCCAGGCGGCCGGCGGATGAGCGAACGCGCGCATGGCCGGCTGACAGGGGTGGGGCATGACTGATCTCGTTCCGGCATTGCTCGGGTCGCCACGATTCTTGATCGAGCCCGCGCGTTCGCACCGTGAATACCGTCGACTGCGCCAGCAAGTGTTCGTCCGCGAGCAGGAACTGTTCGCGGTGAGCGATGTGGATGACCGGGACCACGACCCGCGCACGATGGTGCTCGAAGCGCGCGACCCGAGCGGCGCCTTGCTCGGCGGCGTGCGGTTGGGGCCGGCCGTGGACGGTCCCGACATCGGGTGGTGGCAGGGCGGCCGACTCGTGGTCGACCCGGCTGTGCGCGGTGCGCAACGGATCGGGCCCGCGCTCGTGCGGGCCGCGTGCGCCGCGGCCGAACAAGCGGGCGCGCTGCGCTTCGACGCGACCGTGCAGACGCGGTTCCGGCGCATGTTCGAGCGGCTGGGCTGGCAGCCGGTGCGTCCGGTGACCGTGGCCGGGCGGCCGCACCACCTGATGCGGTGGCCGATCGGGCGGATCGCCGCCCTGGCCGCGGCGACCAAGAACCCGCTGGGCGCGTTGCTCGACGGGCTCGACCCGGGTGGCGCCGGCTTCGTCGGGGACGACGGCGCCCCCGTACCCGGGTCGGATCTCATCGCGGCCTGTGACGCGATCCTGCCGTCGATGGTCGAGCGTGATCCGGACTGGGCCGGTTGGTGCGCGGTCCTGGTCAATGTGAACGATCTGGCGGCGATGGGCGCCACCCCGGTCGGGCTACTCAACGCGATCGGGGCCCGCGACGCCGGCTTCGCGGCGCGGGTGCTGGCCGGTCTGCGGCGGGCCGCCGAGGCGTACGGGATCCCGGTCCTGGGCGGTCACACCCAGCTCGGGGTGCCGGCCGCACTGTCGGCCACGGCGCTCGGCCGGACGTCGGACCCGGTGCCCGGCGGGGGTGGGCGGCCTGGTCATCGCGTACGGCTCACGGCCGACCTCGGCGGTGGCTGGCGACCCGGCTATCACGGGCGGCAGTGGGACTCGACCAGCCGGCGGACCGCCGCCGAGCTGCGGCTGATGCAGGGTTACGTGGCGGCGGCGCGGCCGGCGGCGGCCAAGGACGTGTCGATGGCCGGGATCGCCGGGACGCTCGGCATGCTGGCCGAGGCCGGTGGCTGCGGAGCCGTGCTGGACGTGGCTTCAGTGCCCCGTCCGTCCGCCGCGACGATGGGCGACTGGCTGACCTGCTTCCCCGGCTTCGCGATGCTCACGACCGGCCCGCAGGCGCCGGCGCCGGCCGGCCCGGCGGTGACCGCGGAGTGCGGCGAACTGGTGGCCGGCCAGGGCGTGAGCCTGCGGTGGCCGGACGGCGAGCTGACCCCGGCGCTGGCCGGCGCGGTCACCGGGATGGGAGCGGCAACATGAGCGACGGCAACGGAGGCACATCATGATCAGGGTGGCGGCGGTCGCGGAGGCTTTCGACCGTGATCTCGAGGACGACTTCGCGCGCGTCGAGAAGCTGGTGGCGGCGGCCCGCGCCGACGGCGTACGTCTGCTGGCCCTGCCCGAGGCGTGCCTGGGCGGCTATCTGGCCGACCTGAACGGGCAGGCCGAGCTGCCGCCGGCGCTGCGTCTCGACGGGCCCGAGATCGCCCGCCTCATCGGCCTCGCCGGCGACATGGTGGTGTGCGCGGGCTATTGCGAGGACGCCGGGGACGGCACCCGCTACAACAGCGTCGTCTGCGTCGGTGAGGGCCGGGTGCTCGGCAACCACCGCAAGGTGCACCAGCCGCTGCGCGAGGATGCGAGCTACTCGTCCGGCGACTCGTTCACCGCGTTCGACACGCCCGTGGGCCGGCTCGGGCTGATGATCTGCTACGACAAGGCGTTCCCGGAGTCGGCGCGGTCACTGGCGCTCGACGGGGCCGAGATCATCGTGTGCGTCTCGGCCTGGCCCGGCAGCCGGACCGACGCGCCCGACGACCTGGCCGACGACCGGTGGACGCGGCGCTTCGACCTGTTCGACCGGGCCCGGGCGCTGGAGAACCAGGTCGTGTGGATCTCGGCCAACCAGGCCGGGCACTTCGGCTCGTTGCGCTTCGTGTGCAGCGCCAAGATCGTCGATCCCGGCGGTGACGTCCTGGCCACGACGGGCTGTGCTCCCGGCATGGCCGTCGCCACCGTCGACGTGGCCGGCTCGCTGACCGCGGCCCGCCGCTACATGGGACATCTCCGAGACCGCCGACCGGCCGCCTACGCCGGATGACTGTCACCCGGATCGCCGCCGCCGCGGCCCATTTCGGCCGGAACCTCGAGCACGACCTGGGCCGGATCGGCAAGCTGATCGACGACGCCCGCGTGGCCGGGGCCGCCCTGCTCGTGCTGCCCGACGCCGCGCTCGGCGGTTACCTGGCCGACCTGCGCCACCCCGACCCGTCCGCCTTCCCGCCCGCGCTCGAGCCGGACGATCTGCTCTTCCGGCGGATCGCCGCGGCCGCCGGCGACATCGTCGTCTGCGTCGGCTATTGCGAGGCGGACGGCCCCGACCGCTACAACGCCGCGGTCTGCCTGACCGGCGACGGCGTGCTCGGCCGCCACCGCAAGGTGCACCTGCCGGCGGCCGAGAGCATCGCCTACTGCGCCGGGGAGTCGTTCGCCGCGTTCGACACCCCGGTGGGACGGATCGGCATGCTCATCGACTACGACAAGACGTTCCCCGAGTCGGCGCGCACGCTGGCCGTCGACGGCGCCGAGATCGTCGCCTGCCTGTCCGCGTGGCCGGCCAGCATCACCAACGCCGCCCCCAAGATGTCGCAGGACCGGCAGTCGCGCCTGTTCGACCTGTACGACTGCGCCCGCGCGGCCGAGAACCAGATCGTCGTGGTGTCGTCGAACCAGACCGGCGCGGCGGGTGGCCTGCGGTTCCTGGGCCAGGCCAAGGTGGTCGGCCCGGCCGGCAACGTCCTCGCCCGTACGTGGGCCAAGGCGGGCCTGGCGGTGGCCGAGCTCGACGTCGCGCTGGAGATCGCCGGCGCCCGCCGGGTGCTCAACCACCTCGCCGAGTTGCGCCCGGGAGCCTACCGGTGAGGATCGCCCTGCTGACCTACTCGACCCGGCCGCGCGGTGGCGTCGTGCACACGCTCGGCCTGGCCGAGGCCCTGGCCGCCCTCGGGCACGACGTGACAGTGTGGACACTCGGCCGGGGCGGCGGCTTCTTCCGGCCGGTCGACCCGCGCGTGCACCTGGCCGTCGTCCCCTTCCCCGAGGCCCCCGGCGAGGGCGTGGGCGAGCGGATCCAGCGCTCCATCGCCTTGCTGCGACAGGCTTTCACCCCTTCCGCGTACGACGTGGTGCACGCCCAGGACTGCATCAGCGCCAACGCGGTGGATCGTTGTGTGCGCACCGTCCACCATCTCGACCAGTTCACGACCCCCGAGCTGGTCGCCTGTCACGAACGGGCGATCGTCCGCCCGTACGCCCATGTCTGTGTCTCCTCGGCCGTCGCCGCCGAGCTCCACGCCGGGTGGGGCCTGACCGCGACGGTCATCCCCAACGGCGTCGACCACGAGCGCTTCGCCTCGGCTGTCCCGCACGTGGCCGACCACCCCTATCTGCTGTCGGTCGGCGGCATCGAGCCCCGCAAGGGTTCGCTCGACCTGCTCGCCGCCTACGCCCGGATGCGCCGTTCCCTGCCCGGCCTGCGCCTGGTGATAGCCGGCGGCGAGACGCTCTTCGACTACCGCGACTACCGCGCCCAATGGGATGCTCAGGCGGCCTCGCTCGACGTCGCTCCGACGGTCCTCGGCCCGGTCGACCACGCGTTCCTGCCGTCGCTGATGGCGGGCGCCTCGGCCTTCGCCTTCCCGTCCACCAAGGAGGGTTTCGGGCTGGCCGCCATGGAGGCGCTGGCCGCCGGCGTCCCGGTCGTCGTGCGCGACCTGCCCGTCCTGCGGGAGGTCTTCGGCTCCGCGGTCACCTACGGCAGCGACGCGGCCTCGCTGGCCGCGGCCCTGACCCGCGCGGTCAAGGAACCCGACCCGGACCGCCGCGCCGCGGGCCGTGCGCTGGCCGCCGCCCACACCTGGGCTGCCGCCGCCCGCCGGCACGTCGGGCTCTACACCTCGCTGCGCGGCGCCACCAGCCCGGATTCGTAGGCCCGGATCACCAGCTGCGCCCGGTCCCGGGCGTGCAGCTTGGTCATCGCCCGGTTGAGATGGGTCTTGGCGGTCACCGGGCTGATCACCATGCGCGCGGCGATCTCGTCGTTGGACAGGCCACGGGCGGCCAGGATCACGGCCTCGCGTTCCCGGTTGGTGAGCTCGCCGAGCGCCACCCCGCTGGGGCGCGGCGGCTCGGCCACGTAACGGTCGATGAGCTTGCGGGTGATCGACGGCGCGAGCAGGGCGTCACCGCGCGCGGCCACCCGGAGCGCGTGCAGGAAGTCCTCGGGCTCGACGTCCTTGACCAGGAAGCCGGCGGCACCGGCCCGCAGGGCGTGGAAGACGTACTCGTCGAGCCCGTAGTTGGTCAGGACGACGACGTGCACCCCGGCCAGCTCCGGGTCGGCCGCGATGCGCCGGGTCGCCTCGATCCCGTCGACGTGCGGCATCCGGATGTCCATGAGCGCCACGTCCGGCCGATGGGCCCGGGCCAGCGCCACGCCCTCGTCACCGTCGCCCGCCTCGGCCACCACCTCGATGTCCCGCTCGGCGTCGAGCATCGCGCGGAACCCGCTGCGGATCAGCGGCTGGTCGTCGACCAGCAGGACGCGGATCATCCCGTACGGTCCACCGGCAGCTCGGCCCGCACGGTGAACCCACCCCCGGCGCGACCACCGGCCCGCAGCCGGCCGCCGAGCGCGCCCACCCGCTCGCGCATGCCCAGCAATCCCGCACCGGGCACCGGGGCGGCGTCGGCCGCCGCCGTGCCGTCGTCGTCGACCTGGATGGACACCTCGCCCGGCCGGTAGCCGATCCGGACCGACGCGGTCGCGGCCGCGGCGTGCCGGGTCACGTTGGTCAGCGACTCCTGCACGATCCGGTAGGCGGTCCGGTCGACCGCGGTCGGCAGCTCGGGACGGCGGCCCTCGACCGTGAGCGTCGCCGCCAGCCCGGTCGTGCAGACCTGCCGGACGAGATCGGGGACGTGGTCGAGCCCGCGCGGCGGGGCACTGTCGTCGTCCCGCAACGCCTCCAGGGTGGCCCGGAGCTCCCGCGACGCCTCCCGCCCGGCCTCCCGGATGGCCAGCAACGCCTCCGGGACCGGCTCACCGCGGCGCTGGGCGACATGCACGGCGGCCTCGGCGTGCACCTTGATGACCGAGATCTGATGGGTGAGCGAGTCGTGCAGCTCCCGCGCGAGGTGCAGGCGTTCCTCCCCGGCCCGGCGCAGCGCGATCTCCTCCCGCGTCCGCTCCGCCTCGTCCGCCCTCCGCTCGGCCTGCCGCAACGCCTCCCCGGCGGCCGCGGCCGCGATCAACCAGGCCAGTTCGAGCACACCGCGGACCTGGTCGATGGTCCCGCCCGGGCTCGCGACCCCGGAGAACGCCGCCGCGCCGGGCAGCGTGACCAGGACGGCCACGCTGGTGACCAGGACCGCGACCCGGCGACCGGCCCGGACGGCCGAATACACGGCCACCAGATAGGCCACCGCGAACACCTCGAAGCCGGCCGCCCGATAACCCACCGCGCACAGCCCGGTGAAGACCAGGACGGCAACGGGCCGATCGCGGCGCCCGGCCAGCGCCAGACCACTCGCCACCAGCAGCACCGAGCCGATCGCGGCGGTGCCGGTCCGCGGCCCGGAGAGCCCGTCGAACAGCAGCACCACCGCCACCCCGGCCGCGAGGGCGGCGTCGCGGAGGTGGACGCTCATCCGGCCCATGCGGGCACCATAACTCGCCCGGCCCGGTGGGCGAGTCCTGCGAGCGGAGCAACCTCGGCTACCACGGACGCAGTAGCCCGACTGTCCACAGCCGCACGATGTGGACCGGCCCCTCCGGCAGTCAGGATCGACACACGTTGCCCGGGAAGGGGTTTCACCATGTTGCTCGCCGCGTCCTACGCCCTCACCGGTGGCCGCCTCCTGGCCACCACCGCCGCACTGCTGGCCGTCGCCGGCGTTGCCCTCGGAGCGTCCGCACTGGCCCGGCCCGGCGGCCGGCGCCGGGCCGCGGCCGCCCTGACCGCGGGAACCATCGGCGCCCTGGCCGGCGCTGTCGTGATCGCCGTGGCCGACGGTGGACCGGGCAGCGGCAGCGGGGTGGTGGGCGGCTGGGCGGCCCTGGCCTTCGGCCTGATCGCGGCGGGCCTCGGCGGGCTGGCTCTGGCCCGCTTGCGCCGGAGCCGCGACGAGGCACTGCGGTAGTGATGCGTCCACGGCGGGTCCGGCGGGGTCGGCCTGATGGCGCCGCACCGCGCAGCGCCGCAGTCGACCTCGCCGGCACCGACGAGGCGCTGGACGTCTCGCTCGCGCTGGTGGCTCGAGCGCGCCGGGCCGGGCACGCCCCCGCAAGCTCGTGCTGATTCCCTGACCGGTGGGTGCCGGGGCGCTCAGGACCGCCGTCCGAGGAGCAGCAGCACGAGCGCGGCGACCGAGGGCACCAGCGGCAGGGCGGCGCCCAGCACCGGATCGGCGGCGGTGGCCAGCGCACCGCCGAGGGCTCCGGCGACCAGGGCGAGGATCGACAGGGCCCGTACGGTCAGGAAGTCGCGCCGGCCGTCGGCCAGGGTCTGCATGAGGCTGGTCAGGGTGCCGGTCACGAAGGTGGTCGTCACGCCGGATTTCGCCTCGATGGTGCGGCCGATGACGGTCTGGCCGGCCATCGCCACGGCCGACAGGGCGATGAACCCGCACAGCAGGAGCCGCCCGGGCGGCCGGGCCGCGGCAGCGTATCCGCCCAGCACCGCGAGCTGGGCGACCGTCGCCGCGACGAGCAGGACGAAGGCACCCCGTTCCGGGCCCCGCCGCGACAGCGTGATCCGGAATCCGGCGCAGACCACCCCGGCGAAGACCAGGACGGCGACGGTCGCGCCGATCAGCGTGGTCAGGTAACCGGGTCGCTGGAACAGGCCGACGAGGATCAGGTTGCCGGTCATGTTGGCGGTGAAGATGCCGCCCAGTTGGAGGAAGGCGAAGGCGTCGGTGGCGCCGGCCGCGAACGACAGCACCACCGCCACCGCGGGCGAGGTGCGGGACACGGCCGGCGCCACTGAGCCTATGGTCACGACGCCGATCCTGCCGTCGGCGGCCCGGGCCGGCCAAGGGGCGCCGTCACACCGCCGACCGGCGGCAGTAGTGACGGTCACCCCTTGCGGCGACTAGGGAAGCTGCGGCCGGTATCGCGGAGGCGCCAGCGTGGTCGGTGCGGGCGCCGTCGGGACGACCGGTGCGGTCGCGCCGGCCGGAGGCAGCTGGCCGACCAGCGGAAGCGTGAGCGAGCTGCCGCGCAGGTCCATCCGGATCGTCGCGCCGGTCGACTGCGGGGACGAGTATTCCTCGTCGCTCGCCTGCAGGATCAGGCCGAGCACGTGCCCGGCGGCGATCCGCTGATCGGTCGCCTGCATCGGCACCGTCACCGAATACCACCGGCCGGGCCGCAGCGGCGTGACGAACCGCAGCGACACGTGGTGGGCGGCGTCCTGCCAGCCGCGGGTCAGGATCGCGTGGTCGCTGGTCACCACGTCCTCGGCCGTGTCCAGGTAACAGGCGTCGTCGGCCGCGGTCGAGGCGCCCCAGCAGGATTCGGTGGTCAGCGTCCGGATGCCCTCACCGGGGCCCAGGTAGTTCACCCGGGCCGCGGTGCCGTAGTCGACCAGCCGGGCGGTGAGCTCGGTGGTCGGCCGGTCGACCTGCACCCGCAGCGTCACCGAGGGGGTGCCCGAGACCCGTACGCCCCGGGTCAGCGGGGCCGACAGGAAGGCCACCCGCCCGGGCACGGCGGTGTTGGGACCGGCCACGGCGGCGGCCTCGCTGAGGGCGGGCGCGTCGGTCCACGTACGGGAACCGGACCCGGACGGGCCACCCAGCGTGCCCGTCGTCCCATCGCCGTTACCCAGGGTGACCTTCGCCGACCGCGCAGCGGAGGCGGGCCAGGTGCGCTCGCTCACCCATGTGCCCGGCGCTGTCTCGATGGTCACCGGCGGCTCGCGGTCGATGCCGTTGCGCAGGCCCTGCAACCAGCGGTCGAACCACTTGTGCAGCAGGCCGACCCACTCGGCGCGGCGGATGTCGAACGGGTCGACGTGCCCCTGCTGGGACAGCCACATCTTCTTGGGCCCGTTGAGCCGGCTCCACCACCGGGCGAACTGCGTGGTCGTCACGTTCGTGTCGTTGAGGCCGTGCGCGATGAGCACGCTCGCCTTGACCTGGCGGGCATCCGGCCGGAAGTCCCGCTCGGCCCAGTACGCGTTGTAGTCGCCGGTGGCGTCGTCGCTGCCCTCGTCGAGTTCCTTCAGCGTGGCGTCACACGCTCCGTCAGGCCGCCCGCTGACCGCCTGGTGCAGGAACTCGGGGTAGTCCTCGGCGCGCAGCACACCGTTGTAGCGCTGGTAGTCGTACCAGCTGGAGATGGCCGAGATCGGCACGATCGTCTCGAGCCCCTCGACGCCGGTCGCGGCGACCCCGTTGGCCACCGAGCCGTCCCACGACTTGCCGATCATCCCGGTCTTCCCGGTGGTCCAGCGGGTGGCGACCGCGGGCGTCCCGTCGGCGTAGGTGGCCCGGGCGCGCCCGTTCAGCCAGTCGACGACGGCCTTGGCGCTGAGCACCTCCTCGCGTCCGCCGACGTCCATGCACCCGGTCGACCGGCCGGTGCCGGCCAGGTCGGCCGCGACGAACGCGTACCCCCGGGGCACGAAGTAGTTGTCGTAGAACAGCGGCTGCTTGGTGATCGTGCCGTCGGCGTCGTACTCCTTGAGCTCGCTCTCGTTGCCGCGCCCGCAGCACGAGTAATACGGCGAGGCCTCCAGGATGACCGGGATCTTGAGGTGCCGGTCGGCCGCCTCGCGGGGCCGCACGATGTCGACGGCCACCTTGTCCGGCACCCCGTCGAGGTCGTTGTCCAGCGTGGTCTGCACCCAGACGCTTTCGCGTACGGCGTTCTCGTAGGAGTAGACCGGCACAGTCTCGCCGGCCCGGATGTGTGGTGGTGTCCCGGCGGCTCCGGCCGGCGCCGCGGCGACGGTCAGTGTGGTGGCGACCCCCGCGACGACGGCTGTGGCAAGCCGCATTCGTAGCCCTGACATCGACGCATCGTATTACGTCGATGTGTTTGGCGTAACGGGCCGGCCGAAGACCGTCACGCCGGCGATGCCGTCGACCCGGCAGTCGAGGACGGCTGTGCCCATGGGCTCGCCGCGGTAGTGGACCAGTGCCGCCGGCTGGCCGTTCATGACCGTCGGCTCCATCTGCCAGTCGCCGGGCTCGCCCACCGCGTCGGCGAAGACCGGCAGGCAGTTCTCGATGCCGTCGAACCAGCGCCGGCCCGGGATCAGCTCCAGCTTGGCGTCCTGGCGCAGCAGGGCGGTGAGGCCGGTGATGTCGGCTGTGCGGAAGGCCGTCAGGTAGGCGTCGAGCTGGCGGCGGGCGGCCGGGCTGGTCGGCTCGGCCACGTCGTCGGGGCGGTGGGCGGCCTCGCCCAGCCGGGCGCGGGCCCGTTGCAGGGCGCTCTTCACCGCGGCCGGGGTGAGGCCGAGCATCTCACCGACCTCGGCCGCCGGGAACGCCAGCACATCGCGCAGGAGCAGGACGGCCCGCTGGCCCGGGGTCAGCGTCTGCAAGCCGGCGATGAGCGCCAGCCGCAGGTCGTCGCGATCGTCGGCGTACGGCTGGATCCAGACCTCGGCGGGCCGGGTGCCCTCGCCGTCCGGTCCACCGAGGCCCGACGGCAGCGCCCGGCGGCCACGCCCCTGCAGCGCCGACAGCGTCACGTTGGTGGCGATCCGGTACAGCCACGTGCGTACCGAGGCCCGGTGGTGAAATTGCTCCCAGCCGCGCCAGGCGCGCAGATACGTCTCCTGGACGACGTCCTCCGCCTCGTCCCACGAGCCCAGCATCCGGTAGCAGTGCGCGGTCAGCTCGCGACGCCACTGCCCGGTCTGCGCCTCGAAGTCGGTCACGAGCCCATTGTGCGGCGCAGCCACGAACCCGCCTTCGCGATGGCGTCGCCGGCCACCGGTGAGTGCCCGGCCGCCATCTGGAACGTGTGCAGCTGCCCCGGGAACACTTCCAGCTCGACGGCGGGGGAGCGCGCCGCCAGCAGCCGCGCGTCGTCGAGCAACGCCTCGTCCCCACCGGCCTGCACACAGGTCGGCGGCAGCCCGCCGAAGTCCAGCGCCGCCGGCGACGCCCCGGCGAGGTAGGCCTTGGCCAGCCCCTCGACCAGCTCGCGGGTGAAGAACGGGTCGGTCCCGGCGTCGTAACTCGCCCCGGACACCGCCAGATCGGCCCACGGCGAGAAAAGCACCAGACCTTCCGGTACGGGCCCGCGCAGCGCCAGCTCCAGGGCGAGCGTCGCACCGCACGAGTCCCCGGCCAGCGCCACCCGCCGCCCGGCCAGCCCGCGATAGACCTGGCCGACCTGCTCGATCTGGGCCGGGTAGACGTGCTCGGGCACCAGCCCGTATTCGACCACCAGCGTGGTCAGCCCGGACGCCAGCGCCAGATGCCCGAACATCCGGCGGTGGGTGGCGATCGACCCGCTGACGAACCCACCCCCGTGAATGGCCAGCACCACGCGGGCGTCGTCGGCCCCCGGCGGCCGCAACCACAACCCCGCCTCGCCGGCCTCCTCGGTCAGCCCCACCGGCTCGGTCGTCAGCGATTCCCAGGCCCGGCTCGCGTCCCCGGCGGCCCGCTCGGTCCAGAGCAGCCGGTTGATGTCTGTCGTCGTCATGCAGGGATAGACCGGCGACGACCCGGAAAGGAATCGAGGGCTACGGCCGGGTGGCCACACGCAGCCCGCCGGGAGACCTGAGTCGGCCGATGTCGACCGGGGTCGTCAACACCGGGTGGATGCGGTGGCGCGCCGTGATTCCTAGCGTCGGAGCCATGAATCTGCGACTCGCCGTGGTGCTGGGCCTGGCCGGTCTGGTGCGGCCGGTGCTGAGCGTCGCGGGCGCGTACGACAGTGGTCCGCTGGCCAAGCCGGTCGGCCCGCTCGTCCTGACGGCGCTCGTCTCGCTCGCCTGGATCGTGGCGGTGGTGCTGGCCAAGCCGGCCCGGCCCGTGCTGACGACCACGGTCGCCGGGATCAGCTACGGGGTCGCCGCGATCCTGCTCAACTGGTCGCTGCAGCCGTTCCTCGACTCGGCCGAGACGATCCCGCTGCCCGGCTACTTCGGCATCCTGGTCTTCAACGCCCTCCAAGGTGCCTTTCTCGGGGTGATCGCCTGGCTGGTGCTGCGCCTGACCAAGCGGCAGGTCGCCCCGCTGCGGTGAGAGGCTGAACCCATGGGCCGACGGACCGATCTGCTGCTCGGCATCGCCACCGCCGCCGTGGTCGGCGTCGCCGTCGCGGTCAACGTGCGTGGTGGCGGCGCTCCACCGATCGCCTACCTGTTCGCGCTGGGTTTCGGCGCGCTGATGCTGGGGCGCCGCCGGTGGCCGGTGGCCGTGCTGCTGGCCTCGGGAGCCGGGCTGCTCGGCTACTACGCGCTCGGGTTGCCGCCGATCGGGCTCGCCCTGCCGGTCGGGGCGGCGCTCTATTCGGCCACCGAGGCGGGCCGGCTGTGGTGGGCCGTGGGTTCCGGCGCCGCCCTGGTGACGGTCTCGTCCCTGGCGCGGTCGCTCGGCGGGGAGGACCCCGGCTATCTGTACGGCTACGAGTTGCCGACCACGGTGGCCGTGATGGCCGCCGCGATCCTGCTCGGTGAGGTGGTGCGCTCGCGGCGGCTGTGGCGGGCCGAGGTCGCCGGGCGGGCCGCGCGCGAGGCCGAGCGTCAGGTGCAGCACGAGCGGCTGGCCCTGGCCCGCGACCTGCACGACGTGCTGGCCCACACCATGTCGGTGGTGACCCTGCACGCCGACGTGGCCGCCGAGGCCATCGAGGACGGCGACACCCAAGCCGCGCGGACGGCGGTGAAGCGCGTCCGGGAGGCCAGCGGCGGGGCGGCGCGGGAGCTGCGCGGAACCGTGGGAGCGTTGCGGGCCGGGCCGGTCGGCAGCCTGACCCGGCTGGACGACCTGATCGACGGCCAGCCGGTCGAGGTGGCGGTCGAGGGTCGCGAGCGTCCGCTGCCGCAGGTGGTGGACGCCACGGCGTACCGGATCGTGCAGGAGGCGCTGACCAACGCCCGGCGGCACGCGCCCGGCCGCCCGGTGCGGCTGACGCTCGGCTACCGGCCGGCCGAGCTGGCGATCCGGGTCGCGAACGACGGCCCGGCCGCCGGTCGGGGTGACGGCGGGGGAGGGCACGGGCTGAACGGCATGCGCGAGCGGGCGGTCCTGCTCGGTGGCGAGCTGAGCGCGGGTCCGGCCGCCGACGGCACCTTCGTGGTGGCGGCGACGCTGCCGGCCGAGGGGGCGCGGTGACGGTCCGGATCGTGCTCGCGGACGACCAGGAGCTCGTGCGGGCCGGCCTGCGCGCCCTGCTCGAACGCGATCCCGGCCTGGTCGTGATCGGCGAGGCGGCGGACGGCGACGAGGCGTACGCGCTGGTCGCCGCCGAGCGGCCGGACGTCGTGCTGATGGACCTGCGCATGCCGGTCCGCGACGGCATCGAGGCCACCCGCCGCATCGTGGCCGATCCCGCCCTGGCCGCGGCGCGCGTGGTCGCGCTGACGACATACGGCACCGACGAGCACGTCTTCGCGGCCATCCGCGCCGGTGCGGCCGGCTTCCTGCTCAAGGACTGCGGCCCCGACGAGCTGCGCCGCGCCGTCCGGCTCGTGGCCGACGGCGAGGCTCTGCTCTCGCCGGCGGTCACCCGCCGGGTCATGGACGCCGCCGTCGGAGCCGGCCCGAGCGCGGTCGACGGCGCCGCGCTGGCCGCCCTGACCGGCCGCGAGCGCGACGTGCTGACCGAGGTGGCCCGCGGGCTGGCCAACGACGACATCGCGGCCACCCTGCACCTGAGCCCGGCGACCGTCCGCACGTACGTCAGCCGCCTGCTGAGCAAGCTGGGCGCGCGCGACCGCGCCCAGCTCGTCGTCGTCGCCTACCGCACGGGACTGGTCAGGCCGTAGGACAGCTCGTGCCGGGCGGCGGCACCACCAGGTCGATCAGGTAGCGGTCGACCACCGCCGTCGTGCACGGCGTGTTCCCGTACGCCCCGTGGCCCGACCCCTCGTAGGTCACCAGCCGCCCGTGCCGGCCCAGCTGGGCCGCGACGTGGGTGGCCCAGACATACCCGGTCCGCACGTCGTGCCGCGCGTTGAGCAGCAGCAACGGCCGCCGGGTGTCCACCCGCAGCGGGGCCGGTGGGTTGGCCACCGGCGACGGCCAGCCCAGGCAGGCGTGGATGGCGAGCAGCCCACCGCCGTAGCGGACGTCCGGAGCCACCGCCCGGGCCTCGCGCACGAGCTCGGCGTAGGCCGGGAAGTCGGCCACGTCGGCCGGCCAGTCGGCACAGAAGACGGACGAGACCAGCGGCGGCAGCTTGATCGGCGGTGCCTGACCGTCGCGCAGGCCGGCGATGGCCTGCGCCAGCTTCACCCGGTCGGGGGAGGCCAGCGCGGCGATCGGCAGCAGCGTGATGTCGAACGCGGTGACCGGCGCGTACTCGCCGCGATCGGCCCGCTCCAGCACGTCTCGCCACACCGCCCGCACGTCGGAACCGCGCAGGGCGCAATCCTCCCGTGCCGGCGAGCACCAGGCGACGAACTCGTCGAACGCGTCCTGCTCGGCGAGGGCCTGGGTACGCACGAAGTCGCGGACGCCGAGGCTGTGGTCGAAGACGCTCTCCAGCACGAGCGCCCGCACCCGGTGCGGGTAGCGCGCCGCGTACTGCTGCCCGAGCAGTGTGCCGTAGGAGCTGCCGTGGAAGGTGAGCTGCCGTTCGCCCAGCGCGGCCCGCAGCGCGTCGAGGTCGCGGACGGCACTGGCCGTGTCGGCGTGCTGCCAGACCGCGCTGGTCGGCCGGCAGGCATCCCAGGCGGCCCGGTTGGCCGCGATCGTGGCGTCGAAGGAGGCCTGGCTGGTCAGCAGCCCGGGCGACGGCAGGTCGAGGGAACAGGCGGGCCCGGCGCTGCGGGCGACCCCGCGGGGGTCGAAGCTGACGGTGTCGAACCGGTCGAGGATCTCGGCGCTGAACCGGTTGCCGCGCCGGATGCGCTCGACCCCGGAGTCGCCCGGGCCGCCCGGCCCGAACACGAGCGTCCCCACCCGCTGCTCCTGCTTGCGGGCGGGCCGCAAGGCCATCGACAGATCGAAGGTCGCCCCCCGCGGCCGGGCCCAGTCGACCGGTAATCGCAGCGTGCCGCACTTGACGATGTCATCGACGGGCACTTTTTCCACGTCGTCGGCGCACTTCGTCCAGACGATGCGGGGCCGATGCTGGTCGGACGCGGAGACCGGTGGGGTGGCCGCGAGCGCGAGCCCGGTCAGCAGGGCGGTCACGGACGCGACGATGCTACGGCGGCGGATCATGCCGTCCATCCTCGACAGTGGGCGCACCCAGAGGGCATCGGGTGAATCCCTGAGCCGACCCTGGGATCGCCCGGTTGCGGGTACGTGCCATTGTCGGCTGATGCGTCGACGGGGGACGTTCCTGACACTGCTGCTCGCGGCGACGGCGGCGACGGCCGGCTGCTTTCCGGTGCAGCCCGATCCGCCGACGCTGGCCGACCCGCTCGTCGAGGTGTACCGGATCCCCTCACCGGTCCCCGCGCCCGTCGCCGGCCGCCGCGAGTGGGCCTACGTCGACAGCGAGAACGGCATCATCGCCGAGGGCCGCACGCTCGCGTCGGTCGACCTCGAGACCGGCTCCGTGCGTTTCGCGGAGACCCTTCCCGAGCCGTACGCGGCGACGGAGTCGAACCGGCCGATGGCGTCGGAGGACCACATCGTCCTGCCCGGTCACGGCTCGTCCGTGCTGGTGATCTCCAAGTGGCTGGGCGCCAAGCGCTGGGAACGCGAGCTGCCGGGCCGGGGCCAGTTGATCGTCGTCGGCAGCGGCACCGAGCAGGCCCTCGTCCACTCGCGGTGCGACGCCCGGGGCTGTGACCTGACGGCCCTGCTGCTCGAGTCGGGGAAGCAGCTGTGGAAGGTCCGCACCCCGGAGCCGGTGACATTGACCAACGCCGGCTCGGTCTGCCCGTGCCTGTTCACCCAGGGGCGGCGGACGATCACCCAGCTCTCGACAGCGGACGGCCATCGCCTCTGGTCCAGCCCGACGCCACCCGGCCCCACCCCCGTCCTGAAGCACAGCACCTACCGCCTCACGGTGATCACGCCGCCCGCCGCGCCGGCCTGCCGCGCCACCCTGCGCGGTCTCGAGGTGGGCCGGGAGGCGTGGAAGCGCGACGTCGTCTGGCAGGATCCGGCCGGGACGGGCCCGTGCGGCTTCGACCCGGGCCGGATCACCGAGGCCGACCGGCTCTTCGCGCCCGCGCCGGGCCAGGTGACCGTGATCGACGAGTACGAGGGCACCGCCCGCCTCGTGACCATGCGCCCCGGCGAACAACTGGTCCCGGGCGGTCTGGCCTGGTCGCCGACGGCCGGTTACCGCCGCTGGCGGGAGACACCGCTGGACATCACCGTGCCCGCTCCCGCCGACGGCCGGCCCTGGGCCCAGCCGGCCGGCCGCGGGTGGCTGCTCGCCTCCGGCACCGGCGCGGTCTACTACGACCCCGACCGTGGCCCCCGCCGCCAGATCGGCGGCGCCACCACGTTCGTCGTCCACCGCGACAACCGCCTGATCTACCAGATCGGCGGCCAGCTGGTCGGTCTCGGCCCCGCGCAGACGTCCTAGCGGCGGTGGACCACGGCCAGGCCGCCCTTCGCGGGGGCCACGGCGATGCCCCGGCTGTGGGAGCGTTCGGATGGATCGGTGGCCGGCTCGATCGTGAAGTCGCGCAGGACGGTGCGCAGGACGACGTTCATCTCGAGGGTGGCGAAGGACGCTCCGATGCAGCGGCGGATGCCGCCACCGAACGGGATCCAGGCCGAGGTGTCGGCCCGCGCGCCGACGAAACGGGCGGGGTCGAAGGCGTACGGGTCGGCGAAGAGAGCCGGATCGTCGTGCAGCAGGGCGATGCAGGCGGTGACGACCGTACGCCGCGGCAGCGTCCAGCGGCCGATCGTCAGCTCGTCGCAGCGCACCTGACGGGAGGTCATCTCGACGACCGGGCGCACCCGCTGCACCTCGATCAGGGTGGCCTCGCGCCACGCGTCGTCGTCGCCGGTGCCCAGCCGCGACAGCACGTCCGGGTGCCGGCGCAGCCGCTCGACCGCCCAGGCCAGCGTCGTCGCCGTGGTCTCGTGGCCGGCCGCCAGCAGGGTCAGCAGCTGGTCGGCGATCTCGCCGCGGCTCATCGGCGAGCCGTCGTCGTAGCGGGACTGCACCAGCATGGCCAGCACGTCGTCGCGATCGCCGAGCGCCGGGTCGGCCCGGGCGCGGTCGATCAGCCGGTCGATGATCGCGTCGTACTGCTCCCGGTACCGCCGGAAGCGAGCACCCGGGCCATATCCGCGCAGGTCACGCCGTACGGCGGGAAGGACCGCGAGAATCGAGCCGAGCTTCACCATCGAGGGCAGCAGGGCGCGCAGCTCGTCGAGCTCGGCCCCCTCGGCCCCGAAGACCGCGCCGAGGATCACGTTGAGCGTGATGCGCATGGTCGACGGCATCACCGGGAACGGCGTCCCCTGCGGCCACGATGCCGTCTCCGCGCTGCGTCTCCTTTTCGATCAAAGTCTCGTACGCCCGCAGGCGCCGCCCGTGGAAGGGCGGGGTCAGCAGCTTGCGCTGGCGGCGGTGCTTGTCCCCGGTGATCGCGAAGAACGACCCCGGCCCCAGCACCGAGCCGAGGTTGGCGTCCGGGGTGTCGGCCTCCTCGGGGCTCGCCTGGAACATCTCGCGGACCTCGCCCGGGTCGGCCAGCATCACCATCCGGCCCAGGTTGAGCGACTGGACGGTGAACGCGTCGCCGTAGCGGGCCCGGAGCCGCTCCATCGTGCGCCGACGCCGGACCGCGAAGCCGATCGACTGGACGAGCCGCGGACTCGATGGACCGTCGGGCAGAAGAACCGTCATAACGACCTCCCGGGCGCGGTACGCTGACGTACCAGCCCGACGGTACGCTCGCGTACCGGGCCCGGGCAAGGGGTACCGTGTGCCAGGTGACGACCGTCGAAGCGCCCGCCGAGGCCGGCCCCGGGCATCGCCGCCGCCTGCTCGACGGTCTGGCGACGTGCATCCGCGAGCGCGGCTACCCCGACACGACGGTCGCCGACATCGTCCGGGCCGCGCGGACCTCCCGGCGCACGTTCTACGCGCACTTCACCGACCGCCAGGAGTGCCTGGTCGCCCTGATGCACGAGACCAACCAGCGCACGATCGCCCGCATCTCGGCCGCGGTCGACCCCGGCGCACCCTGGGACACCCAGGTCGGCCAGGCCATCGAGGGCTGGATAGCCGCCGTCCAGGCCGACCCGCCGATCACCCTGAGCTGGATCCGGGACGTCCCGGCGCTGGGCCAGGGCCGGGCCCGCCTCTTCCAGCGCGAGACCATGAGCAATTTCGTGGCGCTCATCCGCCGCCTGACCGACACCCCGCAGCTGCGTGCGGCCGGCCTGCTCCCGGCCTCCGACCAGACCGCGACCATCCTGCTCGGCGGCCTGCGCGAGCTGATCGCCGTGACCGTCGAGGACGGCCACGACGTCGCCACCATCACCGCCGCCGCGACCGAGGCCACGGCCCGGCTGCTGGGCCCTACCGGCTGACCCACACAGCGGTGTCCGCCGCCAGTGTGAGCCGTCCGTCCACCGGCCCGGGCACCCCCGGCGACGAGGCCAGCAGCAGGGTGCGGGCGGCCACGGTGACCGGGGCCGAGCCCATGTTGACCCAGCACGTCACCGGGCCGGGCTCGCCGTCGCGGGCGACCAGGTCGACCCGGACCACGTCGCCGTGACGGGTCACCGACGCGCGGCCCGAGCCGAGCGCGGGGTGCAGCCGGCGCGCCATCAGCGCCTGCTGATAGAGGGTGAAGGTCGAGTCCGGGTCGGACTCCTGCCGGTCGACGGCGTGACCGGGCCAGCCGGCGGGCTGGGGCAGCCACGGGGTCGCGGCCGAGAAGCCCGCGTTCGGGCGGGACGCCTCCCACGGCATGGGGATGCGGCAGCCGTCGCGACCGGCCCGCTTGCCACCCGAGCGGAAGAAGATCGGGTCGCGGCGGGACGCGACCGGGACGTCCGCCTCGGGCAGGCCCAGCTCCTCACCGGCGTACAGGTAGGCCGAACCGGGCAGGGCCAGCATGAGCAGCGCCGCGGCCCGGGCCCGGCGCACACTGCCGTAACGGGTGACCTGACGAGCCTTGTCATGGTTGCCGAGCACCCACGGCGCGGGCGCGCCGACGGCGTCGAACGCGGTCAGCGCCTCGGCGATCGTGTCGGCGAACGACGCGGCGTCCCAGTCGCTCTTGAGCAGCCGGAACTGGAACGCGTGATGCAGCTCGTCGGGGCGGGCGTACCGGCCGACCTCGCTCAGATCAGCCAGGGACACCTCACCCACCAGCATCCTCGGTTCCGCGTACGAGTCACAGAGCGCCCGCCACCGGCGCCAGATGTCGTGGACCTCCGGCTGGTTGGTGGTCATCGCCTGCTCGGGCCCGTGGCCGAACAGCGTGGGAGAGTAGATGCCCGGGTTGTCGCGGTACGCCGGGTCCTTGAACAAGCCGTACGCGACGTCGACCCGGAAGCCGTCGACACCCAGATCGAACCAGAACCGCAGCGTACGGTCGAAGTCCGCGACGACCTCGGGGTTTCTCCAGTCGAGGTCGGGCTGCTGCGGGGTGAACAGGTGCAGATACCAGCGACCGTCCGGCGTCCGCGACCAGGCCGGCCCGCCGAACATGCTCTGCCAGTTGTTGGGCGGCTCGTCACCGCCGTCCTCGTTCGCCGGCCGGAAGTGGTATCGGGCCGCCTCCGGGCTGTCCGGGTCGGCCAGGGCCCGCTGGAACCACGGGTGCTGGTCGCTGGTGTGGTTGGGGACGATGTCCAGCAGCACCCGCAGACCGAGCGCGTGAGCGTCCTCGACCAGGCCCCGCACGTCCTCGACAGTGCCGTAGTCGGGGTCGACCGCGGTGAAGTCCACGACGTCGTAGCCGCCGTCGGCGCCACCCGACACGTAGTGCGGGGTCACCCAGACGGCGTCCACGCCCAGCTCGGCCAGGTAGGGCAGCCGCGCCCGCAGACCGGGGAAGTCGCCGATGCCGTCGCCGTTCCCGTCCGCGAACGAGCGCAGATAGACCTGGTAGACCACGGCGTCGCGCCACCACGGGTCGCGGGTGACGTGCTCGAACGGGCGCGTGTCCTGCATCGGCTCTGCTGACATGCACCACCGATCGGCCACCCGGCCGGGTGGCCGCAGGCTTGCACCGAAGCGCAACCCGGGTGCGCCCGTGTCACTCTGGTAGGAGTCCACCGCTGGGAGGCAGACATGACCGACGCCGGTTTCGCACGGCCGAAGGGCGAGACCTTCGAGTACGCGGGGGCGACCGTCGAGCTCCTCGACGCGGCCACCGTGCTGGCCGCGGCCCGGGTCAACCCGGTCGAGCTGCTGCGCCGCGCGACCTGGCCCGAGCCGGTGCAGCGGGTCGACCTGACGGTGTCGAGCGCCGACCGCCCGGGCGGTCCTGTGCACACCTTCGCCGCCTCGATCAGCACGGCCGAGGAGCCGCTGTCCAAGGAGCGCATCCGCAAACTGGTGCTGGGCAACGACCCGGTGGGGCTGCTGCTGGCCAAGCGCATCGAGGCCGGTGACCCGATCGCCACCCGGATCGTCGACAACATCGGGGCGGCGGCCGCGGCGGCGTACAAGAAACTGGGTCTCGACCGTCCGGCCCAGCCGATGACCAGCCGCGAGCCGGGCACGCTGGCCGACGCGGTGGTGGGGCTGCAGGCCGAGCTGACGTACGACGAGACGGGCACAGTGGTGCGGCTGCACGCCGAGGTGCCGCGCGACGACGTGACCCCGGCCCACCTGCAGGCCTTCGTGGGGCTGACCCTGCAAGCGGTGATCGAGCTGGCCGGGCCCGAGTCGCTGACCGGCCGGCGGTATGTGGTGAGCCGGGAGAACGTGTCGAAGGTGCCGGCGACGACGCAGACGGTGACGCTGGACATGGTGGGCGGGCTGGCCGACGTGGTGGCCGAGCTGCGCCAGATCGCGGTGTCGTTCCGCCATCCGGAGGCGATGGCCCGGTGGGGCGCGCGCCGTCCGCAGGGCCTGCTGATGTACGGGCCGCCCGGCACCGGCAAGACGATGCTGTCGCGGGCGCTGGCCAACGAGATCGGGGCCGACTTCCGCGAGATCCGCACGCCCGAGATCCTCGACAAATGGCTGGGTGGGTCGGAGCGCAACATCAAGCAGATCTTCCGCGACGCCCGCCGCTACCGGGTGCCGACGCTCATGCTGTTCGACGAGTTCGACTCGATCATCAGCTACGCGGGGTCGGGCGGGGATGCGGCCAGCCAGGCGATCAACGCGGTCGCGGGCATCTTCAAGCAGGAGATGAACGACCTGATCGAGGCCAACCCCAACGTGATCGTGGTGGCCACGACGAACTTCCCGCACCGGGTCGACGACTCGCTGATCCGCTCGGGGCGCTTCGACGTCAAAATCAGTGTGCCCAAGCCGGACGACGCTTCGCGGGCCGAGATCTTCCGCAAGATGATCCAGGGGTTGATCGCGGCGCACGAGGCGCCGGGGTTCCAGATGTTCGCCGATGATCTCGACGTGGGGGCGCTCGCCACCGCCAGCCATGGGATGACGGGGGCCGACATCAAGGAGATCCTGCGGCGGGTGCAGCTCAAGAAGGCCATGCAGGATGCTCGTACGGGGGGTCGGGTCGATCCGATCACCACTGATGAGCTGTTGGGCAGCGTTCGGGAGTTGCTGGGGCCGCGTTAGGGGTTCGGGTTTGTGGGTTGGGCTTGCCTCCGCCCTTGCGGGCGAGCTTGCCGCCAGCTTTTGATTCTGGTCGCGGGCTGCTGTGCGGCCGGACGGCGGCGCCGGGGAATGCGAGCCGTGCGGTTGCTCGCTTGCGTGTGCCAGGATCGGCCGGTGGAGAACATTGAGTGGCTTCGTCCGGCTCGTGGTGTCACCTATGACGTGCTCGTCGGTGGGCCGGACGACGGGGTGCCGGTTCTGCTGGTGCACGGCAACTGCTCGTCCGCGGAGTTCTGGCTGCCGCTGATCCGGCGGCTTCCGGACGGCATCCGGGTTGTCGCTCCGCATCTGCGGGGGTACGGGCGTAGCGAGGCGGCGCCGGTGGACGCCACCCGGGGGCTGCGGGACTTCGCCGACGACGTGGCCGCACTGCTCGACGACCGGGTGCTCTTCCCCGGGGGCGGGCCGGTGGTGGCGGCTGGGCACTCGATGGGTTGCGGCGTGGTCATGCAGCTGCTGGTCGACCATCCGGGCCGGTTCGCGTCGGTGCTGCTGGAGGCGCCGCTGAGCCCGTACGGTTTCGGTGGCACCCGCGACGTTGACGGCACGCCGACAACCGCGGACTTCGCCGGCACCGGGGGCGGTGGCGTCAACCCGGACTTCGTGGCGCGCCTCGAGGCGGGTGACCGCAGCGCCGAGGCGGCGACCAGCCCGCTGTCGGTGCTGCGCTCCATGTATGTGGCTGACCCGGCATCGCTCGGCGCCGACGAGGAGCTTCTGCTCAAGACGGTGCTCAGTACCGCGGTCGGTGAGGACAACTACCCGGGCGACAGCAAGCCGGCTGACAGCTGGCCATACTTCGGCCCGGGTGACCGTGGCGTCCTCAACGCCATGGCGCCCAACCACTTCAACGTCGCCGACGCCTTGGTCGGCGCCGCACAGAAGCCGCCGATCGTCTGGATCCGCGGCGACCGCGACCCGATCGTGTCGGACACCTCGCTCTTCGACCGGGCATACCTGGGCATGATCGGCGCAGTGCCGGACTGGCCCGGCGCCGACGCCTGCCCGCCGCAGCCCATGGTCGGCCAAACCCGCGCGGTCCTGGATCGATACGCGAGCAGCGGCGGCAGCTACCGCGAGATCGTCTACGACAATTGCGGCCACTCACCACACATCGAACGCCCAGCCGAGTTCACGGCCGAACTCCTGGAACTCGTCAACAACCCGACCAGCTGATCGCGCGAAGTGTGACGGCTCGTCGTGGGGAGGCGCCTGGGCCTGCCGTTCGAGTAGGCGGGTTCCGGCACAATGCGATCATGCGACCGTCTACGCCTTGGTGGGCGTTGCTGTCCTCCGCGGCAGCCCCTGTTGTGCTGATCGGCGGGTGGACCCTCGCTGCGCAGCGGCAGCCAGAAGGCTATGACGGTACGGTGGCCACGATCAGTTCCCTGGCGGCGCAGGATGCCGACGATCGTTGGCTGATGACCGTAGCGCTGGTCGGCGTCGGGGTCTGCCATGCCATGACCGCGCTGGGCCTGCAACGGGCAGCTCCGGCCGGTCGGGCCGCGCTCGGTCTCGGTGGCGTGGCGACGATCCTGGTGGCGGTGTTCCCCCTTCCGGCAGCGGGAGCCGCCCCGGAACATGCGATGGCCGCCGGGGTGGCGTTCGTGGCTCTCGCGGTGTGGCCGGCGCTTGCCTGGCGCCGGGCCGGCTGCGGCCCAGCGGCACTGCGACCCGTTGTGTCCGTCGCCGCGGCGGTGGCCCTGCTTGGCTTGGTCGCCTGGTTCGGTGCAACTCTGAGCACCGGTGGTCGAGTGGGACTGGCGGAACGCTTGGCCGCTGGCGCGCAGGCGTGCTGGCCATTGGTCGCGGTGCTGTCCAGCCGGTTGCAGCCCAGCCGCGGGGCTACCACCTTTGACCCGAAGGACGGGCACCGCTGAGTTTCGGGAGGATGCCACCTCCCTACATGACAATGGTGCCAGCCGGTCCGTGAAAGACGCGTCCGCTGCCGCACCGAGCGGTGTGGGTGACGGTCATCCTGGGAGGGTCCAGCGGTCGTACGGATGGCGGCCCGGCCGGAATCCCTGTGCTTCGACCATGTCGACGGCCGCGGAGAGGCCGGTGCCGACGGCGTCCGGGACGTGGGCGTCGCTGCCGAAGGTGACCACCTTGCCGCCCTCGTCGCGCCACCAGCGGACGATTTCCGAGGCCATCGGGATGCGGGTGTTGACCTCCAGCGTCCGGTCCGTGGCGGCGAGGGTGCGCAGCGCGTGCCGGAACTCGTCCTCGAAGGCGTGCAGGTCGAACGGCCCGGCCTCGGCGGGCCAGCCGCGGAGCGCGTAGTCCAGGTGGGCGAGGACCGCGAAAGCATCCGTACGGGCGATCAGCTCGGCGATCTCGGTCAGGTAGAGCCGGAGCACCTCTGCGGCGGGGCGCTGCCGGTAGAGCGCGTTCGCCTCGACGAGGTTGCCGTCGACGGGCAGGGCGTGCAGCGAGCCGAGTACCCGTTCGTAGTGGCCGGTGCCGAGCAGTTTCGCGACCGGCACGGCGTTCCAGTGAGGTTCGCCCAGCTCGACGCCGCTGATGACGCGCAGCGACGGGAAGATCTCGCGGCACCGCTGGATCGAGGCGAGATAGCGCTCCTGGTCCAGCTCGGGCGGGACCAGCACGCCGTCGGGGCCGGTCAGTTCGCGCCGCAGCGGTGACCGCTGCAGGACCACCTCGTCGACCGTCCACCGGGAGTAGTCGACGTGCTCGGTGAACGCGACGGCCGGAAGGCCGAGCTGCACCGCGCGGGCGCAGGTTCGTTCCATGGAGCCCTCAGGGGCGTCCCAGGAGAATTCGGTGTGTACGTGACCGTCCGCGGGCTGAATCACCTGACCCACGGTAGCGATCATGGTTCAGGCGCCGCGGGGTGGGTGGGCCTGCAGCGCTGACACCCGGCCCGGCGAACGTCGGACCTCAGGTCCTTGGACGGCGAAGGCGATATCTCGGTGGCCGGCGCGCACGCTCAGCGGCAGATGAGTGCACTCGATCGCGTTGGGCCTACGGTGGCAAGCCGATGCCGTGGAGCCGATCAACAGTTCCGTTCGGCCCGCCGTGAACAATGGTGACGTGACAGGTCCTGACCCGTACCTCGTGGTGACAGAACCGACGTTTGTGGCACGGTTCCTCCTCGCCCCCGAGGCAGACGCCCCGGAAACGGTGGCGAACGTCGACGTCTTCGTCGACTTGGCCGACGGTTCTACCTGGTCGCTGACGATCTTCACTGTTGGCGAGGTTGGTCGGCTTCTATCGGTCTGGCGCGAGACTGGCGAGGCCGCGCACGGCAGCTACTTCTGGGCGTCCGATCAACTGATCGTGCCGGAGCCGGGTGTCAAGGCGATGACGACTGCCATCCGCGAGCTCGTTCGCAACGGCAAGATTGCCGTGGTCGGCATCCTGTCCGAGGTATGACGATCGTTCGCGTCCGCCCCACCGCGCACGCTCAGCGGCTGAAGAGTGCGTGCGAGCCGTGAACGTTCAAGGCGTGGCGTCTGCTGGATCCGGATCGTCAGCAGTTCTGTCGTCATTGACACAACCCCGGGCAAACCCTGTGTGAGCCCGCCCGGTGCGAACGGATTGTCGTTGCGAAGTGCCGGTGCCCGAGGTGACGATAGGTGGACGTGCCGGGTGGTGATCCCGGCGAAGTGTTGGAGGCGCTGCTAGTGAACACCGCATCGCGGTGCGCCTCGCTATGCGCGCCAGACGCTGACCACTTCGCTTCGCCCACCGGCTGACCTGCTTCGTTCGCGGTGGGCGTTTCCTCGCACGGGAGACCACCGTAGTGCCCGAAGACTTCTTGACGGGTGATCGCCGTCCGCTGATGACGGTCCTTGCCGCCAACCTCGTTTCGATCGCCGGGAGTTGCCTCACGTACATGGGCGTGCCGTGGTTCGTGCTGCAGAGCACGGGCAGTGCCGCCAAGGCCGGGATCGTAGCGTTCTGCACACTGCTGCCCGCAGTGCTCGCCGCGCTCGTCACCGGTCCGGTCATCGACCGGATGGGACGACGGCGGGTGAGTGTCGCCTCAGATCTCGCCTGCGGAGTCGCGGTAGCGGCGATTCCGCTGTTGCAGTTCGCCAGCATCCTGCAGTTCTGGGTGCTGTGCGCGCTGATGGCGCTCACCGGGCTGTTCCGTGCGCCTGGTGAAACAGCCCGCGGCGTGCTGTTGCCCGCCCTCGCCGAACGCGCCGGAATGACGCTGACCAGGGCAGCCGGGCTGTACGACGGTGCGGCACGCTGCGCGGCCCTGACAGCATCCGCTCTCGCAGGTGTGCTGATCGCCGTACTCGGAGCCGACACCGTCCTGTTGATCGATGCCGCGACCTTCGCCGTGGCCGCGCCGCTGTTCGCGTTCGGCGTGCGCGACCTGCCCGAAGCACAACCCATGCCACAGGTCGAGCCGCCGTCGTTACCGGCCTACCAGCGTGAACTCGCGGAAGGGTATCGCTTCGTGGCGGCCACACCGCTGCTGCTGGGCCTGTGCCTGATGACGCTGGTCACCAGAGGCCTCGACCAAGGATGGAGCGCCGCGCTTCTGCCCGTGCACGCCCGTACGGAGCTTGATGGTGCCATCGATCTCGGTCTGCTGAACGCGGCCTTCGGCACCTGCGCGCTCACGGGGGCGCTGATCTACGGGGCTGTAGGCAGCCGCTTCCGCCGGTGGCCTGTATTCACGATCGCTTTTCTCATCGGGGGCCTGCCACGCTTCGTGGTGGCCGCCTTCACCGACACCTTCACCCCACTGGCCGTGATCATGGCGGTCGAGGGCCTGGCCTTCGGCGTACTCAACCCCATCATGGCCACCGTGACGTACGAGACGGTGCCCGAGGAACTACGCACCCGCGTGCTGAGCGCGACGACAGCCGCGGTCCAACTGGTCACACCGCTGGGCGCACTCACCGCGGGCCTGTTCGTGGATACGGCCGGCCTGCACGGTGCACTGCTCACGGCGGGAGGCGTGTATCTGCTCGCCACGCTCTGCCCGGTCATCTTCCCGGCCTGGAGACAGATGGACCGCAGCAGGCGCCCGTACGACAGGACAAAGGGCTCACTGCCGCGAAGGTCGAAGGCAAAACAGATATAGGGACGCGGGCCACTTGCTCCTAGCCACCCGTCAGACGCCTACCGTGGCAGGGTGCCGGGCTGCGGCACAACTTCGTGAGGGTCTCCCCGAGCGACGCCAGATGCCCGGCACCTCGTACGGCATTCAACACCCTTCATCAGCGGCAAATCAGTGCGTCGAGCTTTCAATGATCGATGCCCGTGTAACAGTCCCGACCATGGAGTCATCCATGATCGTCGGCGTGCATGCGCTGACCCGCTCGCGGGTACAGGGCCGGCATGAGTTCACCGATCGACGAAGACGCGCCCGCATTGGCAACCGTGGCGGCTGAGGCGGTCGGACTGCTCAGCGACGCGACCGGGCCGGAGGTCGGGTACCCGGGTCTGACCGGCACCGACGATGTAGAGGACGTGCTCGCTTCGCTGAACCGGATTGCTGGAGAACTACAGCAGACCGCAGCCCAGCTCTCACGTTATGTCGGCGACGAACTCGACGCCGGACACCTCACCCCGGGACCCGGTTCGCCGGGCCAGGACCACCAGAACATTGCGGCCGCTCGGCAGGCTCTGACCGACGTCCAGGGAAGTGCCCAGACATTGGCTCAACTTCTGACCACAGCCAAGACCGCGATCCTTGCTCTGCAACCCGTCAGCTGACCAAGAGAGCCGAGTCACCGCGGCACAACTGTCCACGGCGGCGAACATGGTCAGCGTGAGAACCGCCTGGAATGCCGACCCGGTTGCTGCGCCGCATGCTCGTTGATTCCGTCGTCAACGTCCCGTTCTGCTCCGAATCTGCGCACTCCCGAGCCGGCGCATCAGAATCTTGTCAGCTACCCGGTTGACGGATTGCGGCGCCTGGATCGGTGCTCTGCTCGAGGGCCGTCCACCACTCCTCCAGCTCGTCGACCCGGCTCTGGAGTGCGGCGTTCGCCGCCCGGGCGGTCGCCAGTTCCTCGGTCAGCGCACCGATCGGCCCGGAGTCGGTCAGGGCGTCGAGCCACCCCATGACCAGCCGATCCTCGGCGGCGACCCGGCGGAGAGCGGAGGCGACCACCTCCGGTGACAACTCAGCCACGAACTCTCTCGGGAGCGTGAGCAGGCGCGCGACTTCGCTGAGGCTCCGCGCGGCGGTCATCTGGCGCCGGAGGCGCTCAGCGGACGGCACCGCCGGTTCGGCCGGTGCCGCGGCCGCCGCGACCGGCTTGGCGGACCCAGGAGCGCGCTTCGACGCAGGCACGGGGGTAGGCCGCTCCGGTTCCGGCTCGGACTCGGCGTCCGATGGAAGATCGGGAAGGTCGTCGCCCACCCAGGCGTAGGCCAGGGTGTCGCCCTTCTGCCGTCGGACGACATTTGGCCACTTGGGTAGAACCGCCAGCGCGCGGGGCCAGTGCCGGGCCCACGTCTCGTTCCGGAGCCCGAGCTCGAACAGATGCTCCCGGATCTCTCCAACCTTCAGCGGGACCGGCGAGTCGGCCAGCAGGTGAAGAACCACCGCGAGGGGCTCTTGGGCGAAGACGGCATGGAACAGCCGAGTGTCGGACAGGGCCAGGAAACGCAGCGAACCCCTCGTCGCGACGTGAACGTCGGCGGCTCGTCGGACGCGCTCTTCCTCACCGGTGTCATCCCACTTGACGTGATAGATCGTCCCGTCATCGGCGAGGATCGATCCGGTTCGGGCGCGGCGTACGCCGAACGCATCGGACACCCTGACAAGACCCTGGTCTGCGCTCACGAATGCGACTGTAATGGTTGTCGTCGCGGCCGCGGCGCCGGCCGAAGTCATCCGTCCGGGCCGTCCGTGCGCCCGGCGCCGACCGCTTTCGATACCGAGCGTGGCAGGCATCAGCGGCACGCCTCGCACCAACGGCGGCAAATCCGGATGTCACGCGGCCGGGACGACTCACGCCATCCTGGCCAAGAGTGCAGAGTTCGTTCTGTTCCGCCCGTGGCAAGGGTAGGTAGGGCTGACCCCCCATCCGAGAGGGTTGCCAGCAGGATCGAACGCGGCAGAGAAACTGCGAAAAATGATCTCCATGACTGTACAGAACGATTCCGGCACCACTCGGAGATTGTCTCGGTTCCGCTGGGCCGCCTTCGCCCTTGTCCTGCCCGTCGCCGTAGTCGGCGCGGTCTCCGGGTGCGGCGATTCGGCGGCGCCGAAACCCGCGCACACGACCGGCCCAGCAGCTCCGGCTCCCGCTGCCTCGGCCAGCGCGGCCGAGCCGGCAAACTCGGCCCCTGCGGCAGGCCAGCACATGATCACCAACAACGGGCATCGCCTCGCGTTCTACGTCATCCCCGGGCACTCACCGGCCATCGTGTTGGACTCCGGTGGCGGCGAGGATCACACACAGTGGAACGGCATCGTCCCGCAGCTGTCGAAGGCGACCGGGTCACAGATCATCACCTACGACCGGGCGGGGCTAGGCAACAGTGACGAGGTGAAGGGCCCCTGGGACGGCCGGGCCGCCGCCTCTGACCTGCAGGCCGGTCTGCGCGAGCTCGGCGCCACCCGCAATGTAGTCCTCGTGTCCCACTCGCAGGCGGGGGAGGTTGCCACCTACTTCGCCCGCGCCAACCCGGGCGTGCTGTCCGGGGAGGTACTCGTCGACGCCAACGTGCCCCCATTCTTCACCGACAAGGAAATCCAGCGCCTCGTCGCGCTCACCACGCCGCAAATTGCAGCGCTCAAGAAGCAGCCGTCGACGAAGGCGAACCGGCAGCTCATCGCGACGTCCGAGAACTTCGGTCCCACTCATCAGGCGTACCACAAGGTCTCCTGGCCGGACAGCGTCCCGGTCACCTACATCGGGTCGGAGAAGACACCGTTCGACGGCTCCCCGCAGGACGCCCAGCGCTGGCGCGACGCTGCCGCCGCGTTCGTCGCGGCGGGGCCCGGACGCACACTGATCACCGCCAAGGGAAGCTCACACGAAATCCCGCAGGACAAGCCCCAGATCGTCGTCGACGAGATCGAAAAGATGGTCGCCGCTCGCCGCTGAACCGCCCCAACTCCGATACCACTTCTGATCGGGCCGCCTCGTCGTGGTCGAGCATCATCAACTCGGCCGGGTCGTACCGCTGGATCTGGCGGCACAACTCGGAGCCGATCTCGCCGCCGGTGCAGGTCACGAGCACCCGCCGCCCGGTCAGGAGCCCGCCGATGGCCGCGTGGTCGACGACGACGCGGTGCCGGCCGAGCAGGTCGGTCACCTGCATGTCGCGGATGTTGCGGGCGCGCGGTCTGCCAGTATCTTTCCCGGTATTCACATACTTGGAGGTATCGATGGGACGTGCCAAGTCCGCTGTCCACGCCGCCGCAGTGTCAGCGGCAGTCGCGGCAACCGCCGTCTTCGGCGGTTCCGCCCCGGCGCAGGCCGCTTATCCTACGGATTCGGTCCTGGTTTCCTACGGTTCGAGCAACTTCACCGGGACGGCGACCTTCTACGACCGGAGTGTCGGTGTGAGCGGCACCCTGAAGGTGGCCGCTGGAGCGTGCATGCGCGTCAAGGCGTACGCCCGAATTGCCGGAGCCGAAGAGGATTTCCCTGAGGCCTCCACGAGCTTGAAATGTGGCGGCTCGACCACCTACAAGAATTACCCGGTCAGCCTGACCGCGACGGCGCCGGTGCGGGGCGGCGCCGATCTGGCCTATGTCTCGCTCTATGACCAGGACGAGTACTTTCTCGCTCTCGATGCCGCGTGGAGGTCGTGATCACGGACTGACGCAGTGACAACGATGCCGCCCTCGACCCATGGTCGAGGGCGGCATCGTCGCGAATGACGGACCGGAACAGAACCCGATCGGGACGCGTGGCGTTCAGGCCGCCGTGGAGACGGTCGGGCGGTGAATCGCCTCGGGCTGCACCGGCGTATGGCCCGGTTGCCGCGGGCCGCTCACCGAGGTCGAAGATGCTGAGCGGCTGGCCGTGGAGCACGTGGCTGTTGCCGGGCTGTCCGCGCGGACCACGACGCGGGCTTACGCCCAGCGCTCCTGCAACTCGGGCAATGGTGTCTGTACGACCGACGTGACAGTGATGGCCGAGCAGTGGCGCCGCGAGGTTCGCCAGGGCTGAGCGGACCCGCGGCGGCTGGATCACACGTGGGCGGGGTGGTTGCGGACCTTGTAGGTCACGGCGCCGGTGCCGGTGGCGGCGACTATGAACGCCAGGGCCGCCGTCACCCACTGGCCGTCGGTGATGGTGTCGAAGCCGGTGTTCTGGCCCTGCAGTGCGGTGAGCAGGGCGGACAGAAAGGCGATCAGGCCGCTGGTCAGGGCGGAGAAGACGGCTTTCAGGATGGTGTTCATCTTTCACCTCCGGTAGGGATTTCGTCAGGAGGAGGCGGAGCGCGCCACCTCGGATACCTGGTCGAGGTGACGGGAACTGCGCCATGGGAGCAGGGCCGAGCTGGCCAGGACGCCCAGGCCGCAGATCAGCATGGCGGCTCGAACGCTCGTGAGGGCAGCCAAGAGGCCGCCCAGGGCGATGAAGACCGGCTGGACCGTGCGAGACGTGATGGACCAGCAGGCGATCACCCGGGAGAGGTAACCGTCCTCGGTCTCGGTCATGCGGTAGGTGGCGAACGCGGGGTTGAAGACGCCGGAGCCGTAGAGGGCCAGGAACTCCACCACGACGACCAGGACAAAACCGGCGGGACCGGCGGGAATCAGGGCCAGCACCCACAGCCAGAGGGCTCGGCCCACGCCGGACATCAGCAGCACGCGGCGGCGGCCGAAGCGGGTGTTCAGGCGGCTGACGCTCAGGGCGCCGGCCACGCCGCCGAGGCAGGCGAGTCCCCAGGCCAGGCCGTACTGCCAGGCGGGGAAGCCCAGCTCGCGCAGCATCAGGACGGTCAGCAGCGGGGAGGCGGCCATCATGGCACCGGCGAACAGTTGCTGGTTGACGAACAGGGAGCGCAGACCCTGGTGGCTCGCGATGTAGCGCCAGCCCGCGGTGATCTCGGCCAACTTCGAGACCGAGGGCCCGCGTACGGGTGGGGCCGGCTCCGGCGTCCGCAAGGAGCGCACGCCGACCGCGGAGAGCAGGAAGCTCACGGCGTCGGCGGTGATCGTCCAGGCGACGCCGAGCAGCGACGTCAGCGCGCCGCCGAGGGCCGGGCCCGCGCTGTAGGCGGTCCAGAACGTGGCCTCGAAGCGGCCGTTCGCGGCGTCCCGGTCGTCCACGCCGACCAAGGCCTTGAGGTGGGCGCCGCTGGCCGCGGCGAACAGGATCGTGCCGACCGACTGCACCACCGCGACCACGCAGAGCTGGGCGTAGGTCAGCGCGCCGGCCAGCATGGCCACGGGCAGGCTGACGACGGCCAGGAAGCGGGCCAGGTCGGCGGCGATCATCACCGGGCGCTTGTGGCGGAACTCGATCCACGGGCCGGCCGGCAGGGCCAGCGCCGCCGCAGCCAGGCCACCGAGTGCGGCCAGCAGCGACACCTGGAATTCGGGTACGTCGAGCACAAGCACCGCGACCAGCGGCAGCGCGCCGAAGCCGACCCCGGTGCCGAGCTCACTGATCGCGTAGGCCGACCAGAGCCGGCGGAAGTCGGAGCCGAGCGCCACCCGGGCACCCTACCGGGCGGCGACCTCGACGGCGTCGAAGGCGGGCTGCGACACGGGCCGTCCGAAGTGGTAGCCCTGGGCGAGCCGGTAGCCCAGCTCGTACAGGGAGGCGGCCTGCTCGGCGGTCTCCACGCCCTCGGCCACGGCGGTCAGGCCGAGACCGTCGCTGACCTGGATCAGCGCGGTGGCGATGACCGCGTGCCGGCCGGCCAGGGCGAGGTTGTCGACGAACGACTTGTCGACCTTGAGGATGTCGACCGGGACGGTCTGCAGCAGGCCGAGCGACGAGTGACCGGTGCCGAAGTCGTCCAGGGCGATCCGGACGCCGAGCCGGTGCAGCTCCTCGACCGCCCGCACGGCCGCGCCGCCGCCGAACACCGCGGTCTCGGTCACCTCGACGATCAGGCGGCCGGGGGGCATCGCGGCGGCCGCCAGCACCTCGGCCACCAGGTCGGCGAAGCCGGGCTCGGCGAGCTGCCGGGCCGAGACGTTGACGCTGATCCGCTCGGGCGCCGTCGTGCCCGAGGCGGCCTGCCAGGCGACGAACTGGGCGCACGCGGAGCGCAGGATCCACTCGCCGAGTTCGACGATCAGGCCGTTGCGCTCGGCCACCGGGATGAAATCGGCGGGGCTGCGCGTGCCCCAGCGGATGAGCGACTCGACGGACCGGATCTCGCCGCCCGGCAGCGCGACGATCGGCTGGTAGACGAGGTGGAACTGGCCGGCGTCGAGCGCGGCGCGCATCTCGGCGCCCAGGCGGGCTTCTTCGTCGGCGCGGTCGTCGAGGTCGACCGCGTACCGCCGGAAGGGGACCTGGGACACCTTGGCCGCGTACATGGCCACGTCGGCCCGGCGCAGCACCTCGACCGGGTCGGCACCGTCGGCGATGCCGATCGCCGCGCCGACCAGCAACTCGTGCCCGTCGACCTCGAACGGCCGGCGCAGCGCGGACCAGAGGCGGTCGACGACGGCTTCGCCCTGGGCCGCGGTCGCCTCGGTCAGCAACAGGGCGAACTCGTCGCCACCCATGCGGGCCAGCAGGCCTTCGCCGTGCAGCTCGGTGCTCAGCCGGGCGGAGACGGCGATCAGCAGGTGGTCGCCGACCGCGTGGCCGTGCCGGTCGTTGATCTGCTTGAAGCCGTTCAGGTCGAGCAGGCACACCTGTGGCACACCGGCTCCGGCGGCGGCCCGCAGCCGCAGCTCGAAGAGGCGGCGGTTGGCCAGGCCGGTGAGGTCGTCGCGCATGGCGAGGTCCTCGAGTTCGGCCGCCTGCCGCTGAGTCTGCCCGACGAAGCCACCGAGCCGGATGAGCACGAGCACGAAGAGCACAACCGCGCCGATCCCGATCGCCGGCCAGTTGACCGCCTCGCCGCGCGCCCCCTGCAGGAAGAGCACGGCGGGCACGGTCATGGTGATGCCGCCCAGCAGCAGGAGCCGGCCACGCCCGAAGCGGGGGCGGGTGCCGGACCGCCGGCCGATGCCGGCCATCGACGGGTGCAAACCCGCACCAGCCCACATCAGGTACGCGAGAAGGAAGCTCGCATCGACCAGGCCACCGGCCGAGGCATCCGTGTCGATCAGGCTCCACGCCACGTCACCGACGAAGTTGAGGGCGCTGCCGACCGTGAGCAGCCACAGACTCGTCACCCGGGCGCCCGGCCGGCTGATCAGCCGGGTCACCACCGCGCACATGAACACGTCGACGGTCGGGTAACCGACGGTTACCAGGCGTTCGATCAGAGGCGTGCTCAGATCGAACAGCGTCGGCTGGATCACGAAGACCCAGTAGACGAGCCCCACACCGGCGGCGATGATGGCGGCGTCGATGAGGCCGGAGCGGTCGCGTTGGTCGCCGCCCCGGGAAATCATGATCAGGCCGGCGAAGACCAACGGGTACGCCACGAAATACATCAGGTCGTCCCAGTACGGGTACGGGTGCTCCCCCAGGACCATCCCGCTGACCTGGTACACGAGGTCCGCGGCGACGTAGGTGATCAGACCGGTCGCGAAGATCCACCAGCCGCGGGCGGCGGGCGGGCGCCGGCCTGAACTGTTGGACGGTTGCTACGCGGGTGCGGCGCGCTCCACGATCGCGGCGGTGTCGACGTTCGCCGACAGGGTGCCGAATGTGTGCCCCCACTCGCCGCCGAGCCGGCTGGCGCAGAAGGCGTCGGCGGTGGCCGGCGGGGCGTACCGGACCATCAGCGACGCCTGGAGCACGAGAGCCATCCGCTCGGCTGTGCGCCGGGCCTCGTCCTGTTTCGGCGTGGTCAGGGCGGCGACCGCGGCGGCCAGCCGCCGATCCTCCTGAGCCGCCGGGGTGACCTCGGCCAGGAAGGCGTCCAGGCTGTCGGGTTCCCGGTCGAGCGTACGGAGGATGTCGAGCGCCTGGACGTTGCCGGAGCCCTCCCAGATCGAGTTGAGCGGGGCGTCCCGATAGAGCCGGGGCATCCCCGAGTCCTCGACGTAACCGTTGCCACCGAGGCATTCGAGCGCCTCACCGACCACCGCCGGCTGCCGCTTGCACACCCAGAACTTGCCGACCGCGATCGCCAGCCGCTGGAAGGCCTGCTCCCCCCGGTCGACCGCACCGGCCAGCCGCATCGCCAGCAGTGTCGCCGCCTCGCTCTCGAGCGCCAGATCGGCCAGCACGTTACGCATGACCGGCTTGTCGGCCAGCGGCCCGCCGAACGCACTGCGGTGCCGGGTGTGGTGGACGGCCTGGCTGAGCGCGGCCCGCATGCCCGACGCCGAGCCGGTCACGCAGTCGAGCCGGGTCATGGCGACCATCTCGATGATCGTCCGGATGCCCTGACCCTGCTCACCGACCAGCCAGGCGACGGTGTCGTCGAACTCGGGCTCGCTGCTGGCGTTGCTGCGGTTGCCCAGCTTGTCCTTGAGGCGCTGGATGCGGAAGGTGTTGCGGGTGCCGTCCGGGAGCACGCGCGGCACGAGGAAACACGAGAGTCCTTGCGGCGCCTGGGCCAGCACGAGGAAGAGGTCGCACATCGGCGCGCTGGTGAACCACTTGTGGCCGCGCAGCCGCCAGGTGCCGTCCGCGCCCGGCGTCGCCCGGGTGGTGTTGGCCCGGACGTCGGAGCCGCCCTGCTTCTCGGTCATCCCCATGCCGGCCAGCAGCCCGGCCTTGGTGCCCGGGGCGCGCAGCCCGAAGTCGTACGTCCGGGAAGTGAGCAGTGGTCCGTAGGCCGCCGCCAGCTCCGGTGCGTGTCGCAGGGCGGGCACCACGGCATACGTCATGGAGATGGGACAGGAGTGCCCGGCCTCGACCTGGGACCAGACGTAGAGCCCCGCCGCCCGGGCCACGTGCGCGCCGCCGCGCTCGTCGGCCCAGGGTGCGCCGGCCAGCCCCTCGCCGACGGCCACCTCCATGAGCCGGTGCCACGACGGGTGGAAGTCGACCTCGTCGACGCGATGGCCGTACCGGTCATGGGTCAGCAGCCGTGGCTCGTACCGGTTGGCCTCGTCCGCCCACCGCTGCGGCTCCGCCGTCCCGGCCAGCTTGCCCAGCCGGTGCAGGTCACCGACGGCCCACCCGGCGCCCTCCCGCTCGACGGCCGCCAGCAGCCCCGCATCAGCCGCGACGTCATAGTCCACCAGCGGCGGCGCCTGGTTGAAGACCTCATGCGTCATCCCGTAACCCTACCGCCGGGTAACTTCGCGGCACCAGGCGTGGAAGCGGTCTGCCACACTGCATGCCTCGCACGACCCAGGCGAAAGGACCGGGTTGCCTCTATTCGGAGCAGGGCGCGCACTACACCGCAGTGCAGTCGATCGACGCCGGCTCGGTGCGCCTGGCCACCGAGGAGGGCCCGGTCACCCTGACCTTCGACCCCCGCCACCATGAAAGTCACGAGCGTCCTACCCGCCGAACTGTGCCAGGGCTTCGACTGATTCATCCTTCGGCCGCCCGGCTCATCGGCCCACACTTTCGGCCAGGGGTCCATGAAACGGAGACACGAGGCGGCCGTGTGTCGCGCTGCTGATGACTCAGACGGGAAGCCGGTAGCTACTCGACATCGGGAAGAGAACCATCAGTGCGGAGCGGCCCCGGAGACTACGGGGAACGAAATGACCAGAGCCGCGGCCGTCGTGAGCGGCGTCGCCCGTGACCGGGTCTGTCAAGAAAACGGTGTAACTCGATGTTGTGGTGATCAGTTGCGGCCTGCGGTGAGGCGGCCGTCGAAGGCCAGGTCGAAGGCGTTGAGAGCGGGTTTCCAGCGGGTGATCCAACGGCGTCG
>NZ_JALPVL010000029.1 GCF_023544465.1 Paractinoplanes maris | reverse complement strand
TAGTAGGACTTTGTTAGGTCTTTGTGGTGTGTCGCTTGTAGCGGTCGTGTGGTGATGGTTGGCTGCCCGGTGTGGATGAGGGCAGGTTGGAGCAGGTCCGGGTGCAGCTCCAGGAGTTCGCTGCTGAGGTGTTCGCCGGGTTGAGGCGGATCGATCAGCGGGAGACCGGGGTGCGGTATCTGCGCGGTCTGATGTTGGATGGGCAGCGTAAGTCGATGCAGCCGATGGCTGCCCGCCTCGGCGTTGATCATCAGCAGCTGCAACAGTTTCTGACCTCGTCGACGTGGGACGTGACCGGTGTGCGGCGACGGGTCGCGATGTCCGCTGTCGAGGTGGTCTCGCCGACGGTGTGGGTGGTCGATGACACCGGCTTCGCGAAAGATGGGCCGGCGTCGGCGTGTGTGGCCCGGCAGTACTCCGGAACCCTCGGCAAGGTCGGCAACTGCCAGATCGCGGTCAGCGTCCACGCCGCCACCGATGCGGCGTCGGCGGTGCTGAACTGGCGGTTGTTCGTCCCGGAGTCCTGGGACGAGACCTGCGTTCCCGACGAGGCGGGCAAGGTCGCCAACACCCACGCCCGACGTCTGCGCCGGCAGCCGGTCACCCTGGACGAGGCCGGGAAGAAGAAACCTCACCTGCGTAAAGAGGTCCCGCGTGAAGAGCTGATCGCTCAGATTCTCGCCCGGCGGGCGGCGTCGAAGGTTCCGGATGATGAACGGTATCGGCCGAAATGGCTGATGGCCCTGGAGATGATCGACGAGCTGGCCGGCTGGGAGCTGTATCCGCCGCTGCTGACCGCTGACGCCGGTTACGGGCAGGTCGCCGAGTTCCGACAAGGACTCACCGACCGCGGCATCAGCTTCATCGTGGCGACCACCTCGACCACTACCGCCCAGCCCGCTCACGCCGAGCCCGTGACCGCCGCCTACGCCGGAGTCGGGAAATATCCCACCCCGCGCTATCCGGACCCGGCCCGCAGTATCAAAGACCTCGCCCTCAAGCACGGCGCCGGCCAGGCCACCCTCGTGCACTGGCGTGAACGCCTTCCCGCAGCCGAGGGTGGCGACCGACCCGCCGGCACCTTGTCCGGGCATTTCTTCGCCCTGCGGGTCCGCCCGGCAGGGCGAACCGTCCGTGAAGGCCTGCCACCGGCCGATGACGGGGTCCTGCCCGATTGCTGGCTGCTGGTGCAATGGCCGCCCGGACAGGCCGAGCCCAGCGACTACTGGCTGTCCGACCTGCCCGCCGATACTGCGCTGGCCGACTTGGTTCAGCTGGCGAAAAGCCGCTGGCGTATCGAACACGACTACCGCGAACTGAAGACCGGCCTGGGCCTCGACCACTTCGAAGGCCGTTCCTGGATCGGCTGGCACCGCCACGTCACCCTCGCCACTGCCGCCCAGCTGTTCCTCACCCAGCTACGGCAGGCCGACCCAAAAGCAGCAGGGCAGCCCTGAGCCTCTACGCCGTCCTCCGGCACCTGCAATACCAACTCGCCACCTGGCTCGGCTTCTGCCCACACTGCCACCAGCCCGTCCCCACCTAACAAAGTCCTA
>NZ_JALPVL010000027.1 GCF_023544465.1 Paractinoplanes maris | reverse complement strand
CAATGCCGCGTAGCTTAAGTTGATCTTGTTGTGGCCTGGGTGAAGGTGCGTAGCCGGATCGTGGCTGGTTTGTCGTGGCGGATGCTGGGTGTGTCGTGGGGTTTTTTCACGCGGTATTGGTTGTGGCGGGCGCGTTTGACGGCTCGGGGGCAGGTTCGTTCACGGCGTTGCGGGATCAGGAGTTCGGCCAGGGCGGCGAGGTGCTGGGGTAGCTGGTCAGTCCAGTCCTGAGGGGGGAATGTCCGCCGTCGCGGTGGCGGTCCGGCGGATCAGGCGCAGGGCTTTGGTGAAGGAGATCCGGTCGGGGTCCAGGTCCGCGGCCGCGGAGGCTTGGGCGATCAGGGCGCTGATCGCGTGGTGGACGATGAGGTAGGCCCAGATTTCTTGGTAGACGAGGTCGGGCAGTCGTGACCGCAGGACCACGCCGGGGCCGCGCAGGTGGGTTTTCAGCTGGTCGTGACCGGTTTCTTGTTCCCAGCGCTGGTAGTAGGCGGCGGCGAGTTCGTCGGCTCGGGCATGGCCGGGGTCCAGGATGGTGCTGATCAGGGCGATCAGGTCGCCCTTGCCGTCTCCGTCGCGGTCGGGGACGTCGTATTCGATGACCCGGACGTGGTGGACGGCCGGTCGGCCGTGCTCGTCGAGAGCGTCCGGGAATGTGCTCAGATCTTCACCGGCGCGGGCGGCGGCCAGTAGTCGTGCCCGCCGTTTCGAGGCGATGCGCACCGATGGTTTGATCAGCAGGCTCACATAGGTGCCGTCGGCCAGGACTTTCACCACCGGCAGATCCAGTTGGGTCGGTGCCCGCCAGAGCAGGGCCGCCCCGGTGGCTTGCGCACTGTCCCACGCCTGCCAGGAGTAGAAATTGCGGTCGGCGGTGAGCAACTCGTCGCCGCGCAGCCGCGGATACAGCCGGGCGGCCAACGTTCGTTCCCCGTCGGTGTATTTGCCGATCTCCGCGGCGACGAACGCGTGGGTGCCGCACTCCGCGAGAGCCACCACCCGCGCTTTCGGAAATCCCGACCGCCAGACCCCCGAGTTGGCATGGCCGAACTCCTCGGCGTTACCCGGGCTATCCGGCACATCAAGATCGAAACCGTCGATGGCCAGCAGCCGCCACGACCGCAGAAACGAACCCCGCGCGGTCCCCAACGCCATCGCCGGTGCCTGCGGGCCGGCACGACCAGCGACCGGCCCGCACGTGTTCTCGAACAACTCCGCGAACACCCGCCGGCCCAGCCGTTTCCGGGCTTGCGTAATCGCCGACGAGGTCGGCACCGTCCAACCGGCGTCCCACACCCCGAACCGGTCCAACGATCCGGTCACCTTCGTCGCGACCTCGGCATAATTATCGTCCGGGAACAACGCCAGCCCCAGCGTCAAATACGCGGTCACATGCGCCGGCAGCTTCCCGTCCGACCGCTTCTCCCGAACCCCGCACGCAGTGACCGCATCATCGACAGCATCCCGCGGCACCTGCGAGATCAGCACCCCGAGCGAGACCTGATCAGGACGCACCATCGGGCGATCCACCGCATCCGCTGTCATGACCGGTGATCCAAGCCATCACCACAACCGAAGTCACCACACCACGCCGA
>NZ_JALPVL010000026.1 GCF_023544465.1 Paractinoplanes maris | reverse complement strand
GTTGATGGTTGTGGGTTGGTCGTTGGTTGAGAATTACACAGTGGACGCGAGCATCTTGTTTTCTGTGTTTAAGTTGTCAAGGGCGAACGGTGGATGCCTTGGCACCAGGAGCCGATGAAGGACGTGGGAGGCCGCGATAGGCCTGGGGGAGCTGTCAACCTAGCTGTGATCCCAGGGTGTCCGAATGGGGAAACCTGGCACGAGTCATGTCGTGTCATCCATACCTGAATACATAGGGTATGTGAGGGGAACGCCGGGAAGTGAAACATCTCAGTACCGGTAGGAAGAGAAAACAACAGTGATTCCGTGAGTAGTGGCGAGCGAAAGCGGATCGAGCCTAAACCGTGTGCGTGTGATACCTGTCAGGGGTTACGCACGCGGTGTTGTGGGACTTTTCTTTTGGCGTGCTGACACGCGCCTGCAGAGTTACAAAGCCTTATGTTAGTCGAACAGTGTGGGAAAGCTGGCCGTAGACGGTGAGAGCCCGGTAGACGAAAATGTATGGCCTCTGTTGAAGAGCACCCGAGTAGCAGCGGACTCCTAGAATCTGCTGTGAATCTGCCAGGACCACCTGGTAAGGCTGAATACTTCCTGGTGACCGATAGCGGACAAGTACCGTGAGGGAATGGTGAAAAGTACCCCGGGAGGGGAGTGAAATAGTACCTGAAACCGTTCGCCTACAATCCGTCAGAGCCTTATGCCCTTCGGGGTGGGGGTGATGGCGTGCCTTTTGAAGAATGAGCCTGCGAGTTAGTGGCACGTGGCGAGGTTAACCTGTGTGGGGTAGCCGTAGCGAAAGCGAGTCTGAATAGGGCGTTGTAGTCGCGTGTTCTAGACCCGAAGCGGGGTGATCTAGCCATGGGCAGGTTGAAGCGTGGGTAAGACTGCGTGGAGGACCGAACCCACCAACGTTGAAAAGTTGGGGGATGACCTGTGGTTAGGGGTGAAAGGCCAATCAAACTCCGTGATAGCTGGTTCTCCCCGAAATGCATTTAGGTGCAGCGTCGTGTGTTTCTTGCCGGAGGTAGAGCACTGGATGGTCTAGGGGGCCTACAAGCTTACCGAAATCAGCTAAACTCCGAATGCCGGTAAGTGAGAGCGCGGCAGTGAGACTGCGGGGGATAAGCTTCGTAGTCGAGAGGGAAACAGCCCAGATCACCAGCTAAGGCCCCTAAGCGTGTGCTAAGTGGAAAAGGATGTGGGATCGCATTGACAACCAGGAGGTTGGCTTAGAAGCAGCCATCCTTTAAAGAGTGCGTAATAGCTCACTGGTCAAGTGGTTCTGCGCCGACAATGTAGCGGGGCTCAAGCACACCGCCGAAGCTGTGGCATTCACATTTTACTCGGCTGGTTCCTTCGGGTTCTGGTCCAAGTGTGTGGATGGGTAGGGGAGCGTCGTATGGCGGGTGAAGCGGCGGGGTGACCCAGCCGTGGACGCCATACGAGTGAGAATGCAGGCATGAGTAGCGAATGAAGAGTGAGAACCTCTTCCGCCGGATGACCAAGGGTTCCAGGGCCAGGCTAATCCGCCCTGGGTGAGTCGGGGCCTAAGGCGAGGCCGAGAGGCGTAGTCGATGGATAACGGGTTGATATTCCCGTACCCGCAAAGGAACGCCCAAGACGAACCTCCATGTACTAACCGCGTGAAGCCGGCGAGGACTTCGGTCTGAACTGGTAGAGCCCGGGACCTTGTGGGGTAGTAGTTTAGCGATGGGGTGACGCAGGAAGGTAGATGATCCCAGGCGGTGGTTGTCCTGGGGTAAGCGTGTAGACCGTGTCATAGGCAAATCCGTGACACATGATGGTTGAGACGTGATGCCGAGCCGTTTCAGGTGAAGTCATTGATCCTATGCTGCCGAGAAAAGCCTCTAGCGATGTTCCGAGCGGCCCGTACCCCAAACCGACACAGGTGGTCAGGTAGAGAATACCGAGGCGACGGGTGAACTGTGGTTAAGGAACTCGGCAAATTGCCCCCGTAACTTAGGGAGAAGGGGGGCCGGACGCGTGATACCCCTTGCGGGTGGAGCGTGGTATGGCCGCAGAGAGCAGGGGGAAGCGACTGTTTACTAAAAACACAGGTCCATGCCAAGTCGTAAGACGATGTATATGGACTGACGCCTGCCCGGTGCTGGAACGTTAAGGGGACCTGTTAGCCCGTGAGGGCGAGGCGGAGAACTTAAGCGCCAGTAAACGGCGGTGGTAACTATAACCATCCTAAGGTAGCGAAATTCCTTGTCGGGTAAGTTCCGACCTGCACGAATGGCGTAACGACTTCCCCACTGTCTCAACCACAGGCCCGGCGAAATTGCAGTACGAGTAAAGATGCTCGTTACGCGCGGCAGGACGGAAAGACCCCGGGACCTTTACTATAGCTTGACATTGGTATCCGAATTTAATTGTGTAGGATAGGTGGGAGCCGGTGAAGCTCGGACGCCAGTTCGGGTGGAGGCAATCTTGAAATACCACTCTGTTGGGTTTGGGTATCTAACTTGCGGCCCTGATCGGGTCGAGGGACAGTGTCTGGTGGGTAGTTTAACTGGGGCGGTTGCCTCCTAAAGGGTAACGGAGGCGCCCAAAGGTTCCCTCAGCCTGGTTGGCAATCAGGTGTTGAGTGTAAGTGCACAAGGGAGCTTGACTGTGAGACTGACGGGTCGAGCAGGGACGAAAGTCGGGACTAGTGATCCGGCACTTGCGAGTGGAAGCGGTGTCGCTCAACGGATAAAAGGTACCCCGGGGATAACAGGCTGATCTTCCCCAAGAGTCCATATCGACGGGATGGTTTGGCACCTCGATGTCGGCTCGTCGCATCCTGGGGCTGTAGCAGGTCCCAAGGGTTGGGCTGTTCGCCCATTAAAGCGGTACGCGAGCTGGGTTTAGAACGTCGTGAGACAGTTCGGTCCCTATCCGCCGTGCGCGTTGGATACTTGAGAAGGGCTGTCCCTAGTACGAGAGGACCGGGACGGACGAACCTCTGGTGTGCCAGTTGTCCCGCCAGGGGCATGGCTGGTTGGCTACGTTCGGAAGGGATAACCGCTGAAAGCATCTAAGCGGGAAGCTCGCTTCGAGATGAGGTATCCCACCACCTTGAGTGGGTAAGGCTCCCAAGAGACTATTGGGTTGATAGGCCGGAGATGTAAGCCAGGTAACTGGTTCAGTCGACCGGTACTAATAGGCCGAGGGCTTAACCACCCTAAACATTGCGCTTGCGTCCACTGTGTGATTCACAGCAAACGAACAACCATGCACCAACCGGCAAAGTTCGCGGTTGTTGTTGCTGGTGTTTGTTCCGCTGATTGCTGTTTCGGTGGTCATAGCGGAGGGGAAACGCCCGGTCTCATTCCGAACCCGGAAGCTAAGCCCTCCAGCGCCGATGGTACTGCACTCGTGAGGGTGTGGGAGAGTAGGACGCCGCCGGACT
>NZ_JALPVL010000025.1 GCF_023544465.1 Paractinoplanes maris | reverse complement strand
TCCACACCCTCCGGCTTGGTCGCCGGAGTCTTCTTCTTGGCCACCGCCGAAGTATTCACGGCGTCTGTCGTCACGGTCATCAGGTGTCTCCTTGATCAGGAGTTACACCGTTTTTCTTACAGTCCCCGCAGCGGTGCCTGTGAACGGCGCCCACGCAGCTGTGCCTATGGGGCGGTGCCTAGGAAGGTGCCTGCGCGGCGGTGCCTAGGAAGGTGCCTGCGCGGCGGTGCCCAGGGTGGGGTGCCTGTGCGGCGGTGCCCAGGGTGGGGTGCCTGCGCGGCGGTGCCCAGGGAGGGGTGCCAACGCGGCGGTGTCCAGAGAGCGGTGCCTACGGGCGGATACCTGCGGGTCGTGCAGCGGTGCCTACGCAGGGGCGTTTGCGGAGCAGTGTCTGTGGATGGCTGTTTCCGCGAGGATGCCCGGGCTCGAGCCCCCGGCGTGCAGCCTGGGTAGGCGTTGAGGGCTCGGGGGTGGGACGTCAGTCGCGGGGGTGGGTGGCGGGGTGGGGGCGGGCTATGAAGTCGCCCAGGGCTACCCCGGCGGCCAGCGCCAGCCCGATGGCCAGCGCCAGCGTCACGGTCACCAGGCCGTCCACCACCTGTTGGGTGGCCAGTTGATAGAAGCCCCGGTAGGCAGTCAGGCCGGGCAGCAGCGGAATGATGCCGGACAGGACGATGACCTGGGCGTGGACCCGGGCCCGGCGGCGGGTGAGGCCGGTGGCCAGGCCCACTACGACGGCGGCTACGCCGGTGGCGGTGACGGTGCCCGCTTGCGTGAAAAGTGTCAGGCCGCCGTAGACAGCCCAGCCGGCGGCGCCGGTCACGGCTGCTGCGGGCAGGGACCGCAAGGGTGCGTAGGCGGCCAGGGCGAACATCGCGGCGGCGGTGGCGGCGGCGAAGGTGGAGAGGCCGAACTGGGCCACGTCGGCGCCGACCGGCTGAGCGGGGTCGAGGGTGATGCCGAACTGCAGGCCCAACTGGAGTCCCAGGATGACGCCGGCCAGCAGGCCCGCCGACAGCAGCGCGATCTCGGCCGCCCGGCCGGCCGCGGTGACGTAGAAACCGGAGATGGCGTCGCGGACGGCGCTCATCACCGACAAGCCGGACAGCAGCGCGGTGATGCAGGCGGCGATCACCAGCGACGGCTGCGTGCCCGGCGGCAGCACGCCCGTGGCGAACACGGCCACCGTGGCCAGGGTGGCCACCAGGCCGCCCGTGAGTTGCAGGAAGAACGAGGCCAGGCCCCACCGGACGAGCAGCCGGCCCAGGCGGTCGATGAGGGCGGTGACCACCAGCGCGGTCAGCGCGATCAGCACCGAACCGCCGAGCAGCACCGCGACCGCGGCGGCCAGGCCGCCCCAGCCGGCGGTGGCGACCCATCGCGGGTACGGGTGGCGGGCGGCCGTCGCCGTGGTCAAGGCTTCGGTGGCGGCTTCCACCGTCATCCGGCCCTGCGACACCTGGTCAACCAGGCCGGACACGGCGGCCAGGCGGGTCAGGTCGGTGGTGCGGTAGTTGACGATCCGCATCGAGTTGACCGGTGCCGACGTGGTCCCGCGGTGGCAGCACAGGGAGATCGAGTTGAAGGTGATGTCGACGTCCACGGTGGGCAGACCGCAGGCCGCGGCGAGTCGGGTCATCGTCGCGGCGGTCTCGCCGGCCGGCTCGCCGCTCGACAGCAGCACCTCGCCGACGCCCATGCAGAGGTCGACCACCTGCACCACGGAGGCGTCCGAGGGAACCTCGGGGCCGACCGGGCGCAGGAAGTCGGCGGTCGGCGGGCCGCCCTGCAGCAGTTCGCGGCGCAGCCGGCGGCGGAACCTCCCCGGGATACGCAGCATCACGGAGAGCCTAACGGCGCCGTTCACAAGGTGGACACGCCGTTGTAATGGGAGCGCTCCCATGTCACGATGACGGTCGATGTCTTATCGGCCGTGGGGGTCCCGCTATGCGCATGTCCACAACGACGCGGTGCCTGGCCGCGACCGCGCTCGCCGGAGCCCTGACTGCCGTGTCCGGCGCAGCGGGAGCAACCGGGGCCGCCGGAGCCGCCGTCCTGCCCTATCAGGACCCGTCGCTTCCGGTCGCCACCCGCGTCACCGACCTGCTGGCCCGGATGAGCCTGGACGACAAGGTCGGCCAGATGACGCAGTCCGAGCGGGGGATCACCACCGCCGCCGACATCACCGATTTCCGGCTGGGCTCGGTGCTGTCGGGCGGCGGCTCGGCACCGTCCAACAACACCCCGGCCGGCTGGGCCGACATGTACGACAGCTATCAGCGCGGCGCCCTGGCCACCCCGTTGCAGATCCCGATCCTGTACGGCATCGACGCCGTCCACGGCAACAACAACGTGCCCGGCTCGACGATCTTCCCGCACAACATCGGCCTCGGCGCCACCCGGGACCCGGCCATGGTCGAGCGGATCGGCCAGGCCACCGCCGAGGAGGTCACCGGGGCCGGCCAGGACTGGACGTTCGCCCCCTGCGTCTGCGTGGCCCGCAACGACCGCTGGGGGCGCACCTACGAGTCGTACGGGGAGAAGCCGGAGCTGGCGACGGCCATGACCACCGTCATCGACGGCCTGCAGGACAACGGCGTGCTGGCCACCGCGAAGCACTACGTCGGCGACGGCGGCACCACCGGCGGGGTGGATCAGGGCAACACCGAGATCAGCGAGGCCGAGCTGCGGGCCGTGCACCTGCCGCCGTTCCGGGCTGCCGTCGAGCGCGGCGTCGGCTCGGTGATGGTGTCGTTCAGCAGCTTCAACGCGGCCAAGCTGCACGGCCACCGATACCTGATCACCGATGTCCTCAAGGGCGAGCTGGGCTTCACCGGCTTCGTGGTCTCGGACTGGGCCGGCATCGACCAGCTCGACGGGCAGCGCGGCTTCACCCAGGCCGAGGTGGCCACCGCGGTCAACGCCGGGCTCGACATGGTCATGGTGCCGGTGGACTGGAAGACCTTCGTCGGCTACCTGCGGGCCGCCGTGCAGGCCGGGCAGATCCCGATGTCCCGGATCGACGACGCCAACCGGCGCATCCTGACCAAGAAGTTCGAGCTGGGACTCTTCGAGAAGCCGTACGCGGACCGCTCGCTCGCCGCGACCATCGGCAGCGCCGGGCATCGGGCGCTGGCCCGGCAGGCCGTCCGTCAGTCGCAGGTGCTGCTCAAGAAGGGGATCCTGCCGCTCGCCAAGTCCGGCGGCAAGATCTTTGTGGCCGGGAAGAGTGCCGACGACATCGGCAACCAGAGCGGCGGGTGGACGCTGAGCTGGCAGGGCTCGAGCGGCAACACCGTCGCGGGCACGTCGATCCTCAGTGGCATCCGGGCCGCCGTGGGCAGCGACGCCACGGTGACCTACAACCGTGACGGCACCGGCATCGACAACACCTATCGGGCCGCGATCGCGGTGGTGGGCGAGACCCCGTACGCCGAAGGGCAGGGCGACCGGCCCGGCTCGCTCGGGCTGGACGCGACGGATCTGGCCACGCTGTCCCGGCTGCGGGCGACCGGCGTGCCGGTGATCGTGGTGCTGGTCTCGGGCCGGCCGCTCGACATCGCCGCGGAGCTCGGCGGCTGGAACGCCCTGCTCGCCGCCTGGCTGCCCGGCAGCGAGGGGGCCGGCGTGGCCGACGTGTTGTTCGGCGACCACGCGCCGACCGGCAAGCTACCGGTGACCTGGATGCAGTCGGCCGCCCAGCAGCCGATCAACGACGGCGACGGCCAGGCACCCCTTTTCCCGTACGGCTTCGGGCTGACCTACACCGAGGCGCCGGTCGACACCGGCTCGTGCCGGGTGCGGTACACGACCAGCGACTGGAGTTCCGGCTTCACCGGTACGGTGGCGCTGACCAACACCGGGCCGGCGGCGATCACGCCGTGGTCGCTGAGCTGGACGTTCACCGGCGGGCAGACGGTCACCCAGGCGTGGTCGGCCCGGGTCACCCAGAGCGGCTCGGTGGTCACCGCCACCGGCGAGGCCTGGAGCACCGCACTGGCCCCGGGCGCGACGATCAGCTTCGGCTTCAACGGCGCGCATCCCGGGAGCAACCCCCGGCCCGGATCGTTCAGCCTCAACGGCGTCCCGTGCGCTACCGCATGAGCGCGGCGATCAGGGCGACGGCCGCCGCGACCGTACGCAGGCGGTCGGCCCGGAGCAGCTGGCGCACCAGACCCGGGTTGTGGCCACGGCCGAGCCGCCCGTGCAACGGGGCGGCCACGAGCGCGGTGACCAGCATCGCCGCGGCCGTCGAGAACACCGTTATCCACGTCCACGCGCTCGCCCCGGACCAGAGCGCCCACCCGCCGGTGATCAGCAGGGACCCGTAGACGACGGCCACCACCGGCGTGATCGCGCGGGAATGGGCGCGGTGGGCGGACATCCACTGCGCCGCCGGGACCCGCGCCAGCGCCGGATAGACGAGCACCGTCACGGTCGCCTGGAAGCCCAGGTGGACGGCGGTCGCGGTGAGCAAGGCGATGTTCTCAGGCATTGAGGTCTGTCCTAGGAGGAGTCATCTCGTGAAACACATCCGAGCCGTAGTCATGGTGATCGGCATGGTGATCGCCGCACTGGCGGCCATGGCCTTGCCCGCGTCCGCCGCCCCTCCGGCCCCGGCCCAGCTGGCCACCGGTTACGCGCATACCTGTGCCATCCGTACCGGAGGAAGCCTGTGGTGCTGGGGTGGCAACTACAGCGGTCAGCTGGGTGACGGCACCACGACGAGCCGGACCTCCCCCGTCCGGGTGACCGGGACCTGGGCCTCGATCGACGGCGGCACCAGCTACAACTGCGGGATCCGGACCGAGGGAACGCTGTGGTGCTGGGGCAGCAACACCCGCGGGCAGCTCGGTGACGGCAGCACCGCCCGGCGGACCGCCCCGGTGCAGGTCGGCACCGCGACCACCTGGGCCAGTGTGAGCGCCGGCGACAGTCACACCTGCGCCGTGCGTACCGAAGGAACCCTGTGGTGCTGGGGCTTCAACCGCTTCGGGCAGCTGGGCGACGGGGCCGCCGTCTACACCGCGACCACGCCGCTGCAGGTCGGCACGGGCACCACCTGGGCCAGTGTCTCGGCCGGCTTCGCGCACACCTGCGCCTCGCGCACCGACGGCAGCCTGTGGTGCTGGGGTGACAGCTCGACCGGGCAGCTGGGCACCGGCGCCCTCGGCTACAAGACCGTCCCGACCCAGGTCGGCACCGCGACGACCTGGGGCGAGGTCACGGCCGGCTACCTCTTCACGTGTGCGACCCGCACCGACGGCACGCTGTGGTGCTGGGGCGAGAACGGCTACGGGCAACTGGGCGTCACCGGCAACTACCAGGCCGCGCCGATCCAGGTCGGCTCGGTCACCAGCTGGACCGGTGTCAACGCCAGCTTCGACACCGCCTGCGCCACCCGCACCGACGGCAGCCTGTGGTGCTGGGGCAACAACGCCTACGGTCAGCTGGCCGACGGCAGCACCACGCACCGCTACACCCCGACCCGGATCGGCACTGCCACCACCTGGACCGCCGACTCCGCCGCCGGCTATCACAACTGCGCTTCCCGTACGGATGGCAGCCTGTGGTGCTGGGGCAACAACGACAACGCACAACTCGGGGACGGCACCACCACCCAGCGATCGGCTCCGCAGGTGGTGACGCTGCCGGCCTGACCCGGCTGACGTACCGGCGGCCGGGGCCCGCACCACCGGGTCCCGGCCGCCGCCCGCCGGGCGATCAGCGCAGCGGGGCGCCGACCTCATGCAGGTACCGCAGGGCTTGACGGTACGACTCGATGAGGCTGGTCGACTCGTACGAGACCCCGGCCTGCCGGCAGTACTCCTCGACGATGGGCTGCGCCTTGCGCAGGTTGGGCGTCGGCATCCCCGGGAACAGGTGGTGCTCGATCTGGTAGTTGAGACCGCCCAGCGCGGCGTCGGTGAGCCAGCCGCCGGTGACGTTGCGCGAGGTCAGCACCTGCTTGCGCAGGTAGTCCTCATCGCCCGAGGGGTGCGGCATCCCCTTGTGGTTGGGCGCGAAGGTCATGCCGAGATAAACGCCCCAGACCGCGTGGTGCACGGCGAAGAACGCCAGCGCCTGCAGCGGCGACAACACCAGGAACAGAGCGGCCACGTACGCGATCAGGTGCAGCCCCATCAGGCCGGCCTCCAGCCCGCGGCGCTTCATGCCGGGCCGCCACAGCGCCTTGACGCTGGAGATGCGCAGATCGATGCTGAGCAGGGTCAACAGCGGAAAGAACAGACCGGCCTGGTGACGGGTGATGAAGCCCTTCAGCCCGCGCCGGCCCCACGCCGACTCGGTGGCCCAGATCAGCACCTCGGGCTGCACGTCCGGGTCGAGGTCGTCGTGGTTGGGGTTGTTGTGGTGGCGGGTGTGCTTCTCGTTCCACCAGCCGTAACTCATGCCGACCGCGATGTTCGCCACCACCCGGCCGAAGCGCTCGCTCGGCTTCTTGGTGCGGAACACCTGCCGGTGGGCCAGGTCGTGCGCCAGCAACGCCACCTGGGAGAACACGATGCCCAGCCCGGCGGCGACGGCCAGCGTCCACCAGGACGAGCCGACCAGGAAGAAAGCCGTCCAGGTGGCCACCAGCAGCGCGGCCACGACGGTCATCCGCACGGCGTAGTAGGCGGGGCGTCGTTCGAGGAGGCCGGCGTCGGTGATGCGCCGGTTGAGTGCGGCGAAGTCGCTGCCCGTCGTGGTCGGCCGGTTGGCGGTCGTGGTCATGACACCTCGGTCGTCGAGTCGGGGCCGGGCAGGGTGCAAGGTATGAAGGCGCTCATCGGGCGACTCCTCGGATCTCGCCGTTCGGGTACGGCGTCGAAGCACACCGTCGCGTGCGCGAACCGGTGTGGGAGGGTGAACGGGCAGACCGCGGGAGTCCGGAGGCTGCCGCTGCTCCCGGGACGACAGTAGCGGGAGTGAGCGGCGCAACTAGCAAGGCGGGGTACCCGCTCGAGAACACCATAAACGGATCTGACCGCGGACAGATCGCGAACGCTGAGGAGGACGCGTGCCGGGCCGGTTCGTGTACTGGATGAACGTGTCGGCCGATCTGCGGATCGAGCACGCCGAGGGTGAGCAGGGCGGCGGGTCCTGGATGCGGATCTCCGACCAGCTGCACCGCGAGTTCAACACGCGGGCGAGCGCCCTGACCGCGATGGTCCAGGGACGCACCATCTACGAGACCATGGAAGGCTTCTGGCCGGCCGCGAGCGACGACGAGTCGCTACCCGATTTCCTGCGCGAGTACGGCCGGATCTGGACGGCCATGCCCAAGATCCTGGTCTCGCGCACCCGCACCGAGGCCGGGCACAACACCCGGGTCGTCGGGAACGACGACGACGCGATCGACCGGCTGGCCGAGCTGCGAGCGCGGGGCGAGGGCGACATCGGGGTCGGCGGGGCCACGGTCGCCACCGCCCTGCTCCGCGCGGGACTGCTCGACGAACTTCTCCTTTTCACCCATCCGGTGATTCTCGGCGCGGGCCGCCCGCTGTTCGACGACCCGGCCGAGCCGATCGAGCTCGACCTCCTCGAGCACGCTTCATTCGACGAAGGCGTGATGCTGCACCGCTACGCGGTGCGGCCGAGCTGAGCTAACGCCCGGCTGCACCGCTACGCGTCAGCGCAGCTGCGCGAACGCCCGGTCGGCGAAGCGCTCGCCCATCAACCGGTGGGTGGCGGCGTCGGGGTGCAACTGGTCGGGCAGCGGCATAGTCGCGAAGTCCGCCTCCCCGTAGAGCTCGCGCCCGTCGAGGTAGGACAGGTGGGGGTCGGTCTTCGCCCGGTCGGCGACGATGCGCGCGAGCTCCTCGCGGATGACGGTCAGCGTGAGCTTGCCGGCCGCGCGCTCAGCCGGGTCGCCGGTGGCGACGAAGCTGACCCGGCCCTCCCGCAGCGCCTCCAGGTCGAAGGCGCCGGGCCCGGGCGTGTCCTCGTGGATCGGGCAGAAGATCGGCGAGACGACGAGCAACGGCGTCTCCGGATGCCCCTCGCGCAGCGTGTCCAGGAAGCCGTGCACGGCCGGGCCGAAGGCGCGCACCCGCATCAGGTCGGCGTTGACCAGGTTGATGCCGATCTTGACGCTGATCAGGTCGGCCGGGAGGTCGCGCAGGGTGCGGGCGGTGAACGGGTCGAGCAGGGCGCTGCCGCCCAGACCGAGGTTGGTCAGCTCGAACCCCCGGCGTCCGGCCGCGACGGCGGGCCAGGTGGTGCTGGGACTGGCGGCGTCCGAGCCGTGGCTGATCGAGCTGCCGTGGTGCAGCCACCGCGGGCGGTCCGCGGGCGGGGCGGGCTCGATCGGCTCGTCGGTGCGGAGCTCGACCAGCTCGGTCTTCTCGTTGTGCGGCAACCAGATCTCGACGGTCTTGAGCTCGCCGGAGAGCCCGTCGAAGCGGGCGCGGCCGGGCTCGCCCGGCTCCGCCTCGAACGCGCCGGTGGCGAGGTCGATGGTCACGGTGGTGCCGCCGGCCACGGTCCGCTGCCCGGCCAGGACGCCGTCGGCGTACAAGTCGTAGACGCCCTGCGGCCGGGGCGGGGCGCCGCGGTAGACGAGCTTGGTGGGCACGGTGACGATCTCGACCACCGAGGCCCGGGTGCGGAAGACGACCCGTACGCCGGAGGGCTGCGCCTCGACCGTGTGCAGTTGCGGATCGGGGGTCTGGGCGCGGGCCCAGGCGGGCAGCCGGTGCGGTAGGAGGCCGTGGGTGGTGGGCTCGAGCTCGACGGCGCCGCGGATCAGGTCGGTGGTGATGGGTGTGGTGATCATGGTTGTCCTTCGTGAGGCCAGTGGCGCAGCAGGACGTCGAGCGCGTCGAGGATGCGCTCCCACGACTCCTGCGGGCCGGGTTGGCTGTGGTCGTAGCTGCCGCCGAGCTCCTGGGTGATGTAACCGTGGAAGACGCTGCCGATCAGCCGGACGGCGTGCGTCTGATCGGGCTCAGTCAGCTGATAGCCGCGCAGGATCGCGCGGGTCATGGCCGCGTGCCGGGGCCCGGCACTGGCCAGGGCCGTCGCGTGGTCGAGCCGCAGCTGCGCGGCGGTGTAGCGGCCGGGGTGCTCGCGGGCGTAGTCGCGATAGGTGGTGCCCAGCGCGACCAGCGCATCGCGGCCGGCTCGCCCGGCGAGCGCGGCGGCGGCCCGGTCGGCCATCTCCTCCAGCGCGAGCAGGGCGACCCGCACACGCAGGTCCTGGGCGTTGCGGACGTGCGAATACAGGCTGGCCACCTGGACCCCGAAGTGCCGCGCCACGACCGACGGCGTCACCTGGTCGAACCCCAGCTCATCGGCCAGCTCGGCACCGGCCCGAGTCACTCGCTCGGTCGTTAGTCCCATCCGCGTCATCGTCACACCTCCTAAACCCATTATGCATATGCCTAACGCATTTAGGAAGTGACGGTCGCGACACTGCGGGGCGGCGCGCTGGGGCGGCGGGGCTGCGGGCAGCGGCATCGCGGGGGCGGCATTGCGGGCAGTGCTGCGGGGTGGGGACTGCGGGAGTGGCGCTGCGGGCAGTGCTGCGGGGGTGGGGCTGTGGGGTGGCGCTTGCGGGAGTGGGGCTGTGGGGGCGGGGCTGTGGGGGCGGGGCTGTGGGGTGGTGCTGCGGGAGTGGGGCTGCGGGAATGGGCCTGGGGGAGCGGTGCTGTGGGGTGGGTCGAGAAGGCGGCGGACCTGGCGATGAGCGTCAGGGCGCGCGGAGGCCGTCGAGCACGACGTCGAGGTAGCGGCGGGTCAGGGCTGGGCGGTCGGCCGGGGTGGCGTGCACCGTGGCGGCGAAGACGACGCCGCACATCAGGCGGACCACGTCGGCCTGGTCGGTGCCGGGGCGGATGCGGCCGGCCGCGCGGACCCGGTCGAGCAGGGTGCCGGTCAGGGTGCCGAGACGCTCGACCAGGTCGGCGGTCTCGAGGAGTTCGTGGGTGGCGGCGGCGAAGACCGGCTGAAGCGCGGGGTCGGCCAGCTGGGCGTCGATGCCGGCAGTGAGGTAACCGGCGAACGCGGCCCACGCGTCGTCGTCGCCGAGTGCGGCCTCGGCTCGGGCGATCAGGGTCTCCAGGCCGGGGTGGGCCAGGGTTTCGAGCAGCGCCTCGGGGGTGGGGAAGTGGCGGTAGACCGTGGCCACGCCGATCGACGCCTCGCGGGCGACCTCGTTGAGGCGCAGCGGACGGTCCTCGGCCAGGAACGCGCGGCCGGTGTCGACGATGTGCTGCCAATTGCGGGCGGCGTCTCTGCGGGTCACAGTGACCAGCGTAACCGGATAGGTCATCCATAAACTGCTACGGTGAAGTGGATACGTTATCCGGAAGGGGTCGGCATGGAGATCGACGTGGCGGGGCGGACCCGCACCTACACCCTGGTCGAGCCGGACGGTGGGCACGATCGGCTGCTGCTCGTCTTCCACGGCTCGACGCAGGACGCGGCCAAGTTCCGCGCCTTCACCGGCAACGCGTTCGACACGATCCCCGGCACGGCCGTCGCCTATCTCGAGGGCTATCGGGGGAACTGGAACGACGCCCGTGCGGCCGGCCGCTTCCCGGCCCGGCTGGCCGGCGTCGACGACGTGGCGTTCGCCGAGGCGATCGTCAAACAGCACGCGGACGGGCGGGACGTCTACGCGGCCGGCTACTCCAACGGCGGGGGCCTGGTCATCCGGCTGCTGCACGAGCGTCCCGACCTGATCGCGGGGGCCACCGTCATCGCGGCCCAGCAGCCCGCACCCTCGAACTTCCTGGTGCCCGGACTTCCGGTCGTACCGAAACCGGTCTTGATCCTGCACGGCACCGCCGATCGGATCGTGCCCTACGCGGGTGGCCCGATGGCGGCCTGGGCCCGGTTCGCCTTCAAGGTGGGCGGCGACATGCTCTCCGCGCCGCAGACCGCCGCCTATTTCGCGCGGCGCAACGGCATCACGGCCGAGCCGGCCACAGTGGACATCAGCGAGGAGGTCAGCCGCACCGATCACCGCCAGGACGGTCACCCGCCGGTCCGCCTCTTCACCGTCCGCGGCGGCGGGCACACGGTTCCGGGCGAGCACCGGGCGCCCCGGCTGGCCGGCCGCACCAGCCGGGACGTCCGCACCACCGACGCGATGGCCGAGTTCTTCTGGAGCTGAGCACTAATAGGACTTTGTTAGGTGGGGACGGGCTGGTGGCAGTGTGGGCAGAAGCCGAGCCAGGTGGCGAGTTGGTATTGCAGGTGCCGGAGGACGGCGTAGAGGCTCAGGGCTGCCCTGCTGCTTTTGGGTCG
>NZ_JALPVL010000024.1 GCF_023544465.1 Paractinoplanes maris | reverse complement strand
GCCCCCCCTGCTGCTCATGGACTCACGGGCCGCGCGGCGTGCCGGGCGGGCCCACGCCGCGACCAGGACGTCAGGCGCGCTGCACGGCGGTCGAGGGGTTGCCGTCGACCGCCGCGGCCATCTGGGGGACCAGCTTGTCGAGCAGGTAGGGCAGGCTCAGGACCGAGATGAACGAGGTGGCCGCGCCGACCTGTTCGAGATTCTCGACGTACAGGTCGCGGGCCTCGGTCTTGACCTTCAGCTTGGCGTAGAGCGGATCGGCCTGGACCTTCGCCTTGTCGGCGTCGTACTTGTCGACGATCCAGACGAGCAGGTCGGTGTCGAGCAGGTCGGTGCGCTCCTTGCTCAGGTTGGCCCCGAACTCCTTGCCGGTCACCTCGTCGAGGCCGGCGGGCAGCGTGAAGCCCAGGTCGGTCAGCAGCCGGCCACGCGGGTCCTGCGTGCCATAGACCCAATAGCCCTCGTACGTGGTGGCCATCAGCCCGGTCTTGCCGGCGAACTCGGGGTGCTCCCGCTTCACCTCGGCGAACCGGGCCTCGGTGTCGGTGACCAGCTTCTCGGCCTGCGCCTTACGACCGACCGACACGCCGACCGTACGGGTCAGCTCCTGCCAGCCGACGCCGTAGTCGACCTGGCCCTTGGGCTGCGCCACGGTCGGCGCCATCTTCGACAGCTTCGCGTAGTCCTCACTGGTCAGGCCGGAGTAGACGGCCAGGATCAGGTCGGGCCGCAGCGCCGCCACCTTCTCGAACTGGATGCCGTCGGTGAAGGTGAGCACCTGCGGCTTGGGTGCCGAGCCCAGGGCAGCCTCGGCCCACGGCCAGATCGCGCCGGGCTTCTCGCCGAACCACTCGGTGGTCGCGGTCGGCACGACGCCCAGCGCCAGCAACGCGTCCTGCTCGACCAGGCCGACGGTGACGATGCGCTTCGGCTCGGCCTTGATCTCGGTGGTGCCGAACTTGTGGGGGACCGACACCGGGAACGCGTCGACGCCCGCCGAGGCGCTGGTGCCGCTCTCCGGGAGCGAGTCGTCGTTGTTGTTGGGTCCACACGCGGTCAGCGCGAGCAGGAGCCCGGCCGCCGCCAAAGTATTGAAAAGCCGCACGGGCTGTTCCCTTCCGCTTCTCGCGAGGCCCCGATCGGGTGACCTCGACCGCGAGTGTAGGTTAGCCTCACCTAAACGCAGAACCCGTGGAGGAACGTTGACCGCCGTCCTCGCGGCCCCGCCTTCGAGCCCGCACCGGAAACGGGGGAAGCGGCGCTGGATCGGCTTCGCGCTGGCGCTCACCGTCCTGGTTGTCATGTTCGCCCTGAGCGTCGCGATCGGCAGCCGCACCATCGCCCTGTCCACGGTGTGGCAGGTGCTGTGGCACCCCGACAGCACACCCGAGTCGGTGATCGTGCACGACCTGCGTCTGCCCCGCACCCTGCTCGGCTTCGGGGTGGGCGCCGCACTGGGCCTGGCCGGCACGGTCATGCAGGCACTGACCCGCAACCCGCTGGCCGAGCCGGGCCTGCTCGGCGTCAACCTGGGCGCCTCGACCGCGGTCGTGATCGCGATCGCCTTCCTCGGGGTCACCACCGCCACCGGGTACGTGTGGTTCGCCTTCGCCGGGGCCGCGCTCACCTCGGCCGCGGTCTTCGCCCTGGGCGGCGCCGGCCGGCATCCCACCCCCGAGCGGCAGATCCTGGCCGGTGTCTCGATCACCGCGGTGCTCGGCGCGATCGTGTGGGCGGTCCTCGTCCTCCGGCGCGAGGCGTTCGACCGCTACCGGCACTGGGACGTCGGCTCGTTCTCCGATCGCGACTCCGGGACTGTCCTGCGGATCCTGCCGTTCCTGGCGGCCGGCATCCTGCTCGCGCTCGTGCTGGGCCGTCAGCTCAACGCGCTCAGCCTGGGCGACGAGTCCGCCACCTCGCTCGGGGCCCATCCCGTCCGCATCCGCGCGCTCGGCCTGCTGGCGGTCACCCTGCTGTGCGGCGCCGCGACCGCCGCCGCCGGCCCGATCTGGTTCCTGGGCCTGGCCGTCCCGTACGCGGCCCGCATGATCGTCGGCACCGACCACCGCTGGATCCTGGCCTTCGCGGTCGTGCTCGGCCCGGCCCTGCTGCTCGGCGCCGACGTGCTCGGCCGGGTGCTGGTGGCGCCGGCCGAGCTGCCGGTCGGTGTGGTCACCGCTTTCCTGGGCGCGCCGCTGTTCATCGCGCTGTGCCGCCGTCGCCGGTTGAGCTCGCTGTGACCGTCCTGCGGGCGGCCGGCTGGTCGGTCCGCGTCCACACCCGCGCCCTGATCGTCGGCGTCGTACTGCTCCTGGTGGCGCTGGCCGTCGCCCTGGTCAACCTGACCACCGGCGACTTCCCGATCCCGGTGGCCGACGTGCTGCGCAGCCTGGCCGGGCGGGGGGACGCCGGCACCGACTTCATCGTCTACGAGCTGCGCCTGCCCCGGGTGCTGGTGACGCTGCTGGTCGGCGCGGCCCTCGGCGCCAGTGGTGCGGTCTTCCAGAGCCTCACCCGCAACCCGTTGGGCAGCCCCGATTTTGTCGGTCTGACCACCGGCGCGGCCACCGGCGCCCTGATCGTCCTGCTGATCGCCGACGGCAGCGGCGCCCAGGTGGGAGCCGGGGCCATCGTCGGCTGTGTCGTCACCGCCGTGGCGGTCTATCTGCTGGCCTTCCGCCGCGGGGTCCAGCCGTTCCGGTTGATCCTGATGGGCATCGGCGTCTCGGCGCTGCTCGAGGCCCTCAACTCCTACCTGATCTATCGCGCCCGCCTCAACGAGGCCATCGCCGCGCAGGTCTGGCTGATCGGCAGCGTCAACGGGCGGGGCTGGACCGAGGTGGTCATCGTCGCGGTCGCGGTGGTCGTGCTGGTGCCGGTCGTCGTCTACTTCGGACGTGACCTGAAGATGCTCGCGCTCGGCGACGAGATGGCCGTCCTGCACGGCGTCCGCGTGGAGCGCACCCGGGCCGTCCTGGCCCTGGCCGCGGTGGGCCTGTCGGCCGGCGCGACCGCCGCGGCGGGCCCGATCGCCTTCGTCGCGCTCGCCGCGCCACCGCTGGCGGCCCGGCTGAGCCGTTCGCCCAGCGCGGGCATCCTGCCCGCGGCGGCGATGGGTGCGGCGCTGCTCTGCGCGGGCGACTGGGCCGCCCAGAACGCCCTGCCCGGCAACGACATCCCGGTCGGCGTGGTCACCGCCGCGCTCGGCGGCGTCTATCTGACCTGGTTGCTGTTCCGCGAACGAGGAGCGAGACGATGACCACCGATCCCCGGTTGAGCGCCCACGACCTCACGCTGGCCTACGACAAGCGGGTGGTCGCCGAGCAACTCGACGTGCGGATCGCCGACGGCTCGTTCACGGTGGTCGTCGGCCCCAACGCCTGCGGCAAGTCGACACTGCTCAAGGCGCTCGCCCGGGTGCTCAAGCCGCAATCCGGCGCGGTCCTGCTGGATGGGCAGGCCATCGCGTCGTACCCGTCGAAACACGTCGCCAAGCAGCTCGGCATGCTGCCGCAGTCGCCGATCGTGCCCGGCGGCATCGTGGTCGAGGAGCTGGTCGGGCGGGGCCGGTTCGCCCACCAGCGGCTGCTCCGGCAGTGGTCGCCCGAGGACGAGGCGGCCGTGGCCGCGGCGATGCGGCTGACCGAGGTGTCCGATCTGGCCGACCGTTTCGTCGACGAGCTCTCCGGCGGCCAGCGGCAACGGGTCTGGCTGGCCATGGCGCTGGCCCAGCAGACGCCGATCCTGCTGCTCGACGAGCCGACCACCTTCCTCGACCTGTCCCACCAGTTCGAGGTGCTCGACCTCTGCGCCGAGCTGCACGAGCAGGGCCGCACGATCGTCGCGGTGCTGCACGACCTCAACCACGCCTGCCGCTACGCCACCGAGCTCATCGTGATGAAGGCGGGTGAGGTCGTCGCCCAGGGGTCGCCGGCCGAGGTGATGACGGCCCGGCTGGTCGAGGACGTCTTCGCGATGCCCTGCCGGGTCATCGACGATCCCGAGACCGGCACCCCGATGGTGGTCCCGGCCGACCGTCACCGGCGGCGTGCTTCCCGTACGGCCGAGGCAGCCCGCGCGTGAAGGCCGCGCTCACCGGGCAACGCCGCCTGATCGGTCTGGGCGCGCTGCTGGCCACCGGTCACCAGGCCGGTGAGGCGTCCGTCCCGTTCCTGATCGGCGTCATCATCGACCGGGCGGTCGACGGCGGGGTCGGCGACCTGGTGTTCTGGCTCGGCGTCCTGGGCACGGTCTACATCGGACTGAGCTTCGGCTTCCGGTACGGCGCCCGCACCGCCGAGCGGGCGGCCGAGCAGGCCGCCCACGACCTGCGCCTGCAGGTGACCGGCCGGGTGCTGCACGACCGCGGTGGCGCCGAGACCGGCCGGCTGCCCGGCGCCCTCGTCGCGGTCGCCACCAGTGACACCGCCCGGGTCGGCGCGGTGGCCGTCGCCCTGGTCTGGGGCACCGCGGCCGTGGTCGCCGTCCTCTTCTCGGCCGTCCTGTTGCTGTCCATCTCCGTCCCGCTCGGCCTGCTCGTGCTGCTCGGCCTGCCCCCGTTGATGTGGCTGACCCGGCTCATCGGCAAGCCGCTGGAGGAGCGCAGCGAGACCGAGCAGGAACACGGTGCCCAGGCGTCGGGTGTGGCGGCCGACCTGGTCGCCGGACTGCGCGTGGTCAAGGGTCTGCGCGCCGAGGAGGCGGCGGTCGCCCGCTACCGGCAACGCAGTCAGGTGGCGCTGACCGCCACCGTGCGGGCGGCCCGCACCGAAGCCGTCTATCAGGGCGTGGTTCTCACCGTGAGCGGCGTCTTCCTGGCCGTGATCGCGGTGGTCGGCGGCATCCTCGCGGCGCGCGGCAGCATCACCGTGGGCCAGCTCGTGTCGTCCGTCGGCCTGGCCCAGTTCCTCGTCGGTCCACTGTCGACCTTCGGCTGGGTCGGCGCCGACCTCGCCCAGGGGCGCGCGTCGGCCCGGCGGGTGGCGGCGGTGCTGTCGGCACCGGTCGCGATCACCGGGGGCGACGCGGTTCCGGCCACGCCCGTGCACGGGCGGATCGACCTTCGCGTACGGGATCTGACCCTGAAGATCGCGCCCGGCGAGACGGTCGGTGTGGTGGCCTCCGATCCCGCCGTGGCGGCCGAGATCGTGCGCCTGCTGGGCCGGTCGGCCGACCCGGTCGACGGCCTGGTCGAGCTGGACGGCGTGGCGCTGACCTCGCTGCGGCCCGGCGAGTCGCGCGCGGCGGTGCTGGCCGTCGAGCATCACACCGACCTGTTCGCCGGATCGATCGTGTCGGCCGTCTCGCTCGATCGAGCCGAACCGGTCACGGTCCACGCCGCGATGGCCGCCGCCGACGCCGACGAGGTGGCCCGTACCCGTCCCGACGGGCTCGACGACGGCGCCCGCACCCTCTCCGGTGGGCAGCGTCAGCGGATCGCGCTGGCCCGGGCGCTGGCCGCCGACGCGCCGGTGCTGGTGCTGCACGAACCGACCACGGCCGTCGACGCGGTGACCGAGGCCCGCATCGCCTCGCGCCTGCGGGAGATGCGCGAGGGCCGCACGACGATCCTGGTCACCACGAGCCCGGCACTGCTGGCGGTCACCGACCGGGTGCTCTTCCTGCACGACGGCACGGTCCGGGCCGACGGTGCGCACGGTGAGCTGGCCGCGGGCGACGAGACCTACCGGGAGACGGTGCTGGCATGACGACCACCCTGCTGCCGATCGCGTCCGGGCGCCGGACCTGGGCCGCCGTCCTCGCTCTGGTGAAGCCGCGACGCGGGCGGCTGGCCGGTGCTCTGCTCCTGCTGATCGCGGGCACCGTCGCCGGTCTGGTCGCGCCGCCGCTGCTCGGTCACATCGTCGACCTCGCGACCGGCGGCGGCCGCACCGGTGACTTCCTGATGGCCGGGGCCGGGCTGGTGGGGGCGGCGCTGGTCGAGGCGGCCCTGGCCGGGTTCGGCGTCGCGCTGCTCGCCCAGGTCGGCGAGGACAGTCTGGCCCGGCTGCGGGAGAGGTCCGTCGAGTCGGCGTTGCGGCTGCCACTCGAACAGGTCGAGAAAGCGGGCGCCGGCGACCTCACCTCGCGGGTCACCAACGACGTGGCGGTGGTGGCCGAGGCGGCCCGCTCGGCGCTGCCGGAGTTCACCCGCGCGCTGCTCACGATCGTGCTGACGCTGGGTGGTCTGGCCGTGCTCGACTGGCGTTTCCTGCTGGCCGCGCTGGTGGCGGTGCCGGTGCAGGCGTACACGGTCCGCTGGTATGCCCGGCGCGCCGTGCCGCTCTATGCCCGGCAGCGGGTGGCGGTGGCCGCGCAGCAGCACCACCTGCTGGCCACCATCGACGGGGCCTCGACCATCCGCACCTTCCGCGTCGCCGGCGAGCACAGCGGCCGGGTCGCCGCCCGCTCGCAGCAGGCGGTCGACCTGCTGCTGCGGGGAGTGGCGCTGCAGACCCGGTTCTACGCCCGGCTCCACGTCGCCGAATTCGCCGGGCTGGCCGCCGTCCTCGCGACCGGCTTCCTTCTCGTACGCGGTGACACGGTCACCATCGGCACGGCCACCGCGGCCGCCCTGTATTTCCACGGCCTGTTCAACCCGATCAACACGGCTCTGGCCCTGGTCGACGACGCCCAGGCCGCCGCGTCCGGCCTGAACCGCCTCGTCGGCGTCGCTGCCTTGGAATCGCCGCCGGTGGCCCGGGCCGAGACCACCGGCGCGCCGGTCGCCATCGAGGTCCAAGGGTTGTCCTTCGCCTACGAGCCGGACCTCCCGGTTCTGCGCGACATCGACCTGACCGTGCGCCGGGGTGAGCGGGTGGCCGTGGTCGGCTCGACCGGGGCCGGGAAGACCAGCCTGGCCAAGGTGATCGCCGGGGTCCACGAGCCGACCGGCGGAAGCGTCGCCGTGCCGGCCGGCGAGGTCGCCCTGATCACCCAGGAGGTGCACGTCTTCGCCGGACCGCTGGCCGACGACGTCCGCCTGGCCCGGCCGGCCGCGACCGACGACGAGGTGCGGGCCGCGCTGGCCGCCGTCGACGCCCTGGACTGGGTGACGCAGCTGCCCGACGGCCTCCGCACCGAGGTCGGCGCGGGCGGTCACACGCTGACCGCCGCCCAGTCCCAGCAGCTGGCCTTCGCCCGGCTCATCCTGGCCGACCCGCCGGTGGCCATCCTCGACGAGGCGACCGCCGAAGCCGGCAGCGCCGGAGCCCGCCTGCTCGAACGGGTGGCCACCGCCGCCCTGGCCGGCCGCACCGCCGTGATCGTCGCCCACCGTCTGACGCAGGCCGTGGCGGCCGACCGCATCGTCGTCCTCGACCACGGCCACATCGTCCAAATCGGACGGCACGAGGATCTGATCACCCAGTCCGGCCCGTACGCCGTCCTCTGGCAAGCCTGGTCCGGCACCCGCACCCACCCGGCCGCCTGACTGACCGACCGGTCGTCGGATCGCCCACCCGGCCCACCACCTGATTGCCCACCCGGCCCACCACCTGATTGCCCACCCGGCCCACCACCTGATTGGCCATCCGGCCCACCGCCTGATCGCTCGCCCGCGGGATTGCCTGCCCGGCCCACCGCCTGATCGCTCGCCCGCGGGATTGCCTGCCCGGCCCACCGTCTGAGCGCTCGGCCGTGGGATCGCCCGGCCGGCGGTCTGATCGCCTGACCGATTGCCTGATCGCCCGGCCGGCGCGGCGGCTCGCCGTCGTCGGCGTTGCGGCGATCAGCCGGCTGTGCCGGCGCGGAAGAGGACGCGGCCGTTCAGGGCGATGACCATGGTGCCGTCGGCGCGCAGGATCAGGGTCGCGCCCGGGTTGCCGGCGGTGCCGCTACTCCATGCCGTGCCGTTGCCCGCGTCGTAGAGGACCAGGTGGCCGTCGTTCTGCATGACGAGCTTCACGCCGTCGTCGGTGCCGGTCTGCCAGACGGTGCGGCCCTGATCCTGCAGCACGAGATTGCCGCCACCGGTCACCTGGAGCCGGAGCCGGTTGGTGGCCCAGCTCTGCCCCGTGGTGAGAACGCTGGTGGCGGCGATCACCCTCTGCTCCCACGCGGGCGCTTTTCTCCCGGCTGTTTGCGTCCGGGTGGCGCGCTCCGGGGTAGTGGCCGCCAGCGAGGGTGACGTGGATGTGGCCGAGGCCGAAGGGGCCGGGGCGACCGTGTCGTCCGGCTCGACCGACGACGGCGCGTCCGACTCGATCGACGACGAGGCGTCCGGCCCTGTCGACGGCGAGGTGTCCGGCCCTGTCGACGGTGCGGTGTCCGGCTCGAGTGATGACGGCGCACGCAGGGTGGCGTCGGCCGGTGGCCGTTCGTCGTGGCCGAGCCGGAAGCCGGCGTACGTCGCCGCGCCCAAGCTGAGCAGGACCAGGGCCACCACGGCGATCGCGGCCCAGTTGACATCGACCAACGGGCTCAAGGCGCGTTTCGGGAGCAGAGCCGGGCTGCGGCCTGGCCCAGCCGCCGCCTGGACCGTACCGCGCCTCGACCCCACTTCGGCAACGCGCCTCAGCCGTATCCGGCGATTCTCGGCCATGGGTCCTTCCCGGTCGGTACTGATCATGAGGCTACGTCGACCGGTCCGCGGCCCGGCTCACCCGCTCGGCCGACCGTCCGGGGGTGGATCCGGCTAGTCAGACTGCCTACTAACCAGCTAGCCTGCCTAGTCATGACACCCCGGCCGTGGCTGCACGGCTTTCTCGATCTGTGCCTGTTGGCGATGTTGCGGGAGCGCGCCGACTACGGCTACGGGCTCTCGCAACGGCTGGCCGCGGCCGGTGTGGCCGATGTGCCGGGCGGCACGCTCTATCCGGCGCTGCTGCGTCTGGAGGAGCAGAGCCTGGCCACCCCGAGCTGGGCTCCGTCCGAGGCCGGCCCGCGCCGCAAGTACTACGCGATCACCGGGGCCGGGCTTGACGTGCTCGGCGGACAGGCCGATGACTGGCGGCGGTTCCGCGACGGCGTCGACTCGCTGCTGAGCCCGAGCGCGGTGCGGCATGACTGACTGGCCCGCCGCGTTCGAGGCCGAGCTCCTCCGCCTCGGCGTGCAGCCCGGCCGCGCCCGGCGACTGGCCGACGAGACGACTCAGCAGGCCGCCGAGACCGCGGGCGCACCGGGTGAGGTCTTCGGCCCCGCACACCTCTATGCCCGCCATCTGGTGGCTGAGCTCAGTGCGCCGGCTGCGGCTCCCGGCCGTACGCGATTTGAAGCCGGACCGGTGATGCTGAGTCTCGCCGGTGTGGGCAAACGGTATCGGCGCCAGACCGTCTTCTCGGGCGTCGACCTGACCGTGCGCGGTGGTGAGGTCGCCGCGATCGTCGGGGCCAACGGCTGCGGCAAGTCGACCCTCCTGCGCATCTGTGCCGGCCTGACCCGGCCCAGCGCCGGCACGGTCAAACGCACCCCGCGGGTCGGCCTGGTGCCGCAGGACGGCGGAACGGCCGGCTGGCTGACCGCGGAGGAGCACTTCACCCTCTTCGGCTCGGCGGCCGGCCTGGTGTCCGGGCGGGCCCGGTCGACCGGCGTCCACCTCGCCACCCGCCTGGCCTGGCGACCCGCCCGGCAGCAGCGGGCCCAGCAGATGTCCGGTGGCACGCGGCAGAAGCTCAACCTCGTGCTGGGCGAGCTGCACGCCCCCGACCTGCTGCTGCTCGACGAGCCCTACCAGGGTTTCGACCAGGGGACCTATGTGGACTTCTGGCAGCAGGTCTTCGCCTGGCGCGACGCCGGCCGGGCCATCGTGGTGGTCACCCACCTGCTGCACGACCTGCAGAACGTCGACCACGTGCTCGATCTGGGGGAACGATGACAACACTCGTGGTGGCCTCGCTCTCCGCCCGCGAGGTCGGCCGGCGCTGGGTCGCGCTGGCCCTGGTGGTCGCTCTGCCGTTCTGGTTCTACCTGGTGCGCCGCGACGCCACCGGCCAGTCCCTGCGCATGCTGACGCTCGGCATCGGCTGGGCGATCTCGACGCTGACCCTGTTCGTGGTCAACGCGAGCCGCGGCGTCGACCCGCGGCTACGCCTCACCGGCGCCTCGGTGATCAGCATCATCGGCGGCCGTCTGCTGGCCATGACCGGCGTCGGCGTGGGTCTGGCGCTGGGTTACTGGGTGCTGACCGTGGTCGACCAGGAGGTGCGGCACCCGTGGGCGGCGGCCCTGATGATGCTGCTGTCGGCCGTGGTCGCGGCACCCTTCGGCAGCCTGATCGGCGCCCTGCTGCCGCGCGAGCTCGAGGGCGCCCTGGCTCTGCTCAGCGTCGTGGCGGTCCAGATGCTCGCCGACCCGGCCGGCCTGACGGCCAAGCTGATGCCGTTCTGGTCGACCCGCGAGGTAGGCACGTACGCGGTCGACGGCGGCCCCACCACCATGGTCTGGCACGGCCTGGCCCACGCGGGCGCGACCTGGCTGCTGTGCGCCGGCGCCACCCTGGCCATCTTCCACTGGCGCCTGCGCCTGGTCCGCTACCCAGAGCCCTGACCTCTCACCCGCTCCAGTCCCTTGACCCGTCACAGCGGCGGAGCTGCTCGGTGCGGTGGGCGGAGCCGCGTACTTGTTGGGAGTATGGGCAGATGAGCCGTCGATGGTCAGTGCTGGGGGCGCCGTCGAGCGCCGGGGCGCACACACCGGGTTTGGAGCAGGGCCCGGCCGCGCTGAGGGCCGCCGGGCTGGTGACCGACCTGCGGGCCGGTGGCCTCGACGTCGACGACCGCGGTGATGTGCCCGGCTTCCGTTGGCGCCCCGATCCGTCCCGGCCCAACGGCCAGAACGCGCCGGCCGTCGCCGCGGTGGCCGATGATGTGGCGGCCGGAGTCGCAGCGATCCTCGCCGACGACCGGGTGCCATTTGTGCTGGGCGGCGACTGCAGCATCACCGTGGGGGTGATGGCCGGCTTCGCCCGCGAGGGCCGGGAGCCCGCACTGCTCTACATGGACGGTGGCCCCGACCTTTTCACGCCCGCCACCAGAGCGAACGGCAACCTGGACGCGATGGGCGTCGCCCACTTACTGCGCCTGCCTGGCCACCTGCCCGAGGTCGCGGCGGTGGGGCCACCGCTGACGGTCGATCGCTTTGTGTCCTATGGGGACGCTCTGCCTTCGGTGGGCAGCGACACAGAACGCGAGCTGCTCGAGGAACTGGCCATCACGCGCATCTCGGCTGTCGACGTCCACCGCGACGCCCGTACGGCCGCCGAGAAGGCCCTCGCCGCGGCCGAGTCCGCCGCCGACGCGTTCGTCCTGCACTTCGACGTGGACGTGCTGCGCTTCGCCGACATGCCGATCGCCGACGTGCCCGACTCCGGCGGCGAACCCGTCGGCCTGTCCCTGCACGAGGCCATGACCAGCGTGTCGGTCTTCGCCCGGAGCCCACACCTCGCCGCCCTGGTCCTCACCGAGGTCAACCCCGACCACGCCCCCGACGCCGACGTCCTGGCCGACTTCACCACCGCCCTGGCCACCGCGCTGGCAACCTGACCCGCGCCCGCGAAATGTGACCGGCAGCACAAACGGTCAGCCAAGATCAGCCGAAAGTACGTATTAGCCTATCCAGCCCCCATGTGTCCGTTATGCGACGATCTGTGGCGTAAGGCAGCAACCACTTGGAGGTAGAGATGAGCAAGACAGCTCGGATGTTCACCATGCTGGGCCTCGGCCTTATGGCAGGCGCCACGATCGGTGCCGGCCCGGCGCTCGCCGCCGGTAGCGCTGACGCGCCGGCCGCCAAGCCCGCGACCACGACGAAGGTTCAGAAGCACGGGGACCGCGACCGGGTCGTCGGCTACTTCCGTACGCGGGGCGCCTGCGAGCAGGCCGGCCGCATCGGCGAGTGGCGTGACCGCTGGGACGACTACGACTGCGACCGGGTCCGCTTCGGCTTCAAGCGGGGCCTGTGGGCCCTCGAGGTCGAGCAGAACTGGCGTGGCGGCGGCCGCGGTCACGGGCACGGGCACGGCCCGTTCGGTGGCGGCCACCACCGTCGCTGACCATCCAGTCAGGTCACAGGGGTAGAAAGCGAATGCTCGGAAGCCGAGGCGTCCCGAACCGCCCCCGGCCAAGGCATTCGGCATGACAGGTAGCGGGATCCAGAGTTCCGTCCATGGTCTGGATCCCGTGCCGTGAACCACCCCGGTGCTCGGGCCGCATCCACGATGCGGCCCGAGCGCTTTGCTGGGGTCAGACGCGGCGCAGAACCGTCACGACCTTGCCGAGGATCGTGGCGTCGTCACCCGGGATGACGTCATAGGCCGCGTTACGGGGGACCAGCTCGATGTGGCCGCCGGTGCGCCGGAAGACCTTGACCGTGGCCTCGCCGTCGATCATCGCCGCCACGATGTCGCCGTTGTCGGCCACCTGCTGCTGACGCACCACGACCGTGTCGCCGTCGCAGATCGCCGCCTCGATCATCGAGTCACCTTTGACGACCAGGGCGAACAGCGTGCCGTGCCCGACCAGGCTCACCGGCAGGGTGAGCTCCTCGTCGATGTGCTCGTCAGCCAGGATCGGCGTGCCGGCGGCGATCGTGCCGAGCACCGGCACGGGCACGCCGGCCTGCTCGCCGGGGGTCCGCACATCGATCGCCCGGGAGCCGCGAGCCCCGCGCCGGATGTAGCCCCGGTCCTCGAGGACCTTGAGTTGATGCGCCACTGACGACGGCGAGTCGAGCCCGACGGCAGCGCCGATCTCGCGGATGGTCGGAGGGTAGCCATGCTGGTCGATCCACTCGCGGATCATCGAGAAGATCTGCCGTTGCCGCTTGCTCAGGGGCACGCCGTCCGTAGACATGCGAGGATGATACTACATTCTTCGATCATCTGTACGACTCGATCGGGTGACTGCCCGTAACCATTCCGCGGGGGCTCAGCTCGGCTCGCGCTGAGCCGGGATGTGCGGCTCGTCCTCCGGCGGTCGCTCGACGCTCATCACAGTCATCCCGCGCTGCTCGGAGTCGCGCCCGCTGTTGCCCAGGACGATCGGGCTTGACGGGTCCTGCGAGAAGTCCGGCTGCTCGGCATCGGCGACGGCCCGCCCCCGAACCTTGGCTTTGGCCTTCACCGGGATGCGGATGATTTCCGTGCGTTCGCCGGGCGGCTCGACCAGACCGGGCCGGATGACCTGCGTACGGTCCGGATCCATCCCGATGACCTGGGTCTCGTCACCGCCGATGTCACCGGTGTGGCTCATCGCCGCCGTGTTGTATCCCGGCGCCCGGCCCGGGTGATCGGCCAGTTCCGCGGCCGGCTCCGGCGGTCGCAGTCGCATCGGCGCCGCCAATTCGGGCACCCGGATCAGATGCGTACGCTCGGGGTCGGCCTCCTCGAGCGACCGGGTGCCTTCGCCGTCCTCCGCCGGCACGACCGTGATCGCCTGTGTCCGGTCCGGGTCGGGCGCACTCAACGACCGCGTGACCTCGATGTCCTCGGCCGCGGTCCCACCCACCGAATACGTGACCTCAGCGTCATCCGACGACACCACCGTGATGCGGTGCGTGCGGTCGGGGTCGGGCGCGTTCAGCGGTCGCGTGCTCTCGATGTCGTCCGCCGGCACCATCGTGCTCGCCTGGGTCTGCTCCGGGTCCGGCGCGGTCACCCATCGCGTGACTTCGCCCGGCGCATAGCCGCCCACCTTGATGGTGTGCGTCCGGTCCGGGTCGGGCGCAGTCAGCGAACGCGTGACCTCGGCCCCCGACAGATCCGGCCCCGACGTGTCGGGTGCGGCCACCGAGGCCCGAGCCCGAACCGGCTCGACCCCCGCCGCCGGTTCCTCACCCGCGGCCGGCGTGACCTGAAGCTTGGTGGTCAACTCCCCGATCTTGATGGTCCGGGTCCGATCCGGATCCGGAGCCTCCAGCGACCGTGTCTCCTCCAGTTCAGGCGGCACAGCCCGAGTGTGCGGAGCCGGCTTGGCCCGCCCCACCACATACCGCTCGACCGAGTCGTCAACGACCTGCCCGTCGTCGCCCTCAGCCCCGTCGTCCTCGTCACCGACCGGCTCGACCGCCGCCCGAACGGAGGCCGAGTCCTCGACAGCAGCCGGCTCAGCCCGGGCCGGCTGGGCGTCGGCTTCAGCCGGCTCGGCAGGAGCGTGTCCGGCCGCAGACAGTCCGGCGTCCATCGACTCGAGCGTGCCGCGCTCAGCCATGACGTGGTCGGACGAGGGGTGCCCGGCCTCGCCTTCAATGTGCTCGGCCTCAGCCCGCTCAGGTCCAGCTTGCTCGGCGTGAACGGTTTGGGCGTGCGGGTTCTTCTTGGTGGCCGCGTCGGTCTGGTTGTCCGCGTCGGTCGGGGTGTCCGCGACCGTTCGAGCGTTCGCGTCGGTCTGGGTATCGGCGACCGTCCGGGTGTCTGCGACCGTTGTGGCGTCGGAATCCGCCTGGGTGGTCGCGTCGGTCGGGTTGTTCGCGTCCGTCTGGGCGTTTGCGGCGGTCCTCGCGAGCGCGTCGGTGTTCTCGGTCGCGTTCGGGTGGTCGGCCGGCATGTCTGGCGTTGGGGACGCGGGTGTTTCGGCCGTTGTGTTTGCTGGCTCGGCCGTCGCTTCGTCGAGCTGCCCGCCGTGATCAAGGTCTTCTTGGTCAGGTGCCTGAGGATCGACGGGGGGTTCGGTCTTGAGGTCGGCTGCCGTGAGGCCGTTCGGCGAGGCCTCCGCCGCAGAAGTGGCCTGGGCGTCGACGGGTGAGGTCGTGGTCTCCGGTGCCGCGGGTTGGGCCGGCTCGATGTGCTTGACCTCGGGTTCGGCCGGCGGCCAGGCGACCGGGGCGTACTTGGTCGATGCCTGGCCGTTGAACAGAGCTGCCACCGTCGCCGCCTCGTCCCACGAGACCACAACCGTCGTCTGCCGCTCGTCCCGGACGGTCGCCAACGCGATGGTGGCCTCATCCTCAGGCGCCAGGTCGACGACTTCGCCGATCTTGAACGGCTCCTCAGCGGCCAGCGCCGCCACCACATCCGAGGGCGTCGCCTCCACCGAACTGGCCGCCGCGCCTTCATCGGAGGTAGTCGCCTTATCCGGGGCGGTCGCCGCGACCGGGGCCGTCTCAGCGGCCAGCTCATCGGGGAGTGTCGCCGGCTCATCGGAAGGAAGGACCGTAGTGCCGGGGGTGGTGGACGCCGTCGTGTCCGTATCCCTCGCGGTCGGCTCGTCGGAAGTAACCAACGCATTCGCGGGCGAGGCCGGCGCCGTCGTGCCGGTCGCGGTCGGTTCTTCGGAAGGGAGAACTGTGGTCGCGTCGGGGTCGGCGGGCGCGCCGCCGTTGCTGACCACCGTCAATTTGTCTGCGGCAGGCGAAGCTGAAGAGCCGGCGGGGGAGTCCGCGGCCGAAGAAGGGGCGGCGGCGATTGTTGTGGAAGGGGCCACCGCCGGAGAAAGGGAGGGATTTGGTGCGGTGAGGTGGTGAGCGGGCGTCACGACGGCCGTGGTGTCGTCGGAGCCGGAAGCTGTTGACGGGATTCGCAGGGCGACGGTGAGGTCCGGGTCGGTGTAGTGCGGCGGGACGGTCGTCGAGCTGGGTGCCTGGCCCCGGCCCAGCCGCCCGATGAGCGGCAGCACCGGCGGTTCGTATCGAGCCCACCGGCGCGCACTCAAGGCCGTACAGATGAGCGGCAATGCCAATAGGGCGGCCAGCCCATAACCGGGCCGGCTGATGTCGAATCCGTCCTTGGCCACCGAATCCGGCCACGCCCCCGCATATCCGCCGGGCGACACCAGGGCCCACGCCGACAGTCCGAGATAGGTGAGTCCGCCGAAAAGCGGCCCGGCCGGCGAGATCGGGGCGAACAGCAGAATGGCGTACGCCGCCCCCGCCAGCACGAGAAGCAGTAGCCCGGTGACCGATTCGACCGCGAAATCGTCCCGTCCGCGAGCGGTCAGGTCGTGCGTGAAGCCCACTCCGGCGAGCACCCACACCGCCGGGGCCAGCACGAGGGTGTAAAAGATCGACCTGAAGTGGCGCACGCTTGCTCTCCCCCGACACCGGTTTGCCCGTCGCACCGTACCGTCGCGGGGCGACCACAGGGAAGGACGACGTAACGTACGCCGCATGACTGAGCAGCTCCCCGGTCGTGCCACCAGCCATTCCCGGGTCACGTTGAGCCGCATCATGACAGCGATCGACGTCAATCTCTATGGCACCGTTCACGGCGGTGTGCTGATGAAATTCGTCGATGACGTGGCCGGCGCGTCGGCCGCCCGGCACAGCGGCGGCACCGCCGTCACGGCGGCCATCGACGAGATCGTCTTCGTGGAGCCGGTGCGGGTCGGCGACCTCGTGCACGCCTACGCCCAGGTGAACTGGACCGGCTCCAGCTCGATGGAGGTCGGGGTCAAGGTGGTCGCCGAGCGCTGGGACGTGGTGCCCAACGAGCCGGTGACCGTGGCGACCGCCTACCTGGTGTTCGTGGCTGTGGACGTGGCCGGCCACCCCCGCGGCGTCCCACCTGTGTTGCCCGAGGACGTTGAGGACAAGCGCCGCTTCCGCGAGGCTTTGATCCGGCGGGAGCACCGCCTGGCCCGGCGGGCCGCGATCCAGCGGGCCCGGGCCGATCAGGAGAAGGCTGAATGAACGTTAAGGTGAGGGCATGACGGGTGCGGTGTTGTGGGAGCCGCCGGCTGACGTCCGCGAGACGTCCCGGATCGGGCACTATCTGTCCTGGCTGGGCAAGGACTTCGCCGGCTACGCGGATCTGTGGCAGTGGTCGGTCGACGACCTGCCCGGCTTCTGGCAGTCGATCTGGGACTACTTCGAGG
>NZ_JALPVL010000023.1 GCF_023544465.1 Paractinoplanes maris | reverse complement strand
CGACGCCGTTGGATCACCCGCTGGAAACCCGCTCTCAACGCCTTCGACCTGGCCTTCGACGGCCGCCTCACCGCAGGCCGCAACTGATCACCACAACATCGAGTTACACCGTTTTCTTGACAGACCCCCGCTGCGTGGGCGCCAGCCCTGCGCACCGCAGCGTAGGCGCCGCAGCGTAGGCATCGCTGCGTGGGAAACGCTCCGTAGGCGCCGCTGTGTAGGCACTGCGTCCTGGGCACCACTTTTGTCGGCACCGCGCGACCTAGGCATCGGGCCGTGTGGATCGCTGAGTAGGCACGATTTCGTCGGCGCGCTCTTGGAGCTGCTCAGTGGGGGGCATGCCGCGTGAGATGGGTCGGTGCGCGTTGCTTCGTGGGTTCGTTCGGGCGGGCGGGGGTCGGCCTTCACGGCCGTACGACTCGCAAGCGGGACCACTGACTGGCGTACGGGGAAGGTCTTGTCAGTTTGACCGGTGGTCTGGGGTGACGCCGTAGACGAGGCGGAGGATGGCGTCGGTCAGGGTGTCGAGCAGTTCGTCGTCGGGGTGGGCGGCTGGGTGGGCGTAGGCGTCGGCGAAGGTGACGCTGCGCAGGTTGACGGCCATCGTGGCCAGGAGCTGGGGGCGGCCCATGACGGCCAGGCCGGCCCGGGCGTCGCGTTCGATGCGGCGGCTGAACGCGGAGCAGCCGTCGGCCACCAGGCGGTCGCGGATCTGTTGCACGTCGGGGCCGGGGTCGGGGTTGATGAACGCCTCGCGCAGCCAGCGGCCGTCGACCTTCCACCGGGCCAGCGCCCGGCCCAGGCCCAGGCGCAGCGCGGCTCGGTCGAGCCCGTCCGAGGCCAGCCACTCGGCCATCTCCAGATCGTTCTCGCCGATCACCTGGTCGACGAGCGCGGCCAGCAGGGCCTGCTTGGACTCGAAATAGAAGTAGAACCCCGACCGCGCGATGCCGGCCGCACCGGCCAGCTCGTCGATGGTCACCTGACTGATCGGCTTCTCCCGGAACACCATCCGGGCCGCATCTAGCAGGGCTCGCTCCCGCTGATCGCCCTTGGTGGGTCCACGACGGCTTCCGATGGCAGGCACGCCCCGATCTTACAACTCCGCCGTCGAGTGAAACCGGCGTCACATCTCTTATTTTCGACACCGTGTTGAGAATGATCGCCGACGCGTCTAGGTTCAGCTCATGCCGTCCACCTCGCCGTCCCGCCTCGCCGCGTCCTCCCGGTTGGCGCTGCCGGTCGCGTGCTACGTCGTCCTGCTCGTCTCCGCCCTGCAGACCCTCGTCGTGCCGGTCATCGCCAACATCCGGGCCGATCTCGGCGTCTCGGCCACCGCGGCGAGCTGGGTGGTCACCGCCAACCTGCTGGCCGCCGCGGTGCTCACCCCGATCCTCGGCCGGCTCGGTGACCTGCACGGCCGCCGCCCGGTGATGCTCGGCATCCTGGTCGTGGTGCTGGCCGGCTCGGTGCTCGCGGCGACCACCACCGACCTGTCCCTGCTGCTCCTCGGCCGGGTCGCGCAGGCCGCCAGCTTCGGCCTGTTCCCGCTGTCCATCGGCGTGCTGCGGGAGGAACTGCCACCGGCTCGCCTGACCGGCGCGATGGCCCTGGTCAGCGGCATGCTGGCGGTCGGGGCCGGGGTCGGCCTGACCGTCACCGGCCTGCTGATGCAGAACGGCGGCGACTACCACCAGCTGTTCTGGCTGGCCACTGCTTTGAGCGCCGTCGGCATCGCCGGCGTGGCGGCGCTCCCCCGCCGTCCCGCCGCGGCGACCGGCCGGCTCGACCTGATCGGGGCGGGCCTGCTCGGTCTCGGCCTGGTGCTGCTCCTGCTGCCGCTCGAGGAGGGCAACGGCTGGGGTTGGGGCTCGCCGCGGGTGATCGGCCTGCTGGTCGCCGCGGTGGTCGTGCTGACCGTGTTCGTGCTGGTCGAGCGGCGCATCCACCAGCCCCTGGTGAGCACCCGGATGCTGACGCACCGCCCGATCGTGATCGCGAACCTGGCCGGGCTGTTCCTGGGCTTCTCGATGTTCGCCGTCTTCCTGGCGGTCTCGGGCCTGGTGCAGACGCCGCCCGCGGTCGCCGGTTACGGATTCGGCTCCACGGTGCTGGCGGCCAGCCTGGTCTACCTGCTCCCCGGCAACGCGAGCGGCATCATCACGGCCCCGCTCGGCGGCCGCCTGGTGTCCCGCTTCGGCGCCCAGGCCACCCTGATCATCGCCGCGCTGGCCTCCGCGATCGGCTTCACGATGCTGGCCGTTCTCCACGGCGCCACCTGGCAGATCATCATCGGTGCCCTCGCCGTGAACACCGGTGTCACCTTCGGCTACGCGGCCCTGCCGGCACTCCTCATCGAGAACGTGCCCCCGGCCGAGACCGGCATCGCCAACAGCGTGAATTCCATTGCCCGTACGGTCGGCATGTCACTGGGCACAGCCTTCGTCGTGACGATGGTGACCCGCAACCTCGTCCCCGGCGCCCCGCTCCCCCACGAAGCCCAGTACGTCATCGTCTTCGTGACCGGAGCCGCCCTCGCCGCAGCCGCCGCGGTGCTGGTCGCTTTCGGCCTGCCGCGCCACCGTCCCCAGCCGATCTCCACCTTGGAGGCCGAGGAGGAAGCCGTCCTGGGCGCCGCCGGCGTCGACATCCCGGCCGGCCTCGGCGGCACCAGAGCCTGACACTGGGGGCGCCGTCACGGTCCCGACGGCCCGCACCGTCGCCAGAACTGCCGCAGCGGCACCGGCCAGAGCAATGACGACCGCCCGGAATCCGCGCCGGCCGTCGACGTCGCCCGGCAGAGTCGGCACCCGATCGGCGAACGACTGGCTGACCGTTGTCCACGCCGGGAGCCCGCCTTTGACACCAGGCTGCCGATCGCCTTTCTCGTCGCTCTGCGGGCTCGAGAATGCTGGGCCCATCCCTCGATCAGATCCCAGAATGGTGGCTTCGGTCCCTGCACCGGGACTCCCAAGCGGATTCGGGGCAGCGGATTCGGGGCGGCGGATTCGGGGCGGCGGCTCGGTCCCTGGATCGCGGATCCCAGTACTTCGGTTGGGATACTGGTCATGGCTCGGCGGCGTGAGGGGCCATCAGCACCATGCGGGGATGGGTAGATTCCTTGCACTCTTCAATGGCGCAGCTGATGAGGGCACCAAGGTTGAACTCACCGAGGGGCAGCAAATTGCGTTCATTGAAGCATGGGCGCACGGCAATGAAGGAGCTCTCGTTGATCCCGGCGCTCCCTTGAACGCGAAGAAGTTCACCACTGCGGGGCTGACTGATCCTGCGTGCTGACTGGCGGTAAATGCGTTGCTCTATCGAACCGGAGTTCCTACCGTAAGGATCACCACCGACGACCACGTGAGGAGCGGATGATGTTGCGGCACGACTCGATGGATTCGCAGCGGTTCACGCCGCGCGGCCGGGCCGCCATCTTCCGCGCCGCTCAGCGCAGTTTTGTGCGTGGCGGCCGAAGCGACTCGCAGCGGGCGGGGCGTCGTTAGCAGATTCTGCTGACACACGCCGCCGCCCCTCGGGATCGGCGGCGTTTCTCGTTTCTGCTGTGGCCGGCCCGAAGGCAGCCGGCCACACACCATCGGTTCGCTTCGGCTGACGCGCATCGAGAAATCCTTCGCGGGGGGGGCGCTGCATCACCCGCGACCCCGGGTGCTGTTTTGACAACTCCATTGAATACCGACGCCCCGCACAGCGGGTCGCGTCGGACGACACGTCCTCGTAGCTCAGCGGAAAGAGCATCGGATTACGAATCCGGGGGTCGGGAGTTCGAATCTCTCCGAGGACGCGAGCCGCACAGCAACACGAGCCGGAACAGCGAAGTGGGGCGTGCGGCCCCAAGCCCCGTCAGCTCCATGGAGGAGCGCCCGCCTGTCGAGCGGGAGGTCGCCGGTTCGATTCCGGCACGGGGCGCGCGTGGAGAGCTGGCCGAGTCCGGTTGAAGGCGGCGGATTGCTGATCCGCTGCAAGGGGCAACCCTTGCCGAGGGTTCGAATCCCTCGCTCTCCGCCACGTCGCTGTAGCTCAGCAGGTAGAGCGCTGCCCTGAAAAGGCAGAGGCCGGTGGTTCGATCCCACCCGGCGACACCAGCTACCCCGCCTTGGTCAGGGCCTCGTACTCCTCATCGGTCAGCTCGACGTCCGCCGCCGCGCAGTTCTCCTCCAGGTGCTCCACCGTGGACGTGCCCGGGATGGGCACCATGATCGGGGATCGGCGGAGCAGCCAGGCCAGGGCGAGCTGGCCGGTGGTCGTGCCCGGGTGGGAGCGGGCCACCTCGTCCAGCGGGCCGCCCGGGCGGGCCAGCGAGCCGGCGTCGACCGGCGCCCACGGGATGAACGCGATGCCCTGCTCGGTGCAGTAGTCGACCAGGTCCTCGGCCCGCCGGTCGCCCAGGTTGTAGCGGTTCTGGACCGACGCGACCGGCACCCCGGCCGCCCGCGCCTGCTCGACGTCGTCGACGGTGACCTCGGACAGCCCGATCTGGGCGGCCAAGCCCTCCTCGACGAATTCCTTCAGTACGCCGAACTGGTCCTCCCGCGGCGTCTCGGGGTCGATCCGGTGCAGCTGCCACAGGTCGATCCGGTCGACGCCCAGGCGCCGCAGCGACATCTGGATGCACTGGCGCAGGTACGCGGGCCGGCCCACCGCCGCCCACTGATTCGGTCCGCTGCGGGTGAAGCCGCCTTTGGTCGCGATGACCACGTCGTCGTAGCCCCGCCCGTCGTACAGGGCCTCGCGGATCAGGTCCTCCGACACCTCGGGACCGTACGAGTCCGCGGTGTCGATGAACGTCACGCCGAGCTCCACCGCGCGCCGCAGCACCCGGATCGCCTCGTCGTGGTCGCGCGGCGGGCCCCAGATGCCCGGCCCGGTGATCCGCATGGCGCCGTAGCCGAGCCGCCGCACGGGCTTGCCGCCCAGGGAAAGAGTCACCGTTGCTCCGTCTGCAGTGTGTGGAACTCGGCGAGCAACGGATCACGCCGCTCGGCGAGCCAGGCCAGGCCGACCTGGTTGTCCGGGATGTCGCTGATCCGCGACCAGGTGATGTTTGGCCGGGTGTAGTAGGTGGCGGTCGACAGCGGCAGCACCGCTATCCCTCGCCCGGCCGCCACGTTCTCCAGTTTCTCCTCGACTGACAGCACCGGGACGGGCTCGGCGGCCACCGTCGCCACGTCCCGCCATTCCGGTACGGCGTCGGGGTTCTGCAGCAGCCGCTCGGCCGCCAGGTCGGCGATCCCGACCGACTCCTTGCCCGTCAGCCGGTGTCCCGGTGGCAGAACCACCACCCGGGGCTCGCCGGCCAGCGGGCGGATCACCAAGCCGCGCTGGTCGATCGGCAGGCGGACGAGGCTCACGTCGGCCCGGCCGTCCCGGAGCACCGCCACCTGGTCGTCCCAGGTCGTCCGCAACACCCGCACGTCCAGCTCCGGGTGCCGCTCGCGCAGCCGCCGGACGGCCTCGGTGACGATCAGGCCGGGCATGAACGCGACCACGAACCGGTCGCCGCCGTGCGCCACCCGGCGCCGCAACGCCTCGGCCGCGGCCAGCAGCGGCACCGCATCGGTGAGCAGCCGCCGGCCGGCGTCGGTCAGCTCGGTGGCCCGTTTGTCGCGCCGGAACAGCTGCGCCGCCAGCTCGCCCTCGAGGGCCCGGATCTGCCGGGACAGCACCGGCTGCGCGATGTGCAGCTCAGCCGCCGCCCGCCCGAAGTGCAGATGCCGGGCGGCGGCCACGAAGTAACGCAGTTTGCGCAGGTCCACGTCGATGCCCCCAGGGTATTACAGAGAGCGGAACAGGTCTTGGACGCGAGGGGCCCGCCGGGCGCAGCGTGGAGGCATGAACATCGCGAAACAGCGGGTGGTCGTCCTCGGCGGCACATCCGGCATCGGGTACGCCACAGCCGAGGCGGCCGCCGGCCGGGGCGCCGAAGTGGTCGTCGTCTCCCGCAACGAGCAGCGCGTCCGCGAGGCGGCCGGCCGCCTCGGTGCGACCGGTCTGGCCGCCGACCTCACCGCGCTGCCCGCCGGTCTCTTCGACGAGATCGGCCCCTTCGACCACCTCGTCTACACGGCCGGCGAGCCGCTCTCGCTCACCCCCGTCGCGACCATGGACATCGCCCGGGCCCGGGAGTTCTTCGGGCTGCGCTACTTCGGTGCGCTCGACGCGGTGCGGGCCGCCCTGCCGCATCTGCGCCCCGGCGGTTCGATCACCCTGACCACCGGCACCGCGTCGGATCGCCCCGGGCCCGGCTGGGCGGTCGCCTCGAGCATCTGCGGGGCGATCGAGGCGCTGACCCGGGCACTCGCCGTGGAGCTGGCCCCGATCCGGGTCAACGCCGTCCAGCCCGGCGTCACCCGCTCGCCCCTGTGGGGCACCGGCGAGGGCGTCGAGCAGTTGTACGCCGAGATCGCCGCGACCGTCCCCCTGCGCCGGGCCGGCGAGGTGACCGACGTCGCCGACGCCTACCTGTATCTGCTGAGTCAGCCCTTCACGACCGGCACGGTGGTCACGGTTGACGGTGGCGCACTACTCGTCTGAGGCTCATGACCGGCGCCGGCAGCGGGCCGAGCGGCGGGATTCCCTGATTGTCGTAGGCCGCGGCCACCGCCTCGAAGTAGTCCCGGCGGATGCGGGCCGTGCCGGCGGCGAGGCCACGCCGGGCCCGGTCGGCGCTCTCCGGCTTGGCCACGTACGTCCAGGCCGGGCCGAAATCGTCGACGTCGACACCGATCCGGTGGTAGTTGCCTTCGCGGGCGTCCAGTGCGGGCAGGCCGTCGTCGGGCAGGTCGATCAGGACGCCGTCGACGGCGGAGCCGGGCTCGATCGTCAGGAAGAGCACCTGGATCGGGGGGCGGGAGCCGTCGGCCGGATCCTCGTACCCGACCGGGCCGTTCGCCGTGTTGTCGGTGCACACGTTCCAGGTGCGCGACCAGCCGGTGAGGCGGGCCCGACGGTGTCCGGGGGCGACCAGGGACCCGTACGCGAAAACAGCAGCCACCGGCGGAGCCTATTGCGCTCCCCGGCGCGGCGGCCAATACTTAGCCGCGTGGCAAACTATTCGGCGGAGCTCGACGACGTGTTCGTCGCCCTGGCCGACCCGACCCGGCGCGGTGTCGTCCGGCGGCTCGGTCAGGGCCCGGCGAGCGTGGGCGATCTGGCCGGCGCCTTCCCGATGACCCTGCCCTCGTTCCTGAAACACGTGCGCACGCTCGAATCGGCCGGCCTGATCCGCACCACGAAAGCGGGCCGCGTCCGCACCTGCGTGCTCAACCGCGAGCGCCTCGCCGTCGTGGAGGACTGGCTGGCCGAGCAACGCGCCGTCTGGCAACAACGCACCGACCGTCTCGACCGATTCGTCACCGAGGAGCAACCGTGAACCCCGACCTCGACCTGGCCCTGGACCGCGTCATCCGAGCCCCGCGCGCCGCGGTGTGGCGGGCCTGGACCGACCCGGCCCGCTTCGCCCAGTGGTGGATCCCGCAACCGGCGGTGTGCCGCGTCGAGAGCCTGGCCGTGCGGCCCGGCGGCGGGCTGGTCACCAGCATGAGCGACGACGGCGTGACGTTCGTGCCGCACCTGGACGCGACTTTTCTCGTCGTCGACGACCTCGAGCGGATCGTGTTCACCAACGCCCTCGACAGCACCTGGCGGCCGGCCGACCCGCAACCGGTGGCGATGACCGCCGAGATCACCTTCGGCGAGCACCCGGACGGCACCGACTACCGGGTCCTCATCCGCCACGGCGACCCGTCGGCCCGCGACCGCCACGAGAAGCTCGGCTTCCTCGACGGCTGGGGCACGGTCACCTCGCAGCTGGCTTCCGTCGCCGCAGGACCGGCCGGGCGATGAGGATCGGCATCCCACGACGCCGCTCCCCGGTGACCCGGCGAAAGCTCGCCTAACCCGTCCGGCTGACAAGGCCTTCGCTTCCCGCGGCCCGCGTCGTAGCCTGCCCCATAGGAGGGCAGCAGTGGCCGGGAAGCCGACTTTTGTTCCGATCGCGCAGGCCGTTACCGAATCGCGGGACGAGGCCGAGGTGCGGGAACTGATCAGCCGGCGTTACGTCGAGCACGACGCGCGGGTGGTGGGCGACCAGGGTGATTTCCTGTTCCGGTCGCGCACGGCGTGGGCCGGTGGGCTGACAGTCGACCACATCCACTACCGGGCCCGGATGGAGATGACGACGGTCCCGTTCGAGTCGATCGTCGTCGTCTCCTTGCTGGAAGGCCGGTTCAGCCTGACCGCGGGCCGGCAGCAGTCCCGGGCCGGCAGCGGTGGTTCGCTGCTCTATCCGCCCCGCGCCGAGCTCGGGGTGCTGATGGACCGGACGACCATCCGGGTGGTCCAGTTCCCGACCGACGCGGTCGGCCGCCTCGCCGGCCGGTTCGGCGTCGATCCGGCCGATTTCCGGTTCGACGCCATGACCCCGGTGAGCCGGACCGCCAACCAGCGCTGGACAGCCACCGTCACTTACCTGATCGGGATGCTGGCCGGTCCTGGCAGCAGCGCCATCCACCCGCTGATGCTGGGCGCGGTCACCGAGGCGGCCGCGACCGCCGCGCTGACCGCGTTCCCCAACACGACGATGACCGTGGACTATCTGCCCGGCTCCGGGGAGGTGGCCCCGGCCGCGATCCGCCGCGCGATCGCCTACATGGACCGCCACGCGACCGACCCGATCACGCTGGAGGACATCGCCGCCGCCGCCGGTCTCGGGGTCCGGGCCCTGCAGACCGGTTTCCGCCGGCACCTCGACGTCACCCCGGTCGGCTATCTGCGCCGCGTCCGGCTCGAACGCGCCCACCGCGACCTGCAGGCCGCCGACCCGACCAACGGCGACACGGTGGCCGACATCGCCTACCGCTGGAACTTCCCCAACCTCGGCCGGTTCGCCGCCTACTACCGCACCACCTTCGGCCGCCGCCCGAGCCAGACCCTCCACACCTAGCGCTCAGCGCCAGGGCCCGGTGATCACGCAGGTCACCCCCGGATACTGGACGTTGATGAACAGGTGCCGGCCGTCGGCGGTGAACGACGCGCCGGCCAGCTCGCTCGCGCCGGTCGGGCCGGGCTCCGGGAAGTCCTCGGGACTCCAGTGGTGCAGGTCCAGCGGCTCGATCACCCGGGCCAGGTTGACGATTCCCCCGTACGGCGTGAGGACGCGCAGCCAGTTGTCGCCGCCGTCCTCGTCCTCCCCGTCGCCGTCCTCGGCCAGCAGCAGCGTCCCGTCCGGGGCGACCCCGACGGTGTCCGGCTGGTTCAGCGTCCTCGGGTTCGGCGACTCGAACAGCAGCCGCAGCGTGCCGCCGCCGTGCCCACTCGGCTCGTACCGCCAGACCTGGCCGTTCTCGCCGTCGCCGGCCTCGCTGGCCACGAACGTGACACCACCGCCGGTCCAGGCCGACCCTTCGAGGCCCAGGAACCGGCAGCCACCCTTGGCCCGGCCCTGCGAATAGACCGATCCCGGGTTGTCCTCGGCGTCCGACGGGTCGGGTTCGTCGATGTCCACCCAGTGCGTCCCGAGCACCTGCCCGACGCGCTGACCGGTCGCCGTGTCGTACTCCTTCTCCCCGGTGACCGCGAGCATCTGCAGCCGCCCGCCCGCCGCGAGCCGGCCCGGCCGCCGCGGCACGAACCGGTAAAAGCCGTCTCCCGGTTCCCCGTTGTCCTCGGTCATGTAGACGATTCCCGTACGGGGATCGACCGGAGCCGTCTCGTGCGTGAACCGCCCCATCGCCGTCAGCGGCACCGGCTCGACCGGCCCGCGCGCCCCGGCCGGTACCTCGAAGACGTACCCGTGCGGCTTCTCGTATCCGGCGCCCACCCCGTCGGTCGTCTCCTCACAGGACAGCCACGACCCCCACGGCGTCGGCGCGCCGCTGCAGTTGGACAGCGTGCCGTTGAGCACGAGGAAGCTCTCCAGCAACCGCCCCGCGCCGAGGTCGTAGAGCGACGAGGTGCACCCGGCGGGCGCCGCCCGGTCGTAGGCGTTCTGACGCCCGAGGGCCCGCTGCCCGACACCCGGGATGTCGAGGTCGAGCTCGTGGTTGCGGATCAGGCGTACCCGTCCGCGGCCGGACGCGAACACCGCCTGTCCGTCGTGGCACCCGGGGGTGGGCAGGCCGTCGCTCATCCGGGCGCCGGCCGCCCCGAACGTCCGGTACGAGAACCCGGCCGGAAGCGCCAGCTCCCTGCCCGCCGGCTTCAGTGGCCCCCACCCGTCGACCGGTCGCCGGCCGCCCGCCGCGGCCGCCTCGACCCCCACCCCGGCCGGAACGACCAGGCCCCCGACCAGGCCGAGCCCGGTCACCGCCAGCACATCACGCCGCTTCATCGTCATGGCGACACGGTGGACCCCCGGGATGAACGGCGGGCGTAGAGCGATCGAACCCTTAGACCTGGTCTGGGGAGCCGGGCTCGGGCTCGGCCAGGAGCTGCCTCAGGAGGGCCGCGTCGGACTCGTCGAGGGAGGCGGCGAAGCGGCGCAACACGGCGTGGCGGTCGGGGCGGTTGACCAGGGCGGCCCGCATCTGGGACGCGGCCGCGCTCGGCTCGTCCTCGACGGGCCAATAGACGTGGCCGCGACCGGCCCGGCGGCGGACGAGAGTCTTCTTCTCATGCAGCCGGGTCAGGATGGTCTGCACGGTGTTGTAGGCCAGGTCGCCGCCGACCGCCTGCTGCACCTCGGCGGCGGACATCGGCCGCCCGGCCGCCCAGAGGACCGTCATGACCCCGGCCTCCAGCGTGCCCGGCGCTCGCCGGCCGTCCCTCGTCGTCACAGTCGCTGACCTCCGCGCTCAGGATAACCGCCGGCCGCGTCCGACCTGGCCGGGCTCGTCATCCGGCCCGCTGTGACCTACAGCATGTAGGTTTGCGGGATCCCGGACCGGGCACCAACCTCGCATGATGTCGGCCCTGGGACCGTCGCTCCTCGATCCCGAGCGGCTGATCTCGACGTTCGGCCTGATCGGCATCCTGGCTCTGGTGTTCGCCGAGTCCGGCCTGCTGATCGGCTTCTTCCTGCCGGGTGACTCCCTGCTGTTCACCGCCGGCCTCCTCGTGGCCGGCGGCACCTATCTGCACCAGCCGCTGTGGCTGGTCTGCCTGCTCGTCGCGGCGGCTGCCATAGCCGGCGACCAGACCGGCTATTTGTTCGGCCGCCGGTTCGGTCCCACCCTGTTCCACCGCCCCGACTCCCGCCTGTTCAAGCAGGAGAACCTGGCCCGCGCGAGTGCCTTCTTCGACAGATACGGCGCCCGCTCCATCGTGCTGGCCCGCTTCGTCCCCATCATCCGGACCTTCACGCCGATCGTGGCCGGCGCCGGCCACATGCGTTACCCCGCGTTCGTCACCTACAACGCCCTCGGCGGCACCCTGTGGGGCTGCGGGGTCACGATCCTCGGCTATTTCCTGGGCCAGATCAGCTTCGTGAAGTCGAACATCGAACTGCTCCTGCCGGCCATCGTGCTGATCTCCGTGGTCCCCATCGCCATCGAGCTCCTGCGCGCCCGCCACACCCGGCGCAGTGACCGCAGCCGGTAGACAGCTCAGAGCGACACGACCGGCGCCAGCGGCACCTCCCGCGCCTCATCGAGCCTCGGCGTGACGAACAGGCCGCGCGCCACCAGCCGGGGCAGCCGCACCTCCCCCTCGGAGCCGCCGAGGACCACCTCGTCGCCCTTGCGGCAGACCGTCAGACCGCACCCCACCCGGATGCCCGCCGCGAACAACTCGGCCAGCAACCCGGTGCGCCCCTGCGCCCACTCGCTCACCCGGGTCAGTGCCACGACTCCGGCTCTCCCGGCGCCGTCGAGCGAGGTCTCACCGCGGATGCGGCGCCGGGAAGCGGGATCGCCGCCGATCTGCTGCAGGCCGGGGATCACGTTGCCGTAGGGCGAGCGGGCCGGGCCGCCCAGCCGGCGCAGGATCGCCCGCTCGACGCGATCGCTCAGCGCCTGCTGCAACCGATCGGCCTCGTGGTGGGCCTGACCGTACGGCACCCCGAGCACCCGGATCAGCCACAGCTCGGCCAGCCGGTGCCGGCGCATCACCGCCACCGCGCGCGGCCGGCCCGTCCGGGACAGGACCAGCCGGCGGCGCTCGTCGACGGTGATCAGCCGTTGCTGTTTGAGGCGGTCGATGCCGTGGTGCACGGTGGGCGCGCTCCGGCCGACGCGCTCGGCGATGCGCGCGCTCAGCGGCGGCACGCCCTCTTCCTCACACTCCAGGATGATGCGCAGATACATCCCGGCGAGGCTGGTCGGATCGGCCACCGTCCACCCGTCACAAAGCCGCGGTCGCGGCGCCCGATCGCCGCTCCGCGAAATACTACATCGTGTAGGTGATGGAGCCCGGGCTCAGTCGCCGAACCAGCGGCGGGCCGCCCGCTCGAAGGCCTCGCGATCGGGATCACGACCACCGGCCCAGGCGACGACGCCGTCGGGGCGGACGAGCACGGCGCCGAAGCCCAGGTCGTCGCGCGCCCGGCCGGCGGCGTAGCGCACCCGGGTCGCCCACCTCCCGGCCGGGGCCCGCAGTCGCTGGTCGTCGCTGAAATCCAGCACGACGCCTCGTCCGTCCCGCAGCAACTCGGCCGGCCCGGTGCCGTCGGAGAGCCGGAACTCCGGAGCCGGCCGACCGGCCAGTGGCTGCTCGTCGCCGAGGTCGTATCGGATCGACGAGCCCGAGACCGTGCGGAACACGTGAGTGGTCCCGTCGGACGTGGCGAGCAGGTCGCGGATCAGCCCCTGGAGCGCGGCGGCGTGGGATCCCGGCTTCATGACCGCCACCTGCGCCCGCGACCAGTCGAGGACCGCCGCACCGACCGGATGGCGTTCGGCGGTGTACGTGTCGAGGAGGCCTTCCGGCGCGTGCCCGCGCACCGTCGCGGCGAGTTTCCAGCCCAGGTTCAGGGCATCGCCGAGGCCGAGGTTGAGCCCCTGCCCGCCGAGCGGGGAGAGGATGTGGGCGGCATCGCCGGCCAGCAGCACCCGCCCCCGCCGGTAGGTCGTCGCCTGCATCGCCCGGTCGGTGAAGCTCGACGCCCGGTGCACCACGTCCAGCGTCACGTCGGTGCCGGACACCCGGCGCAGCACCGTCTGGAGGTGGTCGCGGGCCGGCGGCCGCGAGCGGTCGAACGCCCCGCCGTCGAAGTCCAGCATCCCGACGTACGCCGGCATCGGTGTCCGGACGTACATCCCGGCCGCCGTCACCGTGAACCCGGGGCGCAGCTTCTCCGGATCCGCGATGGCGGCCAGCATGACGTAGCCGGTGAGCTCCGGCCCGGTGCCGGCGAAGTCGAAGCCCGCCAGCCGGCGGACCACACTGCGGCCACCGTCGCAGCCGACCACCCAGCGGGCCGTGTACTCCCGCTCGCCGCTCCGCACCACCACGCCCCCGGGGCCGGGCGCGACGTCCGAGACCTCGACCCCGTACCGGATCTCCACACCCAGCTCGGCCGCCCGCTCGGACAGCACCGTCCCGACCGCCTCGAGGCTGGTCATCATGGGCTCCAGAGCCGGGCTGGGCAGCCGGAACGGCAGGGCCGCGACGTCGACCCGCGCCGGGTCGAGCATGAGCCCCGCGAAGTGACCGGCGGTGCGGGGCACCAGTGACTGGTCCACAGAGGAGTCACCGGGGACCCCCGACGCGGCCCGCAGCGGCGCCAGCAGCCCGCGGCGATGAAAGGCCTCGACCGACGCGGCGGAGAGCCCCCGCATCCCCAGCGGCAGCGCGCGCCACGGCGACCGGAGCTCCGGCTCCCGTTCGAGCACCAGGACGGAGCAGCCGGCGGCACCGAGCTCGCCGGCGAGGAACAGACCGACCGGGCCGGCGCCCACGATCACTACGTCATGCATGGCAGATCCTCCTGGTGAGATCAGGTGAACAGCGACAGGTCGATGGAGTCGGCCAGGGCCCGGTATCCGGCGTCGTTGCCGTGCCCGTGGTCGCCCATGTGGAAGCCGTCCCGGATCCGGCTCGGGTGGTCCGGATCGCGCCAGACGGCGTCGAAGTCGAGCACCCCGTCGAACGCGCCGCCGGTGCGAATCCAGGCGTTGACCGTCCGGCGCACGCTCTCCCCCGCCGCGGTGTAGATCTCCATGCCCTCGGCCGGCGTCATCGTGGCGGCGTAGATCCTCACCCCCCGGTCGTGGGCCCGGGCGATCAGCTGTCGGTGGCCCGCGATGACGTCGTCCGCGGTCACCGGCCCACCGGGGAACATGGTCAGGAACTCGGCCAGGAACGGGTCGTCGCGCGGGGCGTACGAGATGGCGATGTCGTTGATGCCCTCGGCCACCACCACGTAGCCCAGGCCCGGGGTCGCCAGCACGTCGCGGTCGAACCGGGCCAGGGCGGCGTCGCCGTGGCCGCCGTTGAGGATCCGGTTGCCGCTGATGCCCTGGTTGGAGACGTGGACGGCGGGGCCGTCGCGCCCGGCCAGACGCTCAGCCAGCCGGTCCGGCCAGCTGCGATCGGCGTCCGGGGCCGAGCCGAAGCCGTCCACGAGGGAGTCGCCGAGCGTGACGACGACCCGGGCCGGGCCGTCCGGCAGCACCTCGACCGCCGAGATCAGGGCGCGCACCAGCAGGCCGCGGGCGCCGGCGGGCAGCTCGGGAGCGGCCACGGCGTCGCCCGGGATCATCCAGCCGGCCTCGACCGGGCGGCCGTGCCCGGTGCACGACGCCACCGGGCCCGGCACATAGAGGCTGATCGACAGCCGGGCCAGCGCGGCCACGGGCAGATCGACCGGGTCACTGAGGATCGGCGCGCCGGCCGGCACGTCCGCCGTGGACCGGCCGGCGAAGGTCAGGACCCGGTCGCTGCCGGGCTGGATCGCGCCGCCGGACGCGGCCAGGCCCACCCGCGCCGCGCCGATGGCGAGCGGGCCGGTCCCGTACTCGTTGGTGAAGCGGACCCGCACCCGGCGCCCGCCACCGCTGACGCGCACCTCCTGGCGCAGTGTCGCGCCGGCGAAGGGCTCGAGGGCGGCCACCGCCGCGTCGGGCGCCTGCGGCGAGGCACCCCAGGTGCGGACCCAGCCACTGTCGGCGTTCGTCCCGGTCATCGTCTGCCTCCGTTGGTCGTGATGGTTCTTCGGCGAGCAGAGACTGGCGCGGGCCGCTCACACGGGGCGCACACGGCGCTGGCACGGCACTCATCAGCCGCCGGGGCGATTTGGGGACCGGCCGATCGGCGGGCGAGGATCGAGCGGTGGACGAGCAAGCCCGGCTGCGGGTCACGGTGCTCGGCGCCTTCCGGGTGTCGCGGGGTGGGGCCGTTCTGGCCGTCCCCGGTGCACGGTTGCGGCGCCTGCTGACCCGGCTGGCGCTGGCCGGCGGGCACCCGGTCGACCACGGTGTCCTGGCCGAGGCGATCTGGGCCGGGGCACCGCCGACCGGCTCCGCCCACGCTCTGCAGAACCTCGTCTCGCGGCTGCGCCGGGCCCTCGGCTCGGCCACCGCCGTCGTTCAGGTCACCGGCGGCTACCGGCTCGACGTGGACGCGACCGCCGTGGACGCGGTGCGGTTCCAACGGCTCGCCGCCGACGGGCGCGAACGGCTGCGCGCCGGCGAGCCGGAAGCCGCGCTGGCCGTCCTGGCCGAAGCTGTCGCCGTGTGGGGCGAGCCGGCGCCCGTCGCCGCGGTGGCCCCGGCCGTCGCGACCCGGCTCGCCCGCACCGCGGTCGACGCGGTGGCCGACCTGGCCGAGGCCGAGCTGTCCCTGGGCCGGGCCGGGGCCGCCACCGACCGCCTGACCGCCCTGCTCGCCGAGCACCCGCTGCACGAGCGGGCGGCCGCGCTGCTCCTGGACGCGCTGGCCGCCCAGGGGCACGAGGCGGTGGCCCTGGCCCAGTACGAGCGCATCCGCCAGGCCCTGCACGATGAGCTCGGCACCGGCCCGGGCGCCGCCCTGCGCGAACGGCACCGGCGTCTGCTGCGTCCGGCCGCGCCGGCTCCCGTCCGGCCGGGCGGCCTTGCCGAGCCGTCGACCAGCTTCGTCGGGCGCGACGACGATCTGGCCCGGATCGGCGCGCTGCTGGCCACCGGACGTCTGGTGACCGTGGTCGGTCCCGGCGGCGCCGGCAAGACCCGGCTGGCCGTCGAAGCGGCCCGGCCCGGGGGCGCGCTGATGGTCGATCTGACCGGTGTCACCGAGCCGGCCAAGATCGGCGCGGCCGTCCTGGCAGCGGCCGGGCGGCGCGGCGGGCCGCTGTTCCCGGCCCCGGCTCGGGCCGCCCGCGACGAGCTCGAGGCGCTGGCCGACCAGTTCGGCGGTGAGCCGGGCCTGCTGGTCCTCGACAACTGCGAGCACCTGATCGACGCCGTGGCCCACCTCGTCACGGCGCTGCTGACGCGCTGCGAGCGGCTGCGGGTGCTGGCCACCAGCCGGGAGCCTCTCGCGGTCGACGGCGAGGCGCTGGTGCCGCTCGGCCCGCTCGCCCCGGCCGCGTCGATGCGCCTGTTCACCGAGCGGGCCGCGGCGGTGCGACCCGGCTTCACCGTCGACGCGGCGAACCGGGCCACCGTCACCCGGGTGATCGAGGCGCTGGACGGGATGCCGCTGGCGCTCGAACTGGCCGCGGCCCGGCTGCGGACGCTGTCGTTGCCCGAGCTGGCCGACGGGTTGTCCGACCGGTTCCGGCTGCTCACCACGGGCAGCCGCACCGCACCGGCCCGGCACCGCACGCTGCGCGCGGTCATCGCGGGGAGCTGGGAGCTGCTGAGCGAACCCGAGCGTACGGTCGCGGAACGGATCGCCGTCCTGCCCGGCGGCGTCACCGCGGCCTCGGCCACCGCGGTCTGCGCCGGGACGGCCGTGCCGGCGGCCGACCTCCCGGACCTGCTCGCCGCCCTGGTCGACCGGTCACTGCTGCACCTGGCACCCGAGCCGGGCCGCTACCGGATGCTGGAGACGCTGCGCGAATACGGCATCGACCGGCTGACCGGCACCGGCGAGCTCGGCGCCGTGCGCGACCGGGCCGCCGGCTATCTCGCCGAGCTGATGGCCCACCAGGACCGGCAGCTGCGCGGGCCCGGTCAGCGCGCCGCCATCGAGCTCATCACCGCCGAGTACGACAACACGCTGGCCGCCCTGCGCCGGCGGTGCGACACCGGGGACACCGCCGGCGCGACCGCCCTGGCCCTGAGCCTGGCCTGGTTCTGGCACATGTTCGGCCGCCGCGCCGACGCGGTCCACTGGCTGGGCCGGGCCCTGGGGGTACCCGGTACCGACGCGGTGCCCGACACCCACGCGGTGGCCGACACCCACGCGGTACCCGACACCCACGCGGTGGCCGACACCCACGCGGTACCCGACACCCACGCGGTGGCCGACACCCACGCGGTGGCCGACACCCACGCGCCGGGGCAGCGGAGCGCGACCGATGAGGATCGCCTGCGCGAGGTGGCCATCCGGCTGTCCGCCCGCCCGGACCTGCCCGGCCCGCTGGTCGCACTGACCGCGAGCACCCTCGCCGGTCACCCGGCGACGCAGGCGGCCGCCCTCGCGGTCCTCGACCGGCTGACCGGCGACGACGACGGGTGGCTGGCGGGGCTGGCCCACCTGTTGCGGGCCGAGTTCGCCGAGAACGCCGGTGAGCTCGACCGGGTGGGCGACGACGTGGCGGCGGCGCTGGCCGGCTTCCGCCGGGCCGGTGACCGCTGGGGCCAGGCCACGGTGCTGCCGCTGCGCGCCCTGTTACGCCAGTACGACGGCGACCTCGACGGCGCGCTGGCCGACCTGGGTGCGGCCCGGTCACTGGCCGGCGGGTTCGGGGCGCTCGGCCCGGCCGACGAGGTGTTCCTCGACCTGCGCCGGCTGGACCTGCATCTGCGGCGCGGTGAGCCGGGCGCGGCGATCGCGACGCTCGACTCGGCCCGGCGCCGGGTCCGGCGGATGCGGGCGCCCGGGATGCGGGGCCTGGTCGACGCGCGCGGGGCCGACCTCTGGGCCCGCCTCGGCCACCCGGACCGGGCGCGGGAACTGCTCGCCGAGGCCGAGCGGGCGCTGGCCGGCGCCACCGTCGCGTTCCCGGGCGATCACGGCCGGGCGCTGGTCCATGGCGTCGGCGCCTTACTCTGCCTGCGGGCGGGCGACCGGCCGGGCGCGCGGCGGATGCTGGCGAAGGCCTACGCGGCCGCGCTGGACACCGGCGACCGGCCGATTCTGGCGCTGGTAGGGGTCAACGCGGCCATGCTCGCCGACGCGTCCGGACGCCCGCGCGAGGCGGCGTTCCTGCTCGGCGCGGCGTCCCGGCTGCGCGGCACCCACGACCGCACGGATCCCCAGGCCGCCGAGGTCACCCGGCGCGGACAGGCCGCGATCGGCGGGGAGGCCTTCGCCGCCGCGTACGGGAAGGGCTGGGAGCTCGACCCGGCGACGGCCGTGACCGAGGTCGATCCGGCCCGGGCCTAAGAGAGTGTTGTGATACCTCGGTGTGATCTTCGGTAACGATGTCAGCGAAGATCACGTGTGTGTCGTTGTGTCTGTAAACCCGCGTACGAGTCCTCACTGACCGACGGGCAGTGGGAGGTCTTGGAA
>NZ_JALPVL010000022.1 GCF_023544465.1 Paractinoplanes maris | reverse complement strand
TCAGCAGCGAACTCCTGGAGCTGCACCCGGACCTGCTCCAACCTGCCCTCATCCACACCGGGCAGCCAACCATCACCACACGACCGCTACAAGCGACACACCACAAAGACCTAACAAAGTCCTACTAGTTGACACCGAAGAGATCACTGGTTCGATCCCAGTATCGCCCACCAGCACAGAAGCCATGTCCGTGACGGACGTGGCTTCTTCTGGTTTCCGGAGCCGACCAACAAGCCAGCCTCAGCCAATCCGGCCGATGCCCGCCTGGCTGTCCAGGGGCGGGGCGGTAAGGGGCCAGCCGAGCGGGGCGGACCGAGTTGCCACCGCGGCGATTGTCTGTGGCACCCCGGGGATCGGCACGTTCTCGGCCGGGTCCTTGGATAGGCGGGCCACCTGGATGCACATCGACACGCCGGCGACCACGGCGAGGACGATCGAGGCCCAGGCGAGCAGACGACCGCGCTCGCCCGACAGCGGGACCTGCCGCAACGCGATGATGGCGAGGGCGGCGGCCACCGGCCAGCACAGGAAGACGCCGATGATTGCCGCGATGGCCAGCTTGTTCCACGGCGCCGGCCCGGCAGGACGCGTGCCTGGCCGGTAAGGAGCAGGACGCGTCCTCGTGTCCGCGCGGCTCGGGCCGGCGAGCCTGCGCAGGCGCAGGTGGTAGAGGAACTCCCAGAGGGCGAGCAGGCACACCGTCACCACGCCGGAGACCTTGATGAGCTGTGCGGCACTCGACTGCGGGGCCGGTTGGGCCTCGAGTGGCTGCGCGGCGTCGAGCGCCAGCGCGACCAGCGCGGTGAGCACCGTGACGGTCGGACCGAGCAGTTTGTCGACGTCGCCTACGCCGAAGACCCAGCGCAGGCAGTACCACATCATCGACAAGCCGAATCCGAGCAACCAGAAGCCGACGAGCCAGCCGAGCACGGGCAGTGTCGCGATGAGCCCGGTGCGGGCGATGATCCCCAGGCCGATGGTGACGCCGACCGAGAGCAACACCCGGCGCAGCGCGTCCCGGGACAGGCTTCGCGTACGCGGGTCCGGTCCGCCCGGCGTACTGATCCAGTAGATGCCGACTGCGCTGCCGGCGATGACACTGCCGCCCAGCATGTTGATCGAGGCGTTGCCGATGAAGGACCAGACGAGGCCGGTGAAGCCGAGGTCGGACAGGCTGAGAACGACGATCAGCAGGGCGCCGAGACGGGCCCGCCAGTCGGACAGGCGCTGGAAGCGTTCGCTGGGATCGGCCCCGGTCGGCTGGAACAGATCTTTCCCGAGCAGCCACGGGTTCAGGTAGGCGGAGCGGGCCCGGTAATAACGCATTCGGCGCCCCCGATTTGAAGTCGATCTTACTTGGACAGTAGGTATCGACCGGTCCACGATGCATCCGTCGAACAGCCATGGTCAACAGCCGAAAACCTGAGCGCCACGCGCACCGAATGCGGCAGACTCGTTTTAACGGTGCAACGAGGGGATCCATTATGGATTTGCCGAGTTCGGTCAATGACAACCCCGGTGTCAGCCTCATTTTCGGTTGTTGCGGAATCGTCTTCGTGGGGGTCGTCTTCGCAACGCTGTCGATGTGGTGGGACGTGCGACGCGCGGCCCGCCGGAACCCCGCGGCGCCCGGCCTGACCAGGGGTCAGCGACTCAATCACGCCGTGCACAGCTGGGACGACGAGGAACAGCAGAGGAAGCAGGCCAAGGCGCAGGCCTGGCAGGACAAGAAAGCCAAGTGGAGACGGCAAGGCAGGTGTGAGTGGTGCGGATCTCGCCACCACAGCTCAAGCCGGCACTGGACGGCCTGACGGTGATTGACGCCGCCTGAACAATGGGCAGCAATGAAGGCCTGAATGGGAACTTCGCCACTGCTATTCAAAGCGGCGGAGGGTAACCGTCGGCCTCGGGTTGTTCAATGGCGTTCAGGCGTCGGTAGCCGGTTGTTCCGAACGCTGCGGTTCCTGCGGCTGGGCGGCCCAACTGGCCAGCAGGTGTAGCGCGGCGTGCGACGCGGAGTCGGGCTCGGCGCTGTACATGACCAGGCTCTGGCCCGGGTCGGACGGCAGCGGCATCGACTCGAAGGGCAGCTCCAGGTCGCCGACGATCGGGTGGTGGATGCGCTTGGCGCCGGTCAGGTGGGCCCGCACGTTGTGGGAGGCCCAGCGGACCCGGAAATCGTCGCTGCGCGTCGAGAGTTGCCCGATCAAGTTCGACAGGTGCTCGTCGTACGGGTCCCGGCCGGCCGAACCGCGCAGCAGGGCCACCGCGTCGTCGGCGGCCTGGCCCCAGTCGCGCCAGAAGTCGCCGGCGTGGCGGTCGAGGAAAAGGAAACGGGCGTGATTCGGCGGCTTGACCGGATCGCTGAGGATCGGCGCGTACAGGGCCCGGCCCAGCTCGTTGGCGGCCAGGATGTCGAGGCGTGAGTCGACGATCAACGCCGGGGTCAGCACCATCGAGTCCATGATCCGCTGCACCGTGGGGCGCACCCGTGCCTGCGGTGGCCGGCGGCGGGCGGCGGGCCGGCTGGTGCTGGCCGTCTGCACGAGGTCGTGCAGGTGGGCGCGTTCGTCGTCGGTGAGCTGCAGTGCCTGAGCGATCCCGTCGAGGACGCTCTCGGAGGCGCCGGACACGTTGCCACGCTCGAGCCGGATGTAGTACTCGGCGCTGATCCCGGCCAGGGTGGCGACCTCCTCGCGGCGCAGACCGGCGACGCGGCGGCTGGTGCCGTACACGCGAAGCCCGGCCTGCTCGGGGGTGATCCGCGCGCGCCGGGTGGTCAGGAACTCCCGGATGTCGGCCCGGACCTGCTGCTTGTCGGCCATACCGTCGACCGTACGCGTCCGTTTTGCCGGGCTGACAGACCCTGCCAGGACCCCCCTCGCAGTACCCGGGCCAGAGGGACTCCTCCCGATGGCCGGCCTGCGGTTGCCTGGACGCAGGCCCCTCTGGGAGCCAGACCCATCCATTGACGAAAGAGGCACGTCATGACCACCGAAGTCACTGTTGTCATCGGCGCCGGCTCCATGGGACAGGCGATCGCCCGCCGCGTCGGCGTCAGCCAGACGATCCTGCTGGCCGACATCAACGAGGACAACGCCAAGGCCGCCGCGACCGCCCTGACCGGCGCCGGACACCAGACCAGCACCGCCCGCGTCGACGTGTCCTCACAGGATTCTGTCCGGGAGTTGGCCGACACCGCCGCGCAGCTCGGCGCCGTCATGCACGTGGTGCAGACTGCTGGGCTCTCCCCGGCGCAGGCGTCCCCGGAAGCGATCATTGCCGTCGACCTGGTCGGCACCGCCCACGTCCTCGACGAGTTCGCCCGCGTCATCGCGCCCGGCGGCTCCGGCATCGTCATCTCCAGCCAGGCCGGCTACATGATCCCGCCGCTGCCCGCCGAGCAGAATGAGGCCTTGGCCCGTACCCCGGCCGGTGAGCTCGCCGCACTGCCGTTCCTGCAGCCCGACACCATCACCAACTCCGGGATCGCGTACGCCGTGGCCAAGCGGGCCAACACGCTGCGCACCCAGGCCGCCGCCGTCACCTGGGGCGACCGCGGAGCTCGGGTCAACTCGCTGAGCCCTGGCATCATCATGACTCCGCTCGCGCTCGATGAGCTCAATTCCCCGGCCGGCGCCCTGTACCAGGAGATGATCAAAGCATCGGCGTCCGGCCGGGTCGGCACCCCGGACGAGATCGGCACTGTCGCCGCGTTCCTGATGGGCCGCGACGGCTCCTTCATCACCGGCTCCGACCTGCTCATCGACGGCGGCGTCATCGCCTCCATCGCCGCCGGCCGTTACCAGGTCCAGGTCGGCCGATCGGCGTGACGACCTGAAAGGGTCGCGCAAAGGAAGATCGACCACGACCTCACCGCGGCGCTGGGAAGGAGATCGCGTACAGGCTGGCGGCGTCGTACGAACTACTGATCGATGGCGGCCATGTTGGCCTCGTCGTGGCGCGCTCCGGCCGCCGGCTCCAGCCCGTCGAGGCGAGCGATCTGGGCGGGCGTGAGTTCGATGCCGTCCGCGGCGGTGTTCTCCTCGACGCGGGACACCCGGCGGGTGCCGGGGATGGGGGCGATGTCGTCGCCGCGGGTGAGGAGCCAGGCGAGCGCGGTCTGCGCCGGGGTGGCGCCGATCTCGGCGCCGATGGCCGTGACCTCGTCGACGAGGGCCAGGTTGCGCCGGAAGTTCTCGCCGGTGAACCGCGGGTTGGTCTTGCGCCAGTCGTCGTCGGCGAAGTCGTCGACGGTGCGGATCTGCCCGGTCAGCAGGCCGTGCCCGAGCGGTGAGTACGGGACGAGGCCGATGCCGAGCTCGCGCAGCAGCGGCAGGATCTCGGCTTCCACGTCGCGGGTCCACAGCGAGTACTCGGTCTGCAGGGCGGTGACCGGCTGGACGGCGTGGGCGCGGCGGATGGTCTCCGGCGACGCCTCGGAGAGGCCGAAGTGCAGCACCTTGCCCTGGGCGATGAGGTCGGCGACAGCGGCGGCGGTCTCCTCGATCGGCGTGTTGCGGTCGACGCGGTGCTGGTAATACAGGTCGATGTGATCGGTGCCGAGCCGCTCGAGTGATCCTTCGACGGCGGCCTTCACGTTGGCGGCGCTGCTGTCGGTGACGCCGGGGCCGCCGCCGGCGTGGGAGACCAGTCCGAACTTCGTGGCGATTCTGACCTGGTCGCGGCGTCCCCTGATCGCCTCGCCGACGATCTCCTCGCTGAGGAACGGGCCGTAGATCTCGGCCGTGTCGAGGTGGGTGACTCCGAGGTCCAGCGCGCGGTGGATCGTGCGGATCGACTCGGCGTTGTCGAGGGCGCCCTCGCTGGTGTAGGTGCCGGCCATGGTCATGGCGCCGAGGCCGATCCGCGAGACTTCCAGGGTGCCGAGGTGCGCGTTCTTCATGTCCGGCTCCTGAGTTCAGGTGGGTGAGGCTGCGGCAGGTCGCCACCGCTTCAGGAAACGCCTGTTCAGGGAGACGGAGAAGGTGCTGCTGGAGGGTGTGCCGGCAGCCCACCACTCGCCGGGTCCTGCTCCCAGCCGGCCAGCAGGCGCAGGGCGTCGTCGTCGGCGGATCCGGCCGGGGCGCTGAGCAGCGTCATGGACAGGCCGGGGTCGGCGGTCACCTGCAGGGTCTCGAAGGTGAGATCGAGCTCGCCGACGACCGGGTGGCGGAACTGTTTGATGCCGGTGCTGTGCAGCCGGACGTCATGAGCCGCCCACCGGGTCCGGAACTCCTCGCTGCGGGTGCCGAGCTCGCCGACCAGATCGGTCAAGGCCCGGTCGTACGGGTCCCGGCCCGCTTCAGTCCGCAGCATGGCCACGGTGGAGGTGGCGATGCGCTCCCAGTCCCGCCAGAAGACGCGGGCCCGGGGGTCGAGGAACGCGAACCGGGCGTGGTTGGCAGGCCGGGTGGTGTCGTCGAACATCGGCGCGTACAACGCCTGGGCGAGCGGGTTCGCGGCGAGAACGTCGCCGCGGCCGTTGCCGACGAATGCCGGTATCCCGGTCATCAGGTCGAGGACCCGGGCGACGGCCGGGCGGAGCTGCTGGGCGGGCGGTTTGCGCCGGGGGCGGAGGCCGGAGCCGGCGGCGCGGGCCAGGGCGGTCAGATGCTGCTGCTCGGCCTCGTCGAGGTGCAGGGCGCGGGCCAGGGCGTCGAGGACGCTCTCGGAGGCGCCGGCGAGGTTGCCCCGTTCCAGTTGGGCGTAGTACTCGACGCTCACACCGGCCAGGTCGGCGACCTCGCTGCGGCGCAGGCCGGGCACCCGCCGGTTGCGGTTGTAACTCGTCAGACCGGCCTGTTCGGGGCTGATCTTGGCCCGGCGGGAGCTGAGGAAAGCCTTCACCTCATCGCGGTTGTCCACGTCTCCAGGCTAAAGCGACTCGCCGATGCGAATGGTGGGCTGTCAGTACACCCACCGGCGGAACCATCCCGGCCGGATGAGGTGGGGCTCGCGCGAAGCACCGAGCATGAAGTCTTCAACGATGTCCCGCGGGAGACCACATGTCGACTTCTGACGCCGATGTCCAAGCCCTGGCGTTCGACGAACTGGGGCCCGTCGAGTATCTGATCGTGGAGTTCGGCTCGGGCCAGGTGACGGGAGCGGCCTTTCACGAGCTGCTCGACCTGGTCGCCGGAGATCACGTACGGGTCCTGGATCTGGAATTTGTGGGCCGTGATGCCGCCGGTGCGGTGACCCTGCTGGATCCGGACGCGATCGTCACCGCCGCCGGCGATGAGCTGGCCCAGTTCGCCGGGGCGTCCTCGGGCCTGCTCGACACCGATGACGCCATGGTCGTGGGCGATCTGATCAAACCGGGCAGTATCGCCGCGATCTTGATCTACGAAAGCGTGTGGGTGGCGGCCCTGGCCGCGCAACTGCCCCGGGACCAGGCGCGGGTGATCTCGATGGGTCAGATCCCGGCGCGCGAGCTGACCGGTGTTGTCGATGGGGCCCCGGCCTGAGAGTCGGCGCTGTGAGGAAAGGAGAGCCATGGGACTGCTCAGAGCGGCGGCGCGCACGGCGGTAGTTGCCGGCACCGCCACGCACGTGCACGGCCGGGTCGCGGCCCGGCAGCAGAACCGATGGGCACAGCAGACGGCCGCGCCACCCGCACCGGTCTCTCCGGAACGCGACACAGCGACGTTGATCGCCCAGTTGAAGGAACTCGGGCAACTTCGCGACGCCGGTGTGTTGAGCGAGGCCGAGTTCGAGGTGCAGAAGGCCCGCATCCTGCATCGCTGATCCTGGAGTAATGCGGGTGCGTCGGCGGACTGCCGGCCCTAGATTGCGTCGGGTGGACCTTTCGCATCTCGGCGCGCCGATCAGTCCGATGATCCGTGTCCACGGTGGGTTCGCCAACCGGTTGTACCGGCTCGACACCGATCAGGGGTCGTTCGCGGTGAAGGAGTTGAATCTCCTCGATCGCCGGTCGGCCTACCGCGCCGAGGAGGTGTTCCGGTTCGAGCGGGCGGCCTTCGCGGCCGGCATCCCGATGCCGGAGCCGATCTCGGCCGGGCCGCACACGTTGGTCCACCGGTGGGTCGAGGGCGAGAAGGTGCCCGAAGCTCCCGTGTCACCGGCGTACGCGTTCGAGGTCGGGGAGATTCTCGCCCGCATCCACGCGCTCGACGTCGTGTGGACCGACGTCGAGATCGAGGAGCCGACGTCGTGGGACTGGCCCGAACTCGCCGAGCGGGCCACGGCGACCGGACAGCCCTGGGCCGGCGACCTGAGCTCCCAGGTGGCGACGTTGCTGGCGATGGCCGACTTCGTCGACACCTGCGAGCGTCCCGGCCCCGTGGTGCTGACCCACCGGGACATCCAGCCGTGGAACCTGCTCGCTCGCGAGGGCCGGCCGGTGGTGCTCGACTGGGAGCTCTCGGGGCTGCTCGACCTGTCCGGTGAGCTCGGCTCGACCGCGCTGAGCCTGGCCAAGGGGCCGGGTTTCGACGACATCGAGCCGGCCATCTTCCGCTCGGTGCTCGACGGCTATGTCGCCGGGGGTGGAGCGCTGCCGCCGCCGGGTCCGAGCTGGTTCGTCTTCCTGATCAGTGGCTGGCTGGGGTTCACGAGGTGGAACATCCTGCGCTGTCTCGCCGGTGTCGAGGCCGGCACCGGCCCGGACCTCGCGCTGTCGCAGGAGTCCGTGCGCAACGGCGTACGCGGTCTGCCCGAACTGTTCGGCCGGCTTCCCGAACTCGAGGCGCTGCTCGAGTGACCGAGGTCCCGGGCTCACGACTCCGTGAAGACGGGGCGCCCGTCGATGCTGGTGGCGTTCTTGGTGCGGCGGTAATCGGCCAGGTCGGCCTCGGTGCGGCGCTCGTGGGCCCGGATCAGCAGGTCGCGGTCGCCCTCGTAGGACATCAGGGGGACGGCGTAGCCGCAGGAGTCGCTCACCCGGGTCACGGTCACGTCGATCACCGAGCGGACGGCATGGGTGTCCGGTGGCGCGGGGAACAGGGGCTGCAGGTCGGCGAACTCCGGGGACGTGACCGGCACGGCGCGGGCGTGGCCGTGCAGGCGGACGATGTTGGGTGGGCCCTGGAAGGCGCAGAACATCAGGGTGATCCGGCCGTTCTCGTCGAGGTGGGCGATCGTCTCGGCGCCGCTCCCGTGATAATCCAGGTAGGCGACCCGGTGCTCGCCCAGCACGATGAACGTGCCGCCCATGCCCTTGGGTGAGACGTTGACGTGGCCATCCGCGCCGCTGGGCGCGGTGGCCACGAAGAACATCGGCTGCGCCTCGATGAAAGCTCGCAACCGTCCGTCGATCCGCTCGTGCACCTTCATGGTGTGATCCTGCCTCGGCGCCGGTCGGTGGTCGACGGAGTTCCCACATGGTTAATCGCTGCTGTGCCAGGAATGCCACAGGGCCGCATACGGGCCCTCGGCGGCCACCAGCTCGTCGTGGGTGCCGACCTCGATGATCCGGCCGTCCTCCATGACGACCACGCGGTCGGCGTCGTGGGCGGTCTGCAGGCGGTGGGCGATGGCGATCACTGTGCGTTCGTGCAGGACGGCGGCCAGTGCCCGCTCGGCGGTGCGGGCGGCGGTCGGGTCGAGCAGAGCGGTGGCCTCGTCGAGGATGACCGTGTGCGGGTCGGCCAGCACCACGCGGGCCAGGGCCAGCTGCTGGGCCTGGGCGCCGTCGGGCGGCTGCTCGCCCAGGTCGCAGTCGAGGTCGTCGGCCCAGTCGGCGCCGACCATCTTGAGGGCTCGGCGCAGGTCGTCGTCGGGGGCGGTGATCATCAGGTTGTCGCGGAGCGACTCGCGGAAGATGTGGTGTTCCTGGGTCACCAGGACGACCTGGTTGCGCAGCACGTCGGCCGGCAGGTCGGCGACCGGGACGCCGCCCACGGTGAGCGAGCCCGAACTCGGCCGGTCGACACCGGCGATCAGGCGCCCCAGCGTCGATTTACCCGCGCCGGAGAGGCCGACGATGGCCAGCCGCTCACCCGGGCGCACGGTCAGGTTCACGTCGTGCAGCACGTCGCGCCCCTGGTCGTAGGCGTAGCGCACGTCGGTGATCTCGATGCGGTCGTCGGTCGGCAGTGTGGTCGCGACCGGTGGCGCGGCCGGCACCGCGGCCAGGCCCTCGATGCGGGCGAAGGACGCGCTGCTGCTCTGCAACGACTCGATCCAGATCAGGATCATGTCGAGCGGGCCGACCAGCTGGCGCAGGTAGAGCACCGCGGCGCTGACCGTGCCCAGCGTGACGCGGCCCTCGAAGAACAGCCAGCCGCCCAGCAGCAGCACCAGGACGCTGGGCACCGCATACGAGATCTCGACCGACGGGAAGAAGAAACTGCGCAGCCCCAGGGTGCGCAGGCGGGTGCGCCGGGTCTCGGCGATCGCGTCCCGCCCGACCTCGAGGCGGCGCCCGGCCAGGTCGAACGCCTCGATGGTGCGGGCGCCCGCAGTGGTCGCGGCCAGCTCGTCGGCCAGCCGCGAATTGGCCTCACCCTCGGTGAGGTAGGCCGAGCGGGCGCGGCGCAGATACCACCTGGTCGAGAACCAGATGCCGGACAGGCCGACCACCCCGACGATGCCGAGCAGCGGGTTGAGCACCAGCACGGCGACGATGATGAAGATGATCTGGATGACGCCGATGAAGATGCTGGGCAGGATGTCGCGCAGCGTATTGGCCACCGCGTCGACGTCGGTGGTGCCCCGGGCGGCCAGGTCGCCGGCCGGCACCCGCTCGATCACCGCGGCCGGCAGGGCGAGCGAGCGGCGCAGGAAGCCCTCGCGGATGCGGGCGGCGGTGCGCTCACCGAAGCGGTAGGCGATCGACAACGACTGCCGGGACAGCACCGTCTGGGCGACCGCGCAGGCCAGCACGGCCGCGGCGAGCTTGTCGATCGCGTCGGCCCCGCCGCCCGAGGCGACCTCGTCGATGATGCGGCCGAGCAGCCACGGCCCGCCCAGACCGGCCAGCGCGGCCAGCCCGTTCAGGGTCAGCATCACGGCCACCGACCGGCGGTCGGCCCGCACCAGGCGCCAGGCGGCGCGACCGACCTGGCGTTGATCGGCGACGGGGAGATTCACTCGTCCTCCTCGAACACCCGCGTCACCAGGTCGCGGTAGCCGGGGGCGGTGGCCAGCAGCTCGCGGTGCGTGCCGGTGGCGGCGACCCGGCCGTCGACCAGGTGATGGACGACGTCGGCCCGGTCGAGCAGCACCGGTGACGTGGTCGCCACGACCGTGCCGCGGCCGCGCCGGGCCGTGCTCAGGCGTTCGGCGATGGCGGCCTCGGTGTGCGCGTCGACGGCCGAGGTCGGCTCGGCGGTCAGCAGCATCTCGGGGTCGGCGTGCACCGCCCGGGCCAGCCGGACACGTTGCCGCTGGCCGCCGGAGATGTTGCGACCGGCCCACTCGATCGGCCGGTCGAGCTCGGCCGCCACGTCATGGGCGACGGCCGTGGTGATCGCTGTGCGGACGCGGTCGTCGTCGGGCTCGGCACGACCGGCCACCACCTCGCGCAGCGGCCCGGCGAACAGGGCCGCGTCGGGCTCGGCGACCAGGATGCGCGAGCGGACCTCGGGCTGGGCCACCCCGGCCAGCGGGCGGCCGCCCCAGGTGGCGTCGGTCGGGCCGTAGGCACCGAGCCGGTCGATCACCCCGGCCGCGTCGGAGGGGCGGGCGCCGGCCAGGGCGGTCAGCCGGCCGGGCTCGACGAACACGCCCGACGCGGGATCGTGCAACGTGGCCGGGCCGTCGGGGGCCGGGCCACCGGACGGGTCGTCGGCGGGCAGCCGCAGGAAGTCGACCACGCGGCGGGCCGACACGAGGCCGCGGGTCACGTCGAACGAGCAGAAGATCAGCACATTGACCGGGATGACCAGCATGGCCGTGTATCCATACACCCCGACCAGCTCACCGACGGTGAGCTCGCCCGAGGCGGCCAGCCGGGCCGCGAGCCAGACGACCACCGCCAGGAACACCACGGGCAGGCCGTCGCCGAGCGCGCCGATCCAGCTGAACGGCCCGCCCACCCGATAGCCCTGGTCGCGTAGCCGGGCCGACTCCCGGTCGTACCGCTCGAGGTGGGTCTGTTTGCCGCCCAGCCCGTTGAGGATGCGCAGGCCGCCCAGCACGTCGACCAGCCGGGCGTTCAGCTCGCCCTGCTGCTCGCGGTAGCGCAGCCCGGCCCGCTGGCCGCGCTGGAGCAGCGGGCCGACGAAGAGCGCGAGCAGCGGCACGCCGATCAGCACGACGAAGGCCAGCATGTGCGAGATGCGGAAGAGCACCACGGCGACCACCGAGATCGCCAGGGCCGAGGCCACGCCGACGCCGCCGACATTCATCGCACGGCCGATCGTCCACACGTCGGAGATGCCGATGGTGACGACCTCGCCCGCGGTGATGCGCCGGGGCAGGGCCGAGCCCAGCCGCGTGGCGTGGGTCATCACCAGGTCGGCGGTCTGCAGGGCGACCGTCATGCGCAGCTTGGTCATGCTGCGGTGCCGCATGATGCCGAGTCCGGCACTGGCCGCGCCGACGACCAGCACGGCCACGGCCCAGCCGATCAGCGTGCCCGGCTCCCGCGCGGCCAGGCCGTGGTCGATGGCCCGGGACAGCAGCCAGGGCGCGGAGGTGAGAGTGAGCAACCACAACGATCCGAACATCGCGCCGAGTGCCACCCGGCCCTTGTTGCTGCGCCCCAACCACCAGAGAAATCTTGCCGGTCCCCGTATGTCCACGCGGCCATGCTGCCTCATGAGGGTCGATGAACGCCGCCCAGTTTCACCCGGTTGTGGATAACCGCACGGATGGGCCCCGCGGCCGTCCACAGGCCGCGACGGCCGGATAAAGTAGGTGTATCAGACCGCGGCCGGCAGATTGGCCGAGCTGAACGCCCGGCCGTCGTCGGTCACCACCGCCGAGCCGTATCCGTCGGCGGACCGCTTCGCGAGCCAGGCGATCCCGGCCTCCCCCATCGCCAGCGCCGCCGTGGCATAGGCGTCGGCGACCGACAGGTCGGGCCCCACCACCGTCACCGAGCGCAGCCCCTCGGCGGGCCGTCCGGTCCGCGGGTTGACGATGTGGTCGCCGCGCTCGTAGGTGCCCGACGTGGCCACCGCGCCGTCGTGCAGCGCGAGCACCCAGCTGACCTTGTCGGCCTCCCACGGGTGCCGGATGCCGACCCGCCACGGGCCGCCGTCGGGGTGGTTGCCGCGCATGCGGATGTCGCCCCCGGCGTTGATGTAGTGATCGTGCGAGCCGGCGGCCAGCAGCCGGGCGGCGGCCACCTCGACCGACCAGCCCTTGACATAGCCGGACGGGTCGAGCGCCCCCGACGCGTACGCGTCGAAGTAACCGTCCGTATCGCGCCAGAGATCAGCACACGCCTCGAGGACGTGCCGGAGGTCGGCCGAGGCGTCCTCCAGGCGCAGCTCGCGACGGCCGAACCGGGACACCTCGCTGTCCGCCTTGTACGTGCTGAACCGGGCATCCACCTCGTGCAGCCAATCGCACACGCCCGCGATGAGCCCACGTAGCTCGGCCTCGGGCCGGTCGTCACCCAGCTCGATGCTGACCGTCGTACCCATCACATGTTCGACATGGCGCACAGAGCGTGACCCTACGCCTTTGCCGCGTCCAGTGCCGCCTGGAGTGACTTCACGTAGGACTCGCTGGTGTAGGTGGCGCCGGAGACGGCCGCGACGTCGGCATTCTGCGCCTTGAGCGTCGACTGCTTGAGGGTGGCGATGGCCGGCGGATTGATCGTGGCGCTGTCGTTCGCGGTCGGGTAGGTGGCCGCGGCGTCGATGATCTCGCCGCCCTCGATCTTGATGCTGACCTGAATCCTGCCGTACGGGTTGGCGGCCGCGTCGCCCTTGAAGACGCCGTCCTTGAGGCCGCTTTTCGGCTTCTCAGCGGGCTTCTCGGCCGGCTTCTCCTTGGACCCGGCGACCGGCTTCTTGGAGGACGGCTTGGGGGCCGGCGTGCTGTCGGCCAGGTCGGCCACCGGCGCGGCCACGGCGGGGGCCTCGGGCGGCGTCACGCTCAGTCGCACCCCGATGATCAGGGCGGCGCCGGTGAGGGTGCCGACGGCTGCTGCGGTACTGCGTCGCATCGAGAAACTCCTAGTTAGAACTCGAACGGATCGAGGTGCAGCTGGCTGTCCGGGACGTCGAGCTCGCGCAGCGTGCCGACCGCGGCCTCGACCAGCCCGGGCGGGCCGCAGAGGTAGACGTCGCGCCGGCTCACGTCGGGCACCAGGCCGACCATTCCCTCGGGGGTGAACAGCCGGCGCGGGCCCGGATCGTTGCGCCCGCCCACGATGTAGCGGACCCAGGCGTCGCGCTGCTCGGCCAGTTCCTCGAGCTCGCCCCGGAAGACCAGTTCGTCGGGGCGGCCGGCCCGGTAGATCACGATCGTGTCGGCCGGCATGTCTTCCAGCAGGGCCCGGATCGGCGCGATACCGCTGCCCCCGGCGATCAGCAGGGCCCGGCGCCGGGTGCGGCGCTGGGCGGTGAAGACGCCGAACGGTCCCTCGGCCCACACCGGCGTGCCCGGCTTCATCTGAGCCAGGAGCGAGGTGTGCCCGCCGACCGCGGTCACGGTGAGCCGCAGCCACTGCGCGTTGGGCGCGGCCGACAGCGAGAACGGGTGCGACTGCCACCAGCCGTTACGGGTCAGGAAGCGCCACCGCATGAACTGGCCGGCCTGGGCGGGCAGCTTCTCGAGGTTCTTGCCGTCGATGTAGATCGAGAACGTGTTGCCGCCCTCGGAGACGACCTCGGCCACCTCGAACTTGTGCCGCAGGTTGAGCCAGAGCGGCTCGACCAGGCGGCCCCAGACCAGCGCCGAGATCACCAGCGCGGTCAGGGCCGGCCAGAAGATCGACGCGAACGGGCCGCTCAGGTTGGCCCCGGTGGCGACCTGGTGGCCGTAGCCGAGCAGCAGGATCAGGTAACCGGTCAGGTGGATGAGGTGCCACAACTCGTACGGAAGCTTGGTCTTGGCCGCCCGCATCGAGATCAGGCTGATGACCACGAGGATGATCGTCGCCGCCGAGGCGCTGAGCATCTCGGGCAGCGTGGTGATGATCGTCCAGCCCTGCTCGACGACGCCGGTCTCGGCGGTGAGCGCGTAGCCGTACACGATGAACACGATGTGGGCGAGCACGAAGAACGTCAGTGAGGTGCCCAGCCAGCGGTGCCAGCGCAGCAGATCGCGCGCGCCGACCCACTCCTCGAGCCAGCTGACCCGGCTCATCATCAGCAGCTGGATGAAGAGCAGGTAGCCGCCGATCAGGCCGGTGATGCGCCCGGCCGCGAGCATCAGGCTGGCGGTGTCGCTGACCTCGCCCGCCTGCGTCTCGAACAGCCAGAGCGAGACGCTGGTGGCCAGGCCGGCGAAGAACAACAGGACGGTGAGCAGGCGGTTGCCCGAGATGGCCTCGGCCGGCGGGCGGTCGTCGGGGATCGGCGGCTGCGCGGGGCCGGCCGCCTTCCATCCGGTCGGGTCGGTCTGCGACTCGACGAGGATGTCGCTGCGACGGTACGGGTCGTCGCGGTAGGGGTCGTCGGGCCAGGGATCCGACTCCTCGTAACGACCCTGCGCGGGTGCCTCGTCACGGTCCGGGGCGGGCCAGCGGTCGTCCTCGTCATCGGGCGCGGATCGCAGGTCGGCGAAGTATTGAGCGTCCTCGTCCGGTTCGTAGCGCTGATCCTGGAACGTCTGGAACGTCGGCGGTCCCTGCGCCATGTTCGTCACCCGTTCGCGGTCGGTCCGGTCGTCGGCCACCCCCTGCGGCTGACGTGACGACCCGGTCTCGGGGAGCCGTCTGGCTGTTGTACGCACCCGGCGCCGCCTTCGCTCAACCCGAGCCGGAAAATCTCGGTGCCCGGCCGTTCGATAGGTTCGGCGCATGAGCGCCGACAACCCCGACCTGGTCACGGTGGTCGGCATCGGCGCCGGCGGGTGGTCGTCGCTTGCGGGTACGAGCCGGAGCGCGCTCTCCTCGGCCCGGGTGATCATGGGCAGCGACCGGCAGCTCGCCCTGCTCCCGGCGTCGATCGAGGCACAGCGCGTCCCGTTGCCGTCGCCGCTGCTGCCCGCCCTGGGTGCGCTGCTCGAGCAGTACGCCGGGGCTGGGCTCGCGGTGCTGGCCAGCGGCGATCCCATGTTCCACGGCATCGGGGCGACGCTGGTGCGGTTGGTCGGTCCCGATCGCGTACGGGTCGAGCCGCACCCGTCGTCGGCGGCGCTCGCGGCGGCCCGGCTGGGGTGGCCCCTGGCGTCGACCGAGGTGCTCAGCCTGGTGACGGCCGACCCCGCGACCGTACGGCGGGCGTTGAACCCGGGGCGGCGGGTGCTGGTGCTGGCCCGGGACGCCTCGACCCCGGCCACCGTGGCGGCGCTGGTCACCGAGGCCGGCTACGGGTCGGCGGTGATCACCGTGCTGGAGCAACTGGGCGGCCCGGCCGAGCGGATCCACTCCGGGGAGGCGGCATCCTGGGACAGCCCACCCGGGGACCCGCTGGCCGTGATCGCGATCGACTGCGGGACCGACGGCCCGGCGACCTCGCTGGTGCCCGGGCTCCCGGACCCGGCCTACCAGACCGACGGCCAGCTCACCAAGCGTGAGGTGCGGGCCGTGACCCTGTCGGTCCTGGCACCGGTGCCGGGCGAGCTCCTGTGGGACGTGGGCGCGGGGTCGGGCAGCATCGGCATCGAGTGGATGCGCAGCCATCCGACGTGCCGCGCCGTCGCCGTCGAGCCCACTCCCGCTCGCGTCGCCCACATCCGGGCAAATGCCGCCGAGCTGGGTGTTCCCGGTCTGCGGATCATCACCGGCCGCGCCCCCGAAGCCCTCGCCGATCTCCCCGTACCCGACGCGATCTTCATCGGCGGCGGCGTGACCCGCGACGGCGTGCTCGACGCCTGCCTGTCCGCGCTGCGCCCCGGCGGCCGCCTGGTCGCCAACGCGGTGACCGTCGAGTCCGAGGCCGTGCTGGCCGCGGCCTACGCCAAGCTCGGCGGCGAACTGATCAGACTCTCCGTGAGCCGAGGCTCACCGGTGGGCGGCTTCACGGGATGGAGAGCAATGATGCCGGTGACGATCTGGTCGGTCACGACATGACGGTGCACTTCATCGGGGCCGGGCCGGGAGCGGCCGACCTGATCACCGTGCGGGGGCAGCGCCTGATCGCGTCGGCGCCCGTCTGCCTGTACGCGGGCAGCCTAGTGCCACCCGAGCTGCTCGAATGGTGCCCGCCCGGCAGCCGCCGGATCGACACCGCCGACCTGACCCTCGACCAGATCATCGCCGAGCTGGTGGCCGCCCACGCCGCCGGCCAGGACGTCGCCCGCCTGCACTCCGGCGACCCCTCGGTCTTCAGCGCGGTCGCCGAGCAGATGCGCCGCCTCGACGCCGCCGGTGTCCCCTACGACGTCGTCCCCGGCGTCCCCGCTTTCGCCGCCGCGGCCGCCTCCCTGCACCGTGAGCTCACCGTGCCCGGCGTAGCCCAGACCGTGATCCTGACCCGCACCGCCGAACGCGCCACCGCCATGCCCGAGGGCGAAGACCTGGCCACCCTCGCCGCGAGCCGCTCCACCATGGTTTTGCACCTAGCCGTCCAGCGCATCGACGCCGTCGCGGCCGAACTGCTCCCCCACTACGGCGCCGACTGCCCCGTGGCCGTGGTCGCCCGGGCCAGCCGCCCCGACGAGCTGATCGTCCGGGGCACGCTCACCGACATCGCCGCCCGCGTCAAGGAGGCCGGCATCCGCCGCACCGCAGTCATCGTGGTCGGCGCAGCCCTCACCGCCTCCCACTTCCCCGACAGCCACCTGTATTCCGCGGACCGCTGCCGCCCCCAGCCCCATGCCTGACCAGCACAACGGCCCGCCCACCGCACCAAATCCCGCCAGCCCGACCGACAAGACCACCGCCGATGGGCCGAGCGCTTCCCGGCCGCGCGTGCTGATTCTTGGCGGCACGAGTGAGGCTCGGGAACTCGCGGGATCGCTGCCGGCCTTCGCGGTGATCACATCGCTGGCCGGGCGGACCTCCTCTCCTCTGCTGCCCGCCGGAGAGGTGCGGATCGGCGGGTTCGGCGGGGCCGACGGGCTGGCCGCCTATCTGCGGACGCAGCACATCGACGTGCTGGTGGACGCGACACACCCGTTCGCGGCGACGATCAGTGGCAACGCGGCCGAGGCGGCGGGCTCGGCCGGGGTGCCGTTGATCGTGCTGCGCCGGCCGGGATGGACCGAGCAGGCCGGTGATGTGTGGCATCGCGTACGGGATCTGCGGGAAGCCGCCTCGCTGCTGCCCCAGCTCGGCCACCGGGTGTTCCTCACGACCGGGCGACAGGGCATCGCCGCCTTCGCCGAGGTGGACGCCTGGTTTTTGGCGCGCTCGGTCGAACCGCCGGAACCACCCATGCCGGGCCGGCTCGAAGTGCTGCTCGACCGCGGGCCCTTCACACTCGCGGGCGAGCGCCGCCTGCTGGCCGGGCATCGCATCGACGTGCTGGTCAGCAAGGACAGTGGCGGGCCCGGCGCCAAGCTGGTGGCCGCCCGGGAAAGCGGCCTCCCGGTCGTCATGGTGGATCGCCCGCCCACCCCGGCGACGGCCCACACCGTGGTCTGCGTCGCCGAGGCGGTCGAACGGCTGACGACCCTGCGGGACGCCCGCTGAGTTGATCGCTGAAGGCCGGACCTGGATGACTCATGGCCAGGATCCTGCTCCGGGGGTACGACACTTTTCCGGCCGCTGAAGCTCGCGGGGCGGACAGAGGAGCGTCGACAGTCCTACGTGGAGGCTACTGACCGAGCAGCCAGCGGGACGGTGCGGCCAGCCGGCGGGCGGCGGTCGGCCCCCACGAGCCCTGCGCATAGGCGACCGGCTTGGGCCGGTTCTCCAGCAGCGGCGTCACGGTCTTCCACGTGGCGCTCAGACCGTCCGGCCGGGTGAACAGCGACCGGTCCCCCAGCAGCACGTCGTTGATGAGCCGGGCGTAGGGCGGCAGCGGCACCGCGTCGGGCAGTTCCTCGAGTGGCAGCCGCACCGAACCGGCCTCCACGTCGAGCGCCACCCCGGGCCGCTTCACCAGCAGTGACAGGTCGATCTTGCCGTCGCCGGCGAGGTCGAAGGTCAGCACGTTGGCCTGGGGCGGCAGATCGGGCAGCGGCTTCGGCGGCGTCTTGAGCACCAGGCTCACCACCTGCCGGCTGTCGGCCATCCGCTTGCCGGTGCGCAGCAGGAACGGCACTCCCCGCCAGCGCGCGTTGTCGATCCAGAGCTTCGCGGCCACGTACGTGTCGGTGGTCGACCCCCGCTTGACTTCCTTGATCGACTTGTAGCCGGTGTATTGCCCGAGCACCACCTCGGCCGGGTCCAGCGGCCGGAACAAGCGGATCACCCGTTCCCGGGCCGGCTGCAGGTCGGCCGCCCCGAGGCTGGCCGGCGGCTCCATCGCGACCTCGGCCGCCACCTGGAACAGGTGCGTCACGAGCATGTCGAGCACCGCACCGGTGGCGTCGTAGAAGCCGGCCCGCTGCTCCACCCCTAGCGTCTCGGGCACGTCGATCTGCACACTTTCGATGTGCTCGCGGGTCCACAGGGCCGCGAACGCCTCGTTGGCGAATCGGGTGACGTGCAGGTTCTGGGTGGCTTCCTTGCCCAGGAAGTGGTCGATCCGATAGACCTGATCCTCGTCGAAGACCCGGTGGACGAGCCGGTTGAGCGAGCGGAAGGCCGTCGGTGAGGTGCCGAACGGCTTCTCGTAGACGACCCGGGCGTCCGCGGCCAGGTCGTGCTCACCCAGCGCCTTCGTGGTCTCCTCGAACGCCACCGGCGGGATCGCCAGGTAGTGCACCAGCTGTGGCGAGCCGCCGAGCTCGGCCCGGGACGCCTCGATCACGTCGAGCAGACTGCCCGGGTCGCCGGTCCGGAATCCCCCGCCGGCGAAGCGCAACCGGTCGGCGAACTGTTTCCACGGCCCGTCGGCCGGCGCCGGCCCGAACTCTTCCAGCGCCTCTTTGACGTGCCCGCGGAAGTCCTCGTGGGAGACGTCGCCGCGGCCGTTGCCGACCAGGATCCACTCCTCGGGCAGCAGGCCCTCGATCGCGAGCGTGTAGAAGGCCGGCAGCACCATCCGCCGGGCCAGGTCACCGGTCGCCCCGAAGAGCACGAACACCGTGGGGCCGGGAGTCTTCGCCATGACCAGCCAATGCCCGGCACTCCCGGGCCTCACACCGGCTGTGACGACCGGAACGTTCCCCGATAGGCCTGCGGCGTCGTCGACAGGCGCTGCGCGAAGTGGTGCCGCAGCGTCGCCGCGCTGCCGAAGCCGGCTCGTTCGGCGATCGCGTCGACGCCGAGGCCGGAGTCCTCCAGCAGGTTGCGGGCGAGGAGCATGCGCTGGCTGATCAACCAGTCGTGGGGTGTGGCGCCCGTTTCTTCGCGGAACTTGCGGGCGAACGTGCGCGGTGCCATGTGGGCGAGCTCGGCCATGGTGTCGACCGTGTGCGGCTGGTCGAGGGTGGCCAGCACGGCCGACAGCAGGGGCTGCAGGGTCTCGCATTCCACGGCCTTGAGCGGCGTCTCGATGTATTGCGCCTGGCCACCCTCGCGATGCGGCGGCACGACCATGCGCCGGGCCAGCATCGTGGCCACCGCCGTGCTGTGCTCCTGACGGATCAGGTGCAGCCCGGCGTCGATGCTCGCGGCGGTGCCGGCGCTGGTCAGGATCCGCCCGTCCTGCACGTAGAGCACGTCGGGGTCGACGATCGCGGCCGGATACAGCTGGGACAGGCGGGCCGTGTGCAGCCAGTGCGTGGTGCAGCGGCGGCCGTCGAGCAGGCCGGCCGCACCCAGGGCGAAGGCTCCCGTGCACACGCTCATCACCCAGGCGCCCCGCTCGTGCGCCCGCCGGAGGGCGGCCAGGACCGAGGCGGGTGGCGTGAAGGCCGGGTTGTCGAAGGGCGCGACCACGACCAGGTCGGCCTCCTCGGTGCGGGACAGGTCATGCCGTACGGAAATGTCGAACCCGGCCCGGCTGGGCACCGCCTCGCCGTCGACCGAGCAGACCGCGAAGTCGTACGAGGGCAGTCCGTCGGCCGAGCGGTCGTAGCCGAACATCTCGCACAGCACGCCGAGCTCGAAGACGGCCACCTCGGGAAGGACGATCACGGCCACGTTACGGAGCATGTGACGGAGCATACGGCGGGTTGGCAGGATTTAGAAGGTGTATGGCATCACTGCCACTGTCGACCTTGGAGCAACCGGACGATGCTCATCTCATGGCTATCGCACTCGCACTCTTCTTCCTGGTCATCCTCGCCTTCGCCGTCACCGGTCACGTGGCCGACACACGTGACAGCGCCGACTGGAAGCCTTCGGACGAGGGCTTCCGCCACAGTTGAGAAAGCGGGGCGGCCCGAGGGCCGCCCCGCTGAAACCGTCAGACGCCGGCCATGGCGGCGTTACGAGTGGTGATCGAGTCACGCCAGTCCGGGCGGATGACCCGGGTGACCTCGGCCACCGGGCGACGCTCGCGACGCTTGTGCAGCACCACGCAGACGATCGAGGCGCTGATCAGGCCCACGGTCGAGGACGCCCAGAGCGGCGGCTGACCGGTCAGAACCCCGTACGCCAGCCAGGAAGCGCACGCCCCGGCGGCCATCCGCCAGCGCAGCGGCGAGAGGCCCGACAGATCCAGATCGCGGTCGCGCAGCAGCGCGAGCGGCTGCGGGATGGCCGAGAGGAACGAGATCCCGGCCAGCAGCGTGCCGAGCATCGAGGCGGCCGCGTGCCCGCTGATTCCCGGCAGAGCGGCCAGACCGAGGGCGAGCAGGGCCGCCGCCACGACGCTGCCGCCGCTGGCCGCGCTGACCCGCAGAGCCGCCCGCGACCGCAGCTGCGGCTGGGTGATCAGCAGCGCGGACAGGATCGCCAGCCCGGTCAGGCCGGTCGCCACGTTGGTCAACACCTGGATGCGCTGCCCGGCCAGCAGACCGTAGGTGATCCACCCGAACGGCATCGCCACCCCGAGGGCGCAGGCCGTGGCGGACAGGCCGCTCGTCCGGCGCTGGACGCACGACTTGTAGACCTGGGGCCAGGACAGGGACACGGACAGCGCGGCGGCGATGAAGCCGAGGGCGTGGATGAACATGATCCTTTTCTCGGGTCGGGGTCGGGTTGCCCCCTTCCCTTCGCCGCGGATCCCGGGCGGCTGACCGGCTGCCACCGGACGGCAACGAGGTGCCCCCGAACGGCAACCGTCCGGTCCGGGCGTTTTCGCAGGGGTAAGGCGCACAGGGGCCCAGGGGGGTGACAACGCCGTGGCACCGTTTGGCACAGTGGACGAATGCTCACCGACGTGGATCTGCCGGCGCCCGGACTCCTCTGGACGCGCTGGGTGACGCTCTCCGCAGCGCTGACCGGCATCGGCTACGCCGACGTCTGGTTCGTCGACGAGCACGGCGCGCACCACGACGACCATGGCGGCAGCTGGGCCCGGCTGGCGCTGGTCGACGGGGCCCGGGCGGTGCTGTTCGGCTACGACCGTGACCACAGCGCCACCGTCGACGCCGACCCGCCGATCGACCTGCTCACCGGCGCGCCCTCGTGGCTGCCCTGGGACGATCTGACCACGCTGGCCGAGTCCGACCGGCTGGGCTTCGTGGTGTGGCACGCCGAGGGCCGCTGGTCCCGCACCCGTTACCGCGACGGGATCAGCGACGGCCTGACCAGCACGGTCGCTCCGGTCATGAGCAACGAGAACACGCTGCGCGAGCTGTCCGAGGTCGTCACCGAGTGGGGGCAGCACGAGCTGCGGACACCGGCCGAGCGCGACGACGTGCGCAGCGCGAGCGAGGACCTGCTGACCGCGGCGGTGCGCGGCGAGATCTCCGGCTCGTCCTTCGAGCGGCTGCTCGGCCGGTTGACCGAGCCCGCCCTCGACCTGCGGGCCGCCCTGTTCGCGGCCGGCCGGGGCGGCGTCACCGCGGGCACCAAGCCGCCCCGGATCCCGCCCGGCGAGCGGCCGCCGATGCGCCGGGTGCGCCGGCTCAGCCAGGGCGAGCACGACCGCCTGGTGTGGGCCGCGATGCAGGACGCCACCGAGCTCAACCGGCCCGAGCCGCCGGTCACGGCCGAGCTCGAGGCGCTGGCGGCGTGGATGCGCGAGCGGTCACCGAACCAGGACGGCCGCTGCACGATCCTGGCCTACGCCGACTCGACCAGCCTGAGTGTGCAGGCGGGCAAGCACCCGCCGGCCGACCAGCCCGGCGAGCCCCGCTTCGGCACGTTCCAGCAGATCAGCGACCTGTTGCGGCAGGTGCGCCGGGCCGAGGCCGACCCCCGGTACGGCCGGTGGCTCTTCCTGCGCGTGCAGACCACCGCGACCGAGATCCTCATCGAGCGCCGGTACGACTCGTGGCCGAAGTGGTGGGCCGACGACGGCGTCTCGGGCCCGTGGCGCACCAACCTGCTGGAGGAGACGCAGAGCCGGGCCCCGCAGTGGCGGCCGGCCTGGACCCGGCTGCTGGATTCCGAGGTCGCCTACCGCCCGGCGGGCTGAGGCCGGCTCAGCGCGCCTTGCCGTCCTTGAGCAACGCGACGGATTTCGCCAGCCGGCGCGCTCGCGTCTCGGCGGTCTTGGCCCCGGTGAGCTGGTCGACGTGATAGCGCTGGTGGGAGAAGGACAGCGTGGCCCAGAAGTCGCGGGCCGCGGGCTCGGCGTCGAGCGCGGCGCGCAGGTCGTCGGGCACCTCGATCTCGCGCGGGGCGGCGTCGAGCTCGATCTCCAGGTCGTACGTCTCGCCGCCGCTGACCCCGGCCGCGTCGCGGCGCTCGGCGCTGACGCCGAGCCAATAGCGGCCGCCCATCTTGGCGATCGTCGACCGGAAGGTGAAGCCGTTCACCACGACCACGACCTTGGGCCGGCCGCCGCCGCCCAGCTCGCCGACGAACTCGTCCGGCACCTCGAACCCGGTCGTGGTGCCACCCGTCCGCTGCAATTCCGCGCGAAGTTTCACACGGCTCAGCCTAAGAGAGTGTTGTGATACCTCGGTGTGATCTTCGGTAACGATGTCAGCGAAGATCACGTGTGTGTCGTTGTGTCTGTAAACCCGCGTACGAGTCCTCACTGACCGACGGGCAGTGGGAGGTCTTGGAA
>NZ_JALPVL010000021.1 GCF_023544465.1 Paractinoplanes maris | reverse complement strand
CGACCCAAAAGCAGCAGGGCAGCCCTGAGCCTCTACGCCGTCCTCCGGCACCTGCAATACCAACTCGCCACCTGGCTCGGCTTCTGCCCACACTGCCACCAGCCCGTCCCCACCTAACAAAGTCCTACTAGTCACGCAGCATCTTCAGGAAGTCGGCGAAGCTCGGCGCGAGCGGCACAACCCCCCAGTCCACGCTCCAGAAGACGGATGGATGATCGCCGTCAGCGCGGTGGTCGAAGCAGAAGAAGTCGCCGCCCACATCGGCGGCGAACGGGATGATTCCCTCGTCCAGCACATCAAGCAGAGGGAATACGGCGGCGACGATGTTGCTGACGAACGGCGCATCCTCGAAATGAAGTAGATGGTCGACCACGACCCTGTTGTCAGCAACAAGGATCTCTACCGCGTGGTGAAGGAGAGCGAGCCTCGACTCGCACCCTCCGCCGCCGGCGACGGTGAGGCACCGCTGGGCCCGACCCGCTCCTGAGCGGATCAAGCACGAGCCGGCTGACGCTGCCCGGCGACCGATGGCAGTTCGCCAGGCATCGTGATTTTGCAGCGACTTATATAAGGCGAAGCTGATATCATGCCTCCAGTTCACTCGAGAACTGGAGCGCTCCCTCATGAAGTACACCGTCTCGATGGAGATCGCCCTGCCGCGGGAGAGGGTCGTCCAGCTGCTCGCCGACCCGGCACACCTGCCGAAGTGGCTGCGAGGCCTGGTGCTGCACGAACCGCTGAGCGGGGTGCACGGGCACGTCGGCACCAAGTCACGAGTGGTGATGCACATGGGGCAGCAGAAGATCGAGTGCACCGAGACGATCACGCGCCGGGAACCGGTGGACCTGCAGAGCATCGCCACGCAGGACGTCGTCCATTTCGACCGCGAGATCGTCGGCAGTGGCATGTGGAGCGCCACGCGCGACCGCTTCACCGAGACCGGCCCCGAGACGACGCTCTGGGCGAGCGAGAACGAGTACCGGTTCAGCAGCTTGCCGATGCGGCTGGCGGCGCCCTTGATGACCGGCGCCTTCCGCAAGCAGTCGCTACAACACATGCAGGACTTCAAGGCGTTCGCCGAGCACGGTAAGGACGTCCGGGTCAGCGAGCGGCGCTCTTGAAGGGCGTCATGATGGATACTTCGCGGAGATCCGTGAGGTTGGCCGTTGGTATCAGTTCCACGGTGTCCGTATCGGCGGGTTTGGTGACGGCGGCCCGCCCGATGGTGATGGCGCCGATCTGGTCGCCCTGCTGCGACGGGTCCGCCACCAGGACCCGGTTGCCCTCGTAGACGTCCATTTTCTCTCCGGCTGGGATGTGCTCCATGAGCAGCTTCTCGCCGGTACCCCGTACAGAACCGGGCACGTTACTGATGTTGGTGTAGGCCTGGCCGGCGAAGGCCGCACCGGTGATCAAGCCGATCGTGGCCTCGCGGCGAGCGCGGTCGATCGTTGTCACCCGTCCGACCAGGCCTTCCGCGACGACCGCGAGCTGGCCCGGACGCACTGCCCCGTCCTCGCGGAGCGCTACCACGATCTGCTGACCACTGCGACTGACGACTGCTCCGCGTACGCCTTGGGCGTCACCGGCTGCGCCGCCGTCACCGGGCACGGCGAACACTCTCTTCCACTGAGCGAGCACCTTCGACGACTTGATGAAGCCGGTGACAGTTGTGGTCTCGGCGGTCGCGGAGGGGAGCGCCCGGACGACGAAACGCCCGTTGGCCGTGACCGGGTCCTGCTTGAGTTCTTCATCGACCGTGGTGGTCGACATCTCCAGCGCGGTGACGCCCGGCATGGCGACGGCAATGGCGTAGGTGTCCCAGAAGGCATCACCGGCCACACCGGCCGGTCCGGTCAACCGAGGGCTGACCAGACTGACCACCTGGGTCGTGGTCGGATCGGGCATCGGTCGGTCGGCGCGCAGTCGCAAGGCGTTCGCGGCGGTCGTGTCGCTGGTGAAGAACGCCAGTCGTGCTGCCTTGTGCTCGTCGTAGCCCTGGAGCACGACGACGGACGCCAGGAGACGGTCATGCGCCGCGACCAGGGGCCGGATGGCGGTGTGGGGACCCGCGGAGCCGGTACGATCCCAGACCTCGGTTGCCTCTCGCACCAGGTCGGCATTCACGTCGCCCGCAGCGGACCAGCCCAGAAGGGCGCCGTCCGGAGGCACTGCCACCAGGTGCGGAGCCGGGCCGACCGCGACCAGCCGGAAGACTGATACCAGAATCGCCAGGCATATCGCGGCCCCCGCCGCACCGGCGATCCGGCGCCGGGCACGCAGCCGGCGGGCACGCCGCAGAATGCGAAGCTCGTAGCCTTCGGCGGGACCGACCGGCTCGGCGAGCTTGATCAGGCCATCGCGCAACTCGGTGGGATCAGGCATATCGCACCTCGTGTTCAGCCGCGGCGTCGGGCTCCATCCAGCGCGTACGCAAGGCTTGGAGGCCCCGGGAAGTGAGGCTTTTGACCGTCCCCACCGAGCAGCCCAGAGCCTCAGCCGTGTCCTGTTCCGACAGATCCTCGTAGAAGCGCAGGACGACCGCGGCACGCTGGCGTGCTGACAATCCGTCGAGCGCCCGCCGTAGCCAATCGCGCTGCTCCACCGTCACGTACTCGTCTCGTGTCCGGCCCTCGACCAACCGGCCCAGGGGCTGCTCCCACCAGGAGCGGCGCCGCCGGCTGCTCACGAATGTGTTGAACAGAACCCGCCGTACGTAATGCTCGATGCCTCCCGAGCGCTGCAGCCGCGGCCAGGCCACAACAGTCTTGGCCAACGTTGTCTGGACGAGATCCTCAGCCTTACCCTGATCTCCGCACAACAGGTAAGCCGTTCGCAGCAACGACCCATATCTCGCCCGGACGAAGGCTGTCACCTCCTCATCATCGCGATCGCGCATCAGCCCCCCGCACCCTTGATCTCCATCCCACGAGTGCTACATACGCGTTGGCACCGAGCAAAGGTTGCCGTCACCCGAAACTTCATGTGCGGATCAGTGGGACAACGGTGCCGATGCCGGCTCCGGGGGAGGGAGGAGCATGGTCGACATTGGTGTGCGGCGTCCCGCACGTCGCGTCGTGGCGGTCGTGGTGGCCGCGGCTCTGCTCGGTCTGCTGGCGTTCGCGGTCGACGCCCTCGACGGCCTCGCCGGGCTGGTCGCGACCGCGGTGGTCAGCAGCGGCGTCGCCTGGGGCACGGCCGCGTTGGTGGCCGGATGGACAGCCACAAGCCGCCGGACCGCGGTGATCGGTGCGACCACGCTGCTCGTGGCGGCCACGGTGGTCTATTACCTGTTGATCCTCGTGGTCAGCCGCCGATGGAGCGGCGGCACGCTGGTCGACGGATCATCGGCGGACGGGTACGCGTTGCGTTCGCTGGCGGTCACGACCCTGGCTTGGCTGCTGATATCGGTGGTCGCCGGACCGATCATGGGCCTGCTCGGCCAGATCACGCGTACCGCGCCGGTGCGAAGCGCGGCGCTGGCCGCGGGGGCCGCCTGTGGGTTGCTGTCCGGCCAGGGCTGGCAGGACATCACCGCGGCGCCGTCCTGGCTCCTCCGGATGATCGGTGCTCCGGACGTTGTCTTTGTCCGCGGCGTGGGCGTCGCGGACCTCATCGAGATCATCGTGCCGCTCGCCGTTCTCCTGTGGCTGGCCACCGTCCAGCGCCTCTGGCGGGCCTGGCCGATCCTGCTCGCCGCGGTGATCGCCACCGCGACACTGAGCGCACTGTGCTGGCATGTCCTCCGCACCACCGCGAACCAACTCGGCTGACCGCTCACGAGCGGTGTCAAAAGCCGACGGACAACATGATCGCCGCCAGGTGGCGGCCTCAGGAGAGTGGAGTCATGAAGTTCCTTCTCACGTCGTCGGGCATCCGTAACCCGAGCATCTCCGACGCGCTCGTCGACCTGCTGGGCAAGCCGATCGCCGAGTCCACGGCCCTGTTCGTCCCCACCGGTGTCTACCCTTTCCCCGGCGGCAGTGAGAGTGCGTGGAAGGCGGTTCACGGCCAGGCTTCGATCCCGCTGTGCGGGCTGGGCTGGAAATCGCTGGGAATGCTGGAGCTCACCGCGCTGCCGACCATTCGACCGGAGAACTGGGTCCCGGCGGTCCGGGCGGCCGACGCCCTCCTCGTCTGGGGCGGCGACGTGCTGTATCTGACCTATTGGCTGCGCCAGTCGGGTCTGGCTGACCTCCTGCCCTCGTTGACCGACACGGTCTATGTCGGGGTCAGCGCCGGGAGCATCGCGGTCACCCCGTACAACTGCGACGCGGAATTCGACCTTCAATTCGTCCCCGACGGCAGCGACATGGCGCAGGGCGCCGACCGGGCGCTGGGGCTGGTCGATTTCACGCTGTACCCCCACCTCAATGATCCGGGCATGGAGGACACCGCGCTGTCCAACATTCAGAAATGGGCGTCCGGGATCCCCGTCCCGACTTACGCCATCGACGACAACACCGCCATCAAGGCGGTCGACGGCACCGTTGAGGTCATCTCCGAGGGCGACTGGAAACTGATCAACCCCTGACCGGTACGACCCCGGCGGTGGCCAACTCGATTGACCTTGCCGCGGGAGGCGGGTAGGCCAGTTCCATGCGTATCGACGAGGCGACGCGGGCCCGGCTCGCCCGGGTATCGCAGGCAGTGCGGTTGCCGGCCGCGGCGGTGCCCGTGCTGCTGCCGAGCGATTCCAACGACGTGTGGCGCATCGGCCCGGTCGTCGTGCGCATCTGCTGGCGAGGCGACCGCGAGCGCTTCACCCGCGAAGCGGCGGTGACGTGTGCACTTCCCGCGGGAGTGCCCTACCCGGAAGTGCTCGACAGCGGTTCCGACGGTGAGCTTTCCTGGCAGGTGACCCGGCTGGTTGACGGCGCTCCCCTCTCGACGGTCTGGCGTGACCTGTCCCGCGCGGAACAACACGATGCGGTGAACCAGATCGGGGCCGCGCTGGCCGCACTGCACGCACACCGGTTCCCGGCCGACGTCGTCGCGGCTCTGGCTGCACCGCGCCCGGTCGGCGAGATGTCGACGTCGGCGCTCGTCGGCGCCGACATCACGCTTCTGCCGGTGCGGCGTGCTCAGGCCCTGCTGGCGATAGCGAGGCGCGACGGCGCCGCCGACACCGCGCTCATCGACCAGGTGGCGGCCCGCTTCCACAAACTCGCCGACGCCGACCCCCTGGCCGCCGCCGGCCCGTTCGCCTGCGTGCACGGCGACGCGCACCTAGGGAACGCGCTCTGGAAGGACGGGCGGCTGACGGCGGTGCTGGACTTCGAGTGGGTCCGGCTCGGCCCGCCCGACCTGGAGATCGAGCCCTATCTCCGGGAGGACGTCACCGGACTGACCCTCATCGAGGTGCGCGAGGTGATCGGATGGCTCGCGGAAAGCTACCCGGCGATGGTCGCCGGGCCCGATCTCGTACGCCGTCTCTGGCTCTGTCAACTCGCGAACGCGGTGCGGGAGCTGTTCCTCGACGACGCCGACCGATCACCCGGCAGTGGACCCTGGCGCCGGCTGCGCCGCATCGTCACGAGCCCGGACGATCTCCTGCAGATCCTTCCGGCGGCTCAGTAGCGGAACTTGTGTCGAGAGCTGCGCCGGTTCACCCGGGCCGGTAGATCGTCCAGGTTGTCGCCATGGCGCAGCTGCTCATCCGGCTCATGGCCCTGGGGGAAATCCCGCATCGTCACGACGAAGCCCTGGACCAGGCGGTCCTCGCGCAGATCGCGGTACGTGACCTCGACCAGCACCTGGCTCTTGTCGGCCCGCACCAGCGAGCAGAACACCACACCGTCGCCCGAGCCGCCGAAAGCCCGGCTCAGCTGTTGGCGGTCGTCCGGATGGACCAGGTCGTCCAGGGTGGCCAGCGGCGGAAGATCATCGGTGCCGAGCAGCCGGCGCAGCGAGGGACTGGCGTACCGGATGCGCTGGTCCTCGTCGATCACCGCCATGATGTCGGCGCTGTTCCGGATCACCGCGCGCAGGTAGAGGTCACTGTCGCGGCGGCCGACCGCCTCGACCAGCGAGATGCGATCCAGTGCGAGCGCCGCCTGACCGGCCAGCACCTCGAGGGTGTCGCGGGTGACGGTCAGAGTTTCCCGGCGACCCACCAGGACCAGGGCACCGCCGTTGGGCCGGGCGACGGCCAGCGGTTCCAGCCAGAGCGGGCAGACCAGTGTGGCGCAGTCATCATCCGCGTCCTCGATCCACCAACTTCGCGGTGGTGGGCCGGACCCGAGGTCGGGCACCGCCTCGAGGGCGAGCTGGCGGTCGTCGACGGCGAAGACGGTGCTGCGGATGGCGTCCGGCGGCATGAGCTCGGCGATCGCGGCTCGGACGGCCTCGTCCACGGCCGTGGTGTCGGCCGCGGCGACCAGCGCGGCGCTCGCCTGCCGCAGGCCGCGCTCCCGGGTCAGGGCCTGACCGTTGAGGGTCACCGAGTCGGTCAGCCGGGTGATGGTCAGGAGAAGGGTGATCGCACCGGCCACGGCGATCACCACGCCGTCGCCGACCGTGCCGTTGATCGCCTCGATGAGCAGAACGACCGGCGGGGTGGCGACGGAGATGCCCAGCAGCGCGGCCCAGCGCACGCGCCACGGGCTCGGACGCGGCACCGCGGGCTCGGTGAGCCTGGCCATCGACGGGTGCAGCCCGGCGGCGCCCCAGGCCAGGTAGAGCACCACGAACCCGGACTCGCTCAGCCGTCCCGGCCACAGCGGCTGCGCGATGTCACTGACCAGGACACCCACCGCCCCGACGACCAGCAGCGCGGCCGAGACGTTCGGGCCGACGGCGACCAGCACCCGGGCGACCACCGCGAGCAGCAGCAAGGCCCCGATCACGTACGCCCCGGAGATGTTCCCGATCTGGCCGGCGTCGCCGACGACGAACACCCAGACCACCAGCAGCGTCGAGCACGCGAGCGCGAGCAGGTCGATGAGCCGGGCCCGGTCGACGAGGATCGCACCGACCCGGGTCAGCTGGAGCAGGCCACAGGCGACCAGCACAAACATGACGTAGAAGCAGACATTGGCCACGCCGGCCCGGTTCAACGCGGTCAACACGTCACCGGCGGCGCTCGCCAGGATGGCGCCGGCGAGCAGCAGCCAGGGTCCGATCCGGGCGGGCCGGTGACGACGGACGCCGTAGACGATGGCGGCCGCGCTACCGACTCCCAGCACAATCCATTCGATGGCCCTCAGCACGTCCCACTAGTACCAGCGCGCGTCGCTGTGTGTCCATGTCGCCTGCCACTGGATCACCGGTCGTGAGCAGCCACCGCGGAGCCCTCGGACGGGCCGGGCGGCGCCCGGGAGTAGTTGATGTCATGCAGCTTGCTGACAGTGATCGTGGGTGTGCGACGGCGCCGGGGCGACCCACCATGGAGTCACCGGGGCGGACAACGCCGCCGGAATCAACCGAGACCAGCCGGGTGACCGGCGGCCGCCGCATGCCCGAAGGGAGAGATCCGTGACCGCGTACTCCGTGCTCATCCCGTTCCTGCCGCACCGGCCGGAGCAGGTGCTGCCGTTCGCGGCGCTGGTCTGGCACACCCCGGCCGCCCGGCTGTGGCAGGGTCAGTCCCTGCTGACCGAGGCGCATCAGGGTTTCGCCCATGCGACCGGCGCCGGGTTCCGGGTGCCGACCGGGCTGGGCGTCACCCTGATGCCGCTGCGGCACCCGTACGAGGCGGCCATGCAGGCCCGGTCGCTGGCGTTGACCACCGGGCAGCCGGTGGTCGCGGGCTTCGGCCCGGGCGCGACCTCGCTGCAGCGGGCGCTGCTCGGCCGGCCGTACGGCAGCCCGCTCACCGCCGCCCGGGAGTACCTGACCGCGGTCCGGGGACTGCTCGCCGGCGAGGTCGTCGACCTGGACGGCCGCTACGTCTCCTGCCACGCCGCGCTGCCGGCCCACCCCGCACCCACCGTGGAACTGGGGCTGGGCGTGCTGCGGCCGGCGATGGCACGCCTGGCCGGTGAGGTCGCCGACGTGGCCGTCACCTGGCTCACCCCGGCCCGCTACCTGCGCCGGACGGTCCTGCCGGCGCTGCGCGAGGGTGCCGCCGCCGCGGGCCGGCCGGTGCCCCGGCTGACCGCGATGGTGCCGGTGGCCCTGGCGCAACCCGACCGGCAACCGGACCGGGTCGCTGCTGCTGACCGCGCTCCACGCCGCCGACCGGCTGCGATGAGCCAGGAAGAGATCGTGATGTCGAACAGGCGCCACCTGATGCTGTGGGCCACCGCCGGTCCCGGCGCCGCCGACGCGACCACCCGGATCGTGCTGGACGACGCCGCGCACCTGCCCGCCGTCGTGGACTGCGGGCTGGCCAAGGCCGGCACCGTGCTTTTCGTGCCGGGCGAGCCCGGTGATGCCGGCGCGGCCACGGTCGTCGGCTACGAGGGACAGATCGACGAGCCCGGCGCCGAATTGGTGCTCGACGAGTCGTTCTATCTGCAGATCCAGAGCTACGCGCTGAGCGGCTACACGTCGGTGGTCGGTCCCACGCTGATCCGGATCGCCGACGAGACCGACTTCCGCGCGCCGGCCGGGATCACCGGCGCCGACGTCGACCGGTACGCGCTGGGCTGCCTGCGGCTGGGCGTCTTCGTGCCGCTCACCGTGGTCGTGCCGTGGGGCGACTACAAGGTCGGCGAGCTGCTCACCCTGATCGAGGACAAGTTCGCCGTGCCGGCCGACTTCGCGGCCCGGGTCCGTGCCGACCTCACCGTCGCCGACCGCCCGGCGCTTCCGGACACCGGTACGGGCACCCCGGCCGGCCTGCACACCGGCATCCTCGCCGCCGCCACGCCGCACGACGCCGCCCGCACCGCCGCTCACTGCCGTTCTTCCGATCCGCCGGCACCGCTCACTGCCGGGTGACCCCTCGGGACCGCTCGGCGCGACAGTCGCATCCCGGCGGATTACCGTCGAAGCATGGAAACGGCCGCGCTCGCCGATGAGCTGGTCCTGCTCGCCTACGACGACAGCGGAGCCACCTGGACCGTCGGTGACTATCTCGACTACGGGGTCGCCGGTGCGCTGCTGCTGCAGCTCGCGCTGGCCGGTCGCCTCGAGGTGCGCGACGACCGGCTGGTCGTGGCCGACCCCGCGCCGACCGGTGACGCGGCGGCCGACGCGGTGCTGCGCCGGCTGGCCGGCGACCCGGCCCGCACACCCAGCGCCTGGATCCCGGTGCTGGCCCGCGGCGCGCGGCAGCCCATCCTCGATCGGCTCGTCGAGGCCGGGGTTCTGCGCCGCGAGCAGGGCAAGGTGTTCGCGGTGTTCTCCCGTACCCGATATCCGGCGCCCGGCGGCGTCGAGCCGGCCGCCGAGCGTGACACCCGGCAGCGGATCCGGGCCGCCGTCGAGGGCAGCGGGCCGGTCGAGCCGCGTACGGCCGCCCTGTGCGCCCTGCTCAGCGCGCTCGGCTGGGAGCGGCAGGTGCTCCCGGACCTGCCCGCCGACCTGGTCAAGGCCAGGATGAAGGAGCTCGGCGCGCAGCCCTGGGCGGGGGCCGCGGTGCAGCAGGCAGTGGTCGACGTCCAGCTCGCCGTGCTGGCCGCGATGATGCTGGTGGTCAATCTCGACTCGCCCACCGACTGACGTTCCGGCAGGAAACTGCCATGCAGCTTCTGCCGTCCCGGCCGCCCTACCGATCGATACGCCCCCGGAGAAGACTGGTGACCACGAGGTTCACTCTCCGGCAAGGATTGGTCGATGACGACGTCGTTCACTGTCGGCTCTCTTTTCGTCCCGGCCTCCACGGCCTGGGACTGATGGTTTCCGTACGCCGGTGCCCGGGCTCACGGGCACCGGCCCGGCGGCCCGCGTGACGGCGGGACCGGCGGCGTGAGCCCGGCGGCCGTGCCGGTGACGACCGGGAACACCACCATCGTGGTCGGCCCGGCCGGCGGCGGTGCGGCCCACCGGGAGCTGGCCGCCCGGGTGATCAGCTGGCGCTCGGATGCGGTCGGCGATCTCGTCCGCCGTGCGGATCTCGCAGCCGGCGTCGCGCAGCCGGCCCAGGAACGCCCGCATAGTGGCGTTGACCCGTACCGGATGCTGGTAGATGGCCCGCATCCGGACGCCCCGCCCGAGCAGCTCGAGATCCTGGGTCTGCGACTGTGCCATCGCGGCGTCCGACAGGATGCCCGGGTGCGCGCTGAAGACCTCGATCGAGCAGCGCCGGGCCACATCACCGATCAAGGTCCGCACCGGTTCCACATTGGCCACGACGTCGATGGCCTCGCGCCGGTTGCGGACGTGCCGGTTGTCGTAATAGACGGAGCTCAGCGCGGTCAGCTCGAACCGCAGCTCGGCCGCCCGCCGCTCCCGGCCCTTGATCTCGATCTCGATCGGATTGATCAGGTCGGCGATCGCGGACTCGGGGCTGGACGGCAGCAGGTCCCCCACCCGATGCGGTGACGGTCGCAGCAATCGCAGATCGGTGAGTTTCGCCAGCTGGGCACTCACCTCTCCGCACTGTGTCCGGTGGTACGGCGACGTGCGGCGGGCCCAACGAGAAGCGCGTGAGCGCCCCGCCCGCCCCGAACCGAACCAGGCACCCGCGTCTCTAGTGCCCGAAGTCCGCTCGGGCAATCGTCGCGAGCAATGATCGTCATCGAATTTTCGCACCCTTGTGCGAATCGAGACCTTTGACCGTACGGGTCAATATGTGCCCTGAATCGACGGAGTCCGGCCACTGCGACCAGCTCGATGCGGTTGGGTCCGCCGCCCGCTCACCGACCGGCGGGCGCTGCGATCAACCGTTGCACGACCGGTTCTGTCAGTGGCCGCCGATACCTTGACCGAATGAAAGACGACGCTGTGGGAAGTCTGGTCGAAGACCGATTGGTCAAAGCGTTGGCGGCACAGGTCGGCGAGGGCGAGGTCGCCTTCACGGCCGAGACATTGGAGCACCTTCACGGGTTCAGCCGGGACGAATCGACGCGATTCCTGAGCCGGGTCGGCCTGGCCTCCCGCGACGACCCCCGAGTGGAGACGCTGCTTCGATTGCTGTCGGATGAGGTGCCTGCGGTTCCGGAGTTCGAGGATCCGTCGCCCGAGCCCACCGGAGAATGGGTTGCCACCCTCATCTGCATCCTGGCGGAACAGGTCAGCGCCGCCGAGCCGGCCGATCTTGTGCCGGCCGCGGCGGCAGCGCTCGACGATCTGAGCAGAGCCGAGGCGAGACTGTTCTTCGGCGAAGCGGGGCACCTCGTCCACTACGGCGGCGACAAGCCGATCCTGCACTTGATCCAGCGGGTCGCGCGGGCTCAGCGCCACCAAGCCGGCCTTCGATGCGGCGACAAGGTCGAGCTGATCTCCGAGCTGCTGCCCGATCCACCAGACTTCGAGGTGAGCTGGCACTACTACGTCGTCCACGTCGGGAACGACGACACAGTCGACGTGCAACCGGAGTTGGTCATGGAGTACCTCATCGAAACGGCTCCGGCCTCCGCGCTGGTGCCGGCCACTTCCGAGGCATGAGCGGATCAGCAGGCGGCGGCAGGGCAATGCCCCAGACCTTCCTCGGTGGGCCCGGCAAGACGCTGCTCGGTGAGATCGCACGCGACCAGGTGACGCCGGCCGAGACCAAGCTCGGTCTGGTCAGCCTGCTGCGCCTCGGTTTCGCAGCCGGCGAGGGCGTGTCGCTCACCTTCCCGCGGGTCGACCGTAAGAACGCCGAGTCGCTCGCGGCGGCCCTTCAGCCGGCGCCGGTCGCCTGACTGCCTGATACGGCTCCGGGAGCCGGCATTTCGTACCACTTCCGGCCCGGGGCCGTGACTCGGCGATGGGTAGCGGCATCCGCTTTCGCCGCTGCGGGACCCGTCGGAGGAATCTCGGTGTGTTGAACTGGACGGCATGCAGATGCGTCCCGCGGAACTGGCGGCGATCCGGGCCGGCGATGTCGACCTGGCCTTCCGCCGGTGGGAGCGGCCCCGGGTCAGGGTCGGCACCCGGATGCGGACCGCGGTCGGACTCGTCGAGATCACCTCGGTCGACCGTGTGCCGGTGAGCAAGCTGACCGCAACGGACGCCCGCCGGGCCGGGGCGACTTCATTGGCGGCGCTGCGGCAGGGGTTGGACCGCCTGCATGCCGACCGGCCGGTGTTTCGGATAGGGCTCCGGTACGCCGGCGCCGACCCGCGGCAGGCGTTACGGGAGGCGGTGCCCGACGCGGCCGAGATCGAGGCGCTCGGCGGGTGGCTCGACCGGCTCGACCGTGCCTCGCCGACCGGGCCGTGGACCCGGGCGACGCTGTTGCTGATCGACGAGCTGCCGGCCACCCGGGCACCCGACCTCGCCCAGCGGATGGGCCGCGACACCCCGTCGTTCAAACTGAACGTGCGCAAGCTGAAAGAGCGCGGCCTGACCGAGTCGCTGGACATCGGTTATCGGCTCTCGGCGCGCGGCGCCGCCATCCTGGAGCACGAAGGACATCCCCTCTCGGCCGGCGGCCGGTCGGCACCGGAACCTGGTATCCCCTTGCCGCACCTCGGCGCGGCCGCGACTCGTGCGCTCACCGCCCGCGGCGTGGTTCGGCTCGAGCAGGTGGCCGAGCTCAGTGCCGGCGAGGTGCAGGCACTACACGGAGTCGGGCCCTACGCCCTTCGCCATCTGCGTTCGGCGCTCGACGCGGCCGGGCTTGCTTTCCACGACGAACCGCCCGCCCGGCCGAGAGCCGATGCCGGAGGCCGGGCGACCGCACCTCTGGCCGCCGACACCTGACAAAGGCGCGTCGGAGGCAGCGCGGGAACTACGGCGTTAGCCTGCCTGTCATGGCAGATCGCGAGCTGGAGGAATTGGTCGTAGCCGACGCCGAGGCGCTGCGGGTGTGGTTGTCGGACAACCACGGCAGTTCGGCCGGAGTCTGGCTGGCACTGACCAGGAAGGGCGGGACCGTCACCACCCTGACCTGGCAGCAGGCAGTCGACGAGGCCCTGTGCGTCGGCTGGATCGACGGTCAGGCGCGCAAGGGAGACGAGTCGATGTCCTGGATCCGTCTGACGCCACGCCGGACCCGCAGCGCGTGGTCGCAGCGCAACGTCTCGCACATCGCCCGGCTGGAGGCCGAGGGGCGAATGCTGGCCGCGGGCCGGGCCGCCGTGGAATCGGCCAAGGCGGACGGGCGGTGGGCGGCTGCCTACGCCCCGCCCTCGGAGGCCGAGGTGCCCGCTGACCTCTCGACCGCGATCGCGGCCGACCCGGCCGCGCAGGCCATGTTCGACGTCCTCACCAAGGCCAACCGCTTCGCGCTGATCTATCGCCTGAACGCCGTCAAACGAGCGGAGACCCGGGAGCGGAAAATCAGGGAGTTCGTCGCGATGCTCGCCCGTCACGAGTCGTTCTATCCGCAGAAGGCCAAGCCTGAAGCTGGATCGCAGTAGACCTCGCGGTGCTGCGCCGGCCGGGCGTCACGGGTATTCGAGTTATCGGATGTGCCGACCTGCTCGTCCAGCACTATGGTGTTGTGTTCGTTCTTCGCCCTCCCCTGTGGCAGCGGGTCATGCTCCCGATCGGGTTGGTTGCTCTGGCTGTGTCGCTGATCGGCGCCGGCGTCGATCGGGGTGGCTGGCTGTTGACGGCGGCTGTGCCGGTCGCATCCGTGGCGATGGCGGGCGCCGGGCGAAGCTGGGCGTTGCGGGTCGAGGCGCAACCGCACGGAATCGTGGTGGTCAACTGGTTCCGGGTGATTCGGCTGTGGTGGCCGGACATCGCCCGGTGCGGCACTGACGACGAGGGTCTGTGGGTGCGACGGGCAGACGGCTCCGAGGTCCGGGTTGCGGCGTTCCAGTACGGCAGTCGCGCGTTGACGTTCGCTCGCCGACCATCCGCCGCCGCGGCAGCGGAGCTCGAACGGCTGCGGAAGAGATATCAGTGACGACGCTGGTGCGATGAATCGGCGCCCGCGGTCGTATCGTCGTGACGATGTTTGACGGGTGGTGGCACGTGCTGCCGGATGACGAGCGGCCGCAATGGGCGTTGGAGCCGTTCGTGGCGGTGGGGCCGCTGCGCTTCGGCATGAGTCCGGACGACGTGGTGGACGCGATGGCGGCCGTCACGGCTGAGGTGGCGACACCTCAACGTCAGTGGCAGGCGCAGGCTTACCCGGCGTTCGGCGTGCAACTCTTCCATCGGGATGAGGAGCTGGCCGGCGTCGTGGTCGATGCCCTGTGCGGGCCGCAGGTGTCGGTGGCCGGCACGGCGCTGGTCGGCCGGGTGCCGTCGGTCCTGGAGCAGTGGCTGATCGATCGAGCCGAGACCCGGCCACCCGGGACCGAGCTCACCTACGTGAGTGCGGGCGTGCCCGCCTCGGAGTCGCTGGGCGTGACGATCAACGTGCAACGCGACGGGGACCGCCTCCTGACGCGGCCGATGTTCTATCCGGCCGAGGCGCTGGACGATCTCCCCCAGTGGCTGCCCGGGCATGTCTGGGCGATCCACGACTGACACGTCCCTCAGCTGAGCCGCCAGTCCTGGGTCTGCCCGGCTTCGCCAGGGTGGGTGCTCAGCCGGAAGCGGGTCAGTTCGGCGCTCTCCTTCACCTCGAAGACGATCTCGCGGGTGACCCACGACTTCGCGTCGAGCCGGGTGGCCGGGTAGAGCTGGCGTGCCTCGGTCATCTCGACATCGCGGGCGTACGTGTTGCCGGCCTTGTCGACGAGCCAGGAGTACTTCTCGATGTCGGTCATGAACGGGACGTCGCCGGTGTTCTCGACCTGCACGCTGATCAAGATGTGCCGGTAGCCGAGCCGGGGCTCGAGCTCCGGGCCGGACGGGTTCTGCGGGTCGAAGCGTGGTGCCGGGTTCACGATCCGCACCACCCTGAGCTCCATCCGCTCGCCGGAGTCGCCCGGCATGATCACGCTGCCGTCGGGCGGCAGCACCCCGCCGACCGGGACCGGTGCGGGCGGGCTGGTCGGTGGTGGGGTCGTCAGCGGGGTCCAGGTGGGCTGGGTCGGCGTCAGGCCGTACGGAAGAAGGTCGTAGTCCGGCAGCGGGATCGACAATTCCGGGAGCGTGGCGCTCCGATCGGCGAATTCAGTGTCCCGCGGCCGATGAATGTGTATCGCGACCGCCGTGATGCCGAGCACGGCGACCACGAGGCAGGCCAGGACGACCAGAGGCCGGGGCCGCGGCGACGGCCCCGGTCGGCCGGCCGTCCTCGTCGGGGGCGGTCCGGCCGGCGCCTCCGAGCGAGGCTCAGTCGCCGGCCGTGCCGCGGTCGGCAGCTCTGGTGCCTCCGCCGTCTCGCGCCTGGCCGTAGCTCGCCCGTGCCGCACACCCCACGCGGCACCACCGGCCGCAGCCCCGGCCACCGCCGCCATCACTATCCACCGGGAGCGTTTTTTCACGGCCTCCTGCATCGGCACCCGAACCGCAACCTTGAGGCAATCGGGTCCTGACTAACGCCCGAAGCTCAGCCAAGGGTGCGCGATCATGTCATCGGGCCCCGCCGGGGGCAGGAGGGGTGGCGAGTTCCGTGATGGTGTTGCTCGACGAGCCGCGTGTGTTCCTTCAGTACGGGTCGGCCTCGCTGGTGTGCGGCCCCGGCACCGACGAGTTCGACCTCGACGCGCCGTGGGCCGACGAGAGCAACGGATTGTGTGGCGCTGGCGTGCCCGGCTACCTCCAGCTCCAGGTCGGCACGCACACCGGGTGGGTGCCATTCCGGCTCGAGCTGCACAAGACCGCACCGGCGCTCGACCCGGCCTGGGAGGAGGTCGTGGAGGTCTCCTTCACGGCGCTGTCGCCGGAGGCGTCGCTGACCGGGCTGATGGGCGAACCCCACGAGTTCACCATGCCTCCCGGCGACTACCGGGTCCGCTTCTGCATTCGCGGATTCGAGGAAGCCGACCAGGTCGAGGACACGCCGGATTCGTACCTGCTGCAGTTCTGGCCGGGCGCGCCGGCACCGGGCCGGATCGTCAAGCAGACCGGCGAGCGGGCGGCCTACTGGCACCGGGCGCGGCGCACGCTGACGAGCAGGAACAACAGGACGACGAGCGGGCCGCGGCCGACGAGCTGGATCGGCAGGCCCGCGAGCGGTGGGGCGACCGGGTGCCGAACGAGCGGCTGCGACGCACGGTGGAGTTCGGCGTCGGCCTCGCTTTGGACGCCCTGTCCCGGCTCGACATGGACCTCGAGTTCGCGCTGGCCGAGGCCGACGACCGGATTCACCGTCAGGTGACCGCGTGGGCGGCGTTGCGGTGCCTGGAGGAAGCCGGCCTGATCGGGCTGCCGCAGCTCGCCCCGGCCGTCGCCGCGCTTCGCCGGGACCAGCCGGCTCCGCCGCCCTTCCACTACTCCGGCCATTGCTGGGGCGTGCTCGAACGGGCACAGCCACCCCGTACGAGTCTGCCGGTGCCGCCCGACGGCGAATACGAGCAGTCGCCCCAGGATTGGGCCATCACCACCCTGTTCCACTCGGCCGAGGATGACTCCCTGGTGGCCGTGCTGGAGGTGGTGGTCTGCCTGGCTTTCGTGCACGGCCGTGACGGCTACCGCCAGGCCTTCGCCGACCTGCGGAAGCAGTTCCCCCAGCTGCGATGAACCGCTGATGTGCCCGGCCGCGGCGACGCCGGGCATGAGGCGGTGAATCCCCTACCTCGGGGGGAGAGGGAGGCGGGCGGCGAGGAACTTCGGCGCCATCTCGCGGTAGCTGTCGGTCAGCAGCTCGGCGATCTCGGTCCAGTCGGTGTGGTCGCCCAGGAAGGCACCGGCGACGTTGGCGCCCCAGCCGGCGCGGAAGAACGGGAAGCCGCCAGCGGTCAGGCCGAGCAGATCGTCGGCCGGCACGCGAAACGTCATCAGGGTCGGCGGCTCGCCGGTGACCAGATGCCGGGGGTAGGCCAAGGCACGGTCGGGGTCGGCCAGGTAGACATGGGCGACGGTCCGCTGACGGATCCGCCAGCGGACGCCGATCCACGCCGGTTCCTCATGGGTCTGCGGCAGATCGCGGCAGATCGCTCGCAACCGGTCGAGGATCTCCGGCGGCACGTCACCCGGAGCGGACATGGGCCGACGATACGGCTGCGATGGGGGGCGCGGTCAAGCCGTACGACGGAAATCGGTGACGTCCGGGAGCCGGCGGAAACCGGCTGAGACGTACGCTGCCACGCCCCCGGCATTGCCGCTCGGGGTACACACCGTCGCGCTGGACGACCCCATTTCGCGCAGTGCGGCCGCCGCGGCCACGGAGATGGCGCGGCCGTGACCGCGGCCACGGTGGTCCCGGTGCACGCCCAGCGGTTCGAGCAGACCCGGCCGCCCCTTCCCGGCCGACCACACCGTCACCGAGGCGACCGCGTTGCCGTCGCTGTCATAACCGACCAGGCACCGGGCCTGGCTATACGGCGGGGCGGCGGCCATCGCATGCCAGCGCTCCAGGCTGAACGTCGAATTCGGGAAGGCCGCCTGCTGCACCGCGACACGATCCTCGACGATCCGGTCCCGAACGGTGTCGGCGTCGATGGTCTCGATGCTGAGCCCGCAGTCCTCCACCGGCTCGAGCAACTCGCGCGACAACGGCGTCCACGACTCGTCGGCCACCCAGCCGCTGCGGCTCAGGAGTTCGCGGAAAGCCGCGCCGGAACGGGCCTCGACCGCTCGGACACCGCCGACGGGATCCGACAGATCGGCCAGGAGCTGAGCGGCGAACGGGGCATCGTCGTCGACGCTCGGCGCGAGGGCCATCCGGATCAGCCCGGAGTCGTCGTCCACCATGCCGACGGCCAGGATCTGCCCGTCGCGCTCCCACACCCGCAGGGCGCCGGCCAGTTCCTGCGCCCCCAGGCTCGCATTCCACCCGAGGTCACCGGGATGCAGCTGGACCGGCCCGCCGGTCTGCGGCCAGGTCGCCACCGCTTCGACGATCTCGCTCAACGCGTCCGGCGTCGCCCGCCGCATCGTGATTGACATCCACCAACTTCATCACAACGCGACGGCGACGCAATCGATTTACCTCACCAGCCCATCGTCCCGGGGCCACCCTTGAACGGACCGGTGATGTCCGCGGTGATCCAGCCGCCGTAGAAGTCGCCCTCCTGCGCCTGGACCACTTCGCCGGCGACCCGGCATTCGTCGACCCGGCTCGGATAGAAGGCGACGGCTCCGGCCAGTTCCGCGTACGCCGGGGTGGGCTCCGCGTAGGACCAGCCCGCCTGGTGCACGCGCTCCTCGCCGACAACGACGTCCCAGTAGTCCGCGACGCCCTTGAACTCACAGTACGACCGGCCGGTGCCGGGCTGCAGCACACCGTCGGCGATGTCGTCGCGGGGCACGTAGTAGACCGGCGGGTGTGAGGTCTCCAGAACCCGCCAGCACCGGTCGCTGTCGACGATCGTCTGCCCGGCCTGCACGATCGTCACCCGGGAGGTGGTGCGCTCCAACCGCGGCGGGCGTGGGTAATCCCAGACTGACTCCATGGACCCAGCTTGCCTCAGGCCGGTCCGGAGGGCGCCGGGCCGGTCGACGATGATCGCGGTGCGGTCCGTCACCGGCCGGAAGCCGGGTACGCCGAAAGTGGTCGCCGCGGCCGCACAACGTCGCTCCGGACGTACCGTTGATCATGGCGTGAAGCTTCTCCTGGCCGCCTTGCTGGCCCTGCCCGTCGCCGCGCCGGCGGCCACCCCGACCTGGGCTCAGGAGGGCTACGGCCCGGGCCGCAACTACTACAATCCCGATGAGCCGGTCATCAACGCCACCACCGTGGGCCGGCTCGAGCAGCGCTGGGCGGTCAGCACGCCGGTCCGGCCCGGCACCTGCACGTTGCCGGGCCCGCCGCTGGCCGCCGCCGGCCGGCTGGTCGCCACCGATCCGACCGGTGTCACCGCGCGGGGCGCCACCACCGGTAAACGGTTGTGGCACTGGAGCTTCCCCGTGCGAAGCCCCGGCCGGCAGGAGCACTTCGGGCAGCTGGCGCTGGCCGGCGACCGGGCGATCGCGCTGACCAACCCGTGCGATCCCACGCCGGGTGCCGGCAAAGCCGCCTACCTGACCGCGATCGACACGTCCACCGGCGCCCAGCGCTGGCGGGTCACGATGAACCAGTTCACCACCATCATGGTGATCGACCGAGGTGTCGCCGTGGTGGGCAACTGGGGCGGCTTCGGCCACGACCCGGCCACAACCACGGGGTACCGGGTCAGCGACGGCGTCAAGCTGTGGCAGGTCAGCGGTTACCGCCTCGACCGCGGGGTGGCGGCCGGTGGCCGGGTGCTGCTCACCAGCACCGACGACCGGACGGCGCGGGCCGTGTCGAGCACCACCGGGAAGCTGCTCTGGCGTACGGAAAAGCCTTGGAAACCGCTGGCCGCCGCCCCCGACGGCTCCCAGTTCCTGGTCAGCACCGACGGCGACGGCGTCACCTCGGTCGACGCGGCCACCGGCAAGGTGCGGTGGAGCACCCGGCACGACGGCCCGGTGGCCCACGACGGCCGGCACGTGTTCCTGCCCTACCACCGCGGCGTCGAGACGTTCGACGCCGTCACGGGCCGCCTGATCCGCGTCACCCCGCTGGCCGGTCGCGGAGGACAGCCCGTGCGGGCCGGCGGGCTGCTCTACCTGACGGTCGACGACCGGCCGCCGGCCGTCCTCGACGCGGGAACCGGCCGGACCGTGGCGACCTCCCCGGACATGGCCGACCTTGGTCAGCCGCCGGTCATCGTCGACGGCTGGCTCTACACGACCGACGGCGAGACCTTACGCGGCTACACGATCCGGTAGGGCGCGGCGCTCACCTGCTATGCGGGAAGCTGAGCCGCGGTCGCGCGCTCGACGTCGCGGGCCAGGGCGCGCAGCGTGGCCGCGAACCCGACCCGGCCGGCGACCGAGAGCAGCGGCCGCACGAAGCGGGTGAGCCGGCGCGGTGAGACAGTCACGTCCTCATACCAGACCACGCGGCTGCGCCCGTCGGGCAGCGGCGTCACCGTGAACCAGGCCCGGCCGTGCACGACACGGCCCGACTTGACCACCTCACACCGCCCGAGCCGGGCGCCGGGGGAATCACCCTCCGGCGGCTGCCAGGAGACCACGGTCATCGGATCGTCGAAGGCCAGCGGGCCCACACCGGTGCGGGCCACGAACTCGGCGCCGACGCCCTCGGGCCGCCCGGCCACGGTCCGGACCGCGGTCAGCGGCGCCCAGTCACCGTGCCGGGGCCAGTCGACCAGGGTGGCCCACACCGCGGAGGCGGGCGCACGGACCTCTTGGACGACGGTGAAGCTGGCCATGGCGAACTCCCGGGCTGGGGCAGGGACGGCACCTCGACTGTACCGGCGAGATCTCAACTGCTCAGGGCAGCCGCCGATAGGGGTTCCCGCGTTCGATGGCCGGACACGGAGAAGAGGACGGGATGACCGCTGGTGGCGAGGGCGAGGAGGAACGGCGGCCTTTGCTGGGGTCGGTCTTCGACCGGATCCCGGAGGGCCTGACCGAGACGGCGAGCGAACGCCGGGAGCGGCTCCTGTCCGACACCCGGCTGGTCGCGCTACGCGTCGCCGGCACACTCATCGGGCTGAGCTATCAGCGTATGCGCGAGCTACGCATGTACCGTGCCCGCGCGGAGCGGGTCCTCGTGAACCCCGAGGCGGACGAGCAGGAGCGGGCCGAGGCCGCGACGTACCTCGCGTCAGCGTTCCCGGATCCGGTGAGCGACGCGGAGCATCTGGGCGCGGGACAGGTCTGGAAGCGCGGTGAGATCTATCGGTGGGCTTGCGCGACCGGACGCGTCGATCCGGTGTGGTACGAACCGCAGCGGCCCGCTTCGCCCGGTCGCAAGCCCGGCGGCTCGCCGGCTGTGCGGTATCACCGGCGCGGCTTCACCGAAGAACTGGCGAGGCTCGGCACTGTGCCGGTCAGCGCTGACCGCCGTACCGAAGTGCAAGCCGCTCTTGACCGGACGATCGCCGGCTTGACCGCCCAGGGGCGCCGGACCACCGAGGCGCGGGACCTGGCGGTGCGCTCGGTCGCGCTCGAGTGCGACGTGGACGAGCGTGTCGTGCGGAAGGTGTTGCTGCTGGGCCTCGTCGAGAGCCGGTAACGTCGGTCGCATGGTGACGTGGCGGCATGTCGTCCCGGAGGACTTCGCGCTGCTGGCGCGGTGGCTGGCGGCGCCGCATGTGGCTCGGTGGTGGAACCACGAGACGTCGGCCGAGGCGGTCGAGCGCGACTTCGGGCCGTCCGCGCGCCGTGAGGAGCCCAACGAGGACCTCCTGGCCCTGCTCGACGGTGCACCGTTCGGGCTGCTGCAACGCTCGTTCCTGCACGACTATCCCGAGTATCTGGACGAGCTGACGCCGATCGTCACGGTGCCGCCGCGCGCGATGACCATCGACTATCTGATCGGCGACGCGACCGCCACCGGGCGTGGCCTCGGGACCGTGATGATCCGCTCGGCGCTCGAGCATCTGTGGGCCGAGCACGCCGATGCCGCATGTGTGATCGTGGCGGTCCACGCCGGCAACATCGCCTCGTGGCGGGCCCTGGAACGAGCCGGTCTGACCCGGGTCGCCGAGGGCGAGCTGGAGCCCGACAACCCGGTCGACGACCGGCGCCACGTCATCTACCGGCTGGACCGGCCCGGACCCGAGCTGCCGGGCTCGGGCGGGGATCCCGACTAGGGTGAGAGCGCGGGGTCGCCGGACTCCCAGGGCGACGACGAGGATGGCGATGACCACGACCGACGACGACATCACTCTCGACGCCGCGGTGGATCCGCTGGTCCTGGCGCTGGACATCGGGTCCACGGCGACCCGGGGCGGCGTGCATGATGCGTCCGGGCGGCGGGTGCACGGCCTGCAGCACAAGGTGCCGCACGCCTTCACGGTCGCGCCCGACGGCACCTCGGTCATCGACCCCGACCAGGTGGTCGCGGAGGTCGAAGAGGTTCTCGACGCGGTGACCAAGGACCCACGGCTGGGGATCCGGATCGGCGGCGTCGCGATGGACACCTTCGCCGCCTCGCTGATCGCGGTCGACCGGGTCGGTCGTGCCCTCACCCCCTGCCTGACCTACGCCGACTCGCGCAGCGCGGCCGCGGTCACGGCGTTGCGCGATGAGCTCGACGAGCACGCGGTGCAGCAGCGCACCGGCACCCGCCTGCACACGAGCTACCACGCCCCGCGCCTGCGCTGGCTCGCCCAGGCGCAACCGCGCGTCGTGGCCGAGGCCGCTGCCTGGTGGTCGCTGGGCGAATACGTCTGGGCCCGGCTGCTCGGCCAGCCGCTGGCCGGCACGTCGACGGTGGCGTGGACCGGCCTGCTCGACCGTCGCACCGGCGAGCTCGACCCCGAGCTGCTCGCCGCCGCGGGCGTCGGGCCCGATCAGTTCTGCCCGCCGCTGGACATGACCGACCCGGCACCGTCGGCGAGCCTGCCCCGCTGGCCCGCCCTGGCCGCGGCCGCGTGGTTCCCGGTCATCACCGACGGCTTCGCCAGCAACATCGGGTCCGGGGCGCTCGACGCCACGGTGCTCACCGCGGCCACTGCCACCAGCGGCGCGCTGCGGGTGCTGCTCGACGGCCCGGCCGATCCCCTGCCGTTCGGCCTGTGGAACTACCGGGTCGACGCGCGGCGCACGCTGCTGGGCGGGGCGATCAACGATGTCGGTCGCGCCGTCAGCTGGGCGCAGAGCACGTTGCGGCTGAGCCCTTCGCTCGCGGCCGTCCTCGCCGCGCCGCCGAGTGAGGCCACGCCGCTGGTGCTGCCCTATCTGACCGGGGAACGCGCGCCGGGCTGGGTCGGCGGGGCGCGGGCGGTGTTCGGCGGGGTGTCCACGGCCACGGACGCCGACGCCCTGTTCCGCGGGATCATCGAGGGCGTGGCCATGACGTACGCCCGGGTCGCCGACGAACTGCACCCGGCCGCCCCACAGGTGCTGGAGGTCGCGGCGGCCGGCCGGGTCAGCAACGATCAGCCCGAGTGGCTCCAGGTGCTGGCCGACGTGCTCGGGCGACCGGTCACCCACGTGACCCGGCGGCGAGCCACCCAGCGCGGCACGGCGCTGCTCGCCCTCGACGTGCTGGCCCCCGATGTCCCGCGGGCACCCCGCGCCGTCGGCGCGACCTATGAACCCCGTCCGTCCCACGTCGAGCACTACGCGGGACGGCGCGCTCGATTCGCCGAGGTCTACGACGCACTCCTGCGCGGTTGAGAGGCCGACACGACCAGCCGGAGGTCGGCCTCCCTCAGGTGCTCGGGGGATTTTTTGGGCGCCAGGGCCCGCAGTGCGGACACGTCGATCGGGCCGGTGACGGTGACCAGAGCGGTCCGGCCGAGATCGACGAAGTCCATGAAAATTCCGTCGTAGTACTCGATGACGGCGACGGTCAGCCCGGCGGCGATGGACAGATCGATGGTGGCGGAACGCAGCTCCACTGTCTCTCCCAGCCGCACCGTCCCGGCAACGCAGCGCACCATGCAGGTGAGCGACCCGTACGTGACCTGGACGATCTCAGCGAGCTGCAGCTGAGGCGCTTCGTCCATGGCCGGCCCCCCATCCGTCATCCGAGGTGTACGACGCGGCTTCGCCCCTGTGCGGCGAGAACGTTGTGACGTCACGTTCAACGCCGGGAATCGCGGCAGCAGCGTGCGTACGACCCTGCCGGTTCGCTCTCGGCAGCGCAAGAATGGCATTCTTGCCAGACTGATCCGCTCGACGGATCGGCGTGGTGGGGTCTCAAGCGATCGCACCCGCGGCTGTCCACGCTTCGGCATCGCGGAGGCGGTCGGGACAAGTCCGATCGCCTCAACCGCGTGATCTCGTCCCGGGGTGGATCGTCGGATGGCCCCTCACGGGCCCCGGACTTCTACGCGCTCGGCTGGGTGGTGCTCGTCGCGGTGGCTGGGCGGCCGCAGGGCGATCGGGGCCTGGCCCCCGGGCTCCTGCGGCTCGCGGTCAGCGGCCCTCTCGGGCACGGCGGCGCGCGGGCGCTGCTGGACGGCGGCCTGGCCGAGGGGACCGGACCGCAGGAGGGCGCCGGTGACGATCGCACCGATACCGAAGATGACTGCCGCGGCGACGAAGACCGAGGTGTACGAATGCACGATCGCTCCGGGCAGGTCCCGTGCGTGGAGGGTCAGATAGTCGCGGCTCGCGCCGGCGGCGATCGTGCTCAGCAGCGCCGTGCCGATCGAGGCGCCGGTCTGTGCGGACACGGCGGTCAGGGCCGAAGCGCTGCCGGCGTCCGAAGCCGGCACACCGCCGGTCGCGGTGTTCTGACCCGGCGCGAAAGCCAGGCCGAGCCCGACACCCAGGATGAGCAGACCGGGCAGGACGCCGGTGGCGTAGCGGCTGCCGACGTCGAGGCGGGCCAGGACGAGCAGGCCGGCGGCGGCGATCACCAGGCCGGAGGACATCAGCGGCCGGGGACCGAAGCGGATCACCAGGCGGGCGCCGAGCAGCGTCGTGGTCAGGACCAGGATGACGATCATGGGGACGAACGCCAGACCGGTGCGGACCGGGCTGAGGTGCAGACTCTGCTCCAGGTAGAAGGTCAGGAACAGGAACACCGCGAACAGGCCCGCGTTGGCCAGGGCCAGCCCCGCGTAGGCCCCGGCCCGGTTGCGGTCGGCCAGCACCCGCAGCGGCAGCAACGGGGCTGCCACCCGCGACTCGATCAGAACGAACGCGGCCAGCGCGGCCGCGCCACCGATCAACGAGGTCAGCGTGAGGCCGTCGGTCCAGCCCGCGGACTCAGCCCGGCCGAGACCGTAGACGACGCCGACCAGGCCGGCCACGACGGCGACCATGCCCGCCGGATCCATCCGGGTCGAGGTGCGCTCCCCGGACCGCCGGGGAATCAGCGGTATCGCGGCGGCGACCGCGGCGAAGGCCAACGGCAGATTGACGTAGAGGCACCACCGCCACGAGAAGTACTCGGTGAGGAAGCCGCCGAGCAGCAGCCCGAGGGCTCCACCGGCTCCGGCCACCGCCCCGAACACGGCGAACGCCAGGGCTCGTGGTCGTCCCGCGGTGAAGGTGGTGCTCAGCAGGGACAGCACGGCCGGCGCCAGCAGCGCGCCGAAGGCGCCTTGGACCCCGCGCGCGGCGGTCAGCACGCCGAAACTGGGGGCGGTCCCACCCACGGCCGATGCGACGGCGAAGCCGATCAAGCCGATGATCAGTGCGGTCCGCCGGCCGAGGAGATCGGTGAGCCGACCGGCCGGCAGCAGCAGGCTGCCGAAGACCAGGGAGTACGTGGTGACGATCCACTGCCGGTCGGCGTCGCTGAACCGCAGCGCCTCCTGGGCGCTGGGCAGCGCGATGTTCACGACCGTGGCGTCCAGGACGATCATGAACTGGGCCAGGACGAGAACGCCGAGAATGGCCCAGGAACCGCGCGCGGTGATTTTGTCGGTCATGACAGCAACGGTTCACCTCAGGGTCCCCGCCCGGCCTGAGCCGAATGACGTCGCCGCTGTGATCAGGCGCTCATCGGACCTTCCACCGCGTCGGACGGAGCCGGCGGGCTGATTACCGGTCCGGCCGTCGGGGTAGAGCTTGGTCGTGATCAGCGCCGAGGGGCAGAAAGCCAGGTCCATCCTGTCCAGCCCGTGGGTCTCCGCGCTGTGCGGCTTGATCGCGGCGGTGCAGATCTGGGCGCTTGTCGACAACGTCATCGATCAGGAATGGTTTCTGGTCGCCTGCTTCGGCGTGACGTCGCTGGCTTTCACGGTTCAGACCGTCGTCCTGCTGTGGCTCCGCCGCCGAGCGCGCCGGGAAGCGGCGAACCCGACGTCCGCGGCTTGATCTCACAGGCGGTCGGTCACAGTCCGGCGGCTGGACCAGGAAACGTCCCCTTGCTGACACGCGGGTATCGATTTCGGTCTCTGTGCGGTCATCATCGGAGCATGTTCTTCCGACGGGGAAATGATGTTTCCAGTCCGTTCGCGACGCTGCGGGAGCCGGACCCGGACGCCGAGATCTGGCAGACCTACCGATCGGGGGCGGATGCCTCGGTGCGGGGGCGGCTCCCCGAGTTCCGGGGGCTGTTCCGCGATCACGGGTTCCGGCTGATCTCGCTGAGCGACCCGCTCTGCGCGGCGGCGGTGGGCGCCTCGCTCTGCGCTCCGTTCGTCTCGATCACCGACCTGATGGGCCTGCCCCGGGAGATCGTGCTGGACTCGGTGGTCGAGATGGGGACGGCCGAGGCGCGGGCGGCGCTGCTGGCCCTCGCCGTGGCCGGCGACGGGCAGCTCGAGACTCTCGCCGGCCTGGCCGCGGCGAGGATGGGGCACGCCGGCGAGCCGCCCTGGGTGGCGCAGGCCCGCTCGCCGCTGAAGATCACTTCGGTTGACCGGCTGCTCGACCGGGACAACGACCAGATCATCGCGCTGGTCATCGCGGTCGGCCAGGGCCGCCACCGCGCGTGTTTTTTCGTGCGCTTCCACCCCCGCTCGCTGCTCACGGCGAACATCCTCTATCTGCCGGAGACCCACCGGGGCACCCTGCTGATGCAGCTCTCCTCCGGGCTGGCGCCGGCGGCTCCCTACCGGTTCACCCGGCGGCTGACGGCCAAGGACGACCGGGACAGCATGATCACGCTGGTCGGGTCCATGCTGGAGGAGAACGAGCTGAACCTGCGGATGGGGTCGAGCTACCCGCCGTACCCGCCGGACCTGCAGCACCTTTCCCGCATCGGTGACGTCACCGTCGTGCCGGCGTTGCTGGTCCTGCTGCGGAAGTTCCTGCTCAGCGCGTACGGGATCAAGGCCTGGACCGACGTCGACGACCGCACGCCCGTCTGGATCTGAGAAGACATAGCTCGGTGTCAGTACAGTGGCGCTGTGTCGCTGCGCTATTACATCTACATCAGTGATTCCAAAGTCGAGATGATGCTGCCGCAGATCGATCCCGGTTTCGGCCGCGCCAGCGAGTCCGAGGTCGGTTTCGACCTCAAGCTGGCCAGCGCTAAACGCAAGGTGGGCGTGACCTCCAACCGGGTGTCGCGCCTGGAGAGGGTCGTGCGCTATCTCGACGACTTCGCCGATGTGGGCACGGTCGACGAGCCGGGGCAGTATTTCCGCGGCCGGATGCTGATGCGCTGGGGCCCGGTCATGTCGTCGCTGGTCTATTTCGGCGGCGCGACCGAGCGTACGGTCGTCGGGCTCGGCGGCGCCGCCGGGCACCTGCAGGGCGAGAAGCCGCCGGCCGACCCGTTCGCGCCGTCGTCGCTGCCCGGCATCGTCGAGGGGCTGCGCGGCGTGCTGGCAGCCGATGGGGAGACCGGGCAGCCGCAAGCCCTGGCGGCCGCCCATCTGGCTCAGCGGCAGCTGCGCGGCACCGAGCAGAGCCTCGAGTTCGTGGCCAAGCGACTCGCGTACGGCCCGAGCCCTTATCCGGAACTCGATGCCCACGAGGGCATGCACGTGCTGGTCGGCACCCCGATCTTCGTGGCGCTGGGCGACTGAGCATGCCGTGGGCGACCGGCGAGATCGTTCTCGGGCAGTACGAGGTTCTCGGTGACTCGCAGGCCGGCGGGATGGGCGTCGTGCACCGGGTCCGCCACCTCGGCTGGGAGGTCGACCTGGCGGTGAAGACGCCGCGCGGGTCCGCCTCGTTCGCGCTGTTCGAGGCCGAGGCCGGCACGTGGATCGGGCTCGGCCTGCACCCGCACACGGTCAACTGTGTCTACGTCCGCACGATCGACGGCATCCCGCGGGTCTTCGCCGAGTGGGTCGACGGCGGCAGCCTGGCCGAGGCGATCCGCGACAAGCGCCTCGACGCGGCCGGGAAGCTCGACATCGCCGTCCAGACCGCCTGGGGCATCGCGCACGCGCACGACAGCGGCCTCGTGCACCAGGACATGAAGCCGGCCAACGTGATGCTCGAGCCCGACGGCACGGCCAAGGTCACCGATTTCGGGCTGGCCGTCGCCGCACACGAGGGCACCTTCGGCGGGGGCACCCCAGCCTACTGGTCGCCCGAGCAGGCGGCCGCGGCGGCCGGGGACCGCGGCGTGCGGCTGACCACCGCCACCGACGTGTGGTCGTGGGCGATCACCGTGGCCGAGATGTTCGCCGGGCGGCGGATCACCCGGTTCGGTCAGGCCGCGGCGGAGGCTCTGGAGACCGTACGCCCGGACCTGCCACCCGCGGTGGCCGACCTGCTCGCCGACTGCTTCGCCGAGCGCCCCGACGGCTTCGGCGACCTGGTGACCCGGCTGTCCACGCTGTACGCCGAGCTGACCGGCGAGCCGTATCCGCGGCCGGTCCCCCGCCCGGCGCTGCTGCGCTCGGACGGCCTGTCCAACCAGGCCCTGTCCCTGCTCGACCTGGGCCGCGTCGAGGACGCCGAGAACCTGTGGCGGAACGCGGTTTCGGCCGACCCCCACCACCTGCCCTCGGTCTACAACTTCGGGCTGCACCGCTGGCGCAGCGGCAAGATCACCGGCGAGCAGGTCGTCTCGGCGCTCGAGGCGGCCCGGGCGGCCGGCGGTGACCCCGAGCCCGGCCGCGGAGCCCTGCTGCTGGGCAGCGTCGAGCTCGAGCGGCACGAGGACGAGCGGGCCGGCGAGTTGCTGCGCGAGGCCGCCGCCGCCGATCCGGCCTCGGCCGAGGCGGTGGCCGCCTTGCGGGAACGGGCGAGCCGCTCCCCCGGGATCAGCGCCGAGACGCTCACCCGCCAAGTCTGCGCGGTGGCCATGGGGCCGGACGGCGAGCACGTGCTGTTCGGCACTCGCGGCGGCGGGTTGCATCACTGGACGCCGGCCGGCGGCGGCCAGCCGCGGGTCCTGGCCGAGGGAGCCGAGGTCACCGCCATCGCGGTGGACGGGACCGGCCGGCTCAGCGCTGTCCTGCGCGAGGACGGCTCCATCACGGTGTGGGACATGGCCGGCGGTGTGCCGCGCGGCTGGAAGCGCAACGCCCTCGCCGCGACGGCCGTGGCGGTCAGCGGCGACGGCCGGTACGTCGCGGCCGGGCACCGCGACGGCCTGATCCAGGTCTGGGAGACCGATACGACCCGCGACCCGGTCGTCCTGACCGGCCACACCGGCCGGGTCACCTCGCTGGCCCTGAGCCGGACCGGCGCCCGGGTGCTGTCCGCGTCCTTCGGCGGCAACATCACCCGGGAGGAGGGTGACGGCACGGTCCGGCACTGGGCGGTCACCACCGGCACGTGTTCCGCCGTCTGGACCGGGCCGCGGCGGGGCACCCTGGCCTCCGGCGCCCCGTGGATCCATTTCCGGGGTGACAAGGTCGTGGTGACGCCGGACGCCCGGTATGCGGTGGCCGCCTGGCAGGACGGGCCACTCGTGCTGTGGGACGCCCGCCGCGACACCGTGGTGAGCGAGGCGACCCACCGGCTGCGGTACGAGATCGTCCTGGCCCTGTCCCCGGACGCCGCCGGCCTGCTGGCCGCCGGGCCCTCGCTGTCGGCCCAGATCATCGACCCGCGCGACGGGCGCATCCTGCGCACCCTCGACGACGACCTGCCGGAGCTGATCTTCGGGGTGGAGGCCGGCGCGATCAGCCCCGACGGCCGCGCGGTGGCGCTCGGCGGCACCTATCAGCTCGCGCTCCGGCCGATGCCGGGCTCCGGCTACGAGGCGCCCTGGTGTTACGCGCGCCCGCGCCCGGTCCCGGAGCTGCACCGGGCCCAGGACTCGTTCGACGACCTGCTCGCGCGGGCCCGCGCCCTGTTCGACGGCGAGCGGTTCGCCGAGGCCGCCGCGATGCTGCGGACCGCCGGTGACGTGCCCGGCCACAACCGGAACCCCGTGCTGCTGACCGCTTGGCGCTCGCTGCTCCCGCACGGCCGCCGGGCCGGCCTGATCGCCGCCTGGGAGCTCTATCACCTGGACGGGCAGCGGCTGTTCACCCAGCCGCCGGCCATCGCGTTGCGCCGCGACGGGCTGGCCCTGGCCACCGGGCGATGGACCGGTCACGTGGACCTGTGGGACTTCCCCGTCGCCCGGCTGGCGGGCACCTTCCAGCACGGCCCGGGCAAGGCCCGGGAGATCCGGTGGGCCCTGGGCGGAAACCTGCTCGTGCTGCTCACCTGGGGTGGCATCCTGCAGCTGCTCGACATCCGCGACGGCCGCACCGAGATCATCGAGGGCGAGGGCGGTCCGATCACCGCGTTCGACCTGGATCAGTCCGGCGAACGGATCCTCTACGGCGAGGAGTCCGGGGTGATGCGGCTGCGCGGGCTGGCCACCGGGGTGAAGCTGTTCTCGATCCGGGCCGGCGACAACCCGATCGCGGCCGTGGCGCTCAGCCCCGACGCGGTGCGCCAGGTGAGCCTGGACAAGCAGGGCGACGTCCGGATGTGGCGGCCGAACACCCGCAAGCCGGACTGGAAGGCGCGGGTGCCGCTGTGGCAGGACGCCCGGCTCTCTTTCACACCGGACAACCGGATCGTGCTGCTCTCCGAGCACATGGAGCTGACCGGGCTCGACGCGGCCCGCGGCAAGAAGCGCTACCGGTTCCGCAGCCATCGGCCGTCCATGACCGGCCACACCGACGTGGCGTTCAGCCTCGACCGGCAGCTGGCGGCCACGCCCGACACCTCCAAGCTGATCGTGTGGGAGACCGGCACGGGCAAGGTCCGGCACGAGCTGGCCCTGCCGGAGGACCCGGACGTCTTCGCGCTCGGCCCCGACGCGACGTTCGCCGTGGTGGCCGGGGCGACCGACACCGTCGGGATCTGGGACCTGGCCACCGGGCGCTGCCTGCGGACGCTGGAGGGGCACCGGACGGGCCTGCACGCGGTGCAGGTCAACGACGACGGCACCATGATGGTCACTGTGGACATCGGTGGCGGCCTGCGGGCCTGGGAGCTGGCCTGGGAAGCCGACGTTGGCTGATCTCGTGCTCGTGGCCGGCGGGGTGGAGCACGCCTTCACCGGTGACGCGGAGGTGCTGCTCGGTCGTGATCCTGGGTGCGACGTACGGGTCGGCGACGACCGCCGGGTGTCGCGCCGCCACTGCCGGGTGCTGATCCGGCCGCCGCGCGTGGTGGTCCGCGACCTCGGGAGCCACAACGGGACGTACGTCAACGGGGTCCTGATCGACGGCGAGCGCGAGCTGGGCGACGGCGATGAGCTGTGGCTGGGCGACGCGGTCGTGCGCGTGGTGATCCGCCCGGTCACGCACAACGGCCTGACCGTGCTGAGTGAGCTGGGCAGCGGCGCGCAGGGCGTGGTGCACCTGGCCCGCGAGCCCGACGGCCGGCTGGTCGCGGTGAAGACCCTGGCCGTTCCGGGGGCGAGTGAGGTGTTCCGCCGCGAGCTCGACTGCACCGCGGCGCTGCGCCATCCCCACATCGTGCGCTTCCACCGCAGCCTGGCCGAGCCGCTGGGCTTCGTGGCCGAATACTGCCCCGGCGGCAGCATCGCCGGCCACGGGCCGTTCGCTGTCGAGCAGGCCGTGGCCCTCACCCGTCAGGCGGCGGCCGCGTTGCGGTACGCGCACAGCGCCGAGATCCCGGTCGTGCACGCCGACGGCACCACCGCCACCGGGCGCGGGCTGGTGCACCGCGACATCAAACCGCAGAACCTGTTGCTCACGGCCGACGGCCGGCTCAAGGTGGCCGACTTCGGCCTGGCCAAGGCCTTCGACCAGGCCGGGCTGAGCGGCCGTACGCCGACCGGGGCGATCGCCGGCAGCGTCGCCTTCATGCCCCGCCGGCAGCTGATCGACTACAAGTACGCCCGGCCCGACGTGGACGTGTGGGCCCTGACCGCCTGCCTGTACTGGATGCTCACCGGCTTCCCGCCGCGCGACTTCCGCCCGGGCGCCGACCCGGTCGCCGTCGTCCTGCGCGAGCCGCCCATCCCGATCGGCCGGCGGCTGCCGTCACTACCGGCGCCGCTGGCGTCGGTCATCGACGACCTGCTGAACGAGAGCGCCGCCTCGGCTGCCGACCTCGACGACGCTCTGGCCCCCTTCTGATCAGGCTGTGGTCGTGACCGTCGCCGCGGCTGCGTCGGCCTGGGCGGCCCGACGACGGCGGCGGATCGGCCAGCTCACCGCGCCGATGAGCACCAGGGCGCCACCCAGGGAGCCCCAGATGTAGGGCGCGGACCGCTGGTTGTCCTTGGTCTCGTCGAACGTCCGGTCGGAGGAACCGGTCGTGTCGGTGACCTTGCGGCAGACGTCACCCTGCTCCATCGTGGAGCCGCCGCACGTCGGTGCGCTGTCCCAGTCGTAGGCGAAGACACCACCGAGGATGGCCAGCCCGATGAGGATCCCCACGAGCGGGCGCCGGAAGGGCAGAGCGATCAGGTGAAAGAGCAGTCCCACAAATTCCCTCGCTTGACTTGCGCACCACGCTGGAGGCGGTGAGTCCCGAGACGGTATCGCATGCCCGCCGCCCGCCGCAGGCCCGCGCACTACCCGGCTGACCGATTCGGTCACTAGCCTTCGAGCATCGACCTTGACGCATGGGGGTCAGCGATGTCACCGCCCGATCCGGCCTCGGCGAGGAGTCTCCCCGAGCTCGTCGATCGGCTGCGCCTGCTCAAGGTCTGGGCCGGCAACCCGTCCTACGACGTGATCAAGGACCGGATCAACGCGGGGTGGGTCGCGACCGGCCGGCCGGCGAGCGAGCTGGCGCGCCGGTCCACCGTGGCCTACTGCTTCCAGCCCGCGCGGCGCCGGCTGGACACCGATCTGGTGCTCGCCGTGGTCGGCGTGCTGCACCCGGACACCGGGTACGTGACGCAGTGGCGGCAGGCGCTACGCGTGATCGGCGGCGAGCTCGAGGCGGCGTCCCAGGTCCGGGTCCAGGATCGTCTGCCCGCGGATCTGGCCGGGTTCACCGGCCGCACCGGGGAGCTCGACCGGCTTCTGAGCGCGGCCCGGGACGGACCGCCCGTGGTGATCTCCTCGATCGCCGGCATGGCCGGGGTCGGCAAGACCGAGCTGGCCGTTCACTTCGGTCATCTGCTGCACCGGGAGCAACCGTTCGAGCGGGTGCTGTTCGTCAACCTGCGCGGGTTCGATCCCGACCCGTCGCAGCCGCCGGCCGATCCGGCCGCGATCCTGGACGGCTTCCTGCGCCTGCTGGGCCTGCCCGGCCAGCAGATCCCGCACGATCTCGCCGGGCGGGCCGCCACCTTCCGCGACCGTCTCACCGGCACCCGCGCCCTGGTCGTGCTGGACAACGCCGCCACCACCGAGCAGGTCCGCCCGCTGCTGCCGGCCACCGAGGGCTGCGTCACTCTGGTCACCAGCCGGCGCCGCCTGACCGGCCTGCATCCCGCGGTCCACCTGGCCGTCGACGCCTTCACCCCCGGCGAGGCCCTGGCCTTCCTGGATCGTGCCCTTCCCGGGTCGCCGGCTGCTCGCGACGCGCAGGCCGCGGCCCGCATCGCCCGCCGTTGCGGCTATCTGCCGCTGGCTCTGGGCCTGATCACCCGCCACATCCGCGGCACCCCGGGCTGGACTCTGGCCGAGCACGCCGACCGGCTCGACGAACGCCACCACGACCGGCGCCTGGATACCGGCATCGACCTCGCCCTCACCCAGTCCTACCGGCATCTGCCCGCCGGCCGGCAGAGACTGCTGCGCCTGCTCGCTCTGCACCCCGGCCGGGACTTCGACGCCTACGCCGCCGCGGCCCTCACCGGCACCGGCGTGGACACCGCCCGGTCCCGCCTGCGGCAGTTGCGCGACGATCACCTGCTCCAGGATGCCGGCCCCGGCCGGTACACCTTCCACGACCTCGTCCGCGCCTACGCCACGGTCCGGGCCGCCGACGAGGAGCCCCCGCGCGAGCGACACGAAGCGCTGACCCGGTTGTTCGACCTGTATCTCGCTGCGTCGGCCGCCGCGATGAACGTCCTGTATCCCGCCGAAGCGACGGTCCGGCCCCGGATCCGGCCGGCCGGCACCCCGGTCCCCGACCTCACCACCGGAGGCCGGGCTCGCCGATGGCTGGACACCGAACGCTCACCGTTGATCGCGGTCGCCGTGCACACCGCCACGCACGGCTGGCCGGCCCACACCGTCCTGTTGTCGCGTCTGCTGCAACGCCATCTGGCCACCGGCAGCCACAACGCCGACGCCCTGACGCTGCACGATCAGGGTTTCCACGCGGCCGTCCGGCTGGGCGACGTGACCGGGCAGGCCACCGCCCTGCTCGACATCGGCTTCACGTACGGGCGGCTCGGCGACCACGGGCGGGCCGCCGCAGCCCTGCAGCGGGCCGCGGACCTGTTCCGGAGCGCGGGCAGCCCGACCGGGCAACGCCGCGCACCGGACGTGCCCGGCGACCCGGACGGCCGCAGCGCGCAGGCTCTGATCCTGTTCCAGCAGATGGACGACCGGCTCGGCGAAGCCTACGCCCGGGAAGGTCTGGGCCTGGTCCACCTGGAGCTGGGCCGGACCGGGTCCGCCGCCGGGCACCTCCGGCGGGCGCTGACCCTGTTCCGGCAGACCGGTGATCCGGCCGGCGAGACGTGGACGCTGGAAGGACTCGGGCTCCTGCACACCCGCCTCGGCCACGACCGGCGGGCCACCGGGCATCAGGAGCAGGCCCTGGCCGTCTGCCGGGAGACCGGCGACCGGATCGGCGAGGCCCGGGTACTCAACAGCCTCGGCGAGACGGCCCGGAGATTCGGCCGCCCCGCCGAGGCCCTCGGCCACCACGCCGCGGCACGGGCGATCGCCGCCGGCACCGGTGACCGCCCGCAGCAGGCTCGCGCCCTGACCGGTATCGGTCACGCCCACCGCGCACTTGGTGACCCGGTGCTCGCCCGCGAGCACCACCGCCAGGCCCTGGCCATCTACACCGGACTCGGCCGTCCCGAGGCGTACCAGATCCGCGCTCACCTCTCCGCGCTCACCGGTGACCGATGATGACGTGACCGGCCGTGTTCTTGCTGCCGGCGGCACGGCCGGTCGAGTGAGCCGGTCAGTGCCAGTCGCTGATCTGTACGTCGTCCGGGGCGGGGGCGCCGCGGCCGGTTTCCACCAGCGACTTGAGGCTCAGCAGGTAGGAGGCCCATTTGGTGCTGCAGTGGTTCATGAACTCGACCGGCTCCTTCCAGCCCTGATGTTCGAACAGCACGATGGTGTAGTCGCCGTCGTGGCGCAGCTTGAAGTCGATCGTGGTGCCGATCCACTCCTCGGGGCCGTCGACCACACGCCAGCGAACGGACTCGGCCGGGCGGGTCTCGAGGACCTCCATGTCGAAGCCGCCGACCGGCGGGAACCGGAACCGCAGCAGGCCATCGGATTCCGTGGTGTCGGCCGTCCACCAGGCGGCCAGGCCGTCGACGGTGGTCAGGGCCTCGTAGACCTGCTGGGGGCTCGCGTCCTGGACGCCGATCCGATGCAGAATGTCAGCCATTGTCGCTCCTCTTGGTCTGGATCGCCTCGGCGATCCGCTTGATGCGGTTGAGGCGGGCGTCCCACTCGGCGCCGACCGCCGCCAGTTGAGCCGCCGCGCGTTCGAGCTCGGCGTCGTCGACCTGGTAGCGCTTCTCGCGGCCGGCCGGGGTGGCGCGCACCAGCCCGGCCCGGTCCAGGACGCCGAGATGTTTGGCCACGGCCTGCCGGGTGACCGGCAGCTGCCGGCTCAGCGTGGTCGCGGTGCCGGCGCCCTCGGTCAGCAGCAGGTCGAGCATGCGGCGGCGGGTCGGGTCGCCGATCGCCGACCACAGGTCGTCGTCGACCGCGGTTGTCACGGGCGCACCCCGACGGTGGCGATGTACGGCGCCAGGCGGGGCAGGAAGTAGTCCCAGCCGTTCACGTGGTCGGCACGTACCTCCTCCTCGCGGAAGCCGGTCTCGGAGAACTTGAGCAGGGTCCCCTCCCCCGACGGGACCAGGTCGAAGGTGACCAGCAACGAGTTGCCCGGCGTGGCCGGCTCACCGCCGGGCTGCGTCCAGCGGAACGAGAACGACTCCGGCGGGCGGGCCTCGACGACGGTCAGCGCCACCACCTTGCCGCCCGCCTCGGGATCGCCGAAGACGATCTCGCCCGGGGTCCCGGGAATCACTTTGTAACGGGCTTCGTCGGGCCACCAGTGCCGGACGTGCTCGGGATCGCTGACTACTTCGAACACCACGTCGGGTGAGGCCTCGATGTAGAGCTCCCGCTCGATGGACTGGATCGCCACGTTCGCCTCCTGCAACCTTTGGTTGCACATGACGCTAGCCGCATCCCCCACCAAGCGCAACCACTGGTTGCGTGAGTCAGAGCTCCGGGGGCAGCCCGAAGAGGCGGAACAGGGCCGGGTCGACGAAGGTCACGCTCCTGCTGATCAGGCCGCCGGACACGGTGAACAGCTGGATCGAATGGGCCCGCGCGTCCGGGGTGTAGGCGGCCAGCGCCGGGCTGCCGTTGGCCTCGACGGGCACCATGCGCCAGCCCGGGCCGCGCATCGCGTACACCCGCTCCAGGAACTGCCCGTAGTGCGCCCGGCCGAGCAGCCACAGGTTGACCGGCGGCATCTCCAGCGCCACGTCGTCGGCCAGCAGCCGGGTCAGGCCGGGCACATCGGCCGCCTCGAACGCCGTGAGGTAGCGCTCGACGACCACCCGCTCGTCCGGGTCGGCCGGCTCGCGCAGCGTCTCGATCGCCGGGCCGGCCGACCGCAACGTGGCCCGCGCCCGTTGCAGGCTGCTGTTCACCGACGCCACCGTGCTGTCGAGCACGTCCGCCACCTCGGCCGCGGGCAGCTGCAGCACCTCGCGCAGCACCAGGGCCGCCCGCTGCCGCGCGGGCAGCAACTGCAGAGCCGCGACCAGCGCCAGTCGCAGCCCGGCCCGCTGCTGCGCCACGTCGGCCGGATCACCCAGCCGCGCGTCCGGGAACGGCTGCAACCACGGCACGTCGAGGCTGGGGGTCAGCGGCGCCTGGGGGTCGTCGCCGGCCGCGCCCAGCCCGCTCGGCAACGGTCGCCGCGCGCGGCCCTCGAGCGCGGTCAGGCACGCGTTCGTGGCGATCCGGTGCAGCCAGGTCCGCAGTGACGCCCGTTGCGGGTCGTACCGGTCGGCCGAGCGCCACGCCCGCAACAACGTCTCCTGCACCAGATCCTCGGCCTCCTGGAACGAGCCGAGCAGGCGGTAACAGTGCGCCAGCAGCTCGCCGCGGTAGTCCTCCAGCCGGTCCACAGTCGTCACGCCGATGAGTTTGCTCTTCCGCCCCGGTAAGTGACAGGTGACAGGACACAACAGGAGAGGACTTCGGCATGGGCGAGGTAATCGTCACGCAGTTCACCACCCTCGACGGCGTGGTCTCCGACCCGGACGGACGCTGGGGCACCGGCCACGGCGGCTGGGCCTTCCGGTACGGGGCCGGGCCGGTCGACGGCGACAAGTTCCACCTCGGTGCGCGGATGGAGCAGGGCGTCCAGCTCTACGGCCGGCGCACCTGGGAGCACTTCGCACGGCTCTGGCCGAACCGCGACGGCGACTTCGCGAAAGTGATGAACGCCGTTCCCAAGCGCGTGGCCACCCGTACGGGTTTGGACGCGAGCGCCTGGGCCGGCTCAGCCCCCGTCGTGGGCGACCTCGCGGCGTGGGTGGCCGACGAGCGCACCCGCCGCGACATCGTGGTGATCGGCAGCCTGAGCGTGGTCCGCACCCTCGCGGCGGCCGACCTGGTCGACGAATACCGCCTGGTCACCTTCCCGGCGGTCGTGGGCGAGGGCGACCGGTTGTTCACCACCGAGCTGCCCGGCGGGTTCCGGTTCACCACGGCCCGACCGGCCGAGCCGACCGCGTTCAGCGTGCTGCGCCGCGAGCGGCAACCGGCGGTCAGCGGTCTCTGACCACGATGCCCAGAGCCTGGGCCAGAGCGGGGGCGGCCTGCGCGAGCTGACCGCTGTCGATGACGGCGTCGCGCAGGTAGGGACGCCGTCGCCGTCGAGGGTAATGCGCTCAGGCGGCGCCGGAGGTTTCGGCCTGGCGGGCGTCGACCAGGTCGCCCAGGTGGACGCCGGCCTCCTCCAGCAGGCGCTGGACGGTGGCGATGACCAGGCCGTCGATGACGTTGTCGCCGTGGATGAGGCGGTAGAAGTCCTGGCGGCCCCGGCGGACGGCTTCCACCCGCCAGCGGCCGTCGGGGGTCTGCATGGCGCCGATCACGGTGCCCTGGGAAGGGGGTGGGATGGGTTCGGGGGCGCGCCGGATCGAGGACGGGGCGCGGTCGGTGCGCAGGCCGCGCCAGGACGGGTGACGCAGGCGGCCGTCCGGCGTCCAGTTGCGGAAGGCGACCTCGCCGATCAGGCACGGCTCGACCCAGTGGGCGTGGCGGGCGTGTTCGCGGGGCACGTCGCCGACCGGTGGCGTCGCGCGGGCCAGCGGCGCCAGCTCGCCCTGCAGATGGGTCAGGGCGGCGTCGCTGAAACCCGTGCCGACGTGGCCGGCGAACACCAGCCGGTCCTGGTCGTCGTGGACGGCCAGCAGCAGCGAGCCGATCGTGCCGGCGCGGCGGCCGGCGCCCGCCTTCCAGCCGATGACCAGCACTTCCTGGGTCTTGATGAGCGGGACCTTGGTCCAGTCGGCCGAGCGTTTGCCGGGGCGGTACGGCGACGCGAGGCGCTTGGCGACGACGCCTTCCATCCCGGCCAGCTCGGCCGCCTGCAGGACGGTGCGGCCGTCGACGTCGAGGAAGCGGATCGGCACCCGCACATGCTCACTGGCCAGGTCGAGCCCCGACAAGATGTCGCGCCTGGTGGCGTACGGGGAAGAAGTGAGATCCTCGCCGTCGAGCTCGAGAAGGTCGAAGACGTAGTAGAGCACTGGTACGGCGGCGACCAGCGCCGGACTGGGCAGGGCGACGTGCATGCGCTGCTGCAGGCGCGCGAACGACGGCCGGTCGGTCTCCAGGGCGACCACCTCGCCGTCGAGCACCGCGCTGCGGCCGGCCAGCAGCCCGGCCAGCTCGCCCAGCTCAGGATAGCTGCCGGTGATGTCGTTGAGGTTGCGCGAGAACGCCTCGACCCGGCCGTCGCGCACCTCGGCGATCGCCCGGACCCCGTCGTACTTGAACTCGAACGCCCACCCCGGACCGGCCGGCAGAGCGCCGGCGGCCGCGAGCATCGGGCTTGTCACCACTCCAGTCATCCGCATAAAAGCCGGGGCGGCAACCGGTACGCGGAAAGATCACCTAACTACATCGGTGTAGTTTTCCCAGCTCAGGCGGGACGGGCCAACCCAGCGAGCACTCGGGGACGGGTCCGGGCAGATAGCTTGACCCGATGCGCTCCCTTTCCCGGTTCGTGGTGCGACATCGCCGGTGGATCCTGCTCGCGTGGCTGGCGCTCGCCGTCGCGGGCGGCTTCGCGGCACCGAAGGCTACCGCCGCGCTGACTTACGACTTCTCGCTACCGGGTCAGCCGGGCTTCGAGACCAACGAAGTCATCCGGGAGCGATTCGGCTCGGGTGGGCACGCGGCGCCGATCCTGCTGGTCGACCAGCAGCCGTCCCCCGAGCGGGCGGGCCGGCTGGTCGCGTCGGTCGAGCGGGCGCTGCCGGGCGCGGGCGTTCTGTCGTACGCCGACGAGAAGGCGCTGCAGTCGGCCGACGGGCGGACCGCGGTGGTGATGGTCTACCCGCGGATCGTGCCCGGCCCGGACCCGTACGCCGAGGCCCTTCCCGTGCTGGGCCAACTGGCCGCGGCCGAGCAGGTGGTGGTCACCGGCAAGGACGCGCTGGCGGCCGACGCCGGTGGCGATCAGGGCGCCGACGTGCTGGCCGAGACCATCTTCGGCGGCGCCGGTGCGCTGATCGTGCTGCTGGTGGTGTTCGGCTCGGCGCTGGCGTTGATGCCGTTGCTCATCGCCGCCGCGTCGATCCTCACCACCTTCCTGATCGTCTGGGGCCTGACCGGGCTCACCGACATCTCGTTCATCGTCCAGTTCCTGCTGGCGTTGATCGGACTCGGCGTGGCGATCGACTACGCCCTGCTGATCGTCACCCGGTGGCGTGAGGAGCTCGGCCACGGCGCGGACCCGGCCGAAGCCGTGCAGCGGTCGATGGCCACGGCGGGCCGCTCGGTGTTCTTCTCCGGGGTCACCGTCGCGGTCAGCCTGGCCGCACTGATCGCCCTGCCGGTCCCGTTCCTGCGCAGTGTCGGCTTCACCGGGCTGCTCATCCCGGTTATCAGTGTGCTCGCCGCGCTCACCCTGCTGCCCGCGCTGCTGCTGACGGTGGGGCGGCGACTGGACTGGCCGCACCGGCGCACCACCGATCCGGAGAGCAGGCTGTGGCGGCGGGTCGGCACAGCGGTCGTGCGGCACCGCTGGTGGTCGGCCATCGCGGCCACCGTGGTGCTGCTGGCGCTGGCCGCTCCGGTGCTGACGATCCGGCTGGGGCAGCCGACGAACGCCTCCCTCGCGTCCACCGGCGGCAGCGCCGGCGCGGCGATCACCCGGGTGGACGACTCGGGTATCGGCGCCGGACTGTCCACGCCGGTGGAGATCCTGACCGCCGACCCCGTGCGGGCGCGGGCGGCGGTGGCCGGCCTGCCCGGAGTGGCCGCGGCGATCATCTGGCCGGACAGCGCCGGCGGTGAGTCGCTGGTCCGCGCGTGGACGACCGAGGACACCTCGACCGGCCCCGGAACCGAGACCGCGGCCGCCATCCGCACGGCCGCCGAGGCCACCGGGGCCCGGGTCGGTGGCGTGCCGGCCGGTGACGCCGATTTCATCGCCGCCGTCTATGGCAACGCCTGGTGGGTCATCGGGCTCATCGTCGTGGTGACGGTCCTGCTCCTGGTCCGGGCGCTGCGCTCGATCGTGCTGCCGGTCAAGGCGCTGGTGCTCAACGTCCTCTCGCTGGGGGCGGCCTACGGCATCACGGTGTGGATCTGGCAGGACGGGCACGGCACCGAGTTGTTGTTCGGCCAGCAGGCGTCCGGTGCGATCACGACCTGGGTGCCGATCGCGGTGTTCGCCTTCCTGTTCGGCCTGTCCATGGACTACGAGGTCTTCCTGCTCTCCCGCATCCGCGAGGAGCACGAGAACGGCCACAGCACCGACGAGGCGACCGTCGCCGGTGTCGCCCGCACCGGCCGGCTGGTCACCTCGGCCGCGCTGATCCTGTTCCTGGCCTTCATCTCCCTGGCCCAGGTGCCGACGACCGAGGTGAAGATCCTGGCCACCGCGCTCGCCCTGGGCATCGTCATCGACGCCACCATCGTGCGCGGCGTGCTGGCGCCGGCGCTGGTCGCCGCCCTCGGCGACGCCAACTGGTGGTCCCCGCGCCGATCCCGGTGATCCGGCTGCGAGTCACGCGTTCGCGGGCGGGGCCGCGGGTCCGGCGTTCACCGGCGCGGCCCAGCCGGGTCGCGGGATCAGGCAGAACGGGTGGCCGGCCGGGTCGGCGAAGACGTGGTCACCGGCCAGCGGCTTCGCTCCGAGCCCCCGTACGGCCTCGGCCGCGACCGCCAGGTCGTCGACCATCACATCGAGGTGCATCTGCTGCGGGACGGCCGGATCGGGCCAGGTCGGCCGCCGGAACTCCGTGGCCCGCTGGAAGGCCAGCCCGGAAGTGGTGTCGTTGTCGGCCACCACCACGAAGTCGTCGTCCTGGTAAGTGATCGGCCGGCCGAGCACCGCGCTCCAGAACCGCGCGCAGACGATCGGGTCGGGACTGTCCAGGATCAGGTGGTGCAGTCTGCCCACGGGCACGGAGCTCACCTCGAAAACGTGTTGATCGGTGGTCCTACGCTGAGCTGGTCTTAACACGAAACGGGGATTCATGCGCGCTCAGCGTCATCTGGCCGGCGTCCTTGCCGGTGTCACCACCCTCACTGTGCTCGGTGGCTGTGCCGCCCAGCAGATCCAGGCCCTGGAGCCCAAGCTCGAGCTGCGCGATGCCGCCCAGCAGCTCGCCGACGCCCAGCAGGCCGGTTTTGTCCTCAAGCTCACCGGCAATCCGGACGACCTGGTCGCCGCGGCCGGCCAGGACGCCGACGCCGCCACCGTGGCTCAGGTGTTCAACTCCTCGCTGACCATGTCGTACGACAAGGGCGGCGCGGGCGAGGCGGACGACGCGTCGAGCCTGGCCGCGACCGTCGACGGCGTGACCGGCACCGAGATCCGGTTCGTCGGTGGCCTGCTCTATGTGAAGGCGCCGGTCAAGGAGCTCGCCGCGAAGTTCGGCGCCACGCCGGCCGACATCAGGAAGCTCAGCGGCGGCGCCTCGGAGTTCGACGCGCTGATCGCCGGCCAGTGGGTGTCGCTCGACACCAAGGAGCTGACCGCGCGGGCCGGCGCGACGCCCGACGCCGAGCAGCAGAAGGCGGCCCAGGAGCTGACGACCAGCGCCACCAACCTGCTCGAGGGGGCCGACGTCGTCCGCGACAGCGCCGACGACCAGCACCTGATCGTCACGTCGAGCACCGCCAAGGCGTACGCCGAGGCCAAGCGTTTCGCCACGGCGGTCAGCCCGGAGCTGGCCGGCAAGTTTCCGGCCGAGCGGCCGGCGGACAAGCCGATCGTGCTCGATCTGTGGATCGACGGCGGCAAGCTGACCGCCGCCGAGATCAACGTCCTGCAGTTCGTCGACGGTGCCACCGGCCGGGTCGCCGCCCGTCTCGAGGTGACCGGCGGCGCTCCCATCGCCGCCCCGGAGGGCGCCCAGAAGCTCGACCTGAGCAACCAGCCGTACTTCGGCGGAAAGGGTCTGCCCGGCCTGACCGTGGGCGCCTGACCCCGTCTCAGCGGCCGGTCGCGGCCCGGGCTCAGCGACCGGTCGCGGCTCGGGTTCAGCGGCCGGTCGCGGCCCGGGTGCACCGGTCGGCGAGGTGGGCGAAGGCTTCGGTCAGCTCGGCCGGGCCGACGACCTCGATGTCGGCGTCGAATCGGGCGAAGGCGGCCGCCAGTCCGGGCCACGACCACGATCCGAGGGTGAGCCGGCAGCGGTCGCGGCCGGCTTCTTCGACGATGCCGTCGCGGGTGTAGAGGGCCACGGTGGCCGCGGGCCGGTCGAGGATCACCGTGCCCCGGCACGGCCAGTTCCCCGAGGCGTCGCCGGAGCCGCGGAACGTACCGATCACGTACGTCGCCACGTCGCCCCCGGGCAGCTCGCGCGGGGTGAATCGGGGGCCGTGGGGCGTCCGTACGGTGATCCGGTCGGCGCGGAAGGTGCGCCAGTCGTCGCGGTCGAGGTCCCAGGCGATGAGGTACCAGCGCCCGTCCCAGGTGATGACGTGGTGCGGCTCGGCCCGGCGGGGCGGCGCGTCCGGGCCCGCCGAGCCGTAGTCGAAGCGCAGCACCTCGTGGGCGTGAACGGCCTTGCTGAGCGCCAGCAGCACGTCGCCGTCGACCGGCGCGGCCGGCCGGGTGGCGGGGCGGTCGACGGCGGTGACCCGCAGGGACTCGACGCGGTTGCGCAGCCGGGACGGCATCACCTGCCGGATGGTGGTCAGGGCCCGGGCGGCCGCCTCGGCCAGGGCGTCGCCCGAGGTGCTCGCGGCCACCTGCAACGCGATGGTGAGGGCGACGGCCTGTTCGTCGTCGAACAACAGCGGCGGCAGCTCGGTGCCGGCACTGAGCCGGTAGCCGCCGTCCGGGCCCTTGACCGCGGCGATCGGATAGCCGAGCTCGCGGAGCCGGTCGACGTCGCGGCGCACGGTTCGCAGGCTGATGTCGAGGCGGTCGGCCAGCAGCGTCCCGGGCCAGTCGCGGCGCGCCTGAAGCAGCGAGAGCAGGGCCAGGAGCCGGGCGGAGGTCTTCGGCATGAATCCGAGTCTGCCCGAAGTAGGTGCCACAACCTGGCACCTACTGCTGCGAATCTTGCTCCCAGGTCAACCAACTGAGGGAGCCACCATGGCGATCACCACCACCACCCACCTGAACTTCCGCGGCGACGCCCGGGCAGCGCTGGAGTTCTACTCGTCCGTGTTCGGCGGCCGGCTCACCGTCGTCACGTACGGCGACTTCGGGATGCCGAAGGAGCTGCCCGACGCCGACAAGGTCGTCTTCGGCCAGGTCACCGCGGACAACGGCTTCAGCATCATGGCCTACGACGTGCCCAGCCAGGCCGCCCCGGCCGCCGCACCGACGGTCACCACGCGCGAGAACGGCCTGACGCTGACCGGCGAGCGGTTCTTCGTCGCAATCGGTGGCGACACCGCCGAGGAGGTCAGCCTCCTGTGGGACAAGCTCGCCGACGGCGCCGGGATCGTCGAGAAGTTCGGCCCGTCACCGTTCTCCCCCGGCTTCGGCATGCTCACCGACCGCTTCGGCGTCACCTGGATCCTGCAGGTCAACGCCGGCTGACCGGCACCCCGCGCGGCGGCGGCACATACGAGCAGGTGAAGTCCGCGCTGGAGTACTTGCAGTAGGTGCCGCCGGTTCTCACATTTCAGCCCAGCAAGCCGGGCCGGTGCCACTTGTCCCCGCGTACGTGATGGTCGAGGAACGCGAGCACCGTCTCGTTCCAGACCTTGGCGTTGCCCGGCTTGAGGATCCAGTGGTTCTCGTCCGGGTAGTAGAGGAACTTGTGCCCGGCGTCGGAGCGCGACAGCAGATCCCACCACAGGCGCAGGCCCTCGCCGATCGGCACCCGGTAATCCTTGTCGCCGTGAATGACCAGCATCGGCGTGGTGATCTGATCGGCGAACCGGTGCGGCGAGTTCGCTTCCAACCGGTCCGGGGTCAGCTCGCGCAACCAGTAGAACGACAGGTCGGTCGTCGTCATCATCTGGTCCAGCGCCCACAGCGACGCGTGCGTGACGATCGCGTCGAACCGGTCGGTGTGCCCGGCGATCCAGTTCGCCATGTATCCGCCGAACGAGCCGCCCATCGCGCCGGTGCGGTTGGCGTCGATGTCGGGGCGCTGCTCGGCGGCGTCGGTGATCGCCATCAGATCGGTGTAGGGCGCCTCGCCCCACGCTCCCCAGCCGCGCTTGATGAAGTCCAGCCCGTATCCGGTCGACAGAGCGGGATCGGGCATCAGCACGGCATAACCCCGGGCCACCGCGAGCCACGGGTTCCACCGCCACGACCACGCGTTGTAGGACCCGAGCGGTCCACCGTGGATCCACAGCACCAACGGCGCCGGCCGCCCGGCATCCGCGTCGGCGGGCAACGCGAGCCAGGCCCGCAGCGGGCTTCCGTCGGCGGCCCGCGCGGTCACTTCGGTCAGCTTCCCTGGTACGCGTGACGCGTCCACAGGCCCTCGGAGCTCATGGACGCCCCCCTCAAAAGACACCCGCACCGGGCTCGGCGGCGCGTCGACGGCACTGCGCAACGCATACACCCACCGCCCGTCCGGGGAGACCCGCGGATCGGTGTAGGCGCCGTCATCCAGCGTCAGCCGCGTGACCGCACCGGAGCCGGCGTCGACCCGCCACAGCGGCGAGCGCCCGAGGTCGTCGGCCGCCACGACCAGCGCCGCCCCGTCCGGGGTCCACCGGGGGCTGTGCGGCCACCGGTCCCAGTCGCCGGTCAGCGCCGTCACCGGGCCACCGCCCAGCGGCACCAGCGCCAGCCAGACGTCACCCGGATCGTCGGCCGTGGACCAGCGGCGGGCCACCAGAGCCACCGTACGGCCATCCGGCGAGACCCGCGGCGAGCCGTAGTCGTATCCGCTGTCGTCGGCGAGCATCCGCCGCTCGCCGGTCGCCACGTCGATCACCGCGATCGCCGCCCGCTGCGCCCCGCCGCTCTCGGGCACCATCCAGGTCGCGACGACGCTGTCCCCGTCGGGGGTGAGCTCCCAGTCCCCCTCGGTGTCGACCGCCCGGCCGACATGGCCGGTCAGATCACGCAGCCGCACGTCCTCGCCCAGCGTGCCGGCGAACAGCCGGGGCCGCTCGGGCCCCAGGTCGTGATCCCAATACCGCACCGGATACGACTCGTGCAGCACCGCCGAGACGCCGGCCTCCTTGCGCTGCTTGCGGGCCTGCTGCTCGGCCTCCGTCCCGTCCGACGCCGGCAGCATCGCCGAGCCGGCCACCAGCGTGCCGGTCGGGCTGACCCGCACGCCGTGGATCCCGCCCGGGAGCGCCGCCACCACCCGGGCATCGCCGCCGCCGGCGGGCTGCGACCACAGCGCGGCCCGCGCCTCGTCGTCGTCGTCGCCGCCGTCGGGTGCCGGCCGGGCCGAGGTGAACAGCAGGTCGCCGTCGGGCGTGAAGCCGGCCGCCGACTCCCCCTGGTCGCTCTGGGTGAGGCGCCGTGACGGCCGTTCCCCGGTCGGGTCGACCTCCCACAGCGACGTGCGATAACGGGTGTTCTTGCGGTCGGGCGTCCCCACCCCCACGACGATCCGGCGCCCGTCCGGCGAGAGCCACAGCCCCGCCAGTCGCGGCACTCGGACGTACGCGTCAAGGTCGGTGAAAGGATCGGGTGAGCTCATCGGGCCTTTCTACCACCGTCGTTCAGATCGACTCCGGACGTTGCCATCTCTCACCCCGGACGTGGTGGTCGAGGAACGCCAGCACCGTCGAGTGCCAGACCTGGGCGTTGCCGGGCTTGCCGACGGTGTGGCCCTCATCGGGGTAGTACAGGAACTTGTGCGCGACACCGGAGCGCGACATCAGATCCCACCACAGGCGCAGCCCTTCGCCGATCGGCACCCGGTAGTCCTGGTCGCCGTGGATGACCAGCATCGGCGTGGTGATCTGATCGGCGAAGCGGTGCGGCGAGTTCGCTTCCAAGCGTTCCGGGGTCAGCTCGCGCAACCAGTGGTAGGGCGCGTCGGTCGTCGTCATCATCTGGTCCAGCGCCCACATCGAGGCGTGCGTGACGACAGCGTCGAACCGATCCGTGTGCCCGGCGATCCAGTTCGCCATGAACCCCCCGAACGACGCACCGACCACGGCAGTCCGCGAGACGTCGAGGTCCGGCCGTTCCAGGGCCGCGTCGGTGATCGTCATCAGATCGGTGAACGGCTTGTCGCCCCACGATCCCCAGCCGCGCCGGAGGAAATCGAGCCCGTACCCGGACGACAGAGCCGGATCGGGCATCAGTACCGCATATCCGCGCGCCACGGCGAGCCACGGATTCGAGTTCCACTTCCACACGTTCCACGACATCATCGGACCGCCGTGGACCCACAACACCAGCGGCACCGGCTCGCCGGCGTCGTGCGGAACCGCGAGCCAGGCCCGCAACGGCGTGCCGTCAGCGGCTTGCGCCGTCACTTCCTCGAGCTTCCCGGGTACGGGTGCGGCCGCCGCCGGTCCGGGCAACTCCTCCACTGCGGACGAAACCAGCGACACCCGCACCGGATGAGGTGCCCGGCCGATCGTGTTGCGCAACGCGTACACCCACTGCCCGTCCGGCGAGACCAGGGGATCGGTGTAGGCGGCGTCGTCCCCGGTGAGCCGCGCCACCTCGCCGGTGACCGCATCCACCCGCCACAACGGCGAGCGCCCGTGGTCGTCGGCCGCCACGATCAGCGCCGCTCCGTCCGGAGTCCACTGTGGCTGCTCCGGCCATCGGTCCCAGTCAGCGGTCAGCGCCTGGACCGGCCCGCCGTCCACCGGCACCAGCGCCAGCCAGAAGTCGTCCGGGTCATCGGCCGACCCCCACCGCCGGACAAGAACCGCCACCCGGCTCCCGTCCGGCGACACCCGGGGCGAGCTGTAGTCGTGCCCCTCGTCATCGGCGAGCAGGCGCCGCTCCCCGGTCGCCACGTCGATCACCGCGAGCGCCGACCGTTGCGCCCCACCGCCCGCGGCCACCCGCCACCCGGCAACCACCCGGCGCCCGTCCGGAGTGAGCTCCCAGTCCCCTTCGGTGTCCAGGGCGTGCCCGACGTGCCCGGTCAGATCGCGCAGCTCCCCATCGTCACCGAGCGGGCCGGCGACGAGCCGCGGCCGGTCCGGACCGAGGTCGTGACCCCACAACCGCACCGGAAACGCCTCGTGCAGCATCGCCGAGACCCCGGCCTCCTCGCGCCGCTCCCGCGCCAGCCGGTCGGATTCCACGCCTTCGGAGGACGGCAGCATCCGGGTGCCGGCCACGAGCGTCCCGACCGGGCTGACCCGCACGCCGTGGATGCCGCCGGGCAGGGCGGCGATCACGGACGCGTCCCCGCCCGCCGCCGGTTGCCGCCACAAAGCCCGGCCGCCGCCCGCCGGAGCCCCCGCGCCCGACGGCCGGGACGAGACGAACAACAGGTCGCCGTCCGGCGTGAAGGCCGCGCCCGACTCCCCCTCGTCGCTGTGTGTCAGCTGCCGGGCCGGCCGCTCCCCCGCCGGGTCGACTTCCCACAGCGCCCGGCGGAAACGCGTTCCGGCGTGGTCCGGCGTCCCCACTCCCGTCACCAGCCGGCACCCGTCGGGCGAGAGCCACAGACCGGCCAGTCGCGGCAGACGAACGTACGCATCAAGGTCCGAAAAGCTGTCAGCACCCACTCACAGCTTTCTATCACCGGTGTGCGATCTTCGACCGATGTTGGAGATGGCGCGGCGCGAGCTGGAACGGATGCGGGAGTCCGCGGACGCGTGGGCGGATCTGCGTTACACGCGAGCTACGGACGCCGAGGGCGACGACTACGACGGCAATGCCGCGCGGCGGGCGACCGTGCTGTGGGCCCTGCAATACGACCTGCGGCCCGATGATCTGCCGCTGGTGCGATGGCTGGCCGAGCAGGAGGCCGAGTGCCGGGGGGAGGCCCCGTTCCAGGGACTGACCGAGGAGATCGAGCTGGCCGGGTTCCTGCTCGCCACGTTCCGCCGGGTCGAGGACGTGTGGCTGCAGGGCCGGATTAAACTGGCCAACTTCGACACCTCGTGCGGCTACGACCTGGAGCACCTCTTCGCCGCCGGGGTGCCGGAGACCATCGCCTTCGTCCGCGACAGCGAGCACGCCGACCGTGACGCGACGCTGGAGCTGCTGCTCGACGACGACCGCCCGTGGGTGTCCGGACAGCGCCTGGCCGAGTGGTTCCGCGACGGGCAGGAACGCTTCCCGGCCGACCCGGCCGCCGAGGACCCGATGACCTGGATCCAGCGCGCCCAGCTGATCGGCGATTCCCGTACGGCCCGGGAATGGCTCGACCGCTGGGCCGCCGACCGGCCCCGGGACGCGCACACGCTCAGCCAGTTGCAGTACTACTTGGCCGACCTGGGCGCACTCGCCGAGGCGGCAGCCGCCCAGCGCGAAGCCGTGGCCTGGGCCGAGGACCCCTGGGACGCCGCGTCGGCCTGGCGGACCCTCGCCGCGCTGGAACGCCGGGCCGGCCATCATCGAGCCGCATGGGCCGCGCTGATCGAGTGCCGGCAAGCCTTCGACGACGTCCCCGACTGGCGCGAGACCGGCCTCGCCCGCGCGTACGTCGAGGAGCTGTTCCTGCTGGCCGGCTCGGCGGAGGCCGATTCGGCGAGGGAAGTGTTCACCGAGGCGGACCGGCAGGCCCGTGACATTCCTCGGCTGCCGCCCGTCGTGTTCCAGGCTGCCGTCAGCGCGGCCGATCGGCTCGGACTGGCCGGCCCGAGCGAGTACTACCGGCGCCTCGGCCCTTGACTTCGAGTGCGCTCGAGCCAGCAGGATCGCCGGCATGACGGAGATCGTGCTGGGAGCCATGCGGTTCGGGACGCGGATCGGTGAGGCGGAATCGTTCGCGCTGCTCGACCGGTTCGTCGAGCTCGGCGGCCGGTGGATCGACACCGCCGACAACTACTCGTTCTGGCTCCACCCCTCGGGCCGGGGTGGCCAGAGCGAACAGGTGATCGGCCGCTGGCTGGCCCAGCGGCCGGGCGTGCGTGACCACGTCCTGATCAGCACCAAGGTGGGCGCCGAGCCGACCGACCCGGCCCGCGGCCTGGACGCCATGGAAGGCTTGTCCGCGCCGGTGATCCGCTCCGCGCTGACCGGCAGCCTGCGCCGCCTCGGCACCGGCCACGTCGACATGTACTGGGCCCACGTCGAGGACCGCTCGGTGCCGCTGGCCGAGACGGTGGGCGCGTTCGGCGAGCTGGCCGCCGAGGGCCTGACCGCGCGCTTGGGAGCCTCGAACACCCCGGCGTGGCGGGTCGAGCAGGCTCGTGCCCTGGCCACCGGTCCCGCCTGGACAGCGCTGCAACTGCGCCACTCTTATCTGCAGCCCCGCCCCGGCGCCCCGCTGGAGTCCTGGGCGCACCGCCAGGTGTTCCCCGAGACCCTCGACTACGCCCGGACTTGCGACCTCGACCTCTGGGCCTACTCCGCGCTGCTCAACGGCGGTTACGGCCGGGCCGACCGTCCTCTCGAAGAGGCCTACGACCACCCCGGCACCGACCGCCGGCTCGCGGCGCTGACCGAGGTGTCGCGTGAACTCGGCGCCACCCGGAACCAGGTGGTGCTGGCCTGGCTGCTGGCCGGCGACCCACCGGTCTTCCCCCTCGTCGGCGCCAGCACCCCACCCCGCCTCGACGAGGTGATGGCCGCCCGGGACCTGAAACTCACCCCCGACCTGCGCCGCCGCCTCGACGAGGCGCACTGAGACCCCTCGTTCGCGGCGTACCCGGTTAGGGTGATCAGATGGCAGCCCGCATCACCGAACTGGTCCTGGACGCCCGCGATCCCGAACTGCTGGCCCGGTTCTGGTGCGAGGTGCTGGGCTACGTCGAACTGGAGCGTGACGGCGACGACATTGAGATCGGCCCGCCCGGGACCGGTTTCGGCGGCCCGCAGCCCACGATCATCCTCAGCCGCACCGACGAGCCCCGGGCCGGCAAGTCGCGTCTGCACATCGACGTCAACGCCACCGACCGGGATCAGGCGCAGGAGCTGGAGCGCTTGCTCGCGGCCGGCGCCCGCCCAGCCGACGTCGGCCAGACCGGCAACGAGTCCTGGCACGTCCTCGCCGACCCCGAGGGCAACGAGTTCTGCCTCCTGAGACGACGAGTACCGGAGGTGTAGCCGACCCTTCCACGTCCGTCACCGGCTGACCGCTCCGAGCTGCCGGTGATGTGAGCCGACGCCCACCAGGGGCTCTCCCCATCGCCATGCAGTGGCTCAGCGGCATGCGTGGCCGATCGACGGCCTTTACGCTGTGCCGTCATGGTGTCCTTCATTCGGAACGTCTCGTTCGACTGCGCTGACCCCTACACGTTGGCGCAGTTCTGGAGCGAAGTTGTCGGCCACCCCCTTCACCCGGATTCCGCTCCCGGCGACACCGAGGTCGTCATCGAACCGCCGGGCGGCCCCCGGTTGTTCTTCCAAGCCGTTCCCGAGGGCAAGACGGTGAAGAACCGGGTTCACGTCTGCCTCGAGCCGGGCGATCGGGACCGCGACGCGGAGGTCGATCGCCTCGTGGCGCTGGGCGCGACAATGTTCGACAACCACCGGACGGCGGACGGCGATGGCTGGGTCGTTCTGCTTGATCCGGCCGGGAACGAATTCTGCATGACTCGCTCGGCCGCGAGCCAGTCGGCTGACGTCCTTGCCGAACGCCCCTAGGCCCGGATCCGAATGCTTCCATCGATATCACTTGCCTGGTAGGTCCTGAGCGATGTCCGGGCCGGGCCGCGCAGCACCGAACCGGTGGTGATGTCGAACTGGGAGCCGTGACACTGGCACATGATCGTCGTGCCGGTCAGGCGGCCTCCGGACAGCGGACATGGCGGGTTGTCGCCGCACGGGCAGAGGTCGTCGAAGGCGTACAGGTGGTCGTGGACGCGCACGACCGAGACGCGCCGCCGGAGATCGTCCAAGTAGAAGGCGACGACGCAGTCGTCGGGGACCGCATCGCCCGGCCCGAGCGTGCGGAGATCGCCTCTCCCGTACGCGACAGTCATGGTCTTCCTCCTTCGTGGGGTGCTGTTCAGTACGGATAGTCGGGGATGACGGCGGACTTCCTCGCGTCGAGGCGCAGTTCGCCCGGAGCGCCCACGGGCACGGCCGGCCGGCGTGGCGGAATGGGATCGAGGCGCGCATAGCCGGATCCCAGCGGTGGCCTCGGATCCGGGTCCCCGTTGTTGGGCCAGAGCGACATCGCGCGCTCGACCAGGGCCGTGATCGTCAGGGACGGGTTCACCCCCGGGTTCGCCGGCATCACGCTGCCGTCCATGACGTGCAGCCCGGGCTGACCGAACAGGCGGAGATAAGGATCGACCGCCCCGCTGTCGCCGGTGTCGCCGATCGGGACGCCACCGACGAAGTGCGCCGAGGCGCCGCGGTTGATGACCTCGAACAGCAGCGCACCTTCGCGGCTGTCCATCTTCGCGGCCAGCCGGTCGACGAAGTCCTCGACGATCGGGATGTGGACCGACGGTGCTGCTCCTTCTCCGTGCCGGCTTCGCAACCGCCCGTCGTCCCAGTACAGCTCGATCGAGGTGTCCGTCGTCTGCGAGCACAGCATGATCACCGCTCGCTCGGACCAGTGGCGGGCGTCGTCGTACGACAGGACCCGGCCGGGATGTTCGACCAGATCCTTGAGCCAGGACATCGTGGGGTGTTTCTGGGCGCCGTGCTGATGTTCCGTCACCAGCAGCGCGAACAGATCACTCCCGACTCCCCAGTAGACCGGCTCGACACTGGTCACCGGATCGGGCCAGACGCCGCAGGTGATCGACACGGAACCCGGCGTGAGGCGGACCTTCTCCGGATCCCGCTGCCAGGCCTCGTAGCTCCGGGTGACGGCCAGCAGTTGTTCCGAGTTGGTCCGGGCCCGCTGCCCGAGCTGGCCCGACAGGTCCCGCAGACGACCCTTGTGCTGCATGTGGTGGAGGAGCTTGGCGGTTCCGTAGGCGTGCGCGGCCACGATGACCTGGTGCGCCGTGTAGGTGTGGTGGCGCACCTGTCCCGCCCGCTGGGCCCATCCCGGGTGGCGGGTGCGTACCTCGAATCCGCCGCCTTCAATCGGGGCGAGGTCGTAGGCCTCGCTCAACTCGTGCACTTCGGCGCCGAGCGCTTCCGCCAGGTAGAGGTAATTGGTCGTCAGCTTGTTCTTCGCGTTGCGCCCACAGCCGTTGTTGCAGTTTCCGCACGAGACGCATCCCGTACGCCGTGGCCCGGCACCGCCGAAATAGGGATCGTCGGCCTCCACGCCGGGCTGACCGAAATACACTCCCACCGGAGCCGGATTGAAGGTCTCGCCCCGGCCGATGTCGACCGCGACCGCGCGCATGTGCCGGTCGACATCGGTGGGCTGGTACGGATAGCGAACGACGCCGAGCATCCGCCGGGCCTGGTCGATGCACGGGGCGAGCTCGTCGGCCCAGTCGGTGATGTGCGCCCATTCGGGCGCGTCGAAGAACCTTTTCGGCGGGACGTAGAGCGTGTTGGCGTAGACATGCGAGCCGCCGCCGACGCCCGCGCCGGACAGGATGAGCACGTCGTCCAGGTATTCGATCCGCTGGATCCCGTACAACTCGGCCGCCGGTAGCCACAGGAAGCCCGGCAGATCCCACTGGGTCCTCGGGATGTCCCGGTCCGGCCAGCGACGACCGGACTCGACGACGCCGACGCGATAGCCCTTCTCGGCGGCTCGGAGCGCCGCGACGCTGCCCCCGAAGCCCGAGCCGATGATCAGTACGTCGTAGTCGAAGCCGGTCATGACGACTGTCCGGGCCGCGCGAACCGGGGGTAGAGATCTCCGATGGAACCACACAGGCCTTGCTTCACGGCCGCGGTGCGGTCATCGGTGATGACCTCGAGTTCCCCGGCTTCCAGCCCGTCCAGGGCGATGCGGACGACGTCGGAGGCCCGGTTCATCGGCGCCTGGTATCCCACCGTCATCGGGGTGGCCGTCACCCCGAGGTGCAGGCCGACCACCTGGGTGCCCTGCCCGGCCAGATCCTGCCGGAACGAGTTGGTGGCCGACCACAGGGCCGCCTTGGCCGCACTGTACGAGCCCATCAGGGCCAGCCAGCTGAAGATCGAGTGCACGTCGATCAGGGCGCCGCCGCCGTTGGCCCGCAGCACCGGGGCGAAGGCCCGGGTGACCAGCAACGGGCCGAAGAAGTTGGTCTCGAAGGTGCTCCGGATGTCGGCCATGCTGTCGGACAGCAGGGAATCGCCGAACCGCAGCACGCCGGCGTTGTTGATCAGGACCGTGGTGTCGCCGGCGATCGCCGCGGCCTCGGCCACGGATTCCTCGTCGGTGACATCCAGCGACAGGGCGACGATCCGCGGGTCGGGCCGGTGTCGCGGCGTACGGGCAGTGGCGTAGACCTTCGCCGCGCCCCGGGACAGGCATTGCTGGACGAATTCGGTTCCCAGGCCACCGTTGGCTCCGGTGACGAGAACGACTGCTCCGGTGAGGATGCTGGGCACGATGCCGCCTTCCTGATGGAGAGCGGACGTGGGCAGGATGCGCACGCCCGAGACGTCAGCGTCCCGCCGCCGACCGGCCCCGGGCATCTGTCGAACAGCCCATGCCGGGTGTGAGCCCGGGCACCCTGGAGCGATCCCCGTGGGTTACCCGGGGTGGCTGTCCCGCCCGGTGACCGAGGGTGAACTCACCGCCGGACGGACCTCGGCGGGATCGCGATCATCCAGGGAGAAGTGTCATGGGAGCCGACGGAGTCTCAGTCATGGTGCCGTTCGATCCACGCGGCAACCACCAGCCCACCTGGGAGGGACACGAGGCGATCCTCCGTCGGGGCAGCGCCTCCTCGGCGACCGAGACCACGATCCGGGCCCTCACCGCGCTGTGCTTCGACGACCTGCTGACCGGGGTGTGGGATGAGGCCTTGCGACTGGCCGGCACGGGGGTCCAGCTGTGCGAGTCGCACGGGTATCAGGAACTGCGCTGGCCGCTGTGGGTCGTCACCGCCGTCATCGCCGCCGCCCGGGGCGAGGACGAGGAGGCCCAGCGCCTGGCCGCGGATCTGGAGGACTGGGCCCGCCGGCGAGGATCGGCGGCCGTCCGCCTCTATTCGCTCTACGTGCAGTGCCTCGTGGCGCAGGGCCGGGACGATTTCGAGCAGGCGTTCCGGTGCGTCTCCGACCTCGCCGCGCCCAGCACGTTCGCCGCCAATCTTCCGCTGGCCCTGGCGGCGTCCGTGGACATCGTCGAGTGTGCCGTCCGGACCGATCGCGCGGACGTCGCCCGCCGGTATGTGGCGATGCTGCCTGGCACGGACAGCGCCGGCCTTTCGCCCCGGGCGAGGCTGCTGACCGGATGTGCCGCCGCGATCGCCGACCCGGGTGGCATCGGCCGCTTCGAGCAGGTGCTCGCCCTGCCCGGCATGACCGATCTCCCGTACGACCGGGCCCGGGTGCAGCTGGCCTACGCGGAGCGCCTCCGGCGTACCGGATCGCTCAAGAACGCGCGACCGCACCTGACCGACGCCCTTGCCACGTTCTCGCATCTCGAAGCGCGGCCGTGGCATTCGCGCGTGTCCCGGGAGCTTCGCGGCACCGGCAACCTGCGGATCGGACCCGGCGCCACGCACACCCAGGAGCTCACGCCCCAGGAACGGGTGGTCGCCGAACTGGCCGCCTCGGGGCTGACCAACAAGCAGATCGCGACCAGAATCTATCTGTCCCATCGAACCGTGGGCACCCACCTGCAGCGGGTCTTCCAGAAGCTGCGGATCCCGAGCCGAGCGGCTTTGCGCGACGCGCTCGGCCCGTCATAGCTCGGTCGGTGGCCGCTCGGTGGAGGCCGGGAAAGCGTCCCGAAGGGCTCGCCGGGTCGTGATGCCCAGTTTCGGGAACACTCGCGACAGGTGCCATTCGACGGTGCGCGAGCTGATGAACAGCCGGGTGCCGATCTCGGGATTGGTGTAACCGTCCCGAGCCAGCGTGGCGATCTGCAGTTCCTGCGGGGTGAGGTTGCCGACCGGGCTGGTCGTGACCGCCCGGACGACGCCGTCCGCTGCCTCCAGCTCGCGGGCCGCCCGCCCGGCGAACCCCTCGGCCTTGATACCGGAGAAGAACTCGTGCGCGATCTGCAACTCGGCTCGCGCCTCACGACGCCGGTCGGCACGACGCAGCCACTCCCCGAAGAGCAGATGGGCCCGCGCGAGATCCACTTTCATCCGGGTGCGGCCGAGCCGGTCGATCGCCTCCCGGAACAGCACCTCGGCTTCCGGGCCGGTGCTGAGCAGCGCCCGGCACCGCGCATCCACGCCGAGCGCCCAGTCCGTGCCGGTGGCCCGGGCGGCCGTCGTGAGCCGTTGCTGCGCCTCGATCGCGGACTCCCGGGAGGTCCCGCGGACTCCCGCCTCGATCTGCTCCGGCAGGGGCCAGGTCGAGGCGCCCAGGTCGGGTGCGTGCGCACTGGCGAACCGCGCGGAGGTCAGGGCGTCCTCGTAATGGCCGACACCGTTGTCGAGCAGGGCGTGCGTCCAGGCCGCGACGGACATGTCGAAGCCCTCGCCGTTCGACCCGTCGTACGCGGGGAAGGTCTCGATCACCTCACGACCCTCGGACCGGTGACCCCGGAGGGCGGCATGCAGCATCTGCGGCGACGGGAACATCTGGATCTGCATCGCCTCGGCGGCGGTCAGCGCCTCCGTCATCAGCGACTCCCCTTCGGGCAGCTCACCGGAGAACAGATGCATGAAGATCCGGGAGCTGAGCGCCATCGGCAGCATGCCGAGCGCGCCCGTCTCCCGGACGATGCTCAGCTGACGGATCGTCAGGTCGTACCAGCTCTCGTCGTCCCAGAGATCCATCGCGACCCAGACCGCCAGCCAGAGCCAGCGCAACTCCTCGTCCGGTTCGAGGTCAAGATCCTGGAACGCGGCCAGCGACTGGCGCAGGACCGGTGCCGCGGCCACGTAGCCGTCGAGCACACGGGTCGACAGCCCCTCCAGGAGGAGACCGATCGCGGCCGGCTGATCCGGGGCCCGCACGGCTCCCCGCGCGGCCATCGCGACCTCGCGCTGAGCCCCGTCGGCCGCGAGACGGCCGGCGAAGCAGCTCGCCGACAACGTCTCCAGATACGTTTCGCCGGCCCGCTTCGCGTCCAGGTACTCCAGGCTCTTGGCCGCCTTCAACAGCAGCGCGGGGGCATCCCGCCCCCGGCTCGACGCGAACGCGATCTGACCCCGGAGCAGCTCGGCCCGCGCACGATCGAGGGCGCTCAACGGGCCCGACTCGGCCGCGCTCAACAGGCTCAGCCCCGCTTCGGCCGCCCCGGCCAGCAGTTTGGCCCGCGCCGCGGACAGCATGCGCCGGGCCCGGTGGGCCGGATCAGGGGTCAAGGCGCCGGCGTGCTCGAGGAAGGCGGCCGCGGCGGCCAGGCCGCCGCGGGCCTGGGCCCGCCCGGCCGACCGGACCAGCTCGGCGGCGACGTCCTCGTCGGGCGCCGTGGCGGCCTGAGCCCGGTGCCAGGCCCGCCGGTCCGGGTCGTCCGAGGCATCGGTCTCGTCGGCCAGAACCCGGTGCACGCGTTGCCGCTCCGCGACCGAGGCCGCCCGGTAGATGACCGACCGGAGCAGCGGGTGGGCGAACCGCACCCGCGCGTCGATCTCGACCATCCCGTCGGCGATCGCCGGTTCGGCATCCTCGACGCCGACAGACAACCGGGCGGCGGCACGCCACAGCAGAGGCACGTAACCGACCGGCTCGGCCGAGGCCAGCAGGAGGAGCAACCGGGTGCCGGGTGGCAGCTGCTCGAGCCGGCGGAGATAGCTGCTCTCGATGCTGCCGACCAGGGGACCCGACGACGGCGTCCGATAGCCGCCGGCCAGCTCGACCTGGCTGAGCCCGCGGGGCAGCTCGAGCAAGGCGAGCGGGTTCCCGCGGCTCTCGGCGACGATCCGGTCGCGGACCCGCTGGTCGATCCGGCCCGGCACGGCCGTCACCAGCAGCTCCTGCGCGTCGGCGTCACCGAGTCCGGAGACCTCGAGCATGGGCAGGCCGGTCAGCCCGGGTGGATCAGCCGTGTTCCGGTAGGCGAAGACCAGAGCCACCGGCTCGGCCATCAGCCGCCGGGCGACGAAGATCAGGGTCTCCACCGAGGCCTGATCGAGCCACTGGACGTCATCCACCAGGCACAGCAACGGCCGGCTCTCCGCCTCGGCCGCCATCAGGCCGAGCACCGCCAGGCCGACCAGGAAACGGTCCGGGACCTTGCCCGCCGACAGGCCGAAGGCAACGTTCAAGGCTTCGCGTTGCGGCGGCGGCAACTGGTGCAACCGCGACTGCATCGGCGCACACATCAACTGCAGACCGGCGTACGCCAGCTCCCTTTCGGGCTCGGATCCGGACGTACGGGTGACAGTGAAATCCGACGCGGTCTCCTCGAGGTGGCGCAACAGCCGTGTCTTGCCGACCCCGACACCACCCCGGACGGTGAGCACAGCCCGGCCACCGGCCCGCACCGTGGCCAGGACAGTGCCCAGCACCTCACGCTCGCGGTGCCGGTCGAGCATGGTCTGGCCGGCGCTGCCGGTGCTGCCGGTGAAAACGCGCATCGGGCCTCCCCTCTGCACGTGCGTCCCGACGGAGCCTGACCAGTGCAGGCTAGTGGACGTGAAGACGCTCTCGTAACGTCCGACCGGTCAGCCCCGGCACGTGGGGCCGGATCAGATCTCGTGCCGCAGCCAGGCCACCGCCCGGCGCACCACGGTGGCGTGCTCCGGGGAATCGTAGGACCGGACGTCGTGGCCCAGCGCGTCGTAGACCACCCGGCTGCCGCCCACGGTGCGTGCCCAGACGAGCGGATGTACGGCACCGCCCTCGTCGTGGACATAGAGGATGTCGCTGGTGCCGTCCACCAGGTCCAGGTCGGTGAACCGCTCGTCGTAGACCTCGAAGTCGCCGAGTCCATCAGTGATCGGATGCCCGGCCGCGCCCCGGCGGACGCGAGCCGGGCCGATCGGCGGATGAAACGTCGTGCCGTACGCCCACGAGGCGCCGATCGCGGTCCGCCAGATCGACGATCCGGGAAAGGCGATCGCCGCGCTGTGGGTGGCCAGGAGACTGCCGCCACGGGCAAGGAACGCGCCGAGAGCACGGGCGAAGTCCTCGTCCTCCGGAACCGGCTCCGAACGGTTGGCACTCGCGTTCACCACCAGCAGGCCGGTGTCGCGAAGGGCCGCCGGAAGCTCACCGACGGACGTCACGGTCGCCACCGCGCCGGCATCGCCTATCAGTCCGGCGATCCTGGCGGTGGTGTCCGGCAACGAGTGCCAGGGGTCGGCGTGCAGGCCCTCCCCACTGAAGATGACGGTGGCGACTGTCATGAAGTAGCTCCGTTCCTGAGGTCGTCGATGACTCGTGGCCTACCAGCGGTTCCAGTGCATGAGCTCCCGTGCCTCGGCTCGCGGGCCCGGGCGGAAATCGGTGCCCAGGGTGTAGGCCACCGGCGTCAGGGCGACCTGCACGACGGTGGCGTACGGAAGGCCCAGCAACTCCGCCATCTCCTTCTCGTAGCTGAGATGGTTGGTGGTCCAGGCCGTGCCCAGGCCCCGTTCGCGGGCCGCCAGCATGAAACTCCAGAACGCCGGAATCACCGAACCCCAGCCGCCGGCCTGGCCGCGGATGCTGTCGAGCTCTGCCCGTGACTCGACGCGCAGGCACGGGATGAGCAGGAGCGGCACCTCGTGCAGATGATCGGCGAGGTGGATCAGGCTGCGGCTGATACGCCCCCATTCAGCCGAGGCGAATGCCATCCGGCTGAACGCCGGGCCGGCTGATCCCGAGGCCGGCGGCGGCGCTGTCAGACCCCGGCGCCACAGGTGCGCGACCTGTGCGCGGGTCCGCCGCTCCTCCACAAAGACGAAGTCCCAACGCTGCCTGTTGCGGCCGCTCGGCGCCTGCAACGCGATGCGCACGCAGTCCTCGACCACGCTGCGGGGCACCGACCGGCTCAGGTCGAGTCGCCGGCGGACGGCACGGGTGGTGGTGAGGACCTCGTCGGCCGACAGGCCGAGGACGCCCGGTTCGGGACCTTCGGGATCGGTCATGACGCAGCCACCGGGGTGCGAGGCAGGAACGAGCCGCGCGCGAGCCCGGCGACCGTGCGGATGGACAGTGCTGTCATGCCGAGGGTGACGACCACCAGCAGGCAGTACGCCACCGGGCGCCGGCCGTCGACCTGCGCGGCCGCGAGCCAGTGGACGGCGACGGTGAAGGCGGCGATGTAGGAGAAGGCGAACGCCCAGATCCCGGCCGCGAACGACACCTTCGCGTAGAGCGGGATGAGGCGGAGCTGAACGAGGAGCATGAGTATCGCGTACCCGGCCATCAGATAGGCCGCCGTGTCGGGCCGATTGCCATTGATCTCGAACCAGGCGCTGCCGGCCACGACCGGCGGTGCCAGCTCGATCGCCAGCGTCGGCAGCAGCGGCCGGGGCAGGGCCGGCTGGGTGAACAGCCGGATGAGGATGATCGAGCCCAGGATGATCCAGCAGACCAGGCCGTAGCCGAACATCAGCCGGGCGAAACCGTCGTAGCCGAGCGAGGCGCTGCCGCCGGCGGCGAGCAACGGACCGGCGACGGTGGGCAGGAAGTAGCCCGGGTGCCACCGGTCGAGCGGCATGTCCTCGATGATCCATTGGCCGCTCAGCCAACCGCCGTAGAGCGCGACCAGGACGGCGAAGATCACGAAGATCGTGCGCCCGGCGGCCGGTGCGGGCACGGCCAGAGCCAGGCCGAGCATCATCGGCACGACGAGGATCAGGGCGGTGAACGGGCCGAACGTCAGGTCGCCGGGCTCGTCGGCCGGCCGGCCGCGGCTGATGGCATTTCTGAGGTACGTCGCGACGGTCACCAGGTAGACGGCCGCGGCGACGACCCAGAGCAGTTCCGCGGGCCAGGACGGCACGGCGGTGAGCTTGTGCGCGGTCCACCAGCATTGCGCGAGACCCGCGAAGGCGAACGGGATGCCGAACAGGTTGGCAGTCAGCCGACGTGTGGTGCCGGGCATCGGATACCTCCTTTTCCCCGCCGAACGTATGGCGCCGCCGGGAGCACGAGCATCCGTCGTTCGACCCTCGGGTCACGCGCGCCATTCGACAGATGCCCGCCGGCGCCGGCTCCCGGCACGGTGGGACGAAGCACGGCGGGCGTCGCCTGCCGTTATCGAAAGGACGCGAGACATGCGGACAACCGTCGAGCGAAGCGCGTTACCGGTCACCCATTTCCGTACGGTCGAAGTGAACGGAATCGACATCTTCTACCGCGAGGCCGGACCGGTCGACGCGCCCGTGATCCTTCTGTTGCACGGCTTTCCGACGTCGTCGCGGATGTTCCGGGACCTGATCCCGGCGCTGGCGGACCGATACCACGTGATCGCACCGGACTATCCGGGCTTCGGCCACAGCGCTGTTCCGGACCGCTCGGTGTTCGACTACACCTTCGCGAACTTCGCCGGTCTCATAAAGGAACTGCTCGACCGGCTCGGCGTCCACCGTTACGCCCTTTACAGCTTCGATTACGGGGCGCCGGTCGGCTATCGCCTGGCGCTCGAGGGCCCCGACCGGGTGAGCGCGCTCATCGTGCAGAACGGCAACGCGTACGAGGAAGGGTTGCAGGGCTTCTGGGACCCGATGAAGAGGTACTGGGCAGCCGGCACCGACGAGAACCGCCAAGCTCTCGGCTTCGTCGTCGAGGCCGAGGCGGTGACGGCGCAATACACCCAGGGAGTGCGGGACCGCACCCGGCTCGACCCGGACAGCTGGACCCACGACCTCGCCCAACTCGGCCGGCCGGGCAACCGGGAGATCCAACTCGATCTGTTCCACGACTACGGCACCAACGTTCCGCTCTATCCGCGGTTCCAGGCGTTCTTCCGCCGGCAGCAGCCCCCGGCCCTGGTCGTCTGGGGCCAGAACGACGAGGTCTTCCCGGCCGAGGGCGCCCGCCCCTATTTGCGCGACCTGCCGGACGCCGAGTTTCACCTGCTCGACACCGGCCACTTCGTCCTGGAGGACCAGCTCGACGTCGTGGCGCCGCTGATCCGCGACTTCCTCGACCGCACCGTCACCGGCGGCTGAGCGGGATGAAATACCGCTTGATGGGCAGTACCGGTGTGTACGTCTCCGAGGTCTCTCTCGGTGCCATCACGTTCGGCGGGGCCGGACCGGCCTGGGAGGTCGTGGGCGGCCTGCCGCTCGCCGAGTCTGAACGCATCGTGCACGCCGCGCTCGACGCCGGGGTCAACCTGATCGATACCGCCGACGTGTACGGCGACGGTCAGTCCGAAGAACAACTCGGGGTGATTCTTCAAGGCCGGCGCGACGAGGTGATCCTCTCGACGAAGGGCCACTCCCGCACCGGCGCCGGGCCGAACGACGTAGGCCAGTCCCGGCTGCACCTGATGCGAAGCCTCGAGGACAGCCTGCGGCGGCTGCGCACCGATCACATCGACGTCTACATGCTGCACAACTTCGATCAGCTGACGTCTCTCGAGGAGACGCTGCGCACCCTCGATGACGCGGTGCGCCAGGGCAAGGTGCGCTACCTGGCCGCGGCGAACTTCTCCGCCTGGCAGGTCAGCAAGGCTCTCGGTGTGTCCGCGCGCCTGGGGTTGAACGGCTTCGTCGCGGTGCAGAGCTACTACTCCCTGGCCGGCCGTGATGCCGAGCAGGAGCTGATCCCGATGGTGCAGGACGAGAAGCTCGCCCTGACCGTCTGGGCGCCTCTGGCCGGCGGGCTGCTGACCGGCAAGTTCGGTCGCGACGGGGTTGACGCGACCGCCCGGCGCGGCCGGCCGGAGACCCCCAACTTCCCGCCGGTGGACTACGAGCGCGTCCATGACATCGTCGACGTGCTCCGGTCGGTCGCCGACCGGCACGGGGCGACCGTCGCCCAGACCTCGCTGGCCTGGCTGCTGGCCCAGCCCGGGGTCACCAGCGTCACCGTCAGCGCCCGCCGGATCGACCAGCTCATGGACAACCTCGGGGCGGTGGACGTCACCTTGACCGAGGAGGATCTGGTCGAGCTGAATCAGGTCAGCGGCAACCCGCCCAGTTACCCGACGTGGGTGCAGGACGCGTTCCGGGCGGCACGCTACCCCCGATAGAGAGGCGGCCGGGGCCGTCGAGCCCGCATGGTCGCACCGGGACGGGGAACGCAGCGGCCATGATCGTCCATATCAGCGCGGTCGCCGACGGCACCGTTCTTCTCGCCGTGGCGGGCGAGATCGACCTGGCCACCGTCGACGACTTCGAGGCCGCGCTCGCCCGGGCGACCGCGATCGACGGCACGCCCCGGGTGATCGTGGACCTCAGTGAGGTCAGCTTCTGTGATTCCTCGGGCCTGGCCGCCCTGGACCGGGCCTGGGAGCGGGCCGACCGGCGGGGCATCGCGCTGCGGGTGACCAAGCCTCAGCGCGGCGTCCGCCGGCTGATGGAGATCGCCGGAATGCTGGAGGGCCTGACCCGGCCGCTCCTGTAGTCAGCCGGATCGACCCCCTCAGGCCTCGCGGAGCAGCTCGGCCATCTCCGGCAGCTTGAAGAAATCGGCGGTGGCCAGCGCGGACGGCGTGCCCGCGTGCGGGTCGGCGCCGACGGCGAGCAGCGATTTCACCGTTTCGGGGTTCTGCCGGAAGACCGCGGCCGACAGCGCCGACTGACCGCGGTCGTTCACCCGGTTGGGGTCGGCCCCCTGCTCCAGCAGCGCGATCACGGTGTCGACGTGGTTGTGGTAGGCGGCCAGGATCAGCAGGGTGTCGCCCTTGTCGTTGGTGAGGTTGGCGGTCAGACCGGCCGTGACGCTCTGCACCAGCTCCTCGGTGCCCCCGGAGCGGGCCAGGTCGAACATGCGATGGGCGAATGCGATCATTTCTTCATCCAGCTCAGCCACGGGCCGAAGCCTACCTGTGCGGTCCCGGACCGGATTGTCCGATCAGGTGAAGGCGCCGTCGTGGATCGGACGAATCGGTGGCCCCGTCCCGCGCGTTGACCGACAGTGAGGAGAGCGAGTCAAACTGTCACGGGGAGTGGCCCGATGTCGCACGATCCTCGTCCGCCGTACCGCCCTCGCCCGCGCCGGCGGCTCCATCCGCTGGTCGCGGTCGTGCTGGCCTGCGCCGCGGTGGCCGCGCTGTTCCTGACCGGCGTCGCCGCGCAGCAGCTGGCCAGCCGGGAACCGGCCGCCGCCACCGCCGCCACCGCGCCGAAGACCACGCCATCGGTGCCGAAAAGCGAGCTGGGACACAAAGTCCGCGACGGCAAGTTCGAGTTCGTGGTCTCCCGGGTCGACTGCTCCCGCACGACCGTCGGCCTGGAACGCCTCAAGCGCACCGCCAAGGGCAAGTTCTGCATGGTCAGCCTGTCGGTGCGCAACATCGCCGACGGCTCGCGTTACTTCCTGGGCCACGCGCAGAAAGCCGTCGACGCGACCGGTGCCTCCTACCGCAACGACACCCTGGCCGGTGTCTACGCCAACCTGGACATCGAGACGTTCCTGCGCAAGCTCGGCCCGGGCGAGCTGGTGACCGGCCGGCTCGTCTTCGACGTGCCGAAACAGGCCAAGCTGACCTCGCTGGTGCTGCACGACAGCCCACTGTCGGGCGGTGCCACCATCACCCTCTGAGGGCCGCGGCCGGATGGTCGGGCCACGGCACCGCGTACGCCGGATCCGCTCCACCGGTGAGCCGGGCGAAGCGCAGCAGCTCGCGGACGATGCCGGCGTTACCCATGGCCCAGCCGATCTCGGGCGCCAGGGCACTCGGCGTCACCCGGTGCTCATGGTTCGACCAGCGGGCCCCGCCGTCGTCGACGGTGGCCCGGGCGACGAGGTCATCGGCCAGCAGGGTCGCGAAGTCGAGTGGCTGCCCCTGTTCGACGTGGCGGTCGCAGGCCAGCGCCAGCACGCCGGCCGTTCCGCAGCAGCGGCCGTTGTTGTCCCAGAATCCCGGGCGCAGGCGGCGCGGAAGCCCGCTGCCGGTGACCGTGTGCCAGCACCGGTCGGCCCGGGCGGCCCACGCCGCGTCCCCGGTCACCGCGCCGAGCAGCCGGAAGACCTGAGCGTCGCCGGCCGGCCCGTTGCACCAGCCGTAGCTGTAGCGTTCGATCAGCTCGGGCCGGTGTGGCGGATCGCTGTGCGGGACGAGGAAGCCGGTCGGCCCGGCCTCGTCCCGCGCCACCACATCGGCCGCGCCGGCCAGGGCCAGCTCGATCAGGTCGCCGCGGCCGGCGGCCGAGCCCACGGCGGCCAGCGCGAGCACGATGCCCAGCGTCCCGTGCGCGATGTGGTGCGAACGGGCCGGACCGGGGCGGACGGCCCAGTTGACGCCACCCGGGGTCGGATCGGCGGTGCCGAGGTAGGGCTCGGCCGCGAGCACAGCCAGGTCCAGATCACCGGCGTGCAGCGCACCCAGCGCGATCCCGGCGTTGCCGGACAACAGCTCGAACATCTCGCCCCACCGCTGCCCGTCGAACCGCGAGCGCACCCGGCTCAGTGCCCGATCGGCGGCCCGGCCCGCCGCCTCGTCACCGAGCAGCTCGTGGACCGCGCGCAAGGTGACAGCCAGGCCGGTCAGGCCGAAATACAGCGAACAGTCTTCTTCGACATCGGCGGCGGCCATCAGCGCCGCCGCACCGCGCAGGGCGGCATCGCCGTACCGGTCGTCCCCGAAATGACGCTGAGCCTCCAGCAGGGCCAGCACGACCCCGGCCTCACCGCTGTAGAGCGTGTGGTCCGGCTCGGGGCCGCGAGCCGCTCCGATCATCCAGTCCAGCGCCCCCACGGCGAGTTCCTCCATGCGCCCATCAGATCAGATCGATCCGTACGTTCTCCGAACATCACCGGCCGGCCGGAGCGGGCAGAATGGGCCGGTGACCGAGAAGGGGCTGGTGCTCGTCGTCGAGGACGAGCGGCCCATCGCCGACCTGCTGCGGCTCTATCTGACCCGGGACGGGTTCGGGGTGCACGTGGAGCACGACGGGGCCGCGGGGCTGGCCGCGGCGCGGCGGATGCGGCCGGTGGCCTGCGTGCTCGACATCGCGCTGCCGTCGATGGAGGGCACCGAGATCTGCCGGCGGCTGCGGGAGGACGGCGACTGGACGCCGGTGGTGTTCCTGACCGCCCGCGACGACGAGGTCGACCGGATCCTCGGGCTCGAGCTGGGCGGCGACGACTACCTGACCAAGCCGTTCAGCCCGCGCGAGCTGGTCGCGCGGGTGCGGGCGCTGCTGCGGCGGGCGGCCGGGCCGGGTGAGGGCGAGCGGATCCGTACGCTCGGGCCGGTGTCGCTCGACCCGGCGCGCCGCTCGGTGACGGTGGCCGATCGGGCGCTGGAGCTGACGCCGACCGAGTTCGACCTGCTCGGGCACCTGCTGCGCCGGCCGGGGCGGGTCTTCACCCGCGACGAGCTGCTGGCCGGGGTGTGGGGTTACGCCTCGCACGCCGGCACCCGGACCGTCGACGTCCACATCGCCCAGCTGCGTGGCAAGCTCGGCGACGCGGCCGGGGTGATCCGCACGGTCCGCGGCGTCGGGTACACCGCGGATGCCTAGGACCCTCACCGGCCGCACGGTCCTCGTCACCGCGGCCACCGCGGTCGTGTCCGTCATCATCACCGCGCTGGTGGCGCTGCCCATCGCCGTCCGCTCAGCCGGCAACGCCGCCCGGGCCGACCTGGCCGACAAGTCCGCGATCGCCGTCGAGCTGCTCACCACCGAGCGTTTCGTGGCGCGGCAACGGATCGTCGCCCGCCTGCGCGAGGACGGCATCTCGGTCTACCTGATCCGGCGCGGTGTCGCCGACCGGGCGGGCCTGCCGCCCCGGGTGATCGAGCAGATCGCGGCCGGTTCGACGGTGGACACCCGCGGCGTGGTCGCCGGGGAGTCGGTGTTCATCGCCGGGCGCCCGCTCACCGGAAACGACGCCGGGGTGGTGCTGACCCGGGCGGCCTCCTCGGGCACGGCCGGGCAGGTGCTCGGCGGGGTGTGGCTGGCCCTGCTGGCCGGTCTGGTCGGGGGCATCGCGGCCGGGGCGCTGCTGGCCCGGTTCATCGTGCGGCCGCTGCGGCAGGCGGCGCTGGCAGCCGGGCGGATGTCGGCCGGGGACCGCTCGGTGCGGCTGGCCGTGCGCCCACCGGCCGAGGCGGCCGAGCTGGCCATGGCACTCAATCAACTCGGCGCGGCCTTGCAGCGCAGCGAGGGCCGGGAACGCGAGTTCCTGCTGTCGGTCTCGCACGAGCTGCGGACGCCGCTGGCCTCGATCCGGGGCTATGCCGAGGCTCTGGCCGACGACGTGGTGACCGCCGACCAGGCCGGCGAGACCATTCTGCGCGAGGCCGAGCGGCTCGACCGGCTCATCTCCGACCTGCTCGCCCTCTCCCGGCTGGAGGCCGACGACCTGCCGGTCACGGTGGTGCCGGTCGACCTCATCGAGCTCATCGACGCGGCCGCGCAGGCCTGGGGGCCCCGATACGGGCCGCGGCTGAGCGTCGAGCTGCCGGCCGATCCGGTCGTGGTCGACACCGACCCCGACCGGATCCGGCAGGTGATCGACGGGCTGTGCGAGAACGCGCTGCGGGTGGTTCCTTCCGGTACGCCGCTGGTGCTGGCCGTCCGCGCCGGTGAGCAGGGCGGTGTCGTCGAGGTGCGCGACGGTGGGCCGGGCTTCACCGACGAGGACCTCGGGGTCGCGTTCCAGCGCGGGGCGTTGCGGCAGCGCTACCGGCACGAGCGCAAGACCGGCAGCGGTCTGGGCCTGGCCCTGGCCGCCCGTCTGGTCACCCGGCTGGGCGGCACGATCGAGGCCGGTCACGCGCCCGAGGGCGGCGCCATGTTCACCGTGACACTCCCTTACAGAGCCCGAACAAAACCCTGACCCCCTTCGCGTACGCCGGGTCGAGGCTTACCGCCATGACACGTACGAGAATGACGCTGACCATCACCGCGCTCGGCCTCACCGGGGTGGTCGCGGCGGTGGCCGTCGGCGCTGCTGTGGCGACGCCGGCTGATGCCGCCGACGAGACGTACGCCCTGGCCGCGCTGGACGACAAGCAGGCCGCGCAGCCGAAGGAGGGGCGCAAGGCCGCCCGGGCCTATCTGCGCAAGAACACCCTGCACGGCGAAGTCGTCGTGAGCGGGAAGGACGGCAACCGCACGATCGTCGTCCAGCGCGGCACGGTCACCGCCACCACCGACAAGACGCTCAGTGTGAAGTCGTCCGACGGCTTCACACTGAGCTGGACCAAGGGCGACAAGCTCAAGGTCCGCGGCGCCCTGAAGACCGGGGCCGAGGTCGGCGTGGCCGGTGCCAAGGACGGCGACGCGACCGTGGCCCGGCTCGTCCGGGTCCAGGACTGACGCTCTACCGGCAGCCGATCCCGTCTTTGTAGCCGGCCGGCGGTCCGTCGGCGGCGGTCTTGTCGGCGATCTCCCAGAACACTTGGGACCAGCCCCCGTCGCCGGCCATGTCCTCGAGCACCTTCCAGTGGTGGCTGCCGCGCAGCGCGGTGGCGGCCTTGGTGACGGCGGCCTGATCACCGGCCTTGTCCGCGCGCACCCACTCGGCGATCCAGGCGCAGCCGACCCGGCCGGTCACCTGCGCGCCGAACTGGTAGCGGTCGTTGACCCCGACGTCGCCGAGCGAACCGAGGTCGAAGCGGGGCGGCAGCGGCACCCCGGCCAGCACCGTGGTGGCGGCCCGGGCGATCCGGGCCGGCGTGACGATCTCGGGCGGCATCGCGGCCAGCCAGGTGGACACGCCGACGCGGCGGACGAGCGCGACGACCCGGTCGAACTCGCCCCGCGTCCAGCCGTCGCTTGCCGAGCCCAGCTCGACGAAGACGCCGGCCCGGGGACGCAGCATGACAGCGGCGCGGTTCTTGTCGTAGGTGAAGACGCTGCCCGTCCAGCCGTCGACCGTGATCGGCTGGGGCTCACTGACCTCCAGCCGGTCCTGGTAGTAGCTCTCGTACTGCTCGCCCGGGTAGTAGTTCATCTCCAGCCGCAATGTGCCCTTGGCGTAGGCGACGGTGCCGTTGGGGTCGGCGAAGCCGTACACCGTCACCGCCTTCCACCCCGGTTCGTCGATCAGCAGGCGCGGCGCCGTCTCGGCCGCCTGCTCCGCTCGGGCGGCCTCCGGTTGCGCGGCCGGCGGGGTCACCGTGCGGTCGCGGCCGATGAGCGGGGTGGCCACCAGGACACCGGTGACGGCCGCGGCCGCCGCGAGGGCGGCGGCCCATCGGCGCGCCGGCCGGCGCCGGACGATGGTCGGCTCGGACATGATCTCCTCCAGGAGGGTCTGCCGCGCCCCGTCGAGGACTCGCGCGTACTCCGGCCGGTAAGGGTCGGCGTCGCGGACCGCGCGATCGATCTGCTCGTCGGTCATGAGCGCTCCTTCGGGGCGGGTAGGGCCAGGACGTCGAGTACATGTCCGGCCGGACCGAACTCGTCACCGAGCAGGTCGCGCAGCCGCGCCCGGGCCCGGGACAGCCGGGTGCGCACAGCGGCGGCACTGATGCCCAGCACCTCGGCCACCTCGCGCGGTTCCAGCCCCTCCCACGCGGTCAGCCGCAGCACCTCGCGGTCGAGCTCACCCAGCCGGGCCAGCGCCGCCCGGACCGTGACCCGCCGCGAGGCCTCGGCCGCGGGATCGGCCACGACGGTGGTGAGGCATTCACGCAGCCGCGCGGCCAGCCGCTCCCGGCGCCGCCCGCCACGGTGCTGGTTGGCCAGCACGCGGCGGGCGACCCCGTACAGCCACAGGCGGACCTCGTCGCCCTCGGGCAGGTCGCCGGCCCGGCGCCAGGCGATCAGAAAGGTCTCGGCGACCACGTCGGCCGCGTCCTCCGGGTGCTCGACCCGCCGCACCGCATAGGCCAGCAACGGTTCGAAGGTGCCGGCATACACACGCCGGAAGCACTCGTCGTCGGTTTCGGAGCTCACGGCAGTCCCATGTCCGGATACCGGGCCATCGTTACACGGGACACCAAGCGTCCGGTGGTCGACGAAGATCGATTGACGCGCGTGGTTAACGCCGCTAACCTCAAGTTAGCGTCGTTAACCAAGCCTGTGGAGGTCGTCATGACCGAGTACTTGAGCATCGCCGGCAACAACCTCGCCTATGAGGTGTCCGGGCGGGGCCCTCTGGTGGTTCTGGCGCACGGCATCGGCGACAGTCGGCACTCCTACCGCTTTCTCGCTCCGGCCCTGGCCGGCGCCGGATACCGGGTGGCCAACGTCGACATCCGCGGCTGCGGCGACTCCAGCCTCGGCTGGGACGGCTACAGCCGCACGGGCATCGCGGGCGACCTGGTCGCCGTCGTGCGCCACCTCGGGGGCCCCGCCGTGATCATCGGCCAGTCGATCAGCGGCGGCGCGGCGACCATCGCGGCGGCCACCGCGCCCGATCTGATCAACGGCGTCATCGAGCTGGCGCCCTTCACCCGCGTCCAACCCTTCGATCTCGGCGGGTTGATGCGGGTGAAGCGATTCCGGAGCGGTTACACCCAGATGGCTCAGGTCATGGTCCGGGGAAGCCTGGCCGGCTGGAAGAAGTACCTCGACGTGGCATATCCGGTCAAGCCCGCCGACTGGGACGCCGAGCTGACGCGTATCGCGGCGAAGCTGACCGAGCCCGGCCGGATGAAGGTCCTGCAGGCCATGTGCAAAACCAGCCCGAGCGACGCCGGCGCGCAGCTGGCCAACGTCACCTGCCCGGTCCTGGTCATCGAGGGCAGCCTCGACCCCGACTGGGCTGATCCTCGCGCCGAGGGCGAGAAGATCATCGCTGATCTGCCCGAGGGCCTTGGTGAGCTCGCCGTCATCGAGGGTGCCGGTCACTACCCGCACGTGCAGACACCGGATCAGGTTCTCGCGCTGGCCCGGCCTTTCCTCGACCGGACGCTGGCGCATGCCTAGGGCCGGGCTGACCCCGCTGTCGGTCACCGAGGCCGCGGCGGGCCTGATCGACGAGATCGGCTTCGAGAACCTCACCATGGGCCTGCTCGCCGAACGGCTGGGAGTCAAGACCCCCGCGCTCTACAAACACGTCACCAGCCAGGCCGATCTGGTCCACCGCATCGCGGTCCGGGCCATGGCCGAGTTCGCCGACGCCATACGCGACGCCATCCAGGGCCGGGCCGGCACCGACGCCCTCGCCGCGGGCGCGCAGGCGATGCGGACCTACGTGCTGGAACACCCCGGCCAGTACGCGACCGCCGATGCTGCGGCGGCCCGCCCGACCGGACCCGACGACCCGATCATCCCCGCCGTCGAGCGGGTCGTCGCCTCCTGGGCGGCCATGCTGCGCGGCTACCACCTGGACTCCGGTCAGGAGATCCACGCCCTGCGAATGCTCCGCAGCGCCCTGCACGGGTTCTCGACCCAGGAAGCAGCCGGCGGGTTCCAGATCGACGCCTCCATCGACGACAGCTTCACCTGGATGATCAACTTTCTCGACCGCGGCCTGCGCGACCTCACCGCCGACGCCACCAGTCTCGCCCGGACATCTCCGCCTGGCGGCCACTGATGGTGAACATCGGCGAAGAACCGCAAGACACCAGGATCGAGCGGCACGCGAGCTGGGCCGAGCTGTTCTTCGACCTCGTGGCGGTGGCCGGTGTGGCCGCGCTGGCCCACGTGCTCGGGCCTGACCTGGACGCCGCGACGCTCGGTCTCTACGCGCTGCTGTTCCTGGCTCTGTGGCTGTCCTGGACGACGTTCATGCTGTACGGCAACGTCGCCGCCGGCCAGACCCGCGTGCTGCGGCTGATGGTCGGCATGTTCGGCCTCGGGACCATGGCCGCGTCCGTGCCCGGCGTGGCGCACACCGTGCTGGGGCACGGCGGCGACCTCCTTCCGCTCAACGTCTTCGCCATCGCCTACATCGCTACCCGCGTCTACGGATCCAAGTCGTGGCAACGCGGCGCGGTATTGCTGGACTTCCCGGTGGTGCAGTACTCGGCAGGGCTGTTGCCCTGGGTCGCGTCGCTCTGGGTCGGCGAACACGGGAAGCTCGCGCTCTGGGCCACCGGGATCGGCCTCGACCTGCTGCTGATCCTGGTCCTGTCCGGCAGCAGGATGCTCCAGCGGGTCCAGTCGTACCTCACCGCGCAGAAAAGTCATGGGCGCCGGTCAGGACCACGGGGCACGGGACCGGTCATTTACGGGGTCTCGGTCGATCCGGCCCACCTGTCCGAGCGGCTGGGACTCTTCGTCATCATCGTGCTGGGCGAATCGGTGGTGCAGATCGTTGCCGCGGCCGGCGAGGCGCGGTACGACTTCGGCCTGCTGGCCACGGCGATCGCGTCCTTCATCCTGCTGGCCGGCATGTTCGGCTTGTCCGTCGTCTTCGGATACGCCGGCCTGCCGCACCTGCGCGCCGGCCGGATCCCCGCCCGCGCCGCCCTCGGCCTGCACTGCCTGGTCACCGGCGTCGTCGCCACCATTGCCGGGCCGCTCTCCCTGGTGGTCGGGCACGGCTCCGAACCACTACCCGACCGAGGGCGCTGGCTGCTGTGCGGCGCGGTTGCGGCCTACTTCACCCTCGGCGTGGTCACCGGCGTCGCCAGCCACAGTTCCGACTTGCCGAGGACGATCTCACGGATCACCACCGGCATCGTGGCCCCACTCCTGCTCGGCCTGCTCGCCGCCGCCGTCAGCGGCCGGACGCTCGTGGCCTCCCTGGCCCTGATCGTCCTGGCCCACCTCTGGTTCGAACGACGTCCGGCCACCGAGGTGACTGACCACTCAGTCACCTCTACGGAAAGGCACACATCATGAGCAAGCTCCGTCCCCTCGCCGCTGCCGCCTTCCTTGTGGGCGCGGTGATTTATCTCGCCGCCGAAGCGATCACGGCCGCGGCGTGGAAGTCGCCCAGCTACAGCTACGCCGACAACTGGATCAGCGACCTCGGATCCGCAACGGCGGGCGTGTTCCAGGGCCGCGAGCTCGACTCGCCCCTGCACGTCGTCATGAACTCCGGATTCATCATTCAGGGACTCCTCTTCGGAATCGCCACAGTGCTGCTGTCGCGGACGATCAGCGGGCGGTCCCGCACCTTCACCGCCGTGACGGGGATCGTGACCATGATCGGCTACATCCTGGTCGGAACCTTCCACGGTTCCCTGCAGGCGCAGCAGAACGGCACGCTCGCCCTGCACTTCACCGGAGCAACGCTGGCGATCCTCGGCGGGAACGTGCTCGCGCTCGTCCTGGGCCTCCACTGGCGAAAGACTCCCCGGACGCGACTGATCGGCCTCACCAGCATCGTCCTCGGAGCAGTCGGCCTGGTCTCCGTAACCGCTCTCTTCCTCACCTTCGATGCCGGCCTGCCCTCGGGTGCCATCGAACGCGGCTCCGTCTACACCATCGTCATCTGGCAACTCGCGGTCGCCATCGCACTGCTCCGCAGCCGCACCGACGCTCGCGCACCCCACGTCGACGCGAACACTGCATCCCCGAACACAGCGTCCACAAGCAACTGACCCGCCGGGCCCGCCGAGGCATTCCTGGTCTCGTGGTCGCTCCCCCACCAGCCTCCGCCGCGAAGAGAGGGGAGCGACGGATCAGAGGCTGGTGACCAGGCCGCCGTCGATCAGGACGTCGGTTCCGGTGACGTTGCCGGCGGTCTCGGCGGCGAGCAGCAGAACCAGCTGGGCCACCTCGGACGGGCGGGTGAAGCGACCGGTCGCGGTACCGGCCACCGCGGCCGCCCGCACCGCGGCCGGGTCGAGGCCGCGCGCCTTGGCCAGGGTCTCGGCGACGCCGCCGGGGCCGAGCCACAGCGCGGTCTCGACCGGTCCGGGGCTGACCGTGTTGACCCGGACCCCGGACGGCCCGAGCTCCTTCGACAGCGACTTGCTGAAGCTGCGCAGGGCCGCCTTGGCCGCGCTGTAGTCGATCACCCCGGGGTCGGGCAGCGACGCGTTCACCGAGCAGACCGTCACGATGGCCGAGGGGGCGCTGCGCAGCAGATGCGGCAGGGCGGACCGGGTCGCCCGGACGGCCGACATCAGGTTGACGTCCAGCGCCCACTGCCAGTCGGCGTCGGTGACCTCGTGGAAGCCGTCGGTGCTGGGGTGCACACCGCCGACGTTGTTGACCAGGATGTCGATGCCGCCGAAGCGGGCCACCGCCTGGTCGACCAGGCGCTGGCAGCCCGCCGCGGTGGTGAGGTCGTCGAGGACGACGAGCGCGCCGGGCAGGGCGCTGAGCTCCGCGGTGGCCGTACGGGCGCCGGCGGTGACCCGGGCTCCCTCCCCGAGCAGCGCCTGCACCACGGCGAGCCCGATCCCCCGGCTGGCCCCGGTGACCACCGCCGACCGGCCGGCCAGGCCGAGGTTCACAGCGACTGGTCCTTCAGCCAGGCCAGGCTGACGTCCGCGACCTCACGCCAGCCCGAGTCGATGGTCAGCGAGTGTCCCCGGTCCGGGAAGGTCCTGATGTCGGTGACGGCCTCGGAGTGCCGGTACTGCTTGAGGGTCGCCCGGGTCACCGACTCGGGGACGGTGTTGTCCTGGCCACTGGCGATCAGCAGCAGCGGCCCGCGGGTCTGGTTGCCGGTGTCGACCTTGGCCGGCGAGTGCGGGCTGAAGTTGGCCGCGGCCGCCTCGAACAGCGGCTTGCCCGGGGCGGGGATCGTCCACCGCTCGAAGAGCTGATCCGACTCCTGCTGGTCGACGGCGTTGGCGAAGGCGAACCGGAACTGCTCCGCGGTCAACGAGACGGCCCGGTGCCGGTTGGCCGGATTCTTGAACACCGGCAAGGTGGCCTTGAGGGCTGACAGAGGCAGGGGGAGAACGCCCTTGATCTGGGCGGCGTCGATGGCGACGGCGGCCAGCGCCCGGTCCTGCCCGAGCAGCTTCTGGGCGATCATCCCGCCGAACGAGTGCCCGATCAGGATCGGCGGCGACGGCAGCCGGTCGATGAGGCCGGCGAAGTGCTCCACCACGTCGTCGATGCCGTGGTCGCCGATCGCCCCGGGGGCGGCCCGCGAGGCCTCGACCGTGTCGCCGTCGCCGGGCCAGCCGGGGGCCTGCGGTTCGTAGCCGGCGTCCGAGAAGACCTGGATCCAGGGCTCCCAGGACGAGGCGTGCAGCCAGAGGCCGTGAATGAAGAGGACGGGCGTCGCCACGCTTGTCTCCGCTCGATGCGAGCTGGGCGCCGAACGCCCCAGCAGTCGACAACGACGCTAGGACGGCGGGCGGCGCCGGGACTTCAGTGCGAAGACTGCGTCACCCGGGATCCCCGGCGACACCTCTAGCGTCACCTGACTGCGAGAGCAGGGCGGTGGCCAGCTGATTGCGGGACGAGACGCCGAGTTTCGGGAAGATCCGGTAGAGGTGCGAGCTGACCGTCCGGTGCGACAGGAACAGGCGCTGACCGATCTCGCGGTTGGACAGGCCCCGCGCGGCCAGCTCGGCGATCTGGCTCTCCTGCGGCGAGAGCTGCTCGCGCGGGTTCGAGGTCGGCTGCCATCCGCGCTCGCCGGTCGCACGGATCTCCTGATCGGCTCGTTCGGCCCAGGCCCGCGCGCCGACCGCGTCGAACGCGGCCCGCGCCGCCCGCAGCGGTTCCCGCGACTCGACGACGCGGCGCTGGCGGCGCAGCCACGAGCCGTAGGCCAGCTCGACCCGGGCCAGATGCCAGGGCAGCCGGGCCGCGGCGCCGTCCATCGCGGCCCGGAAGAGCGGCTCGGCCGCGTCACGGTCGGCCAGCACCGCCCGCGAATACTCCAGGGCGAGGGTGGAGCCGGTCGCCGGTGAGTCGCCCGCGATCTGCTCGACCCCGGCCAGCAGGGCCCGCGCCTCGTCGAGGCGGCCGGTGTGGACAGCGGCATCGGCCAGATAGCTGAGCGTCCACACCCGCTGCACCCGCTGGTAGGCCGGGTCGGCCGGCACGAACACCCGGCGCAGCTCCCCGTACGCCTGCTCGTGCCGGTTCGCCCCGAGCTCGGCGATGCCCCTGGCCAGCTGCACGCCGGCCAGCAAGGAGGAATCGGCGTTGGGCGTGCGCAACGCGATGTGCTCGGCCTCCGAGAGCAGCTGGTGCGGGCCCTCCCAGCCCTTGCCCACGGCCTCGATCAGGGCCACGGCGATGCGGGCGGTGGCCGCCCACATGGACTGGCCGGTCTCGTCGGCCAGCCGCATGGCCTCGTCGGACGAGCTCGACGCGTCGAACGCCCCCAGATAGATCTCGGCCCAGCCGCGGACGGCCAGCGCCTCGGCCAGCAGGCTCATCCGGCCCTGCGCCCGCAACTCCTGGATGGGCGTGGACAGGAAGGCGACGGCCCGGCGGAAGTCGCCCGTGCAGAACGCCGCGATGCCCAGCAGGCCGGCCAGGTCGGGTCGCCCGCCGGCATCCTCGGGCCAGCGTGACAGATGGTCGATGACCATCGGCCCCAGCTCGTGCGCCTCGCAGAGCGCGAAGATGGCCAGCAGCCGGGCGTCGTCCTCGGGCACCCCCACCTGCCGGGCGACCACGACGATGTCGTGCCGCACAGCCGCGCCGGGATCGCGCCACCAGACCCGCCGGGCCGCGCCGACCAGCAGCTGCATGGCCAGGTCGAAATCCTTGCCGCCGATGGCCAGGCGGGCCATCTCGATCAGGTGCCGCACCTCCGCGGGCTCCCCGGTCGAGCCGTCGTGGAAGACGCCCTCGAGCCAGCTCAGCCGGGACCGGTCGCGGGGCCGCAGCGTCATCCCGGTGAGCTGCGCCTTGATCTGCTCGACCTGGCTGAACCGGCCCAGCTGATAGCCGAGTTCGGCCGCGCTGATCAGCCGGGCCGCCTGCGACCCCGGGTCGGGGCTCAGCGCGGCGGCCCGTTCCAGCCAGGCGGCGGCCGAGGCGATCGCGCCCCGGCGCTGGGCGTTGCCGGCCGCCTGCTCCAGCTCGGCCGCGACCTGCTCGTCGCGGCCGGACACCGCGGAGGCCCGGTGCCACACCGCCCGGTCGGGGTGGGCGCCCAGCACACCGGCCAGGGCCTTGTGCGCCCGCCGGCGGACGGTCGCGGGCATGGCCCGCCGCAGCGCCGAGCCGACCAGGGGATGGGCGATCCGGTAATGCTCGCCGGCCACGGTCAGCAGACCGTGCTCGAAGGCCGGCTGGGTCGACAGCCGATCGAGGGGCGAGCCGTGCAGGACCTGTGCGGCCGCGAGGACGTCGTTGATGTCGTCGCCGTCGTCGACCGCGGCCACGGTCAGGACGGCCCGCACGGCCGGGGCGAGATCCTCGGCGCGCGCGGCGAACGCCCGCTCGAGCCGGGTGGTCATCGGCAGGTCCTCGTCGAACTCGGTCCACGCGTAGCGGCCCGACTCCAGCGCGGTGGCGAACTCCAGCAGGGCCAGCGGGTTGCCACCGGCCTGCCCGAGCACGCGGTCCCGCACCGCCGGGGTCAGCTGGGGCGCCCGCTCGTCGAGCAGGGTGGCCGCGGCGGGCTCGTCGATGCCGTCCAGCTCCAGCCACTGCATGGTCGGGGCATCGGAGAACGGCCGTGACTCGGACCGCGACGTGCACAGCACGATGACCCGCTCGCCGACGATCCGGCGGGTGACGAAGGCCAGGGCGTCGATCGAGGGCTGGTCGAGCCACTGCAGGTCGTCGAGGCAGACGAGCACGGGCGCCCGGGTGGCCGCGTCGACGAGCAGCTCGAGGACGGCCAGGTAGGTGAAGAACGGGTTCGTCTCGGCGGACTCGCTCATCGCGAAACAGCCCAGGAGGGCGTCGCGCTGCAGGGCGGGCAGCCGATCGGCGTACGGAAGAAGGGGCCGGACCACCTGGTGCAGACCGGCATAGGGCAGGTGCGTCTCCGACTGGCTGCCCCGCGCGATGAGCACAGTGAACCCGAGCGACCGGGCGTGCTCGACCGCCTCGGCCTGCAGCGCGCTCTTGCCCACCCCGGGCTGCCCGAGCAGCCCGATCGCGCGGCCTCGCCCGTCGACGCCGTCGAGCTGCCGGAACAGCACTCTCAACTCGTCGTCCCGCCCGACGAGCCGCCGCCCCCCGGTCGCGCCCACGAGCTCAGCATTCATCCCGTTGACCTTGCTGTCCAGCCCCTTGCCCGAGTGCCCCTGGGAGCGCACCCACGCCTGCGCGACCGGACAACCGCAGCTGTGCCGGTCCGCTGCCACCTGCGGGCCGGCACCGGAATCAGCCGTGCTCGATGTGATCCGTCATATTGCGGACAGCGCGATCGCTGGACCCGATCTCGGGTCCACCTCATCATCGGACGGTGGAAAACGACGACAGTTCGCGACCCGCACCGTTGGATTGGCGCGGGAAGGTATCCGGAATGCTGCTCGGTAGTTCGGTCACCGGTGGACTGAGTATCAATATTCTCAGCGGCGACTACCGCTGGCGGATCGTGATCGCAGCGATGTCGGTGGGCGCCGTTCTGGCCGTCTCTTCCTGGTTGCATCGCCGGCCCGGATCTCCCGTTGCGCGCTGGTCGATCAGGATCCTGCTGACGCTTGCCCTGGTGGCCAGTTTTCTGGTTCTGCTGGGGCCGGCCGCGATCCGCTCGTGGAGCGCCGCGTTCGCCGCCCTGCTCACCGCAGGAGCAGTCCTCATACCCCGCCGGGAGGAGACCGCCGCCCGCATACTGCTGGGTGCGGCGACTGTCGGCATCGGGCTGACCACCATCGTCATCACATCGGACTCTCTCCTCATCGAGGGCCGGCCCGGAATGGTGAACGTCCACAGCCTCGCCCTGACCGCCCTCGGCGCCGCGGGGGTGGTGTTGGCGTGGCTGGCTCTCGGCGCCCTGCGCCCTGGCCCCGGCGTCATCGGATTGGGCGGCGCGATGGCCATGCTCGGCTTGACCGTGACAGCCGGAGGTGCGCTCGCCCAGGGATCCGGACTTGTCGTGGGCGGCGTGGCAACCACCTTGTCCGGCCTGGGGTGGACGAAGGAGCGCTACAGCTGGCACGGGCTGGGGCTCATCGGTATCGGCGTCGCCTCCCTCATCATCGGTGCCTCCCAGATCGGTGGAGGCCTCCTCCTGTTCGGCTGCATCTTCGTCAGCCACGGGACGCTCGTGGTGGTTTCCGGTTTCGGCCTGCTGCACGGGAGACTCGACGTCGTTCACGTCGCGCAACTGGGTGTCGGACTGGGCACCGTGGTCCTCGGCTCGGCCATTCTGAGATCCGGCAACCCGATCTACGGTGTCGCGCTTCTGGGTATTGCCGCCGTCGGAATCACCAGTAGTCTCCACGAAATCCGACGCGGAGATCTCGGCCGGCGCGTCGCCCTTTGGTGGCACCAGTTCAACACTGATCCCGAAGTTGATGGTTGCGCCGCGGGTGGAACGCTGACGAAGGCGAACGGGGCCCGGTAGGACGCGATGGTCACCGAGGCGGATGGCCGTTCGCTACTGCGTGTGCCGGATTTCGGTCGCCTGCGACCAGACCGCCCACCACCGGCTCCCGTCGGGGGCGGCGCGGTAACAGTCCATGTGCCGGCACTCCAGCGGGCCGGGTTCCTGGCCCCGGACGTGGATGTCCATCGCTGAGCGGTACCGCAGGACGGCGAGGCCGCCGTCGCGCAGGACCTCGATGGTGGAGACCGCCTCGAAGCGGCGGTAGTCGATGGCGCCGCTCAGGACGCCGTCGAGGTAATGCCGCCTGGACCAGACTCCGCCGCCCGGATGGACCAACACGAATTCGGGGGCGTGCAGAGCCTCCAGCGTGTCCGCGTCAGCGGACACCAGAGCCGCGAGGCGCCTCTTCTCCAGATCGACCAACTGAAATGCGTCTGAGGACATGACAGAAGGTTACGGACACCCGCTCGGCAGCGATGGCAGCTTTGGCCCGGTGCCGGCCCGTGGCCTTGTGCGGGCCCTGGCCGGCACCCGCACGTGGCGGCGAACGACGGGCCTTTCAGCCCGCCACCGCGGTGGCGACGGCGTTGGCGACGGCTGGGTTGGTGACGTCGGAGTGGTTGGCCACGAACTTGTCGGCCTTGAGGTTGTGCACCTTGCGGGCGGCGAACAGGTAGCTCGCGTTCCGGTCGCCCAGCGTGCCGGCGACCGCCTCGGCCGTGCCGACCGCGCCGTTCGCTCCGAGACCACCGTACGGGTCGCCGGCATCGCCCATGCCCGACGAGCTCTGCTTGGCCAGCCGGGAGGCCACCGCGTAGGCCAGGCGCACCGCCCGGTCGTTGTGCGTGTGCGTGACGATCACCGGCCCGCGCAGCTGCGGACCGCTCATCAGCCGGTGGAACCCGCCGCCCACCGCCAGCCCGCGATGGCTGAAAGCGCCCTGCAGCAACGAGACCGAGGCGATCGGTGTGGTTGTCGTCGCGGCCGCCATGGCGACCACCCGAGCTCCGAAGGAGTGACCGGCCAGGTGCACCCGCACGTCGTGGGGCGCCGCGTCGATCGCCTCGAGCAGCCGGACGACGCCCCGCGAGCCGACCGCACCGGAGCGCTCCTTCATCCGGTAGAACGTCGTGACGTTCAGCAGTTCGGTGGCCGCCCGGACCGGCTTCTTGATGAGATCGAGCAGGCCGGTGCTGCCGGAGCCGGCCCCGGCCAGCGGGTCGGGCAGGGTGTCGAAGGGCGAGGCGCTCGGCGGTCCGGCGTTGTCCGGCACGGTCACCGGCCGGACGGCCGCCTCGACCACGGCGTCACCGGCCGCGCCGAACACCGCGCCGGTGTCGCCGGCGCGCAGGGTGACCGGCGCGGCGTCGTCGTCGGCCACCGCCTCGGGCAGCGGCAGCTGTCCCCGCAGGACGGACAGGAACTCCGCCTGCGCGCTCTCCGACTCGTTGAGGCTGTCAGCGAGCTTCAGCAAGGCCTCGGCGGCGGCCGGATCCTCCACCGCCGCCCGGATGGCGCCCTTGAGCTCGGCCGTCGAGTCGACGGCGGACAGCCCGCCGCCGGCCGTGTCGTCCTCGTCACTGCCCCACTGCTTCGACGGCCACAGCAGGCCGACCACGGCCAGCGAACGACCGGCGAAGCGGCCGGACAGGCTGGTGTCGACGTTGTCGCTGAGCTCGTCGATCAACCGCTGGGCGCGGGGCATGTCGTTGTTCCAGCCGTGCGAGACGAGCAGGACGTCGGTGACCGCGCCGATCGAGGTGACGGCGGCGGCGATCTGGCGGGGGTCGGCCGGGTCGCCGGACGTGGTGAACTCGACCGCGGTACAGGGAAGTCGCATCGGTACTCCTTGGTGGCCGGTCAGACGGATTGGATGGCGCGCATGGCGTCGACCAGGCCGGCGCCCTGGAAGGTGCGGGCCCGGCCGAGGTCGGTCGCGGTGGAGAGCAACGCCTCGCGGACGGCGTCGGGCCGCCCGATGAACTCGCGGTGCACCGAGAGGAACGCGGCGGCCGCCCCCGACACGTGCGTGGCGGCCATCGACGTACCGGTGTTCTCGGCGTACGTCGCGGCCGATGACACGCCCTGGGCGGTGGCCAGCAGAGCCCCCGAGGCGGCGCTGATGATGCGCTCGCCGGGTGCCACCAGATCCGGCTTCAGGCGGCCGTCACCGGTGGGGCCCTTGGAGGAGAAGTACGACACCCCGGTCGAGTGGGGCGACGACGAGGTCGAGCCCACGGTGAGGGCCAGCGCGGCGTTGCCCGGGTCGTTGATGGTCATGTCGAAGCCGAGCCGGATCGGCTGGAGCCGGCGGTCCTGGGCGTATCCGTACCCGCTGTTGCCGGCGGCCACGACCACCACGACCCCGGAGCGCACCAGGTTGTCCACCTCGCGGCAGACCGGGGTGAGCCCGGCCGCGAACCAGCTCGGGTCGAAGGGGTGCCCGACCGAGATGTTCACCCCGTGCACCTGCAGGTCCTTGCCGCCGTTGTTGAGCTCGGCGATGTATTGCAGGGCGGCGATCAGGCCGGTCAGATCGCCGGTCTCGTCCGGGCGCAACACCTTGCAGGACAACAGCTTGCACTCCGGCGCCATGCCGCAGATCGAGGCGAACGTCGTCTCGCGCGAGCTCAGCTTCCCGGAGCCGGAGTCGTCCCAGTAGGCGACCGAGGCGGTCAGCTGCTTGTCGCCCTCGGCGATCTGCTCGCCGGCCAGGATGGCCGCCACATGGGTGCCGTGCCCGGCCTCGTCGCGCAGGGCCAGGGCGTCGTCCGCGTCGACGAACGACTTGTGCGGCATCCCGACGAGGTTCTTGTGCTGCCGGAAGTGTGGGTGGTCGCCGTCGATGCCGGAGTCGAGCACGGCCCAGACGATGCCGCGACCGGTGGCGTTGAACGAGCGGTGCACGGCCTGGCACTTCGTCGTGACGATCGACCGGGTGATCAGGGCCGTGGTCCCGAAATTGGGCCACAGGCGGTGGATCGCGTCCCGCGCGGCCCGGACGATCTCGGTCGACGGGCCGGCGGACTCCAGCGCCGACTCGGCGTCGAGGCTTACCAGCATCCGGATCTCCGCGGCGGTCAGCGCCACCGTCACGTATCCGTTGAGCACGATCGCGGTCTCCGCGGCGGCCGGCCGGATCCAGCGCAGCATCTCGCGTACCCGGTCGGTGGCCCCGGCCAGGCCGCCGTCGTAGCGCAGGCGCAGCTCGATCGTGACGCCGATCAAGCCGTCCCCCAGGGCCATCCGCTCGCGCAACGGCGGCGAGATCACCGAGTCGGCCACCAGGTCGGGTGCCGTGGCGACCGCCTCACCCGCGGGGCGGCCCGCCTCCGCGTGCGGGCCGGCGCCCGGGGAGAACTCGGCCGGCATCTGCCACGACCCGTCCCATTCCGTTCTGTCCACCGCCATCGGGCTGCTCCGTTCTCGCAGTTCGTCATCGGTAGGAGGACGGCGTGGCCGATCGGATACCGATCGCGCCGGTCCGGAAGCCGACATCGGCCCGCGGTGGGTGGACCATGAGGGGATGGCGACGCTGCGATCGGTGAATGTCGGGCTGCCCCAGGACGTGCGCTGGCGGGGCCGGACGGTCCACACCGGGATCTGGAAGGCGCCGGTCGACGGACCGGCCATGGTGCGACGGCTCAACATCGACGGGGACGGGCAGGGGGACCTCGGCGGCCACGGCGGCGAGATGCGGGCCGTCTTCGTCTACCAGCTCGACTCGTACCGGTATTGGCAGGAGTTCCTGGGCCGTGACGACTTCACGGACGGGCAGTTCGGCGAGAACTTCACCGTCGACGGTCTGGCCGACGACGAGGTCCGCGTCGGCGACCGTTACCGGATCGGCGGGGCGCTGTTCGAGGTGACCCAGCCGCGGGTCACCTGTTACCGGGTCGGGATCCGGATGGACGATCCGCGGATGCCGGCCCTGCTCGTCCAGCACCACCGGCCGGGCTTCTACTTCCGGGTGCTCGAGGAGGGCGAGGTACGGGCCGGCGACGACATCGTCCAGGTGGCCGACGGCCCCGAGGCGCTCACCGTGGCCGACATCGACGCCCTGCTCTACCTGCCCGGCCATCCCCGCGAGCAGATCGAGCGGGCGCTGCGCATCCCGGCGCTGAGCCCCGGCTGGCAGGGGTCGTTCCGCGCGATCCTCGACCAGCCGGCGTCGGGCACCGGCAACGCGGGCCTGGTGGCGGAGTCACCGCCGCCGGCGTGGGCCGGATTCCGTACGCTGAAGGTCACCGCGATCGTGCCGGAGAGCTCGACCATCACCTCGATCCGGCTGGCCGACCCGGGCGGCGCACCGCTGCCCGCCGCTCTGCCGGGCCAGTTCCTGACCGTACGGCTTCAGCCCGCGCTCGTCCGCAGCTACTCCCTGTCCGGCGAGCCGGGTGACCCGGAATACCGGATCAGCGTCAAGCAGGAGCCACACGGCCGGGCCGGTGCCTACCTGCACACGCACCTGCACCCCGGCGACCTGATCGACGTGGCCGCGCCCCGGGGCACGTTCACCCTGCCACCGGGTGGGTCGGGCCCGATCCTGCTGATCAGCGGGGGCGTCGGCGCGACACCGGTGCTGGCCATGCTCCACGCCCTCGCGACGCACGGCTCGGACCGGGAGGTGTGGTGGGTGCAGGCCGCCCGCAACGGTCAGGAGCGACCGTTCGCGGCCGAGGCGGCCGCTCTGCTGGCCCGGTTGCCGCGGGCTCATTCGTACGTCTGCCTGAGCCGGCCCGGCCCGGACGACCGGCTGGGCCACGACTACGACGGCGCCGGCCACCTGACGGCGGAGCTCCTGCGGACGCTCGAGCTGCCGGCCGGCGGCGACGCCTACCTGTGCGGGCCGGCGGCCTTCCTCACCGACGTCACCGCGGCGCTCGTCGAGACCGGCGTGCCGGCCGGTCGCATCCACACCGAGATCTTCGGGTCGCAGCCCGGCCTGACCCCGGGCATCGGCGCGACACCGGGCCGCGCCCCGCACCCGCCGGCCGGCGAGCCGGGCACCGGCCCCGCGGTGTCGTTCGCCCGCAGCGACCTGACCGTGCCCTGGCCCGCCGGGACGGCCAGCCTGCTCGACCTGGCCGAGGCGTGCGACGTCCCGGTCCGCTGGTCGTGCCGCGTCGGGGTGTGCCACAACTGCGAGTCCGGCCTGTTGTCGGGCGAGGTCACCTATTCGACCGACCCGGTCGACCCGCCCGCCGCGGGCAACGTGCTGATCTGCTCCAGCCACCCCCGCGGCGACGTGGTCCTCGACCTTTAGGGCACGACTCAGCCGATCGTCAGTCGAGCACCCTTCAGCGTGACGTACCAGTCCGAGTCGGTGAAGTCCCGGCCGGTCTCGGGGCCGATGTAGGCGTCGAGGTGCCGGTTCCCGCCGAGCCCGGGCGTGAACTCGTCGGTGACCAGCCAGGCCCCCCGGCGCAACGCCGCGCAGGTCTTCGCGGGCGCGTCCTCCCGGCGCCCGCAGTCCGCGATGGTGAAGCGGGTGCCGTGCGGCAGCACCTCCGGGTCGGCCGCGGCCGAGACGAACGGCGTGAGCCGCCGGCCGTCCGAACTGCGGGGCGCCGAGTCGAGCCAGAACCCGATGTCGTACGACCAGTTCAGATACCGCCCGGAGCCGGTGAGCCCGGTGCCCTCGTCCCGCACGGCCTGGACGAAGTCCTCCGGATAGCTGCCCAGGTCGTCGTCCCCGTCGGCACAGTCCAGTTTCCGGCACCCGGTGACGTCCGTCGGCTCCCCGTCATGGAACTTCTCCACCGCGGTGTAGTACACGGTGATCTCCCACCCGCTGCTCGCTCTCCCGGTCTTCACCGGCGCCGCCGTCGACGGCACCGGTCCCGCCGTCGACCTGATCGGCGGGGACGGCACCGGATCCGCGCTCGACGCGATCGGCGGGGACGGGACGACGGACGAGGGGCTGGGGAGCGTGCTCTTTCCGGCCGGCTCCGTCCCGCAGCCGGCTGTCAGCACGACCGCTGTCAGCACGACCACCGCGGTGGCGGAAAGGGCCAGGCACTGACGCATCAGCCGAGCATGCCAGCCTCCGCCCGGCGATGGCCGGAAACCGCTATTAGACACCACCTAATAGCTCACCTATTATGTGGCGCATGATAGCGACGGACGAGGCCGCCGAACGCCAGGCTCAGCTCCTGCGCGGTTGCCTCGACATGTGTCTGCTCGCGCTGCTGGCCGGGGAGCCCGCCCACGGCTACGAGCTCGTCCGCCGCCTCGACACCGCGGGCTTCGGACCGGTCAGCTACGGCACCGTCTACCCCCTGGTCACCCGGCTGCACCGCCTCGGCCTGGTCGCCGACATGCGGCAGCCGAGCCCGACCGGCCCGCCCCGCAAGGTCTACCGGCTCACCGACACCGGCCACCAGCGACTGACCGCCTGGCGCCGGCAGTGGACCGAGTTCGCCGGCGTCGTCAACGCGACCATCGACGTCCACGCCCCACCACCAGGAGACAAGCGATGACCACGTCCGGATCAGCCATCGACAGCGTCCTGGCCACCGCCGACCGCGAGTGGCGCACCCTCGGCGTGCACCGCCGCGACCGGGTCTCCCTGGCCACCGACCTGCGGGCCGAGCTCGAAGCCGCCGGCGCCGACGGCCTGAGTCCGGCCGACCTGCTGGGAGCCGACCCGGCCGGCTTCGCCCGCAGCCTGGCCGAGGAGTCCGGCGTGGAGCGGGCCGCGCCGCGCTACGGCACGATCCTCGGCGTCGCCGGTGCCGGCGCGGTGGTCGCCCTCGTCGCCGGTTACGCCCTCGTGGCCGGCCTCCACCAGGTCTTCGTGGCCGCGTTCGACCTGCCTCGGGGCACCCGCGTGCCGATCTGGCTCGCCGCCGGCGTCTTCTACGGCGGCGTCGTGGCGGTCGTGGTGGCCGGTGCGGTCCTGAGCGTCCGCATCGCCCTGCGCGACGTGCCCCGGATCCGGCACACCGCGGCCCGGATGACGTTGCTGCTGCCGCCCGCGTTCGGCGCCGCCATCCTGGCCGCAGCCGCCGCCGGCCGGGCGATGGACTTCGCCCTCACCCCGGCCGCCATCAGCACCGAGGCGGCAATCGTCCTGGCCGCCTTCTTCGGCGCGACGGCCCTGGCCCGCCGCTGGTCCCTGACCGCCGCCGGCTGAGCGGTCGCTCGGCCACCGCGAACGTCAGGTCCGTTTCCCGCCAGCCCCGACCGGCCCCATCGGCCTAGCGTGGGCCGATGGACTGGACGGGCTACACAACCTATCTGCTGGTCGCCGCCGCGGTGGTGCTCATACCCGGGCCCGACTTCGCCGTGGTGGTCGGCAACACCCTCTCCGGCGGCCGGTCCCGCGGCATGTGGTGCGCGGCCGGGGTCGCATCGTCCAACGCCGTGCAGGGCGTGGCCGCCGTAGCGGGACTGGGCGCGCTCATCGTGACCGCACAGCCGGTGTTCCAAGCCGTGAAATGGCTGGGCGCCGCCTATCTGACCTACCTCGGCGGCCGGCTGCTGTGGCAGGCGCTGCGCGGCCGGTATGCGGCTCCCGGCCCCGTCACCGGCCACCGTGGCTGGCGGCAGGGCTTCCTCTCCAACATCACCAATCCCAAGGTCCTCGTGTTCTATCTGGCGGTCCTGCCGCAATTTCTGACACCGGAATCCGGGGTCCTCGCCACCGGCCTGTATGCGACCACCCATGCCTTGGTGTCGCTGACCTATCTGCTCGCCGTGACAGCGGGCCTGCACCAGGCCCGGTCCGTACTCACGCGCAAGCCGGTCCGCCGCGGCCTCGACGGCATCACCGGCTTCGCCATGATCGGCTTCGGAGCGAGACTGGCGTCCGAGCGAGGCTGAGACGTCCTCTCAGAGAGTGTTGTGATACCTCGGTGTGATCTTCGGTAACGATGTCAGCGAAGATCACGTGTGTGTCGTTGTGTCTGTAAACCCGCGTACGAGTCCTCACTGACCGACGGGCAGTGGGAGGTCTTGGAA
>NZ_JALPVL010000020.1 GCF_023544465.1 Paractinoplanes maris | reverse complement strand
GATGGCCGCCCGCCTGGCCGGCGAAGACATCGAACCGCAAGGCCCCATCGAAACCGAAGCGGCCCGACGTCTTCAAGACGAACTCAACCAAGACCCGGAGTAGTCACCAGGTAACCCAACACTCTCTCAGGGACGGGTGGTGGGCACCGGTATCTGAATCGCATACCAGCGGTGGCCGCGGCCTCGTTCGGTCACGTCCTGAGCGCGTACGCGGTCGGCGTCATACAGCTGCTGCTCGACCGCCAGATCACGGTGGGAGCAACCGAAAAACGTCACGGCGCAAGCCGCGCCGGCTGGCATCGGGTTCGAGCAGCCGACGGCGACGCTGATGCACCTCGGGCCGGCCGTCACCTCTCCGGGCCGGCGAGTGACGCTCGGGCCCGGTTCGTCAGCACCTCGTTGTACCCACTGAGAACGGGGAGACGCTCCGGCCTGAACCACCCCAGCTCGACCCCTTCGACCCCGTCGGCTACAGCAGTGCCGGACACGCGGCCGGCCAGGAAGGTCACTCCCACGACGTACGCGTGGTCCCCGTTGGGATAGGTGACCTGGAACTCCGGACCCGAGTACACGTCGAGTTGACGCAGCGACCCGGCGACCAGGCCACTCTCCTCGAACAGCTCGCGGCGGGCACCGTCCTCGAAGGACTCCCCCAGCTCCAGGGCCCCACCGATGAGTCCCCACCGACCGTCGTCGGCGCGCCGCTGGAGCAGCCACCGACCCGATTCGCCGACCACGATGACCCCGGCCGCGGCGAGCAGCAACGGCCGGTGCCCCACCAGATCGCGCATCTCACTGACGTACGTCATCGCAGCGGGGCGCCACAACACGAACAACCAGGCCGATGATCAGTCACGGCGGCACTCTACGGAACCGGCCCGAGGCGAGAAGTACTGCGGGGCGGCGGCCGGTTACGGGCGGCGCCGCGGGTCGAGCATGTCGTCGAAGGGCAGGTCGGCCGCCGGCCGCTGGGTCAGCGTCGTGGCCGGCACGCCCGCCCAGCGGCGCAGGGTGGCGGTGGCCTCGGCCGCGTCGGCGGCGGTCAGGCGGGAGATGTTGGCGCCGTGGTTGGCGCCCGGGGCCACATACAGCGCCGAGTCGCGGCGGCTCGGGGTGAAGCGCTCGGCACCCCAGGGGTCGTTCTGGCCGTAGACGAACATCATGCGCTGCGACAGCGTGCGCACCCAGAGGTCGACGTCGATCATCGGCAGCGGGTTGTGCGGGCGGCGCAGTTCCGGCGGCAGCGACGAGTTGGCCGTGTAGAGACCCGGATGATGCCGCAGGCCGCGCAGGTGCTCGAAGCGCAGCGACGGCCAGCCGAGCTGGGTCGCCGCCTGGTAGTAGTACGGCCAGTAGAACTCCAGGCCCTGGTCGGTGTAGAACGACCAGCCGGTCACCCCGTCGATCCAGTCGTACAGCTCGTCGTCGGTGGCGCTCGACGACGGCACCTGCGAGCAGTCGGCGGCCGAGCTGTATTGCCAGAACGCCCACACCGTGTCGAGCACGGTCATCTCGAACGAGCGGTCGGCCGTCCCGATCGTGCCGGTGAAGGTCCAGCCGTTGGCGGCGGCTTGCGCCGCCAGGCGGGGCACGAGGCGGTCGCGACGCTTCAGCGCTTCCTTCTGTACGCCGTCGAGCGCCCCGCGGCAGGCCGCATCCCCGACCGTGTCGAAGAAGCGGTCGTACGCGCCGTCGAGGTCGTTGAGCGAGTCGTTGGGCGCCACATAGGCCACCACGCCGTCGATGTCGTTCGGATAGAAGCGCCGGTGGTAGACCGACGTCATGCCGCCCTTGCTGGCACCGGTCTGGATCCACTTCGTGGAGTAGATGCTTTTCAGCGCCCGCACGATCCGGTGCTCGTCACTGGCCTCCTGCCAGATCGTCAGGTCGGACCAGTCGGCCGGGCTGGGCCGCGACGGCGTGAAGAAGCGGTGCTCGACCGAGACCTGGTTGGCGTCGAGCAGCCGGGTCGGTTCGGTGCGTCCGGGGCCGGGGGTGGCCGCGAGCCCGTAGCCGCTGGTGGCCAGCACGACCGGCGCGTCGAGCGACCGGTGCAGCAGGGTCAGCCGTTGCTCGTACGTGCCCTGGCCGGGATGCTTGTGGTCGATCGGCTGGCGGTAGGTGAGCACGAAGAACCGGTAGCCGGTCGGCTCGCTCCGCGACACGACGGTCAGGCCGGGGATCGCCGTCAGACGGTCCAGCAGGTCGTCGGCCGCCGTGGCGGGCGCCGCGACAACCAGAGCGGGCAACAGCAGAGCGAGCACGGAACCGAGAACCGTGAACAGTCGGCGCATTGACACATACTAATGGGACGTCAAGTCCTCAGATCGAGCGCGATGTCGACGATCAGGTCCTCCTGCCCACCGACCAGGCCCCGCCGGCCCACCTCGACGAGGATGGTGCGCACGTCCACGCCGTACCGGGCGGCGGCCGCCTCGGCGTGACGCAGGAACGAGCTGTAGACGCCCGCGTAGCCCAGCGTCAGCGTCTCGCGGTCGACCCGCACCGGGCGGTCCTGCAACGGCCGTACGAGATCCTCGGCCGCGTCCTGCAGTGCGAACAGATCGCAGCCGTGCTCCCAGCCGCGCAGGTTGGCCACGGCGATGAACGGCTCGATCGGGCAGTTCCCCGCGCCCGCGCCCTGACCGGCCAGCGAGGCGTCGACGCGGTAGACCCCCTCCTCGACGGCGACCATCGAGTTGGCCACCGACAGCGACAGGTTCTCGTGCGCGTGGATGCCGAGCTCGGTGGCCGGGTCGAGCACGTCGCGGTAGGCCCGGATCCGATCGCGGACGCCGTCCATCATCAGCCGGCCGCCCGAGTCGGTGACATAGACGCAGTGCGCGCCGTAGGACTCCATGAGCTTGGCCTGCCCGGCCAGCACCTCGGGCGGGGCCAGGTGGCTCATCATCAGGAAGCCCGAGACGTCCATGCCCAGCGAGCGCGCGGTCTCGATGTGCTGCGCCGACACGTCGGCCTCGGTGCAGTGGGTGGCGATCCGGACCGAGCGCACCCCCAGGGCGTACGCCTGTTTGAGCTCGGCGATGGTGCCGATGCCGGGCAGCAGCAGCGTGGTCAGCCGGGCCCGCGAGATGTTGGCCGCCGCGACCTCGATCCACTCCCAGTCGGTGTGCGAGCCTGGCCCGTAGTTCAGGCTGCCGCCGGCCAGCCCGTCGCCGTGCGCCACCTCGATGCCGTCGACCCCGGCGGCGTCGAGCGCGCCCACGATCTTGGCCACCGAGTCGAGCTCCATGCGGTGCCGCACGGCGTGCATGCCGTCCCGCAGAGTCACATCCTGCACAAAGACCCGCGTCATCGCTGGGCCTGCCGGGCATGCTCTCCTGGCCCTACGGACACTCCGTTGACTCCGGTGCAGTCGATCATGCCGAGATCCTCTCCGCCGCGGCAATGGCCGCCGACGTCATGATGTCGAGATTCCCGGCGTACGCCGGCAGGTAGTGCGCCGCTCCCTCGACCTCCAGGAACACCGACACCTGATGGGTCACCGCCGCCGCACCGGCCAGGGTGTGCACCGGCTGCCCGTCGGGGATCGGGGTGATCTGCACCTGCTGCTTGAGCCGGTAACCGGGCACGTAACCCGCGACCACCTTCACCATCTCCTCGATCGAGGCCGTGATCGCCGCGCGGGTCCCCGGTGCCGGCGCGTCGACCAGGCACAGCACGGTGTCCCGCATGATCAGCGGCGGGTCGGCCGGGTTGAGCACGATCAGCGCCTTGCCCCGGCCGGCCCCGCCCACCTTCTCGATGGCGTGCGCGGTGGTCTCGGTGAACTCGTCGATGTTGGCCCGGGTGCCCGGTCCGGCGGACTTCGACGCGATGGAGGCGACGATCTCGGCGTACGGGACCGGGGCGACCCGCGAGATGGCGGCGACGATCGGGATCGTGGCCTGCCCCCCGCAGGTGACCATGTTGATGTTGCGCACCCCGGGGTTGAGGTCGAGGCCGACCGCGGGCACCACGAACGGCCCGAGGGCGGCCGGCGTCAGATCGATCAGCATCTTCCCGTACGGCGCGAGCTTGGCCGCGTTGGCGACATGGGCACCGGCCGAGGTGGCGTCGAAGACGATCGCGATGTCGTCGAAACCCGGCAGGGCGATGAGCCCGTCGACGCCCTCGGCGGTGGTGGCGACCCCCAGCCGTGCGGCCCGGGCGAGCCCGTCCGAGGCCGGGTCGATGCCGGCCATCGCCACGATCTCCAGCGTCGCCGACACCCGCAGGATTTTGATCATTAGGTCGGTGCCGATGTTGCCCGAGCCGATCACCGCCACCTTGGTGCGCATCAGACCTCCCCGAAACGGGTGGAGACCGTGCCCAGGCCGGTCAGCGTGGCGGTCACCCGCATGCCCGGCACGACCGGCACCATCGGGCCGAGCGCACCAGAGAGCACCACCTGCCCGGCCCGCAGCGGATCACCCAGGTCGCGGGCGGCGGTGGCCAGCCAGGCCAGCGCGGCCAGCGGGTCGCCCAGGCAGGCGGCACCCGAGCCCTTGGAGACGACCGCACCGTCCACGCTCATCTCCATCTGGACGTCCACCGGCGCCTGCTGATCGAGCCGCACCCGCTCGGCGCCCAGCACGAACAGCGCGCTGGAGGCGTTGTCGGCGATCGTGTCGGCGATGGTGATGTCCCAGCCGGCGATGCGGCTGTCGACGATCTCGAGCGCGGGCGCCATGGTGCCGACCGCCTGCCGGACGTCGGCCGGCGTGAAGTCGCCGTCCAGGTCGGCGCGCAGCAGGAAGGCGATCTCGGCCTCGATCCGCGGCTGCAGCAGGCCGGCCACCGGCACCGGGTCGAGCGCGCTGACGTCCATGTCGTCGAAGAGCACCCCGAAGTCGGGCTGGTCGACCCCGAGCTGCTTCTGCACGGCGGGCGAGGTCAGGCCGATCTTGTGCCCGACGACCCGCGCGGTGCGCAGCCGCAGGTCCGTGAGCTCCTTCTGGACGGCGTACGCGGCGGCGATGTCGCCGGAGCCGATGAGGTCGCGGACGGGCGCGCAGGGCGTCCGGTTGCGTGCAGCGTCGAGCAGGCGTTGCGCCGCGGGTGTGGTCATGCCGTGACGATGCCTGATCCGGGCGGCCGGGGCCTACCGAACGGTTCCGCTAGGCGGAACTTTCCCGGCGGGCCAGGGTGGCCGCGATCCCGGCCGCGGCCGCTTTCACCGAGACGGCGTGTTGCTGCGGGCGGAACCGGGTGGCCGGGCCGGCCACGCTGACCGCGGCGATGGCCAGGTCGTCGCCGTCGAGCACGGGCGCGCCGACACAGACGATCCCGACCGAGGACTCCTCGGCCTCGAAGGTCACCCGGGTCGAGGCCGCCTCGTCGAGCTGGCGGCCGAGGATGAGAGCCGACGTGACGGTCCGCGGGGCCAGGCGGGCCAGCGGCGCCGCGAGCACCTCGGCCCGTACGGGATCGGGCGCGAACGCCAGCAGCGCCTTGCCGATCGCGGTCGCGTGCAGCGGCATCCGCCCACCGAGCCGGGACGGCGCCCGGGCCTGCCGGTGGCCGCCGATCTTGGCCACGTAGACGACCTCGGTGCCCTCCCGCAGCCCGAGGTGCACGGTCTCATGCGTCCGTTCGTAGAGGTCCTCGAGGAACGGGGTGGCCACCTCGAGCAGGCTGCGCTCGACCGAGGCCCGCATGCCCAGCGCGAACAGGTGCCCGCTGAGGTGGAACTTGCCGTCGACCCGGTCGAGCAGCCGCGCGTCGACCATCTCGCCGGTCAGCCGGTGCAGCGTCGCCTTGGCCAGCCCGGTGCGCCGCCGCAACTCGGCGAAACCGATCCCCCGGTCGTCGGCGGTGAAGGCGTCCAGGATCGCGGACACCTTCGCGATCACGGTCATTCCTCAGAGCCTAGGCTTCCCGGTATGTCTGACACTCCCCTACCGCAGCGCGTCCGCGAGATGCTGCTCCAGCCCAACCCCGCGGTGATGGCCACCCTCGCCGCCGACGGCCGGCCGGTCAGCGTGGCCACCTGGTATCTGCTCGAGGACGACGGCCGCATCATGCTCGGGCTGGACGCCACCCGGGCGCGCATCAAGCACATGGAGAACGACCCGCGGATCTCGCTGACCGTGCTCGACAAGGACAACTGGTACACCCACGTGAGCCTGCAGGGCCGTGTGGTCTCCATCGTCCCCGACGAGGGCCTGCGCGACATCGACCGCCTCTCGATCCACTACGGCGGCAACCCGTACCCCAACCGGGAGAGCCCCCGCGTGACGGCCCACGTCGAGATCACCAAGTGGCACGTCTGGGGCGCCCTGCGCGACGAGTGAGTTCAGGCCCCGGCCAGCTGGTCGCGGCGGTGCCTCAGACAGGCGAGCTCGGCGGTGTTGCCGGTCAGCTCGATCGCCCGGTCGTAGGCCGCCCGTGACTGCGCACTGCGGCCCAGCCGGCGCAGCAGGTCGGCCCGGGTGGCGTGGAAGGCGTGGTATCCGTCCAGCGGCAGGGCGTCGATCTGGGCCAGCGCCACCTGGGGGCCGTCGAGCTCGGCCACCGCGATGGCCCGGTTGAGCCGGACGATCGGTGACGGGTCGAGGACGATCAGCTGGTCGTAGAGCGCGAGGACCTGCGACCAGTCGGTGTCGCGGACGTCGGGAGCGTCGGTGTGCACGGCGTTGACGGCGGCCAGGATCTGGTAGCGCCCCGGCGCCTGGCCGGAGGCGAGACGCGTACGGACCAGGGCGTGACCCTCGGCGATCAGCTCGCGGTCCCACGCGCCCCGGTCCTGGTCGCCCAGGGCGACCAGCTCACCGCTCGCCGACACCCGGGCCGGCCGGCGGGCCTCGGTCAGCAGCATCAGCGCCAGCAGCCCGGCGACCTCGCCGTCGGCCGGCATCAGGGCCAGCACCAGCCGGGTCAGCCGGATGGCCTCGGCGGTCAGGTCGGCCCGGACCGCCGGTCTCCCCGGGTCGGAGGCCAGGTAGCCCTCGTTGAAGATCAGGAACAGCACGGCCAGCACCCCGGTGACCCGCTCGGGCAGATCCTCCCGGGCCGGCACGCGGTAGGGGATCCGGGCTGCCTTGATCTTCTCCTTGGCCCGGGTGATCCGCCGGCCCATGGCCGGCTCCTGCGCCAGGAAGGCCCGGGCGATCTCGGGCACGGTCAGCCCGCCGACCATCCGCAGGGTCAGCGCGACCCGGGTCTGGATCGCCAGGGCGGGGTGGCAGCAGGTGAAGATCAGCCGGAGCCGGTCGTCGTCGATGGCGCCGAGCGGCTCGGCGGTGTCGGACAGCATCAGGGCCTCCCGGTGCTTGTCGTCGCGCCGGGCCTCGCGCCGGAGCCGGTCGACGGCCTTGCGGTGGGCGGTGGTGGTGAGCCAGCCGCCGGGGTTGGGCGGGACGCCGTCGGCCGGCCAGCGCTCGACGGCGGTCGCGAACGCCTCGGCCGCCATCTCCTCGGCGATGTCCAGATCGCCGAAGCGCCGGCACAGGGTGGCGACCACCCGGGCCCATTCCTCGCGGTGGGCCCGGGCGATCGCCTCGCCGGCGTCGGTCACCGGCCGAGGAACGGGCGGATCTCGAGCCGGCGGTTGCAGGCCTTCGACGCCCCGGCGGCGATCCGCAGGGCCACGTCCAGATCGGCCGCCTCGATGACCCAGAAGCCGGCCATGAACTCCTTGGACTCCAGGTAGGGCCCGTCGGTGAAGACCGGCGGGCCGTCCCGCCCGTCGACCACGGTGGCGGTGGCGGGCGACGCCAGGCCCCCGGCGAAGACCCAGTGGCCGTCGGCCTGCAACTGCTTGTTGAAGGCGTGGATCGCCACCATCTCCTCGTCGGTGCCGGAGTTGGACTTGTCGTCGAGCACGGAAAACAGATACTGGGCCATCGTCGATCGCGCTCCTGTCGTCACGCGGCCGCGTTCCCGGACCGCCTCACCGTGTCCACGAAGGCGACCGGCCCGATCCGACACGCCCCGCCGATATTCTGTCGGAGGCATCCGCTAACTTCTGCGCATGCCAGACGTGACTGTGCTCGGCGCCGGGGCGGCGGGGCTCGCCGTGGCGGCTCAGCTCAAGGCGCGCGGCCTCGACCCGGTCGTCCTCGAGCGCGGCCCGGGGGTGGCCACCAGCTGGCGCGGGCGCTACGACCGGCTGCGCCTGCACACCGTCCGGCGGTTGTCCGGGCTCCCCGGCCTGGCGATCCCCCGTGATTACGGCCGATGGGTCCGGCGCGACGATCTGGTGCGCTATCTGGAGGCGTATGCGTCCCGGTTCCACCTCGACGTGCGCACCGGCACGACCGTGCGGCACATCGAGCCCGCCGCCGGCGGCTGGTCGCTGCGGCTCGAGGGCGGTTCCGAGCAACCGGCCCGGGTCCTGATCGTCGCCACCGGTTATCTGCACACGCCGGTGGTGCCGGCGTGGCCCGGGCTGGACTCCTGGGGCGGCACGCTGATCCACTCGGCCGCCTACCGCAACGCCGAGCCCTTCCGCGGCCGTGACGTGCTGGTCGTCGGCCCCGGCAACAGCGGCGCCGAGATCGCCACCGACCTGGCCGAGGGCGGTGCCGCGTCGGTGCGCCTGGCCATCCGGACCCCACCGCACATCGTGCGCCGCACGACAGCGGGCTGGCCCGCGCAGATGAATGGTCTGCTGCTGGGCCGGCTACCCGAGCGGGTCTTCAACGCGATGGCCGCCACGATGGCCCGCTTCGACACGCCCGACCTGCGGCCGTTCGGCATCGACCGCCCGGCCGAGGGGCTCAAGACCCGCCTGCGCACCCACCGCTACGTGCCGCTGCAGGACGTCGGCATCGTCCGTGACGTCGTGGCCCGGCGGGTGCTGCCGGTCGCTGCCGTGCGCGGCTTCACCGAGACGGCGGTCGAGCTGGCCGACGGCACGACCGTCGAGCCCGACGTGGTCGTCGCGGCCACCGGTTACGGCACCGGTCTGCGCGAGCTGTTCGACGACCCGGCGCTGTTCGACGAGACCGGCGTGCCCCGGGTGCACGGCGGCGCACCGGCCCGGCCGGGTCTCTATTTCGTGGGCTACGACGTCACGCTGGGCGGCATGCTGCGGCAGGCGGCGCTCGAGTCGCGGCGGGTGGCCCGGGCGGTCAGCGCCGCTCAGTCCTGACCCGTCGCCTGCTCGAGCAGCCGGTGCAGCTTGACCGCGCGGGACGGGTGGCGGTGGGCCATCCAGGCGACCCGGCCGGCCAGATGGGCGGCGAAATCGGCGTGGCCGTCCCGGTTGGCCTCAGCCAGCCCGTGGGTGGCCGCGTTGTGCAGGATCGCCCGCAGCCGGTCGTATTCCTCCCGCGGCACGGCGGGCCGCTCGTTGACGACCAGACCGGTCAGGGACTGCCGCTGCGACCGGCGCCGGATCCGGATCTTGCCCGGGTGGATCCGGAACCCCTCCTCGGCCACGATCCGGCCGGCCAGCGTGACCAGCAGATCGACCCGCTGGGGATCGAGCGAGCCCGAGAAGGCCAGATCGTCGGCGTACCGCCCGTAGGCCAGGCCGAAGCGCCCGGCCAGCCCGCTCAGCCGCCGGTCGAGCCGGAACGCACACAGGTTGGCCAGCGCGGGTGACGTCGGCGCGCCCTGCGGCAGATGGGGCCGGCGCAGCAGCGCGGCGAGGTGCGGGCCGGGCGCAGCGCGCAGGACGTGGGCCGGTGTGCGGGTGGTGGTCAGCGCGGTCAGCGCGTGCGCGACGGGTTCGGGATAGCCGATGCCCCGGAACAGCCCGTAGATCCGCGCCGCCGTGATGCTGGAGAAGAAGGCGCGCAGGTCCAGGCTCACCAGGACGTCGTGGCCGGCGTGGACGCGGGCGAACGTGTGGGTGCCCCGGCCCGGCACAAAACCGTGGACGTGCTCGTGCACCGGCACCCGGGCCAGGATCTGGTCGAGCACCAGGCGCTGCAGGTCGCGCAGGCGCGGTTTCGGAGCCTCGATCAGGCGGTGCGGCCGCCACCCGTACCGGTAGTGGCGCAGCCGTTCGTCGCGCGCGTGCCGGTTGATCTCGCGGCGGTCGGCGAACCAGTCGAGCGCGTCACCGTCGACCCCGAGGAACGCGGCCAGCTCACCCAGGTCACCGAGCCCGGGCGCGTCCCACCGCATCCGGACGACCCGAGCGGGCACCACGAGCCGATGCCGGATGACGGTTCGCCGCACCGCCGTGCGGGCCCCCTCGGCCAGGAACCGGCGCAGCTCGCGGGGCCGGTCGGCCGGTGCCCGCGGATAGGCCAGCAGCACCTCGTCGACCAGACGCCGGGCCCACGCCGGGCCGCCCCCGGCCACCGACCGGATCGCCGCGACCATCTCGCCGGGCTGCCAGCCGGTGGTGAGCAGGGCGTCGGCCAGCGCCCCGGCCACCCGCGACGGCGCTTGACGGCGCGGCTCATACCACCCGTGGGTGGCAGCGTGCCCCGACGAATCCCGGTCGTGCCTGCGCTGGTCCGCGCGAAGCGCTGCGACGCGCCGGCGATGCGCTGCGGTACTCAATCAAACGTCCTCGGGGTTGCCCCGAAGAGCCCTCGCCACCGGCCAGCGGCGGACGACGGCCAGCTCAGGACACGCTGCCACCCGGTCAGCATAGGCGAGGCCGGCTCCCCGAGGATCTCCCGCTCGCCCCGAGGGTCTGGTTGAGTGAGCGGGAGATCCCGAACCGAGGAGGCTGTCATGACAAATCACGTCTACCGGCTCAGCGAGGTCGTCGGAAGCAGTCCGACCAGCATCGACGACGCCATCCGCACGGCTGTCAAAAAAGCGTCCCAGACCGTACGGAACATCGAGTGGTTCGAGGCGCAGGAGATCCGCGGCCAGGTGGTCGACGGCGATGTCGCCCACTACCAGGTCCGGCTGAAGATCGGCTTCCGGGTCGAGGACTGAGGGCGGCGCTCAGACCGCCGGCAACGGCTCCGCTTCGATCGGTGGATGCCTGCGCGCGAGCCACGCCTGCTGACCCAGGGCGAAGAGGTTCTGCGTCGTCCAGTAGAGGATGACGCCGATCGGCAGGATGACGCCCGAGATCAGCAGGGAGACCGGAACGCCGTAGGTCATCAGGCGCCGGACCAGACGCTGCATCGGATCGTCGGCCGGCGGGCTGCCGGCCATCGACAGCCGGGTGGTCAGGAACGTGGTCGCCACCATGGCCGCGATCAGCACGCCGGCCACGACCATGGCGGCGCCACCGCCACTGAAGCTGGAGGCGAGCGGCGCGCCCAGCAGCAACGCGTGCGAGGCGTCGTGGAACTGCGCGGCCGTCCAGCCGTAGAGCGTCTGGGTGGCCGGGTCGGTGATCGTCGGCCGCAGGTGGCGCAGCACGTGGAACAGCGCCAGGAACACGGGGATCTGCACGATCAAAGGCACAAAGCTCGCGTACGGGCTGACCCGCTCCCGTCGGTAGACCGCGCTCACGGCGGTGCCGAGCGCCACCGTGTCACCCTGGTGCTTGTCGCGCAGGGCCCGGATCTCGGGTTGCAGACGCTGCATCGCCCGCTGTGAGCGGTATTGCCGGACGTAGAGGGGCAGCAGAGCCACCCGGACGGTCACCACGAGGAAGACGATGCCGAGCACCCACGACCAGTGGGTGCCCAGCGATTCGGGGGCGCCCACCAGGGCCTCCCAGACGGACTGCCAGAAGAGAAGAAGCGCGGAGATGCCGGAGTAGAAAATGGACACGACGGGACCCTTCGATGCGGGCGGACAGGCTGCATCGACGGCCGTGCTGAGGTCAGGCGGCCGCCACGGGCCGCGCGGTGGGTCCTCTCGGGCGGGTCCGGCCCGGGGCGTCGGGGTCGCGATGACGGGGCACGCCGGCCCGGTCGGCTCGCTGCTTGAAGCCGCGGCCGGCGGACTCCGCGCGGGCCGGGCCACGACGGACGACGAGCATCAGCCCGGCCGCCAGGACGGCGATCAGCACCAGGCCGGTGAGCCCGGACGGCCCGGCCTCGGTCAGCATGCTGACCAGGAACCAGATCGCGTCGAGCCACGTCATGCCGACCAAGGTACATCCGTATGACAAGGCCGATATGGACCTCATTCACCTCCGGCTTCCTATGCTGATCCCCATGTATCGACGTGTAGCGATCTCCGCTGTCGCGCTCCTCGCCCTCACGATCACCCTCGTGCGGGCTCCCTCCAGCTCGGCCGCGGCCACGCTGACGGTCGCCCAGGCGATCAGCGGCCAGAGCGGCACGGGCACGGTCCGCGGCTACGTCGTGGGCGAGCCGACCGCCACCTCCACGGTCCGGACCAGCACCTTCACCGGCGACACGGCGATCGCCCTGGCCGACAGCAGCGGCGAGACGGCCACCGGCCGGATGCTCTACGTGCAGGTGACCAGCTCGTACCGGTCGTCGTTCGGGCTGCGCACCAACCCCGGCCTGCTCGGCGACCCGATCACCGTCACCGGCACGCTGACCGCCTACTTCACCCATCCGGGCCTCAAGTCGCCGACCGCGATGACGGCCGGGGGCACGACGCCGCCGACCACCGTGCCCACCACGCCACCGCCGTCGTCCGACTACTACGCGGCCGCGGCCGGCAAGAGCGGTGAGCAGCTCAAGACCGCGCTGCACACGATCATCTCGCGGGGCGTGACCACCCTGTCGTACGACGCGGTGTGGAACGCGCTGAAGGCCACCGACCAGGATCCGTCGAACTCGGCCAACGTCATCCTGCTGTACTCGGGCACGAGCCGGTCCAAGACGCTCAACGGCGGCAACAGCGGCAACTGGAACCGCGAGCACGTCTGGGCCAAGTCGCACGGCGACTTCGGCACCAGCGCTGGCCCCGGCACCGACCTGCACCACCTGCGTCCCGAGGACGTGGGGGTCAACTCACTGCGCGACAACAAGGACTTCGACAACGGCGGCTCGGCGGTGGCGAGCGCGCCCGGCAACTTCACCGACGGTGACTCGTGGGAGCCGCGCAACGCCGTCAAGGGCGACGTGGCCCGCATGATCTTCTACATGGCGGTCCGGTACGAGGGCGGCGACTCCTGGCCCGACCTCGAGGTCGACAACGCCACCGGCAGCGGCACGGCTCCGCGCATCGGCCGGGTCTCGGCGCTGCTGCAGTGGAGTGCCCAGGACCCGCCGGACGCCTTCGAGCGCAACCGCAACCAGGTCATCTACGCGAGCTACCAGCACAACCGCAACCCGTTCATCGACCACCCCGAATGGGCGTCATCGGTCTTCGGCTGAGGTCCCGTCCCGGGCGGGTTTGTCGTCATCCCGCCCGGGTGAGGCGCGGGCGCCGCGGTGCGCGGACCATCACCGGCGTCCGCCCATCCGATTCGCCCCGTTGGGGGAAACATGTCCGATGACAATTACCTCCGCCCGTTCCGGCTCGACATCCCGGACGAGAAGATCGACGATCTGCACCGCCGGGTCGCGGCGACCCGCTGGCCCGGCCGCGAGCTGGTGCCCGACCGCTCCCAGGGCGTGCAGCTGGAGACGGTTCAGGAGCTGGCCCGCTTCTGGACCGACGACCACGACTGGCGCGCGTTCGAGACCCGGCTCAACGCCCTGCCACAGTTCACGATCGAGATCGACGGCGTCGACATCCACTACCTCCACGTGCGGTCGCGGCACGAGGGCGCCCTCCCGCTGATCATGACGCACGGCTGGCCGGGCTCGGTCGTCGAGCTGCTCGGCGCGGTCGGCCCGCTCACCGACCCGGCCCGGGCCGAGGATGCGTTCCACCTGGTCATCCCGTCGCTGCCCGGCTACGGTCTCTCGGCCACGCCGACCGAGCTGGGCTGGGAGAACGGCCGCATCGCCCGCGCGTGGGGCGAGCTGATGAGCCGCCTGGGGTATTCGCGCTACGTCGCCCAGGGTGGCGATGTCGGAGCCGCGGTCACCGACGCGATGGGCCGGCTGGCTCCCGACGGCTTGCTGGGCATCCACGTCAACCTGCTGGCCGGGGCGATCGGCATCAAGGACAAGCTGCCCGCGCAGTCCGGGCCGGAGCGGGTGGCGCACGACAAGCTGGCCGCGTTCACCACCGACGGCTTCGGCTACTTCCTGGAGCAGTCGACCCGGCCGCAGACGATCGGCTACTCGCTGCTGGACTCCCCGGTCGGATTGGCCGCGTGGATGCTCGACCACGACACCGACAGCTACTACAAGATGGCCGGGGCCTTCGTCGACAAGCAGCCGAGTGGCGGGCTCACCCGCGAGAGCATCGTCGACAACATCACGCTGTACTGGCTGACCGGCACCGGGGCCTCGGCCGCCCGCTGGTATTGGGAGTTCGGCCGCTTCCTGGCCGCGGCCGGCGCCTCCGGCCACGCTCCCCCACCGGTGCGGGTGCCGGTGGCCTTCACGACCTTCCCCGACGAGATCTGGGCCGCGCCCCGCAGCTGGGTCGAGTCGGTCTATCCCGGCCTGGCCTACTTCAACGAGGCCGACCGGGGCGGGCACTTCGCGGCCTGGGAGGAGCCGGAGCTGTTCGCCCAGGAGGTGCGGGCCGCCTTCCGCCCGCTGAGGGCGTGAGCCGGCAACTCACTCCCCGGCTGGGCCGCTCGTGCCGTTGATGAGTTGCCCCTGGCGGTGCAGGTGGCGTTCCAGCGCGGCGTGGTAGTCCGCGGCGAATCGGGTCAGCTCGTCGATGTCGCGCACGGCGTCCGCCTGCCCGGCGGCCAGGTCGGCGGCGGACTCGTCCTGGTGGCGGTGCGACTTCTGGTCGATGGCGTCGACCGTGCGCCGGGCGTCGTCGAGCGTGCGGCCGGCCCGCTCGTGGGCCTCGTCGAGCAGCTGCCGGGACTTCTCCTGGGCCTCGCGCACATAGGTGTCGGCGGTTCGCTGCACCGTCGCCAGGACCGGCCCCATCGGCACCTCGTCGCGAACCGGTTTCGGGGTGGCGGCGCTCCGGTGGGCCTCGTCGAGCTGACGGCGGGTGAGACCGGCGTTGCGCCGGGCCCGGTCGCAGGCCTGCTGGGCGCGGTGGAGCTCGGCGGTCGCCGCGGACAGCTCGGCTGCGGTCGGGCCGAGCGGGATGATCGCCGTTTCCATCGGCTGCGCGGCGCCGATGTTGCTGCGCAGCGCCTCGTTCTCCTCCAGCAGCCGGATCATCTCGTGGGTGACGTCGTCCAGGAGCATGTCGACGTCGTCCTCGTCGTAGCCACGCCGGCCGAGAGAGGCCTTCCCGAACTCTGTGTTGTGGATGTCGGCTGGTGTCAGGCGCATCGTGCTCCTCGGGTCGCCCTGGTGGGCGCGATCGGACGGTCTGCGGTCGGGGCCCGGCTGCCGCCCGTCGTCGCTGGGCGAAGTGCTGGAGCAAGCCCACTGTACGCGCCGTGCGCAGCACCCGCCGCCGACCGACGGGCCGTGCTGGACCCGTTACTGGTGGTGTATCAGCTCGTCCAGTCGATCTGCGGGGAGGGGTAGAAGCCGACACCGCGGGCGGTCCAGCGGGGGCCGTAGGCGCCGAGCCTGGTCCGGAACGACTCCCAGTCGCGGGACGGGGACCAGCCGAGCTCGGCGATCGCGGCCAGGCGCGGGAACGCCATGAACTCGATGTCCTCGATGCTGCGCAACGTCTCGGACCACAGCGGGGCCTCGACGCCCAGGACGGCGCTCTCCGGCACACCGGTCACGTGGGTGCCGGGGTCCCAGTCGTACGCGGTCCGGACCTCGATGTAGCCCGCCCAGCTCAACCCCAGCCGGGTCGACGGGTCGTACTTCATGTCGAGATAGGTGAGGTTGGCCGGTGACATGATCACCTTGGTGCCGGCCGCGACGGCGGCGGCCAGGGTCGGGTTGGTCGTGCTGCTGCTCCAGTTCTGGGCCACCGCCGTGTGACTGGCCGGCGCCTTGGTGATCTCGTTCCACCCGTACGCCTGCTTGCCGTACTTGGCGACCAGCGGGATGACCCGCTGCTGGAAAGCGATGTAGTCGGCCTCGCTGGTGGCGTGGGCCTCGTCGCCGCCGATGTGGAGGAACGGCCCCGGGGTCAGCGCGGCCAGCTCCCGGATGACGTCCTCGACGAAGCGGTAGGTGGTCTCCTGACCGATGCACAGCGAGCTGTAGCCCACCGCCGTGTCGGTGCGGGGCGGCGGCGCGACCCCGTCACAGGTCAGCTCGGGATAGGCCACCTGCGCGGCGTTGACGTGACCGGGCATGTCGATCTCGGGCACGATCGTCACGTACCGCGCGGCCGCGTAGCGCACCAGCTCGCGGTAGTCGGCCTTGGTCAGGAAGCCGCCGCCCACGCCGTCGACCCCGGTGCCGGACGCGCCGCCGACACTGGTCAGCCGGGGCCACGAGTCGATCTGGATCCGCCAGCCCTGGTCGTCCGAGAGATGCAGGTGCAGATAGTTGACCTTGAACTGGCTGATCTCGTCGATGTAGCGCTTGACCTCGGCCGGCGTGTGGAAGTGGCGGGCCAGGTCGAGGAAGGCGCCGCGATAGGCGAACCGCGGCTGGTCGGCGATCTCGCCGCCGGCGACCGTGAAGGGCGCGCGCAGCGGCAACAGCTGGCGCAGCGTCTGCACGCCGTTGAAGAGCCCGGCGTTGCCACCCGATCGGATCGTGATGCCCGACCGCGAGACGCTCAGCCGGTAGCCCTCCGGAGCGGTGCGCCCGGCCGCGAGCGTGATCGCCGGGGCGTGGGCCGGAGCGTGCCGGACGATGGCCGGACGATGGCCGGTGGCGGTGTGCACCGCCTCGGCCAGCCGGTCGGCCACGGCGCGCGCGGACTGCGGGGCCTCGATGACCGTACGGGCGGTGAGCCGGAAGGCCGACCCGTGCGCCCGGACCTCGACCGGCGCCGGGATCACACTTCCCAGCGCGACGGCCGGCGGCGCCGCAGCGGCCTGGGCCGACGCCGCGGAGACGAGACTGAGCGTCAACGCACAGGCGAGAATGGCAGCAAGTCGAGTCCGCATCACCCGACCGTACATACGCGGTCATCGATTTGTGAAGAAGGTTTCGGGAACCCGCCCGAGGCTCGGCGGTGTCGAGGAGACATGAGAACCGTCGTGGCCGGGGCTGTGGCTCTGGCGCTGCTGGCCGGCTGCACCGCATCGAATGAGACGCCGCCCGCCCCCTGCGGGTCACCGGTGCGCACCGACGCCCTTCCCGAGTGGGCCCGGGCCGGCTTCAGCGGTGACGGCGCCGGCGTCCCGCACGTTCTCGGGGCCAACGGCGACCTCCTCGCCGTGGTTTTCGGCTCGCCCCTGAGCAGCCCGCCCTCACCGGGCCGCAACAACAAGATCCTGTGGGTCTCCCGCCAACCGGTCGACGGCGACCCGCTCGTCATCACCGCGAAGCTCGACGGCACCGGGGACCAGGCCGAACAGCAGATTGCCGGTGGCCCCGGTCCCTCCATCGTCGATCTCCCCCGACCCGGGTGCTGGCGTCTCGATCTGACCTGGTCCGGGTTCACCGACAGCATGGATCTCGTCTACCAGGCCGGCTGAGGCCCCCGTTTATCCGGCCCCCGATCGGGAATGCACCACGGTCGTGACGGACGACCGAGAACATCAGCGGAATCTGGTCGTCATCGGCGGTTCCGCCGGTGCGATCGAGGTGCTGCAGGGCATCGTGGGCGACCTGCCCGCCGATCTGCCCGCGGCCGTTCTCATCGTCATCCACACCGCGGCCCACGACTCCAGCGGCCTCGTCCGCGTACTCGACCGCTGCGGTCCGCTGCCGGTGACCGTCGCCGAGCATGAGGCGCCGCTGATGCCCGGCAACATCTACGTCGCCGTGCCCGGCCGTCATCTGCTCGTCCGGGCCGGGAAGATGCTGGTCAGCGGCGCGCCGAAGCAGAACCGCGCCCGGCCCTCGGTCGACGCGTTGTTCCGTAGCGCCGCGCGCTGGCGCGGGCCGCGCACCGTCGCCGTTCAGCTCTCCGGCAGCATGGACGACGGCGCGGTCGGCCTGGCCGCTGTGGAAGCGGCCGGCGGCGCCTGCATCGTGCAGGATCCCGCCGACGCCCTGCACCCGAGCATGCCGCGGGCCGCCCTGGCCGTCGTCCCGCACGCCGAAATGCTGCCGGCCAAAAGCATCGCGTTCGGCATCCAGGCGCTCGTGTCCGAGAGAGTCGAGTCGATCTCGTTCACGCCGGACGCCGATCTCGTCAAGGAGACCGACATGGCCGAGAACTACCCCCAGCACATCGATCCCGAGAGCCAGCCCGGCAAACCGGCCGGCCTGAGCTGCCCCGACTGCACGGGTGGCATGAACGTCGTCGAGACGGGCGGAGTGGTGCACTACACGTGCCACATCGGGCACATCTGGTCGCTGCAGAGCCTGCTGGCGGCCCAGCAGGACAAGGTCGAGGAAGCACTGTGGACGGCGCTGAGCATCCTGGACGAGCAGGCGGCGGTCTACGAGACCTTGGCCCAGCGGCAGAGCGGCGACTTCCCCGGCATCGCGGAGCACCATCAACGGGCCGCGGCCACCGAGATCCGCAAGGCCGCCGAAGTGATCCGCAAGCACTTCCCCGACATCGTGCTCGACCGTTGAGCCTTAGCCAGCGTTCAGTGTGGAAAGTGGCGATGGCCCTGAAACCACGCGAAACGCCAGCGGCAAAACACCATTAACCCTCCCTTAAAGGCTTATCAGCGATGCGCAGATAGCACCAAGCCGACGGCCTGGACAGGAATGAAGGTTGCTGACAGCCGGGTCACGACAGACGATGTCCCCTAGGGGAGGTCGCTATGTCAGTGAGCTCGGACACCGCGAAGCACGACCAGGTGGTCTACTACCCCGGTCCTGCCATCGTCGTCACCAACGTCAACATCCTGACCCCCGAGGGCCGCTATCGGGTCCGTGACCTGACGCTCGTGGACGTGCGGTATTTCCGCAATCCACGACGGATGGAACTGACCGCGTGGCATGAGGGCCGCCGCACGATCCTGTACACCTCGCACAGCCGGCGTGTCTTCGAACAGGTCCGGCGAGCCGTGGTGCGCGCCGTCGAGGTCAACCGCCGGCCGGCGCCCTGAGCTCAGCCGGTGCGCATCCCGTCGCGGATCGACCGGATCAGCTGCAGGGCCCGGTCGCCCGTCCGCCCGTAGTCGAGCAGGTCCTGGAAGAGAGCGGAGTGCCGCTCGGTCGAGGCGCGGTCGTCCAGAAGGGAGTCGGCGCCGGCCGCGCCCTCGACGAACAGGACCTCGGCGTGACTGTTGCCGGCGAATCGCAGAAGCTCGAACGAGCCGCCGATCCCCGAGTGCCGCTCCAGGTCGCTCGGAGTCACGCCGAACGTGAACTTGTTGCCGTCCTCGGCCAGTGTCAGCAGGTGGTCGAGCTGGCGGGCCATGACGTCGCGCCCGCCGATCGGGCGCCGGAGCACCGACTCGTCGATCACCGCGATCACCCGTGGACCGTCCGGGCCGTCCAGCCGCTCGAAAAGCGCCTGCTGCCGGTCCATCCGCAGATCGACGCGAGCCTGCACCGGCTCGTCGTTCGGATCGGCCCGCAGCGTGAGCGCGGTGACCGCACGCGCATAGTCCTTGATCTGCAATAGGCCGGGAATGAAGAGCACTTGCCAGGTCTGAATGACCGAGGCCTCGTTCTCGAATGCCACGAAGCTGGCATAGGCGCCGGTCAGGCGATATTGGCTGTACCACTGGCGCGACCGCGACGTGCGCGCCAAGCGTGACAATTCCAATACGACGTGCTCGTCATTCACGCCGTAATGGCCCAGCAACGCGCGAACCTCCAAGGGCTGGATCGTCACATCGCCCTTTTCAATTCTGGTCAGCTTGGAGACGGACCAGTCCATCGTCCGGGCCACCTCGGCCACGGACTTGCGCGCATCATCACGTAAGGCACGGAGGCGTTGCGCGACGCTTGCGCGCGCCACCTTCGGCCCGAGCGCCGTGGCGGGCACGCCCGACTGATCCGATGCCTCCGGCACGCTCCACACCACCCTCCGAGGGCTTCAATCTGCATTTTGCAGGTGGCCGAACCCAAGCCGCCAAACCCTACCGCATCACGGGAATGACGTGCCATCCTCACTGCCGCCGACGGCCATTCAGGGCATCCGAATGCCTCAATCTCAGGTACTGTCAGTGATTGGTCAGCTCCGATGTGGTGGTTTGGCCACCGACGCAGCCGGGCCGCGCCGCTGCGCCGAATCGCTGCCCATGTGACGTGACCTTTCGGCTCCATGGGCCATTGTTCCGTTTGCAGGAGGCACCGTGAACGACCCGACCGAGCCTGGATGGCACACGAGCAGAAGAAGCGCCGGTGGCAACTGCGTGGAGATCAAGAAGGAGGGTGACCAGGTCCTGATGCGCGATTCCAAGGACCGCTCCGGCCCCGTTCTCGCCTTCGATCTCGAGGCGTTCCGCGGGCTCGTCGCCGACCTGAAAGAAGATCAGCTCTCCCCGGACGGGGAGCCGGCCCCCGTCAAACGTTGATGAGCTTGGCCATCAGCGTGCGCGCGTCCTCACCCGTGGCGGCGACACTCATCAGCCGCCCGACCATCTCCCGGTAGAGGGCGACCCGGTCGGGGTCGCCCTCCAGGACGCTGTCACCCTCGGCCCCCTCGAAGAAGACCAGGCTGTCGTCCGCCAGGTCGTGCACCTCGAACGGCCCGGCGAGACCCTCGTGCTGGCCGTGCTCCAGCGGGATCACGCCGATGTGGACCGTCGGCTTGCGGGAGAGCTCGATGAGGTGCTCGATCTGCCGGCGCTTGACCGGCCCGGCGACCCCGCGCCGCAACACCGACTCGTCGAGCACGACGTGCACCTGCGGCGCGGCGTCGCTCTCGAGCCGCTCCAGGAACGCGGCGTGGCGCGCCCTGCGGACCTCCACGCGCCCCACGACCTCGGCATCCGTGGCCGGCAGGCCGGAGAAGCCGCAGATCACTTCCTGGGCATAGTCCGGCTCCTGCAGCGGGCCCGGGACAAAAAGGGGCGAATTGGCGAAGATCTCTCGCGCGTCGTTCTCCACTTCACGAAGCCGCCGGAAAGCGACCGAGTTCGGGACGTCGAAGATCTTGGCCATGCCTGCCTCTCCCATCTGGGGATGCTAACGCCTGGGTGCGAACCGCAATCTGCAAAACGCTACTTTATCAATGCAGATGGAGATAACCCGGTTCACGCGTCAACTGTACAGGAGACAAGGCCCGATCCGGTACGGGCCCGGACTGTCCGGCGGACCCGTACCGGAAGAAGACCTAGGCCTTGGGCGGCGTGACCTTGACCGTCATCACCGGGACCACGCCGGCGATCTGGGTCTTCACCTCGAGCTTGACGCCGGCCCCGGCCACCTTGACCGAGTTCTGCGGGTTGGCCGCGTTCCAGTAGGCCAGCGGGTCGGAGTCGTCGAAGACCGGCTTGGCCGGCTGCCGCGGCAGCGAGACGGCGGTGCCGTTGCGGTGGAACGTCACCGGGTCGGTCTTCTGCAGGCCGAACGTGGCGTCGAAGGGCTGGCGCCGGTTACCGAGCAGGACACCGTCCGGGAAGACGATCGGCGCCGGGCGGGCGTCGACCGGCAGGGTCAGACCGGTGCCGGGGTGGCGGCTGGTGTTGTTGTTACCGGCGGCCGGGTTGACATACCAGACGAGCAGACCGTCCTGGTACGGGAATCGCTCCGCCCAGTCCGGCCGGGTGTCCTGCCAGCCCCAGTTGTACGGCCCGGTCTTGAGCACCTCGTCGTAACCGGTGTAGCTACGGTATTCGGCGGCGTAGTAGGAGCCGTCGGCCAGCGGCACCACGACAGCCTCGGGCAGCAGATCACTCTGTCCGTTGGCGGCCGATCCCAGTGTCACGTACTTGCTCTTGCCGGGATCGACGGTCACGAAGTTCGACCAGCCGAGGAAGATCTTCTCCCACGCGCCCATGTAGCCGGGCGTCGAGCCGATCGTGGGGGCGCCGCGGTTCAGCCAGGAACCGCCGGACATCAGGGTCCAGAAGCCGGTGCCGTTGTCGCCGCCGGCCGTGTCGTACAGGTCGGGCAGGCCCAGGTCGTGCCCGTACTCGTGGGCGAAGACGCCGAGGCCGCCGTTCTCCGGCTCGGTCGTGTAGTCGCCGATCCAGAAGCCGGTGTCGCCGATCGGCACTCCCCCGGCCAGGTTGCCGTCGGGTCCGGTGCTGCCCTCGTCGTCGGCGAACGCGTACCAGCGGTGCGACCAGATCGCGTCCTCACCCTGCGCGCCGCCGCCGGCCTCCTCGCCCTCACCGGCGTGGATGGCCTGGAAGTGGTCGATGTAGCCGTCCGGCTCGTTGAAGTCGCCGTCCTTGTCGTGGTCGTCGCGGTCCCAGACGTCGAACGTCTTGAGGTACGCCTTGATCTGCTCCGGCGTCTTGCCCGCCGCGACCTGCGACTGGTACCAGGAGGCGGCGCTGTCCTTGATGTAGTTCCAGTAGCCGTCCTCCTCGGCGATCTCGTTGCTGCCGTACCGCGCCTCGTTGAACGGCAGCTGCACCCAGTCGGCGACGTCGCCGCCGACCGTGTAGCGGCCGCCCGACTGCTTGTAGTAGAAGTTCGCCATCGACTCCTTGTTCTTGGCGAACAGCAGCTCCTTGTAGTAAGCGGGACTGAAGTCCGACCGCCAGATCGTCGTGTTGTCGTTCGTCCGCTCGGGGGCGGCGATCTTGTTGTGCTGCGGGCCCGGTGTGCCGCCGGCCGCCGGGTAGGTGGCGTCGCCGAACTCGACCAGGAAGGTGAGCACCGGGTCGGTCTTGGTCTCCTTCTTGCGGTACTCGACGAACTTGCCCTGGCCGAGCTTGATCACCTCGGAACCCGTACGCTTCTCGCTCTTCACCGTGCCGGCGATGAGCTTGGCCAGCGCCTCGGTGCGCTCGGCTTCCCGCTGCTCACCGAGCGGGTGGGGCAGGTTGTCCTCGCCGAGCGACGCGGTTGGTTCCGTGTCGGCCGAGCGGGTCGCGACGTCGCCGGGTGCGGCGCTCGCGGGCATGGCCGCGAGACCGGTCACCAGCGCGAACGCGGAGACGGCGGCCAGCACGACGGTGCTCTGTTTCCTCAAGGGGTGTGCTCCTCTGCAGAGATGTCTCGCTGATCTCATACCTTTCTATGTATCGATGCAAGACCTCACGCTGTGGCACCCGGTACCTACTGTGGGTCGTCCACTCAGTACTGAGAGGGGTGTCGATGCGGTTCCGGCAGTTGCTGCGTTCGCTCCTGAGCGGGGACGTCCTGCTCCGGCTGGCCGCGGTCGCCCTGGCCACGGCGATTCTGGGCCGCGCCCTGCTGTCCGGATCACCCGGCTGGCAGGCGGTCGCGCTCGTGCTGAGCGGGACGGCCGTGCTGTGGGGGGTGCTCTGGACCGTCGAGCGGATGCGCACGCTGATGTCCGATCCGGTGGCCGAACCCGAGCCCGAACCGGAGCCGGAAACGGAACCGGAGCTCTCGGCGCCGCGATCCCGCCTGGCCGAGTTCCTGACCGTGAGCTCCCGGCCCGGGCAGGTGGCCGCGCTCGCCCTGCTGGTGCTGATCGTGCACGCCGCGATCACCGGCTACGTCGGGGTCGGCACCATCGTGGTCGCGATCGGGCTGGCCGTGGTGACCGTGCTGCTCACCGCCGACCTCAAGCTGGTCGGCTTACTGGGCGGCATCGCCGTGGTCTTCGCGCTGGCCACCGTCGTGATCGCCGACATCTTCGCGGGCAGTTCCGAGGCGCGGGCACTGGGCATCTCGGTCGCCGCCATCGTGCTGCCCATCGTGATCTCCGACAAGCTGGTCGGCGTGGTCAAGGGGCCGGATCTGAAACCCGCGCACCACGCCGTGCTGGCCGTGCTGACCCTGTTCCTCAGCTTCCTCGGTTGGACCCGCGACGAGTGGCTGCCCGGCGTGGTCAACAACTGCTACACGCTGCCCACCTCGACCGGGATCACGACGCTGCGGGCCACCGCGGACGGCCGCTGCTACGGCCTGATCGACAGCGCCGACGCGGGTGTGTTCGCCGCGTCGGCCTTCGGCAAGGACCCGATCACCACCGAGCTGCAGCGCCGCATCCTCGACACCAACGAGCCGCTGAAGCCGGGCGACCTGACCGTCGTGTGGCTGGGCGCGCTCTCCTGCGAGCCGCTGAAGGGCGACCCGGCGAAGTGCGCCGACGGCCGCGACTATCCCTCCGAGCGCGATCAGCTGCGCGCCTTCCTGTACGCCCAGTCGCACATCGGCGCGACCACGAAGCACCGGGTGCACGTGGTGGTCGCCGACGCCGGGCAGGACGTGGCGCACGCCGACGACGTCGCCTCGATGATCGTCAAGCGCCGGCCCGCGCTGGGCGACCGGGTGGTCGTGATCGGCGGTGGCGACAGCCGCGACGTCACCCAGCGCGCGATCAACCGCCTGCTCGGGGCCGGCATCCCGGTCATCGCCCCCAACCTGCTGGCCGACCTGGGCGCACCGGGCGAGAAGTTCGTCGACAAGCCCGGCTATCTGCAGCTCGCGCCGTGGAACATGGACTACGCGGCGGACGCGGCGAAACGGCTGGCCCACGCCTATCCGGACGGCTACCGGCTGGACATCTACCAGCAGCCCAACCCGACCGACCAGTACACGACGTCACTGGTCAACGACCTGCTGGCGGCGGTCAAGGCCAAGCCTGGCTCGACCGCCCGGCACGTGCCCGCGCTGGACCGGATCGACGACTCCATCTGTGAGTCCGACCGGGGCAAGCCGCCGGCGGTGGTGTATTTCGCCGACCGGTGGACCCGCTTCTCGGAGTTCGTGCAGCGGATCAACGACGTCTGCGGACACTCCCGGCCCCGGCTGGTGATCGCCGACGTGTCGGTGAGCCGCTTCATGGCGAACTACCAGCTGAGGGCGGTCAGCAACGCGGACTGGGCGGTCAACTACAACGTCGGCGGCCCCGGCTGCGCCGATCTCACCGAGCAGGCGTACGGGACTCTGACCCGGCAGATCGAGAAGTTCGGCGACCTCGTCGAGCTCAAGGGACCGTTCGCCTGCGCCGACCGCGCGGACAACATCTCCGACGGGCAGCTGCCCAACGCGTGCCCGCTCGACGCCGCGGCCAAGCTGACCAGCCAGCCCTGCGACGCGAACGACCTCGGCACCTATCTGATCCCGGCCTGGGACGCGGTGCTGCTGGCCGACGCCCTGCTGCCCGCCCGGCCCGGCCCGGGCGACTACCTGAGGAACCTGAGCCTGCCGGAGTTCACCCTCTCGACCGGCAAGGTGGCCCGAGTGGTACGCGGCGACCTGCACCGGCCGACCATCGACGTCCGCATGTGGCACGGCAAACCGCTCAACGACCCGCGCACCATCTGGGAGCTGCCGACCACCGAGCTCCGGCTCCCCGACGACCCGAAGCCCGGCAGCCGGCCCAGCACGCCGACCGACTGAGCTCCGACGGCTGACCTTGCGGGGCTGTTCAGCGGGGAGGGTTGCTCCCTGGACTCCCGGAATGAGCGGCTTCGTGCCTCATCCGGCGCGCCGCTACGACTACATCCTCGCCCCCGACGTGGCCGCCGCCATCACCTCGGGCCGGCACGGATGGGCCGTCCGCGCTCACGGTCCGAGGTCGCCGCCTTTTTCGACCGCCTCGAACCGGTCACGCCGGGCGTCGTCCCGCTCCCCGAGTGGCGCGACGAGACCGAGGCCTCGCCACGCCCTCCGGCCGACGAGGTGTCGATGTACGCCGGCGTCGCCCGTAAGCGCTAATCCACCACCTCCAGGGCCGGGCGGTCCCAGTCGGCCAGGTCGGCGGCGGCCCGGTAGGTCGAGCGCAGGAACTCGGTGAGGACCGCATCGGGGTCAGCGGCGTCGGCGACTGTCTCGTAAGGCAGCACACACTCCTGCAGCGCTTTGTCGTAGAACGCGGACGTGCGCTCGGCATAACCGGGCGGCTCCGGGTAGGCGTACGCGTAGAAGGCGCCCTCCGCCCCGCCCCCGGGCCAGAATCCGAAGCTGGCGAGCTCGTGCGAATAGCCCTCCCGCATCACCCAGGGCGGGCAGTTGGGCGCGCCGCCCGGGTGCGGCGGGGCGATCCGGCCGGAGAACCGGGTGTAGGCCAGATCCATCGCGCCCCAGAAGAAGTGGACCGGGCTGGCCTTGCCGACGAACTCGGAGCGGAACCGGCCCAGCACCCGCTCAGCCTGCAACAGCTGACGCCAGAACTGTTGTGCCGCCTGGCCGTCGTACGTCTTGTGCTCGTGGTCGTCGGCGAACGGGATCGCGGACTCGACCTCGTTGGGCACCGGGTGGATCGCCGGCTCGAGACCGAGTGCGGCCAGCGCCTCCAACGTCTCGGCGTAGAAGGTGGCCACGGATTTGGGTTCGAGGGTGATGTCGCGGGAGCCGCCGTCGCTGGTGCGCAGGTGCAGCTGGTGCTCGAGGAAGTCGAACTCGATGTCGAACACACCGCCGCCGTGCGGCACAGCGGAAGTGCTCAGACCGCGCGCGGTGGGATAGAGCGTGACGTGCCACCAGTGGTTGACCGCCGGCGCATACGCCATGCGCACCTTGCCGACGATCTGCGTCCACATGTGCAAGGTGTCGCGCGTGTCGGCCCAGTCGGCCACACGCAGCCGGGGCCACGGATGGGTGATCGCGTTGTCCATCGCTCAAGACTGCCAGGCCCGGGCGCCGAGCGGGCAGACCTGTGGACAGCGAAAAGGTGACGTGCGGGGCCTGTGGACAACGCCCACCCCGCTCCTGGAACAAGTCATAAGGTTCGCCTGCCCCGGGAGGGAGGGGGTTAGGGATGGCCGGGAGGGAGGGGGTCAGGGATGGCCGGGAGGGAGGGGGTCAGGGATGGCCGGGAGGGAAGGGATTAGGGATGGCGGGTCAGCGGGACGTGGCGGCTGGATCGGCCGGCGGTGCGGGTGCGGGTGGGTGGTTGCGTTCCAGGGCGGCGCCCTCGACATCGACGTCGGGCAGGATGCGGTCGAGCCAGCCGGGGATCCACCAGGCCGAGCGGCCGAGCAGGTGCATCACCGCGGGGATCAGCAGCATGCGGACGAGGAAGGCGTCGGCCAGCACGCCGAACGCCAGGCCGAAGCCGAGCGATCGGATGATCGCGGAATTGGAGAAGATGAAGCCGCCGAACACCGAGATCATGATGATGGCCGCGGCGATGACCACCGTGCGGCCCGCGCGGACGCCCTGGCGGACGGCTACCCGGGGCGAGGCGCCGTGGGCGTACGCCTCGCGCATGCCCGACACCAGGAAGAGCTGGTAGTCCATGGCCAGCCCGAACAGGATGCCGATCAGGATGGTCGGCAGGAAGCTGAGCACCGGGCCGGGGTCGTGCACGCCGAAGACCGCGCCCAGCCAGCCCCACTGGAAGATCGCGGTCAGCCCGCCGAACGTGGCGAACAGCGACAGGATGAAGCCGAGCGTCGCGGTGACCGGCACCAGGATCGACCGGAAGACGAAGATCATGATGATCAGCGAGAGCCCGACGACCAGCCCGAGATAACCGGGCAACGCGTCCGACAACTGCTCCGAGATGTCGATGTTGCCGCTGGCGCTGCCGGCCACGCCCAGCGTCACGTCGCCGTCGCCGCCGAGCGGGGACAGCGCCCGCAGATCCCGGACGAGTTGTTCCGTCGACGAACTGGACGGGCCCTGGGCCGGGACGACCTGGAAGGCCAGCAGCGTCCCGTCCGACGACTGCCCGATCGGCGCGACGGCGGTGACGTCGTTCTGCTTCAGCAGCGCGCCGCCGATCCGGACCTGCTCGGCGATCAGCCGGTCCTCGGTGATCGGGGCGGGCAGGCCGGCCACGACGAGCAGCGGCCCGTTGACGCCCGCACCGAACTTCTCCTCGATCAGCGTGTACGCCTGGTACTGGGTCGAGTCCTCGGCCTCGGACGAGCCGTCGGGCAGCCCCAGCCGCATCGACAGGGCCGGGATGGCGATGATCACCAGCGCGGCCAGTCCGGCGATCACGGTGATGATCGCGCGCCCCGTGCCCATGGGCTGGGCCGAGGACTGGGCGTGCCGCGTGTGCCCGAGGGCTGCCCGCGCCCGGCGGCTGAGGATCCGCGGGCCGAGCAGCGACAGCAGCGCCGGCGTCAGGGTGATCGCGATGATCACCGCCACGGCGACGCAGATCGCCCCGACCGTGCCCATCAGGCCGAGGAACCCGATGCCGGTGACGTTCAGGGCCAGCAGCGCGACCAGCACGGTCGATCCGGCGAAGACGACCGCGTTGCCGGAGGTGCCGTTGGCCAGGCCGATCGACTCGTGCAGCTGCACACCGTCGAGCAACTGGCGGCGGTGCCGGTTGAGGATGAACAGGCAGTAGTCGATGCCGACCGCGAGCCCGAGCATCACGCCCAGCACCGGCGTGATCGAGAGCATGTCGACGACGCCGGACAGCGCCAGCGACGCGGTGACGCCGATGCCGACGCCGGCCAGCGCGCTGACGATGGGCAGCGCGGCCGCGATGAGGGTGCCGAGCATGACCATCAGCGTGATCCCGGCGATGATCACGCCGACGACCTCGCCCACGCCCAGGATCTCGGGGACGCTCTGGGTGATCTCGTTGGAGAAGTCGACCTCGACGCCGGCGGGCACACCCGCGCTGACGTGGTCGACGACGCCTTGCTTGGTCTCGGGGGTGACGTCGAGCTGCGCCGCGGTGAAGACGACGGGTGCGATGGCGGTGGTGTTGTCGCGCGACACCGTACGGATCTCGGACGACATCGCCAGCAGCTGTGCCGACAGGTCGAGCTGGGTGCTCTGCGCGTCCAGCTCGGCCTTCCTGGTGTCGAGCGCCTGCTGCTGGGCCGCGCGCTGGGCGGCCGGCTGGGTGGCGAGCTGCTGCTGCGCCTGCTCGATCTGCGTCCGGCCGGAGGCCAGCTGCCGCCGGCCGGCTTCCAGCTTCGCGGTCTGCTCGGTGAGCTGCTGCTGGGTCGCGAACGGGTCATTGGTGGCGGCCACGCCGTCGAGCTGCTTGGTTGTCTCGAGCAGGCGGCCGATCGCCGTCCGCTGCCCGGCCGTGAAGGCCGACCCGCCGCTGGTGTGGAAGACCAGCGAGCCGGTGCCGCCGCTGGCGCTCGGGAACTTCCCGGCCAGCTGGTCGGTGACCTTCGCGGTGGCGGTGCCGGGGATGGTCACCTGCGACGACAGGGCAGCACCGAACGCGAAGTAGGCGCCGACGGACAGCCCCAGCACCACGATCCAGGCGATGACCACGGTCCAGGCCCGCCGGGCGCAGGCGCGGCCCAGGCGGTAGAGCAGCTCAGCCATGGTTCCGTTCTTTCCGGTAGCCGGATCGGATGGTTTCGATGAGCCGGTCGAGCAGCTCGTCCCACAGGGCGCGGGCCGGGCCGTCGGTGGCGGCGCCGGTGGCCGCCAGCCAGTGCTGGGCGATCACTTCGGTGCCGTGCATGAGCGAGCTGACCAGCAGTTCGGCCTCGAGGGGGTCACGATCGGCGTTGCGCTCGGCCAGCTCGCGGGCGAGGTCGGCCGTCGTCCGGGAGAACGTGGCCTGAAAGATCTGCTGGGGCCGCGGGTCGTCGGCGCTGAAGCCGCCCAGGGCCTGCCAGAGGAACGCGATGGTGCTGGGCACGTCGGTCGCCCGCAGCGCCGCCGACACGGCCTCGAACATCGAGGTGCGGTCGCCCGGCCCGATCGGTGTGGCCGACACCAGCTCGCGGAAGTTGTCGATGACCGCGCCCAGCATCTCGGTGCAGGCCGTGGTGACCACGTCGTCGATCGAGGCGAAGTGGTTGAAGATCGTGCGCCGGGAGACGTCGGCCCGGGCGGCGAGCTGATCGACGCTGAACCGCGCCGGGCCGCCCTCGTCGATGAGCGCCCGGGCCGCGTCGAGGATCGCCCGCCGGTGCCGGGCCTTGAGCGCCGCCCGCCGATCGGGCTGATCAATGTTGATCACCACAGTAGTTACACTAAATGCACCGTTGCACTTAGTGCAAACTGTCAGTCGCGCACCGCATCGCCCGAGCGGATCAGCGCCCACACGATCTTGCCGGCGAGCAGCGGGGTGGCACCCCAGTGCGTGGCCGTCGCGGCCACGATCCGCAGGCCGCGGCCCGACCCCGGGCGCATGACCGTGCTGCTCACGGCCGGCCGCTCGGGGCATCGAGGCATGTCGGTACTGCCGTCCTGGACGGCGATGCGCAGGTAGCGGCCGGTGTGCACCACGGTCAGGTCGAACTCGGACCTCGCGTGCACGATCGCGTTGGCCACCAGCTCGTTGGCGACCAGCCGGGCCGGGCCGTACAGCTCCCCCGCGCCCCAGGTCAGGCAGGCCTCGCCGGTCACGGTGCGGGCGATGGCGGCACTGCCCGGGTCGGGCAGCAGGTGCCGGCGCACCCAGCGGGGCACGTTCGCGTGCACGGCGATCATCGCGTGCGACCGGTCCTCGTACAGCGCCACATAGGTGCGGAAAGTTTCCAGGCCTTCCCGTACGCCGGGAGCAGCCGCACACAGCAGCACGGGCACACCCCAGTGCAGCTGGGCGTCGTGCGTGATGGTCGCGAACACGCTCAGCACCGCGTCGTCGTCGTGGCCGAGCCCGGCCAGGTCCACGATCACGGCCGGCGGGCACTCGGCGGCGGCCTTGGCGATCGCCGTGCCGACCTCGGGAACAGTGCCGGGCGACAGTGCGCCGTCGAGGCGTACGGTCGTGACCCCGCTGTCCAGATTCCGGTCGATCACAGTCTTCAGCATTCGCAGCCCTCTGCTCGCACCCTCCCTGCCGATAGCGCCATTCACGTAACGCCCGCGCCCCATCCCGGCGCAATCCCTGGTCGTACGCCTATCGCCCGTTAGGCGGATGCTCCGCGCACCAGGAAACGCTGGACGGCGGCGGTCCAGTTCGCGCGCGCCTCGTCGTTCTCCGCGGGGCCGGGCAGGCCGATCTGAGTGGCCACGATGGAGGCGGTGCCGTGGGGCTTGGGTTCGCTGGTGACAACGACGGAGGAGCCGTCGGCGACCTTGGCCCGCCAGGTGATCCGCCGGTCGGTTCCGCTGACTTTCGGATCACCGACGATCAAGGCCGACACGAACGCGTCCTCCCGCGCGAACAGCGTCCAGGCGTCCATGAGTTCCCGCATGCCGAGCTTCGTCGCCTTGCTGACACTCATCTGGAACGTGCCGTCGGGGCGCTGGCCGGGGATGCGCCGCCCGATGAACTGCTCGTAGGCGACGGTCACGGCCTGGGTCCACCAGCCCAGCGGCTCGACGCCGGCACCCTCGAGCTCGTAATACACCTTGAGCGCGATCTGCTTGTGGTCGAGATCCCGGGCGCCGATGCCGTCCATGAACGCCAGCCACTCGTCCCACGACCGCTTCGTCGCCCGCTCGACCGGCTTGATGCGCGAGTTCGCCGTCATGGCCGCCACCTTAACTTTCACCGGCGGTTCACGGGTGACGCCGGCATCACCCCATAGAGTCATTGCCGTCGATGAATGACGGGAGAAGACGGATGACTCGCCGAGTTCTCAGCCTGATCGCCGCGATCAGCGCCATGCTGGTGTTCGCCCCGGCCGCGGCGCAGGCGGACGGCCACCACGGGGTGCGGCCGCTGGCCCGCGCGCACGCCCACAACGACTACGAGCACGAGCGTCCGCTGGCCGACGCCCTGGCCCACGGATTCACCAGTGTGGAGGCCGACATCTATCTGGTCGACGGGCAACTGCTCGTCGCCCACGATCCTCAGGACGTGGTTCCCGGCCGGACGCTGCAGAGCCTCTACCTGGATCCGCTGGTGCGCCGGGTGCGGGCCAACCACGGCCACGTCTACCGCCACAGCCCGATCTCGCTGCAACTGCTGGTCGACATCAAGAACACCGGCGCCGCGACCTACACCGAGCTCGACCGGGTGCTCCGGCACTATCGGCGCATTCTCACGACGTACGCCGGGGGAAGGGTTTTCCGCGACGCGGTGACGGTGGTGATCAGCGGTGACCGGCCGCGCGACCTGATGGCCGCGCAGAAGGTGCGGTACGCCTTCTACGACGGCCGCGCCGCCGACCTCAACTCGGGTGCGCCCGCGTCGTTCATCCCGCTGATCAGCGACAACTGGACCACCCTGTTCACCTGGCAGGGGGTGGGCCCGTTCCCGTCCGCCGAACGCGCCAAGCTGCACAAGTTCGTCCAGGACGCGCACCGGAACAACCAGCGGGTCCGCTTCTGGGCCACCCCGGACACCGCCGGCCCGGAACGCGACGCGCTCTGGCAGGAGCTGGTCGCCGCCGACGTGGACCACATCAACACCGACGACCTGGCCGGCCTGGAAGCGTTCCTGCGCGGCCGTTCCCCGGTCCGAGCCGCCGCCTGACGACCCGCACGGCAATACCCGGTTGTCGGCCGGGCGGCGAAGTGCCAGATTCACGGTGTGGACACGAGCGGGCGATCCGATGACCTTGTTCTGTGACGTCGAACTGGCGGCGCGCCTCGAGCGTCTCGAAGCGGACCTCATCGCCCGCGGCAGCGACGCCGCCCGCCGCCGCGGCGCCGACCCCCGCGGGTTCGCCCGGCCCCTGTGCGGCGGGGTGGCGAGCTTCGCCGACGCGGACTCGCCGCTCAACAAGGTGGCCGGGCTGGGCTTCGGCGGCGTTCCGGCGGCGGCCGACCTCGCCGTGATGGAGCGTGCCTTCGCGGTGTGCGGCAGCCCGGTCCAGGCGGAGGTGTCCACTCTCGCCGACCCGGCGATCGGTGAGCTGCTGACCGGGCGCGGCTATCGGCTCGTGTCGTTCGAGAACGTGCTCGGTTGCCGGCTCGCGCCCGTGACCGGGACCGTTTCCGGGGTCGAGGTACGCCGCACCACGGCGGACGAGTTCGACGCGTGGCTGGAGCTCGTCGCCGACGCGTTCGCCGTGGCCGACACCCAGGGCGTCGCCTCGCACGAGGAGTTTCCCCGCGCCGCGGTGCTCAACGCCATGCGGGACATGGCCGCGGCCGGCCTGCGCCACTACCTCGCGACGCGGGACGGGGTCCCGGCCGGCGGCGCCAGCATGCACGTGGTGGACGGCGTGGCCCAGCTGACCGGCGCGGCGACCCGCCCCGAGCACCGCCGCCGCGGCGTCCAGTCGGCGCTGCTGTCGGCCCGGCTGGCCGACGCGGCCGACGAGGGCTGCGACCTCGCCGTCGTCACCACCCAGCCCGGCTCCCGGTCCCAGCACAACGTGCAGAGGCAAGGGTTCGACCTGCTCTACACGCGGGCCGTCCTGGTCAAGGCGGTGCCCGCCTGACGTGGTGGACCGGCCTGCGGGTTACCCCGGCGGGCCGAATGTGAGAAAGCCCCGGCGAGGCGGGCTTCTCATCAGTTCCTGACAACCCGTCACCAGACTTCCGGCTACTCCGCGAACGCGGAGCCGGAGGTGGTGGATGTGACGACGCAACGACAACGGACCGCCAGCAGGCGCGTACTTCTGTCGCTCGGCGGTCTTGCCCTGCTGAGTGCCTGTGCCAAGCCGCAGCCGGACCCGTCCGGGCCACCGGCCACGGTCGCGGCGCCTTCCTCGGCCCCACCCCTGCCGCCGTCGGCGTCACCGTCGCCGACCGGTCTGCCGCGCATCCCGGTGCAGAAGAAGCCGCGGTACGTCGTGCCGGCACAAGGCGGCACCAAGGTCGTCGCGCTCACCTTCGACGACGGCCCCCATCCGGCGTACACCCCGCAGGTGCTCAAGATCCTGCGGAAACACCACGTCAAGGCCACCTTCTTCGTGATCGGGCAGAGTGCGGCGGCGCACCCCGACCTGGTACGCGCCATCGTCGACGACGGGCACGCGGTCGGCACGCACACCTGGTCGCACGCGAACCTCCGGCATCTGCCCGCCGGCCGCGTGCGCACCGAGGTGGGCCGGGCGGTGGACACCGTCGCCGCGACGACCGGCCGGATCCCGGGCCTCTTCCGGGCCCCGTACGGGAATTGGTCGCCCACGGTCTTCCAGGTGTGCGCCGCCCTCGGGCAGACGTCGATCGCCTGGGACGTCGACCCGCGCGACTGGGAGAACCCCGGCGCGAGCCGGATCCGCTCGAAGGTGCTCGACCAGGTCGGCAACCGGTCGATCGTGCTCGCCCACGACGGTGGCGGAGATCGCTCCCAGACGGTGAGCGCACTGCGCGGTTTCCTGCCCATACTGATCGACAGCGGCTACCGGTTCGTGGGGGTGTGAGCATGCCCGAACGTCGTCCTCTGTGGCGCCGCCCGCGGTTGATCCTGGCCGTGGTCCTCGCCGTGCTCGTCACCGGATCGGCGGCCGCCGTGGCCGGGACGCGGCTGCTCGCCGGCCGGTACGAGGGTGCGGTCGAACGCGCCGACCTGCTGCCGCCCGCGCCGACCCGGTCCGCCGGTGGGCCGACCGAGCCGCCCAAGGTCCGCGGGCCGATGAACCTGCTGCTCATCGGCTCGGACAGCCGCACGAAGGGTGCACCGGGCGACGGGCGCAGCGACGTCGTCATCCTGATCCACCTGCCCGCGTCGACCCGCCGGGCGTACGTGATCTCGATCCCGCGCGACACCTATCTCCCGATCGCCACGGCCGACGGCGAGCGCGGCGACCGCAACAAAGTCAACGCGGCCTATGCGTGGGGCGGGGCGCCCCGGCTCGTGCAGACGATCAACCGGTTCGGCGGGATCACCATCGACTGGCCGGTCATCGTGGACTTCGCCGGCATCCGCAAGCTCACCGATCTGGTCGGCGGCGTCGACGTGGTGATCGACAAGGCGACCGTCGACTCCTACCGTTTCCTGCCCGCCGGCAGTCCGTACCCGTCGGCGCCGTGCACCGACCCGCAGGGCCGGTCGCGCCGCTGCGTCGCCTTCCCGGCCGGGAAGGTGCACCTCGACGGCAAGCTCGCCGAGTTCTACGTCCGCCAGCGCCGGGGCCTGCCCCACGACGACATCGACCGGTCCGCGCGGCACCAGCAGTACCTGCGGGCGCTGGCCGACAAGATCGCCGAGCAGAACCTGCTCACCGACCCGCAGGGCTTGGACAAGCTGGTCCGCACCGCGGCCGGCATGCTCACCGTCGACCGGCGCATGCCGGTGCAACGGCTCGCGTTCACGCTGCGCCACCTGCGGTCGAAGGACCTGACGTTCGTGACGCTGCCCATCGCCGAGAACCGGGACGTGCCCGGGGTCGGCGCGGTGATGGTGCCCGACGCGGAGCGCTGCCGGGAACTGTTCGCCGCGCTGCGCGGTGGACGGCTCGATCAGTACATGCGGGACCACCCGCCGAACGACGTGCGGCACGGCCGCTGAGGGGCACTCAATACGTGGCGCGGCCGCCGCTGATGTCGTAGACAGCACCGGTGGAGAAGCTGACCCGGTCGGAGGTGAGCCAGGCGATCAGTTCGGCCACCTCCTCCGGGCGGCCGGTCCGCTTCATTGGGATCAGGCCGGTGATGTGGGCCAGGGCGGCGGGGTCGGTGGCGGCGTTCATCGGGGTGTCGATCACGGCGGGGGCGACGGCGTTGACCAGGACACCGCTGGTGGCCAGCTCCTTGCCGAGGGACTTGGTCAGGGCTATCACCGCGGCCTTGGAGGCCGAGTAGGGGCTCATCTGAGGGTTGCCGTCCTTGCCGGCGATGCTGGCCAGGTTGACCACCCGGCCCCAGCCCTGGGCGCGCATGTGCGGGACGAAGGCCTGGCACGTGTTGAACGTGCCGCGGACGTTGACGGCGAAGACCCTGTCCCACTCCGGCGGCGGGATCTCCCACAGCGGCGCGTTCGGGCCGACGATGCCGGCCGAGTTAACCAGGATGTCGACCGGGCCGGCCTGGGCCGCGGCCGCCCGGACGGCCGCCGCGTCGGACACGTCGGCCCGCAGGTCGGCCCCCTCGGCGACATCGAGCGTGAGGACGGTGAGGCCCTCCGCGCGCAGGCGGGTGGCGGCCGCGGCGCCGAGCCCGCTCAGACCGCCGGTGATCAACGCCGTACGGGAAGAAGTCACGACCTCATTTGATCGCGACTCCGCAGACCACGTCGAGGGGCCGGCCGGACGAGTGCCATTGCGGGGCCGAGGTCACGCCGGGCTCGACCAGCCTCAGCCCGTCGAAGAATCGGGCGAATCCGGCGTGACCGCGCAACACGTACGGCGGGTTGGCCTGTTCGTTCCAGATCGTCTCGGCCTCGGCGTGCTCGATGCTGTGGGAGCCGTCGAGAGCGATGAAATAGCTTCCGGGGGCGAGCGCTTCGACATAGGCGCGCACCATCTCGGCGGCGGCGTCGTCGTCGGTCACGTGACCCAGCAGGCCGGACATGATCAGAGCGACCGGCCGGCCGAAGTCCAGGGTGCCGGACGCCTGAGCCAGCACCGCCTCGACATCGCGCCCGTCCGCCTGGACGAAAGCGGTCCGTCCTTCGGCCGTGCTGGTGAGCAGGGCCTGAGCGTGTGCCATGACGAGCGGGTCGTTGTCGACGTAGACGATGTGTGACTCGGGCGCGACGCGCTGGGCCACCTCGTGCGTGTTGTCGGCGGTGGGCAGGCCGGCGCCGACATCCAGGAACTGGCGGATGCCGGCCTCACTCGCCTGGGTGACGGCTCGTACGAGAAAGGCACGGGACGCCCGCGCGTTGTCGGCGATGTCGGGGAACGCCTCGCGGATCTGGTCGCCGACCTGGCGATCCACCGCGAAATTGTCGGTGCCGCCGAGCCAGTAGTTCCAGATACGCGCCGTTTGCGGGACGCCGGTGTCGAGTTCATCCATATTTCCATTGTGGACCGGTGGGACAGTGCGGGGGAACGGGCGATACAGTGCCGCTGTGGATCACACCAGCGCAGCCTCGGCGGGCCTGGACCCGACCGTGCCCCACCCGGCCCGGCGTTACAACTACTGGCTCGGCGGCAAGGACAACTTCGCCGCCGACCGGGCCTCCGGCGACGAGCTGCAGAAGCTCTTCCCCAAGGTGCGGCTGGGCGCGCTGGCCAACCGGGCGCTGCTGCAGCGGGCCACCCGCTTCCTGGCCGCCGAGGCGGGCATCCGGCAGTTCCTCGACATCGGCACCGGCCTGCCCACCGCCGACAACACGCACGAGGTGGCCCAGCGCGTCGCGCCGGAGGCCCGCATCGTCTACGTCGACAACGACCCGCTGGTCATGGTGCACGCCCGGGCCCTGCTCAACAGCAGTCCCCAGGGGCAGACGGCCTACATCGAGGCCGATCTCCACCGGCCCGGCGACATCCTGGGCAATCCCGCGCTGCGCGAGACCCTCGACTTCGACCAGCCGATCGGGCTGATGCTGATCGCCGTGCTGCACTTCATCCACGGCAACGGCGCGGCCCAGCCGATCGTGCGCGAGTTGCTCGACGCCCTGCCCGCGGGCAGTTACCTGGTGGCCACGCACGCCACCTCCGACTTCGGCACCCCCGAGCAGCAGGCGCTCTATCAGCAGCTCATCGCGCAGGGCAAGCCCGACGTGTGGACCCGTCCCCAGGCCGAGTTCGCCGAGCTGTTCGAGGGCCTCGAGCTGGTCGAGCCGGGCGTCGTGCCGGCCAGCGAGTGGCGGCCCGAGCCGGGCGCGGAGATCCCGGCCCGCTCGGACATCAACATCTGGACGGCGGTCGGCCGCAAGCCCTGATCACCAGGCGACGGGGCCGTTGTCGTCGAAGTAGCCGCCGGTCGGGCCGTCCGCGGGCAGGGTGGCCAGGTGGATCGCGATCGCCGCGCCCTCGGTGGCGGTGCGGTGCCCGCTGAAGTGGTTGAGGTCGGTCGCGACGAATCCGGGACAGCCCATGTTGATCAGGATGCCGGTGTCGCGCAGCTCCTTGGCGTACTGCACGGTGACCGCGTTCAGGAAGGTCTTGGACGGCGCGTACGCGGCGGAGATCGGCCCGGTCTCGTCGGTGCCCCGGCTCTGCAGGGTCAGCGAGCCCACGCTGCTCGACATGTTGACGATCCGCGGCGCGGGTGAGCGGCGCAGCAGCGGCAGCATCGCGTTGGTGACCCGGATGACGCCGAGCACGTTGGTGTCGATCACCGTGCGGACCATCGCCGGGTCGACCAGGGTGGGCTCCTGCGGCCTCCCGCCGGTGATCGCGGCGTTGTTGACCAGCACGTCCAGCCGGCCGCGGTCGGCCAGCAGGGCCGCGGCGGCGGTGACGCTCGCGTCGTCGGTCACGTCCAGCGGTACGCCGAACGCGTCCACCCCGTCGGCCCGCAGTTTCTCGACGGCCGCGTCCCGCCGTTGCCGGTCGCGGGCGCCGACGCCGACGGCCCAGCCCCGCGCGCCCAGCCCGGCCGCGATCTCGTACCCGATGCCCTTGTTCGCGCCGGTGACCAGCGCGGTTGTCACGTCACTCATGAATCGATCCTGTCCGCGGCGGCGGATCGGACCAACACCGTTTGAGTCCGCGGCGATACCGTAGGGGTATGGAAACGCGGGAGCTGCGCTATTTCGTCGCGGTCGCCGAGGAACTGCACTTCGGGCGGGCGGCGCAACGGCTCGGCATGGCCCAGCCGCCGTTGTCCCGCGCGATCGGCCAGCTCGAGCGCCGCCTCGGCGTGGAGCTGCTGCGGCGCACCAGCCGCTCGGTGACGCTGACCGAGGCGGGCGCGGTGCTGCTGCGCGAGGGCCGGGTGGCGCTCGACGCGGTGGCGGCGGCCGAGCGGCGTACGAGACGGGTGTCGCAGACCCCGGGCCTGGTGCTCGTGTCGAAGGCGGGCGCCACCGGCGAGCTGCTGCCCAAGCTGCTGGACGCCTACGCCGCCGAACCGGGTGCGGTCACCGTCGACGTCGTGCTGTGCCCCGCCGGCCAGCAGGAGGCTCAGCTGCGCGACGGCCGGGCCGACGTGGCGCTGCTGCACAAGCCGTTCGACTCGACGACCGGACTCGACCTGGAGGAGCTGGGCACCGAGGGGCAGGTGCTGGTGATGCCGGCCGGGCATGAGCTGAGCACCCGGCCGGGCCTGCGGATGTCGGATCTGGCCGAGATCCCGCTGGCGCGCTGGCCGCACCGCGACGGCTCCTACCCGGCCGGGCCGGGGCCCGAGGTGCACGATGCCGTGCAGCTGCTTCAGCTGGTCGCGCTGGGCCGGGCCCTGACCGTGCTGCCCGAGTCGGTCCGGGCCACCCTGCACGAGGGCCTCACCACCGTGCCCGTGCTCGACGCTCCCCTGGTCACGACGGTGATCGCCTGGCCGCCGCACAGCCGTTCGCGGGCGCTGGCCGGCCTGGTCGCCGTGGCGACGCGTCTTTAGGCCCCGCCCAGGGCGTCCCGGACCACCGGGAAGAGATCCCCCCAGCACTCGACGATCTTGCCGTCGGCGAACCGGTACATGACCAGCTCCTGGGTGGTGATCCTCCGGCCGGTAGCGGCGATGCCGCTGAAGGTCCCGGTGTGCGTGCCTTGACCGATCAGTCGCACGGCGATCGTGTCGCCCTCGACGACCCGGTGCCGCCACTCCCAGCGGTAGTCGGGGAAGGCCGTGCAGACAGCCTTGACCCCGTCGATGTAGGCGGCCAGCCCGTCGACCGGCCCGGACCCGGTCACCTGCTCGGAGACGAACTCGCCGAGGTCCTCGTAGCGGTGCTGGTTGCAGCAGTCGAGGTAGCGCTCGTACAGGGCGATCAGGTCGGCGCGTTCAGGAGCCATCAACCCATGATCACACGCAGGGTTGGCCCACGACGGCAGTGGGCATGGTCGGAGGATGAGGGATCGACTTCTCCGTATGCCGGCCTGGGGCCGCGGTGTCCTGGCCGGAGTGCTCTTCGGCGGCTGCATGGCCGGATGGTCGCGCCTGTCGTCGGATCCGGCGCCCTGGGGGGTGTCGGCGGTGATCGGTCTGCTCGCCGGGGTGGCGTTCGGCCTCATCATGGGCGTGCTGATGGCGCAGGAAGAACGACGGCTGTCCCAGGTCGGCGGCCGGCCGCTCGATGAGGATCAACGCCTGGCCGTACGCCGTGCTCTGGTCCACGGGCATCGGCCGGAGGACCCGCTGGTGCGCGAGGCGGCCGTCAACCTGGCCCGCAGCCAGTTCCGGCGCGCCAACAGCCCGCTCGCCGTGGTGGGGCTGGTGGTCGTCGCCGGTGGCCTGGCCGCCTGGCTGGCCCTGACCGGCGAGCCGCTGTGGTGGCTCGGCGTGGCGTTCTGGATCGGCTTGGGCGCCGTCATGCTCCGGGCCCAGCACCGCGCCCGGCAACGGGCCCACCGACTGCTGCGAGCGGCCGGCAGCGTGCCGGCTTAGTCATTGCGCATCATGATGTCGATCAGGACGAGGAGGCGCTGCGCTGGTGTGTGCGCCGGAAGCGGCAGCGGCAAGTCGACCGCCGGCTGAACGAAGGGCAGGGCCACCTGCAGGGAGAAATGTTTCGGACTGATCCTCGTGCCCAGCTGTCTGCTCCACTCGGCCGCGGCCCGCTCGAGCTCCGCCAGGACGGCGTCGACCCGCGCGCCGTCGTTGGCCCCGACGTGCGCGGCCAGACCCTTCATGCCCTTGCGGAACGCCTTGACCTCGGGCTGCGTCCGTAGCCAGGCGATCGTCCGGCCCAGGCTCCAGCCGCGGCGTGCGGCCTCGCGGCACACGTAACGGGCCAGCGCCGGCACGGGCAGCACCGGTTGCGCCCCGCCGAGCCAGCGCTGCCTGCGGTCCAGGTACGCGCCTCGCACGCGCTCGTCGAAGATGTCGAAGATCGTGCGGGCGTAGCCGTAGTCACCCCGCTGAGACGATCTGGCGTAGCAGATCATCGTCGTTCAGCTGCCGGGCGACCTCGCTCCAGTCGCTCGACGGGAGCACCTCGATGCCCACCTCGAACGCGTGGTCGCGATCCACGTGGAAGCCCAGCAGGTCGGCGGTCTCCGGCGTCCAGTCGATCTCCTCGACCAGGGTCAGCGCTCGGCGGTAGGTCAGCTCGACGTCGACTGGGTCGCGGTTGACATAGCGGACGCTGTCCCCCAGGTCCTCCATCGACAGGAATTCGTGCAGGTGTTGCCGGATGTGCCACGGCAACCGGCCGGGACGCAAGGCCAGCGGTGACGCGGCCGGGTCCCCGATCGAGGGAGCGTCGAGCAGCACATGGTCGAACAGGACGAGCGCCTCGATCGCGCCGGTGTCCAGCCGGCGCCCGTCATGCGGGAAGTCGAACGAGTCGAGCCGGAGGTGCAGCAGCGTGCTGGTGTCGATCAGAACCGAGTCCAGCTCATGCATCCCCGGCACCTCCACAGTGTCGGGAGCATTGTAGGACCGGGATGCCGGACCATCGATATGGTGGGCCGGGTGACCACTGCGGCGGAGCCCTTGCGCGAGCTGTATCCGGCGATCGAGCCGTACGCGACTCACCGGATCGACGTGGGCGGCGGGCATCGCCTGTATGTGGAGGAGGCCGGGAATCCGGCCGGCATTCCGGTGGTCTTCGTGCACGGCGGGCCGGGCAGCGGGCTGGCCCCGGTCATGCGGCGCTTCTTCGACCCGGGGCGGTATCGGGTGATCCTGCCCGAGCAGCGGGGCGCGGGGCGCAGCACCCCGCGAGGTGAGTTGCGGGACAACACCACGTGGCACCTCGTCGAGGACCTGGAATCGATCCGGGAGCGCCTCGGGGTGCCGGCCTGGCTCGTTTTCGGCGGCTCGTGGGGGTCCACGCTCGGACTCGCCTATGCCCAGAACCATCCGGCCCGGGTGACGGGACTGATCCTGCGGGGCATCTATCTGGTCCGCCGCAGCGAGCGGGACTGGATCTATCAGAGCGGCCTGCACCACCTGCAACCCGAGGAGTGGGAACGCTTCATCGACCCGATTCCCGCCGCCGAGCGTGACGACATCCTCGCGGCGTACCACCGCCGGCTGACCGGTGAGGACCTCGAGGCCGCCCGGCGTTGCGCCGACGCGTGGATGCGCTGGGAGGCGGTCAATTCCTCACTGACGCCCGATCCGGGACTGATCGCCACCCTGACCGCCGACGACACGGTCCTGCCGGCGGCTCGCATCCTGGCCCACTACGTCGTCAACGGCGGGTTCTTCACCTCGGAGACCCAGCTGCTCGATGGGGTGGACCGCATCCGGCACCTGCCCGCCACCATCATCCAGGGGCGTTACGACCTGTGCTGCCCGCCGGTGACCGCCTGGGATCTCGCGCGCCGCTGGCCCGAAGCCTTGCTGCACATGGTCGCCGGCGCCGGTCACTCCTCCCTCGAGCCGGGCATCACCGACCAGCTGATCCGCAGCACGGACCGCTTCGCCGACCTCCTCCGCGAGCCCGCGCCGACGTAGGCACCCGGCGTCAGGTGAGCTGGGCCAGCCACTGACCGATCGGCCGGGCCACGTCGGCGGGGGCGCGGCGGGCCCACGAGAAGTGGTTCACGTCGCCGGACACCCGCACCTGCAGCCGGGCGGCGTCGGCGGCCCGCTTGGCCAGCAGGGCCACCGCGCGCGGGTTGATCAGATCGTCGCCGTCGATACCGAGCATCAACCGGGGCGTGCTCAGCCGGGACAGCGCGGTCTCGTAGTCGAACGGGTCCCGGTGCAGGCGGAACCGGCCGTGGCTGGCTTCGTACGCCCAGTCGCGCATCACCGTGCTGGGCTGCCGGCCGGCGAACCCGAGCCGGTGGCCGGGCCAGTAGCCGAGGACACCGGTGACGGCTCGTACCACCCGGATCCCGAGGTAGCGCTGAACCCGGCGCCGGGTCCCGAACTCGGCGCTGCACCAGCTCGTGCCGGTGGCCACGGTGACGATCGCGTCCGGCGAGACCGTGCCCGCGGCCGCCGACAGCAGGGCCAGCGCACCGCCCATGCTGTGCCCGACCAGCACCACCCGGGGTGCGCGGCGAACCTCGGGAAGGTCGAAGATCGCGGGCAGGTCCCGGCGGATCATGTCGCTGTATCCGAACCGGCCCCGCCGGATGCCGGTGATCGGGCTCAGCGGCTGGCCGCGGTGCTCGACACCGACGACCTGATGCCCGTCGCCGGTCCAGACGTCGAACAGGTGGGTGTAGTAGGACAGCGGCACGCCCAGGGCGGGCAGGAAGACCATGGTGGCCGGACGCTCCGGGTCCGCCACCGGCTTGCAGATCTCGTATCCGATGCGGTGGCCGTCGCCGGCCACGACCGATCCCCGAACCCAGCTCACCCGTGGCCCCCCTTGATCACCTGGGGGCAGCGTAGGGCGCCGCGGGCGGCGGCGGCAACGTCAGGGATGGCAGCAGGCTCGCCCCGGTCATGCCCAGGCCGATCAGCCAGACGTCGGCCGACACCACGATGACGATCTCGGCCGCGAACGACCAGCGGTGGTGGCCGCGGATCTCGGCCAGCCGGGTCAGGAAGGCCGCCGCTGACTGACGACGACCAGCGCCACGAGCACCACCGCGGCCCGGGACGCCGGTCGCCACCTGGTCACCCGGGACAGAACGGCCACGCCCTACCGATCGGACGATTCACGGAGCCGCTGAGTCACCTTTCAGATGATCCGATCATCCAGATGATGTGAGTATCCTAATCGCATGAGAGTGTCCCGCGGGCAACAACAGGCGCGCACCCGCACGGCCGTCCTGGTGGCGGCGCGGGCCGAGTTCGCCGAGCACGGCTACGCCGAGGCCAAGATCAACCGGATCGCCGAGCGGGCCGAGCTCACCCGCGGAGCGGTCTACTCCAACTTCACCGGCAAAAGGGCGCTCTATCTGGCCGTCCTGCTCGCCGCCGCCCAGCCGGCGCCCGATCGGCCCGGCCTGACCGATCAGCCCGACCTGCCTGATCAGCCCGGCCTGACCGATCAGTCCGACCTGCCCGACGCGGTCGAGGCCTTCGCCCGTCTCCGGCTCGACCGGCTGCCGATGGCCACCGGTGCCGCGTCGGCCGGGCGACTCGCGGCGCGCTCGCTGACCGGCGTCTTCGACGACGAACGCGGCCGCGCGGCGCTGGCCCAGATCACCCGGCTCGAGGCGCTGCTGCTTTCTCACGCGCTCGGGCGGGGCCGCCGGTCGGCCGAGCTGATCCTCACGATGCTGCACGGCGCGGCCACGCTGGCCGAGACCGCGCCCGGCTTCGGTGACCCCTTCGACGTGGCGCGGGCCTGCCGACATCTGGCCGGGCTCGACCTCCCGGACACCGGCGACCCGCCCCACCTCCCGTTCGTGCCGGCCGCCCGCCCGGTCCGCGAGCCGTGGCATCCGCCGGGCGAGATGACCGACGAGCTCAGCGGCCGCCCGGTCACCATCGGTGACGGCATCGTCGTCGCTCTGGGCACCGGCCGTCTCGGCGCGGCCGAGGAAGCGGCCCGGCTCGGCGAGGACGTCACGGTGGCCCTGGTCAGCGACGACCCGGCCGAGACCGGCGCCCTGGTCCGGCTGCGCGTCACCGACCTGACCGCGAGCCTGCGCCGGGTGTTCGGGCCGGCGATCCGCCCGTCGCTGCGCCTTGTCCTCGACGACCAGGGCACGCTGGCCTCCGCCATCGGTGCCGCCACCACCTTCGAGACCGAGACTTCCGTACGGGTGAGAGGCGGCGAAGTGGTGAGCCGAGCCGACGGCCGAGGGGCCACCTACGCGGTGGCGACCGCCGGGGACGAGCGATGAGCGAGGTGCTGCACACGCTGCGGTGCATGGGATTCGCCGAGCTGTCCCGGATCGCCGACGCGGCCGCGCTGACCGGGGCCGAGACCGAGTCGGAGCTGATCGACCTGGCCGTCGACGGACTGGTGACCCGGCAGATGGGCGCCTGGGGGCCGACCGACGCGGGCCGGGCCGAGGACACGCGACGGACCGCGGCCGAGCTCGACGCGGCCGGCGCCCGGGGTGCGGTCGACGCCGCGTACGGAAAGTTCCTGACCCTCAATCCCGAACTGCTGGACCTGTGCTCGGCGTGGCAACTGCGGCCGGTCGACGGCGTGCCGGTGCCCAACGATCACCACGACACCGCGTACGACGCCCGGGTCCTGTCTTTGTTCGGCGAGCTCGACCAGCGCGCCGAGGTCGTCTGTGCGCACCTGGCGGCGGCGCTGCCCCGCTTCGCGCGCTATCGGGAACGGCTGGGCGCGGCGCTCGACCGGGCCCGCGCCGGGGCGCTGGAGGAACTCGCCGACAGTCTCACGTCCTATCACGTCGTGTGGTTTCAGCTGCACGAGGACCTGCTCGTCACGCTCGGCCGGCCCCGCGGATGATCCTCCCGCTCGCCCCCTCGGTGCACGAACCCGCGGACGTGCTCGGCGGCAAGGCACACGGGCTGATCACGATGATGCGGCTCGGACTGCCGGTGCCGGCCGGCTTCGTCGTCGCAGTGCCCGCCGGCGCCGCGTTCCTGCGCGACGGAACCATGCCGTCCGGGCTCGAGGCGGCCCGCGACGCGCTCGGCGCCGAAGCGGTGTCGGTGCGATCGGGCGCCGCGGTCTCGATGCCCGGCATGATGAGCACGCTGCTGGACGTCCGCGGGCCGATCACCACCGCCGTGAGCGACGTCTTCGCGTCGTGGAACACGCCGCGCGCCCGCATCTACCGCGTGCTGCACGACATCCCGCACGACCTCGGCACCGCCGTCGTCATCCAGCGCATGGTGTACGGCGAACGCGGCGGCAGCGGGGTCGCGTTCAGCCGCGATCCCACCACGGGCGCCCCGCAGCCCTACGGCGACGTCCTGTTCGGACACCGCGGCGACACCGTCGTCTCCGGACGGACGGCCACACTGCCTGTGACGGCCTTGAAGGAGCGCGAACCCACGGCGTGGGAAGCCCTGGTCGCCGCACTCGCCGTGCTGGAGGCGCACTACCGCGACGCCTGCCACGTCGAGTTCACGGTCGAGGCGGGCCGGCTGTGGCTGCTGCAGGTGCGTCCCGGCGGGCTCACCGCGCGCGCGGCCGTCCGGGTGGCCGTGGACCTGGCCGACGAAGGGCTCATCGACCGCCGCGAAGCAGTCCGCCGCATCTCCCCGCACCGCCTGCGCGCCGCCGCCACCCCGCGGATGCTCGGCGGCGACATCGTGGCCCGCGGCCGCGGCGCCTCCCCCGGCGTGGCCACCGGCCGGGTCGCCCGCACCGCCGACCGCGCGGTCCGGATGGCCGCCGACGGACCGGTGATCCTGGTCCGGCCCGAAACCTCACCGTCGGACCTGCACGGGTTGGCCGCGGCGACCGGCATCCTGACCGCGCGCGGCGGCCTGGCCAGTCACGCCGCCGTGGTCGCCCGATCCCTGGGCCGGCCGGCCGTCGTCGGCGCGGCCGACCTGCTTGGCCCAGCAAACCTGCTCAGGGCGGCCGACGTGCGCGACCCAGCCGACCTGCTCGGCGCGGCCGACGTGCGCGGCGCGGCCGACGTGCGCGGCGCGGCCGACGTGCGCGGCGCGGCCGACGTGCGCGGCGCGGCCGACGTGCGCGGCGCGGCCGACCTGCTTGGCCCGGCCGCGCCGCGCGAAGGCACGCTGATCACCATCGACGGCAGCAGCGGCGAGGTGGCGCTGGGCAATCCGGGGCTCACCCCCGCGGTGGCCGACACGCACTTGCACCGCCTGCTCGGGTGGGCCGACGACATTTCGGGCGACCGCTCACCGCGTACGGGAGAGGAACGCCTCACCGCGGCCCGGGAGAAGCTCTGACGCCCGCCCGGGCGAAGCTCTAACGGCGTGCCAGACGGCGCTCGCCGGCCGTGCCTGCCTGGTAGGGCAGCTTGTAGTGGGCGAAGAGGGCCGGCTCGTCCGTGGCCGCCAGTTCGCCGTCGAGGTCGATCGTCGGCGCGTCACCGATCAGCTTCTTGTCGTAGCGCACGCGCACGGCGTTGGGCAGCACGGTGGCCCCGTCCAACGGCACGAATGCGAGCTTGTGCCGGCCGATCATGCCGACCTTCACCGTGGCGAAGGCGGGCTGGTCGGTCGCCGTGTCGACGTAGACCGCCTCGAGCTCGCCGATCTTGTTGCCGTCGGGGTCGATGACTTTCTCGGTGCGCCAGTCGCGCAGGTTCTCAGCGGGGAACATGCACGTCAGGTGCCCTGCTTCGGGCCCCGCGAAACAGCCGTCAGGCGAACACGATCCGGGCCGCGAGACCCCCGCCGGCCGGGCTGGCGAAGCAGAGATCAGCGCCCTGCGCCCGCACGATGCGCTGGGTCACGGCCAGCCCCAGACCCATGCCGGGCGTCTCGTTGTCGCGGGCCCGGGCGCCGCGGAAGAACGGCGTGCCCAGCATGCTCAGCTCGTCGGAGGTCAGGCCCGGCCCCGAGTCCCGGATCTCCAGCACCGGTCCGGGCCCCTCGGTGATCGACACGACCACCGGCTCGCCGGGCGCGCTGAAGCCGAGGGCGTTGCTCAGCAGATGGCCGATCGCGACCTCGAGCAGGGCCGGGTCGGCGTGCACCGGCACCGGGCGGTCCGGCCGGCGCAGCTCGATCCGGGACCCGGCCGGGCCCAGACCGGCCGCCACCGCGGTGGTCAGGCAGGCCAGATCGACCGTGCGGCGGTCACCGACCGGCTCGTTGGTGTGCTGGTGGACGGCCCGCACCAGGGTGTCGACGGTGCGGCAGAGCCGACTGGCGTTGCGGCCGATGGCGTCCAACTGCCGGGCGTACGCCGCCGGGAGCGCCCCGGGGATGCTGGTGAGCAGCTCGACGTAGCCCTGGATGGCGGTCAGCGGCGTACGGAACTCGTGCGAGACCGTGGCCAGCAGGTCGTCGCGGCCGGAGAGCTCGTAGGGCGACCGATTGTCCAGCAGGTGCCGCAGCCCGGTCTCGGAGTCGACTCGGCGGGCCAGGCGCTCGAGGTAACGGCGGGTGGTGTCGGCGTCGATCCGGCGCTGCCCGTTGTCGAAGACGCAGAGCGCGCCGACGATGTGCCCGTCGTGGCGCAGCGGGGCGGCGGCGATGAAGTTGACGTGCGCGGCCCCGGCGACCAGCGGGTGGCCGGCCAGGCGCGGGTCGTGCGAGGCGTCATCGGTGACCAGGACGTCGTTGCGTCCGGCGACGATGTCGCACACAGAGCGTGACGTGGGGACGTCGACCGCCATCGGCATGCCCAGCGTGGCCGCGAAGTGGGCATGGGCCTCGTCGGCGACCTTGAGCGCGACCATGGGCGCCTGGCAGACGTCGGCCACCAGTTCGAGGACCTCGGGCACGTCCGCGACCGCGGCTCGGTAGTTGCCCGCCGCGAGGTGACGCGGCTCGATGCTCAACGACACCATTTTTCTCTCCCCCCGGGACGACGCGCTGATGACCTGACAGCGCAGATCATCGGCATCGGCGACCCGGAGGTGCGTGCCTCCCGCGGTGCAGAGCGGGAGCGAACACACGCCTTTAGGGCATCCTAGGAGGCTAGGATTTGAGGGAGGCGGCGGTGTGCAAGATGTGGCGGCACAGCAGATCGGCGGCCCGGTCGGCTTCGCGGGCCAGGGCAGCCTCCTCGATCGCCCGGTGCTCGGCGTCGGCGTCCCGGGCGGGGTCGGCCGCGAGTGACCAGCGGCGGGCCAGCTCGCCGGCGGTCCACAACCGGTCGAACGTCTCCAGGACCACGTCATTGCCGCACCCCTCGAGCAGCGTGCGGTGAAACCGGCGGTGCGCCTCGGCCCACGCGTCGCTGACCCAGGTGTCCCCCGGGCGCTCGAAGAAGGGCGTGCCGGCGAGGCGGTGGTGGGACGCGCGTACGGCCGCCTCCCATTCCAGATCACCGCGAGCCACCGCCAGGCGCAGCGCGGCCGGCTCCATCAGCGAGCGCGCCTCGGCGATCTGCTGCCACCGCTCGGCCCCGGTGGCCGGCACGGCGAAGCCCCGCTTGGGCAGCCGGTCGGCCAGGCCCTCCCCCACCAGCCGCAGCAACGCCTCGCGGGCAACCGCCAGACTCACGCCGTGCCGGGTGGCCAGCTCTTGAGGCTTCAACGCCTGGCACGGGGGGAACTGGCCCTCCAGCACGGCGGCCCGCAGTGAGGCGTACACCCTCTCCGAAGCTGTCATGGTGATCACCCTACCGAAAATAATCGATTATCTGTAGGTTGATCGATCGTAAGCATCGAAGTAAACGCGAGTACCGGCGACATCGCCATCGCGACATCGCTGGTACCGCCGAAGGAGAGACCATGAACGACCCGTTCGCGCGCCTGCCCGAGGTGCCCACCTTCACCGTCACCAGCACGACCCTCAAGGACGGTGACCCGCTTCCGCCCGCACAGATGTCGGGATTGTTCGGCGTGCCCGGCGGCCAGGACGCCTCGCCGCAGCTGAGCTGGAGCGGCGCCCCCGAGGGCACCAAGAGCTACGCGGTCACCGTCTACGACCCCGATGCCCCCACCGGTTCCGGCTTCTGGCACTGGGCCGTCGCCGACATCCCGGCCGGCGTGACCTCGCTGCCCGAGGGTGCGGGCGACGACACCGGTTCGGGTCTGCCCGAGCCCGCCTACCAGATGCCCAACGACGCCCGCGGTTCGCGCTTCATCGGCGGCGCCCCGCCGGCCGGCCACGGACAGCACCGTTACTTCATCACCGTGCACGCGCTCGACGTCGAGACCATCGGCGTACCGGCCGACGGCACCCCGGCCTACCTCGGTTTCACCATGGCCGGCCACATCCTGGCCCGCGCCACCATCGTCGCGACCGCGGAGACCCCGGCCGCCTGACCACCCGGCTCGCCGGGGCTCACCCCCGGCGAGCCGGCAGAACGGCTTCGTGCCGTCAGCCGGACCCGGCACCCGCCGGGCCACCTTTCCTGGACGCCGACACATGTGCAGCCTCAAGCGCTACATTGCCCAAGGTGTTGACCGTGCTCATCGCGCCTGGAGCGAGTCATGACGATCAAGAAAGCCGGCAAGTTCTGGCGCGGCGACAACCTCGGTGATCTCGTCACCTACATCCAGAAGCACCAGGCCGGCGGCTACCCGGTCCAGCACGCCAGAGAAGTCACCTGCAGCCGGTGCCGGCAAGGCACCTTCCGGATCCTCGTCGACGACGAGGAAGGCTGCGCACTGGCGATCTGCCTCAACTGCCGGACCGAGACGCCCGTCGCCGACAGCGCCGACCACCTCGAAGAGGCCGACCTCGGCGAGTGCGCATGTCCCTGCGGCGGCGAGACCTTCAGCGCGGCCGTCGGCTTCGCCATGACGGCCGGCGACGAGGTCCGCTGGATCAGCCTGGGCCTACGCTGCCTCACCGACGGTGTTCTCGGCGTCTACACCGACTGGAAGATCGATTACGCCCCCACAGCTCATCTGCTGACCACCTCCTGACCAGAGAAACTCGCACAAACAGGAGCGTCCTGGTCTCACCGTGGGTATCCAACGGCCATGGCGAAGTACGAGGTCAACGACAGAGCCGTGAAACACGCCGCCCGTCTCATCGCGTCGCGCCAGTATGTGCTGGACAGTGACTGGGGCAGCGTCCAGCCGCGCGCCGCCGACGAGAACGCGTGCCTGGAGAAGCACTCCTGGGACGAGTACGCCGAGTGGCACCTGGGCTTGACCGACGGCGCCACCGACGAGACCAAGGCCCGGTACGCCTTCGTCTACGGCGACCTGCGCCGGGTGCACCGCAGTGGCCTCATCGCCTGCGTCTACCGAGCCTCGGAGTGGCGCCACAAAGGCATCGAACTGGCCGCCCACAACCTCCTCCAGGAACTCGACGCGGCGGCCGGCATCACGGCATGAAGTCGCGGACGAGGGCGGCGGCCTCGTCGGCGCACGTGTCGAGCAGGAAGTGGCCGCCGTCGAGCACGTGTACTGACGCGGTCGGGACGTCGGCGCGGTAGGCATCGGCCTCGGAGAGCTGGAACGAGGCGTCGTATCGGCCCCAGAGCACCAGCAGGCGGGGTTGGTGGGTGCGCAGCCACGTCTGCCAGGCCGGGTAGGACTCGACGTTGGTGCGGTAGTCCCAGAACAGGTCTGTCTGCAGGTCGGCCTGGCCTTGGCGGCCGAGGAAGGCGTACTCGTCGGTCCACAGATCCGGGTCGTAACGGTCGATCGCCGGGTCGGTGCCGAGGTGGCGCAGTCTGGTCGCTTCGAGCGACAGAAAGTTGTCGCGCAGCGCCGCCTCGTGCGTCGCACGGTCGGCCCAGAACGCCCGCCGCGGCGCCCACAGTGGACCGAGACCGCTGTCGTGGGCCACGGCGTTCTGGATGATCAGGCCTTCCACGGGGGCGGGGCGGGCCAGCGCCATCCGGAAGCCGACCGGCCCGCCGTAGTCCTGCAGGTAGAGCGTGTACCGGTCGAGCCCGAGCGCGTCCGTGAACCCCAGCATCACCTCGGCCAGGTGGTCGAAGGTGTATGGCGGCGCCACCCCGCTGTGGCCGAAGCCCGGGTAGTCGGGCGCGATCAGCCGCCACCGGTCGGTCAGCCGGGACAGCAGGGGCTCGTACATCCGCGACGATGACGGGAAGCCGTGCAGCAACAGCAGCACCGGTGCGGCCGGCGGGCCGGCCTCGCGGTAGAAGATGTCGAGGCCGGCCACCGTCACCGTGCGGTAGGACGTCACCGGGGCAGGGCCTGCAGGGCCGCCACGAAGATCTCGGAGAAGGTGGGGAAGGGCTGGATGACGTCGCGCAGCACGTCGAGGGGGATGCGGGCGCGGATCGCCAGGGTGGCCTGTTGCAGCCACTCGCCGGCCTCCGGGCCCAGGGCGTACGCCCCGACGAGCACCTCGCCGTCGCTGAGCAGCGTGAGGAAGCCGGGCGAGTCGGCGTAGGCCCGGGAGTAGGTCTCCATCTTGGCGACCTGGTTGATCGGGGCGGTGCCGGTGAACCGCGCCTCGGTCGCGCCCACCGCCGCCGCCTGCGGGTCGGTGAAGACCGCTCGGGGCACCGCCCGGTAGTCGGCCTCGCGCGGCCGGCCCAGGATGTTGTCGCCGGCCACCTCGCCCTGGTATTTGCCGACGTGGGTGAACATGTGCAGGCCGGTCGCGTCGCCGATCGCCCACAGCCGGTCGGCCACCCGCAGCCGGCTGTCGACCGGGATGCCGTGGCCGGTCACGCTCACGCCGACGGTCTCCAGGCCGATGTCGTGCACCCGCGGCCGCCGGCCGGTGGCCACGAGCAGCCGGTCGCCGCGCAGCTCCCGCCCGTCGTCCAGGGTCAGCACGTAGTCGTCGCCGTCGCGCCGGGCCCCGACCGCTGTCGGGCCGAGCACCAGCTCGACGCCGTCGCGGCGCAGCATCTCACCGAGCGCCTCGCCCAGCGGGGCGGGCTCCCGCGGCAGCACCCGGTCGCCGTGTGCGGTCAGCACGACCTCGCCGCCCAGACGCCGTACGGCCTGGGCCATCTCGACGCCGACCGGCCCGGCCCCGAGCACGATGAGCCGCCGGGGCACCTCGCGCATGCCGGTGACCTCGCGGTTGGTCCACACGCCGTCGAGCTCACCCAGCCCCGGGATCGGCGGGATGACCGGCGCGGCGCCGTTGGCCAGCACGACGTGATCGGCGGTGTGCCGGACGCCGTCCACCTCGACCACGCCCGGACCGGCCAGCCGACCGGTGCCGCGCAGCAGCGCGATCCCGGTGTCCTGCAACCATTTCTGCTGCCCGGCGTCCGAGTAGTCCGACACCATGAAGTCCCGCCAGGCCAGGGCCCGCTTCACGTCCACCTCGGCCGTCGACTCGGCCTCCCGGGCGGCGTTGACCGCTTCACCGGGCCGCAGCAGCGTCTTCGACGGGATGCAGGCCCAGTAGGAGCACTCCCCGCCGACGAGTTCCCGCTCGACCACGGCCACCCGCAGCCCACCCGCCGCGAGATACCCGGCGCAGTGTTCTCCGGGCGATCCACCTCCGACGACGATCACGTCGTAGTCGTTGCTCATCAGTAGCCTCCTGTTGGTGATGACACTGCGCCGGTCGCTGGAAGTGGTCGGGCCGCGGCCCGCGGACGATGTGTGGGACCGGTATGCCCGGCCCGAGCGGTGGCCGGAGTGGTCGCCGCAGATCCGGGCGGTCGATTATCCCGAGGCGGTGCTGCGCGCCGGCGTCTCCGGGACCGTGCGCGGGCCGCTGGGCTTCCCCGTGCGGTTCCGCGTCCTGACGGTGACGCCGCCCCGGGCCTGGAGCTGGGTGGTATCGGCGGCCGGCGTACGGCTGACGCTGTGGCACACGGTCGAGGCTACCGAGCGCGGAACCCGGACGCTGCTGGCCATCGAGGGCTTCGCCCCCGCTGTCCTGCTCTATCTGCCCGCGGCCCGGATCGCCCTGGGCAAGCTGGTCAGCGGGTGAGCTGCTGGCCGCCGTCGACGTCGTAGACCGAGCCGGTCAGGGCGGTGTTGGTCATCAGGTGCAGGATGAGCGCGGCCACGTCGTCGGGGCCGATGACCCGGTGGACGGGCAGGCTGTCGCGCAGATCCTGGCGGCGCGCCTCCAGACCGTCGCCGAGCAGGCGGGCCGACAACTCCGTGTCGACGAAGCCGGCGGCGACCGCGTTGACCCGTACGGGTCCGATCTCCAGCGCCGCGTTGGCCACGAGGGCCGAGGTCGCGGCGGTGGCGATCGCGGCGATGCTGATGCCGGCGGCGGCGTGCCGGGCGCCGGTGCCGCTGATGAAGGTCAGTGAGCCGCCGGGGCGCACCCGGGTCGCGCATTCCCGGACGATCCGCAGGCCGCCGACCAGGTGCTGCTCGAAGAACGCGCCGGCCTGACCGAGGTCCATCTCGGCGATCGGGGCGTAGAACGGGCCGCTGCCGCTGACCAGCACGTGGTCGACCGGTGCCGGCAGGCCGGCGAAGAACCGGGTCACCGCGCCGGCGTCACCGAGATCGAGGGCCACCGCCGTGGCGCCCAGTTCCTCCCGTACGGCATCGAGCCGGACCGGATCGCGGCCGGTGACGATGACGTCGGCGTCGGCCTCGTGCGCCAGCCGGGCCGTCGCCCGGCCGATTCCGGAGGTGCCGCCGAGGACGACGACGATGTTTCCCTTCATGGTCAGTTCCCTTTCACTGGTACGGCGCAGGCGTGCACCCGCGGGGCCGGGGCCGGGTGGGGTGCGGTGACCCGGCGGCTCGGGACGAGCAGGGCGGTGAGCACGGCCGCGGCGAACGTCACGCCGGCCAGCACGACCATGGCGAAGCGGTAGCGGTCGGCCAGCGGGCCGGCGAAGTCGGCGGCCCCGCTCACGCCCAGCAGCAGCGGGACGAGCGCGATCAGCACCACCCCGCCGACCCGGGACGCGGCGTCGTTGATGGCCGACGCCTCGCCCAGATCACCGTCGGGCACCGCGGCCAGCACCCCGGCGGTGAGCGGCGCGACGGCCAGCCCGAGCCCGAGACCCCAGAGGATCGCCCCGGGCAGGATGGCCTGGGCGTACGGCTGGCCGGGGGTCGCCGCCGCCAGCCAGAGGAACCCGATCGCCACCAGGAGGATGCCGATGGCCATCGGCCAGCGGGTGCCGATCCGGGCCACCAGGGCGCCGGCCAGCGGCGAGACGACCAGGAAGACGGCCGACTCGGGGATCAGCGCCGCCCCCGCCTCGGTGGCGCTGTACCCCAGGCGCAGCTGGCAGAGCAGCACGACCAGGTACGAGGCGGCCGAGATGGCGCCGTAGAACAGCACCGTGGCCACGTTGATCGCATCGAACGGCCGCGACGTGAACAGCGACAGGCGCAGCATCGGCCGGCGCAGCCGCCGCTCGACGACCACCAGCGCGACCAGGCAGGCCACCCCCAGCACCGCGGCCGGCCACGACGCAGCGGTGAGCGCGTAGATCAGCCCGCTCAGCCCGAGCGACGCCAGCAGCGCGCCGGCCACGTCGACCGACAGCGGCCGCCGCTGCTCGTGGTCGGCCGGCACCCGCAGCAGCACCAGCAGCGCGGCCCCGATCAGCGGCAGGTTGACCAGGAACACCCAGCGCCACGACGCGTGGTCGACCAGCCAGCCGCCGCCGTACGGGCCGAGCGTGGTGCCCAGGGTCGAGATGCCGGCCCAGATGCCGATGCCGCGCGCCCGGTCCGGGGCCCGCAGCGAGCCGTTGAGCAGGGCCAGGCTGCTCGGCACGACCAGCGCCCCGCCCGCCCCCTGCACGAGCCGGGCGGCGATCAGGGCGGCCGGATTGGGCGCCACGGCGCAGGCGATCGAGGCAAGCAGCATCACCAGCAGCCCGGCGATCAGCACCCGTTTGCGCCCGAAGTGGTCGGCCAGTGCCCCGGCCAGCAGCAGCAGCGAGGCGACGGTGATCAGATAGCCGGTCAGGACCCACTGGAGCTCGCTCACGGTGGCCGGCAGGTCCCGGCCGATCGCCGGAACGGCGACATTGATCATGTACGCGTCGACGAAGCCGACCATCGACGCGAGCACCGTCGCGGTGACCAGCGCGACGCCGGCCGGCGAGCGCAGCGCCACCGGACCCCGGCTGTCGGCGAGCTTGACTGTCATGGCTGTCAGCCTCGTCCCCCGGCGCCCTGGTTCGCGCCCGTGCCATGCCCTGGTGCCCGGGCGACCAGTGTGTCTCCCTGGCGCGACCCGGGGGTCCTGGGCGGCAGTCTCAAAGGGGTCGGACCCACTCGTACGGATCAGGAGCGCAATCATGGACATGAAGCTCGAAGTCGTTGTGGTTCCCGTGTCGGATACCGGCCGGGCCAAGGAGTTCTACACCGGGCTGGGCTGGCGGCTGGACGCCGAGTTCGCCGACGGCCACGGCTTCCAGGTCGTTCAGGTGACCCCACCGGGCTCCCCCGCCTCGGTCATCTTCGGCACCGGGGTGACCGAGCAGGAGCCGGGCACCGCGCGCGGCCTGCACCTGGTCGTCAGCGACATCGACGCCGCCCGTGACGAGCTCAAGCGGGGCGGCGCCGACCCCAGCGAGGTGTTCCACGACGCCGGCGGGGTCTTCCACCACGGCGGCACCGACGCCCGGATGCCCGGCCCCGCCCCGGACCACGGCAGCTACGGCTCGTTCCTGTCGTTCAGCGACCCGGACGGCAACGGCTGGCTGCTCCAGGAGGTCACCACTCGCCTGCCCGGCCGGGTCGACCCGAGCACCACCGTGTTCGCCACCACCGCCGACCTGGCCGCCGCCCTGCGCCGGGCCGCCGCCGCCCACGGCGAGCACGAGAAGCGCACCGGCGCCGCGGACCCGGACTGGCCCGACTGGTACGCCGACTACATGGTCAAGGAGCAGTCCGGGGCCGAGCTGCCGCTCTGAGGTGCCCGTACGGGGCGCGGGTGCACCCATCGAGCCGGATCCGGCGATCTCCACGGTGCCCAGTTTCCCGGCCGACGTGAGCCCGCCGGACGCGGCGGACTCCTCGGTGACTCACGGGTACGCGTATGCGCAGTTCAGAACGTCTTCATGCGGTTGACCGGGCCGACGGGAGATCTCTAAGGTCGGCGCTTGTGAAAACCATTGTCATTTCCATGACGGCGGCGCTGGTGGTGCTGTCCGGCTGTGCGACTGTCGCCGCTTCGCCGGCGCCCTCCGCGTCCGCGGCCGTCACCGTGGAGAACTGCGGCCGTCAGGTGACCGTTCCGGCGCCACCGTCGCGCGCCATCACCATGGAGCAGAACGCCACCGAGATTCTGCTGAGCCTGGGCCTCGGCGACCGGATGGCCGGCACCAGCTACCAGACCGATACCGTTTCCCCCGAGTTGAAGAGCGCCTACGACGCCGTGCCGGTGCTGGCCAAGCTCTATCCGTCCCGGGAGAAGGTGCTCGAGACCCGGCCGGACTTCGTGTACTCGACCTTCGCGTCGGCGTACGCCCCGGACGCCGCGGGACCGCGCGCCGGGCTGGGTGAGCTCGGCATCCCGGCGTACCTGTCGCGCTTCGCCTGCGAGACCTCGCCGGCCGACTTCGGCTTCGACGGGCTCTTCGCCGAGATCGAGCAGGTGGCCACGCTCTTCGGGGTGCGCGAGCGCGGTGCCGAACTGGTGGCCGGGCAGCGGGCGAAGCTGGCCGGCCTGCGGAAGCACGAGGGCACGTCCCTGCTCTGGTACTACTCGGGCACCAGCACACCGTACGTCGCCGGGCCGGGTGGCGTGCCGGCGGCGATCAGCTCGGAGCTGGGACTGCGCAACGTGTACGAGGACGCGGGCCAGACGTGGCCGGCGGGCAGCTGGGAGCAGATCGCCGCCCGCAACCCGGCCTGGATCGTGGTCGCCGACCTCACGCGCGGCGGCGACGGGGACAGCGCCCGGTCCAAGGTGGACTTCCTCCGCTCGAATCCGGTCACGGCGAAGCTGGACGCGGTCAAGGCCGGGCGGTTCATCACCGTGCCGGGGTCGTCGCTGGATCCGTCGGTGCGCAGCGTCGGCGCCCTCACGACGGTGAGCGAGGGCCTGCGATGACACAGCGGTTGCTAAGCCTGTGGGACGAGCAGCAGAGTGCGTACGTCGCCCACCGCGAGAACCGTTTCACCGCCGTACTCGACGTCCTGTCGCTCGGCTCGGACGACCCGCACGTGCTGGACCTCGCCTGCGGTCCGGGTGCGCTGACCCAGCGTGTGCTGGCCGCTTTACCGCGGGCCACGGTCACCGCCGTCGACTACGACCCGGTTCTGCTCGGCGTGGCGCGGGGTGCGCTTCTTCCGTACGGCGATCGCGTGCGCATCGTGGAGGCGGACCTCATCTCGGCCGGCTGGCCGTCGCTGATCGGGCCCGGCCCGGTCGACGCCGTGGTCAGCTCGACCGCGCTGCACTGGCTCTCCCCCGATCAGCTGCTCGCCGTCTATCAGGACGCCGCGGCCCTGCTCCGCCCGGGCGGCGTGCTGATGAACGCGGACCACCTGCGTTTCGACAACCGGTCCCCCACCCTGCTCGATCTGTCGAACCGGCACGACGAGCGCACCCAGCGGAACGGCTTCGCGGCCGGGGCCCTCGACTACACCGCCTGGTACGACGAGGCCGGCCGCGACCCCTCACTGGCCGCCCTGCTGCCCGAGCGCGAGAAACGGTTCGCCGACCGTCCGCCGCAGCCGCTCGCCCCGCTCGATTTCCACCTGGCGGCGTTGCGCACAGCCGGTTTCGCCGAGACCGGGACCATCTGGCAGTACCTCGACGACTACGTCGTCTTCGCGCGCCGATGAAAGCTGTCGTGACGGCCGCGGTGCTCCTCGCGAGCATCGCGGCCGCGGTGACCATCGGCGTGGCCGACCTGTCGGCCGTCGAGGTGCTGCGGACGGTGGCGGCCCACGCCGGCCTGCCCGTGACCCCGTTGCCACCACTGGCCGACAGCATCGTGTGGGACCTGCGGATGCCCCGCGTCCTGCTCGCCGCCCTGGTCGGCGGTGGCCTGGCCGTCTGCGGGGCGGTGCTGCAGGCGCTGACCCGCAACCCGCTGGCCGACCCCTACCTGCTCGGCATCTCGGCCGGAGCGTCGACCGGCGCGGTGGGCGTTCTCGTCCTCGGCCTGGGCGCCGGAACCGTGGCGCTGTCGGCCGGCGCCTTCGCCGGCAGCGTGGCCGCGTTCGGCGTCGCGCTGCTGCTGGCCGGGAGCCGGTGGACCCAACCGGCCCGCATCCTGCTGGCCGGCGTGGCCACCGCCCAGCTGTTCGGCGCGCTCACCAGCCTGACGATGGTCGCCGCGGCGAGCCCCGACAGCACCCGCAGCACGTTGTTCTGGCTGCTCGGCTCGCTGACCGCGGCGTCGTGGCCGTCGGTCGCCCTGTGCACGGTCACGGGCGCCGTGGTGCTGCTCGTTTGCTGGGCCTCGGCACCGGCCCTGGACGCGTTCTCATTCGGCGCCGACGTAGCCCAGTCGCTCGGTTTCTCGCCGTCACGGGTGCGTGCCGCGCTCTTCGCCGCGACCGCTCTGCTGGCCGCCGTGCTGGTCGCGTCGAGCGGCGCCATCGGCTTCGTCGGCCTGACCGTGCCCCATCTCGTACGTCGCCTGACCGGCTCCCGGCACCGCACGCTGCTGCCGGTGTGCGCCCTGGCCGGCGCCACCCTGCTCGTCTGGGCCGACACCCTGGCCCGCACCGCTTTCGCCCCGCACGAGCTCCCGGTCGGCGTAGTCACCGCCCTGCTCGGCGTCCCGGTATTCGCGTGGCTGTTCCGCCGGCCCACCGGCGCAGCCGCGCTCCCGACCCGACGCCAAGCCGCGAAGCCCACCCCCGCCCGACGCCCCCGTCAACCAGTCTGATCTTGCCGACGGCGCTTCGGCGGCCATCCCTAACCCCCTCCCTCCCGGGGCAGGGGCGGACCATACGCGATCGGGCTGAAAGCGCGGCCGGTTGTCCACATCAGCGGGCTGTCCACAGGTCCCGTAGCGAGAAGGAGCCGATCCGGTGAGGATCGAAGCACGAGACATCGGGCGGCGCCTGCGGGACGTCACCCTGCTGGCCGAGGTGACCCTCCACGCGCCGAGCGGCAGCACAGTGGGCCTGCTCGGCCCCAACGGCTCCGGCAAGTCGACGCTGCTGCGCCTCCTGGCCGGGCTCGACCGTCCCGACGACGGCCGGGTGCTGCTCGACGGCGTCGACCGGGCGTCGCTGCCGCGCCGGGCGGTGGCCCGGCACGTCGCCGTGGTCTCGCAACACACACCCGACGACGCCGACCTGACCGTCGGCGATGTCGTCCTGCTGGGCCGCATCCCGCACCGCGCACGGCTGGCGCCCGTGACCGCCGGCGACCTGGCCCGGACAGCAGCCGCGCTGGCTCGCGCCGGGCTGGCCGGCTGGGAGCACCGCGCGTGGCCCTCGCTCTCCGGCGGCGAACGGCAAAGGGTGGCGATCGCCCGCGCGCTGGTCCAGGAGCCGGACGTCCTGCTGCTCGACGAGCCGACCAACCACCTCGACATCCACCACCGCTTCGCGCTGCTGGAAGACCTCTCGCGCAGCTCGGTCACCGTCGTCGCCGCCCTGCACGATCTGGATCTCGCCGCCCAGTACTGCGACGAGACAGTCCTCATGGACCACGGCCGGGTGGTGGCGTGCGGGCCTCCGTCCGCGGTCCTGACCGAGGAGCGCATCGAACGCGTCTTCGGCGTGGCCGCCGAGGTGGGTTCGGATCGTTACGGCCGGCACCGGGTCTCGCTGCGGGCGGCTCCGGCAGAGGGACCGTGAACACGACTCGGCCGGCGCGGGGTGAGCCGCGCCGGCCGATGAGGTGATGCCGTCGGTTCCGGCCGACACGACGTGAGTCGCGCGGGCCGAGTGGGTGCCGCTAACGGCCGCCGTTACCGCCCGCGTTGCCACCGTTGCCGCCCGCGTTGCCGCCGTTCTCCGGCGGGAAGCCGGTGCCGGGTCCGTTGATCGGCGGGGTGCCGGTGCCCGGGTTGTTGGGGTCGGTGCCGGGCGGGCAGACCGTGCCGTTCAGGATGCAGCCGCCGCCGTCGTTGGTGGGCGGCGGGGGCAGCGGGTCGAGGCCGTTGCCCTTCTTGCTCGGGTCGCCGACCTTCACGTCCGGCGGGAACTCGGTCTTCTCGGCGTCCATGGCCTTGTTGGCCAGGTCCATGAAGACCTTCCAGGTGTCACCCGGGGTGGAGCCGCCGGTCATGCCCTTCTTGGTGCCGGGCTTGTAGATCGGCATCAGCTGCATCCGGTCCTTGACCTTTTTCTCGCGGCCGATCCAGACCGTCGCGGCCAGCTGCTTGGTGCCGCCGACCCACCAGGCGTCACCGTTGTCGCCGCTCTTGCCGTCCTTGTACTCCCAGGTGCCGGACTTGCCGATGGCGTCGTAGCCGCTGCGCAGGTCCTGGCCGTTCTTGCCGGGGATCTTCTGCAGCACGTGGTCGATGGCGGCCACCACGTTGGGGTCGAAGACCGGCGTGGCTCGGATGCGCTCGGTGTGGAACGACTTGAACTTGCCGGTCTTCTCGTCGCGCTTCTGCACCGACTTGACGAAGTGCGCTTTGTTGTAGAGCCCGTCGTTGGCCAGCGTGGCCACGCCGTTCGCGTGGTCGAGCGCGGTGATCGCGTACTGCCCGTACCCGATCTCGTTGCCGTACTGCCGCAGCTCGCTCTCCTTGCTCTTGCCGAGGTCGACCCGGGCGCCGATCTTGGTCGGGCTGGAGATGTACTGGATGCCGGCCTTGTGGGCGGCCTCGGCCACCTTGTCGGGTCCGAGCGCGGCGGCGAGGTGATAGAAGGGGAAGTTGTACGACTGGACGGTCGCCTCGTCGAGCGGGCAGCGGCGCTTGTCACAGCTGAGCTTGGTGCGGCTGGAGTTGTTGATCGCGTCGCCGCCGACCTTCTTGGCCTCGGAGTCCCAGGTGGTGTCGAACCCGTACCCGTTGCTCAGCGCGGCCAGCAGTGTGTAGATCTTGAACGACGAGCCCGGCGGCCGGCCGCCACCGATGAAGCCGCCCGTGTCGTTGTAGTTGGGACCCGCGTAGTCCCAGCCCACCCGGTCACCGTCCGGGCCGCCGTAATAGGCCAGCACGTGCCCGTTGGCCGGGTCGATGGCGACCAGCGCGGTCTTGTACGAGGCGTCGAGCTTGCGCAGCGGCGACTTGCCGCTGGTGCGCATGGCCGCGGTCTCGGCCGCCTTCTGCACGGCCGGGTTGATCGTGGTGGTGATCCGCAGACCACCCTTCTGCTGGTCGGCGTCGCTGATGCCGATGGCCCGCAGCTCCTGCTTCACGTACTTGACGATCTTGCCGCTCGGCTGGTCGCTGCCGCAGGAGGTACGGCAGGTGTTCGGGTCGAACTTGGCGACCTTGGGGTACGCGGTGGGCAGCTGCTTGATCCAGCCCTTCTCCAGCATGTTGTTCAGCGTGTACCGCCAGCGGATCTCGGCGTCCTTCTTGTTGTTCTGCGGGTCGTAGCCCGGGTACGTCGCGGACGGCTCGGGCTGCTTGATCACCGACGCGATGACGGCGGCCTCGGAGGCGGTGATCGCGCCCTTCTGACCGGGCTGGGTCAGCGACGAGCGGCTGTTGCCGAAATACGCCTTGACGGCCGCCTCGATGCCGTTGGCCCCACGGCCGAAATACACCGAGTTGAGGTAGCGCCCGAGGATCTCCTCCTTGGAGTAGTGATCCTCCATCTTGCGGGCGATCACCGCCTCGCGCAGCTTGCGGTTGTAGCTGATCTCCTTGAGCTCGGCGGCGTGCCGGGCGTACTGCTGGGTGATCGTCGAGGCGCCCTGCTGGTCACCGCCGGTGAAGTTGTTCCACGCGGCGCGGGCGATGCCCTTCATGTCGATGCCGTGGTGGCTGTAGAAGTTCTTGTCCTCGGCGGCCATCACAGCCTGACCGATGAGCGGGTTGATGCCCTGATACGGCACCAGCGACCGGTTCGAGTTGCCGATCGTGGCCACGACCGTCTTGTTGTCGGACGCGAAGATCTGGCTGACCTGGTCCTCGGTCTTGGGCTCGGTGAACTGCACGTCGTCGAAGAAGTAGGCGCCGCCGACCACGCCCGCGCCGAGCAGGATCACCAGGACGGCGGCGGCGACGGTGAGCAGGTTGGTGCGGCGGCGCTTCTTGGCCGCCTTGACCGCGTCCTTGCCGCGCTTGGCCGGCGCGCCGTCGGGGGCGCCCGGGGCGCCGGGGGGCGGCGAGGGGCGGACCGCGGCCCGGGCGACGGCGGCCGAGGCGCCCACCCGGGCGGCGCCGGCCGAAGCCCGCGCTCCCACCGAAGCAGAGCCCACTGAAGCAGAGCCCACTGAAGCAGAACCGACGGAGGCCCGGCCGCCGGCCGCGGCGGAGCCCACCGAGGCGGAACCGACCGAGGCTCGCCCACCGGCCGCCGGAGCAGGAGGCACGGGGGCGGAGCCGGCACCGGGCACACGGGCCCGGGCGCTCGCTGACTGCGGATCGCCGTAGGGGTTCATCTATCCTCGTCGTCGCCGGAGTGGATCTCCTATTTACACGACACCGCCAAGACCGGACAACGCGTCCGGCGGCGCCGGGTACTGGTGATGCCGAGTTCCGGCAAGCATGATAGAGGTCTTCAGCCCAAATCTGGGAGCGCACATTCTCCAGGTCCGTGTTGACCTGCGGATTCGACCTTCCCCGAGGCCCGAGGACTCAACGAGACGCCTCTCCGGCCGAAGTGATCCGCGACACCGCACGCACACTTCCGACGGAGAACCAGGTGATCGCCGAACCTCGTACGAGCCCGGGCCGGCCCAGCCCCGCCCCAGCGTCCACGGGTGCCGCCGCGCGGCAGCAGGCCGGTGGGCTGGGCGACCGATATCGGGCCGCCCCGGCGCCGTCCCGGCCGTTCGGCACCCCGGTCTACCCCACGCAGCGCCGGGAACCCCAGATCCTGCCCCCGCCGGCGCAGCGCCCGCCCGGCCTCATGGCGATCATCGTCGTCACGCTCGTCCTCGGCTTCGTGGGCCTGATCCCGACGGTGCTGCGGGCCGGCGACAGAGCCCGCCCTAGGTGCGGCGGAGGACCGACACGACCTTGCCCAGCACCGTGGCCCGGTCACCGTCGATGTTCTCGTACGCCGGGTTGCGCGGCTCGAGAACGACGTGGCCGGCCCGGCGGCGGTAGACCTTGACGGTCGCCTCGTCGTCGATCATGGCGGCCACGATGTCGCCGTTGTAGGCCTCGGGCTGCTGCTTGACCACGACGATGTCGCCGTCGCAGATCGCCGCGTCGATCATCGAGTCGCCGCGCACGCGCAGCCCGAAGAGGCTGCCCCGGCCGACCAGGTCGCGGGGCAGCGCGAGCGTCTCGTCGGAGTTCTGCTCGGCCAGGATGGGCGTGCCCGCGGCGATGTCGCCGAGCACCGGCACGCCCACCGTGGCCGGCTCGCTGCGCTGCCGCTGCTCGGGGAGCAGGAACATCCGTACGTCGATGGGCCTGGTCGCCCGGCCCCGGCGCAGGAAGCCGGCCTCCTCGAGCGCGCGCAGATGCCGCCCGACCGAGGAGGTCGAGGCCAGCCCGAGCGCGTCCGCGAGCTCCCGGGTCGACGGCGAGTATCCGTACCGCTGCGCCCAGCCCTGGATGACGGTGAGGATCTGGCGCTGCCGCTCGGTCAGCCGCGACGTGTCGTAGTAGTCCTCATCGGTCAGCACCCCAGGATCTTGCCAGTGCGGCGGTCACCGGGCCGGGAGGCGCGCCGCAGTGCCGCCTCCCCGAGCCCGCCCAGCACGATCGGGATGCGCCGGGCCGGTTTCGGGTTGAAGCGCGCCGGGGCGATCAGATAGCGCCCGTTGTCGAAGGCCACCGGATCGGGCGCCCAGACCGCCTCGGCCACATCGAGGAACTCGTCGAGGGCCGCGCCGCGCTCGGTCAGCGGCCGGGCCCCCGCCGCCTCGAACTCGTCGGCCGACCAGCCGGCCCCGAGCCCCGCGATGACCCGCCCGCCACTGGCCGCGTCCAGCGCGGCCAGGCTTTTGGCCAGCCGCACCGGCAGATACAGCCCCGGCACGAGGACGCCGGTCCCCGCCCCGCTCGCGATGCCGGTGCGGCGTCGGCGATGCTGTGCGCGTGGAGTACGTGTCCCGAGTGCCGCGACCGCCGCTGGACGGGCTGATCGACGACCTCTACTACCTGGAGGGGACGCCGCCGTACGCCCGGCTGACGCTGCCGGCCAGCCCGGCGGCGCTGCTCATCGTCAACCTCGGGGCGCCGTTCCGCATCCGCGCCGGCACCGGCACCGAGACGGCCGAGTACGCCGACGGCTGCGCGATCACCACGCCCACCCGCGCGTTCACCTTCGGCTACCCGCCGGAGACCCGGTCGGTCGGCGTGCACTTCAAGCCGTGGGGGCCGGCGCTGTTCCTGCCGATGCCCGCGGCCGAGCTGTGTGACCGGCCGGTGACGGTGGAGCAGGTCTGGGGCCGGCCCGCCGTTGCTGAGCTGCGAGACCGGCTGGCCACGGCGGGCGGACCGCACGAGATGCTGACGCTGCTCGAGCAGGAGCTGATGCGACGGCTGCGCGAGACCCCCGGCCTGGGGCTGGTCCGGGACACGAGCCGGGTCATCGCGGCGACCGGCGGGGCGGTGACGATCGGCGACCTGAGCGTGACCACCGGGGTCAGCAGCACCCATCTCACCCAGCGCTTCAAGGAGCTCATCGGCGTCACCCCGAAACGGCTGGCCCGCTCCTACCGCTTCGCCGCCACCGTGCTGACGATCAACCCGGCCGCACCGATCGACTGGGCCGGCCTGGCCGGTGACGCCGGCTACTTCGACCAGGCCCACTTCGGTCACGAGTTCCGGGAGTTCACCGGGCTCACGCCGACCCGCTACCTCGAAGTCCGGCGGCAGTTCCAGCGCGACCATCCCGGCCACGTGCTGGACGGCTGGCCGCTACCGGCGGATTGATTTCTTACAAGAACGACAGCTCACGAAACGCTAATTTGAGGGCGCGCATCCCCCAGGCAGAGGAGAGTTCCGTGGGCAAGGTGGTCATGTACGCCTCGGTGTCGGTGGACGGTTTCGTCGCGGACGAGAATGACCAGCCCGGCCCGTTGTTCGATTGGCTGACCAGCGGCGACGTCCCGTTGGACGAAAGCGGCGTGTTGACGGTGTCGCAGAGGTCGTACGACTACGTCCGGCCGTACTGGGACGCCATCGGGGTGACGATCGCCGGGCGCCACGTCTTCGACATGACGGACGGCTGGGACGGCAAGCCCCCGAGCGGGATCGACCATGTGGTCGTCGTGACCCACCGGCCGGCACCCGAGGGCTGGGACCCGGAGGCGCCGTTCCACTTCGTCGACAGCGTCGAGGCCGCCGTGGCCAAGGCGCAGGAGCTTGCCGGTGACCGCATCGTCGAGGTCGCCGCCGGTGACGTCGGGGGCCAGGCGCTTGCCGCGGGCCTCGTCGACGAGGTGCGCATGGACGTAGTGCCCGTCGTGCTCGGCTCCGGCAAGCGCTACTTCGGGTCGGTCCACGCCCAGCACCTCCTGGCAGATCCCGACGTGATCCAGGGCAACCGGGTGCTCCACCTTCGCTATCAGGTGCGCCGTTGACCGACCCAAGCCGGCGGGCCAGGCTCCTATGAAGTCACAACGCCACGTCCGGTGAGTGCACGAGCACCTCCCGACCGAGGCCGACAAATCCGCTGAAGGACCCGAAGTCAGTCAGTCGTTGGGTCAGACCCCGGCGGGAGGTGCTCATCAACATCATCTCTGTCAGTCGTCGGTGTTCCTCGTCAGGACCTCGAAGCCGTATCGAGCACGACATCCTCCTACACGCAAAGGCTCTGGACGTCGCTCCGAGAGCCGTTCGGTTGGCGCTGTCCGAGTTGCCCGCCGCCGCTCCGGCGTCCATGACCATAATGCGGTCGTGGACCTGGACTCAGCAGGTGACGAGGCCGGCCACACCCCCGGTGGGCGCCATGCGACTGTGGGACTGGCTGCCCAACCGCCCGTTCGAACTGGTCGTCACCGGTCCGAGGTCGCCCTCGCCGCAGGCACCCATCTGCGCGGGGGAAATGGCGCAATGTCCGCTCACGCGAAATTGAGACGGCTTACGACGAAATAGGGGGCCGTGCCATCGCCACCCGAGAATCGCTACCCTGCGAGATCAGACCGGCGATTCGTTGCACCCGACGCCTGCGAAACGGCGAATTGTTGCGTCATGCCCGGGCCCGGCAGTACTCATATGAAGCTTGCTGCACCGATCCACCCACGAAAGATGACAGCGGGCCAGGCAAATCACAGGTTCGGCCTTCGATCACCACCGAGCCCGCACGTCGAGCAATCGGCGAACCGTTGCGTGCCACAGCTCGGCTTGAACTCGAGCGGCATCCATGATCAGGGCATCCATGCAATCCGCCGCTTCGGAGCGTAACCTTCCTGGTAGAGCAATTCGCCATTTGCGACAAGCCACGTCGCGTGAATGCGGCATTCCTCCTCCTGCATTCAAGTTTCTCTCCACCCCTGCGGCTTGCCAGCGGACCAGGGCAGTCACCTACGGTATTGGGTAGCACCGAGCGGCCGATCACTCAGCCGCGCAACGTCGACCAGACGCGCGATACCGGCCGGAATTGAAGAACGGCATCCGTGGTCAGACGGATGCCGTTCCCGATACCTGACCCGCGACCGCTAGTCGGAGGGTGGTCCCCCGTGACCGTAGCGAACCAGATTGTTTCGTCCAACGCGCAACCGATGAGTGAAGCGCACCCGAGAAACCGCCGTCCGACGTGACTTCTCATGACCCGGTGCCAAGTCCCGAGGCCCGCCCGGCACCCACCAGGAAACGCGTTCGAAGCGGATCACCTCAGTCATCGAGCGCGTGGTCGGCACGCGGGCTTGTCCTGGTGATTGAAGGAATGCTGGCCGGCATCGGTGGTGTATTCGTCGCGACAGCCTCCCCCGTTGTCACGGCGATGGCAGCCGGCGCCGCGCTGGTGCTCGCGCTCACGATTGTCATGACGCACCGGTGAATGTGTCAGTCGTCGGCGTTCTTGGCCAGGACCTTGAAGGCCGTGTCGAGCTGGACATCCCACTCGGTGTTGTCGGCCGCCCGGACCTCGACCTCGTAGGCGACGCCCTGGTCGTCGCTCGCCTCGACGTCGAGGACGGTGCCGCCGGCGACGGCCTCCAGGGCCGCCTTTTCGGCTGACGCCCGCTGGGTCTCGCTCACCGCGGGGTCGGCCGCGGTGTCGGGGGTCTCGGCCTGCTGGGTCAGAACCTTCAGATCCTTGTCGAGGACGACGTCGACCTCGGAACCGTCGGGCTTGCGGACCTCGACCTCGTAGGCCTCGCCCTGGTCGTCGCTCGCCTCGACGTCGAGGACGGTGCCGCCGCCGACCGCCTGGACCGCGGCGTTGCCCACCCGGTCGCGGTCGCCGGCTGACACGTCGGGGTCGGCATTGGCCGCGGTGGCCCAGACACCGCCGCCGACGGCGAGGGCGGCGAAGGCGGCGGTGGTGACGATGACGCGCTTGCTGCGCAGCTTGGCGATGTTCATGGGCACATCTTGCGGGGCGGTCCCTGAAGCCTGGCTGAACGCGGTCGTCAGCGCGGGAGCCGGACGGTGAAACGCGCGCCACCCAGCGCCGACGCGGTCACCGCGACGGTGCCGCCGTGGGCGGTGACGATCTCCTTGACGATGGCCAGGCCGAGCCCGCTGCCCCCGGCGTCGCGGGCCCGGGCCTCGTCGAGGCGGACGAACCGGTCGAAGACCCGCTCGCGCTGATCGGCCGGGATGCCGGGGCCGTCGTCGTCCACGGTCAGCTCCACGAAGTCGCCGCTCTCGCGAACACCGACGGCCAGCGCCCCGGTGGCGTGCCGGGCGGCGTTGTCGGTGAGGTTGCGGACCACCTGCGCGAGGGCGGACGCGTCGCCGCGGATCCGGCCGGCGCCCACCCCCGTGGTGTCGACAGCCAATCCCGTACGGCCTATGCGCCGCGCCTCGGCCAGGGCGAGGTCGTCGAGGTCGACCTCGTGGCGGGCGTGCCCGCCCCCGCCGTCGTCGGCCCGGGTGAGCAGCAGCAACTGGTCGACCAGCCGTTGCAGGCGGGCCGACTCCTCGAGCACCGTCTCGGCCAGCTCACCCTCGGGCAGGGCGCCCGGGTGGGCCTGGGCGACCTCGGCCACCTGGCGGATGCTGGCCACCGGGGAGCGCAGCTCGTGCGAGGCGTCGGCCACGAACTCCCGCTGCCGGTCGCGGGACTCCTGAAGCCGGGTCAGCATCTGGTTCATCGTGCGGGCCAGCCGGCCGATCTCGTCGCGGGAGGCCGGCTCGGGCACCCGGCGGTCGAGCTGATCGCCGGTGATCTCCTCCACCCCGCGCCGGATGCGCTCGACCGGGGCCAGCGCGCCCGACACGACGATCCACGTCGTGGTCCCGACCAGCGCCACCAGCAGGGGAAGGCCGAGCAGGAGCGGGTTGATCAGGGCGGCGGTGGAGTCGTCGACATCCTCCAGGGAGACGGCGACCGAGACGCGGTAGTCGCCCTCCTCGTCGGTGACCACCAGGTAGGGATGGTCGCCCCCGGGCAGCCGCACGTCGCCGGACGGCCTGGTGGGCAACGGCACCGCCGAACGGGCCACCGTGCCGTCGGGCGCGGTCACCTGCCACAGCAGATCGTCGAGGTCGTCGTCGTCCTCGGCCGGCTCGGGGGCCGGCAGGCCGGTCGTCACGGCCTGGCTCAGCAGGGCCGAGGCACGCTGCTCGGCGGTCGTCTCGAGGCCGTCGTGCAGCGAGCCGCGGACCAGGACCACCAGGGCCACCGAGCCGGCGAGCAGGGCGACCGCCACGACCAGGACGGCCACCGCGGTCGTGCGCAGCCGGACGTCAGCCACCGTCGCTCGCCAGCCGGTAGCCGGCGCCGCGCAGCGTCTGGATCGCGGTGCGCCCGTAGGGCCGGTCGACCTTGTTGCGCAGGTGGCGGATGTAGACCTCGACGATGTTGGGGTCGCCGTCGAAGTCGTTGTCCCACACCGCGTCGAGGATCTGCCGCTTGGAGAGCACGTCGCCCGGGTGCCGGCTCAGGAAGGCCAGCAGCGAGAACTCGCGGGTGGTCAGCTCCACCTCGGCGTCACCGCGCCAGACCCGCCGCGCCGCCGGGTCGAGCCGCAGGTCACCCACGACCAGCTCGGTCGGGCGCTCCCGGGCGCCGCGCCGGCTGACCGCGCGCAGCCGGGCCACCAGCACCGGGAACGAGCATGGCTTGGTCAGATAGTCGTCGGCGCCGGTGTCGAGCCCCTCCACCTGATCCCACTCGCCGTCCTTGGCGGTGAGCATGAGGATCGGCGTCCAGTCGTGCTCCGCGCGCAGCGTCGCGCACACCTGATAGCCGTTGAGGCCGGGCAGCATCAGGTCGAGCACGATCGCGTCGTACGTGTTCTCACGGGCCAGCCACAACCCGTCCACCCCGTTGTGAGCCACGTCGACGGCGAAGCCCTCGGCCTGAAGCCCTATCCGCAGCGACCGGGCCAGCCTCTGCTCGTCGTCGACGACGAGTACACGCATGGCGTCATCCTGCCGCACTCAGGCTGAAGGCACGCTGAAGGCCCCGGCCCACCGCGCGGCGACCTCGTGCGGCGGCAGCGGGCGGCCGAACAGATATCCCTGGCCGTACTGGTAGCCCAGCGACCGGATCAGCTCGCGCTGCTCGTCGGTCTCGATGCCCTCGGCGACCGACGAGAAGTCGAGCGCGGTGGCCATCTGGCTGACCGCGGTGGCCACGGCCGCCTGCCGGCCGACGGTGGTGATCGACTCGACGAACGAGCGGTCCAGCTTGAGGGTGGTCACCGGGACGGTCAGCAGCAGGCCCAGGGACGACGCGGCCGTGCCGAAGTCGTCCAGGGCGAGCCGCAGACCGAGGGCCCGCAGGCCGAGCAGCGCCGCGGCCGACTCCTCGTCGTCGAGCACCGCCGTCTCGGTCACCTCGATGCTGAGCAGGGCCGGCGGCAGGCCGGTCTCGCGCAGCACTTCGGCCACCTCGGCGACGAAGCCGGGGCTGCGCAGCTGGCGGCCGGCGACGTTCACGCCGACGGTCAGGTCGCCGGCCCCCGGGAAGTCGGCGCGCCACCGGGCCGCCTGCCGGCACGCCTCGCGCAGGGCCCACGCGCCGATCGGCACGATGTGCCCGGAGCGCTCGGCGAGCGGGATGAACTCGACCGGGGAGACCAGGCCGCGGGTCGGGTGGTTCCACCGGATCAGTGCCTCGACGCCGGTCATCCGCAGGTCGTCGAGCGCCACGATCGGCTGGTAGACCAGCGTGAACTCCTCGGCCTCGACGGCACCGCCGAGGTCCCGGACGATCTCGGCGTCGGCCGCCGTGCGGGCGCCCATCTCGTCGCTGAAGCAGACCGACATGCCCTTGCCGCGCCGCTTGGCCTCGTACATCGCGATGTCGGCGTTGCTCAGCAGGGTGGCCGGCTCGTCGCCGGGCCGGGCCCAGGCCACGCCGATGCTGGCCCGGGTCGAGCCGTCCAGCCGGGCCTGCAGGTCGTCGGCGATCAGGCGGGCGTCGTCGGGCGAGGTGTGCGGCAGCAGGATGGTGAACTCGTCGCCGCCGAGCCGGGCGACCAGGTCGTCGGCCCGGACCGTGGCCCGCAGCCGCTCGGCCACCTCGACCAGCAGGGCGTCGCCGGCGGCGTGACCCATCGTGTCGTTGACCGTCTTGAAGTCGTCGAGGTCGATGAGCAGGACGGCCGGCGAGTCGGCGGCGTCCAGCCGGAGCTTGAGCTCCTCGCTGAAGCGGGCCCGGTTGGCCAGCCCGGTGAGGCTGTCGGTCGACGCCTGCTCGCTGAGCAGAGCCTCCCGGTCGGTGAGGTGCTCGAGCGTGACGTCGAGCCGGCGGATCAGCCGCACGTTGTCCTGGAAGGCGAGCAGCTGGCGCAGGGCGACCAGGACGGTGATCACCACGACACCGGCGGTGGCGCCCCAGAAGCGGGTCGACACGTCCGCCGGCAGGACCAGGAGGAAGACCGCGAAGGTCACGGCGATCATCCCGTACGGGAGAAGGCTGTAAGGCTTGCGGCGGGTGCCCGTCATCGGCCCGTCGGCGCGGACCACGAACTCCTGGATCCGCGGCCCGACCGCGATCAGCAGCGACGGCATGAGCAGGACCATGAAGACGTAGAAGCGGTCCTGGAGCTGGAACGGGCCGGGCAGGAAAGCGGCCAGACCCTGGACGACCGGGGCGGCCACCATCGGCCAGGCGGCGACCCGGGCCATCGGCGGCCGGGGCACCAGGGCCGCCTTGGTCGCCGCGAACGCGCCCACCACGACCAGCGCGGCGGTGATGCTGGCGGTGACCCGGTCGGCCGGCGCGGTGGCCGGGTAAACGGCGAAACACCAGGCCATCACGCCGCCGCCGACCAGCACGGTGGTCGCGTCGAGCCAGAAGACCAGCCGCTCGCGGGCCGAGCGGAGCCCGTGCGGGAACAGCAGGCAGGCCAGGACGTTGCTGGACATCCCGACGATGAAGAAGGCCGACTGGACCGTGCCGCCGCTGGTCGACGCGCCGGCCGGGAGGAGCAGGGTCTGCCCGGCCTGGAAGCCGTCGCCGAGGGTGAAGGCCGACCCGGCGAAGGCGATCGCCGTCCAGAACCGCCGGTAGTGCGGCACGAGCGCCCGCAGCCGCCAGGCGCCGTAGGCCAGGGCCGCGTCCATGGGGACCTGCGCGCACCAGAAAACCTGCGACTGCCGGATCTGGTCGCCCTCGAACAGCGCGAACAGCGCGAAGGCGGTGATGGTCACCGCCATCAGCGCCATCAGCACCGGATCCCGCCGCAGGCCCCTCAACATTCCTCCCCAGATAGCTCTCTCGACCTACGAAGGTCGGCCGGAATCGGGTCCGGATGAGGAGAACGGCGCTGTGAGCTGGACACGAGAAGGGCCACGATCAGCAGATGATCGTGGCCCCGCGGGCAGTGCGGCTCAGGACTTGAAGGCGTCCTTGACGTTCTCGACGCCCTGCTTGAGCTTCGACTTGCTCTGGTCGGTCTTGCCCTCGGCCTCGAGGCTCTCGTCGTCGGTCGCCTTGCCGACGCCCTCCTTGACCTTGCCGCCGAGCTCTTCGGACTTGTTGTCGACCTTGTCGTCGAAAGCCATGGTGCCCTCCTCAGGAGATGCTTACGACCGGACAACTACCCCCGGACGGGCACCGCAACCCCTCAGGCGTAGTCGAGCATGCGGCGACGGCGGGAGTCGTCGTCGCGCAGGGGGCAGGTGTCGCAGCGGCTCTCGGCCGGCGGGCCGGGCTCCAGGGTGCTGCGGTAATAGAGGCAACAGGTGGTGCGGACCTGGTGGAGGCGGTCGGCGACCGGGAAGGGGCGGGCGCGGCCGAAGCGTACGGGGGTGTGCCGGGCCAGGGCGTCGAGCAGGCGCTGGGCGCGCGCCCAGGCCGCCCCGGGATCGCGACCGGCGAGCTGGGCCACCCACAGCGCGGTGGCGGTGACGTCGTCGGCGGCCAGGCCCCACAGGTTGCGCAGGCCGAACGGGGCCCGGGTGCGCACGGCGTCGAACAGCGGGGTCAGGGTCGCCGCCACCCGGGACGCCCACCAGTCGTCGAGCGCGTCCGGGCCCGGCAGCACCAGGCTGCTGGGATGGGCCGCGGCGGGGTCGCCCGCCAGCACGGCGATCGTCTCGGTGAGCACGGCCCGGGCCTCGAACTCGCCGTTGCCGGCGGGCCGCACCGCGAGGTTGGCCAGGGACGGATCGGGGCACCGGGCGTCGAGCACCAGCGAGCCCACGGACGGGCTGTTCACGGCGGCGGCCAGGCCGGAACCGAGGGTGCTGCCGGCGACGTTGCGACCGCCGTGCTCGGCGACCAGCAAGGCCAGCCAGCGGTCGAGGCGGCCGTCGGCTTCCGCCGTCTCCAGCCGTACGAAATCGGGACCCGGATCGACCGTGAAGCCCGCGTAGTCATCGAGCGCGGTCAGCCGGGATGCGGTCTCGGCGACCGGCGTGCGCTCCATCCGGTAAGGCTAGCCTAACCGTCCCCGGCCCCTCTCTGAGGAAGCGCTTCCCGGGTCAAGCCGCACATGGCGAACATTTATGGCTGTCAATAGTGAGAGAGCGCTTCCCGACGGTCGATACTGCGGGCCATCCCCATCCCTGGAGAAGGGAACAGCACATGCGCAAGTTGTTCGCGGTGACCCTCATCGCCGCCGCAACCGTCCTCGTCGCCCCCTCCCCGGCCGGCGCCGCCTCAGCCACGGTGCAGGCCGAGGCGTACGCGGCTCAATCAGGAACCCAGGTGGAAGCCACCGCCGACAGCGGGGGCGGCCAGAACGTCGCCTACCTCGCCGAGGGCGACTGGCTCCGCTACGACGGCGTCAACCTGACCGGCGTCACCACCGTCTCGGCCCGGGTCGCGTCGGCCGTCGGCATCGGCCGCATCGAGCTGCGCACCGGCTCGGCGACCGGCCCGCTGCTCACCCAGTTCGCCATCACCTCGACCGGCGGCTGGCAGGCGTGGTCCACGCTGACCGCCACCGCCGCCAGCCACCCGGCCGGCGCCCAGACCGTCTTCGCGGTGCTGCGCAACAGCACCGGCGGCGACTTCGTCAACCTCAACTGGTTCTCGTTCGGCGACGGGGCCCCGCCCGCCGGCGGCGACGGCTGGATCCCGGTCGACGCCGCCGCCTGGAACGCCCAGCTCGCCGAGTTCCGCGCGTTGACCCCCCGGCCCGTGCCGGCCGGCTCGGTGCGCGTACCCGAATTCAACGCGACCTGCGCCTACAGCCACTCGCACCCGGACGACCCGATCATCTTCCCGGGCCTGCCGGGCGCCTCACACATGCACACGTTCCTCGGCAACACCGGCACCAACGCCTACACGACGACGCGCACCCTGCTGGCCAACGCCGGCACGACCTGCCGCCCCGCGCCCGACCTGTCGGCCTACTGGATCCCCACCCTCTATCAGGGCGACCGGGCCATCGAGCCCAAGGACGTGGTCGTCTACTACGGCTCGCGCCTGACCGACCCGGCGGCGACGGTGCCCTTCCCCCAGGGCTTCCGGATGATCGCCGGCGACGCCAAGCTGCAGACCCCGACACCCGCCGGCTCGGTCAACGCGTTCTACTGCGCCGGCCCCGGCGGGGAGATCGGCCGCAGCGCCGACGGTAACTGGCCGATCTGCGCACCGACCGCCGTCCTGATGTTCCACCTGGTCTTCCAGGACTGCTGGGACGGTCGCAACCTGGACAGCCCGACCCACAAGGCGCACGTGGCCTACAGCTACGACGGCACCTGCAAGGGCGACTACCCGGTGGCCATCCCGAACCTGTCGTTCCTGATCTCCTACCCCACGAGCGGTGCGGCGTCGGGCTACCGGCTGGCGTCGGGGCTGCCGTCCTCCATGCACGGGGACGCCTTCATGGCCTGGGACAACCGAGCCCTGGGCGAACGGGTGAAGAACTGCCTCGTACAGAAAGCAAAGTGCAACACCAACGGCGACTTCTAGCCTGCCGAGTCGTGCGATCGGCCGTCGCCGGCAGGCTCAGCCTGCCGGCGACGACCGCGACCGTCATCGGGTCAGGCGACCGCTTCCACGGTCGCTGACGGCGGGCTGAAGCCGCCGACATTGCGGGCCACGACCCGGAAGCCCATCCGCACGCCCGGAACGAACGTCGTGGTCAGCGACGTCGTCCCCGGATCCAGCGGAGCGGAGCGGACTGCCTGCGCCGCGGTCTGCCCGGCGGAGATGTTCCAGTGATCGACGAAGTAGTAGACGCGGTTGGACGGGTAGGTGGCCTCGTTCCAGTTGACCCTGATCTGGCCGTTACCCAGGCGGGTGGCAGCCACACCCAGGAGCTGGCCGGGCGGTTGGACAGTCACCTTGCGCTGGACGATGTTGGAGCCGGGGGCCTCACCGCCGCCACCCGTGCCGAACGGGATGACACGCCACTCGAAGGTGTGGCCTTGTGTGTCGCCGTCCACGACCGGGATGTCGGTCATGGATGTGCCGGACTGCCACAGTTCCGGGCGCTTCCACCCGCTGCCGGTGGTCACGTCACGCGACTCCACCCAGTACCAGATGTCCCGGCCGTAGCTGCTCCAGTTCAACCAGACGGTGCCGTCGGGATTGGCGGTGGCGCTGAGGGTGGTGGGCTGGTTCAGCAATGGGCAGCCGCCGTCCTCCTTCTGCGGGGAGGCCCAGCCGTCGTACCAGCTGTTGTCGTTGGCCAGCGTCTCCATCGCGGGCACCTGGTCCGGCGGTGGGGAGGGCGAAGCGGCCAACGCGTCGAACCGGCCCAGCGGCACGGTGAGGAACCGTGGGCGGTAGATCGAGCCGTCATGCTCGGCCAGGCTTCGGCAGCCGACGCTGACCGCTGAGGTGTTGACGTTGTAGGAGACGACCACCTTGCCCGGCGCGCCCAGACCGGGGTGCATGCGGGCCTCGTAGTAGAACTTGTAGTCGTTGCCCGGCCCGCGAGTCCCTTCCGGAGGGGTGTAGAGGGTGACCCGCCAGTCGGTGAACAGCCACGGCTGGCCGGCCGGATGTCCCACGATGCGTCCGCCGTTCACGCTCGGCTCGTGCTGCACCAGCCAGTAGCGGCCGTTGAGGAAGGCGACACTGAAACCGTTCTCGACGTGCATGGAGGAGATCGGCGCCGCGCTGCTCTGATCACCCTCCCGCGACCAGACGTTGGATCCGATGGAGAACTGCCAGCGATCCGGGTTGGCGAGGTTGCCCAGCTCGGTCCGGGCCAGGTAGGGCTTGCGGTTGTTGTTCGCGTCGACGACGCCGGCGCCGTAGATGTAGACAAGGGATCCCGACCGGACGAGTGCGACACCCCAGTTGATCGGATGAGTGCCGTACGTGTACTTGGGCGGGATGATCGTCGGTTTCTTGGTGAAGACCTTCCCATCGCCGTCGAGCAGACTGATCGGAACCGTGACGACCGCACTGTGCGTGTCGGTCCACCAGGGCGGTTGCGGCTCGTTCCGGTAGAGGAACTTCACCACGTCCGACCCGACGACCATCGCGTCCCCCGGCCAGTAGTACGCCGTCGAGCCGGGCTCGGTGAAAGGTGTGTTGGCGTAGCGCTCCCAGAACGAGATGTCGTCCCGGCGCTCCTTGCACGTATTGCCGCCGGTGATCGTCCGCAGACTGGTTCCGCTCTGGACGACGATCGAATTGCGCAGGCTGCTGCGGTAGAAGCCGGCCCGCTCGGACGGCTTGTTGAGATACGTGTCGGCGAAGAACCACGCGCGTTTACCGCTCGGCAGTGGCACCGACTGGGTGGCGTCGGCACCGCTCCATTCGGAGCAGTCAGCGTTGTTGCCGTAGGTGTTGAACATGTCGTTCAGTGCCGAGTTGGTTGTGGTCCGCAGAGCGGGAATGAACAACAGCCGGTCCGGCGCGCCCTTCTCGTCCTCGACGGTGTTCTTGAGGCTCGTGTCGACGAGGGCGGTATGCACCTGGGCGGCGGTGGCGGTCGGGTTCGACTGCAGATACAGCGCGGCCGCGCCGGCGACGTGCGGTGTCGCCATCGACGTACCGCTCTTCGTCATGTCACCCGTGTCGGCGTTGTGTACCGCCGATCTGATCCCGACACCGGGAGCGAACAGGTCGATGCACGGACCCCAGTTCGTCTCGGGATCCCGGCGGTCGTCCTGGTCGATCGAGCCGACCGTGACCACGGCCGGCCGCCAGCCGGGCGAAAGGTCGCAGGCGTCGCGGTTCTCGTTGCCGGCGGCGGCCACGAAGACCACGTTGCGCTGCCGGATGAGATTGTCGACCGCGGCATCCGTGCCCAGGCTACGGCCGCCTTCCTCGATGCTGTAGTTGACCACTCCCGGTGTGCCCGCCGGGTGATTGGCCGCCGCCCAGTCGACGGCGGCGATGGTGTCATCAGAGGTGCCCTCGCCTTCGCAGTCGAACACGCGGATCGCGACGACGGTCGCTTCCTTCGCGACGCCGAAATTGTGTCCGGCCGCTGTGCCCGCGACGTGCGTGCCGTGCCCGTGGCAATCCTGCGGGTCGTTGTCGTTGTCGACGAAGTCACGCCCGGCGACGGCTCGGCCACCGAAGTCCGAGTGGGTGCGGCGGACACCGGTGTCGATCACATAGATGCGTACACCGTGACCGGTCGCCGGATATCGGAAATGGCCGTCGCCCAGCTGTGACAGCTGGTCGATCCGATCCAGACCCCAGGGCAGCAGCCGGCCGGTCTGGTCTCCGGCGACATGCCCGACCGTTACCGGCTCGATGTGAGCGACATCGGCGTCCTGGCGAAGGTCGGCGAGCGCGGCCGCCGGCAGAGTGGCGGAGAAGCCGTTGAGTGCGGCTGAATACTGCCGCCGGACAACCGCGCCCCGGGATCGGGCCAGGCCGACCAGATCGGCCCGGGCGGCCGCGGGCGCGCTTTTCTCGAGCACTACGACATATCGATCCTTGACCACCTCGGCTCCGACCGGCACCGCAGTCAGGGGCGCGAGCTCGTCGCCGGGCGTGGCCTGCGCCGCAGTCCCGGTCACCAGCACCACCGTCATCGCCGCCGCTACCGCGGCGGACACCCGGATGCCCATCAGCAGATCCGGCGCTCGATGTTCGAACCGCGCGGGATCAGATAGATGCACCAGGGTCTGCTCGGGTAGTCGTCCACCCAGACCTCGAACTTCGCCGTGTTCACGCCGACGACGTTGGTCGTCCGATACAGCGTCTGGCCCGTGGTCAGCTGCTGGTGACCGTTCTCCCGTCCGGTGTTGGTGTACATGTACGCGAGGATCGTGTTGGTGCCGCCGCCGGGCGGGTTCCAGATCCGGTTCTCCTTGAGCGTCCAGGCGTTCCCCGCGGGCGCGTCGTCCCAGGTGATGCAGGCGCGGGCGAAGATGTCCGGGCCGCCCGGCTGTGGGCCGTCCGGGCCGTACAGGTTGACGCAGGTGGTGCTCGTCGCCGCGAACGCCGGGACGGCCGGCGCCCCGAGCACGGCGAGGATGCCGACGACGACGGCGCAGATGTGCTTCCGCATAACAGACCTCCGGTGTGGTGAGCTGTCACGAACGCCGGAACCGTAGAGCGGCGCCGCATATTTGCCGCACATTCACTGCCCGAAACCAGACAGCCGACCCGCCCCATGGACCGATACCCTTCGATGGCTCGGTGCCATGACCGGGGGGTGGCGCGATGTTCGTCGGAGTGCTGGGTCCGGTGCAGGTCTACGACGACGGCGAGCCGGTGCCGATCGGCTCGCGCAAACACCGCCTGCTGCTGGCCGTGCTGGCCGGCCGGGCCGGGCGCACGGTCGCCACGGCGGAACTGATCGACGTCCTGTGGCAGGGGCGCCCGCCCGCGTCGGCCGGCGCGAACCTCCGGTCGTACATCCATGCTCTGCGCATTCTGCTCGGCGCCGAGGCGATCGCGGGGCACGGCCGGCCCGGTTATGCGCTGACCGTGCCGGTCGACGCCGAGCGGTTCGTGCGGCTGGCCCGCGAGGGCGCCCGGGAGATCGCCGACGCCGGAGCGGACACCGCCCGCCGCTCGCTGCACGAGGCGCTCGGACTGTGGCGCGGCGCGGCCTTCGAAGACCTCGCCGACCTACCCGCCCTGCAGGCGTACGCGGCCGAACTGGAGGAGCTCCGGCTGGCCACGCTCGAACGGCGGATCGAGGCCGACCTGGCCGCCGGAGCGACGACGGGCCTGGTGGCTGAGGTGCGGAGTCTGATCGCCCGGCATCCGTACCGGGAGTCACTCCACGCCCATCTCATGGTGGCGCTGCAGGCCGGTGGCCGTCAGGCCGACGCGCTCGCCGCCTACCGCGCGGCCCGCAACACGTTGAGCCGCGATCTCGGTATCGAGCCCGGCGATCGGCTGCGACAGCTCGAGCAGGCGATCCTGCGCGGCGAGCGGATCAGCCCGGGCACTGCCGCCGTCGTCCCGGACGAGCTGCCGCTGCAGGGCAGATTCGCCGGCCGCGTGGAGGCGCTGGCCCAGCTCGACGAGGCGGCCGGCGCGGCTCCGGTCGTCGCGGTCGTCGGCCCGGGCGGCATCGGCAAGACCGCCCTGGCCGTGCATTGGGCGCACCGGGCGGCGGCCACGTTCCCGGGCGGGCGGCTTTTCGTCGATCTGCGCGGGTTCCACTCGGCCGGGCCGCTGGCACCGGGCGAGGCGCTGGCTCGCATCCTTCGTACGCTGGGAGTGGCGCCGGACCGGGTGCCGTCCGATCTGGATGAGGCAGCGGCTCTGTATCGCTCGGTGTTGTCCGGCCGGCGGGTGCTCCTGGTGCTCGACAACGCATCCTCGGCCGATCACGTCCGCCCACTTCTTCCGGCCGGGCGCGGCTGCCTGGCGCTGGTCACGAGCCGGCATAGCCTGAGCGGACTGGTCGCGCGCGAGGGAGCCGAGCTCCTCGAGCTGCACGCCCTGCCATCGGCGGACGGGGTGGCGCTGATCGCCGCCGTTTGCACGCCCGCACGGGTGGACGCCGAGCCGGAGGCCGCCGAGGACCTGGTCCGGGCGTGTGGCGGCCTGCCCCTGGCCCTGCGCATCGCCGCGGCCAACCTGGCTGGGCAGCCGTCGCGCTCGATCGCCTCCTTCGTGGCCGAGCTGGGCGACGGCCGGCGGTTGGACCGACTGGCCAATGCGGGCGACGAGGACCGCTCGGTCCGGGCCACGTTCGACCTCTCCTACCGGGCACTGCAACCGGGGCCGCAACGTCTCTTCGCGCTGATCGGCCTGCTGCCCGGGACTGATCTCGACGTCGGCACCGCGGCCGCGTTGGCCGGCCGGCCCGTCGCCGAGGTCGCCCGGCATCTGGACCGATTGACCGGAGCGCATCTGCTGGAACGTCCGGCGCCCGGCCGCTGGGCGCCGCACGACCTGGTCCGCGAATACGCCCGGGAGCGGTCCGTCGCCTTCGACGGCCGGGCCGCCCTACGACGGTTGTTGCAGCACTACCGGCAGCGAGCCGGCTCGGCGGCTCAGGTGCTCCACCCGCAGCTGCTGCGGCTCGAGCCCGCCGAGCCGGCCGAGCCCCGGCCCGACCGGGCGGAGGCGCTGGCCTGGCTCGGTCGTGAGTTCGACAACTTGCTCGCCGCCGCTACCGGACCCGACGATCAAGCCTGGCGGCTGGCCGACATCCTCCGCGGATACTGCTTCTATCAACTCAAGACCACGCAGTGGTGGGCCCTCGTGGAGGCGGGCTCGGCCGCCGCCACCCGGGCCGGCGACGAGCGCGCGCAGGCTGCCATGGCCACCAGCCGTGGCCACTGCCGCTTCGTCGCGGGTGACTACCGGGCGGCGCTGACACACTTCAGCGACGCGCTCACGCTGAGCCACCGCTGCGGATGGGCCGAGTCGCAGGCGGCGGTCCTGGGCAATCTCGCCGCCGCCCACGGCATGCTCGGCGACCTGGACCGCGCGGCCGGCCACCAACGGCAGGCGCTCGCCATCAACCGGCGGATCGGCTGGCGGCCGGGCGAGATCGTGACGCTGGGCAACCTGGGGATCACCTCCTCCTGGCGCGGCGACCTGGCCGGTGCCGAGGACTATTACCTGGCGGCGATCCGGATGTGCGAGCAGGACGGCGCCGCGGCGGCCCAGGCGGCGCTGCTGGCCCAGTTCGTCGAGGTACTCACCCTGACCGGCCGTCACGCCGAAGCCCTCCGCCGCGCGCGGGAAGGTCTCGAGCTCGTCCGGGAATCAGGCCGGATGAACGCCGAGGTGCACCTTCTGCTGCGCCGGGCGATCCTGCACGCCCGCACCGGCCGGCCGGCGGAGGCGCTGGACGACGCCTCGCGGGCGCTGGACCTGGTCGAGCCGACGGGAGACCGGCTGCTGGCCGGGGCGGTGCACACCGCGTACGGGTCGGCGTGCGCCCGCCTGGGCCGCCCGGCCGAGGCCGTGACCCACCATCTCGCGGCGATCCGCCTGGTCACCGAGGTCGGCGGCCGCGGCTTCGCGGCCGAAGCGCTCGTGACGTACGCCGAGGACACCGCCCGTGGACAACCGGCGGTCGCCCGCAAGGCGGCCCGGCAGGCGCTGGTGCTGGCCCGCCGGGGCGGCTACCGGGTGGTGGAGGGCCGCGCCCACGCCGTCCTGGCCGCGTTCGGCCGGACAGCCCATACGCGCGCCGCGCGGGATCTGGCCGCCACGACCGGCTGGCGTCAGCAGTCAGCCAGGATCTCGAGCAGAGCAGCCGTGGCGGGTGGATCCGACGGCTCGCCCTACGTCCATGAAACCGCCGATCAGTCGGGGCGGAAGACTGTGACCAGCACTCGCAGGATGAGGACGGCCGAGACGACCAGTAGGCCATAGCCCAGGAGTGGGAACAGGGCGACACCGTTGCTGACCTGCGGGCCGCCGTCGGTGCCCAATAGGAAGGTGGCCATCAGGCCCGCGGTGGCGCCGATCACGGTGAGCAACGCCTGGTGGAGCAGGCCGGTCACCAACCGGCGGTCCTGGTCGTCGGCGAAGAGGCGGACATTGAAGCGCAGGCGGCCGTGTTCGACGGCGTCGCCGATGCGGTCTATGCGGCGTGGGAGGCCGCGCAGCATCGGCAGGATGGTGCTCAGCTCCTGTTCCAGGGCGTCTCGCAGGTTGCCGGGGGTGAGGGTGTCGGCTATCCGGCGGCCCGCCGAGGCCCGGGCCTGGCCGACCAGATCGAACGAGGGGTGGACCAGCGCGAGCGTGCCCTCGAGCGTGGTGACGGCCCGGAACACCGCCGCGACCGACGCCGGCACGCCGAGGCCGTGGGCGGTGAAGGTGTTCAGCAGGGCGGTGACCGCGGTGACGCCGACGGTGCTGCCGGGGGCCGCGTACCGCACGATCAGTGCGCCGACCACCCTCTGGAGTTCTCGTTCGTCCACGTCGTCGGGGCGGTCGAGCAGTTGCAGCAGCGAGTCGGTGACCGCCACCGAGTCGCCTCGGCCGATCGCCAGCAGCAGCCGGCCGATCGCGGTGCGGGTCACCGCGTCGATGCGGCCCACCGAGCCCAGGTCGAGCATGCCCAGCGAACCGTCGTCGTTCAGCAGCAGGTTGCCGGGGTGCAGGTCGACGTGGAAGAGGCCGTGCACCAGGATCTGGTCGAGCATGCTGTCGAGCAGGCCGGAGGCGACCTCGGCCCGCCGTTCGCCGGCCAGGCGGGCGAGGACGGGGGCGGCCGCGCCGAGCGGGGTGCCGGGCAGGCGGTCCATCACCAGGACACGTTCGGAGCTCATTCCCGGGTACGCGACGGGCACCCGCACCCCCCGCTCGGGTGAACCGGCCAGCGCCGCGGCCATGGCCTGCAGGTTGTCGCGCTCGACGGTGAAGTCGAGTTCCTCGCGCAGGGCCTCGGCGAATCCGGTCGCGAGACCCCGTACGCCGAAGGCCCGTCCCCAGGCCGTCCGGCCCTCGAGCGTGTCGCCCAGCCGGAGCAGGATGTCCAGGTCGCGCTCCACGATCCGGGTGATGCCCGGGCGCTGCACTTTCACGACGACCTCGGTGCCGTCGAGCAGCCGGGCCGGGTGCACCTGGGCCACCGACGCGGCGGCCAGCGGCTCCCGGTCGATCTCGCGGAAGACCTCGTCGACCGGGCGGCCGAGTTCGGCGGTCAGGACCGCCTCGATCTCGGGCCACGGTACGGGGGTGGCTTTGTCCTGCAGCGCGGTCAGCTCGTCGGCGAACTCCGCGGGCAGCAGGTCGCGCCGGGTGGACAGCAGCTGACCGATCTTGACGAAGGTCACGCCGCCCTCGTCCAGGGCGGCCCGCAACGAGCGGGCCAGCCGCCGCCGGGCTGCGGCCGAGGTCGGGCCCGGCTGCGACCGGCCGCGCAGGAACCGGCCGAGGCCGTGCCGCAACGCGATCCGGACGATCGTCGAGTAGCGCCGGGTGCGCTCCACCCGGCGGCGGACGCCCTTCCAGGCCTCCATCGGGCCGGGCAGCGAACCGGTCGGCAGGAGCACCTCGAGGACGACCAGCGCGGCCATGGCGAGCAGCGCGGCCACGACCAGCGACGCCGCGCCCAGCAGGAAGGCCTCGCCGCCGCCGACCGCGGCCGGGTCGGCCGGTGCGAACGCCGACAGGATCGGCGCCGTCGCGAGCATGGCCAGCACGGCGGCCAGCAGGGCGCGGACCAGCCCGACCCGGACGCCGAGCAGTCGCCGGATGATCGCGGCGAACGTCAGCACCGTCAGGACGACGATGGGGACGAACAGCAATATCGAGAGGGCTCGCTCCACGAGGAGCGACGATATCGTCACTGTCGTGGACGGCGTGGTCCCGTTCGCCCCGGGGCGGCGGCAACCCGACCACACTGACCGGGCCGCGGGACGGCCCGTAAGCCACGGTTCGAGGGTGGAGGAAACGATGGAGCTGTCGCTCGACCAGGTCCGATCGTGGCGTGTGCGGCGGCAGCTTCTCGATCGCCCGGAGGGGGCGTCGGCCGCGCGGATCGTCGGGCGGCTGTGTGGCGTTCAGGCTCAGGTGGCCTCGGCCGCCGAGCAGGCCATCGCCGTGCGCCGGCCGTCGCCGGTGACCGGTGAGGCCGCGAAAGCCCTGGAAAGCCGCGAGCTGGTCAAGGTGTGGGCGATGCGCGGCACGTTGCACCTGCTTCCGGCGGGCGACGCGGCCGATTACCTGAGCCTGATGGCCGCCGCCCGGACGTGGGAGAAGGGCTCCTGGCAGAAGACGTTCGCCACGGCCGGCCAACTGGCGGCGATCACCGAAGCCGCCCGCGAGGCCCTGCACGGCACCGTCCTCACCCGGGAGGAGCTCGCCGCCCGGATCGTGCGGCACACCGGCGACGACTCGCCGGCCGAGCTGCTCGGTTCGGGCTGGGGCGCCGTGCTCAAGCCGCTGGCCTGGCAGGGCTACCTGTGCCACGGCCCGGGTGACGGCACCCGGGTCACCTTCACCAGCCCGGAGACGTGGCTCGACGGCTGGACCGGCCTGCCCGACCCCGACGAGGCGGCCGAGCGCGTCATCCCGGCCTACCTCGGCACCTACGGCCCGGCCACGATGGACACCTTCGACCAGTGGCTGATCCGCGGCGCGTCCAGGAAGGCATCACTGCGGAGGTGGTTCGGCTCGGGCACGCTGACCGAGGTGACCGTCGACGGCAGGGCGGCGTACGCCCGTACGGCCGATCTGGACGACCTCGCCGCCGCCGAACCGCTGCCCGGGGTCCGGCTGTTGCCGGCTTTCGACCAGTTCGTGCTCGGGCCCGGCACCAGGAACGAGGAGATCATCGCCCCGCACCGCCGGGCTCTGATCAGCCGGGCCGCCGGCTGGATCGCGCCCGTGGTCGTGAGCAACGGCCAGGTCGCCGGCACGTGGGAGTCCGGCGACGACGGCTTCACCGTCACCCTGTTCCCCGAGGCGGGCGCCGTCTCCCGCCACGATCTGGCCACCGAGACCGACCGGATGGCGGCGATCGTCGGCGTCCGGTCCGATCTGACGATCAGAACCACCCTGTGACGTAAGCGACTGTTTACTTATCGGCTCGGCGGCCGATAATAAGTCAGCAGGCGTTTACTTCTATCGGTTGGAACCACCATGACGCAAACCATCGAAAAGGCCGAGAGCAAGGGCACGGGTGGCTCGCTGCTCGTGCTCTATCTGGCACTGGGCGGCCTGGCCTTCGCGGTGCTCCAGTCGCTGGTCTCGCCGGCCCTGTCGACCATCGGGCACGAGCTCGAGGTGTCGACCAGCGACGTCAGCTGGGTCGTCACGGCGTACCTGTTGTCGGCCTCGGTCCTGACCCCGATCCTCGGGCGCCTGGGTGACATGCGGGGCAAGCGCAAGGTCCTGATCGGTGTGCTGGCCATCCTCGCGGTGGGCACCGTCGTCGCCGCGCTGGCGCCCAACCTGGCCGTGCTGATCGTCGGGCGCGTGCTGCAGGGTGCGGCCGGTGCGATCCTGCCGCTGTCGATCGGCATGGTCCGCGACGAGCTGCCGCGCGAGCGGGTCGCCACCACCGTCGGCCTGATCTCGGCGATCTTCGGGGTCGGCGCCGGCATCGGCATCGTGGCCGCCGGTCCGATCGTCGAGCACCTCTCCTGGCACTGGCTGTTCTGGCTGCCGCTGGTCCTCGTGGTCATCGCCCTGCTGGGCGCGATCTTCGGCATGAAGGAGTCGGCCGTCCGCACGCCGGGCAAGCTCGACGTGCTCGGCGCGACCATCCTGTCGGTGTCACTGGTGGCGCTGCTGCTGTCGATCAGCAAGGGCCAGGCCTGGGGCTGGGGTGACGGCAAGACCATCGGGCTGCTCGCCCTGGGCGTCGTCGGCCTCGTCGGGTTCGTCCTCACCGAGCTGCGGGTCAAGGAGCCGCTGATCGACATGCGGCTGATGAAGATCCGCGGTGTGTGGGCCACCGACCTGGTCGCGCTGATCCTCGGCTTCGCCATGTTCGGCACCTTCCTGCTGGTGCCGACGCTGCTCCAGCTGCCCGCGGTCACCGGCTACGGCTTCGGCAAGTCGGTCTCGCAGGCCGGGCTCTTCCTGCTGCCGACCGTCGTCATGATGGTCGTGTTCGGCCCGCTGGCCGGCATCCTCAACCGCAAGTACGGCCCGAAGCTGCCGATGTTCCTCGGCGCGGTCTTCGTCGTCGCCGCGTTCGCGCTGCCCGCCCTGGCCCACGGCCAGATCTGGCAGGTCCTCGCGTCCGGCGTCCTGACCGGTGCCGGCATCGGCTTCGCCTTCGCGGCCATGTCCAACGCCATCATCGAGGCCGTCCCGGCCGCGCAGACCGGCGAGGCCACCAGCGTCAACACCATCGCCCGGACGATCGGCAGCAGCATCGGCACCGCGGTCGTGGCCGCCGTCATCACCTCCAACACCACCCCGCAGGGGCTGCCCACCGACGCCGCCTTCACCAACGGCTTCTGGGTCTGCGCCGGCGTGGCCGTGCTGGCCGTCGTGGCCGCGCTCGCCCTGCCCCGGGCCCACCGGCGCCACGAGGAGGCCGTCGCCGAGGGTGTGGACGACCTCCCGCCCGAGCCCGACGAGATCCACCTGCTGCACCGCTCGAACGCCTGACATGGTGAGCGTCCCGGATCGTCCGGGGCCGCGCCGGCCCCGCGACGCCGCCCAGACCCGGCAGGATCTGCTCGACGTCGCGCGCAACCGGTTCGCCCGCAACGGCTACGCGGCCACCACGGTCCGGGACCTCGCCGACGAGGCCGGCGTCAACGTCGCCCTCATCAACCGGTATTTCACGTCGAAGGAAGGCCTGTTCAAAGCCTGCCTGAGCAGTGTCGCCTCGGACGTGCGCCAAGAGGCGAGCCCGGCCGGGCCGGACGAGATCGCGGCCCGGCTCGCCCGCCGGCTCGCGGGCTCGGATCACGACAGCCGGCAACGGGACGCCCTCCTGCTGCTGATCCGGACGTCCGGTGACGAGCGGATCGACGAGCTGCGGCGGTCCGTCCTGCGGTCCCTGAGCGAGAAGCTGGCCCGTACGGCCTCGGACGACGCTCTGCTGCGCGCCCAGATCGTGCTGGCGGCCGCGGTGGGCATCAGCCTGCTGCGGTCGCCGCTCGAGCTCCAGCCGATCGCGTCGGCCGGTGAGGACGCCCTCGCGGAGCCGCTGGCCGACCTGATCGCCGCGCTCATGGGCTGACAGCCCGGTGCGGTCGGCGTAGACCACCGTCTGCACCCGGTCGCGCAGGGCCAGCTCGGTCAGGATCCTCGACACGTACGTCTTGACGGTCTCGGGCCCGATGACCAGCTCTCACGGGGAACCCAGGAAGGCGACGGTGTGCCGCAGCAGCTCGGCCGAGTCGGTGAACCAGAGCGCGTCGGTGCCCGGCATGGTTTGCAGCCGGGCGTCGGGCAGGTGCGCGGCCAGGTAGGACGCGTGGCCGGCGTCGACGTTGAGACAGTTGCGGCGGTGCAGCACGAGCGTCGGCGCGGTGACCTGGCGCAGGCGGTGACGCAGGTCGGTGCCGGTGGCCACCGTCCGGACGGCCAGGGCGACCGCCGGGCTCGCGGCGCGCCGGCCGAGGCGGTTCCACCAGCGGCGGAAATCCTCGTCGGCGGCGACACTGGGCGCGGCCTGGGCGACGGAGTCGACGCCGTGGGCCGGGTCCCGGGGCGAGACGGTGTCCCGGATCAGCGTCTCGGTCGTCTCGCGGCCCAGACCGTACGGATAGCCGGGGCCCCGCGTGTAGCGGGCGTAACACTGCGCCAGCACCAGCGAGCGCACCCGCCCGGGGTGGCGCGCGGCGAACTCCAGCGCGACCAGCCCGGTGTCGAAGTTGGCGAACAGGTCGGCCCGCTCCAGGCCGAGCGTGTCGAGGACCCGGCCCACATCAGCGACCCACTGATCAAGCGGCTCCCGCTCCGGTTGGAGCGGGTCGGAGAGGCCGATCCCGCGCCGGTCGAGGCACACCACGGCCGCGTGCTCAGCGAGCGTCCGCAGCGCGGCGCGGGCGTACGGGCCGTCGAGCAGGCCGTCGATGGTGATCATCGCGGGGTTGAGCACGACCAGGGTGCGGCCGTGATCGGACAGCCGGGCGTAGGCAGTCGAGCCGTCGTGGCCGGTCGCGTAGCGGATCGTCATCGCCTCCGGGGCGGCCGGGAGCGGCCGCAGCGCCTCGGCCTGGGCCTCGCGCAACGCGGACGACGGGTCGAGACCGACCTCGACGAGCGCGGCCCGGGCGGTGGCCGCGGCCCGCAGCGCCTCGGCCGGGCGGCCGGCCCGGTGCAACGCGCGCACGTAGAGCACCCACAGCGGCTCGTCCAGCGGGTCGGCGGCGGTCAGCTGGGCCAGCTCGGCCAGGGCCGAGGACGGGTCGTGGCCGGCCGCGACGCACCCGAGGTGCTCCTGCACGAGTTGGCGCCGCTCCCGGCGCCAGCCCTCGCGCAGGGCCTCGGCGCCGATCGACTCGGGCAGCTCGGGGTCGCCGCGCCACAGCTCGCGGGCCTCGGCCAGGACGGCGGCGGCGCGGTCGGGCCGGCCGTCGGCCAGCAGGCGGCGGGCGCGGGTGCGGGCGGCGGCGACCAGGCCGACGTCGGTGTGCTCGGCGGCCAGCGCGAGGCGGTAGCCGGCCCGGCCGACCCGCTCGATGCCGGCGCCGGGCTGGGCTGCGCGCAGGGCCGCCCGTACGCGGGAAAGGTGGGACCGCACTGTCTTCACCGACGACGGCGGTGGATCGTCCCAGAGCAGCCCGGCCAGCTCCTCGAGCGTGACCGCGGCCGGCGCGCGGACGGTCAGGATGCTCAGCAGCTCGCGAGCCTTGCGCTCGAGCCGTGGCGCGTCACCGCCCGGAGGATGGACCCCGGCCGTCCCCAGCACCCGCACGACCATGGGCTCAATCTAGGACCACATCGGAACCACATCCACAGTGCAGCGGACCGGTCCTAGCTTCGCCGCATGACAATGTTCAAGCCCGGTGATCCGGGCTACGACGAGCACCGGCTCGGCTGGAACCGGAGCTTCGCGTCGCACCCGGCGCTGATCGCCGTGGCCGCGACCACCGACGACATACCGATCGCGGTCCGCACCGCCCGGGAGCACGACCTGCCGCTCGCGGTGCAGGCGACCGGCCACGGCCTGGTCTCCCCCACCGACGGCGCCCTGCTGCTCAAGACGACCGCGCTGACCAGCGTCGAGATCGACCCCCGGCGGCGGGTGGCCCGGGTCGGACCGGGGGCGGTGTGGGCCGACGTCAACCGCGCGGCCGCCCGATACGGCCTGGCCGGGCTCGCGGGTCGCTGCCGGTCGGTCGGGGTGACCGGCTACACGCTCGGTGGCGGCCAGTCGTGGCTGTCACGGACGTACGGGTTCGCGGCCGACAGCGTGGTCAGCGCCGACGTGGTCACGGCGGAGGGGGTCGCGCTGACCGCGAGCGCGGAACAGCATCCCGATCTGTTCTGGGCGCTGCGGGGCGGGGGCGGCAACTTCGGCGTGGTCACGTCGCTGGAATTCCGCCTCCACCCGGTGGCCCGGGTGTTCAGCGGCATGTCGTTCTATCCGATCGAGCGCGCGTTCGACGTGCTCGCCGTGTACCGGGAATGGGCCCTCGACGAGCCCGAGGCGATGAACACGGCGATCCTGCTGATCCGCCCGCCCGGCGGCCGGCGCGTCCTGGCCATCCGGGCGTTCCACCACGGCGACGAGGGCCGGCGGGTTCTCGGGCCGCTGCTGGAGGCGGCCGGGCCGCCGCTGGCCGACGCGTTCGCCATGCGCTCGTTCCCGGACGCGAGTGACGCCACCAACGGCCCCGACGCGCCGCCGATGCCGAACCGTCAGGAGGTCGAGCTGTTCCACGAACTGCCCGACGACGTGCTGTCCGCGGTCGTCGAGGCGGGCGCGCCCGACTCGCCGCTCGCGTTCGTCGAGGTGCGGCACTGGGGTGGCGCGATGGCCCGTCCCGCGCCCGGCGCCGGCCCGGCCGGGCACCGCGACGTGTCCTTCTCGGTCATGGCGGTCGCTCCCGGCCCGGCCGACTCGACGCTCGACCGTCTCGTGGGGCGGCTGCGTCCGCACGCGACCGGCGGTTCCTTCCTCACCCTGCTGACCGATCCGGCCCGGACCCGTACGGCGTTCACGGCGCCCAACCACGCCCGGCTGACCACCGTCAAACGCACCTGGGACCCGACCAACTTCTTCCGCACCGGCCACAACATCTCCCCGGAGGCATCATCATGACCCGCATCCTGGTCACCGGCGCCCGCGGTGCCGTCGGCACCCACGTGGTCCGCGAACTGACCCACGCCGCCACCGTCCGCACCTGGTCTCACGACGCCGGACCGCTGCGGCAGGCGATGGACGGCATCGATCGCGTCTACCTGTGCGCGGCCGACGGCCCCGGCAAGGTCCACGCCGAGACCGCCATCATCGACGCGGCGGCCGAGCAAGGCGTCGAGCGGATCGTGAAGCTCTCCGCACTGCACGCCGACCCGGCCTCGCCGCTGCCCGCCCACCGCTGGCACGGCGAGATCGAAGCCCACCTGCGCCGCTCCGGCGTACCGGCCGTGATCCTGCGGCCCGCGTTCTTCATGACCAACCTGCTGATGGTCGCCGAAAGCGTGGCCCGGACCGGCACCTTGCACGCCCCCACCGACGGGCGCCGGACCGCGATGATCGACATCCGCGACGTGGCCGCCGTCGCCGCCGTCACCCTGCTCGACGAGGGCCACGCGGGCCGGTCCTACGACCTCACCGGCCCCGCCGCCGTGACGTTCACCGAGGTGGCGGCGGCACTCACCGAGGCGACCGGCTTTCCCGTACGCTTCGCCGACCTCACCGAGGAGCAGGCCCGCCCCCGCTTCGAGAACGCCGGCCTCCCCGACTGGCTGGCCACCCAGCTGTCCGGCGTCTTCGCGCTGATCCGAGCCGGTGGCTTCGAGCACACGACCGGTCACGTCGAGGCCCTCACCGGCCGCCCGGCCCGCGACATCACCGGTTTCGCCCAGGACTTCGTCTCCGCCTTCACTCCGGCCCGCGTGGCTCTGTGAGATCAGCGTTTCCGGCGCTCTACATATGATCGGTGGGGCCGGTGCCCCTCTTCATGATCCGTCCGGCTCGCTCTTCGACTTCTCCGTAGCGGGCCGGGCATGGTGCTGGTGCCTCAACCCACGTCTCGGTCGCGTCGGCCGGCGACCATTGTGCCGCCCTGCGCCGCGCGTGCCTGGTGCTGAGCATCCGCGACGGCATGAGTGTCAACCACTCGCTCACTGCGGGATGTTGTGAGAAGCCGGGTGTGAGCCAGGTCGCCGGCGGCGGCGTGGTTCGATACACGGCACCATGCGCGTCTCTGTCGTTGCCGCCGTCGCGGTCCTTGCCCTGGCCGGTGCGGCGCTCCCGCTGCGCGAGACCGCGGCTCAGCCGCTGCCGCCGGCCGAGAAACCGGGCGAGCAGTTCCTGCGGCACGGGCCCGGCGCGCCCGTCATGGTGGTCGCCCACCGCGGCTACTGGCGCGGAGCCCCGGAGAACTCGCTCGACGCGGTCACCCAGGCCGTCGCCCACGGGGCTCAGGTCGTCGAGATCGACATCCGGCGGACCCGGGACGGCGAGCTGGTGCTCATGCACGACGACAGCGTCGACCGCACCACCGACGGCCGGGGACGGATCGCCGACCTCACGCTGGCCGAGGTCAAGGCGCTGCGGCTGCGGGCCGGGCTCGGCGGCAAGTACGCGCCGCTCACCGGGGCGACCGTGCCCACGCTGCGCGAGGCCCTGCAGGCCGTCCGGGACAGCGGTGCCCTGGTCAACCTGGATCGCGGGTGGCCCTACCGCGACCAGATCTACGACCTGCTGATCGAGCTCGGCCAGCTGCACCAGGGCATCTTCAAGAGCGGCGCGCCGATCCCCGAGGTCACCGCGTTCCTCGACCGTGACCCCGGCATCCGCTACAACCACGTGGTCGGCGACGCCAACGCGGGCGACATCGGCGCCTTCCCGGGCCGGCCACCGCAGGCGTACGAGTTGGTCTTCGATCGTCTGACCGACGCGCAGATCCAGCCGGCCGCGGTGGCCCGGGCGCAGGCGACGAGCCGGGTCTGGGTGAGCACCATGTGGTACGGGATGGCCGCCGGCTACACCGACGAGGCGTCGCTGCGGGACCCGGCTCTGGGCTGGGGACCGCTGGTCGAACGGCACGGCGCCGACATGATCCAGACCGACGACCAGGACGAACTGATCGGCTGGCTGCGCGCGCGGTCGCACGGGCGGCCGTGGCCGCAGCTTCCCGACGGGACCGTACGGGTTCAGGCCGAGGACTACTCCCCCGCGGGCAAGGGTTTCGGCTACCACGACCTCGACGACGTCAACCGTGGTGGTGCCGCCCGCCCGTTCGAGGGGGTCGATGTCGGGGACACCGCCGGGGCGATCGTGGTCGGCTGGATCCGCCGCGGCGAGTGGATCCGCTACGACGTCACCGTGCCGCGCACCGGCGACTACCGCATCACGGCCCGGGTCGCGTCGCCGTACCGCCCGGCCGGCCGCTTCACCCTCGACTTCGACGGCACCGCGAGCACCCCGCCGGTGGATGTCGTGACCACCACCTCGCACTACGCCTTCACCTCGCAGGTGGTCGCCGAATCCTGGCGCCTGACCGAGGGCGCGCACACCGTCACCTTCCGGGTCGACACCAAGGCGTACCAGAACTTCAACCTCGATTATCTGGAGCTCACCCACCTCGATTGACCGACGCGGCCCGGGCGGGTCACGTCAGGGGCTGACCGAGCAGCTTGCGCCGGGCGAGGCCCAGGCCGCGCTCGCAGCCGGCGGCGATCCGGCCGGGGTCGACGGCCAATTCCAGGAGGAGGCCGGCCGCGAAGACGTCACCGGCCCCCGTCGCGTCGACGATGTCGGCCTCGGCCAGCGGCACGTGCGGGACGAACCCGCCGTCGCCGCCCCGGAACCACTGCGCGCCGGTGGGCTGCTTGACCACCAGGACGGCGGCGTCGGCCGGGGCCAGTTCCCGCAGCTCCCGCCGGTTGACGATCAGGTAGTCGCTGAGCGCGAGGATGCCGTCGACCTGCGCGCTGCGGTTGGCACACCACACGTGGCCCGGATCGAACGAGATGCGGGTCCGCGGGTTGAGACGCTTCGCCGCGGTCAGCACGGCGAGCAGGCGGCCGGCGCTGCGATCGTCGAGGAACGAGGTGACATGGATCAGCCGGGCCCGGGAAAGATAGGCGGCAACCTGCTCGGACTCCCGGTCCAGATAGTCGGGGAAGCCCTCGTTGGCGCCGGCGTGAGTCACCAGCGTGCGGTCGCCGCCACGCATGACCGAGACGCAGATCCCGCACAGCCGTTCGTCGTCCCGCAGGACGAACCGCCGATCGATCCCGGACGAGTCGAGCTCCCGCAGCGCCGACAACCGATCACCAGGGACCCGCCCGGCAACACCGACAAACCCGAGACGCAGCCCATGCCCGGCCCGAGCCATGGCCGAGATCGTGGTGAACGCCGACCCGCCCAGCGCGATCCGGCTCGCCGCCGGATCAAGACCGGCAACCACCGCCGTGATCGTCGCCGCGTCGACGCCGAGCTCGGTCCCCCACTCCAGGCCCGGCACGAGGTGCTCGATCCCCGCCCCGGAGGCACCAGCCAGGTAGTCCACGTTGATCGCCCCAACCCCGACAACATCAAGGCGCTCCGCACATCCCGGCATCTCAGGCACCGCCTCCATTTCAGGCACCGCCTCCTCCATCCCAGGCACCGCCTCCTCCATCCCAGGCACCGCCTCCTCCATCTCGGGCACCGCCTCTGCATCTCGGGCACCACCCTCTCCGGAGATCGGCTTCCCCCGCATAATCGCCGCATGGCCAAACTGCGTGTTGCGCTCGTCGTGCTCGCGTTGATTGTGGTCGCGCTCTGGCTGCTGCAGCGGCGGTTGATCTACTTCCCGGACCGGTCGGCACCCCCGCCCGCCGCCGGGGCCGAGCAGGTCACGCTGCACACCAGCGACGGCCTGGACCTGGGCGCATGGTTGTTCAGACCCCCATCCCGTACGCCGGACCTGCGCACCGCCGTGCTGGTGACCCCGGGCAACGCCGGCAACCGGCAGGGCCGCACGGCGCTGGCCAGGGCCCTCACTGAGCAGGGTTTCACCGTCCTGCTGGTCGACTACCGCGGCTACGGTGGCAACCCCGGCCGGCCGAGCGAGCAAGGACTGGCCCGTGACGCCGACGCCGCACAGGCGTACCTGGCCGACGAGTTCACCCGGTTGATCTACTACGGCGAAAGCCTGGGCGCGGCCGTGGCCACCGGGCTCGCGACCAGACACCCACCGGCCGCCCTGATCCTGCGTTCCCCATTCAGCTCACTGGCCGACGCGGGCCGCGCACATTACCCGTTCCTGCCGGTCCGGCTGCTCCTGCGCGACCGCTTCCCCGTCCGCGACCAGATCAAGACGATCACCGCCCCCACGCTGGTGGTCTACGGCACCGCCGACACAGTGGTCCCACCCGGCCAGAGCAAAGCCGTAGCCGACAATGCTCCCGGACTCATCCAGTCATTAGCCATCGAAGGCGCCGGCCACAACGACGACTACAGCACCGCGATCGCCGCCCTGATCACCCAAGTCCTGCCCTGACCAGCATGGCGGCCCCCCGCCGTATCTCGGCCGCCGCAGAGCGCAACGCGCGGCCGTCAGTTGCCCAGCTCTGATCAGGCGAAGCTTGTTGTGGCGAGGGCAGCGGCCACGAGCAGGCCCAGGCCGTTGGTGGCCCAGTGCAGGGCGGCGGCCGCCAGCAGGCTTCCGCTGCGCCGGCGTAGCTCACACAGCAGGACGCCGGCCAGCGCGGTGAAAGCGACAGCGCCCACCACGGCGAGGATCCGACCGGCCGACCCGGAGCCGAAGACCGAGCCGACAGCCGCATTGGCCTGGTTGAGGCGCAGCGACGGCAAAATGTGCCACAGCCCGAACAGGACCGAGGAGGTGACGCTGGCCCAGACGGCGCCACGATGGCGATTGATCAACCCCAGCAGCACGCCGCGGAAGGCGATCTCCTCGAGCAGCACGGTACCCAGCGGCACAACGATGAACGCGGTCATCAAGGCGGCGCTGGGGTGCAGGTGGTAGCGGACGTCGTGGAACGCGGGCCTGGTCAGCGGAAGCGCCACGCCGATCGCGTAGACGACCGCGACCGCCAGGATGGCGCCGATCGCATATTTGAGGCCGGGCACGAACGTACGCCGGGAAAGACCCAGATCGTGCCAGCTCAAGCCGGACCGGCGAGCCAGGAGCACGAGCAGCCCTGCGACAAGAGGGCCGGCCACCAGCCCGGTGTGGTCAGGGCCGAACTTGTCCGCCACATTCACCGCGGCGAGGATCATTACGACGGCCCCGAGAAGAAGAAACAGCCGACGACGGGACTGGGGCTTCCCCACAGCTGACCCGCGCTCAACCACAGAGGGCTGGCGCACGACCGCAGCCGGTTGGCGCTCGACCGCACGGGGCAGGGACTCGGCCGCGCGGGGCTGGGGCTGAGCCGGAGAGGGCTGGGGCTGAGCGGCGGGAGACTGGCGCTTGGCGAAAATCGAAGGCATGACCCGGCGAAGCGTACCCGCGCCGAGCCGCTTCATACGCCGGCGGGAAACTCTTGGAGACCGAGCACACGTAGCAGGTCGAACCGCTCCCGGGTCGCGTCGTCGGCCGGCGTCAGGACCAGCAACAACTGGCCCAGATCGGGTGTGACCAGGGTTTCGCAGTCCATCAAAAGCGGCCCGACCCGCGAATTCACGAAGGTCTTGCGGTCGAACCGGCGGACCGCCACCTCGTGCTCGGCCCAGAGCCGGCGGAAGTCGGCGCTCTCGGCGGACAGCTTTGCGACCAGGCGGGTGATCGTCGGGTCGTTGTGGCGGCGCCCGGCCACCGCGCGCAGGTCGGCCACGATCACCCGGGAGTGGCGCTCCTCGTCCTCCGACGGGTGGACGGCCCGGGCGACGGGGTCGGTGAACCACCGATATGCGTGGTAACGCCGATCACCCTCGAGACCGGTCTGATCACCGGAGAGCAGCACGGCACCCCGGCTCTGGGCCAGCGTCTCCCCCAGATCCGAAAGCACGAGGGCCGGAGTGTCACCGAGCAGGTCGAGCATGCGCAGCAGGCCGGCCCGGGCCAGCCGGGCCGTGCCGTCGGCCGGTGGCGGCTGGTGACCGGCCAGGTGGAACAGGTGATCGCGCTCGTCGTCCGACAACCGCAAAGCCCGCGAGAGGGCCCCCAGCAGCTGGATGGACGGCTGAGTGCTGCGGCCCTGCTCAAGACGGACGACGTAGTCGACGGACATGCCGGCGAGCATCGCCACCTCTTCGCGGCGCAACCCGGCCGTCCGGCGGCGGGGCCCGTCGGAGAGACCCACGTCGGCCGGGTGAACCGCCTGGCGGCGGCGGCGCAGGAAGTCGGCGAGCTGGTCTCGTTGCATGCGTTCATGCTGCCCCGGCGCGAACGGCGCTGCCAGGGACTCCCGATCCCACGATGCACGGTCCGCTCCCACCCGGCCCGCCGAGGGAGCAGAGTCGATGCAGAAGATGAACGAAGGAGCACACGATGCAGACAATCACCCTGGGCCGGACCGGCCCGACCGTGAGCAAGCTGGGCCTGGGCGCGATGGGCATGTCGAACGGCACCTACGGTTCCACCGACCGGGCCGAGGCCATCGCCACCGTGCACGCCGCCCTGGACGCGGGCGTCACGCTGATCGACACGGGCGACTTCTACGGCATGGGCGACAACGAGCTGCTGCTGGCCGAGGCTCTGCGCGGCCGTCCTCGCGAGAGCTATGTGCTGAGCGTCAAGTTCGGCGGCATGCGGGGTCCCGACCTGTCCTGGGGCGGGGCGGACACCCGCCCCGAGGCGGTGCGCAACTTCCTGGCCTATTCGCTGACCCGGCTCGGCACCGACTACATCGACATCTACCGTCCCGCGCGGCTCGACCCAGCCGTGCCGATCGAGGACACGGTCGGTGCCATCAAAGAGATGATCGACGCCGGCTTCGTCCGTCACGTCGGCCTCTCCGAGGTCGGCCCCGAGACGATCCGGCGGGCGCACGCCGTGCACCCGATCGCCGATCTTCAGATCGAATACTCTTTGATCTCCCGCGCCATCGAGGCCGAGGTGCTGCCCACGCTGCGCGAGCTGGGCATCGGCCTGACCGCCTACGGCGTTCTGAGCCGCGGCCTGATCTCGGGCCACTGGGGCACCGACCGCGGCACCTCTCCCGGTGACTTCCGTGGCTTCAGCCCCCGCTTCTCCGGCGACAACCTCGACCACAACCTGTCCCTGGTCGAGGCACTCCGCCGTGTGGCCGACGCGAAGGGCCACACGGTCGCCCAGATCGCGATCGCCTGGGTGGCAGTTCAGGGCAACGACATCGTTCCCCTGGTCGGTGCCCGCACCCGCACCCGTCTGGCCGAGGCCCTGCCCGCCCTCGACGTCACCCTGACCGCCGACGACCTGGCCGAGATCGAAAAAGCCATCCCCGCCGGCGCCGCCAAGGGCGACCGCTACCCCACCGCCATGATGTCCCACCTCGGCGCCGGCAACTGACGCCCGCATCCCGGCGCAGCCGCCCAAGCGCTGCGCCGGGGCGCGGTCAACCGGGCGGGCGCGGTCAGCCGGGCGGGCGCGGTCAACCGGGCGGGCGCGGTCAGCCGAGCGGGCGCGGTCAGCCGGGCGGGCGCGGTCAGCCGGGCGGGCGCGGTCAGCCGGGCGGGCACAGTCAGCCGGGCGGCGGTGTGCAGGCCGGGCAGGCGGCGGGGCTAGCGCGCCGGGTGGCGGTCGGCGGCGGCGTAGGAGGCGGCGGCGGTCAGTGCTGAGACGGTCAGGACTGCGGGCCAAGGGCCGATGCGTTTGGCCAAGGGGTGGGAGAGGCCGAAGGCTCCTACATAAGTGGCTGCCAGCGCGGTGGTTACGGCCGGGGTTGTGCGGCGGGACCACTCGCGAGTGGCCAGGGCGCCGCCTGCCGCCAGGACTGCGCCGCCGAGGGGGCGGATTCCTGTGCGACGGGCCAGCTGCCAGCCTGCGATCAAGGAGCCTGCGGTGATCGCCGCGGTCGGGATGCGCATGGGCCGGAGCCTACTCGGCTACGGCCACGGGGCTGCCCTCATCGGGCTTCAGCCGCACGCGGGCGTGCCCGTCGCGGCTGACCGAGCCGACCGAGCCGACCGAGCCGATCGAGCCGGCCAAGCTGACCGAGCCGACCAAGCTGAACGAGCCGCTCGCCATGGTGGCGCGTTCCGGCTTTCGGCACGATTGTCGGGCGGCTTCGTCGGTGTCGCAACCGGTATGCAACCGGCCGAGTGGTCAACCGGGACCCGGCGCGCCCGATTCTCGCTGGAGCGGGAGGTTCCCGCTTCGACGAGGAGGCCGATGTGACGTCGCGTGCGCCCCGCCTCCTGACCGTGCTCCTGGCGGTCATGCTGGCTGCCCTGTCCGGGTACGCCGTCGTGGCGAACTGGCAGCAGGCGGAGCTCGTCCGTGATGTCGCGGCGGCGGGCACCGACACTGACGCGTACCAGAAGGCGGCCTTCGAGCTCACCACCGAGATGTCGATGCTTCAGGGCGCCATGCTCGAGCGAGACGGTGAGGAGCGCAATCAACTGCTGGGAGCCAACCAGCGGGCCGGGGACGCGATGACCCGGATGGCCGCCATCGATCAGGACCACCACGAGGCGGCCGCCGACCTGGCCCAGCGTCACCGCGCTCTGCACATGGTGGTCGTCGGCTTCCTGGGCCAGATCGACCACGGTGACGACAGCGCGGCGATGGTGACGCTGGAGGAGGTCATCGAACCCGAATACACGGCGATGATGAGCGACCTGCTCAACGAGCAGAACCACCACCTCGCCGACTACGAGCAGCAGCAGGCCGACTCGCTGCGGGACTCCCGCGGCTCGGTCGTCACCGTCCTCGTCGTCTTCGTCCTCGGCTTGATCGTGCTGGCCGGGTTCGGGTTCTCCCGCCGGGCCCACCGGCGCCAAGTGGAGGCGATGGCCGCCACCGACCGGCTGACCGGCCTGCACAACCGCGCCGCGTTCGTCGAGCACGCCGCCCGGGCGTTGCCGGACAACCCGACCGTGCTGGTGATCAACGTTGACGGCTTCCGGGACGTCAACGAGCAGCTCGGGCACCGCATCGGCGACCTGCTGCTGGTCGAGGCCGGCCGGCGCCTGGCCTCGCTGGTGCGCGGCGACGACGTGGTGGCCCGGCTCGGCGGTGACGAGTTCGCCGTCCTGCTGACCGACCGCGACCCGCGGATCGGCGAGACGATCGCGGTCCGGCTGACCGAGGCGTTCGAGACCTCGTTCGTGCTCGACGAGGTCACCGTCGACCTCGAAGTCAGCGTGGGCGCGGCCACCGCCGCCGCGGGCGAGGACGTGATCACCGTGCTGCGGCACGCCGACGCGGCCATGCACGAGGCCAAGCAGCAGCGGGCCGGCTTCCACCGCTTCCAGGGCGAGGACCGCCAGGACGCGGCCGCCCGGCTGTCGCTGCTGGGCGAGCTGCGCCGGGCCCTGGACGACCCCGATCAGCTGACCCTGCACTACCAGCCCAAGATCGCGGTCGGCTCCGGTGAGCTGGTCGGCGTCGAGGCGCTGGCCCGCTGGCACCACCCGGCCCGGGGCCCGATCTCGCCGGCCGAGTTCATCCCGGTCCTCGAGGTCACCAACCTCATGCACCGCTTCACCGAGCAGGTGCTGACCATGGCACTGCGGCAGGCCCGGGCCTGGCTCGACGCCGGCCACCGGGTGCCGATCGCGGTGAACGTGTCGGCCCGAAGCCTGCTCGACCCGCAGTTCCCCGGCCGGGTGGCCGCGCTGCTGGCCGAGAGCGGCGTCCCCGGCGACCTGCTGTCTGTCGAGGTGACCGAGTACGCCCTGATGAGCGACCCGGACACCGCGATCGCGGCGCTGCACCACCTGGCCGAGGCCGGCGTCAAGGCGTCGATCGACGACTACGGCACCGGCTACTCGTCCATGACCTACCTCAAGGTTCTGCCGATCGCCGAGCTGAAGATCGACCGCTCCTTCGTCCTGGACCTGGCCGACAGCGCCAGCAGCCGGGCCCTGGTCGCCTCGACCGTCGAGCTGGGACACCGCCTGGGCCTGACCGTCGTCGCGGAGGGCGTCGAGGACGAGGCCGCCGTGCAAGCCCTGCGCGAGATCGGCTGCGACACCGCCCAGGGCTACCACTTCGCCAAGCCCCTGCCGGCCGACGCCCTGACCGCCCGCCTCGAGCAGGCCCTGCAGACGACCTGACCGTCTGTACCCGGCCGCCGTAAGCAAGCGGACGCGCCAAGCCGGACGCGCGCCAAGCCCGGCGGGGGGAGCAAGCCGGGCGGAAGCAAGCCCCGCGGGAGCAAGCCGGGCGGGAGCAAGCCGGGCGGGAGCAAGCCGGGCGGGAGCGAGAACGCGCCGGCCGGCGCTACCTGAGCAGCGAGCACCGTCGCTGGTCAGGGCTTCGGCCAGCGCTCCGCGAACTCGTCGGCGACCTGGGGCCAGATCAGCCGGAGGCCGTCCTCGACCGAGTCGATGTCGCCGGCCAACGAGCCGGTGACGACGAAGTCATGGGGGATCACCCGCCCGGCCCGATCTTCGCGCCCCGCGGGATCCGGGAAGCGCAGGGCCACCTTGTCGCCGACGTGGCGGCACACTTCGAGGTCGTCCTCGACCTGGGAGAAGACGGCCTCGTATTCCGGGAGCGGATCCGTGAATCCCCCGTCGCGCAGGAATCGGAAACCCCAGCTGTGCCCGCGGGTGGCCCAGATCAGGCTCATCGACGGCTCCGCAGGAAGATCTCATCCTCTTCGCCTTTGACCAGGTCGAGCCGGAAGCCGGTCAGCGTGGCGGCCAGGTTTTCGCCCTTGGCCAGCGCCTCGGCGTTCATCTTCCGGAGTTTGTCGCCCGCCAGCCGGGCTGCCTCCAGCACAGCGTCGGAGCTGAACAGGTTGGCCAGCTGACCCAGGCGGCCGGGCAACCGGTTCTTCGTGCGCGCGAGCAGCGCGGCGGCCACCACTCCGGCACTGCCCACCAGGGTCTCGGCGACCTTCCCCGGGATCTGCATCGTCTGGTTCCATCGGACGTGCCGCTCGAAGGGCAGGATCGCGGCCAGCGGCAGGATCAGCTCCAGACCGACGCGCTCGGACACCTCGATCTTTCCCGGTTCGAATTTCGCCGACGAGAACAGGACAAAATCCTCGCCCACCGACAACGCGTCGCCGGCCTCGACCAGACGGGCCAGCGCCTCGCGCAATTCGTCCATTTCCTCGCCGACCTTGCCGACCAGCAGGTCCCGGAATTTGTAGACGTCCATGTCCGGCATCAAGTCGGCCTTGGACAGCGCCATTATCCAGATGCGCGGGAAGGTGACGAGCGGCTTGCCGTCCTCGAGCAGATCGTCCTTGAGCAACAGCATCGTGGTGCGGAAACTCGTCAGCAGCGACTTGAGATATCTCTCCTCCTCGCCGGCATTGTCGAGCAACCGTTGGGCGTCGACCAGCAGGAAGGCGACGTCGGAACCCAGCAGGGATTTGAACGTGTCGATTCGGCGCTGAGCCTCCTCGGGCCCGCTGACCTCGTTGCCGAACCATTCCCCCGGGTAGTCGTGCCAGACCAGGCGCAGCGCGTCGAAAGGCCGGGCCTTGGCCGCGTCGTCGGAGGAGTCCTTCAGCTTCACCGAGAAGGAATAGGCCGTGGCGGCGAACTTGGTCCCCGCGGGCGGTCGCGCCGAATCCCTCATACCGAGGTAGTTCTGATGCAATCGGCGACCCTGGCCGATGTCGTCGGGCAGAACATCGAACAACTGCTTCCGCAGATATTGCGGCTCCTGCGTTGCTCCGTAGAACGAGGAGAGCAGCACGGTCTTGCCACTGCCCGACTCGCCGAACATGGCAATGTGCTGCTCGTGCACCCTGTCCGATGGCATGGCGAGATCGTACGTGAGCGCGGAATCCCCCCTCCACAGACGCCGAGCGACAACGCCACACCCCCGAGCCCGCCTGGTACGAGGCCGCCGCGCAGCCGGACGGCGGCGGCTCGACGCGGGCAGCCCGGCGATCAGCCGGGTCACCGTGCTCAGCTGAGCGGGAACACCGACTGGGCCCAGGGCGGCCGGGCCGACGGCTGGATCGAGGTGACCCACTTGACCCACCAGAAGCCGCGGCGGCCCGGGGCCACGATCCGGGCCGGGTAGCCGTAACCGTCGGTCAGCGGGCTGCCGCCGATCGCGGTGACCAGCCAGACGTCGTCGAGTGTGCCGGGGCCGAACCAGCGGGTGTAGCCGGTGGCGGAGCGCACTTCGAGGCTGCGCCAGCCGTCGCCGGGCACGCCGGCCGCGTCGAGGAGCGCGCTCAGGCGTACGCCGTCGAACTGCTGACTGCTGAACCAGCCGCTCGTGCAGTCGAGGACGGCGGTGAACCGCTCATGCGGCAGCGCTAGGACCGCCGCCAGGTCGAAGCCGGCCGCGCCGACCCGGATGCTCCAATCGGCCTGGTCGATGCGCTGGATGCCGTCGTCGAACCACGACGTGACCAGCAGCCGGTCCTGCGGCACCGACCCGCTGAAGCGCCGGTCGGTCGCACCCCAGGCATCCCAGGCCGCGGTGCTCACGGCCGCGCCCGCGCCGAGCACCCCCAGCCGCAGCAGCGCCCGCCGATCGACGTCGGTCCGCCGGGGCCGCACGTAGTGCCCGGCGAAATGCAGCGCCACCGCGAGCAGCGCCCCGATCGCCGCCCCCACATGGATCTGCATGAGCGTCAAGAACCCGACGTCCTCCACCGTGCCCGTCGAGTGCAGCAGCCCACTGCCGATCGTGACCAGCACGAACACCAGCAGCGCGATCGACAGGGCCTTCTTCCCGGTCCCCCGCCGCGGATTCCCCAGCCCCCGCTTGATGACGACGTATTTCCACGGCGCCACCAGCAGGATCGCCAGCGCCGCCCCGGCGTGCAGCTGAATGAGGTCGAGCGGCCAGTCGACCCCGATCGTGTTGGCCGCCGTCCCGGTGACCACCCCGGCCGCCACGAGCAGCCCGAGCACGAGGTCGACCCGCCGCCCCGCCTGCCGCGCCCGAAAGCTCACCCGCATGGCCGAACGCTAACCCGCACTCGGCCACAGAGCGAATGCCGGCGAAGGCTTTAGACGGCGGCGGGCTTGCGCTTTAGGGCGCCGATCAGCAGGGGCCACATCGCGCTGTGGTCGCCGTAGACCCGGGATGCGGTGTCGATGTCGGACAGCCAGGCGTCGCGCTTGGTCTCGGTGGTCAGCCCCTGGGCGATCGCCAGCGGGGCGATGCTCCGGAATGTCGCGGCCAGCATCCCGGCCGAGTCGGCCATCGTGCCCAGGCGGCCGGTCACGTCCGTGCCGTCGGGAGCGCCGATCCCGGCCTCGGCGAACAGGGCCGGCAGCCGGGCCCCCAGCCCCACGTCACGGCCGGCCGCCGCGTAGGCCCCCAAGAAGACCCGGCGCCACTCGTCCACCAGCGAGGACGGCGGATAGCCGTCGACGGCCCGCATGTCGTAGTCCTGCACCACGAGCATCCCGCCCGGCGCGACCCACCGCCACATCCGCCGCAGCACCGCGGCCGGGTCGCCCACGTGCAACAGGATCAACCGGCCGTAGACGAGCTCGAACCCGCCGGCCGGGACCGCGTCGTCGTCCTTCTCGACGTCGGCCGCCACGAACGTGCCGCGCACCGCGGCCCCCAGCGACGCGTCGACGTCGATCCCGGTCACCACGCCGCCGCGCGCGGTCATCAGGTCCATCGCCGCGCCGGTGCCGCAGCCCACGTCGAGACACCGGTCGCCCGGCGACAGCCCGGCCCGGTCGAGCAGCCGCCCGGTGGCCGGCGCCCACACCTCGGCCTGGCGCCGCAGTCGCTCGTACTCCTCGGCGGTCCGCCCCATCACGTAGTCGCTCATCGCCGTCCCTCTCACTGTCGGGCATGTGCCCTCAGGCTGGCCCCGGACGGACCGCGGGAGCATCGTGGAGGCGCTACCGAGAATTGCCGAGGTGCCGGGTGTACGGGCGTGAGAGCGAACTGGCCGAGCTGACCGCCGGCATCCTCGCGGCCCTGAACGGGTCCGGCCGGGTGCTGGTGATCCAGGGTGTGGCCGGTATCGGCAAGACCACGCTGGCCGACACCGCACTGGCCCGGCTGGACCAGGCCGGGTGGGGCCGGACCGTGCTTCGCGCCCGCGGCAACCCTCTCGACCGGGACTTCCCGTTCGGGGTGGCGCGGCAGGCGTTCGCGCCGTTGCAGGCCGCGCCCGGCTGGCGGCAGCTGTGCCGGGGGCCGGCCGCCCTGGCCGGCCGCGTGCTGACCAGCGGTGACCCGCCGCCCGCGAGCACCCCCGACGCGATGTACGCGGCCACGCACGGCCTGTTCTGCCTGACCACCGCCGTGGCCGCGCGGCAGGCGGCCGTCCTGTTCGTCGACGACGCGCACTGGGCCGACCTTCCGTCGCAGCGCTGGCTGGCCGGGGTGGCCCGGCGGGTCGGCGAGCTGCCGCTGGCGCTGGTCCTGACCGTCCGCACCGGGGAACCGCTCCTCGGCGACCTGCTGGCCGGCACCGTGCTCGAGCTCGGCCCGCTCGACGAGACGACGTCGCGAGCCTTGATCCGTGCGCGGTTCCCGGCCGCGACATCCCGGTTCGCCGCGGCCTGCCACGTCGCCAGCGGCGGCAACCCGTTCCTGCTCACCCACACGGACGGCCAGCCCACCACACACAGCCAGCCCGCCACAGACAGCCAGCACGTGACGCACCAGAGGGCCACGCCGGAGGAGCCGTCGGCGAGAGGATCGCGGGAAGTCGCCCGGTGGCTGACGTTGCGGCTGGAGCGGATGCCGGCCGGCTGTGCCGCGCTGGCCACCGCCGTGGCCGTTCTGGGCACCACCACGAGGCTGAGCGACGCCGCGCGGCTGGCCGGCCTGCCGCTCGACCGGGCCGCCGCCTGTGCCGACGCGCTGCGCATCGCCGGGCTGCTCGCGCCCGCCGAGTGGGCCCCGGCCAACCCGATGATCGCGACCGCCCTGCTGCAGAATCTCGGCCCCGCCGAGCGGGCCGTCCGGCACGCCCGGGCGGCCGACCTGCTCGCGGCCCGCGGCGGTGACCCGGAGCGGACGGCGGTGCACCTGCTGCGCTCCGAGCCGGCCGGCCGCCCCGAGGTCGCGGACCTTCTCCGGACGGCCGCCGCGCGAGCCACCGGCCGCGGCGCGCCCGAGATCGCCGCCACCTATCTGAGCCGGGCCCTCGAGGAACCGCCGGCCGACGACGCTCCGATCCGCCTCGAGCTGGCGCTGGCGCTGGCCGCCGGCCGCCGGGAGGGTGCCACCGTGCTGGCCCACGAGGCAGTGGCCCGGATCGCCGATCCCGCCGCCCGCGCCGAGGCCGCTCTGCGCTGCGGCCGCGCCCTGACGATCAGTGCCCACGGGGCGGCCGCGATCGCCGTGTTCCGGCTGGCTCCCGACGACTCACCGGCGGTGCCCGCGGCCACCCGGGCCCGGCTCGACGCCGAGATCGCCGGGGCGGCCGGCATGGACAGCCGCACGATGCCGCTCAACCGCGAGTTCGCCGCCCGCAGCCGCGCGGCCCCTCCCCCGCTGCCGCTGTGGCGGGTGATCGAGGCGATGACCGACACGTTCGACGGGCGGCCCGCCCGGCACAACCTGGCCCACCTGCGGGCGTTGCTCGACGACGGGACCCTGACCGCCGAGCACGACTCGATCCTGCCGACGGTCGCCGGTCTCACGCTGATCGCCAACGGGGACCTCGGCGCCGCGCGGGCGATGAGCGAGGCCGTGGCCCGCGAAGCCGGTCCGCGCGGCTGGCTGAGCACCGTCGCGCACGGCCGGTTCCTGCGCTCGCTGGCCGTACTGCCCGCCGGGCTGGTCTCGGAGGCGGTGGCCGACGCGCGGGCCGCGGCCGACTTCAAGCTGAGCTGCGACACCCCGCCCGGAGGCCTGCTCTTCGCGCTCTGCCCGCTGCTCGACGCCCTGGTCGAGGCCGACCGGCTGACCGACGCGGAAGCGTTGCTGCGCACCAGCTTCCCGGGCGAGCCGCCCCCGCACGCGCTGAGCAGCCCGCTCTTCCTGCAGAGCCGCGGCCGGCTGCGGTGGGCGCGCAACCGCCCGGCCGACGCGATCACCGACCTTCGGGCGGCCGGCGAGATGTGGCGTGAGCTGGGCGTACGGCATCCGGCTTGGGCGACGTGGCGGGCCGACCTGGTGGCGCCGATGCTGGCCGTGGGTGAGCAGCCCGGCGACCTGGCCGCCGAGCATCTCGCGCTGGCCGAGGCGGCCGAGGCTCCCGGCCCGCTCAGCACCGCCCTGCGGGTGGCCGCCTCGACCGCCCCGCGCGATCAGCGGTTGTCCCTCGTGGAGCAGGCGGTCAAGATCTCCGACGGCTCTCCGGATCGGCTCGCTCACGCGTACGCGCTGGTCGCTCTGGGCAGTGCCCTGCGCCGGGCCGGCCGGCGCGAGGCGGCTCGAGACCCCTTGCGTACGGCGTTGAACCTGACCGCCACGGGCGGAGCTCACCGGCTGGCCGCGCTGGCCACCGCCGAGCTGCACGCGACCGGCGCCCGCCCCCGCCGGGCGGCCCTGCGCGGCCCCGAGTCCCTGACCACGGCCGAGCACCAGATCGCCGGCCTGGCCGCCACCGGCCTGACCAACCGCGAGATCGCCACCCGCCTGACCCTGAGCCGCCGCACCGTCGAGACCCACCTGGCCCACGCCTACGCCAAACTCGCCATCGCGTCCCGCCGCGACTTGGACGCGGCCCTGCGCACGCACCGGTAGCAACCGCGCCCGGACGTCAGAAGACCAGCAGGGCCTCGTTGGTCAGGAAGAGTGGGATCGCCCGCGCGGGCTGCGGCACCGCGTAGTGGAAGCCCATTCCCTGGCGGTAGCCGAGGTCGTGCAGCATCACCGCCTGCGGCGCGCCCTCGACGGCCTTGGCCACCGCGGTGATGCCCAGCTCGCCCGCGAGCTTGGCGATCGTCCGGGCCACGGCGGCCTGCCGGGGCGACGTGATGATCTGCTCGGTGATCGAGCCGTGCAGCTTGATGACGTCGATGGGCGCGGTGGCCAGTGCCCGCAGCGAGCCCGGGCCGGTGCCGAAGTCGTCCAGCGACACCCGGACGCCGGACTCCCGGACCGCCTTGAGCGTCCGCACCACCGGGTCCTCGGCCAGCGCGTCCTCGGTCACCTCGATGATCAGCCGCTGGGGATCGGTGACCGTGCGCGCCACCTCGTCGGCGAAGCCCGGCTCGCGCAGTTGATGAGCCGAGACATTGACGTACGTATCGGGCCAGTCCGCCTCCTGCTGACGGCAGGCCTCGGCCAGCATCCACCGGCCGAGCGGCACGATGAGCCCGCTACGCTCGGCGATCGGGATGAAATCGCCCGGCATGATCGGCCCGCGGACCGGGTGCTGCCAGCGCGCCAGCGCCTCGACCGCGACCAGGGTGCCCTCGCCGAGGCGGACGATCGGCTGATAGACCAGTTCGAGCTGGCCGCCGGCGACCGCGTCGTGCAGACCTTCGAGCAGGGCCGCCTGGTCGAGGTAGCGGACCTTCATACCCGACTCGTAGTGCACCGGGCGGCCGCTGCCCCGCGCCTTGGCGGTCCGCACCGCCATCTCGGCCTTGCGCAGCAGGTCGGCTCCGGAGTCGCCGGGGGCGCCGTGCGCGACGCCCACGGCCGCGCGCACCGAGACCGGCCGCCCGCCCGCGTCGACCGGGCTCGCGAGCGCGGCGCCGACCCGTTCGGCCAGCCCTTGCAGCTCGGGCACGGACACGCCCGGCGCGACCACCGCGTACTGGTCGCCGCCGAGCCGGCCCACCCGGCCGGCGTCGCCGACGGTGGTGGTCAGCACGTGGGCCACGCCGGCGAGGATGCGGTCACCGGTCTCGTAGCCGAGCACGTCGTTCACGCCGGCGAAGTCGTCGAGGTCGACGACGAGCACCCCGGGCGGGTCACCACGCTGGAACCCGGATACGGCCTCCTCGAGGCGGCGCAGGAGCGCCGCCCGGGTCGCCACCCCGGTGAGCTGGTCGGTGTCGATGCCGGTCACACGAACCCGATCGGCACCGCCCGGCCGGTACTTAGGCGTCGGCCGGGCGGGGGTGCGGGGCCGTGGTCAGGCCAGGCCAGGCTGGCCGAAAACTCACCTCGGCCCGGCCGCTGCCGATTGCCAGGCTGTGAACCTACGGCGCAGGCTGAACCCGGACCCCGTGCTGGCCGGGCTGGCCGCCTTCAGCCTCGCGCTCGTCTGGTGGTTCCTCGCCGGCCCCGGTGGTGCGACCGTCTCGTGGGCGGTGCAGACCGGCCTCGACGTCACCATCGCGGTCTGCTCATGGTGGCTGGCCCAGCAGAACGCCGGCCACCGGCACGCCCGCCGCTTCTGGCTGGCCGTGGCGGCCACCGGGGTGAGCTGCGCGCTCGGCGACGGCTTCCAGACCGTCCTGGCCGTCCTGGACGACCGGGCCGGTCACCAGCCGCACCCGGTGCAGACCGGCTTCGTCGTGCTGGGCATGGTGATCGCCGTGCTCGCGATGCTGTTCCACCCGCTGGGCGGCTCGGGACGGCAGCGGCTACGGCTGTGGCTGGACGCGGCCACCGTGCTGGCCGGTGTCGCCGTCTTCCTGTGGTATTTCCTGCTGGCCGGGGCGGTGACCCACGGCAACCGGGCCGAGCTGGTCGGCGCCGGGGCCACCTCGGCGGTCATGCTGCTGATCACGTTCAGTCTGCTGAAGCTCCTGCTCAGCGGAACCGCGCCCTTCGCCCGCCTGCCCGGCATCGTGGCCAGCGTCGCCGTGGCCGGCACGGCGGTGGCCGCCTCGACCGTGACGCTGGTGACCGGCACCGCCGACCCCGGCGTCATCTACGTCTCCCAGCTGCTGCCGTGCCTGCTCATGCCGGTCGGCATGCGCCTGCAGACCCTGCACATGCGCCGCGCCGCGGCCCTGGCCACCGAACCCGCCCGGCGGCGGTCGAGCCGGCTGCCGTACGTGGCCGTCGTCGCCGTGCAGCTGCTGCTGCTCGGCGCCCTGGTCGGGCACAGCGGCGACCTGCGGATCTGGGGTGTCGCGGTGGGCGCGGTGGCGATCACCGCCCTGGTGCTGTCGCGGCAGACGGCGGCCTTCACCGACAACGAGCGCCTGCTGGCCGAACTCGACAGCCGGATGACCGAGGTGCGCGAACTGCACGACGAACTGCGCCACCGGGCCACCCACGACGCGCTCACCGGCCTGGCCAACCGCAGCCTGCTCGAACAGCGCCTGGCCGAGCTGCCGCCCGGCGACCCGGTGAGCGTGCTGCTGATCGACCTCGACGGCTTCAAACCGGTCAACGACTCGTACGGCCACCACGCCGGAGACCAGGTGCTGATCGCCGTGGCCGAGCGGCTGGCCGGGTGGACACCGGCCGACGGGCTGGCCGTGCGGCTCGGCGGCGACGAGTTCGCCGTCCTGCTGCCCGGCCCGGCCGCCACCGAGGGTCTCGCCACGATGCTGGAAGCGCCGATCATGCTGCCCGGCACGGCCGACGTCGCCGTCGGCGCCAGCGTCGGCGTGGCCACCGGCTCGCCCGCGGACGCCAGCCACCTGCTGCGCGAGGCCGACGCGGCGATGTACCGGACCAAGGCCGAGCGCAAGCGGTCGCTGAGCTTCTCGATCTGACCGGCGGCGAGGCGGGGATTTCAGCCTTTCGGAGGGGCCGCGAAGGCCGATCTTGCCGGTAACTTCGGGGCAGTGTTCCTCTCCGTGCTGGGCCCGCTGCGCGCCACCGTCCGGGGCGCGGCGGCCGACCTCGGTGGACCGCGGCAGCGGGCCGTGCTCGCACGTCTCGCTGTCGCGGGCGGAGACGTCGTCTCGGCCGACCGGCTCGTCGACGACCTGTGGGGCGACGCCGACGTGCCGGCCAAGGCACTCGCCACCCTGCAGGTGCACATCTCCCACCTGCGCCGCGCGCTCGAACCCGGCCGGGCCCCGCGCACCCCGGCCACCGTGCTGGTCAGCGCGCCCCCGGGGTACGCGCTGCGGCTGCCCCCGGAGGGGGTCGACGCGTGGCACTTCGACGCCCTGGTGCGCCGCGCGGCCACGGCGGGGCCGGCCGACCAGGTGCGGCTGCTCACCGAGGCCCTCGACTGCTGGCAGGGCGACGCGTACGCCGAAGTGGCCGGCGAACCGTGGGCCGTGCCCGAGGTGGCCCGCCTGACCGAGCTGCGCCTGCTGGCCGTCGAGTCCCGGGCCGAGGCCCAGCTCGCGCTCGGCCGCTCGGCGGTGGTGGTCGCCGAGCTGGAACGCCACCTGCACGACAATCCGGGCCGCGAGTCCGCCGTACGCCTGCTCGCGCTCGCCCTCTATCGCGGCGGCCGCCAGGGCGAGGCCCTGGCCGTGCTGCGCCGGACCCGCGACCACCTGGCCGACGAGCTGGGCGTCGATCCCGGCCCGGTGCTGCGCGCGCTGGAGACGGCGATCCTGGCCCAGGCCCCGGCCCTCGACGCACCCGCCACCACCACCTCGATCGCGGCGCCGGCCACCTGGGGCCGCGAGACCGAGCTGGCCACCATCGCCGCCGCCGCGGACGAGGCGGCCCGGCACGGGGCCCGGATCGTGCTGGTCGGCGGGGAGGCCGGCGCGGGCAAGACCACACTGGCCGAGGCGGCCCTGGCCGGACTGGTCGAAGCCGGCTGGCACGGCCGGCGCGGGCGCTGCCCCGAGGTCGACGGCGCCCCGCCCGGCTGGGCCTGGTCCGAGGCCCTCGGCTCGACTCCGAGCGGGGCCCTCGGCTCGGCGCCGGCGGGGGCTTTCGGCTCGGCGCCGGCGGGGGCTGTCGGCTCGGCGCCGGCGGGGGCTTTCGGCTCGGCGCCGGGATGGGCAGGCCCCGCCAACCCGTTCGAGCTGGGCCGGTCGATCGCCGCCGCGCTCGATACCGGGCGCACGGCGGTGCTGCTGGACGACGTGCACCGCGCCGACGACCTGACCCTGCAGCTCCTGCGCCAGGTCGTGGCCCAGCAGGCCGGGCGGCCGCTGCTGGTGCTGGTCACCTATCGCAGCACCGACCGCGGTGACGAGCTCGACGCGACGATCGGCGCGCTGGTCGGCGCCACCGCGGCCCATCTCGAGCTGCGCGGTCTGCCGCCCGCCGCGGTGACCGAGCTGGCCCGCCGGCACGGTCTGGCCGAGGCCGGCCCGGAACTGCTGGCCATGGTGGCCGAGCGCACCAACGGCAACCCGCTCTTCGTCCGCGAGCTGGCCCGCCTGATCGCCGCCGAGGGCGCGGGCGTGGCCGGGTCGGGGATCCCGGCCGGGGTGCGGGAGGTGCTGCGTCGTCGCATCGCCCGGCTGCCCGACGCGGCCGCGACGACGCTGCGGCAGATCGCCGTGCTCGGGCGCGAGGCCGACCTGGACGTGCTGGCCGAGGTGGCCGGGCGCGACCCGGACGACCTGGTCGACCTGCTCGAGGCGGCGGTGCTGGCCGGGCTGCTCGACGAGCCCGCGCCCGGGCAGGTGCGGTTCACCCACGCGCTGGTCCGCGACACGCTCTACGAGGACACTCCCCTGCTGCGCCGAGCGCGGTTGCACACCCGGGCTCTGCAAGCGCTCGACGGGCACGCGGACGCGGCGACGCTGGCCCGGCACGCGGCGGCCGCGGCGGGCCCGGCCACGGCGCAACAAGCCATTCCGTACGCGGTGGCCGCCGCCCACGCCGCCGAGCGAGCCGGGTCGTGGCGCGAGGCGGCGGTCGAATGGCGGCAGGCACTGCGGCTGCGGCAGCTGGCTGGGACCCGGGTCACCGGCTCGGCGGCCGGGCTGCTGGCCCCGGCCGTGACCGCGCACGCCCGGGCCGGCGACATCGTGCGGGCGCGGACCATCTATCTGGACGCGCTGGCCACCCACGACGACGCCGCGCTGCTGGTCGCCTGGGACGCGCCGCTGATCTGGACGACGCGCGACGGGCGCGAGCCGTCACCGGCGGCGGTCGGCGCCCTTCGCCGGCGGCTCGCCGACAAGCCGGCCGACGAGCTTCGCGTACGGCTTCTACTGGCGCTGTTCCGCGAGCTGGAGGGCTTCGACGAGGCCGCCGCCCAGCGGATCAGCGCCGAGGCCCTGACGGTGGCCCGGGGCACCGCTGACGCCCGGTTGCTGTGTGCGGCGCTCAACGTCCGGGCGTACGCCGCTCTGGGCCCCGACCTGCGCGACCAGCGACGCCCGGTGGCCGAGGAATACCTGGCCGTGGCGGCCGGGGCGGGCGAGATCGATCACGAGGCGGTGGCGCACTGGCTGCTGTTCCTCGACTCGGCCGCCCACACCGACCTGGACCGGGCCCGGGCCGAGATGGACCTGGCGGTGGCCCGCTCCACCACCGGCCAGCTCGGCAGCCTGCTGGCGGTGGTCGGCATCTTCACGGCCCTGCTCGAGCTGCTGGCCGGCCGGGTCGACGAGGCCGTGCGGCGCTACGAGGAGGTGAGCCGCCGCCTGGCCGAACAGGGCGACCTCAGCGGGGCCGCCATGGCCACGGTGGGCCGGATCGGGGCGGCGGTGAGCCGCGGCGACTTCGCCCCGCTGCGCGACGAGATGGTGGCGATCGAGGCCGCGTACCCGGGACGGGTGACCGACCCATTGGTGCTCGCGCTGCTGGATACGGGCGATGCCGCGGGCGCCCGGCGGGTGTGGGAAGGTCGCCGGCCGATCGACCGCAACTACTACTGGCTGGGCTACACGACGTTGCGGGCGCACGCGGCGGCCCGGCTCGGCGACGCGGAGACGGGCGCTTCGCTGGCCGCCGACCTCCTGCCGTTCGCCGGGCGGATCGCCGGCCTCGACTCGGGCACACTCTATGCCGGCCCGGTCGACGCGGCCCTGCACGCCCTGACCGGCGACCCCGCGTACGCGAAATCAGCGCAAGCCCTCATCGAGCGCCTCGGAACACCAGGCTCTCGCGGCGCCTGAACGGCAACGGCAACAGTTTGATCATGATGGCGACCGGAATACCGCCCGCCCGCCGGGCCTCGGCCAGCTCGTCGGCCGTGCTGACCGCGAGCACCCGGGGCACCTCGAAGCTCATCTTCGCGCCCCGCTTCCGAATCGCCCCTTCGACCCGGTTCCACTCGTCGTCGGAGACGTACTGCTTGATCAGCGGCACGATCATGCGCTCCTCGTCCCCGATGTGCTCGTGCAAGGTGTCGCGCAGATCAGCCAGGTCGGCGGCGAGTTCGGCCGAGACGGTACGACCGGCCTTCAGAGCGGCCGCCCCGGACCGGACGCGGGCCAGCTTGGGGTCGAGCACCGCGTGGTCGTCGGTGAGCTCGGTGAGGTCGACGTGCGCCCCCGCCGCCCGCTCCAGCACCGGCCAGAGCACCTCGTCCTCGGCGCTGTGGTGGTGGTGAATGCTGTCGCAGAAATCGGTCAGGTAGTCGGCGATGGCCGCCGCCCGCTTGGGCTCGAGCCGGGTCCCGCCGGCCACGAGCCGCTCGGTCAGCCCGGCCAGCCGGTCGAGGTCCCGAAGCATGGCGCGGTGGGCCAGCAACAGCCCGGTGGGTTCGTTGTTCATGACGCTACGGTGCGCGCCCCCACCTGCGGCCGGCCTAAGGCCGGCTTAACGCCCCGGCCACCGTGCCTTCGGTCCGCGCTCATCAGCCGATCCGGGTGACCGTCCGCCCGGTCGGACGCCGCCCGGCGCGGATCTTCCACAAAGGACTGGCGTTGCGCCGGATGGGTCCGGCGGGCCGCCACCGCGATAGTCCGCCCATGGTCACGAATCAATGTCCCACGGCTGACTGGAGCCCGGTCGCGTCGGCCGAGTCGAACACCCAGTTGGCCGCGGTGCTGGCCGGTTTTGTCTTCGCCGGTCTGGTCATGCTGCTGAGCGAGCGCCGGCCCGGGCCCACCCGGGTGCGAACCATCGGACTCTTCTGCGCGGCCTTCATCGTGCTCGGACTGGCCAGCTACCTGTTCGGTCTCGTCACGGGCGACACGGACCCAGCCGCGTGCAAGCGCGCCTGGACCGAGACAGTCGTCGCCAGTGGGCTGCTGGGTCTGGGAGCCGTGGCCATGGTGAGCGGTATCGCCTGGCTCCTGGCGGCCTACCTGGTCGCCACGCCGGAGGGTGGCGACGGGGGCACCTCCGGGCTGGCGCTGGACCGTCTCGGCCAAGTGGTGGCCGTCATCCTGTACGGCGTCATCGCGGTGGTCGCCACCTTGATGGCTGTGACGGTCTACGGATACGTGCGTGCCTGGTACGCCACTCCGTCCGGATGGATCACCGGATCGCTGATCGCCTACACCCCCGTCCTGCTCGTCGTTCTGATCACTTGGCGGCGTCTTCGGCCGCCCCGTGACGGCGAATCGGAGCGCTCCATCGACGCCATGTTCGTGGGCACCCTCACCGCCGTCGGCTACGCCGTGGTCGGGTCGGTCTTCACCGGAGTGGTCGCATCGACTCACATCTCCTACTGGGAGAAGCCTTCCGCGGGCTGGTTGGTGGTCACGGCCTTGCTGGCGTTGCTGGTGCCGGCGCCGACTCTCGTGTCCCTGGCGTATGCCGTGCCGTCGCTCACCCGCGGATCCCAGCGCGACCGACCGCCGGCCTCCTCCGAGCCGGCCGGGCCCGCGGCAGGGGTGTCGACTCCGACGGCGCCCGGCACCGACGACTGACGGAAATCGGCGCTCAACTGCTGAATCGTTGTGGGCTGACCGCAGGAGCGGGATCGCCGCGATGGGCGCTGCGGGCCGGGGCTGTTCGACGTCCGGTCCGGCTGGAGCGGCTGATCGCGGGGTTGCCCGGGCGGTATCGGCAGGGTCGAGGAACAGCGGCCCGGGCTGTACGGTGCGCGGATGTCAGCCGAGGAGCCGGGCGCGCCGGTGAACGAGTACTTCGATCAGTGGTATGCGGACATGATCGCGTCACCGGAGCGGGACGCCATCATCGGGCGGGCCATGGGGCTGCCGCCGGAGATGCGGGACGGGGGCGCCCTGTCCTGGGCGGGGGTGGCCGAACTGGTCGCGGAGCTGCGCCTGCCGGCGGGCGGCCTGGTGCTCGACATCGCCTGCGGGCGGGGCGGGTACGGCATCGAGGTCGCCCGGCGGGCCGGCACGCGTCTGATCGGGGTGGACTTCTCGGCTGTGGCGGTGGAGCGGGCCCGGGTGAACGGTGCGCGGCAGTTGCCCGCCGGGCGGTCGGAGTTCCGGGTGGGGACCCTGGTCGCGTCCGGGTTGCCCGCGGCGGCTGCGGACGGGCTGATGTGTGTGGACGCGGTGCAGTTCGCCGAGCCGCCGATCGCCGCCCTGCTCGAGTTCCGGCGGCTGCTGGCGCCCGGCGGCCGGCTCGCCGTGACCTGCTGGGAGGCGGTGGATCCGTCGGATGACGGGGTTCCGGCGCGCATCCGGGCGGTGAACCTGCGGCGGGACCTGCCGGGGGCCGGCTTCGTCGACGTGGAGGTGCACGAGAAGCCCGCGTGGCGCCAGGCCGAGCGGACGTTGTGGGAGGAGGCGGTCGCGGCGGACGGCTCCGACCCGGCGGTGCGGTCGCTGCAGGAGGAGGGGCGCCGCTCACTGGAGACGTTCGACTCGCTGCGGCGCGTGTTCGCCACGGCCACGGCACCAGGCTGACCGCTGCCGCATCCCGCCGACCCGCGCCGCACCACGCCAACCAGCCGGTGCCGCGGTGACCGCCGATGCGACGGACTGACGGCCGCCGCAACGGGCTGACGGGCGCTGCCGGTCAGTGGCGGGATCGGTGCAGGCGGCGCAGGGCCAGAGCCAGTTGGAGGCGCAGGCGGCCCCGCGGGTCGCGGACGTCCCAGCCCAGGACGGGGATGGCGTGGGCCAGGCGGTCCTGCAGCGTGGAGTGGTGGACGCGCAGCGCGGTGGCGGCGGCGCGCAGGCTTGCGGTCTCGGCCACCGCGTCGAGCGTGGTGAGCATCCACGGGGTGGTCGCGGCGGCGCGCTCGAGCGCCCGCACGTCGGGGATCGGCTCGGAGCCGGGGGTCACGGCGGTGGCCAGCAGGGCGAGGCCGCCGAGGTCGTCGGCGTGCACGATGCGGCGGCCCGGGTCCTGCTCGGTGCCCTCGGCGGTGAAGCGCAGCGCGATCCGGGCGGCGGCCCAGGACTCCGGCAACGAGGCCACCGGGCCGGTCGGACCGATGCCGGCTCGGGTGGCGGGTGGCGGCCCGGCCGACTCGGGGAGCAGGACGGCCGTGCCGTCGTCGAGGGCGATGGCTCGTACGCGATCGGTGGGCTTGTGACCCAGGCGGGCGGCCGCTTGCAGGCGGAGCGGTTCGGCCGCGGTCGCGTCGATCACCAGCTCGGACAGTGCCGGGTCGGCCTGCCGGCGGGTGCGGTCGAGGATCGCTTTGGCGGCGGCCGAGGCTCGTTCCAGCACCATTGCCTCGACCGGGCCGGGCGGGCCGGGGCGCTCCAGCCAGAGGGTGGCGCCGCCGACCGGAGCGGACATCCACGCCGGGTCCGGCTCGCCGGCCGGGGAGGAGGCGCCGTCGGGCTGGACCCGCACCTGGATGCGGTGCGGATCGTCGGTCAGACGGGCGGGGCAGCCGGCCAGGACGGCCGCCCCGCGCACGATCGTCTGAAGGCCGGCGCGGGCCTCGGTCAGGCGGTCGAAATAAGCGATGACGCGCAGCGCGGCCCCGGCGTCGGGGTCCAACGCGGCGAGGCGGACGGCCAGGTCCTTCACCGTCCCATCCTCCCTCGCCCGGCGAGCGATCGGACAGAGCCGGGCGGCCCCACGCAGTTGACCGGGTAGTTCTCAGGCGCCGAGCAGCCTCTTCAGCCAGCGGACCCGGGCCGCCCGGGCCTCCACCGAGATGGCGGCCTGCGGCACCATCAGGTCGAAGCCGTGGAAACCACCGGGCCACACGTGCAGCTCGGCCTGGCCGCCGGCCTGCCAGATGCGGCTCGCGTAGGCCACGTCCTCGTCGCGGAACGTCTCGGCCGAGCCGACGTCGATGAACGCGGGAGGCAGGTTCGACAGGTCGGTGGCTCGCGCCGGAGCGGCGTACGGGGAAACCTCGGAGCCACCGCGGGCGGCGCCCAGCAGGGCGGTCCAGCCCGTGTCGTTGGCGGTGCGGTCCCACACGCCCCGCCCGGCCATCTGGATCGCCGACGGGGTGTCGTTGCGGTCGTCGATCATCGGGCAGAGCAGCATCTGCCCGAACAGCGCCGGACCGCCCCGATCGCGGGCCAGCAGCGCCACCCCGGCGGCCAGCCCACCCCCGGCGCTGGCCCCGGCGATGACGATCCGCTCCGGATCGATGCCCAGCTCGGCCGCGTGCTCGAAGGTCCAGACCAGCCCGGCGTAACAGTCCTCGACCGGCGCCGGGTGCGGGTGTTCCGGCGCGAGCCGGTACTCCACCGACACGATCACCGACGGCACCTCGGCCGCCCAGTCCTGCATCGCCTCGATGCCGGTCCGGTTGTTGCCGATCACCATGCCGCCGCCGTGCGTGTGATAGATCCCCGGCAGCGCCGTGTTGTGCCCCGTCGGCGTCAGGATCAGCAGTTCCACGTCGGGGTCGCCGGCCGGCCCGGGAACGCCGCGCCGCACCACGGTGAAGGCGCCGTCGCGGGCCAGTTCCTCGTCGCTGACGTCGGCCAGCACACTGCCGGCCCGCATCGGCTCGATCATCTCCGCCGTCAGCGCCGACGGCAGCTGCTCCCCGATGACGGCGAGGGCCGCACCGAGTTCAGGATCGAACGGCGGAGGCGGCCCGACGGTGCCCCTGGTCTCAGGCAGAACGCTCGTCACGAGAACCCCCTTGTTACGAGAAAGTTTCCGCCAGTCTGTGACCCACACCACCACAAAGACGAGCGCCACACGGCGGAACTTCCCCGCCATCCGGCGGTCCGCGGTCGGCGTAGGGTCGCGGGTATGCCGACGGTCACCACCAGCGACGGGGTTCGCCTCCACTATGTCGATGAGGGGGACGGCACGCCGGTGGTGCTGGTGGCCGGGTTCTGTGCGCCGTTGGAGAGCTGGGAACTGCAGCGGGCGGCGCTCGTCGCCTACTACGACTTGTTCGACGCCGGCATCCCGGACACGGGCCGGGGGCTGCGGGGCAGTCGGCTGGGCGGCCTCACCCGGGTCGCCGAGGTTCTGGGCGGCCCGCCCGTGTTCGCCGATCCCCGTACGCCGGAAAGGCGCACCCTCCTGCAGAATCACGCCGAGGCGGACTGGCGTGACGTGGTCGCCCGGATGGAGGTGCCCAGCCTCTTCATCGCCGCGCGCGACAGCCAGCTCTGGCCGTGTGAGCATGCTTCGGTGGCGAACTCTCGGGCCACCGTGGTCGTGCTCGACGATTGCGGGCACGCGGCCAACCTCGACCAGCCCGAGCGCACCAACGAGGCGATCTTGGGATTCTTGACATGACACAGCTTGACGTGAAGCAGCACCTCGACGGGCTCGACGTCATCGACGACCCCGACGTTCTCGAGAGCCTCAGCCACGACGACGCCGAGTGGGCGCCCTACGGCCGGGCGGTCGGGGCGGTCCGTCCGCGCACGACCGATGACGTACGCCGGGTGGTCGCGGCCTGTGCCCGGGCCGGTGTGCCGATCGTGCCGCGCGGGGCCGGCACCGGGCTGTCCGGCGGAGCCAACGCCGTGGACGGGGCGATGGTGCTCGACCTGTCGAGGATGAACCGGATCGTCGAGATCGACGCCGAGAACATGACGGCCACCGTGCAGCCGGGCGTCATCAACAACGACCTCAAGGCGGCCGTGGCCGAGCACGGGCTCTGGTATCCGCCCGACCCGGCCAGCGCGCCCTGGTCGACGATCGGCGGCAACGTGGCCACCAACGCCGGTGGGTTGTGCTGCCTCAAGTACGGCGTGACCCGCGACTACGTCCTCGGCCTGGAGGCCGTCGTCGGTGGTCCGGCCGGTGACTACGGCACGGTCGTGCGGCTCGGCCGGCGTACGACCAAAGGGGTGAGCGGATACGACCTGGCCGGCCTGTTCACCGGCTCGGAGGGGACGTTCGGCGTCATCACCGAGATCACGCTGCGCCTGCGCCCGGCCCGGCGCGAGGCCCCCCGTACGGTGGTCGGGGCCTTCTCCAGCGTCGTGGCCGCCGGCGAGGCCGTCGCCGCGATCACCCGGGCCGGGTTGCTGCCCGCCGCCCTCGAGTTGCTCGACCGCACCTGCCTGCGGGCGGTCGAGGAGTGGAAGCACCTGGGTCTGGAGGCGGACGCCGCGGCGCTGCTGCTCGCCCAGCTCGACATGCCCGGCGCAGCCGGCGACGAGGAAGCCACCGCGGTGGCCGAGGTGTTCCGGGCGGCCGGCGCGATGTGGGCCGAGCAGTCCACCGACGAGGTCGAGGCCGAGGCGCTGTTCGCGGCCCGGCGGCTGGCCTACCCGGCGCTGGAGCGGCTCAGCCCGGTGCTCACCGAGGACGTCTGTGTACCGCGCTCCCGCGTACCGGAAATGCTCGCGGCGATCGAAGCGATCGCCGCCCGGCACGGCGCGACCATCGCCACGATCGCGCACGCCGGCGACGGCAACCTGCACCCGCTGATCCTGGCCCCGACTGGCGACGACGAGGCCCGCCGGGCGGCCCAGGCGGCCTTCGAGGACATGTTGAGCGCGGCGATCGCGATGGGCGGCACGGTGACCGGCGAGCACGGTGTCGGTCTGCTCAAGCGCGAGGGCATGCGCCAGGAACTGTCGGCCGGGGTGCTGGCCATGCAGGTCGCGGTGAAACGGACGCTCGACCCGCTCAACCTGTTCAACCCCGGCAAAGTGATCGGCTGACCCGTGCTCAGTCTGCTGCTCGCGGTCGCGGTCGGCGTCGCCGTGCTCGTCTGCACGAGCCTGGCCCGCCAGTTCCGGATGGCCCCGCCGGCCCTGCTCCTGCTGGCCGGGGTGCTGCTCGGCTTCCTGCCCGCCCTGCGCGCGGCGCACCTGCCGCCCGAGGCGGTGCTGCTGCTCTTCCTGCCGGTGCTGCTCTACTGGGAGAGCTTCTCGACGTCGCTGCGCGAGATCCGCTCCAACCTCCGCGTGATCGTTCTGCTCAGCACCGTGCTGGTCGCCGCCACCGCGGCCGCCGCGGCGGTGGCCGCCCACGCGCTGGGCATGCCGTGGGGCCCGGCCTGGGTGCTCGGTGCCGCGGTGGCCCCGACCGACGCCACCGCCGTCGGCGTGCTGGGCCGGTCGCTCCCCCGCCGCTTCGCCACCACGCTGCGCGCCGAGAGTCTCGTCAACGACGGCACGGCGCTGGTCATCTACGCGTTGGCCGTCGGCGTGACGGTCGGCGAGGAGCACGTCGGGCTGGCCGGGGTGTCCGGCATGTTCGCCCTGGCCTATCTGGGCGGCATCGTGATGGGGGCCGCCGTCGCGTGGGTCAGCGTGGCGTTGCGCAAACGTCTGCGGGACCCGTTCCAGCACAACATCCTGGCCCTGGCGACACCGTTGGCGGCCTATCTGATCGCGGAGGAGATCGAGGCCTCCGGCGTGCTGGCCGTCGTGGTCAGCGGCCTGTGGGTGAGCCGGGCGGCGCCCCGCCTGTTCAGCGCCGAGGCCCGGCAGTACGTCGGCACGGTCATGGGGTTCCTGACCGCGCTGGCCAACGCGGCCCTGTTCGTGCTGGTCGGGCTCGAAGTGCAGTCGGCCGTGCGCGACCTGAGCACCATCGGCCTGGCCCAGGCGCTGGTGGCTGTCGTCGCCGTCTCGGCCGCGGTCATCGGTGTCCGCTTCGCCTGGATGTTCACCAGCCCGTACCTGATCCGCATGGTCGACCGCCGGCCGGTGCAGCGCACGAGACGGGTCGGGGCCAAACCCCGTACGGTCATGGCCGCCGCCGGATTCCGGGGCGCGGTCTCGCTGGCCGCGGCACTGGCCGTCCCGCACTCGCTGGAGGACCGTGACCTGGTGGTCTTCGTGACGGCCGGCGTGATCGCGGTGACCCTGCTGGTGCAGGCGCCGCTGATGCCCCGGATCGTCCGCTGGGCCGGCCTGCACGACGACGGCAGCGCCGACCGGGAGCGCCGTCTGGCCGAGACCACCGCGACCGAGGAGGCGCTGGCCGCGCTGCCCGAGCTGGCCGACCGGGTGGGCGCGAGCCCCGAGCTGACCGGCCAGGTCCGCGAGCAGTTCGAGCAGCGGCTGAGCCTGCTGCGGGGCGACGAGCCGGACGACGGCGAGGACACCCGCCGCCGGATCCAGGAGGACCGCGAGCTGCGGCTGGCCGCCCTGGCCCACAAGCACGACACCGTGGTCCGCCTGCGCGACGAGGGCACGATCGACGACGAGGTGATGCAGGAGATCCTCACCAACCTCGACTTCGAGGAGGTCCAGCTCCGCAACCACAGCTTCGGCGATCACTCCGACCGCTGACCGCGCGGGCGATCAGCGTCACGATGGAGCTCTCCGAAGTGGACGCGAACGGCAGCCGGAGCTCGGGCGGCGCGGGGTCGGCTTCGTAACCGGCAGGCACGCGGTGGTCGGTCAGTTCATGATGGCGTCGCGGCGGGCCAGGACTGCCTCGCGGACGGCCCGGGGCGCGGTGGCCGGGTCACCCGCCTGGTAGGGCGGCTGCGGCTGGTATTCGTGGGCCAGCTGGATGCTCTGGGCGACGAAGTCCCCGGCGATGCGGCCGGCCAGGCCGAAGGCCAGGTCGATTCCGGCCGAGACGCCGGCCGCGGTGACGTATTTGCCGTCGAACACGACTCGGCCGGCCGTGGGGACCGCGCCGAGCGGGGCGAGGTCGTCGTGGCGCAGCCAGTGGGTGGTGGCCCGCCGGCCGGTCAGCAGGCCGGCCGCGGCCAGCAGCAGGGAGCCGGTGCAGACCGAGGCGGTCCAGGTGCTGTGCCGGTCCACCGTCCGCAGCCACTGCTGGACCGGGCCGTCGTGCATGTGGGCGTTCTGGCCCGGGCCACCGGGGACGAGGACCACGTCCGGAGCGGGCACGTCGGCGAGCGCCGCATCGGCGTGCAGGCGCAGAGTGCCGACCTCGTTGCCGACCGGGCCGGGGCGTTCGGCGACGAAGGTGACGTGCGCTCCCGGCAGGTGGCTGAGCACGTCGTAGGGGCCGACCACGTCGAGGGCGGTGAAGCGGTCGAAGAGCAGGATGGCGATCTGCATCAGGTCCTCCGGAAGAGAGACAACGACGGGTCAGAAACGACGCCGGTATTCGGTGGGTGGGACGCCCAGGACGCGGACGAACGCGCGCCGCATCGCCTCGCTCGTGCCGTACCCGCATCGGACCGCGATCCGGTCGATGGTGTCCTGGCTGTCCTCCAGCAGGCGACGGGCGGATTCCAGGCGTACAGCGTCGACGTACCGGCCCGGCGTCTCCCCTACCTCGGCGGTGAACGCCCGGGAGAACTGCCGCGGCGACAGACTGGCCCGCTCGGCGAGCGCCGGGACGCGCAGGTCGGCGTGCGGGTTCTCGGCGATCCACCCCTGCACCTCGCGCAGTCCGGACCGGTCGGCGAGCTGGGCCGAGAGCTGGGTGCTGAACTGTGTCTGACCGGCCGGGCGGCGCAGGAACATGACCAGGTGCCGGGCGATGGTCAGAGCGACCTCGCGGCCGAGGTCCTCCTCGACCAGCGCGAGCGCGAGGTCGATGCCGGCGGTCACGCCGGCCGAGGTGGCGATCGGCCCGTCCCGGACGAAGATCGGCTCGGGGTCGACCAGCACGTCCGGATACCGCCGGGCCAGCGTGCCGCAGACCCGCCAGTGAGTGGTGGCCCGGCGCCCGGCCAGCAGCCCGGCCTCGGCCAGCAGGAACGCCCCGGTGCAGACCGACACGACCCGCCGCACCTCTGACGCGTGGGCCCGCAGCCATCGCACGATCGCCGGATCGAGGTCGCGGGTGCCCTCCCCGCCCGGCACGACCACCGTGTCCGGCGCCGGTACGCCGGCCAGATCCGCGTCGGGCACCAGCGTGAGACCGCTCGACGTGCGCACGGCCGTGCCGCCCGGGCCGGCTGTCATCACCCGGTACTGCGCTCCGGCCCCCGCGAACACCTCCAGCGGCCCGGTCACGTCGAGACTCTGCACACCCGGGAACATCAGGATCAGGACAGGACGACCGCTCATGCCGACCAGCCTGCGGCCTCACCGCGACGGCAGCAACGTCGTTGATCCCACCTTTCCGGCCACGGAGGCGATCAGGAAAAGATCAGGGCGCGGCCGCCGGGGGGATGGCTGTCGCGCCCTGAAGTCCGTCAACCGGTCACCAGATGCGCGTGGTGGCCTCACCGGAGGTGAGTGTCGCGATCGGACCGGCCGGGAACTCGCCCGACTTCTTGGCCGCACCCAGCAGGTCGGCGTCCATCACGGCCGGCGTCCCGTCGCGCTCCTCGAACTCGGCGTCGGCGAAGCGGACCCGCTCGAGGTCGCGCCCCGACACCGGCCCCAGCCGCACCCCGTCGAACTCGGCCGGCAGCGTGGTGGTCAGGTGGACGGTGTCGCCGTCGTCGGTCACCGCGACCGACCCCGATCCCACGACCACCGGGGCGGTCTCGCCGTCGAACGGGCGGGCCCCCGCCGCGTAGACGTTGGCCCGGGTCCAGACCGCCTGCTCCACGGTGAGGTAGCGCTGGTGGTCACCCGGCGGCTGGGCCTCGATGCGCGCCCGGTAGTCGTCGAACGAGACCGGGAAGCCGTCGTAGGACGAGGTCCCGGTCAGCGCCGGCGCCTTGCCCTCGGCCTCCGTGCCGTACGCCGCGGCCGGGTCTCCCCCGACGAAGAGGTTGCCGATCCAGCGGTCGTCGCCCGCCCGGATGTAGGCGTAGCCGGCCACCTGCGTGCTGTGCGGCCGGTGGTACGGCGTGGCCCGGTCCATCACGGCCTCTACGCGCACCGTGCCCGCGATCAGGTTGCTGACGAACGCGCCACCCTGGCTGAACAGCTCGATCGCCGCCGGCGAGGCGAAGACGTTGTGCTCCACCAGGTACGGGCCGTGGCTGACCTCGATGAAGATGTCGCGGCTGTTGTGGTAGAGGACGTTCCGGCTGATCCGGGTGCCCTGGGTCTGCCAGTCGAGCCACACGCCGAGCGAGCAGTCGTGGATGCGGTTGTGCCGGATCTCCACGTCGATCGCCGCGTGCAGCTTGATGCCGCCGATCTCGTAGCCGTAGAACTCCCGCTTCAGCGCGATGTTGTAGATGTGGTTGTCCTCGATGGTGGAGAACACGCAACCGAGGTGGCCGACGATGCCGTTCTGCCCGCAGTCGTAGATGGTGTTGCGCCGGATCACGTGCGAGCCGATGTGCTCCTTGTCCCAGCCGATCTGCCGCGCGGTGAACACCGACTCGAGCTGGTATTGGTACCCCGGCTTGTCGCCGCGCTCGGTCGCGTAGTTGTGGCCGGTGGAGGCTTCCTTGCCGATCGAGATGGCCGAGCACTTCGCGTCGTGGATGACGTTGTCCTCGATGATCCAGCCCTTGGACCAGTTCGGCCCGATCAGAGCGGGCTGGTCGGCCGTCGGCGGCGTCCACGGGCAGGCCGCCTGGGCCAGTTCGAAACCGCGGACGGTGATGTAGTCCAGGTGCGGCACGACCGGGTGGAAGACCGAGCGGCGGACGTTGATCTCGACCAGTTCGGCGTTGGGGTCGGCGCCCTGGAAGTTCGCCCAGATCGTCGTCGACTCCTCGTCGACGGCGGCGAACCAGACGAGCTGGGTCTGGTCGGGGTTGCGGACCTGGGCGGTGGTCCGGGTCCAGTTGTCGACGATTTCCGTACGCTTCTCAGGGGCGTCCACCGAGGACCGGGAGTCCACCTCGTAGAAGCTGAGCCCGTTCAGGTAGACGTCGCCGAGGTGCTTGCGGGCTGCCTTCTCGGGATACACGATCCAGTCGCCGGCCACCTCCTCGGCGTACGGGTTGAAGTCGCCGAACAGCGTGTTGGGAACCGTCGCCTTCCACACCGTGCCGCCGTCGTTCTCCCAGCCGGTGACCCGCTCCGAGCCTTTGATGACAACGTGCTCGCCCGCGGCCGCCTGATAGGTGATGCGGCGGGTGTCGCTGAGGCCGCCGCGGCGGGGCTTGACCCATTCGCGGTACTCGCCCCCGTGGACGATCACGGTGTCGCCGGCCGACGCGACCGTGGCCGCACGGTTGATCGTACGGAAAGGTTGGCCGGCCGATCCGGATGCGGTGTCGGAACCACTGGTGGCCACGTGGTACTCGAAGGTCATCGCTGAATGCCTTTCTATTTACCGAATCCGGCGGTGAGACCGCTGAGCAGTTGCCGGCGGCCGATGGCGTAGAGCAGGACGATCGGGACGGTGGTCAGCACGACCGAGGCCGCGATGGCCGGGATGTTGACCCCGAACTGGCCTTGGAAGGCGGCCAGGGCGAGCGGGATGGTGCGCTGCTCGGGGCTCTGGGTCAGCACCAGGGGCAGCAGGAAGCCGTTCCAGATGCCCAGTCCGTTGTAGATGACCACGGTGACCAGGGCCGGCCGGGTCAGCGGGAAGGCCAGGCGCCACAGTGTGCCCCACTCGGTGGCGCCGTCCATCCGCATCGACTCGAACAGTTCCTTCGGGACGTCGCGGATGAAGTTCGAGAGGACCAGCACGCTCAGCGGGATGGCGAAGGCGATCGAGGGCAGGATGATCGCCAGCAGGGTGTCGTACATCTTGAGCCGGATGATGATCAGGTAGACCGGGATGATCACCGCTTGCAGCGGGATGGCCAGGCCGAGCAGGAACAACCCGTTCATCGCCCGCAGCCAGCGGCTGTGGGTGCCCCGGACGATCGCGTAGGCGGCCATGAAGCTGATCAGGGTGGCCGGGATGACCGCGCCGAGGGTGACCACCGCACTGTTGAGGAAGTAGCGGATGAAGTCGTTGTCGATGACCGTCTTGTAGTTCTCGAAGGTCAGATCGGTCGCCGGCGCGAGGGGGTTGGTGATGAAGTAGTTGGCCTGCGTCTTGAAGCTGGTGATCACGATCCAGTAGAGCGGGAGCATCACCACCAGCAGCCACAGCCAGCC